>JAHBYU010000009.1 GCA_019635775.1 Rhizobiaceae bacterium | reverse complement strand
GCGACCGTCCGGACCGTCCCACAGCAGGGCGGCGGCGGATGATGTTTCCACCGCGCCGGCGTCGGCCGATGCGGTGGCTCAGGATGCCGGCGACCGTCTCGACGGCGAGCTGCCCGACATCATCGACGTTGTCATGGAGATGGGCTACATCCCGGACGACGATGCTGGCGGTCTCCCCCCTCCCCTTCCGGTCACTGCCAAGGAACAAGGGCTGCCCGGTCATCTGGAAGCCTTGGCCGGCCGGGCGCGCGATTATGTCGAGGCGGCGAGCTCGGCCAACACCCGGCGCGCCTACGCGTCCGACTGGAAGCATTTTTCGAGCTGGTGCCGGCGCCAGGGATTTGCGCTCATGCCACCCGATCCTCAGGTCGTCGGGCTCTACATCACCGCTCTCGCCTCCGGCAGCACCGCAGGTGCGGCGACAGGGGAGAAAAAATCGGTGTCGACGATCGAGCGCCGGCTCTCATCGCTGACCTGGAACTACGGGCAGCGCGGCCAGCCGCTTGAACGCAAGGATCGCCACATCGCAACCGTCATGGCCGGCATCCGCAACAGGCACGCCGCCCCGCCCCGGCAGAAGGAGGCAATCCTCCCGGAAGACCTGATCGCCATGCTGGAAACGCTCGATCGCGGTACCTTGCGTGGCCTGCGCGACCGCGCCATGCTTCTGCTCGGCTTTGCCGGCGGCCTGCGCCGCTCCGAGATCGTCGGGCTGGACGTCGGACGCGCCCAGACCGAGGATTCTTCCGGATGGGTCGAAATGTTTCCCGACAAGGGCCTGCTGGTCACGCTGCGCGGCAAGACCGGCTGGCGCGAAGTGGAAGTGGGTCGCGGCTCGTCGGATAACACCTGCCCTATGGTCGCGTTGGAAACATGGCTGAAGTTCGGGCGTATCGCGCATGGCCCACTGTTCCGGCGCGTCACCGGGCAGGGAAAGAAGGTCGGTGCCGAGCGCCTTAACGATCAGGAAGTCGCCCGCCTCGTCAAGCGGACCGCTCTCGCCGCCGGTGTCCGCGGCGATCTGCCGGAGAGCAAGCGGGGCAAGCTGTTTGCCGGGCACTCACTTCGGTCTGGCCTCGCCTCCTCGGCCGAGGTCGACGAACGTTATGTGCAGAAGCAACTCGGTCATGCCTCTGCGGAGATGACCCGCAAATATCAGCGGCACCGCGACCGATTCCGTGTCAATCTCACCAAGGCGTCGGGACTGTAGGGGAACGGCAAAGCCCCCCTCCCCTGCCCCTTCTCAGTGTGCAGCCTCCTTGTTCTCTGCTGTGGCCTCAGGAGACGACAGTGCACGCAGAACGGCCTCTGGCTCCCGATCCATCACGCGAAGCAGTGTTCTGGCAGCACCGCTCGGCTGCCGCGTTCCCTGCTCCCACTTCTTATATCCAGAAGGACTGGTTCCAAGCACTGTTGCCATCTCGTCCTGGGTCAGGTCGAGCTTCTTGCGGATCGCCTTTGCATCGACAGCGCCGACATCGATGGTGTGCACCTTGATGCCGGGCACATCCTTGCCCTGCGCGTGCGCCAAAGCTTCAGACATGGCCTGGATCAGATCGGCGCCGAATTTCGTCATCTCGCTCATGTCCTGCTCCTATGCGCCGCCTTGATCGCCTTGGCGAATGCAGCTACCGCCTTGGCCTCATCAGGTTTCAGATCGACCTTCTCATTCTTGCCATAAGCCAGCAGCGCGTAAATCGGTGCGTCGTCGCTGTACCAATAGTAGATGACCCTGGCTCCGCCGCGTTTGCCCTTGCCTTTGGCGCCGAACCGCATTTTGCGGACGCCGCCGGTGCCTGGGATCTCGTCACCGACCTGCGGATTGGCCGCGAGAAAGTCGATCAGTTCCTCCTGTTCATCCTCGCTGAACAGTTCCGCCGCCTGCTTGATGAATAATGGTGTCTCGGCGACGGTCTGCATGCGCTTCCTATAACCCAATGGGGTATATATGAGATGATGATGGGAGGAGTCAATGCCGCAGTCCCCTCCGCGGCGAGTCCAACGGATCGGTTATCCTTATCCTCTGAGTTTGTAAAACCGCTCTCAAAACGCACTCCCAGGCGCTCCGGATGGCCGCTGACACGCAGCATCGCGCTTCCCGTCGACCACAGGGCCGGCAAATCGGCTATGCCCGCGTCTCAACCGGCGAGCAGGCCACCGAAGCGCAGGAAATGGAGTTGCGCGCAGCCGGCTGCGACACGATCGTCCAGGAGCACGGTTCGGGTGCTTCCCGTGCCCGCCCTGTTCTATCCAAGCTCCTGCGGGACATCGGAACCGGCGACACCCTGGTGGTGGTGCGCCTGGATCGCTTGGCGCGCTCGGTCAGTCATCTGCTCGAGGTCATCGAGGACCTCGCCGCCAGGGGCGCGCACTTCCGCTCGCTGCGGGATCCGATCGACACCACGACGCCGCAGGGCATGTTCTCGCTGCAGGTGCTGGGCGCCGTAGCGCAGCTCGAGCGGGCGCTGATCTCCGAACGGACCAAGGCCGGAATCAGGGCGGCGAAGTCCAAGGGCAAGCTGCCCGGCAATCCCGGCATCCGCGAGCGCCGGCCGGAGGCGCTGGCCAAGGTCACGGCCGCGCAGAAGGCGGCGTTCGGCGCGCGCATCCAGGCCACGGTGAACCAGTGGCAGCCGACGGTGCGTCGGCTGCGGCCGGACCACACCTGGGACGACATTGCCCAGGTGCTGAAGCAGCGCGGCCTCGACTGGACGCCGGAACGCTTGCGCCGGGCCGTCAAATGGCTCGTCGCCGAACACCTCGCCGACCCCGTTTTGCTCAGAAAGTCCCCTCCCCGACTGCCTGAAGACCGGCTGATGACGCTGGTCGCCGGACTGCACACGGCAAATCCCGAGCTGACGCTCCGCGAAATCGCCAGCTAGCTCGAGCGCTTGCACGAGCGGACGCCGCGCGGCGGCAGCAAATGTTCCTCGGTGAAGAACCTGATCGACCGGGCACGCCGTTCCGGGCTGCTTCCGCCGGCGCCAACAACTACAACCACGCCGTAACGTCGGCATCGTCACCAACCTTTTTTCTTCATGCTGTCACGCAGTGCGCTGCTGATCTCGAGCGGTCCACCGACGGACGACGGCGCATCGTCCTGCCCCGTCGTCGATTCCGCCGGTCCTGACGGTTTGACCGCCCTTTCCAGGGCCTCCATCCTGGCGTTGAGCAGCGCGGTGATCATCGGCCACACCGAGAATTTTTGCGCCCGCGCCCGCTCGGTCAGATCGCGAAGATAACCGCCACGGCTGCGGATATGCTCGGCCCGCTGCAGGATCGCGGCCAACACGATCGACGCGGTCTGCAAGCCCATCACCTCGACCGCCTCCTGCCATGCGCTCGGGCTCACGCCCATGCCAGGTCGCGCTCGATCCGCCGCGGCGCCAAGATCCCGCCAGGTCCGGATTTGGCCGCCTTCGGCGTAGGGGCCGATTCCGGGGCAGGCGCTCAGCACCATTCCCAAGGGCAGATCCCGTCTTGGCAGACTGCGTACGTTGTCGGTATGCTCGGCGGTGCCGCTCGCTTCAACGTTGTTTCCTGAGCCACTTTTAGTTTCACCGGTAGGATGAAAATCTGGGCTTGAATTTTGTATGTGACGCTCAGAATGAGACTCATTGGCGTTCAGATTCTGCGATTCCACGAATAATTCCAACGACTGATGGACGTCTGCCCAGAGGTCTTCCAGTTCGTCGGCGATCGCCTCGATAGCTTGCCGGGGCGCTGTACGGGGCAAGCGGGCGATGATCGCCTCGTAGCGGCGCTGAAAGCCCCGCCAATTGCCAGGAACGCTCTCGTTGATGCCGGCCTCGATCATCTTGGCCACGTCGCGCCGGCAGATCGTCAGCCGCTCCCTGACCAGGCGGAACGCTTTGCGCTCGGCCGCGACGGCCTCAGCCAGTTCGCGAAACTCGGCCGACCGCGCCAGGATCGGCGACAGGTCGAAGCCGTAGGCCTGCTCGATCGCGCCCCCCTGCCCTTTCCGGGCGAAGCGCTTCCCGTTCGGGCTGTCGCGGCGGATGACCAGGCCGGATGTCACCAGATTAGCCAGATGACGCCTGAGCGTCGCCGGCGACATACCATTTGCGCGGCGGATGAGCTGCTCGTTCGAAGGGAAGACGACGAGATTGCCCTCGCCCGTTAGTTCCTCGTCGCGATGGAACGTCAGCAAGGCGTTCAGGATCGCCAGGGCGCGGTCTGTAGCGCCCAGGGCTTCCTTGGCCTCACGGATGTCGCGAAACACCTGCCATTTCGAGACCTTGGCGTCCTGGTCGATGTGTTTGGCCGTCACCTGGCTTGCAATTAGGCCAAGCGTCATCGGCCGCCGCCCGAAGGGCGTCGTCGCGGTATGCGTCTGCATTCCTTTACCTTTTGTTAGGCAAAAGAAATCCGCTCGCCGAAACGACACTGAGTACAAAGACTCTTGACGGTGATTCTGGAAGATGCGATTCTCTAGCTACCACACTATGAGAAGGGCTTCCGGAATCTGTTTCGGGGGCCTTTTTCTTTTGCCGGGTTTGTCCTCTGGATGGCGAGGCTGCTCGCCGGCATCACTTCATTGGCTGTCACCTCCCTCGCTGTTGGCTTGGAATTCAGCGAACAGGTTGTCCAGCTTGCCAGCTACAAACTGCGCGAAGTCCGGAACGGTCTTCTCTTCGAATATGAGCGCCGTGCGTCCCTCTCTGGACTCGATCCTGGCGCCGCGCTTCCCGCCTGGGAGCTTCCAGGTCTCAGTGCTTGCGCGACTTTTCTTGGCTTTCCCCTGAAGGGACCGAAGAACTGCGTCGAAGCGGGCATCGCTGTCCGCGGCGCGCAACGCCGGATCCTCCAGGAGGCGCTCGGCCGCCGCGATCGACGATTGCCGTCCGAGCTTGTCGGCAAGAGTGAGCCAACGAGCCCTGCCCGACTTAGGAGCCGGGCCAATCTTCATGACGACGACTTCGGGCACTCGGCGCGCGACCGCGATGTACCTGCTGATATCGGCTTTGTCCGACGCCAGTGCTGCGATGATCGTTCGGCGATCGCAGCCGTCGTCTTCCAGGTTCCGCGCGAAGAATGCCTTCTCGATGAACGAGAGGTCTTTGCGGTCGAGATTCTCGCGGCCCTGAGCAACGATCATGTCGTTGTCGGTCAGGTTTCGCACGATCGCCTTCACGGCGAGGCCTAGCTTCTCAGCGGCGCGGAGTCGGCGGCGACCGTAGGCGATCTGGTAACGCCCAGGAGACCCGGGATGCGGCCGCACGAGAATCGGGACCTGCTGCCCATTCTCGCTGATGCTTGCAACGAGTTGCTCGAAGTCCGGGTCTACGTCGATCGGAATACGGTCGGCGATGCGTGACGGATCGATCTTTCCCGGTTCGAGGGAAACAATGGCGTCTCCTTCCGCAAGTTGCCTCTGCAACTGAGCCGCCTGCTTCGCATTCTCCGACATCTCCTGAAGAGACGCGCCCATCGCGGAGATTGCACCAGTCCGGACGCGCTCGGCAGGTTTAGCGTTGGTCGGGGCGCCAGGCTCCGGCCGCTTGAGAAAGAGGTTGTTTATCGCGTCTTTGCGGCTCACGATAACCTCCGACACACCCAGCCAACAGGCGAAGCGGCATGGTGTTGGGATCTCCCAACACGGTCGTTTGTCGACCTCATCCAGGACGCGGAGACATAGGTGTTGGGAGCTCCCAACAGACCCTCGATTCCCAGTCGCGAAAGCAAGCCATGTCGAACAACCATCATCATGGCCTGCCCCACGCTTTGCGGATCAGGCTTTCGATCTCGGCATTCACCGCGTCCAGCGATTCCATCGCCCGGTCATAGGTCGATCGCGTCAAATTCTCCCGTCCGATTTCATAGAGCGTCTGCTTCGTAAGCCCGGCGTCGGAAACCGCCGCCGACTTGACCATGGGGTTGGTCAGCACATGATCATCGAACAGATTGCGCAGCAGGGCGGCGACCTTGGTCTGCGGTGCATCCTGCGGTTCGAACCGCGTCAGAAGATACCGGACGAAGTCATATTTGAGGTCGCCTCCAGCTTCCTTGACGACCCCAAGGAGATCGCGGGTCATAAGCAGGAACTGGCTCATCGACGACACGTCGAGCATCTGCGGGTGAACAGTCACGACCATGCTCGTGGAAGCACAAAGACCGCTGAGCGTTAGAAAGCCAAGTTGCGGCGGGCAATCGATGACAACGACGTCATACCGCTCCGCGACCTCATCCAGAGCAGCGGCGATCCGAACGAAGAAAATGGTTTCGCCAGCCGAACTGCCCGTCGTCAGCGCCCGCGGCGTCGTGTGCTCGAATTCCATAAGCTCGAGATTGCCTGGAACGAGATCGAGCCCATCGAAATAGGTGGGCCGAATGACGTCCGCGAGCGGCCTTTTCTCTTCATCGTATCGGATCGCCGCGTAGAGCGTCTCGTTGGACGCGACATCGACCTCGGGAAGCACACCAAGTAGGGCCGAAAGCGAGGCCTGCGGATCGAGATCGATCGCCAGCACTCGATAACCTTGCAGTGCGAGATATTGGGCGAGGTGAGCCGAGGTAGTCGTTTTTCCCGATCCGCCCTTGAAATTCGTAACAGCCAGAACCTGGAGATGCTCGTGCGGCCGTCGGTGCGGGACAAATTCGAGCGCATCGCGAGCGCGCGTCGACTGCGCAAGGAAGCGCCGGATCGCATTGATATCAGACAATGTGTAGAGGCGACGGCCATTGCTGGTGGTCTGCGGCTGAGGACCTTCGCCGGCAAGGGTCATCTTGCGAAGCGTGGAGTCCGACACCCCGATCAACTTGGCAGCCTCGCCGGATGTGAAGCGACGCAGTACCTTCTGGGAGGAGGGGGGAAAGAGCGCTTCGCTCATCGCTTGAAGCTGTGAGCTCAACAGGTCCGCCTGAGCGCCGATCGTCTCGTCGACGCTGGCAAGCTCCGTTCTATCAAGTTGAATAGCCACGCTCACGTTAATTTCTCTCGTCACGGATTTTTGAGCGCAATCGCCCTTTTTCCGTGACGATACCTACAAAGCATGCTGGCGCAAGGACTTAATGGTTAACGAGAGATTAACGGCCGGTGCGAACGCATCCCGGATTCGCTGAGTGTAACTTCCGTTTCCTCTTTATTTTCAATTTGTTGTGCTTCAGCCGTTCGGAAGGAGATCAATCTGGCACACTCATATTTCTATTGGGGTTGCGCTCGGCCTTCTCCTTGTTCAGCGCCGCTTGGATCGCCTGTCTCATCCCGACTCAGGGACAGTCGCCTCAGAATCACTCATAGTTTCACAGTCGCGACCCTAGCCCAAATCATGCCCTTGCCGACCGGTCTCAACGAAACCGGAGCGAAACAGATGCAGGCAATAGCGATGACGACGGCCGGCTACGGAGGCGCCGCCACCTCATCGACTCCATGCATTAGCTGCGTGCGCGGATCTTTCGAGGCCGGTTGGAATGGGGCGTTGAGACGTCCGGCAGGGCAGGGAGGTCGACGGGTTCGATTCGTGCCGGCCTACCTACATCCTAGCAGTGACGGAATCTCGCCTGGTCGTCGGGAGCGCGCGGCTGCTCCCGGCGACTGGGCCGACCATGATGTCGGTCCTCTTCCCCGATCTCGAGCGGACCGGGCTGCTAAGTCCCCATGCGGCGATTGTCGACCGTTCTCGCTTCTGTGTCGATACCCCGTTGGAGGCGGACAGCGCAGCAGGGCAAGGCAGGTTGCTCAGGCCCAGTCGATGCCGAAGAAGATCCGCCGAGCCAGTGGCAGGTGTGTCATCTCGGCTAACCGGATCGAAGCGAACGCTGGACCCGTTCGGTCGCTCCAAAGGTAAAATTAGATTGGAAGCAAAATCTCAACTGACGTTCCGCTCCCTGGGCGGGAGGTTATGGTGAACTTACCCCTGAGAGCGGCGACCATCTGTGCGCATCCAGTCAGCCCAAGGCCAGTATGTGAACCACCTCTAGTGGAGAAGAAGGGCGTCTTCGCTTTCGCCACAACGTCGACCGGCATCCCTGGACCATTGTCCCTCACATCAACGATCAAATCGCGACGGTTCGAGAAGCGGCGATGCTGAATCTTTGCCGTGATCGTGACTGTGCCTTTCGGTAGGTCCTCAAGCGCGGCTAGCGCGTTCTGTACGAGTTCATCGAGTACTAGGCTCACAGTGGCGGGAACAAGGACCTTGGCGGCGGGGGCGGGGATACGCATTCGGAACTCGCAGGGGTAGCTTGCTTCCAATTGATGCAAGATTGTCGCCAGCGGTTTGCGCCGCGAATCCTTGGCAACGTAGGCAATCGTGCTGAGGCCGTTCGTTATGGCGTCCAACTGCTCGACCGCTTCTACCGCCGGCAGTAGCATTTCCGGATGACTTACGCTGTTCTCGTCCTGGTGGTTCAGAAACAACTTCAATGCAGTGACGCGCGACCGCGTCATATGCGCATAAAGCGAAGAGAATGAACGGAGGTGCTGTTCCTGTCGTCGAGCGAGCGCATTGCGGAGATGAATTATGGTATAGCCTATGGCGGCGATGGCCAGCGCAGCTGCAAAGAGAAACCTGTTTCGTGACGCTGCCTCAGCAATGCGCCCTGCGGTGTTCAGCGTCTCGGCGTGCGCGACCGCTGTTCCGGACACCTCGAACATTCGCTGCTCCAAGTCCGGCATGATCTGAAGCGCGCGAGCGAAATTCGTTCCACCCTGGACGATTGGATCGAGATGGGCTCCGGCACGGGACTGGAGACCCCGCAACAGCTCAACGTCGCGCTCGTCCAGGAATTTTGGCGTGTATTCGAGCTTCAGGAGCTGGTCGACATTGGCGTTGAGGAGGAAAATCTGCCGCCCGAGGTCAGCATCCATCTGGCCGATCGCCGCTGCCAGCCGCAACTGCCCATGGATTCGCGCCAAATGCTCGCGGATCTGTGTCGTCCGCCATTGGACCTCATAGGTCTGGCTGTAGTTGAGGTCCGATTCCGCGCGATACTGTTCGGATCGGAAGAAAGCGGCGCCGCAGAGAACCAGCGCGACGGCTAGGCTCAGATAGGGCAGGGCGGCTTTGAGCCGCGGCGCACTGATTCTCATTCCACCGGCCGGACGGCAACCACAAACCACACCCAGATCGAGTTGCGGGCGGGAACATACTCCGTGGGGAGTTGCTCATACGGCCACACTAGGAATATCGGTCCCTGTTCCTCGGGCGACAACGGCGTGAACTCCTGCTCCGCAGTACATCGGCCGGTTTCACGGTCGGTCGACCCACACGCTCGGTCTATCGCGAAGATCGGCTGATAGGTTTCGATCTCCTCGAGAAGGATCTCAGACGTAAAATTGTCGTAGCCGATGAACTGTACCGAGGTGGAGTTTGCCATGCCGTGCTTGAGCAGGACGTCCGCGATCCTGGGTCCACGGAATCTGATCGTCTCCCCCTCCTTGGTCCACGGCGTGCGCGTCTCGACGACGACATTCTCGAAATCCGCTCGCAACCGATCAATCGGATACTGCTCAGTGATTGCACGCTTCTCGCCTTCGATGGTGAGAACGCTCGGATCAGTGTAGGCGGCGAGCGCTGTCGAGCCGCAAAGAGCCAGTCCCGACGCGAGCAGTGCGAATGTTTCATGTCGCATGAGCAATCTCCGCATCGAATTGCCGTTCGCCGTCGTCAGCCGAATACAAGACGCACGGACCGCTGGAGCCGCGAGGATCGTAGATCAATCCCTTCCGCTCCATCGCGGAAGTGATCGCCTGCACGCCCGCTAGGCCATAGAGGTGGTCGTGCAATTCGAGGAAGACGCGCTCAATACCTGGCAGTCGAGCCTCCTGCAGAAGATCAAGCTCTGCTCCCTCGATGTCCATGACCAGGGCGTTGATGCCGTGCTGGCCAATAAAGGCATCGATATCGTTGGATGCGATCTCGATGACTTCCTCATACGGCCCTTGCTCGGCAAATCCTGAGGACATCCAGAAGTCGGCCCGACGGTAGAAGGGAATTGTCCTGGCCGGCCCTGCCGCGAGGATCCCGTTCGTCATCGCGACGTTGCCGTCACAGTTGGAGGCGATCACACGTTCAGCCAATCGCGCCGTTTGCGGATCGGCCTCGAAACTCCAAACGCGGACGTCGTCGATCGAAGCGATGATCGATGTGATGACGCCCAGGCCCGCGCCAAGTTCTAGGACGCGATCTCCCGGCCGAATGGCACGGGCAACCCGCCGGGCTTCGTTCGCCTCATAGCTTCCAGTCTTCAGGGCATGCCAGATTTCCGGCGAGACTTCGTCGCGCGCGATCGGCACGCGCACGCCATGCACGTTGAGCTCGTTCATCCTTCAGAGCCCCTTGGGAAGACGGCCGAGTTTCAGGAGTTTTGCGCGCGCCAGCTTATAGTATTTTTCGGCGCTCGCCGGGCTTATCCCGGCCTTGGTGGCCATCTTCTCAAACACCTCGCGACGCCTGGTTCCCGTCTTGCGCCGCATCATCATGGTGACGATCTGGTCTTCGCGCGGGGTGAGGGTGGGGAACCGCATATCCGGATCGAGGGAACCCGACGTCGACAATCGGCTCGCAAATGCGCCTCGGCCAATTTCGTCGAGCACCCGGGGCAGGTCGCCATGCGACAACCCGGTCTTGCACACGTAGCCACCGACGCCGAGCAGCCGGCAGGCCTTCGCCTCCATCTCATCGTCGGAGCCGGTTACGACAACGTGCGCCGCGTCGGGCGCGGCTGCCACGATAACTTCAACGACGTGAAGCCGGTCCTCGACGGATGTTGGATCAAAACCGGGCAGGCCGGGATCGGTGACCACCAGGTCGAACTGATCGTCCGTGAGAAGCTGCCTCGCTATTTGAAGCGTTTGCGCGCCGGCGACATAACAATCCGGCAGGCCAGCGCGTATCTCGGCCATCAGGGCCAGGCGCATCAGATTCTGGTCTTCAACGATGAGGGCTCGGTGCAACGAATCGATCTCCCGATCAAACGACGCGCCCACCAACCGTGAAGATGGGTAACACGTTCAACTTTTGATGGGGAGGGGATGGCACCATCCCCATCGGGCGAAAAACGGGAGTCCGCCGCCCCCTATCAATCACACTCGATTGCTAGCAGTAAGATTCGGCACCTCCGGCGCAATCCGCTGCTCACTTGGCAACAAGGGGAGAAGCAATTCTGGAGAAGCCTGATGCTCTTCGCGTTCCGTCGTCGTCCTGCGACAATCCGCCAAGCTGTATCAACGCACGTCAGCGCGCGGGCCTCAACCCGCCGAAGCGCACACTACTCCCGCGCGCCGTGGGGTATTCTCACTGCTCCAGCCCGACATCTCGCTCTTCTGCGAGAGCGGCGCGCTGTTCGGGTTCTGGTCGATCTCGAACCGCGAAACGCAGATGAGGCTCAAGAAAAGCTGTTGTATCTCGTTGCGCTGCTTGGCGCCGACGCGGCGCCGCTGGCGTATGCGGAATTGCGAAAGGCGATTGTTACCCTGCAGCCGTTCAGACCCTGCCTGGCGGAAGCCATGTCCCGGCGCGAGCGCACTTCGCTCTGCTCTACGCCCCGGGAGAACATCGTAAGCCCAGGGATGCAGAACGAGTGACGCGTTCAGGCACGCGGGGCTGGACGGATTCTGTGTCTATCGGCGCAGATTGAACCAGTGGCGGGAAACTTCACCGTCGTCATGCGTGATGTCGAAATAGTAGGGATCTTGACGCAGAGGGCGAGGCATTGTGACGGTCTGCACGCAGCCGTCACGGCCACCAAATCCTGACGGGCAAGTGTTTCGGATCTGGACGCAGATGTCCTGCCGAGCTGCGCCATGATCCTGATTGCTCGAACTGACGCTCCATCCGGCCGGACATTCTTCATAGGCTTCATAGCCGGGCTTTCCGGTGCCGGCTTCGGGGCAGGTGGGCCAAGAGAACCCCCAGCCTTTCATCGCCGAGATAAGTCGGTGCATCGGCGGGCGACAGGCCGGAACGCCGCGCCAAGACGGATTCGAGGACGATGCGCACAACAACACCTCGCATCCCCATTCGCTCGCCTCGGCATGATCGGCGGGCGGACCCCAAGCCGCAGCGGACACAATGACGGCGATGGAAAGCTGCCAGACACGGTGCATGAGCCGTCTCCTTAGATCAACAATCACGCTAACGGTCGGTCCGCCTGGGACGCGTTCGCGCATCCTCAAATGGCGGCGAGATTTCGCGCTCGCGTTCGGCGAGCAGATTGAAATCAGCGATCGGCCGGCGCGACAGCGTTCGGTCAACCGCCTTGGCGCGCCACTCGTCCATGTCGAGCACGTAGGTTTCCCACATGCCGTACCTGGCCGACATGGCATGGTTCTGCCATGCCAGATACTGCGCCGGCGCCGGCGAGGTCGCTCGGGCCCAGCCGACCCGCAACATTTCGACAGCCACGTCGCGGCCGTTCACCGTGCAGCGGCCGAGTAGGGCACCATCGCTATCGCTGCCTTGCACGATGCAGGTCGCCCGAGCACTTCCAACCGTCCGCTTCAACCAGGCGTTGGCCAGGGGACCGCAGGGCACCGGCTTGGGGATCGCGCTCTCGCCCTTCCGGCGTGGGTCGTAGGACCATTGCGGAAGCTCACACGTGTCGATCGCGGCAAGCCGCACCTTCTGGTCGTACCTCGGAAACCAGAGGGTTCGACCATCGATGATCGATGCGCGGCCGGTGATCTTCATGGCCTGGCCGGAGTAAGGAACTGGATCACCCTCGACCGATGGTGTTCGAAGACCTTGCAACAGATCAGCCGCATGGGCGGGGCAGGGGAGTGCGGTCGTTAGCAGCGCGACTATGCCCGACCTGACGACACCTTGCGTCATGGCGTTGTCTCGCCGCCGGACGCGCTCCGTCCAAGCAGGATGGCCGGATGCTGGACATCGTCGAACTGCCAGAGGCCGATCTTCTTCTCACGCGCGGCCTGCTCCGCCACGGCGTAGGGGGCGTGGTGAGGCAGGCCACGGCCGTCGAGGGAGGCGAAGGCAAATCCTGAAGAGATCATAAGATTGGCGAGATCCAGCCGATCTGCACCAATCGTCGCGTAGCACGACACGAAGGCTGTACCATCCGATCGTGCGATCTGCGCGCAAATGGGATGCGTGTCGGCGATGTAGGCCGCCAGTACGGCTAGGGAAGCCTCTCCGCAATCGCGACGTTCGCCAGCCTTGTCGGTGTAAGAGGTTCCGCGCAGGCATGCCTGGACGCCGAACAGACGAAAGTGCCGGCCTCCCTCACTCCAGCTGTCACCGCTTTCGAGCACGACGCCGGGCTTGAGCTCGAAATAGCCCTCCGGTGGCAAAGCAACCGCGGGTGCCATACCGACCACCAGCGTCACGAGCAAAAGGGCAGGGGTCTTCATTGCCCAGCGATCCTCGGGTCCGCCCACATGCCAAAGCCGCGGCGACCGATGGCTTCGGCCTCCTTGAGGTCGGCGCGCGCCGGCGTCCCATCTGCCCGCTTGGCAATGCGGTGGCTGCCAAGCGAGACCAGCTGCTCCTCGAACATGTCGATCGCGTCCAGGCTGCCGGGAAAGTGATAAAAGCCATAGCAGGTGGCATCCTGGACCGGCGCGCCGCTCTCGCTGACAAAAGCCCTGCAGTAAATAACCCGCGGCGACTGGAGGAGCGATGCCAGCCCTAGCCGAGCGTAATCGTCACAGGAGCCGGCAAAATCCTCCTTCCGGTTTACCATGTCACCCTCGCACGGTTCGATTCCGAACAGGTGCACGCTTAGATTGGCGTCAACACGGAAATCGGTGGCCGAGATCGCTTTGAACCCCGAGGCGGACGCGTAGCCTTTGCGCTCCGACACTTTTCCCTTGCCGTCGTAATACTCCATGACCAGCACCGTCTTTCCGGGCGCGGCCAGCGAACGGATGTAGGCTTCGTCGACAGGCTCGGCCGCATAGGCCGGCAGACCGGCGCAGATCGCCAACAGACAGCCGGCGGTTCGTCTCATGGGAAGTCGCCTTCGGGTTTGTCATCTTGCCCGACATTGACCCGCATTCCTCTTCAATGCAAGAAAAAATCACAATCAAATTGACATTGTTTTTTCTCTCGCCTAACGATTCCCGCATCCGACGTACAGGCTTTGGGATGCCACGCCATGGCGACGCAAGCACCGTCACGCTCCATCGGGCCGCTGATCGTAGCGACCATCATCATGAGCTCCGGGGTGACCACATCCGGCCACGCGCTCGTGGCCGAGGCGTCCGAGCAAACCGTGATGCAGCCCATCAAGCCGGCCGACGTTCCACTGCAGCGGAATCGGTGGCCGTCCGTGGACGCGGTTGCCGAGGCGCGCTGGGCGCGGCAGCGGGACGACTATGCGCTGAGTGAAAGCGGGCAGGTTGTTCCGGAAGAGGAGCTGACGGACGCTGCGGAAACGACAACGACCAGCGTGACCGGCGCAAATGCTATCCACAACTCTTTTGGTAGTGACGTAGACGGCTCCTCGCCGTGCGGACCATCGCCGGCAACGCCTGAACAAATCACCCGGCTCGTCATCGAGGCGGCGCAACGGCACAATGTCGATGCCGGATTTGCTGTTGCGGTCGCAACAGCCGAGAGCCGTCTCGATCGGCAGCGCAACTCGCGCGCTGGCGCGCGCGGACCGATGCAGCTCATACCCGAGACGGCCGAACGATTCGGCGTCACCGACATCTGCGATCCCGAGCAAAACGTCGACGGCGGCGTGCGCTATCTGCGTGAGCTGACCGACGAGTTCCGCAATCCGCTGCTGGTCGCGGCCGCCTACAACGCGGGCGAGGGCCGCGTACGGGAGCATGGCGGCATTCCGCCGTTCCAGGAAACCGTCGGCTTCGTCGCAAAAGTCCTCAACATCCAGATGGGCCTGGAGGGAAGCGGCCCGTCCACAGACGAGCCGCGCGCCTCGGACGAAGAAGGGCAAGGTCCTGTCGACTCCAGCGGGGTCATCACCTCGCGCGAACGCCGGCAGTGGGTCGGCGGGGTCATGCATTTTTAGCCGGAGGTCACCATGAACGAAGTCTCTCACTCCACAGCTGCGCGATCCGTAATGCGTCCACTGGCGATCGGCGCGATCCTGATCTCGAGCCTCGTGCTCACGGAACCTGCCTTTGCGCAGACCTCCGGCGCGTTCGCACCGCTTGAAACCGCGGTGCAGATGATCGTCGATTTCATCACCGGGCCATTCGGACGCCTGCTAGCGATCATCGCGGTTATCGCGCTTGGCTTCCTCGCCTTCGCGGGTCGTCTCTCCTGGTTCACAGCCGGCGCGGTGGTGCTTGGCATCGGATTGGTGTTTGGCGCGCCGGCGATCGTCGACGAGATGATCGCGGCGGTCGGAAGCTGACCATGGCCGAGTTCACCGACGAGAAACCGCAACTGACGCCGCTGGTCATCGGCCTGACCCGGCCGCCGATGATGTGGGGGATTCCGCTCAACGCCTTCTACATCATCGTCGGTTTCACGCTGATCGCCTTCCTGGTGAGCTCGAGCTTCTGGTCGGCGTTGGCAGCACCCCTGATCTACCTCGCACTGTTTGCACTTTGTAGCCGCGACATCCGCATCCTCGATCTCGCGCAGGTCGTCGGCCGCCGCACGCCGCGGACGCCGAACCGGCTGTTCTGGCGCACCAACTCCTACGGACCGTGACATGTTGAACGTCGTCGCCGAAGAATTGGGGTTCGGTCGTGAGGGTCGGCGCGAACGGGCGATGGCGACCCACATTCCGTATCTGCGCCACGTCGCCGACACGGTGATCGGGCTCGAAAGCGGCGCAATCCTTTCCGTGATCAAGTTGGACGGGCTTTTCTTCCAGACGGAGGACCAGGCCGAGCTCAACATGCGCGCCGTCGTGCAGAACACGATGATCCGCGCGCTCGGCTCCAGCCGCTATTCGCTCTGGTCGACGGTCGTCCGCAAACAAGTCAAGCCGACGATCGGCGGCAGCTTCTCCGACCCGTTCTGCGAGCTTCTGAACACGCGCTACATGGCGTCGCTGCATGACAAGCGCATGTTCACCAATGAGCTCTATCTGACGATCGTTCGCTCCGGCATGCGCGGCGCACTTGGCGCCGCCGAGACGTTCTCCCGCCTGCTCGATCGCTCTTCCGGCGCCGAAGTGCGCGAGCAGCATCTGCACGAGCGTATCAACGAACTCGAAGAAATCGTCGGCAACGTCACGCGCGAGTTGCAAAAGTACGGCGCGCGTCCGCTTGGCGTCGTTTACCGCGATGGCGAGCCGTACTCGGAGCCTTGCGCCTTCATCAACACGCTGCTCACCTGCGGCGTCGCGCGCGAGATGCGCCTGCCCCGCATGGGCATCCGCAGCTATGTCGGTACGTCGCGTCTGCATTTCTCGAAGCGAACATTGCAGGCGCAGGGGCCGACCGAAGCCGAGAACCGCTTCGGCGCGATGCTGTCGATCAAGGAATACCCCCCATTCTCCGGGCCCGGGATGCTCGACGGCCTCCTGCAGATGAACCACGAGTTCATCTGCACCCAGTCCTTCACACTTGCCGACAAGCCGATCGCGCAGGAGCGGATTTCGCGGCTGAAGCGTCAAATCCATGCCTCGGACGAATCGGGCAGCACCGTCGAGACCGACATCGACTTCGCGCTGAACAGCCTGCTCAACCAGGAAGCCGTCTTCGGCTATCACCATTTCACTCTGCTGTGCCTGTCGCGCGATCTCGCCGGACTCGACAAGGCGGTCGCCGAACTCGGCTCCTGCCTCACCGACATGAACATCAACTGGCTGCGCGAGGACCTCAACATAGAGGCTTCCTTCTGGGCGCAGCTGCCTGGCAATCATGCCTACATCGCGCGCTCCTGCATGCTGTCCAGCGCGAACTTTTCCGGGTTCTCGTCCCTGCACAATTTCGCGACGGGGCAGGGGAGCGGCGTGCACTGGGGCCTGCCGATCTCGATCTTGGAAACGACGTCGCAGACGCCCTACTGGTTCAACTTTCATCAGCGCGATATCGGCCATTTTTTGGTGACCGGACCGACTGGGTCGGGCAAGACCGTGGCGCTCACTTTCCTGCTCGCCCAGGCGTTCCGGATTTCGCCGGAACCGAAGGCCGTCTTCTTCGACAAGGATCGCGGCGCCGAGATTTTCATCCGTGCCGTCGGTGGCGAATACGAAGTCCTGCAGCCGGGCGTCGCCACCGGCTTCAATCCGTTGCAGCTGGAGAACACTGCCACTAACCGTGAATTCCTGCACCGCCTGTTGAAGGCCATGCTTGATCCGGCCGACGGCCACGGGTTCAGCCAGGAAGAAGAAGACACGCTGGAGCGCGCGATCGGACGCATCTGCCAGGAGCCGGTGGAGCAGCGCACGCTTGCCAATCTGTCCGGTCTGCTGATGGGCCGGGCGCGCTCCGACGCCAACGATCTCCAGTCGCGCCTGCGTCCATGGTTCGAGGGCGAGAAGGCGTGGCTCTTCAACGCGCGGCAGGACGTCTTGTCGTTCTCGGGCCGTCGAATTTTCGGCTTCGACATGACGCACATCCTCGACAATCAGGACGTGCGCACGCCGGCGCTGATGTACCTCTACCACCGGCTGGACAAACTGCTCACCGGTGAGCCGGTTCTCATCTTCATGGATGAAGGCTGGAAGCTTCTGCAGGATCCGGTCTTTTCCAGCTACATCGTCGACAAGATGAAGACGATCCGCAAGCTCAACGGGATCGTCGGGTTCGGCACCCAGTCCGCAGCCGATATCGCCCGCGCGCCGCAATCGCACACGCTGATCGAGCAATCCGCGACCAATCTGCACTTTCCCAATCCGCGCGCCGATGAGGAAAGCTATATCCGGCGCTTCGGCCTAACCGCCAAGGAATACACCTTCATTCGCAACACGCCGCCCGAGCGGCGGACATTTTTGATCAAGCACGGCAACGACTCCGTCATCGCCAGGCTCGACCTCACCTCGATGCCGGATCTCGTACGCGTCATGTCCGGCCGCAAGGAGACGATCGAGCAATGTGCAGCACTTCGCGCACAGCTGGGTGACGATCCGAAAAAGTGGCTGCCTGCTTTCTGCGGCTGGGAGGTTCCAGCATGATTCGGCGTTTTTCCATCCTTCTGGTCTGTGCGGCATCGCCTGCGTTTGCCGATATCCCGACCATCGACGGCACCGTGCTCGACGAGCGCGAGGATCGCGACAAGAAAACCGGCGAGATCGAGAAGGTTGGCGAGGAGCGCTACGTCAACAACCAGAGCGTGACCTGCTCGATGTACCGGGCAGGCCGGAAGGATGACCCGGTCGCAGCGGCGAATGCCAATCCGGCGATCGCCGGACTAGTTCGACGGATTGCACGCGAGGAGGGCGTCGACGAAAACCAGTTCCTGGCGCTCGTCTACCAGGAGAGCCGCTTCAACCCCTGCGCCAAATCTCCAATGGGCGCCGTCGGCCCTGCGCAGCTGATGCCGGGAACCGCTGGCGACCTCGGCGTCGATCCCCACAATATCGAGCAGAACCTGCGCGGCGGAGCGCGCTACTACAAGCAGCAGCTTCGAAAGTACAACGGCAACGTTTCGCTGGCGCTTGCCGCATACAATGCCGGCGCGGGCAACGTGAACAAATATGGCGGCATCCCGCCCTTCAAGGAGACGCAGGGCTATGTCGCCAACATAACCCAAAGGTGGCTGCCGGCATTTGGGGGTTCGGACAAGTCCGGCATTCCGTTCAACTATGGCGGTGGCGGCGCCTATGCGGGTGCTCGGACCAGCACGATCAACGCGATGGGCCTGACAGCTGCGATCGGCGAGGGGTCCGGCGATGTCACGTCCTGGCTGACACAACTCGGCAACATGGGTTCGGGCACGATCCAGGACAGCTGGGATCACAATTCGGGTGCGCGCAACGCGAACATCGAGCTTATCAACCGGCTGATCCTGCTCTCCACGGCGTTCGCCGATCTGACGAACTCCAGCAATGCCATGACGCTCGGCGACTTGTCCGGCGCGAACCGATCGACCCGTTACGAAACGGGCAGCAATGACGACGATCGGCCGGTCGCGGGCTTCTGCGACGAGCGGGAAGGTCTCGTCTGGGATTCCGATGCCAAGGCCTGCGTTCAGCGTATCGACGCGCAGGCGGAACTGCTCTTCAAGACACAGTGATGGAGACTATGATGAAACGTTCATTGGCAATCCTGGCCTGGATCGGGGCGGGCATCGCACAGGCCGCGGCCGACATTCCTGTCATCGACAAGACCAACTACGCCGTCGCGCGCGACACCGCCGAAAAGACCGGCAAGATCCTCGATACGAACAAGGAAATCCTTACCACTGTCGAGGAGACCCTCAAGGCGGTCACCGGAGACCGCGGGAACGATGCCGGCGCTTTGAAGGATATCGCGATCGGCAACGGCTTCAGCGTGTCGTCGATGCCCTCGTTCGAAAGCATTCTCAACAGCGGGATTGCCGATTTCGGGTCGCTCGACCCGAAAGTCGTAGAAGTGGCCACGCTCTTCATCAACGGCCTTCAGCTCGTTCGCTCCCTATCGGGCAAAGAGAACAGTTCGCTTGCCAGCGACAAATCCTATGAGGAGCTCATGAAAACGGTCATGGGCGTCTCGGCCCTGATCACGGGTTCGCAACAGGCGGTCGAAACACGCCGCTCCGCGCTCGAAAGCGCTGGTGGGGAAATCGGCAAGGCCGAGGACATCAAGGGGTCAATCGACCAGAACACGCAGCTTCAGGTCCAGACGGGCCTGACGTTGAACGAGATGATCGGCGTTCTGAACGCCGGTGTGCAATCGCTGCATGCGGAAAACCAGCGCAAGTTGACTGACATGTCAAATACAAAGAAGGCACTGCGGTACGAATGAGAAGCTGGCAATGCACCGCAACAGCTCTGGTGCTGATCCTGGCCGCGCTGGTCAGCGGATGCGGCACGCCACGCGAGAAAACCGCACCGTGCAAGCGACCGGCAAATCTCACGAGCTTTGCCAGCACGGGAGACGATTGCGGGCCGATGCGGTCGATCAATCCAGACAGGGCAGCGGCATTGGCAGCCGTCGAGGAGCTGGCGATCGGGGACGAAGAATAGGGCAGGGCGGTGGACGACTTCATTGGCGAACTACTGGATCGGATCGACGCTTCGGGACAGAATTTTTCCCAAAGTGCCTATGAGGCTTTGAGCCAGGACCTTGAGCCTCTCCTTCGCCTACTCTTCATCCTCGCTGTCCTGTTCTACGGCCTGCAGCTTTTCCTCGGAACGTCACGCTTGAGCGTCGCCGAGATCATAGGAAGACTGGTGCGTGTGCTGGTGATTCTGGTCCTGGTCAGCACCTGGTCGAACTTCAACGATCTCGTCTACGACTGGCTGACCAAGGTTCCAGAAGCCGCTGGCCGCGCTATCCTGGCGGCCTCTGGCACTGGGGTCACCGAGCCCACCAATGGGCTGTCGCAGATCTGGGAGACAGCCAACATCGCGGCCGCAGCCTTCTCCGAACAGGCGGGCTATCTCTCCGTCCTGCCTGCTTTGATCGGCATGATCATTATGGTCTTCGCTGGTTTGTTCGTCGCAATCGCGCTTGGAATCCTCGTTCTGGCCAAGGTCGTGCTGTGGGTTTTGCTTGGCACAGCGCCGATCTTCATCGCCTGCTTCTTTTTCGATGCGACACGTAGCTATGCGATGGGGTGGCTTAATCAGGCGCTGCTCTACGCAATCATTCCCTTGTTCGTCTATGTGATTGCCGCGTTCTTGATCGCAGCGATGGAGCCAGAACTTACGACGATCGATAGCATCTCTGGCGATCGCGAGTTGAAACTGAGTGATTTCGCGGCCTTCATCATGCTTTGCCTAGCCGGCAGTTTTGTCCTTCTGCAGGTGCAATCGCTGGCGCAGGGCATAGCGGGCGGCCTAGCAACACCTATAGGTCCGCGTTCGCGGCAGCTGACAGCGAGAAGCATCTTTTGGGGCCGCCGCGCAATCGGAGTATCCGCCCGTCAGACACAGGCCGCTGTGCACCGGGTTCAGGCGCGACTTCATTCTCCACCGAATGGCGCGGGCGCCTCCATGCAGCGCGCGATCACATCCAACGGAACCCCAAGGCAACCCTGATCGGCAAGGCGATACAGGATCCAGAACGACTAGAAAAGGGCAGGGATGGCAGACAATTCCGAAACCGCGCTGCGCTCCTATTTCCAGCAAGGCGACATCTGGGAGCAGGAAATCATCAAGCGGGCGAAGCGATCGGAGCGCGTCGCCTGGTTCTTCTCGATCGTCTTTGCCGGGATTGCTCTGCTCAGCCTGCTGGCAGTGGTTCTGATGCTGCCACTGAAGAGTTTCGAGCCCTATGTCGTCACCGTCGACCAGACCACGGGCTACATCGAGGTAAAGTCGGGGCTGACGCGGCCGGCCAATCTCACAGAACAACAGGCAATCACGCAGGCAAACGTGGTGCGCTACATCCGCGCCCGCGAAGGTTACGACCCGTACGCCATCACCGAGAATTTTGGTATCGCCGCGCTCCTGTCTGCGGACGAAGCCGCGCGGGAACTTCAGACGCTCTACAGCGCGGCCAATGCGCAGAACCCCGCAAAGGTTTACGGGCGCCTGAAGCGGGTCCTCGTCGATATCAAATCAGTGACGTTCCCAAACACCAGCACGGCGATCGTCAGATTCTCTACCAACGAACGCAGCGATACGGAATCGATCGTCCGCCATTGGATTTCCGTCGTGCGCTTCCGCTACACCGACACGCCGACCCGCAACGAATGGCGCTTCGAGAACCCGCTCGGCTTCCAGGTCTATTCCTATCGGCGCGATCAGGAGACCGTGACACCGGGGGACAGCCGATGAGAAGCCGTGCCGTTGCAGCCGCCTTCCTCTTCGTCGGCTCCCTTTGGGATGCCTATGCGGCCCAGACGCCAAGGGGTGGGTCTCTCGATCCGCGGGTAACCACCGTAACTTATCAGGAGAACAACGTCGTCCAAGTCTTCGCCACCTACGGCATCTCGACCATGATCATCTTCGATGAGGAAGAGAAATTCGAAACGATCTCGCTCGGGGACACCGAAAGCTGGCAGGTCGTGCCGGCGGAGAAGGGCAATATCCTGTTCGTCAAGCCGATCGCGAAGGACGTGACAACCAATATGAACGTCGTCACCGACAAACGCATCTACTATCTCGAACTGCACGATTTTGCCCCTGAAGCGGGTCGAAAGGTCTTTGGGATCCGTTTCCAATACCCTGAGAAGAA
Organism: Rhizobiaceae bacterium; assembly: GCA_019635775.1. Taxonomy (GTDB): domain Bacteria; phylum Pseudomonadota; class Alphaproteobacteria; order Rhizobiales; family Rhizobiaceae; genus Mesorhizobium_K. The sequence continues at coordinate 176,426 of JAHBYU010000009.1, read as the reverse complement.
CCTCAACGCCGCATTGCGACAAGAGGCGGAACAGCGCGCCGCCTGGCCAAACATCTCTGGCATCGACAAGGCAAACGTCAATATCGACTATTCTTTCTCGGGCGACGCGCGACTGAAGCCCCTGATGGTCTTCGACGACGGCAACAAGACCTACTTCAAGTTCGATCGTCGGGTACCCGCGATCTTCGCCGTTAACTCGGATTTCTCTGAAACGCTGCGGAACTTCAGGAGGGAGGGAGAGTACATCGTCGTTGACGGCGCCGCGACGCAATTCACGCTACGCGACGGCGACCAGTGGATTTGCATCTTCAATCTGAGGAAGCCGGATTTCGCTACACCCGACCCAGCAGTTCTGGGGCCAGTTGAGGACGAAAAGGCTAAACGCCGGCGTCGGAGCGGAAACTGATGAAGCGCTCGCCCGAACTCGAAGCCCTTGGTCAAAGCGACGATCCCGTCATCGCCGACAATGCGGTTCGCCGCAAACAACTCGTCGGCGGTGCTATTCTGGTCCTGCTCGGCCTCGTGGCCGGATACATGGTCCTCGCCGGCAGGCAGCCGCCGGCGCGCGACATGCTCGACGGAGACGAGGAGTTCACGACCACGACGTTTCGCCCGCCATCCTTCCTGCGCGAGGGTGAGCCGGAACCAGAATCTCCGGCTCCAGAGATCGTGCAGATACCTCCTCCGCCGCCGCCACCTCCCGCCGAAGAAGTCGATACGACTGAGTTTGAGGTCCCACCGCCGCCTGTTCCGGGTACGACCCCACCGCCGCCAGAGGCGGCCGAGACGCCTCCTGAGGAATTCCCGGCTCGATTTCGTTCGAACCTCGTCGTACTCGACAATCCGGCATCAAGCGGACCAGGCAGCCTCACCGGCGGAGAAGGCGAGGGGCTCACCGTTGCCGGTGAGGATCGAAGCAGCAAATTCCTTGCCGCGGCGTCGAGCATTGGTGACCGCAGCGCCAAGGCTCGGAAGATCGAGCGCATCGACGCCCTTGTTCCCGAGGGCACGCTGATCCCCGGCATCCTGGAGACGGCCATTGTCAGCGACCTTCCTGGGCAGGTGAGGGCGATCGTCTCGCAGGATGTCTACTCTTTCGACGGCCGTCGCGTTCTGATCCCCACCGGCACAAGGCTCATCGGCGAATACCAGTCCGAGATTACACGTGGCCAGACGCGGATCTTCGTCGTCTGGACCCGCATGCTGCGTGATGACGGGGTGTCGGTCCGGCTCAACTCGATCGGCGCCGACAGTCTGGGTCGCGCCGGCCTGACCGGACGCGTCGACAAAAAATTCCGAGAGCGGTTCGGTGCAGCCATCCTGCTTTCAGTCGTCGGCGCCGGTGCCAGCTACCTGACCGGTTACGGTAGCGAGGCCGCGGCCGGAGATAGCGACGATGCGCAGAACGCGGAGGAACTGGCCCGCGAGACCCTCGCGCAGACCTTCTCCGACATGGCCAACCAGGCATTGGGAGACTCCCTGCGCATTCCCCCGACAATCAGCGTCAGCCAGGGCGAGCGCATCTTTGTCTTCGTCCGCCAGGACCTCGATTTTTCTGCCATGTACGAGGATCCCGTCACCGAGGCACTGAGGGAGATCCGTCGTGAACGAAATCTCGACTAGCTTCGCCGCCGAGCAGAAGCACCATTTCCTGAACCGGGCGCTTGAGCCGCTGCGGCCATTTCTTGACGACAGTCAGGTTGTCGAGATCTCTATCAACTCCCCTGGCCAAGTTTATGTCGAGCGCCTCGGCTCGGCCCACATGGAACACTATGAGATATCCGAGCTCACGGCCGACGAGATCGTCAACATCGGCGAGCGCGTCGCGGCAACGACCAACCAGTTCATCAACCGGTCGAGTCCTATCCTCAGCGCCGCCCTGCCGACAGGAGAGCGAATACAGGTTGTCCTCCCGCCAGCTGCGGCCAACGGCGGCGCCGTCTCTATTCGCAAGCAGGTCATCAGCAATTACACCCTAGAAGACTACCGCGACCAAGGGGCGCTCGATCAGGTGGCGGTTGCCGTAGGCGGGCTCAGCGAGACTGAGCAGGCCTTGATAGACCGGCTCTCGACCCGGGATATCTATGGCTTTATCCGCACGGCGATCGTCAATCGCGTCTCGATCCTGATCAGCGGTGGCACCTCCAGCGGAAAGACGACATTCCTCAACGCCTGTCTTAAGACCGTCGACCCGCACGAGCGCATCATCACGTTGGAAGACACGCGTGAACTGTTTCCGCCCCAGAAGAACGCAGTGCATTTGCTCGCGTCCCGTGGCGACCAGGGAACGGCGAGCGTGACGATCCAGTCATTGCTCGAGGCCTCGTTGCGCATGCGGCCCGATCGGCTCTTTGTCGGGGAGGTCAGAGGATCAGAAGCCTTCGCCTTCCTGCGTGCGATCAATACTGGACACCCGGGATCCATGTCGACCGTCCATGCCGACACGCCGCTTGGCGCCTATGAACAGCTCGCCATGATGGTCATGCAGTCGGGGCTATCGGCCGCCTATCCCAAGGCGGATCTCATCTCCTACATCCGGAGCGTCATCCCGATCGTCGTGCAACTGCGCAGGGAAGGGGGCCGTCGTGGGGTCTCGGAGATCTTTTTCGCGCGTGAAGGGATGGTTGCACCATGACAGGCTCGCTGCGCATCTTCTATGTCGGGTTCTGCCTGACTGTCGCCTTCGCCATCTGGTTGCTGGCCTATGGCCTTGGGTTGCAATTTCTCTATGGCGACAGCCGGATTCTGCAGGCCACAATTACCACGAATCCTTTCGCCCCGTTTCAGCAGCTCGTCGCTTATGGCGACAGCGGCGTTCTTCGCGTCGTAGCGCTTGGATCGCTGCTGCCTGCTGCGCTGGTCGCGGGCATCGTCGCCTATGTCGGTCTTCGGGCGAACACGAGCCCGCTTGGTGATGCCCGTTTCCAGAGCGCGATGTCACTTCGGCGCGATGGTTGGTTCAGGAAAAAGGGAAAAATCCTTGGCCGGTTCGGGCGGCAGATCCTTCGCGTCAACGACGACCGCCATCATCTCATCATCGGACCGACGCGTTCGGGGAAGGGGGCATGCTACGTCGTTCCCAATGCGCTTTCTCATGAGGGCTCGATGATCGTCACCGACCTCAAGGGAGAAATCTTCCGCAGCACCGCCGGCTATCGCAAATCGAAGGGCAGCCAGGTCTTCCTGTTTGCGCCTGGCTCGGAACGAACGCATCGCTACAATCCGCTCGACTTCATCCGCGCGGATCGCGGCGACCGCACCACCGACATTCAAAACATGGCCGCGATCCTCGTTCCGGAAGTGACCGAATCCGAGAATTCGATCTGGCAGGCTACCGCCCAGCAGGTCATCGCCGGCGCCATCAGCTATATCAACGAAAGCGTCTATTACGAGGGACATCGCAACCTCGGCGAGGTCACATCTTTCTTCAACAGTGGCGCAAATCTGCAAGCCATGATGACGCTCATCAAGGAGCGTGAGCCCTACCTGTCTCGCTTCACCGTAGAGAGCTTCAACGCCTACATCGCGCTATCAGAACGTGCCGCCGCATCCGCGCTGCTCGATATACAGAAGGCTCTGCGTCCATTCCGAAACGAACGTGTCGTGGCAGCGACGTCCGTCACCGACATGGATCTGCGCGCCCTGAAGCGTCGCCCGATCTCGATCTATCTTGCGCCCAATGTTACCGACATCACGCTGCTGCGGCCGCTGCTGGCACTTTTTGTACAACAGACCCTCGATACACTGATGCTTGAGCACACGGAGCGTTCGGTTCCTGTGTACTTCCTGCTCGATGAGTTCCGGCAGCTGAAGAAAATGACTGAGATCACGACCAAGCTGCCCTATGTGGCCGGGTACAATGTGAAGATGGCCTTCGTAATCCAGGACCTCAAGAACCTGGACGAGATCTACGGCGAGACCTCCCGCCATTCATTGATGGGCAATTGCGGCTATCAGTTGGTTCTCGGCGCCAATGACCAGGTGACGGCGGAAGCCGTTTCCAAGGGACTGGGCAAGCGCACCGTCCGCTACAAGACCGAATCCCGCACGATCGAGCTGATGGGCCTGCATCGTCGCACTAAGGTCGAGCAGCTTCGTGAGCGTGACCTGATGATGCCGCAGGAGGTCCGGCAGATGTCGGGCGACAAGATGATCATTCTGGCCGAAGGCCAGGGACCGGTCTTCGCGGACAAGTTGCGGTTCTTCCGGACGATGCCGTTCAAGGAGATGGAGAGGCTATCGCGGATGAACCTGCCCGACGTGCCTGCAACGGAGTTCCTGCCGCAGCGGCCGGTACCGGCGACGACCTCGGCATACGCAGTCGAGGCTGAGGGCAACCGACCGCCGGATGAAACACCGGAGCGTGTGGAAAAGCAGGAAGCTCCTATTCCCGGCTTGCAGTCCAATGCCGGATTATCGCGACAGATGCCCGAGAGGCGAAAATCGGCGAGCGGTGGCAAGGCAACGCTGCCGGCACCGGCGGCGAGTACGTCTCTCGATTCCATTGATGCCCGCTTCGTGCCGGCGGCGCGCAAGCTGAGCGCGCTCGTCCAGGCACGGGCCAAAGCCGCCCGAACCGGCGCCAGGAACATCGATTGGTCCCGGATATTCGATGAAACCGTACCCGACGCGCCGGAGATCGTGGAGGCCGGGGCCGGTTGAGCAATGTTGTGGTCTCCGCATGAGTTGACACGGAATTGGCTGAACGAATCGTGCTGTATGAGAAAAACTGGGAGGACCACAACATAAGCTACGGTGCAGGTTCTGCTGGAGAGCCAATTCCGGAGATCACCAAGGGCGACGCGAAGCTGCTTGGATATTAATAAGGAAGGGTTGGACAACCCCCAAGAGCGATCTGGCGATTGCCGATGCCGAGAACGGACTGTCCTATGGTAGCTGGGCTTTTGGACCTTCTGCTGAATATTGGAGCCACGAGGACTCCGAAGCCGCGTGGGAGAATTTTGGACAGCGACGAAATGATCTACTCGCTGCTTATACCACACTGGAGGAAGGAGCGGAGATACCAGATTTCCGAAATGCTCTTGACCGTGGCGGCGAAGAATGCGGAGCGCACCTCATTCGGACGACGATCTTGCCTCCTATGCCGACCGTTCAGACCAAACCTCTGAGGCGGCAGGTTGGGCGCGGTTCAGGGAGGAAGCCGTCGCTCGCCTGGGGAAAAAGCCGTGGCAGATGGCGAAGAGCTAATCGAGAGACTTGTTGAAGCCGGCCGCGAGGTGCGCGACACTGGGGGGCGCCTAGGGCGTTATCGCGAGGGTGATAAAGAACGACCGGGCCGTTTCGAACATCTGATCGAGGCGACGGCTAGCTACAATCAGGTCTTGCGTCAGGCCGCTTGCGAGGTCGTCGACGGGAATGGCTATATACGCGAGGCGAAATGGCATCGTGACCTAGAAACTGTAGTAGCGATGGAAGATTTGCGTCAGGAGCAGCGAGCCCAATTCCAGGTCCAGAATGAACAGGTTGGAGCGCGGCAGAGCTACGCCGCCGAACGGACGTCACAATCCGGTGACGCAACGTACTCCGACGCGGTCCATCAACCCGTTTCGCGCTTGCGCCAGATCGAGCAGGATATCGAAAAACGGTTCCATGTGGATCGGGACGATCGCGACCGCTAGGCTGCCAGGCTCAGCCCAGCCGCATAGTACGCAAGCTGGCTTCGTCGTCGACCGAGGGGCCCGTCGCACCCTTACTCCACGTGGCGATCAAGTTGACCTGGCGGATCCACCTGAACCGTGACGTGATCGATAGCATAGCTTCTCCGCAGCCAGTCCGAAACGATGGGCGGTAGCGTAAGGGGATCAACCCCCGGCGTCGGGCTTACATGAACCGTCGCAATGTTCGTTTGGTCGGTTAGCGTCCAGGCATGGAAGTGCCCCGCTTCAGCGACTCCCGGAAGATCGCGCAGCCGCTTCTCTGCTTCGAGCGCATCTACGCCTTTAGGGACCGCTTGCAATAGCACTCTTATTGAATCGGTGACTAAGCTCCAGGCAGACCGGATGACCAAGCCTGCCACCAAAATCGAGAGTATCGGGTCAAGAAGGGTCCATCCCGTAAGCATGAGACCGATCGCCGCAGCTATCGCGCCGACCGAGCCGAGGAGGTCCCCTACGACGTGCAGGAGAGCGCCTCGAAGATTGCCGTCATTCTGATTGCCCGACCACAGTATGTAAGCGCCGGCGAGGTTTACGCCGAGGCCGACAAGTGCGACGGCCAGCATCGGACCTGCTAGGATCTCAGTGGGCTGATTGATGCGCTGGGCCGCTTCCCATGCGATCCAGGCGACCAGCAGTAGTAGCGTCCCCCCGTTTGCGAGCGCCGCGAGCACTCGGACGCGATGAAAACCGTAGGTTCGTTTCGCGTCAGCGGGACGCCGCGCAATCCGATAGGCGATCAATGCCAGTAGCAGGGCTGCCGCGTCGGAAACCATGTGCCCAGAATCGGCAATGAGAGCCAACGATCCAGAGTACCAGCCGCCAATCGCCTGGACTAGTGCATAGCCCGCTGTGAAGATCAGGACGAAGCGGATGCGCCGCTCGTTTGTTTCGGTCACGACCTCTGCGTGATCGTGATCGCTCTCGGCCCCTTGACCGACTTGGTGATCTTTGGTTGCGGCACCCATCAATAGCCATCCTTCGTCAAAGGTCTCATTCGGCCGAAGTACCGAGGACGCGGATTGAAGAGACCGCGCGTCCAATTCCATTCGGAAGCCCAACACAACGCGCCTGGAGAATAAAGCCCTTTTGCGAATAGAACTTGCATCTCCAGTTGGTAGAGGTTCCAGAATTGGCCCACGTCCACTCGTATGGCGAAGAACGGGGCGGAACCGCAGCTCAGCACGCTCATTGAGAGAAGTGGGGGATAGCTACCGAGAATGTCACATGAACCGAGCAATGCAGACGGCCACTCCGGACTTGCAAAGTCGCTCGGGCTTGTACGGTTGTCCCTCTATGGCATCGGTACCATCATCGGTGCTGGAATCTATTCGGTCATCGGGCCGGCTGCCGGCGCGGCTGGCGAAGGCATTTGGCTAAGCTTCCTGGTCGCAGCGATCATTTCTGGATTCTCTGGTCTATCATATGCCGAGATCGCCTCGGCACTGCCGGGCGCGGGCGCAGAGCACAACTTCCTGCGGAAGACCTTTCCGGCCTTTCCGGCCTTGGCCTTCACAGTCGGGCTATTCATCGCGGTCCACGGTGCCGCCACTTTGGCGACGGTTGCGCTGACGTTCGGCAACTATGCGCAAGCGTTCCTGCCGGTCGCTCCCGTCATCGTTGCATTGGCGTTGATGGCTATTGCCACAGCTGTCAACATCGCTGGTATTGGAAAGGCTTCGTTCATCAGTGCGGGGCTGACGGTTGTCCAGGTCTCGTGTCTCATCGGGTTTGCGATGATGGCGATCCCGTCAGGCGAACGCGGTCTTCCCGACCTCGCCGCGTGGTCCGACAATCTCGGCGGCGTGCTCCAAGGTGCAGCAATCCTCTTCTTCATCTATTCCGGCTATGAACATATGGCGTCGCTCTCGGAGGAGGCGGAGCGCCCTGATCGAGACCTGTGGCGTGCCTTCATGATCGCGCTTAGCGTCACCACATTGGTCTATCTTGCCGTAATCCTGGGTGTGCTCAGTCTCGTGAGTGCCGATAGCCTCGCCGGCTCGCAATTCCCTCTGGCCGATGCTGCCAGACAGCTGGGCGGACCATTCGGGACGATAATTGTTACCGCTGCGCTTATCGCGACGGCCAATGCGGTGCTGAGCGCTTCACTTTCCGGAAGCCGGTTGCTGTTCGGGATGGCTCGCGACGGCGATTTGCCAAAACTGCTTGCGCGGACACTAGGCGCCTACCGCAGTCCCTGGATCGGCGCGCTTACCTTCCTGGCTGTGGCATGCGGTTTTGCTGCCGTCGGAGAGATCGAATTCGTCGCGAGCCTTTCCTCGCTCGGCGTCACGCTCGTCTTTGCAGCGATCAATACGGCGGTGATCGCGCTGCGCTATACCCAGCCTAAACTTGATCGGCCCTTCCGCCTGCCGTCGATCGGTAAGATACCTCCGACAGCCGCCCTCGGCGTGGCCACCTCTCTGGTGTTGGCTGCTCAGTATGACTGGGCTGTGTATGCCACATTCATAGGCGTCTTTCTGCTCGGTGCAGTTCCGTACGCGCTAATCCGCGGGAACCAACGGAGAACCAGATCCTCGAGCAGCTCGCGGCATGAGGAGGGCAACAGTATCGGAAGGCAAACAGCAATTCGCGGCAGTGACCCGGATCCGGACGGCAACGTCTAGGGGTTTGCGGAGCTTCGAGCTGCGGCCTGCCTGACCAGATGCAGCGTGGCAACCTTCATCAGGATGCTCGTCACAACGGTTTCCGCTTCTTGATCATGTAGGTCACATCCCCGCCCTGTGGAAGGTTCGAGAATGGGCGGGTGGAGGCGGAGGCGGAGGGCGGGACTCAGCGCCCACTGGAAAAACCGCAAATCCGCTTTATACTGCGTCGCTGTTTACTGCGTATTCTGTTCCGTCTCAGCTATGAGGCTGAGGACGGTAGTGGCGCAGAACTTGCGACGGATGCGCTACAAAAAGGGCATGTCGCAAGAGGAATTGGCCGCGCAAGCCGGCCTGTACCGGACCTATGTCGGCCACCTGGAACGTGAGGTTCACTCACCAACGGTCGATATGTTGGAGAAGCTGGCCGAGATTCTCGATGTCGCCCCCACCGACTTCTTCACCGATCCACCCCCGCCAATCCCGGCGGCGCCACCGCGGAAACGGAAAAGGTCCTGATCCGGTCGATGCCATTGTCGGGGAACGTCTGCGAAACCGTCGCCAATCGCTCGGCCTGAGCCAACGGACGTTGGGCGAAACCCTGGGCGTCACTTTCCAGCAGATCCAGAAGTATGAGCGCGGAATGAACCGCATGGCCGTTGCAACCCTGGTCAGGGCCGCCGCCGCCCTCGACGCCCCGCTGTCCTTTTTCCTGGACGGAATCGGTCCTCAGCGCCAAGACCCGGAGCGCCAATCGCTGCATGGACGAGACGCAAGGGTGGCACAGGCGCTTACCGGGATCGAGGATAAGAAGGTTCGGGCCGCGCTTAGGACCCTGGTTCTAGCTCTATCGCACGAAGGGCACTTCCGGTAGCAAAAGCAACACGCGAGCTGTCTCCTAGGGCTGGAATATGGACCAGCCCGATGCATCGATCGCAACGATATCACAGGCCCCAAAGCATTCATTGTTGAGCGCGGAGCGCGATACGGATTTTCCGTACTCGACCTTTTGCCAATAGCCTGCGCGAGGACGTGCGATGTCCGCTCCGTCGCACGCCTTTGCGATATGTTGATCGCGCAGGCCAAATTGTCGGGCAAGTTCCGTCATCGGTTTTGTCCAGACAAGCTCATGAAGCTCCGCACGCGTCAGTCGCAACAAGCATTCTCCAGGCGCCCGAGATGCGATCATTGGGAGGTAGTCAGCCAAGCGTAATGCGCCAAACCTTCGCCTTACCCGAAGACAAGCTCCCTGATCGGCCCAATCCATCCGTCGATCGTCCGGAAGATATCGGCTAACCACACCTCGACGGCGCCAAGCTGAGGTCCGAAATAGATGAGCGGAGCCACAAGCACAAACGCCAGAACCGCGATCGAGATAAAACCGTCCGGCCGATCTTCAGTGCCTTCTGGTGGTGGAAGTTGATTGTTGCGCCATTCGGTCTTCATGGCCACTCACCTCTCCCGATCGTCACGATCGCGATCCTGCCGCTCTACAAGTTCCAGCTCAATCTGGCGAAGTCGTGGCACATGCTGCTGAGGCGGATCTGCCCTGCTGTCCTCATTCAAGCGCACGGCACGGTCTGCGCGCTCGGACGGTCCAGATGCGCCAGCTGCGTTCTCGTCACGTCCCTGCACCGCTTCTGCGCGCCGTCGACTTTCCATGTGGATCTCGTTGTTCAAGTCGTGTCTGATCGTTGCCATGTCACGGATGTACCCGTTGCCGTCGAGGGCTACCTGAGCAGCCTCCCGTAACAAACCCGCATGTTGGGCCTCGGCCTCGCTCAACTTCGCGATCCGAAGGTCATGCTCGGCTTGGGTCTCGCCCGGATCGTCCGAGCGTGTTGAACTGTTGTCCCGCCGTTCCGGTTCATAAAGGCGATATACCTCTCTCCCCACTGCATCGATGCGTTCAAACAACTCGTCCCCGGCGCGAACTAGATTCTCATCATGTTGGCTGGCCGGGAGGTTTCTCGAGGGGTCGTACCTATCGATGGCCCGCCGGTTAGCTCTATCCTGAGCCTCGTCCCTTAGCGCCTCTTGCAGATTTTCTTCTCCCTTCGATCGCTCGTAAAGATAGGTATTGCCGTCGAGAGCTTCTCTGGCATAGCTCTTGAGCACGGCATCGTATCTATCCGATTCCAGAAGATATGCTGCCCGATTGGCTTCACGTTCATCATCGGATGAGCCCTCGCGAGGGTTGGTGAACCTGCCCGTGGCCCTTTCGACCGAGAGGGACACGGCATCGTATTCTGCCAAGATCCTGTCCCCGTCACGCACCGCCCTTTCGCCATGGCGCGCGATGGCCTCGTCGAACAAATTGTCTCGAGCGACATGTGTGTGGTCATCGTCTCGATTTTCAAGAGAGGTCTCACGAGGCTCGCCGTGGGCCTGCCGTTCCGACAGTTCGAGGTGATCCCGGCGAATGTCCACCACCTCGCGGGCAGCCGCGGCGACCTCGTTGAAGTCGGCGCGTTCGGATACATCGAGCGTCTGCTCTACGGACGCCAGGACCGCTTCCACGCGCTTCTCATAGGCCTCGAATTCCGGACGCGTCATCTCTCGCATCTGTCCATCCTCACCGTTCAGGAACTCAACTAACTCTACCATATTGCCTACATTTTTGATAGCTTCTGGATATTCTCCTCCAAAACCATGATCTTTTTGGTAGTTGTCTGCGAACCCTTCGAGACGGCCGCTTTGCTGTAGCGCATAGGCCCCTTCCCGGGAGCCGCGCTCTTCGTCGGCAAGATCGTTCCATGCCTCGGCCGCCTGGGCTGCGTACTGCCGGCTTCGGTCTGTGTTTGCGAGGTTGATCTCGTTCGTGCGCTTCGCCTGGTAGCGGACATCCGCAATGGGGCTGGTGCCCTCATGTTCCGTACGGCCGCGATAGCTGACCGGCCGCACCTGATTGCGCGTGTAGGCGGGCGCATTCGCGAAGTCGCGACGGTCCGTCAACTCCATGTCGATCCCCTGCTCCCGGGCTTTCTCCGCCATCAGGGATCGCCACTCCCTGAATGTCTGCGGGCTGGTGACGATCCGTTCCCCCGTCTCCGAGCGCATGGTGACGATCGCATGGGCGTGGATATGCGGACGCTTGCCGCCCTCGGCCATCTCTTTCGGGTCGAGCGCCGGATCGTGAACGGCAAAAATGTAGCGATGGTCGGTAAACTGATCGCCCAGGAACTCACGCACCGCTCCCTCGAAGGCTGCCCCGTCCGTCCCGGCGCGCGCCGACACGATCAGGTGCATGACGTCCCTGCCCTTTCGGCTGTGCAGTTCGCTGCGCCATTCCTTCTGGAGCAGATCGCCGGCCTGCGTGGCGTCACCGATCAACCGGCCAGTGTCGTCGCGAACCTCGCTGTCGGTACCCGTGACCAGTTCCCGAACCCGCGCCGTGCCCCATTCGACACCATTGCCGTAGCCATGAAAACGGAATCGTGCCTCGACATACCGGCCGGCATCGGAATCGTCGAAGCGCTGCTGGATGATTTCGGCAGCTTTCCGGTCACCGGTCAGTCGCTCACCATTCTCCGAACGCAGGACGACAACGCCACTCACATAGATCTCGCCAGCACCTCGCTCCCGAGCTGCATAGACGAACCGCCGGTCACCAAATCCGGTGCGCAGGATTTCGCGCATCTGATCGCCCTGATCGACGTCGTCGCGCAGCGAACTCGCGTCGACCGAAACATGGAACACGCCAAGATCGCGGCTGGGAGCGCGATTGTCGAACAGATGTTCCCATTCTGCACGCTGTTCGGCGAGTGCTTCCTTGCCGAGAATACGCTCGCCGCGCTCATTTTCGACAGCAAGCTCCCCTCCTCGCGAAGTGTAGCTCATCATCGCTCCGGCGCGCGAGCCGCCGCCATAGGAAGCAAGCTTGACCACCGCTGGCTGACTGCCCCGCGCCAGCGCCGAGAACCGCGTCCGCATCGAGCGGCCGCCTGCGCCGCTCCGCGCCCGCCGCACGCGGCTGGCGCCGCCACTCTGACGCCCCCGGCCAAAGCCGCCAGGACCCGTCTCAGGAAGCCGAGCCACCCCTCCCCTTCGCGGCTCTTCCCAATCGCCCTTGTCGACCTGGCCAAGCTGCATTTCATGCATCAGCACGGCGCGGCGGCGTTCCCACTCCCGTTCGAAGGCGCCGGGAAGGATTTCCATCAGCCATCCTCCCCGCGCCTGATGGCGGCGGACCGCCTGGTCATCTCGCCGAGCTCGGCCGCGAGAGCGGTCGCCACCCCATGCGCGTCGCGGATGCTGCCGGCCACGTCTCTATCGGCCACCGTCTTCTTACCGGTGTTGATGGCGCGCGCGATCTGGTTGAGGTTGCCGCCGATCGCCCGCATGCCATCGGCAAGCAGGCCGAGGACTGCACGATCCCCTTCTGCCAGGAACGGCCGCACGCCGGCGCCTTCCATGGAAAGGGACCGCACGAAGGCAGAAACGGTCATTCCCGCTGCGCTCGCAGCCACCTCCAGGGCCTCGAACTCGGCCGGCGAGAAGCGGACATGTGCCACCCTATCCTTCCGTTTCGACGCTTCTGATTGGCTGCCGGCCATCGACATACGCACTCTTGATCGTGGTGGGTTGCGGCCGAAGGCCGCGGATCGAGGGCTTGTCCCTCGATCGTCAGGAAAAATGTATCACATTTTTCCGTATCCTGCCAACACTTATGATAGTGATTAATCCGATCTTTTCACGATTTTTCCACTTTTCAATATCTATCTGATTGTTTTTTTCCATGTTCGTGTGTTTCTATAACGGTGTGAATCCACGTCCACACGGAAATGGTTTCGTGTGTCAGTAGAAACACATTTTCATGGGAGATGAGCCGATGACCGTCGTGATCGCCGCCATCAACGGCAAGGGGGGCGCTGGCAAGACCACCGCGCTGATGAACATCGCGGGCGAGTATGCCCTGCGCGGTGGAAGCGTCGCCATGATCGACATGGACGCCCGCAACAATCTGATGAAGTGGTGGACGGATTGTCAGGAAAAGGATGCCCAGCCTGAGGGCATCGAGGTGTACAGCCATAAGACCGCTCGGGGGTTCGAGCGCTGGATGGAGGGGAATGCGGCGACGTTCGATCACGTCCTGATTGATACGCCCGGCGAGGACACGTCGCTCGTCGACCCCGTGATTCTGGCGGCCGATCTGGTGATCTCGCCGATCCAGGCTTCCAAACGTGAGGTGATGGGAGCGATCGACAGTTTCGAGAGCGTGCTGCGTGTGAATGAGACCCGCGGTCGCAAATGCAGGCACGGCGTGCTGCGGACCCGGATCACGGTGACGGTGCGCCACACGGAACTCTATCGCAAGGTCCGGCCGATCATAGAGGACAAGGTCGGCACCTATCTGTTCCAGACCGAAGTCTTCGAGCGCAATGTCTACAAGGACATCCACAATGGCATCGGCACGCTTCAGATGCAGGAGGTGACGGAAGCAATCGCAAAGGCGCGGCGTGAAACGCAGGCGCTGGTCGAGGAGGTTGACGCCTTGTTGGCGAGCACGGCGGTCGCGGGGCGTGCGGCATGAGCGGCGGAGAGAAATTGTCGCTGGACGAATTCGCGACAGCGCCGCGCAGGCAGCGCGCCGCGGCGGGACTCAATCTCGTGCGTCCGCAAAGCGTGGGGCGCGGCGGGGAGGAGACCGTCCCGGATGCGACGGTCGTCGACGATCAGGGTAGCGCGGAGACCGCTAGCGAGGCGGGTAAGGCGCTGCGTCGGATGAAGCGGGCGCGGATGAAGGGAGCCGCCCATTTCGTTAATGTCAATCTCGACCGGGAGACGAAGCGGCGTCTGAAGCTGGCTTCGTTCAATTCCGAGACCTCGATGCAGGTGATCATGGAAAAGGCCATTCGGGAGTTTCTCGACGCGAATGGCTATTGAGGAAGGGAAAGCAGTCCGGTGAGTTGAATTTGAGTCCGAATCCCTGCTAGGAGCGTCACCGATTTGGTTTGGATTTCAGCCGCTCGACGAGGGTTGGCGGCATTTCCAACGTCAGTTTGATCGCAACAGGGACCGGCAGGCGCGCTGCACTCAGATGGCCATCAAGGACATCCAGACCTTCATCGACAACCATGGCCTTGTCGAAACCGAGGATTCCGAGGTCGAAAAGCCGATCTGGCGCAAGCCGTCATTTCAGGGCATTCGCAGCTTGTTGGACATGGAGAGGGGGTTGAGCCGCTTTCTGCGCGAGCGGCGCGATGCGCTGAACCTGAACCGTGAGCAGGTCGGCATGATGATCGGCATTCATCAGGAGATTTATGCGCGCCATGAGCGGGCGGGCGCCAAGCTCAGGGTCACCCGGCTTCTGCATCTGGCCGAGTTGCTGGGATTCTCGCCCTTCGATGCAATCTATGCGGCAGCGCCGCAATTCTTTGGCGAAAGTCCGGAGGAGGCGGAGGTCAAAAGCAAGCTCGTGCAGCGTATCCTCGACCTTCCGGCCGCCACTGCACAGAACCTTCTCATGCTTGTCGAGGAATTGTCGCCCGACACTGTGGATGACGGCGCGTCGAAAGACCCGAAGAGGCGACGGGAGCCTTAAGCTTCTGGAAGAAAAAAGGGAGGCAGGCGACCTGCCTCCCTTTGCCATCAGCGGCGGTGGGTGAGCTTCGCCGCCTTGATGGTGACGCCGAGTTTGAGCTTGATGTCGGCGAAGAACGCGTCGAGACCCTCGAGCTCAGAGGCCGGAACGTCGGTGTGGCTGAGTGTCACGCCGCACGCAATGCCGGGTTCGCCTGCATAGACTGTGACGCTGATTTCATCGAGCACCGAATGTGGCCCCTCGTCGATCCAGTGCTGTTCGAAACATGGGCGCATGAAGTAAAGCTCGAACAACGACCGGTCCCTTTCGGACCTATGGCGCTTTGCGTTCTGCTCGATCCAATAGGGAACCTCCTTCTCGACATCGGCGCGCATCGCGTCCAGCATCCCGGCGAGGTTGGCGTGAAGGGTCCGGGCGAACTGCGTTCGGCATTCGTCACGGCCGATCAGAACCTTGCTGCGGATGGCATCGATGGTGTCGAGGGCGATATAGGGATTGAAGATGCGTGTCATGATGAACTCCTTTTCGTCTGACGGAAAGGCGTTCACGCTGTTGACCAGAGGGGTCAGGGATCGCGAAGCGACCGCCTGCGGCGGCAAGCGGAGGAACCGATTTTCTGGCGATGCCCACTTCGGGCGTCGGCTGAAAATTGGAGGGGCCGTGCAGTCCTTGACGCCGGATGGGCTGGCGTACAATGGGACGTCAGAGGAAGACCCCGCGCCCGAAGGGCGCGTCGATATCCGGCGACCAGCCGGCGGGGAGCGCGAGGGAAAACCCTCGTCTGCGCCAGCGGCCGGTCGATCCGGTCGTTGGCGCACAAGTGGGAAGAGCGGGCTGTCGCGCCGGGCGGCAACGTCAACCTCGGCGCGGCGTGGCTGAGACATGAAAAGATCGAGGCGGCTTTCACCGCCCCGATCTCCGGGCCGTCAAAGGCGGCCAACCTCGTCGCCGAAGACCGTTTCCGGATCCATGCCGACGCTTTGCCACCACGCCGCCTCGGCTTCCGCTTCGCTGTAGTAGACGTTCTCGACGCTGAACCGGGCTCCGGTGACATCTTCGATCTCGGTGATGATTGTATCGAGACCGCAGAGCCGTTCGGCCGGAACCGGCACCGCGATCGGCACCTCACCGTCCCGGTGGCGCCATTCACCGATGTAGAAATGAAAGTACTCGTTGGTGAGGTCGTCCACTAGATAGTCGTCGAGGAGCGCGATCGGTTCGATCAGCCACGTCTCATAGAACGCCGTCTGGTAGTGGTGCAGATCGTAGAAAGCGTCCTCTTCGTCCTGCGTACCGCGCGCAGCGACACACGCCCGGTCGGCGGCGAGGATCCTGCGCTGCGCTGCGATCATTTTCGCAAGCTTCGCCGCGAGGGTGTCGTGTACGGTGAGCGCCACTCCGCTGTCGCAGCCGAGGCGGTTGGCGAGAACGTTGATGCGCAAACCGGACAGCTGCGCGATAAGCATGAGAGTGTTGTGTGCCATGTCATGGTCTCCTTCATCTTGATGACGGAGCCCCGGCGACGGGCAAGTCGAGCGTCGGGTCAAGGATCGCGCAGCGACCGCCGGAGGCGGCAAGCGGAGGAACCGATTTTCTGCCGCCGCCCTTCTTCAGGGCGGCGGCTGAAAATTGGAGGCGCCGCGCAGTCCTTGAGGCGATGGGAGCGGCCAGTAGACTGGGCCGTCAGAGAGATAGACCCGCGCCCCCGTGAGGGGGCGCGTCCATATCCGGCGACCAGCCGGCCGGGTGCGCGAGGGAATGCCCCTCGTCTGCTTCAGGGGGCCGGTCGAACCGGTCCCTGAAGCAAGCGAGAGGCGATCGTCACCGAAGGCGGAGACTGCTTCGGCAGGCTCCGTGAGCGGCAGCAGGCCGCGAATAGAGCGCGGTCGGCCGCAGGCCGGCTCGCCCATATCCCGCTCTTGCAGCGGATGCATCAGCATCGTGAATCGATGGAGACGGATCGATTCATAGAACTTGTTGGACGGCATCAGTCTCAGACGCGACGATCCGATCATGCAGACTGAAGACGCGATCCATTTTCACCGCATCGATCCTGCGCGCAACATGGCGCGGTTCTATCGCATGTCGTCTATGCCTAGCCTGTTCGGCGACATCTGCCTCGTGCGTGAATGGGGACGGATCGGCGGGGCCGGCCGCATGCGCATCGACCTCTATGAGACCGCGCGGGAAGCCGCCGCGGCACGCCAGGCGCTATCACGCGTCAAGCGGCGACGCGGATACCGCGACGTATCGGCTGATGGCTGAAGGTGGCGGTCAGGCAGGCACAAAAAAAGCCCGCGCCGGAGATCGTCCGGCGCGGGCTTTTCGTGACGGTTACTTCGATTGCAGATACCGCAGGAAGGCGGCGAGCGGGCCGTCATGCGGCGGGCGTTCTGCTTCATCGGCGCGGTCTGCATTCAGCTGCGTGGCGAGATCGGCGGGCAGCGGCATGAAGCTGTAGCCTCTGGAGAGCGCCGCCATGTGCAGGGCATCGATCGTTTCGTATTGGCGGTCGCTCGTGCCCAGCCAAAGAGCGAGATCCTCACCGGCTTCGTCCGGGAAGGCTTGCAGGAAGAAGGTGCGCAGCGGCGGATCGTAGCCGATGATGGCTTGCGTGTCGGAGCGCCCTTGGCTGGTGACGGTGATGGCGTAGCGGCTCATGGAAGTCTCCTGATCGTGTTGAACACAGAGAGGGCCGGCCCCTTGCGGGGCCGGCCCGTCGCGGCTCACTCCGGGTTGTTCCAGAGGATGACCTTCTTGTTTTCCTCGCCGCCGGGTGCGGGAGCGAGGTTGCCGAAGATGACGCCGAACTCGGGAGCTTCCAGCTTGAACGAGGTCTTGTCCTTGCCGGACCGCTGTGATGTGGAGACCCAGCCGGCGCCGATCTCGAAGCCCGTGCGCTTGTTGATGACCCGGTAGTCCGGGGCGTCCTCGTGCGACTTGTTCGTGTTGGGGACGACGGTGATCGGGGCGTTGACCCGGATCGTGGCGAAGACGCCTTCCATCGAGCCGTCGGGCTTCTCGGTGAGCTGTGCGATCGTGGTGGCCATTGTACTTCTCCTTCGGTTGCATCAGGACCATTCCCGATGGCGTCGAAGGAGAGGGCCGTCCTGCTGCGGGCAGCTCGGCCGAAAATTCGGCAAAATTCTATTTTCCGCAGCAAAGCGGACCCGCACTTTCTCCGAGCCGCTTGCGGCGCGGTCTTCAGAAAGTGCCTGGGTCCGCATCAAACAACCGAAATCGAATTTTGCCGAATTTTCGGGCGAGTCTTACCCCTTCAGGGGTTGCCCGCAGTAAGCAGGCGGTCCTCTACAAAGACGACATGACCAGGGAATGGGCCGGATGTGGCCGATGGCGACGCACATCAGGCCCCCACGCATGCACCGCCGGACCGCCGAGCCCGTATCGATGGAGTGACTGGCTCGCCCGCGTCCGCCAGCGCCTTTTCACCGCCGATGCCCCCGGCCCCCCCCGCGCGAACGCCCACGATTGCCGGGCATCGCCGAGACCGCAGGCTTCCCGGATCTCCGCCGGCCGGGCCTCCCCATCGCGGCGCTCCGGCGCAGAACCTGCCGCGCCGAGAGCCGGGCTGCCATGGGTGGCTTCGCCTTGGGAAATTTCGAGGCGGTTCGCGGAGCGGGGAACGGGATGCGTCATCCTCTCGAACGACCGGGCGCGCAGTGCGCGAGGCCCGTCTGCAAGGGGTCGGCGCGTCGCACTGCTGAAACATCGGCATCGGCGGTTCAAGCCCAGCGGACCCAGCGGATGCGTGTCGCGGCTCACGCGGTCAGGTCGAGACGCTCGTCGGGCGTCATCCGGGTCTCGATCTGCCGACGGATGTCCGGCCGTGCGTCTTCGATCATCGCGCGCCAGTCGGCGGTGTCGTGCAGCGTACACACCGTCCGGCGCATCGTGTCGTAGATGACGCAAGGATTGCCGGCCAGCGCCAGCCGCAGCATGTTGAGGGCGGTCCCCGGCGATTCCCCGTTCCAGATCATCAGTCCGAAATCGGCGCGCCGGGCCATCTCGCGATCCTTCTCCGCATGAACAGCGAAGCCTTGCGCGCCCGCCGGCGGCGGAATGTGGTAAGCAGCCCAGTCGCCGAGATTGTTGCGCGGTTCGGGCCGAGCGTGGAAGACACCGACATGCTCGTAATTATAGCCCGCAAGCAGGCCCTGCATCTCGGCGTCGGCTCCCGGCGCATCGCCGATCAGCACGCCGTGCTCGGCGGCAACAATCGCGCCAATCCTCTCGATCACGGGGGCTGGCAATTCGAAGATATCACGTGAACCGCCCAGGAATATCATCGCCATGGTCGCTCTCCTTTCTCTGGGACACAGCACCCCGGCTCCAGCCCTCCTCTCTCTCTCACGCGAGCCGGATACCGCCGCAGACAAAGCAGCCCCCTTTGGCGGGAGACATGGCGAGACGGGCGCGGCGGCACGCCGCGCAAGGAGCCCGAGCGGCCGAAGGCCGGCTCGCGTCGCTGTTGATGTCACAATGCTCCGGGACCCGGCGACGTTGTTGGCCAGCTGGAAGACGTCAATCCAGACGGCTGACGCGCTGCCCCGACTGGCGTGCCTCAATAAAGGCGTTGGCGATCCTGGCGACGAAGGCTCTGCTGAAGCGTCCGAGGGCATCGCTGCCAGGTTCAATGTACCAGGAGCGCTCGACGATATCATAATTGTACTCGTCGACAACGATCCAGCACTGCTTGAGATCGCCGAGACCAGCGCGCTTGCATTCGATCTCAGGGACATCCAGCGCCGTTCGACCAGCTTGCGGCGGTTGTGTGGTTATCGCCAGCAATGCCAGATGGGTGAGGCGGTCGTCGCTGCGCATGGCGACGACGACACAGGTCGGACGAACCTTGCGGCCTTCGGTCTCGCCGCGCTCGTGCTGCCATGCCCAGAGATAGGGATAGGCGATGACCTGGCCGGGCAAAAATTCACGGCTTATCGTCATAGCCCTCGCCGCGCGCCAGCCGCTCGAATTCGGCAGCGAAGAGTTTCTGGTGCTCCTCCGGCATGTCGGCAGCATGATAGACGCGACGCGGATCGCGGCCGCTGCGCATCCGCTCGTAATGTTCGTAGCTCATCAGCACAAAACGCGGTTTGCGGTGCTTTGTGAGCACGACCGGTTCGCGGCTGGCCGCATCGGTGACGTCGCCAACCTGCTTATTGAGATCGCCTGTCGTGAATTGCCGCATGGCCATGTCTCCGTGGTGATTTCCATAATATCCCGATTTCCCATAATTTGCAACAAACGCTATCTGCGGATGACGCGAGCACGATTTGTCGACGCGGGAAGAACCCGACGCCGCGGGGGTCGGGTTCGTCGAAAGATGATGGTATAGCGCTCCGTAACGGATCCGGGGGAAGACGGCGCTCACGCGCCGTCTCCCGAGAACTCCCAGACCGGGATGCCGAGCCGGCGCGCCTTGTCGCGGAGGTTCGCCTGGATGCCGCCGCCGGGGAAGACGACGACGCCGATCGGCATCACTTCGAGCAGATCGTCGTTGCGCTTGAACGGCGCTTGCTTGCGGGGATATTTGACGAAGTTGGGCGGGAACGGCACGACGGTGACGTTGCGGGTGCTCGCCCATTTGTCGGCGATCAGATCCGCGCCGGTCTTCGCGCCGCCATGCAAGAGAACCATGTCCTCGTACTTGGCGTGGATCTGGTCGAGCTTGTCCCAGATCAGATTGTGGTCGTTGAAGTCGAGCCCGCCCGTGAGCGCGATTTTCGGGCCGTTGGGAAGCAGGATCTCGGTTTCGGCCCGTCTGCGGGCGGCGAGGAAGTCGCGGCTGTCGATCACCGCGGAGGTGAGATTGCGGTGGTTCACTTTGGAGCCGGAGCGGGGTCGCCAGGCCGAGCCGGTCTGCGCCTCGTAGAGGTCGGCGGCTTCGTCGCGCATGATTTCGAGGACGTTGCGGCGCTCGATGTAGGTGATGCCTTCGGCCGTCAGCCGTTCCAGTTCCACCGACTTCACCTCCGAGCCGTCCTGTTCGCGCTGGCTGGACCGTTGTGCCTCCTCGTTACGGTCGAGGCTGCGGGTGACGCGTTCGGCCGCGCGGTGGAAGACGTTGGCGAAGGACCAGAGCAGGTCGTCGAGGTCGGGTTCGAGCCTGGTGTCGCCCAGCATGCCAGCGAAGGTTTCGACGATCCCGGCCAATCCGGTGCGGATCACCTCGTCGTCGGGCAAGGGTCTGGGATCGGGCTCGTCCTGATGTGGACGATGGCCGTACATCTGGAGTTCGAGGATGACGCGGTCGGTCGGCGAGGAAGCGTGGTAGGGCTCGTAGGCGTCATCGAAGGGAAGCTCGTAGGTCATGGCGTGTCTCCGTTGGTTGTGGCCGCGCCCATCGCGGCCTGACAGCGCATCCCGGCCGCGCCCCGGGCGCGGCCGCACCGCAGGCCGGAGCGAAGCGGAGGACGGCGCAGCCGTTGCGGCCGTGGCCGGGGGGTGGCAGGGATCGCCTCTCAGGCAGGCCGCGGGCGCGGCCTCTCCGGTGGAACCCCGGCCATGCCTGCGCGCCTTGCGGTGACGCCGCGCCCTTGCCCGCGTGCCGGCTCGAGGCGGTCATCCGGACGGTAGGAAGCACCGGGCATCCTCCGGATCGAGCTGATCGGCGAGCCACGCCGCGAGACGGGTCGGGCCGAGTTGCCGCAAATCGTCGTTGAAATCCCCGAGCTGCGGGCGCAGCACCAAGCTCAGGATGCCGGCCTCGCCGGCGCGCTGGCTGAGACGCCGGATGCCGTGCCGGCCGGCGGCATCCGCATCGGCCGCAATGTAGAGGCGACGGCAGCCGGCCGGAAAGCTCAGGCTGGAGAGGTGGCTGGCCGAAGTGGCGGCGGCCACCGGCAAGGCCGGCATCACGGTGCGCAGCGAGGCCATCGTCTCGAACCCTTCGCCGGCGGCCATGACCGGGATGGGCGCACCGGGTCGAAGGCCGAGCCAGATGCCGTTGCCCAGCAGGTGACCGAGAGAGCGGCGGGGATCCTCGAGATGCGCCTTCCCTGCGCCCGCTGGGTCGAGCCATGTGCGCTGGAGGCCTGTGACGCGCCCGTCGAGATCGGTCACGGCTGCGATCAATGCGGGCAAGGCGGACGTCCGGCCTATGACGAGATCGCGATAGTAGCAGTCGGGATGGAAACGCAGGGCACGGTCGCGCGTGGGCAGGAGGATGCCGCGCGCGGCAAGATAGCGTTCGGCAAGCGTGCCGGCGATCGGCTTCGACATGGCGAACAGCCGGCGCGCGGCGTCGGCAGAGCCGCGTTGCGCGGCCGGATGGCGTTGTGCGCCAGGGGAAGGGGCGGTCGGTTCCGGATGCGGTTCGTTCAGGAACCGCCGGGCTTCGTCGGCGACCTCGCGGAATTCGGCGAGGCCGCAACTGAGTTCGATCACGTCGAGCAGGTCACCGTATTCACCGGTGGCCTCATCGACCCACTTTCCGGCCGGGCCCTTCGGGCTGTCCTTCAGGCGGACATGCATGGACCGCCCGCTTGCATTGCGGACGTCGCCGACAATCCAGTGATTGCCCGAGCGGCGTCCGTTGGAGAGGTATGCGCGGCACACGGCCTCGGCATATTGGCCGAGCCGGCGCGCCAGGTCCGAGGCGGACGACATGAGTGTCCTCCTCTCTCAGATGCCGGCGACGTCGATCAGGCGATGGCGCTGCAGGAGCCTGGCGACGACCGCTGGTCCCTCCTCGCCGGTCGGCACGAAGAAGCGCAGTTTCCAGTTGATCAGCTCGGAGAACAGGCCGATGGATTTCAGCCATTCGCGCATGCCGTCGCTGAATCCTACCAGCTCGACACGATGGTCGTTCATCACGCGGACGCGGCGCAGCGTCATGTCGCCGGCGAGGCCGATGATCGACGATCCCGCGAGGACAGCTTTCCACGCCTGGTCGGCGCCGATGATCTGCGTCTGGTCGATTCCGAAATTGCGGCAAAGCCGTGATAGCTCCGACGGTGCGATCAACCGGCCGACGATCGGCGCGCCGCCGTCGATTTCCAGGCGGAAGACCTTGCAGTGGTCGCGCGGCAGCAGCTTCCAGATCGGCAGGAGCAGACCGGTCACGATGTGCAGCGTCGCGGTCGTGAACGTCGGGATGGTCGTCAGCTCGGCCTCCCACGCGTCCGCGAAGACCTGCTTATCGGCCTCTTCCCAGTTCGTCTCCTCGAGCTGGTCCACCTCGAAGCGGCTTTCGCCCATCGGCCTGTAGAGGGAAACGCGCGGCACCACGGTCCCGTCTTCGAGCATGATCGAACGGGTCGGGACCATCACCGCCGCGCGCCTGGACTTCGCATTGACCATGAAGGTGGCGCGGGAATCGAAGGCAGCCATCGACAGGGCATCCTTGAGCGTCGTCGGCCGGTTCCGGACGAGGCGCTCGATGGTCAAAAGGTGCGACTGTGCGCCGGTCGCCGGATGGGTGTGGATCAGGCGCCGTTCCTTGACCGTCATGCGTTCGGCCACAAGCGTTTCGAGGCCCTGGTCGTAGATGCCGGCGGCGATCGCGCCTTCGATGCGCGCGGCGAGGAGCTGCTCGAAGGATTCGAACAACAGGTTCTGCATGGAGATCGTCAGCGCCAGCATGCGGTTGAGGAAGGTGTGCATCGGCGGCAGTTCGTCGCGCAATCCGCCTTCCTCGGTGGTCAGCGACAGGCCGGTGATCGTCTCGAACCGCGACAGCGAACAGTCGTCGATCTTGCCCTGATGGAGGAGGCCATAGAATTGGCGCAGCGCGTCATGGGCATATTGCGATTCGAGATTGTCCTCGGCGCGGAACATGCCCTGCCCGCCGGTCTGGCGTTGCCCGCGAGTGATCGCGCCCAGCGTGTCGAGGCGGCGCGCGATGGTCGAGAGAAACCGCCGCTCAGCCTTGACGTTGGTCGCCACCATGCGGAACCACGGCGGCTGCTTCTGGTTGGTGCGATGGGAGCGGCCGAGACCCTGGATCGCGACATAGGCGCGGAAACCTGCCTCCAGCAGATTGTGCCGGCGGCGGCGCTGGTTCCTGGCTCCGAGGTCGGCATGGTAGGAGCGCCCGGTGCCGCCGGCGTCGCTGAAGACAAGGATGCCCTTCTCATCGTCCTGGAAGGCGCGCGCCTCGTCGAGATTGGCGCTGCCCGGCCGGTTCTCGACGGCGAAGCGGGCGATCGACCCGCTGTCGGCGCGTCGGACGATACGGCGTGACCGTCCGGTGATCTCGGCAACGCGGTCGGTGCCGAAGGTCTGGACGATCTGGTCGAGGGCCGTGGGAACGGCTGGCAGGCTGCCGAGCTTTTCCACCAGGTCGTTGCGCCGCCGCTCGGCCTCGCGGCAGATGACCGGATTGCCGGCGTCATCGTAGACCGGCCGCGAGAAGACGTCGCCCTTCTCGTCGGAATATTCCTCGAAGAGCTGCACCGGAAAGGAATGCATCAGATAGTCGATGACGTATTCGCGCGGCGTCACGTCGACCTGGATGTCCGCCCATTCCTCGGTCGGGATCTGGGCGAGGCGACGTTCGGTCAGGGCCGCCCCGGTCGACACGATCTGGATGACGCTGGCCAGGCCATCGTCGAGGTCCTGGTTCGTCGCGGCGATCAGCGCCGGCGTCTTCATGCTGGTCAGCAGGTGATTGAAGAAGCGCTGCTTGGAGCTTTCGAAGGCCGAGCGGGCCGCCGCCTTGGCCTGCTTGTTGCGCGTCCCGTCCTTGCTGGTGATCCCTGCCGCCTCGAGCGCGGCGTCGAGATGGGTATGGATGACCTGGAAGGCCTCGGCGTAGGAATCGTAGATGCGGACCTGGTCCGGGGTCAGTTCGTGTTCAAGGATGTCGTATTCGACGCCTTCGAACGACAGGGACCGCGCCGCATAGAGGCCCATGGCCTTGAGGTCGCGGGCGAGCACCTCCATGGCGGCGACGCCGCCGTCCTCGACTGCCGAGATGAACTCCGATCGCGTCACGAAGGGGAGATCGGTGCTGCCCCACAGGCCGAGCCGCTCGGCATAGCCGAGGGATTCCACGTCGGCCGCGCCGGTGGCGGAATCATAGACGATGCGGGCGGCGGGAAGGGCGCGCTGGAGGCGAAGGCCTGCCCTGCCCTGCTGCGAGGGCGCCTTTGCGCCATGCTCGGATTTGCCTCCGACCGCATTGGCGAGCGCATGGCCCTCGTCGAAGACGATCACGCCGTCGAAGATGTGCGTTTCGTCGGTCGGATACAGGTCCGGTTCGCCGGCGCCGGTAAGCCAGTCGACGATCTGCTGGACGCGGGACCGTTTGCCCTCGCGCTCTTCGGTCCGCAAGGTGGCGAAGGTCGTGAAGAGGATGCCTTCCTTGAGCTTGATTGGCTTGCCCTGCCGAAACCGCGACAACGGCGTGATCAGCAGCTTCTCCTGGCCGAGCGCGCTCCAGTCGCGCTGCGCATCCTCGATCAGCTTGTCGGATTTGGAGATCCAGACATGCCGGCGGCGTCCCTTCAGCCAGTTGTCGAGAAGGATGCCGGCGATCTGGCGGCCCTTGCCGACGCCGGTGCCGTCGCCGAGGAACCAGCCGCGCCGGAACCGGACCGCGCCTTCGGCATCGGGGGCGACCGCCTTGAGATTGTCGAAGGAGACGTCCGTGCTCCAATAGCCGGCGAGATGGCCGGAGTGTGCTTCGCCGGCATAAATGACGCTTTCGAGCTGGGCGTCGGACAGGTCGCCATTGGCGATGATGCGCTTGGGCAGATGGGGGCGATAGCTGGGCTTCGGCGGCGCGACCGAAGCCATGGCGACGGATTCGACCAGCTTGTCTGGATGGGGTCTTGCGCCCGGGATGTGGATCGACTGAACCCGGTAGGGCTCATAGATGCCGTCGGCCGCGGCGGTGCGATCGGCCGCCGGCGCATCGCGCAGCTCGTAGGCAAGCTCGACGATTTCATCTTCGGAGGGGGCAGGAGCGGCGCGGGGAGTGAGAGGGCGCGGCTTGCTGGCGGGCTCAGTTCGCCGGCCGGACGGCGTGGTGACCGGTGCCGGCCGTCTGGCGTCGGCAGCCTTGCGGGCGGCCATCTTCGCCGCGACGTCGCGCAGGACGCCGTTCGCCAGCGCGCCGATCGACGTCGCTGACGTCGACGGCGAGCGCGGCGGGAGATCGCGGATCCAGCCGAGCAGGGTTTGGAGGTCGGGCGCGACGCCGATCGAGGCGACCAGTGTCTTCGGATCACCGGCGGCGATCTTGTCTATGACGGTCAGCCGCGTCTCGACCGTCGTGCCGTGCCGGGCATAGAAGCTGCCATCGACGGCCGCGCTGAAGAGAACCGTCCCCTGTTCCTGCAGGCGCAGGAAGGCGGTGCGCCACCTGGGATTGTCGGGAGAAAGGCCCGAGCCGGTGATGGCGACCAGACGGCCGCCGGGCGCAAGGCGCGCGAAGGCGGAGGTGAGATGGCGCCAGGCGGCATCGGCCACCACGCCTTCGACATGAATGCCTGCCGAGAAGGGCGGGTTCATCAGCACGACGGTCGGATGGACGCCGCGGTCGAGATAGTCGTCGATGTGAGCGGCATCGTGCCGTGTCACCGTCGCGCGGGGGAACAGGTCCGCGAGCAGCGCGTGGCGAACCGGCGCGTATTCGTTGAGGCAAAGGCGGGCGCGTGCGAGCTCGGCCCAGATCGCCAAAAGCCCGGTGCCGGCGGAGGGTTCGAGCACGATATCGTCGGCGAGGATGCCGGCGGCGCGGGAGGCGACGAAGGCGAGCGGCATCGGCGTCGAGAGCTGCTGAAGCGCCTGGCTCTCCTCGGAACGGCGCGTATGGGTCGGGACGAGTTCGGCGACCCTGATCAGCATGGCAAGCGCCGTCTGCGGCGTAAGCGCCTGCGCGGCGATGGCGGCGCCGAACTTGCGCAGGAACAGGATCTGCGCCGCCTCGCTCGCCTCATAGGCGTCCTTCCAGGTCCAATGGCCCTGGGCATCGGTGCCGCCGAAGGCTTCGGTCATCGCGGTGCGAAGCAGAGACGCGTCGATCGGCTGGCCGCGCTCCAGTTTGTGAGCGAGCTGGCCGGCGGCCGGGAGGAGAGCGGCGACGCGTCGCGCAGGCGCATGGTCAGGCGTGGCGAGAGCGCCGGCCGCCGCGGCGGCGGCCGATGGTGTTGTGACGATGTTCATGGCAGATCCTTGTCGTGTGAGGGAAGGCGCCGGCCGCGCTCTCTCCGCGCCTCCGGGCCACGCCCCTTCCGGCCCCCCTCTCCCTCTGGGGTCGCCGGGCCGCGCATGGCGGTTTCCGGAACGGACGGCGCTGGCGCTGCTTTCGGCCTGTTGGGAAGGCGCTTGCGCGATAAAGCGCGGGCGTTGCCGTGGGTGGTCAGGCGGTGCGTGCGGGCGTCGTCATGACGACTCCTGCACGCTGCCAGCGGCGGGCTGATCCGGATCAGGTCGCTCGTCGATGATGGCGCGGGCCTTCTCGACCGCCGTCCTCGCCTGCGTCAGCCAGCGGTCGAATTCTGCAGTTGGCAGGCTGGTCGGCCGGGCGATGTGGTCGAGCTGTTCGAGAAGCTCGTGAAAATGGCTGATCATGCGGTGCGCGGTCTCGTCGAAATGCGACGGTACGTCGATTTCCTCGCCTTCGTAGGCGGAATTGCCACCCTTCCAGATCCCGGTGACATAGGTGGGACCGACGCATTCATAGTCGGGCAGCTCGTCCTCCCAATCTTCGTCGTCGATGGCGAGACGGCATGCCTGCGCGAATGTCGCGGCTTCGTAGGTGTGTTGCCGGTAGTATGGTATGCGGTAGGTTGTTTCGATGGTGAACCTGGGCATGGTCTGCTCCTGTGGGTGAAACGACAAAGCCCGGCGCGACGGCCGGGCTGGATTGAATGGCGGTAATTTCGGGTCGAACTGGTCGGCGGGTCCGCCATTGTCGATCGATCGTCGCTTATGCGGTGCTTTTGATCCCGCGCCACCAGGCGACACGCTCTTCGCGGGTTGCATTGGCTAGCCGGAGGAGAAGGTGGCCGTGGCATGGCTTTGGAGCGCAAAAGCAGACGATGTCGCAGCCGCGCAACTCGTCCAGCGCGCGCAGCAGCTCATGCTGATCGGCGAGCCAGCGCTCATATCTGGCGATGACCGTCGCCCGGTCACCGTCGCGGCCGATAATGAAGCGATTGCCCCATTTTGACCCACGGCCAATGTAACGGGCGTCCTTCGGGATCTCGTCCAGACGTTTGTTGAGCACTCTGCACATTGGGCCTGCTCCTGTGATTTCCACGTCGATCACCAGTCGTAGACCGGGAGGTCATCGATCAGCGGACCGGCGCCGTCGAATTTGATCCAGAGGCAAGCCCGCGCGAGCGCGTAGTCGAGCAGGGTCGCGAGCGGACCATCGTGCTGCATTTTCGCGTAGACGATCCAGCCATGTTCGTAGGCGATGACGATGCCCTTGCCGGATTCGAGAAACCGGCGGGCCTGCGCGTCGAGATGGGCGGTGCTCATGACCAGCATGGGCTCGATGTGTTCGCGATTGGGGAACAGTTGCGCAACGTTGCTCTGTTCCTCAGGAAGATCGATCCAGCCTTCCGGCAGCTCGATTTCCTTCGGCCAGGCGTCCTCGGGAAAGTTCTGTTCGGGCACATAGGCCCAGTCGAAAAGAATCGGATCGGTATCGTCATGGATTCCGCTGGCGGTCAGTAGGGTGTTCAGACCATCGCAGGCCTCGGCCCATGATCCGGCGCGGATGACAAGATCGACAGTGGCGATGTAGGCTTTCATCACAGGCTCCGTCGTTGATGTTCGGGGGTCGACGATGTCGGACTCCCTTTCCGGCTCCCGACGCCAGCCCCTTCCGGCCCGCCTCTGCCTCTTGGGTCGCAGCCTGCGCGCCGAGCCGCAGCGCCGGCGGCCGCGGGCCGGCTCGACACAGATCGACCGACGACATGGCAGTCCCGATCAGTGTGGTGGCGGAGCCGGCCACCATGGTCATGTTTCGATCTCTCGGGCTGACCGGACCATATCCATGAAGGTGTGATACTCTCCGAAAAGCCGCTCCTCATCGAGCTCGGCAATGAACGCGTCGACATCGCCCGTGGTCTCCTCCTCGGGAAGCGACATGGCCGCCATTTGCCCGACGAACTCCTGCATCGCGGCGAAACGCTTTTCATCGGTGCCTCGTGGAGCCTGTCCCTCGCGCTCGGTGTCGACGCTGATGTCGGTCCTGGAGATGCGCAGGTTCACCGGCTCCTCGTGCTCGGGATCGTATGCGTGGACGACAAGGTTGCCGTCCTGGATTTCGAGCCAGAGCTGGCGTTCGGTCCCGTCGGGACAGGTCGCCTCGATGCGGTAGCTTGTCGTGGTTGCCTCTTTCACCTGGACGTCCCACGGTCTTGCGTCGATGTCGGATGAGATCTCTTGATTCAATCGCCAGTCATGCATGATCATCGAATTTCTCCTGTTTGGATGCGGTTGGGGGTCGCTCGCGCGGGCCCTGAAATGCGAAAGCCCGGGAGGCCGGGCTTCGATAGGTCGTTCTGGAACGGCGGCGCTGACTTCGCATCAGATCCGCTGGAGATTGGAGGACTGGTTGATCATGTCGTCGAGCCAGTCGGCCGCGGCGCGCGCCTTGTGCGCGAGGTGCTCGTCCTTCACATCCGTGCCGGACTGCTGGTCCTGAAGTGCGTTGCGGGCCGCGGCCGGGATCGCCAGGATCGAGTTCATCGCCTCATGCGCGGCGTCCTTCGACACGAAGTCGCCGATTGCCGTGGCGGTGTTTCGGTCGACGCCATAGAGCGACCAGAACACGCGAAACGCCCTGGCGTCCGTCTGGGCTCTGGCGACCTCGACCTGGAACACGTCCTCGTCCCGGAAGGACCGCACCTGATGATCGCGTTCGAGACACGGCCTGACCTCGTAATATTCAAAGGAAAGCGTGTCCCGCATCGTCGGTGAAAGGTGGTCGCGAAACGAAGGATGTGGCGCACGGGACGGTGTCGCCGTGTCACGCATGGAGGGGTTGAGGTCGACACCGCAATCGGCGCAGATATCGTCGCCGCGGTTCCAGTGGCTGGAGGGACAGGCGTCGGGTCCGTTCGGGAGAGAACTTCCGCGGTCCGCATCGTCTTCAATCAGTTAGTGGACCGTGATCGGACCGCGTGACCGATGATCCGCGAGCAGCTCGTCCGCGGAGTTCCAGACGATGATATGCGATACGCCGGATTGTTCGCCGAAACTCGATTGCGCCAGGTCCGCCGCGACGAAGTGATTGTCGACGGGTCCGGGCTCGGGGGTATAGGCGCCTTCGTCGATGACGAAGGCTGCGAAGAATGCCTTTCTGGCCATGGCGATTTCCTTTCTGCAGAAGTTCGCGCGGCTGCGCTCGCCGGATGACGGCGACCGAAGCGAATGGGAGTGAGGAAAGACTTTGCCGGCGAGCCGGCAACGGCGTCGATCAGGGCTGCTCGACGTTGTAGCGCGGGGCGCAGCCGGCATCGCCGGGGTAGCGGCCGTTTTCATCGCAAACCATGACCTGCAGGACGCCGTAGCGGTCGTGGCCCAGATATTGATCGACCTGAATGGTGTAGCGGGACCGCGCGAGCGGACCGGCCTGACGGACTTTTACCGGAATTGACCAACCGATATCGACAAGGCCGGTGGCGAGCGGCTTGCCGTCTTCGCGCATCTTGGCGCCGAGCTCGTTGAGCAGTCGCGCGGCGATGTGGGACGGGAAGTCGCCGATCAGCAGAAGCTCCGGCAGGCCGCGATCGGCATTGCCGATCGTGTAGGTGAAGCCGGGATCGGATCCGTCTCCGAAGATCTGGAACAGGTGCTGTCCGTAGGAGTCGATATTCTGTCTGACTTCGCGCATGCGACCTGGAATGGTCATTTGGTTCTCCTTCAGTTGGGATGGCCCCGACATTTTGTCGAGACAAAATATCCGCTCATCTTCCGAGCGGGGGCTTCTAGGTGATCAGGATGCTCCTGGGGAGCACGGCATCAGCCGGCCGACTGCGACCGACGACGAAGACTTCGTCGCAATTGGCCTCGAAGAGCATCAGGATGCGGTCACCGACGGCGACGCATTCGTTGATCCAATGGCGATCGCTATCGCGGTATTTCTGCGCGCGATCGGGCGGCACGTAGACGATGGTGAAGTGCGACAGCGTCTCGCCGGTCGGCGCCTTGTAGAAATATTCCGTCACCTCGATCACGACGCCGCCGGTGCCGTAGGAGGTCGCGACCGTGTCTCCGGGGCGCACGAGGTCGGCGACGCTCGGCGCGGCGGGCAATGTGCGTCGGTATTGGCGGCGATCGGGAACGCCAAGATTGGCCGTATAGGTCGAGTGCGCTTCATAGCCGTGCGTGGTCGCGGCCGTTTGCTTCCTACGAGGCGTCCGCATCGTTGCCGCCTCCCCTTCTGGTGTGCCGGGCGAGGATCGCCGGCATCCTGGCATCGATCTCGTCGTCGGTCAGGTGCTCGAGCAGTTTGAGGACGGCGGAGCCTCCATCACCGACGACGATCGTCCGCTTGCCGTTGCTGCCTGTGGGCCACGCGTCCGGATCGGATTCGCCGGCGATCCCGCGGAAGTCCGGATGGGTGACGTTCCAGATCGCCTCAAGCTTTTCTTCCCGCGTCATGCTGTCGGCCGCGCCCGTCTCGTGGGCGATGATGGCCGCCCGCATGACTTCGGGGCTGTGCCTGTCGGTCAGGTCGCAGAATCCGTGGAACCAGCGTTCGCGGCCGCGAACCCTGATCGTGAAGAAGACGCTGGTGACGTTGCCGGCACGGTATTCGGACATGCCGAACATGCCGGTGCGCTGGAACAGCGGCGGGAGGAGCGCGAGCATGAAATGGTAGCTGGCCGCTTCGATCTCGAACCATTCCCCCGCATAGGGCTTGCCGGAGAGTGGGTCGAATTCGGGATTGTCCCTGTGGTGGTCGAACAGCCGGAACATCTGCTCGCGCGTGGCGACGCCGTCGAACACTTTGCGGAAAGGTGGATGTGCGGTCATGGGAGGTTCTCCTGGGCGCGATTCGACTGCGCGCGGCGTGAACCGCGTCGCTGCAACCGCATGGCTATGGTGAGGATTCAGGCCCGAAGGGCCGACGAAGGCTGGCAGTTCAGGCCACGGAACGCGCGTCCCGCGCGTTCTCGTCACGTCTCAGGCGATCGGCCATGATCAGAAAACGGGCGTGATCGGCCGCGCCGCGTTTGACGCGGAAATTGTCGTCGACGACGCCATTGACGCGCGCCCACTGGTTCCAGGCGAAGCTTCGGCCGAGCCCGACGGTGGTGTTCGAACTGGGGAACCTGTCGGCGTTGCGGACCAGTTCCTCCCACGAGCCGCCAAACTCGACTTCGTCGAAACGGCTGTGCCGGCCGGTGAGCGCGTTGCGCTCCAAAAAGAGGGCGCGTTCCAGAAGGTCCGGCTGGTGAGCCGCCAGCCAGAACAGTTCCCACAGTTTTGTGGCTGGACAGAAGAAACACGCCGATTTGACCGGCACATGGTCGGCGCCGAGGACTTCGGTGATGAAGTCGACGCAGTCCGCGCGTGTCCAGCCGAGGATCTGCAGCGGATACGCATAGTCGAAGTTGGCATCGGCTTCGGGGAGGTTGCGCGACCGGCGAATGTCCGCGGGACTGCAGTCGTAGCCGATCAGCTTGACGATGCGCTGGCCGGTCCGCTGGGCTTCGAGCCAGATCGGATGGGGTGGCGCTGCGTTGGGGCCGGACCTGGCGCCCTTGATGGCGGCATCCTGTGGCTTCTGCTTCCATTTGATGCTGCATGATTTCATGCCGAAAGCGAGGCTTGGGAGCGTCTCGTTCGCGATGCAGTTTCCGTAGAGGTCATCATAGCCGGTGCCGGGAAGCGTCTTCTTCCGGCACATGATGATCGGTGGCCAGTCCCATCGCGCCAGGACGCGCGTCATCTGGTCGAGGTGATCGAGTGTCAGCTGCTTTTCCGCGTTGAGATCGGCGAAAGTGATGATGTGGGGGCGCAAGCCGGCGAGCTTCAGGGCGACCATCAGAGCGGTGGAGTCGACCCCGGCGCCATAGCAGACGGCGAGAAGCCGGCCAGCGAGCGTGGCGCGCAACCTGTGGCGTTGCCGGTGGGTGAGCGGCATTGGAGCCTCCGTCGATGAAAATGAAGATCAGCCCGACGCCGCCTCGTGGCCGCGCAAGCGCGATGACCGCACGATCGGGCAGGCGAGTACGCACGAAATCCGCATAGACGAATTCGTGCCAGTCGTAGTCAAAACCTCCCTCCCGGTACCAGGAGCGGGTCTTTTCCTTCGCGGCGTCCGACAACTCGTCGAACTGATAGACGATGGTCTCGATGATCTCAGGCATAGGGATCGCCTCCATCGAGCACGATGGCAAGCCAAGTGCTCGTTTCGTTCCAGTCGAACGATTGACCTGTCGCCAGATCGACGACATGGGCGCCGCCGCCAAACCCGTCGAGGCGCGGGCGTGAACAGGTATCGGCCCACTGGAACCCCCAGAGACCATCGAGGTTGAACACTTCGGCACACCGCCTGACAAATGTGATGACGTGCTCGGGATCGCCATGATCTTCATCCCGAATCCAGAGTGTCGTCGCACTGCGCTCACTGTCGACCGAGGCGACGAACCCGATGGAGACGCCTTCGCTCTCAAGTTCGCGCGACAACGTCCGATACACATCGAGCGCCTGCTCCACGTTTTCGGTCGCGCGAACGTCAAGAAGGCAAGAGAAGTGCGTGTAGTAATTTGCCATTGAAATGCTCCGAATAGACAAAGCCCGGCGTGATGGCCGGGCTGCATGATCGGACCTGGATGCGGTGAGCCGAATGGGCGGGACTTAGCTGTGGGTGTAGCCGTCCGCTTCGATGCACAGCCACATGCCACACCATGGCAGGGCGATAGCGCCGTCGCCGGCCAAAACCGGCATGGCGAGCTTGCGTAAAGATCGATAGGAGAGGCCCTGATTTGCCTGCCGCCATTTGAGATGGATGGAGCGGCGCTGTTCTCTTGTCGTGCGGGTCATTTTGGATGTCTCCAGTCTGTCGGTCGAATTGAAACGAGCGCGGTGCAGACGCCCGGCGCTAGTGCAGCAGATCAGCGAGACCGATCTGTTCGAATGCGTTTCTCATGGCCGGGTCGAGGCCCGGGTCGATGCGCGCAGGCCCATGTCCGTTCTCGATATTCCATGCGTCGATGTGACGAAGTTCGGCGGCAAATTCCTCGATGGACTCGCATTGCATGTGGGTTGTGTCGCCTTCGCAGTAAGTGAAAACGACAAGCGTCGTCGGATTGGCCCAGCTTCCGAAATAGGCGGCGTCCTGCGCCGTATCGATCTGGGCGAAGCCGTTGGCGTATGAGCAGGCCCCGAAATCGTAGAGGTATCGATCCGCGGGTGCGAATTGGCGCGTGATCTTCATCGTGACGACTCCCTCGCGAACAGGGTCTGTTCACGTTCGGGGCTTTCGGCGAGATTCCGCGCGAGCGCATCGTGGACCAGTTTCGGGATCTTCCAGTCGTTGACCCAATAATTGCGTCTGGCCTTGAGGCCCGCGATGTAGGCGTCCTGCTCCTTGACGGAGCCGAGACGATTAAAATGCCGCCTCGAATAGTCGATCATGCCGTCTGCGTCGCTGAGTTCGAGGGGACCGGCGGCGGCCAGGGATTCGATGTGTTGCCGAAGCGTCTTGATCGCACCGTTGTAACTGTATTGCTTGTCCAGAGCCGCATTCAGGCGGCCGCGCTGGATTGGCGCGAGATGGTCGGTTTTGAACATGGTGGTTCTCCCTTGTGGGTGAACGCCGCGCCAAGCCGCTCCGAGGGTCGTTCCCGGATAGCGGCTAATCGCGCGTTGCTGGGGCGAATGTTCGGATGATGCGAACGGCAGGACCTCACGGTCGCCGGTGTAAGTTTCAGTCCGAGGTCTGGCCTACGGCGTCGGCGACGACGTCCGGCTTCAGTTCGGCAAGATCAAGCTGACGTCGCGGCCGTCGCGTTCGAAGCCGGTGGCAGGCCGTCGATCGAAACCTCCCCGTTTTCGATATGGATGTGGAACGACCCCTTCTTGGGCATGCGCCAGAGAAGTTCACGCCGAACCGTGCGAAGGATCGCGTTCAGGTCCGCATCCGACTCCGACTGAAGCAGCCGGATGCTCAGGTCCTCGGCTTCGTCCTGAAACCATTCCAGCTGCTGCTCGTAAGAGCAGGCGTCGACATCGTCGCACGGTGAGAACAGCGCGTCGGTCAGGAATGACCGTAGCTTGGCGGGCGGAATTTCCGATTGTTTTGTGACGCGAATGTCGACGTCGTCCAGTGCGCTATAGTCGTGACCCGTGACGATCAGATCCGTCGGAAGCAACCAGCTACACGCCGAATCCGACTGGCCGTCACTGACGTTCACGTCGACCTCGAGGATATCCGGCCGTCCCTGACCTTCAAAGGCGTCAAGGGGATCGATCTTCTGAAAATCGGCGCCGATATGCATCCTGTACGATCTGAGCGTAATCTGCCGCAAGCGGTCGTACCATCCATAGCCGGCAAAGGCATCTTGCGGTTCGAACATCGGGAGAGCTTCCCCGGTTCGGGCAATCGCATGCGCAACAACCTGTTCCTCCAGGGGTCCCTCGCCAGCGTAGAGAAGGGCGTCCGGCGATACCGGCAATGGGGTGCGCATCCCAAATCGATCGGAATCGGCGCAGGAGGGCGTGAACGGCGCTAGTTTTGGTTCGGCTTCTTTCAGATCGATGCCGAGGGCGAGCCCTTTCCGATAATCCTGAAAGGAAAGGCTATGGGCGGTGTGTGTAGACACCAGCCGGAAATACACGCGCTGGATCTCCTCCACGAGGGCCTCGAACATTGCATTGCGCACGACCTCCTTGCGGGCCGGAAGCACCAGCTTGAGATGGGCGCAGTCCACGACATCGATCCCGGCCCAATAATTGCGATGCCAATGTTGCGACAGCGTCGGCAACGGCATCCTGAGCGTCACCCCGTGGAAATTCGCGTTCGCAATGTCCTTGTAGGGGCTATCGCGCTCAAACACGCCGATGCGGACCCCGCGCCATTCCTCGACATGTTCCGCTTCCGCTAGGAAATCCGAGTGTCGCATCTCCTCGCCGTTGAAGATGACCGTGAGCGGAAAGAACCTTGCGGCGTTCGGGACAGCGCGGGCGACATGGTCGTGGTCGGTTTCGGGGAAGGTAATCGCCACGCCTGCATGACCTGCAGGACCGGGCACCACATCGATCGGCTGCCTGCCGTGAAAGGCCTCGGGCATCGCCTCTATCGCCCAGGATTGCACGGTGTCCTTCTGCCTGGCGACAAGGGCCGCGCCACGATTGGCGAGAGCGAAGAAGCCCATGCCGGCGGCGTCCTCGGACTGCGTCAGGGCCGCGGACCATCCGCTGTGACCGAGCGAGAACAGCGACCGCGGGTCTTCGATCCCCGCACCGTCATCGACAATGCGGACCGCCTTTCCGAACCTGGGATCATCGACCTGTTCGATCACGACTTTCGTGGCGCCCGCGCGGCGGGCGTTCTGCAGAAGCTCGTTGAGGATGTCGCCGATCGAGGCGTTGAACAGGCGCCCGACCTTTCCGATGGCCTCGGGCGAGACCTGCGCATTGAAGGAGAAATGCGATGTCATGGAGGATCTCCTGATGTGGTTGAACCCGGCTGACCGTTGGCGCGGGGTGCGGGTTGGATGATTGATCGCGGATCGGCGTCAGCACGTTCGGGTGCCGTGCCGGGCGGCCGCGAGGAACCCTTTCTCGGACTCCCGCAGCCCCCTCCTCCCACGGCCCGCCTCTGCCTCGTGGGTCGCAACGAAGCGTGCCATCGCCTTATTTGAACCCGCGCATCTGGCGGATCGCGCGCCACTGCTTGGCGGCGCTGGGCTGGGATCGAAAGCCGGGCATTCGCCGGTTCGCGTTGATTGCTCTGGTGAGAAGCCTCACGGTTTCGGGATCATCGCTGCGGATATCGAACACATGCGACACCGTCAGGAAATTGCCGTGGAACCGCCAGCTGCCGTTTCCGAGATTCTCGATGAAGACCCTCTCGAACATCCGGTTCAGTGGATGATGTGCAAGGACATCAAGTAGCGTTTCGATGCTGTCCGGCGTGTCGCCGAGCGTTCTGGTGCCGTTGCTGCGTATCTCCGTGGGGCTCATACCGGCCTCCTGCAAATTGTTCGGATGGAAGACGTTCGATGGCGTGCGCCTGGAGCGACGGATTGTCGAACGTGTGGGGCGACTGTTAGAAGTCACCGTAGTTGACGTCGGCTCCGGGGTACTCGAGCAGGTATTTTTCCACTGCGGCTACCGCGTCCTCGTAGCTTGGCAGGTCATCGGTTTCAGCGAGGACCTCGCCGTCGTCGTCCTGGACGAGGACGTCATAGGAATCCGGATCGACACGGGGCTCGCAGAGCTCGGCGCTGCCATCGGGCTTGTTCGTCATGGGGAAGATGGTGATCTCGATCATCACACGTTGATCCTTTCGCAAAGGGCATCGATGGCTTCCAGATCGATCGCCTCGTGAGCATCGCTGTTGGTCGCGATGTCGAGGATGTTGTTCGGCAGATCGCCGCCGGTCTGGTCGTGGACCTTCTGGTAAAGGCGCAGCGCGGCGGGGATCATGTCGCGCTCGGGGACGAAATCGCTACGTTCGTGGTCCGGGTCATGGGTTGTGTCTCCTTTCAGGATGGTGGGAATGGGCCGGCGCATGGAGCGATCGCGGGCGATCGCCTGCGCCGTCGGATTGGGTGGGTATTCGTAGGATCGGCCGCGTCAGACGTCGCAGGCGGACCGGGTGACGCTTGGATGCTTCAGCACCCAGTTGAGCACGTCGTCGGTGGTCAGGCGCCAGGGCTGGTTCCGGTCGAACCGCGAGACGACAGCGTCCTTGAAGTCCTGATAAAGGTCTTCCGCGCGTTCATCGCTGTGCAGCGCATGGCAGAGAATCGCGAGGGCGAGCTGGGCCGGCCCTGAGCCGAAATAGCCCCACGAAAAGCCCGTGGGGCTGTGATTGCGAAGGTCGAAGCGAGGATCGAGCATATGGACAATGCCGGCTTCGTCGACGACATCGACCCTGAACCCTTCCGGCCTGCCTTGATACGCGTAGAGCTGATCGACAGACCAGGATCTGGACTGGCCAGGACGATCCGATGGGAATGCAGCGGCGTCCGTCGGGACGGCGCGCGCATCGGCGATCAGGGTCCGCAACAGCTCCTTCGCCTGTCCTGCGTCGACGTCGGGATCGAGCACTGCAAGCTTCCGGACCAGTTGCCACGCTTCGGGATGGAGGGGTCGGTCACCATCGAATACGATGCCTTCCGCCAGCTCCTCACGCGCGCCATCAACGGTGTCGACATAGGAAAGGAGACCTTCGTGGCGCTCCTCCATGTCGATCTCTTCGGGGTGCCCATGCCAGTACATCATGTGGCATGCCGCCGCCTTGGCGAGGTGGAAAGCCTCGGCGTCCGTGGCGGCGGAGATTACCGTGCTGTCATAGGCGCGCAGCCAGAAGCGGAGCTTGACGACATATTTTTTCATGGCCGGTTCCTCGCCGGCTGCTTCGATCCCTCACCGACGCTGAATACGACAGTGTCGCCATCCACCGTGTAGGGAACGGAACCGGAAAGAAGTTGACGCGCGGCCGCGGCCGGAACGCCTGGCCAGCCGTCGACGATGACGCGGCGCAGGGCGGCGCGATCACGTTTGAACGCGTAGCCGTTGATTGCCCAGGCGATGACGCCGGGTGCGTGGACGAGCTCGTTTGAGCCAAGCCGATAGACAGGCATGACGATCCTTTCGGACGTTGGGGTTGGAAACGCGAAAGCCCGGCGCGATGGCCGGCTTTTCGTGGGCGGGAGGTGGATGGTCGATCGGAGGTGCGTGAACCGCGCCGTGGCTCCGATTATTCCCGGGGACTTTGGCCGTTCTCGCCCAGCCGGGCCGAACAGCGCGGGTTCACTAAGCTCGTGACGTCTTGCCGGCGCCTTTATCCATGTCGACGATTTTGAACTCCCAATCCGGATTGTCCGGCGCATTGTCGGCGACAAGCTTTTCGCAAGGCTCCCTCGTCGCCCAGCGCGCAGCGTGGATTCTGAGATGCGTGACGCCGCCTTTCGGCGTCAGAAATCCCCATTGCTTTTTACCGCTCATGCGGACCTTGATGGCGTATCTCATGATGGTTCTTCCGAGATCAGTGCAATGAAGGGGACCTTGTCGACCTTGCGCAGATCGACGACGTCGATGTTGTCG
Organism: Rhizobiaceae bacterium; assembly: GCA_019635775.1. Taxonomy (GTDB): domain Bacteria; phylum Pseudomonadota; class Alphaproteobacteria; order Rhizobiales; family Rhizobiaceae; genus Mesorhizobium_K. The sequence goes on along the minus strand of JAHBYU010000009.1, from coordinate 137,385 downwards.
ATGATCCATCGGCGCAGATCGGCAGGTTCTATGTCCCATGAGCTGCCGCCCTGCTGGGCAAGCCGCCGGTCGTCACGCTTGCGGGCCGGCAACTCCCCAGTGAGGATGCGACCGGTGACATATTTGGCGTCGACTCCGAGGATCGCCGCCGCTTTCGTGGCGGAAAGCTCGGGCCTGCTTGCCCGGCGCGAGAGATCGAGCCGTTTCGCCCTGACGATGATGGCGGTGGGCGAGCGCCGGAACCCGTGTTCACGGAAGATCTTTGCCGCCAGATCGGGACGATGAAGGGGAACGTCGCGCATAAGCGCATCCTCGGCCGCCGTCCAGCGCGGCTCCTTCTTGTGGCGGATGGTCAATCCGAGAACGGTCATGCGCTTGGTGAGCCACCAGCGGGGAATGGCGAGGCGGTCCGCGAGTTCGGCGACGGCGCCCTTGCGGCCAGCATCCATCTGGCGCCAGTCCTCACGAATCTGTTCGTCGAGTTCCGGCGTGGCGCGGTGTCGTTGCCGTTCAGCCGGCGCGCTCTGGATCTTCACTCCGAGCTTCTTCGCCTGGCAGTACAGGCCTTGCGGCGTGCGGTGCTCGGGGAGCCGGAGCAGGCAGGCGGCGGCTCCGCCCTGCGGGAAATATCGCCGGACGATGTCGCATTCGGCCTTGGTCCAGAAACGCTTGTCGCGCTTTCCGGGCACATAGGGCGCGGAAAGACGGGGCTCGCGAACGAGCGGCTTGGCGAAGGAAACGGGATTGAGGCTCATAGCGTCAATCCTTTTGCCAGGCGAACGGCGTGGCCCCCGTTGACCTCGTCGATGTCGACCGCGCCATAGGTGTCGAGCAGCGAGAGGGCTGCTGCCACGCGCGCCGCGTCGATCGACAGATAGTCGGCGAGATCGGACACCGCGGCGCCCTGTGGCGATAGCGGCGTCAGCACCTCCAGAACCCTCCCGGCATCCGCGAATGCCGGTTCGCGGATGAAGGATCGCACTGCCCTCATCCCGACAGGAATGCTTTGCTCCGACCTGACCTCCTCATCGGCGTGAGAGGTCGCCTGCAACGCGTCAAGATCGAGCAGGGATGCGGCCTCCGCCGCACTGATCGCCGCCGGCGCGATCATTTCGGGACGCGCGCCGATATGCCGGGTTTGGACCGGACCGACCCGGAGCGTTGCCGGCGCCATTGAGAAGGCCGGGCCCGAAGCGACGAAGTCTCCGGGTTGAAGGACCGGCAGGCGATCGAAAGCCTTGCTCGCATCCCAGCCGATTGTTTCGGCCGCACGGCGGATGTCGATGTCGAGTGTGTTGAGGCCGATCAGGAAGTTCAACGCCTCGGACGACACCGACTTCGCCAGGCGCGCGATACGCTGGGTCGCGAGCACGCCGGCAAGGCCGCGTTTGCGGCCGCGGCTCATCAGATCGGTGAGCGTGTGGGTCGCCGCCTGTCGAACCGATGTCGCCGCCAGTCCGGCGCCGCCGAACGGCGCGAAGATGTGCGCCTCGTCGATGGCGATCAAAGCGGGATGCCAGTGCTCGCGGGGAGCGGCGATGAGCGCGCCGACGAAAGCGGTCACGCCCTGCATCTGCGCTTCGCGGTCGATCTGCGACAGGTCGAGAAGTACCGACAGGCGATGCTCACGCGCACGGGCCGCGGCGGTGGCGAGTGCCGCGGTATCGAGGCGGGAGCCGTCGACGACGGGATAATCGAAATGCCGTGCGAGCGACACGAACTCGCCTTCAGGATCGATGACGATCTGTTGCACGAGCCCGTGCGTCCGCTCGAGGATGCGCCGCAGGGTCCAGCTCTTGCCGGCGCCCGACGTGCCCTGCACGAGAAGACGTCCGTCGAGCAGTTTTTCGAGATCGAGACGTATTGTGCCGCCAGGGTCGGCAACGCCCAGATCGATGCCGATGCAATCCTCTACGGAGATTGTGGGCTTCCCCGCAGGCGAGGGCCTGCCGCGTTCTGCGGCAAGGGCCTTGGCCAGCTTTTGCTCGATCGGGGCTAGGCGAGACATATCCCGCTCGGTGAGGGTGGTGGCGCCGAAGCTCATTGTCTGCCCTCCGCGCTGGCGATAAGTGCCTGTGCTTCCGTGAGGCGCGTAAGCTGTGAACCTGCAAGGCCGACCGTGTAGCTACGGCAACGAGAATGCGGACGACGCCTTTCAGCGATTGCAACATCGCCGGCGCCAGGGCGAACAGTCGAGCGCTCGCCTCGCGTTCTGGATCGGCAAAAGGCAGGTTTGGATCGGGCGAGCCCATGGCGCGGCGGGCGTCTTCAAGTGAGGATGGGCCGCTTTTGTGATTGGCCATGATGATTTCCTTTCATGTCGGCGATCTGGTGGATGGTTTTGATCAAGGTCGCCGCACCGGTGCGTCCGGCGCGGCGCTGGACAGCGGTTCAGGCGGCGCGAACGCTGGGCTCGGACTGGCCGACCTGGCCGACGCCGGTGATGGCATGGACAGCGGCGGCGAGCGCGGGGATATCGTCGAGCTTGTCCAGGTCGAGGAAATGGTTGCGGCCGCCGGTATAATCTCTGCGACCCTTGCAGGTGCGGATCAGGATCCCGTGATGAGAGGTCAGGGCGAACTGGCCCACTTGGATATAGGCGCCGTCGTGATGCAGGGTGACTTCACCGCTGACAGCGATGCCCGCTTTGTTCGATCTGATGTCGTAGGATCCGCTCGGGAGATGGAGTTCAGCCGCCAGTTTCTTCAGGCGGGAGCGGGCGGTGGCGTGGAAACGGCGCTTCTGCGCATCGTCATATGAACAGGATTTGTTCCAGTCGAACATTTGCTTGCTCCTCAAAATGGCAGCGGCCCGAACTCCTCTCGGAGCCGGACCGCGCGGTTGAAGGGATGACGCGGCTCAATCGCCGCTTGGGAGGTCGAAATTCTCCTCGTCGGCGGCGAGATCGCGGAGATGGGCGATCAGGCCGTCGGAGAGGTGGTTCGCGTCGAGCCAGCGGCTGATCAGGAGGAGCAGCGTAAAACTGTCCCAGCCTGCGTTGCCCGCGATGTTTTCGACTTCGGATTGGGTCTGATTGATCATCGCGACCATCCGCCTTCGACCGACAGCGCGGCAATCTCATCGGCCGTGACGGGATTGAAGATCGCAATTGGGACGGGGTGCCGGGCGAGCCACGCGATAGCGGCGCGCTCATCCTCGGCGAGATGCAACAGCTCCGCGTTGTCTCCATCCCGAGCAAGGATGCGAACCGAGCCGATCGGTGGCAGTTCGAGGACTTCGAAGCGCATGGCCGCAGTGGATGGTTCGCCAAGCGCGTAGGTGAACCCGGCCGCGCCGTGCTCGCCGAAATCGGCTGTTCGGATCGTGATGCTCGCAGGGTGCGCGAGAGGCGAGCAATGCGGCGGCGGATCTTTTCGGGCAAGCCGTCCGATGCCGTTGAAGAGCCGCCAAACAGCGAGGTCGCCCTGCCGATCGGCAGGCGGCTCGGGAATGTGGTCGCTGAACCGGATCAGGGTTCCGATCGGGAGGTCGTAAACGCGGGTCGCAGGGATCGTCCGGACCGTGCCGGTAAGCCATGTGCTGGTTTCGCAGTCATCGTCGGCGCCCTCCAGGAGCGGCGCGGTGTTTAAGGGTCTTGGGATCATGAACCTGTCCTTGGTTGCACGCCGTGGGCGGCGTTTGGTGGCAACAGGAAAGGCCCGGCATCATTGCCGGGCCTTGTCTATCGATGGGAGAGAGTCGGCCTATTCGGCGGCGGCCAGGGATTCAGGCTCGTCGTCGACGCTCTCGGCGAGGAAGGCCGGAAGTTCGGCGCTGTCGTCGGCGAGAGCAGCTTCGTCCGACATGTCGCCGGAGCTGGTCTCAACCGTTTCGGCCGCGATGTCGTCCACCTCCAATCGGAGCGGTTCCGGAAGCCAGCCGGAGTCCGTCAGAAGGCGGGCGGCCTCGCGGGCCATGAGGTCCTTCTTCATGTGGTCGATGAGCTGCGCGGAATCCTCGCCGCGAGCTTCCCGCACCGCCTGGACGATCCTGGCCTTGGTCACACGGCCGAGATAGTTGTCCACCGTCGGCGACCATCCGGCCTCAACCATGTCGAATTGAAGCGTGGCGGCCAGCGCATCGGCATGGGCGAGCGCGCCGGGACGCCTGTTCCATGGCTCGACGACGGCGTTCAGAGAAAGCGAAGCGCAGTGCGCGAACAGCGCCTTGCGGCTTGCTTCGTCGAGGCCGAGCAGGAAGTTCCAGAGGTCGGGACTGTCGGGCATATCCCTGTCCCAGGCTTCGTGACGTTCGGCGATCTCTTTCGCCCAGGGCGTTTCGGCGAGACCCTGGACCTGGCCGAAGTTGTTGCTCACCAGAGTGAGTTCGAGGCAGCTGTCCTTGGCGAAGCGATAGAACACCTGCAGCACGAGGGCGTGCAGGACTGCGACGAAGGCGATATCCACGTCACCCGCAAGCACGTTGCGCAGCGCGAGGGTCTTCTGTGCCGTGAGGTCGAAGACAAGGCGCTCGGGCAACGGCTTGATGCCCTCCTCCTCGGCCTCGTCGGCGGTTTCGGAAGCGCCGTTGACCGGCCGGCCGTTCACGACGACGGAGCCCGCGTCGTCATCGTCCTGAGGCTGCTCGTCGGTTTCCTCGCCGTCGGCCTCTTCCTCATTGTCCGACTCGACCTGCGGCTCGTCTTCAGGGCGGACGAAGCCGGCGTCGATCTGGAGCTTGCCGTTGGCGGCCAACGTGATGAATGCTCCGGCGATGGCCTTCAGCGCCGGAGGATAGACGCTGGGTCGATCGTCGAACACGCTCAGTTCGGCGCTGAGCTGCTCGAGCTTGTCTTCGATGGCCTCGTCGGCGTCTTCCATTTCGGCATATTCGGCGTCAAGAGCATCGTACTCGGCCTTCACCGCGTCGTAGCGCGCGATCTCCTCGTCGGTCATCTCCGCCGGCTCGGCATAGACCCGCCGCATGCCGGAGGTATGGCCGTACGGGAAGCTGATCGCCGCCTCGACCCACTTCCAGCCGTCGCCGCGGACGGTTTCGGCGTCGAGCTTGAGCTTGTCAAAGACCAGTTGCTCAAGAAGGGCCGCATCCTGAAACCAGCCTCCGGAATCCTGCTCGAACAGGTCGCGCAGAATCACCCCGCCGGCAGCCTGATAGGCCTCGGCGCCGACATAGACCGCACGGCGATCATCGGCGCGAACCGTGGTCTCCGTTAGCTGGCGCCTGATGTAGAAGGGTTCCTGCATGTGCTCATTGCTGGAAATGCGCTCCCAGACCTGTTCCTGACGGACATGGTCGTTGGACACGGCGAAGGCCTGGAGCTGGTCGAGCTTGATCTCATCCTGCTCGTAAAGGTCGAGCAGCTTCGGCGAGACGGCGGCGAGCTTCAGCCGCTGCTTGACGACATTCGGCGAGACGAAATAGCGCGCGGCGATCTCCTCGACGTCACGGCCCTGGTCGCTCAGCGCCTTGAAGGCCCGGAACTGATCGAGCGGATGGAGGTTCTCGCGGTGGGTGTTCTCGGCGAGCGAGTCATCCTCCATGCTCGTGGTCCCCGCGCGATTGACCACGCAAGGCACCGGTTGGGTCTTCACCATGCGCTTCTGGCGCACGAGGAGTTCCAGAGCCCTAAACCGGCGACCGCCGGCGGGTACCTCGTAGCGGCCAGTTTCCTCACCGTCCTCGTCCTTCTTCGGTCGCACGTTGAGGCTTTCGATCAGCCCGCGATATCCGATGTCGTCGGCAAGCTCCGGGATCGTGACGCCGTTCACGATCTGGCGCACGTTCTTCTGCGACAGGTCGAGCTTGTCGAATGGAATATTCTCAGCCTGATTGAGGGTGATCTTCTGAATGGCGCTCTTTGCCATGGTCAGGTTCTCCATGACGGGCGGCCCGGGGACTCTCCCCGGACCTCCAAACCCGTCAGGAAACCTCCCCGCCCCCCTCTCCCTGTGGCGGCCGCGCCGCCTCCGGAAGCGACGCGGTGCTGGACTGTCGACGGGAGGAGAGCTATATATGTTCCACAGATTTGGAAGGATTATTTTCATGGCCGGGATCGGGAGCGAAGCGCTGACCGCCAACGAGGCAGCATCCGTAACGCGCGTCCCGCTCAAGCAGGTGCATCGCATCATCGACGCGGGGCTGTTGCACGGTCATGTCGAGATGCGGCGAGGCAGCCGGGTGATCGTCGGATCCGGCCTTGTCGGTCTGCGTCTTGCATGGTTGACGGCTGAGATGCTGACGCCGACGGCGCGGCGTCGCATTGTCGCGCGTGCGATCGCGAGCGAGGTCGCATCGGTGGTCTCTGACGATCCGCTGAAGGTCGACCTGAGGCCGATCGCCGCCCAAGTGAAGACCGGCCTCGCCCGGCTGAGGAAGGCAAAGGCGATGGTGTCGTATGATGCCGATGTTCTGCGAGGCCAGCCGGTTTTCGCGGGAACGCGCGTGCTGGTCCATGACATTGCCGACATGATCGCCAACGGCGACACGCCCGAGGCGATCCACAGCGCCTATCCGCAGCTCGCCCTCGACCAGATCGGCCTTGCCCCCGACTATGCTGCGGCTTATCCGCGCCGCGGCCGCCCGCCGTTGAAGCCGGCATGGCGGTCGAAGCCAGCCAGGTCGTCGCGTATCGTGCGACTTGACGACTTGCCGGCCGCTTCGTGAAATTCCTGATCGACGAATGCCTGAGCCCGGACCTGGCGAAGCTGGCACGCGCATGGCTATCCGGAGTCCGCTCATGTGCGATGGCTGGGCCTGGCCGGCGCCAAGGACCATGTGGTGACCAGGCGCGCCGTCGATGACGGCTATGTCCTGGTCACCCACAACACAACGGATTTCCGGGGCCTCTATGGCCGCGAGGAGCTGCATGTCGGTCTGGTCACATTCAACACCCCGCTCGGTCTGATGAACCTCGATCTGCAGGTCAGGCTCCTTCTTCTTGCCCTTGCCGAGATCGAAGGTGAGGAAGCGTGGAACGAGGTGCTTGAAATCACCGTAGATGCCGAGAGGACTGTTACGATCGAAAGGTTCGATCTTCCGGGCGGAGGGCTATTCTGCCGGTTCGGGAACATCGACCCGCCCGGCTTTGCGCAACGCCTCGAGCATGCGGGCATGGTCCATTAAAATGTGGATGAGCGCCTGACGGTCGACTGTGACCGTTTTGCTCGTGCTGCGCGTTCGATCGTACCGTGCATGCAGGTCCTCGAACTCGTGCATCGTGGTGTAGAGCTGCAGGATGGGCCGGCCGCTCATGGCTCGGTCCCTTCGCCGCTTTCCTTCGACGCGGTATCGACCCCGGGAAAATTCCACACCTCGGCGCCGGCTGCGGCATAGGCCGCTGCGATCGCGTTGAGCGGCGCGTAGGAAAGACCATGCCACGGCGTGGGGTCCGGCTTCCGGCCGACGGCCGCCATGGGTCCATTCAAGGCCAGTCTGGCCGCGGCGCCGAAGTCGACGGAGCGGCTGTCGATCACGGGAAGGCCTGCGGCGATGCATTGGGCTTTGATCGTCTCGCAGTCATATCCCGAGCGCATCGCGCCGTTGCGGAAGTGCAATATGAAGCCGCCGCGACCGACGGCAAGGTAGCCACCCTCGGTTGCAAGCGCGGATGCTATATCGTCGGAATAGTCGGTGGTGGTCTGCTGGTTCGGCATATGGTTATCTCCAGGACGGCGGCGGGAGACGTCCCGACCTGAAAGCCGTCATGGCGAAAGCCACCCCCTCGGGCTGAGGGGATGGCTGAAGGCCTGATGCTGGTGATCGACGCCTACAGCGGCGAGTAGGTGGGCCGCATGGCGTTGACGCGATACTTTCGCCGAAGCGTCTCGATCGCAGCGTCCTGGCGCTCGATCTTGCGACGCAGCCTTTCGAGGTCCATCGCGGCATTGTCGAGGAGGCGGTCGAGGATGCGGAGATAGGTTTCCTCGGCGATGCCGGTCCAGTTCGACATGCGGCGGTTGTAGCGACGCATTTTCGGTCGAGAGCTGATCGCCTCCGCTTCCGCTCGTTCACGCAGGGACCGCTCAAGCTCGGAGAGATTGTGCCGCGTCTCGCGCAGGCGGGCTTCCATACGGGTCAGTGCCTGGCAGGCTTCGGGATGGCTCATCATGGCGCATCTCCCCGGCCATCACCAACCATGAGAAGCCACCGGCGCAGATCCTGCCGCATGCGGCCGATCGGACCGTTGATCGTGGTGACGGCGGCGTCCGTGGCGACGCATCCCATGCGCTGGAACCCGGCCAGCATGGCCGACATCACCGTGAGGTAAAGACCGCCTCCGATAAGGGCGACATCTCCGAAGGGCTCACGGCCGTAGCGCGACATCGACGCGATCTCGTGGCCGGGATGCATGCCGGCATTGTCGGGACCGTTGCGACGGCGGGGCCGCGGCCAGCGTGTGGTCATGCCGCCGGCGATCATGCGCCCGGCCAGATCTGGCGTCAGCCGCGCATCGTAATATGCGATCGGGGTTTCGGCATCGCGGAATCCGTAATGCGCCGACAGGAACGCCACCTTGGCACGGGTGCCATCCGGATCAACCGATCGCAAGGTGCGCCAGAGCGGCCCGTCATAGCGGAGGCGGGCCGGCATATAGTCGGCATCTCGCCGCTTCATGGCTGAGCAGGCGAGAACGAGAAGACGGCGATTGGGGACCAGGGAGGTGGTCATGATGCTGCCTCGCCGCGCGTGGGTGCCATCGTATCGACCCGGCGCACGTGGACCGGGCGTGTGTCGGCGGCCTGTGCAAGACGGCGGATCAGCTCGAGCTCACCGTCCGAGCACTCGCCGCGCACTTCGAGATCGATCCAGTGACCGGCGCGGCCGACATGGGAGTCCCGCAGCCGGTGGCCGGAGGAGGTGTAGAAGCTCTCATGCGGGTCGTTGAGGCGCACGCGGGTGCGTAGGAACAGGATGCCTGAACCGAGATTGCCACAGAACAGGAACTCGTCCGCGGGCGTGGCCTTCGGCCCGCCGCAGATTTTTCGATGGCCAATCTGGCGAAAGGCTTCGTCGAATGTTTCGGGGTTCGGCGTGGTCCTGACGGTCAATTTGCCGTCGAAAGCCCAGGGAGGGCGATGTGGATCGACGCGGCCGACCTTAATCTGGCGAAGGAGAACGAGCAGATAGGTGGGATCCGCGGGATAAGGGCAGCCGCGCCAGAGGTTTCGGATTGTGCTGCGAAGGTCCGCGGGCAATGCGAAAAGCCGGCCGCGGGCTTTGCGCCACCGGCCGGCGTGCAGGGTACGTTGCTCGCGTTCACGCTCGTCCCACCAGATGTGGCGGCGGGCCATTTCTTCGTCGACGCTGTGCTGGCCAGCAGCGATCATCTCTGAAAAGAGCGGCAGCGCCTCGCGCTCGAGGCGCTGCTTGCGCCTGAAGGCCCCGCGCTTGCGCGACGTGTCGCGATAGGGTTCGGGCTTCGGCCAGGGACGAAAGCGCATCACGTGCGCTCCCCGCGGCCGGCCCTTGCGGGATTGGCAAGGACGCGGATTGCCCCGTTGATGATGCTGCCCGTCTGCCGGGCGGCTTCGGCATAGGCCGAGATCGGGAATGCGCTGCTGAAGCAGAGATCGCGCTCGATATGCATCCCGAACGGCAGCACCAGCGTGGCAAGTTCCGCCAAGCTGAAGGATCCGAGTTCAGGTGCGTCGTTGAGTTGCGCCAATCCGTATAGGGTGTCGCCGTTCGTATCGAGCTCGGTCGCAAGCCATGTGCCGATGCCAACCGGGTTGAAGAATTTCACCACCGGGACATGATCGCGGCCGCTCTGGCGGCCGTTGACAAGAAGCTGTTCGCGCTGACCGGACGTCAGCAGAGGTGATGGATGCTGCGCGATTTGCGCCATTGGTCGTGCTCCGCGACGGGCGGACGAAAGCCCACCTTCCGACCTGTTGACCCGTCACGATGCAAGGCGCCGTCCTCGTATGGGAGGACGGCGCCTTGAAGCGATGCTTATCGAGAGCCGACAGCCAGAGACGGCCCCGTCGGGAAAAACGGATCAGTGGGCGAGATCGAGGAGCTTCTTGGCCTTGCCTTCCATATCGAGCCGGTCGTCCTGGTGCTGCTTGTCGCGTGCGACCCGGGTTATTCCCTGGACGAAGTCGAAGACTGACGCCGGCGGATGCCCCTCGTCGGCAAGTACGGCGTCGATGATCTTCCCGGTCTCGCCTTTCGAGAAGCCGCGTTTGCGAAGGAATGTCGTGCGATCCTCATCGTCACGTGCGACGATCCGCTCGCGTGCCGCCTTGATGCCATTGATGAACGGCATCGGCGAGGATTCGGCGAACTGGATCAGTGCCGGTTCGGCTTCGAGAGCGAAGCGTGAGGCGGCGTATTTTGAGTGGCGAATGGTGATTTCCTGGAAATCTTCCACACCCCATAGATTGCGATTTTGGCAGACGGCACGCAGGTAAAAGCTTGCAATTCCTAGGGTTTTCGAGCCGACCTCGCTGTTCCACGCGTAGAATCCGCGGAAGTATAGATCCGGCTCGCCATTCGGCAGTCGCCCCGCTTCGATCGGGTTGAGATCGTCGACCAGGAACACGAAGATGTCGCGGTCCGAGGCGTACAGCGTTGTCGTGTGCTTCGAGATATCGACATTGGGATTGTAGATGCTGGTCGACCAGTCGAGCACGCCCGGCACCTTCCAGCGCGTGTCCCCGGTGCCGTTGCCCGCGATCTTCTGCACCGCGTCCACGAGTTCGTGGTCGAAAATCCTGCCGTAGTCGGGACCTGTGACTGCTCGAAGTTCGAGACGTCCGTTCTCGATTTCGAGTGTCTTCACCTGCTCCGCGCGGTGCGTGGAAAGCCCATACTGCAGATTAATACCGGCGAGCGCTGCCGGAAGTTGACGCAGATAGGTCGCCGGCGCACCGACCAGGCTGGCGAGTTGGCCGAAACTCCAGTGTGTCGGCGCGACGGGCGCGGGCGCGTCTGGCAGCATCAACGTCAGCCGCTCGGGATTGTCTCGAGAGGCTTCCACACGGATCGCCTCACTTTCGACGATCCGTGTCTTGCTGCGTTCGGACCGCCGCTTCACCGCATCGTTGAGGTCCGTGAGGGACAGGTAGCGTTCGTCATCCGGCCGGTTGAACCATTCCGAGGACACGCGGCCGATGCGCTGGCCGCGGCTGGCGTCGACCTTGTAGCCATTGCGCGCGTTGCGCACAGGCGCCTGAATTTCCATCTGGGTCATGGTCTTGCTCCGCGACGGGCGCCGGGAGCCTCTCTCCCGGACCTTTACCCGCCGCCCGCCACCCGCCTCCTCTCTCCCTCTGCCGGCAGCGCCTTACGCCAAAGAAGTGGCGCCGCTGCAGCCAGCCGCAGCGCCATCGAGAAGTTGCCAAGGGCGGCAAGGGCGCACGGTCAATTGCTTAGTGGGAACGACCTCGGAGCTTCAGGTCCGCACCGCATTCTTCGGGTGGGTTCTTCGTTCCAGCACGGCATCCAGGAAGGGCGAGGTCTGTTCGATGCTTTAGGGATGAAGCCATCCCGTTGCGTCATCGAGAAAACCGTGAATCAATGACAAGCGGGGATGCCATGGCATCCGGAGCGATGGAGGCGATGCGACGTTTCAGACTGGCTGACCGCGAGATCGAGGAAACCTCACCGGACCTGCAGGGTGTGCTGGCCGATTCGTATCGTCGCCGCATTCGTCCCCTTTGCCTTTGCAAGGAATCTGGTCTTGCCATGTACATTGCGCAGGTCGGAGATCAGTACATCGTCAAGCGAATGCCGTTTTCAGGTAGCGCGCACGATGTGACTTGCTCATCTTACGACCCCCCTGATGAGTTTTCCGGCCTCGGCGTACTAATGGGAAACGCCATTCAGATTGATCCCGAGACCGGGCTGTCAGCGTTAAAGGTTGGGTTCAGCTTGACGAAACTCGGATTCAGGACAGCTCCAGTTGCTGGTATGGGCACCGTGGAGAGCGTCATAAGTGATGCGCGAAAACTCTCATTGCGCAGTCTGCTGCACTATCTCTGGCACCAGGCGGAGCTGACAGCCTGGACCTCGCGCTGGTCGGGAAAGCGGCATTGGTTCAACATCAGATGGCATCTGATCGAAGCGGCCCGGCAGATGACGGTAAGGGGTGGAATGCTGAGCGATGTGCTATTCGTGCCCGAGCCGTTTCGCGCCACGGACAAGGCTGCGATCGAGCAGCGTCGGGCCGCTGCTCTGGCACTTGCATTACAACCGAGGAGCGGTCCGCGGAAATTGATGATCCTTGTGGGCGAGGTGAAGGATGTCACGCCGGCGCGTAACGGGCATCGCCTGGTTATCAAGCATATGCCGGCCTTTCCGTTAATGCTCGACGAAATCCTTCATCGCCGACTCGTGGCTCACTTCGAAAATGAGCTTGCCTTGTGGGATGCGGACGAACAATCGCATCTCATGACCATCGCCACGTTCGGCATTGCCCCATCGGGGCTCGCCGTGGTCGAGGAGATCGCCTTGATGGTGGTCGCTGAGAATTGGGTGCCTTACGATTCGATTTATGAGAAGCGGCTGATCGATGCGCTCGCGAAGCTCAGGGCTCGTAGCGTGAAGGGGTTGCGTTACAACCTGCCGGCGGGAAAGCCGAGCGCCGCGGCGATGCTCCAGACAGGGGATAGACCGGTCGGCCTGTACATCGTTCCGTTAGCGGCAGCGGATGGCTACGAGGACGCGTTGCGCGAGATGATCTCCTCGCGGCCTGATGTCGACGCATGGATCTGGAGGATCGCTGACGGTGAGATGCCGCGATTGCCGCTCTATGCTCATGGGAATTCGTGACCGGATCTTTTAGCTAGGAGAGCTCGTTCTGCAGGAAAAAAGCTGTGTGATGAGCGATCCCCTCATCTACTGCGCTATTCATCCAGACTGTCCCGGTCAACTCGAAGGTAGGTTCGGGATGGTCGCATGGTGCGGGACTTGGGACGGATTTGTCGCAGTGACAATACCGCCGTGCAGGCTCATGATTCTGCCATGAGCACTCTTGGGATATCGCGGGCCAAAGGAGTTGCGGGCTTTGTCCTGCCATTTCTGCTCGCCTATCTCTTCCTGCTGCAAGGTCTGGCGGTCGCTTATTCCAAGACGCTAATGGCTACCGATCAGTTCGGTCCGAGCTTCGTCATCTGCGCGCCTTCCGGCAAGACCGACCAACCTCTCGACGATCCGCTTGAGCATATGGCCGGAGAGTGTTGCAGGGCTCTTTGCGAGGCTGTTAGCGCTGTCGGACCCATCATCGAGCCATCGCCGAGCATATCCCCTCTTACCTTTCCGCTTGTGATCAGGGCGAAGGAATTCAAGCCGGGGGCGCAGCGGGCACCGCCGGGAGAACCCGGCACGATTCCGGAAGCACGCGGACCTCCACACTTCTCCATATGACATGGCATCCCGGAAGGGCAGGCGCTTGTGCGTGCTCTTCGCAATATACATGTATGGAGAGATTACAGTGTTCACATTTATTCGTGCCGCGGCCGCGGCGAGCCTGATCGTCACTTGCGCGCCTGCAGTGGCTCGAGATGCAAGCATCGGCGACATCGAGATTAGCGATCCCTGGACCAGGGCGACGCCGCCAGCCGCCAAGGTAGGTGGCGGCTATCTGACATTGACAAATAAAGGTGCACAACCGGACCGGTTGCTCGACGGCTCCTCCGAAATCGCCTCACGCGTGGAGGTCCACAAGATGGAGATGACGGACGGGATTATGAAGATGCGACCCGTACCGGAAGGTGTCGAAGTGGCAGCCGGCGAAACCGTCAAACTTGCCCCGGGCGGCTATCATTTGATGCTGCTGGACCTCAAGAAGCCGATCTCCGAGGGCGAGACGATCCCCGTCAAGCTCCGTTTCGAACGAGCAGGTGCGGTCGATGTCGAGTTTGTAGCCGGGCCGTTCGGCTACACTCCGGCAGGCGATCGCGGTGGCCAGGACAAGGCCGGCGCACAGTCGGGTAAGGACGGAGGAGGTCACTAATGCGCGGTCGCACAATAGGCCTTCTGGCAGCCGCCGCTCTCGCCGTCGTGCTGACCATTGTAGGCTTCACCATCGTCACCGGTTCGAGCAGGTCCGGACCGGGACAGTCGCGCAGTACCGGCGTCGCTACCGTCGGCGGGCCGTTCACGTTGACAGGTACCGACGGGAAGACGGTGACGGAGAAGGCTCTGCTCGGCAAGCCGAGCGCGATCTTCTTCGGCTTCACCTTTTGCCCGGAGGTCTGTCCGACAACGCTCTTCGAGTTGACCACACTCGCCGAGCAACTTGGACCCGAAGCCGACAAGTTGAACTTCGTGTTCGTTTCCGTGGATGCCGAGCGCGATGGTCCGGAAGAGATGAAGCAGTACCTGACTGCCTTCGACAGTCGTATCATCGGCCTTACCGGAACCCCGCAGCAGATCGACGCTGCAGCCAAGGCTTTCAAGATCTATTACACGAAGGTTCCTCTCGAGAACGGCGACTATACCATGGACCATACAGCATCGGTGTTACTGTTGGATGCTCAGGGTAAGTTCTTCGGGACAATGGCTTATGAAGAGACGACGGACGTGATGCTGGCCAAACTGAAGCGTCTCGCCAACGACAGCTAGTCCTCAACGCCTACCGACCCTGTCGACGGTAATGCGTCCTGAACCGCAGGAAGCTACCTCGACAGAGGTCGATCGTTGAATTCCGTGCCGATAGCGGCTCTGCCGGACACACTACAAGCATTTACGAAAGATATCGCTATGAACAAGTTCATGTCCCTCCTTGCTGCCTCGTTAGTTGCGACGGCAATCTCGACAGGTCCGGCGATGGCGCATTCCGAGCTCAAGAGGTCGATTCCGGCTGTTGGCTCGACCGTGGCAACGCCAACTTCACTCGAACTGACCTTTTCCGACAGTGTCAATCTACGCTTCAGCAATGTGACCCTGACCGGTGCCGTTGAGGGAAAGATTGGCAAACCCGCTATCTCCGAAGATGGCCATACACTTATCATACCTGTTTCGGGGTCTCTTTCTGCTGGCAAGTACGTCGTCAACTGGGACGCACTCTCCCAAGATGGACATAAGGTGAAAGGCGAATTCAGCTTCGCCGTTGAATGATGAGGGAGGCCGTGCTCGATCCGCAGAGCGCGCTGATCCTCTGTCGAAGCGCAATATTCGTGTCGTCCCTTATGATCTGGGGAGCGTCGGTGTTCCGTTGGCGCCTCCTCCCCGCAGCATCGAGGATGCGTTTCGAGCCCTGGATGGTCGTCACACTGATCATCGCCGTCGGCTTGCTTCTGCCGGTACAGGTGGCGCGGATCGCCGGCGCGTGGGAAGATGCGGGAAACCCCGACCTTGTCTGGGACGTGGTGATGTTCACGTCTCCCGGCAACGCATGGGCACTTCAGGCAGTCGCTGCCATGTTGGTTACATTCTCCTTTATCCTCGGGTGGACGAAAGCCACGGTCGTCTCTGCATTCTTCGTCTTTGTTGGTCAGTCTATGTCTGGCCATGCCGCAGCATCCGAGGGAGTTGCAGGCTTGCTAAGGCAGGCGAACGACGTAGCCCACATGATGGCTGCAGGCGCGTGGCTCGGCGCATTGCCTTTTGTCATAGGACTTCTCTCTCGTCTTGAGAGGTTCGAAACCAGAGCTGTTCTCATGCGCTATTCAGGCGAAGGACACGTCTGGGTCGCTGCAGTCCTCATTACCGGCCTCATCGCGACGTTCTGGATTTTCGAAGGTATTCCCTTCGATTGGTCGGTGCGCTATCAGGTTTTTTGGGCTCTCAAGGTTTTCGTGACCCTGATGATGGTCGGCCTTGCTGTACGAAATCGCTATTTTCTCGTACCTCGCCTTGGCGTGGGGCCTGAAACACTACGGGCGATCGCAAAGGCTACCAAAGCTGAGGTGGGACTGGGTCTTGCAGCTGTCACATTGGTCGCATGGTTCGGTACTCTTGAACCTCGATAAGATCCTCAGGTCACGTCTGAAGGTTCGCTACTCGTAGAATGCTCAAGGTGCTTGCTGTATCATTTGAGAAGCTTTCGCGTGCCCAAATAATCGGACTAGTCTCGAAAAGCCTCCACGTTATGGAAGGGAGCCCTTGGCATTGCCAGCTTATCGTCCACTCCGAGTTTCGTTTTCCTGAAATCTCGTGACAATCGAGCTATCTGCGGCGACGCCAATCATGACGGCCGTCGCCGGAGTAGGCGTTACAGTCGCCATCGGCGGTCGGGAATCGGCGGCGTACGGTATCACGAAAAGCATCTACGCCGTCAACGAGCACTCCGACGTTGATCTTAAGTGTATGGAATGATCGCAATGAGTACTGCTTTCTGGTCGTCGACCTGCATCTGTGTACGCGGTGATATCAATTCTCCACGACGAGAAACCAGGACAGCGGAATGATGATGCTGAGCAGGATTGGCTGGTGCACGAGATAGATCAGCAGGCTGCGGTTCCCCATCCAGACTATCGTCCTTACAGGCCAGGTCCGAGTCCCCGGTCGGGATTGGATGGCCCGATCACGGTTGGACAGAAAAAGCTTCGCACTGGCCATGCCAAGGAAGGTGACGCCGACCCAAGGGAAAATCGGGACAAAATCGTTGCTGGGCGGAGGACGCTCTGCAAATCCCGTCCAGGCAAGCCACCGCGTGTCAAATGTCGAAAAATCGAAGAGGAAAGGCAGGATCAGCACAATCGCGCCGACGGTGAAATTAGCCAAAGCGCCGGCGCGCAGAAAAAGGGCGCCAACAAGCGTTGCCGCCGTGATTGCGTGGAGTATCCCGAAATAAATGAAGCTCGCCGGGAAGGCGAACCAGGTGATCACGGTAATGGCGGACGCGCATAGGGCGATCAACAGGAGGCGTCGGGTGAAGGTCTTTATGTGTATGGTATCATTGTGGGCGAGCACGAGACTGACACCCACGAGAAACATAAATGTCGCGGCAAGGCTTCGTCCGAATAGCAGCCAGATCTGATGTTGCGCAACACCGCTGATGATACCGGTAAACTCCAGATCCCATACGATGTGGAACAGAACAACACCTGCAATCGCGAGTCCTCGTGCAACATCAACTGCTAAGACTCGCTGGCGAGAGCCTAAGGTCTTCGATTGCGACTGTTGCTGGTCGCACAGCCCATCTTCAGGCACTGGACTCAGGAATCCATGCCGATGGGCGCGATCATTGGGTCGCTCGTGTCAGTTTCACTTCGCTCTCAACGAGATCGATGAGTTGTTGTGGTCCGAACGTCTTGAGGCTCTTGCCGTTCACAAAGAACGTCGGGGTCTGCTCGACCTGCCACGTGGCAATGTCCTTCGATTCCTGATCGAGTACCGTCGCGACTTCTGGCGCGGACGCATCCTGGCGTCCGCGCTCAAGATCCAGTCCGACTGCGGCAGCCGCCTGCCAGGCCTTTTCGAGATCGGGACCGGTGTGTGGCGCCCACTCGGGCTGCGCAGCCAGCAACGCCTCCAACACGGGTTCGAAGAGATTTTGCTTCCGCGCAGCTTCAAGGATACCTACTGCTTGGTCTGAGCCGTCGTGGAACGCAGCGTATCGCAGGACGAGCCGAACGTTGTGCGGATTTTGTGCGAGGATGTTTTTCACGATCGGGTAGAACGCGCGGCAAGCTTCACACGAGGGATCAAAGAACTCCACGATCGTTACCGGGGCGGTTGTCGGTCCGATCACTGGCGAGTGCTCTCTGATGAGACTGTTGCTGTCCTCCGCGACCACCGCGGTACCACTACCGCCGCCGCGATTGTAGTAGAGTGCTGAACCTCCAAAGATGACGGCAGAGGCGATAGCGGCGGAGACGACTATCAATTGTCGACGATTCATCGGTAAACTCCTGGGCGACACAGGGAGAGGAGCCCGCCTATTGCCGCAAAGGCAATCAGCGAGGCCAGCGGTAAGGGGACGCCGCCGAGAATGGTCATAGCTTCCCCAGCGCAAGATGGCCCGGAGCGCGTACATGGGACTATCGCCTCTTCGATGAGGCCGAAATAGATCAACGTGTGGAAAAACGCGATCGCCGCTCCCAATCCGACGAGCGGCAATGCATAGAATTTGATGCTGGAATCAGACCGAAATGCCGCAATTCCCAAGATAATCGCGAGAGGAAACATAAATATCCTCTGGAACCAGCAGAGATTGCATGGTGTCTGCCCAACGATCTCTCCAATGAACAAGGCGGTGAGCGTTGCTGCTACCGCGATCATCCAAGCGAAAAATAGCCAAAGGCCATTGCGCTCGTCCACCACGTTGTTGGACAATTTGTTCAACATCCATCAAGAACCCGTGACTTGATCTTTTGCTATGCGACGAAGATTTTCCAACCGCGTCTCGCGCGGTTCATGCATATCCATCATACCGCCAAAGCTGCCATCAGATTTCATGAGGAACACGCCGGCAGTGTGATCCATCGTGTACTCGCCGACCTCCAAAGGGACCTTTTTCGCGTAGGCGGAAAAGGCCTCAAGCGCGGCGTCTGTCTCGGCAGCCGTACCGCGAAGCGCCAGGATCCGGCTATCGAACGATGTCATGGAACTTGCTAGGGTCTCCCGGGTATCGCGCTCTGGATCGATCGAGATGAACAAAACCTTGAAGCCAGTGGCCACAGGTCCCAGCTCCGTCATCAGGTCCGTTAGCTCGAACAGCGTCGTCGGACAAATGTCGGGACAGTAGGTAAATCCGAAGAAGACCAGATAGGGTCGACCGGCCAGCGACTGATTGTCGACGCGTCCGCCGGTATGCGACACTAAGGAGAAAGGCCCACCGACTCTCGCGGTGCCACTTGAAGTCTCGCCGGTGGGACTGCCACCGGATAGTTGCGTCGACACGATCAAGAACATGCCGAGCACCACGATGGCGGCCCAGATTGTGAGCCGGAAGGCCGGTAGTCCGCTCACGGCGTATGACCGCCGTGCTCATTGCCACTGCCCGTTTGCACCGTGGGGTTTCTCTGCACGACAAACTCGATCTCTACGGTTCCAGCCCGGGCGAACTCCAATGTCGCCTTGAAGCTGCTTCCCTCGATCAGCTGCTGGTTGGGTTTGATGAGCATAAGGTGGATGCCGCCTGGCGCCAACTCGACCGAGCCTCCTGCAGCGATCTCGATTCCATCGGGAAGTGGACGCATACGGGCTATGCCGTCGCCCATGGTCATCTGATGGACTTCGATCCGATCAGCAATCGGAGTCGAACCGCCGGCCAATCTATCGGGCTGTGACCCTGAATTTGTCACAGTCAGATAGGCTCCGGCGACCGGGGCAGCGGACGGCGTGACCCGTGACCATGGGTGGCCAATCTTGATATCACCTTGCGAGAATTGGTGGGCAAGAGCTGATGTAGAAAGCAGCGTCGCGGCCAACATGCAGGTGAGCTTCACTGTCAGCTTGAACCCGGAAGACAATGAGTTTCCTCCAACTATTTTCTTTCGCGGCTTTCTCGCCATTTAGTGTCATAGGGACCGCTACGCTCTTCGCCGCATTGGCCTGCCATCACGTTTCACGAAGCCCCTTCCAGGCGAGCAGGCGCATGGCATTTGCGGTGACCAATACCGTCGCGCCGGTATCGGCAAGAATGGCAGGCCACAGCCCGGTCACGCCGAGAACCGTGGTTACGAGGAAGACGGCCTTGAGGCCAAGCGAGAGGGTGATATTCTGGAGGATGTTACGCATGGTGAGGCGAGACAACATCACCATGTTGGCGACGTCCTTGACACGGCCGTGCAAGACAGCCGCATCGGCTGTTTCCAGAGCAACGTCCGTGCCGCTGCCCATGGCAATGCCGATGTCAGCAGCTGCGAGCGCCGGCGCGTCATTGATCCCGTCACCGACCTTGGCCACGAACTTGCCCTTCGCGCGCATCTCGCCGACGATCTTCTGTTTGTCCTGCGGCATCAGTTCGGCGCGTGCTTCCATGCCGAGCGACGAGGCGATGGCTTTCGCCGTGCGCTCGTTGTCGCCCGTCAGCATGACCGTCTCGGCTCCAAGATCGCGTAGTGCCGCTATTCCGGTCTTGGCATCTTCTCGCGGTTCGTCGCGTATTGCGAAAAGGCCCGCCACCTCTGTTCCGGCTAGCAGCACCGAGACAGTCTTGCCTTCGTCGTTTAGCGTGGCGATTTGCGATAGCAGCCCTTTCTCCAATGTGACCTTTTCGGCCGCGGCGCGCGGTGAAGCCAGGAAGAGTTTCACCGCATCCACTGTCCCTACCACACCCTTGCCGCCAACAGCGCCGGCATCGGTGGCAGCGACGACAGGAACCTTGTCAGCCTCCGCCTTTGCCAGGATGGCCACGGCCAGCGGATGGCTCGATCCGGCCTCAAGGGCTGCTGCGAGGCGCAATACCTCGCGCTCGTCGCGTGCCACACCGATGATGTCGGTGACCTTCGGCTTGCCTTCGGTAAGCGTCCCCGTTTTGTCCAGTGCGACGTAGTTTACTTTGCCCAGATTCTCCAGCACCGCTCCGCCCTTCATCAGGAGACCACGGCGCGCGCCGGCGGATAGCGCCGCGGCGATTGCCGCAGGCGTGGAGATGACCAGCGCGCAGGGGCATCCGATCAGGAGAACTGCTAGGCCGCGATAGATCCACGTGTTCCATTCCGCGCCGGCCAGCAGCGGCGGCAAGATCGCGATCAGTGCGGCGACCACCATTACCCCTGGCGTATAATATTTCGAGAAGCGATCGATAAAGCGTTCGGTCGGCGCCTTGGACTCCTGGGCCTCCTCGACCAATGCGATGATACGGGAAATGGTGTTGTCGGCCGCTGCTGCCGTTACACGCACCCTGAGCACGCCTTCTTGGTTCACAGTGCCGGCGAAGACATTGTCGCCGGTCTCCTTTCGCTTCGGCACGGACTCGCCGGTCACCGGCGCCTCGTCGACCGCACTTTCGCCGGAGAGCACCACGCCGTCGGCGGGCACACGGTCGCCGGGCCGAACGAGCACCACAGCATCTACCGTCAGACTTTCGGCGGGGACCGTCTGCGTGCCGCCGTCGCGCTCTAGGAGCGCGGTCTTGGGCATCAGTGTTGCGAGCGCCCGTATCGAGGCGCGAGCCCGGCCTGTCGCTATGCCTTCAAGGAGTTCACCGACAAGAAACAGGAAGACGACGACGGCGGCCTCTTCGGCCGCGTTGATGATGACGGCTCCGACAGCCGCGACCGTCATCAACGTCTCGATTGTGAACGGGCTCCCGTTTGTAGCACCTAGCAGAGCACGCCGCGCTATTGGTATGAGGCCGACGGCCATTGCAACGATGAAGCCCCACGGCTGGGTCTGCGGGAGAACCTGCGAAAGCCCAAAGGCGACGGCCAGCGCGATGCCGCAGATGATCGTCAATTGCGCTTTAGATGTTTTCCACCAGGGTCCGTCCTGCGGCCCGTGATCGTGGCCGTGCATGCCCTCCAGAGCATCAGCCGCCTCGGCAGCGATCCCGCTTCCTGTCAGTGCCTGGTCATGCCTACCGTCCGACCCATGGACATAGTTTGCGCGCGCGACGGCCGGCTTTTGTCCGGCGGAGCCTATCGGCGCGGTTTTGTAGCCAAGACTGGTGACCTTGCGGGCAAGTCCGTCGAGGTCAGCCTTGCTGCCGTGCGTGACGGTCATGGTGCCAGCAACAACCGAAACCTTCACGTCAGTGACATCCGGCAGCCGGCGCACAGCCGTGTCGATTTTTGCCGCACAGCTCGCGCAATCCATGCCGGCGACGCGAAAGCGGGTCTGTTGCGCGCCAGCCGGCGCAGCCTGCTCGATGTGACCAGCCTCAGGGCGATCTTGTCCTGAATGACCGTGCTCCGCGTGATCGCGATCAGCATGATCGTGCTTGCAATCGGGTCCATGAACATGCCCGGCATGGTCATGATCGGAATGGTCGTGGCCGGCGTGATCGTGGTCATGCCCGGCATGATCGTGCTTGCAGCCCGGCCCGTGCGCATGGCCGGCATGATCATGATCCGAATGGTCGTGATCGGCGTGATCGTGGCCATGGTCCGAATGGTCGGACTTTCGGTCTTGACCAGGGGCGGGCTCAGCGGCCGTCGACTTCTTCACCGCACCAAGGCGTGTGGTCTTGTAGCCTAGCCGATTGACCTTTTGGGCCAGTGTGTCGAGATCGAGCTTGTCTCCGTGCTCAACGCTCATGGTGCCAGCAACAACAGACACGTTCACATCTGTGACATCCGGTATTCGTCGGACCGCTTTGTCGATCTTGGCGGCGCAACTTGCGCAATCCATGCCTTCAACCCGAAAGCGGGTGCGGCGTGCTGCAGCGGTCATCTCGATGTCTCCTGTCTCGCAGGGACTAATCCATAGGACCTATAGCAGCTAGAGGGTCAAGGGGCTTTGAGAGATTCTTCGCTACGGCGATGTCGGTTGGTCGCGCGAGGCCGTGCGCGTGAGATATTCTTCCAGAAGCTGCGGATACAATTGCACCTTGGCTTCTTCCAGTTGCCGCCTCTGCAATTCCTCGGCCATAGAGCGATGCTGCTGGTTGGTCAGGTACTCCTCGATAAAGGGTTTTGCCTCGTCAAGAGCTAACTGCTGAGGTGAAGTTCGTTCCGTCACTTCCACGATGTAGATGCTGCCTCCCAACTCGAAAGGTTTGCCAACTTTTCCCGGTTCCATGCCTTGTATCGCTTCATGGAATGGGTGGCTCATCAGTTCGCTTAGCGGATCCCCGCTTTCGCCGATCCAATCAGGGAACTCGCCGCCCTTTGAAGCCGTCTCGACATCCTCGGAATACTCTTGCGCCACCGAGGCAAAGTCCGACGCCGGGACAGCTCCAGTCAGCTTCCGATAGGCTTCTTCTGCACGTTCGCGTGCGCGGTTTGCGTCGGCCTCGCTTGAGCCAAGACCGATACGAACATAACGGATTCTGGACTTCGGAGGACTCACTAGGCGATCGCGATTGTCGGAGTAGAATGCTTGAATTTGCTCGTCGCTGACTTCGATCCGGTCATCCACCTCCTCTTGCTCCATCATTTGCCGCAGCAGACGAAGTCGCGTCTCGTCGGCAAGGGGTTTGTTTTCGACGTCGAGCAACCTGTCATAAGTGTCCGATACCAGGAGCATGCGATCAATTAGTGCGTTTGCCAAACGTTTGAGGCCCTCTGCTCCTTCGAATTGGTCGCGAAGCGACGCTTCCTCGTATTCCTTGTAGAAATCGCGAAGGCTGTAGCGCTGTCCCTTGATCGTGAAGAGCGTCTTTTCGCCGTTATCCGCGAACCATCGCTGTTCCTTTTGCGCGCTTAACGCTGTCATGATAGTCGGACTGACTTCCGCGAAGCTCTTTGCGCCTGCGGGCATAACTTCCTGAAGGCGGACGACGTAATACGATCTGCCTGCCTGAAACACGCTCGCCAGCTCCCCGGTGACCAGTGCGAAGACGTTTCTGTCCCAATCGGGGCTTTTGCTGCCTTCGGGCACCTCCGCCCGGGATGAAAAACGCGCCTTAGGGAATCGCTCTGATGTCGCCTGGAATGTTGCACCGCCTTGGATGCCCAGCAAGGCACTGGCCGCCTCCTGTTGGGCCTTCGGGCCGAATTCTGATACGCTAAACTCCAGTTCATCAACGATGGCGCGGCGTGGCAATCTGAACTGGTCGATGTTCTGTCGGTAGTAGGTCTCAAGCTCCTCCTGGCTCGGAGCAGGTACATCCAGGAGATCGAAACTGCGAGTGATCGATGCGCTCGTTCGCAGCTTCTCTAAATAGTCTTCGACAAAAGCGGGTTCCTGCTCGGCAACCAGGGTCCGCCGTATCTCATCGCGCACCTCGGTAAAGCTGCGTCCTTCATAGCGTGCTTTGTTCTTATCGTAGTATTCACGCATGCTGCTCTCAGAGATTGAGATGCGCTCGGTATGAAGCTGGTCCGCGAAGGATTCGAGATTGAGATTTTCATTTATGTGTTTGATAGCATGTTGGAAGCTCTCGTCGGCTTCCGGCTTGCGATTAGCTGCCCATCGGAGAATTAGTTGATCGGATACGAGGTCTTCGACCGTCTCCAGAAGCATTTCTTGCGACATGGAACCAGGGCTGCTGCCAGTGGGCGACAAGAGCATCTTCAGGTGAGCTTCGATGTCTTCAAGGGTTATCTGTCCGCCCTCGAATGTCGCGACTACGTTGGGAGCTGGTGGAGATGGGAGCGCCATGTCTGCGAAATAGTCCGACGAGAAGAAGACGAGCGCGGCGGGGATGGTCGTGATCGCGAAAATGCTCGCCACATACTGGCTCAATGTCGGTCGCCGTGCTGTCGCCGGCTGAGCCTGATCTGAGTCAGCCGTCGGTTCTGTCTCCGACGGTGCGCTTTCCGTGAACTGGCGGGTGAGCTGCTCCGAGCCATCGGGATTCGAATTCGCTGCAGCCGACTCGGAGGCAGGAGGTTCTGGAGAGGCAGTGGCAATTGGTGGACCGGGTGCGATGGTAGCAGCCCGGCTGTCAGCCGACTCTGGAGTTTCGACCGTGCGATCGCTGTCCGGATTCGATGGCTTTCCTCTGAGGCTATCGCGAAAATCGGACCAGATCTGACGCCAACCATCCGCCATGGCTAGCGCGCTGCCTCACCGTTTGTTGGTGCGCCATTCTGAGCGCCATAAAGTCTCAGGTTGAAGCTGCCGCCTTTTGCGGTATCCAGAGCATAAACCTGCACTCTAGGCATGATCTTCTCGATGGTCTCAAGATACATCCGATATCGCGTCACATCTTCGCCGTAGGCTTCCGCGTTCTTTCGGTACTCGTCCCAAAGAAGATCGAACGCGCGTGCCGTTCCGCTTGCGCGCGCCAGAATGGCAGATCGGTAAGCGGCAGCCTGCGCCTTCAGCTGCTGTGCCTGACCCCTGGCTTCCGGGACGAGGCTGTTCGCATATCCTCGTGCCTCATTGATCAGACGGGCCTTTTCCTCGCGCGCGGTATTGACGGCTGTGAAGGCATCCGCGACGTTGGCAGGAGGGAACGCTTTCTGCAGGTCAACGCCGACGATAACGAGGCCGGTCCGATACTGATCCAGATGCGATTGCGTCTCCTCGCGAATGGCTTGTTGCAAGGATTGCCGTCCGCTGGTTAGCAATGCATCAACCGGCAGACGTGTTACCAGCCTGGTGACCGATGCCCGGAGTGCGTCTCGGACGATGCGATATGGAGCGTATTCGACGTTCAGTATGTAGTTGGCTGGCTCGCGCACCTGATACTGCACGATGACTTCTACATCGACAACGTTGGTATCGCCGGAGAGCGCCTGAAGTTTCGCCGGAGGTTCAGGATGTATGTGCTCTTCCTCGGGAGCGCTTATGCCTACTTGCTCACGTCGCACACTGGTAACATCGACGATATCCACGCGATCGATCGGCCAAGGTAGCCGATAGTGGAGTCCTGGTTCAACACTGGGTTGCACAATCGCGCCAAAGCGGCGCACGACCGCGGCTTCTCCAGGTGCAACCGAATAGATACCGGTCAAAGCATAGCCGATAGCGATCAGGATCACCGCACCCACAAGCAAAGGGACGGGTCTTAGGTGGCCGAGAGCGACCTTAAAGTCTGCAAATGCGAACCGCCCGCCCTCCACAATGGCGCGAACTAGGAGCTTCGATTTGATTGCAACATCGCGGGCAATTTTTCCGCTGCCATCGTCCGCCGTCGACGGCGATCTTGATGTTTCTGCCACATCCTCGTCCATCATCAATCGCGCTCCGAATCCACGGTTACGTTTGGCGATCCGGCAGTCGCGGTCGATGATGGAGGAAGTTTCAGAGCGTTTCGTGGATCCAGATACTGAAGAAGTTCGGAATCGGCGGGCAAAATCAACGTCGTGCCTTCATCGATGAACTTGTCGTAGGCCTCGAGCGTTCTGGAGAAGCGGTAAAAATCCTTGTCCCTGCCGAAGGAGCCCGCGTAGATCGCAATCGCCTCCGCATCGGCCGTCCCGCGGATCTCGGCGGATTCGCGGCTCGCGGTTGCGAGAATCTTCGCCTTCTCTGTATCGGCTTCCGCTCGTATGCGGGCTGCTTCTTCTGCGCCTTCCGAGCGAAACTGGCGCGCGATCGCCTCGCGCTCCGAGCGCATGCGCTGGAAGACGCTTGTGAGGTTGGCTTCCGGGAACGTGAGCTCTTTGAGCTGGACATCTGTGACCGTGAAGCCATAGGCGCCCGTGCGCGCTGCAGCCCTCTCCTTCACGGCGTTCAAGGTGTCTAGAAGGCTCGCCTGTGAGGTATCGACTGTGACGAGATTTCCGAGCTCAACCTGTCCTAATGCCGCTCCGAGCTCAGCTTTGATAATATCGTTGAGCTGTGTGCTGGCGCCGCGTAGGTTGTTGACGTTCTTCAGAAACGCCAGCGCGTCCGTTACTTGCCAGGTGGCATAGGCCTCCACCATAATGTTCTTCTTGTCGCTACTCAGAAATTCCGTTTTTGGTAGGTTGTAGACTTGAATCTGCCGGCTGATTTTTAGAACGCTTTGGATGGGGTCGGGCGCTTTGATATAGAGACCAGGGTCACTGAGCACGCGGACGGGACGCCCAAACTGCGTCACGATCGCGTACTCTGTGGTGTCGACCTGATAAAGGGTCAATGTTGCTGCCAGGAAGCCAAGGCCCAAGACGCCAAGAGCGGCAATTCGAACTGGTTTCATGTCGTAATCGTCCTCGCCCGTCCCTATTGCATTGGGGGCAGCAGTTGAGCCTTGCCCGGTTGTGTTATCCAGAGATCCGTCGATTGCGGGATGATCGTCGGGTCCATGACGAATTTCTTTGCGCCCGCCAGCGATTTCTCCACGGCCTCGAGGTAGAGGCGCTGGCGGGTGATATCCGGTGCCGCCGCGTAAGCTTGTCGCCGCGATTCGAAGTTCGCGGCATCTCCCGCGGATGTGGCGAGCTTTTCAGCTGCATAGGCTCGCGCAGCCTGCCGCGCGGTGTCGGCGTCGCCGCGCGCGGTCGGCAAAACCTCGTTGCGGTAGGCGAGCGCCTCGTTGACGAAGGTGTTGCGATCTTCCCGCGCGCTCGCGACGTCGCGAAATGCATCAGCCACTTCGGGGGGCGGCGCGCTCTCGAGCAATTGCACGCCGACGACCCGGATCCCCGCAGCACTCCGGTCGAGCGACGCCTGGGCAGCCTTCACGGCTTTTTCCTGTATGGCGGTCTTGTCGACCGTGAGGACAGCGTCAACCGCATCCTCACCAACGCTCTGGCGCAGGGCTCCCACGCCGGCTTGGAGGACGAGGTCGTCCGGCGCGGATACATTGAGAACGAATGCCGAAGCGTCGCCGACTGAGAACTGAACGCTCGCCCGGACAGAGATGAGGTTCTCGTCGCCCGTCAGCATCTGGAGAGGGCCGGTCTCGATTCGTCTCACCAGATCGAGCGCAACCACGTCGACGGTCTCGATCGGGCTTGGCCAGCGATAGTGCATTCCAGGCCCGGCCTCTTCGATCACCTTTCCGAAGCGCCTCACCACCGCCACTTCCCCAGGCTGGACCGTGTAGATGCCGGTCAAGAAATAGAGAGCTATCAAGGCGAGTGATGCGATAGGAGCATAAATGCGCAACCAGCCGCGGCTATGGAGGTGACCGTGTGCGTCCTCGGCTTCCACTTGCAGCTGCTCACGACGCCGCAGCGCAGTGATCGCAGCAGCGGCGATCTCGAATCCAGAGAGAAAAATCATGACGACGACGATGGCCGCTGCCGCCGTGTCCAGGTTCTCCAGGCCGAGAGCGGCGCCTCCCAAGCCTGCGACAACGACAATCGACGCATATATGTCGACTTGAGAGTGGTAGCCGCTGGCAATCAATGCCGGGGAATCTGTCTGGCGGCCCACATAGAGCTTGTAGCGGGCGATAACGTAGGCAACCACGACGGTAACGAGAGAGGCCAGGGTGATAGGCCCAAGGTTCCTCAAATCGGGAGGGTCGCCTGCAAGGACCTCCCCGACAATGTCCAGCCCGACATAGAAGATCGCCGCCGAAACAAGGAGCGCCACCCAATTTTCCACGGCGCGAGCGCCGTGTTGCGCGGCTGCCGCCAGCTTCGAACGGCTCAGGAACAGACCTATCAGAACGAACACGCCGATCGCGAGATCCGCGAGGGAATGAATGGCGCTGGACCGGAGCGCCAGGCTTCCGGAAGCTGCTGATAACCAGAACTTGAAAAGTATCAGGAGTCCGTTGATGAGGATCGTAACGAATACGGTGCGCTCTTTACGATCCATCGTCGGTCGACTCTCGCGAAATGGTAACAGGTTCGGCGGCCGCGACCACTCCTTCGGGAGAAACGGCGAGACAAAGGGGGCTGGGTCAACGGCGTCGGAGAACGGCTGATGACATCTCCCCCTGTTCACAACCGAACGGAGAACCACAGTGCTGCGCCGCACATACACGACAGAATTTACAGGAGTTCGTCGCAACCTCGCCCGGTCATGACGGAATTTGTCATGACAGGACTCTGACACATTCTGCAACACTTTTCTGAAGCACCGCCCGTCGGTTGACGCGGAAGCGATCTTTCCAGTCCGTTGGCCGCCAGCGCGTTGAAGCCGGCTATTTGCATGGCCGGTGAGATCGATACCTCGCGGGGGCCCCGCGATTGGCGACGTGTGCCCCTACCGGCATCAGGACCCGTACGCACAGACCGCCAGCTTCGCCACGATTTTCCAGTTGGATAGATCCACCGTGCATGTCTAGAGCCATCTGGGCGATGGCCAGTCCAAGGCCCGCGCCCCCGGTGTTGCGGTTCCTTGAGCTTTCAATGCGGTAGAACGGTTGGAATATGCGCTCCAACTCTTCACCCGGGACCCCGGGACCTTGATCGGTGATTCTGATGTCGATCATCCCATCCCGGACCTTGGCACTCACATGAGCGTGCTCCCCATATTTGACCGCGTTATCGATGAGATTGGACAACGCTCGCTTCAAAGCCAGTGGGCGGCAGGCAGCGACGATTGTGCCACAAGGCGCAAAAATGACGTCGTGCCCGATGTCCGAAAAATCGCTGCAGATCGCCTCCAAGAGGGATCCGATATCCGTTGCCTGCAGTTCCTCCTGAGCGGTGCCTTCCCTGGCAAAAACCAGCGTGGAGGCAAGCATCGCGTCCATCTCCTCGATCGCCGCGAGGATCCGATGCCGGACATCGGAATCGCCCAGGCTCTCCGCCCGAAGACGAATTGTCGTCAGAGGTGTACGCAAATCGTGGGAGATTGCCCCCAGCATTTGGGCACGCCCTTCGATCGTCTGCAGGACCCGCTTCTGCATGTTGTTGAACGCCCGGGCGGCTTCCCGGACTTCACTCGGACCTGTCTCGGGCAAGGACGGAGCATAGACATTCCGAGCGAACGTGGTGGCGGCGTGCGCAAACAAAGCAAGTGGGCTCGACATCTTCCTGATGGCCCACAGCGAAAGCGCCAACACGATGATCAAAAAGGCCCCGGTGACCGCCAGCTGTCGCTCCCATCCAGGCGCCGAAGCAAGCGGCATCGATGTCGAGAAATTGAGCCTTTGGCCCTCTGACAGCGGAACCGACACCAGGACAGCCTGGTCGCGGTCGTGCCCATAGGCTAGACGACTGAGCCGCGAACCCAGCCACCGGCGCCAGCTATCTGGCGCAAGCGGCGTATTGCCGGGGTTAGCGTCACTTATGTCCACTGATATCGGTTCGCCCGTGCCTGGTCGAACCTGTCGCAACAACAGATCGGCCAGTGTGCTGCTGCTGCCGCCAATAGGTTGAAG
Source organism: Rhizobiaceae bacterium (assembly GCA_019635775.1). Classification (GTDB taxonomy): domain Bacteria; phylum Pseudomonadota; class Alphaproteobacteria; order Rhizobiales; family Rhizobiaceae; genus Mesorhizobium_K. The sequence continues at coordinate 107,768 of JAHBYU010000009.1, read as the reverse complement.
CGTGTTGTTGGTGCCGTCCTCAGTTATTCTGACGTTGAACAGGTGGCCATCAGAGGAACGAACAATCCGATCCCTCCACTCACTTGGAACGTCTGAAACAATATTCGCAATGGACGCAATATGCTGGGCGATGTGTTGCTCTTCAGTGCGCGTCAACGATTCGACTCGATCTTCTGACAGCACGAGGAGGGTGACGATATGCGTCGCGATAAGGCCCGTCACGAGAATGACAACTGTCCGGCCGCTCAGGCTTTTCGGGAGCAAACCGATCATCCACGCGATACCTCAGCTGCAAAAACATAGCCGTCGCCCCACACGGTCTTGAGGATTTGTGGGTCTTGGGGATCCTCCTCGATCTTCCGCCGCAACCTGCTGATCCGGGTGTCGATGCTGCGATCAATGAATTCGGACTCACGGCCCCGGGTCAAATCGAGGAGTTGATCTCGCGTGAGCACGATCCGCGGCCGCTCAACGAATACTTTCAGCAGGTTAAACTCGGCGGTGCTCAAGGAAAGCAGCGCGTCGTTTGTCGATTTGAGAGAGCGCGTCGCCGTATCGAATGTCCAGCGATCGAACCGCCACACGCACGCGGTTTGACCTCGAGCTCCTGCGGGAACGGATCGTGTCCTTCTGAGGACCGCGCGGATCCTGGCCACGAGTTCCCTGCCGCCAAAAGGCTTTGTCAGATAGTCGTCAGCACCCATCTCGAGACCGAGGACGCGATCAAATTCTTCACCTTTCGCGGTTAGCATGACAACCGGAATGTTAGTCGTGGCTCTGAGATCGCGACAAAGGGTGAGCCCGTCCTCTCCTGGCAACATGAGATCGAGAACGACAAGGTCGACGCTGCTTTCGATGAGCTGCCGACGCATTTGTCGTCCGTCCGCGGCAGCGCTAACACGGTATCCTTCTTTGGCAAGCAGCCCGGCGACCAGGTCTCGAATGTCCTGATGGTCGTCAACCACCAGGATATGACCGTTCAAAACGTCCACTGACACTCAGGTCACTCTCCGATCGCTGTTGAGCACAGGGTGAGCGACGTGTCCGGGTTTCTTGTCCCAGCCGGTCGATAGGTCTCGCTCCAGCTCAGCATACAAACTCAAGGTGCTAGAGGTTCAAGCGCGATCTGGCGTAGGACACCGCGTTAGTTTGACTCACTGGCAAGAGCGAGGAAGAGGAACTATTCCTTCATCGTCCCGACCGTCTTGCGGCTGCAGAATGCTAGATACGCTTTCAAAAAGTAAGCTTCATACGGCGGGTATCGTCGCGATGGCAGTCCTGTGCACGGGGTTTTCCGCAGCATCGTTGGTATCGATGGCTCTCGCGACAACCATGTGGATTGCTGATCTGGCAAACTTCCTGCGCCCGCATCTACTGTTCCTCGCGACCTGCCTGTTTGTTCTTAGCCTAGCCTTCCGCCACGTCGTCGCGGCACTTTTCGGGACCCTAGCGCTGCTAAGCGGTTTGTTCCCATTCTTTTTTTTGCCACCGCCTGCTAGTGCACAAATCGGTGCGCCGTTGACCGTAGTGACCGCCAATGTCTATGTCGATAACCCCGATCCGGCGGACTTTCTCTCACTCCCATTAGTCTCGGCCGCCGACATCCTGGTGCTTCAGGAGATGACGCCGCGATGGCAGGAAGCGTTGGCAGCCAGCGGCGTCTGGCCATTCGAAAGCAGTCGCGACCTGCACGCCAACACGGACATGAAGCTATTCAGCCGATTTCCGATCCTGACCGCGAGAACCGTTTCTCCCGAGAGCGCCGACACGGGCGGCAGGTTTGCCGTCCGTTATGAACTGCTTGTGGGAGGACGGACCCTCATCGTCTACGGGGTTCATCCGCAGACGCCGAGAAGTCCACGCATGTGGCGCGAGCGGTCGGCTTATCTGCGTGATCTTGCACAGGCGCTCAGGTCTGAAGGGCAGGACACTCCCGTTGTCGTCGCGGGTGACTGGAACACCGCCTCTTGGTCTCCCTTCTTCAAAAACCTGTTGTCCTCCACAGGTTACAGGACGACGGAACCCCGATGGTGGCCCCTGCCGACCCGATTCAGCATAAGGTTCGGATCGTGGACTCAGCTCGGGACGCCAATCGATCGCATCGTGCTTTCGCCAGCGGTGGGATTGGAAAGCTTGGCGATGGGGCCAAAATTTGGCTCAAATCACCTTCCAGTCATTGCGAGGCTCACACTCCCATAGGACAGGCCATCGATCCCAACTTCAGGTACGGTGAACGGATGCATCAAGACGCGCGGATCGGAAGGCGAGCATGCGGCTAAGGCAGACAATCGCCGTTTTGCTTGCGGCATCGCTTGCCGGCGTTTTACCGGCTTTGGCAAAGGCGCCGACGGGCGTGTTCCTGTGGTTTCCAGAGCAAGGAGCAGTACCCTCCTCGGCTGACTGTGACGCGCTCGTGCGGCGCATCAGGCCATCCCTTGAGAAGGCCGACGCTTTGCTTTGGGGCCGAGTGCCGTTCGGTTCGGACATGGAATACTATCTGTTCCTGGATCAAAGGAGGATGGAGACGACCTATGCCGCTGAGGGCGACTACGATACAGGGTCGGTGCGTTTCGACCAGACCCGTGGGGATGAGACCGCCTTCGAGCTCATCCCCGATGACCATCCGACGGTGACAATTGCCGGGAATATCATTGCGCCTGCGGGCAGCTCGGTCGTCAAGGTCATTCTGCGCAACGTTCCTTCATCTAATGGCACTGCCGATAGGGTGACCTATTTCTGCCGGTTTGAGGACGACACGGAGGCTTGAGGACGCTGGGATCAAACTGCGGACGCAAGAAAGTCGAACAGCAGCTTGACGTTCAGGGCAGCGATGACAAAGGCGATGAAGAAGGCGACTGCGACCAGCGCGCGGGGCGCCACCAGCTCACCCATCTTTTTCCGGTCGGCCGTGAACATCACCAGCGGAAACACCGCGAAAGAAAGCTGAAGGCTGAGGATCACCTGGGTCAAGATCAGCAGCTGGGCGGTGCCGCTCTCTCCGTACCAGATGGTGATCGCCGCGGCCGGAATGATGGCGATCGCCCGCGTGATGAGCCGGCGAAGCCAGGGTGGTAGCTTGATATCGAGGAACCCTTCCATGACGATCTGTCCCGCCAGGGTCGCCGTCACCGTCGAGTTTATGCCACAGCACAGGAGCGCGATTCCGAACAAGGTCGGCGCTATGGCCGCGCCGAGCATCGGTGCCAGCAAGCTGTGGGCCTCGCCCAATTCGGCGATTTCCGTCCTTCCGGTTGTATTGAACGTGGCGGCGGCAAGGATGAGGATCGACGCATTCACGCAGAGCGCGAACATGAGTGCGACCGTGGAGTCGATCGTGGCGAACTTCAGCGCTTCGCGCTTCTCCGGCAGGCTGTCGCCATAATTCCTCGTCTGGACGATCCCGGAGTGGAGATAGAGGTTATGCGGCATCACCGTCGCGCCGAGGATGCCGAGGGCGAGGTAGAGCATTTCGGGATTGGTGATGATCTCGGTGGTCGGGGCGAACCCGCGGATGACGTCGCCCCAGTTTGGATCCGCCAGAAGAATCTGAAGCACGAAGCAGACGGCAATTACGGCAAGCAACGCGATCACCAGGGCTTCGACCCAGCGGAAGCCAAGCCTTTGCAGATAGAGAATGAGGAAAACGTCAAGCGCGGTGATCACGACGCCAATTTCCAGTGGGATGCCAAAGAGCAGGTTCAAGCCGATGGCCGTTCCGATGACCTCGGCGATGTCGGTCGCGATGATCGCGACCTCCGCGAGCACCCACAGGGTACGCGACACGGACTTTGGATACGCATCCTTGCAAGCCTGCGCTAGGTCCCTACCGGACGCGATGGCGAGCCGCGCGCAAAGAGATTGGAGGATGATCGCCATGATGTTTGAGATCAGGGCCACCACGAGCAGGGTGTATCCGAAGCGCGATCCGCCTGCGATCGACGTCGCCCAGTTGCCGGGGTCCATGTAGCCGACGGCGACCAGATAGCCTGGACCGATGAAGGCTGCGGCCCGGCGCCAGGACGAGTGCATGCCCTGCACGGGCACAGACCGGTGTACATCGGACATTGAAGGAACACTCGACCGGCCCTTCCAGCCGTTGGCGACGTCGGACGTCGGCTCGGTCATTTCGGCCTCATGTCTTGCAGTTGCGACTTATTTGCAATTATCGCACCGGCAATGTTTTGGCAAGATTAACCCTGCACGCCAGCATCTCGACAGACCCTCGGCTGGGTTGTGAGTTTGTCATTGCGCTGCCCGGGGAGGGATAGATATCGACATCGAGCCCACTGCGCTGTCGGCCTGCGCCGACTGCCGCGCCGGGGAGGGTTCGTGATGCGTCTGATCCACGCGTCTATAGTCTAGTCATTTCGCCGAAACCAACGCGAGTAGCGGAAATACTCCGGCGAAACATTCGGCGGGCAAGCCCAATAGCAATAGTGCGACGCGATGTCACGGTATCGCAGGGACGAATCTATTTGCACCTCATGTTCATTGAGCAAGTAGCTCAAATCTCAATCGCGTATCATCTGACCGCAAGAAGAATCGAAGGGACACAATTGTGGTCAACCGTATTCCTGCAAAGGGGTATTTTCGTGCGCGGAACACCTACTTGGCTAAGACTGCTCGCGATGAGATACGGGATCAAGATCGATGCTTCATAGAAACCTAAGCCTGCCAGTTCTGCGGACAGTAGTGGTCCCGGCTGCCGCCTGCACGGTGGGACCAGCTTGCGATATGTACTCCTAGTGGGGCTTGTCCATTATGGTCGATAGCGCGCTCATCCCGTTCTCGCGTCCGGCGTTCTGCTTTGGGATGGTGTTGTTTATGATCGCTGCGCTGGTTTTCTTTCGGCTGGTGCCAAGTGTCGACATTGCGGTGAGCAGCGTTTTTTTTGAACCGTCCAGCTGCTCCTTAAGCGTGGTCAACAATGCAGTGTGCGGCTATTTTGCAACGGGTGCGGACCCAACAATGAAGGTATTCCGCCAAGTTCTGCAAATTTTGCCGGCAGTGGCGGCGGGCGTTCTGCTTGTGTGGGGTGTGTATCGTCATTTTCTACGTCGCGACTTGCACGCGTTTGGCATAGTGGACATCACCATCGCGTTTGTTGCTTTGATTTTGTCCCCGCTGATCATCGTCAATGGCTTGTTCAAGGAATTCTGGGGGCGACCGCGGCCTTATATGGTTGACCTGTTTGGGGGCGATGTGCCCTTCGTGCCGGCCGGTAAGATTAGTGACTTTTGCAGCTCCAATTGTTCGTTCATTTCTGGGGAAGCGGCGGGCGTGTTCTGGCTAATCTGCCTTGTGCCGTTTATCCCCCAAGCAGACCGGCGGGTCGTGTTTGTCGCCCTGTTTACAATCGCTACCGCAGCCTCGCTGCTCAGAGTAGCATTTGGCTCGCATTTTCTCTCCGACGTGGTTTTGGGCGGTACTATGACAGTTACTGTGTTTTCAGTGCTGGCACTCACTTCCTCATACTGGATGAGACGATGTGCGTCTGATGGTCGCGCAACAGCAAGGTGAAGCCGAAGGTGGAAGAATTCACCGGTGAGTGAGGCTTTTTCGGAATTCGCGCGCCGCGACGACAGGGCGGCCAACGCCCTGCGCTGCCTGTTCCTCGTGGTGCTGTGCCTCGCCGCCTTCCTGCCCGGCATCTTCGCGCTGCCGCCGACCGACCGCGACGAGGCGCGCTACGTGCAGGCGACGCGCCAGATGGTCGAGACGGGCGACTATATCGACATCCGCCTGCAGGAAAATCCGCGCTATCTCCAGCCGGTCGGCATCTACTGGCTGCAATCGGCCGCGATCGCGGTGAGCGGCAAGGGCGCGGCCGCCCCCATCTGGGTCAACCGGATGGTCTCGGTGCTGGGCGCCACGATCGCCGTGCTCGCCGCCTTCTTCGCCGGCCGGCGCATATTCGGCCCGGCCATCGGCTTCCTCGGCGCGGTCGGCCTCACCGGCATCGTGATGCTGGATTTCGAGGCGCGCATCGCCAAGACCGATGCCGCTCTGCTCGGCGCGACCATGATCGCCATGGCCGCCCTTGCCCATGTCTATCTCGGCGTGCGGCAGAACCGCACCGTCCCGGTCGCGCCCTTCGTCTTCTGGGTCTTCTTCGGTATCGGCACCATGATCAAGGGGCCGATCACGCCGGCCGTGACGCTGCTCACCATGGCCGCCCTTTCCGTCATGGACCGCGACATCTCATGGCTGAGGCGGCTGAGGCCCCTGATCGGCATACTGATCGTGGCGGTGATCTGCCTGCCCTGGCTGATCGCGATCAACATCCGCAGCGACGGCGAATTCCTGCGCATCGCGCTCGGCCGCTCCATGATGAGCAAGATCAGGAGCGGGCAGGAATCGCACGGCTTCCCGCCGGGCTATTATCTGGTGCTTTCGGCCGCCTTCCTCTGGCCTTTCGCCCTGCAGGCCGGGCGGGGAGGCATGAAGGCGCTGAATATCGGCCGGCTCGACCCCCGGATCGCCTTCTGCCTCGCATGGATCATACCCTTCTGGATCGTCTATGAGCTGATCCCGACCAAGCTGCCGCAATATGTGCTGCCGACCTATCCGGCGCTTATGATGCTGGCCGCATGGAGCCTGACCGATCCCGTTGCGCAGCAAATCCGCTACCGCCCTTGGCAGGTCTGGGTCGAGCGGCTCGCCACCTTCGGCTGGGGACTGGTCACGGCCGGCATCGCGGTCGCCTGCCTGGTCGGGCCGTGGTTCATCCTCGGGGAATTTTCCTTCCTTGGCCTGCTGGCCGCGTTGCTGGCGCTGCTGGCTGGCTGGTTCGGCTCCGGCTTCCGGCCGATGGCCCCGCCCCTGCCCCGCCTGCTGGTCGGCGCGCTGGCGTCGAGCGCGGTGTTCGGCATCGCCACGCAGGCGCTGTTGCCGAGGGCCGAAAGCCTGTGGCTCGGCAAGGTGATCGCCGAAAGTTTCCATGCGAACAAGCAATGCCCGGATTCGGTGCTGGCCTCGGTCGGCTTCCATGAGCCGAGCCTCGTCGTGCAGGCCGGCACCAGAACGGTGCTCACGGACCCCATGGGCGCGGCGCGCCATCTCGACGCCGACCCCGCCTGCGCCGTCTCTGCCGTGCAGGCAAATTCCGAGCCGGCCTTCCTCGCCGGCCTGCAGGGCGGTCCTGACAGCATCGAGGTCGCCGCCCGCGTGCAGGCGCTGGATTATACTAAGGGCGTAGTTCGCTCGATCACGCTCTGGCGGAATAGGGCCCGAACAAACTTGCTGTCTGGAAAATAGGAGGTCGCACCATCTCGGTTAAATCGGACGCAGTTTGATTTTTCAGTGCTCACTTTCGCACATGTCATGGTTCGCAAGCGACTGCAGGACATAACAATCCTTTATTTGATCTCCATGGCAGTGGGCCGTGATGCGCTCGAGTTCCTTTTCCAGCGGTCGCAACTTTGCAATCTTGTCGCGGACGATTTCGAGCTGTCGGACGGCGATTTGATCAGCATCAACGCACGGACGGTTAGGATGTCCGCTTAGTTCCAATAGTTCTCGAATGGCTTCAATTGTGAACCCCAAGTCGCGGGCATGCTTGATAAATGACAGTCGCTCTCGATCCTGCGATTCGTATCGTCGCTGATTGCCCCCGGATCGTTCGGCAGCAGCCATCAAACCCATTTGCTCATAGTACCGAATCGTAGGGATTTTAACGCCCGTGGCGCGTGATAGCTCTCCGATCGTTAGCATCTTTTCCTCCAGCTTCTATAGGTATTATGACCTGCGATTCCGTTCTGCAAACGCGTTCAATTGCCGCATTATCGGGCATCATTGATCACAGGGTTGCCCAGATTGTGCTCAACCATGAGGCAGTCACTGGAGAGGGGAAAATTGCTTGTGAATAGAGCACTTTTGGCAGCGGGGATGACAACCTTCGTCTTGGCTACGCAGGTCGCGGCATCCGACGGTGCCCTGGATCATGCCAAGCCGCCGCCGATTTTGACGGTCGAGCACGCGGAGATCCTGGTGGCAGACAACGAGGACGTGCGCGCTGAAGGCTATCTCACAATCTGGAATGGCACCAATCAGCAGATCAGCCTGGAGGCGATCCGAAGCGATGCATTCGGCAAGATCTCCATCCTGCGAACCGACATGAGCTCGGGCCAGACAAGCACTCGGCCTGTGGAAGGAATTGTTCCGGTGCCGGGGCACGCCGAGTTGACGATGCGCCCTAGCGGCATTCGCTTGCTCCTCGAAGACCCTCTATCCCAAACAGACAAATTGGCTGACAGCCGCTTTACGCTGGTATTCCAAGGCGGCCAGGAACTGAAGGTCACAGCCAGTATCGTTCAATCTCGCGACCAGCTGACGATACATCATCATGGTCAAGGAGATGTCGCCGTTGATTGATCATTGGCGCTGTCTTTTGCCGATGACTGGACCGAAACAGATGAAGTGGTTCCCGCCCCACCGGGATTTCTGACGGAGGATTGATACGCTGAACCAACGCGCCGCCCTGGCTTTCGTCGCTGCCACCGTCCAGAAGTTGGTCACCTGCAAAACCGGGGCGACTATCCTGCGGTCGCGTTCCTTTATGGTAGGCAGAACCTCTCTTTGAGCGGAATAATCGTCAGGGCGCCAGAACCAGCCGAATAAGCAGTCCGATCACCGTGACCACCCCTACTCCAGCGAGCCATAGGCCCACGAACCAGAGAAGGCGCGACAAGGTGTGGTGCGCCATCAGTGATAACCCTCGTGAGGATCGATCTTGCCGCGGAAGACCCAATAGGCGTAGCCGGTATAGATCAGGATGATCGGGATCAGAACCACGGCGCCGACAAGGAGGAAGAGCAGGCTGGACTGCGGCGCTGCCGCTTCCTGAATGGTGAGAGCGCCCGGCACGATATAGGGATAGAAGCTTATCCCCAGCCCGATAAAGCTGAGGACAAACAATCCGAGTGCCGCCAGGAAGGGCTGAAGATGTTTGTCTGTCCGCAGGCCCTGCCAGATCAAGAAGGCGCAGATGGCGATCAGGAGCGGCACCAGCGAGGAGAAGAAGGCGGTCGGGAAGGAGAACCACCGCTCGAAATAGGTGCGATTGAGGAATGGCGTCCAAAGCGAGACGACGCCTATGAGCGTAATCGTCCCGATGCAGGTGAGCAGAGAGATGCGCCGCGACCGCTCCTGCAGCGCTCCGGACGTCTTGAGATTGAGCCAAGTGGCGCCGAGCAGAGCGTAGCCCACCACCACTGCGATGCCGGTGGTCACCGAAAAGGCCGTCAGCCAGTCCCACCAGCCACCGGCATAGGCGCTGTCGATGATCGTGATGCCCTGGACTATGGCTCCGAGCGCTATGCCCTGCATGAGCGCGGCGATGGTCGAGCCGGCCCAGAACCCGATATCCCATAGGAACGAAGCGCGACGTGTGCGCCAGCGGAACTCAAAGGCGACGCCGCGGAAAATGAGCCCTAGCAGCATCAGGATTATCGGCATGTAGAGCGCCGGCAGCACCGTTGCGTAGACCACGGGAAAAACGGCCAGCAGCCCACCACCGCCCAGCACCAGCCATGTCTCGTTGCCGTCCCAGACCGGAGCGATGGAATTGGTCATCACGTCGCGGTCGCCGCGCTTACGAAAGAAAGGAAAGAGGATGCCGATGCCAAGATCAAAACCGTCGAGCACCACATAGGCGAGCACGGCGAAGGCGATGATGCCGGCCCAGATTGTCGCCAGGTCAAGCATGGCCCTTCCCTCTCGCGCGATCGAGCTCTTCAGCCGGGCCCGGATTGATGCCGGACGTTCGGATCGGTCCCTTTTCTAGATCATGGTCCTCATCCACGGTGGGCGTGCGGCCCATCAGTCTCAGCAGGTAGAAGACGCCGGTGCCGAAGACCAGAAAATAGACGACGACAAAGGCGGTTAGCGAGGCACCGACCGCCGGCGCTGCAACCGGCGAGAGACTTTCCGAAGTACGCATGAGCCCGTAGACGGTGAAGGGCTGACGACCAACCTCGGTGGTGAACCAACCGGCGATCACCGCAACGAAACCGGAGGGCGCCATGAGCAGAGCAACCTTGTGCAGGCGCCGGTCTCCATAGAGATTTCCACGGTAGCGCGCCCAGAGAGACCACAGCCCCACGGCGAGCATAAGAAGCCCGATGCCGACCATGATACGGAAGGCGAAGAAGGGAATCGCGACAGGCGGGCGCTCATCCTCAGGAAAGGCCTTAAGCCCTTCGATCCGACCGTCGAGTTTGTGCGTCAGGATCAGCGACCCGACCTTTGGTATTTCGATGCTGTAGTCCATTCGCTCGTCAACCTCGTTCGGAATGCCGAATAGGACGAGCGGTGCGCCGTCACGGGTCTCGTAATGGCCTTCCATGGCCGCAATCTTAGCTGGCTGGTACTTTAGTGTGTTGAGGCCATGAAGGTCGCCAGCGGCGATCTGTAGCGGTGTCACGATTGCCGCCATCCACATCGCCATGGAAAACATGGTGCGAGCCTGCCGGTTGGTGGGGTCGCGAAGCAGATGCCAAGCCCCGACCCCTCCGACAGCGAAGGCGGTGGTTAGGAATGCCGCTAGCACCGTATGGACAAGCCGATAGGGGAAGGATGGGTTGAAGATGATCTCCCACCAGTTCTCCGGCACGAAGTTGCCTTTGGCGTCGATTGCGTAGCCGGCCGGCGTGTGCATCCAGGAATTAACAGACAATATCCAGGTCGCCGAAATCAGCGTACCGAGCGCGACCACCGCGACAGCAAACATGTGCAGCCTGTCACCGACGCGCTTTCGGCCGAAAAGCATGATGCCAAGGAATCCGGCCTCCAGGAAGAAAGCCGTCAGCACCTCGTAGCCCATTAACGGGCCGATAACGGCGCCGGCGCGCTTGGAGAATTCCGCCCAGTTCGTCCCGAATTGGTAGCTCATAACGATGCCGGAAACGACGCCCATGGCAAACGTCACCGCGAAGATCGTCTTCCAGAACTCGAACAGGCTCAAATAGGCCGTATCCCGCTTCCAGAGCCATAACCCGTTGAGGACCGCAAGAAAGCTCGCCGTGCCAATCGAGAAAGCCGGAAAGATGAAATGGAACGACACCGTGAACGCGAACTGCATCCGGGCCAGCAATTCCGCGGTCAGACCGTAGTCCATGACGATTCCTAAGGTTGAGCGGGATGGCGCAATGCATTAGCAGATGCGACCTCTGCGCATTCTGAATGATTCCGTTGGCAGAAGAACTTGGGCAAAACGTCCCTGTGGCGCATTCGACACATCGACCTCCCTCCTTTGAATGCGGTTGTCGGATTGCCACACCAAGAGCGGAGAGCATTCATGAGGATGCGCCTGTCTGTTTACAGAAGGCCGGCCAACTTGGTGGTTTATGGCGCTGAAGGTGGTCCATCAGAGGCGCCTGCCACGCTGATCAGGGTTTTGCGGCACCATAAGGACAGACTTAAAGGTAAGCGGCGGGTAGTCATCTCGGGCCGAACTTCGCGTCTGCTGAGGTGGGTCAAGTTCTTCGGAGCCGACGCGGAACGGCAGTCTGCCGATCACATCTTCGGGAGACGTCGCCATTGACCGATCGCGTATGCGTTCCCCATCGGTAAATCAAACATTGAAGCGAGGCATCAAATTTTCGGAAAGTTCTCCCTTAATTTAACTCACTGATTTTCCGTCGTTTTGAGGCTTATCTTGTATCTGTTTCCCAACACTACGGGGAGACGGTTCAATGATACGCTTTCTTGTCTGCGCTCTGGCGCTCGGGATGTCCTGCGTCGTAGCTACGGCCAACGCCTTTCACTTCAATCCGACCCAACCCACGAATGCGCGCAATATGGTCACGTATGGCGCGACAACAATGCCGGTGGGATACTACGAATATTGCCGTCGCTACCGAAAGGAGTGCGCGCGTGGACCGGAGGGGATGATGATCAAGCTTACCGAGCCTCGGTGGCGCGAAATCGTCACGGTCAACGCTGAGGTCAATACGGCGGTTGCGCCGCTGACCGATATGGAGATTTTCGGAGTCGAGGAGCGATGGGAATACCCGACGACAGTGGGGGACTGCGAGGATTACGCTCTTGAGAAACGCAAGCGTCTGAACGAGTTGGGCTATCCCTTGGGAGCTCTCTTGTTGACGGTCGCCCGTGATGCCAAGGGCGGTGGACACGCCGTCCTGACGGTGGTCACGGACCTCGGCGACTTCATACTGGACAATCTGGAGCAGAAGGTCCTCCTGTGGAAGGAGACGGAAATCTACTATCTGAAGCGTCAGTCAGGAGATGACCTGAATCGCTGGGTCAGCCTGGTGAATGAGGAAGACCTTCTGATCTCGTCGGGCAGGAGCCAAGCGCCTTCCACAGCGGCGGCGAGCGTCAAAAGATAGACAGCGGTCCCGCCGTACAGCATCTCAATGGTGTTGTGCCCGAGCCCTACGCACACCATCCCGAACAACGTGGCCAATGCTAGGTAGGCTATCGGTGCGACCAACGCAAAGCAGGCCAAGCGCAAAATCATCGAGAGATGGACCGAACTGGACTTAGGTCGGTCCACTTTCTCACCGACAAGGGCGATCGGCCACTCAAGCGTGGGTGATTGGACCGTTATCCAATTCGGAGGATGACTGAGTTTCGTTCGTCTCAGTCCGGACGTGGCTGAAACTGATCCAGTACACGGCAACGACGAAGGCCACCAGTAGCCCGCAGATCACCCAATTCATGCGACGTCTGCGCCGTGCGAGTGCCTTGGACTCGTCGAGGGTGAGGTGTTCCGATCCTTCCGGCATGGCTTGGCTGGGTCTCTCTCCTGGGGCACTTCGTCCTGCTCTTACCTAGTTGATCTTCGGCACAGCGGCATAGTCTATTTGCTGCGGTTCTTTGACGCTCGCGAATTTGTGGGCGGAAACGTCATCTTAACTATGATACGCGAACTTTCGGACAAGCCGCCGGAAGGGGTGGGCGCCGACACATATGGTTCTAGATGATACTTACGACCGTCAGGATGGGGGGAATTGCAGCGCTTGCGCTCGTTTTGAGCGCATGTGTTTCCACTGTTCTCGACGTTGACGGGAAGGCAACACGGCCGATTCCCGCCGCCCTCGTGGCGGATATGTCGCGCAAATCCATGTCTCCCTCGGGACCTGTCCTCGTCCGGATCTTCAAGCAAGAAAGCGAGCTGGAGGTCTGGAAGCGCGATCGCAGCGGCAAGTTCGCCCTGCTCAAGACCTACCCGATGTGCCGCTGGTCCGGAAAGCTCGGCCCCAAAAAGCAGAATGGCGATCGTCAGGCTCCCGAAGGCTTCTACCATGTGTCCGCCGGGATGCTGAACCCCAACTCTCAATACTACCTGTCGTTCAACCTCGGCTACCCGAACAGGCTAGAAGCGGCTCTCGGCTACACGGGAGAGGCGCTTATGGTCCATGGCGCCTGCTCGTCGTCCGGGTGTTTCGCACTAACGGACGAAGGCGTTGCCGAGATCTATGCCGTCGCGCGAGAGGCCCTGAAGGGCGGCCAAGGGTCGTTCCAGGTCCAGGCATATCCGTTCCGAATGACGCCTCAGAACATGGCGAAGAACCGGAACGACCCGAACTTTGCATTCTGGTCGGACCTGAAGCTGGGCTACGACATTTTCGAGGTCACACGTCGGCAACCGAAGGTTTCTTATTGCGAAGGGCGCTACGTCTTCGACAGGGAGTTCGAAGGTGCAGAGCCACGGGATCCCTTGGCGGCATGCCCGTCAGCACTGAACGCGGCTGATCCGTTGGTCGCCGGACGGCAGCAATCCGATCGCGTCGCTATGGACAATCTTCTTTCGACCGGCAGCGTGCTTTCGGCACATGCCTATGCCGACGGAGGCATGCATCCAAGCTTCCGCAAGTTGCTGGAACGCGGCGGGCAGTCTGCTCTCGCCAAGCGGACATCTCTGACATCAGTGCCGATCAGCCGTCCCGACGCTGCGCTCGCCGACCCTCACTCGCCAGATGAGTGACACGATGGGACGGACACTGCTCGCTCTCTTGATGCTATGTTTCGTCAGCCTTCATGCTGCGCTGCCGACGGCTACGGCCAGCGAACAGTCCGTCACGATCGTGTCGATAGTCGTGGGTGATGCGGTGGAAGGCAACGATGACACCGCCGCACCTGTTGCGCCCGACGCGGCAGCGAAGTGCCATGACGGGTGCAGCTGGCTTGCGGAATGGCATGTACCTGCCGTCGGTGGCGTACCTCAATCGCGTCCCGAGAGGCGCGCGCGAACAATCCCCCCCGGCCTCATCTCCTTAGATTCCCCACCGCCCCGATAGTTCTCGAAGCGAGAGCGCGAGAGCGTTGCGAGCTGGACATGCGCCAGACCCGACAGCGTGATGCGCGTTACTTGCCTTTCGGCATCGCTTGCCCAGCAAGCGCTGGATTTCGATGACCTATTGCGAGCGGAACAGTGACCTCAAAAGACATTCAAACGACTCCATCCCGGCGACAGTTTCTAAGCTTGGCTGCGGCAGCGGCCGGCGGACTGGCCTTGCCCGCCTGCTCGACTACGGGGGACCCGGCTGCGGTACCGGCACCCGAAAAGCCCGCCAGCGACCCATCCTATCTCTCGATGTACCGGGCGATGCCGGAGGAAGATTTCCCGATACCGGCGGTCGACCTCACCAAGGTTGACAAGCGTTTCTACAGGCAGCTTGTCGACGATCCCACTGGTGAACGACCCGGCACAGTTGTCGTGGATACGAGATCGTACTTTTTGTACCTCGTCCGGCCAGGCGGCAAGGCGATGCGGTATGGGGTGGGACTCGGCCGGCAGGGATTCACCTGGTCCGGCGAGGGTGTCATCCAATGGAAGCAGAGGTGGCCGAAATGGACGCCTCCGGCCGAAATGATTGCCCGGCAGCCCGAGCTTGAAAAGTGGAGCGCGGAAAATGGTGGCCAGCCACCCGGACTCAACAACCCTCTCGGGGCGAGAGCCCTTTACATTTTCCAGAACGGTGAAGACACGCTCTATCGTCTTCACGGCACGCCCGAATACTGGACCATCGGCAAGGCGGTTTCCAGCGGCTGCGTCCGGTTGATGAACCAGGACATCATCGACTTGTACGACCGCGTCGCAACGCCGACACCCATCATCGTTCGCGGCGGTACCCGCGCATTTGCATGAAAAACGCCCCTTGCTTCTCAAGGGGCTAGAGCTTGCACAACCCTGTCCTCGCGAAAGGACCCAAGATGAAACGTCGCAATTTGATTTTCGGCATGGCTGCCGTCGGTATGTCTGCCACATATCCAGCCCTGCTTGCCGCCCAGCCAACGACGGAGGCCCTGCTGGCACCGGGACCGCTGCCGGAGAAGAGTTTCGGGCCTGACGACGCGCCTGTCACTATCATTGAATACGCGTCTCTGACCTGCCCCCATTGCCGCACCTTTCATGTGAACGTGTGGCCCGAGCTCAAGAAAAAGTATGTCGACACGGGTCAGGTCCGCTTCATCATGCGGGAGTTTCCCTTTGATCCCCGGTCCTCGGCCGGCTTCATGCTTGCGCGGTGCGTCAGCGACGACAAATGGTACCCCACCATCGACCTGCTCTATCGGACTCAGGACAATTGGGCGCGGGTGTCAGACGGCACAGCCGCGCTCAAATCCGTCATGGGCATGACCGGAATGGGCACCGCCGACTTCGAGAAATGCCTTCAAGACCAGGCTCTGCTCGAAAAAGTCACAGCCGTTGCAGAAGGGGGCCGATCCTTCGGCGTCGATTCCACGCCCACTTTCTTCATCAACGGCCAGATGCAAAAGGGCGCGCTCAGCATCGAGCGCTTCAGCGAGATCATCGATCCGCTGGTAGCCGCCGCCAGGCAATAGGGAGGTTCTCATGATCGGCTGGACCAAAAACAGGAGCCGGAAAAGCGGCATTTTGATCGGCACGACGATCGTTTCATTGTCGCTTTTGCTCGGCTCGGTCGCCGAGGCGCAAGACTCGAGCGTCGTCGGCCGCGTCAACGGCCAGGACATCACTGCAGACGATCTTGCCATTGCCGAGCAGATGTATTCCCAGCAGCTCGGACAGATGCCCGATGATGCGAAACGCTCGATGCTGGTGGACGCTCTGATCGAGCTCAGATTGGTCGCGGAGGCCGCGCGTAAGGCCAACGTCGCCGACCAAGAAGCATACAAGCGGCAACTAGCCTTCTTCGAGGCGCAAACTTTGCGCTCGCTTTTCCTCGAGCAGCGCGTCGCCGCGGCGGTGACAGATGAAGCGGTGAAGGCGGCCTATGACGAACAGGTAGGGAAGATCCCACCTGTTCCGGAGCGCCGACTTCGCCACATATTGCTTCGCAGCCAGAGCGATGCCGTCGAGGTCATTGAGGCACTAAAGGGGGGCAAGGCCTTCGCGGAGTTGGCGCAGGAGCGCTCTGTGGACGAGGTCTCCAAGTTCAAGGGCGGAGACCTCGGCTTTGTGGCGGAAGGCCAGGTCGTGCCGGAGATCGACGCGGCGGCGGCGAAACTGCAGCCCGGCGAATTCACGCAGTCACCCGTTGCGAGCGCCTTCGGCTTCCACGTCGTTCTGGTTGAGGAGACACGCAATCGGCCTGCCCCAGCTTTCGAGGCCGTCGCACCGCAGGTTCGGCAAGCACTCGAAGCCACGGAGGAAAGACGAATCATTTCCGAGCTTCGGGCGGCCGCGAAGGTGGAGAAGCTTGTTCCGGATGTCGCGCCGCCGGAAGGAGACGATGGCCATGAGCATTAGTTCCGAGGAAATCGGGGATGTTCGGTCGCCTCTCGGGATTGGTCGACGGACTTTTATCCTTGGCATGTTCACCTTGCTGGCGGCACCCGGGAAGGCCTTGGCGAACGGGGCGCAACGCAAGTTCGTCCTCGAGGAGCGCTTCCTTCCGCAGGTCGTAAGGACACCCTATGACTATCTGGCCGGAACGATCGTCGTGGTTCCGCGCGAGAGATTTCTCTATCTGGTCGACGGTGCGGGCTTTGCGCGTCGCTATGGCATCGGGGTCGGCAAGGCAGGCCTGGCGTTTTCGGGTTCGGCGATCATCGGCAGGAAGGCAAAATGGCCGTCATGGCGTCCGACCGACAACATGATCCGCCGCGATCCCAAGAAATATGCCCGCTATGCTGGCGGCGTGCCAGGGGGGCCGAACAACCCATTGGGTTCACGGGCTCTCTACCTTTATCGTAACGGCCGCGACACGCTCTACCGTATTCACGGAACGACCGAGCCTTGGACCATCGGCAAGGCTGTTTCCAACGGCTGCATCAGGATGGTGAACGAGCATGTTGAGGATCTTTACGAGCGTGTGCCCGTAGGAGCCCAAGTCGTCGTTGTCTGATGGAAAGACCTGTCTTAGTGATCGGAGCCGGACAGGCGGGGCTCGCAGCCGGGTATCACCTGAAGAATGCCCGCGTGCCGTTTGTCATCGTCGACAGTCATCGTCGGGTGGGAGACAACTGGCGGGTGCGCTACGACTCGCTCACTCTGTTCACGCCACGCCAGTTCAGCGCCCTACCGGGACTGGATCTGGCGGGCAACCGGGAACTTTATGCGAGTCGCGACGAGTTCGCCGACTATCTTGAAGCATATGCGACTCGTTTCCGACTGCCGATCCAGCCTGGTCGACGTCTGATCCGCCTCTCGAAGGCTGGAGACGGTGGTTTTGAAGCTGCGTTGGACGACGGATCGCGTATCAGCGCCGGCGAGGTGATCGTCGCGACCGGAGCGTTCCAGGTCGCGCTCGTGCCGAAGGTCGCGGCGCAGTTCGGACACGAGGTGCTCCAGCTGACCACCGAAACCTACCGCAATCCGAACCAGCTGCCCGACGGTCCGGTCCTGGTGGTCGGAGATGGAGCAAGCGGGCGGGATATCGCTGTGGAAGTGCGACAAAGGCAGCGCGTCATGCTGGCGACGGGCAAGCCTCGCAACCTCTTTCCCGAGCGAGTGCTTGGTAAGTCCATCTGGTGGTGGCTCAACCTGTTTGGCGTGCTGAGAGCCCCCGGGGAGTCGCGGATTGGCAGAAAGCTTAGACAATCCGATGCGTTTCCTGACCGTGACCGGAGCATCGAGAGCCTGGCGAAGCGCGGCATCCGAGTGCTGCCACGCCTCACTGAAGCAAGCGGTCAAGCGGCCCGGTTTGCCGACGGCACGTCGGCGGACATCCGGACGGTTATATGGGCGGTCGGCTATCGGGACGACGCAACCTGGCTCGATATCGAAGACGCGAAGGCGCATGACGGAGCATTCCTGCACGAAGCCGGCATCTCGCCGGTGAAAGGCATCTACTTTGTCGGCCGGCCTTGGCAACGCAATCGAGCATCGGCGCTGATCATGGGAGCCGGGCCAGATGGCGAGAATGTTGTCCAGCGATTGTTGTCGGACAGAGCGAAGCCATAGTCGTCAAGCGTCGAAACATCGTCTTCAAGTGGGTTTCGACGCTTTTCTTCCCAGAGATGGCAGCATGCAATTCGTCACCGGATGATCGTCTGCCGCCATCCACATTTTGCTTGGCGCAATCCGGAATGGATCAAGCTGCGGGAACTTCAGCAAGCAGTTCGTCGAACAGCTTTTTTGCTTTTGGCGGATGCTTGACTGCCCTGGCTTCATCCAGGTTGCTTGGCGCCCCTACGGCGATAAGCATCACCATCCCCATTCCGTAGTGTGGGACACATTTTACGCCATAGACGCCTTCTTTCTCTATGGTGATGGTGATCTGTTCATTCAGCTTGCCTTTGAAAGGGAGCGCGTTTTCAGGCAGCATCCCTTTTATGCTCTCGGCGTTGTGGGACTTGTCGGTTGGAAAGAAGGTTATGGTATCACCGGGGGAAGCAGCCACGAAGTCCGGCTCGTACACCATTGCGCCCTTCTTCCCTTTGTTCAGCATCTGGACCTTATGGTTGACACTGGTCTGTGCTCGCGCGGGCAGTGCCGCCAGAGCCGCAAAGACCGTTGTGCCGGCCAGCATCTCGCGTCTCGTGAACATATCGAGCTCCTTGCTCTTTCTATTGACGGGAAACCCGTTCCCCTTCCCAACACATCACGGTCGGGTTTTGCTTATGGATGAGAGCTGTATGGGCGTCTGCTGCGACATACGGTTCGGACGCTGATGTCACCTTCGGACAACCCGAGTCCGTGAAATCCGATAGACCGACGCCGGCGGCAGGTTCCACATGACGGTCCCGAGCAAATGCGCCTCCAGGCCAAGCCTCTCAAGTATGGCGTGCACAACCGGGCACCGAGCGCCATAGGTGAATTGATAGAGATTGCCGCTGGGCCCGAGTCTGCGCGCCACGCCCTCGACAATGCGAAAAACCGTGCGGGAGGGCATCGAAAGGAGTGGCAACCCGCTGATAACCGCACCGTATGCGACATCTCTCCCGACGCCCGCCCCTGACAAGCGAGCCGCACTGCCCTGGACAATTCGAGCGCCCGGAAACCGGCGCGCGAGCATGTAGGCAAATCTCTCGTCCAGTTCGACCAGCGTCAGTTGTTCCGGCATCAGGCCACGTTTGAGGAGAGCCTCGGTGAAGACGCCGGTGCCGGGTCCAAGTTCTAGAACTGACCCCGTGTTGTGGTCGATTGCCTTTGTCATCAAGTGGGCCAGAGACGTCCCTGAGGGGAGCACCGCCCCTACCCTCAGGGGGTTGGCGAGCCACTGGCGTAGGAATGTCAAACGCTGCGGCATCTGAGACATCCAGCGCCAACCTTTCTTGCCAAGCGACATGGCATGGCGTGCCGGTCGCCGCTGATCGTCGGGTGCGACAGTGAGGCTGGGTTGGCGAGGTGCTTCAATCCAGGGCACCGAAATCGGATACCAGGTTTGCCGTCCAAAGAGGCAGAGGATTGGTCTTCGGAGAGCTCATTTCTGGCGGACCGCTTCGATTGCATCGGCAAGCGGTTCCTTTCCAACGGCGCCCTCGATGATTTGATCTCCGACGACGAACGAGGGCGTTCCTGTCAGGCCGAGCCGCTGCGCCAGCGCGAGGTTTGCCGCGATGATGGCCTCGACCGCCGGAGTAGCCATTTCTTCCGACAGCTTCTTGCGGTCGAGTCCCATCTCTTCGGTAAGATCCAAAGCCCGGCTAGCGTTTATCTGTCCTTGCATTTCCATCAATCTGACATGGAAATCACGCGCGGCGGCGGCGCCGGCAACGCGCTTGACGGACAGAGCCACTTTCGCGGCCTCGACCGAGCCCGGCCCAAGAATGGGAAAATCCTTCAAGACGATCCGCAGCTTGGGATCCTCGGCGACAAGCGCCTTGACGTCAGGCGCCGCCCGCTTGCAATAACCGCAGTTGAAGTCGAAGAATTCGACGAGCGTAGCATCCCCGTCCGGGTTTCCCAAGATCACATCGTCGCTCGCTCGGAGCAACGCATCAGTCTCGGCCACTATCGCTTGTGACCTGGCCTCGGCCTGAGCTGCTTGGTTCCGCTTCTCAAGCTCCGTAAGTGCTTCCTCGATGATCTCCGGGTTTTGCATGATGTATTCGCGGACGATCTTCTCGACCTCCGCGCGATCGATCGATTGGGCATAGGCCGGCGAGGCCGTTGTCAACACGGCAATGGCGTACCACCTTAGCCGACCAATGCGCGCAGCATTCATGGTTCCGCTCCTGGCGAGGTGTCAGTCGAACAATCGGCCGAGGAACGAACCGTGCCTTCGACCATGGTGTCCGCCATGACGATCATGGTCGCTATAGTCGCGGCGGTGATCTTCGCGGCAGTCATTCGATGTATTGCGTGAGGACGCTTGCGCACGGCCGCGACCGGCTTGTCCCTGGGCGTACTGGGCCTCTTCCGCCGCGCTCCGTTCGATTATCTTGTCGAGTTCGCCGCGATCCAGCCACACGCCGCGACATTTCGGGCAGTAGTCGATTTCGATACCCTGACGCTCGCTCATAACGAGGTCGACCCTGCAATGTGGACAAAGAGCCCCGGTGGCTTTGTCGCCTGGTCCTAGCGAGTTGAGAAGCGTTCCTGACATCGCGATATCCAACCTATTTGAGTGCACCAAAGCACCCCGCTAACGGAAAGGTAGGACCTCGAGCAGGCTGAGGTTCAAGTGTTCAAATGTCGCAGCTCCCTTTTGGAAAGCGACGCCGCTAAACTGTTGCGCGGCCACGATTTCAAACGTCTTTTCACATCGGCGACAGGTGTTCGAGCAGGATCATCGTCCCCAAGCCGCAAAGTGCAAGACCTGCAATCAGTTCGGCTAGTCTGCCGAGGCGATGGCCAACCAGCCTCCCGACAAGCAGGCCGCCCGAGGACATCACGAAGGTGGCAAGCCCTATTGCTACCGCGACGATGACGATGTTGACCTGAAGAAATGCGAGAGAGATACCCACTGCCATGGCGTCGATGCTGGTTCCGACAGCGGTCGCCATCAGGGCGGCGAGCGATCTTCCCTTGGACGGGTTATCAATAGAACCCCAGATTGCCGCGTAGAGCATATGAATGCCGACGCCCGCGAGGAGGGCGAAGGCGATCCAATGATCGACAGCTTGGACAAAGCGGCTGGCTGCAACGCCGGCGATCCAACCGAGAATGGGTGTTGTCGCCTCGACAATACCGAAGATCAAACCTGTCCGTAACGCATCTCTCAGGGGCGGCGAGCCGATGGCGGCCCCTCGTCCGACAGAGACAGCAAAGGCATCGATCGACATGCTCAGGGCGAGCACGGCAATGGTGTAGGGCGACATTGGACAGCGATCCCGACGGACATCTACCGGGGCGCCAACCTCTGCTCGTCCGCATAGGAGAAGTGGCGCCACAGTCTTGTCGGGCCGTTGATTCGGCTGACCGCGCCATGCGCATGCGCGCAAGCCTGTTGACACGGTCCCGCGCGGGCGCGGTGACTACTCCCTGATTGGCCGGGAGATAGGAACGTGAATACAAAAAGTCAAATTAATTCAGCTAGATGAGCACTTGATACTCATTTGCATCTGGCCGGACTTCGCGTGAAGCGTGGCGTCGCCGACGCAGCACTACACGGAGCGGGCCAGCCTACAAGGGGAGTTGCCAGCCAGAGATCACCGCCGCTTGGCGCAGTTCTTCAAGCACTTCAATTCCGACGATGGCGACAAGGAACCACATGACTTCCGTCAACGACCGTACAAATGCCCGAGAGTGGACAATGACGGTGTCTTCGCTTTCCGGCAAATCGAGGCGAGGAAAGAAGCGAGGAACTCTCGCCATGTATAGCAGGTAATCCGGCCCAAAGAGGGACAGCAACCGCTTTTCCTCATTTCTGATTACCGGTCGATAGTAAACCAGGAATGCGACCGCGCTTATGATCATCAAGACAATGTTCTGAGCCGCAAGGCAGACGCCGACGAGCCCGAGAAAGGAGAAGAAATAGAGAGGATTGCGGGTAAGGGAATACGGACCGCTTTGGCAGAGATCCAGATCCTTCCGACCTCCGATATACAGAGTGCACCAGAGCCTTCCGAGAACGGCAGCAAACACCAGGAAGAATCCGAGAAACTCGATCAGGCTGTAGCCCAACGTTTCGAAGCCTTCCGGCTGCGTAGCGACAAGCATCGCAAGCCAGGCTGGGGCCAACAGCCAGGTTACAAAAGTCCTCCTGCGTTCGACCGGGGATTTCGTACCAATAGTCCCTAACAACGATCTAACTCCACCCCCCGCCGAATGTGCGGTAGAAGATATGGGAACCGATCTGGGTCATGCGCTCCATGGAGCGAGCCCAACGCGGGCTGACGTAGGTGGCATTGTAATGGGTCGATGACGCGACTTCGGGTAAGAATATCTTCCCGCCGGTGACTGCCATGGCCACGTCCTTTGCCAGACGATACGCGCGCCGATCTGCAATGACATCCGGAATGCCGTCGCAGGCAAAGGAAAACTGGCATTTGTTGATCCAGCTGTCATTTTGATAAACTACGTCGCAGACGCTTGCTGGATATGCAGGGTTGCGCACCCGATTGAGAATGACCTGCGCGACCGCGGCCTGCCCCCTCACCTCCTCGCCCCGAGCCTCGAAATAAATTGCGGTGGCAAGGCACTTTTGCTCGGCTGTCGAGAAGACGGATTCCGGTAGAGGCTGCTTCATCCAATCGTGGTCACCTTCCATCGTGGGCGGAACGAAGCGACCGGCTGTCTCGTCGGTGCCGAGCAAAGCCGCGAAGGCATTGGAGGAGGCGTGGAACTCATCCTTTGGGGCGTAGGCCGTGGCCAGGATGTCGGCGCCATCGTTGCTGACCAGGTCGGCGAGCGCCGCCGGCACACCGGCCAGACGGTCGTCCGCCGGGCTATGAAACGTAGACAGGCCCGCCACCATTTCGGGATCTGCCTGTTTTGAAAAGCCCCGCAGAAAGTATGACGCGTCGGTCCCCGACGAAAGTAGCCGCGAAGCCAACGCCTGCTCTCCAACGGGGGTCTCCAGGTTTTTCCGATACGCCACGCTGACCAGACGTGGTTTCTTCGCTTCTTCAACCACCCGCTGGGACGTGGAAGAAACCTCTCGATCCGCCCGCAAATTGACCCGTTGACCGCCGAGCACCAGATCCAGGTTTTCGTCATCGCCAGGAATAGCGGCACTGGGCAGCCGGAGCTCCTTCAGATGAGAGCAGGTGTCGGCCTGCTCGACATATACCGCCCAGCGATCCGGCCCGGGAGTGATTCCCAACTCGGATTTGGTGCCCTGGATCCCCGTGGGCGATGCGAAGCCGAACACGAACCAACTTGCGCCGAGAATCGCGAGCACACGCCGATGGCCGTTCGATGATCGTCGCTCGAAAGCGGCTTTCGGTTTGGACCGCAATATCTCATTCTCCGGATGCCCCACGCAGAAGGAGAATCGATTGTTAACCTTGATGGAAAGTTAACACTACTGCGACTGCGCGTCGCAATGTCACGGCAGGCTTATCCAGGCTCCCATTGAACCTCATGTCGCTTGAGCATTTAGACCGACACACAAATGGGGTGAATCGGGGATTGCAGTCGACAGAGGAAGGACGACAGCCTTGGCGATCGATGTCTCAGCCGTCGGACTTCTCACGGCCATTGTGGCGGGTGCCATATCATTCGTTTCCCCATGCGTTCTCCCGCTTGTGCCGGGCTATCTTTCGTTCGTGTCCAGCGGCGTCGATCCTGCGTCCAGGCAGCTTGCCGATCGTATCAGGGTCGTCTGGTCAGCGCTTTTTTTCATAGCCGGGTTCTCTACCGTCTTCGTGATTCTTGGGCTTGGCGCGCAGGCGTTCGGCGGCATTCTCCTGCGGTACAATGTCGAGGCAAATCTCCTTGGCGGGGCGCTGCTCGTTTGTTTCGGCCTTGTGATGACAGGACTGATCAAGATACCGGCGCTGCTCAGAGATTTCAGACTGCCTGGGCCGCAGACCATATCGGGACCAGCCGGAGCGTATACGCTTGGACTTACATTCGCCTTTGGATGGACGCCGTGCATTGGCCCGGTGCTCGGCTCGATCCTCACCCTTGCGGCGGTGTCTGCCGGAAGCGGTGCGGTTCTCCTTGCAGCCTATAGCGTCGGGTTGGGAATCCCCTTTCTGATAGTTGCGGTCGCCTTCAGCAGCATCGCGGCCGGGTTCAAGCGCATGCGATATGCCGGCCATATCCTCAACGTCCTTGCCGGCTGCATCATGATCGCCATGGGAATATTGATGATGACAGGCCGTCTTACGCTGATCGCATTCTGGCTGCTCGAGCGCTTTCCGGGACTGGGCTACATCGGCTAGCGCGGTGCGGCGTGATCCACGAAGAACGGGGGCCGATTCAATTTCGCGTATCAAGTCGCGCCAACGCTATCGTCACTGCGTCCCCATTGCAGTCACGATGGGCGGCCTGAGCGGCCTGGGGTTCGCACCCTATTTCGTCTTTCCTCTCGCATATTTGGGCCTTGCCGCGTTCGCCTCTCTGACACGTCATAGCCAAAGCGTCCTGGCTGCATTCGTCGCCGGATGGGCCTTCGGCCTGGGTCAGTTCATCGTTGGCCTGAGCTGGATAACCGAAAGCTTTGCGGTCGAAGCCGAACGATTTGGAATGCTGGCCTGGCCCGCGGTGACCGCTCTTTCGGCATTGCTGGCCTTGTTCCCGGCATCCGCGGCGATGGCTGCTCGTTGTCTCGGCGGATCGGGGCCGGGTGCGCTCATCGTCCTCCCGGCCACGTGGTCCATCGCGGAGATGGCCCGCGGCGCCATACTGACGGGATTCCCCTGGAACCTCACTGGATACACCTGGGGATTCAGCGATGAAGTTCTTCAGGCCATTTCGATCACGGGCATCTATGGCCTCGGGCTTCTGACAGTTCTCCTGGCGGTCTTGCCACTCCTGATCACCGAGAAGTGCAAGCTGGGCCGTCGGTCCGCGGTACTCCTTCTGATCCTGGTGCCAACGATCGCTTTCGCCGCTCTATGGACTGGCGGGGCGATGCGCCTGGCTGCGGCCGACATCGGGGAAAATGGACAGCGCGTTCGGATCGTCCAGCCGAACATCCCGCAAAACCAGAAATGGGAGGCCGGCCAAGCGAACGCAATCCTCGACAAACTTCTGGCGCTCAGTACGTCCGGTGAAAGCGATCGGCCACGCTACGTAGTCTGGCCCGAGACGGCGTATCCTGTCCTGTTTGAAGCTGGTCGCAACATCCATCCAGCCCTCACCGCCAGCGTACCGACCGGGGGCCTGCTTCTCTTCGGGGCGGTCAGGGAAGCTCCTGCGCGTCGCGCTGATGATCCTGCCCTACTGAACAGCGTTCTCGCACTCGATGAGATGGGAGGCGTCGTTGCAGCCTACGACAAGAGGCGATTGGTGCCCTTCGGTGAGTTCACCCCTTTCAAGTGGGTTCTCGGCGCCATGAAAATGACTGTCGGCGATATCGACTACATTCCGGGTGAGAGCAGCGCACCGATTCAGCTTGTCGGATTGCCCGCCGCGAGGGTCTTAATCTGCTATGAGGCGATATTTCCACGTTCGGGCGACGACCAAGCAGGGTGGATCCTGAACATCACGAATGACGCGTGGTTTGGCATGTCCGCGGGACCCTACCAGCATTTCCTTGCCGCGCGAGCGAGAACGCTTGAGGCGGGTCTGCCGCTCATCCGGGCGGCCAACAGCGGTGTCAGCGCGATCGTCGACAGCTATGGTCGGGTGACGGAGATACTTCCCCTGAACGTCAGCGGGGTCATTGATGGTCCATTGCCCGCACCAGCGCCTACTGAGACATTGTTCCGCCGGGCCGGAAAGATTCCGGTCGTGGTGTCCATAGCGCTGCTCATTGCCGCTGGCGCGGTCACCCGACGACGATCACGGCAAACCCCAGGAGTTGCTGTGGCCCCTAGTGGACGGAGCTGACCAGCGGCGTGTCCCCGTCTCGTATCGAAACCCATCGACCGGTATGATCGATCGCTTGTCGCTTCAGGTAGGTGTATCCGGTTTCATCCCAGTTCAAAACCGTGTCCGTGAGATTGTCGAGAACAATGTCTCCCCCATCGGTTCGAACGGTCAGCACCGCATGCCCATCGCCGTTCGGGCGTCGCAGCACAGTCAGGAGCAGGTTGGATGCTGAGATGCCGTCTTCCATCAGGACGCGGCGCTTCGCCAGCGCATAGTCCTCGCAGTCCCCCGCATCTACGGGATAGGTCCAGTATTCTTCCTTGCCATACAGCTCGAGGTCGCTTTTCGGCTGAATGGCCTGATTCACGGTGACCGTGAGCTTCTCCAGACGCCCGAGGAGCTCCGTCGACATCTTCAGCGGCGTCACGTCGCGGGTGCGAATTGAGCATTCTGAAGCGTTGCGCTTGCAGAACTCATAGTGTCCGATCGGTTGCGATGTGAGGCCTCCTGTCATCATCGCGGACGGATGGGCCCATGCACTGCCGGCGCCAAACGTCCAAGCGGCCACCGCACACAAAGCAGCGATCGACTTTCGAGTGGTCACTCCCCGATCTCCCGTCGATTTTAACCGATATTACCGATCCCTTAACGGCTCGTGCGGTCCGCGTCCATTACGGGCGGGCCACGACTTCGTGAAGTGTCGATCCATGCCCCTAGCTTTCCACAGGAAGCTGCCGGCCGGCGATTGAAGCTCAAGCAGCTAGAGCGACGAAGCTCTCATCCCCGAACGTGACGGAGGATGACCGTGAAGCGATCCGCAAATTCAACTCGAGTGCTCCTCGGTCTCGCTTGCGTGGCGTTCGCGTTCTCGATCGATCAACTGTCCAAGTTTGCAGTCGTCGAGATTATCATGCAACCGCCAAGAGATATTTATATAACTGCATTTCTCAATATTGCGCTTTCTTACAATACGGGGATCAGCTTCGGAATCCTTTCCGATTATTTTTCCAGCGCCCCTTCTTCGCTGTCATTCATGACATCAGTCGTAGTCGGATTTCTGTTTGTTTGGATGCTTTATACAAAGACCAGTGGCCAAGCAATGGCGCTGGGACTGATAGCGGGAGGTGCGAGCGGGAATATCTACGACCGAATGCGGCAAGGCGCTGTTACTGATTTCATCGACTTTCATTTAGGTGCCTGGCATTGGCCGACATTCAATACTGCTGATATAGCTATTGTCGTTGGAGCGGCAATCTTGATTGCTGATTCTTTCCGCTCCAAGCCTGGGCACCCTGCTGGATGATGCCGTTGCGCACTACGATCCGGATCGAGCGCTTGTTCGATAGCTCACACCATCCTCGATGGTCAGTGAACGCAAAGTCAGTGCGCCATGAACCAGCCGATTTCGGTGCTCTTCAGCATTTCTGTGGTTACGCCCCCAAAGATGCGTTCGGCGAGTGAATTGCGTCCGAAAACGCCAGTCACAATCAGGTCGGATCCCTCCCGACCGGCCTGCTCAAGCAAGCTCGAGCTGGCGTCTCCTGCGGTGTTTGGAACGTGCAAATACTGCGCTTTTGCGCCATGGGAACGCAGGTGCGTCGCAACAGCATCGAGCCGTTCGCTCGAAACCTCATCGCCGACCCCGACGACGGAAACACTTTCGGCGCGGACAAGCAGAGGGAGGGCATCATGAGCCGCGCGTCGGGCTTGCGCGGCGTCCTTCCAAGCGACCAGAATGCGGGGGAAGCGAGCGTTTGCAACCGAGCGCCCTAGGCGCAGCACGGGCACGCCGGAACCAAGGGCGACGTGAGCCGGATTTGGCAACACGCTTTCGTCTTCATCGGATGAATCCGTGATCAGCAAGTCTGCGGTCAGGAGGTGCGCCCGCATTGCAGCGGTTGGTTCGCCAATTCCCGAACACCAGTGGACCTTGTCAGAATCGGCGCCAAAGACCTTGTCGACGATGCTCCGACTGGACGCCAACGCGCGTTCCATCAATCTGGTCTGCTCTTCGGCCCAGAAAACGTTCGGAGCTAAGACGTCCTTCATCGACGTTTTCGGCCATGCGTAGGAAGCGACGGAGATTCTTGCGTCGAACGCCTTGGCCATCTCGCGGGCGAATTCGAGGGTCCTGGTTAGGTTGCTCCGCGGACATGCATCGACAACGATTTCGCGGAAGTCAGTCACGGTAGAACTCCTATGGCCTGTTCAAACAATATACTTATTGTTCTGCGGACTTGCGTTCCCCACCCTGCCTGGAAGTGCCGCCACGGTTCCGCGCAGCGGCGGACAACACCGCTTCGGTTATCGAGTTGGGCAACCGTCGAGGCGTCTCGACCAAGCCCAGCACAGGCATCGCCACCAAAAAGAAAGCGAAATAGATGACCGTCGAGATCTGCATCAGCACGACATAAATGCCATCCGCCGGTTTGGCCCCGAGCCATCCCAGGAAAAGAGCGTTTGCGGCAAACAACCAAAAGAATACTTTATACCACGGGCGATACACTGCGGATCGCACTTTCGATGTATCGAGCCATGGCACGAAGAAGAGCACCGCGATCGCGCCAAACATTGCCAGGACGCCCCCCAGCTTCGAGTCGATCGGTCCGATGTTGAACGTCACGGCGCGGAGGATCGCATAGAATGGAAGAAAGTACCATTCCGGGACGATCTTCGCCGGCGTCTTAAGAGAGTCAGCCTCAACGTAGTTGTCTGGGTGGCCCAAGTAATTCGGTATGTAAAAGACGAAGTATGCGAATACGAGTAGGAACACTATGGCTCCAAATGCGTCCTTCACGGTTGCGTATGGTGTAAATGGCAGGGTGTCTGTCTCGTGCTTGACTTCGATGCCTGTCGGGTTGGTTTGACCCGTGACGTGCAATGCCCAGACATGGAGCACCACAACACCTGCAATCATAAATGGAAGCAGATAATGCAGTGCGAAAAATCGGTTCAGTGTGGGATTGTCGACGGCAAAACCGCCGAGAAGCAGCTGCTGTATCCACTCCCCCACAAGGGGTATCGCCGTGAAGAAGCCGGTGATGACGGTCGCGCCCCAGAAACTCATCTGGCCCCATGGAAGCACGTACCCCATGAACGCCGCCGCCATCATCAGCAGGTAAATAATGCATCCCAATATCCAGAGAAGCTCACGTGGGGCTTTGTATGACCCGTAGTATAGCCCTCGGAATATGTGGATGTAGACTGCGATAAAGAAGAACGATGCGCCATTTGAATGGAGATACCGGAGCAGCCACCCCGAATTGACGTCGCGCATGATCTTCTCAACGGAGTTGAATGCGGTCGCCGTATTCGTGCTGTAGTGCATGGCGAGCACGACTCCAGTGAGGATCTGGAGGCCGAGCATCAGCGTCAGGATGCCACCAAACGTGTAGAGATAATTGAGATTGCGGGGAACTGGATAGGAGACAAAGGAATCGTGGACCAACCGGGGAAGTGGCATCCGCGCATCGATCCATCGTCCGAGGCGCGTTTTGGGGCTATACGCTGACGGCGATCGCGACATCTACTTCCCTCTCGACGGTCAGATGGCGTAGGTTTTCTTCGTCGGTAACATCTCAGGTTGCTTGAGGTTCAAGCGCCGACATTCCCGTTTCGATGCGACAAAAGGACATGCAGAAGTGTCAATGTCCGACGCATTCATGGTCGCTGAGCGTAGCCCGTTCGACCCGCTAGGCGCCTTGTCATCGGCGAGGGCGACGATTTCAACCAGATGAGGGAGCCGCAGCGTCGATCAGGCCATGCGTTGGCAGATGAGTCTGAACTTGTGCTATTTTGGAACGATCGACATCACGGGGCGGGGAAATGAGGGGTTTGGGAGCTGGTGTATAGAATGATATCCGGCAGGATTGGCTGATTGCGATGCAGATCGATCCAATTGATATCATCAAGATCTGCAAAGAATGCAGTCTTCGCTTGACAGGCCAGCGGCGCGTGATCGTCGAGGTTCTTCAGCAAGCGAGGGACCATCCCGACGCTTTGGAACTTCATCGGCGTGCGACGAAAGTCGATCCACGGATAGCGCTTTCAACGATATACCGAACACTCAGCCTTCTCGAGGAGAAAGGAATCCTTGAGAGGCACATTTTCGGCAGCGGGCCTGCTCGCTTCGAGCGTGCCGACGCTAAACACCATGACCATTTCATCGATGTCGAGTCAGGCCGGGTGGTCGAGTTTCGTTCTGATCAGATTGAGCAGCTTCAGCAACAAATTGCGCAGGAGCACGGTTTTGAGATCATCAGCCACAGGCTGGAAATCTATGTAAAACCGGCGAAAGCGCGAAAGCGGAAACCTGAAGAGGCGCCGCGAGGTCGCGACCGGAGCAAATAAGCGTTCGACACTCTCGCAATCTTCAGTATTGGTTGGGCTACGCAAAGGCCCCTCAACAAGCAGGTTTCAGTGTTAGGGGCGAAGCTACGACTACTGAACTGTCTGGGGATGTCATCGGCTGGCCGGACACGGAATATTTTACATGGGAGCATTTCTAGATGACAAGCAAGCTTCGTCTGGACATTCCGGTCCTGCTCCCTGAGATCGACGACGTTGCAGATGCTTGCGTCAAGCGTCTGACTGATGACCTTGAGGTTCGACCGGGTGTCGAGAGAGTCCACATCGTGGCAGGTGAAGGCGCGGAGCCTGCGAAACTATGCCTCCATTACGACCCGGAGATCGTGCCGTTGGCCCGGATCCGCGAGATCGCTCGGACGGCCGGAGCGCAGATTTCGGCTCGCTTCGGGTATCTGACCTGGAATGTCTCCGGGATCGGTCACGTACGTCGGGCCCGCACCGTCACTGAAAAGCTGCGGTCTTTGGACGGAATTCTCGAAGCCGAGGCGAGTGCTGCCGGCATTGTGCATATCGAATTCGATCGCAGCACGATCTCTGAAGACAGAATCGCGTCTTCAATGCGCGACTTGGGCGTCAAGCGGGTGGGCGACGCCTCGCCGGCGTTGGCGAGAAAACAGGATCCACATGCCGGCCATGATCATGGGCCTGGGGAGCGACACTCCGAAGGTGATGGCCATGATCATTCGCACGGTGAATTCCTCGGGCCCAACACGGAACTGATCTTTGCGCTCACATGCGGTGCGCTGTTGGGGATCGGTTACGCGATCGAGAAGTTGGTGTCAGGCGCGCCAGGGTGGCTCCCCACCGCCTGCTACATCGCGGCCTACTTCTTCGGCGGCTTCTTCACCTTGCGCGAGGCTATCGACAATCTCCGGCTCAAGCGATTTGAGATCGACACGTTGATGCTGGTCGCGGCTGCTGGCGCGGCCGCGCTCGGCGCGTTCGCAGAAGGCGCTCTGCTGCTTTTCCTGTTCAGCCTAGGCCATGCGCTTGAACACTACGCCATGGGCCGCGCCAAGCGCGCCATCGAGGCTTTGGCGGAGCTTGCTCCATCGGTCGCGACCGTCAGGCGCGAGGGCGAGACGGCAGAAATTCCGGTTGAAGAGCTCGTGGTCGGCGACATCGTCGTTGTTCGCCCGAATGAGCGTCTTCCCGCCGACGGCTTCCTTAGCAAGGGTACGACCAGCGTCAATCAGGCGCCGGTGACAGGGGAGAGTATCCCGGTCGACAAGCGTCCGGTTGCCGATGTCGCAGCGGCGCGTGCGCGGCCTGATTCCGTTGACGGCGCTTCGCGCGTCTTTGCCGGCACGATCAATGGTGCGGGTGCGATCGAGATCGAGGTGACGCGAAAATCGACCGAAAGTGCGCTTGCCAAGGTCGTCAAGATGGTGAGCGAAGCGGAAGCGCAGAAGTCGCCGACGCAGCGTTTCACCGAGAAGTTCGAGCGAATCTTCGTGCCAGCGGTCCTGGTGCTCGCGATCCTGATGCTGTTCGGTTGGGTCGTCATAGACGAGCCGTTCCGCGACAGCTTCTATCGGGCGATGGCCGTGCTGGTGGCTGCCAGCCCCTGCGCGCTCGCGATCGCGACGCCAAGCGCCGTCCTGTCGGGTGTCGCTCGTGCGGCACGCGGCGGTGTCTTGGTCAAAGGTGGCGGACCGCTCGAGAACCTGGGCTCGCTGACGGCGATTGCCTTCGACAAGACCGGGACGCTGACGGAGGGCAGGCCCCGCATCACCGATATCGTCGCCGCCGACGGCGTCACCGAGCAGGAACTGCTGGAGGTGGCTATCGCCGTGGAGAGCCTGAGCGACCATCCGCTGGCCGAGGCGATCGTGCGCGACGGCAGGGAAAAGTTGAGCGGAAAGGTCGTCGACGACGCGTCCGATCTCAAAAGCCTCACCGGAAAGGGCGTGACGGCGACGCTCGACGGGCAGACGGTGTGGATCGGCAAAGCCGAGATGTTCGGAAGCGACGGCGTCCCGGCTCTCAGCGCCGCCATGACCGGGGCCGTCGCGCGTTTGAGGGACGGCGGCCGGACGACGATGGTGGTCCGCCAGGGCGACCGCGATCTCGGCGCGATCGGCCTGATGGACACGCCGCGCGCCGCGGCGCGCGAGACGCTGAAGAAGCTGCACGAGATCGGCATCACGCGCATGATCATGATCTCGGGGGACAATCAGAAGGTCGCCGACGCGATCGCGAAGGACGTCGGGCTCGACGAGGCCTGGGGCGACCTGATGCCCGAAGACAAGGTGGAGGCGATCAAGAAGCTCAGGTCTGAAGGCAAGGTCGCCATGGTCGGCGACGGCGTCAACGACGCACCGGCGATGGCGAGCGCCACGGTCGGCATTGCCATGGGCGCGGCAGGCTCCGATGTGGCGCTGGAGACAGCCGATGTGGCGCTGATGGCTGATGACCTGTCGCACCTGCCCTTCGCAGTCGGGCTCAGCCGCCAGACCCGCTCGATCATCCTCCAGAACGTCGTCGTCAGCCTGGGCATCGTCGCCGTGCTCGTACCAGCGACGATTTTCGGATTGAGCATTGGCGCGGCCGTTGCGGTGCACGAAGGCTCAACCCTTCTCGTGGTCTTCAACGCCTTGCGGCTGCTCGCTTATCGTGATCCCTATCGAGCGGCGGCTTAGACCCCAAAGACGCGGCGCACCTCTTTCGACGGCCGGTGATGCCGGTAGTCAGTGCGGGGCTGGAACGCTCGCGGGTGCCGCCGGACACGTGGAAGAAGGCGTATGACACGGAGGGCTTGGGGTAGCCTGGTGTTTCGGCTTGCCATTCTCGTGATCGTCATTGCCGGTCTGCTTCCGGGCGGATCGTACTGTGAGATGGTCCGGAAAGGTCAAGTTTGTCTCATCTCCCCAGCAGGTAACGATCAAAATGAAGGGAGACGCCACGGGGATATGCGTGCGATCTCGGCGAACACGACGATCCAAAATTTCCTGAGGGGAAGCTATTGACCCTATACATCGTCCGGTGTTCGCGGTGACCCAGGGGTCGTAAAAGCGCTCGCTGCAGTCGAACAAACCGACCTAAGCACGGCGCACGCCATGGGTCTCGCGCACCGTCTGCTCTGCCTCGTGCCGCTGCCAGACCGAGATTTTGAAAGGAGATCGCAGTAGGCGGATAATCTTGGGTCGGGGGTCTTGAACCTCACCCAACTAGAGGCGCTACCGGTTCCCACGAAGCTAGCGACATCAAGAATCTTCAGTTGGAGCACCCTTGGTGAGACGAGCGGCTTGGCTAATGGGCCGCAGGAGCGTCGGGATGATTGTTGAACTTGGGCATTTTGCGCTGGTGCTGGCCTTCTCCCTGGCGGTCGTACAGTTCGCAGTGCCGCTTGCTGGAGCACAGTTTGGCGATCCAAGGCTGACTGCTGTCGCGGGTCCGACCGCGATGATGTGCTTCCTGTTCACGATGCTGTCATTTGTCGCACTGACGCTTGCCTACGTTCAGTCTGATTTCTCGGTGGCAAATGTTTGGGAGAATTCGCACTCGGCAAAACCAATGCTCTTCAAGGTCACCGGCGTATGGGGAAACCATGAAGGATCGATGCTCCTGTGGATTCTGATCCTTACATTCTTCGGGGCTTTGGTGGCTTGGTTTAGCGGCAATTTGCCGGCGACGCTTCGGTCGAATGTTCTTTCGGTGCAAGGATTGGTGGCGGCGGCGTTCCTGCTCTTCATCCTGATGACCTCGAACCCGTTTATCCGGATGAATCCCGCTCCCATGGAGGGACGGGATCTCAATCCGATACTTCAGGATGTCGGCCTCGCGATACACCCGCCGCTACTCTATTTGGGGTATGTCGGCTTCTCGGTCTGCTTCAGTTTCGCAGTTGCTGCTCTCATTGAGGGAAAGATCGACGCTGCCTGGGCGCGCTGGGTGCGTCCATGGACGCTCACAGCATGGATCTTCCTTACCGGCGGCATCTCGATGGGCTCCTACTGGGCGTACTACGAACTCGGTTGGGGAGGTTGGTGGTTCTGGGACCCCGTCGAGAACGCGTCCTTTCTGCCGTGGTTGGCGGGCACGGCCTTGCTTCATTCCGCGATTGTGATGGAGAAGCGTTCGGCGCTTAAGATCTGGACGCTGCTACTCTCGATCCTGACCTTCTCGCTTTCGCTGCTCGGCACCTTTCTGGTCCGATCCGGTGTGCTGACGTCGGTTCACGCATTCGCGAGCGATCCCGCGCGCGGGGTCTTCATCCTGATGATCCTCATACTGTTCATTGGCGGTGCACTCACGCTGTTCGCGGTGCGCGCGCCTGGATTGACGCCAGGCGGGCTGTTTCATCCGATTTCGCGCGAGGGGGCGCTGGTCTTCAACAACCTGTTTCTGACAACAGCAGCCGCAACGGTACTGATCGGCACGCTCTATCCGCTGGTGATCGAGGTGGTGACAGGCGACAAGATTTCTGTTGGTGCCCCCTTCTTCAACCTAACCTTTGTCCCTCTCGTAGTCCCGCTGCTGCTCGTGGTTCCGTTTGGGCCTCTGCTCGCGTGGAAGCGCGGCGACCTCTATGCCGTCTCCCAACGATTGTTCGTGGCCTTAGGGGGAGCTTTGTTGGCGGCGCTCGTGGGCTTCTTCGTCATTGACGGCGCCAGTGCGTTGGCGACCTTTGGCGTCGGTCTCTCGCTCTGGTTGATGTTCGGGGCTCTCACCGACATTGCTTTGAAATCTGGCGTAGGGACGCTAGCTCTGCCTGTCGTCTGGAGCCGCTTCAAAGGCCTTCCGCGTTCGGTTTACGGAACGGCCCTAGCACACTTCGGATTGGGCGTTACGGTGATGGGCATCGTCGCCGTCACATCGCTGGAAATCGAACGGATTGTCGTCATGCGCCCCGGCGAAACATTGCCAATCGCGGGCTATACTCTCAGCTACAAGGGCATTGCGCCTTATCAGGGACCGAACTTCTCCGAGGAGCGAGGTCAATTCACATATGTCGACAAGGCTGGTCGTGTCCTCGGTGAAATCATCTCGTCCAAGCGGCTCTATACCGCGCGCCAAATGCCGACCACGGAGGCCGGAATTGCGACCCGGGGGTTCAGCCAGCTCTACGTGTCGATTGGCGATGCCGCGCCCAACGGCGGTCTCGTGGTACGCGTGTGGTGGAAGCCGCTGATTTTGCTTATCTGGCTTGGTGGTGCGGTGATGATGCTGGGCGGGACCGTATCGCTATTTGATCGCAGGCTCCGCGTCGGTGCGCCGGCAGCGCGCAAAGTTAAGGGCATGATCGAGGTGAAGGTGACAGCGTCATAGACGCGTAGCTCGAATCTATGACGCATCAGATTGGAGAGTGCTGTTGGGCTGATCACCAGCCGACAAGTCCTGGACCATAGGAGCAAGGCTCCACCCGCAACCCAAGAATGCCCTACTATGTGGCTGAACAGCCATGCTCTGTTGTTGGGCCGAAAGTGGCCGCAGCGCTTGCATTGCCGTCGGTGGCTTGTCGAAACGTTGATCTGGTTCCCTCCGCTTTAGCAATCCAGGAACTACCGGGACAGGCGCCACATGCCCCACCAGGCAAGCGGCGCCAAGACGGCGACACTTGCCATCCCGGGAAAGTAGCCATACGGCCGTTGAGTCAGCAACGGCAGGCCAAAATGCGCTAGTTCAGTGATCCCCATCGAGGCAAAGAACGTCCAGGCCAGGAAGCGACCGAACTCATGCCCACGTCCCATGAGCACGGGAATGGCAAGCCAAGCGCCGATGGGGATGACGAGCAGCCCAACGACGAGACCCGCTGACACTTCCGGTACCGGGATTCTCGTGATCTGATCTGACATGACCTCGAAGAATTTCGTTCGATTCTCCTCCACTTTGTGCAGCAGAAGAAAGGCAAGCAGTGTCAGCCAATAGGGCATCCTTATCGTGCTCCAGGGTGCTTGTGTGGACGTCAGAAGCCACAGTACGAAGCCGCCTAGATAGCCCGCTAGAAACAGGGCCGCGTAAAGCGGTCCCAGATATACATAGCCGAACGCCGGAACGACGAAGGAAGAGAGAAGCGAAAGCGCGATCAACAGTGGTGGCCGAGTCGTCCACATAGACGCGCTCCTTTGTGTTTTCTCTATCACGTTTTTCGCTCGGTTAGCGAGGAGCCGATTAGCGTCCGCCGAACCGCTCCCACGCCGTTTGGCGTGACACATTTAGGGGCTGGGCAATCTTCGCCCAACTCACCTCCCGATGCCGAAGCGTGTCGACAATGCTCGCCAGATACGCGCGGTGGGCATCCACGGTGGCGCTTAGTGGTCCGAGGGCTGCGAGAAGGCGATCCGTTGGCCACGTTGCCGGTTCGAAATCGCGCGGCAAGGCGGCTCCAGACATGAATAACCGACACGCTTCCACACAGGCGTCGCAGATATGAACGCCCCCCGGGCCGGCTGCCAATTTGGCGACTTCGGATTCCGATCTGCCGCAAAATGAGCAGCATAGCTTTTTGACCATGATGATGCTCCTTGTCAGGGCTTTCCTGACTGTAAGGTTCGCCCTGACAAGGGTCAACGTTTTCGAGCGGGCTACGAAACCGTCCGATGAGCGACGACTGAGAAGGGCAAGGCTTGAATCTTGCCGCACTTTCGTTGCTTTCAGCGACCGGCATGCATATTAAGCGTTTGTCGCCGGCAGAAAATCTGTTCCCAGGAGCGTCCTTGTGGCTGATGACGTCGAAACCAAATCCGACAATCTCATTGGACTCACCGCAGATGTGGTTTCAGCTTACGTTTCCAACAATCCTGTCCCAGCAGGCGAACTTCCGTCGCTTATCGGCCAAGTGCATGCGGCACTCATGAGCAGAATGCATGGTCCCGAAGATGAAAAGCCCGAGGCTCAAAAGCCGGCGGTCCCGATCAGGAAGTCGGTGACGCCTGATTACCTCGTCAGTCTCGAGGATGGGAAGAAGTTCAAATCGCTTAAGCGACATCTTGCCACGCACTACGGTCTCACGCCAGAGGAATACCGGGCCAAATGGGGGCTGCCGGCTGACTATCCTATGGTTGCCCCGAATTATGCGGCCGCTCGTTCGGCGCTGGCTAAGACCATGGGCCTCGGTCGCAAGCGACAAGAAGCTGAAAAAGCCGCGCCATCGAAACGCATCGGGAGGAAAAAGAAGGCCTGAGCACTGCATCATATGCCGTGGCTTTCCCATCCTTCATGCGGAAATGTCGCATTGCCTGCATGGCGGACGACGCGATAGATCAATGACGCAAATGGCTCGTCTCCTCCCAAGACGTTGGCATCGGATGCAAGGCACATTTTCGTGCGCTGCATTTCGAATCAGACCTGCCGGTTCCCATTCCGGCAGGTTTTTTCGTTCGGGCAGCGCCACACATGCCTGGTGCCTGCAATCTTCATGCAGGAACGCGATCACGACGCGTTGTGCACGCTCATCCTAACGCGCAGTTATCCCGTCAACTTACGCGATATCTAGTTCGCACCAACCATCTGGTAGGGCATCGAATTCTCTGAATTTGTGGCGTCATATTCGAGCCAGATTCTCTCAATAGGCGAGGCAAGATAAATTGCCACCTCGATCCATGACATGCGCACATAGGTGAAGACGGGAATGTACTTACCGTAAGGCAAGATGCGCCGCTTTGATCGCGAGACGATTGCAGACTACCTTCGTAGCGCCTCGTCAACGAGCTATAGGGGGCAAAGAGGGGGGACTAATCGCCGGCAATGCCGTCCTTTGAAGACACTCTTGCTGCTATAGGAAATGAACCACCTCTGGTCGCTGACGGCAGATCAAAGCCTCCCGACCGACGTGAATTGTCGACGCGCTGGTTGTCCGGGACATTCTTGACCGGCATCACCTCCAGTGTGTTGATGGGAGCGGCACTTTTTGCCGCTCTCGACGGCCGCGAACAAGTGGCCAAGCCGGCCCGGGTCCTGAGTGCCTCTTCAGTGGCACCTGGCGCGCAGCCGAACGAGAAGACCGATCGGCTGGCCTCCACGCGCGTGCTAACAAGGTTGTCGGCCGGACGGCGACTCGACGTATCCACAGTAACGAGGACCGGCGATCGTGACGTGGTGCGCACGCTCCCATTCGTTCAGGTCAGAATGTCGCTCGGTGCGAGCCATGCCGGCAATGGCACCTACCCTCCTTTCGATCCGTTGACTGTTCTCGCCGAAGATGTCCCTACGCAAAGCACTGTGATCACCGGCAGCATCTACGGCGCCAAAGTGGACAGTGCGGTCACCTTGCGCACTGTCGATTTTCCTGTCGAAACCGCGGTCTTTGAGGAGATGAACGCCCTTACCTCCGAAGAGGTAGAGGTCGTGGTGCGTAACGTGGGGAACGTGCTTGTCGATGGTGGCGTGGAGGTGGCGGCACTGCACTATGTGGATCCGGAGCGCTTTGGTGGGGCGCTCCGCGCGAGTGTGTCAGATCAGGCCTTCGGCATTCGTATTGTGGAAGAGAATGTGTCGATCGCGAGGGCCCAGAAAGAACCCGAGGAGTTCACGGACTATAGCGAGGACATCGTTCCCATTCGCTCCGAAAGCGAGATTGCCGGCGTGCTGGCGGAGGCTGGTTACGTGGGGGCAGGCGCCGACGGCATGGCCGAGGCGGTCGCTATCCTGCTAGGGTCTCCGATGCTGAAATCGGGCTATGTACTTCGTCTGGGTATCGAAACGCGCGAAAGCGTCAGGCAAATTGTCCGCGCCAGCATCTATAACCAGCGTCAACATGTCCTCACGGTCGCGCTTGATGACGCGCGGCGCTATGTGCGCGGTAGCGAGCCCGAGGCAAATCCGGCTGTGTTCGTCGCCTTCGAAACCACCCATCAGCCCGTCGCACAGGCGAGCGGCGATTTGCCAACGGTGTATGACGGTATCTATCGTGCCACATCCTCGCATGGGTTGACACAGCCGATGACGCGTCAGCTGGTGCAATTGCTTGCCACAAAAGTTGATTTCGAATCGCCCGCTGATCCAACAGATCAGATCGAGGTGTTTTTCTCACAGCCAGATGAGAACGACAAAGCAACAGGGGATTCCGAGCTCCTCTACATCAAAACCAATTTCGGAGGGACCGCTCGCACATTTTATCGATTTCAGATGGAGGACGGGGCTATAGACTATTTCGACGAAGCGGGCCGCAGCGTGCGGCAGTTCTTGCTTCGCAATCCGATCCCTACCGGACAATTCACCTCCGGCTTCGGAAATCGACGACATCCGATCCTCGGTTACGTGCGTGCTCACACCGGCGTCGATTGGGCAGCCCCGAGAGGCACACCAATACTCGCCTCGGGAGATGGAATTGTGGAACAAGCCGGTTGGAATGGCGGCTACGGTCAACAAACGGTCATTCGCCACGCGAACGGCTATCAGACAACCTTCAACCACCAGAGCAAAATTGCTGATGGTGTGGTCCCTGGGGCGCGCATTCGCCAGGGTCAGATCATTGGCTACGTCGGTTCCACAGGTCTTTCGACCGGGAACCACCTCCATTACGAGTTGATCATCAATGGGACGAAGGTCGATCCGATGCGAATTCGCCTTCCGGCAGAACGGACGTTGACGGGAGACGAGTTGCAGGCCTTTTTAACGGAGCGACGACGTATAGATGATCTGCTCCTTCGTTCTGCCGGCGATCTGCGGACCCCCGCTCAAAATACTTAGCAATGTCGCAGATCCACGCCCAAAAGATGAGCCACTATGCCCCATTGATCGTCATGGTGCTCCGGCTCAATTGTTAGCACTACATACTAAATCGTCCAGGCACGTCCTCCGAGA
The DNA here is from genome assembly GCA_019635775.1 of Rhizobiaceae bacterium. GTDB lineage: Bacteria > Pseudomonadota > Alphaproteobacteria > Rhizobiales > Rhizobiaceae > Mesorhizobium_K. The sequence goes on along the minus strand of JAHBYU010000009.1, from coordinate 67,390 downwards.
TCCGGACCACCCGGCTGGCGATTGCGGCAGTGCTCTGCCGGGAAAGCCGAAGGATGCGCCATGTCGAAACAGGATTGCATTGTCGTTGGAGCTGGTCCGGCCGGCCTGATGCTCGGGCTCTTGCTGGCCCGGGCCGGCATCACCGTCACCGTGATCGAGAAGCACGACGACTTTTTGCGCGACTTCCGCGGCGACACCATTCACCCCTCGACGCTAGATGTTATGGACCAGCTCGGCTGTCTTGACGAGTTCCTGGCGTTGCCGCACCAGAAGGCCCCTGCCCTTCACGCCGAGATCGGCGGCAAAACCGCTACGATCGCCGACTTCTCGCGCCTGCCGACCCGCTGCAAATACATCGCCTTCATGCCGCAATGGGAATTTCTTGATTTCATCGCCGGCAAGGCGCGCGCCATTCCCGGTTTCCGGCTTGAGATGGGCTGTGCGGCCACCGGCCTGGTCGAACGGGACGGCGCCGTTCACGGTGTCAGTATCCGGACAGTCGACGGCACGGAACAAGACATGGAAGCTTCGCTGGTCGTCGGCGCCGATGGCCGCGTTTCCACCGTGCGCCGGTTGGCTGGCCTTCAGGTTGAGGATCTGGGTTCATCGGTCGACGTGCTCTGGATGAAGCTGTCACGCCGCGACGGCGATCCGGCGCAGCCGATGAGCCATGCCGGCCCCAATCAGGGCCTGGTGATGATCGACCGCGGCGATTTCTGGCAACTCGGCTACGTCATCGCCAAGGGAGGATTTCGGCAGGTCAAACAGGACGGCATCCCCGCCTTGCGGGCAAAGCTCGCGGCCGTCGCGCCTCTCCCGGCCGAGCGCTTCGACGAGCTGGCCGGCTGGGAACAGGTGCATCTGCTCAAGGTGCGGATGGATCGGCTCCGGCAATGGTGGAAACCCGGCGTTCTATGCATCGGCGATGCGGCGCATGCCATGTCGCCCATTGGCGGGGTCGGCGTGAACCTCGCCATTCAGGACGCCATCGCGGCCGCCAACATTCTTGCCGGCCCGCTCCGTGAGGGCACGTTGACGGACGCGCATCTGCACGCCGTCCAGAAGCGCAGGAGCTTTCCGACAAAAGCGACCCAGAAGGTCCAGCTCATGATGCGGCGACGGCGCAAGCCGGAGGGCGGGAAACCTTCTTCCGGCCCGCCGGCCTTCATGCGATTCATCGCCCGCTCGCGGCTCCTGCCGCATCTTACAGGCCGTCTGATCGGTATGGGCTTTCGGCCCGAGACCATCCGCGAATGAGCGACGGGCTTCGCGTAAGGACTATCAGGCAGCTTGATCTGCGGGCTCGTCCGAACGCCCCAACCTCGGCATGACATGCATGTAGATCAGCTAGGCGAAGAGTTCGACACACGATGACCCGGGAAGGAGAGGAATTGCGTCCGGAGCCGCGAAGGCAAGCGGCAGCGCCGGAATCTCATACGCGACTTTCTAGCCTGCTGCCGAACCCTTTGCGCTTTCCACATGGTGTCGTTGTCATGGCTCACGCGCTGACGACATATCCTAGACTAGCCACCAGTCATGGCAGGTGCGGCCATGATGCTGAATTGATTACGTGTGTCATGAAGCGCCGCAACAAGGGCTTGTGTTTGCGCGGACTTCAATCGTTCCTTTGCGGTGAGGACCAGGGCCTTGAATGCGATACTGGGATGGAATGGGCGAGCGACCAGGCCACGCTGTTCGAATTTGCTCGCCTTGAACGTTATGGAATTGGCAATTCCAATACCAACGCCTTCGAGCGCCAGATTGCAGACCACCTCCGAATATTGCGTCTCGACCACTGTGCGCGTCTGCATGCCGGCTTCTTCGAATATACGCTCGATCCGCCTGCGAACTGTGTCATCCGGTGAAAGGGCAATGAACGGTTCTCCGGCGAGGTCGCCGGGCGAAACAGTTTCGTGGCTGGACAAGCGATGGCCTGCCGGCATGACGCACACGGCGGGTGCGGACATGAAGGGCTGCGTGGAGACGCGCGACACGTCGATTTCGTCGGCAGCCAGCCCAACATCCGCCTGACCGGAGGCAACCATGTCGCGCACCGCGTTCGAACCTGCGATCAGGAGCGTCACATGTCCTGATCGGTCCCTGGTTCGATATCGCTGGATGGCCTTGGGTGCGAAGGACAGACCGAGCGCGGGATAGCAGGCTAACCGAAGTCCCCCGGCGCCGAATTCACGGATCATCGCGGCGCGGGCGCGTATTTGATCGAGGCCAACAAAGGCGCGTTGCACCTCGTCGTGCAGGCTCAATGCCTCGGGCGTCGGCACAAGACGTCCGCCAACCTGTCGGAACAACGTCAGCCTTGTGGATCTCGCGAGGCGGCCAATGGCCCGGCTCACCGCCGGCTGGCTGATGCCCAGGAAGTCGGCAGCCCGATTTGTGCTGCCCATCCGCATGACGGCATCGAAGGCCTCAAGCTCCGCAAGATGCATAATAACACCAGCGCATAATGTACACCTCACGGAAGCATTATCGCACATAGGTTCACTGGGCTACACCTCTAGGCAGGAGATTGGCCTTGAAATCAGAAACCAGATTGCTGCGTGCCGAGCCTGCGAGCGACGAGGGCTTCGCCAGCCTTGCCGTTCCGGTGACGAGGGCTTCGACCATCGTCTTTCCCTCGTCCGATGCCTTCGAGCGCCGCTACGAGCACTTCTACGACGGCTACACCTACGGACTCTATGGCACGCCGACCAGCCGCACGTTGGAGGCGCGCATTTCCGAATTGTACGTGGCAGACCATTGCCTGTGCCTGCCATCAGGGCAGTCCGCGACGGCGCTCGCCCTGAGCGCGCTCCTAAAAGCCGGAGACCGCGTGCTGGTGACGGCCTCGGCCTACGGGTCGACACGCACATTCTGTACGGAAATGCTCGCGGCCTTCGGCGTCGAGGTCGTGCTCTATGACCCGGCTATCGCGTCCGATATCGGTGCACTCCTGGACGATCGCACCCGTATGGTTGTGGTCGAGTCCCCCGGCTCGAACACGATGGAGATCCAGGACATTCCAGCAATCGCGCATGCGGCGCACGCATCGGGGGTGCGTGTGCTTGCCGACAACACCTGGGCGTCGGCGCTGTGCTGCAATCCGCTCGACCTTGGTGCTGATATCGTCATGGAGGCGCTGTCCAAGCACGCCGGCGGTCATGCGGACGTGCTCCTCGGTGCTCTCGTTACCCGCGACGAGGCCCTCTTCCGTCGAATGAAGGACGTCAGTCGCCTCATGGGGCTGGGCGTATCTGCCGACGATGCGAGCCTGGCCTTGCGTGGACTTCAGACGATGCCTCTCCGGATCGAGCGGGAGGGCGCCTCGGCGCTGACACTGGCGCATTGGCTCATCGCACGTCCAGAAATCGCACGGGTGCTACATCCAGCCCTGACGGGCGATCCCGGGCATCATCTCTGGAAACGAGATTTCCGCGGAGCGAGCGGCCTCTTCTCCATCGAACCGGCGCCCCCCTATCAGGAATGCATATCCGCATTCGTGGACGCTCTGCGGATTTTCCGCATTGGAGCGAGTTGGGGCAGCACCCAGAGCATCGTCACGCCCCAGGTTCCGTTCAGATCGAACGGCGCACCCGGCTCTGCGTCGACAAAGCTCATCCGTTTCTCGATCGGCCTCGAGCCCGTCGAGGATCTTCAGGCGGACATCGAAGCGGCTCTGGCGGTCTTGTCCGCCAGTACCACGCACAGCGTGCGCAAACATGTCGTTGATCAGAGGGAACTACAGAAAGAGGAGCGATGACGCAGATGAAACGTGCAACTCAGTTTGCCGCCGCCGCGGCAATGGTCTTGATCGGGGCCGGGTCGGCGAACGCGCAATCCATCACGGACAAGGTCCGTCAACGCGGATATGTCAGCTGCGGCGCCAGTCAGGGGGTGCCAGGGCTTTCCCGCCCCGACGACAAGGGGGTGTGGACTGGGTTCGATGTGGACAGCTGCCGCGCCGTCGCCGCTGCCTTTTTCGGCGACAGCCAGAAGGCCCAGTTCGTGCCGCTGAATGCCGCCCAGCGGATACCGGCCGTCCAGACCGGCGAAGTCGACGTGCTGGCTCGCACCACGACCTGGACGTATACCCGCGACGTGGCAGTCCGTTTCGTCGCCATCAACCTGGTGGACGGTGACGCGATCATGCTGCGCAAGTCGTTGAACGTCGGGGCCGCAGCCGATCTCGACGGACTGACCATCTGCCTTCAGGGCGGCGGCAGCCTTGTGGAAAATGCGCTCGACCTGATCGAGCAGCAAAATCAGGTAAAGGTCGAACGCGTCTACTTCGACTCGACGATCCTCGCGCGCGACGCCTATTTCGGCGGGCGGTGTGACGGTTACATGAGCGACGGTTTCGCAATCGCCGGGCAGAGGGCAGCGGTGGCGGGCAATCCTGACGAGCATGCGATCTTCCAGAGCGGCGCGACGACGGAACCGCTTGCTCTGGCTATACCTCGCGGCGACGACCGCTGGTTCGACATCGTTCGCTACGCCTTCAACGCCATGGTATGGGCGGAAGATCGCGGCATCACATCCAAGAATGTCGATGAAATCGCCGCAAGCGCGACGGACGGCGAAACCCGCAAGGCGCTTGGCGTGGAACCGGGTATCGGCGAGCCTCTCAAGCTCGACGACAAATGGATCTACAACGTGATCAAGCAAGTCGGCAACTATGGTGAGGTGTTCGCGCGTAATCTCGGCGAGGAGAGCCCCTTGAAGGCCGAACGCCGTCTCAACGCGCTTCCGCGCGACGGCGGAATACTATTCCCCATCCCGTTCAAGTAGCCGTCGACGGCCGTCCGGCAAAGGTCGGGCGGCCATAGGGCAAGGAGGCAGAGATGCTGCAGGATGCTCGAATTCGGGCGATCACGGTTCAGGCCGCTCTTTTGGCAGGCGTCGCCGCTCTCGGATACGTGCTTCTCACAGCCACGGCGCGAAACCTTGAGCTTCGCGGAATCCCTCTCGGTTTCGGGTTTCTCTGGCGGCCGGCAAACTTCCAGATTGCCGAAACGATCCTGCCCTATTCGTCTTCCGATCCGAACTGGTGGGCCGCGGTTGTCGGCCTGTCAAACAGCATATTCATCTCCGTCCTTGTCATACTGCTGGCCAGTGTGATCGGCCTGTTCATCGGCATTGGCCGCCTCAGCAGCAACCCGCTGGTGAGCGGTCTGTGCCGTGTCTGGGTGGAGGTGGCCCGAAACACGCCGCTGGTCGTCCTGCTGATCTTCAACTACGCGCTTTGGTGGGAGGTCCTGCCGCTCGCCACCGAGGCATGGAAGCTCGCGCCCGGCACGCACATCTCGGTGCGAGGCCTCTCGATGCCGGCTCTCACCTGGTCGGCTTCGGCGCTCGCACCAGCAGCGTTCCTTGCCACGAGTGTCGCCGTTCTCCTGTCGGCTTCCTATGCGGCGCGGCGGCGCCACATCGAGACAGGTTTCCGCCCCGCCTATGTGCGCGCGGCGTGGGTGCTCATTGCAGTCGGCGCCGGCATATTTCTGTTCGCCTATCGCGACGCTGCTTCTCTGGACATCCCGGAATTCCGCCGAGCGAACTTTGCGGGCGGCTGGTCGCTGACGCCGGAACTGACCACGATCCTGATCGGCCTCACTTTCTACACCGCCGGCTTTATCGGCGAGATCGTGCGAGGCGGAATTCTGGCCGTTCGCAAGGGGCAGTGGGAGGCGGCGACCGCGCTGGGGCTGTCGCGAGGCCAGACTTACCGGTTCGTGGTCGTGCCGCTGGCGCTGCGAAGCATCGTTCCGCCGCTGAACAGCCAGTACATCAACGTGGTCAAGAACTCCACTCTGGCAATCGTCGTTGGCTACCAGGATTTCATGACGGTCGTCAGCACCATGATCAACAAGACCAGCCATGCGATCGAAGGCGTGGCAATCATCCTCGGGGTCTTTCTAGCCGTAAACCTGGCATTGTCCGCGTTGCTCAACGCATACAATCGCCGTATCGCCATCGTGGAGCGCTGAGACATGGCCGATACAGCGTCCAATGCGATCCCGCGTGCCGCCGGGACTGACATGCGCTCACTGCTTCGTCGTCTCGCGCCGTTCTTCGGCACGCCGCTGAATGCCGCCCTGACGATCGTCCTGCTTTGGCTAATGGCCCGATTCGGATGGCTGCTGCTGGACTGGGCTGTCCTCAAGGCCGCCATATTCCCCGCCGAACCAGAAACGTGCGCAGGCACGTCCGGAGCCTGCTGGAGCTTCGTGATCGCCAAGTCCGGCCAGATCCTGTTCGGCATCTACCCGCCGACGGAAAGATGGCGCGCCGGGCTGGTATGCGTCCTCATCATCACGACGCTCGTCGCATCGGCTCGCCCTTCCGCATGGCGGCCCAGCCTGGGGCTCGTCTGGGTCGGCATGATGGTGGTTGTCCTGTGGTTGATGGGCGGCGGCTTCGGGCTGGCCACTGTGCCCACAAGCTCATGGGGCGGGTTGCCGGTGACGCTGATCCTTACCGTCTTTGCCATAGGGCTCGGCTTTCCGGCCGCCATCCTGCTCGCATTGGGCCGCCGGTCGGCTCTTCCGGTCGTTCGCACCCTGAGCGTACTCTTCATCGAGACGATCCGCGGGCTGCCGCTGCTCAGCCTGCTCCTCGTGGCATCTATCCTGCTGCCGCTGTTCCTGCCGGACTCACTGCTCCCGGATAAGTTTGTGCGCGCTCTGATCGCGCTCACCATCTTTGCCGCCGCCTATCTGGCGGAGGTCCTCCGCGGCGGCCTGCAGTCAATCCCGGGCGGCCAGTCGGAAGCGGCCGAGGCCCTAGGCTTAGGCTACTGGAAGACGCAAAGGCTGATCATCTTGCCGCAGGCGATCCGAATCGTCATACCGGCGCTGACCAACACGATCATCGTGATGATCAAGAACACAAGTCTCGTGCTGGTGGTCGGCCTGTTCGACCTGATCAGCTCAGGCAAGGCGGCACTCTCCGACCCGGCATGGCCGGCGCCTTCCACCGAAACCTTTCTCTTTATTGGCCTGATCTACTTCGCGCTCGCCTTTTCGTTCGCGCGGTTTGCAGATTTCCTTGAACGCAGCGGCGCGGAGAAGCGTGGATGAAAGATGTGGAGAGCCAGAAGGATCGCAGCGCGGCGATCAGTATCGAAAATCTCGGCAAGTCCTTCGGCGACTTCCAGGCGCTCCGGAATGTGACGCTGACGGTCGCCCAGGGCGAAAGGATCGTCATCTGCGGCCCGTCGGGTTCAGGCAAATCCACGCTCATAAGGACGATAAACCGGCTGGAACAACACCAGACCGGCCGGATCGTGGTGGAAGGCACCGAGCTGACGAACGACCTCAAGGGGATCGAGAAGATTCGTTCGGAGGTCGGCATGGTGTTCCAGCATTTCAACCTCTTTCCTCACCTGACGATCCTCGAGAACTGTACGCTTGCACCCGTCTGGGTGCGGAAGCTGCCGCGGGAGGAAGCTGAGGAGACCGCCATGCATTTCCTGCGCAAGGTACGTATACCCGAACAGGCCGGCAAATATCCGGGGCAGCTCTCGGGCGGCCAGCAGCAACGTGTCGCTATCGCGCGGGCCTTGTGCATGAGGCCGCGGATCATGCTGTTCGACGAGCCGACGTCCGCGCTCGATCCCGAGATGATCAAGGAAGTGCTCGACACAATGATCGAACTGGCGGACGAGGGCATGACAATGGTGTGCGTAACGCATGAGATGGGTTTCGCGCAGGCAGTTGCCGATCGCGTGGTGTTCATGGACAGCGGCCAGATCGTCGAGGAGAACCAGCCGGCAGCCTTCTTCTCAGCACCTCGCAACGAACGGACGAAGCTGTTTCTCAGCCAGATACTTGGGCATTGATAAATTATCGTCCGACTTCAAGATTTTGACGTGACGCTCGGCGTCTTGGCTAACGTAACGGGTGAAACCGTAGCGGGCATTCATCCACTATCCATTCTTCGGAATATTGCTGTCGCCGGTCGTCGCGGCCAGTGCCATTTGTTGCCGAAGCGATCAAACGTCGCTGGGTTACAGACTATTTCTTTGTCTCCCCTGTCAAAGCGTCGCCATTCCCGCGTGGAACCGGCGGGTCATCTGTAGGTGATCGACCAACTACTTTGGGGTTCAATGCGGACAGCAGCCACACGAGACACCAAACAGGCGGTCGTCAGGCCGGAAAGCGGGATTTGGCTCCGTTTGTCAGGGCAACGCTGCGGTTGCCGGAACGTCCGCATTTGTAATTGATACCCATCGGCCGCTGTTGCGATCTGATTGCACCTTGAGGTAGGTATAGTCGGTCTGATGCCACTCAACGACCTTTTCGTTGAGGTTGTCGAGAATGAAGTCGCCATTGTCTGTACGGACTGTCAGCACTGCGTGACCTTCCCCGTCTGGCCTGCGAAGAACTGTTATCAATAGGTTCGACATGGCCAGGCCCAAATTGCGCAGTTCTAATTGCTTAGCGAGGACGTACTCTTCGCAATCGCCGGCGCCTTTCGTCGGATAGGTCCAATATTCCTCAACACCATAGAGTTCTTCGTCAGTCATAGGCCTTATGGCCTTGTTAACCGTAGTGTTGACGGAAATGATGTTACGCCAGAGAGCATTTGAGTACTTCTCGGGTCTTGGGTCACGGGTCTTGACAGAACATTCGCCTGGATTGGTTTGGCAGAACTTGTAGTGACCAATTGGCTGGGATGTCAGCTTACCTGTCTCCATTGGAGAGGTGGCTGCTGCCAGAGCTGTCGACATACCCAAACCAATTGTGACTGCTACCAATGTACCAAAGCATCTACGGCTATACATTTTACGCAACATGCCCTTGCTCATGCTTAACAAAAAGTTAAGGCAAAGTAACGAATTGCGTCAATCCAGACGTATAACAAAACGGCAAAGATGGTTAACTGCTAGGAGCGCTGCATGCATGGGCGGATCCGCCTAAACGGCGTTTCCCACGTCTCTAGGTGCGGTGCGTTGAACGGCTCCTTATGAGCCCGATCAATAGCCGCAGCATCATGAGCCCAAGCATCCCAACCAGCCAAACGACAATTATGGCCGGAGCTGCGAGGATGTTGGCAGCTCCAAATAGTTGACCAACCAGATCGCTCGATTGCAAAGCACCTACTATCTCGCCTGCGGCTTCTCCGCCAATAGCTCGCGCCACTTCCCGGCTATTGTCGATCACGGTCGTCGTGATCGCTTGTAGCCAATCCAACGAAGGGGCAGCGAAAAGTAGGGCGAACCCGCATAGGGCTGTCCAGCCTAGCATCAGAACCAATACAGCACTGAACCGGGGACGTTGCCTTGTCGTCCGATCGGGCTGCGTCTGAATTTCCCGATCGGGCCTCCATCCACGTCGAAATTCACTCATCGGTGGTCTCCTCGTAAATTGCGACGAGAAGGTAGGAGCTCCAGCAGCTAGAGTTTCAAGGACCCCAGCCCCTGTTTTGATCTTGATCGATGCTCTTGCATGGAAATTCGTTGATGCATTCCGTAGATTTCCCGCTGGATGGCGAACCCTGATAGAGTCCCCACATCAGAGCAAACCCATCGTCAGCAGCGCGAGCACGATGTAGCGTCCGGCCTTTGCAATGGTCACGAGCAGCAGGAAGCTCCAGAACGGCTCTCGCAGCACGCCGGCAGCGACGGTCACAGCGTCGCCGCCGATCGGCGCCCAGGAGAGCAGTAGGCTCCAGCGGCCCCATCGCCGGTACCAGCCCCTCGCACGTTCGAGCGCTTTCTCGCTGACCGGGAACCAGCGTTGTTCGCGATAGTATTCGACCAAGCGGCCGAGCAGCCAGTTGGTTACCGAGCCCAGCACGTTGCCGACCGTCGCTACGATCACAAGCAGATCCGGGGATTGCTTGCCTAGGACCAGAAGTCCGACAAGCGCGGCCTCTGATTGGGCCGGGAGGACGGTGGCAGCGACGAAAGCAACGGCGAACAGCCCGATCAGCGGGAGCAGATCTTCCACGATTTCTGTCAGCGCTTGCGCGGCCACGCCGCATGCATGTCGTCGATCACGTAGGCATGGGCATGACGATACTGGTGCCCAGTCTCCGCAAGGTGCGGATGGTCGGGCAGCAGATCGGCGTGACTATGTTCGACGACCTCCGGGTCGTCGGCTGGCCAGATCACAACAGCGATGGCGATCGCAACGGCAGAAAGTGCCGCGAGAACGATCGCCGTTACCGGAAGCCCGACGGTGGTGCCCGCCCAACCGGCGAGCGGATAGGCGATCAGCCAGCATGCGTGCGACAACGCGAATTGCGCGGCAAAAAGCGCAGGGCGGTCTTCGGGATTGGCAGAGCGCCGGAGCAACCGGCCGGCGGGCGTCTGCGCCGTCGAATAGCCGAAGCCGAGCACGAACCAGAGCGGCAGCAGCCAGCCGTAGCCGGGCAGCATCGCCGCCGTGAGCGTTCCGGCGGTCAGAAGCGTCGCGCCCGCCAGCATCACGGTGCGGTCCGCAATGGCTTCTAACAGCTTGGGCAGTGCGAACGCCGCAACCATCGAGCCGCCGCCGAAGGCCGCGAGCGCCAATGCCGTCGCCTGGTTGTCGAGACCGAAGGCGGCCTGCACGTAGATCACGGTGTTGACGATCACCAGCGCGCCAGCGCTGGCGACCGCGAGGTTGATTGCGAGCAGGCCGCGCAGCCGCGGTGTCGCCAGATAGATGCGCATGCCGCGTGTCGTGCGGTCGTAGATGCCGCGCGACTTCGCCGGCCTTGGGGTCGGCAGCGCGACAGACACCACCAGCGCCGCCGAGATCAGGAAACCTATCACAGTGCCGGCGAACAAATTGTGGAAGGAAATGAAGGCGAGCAATGCCGCGGCCAGCATCGGACTGACGACGCTCTCCAGATCGTAGGCCAGCCGCGAGAGCGACAGCGCGCGCGTGTATTCTTTCTCATCGGGCAAGATGTCGGGGATCGTCGCCTGGAAGGTCGGCGTGAAGGCGGCCGAAGCCGATTGAAGGACGAGGATAAGGACATAGACCTGCCAGATCTCGGTGACGAAGGGTAGAAGCACCGCGACGCCGGCGCGGACTAGATCGAGCGCAACCAGCATGGCGCGGCGCGGCATGCGTTCGGCGAAAACCGATGCGATCGGCGCGACCGTCACGTAGGCAATCATCTTGATGGCGAGCGCCGTTCCCAGCACGGCACCGGCATTTTCGCCCGCCAACTCGAACGCCAGCAATCCGAGCGCGACCGTGGCGAGACCCGTTCCGACCAGCGCGATGACCTGGGCGAGAAAGAGGTGCCGATAGGTGCGGTTCTTCAGGATCGCCAGCATCACAGATACTTCGCGATTTCCTTGAACTCCTCGATCGACCGCCGGCGGTCGCGGGCGAGCGGCCCGACCACTTCCTCAAGGCAATGATCGAGGTGATCCTGGATCAGCGTTTTCTTGGCCTGGGCGATGGCCTTCTCGACGGCATGGAGTTGCTGGGCAATGTCGAGGCATGGCCTGCCCGCCTCGATCATGTCGATGACGCCGCGCAGATGGCCATCGGCACGCTTCAATCGCTTGACGATATGAGGGTGGGTTTCGTGAATGTGCGGCGTTTGATCCATTGATATATGCTATCCCCCTGTAGAGGATATGCCAAGACAGGCTGAAAGCGAGTTCGGAAGAATGTGAGAACCTGTATGTCGATCGGCGCTGGAGTGCCAAATCTAGTAGCGCGTATGGAAAGTTGCCGACGCGCTAGACCCTCTCGATCTCGGCAGAGCAAGCGTGTTGTCGGGGCATATGCGATCCCGCGCGCCGAGATAAAGCAGAAGCCCGGAACGGTTGTTGATGGCCGAACGTTTCGCGAGCCTGATGCAGTATGATGCCGGCAATCGCCTTGCTCCTACGAGATGTCCCTTGGTCTGAGGTGGACAGATGATCGTCACCCGCAGGAGATTCGTGCAGACAGCCGCAGGTTCCGGCATGGCCTCCGCCCTGCCCGGATGGGCGCTGGCCGCTCCCAGTACGCCAATGACGCGGACGATCACGTCCTCCGGAGAGGCGATCCCCGCCGTCGGGCTCGGTACCTGGATCACCTTCAATGTCGGCGACGATCCGGTTCTGCGCGACGAGTGCACCGACGTGGTGGCCGCCTTTTTCGAGGCCGGCGGGCGCATGATCGATTCATCGCCCATGTACGGATCCTCGCAGCCGGTCGTCGGCCATGCCCTCGAAAGGCTGGGGCGGCCGGACGCGCTGTTCTCCGCCGAAAAGGTCTGGACTTCCTCGGCCGCCAGCGGCGCGGGGCAGATCGAGCAGTCGCGCCGCTTGTGGGGTGTCGCGCGCTTCGATCTCGTGCAAATCCACAACCTCGTCGGCTGGGAGGCGCATCTCAAGACGCTATTCGCCATGAAGTCGGAGGGGCTTATCCGCTATGTCGGGATCACCACTTCGGAAGGCCGGCGCCACGACCTGTTCGAGGGCATCATGCGGGCCCATCCGCTCGACTTCGTGCAGTTCAGCTACAACATCGTCGATCGCGAGGCAGATGAGCGATTGTTGCCGTTAGCGGCTGAGCGCGGCATGGCCGTGATCATCAATCGGCCATTCCGGCAGGGCCGTCTTACGCAGGCGCTCGACGGAGAACCGCTGCCTGACTGGGCGGCCGAGATCGGCGCGGCGAGCTGGGCGCAGTTCATCCTCAAATTCATCCTCGCCCATCCTGCGGTCACCGTCGTCATTCCCGCCACGACACGCGTGGACCATGTGCGCGAGAACATGGCCGCCTGTGCCGATCCCCTCCCGGACGCCGCGATGCGCGAGCGGATGGCGGCCTACGTACGGGATTTGTGAATGTCGGAATGGTGGACCTACCGGCCAGAGGACCTCCTGCTCTTCTCGCCACGTGTCTACTGGCGCATGTTCGAGCTGCACAATGCCGCCTGGTGGCCGCTGCATGTCGTCACCCTCGTTGTCGGGCTGGCCATCGTCTTGTTCGGGCTCAGTCGGCCGCAGGCCCGCAGCCCCTGGATCGCCCTCGCCGCGCTGTGGGTCTTAGTCGGCTGGTCCTTCCTGTGGAGCCGCTATGCGGGGATCAATTGGGCGATCGCCTATGTGGCGCCCGCGTTCTGGCTGCAGGCGCTGCTGCTTGCAGCCGGCGCCGCCGGGGGCCGGCTTACCCTTGACCGGCGCGGCGCCGCCGGCAGGCTCGGGCTGTTGCTGGCGGCCTCCGGCATGCTCGCCTATCCGCTCATGTCGCCGATTCTTGGACGTCGATGGGCGGACGCGGAGGTCTTCGGCATCGCCCCCGACCCCACGGCGATCGTCACCCTCGGCGTCCTCCTCGCCACGAGTGGCCGGCTCGTTGTGCTGTTGTTTCTGATCCCGCTGCTTTGGCTGCTGCTGAGTGGGCTCACGCTTCACACCATGGGCGATCCTCAGGCCTGGGCGCCATTTTCGGCCGCCGGAGCCGCGGTGGTCCTCTTGGTCGTGCGCCGCTTTCTGCGATAACGCGGCGCCCGGAAGCTGGGAGCCTTCAGGCGCGTCCTTCGATCTTCGAAGTGAGCGACAGCCCTGTCACGCTTCAGATGCGAGCGGCGGATCTCGGAAGGGATCGAGCAGCCGCACGCCACGGCCCGCAAAATCCCTGGTATTGCGCGTTACCAGTATGAGGTCATGGACTCGCGCCGTTGCCGCCAATGCGAGGTCCCACCGATCCTTGTTCTTCGAGCCTATCATCCGCGTCCACTCCGCTACAATCGCAGCGTCGACGGGCATGATCCGATCCGCATATGCCCTCTCAACATTGGCAATGGCCTTAAGCAGCGCGGTCGCACGCTCCGGGTCGCGACGCTTCAGCATCTCGGCGCCGCGGCGCTTCTCGAACAGGGTCACCACGCTTAAGCGCAGATCGGAGTCATCGACCGACGCCAGCCATTTTCGAACGTTGACGTTGCCACGCGGCCTGAGCTCGCGCAGCACATTCTCGTCGAGGAGATAGCCGTTCACGGAATCTCGCGGGGAGAGGCGGTCGTTTCGTCGGGACTCTCGTCGAAAGCGCCAAGGTCTGCCAGATCGGCAAGGGCGCGCTTTAAGCTTGTCGTCGGATAGGGCCGGCCGCGCTTGGGGTATGCTTTCGCATATTCGATTGCACCCTCGATCTGCTCGTGGGTAAGCGACGGAAAATCCTCTCCGATCTCGGAAACCGACTGCTTTCGCGCCAGTGCCGCTACCATATAGACAGGGATTCTAGTGCCCTTGACGACGGGGTCGGTTCCGTCGGCTGCAGGCTCGACCCATCCACGCAACGCCTCGAGCCGTTCGAGTCGACCTTCGAGATCGCGATCGACCTTCCCAAGATCGAGCACGATTTCTCCCAGCGAGACCCGGTGGGCATCGACGTCGAGCTGCCTGATCGCATCGTAGAGGCGCCGGCGACCCTTGGGCGTGAGGTCCTTGTCCAACCGTTCCGCAACGAGCAGGAAGCGCATCTCAGCGGGACCGAGCAGGCGTTGTACGGCACTCCCAACGCGCCGCTGGCGTGCCCGGATAACGCCGGTGTCCACCGCCTTGTTGAGCAATGCGGGGGCGCGATTCAAGACGTAGCCCGCCTCGGACAATGTAAGGGCTTGAGCCGCGGACATCAGACGCTCCCAAAAATCTCCGTTTCCAATTCATATCCAATCTAGGGATGAATTGAGACTATAGCAAGTCGTTCATCCAAACGTCCTCGGAAAACTGCGAGCCGCCAAGGCGTCAGAGGCGAACGATGATGATACCGATCGACAACAGGAAGGCTGCTACGCTCGGTAATGCCGTCAACGCCATCCCGAACGCTCTACCGCCCGCACCTTTTGGATAGCCCATGAGAAAGCTGACGCGCCCGATACTGAACAGCAAGATTGAAACGGCGACAAAGGGCATCGCCGGAGCGCCCCACAGACTTAGAAGCGCTGACAGCGTGACCGATGCGATCACGAACTGCTCGAGCGTGTTTTGAAGAAAGGCGCTGGCAACCGCAATATTAGGACTGGGACGGGAGTACGCAGATCCACCAATGTCTTCAGCGGACCCGCGTCTGCCGTTGGACACCATTCTGACGCCGATAATGACCCAGGCAACGAGAAGAAGATTTGCAACTGCCAGGAAGACCAATCGCGATTCCAGGTCGTCACTAGGGAAATCTATGATTCGAGGCAGCAGGAAGTGTGCGACGCAGAGACTGATGGCACAAAGAATAAACGCCACTCCACTCCGCCAATAGATTTTCTGCTGCTCCAGACGCAGTTCGGCTTCGTTCGTTGGCACCACTGGCATGTTTTCTCTCCTTCATTCCCGACAACCATACCAGCCATTCACAAGAGACCATCGGTCGATTATATCGGCGTCCGACAGCGTGCTGAGCGGCGTTGACGTGACGCTCTCCGGCGACGTCCTCGACTGCATCGACGCGATCGTGCCGCCCGGCGTCGATCTCAATCCGGCAGATGCCTATGCTGTGCCGCATCCGGCAACCGTCCAAAAAGAAACTCAGACGTCGGGCCGCGTGAGGACGATTGGCGAAAGACAGCTGAAGTTCTGGTTTTCCCGCATGCGAGTGGCGAGCGGCAAGGCCAAACCTTCGCGATCCGGATCACGAAACCGAAACGCGGCCATCGAATGTTTCCTGTTAATGACATCAATAGGACACATGGGTCGCTTCACTTCGACACTCTCAACGAAAACGGTGGGGCTAGCCACGCCAATTTACGCCGTGCCACCGTTCGGGTTGAGCTATGAGGCCGCTCCCGATCTGGCTAAATTGCGCGCCGCTGACGTCAGATTTCGTATGCGAAGGTCGGTCCCTCTACACGATACCCCAGGCGCGGAAGCTATTCTTTCCCGTCAGCTCGCGCAGGCTGAGTTCTCCGATCAGATCGAGCGCGCCCTGCCGCGACACTTTCAGCGCCGCCTGGACCATGCTGGTGGAGACCAATGGGCGGGAGAGCACGAGGTCCACCAGGGCAGGCAGCTTCGAGCTGGCGCGGCGGCCGCGCAGCACGCGCTCCATACGCTCCCTGGCGAGCAGCAGCCGATCGTGCTCCTTCAGCCCGGCAACAGCAGCCTCACGGATGGCATCAAGGAGCGCGACCACCCGCTCGGTGCGACCACGCGATCGACGGCGCTCGCGCGGGATTTTTTGGGCGCCAAGATGCAGGCAAGCGATATGGTGTGCTGTGACACCCTCCTCTCGCAGCAGCGCTCCGGCGAGCAATCCACCAATCCAGTCGCCGCGCTGAAGGACTTCGATGTTAGTCCAAGCATCGAGATGCCAGCGCGGCCCGCAACGCTGCCGGTAGTCCCCGTGTCGCTTTCACTTCCCGATTTCAATCGCGCGATAGTCATGTGCTGTTTAGGTTTGAGCGCTACTATGGCCATCATTTTTCGCTAACGATTTCACTGACCGCATAATTTGACCTACCGATTGCAAAGCCGAATTGCAGCGCTGGCGCCGGCGCATTCCGATGAAGCATGGTTGGCGGCGCGACGGGTCGCTCGCGAGCTGGACCGGATTCTGGACGGGTCGAGTCCGCGGGGATCCGCGATCGCGCGCGCGGCGGCCGAGCTATGTCTCTCGACCCGACAGGTCTACAATCTGCTGGCACGCTACCGCGGCGAACGGACCGTGGCCTCGCTCTTGCCCAGCGGTAACAGGACCCGGAAGAAGCGACTTCAGCTCGACATCGAGGAGATCATCGCGACGACGCTGCGAGAGCAGTGGCTGGCGCTGGAGGCTCCGCCCCTTGCTCCGGTCGTGGCCGAGATCCGCGCTCGTTGCGAGGAGGCCGGCCTATGTTCTCCGTCCTATGTCACTATCGCCCGCCGAATACCCGCACTGTTTGGCCCTGAGGAAATCGCGAAGAAGCGGTCCGCGAACCCGAAGCATCTTCATCGGCTCAAGGCGCGGCCCGGATACATTCACGCGGCGCAGGCGCTGGAAGTCTGCCAGATCGATCACACGCCGACAGACATCAACTTCGTCGAGGTCGTCGAGGGCGGCGGAACGTTCGTCGGCCGGGCATACCTGACGATCGTCACCGACGTGGCGACGCGCTGCATTCTCGGCTTCTGCCTCACGCTCGAAAAGCCGTCGGCGCTGTCGGTCGCACTGTGCCTGGCGCAGGCGATGTGTCCGAAGGAGGGATGGTTGGCCGCGCGCGGCATTGAGCATGGTTGGCCGATGTTCGGTCGGCCTCGGTTGCTGGTCACTGACTCCGCCAAGGAGTTCAAGGGCAATGCCTTCCAGCGCGGCTGCGAGGACTACGGCATCCGTATCCGCTACCGGGATCGCGGCCGCGTCCACCAAAGGCGGCGTGGTCGAAAGGCTGCTCGGAAAGCTCAATTCGGTTCTGGCAACCCAGCCCGGCACGACCGGCCGATCCGTGGCGGATCGTGACCAATATCCCGCGGAGCGGCGGGCGCGCCTCAGCTTCGCCGATCTCGAGCGATGCGTCGCACTCGCTGTGATCGACCACAACATTCACGAGAACACGAGGACCCTGAAGGTGCCGGCATCGGAATGGGACCGGCACGCGCACGATCTTGCACGCTTCGATGATGACCCCATGCGGGTCCTGCTGGCATTCATGCCCGGAACGGAGCGGCGCATCACTCCGCAGGGCGTCAGCATGTTCGCGCTCGACTATTACTCACCATGGCTGGGCGAGCTTGTTCCGCAGCGAGATCGGCTGGGCAAGCTCGATGTTCGGTACGATCCACGCGATATCAGCCACATCTACGTCCGCGATCCCGAAACCAGGGAGTTTCGATCGGTGGAGCGGAGGGACGGTATGCTTGCTCCGATGACGTCGTGGGAACACGAGGCCGACCGGCTGCAGCGACGCACCACGAACGCGCGCACGGACGTCGAGAAGGTGACGCTTCGCCGCCGGATCGCGGAGATCGCAGGCGGATCGAAGCCGTCGAAGGCCGAGCTGCGCAATGCCGTGCGCAAAGCTCACGCGGCAGACGCCCCCAAGCCCTACGACGCGATGCGGCCGGCAACGCCGGCGCCTGCCGATCATCCCGTCCGTCCGAAGCGCCGTCTGCCTGTTGAGGATTGGTGATTTGGCAGACCATCTTCTTGATCATGTCCGGCCGCACCTCGACCACAGCAAGGAAGAGCGGATCTCCTACTTACAGGCGCCGCGGTGGATCGGACATCAGGTGGCGGTCACGGCGCATGCACGTCTTGCCGAGCTTCTGTCGCGGCCGCCATCATTGCGAACCCGGGGCCTGATGCTCGTCGGCCCCTACGCCAACGGCAAGACGATGATCGCCGAACGGTTCGCCGTTGGCCATCTGAGAACGGCTGAGCAGCAGCGGGTGTGGGTGGTGCAGACGCGCGAGGGCGCAGGTCTCTCCCATTTCTACGGAAGCATCCTGCAGGCATTGCGTGCGCCGACGGGCAGCAGTCGGGATGTCGGCCGCAAAGCAGAACAGATCGATCATCTGCTCGACAAGCTGAAGCCCAGGATCCTGATCTTCGATGAGTTCCACAATGCTCTGCGCGGCCGGGCGCGCGATGTCGAGGCTGTGCTTGCCTTCCTTCGGAGGATGGGCCGCCAGTTCGATATCTCGCCGGTTCTGATCGGCGAGGTGGCAGTGTACGACATCGTCAACCAGACCGCGGAAATGGCGACCCGGTTCGACCTGCACGCGGTGCCGCGCTGGCAGTATTGCGAGGAGTTCCTGGCGCTGCTCGACAGCCTTGAAAGCGCCTTGCCGCTCGCCCGCGCGTCAAATCTCTCGGATGAACCCCTGGCGCGCACCATCTTTCAGCTCTCCGAGGGACTGATCGGCGAGATCGTGGCGATCGTATCTGCGGCGGCCGCAGCCGCGGCGAGGTCCGGTGAAGAGCGGATCACGAAATCGGGCATCGAGGCGCTGCGCTACGTCCCCGTCACGAAGCGCCGCCGGGCGCGAGTGAGAGACAACCTGTTGTGAGGGGTGACGCGAGCCGCGCGGGCTTCGCGATCGAGATACGCGAGCGATATGGCGATGTCGCGCGAGACCGCTGGCCGGTTGCCATCGACCCGCTTCCGGGCGAGCTGCTGTCGAGCTGGCTTCACCGTCTTGCGCTCGCAAACGGCATCGCGCCGCGGTCGTTCGCCGGCGTCCTCGGCCTCGGCGGGAGGATGTGGTCGCCGCGCCTCGACCTTCGCCTACCGCACACGGTCGCTACGTTGCTCTGTCATCAGACAGGTCTACCGCCCGACGACATCTCGGCGATGACGATGAGCGGCGGCGCCATGGCCCCGCTCCTGCTGCCGCTGCGCGACAGTGCGCACCGGAACCGTTCGACGTGGATGCAGTATTGCCCCGAATGCCTTGCAGCGGACGATGCGCCGTATTTTCGGCGGCCGTGGCGGCTGGCATCGCGCGTGTCATGCTTCGCGCATGGCTGCGGGCTCCGAGATCGATGCCCGGCCTGCCACGCCGGCGTCGCGGCCTTCGATCAGGGCGAGCTGGTCCCGCAGCATTTCTGCGCGTGGTGCCGATTCGACCTGCGCGCTGTTCCGAAGGCCTCAGTGAAGGCGGCCGCACGTCGGCTGGAACGCGCGATCGTGGATATATGCAGGGTGGAGGCGGCCAGGGCTCCGGCGAAAACCAATGACGCGGTCTCGCGCGTGCTGAGCATGCCGGTCGCCGCCGAAGTCCGCTCGGGGAGGACGCTCACGAATCTGTCGACCGCCGCGCGCATTCGTTGCTTCGAGGCGCTCGCAGCAAAACCTCCTGACTGGCTTCTGAACAACATGGACGCCGCCGGCGCATACCGGCGCTGGATGATCGTGGCCGCAGGCGGCCATGAGGCGCTGATCTCGCGCTTTGCGGATTTCCTGGACGCGCACCAGGGTTCGCGGCGGCGGAAGCGCCCGCCGCCTGCCGCCGACAGAACCGCGCTGTTCGCTGCCTATTTTCGGATCATGCAACCCGGCAGCGGCCATAGAGGGCGGTAGCCAGCCGAACACTGACGATCGCGCCGAGCGCCACGGCAGCGACAAGCGCTATCTCGCGCGCCTGAAGTATCGTGAGCAGATGGACCGAGATCATGGAACTGATGGTGTGGACCAAGGCGTCCAATGCGAACAGCAGCATCAAGCCGACGTCACCAGAGAGGCGGATGCACCGACGCCGCGTATCGTGGACGAGTATTCTGTGCGCTGTCGATGACAGTACGATAGACTCTTGTTCAATATCTCCCTGAAATCGGACAAACATCATTGTATGGCATTTCGATTTGTTCACACGGCCGACCTTCACCTGGATTCCCCATTGCGCTCACTGGCGATGCGCAATGGTGATCTCGCCGAGCTGATTGGCGATGCGACGCGCCAGGCGCTGATCGCGATAGTCGATCTCTGTGTCGACGAGCAGGTAGATGCACTGATTATCGCAGGCGATCTCTACGACGGCGATCAGACGTCGATGAAAACTGCCCGCTTTCTGGCAAGCCAGATGCAGCGGCTTCACGAAGCCGGCATTGCAACGTTCATCATTCGCGGCAATCACGATGCCATGTCGAGGATCACTCAGGAGCTGATCCTGCCACCTTTGGTCACGAGATTTGGTGGGCGCGCCGAGGCAATCAATTTCACTAAAGGGAACCTCAGTATTTCAGTTCACGGCTTGAGCTTTGCAAAACCGCAAGCACCGGAAAGCCTCCTCGAGAAATATCACCACCCTACCCCGGACGCGATCAATATCGGCATTATGCATACGAGTCTCGCCGGCGCGCCCGGCCACGATCTCTATGCGCCTTGCAAGGCGTCAGACCTTCATGGTTGGGGCTTCGATTACTGGGCCCTAGGGCATGTCCATGTTCGTGCCCAACATTCCGGCGACCGGATGGTAATCATGCCGGGCATGCCACAAGGCCGCGATATCAACGAAGCCGGCGAAAAGTCCGTCACCCTCGTCACGGTCAATGACGATCGCAGTCTCACCATCGAAGAACGCGCGACGAGCATTGCTCAGTTCGAACGGATCCCGGTCGATCTGTCATCCGCCGCAACCTGGCGCGAGGCGGCCGAACTCATTGAGCAGAGCATAGGTGTCGCCCGCGACCGGACACGCTCGGCCCATCTTGTCGGCCGCCTTCGGTTGACGGGTGCTACGCCTCTGTCATGGCAGCTACGCCGTGATGGCGATCTGCTGCTGGCGGAGACCGAGCAGCGCGCCGAAGGGCTCGGCAAGACCTGGATCGAGAAGATCGAGATCGCGACCACGGCGCCCGTCAGCACTCCCGTTGGAGGTGCTCCCGCCGACCCGATCTTGGAACTCGGCGAGCTGATGCGCAGTGACATCATTCATCAGCATGGTGTTCGCGAGGCCGTGCGTGAACTTGTGAAGGAACTTCGCGATGATTTGCCACCTGAAGCACGCGGTTTCAGCGGCGATGACGAAGCCGCATTCGAAGGCCTGGTCGACCAGTTGCTGACGGAGGGTAGCGAGGACATGCTGGCCCGGCTCAAACCGGAAGCGTCGGAGATCGGCTGATGCGCCTGCGCCGGCTCGACCTCACCCGCTACGGCAAGTTCACCGACTATTCGATCGACTTCGGGGAGCACGTCGCCGGCACGCCGGATCTGCACATCGTCTACGGGCTAAACGAGGCGGGAAAATCCACGTCGCTGTCAGCCTATCTCGATCTGTTGTTCGGGATCGAGGAGCGCACGAAGTACGGCTTCCTGCACCAGGGCAAGACGATGGAAGTCGGCGCCTGCCTCGAATTTGACGGGCAGGCGCATGAATTCAAGCGCGTCAAGCAGCGCAGCAATTCCCTTCTGAACGAGCACGGTCAGCCGGTGAACGAGGCCTTGCTTAGCGTCCCACTCGCCGGGCTGGCGCGCGACGCCTATCGGATGATGTTCTCGCTCGACGATCAGACGCTAGAGGATGGCGGCAACGCCATTCTGGAAAGCAAGGGCGATCTGGGGGAGTTGCTGTTCTCGGCGAGCGCTGGCCTTGCCGGCATCAGTTCCATTCTTGAGACCGCGATCGCCGAAGCCGACGGCATCTTCCGAAAACGCGCCAGCTCAACGAAGATCGCCGGCCTGAAACGCCAGATCGCGGAACTCAAATCGCAGCGCGATGATATCGACGTCCAGGCCTCGGCTTACAGAACGCTGATGACAGCGCTCGAGCAGGCTGAAGCGGCCTATGACGCTGCCATGAAGGAGATCGGTACGGCGAAGGCCCGGCACGACGAGATCGCGCGCGTCCTGCGTGCCCACCCCCTGGTGGCTGAATACCGTCAGGGAGACGAGCAGCTTTCCGGATACGTGGATCTGCCGCATCCGCCAACTGAATGGGCGTCCGCACTTCCAGACCTGATTGTCGAAGAGACGCGGCTACAAACCCAGCTCGCCGGCATTGGACAGCGCGAGCAGAAGGCCCAAGAGGAACTCCAAGGGCTCGTGGTCGAGAACCGCGTGCTTGAGATGGCGGATCGCCTCGATCAGCTGACAGACGCAGCCGCACGATATGCGACCGCGCAAGAAGATCTGCCGAAAAGGAAGCAGGCGCTGTCGGAATCGAGCCGGAAGGTCGATCTCATCCTCGCCACGCTGGGCCAGTCGGATGTCGACGATCCGAAGTCGCTCCTCATACCGGCCGCCACGATCGGGACGCTGCGTGATCTGATCAGCGAAAAGTCCGGCATCGATGTCGCACGACAATCGGCCGAAAAGGAACATGAGGCGGCCCGGCAGGCTCTTGAGAAAGAGCAGCGCGCCCGCCAAGCACTAGATGGCCAGGGCACCCAGATCGATGCTGGCAAAGTGGCACAGCTTCAATCTGTGCTGCGCCGCTTGCGCGATGGCAATCTTGTTGCTGAACTCCGCCTTGCCGAACGAGGTGTTCCCACCAAACGCCAGGATTTTGAATATGCCGTCGGCGGGCTGCATCCATGGTCTGGTGACGGTAACGAGCTTCGGCGTGTGTCGCCACCCGCTACCGATCGCGTTGAATTCTGGAAGCGGGCCTCCGGCGACTTAGAGAAGCGTCGCTCGCAGATCATCGAGCGTGAACGAGAGCTCTCGACGAAACAGAAGGAAGATGCAGCACGGCTGGCTGCCCTCCGCGAATCGATCGACATCATGGATGATGATGAGGCGAAGGCCGCCCTTCTCGAACGGGAAGAAGCCTGGGCGCGACATCTGTCGGTCCTCGATCGGGAAACGGCCGATCACTTCGAGACCCGAATGCGAGTGACGGATACAGCCGCGGCCGCACGTCTGAACAGCGCCAGGGAACTCGAGGAGCTGCGTGCCCTGGCCGCAGGTCTGGCGGTAACCAGGGGTCGGAACAAGATCTGCTTTCCCAGACACGCTAAGCCCGAACAGAGCATGAACGTCATGCGGCGCGAAGGCGGCGCGCTGGCAGCCTGAGCGACCGGAAGCCTTCGGGCATTTGATGCTCGGTATCCCAGGTGTAGATGCCTGTAAGGTTGATGTGTTCCCAACTGAGCGGCGATATGTGCTTCAGCAACATGTCGGGGACGGTTCTGCCCGCCTGTTTCAGATGCGCGACTGCGCGGTCGAGATAAACTGTATTCCAGTGCACGATCGCGCTGACGACGAGATTGAGGCCGGAGGCACGAAAGGCCTGACTTTCGAACGACCGATCGCGGATTTCGCCTCGCTCGTGGAAGAATACCGCTCGCTTAAGCTTGTGGGCGGCCTCGCCCTTGTTGAGACCGGCCTGACACCTCCGTCGCAATGCTGGGCTCGAGTACCATTCGATCATGAACAGCGAGCGCTCGATGCGGCCCAGTTCCCGCAGAGCCCTTGCGAGTTGGCTTTCCTTCGGTGACGCCGACAACTTCTTCAGGATTGTAGATGGCACAACTGCTCGGGTGGAGATCGACGCTGCCAGGTGGAGCAGATCATCCCAATGGTCGAGGATCAGGGTGGTGTTGATCGGCGCGCCGATGTGGTTCGACAGCGCCTGATAGGCATCGCCCTTCTCGAATGTGTGGAACTTGCGATCTTTCAGATTGCGTAGCCGAGGCGCAAACCGTTTGCCAATCAGGGCGAATAAGCCAAAGACGTGATCGCTCGCGCCGCCTGTGTCGGTGAAGTGCTCCTGTATGTCGACGGCCGTGTCTTGATCGAAAAGGCCGTCGAGTACATAGGCCGCCTCGCTTTCGGTCGGACTAATGGGCAGGATGCTGAAGTAGCCGTATTGATCGGATAGATGGCTGTAGAACTTCGAACCCGGTTCGCTTCCGTAATGCAGGTTGATGTCGCCACGCTTTGCCGCTCTGTCGCTCGCGCGAAAGAACTGCCCGTCAGACGAGGCAGTCGTTCCGGTGCCCCAGAGCCGAGAATGGGGGTGACGAGTGTGCGCATCGGTAACGCATGCTTGTGCAGCACGGTATGTCTCTGAGCGAGCGTGGAATGTGCGCATCCAGCCGATCTGATGGGCGCTGATGCCCTTGGACGCGCTGGCCATACGCTTCGGGCCGAGGTTGGTCGCATCGGCCAATACTCCGGCCAGCATGGCGGATACGTTGCGGGGTGCATCTCCAGTTCGGACGTGGGTGAACTGGTCGGCGAACCCGGTCCATTCGTGCACTTCCCTCAAGAGGTCCGGTACCTCAACCAGCGGATAGAACTCGGAGATCTCGGCGTTCAATTCCTCGACGGCCACGGGAACATCACCGGCGGTTGGCGTGACGACCAGCGTCCCGGCTTCGAGGCGAACGCCTTCAAGCTTTCGAACTCGTGCCCTATGGGCAAGGCGTTTGAGGTTGAAGTCCAGCAGTTGGCGAGCTTCCGCCAACCAGGCCGCTCCATCAGCTTGCACGCCAAGGCCAAGTCGGTCTTCTTCCTTCATCGCAGTGAAGGTTGGCCGAGGCATGAGGTGCTCATCGATCGGGCGGAACGAGCGGCTGCCGTCGACCCAGACATCGGCCGAACGAAGCCTGTCTCGCAAGGCGGCGAGTGTTGCAATTTCATAAAGACGGCGGTCTGGCTTTTCCTGTCCGAAGATGAGCTTCCGATCGGCTTGGCTGAGGTGCGTGATCGGGGCGCGCTCCGGGAGTGTCCGGCGCCTCTCCGAGTACAGGCGTCTCAGCACACCGACCGCCGCAAGAAGTGGATCGTGTCGGCGGGCCGAGCGGAACGTGAATGCCTGCAGGAACGCACCCGCATATTTGTGGACGGTCGCATACTGCTCGGCTGCTAAAGCCAGAGGTGAAGTCTCGTTGTCTTCGACCATAGCGGCCAACTCGGGCTTCATCCGAAGCAGTCGTGTCCAGCCAATTTCGCGGTCGAGTGTCTCGATCGCATCGTCGCCATTGTCATTCGCCGCCTGGAGGGCGGATATCGTATCGAGGAACATTCGCAGTATCTTTGAAGTCTCCGGCCGAGCGTCCATGTGACGCTGTTTCTTGCGATTGTTGGCTTGTGAGAACAGCCGCCCAATCAGCTTGATGAACATCGTTACGGCATCGTCGGTGAGTTTCTGACCGAGTTTGATGACCTGCGCCACGATCGTCGCACGCCGGCGATTTGCGCCGAAATCTGTGGCGAGCCACGCAGGAGTGGCGTCACCTTCCCGAATGATCTGACCCCAGCGTCCAGATGAAATACGCGCCTGCAATTGGGGATCGATTTCGAGCGTATGCAGGAAGGCAATCCGTTCGGTCAGTCCAATTAGGTTCGAAGCACCGGGCGCGTCCGGCGCTGATCGCAACCAATAAAATCGCGTTTGACCAATAGCTGGATCGACGTGGAGCAGAGCGTCGAGCGCTTCCAACTTCTCGGCGGCGATATCTTCGAGGAGTGTGATTTCTGCGCGCCGGCGTGCGATGGCGCGACCGGCCAATCCGATCGTCTCGATCGCCGCCTGAGAAGGGAGTAGTGCCCCGCGCTGCCGAAACGCAGATATCACCGCGGTGACAATCGGGTACCCCTTGTCCCCGGCAGCCGCTGCGTCGATCGCAGCCAGAAGTGCTGCACGCCGGTCGTTCTTGTTGGCTATGTGTAGGCTGAGATGTTCGGTCAGGAAGCGGCTGTGCTCGAAACGTGTCTGCACTCGACGCGCGTAGATGGCGTAATCCTGCGAGTCTACTCCGAGCTGGTCGGCCAGGTAGCGGATGACCGTCGCATGAGGCTGCTCTTCTTCTCCCAAGAGACGGCCAGTATGACGCATGACGCAAAGCTGGACGGCGAAGCCCAGTTTATTATGCGGGCGGCGACGCACCTCACATTCCAACCGGTCAATTGGATCGAGAGTGTAGTGCCGGAGCAGACTATCCTCGTCAGCCGGGAGGCCAAAAAGAACCTTCGCCTCTGCCGCATTGACCAGCCTTCTTCGGCCCATTCGTTCGCTCCTCGCTACGAAGGAGCCGAGCTTATGGTCGCTGCAAGATCGATCGCAATCGAGTCGGTAATCTTATTCAGGGGACAAACAGATGTTCGTGCTTCGTTCGAGCTTAGCGTGTCTGGGAAAGCAAATCTTGTTCCGACCCCTGGATCGAGCATTTTCGTCAAAGGCGCTGGTTCCCTGTGAGTGAACATGCGCTCGCCCGGGCGACAGGCTGGTATCGGCGATGGGGCCGATGGAGTCTTCTGTTGTCCTGGGCGCCCATAGGCGGCGACGCACTGACTGTGGCAGCCGGCGTGTTACGCGAACCATTCTGGAGCTTCCTACTACTGGTCACGATAGCCAAGGCAGGTCGCTATGTCGCTCTTGCTGCCATAACGCTGGGGCTTTTCTGAGATGCGCGAACAACAACGGAACCCCTTTCTCCTGACGGTTTGGGCCTTCTCAAAGCGGTCGTTGACGCAACCGCTTCTGGTCACATCTCTTTGGCAGTCACCGCGCCCATGAGATGGCAGAGAAGCGGATGGTCAAGCTCGATGAGCAGATCGCGGAACTACAGCGCGCCCGGCAGAGCTTGCAACTGCTGGCAATGCAATGTGTGGACGGGAAATCTATTCCTGTCCGATCCTTGCCGCGTTCGATGTCTAATTCACCGGCTGTCGCACAACTCCTGACTTTCGGCACATCGCGGCTCGGATTCCGGGCTGCTGCGGACGTGACGCAGATTTTAGGACTTGCGCAGCAAGCGCGAACGGGCTGAGCGCCAGAGGAAAACCGACACGGATACGATGATCCAGGCAACGGCAATGCCGATTACCGTGGTCTGAACCAGTTCCCAGAACACGCCCACAAGAAAAGTCAGCACGACAGCAAGCCAGATGCGCGCGTAGCCGGTTGCGAGTACGGCGAGAACGAACAGCATAGCCATGGAGGCTATGTGCGGCGCCTTGGTCAGGGCATTGGCGAGTGCCTCGAACGTAACCGTGAAGTCCATCTGTGGGGAACGGCGACCCTCAGGAGCCCGGTTGGCAGCCCAAATGCTGGCCAGAGCGAGGGCCGCAAAAGGCAAGACGCGAAGAACGGTTAGAACTTTCATCGCGACGCGCCGGTGAACACCGCCAATTGAGCGGCGAAAGCGCGCTTGTACGCCGGCCGCGCTTCTGCACGGGCGACATAGGCGGAAAGGTTCGCAAATTCCTCCAATATTTCCGACCCCTGCAACCTTTGCAGCACATGCACCATCAGAAGGTCGCCAGCGCTGAAATCGCCATCGAGCCACTCGCTGTCGTCCAGGCGCGCGGAAAGTTGATTTAACCGTTCGCGAATGCGTTCATCGACCATCTCGAAGCGCTCGCCCTGCCAGCTCTTGCCTTCCTCGAAGTTCTTGACGACGTCGCGATCGACGATCGGCGGCTCCACCGTATCGAGCGCAGCGAACATCCACATGATCGCACGCGCCCGCCCATTCGCATCCGCCGGCAGCAGGCCCGGAAAGCGCTCTGCGATATGAAGCACGATCGCGCCTGACTCGAACAGCGTGAGATCACCTTCCTCATAAGTCGGTATCTGCCCGAACGGATTGCGTGCCAAATGCGCGGGCTCCCTGAATGTGCTCCACGGAGCGAGCCGCACCTCGTAAGGCTGGTCCACTTCCTCCAGCGCCCAGCGCACACGCATGTCCCTCGCCAGTCCCTGGCCGCGATCCGGCGAGCTTTCATCAAAGGCCGTAATCGTAATAGTCATCGCGTTTTCCTCTGTTGTGGCGGGCCGGTTGGCTGTCTTCACCGTAACGACGAACGATCCAATCCGAATCCGACAAATCGTGCGGACACCTTCCACCTCTGAAGCATGACAACTTTGTCGGCCTTGCCGCGTTGGCAAGCACGATTCCAGGTCGCGAGAGGCTCATTTCACTTGTCTGTTTCGGCGCTGGCGGTGTGGTTGGCGGTTGTTGAGGGCGGGACAGATGCGAGTGGTCGTAACGCGGGCATGCTTACGCAACTGGGCGTATCTGCGGCTGTCGATACTATTCGGTGTTTCTCCTGTGACAGTTCTCGTCGTCATGCTAAGTTGACCGTTCCTCTTCATCCGCGCATGACGATAATGCTGGGTACTCTTGCCGATATTACTCTGAGGAAGGTGGGTCACTGGTCTGATTCCGGTACTTGATTTACTGGCCGGTCCTCAATTCCTTGTCTGGGGAGGCGCTCGCTCGTGACGTGGGGGCTAGAAAAGCCTGCGTAGGCGCCCAACTCAGCGAGGCAATACGAGGCGCAGGGCGAGTTCCCGTAGATTGGGAAAGAACATCGGGACCCGTGCCTGATAGTCGCGATACACCGATCCGAACTCGGCAACGAGCGCCCGTTCCTCGTGTCTTGCCAGGTTGAGGTACAAGAGCAGGATAATGGGCGCGAGAACGACTGTGAGGATTGTCGGCCAGTTTATCAGCTCGCCCAGAACGATGAGAAAGATGCCAGTATATTGGGGATGCCGCATCACGCTGTAGACGCCCGTATCAACGTGTCGTTGGCCCGAAAAGTAGATGCGGACCCAGCCTTTGACGATAAGAAGGGCGCCCACGGTAAGAATGGCGTATCCGACGATTGCCTCGATGACGGCGCCTGCCTCTCCCGCGCCGAGCAACGCAGACCAGAGGTGACCGTTCGACGGAGCGAAGGGAAATTGAAACGGAAGCAGGCCACCTAGGAGGTAGAGCGTCAGCGGGAACCCATACATCTCGGCATAGAGCGCTATGATGAAGGCTTGGACGACTCCGGCGCCGGTCCATTCGCGCCAACCTGAGGGTGCCAGGAAGTGATAGAGGGCCCAGGACATCACGGCGATGATGAGCAGGGCGTAGGGCCAAAGGTCGAGCCCGGCCCATTGGACAGGCGTACCGATCATCGAAGTTGGGTTCCTAAGCGGCTTACGGGGCCTCTCTTCCGAGACGCGATTTCGATTGCATCACAGCCCCTCGATCGCTGGGCTGTGCAGCCGGGACCGTCCTTTCGAGCGCTCGGAAGAACGCAACGTCCACTCGCGAGCCAGGGCAAAAGCCGTGACGACGACGCCCAGGAGGGCAAGATACAGGCGCAGCGGCTCATAATAAGTCATCAGCGCGCTCGCGCCGAACAAGAGCAGAAGCACCTTGTTGCAAACTGGGCATGCGATGCCGAGGAAGCTGAGCACGCCGCCGACGCCCGCGGTCCGGATCGAGCACGTCGGTCGCCAGATGGCGGCATAAAGCCCGAGTAGAATGGACTGCAGTCCAAGGAGAACGATTTCCCACCCGCCCGCAGGTGTCATCCGGATGAACAGTGGATTTGGCCATAGGGCAGAGACGGTGCCCAGCACCACGAAGGATAGGGTTCCAACTCCGACGGCTAAACTCGTCGGATAGATTTGGGGCCAGCGAGGCGCAATCATAATCTCGTCCCTTTACTATTCCGATGAGCGCGGTGCCTGATCCCATCGACTTCGGTGACACTCTGACGCACAGAGCCGAATGGAATATGTCCACCGGGCGATGTCAGCATTTTTACGACGTTCCAGCGTGGCAAGGTCAAGCTTCATTCACGAAGGATTCTGGTCGGGTCGTCTGCTTGGTTCGTTGAGAAATCCTGTTTGGGAAATCAGGCGTTTGAATAGGCAGGACAAGCTCTTCAGAACTGCCGACCTACCGTCACGCAGTCCGGCGTGAGGCGTCAAAGTATTGACTGTCCTTGCCCAGGCTGTGTCTTGGACAAGGATGCGCCCCACCCATTTTTAAACGCTGAGTGGCGGCGAGGTTTGCCGTCGTGTGGACTGTGGCGCGCTCGCCGAGTTACTGCCCTCGATCCGAAAGCCACTTCTGTATCGTCGCGATCTCGCTCTCCTGCGCCTTGATCACTTCTTCTGCGAGTTTCTTCACCTCTGGGTCCTCTCCATACTGGAGAACCACCTTTGCCATATCGATCGCCCCCTGATGGTGCGGGATCATGCCGCGCATGAAGTCCACATCGGGATCGCCGGAGTAGTCCATCACCATGTTTTGCTGCATACGCTGCATTGCTTCGGTGTAGCCTTTTACCGCAGCATTGTCTGACTTCGACATGTCCATCTGTGACATGTCGTGCCCTGGCATCGAATCCATGTTCATCTGGCCTTGAGCGATTGCCAAGCCGCCTGCGACAGCAACCGCTGCGACGATAAATACGATGGTCAGCTTTTTCATTCGTTTGACCTCTTCATGTCGTTGTTACGGGATAACCCGCCCTTGCAAGCGCCTGCTCTACTTGTGCTGCGCTGGCTGTGGTTTCGACCTTGACCTTCCGCGTTGCGGGGTTGGGCTCCACTTTGGCGTCGGGGTCAACGCCCTGGATGGCCTTGGTGACCGACCTTGCGCAACCGCCGCAGGTCATGCCTTCGATCCGAAGTTCCATAGAAATGCTCCTTTACTTGGTCTCCTGCTGCATAGATGGGCTTTCCAACGGTTGTAAGGTCAAGGTCGCCAGAGCAGAAAATTGCTCTTGACCTTCCCATCGTTGGAAGCCGCAAGTTGTACGGCAGTTTGAACTCGAACAAGCGAAGGGAGGCCAAAATGAACGCCCCCATCCGCGCCACGGATCTTGTCGGCGCATCGATTTCCCTGCCCATCGAGGGCATGACCTGCGCATCCTGCGTCGGACGGGTCGAACGCGCGCTCAAAGCCGTCCCTGGCGTCGAGACCGCGTCGGTGAATCTGGCGACCGAGCGCGCCAGCGTGATCACCAAAGCCGGTGTTGCGCGCGCCGACCTCGTCAAGGCGGTCGAGGGGGCGGGATACTCCGTCCTCGAGAAAGTTCCCGTCTCGGCGCCGCTGCAGTTGTCCATCGAGGGCATGACTTGCGCCTCCTGTGTCGGCCGGGTCGAGCGCGCCCTGCGAGATGTCCCTGGCGTAGCGGACGCGATAGTCAATCTTGCGACCGAGAAAGCGACCGTTCGCGGGTCAGCCGACGCGGCCGAGTTGATCGCCGCGATCGAAGCGGTCGGCTATGAGGCGAGACTCCATACCCAAGCCACGACCGGCATTCAGGAAAGTGTGGCGGACGATCAGACCGCCCGAAAGGAAGCGGAACGGCGCGGCCTGAGCCGCGACGTCACGCTTGCGGCCGTTCTTACCGCGCCCGTGTTCGTGCTCGAGATGGGCGCACATCTGATCCCCGGCGCGCACGACTTGATCGTCGCGACGATCGGCATGCAGTGGAGTTGGTATATTCAGTTCGCCCTGACCACGATCGTCCTTTTCGTTCCCGGCATCCGCTTCTACGACAAGGGCCTGCCGGCGCTGTGGCGGCTGACGCCGGACATGAACTCGCTGGTCGCCGTCGGCACGCTTGCCGCCTATGGGTACTCGCTGGTCGCCACCTTCGCGCCCGGCTTACTGCCGGCAGGCACGATCAACGTCTATTACGAGGCCGCCGCCGTTATCGTCACCCTGGTCCTGCTCGGGCGCCTGCTCGAGGCGCGGGCGAAGGGACGCACGTCGGAGGCCATCAAGCGCCTTGTCGGCCTTCAGGCGAGGACCGCCAGGGTGCGTCGCAACGGACAGGTAGCCGATCTGCCGATCGAGAGGGTCGTGGCCGGCGACGTCATCGAGGTCAGGCCTGGCGAACGGATCCCGGTCGACGGCGAGGTGGTCGAAGGCGACAGCTTCGTCGATGAATCGATGATCACGGGCGAGCCGATGCCGGTCGCCAAGGCCACAGGGGCCGGCGTCGTGGGCGGCACGGTCAACCAGACCGGCGCCTTCGCCTTTCGCGTCACGGCCGTCGGCGGCGACACCGTCCTCTCCCGCATCATCCGCATGGTCGAGGAGGCGCAGGGCTCCAAGCTGCCGATCCAGGCCCTGGTCGATCGGGTGACAATGTGGTTCGTGCCGGTGGTGATGGCGCTGGCCGCGCTGACCTTCGCCGCCTGGCTCGCGTTCGGGCCGTCGCTGGCGCTGAGCTTCGCGCTGGTCAACGCGGTCGCTGTCCTCATCATCGCCTGCCCCTGCGCTATGGGGCTCGCCACCCCGACCTCGATCATGGTCGGAACCGGCCGTGGCGCCGAACTCGGCGTCCTGTTCCGCAAAGGCGAGGCGCTGCAGGCGCTCAAGGATGCGCGCGTCGTCGCGCTGGACAAGACCGGTACGCTGACCGCAGGCAAGCCGGCGCTAACCGACATGGAGCTGGCCGAAGGCTTCGAGCGCACCGATGTCCTCGCGCTTCTCGCGGCGGTCGAGGCGCGCTCGGAGCACCCGATCGCCCGCGCGGTGGTCGATGCCGCAGAAGCGGAAAGCCTCGCGCAGCCCGCCGTCTCGCGCTTCGAGGCCGTCCCGGGCCTC
Organism: Rhizobiaceae bacterium; assembly: GCA_019635775.1. Lineage (GTDB taxonomy): Bacteria > Pseudomonadota > Alphaproteobacteria > Rhizobiales > Rhizobiaceae > Mesorhizobium_K. Next base: position 34,742 of record JAHBYU010000009.1, on the reverse strand, counting down.
GGTGTCAAGGCGTTGGCCGGCGACCGATCGGTCGAGATCGGCGCGGACCGCTACATGGCCGAACTCGGCCACGACATGACCGGCTTCGCCGAAGTCGCCGGGCGCCTCGCCGACGAGGGCAAGTCGCCGCTCTATGCCGCGATCGACGGCCGGCTTGCGGCGATCCTGGCGGTCGCCGACCCGATCAAGGAGACGACGCCGGCCGCGATCCGCGCCCTGCACGATCTCGGCCTCAAGGTCGCGATGATCACTGGCGACCATGCGCGCACCGCCCGGGCTATCGCGGCGCGGCTGGGGATCGACGAGGTCGTCGCCGAGGTGATGCCGGACGGCAAGGTGGAGGCTGTGCGCCGCCTGAAGGTGCAGCATGGCAGGCTCGCCTTCGTCGGCGACGGCATCAACGACGCGCCGGCCCTGGCCGAGGCCGATATCGGCCTGGCCATCGGCACAGGCACGGATATCGCCATCGAGGCGGCCGATGTCGTGCTGATGTCGGGCAGCCTGCAAGGCGTGCCGAACGCCATTGCGCTCTCCAAGGCGACGATCGGCAACATCCGGCAGAACCTGTTTTGGGCCTTTGTCTACAATGCGGCGCTGATCCCGGTGGCGGCGGGCGTGCTTTATCCGGCCTTCGGGCTTCTGCTGTCGCCGATCTTCGCCGCCGGCGCCATGGCGCTGTCGAGCGTGTTCGTGCTGGGCAACGCGTTGCGGCTACGCCGTTTCAAGGCAGCGCATTGAAAAGGTAATGGCGAGGTTGCCGCGACCTTCGCTGACGGGAAAGACAGGGCAAGATGAACATCGGACAGGCATCGAAGGCGTCGGGCGTCTCAGCCAAGATGATCCGTTATTATGAGCAGACCGGCCTCATTGCGCGCGCCGACCGCACGGCATCGGGGTACCGCGACTACTCCGACGGGGATGTCCATGTGCTGCGCTTCATTCGGCGAGCCCGGGATCTTGGGTTCGCGGTGACAGATATCTCTGAGCTTCTCGGCCTGTGGCGCGACGACACCAGGCAGAGTGTCGAGGTCAAGCGCCTGGCGCAGGGCCACATCGAGGAACTCAAGAAGAAGATCAGGGCACTGCAGGACATGACTCACACGCTGACCAGCCTGGTCAATGCCTGCCATGGCGATGATCGGCCGCACTGCCCGATCATCGAACGCCTCGAAACCGACGACGTCAACGAAGACATCTCGCTCGAGCCGCGTCGCGGTGCGGTCGCGTCGGGTTCTCCGGCAGCCATCAATCCTCGCCGACAGGCCTCCAGGCAAAACTGAGAACCGACCGGAGAGTGTGTGAATGACATCCTCGACCAAACGCGCGGAACTGCATCGGATGGTGACCGCCGAGCACACCTGCCCCTGGGGGCTGAAGGCGCTCGACCTGCTGCAACGCGAGGGCTACCAGGTCGACGATCACAAGCTCACCAACAGGCAGGAGATCGACGACTTCAAGCAGAAGCACGGCGTCGACACGACGCCGCAGGCCTTTATCGACGGCAGGAGGATCGGCGGCTATGACGATCTCGTCCGCTTCTTCGGCAAGATGGTCAACGACAAGGACGCCGTCACCTATACGCCGGTGATCGCGCTTTTCGCCATGGCGGCGCTGATGGCGCTGGCCGCGAGCTGGGCCGCATTCGGCATGGTGATGCCGGTGCAAACGGCCGAGTGGTTCATCGCCATCGCGATGTGTCTGCTGGCGCTGCAAAAACTCAAGGACGTTGACGGCTTCGCCACGATGTTCCTCAATTATGACTTGCTTGCGCAGCGCTGGGTGCGTTACGCGAGCATCTACCCTTTCGCGGAAGCCCTGGCAGGGCTGCTGATGCTCGGGGGCGTGCTGATGTGGCTGTCCATTCCGGTAGCGCTGTTCATCGGCGGCATCGGAGCGATCTCGGTGTTCAAGGCGGTCTATATCGACAAGCGCGAGCTCAAATGCGCCTGCGTTGGCGGCGACAGCAATGTTCCGCTCGGCTTCGTCTCGCTTACCGAAAATCTGATGATGGTCGGCATGGCGATCTGGATGATCCTCGAGCCGGCTGGTCTGGGCCACTGATCAAAACCGAAATCCCAACGGAGAGAACTCATGACCCATAGTGACCACGCCATGTCGAAATCGCCGGGCAAGGAGCACGGTTCGCACGGCCGACCCTATCTTATGTTCTGGCTGAACATGCTTCTCGGCCTCGCCGTCATGTACATCGTCATGTTCTCGATGATCGACGGCTGGATCGACTTCCGCAACAATCTCAATATGTTCTACATGGCCGTCACGATGTGGGCGCCGATGGGCATCTTCATGCTGGCGACGATGCCCGGCATGTTCCCGAAACGTAGCCTCAACATCGCGCTCTACGTGGCGTTCGTGGTGCTGACGGCGGGCTCATTCTGGGCGACGCGCAGCCAGGCAGGCATTGATGATCGCCAGTTCGTCGCTTCGATGGTCCCCCACCATTCGGGGGCGATCCTCATGTGCCGGGAGGCCAACCTCACCGATCCCGAGCTCGTCACGTTGTGCCAGAACATCACCAGGACCCAGCGCGAGGAGATCGAGCAGATGGACAGGATTGCGGAGCGGCTCCGCTAGGTCACCGCCTTTTGGGGCCGCCGCGTGCGGAACGAGAGCACATGACACCAGAACAGGAGATCAAGATGATAGTCACCCGCCGCTCGATGATGATGCTTGCGACGGCCGGCGCCGCTGCGACGCTGATGCCGCGAGGCGCCGGGGCGCAAGTCGAGATACCGCAAATGGAGGTGGCGCGCTCGGCGACCTGCGGATGCTGCGGCGCCTGGGTCGAGCATGTCCGGCGTGCCGGCTTCGTTATGCGAGAGACCGTTCGGGAAGACCTCGATGTCGTCAAAGCCGAACTGGGCGTACCGAGCGATCTGCAGTCCTGCCATACCGCTACGATCGGCGGCTTTGTGATCGAAGGCCACGTCCCGGCGGCGGAGATCCTTCGGCTGCTCGAGGAGCGACCGGCGGCCACCGGTCTCGCGGTAGCAGGCATGCCGGCGGGCTCTCCCGGCATGGAGGTCGCGGGAGAGAAGGACGTCTACGAGGTCGTGCTGTTCGGAAAAGCCGGCCGGCAGGTTTTCGCTCGCTACTGAGCATAAGCCGATCTCCCAGCGCGTCGGGCCCCTGGCACAGTCGGCGCGTCGTGGCGCTTGTTGCACCCTCAGCTAATGCGCATACCGACGGTTCACGACCAATTTCTGCAGGAAGGTTTCAAAGTTTACGAAAAATTTTGCTTAATCAACGCTTTCGAAAACGGCACATTCCCTCAAGAAACGATCGCGATAAATAATCGGCTTCAGCCTTCTATTTGAGCGTCTGGAGCCTCGCGTATGACCGTGCTTGCCACCCGTAGTCCGTCCAATGCGGACCAAATTCTGCGGCATGCGCAAGCAACTGCCGTGGCGACTCGAGCGCGGATGATCGGTCCGGATATTCTGCGATCGCTGGCAATTCTTCTCGTGATGCTCGTTCACCTGCCATTGAACGCGACCCCCGGTATACTCGTAGGCATTCGCGAGTATGGTTGGCTCGGTGTCGATATTTTCTTCGTTCTGAGCGGCTATCTGATTGGAACGCAACTGTTTAAAGAGATCAGTCGTACTGGCGCAGTCGATTTCAGATCGTTCTATCTGCGCCGCGCCTTTCGTATATTCCCGGCGTTCTTCGTGGTTTTGGCCCTTTATGCCTCCTTGCCGGTGCTGCGCGACAACCCGACAATGCAGCCGCTCTGGAAGTTTGCGACCTTCACTGTCAACCTCGGGTTTGATCCGAGAGAAGGCAACGCCTTTTCTCAGGCATGGACGCTTGCGGTGGAGGAGCAGTTCTACCTCGTTCTGCCTCTGTTGGTGGTTCTCCTGTATAAGCGTGTCGGTACAGGATGGGTTCTGGGTCTTGCCGGAATGCTGACGCTCGCAGGGATCGCACTGCGCTACACGATATGGGATGTGCAGATTGGGATCCTCGTTGCAGAAGGGCAGTTCCGCCCTGCATTCGCGACGTACCTGCGCGATGTCTACTATCCCACGTACACGCGTCTCGATGGCTTGCTGTTCGGCGTGTTGCTGGCGGCGATGCGCTTCTTTAAGCCCGAGCTTTGCAGGCAGTATCTACCGCTGAAGGTGACGCTACCTGCAGGATTGGCCTTTGTGGTTGCGGCATTAATCTGCTTCGTCATCAGGGGACCACTTGCAGGAGAAGGCATATTTCCGGTGTTTCAAGCGCAGCTGGGCGCGTCACTATCTTACAGCCTCTACCTCACACATAAGTCCGTCTTTCACGTCATGCGCCTGTTCGTCGGAGAAGAAAGCCTGCAGGGAGGGTTCGGATTCGCTGCCTATCTGATTGCAAGCGTTGCTGTCGCGGCCGGTCTTTGGTTCTGTGTGGAGCAAACGTTTCTGCGTCTTCGTCATCGAATGTTGCCGGCAACCAAATGATCGGACATATTCCCATGCGTCCCTGGGCGCCTTTGCTTTATGGGGCGTTACCTGCCTTCAATCCTCACCAGGCTTTCGAGCAAAGCTTGAACGCGCGCGAAATGCTCCGCATTGTTGCGCAGGATGGGATTGCTTGATGGAGCGCTTCTCGGCGAACCTGACAAGGTTGTCGGGTTGTCGGACTCCGTTCGCTTTGCAATCACTCCGCTCTCGGTCTCGGCTGCCTGGCGAGTAGCGATCATAAAGTAATCTGGCGGCATGTGGGCAGCGCGCTCTGTCCTGCGGGTCAGAGAGTCACCGGTCCGAGATGCTTACGGCACGATGATGCACGGCTCCTGGATCGCAGTTCCTGCATGACGCCGCGAAACCACCCGATAGAACACAGCCACGCCTGATCTGCATTGCCGGATTGCATCGCCGGCGTGCTTACCCTGTTGGTAGTGGCGCCGTAATGCTTGATTGGAGTTAAAGACTTATCAGCGGCGCCTGTCCAACATAAGGCGTTTGGTAGCTGTCGCCGTGCAGGAGGAAAATGCGGAGGGTGACCGAAACTGGAAGCAAGGGTAGTGTGGATACACAACGTTCCGATAAGTCTGACGATGTGGCGAAACCTCTTGATGCTGCCGTCCAGCGGGCGCTTGTCGAGGCGAGAGAGGAAATGCTCGTCTTCCTGCAGCGCCGACTTAGGAGTCGCGACGATGCGGAGGAGGTGCTGCAGCGCTTCTCGCTTCGGGCGCTGGAGCGCGCATCTCAACTCAGAGACATCCGGACCGTTCGGGGCTGGCTGGGCCGTATCCTCGCCACCACCCTTGTTGACCATCAGCGGAACCTGAGCAAGCGACGGCGTCGGGAAACCCCCGTCGACAAAGCCGAGATCGAGAGTGAACCGGTTGACGCCGAGCTCGATGCAGCTGTGTGCAATTGCCTGTATCGCCTGCTTCCAACCTTGAAACCCGAGTATGCGGACATCGTCTGGCGGGCTGATATCCTGGGCGAGCCTCGCGACAGATTGGCAGCAAGCCTTGGCACCTCGCTCAACAATGTCACGGTGCGACTCCACCGCGGGCGGCAAGCGCTACGCAAGCGTTTGGAGGAGATGTGCCGCACCTGTCCGATCCATGGCTTTCTCGACTGTCATTGCGAGAAAGCGGAGAAGATCCACAAAGCTCACGAAGATGTATCTCGCTGAGGACACTCGACTGGCTCGATTTCAGAATAGCGCCGTTGCTAGGATACGGAACTGCGCGGCTGCCGAACCTCGCCTGATAGGCCAGCGACGGGAAACTCGATCAGGGCTCGGTTCGCACTCGGTTGAAATTTCATCCGAAAGTCCATCGATGAACGCCACAGTGGTGGACAAGACAGCCTGCGGCCGGCGAGCGCCCCCGCAACGAGTTATATCCTGCGCCAAATACCTGTGACGAAGTGCTACGCCCAGGGTCGTCGTTCAAGCCAGGCCATTGCGATTTCCGGATCGACGCCAGCGACTTCGATGAGACGATCCGGATCGATTATTCGCAGACGCCGGTAGTGGAATTGGACAATTCCTTCCTTGCGCAGCGCGCTGAGAACACGGTTGACGTGAACGAAGGTCAAGCCAGTGGCGTCGCCGATTTGCTCCTGGGTAAGCGGCAGCACCATTTCCTCGCTGCGATGTCCTGGCCATTGTGCACGGTAACGTGTGAACAATTCAAGGAGCAGATGAGCGACCCGTTCGCGTGCTGAACGACGGCCTATGCTTGTGAGATGATCGAAAGCCAGATTGCAGTCGTGCGCAAGCGACCGCGCCAGGCGCATGGTAATGTCGGGGTCCGCGCGCGAATGTGACGTCAGGACAGAGGTCGGAATCACCGAGACCACGATGTCGGTCAGGGCTTGAGCTCCGACGGTTGCGGGTGCGCTCCTCGACGAACGGACACCCAGAACCGCGCCCGGCAGGGCGAATTGGACAATTTGCCGTCTGCCGTCCTCCAGCAATGTGTAGATGGCTACCCATCCGTCGAGAAGGTTGAAGATGGCTTTTCCGTCGGACCCTATGCTGAACAGATCCCGGCCGGCTTCGACGCGCCGGTCGCCATTGCGGTAGTTGGGAATCAGTCTGTGCGTGTCGACTGGCAAGGCAACGGTCTGCGCCTCGCTGTCGTTGTCCTCTTTGTGACGCCCTCGTCGCTTGGTCACCTCATCGACCTGCGCGCCCGTGTTGTGGAGGGACACGACAGTGGGAAAACTTGGTATAGTTGGTACATTCCGTGCGTTCTCAGCGGTTTCCCAATGGTCGCAACGGAGCGACCGGGATGTCTCTCCTGATAAAGACGCTTGATGCCAGCTCACATTACACCTCCCGGGCTCCTGGCCCGTTGCGGCGGCCGCGCTTGCGCAGCCAATCAATAGATCATTGATGGACCGAGCTTTCGCGCGATCGAAGCGCGAAGCGATCGGCAAGGCACATTATGGTCCTGTTGCCTTTCACGCCGGTGTGACGGGCGTGGCTGACGAATCGACCTGGATGGCCTTAGATGAGCTGATTTCGGGGGATTGGCGGATCGCGGCTGAGGATGATCGAGCGCAAGCAATCCTGGCGCGAAACCAACGTCCGCGACGACGTGGACAGGAAGCGCGAAAACCCGTGGGGCTGCGCTGAGAGGGATACAACACAGGCTGCGCATATGGCGCTGCAGCAACCTGAACCCGAGACGCAATCGTCGTCGCCCGCTTGGGCGACATTTAGCAATGAGGTAGCCTGATGTCTCTCCGAGACGCTCGGTGTCGACTGACCGACGTGCGCCATCGACGGTCCGGCCTGCGCGAGGATAGCGATCACACTAACAATCAGCAGTGCCAGGTACCGAAGCATAAAATCGAATTTTCGGCGGTTCACAGGTCACACACTCGCTCCGCGTGCTGAATAGGTTCTCTGCACACATGACGAGAAAGCAATTTTTGCATCTCACTACATTGTTTGCCAGACCGCTTTGATCCAGATCAACACGCCAAGTGGAATCCGTCGCTACAGCGCACCTCCTCAGCCCTACCGCGAATACGTGACGGGCTGGCCGCCAAGGCAGCCCGCCATGCTTGATCGAGATTAAAGAGCGAGCGGCAAAATGATGGTTCTCTCATCGTCACAGAATCCTCCCGCGGGATGGAAATGTCATCGATAGCCTCTGTGCCGGCAGATCGAAAACGCATCATCGGCGTGCTCATCGTGCGCACGCGCAGAAGAACCATGCTCAGCCCCTTCTTCGCGAAATCCGAGGGACTGCTGCTGATCGACCCCGCCACTCGCGCTCGTGATTTTCGGCGGAACCCGCAACGCACGACCGAGGCCACCTACGACCTGATCGTCGGAAGCGGAGCTACTCATCTCGTATGCGGCTTTATCGCGGACTCAGAGCGGAATCGCCTTCGAATGCAAGGTATTGATGTTCGGATCGGATCATGCGCTCGCTCGATCGGTACGTTGGTCTGCGGGTTCGAAGACTTGCCTCCAGCTTAATTTGAGTTTCAGCTTGGCATATGGGGGTGAATTCTGCGCCAGGGCGGCAAGCCAATGGCCAGAGGGAAGAGCACCCGACTGGCTTTCGGAAACGAGGCATCGCCTGGTTCGCCGGTGAACTGCCCCCCGTTTCGACCGGACACCTGGCGTAAGCAGGAAGGCTCAAGGATATCCTTGAGGACAGGCTTATGTCGGAGGACTATCAGCGCATCGAGGTGATCACGGGCACGGCCCGCCGGCGGCATTGGTCGACGGAGGCGAAGCTGCGGATCATCGAGGAGAGTTTCGAGCCGGGCGAGACGGTGTCGTCGGTTGCGAGGCGCAGCGGCGTGGCGCCCAATCTTCTGTATCGTTGGCGCCGCCTGTTGAGCGAGGGAGGTGCGGCAGCCGTGGATTCGGACGAACCCGTTGTCGGCAGTTCGGAAGTGCGCCGGCTCGAAGAGCGTGTGCGTGACCTGGAGCGGCTGCTCGGCCGCAAGACGATGGAGAACGAGATCCTCCGCGAGGCGCTCGCCAAATCGCAGACAAAAAAACCGACCTTGCGGCCGCTGTCGTTGCCGAAGGGAGGTTCCCGGTGAAGCGTGTCGCCGAGGCGCTCGGCGTGGCGCGCTCCAACCTCATCGATCGGCACGGGGGCAGGACCAGGCCGCGCGGCGCCTACCGCAAGGCTGACGACGAGGGCTTGCTGCCGCTCATTCGTCGCCATGTCGATGCGCGGCCGACCTATGGCTACCGCCGCATCACGGCTCTGGTGAACCGGGAGCTGGCGGGAATGGGCATGCCCATCGTCAACCGCAAGCGGGTGCATCGGATCATGCAGCAGGCATCCCTGCTTCTCGATCCCCATACCGGACGGCGCGAGGGCCGTGTCCATGACGGCAAGGTGATGGTCATGCGCTCCAACCTGCGCTGGTGTTCTGATGGGCTGGAGTTCGCCTGCTGGAACGGCGAGATCATTCGCATGGCCTTCATCATCGACGCCTTCGATCGCGAGATCATCGCCTGGACCGCGGTGAGCGGCGCCGGTATCAGCGGCTCGGACGTGCGCGACATGATGCTGGACGCCGTCGAGAAGCGCTTCGGCTCCGTCCGTGCGCCGCATCCGGTCGAGCATCTCTCCGACAATGGCAGCCCCTACACCGCCAGGGAGACACGCGACTTTGCGACCGCCCTGAACCTCGTGCCCTGCTTCACCCCGGTGAAGAGCCCGGAGTCGAACGGCATGTCAGAGGCCTTCGTCAAAACCTTCAAGCGCGACTACCTGCGCATATCACCCTTGCCGGACGCACCATCCGCGCTCCGGCAGATCGCCGGATGGATTGAAGACTACAACGAAATCCATCCTCACTCAGCGCTCAGGATGCGCTCCCCAAGGGAGTTCATCAGAGCCCAAACCCAGTAGCCGGCTGTCCGGTGAAACGGGGGGCACTACAGCCGGAAAGCAATCTGAAACTTAACTCACGTCAAAGATTCCAGACATCTGTCACAGCATCATCCGGGCTAAGAAGAGCACCTTCCTGCGGACTGGCCTCAACATTCGACCGGCATCGCGGAGTAATCGACGTGTTCAAACTGTCGGATGAAGCACCATGGAAACAAACCAAGACCACTTGCATAAAGACGAGAACCCGGGGCGGCGGTTCAGCGCCGCCAACATCGCCCTTTACGGCTTCCTCGCAATCGCGGGATTCTATCTCCTCACGGAACACCGCGCGCACTTGCTCGGCTGGCTGCCCTGGCTGCTGATCCTTGCGTGCCCTCTCCTGCATGTCTTCATGCACGGCAAGCATGGCGGACATAGTGGGCATGGCGGCGGCGACAACGACCGCTCGTCCGCGCGACAGCAGTCGCCGCATCAGCACTGAAATTCCATCTAGGAGCGCGCCATGCAAGACGACATTCCCGCGTACGGCCTGTGGTCCCTCGTCATTCTCAACTCGATCGTCTTCATCTTCTTCGCGTTCAGCTTCTTCAAGCCGTCGACGCCGCGGGACTGGCGGTCCTTCGGCGCCTTCAGTGCTTTCATCGTGGCGCTGTTCACGGAAATGTACGGTTTTCCCCTGACGATCTACCTGCTCTCCGGCTGGTTGCAGTCCCGCTATCCCGGCGTCGACTGGTTCTCCCATGACGCAGGTCACCTGCTCGAGGAGCTGTTCGGCTGGCGCGCCAATCCCCATTTCGGTCCGTTCCACCTGCTGAGTTTCGTCTTCATCGGCGGCGGCTTTGTCCTCATCTCGGCCGGGTGGAAGATGCTCTACGAAGCGCAACGCAAGCGCGCGCTCGCCACCTCGGGGGTGTATTCCTGGGTTCGGCATCCACAATATGTCGGCTTCGTTCTGGTCATGTTCGGCTTCCTGCTGCAGTGGCCAACCCTGCTCACGCTCGCGATGTTCCCCATTCTGGTCTTCATGTATTGGCGCCTTTCCAAACACGAAGAACGCGAGTCGCTCGCCGAATTCGGCGACGCCTATGCGCGCTATATGCGGGAAGTGCCGGCATTCATTCCCCGCCTGTCGGCGCGACGCGCCAAAGCGAGCGGGTGATCAAGATGGCGGGCGACTGTTCGTCTTTCATCGATCATGGCTTTTCCCGCTCACCCTTTTCAACCCACGTTAAAGTCTGCGGCGGGATCGCACGCTTTCTAGTCGGGATATACCAACGTTGACTGGAAAGCCCCGTCATGGATGCCCTTGTTTTCAAAACCCTTCGTCGCTTTGTCAAAACCGGAACTCTCACGATAACAACCGCCAACGGGGTCACCAGGAGCTTCGGTGACGGGGCCGGTCCGGCGGTGGCAGTGCGGTTCAGAACTGCCGCGGCGCAGCGTCGGGTTCTGCTCGATCCCGAGTTGCGGCTTGGCGAAGCCTTCGTCGACGGCGACCTTATCATCGAACAGGGCACCATCACGGAGTTGCTCGAGCTGCTTCTGTCCCAGGAGCAGAACGACGCGGCGCCGATCACGACAAAGATACTCTCCCGCTTGCGTTTTGCTCTCCGGCGGCGGGTGCAGAAAAACGGCCGTCAGAAATCCAGGCGAAACGTTGCTCATCACTACGATCTCAGCAGCAAGCTCTACAAACTCTTCCTCGATGAGGACATGCAGTACAGCTGCGCCTATTTCGAAAGAGCAGACATGTCTTTGGATGAGGCGCAGCAGGCCAAGAAGCGCCACATTGCCGCGAAGCTCCTGCCTGGTCGTCATGCGCGCGTGCTCGACATCGGCTGCGGCTGGGGCGGTCTGGCGCTCTACCTGGCTGAGGCTTTCGACGCCCATGTCACCGGGATCACGCTTTCGAGCGAACAACTCGAATTTGCCAGGGGGCGGGCAGCGGCGGCTTCAGATCCGGCGCGTCTGGAATTCCGATCGCAGGACTACAGGGACGTGAACGAACGTTTCGACCGAATCGTGTCAGTGGGTATGTTCGAACATGTCGGCGTCAATCACTACGATGAGTTCTTCCGAAAATGCCGCGATCTGCTCGATGATGAAGGCATTTTCGTGCTGCACTCGATCGGCCGCTCCGATCCGCCGGGTTTCACCAACCCGTGGATCGCCAGATACATTTTCCCGGGCGGATACATACCGGCTCTTTCCGAGGTCCTGCCGGCGATCGAGCGGGCGGGGCTCGTGGTCACCGATGTCGAGATCCTGCGCCTTCACTATGCCGAAACGCTCAGACATTGGCGCGAGCGATTTCTCGCCCGCCGCACTGAGGCGGTCGATCTCTTCGATGAGCGCTTTGCGCGCTTGTGGGAGTATTATCTCGGCGTCTCGGAACTCGCTTTCCGCTATCAGGGGATGATGGTGTTCCAGATCCAGATCGCCAGGCGACAGGACGCCGTCCCGCTGACGCGGGGTTATATCGAGCGGGAAGAGCGTCGCTTGCAGGCGGTCAGTACCACACAGCCGGAATGTGAGTCGGCACAGGAACACTCATGCGTGGCGGTCGGCTGAAAAGCCATTGCCTCGCCGTAAACGGCTGCTTGTGCCCCCTTGATCCAGTTCATCTTTTGTCGCGCGCTTCGCTGATCATAACGCGAGCCAGTCACACACAATGCGAGGAATACGCCGATTGAGCAAAAAGGCCGCTGTCATGGAGAAGATTGCGATCGCGCCGAAATGCCAAAGCAGGACCATCGCGCCGGTGTCCAGGCCATGAAACAGATTGAGCATGGTTGCAGGCAGGGAAAAGGCTGACAGAGCGGCGACCGTGATGGTCGGCCCCCTCCACAGGATCAGGCCGATCCCGCCGAGGCCAAGCATCGCGAAGAAGATCGGAATTCCGACGATCCCGATAACGAGCGGGCATTGTGGACTCGTCTCGAAGGCGAAAGCACGCCAACCCTCCCGGGAGACGTCGAGGGCGATGCTGGTAAATTCCGACACGAGCCAGAGCCCCAGGACGATCAGGGGCAGGAGGAGCCAGGACCGGGATAGCGGTGAAATGCGCACGATCAAAAGCGCCAGCACACCGGTGACAAAGATCATCGCCGAGGTCGCAACTGAGGTGACAAACATACCGTCCGCCAATCGAGTGGCGAGATCGGCACGAAGCGGCCGCGCCAAGAGGAGCGCCGGCACCACGATCGCAAGGATGACGACCACCCAGAGCCGGCGGGTCCGGATTCGGCTTTCAACGTGTCGCGGCCTGATATCCGCCGCAAGCCTGTCGATCAGATCTTCCGTTCGTAGTCGCCGCCGCGTCATCGTCAGTTTCCACTGAAAGCCGCGCCCATCGCCGGCTGATACTCTAGGGCGGGTGGTTCAGATGAAGGGCCGCCGCACGAGGGTTCGATGTGTCATTCGCAGGAGAACGGCAAATTGTTACCTTTGCCACACTTTCCGATCCGAATTCGAACAGATTGAAATGGGCGTTGCTGCAGCAAAGGCCTGACGCCTGTTTGTCGCTTTATTGGACGTGATCACTGGAGAATGTCACCGAGATCGGCCGCGAACGTCCCGGAACAGTGATCTCGACGGCGATGGCGTAGCGATCGTTTCCCGAGAGGGTGACAAAACCACCGTAGGTGATCGTGTTTTCGATCTTCATAGGCTCGAGCTGGATGGTTTGCTGGCCAACGTGACCCAGGCCGCTGATCGTTGCGGACACGCTCGCGTTCTCCACGCGTGCGCCCGTCTGCTCGTCGAAAACGGCGACGACGAGGTGTTGCTGATGCCGCGCGGTTCCAGGCCCGCCGTGCATTGTGCTTTCCGGGTGACCCGTCGGATGACCCCGGACGACAGGGACCGGGACGATGCCAAGGTAAACGGCAAGGCCGCCCGCTTTCTGATAGCCATCGTTTGCCATTGCGGTGCCGGCCGCGAGCATCATCGCGATCAGCACACCAGAGCTACGCAGCCATGCCCGTACCGCCATGTGATCTACTCCGACAACGAACATCCGTGAGGCTCCGCGACCCTTCCGGGGTTTGATGCCAGGATCAGTTCCATATCTATTCGCCGCGGTGCCGCAGCCACTGACGCATGTCATCGATTTCCGTCTGCTGCGCCGCGATAATCTTCTGCGCCCAAGCTTTGCTCTGCTGGTCGGACCCAAGCTCAAGAACGGCCCGGGCCATATCGATGGCTGCCTGATGGTGCGGGATCATCCCTTTGACAAATGCGACATCCGGATCCGTCGACTGCATCGCTTCCATCATCGGTGCGTGCATGCCCATCATGGCGCGCATGTAGGCCTGCGAGGCTTGCGGCAGCGATGCCAGGCAGGCCGACATGTGGTCGCCCATCATGCCGTCCATCATCTCCATCATCGGCGCGCATTGTTGCGGCACGCTCAGGGTTGCTGAGGGAGGCTGTTCGCCCCCCGATCGGTTGTCATGGTGCGCATCATTCTGGGCGAACGCCGCTGCCGGTGCGAACACCAGCGCAAGCGCCAGCACCGTTCTCATCCTGGGCTGCATGTCGAGCCTCCTTGCTGCTGCGATCGGCCGCGCATCTGCATTCCATGCATATGTGTCGACCGGATCCGTTGTGCCGCTGCCGTGTAGATCCACGATTGCGTCCAATCGATGTGTGGCTCGGCATAGGCCGATGCGCGGCAGGCGAACTTAACTTCGATCAAGGAATGGCGGGCGCTTCGACCAGAAGATACCGATATGGTCTTCGAGCGACCGCGTTTGCCTTCTCTGCGCACGACGTGGGTGACCATCCGCGGACTCCCGACACGCTCAGGTTCAAACGCGATCGCCTCCCCAGCCTAGCCAGGGTGACGCTGACAACACGCAAGAAGGGGGGCGCACCATGAGCATCGCATCGTCGGCGACCGAAGCAAGGAAATGGCGGTTTCCAACCGCCTACACCATTCTGTTCGGACTTATCGTGCTCGTCGCAGCGCTGACCTGGATCATTCCAGCCGGCCAGTACCAACGAGTGCAAAACCCCGCACTGGACCGCGAAGTTCCAGTTGCCGGTACATATAGCGTGAGCGAGGCGAACCCGCAGGGCGTGTTCGACGTCATCATGGCCCCGATCGGCGGGCTCTACGACCCCGTGACCATTGCGGCCAATGCCATCGACGTTGCGCTCTTCGTGCTCATCATCGGCGGGTTCATCGGTGTCGTCGCCTCCACCGGAGCAATCAACTCCGGGATCAGCAGTGCCATGAGGTCACTCAAGGGCCGCGAGAAGTGGATGATCCCGGTGCTGATGGCGCTGTTCGCCTTCGGCGGCACCACGTACGGCATGGCTGAGGAGACGCTTGCCTTCTATGTGCTCCTGATCCCGATCATGATCGCGGCGCGGTACGATGCCGTGACTGCGGTGGCGATCATCCTGCTCGGTGCGGGCGTCGGCGTGCTGGGCTCCACGGTCAACGCCTTTGCCACAGTCATTGCGTCCGACGCTGCGGGTATTCCCTTCACCCAGGGAATCGTGCTGCGCTTCGTCATTTTGGGGCTCTCCTGGCTCGCCTGCGTCATCTATGTCATGCGCTATGCAGAGCGCGTCCGGATCGACCCCAGCCGCTCCCTCGTCTATGATCGCAAGGCGGACAACGAGGCGCATTTTCTTGCCGCACATGGCGGCGAGGCACTTGAATTTACCGGCCTGCACAAGGTCGTGCTTGCGGTGTTCGCACTCACCTTCGTGGTCATGATCTGGGGCGTGCTGCGCGCCGGATGGTGGATGGGCCAGATGAGCGGCCTTTTCCTGGCCTCGGCAATCCTCATTGGCCTGATCGCGCGTCCCGGCGAGGAGAAATTCGTCGACGCCTTCGTCAACGGCGCGCGCGACCTTCTGGGTGTGGCGCTGATCATTGGCCTCGCGCGCGGCATCGTCGTCATCATGGATGCCGGAAAGATAACCGATACGATCCTGCACTGGGCTGAACTCTCGGTTGCGGGACTCGGAGAGGTCGCGTTCATCAACGTGATCTACTGGATCAATGTCCTACTCTCCTTCTTCGTACCGTCTTCCTCCGGGCTGGCCGTTCTGTCGATGCCGATCATGGCACCCGTGGCGGACTTCGCAGGGGTCGGTCGCAACCTCGTCGTCACCGCCTATCAATCGGCCAACGGCCTGGTGAACCTGATAAACCCGACATTTGCCGTGGTGATGGGCGCGCTCGCCATCGGCCGCGTTCCCTATGAGCGCTGGCTCCGATTCATGGCGCCGCTGCTCCTCATACTCACCCTCATCATCATGGCCAGCCTCAGCGCAGCCGTGCTGCTCGCTGCCTGAAGGAGAACCAGGATGACCATTACCTACGGCGTTCATTCCGAGGTCGGCAAGCTTAGACGCGTTCTGGTCGACCGGCCGGGCGCAGCCCTTACCCGCCTGACCCCTGGCAATTGTCATGAACTGCTCTTCGACGACGTTATCTGGGTCAAGCAGGCCCGTGTCGAGCACATGACGTTCGTCGATGCGATACGCCATCGCGGCAGCGAAGTCGTCTTCCTGCGCGAGGCGTTGGCGCAGACGATGCAGGACATGGAGGCGCGCCGCTGGTTGTTGGAGCGGCGGGTCAACGTGAACACTGTGGGTGTCGGGCTTGCCGACGATCTCAGCGCCCACCTGATGGAAATCAATTCCGACGATCTGTCGCTCATCCTCATGGGCGGCATGAGCAGGGCGGAATTGCCGGTCGCGCCAACCGGCGTGCTGGCGCCGGTCCTGCGGCCGGAGGATTTCTTGCTTCCCCCGCTCCCGAACCATTTGTTTACGCGCGACACGACGTGCTGGATCTATGGTGGTGTCACGCTCAACCCCATGCGCTGGAATGCCCGCAAGCTCGAGACGGTGAACATTGCCGCCGTCTATCGTTTTCATCCGGACTTTCGCGATGCCGGCTTTCCTGTCTGGTGGGGCGACCCGGATGAGGACTACGGACTGGCTACCGCAGAGGGCGGAGATGTCATGCCGCTTGGAAACGGCCTCGTGCTGATAGGTATGGGAGAGCGCACCACGCCGCACGCCGTGGGGCAGATCGCGCGGGCCCTGTTCGCCAAAGGGGCCGCCGAGCGCGTCATCGCGTGCAAACTGCGCGTCGAGCGGGCCTCCATGCATCTCGATACCGTGTTTACCTTTTGCGATCGCGACGTGGTGACGTTGTTTGCGGAGGTTGTGGACGGCATCACCGCCTACTCGCTGCGGCCGGGTGCGAAGGCCGGGGAAATCGACGTGCGGCAGGAGACGGGCCATCTTACGGAGGTTGTGGCGCAGGCGCTCAGCCTCAAGAAGCTGCGGGTGGTGCAGACTGGCGGTGATGCCTATGTGGCCGAGCGCGAGCAATGGGATGACGGAAACAATGTCGTCGCCCTCGAGCCAGGCGTGGTCGTTGCCTATGACCGCAACACCTATACCAACACGCAACTGCGCAAGGCCGGCGTGGAGGTCATCACGGTGCCCGGCGCCGAGCTCGGCCGCGGCCGAGGCGGCGGCCATTGCATGACTTGTCCGCTGATCCGCGATCCGATCTAGGGAGAAAGAATGCCGGTCAATCTTGTCGGCCGCAGCGTGCTCAAGCTGTTCGATTTTTCACCGGACGAAATCCGTTTTCTGCTGCGGCTCTCCGCATCGCTCAAACAGGCCAAGTATGGCGGTTACGAACAGCAACGGCTCAAAGGAAAGAACATCGCGCTGATCTTCGAGAAGGATTCAACGCGTACCAGGACCGGCTTCGAGGTCGCCGCCTACGATCAGGGTGCGCATGTCACCTATCTCGGGCCGTCAGGAACGCAGATCGGCAAGAAGGAGTCGATGAAGGATACCGCCCGGGTGCTTGGACGCATGTATGATGGTATCGAGTATCGCGGCTTTGGCCAGGTCCAGGCCGAGACACTCGCCGCTCATGCCGGCGTGCCTGTCTATAATGGCCTGACGGACGAGTTCCATCCGACGCAGATTCTCGCCGATTTTCTGACCATGCGCGAGTACACGCGCAAGCACCTGTCGCAACTCTCCTTCTGCTTCCTCGGCGATGCCGGCAACAATATGGGCAATTCGCTCCTGACCGGAGCGACGTTGATCGGCATGGACGTGCGGCTTGGTGCGCCGAAGACGTGTTGGCCGGACGAGGCGTTGGTCGATCAATGCCGGGCCGTGGCGGAGAAGACCGGAGCACGGATTACGCTCACGGAGGATCCTCAGGAAGCGTCGAAAGGGTGCGACTTCGTCTATACCGACGTCTGGGTCTCGATGGGCGAGCCGGATTCGGTCTGGGACGAGCGCATCAGGCTTTTGACACCCTACCGCGTCACAGCCGATCTGATGCGCGCCACGGGCAATCCCCACGCCAAGTTCATGCACTGTCTTCCGGCCTTTCACAACCGCGAGACCGAGATCGGTGAGAAGATTTATGAGCAATACGGCATCGACTGCATGGAAGTGACGGAAGAAGTCTTCGAGTCGCATGCTTCCATCGTCTTTGACCAGGCGGAAAACCGCATGCATACAATCAAGGCGATTCTCGTCGCCACATTGGGGATATGACCGTGCGGGTCGTTGTTGCATTGGGCGGCAACGCCCTTCTCAAGCGGGGCGAGCCTATGACGGTCGAAGTGCAACGTGCCAATGTGCGCAAGGCCGCGGCGGCGCTCGCCGACCTTGCTCAGGATCACGACATCGTCGTGGCGCATGGGAGCGGGCCGCAGGTAGGCCTGCTTGCCCTTCAGGCGGCGGCGCTGAAGGATGTACCGCCTTATCCGCTCGATGTGATCAGCGCCGAGAGCATCGGCATGATCGGCTATCTGGTCGAGCAGGAACTGGCCAATGCGCTTCCGCAAGGCGCAAGGCTGGCGACATTGCTGACCCATATCGAGGTTGACCCGGACGATCCCGCCTTCGGCCGGCCGGAAAAACCTATCGGTCAGATCTACGATTGGTCAGAAGCCGAGAGCGCACGCATTGCGCATGGCTGGCCGATGACAGAAGAGGCGCCCGGGCGGTGGCGGCGGGTGGTGCCGTCACCCCTGCCGAAACGCATCGTCCAGATGGAGGTAATCCGCCTGCTGGTCGATGCTGGTGTGGTGACGATCTGCGTCGGTGGTGGTGGTATTCCCGTCGTTCGGGACATCTCGGGCGGCCTTCAGGGCGTGGAGGCCGTTATCGACAAGGATCGTGCTGCCGGCCTGCTCGCCGCGGACCTCGCCGCCGATGCATTCCTGATGCTGACCGACGTCGATGCCGTCTATCTCGACTGGGGCACGCCACAACAGCGACCGGTTCGAGCGGCGCAACCGGCCGAGTTGGCGGCCTTTGCGTTTCCGCCCGGGTCCATGGGGCCAAAAGTGGAAGCCGCTTGCCAGTTCGCCGGGACACCCGGCAGGATCGCGGGTATCGGACGCCTGGAAGATGCCCGCGCGATTCTAGAGGGCAAAGCCGGCACGATCGTCAAGTCGGCATAGTGGTTGGCCGACCGCTTCCCACGCTACGCTGATGCCGCGCGAAGCCAGAACTTGATCTGGATTAAAGATTCGCGTGCGTTTGGCAGCGAGGTTGCACATCTAAACATTGTCTCTTCCTAAGCCTTGATCAGTGCGGCAGAACCCCTGTAGCCCGCTGTGATGGACGTCTGGACGGGCTCATACGGACGAGGAAAAATGAGTTCACCGCACTCCCATCACGATCACCGCAATCACAACCACCATGCATCCGGCGAAGCAGCGCAGGAAGCCGGGCAAGGCGCTTCCAGCATCGTTGCTGCGGCAGGGTCCAGCCATTCGGATCACGCCGGCCACGACCACGGCGCCATGGTCGCGGACTTTCGCCGCCGGTTTTGGGTGACCCTCGTGCTTACCCCTCCGGTGCTACTGCTCTCTCCGATGATAAGAGACTGGCTCGGGCTCTCGGACGTGCTCTCCTTCCCAGGCGACGGATGGGTCCTGTTCGCATTGTCGACCATCGCCTACTTCTATGGTGGCTGGCCCTTTCTGACCGGCTTCTTCTCCGAACTGCGCAAGGGGCAGCCCGGCATGATGACACTCATCGCGCTGGCGATCTCGGCTGCGTACTTTTTTTCCGCCGCTGTCACGTTCGGTTTCCCGGGCGAAGCGTTCTACTGGGAGCTCGTCACCCTCATTGCCATCATGCTGCTCGGTCACTGGATCGAAATGCGTTCCGTGATGGGCGCGTCGCGCGCCCTGGAAGAGCTCGTTCGCCTCTTGCCCGATAGCGCGACCCGCATCGACGACGACGGCAAGATGCACGAGGTACCGATCTCCGATCTCAAGCCCGGTGATCGCGTCATCGTCCGCCCGGGCGCCAAGGTTCCGGTGGACGGCGAAATCGTCGAGGGCTCGTCCGGCTTCAACGAGGCGATGCTGACGGGCGAATCGCGTCCCGTCACCAAGACGGTCGGTGCAACGGCGATTGGCGGTGCGATCAACGGCGCCAACGCCGTGACCATCAAAGTGACGAAGACAGGTGATGCGACCTATCTCGCTCAGGTCATCGATCTCGTGAAGAAAGCCCAGGCAACGCGTTCGCGGACACAGGATATCGCCAACAGGGCGGCCGCCTGGCTGACCTACATCGCCCTGGTCGTCGGCTTCGGAACGCTGTTCGTCTGGTGGCTTTGGCTTGGCGCGCCGCTTGAGTTCGCACTGGAACGCATGGTCACCGTGATGGTCGTGGCTTGCCCGCATGCCCTTGGGCTTGCCGTGCCGCTGGTGGTCGCCGTCAGCACATCGCTGAGCGCCAGCAATGGTCTTCTGATCCGTGACCGGGCGGCGTTCGAACGTGCCCGCAATCTTCAGGCAGTCGTTTTGGACAAGACCGGCACACTGACCGAGGGGCGCTTCGGCGTCAGCGACGTCGTGCTGCTCGCGGGTGGCGACGAGAACGCCGAGCTTGCCTTTGCCGCGGCAGCTGAGAGTCAGTCCGAGCACCCGATCGCTCACGGCATCGTGGCTGAAGCGAAACGCAGGAATATCAACATCCAGAAAGCCAGCGAGGTGAGCAATATCACGGGTGAAGGCATCGTCGCGAAGGTCGACGGGCAGGACATTCGCATCGTCAGCCCCGGCCATCTTGCACGACAGGGCAAACCCATCACACATGAAAGGCTGAAGCAGCTCGAAGCGCAGGGCAAAACGGTGGTGGCGCTGGTGCGCAACGGCGAAGCGCGTGCGCTCTTCGCGCTCGCCGACATCGTCCGACCGGAATCGAAAGACGCCATCGCGGAACTCACCCAGCTCGGCATCAAATCGGTCATGTTGACGGGCGACGCAAAGGGCGTAGCCGAGAGCGTGTCGAAGGAACTGGGGATCGCCGAGTACTTCGCGGAGGTGCTGCCCGATCAGAAGTCCGACAAGATCAAGGAGCTTCAGGCTCGGGGCCTCTCGGTGGCAATGGTCGGTGACGGCGTCAACGATGCGCCGGCGCTCGTCCAGGCGGACCTCGGCGTGGCCATTGGAGCCGGCACGGATGTGGCCGTGGAGTCGGCGGATGTCGTGCTCGTCAAGAGCGATCCGCGCGATGTCGCGGCAATCCTCGGTCTGTCACGTGCGACCTACCGAAAGATGGTGCAGAACCTCATCTGGGCAACCGGCTACAATACCATAGCCATCCCGATGGCCGCCGGCATCACGTTCGGCACGGGCTTTCTGATGACGCCGGCCATAGCCGCGGTGTTCATGTCAGCCAGCACCATTATCGTTGCCATCAATGCGCAGTTCCTGCGCTTTTACAGGCGCCAAGGCATGAAGGCCGCTTCATGACAAGCGTCCGCTCATTGAGCTGCTCGCCAGACCAGCCAGGCCTCAGCCTTTTCCTGGCCGTCACCGTTCCTGGCGTCTCAAATGGCACGGGGGATCGGATTCTTGTCGACGAGGCTTACCCTGGGGCATCCTCACCGTTGACCTCGCCAGCGATGGCTGGTGCAGGGTGGCCTCGAACGCCCGAAAGATTCGGCCAGCTCTTCGTTTCGCCCGATCTGCGGATGTCGACGATGCCCGATCGCTCGGGCTGTGGGCTGGGCAGCAGGTCGCATCGGCATGGATCTGGCTGAACCCACCCGACTGAGCTGGAGCGCGCTCTCAGCGGTACTCGTCGCGATGTTCGCGATCACCGTCGGCTATGGTGTCGCGTTGCCGATCCTGCCCTTCCTGATCGAGCAGATCGCCGGCAGGAGCACGCCGCAGGCTCTTTCATGGCACACGGGGCTGCTGACGGGCGTCTACATCATCGCGATCTTCGTCGGCGCGCCGGTCTGGGGACGCATGTCCGATCGCTGCGGCCGCAAGCCGATCATCCTCATGGGCCTTCTGGGTTTTGCCGCGACCACCGGATTGTTCGCCGTCACCGCAAGCCTGCCTCTTCTCTATCTCGGCCGGTTTCTGGCCGGGCTCTTCGCCGCCGCCATCACCCCTGTCGCCTACGCCCTGGTCGGGGATCATGCGCCGTCCAAAGAATGGCGCGCCCACCGCTTCGCGCTGATCAACATCGCCGGCACCGCCGGCTTCTTCATCGGCCCGCTGCTTGGCGGGCTCGCAGTGAGTGTCTCCGGCAAGGTCTGGGCACTCTCGCCTGACCGCTCTCTGGCAATGCCGTTGCTCACGGCGACAGCGCTGGCTGTCATCGCAGCAGTGCTGGTCGTTTTCCTCCTCCCCGCCGGAGTCCAGCGCGATCGTGTCAGTGCGCCAGCCGATGCCGCGCAGATCGAGCGACGCGCGATGCTGCGGCTTGTCGCCATTGCGCTGGTGACGGCGCTCGCAATCGGCGTTTTCGAGGTCGGATTGGCATTGCGCGGAAAGGTTCTCGGACTCGATGCTGCGCATATCGGCATCATGTTCGCCGAATGCAGCCTCGTGATGGCCATCGTCCAGGCCCTGGTGTTCTCGCCTCTCATCAAGCCGGAACTGACCCGCTGGTTCATCGCGCCTGGGCTGGCGACCCTGTCGATCGGGCTTGTCATCGTCTCACTCGTAAGCACCTCGGTCTTGATGTCGATTGCCGTTGCGCTGGTGGCCGCGAGTGCCGGCATGCTGTCTCCGGTCGCAACCTACTGGGCGTCGTTCGGCATCCCGACCAGCCAGGGAGCGCAACTCGGCCGCATGACCGCCGCCGCGAGTTTTGGTCAGGCCCTGGGATCGGTCGCAGGCGGCGCGCTGTTCAATCTGCCGATCCTGCCCGATGCGAGCTTCGTCCTCGCCGCGCTGATTGTTCTGGGGACACTGCTGGCCAGTATCCGGCTGCCCCGGCTCCTGATGCCGGAACCGGCAGCGAGCCGATAACTGCCGAAACAGGAATACGCGCAATTGCGCGTGTCCTGCGATACGCTTAGACGGCGACCGTCACGATTGGCGGGCGAGCATGGCTTTGAAACGATAAAGGGCAATCGCGACGAAGCCCGCGCCAAGGCCCGCCATGATCAGAAGATCGCGCCAGACCACATCGAGACCGGCGCCGCGGTAGAGTACAGCTTGTGCGAAACGCACGAAATGCGTGGACGGCGAAAGGTCCATAATCAGCTGCAGGGCTCGGGGCATGCTCTCGAACGGTGTGAAGGAGCCGGACAACAGGAACATCAGCACGAAGACCGGGATGGAGAGCAGCGCAAATTGCGGCATGGAGTTTGCGACCGTGGCGAGCAGGATGCCGAGCGACGTCACGGCGAACAGATAAATGGCCGTTCCGGCAAGAAAAAGCTCGATCGAACCGACGATCTGTGTGCGCAGGACAACCTCGACCACGACGTGAAGGGAAAACGCCGCGGCCAGCAATATGACCAGCCCGTTTGCCCAGATCTTGCCCGCGATGATCTCGCTGGCGCTCACCGGCATAACCAGAAGATGCTCGATCGTGCCATGCTCCCGTTCCCGCATCACCGCGGCGCCGACCAGAATGATGGCAAGGATGGTGACGTTGTTGATGACGCCCATGCTTGCCGTGAAGCTGATGGCTTCGAGGTTCGGGTTGAACATCGCGCGGATCACCGCGTTGACCGGGGCGAGCGTCTCGACGGAGGCCTGCTTGAGGAAGCGTGTTGTCTCCTGCGCGACGATCTCCTGGATATAGGCGGTGCCGACGCCGGCCTGTGAGATGCTGGTTGCATCGACATTGACCTGAATGGCCGGGTTGCGGCCGGCGAGAAAATCGGCTTCCAGACCATGCGGAATGTCGAGAACGAACGTGAAGGCGCCCTTGTCCATCAAGCCGTCGAGGCTCGAGCGGTCGATTTCGACCGCCGGCCGAAAATAGGGAGGCCGGAGCGCGTCCTTGATCCGGCCCGAGAG
The DNA here is from genome assembly GCA_019635775.1 of Rhizobiaceae bacterium. GTDB lineage: Bacteria > Pseudomonadota > Alphaproteobacteria > Rhizobiales > Rhizobiaceae > Mesorhizobium_K. The sequence continues at coordinate 11,096 of JAHBYU010000009.1, read as the reverse complement.
GGTCGAGCGATCGCCGTCGATGACAGCCACCTTGGCGTCGTTGACGTCGGTTCGCATCGCTGTCGCTTCGGAATAGACAGCGAAGGTGAAGACGTAGCCGATGAGCACCACCATCACGACGTCGCGCGACAGACTGGCGAATTCCTTGACGCCGAGACGGAAGGCGTTTTCGATCCAGCGCCGCATCGCTACGCCCCCTGCTTGCGGATTAAGAGCCGCGCCAGCAGCAGGAACCCAAGCGCGAACGCCGCCAGCACCAGAAGCTCGCGGGCGAACGCTGGCGTGTCGAGACCTTTGGCGAACACGCCGAGGCTGATGGTCTGGAACCAAAGCGGCGGGAATGACAGGCCCATGATGCGGCCCGGCCCCTCGAGCGAGGAGGCCGGGATCAGGAAGCCCGAATAATGCGCTGCGGTCATCGCCGTCAGAATGGCGGTGCCGAATATCGCGGCGACCTGGGTCGAGACGAAGGCGGACACGAGAAGCCCGAATGCTGTCGCGGCGTAGACATAGACCAGGGCCGCGAGCGAGAGCGCCAGCAGCGAGCCCTTCGGCACGACGCCCAGCACGCCACCGGCGAAAGCCAGCAGGCTGAGATAGCTCAGGACGCCGATCACAACATAGGGGAGCTGTTTTCCGAGCAGATACTCGCCGACCGTCGCCGGCGAAGCATAGACATTCGCGATCGACCCCATCTCCTTCTCCCGCACGACGCCGAGGGCGGTCAGCATCGCCGGGAAGATGATCAGCAGCAGCATGATCGATCCCGGCGTGATCGCGACGACGGAACGGAAATCCTGATTGTAACGAAAGCGCGGCTCGACCCGCAGCGTCTCGGCTGGCAGTCCGTTGGCGCGATTGGCGGCGCGCGCCAGCACGCCGGCATAGGTCTGAAGCGTGTCAAGAATGTAGGCGCGCGCGGTCTCGGCGGGGAAGGTATTGCCGCCGTCGAGCCAGAAGCCGACCTCGGGCCTGTGGCCCTGCAAAAGGTCGCGGCCGAAGCCGGGCGGGACGTCGATGGCGAATTTCAGCTCGCCGGCGCGCAGTCGCCGGTCGATCTCGACATCGTCGTTCAGACGTGCCTGCTCGACGAAGTACCGCGAGTTCGAGAACTGGTCGAGAAACGCCCGGCTTTCCAAAGATTGGTCACGGTCGAGCGCCGCGTAGCGCAAACCTTCGATATCAAACGATATCCCGTAGCCGAACGCCGCCATCAGCAGGAGCGGCCCGATTAGCGCGAAGGCCAGCCGGATGCGATCCCGGCTGAGCTCGAGCGCCTCCCGGCGTGCAAACGTCCAGATCCGCTTCATCGAAGCAAGGCGCGGCGTTTGCGCCACCTCGGCATTGTTGTTCAGCCTCACTGAGGTCGGCTCGACCACGCCAACCGCTTCATCATTCACGGACGGCTCGCCAGCACCCGTACCCGCCGCATCTTCCAAATAGGCGACGAAGGCATCCTCGAGGCTTGCGGCCTTACGTGCGGCCTGGAGCTCGCGTGGCGCGCCGACCGCCAGCACGCGGCCCGCATGCATGAGAGAGACGCGGTCGCAGCGCTCGGCCTCGTTCATGAAATGCGTCGAGATGAAAATCGTCACCCCGTCGCGGCGCGACATCTCGAGCAGAAGGCTCCAGAAGCGGTCGCGAGCCGCCGGATCGACGCCCGAGGTGGGCTCGTCCAGGATCAGGACGTCCGGCCGGTGCAGGCATGCCGCCGCCAGCTGAAGGCGCTGGCGCATGCCCAAGGGCAAGGCGTCCGGCAGCGTCTCGGCGACCTTGCCGAGCTCGAAGCGTGACAAGGCCTCATCGACCCGCTCACGCAGCACATTGCCGCCGATGCCGCACAGTCGTCCGTGCAGCTCGAGATTGCCGCGCACGGTCAGCTCTTCGTAAAGCGAAAAAGATTGCGAGACATAGCCGATCCGCGTCCTCGCCGAGATGTCGCGCGCATCGACCGGCTTGCCCAGGAGCTCGGCACGGCCTTCGGTCGCCGGAAGCAGCCCGGTCAGCATCTTCATCGTCGTCGTCTTGCCGCAACCATTGGAGCCGAGGAAGCCGAAGATCTCGCCGCGCTCGATGCGAAAGCTGACATGGTCGACCGCGGTGAAATCGCCAAACCGCATCGTCAGGCCTTCGGCCACGATGGCTGGAGGGCCGCCGTCGGGTTCGAGACGTGGGACGGACGGCGCCGCGCGCACCCCGCGCCGTTCCGGACGCTGTAGCTCGATATAGGCCTGTTCGAGAGTGGTGGCGCCGGTGCGCGCAAGCAGGTCCGTCTGACTTCCTTCAGCGATGATCGTGCCATCGTCGATCGCCACGATACGATCGAAGGCGCCAGCCTCCTCCATGTAGGCGGTCGCCACGATCACCGTCATGGTCGGCCGCTCGGCCTGGATACGTCCGATCAACGTCCAGAACTGGCGGCGCGACAACGGATCGATCCCGGTCGTCGGTTCGTCCAGAATGAGGAGATCGGGATCATGAACCAGCGCGCAGCACAGCCCGAGCTTCTGCTTCATCCCGCCGGAGAGTTTCCCCGCCGGTCGTTCGGCGAAGGGAAACAGCCCCGTGACCCGCATGAGCTCGTCGATCCGTCGACGCCGACCATCGTCCGGCTGGGTGTAGAGCCGGGCGAAAAAGTCGATGTTCTCGTAGACCGACAAGGTCGGATAGAGATTGCGTCCGAGCCCTTGCGGCATATAGGCGATGCGGGGCGCGGCCTCGTTGCGGTGCGCCGCCGAAGCCATGTCGCCGCCCAGCACATTGACCGAACCGCGCTGAATGCGGCGAACCCCCGCGATCAAGCCGAGCAAGGTCGACTTGCCGACCCCATCCGGGCCGACGATGGCGAGCTTGCACCCGGGCAGAACGGTCAGAGCCAGATTGCGAAGAGCGATCACCTTCCCATAGGCATGCTGGACGCCCCACAGGCTGACGGCTGTGGCGGGCTCAGCCTCCATCGGGCAGCCTCGGCGCAAGTTCGGTCGGCCAAAGCGCGTCTGGGGTCACCGGAACATAGGCGTTGCCGGTCATCCCCGCCTTGACATAGCCGCGCTCGGAGGTGACCAGCGCCGGGTCGAGATGCAGCTTGACGCGATACATCAGCTTCTCGCGCTCGTTCGCCGTCTCCACGAATTTCGGTGTGAACTGCGCGTCGGCCGAAACGAACGACACGATCGCCGGCAAGACGTAGCCGCCTGGGCCGTCCAGCACGAGGCGGGCCTGCGAGCCCACCGCCACACGACCGGCGGAGGCCGTCGGAAGATAGATCGTCATATGGGCGTCCGAGAGGTCGAAGACCGTCAATATGCGCCCCCCGGCGCCGACGACCTCGCCGGTTCGGGCGAGACGGTACTCGACGCGGCCGGATACCGGGGCCTTCAACGTCATGTCGGCAATGGCGGCTTCGATCTGGCTGACCTGCGCCTCGGCAACCTCGACCGAGGCCTTGGCGTCCTCAACCGCGGCTTTAGCGGTCTGCAGAGACGCGCTTGAGATGTCGCGTTGCGCCGTGCGGCGATCGAGCTCGGCCTGGGTCGAAGTGTTCGTTCGCATGAGGTTGACGACCCGCTGGAGTTCGATTCGCGCAAGATTGAGTTCAGCCTCGCGCAGGGCAACACTCGCTTGCGCACTGGCGACGCTCTGATGGCTGCGATGGACGGCGGCGCGCGCGGCCGTCAACTGGGCCTGGATCTCGCTCGTATCGAGGCGGGCAAGCACGTCGCCCTTGTTGACGTTCGCGCCCTCGTCGACCAGGACTTCAGCCAGTCGCCCGGCATACTTGCTGGTGATGTCGACCCGCTCGACCTCGATCCTTCCATTCACTCGCGCCAGGCCTGCTGGAACCCGGTTCTGCGTACCGAGCCAATAGACATAGCCGCCGGCCACAGCAGTGCCAACCAACACGGCGACGACTACAACGGATGATCTGCGCACCTTAGATTCCCTTAAACAGCGAGCGCCCGTCGAGCAGGCCTATCCGGCGATTTTCGATCCGCATCATTCGACCAGAGCGAGACCTGGCTTTCGCGGTGCCTCGCGCTCGAGACCCGTGGTCAGCTTGGCGAGCTCGTCGGGGCCGAGCGTCTCGCGCGCAAGAAGCTCGCGCGCACTGGTATCGAGCACGGATCGGTTGCGCTCGAGGATCGCGCGTGCCTTCTGGAAGGCGCTGTCAATCAGGTCTTTCACCATGTGATCGATGGCCTCGGCCGTCTCATCACTATAGGCGCGCGGCCGCCAGACCGGGGTCTGTCCGACGAGGAAGCTGCCGGTTTCCGGTTCATATGCGACCTGTCCGAGCTCCTTCGACATGCCGAACCGGACCACCATGTTGCGTGCGATGTCCGTCGCCTTGACGAGATCGTCCGCCGCGCCTGTCGAAATCTCGTCGAACACCAGGCTTTCGGCGGCCCGACCGCCAAGCAGCACCGCCATGCGATCCTGCAATTCGGACTGGCTCATGAGGAAGCGATCCTCGGTCGGCCGCTGGAGCGTGTAGCCGAGCGCAGCAATGCCGCGCGGGATGATCGAGACCTTCTGCACCACGTCGGTCTGGGGAAGCGCCATGGCGACGAGCGCATGCCCCATCTCGTGATTGGCGACGATCTGGCGCTCGCGTGGAATGAGAATCCGGCTTTTCTTCTCCAGGCCGGCGACGATACGTTCCACGGCCTGCGTGAAATCGTCGAGCACGGTGGCGCTCGCGCCGCGGCGCGTGGCCACAAGCGCGGCTTCGTTGACCAGATTGGCGAGATCGGCGCCAGTGAAGCCGGGCGTGAGCGCCGCGACCGCCGCGACGTCGAGTTCGGGCGCCACGCTGATCTTCTTCAGGTGCACGTTCAGTATGTCGATCCGGCCCTGACGATCGGGGCGGTCGACCAGAACCTGGCGATCGAAGCGACCTGCGCGCAGCAACGCGGGATCGAGAATCTCTGGCCGGTTCGTCGCGGCGAGAACGATAATGCCGACGCTCGGGTCGAAGCCATCCATCTCGGCGAGCAGCTGATTGAGCGTCTGCTCCTTCTCGTCATGTCCACCGCCCGGCATATCGACGCCGCGGGCGCGACCGAGCGCATCGAGTTCGTCGATGAAGACGATGGCCGGGGCCTGCGCGCGCGCCTGCTGGAACAGGTCGCGCACGCGCGAAGCGCCGACGCCGACGAACATCTCGACGAATTCGGAACCGGTAATCGAAAAGAAGCGAACCCCCGATTCCCCGGCGACGGCACGCGCCAGAAGCGTCTTGCCGGTTCCGGGCGGACCGACGAGAAGCAGGCCCTTGGGAATGCGCGCGCCGAGCCGGCCATAGGTTGCCGGGTCCTTTAGGAAGCCGACGACTTCGGCGAGCTCCTGCTTGGCTTCATCGACGCCCGCCACATCGGCGAAGGTCACCTTTACAGACTTCTCGCCATAGACTTTCGCCCGGCTGCGCCCGATGCTCATCAGGCCGCCATGCTGTCCGGCCATCATCGGCCGCAGCAGGAATATCCAGATCAACACGAATATCGCAGCCGGCATCAGCCAGGAGAGCAGGTTTTCGAAGAGGCCCGGCGCGGGTTTGCCGGAGAAGGAAATGTTGCTCTTGGTTAGCACGTCGGCGATCTGCGGATCGACGCGAACCGTGGAGAAATGCTGGGGCGCATCCTTCTCGATAGGCGGCTTGTAAGCGCCGGTGATCTCCGTCGGTCCGACCACCAGGTCGGCGACGCCGTCCCTTTCGATCAGGCTCTGGAACTCGCTGTACGGAATGACCTTGATATGGCCTTGGCCGACAAGCAGATCCCGGATCAGCAGAACGGCAAAGAAGACCGCAATAAAATACAGGATGTCGAACTTGAAGACCCGCTTCGCGGGCGCTTTGTTCTCATTCTCCATGGGCCGCATTCCCGTACTTCTCTCGCGCGCGACGGCCAATGCGATTTATGTCATCAGCCAGGCGCGTTATGGATCGCCGCGTCTATTGAGCATCAGGATCGACAAGGTTCTCTGCTAAAAGTCACTTGAAGCCTGCTTGGTCGTCAAAATGCGCGCCTGGGAAGGCCGGAACTTTAACTCAGATCAAGATTGCGTCCGGAAAGGTGCTGGCCGGAGCCTTTATGCATCCCTTCGTGCATGACCGGAAATGCCGTTCGCACGCGAGGCCGAGTTGGCACGCAATGGCAAGAACTTAATCTCGATTAAAGAATCGAGCTTCCGTGCGGGCTTTATCTGAGACCTGTCTTCGCCTTTGGGCAAGAAATCATGAGCTGACCGCGCGTCGTGCTGCACGCCGGAACGAGACTGCGAAAGAACGATGATGGCCCCTGCCACAGCCCAGATGACTTCCGTCCCCGTCATCATTGCTCTCCCCGGCAATGAAGCATTTGCGCAAGCACTTGCGAACGCTGGCGCCGGCGAGCTGGGGGCGATCGAGACGCGCAGTTTCCCGGACGGCGAGAGCTATGTCCGCCTCGCGTGCGACGTCGCAGCAAAATCGGTTCTTCTGGTCTCGACGCTCGCTCGCCCCGATGAGGGCTTCCTCCGGCTCGTCTTTCTCGCTGACGCGGCCCGATCGCTCGGCGCCACCGCGGTGACGTTGATCGCTCCATATCTGGCCTATATGCGGCAGGATCGGCGTTTCCGGTCGGGTGAGGCCATCACCTCCCGAACCTTTGCGCGCCTGATCTCGTCCAGCTTCGACCGGCTCGTCACCGTCGATCCGCACCTGCACCGCTATCCGGCGCTGTCCGCGCTCTATGAAATCCCGGCGCTGACGCTGCATGCGGCGCCGCTCCTGGCGGAGTGGATCGCCGCGTCGGTTGCCGATCCGCTGATCATCGGTCCGGACGAGGAAAGCGAGCAATGGGTGTCGGCCATCGCCGCAAAGATCGGCGCGCCGCATGCGGTGCTGCGTAAGATCCGGCATGGCGACCGCGACGTCGAGATCGCGTTTCCCGACCTCTCCTCATCGAGCGGGCTGCAGCCCGTCCTGGTCGACGACATCGCCTCCTCCGGCAATACGCTCATCGAGGCGGCGCGAAAGCTGCCGCCGCTTGGATTCGCACGACCTGACGTCGCTGTCGTGCACGGCATCTTCGCCGGTGATTCCTATACGCGCCTGGCGCCGCTCTGCGGCAGGATCGTCTCCTCCGATTCGGTCAGTCATCCGAGCAACGCGATCGGGCTCGCCCGACTGGTCACGGATGCGCTGGCCATCGCCGACGCTCCCGATCCTGAACTCGTCCGTCATCGACGCCCGCCCGAGCCGCTCGACGACGTCGAACGCGCCGGCATCGATTCCTTTCCCGCCAGCGATCCTCCGTCGTGGACCGGCGGGGTTGAGTGATGCCATCGGCATCGGAAAGCAGACACATCCAGGAAAGGCAGCAGCGCATGGCCGCGACGACGTCCACAGCCTTCGAACACTCCCCAGCATTCGAACATTGGCGTGCCGGCTACGGCCCGATCACGCATAGCGACGAAACCGTCGAGCGCATTCGCGCTCTTGCGCAGTCGCCGAAGCAGAACCCGGACGCGCTTTACCGCCTGCTTGCCGCTGCCGACCGGCTGACCTCCGCCGCGATGTGGACGGTGGTTCACATGACCTATGCCAAGCGCGTCGACCTCTCCGGCGCGTCGCTGCCGCTAGAAGCCTTCAAAGCAACCCCTGAAGGCCATACCGGCGGTTCCCTGAACATGGTGCCGGCCTTTGTCGGCTACCTTGCCGCGAACACGCTCTCGGCCACCACCCGCTCCTGGGTGATGGGACAGGGCCATTGCGTCGCGGCGATCGAGGCGCTCAACGCGCTGACCGGCGACGTTTCGGATGCGCAGAAAGGGCGCTATGACCGGAGCGAGAAGGGGTTGTCCCGGCTCGCCGCCGACTTCTATTCCTATGCTATCAATGCCGAGGGCCGTCCGGCGGTGCCGATCGGCAGCCATGCCGGACCGAACACGGCCGGCGCCATTTCCGAGGGCGGATATCTCGGCTTCGCCGAGGTCCAGTACGTCCATGCCCCGCTACCCGGAGAGAGCCTGGTCGCTTTCCTGAGCGATGGCGCCTTCGAGGAGCAGCGCGGCTCGGACTGGACGGCGCGCTGGTGGCGAGCTGAGGATAGCGGTCTCGTCGTGCCGATCATGATCCTTAACGGCCGACGCATCGAGGAGCGGGCGCAGATCGCGCAGCAGGGCGGCGCCGATTGGCTCGCTGATCATCTCAGGCTCAACGGATTCGATCCGTTCGAGATCGACGGTCGCGATCCCGCGGCCTTCGTCTGGGCGATCCTGACGGCCGAGGAGCGCCTTGGCCGTTTTGCGGGCGACCCCGCCCGCGTCTATCCCGCTCCCATTCCCTACGCCATTGCCAATACCGTGAAAGGCTTCGGCTTTCCAGGCGCTGGCACGAACGCCGCGCACAATCTCCCGCTTGCCGGAAATCCGTCCCGCGACGAGGCCGCGCGAACTGCGTTCAACGAAGCGGCGCGGGTTCTGTTCGTCCCGCAGGAGGAGATCGACGAGGCCGTTTCAGCAATTGCGATTCACCAGGAGCAGAAGCGTCCCCCGGAGAGCCGGCATCCGCTGGCGTCGCGCCGGCCGTCTGCGCCGAGCCTGCCGCAGCCGCAATGGACCGACAAAAGCGCGCCGGCCGATTGCGCCATGCATGCGCTCGACCGCTGGTTCGTGAGCCTTGTCAACGCAAATCCGTCGCACAGGGTGCGCGTCGGCAATCCGGACGAACTGCGCTCCAACCACATGGGTGCCACCCTTGACCGCCTCCGCCACCGCGTCAATACGCCCGAAGCCGGCGTCGCCGATGCCGTTGATGGCGCCGTGATCACCGCACTCAACGAGGAAGCGGTCGCCGCCGCGGCCCTTGCGAACAAAGGCGGGATCAACCTCATCGTCAGCTACGAAGCCTTCGCGATGAAGATGCTCGGCGGCCTGCGTCAGGAGATCATCTTCGCGCGCCACCAACGCACGGTGGGCCAGAGCCCGGGCTGGATTTCCGTGCCGCTTGTCGTCACCTCGCATACCTGGGAGAATTCCAAGAACGAGCAGTCGCATCAGGATCCGACCGTCGGCGAGGCGCTGCTCGGCGAGATGTCGGACACCGCGCGTGTGCTGTTTCCGGTAGACGCCAACAGCGCCGTCGCCACCATGGCCTCGGTGTTCGAGGGGCGCGGCCAGGTCGCCTGCGTGATCGTCTCAAAGCGCGACATGCCGCACCGCTTCGACGGCGCTGCCGCCGTCCGTTTCGTCGCCGACGGCGCTGCCCACATCGAGGGACAGGTTGACGGCGCCGAGCTGCAGATCGTTGCGATCGGCGCTTACCAGCTCGAAGAGGCGCTCAAGGCGGCGAACCGCCTGAAAGAGCATGGACGGCGGGTCGTGGTGACGGCGCTCAACGAGCCCGGTCGCTTCAGGATCCCCCGCGATCCCATCGAGGCGCGTTTTGTGGCGTCCGACGAGGAGCTCGTGCGCCTCTTCCCGGTCGATGTCCCGCGCCTGATCGTCTCGCACACACGGCCCGAGCCGATGCTCGGCCTGCTGCGACGGCTCGACAGCGGTCCGAAACACACTGTGGCCCGCGGCTATATCAGCCGGGGCGGCACGCTGGATGTCGCGGGCCTGCTGTTCGCCAATCGCTGCAGTTGGGCGCATCTGATCGATGCCGCCGCACCTTTGGCTGGGTGGTCGCGCCGCGACTTCCTGACAGTCGCCGAACGCAATGCCATCGATGGGAAAGGCTCGCCCGCCGATCTCACCACTCCTACCAAATGAAGGACGCCATGCTGACACTTACGTCCCTCGGCGGCGCAGGCACCGTCACCGGCTCGAAACATCTGCTCACCAACGGCGACAAACGCATCCTGATCGACTGCGGTCTGTTTCAGGGCCTCAAGAACCTGCGCGAGTTAAACTGGGAACCGCTGCCGATCGACCCTTCGAGCATCGACGCCGTTATCCTGACGCACGCCCATCTTGACCATTCGGGCTACCTTCCCAAGCTTGTGCGCGACGGCTTCAAGGGAAAGATCTATGCGACGGCGGCAACGCGCGATGTGGCAGAGCTCATCCTCAAGGACAGCGGCCACCTGCAGGAGAAGGACGCCGAATACGCCAACAGAAAAGGCTTCTCGAAACACAAGCCGGCGCTCGCGCTCTACGGCATCCGGGATGCCGAGCGCAGCCTTGAATTCTTCTCGCCCGTGCCCTTCGACAAGCCGGTCAAGCTCCCGTTCGGCGCGACGCTGACTTTCCGTCATGCCGGGCACATCCTGGGCGCCGCCACCGCCGAGATCGAATGGGGCGGACGCCGTGTCGCCTTCTCCGGCGATCTCGGCCGCTATGACGATCCGGTTCTTCCCGATCCGGCCCCTGTACCGGAGGCGGACTATGTGTTGATCGAATCGACCTACGGCAACCGCATGCACGATCCTGCCGATCCCACCGAAGCGCTCGGCGCCGTCGTCGAGCGAACAGTCGCGCGCGGCGGGACGGTCGTCGTTCCCGCCTTCGCCGTGGGTCGCGCGCAATCGCTCCTTTACCATCTCTGGAAGCTCAAAAGGACTGGGCGCCTGGCGAAGGTGCCGATCTATCTCGACAGTCCGATGGCGATCGACGCCACCGACCTTCTCCACGCCCATCGCGAGGATCATCGCCTGACGCCCGAGCAATGCAAGGAAGTCTGCGCGATCGCCACTTACACGCGAGACGTCGACGCCTCCAAGGGCATCACGGCAAGCCCCTACCCAAAGGTCGTGATCTCGGCGAGTGGCATGGCGACCGGCGGGCGCGTCCTCCACCACCTGAAGGCGTTCGCTCCACACGCCCGCAACACGATCCTGTTCTCTGGCTTCCAGGCAGCCGGCACCCGCGGTCGCGCCATGCTGCAAGGCGCGCAGGAGACCAAGATCCACGGCGAATGGATTCCGGTTCGCGCTGCGGTCGAGGAACTGTCGATGCTGTCAGCCCATGCCGATTCGAACGAGCTGATGCGATGGCTGTCGGGCTTCCGGCGACCGCCGTCACGTGTGTTCATCGTGCATGGTGAAGACGAAGGCTCGGAAGCCCTGCGCGTTCGCATCGACCGCGAGCTCAAGTGGAACGCCGTCGTTCCG
>JAHBYU010000008.1 GCA_019635775.1 Rhizobiaceae bacterium | reverse complement strand
CACAGCACCGATTGTTTCAGTCAGGATCAATTTTCGAGTTCCACAATTGCAATGCAATATCTGATATTGATTAGTGCATATTGATTATCGACCTGTCAACCGAAAGACTGCGATACGGTACTTGCCGATTGTTATTGCTATACGATAGGTACGTTCTGAAGCAGGAGAGAGAGGTTTGACCGAAGCCGAGAAAAAGACCCGGAAGTCCGACCCCTTGATGGTCCAGTCGGTGGCGAAGGCGTTCCGTGTTCTGGAGGCCTTTGGTCCGCAGGTCCCGTCAATGACGCTGTCCGAGATCGCCCAGCAGTCCGAACTCGATCTGAGCGCCGCGCAGCGCTTCACGCATACGCTCCACCGCCTCGGCTATCTGGACAAGGACCCGGTGACCCGGCAGTTTTCGTTGTCGATCCGCGTCCTGGACCTTGCGCATCATTACACGCGCTCGTCGCCGCTGGTGCGCCAGGCCATGCCTGTGCTGCAGCACCTCAGCAAGGAGACCGAGGAAACCGTAAACCTGACCATGCTTGACCGCACGGATATCGTCTATGTCGCCAGAATCCAGAGCCGTCATGTTTTGAGCACCGATGTGACGAGCGGTACCCGGATTCCAGCCTTTTGCAGTTCGCCCGGCCGTGCAATCCTGTCGCGCATCATGCCGGAGCAGGCTCGCGCCATTATCGATGCGTCGAGCCTGACCCGCTTCACCTCAGCAACGGAAATAGATCCCGAGCGGCTCATGGAGATCATCGCCGAGGTGCGCGAGGCGGGTTACGCTGCCTGCTTTGAAGAACTCTACCATGGCGATGCATCGATCGCAGCGCCGGTACTTGGGCCGGACGGGCAGCCGGTGGGCGCCGTCAGTATCGCAACGTCTCTGGTACGATTCAGTCGCGAAGAAGTGGTCGCCAATTTTTCAGCTCTGATCATCGCGGCGGCACGGTCCATTTCCAACAACTGACCCGAACCCATGCGATCTGATCCGGCAATCGCTTGACAGGAGTACAAAGGCGAAGCAATTTACATCTCAATATCAACTATTGAAATGTAATAAAATGGCGAACGGGCTTTTCCGGCCGATTTATCAAACCGGCACAGAATTGCATTTCTACCTGGACGAGCAACGAATGATGGCCCGGACAGGAGAAACGGTGGCGTCCGCCGTGCTGCGCGAGAGGCCGGCGCTGGGCCGATCCGAGTTTGATCATAGCGCGCGTGCCGGCTTCTGTCTGATGGGCGCTTGTCAGGACTGCACGCTCTGGACGGAGGCTGGCGAGCGGCTGCGTGCCTGCACGACATCTGTCCAGGACGGGACCCGGCTTTTCACTTCTTCGGCCTTGGCGCGACCATGAACGCTGGTGAACTTGCCGATACGGTGCCCGTCATCGTCGGGGCAGGCCCCGCGGGTCTGGCTGCTGCCGGAACATTGGTCCGCGCGGGTCTGCGACCCGTCGTGCTCGACGAAGCTGAACGGCCGGGCGGCCAGGGAACGCGTCGATTAACCCCGCTCATCGCCGATCGCTCGCCACGCCTGTTTGGGAGCAACGGCGCCAGCAAGATTGCCCAGCGCGAGGCGGTGGAGGACGATGTCCTGCTCCGCTGCGACTATCGTCCGGGCAGCATGGTCTGGGGCGTTTTTGGCGGCAAAGTTGAATTGCTTCAGGATGGCCACGTAAGCAGCATGGCGCATGGACCACTGCTGCTTGCGACAGGTGCGATCGATCGCATCCTGCCGCTGCCGGGCTGGACACTCCCGGGCGTATACGCGCTGGGCGGAGCGCAGGTGGCCCTGAAACGCCATGGTTGTCTGATCGGGCAGCGCACCGTGTTTGCCGGCTCATCGCCGCTTCTGTACCTTGCGGCCGCGCAATATCTGCGCATGGGCGCGAAAGACATCGTCGTTCTGGACACCACACCGCTGAACGAGAAGATTCGGGCGGCGCCGGGCATGGCGCGTTATTCCCTGTCCACGCTGTTGCGGGGATTGTCGCTGATGGCTGAACTGCGGCGTGCCGGTGTGCGCATGCTCACCGGCGTGCGTCTTGACAGGATCGTCGGTGACGAGCGGGTCGAGGCGATACAATTCCGATCCCGCCGTGGCCCTGAAACAATAAATTGCGATTCGGTGGCGCTAGGCCATGGCCTGCGCCCCGAGACGCAGCTGGCTGAACTGGCTGGTGCAAAGCTTGAATATGACCCGGTGCTGAGGCACTGGTTCCCTCAAGCGGATGCCGAGGGCCGGGCCGGGCCTTTGCTCTGGGTAGCCGGAGACTCGGCGCGGACGGCTGGGGCGGATGGCGCCGCAGTCGCGGGGAAGCTCGCCGCCTTGTCGATCCTGAAGTGCATCGGAAAGGCCCCTGCGGGAGTGGATGGGCAGATCAGCCGGCTGCAGCGTCGCCTTCATGGCTGGCGTGCCTTTCAACGCGCCATGTCAGGCGCCTTCAAGGCCCATGGCGAGGGCATTACGGATCTGCCGGACGATACCTTACTCTGCCGCTGCGAACGTATCAGCCTGGGCGACGTGCGCGATGTGGTCGCCCGGCTCGCGGGCCCAATGGAGGTAAACCGGCTGAAGGCCGTAACCCGCTGCGGCATGGGCCGCTGCCAGGGACGATACTGCGCAACGGCACTTGCAGAAACCCTGTCGGGCCTTGCGGGAAAATCCATGAAGGACTGCGGCTATCTTCACGCACAGGCTCCTGTGCGTCCCGTTCCCATAGGTACTCCCGGGGAGGAAGGCGCTTGACCCGGAAACCCGATGTCATTGTGATCGGCGCCGGGCTCTTCGGTGCTTTCACCGCCTGGCATCTCGCAAGAGCCGGCCTATCCGCCACCATTGTCGATCGTGGCTGGCTTGGCGCCCAATCGAGCGGCGCGAACTTCGGCAATTTGCGACTGCAGGGGCGCATGCCAGCCCAGTATGCCTTGTCCCTCCTGGCACAGGAATTCTGGGAGGATTTCGAGGCCCAGATCGGCGAGGGATGCGAATATGATCGCACCGGGCACATATATTTCGCCAGCAGCGAGGATGGGCGCAAGACGCTGCTGAAGTACCTTGCAGCCTCGAACGAGAACGGTCTTGTCGTGGAGGCGCTGGGACCTGAGGATCTGGCGCGACTTGTGCCCGGGATATCTCCCGCCATCAAGACCGGCAGCTACTCCGACCGCTGCGCCACGGCCAATCCCCGGCTTGCGACACCAGCCGTTTGCCGAAGCTTCCTGCGCGCCGGCGGCACGCTCGAGCAGGGTTGGCACGTATCCGATGTCCGGCGAGAAGGGGACGGCTTCGTCGTCACAAGCCAAGACGGCCGCACGATGTCATCTGCGGTTGTGGTCAACGCCGCTGGCAACTGGGCTGGTGCGTTTGCCGAAAGCTTTGGCGAGGCGGTGCCGATGTTCGGGGCGGGTCCGCCGCAATTCGTCACCGAACCGCTGCCATACATCCTGCGCCCGGTTCTGCAGGCGGTCGAGGGCGATGTGATCGTGCGTCAGATTCCGCGTGGCAATTTCATCTTTGCGGGATACCCCCGCACCCGATCCAACGCCGATGGCGAGCACACTTTTGTACCGCCGCAGAAGATCCGAGCTGGGATGGCTGCTCTTTGCCGCGCCATGCCGGGCATTGCCGGCGCAGACATCATTCGCAGCTGGTCGGGGGTCGAGGGATACCTGCCCGACATGCTTCCGGTGATTGACCGCAGCCGGACGACCCAGGGCCTTTTCCACGCTTTCGGGGGCAGCGGGGGCGGCTTCCAGATTGCGCCGGCCGTCGGCATTGCGCTCTCGGCTCTCATCACGGGAAGCGAGCCGTTGTGCGACCTGACGCCCTACAGAATCGATCGATTCGGATCCGATCTTGTGGCTTCTGAAAAGATCGGCAAGGAGTTCGACCGGGACTGAGAGTACCGGTCGATCTCGACGTCGTTCAGATAATGCGGGCAGACACGAATTTCGTGTTCAGGAAATCGTCCAGCGCCTCATGTCCGCCCTCATTCCCGAATCCGGAATCCTTGATGCCTCCGAAAGGCTGCTCGGGATAGGCGAGGTCATAATGATTGATCGAAATCATGCCGGTCTCGACCTCTGTTGAGAGGCGATAAATCGTGTCGGCGGCCCGGGCGAAGGCATAGGCTGCCAAGGCGTAGTCGAGGCGGTTGGCTTCCGCGATCGCGTCATCGGTCGAGGCAAATCGGTTGACGATGGCCACGGGCGCAAACGGCTCTTCGTTCATGATCCGGGCGGTCAACGGCACATCCGCCAGTACCGTTGGCTCGTAGAAATGCCCGCGATTTTCCGCGCGCCGTCCTCCGGTGAGCAGTCGCCCGCCTTGTGCCACGGCATCCTGCACGAGTGCATCCACAGCCTCGATGCGCCGGCCGTGCGCCAGCGGTCCCATCGTTGTGGCGGGATCCATGCCGTCACCCAGCCGTTCGGCCTTGGCCTTCTGCACCAGGCCTTCCAAGACGGTTTCAAAGACGGGCTCCTGAACCATGATGCGTGTGGGAGCGATGCAGACCTGGCCCGCATTATGGAACTTGTTCTCGGCGAGCGTCTGGACGGCATCGTCGAGATCCGCATCAGCGAAGACGAGGAACGGCGCATGGCCGCCGAGCTCCATGGTGGAGCGCTTGAGATGCTTGCCTGCCATCATCGTCAGCTCCCGTCCCACAGCGGTAGAGCCGGTAAAGGAGATAGCCCTGATCAACGGGTGTGCGATCAGATATTCCGATACCTGCGAAGGCACGCCAAAGACGAGGTTCACGACTCCGGGAGGCACGCCCGCGTCCTCGAAGCAGCGCACCATGGCGGCAGTGGCGCTCGGCGTTTCCTCCGCGGCCTTGACGACGATCGAGCATCCGGCAGCCAACGAGGCTGCAATCTTGCGGACGGCCTGGCCGATCGGATAATTCCACGGCGTGAAGCCGGCAACCGGGCCTACCGGTTCGCGCGCCGCTATCGCGGTGATCATCGCACCCCGTGGAGGGATTGTGCGCCCGTGGACGCGGCGGCCCTCCTCGGCAAACCAGTCGATCACGGCGGCGGCGTTGCGGGCCTCATTGATCGAGTTCGCAAGCGGTTTTCCCTGTTCTTCCGTGAGGTTTGGAGCGATGGCCTCTGCGCGTTCGCGCAGCAAGGCAGCGGCGTTATGCATGATGTCGGCGCGCTTGACGGCTGGTATCGCCTTCCAGACGGCAAAGCCGCGACTTGCGGCCTTGGCAGCGCGCTCAAGATCGTCGGCCGAAGCCATCGCGACGCGAGCGACGGTCTCACCGGTTGCCGGGTTCTCGACGTCCTGCCAGCGCCCGCCTGAAGCGTCGCTCCACTTGCCGTCGATGAAAAGTTGTACGTCGCGCACGAAGGCCTCCAGATATTGAAATACAATTGCTACTATCGAAATGACGTCAGTTGAACGTTCCTGTCAACGACCGTTTGCCGTCTAGGCGGAGGACCGGGACGGAATAAATTTAGAAAGACGATTTAAAATCAATGCGATAGATGTGTAACCCTACAAGTAAATATTTTCAATAGTAGCTATTGCTTTGTAATATGATGAGGTTGTAGCCTGATGAAAATCATCTGATGGGGCATATCATGAAAGCAGCCGTCCTTTACGAAGCCGGCAAGCCGCTGGTGGTCGAGGAGGTAGTCGTCGCCGATCCCAAGGAACGGGAGGTTCTGGTGCGCATCAAGGCGACCGGCGTCTGCCACAGCGACCTCAACTGTGCGCGCGGCCTTTCCCGCGGCACGATGCCCCTGATCCTTGGCCACGAGGCATCCGGTGTCGTTGAGCGGGTCGGATCGAGTGTGAGTCGCGTAAAGCCGGGCGACCGCGTGATCCTTTCCTGGGCGCCCGCCTGCGGTCACTGCTTCTATTGTCACGAACAGCACCCCGCATTGTGCGACAGCTACAACTATGCCGCCGGACAGGGCGGGTTGTGGGATGGAACCTCGCGGCTGAAGCGGGCGGCAAAGCCGCAGGAGACGATAAATCATTTCTCCTGCGTGTCGTCCTTCGCCGAATATGCTGTCGTCCCGGAAACCGGCTGCATTCCGATGCATGAGGAGATTCCCTTTGCCGTCGGCGCACTGGTGGGGTGTGCGGTGACGACAGGCTTCGGCGCTGTGGTGAACGACGCCAAGGTGCGCGCGGGCGATTGCGTCGCGGTAATTGGCGTCGGCGGCGTGGGCGTCAACGCGATCCAGGCTGCTGCCATCAATGGCGCCGAGACCATTGTCGCAATCGACGTGAATGACGAGAAACGTGCGGTGGCGGAGAAGTTTGGCGCAACCCATTTCTTCAACCCCAAAACCGGGGATGCGGCGGAATATCTGCGCGGCCTGTCGCATGGCCGTGGCGCCGACAGCGCCATCGAATGCACGGGTCGCCCGCCTGCGCTGACCATGGCCTACAATCTGGTTCGTCCGGGCGGGACGCTGGTGGTGGTGGGGATTGCCGCCTTTGGCGAGCAATTCACCGTTGCGGCCTCCACCCTGCCGAACAGCCAGCGCAAGATCATCGGAAGCAACTACGGTGGCGGCGTGCCGGAGGAAGATATCCAGCGTATCCTCTCCCTCTATCGAAAAGGCAGGTTCGATATCGACAGCCAGATCGGTGAGCGCATAAGGCTCGAACAGGTAAACGAGGCCTTCGATCGTCTGGAACAAGGCGTCCTTGCCAGGTCGATCATCGAGTTCGCCTGATACGCTGCGCCTACCCGCCGGTGAGTTGGCCAGCGCGGCTGGAACCCGTGCTTGCCGACAGCGCTGTCAACGGGCTGCGGGAGCCTGAACGCTCCGCTGATCCACACGCGAAAGAAGCCATTCCTGGAAAGCCTGCGCAACCGCGTTGTTGCGGTTGCCATCGGCAAGCACGACATAATAGCTGTTGTTGGTTTGCAGCGGCAGGTCGCAAACGATCTGCAGGCTGCCTGCTGCAAGCTCGTCTTCGATCAGATAGGTGGGCAGCAATGCGACGCCCATGCCTTGCAACGCGGCCATGATGATCATCGAGAACTGGTCGAAGCGGTTGCCGCGATAGGCATTTCCATGCTCGATCCCACTGGACTGGAACCACTCCGCCCATAGCCTTGGCCGCGTCGTAAGGTGGAGCAGTGGCTGGCGGGCCAGGTCAGCCCGGTCCGCGACCGCCCCTTCCGAGATGAGCTTCGGCGCCGCGACAGGCAGGATCATCTCGCTGCAAAGATAGGTACATGTGGCGTTGGCCCAGACCGGCTGGCCGTAATGGATGGCTATGTCGACATTCTCGGCCTGCAGGTCGAACGGCGCCGAACGCGACGTCATGTCGACCATAAGCCCCGGATGGCTCTCCAGGAAGTGAGGCAGGCGCGGCAGAAGCCATCGGTTGCCGAACGTCGGCAGGGTGGCGATCGACAGGGTGCCCACAACTTCCGTTGCTGCCCGCGCCTTGAAGACCAGGTCTTCGGAATGGGCGAGAAGTCGTTCGACATCTGGCAGGATCCTTCGTCCTGCCGTTGTCAGATGCACCCGCTTGCGCACACGCTCGAAGAGTTCCACCTGAAACTGTTCCTCAAGCGCCCGGATCTGCCGGCTGATCGCGCTTTGCGTCAGGTTGAGCTCAGCGCCCGCCTTGGTGAAATTGCCATGGCGAGCAGCCGCTTCGAAAGCCTGCAGCACGGCAAGGTCTGGAATGGATGTTCGGCTCAAGTTCATTCCGTTTTCGCACCAACATAGTCTGAAAAAGCGCGAGATACGCCTTACGACCTCAATTATCATGCTGTCGCAGTATGTTCGAGATAAATGATAGCGCGGATTCCATGACCGACACGCAGTTCGTTTCCCCCGATGACCTACGCGCCGCTTTTTCCTCGGCCATGTCCGCCATGTACCGTGAAGAAGTGCCCGCATACGGCACCCTGATGGAACTGGTGGCCACGGTGAACGCAGAGACACTTGCCGCGGATCACGAGCTTAGGGATCGCCTAGCCGCGACGGATTCGCTGGAGCGGATATCCGAGGAGCGGCATGGAGCGATCCGTCTCGGGACGCCGCAGGAACTGGCGATGATGCGCCGGGCCTTCGCCGTGATGGGGATGTATCCGGTCGGCTACTATGATCTTTCGACGGCGAGCGTGCCGGTCCATTCCACCGCCTTCCGTCCGGTCGCCGACAGCAGTCTGAAACGCAATCCGTTCCGTGTATTCACATCGCTTCTGCGTCTCGACCTGATAGCCGACGAGGCATTGCGTGAGCAGGCGTCCGCAGTGCTCGCGGCACGTAGCATATTCACCGACGGCGCGGTGCGGCTCATCGAAAAGGCCGAGCAGGAAGGCGGACTGGCAAAGGCCGACGCACAGCATTTCGTTGCCGAGGTGCTTGAGACCTTCCGCTGGCACGACGAGGCGATCGTGGACGCCGACATGTACAAGCGTCTGCATGACGCCCACCGACTGGTTGCCGACGTCGTCTCGTTCAGAGGGCCGCACATCAATCATCTAACGCCGCGCACCCTGGATATCGACAAGGTGCAGGCCCTCATGCCGGCAAACGGCATCGTGCCGAAGGCGGTTGTCGAAGGCCCTCCTACCCGTCTCTGCCCGATCCTGCTCCGTCAGACCTCCTTCAAGGCGCTGGAAGAGGCCGTCTCGTTTATCGGCCCCGATGGCGAATGGTGGCAGGGGTCGCATACCGCACGGTTTGGCGAAATCGAACAGCGTGGCGTGGCGCTGACGCCAAAGGGACGGGCACTCTACGACAAGCTCCTCAACGAGACGCGCGCCAGAGTCCGGCCTGCTGCCGACGGTTCGAACGCCACCGAATATGTCGCTTCGCTCTCAGATGTTTTCAGGGCGTTCCCGGATGACTGGAACGGTATCCGAAAAGCTGGCCTCGGCTATTTCAGGTACAGCCTGACCGAAAAAGGCAGAACCGAAGCCGGCCGCATCATGGACATCGAAACCGCGGTCGCCCAAGACCTCGTGCGATTTGATCCGATCGTCTACGAGGACTTCCTGCCCGTGAGCGCGGCAGGCATCTTCCAGTCGAATCTCGGCGACGAGATCACACAAGAATTCGTCGCCAGCCCCAATCAGGTGATGTTCGAGCGTGACCTGGGCGAATCCGTTCTCGATGAGTTCGCGTACTATGCGCAGATCGAACGGACGTCGGTCGAATCCTGCTTCTCGGTGCTTGGGCAGGCGGCCGCCGCCGAGTGACAACGACGGACGGGACTACACGCGCTCCGGAAGCCAGCGGGCATCAACCCGAAACGCTGAAGGGATTTTCAGCGCCGAACACGGGATTGGTCGCGGGAACAAGGCCTGCTACGACCTCTGCACGACGCACGAGGTTCGCAACCAGCAAGGCAGGGTTTAAAGGCAGTGCCCATACCACTCTCGGTACGGTGCGGTGTTGGGACAGCGGCGGCCCCGCCCGATAACAGGAAAGAAACGGAGAAAGACGATGAGCAAAACCATCGATGTAAAGCAGGAAACGGCGGCGGTCCTTGACCGTCTCGGGGTGGCGCGCGCGGCATGGACCGGGGGCGCAATGGCGTCGTTCAGCCCTGTCAGCGGCGAGGAGATCGCACGACTGAAGACCGCTTCGGCTTCCGAGGCAGACAAGGTTATCGCCGCGTCGCATGAAGCATTCAAGCAGTGGCGACTGGTGCCTGCGCCGAGGCGCGGCGAACTGGTCCGTCTGCTTGGCGAGGAATTGCGCGCCTCCAAGGAAGATCTCGGCCGCCTTGTCTCGATCGAGGCTGGCAAGATCGCCTCCGAAGGTTTGGGCGAAGTGCAGGAGATGATCGATATCTGCGACTTCGCGGTCGGTCTGTCGCGCCAGCTCTACGGCCTGACGATCGCCACCGAGCGACCCGGCCATCGCATGATGGAAACCTGGCATCCGCTTGGAGTCGTCGGCATCATCACCGCTTTCAACTTTCCCGTGGCGGTCTGGTCTTGGAACGCGGCGCTGGCCCTTGTCTGCGGCAACGCTGTTGTATGGAAGCCGTCCGAGAAGACGCCGCTGACGGCGCTTGCCTGCCAGGCGATCCTGGAAAAGGCGATGGCCCGCTTCGGTGACGTGCCGCAAAACCTGTCGAGCGTCCTGATCGGCGACCGCACCGTCGGCGAGGTTCTGGTCGATCATGAGAAGGTCGCGCTCATCTCGGCAACTGGCTCCACCCGCATGGGACGCGAAGTGGGTCCACGTCTGGCCAAGCGTTTCGCGCGCTCGATCCTGGAACTTGGCGGCAACAATGCCGGCATCGTCTGCCCGTCGGCCGACCTCGACATGGCGCTGCGCGCCATCGCATTCGGCGCGATGGGCACGGCCGGACAGCGGTGCACCACGCTGCGCCGCCTCTTCGTACACGAGAGCGTCTACGACCAGATCGTACCGCGCCTCAAGAAGGCCTATGAGAGCGTTTCGGTCGGCAATCCGCTGGAAACTTCCGCGCTCGTCGGGCCGCTGGTCGACAAGGCTGCGTATGACAACATGCAGAAGGCGCTTGGGGCGGCGAAAGCCCTGGGTGGCGTGGTCACCGGTGGCGGACGAGTCGCGGACGCCGGCAGGGAGACGGCCTACTACGTCAAGCCGGCGCTCGTCGAAATGCCGAAGCAGGACGGTCCGGTGCTGGAAGAGACCTTTGCGCCGATACTCTATGTCATGAAATATTCGGATTTCGACAAGGCGCTGGAGGAGCACAACGCGGTGGCTGCCGGACTGTCGTCATCGATCTTCACGCTGAACATGCAGGAAGCGGAACGCTTTCTTGGCGCCGACGGGTCGGATTGCGGCATCGCCAACGTCAATATTGGTACGTCGGG
The DNA here is from genome assembly GCA_019635775.1 of Rhizobiaceae bacterium. Classification (GTDB taxonomy): domain Bacteria; phylum Pseudomonadota; class Alphaproteobacteria; order Rhizobiales; family Rhizobiaceae; genus Mesorhizobium_K. Next base: position 204,709 of record JAHBYU010000008.1, on the reverse strand, counting down.
AGCCGAGATCGGCGGTGCGTTCGGCGGCGAGAAGGAAACGGGCGGCGGCCGCGAGAGTGGCTCCGATGCCTGGAGAGGCTACATGCGTCGTGCCACCAACACCATCAACTACTCCAAGGCTCTACCGCTCGCGCAGGGCGTCTCGTTCGACATAGAGTGAGATCGGGCAGGATAGAGGCGTCATGACGATCTCCACCATCCAGGGGGAGGCGGCCTTCAGGCCCGCCTCCCGTATTGCCGATATCGGCGTTTCAAAGATACTGCAGATCGGTGCGCGCGCCGCGCAGATGAAGAAACAGGGCTTGCCGGTCATCATTCTGGGCGCGGGCGAACCCGACTTCGATACCCCCGACAATGTCAAGCAGGCCGCAAAGGCCGCCATCGACCGCGGAGAAACCAAATATACCGCACTCGATGGCACCGCCGAGTTGAAGCAGGCCATCGGCGATAAGTTCCGACGCGAGAACGGCGTGGACTACGCACAGGATGAAATCACCGTCGCCACCGGCGCCAAGCAGATCTTGTTCAACGCTTTCATGGCGACAATAGATCGGGGCGACGAGGTCATCATCCCGACGCCCTATTGGACATCCTACTCCGACATCGTCGAGATTTGTGGCGGCGTGCCGGTGCTGATCCCTTGCGGTGCCGAGGCAGGTTTCCGCATGCAGGCCGGGCAGCTTGAGAAGGCGATCACGCCAAGGACGCGCTGGGTTCTGCTGAACTCACCCTCCAACCCCTCGGGCGCGGCCTACAGCGCGGCCGACTACCAACCTCTCCTGGACGTGTTGCTGCGCCATCCGCATGTCTGGCTCATGGCCGACGACATGTACGAGCACATTGTCTATGACGATTTTCAGTTCGTCACCCCCGTCGCCGTCGAACCTCGACTGAAGGATCGCGCACTGACGATCAACGGGGTTTCCAAGGCTTATGCCATGACAGGCTGGCGAATAGGCTACGCCGGTGGGCCAAGAGCTCTGATCAGGGCGATGGCGGTGATCCAGAGCCAGGCGACATCGTGCCCGTGTTCGATCAGCCAGGCGGCCTCGGTCGAAGCCCTGAACGGTCCGCAGGATTTCCTTGCGGAACGCAGAGCCAGCTTCCGCAGCCGCCGCGACCTGGTCGTCTCGAAGCTGAATGCCATTCCCGGCATCGACTGCCGGACACCCGAAGGCGCGTTCTACACCTTCGCAAGCTGCGCGGGGTTGATCGGACTGGCGACCTCGTCGGGCAAGCGCATCGACACGGACTCCGATTTCACTGACTACCTGCTTGAAGAGGCGCATGTCGCGGTCGTTCCGGGATCGGCTTTCGGGCTATCCCCCTATTTCCGGATCTCCTATGCGACTTCCGCCGCCGAACTCGAGGAGGCCCTGCGCCGCATAGAGATAGCGTGCCGACAACTCTCTTAGGAGCTCCCTCAACGCTGAACGTATTGCCTCACGCCTGGCGATATGAAGCCGGCGGCGGTGGAACGTCACGCGGCGCGAAACGCAGTATGGCATAGCCCAGAACGCCGGCAGCAAGCGAGCCGATCAAGATACCGACTTTGGCCTCCTCCTGAAGCGCCGGATAGTCCGCGAACGCCAGCAGCCCGATAAACAGGCTCATGGTGAAGCCAATGCCGCACAGCAGCGAAATGCCGACAAGCTGAAGGCCGCCCGCACCCATGGGCATGTCGGCAAGGCCGGAGCGAATGACGAGCCATGCGCTTCCGAACACGCCGATCAGCTTGCCTGCAAGAAGCCCGAGGGCCACGCCCATCGTCAGTGGGTCACCGAGTACGCCAAGCGACAAGCCGGCGAACGACACGCCCGCATTGGCAAAGCCGAAAATGGGAATGACCAGAAATGTCACCCATTTCTGGAGGCCATGCTCGAGCCTATGGAGCGGTGAGTGCGCCATGTCATCAGGTTTCGCCGGTGCTGGATGGAGCGGAATGGTCAGCGCCAGAAGCACGCCGGCAATGGTCGCGTGAACGCCCGACTTGAGCACCAGGAACCACAGCACCGCACCGAGCAGCAGATAGGGTTCCAGCCGTCTCACGCCGGACCGGTTCATCGCAAGGAGCGATGCCACCACGACAGCGGCGAGCGCCAGATAAACGAGCGAGAGATTGCCGGTGTAGAAAAGAGCAATGACAATCACCGCGCCGAGGTCGTCGATGATGGCAAGTGCTGTCAGGAAGAGCTTGAGAGATGTAGGGACCCGATTGCCGAGAAGCGACAGCACGCCCAGCGAAAAGGCGATGTCGGTCGCGGTCGGTATTGCCCAGCCGCGAGACAACAGCGGATCGCTCCAGTTGAACGCGAGAAAGATCGCTGCGGGAACCACCATGCCACCGACCGCGGCCACGCCCGGCAGGATGCGACGGCTCCATGTCGACAATTGGCCGTCAAGCATCTCGCGCTTGATTTCCAGGCCAACCAGAAGAAAGAAGAGCGCCATCAGCGCATCGTTTACCCAGTGCGAAACGCTGAGCGGACCGACATAGGCGGAAAGGGTGGAGAAGTAGACCGGGGCCAACGGCGAATTTGCGACGATGATCGCGAGCGCAGCAACACCCATGAGAACTAGGCCACCCGACGCCGTGTTGTCGAGAAACGCGCGAAGCACGGACAGCGGACGGCGGGTGTAGGAAAGGGACATGGGCTGCGCCTCCTTGGACAACGGTTTTAATCGTTCTCCGTATCGGGCAGGGCCCGGCGCACGCAGCACACGCCTGTCGTGTTAGTTAGCAACGTGGCCCGGTATGTCAACGGTAGGATGATCCGTCGAACTCTGACTGAGCATGACGCCGCCGAATGGGACAAATTTCTTCGCCCTGGTGATATCCCCTTGCCGTCTATCGCGAAGGTGACGAAAGTCTCCAACTGGAATTCAGGAGAGCGGCCAATGCGGTCAAGACTGTCGATAAACGTTGTCGGTTGCCATGCCGAAGGCGAGATTGGTGACGTTATCGTCGGCGGTGTCCTGCCTCCGGCTGGCGAGACGATGATGGAGCGGATGATCGCCATGGAACGCGATCATGATCACATCCGCCGATTGCTGATCTGCGAGCCACGCGGGTCTGTGGCGCGGCACGTGAACCTGATCGTGCCTCCGGTCAACAAGGAGTGCGTAGCGGGCGCCATCATCATGGAGCCGACAGAGTACGTTCCCATGTCCGGCTCGAACACGATCTGCGTCGCGACGGTCCTGCTGGAAACCGGAATGGTGCAGATGGTGGAGCCTGTGACGCGCTTCAAATTGGACATGCCCGGCGGTGTGATCGAGGTGGCTGCCGAATGCCGCGACGGTCATTGTCGTTCCATCACGTTCCGCAACGCGCCCGCCTTCGTGGCCGTGCTCGACGGCAAACTCGAACTGGAGGGGTTGGGCACGGTGCCGCTCGATATCGCCTATGGCGGCATGTTCTTCGGGATCGTCGATGCCCACAAGCTTGGGTTTCAGGTACGGCCGGACGAAGCCAGGGAACTCGCGATCCTGGGCGAAAAGATACGCAAGGCGGCGCGCGAACAGTTCGACGTCTTCCATCCGGATTTTCCCAATGTCCGCGGTGTTTCAATTGTCCAGTTTGCGATGCCCTTCCAGGGCAGCGGCAAGGAAACGCGCAATACATGCATCGTTTCGCCCGGGCGTTCGGATCGATCGCCCACTGGCACCGGGACATCCGCCCGGATGGCGGTTCTCCATGCTCGCGGAGAGATGTCGGTGGGAGATACTCTCATCCACACCTCGATTATCGGATCGCGGTTCGTCGGCAAGATTCTGGATGTCGTCGAACGCAACGGCCGATCGATGATCATCCCGCAGATCACCGGACGGGCCTGGATTACGGGACAGCATTGCTACACGGTTGATCCAGAAGACCCCTGGCAGTCCGGCTATATGCTTTCCGACACCTGGGGTGTGACGCCCACCTTGAAGCAATAGCCACGGCGGCGCTCTTTCGCGGATCCGCCGAGCCATGGCACGAGACTTGGATGGCGGCCCTAGGGCAGATTGTCAGGCCAGCCAGTCAGGGAGACCGGGAGATGCGCGTCCCGTAATGGCTGCCTCGACACAGTCCTTCAGACTTCCCAGGCGAACCGGTCGGTTGCAAAGTCCCGGTCCGTAATGTGCGTATTTGCCGGAATTGGTTAGCACAGCGCGTGTCGCCGGGGGGAAGACCGGCTCCGAGATGGAGCACCAGCAAATATCCGGCAGAACCTGAACGCCGGCGTCGGACAGGCAACCGAGAATTCCGTTGAGGCGGATTTCATCGATCGTCTCCTGACCTGCGGTTACGATCACCGCTACATCGCTTGGCCGTCGGCGGCCCTTGAGGGCCGCAGACAAAGCCCGCGCGAGTTCGGCGCATTCATCCGCGGAAGCATGCGGGCTGCCTATCGCGACCAGCTGGACGTCTTCAGGTCCGCTGTTCAGCTCAAGCCATGCGCCGACGAGGTCGTGACGGCCAATTGTCACCTTGTCGGCGTCCGCCTTAGGCGTCAGAGATGCCTCGGGGGTGATACCCTCTACATGGAGCATTGCGGCACCCGACGTCGTGCCGAACGCTGCGCACATCGCTTTCAGATCGTCTCGGGTCGGCTTCATGTCCTCAAGGCCGCGAAGCAATGGAATGCGGTCAGGCGAGAACTTTCCCGCCGTGTATCCGATCAACGGCCAGAATGCGTCATCGACCACGGTCGGGGCCGCGACGTCGATTATTCTTTGTGGCCTTCGGTTCTCCTCCAGATACACACCCGCCGCCGGCGCGCGGCCGGTGATCGCTATGCAAAGATCGAGGAAGTCAGGATGCTTCGCCGTCCGGGCCCCGATAACCGTGTTTGCAAAAACTACTGCGTTCGATTCCGCCCAGGCGACGTTCTCGCCGAAAGTGGGAACTGTCGAAAGAAGATAGGGCGAACAGGTGTAGCTGGGCAGACAACCCATCTTGACGTAGGCCTGAGCCAGTCGAGCGGCGGGTTCTCCGAACGATGATGGCGTGCCCTGCCTTCTCCAGTTCGCCATGTCCACGGAAATGGCGTTCATGGTAGTCGGAACGCGGACCCTGGCGCCCATTTCAGCCATTCGCTCGGCAAAGGTCAGGTTGGCGGGGCTGGCGTAGATGCACCCGTCGATATGGGCCCGGGAGATGTTCAACAACTCCTTGGCTCCTTGCTGGATGGCCATGGCGACGACTATTTTCATGGCCTGCGCGGCAGCAATTCCGTCCCTGCCGGCCAGGATTGCTGCGTCGTCCTTGTCCAGATCAAGCTCGTTCGTCGTGGGAGGAAGCAGAAGCTCGTCGCCGAGGTCGGTCGAAAGAACTCCTCCGTAAATCCTTGCATTGCGCGAATGCGAGAGCCGGTCAAACGCAGTCGGCGCAAGGCAGACCACAGGAACATGTTTGCCGAACATCTCTCTTGCGATGAGAACGCCGAGGGTAAGGACATCCTCGCTATCGCGGAAGACAAGTGCGGCGGGTGCTCGCCCGGACAAAACGAGATCGAGAATAACGCCCGACCCCGAGCAGGATCCGCAGCTTGTGGGCATGAAGAGCACGCGTCCAGCCAGGTTGCATCCGCAGAGCGGATGGTGAACGTCGATGATGTCCCCCGTGGCCGGATCGACGCCGCCCCAAAAGCTCAAAGCCTGGGTGGTAGCAAGAACCTCGCCTTGAGCCTCGCCCGCTACAATCGTTCTGGAACTCAGCACGGTGATCCTGCTACGGTGTACCGATCGCGGCCAATAGACATCAGCAGGTTTGCCGAAACGGGCTTTTTGATTTTCATCATCTGTACAATGGCCAGTTCCAATCCAAGGCTCTTCCACAAGGCGCATCGCCTTGGGTAGGAAGAGATTGCCACTTTTCAGGGAGGATTACCTTATGAAAGCGACCATTTTTTCCGGCGTGGTTCCGGCCCTGATGACTCCCTGTCGGGAGGATCGGACACCGAACCTGGACGCCCTGGTCCGAAAGGGGAAGGAACTCATCGATGTCGGCATGTCGACGGTCGTCTATTGCGGCTCCATGGGCGATTGGCCTCTGCTGACGGATGCCTGGCGCATGGAAGGGGTCGAGCGCCTGGTGAAAGCCGAGATTCCCGTCATCGTAGGGACAGGGGCGGTCAACACCGCTTCTGCGGTTGCACTCGCATCTCATGCCCAGCAGGTAGGGGCAGCGGGCCTGATGGTCATTCCGCGCGTCCTGTCGCGGGGCACGGTCGTCGCTGCGCAAAAGGCACACTTCGAAGCCATTCTGAGCGCCGCCCCCGATCTTCCGGCGGTCATTTACAATAGCCCCTATTATGGCTTTGCGACGCGGGCGGATCTCTTCTTTGCGCTCCGCGAACGCCATTCGAACCTGAAGGGCTTCAAGGAATTCGGCGGCCCCGCCGATATGCGCTACGCAGCGGAAAACATCACCAGCCGTGACGACGACGTTTCGTTGATGGTCGGTGTCGATACCGCGGTGTTCCACGGTTTCGTCAACTGTGGCGCGACCGGCGCGATAACCGGCATCGGAAACGTCTTGCCCCGGGAAGTCCTTCATCTGTGCAGGCTTGCTGAAGCAGCGGCCGCAGGCGACGCCGACGCGCGCGCCCGCGCACAGGAACTGGAACAGGCTCTGTCCGTCCTGTCGTCCTTTGATGAAGGTCCGGATCTGGTTCTGTATTTCAAGTACATGATGGTGCTGAACGGCGACCCTGACTACACCCTTCATTTCAACGAATCCGACGTCCTGTCCGAAAGCCAGAAGGGCTATGCGAAGGCGCAGTTGACGTTGTTCAGGAAGTGGTACGGCGACTGGAGCAAGCAGGATGGCGCCGTCCAGAGATACGCCGCGTGAAACACGTCGGCGTTTTCCGACTCCGGCAGATGTCGCCCGAGTGAATAAGGGCGCAGACCGTTGCATTCAGGGAAAAAGGCGGCTTCTAAAGTCGCCTTCCGTCGCTTCCAAACAGCAATGCGCGATCCGTGTCGAACGCGAACGCATGGTTCTGGCCTGCCTGGTAGGCACGCGAATCGCGACTTTCCACCGCGATCTGCGATCCGTCCGCAAGGCTCGCGTGCACATAGGACACGCCCCCCAGACGTTCGACCACACTGACGGTGCCTTCCAACGATCCCGCGCCATTTGGGCCGAAATGCTCCGGCCGGATGCCAAGCGTGACGGTCTCGCCGGCTGAGGCAACCGCTCCGCGCAGCCGAACCGCGATCTCCTTCAATCCGAGCGTATCGGCGTTGACATATGCGAAACCGTCGGCGACGCGGGAAACGGTCGTCGTCACGAAATTCATGCGCGGGGAGCCGATGAAGCCGGCGACGAAAATATTGTCGGGGTTCTCGTAGAGATCGAGCGGTGCGCCGACCTGTTCGATCCGCCCGGCGCGCAGCACGACGATGCGACTGGCGAGCGTCATCGCCTCGACCTGGTCATGCGTGACGTAGACCATTGTCGATTTCAGCTTCTGATGCAGGCGTGCGATCTCCAGCCGCATCTGGATGCGCAGTTCGGCGTCCAGGTTCGACAGGGGCTCGTCGAACAGGAATACGTCCGGTTGCCGCACGATTGCGCGGCCGATGGCGACGCGCTGCCGCTGGCCGCCGGAAAGCTCGCGGGGCTTTCGCTGGAGATAGGGTTCGAGGTGCAGCACCTTCGCCGCGTCGGCGACCTTGCGGTCGATCTCGCCCTGCCCGAGCCCTGCCATCTCGAGCGGGAAGCCGATATTGGCCGCGACCGTCATGTGCGGATAAAGCGCATATGTCTGGAAGACCATCGCGATGCCGCGCCTGGCAGGATCGAGATGGGTGACGTCGCGCCCGCCGATCTCGATGTTGCCGTCGCTGACGCTTTCGAGGCCGGCGATCATGCGCAGCAGCGTGGACTTGCCGCAGCCGGACGGTCCCACGAATACAAGGAATTCGCCGTCCTCAACGGAGAGATCGACGCCTGTGATGACCTCGGTGTCTCCGAATCGCTTCTTTACGGATTTCAGTGACAATCCAGCCATGGCGCTCTACTTCACTGCGCCCTCCGTCAGGCCGGATACGAACCAGCGCCCGACGAAGGCAAAAAGGATGACAACGGGAATGGTGGCGGCCGTCGCGCCGGCCAGAAGCAGACCCCAGTCGATCTGGTACTGGCCGATGATGCCGGCAAATCCGACGGGTATCGTGCGCCGCGCGTCGGACACGATAAGCACGGAAGCGAACAGATATTCGGTCCACGATGCGATGAAGGTGAAGATCGCGACACTGGCGATGCCCGGCGCGATCAGCGGCGCCATGATGCGCAGCAGGATGACGCGGGCGGGCGCGCCGTCGATCACCGCCGCTTCCTCGATCTCCCTCGGCACGGTGGAAAGGAAAGAGCGCATCATCCAGATCGAGAAGGGAAGCGCGAAGGCCACGTTGATGATCACCAGGCTCGTGCGCGTGTCGATGAGGCCGACTTTCGCGAAGAAGCCGTAGATCGGGATAAGCACCACGATGGTCGGAAAGGCGTAGGCCAGCAGGATGAGACGGTAGAGCGCCGCGCGACCGGGAAAGCGCATCCGGAAAAAGGCGTAGGCGGCGGGGAGCGCGAGGGCGACGGTGATGACCGTCGAAAACAGGGCGACGCCGATGCTGTTGACGAGATAGGCCGGAAAATCGGTCGACTGAAAAAGCTTCTCGAAGTGCTGCAGCGTGAAGCTTTGCGGGAACATGGTCGGCACACGCGCGATGATCTCGCGGGGTACCTTGATGGAGCCGGTGATGACCCACCAGAACGGCAGGCCGATAATCAGCAGGACGACGACGAGGCCAGAATAGAGAACGAAGGACTGCGGCAGGGTGCGCTTCATCTCGCCTCCTCGCTCGCTGTCATCGCTCTGGTCGCCAGCAGGGCGAACGTCATCAGCAATATGCTGGTCAAGACGGAGATCGTTGCCGCCTCGCTCAGCCTGTAGCCCTTGAAAGCGGTCTCGTAGATCAGCACGGGGAGCGTCTGCGTGGCCTGGCTCGGTCCGCCGGCGGTCACCAGCCAGATGACGTCGAAGACATTGAACGAGAGAAGCGTGCCGACGATGCCGAGTACAAGCAGCGTCGGCTGCAGCAGAGGCCAGGTGATGCGCGTGAAGCGCTTCATTGCGCCCGCGCCATCGATGCGCGCCGCCTCGTAGAGGTCGCCGGGAATACGGGTCAGGCCCGCAAGCATCATGAGCGCCGTAAAAGGGAACCAGCGCCACGAATTGATCATGACGAGCGTCGCCATCGCGCCTTCGCGGGTGGCGAAGAATCCGACAGGCCGATCGATCACCCCCAACTGGATGAGAAGCGGATTGATCATGCCGCCCGAAGTGGAAAGCAGCCAGCGCCAGATGATGACGACGACCACGGTCGGCACGATCCAGGTCAGGATGATCCATGTGCGCGCTATGCGCACCCCCGGGAATTTCTGGTTGAGAAGCAGGGCGACGCCGAGCGCCATGATCGTCTGAACAACGGCGTTCGCGAAGACCCAGAGCGCGCTTCGGCCAAACGCGTTCCAGAAAGCCGTGTTGCCCAGAATCGTGGCGTAGTTTTCGAAACCCACCCAGCTTCCCGTGGTGCCGATCACGCCGACGTTCTGGAAACTGAGGACCACGGCCTGCAGCAACGGCCTGCCGAGCACCGCCGCCAGAAACAGCAGAGCCGGGGTCACGAACAAAAAGGCGAGACGGGGGCTGGTCATGGAACCGGACGTTGACCGCAGGTCCTTGTGAGATATGCGGTCAACGGTTTTGCGGCCGGACTATTTGCCGGCGATCTCGCTCATTTTCTCCTGGCCGAACTTGACCGCATCCGCAGCACTTTGGCCGTCGACGACCATCTTCTGCAGGGATTCCGCGATGACGTTCTGGCCGGAGATCGCCCCGATCGATGGGAAAACCTTGCCCGTGGTGAAGCCGAACAGTTTGCCGTTCTTGGCATTGGCGACCATGGTCTCGACCTGGCTCTTGTACTTGGTCACGATCGGGTCGCTCCAGAAGGACTCCGCCTCGGCTCCGTCATTGGTGACGGGAAGGAAAAGGCCAGGCTCCATGGTCAGGAAGCGGCCGTAGTTTGCCGGCTCCATGAGCCACGCAAGGAAGACCTTTGCCCCTGCCTGCTTGGCCTCGTCCTTGGTCGTCAGCATGATCGCGTTGGAATAGGAGATCGTGCCCGATTCCGACTGGCCATCGGCGTGCGGCACCGGCGCGACACCAAGGTCGGCTGCGTCCGCTTCGGCCTGCGTCTCATAGGTGTTGATGACGCTGAACTGCAGGATGGTGCCGCAGGAGGCGGATGCGAAGCAGGCTTCGGCTTCGCCCCAGGTCCAGCTTGTCGAGTCCGGCGGCGACAGCTTCTGCAACTCGCCATAAGCCTCGAACGACGCGACGGTCTCGGGCTTGTCGAAGGAGATCGAGCCGTCCTCGTTGTAGATGTCGGCCGCACCGCCATTGACCATCAATGCATAGACAGTCTGGTCGGTATAGAGCTGCTTGTTGGCAGGCAGGCCGACGCCGTACTTGCCATCTTTGGACAGCTTCTCGGCTGCGGCCTTCCACTCGCTCCATGTTTTCGGGACTTCAATACCCGCTTCCTTGAGAGCGCTGTTCCGGTACCACATGGAAATCGCCATGTTGTAGGCCGGGATGGCCCAGGTGTGGCCGTCATACTGATACGGCGCGATGGTCGCCGGCACGAAGCCGTGCTTGGCGTCGAGGTCCTTGGCCAGATCATCGACAGGGACCACCGCGTCGATGCCCTTGATCACGGTTGTGAAGTCGGGGATCGCAAAAAGCATGTCGGGGCCGGTGCCGGCGGCAAAAGCGGCCGGAGCCTTGGCGTAGATCTCGCCCCAGCTCTGCGGCTCCTGCTTCACCTGAACGTCCGGATGCGCCTTGTTGAACTCATCGAGCAGCTCCTGCATACGCTGGACGCGATGGGGCGGCTGCTCCATGTGCCAGAGGGTAAGCGAGACCGGTTCGGCAAAGGCTGCAGAACTCATCAGGATCGAGGTGAGGCCTGCGATGGTTAGAAGTCCGACTTTCATTTTCGTTCTCCCTGTTGTCCGCGGTTCCTGCGCGGAGATTTCGCTAGAGGTGGTGATTGCGAGCCCGGTAGCGCTTGATCAGCTGCGCGTTGTTTTCGGCCGCGCCGGGCATGTTGGCGCTCAGATAGATCGGCGCGCCGTTGCCTGAGGTTTGAAGCCGGCTCGCGGCTTCGGCCAGAACGGCATTTATCAATGCCGCGCCTATCGAGGTGGACACCGGCCCGACCTTGAGGTCGCTGCCGGGGACGGCGACAGTCGCGTCGCCGGACGGCGCGCCGTTGTCGAGCACGATGTCGGCGACATCGGCCAGGCGCGTCCGACCCTTTGCGGCTTCACGCGAATAGATTTCGGATGTGATCGCGATGATCTTCGCACCGCGCGACTTGCCGATCCTTGCGGCTTCCACCGGCACGGCGTTGACGCCGCTGTTGGAGATCACGAACAGCACGTCATTCGGACCGATCGGATAGCGATCCAGGATGGGCTCGATGACGCCTTCCATGCGCTCGAAGGCCGTGCTGGCGATTGCGCCTTCGTGCAGCATCGTCGCGGTGGCGAGAACCGGAACCGTCAGCGCAAGTCCGCCAGCCCGGTAGTGCGCCTCCTCGGCGATCATGTGGCTGTGACCGGTGCCGAAGATGTAGACCAGACCATCCCTTGCCGAGGTCTCCTCGATCGCCGTCGCGGCAGCATCGATCGCCTGCGCGTTCGCATCGAACAGCGCGGCGATGCGCTCCGCCAGTCCGGCCAGATAACCCCGTGCGGTGGAAGCCACGGTCATTTGTTTCCTGCCATGGTCAGCCTGACGCGCATGGTGAAGCTGTCGGCGCGATATACCGACCGGACATATTCGATCGGGCGTCCGGTGCTGTCGAATGTGCGCCGCGTGAATTTGAGCACCGGCGACGTGGCCGGTATGCGCAGCGCGGAAGTGGCCGAAGCGTCGGCCAGGTCCGCGCACACGGTCTCTTCCGCTTCCGTGGGGATGAAGCCATATTCCTCGCGCAGGACGCGGTAGAGCGAGTCCTTGGAAAAGTCGCTCCTGCCAAGGAGGCCGGGCGCCATTGCGAGCGGGATTTCGGTCCGTTCGACCGCGAGAGGCTCGCCGTCGAGCAGTCGCACACGCACCAGCCGGTGCACAAGCGTGTGTTCGGGAATTTCGAGAGCGCGCGCGACTTCCTCATCGGCCGCGCCCGTCCCCGCATCGAGGACGACGCTCGAGACCTTACGGCCACCGCGCTGCATTTCCTCGGTAAAGCCGTGGAGCGTGCGCGACTCCTTCTCGATCAGGGGCTGCGCCACGAAGACGCCACGGCCGACACGGGTTTCCACCAGGCCGCGACGTTCGAGAGACTTGAGAGCCTGTCTCGCCGTCATGCGGCTCGCCCCGAGCTCATCGGCGATCTGGCGTTCAGAAGGCAGACGGTCGCCGCCCTGCAGCTTGCCCGAGCCGATCTGATCCTCCAGCCGGCGCGCAATGCGCTGGTAGAGCGGCACGTCATCCAGCGTCAGGTCGGTGGTCATCAGGCGGTATATCCCACTGCTGTCAGTGGTATGTACCACGCCCTTTTACGCAGTCAAACGGATTCGCCGAGCGCCTTGTCCCGTTGCCGGCTGTAGGCCGCGAACGCCTGGTCCCATGCGGCGCGGACGTTGTGGTCGGGCGTGTGCCTCCGCGCGATCCGGCGCGTCGAAACGGAGGCCTCGCGCACCGAGGGGAAAAGGCCGATTGCCGTTCCAGCCAGAAGCGCGGCCCCCCGCGCGCCGAACTCGGTACCCTCGGGAATGGCAACAGGCCGACCAAGAGCATCGGCCAGCATCTGTGTCCAGACGCGGCTGTTGGAACCGCCGCCGGTCAGCAGGATGTCGCCCTCGATGGCGGGAAGATGCTGCATCAGGTCGCGCACCGCGAGCACCACGCCCTCATAGACCGCACGCATCATGTGCTCTCGCCGATGATGTGGCGCGAGGCCCGAGAAGCCGGCCCTGGCATGCTGGTCGAAGACCGGCGCAATGATGCCGCTCTCCGAAAGGTAGGGCAGGTAGACGACGCCGCCCGATCCGATTGGAACCCCGGAAATCATGTCGTCGAGCTGCCGGAACAGGCTTGCATCACGGACGGGATCGCCAAGTATCGTGGTGATCGCCCAGTCGAGGTTCAGCGTGCCCGCCACGTTGACCATCGACCGGAACCAGGCGGCATCGGGCAGGGTGAAGAGCAGTCCGAGATCCGGCGGGGTGAAGACGGGTTTGTCAGACACGACGCCAACGACGCAGGTGGTGCCGAGGATGATGAGCGCGGTGCCCGCCTGCAGGGCGCTCGCGCCGACGACCGTCGATGGCACGTCTCCTGCGCCGATGGCCACAGGCGTGCCTGCTGCAAGCCCCAGTTCGACGGCGGCAGCACTTGCAAGAGTGCCCGCAACGGCTTCGGAATCGAGGACAGGCGGAAATTTTCCGGCCACATCGGCAAGGCCGAAAAGCTCGATCATGGTCGCGCTTCTGTTGCGCTGGCGGGCGTCACCGGGCGCCACGGCCGCCTCGGTGCGGTCGGCAGCGGCGTGGCCTGTCAGCTTCATGCGCAGGAAATCCTTGTAGCTGAAGATGTGCGCTGCTGCGGCAAAGACCTCAGGCTCGTTCTGCCGAATCCATGCCGCGACCGGCAGCGTGCATCCCTGCTGCATGACGCAGCCATCCTCGCGAAAGATGCGCTGGTAGAATTCAGGATCTGCCACCAGTCTCGTATCGAGCATCTGTTGCGACCGGCTGTCCTCCCAGTTGATGCCCGGCCGAAGCGCGTTGCCCGTGGCATCCACCAGCCATGCCCCGACCATGGCGGCCGAAATGCCGATCGCGGCGATCTCTTCTGGCGCGACGCCGGTCTGCCGGAGGACGCCCGCTACCGCCGACTTCATTGCTTCCCAAGCCTGATCGGGATCGACCTCGCACCATCCTGGCCTGGGGCGACGTATTTCCACGGGCCGCGTGCAGCGAGCCAGTTCCTGGCCGTGCCGGTTGAAGAGAGCCGCTTTCGTCAGCGTGGAACCGGCGTCGATGCCGAGAAGGATGGAGGGCATTGAAGAAATCTCTGTTGTTTCTCCCCAATGAACCGAACAGGGCATTCACTTCAAGCGGGCCTGGGTCGATGACTTGATGTGGAGAGTGATCTATCGTCAGGGGGCAAGTTGCTTTGCCATGAACGCGGAACCTGTCGGGCTCGATGCCGACGCAACATGCTCGTAGCCGAGGACAGCATAGAAGTGCTGGGCCTTGCTGTTGCGTGGATGGACATCGAGGAACAGGCCAGTCGATCCTGAAGCCGCAAGCCTGCTTTCGAGAAAGTGCATGCTGCGCCGTCCAATTCCCCGTCCGCGCGCCTCGGGCAGGAGATCGATGTGGCCATGCGATGGGTAGGCGGCGAGCGCTTCTGGAACGGAAAGGTTGGCATGGTGGACTGCGTGCCGCGCCCAGTCGCTGCCTTTCCAGTTAGACCTGTCCGGCCCCGGGTCGAAAACGCGCCCTTGCAGGACAGGATACCAGTCCGTCTCGAGGCGGTGGTAAAAGGCGGCCGTGTCCAGCGCGCCGAGGAGATACCCCGCCACGCCCTGAGGACCGTCGACGACAAACGCGTATTCGGATGCGAAGACCTGATAGGGCACGGCGTATATGTGCCCCATCAGCGTGGGGTCGTCCTCCCGCCATGTCGCATCCGCGCCCGCGTCGCCTGTCCTGAGACAAACCATACAAAGCGCGGCGTGGTCGCCGGCATCAGCCTGGCGCAGGAAAAAGCCGTCGCCGAAGTCCAGGAGGACCTGCCCGACAATCATGGAGGCAGGATGCGGAAGTCTGCGCCCTCGGGCAGAAGCTGCCCGCCATCGACGACGATCGTCGTGCCGGTGATGTAGCTTGCCTCGTCCGAGGCCAGGAACAGGAAGGCGTTGGCCACGTCGCGCGGGCTACCCAGCCGCCCGAGCGGGATCGAATCCTCCATGCTCTTGATGAAGGCAGCGCCGCGCTTCTCCTGTATGGCTTCCGTCAGGATGTTGCCCGGCTCCACGCCGTTGACGGTGATGCCGTAGCCCGAAAATTCCAGGGCCGCCGAACGGATGAAGCCGTTGATGCCCGCCTTGGTCGCCGAGTAGTGGCCATGGCCCGGACTGGTGACATGCGGTCCGGTGATGGAGGAGGTGAACAGCATCCGGCCGCTGCCTTGTGCCTTCATGGGGACGAGCGCGGCGCGGGCGGCGTTGAAGCTGCCCCTCAGGTTGACGGCCATCACGCGATCCCAGTCGTCAGGACTGGTATGCTCGATGAGTTGCCAGGGATAGATGCCGGCGTTCTGGAGCATGATGTCCAGACGGCCGTGACGCTCTGTTGCCAGCCGGACTGCGGCCTCGGCATCGGCCATGCGGGAAATGTCGATCGGGATGAACGCCGCGCCGAGCTCGTCGGCGGTCGCCTGTCCCGCCTCGGCTTCGCTGTCGGCCAGCACGAGTTTCGCGCCTTCCTCGGCAAAGCGTTTGGCGATGCCTTTTCCTATGCCGCGTGCAGCGCCGATTATCAGCGCTACCTTGCCCTCGATGCGTCCAGTCATGCGATCCCTATGCGAGCTTCTGGCGAATGGCCTGTTTCAATGTGTCCAGCAGGACCGCTGCGAGCACGAGCAGGCCGTGGATCACCTGGGTGAATGTCGGGGGCAGGCCCATCAGGTTGATGGCCGTATTGATCGAGGAAAGGAGCAGGACGCCGGCATAGACACCCGGCAACGAGCCGACGCCGCCTTTCAGGCTGACGCCGCCGATCACGACAGCGGCAAAGGCGTTGAACAGCAGCCCGACACCCAGATTGGCGGTTGCGCCGGAGGTCCGGATAGCCAGCAGCCAGCCGGCAAGCCCGGCGATAGCGCCGGCCATCACAAAGGCGAGGATCAGATTGCGATTGACCCGGATGCCTGCCCTGAACGTGGCGGTCTGGTTGCCGCCGATCATGACAAGGTGGCGGCCGAAGGGGGTCTTGGCGAGGATGAAAGAGAACACCACGAAGCAGGTGATTGCGATCCACGCCGTCAGCGGCAGGCCGAGAAAGCGCTGGATGCCGAACCAGCGGATGGCCGGAGCGAGATCCTGCGCGGAACGTCCGCCGGAGACGGCGAGGACAAGGCCGCGCACCCAGATATAGGACGCCAGCGTTATGATGAATGCGCTCATGTTCAGCTTGACCACGAGCACGCCGTTGATCGTGCCGACCAGCCCGCCGACGGCAATCGCCGCAAGCAGTGAGACAGGGACCATCAGCCATTCGGGGCTCAAGACGATGCCGAGGCCGATGCCGGCCGAGCAGAACAGGATGCCGACTGTCATCGCCGAAAGCGCGGCGACGGATTCGACGGACAGGTCCATGTGACCGGTGATGATGACAAGCGCCAGGCCGATCGACATGACGCCCAACACGCTCGACGCTTCGATGATGTTCGCGAAGATTCCAAGCTGGAAGTAGTTGGGCACGAAAAGCGAGAAGATGATCAGCACGAACAGCAGCATGAACCAGACAAGATTGTCCAGAACCAGTTCGAGTATGCGGCGCGTGCGAGGGTTCATGGTCTATCCGGCAACAGATGAAGAGATGGCGGTCGCGACGGGTCGTTGTGCGGTCGCGTCCTGCGAGGCGCCCGGCGAAACGAGGCAAGACGCTCGCCGGGTGCTTTGCTGAGAACGGTTCCGGACGCGTACGTCCGGAACGACTTCGTCACTCCACGGACTTCACCGTGTCGGACGGGGGCTTCATGTTGCCCCAGAAGGCCGGATTGTCGACATTGCTCTTGTCGATCGCGGCGCCGGGGATCTTGATGTTCGGACCCCATTCCTCGATCGTGACGACCGAGGGAAGGCCCAGAACGTCGTAGTCACCCGCCTTGATCTCCTGCTTGTTCACCACCTTGTCCATGAACATGGCGACCGCAGCGGCCTGCGCGTAGAGTGGCTGCTCCACCTCGACATTCAGCCAGCCCTTGCGGATGAGGTCGAGACCGACCGGGGCTCCGTTGGAGCTCATCATCATGACATCGCCGGGCTTCTTGCCGGCAGCCTCGAGCGCCGCGACAGCTGCGACCGAAAGATGTGCGGCATGGTTGAAGATGAGGTCGATGTCAGGATTGGAGACGATGTTGTCGGCCACGATGGTCCCGGCATTGCTCGCTTCCCACATCATCGCGGGATGCGAGATGATGGTGACCTCGGGAAACTCCTTCATCTTTTCCTCGAAGCCCTTCTGGATATCGAGCGTGTATGGGTCGCCGGGGTCGCCGAGAACCTGAAGGATCTTGCCCTTCACCGAACCGTTCTTCTCGGTCAAAAGCTTCTGGGCCTGTTCGGCCGCGACATGGCCGATCTCTATCGTGCCGGCAACCGACGTGAAGTCGGACGGCGTGGACGTGATCTGGCGGTCGAATTCCACGACAGGGATGCCGGCCGCCCGCGCCGCCTCGATGGAAGGCTTCAGCGCATTGAAGTCGACGGCGGCGAGGATGACGGCGGAAGGCTTCAGGGCGATCACGTCGTTCATCTGCGACTGCTGCGCGTCGGTCTTGTTGTCGGCGTTGAGGGTCTTCATCTCATAGCCAACCTGGCCAAGGAACATCTCCAGCGCGCTGACCGAACCGGTCTGGAATTCGTCCAGCAGTGTCGGGACGAGATAGTAGACGGTGCCCTTGGTCTCGGCCGAGGCGGGCATCAGTGTTGCCATAGCCATAGCCAGAACGCCGAAGGCGGATAGTAATATTCGCTTCATGCTCTTTCTCCTTTTGTACCGGAACCCCTTGTATGTCCCTCAGCCTGCCGACCCGGTTCCGGCAAGGGTTTCCCCGGTGATCATTCCGATCACTGCGTCGGGACTTGTTTTCGATGTTGGTACGTCGCCGGCAACCACGCCCTGACGGATCACCACGATCCGGTCGGCGACCTGGAATGCCTGCTGCATGATGTGCGTGATGATGATGACGCCGATCCCCTGCGCCGCGACCTGGCGGATCATGTCCAGCCCGCGCCGTGTCTGTTCCACACCGAGCGCGGCGAAAGGTTCATCGAGCAGAACCAGCTTTCCGCCCCAATGGACAAAGCGGTTGAGTTCGATCGCCTGACGCTGGCCGCCCGAAAGATGCTCGACATTGGCGCGCAATGAGGGAATTCGCGTACCCGCGTCTGCAAGAGCTTTCGCGACCTCTCGTTCCATGGCCCGTTCGTCCAGAACCGGGATGCCGAGGACCTTGCGTGTGATCTCCCGTCCCATGAAGAAATTCGCGACTACATCGACATTCGTGCAGAGCGAAAGGTCCTGGTACACGGTTTCGATGCCGGCGGCCTTCGCCTCGGCAGGCGACCTGGCGAGGAACGGCTTGCCTTCGAACAGAATGCGTCCCGACGTAGGCTCAAGTCCGCCCGAAATGATCTTCACAAGTGTCGACTTGCCCGCGCCATTGTCACCGAGCAGGGCCACGACCTCACCCATGCCGATCGAAAACGTCACGCCCTTCAGCGCCTCTATCGCGCCGTAGTTCTTGCGGATGTCCTGCAGGTCGAGCAGAGCTTCAGTCATGCGGCTAGCCCTCCATCGAGCGTCTCCCGCTCATTATCGCCGGTGAACATCAGGCCGAAGCGCGGAGAAAGGACGCCCGATACGGCAAGCGCGGCCGCCCCGCGCAGGACGGCATGCTCACCGCCGCGCGCAACGACAATGCGCGGTGCTTCGCGGTTGCGACGCGCGGCGATCGTGTTCGGAAGGTCCGCCTTGAACTGGGCCAGCCCGTTCAGCAGACTGGCAGAGGCAAGGCCGCCCAGGACGACGGTCTGGGGATCGAAGAGGTTTTCGACCGTGGCGATCGCATTTCGAAAGGTCGGGGCGATAGCCTTCAGCCAATCCACCTCGCTCTTGCCGGACCGTCGATAGGCTTCAAGCGACACGTAACGCTCCAGGCAGCCGCGATTGCCGCACGGACAAGCTTCCCCGTCCGGGACCACCGGCATGTGCCCGATTTCGCCGGCGTTGCCGCCTGAGCCACGCAACACGCGACCTTCTTGCACCAGAGCGCCGCCCAGTCCGACACCGAAATACAGGTAGTAGTATTCGGAATATTGCTTGCCGAGGCCGTACAGTTGCTCGCCCAGAGCCGCTGCCGCCATGTCCGTCTCCAGGAACGCCGGCAATCCTGACAGTTCCGTCAGACGCTCGCGGATTTCGACATTCTCCCAGCCGGCCATCGTGGTTGGGCCGACGAAGCTCATCGATTCGACGCCGAACGGGCCGGGCAGCGCCATGCCGATGCCCAGCATGCGACCTTGCGGCCTGGCTGCGAGCAGGTCGGGGAGTATGTCGCCAACGATCTTGAACGCGGCTTCGGGCGAAGCGTTCGAAACGGCTCGATCCTGGCTGGCGATCACGTTGCCGCTGAGATCCACAAGGGCGGCGGCTATTCCAACCGGCGTGAGATGCACGCCGATCGCGAAACCACCCTCCGGGTTTATCCGCAGGAATGATGGCGGCAGTCCTCGGCCCTTGGGGTTCTCGCGGAAGGAAACGAGGTAATTCTGCTCTTCCAGTTCCCGCACGATCGTCGATACGGTCTGGACGGTAAGGCCGACGCGCGATGCGATTTCGCCGCGGGTGGTCGGGCTGTTGAGACGAACGGACTCGAGGACGATGCGCCGGTTGTACGGCCGACCCAGCTCCTGATTCGTACCCTTGAGCGCCAACGTATCGCCCTCCCGACGAAGGAAGTTTGCATCGACCGGCTATTTAGTCAAACGGTTTTCAGAAATAATCGGCAGGCATCGTGGCGCTTATCATGGCCTGTCAGATTTCGGGAACGGTCAGACCAGCCTTTCGAAGGCCTTCGAGCATTAGCAACTGATCTTCGGGCCGGACGATCCTCATCGCGACCTCTCGACGAACATCCTGAAGCATTCCAGGGGCATTGGCTTCGATCCATGCGCGGGCATGCTGAGCATCGCGCTCCCTGCCGAGCTGGCCGGCTATGGCGGCAGCCACGAAGTGGTAGACGGGGTTTTCTTCAATGGGAGCCACTTTCACCCAGTCTTCGGCACCCTCAAAATTGCCGGTCATGTAATCGCAGACCGCAAGGCTGACCTCGATGTTTCCAGGTGGTGCGGGGCTGCTCTTGCGCGCTTCCAGCATCATCGCGCACCCTTTTGTCCAATCGCCTGAGAGCGCCAGCCTGTTTCCGTACTCGCCGACGAATTCCATGTCATTCGGGTTGATCGCGTAACCACGCGCTCCGATTGCCAGGGCCTCGTCGACTTTGCCGGACAGGAACAGGGCAATCAGGAGTGCCTCCATTCCCCGGACGTTTTCGGAATCGCGCTTTATGGCCTGCTCGGCGGCAGATACAGCCTTGGGCAGGGCCTGGCTGGTATCGGTCTTAAGCCGATACTTGAACCGGATCTCGTCCGAATAGGTCAAGGAGAGCAGGGCCCAGGCGGTCGCATAGCCGGGGAACCGTTCCGTTGTCTCTTTCAGGCAGTTCTGCACGGAACCGTGCTGATCCGGTTTCAGCTCGACCCTGTAGGTGTAATAGGCAAGTGTGCATTCATAGGCCTGCCAGTCTCCGGGGGGCGCCTTGGGCTTATGCTGAGGGTCGGCGCGGAAAATTGCGCCGTAAGGCTGTGCAATCTCCCTGGCCACATCGCGCGCGAGCGACGCCTGTAACTCGAACAGTTTCGGAACATCGAGCTTCTCGTCGTAGATGTTGCTCCAGAGTACCTGTCCGCCTGAAACCTCAACGAGCCGAACCGTGAGCCGGAGCTTCTCGTCGGTGGTTCGAACGCTCCCCTCCAGTCGCAACCTTGCATTGCCCGGGACGGGGTCTGTACTGCTCGCGGCCCCTGCTGATCTCGGAGGCGTGATGACATCTATTTCCTTGAAACGGGCGAGGTGACCGATGACTTCCTCGGTCAGGCCCCTGGCGACAACGGCCGAGTTGGCCGCGGTGCCGAGATCGACGAACTGTTCCACCAGCAGCCTTGGTGCGTCGACCACCCGGTTGACTTCGTTCGGTTGCAGTTCCGCTTCTTTGGCTGTTGAAAGCAGCGCGTATCCACCAATGCCAATAACCGCTGCGAGAATGACAAGGAGCCCTCCAAGGATAGGGGCAAGTTCGCCCAGCCTTCTCCACCGATTGTTCACCTTCGCAGCCTCTGAGGCGGCTTCAGTGTCAATGGATGTCTCAGCTGCCTGAGGGAAAGAAAGCGGCCTCCATTCGAAAACGGGGACGTATCCACCCTTCGGTATGCAGATTTGAAAGGGAGCGTGCAGACCGCCGGTAAGGTAATATTTTTCAAGCGCAAGACGAAGTCGGCCTGCCTCCATCCTGACGATCGGATCGTTCTGCGGGTCGAAGGATGCACTCCGGCCGAAGACCTCGACCGCTATCGTATAGGCCTTGATGCGGTCGGCGTGGCCTGCAAGTGTCTGTTCGACCACGTAGGTCAGAAAGCTCCGCCCTCGCTCCGTGGCGCTGAACTCCGGGCTGGAAAGCAGGGTCTTCAGATGGGCGCGAATAGCTTCCGGGTCCGGGGGAGACGCCGAACCTTGCGCTTCATCTCCCGTCACGGACTGTACCATGTCGCCCTCATTCGACCTGGCCTGATCGGCATTCTTACGCGTCCTTATGCACGTAAGTTACGTCCCAAACTTGATCGAAAGCAAATAACGTCTCGATGCAAGGCTTTTTTGGTCGATTTCAAAGTGTTCACAAATGGTGTGCTTGGAAATTCGACGTCCATTGCATCAACAGACACAGCCTATCAAGGGAGGCCAGAGATGAGGATTACCCGGCGCGACGCACTGGGAGCAATGTTGCTGCTGACAACGACCGGCATGGCGTCGATCGCGCGGGCACTGGACGGCCCCATGGACCTGAAAGGCATTGGTGAGGATTTCGCGATCGCTTCCGACGCATACATCTACGGTTATCCCCTTGTGACGATGGAAATGACGCGCCGCGTCATCTCCAATGTTGCCAAGCCGGAAGGCACCCGGGCGCCGATGGGCACCCTGATCAAGCTGCGTGAATATCCCGACGCATCGTTTCGCGATGTCACGGCGCCCAACGCCGATACACTCTACACGACCAGCTTCCTGAATTTGAGCGAGGAGCCCTGGGTACTCGACGTGCCGGACATGAACGGCAGGTACTTCCTGCTGCCCCTGCTCGATGGATGGACCAATGTGTTCGACGTCCCGGGCACGCGCACCACCGGAACGAAGGCGCAGACCTATCTGATCAGCGGACCGGGCTGGTCGGGACAGGTTCCGGAGGGAATGAAGGAACTCAAGTCGACGACCGACCTCGTGTGGATGCTCGGACGCATATACTGCACCGGCACGAAGGAGGACTATGCCGAGGTCCATGCGCTTCAGGACAAGTTCAAGCTTCAGCCGCTGAGCACATGGGGCAAGGACTTCACGCCGCCGGCCGGCAAGGTCGACGCCTCGATCGATATGAAGACACCGGTCCGCGATCAGGTCAATGCGCTGTCGGCAGTCGAGTATTTCACGCTTCTGGCTGAACTGATGAAACAAAATCCGCCATCCGAGGCGGACGCACCGGCACTGAGGCGGTTCGAGAAAATCGGCCTTGTCGCGGGCAAGGACTTCGATCCGAAGTTCATGGATCGCGACTGGGCGAAGCGTCTGCCGCAACTGTCCTATGACCGCATCATGCTTCACTTCCTGTCCAGGGACGGAGATTTCACCAGGACCAACGGCTGGACTTATACGACCAAGGCCGGAACCTATGGCACGAACTACATCCAGCGCGCGCTTGTTACAGCAATAGGTCTGGGCGCAAATCGTCCCGAGGACGCCATCTATCCCACCTCGTTGAAACCGTCGCTCATCGAAGACTACAGCGGCGAGCACAAATACCAGATGCGCTTTGCGAAGGGACAGCTGCCGCCGGTGGAAGGGTTCTGGTCGCTCACCATGTATGACGAGAACATGTTCTTCATCGCCAACCCGATAAACCGTTACTCGATGAGTGTCAGGACTAACCCGACATACGAACCTGACGGATCGATGATCATCTATATCCAGAACGAAAGCCCCGGCAGCGACAAGGAAGCGAACTGGCTTCCGGCACCGAAGGGCAAGTTCCATCTGATGCTCAGGCTCTATTATCCAAGTGCGGGAGACCCGTCGATCCTCAACGACACGTGGACCATTCCACTGGTCGCCAAAGTCGACTGAACGAAAGTCCGTCCAGGGACGCCGGACAAGCGCGGATGTCAGGAATGCGGCAGCCGCGCTTTGCCGGAGAGTTAGAGCTCGTCGAGGGATAGGAAATCATGACGAAGAACCTAAGCTACGCCGTGCTGGCCTGTGTCGGCCTCTTGTTTTCGGCCACTCCGGGAAGCACGCAGGACGCGATCGCGTCTCCCGCCACAAAGCAGATCGGGGTCGCCAAGACGCAGATGGAACCGTCGCTGATCGTGATGAATTCGGCCGGCGCCATGCTTGCCGACGGCCAGCTGGTTCTGTCGGGAGTAACGAAGAATTCAATCGTCTTCGCCGACCGGCCGATCAGGGCAGCCGGGCACGTTCTCACCACGCATCTCATCGAGGAGTGGGCCACCGGCTCGGACAGCTTCGCCAAGGATCCGCCGAACGCGACGGTTTCGGTTTTGCAGGAAGATGCGCAGTCGGTGGCGGATGCGGTTGTCACGCTTCGCTCGCCGAAGCTAGAAGGTGACACGCTCACCTTCGACGTGGATGTGCTCGAAGGTAACCTCGACGGTGCAAAAGGTCCGGCGTCGGTCTTTATCGACATCATCGGGATGCCGCGTACACCGCTGTCCTTTGCAGGTGCTGCGCGGCGCACTGCCTATCGCGGTGCATGGTATGCGGGCGCCGCTGCCGGCGCGGTAGCTGGAGCAGCAGCCGTGGCGGCTTCGCCGTATTATCGTCCGGCCTGCGGCTACTACCCCTATCCGCCCTGCTATTGAGCATCGAGATGCCTTGCGGCGACCGCCAATCATGGTCGCCGCAGACGCTGATTTCCTAGGCTGTTTCCCAATCAGAGATGGCAGCCGGGTTTGCGCTTCTGCGCCAGATATTCGTCGATGAGCTGGCTGTAACGCGTCGGGCCGAAGCTTGGGAAATGCCCGCCGTGGACGATGGAGACGTCGAGGTTGCGGATATGCTCCAGCGTCGCGCGGTAGTCGCCGAGGTCGGAGTGGTAGGCGTCGTCGATGAGCGGACCGTCATAGACAATATCGCCCGACAGCAGGATGCCCGTCTTCTTCTCGAAGAGCGCGATTCCACCAGGTGAATGACCAGGCGTGTGGATCACCTCGAAGCTGCGGTCTCCCAGATCGATGATCGCACCCTGATCGAGCGTGATGTCGGCAGGAGCCGGTCTGACGCCATAGCGCGTCGCTTCCCAGCCTTCCGGAGGTACGATGAACATCTCGTCCGTCGCATAGCGGTCGGCGAGCGTCCACTCGTTGCGCGGATCGGCAAGAATGTCGGCCTCGGCGCTATGCACGCAGCGGTGCGGAAACTCGTGATGGCAGCCAATGTGATCGAAATGGGTGTGGCTTGCGACGCAGACGATGTTTCGCTCGCTGACGAGCGGCACATGTTGTCTGAGGCTGAAATGGCCGAGCCCGCTGTCGAAAAGCAGGTCTCGGTCGCGGCCGCGCACATGCCAGATGTTGCAACGGTAGAACGGTGTGATCCAGGGTTCATGGACCAGCGTCACGCCGTCGCCCATCGTCAGCGTCTCGTACCAGTCGGCGGCTCCAATCGTCTTCATCGCGACAGGAGCACCATGTCGGCCGGCGTCGCATAGAGTTCGACCCTGTCGCCAACGGCAAGGCCATGGCTGGAGCGTAGCTTGGCGATGAAGGTGACCGAAGGATCCTTCATCGAAACCGCCAGCACACGCTTGAAGCTGCCCTGGAACACAATGTCCGTGATGGTCGCTTCCCCGAGCGATATCGAACTGCCCTCCGGAACCAGCGTTATGTGCTCGGGTCTTATGGCAAGCGACACGTCGAAACCCGGCTCGCCCGCGCCAGCCAGCGAAAGTTGCCCCACGGATGTATCGACCCTTATCTCGTCCATGCCGAGATCGAGGATCTTGCCGGAGAGCAGCGTGGATTCGCCCATGAATGTGGAAGTGAAGCGCGAAGCGGGGCGCGAATAGACCCGCTCGGCGGGCCCCTGATCCTCGATGCGCCCGTCATTCATGACGACGCAATGGTCGGCGAGCGCCATCGCCTCCTCCTGATCGTGCGTGACATGGATGAAGGCCGTGCCGACGCGCTTCTGCAAGGCTTTCAGTTCGTCCTGCATCTGGCGGCGCAGCTTGAGGTCCAGCGCGCCGAGCGGCTCGTCGAGCAAAAGCACGGCGGGTTCGACGACGAGAGCGCGTGCAAGCGCGACGCGCTGGCGCTGGCCGCCTGAAAGCTGGTGCGGCCGCTTGTGGACGGCATCGGCGAGACCGACCATCGCCAGCGCGTCCTTCACCCGGGCCATGCGCTTTGCTCGCGGAACTCCACGCATCCTCAGGCCGAAGCCGACATTGTTGCCGATCGTCAGGTGCGGAAACAGCGCGTAGTCCTGGAACACCGTCGTTGTCGGACGCCTTGCGGGCGGCGCCTGCGTGAAATCCCTTCCACGGATGAGCACCTCGCCTTCGGTCGGACGGATAAAGCCGCCGATGATGTTCAGCAGCGTCGTCTTGCCCGAGCCGGATGGTCCGAGCAGGACCGTGTAGCTGCCGGGCTCGATGTTGAGCGAGACCTCGTTCAATGCCTTGTGTGTGCCGAACCTGTGCGAGAGCTTGCGGATTTCGACAAGCGGTCCGGATACGGATTCGGGAAGCGGTCCGGTCATCAACGGCTCCTCCTGAAGAAGACGAGTTCGAGAAGCAGGGCGAGGACGATCGAGACGCCGAAGACAAGCGAGCCGATGGCGTTGGTACGCGGGTTGAGACCCGAGCGCAGCAGGTTCCATATCTCGACAGGAAGCGTGGTGTCGAAACGCGTCAGCAGGAAGGCGATGACGAACTCGTCCCATGAGAATGTCATGGCGAGGAAGAAGCTCGCGAAGATGGCGGGCCACAGGACCGGCACGCTGACAAGAAACAGCACCTTCCATTCGCTCGCGCCAAGATCGCGCGCCGCGCGCTCGAGCGTCACCTGATGATCGCCCATCTGGCTGTAGATGATGGCAAAGCAGAGAGGCAGGTTTATAACCACATGGCCAATGCCTGCCGCGATGAGCGACTTTGGCACGCCCGCCCAGTTGAAGACGATGAGCAGGCCCATGCCGATGATGAGGTAGCTGACGGTCAGCGGCAGGGTGATCAGGCCGCGCATAAGGCCGGAACGCGGCAGGTGATGGCGGGCAAAGCCCCAGGCGGCGAGGAAGCCTAGCGCGACCGCCAGAGCTGACGACAGGAGCGCGACGGCGACAGAATTGAACAACGCCGACATCAGACGGCGATCCGACAGAACGACCTCGTACCAGCGCAGCGACGGCCCGGTGAATGGCGGTATGGGGAAGGAACTCGCCTGCAAAGAGAAAAGCACAAGCACGACGACCGGCAGGAAGATGAAGCCATAGATTGCGAGCGCGTATGCCGAGACGAGGATTTTTCCTGCCGCCCGCATCACGTCCGCTCGATCTTCAGCCAGCGGGAACAGATGATGTAAGCGATGGTCACGACGACCATCAGGATAATCGCCAGTGCGGAGGCAAGCGGAAAATCGCCTCGCCGTCCTATCTGCATCATGATGAGTTGCGGCATCAGAAGTTCGTTGTTGCCACCGAGAATCTGCGGCGTGATGTAGTCGCCGATCGCAAGCACGAAGGTCAGGAACGCGCCGACCATGATACCGGGCAGTGTCAGCGGCAGGATTACATGCAGGAACACGCGGACGGGTCCCGCGCCAAGATCGGCGGCTGCACGGCGGTAGCTTGGCGAGAGCTGCTTGAGGTTCGCGAAAATGGTGAGCGTGAGAAGCATCACGAAGAAATGCACGAAGCCGATGATCGTGGCGCCGCGCGTGTTGGCTATCTGCAGCGGATCGTCGACAATCCCGGAGCCGGTCAGCGCCTGGTTCACCACGCCATTCTGCGCGAGCACAAGAAGCCAGCTGTATGAACGCACGACGTAGGATGTCCAGAACGGCAGGACTGCAAGCATGAGCGCCAGCCGCTGATAGCGAACAGGAACGATTTCCGCGAGAATCCACGCGAAGGGATAGGCAAGCAGCACCGAAATCGCAGTCACGGTCAGCGTGACCTGAAGCGAATTGACCAGCGCCCTCCAGTAGCTCGGGTTGTCGAAGAACTGCCTGTAGTTCTCAAAGGTCGCGCGGCCGTCCTCGTGCTGCATGAAGCTCAGCACGAACATTGCGACGAAGGGGATGATGAAGAAGACAAGCGTCCAGAGGAGCGCTGGCGTGACCAGCGCCCACGGCAGGAGCCTTCCGGACTGCGATTCGCTCACAGGGCCGATTATTGCGCCTGCAGCATTTCTGTCCAGATGTCCTGCATCTTCTTGTCCAGCTCGGCGTCAGGCGCTGGATACGCCTGGGCGCGCGCGAGGAAGCCGGGCTGCTCGTCGAAGCGCAGCGTCTTCTTTTCCTCTTCGGTCAGCGCGGCCTTGGTGCTGGCCGGCATGCCCCAGTAGCAAGACGAGGTGGCGAGACGCGCCTGTCCCTCGGGGCTCATGATGTACTGAATGAACTTCAGCGCAAGATCCTTGTTCCTGGAAGCCTCGAACATGGCCAGCGCCTGCGACCACAGCACGGCACCTTCCTTCGGGATCGAGAAATCGAGCGCAGGGTTCTCCTTGGCGAGACCCGCCGTGACCCATTCGCCGCCGCCAACCAGTATGTCCACTTCGCCGGTGGCGAGCGCCGTCTGGCTGGCAGTCACCTCGCCGACCAGCTTGGCGTTGGCCTTCATCTTCATAAGTTCGTCGCGAATCGCCGGAAGGTCGGCTTCGGTCAGCTTGGCGGTCTCCTTGCCGAGCGCCAGCGCGGCCATGCCAATCACCGGCAGGTAATAGTCGTAGATCGCGATACGGCCCTTGTATTTTTCGCCGGTCAAAGACGCCATTGATTGCATGTCGGCGGCATCGACCTTGGTGTTGTTGAAGCCGATCGTGTTGTATCCGAATTTCTCAGTGATGCCGTAGCGCTTGCCGTCCACGACCGTGGAGGCGTCCATCTTCACTTCAGGGAAAAGATCGGCGATGGGCAACTGGTCTTCGGGGAGTGCGGCGAACAGACCCTTCGCGACGCCGCGCGGGATGTCGATCGTATCAATCACCATGACATCCCAGTCACCCGGCTGCGACTGCTCGACGATCGCGAGGCCAGCGCCGGTGCCCTCGAATTCCTTGACATTGACCTTAACCCCATTGGCCTCCTCGAAAGGCTGAAGCAGCGCAGGGTCGGCATGATCACACCAGATCAGCGCGTTGAGGTCTTGTGAAAGTGCTGGCGATACGGCCACCAGCGCGAGCGTTGCTGCCGCGAGGACCGACGCGCGGACATGGGTCCTGAGGACTGACTTCATCATGAAACTCCCATTGCCTTTGTGGCTGTTTGGAAAAAACTGAACCAGTTGCAAACTTGAGTCAATTCCAAAATTCGTGCAATGTCGGAGCATGAGCGGGTTGCGCGAGAGACAGAGGGCCGATCGGCATCGCCGCATACTGGAGGCGGGCGCCGCCCTGTTTCGCCAGTCCGGCTACGAAGGCGCCAAGATAGAAGCAATCGCGGCCGATGCGGGCGTCTCCGTCGGCACGATCTACAATTACTATCGCAACAAGGGCGACATTCTCGTCGCCATCGTGTCGATGGAAGTCAATGAGGTGCTGAACGCCGGGCGTGGCGTCGTGTCAACGCCGCCTGCCAACGTAGCCGATGCGATCGATACGCTGATCGGCATCTACATCGATCACTCGCTGATCTATCTGTCGAAGGAGATGTGGCGGCAGGCGATGGCGACCTCGACGCAGCAGCCCGACAGTCCTTTTGGCAAGACGTATACGGCGCTCGATCGGGGGCTGGCGGACCAGACCTGTGAACTGGTGCAGCGGCTGAGGGCGCTCGGCCTTGTGCGGCCGGACGTGGACATACGCTCAGCCGGCGAAGTCATCTTCAACAACATGAACATGATGTTCACTGACTTCGTCAAAGATGATGCGATGACGCTGGGCGATTTGCGAGCCGCGATCCGTCGCCAGAACAAGGTTCTGGTCGACGCGATCGCGACGCGGGAGGGGTAGGGGGCGTCAGGCAGTCTCCTCGGCAAGCGCGCGCTCGGTATCGTTCCTCGGTTCGCCGACGTTAGGCTGACCCTTACCCGTAAGGATGAGATCGCGCAGGCTGCCATTGACGTAGGTCGTCCACCCGGCGGTGCAGACTTCAAAGCATTCATGGTCCGGCACGAGCCCGTCATGCGTAAACGTCAATTCTGTCCGCCCGTCCTTGGGCCGGATATCGAAGATGACTTGTGTGCCTTTCCATTCGCCCGGGTCTTTGGTGAAGTTGAAGTAGGCGTCCATGATGTTCCAGACGACCTTCTCGCCGGGGATCGATGTCTTGATCTTCACCGTGCAGCGGTGGATGTCCCGGAAGCTGTAGTTGAAGATGTCGCCAGCCTTCTCGGTTTTTCCGCGGATGTTCTCAGACCACCATCCCCGTACATTGGTGACGGCGGCGAAGACTTCTTCAGGGGTGCGGTCCACGGTGAAGCTGGTCGTAAAGTTCTGCTCGGTCATTGTGCTCTCCATTTTTCGGGTTTGTCGGTGCGCGCGCATCATGCGGGCAGGCGCCGTTCATATTCCTGCCGGAGACTGCTCCAGCGATCCCAGAATGCTTGCGGTTCGTCCCCGCTAAAAAGCGCCATCAGAGTGTCAAGATGGGCATGCCAGCCGGCCGAGATGTCCAGTTGCATGCCGTGGTCGACGATGCGTCGGTGGGAAACGGTCAGCAGCGTCTTGTTATTGCCAAACGGCTCCAGTTCCAGGGTTACGTCGCCCGTGCTGGCCCATGTGAAGGAAAGTCTCCGGGGCGGGTCGACCTCGGTGATCTCGCTGCGCATGCTCTGTTCCTTCGCGAAATTTTCGGGCCGTCGACCGGGTGTGCTCGTCAGTTCGTCGTTGCGCCAGGTGAGTTCGAACGGGGCTCCCACCGCAAGTTCCATCTTGCCAGCAGCCAGCCATTTGCGGCGAAGATCGCTCTCCGTCAGGTAGGCCCAGACTCGCTCGACCGGACCCGGCAGGACGCGCTTTATGGTGAGTGTTGCGGGTTCGGTAAGGACGCCGAAGCCGCCCGGGCTGCTCATGTCGTTCATTGCTCTTCTCCTTCGTCGGTTTCGGGTTTTCGGTTGCGTTCGTCTTCCTCGCGCAGCAGCCGGTCGAGAATATCGAGACGGCCGGTCCAGAAGCGCTCGTAGAAGCCGAGCCATTCATGTGCGCTGGCAAGCGGTCCAGGCTCCAGTCTGCAGACATGCGTCCGACCCCGGACCTCGCGCCGGATCAGGCCGGCGGTCTCCAGCGCCTTGATGTGCTTGGAAGCTGCAGCCAGAGAGATGTCGAAAGGTTCGGCAAGCTGGCCGACCGTCAGATCGCCGTCTGCCAACCGACGCAGCATGCGGCGTCGTGTGGCGTCGCCGAGTGCGTGAAAGACGGGATCGAGTTCCGGAGCAAGATATTCAACCATGTGGTTAAATAAAACCACAATACTGGAACAGTCAACCCATTGGTTGAATGTTTTCGGGGCGGCCCTATCGCTCAAGCAGGATCGTCGGCGCGCCGTGGTAAGTCGTTCGTGCCTTTTCGCGATCGCCGCACTTTCGCGCCACGGCCATCGATGCACCGTTTTCGGGAGCGATAATGCAAACGGTCTTCTCGAAGCCGGCACGATCATGCGACCAGGCGAGCATGGCCGAGACCATTTCGGTCGCAAGTCCTCGGCCCTGAGCGGCCGGGGCCAATATCCAGCCCGCCTCCGGCACGCCTTCGAAAGACGGCGTGATGTCGCGCTTCATCTCGTGGAAGCCGGCCAAGCCAAGAAACGCCTGGGATGTGCGGTCGAGCACTGTCCAGAGGCCGTAACCGAGCAACTGCCACATGCCGGTGATCAGCAGGAACCGCACCCAGCTTTCCTCTCGCGTCCGTCCCTTGCCGCCGATGAAGCGCATGACCGCGGGATCGGCCCACAGCGCTGCGTAGCTGTCGAAGTCCTCAAGTACGGGACGCCTGAGGATCGTGCGTTCGGTTTCTATGTCCGACGGTTCAGTCATGTCTTTGTCCTGTGTCAGCGCGGGTTGTCGAGGTTCTCCCGCCGAAGCGCCAGGGCCAGGCGAGGTTTGCCGTCTGGCAAGAAGTGGCAGCTATCGACGTGCCGTTGGTCATGACATTTTCTATGTAACGGAAGCTACCTCAAGCGAACGAAAGCCAGAGGACACCATGGATATAGTCGATCTTCTTCTCGCAATCCTCCACCACTTCCTCGTCTTCACGCTGGCTGGGCTGCTGGCGGTCGAACTGGTCCTGGTGCGCCCAGGCCTTTCGGGGCCGCACCTCGCCTTGGTCGGACGTATCGACGGCGCCTATGGCGGGGTGGCGATGGCGGTCATCGTGGTCGGTATCTGCCGGGTGATCTTCGGTCTCAAGGGTTGGGAATACTATGTCTCCAACCATGCGTTCTGGGGCAAGATGGTCGCCTTCGTGATTGTCGGCCTGCTCTCCATCCGCCCGACCATGCGCATCCTCGCCTGGCGCAGGAGCGGAAGCGCACCGGAGGACGAGGTGAAAAAGGTGCGGTCGTGGATCAAGGGGGAGGTACTGTTTCTGGCATTCGTGCTGATCTTCGCCGCCGCCATGGCGCGCGGCATCGGGGCCTGAACGCGGTCAGGGCACTTCGCCTGGCGCGAGCTCAACCAGCGGGGCCGGTATGGCTGACGTCTTTTCGGCGGCCTTGCAGATATCGGCGATGACGCAGTGCGTGCATTCCGGCTTGCGAGCCTTGCAGACATAGCGCCCATGCAGAATCAGCCGGTGATGTGCGTGGCGCATATATTCCGGCGGAATGATCCGGATCAGGCCCTGCTCGACCTCTTCAGGTGTCTTGCCCGGCGCAAGCCCGAGCCGGTTGCCGATGCGGAAAATATGCGTGTCGACCGCCATTGTCGGTTGGCCGAAGGCCATGTTCAGCACCACGTTCGCCGTCTTTCGCCCCACGCCGGGCAGCTTGACGAGTTCGTCCAGGTCGCCGGGTACCTCGCCGTGGTGATCGCGCAGAAGCGCTTCCGAAAGCGCGATCACGTTCTTCGCCTTGTTGCGCCACAGGCCGATAGTGCGGATGTATTCGCCGACCCTGGCTTCGCCGAGCGCAAGCATCTTCCTGGGCGTGTCCGCGACCTTGAAGAGCGGACCTGTCGCCTTGTTGACGCCCGCATCGGTCGCCTGCGCCGACAGAACGACAGCAACAAGCAGCGTGAAGGCGTTTACATGGTCCAGTTCTCCCCTGGGCTCCGGCCGCTGCACCGAAAAGCGCCGGAAGATCTCGTGCACCTCGGCCGGCGTATAGAGCGAATATGGCCTCGCGGGCCTTGGTCGTCGCCTGTCGTTCGAGCCATCGCGCAGCAGGGGTGCGGCGGTTTTTCGCTTGGGCTTTTCCATGGCCTCTCTATAATTGTACGCTATGAGCGACACAAACGCTGCCTCGGCCGACGAGCCGTTCTTCCAGGCGCTTTTGACCCCGCACCGTTCCCTCGGTCGGAAAGGTTTCGCCGTCCTGATGGGAGCGCTACTGTTCGGGTGGCTGGTGACCGGGCTGATCTTCCTGTCACATGGCGCATGGCCCGTCTTTGGCTTTTTCGGGCTGGACGTGCTGCTGGTCTATGTGTGTTTCAAGCTCAATTATCGCGCTGCGCGCGCCCGGGAGGAGGTATCGGTCTCTCGCACGAGCCTCGACATCCGGAAGGTCGCGCCGTCAGGCAGGTCGGAGGCGCATCACTTCAACCCCTTCTGGGCGAAATTCGCCGTTGCCCGCCACGACGAGATCGGCATCACGCGGATGGCTGTGGAAGGGCAGGGGCAGTCGGTCTCGATTGGCAGCTTTCTCAATCCGGACGACCGCGAAAGCTTCGCGAGCGCTTTTTCCCGTGCGCTGGCAACGGCAAAAAGGGGCTAGGAACGCGCAGGAATCGGGTGGCGGACCGACGCGACAAGCCCGATATTCGCGGGCAAGGAGATTCCCGCCATGAACGCCCATTCGCCCCTCAAGCCCGCAGCCGTTCTCGATCGCGACATCACGCCGAAAGGTAACGACTACGAGGCGGTTCGCCGGGTGATCGAGAAGATAAGCCTCGACTATCGCGACCAGCCGTCGCTGGAGGCGTTGGCGCAGGATGTCGGGCTGACACCTACCGCCTTGCAGAAGCTTTTTACCCGCTGGGCGGGTCTTTCGCCGAAGGCTTTCCTGCAGGCCGTGACCCTTGATCACGCTCGCCGCATGCTTGACGATGGAATGCCGCTTCTGGAGGCGTCCATCGAACTTGGCATGTCGGGTCCCGGCCGCCTTCACGATCTTTTCGTTACCCACGAGGCCATGTCTCCCGGCGACTACAAGACGAGGGGCAGCGGCCTGACGATACGCTATGGCTATCACATCTCGCCGTTTGGCCTGGCTCTGGTGATGGCCACCGATCGCGGCCTTGCCGGCCTGGCTTTTTGCGATGCCGGTGAGGAACGCGCTGCCTTTTCTGATATGTCCGGACGCTGGCCGAACGCCGACTACGTCGAGGACATGGGAGCGACCGGGCCATACGCAGCGCGCATCTTCGATCCGTCGCGCTGGCGCGCCGAACAGCCTCTCCATGTTGTGATGATAGGCACCGACTTTCAGGTTCGGGTCTGGCAGGCGCTTCTTCGCATCCCGATGGGCAGGGTCCGCAGCTACAGCGCGATCGCCCAGGAGATTGGTTCGCCTTCCGCCAGCAGGGCTGTGGGTGCGGCAAATGGCGCCAACCCGCTTTCTTTCGTTGTGCCCTGCCATCGGGCGCTGGGCAAGTCGGGCGACCTTACGGGGTATCACTGGGGCTTGACCCGCAAGCGCGCCATACTGGGATGGGAGGCAGGGCAACTTGCCAAGTAATGCCTGGTTTGCTGCGCCCGACGGAAACGCTTCATTCCGGCTTTGAAACGGTCTAGCTTCCCGGCAAAACCGGGAGGCTTTCCTTGATCACTGTCGTAGGCTCCATCAATCTCGACCTGATAGCAAATGTGGACCGCTTGCCCGGCCCCGGCGAGACGCTGCGCAGCAGCGGCTTTTCGACTTCGGCCGGCGGAAAGGGTGCCAATCAGGCGCTGGCCGCGGCGCGCGCCGGAGGCCAGACCCGCATGATCGGGGCAGTCGGCAGGGACGGCTTCGCATCCGAGGCGCTTGCCTGCCTGAAAGAAGCGAAAGTTGACCTGACCGGCGTGCGGGAAGCTGCGGCGGCAACGGGCATAGCGTTGATATTCGTGGATGAAAAAGGGGAGAACGTCATCGTGGTCGCACCCGGCGCAAACGATACGGTTCTGGCAGGCGACCTCACGAAGGCTCGTTTCACGGAAGACGAGGTTGTGCTGCTCCAGCACGAAATCCCGCTTGCGACGATCGAGGCAACGCTCTCGGCCGTGGCGGCTGCCGGCGGCACAAGCGTTCTCAACACGGCACCCTTTCGCGCCGAAGCGGCGAAACTCCTGCCGGAGGCCGATTTTGTCATCGCCAACGAGACCGAGTTCGATCTATACGCCGACGCCTTGCAACTGGTGGGCGACGACAGGAAATCGCGCATGAGGGATTTCGCCGGCCGCACGGGCCGGACCATCATCGTCACACTCGGCGCGGACGGGGTGATCGCCGCCACGCCAGAACATGAACTCGCGGTGCCTGCGCTCGACGTGACGCCGGTCGACACTGTCGGCGCAGGCGATACGTTCTGCGGCTATTTCGGCGCCGGGCTGGCAGCCGGCCTTCCACTGGACGAGGCGCTTCGCCGCGCAGCCGCCGCAGGGTCGCTCGCATGCCTGAAGAAGGGCGCGCAGCCGGCCATCCCGCACGCGAACGAAGTCGATGCTGCGCTGTCCAAGGGCAACGCCTGATGCGCCGACCGACCCGTTTGTTCTGCGCATTGCTCGTTTCCCTCGCGAGCGTTCTAGCATCGGGCGCGGCGATGGCCGACTGGAAGCCCGTCGAACAGATCGAATATTATGCGATTACCGGCCGCACAGGTCCGGAACTTTACGCCTCGATCGGCGAACGCGGGCCGAAGGCCGGTATCGGCCGCGCCATAGCCTTCACCAACTTCAAGCTGACATGGCGACGCGACTATCAGCCTCAACAGGACGGCTCGTGCAAACTTGTATCCGCGCGACCCCGGCTGATCCTCATCTATGCCCTGCCAAAGCCTTCACAGAAGCTTTCCGAGCCGGTTGCGTCGAACTGGAAGACTTTCTTCGAAGGCGTTCGCCGGCACGAGCGGGTGCATGGCGACATGATTGTCGAAATGGTCCGGGAGATAGAGGCCTACAGTGTTGGGCTTTCGGTGGCCAACGATCCCAACTGCAAAAAGATCAGGACCACGCTTACCGAGAGGCTGGCGCAGATATCGCAGGCCCAACGCGCGCGAAGCCGCGATTTCGATCGTGTCGAATTCTCCGACGGGGGTGCCCAGCACCAGCTGATCCTGAGCTTCGTCAACGGTGGCTGACGAAGCACAAGGGAAGTCTAGTCCCTGCCTTCGTCGAACCGATGCAGTTCCTCAAGCGTTGGCATGGACACGATGTGGTAGCCGGAGTCCACATAGTGGATTTCGCCGGTCACGCCTGACGACATATCTGAAAGCAGATAGAGCGCGGACCCGCCGACATCATCTATCGAGACGTTGCGGCGAAGCGGCGAGTTACGCTGCTGGTAAGAGTACATTTGGCGTGAATCGGCAATGCCTGCGCCCGCAAGCGTGCGGATGGGGCCCGCCGAGATGGCGTTTACGCGGATGTTCCTCGGACCATAATCATTCGCCAGATAGCGGACGCTTGCTTCCAGCCCGGCCTTCGCGATGCCCATGACGTTGTAGTTCGGCATGATCCGAACGGAACCGGCATAGGTCAGCGTGATCATGGTGCCGCCCGCCGTCATCAGCGCCGCCGCATGGCGGGCGCATTCCGTAAAGGAGTAACAGGAGATCACCATGGTGCGCACGAAGTTCTCGCGCGTCGTGTCGGCGTAGAGACCCTTCAACTCGTTCTTGTCGGAAAACCCTATGGCGTGGACAAGAAAATCGATACCACCCCATTCCTGCCGGAGTGCGTCAAAAGTCGCGGTGATGGATGCGCTGTCTTCGACATCGCATGGCAACAGGAATTTCGAGCCGAGCCGGTCGGCAAGCGGCCTTACCCGCCGTCCGAACGCTTCGCCCTGATAGGTGAATGCGAGCTCGGCGCCAGCTTCGGAAAGTTTCTTTGCAATGCCCCATGCGATGGAGTGGTCGTTGGCGACACCCATGACGAGGCCGCGCTTGCCCTGCATAAGCTGACCCATGGCCGGGCCTCCTATGCGACGTAGCGCTGGAAAACCAGCGTCGCGTTGGTGCCGCCAAAACCGAACGAATTCGACAGGACTGTATCGATCCTGGCGTTGTCGATGCGCTTGCGCACGACAGGCATGCCTTCGAATTCGGGGTCGAGATTGTCGATATGGGCACTTTCGCCGATGAAGCCGCCCTGCATCATCAGGATCGAGTAGATCGATTCCTGAACGCCCGCGGCGCCAAGGGAATGGCCGGTGAGCGACTTTGTCGAACTGATGTTCGGGATCTTGTCGCCGAACACCTCGCGTATGGCGCCCATCTCCTTGGAATCGCCTACCGGCGTCGAAGTGCCGTGTGTGTTGATGTAGTCGACAGGCGCCTTTACCGTCGAAAGCGCCTGGCGCATGCAGCGGATGGCGCCTTCGCCGGAGGGGGCGACCATGTCGTAACCGTCCGAGGTCGCGCCGTAGCCGGTCAGTTCACAATATATTTTCGCGCCACGTGCCTTCGCACGCTCCAGTTCCTCAAGCACCAGCACGCCCGCGCCGCCTGCGATAACGAAGCCGTCGCGATCTACGTCATAGGCGCGCGACGCCACCGACGCCCGGTCGTTGAACTTGGTGGACATGGCGCCCATTGCATCGAAGAGGTTCGACATCGTCCAGTCGAGATCCTCGTGGCCGCCAGCGAACATCACATCCTGCTTGCCCCACTGGATCATTTCGGCGGCGTTGCCGATGCAGTGCGCCGAGGTCGAGCATGCCGACGAAATCGAATAGTTGACGCCGTGGATCTTAAACCAGGTGGCGAGCGTGGCCGAAGCGGTGGATGACATCGCCTTTGGCACGGCGAACGGGCCGACCCGCTTCGGGCTGTTGTTCTTCAGCGTTATCTCGGAGGCTTCCACGATCGTGCGGGTGGATGGGCCGCCCGAGCCCATGATGATGCCGGTGCGCTCGTTGCCTGCAACGTCGCTCTCGTCGAGACCGCTATCTGCGATAGCCTGCTTCATGGCGACATGGTTCCACATGCCGCCCTGCGAAAGGAACCGCGCCGCGCGCCTGTCGACAAGCGGCGTCGGGTCGAGCTTCGGCGATCCCCAGACCTGGCAACGGAAGCCATGTTCGGCAAAGCTTTCGGAAAAGCTGATTCCGGATTTTGCATCGTACAGCGAAGCCGAGACTTCTTCGGCGTTGTCGCCAATAGAAGACACGATTCCAAGGCCGGTAACGACCACACGTCTCATGTCGGAGCTCCTTGCCGCTTGGGCGCGACCGTTAGCCGGACGCTGCCTCCTTGAACAGGCCGACCCTGAGATCGGTGGCCTTGTATATGGTTTCGCCGTCGGCTTTCAGCCAGCCATCGGCAATGCCGAGCACGAGACGTCCGCGCATGACGCGCTTGAAGTCCACGCCATACTCTACGGTCTTGGTGGCTGGCGTCACCATGCCGGTGAACTTCACTTCGCCGGTCGAAAGCGCGCGTCCCTTGCCAGGTTCGCCCAGCCAGCCAAGATAGAAACCCGTAAGTTGCCACAAGGCGTCGAGGCCCAGGCAACCAGGCATGACAGGGTCTCCGATGAAATGGCAGGGGAAGAACCAGAGGTCGCGGTGGATATCCAGTTCGGCTCGGATGAAGCCCTTGTCGGACGCGCCGCCTGTTTCGCTGATTTCAGTGATGCGGTTGAACATCAACATTGGCGGATAGGGGAGCTGTGCGTTGCCGGGACCGAAGAGTTCACCGCGAGCGCAGGCCAGCAATTCCTCGTAGCCGTAGCTGGACTTCGAAACCGCCATCAATTCGCCTTCCCGTTCCTCCGGGCGCCAGAAAGCCGCCCCTTTTGTCGTTGCGTAGCTATCACAACCCTAACGAGGCGGAAAGCAAAGTCAGCGATTATCGCGCCGCCTTGCCGGGGTCAATCCGGAGCGAAGCGGCGGGCCAAGTGCCGCTATTGATCGGATAGCCACGACAGAATATATCATAAAGGCATGGATTTGCCTGATTTCGCGGCTTCGCACGGTGCGGGAAACAGGCGTAACGGGTTCGGGATTGGATGGATCACAAGGTCCGGAAGGAAGCGGTCGCCATAGACATGCGCGTTCGCGACGCGGGTTTGCGTCCGACGCGGCAACGCGTCGCGTTGGCCGAATTGCTGTTTGCGAAGGGTGACAGACACCTCTCGGCCGAGGAGCTTCACGAAGAGGCGATCGCCGCCGGCGTCCCGGTTTCCCTGGCGACCGTCTACAATTCGCTGCACCAGTTCACCGATGCCGGACTGTTGCGGATTCTCGCGGTCGAGGGTGCGCGGACCTATTTCGACACGAACACGTCCGATCACCATCACTTCTTCGTCGAGGGTGAAAACAGGGTTTTCGACATCGAAACCGGCCCGGTTTCCGTGACCAACCTCCCGGAGCCCCCGGAAGGCATGGAAATCGCGAACGTCGATATCGTGGTGCGCCTGCGCCCGAAGCGTAGCTGAGCGCGCCGTCAGACGGCGCGCGAGACGGCCAGAAAGATCAATCCTTTACCAGCTCTCCGGGGTATGCGCCCCAGACCTGGGACTGGCTGATCCAGCCGGCGCGTCCTCCGAACGCCACCTCGCACCAGTTGCCGTCGCAACTGCGGATCGTGCCTATTGCGCCGGGTTCCACGACCGCCACCACGCGCCCGTTTTCTTCCGGTCGGGACAGAAGGTCGACCTTGGCTTCCTTGCCCTTCTGCCAGGGCGCAACGATTGCCGTTCGGCGTCCCGATAGCAGCGACTGGTTGATCCAGCCCTCCGATCCGTCGGCGTCGCGTACACGCCGCCAGTTGTCATATTCCTGAATGATCTCCATCGGCAGTCCGGACTTCAGGTAGAGCCAGTCCACCGAATAGTTGACGCCGGGTCCGATGCGCGAGTTCACGCGGCCGGATTTGAGGCTTACGAATCGTGGCAGCGGCAGGCCGCTCGGTCCAACCCGGGCGCTCGTTGTCCCCGATTGTTCCGTAGGCGCGGCCAATGCCTGCGGCGCGACCACGCCAGCCGCGACCGCGAAGCTTACAGATATGATGAGTTTCAGGCGAAGAAGCGAAACACGAGACACCTTCGTTCCTCTAAAAATGCTGTGTCCGGCATCTGCGATCCGGACGATCCTTTTTCTTTGTCATCGGCTGAGCGGCTTGTTACACAGGCAACCGGCCGGGGCCTGTTTCCAGTTTCACCTCTCTTGGTTAAAGAGGTCTGAAGCGGGACCGAAGCTGAGGGAATAATGGCCGGCAGGAAAAAGCCTCTCGTCGTCATCACACGCAAATTGCCGGATCCGGTCGAAACCCGCATGCGTGAACTTTTCGATGCGCGCCTGAACGTGGACGATCATCCGATGAGCCGTGACGAACTGCTGGCGGCAATGCGCGAGGCGGATGTCCTTGTTCCGACAATCACCGACCGGATCGACAGCGACCTGATCGCCGGGGCCGGCGAAAACCTCAAGCTGATCGCCAATTTTGGCAACGGGGTGGACCACATCGACGTGGCCGCCGCCGGGAGCAGGGGGATTGCGGTCACCAATACGCCCAACGTGCTGACCGAGGACACCGCCGACATGACGATGGGCCTCATTCTGACCGTGCCGCGCAGGCTGGTCGAAGGCGCCAACGCGTTGAGCAGCGACGGGAAGTGGGCCGGCTGGTCGCCGACCTGGATGCTCGGCAGGCGCATATGGGGCAAGCGCCTTGGCATCGTAGGCATGGGTCGCATAGGCACTGCGGTCGCGCGCCGGGCCAAGGCGTTCGGCCTGTCGATCCACTATCATAACCGCAAGCGCGTGATGGAAAGCCTGGAGGACGAACTGGAGGCAACCTACTGGGAAAGCCTCGACCAGATGCTCGCTCGCATGGATATCATCTCCGTGAACTGCCCCTCGACGCCTGCGACGTTCCATCTTCTGTCCGCGCGCCGTCTGGCCCTGCTGCAACCCTCAAGCTACATCGTCAACACCGCACGCGGCGAAATCATCGACGAAGACGCCCTGATAAAGCTTCTCCAGGCTGGAAAGATCGCAGGCGCGGGCCTCGACGTCTTCGAGCAGGAACCGGCA
Source organism: Rhizobiaceae bacterium (assembly GCA_019635775.1). Classification (GTDB taxonomy): domain Bacteria; phylum Pseudomonadota; class Alphaproteobacteria; order Rhizobiales; family Rhizobiaceae; genus Mesorhizobium_K. Next base: position 163,954 of record JAHBYU010000008.1, on the reverse strand, counting down.
ATCAATCCGAAGCTGCTGAAGCTTGCGGCCAGCGGCAAGGTAGTGCTGCTGCCTCACATGGGCTCGGCCACCATAGAGGGCCGCATCGACATGGGCGACAAGGTCATCATCAACATCCGTGCCTATCAGGATGGCCACCGCCCGCCTGACCGTGTCCTTCCCTCGCGTGTCTGATCGGCAGGGCTGACGTCGAGCTGCAACAGTGCGTCCTTATGGATGTCGCAGGCGGTCTGCTAGTCGAAAGCCAAGGAGCCATGACATGAGAACCCCAATCCTTCTTGTTCTGGCCACCGTTGGATTGTGCGCTGCCGCGCCGGCGATTGCGGCAGAGCAGGGATTCGACGTCCTTGTGCTTGGTGCGCGCGGCGGCATCGAGGACGGCAATCTCAGTGCCTTCATGATTGCGCCGGCCGGGGACGACCGTGCCGTAACCTGCGATGCCGGTTCTCTTGTGAACGGCCTGCGCGTTGCAGATGAAAAAGGCGCGCTTGATTCCGTTGTTGTGCCGGAGGAGTCGCCTTACAGCCGTGTCGGCCATGTTCTGACGGAGCAGATCAAGGGCTATCTTATCAGCCACGCGCATATGGACCACATTGCCGGACTGGTGATCGCCTCGCCGGATGATCAGAAGAAGCCGATCTACGGATTGCCGTCGGTCACTACGCTCATTCAGGACAATTATTTCAACTGGGCGGTCTGGCCGAACTTCGCCTTCGGCGGGAAGGAACCGCAACTGAAGAAGTATGCGTTGACCGACCTTGTGCCAGGCGAAAAGCGCACGCTGGAAAATACCGGCATGGAAGTGACGGCCTATCCGCTCTCGCATTCGGGGGCCGAATCCACGGCGTTCCTGATCGAGAGCGGCGAGGACGCAATTCTCTGCTTCGGCGACACGGGCCCGGACGAGGTGGAAAAGTCCACGCGGATGCACGATGTCTGGGCGGCCGTCGCCGAGCGGGTCAGGGCTGGCAGACTGAAGGCCATCATCGTCGAAGTGTCATACGTCAATGCGCAGCCAGACAAGTTTCTCTTCGGGCACCTGACGCCGGCATGGCTCCAGAAATCCCTGAGCGAACTCGAGACACTGGCCGGAGCCGGCTCGCTGACAGATCTTCCGGTGGTCGTGAGCCACGTGAAATATTCGCTGAAGAAGGGCGATTTGCCGACGCAGCAAATTCTGGGCGAGTTGGAGGCCGCCAACAGCCTCGGTATTCGCTATGTCATGCCGGAGCAGGGCATGAAGTTCCGTTTCTAGGCCTGATGGCTACTGACGCGCCTTGTAGCGGATCGTATCGAAACGTGCCGAAAGAGCGTCGTAAAGCAGCAGCCGGCCGATCAGTGGGTCGCCGATGCCGAGGATCAGCTTGATCACCTCCATGGCCTGCAAGGTGCCCATCACACCTGTGAGAGCACCAAGGACTCCGGTCTCTGCGCAGGACGGCACGAGGCCGTCAGGTGGTGGTTCGGGAAAAATATCCCTGTAGGAGGGGTTTGGCAGCCCGTCGGGTCCCGTCTCGTAGGGCTTCAGGACGGTCAGTTGTCCGTCGAAGCGGGAAACCGATGCATGGACCAGCGCCCTGCCTGCGGAGGCGCAGGCATCCGAGACGGCAAAGCGTGTGGCGAAGTTGTCCGTCCCGTCCGCCACGATGTCGTACTGTCCGACAAGGGCCTCGGCATTGGCCGCATCAAGGCGAAGATTGTGTAACTCAACGCTTACGTTCGGGTTGATCGAAAGGATCGACACCTTCGCGCTGTCGAGCTTGGATTGCCCGACCGATCCGGTTGTATGAATTACCTGCCGTTGCAGGTTGGAAAGCGAAACGCGGTCGTCATCGACGATGCCGAGCGTGCCGACGCCCGCCGCCGCCAGATATTGCAGGACAGGGGAGCCAAGGCCCCCTGCGCCGACCACGAGCACACGCGCACGTTTCAACCGCTGCTGGCCCGCTCCACCGACCTCGGGAAGAACGATATGGCGTGCGTAGCGTTCGAGTTCGTCTGGCGAAAGCGGCATTGAAGCATCCATATGGGTTAGATTAGCCCCGGCGGTGGAGCTTGTCAGGATGCATCCGTTGTCCGCACGCTTCCATGATCTACGGTCAGGAATTGTGCGCGGCCAACAATGCTGGAGAACAGATCGGCTTCGGTGCCTGTCATGAAGGTCTGGCTTCCGAGATCTTCGAGGATGGAAAACAATGCCGCGCGCCTGCCAGAATCGAGATGCGCGGCGATCTCATCGAGAAGCAGTATCGGCACGCCGCCGGATACGTCGCCACAAAGCCTCGCATGCGAAAGGATAATGCCTACAAGCAGCGCCTTCTGCTCTCCGGTGGAGCAGAGTTCCGCCGGCATGGACTTGGGACGGTGTCGTACGATCAGGTCGGATCTATGCGGACCGTCTAGCGTCCGGCCAGCGGCGCGGTCACGTTCACGACCCGAAGCAAGGGCGGCGCGAAAGGCCTCTTCGATTTCCACGGCTGGGGCTTGGCCTATCATTGCTTCAAGAAAACCGACAAGGGCGAGATCGGCCTGCGGAAACGGGCCCTGAGGCTGCCTGTCGATCATTGCCGCAAGCAACCTGACCATTTCGGCTCTCGCCGCAGCAATTGCGGTGCCGGCCTCCACCATTTGCATCTCGATGGCATCAAAGTATCGCCCGTCGCGCGATCCGTCCGCAAGCAGCCTGTTACGGCTCCGCATGGCCTTTTCGTAGTCCTGCGCGCGCCGACCGTGTTGCGGATCGATGGCCAGCACCAACCGGTCGAGGAAACGCCTGCGGTCGCCTGCCGGTCCTGTGAACAGAGCATCCATCGAGGGTGTCAGCCAAAGTACCCGCAGCCAGTCGAGGAGGTCGTCGGCGGCAACGGGCGTGGCATTGATACGCACGCGTCGTCCGCCCTCCATGCCGGGGTCCAGACCGGCGGTTCCCGTGCCGATGTCGAAGGTGCCGTTCGGGCCGTCCAGTTCAGCATGAACGGCAAACCCGCCTGAGCCTCCTTCGCGGGCCACCTCCGCGTACGGCGCGCGTCGCAAGCCGCGTCCCGGAGACAGCAGGGAAATTGCTTCGAGCAGATTGGTCTTGCCGGCACCGTTCTCGCCGCTGAAAACGACAAGTCCTGGCCGCAAAGCAAGCGAGAGGGATGCATAGTTGCGAAAATCTGTAAGCGTTAGCTTACAGATGTGCACCGTGTCCGCCCCGGGCTTTGTCGGATCGAAAGTCATGGCACAGGGACCATGAGCTCTGGCAGGTATCCGTTGCCGGCGCTAGACACGCATCGGCATGAGCACGTAAAGCGTGTTCTCGTCGGTGGTATCCTGGATCAGCGTAGGCGAGCCTGCGTCGGCCAGCATGAAGCGCGCATCGCCGCTGGACAGCTGCGCCGAAACATCCAGCAGGTAACGCGCGTTGAAGCCGATCTCGATGGGGTCGGAGGAATAGTCCGCCGCCAGTTCCTCGGTTGCGCTGCCGGAGTCCGGATTGTTGACGGTCAAGGTGACCTGTCCGTCGGAGATCGAGAGCTTCACGGCCCGCCCGCGTTCCGAAGAGATGGTGGAAACGCGATCGACAGCCGCCGCGAAGCTCGAACGATCTATGATCAGGGTCTTGTCGTTTCCTGTTGGAATGACCCGCTGATAGTCGGGGAATGTCCCGTCGATCAGCTTTGACGTCAGCACCACGCTGCCGATCGTGAAACGGATCTTTGTATCGGACAGTTCGGTCGCAACCGCGACGTCAGGCACATCCAGAAGCTTCTGCAACTCGCTCACGGTCTTGCGCGGTATGATGACGCCCGGCATGCCTTCCGAGCCGGCAGGCGCGTCCATCTCCGCCCGCGCCAGGCGATGACCGTCGGTTGCGACGGCCCGCAGCCGCAGCTTTCCGCCGGTTTCGATGGTGTGCAGGTAGATGCCGTTCAGGTAATAGCGTGTCTCCTCGGTGGAGATCGCGAACTGCGTCTTGTCGATCAGCGCCTTCAAGGCCGCCGCGTCCAGCCGGAAGATGTGGGAGAATGATCCAGCAGTCAGTTCGGGGAAGTCCGATTGGGGAAGGCACTGCAGGCGAAAGCTCGACCGTCCGGATATGACCGACATGGCATTGCCATCCTCGTCGGTCTTCAGCATCACCTCCGCACCTTCGGGAAGCTTGCGCACGATATCGTAGAGCAGGTGCGCAGGTACCGTAGTGGCGCCGGCCTGCTCGACGCTTGCCGCGGTCGCTTCGGTGATCTCGAGGTCGAGATCGGTCGCCTTCAGTTCCATCACAGCACCGGATGCGTTCAGCAACACGTTTGACAGGATCGGTATCGTGTTGCGGCGCTCGACCACGCGATGAACGTGGTTCAGGGACTTGAGAAGGTTCGACCGTTCGAGAATGACACGCATGACCAACAAGCTCGCTTGAATATGACAGCCGGAGTTCCGGACCGGAATTCCGCTACAGGCCTAATGAAGCTTCGGAATCGGCGCAAAATGACAGAAAAACCAACCTCAAGGCAAGTGCGAGACGTCCTGGTGGCGCAGTTGCGCAGGCTTTCCGGGGGATAAAGCTGGCCAGACAGTTCAAACAGGCCAGCGTCACGGGATTTCATTCGCATGCGGGCGGGTTTCCGATAGGCACCCGCCCGGGCGATCAGGCCTGCTTAGGCTTGGTCATTGATGAGGCGGCGCAGGAGTTCGAGTTCCTGGGCCAGCGTGTTGTCGTTCCCGGACAGATCCTCGATCTTTCGCACCGCATGAAGGACGGTTGTGTGGTCGCGTCCGCCAAACCGGCGTCCGATCTCCGGCAGTGACCGTGGCGTCATCACCTTGGCCAGATACATCGCTATCTGCCGTGGCTTGACTATGGTGCGCGTGCGTCTGTTGGACAGGAGTTCCGTCTTGGAGACGTTGTAGTGACGCGCGACAATGCGCTGGATGTCTTCGATGCGAACCCGTTTGGGCTCTCCCGTGCGGTAGATATGGCCGAGGATCTCGTCGATGCGTTCCAGCGATATCTGGGGTTCGAAGCTCTGGCGGAACAGAAGCTGGTTGAACGCGCCTTCCAACTCGCGTCCGCTGCCCGTCACGGTCCTTGCTATATGCGCGAGGATTTCCTCGGAAATGTCGATCGACGAATCTTCGGCCTTCGCCGCAGCGTGACGCTGCTTCAGCATGCCGAAGCGCATCGTGTAGTCCGGCGCTGACATCTCCAGCGCGACACCGCCATTCAGGCGCGAGCGGACGCGCGGTTCCAGCGACTCCAGCTCCGATGGCGGCCTGTCGGCTGCGACGACAACCTGCTTGGCGCTGTCGAGCAGCATGTTGATGAGGTGGCAGAACTCATGCTGGATCGACTTGCCTTGCAGGAATTGCATGTCGTCGATGATCAGGAGGTCTATGTCGCGAAGCTGCTCCTTCAGCGTCAACGCGTTGTTGTCCCTGATGGCCGTTGCGAAGCGCCACATGAAATACTCGGCAGTCAGGTACACGACGCGCGATTTCGGATTCTGCCTCAGCGACTCGGCGGCGATCGCCTGCAGAAGGTGTGTCTTGCCGAGCCCCACCGAGGCGTGAAGGAAGAGCGGATTGAAACGCGACGCGGATTCAGCCACGGCGCGCGCGGCGGCAAGCGCCACGCGGTTGGACGGGCCTTCCACGAAGGACTGGAAGGTGTAGCGCTGGTCCAGCGGAGAGCCGAGCACCCCTTGCCTGAATTCCGGCACGGGCATGTGGCCGGTGCGCGGGCTCGACTGCATGTCGGGCTTTCCATTAGGGATCGTTCCCGATCCGAGCGCGGTCTGGGCCGGCCGGCTTGTCTTGCGAGCAGGTTCGACTTCCTGGTCGATCGGCCGGGCCGTCTGTCTGGTCGCGCTGCGCACGATGATCTCGATACGGAAAAGCTCCGGCTCGTCCTGTCGCCACAACTCGGCGATGACGTCGAGATAGTGCCCGTTGATCCATGACTTCAGGAATGCGGTCGGCACGGAAAGCCTGACCACGCCCTTGGAAGCTTCAGCGAGCTTCATACGGCCAAACCAGCTTGAATAGACTTCCGCGCCGAGCCTTGCCTTCAACTGCGTCTTCAAACGTTCGAAAATCTTCTCCGCATCGTTTGAAGCCGCCATCGTGTTGCCCTCGGTAATGTTGATAGGAAAGAGATGGCTTTGTTGTGCCTCTCTCTCGACGCCGCCTTGCATCTTCAGTTTCCTCGTTCCTCGTATCGTCCACTGACCGCTTGCCTTGCGGCCGTCGTTCCTTTCGGTGCGCATGCCCGAAGACATCGTGCGTGCCGCCTGCCGCGCCGCCTGACGCAGGCAAAAGGTCACCCGTCCGGCGAAACGCCAGACCCGACTGCACACGCGATGCTGCTAACCCCACTTGTCATCAAGACGGACAAAGCTACGCCCCACATGGAATCAACCATGTTTCAAACGTCGCCGCTGTTGGCTGGCTGCGCGGGTCTGAAGCCCGTCTGTCTTGATGACCGGACCTTACAAAAATCGCGGTGGACAGAGCAAGGGCGGAGCTAACCGATTTTTAATGAATCAGGCCGTGCCCAAGCGCGATTCAAAGGGCCGTTCCGAGCCTGAAATGAACAAAGCCTTTGTGATTCAAAACCTTTTCCCGCGCTTGCGGAAATGCCTCGCTGGCGGGGAAATTTTTTCAAATAATTCGCTTGACAACGAGTTGTCCCCTCAACGGCGAGCATATATTGCTCTACCTGTGGATAACCTTCTGTAAATCACTGAAAATAAATATCTTTTTCTGCTGAGCGGTCGGCGCGATACCTCCTTCAGGCAGCTCTGGATTAATAAGAAATCGTGCATGTTGTCGGCAAAGAAAAAGGAGTGTTTGCCGAGGCATGGGAAGGTGGCCCAGACACCCTGCCAAGCCATTGTCCGGCAAAACAAAAAACCCGGCGCCAAGGCACCGGGTTCAATCTGCTAGAATAAGGTCTGAGGCTGATCAGGCAGAAAGCGACTTTACGCGCTGAGCCAGACGAGAGACCTTCCGGGATGCGGTGTTAGAATGCATCACGCCCTTCGTGGCCGCGCGCATCAATTCCGGCTGAGCTGCCTTGAAGGCAGCCTCTGCCGCAGCCTTGTCGCCCGATGCGAGAGCCTCCTCGACCTTGCGAACATAGGTGCGGACCCGCGAACGACGGTTCTTGTTGATGGCGGTCTTGCGCTCCATCTTGCGCGTCGCCTTCTTGGCCGAGGATGTATTGGCCATGATACCTCTCTTTGTATCTTATCCGGTAAGCGCCATGCTATAGGGCAATGCGCAAAAACAAACGGGCAGCCGTACGGCCGCCTCGGTTGGAGCGGGCTTATAGTGCAGGTTTTACGGCGCGTCAACGAGGCTCTGGCGGATTCCGTGCTCAGCGGTTGCGGAAACTTGCCGGCCGCTTCTCCACGAAAGCCGCCATGCCTTCCTTCTGGTCTTCGGTAGAGAACAGAGACTGGAAAAGCCGCCGCTCGAAGCGGAGCCCCTCGGAAAGCGTCGTTTCGAAGGACCGGTTAACCGACTCCTTGGCCATGATGACTGCGGGCTGCGAAAAACCAGCTATCTTGCCGGCCGCCTTCAGGGCTTCTTCGAGCATGTCCTGCGAAGCGACCACGCGCGACACCAGTCCGCAGCGTTCCGCCTCCGCAGCATCCATCATGCGGCCTGTGAGCACCATGTCCATGGCCTTCGACTTGCCGACATAGCGCGCAAGCCGCTGTGAGCCGCCCATGCCAGGCATGATGCCGAGCGTGATCTCGGGCTGGCCAAACTTGGCTGTATCCGCGGCGATGATGAAATCGCACATCATGGCGAGTTCGCAGCCGCCGCCCAAAGCATAGCCCGCGACCGCAGCGATAACCGGCTTTCGCAAACGGGCAAAATCCTCCCAGCCGCCGAACCGGTCCGAAAGATAGGCGTCGACGTAGTCCAGCGAAGCCATCTCCTTGATATCCGCACCGGCGGCGAAAGCCTTTTCCGATCCCGTCAGGACCGAAGCCGAAATTGCGGAATCGGTGTCGATATCCCGAAAAGCCGACAGCAGGTCGGCCAGCACCTGGTCGTTCAGTGCGTTCAGGGCCTTTGGCCTGTTGAGTGTCACGAGCGCGACCTTGTCCCGCTTTTCAACCAGGATCGTTTCGTAGCTCATCGCCTCTTCTCCAGTCCGCCCTGGCCATGCGTCAGCGCTGGCACGCCGGGCAATAGAATGTCGATCGACCGCTTTGCACGATGCGGGCAACGGTTCCGCCGCAGCCGGGCTTGCGACACGGCTCACCTTCCCGGTCATAGACCGAAAATGAATGCTGGAAATAGCCAAGCGATCCATCGGCATGGATATAGTCGCGCAGCGAAGAACCGCCGGCCTCTATTGCAGCTGCAATGACCTCGCGGATCGCCTGCGCCAGCTTTTCGGCCCGCTCTGTAACCTTGCCGCTTGAGGGCGCAATGCTCCCGGCGAGGCGTCGCGGCGACAGGCCCGCGCGCCACAAGGCCTCCGAAACATAGATATTGCCGAGGCCTGCGATGAGCGTCTGGTCAAGTAGCGCGGCTTTCAACGGCGTCTTCTTTCCCCGAAGAAGCTCCGACAGCAGCCGCCCATCGAGCGCATTGCCTGTCGGCTCCACGCCGAGGCCGGAAAGCATGGGATGTTCATTGCCGCTGTCGGAAAAGAGCATGAAGCCGAAACGGCGCGGGTCGTTGAAGATGACCGTGGATTTCCCACCGCCGGACTCCTCAAGGTGGAACACCACATGGTCGTGTGCAGAAGCCTTGGAGCGTTCATTATGGAAGATGCCGGGGCTTGATTTTTCGGCTTCGTTCTCGATCCGAAACGATCCGGACATGCCGAGATGGCAGATCAGCAGCGGGCCGCCATCGAGATCGAGCGTCAGGTATTTGGCGCGCCGGCCGAGCGAGACGATCCGCTTCCCCCTGAGCCGTTCGGCAAAGTCCGGCGGGAAGGGAAAGCGCAGGTCGGGCCGCCGCGCTTCAACAGAAACGATGCGCGCCCCCTCCATGACTGGCTGAAGCCCACGCCGAACTGTTTCGACCTCGGGCAATTCAGGCATGGCCGCCGATTGTCCCATAGAAGGAGGTTCCGTGGCGACCCGCCGGCAGACCGAAATGCTCAGCCACCGTCTCGCCGATGTCGGCATAGGTCTCGCGTAAGCCGACATCGCCGCCCGCAAGTCCAGGTGCACAGCCGATGATAGGCACGCGCTCACGCGTATGGTCGGTTCCAGTCCAGGTGGGATCGCACCCGTGGTCGGCAGTTAGCAGCAGCATGTCGCCTTTGGTCAGAAGGTCCAGTGCTTCCGGCAGGCGTCGGTCGAACGCCTCCAACGCGGCGGCGTAGCCGGCGACGTCGCGCCTGTGCCCGAAGAGTGAGTCGAAATCGACAAAGTTTGCAAAGACGAGATCTCCGTCGCCGGCATCCTTCATCGCGTTGAGAGCGGTGTCAAAGAGGGCCATGTTGCCGGCGGCCTTGCGCACTTCCGATACCCCGCGATGGGCGAAGATGTCGCCGATCTTGCCGACGCCGATCACCCTTGACCCCCGTGCTGTCAGCCGGTCGAGCAGTGTGTCCTCGGGAGGCGGCACCGCGAAGTCGCGCCGGTTGGCCGTCCGCTCGAACGTTGCCGGACTATCCCCAACGAAGGGGCGCGCGATTACGCGGCCGATGTTGAGCGGGTCGGCAAGCCTGCGCACGATTGCGCAGAGATCGTAGAGCCGCTCGAGCCCGAACCCGGTCTCATGCGCCGCGATCTGGATGACCGAGTCCGCCGACGTATAGAATATCGGCTTGCCGGTACGCAGATGCTCCTCGCCATACCGTTCGATGATCTCCGTCCCGGACGCATGGCAATTTCCCAGGATGCCGGGAAGTTTCGCTTCGTTGATGATCGCGTCGGTCAGTTCCTCAGGGAAGGCGGGAACCGTCGCGGGGAAATAGCCCCATTGAAAAGGAACCGGAAGGGCTGCGATTTCCCAGTGCCCCGAAGGCGTGTCCTTGCCGGAGGAAATTTCCTGCGCAGCGCCGTGGAACGCAGATGGCACTAGCGGGGTGGCATCGTTGAAAGCGTAGCCCGCCGTCGCTGCCGAGCGGCCGAGCCCGAGCGCCATCATGTTGGGAAGCCGCAGCGGGCCCTTGCGCAAACCCTCTCGGTCCGCCAGGCCGGCGGCGCATCGTTCCGCTATGTGTCCGAACGTGTTGGAACCGGCATCGCCGAAAAGCGCGGCATCGCTGGCACCGCCGATGCCAAATGAATCGAGAACGAACAGGAACGTACGGGGCATGGAAAATACTGGCTTCTGTTGCCGGATCTGGACCGAGCAGGCATAGAGTTTGCCATGATGATTGGCAATTCCGCCCCGGAGCTCGGTTGGACGGGCCGGTTGCGAGGCAAGCTCTGCCTGGCAGTCGTGGTTCTCTGCGCGCTTGCATCGCCCTCCAGGGCAGACTGGCGCGAGGATATCGTGACCTCAGGATAGGGATCGGCGGCGATCCCCGGGGCTCACGGCAGTACTCAATAGCAGTCAGAGCAGGGGACAGTCATGCTCATGCGCGGTCGCAGATAGTAGGTCTCCGACATGTCGATGTTGTCGAAAGCACCGGCCAGACCGAGTGTTTCCTTCTGGGAGGCTGCCCAGGTAAGGACAGGCCTGTAGTCGAGCTTTGCTTCCGCCCGGATCAGGAAACTGCCCTTGATCTTCAACGCGTCCGGGATTGTCGTGGGGCTTCCCTTGGATGGGCCCGCGCTGAACGCGCCGTCGACCATCTTGCGGGACCATACCACCTGGACCTTGGGCGTCGTTTCGTCAGTCACCTCGATTGCCGTGATCTCGATCGTCGGTTTGCTGCGCGCGTAGGGTTGCAGCGTCGACTCGGCGATCTTCATGATCCCCTCAAGTTCGTTCTTGGACATCTCCTGCTGTTGTGTCACGAGATCGGCGACCATGCTGCCGACACGACCGACCTTCTTGTTGGCTTCGATGGCCTGTGCCACCTCCATCGTCACGAAATACAGCATGAGCAGGAGTGGGACGATGAGCGCGAACTCGAGAGCCGCCACACCTCCTCTGTCGCGCAAGAAGCTGCCGACACGGGCGAACAGGCTTTCCGGTCCAGACGTGACCATGTCCGATCCCCTGAGGTTTCCCGGGTTTTGCATCGATATCATGTCCTTAGTCGTCGAACGGTTCGTTCTGCCAGGTCACTGAAGCAAACAGCAGCGTCTTGCCGCCCTTCAGGTTGGATACGACCTTCGACATGAAATCCGTGATCACGGGCCATTTGTAGAAGACCCGCAGCATGTTCTTCGACATCGAGAGACCCGGACTGACATCGAAGTCGGTGGTATCGAGATCCCTGTCCGGGGTCAGCTTGATGCGGACCTCGGCGGCCTTGGCAAAGGTCGGGAACTCTCGCAGATCGACCTCAAGACCGGGGCAGTCCTCGCTGACCAGGATTTTCAGGTCATCGCAGATGAGCTTCTTGAGGGACGTTTCGCTGATGTCGGCCGGTTTAAGCTGGCCAGTGCGAATCTGTCTCGCGACATCGTCCGTGATGTTGGCAAGCAGCTGTTGTCCGGCGAAAGATATGCAGCTTTCGATGATGGCGAAAACAAGTAGGAGAAATGGCACCGCCAGCAGCGTGAACTCCATCGCCACGCTGCCGCGCCGGTTGCGCACGAAACGCGTCAGGAAACGCTGGCGTTGCGTCTTTCCGGCTTCTTCGGGTTGCATGCTCATGCGGAGGCCTCTGCCACTACACTTCGGTATTGGCGTAACCTACACGAGCCCAGTTGAAGTGACGTTTTGTTGTCGCTCGCAATTGTAACGTCGGGTTTAACCGTCCGTTGACCATGTGGTGGCTGACAACGCCGACGACCTTCAGTCGCCGCGGATTTCGCTTTCGGATGTCAGTTCCGCCTCGCTCTTGTACGAGCCCTCGCAGTACGGCGTACAGGACATTGTCTGTACAGCGGAACGACGATAGATGCGGACCGTCGAGGCGGTCGAGCGGCTGACCGTGATCTGCTCGTCGATAATGGGACCGCCTTCGGCATCGAGCACGACGAGATTGGTCACGCCGAAACCGCGACCCGTGAGAACGATCGTGGAGGCGTCCTGAACCGCGGCGTCAGCGATTTCGGGATTGCCGACGATGATCGTGTCGGCGGCGCGCGCCAGCTTGATTACCTTCGCCTGGTTCATCACCACGTCGATCCCGGTATCGGCGAACGCAGTTGCTCCGGACAGGACCAGAAGGGAAAGTCCCAGAGACAGAGCAAGCTTCGCCATGACAACCCCCGACGCGAATTACGTTCAACGGAAGATGAACGAGATTGGTGAACCAACCGTTAAGCCGTTGGGCCGTTCGCTACGCATCCATACGGGTGGACAGGCCCGGCCTTGCTCATCCTGCCCTTATATAAAGGGGGACGTTTCTGCCGCTGGCCCGTCATCAGCGGGTTCCTGGGGATTTTGCTTCTCTTTACCAAGATTTGAGCCGAAGCGGGCAACGTTTCGGTAAGGCTGTTTCTTAAGCCGTTTGAAAGAGCTCCTCCGTACAGTGTGCCCATCCGATCAACCGGTCACAGAAGTTGACGGAAGTGCTGTAACACGGAGTAGGAGCTCTACCATGTCGAAGCTTTTTGCACGCTTTGTGAATGACGAATCCGGCGCGACCGCCATCGAATACGGTCTGATCGCTGCCCTTATCGCTCTGGCCATCATGGTCGGCGCTGGCGCAGTCGGCAACTCGATCGGCAGCAAGTTCAACGACATCGCTGACGAACTGAAGTAATCAGCGCCGGTCTCGACCGGCTGAACAAAAAGGCCGCCCGCAAGGCGGCCTTTTTTGTTTGTGCAGCAGAACGAAGCGCCTAGTTTGGCGACGTCGCAATCGGCGTCCTATCAGCCGACGAAATGCCAGCCACATAGCCGAGCGCGAACGCAGCGATCAGCGCAATCGCGAGCGCCAGGGCGGTACGTCCTGGCGCTGAATGAAGCCCTACCCGCGTGACCTCCTGTTCCGGCAGAGAAACCGGCATCTTGTAGAAATCTGACTTGCGTCGCCCGAAGGTCGCCTGCCTTTCCGGAATGTCGCGCTTCTGCCGATCTTCCGCGAAAACAGGTTGCGTGCCCGGACGAAGAGCAGCCGACGGCTCCACCGGCCGCATCTGAGGCATGGCGTCGATACGGTCCTTGATCTGGCGCCACGGATCGTGCCTCGCCGCGCTCGCGACGGCATCGGTTTGCCTGTTGCTGCCGAACACCTGCATGCGTTTGGCGACCGTCAGCATGGCGTCACGAAAGGCCGGATCGACCTCAAGGTCGCGTTCGGCCCGTTCGCGCTCGTCGTGATCCATCAGGCCGAGCACATAGCGCGCCGCCCTTTCCATGCGATCCCCCCCATCCCCCATCGTCACGTTCCCACCAAGTGCGGCGTCCTTACCAGTGAGGCGGCTTTGTCACCGGCACCTCCGGCGCCACTTGTTCCTCAAGCGTCAAGAAGCGTTCCGTCAGCACGTCCAGCTTTCTGCGCAATCCTTCGATCGCCTTCCACTGCTCTGCAAGTTGCCCCGAGAGTTCCTCGATCGTCTTTTCCTGCTCGGCAGCTCGAATTTCAAGCGTTGTCAGGCGGTCCACAACGGGATCGTCAGTCGTCATAAGGCAAAACTCCTGTGGCATCTCCACATGCCCTGACGGCATCTTTCTGGAAATTGACAATCCCGGCCGGATTTGTCGAGATGCATCGCGGGGTCGAGATTGGCAGTCGGTATGCGGCATGCTAGCTGTTCTCCACAAGAAGAAAATGGGGGCCCGGCCGCATGGCTGAAGCTGCAATCGAACTTGTTGGAATCAACAAGAGCTTCGGGACGGTCCACGCCAATCGAGACATCAACCTGGTCATCGAGCGCGGCTCGATCCTGGGTATCGTGGGCGAAAACGGGGCCGGCAAGTCGACCCTGATGTCCATTCTCTATGGCTTTTACCAGGCCGACAGTGGCGAGATCAAAGTCGGCGGCCGTCCTGCCTCCATCAGGACACCGAACGACGCCATCGCGCTTGGCATAGGCATGGTGCATCAGCATTTCATGCTGGTGCAGAACTTCACGGTCATCGAGAACATCATCCTCGGCGCGGAAAACGAGGCCCTGCTCAAGCGCTCGATCGCCAATGCACGATCGGAACTGGAGCGGCTTGAACGGGAATACGGCCTCGAGGTCGATCCGGACGCCATCATCGAAGAACTGCCTGTCGGCTTGCAGCAGCGCGTCGAAATCCTGAAGGCGCTGTACCGCGGCGCCGATATTTTGATCCTCGATGAGCCGACCGGTGTTTTGACGCCCGCCGAAGCCGACCACCTTTTCCGGATACTCGGACAGCTCAAGGAGCAGGGCAAGACGATCGTGCTGATCACGCACAAGCTGCGTGAGATCATGGCGATCACCGAGACCGTCGCCGTGATGCGCCAGGGCACCATCGTGGCAACGCGCAAGACGTCTGACACAACGGTCGAGGAACTGGCCGAACTGATGGTCGGCCGCAGGGTCCTGCTGCGGGTCGAGAAGGGCGCGGCCAAACCTGCCGGCGTCAAGCTATCGGTAAGCAACCTGACTGTCAGGGATTCGCGCGGCGTCACCATGGTCAAGGACGTCTCCTTCGATGTCCGCGCCGGCGAGATCGTCGGGATCGCTGGTGTCGCCGGCAACGGGCAGTCGGAGCTGCTGGAAGCAATTTCGGGCATAAGGCGTGCCGCCTCGGGCACGGTCCTGCTCGATGGAAAACCGATAGACGTCACCGGCCATGTCGATCCGGGGGAGTTGCGCGATCGCGGCCTTGCCCATGTGCCCGAGGATCGGCATCACGTCGGCCTCGTGCTCGCCTTCGAGGAAAGCGAGAATTCCATTCTCGGCTATCACGACAAGCCACAATATCTGAAGGGGCCGTTTCTCGACCTCGATGCCATCCGCGCCGATGCGCGGGAGAAAATCGCAAAGTTCGACATACGGCCGCCCAACGACCGTTTGAAGACCGCCAACTTTTCCGGCGGCAACCAGCAGAAGATCGTGCTCGCGCGGGAGATGGAGCAGGATCCGGGCGTGCTCGTCGTGGGCCAGCCGACGCGTGGCGTGGATGTCGGCGCCATCGAATTCATCCACAAGCAGCTTATCGCCATGCGCGACAGTGGAAAGGCCGTCCTGCTCGTGTCGGTCGAACTGGACGAGATCCGCTCGCTTTCGGATCGCATCCTCGTCATGTTCGACGGCCGCATCGTCGGTGAGCGTACGCCTGACGCCACCGAGGGCGAACTCGGCCTGCTCATGGCGGGCGTGGAAAAGCAGGAGGCCGCGGAGTGAGCTCGCCCTACACAAAGCTTCCGGCTTGGGCTGACTACGGGCTGATACCGCTCATCAATCTTGTCGTGGCGTTCGCGGTTGCGGGCCTCGTCGTCCTGCTGGTCGGTGAGAATCCCTTGCGCGCCGCCATCATTCTCGTGGATGGCGCGTTCGGCAGCGGAAACGGCCTCGCCTATACGCTCTATTATGCGACCAACTTCATCTTCACGGGGCTCGCGGTCGCCGTTGCATTCCACTGCGGCCTGTTCAACATCGGCGGTGAGGGACAGGCCTACATTGCTGGCCTTGGCGTCGCGCTCGTCTGCCTTGCCTTCGACCATGTCCTGCCGTGGTGGCTGACGTTTCCGCTTGCAATTCTCGGCGCTGCCGCGTTCGGTGCGCTCTGGGCGCTGATCCCGGCCTGGCTTCAGGCGAAGCGCGGATCGCACATCGTCATCACCACGATCATGTTCAACTTCATCGCCGCCTCGGTCATGGTCTACATGCTGGTCGACGTGCTTAAGCCGCTCGGCTCGATGGCGCCGCAGACGCGCCAGTTCGTCGAGGGCGGACAGTTGCCGAAGCTGGGATGGATGCTCGCCGAATTCGGCCTCAAGGTGCGTCCGTCCGCACCGCTCAATCTCTCCTTCCTGCTTGCGCTGCTCATGGCTTTCGTGGTGTGGATCCTGATCTGGCGCACCAGGCTGGGCTACGAGATCCGCACGATGGGATTCAGCCCGAAGGCGGCGCGCTACGCCGGCATCTCCGAGGCGCGCATCATCATCATCACCATGCTGATCTCCGGCGCGCTCGCCGGCATGATGGCGCTCAACCCGATCATGGGCGACCAGCACAATGTCTCGCTGGACTTCGTGTCGGGAGCCGGCTTCGTCGGCATCGCTGTGGCACTGATGGGGCGTTCTCATCCTGCGGGCATCGTGCCGGCGGCAATCCTGTTCGGCATGCTCTACCAGGGCGGCGCGGAACTGGCTTTCGAGATGCCCAACATATCGAGGGACATGATCGTCATCATCCAGGGTCTCGTCATCCTGTTCGCCGGGGCGCTGGAACACATGTTCAGACCCTGGGTGCAGGCTGTCTTTGCAAGTTTCAGCCCGCGCTCCGTCGGCATCGGTCAGCCGAAGAAAGAGGCCGCCTGACATGGAACTCGTCGACGCGATCATCAACGTCCTGAATTCCACCATTCGCCTGTCGGTGCCGCTTTTGCTCGCCTGCCTCGCCGGTCTCTATTCGGAGCGTGCCGGCGTCTTCGACATCGGACTTGAGGGCAAGATGCTGGCGGGTGCTTTCGCGGGCGCGGCCGCTGCGGCGGTCTACGGCTCGGCTTGGATCGGGCTGGTCATGGCCGTGCTGGTTTCGGTCGGACTGGCGCTTGTGCATGGCTTTGCCTCGATTACCCATCGCGGCAACCAGATCGTTTCTGGCGTCGCGATCAACTTCATCGCCGCCGGCTCCACCATCATTCTCGGGCAGGCCTGGTTCAATCAGGGTGGGCGCACCCCTTCGCTTCCCGCCGAAGGCCGTTTCGGCGCCATCACGCTTCCCTTCGCCGAACAGCTCCGCGACGTGCCTGTTGTGGGTCACATCTATTCCGGGCTGCTTTCTGGACATTCGCTTCTCGCCTATGTCGCCTTCCTTGCCGTTCCCTTCACATGGTGGGTTCTGTTCAGGACGCGCTTCGGCCTGCGTTTGCGTGCCGTGGGCGAAAACCCTGCAGCCGTCGATACGGCCGGCATATCGGTGACCTGGCTTCGCTACCGTGCTGTCATCTGCACAGGCATTCTCACAGGTCTCGCGGGGTCGTACATGGCGCTGTCGCAGAATGCGGGTTTCGTGAAGGACATGACGGCCGGGCGCGGCTACATAGCTCTCGCGGCCCTGATATTCGCCAAGTGGAAACCGGTGCCGGCGATGTTCGCCTGCCTGCTTTTCGGCTTTCTCGACGCGCTGTCGATCCGGCTTCAGGGCACGCCGCTTCCGATTGTCGGCCGTGTGCCGGTACAGTTCATGCAGGCGCTGCCCTATGTGCTGACCGTCATCCTGCTCGCCGGCTTCATCGGTAAGGCCATCCCGCCAAGGGCTGGCGGTGTTCCCTATGTCAAGGAGCGCTAAGGCATAACTCTCCAAACTCTGGCTGGCCGTGACGCGATTCACGTTCCAGAGGGCGTAGCGATTTAGGAAAGTAAAGAAGCTTCATGTCCCACGATCTGTTTCTAGCGGCAAAAAGCGCAATGGCGAAAGCCTATGCGCCCTACTCGAAATTTTCCGTCGGCGCGGCGCTGCGCTGCGATGACGGCCGTATTTTCACCGGCGCGAACATCGAGGTCGCTTCCTACCCCGAAGGCTGGTGTGCGGAGACCACCGCCCTCGGACACTACGTCATGGGCGGCGGAGGCAAGATCACCGAAATCGCTGTTTTCGCGGAGCGCATGGCAAAGGTGACGCCCTGCGGAGGCTGCCGGCAACGCCTGGCCGAATTCGCTACGCCTGACACGAAGCTGCATCTTTGCGACGAGGACGGTGTCGCGCAAACCGTCACGATGGGCGAAATTCTGCCGTTCGGCTTTGCCGGAGACATCCTGAAATGAATGCAGCGGCCGACATCCTTGCATCCCGGCTCGGCGAACGGAAGCCTGGGATCGCCATCGTTCTCGGTTCAGGCCTTGGCCCCCTTGCGGACGAGGTCGAGAATCCCGTCCGCATACCTTACGGGGATCTGCCAGGCTTTCCGGTGAGCGGTGTCAGCGGGCACGCGGGCGAAGTCGTGGCAGGCACGCTCGGCGGCAGGAGCGTCCTGCTGCTGGCAGGGCGCGCGCATTATTACGAACACGGCGATGCTGCCGTCATGCGCCCGGTTCTCGAAACGTTGGCTCCCCTCGGCATCGACAGGCTTATCCTCACCAATGCTGCAGGTTCGCTGCGAGAAGACATGCCGCCGGGTTCCGTCATGCTGGTGACCGATCACATTAATTTCTCGGGCGCCAATCCTCTTGTCGGCGAGCGCAGCGAGCAGCGCTTCGTCGGCCTGACGGAGGCATATGACGCGGGCCTTTGCCACGCGATCGAGGCGTCCGCGCGGGCGACTGGAACGCCGCTGACAAAGGGCGTCTACATGTGGTTTTCCGGACCATCCTTCGAAACGCCTGCCGAGATCCGCATGGCGCGCATCATGGGTGCTGACGCGGTGGGCATGTCGACTGTACCCGAGGTCATCCTCGCCCGTTTCCTTGGGCTTCGGGTAGCGGCCTGCTCGGTGGTCACCAATCTAGGGGCCGGCATGACAGGCAGCGAACTTTCCCACGAGGAGACCAAGGAGATGGCGCCGATCGGCGGCGCCAGGCTTGCCACGATCCTGAAGCGGGCGCTGGCAGAGGAGCTTTTCAGTTGACCATGCTGCCGCAGGAAATCATCCGCAAGAAGCGCGACCGCAAGCCCTTGTCGGCCGGTGAGATCGCTGCCTTCGTTTCAGGGATAACGTCAGGAAAGGTTTCCGAGGGTCAGGTGGCAGCGCTCGCGATGGCCGTCTTCTTCAACGGCATGAGCCGCGACGAGGCGGTGGCGCTTACGCTGGCCATGCGCGATTCCGGCGACACGCTGGACTGGTCCGAACTGCCCGGCCCCGTCACAGACAAGCACTCCACGGGGGGCGTCGGGGACAATGTCTCGCTCATGCTCGCGCCGATCGTCGCCGCATGCGGCGCCTATGTCCCGATGATTTCAGGGCGCGGCCTTGGCCATACCGGCGGCACGCTCGACAAGATGGACGCGATACCGGGCTATGTCAGCCAGCCTGACAACGTGCTCTTTCGCAAGACAGTCCGCACGGCCGGCTGCGCCATCATAGGCCAGACGGCGGTGCTCGCGCCAGCCGACAAGCGCTTCTACGCGATCCGGGACGTAACGGCGACGGTCGAATCCGTGCCGCTCATCACCGCGTCTATCCTGTCGAAGAAACTCGCAGCCGGCCTCGAATCCCTCGTGCTCGACGTCAAGGTCGGCAATGGGGCTTTCATGCAGAAGAGCCGCGACGCCACCGAGTTGGCGAAGAGCCTTGTCGAGGTTGCCAACGGTGCCGGGACACGCACGACAGCTCTCATCACCGGCATGAACGAACCGCTGGCGTCGGCCGCCGGCAATGCCGTCGAGGTGATCAATGCAGTGGATTTCCTTGCCGGGCGCAAACGTGACCGGCGACTCGAGGAAGTGACGATCGCGCTCGCCGCCGAAATGCTCATCGCGACCGGTATCGCGGGTTCCAACAAGGAGGGTGTCGATCGCGCCACTAAGGCGCTCGACAGCGGGCGCGCCGCCGAGATCTTTGGAAGGATGGTCTCGATCCTTGGCGGTCCGGCGGATTTCATGGAGCGCCCGTTGACCTATCTGCCCAAGGCTCCTGTCGAGTTTGCAGTGGCGGCCGAGAAGAAGGGTTTCGTCACCGGCATTGCTACACGCGACATTGGCGTTGCCGTTGTCGCTCTGGGAGGCGGGCGCTCCGCCCCGGAAGACGCGATCGACCATGCGGTCGGCATCACCGGGCTTCTCCCGGTGGGTGCCGAGGCGGTCAGGGGGGAACCTCTTGCCATCGTCCATGCGCGATCGAAGTCCGATGCCGAGATGGCTGCGGCTGCGATCCGCGAGGCCTACACGATCGGACCTGCGCGACCTGCGGCACAGAAGGCCGTGCTGCGCAGGATAACGCCAGACGCGTAACGCTCCGGCGGTATGCTACTGAACGAGCAGCAGCTCGCCGTTCTCCACATGGTACCTGGCGAGACGCTTGAGGAAGCTTACCCCGATCAGCGTGTCGCGGAGACTTTTGTCGTCGAGAACCAGCGCCTCCACGTTCTCGACGATGATCCGGCCGATCTGCAATTCCTTGATCAGCACACCCGCAGCTCGGGTCTCCCCGTTCGCAGTCATGACCAGATACTTGAAGTCTGCCGGTGTGACCTTGATCCCGGCGCGTGTGGCCGTCGAGACATTCAGAGCGACCAGCGTCGCTCCGGTATCCACCATGCCGTTGACGTGGCGGCCGTTGATCTTGAACTCGGCGTTGAAGTGGCCGGTTGCATCGGAAGCAATCCGAACCTTTCGGCCAAGGAGCATTTCGGATCCGGAATCCAGCGGGCGGGCCTGCCTGATTTCGGCCATTGCGATCGTATGCGGGGGTTCCGGGTCGCCCCTGCCGAGGGCGGACAGGATCAACCCCTCGAACAGTTCAGGGTTCCTTTCGTAAAGAAAGGGAACCGAAGCGGCCAGAACCGCGCAGACCACAAGGATCACGAGCTTCCGCAGCATGTTACATCCCGTTTCACTGCGCACTGGAGTAGATGCCCAAAGTCAGCGCCGGCTTAAAGATAGCCATGCGACCAGGAAATCCGGTCTCGTTTTGCTTTATGGCGTTAACGGGGAGTTAAAACCTATTTCGTGCCGTACATCCGGTCGCCTGCGTCGCCCAGTCCCGGAACGATGTACCCCTTTTCGTTCAGGCGCTCGTCGATCGAGGCGGTGAACACCGGCACGTCCGGATGAGCCTTGGTGAAGCGCTCGATGCCTTCCGGCGCCGCCAGCAGGCAGAGATAACGCAGGTTCGTGGCGCCTCGCCCTTTCAGCTTGTCGACGGCCGCGATCGCAGAATTGGCCGTCGCGAGCATCGGATCCACCACGATAACAAGCCTGTCGCCAAGATCGCTCGGTGCCTTGAAGAAATATTCGACAGCCTCCAGCGTGTCGTGGTCGCGGTAGAGACCGACATGCGCCACGCGGGCCGCTGGCACGAGGTCCAGCAAACCTTCGAGCAGGCCGTTTCCAGCACGCAACACGGAGGCAAAGACGAGCTTCTTCCCCTCAAGTGTCGGGGCATCCATCGTGGTCAGCGGCGTTTCGATCTTCTTTGTCGTCAGTTCGAGGTCGCGCGTCACCTCGTAGCCGAGGAGCAGCGATATTTCGCGCAGCAGTCGCCGGAATCCGGCCGTCGAGGTCTCCTTGTCCCGCATGATCGTCAGCTTGTGCTGAACGAGCGGATGGTCGACGACGGTCACGCCTTTCATGGGTGCTTCTCCGGAACGCTGTTTGTCGGCCAACCCTAACGACTTTGCTACGCGAAGGAAAAGGCCCACTCCTTCAAGACCACAGCTTTTCAGCGATCTGCGAGGAGGAACGGAACGCAACCCTTCAGCCAGCGTTCATTTGCTTCATGCTCCACCGGGTCGGGGAGCGCCAGGAGAAAGTACCATGCATACAAGATGGGTCGCAGTTGCCGCCATGATGCTGACAGTCGCCGTAGCGGGCTGTTCCGAAACCACGTCGCCGCAGCAAAGGTCTGCCGGGACAGGCGCGCTCGTCGGGGCCGCAGGCGGTGCCTTGGTCGGGCAGGCAATCGGCGGGAACACCCGCAGCACGGTCGCTGGCGCCGCCGGCGGCGCGCTGCTTGGCGCGGTCGTAGGCACCGCAACAGCCCCGCGTGGGCAGCAATATTGCCGCTATCGCGACTACAACACGGGCCGCATCTATGAAGCGCCTTGTGACGACCGCTATTACAACTGACGAGAGTGACGTCTGTATTACAACTGACGAAAGTGACGTCTGTTCACCTGCATGGGTCTGATCGGCTGCGATCAGACCCGCATTGAAACCTGGCGTTTGTCCATTCTGGCCAACAGACCAGCCTTCGTCCGGCGGTCGACGAAGGCCGCCTCGATCGCAGTCCTCGTGACGGCCAGCAGTTCGGCATCCTTCATGCCGAATTGCTCGGCCGCCATGTCGTATTCCCGTTTCAGCGACGTCCAGAAATAGGGCGGGTCGTCTGAATTCAGCGTCACCTTGCATCCCGCACGCCTCAGGGCAGGGAAAGGATGCGACGCGAAGTCCGGAAAAACGGAAAGTGCGACATTGGACCCAGGACAGCATTCCAGCACCACCCCCTCGTCCGCGATGCGCTTCACAAGGTCGGGATTTTCGATTGCCCTGACGCCGTGCCCGATGCGGGCGGGCCTGATCTCGTCCAGAGCGGATTCAACGGTCTGCCAACCGGTCAGTTCGCCGGCATGGACGGTGATCCCCAGCCCGGCTTCCCGAGCAATCTCGAAGGCTCGCACGAAATCCTCGAAGTCGCCGATGCGCTCGTCTCCGGCAAGGCCGAAGCCGACGACCAGCGGGTTGCCGCTTTTCGTTGCGAACCGCGCAGCCTTCTCCACCGACTCGACGCCGAAATGACGAACCCCTGTCACGATCATGCGCGCCTCGATGCCGGTCTTGGCGTTTGCCAGCCGGATTCCCTCGCCGAGCGCGTCCGTATAGGCTTTGGGGGACAAGCCAGCCTTGATCGCATGGTCGGGAGAAATGAAGAACTCGGAATAGATCGCGCCGTCGCGGGCCAGACTGCTCAGATAGTGCTCAGACAGCGCCGTATAGTCTTCCTCGGTACGGAAGAGATCCGAAGCAAAATCGTAGGCTGCGAGGAATGAGGTGAAGTCGTGCCAGACGAAGGAACCATCGCGAATGAAGGCTGAGGTGTCACGGCCATATTTCTTTGCCTGCCTGATCACGAGTTCGGGCGCCGCCGCCCCTTCGATGTGGCAGTGCAGTTCGGCTTTCAATGGCATGCTGGCATTCCCGGTTGGCCCGCCCCGGCGTGGCTGATCGCCACGCCCATGACCATAGCGAACCTGTTCGTGATCGGCTATGGTCCCGCCGCCTTTCAATGGTACACGAAAATGTCAGAACAACGATCAAGGGCGGGCTCCGACATGGAGACCTCCTACGGATTCAGGGATGTCGGCGCGGGAGAGAAGCAACCTCTCGTCAACGAGGTGTTCCACAAGGTCGCCGGCCGCTATGACCTGATGAACGACCTCATGTCGGGGGGGCTGCACCGACTGTGGAAGGACGCGATGGTCGCGGCCCTCAATCCGCCCCGGCGCGACGGCTGGCGCGTCCTCGATGTGGCGGGCGGCACAGGCGACATCGCCTTTCGCATGGTCGACGCCTCGCAGGGCCACGCGCATGCCACCGTGCTCGACATCAACGGCTCGATGCTTGCGGTGGGACGCGAGCGCGCCGAAAAAAGAGGCTATGCCGGCAAGGTGGACTTCGTCGAGGCGAATGCCGAGGAGTTGCCCTTCGCCGACGAGACATTCGATGCCTACACGATCGCCTTCGGGATCAGGAACGTCCCGCGGATCGAAAGCGCGCTGTCCGAGGCCTACCGCGTCCTGAAGCCCGGCGGCCGCTTTCTTTGCCTCGAGTTCTCGGAGGTAGACATGCCGCTGCTCGACCGCGTCTACGAAGCATGGTCCTTCAACGCCATTCCGCGCATCGGCAAGCTGGTGGCGGGAGAGAGCGAACCTTATTCCTATCTGGTCGAATCGATCCGTAAGTTTCCCAATCAGGAGACTTTCGCCCAGATGATCCGGCGCGCCGGATTCGACCGCGTCACATTCCGAAACTACACCGGCGGCGTCGCCGCGCTTCATTCGGGCTGGGCGCTTTGACGGACAACGCGTCATGAGCGACGTCGGCGCGGCGCTCCGGCTTGTCAGGGCCGGCTGGATCATGGTGCGCGAGGGCGTTGTCGCGGCCATGCCGGGCGATCAGTTGTCGGGCCTGCCCAAGCTCGGCTGGCGGGTGGCGCGGGTATTCACGAAGCGCAGCGCCAGGCGCACCGGCCGCAGCGACCGGCTGGCCGCCGCAATCGCCCGCCTCGGCCCTTCCTATGTCAAGCTCGGACAATTCCTTGCCACACGGCCTGACGTCGTCGGAAACGACATCGCGCTCGATCTTGCGCTCCTCCAGGACCGGATGGATACGTTCCCGATGGCCGACTCGGTCGCCGCCATCGAAGGCTCGCTCGGCCAGCCGGTCGGCGCACTCTTTCTACAGCTGGGAGAGCCCGTAGCCGCCGCCTCCATCGCGCAGGTTCACGAGGCGGAAGTCGAGCGTGACGGCCAGCCTGCCAGGGTTGCCGTCAAGGTCATCCGGCCCGGGGTGCGCAAGGCCTTCCAGCACGATCTGGAAGCCTATTTCCTGGCCGCGCGGCTTCAGGAACGGTACATTCCGGTGACCCGAAGACTGCGTCCAGTCGAGGTTACGAAGACACTCGCCCAGACCACCAAGATCGAGATGGACCTTCGTCTCGAGGCGGCCGCGCTATCCGAGATTGGAGAGAACACCAAGGACGATCCGGGTTTCCGCGTGCCTGCGGTCGACTGGGCGCGCACCGGCCGCGACGTGCTGACGATGGAGTGGATCGAGGGCACGAAACTTTCCAACGTCGAAAGCCTGCGTGCCGCCGGCCACGATCTGGAAGCGCTTGCCGCCACGTTGGTCCAGTCATTCCTGCGTCATACGCTGCGTGACGGCTTCTTCCATGCCGACATGCATCCCGGCAACCTGTTCGTAGAGGCGGACGGCACCATCGTCGGCGTCGATTTCGGCATCACCGGCCGGCTCGGCAAGAAGGAGCGGCGGTTCCTCGCCGAAATCCTCTACGGGTTCATCACGCGCGACTATCACCGTGTCGCCGAAGTGCATTTCGAAGCCGGCTACGTTCCGCGCATCCACAATGTCGACGCTTTTGCGCAGGCGATCCGTGCCATCGGCGAGCCGATCCACGGCCAGCCGGCCGAGACCATCTCGATGGCGCGGCTTCTCACCTTGCTCTTCGAAGTGACTGACCTCTTCGACATGCAGACGCGAACCGAACTGGTCCTCCTCCAGAAGACGATGGTCGTGGTCGAGGGCGTTGCCCGTACGCTCGATCCGCATTTCAACATGTGGAAGACCTCGGAGCCTGTTGTCGGCGACTGGATCCGCCAGAACCTTGGGCCGCGCGGCATGCTCGACGACGCACGTGCTGGCATGAACGCATTCGTCTCGCTGGCTCGCCAGGCACCCGAACTGGCTCATCGCACCGAGCGCCTTTCGCGCGAGATCGACGCAATGGCAGAACATGGACTGCGCTTCGACGCGGAGACCGCCCGCGCCATTGGCAAGGCAGAGGCCCGCGCGACCCGCTGGGGGCGCATAGCGCTTTGGGTTATCGCGCTGGCGCTCGTCTGGATCGGCTTCCAGCTACACTGATTTGACTGCATTGCTAGCAGTGCTTACATTGCTAGCAATGGAGGCAACGCGCTATGGCGACGATGATGATCCGTAACGTACCCGACGAACTGAAGCGCCAACTCCGCAAACGTGCCGCAGATCGGGGTGTGTCGATGGAACAGGAGGCGCGAGATGCGCTCGCCCGCGGCATTGCGGCGCCGCCTGCCCGCCGCAAGCCTTCGGTCGAGGCTTTGGGCAGGCTGGGACGCAAACCGAAACAAGCCTTCGACCTGAAGCAGGTCAGCGATGAGATGTGGGAAGAAGGTCTGCGGTGACATCGTTCGTCACCGACACGTCAGCGATTGTCGCTATCCTGAATGAGGAACCCGACGCGCATCTGTTCAAGGAACAATTTCACAGGGCCGATCAGGTACTGGTTAGCCTGGCAACGCTTTTCGAAGCGAGTTGCGTGATGGCAAGCGAACGCTTCCATGCCGGCGGCGAACGTCTTGAAGCGCTGATCGCGCTTCTCGACATGACGGCAATCCCATTCGATGAAATTCAACTGGGCCACGCGCGCTCGGCGTTTACGCGGTATGGTCGGGGGTCGTCGCACAAGGCGAACCTGAATATGGGCGACTGCTTCTCATACGCCTTGGCGAGGAGCCGAAACCTGCCGCTTCTGTTCAAGGGCGACGATTTCGTCCATACCGACATCGAGCCGGCACTGAAGCCGGCGAAACGGTGACGGCATGACACTTTCGGCCAAGCGCATCCTGCTCATCATCGGCGGCGGCATCGCCGCCTACAAGTCGCTTGACCTCATCCGCCGGCTGCGCGAGCGCGGAGCCTTGGTGCGCTGCGTGATGACTGCTGCCGCGACCGAATTCGTCACGCCTCTGTCTGTCGGCGCTCTCACAGCCGATCACGTTTTCACCAACCTCTTCGACCGCCAGGACGAGCATGATGTCGGCCATATCCGCCTGTCGCGGGAAGCTGACCTGATCGTCGTCGCGCCGGCCACCGCTGACCTTATGGCAAAGCTTGCCAGCGGACTTGCCAACGATCTGGCCTCGACGGTTCTTCTTGCAACCGACAAGAAGGTGCTGATGGCGCCGGCGATGAATCCAAAGATGTGGTCGCATCCGGCAACCCGGCGCAATCACAAGCAACTCGAGAAGGATGGCATCCTTTTTGTCGGCCCCAACAGTGGCGAGATGGCCGAGAGCGGCGAGGCCGGCGCGGGTCGCATGGCTGAGCCGCTGGAGATCGTGTCAGCGGTCGAAACCCTGCTCGATGACAGCGCAAAGCCACTTGCCGGCCGCAAGATCATCGTCACGTCGGGTCCGACGCACGAGCCGATCGATCCCGTCCGCTACATCGCCAACCGGTCGTCAGGCAAGCAGGGTCACGCCATCGCCGCCGCCCTTGCGCGGCTCGGCGCCGATGTCCGGCTTGTTTCAGGACCCGTCACGATCGCCGACCCGACGGGGGTAAAGACCGTTCATGTCGAGCGTGCCGAGGAAATGCGCGACGCGGTCGAGCAACTCCTTCCGGCGGACGCGGCCATATTCGTCGCGGCCGTCGCCGACTGGCGCACAGCCGACGCTTCGGACCATAAGATAAAGAAAGTAGCCGGCAAGGGGCCGCCATCGCTCAAGATGGTCGAAAATCCCGATATCCTGTCGACAGTCGGGCATCACAGCAAACGCCCCTGGCTCGTCGTCGGTTTTGCCGCCGAGACACAGGACGTGGTTAAAAACGCGCAAGCGAAGCTGAAGAAGAAGGGTGCCGATTTCATTGTCGCCAATGATGTCAGCCCCTCTGGCACGAGCAAGGGCGGCGCTATGGGTGGCGATCGCAACCGGGTCAGGATCGTCTCGAAGGATGGTGTCGACGAATGGCCGGAGATGGACAAGGACGAGGTTGCGGCGCGCCTTGCCGAGCTTGTCGCCCGGAAGCTGAAGACAATTTCGGTCTGAGTCCTTCGGTCGCCTGATTTCCGCTTCGGCATATTTTCCCTTCGCACCTGCACAAATTTGTGTCACACGGCCCTCCATCAAGGGAGGATCGCCGCTTGAGCGCGACCGCACGGGCCAGAAGTTCAAATCCGCAATCCATCCAGGCCCGCAAGGGCAAGGTGCCGATCGTCTGCCTGACTGCCTACACCACGCCGGTCGCGCGCCTCGTCGATCCGCAATGCGACCTGGTGCTTGTTGGAGACAGCGTCGGCATGGTGTTGCACGGCCTGCCATCCACCGTCGGCGTTACTCTGGACATGATGATCCTGCACGGCCAGGCGGTGCGACGGGGCATTGAGAATGCGCTGCTTGTCGTCGACATGCCGTTCGGCTCCTACGAGGAGAGCCCGGAGCAGGCGTTCCGCAATGCTGCCCGCGTGATGGCCGAGACCGGCTGCGGCGCCGTGAAGCTTGAGGGCGGCGTCTCCATGGCGGAAACCATTCGCTTTCTGGTCTCACGAGGTATTCCCGTGATGGCCCATGTCGGCCTGACCCCGCAAGGGGTCAACGCGTTTGGCGGATATACCGTGCAGGGGCGAGGCAAGGACGCACAGCGCGTGCTCGCCGACGCCCGCGCCGTGGCGGAGGCGGGTGCCTTCAGCGTGGTTCTCGAAAAAGTGCCGGAGGGGCTTGCCAGGTCCATAACCAACGAAATCGCCATCCCCACCATGGCATAGGCGCCTCGGCGTCATGCGACGGCCAGATTCTCGTCGTTGACGATATGCTCGGCCTGTTCACGGACTTCCGGCCGAAATTCGTCAGGCGCTACGCCGAACTTGGACATGTTGCAGCCGATGCCGTTGCCGCCTATGCCGAAGATGTGCGCCAGCGCCGTTTCCCCGGCCCGGAACATGTCTTTTCGGAGACCGCGCCGGCGGGCAAGTCCTGATGAGCGTTCCTGTCGTCCGAACGGTTGCGGAGCTACGCTACGCAGTTGCAGCCTGGCGTGCCGAGAGACTGCAAGTCGCCCTCGTGCCCACAATGGGGGCCTTGCACGAAGGCCATCTCAGTCTCGTACGCGCAGCGCTCTCAAGGGCGGAGCGCGTCATAGTTACCATCTTCGTCAACCCGAAGCAGTTCAACAGCCCGGCCGATCTGGCCGCCTATCCTCGCACCGAGGAAACGGACGCCGCCATGCTCGCTGGTGCAGGTGCGCACCTGCTCTACGCGCCGCTCGCCGGGGAAATCTATCCGGAAGGCTTTTCGACCACCGTGTCGGTCGCGAGCGTGAGCGAGGAAATGGAAGGACGGTTCAGGCCCGGCCATTTCGACGGCGTGGCCACCGTCGTCGCCAAGCTCTTCCTTCAGTCCGGCGCGGATTGCGCCTTCTTCGGCGAGAAGGATTTCCAGCAGTTGCAGGTCGTTCGCCGCATGGCCAGGGATCTCGACATACCGGTCGAGATCGTTGCCTGCCCGACGATCCGCGAAAGGAACGGTCTGGCCATGTCGTCACGCAACGCGCGACTGTCGCCGCAAGAGCATGCACGCGCACCAAGGCTCTCCGAAGTGCTCTTTGAAGCCGCCGCAAAGATGGCCTCCGGGGCGGACGCGCAACCGGTACTGGCGCAAGCCAGGCGCGCGCTGGAAGACGCTGGATTCGGCCCGGTCGAATATCTTGAACTGAGATCCTCGGCCAGCCTTGCGCCGCTGACCCGGGCGTCCGAGCCTGCGCGCCTGCTTGCTGCCGCCTGGCTGGGTCAGGTCAGGCTGATCGACAACGTCGAGGTTGCCGAAAACGACCCATAGGCTAATTGCTGGATCCCTAGATATCCAGGTTTGCCACCGAAAGCGCGTTCTCCTGGATGAACTCGCGCCGCGGCTCCACCTCGTCGCCCATCAATCGGGAGAACAGCGAGTCGGCGTCCGTTCCGTCGGTCACCTTCACCTGCAGCAGGGAGCGCACATTCGGGTCTAGCGTCGTCTCCCAAAGCTGTTCGGCGTTCATCTCGCCCAAGCCTTTGTAGCGCTGCATGGTCAGGCCCTTGCGGCCAGCGGCAAACACGGCGTCGAGCAGGGCAAGTGGCCCCGAAATGGTCTGAGAGTCGTCTTTGCGCCGAAGCACGGGCGACGGCGTGTACACTTCGCCAAGTCTGCCGGAGTAACGATCGATGGCGCGCGCATCGGCCGAATTGACCAAAGCGAGATCAAGCTGCGCATATTCCTTCACGCCGCGAACGGTGCGCTCGAAGACATAGCCGCCCACCCCCTCGTTGGAGGTCGAAAGCCTGCCCGTCCAGCCACGCTCGGTATCCTCGGCGATCGCGTCGAGCCGCTTCGCCACCGTCTCGGCCATCTCGCCAGCGGCGCCTAGGTCCGAAAGCAGCGAAGGATTGAGCGCCCCTGCGATGGCGGCTTGCTCTACTACCGCGCGATTGTAGCGTGTGTGCAGGCCGTTGATCAGCGAACGAACGGCCAGCGCATCGCCGATCACGGCATGCAGGTCCTGTCCAGCGCGCACCTCACCAGAGCCCAGCGTCAGCGAAGCCTCCTCGGTTCCAGTGCCGATCAGGTATTCCTCGAAAGCCTGCTCGTCCTTCAGATACTGCGAACTCTTGCCACGACTGACCTTGTAAAGCGGCGGCTGCGCTATGTAGAGGTGACCACGCTCGATGAGCGCGGGCATCTGCCGGAAGAAGAAGGTAAGCAGCAGCGTACGGATGTGCGCGCCGTCCACGTCGGCGTCGGTCATGATGATGATCTTGTGGTACCGCAACTTGTCCGGATTGAACTCGTCGCTGCCAATCCCTGTGCCAAGCGCCGTGATCATCGTCCCGATCATGTCGGACGACAGCATCCGGTCGAAGCGCACACGCTCGACATTGAGAATCTTGCCGCGCAAGGGGAGGATCGCCTGGTTCTGACGCGAGCGCCCACCCTTGGCGGAGCCGCCGGCAGAGTCACCCTCGACGATGAACAGCTCGGATTTCGCCGGGTCGCGCTCCTGGCAGTCCGCCAGCTTTCCGGGCAGCGAGGTAACACCGAGCGTCGTCTTGCGCGTGATGTCGCGCGCCTTGCGAGCCGCCTCGCGGGCCGCCGCCGCCTGGATCACCTTCTCGACGACGATCTTGCCTTCGGCCGGATGCTCCTCCAGCCAGGTTCCAAGCGCCTCGTTGACAAGGCTTTCCACCACCGGCCGCACTTCCGACGACACCAGCTTGTCCTTGGTCTGGGATGAGAATTTCGGATCGGGGACCTTTACCGAAAGCACTGCCGTGAGGCCCTCGCGGCAATCGTCGCCGGTAAGCGAAACCTTTTCCTTCTTCGTCAGGCCCGAGCTGTCGCCGTATCCCGTCACCTGCCGCGTAAGCGCGGCGCGGAATCCTGCAAGGTGCGTGCCGCCGTCTCGCTGGGGAATGTTGTTGGTGAAGGCCAGCACGTTCTCGTGGTAGCTGTCGTTCCACCACATGGCGACCTCGACGGTGATGCCGTCGCGTTCGGCCTTGATCGCGACCGGCTGGCCGATCAGCGGCTTCTTGGCGCGATCCAGATACTTGACGAACTCAACCAACCCACCGTCGTAGAGCAACTCGGTCGACTTGACGTCTGCATGGCGATTGTCGGTCAGGACGATGCGCACGCCCGAGTTCAGGAAGGCGAGTTCGCGCAGCCGGTGCTCCAGCGTCTGGTAGTCGAACTCGATCATGGTGAAGGTTTCGGCCGACGGCATGAAGGTGATCGAACTGCCCGAGCGCCCCTCGTAAGTGCCGGGCTGCCTGTCCTCTTGATAGGTTCCGGTCACCGCGAGCGGCGCGTCGGCATTGCCGTGCGTGAAGCTCATCTCGTGAATCTTGCCGTTTCTGCGGATGTTCAGCTTCAGAAACGACGAAAGCGCATTCACGACGGAGACGCCGACGCCGTGCAGGCCGCCGGAAACCTTGTAGGAATTCTGGTCGAACTTTCCGCCGGCGTGCAGCTGCGTCATGATAACTTCCGCAGCGGAAACTCCCTCCGAGGAGTGGATATCGGTCGGGATCCCGCGTCCGTTGTCGATCACGGTGCAGGAGCCGTCGGGATTGAGCATGACCGTCACGAGATCGGCATGCCCAGCCAGGGCCTCGTCAATCGCGTTGTCCACGACCTCGTAGACCATGTGGTGCAGGCCCGAACCGTCGTCAGTATCGCCGATATACATGCCGGGCCGCTTACGGACAGCATCCAACCCCTTCAAAACCTTGATGGAATCGGCCCCATACTCGGCGTTTGCGCCGGGATTGTTCTCGGTCTGCTCGCTCATGAAACGCTTTCGTTGAACTGCTTCCAGGAAAGCGCGGACCTCATGCCCCGAATCGCGCGCTTCGACATGCTCCAGATATAGGTTGGAAAGGTGGTTTTTCCAAGGTTTGCGGGGATTTGCCCTCTGGAAAACGGAAACTGGACAACGACGAGCGATTTTAACGCCTTTTCAAAGCGTTATACCCGACGGCGCGATCCATTCGCGGCTTGAAATCCTGCCGTCATAATGATGTCATCGCATCGTCTAGGATGGCGGCAGGGTTTGGACCGGATTTTGGCCGGATTTTGAGATGGGCGGCGGTATGAAACCGATAGGCGCGGCGCTTGCCGCGGGGCTGTTTGCAGCCTTGCATTTCTGCTCCGGCGAGGCGGTCGCTGCAGAGCCTTTGAAAGGCATCGCCCTCGTCATCGGCCAGTCCGACTACGTGCATCTGCAGAAGCTGCCCAACCCCTCTCGCGACGCGCGCCAGATCGAGGAACTCCTGAACAGGCTGGGCCTGGAGACCGACATGGTCGAGGATCGCGACGCACGGCGCCTGCGCAGGGACTTTGACGGATTTCTGGATGACGCCGAGGGTGCCGATGTCGCGCTGGTCTATTACTCCGGCCACGGCATCGAGGCGGGAGGCGAGAACTTCCTGTTGCCCGTCGACGCGGACATCGACGATGTCGACGAGGCGGGCGAGAAGTTCGTTTCGCTGGAGGAGATCCTGGGCGAACTTCGCCGAAAGGCGAAGATCACCATCTTCCTGCTCGATGCCTGCCGCACCAATCCTTTTCCGGAGGGAACCCGCCTGAGCAAGGGCGGCGGCGGGGAGCCGCTGACAATCTCGGCTTCGGGTCTAGGCACGCCCCGCAGCGCGGTTTCGCTCGTCAGCCCGAACAGGGACACAGGCGAGAGCCTCGGCATCGTGATCGGATACGCGGCAGCTCCCGGCGAGGTGGCGCTGGATGGTCAGCCGGGCGAGACCAGCCCATACGCGGCGGCGCTCCTGAAGCATCTCGGCGCCAATGATTTCGACTTCGCCGATGTCATGACGATGGTCTCGGAGGAGGTCTACCTCTCCACCCGCAGCCAGCAGCAGCCGTGGACCAATGCCAGCCTGCGAAGGCTTCTGTATTTCGGCAATGTGGTCGAACAGGATGAAGGCGAGGACGCGCAGATCCGGGAGGCGCGGCGCGACCTTCTGCTGACCATCGCGACCAGTCCGGTCGAGACCCGCAATCTCGTCGAGGCGGTTTCCCAGACCGATGCCGTACCGCTCGATGCGCTTTACGGGATGCTGAAGGAGCTCAACGTCGACACGACGGGCGGCGCGGAAGATCTGGCGCGCCAGCTGAAGAAGGGCGCCGACAATCTGCGGCGCATCCTCGACCAGAAGATCGACATCGGTGCCCGCAACGATCCGGAACTGACCCGCTATGCCGAACTCGCCGACATGGCGCAGGCGGAAGGCGCCATCGGACTGTCGCGACAGTTCCGCGAGCGCGCAAGCGCGCGCGCCGAGGCGCTGTCGGCCACGCTCGACAAGCGCGAAGAGGAGGTCAAGGCCGATCGTCTCGAGATCGCGGCCACCTATGCGGAGGAAGCGCAGGCCGCGCTGCTTTCCTTCGATCATGTCAAGGCCGCCCAGCGCTTCGGGGACGCATACGAGCAGGTCAGGCGCTGGGACGACAGGCTGGCATGGCGCTACAAGGCCGACCAGGGATTTGCGCTTGCCGATTATGGTGACAGGTTCGGCGACCGGTCCTCGATCGAGCGCGCGCTTGCCGCTCACGAGACAGCCCTGAACCTCGTCACGCGCGAAGACGATCCGGAGGCATGGGCAACCAGCAAATACGGAAAGGGGGTCGCGCTTTCCTATCTGGCGCGTGTCGGCACCGGCGTCGACGCGCTCGACGAGGCGGTCGCCGCCCTGGAAGATGCGCTTGAGGTGCGCACGCGCGAGTCGCATCCCCGGGCATGGGCTTCCACGCAGCTTTCCATCGGCAACGCCGCGATGAACTACGGCCATGTGTATGGCGATCCGTCCTGGCTCAAGCGCTCGGCAGACGCCTACCGCGCGGCCGGCGAGATACTGACCGGCTATGATCGGACGATCAGCCAGCGCAATCTCGGCATGGCGCTCTCCATGCAGGGTTTCTATGCGAACGACGCCGACGTTCTGCGCCAGTCGGTCGAGGCCTTCGACCGCGCCTTGCTTCACATACCGAAGGCGGACATGCCGCAGGAGTGGGCGCGCACGGAAGGCAACCGCGCGGAGTCGCTTCTCGCGCTCGCTGCGCTCGAGCCCCAATCTGACTACCTGCAGCAGGGCGTAACCGCGATCCGCGCCGCCACCGACATTCTCGAACGCGACCGTTCGCCGATGGACTGGGCGCTGGCGCAGCATTATCTCGGCGATGCGGAGCTGAGGATTGCGAAACTCTCCAACGACGCTGCGGACTATCGCAGGTCGATCGCCGCATTCGAGCGGGCGCTGGAGGTCTGGACGCGCGAGCGTTCCGAAATCGACTGGGCGACGGCGAACGCGCGCATGGCCGAAGCGCTCGAGCTTCTGGGTAGCGTCACAGCGGACAAGGCGATGGTGCGGCATGCGCGCGACATCACCGCTCAAGCGGCGGCGGCAATGTCGGCCGCCGGCTACAGCCACAATGACAGCTATTTCAACAGCCGGCTCGCCAGCATCGACGCGACGCTTGAGGGCATGAAGTAGGGCGTTTCAGCCGCGCCGGAGGCGCCCCACCGTGTTTGCCCACATTCCTCTGGAGCGGGCTTTGGGCCGGCGCCGCGCCCGTCTGACGCGGGTCTGCTGGCGGCATCGTATGGCGAGCCGGTTGCCGGCGTACTACATTGCTCATGATGGACACACAGCCCGCCCCCTTCGTGCCACCCGCGCCACGGCCCCGCACAAAGCCGCCTTCCATGCTTGAGATGATGCGGATCGTCTACCGCAACCCGCTCGAACTGTGGGGCGAGCCCTCCTACAACGAGCCCTATATCTCGGTCACGGGCGTCGGCGGACCACTGGTCATAGCCAACGATCCCGCGCTCATCAGGCATGTCCTGGTCGACAATGCGAAGAATTACCGCATGGCGACCGTGCGCCAGCTTATCCTGCGACCCATACTGCGCGATGGCCTGCTGACTGCCGAAGGCGACGTCTGGAAGCGCTCGCGTAAGGCGATGGCGCCGGTCTTCACGCCGCGCCACATCTTCGGCTTCGCCGGCCCGATGCTGAAGCGCACGCAGGCATTCGTCGAGCGCTACGAGGAAGGCGGCGTCCACGACATCGCCGTGGACATGACCAACCTCACCTATGACATCCTGGCCGAGACGCTGTTTTCCGGCGAGATCGCCGGGGAGCCCGGCAGTTTTGCGCACCAGATCGACCGTCTGTTCGAAACCATGGGGCGCGTCGATCCGCTCGACCTTCTGCGCGCGCCCGAATGGCTGCCACGCCTGACCCGCATCCGTGGCCGCCGGACGATGGACTATTTCCGCAACATCGTGTCCGACACGATGGAGATGCGCCGGGCCCGTATGGCCAAGGACCCCGACAGCGTGCCGGAGGATTTCCTGACGCTCCTTTTGCGCGCCGAAGGTCCCGACGGACTGACGCGCGGCGAGGTTGAGGACAACATCATCACCTTCATCGGCGCCGGTCACGAGACCACAGCCCGCGCGCTCGGCTGGACGCTTTATTGCCTTGCCGAGGCGCCCTGGGAGCGGGATGCAATCGAGGCGGAGATCGATGCGGTTCTTGGCCGCGAGCCTGACCCGACCAAATGGCTCGACGCCATGCCGCTGACGCGGGCCGCTTTCGAGGAGGCTTTACGCCTCTACCCGCCTGCTCCCTCCATCAACCGGGAGCCGATCGTCCCGGAGACATGGCGTGACCTCAAGATACCGGCCAGGGCGGCCGTGCTTGTCATGCCCTGGACGGTTCACCGCCACCGCAAGCTTTGGGACAAGCCCGACGCCTTCATGCCGTCGCGCTTCCATCCCGAAAACCGCCAGAAGATCGACCGCTACCAGTATCTGCCTTTCGGAGCGGGACCGCGCGTTTGCATCGGCGCTTCATTCGCCATGCAGGAGGCGATCATCGCGCTTGCCATCCTGATGAACCGTTTCCGTTTCGACACGACACCCGAAACGAGACCGTGGCCCGTTCAGAAGCTCACCACCCAGCCGCAGGGCGGCCTGCCCATGCAGGTTACGGCACGGCGGTAGACCTTTCAGGGCTCGGGTTCGTCGGCGCCCATGAAATGGGGAGAGGTGGATCGACCCACAGGGTCGAGACGGAGAGGGCGCGCTACCCTCAGTCCGCAGCTTCGCCCTCAAGGAACGGCTCGACCGTCCCCTTCAGCTTGATCGTCATCGGCTGGCCGAAACGGTCCTTGGAGTTGCCGGCCTGCGCGCGGATCCAGCCCTCGCTGACGCAATATTCCGAAACGTCCGTGCGTTCCTTGCCGTTGAACCGGATACCGATGCCGCGCATCAACAGCTGCTCATCGTAGAAGGGGCTGCGCGGATCGTTGCTCAGCCGGTCTGGAAGCGTCATCTGTCTCTCCACAACGCACATTCATTTTGCGCACCCGATAGCCTTGCTCGGGCAATCCGTCCATTGACAAAAATCTACCCTTACGTTATGTTAGGACTTTATTAAGTAAGACGTGCCTGCCCGAGTTGTACTGTGTGTTCTGGGTGGAGGCGATGTGGGTCTGGCTGCAGCGGACGGCGTTTGCCGGTCTTGTGTTGTCGGCGATAGCTTCGTCGCTTTCGGCGGCTGAGCAGGTTGGCAAGGCCACGCTCATTGCGACAGCGGTGACCGGTGACGGTGCGCCCCTCGCTGCCAAGTCTCCTGTGCATCGAAACGAACGCATCAAAACGTCCGGAACGGGGCTTGGCGAATTCCTCTTCAGCGACGGCACAAAGTTTGCCGTCGGGTCCAACTCCTCCGTGGTTATCGACAAATTTGTCTATGCCGGCGACAGCTCCGTCCAGAACCTTACGATCAACGCTGCCAAGGGAAGCTTTCGCTGGATCAGCGGCGGCTCCAAATCATCCGCCTACAAGATTGCGACCCCTGCCGGCACGATAGGCATTCGCGGGACGGCGTTCGACGTGTTCATCGGTCGGGGTGGCGCGACCGCCGTGGTGCTGCTCAAGGGGTCCGTCCAGTTTTGCGGCGCGAATGGCTGCCGAGACCTTCGCAAGCGCTGCGACTACATCATTGCGACGCCGGGCGGCGGGGTATCGGACCCCGCCCGTTTCGACAAACAGGCACTCGAGCAGATGCGCAGCGCTCAAGCTTTTCCCTTCATGACGGGCAAGCAACGTCTGTCGCGACGGTTTCGCGTGGGCTCCGGGTGCATGAGCTCCGCATCTTTGAAGCAGAAAGCCACATCTTCATCCCAGTCGCGTGCGCCACAAGGCTCGTCTTCTGCGCCGTCCGGACCATCCGGCGGTGGCGGCGACAATGATGGTGGCTCTGACGGCGGCCCTGATGGCGGCGGAACCACAGGCAAAGGCAACAACGGCAAGGGCAATGGCGGTGGGGATGGGTCGCCCAACGGCCGGAACGACGGAGACCGCTAGGCCCCCGCCTACCAGTATGCATAGCACGCTGCCCAACGGCCGTGGTCCGCCCACCTTGTCCCACCGGGTCTAGTTGCGGCCGTAAAAAACATTCTCGACATGAACCGGCCAGCGCCAGGGCAACACAGCCACCATGTCGAAACGCAAGGACAGCTTGGCATGGTCGCGCTGGCGCGAGAGCCAGAGATCGGCGGCACCCTCGATGCGACGCTCGGATTCGCTTCGGAGCGCGTCCATCGCCTCCATCAGCGTCTTGCGCGCCTTTACCTCGACGATCAGCACAAGGTCGCCGCGCCGCGCGATCAGATCGATTTCACCGAGCTTCGTGCGGTAGCGGCGCGCGACAATGCGAAAACCCTTCGCCATCAGTGCGACCGCAGCCAGCCATTCGCTGGAATGGCCTCGTCGATACGCTTTGCGCCGCTTGCGCAGCAAGGCCTGGTCGGCAGGCCTATCCATCCTTGAGGTCCATCAGCCGCCTGTAAAGCGCCTGCTTCGGCTGCCCGGTCATTTTCGCGGCCTCGGCGGCGGCCTTCGAAGCCGGCATCTCGGCTGCGAGCGACACCAGCAGCCGGTCGATGTCTTCAGGCGCATCGGCCTGCTTTTCCGGTGGCGCGACGCAGATGACGATCTCGCCCTTCGGAGTCGTGGCTTGCGCATAATGCGCGGCGAGTTCGGCAAGCGTGCCGGTCCGCATCTCCTCGAAGGTTTTCGTCAATTCGCGCCCGATCGCCGCGCGACGATCACCAAGCGTCTCGGCCATGGCAACCAGCGTATCCGCCAGACGCCTCGGTGACTCGAAGAAGATCAGGGTAGCAGGCACGGCGCCTAGTTCCGTAAGTCTTGACTTACGTTGTCCATCCTTGACAGGAAGAAAGCCGGCAAACAGAAAGGCGTCAGACGGCAGCCCCGAAGCTGTCAGCGCCGCCAGCACGGCCGAAGGTCCGGGAATGGGCACGACCCTGATCCCCGCGGCCTGCGCCTGCTCCACCAGCCTGAAACCCGGATCGGAAACAAGCGGCGTGCCGGCATCCGACACCAGCGCAACGCTCCTTCCCGCTTCAAGCGCTGCGATCAGCTTCGGTCCCGCCTCACTGGCATTGTGCTCGTGATAAGCGCCGGGACGCTGCCTGATCCCGTAGCGGTCGAGCAGCACGCGCGTCACCCGCGTGTCCTCGCAGGCAAGGACGTCCGCCGCGGCCAGCGTTTCCAGCGCGCGAAGCGTGATGTCACCAAGGTTTCCGATCGGCGTAGCCACGAGATAGAGCGCCGGCTCAAGCGGCCTTGCGGCGATCTGCGCCTGTCCGACGACATAGGTCTTTTGCTGACTGTCCATCGCCGCATTAACCAGCCAGGGCAAGAGTCGGGCAAGACTCTTTCTCCGAAGTCTGCACACGAGTATCGACCGACGGTGCGTTCGTCGTCGGCCAATGTTCAGGATTTTCCGGGGGACGACCTGCCATAGCCCCAGTAGCCGCAGTCGCATCCGGATGGTCTTCATCCACAAGTCGCCATCGCTTCGCCACAGTCGGGAACGAAAGGTCTGGCTGTGGGTTAAAGGGCTAACGATAACGTCCGGGGAGGACGACATGGCCAACCTGATCATCCAAGATACGTTCGAGCCTTATTACGCTGGCCGTGATGATGGCGCGAAACGGCAAGACGAGCGCCGCAAGATGTCACCTCACACGGAAAACATGCACAGCGGTCAGATTGTCCTTCCGACAGAGGCTCCATCGCCTGTAAGGGTTCGCCACGACCGCCGCGCCGTGGCGCATTGAAGACCTGCGCGTATCAGCGTGCCAGATCGGCAACAACCGCATCGAGCACGATCATGCCTGTAGGCGTGGCGCGAAGCCTTGAATTGCCTACCGGAGCGACAAGTCCCTCTTCCTGCAACACGGAGAGCCTGCCGGGCGCAAAACTCTTTCCCGCCAGGCTTTCGTAGCGCGACAGGTCAATGCCCTCGACCAGCCTCAATCCCATCAGCAAAAACTCGTCTGCCTCTTCCGATCGGGTCAGGATTTCTCCGTCTACAACGCCGTGCCCTTTCGCTTCCACGAGATTGGCCCAAGTTTCCGGCATCTTCTCGGCGATCGTGACAATACGTCGGCCCTTTTCCAGGAAGCGGCCATGCGCGCCGGGGCCGACGCCGACATATTCGCCATAACGCCAATAGGTGAGATTGTGCCGGCTTTCTGCGCCGGGACGGGCATGATTCGAGATTTCATAAGCCGGCAAACCATGCGCCGCCGTCACGTCCTGCGTCATCGCATAAAGGTCCGCCGCGAGGTCGCCGTCAGGGATTTCAAACTTTCCTGCAGCATGCAGTGCGTGGAAGCGCGTGCCTTCCTCGATGGTCAGCTGGTAGAGCGACAGGTGATCCACCGCATGATCGATTGCCCGCCTCAGTTCCGCTTCCCATTGTTGCGGCGTCTGACCGGGACGCGCATAGATGAGATCGAAGGAAAGCCGTGGAAACGTCTTGCGCGCCAGTTCGATCGCCACCAGCGCCTCTTCCACATTGTGCAGGCGTCCGAGGAAGCGCAGGTCGGCGTCGTTCAGCGCCTGCACGCCGAGCGAGACGCGATTGACGCCTGCTGCGCGGTAACCGAGGAACCTGTCCGCTTCCACAGATGACGGGTTCGCCTCAAGCGTCACCTCGATACCGGCGGGAACCGTCCAGTTCCTGGCAACCGCCTCGAGCACGGCGCCCACCGTTTCAGGCTTCATCAGGGAAGGCGTGCCGCCGCCAAGGAAGATGCTGGTTACCTCGCGCGGTCCCGTACGTTGACGCATCGTCGCCAGTTCGGTCGCGAACGCGGCAACGAAGCGTTCCTCGTCGACAGGCTGATGCCGCACATGGCTGTTGAAGTCGCAGTAAGGGCACTTGGCCGCGCAAAACGGCCAGTGGACGTAGACGCCGAAGCCGGGATCGCCCGAGACCATCGGAACCGGCCGCATCACCTATGCCGCTCCCAGCATCGCCCTGGCGAAAAGGGCAAAGGCGCGCGCGCGGTGCGAAAGGCCCAGGTCGCCGCGACCGGCCTCCCATGAATGCTTCTGCGAGGCCGGCATCTCGCCGAATGTCTCCTCGTAGCCGTCGGGTTTGAACACCGGATCGTAGCCGAAACCGCGATCACCGCGCGCCGGCCAGACAAGCGTGCCCTCGACCTCACCACGGAAATATTCCGCGTGACCGTCGGGCCATGCCAGGCAAAGCACGGCGACGAAACGACCGGTGCGTTCTTCAGGCGTCGTCGCACCCTTTTCCTGCAGCAGATCCTCGACCTTCCGCATGGCCATCTGAAAATCGCGTGTCCCGTCGTCCTTGGCAGCCCAGTCCGCCGTGTAGACGCCGGGAGCACCGCCGAGCGCATCGACCACCAGGCCGCTGTCATCCGAAAGCGCTGGCAGGCCGGTCGCCTTGGCGGCTGTAAAGGCCTTGGTGTAGGCGTTTTCCTCGAAGGTGGTGCCATCCTCGGGCGGCTCGGCGAGGCCGTATTCGGCTGCCGACTTAGCCTCCAGCCCGAACGGGCCGATCAGCTCGGCAATCTCTGCGAGCTTGCCCTTGTTGTGGCTCGCCACCACGATCCGTTTGCCTTCCAGCCTGCGCATCAAAGATTCCATATTCTTGGTTCGGCGAATTCGATCGAGTTGCCGGACGGGTCGCGAAAATAGAGCGATCGCCCACCGGAGGGCCATTCGAGCTCCGTCTCAACTTCAACGCCGTGCGCATCGAGCACCTGTTTCCAGCGCTCGATCTCGCTACCCGATGCCGCGAAGCACAGGTGTCCCTGGCCCGTCGTTCCGTGCGGCGGTACCGGCAGCTTTGCATCGGGCAGCAGCGCCTGCCGCGTCGCCTGCGCATTGAACAGCAGCAGCACACCCTGACCGCAACGGAAGAAGACATGGCGCCCTTCCACCTTGGCGATGCGCTCCAGCCCGATCACGTCGCGATAGAACGCCTCCGCCGCGTCGAGGTCGGTCACATAGAGCGCCGATTCGAGGATGGCGGACGGCTTCATGCTGCTCAGGCCACCGCCATCTGCTGCAGGTTGACCAGCCGTGAAATGCCCTTCTTGGCAAGTTCCATGAGCGCAAGAAACTCTGTTTCGCTGAAGGGGATGCCTTCGGCCGTGCCCTGCACCTCGACAATGCCGCCCTTGCCGGTCATCACGAAATTGGCGTCGGTGCCGGCGGAGGAGTCTTCCACATAGTCGAGGTCGAGCACCGGCGCGCCGTTGTGGATGCCGCAGGAGATCGCGGCCACGTGGTCGCGCAATACCTTTTGAACGCTGACCATCTGGCGCTGCTCCATCCAGCGCAGGCAGTCGTGCAGCGCCACCCAGCCACCGGTGATCGAGGCGGTGCGCGTGCCGCCGTCAGCCTGCAGGACGTCGCAATCGACCGTGATCTGCATTTCGCCGAGCGCCTGCAGGTCCACCACGGCGCGCAGCGAACGGCCGATCAGGCGCTGGATTTCCAGCGTGCGGCCGCCCTGCTTTCCGGCGGAAGCCTCGCGCCGCATGCGATCCCCGGTCGAGCGCGGCAGCATGCCGTATTCGGCGGTCACCCAGCCCTTGCCGGTGTTGCGCATCCAGCCCGGCACCTTTTCCTCCAGGCTGGCCGTGCACAGCACATGCGTGTCCCCGAACTTCACGAGGCACGAGCCTTCCGCATGCTTGGAGACGTTGCGTTCGAACGAAACGGCACGCATTTCGTCGAACTGGCGCTTGGATGGACGCATGAAGGCTGCTTTCTGCTCTGGAATCGTTTGTCTGGCGGCTTCTACCCCCGCCGGGCAGCCAGCGCAAAGGAAAAGCCCGACTTTCCCGCCTGCCCGGGCGGCATGCTTACCCAAGGCTTTGCGTTCCGCCTCAGGCTGTCTATATCTTCTGGCACAAGGTTTGCCCGTTGACACAGATGACGAAACCAGTTCTCGATCAGAACCTGCAGATGCTGGACATGCGCTCGCGCGACATCTTCCGGCGTATCGTTGAATCCTACCTGCGCGACGGAGAGCCGGTCGGTTCTCGCAGCCTGTCGCGCATGCTGCCCTCATCGCTGTCGCCCGCCACGGTGCGCAACGTGATGAGCGACCTTGAGCATCTCGGCCTTGTCTACGCTCCACATATTTCGGCCGGCCGCCTGCCGACGCAGCAGGGCCTGCGCTTCTTCGTCGATTCTTTCATGGAACTCGGCGACCTTTCGGAGGAGGAGCGCCGGGCCATCGAAGCGCAGGTGAAGGCGTCCGGAAACGGCGCGACGCTGGAGCAGATGCTCACGGAAGCCAGCCAGTTGCTTTCCGGCATGTCGCGCGGCGCCGGCCTCGTCGTCACATCCACCAACGAGGTCGCACTCAAGCACATCGAGTTCATCCAGCTCGAACCGACGCGTGCGCTGGTCGTCCTCGTCTCGCAGAACGGAGACGTGGAGAACCGGGTCATCGAGCTGCCAGCCGGCATCACCGTGTCACAACTTCATGAAGCGTCCAATTTCCTCAACGCCCACATACGCGGCCGCACGCTGGCCGAGGCGAGGGCAGAGATCGCCCGCATCCAGGAAGAGACCCGCAGCGCGCTCGACACGCTGTCGCGCGATCTCGTGGACCAGGGTCTTGCCGTCTGGGCCGGGAACGAGGGGAGCCTGCCTGCTCGCCTCATCGTGCGCGGGCGCGCCAATCTGCTGGAGAATGTCAGCGCCGAGGCCGACATAGAACTGCTGCGCCGCCTGTTCGACGATCTTGAGACACAGGATGGCTTGATCCAGCTTCTCGGCCTTGCCGAGCAGGGGTCGGGCGTGCGCATCTTCATCGGCTCCGAAAACAAGCTTTTTTCGCTCTCAGGCTCGTCGCTTGTGGTTGCGCCCTACCGTGACAAGGATGCCCGGGTAATCGGCGCGCTCGGCGTCATCGGCCCGACCCGCCT
This sequence comes from Rhizobiaceae bacterium, assembly GCA_019635775.1. Lineage (GTDB taxonomy): Bacteria > Pseudomonadota > Alphaproteobacteria > Rhizobiales > Rhizobiaceae > Mesorhizobium_K. The sequence goes on along the minus strand of JAHBYU010000008.1, from coordinate 120,774 downwards.
CAACTACGCGCGCATCGTGCCGATGGTTGACTACACGGCCCAGTTGATCTCGCGGATGCTGCGCTAGTCCTCTGGCCGCTATGGCGGCAGTCGACGGCCTCGTATAGGCTGTCGGCATCGCGAGGGGACGACACGAGATGGCATTCGAAGACATCAAGGCCGAGATCAGCCTGCTGCTGCAGGAGATGGTCAACCAGCCGGAGGACGAGCACGAGCTGCTCGAACAGGTTCGCGAGAAGCTCAACGAGCTGCGCGCGCTTGGCATGCCGCTTCCGGACGACCTTGTCGCCCTGGAAAGGCAGCTTGACGAGCGGTTTCCGGAAAGCCGGGACTGACGCCCCATGACCGGTTCCGGCAATCAAAACCAGCGGATAAGGCGGGGACTATGGGGCTACCTGCTTCTAACCTCCTACGCGTTGGTGCTTTTCGTATCCGGTGCGGTGGTCGCGGTGGCTGGCGCCGCGATCATCTACATGAATTCGCAGCCCGACCTGTCTATCTGGCACACCGCCGACCTGGACGGCGAGTTCACTGCCAGGTCCGACCTCAAGACCTTTCGCGAATATCTGGAGCTTGAAGACGATCTGTTCGCCGAGCTGAAAAGCGAGGTCTACGACAGGGTACCGTCGGACGAACGCTCGATGTTCAACCGCTACACCGCCGGCAGCCGCTCGGATCCGGACATCTGGACGCCGAACTGGAACCGAACCTTTGAATATGGCGACACCGGCGCGCCCTTCGGCGTGCTCATGCTGCACGGCTATTCCGACAGCCCCTACAGCCTGCGCGGCTTCGGGCAGACGATGCGCGAGGCAGGCGCCTATGTGATCGGCCTGCGCATACCAGGCCACGGCACGGCGCCTTCCGCGCTCAAATACACCAGCGCCGCCGACATGACCGCCGCCGTCCGCCTCGCCATGCGCCACATGAAGGAAGCGATGGGCGACCGCCCGATCCTGATCATCGGCTATTCCAACGGCGCGGCGCTTGCGCTCAACTACGATCTCGAGGCGATCGAGGACACGACCCTTCCGCCGCCGGCGGGTCTCATACTGATGTCGCCGGAGGTGGGCATCACGCGCGCTGCCGCTTATGCCAACTGGCAGGCGCGTATCGGCGACCTGCTCGGTCTCGACAAGCTCGCATGGAGTTCCGTGCTTCCGGAGTTCGACCCCTACAAATACAATTCCTTTGCCGTCAACGCGGGAGAACAGGCCTGGCAGATGACGCAGAAGGTGCAGGCGCGGCTCGACGGCCTTCAGAGAGAAGGGCGGCTTGGCGAAGTCGCGCCTATCCTTGCCTTCCAGTCGGCAGCCGACGCAACGGTGATTGCCAGCGCCGTTGTCACCAACCTGTTCGAGCGGCTTCCGTCCGGCAACCATGAACTGGTCGTTTTCGACGTCAACCGCTTCTACGAGTCCGAGGGGCTTTTGCGGAAGGGGCTGGATCCCCAGCATCTGCTCACCGGAAGCGAGAAGGCCTACACGGTCGGCGTCGTCACGAATCGCGACGCCATGTCCTTCGATGCGGTCCTGACCAGCCGTGAGGCTGGCCAGCCGGCCGCCACGACAAGGGCCCTTGGCCTGTCGTGGCCAGAAGACATCTATTCCCTTTCGCACATCGCGCTGCCTTTCGCGGAGGAAGACCCGCTCTATGGCGAGGACCCGAATTCGGAGAATCCGGGCATAAGGCTTGGCCGGCTCGCGCTGCACGGCGAGAACAACACCCTCTCCATCCCGCCGACCATGATGACGCGCCAGCGCTGGAACCCGTTCCATTCGTTCATGGCCGAAAGGATTTCCGCCTTCGTCGCGCAGCACACCGCTGCACGCTGAACCGGCGAGCCCGGTCCCTCAGCCGAACTTGCGCCGGGCGTCCAGCGCAAGGCCCAGTCCGACCGAGCCGAACATGTCCCCTTCGACGACCTTCGCCTCCGGCACCAACGAAAGAATGCTTCGGCGGGCGAGCGGTATGGCCGTCGAGCCACCGGTTAGGAAAACCGCCGTGATGTCGGATGGATCAAGCCGTGCATCGCGGATTGTCTGCCCGACGGTTTCGGTCACGCGTTCGACTGCGTCAACCAGCGTTTCCTCCAGCCCCTTGCGGTCCAGTGGCGCGGAAAATGTTGCCCCGTGGATTCCCACATCGATACTGGCGGCCTCCGCATCCGTCAGGGCGATCTTGGCGCGCTCGACGATTGTCGCCAGCGCGTGGCCGTACCGGCGTTCCACGATGGCGATCATCCTGTCGATAAGGTCCGGCCGGGCAGCTTCGTAGCGAACCTGCCGCAGGTCCGACATCACCTTTGCCGTATAAAGCAGGTTGATGCGGTGCCAGGTGGCGAGATCTATGAAGTAGCCCGCCGGCACGTTTCGCTTGCCGTCCTTCGTCGGCGTCAGGTAACCGAGTTCGGGCATGACATGGGCGATTGACAGCAGCCGATCGAAGTCCGTCCCGCCAATGTGGATACCCCTGTTGGCAAGGATGTCGTCCTTGCGCTCGACGGCGCGGGCGCGCTCGGGCGAAACGCGAACCACCGAAAAGTCGGACGTGCCGCCCCCCATGTCCACGATCAGCGCAAGTTCTTCCCGGCTCACACCCTGTTCGTAGTCAAGCGCGGCGGCAATTGGCTCGAACTGGAAGGCGATGTTCGCAAACCCCTGCGCCCGTGCTGCCTTTTCAAGCTCTGCCTGCGCCGCAGCATCCGCCGCATCGTCCTCGTCGACGAAGCGGACCGGGCGTCCCATCACCACAGTGTCCACCGTGCTGCCGGCATCTGCCTCCAGCTTCGTCTTCAGGCGCTGAATGAACAGGCCGATAATGTCGGTGAAGGCAATGGAGCGTCGCTTGATGCGCGTCTTCTCGTGTACCAGCGAGCTGCCGAGCACGCTTTTCAGCGCGCGCATCAGCCGGCCTTCCACGCCCTCCGTATATTCGAGAACCGCCTTGCGGCCCATCTGGATACTGTCATCCTCGAAATTGAAGAAGACGGCGCTCGGCAGCGTGATGCTGGCGTCCTCCAGCGGAACCAGTCGGGGCCGGTTGCCGTCCATGACGCCAACGGTCGAGTTGGAAGTGCCGAAGTCTATGCCGCCGAAAACCGGTCGCATGGCTGTTGTCCTGATTGTCGCGGGAAGGTGCGGGACGTGCCCGATACACAGGCAGGGGCCATTTGTCGATAACAGAAACGCAACCCGGCCATCCCGCGATGCATAGCCGGGCGGGTCTGACTGTCACATGGCCTCCCATCAGCGATTCTGATGGATCGATCTAAGGAATTGGGATGAGGGCCGGTCTGAATGCTGATAAAAGCGGGGCGGTTCGCGGAAAGTACCGATGACTCTTGCCGGTTTCATTGCCTATAGCGGTGCGCTAGCGCTCGCTGCCGCCATCCCCGGTCCGGGAATCACGGCGCTTGTCGCACGGGCGCTCGGCTCCGGTTTCCGGTCTTCGCTCTACATGGCTCTCGGACTGATCGTGGGCGACCTGATCTACCTGACCGCCGTCGTCCTCGGGCTCGCCCTTGTCGCGCAGACCTTCGGCATGGTCTTCCTTGTCGTCAAGTGGCTCGGCGTCGCTTATCTGGGCTACCTCGCGTGGACCTTCTGGACGAGCGGCATTACGCCCGAGACCATCGAGGGGCGCAAATCAGGGGGAGGCTTCCTGTCCGCCTTCATGGCAGGCCTCACCGTCACGCTAGGCAACCCCAAGACCATGATCTTCTATCTCGCGATCACGCCCACGATCGTAGATCTTCGGACCGTGACCGTGGCCGAATACGGAACGCTCGCGGTCTTGACGGTGCTTGTGCTGCTGGTGGTCCTTGTGCCTTATCTGGCGCTTGCGGCGAAGGCGCGCTGGTTCCTCAAGACACCCCGCGCGCTGAAGGCGCTCAATCGCACCGCCGCGACCTTCATGGCGGGTGCTGCTGCTGCCATCGCCGCGCGGCAATAGACGCGCCAAATCATTCCCCAGAAGGCCCTTTCCGAGAAACAAGAATCCCCAACGCCGTGCTTTTCGGTATGGTCGCCACTCGGATTCCGCGAGGCCGCGCACTATCTTCGCGTACAGACAGGGAGATTTTCATGAGCGGACCCGTTAATCACAAGCCCGGCCGCGGGCGCATCTACAATTCCATCACCGAGACCATTGGCGACACGCCTCTGGTGCGGCTGGACAAGTTCGCGGCGGAAAAGGGCATCGTCGCCAACCTCCTTGCCAAGCTCGAATTCTTCAACCCCATCGCCAGCGTCAAGGACCGCATCGGCGTCGCCATGATCGAGGCGCTCGAGGCTTCCGGCAAGATTGCGCCGGGCAGGAACACGCTGATCGAGCCGACATCGGGCAACACCGGTATTGCGCTGGCCTTCGCAGCAGCAGCCAAGGGTTACAAGCTCATCCTCACCATGCCGGAAACCATGTCGCTCGAGCGCCGCAAGATGCTGCTTCTTCTCGGCGCGGAGCTTGTCCTCACGGAAGGTCCACTCGGAATGAAGGGGGCGATTGCAAAGGCAAACGAACTCGCCACTACCATTAAAGGCGCTGTCATCCCGCAGCAGTTCGAGAATCCCGCAAATCCGGAGATCCACCGCAAGACCACCGCCGAGGAAATCTGGAACGACACCGACGGCAAGGTCGACATCTTCATTTCCGGCATCGGCACCGGCGGAACCATCACCGGTGTCGGGCAGGTGCTCAAGCAGCGCAAGCCGTCGGTGCATGTCGTGGCGGTTGAGCCGGAGGCGTCACCGGTGCTCTCCGGCGGCCAGCCCGGCCCGCACAAGATCCAGGGCATTGGCGCCGGTTTCGCGCCCGCCATCCTCGATACGTCGGTCTATGACGAGATCGTCAAGGTTTCCAATGACGACGCGATCGCCAACGCACGGCTCGTCGCGCGCCTGGAAGGCGTGCCGGTCGGCATCTCGTCCGGTGCTGCCCTTCAGGCGGCAACGGTTGTCGGCTCGCGTCCGGAAAACGCCGGCAAGGACATGGTGGTGGTCATCCCGTCCTTCGCCGAGCGCTATCTTTCGACCATCCTTTTCGAGGGTCTTGGTTCCTGACCGGCGTTCCGGTCAGGACGGATTGCGGGCCGCGTCGGCCGGCGTCCTGATCGCCTCGATGTTGGCGCGGTAGCTCGCTTCCGTGCCGCCCTTGAAGATCGCGCTGCCGGCGATCAGCACATCGGCCCCGGCAGCCGTCACCAGTGGCGCGGTGTCGGGCGCGACGCCGCCGTCGATCTCGATCCTGATGGGCCTGTCGCCGATCAGCGCCTTCACCCGCCGGACCTTGTCCACCATAGCGTGAATGAAGCTCTGTCCGCCGAAACCCGGATTGACCGTCATCACCAGCACGACCGACAGCCGGTCGAGCACATATTCGATGGCGCTTTCGGGCGTCGACGGATTGATCGCCACGCCTGCCGTCTTGCCGAGCGACTGGATGGCGTGAAGCGAGCGGTCGAGATGCGGGCCGGCCTCGGCATGCACGGTGATGTTGTCGCAGCCCGCGTCGGCGAAGGCGGCCAGGTAGGCGTCCGTCGGCGCGATCATCAGGTGCGCGTCGAACAGCTTGCTGGTGCGGCCGCGGATAGCCTTGATGATTGGCGGGCCGAAGGTGATGTTGGGCACGAAATGCCCGTCCATCACGTCGAGATGGATCCAGTCGGCGCCGGCGCGGTCGATCGCCTCGACCTCCTCGCCCAGCCGCGAGAAATCGGCGGACAGCACGGAAGGCGCTATCAGGGTCTTGTGGGTCATGGTCTCTCGCGCTCCTCGGCCGGCCTCTATCGCCCGAAACGGGGGCGGGCGGGCACCGCTTAGCGCAATTCTTGCGCCAGCGCGACCGCGATATTGAGCCGCAAGCCCGTCCTGGCCCGCCCTGGCCGCGAATACGGCGGCCCGGCCGCGTCTCTCGCCTGCTTGCCGCGATTTCGCGCGCCTGCTAAAGCGCCGCCATGTCCACACCCGTAAAGAACATCCGCAACTTCTCCATCGTTGCCCATATCGACCACGGCAAGTCCACGCTGGCCGACCGGCTGATCCAGCTCACCGGCGGGCTCGACGCGCGCGAGATGGCCGGCCAGCAGCAGGTTCTCGACAACATGGACATCGAGAAGGAGCGCGGCATCACCATCAAGGCGCAGACCGTGCGGCTGAACTATCGCGCCGCAGACGGCCAGGACTACGTGCTGAACCTCATCGACACGCCCGGCCATGTCGACTTCGCCTACGAGGTGTCGCGCAGCCTCGCCGCCTGCGAAGGCTCGCTTCTGGTGGTGGACGCCAGCCAGGGCGTGGAGGCGCAGACGCTCGCCAACGTCTACCAGGCCATCGACAACAACCACGAGATCGTCGTCGTCCTCAACAAGGTCGACCTGCCCGCCGCCGAGCCCGAGCGCGTCAAGGAGCAGGTCGAGGAGGTCATCGGCATCGACGCCAGCCAGGCCGTCATGATCTCGGCCAAGACCGGGCTTGGCGTGCCGGAAGTGCTTGAGGCCATCGTCAAGCAGCTTCCGCCGCCGCGCGAGGGCGACGCCAGCCAGCCGCTCAAGGCCATGCTGGTCGACAGTTGGTACGACGCCTATCTCGGCGTCATCGTGCTGGTGCGCGTCATCGACGGCGTGCTCCGGAAGGGCCAGACCATCCGCATGATGGGCACCGGCGCGCGCTACCCCGTCGAGCGCACCGGCTTCTTCACGCCCAAGATGGTGCAGGCAGACGAGATCGGCCCCGGCGAGTTCGGCTTCATCACGGCCTCCATCAAGGAAGTGGCCGACACGCGTGTCGGCGACACCATCACCGAGGACCGCCGCCCCACCGCAACCGCTCTGCCCGGCTTCAAGCCGGCGCAGCCTGTCGTCTTCTGCGGCCTCTTCCCGGTCGATGCGGCCGATTTCGAGGATCTGCGCGCGGCGATGGGCAAGCTTCGCCTCAACGACGCCAGCTTCTCCTACGAGATGGAAACGTCCGCCGCGCTCGGTTTCGGCTTCCGCTGCGGCTTCCTCGGCCTGCTGCACCTTGAGATCATCCAGGAGCGGCTGGAGCGCGAGTTCGACCTCGACCTCATCGCCACGGCGCCCTCGGTCGTCTACCGGCTCAACCTGCGTGACGGCACCCAGCGCGAGCTGCACAACCCGGCCGACATGCCCGACGTGATGCAGATCCTGTCCATCGAGGAGCCGTGGATCCGCGCCACCATCCTGACGCCCGACGACTATCTCGGCTCGATCCTGAAGCTCTGCCAGGACAGGCGCGGCATACAGGCCGACCTCTCCTATGTCGGCAAGCGCGCCATGCTGGTCTACGACCTGCCGCTGAACGAGGTTGTGTTCGATTTCTACGACCGGCTGAAGTCGATCTCCAAGGGCTATGCCAGCTTCGACTACCACCTCACCGACTACCGCGAGGGCGACCTGGTCAAGATGTCGATCCTCGTCAACGAGGAGCCGGTCGACGCGCTCTCCATGCTGGTCCACCGCACGGCGGCGGAAAAGCGCGGCCGCGTCATGTGCGAGAAGCTCAAGGAGCTTATCCCGCATCATCTGTTCAAGATTCCGATCCAGGCTGCCATCGGTGGCAAGGTCATCGCCCGCGAGACCATCTCGGCGTTGCGCAAGGACGTGACGGCGAAATGTTACGGCGGCGACGTCTCACGCAAGCGCAAGCTGCTCGACAAGCAGAAGGAGGGCAAGAAGCGCATGCGCCAGTTCGGCAAGGTCGACATCCCGCAGGAAGCGTTCATCCAGGCGCTGAAGATGGGGGATTAGCCCCTGATCCTCCCCCGTTCACGGGGGAGAGGGTGGCCACGTAACATCCGGCGGGACGGCAACCGCCACCTTGCCTATGTTCACTTAAATGCTTCCGGTCCCTTAGCGACGTGCTGATCCATCCGATCGTTGATAATGGAGAATAGCCTCTCAAATCGCTTCGCCACGTCGGGCGACACGATGCTTTTGGGATCGTTCGCCATTTTCTGCATAAGCAGTCGCGACGGCCTGGTTTTGTGGAACGCAAGACCCAACTCATCGAATGCGATTTCGATGCGCTTGGCTATACGCGGAATGTTGTTGTTTAACTTGAGTGTCTTGCCCTTCAACTCCGCTTTGTAACTCTCCTTGACAAGCGCCTCATAAGTGCCGGCGTCAAGCAGGTCTTCAATATCTGCTTCAGTTGGCGCCGGGTTCACGGCCTCGGTTACAAACACCACATTACGTTCACGAATAAGTCTGCTGCGAATCAGGTCCAGGCTTGTGACCCGCGATTGCTTCTCATCATCAAGGAGGACTATTGTATTCAGATTCTGCGAGGTCAGCAGCGCAACCATATATGATACCTTTTGAGCACTGCCGGCTGGCGTGAGGGCAATTTCACGCTTTAGCGACGTACCCTTGCTATCGGCGAGATAAGTGCTGATCGTCGACAATATCCAGAAGTCAGTGACCCCCTCAACAACGAGGTTGTTGGGTCCGATGAAAAGACTTTGGGCGATATCATAACCGAGAGCCGCCTGGAGAGGGAACAGCGTTCGCGCATCGCCACTAGGATCATTGCTAACGGTAGTTCCCTTATCCTCTGCAATGTTTACCGTTCTTATTGACGGCAGATTACTCGTGGGAACCATAAACGGTGAGTGCGTTGTATAAAGAATCTGGTTTTTGAAGTCCTTTTCAAAATGCACAAGCAGGTCCGACTGGGATTTTGCATGGAGGTATAGACCAGGTTCATCCAAAAGAAGTATTGCCTTTTCTGCAGAACCGCCCTTTGTATCTGCTGAAAAAGTAATGTAGAATGAAAAGAACCATTTGAAGCCACGACTGCGTTCATCCAGATTAACCTCAACATCGTATGTTGCATTCGGATCGGAGATGAACGTGTCCATATATGCCCCGTCGAGGTTGAATCGCACCTTAAGGGGTCTATCCTTCCACAGTCGCCTGATCTCGGTTGTTACAACCGCACTGGCTCTATTTGCTAACTGATTTCGGGTTTCTGGATCGTTCTGGCTCGACAGTTCTTGAACTTTTTGAGCATCAAGGCCGGCTACTTTACACAATTTCTCGAAATTAACATCGCTTGGCGTCAACTTGTTGTTTGCCTTGCGACCAAGAAACTCTGCTATGTTCTGATGACCACTTAGCTCTGGATAGTCATCTAAAAACATGAAGGTGGGAAGACTTTCGACTGCCCACGTTCGCGCCGCTCCCTGGGCCTTCTCATCACCCGGAATCATTTTCGCAAGTGATTCTAACTCGTTTAATTCCGATTCCTGCTTGTCACTAAGTTCCACATCGGCCGCCGCAAGCGCTTGACGAAGAGTTCCTATCTCTTTGGTAGCGCGCTCGGCCCAGGCGGACGAGTTTTCGCCTGTCTTAGGCTCTAGGTCGAATGCGTCTGCGGCAACAATGAGCGGCGGCCGTTTTTCTTCTGCGGCCCTTGTAGCCGCTGCTTTTGTTGCCGGCCCAATTCGTCTCGCCTTAGTAGTGATGGCAGCGGCATCAAACGCAATGGGAGCGAGGCCCTCCAAGCCGACCCACCTGTTTCCCATGTAGTTTCTACCGATAACTACATGGGTCATAGAACTTGCTCGCCCGATAATTTTACCGAGTGCTAATCGATCAGCGTCATTGAGCTTCCATCTAGTGGATACCACTGGTGTTGTGGCCTTACATTCTTCCAGCCTTCGATGCCGTGGAAAATCTTTGACTGGGTTTAAATCTCGATACCCTTCTGGTGGGTTAAGTGTCTTCAGGGCAAGGAGAAGATTAGTCTTTCCACTTTCATTGCGTCCCAAGAGGGCCGTGATTCTTTCAACCTTGACGTCCCCGCTGTCATTAATTGAGCGGAAGTTGGTTACTCTGAAGGATTCTAACTGCACGAAAGGCCCCCCATTTTTCTAGACTGCAAACTATTCGAACAGGAATCGGAAAACCCTGATATCAGGATAATACGCTAATACGGAAATGCTGTATCTGTCAGCCAATTTCGCAAGCGCGCTTGGCCAAAAGCCGCTGTATTAGATGCGTATAACGTTACTTCATCGGCGGGAAGTGGAGGGGTTCCGAAATCTGTAGCTTGGCTATACCCAGCTGATGATTGAACATCGATGGTAAAGCGTGTCAAATTTCTACCAGATGTTACGACAAAACACCTGAAAAGCATTAACGCAGGCACGATATGATTAAACCAATCCTCTACAGGTTGGTCATTCGTGCCTAACTTTGGATAACGGTATGAACTTCCTCCCAGAGTCTCCCAGCCAAGCCGCTGGAAGAAGCTTTGAATACGGTTCCTTTCCAAGGTTCCTGCACCTTGAATATCGAAGGTTATGACCACTGGCATATTCACCCCCATTTTTCTTTAAGAGACATGATATTGCTTTGCGGCAGCTATGGGAACGTAGCGCAAGCAAGGTTGTCTACATTCTGAGCAAGCTTGCCCTCGAAGGGCCTCGAACCTGAATGACAGCATCGACCGGAAGGCCTTGCCCAACGGCGACCAACGCCACCACCGCAGGCCGCATACAGCACCCACCCTGGCCCATTTTGGCCAAATTAGCTAATATCCCCCAATGAAAACCATCACCGCCACCGCCGCCAGGAACAGCTTTGGCAAACTGATCGACATGGCCCAGTCCGAACCGGTGCGCGTGCAGCGGCATGGGCGGGACGTCGCGGTCGTGCTGTCGCCGGAAGAATTCCGCCGTCTGTCCCAAGCCGCCAGCGGCAAGGTCAGCCCCGCCGTCGAGAGGCTGCATGCGGTGAGCGCAAAGCGCTGGTCGAAGGTCTACGAGGCCCTCCCGAAGTAGAACGCCCCCTCTTTCGTCATCCTAGGGCAAGCGAAGCGCGGGTCCATGCCGTGACCTTTGCTGCCGGGCCAGTCGAGGCAGAACAGTCGTTTGCCTGCACCCTTCGCCGTCACGGCATGTATCCCAGAGGTCAAGCCCGAGGATGACGAAATCGCAGGGGTCCGTGCCATACTGGCGCTCCACCCGGACGCGCCCCATGATTCGCCTCGCCCTCATCGCCCTCCTGTTCGCCACGGCCGCCCAGCAAACGGCCGCCGCCGATGGCATGGCCTTCTTCATCGACAACCGGCACGCGCGCGACGTGGCGGTCGAGCTTTACGGCCGCCAGAGGGTCTGGCCGGGCAACGACCAGGTCTATCTGATCGAGAAGGGCATGAAGAAATCGGTGCCGATCACCTGCGAGGCTGGCGAGACGATCTGCTGGGCGGCATGGGTCAATGGCGACGCCGGCTCCTACTGGGGCGTCGGCCCCGACAGCGTGCGCCGCTGCGATGACTGCTGCTTCATCTGTGCCGGCAAGACCACCGCAACCGTGGAGATCGGGCCCTAGCGGGCTTCGTTCCATGGCGAAGTCTCCGCCCCTGCACACCCCATGCGCGGCAGGCCCCTTGCCGCTCCCCTTCCTTTACGTCATCCTGAGTTGCGGATGACTTCGGGAGGGACTTCATGCCAAGCAATCTCGATCGCCTGAAAGCAGCCTACGCAGCATGGAACGACACGAAGGGCGCCAGCCGGGAGGTCTGGGGCGCGCTGATGGCCGACCGGTTCCATCTCAACCATGTGGACGAGCATTCGCCCGGCCTGGAATTCGCCAGGGATTCCTGCACGCGCGAGGAGGCGCTGTCCTATCTCGCCGCGATCTTCGACGACTGGGAGATGGTGCACTACACGCCCGAAACCTATGTCGGCGACGGGGACTCGATCGCGATGTTCGGCAGGTGCGCCTTCCGCCACAGGAAGGGGCGCGAGGTGGCCGAGATGCGCATGGCCTGCCTCTGGCGCTTCGAGGGCGATAAGGCCGTGTCCATGGTGGAGATCGTCGATTCCGCGGTCGCCATGCGGGTGGCGATGGCGGCGTAAGGCCTGCGTTTGCTGGCTTGTCCCGGCACGCGCCGGAACATGCGGGCGTTGGTGCGGCGTGGACAGGGAAATCCCCTCAAGCGCCATTTCCAGCGCCTCGCCGTCGCGCACGCCTGCGGCCAAGATGTTGAAATCGCTCGGTATCCTGCGACAGAAGCGCTCGGCGCGTCGCGCCTGTCCGAGAAAATCCGCCGCGCCCTTGTCCACGCGCCGGGCCACCGCCTTATCCTTCATCCCGCCCTTCCTGCCGGGAACGCTCCGGAGTCGTTCGACAGCGGGGGAGGGTCGGCGCCTCCGGTGGCGGGTTGACGAGACCCGACGCCCGGGGAGGTTCCGTCCAGGGGTTCCCGCCGGGGCATTACGACCCCGGAGTGCCGGACGGGCACACGGGCGATCCGGGGTAAGGCCGAAAGCCGCTGAAGCGCACCGTGAGCCTGAGGCTAGGCGCGACAGTCCCGGACCACCGACCGGCGGAACGGGCGGAAACAAAAGACGCCGGACGGGCGGCCGCGCGGTCGCGTTTTTATACCCCTAGATTGGCGCCCAACCGGCCGCCCGTCTTCCCGGTCTCTCCCAATGGAGACCTTTTTGACAATGGCCAGATGCTTCGGCAGGCGTGGCGACGGCGCAATGCGCCCAGCCGTCCGGGCAAAGGCGACCGCCTCAGTATCCCGCCGAGCGGTCCACCAGGTTCTTCAGCGGCTTGCCCTTGTCGAAGGCGTCCATCTGCGCCAGCATCGGCGGGGCCAGTTCCGCCGGGTCCGACATGGCGGCGATGTGCGGCGTGACGAAGACGCGCGGATGGTTCCACAGCAGGCTCGTGCGCGGCAGCGGCTCGACCTCGAACACGTCGAGGCTCGCTTCCTTCAGTGTGCCGTCCTCCAGCGCCTTGAGGATGTCGGCGTCCTTCTGCAGGCGGCCGCGTCCGGCATTGACCAGCACCGCGCCGCCCAGCGCGTTCTTGCGGCGCAGCTGCCTGAGCAGCCGGTGGTTGACGATGCCCTTCGTCTGCGGCGTCAGCGGCAGCAGCACCACCAGAATGTCCGTGGCGTTGAGGAAGGGTTTCAGCCCGTCCTCCCCGTGGAAGGTCTCGACGTCCTTGAACGCCTGCTGCGTGCGGCTCCAGCCGTTCACCGAAAAGCCGCAGGCGACAAGTGCGGCGGCGGCGGCGCGGCCAAGTTCGCCAAAGCCCATGATGCCGACCGCGACGTCGCCGGCCGGCGGCACCTCGCGCCACACCTTGCGCTTCTGCTGGGCGCGGTAGGCGAGCCCGTTGCGGTGGTGGTCGAGCACGCGCCACACCACGTATTCGGTCATCTGCTGCGTCAGGTCCTGCGCCACCACGCGCACGATCGGCACGTCGGGCAGCGTCGCATCCTGCAGGATGTGGTCGACGCCCGCGCCGACCGAGAAGATCGCGCGCAGGTTTGGCAGGCGCGACAAAAGGTTGGGCTTCTGCTTCCACACGACGGCATAGGTGATGGACGGGTCCTGCGGCCCGTCGGGCTCGGTGACGACGGGCCTGCCCTTCGCCAGCAGTTCGTACCAGGGTCGCGGGTTGTAGCCGGTCATGGCCAGCAGGACGCGGCCCTTTTGCTTCGATGTCATCGTTCCTCCGCTAGTCGGCGACGACGCCCTGATGCGCCGTCTCTATCCGGAACGCCGCCGATATCAAAGCCTTGGTGTAGTCCGTCTGCGGGTTCTCGAATATTTGTGCGGCTGGGCCGTGTTCGACTATACGGCCGTTGCGCATCACAACAACGTCGTTGGCGAGCGCGCGCACCACCTTCAGATCATGGCTGATAAAGAGATAGGCGAGGTCATGCTTCTTCTGGAGGCCGCGCAAGAGATCGACAACCTGCGCCTGCACGCTCATGTCGAGGGCAGAGGTCGGTTCATCCAGCATAACGAATTTGGGCTTCAGGACCATCGCGCGCGCAATGGCGATGCGCTGCCGCTGCCCGCCGGAAAATTCGTGCGGATACCGGAAGCGCGTGCCAGGATCTAGTCCAACTTCGTTGAGCACGGAAACGACGCGCTGGTCGCGCTCCCGCGACGACAGCGACGGCTCGTGGATGGCCAGCCCCTCCTCAATAATCTCGGACACGGACATGCGGGGGCTGAGCGACCCGAAAGGGTCCTGGAAAACGATCTGCAGTTCGCGGCGCAGCGGCCGCATCTGGCTGAAGGTAAGCTTGTCGATGTCGCGTCCGTCGAAGCTGATCCTGCCCTCCGACGAGATCATGCGGGCCAGCGCCAGTCCGAGCGTCGTCTTGCCCGATCCGGACTCGCCGACGACGCCGAGGGTCTGGCCGGCCCGGACCTGCACATCTATGCCGTCGACCGCCTTCACATGGTCAACCACCTTGCGGAAGAAACCCTGCTTGATCGGGAACCAGACTTTCACGTCATGGCCATCCATCACGGTCTTCGCCTGCGGGTCTGCGACGGGCGGCCTGCCCTTCGGTTCGGCCGCGAGAAGATGACGGGTGTATTCGTGCTGTGGGTTGGCGAAAATCTCCTGCGTCGGGCCGCTTTCCACGATGTGGCCCCTGGTCATCACGCAAACGCGGTCGGCGATCTTGCGCACGATTCCCAGGTCGTGGGTGATGAAGAGCATCGACATGCCCTTGCGCGCTTTCAGTTGTGCGAGCAGTTCGAGGATCTGCGCCTGCACCGTGACGTCCAGGGCCGTCGTCGGCTCGTCCGCGATCAGAAGGTCGGGCTCGTTGGCGAGCGCCATGGCGATCATGACGCGTTGGCGCTGACCGCCGGACAGCTGGTGTGGGTAAGCGCCGAGACGCTTTTCCGGGTCGCGAATGCCGACCTCGTGAAGCAGTTCGATCGTCCGTTCACGGGCCTGCTTTTCGCGCATGCCACGGTGGATGGAGAGTATCTCGCCGATCTGGCGCTCGATCGTGTGGAGCGGATTGAGCGAGGTCATCGGCTCTTGGAAGATCATCGTGACCTTGTTGCCGCGCACGCGCCGCAGTTCATTCTCGTCCAGCGACAGAAGGTCCCTGCCGTCGAACAGTATCTGGCCGGAGGGATGACTGGCCGGCGGATAGGGCAGGAGCTTGAGAACCGAAAGCGCCGAAACGGACTTTCCGGAGCCGGACTCGCCGACCAGCGCAACGGTCTCGCCCTTCGCGATATCGAACGACACGTGGTCGACTGCGATCGTTTCCCTGCCACCCTGCGAGAAGGCTACGGACAAGTCCCGGACGGAAAGCAACGGCTCATGGGTCATCTGAACGTCTTCCGAGGATCGAAGGCGTCACGCGTTGCTTCGCCGACGAAGATCAGAAGCGACAGCATCAGCGAGATAACAACGAATCCGGAAATGCCCAGCCACGGGGCATTAAGGTTACGCTGACCCTGCCGCAGCAACTCGCCGAGCGAGGCCGAGCCCGGCGGAAGACCGAAGCCCAGGAAATCGAGCGATGTCAGCGTGGTGATCGATCCGTTCAGTATGAAGGGCAGGAAAGTCAGCGTTGCCACCATCGCGTTGGGAAGGAGGTGGCGCCACATGATCGTGCCGTTCGAGACTCCGAGCGCCCGCGCGGCGTTGACATACTCGAAGTTGCGGGCGCGCAGGAATTCCGCACGCACCACGCCCACGAAGGCGGTCCAGGAGAAAAGCAGCATCAACCCGAGCAGGATGAAGAAGCCCGGCGGCAGCACCGCAGCCACGATAAGCAGCAGATAGAGGACCGGAATTGCCGTCCAGATCTCGATGAAGCGCTGGAACAGCAGGTCCGTCAAACCGCCGAAATAGCCTTGCACCGCCCCTGCCGAGACGCCAAGCACGGCTGATCCCAAAGTGAGGATCAAGCCGAACAGGACAGACACCCTGAACCCATAGATGACACGCGCAAGGACGTCGCGAGCCTGATCGTCCGTACCGAGCCAGTTCCAGTTGCCGATCGTGCAGTTCGGATCGTCGGCGCCCTGGGGGTAGGCCTGGCAGCGCGTGTCCCGGTCATAGAGCCAGGAAGGCCTGGAAGGCGCCGCACCCGGAATCTGGTTGTTCACGGTCCGATACGAGTACCGGATCGGTGGCCAGACCATCCATCCATTGGCGGTGATCTCGTCCTGGATGACAGGGTCCCGGTAGTCCGTGATGGCGTAAAAGCCACCGAACTTTTCCTCGGGATAGTCGACGAGAACGGGGAAAAGCAGCTCACCCTTGTAGAAGGCGAGGACCGGTCGGTCGTTGGCGATGAATTCCGCGAACATGGAAAGGAAAAACAGGACCAGAAAGATCCACAGCGACCAGTAGCCACGCCGGTTTGCCTTGAAGTTCGCCCAACGCCGCTGGTTGAGCGGCGACAGCCAGGGCCGCTTTTCTTCGGCAGGCGATGTGTCGGCGACAGCCGTCATACGTCCCTCCGGTCGAAATCGATACGCGGATCGACCCAGGTGTACATCAGGTCGGACAGGAGGCTTACGAACAGGCCCATCAGCGAGAAAATGTATAGATTTGCAAACACGACCGGATAGTCGCGGTCGATGACCGACCGGAATCCGAGTAGTCCGAGTCCGTCAAGCGAGAAGATGTTTTCGATGAGCAGCGAACCGGTGAAGAATGCCGCTATGAACGCTCCCGGAAAACCCGCAATGATTATGAGCATCGCATTGCGGAAGACGTGGCCGTAAAGCACCTGCCGCTCGGACAAGCCTTTTGCGCGGGCAGTCACGACATACTGCTTGCGTATTTCGTCCAGGAAGGAATTCTTGGTCAGAAGCGTTGTCGTGGCAAAGGCCGACAAAACCATCGCCGTCAAAGGCAGGGTCAGGTGCCAGAAGTAATCGATGATCTTTTCCCACCAGCTCAGTTCGTGGAAATTGTCTGATGTCAGGCCGCGCAGCGGAAACCAGTCGAAGAACGAACCGCCGGCGAAGAACACCATCAGCATGATGGCGAAGAGGAAGCCAGGTATCGCGTATCCGACAATGACGATGGCGCTGGTCCAGACGTCGAAAGTGGAGCCGTCCTTGACGGCCTTGCGAATACCGAGCGGGATCGAGATGAGATAGGAAAGCAACGTGATCCACAGGCCGATCGATATCGAAACCGGCATCTTCTCGAGGATCAGATCGATGACAGAGATATCCCGGAAATAGCTTTCGCCGAAATCGAACCGGGCATAGTTCCAGATCATCAGGCCGAAGCGCTCAAGTGGCGGCCGATCGAATCCGAACTGCTTCTCAAGTTTGGCGATGAACTCCGGGTCGAGGCCCTGTGCCCCACGGTATCGGGATGATCCCTCGCCGGCACCGAGATTGTCCTGGCCCCCCAGCGCATCGCCAGCGCCGCTGCTCAGCGGATCGCCGCCGCCCTGGCCTGTAAGCTTGGCAATGACCTGCTCGACCGGCCCCCCCGGCGCAAACTGGATGACGGCAAAGGAAATGGCCATGATGCCGAGCAGTGTCGGGATCATCAGCAGGACGCGCCGGAGGATATAGGCGCCCATCAGTGCGCGCTCCTCATCTCATCCCTGTCGGGCACAAAATGCATGACGGCCCCCGCCGCTGCGAAATCATGGTCAGGCCTTGCCAATCGCCTTCGCCTTCTCCTTGTCGAACCACCAGAGCGTCTCGACCGGGAAGCCGTAATCCGGCTTGGGTTCGACGAAGCCGAACATATCCCAATATGCCAGCCAGTGATTCGCGGTTCCATATGTTGGAATCCAGTCAAGTCTCGCGCGCAAGACCCGATCGAGCGCCTTGAGCGCGACAATGAGTTCGTCGCGCGTCTTCGCCGCGCCGGCTGCGGCAATCAGCGAATCGACAGCCGGGCTTCTGGAACCCGGATAATTGCGCGTCGAGGGGCGGTCGGCGGCGCGGGAGCTGTAGAGATTCTCCAGCGAACTCACGGTCGGAGTGCCGCCCAGTGTCGAGCGGAACAGGATGAGGTCGAAATCGAAGTTGTTTTCCCGGTACGCAGCCTGCGCTGGATCGACCTGGCGGACAGATGCATCGATACCGACAGTCTTCATGTTCTCCGACCACGGCAGGAACAACCGGCTGAGGCTTTCGCCATCCGACAGGAACTCGACCTTGAGCCGCTCGCCCTTGTCGTTGACGACGAACTTTCCCTCGCGCTTCCAGCCGGCCTCGGAAAGAAGCTGGGAAGCCTGGCGCAGCAGCTTGCGATCCTTGCCAGAGCCGTCTGACACAGGCTGGATGATGGCGTCGCCGAATGCTTCCGGCGGAAGCTCGTCGCGAAACGGTTCCAGCAATGCAAGCTCCGCCGCTGAAGGCAAGCCCTCCGCGGCAAACTCCGAACGGTTGAAGAAGGATTGGGTGCGGACGCGCGTGCCGTATTGCAGCGTGGCGTTCGTCCACTCGAAGTCAAAACAGAAGCCAAGCGCCCTGCGGACCCGAATGTCCTGGAACTGGGGTTTGCGGGTATTGATCGCCAGCCCCTGAAAGTCGGCCCATTTCTCGCCGCTCTCCTCACGCCGCACCACCCGTCCGTCGGCGACAGCCGGAAAATTGTAATCTCGCGACCAGTTCGCGGCGGTGAACTCCTGCCGGAAGGTCGTGTCGCCCTTCTTGAACGCTTCGAAGGCCGGCTGGCGGTCCTGATAGAAATCTATGCGTATCTGGTCAAAATTGTTCTGCCCGACATTCACCGGAAGATCCCGTCCCCAATAGTCGGTGACGCGTTCGTAGATGATCGAGGTGCCCGGCCGAACCTGACCGATCCTGTACGCCCCCGAGCCCAGCGGCGGCTGCATCGTCGCGGCGTCGAAGGCGTTGGCCGTGTAATAGGCCTCCGACACGATCGGGTATGAAACGAGGGTCAGGATGTTCTGCTCGGACTGCCTGCCGTCAAAGGCAAGCACGAGCGTCCGGTCATCGGTCGCGGTCGCAGATACCAGATTATCGAGCGGCATCTGCAATTGGGGATGACCCTCTGCCTTGAACAGGCTGTAGGTGAAGGCACAGTCATGCGCCGTCAGCGGGGAACCGTCATGCCACCTGGCCTCCGGCCTGAGGGCAAAGGTGAAACTGTTGCGGTCTTCCGAAATGGTCACGCTCTCGGCGATCAGCCCATAGAGGGCGTCCGGTTCGTCCAGCGCGCGCGTCATCAGGGTGTCGAAGCATAGCTCGGTGCGCGCGGGAGCGTCTCCGCGCAAGGTGAAGGCATTCAGCGTGTTAAAGGTGTTTACGTTCTGGTTGTAGCCCCAGTTGGGCGGCGCGAAGTTCATGCGCCCGCCCTTCGGTGCCTGCGGATTCACATAGCCGAAATGGCTGAAATCCGCCGGATATTTCAGGTCTCCGAACGCCGACAGTCCGTGCAGCGGCATGTTCGTCTGGCTTGCCGCGAATACGCGCGATGGCAGCCGCGGTGCTGCGAAGGCCGCCGCACCCGCCAGCAGAAATCCGCGCCGGGTAACCTCTCGCCGGCGTATCAATTCGGCCTTCCGTATTTCGCGGCCAGGGCCTTTTCCTTATCAACGTCGATCCACCAGGAATCGATATCAGGGCCGACATAGGTAGGCTGCTTTTCCGGGATACCGAACTTGTTCCAGTAAGCGTAGAAATCGACATCGCGCGTGAGCTGAGGCACGTAGTAGTAGTTCCACAGCAGAACCCTGTCGAGCGCATGGGTCGCGGCCAGAAGGTCTTCGCGGTCGGTCGCGAAGACGACACGCTCGACCAGCTTGTCGATCACGGGGTTGTTGATGCCGGCATAGTTGCGCGAACCGGGTGTCTCCGCCGCCTTGGCCGACCAGAACTCGCGCTGCTCGTTGCCGGGCGACTCAGACTGCGCAAGGGACGCCAGGATCATGTCGAAGTCGTAGTCGTTGACGCGGTTTGTGTATTGCGAGCTGTCGACGATGCGCAAGCGCGCGGTTATGCCGATCTTGCGAAGCGTGTTTGCATAATAGTTGACCGCCGTTTCGAGCGAATCGCTGTTCGCCAGTATCTCGAACTCGAATGGCTGGCCGCTCGCATTGACAAGCTTTCCGTTCTTCAACGTCCATCCCGCTTCGTTGAGCAGCTTGAGCGCCTCGCGCAGATAGGTGCGCTCGTCCTGCGGCGTCTTGTAGACCGGAAGCTTGAACTCCGTGGTGAAGAGTTCCGGGGGCAGCTCGTCCCGGAAAGGCTCGAGAATCTCCAGTTCCTTGCCCTGGGGCAGTCCCGACGATGCCAAATCGCTGCCCATGAAATAGCTGGTGACGCGCTTGTTCAGGCCGAAGGACACGTTGCGGTTCAACGTCTCGAAATTATAGGCCAGCGTCAGTGCCTGGCGCACCCTGCGGTCCTCGAAGAGCGGACGCCTCATGTTGAGCGCGAAGCCCTGGAAGTTCGCGGCGCTGGTGGCTTCGAATTCCTTCTGGATGACGTCGCCGGCTTCCAGCGCCGGGAAGTTGTACTTGGTCTTCCAGTCACGTGCGCTGGCTTCGCGGTGAATGTCCTCGAAACCACCCTTGGTGAAGGCCTGCCAGGCGGCAGTGCTGTCCAGGATGTAGATGTATTTGCGCTTGTCGAAATTCTCGCGCCCGACCTTCACCGGCACCTTGGCGCCCCAATAATCCGGCACCCTCGCCCAGACGATCTCCTGGCCCGGCTTCATGCTCTCGATCCGATATGCGGCAGACCCCAATGGCGGCTCGAGAGTGGGCTGGGTTATGTCGCGCTTGTTGCCCCTGGCGTCGGTGCCTTCCCACCAGTGTTTCGGCAGCACGGCAAGGTCACCCAGGATCTTGGGCAGCTCGCGATTGCCCTTCTGGTTGAAACGGAACTCGATCTCGCGCTCGCCGGCGGGCACGGCCTCGGTCACGTTTTCATAGTAGCGGCGGTACCAGGGGCTGTGCTCCTTGAGCACGTTGAACGACCAGATCACATCGTCGACGGTGATCGGCTGGCCGTCATGCCATTTGGCACGGGGATCGAGGCGATAGGTCGCCGACGAGAAGTCGTCGGGATATTTGAACGCCTCCGCCACCAGAGGATGGCTGACGCTGGGCTCGTCAATGGATTGCTCCATGAGCGTGTCATAGAGAAGCCCACCGCCGAAGGGCGCCAGCCCAGCTGCCGGCGTTCCCCGCACGATGTACGGGTTCAGGCTGTCGAAGGAACCCTCGACGACGGCATTGAGCGTTCCGCCCTTGGGCGCGTCAGGGTTCACATAGTCGTAGCGCTCGAAATTCTCGCCATACTTGGATTTGCCCATAAGGGAACTGGTCGTGTGCCATTCCTGTGCTCCGGCAAAGCCGGATGAAATGGCAAACGTAGCCAGGATTCCAAGAAGCAGGGCGGCTTTCGATCGCATGCTCACCTCGTCAGAATAACAAAATACCCGCCTTCGGGCGGGGAAGGATCAGGACTTGTAACAAAAAAGCCGGGCTGAACCCGGCTTTTTCGTGATCCATCGCATTACAATTTCGTCATTCTGCAGGCGCGGGTTCCGCAGGAGCAGGTTCAGCCGGCGCAGCCTCGGCAGGGGCCGCAGGCTCGGCAGCCGGTACTTCGTCAGCAGGCGCAGCGGCCGGCTCGGCGGCAGGCGCGGGAGCCTCGGGCAGCGGCGCGGGATTATCGGACAGCGTGCGCAGATAGGCGATCAGGTTGGCGCGTTCGGTCGGGTTCTTGAGACCCGCGAAACCCATCGCCGTGCCCTTCACGAGGCCCTTCGGCGAAAGCAGGAACTGGTTGAGGTGCTCGTAGTCCCAGACAACCGTGCCGCCCTGCGCGAACTCCTTCATGGCGCCGGAATAGGCAAAGCCCTCATGCCCCGCGACCGGCCGGTTCACGATGTCCCAGAGGTTAGGGCCGACCTTGTTGGCGCCACCCTTGTCGATCGTATGGCAGGCGGAACACTTCTTCTCGACGGCCTGACCGGCGGTCGCATCGGCCGAAGCGAGCAGAA
Organism: Rhizobiaceae bacterium; assembly: GCA_019635775.1. Lineage (GTDB taxonomy): Bacteria > Pseudomonadota > Alphaproteobacteria > Rhizobiales > Rhizobiaceae > Mesorhizobium_K. Next base: position 99,005 of record JAHBYU010000008.1, on the reverse strand, counting down.
CAGCGATCGGCTCTTCCGCAGGGGCAGTCGCGCCGCCACCGGCGTCGGTCTCTGCAGCTTCAATGATGAAGCCTTCCTTCTCGACATGCGGAGCGGCAAAAATCGCGTCTGCGACGATGCTGACCGAAAAGACAACAAACACGGTGCCGAGGAATGCGCCGATCAACTTGTTGTATTCGAATGAATCCATCCGCCCCTGGCTCCCTGTCTCCCGGCCGTACCAAATCCTGGCCAAGCGGCATACTGCTTTGATCGACCGGGCCGGCCGATTTGGGCGGAAACTAGGGCTTTTGCTTGACCGTTGCAACACCTATAAGAGCGGCGTTGCTGAGACTTTTTGCCACTTCGATTCCGGTCAATTTATCCTTCCGACCATCATGTCGACAATCGTTCTGATACCGGCCCGCATGGCCTCGACACGTCTTCCAGGCAAGCCCCTCGCGGACATTGCCGGCATGCCGATGATCCTTCACGTCGCGCAACGCGCGCGCGAAAGCGGGCTTGGACGCGTCGCGGTGGCTACGGACGCGCCGGAGGTGGCGGAAGTGGTGCGGAGGGACGGGTTTGAGGCGGTCATGACCCGCTCCAACCACCCGTCCGGCTCCGACCGCATTTACGAGGCGCTCGGTGCGCTCGATCCGAATCGTTCAGTCGATGTGATCGTCAATGTGCAGGGTGACCTGCCGACGATCGATCCGGCGGCGATTCGCGCTGTCCTGAAACCTTTCGAGAACAAGGCAACGGATATCGCCACGCTTGGCGTTGAGATCGTTCGTGACGAGGAGAAGACAAATCCGAATGTCGTGAAGATCGTTGGCTCCCCCCTGTCGCCGACACGGTTGCGCGCACTCTATTTCACAAGGGCGACCGCGCCCTGGGGCGATGGCCCGCTCTATCACCATATCGGACTTTACGCCTACCGGCGCCCGGCGCTGGAGCGCTTTGTCGCCCTGCCGGCATCGGCGCTGGAGCAGCGCGAAAGGCTTGAACAGTTGCGCGCGCTGGAGACAGGGATGCGCATAGACGCGGAACTGATAAGATCCGTCCCCCTAGGCGTCGACACTCCGGAAGACCTGGAGCGAGCCCGAAAGATACTTGCAGGATAGACGTTCGCCATGGCGCCAGAAAAGACCAATCGAATCTCGTTCCAGGGCGAGCCCGGAGCAAATTCGGATACCGCGTGCCGGAACATGTTCCCGCACATGGAGCCTCTTCCCTGCCCGACTTTCGAAGACGCCTTCAACGCCGTCGAAAGCGGCAAGGCGGATCTGGCCATGATTCCGATCGAGAACACGATTGCCGGACGGGTGGCGGATATTCATTCCTTGCTGCCGGAATCCAAGCTTCACATCATCGGCGAGTATTTCCTCCCGATCCATTTTCACCTGATGGTGCTGCCGGGCGTCGACCGCAAGGAAATCAAGACGGTTCACAGCCACATTCATGCGCTTGGACAGTGCAGGAAGTACATCAGGAAAAACGGCTGGAAACCAACGGTTGCAGGGGACACGGCAGGCGCCGCGAAACTGGTGGCAGAGGTGAAGGATCGTACAATGGCCGCGCTCGCGCCGAAGTTGGCGGCCAGCCTCTACGGCCTGGATATTCTGGAGGAGAATGTCGAGGACAACGACACAAACGTCACGCGGTTCGTCGTCCTGACAAAATCCAAGCAGTGGGCCGAACGACCGTCACCGGACAGCCGCATGATGACCACCTTCATCTTCCGGGTCCGCAACGTCCCGGCCGCCCTCTACAAGGCGATGGGCGGGTTTGCCACAAATGGCGTCAACATGACGAAGCTCGAAAGCTACCAGCTCGGCGCCTTCACCGCGACGCTGTTCTACGCCGACATCGAGGGCCATCCGGAAGACGCCAACGTGAAGCTGGCGCTCGACGAACTGCGCTTCTTCTCGAAGGAGATGCGGATCGTCGGCGTCTACCCGCGCAGTCCCTCCCGCGAGGAATGGAAGCTCTCCGACTGAGGCGTCCTCTCAACCAAGCGGCGTGTAGTCGATTTCCAGGAAATCCTCGACCTCGGGAATCCAGCGATCGCGCACATAGGCGACGTGGTCCGGGTGATCGTTGTAGGCCTGGTAGGCATCCTGATCCGCGAATTCCATCGAATAGCCGAAGTGGAAATTGTTCTTCGGGCTGACCTGATTGAGCTGTTCGAACGCCTCCACCCCCGGAATGTCGGCGAGCGCCCGGCCAGCCTCGAGAAAGGACCTTTCTTCTGCGGACCCTCGCGGGTGCTTCAGTCGAAAAGCAACGGTATGACGAATCATGGCCTGATGGTTCCTCCCTGCGGCTTTTAATGATCAGGCAGCCACAGCTTCGGCCCAGGCCCGTATCAGATGGTGGGCGATCGCCCCCGGCGGCGGCGTGAAAAGCGTGGGGTGCGTCTTGTCCAGCATGGACAGCACCTCCTTGCGCTCGAACCAGCGGCAGTCCTCCAGTTCGGCGAAGTCCGGATGTATGTCCTCGTTAAGGGCTTCGCCGAAGCAGCCGATCATGAGGGAATATGGAAAGGGCCAGGGCTGACTGGCATGATAGACGACACGCCCAAGCCGGATGCCGGCCTCCTCGAACGTCTCGCGACGGACGGCGTTCTCGATCGTCTCTCCGGGTTCGATGAAGCCTGCAAGCGCCGAATACATTCCTGGCGTGAAGTGTCGCCCGCGTCCGAGAATGCACCGTTCCTTCGAAACGGTCAGCATGATCGCGACCGGGTCGGTGCGTGGGAAGTGCTCAGCCGCACACGCCGTGCAGACGCGCTTGTAACCGCCCGCCCGCATGGCGGTTGGCTGGCCACATTTCCCGCAAAATCCATGATTGGCATGCCATGCGAGCAGGCTTGCGCCCTGCGCAAGTGAACCGAGGGCCCCCCTGTCAACCAGGCCCTGCATGTAGACAGAACGATAGTCGACCGCCTTTATCGTTTCGCTCGCCCCTTCCTCCTCGATCACGACCGGCGCGGCGACGACAGGACCTTCGGGACTCATCCCGAGCAGGACAGCGCCGGCGAGGTCCGCGCCGAGGCGCACCGCTTCGTCGACGCCGAAGTAGCATGCCGCTGCTGCGTCGCCGTTGAATCTGAGCAGGATGCGCCCGCTTCCCATAAGCAGCAGACGCACCGACGGGTCGGCAAGTGCCGTCCCCGTCGAATCGTCCGACCTCTTTTCCGCCTGCCTGTCGATCACATTGCCCGCAAAACCGACGAATTGGCTGGGCTCGGCTTGCGGCGAGTCGAAAAGGCGGAACGTCATGGGCTACCCGGGATCGTCTTGAAACGGCACGCTTATAGCGCCGCCTTTATCCGTTCTGCAAACTCGTGCAACTTCGAGCGGTCATACGGTTCCCGAACACCGTGTCCCCAGACCGGACCAGGCCAGCCCGGGTCCCCTTCATTGCGCGCGATGACATGGACATGCAGTTGCCGGACGATATTGCCCAAAGCGCCAATGTTGATCTTTCGGCAGCCTGTCACCGTCTTCAGGCCTTGCGACACCAGATTGGTCTCGAAGGTCAGCATTGCCTGATCGAGCGGCGTAAGGTCATGCATTTCCTCGATGCCGGCGCGCTGGGGAACGAGAACAAGCCAAGGCCAGCGACAATCGTCCATGAGACGCAGTTCGCACAAGCCAAGCCACATCAGCGGTACGCTGTCGGCTTCCAGCCTGGCATCCAGGGCAAATCCGGCCTTGATCCCGTGCAACATGGGCGGTTTCCTCATGATCCAAGCTAGAACGGCGACGATCCGCCCGCAAGCGGTCGCGTCGCAAGCCGGCGGACGGCCGATGATACATCGAGCGGTCTTGCAATCGGAGGCGGAATTGCCGATATGGGAAGCGGGAGGTTGGTGGTGGACGCGCCACTCGCCAACCGGGTCAGGTCCGGAAGGAAGCAGCCCTAACGAGCACGGAACGGGTCATTGTTCCAGCCTCCCACCTTCTCCTTCGAGCCTACGCAGCAGCCGCATGATTGACGCCGCGACGTTGCGCGGGCGAAAATTGGAATGCGGAATCGGTCCGGAGGCCGGCCAAGGGAGCAGCGAAAACGCTTATGAGCGACGCCGGCAACGAGATCGAAGGCAAGGCCGCCGCCGGCTACAGGGTTCTTGCGCGCAAATATCGTCCCGCGGATTTCTCGTCCCTGATCGGCCAGGAGCCGATGGTGCGAACCCTGACCAACGCATTCTCGACCGGTCGGATCGCACAGGCATGGATGCTGACCGGTGTTCGCGGCGTCGGCAAGACGACCACGGCTCGCATCCTCGCGCGCGCGCTCAACTACAAGCGGGACGAAATCGACACTCCTTCCGTTGATCTCTCCGTTCCTGGCGAGCATTGCAAGGCAATCATGGAAGGCCGCCATGTCGACGTGGTGGAAATGGACGCCGCCTCCCACACCGGCATCGACGACATCCGAGAAATCATCGAGCGTGTCCGCTACGCACCGGTGTCGGCGCGCTACAAGGTCTACATCATCGACGAGGTCCACATGCTCTCCACGCAGGCCTTCAACGGCCTGCTGAAGACGCTCGAGGAGCCTCCGCCGCATGTGAAATTCATCTTTGCTACGACCGAAATCCGCAAGGTTCCGATTACCGTTTTGTCGCGCTGCCAGCGTTTCGACCTAAGGCGGGTCGATGCCGGCATGCTTACCGACCATCTGAAGAAGATTGCCGGTCTGGAAGGCATCTCCGTCGAGGACGAGGCCGTGGCCATGGTCGCGCGCGCTGCGGAGGGCTCGGTGCGCGACGCGTTGTCCATCTTCGACCAGTCGATCGCGCATGGTGCAGGCACGGTAACGGCCGAGCAGGTCCGCTCCATGCTGGGGCTGGCCGACCGAGGCCGCGTTGTCGATCTGTTCGCGCATCTGATGAGAGGAGAGACTGCCGCAGCACTGACGGAATTTCGCGCCCAGTACGACGTGGGTGCCGATCCGGCTGCAGTCCTCACCGACCTGGCGGAATTCAATCATCTGGTCACGCGCCTGCGCTTCGTGCCTTCGGCGGCAAACGATGCGTCGCTGTCCGAAGAGGAAAGACGCCGGGGCGGCGAGTTCGCCAAACAGCTTTCCGTGCGGGTGCTTTCCCGGACATGGCAGATGCTGCTCAAGGGCATACCCGAGGTACAGTCCTCAAATCGGCCTGCGAGCGCCGCCGAAATGGTTCTCATCCGCATCGCGCATGCAGCCGACCTGCCGACCCTCGACGAGGCATTGAAGTCGCTCGGAGATTCGCCGCAAGGCAACTCGGGCGGGTCGCCGGGGCAGTCCACATCCTCTCCCCCGGGCGGCAATGGCTCCGCCAGCGCTATCGCTTCCTCACGCATGCCTGTGACGTCGGGTGGCGGCCAGACGATGCGCCTTGTGGAAACGGCTCCTGCGGCTGAAGCGCAATATGTTGCTCCACCTCAACCCGTGGAGGACGCGCCGCCGGAAGTTGCCCTCAAGTCACTTGCGGATATCGCCGCGCTGGCAGACACCCACCGCGACAAGCTGTTCAAGGTTTCGCTGAAACAATATGTGCGGCTGGTCCGGCTGGAACCGGGGAGGCTGGACGTCAACCTGGCCGGCGAGGCTCCGAGGACGCTGCTCGGCGATCTGAAGGGAAAGCTCGAAGCGTGGACCGGACGCCGCTGGATGGTAACCCTGTCTCGCGAGGAAGGGGGCCCGACGCTTGCCGAGGCTGAAGCTGCCAGAAAGAACGACGCCATCCTCGATGCGAAAAGCGATCCCGCGGTGGCAGCAATCCTGTCTCGATTTCCCGGCGCCAGGATCATCGACGTGCGTATTCCCAATGCGCCGGAGACCGAAACAAGCGAAGCCGATCTTCCGCCCGACCCGGTGGAAGATGACGATGAAACCGATTTCTGACGGAGAAAGAACATGAAGGACCTTCTCGGCCTGATGGGCAAAGCGAAGGAGATGCAGGCCAAGTTTCAGGCCATGCAGGAGGAAGTTGCTTCGCTGGAAGCGACCGGACAGGCAGGAGGCGGGCTCGTCAGCGTGACGCTGAGTGGCAAGTTCGACATGAAGTCGATCAAGATCGACCCCTCCCTTTTCAAGGAGGACGAGGTGGAGATTCTCGAAGATCTCCTTCTCGCCGCCCACAACGACGCCAAGGCGAAGGTAGAAGCCGTCATGCAGGAAAAGACCCGCGACCTCACCGCCGGGCTGCCTCTGCCGCCCGGCATGAAGCTGCCGTTCTAGGCACGCAGCGACGGCGCCGGCCGGGCGGCAGACCCGCGATACCACCTTTGCGGCACCGTTCTGTTGGCTTATTCCGTTGTCATGTCTTCGAAACGAATCGCCGGCCCCGAGATCGAACGCCTGATCCAGCTTCTGGCCAAAGTGCCGGGGCTCGGGCCGCGTTCGGCAAGGCGTGCGGCGCTTCATCTCATCAAGAAGAAGGAACAGCTTCTGTCGCCGCTCTCGCTGGCGATGAGCGAGGCGCTGGAAAAGGTACGGGTCTGTTCGACCTGCGGCAATGTCGATACCTCTGACCCCTGCATGATCTGTACTGATGCCCAGCGCGATCCTTCAACGATCATTGTTGTCGAGGATGTCTCGGATCTCTGGGCGCTGGAGCGGGCCGGTTCGATGAACGCGCGCTTCCACGTCCTCGGAGGGACGCTTTCGCCGCTCGACGGGATCGGTCCCGACCAGCTCAACATAGGCGGACTGGTCGACCGAGTATCGGAGGGCGGGGTGAAGGAAATCATCCTCGCGGTCAACGCCACCGTGGAAGGCCAGACCACAGCGCACTACCTCACCGACCAGCTTGCCGGATTCAGCGTGAAGGTGACCCGGCTTGCGCACGGCGTGCCTGTCGGGGGCGAACTCGACTATCTGGACGAGGGAACCCTGTCGGCTGCCTTGAAGTCACGGACAGCTTTTTGACATGGTTGCAGTCAAGAACACCGCCATGACCAGTATCTTCCGTTTCGCGTCGCTGACGATCCTCCTCATCGCCTCTTCTCTCATCACGACTGCGCCGGTCCGTGCGCAAGACGTCGATGCACAGTTCCGCGCATGGCTGCAGAACGATCTCTGGCCCGAGGCGAAGGCCAATGGCGTCTCGAAGAAGACGTTCGATGCCGCCTTCGCCGGCGTGACGCCAAACCTCAAGCTGCCCGACCTCGTGCTGCCCGGTCAGAAGGCCGAGACGCCCAAGAAACAGCATCAGGCCGAGTTCGGATCGCCAGGAAACTATTTCGCCGAAAAGACGGTCGGCGCGGTAACGGCTGGTGGACGCGCTCGCGCCGGCCGTCATGCCAGGACGCTTGCCGCGATCGAGAAGCAGTATGGTGTCCCCGCCGGGGTCGTTCTCGCGATCTGGGGCCGGGAATCAGGCTTCGGCGCGGCAAAGATTCCCTACGATGCGTTCGAGGTGCTGGGAACGAAGGCTTTCCTGGCAACGCGCAAGGACATGTTTCGCAAGGAAGTGATCGCCGGGCTGGTCATGCTCGAGAAAGGCAAGGTCACGCGTCAGACGATGAAGTCCTCCTGGGCGGGCGCTCTGGGCCAGCCGCAGTTCCTGCCAACATCCTTTCTCGATCATGCGGTGGACTTCGACGGCGACGGCATCGCCGACATCTGGAACTCCACGCCTGATACGCTCGCTTCAATCGCGAACTATCTTACTCATTATGGCTGGGTGAAAGGTCGCGACTGGGGATTCGAGGTCACCGTGCCTGAGAGCATTTCCTGCGCACTGGAAGGTCCTGACCAGGGCAAGCGCATTTCAAAATGGGCGTCGCTCGGCGTGAAGCGCGTCAGCGGCAAGCCGTTTCCGCAGCACGAGCTGAAGGCCGAAGGCTACCTGCTCATGCCGGCCGGCCGTAGCGGGCCTGCCTTCGTCGTGACGCCGAATTTCTACGTGCTGAAGGAATACAATGAGAGCGACCTCTACGCGCTCTTCGTCGGCCATAGTGCGGACAGGATCGCAGGCGGAGACAGGCAGTTCGCTGGTAGATGGGGCAAGGTCGGCGGGCTCTACAGGTCCGACATCGCGGCCATGCAGCGCGGGCTGGAAAAGCTGGGCTATGATGTCGGTGGAGCGGACGGCCTGCCGGGTTTCAAAACGCGCCGGTCCATCGGCGACTGGCAGGCCAGAAACGGTCTTGCGGCGACGTGCTTTCCTGACCCGGGTATCGTTAAAGCACTGCGCTAGGCGTCTTATGGCCTTCGGAAACTCGTCGGCCCGCCATAGAGATAGCCGATGCGCTCGATCGCTTCCGCCAGTGGCTCGCACGTGACCAGCATCATGTGGCCATTCGCATGGATGATCGCCCGCTCATCGGTCATGATCGCGACGTGCCCCTTCCAGAAGACGAGGTCTCCACGCCGCAGGAGCGAATGGTCCGGACCCGCGTCTATGGCTTCTCCAAGGGAGTTCTCCTGCATGTCGGTGTCACGCAGAACGTTGCGCCCGGCCATGCGCATGGAGAGTTGCACGAGGCCCGAACAATCTATCCCGAATCCGGTGGTTCCGCCCCACAGGTAGGGTGTCATCAGCAGCGTTTCGGCAACTGAAACATAGTCCGGGACGTGCTCCCCGACGGGAGCGATGTGCCTGGCGATCAGCGCTTCCCCGGTTTCAAGAATGGCGTAGTCGGTGCCGCGCGTATGCGCACGATCGACGATCGTGACGGATGCGCCAAGCGACAGCGCCCCGCTAGAAGGAAGGCGCAGGTCAGGTCCCGGATAGAGAAAGGTTCGCGGCACGACGACGCGATGCGTCAGGTCGGCGCCGACAGCCTCTACCGACTGCGCGGGCAGATAGCCGACATAGCCGTCACGTGCGGCCTGCGCCCAGAGCCACCCGTCCTTCTCCTCGAAAACCCGTATCTCGTCACCCATCAGGAGTTGCGTGTCGACCGGCGCTTCGAGATCGGGCGCGCGACGCAGATCCTCGAAGGTCGAGACGATCCGTGCGGGATGGCCGACGACGAAACGCTCCGCTTCGACCGCGCCCTCCAGGCGCCGGTCGGCAAGGTCGGTCCGGAAGGCGTGCAATCTTCTATCGTATGCGTTCAAAGCGGGAGTTCCTGTGCCCTGGCGATGATAGCATCGCCGAACCGCTCGACATAGAGCGCCCCCTCGACCGTGCGCCGGATCAGGACGTTGCGCCGGTCTTTCTCGTCACGATGGCGCGAGACGAGCTTCATCGTCCCCATCGTGTCGAGCGCCCGGGTTATAACCGGCTTCGTCACGCCCAGTTTGCCGGCCAGCCCGCGCACCGTGTGGGGTGGCGGATCAAGATAGATGGTGAGCAGGATCGCCATCTGGCGCACTGTCAGGTCGGGCGCTTCGTCGCGCACGTCCGACAGGCAGACTTGCTGCCAGAGCCGAAGAGCCTGTATCGGACGTAACACGATCATGGTGCAAGGATACACCGCAATCGTTTCGCATCCGTTTCATTCCGGTCTCACGAGTAGCGGCCTTCAATGACGCTCTTGAGCGCGCGGATGCCCTGCGCCTCGCCACCGGCCGGCCCCCAGGGACGGTCTGACGGATTCCATGCGAAGACATCGAAATGCGCCCAGCTTCGCGCCTTGTCCACGAAACGCCTGAGGAAAAGTGCGGCCGTCACGGAGCCCGCGAACCCGTCGCTCGTCACGTTGTTCAGGTCGGCGACCTTGGAAGAGAGTTTCGTGTCATAGGGCCGCCAGAGCGGCATGCGCCAGATAGGATCCTCCTGCTCGGCTGATGCTGTGGAAAGGCTGGCAGCCAGCTCGTCATCGTCGGTGTAGAACGGGGGTAGATCAGGCCCGAGCGCCACGCGCGCCGCGCCGGTCAGCGTCGCCATGTCCACCAGCATGTCGGGAGCCTCCTCGTCGGCGAGCGCGAGCGCGTCGGCAAGGACAAGCCTGCCCTCGGCGTCGGTGTTGCCGATCTCCACCGTCAGTCCCTTGCGGCTTTGCAGCACGTCTCCGGGACGGAAGGCGTTGCCGGATATCGCATTCTCGACAGCCGGGATCAGGACGCGCAGCCTGACCTTCAGGCGCGACGCCATGATCATCGAGGCAAGGCCGAGAACATTGGCTGCCCCGCCCATGTCCTTCTTCATCAGAAGCATGCCGCTCGCAGGTTTGATGTCGAGGCCGCCGGTGTCGAAACACACGCCCTTGCCGACCAAGGTCACCTTTGGCGCACTCCTGTCACCCCAGGTCATGTCGATCAGGCGCGGCGCCTTGTCGGACGCACGGCCCACCGCATGGATCATCGGAAAGTTCTTCGCCAGAAGGTCGTCTCCCTTCACCACCGCGACGCGGGCCTTATGCGTTCGCGCCAGCTTCCGGGTTGCCTGCTCGAGATCGTCGGGGCCCATGTCGTTGGTCGGTGTGTTCACAAGGTCGCGCACGAGACAAATGGCGTGCAAGATGCGTCGAAGCGCGGCAACATCGGCTCCTGTTGGCGCCGTCAGCCGCAGGGATTTAGAAGGCTGCTTGCCATATCGCGTGAAGGCATAGCCGCCAAGCAGCACACCGAGCGTTGCGATCGCTGGTTTTTCCGGCGTTGCCGAGAAATGCCAGTCGCCTTCAGGCAGGGAACGTGCCAGCGCACCGATGCCAAGGGCGGTCCCTTCGTCACGACCGCCAAGGCCGAACAGCGCCCCCGCCAACCTGCCGTCCGAGCCCGGAACAAGCAGTGTACGCCCTGCGTCGCCCTTGAAGCCGGCCGCATTCGCCCAGGCAAGGGCGGCCGGATCCAGGCCGGCGTCGGACAATCCATCCCGCGCGACGAGATGGATCGGGCGCGATCCGCGTGGCTTCTTTTCGATCAGTTCGACTGCCATCTGAGCGTGTCCTTGCTGGCCGGGTTCGGCTGTTCTTAACCATCCGTTAGGGTTAACGGAATATTGCTTTCTCGTCGGCGCGAGGCTTGCACCCCGCGATGAATGGGAGACCCGGCACAGATGTTGACCAGCCGCTCTATGAACGCAACCGGAAAGAACCTGCTGCGTGCGACTGTGGCGATTACCCTCGCCCTCGGCGTAGCCGGTTGCGGCACCAGCAAGATGACGACAGGGTCGATCTCCAAATCGTCGGGCAAGGCGGTGGAACAGATGTCCGCCAACGAACTTGCAGGCGCGCGCGTCTCGCTCGGCAAGTCCTACGCCGCCAACCCTACCGACAAGGCTACCGCGCTTCAGTACGCGCAGGTGTTGCAGATGAACGGCAACTCCGACCAGTCGCTCGCGGTAATGCGCAAGCTCGCCATCGAACATCCCAAGGACCGGCAGGTTCTGGCGGCTTATGGAAAGGCGCTAGCCGGCGCGGGCGAACTGCAGCCTGCCCTCGACGCGATACGTCGCGCGCAGACCCCCGAATATCCCGACTGGAAGCTGCTCTCGGCCGAGGCCGCGATCCTCGACCAGCTTGGCCAGCCGAACGAGGCGCGCAAGCTCTATCGCCGTGCACTCGAGCTGAAACCCGACGATTCGTCGATCCTTTCCAATCTCGGCATGTCCTACCTACTTGAGGGCGATCTGCGCACGGCCGAAACCTATATGCGCTCTGCCGCAAGCCAGCGCTCGGCCGACAGTCGCGTGCGTCAGAACCTGGCGCTGGTCGTCGGCCTGCAGGGACGCTTCGATGAAGCCGAGCAGATCGCCAGCCAGGAACTGTCTCCGGAGCAGGCCAAGGCCAATGTCGCCTACCTCCGGGGCATGCTCGCGCAGCAGAACGCCTGGAGCCAGCTCAAGGCCGAGGACAAGAAGAAGTCCAAGACCAACTGAAGGTCCGGTATCCGGCCGCAACAAGCCCAAAGGCCGGTAATCAACCGGCCTTTCGTCTTTCTATATGCTCAATTGAACTTGTGAAGCCTGGCGTGCACAGGCGACGGCGATCCCGGTAGCCAGTACTCTTCTCACGCAGCTACTGGTGGTCGACCTTCTCGCCATCGCCGAAGAAGCCGCCGCGCTGGCTGACCTGAATGCCGGCTGGGCCGAGAATAATGGCAAACAGAACGGGCAGGAAGAACAGGATCATCGGCACGGTGAGCTTGGGCGGCAGTGCAGCGGCCTTCTTCTCGGCCTCGTTCATCCGCATATCCCGGCTTTCGTTCGCCAGCACGCGCAGCGCATGCGCAATCGGCGTGCCGTAGCGTTCTGCCTGGATAAGCGCCTGGCCGACCGACTTGACCGACTCCAGCCCGGTGCGGGCGGCAAGGTTTTCGTAGGCCTGCTTTCGCTCAGGCAGGTAGGAAAGCTCGGCGTTGGTGAGGATCAGTTCCTCGGCAAGTCCGACTGACTGGGTGCCGATTTCGTCTGCGACCTTGCGGATAGCCGCCTCGATCGACATTCCGGATTCGACGCAGATCAGCATCAGGTCCAGCGCGTCCGGCCATGCAAGCTGGATCGACTGCTTGCGCTTCTGCGCGCGGTTGTTGACGTAGAGCACCGGAGCATAGAAACCCGCATAGGCGCCCACGATACAAACGAATCCCTTGATCATGGGAGGCTGTTCCGGCAGCCCACCAAGCAGGAAGACATAGGCAGCGGTTGCGGCGAAAAAGACGAAGGGAAGGACAAGACGGAAGAACAAAAAGCGCGTCAGCGGATTCTGTCCCCGGAAGCCGGCGACCTTCAGCTTGGCGACCGTGTTCTCGTCCGCGAGGAGCCGTCTCAGGTCAAGGCGATCGACGATCCGACGCATGCCGTGCGACTGTTCCTCGCGCAAGCCCTTCCGGCGCCGGTCGGCCTCGGCGGCGAGACGGGCCCGTTGCTTCATGCGCAGTTCTTCGCGCTCCAGCGCGACGGACTTCATGCGCGCCTTGAGCATGTTTCCGGAAAGCGAAGGCATGACCGTGAAGAAGGTCGCGAAGACGGCGATGCCAACCAGCATGGCAATCAGGAATGCCGGATCGGTAAGGGCCTTGACGACTTGGGCGGTCATTCGCTTCGCACCTACACTTCGAAATTCATCATCTTGCGCATCGTGAAGATGCCGATCGACATCCAGATGCCGGAGACGCCCAGTATCAGGTGCCCGGTGCTCGTCGTGAACAGCGGCTTGATGTAGTTGGGGCTGGAAAGATAGACCAGAAACCCGACGAGGAACGGCAGTGCGCCGATGATCGCGGCGGACGCCTTTGCTTCCATCGACAGCGCCTGCACCTTGGCCTTCATCTTCTTTCGATCACGCAGAACGCGCGAAAGGTTGCCGAGCGCTTCGGAGAGATTGCCGCCCGCCTGACTCTGGATCTGGATGACGATTCCAAAGAAGCCGGCCTCTGGGCAGGGCATGGTTTCGGGCATTCGCATCGTCGCATCCGGAATGGACATGCCGAGCTGCTGCGATTCCACAATGCGGCGGAACTCGCTCCGGACCGGCTCGGGCGATTCCGAGGCGATAAGCCTGATGCCGTCATTCAGCGGAAGGCCCGACTTGACCGCGCGCACGATGACGTCGAGCGCATTTGGGAATTCCGCAAGAAACGCCTTGACCCGGCGGGCGAGCAGGAAGCTGACAAGCCAGCGCGGCAGTCCCAACGCCCCGGCGATGAAGGCACCCGGCAGGATAAGCAACGGTGCTCCAAGAACAAATGCGATTGCGGTCAGGGCGATGCCGCATATGACGGAATAGACATAGAAGCGCTCGACCGTCACGCGCAGACCAGCCTGCTTGAGTTGCGTACGCAGCGCAGGCTTCCTGATATTCCTGTCGGTTACCAGCTGCTTTGCGTCCAGTTCCTTCAGCGAATCCTGGACGGTCTTCCTGCGCTTGGCTGCCTCGGCGACACGGTCGCGATTGGCCTTTACGACCGACCGGTCGGTCTCGGCCTTCTTGATAGTGTCGAGACGACGCTCGGTCGTCTTTTCTTCCGCTATGTTGTTGAACAGCAGGGCGTAGGCGACCGCCCCCGCGCTGAAGCCCGCCAATACAATGAATGCCAGTACGGTCGTGTCCAGGCCGAACATCTAGCCCCCTATCCGCTTCCGCATCAGCTTGTCCGCTTTTCCATTGATTCCAGTGCGGTGGCGAGACGCTGCTCCTCACCGAAATAGCGCGCCCGATCCCAGAAGTGCGGGCGGCCGATGCCGGTGGACACATGTTCGCCCATAAGCCTGCCGCCGGCATCCTCGCCCTTGATATTGTAAAGGACCAGATCCTGCGTGATGATGACGTCGCCCTCCATGCCGATCACCTCGGTGATGTGGGTGATGCGGCGGGAGCCGTCGCGCAATCGAGCCGCCTGGATGATAACGTCGACCGAGCCGACGATGATCTCACGCACCGTCTTCTGTGGCAGGGTATAGCCACCCATTGCGATCATCGATTCCATGCGGTTGAGGCATTCGCGCGGGCTGTTGGAGTGGATCGTGCCCATCGAGCCGTCGTGGCCGGTGTTCATGGCCTGCAACAGGTCGAACACCTCGGGTCCACGCACCTCGCCCACGATGATCCGTTCCGGACGCATACGCAGGCAGTTCTTTACAAGGTCGCGCATCGTGACCTCGCCTTCGCCCTCGAGATTTGGCGGTCGTGTTTCCAGACGCACGACATGCGGCTGCTGCAGCTGAAGCTCTGCCGAGTCCTCGCATGTGATGACGCGCTCTTCGCGATCGACATAGTTGGTGAGGCAGTTCAACAGCGTCGTCTTGCCGGAGCCGGTGCCGCCCGAGATGATGATGTTGCAACGCACACGGCCGATGATCTTGAGTACCTCGGCGCCCGCGGGTGATATGGCGCCGAATTTGACAAGCTGGTCGAGGGTCAGCTTGTCCTTCTTGAACTTGCGGATCGTGAGCGCAGCGCCGTCAATGGCAAGCGGCGGAGCGATGACGTTGACGCGAGAACCATCGGGAAGGCGCGCGTCGCATATCGGGCTCGACTCGTCGACGCGGCGACCGACCTGGCTGACGATGCGCTGGCAGATGTTGAGCAGCTGCTGGTTGTCGCGAAACCGGATCCCGGTCTGCTCGACCTTGCCGTTCACTTCGATGTAGACGTTCTTCGACCCGTTCACCATGATGTCGGCGATGTCGTCGCGAGCCAGCAGGGGCTCGAGCGGGCCATAGCCCAGAACGTCGTTGCAGATGTCCTCGAGCAGTTCCTCCTGCTCGGCGATCGACATAGCGAAATTCTTGATCGCAATGATGTCGTTGACGATGTCGCGGATTTCCTCGCGTGCGCTGTCGGCATCGAGCTTGGCGAGCTGCGAGAGATCGATCGTGTCGATGAGGGCGGAGAAAACCTGGCTTTTCGTGTCGTAGTAGGTTTCGCTGCGCTCGCGCTGGACCTTGCGCGGTTCCGCGGCGAGCGGCGGGGCCTCTACCGGACGACGCTGGACCGGCGCAGTTGCCGCGGGACGGGCAGGGGCAACCTGTGGTGCAGCAGTGTCAGATGCGGGCGGCGCAGTGATGGTACGGACCGACGCCGCGGAAACAGGCTCGGGTGCGGGTCGCTCGGGCGCTCCCGCCGGCGGCCTGAATTCGGGAGCCGCACGCGACCCGTCGTCACTACCTCTTCTGCCGAACATCAGCCCCTACTCCGCCGGACTACTTCTTCTTGATCGCCAGCTTGCCAAGCAACCCGCCCAGTCCAGCCTTCTTCTTAGTCTTGATCTCGCTGCGTCCGGTCAGGACGTGCGCAATCTCGTTCATGATGGCCGTCACGGCATGCGCCGCGTCCATCTCGCCGATCATGCGGCCGTTGTTGGATGCGTTGCCGAACAGAAGCGGCTCGAACGGGATGACGGCAATCGGCGAGATGCCGAGCGGTTCGGTAAAATCATCCGGCTTGATCTCGGGCCGCTTCGGCACGCCGACCTGATTGATGATGAGCTTGGGCGGCGGATCGTTGGGCCTGAGCCTCTTTAGCATGTCGACCATATTCTTGGTGTTGCGCAGGTTGGCAAGCTCCGGCGTCGCCGTGATGACAACCTCGTCGGCCTTGGACAGCGTGGCCTTGGACCAGCCGCTCCAGATGTGCGGCACGTCCAGCACGAGAAGGGGAGCGCTGCGCTGCGCGGTGTCGATGATCTGCGTGAACGCATCCTGGTCGAAGTCGTAGACACGTTCCAGCGTCGACGGGGCGGCCAGCAGCGAAAGATGCTCGGAGCACTGGGCAAGCAGGCGGTCGAGATAGACCTCGTCTATGCGCTCGGGCGAAAACACCGCTTCGGCAATGCCCTGCGCCGGATCCTGGTCGAAATTGATGTTGGCCGTTCCGAAAGCAAGGTCCAGGTCGGCGACCACCACGTCGGACTTGAACAGATCGGACATGGCCCAGGCGACATTGTGCGCGATCGTCGACGAGCCAACGCCGCCCTTTGCGCCAATAAAGGCGATTGCCCGACCGATCGGCTCCGCTTCCGGGTCCACGAAGATGGTGGAGATGACGCTTACCACGTCCGCCATGGAGATCGGCGCAACGACATATTCGGAAACGCCGGAACGGATCAGTTCACGGTAGAGGCCGACATCGTTGTAGTGGCCGACCACGACGACCTTGGTGGTCGGGTCGCAATATTCGGCCAGTTCGTTCAGCGACTGGAGCATCTCGCGCGGTTCCTTGCGCGATTCCAGAATAATGAGGTTGGGTGTCGGTGCCGACTGGTAGAGCTCTATTGCTGTCGCCGCACCGCCCATGTGGACCTTGAGGTGCGCCTTGGCCATGCGACGATCCTCGCCGGCCCGTTCGATCGGCTGGGCTACGCCCTCCGTCTCGCAGAACGCCTGTATGGAGATGCGCGGCACCGGTCGCAACGCCTGCATTGCGTCGACTTCCTTTGCAGTCGTCTCGCTCTCGGCGGGGCTGTCATAAGCCAGGTTGGTCATTTTGCCCTTACCCCAAAGTTTTGGCCTAGTAGCCGATGTTCTCGCTGAAGACCGAGTCGCCGCGCTGGTATTCGCCGATCACACGACCCCGGTTTTCGGCATCGATTGGCGTCTGCTTGCGCGGACCGAGCAGGTCGGATGGATTGGCGACTTGCGCGGCGACGTTGTTCTGGTACGAGCAGCCGAAATTCGCGTAGTGCTTATTCTCGCTCGTCTTTAGAAGATCGTCCGGCCAGCGGCCGCACTTTCCCGTCTGCGCCTGCATGCCGACAAAGGAGACGCGCACGGGTGCCGAGACTTCCTCGGGGCTAGCCTGGTAGGACGCAATCATGATGCGGCTCCCCGGCACCCCGTTCTGCTTGGCGATCTTCGCGAAATCGGCGGCGACATTGGAAGCTGCCGCTGCATTGGCCGAGCCGGAGGGCTTGATAATGGTCAATGTCGGCGCGGCCGTCCGGTCATAATTGGCAAGGAAGCCTTCCAGCGTTGCACGCTGCGAAGCCGTCGCGCCCCTGTCGCCGGAGCCGACAGGAAGATCAAGCGTCTCTTCCTTCTCAGCGATGACGATCGGATGGTTGGTCCGATAGTCGTCTGGGATGGCGCCGACAACCACCGAATCGCGCTTCTGGGCGCATCCGGCGAGAAGCGCCACCGCAGCGGCGGCCAACACGAGGCGCGTGCAGCGGGACGGATCGCCCGACTTCATCCTGAACACAGCGTTAGACATGCCCGCACCCCTTATTTGTAGATGTAGCCGACGACGCCGTGGTAGCGTCCATTGGGCAGATCGGTTTTCATCGTTCCGTAGACGCGGTTGACGCGGCCGAGGAACATGCCGGCGCCGTCGCTTGCCGCGTTGAAATTGTCGTCCGGCTTGGCCAGCTCGTTGCGTGCGGTCGGCCGGGCGATATAGGGCGTCACTATGATGACCAGTTCCGTCTCGTTGCGCACGAAGTCGCGGCTGCGGAACAGCGTCCCCAGCACAGGCAGCTTGGACAGGCCGGGCAGACCGTGGATCGCCTGTCTTATGTCGTCGCGCACGAGCCCGGCGATCATCATCGAGCCGCCCGAGGGGAGTTCGACCGTGGTATCGGCCAGGCGCTTGCGGATCGACAGAGCGGTCATGCCAGGCAGCGAGCCAAGACCTTCCAGCGTCACGGATCCTTCGTTGGTCGGCTCGGAGACAGAGGTGCGTATCTTCAGGCTGATGCGGCCTGCCGAAAGCACGACCGGCTTGAACTCAAGGCCGATGCCGTATTCCAGCTTTTCGACGTCGTAGGTGATCTCGCCGGTCTGGTTGTCTTCGGAAACCGCGCTGCTGCGCCCGCTTACCAGATTGAACTCACCACCGACCCGGAATGTCGCCTGCTCGCCTGAGACTGCAGTCAGGGTTGGTTCGGCGAGCGTCTTCATGACGCCGGCCTGTTCCATTGCCTTGAAATAGGCGTCGAAAGAGGAGGTGCCGATGCTGCCGCCGGCAAACTGCGAGAGCGGCTTGCCAAGCCCGAAGGCGCTTTCCGCGATGGCGCCCCAGCTGATGCCGTTGCTGTTGCCACCCGCGATCATGTTCACGCCAAGCTGCTTCATCACGTTGCGGCTGACTTCGGCAACCGTGACCTTGAGCATCACCTGGTCCTGCCCGATGATCTCGATCAGGTTGACGATGCCGCTGATCTGGCGCGTCGAGTCCGGATTGTTGATGTCGACCCCGCCGCCGTCGCTGCTGGCCGCTGCCGTCTGCGAATACTGACCCGTGGTCGCCTCGCCGCCGCGCACCAGCATGTACGCAATCTGCGCCGCGCGCGCTGAATCGAGTGGCGTGTCAACCGTTCCGGTCAGCACGACGTTGTCATTGATCAGCTCCACCTTGACGTCGGATGTCGGGATGAAGCGCTTGATGTATTCCTCGACACCCGCCGTATCGCGTTCGACCTGAAGGTCGAGGCTGACGATCTGCTCGCCGCCGGCGCCAAAGACGAAGATGTTTGTCTGGCCAACGGCCTTTCCGAAAAGGTAGATCCGGCGAGCAGTCCGGGTCACGGCGTCGGCGACCGCGGGATTGGCCACCAGTATGTCGTAGGCGTCGGAAGGAAGGTCGATGACGACCGACTTGTTCAGACCCAGCTTGACGCTCTGGCTTGCAGACATGGCTCCTACGCCGGCAGAGCTCGAGGCATTCCCGTTTAGCTGGCCACCGGCATGAACGCCCTGTACGGCTCCACCTGAAAGAAGCATCGCAAGCGAGGCGAGGATGATGAGGGAGGGCCGACGGCGGGTCACGGTTCGCAAGGCTTCCGTGGCGATCATTTCCTTGCTCCCTCTTCCGTAACTGTACCGGCCCGGATCATTCTCACTGTGCCGCGGCGGCCATTGCCCGAAACCAGATAATCCGCCTCGTCCGACACCTTTTCGCGCGTATCCACGATGGCGCGCAGCGAAAGGGTGAGCCGGTCGGCAAGCTGCTGGGCCACTGTGATGATCTCGGCCTGCTGCGGCGTCAGTTCCAGCGTGGCGGTCTGGCCCACCTTGACCCGGCGGCCTTCCTCGTCTTCCTGGATCGCCTGGTCGATCGCCAGCACGCGGATATTCTTCAGTATCGTTTCCGTCACGAACCCTGCAGTCGCGGTCGCCGTATCGGAACGGCGCGTCATGATAACGTCCACATAATCGTTCGGGAGGATGAAGCCACCTGCCGACGTGTCCGCAGCGATCTGAGTCGCCACGGCCCGATAGCCCTGCGGAAGAATGGATGACATGAAGCTCTGGCCTTCGCCCACCAGCTTCGACTTTCGCAGGGGTTCACCCGAATACATCGCGACGCGGGCGATGGACCCCTTATACTTCTCGATCGCTTCCGGATCGTCGGCGCGAGTAATGAAATTCTCGTTCAGTCCGTCGGATGGCCAGGACTGCCACCCGAGCATTTCACCAACCGGGCCGCCCATGGGAACGTCGCCACGGAGCACCAGCACGTCGGTCAGGTCAATTGCAGGACCCTTTTCCTCTACCACAATCTTCGGGGGAGGCGGCGCCATCATATTTTTCGCGACGTAGCCGGCACCACCCGCCGCTGCAACCGCAACTCCCAGAATGATCAGTCGGGATGCTGCCATGTGTTCAACCCCTGTACCGGCAAACCTCAAGCCAGGCCGGACAATGCGGTCGAAATCGTCAAATTAGAGTTAATGCATCCCTTACGATCGTGCTTAATTTTGCGTTTAAACGATCGAAGCCTGGCCTTACTGGCCGGAAAGCCGGCCCAGCGCCCACACCATCAGAGGAGTGGACGGATAGACGATCAGCCCGCCAATGCCGAGCGCAATCCCATATGGTACGCCGGTCTTGCTGTCCGCCAGATGACGCAGGAAAAGGTTGTGCCCAGTGAATACCGCGAAAGCTGAGCTCCTGTAGGTGAGGATGGCCAAGGTCAGCGCGCCTCCTATGAAGGACGACAGAACCAGATACTCCAGAAGCTGAAAATTGAACCCCATCCAGATCGAGGTCGCGGCAAGCAGCTTTGCGTCGCCGCCGCCCATGCCGCCAAGTGCGAAGAGACCGAAAGTAACCGCCAGGACGAGGAGGCCGGCCGCGAAATGCCAGCCGTAGGCTGCCCAGTCCATTCCCGTCAGCGGCGCGACAACGGCGAAGACGACGACCAGCAGAAGCGAAACGCGATTGGCGATCGTCATCGAGAGCATGTCGGACAATGCCGCAAAGACCATGCAGAACGGGAAAACGACGAAGATCAGCGCTTCAAGCATGAATGGCTCCTGCGACTTTCAGCCGGTTGCGCGCACATTACGTCGAAGGCCCTTAACCGTGGGTGAAGCCGACGCCCCCAATTTTCGGAAGCGCAACAAAAACCAACGGTGTTGGGTGTCCAGCACCGTTGCTGGATATTCTCGCATTCTGGCGTTCAGGACGAAGATCACAGGTCTCGTAACCGCGACGAGGCGCCTTGCCAAGTTTGCCCCTGGTTCAGGCGCTCAAAGACCTCCTTGATGGCCGTATAGAAGCGGATCGCGGGCAGAGCTGCGATATAGAGCGCGTCGCGAACTGGCTTGTAACCGCTCGCGATCATCCTCTTGCCGCGCATCAGGCCGCTATCCCTGTTAAGCGGCGCGACGCCGACAAGCTTCGCCACCTGACCCATATCCGTCAGGCCGCGGCCGGAGCATCATAACCAATCCTCCTGCCTCGCAATGTAAAAGGCCGCCGAACCGGCGGCCTTTTCCAGGAACTGTGCAGGATCAGTAGGGGCAGTTGTTGTCCGCCATGTAGTCGTGGACCGTCACCGTGCCTGCAATGATGTCAGCCTTGGCCTTGTCGGCGGCAGCCTTCATCTCAGGCGTGATCAGATCCTTGTTGTTGTCGTCCAGCGCGTAATCGACGCCACCTTCCTTCAGGCCGAGGTCGTTGATTCCGCCGGCAAGCGTTCCGGCCTTGGCATCCGAGAAGGCGTTGTAGACGGCAGTGTCGACACGCTTCAGCATGGATGTAAGGATCTTGCCGGGATGAAGCCCGTTCTGGTTGGAATCAACGCCGACGCCAAGCTTTCCTGCGTCAACTGCCGCCTGCAGCACACCGACGCCCGTGCCGCCCGCAGCAGCGTAGATGACGTCAGCGCCCTGGTCGATCTGCGTCTTGGCAATTTCGCCGCCCTTGGTGGGGTCGTTCCAGGCCGCCGGAGTGTCGCCGGTCATGTTCTGGATGACCTCGGTTGCGCCGCCGGCCTTGGCGCCGCCGACATAGCCGCAACCGAAGCGGCGGATCAGCGGGATGTCCATTCCGCCCACGAAGCCGACCTTCTTGCTCGTGGACGCCATGCCGGCAAGCAGGCCTACGATGTACGAGCCTTCCTGCTCCTTGAACACCACTGAACGAATGTTTGGCTTGTCGACCACCATGTCGATGATGGCGAACTGCTGGTCGGGGTGATCCGTTGCCACCTTGTCAAGCGCTTCCGCCCAGGCGAAGCCCGTCATGACGATGGGGTTGCGGCCGTCCTCGGCGAAGCGGCGCAGCGCCTGCTCGCGCTGGGAGGCATTGGATACCTCGAACTCGACATATTCGATGCCCGTTTCGGCCTTGAACTTCTCGGCGCCATTGAAAGCTGCCTCGTTGAACGACTTGTCGAACTTGCCGCCCAGGTCATAAAGAAGCGCCGGCTTGATCTCCTGCGCATGGGCCGAGAAAGACAACGCGGTGGCGGCCAGAAGGCCGAACAAAATACGTTTCATATGATCCACACCCTGTCGGTTTGCATTGAACTCGAAGCCTGACCTGGCCGGTTTTCCGGCTCGTCTGGCACATGGCTAGGGGTGCCCCCTCCGCTCATGCGGCCCAATCTGGCACGACGCGAGGCAAATTTCACGTGGAATCTTGGTCTTGCGTAAAATGCAAACCGCTCGTCCGCTCGTCGGGCCCGGCAAACGTCAGACCGCCAGCGAAAAGCCCATGCCGCCCGTCATCCGGGGATATCGCAGGCGACCCCGGTACCCTTCAGGCTGCAATAGCCGTTGGGGTTTTTTGCCAGATATTGCTGGTGTTCTTCCTCTGCGAAATAGAACACCGGCGCCGGCGCAATCTCGGTGGTTACCGCACCGCGACCGGCAGCGCGCAGAGCCGCCTGATAGGCTTCTCGCGAGGCGATGGCGAGGCGCAGCTGCTCCTCACCGAAAGCGTAGATTGCCGAGCGGTACGCCGTTCCGATGTCGTTGCCCTGGCGCATGCCCTGGGTCGGATCATGCGCCTCCCAGAATATCTTCAGAAGGTCGCCATAGGTGACAATAGCCGGATTGAAGACCGCCAGAACGACCTCGGCATGGCCGGTAAGCCCGGTGCAGGTTTCCTGGTAGGTGGGGTTCGGCGTGACGCCGCCGGCATAGCCGACCGCCGTCACCCACACGCCTTCTGACTGCCAGTACAGGCGTTCTGCGCCCCAGAAACAGCCAAGCCCGAACATCGCGGTCGTCAAACCTTCTGGATAGGGGGCCTTGAGACCACGCCCTGACACGAAATGGGTCGTGGCGGTCGCGATAGGCTTGTCGCGGCCCGGAAGTGCCTCGCGAACCTTGGGCATCTGAAGCTTCCGGTTCAGCAGGTCGCTCAGGAAAAACATCAGCGCTCGACCACGAAACGGCCTATCCGCCGCTGTGGCCTGTGTCCGATCGCGTAGAGAAGCAGCGCAAGCAAGCCGAAGACCGCGAAGCCGGGCTGGCCGAGAATGAAAACCATGACCGGATTCCAGATCAGCGGATGCCCCTTTTCGAGGATGAAGGTCTGCGTTTGATCGAATGTGGACGGCGATACGCTCATCCAGCTTTCCCCGAGAGGCGTCAGCACGAGGCGTGACGCCGCAATCGTGCGGGTCACATCCAGAACCGCCATGATGACGGCAACGGCAAGGGAAAAGGTGGCCATCAGTCTAAACAGGAAGCGGATCATCGCAATCCCAGGGGTTTGGCCTGAAAAGGCCATGCGTGTTGGCGGATACCCCCTGATAGGATGTCCGGGGCACTTCCGCAATCGTCGACGCTAAGAGATACCCGGCGTTTCGAAGCCTTCGCAGCCGGAGCCCGTGCTCAGGAGCGGCTGCCCAATGTCCTCAGGCAGTCATGGTCGGGTGCCCGAAGCAGCCCTCTGTAAAGGCGAGGGCCTGTATGGTTTTGCGTGACCAATTCCGTACCGGGCTACCCCGATGTGGAAAAGGATGCCGATGCTGCGTGACTTACGGGCTTGGCATTCTTTGCTGGATCGAATAGATGAGCCCCGCACCGGCAAAGTTTCGAACCCGTTTCGACACGTGCCGCGCGCGGAGAGGTGGCCGAGTGGTCGAAGGCGCACGCCTGGAAAGTGTGTAGACGGGGAACCGTCTCGCGGGTTCGAATCCCGCTCTCTCCGCCAGCTAGTCTTACCGACACCACACAAAGGGCAATTCCACGGAATTTGTGCGACGCTGTCGGGACTTAGCCTAGTCGCGCATTCTCAGGGTTGTATTCTCTCGGCAGAAATCGGCGGCAAATGCGGCCCATTCTGCAAAGGGGCAAGTCGTAGTGCGGTTCTAGATGCTGTGGAGATGCACGGAAGGCCGCTTTCAGGCCGGATCTGGAGGCTCTCAGCTCTGCTGGTTGGCCCAGATCGGGGGCAGGTCGACGCCGAACGCCAAGTCTGATGCGGTCAGGGAAAGTGCCGTCCGACCGTCCAGACTGTCTTCGACAATGCCCGGATCGAGGAACGCCAGAGGGATGAGCTTGGCGACATAGCGCTCCGCTACGCCTTCCCGCTCTGCGATCTCGCGGAAAGATGCTGCCCGGCCGCTGACAAGATCATCGTACCAGGTGATGCTGCGGGCCAGCGCCTTGATCAGCCATTTTGACGGCGCGCTGCCGATTGTGTCCTGGCGGACGACAAGGTGTTTTGACTGGCTTCTGGCCGTAAACGGATTTGCTACTACGATCGTGCGTGCGGCGAGCTGCGAATCGTCGCTGTCAGCAGTGCCGGGGGGCTGTACTTCCGTTTTCAAAATGACCGAGATCGTGTCGGGAAGGATATCAATACGCTTGATGAGGTCAGTCAGCTGCTGGCGTATCGTCTGGGCGTCGGTGCCTCCGATGCGATCGGCAGCTCGTCGTGCTGCATCGGACGCGTCTGCTATCGTATCGGGGCTGGTGTCCGGAGGCAGGACGTCTGCCTGCAGCCAGTGACTATCCCTGAGCTTTGCCGTTACGGCGTCGATGACAAGGTTTTCCAGTTCACCGGCCGAGATGCGGGCTGGTGATTTTGTTTCAGTCGATGATGCCGGAGCCACATAGTATCTGTATCGAACACCCCGCTTGGATGTATGAGCGCAGGTGAACTTCTGCCTGTCCTGATCGAACAGGAGCCCGGCGAGCAGGTTGATGTGTTCAGCATCTACCCGCATCAGGTGCCCTCTGGCGCGCGAGGAGATCAGCGCCTGAACCCGGTCGAACTGTTCCCGATCGATGATAGCCGGATGCTGGGCAGGATAGCGCTCACCCTTATGCCTGACCTCTCCGACATAGATCGGGTTCTGCAGGATCGAGCGCAGATGACCGATGCTGAACGGCCGGTCGCCCCAGCTGCGGTTGTTGCTGGCAGAAACGAACGGTCGTGTCGTGATGCCATCCCGGTCCAGCTCAACCTTGAGGTCCCTGACGCTCTCGAGGGTCAGGAAGCGGTTGAATATCCTTCTGATTGTCGCGGCTTCCGATTCCACGATGGCGAGGGAACGTCCATGGGCGGCATAACCCATGGGGACAAAGCCACCCATCCACATGCCCTTCTTCTTGGAGGCAGCAATCTTGTCACGGATGCGCTCGCCGGTGACCTCGCGCTCGAACTGGGCGAACGATAGTAGAACGTTGAGTGTCAGCCTTCCCATGCTGGTGGTGGTATTGAAGGACTGGGTGACGGAGACAAAGGAAGCGTTCCTGGAATCGAAGGCCTCGACGATGCGGGCGAAGTCGGTCAGCGAGCGTGTCAGCCGATCGACCTTGTAAACGACGACCACATCGATCATGCCGGACTGCATGTCGGCGAGCAGCTTCTGCAGGCCGGGTCTTTCCATGGAACCGCCTGAATAGCCGCCATCGTCATACCGGGCCGGAAGCAGCTTCCAGCCCTCGTGGCGTTGTGATGCGATATAGGCCTCGCAGGCCTCGCGCTGTGCATGCAGCGAGTTAAAGTCCTGTTCGAGGCCTTCTTCCGAGCTTTTCCGCGTGTAAATCGCGCAGCGAACGGTACGCTGCTGTCGGGATGATGATGAGGAACGTTCAGCCATCGACAGACACTCCGGCCACCGTGCCCGGATCGGCAACTACGGCAGGGGCTTTGGCGGCGTTCTTGTTGCGACTGCTCTTCCTCTTCACACCAAAGAAGGTCCAGCCGTTCCAACTGGTGCCGGTAATGGCCTTGGCGATGGCAGACAGCGACGTGTATCGCTCGCCTGCCCAGACATAACCATCACGTGTCACCATGACGGTCTCTGTCTTTCCCTCCCAGACCCGCATCAGCATCGTGCCGGGCTTCAGGTGGGTAGTGCCGAGCGCCTCGTCGAAGCGATCCTCCCGGGCAGCCTTTGCCAGATCGCGAAGCTGACGTTTCAATGACGATGGCAGACCACCGAAGGCAGCGACCTGCATCTCGTATGCGAGAGCCCGGCGCAACATCCCCGTGCGAAAAGCTTTCGGGGCAGGGCGTCCGGTGACCTTCAGCCACCGGGCACGCAATTCGTTGAGATCGAGATCGGCGAGGTTGCCGACCTCGGTCACAATCTGATCGTTTCCGGGCAGTGTCGAACGTTCCGACCGGGCTCTCGATCTGGGGGCAGCCATCAGCGCCATCCCGATCAGCCCGACTTTCCGTCCGCCTGGATCCGATATCGTCGCATGCCGTCTTTGCCGGTCTCGCTGACCAGATCGAGACCCAGCTTCTTCCGGACCACCGCCGAGAGAAAGCCGCGCACCGAATGTGCCTGCCAGCCGGTCGCCTCCATCATGGCCTCGATGGTGGCCCCCTTTGCCGAGCCCAGCTTCTTCAGGACGATTGACGCCTTGGTCTCGGTCACATCCTGCTTCCTCGCCGTGGCGGTTGAATCGCCATCCGCCTTTGGCGTTGCAGCTTTGGTCGAAGCGGCAGTTGGCTTCCTGCGGGACTGTGGCTTCGCCGCCAGCCGGCTACGGGACCTCTTTGCAATACCCGCCCCCTCGGCTTCCATGACGGCTGCATCGTTCGGTCCAAGGGTTGCTGCTTTCTGTGCCATCATACTCTCCATCATCAGGTCCGGGACATCCGGTGCCTGTACTGACTGGAGCCCGCTCAAGGGCGGGCGGAGAGGTTGGTCCTTGAACTCGGCACTGGCTGTTCGTCGATGGCGCTCGAGCTTCGTCAGGGCAGCGACAGCAATGCTTGCTGTGGGTAGGAAGTCCACTCCGGAATCGGGTTCCGGCCAACAATCTTCAGGCGCCGCGCAAAGCCGCTATAGCCTGCCGCCATGATTTGTCGATCTCGTCGAGCGTGTCGGCGGCCGACCGGGCAATGGACGAAATCGCCGGCGGCTCGATCGCATCGCCGGCCTCGCCCAGAATTCTCAAGGCCACAACCAGTCCGGCAAGCTGCCGCAGCTCTGACTCCATGCCGTCCAGTGCGTCGACTGCTGTCTCTACGTGACGGAGCTTCCTGAATTTGAGACTGGCGGGCATTCTCGTGCTCCCTTTCGGAAGCACTGACGCTTGCTGTGCACAGGAAGTCGAGCCGAAAGTTGGGAACAGTGTCCGCTTCAGGAATATCTTGGGCGACGCCAATATGTCTGATTTGGGGCCGGTGAACGAACATGACGTAATCGCGGGAGCGGTGGCCACCTGAGAAGTGGCGGCGATGTTCGAACCTCTAGCCGGCTGGCTGTCCCCCGATAGGATGAAGAACGGGCTCACGGTCGACACCGGGCCCAGGCATCGAACGGAGGACAGCCATGGAACAGTATATCGGTCTCGACGTATCCCTGAAAGAGACGGCAATCTCGATCCGGCAGGACGGCAAAAGGATTTGGCGGTGCAAGTGCGCGTCCGACCCGCAGCTGCTCGCGGCGCTGATCCGCAAGCGCGCACCGTCTGTCCGGCGGGTCGTGTTCGAGACGGGCCCACTATCTGTGTGGTTCTACCATTCGCTGACGGCAGAGGGCCTGCCGGTGATCTGCATCGACGCACGGCATGCCAAAGCCGCGCTGGATATGGCTGCGAACAAGACGGATGCGAATGACGCGGATGGCCTGGCACATCTGGCCGAAGTCGGCTTCTACCGAGAGGTTCGGGTCAAGGGTTTTGACAGCATGCTGATCCGCACGCTGATCCGCACGCTGATCACTGCGCGGCGCCAGCTTCTCAAGATGCGTTTGCAGATATCCAACCAGATCCGCGGATTGATGAAGACATTCGGTCTCGTCGTACCCAAGGGCGCCGGCAGCGTGTTCGAGCGCAACGTTCACGAGCTTCTGCAGGGCGAAGAAAGGCTGGCGCGCATCGTTATGCCAATGCTTCAGGCATGGAGCAATATCCGACACCAGATAGCAGAGCTGACCAAGCAACTGGCCGCGATGGCTCGTGAAGACCAGCACTGCCGTCTGCTCATGTCGGTGCCCGGTGTCGGCACCGTCACAGCTACCGCCTTTGCCGCGGCCGTGGAGGATCCGGCGAACTTCAGGAACTCGCGCTCCGTGGGTGCATGGGTGGGCCTGACCCCGAGGCGCTACCAGTCCGGCGAGGTCGATAATGACGGACATATCTCGCGCCGTGGCGACAATCAGTTGCGCGGACTGCTATACGAAGCGGCCGCGGTCATCCTGAACCGGTCGACGGATACCAGCACCCTGCGAAGCTGGGCGTTGGAGCTGAAAGAACGGCTCGGCTTCAAACGAGCCGCTGTGGCCTTGGCGCGCAAGCTGGCAGTGATGATGCATGCGATGCTCCGGACGGGCCAGCTGTTCGATCCGCATGGAGGAACGCCCGCCGCTGCTTGATCCTGCAGACGCTCGACTTCGACGATTTTCTCCAAGCCATTCAACCAACAGCGTTCTTACAGGACGCACCGAGCCGTCCCTGCCGGGACGTGGCTGAGATCATTCCGCGTAGCGGGAAGCAACTGCCTCGTTTAGCAGATTGCGTAACGAACATAGGAAGGTCTCATCTGCGAAACTCATCCTGCGGCGATCAGCTTTGCATCGACCGCGTAGACGACCCTGTACCCGGCATACGAACGAGCATCGGCAAAAAAGGACGACTGCCTTGCACCTACCCCCTTGACTGTCGGGCGATTAGACGACCCGCTCGCGCGGGAGGGCGCCTGGGTGAGGTAGCGGGCACAGGCCGGAGGTCAGGCCTCCATTGAGTGTCAGGCGGCAGCGGCAGACCATGACGGGCTTCTTCAACAAGGAGCCTGACCAATGCCTCATCCCGTTCTCGATGCACCCGTGAGCCCGCTTCGCCAGCGGCTGATCGACGACATGAACATGCGGCGATTCTCACGCGAGACGCAGCGCAACTATCTCGGCGACATCGGGCGCCTGGCGGCGTTCCTCGGGCGTTCACCGGATACCGCTACCGCCGACGATCTGCGCCGGTTCCAGATCGAGCAGCAGGCGGACGGCGTGCCCGTGCCGACCATGAACAGCATCGTGTCGGCGCTGCGCTTCCTCTTCATCCACACGCTCGACCGCCCGGACCTGGCGCGCAGGCTCGTCCGGCTGGCACATCGGCGCAACCTGCCCGTGGTGCTGAGCCGCGACGAGGTGGCCCGGCTGCTCAATGCCACCACGTGCCTCAAGCACCAGGCCGCGCTCTCAGTCGCCTATGGCGCTGGCCTGCGCGTCGCCGAGGTGTCGATGCTGAAGGTCGCCGACGTCGACAGCGAGCGCATGCTGCTGCGCGTCGAGCGTGGCAAGGGCGGGCGCTATCGCAACGCGATGCTCTCCGAGGACCTGCTGACGCTGCTGCGCCAGTGGTGGAAGGTCGGACGACAGCAGGGCGTGATGCACCGCGACGGCTGGTTGTTCCCGGGACAGCACGCGATGAAGCCGATCAGCACGCGGCAGCTCTATCGCATCGTCGTCGAGGCTGCCCGGGCTGCCGAGATCGCCAAGCGGGTCGGGCCGCACACGCTGCGCCACAGCTTCGCGACCCACCTGCTGGAGGACGGCACCGACATCCGGATCATCCAGGTCCTGCTGGGGCATGCCAAGCTCAACAACACCGCGCTCTATGCGAAGGTCGCGACCAAGACGGTTCGGACGGTCACGAGCCCGCTCGACAAGCTTGGGTTGTTCAGGCCAGGGGAGAGTCTGCCGCCCGGCTGAGCCGTGCGCGCCTCGATCGAGCATTGCCGCACCGCGGCTCTCGGTGGTCACGTCGAAGCCTGCGAGGACTGCGGCCAGTGGCGGATCGCCTACAACTCCTGCCGCAACCGGCACTGCCCCAAGTGCCAGGGCGCAGCGGCGCGGACGTGGCTTGCCGAGCGCGAGGCCGACCTCTTGCCGGTCGGCTACTTCCACGTCGTGTTCACGCTACCGGCCGAGGTCGCCGACATCGCCTTCCAGAACAAGGCGCTCGTCTACGATCTGCTGTTCAAGGCGGCGTCGGAGACGATGCTGACGATCGCCGCCGATCCGAAGCATCTCGTCGCACGCATCGGCATCACCGCCGTGCTCCACACCTGGGGATCGGCGATGACCCACCATCCGCACGTGCACATGATCGTGCCGGGCGGCGGCATCGCGCCGGACGGAAGTCGATGGATCGCGTCGCGTCCGGCCTTCCTGCTTCCGGTGCGCGTGCTCGGCAAGCTGTTCCGACGGCTCTTCCTCACGCGGCTGGTCGCACTCCACGACGCCGGGCGGCTCGGCTTCTTCGGGCACACCTGGCCGAGCGGCGCGCCTTCCTGCGCCACCTTGCTCCCGTTCGCGGGAAGCGATGGGTGGTATACGCGAAGGCGCCGTTCGCCGGACCGGAGGCCGTGCTCGCCTACCTGTCACGCTACACCCACCGGGTGGCGATCTCGAACAGCCGCCTCATCGCCTTCGACCAGGACAGCGTCACCTTCCGCTACAAGGACTATCGCCGCGACGGCACGGACCGCCAGCAGGTCATGACGCTTGCGGCCGACGAGTTCATCCGCCGCTTCCTGATCCATGTCCTGCCACGAGGGTTCCATCGCATCCGGCACAACGGTCTGCTCGCCGGCTCGGCCCGCAGGGCCAGCCTCGCGCTCGCCCGCGAACTCCTGGATGTCGCCACGCCGCCTGACCCACCCGACTCCGACAAACCGGAGGACTTCCGACCGCCGTGCCGCTGCTGCGGTGGACGCATGATCATCATCGAGACGTTCGAGCGACGGCAGCAACCACGCGGACCGCCGGACACCTCGGCGACGAACCGCGAGACCGACCCATGACCCGGTATGGCCTGGTCGAGCCTACAGCCGCAGACGCTCCGCCTCCGGCAACGAACCCGCGCGCGCCCACGGCAATCGCTGACGCCGACATGGGTCTCCCCGGACCAGTTCCGGGCCTCCAATACCGCGCGGAGGCGCAACGAAGCAGCCTGTCCGCATCCACCATTGCGCTTCCCAGCGCCGATCGCGCCAACGCCGACATCGGCCGCAGATCGAAATCTCCATAGCCATCGCATTGCGGCCCGCGGGTTCCTTCCTCGGGGACTTTCGTACGCCTGACGGCGCCCGAAACTCTTCACGATTCCTGACCGTCCGCTCCTGGCAGCCGAGGGTCGAGTAGCTGCCATCAACCGCGGACCGACCTCAACCCGCAGCCTCCGACCCGAAGCGGAGCAGCTCCCGTCCCGTTCGGCGTTCAAGGGTGGCCGCAACACCGGACTTCTTCTCGCGTTTGCGATCGCGATAGACGAAGTTCCGAGAACATCGGCGCTGGCAGCCGATACGGATGGGATCGACGGATCGGAGGACAATGCCGGTGCCTACGCCGCTGGCACAAGTGCAATGCGGATGCGCGCAGCGGGCATCGATCCTCACGTGGCTCTAGCAGACAACGACGCCTGGAGCGCGTTCAAAGCAGTGGACGATCTCGTCGTGATAGACCAACCGGCACCAATGTAAACGATTTCCGCGCAATCCTTGTAAGAAGCTGAAGGAAATTGCTTAAACTAGCCCGTTACCCGCGCGTCAGCGGCGAAACGCGTCGAAAGTGTCGAGCAGTTCCGGTTCTGCTTCCCTGTCGGGCCACCGGTCCGGGCCGGTGCTGGGAAAGATCAACAGCGACAACGTCATGTCGTGATACTCGGAAAAGACAACGGACTCGAAGACTGGCTCACGTTCATTCCAGACGCCGGCAGGATGCTGGATCTCGAAGACGTTCTGGCTCGGACCGAAAACGGCAAGCGAACGGTCGGGCACGGCGATGGTCACTTGCTTTGCGCGAAAAAACACACCCGACTTGAACAGTGGCTCGCTACCCCACGACCAATCGATGAAACCGCTGTTGCTGACCACCAGCATGGCGCGGCGCGACGTTGTCTTAAGCCAGTTCAGAACGACCGCCGTCAGCGATACTTCGTAGCGATTGCGCAGCGGCTCGAACGAAGCGAGCGTTGGGCTGCGGAAATCTCGCGTCTGTTCACGGAAGTCGTCGGGCGGCATGAGAATTAATGAGGCAAAGCCATTCGCCTCTGCTTCCATGCGCGCATATGCGGAATCCCACTCCCACATGTCCCGGCGCGAGCAGTAGAACGGCTCACCTGAAAGATGCCTATGGGCGAGGTAGTGGCCCAGCTCGTGGGCAAGGGTAAAGTTGATGCGGCCCTTCGACGTGTGGCCGGTGTCGTAGAAGATCGCCCATTCGCGGGCCTCGTTCGGGACAAGCGCCCCTTCGAACTTTCCGTTGAAATTCTTTCCCTCGATGTGCGTGATCGGATCGCCGGGGAACACGTTGCGTGTGTAGTCGCGCGCAATCTCAGCGATCTTTATCGGGAATCGCGGCTCGCCAAGCAGCTTCTTGCCCTCGCGGACGTAAAGCGACACCCTGGTCGCCCAACCGTTCCACGTGGTCGGCATCTTCATTTTTTGCGGCTCCACGTCTCGATCATGTCCATGACCCGCCCCTTGGTGTCGTCGTCGAGCTTGTTGAACTTGCGGAAGAACGCTTCTTTTACTTGCGCATCATCGAAGTTGGCGTTTTCGTCAATCAAGTAATCAGTGGTCGTATCGAGGACGCGGGCGATATCGACCAGCTTCTCCGCCGATGGCTTGCGCTCATCGCGATTTTCCAGCTCCCAAAGGTAGCTTTTGCTGGCGCCGGTGAGTCGCGCCAATTCATCAAGAGAATAGCCCTTTCGTTTCCTGAGTTCTTTCAGTTTCTCGCGAAGGGTCGTGGGCATGAAGGCAAGATTCCGTAGTCAGCAGAATGGCTTAGTATCGTTCGATATATATCGCACGACGCCGTACTTGACAAGCGAATACGCGCTGTTCGATATAGACCGAACGCCATCGTACCCGGACACCAAACGCCTCGTTGCCGGGCCGCCCGTAGAAAGAGAGAACAATGTCGCAGCGCGCAGTCCTTCCGTTTGAAGAGCGCCCGAAAGGCATCCAGCGTATCCAGACCTTGCCGGACCCGGCCCTTGGAGCCTTGTGGGATTCTATCATCGTCGACGTCGAGATGAAGAGCCGTCTGCTTTCGCAGGCAGTCCTCAACTTTACCATGCGCGGGCGGGTCGCGCGGACGATCATCCCGCTGCATGGCGTGATCATGCTGACCGGGTTGCCGGGCACCGGAAAAACCTCGCTCGCTCGCGGCCTTGCCGACCGCGTCGCGAAATCTTTTCCGGGCGGCAAGTTTCGTCTCCTCGAAGTCGAGCCGCATTCGCTCGCCAGCGCAGCGCACGGCAAAACGCAACGCGCGGTGACGGACCTTTTTGCGCAGTCGATCGCGGAAGCTGCGGCTGCCGGACCAACCATTGTACTCCTCGACGAAGTCGAGACGCTTGCCGCCGATCGCGCCAAGCTGAGCCTTGAAGCCAACCCCATCGATGTTCACCGGGCAACGGATGCCGTGCTCGTCCAGCTTGACGCGCTGGCGGAAGACCATCCGCAGTTGCTGATCGTCGCCACCAGTAACTTTCCCCAAGCGGTGGATGAGGCATTCATGTCGCGCTGCGACTTGATCCTCGAAATCCCGCTGCCTGATCGCGAGGCCTGTGCGCGCATCGTAAAGGAATGCCTCGCCGGCCTGGCGGGTGTCTATCCTGGAATTGGCAAGCTGGTTGGATCACCGCAGATTAACGATTGTGCTGCGGCCTGCGTTGGCCTCGACGGGCGCGCGATCCGCAAAATGGTAGCGAACGCGCTGGCTAGCGATCCACAGACGGCCATGAACCCGGAACGCCTGACGATCGCGGCGCTGCTCGACGCCGCGAAAGCCGTCCACAAGACACGCGCCAAAAAGAATTCCAAGACGGAGGCCCCGGCATGACCACGGTTGTAAGCCGGCAGTTTCGCAGCACCCCGCATCGCGACGCCCAGGATACGTGGCTCGCCATCGTCGAGCTGCTGACCCAGGGGCGCAGCGGTGCGGCGCGGACCGAATTGCTGGCGGTCGGCGGCATCGCCGCGAGCGTGATTGCCGACCAGGCGCCGCGCGATGCGGCCATTGTCGTGACATGCGAGGGGCCGCGCACGCGAATCTATTGTCTCTATGACGATGATGCCATTGACGGCTCCGACGCCAACCAGAACGCGCTTGGCTTCGATCCGCTCAAGGGCGACTGGGCGGTTTCGCTGCCGTGTCTGTCGGACGATTTGGCATGGGTCCAGGCCGCTCTGAAAAAGCACAGCAGCCGTATCACCGCTAGGGATTGTGCTGGTGCGACGAGCGAGGAAGCCGCGTCCAAGTCTGCCGCCGCTCCTGGGGCCCTCGTGCTCGACCCGAAAGGATTTCTCGGAACATGAC
The DNA here is from genome assembly GCA_019635775.1 of Rhizobiaceae bacterium. GTDB lineage: Bacteria > Pseudomonadota > Alphaproteobacteria > Rhizobiales > Rhizobiaceae > Mesorhizobium_K. The sequence continues at coordinate 64,722 of JAHBYU010000008.1, read as the reverse complement.
CGCCGTTGCCGTCAACACCTACACGCATTCCGTCACCTATCTGGCGGACAACATCCTGAAGAGCTTCAAGGACATTATCCGGCTGAGCGGGCTCGATCCGGCGCGGTTCGCCAATGATCGGGACACGAACATGCGGGCCATCAAGACATGGCTTGGCTCCGGGCATCTCGAGCAAGTGTTTCTCGAGGTGTTCAACCCGCGCACCGGCGAACTCATCGTCCGCTGGGACATCGATATCGTCTACGGCTGGTCCGGTGATGGCAGCTTCTGGACGGATATCGAGCAGCTGAAATACCACATCCGTAAAGCCGGGATCGCGCCGAGCGATGCCTCCTATGACATCGTTCTGAAGAACAAGGTGGGGCGCCCGGATGTCGACGGATGGGGGCCGGGTAGTTCGCGGTCGACCGCTGGCTTCGTTCGCCACAGCCTCGGCTCGACCATCGAGCATCATGGCCTCGGAGCGAGCGCGGCATACTGGAGGAAGAACTGATGTTGTCTCTGGATGCAGCCTTCCGGAAGTTTAAGAGCCGACTTGAGCTGAACGAGCGCGAGCAGAACAACGCGTCAGCGCGGCAGAAGGAGGTGCGCGAGTACCTCGACACCAAGTTCTCGATCGAAAACAGCTTTCTTACCGGGTCATACGCGCGACACACGAAAACGAAGCCGCTCAAGGACATCGACATCTTCTTCGTCCTGCAGGATTCGGAGCGGCACTATCGCGGCAAAGCGCCGTCGGTCGTCATCGGGGATTTCAACGAGGCCCTTGTGGAAAAGTACGGCAAGGATGCGGTGCGTCAGCAGAGCCGTTCGGTGAATGTCGATTTCGGCGTGGTCGTCGATGCCGAGGACAATACCGACTACCGCATCCTGAGCGTGGATGTAGTCCCCGCTTTCACCGGCGGCGACAACTACGAGATTCCCGACACCGATGCCGGCAAGTGGATCAAGACGAATCCCAAGATTCACGCCGAGAAAGCGGTTACCGCGCATCAGGCCTTTTCCAGCGAGTGGAAGGGGCTGGTGCGCATGGTCAAGTACTGGAACAACAACAAGCGGCACGGCACCGACAAGCCGATCAAGCCGTCCTTCCTGATCGAGGTGATGGCGCTTGAATGCCTTTACGGCGGCTGGCAGGGCCGCTTCGACTATGAACTACAAGCGTTGTTCTCGACCCTTGCGGATCGGATTTTCGACATCTGGAATGATCCGGCCGGCCTCGGCCCGCCGATCAGCGACGCCATGGATCTCGCCCGCAAACAGCGCGCCCGCGATCTTCTCATGGCCGCTAGTCGGGAGGCGAGTGAAGCGATCAACCTTGCCCGCCAGGGGCGCAATGGCGACGCACTGAAGGCGTGGCGGCAGTTGTTCGGCCCGAAGTTCCCTTTGTCATAAACTAGGCGGTGCGTCATGGCAGTTACCTTGTCTCAACTTCTCGCGAACCTTCACGAAGATATTCAGCAGCGGCTGTCGATCGCGCGGAAGAGCTTCCCTCACCCTGGCACGACCGGCGATGCCAGCGAGAATGTCTGGATCAGCCTGTTGGAGACGTACCTTCCTAAGCGCTACCAGGCGGCCAAGGCACATGTCGTAGACAGCGCCGGGGCATTCAGCGATCAGATCGATGTTGTCGTCTTTGACCGCCAGTATTCGCCTTTCATCTTCACCTATGAGAAGCAGACCATCATTCCGGCAGAAAGTGTGTACGCCGTTTTTGAGGCGAAGCAGACTGTGAATGCCGCGCTGGTCGGCTACGCGCAGGACAAGGTTGCGTCGGTGCGCCGTCTGCACCGAACCAGTTTGCCGATCCCGCACGCAGGAGGCGTTTATCCGGCGAAGCCGCTTACCCCGATCTTCGGTGGACTCCTCACCTTTGAAAGCGAATGGAGTCCGCCGCTGGGATCGTCTTTCGAGAAAGCGCTGATGGCCGGCACCGGCGATCGGCAGCTCGATCTGGGCTGCGTGGCCTCTCATGGCCATTTTTGCCGCGAGCAGTCGGGCGACTACACGTTCGTGAACGAAAATAAGCCCGCGACGGCATTTCTGTTCAAACTGATCTCGAAACTTCAGTTTAGCGGAACGGTGCCGATGATCGACATTGACGCCTACGCACGCTGGCTCGCGAAGTAGCAGTGCGCATCGCGACCTCGCCTGAAAGCTCGGCTGTCTGAGGGGTCGATTGGGCCGCGCCGTCGGAACGACTGACGGCCTCGAAAAGTCCGGAAGTTCGCAAAATGTTGCTAGCTTCTCGCGACCGAGCAATGGTTTTGCAGCTACTCATTCGGCAGAGCGGCCTCTAGCCGGAACGTCCGCTTCTTGGCAACGGCAAAGCATGCGCGAACGGCCGAAATGGTGAAGGGTTTCGGGTGCCGGCAGGCGTACGAAAGCCTCTCATGCAGGAACCCGCGGGCCACAGTCGATGGCTATGGGGATTTCGAACTGCGGCCGATGTCAGCGATGGTGTTGCCGCCGCTGGGAAGCGCGGGGATGGAAGCAACGAGGCCGCTTCGTTGTGCCTCTGCGCGGTCGAGCCGATCCTGCTCCAAGCTCGTCGCGACCCTGTTGATGGCACCGGTCGCCACGGGCGCGCGCGGGTCCTTTGCCGGAGGCGAAGCGCCAGCGGCTGATGCCATGACCAGACTATGCCGGGTCATGGCGCGGTCTCCCGGTTCGTCGCTGAAGCGTGCGGGGGTCCTCGCGGCTGCCCCCAGCGTTCGAACACCTCGATGACGATCATGCGTCCACCGCAGCACCGGCATGGCGGACGGAAGTCCTCCGGTTCGTCGGCGTCGCGTGGGTCAGGGGGCGCGGCGACATCCAGGAGTTCGCGGGCGAGCGCGAGGCTGGCCTTGCGGGCGGAGCCGGCAAGCAGGCCGTAGTGCCGGATGCGATGGAAGCCTCGCGGCAGGACATGGATCAGGAAGCGGCGGATGAACTCGTCGGCCGCAAGCGTCATGACCTGCTGCCGATCAACGCCGTCGCGGCGATAGTCCTTGTGGCGGAAGGTGACACCGTCCTGGTCGAAGGCGATCAGGCGGCTGTTCGAGATCGCAACCCGGTGGGTGTAGCGGGACAGATAGGCGAGGACCGCCTCCGGTCCGGCGAACGGCGCCTTGGCGTAGACCACCCATCGCTTCCCGCGAACGGGAGCAAGGCGGCGTAGGAACGCGCGGGGCTCGATGAGGTGTGCCATGGTCCCGAAGAAGCCGAGCCGCCCGGCGTCGTGGAGCGCGACCAGCCGGGTGATGAAGAGCCGCCGGAACAGCTTGCCCAGCACGCGCACCGGAAGCAGGAAGGCCGGCCGCGACGCGATCCACCGGCTTCCATCGGGCGCGATGCCACCGCCCGGCACGATCATGTGCACGTGCGGATGGTGGGTCATTGCTGATCCCCAGGTGTGGAGCACAGCGGTGATGCCGATGCGCGCGCCGAGATGCTTGCGATCTGCCGCGATCGTCAGCATCGTCTCCGCCGCCGCCTTGAACAGCAGATCGTAGACGAGCGCCTTATTCTGGAAGGCGATGTCGGCGACCTCGGCCGGCAGCGTGAACACGACGTGGAAGTAGCCGACCGGCAGCAGGTCGGCCTCGCGCTCGGCAAGCCACGTCCGTGCCGCCGCGCCCTGGCACTTCGGGCAGTGCCGGTTGCGGCAGGAGTTGTAGGCGATGCGCCACTGGCCGCAGTCCTCGCAGGCTTCGACGTGACCGCCGAGCGCTGCGGTGCGGCAGTTCTCGATTGCCGACATGACCTTGAGCTGGGCGGGGCTTAAGCGCCCGGAATGCACGGCCCGGTAGGCAGGCCCTGCTGCGCGGAAGACGTCGGCGACCTCGATCGAGGCGCGCACGGCTCAGCCGGGCGGCGTCTTGCCCTCCATCAGCGCCATCAGGCGGTCGAGCGGCCCGGTGACCGCGTGGATCGTCCGGGTCGAGACCTTGGCGTAGAGAGCGGTCGTCTCAAGCTTGCTGTGCCCAAGCAGCACCTGGATGACGCGGATGTCGACATCCTGTTCGAGCAGGTGGGTGGCGAAGCTGTGACGCAGCGTGTGCGGGCTGACGCGCTTGCGGATGCCGGCGACCTCGGCGGCCTCCTGGACGGCGCGATGCAGTTGCCGCGGCGAGATCGGATCGGTGCGGCTGCGACCTGGGAACAGCCAGCCATGCGGAAGCATGATCCCGCGCCGCCTGCCTTCACGCCACCACAGTCGAAGCAGCTCCAGGAGCTGCGGCGAGAGCATTGCGTTGCGATCCTTGCGGCCCTTGCCCTGCTCGACACGAAGGAGCATGCGTCCCGAGTCGACGTCGTCGACCTTGAGGTGCGCAACCTCGGACACGCGCAGGCCCGCGCCATAGGCCACGCCGAGCGCGGCCTTGTACTTGAGGCCCGGTGCGGCTTCGAGCAGCCGTCCCGCTTCCTCGACGCTGAGCACATCCGGCAGCTTGCGGTGATAGCGCGTGATCACCAGGGCGCGCGACAGATCCCGCCGCTGCAGTGTCACCAGGAACAGGAACCGCAGCGCCGAGACCGTGCCATTGATGGTCGCAGGTCCGACGCCCTTCTCATGCTGATCGAGCTGGAAGCGGCGGATATCGTCCGGCGTCGCGGTCTCGGGCGAGCGCCCCAGGAACGCGGCGAAGCACCGGACGTGACGAACGTAGTCCTGCCGTGTGTGGGTGCCGAGGCCACGCATGAGCATGTCGTGCTGCATGCGCTGGCGGAGCGGCGAAACGGGTGCATCGGTCGACGAGGTAGCCATGGCGAGTTCCTCTCGTTGAAGGGAACTCCATGCTCGGCTCGCTCGCCGCCGCCTGCTCAAAGGCTGCGAATACTACGCCATCTCAAGTCGTGGCGCCCCTCCCGCGAAGCGGGTTCGTGCAAGGGGGCGCAAAGCAGACGTCGACCATATGTCGGCCTGCGGTTCGATCCTCCGCAAGACGATGGTGCACGCGTATATAGATACGAAGCTAAGCGGCCTCCCAAACCTGATTTAGAATACGAGCCGCAAGAGCAGCTTTGTCTTGTGGCAGGAAGCGACCGTAGCGCTGCGCAACCATCGCCGGAGTATCCTGGATCGCGTAGCTGGCTTGTTCGTATGAGCCCGTCTGCTTCAGTATATGTGTTGCTAGTCATCGAATTGGGCGAGGGTGAGCGCCATTTGAGGTTATATGCGCGGCTTGCGAAACAACTGGCTTGTTTCCAGCAGCCCTTCGAGATCTTTCATTCGGTCGCGAGTGGTCTTCCACGCCGAACTCTGGAGGGCCTCGATAAGCGCCTCGACGACGAACATCGTGACGACCGACGAATCCCATGCGGAAGGGACTTCGGTCTTGACGCGAAAAACAACCGTTGCAGTCTTGGCGATCGGGGACTTCCAACTGTCGGTGAAGAGCAGCGTACGCACGCCTCGTTCGGCCGCGATACGGTTTAACGTCTCGATTTCGCGCTCGTAGCGCCGAATGTCGAAGATAACCAGTACGTCGCCCGCCTTCATGTTGAGCGCGTAGTGGGGCCAGCTGCTGGGAGTCGGCGCGATCAGCGTGACGTTCGGGCGTATCACCTGGCAGTGGGTGAAAAGATATTCGGCGAGCGACTTCGTGATGCGCCCGCCGACGATATAAATCTGGTTGCGCGGGTCTCTGAGCAGGTCGCGCGCGCGGTCGAAATCGCTCGTTCTGATCCCCGACAGCGTTTCGCGGAGGTTGACGATCGTCGCGTCGGCGAAGCGGTTCAGGATATGAGTGTCCGGCGCGTCGTTCGCCCAACGATCGTGCTTGGCGATCGGGTTGGACAGGGTTGTCTCGAGTTCTTCGTGGATGTGCGTCTGGAAGTCTGGAAAACCCTTGAAGCCGAGCTTGCGCACCATCCGTACGACAGTCGGGGTGGATACGCCGGCTTGTTCCGCAATGGTCGTGATCGATCCCAATGCCGACATCGGATAGTGGGAGGTGAGCGCATTCGCTAGCTGCCGCTCAGACCGGGTCAGGCGGCCAAAGCTGGAGCGTATGATGTCTTGGACTGTCGTGTCAGTTTTCAAACGCATCGTCCTCCCGCAATTAGCCGCCACCTTAGCACCAACCGCGTCTAGCGCCACGCATGGAAATGAATGAGTGAAGCAAAGTTTTCAAAACGGGTTTGACAGATGAGGCTTTCTGAACGATTATTTTCAGAGCTTGGAGGCTTCGGTGGAACTGTTGAACACGATCCTTGCCGCAGATGAGAGGAAGCCGGTCGCTGTGGAGCGTCCGGAAGGCCGGTCGCCCGTCCTCCTGATTTGCGAGCACGCCTCGAAGATGATCCCGCGCAGCCTCGGCGACCTCGGTCTGTCGGAAGAGCTGCGCTCCAGCCACATCGCCTGGGATCCGGGCGCGCTCGACGTGTCGCTGTTTCTGTCTAACGAGCTCGACGCCTGCCTTATCCATCAGCGTTTCTCGCGGCTTGCCTATGACTGCAACCGCCCGCCGGAGGCCGACAGCGCCATTCCGAAGCGGAGCGAGATCTTCGAGATACCGGGCAACATATCGGCCTCTGCCGAAGAGAAGCAGGCGCGTGTCGACGGCATCTACCGCCCTTTCCAGGGGGCGGTCGCTCAGGAGATCGCGCGCCGCAAGGCGTCCGGCCGGCCGACGGTGCTGGTTACGCTCCATAGCTTCACGCCGGTGTTCAAGGGCGTGCGGCGCGACACCGAGATCGGCATTCTGCACGACAGCGACGCACGCCTCGCCGACAGGGTGATCTCCTCGCTCGATCGCGGCTCGGGTTTGGTCGTGCGGCGAAACGATCCCTATGGCCCGGAGGACGGTGTCACCCACACGCTGGTCGAACACGGCGTGCGCAACGGATTGCAGAACGTGATGGTCGAGGTCCGCAACGACCTGCTCGCTGACGAGACATCGAGACAGCGGGTCGAGCAGCATCTGCTGCGGGCCATAGTCGAATCTCTGGGGCCTGAAGAAGTCGCCTGAGTCAGAGCGATTCAGCGTGGATCGAGCACCTTAGCAAGGAAGAAAAATGTCCGGATATTCATTCAACGAGCTGAAGGCCGATGTGCTGGCGGGGAGGATCGACACCGTCATCGTCTGCCAGGTCGACATGCAGGGAAGGCTGATGGGCAAGCGCTTCCATGCGCAGTTCTTCGTCGACGGCGCCTACGAGGAGACGCACAGTTGCAACTATCTGCTGGCGACCGATTTCGAGATGGAGACCGTGCCCGGCTATAAGGCCACCAGCTGGGAAGCGGGTTACGGCGACTATGTGATGAAGCCGGACCTTTCGACGCTGCGGCGCGTGCCCTGGCTGGAGGCGACGGCCATGGTGCTCTGCGACGTGCTCGACCATCACACCCATGAAGCGGTGCCGCACTCGCCGCGCGCCGTTTTGAAGAAGCAGGTCGCACGGTTGGAGGCCATGGGCCTGAAGGCGTTCATGGCCACCGAGCTGGAATTCTTCCTGTTCGACCAGAGCTACGAGGAGGCGCGGGAGCAGGGCTATCGCGACCTGCGCACGGTGGGCGGCTACAACGAGGACTATCACATCTTCCAGACCACCAAGGAAGAAGATGTGATGCGCGCTATTCGCAACGGCCTGCAGGGTGCCGGCATCCCGGTTGAGAACACCAAGGGCGAGGCGTCGGCGGGGCAAGGCGAGGTCAACGTCCGCTATGCCGACGCGCTGACCATGGCCGATCGCCATGTGATCATCAAGAACGCCTGCAAGGAGATTGCCTGGTCGCGCGGCAAGTCGATCACCTTCCTGGCAAAGTGGAACGCCAGGGCGGCCGGCAGCTCGTCGCACATCCACCAGTCGCTGTGGAGCGCCGACGGCAAGACGCCTAAATTTTTGGACGAGAACGCCGAATTCGGCATGTCGCCGCTGATGCGCCACTACGTGGCCGGTCTGCTCGCGCACGCGTCGGAGATAACCGTCTTCCTCGCCCCCTACATCAACTCCTACAAGCGCTTCGTCGCTGGAACCTTCGCCCCGACCAAGGCGGTCTGGAGCAAGGACAACCGCACGGCGGGCTACCGCGTCTGCGGCGAAGGCACCAAGGGCATCCGCATCGAATGCCGGGTCGGCGGCTCCGATCTCAACCCTTATCTGGCGATGGCGGCTCTGATCGCCGCAGGTATCGACGGTATCGAACGCGAATTGCCGCTGGAAGCGCCGTTCGTTGGCGATGCCTATGGCGGGACCGAGGTGCAGGAAATTCCGCGCACGCTGCGCGACGCGACTGTGGCGCTGGACGAGTCCAGACTGCTGCGCTCGGCCTTCGGCGACGAGGTAGTCGACCACTATGTCCGCGCTGCCCGCTGGGAGCAGGAAGTTGCCGACAAGCTGATTGCCGACTGGGAAATCGCTCGCGGCTTCGAAGGCTGCTGACAGGTTTTAGGAGAAGCACCGTGACAATTCTGAAATGCATCTCGCCGATTGACGGATCGGTCTATGCCGAGCGCCCGACACAATCGTTCGGCGAGGCGAGCGCCGCGATCGCCAAAGCCCGCGCCGCCCGCGAGGACTGGGCAGCGCAGCCGATCGACAAGCGCGTCAAGCTGGTCATGGCAGGCGTCGCGCGGCTGAACAAGATGGTCGACGAGGTGGTACCGGAGCTCGCCCACATGATCGGCCGTCCGGTCAAATACGGCGGTGAATTCCGCGGCTTCAACGAGCGCTCCAACTACGTCGCCTCGATCGCCGCCGATGCACTGGCGCCGATCACAGTCGAGGACAGCGCGACCTTTACGCGCCAGATCCTGCGCGAGCCGCACGGCGTCGTGCTGGTCATCGCGCCATGGAACTATCCCTACATGACGGCGATCAACACGGTCGCGCCCGCGCTGATGGCCGGCAACACAGTCGTCATCAAGCATGCGACGCAGAGCCTGCTGGTCGGCGAGCGCATGGTGCGCGCCTTAGTCGAGGCAGGCGTGCCTGCGGACGTGTTCCAGAACCTGTTCCTCGACCACCAGACGACCGAGGTCCTGATCAAGGCGAGGCAGTTCGACTTCATCAACTTCACCGGTTCCGTCGAGGGCGGCCGCTCGATCGAACGCGCCGCCGCCGGCACCTTCGTCGGGCTCGGGCTGGAGCTCGGCGGCAAGGACCCCGGCTACGTGATGGAGGATGCCGACCTCGACGCGGCTGTCGACACGCTGATGGACGGGGCGATGTTCAACTCCGGCCAGTGCTGCTGCGGCATCGAGCGCATCTATGTGCATTCTTCGCTCTATGACGACTTCGTCGAGAAGTCTGCCGCATGGGTGGCAAATCTGAAGCTCGGCAACCCGCTCGATCCCGAGACCTCGCTCGGCCCGATGGCCAACAAGCTCTTCGCGGCGGAAGTGCGCGCGCAAATAGGCGAGGCGATCGCCGCCGGCGCCGTGCCGGTCGTCGATGCGTCGCAGTTCCCGTCGGACGATAGCGGCGCCTATCTCGCGCCGCAGATCCTCACCAATGTCGACCATTCGATGCGCGTCATGCGCGACGAATCCTTCGGGCCCGTTGTCGGCATAATGAAGGTGTCGGGCGACGACGAGGCGCTGGCGCTGATGAACGACAGCGAGTTCGGCCTCACCGCGTCGCTGTGGACGAAGGACGTCGAGCGCGCGAAAAGCGTCGGCGCGCAGGTCGAGACCGGCACCGTCTTCATGAACCGCGCTGACTATCTCGATCCGGCGCTGGTCTGGACCGGCGTCAAGAATACCGGGCGCGGCGGTTCCCTGTCGGTCATCGGCTTCCAGAACCTGACGCGCCCGAAATCCTATCACCTCAAGAAGGTCACAGCATGAGCATCACCGCAAATTGGAGCTATCCGACAGCCGTCAAGTTCGGTGCCGGGCGGATCAAGGAACTCGCCGACCACTGCACGGCCGTCGGCATGAAGCGGCCGTTGCTGGTGACGGATCGAGGCCTCGCGCCGATGCCCATCACCCAGAACGCGCTGGACATCCTCGACGCCGCCGGCCTCGGCCGCGCCATCTTCGCCGACGTCGATCCGAACCCGAACGAGAAGAACCTCGAGGCCGGCGTGAAGGCTTTCAAGGACGGCGGTCATGATGGTGTCGTCGCCTTCGGCGGCGGTTCCGGCCTTGACCTCGGCAAGGCGGTCGCCTTCATGGCCGGCCAGACACGGCCGGTCTGGGACTTCGAGGACATCGGCGACTGGTGGACGCGCGCCTCGGTGGAGGGCATCGCCCCGATCGTCGCCGTCCCGACCACGGCGGGCACCGGCTCGGAAGTCGGCCGCGCCTCGGTCATCACCAACCCGGACACCCACACCAAGAAGGTGATCTTCCACCCGAAATTCCTGCCGGCGGTGACCATCTGCGATCCCGAGCTGACGGTCGGCATGCCGAAGGTCATCACGGTCGGCACCGGCATGGACGCCTTCGCACACTGCCTGGAGGCGTATTCGTCGCCCTTCTATCACCCGATGAGCCAGGGCATTGCGCTTGAGGGCATGCGGCTGGTCAAGGAGAACCTGCCGAAGGCGGCCAGGGACGGCTCCGACATCGAGGCGCGCTCGCACATGATGTCAGCGGCGGCGATGGGCGCGGTGGCCTTCCAGAAGGGCCTCGGCGCGATCCACTCGTTGTCGCATCCGGTAGGCGCGATCTACAATACGCATCACGGCATGACCAACGCCGTCGTGATCCCGCCGGTGCTGCGCTTCAACCGGCCGACCGTGGAAGACAAGCTCGCGCAGGCGGCCGCCTATCTCGGCATCGCCGGCGGCTTCGACGGTTTCTACGATTTCGTGCTCGGCCTGCGGGAAGAACTCGGCGTGCCGGACAAGCTGGCAGCACTTGGCGTCGGCACCGACCGCATCGACGAGATGGCGGCGATGGCGATCGTCGATCCAACCGCCGGCGGCAACCCGGTCGAGCTCACGCTCGACGCGGCGAAGAAGTTGTTCGCCGAGTGCATCTGAACGCTGATCCTGGCGCAAGCTAGGGTCGACCCAAGCACTTCCGGTGAGCAGCAGTTCTCACGGAAGTGCTTGTTTTGTGCAGCGCGGGTCAGCTCGCGCCCAGCCGTCTTGATATTTCTCGGGCCGCCTCTGTGACGAGCAGGCCCATCTCGCGGATGCGCGCATCCGGCATCCTCGGCGTCGGGCCGGAAATCGAAATACCGGCGACAGCCTCGGAGTAGCCGTCGAGGATGCACGCCGCGACGCAGCGCATGCCGATCGTCCTTTCCTCATCATCGAACGAATAACCCCGCTGGCGGGTAGCCTGAATTTCGTCGCGCAGTCCGCCGGCAGTCGCAATAGTCTTGTCGGTGAAACGCGTGAAAGTCGTCACCTTGATGAAGGCTTCGAGTCTCTCCTCGTCAAAGGCGCTCAGCAGCGCCTTGCCGATGCCGGAGGCGTGCAGCGGCGACCGGGCGCCGGGCGGAAAATAGGCGCGGATCGTTTCGTGCGATTCAACTTGGCTTACGAACAGCACATGGCCTTCGCGTTCGATACCGAGATTGGATGTCTCGCCTGTCCTGGACATAAGCTCGCGCATCACGGATCGGCTGCGTTCGACAATGTTGGTGCGGCGCACGAACGCCGAGCCGAGCCTGAACGCTTCCGGCCCCACGAACCATTCCTGACGCTCGGGGCTTATCTCGACGTAACGGCGCTGCTCGAGCGTCGCCAGCACACGGTACATTGTGGCCGATGATTGGCCGAGATGCACCGACAGTTCGGTCAGGGTGACGCCGTCATGGGCGGCCAGCGCCTCAAGCACGTCGATGCCTCGATTCAGTGACTGGATGCCCATGGCCGGGGAGGGCGGTTTTGTTCCCTTTGGGCGTCCGCGCCTTCTGCCCGCCTGCTCTGTCATCGCCCAATCCCATTTTTTCTGATTCTTATCCCGGAAATCACTCGTCTCAAAATGAAAAAAATTAATTCACTGATTCAAATATGCTTTTTTGAGATTTAATGGAAAGTGAAAAAATTTTTCAAGAAAATTTACCCGGATTCTGCTTCGTGCTACAGCTTTAACCGAGCAAGGATCAGTCGCCGTGACCAGCCAAAACCCTGTTTTCATTCCCGGCCCGACAAACATCCCGGAAATCCTGCGCAAGGCCGTCGACATGCCGACGGTCGACCATCGCAGCCCGCTGTTCGCCAGGATCCTGCATCCCGCTCTGGAGGGGGTGAAGAAGGTCCTGAGGACAGGACTTGCGGAAATCATCGTCTTTCCGTCGACCGGAACGGGTGGATGGGAGGCGGCGATCACCAACACGCTGTCGCCTGGCGACAAGGTGCTGGCGACACGCAACGGAGTGTTCAGCCACCGCTGGATCGACATGTGTCAGCGGTACGGACTCGACGTCGTTGTCGTGGCTCAGCGATGGGGAGATGGCATACCGGCCGATAGCCTCGCGGAAATTCTCGCGGCCGACAAGTCACATGAAATCAGGGCCGTTCTCGCCACGCACAACGAGACGGCGACCGGCGTCCGTTCCGACATCGCCGCCGTGCGCGGCGCGCTCGATGCCGCCGGACATCCCGCCATGCTGTTCGTCGATGGCGTGAGCTCGATCGGGTCGATGGATTTTCGCATGGACGAATGGGGCGTCGATATCGCCGTGACAGGCTCGCAGAAGGGGTTCATGCTCCCGCCCGGCCTGGCGATCGTCGGCTTTTCGCCGAAGGCGATGGATGTGGTTGCCGACGCGAGGCTGCCGCGCACCTTCTTCGACGTGCGCGACATGATCAGCAACTATTCCGCCGGAGGGTTTCCATACACGCCCCCGATCGGCCTGCTGAACGGCTTGAAGACCGCGACCGAGATGCTGCTCGATGAGGGGCTCGAAAACGTCTTTGCCCGGCATCGTCGTATAGCGGAAGGTGTCCGTTGCGCGGTCGATGCCTGGGATCTGCACCTCTGTGCGATGCGGCCGGAGCTTTATTCCGACACCGTCAGCGCCATCCGCGTTCCCGACGGTTTCGATGCAAACAGGATCGTCGCGCACGCGCTGAACGTCTACGGCGTTTCGTTCGGCACGGGCCTCGGGGAACTGGCGGGCAAGGTGTTCCGCATTGGCCATCTCGGCAGTCTGACCGAGGTGATGGCGTTGTCCGGCATAGCAACCGCAGAGATGGCCATGGCCGACCTCGGCTTGGCCGTCAGGCTTGGTTCCGGTGTTGCTGCCGCGCAGGAGCACTATCGTCTTGGTGCAGTCTATGCCCGGCAGAAGGCCGCATGATGAAGGAAGCATCCATGTATATTCCAACGCTGGAAGACATGCGCACCGCGCGTGCCCGCATCACCCCCCATATCTACGTCACTCCGGTGCTGACCTCGCGCATGCTGGACGAGCTTTCCGGCGCGGAACTGTTCTTCAAATGCGAGAATTTTCAAAAGGCGGGCGCCTTCAAGGCGCGCGGGGCCAGCAATGCCGTGTTCGGTCTATCGGACGAACAAGCAGCAAGAGGCGTTGCGACGCATTCCAGCGGCAACCACGGCACCTGCCTGTCTTACGCGGCCAAGCAGCGCGGCATTCCCTGCACGGTCGTCATGCCGCGCACCGCGCCCCAGGCCAAGAAGGACGCCGTCATGGGATATGGCGGGCGCGTGGTGGAATGCGAGCCGTCGACCTCCAGCCGCGAGGCTGTTTTCGCCGAGATCGTCGCCGAGACGGGGGCCGAATTCGTCCACCCTTACAACGACCACCGCGTCATTGCGGGGCAGGCGACTTGCTCCGCGGAACTGATCGAGCAGGTCGAGGGCCTCGATGCTGTCGTCGCTCCGATCGGCGGCGGCGGCATGGTGTCGGGAATCTGCCTGACGCTCTCCGGCGTGGCGCCGCAGATGAAGATCTACGCGGCCGAGCCGGAACAGGCCGACGACGCCTTCCGCAGCTTCAAGGCCGGGCACATCATCGCCGACGACGCACCGAACACGGTCGCCGACGGGCTGAAGGTGCCGCTTAAGAAACTGACCTGGCACTTCGTCCAGAAGCAAGTGACCGACATCCTGACGGCCTCCGAAAACGAGATTGTCGAGGCCATGAAGCTGATCTGGAAACGCCTGAAGATCGTCATGGAGCCGTCCAGCGCGGTGCCGCTGGCAACGATCCTGAAGAACCCGCAAATCTTCGCCGGCAAGCGCGTCGGCGTCATCGTCACCGGCGGCAATGTCGATCTCGACAAACTGCCGTGGAACTGAGGAAAATAACAATGAACGCACCGACGAATTTTGCCAGTTTCGAGGTTGGTTTCGATGTCCCGGCGCTGCCCGGAATGGACGAGGCCGATATCCAGACGCCTTGCCTGATCCTCGATCTCGACGCACTGGAGCGCAACATCAGGAAGATGGGCGAATACGCCAAGGCGCACGGCATGCGCCACCGCGCGCACGGCAAGATGCACAAGTCGGTCGATGTGCTGAAGCTGCAGATGGAACTGGGCGGCGCCATCGGCGTCTGCTGCCAGAAGGTCTCCGAGGCGGAGGTCTTTGCCCGCGCCGGCATCAAGGACATCCTCGTCTCGAACCAGGTGCGCGACGCCGCGAAGATCGATCGGCTTGCCCGCATGCCGAAACTCGGCGCGAGCGTCATCGTCTGCGTCGACGACCTTGCCAACGTCGCCGACCTGTCAGCTGCGGCGCAGGCCCACGGCACGACGCTCGAATGCTTTGTCGAGATCGACTGCGGCGCCGGCCGCTGCGGCGTGAAGACGACCGACGAGGTGGTGACGATCGCGAAGGCGATCGCTGCTGCGCCTAACCTGAAGTTCAGCGGCATCCAGGCCTATCAAGGCGCCATGCAGCACATCGATGGCTATGAGGATCGCAAGGCCAAGCTCGACGCTGCCGTCTTGCAGGTGAAGGATGCCGTCGCCGGCCTGAAGGCAGCGGGCCTTGAGCCCGAGCTGGTTTCGGGCGGCGGGACAGGCTCGTATTATTTCGAGGCAGAGTCAGGCGTCTACAACGAATTGCAATGCGGCTCCTATGCCTTCATGGATGCCGACTATGGCCGTATTCTCGACAGCCAAGGCAAGCGCATCGACCAGGGCGAGTGGGAGAATGCGCTCTTCATCCTGACGTCGGTGATGAGCCACGCCAAGGCCGACAAGGCGATCTGCGATGCCGGCCTCAAGGCGCAATCTGTCGATAGCGGGCTGCCTTTCGTCTATGGCCGCGAGGATGTGAAGTACATCAAGTGCAGCGACGAGCATGGTGTCATCGAGGACACGAGCGGAGTGCTGAAAATCAACGAGAAGCTCCGTCTGGTTCCCGGCCACTGCGACCCGACCTGCAACGTTCACGACTGGTATGTCGGCGTCCGCAACGGCAAGGTCGAGACGCTTTGGCCGGTCTCGGCGCGCGGCAAGGCATACTGAATATATGCCGGGCCTGGCCCCGGTACCTTCACCGGCAGAGATATCATGATCATCATCCCCGAACGCGACATCGCAGGACTTGTGTCTGCCGCTGATTGCTTCATGGCGGTGGAACAGACGTTTGAGTCTATGGCCAGGAAGTCGGCCCGCAACTTCCCGGTGATACGCGAGGCAATCGGCCATGCCGATGCGCTCTACGGCTTCAAGTCTGGATTCGATCGCGAGAGTCTGGCGCTCGGCCTGAAGTCGGGCGGGTACTGGCCGCACAACGCGCAGAAGGGGCTGACCAACCATCAGTCCACGATCTTCCTGTTCGACGCCGAGACCGGCCGCTGCCGTGCCATCGTCGGCGGCAATCTGCTGACGTCGTTGCGGACGGCTGCAGCTTCGGCCGTCTCGATCGAGCACTTGGCGCGACCAGATTCCAAAGTGCTCGGCATCGTAGGCGCCGGCCACCAGTCGGTGTTCCAACTGCGCGCGGCGCTCGACCAGCGGCCGTTCGAAAAGGTGCTCGGCTGGAACAAGACACCTGAAAAGCTGGAGCGCCTTGCAAGCGTGGCGCGGGAGAAGGGCCTGCCGTTCCAGTCCGTGAGCCTCGAGCAGCTTTGCGGGGAGGCCGATGTCATCATCACCATCACCTCCTCGTTTGGCCCTGTGCTCGCGGAAGGGATGATACGGCCCGGCACGCACTTGGCCTGCATGGGCACCGATACCAAGGGAAAACAGGAGATCGCTGCGGAAATCGTCGCGGCATCGACGGTCTTCACGGACGAGGTAGAGCAGTCGACATCCATTGGCGAAGCCCAGCATGCATTCAGGCTGGGCATGATCGACACGGCGGCGATCGTGCCGATCGGCGACGTCATCGCCGGTGGTCATCCTGGGCGTCGCGACCCCCAAGAGATAACGCTGTTCGACGGCACGGGCGTGGGACTTCAGGACTTGGCCGTGGCGTCCGCCGCCGTCGAGCTTGCGCTGGCTCGCGGCACGGCCATTGAAGTCGACGCCTAGCTATTCGCCAGCCACCGCGGCCTGGTCTTCGCGATTGAGCCGGTCGAGTGCATTCTGCGTCCAGATGACGTTGTCGCGCGCGGCCCGTTCCGCTTCACTATGATCACCCTTGGAGATGGCCTCGGCCATCTGCTTGTGCAGCGGGACGGCATCGCGGAATACGCCCGGCGTGGATGTCGTCATGGCGATCTGCTGGCGCATGATGTGGCCGATCAGGGTGCCAGTATAGACGAGCAGCCTGTTTCGAGAAGCGCGAAAGACGGCCAAATGGAACTGGAGATCCGCTTCCTGCGCCCGCTCGTCGGAACTGCGGTCCGAGATGCGGTCGCTTTCCTCGGCCAGGATCCTGTAAAGCTCGAGTATCTGTACCCGATCGGCGTCCGTCGCGTTCTTGGCTGCAGCGCTTGCCGCCGCTGGCTCGAAAATCAAGCGGAACTCCAAGAATTCGCGGATGTAGTTCGTTCTGGGACCGAATTCCCAGAGCCAGTTGAGAACGTCTAAATCCATGACATTCCAGTTGCGTTCGGGCTCGACCCGTATGCCGACTTTCGGTTGCGCCGAAATCAGGCCCTTCTGGCTGAGGACGCGCAAGACTTCGCGCAGGACGCCCCGGCTCGCGCCGAGCTGCTCGCACAGTTTGGGCTCCGGCGGGATCATTCCGCTCTCGCCGTAGTGCCCGCTGACGATCTGTCGGCCGAGCTGGTTGAGCGTGTGTGAAAATAGGGAGGGCCTGCGGGCAAGCTCCGGCATTTCGAGACTCCGACGTGCTGCGTGAACAATCTCCTACACATCAAATTTGCGGTTGACACAAGCTCAAATCATATGAGTAATGCGGCTACTCATATGATTAGAGGAGCGACGGTCCCGCGTGCCTGTGCCGACCTACCCAAGTGTCCCGGAACTAACAACCATCAAGCCGTTGCCGCAGTCCGAGCGCGTCTCGGTGGTTGTCGTCGGCGCGGGCGTGGTCGGCTTGTCCTCGGCCCTCTGGCTGCAGAGGGCCGGGCATGCGGTCACCATGATCGATCCGGAGCCGCCGCTGCCCGGCAACTGCTATCTGAATTCCGCAAGTTTCGGTAACGCCTGCACCGTGGCGCTCGGGGCGTGCATCCCCATGGGGACACCTGGCATCCTGGGCGACGTGCCCGGCATGCTCTTGCGGCGGTCGAGCCCGCTGTCGATCTTCTGGGGCGACCTGCCGCGACTCCTGCCGTGGCTGGTCGATCTCGTCCGGGCATCCACCCAGCGCGAGTTTCATCGCATCGTCGGCGTGCTTGGCATGTTGATGAGGCTGGCGGAAGCCGGCCACAACCCACTTTTCGAGGAGGCGCGGGCGACGCATCTGAAGCGCGCGGATGGATGCCTCTACCTCTATCGGTCGGAGCGCAGTTTTGCGCGCGCGCAGCGCGACATCGACCTGCGTCGGCGCGAAGGCGTGCGCATGGAAATGCTCGATCGCAAGGCTGTCAAGGAGCGCGAGCCGAATTTGGCTCCGCTCTACAGCAATGGCCTCCTGTTCAGCGACGCGTACAGGATCGACGACGCGCTGCGATACGCGCAGGCGCTGGCTTCCTTGCTTCAAAGCAAGGGTGGCCAGTTTGTCCACAGCATTGCACGCGCGATCGAATCGCGTGACCGCGGTCTCACCGTACTGTGTCAGGATGGAAGCGCGATCGAGGCCGATCGCGTTGTCGTCTGCGCAGGCGCATGGTCGCGCCAACTGGCACTGACCGTCGGTGACAAGATACGCCTTGATACCGAGCGCGGATATCACGTCCTTTTTCCTCGCGACGGGCATCTCCTCAGTGCCCCGACCTGTTATCCAGAGCATGGCTTCTACATGACGCCGCTAGGTGAGGGGATGCGATCGGCTGGCACGGTGGAACTCGGCGGGTTGGGCAAGCCCGCACGCCGCGAGCGAACCGATGTTATCGAAAAGATGAGCCGTGTACTGCTGCCAGGGCTTGGTGAGGCCGGAAGGACTTGGCTCGGCTTCAGGCCTTCGATGCCGGACTCGCTGCCCGTGATATCGCGGTCGCCAAAGGACTCTAGGATCGCCTATGCCTTCGGTCATGGCCACATAGGGCTGACGCTCGCGGGAATCACCGGTCGGCTCGTGTGCGACCTGATCAGCGGCCAGACCCCGGCGATCGACCTCCATCCTCTGCGTGCCGACAGGTTCTAGCGCGCCGGACCGACCTTGAATTCAATTGGGAGCAACAGGAGAACAGAACGGCTTATGAAACAAGAAGAAGAAAATATGCAGACCAAGCATATTTATGTGAGCCGGTTTTATTTCATATCCGCGCCTGCAATATTAACCTAGAATGGGAGTATGAAAATGAAATATCGTAGAAGTGCAGTTGCCGTCGTTGCGGCCATTTTGCTTGGAACGTCGCCGTCGATGTCGCAGGAAAAACCGGAGAGCATCATCGTCAACACGTCTGGCGGCGAGAACGGCCCGATGCTGCGGGAAGCCTATTTCAACGATTTCGAAGCCACGACCGGCGTCAAGATCGTCGATTCCAGTCCGGCCGATTTCGGCCGCCTCCGCGCAATGGTCGAGAGCGGCAACGTCGAATACACGGTCACAGAGGTGGAGTCCGAGGACGCCTGGCGCGCGATCGAGATGAACCTGCTCGAGCCTATCGACGACAAGATCGTCGACCGCTCGAAATTCCCGCCGCAGACGCTCAACCCGTATCTCTATCCTATTTCCAGCTACTCGACGGTGATCGGATACTCGACCGAGGCGTTCCCTGACGGTGGGCCGACGAACTGGAAGGAGTTCTGGGACGTTAAAGCATTTCCCGGCCCCCGTTCCATGCGCAACCATCCGATCGACAATCTCGAAGCCGCATTGCTTGCGGACGGCGTGGCTCCAGAGGAGCTGTATCCGCTCGACCTAGATCGCGCCTTCGCGAAGCTCGACGAGATCTATCCGCATGTCACAGTGTGGTGGACGACCGGTGCGCAGCAGGCACAGCAGCTGATCGACGGCGAAGCCGTGATGACTACCGGCTGGAACTCGCGTCTCTATGCAGCGATCCGCAAGGGCGCTCCCATCAAAATGGAGTTCGGCGGCGGTGTCCTGAAGGCAGCGGCCTACGCCATCCCGAGGGGCGCGCCCAATGCTGAATGGGGCCAGAAGTTCTTCGCTACGATGGCCAAGCCAGAGAACCAAGGCAAATACGCGCTGGCGTTCGGCCTCTCCGGTCCGGATCCGGATCACGTGAAATATGTTCCGGAAGACGTTCGCCTGTTGCTTCCGCTGCATCCCGACAACCTCAAGAAGCAGGTTTGGATGGATCAGGAGTGGTGGCTGAAGAACGGCCAGGCCGTGACCGAACGCTGGACCGAGTGGATGCTGAGCCACAACTGATACAGAAGCGCAGGCCCTCTATCAGTTCAACTTTTCAGGACGTTCTATGCCCGACCTTCGAAACACATCAGCACTCAAGCTCGAGAGCATCAGGAAGACCTTCGGCCGCGTCGATGCCCTCACCTCGATCAATCTGGAGGTCAACGCGGGCGAGTTTCTCACGATCCTCGGGCCGAGCGGATCGGGCAAGACGACTCTTCTGAGACTGATAGCGGGGTTCGTGACGCCGGACTCGGGCCGCCTTGCCATCTTTGGCAAGGACATGACCATGGCTTCCGCCGGGAAGCGTGAGATCGGGATGGTTTTCCAGCACTACGCGCTGTTCCCGCATCTGACAGTCCTGGAAAACGTCATGTTCCCGCTGGAGATGCGCAAGCATTCCCGGCGGGATGCAGCCGACAAGGCGTCGGCTGCTCTTGCAGCCGTGCGCCTGGACGCATTCGGAGATCGCTATCCGAAGCAACTTTCGGGAGGCCAGCAGCAGCGTGTGGCACTGGCCCGCGCGGTGGTCTTCGAGCCGAAGCTGTTGCTGCTGGACGAACCCTTCAGCGCACTCGACAGGCGATTGCGTGAATCCATGCAGAGGGAGGTCAAGCAGTTGCAGGCCTCGCTCAACCTGACGACTATCTTCATCACGCACGACCAGGAAGAAGCCCTGGTCATGAGCGACCGCATCGCGGTCATCGACCGTGGCACGATACAGCAGCTCGGAACGCCCAACGAGATTTACTACCATCCCCGATCGATCACGGTCGCGCAATTCATCGGCGAGTCGAACATCCTGGAAGGAACGGAGACCCCCGAGGGCCTGCGCACGTCGTCCGGCATGCTGCTACGGCGGGCGTCGCCTTCGACTAGCGGCCGTGTCCTCGTACGCCCTGAAGCCATCAGGATCACGCGCGAGCCTGCGACAGGCGGAGCGACGAACCAATTCAAGGGCAAGATCGCCAGCCGGACCTTCGTTGGCGGCTTCACCATCTACCAGGTGGACGTGTATGGCGGCGATACGCTGACCGTCCGCTGCCTCGCCGACGAGGGAAGCATGTTCGAGGCCTCCCAAGAGGTCAATCTAAGCATTCGCGAGGCCGATTGCCGCCCTGTGCCGCAGGATGCAAAGGATGCTGGGGCATGAACCTGCGCTTCCAGGCGACCAAGGCCAGAACGAGCTCGCTGGTTCTGGTCAGTCCGGCCCTCGTGCTGCTCGGACTCCTGTTCTTCTACCCGATCCTGCTGCTGTTCTTCACCACGCTCGAAGGAGAGAACATCGGCAACTATGCGCAGGTCGTGAACAGCGGAACATCCATGCAGGTGTTCCTGAACACGCTGCGCATCGCCGCCATCGTCACGGTCGTCGACCTGGTGCTTGCGTATCCGCTCGCGATCTACATTTCGCGGCTTTCGCCGGCCGGAAAGGCGATTGCGCTCTTTCTGGTGCTCATTCCGTTGTGGACGAGCCAGTTAGTCAGAACCTACGCTTGGATGGTCCTCCTCGGACGACAGGGACCGATCAACAACATGTTGATTTGGCTCGGCGTCATCGATGCCCCGATTAGACTCGCGAACAGCGAGTTCGCGGTCGTCGCCGGCATGACGCACATCCTGCTGCCTTACATGTTGCTGCCTATCTACAACTCCGTCTCCAAGATCGATAATTCGCTCTTTGATGCCGCGCGGGGGCTGGGAGCGGGGGCCTTTTCGACCTTCACGCGGGTTCTGGTGCCGCTGAGCATCCAGGGCGTCCTGGCGGGAGTCAGCCTGGTGCTCGTGCTTTCGCTCGGCGTGTTCATCATGCCGGCCTTGCTGGGCGGCGGCCGGGTCCCGGTGATCGCGCTGCTCATCGAGCAGCAGGCCGGATCGTTCCTCAACTGGGCAATGGCCGGAACGCTTTCAGCGATTCTGATGGTCATCGTCATGATCACGTTCTTGATCATCAAGTTCGCCACGCGGATGTTCGTCAGGGGGCGCATCGATGTCGCATCCACTTAGCAGGCTGAAGGCGTCGGAGTGGCTGAGCAGGGGGCTTCTCAGCGCATTCTCCTGGCTCGTGTTCCTCTTTCTCGTCGCGCCGCTTCTGGTCGTCGTGCCGATATCGTTCAGCGGCGGATCCTACCTGCGCTTTCCCCCGGACAGCTATTCGGTTCGCTGGTACGAGACCTATTTCACTTCGCAAAGCTGGATCGATGCAACCCTATTGAGCATACTGGTCGGGGTGGTGGCGACGATCCTGTCGGTCGCCCTCGGTTTCCTGTTCGCGCTGGGTATCACACGCGGATTGAGGAGTTGGTCCGGGACGCTCGAGAAGGTCGCGCTGGCTCCGATGATCGTGCCGTCCATCGTCTACTCGGTGTCCATGTATTCGCTGTTTTCCGACCTCGGGCTGGTAGGCACCTGGTACGGTATCGCACTCGCCCACACCGTGCTCTGCCTGCCTTTCGTGATCATCATCCTGACGGCCGGGCTGAAGGAATACGACATAGACCAGGAAACCGCCGCGATCGGACTGGGCGCAAGCCGGCTGGTGGCAATCAGGCGGATCACTATTCCGCAGATACGCTCGAGCCTGCTGTCGGCCGCGTTTCTCGCATTCATCACATCCTTCGATGAACTGGTCGTGGCGATGTTCCTGTCGAGCACCTTCGGCACCCTGCCCAAGAAGATGTTCGACAACATCCGCCTGCAGATCGATCCCACCATCGCCGCCGTGTCGGTGCTTGAGATCGTGATGATTGTGATCGTCATGTTCGTGCTGCTGCGCATGAACAAGGGAAAAGCAAGCCGCCTGGCTTGAAACATTGGAAACAGAGATGGAAAACCTGCGCACCGCCCTAACGCAATTTGATGGGCAAACCTTCGACGTGGCAATCATCGGCGGAGGCATCAACGGATGCTCCGCCGCCCAACATCTTGCGGCGTCCGGCTACAAGGTGCTGCTGGTGGAAAAGCGCGATTTCGCCAGCGGTGCAACAAGCCGTTCTGGACGCATCCTGCATTGCGGGTTGCGATTCCTCGCACCGAAGAAATCCGTCTCGGAATTCCTTTTCGCGCCGGGAACCCTTCTGATGAAGCTGCGCACCGCAAGCGAGATGGCGGTTGCGCAGGGCGAGCTCTACAACACGATCCGCGCCTATCTGCGGCCGATGGACATCGCGCTACCGATCTACAAGCATGCTGGCTACAGCGGCTGGCATGTCGACATCGGCGCAGCCCTTGTGGGGCTCATGAACCGCGGGCGCAGCCCGATCAACTATCGGCGCTGGAAAGGCGCGGCGTCGCCGCATCCCTTCATCAAGCACCTCGTCAACCAGGGCGACATTCGGTCGGTCGTGGCCTTCACCGACCAGCAGTTCAGGTGGCCGGAGCGCATCGCGCTCGACGCATGTCTCAATGCGGAAGACATGGGCGCGGTTATCCGTAACTACACCGAGGTGGTGAAGCTGGAGAAATCCGGCAAGACCAACTGGAAGCTCACGCTCGCCGACAGCGAGCACAAGGCATCGGTCGACGCACGCTACGTCATGAACCTCGCCGGCATCGAGATCGACCGCACCAACCGTATGGTCCCTGGCCTGGACAACATTCCACCGCGTGTCCGCGCGATGAAGGGCGTCCATGTGCTCATTCGCCTGCCCGAGGAATTCCGCGGCCATGGCATCGCCGGTGAGAATTCAGAAGGCGAACACATCTTCTGCCTGCCATGGGGCGAGTACCACTATTTGGGGCCGACCGAGACATTCTATGATGGGCACCCCGACGAAGTGACTCCCCTGGACGAAGACATCGATTTCATCATCCGCGAGGCACAGGCCCTTCTTCCGGGCCTGCCGATCAAGGACGCGAAGGTCGAGATGGCATGGGCTGGCGCGCGCCCGATCACCTTTGATCCCAACCGCGCGAAGGGCAAGCGGCTGCCGTTCAGCATCTTCCACGACATGGTGGACCAAGGCGCGCGCAACCTGTTGGCCGTGACCTGGGGCATCATCGTCAACCACCGTCAGACCGCTCGAAGGGTCACGCAGAAGATCAAGGGTGCCCTGGGCTCCGCCGGTCCTGCCAAGACGATCGACTATACTCCGCGCGAGGCACCAGTCCTGACGGCGACATCGTCAGCCGCCGATATCGAGCACGCTGTTCGCCATTTTCTGACGTCCGAGCACGCAACGAGCGCCGTCGACATCCTTTGCCGCCGCACGCCGCTCTTCTGGGACATGGCCGTGACGCCCGAGTTCCTGGACAAGATCGTCGACGCGATGGGCAGCATCCTGCATTGGTCCGACCGGCGACGGCAGGCGGAAGTGGACAGCTTTTCCGACTATGTATGGCGCAACCACCGTGTGGAACTGTGATACTTAAGGATGTGATCGACTCGAGTTTGGATATCGGGGATTTTCGCAGCCAGCCCTTCGTTTAGCCGGCTTGTGATCTCGCGCAAGAACACGCCGGACTTAGTGAACGGGTCGAGAAACTTCACCGTCTCGTCGGCCCATATGTTCGCGCCGTCATTGTCGGCCGCCCAGGGGTTGGTCAATGTATCCAACATGCGGTTTGCGAACTCGGGCGGGGTGAACACCTCGTCGTTTGACAGATTCGCGATGCAGGTCAGCACATCGGGATTGCGGCCGCGCAAAGGTAAAGATCCCTTGCGTGTTCATTCGGCCTCCTTCGTGATACCGGCATGGCCGGCGGAAAGATCGCTCACCGTCATCGTGGACAAGTTTTGATTGGGGTGAAAATCTCGTACTTGCCGAGATGGGCAAAAAGCGATCCCTCCGCGCTGAAAGCCGATGAACCTGTCAGTCCAGTCGGAAATCCCGGCGCTGGAACTTCCCCTTGCCGAGGGAGCCCCACTCGGCGAAAATGATCGGCTTACCGTCGTGCGCTCGCATTGTCAGGGCGTCGCCATGCAAAAGGTTTCGCGACAGCACGAAGAATGCGGCGCGATATAGATCGTCCGTGTGGTCGATTTATAGGTACTCAGCAGCGGCGCGCATTGTCCACGACCTTCTCAGCCCGGTTCTTTTGGACGCCGACGCGCGGGACATCTGGGCTCTTTGGGGACAGCATGTATCAGGAAACGCTTCTGACAGGACGGCGCGGGATCGTGCTGCGCGCCATATCCGCCATCGACATGGCGCTGTGGGATCTAAAGGCCAAACAGCGCGGACAGCCGCTTGCCGTGCTGCTGGCCGGTAGCCTCCGTCCGGTGCCAGCCTACGCGTCGGGTGGCTACTACATCTACAATTTCGAAAGCATCGTGATAGCCGAAAGCCGGCTAGAATACCGTGACGGCAATCTGATCCTATCCGATCGACCAGGCTGGGGTTTTGATTTCGATGATCTTGCTTTGGATGCCTGTACTGTAGAACTCCTGGCGGTTCATGCGTAAGCGCCGAGCGAATACGTCCGTGTTGGCGCCCACTCCGACGTGCAAATTCCGAGGGTCAGCGCGTCTGTTCGCGCTAACCTGCGCGCCGGTTCCACCCTAAGAACGCCTCATAAGTTCGGCCGATCTCTGGACCGCAATCCTTGCCAGAGCCGCTCTGAGCTTTTGTCTGAAATAGGGGATGCGCTCGGCGACGTAGGCTTGAACGAGATCTACGATTTCGTGCAACGAAGACTGTGAGATGTCTATCTTGCCGGATACCGCTTTCGCGACGAACTCCTGATGAGCAGCGAATTCCGGTAAGATGGCCGACATGTCAGGGAAGACGAAGCCTCTGGGTTTGGGCTGTGAACCGCGCCGGGTTTTCCGGAGGCCGTTTCGTTTGAGTCACGCGGCCATAGCTGGCTCTTGCAGCATGGCGTAATAGCGTTCCTCGGCTTCGGCCGGCGGGATGTTGCCGATAGGCTCCAGCAGCCGGCGATTGTTGAACCAGTCGACCCATTCCAACGTCGCGAACTCGACGGCCTCGAACGAGCGCCATGGTCCGCGTCGATGGATCACCTCGGCCTTGTAGAGGCCGTTGATCGTTTCGGCGAGAGCATTGTCGTAAGAGTCGCCGACACTGCCCACCGAAGGCTGGACGCCGGCCTGCGCCAAGCGCTCAGTGTATCGAATGCTGACGTATTGGCTGCCTCTATCACTGTGATGGATGAGCCCGCCGCGATGGATGGGCCGCCGATCGTGGAGCGCCTGTTCCAGTGCGTCCAGCACGAAGCTCGCATGCGCCGTCCGGCTCACCCGCCAGCCGACGATCCGGCGGGCATAGGTGTCGATGACGAAGGCGACATAGACGAAGCCCGTCCAGGTCGCGACGTAGGTGAAGTCGGAGACCCACAGCATGTTCGGCGCCGGGGCATGGAACTGGCGATTGACGTGATCGAGAGGGCAAGGTGCGGCCTTGTCACTCACCGTGGTGCGGATCGGCTTGCCGCGGATGATGCCTTCGAGGCCCATGGCCTTCATCAGGCGGGCAACCGTGCAGCGGGCCACATCGAAGCCCTCGCGTTGCAATTGCCGCCAGACCTTGCGAACGCCGTAGACGCGGAAGTTCGCCTCGAACACACGTCGGACCTCGTCCTTCAAGGCTGCATCCCGTCTTGCCCGAGTCGACAGCCGCGAGGGATCGACGCGCTTGGCGACATGGTCGTGGTAGGTCGACGGGGCGATCGGCAGGACCTTGCAGATCGGCTCGACCCCATACGCCCCACGATGATCGCCGATGAACGCGATCATGGTCTGAACCGGCGGTCGAGCTCCGCCTGGGCAAAATACGCGCTTGCCTTGCGCAAGATCTCGTTAGCCTGTCGAAGCTCGCGGTTCTCGCGTTCCAAAGCCTTGAGCTTCGTCGCCACATCCGTAGGCACACCGGCTCGCACGCCACTGTCGCGCTCGGCCTTCTTCACCCACTCATGCAGCGTCTGCGCCGTGCAGCCGATCTTGGCGGCGATCGACGACACCGCCGCCCATCGCGAGGCATGCTCGCCTTCGTGATCCAGAACCAGCCGCACCGCACGGGATCGGACCTCGGGAGAGAACTTGTTGGTCGTCTTGATTGTCATGGCTCCACCTTCTCAGGAGTTGGAGCCTCCGATCAACCCGGGGCGGTTCACTGTCCAATTTTGCGCCAGTCTGCATGGAGTTGTTTGAGCAAAGTACGTTTGGCCATGCAGTGGAAATGCATCTGAAGACGACTGACCCTGCTGTCGGAAAGTCTGAGGCGAGGCGGAAGGGTCTCGTTCAACTGGTTGAACATAAACAGGGCGGCGCCAGGCTCTTTGACAGGAGAGCCATCCAGACGTGTTTCACAGCGCCGATCCAGTTCGTCTTGCATGAGCAGCACTTTGCAGGTCTGGACCGTATGCTGGACCCGTTTGTTCTGCTCTTCATCCCAGGGCCCGAGAAACTTTGGGCTATCTGCGTCGATGACAATGTCATCAGGATGGGGGTAGATCGCCGGCTCCGGCTGGCCATCCCTTCGCGCCAGTTCGAGCTGGTGGGTATAGAATTCTTTGTACATGCTCCAAAACTCCAGATCTTCGGCAAGCTCGCGCGCATGTGCCTGCTCGGCGGCGCGCAGGATATCGAGCGCTAGACCAGCGGAGTGGCCTGCTGCCAGGGGCAGTCCAAGGATAGGCGGGGGCTGTCTATCGGGATAGGGGCACCATTGCAACCAACCGGCTTCAGGCGTTGAGCCGACCCGGTGGGGGTTGGCGCGGCCTACGCAATCTAATGCGCGGCACTAGTGATCAGTTTGGTGTAGAGGTAGGCCTCGATAGCTACGGAACCCCCCTCCGTACCATGTCCCGATTCCATGATCCCGCCAAATGGCACTTCCGGCAACGCTAGCCCATTGTGGTTGATCGTCGTCATACCGGACCTGACCCGCATAGCGATCTCATGGGCGTTACGCGAGGACTGCGTAAAGCCGAACGAGGCCAAGCCGTATGGCAAGCGGTTTGCCTCTTCGATCGCCTCGTTCAGGGTGGAAAAGCGATTGATCACGCAAATGGGCCCGAAGGGCTCTTCGTTCATGATCCGCGCGCCAGTTTGCACGTCGCCAAGGACCGTTGGCTCGAAGAAGAAGCCTTCATTGCCGATCCGGTGTCCACCCGTTCGCACATGGCCACCATGCCCTACGGCATCCTCGATCAATGTTTCCAACATAGCGATGCGCCGGTCGTTGGCCAATGGGCCCATTTGCGTTCCTAGCTCCATCCCGTTGCCGATATGTCGCGATCGCGATGCATCTACAAAGGCATCGACGAACCCGTCGTACACATCGTCTTGGACAAGGAACCGGGTCGGCGAAACACAGACCTGCCCGGCGTTCAGGTATTTCGACGCGACAAGCACTTTCACGGCGCTGGCGATATCTGCGTCGGCGCAGACGATTACCGGAGCGTGACCACCAAGCTCCATCGTGGCCAGCTTCATGTGCCGGCCCGCCAGCGCCGCTAGTTCCTTGCCGACAGCGGTGGAACCGGTGAAGGAGATCTTCTGGATCGTGGGATGGGTGACGAGGTGCGTCGAGATTTGCGCCGGCTCGCCGAATACAAGGTTTATGACTCCTGAGGGCAGGCCTGCGTCGACGAACGCGCGAACGAGTTCGGCAGGTGAAGCGGGCGTCTCCTCCGGAGCCTTCAGAATTATAGAGCACCCTGCCGCCAAGGCGCCCGCGAGCTTCCGCACGGCCTGGTTTATGGGGAAATTCCACGGAGTAAATGCCGCGACAGGCCCCACCGGCATCTTGATGGTCATTTGAGTCACGCCTGACGAACGTGATGGAATATGTTGGCCGTACGTTCGGCGAGCCTCCTCGGCGAACCAGTCGATGACATCGGCGGCAGCGAGAATTTCTCCCTTGGCTTCCGGGAGTGGCTTGCCCTGTTCACGGGTAAGCATATGAGCGGTGGCATCAACTCGACTGCGGAGGATGTCTGCAGCGCGACGCATTAGGCCGGAGCGCTCAAAGGCGGAAGTATCGCTCCACACGGCAAAGCCGCGCTCGGTGGACTCGAGAGCGGCGTCGAGGTCATTGATGCTCGCCAGGGCGACCTTCCCTATAGCTCGTCCGCTAGCGGGGTCGATGACGTCGATCGCCGCGCCTTCATAACTCTCACGCCAGACCCCATCGACATAAAGCTTGGTGTCAGGATAGGCAAAATCTTTGTTGGTCAACGTCAACCCCAACGTCTTTTTTTCAGATGACTTTATTCGGCTACCAGCAAGTGTAGCCGCCATCCGCGTTTACTATCGCTCCTGTCATGAGGCTTGACGCATCGGAGGACAGGAAATGGACAACGGAGGCTATTTCGTCGGCCTGGCCGACCCTGCCCATGGGAGTGTCGGAAAGCCAGGCTGCGTACATCTCCGCATTGCTCGTCATACTGTCAGCGGTAAGCGCCGTCTGGATATAAGTGGGAGCCACGGCGTTGACCCTCACGCCACGATCGGCCCATTCGGCCGCAAGCGAACGTGTCAGGTGATGGACCGCCGCCTTGGTCGTGTTGTAGAAGGACTGTGCCTGAGGTCGGTTTACTATATGTCCCGACATTGAGCCGATGTTGACAATGGCACCGTTGCGCCGTTCGAGCATGCGGCTACCGAACGCCCGACAGCACCAAAACACGCCATCGACGTTGATATCCATGTGACGACGCCAATGTTCATCGGTGATCTCCTCGGCCTTGGCATCGCCGAGATAGATACCGGCGTTGTTCACGAGGATATCCGTTTCTCCATAGGTTTCCGCGATCTGCGTTGCGGCTTCATTGACTGACGCCGAATTGCCGACATCGAGCCGGCTGGCATGCATGATCAATCCGAGCCCGGAGAGTTCTTTGGCCGCGCGCTGGGCCTTCGCTAAGTCGATATCGGCAATGACGACAATCGCGCCAGCCTCGCCCAACGCATGCGCACAGGCTGTTCCTATGCCCTGTCCTGCTCCGGTGACGACCGCGACTTTCCCGTCCAGGCGCAGCTTCTCGGCGTACATCAATATTCCTTCCAAAGGCATTGTGACGGTTCGGGCAGCCTTCAGGAGGCCACCCGAACCGCGTGACATATTATCTCGATACGGTCAGGGGACGATCTTGGCATCAGCCGGAGCCGCTTCCCAAAAGCGATTGTCCACTACGTCCGTCAGTTGAATATCCGGGTTTACCGCATTGCGCTGGATCAGCATTTCCCTTGCCTTTTCAAGCGCATCCATGTCGAGCAAGCCAATTCCCGACTTGCGACCGTTACCAGCCAGCATCAACTCGGCATAGGCTTTAAGCATGGCGCTTTGGTGTTCACTTTCCAAGCCCGGCGCAACCGCCATGACGATATCGACTGCCTCCTGCTGGTTTGCGATCGCATATGCCCAGCCGCGGAGAGTCGCGTTGACGAACGCCTGTACGACTTCCGGCTTCTCGGCGATCATCGTCTGGTTCGTGATGATGGGATCGCTGGGGAAGCTGACGCCGTAGTCTTCGGGATGCAACACGACAAGATCGTTCAGCCCCTGCTTCCGCAGCACGTTGAGTTCATTGTAGAGCATGACCGTGGCAACATCGACCTGGCGGTCGATGAAAGGCGCCATCGAGACAGCCTGGGGCACCACGTTCACATCCTTCTCATCAACGCCGGCGGCCGCCAAGACTGCAAAGAGCATGTTCTGGGCGCCCGTAAAGAAAGTCGACACAGTCTTGCCCCGAAAATCGGCCGGACTGGTAATGCCCGAATCGGCGTGAGCGACATAGGCCGAGGGCGTATGCTGCAGCAGCATGCCCACGCCAACGATCGGCAGTCCCTTGTCGCTGCTGGACAGAAGGCTCTCGACACTTCCCGCCAGCGCGAAATTGTCCGCGCCTGTTGCGACCAGCGTTTCCCCGTTCAGGTTCGGACCGCCGGGATTTATTGTCACGTCCAACCCGGCTTCTTCATAGAAGCCTTTCTCCTTGGCAACGTAGAACCCGGCGAACTGGGCTTGTGGTACCCACTTCAACCGCACCGAGACGGTTTCAAGCGCATGGCCCGCTGCGGCAGATGCCAGAAACAACGCCACTCCCAAGCCTGCTATCCCGGCCGTACTCCAGTTAAAAATCTTCATTTCGTTCACCCTCGTCATTGTTATGTATTCTGATGGAAGCAGACAGGTCGAAATTTTGCAAACTAAAAAGCCCAAAAATCAAAACTTTGCATACAATAAGCCTTATCGAGGATCTTCGCTGCCTCAATGCAGCCAAATCCGTTGGACCAGCAGATGCATTTATGCAATTAAGCGTACAAAGCATACATATCGAGGTCAAAATGCCAAGCTATTCGGCGCCACAACGCGAATTCCGCTTCGTTCTTGACGAGGTTCTGCGCCTCGAAACGCATGCCACGCTCCCGGCATATGCGGAGCTTTCGCCTGAAACGATCCGGACGTTCCTCGAAGGCTCCGCCGCGATCTGCGAGGGAGAGGCATTGCCGCTCAACCAGCGTGGAGACATCGAAGGCTGCAAGTGGAAAGACGGCGAGGTGACCACGCCGAACGGCTTTGCGAATGCTTACCGCGAGTTCGCGCGCAATGGCTGGATCGGGCTACAGTTTGACACACAATATGGCGGGAAGGGCCTTCCGGGAATTCTCGCGGAGTGCTTCTATGAGATGCTTTGCTCGGCCAACATGGCATTCAGCGGCTTTATCGACCTCAGCGAGGCCGTATTTACCGCCATTTACTCGCATGGTTCCCAGGAACTGAAAGACACGTACCTTCCAAAACTCGCAGAAGGAGAATGGACGGGCGCGATGCATCTCACCGAGGCGCATGCGGGAAGTGATCTCGGCCTGATCCGGACGCGCGCGGAACGTCAAGCCGACGGTTCGTACCGCATTTTCGGGGAAAAGATATTCATTACCAATGCCGAACACGACCTCACGGACAACATAGTCAATCTTGTCGTGGCGCGTTTGCCCGGCGCTCCCCTCGGGAGTCGCGGGCTTAGCCTCTTTGTTGTCCCCAAGCTGCTCGTCGCCGGCGGCGACGCGCCGGCAAGGCGCAATGCCGTGCGTTGCATATCGCTGGAACAAAAGATGGGCCTCAAGGCGGCTCCCACCGGCACCTACAGTTACGATGGGGCGACGGGCTATCTCGTCGGCGATGAACATGATGGTCTGAAGCCGATGTTCGTCATGGTCAACGACGCTCGCCTCGGCGTTGCCATACAAGGCCTGGCGATCGCGGAGGTGGCCATGCAGAACGCGCTCGCCTACACCGGGGAGAGGCTGCAGGGCCGGCCACCTTCACATTCCAAGGCGGCACCAGATGTAGCGGTCCCGATCATAGAGCACCCGGATGTACGCAAGATGCTCAAAGAAATGCAGGCATTTACGGAAGCAGGGCGTGGGCTGGCGTTGTGGGCCGCACTTCAAATCGACATATCCAAGCAGCATCCTGATAATGAAGAGCGAAGACGGGCAGCCAGTCTAGCTGCGCTGATGACTCCTGTCCTCAAATCCTATTTCACCGACAAAGGCTTCAAGGTAGCGGACCTCTGCATCCAGTGCCATGGCGGTCACGGCTATGTCAGGGATATGGGCGTAGAGCAATTCCTGCGGGACGTGAGGGTGACACGCCTGTATGAAGGCACAAACGGCATCCAGGCGTTGGATCTCATAAGGCGTAAGGTGGTCGCGGATCGAGGCGCCGCAATCAATCAGTTCATCGAGATGGTCCGCAACGGCCTCGACAAGGGAACCCGCAACGGCGAAACTGATGTACTTGAACAGGGCATGCAAGCCGCCATTAAGGAACTGGATACGGTGACCCAATGGATGGTCGCGGAAGGCCGAAATCCAGAGGATCATGCCGCCGGAGCCGGTGACTATCTTGATTTGCTCGGCTTGGTGGCGATGGGCTGGATGTGGTTGTCGATGGCAAATGCCGCTTGCACGGCAATGGCGGAGGATCACGACGATCATGATTTCTATCAGCGTAAGGTCTCAACCGCGGGATTTTTCGCCGATCGTCTCCTCCCCGAGGCATCGCTTCTGGCGAAGAGGGCAATGCTCGGTAGCGGAGACCTAGCTTGCGTGTAGGTCACTCATTGGGAAATTATCAATTTTATCAATAGGTTAAGATATGGCGGCAATTACACGCGCAGAGGATCTCAAGCAGACACTTGAAACGAAAATACTTTCTGGAGAACTTCTTCCCGGAACGCGTCTCGACGAGCAGGGTCTTGCCCATCAGTTCAACATTTCCCGGACACCGGTGCGGGAAGCTCTTCGACAGCTTGGGTCCAGCGGACTCGTCGACATGCGTTCACGCCAGACCCCTATCGTGGCAATCATTACGGTCCAGAAGCTGATCCAGATGTTTGAGGTCATGGCGGAACTCGAAGGCCTTTGTGCAAGGCTGGCAACACGTCGGATCACGTCGCAGCAACGAAGCCAGTTGCTTCGCTCGCAGGACGACCTGAAGGAATCCCTGAAAACCGATGAGCCGATGCGGTTCTACGAGGTAAATCGGGAGTTCCATGAGGTGATCTACGAGGCTGCTTCAAGTGAATTCCTCGCGGAGCAGACCCGCAATCTAAGAAATCGCGTTTCACCCTACAGGCGGCATGTGACGGCGCAGCCGGGCAGGATGATAGCCACCATAGCGGAACATCAGGCCGTCATCGATGCAATGTCCATCGGGGATTCCGATGCCGCCGCCACTGCCATGCGCCGACATGTCAACCTGCTTGGCGACAGCCTTGCAGATCTTATCGCGCACCTGCCCTCCGACATGATCGAGGGAACCATCGGCAGATAATCAGCCGTATCGGCCACCGTCTTCGTACCAGTCGGCAAATCCCGCGCTCAGGCGAACCACTACATTCTGCTCCTTGCCGTAGGCGCGCAGCGCGTGCCAGCCATTTTCTTTTCCGTGGCCGCTGGAGCCGAAGCCTCCCCATATCGACGCAGGGTCGTTCTTATGGTGATCGTTGATCCAGACGATGCCTGCGTTCAGCTTGCGGACGAAACGGTGTGCCCTGCCGATGTCGCGTGTCCAGACCGATGCGCCGAGGCCGAACTCATGGTTGTTGGCGAGATCGAGAGCATGCTTCTCGTCCTCGAAACGCATGACGCAGACGACGGGACCGAATATCTCCTCGCGGACGACCCGCATGTCAGGCGTCGTGTCCGCCAGGACTGTCGGCTCCACGAAGAAGCCACGATCCAGAGGGGCGGGAAGAGCTGCACGGCGACCTCCGGCGACGATGCGAGCACCTTCCTCTACGGCGGAGGCGACATAGTCCAGCGACCGCTCCATCTGTCGCTGCGATATGAGCGCGCCCATCTGCGTCGCCTCGTCCATGGGATGTCCCAGCCGCAGTGTCTTCGCCCGCTGCGCGAAGCGCTCTAGGAATGCGTCGTAGATGGATCCCTGCACCAGAATCCGAGCACCCGATACACAGGTCTGGCCAGAGGCAATGAAGCTCGCAAATGTCGCACCGGCAACGGCCTCATCGAGCGGAGTATCGTCAAAGATGACGACAGGAGCCTTGCCACCCAATTCCATGGTGGTCGGAATGAGTCGCTCGGCTACGAGCCGCGCCACGACACGGCCTGTCTGCGTGCCGCCCGTCAGATCGATCTTTGCGACTTCGCTGGCGTCGCATAGCGCCTTGCCAACAGTAGCTCCCTGCCCGGAAACCACGTTGAGAACACCTTTCGGCAGTCCGGCTTCGGTCGCCATGGCGGCAAATAGCAATGGCGACAGCGGCGCAAGCTCTGAAGGCTTGACGACGACGGTATTGCCTGCGGCAAGCGCAACCGAAAGCTTCTTGAGCATGATCAGCAGCGGATGGTTCCACGATGTAATGAGCCCGACGACGCCAAGAGGCGTTATTTGGGTGTAATTCAGGTAATCGCCCTTGAATGGGGGAACGGATCCCTCCAGTCCGCGTGCTATGCCTGCAAAATAGTGAAACCACTCCGGCAGTCGTGTCAGCTGCGCGCGCATCTCCCGGATAGGGCGCCCCGTCACCCGGGCGTCGAGTTGCGCAAACTCGTGCAGGCGCGATTTCAGCATCTCGGCGATGTTGCGCAGGATGTGTCCTCTTTCGAGAGCGTCCATATCCGACCATATGTCGGACCGCGCGGCGCGGCTGGCAGCAGCTACCGCCACTGCAAGGTCGTCGACTGTCCCGTCCGGCGCGGTGCCGATCAGTTCTCCAGTTGCCGGGGAAAGAATCTTGAGACGTCGGTCCTGGGTAGACTGGCGGTATTCACCATCGATGAACTGATCGAAATGCAGGATCGTGTCGGACTCAGTCGTCATTGGCAAGTCTCCAGACGGTTTCGCACAAGACCTTGGCCCCGGCGGTAACATGCTCGGGTTCGGCCCATTCTTCGGGGTTGTGGCTCACACCGTCGCGACAGGGGATGAAGATCATCCCGGTGGGACAGAAATAATGCAACTGCCGAGCGTCATGGCCGGCGGAGGAATAGATGCTCATGCAGGGAACTCCGGCGCTTGCGGCCGCCTCCGCGATCACATTTTGAATGTTCCGGCTGAAGGTCAGGGACGGCGCATGGGCGATCTGCCGGACACTGACGGTGCAACGTCCTCTATGCTCCACAGCAAGGGTTTTGAGAAAACCATCAATCATGTCCACGACCTCATTATCGGGGTGGCGAATGTCGACAGAGAAGACCACGTTCGAGGGGACGACGGATGGAGCATTTGGCACGACGTTGAAAAGGCCGACCGTGCACTTCAGACCCGCAATGTCCGCGGCATCGTCGAGCGCGGCGATAATGCGGACCGCTGTCATCAGCGCGTCACGTCGATCTTCGCGCGAGGCTGTGCCTGCATGCGCTGCCGCTCCATCGACCGACACCCTGTATCGGCGCGTACCCTGGATACCGGTGACTATTCCGACCGGAACGCCTTCTCTTTGCAGGAGGGGTCCCTGCTCGATATGCGCCTCGACATAAGCGCATGCTTCGCGGCCGAAGTCTCGAAGTTCGACGTCCTGGTCCGACTGTAAAATCCAGGCCGCGGCATCTTCGAGCTTGATCCCCTGCCCATCCCTGGTGGAAGCAACCTCATCGAAGCTTTTTTGCTCGGTGAAGACATAGGAACCGGTCATGCCTGGCGCGAATCGCGATCCTTCCTCATTGGTCCACGCCACAACTTCGATCGCACGCCTCGGCCGTTTATCCGATACCAGAATGGCCTGCACTACTTCCAATCCGGCGAGGACACCGTAGACGCCGTCAAAGCGGCCGCCGGTTGGTTGCGAATCGATATGCGAACCGACTAGGACCGGCGGCAATGTGGGATCCGTTCCCTCGAATCTCAGGAACAGATTGGCGACGCGGTCGGTATAGGGTCGCATGTCGAGTGCGCGCGCCCAGGCTACGATCCGCGCACGGGCATTCGCCTCGGTATCGGATAGAGCGGGTCGGTCAACCCCTCCTTCTCCCACGGCGCCGAACTGCGCAAGCGTCATGAGGCGCTGCCACAATCGCTGCCCGTCAACGAATGCGACGGGCGCACCTCTTGAGGCTCCGGCGGTCAATTGGTTCTCATGATCTGCGAAGAGTCGGCGCGCGGGTCACGCCGCGCCCAGAACCCGGCTTCGACCTGAGAGAGGAACTCCGAAAGATGCCGATTGAAAAGCTCGGGTTCCTCCAGGTTGAGGGTGTGGCCCGCCTTCGGGAAGACCGCCAGACCCGAGCGAGGAACCGTTCGCTTTAGGAAGAGACCTGGCTGCAGGCAATGGTCGTCCTCATCTCCAGTCATGACCAGAAGCGGAGCTTCGAGGGCAGCGAGTTCCGATGCGAGATCATAGAGCGAGGGCCGGCACATCTGGACCCCGCGCATCGTGTTGGCAGCGCCAAGCGAGTTGTGGCGACCCAGGCGTTCGGCGAATTCACGCCATCCTCTGGGATCCTTGTTCTGAAACTGGACGCGCGAGGCACCTTCCGCATAGGTCGGCGCAAAGGCTGAAGCGCCCTTTGCTTCGAAATTCGTCGCGACTGCCTCGGAAATGCTGCGGAAGTAATCTTCATGAGCCTTTTCCGCACCGTAGCCCGTGCCTGCCGCGACAACCGAAAGAACGCGCGCGGGATAGCGTATGGCCGCGTGGAGACAGGCAAAGCCCCCCATCGAAAGGCCCACCAGATGGGCCTGCTCGACTTCCGCGGCGTCCATGACCGCAATGATATCACTGGCTGCCAGTTCCTGCGAATACCGGCTAGATTCGTCAGGAACGTCGGATGGCGGGAAGCCGCGCGCCGCAAAGGCAATGCATTGATGACGTCTGGAGAAGCGCCGCATCTGCGGCTCCCAGCTCCAGTGGTTGCCGCCGAACTCGTGCACGAACAGGACCGCCGTTCCGGCCCCTGCCTGCTCGTAATAGAGGTTCACGCCATCCTGCGTTTTCGCGAAGCTCATGTCGACCTCAGATGACCGAACGCCGGGAGGCGATGCCCCCGTCCACCGTAACGATGGAGCCCGAGGTGTAGCCTGACTGGAACGATGCCAGGAAGACAATGGTGCTGGTGATCTCGTAGATATGCGCCGGGCGCTTCAATGGATAACGCTCCTGCAGTTCCTTGTAGCGATCTTCGTCCCCCAGCCAATCGACCGCTCGCTTCTTCAGCATGTTGTAGATGCGATCCGTATCCACCGGTCCCGGATTGACGCCGACGACACGAATGTTGTCGTCCAGAGAATGTCCTCCCATCGCCTTCGTAAAGGCCATGAGGCTGGCATTTCCGGTAGTACCGGCAATGTATTTCGGATCGAAAACTTCACCGCCATTGCCGATATTGTTGATGATGACGCCGCCGCCGCGCGCTTTCATGTGCGGATAGACTGCGCGCGTCAGGTTGATGTAGCCCAGAACCTTGAGTTCCCAGCCGGCGCGCCACTTGGCCTCGTCGACATCCCACAGGCTGCCACTTGGAATGACCCCTGCATTGTTGACCAGAATATCGATATCCAGAGCCGCCAGCTTGTCGATCGCGCCGGTTTCGGTCAGGTCCATGGCGTAGATGACGATTTCGATACCGGGATGAGCGCCGAGCAACTCGCTGCGGATCGCCTCAAGCCTGTCGCCGCTTCTTGCGACGAGATGAAGATTGCAGCCTTCTTCCGCGAAGGCACGGGCAAGTCCCTCGCCTATTCCCTGCGACGCGCCAGTGATGAGCACCTTTTTGCCCGAAAGCCCTAAGTCCATGAATAATTCCTCGATTTGAGTTCGTAGGTCGTGTGAGCAGTCATCCGCTCAAAAGAGCTGGGGCGCGCCTTGTGCGTTACGGGCCTCAGCCAGCATTTCGGGCATGAGGTCGACAAACTCCTGAACCCATCCCGACGGCACGGTGGTGCTGACCTTGACGAAACGGTCGCCGAAATTCGGCGTGTGGTAAGCCCCCTGGCGAATCATTATGTTCCTGGCCTGATATGCCGCGACCAGCGCTTCCGGGGTTACGCCCGCCCCGCCCGTCTCGATGACAACAAAGTTTCCGTTGGAGGGGTATACGGCGACCGCCAGACCGCCGGAGCGTTCGCACGCCTGATTAATGAGAGTCTGATTTGCGCGCTGGTTCTCGAGGACTGCCGGAAACCACTCGCCCTTGTGCTTCAACCCCGCAATAGCCGCCCTTTGTGACAGGATGTTAGAACCCAGATTATTGGGGGGAGCGGATGCGAGTCGTCCGATGGTATCTTCGCTCGCAACCGCTGCGCCGACGCGCAGGCCTGCCAGACCCAGCCATTTGGAGAAACTGTAGATCGTGATGGTGCTCTGCGGATAGTAATGCGCCGCCAGCGAGTGACTATAGGCGAAATCGCGATAGGTCGAATCGTGTATCAGGTAGGCGTTCGCTCGCTCTGCAATGGCCGCGATTTCCTTGATCTCCTCGGGTGTGCAGGTGGTTCCAAGAGGATTGTTGGGATCGACGATGTAGATCATCTTCGTCCGCGCTGTGATCGCTGCGGCCAAGCGCTCCGGCGCCAGTCGGTAGCCATGTTCCTGCCCATAGATCGGAATCTGCTTGACCGTTGCGCCTACGGACCGCGCAAAAACCATTGGCCAATTCCACGTCGGGTCCGTCGTGATGAATTCGTCCCCGGGACTGAGGAAGGTATGACACACATGGTAGAGCGAGGCGACAGCTCCGTCGGAGACGAGCGCCTCCGCACCCGGGAGGCCGACATCGGAAACGATGCCGTGGCGGAGTTCCTCTAGCCCGGCCGGAGGGGCGTAGATATGGAATTCTTCGTCCTGCAAGCACTTCTCGATGGCCTCCCGGACGGCAGGGTGAGGCGTTGCATGATTGGTGTTCTGACCCAACCAGCGAAGGCCCTCCAAATTCACCAGCCTGTCGAAATGCGCGTTGCGCGCCGCAAATGGAGCGACCATCTGAATCCTCATGAAAAACTGCATACAAAATGTAATTATTTGAATGCACATATTCAGGATGGGTGCAATGCCTATTTTTGTTCCGATGGTTTCGGTAGCGATCGCTTTAGCCATCAAATGCTTGGCTTTATGCCGCTTTCGCTGCTTATGCGAGAGCTGTCAGAAGGTAGGTCGAGATGCCTTTTCAACAAACAGGCGCAGGGTAGGCGCAGATGATCTGCGGAAGTTCTGGCAAATTTTGACTTTTTGTATGCATATTTTTCGAGTTTGCATTTTTCATTTGCCAATCGCGTATGCTTGCGATTAACTTCAATCGCTTAACGAAAAAGAAGGGGTACAATTCAAATGAGGACGGCATTGAAAACGATCACCCGACGCACGGTGGTGTCCGCTGTCGGAGCAATCTGCCTGGGTGCTATGGGGAGCACATCGGCATTCGCTCTCGACCAAGTATCCGTTCGCTTGCCCTGGCTGGCGCAGGCTCAGTTCGCCGGCTTCTACGTCGCCAAGGCAAAAGGTTTTTACGAAAGCGAGGGATTGGAAGTGACCGTCAATCCCGGTGGCCCAAACATCAACGGCGAAACACTCGTGGCGTCCGGAGCCGATGACTTCGCGATCGTAGGGACCGTCGATGCGCTGCTCGCCGGCCGCGAAAAGGGATTGCCCCTCGTTGCGGTGGCGATGCTGTTGCAGCAGAACCCGATGGCGCTCGTCGCACACGAAGACTCCGGGATTCGCACGCCTGCGGATTTCAAGGGCAAGACCGTATCTACCTTCTTCACCGGCGCGCAAAACCTCGTCTATGCAATGATCGAGAACGCCGGACTGGCGCAGGAGGATGTGAAGGTCGTGCCGCAGGCGGTATCGATGGCTCCGTTCCTGGATCGACAGGTCGATGTCGCCTCGGTGACCGTTTACAACGAGTTGAACGTGCTCAAGGCGCAGGGGCTTGAGGGTATCGTCGTCATCAATCCTGCCGACTACGGTGTGAA
This sequence comes from Rhizobiaceae bacterium, assembly GCA_019635775.1. GTDB lineage: Bacteria > Pseudomonadota > Alphaproteobacteria > Rhizobiales > Rhizobiaceae > Mesorhizobium_K. Next base: position 24,671 of record JAHBYU010000008.1, on the reverse strand, counting down.
CGTGCCCAGCGACGCTATCGTAGCGACCGAAAAGACCATCGCCGAGCGGCCGGCCGTGGTGCAGGGTTTCATCAATGGCTCCATCCGTGGATGGCAGTATGCGCTTGCGCATCCCGACGAGGCGGTGGAAATCGTCATGAACGAAGCGTCCGGGCTCGAGGCCCCGCACCAGAGGGCCATGCTTGATGCCTATGGCAAGTTGATGACCGCTGGCGAAGGCACCACGTCGGGCCTTGGTGTGCTGGACATGGCAGGTGTCGAGCGTGCTCGCGACATTTTGCTTTCTCGTGGCGTGGTAAAGCCGGACGTCGATCTTGACGACGCTGTAAACGCCGGCTTCTGGAAGGCTGTGCCTTCCGAATTCACCAAGCCGCAGTAAGGAAGTTATTGATGGCATCGCGTCCGTCCGATCGGCCGATCATCGAGCTGAGCAATGTCTCCAAGACATTTGGAGACGGCCAGCGAACGGTCGTGGCCATCGAAAATGTCAATCTCGACATTCAGCCCGGCGAGTTCGTCACGCTGATCGGACCGAGCGGATGCGGCAAGAGCACGCTGTTCAATATCGTCGCGGGCCTGCTCGATGCCGAAGGATCAATACGCTTCGGCGGAAAGCCGCATAATGGCTGTGACCTTCTTGGGAAGGTCGCGTTCATGCCGCAGAAGGACCTGTTGCTGCCGTGGCGTCGTGTCATCGACAACGCGATTCTCCCCCTCCAGGTGGAAGGCATGTCGCGGCGGCAGGCGCGTGCCATGGCAGACGAACTGTTCGGCGAGTTCGGCCTTGCCGGCTTCGAAAACCACTATCCGCATCAGCTTTCCGGTGGCATGCGCCAGCGTGTTGCGCTGATGCGGACCTTCCTTTTCAAGCGCGACCTGATGCTTCTCGATGAGCCTTTCGGGGCGCTGGACGCTTTGACACGGATGATGATGCAGCGTTGGCTGCTCGATATATGGCAGCGTCACAACCGTACAATTCTGTTCATTACGCATGATGTGGACGAGGCGATCTTCCTGGGCGACCGCGTGGTGGTGATGACTGCCCGTCCGGGTTCCATAAAGATCAACCGCAAGATCGACCTTGGCCGTCCGCGAGGGGCCGAAATCACTACTTCCAGGGAATTCTTGGAGATCAAGAAGGAACTGCTCGCCGCCGTAGAAGAAGAGAGCATGAAGTCTTTCCGCATAGCCCAGCAAGTCCCATGAAGCCGTCCGTTTGGCTTCCACCCCTTTTGGTCACGGCGCTTTTCCTGGTTTGCTGGGAGATTTTCGGCCACTTGCCGATGGGGCGCGTGAAGGTCGTGCCGCCCGTCTCGGCGATTGCGATGGATATTATTCATAACCACCAGCTTCTTCTGAGGGCCATGTTGCACACACTGACCGAAGCGATGGTCGGTTTCGCGGCCGGCGCCGCCTTCGGTTTCCTCATGGGAGTGCTGTTCGCCGAAGTGCGTATCCTTGAACGGATGTTCTTCCCGGTCTTCATCATTTCCCAGACCATACCTGTCGTGGCGTTCGGTGCGCTGGTGGTGATCTGGTTCGGAAATGGAATGTTATCCAAGGTGGTGATCGCGTTTTATCTGACCTTCTTCCCCGTAACGGTTCACACGCACCGTGGCCTGCTCTCGGTCGAGCAGCAACGCATCGATCTGCTCCGCAGCTTCGCGGCATCGCGCTGGACGCTCTTCTGGAGATTGAGGCTTCCGTTTGCGCTGCCTACCATCATGACGTCCCTGATCCTCGGCAGCAGTCTGAGCCTGGTCGGCGCGATCGTGGGGGAGTGGTTCGGCGACACCAAAGGCCTGGGCATCATGCTCGTACAGGCGATGTATGTGGAGAACATGGTCCGTCTTTGGTCCATCATCGTAGCCTGCGGAGTGATAGGCGTCGGCCTTTATGCAGTGTTGCGCTTCGTGCAGACGCGCTGGATCTGGTGGGGGAACGAGACGTGATCGCGCGCGCTTCCTATCCTCTTCTCGGGCTGTTGATCATCGCAGCGATCTGGGAAGGCTCGATACGCTTCTTCGACATACCCCCATTCGTTTTGCCCCCCCTGGGTCAGATCGCGGAGCGAATATGGACCGGCCGTTCTGAGATGATCGCCGGACTGTCCGCCACACTCTACGAAGCCGGGACCGGCTACGTGATAGGCGTAGCGATCGGTCTGCTGCTTGCAATCGCGGTTAGCCTTTCATCCCTGGCCGAGCGCAGCGTCATGCCGTTGTTTATCGCGATCAATTCCGTTCCCATCGTGGCCTATGTCCCTGTCAGCTTCGTGGCGTTTGGGCTGGGCGCGGCCTCCAAAATCGCGATGGTCGCCCTCACGGTCGGCTTCACGGTCTTTCTCAGTGCCGTCCAAGGCTTGAAATCAGTCGATCCTTCCGCCGTAAACCTGCTGCGGTCGTTCGGAGCTGGCCAGATGCGGATCATCTGGATGTTTTCCTTGCCGGCCGCGATGCCCATCATCGTGAGTGGCCTGCGGGTCTCCATTGTGCGGGCCATGATCGTTGCTATCGTCGCGGAGATGCTGGGAGCATATGACGGGTTGGGCAGGATCATCTACGAGGCTACGCAGCAGGTCGATTTCCTGCGCACATGGGCGGCCATCGCAGTCGCGTCCCTAGCCAGTCTCGTGATCTACGGCGTGTTCGTCTGGTGCGATCGTCGTCTGGTCTGGTGGAAATAGCTGCACTCCGCCAGGTATCGTCAATTCACAGGAGAATAAAATGGCACCAAAATTTCAGCACGTGGAGATTGTCAGGGAAGACGGAATAGCCTGGACTTACCTGAACCGGCCTGAAAAGCGGAACGCCATGAATCCGCAGCTTCACATCGAGATGAACCAGGCCCTCGATTACCTTGAGGCCGATGACGAAACCAAGGTTGTCGTCATTTCAGGAGCTGGCGGGAATTTTTCGGCAGGGCAGGATCTGAAAGAGTATTTCCGCGCGCTGGATGGCGATCCAGCGGAAGGTAAGCGTATATGGCTGGCAGCCAACAACTGGCAGTGGAACCGCCTCTATATGTTCAATAAGCCGACAATCGCAATGGTGCACGGCTATTGCGTCGGGGGCGCCTTCACGCATCTCCTGGCGACGGATTTCGTAATGACCGCCGAGGACGCGACGTTCTCGCTATCCGAGGTGAACTGGGGCATCCTGCCGGGCGGCATGGTCAGCAAGGCCCTGGTAGACACGGTGCTGCATCGTCATGCGCTCTATTACGCGTGCCTCGGCGACCCCTTTGATGGCAAGGAGGCCCAACGCATCGGCATTGCCAACTTTGCGATTCCCGCCTCGGACCTGAAGGACGAAACAGCCAAGCTGGCCATGCGCCTCATGGAGAAAAGCCCTGCTGCGCTTCGTGCGACAAAGCAGGCTATCCGTCAGGTTCGCCAGATGAGCATGTCCCAGGCCGAGGACTACCTTCAGGAAAAGAAGAACGCGATCCGTGCGAAGGATCCAGATCATTCTTACGAAAGCGGGATCAGCCAGTTCCTGGACGACAAGAGCTACAAGCCGGTCTACGGCGCCTTTAAGCGCCAGAATTGAAGTGCTCCGCGGCGTTCGGGGTAACAAGGTCCCGAACGCTGCATCCCGTTAGAAAGACAGAAACGCATTATGACACAGCCGATGCTCACAGGAATAAGGGTCGTGGAACTCTCCACGATGATCACCGGCCCTCTGACGGGCATGATGCTCGCAGACATGGGGGCCGACGTCATCAAGGTCGAGCGCCCCGACGGAGGCGACCCGTTCCGTAGCTATGGCGGCGGTGAGTACAGCGCTCAGTTCTGCTCCTACAACCGCAACAAGCGCAGTGTAGCGCTTGCACTCCAGACTGCGGATGGGCGAGAGGCACTCGAAGCCTTGGTGCGCAGAGCGGACGTTTTTCTTGATAATTTTCGTGCAGGCGTTGTCGAACGTCTCGGCTTCAGCCAACAGCGTCTCCATGAACTTAACCCCAGGCTGATCCGCTGTTCGATCACCGGCTTCGGCCAAGACGGCCCCTATGCCGAACGAGCCAGTTATGACGCTATCGCGCAGGCGGTCAGCGGCATGTCCAGCCAGTTTCTCGACGGCAACGATCCGCGTCTTTCCGGCATCACCATTCCGGACAACGTCACGGCGCATTACGCTGCGCAGGGTATCCTCGCGGCGCTTTTAGACCGGGAGCGTACCGGCAGGGTACGCCGCATCGATGTGAACATGCTGGAAGCCAGCATCGCATTCATGCCGGAACCGTTTGGCTATTACACGCAAAATGGCGAGGTCGCGGACGCCTATTTGCGCATCAAGAACTCGCAGGCTTTCGTGTTCAGGTGCAGCGACGGAAAGATGCTCTCGATCCACCTCTCCTCGCAGCAAAAATTCTGGCAGCAGTTTGCTGCCGCGATTGGTAGGCCGGAACTCGTCAGCATTCCTGACTACGAAACGGTCGCTGCGCGCGTTGCGAATTTCGAGGCGCTGAGGCACGATCTGGCCGCCACCATGGCAACCCGTAGCCGCGACGAATGGGTCAACATTCTTGAGGCGCGTGACGTGCCCGCCGCGCCAACCTACAGCGTACCTGAGGTGATGGAGGATCCGCAGGTTGTCCATCTTGGCAGCTTCACGCGCTTCCGCCATCACACAAAAGGCGACCTCACGACCGTGCGTCGCCCTTTGCGGGTCGATGGGTCGCGTGACGACCAACCTCTCGCGCCCCCGCCTATGCTTGGTGAACATACCACAGCCATACTTGAAGAACTGGGGCTCGCCCCAGGCAGCGCAACCTGACCTTCAACTGCAAGGAAATTCCCAATGCCCAGCAGCGATGCTGCCGCCGGAAGACAGCCGGCACCAAGGATAAGCGATCCTGAAGTCCTCCATACCATTTCCCAAGAACTGAGGCGCGATCTGATCAAGATGATCGCTCCGATCGGCCAGGGCTATGTACAGCAGGGCCTCGGTGCCGCCGATCTGTTCGCAAGCCTCTATTTCTCGGAAATGCGGCTTGATCCCGACGATCCAGCCTGGCCGGATCGAGACCGTTTCGTGCTGTCGACTGCCCACAATTCCGGAATCTTCTACGCGACATTGGCGAAACGGGGCCTGATCGATGCCGCGCTCATCGAAGGCTACTGCAAGGACGGCTCGCCGCTGGAGATCAACACCTCTGAACGGCTGGGTCCAGTGATCGAAGGCAGCTTCGGATCACTCGGGCAGGGACTGTCCGTCGCGGTCGGAATGGCTTGCGCCTTAAAGCGCAAGGGGTCGCCGGCTCGTGTTTATGTCGTGCTTGGCGACGGTGAGATTCAGGAAGGGCAGGTCTGGGAGGCAACGCTGGCGGCTGCGCATTTTGAACTGGATAATCTGTGCCTGATCGTCGATCTCAACAATATTCAGGTGGAGGGGCATACCGACAAGGTGATGCGGATGGAGCCGGTGGGTGAGAAGTGGGCGGCCTTCGGCTGGCACACGATCAACTGCGACGGCAACGATCATGAGGAACTGCTCACAGCCTTCGCAAAAGCAAGGGCAACGGCCGGAGAGCCGACATGCATCGTGGCGAAGACACTTGTCGGCAAGGGCTCGCCGCTGCTGGAGGGCATTCTCGCACACAACATCAAGCTGGATCGGCAGACCACGGAACAGGTTCTTGCCGAGCTTGGAGACAGAACACAATGACCGTCGGAAAGAGAAGCGACCTCGAAGTACACGATTTTATGACCCGGGTGTCGGGCATGGGTCAGCATCCGAAGCCCTGGGGAAAAGCCCTGACCAAGGCCGCGCTGGAAGACGAGCGCATCGTCTGCCTTTGCGCGGATCTCGCGGCCCCCACAGAAACGGACTATTTCCGCGATCACCTGCCTGAACGATTCTATCAGGTGGGTATCGCGGAAGCGAACATGATCGGAATGGCCGCTGGTATGGCCCGGACCGGCGACATAGCGTTCGTGCACTCCTTTTGCGTGTTTGCGACGAAGCGCTGCTACGACCAGATATCGATGCAGGCGGCGTATCCGCGCCAGAACGTCAAGATCATCGGCTTCATTCCAGGCCTGAGCACATATCTCGGGGTCACGCATCAGGCCATCGAGGATGTCGCGATCATGCGTGCGCTGCCGAACATGGTCGTGCTGGAGCCATCGGGGCCGGAACAGTTCGCCAGCGCGGTACAGGCTGCCCTGAGCGTCGACGGACCGGTCTATCTGCGCATGACAAGTTCGTTCGGCGCCGCGCATCGGGAGATCGTTGAACAGCCCCTTGAGGTAGGCAAGGGCTATCTCCTGCGCGACGGTACGGACGGCGTTATTATAGCAACAGGTATGATGGTCGCTGAGGCGTTGGAAGCTGCCGACAGGCTCGTGGAGAAAGGCGTCGACGTGGCCGTCATCAACATGTCCAGCATCAAACCACTCGACGAGGAACTGATCCTGCGGATGGTCCGCAAGACGGGAACGGTCGTAACAGCCGAGAACCACACCATCATCGGCGGCCTTGGCTCCGCCGTTGGCGACCTCCTGCTCGAAACGGGAAACGTCTGTCGCTTCAGGCGCGTTGGTATAGCGGATACCTTCGCCGAAGGCGGCACAACAAACTTCTTGTTCGATAAGTACGGGCTGAGGGCCGCCAATATCGTGAATGCGTTCGTTGAGGCACGCGTCTGAAGTCGCGAAACACGAACCACCATGACTGAAAGGAGCGAGGCGATGTCAGGCAGGGCGTTTGGCGGACCCGAAATGTATGTTCAGCGTGTCGGCGAGGTCGAACGTCTTGAGCGGCATGCGCAGGAACTCGGTCAAAATGCGCTGATTGTAATCGACGGGTTCCTTGAACATACCTACGCCCCGCGGTTCCGCTCTTCGTTTGAAGCGTCCGGAACGCCGATCCGGATCGAGCGTTTCGGTGGCGAATGCACGGCCGAGGAGATCAACCGGCTTGTTGATGCCGGCTGCACTGGCAGGATCGATGTGGTCATCGCTTTTGGTGGCGGCAAGACAGCGGATACCGTCAAGCTGGTCGCAAACGAGTTGAAGGCCAAGGTGATGATTGTTCCGACCATCGCCTCAACTGACGCTCCATGCAGCGCGGTTGCAGTGCGTTACACGCGGGCGGGCGCCGTCGACCGGATTTTCAGTCTTCCCCGCCATCCAGACCGGGTGATTGTCGATCCCTCGCTTATCGTCCAGGCTCCGGCACGGTTCCTGATTGCGGGTATGGGAGACGCGCTTTCGACGTGGTTCGAGGCGCGCTCCAACAGGGACACGCGCAGCATGAACTACATTGGCGAAGGCTATCACGCGCCACTCGCCGCATTGGCAATAGCGCGGCAGTGCCACGATGTTCTCATGTGCGATGGTCTTCAGGCCAAGGCTGCGGCCGAAGCCGGCCGGATTACGCCAGCTCTCGAGAACGTCATAGAAGCCAATACGCTTCTCAGTGGTCTGGGGTTCGAAAATTGCGGGGTCTCCGCCGCCCACGGAATTCACAACGGTTTGACGGTCCTGCATCAGACGCACAGCCTGATGCATGGCGAAAAGGTTGCCTTTGGCGTTCTTGTCCTACTGATTCTCGAGGGAAGGCCGCAGGCCGAATTCGAAGAGACATTGCGCTTCTGTCGCGCCGTAGGCTTGCCGACTCGGCTTTCCGATTTGAACCTTGGCGACTGCACGGACGAGGAGTTGGAGCGTGTCGCCATTGCTGCCCTGCGTGACGGCGAAGCAACGCGCACCGCCTTTGGCGATATCACTGTCCGTGGTATCGTGGACGCCATCCGAACGCTGGATCGCATCACCACCGACTGAAGAATCGGGGCAGCAGGATTTCAAGTAAGAAAACCTTGCGACTTGCCACCCTGAATTATCGTTGTGAACAATCGCGCCGAGGAACTGCGCAGTTGGTTTAAAGATGGGTCAAGCGGGAACTCCACCGGCTTCAGCGCCAGTAATAAATCGTATTCAGCAACGCGACTCGATATCCCATCAAGTGCGAAAAACGCCGCAGGCATATCCTCAAACCAAAAGCGGTTTCGATTATGCTGGGTGGTAGCCGCGTGAGCTGAAGTTATTGCGCATGCATTAGGCCAGAATTTCTACGGGTTGGCATGCGATGCCATAGGCCTAAACAACTTCGCGCGCGGCTGCCTTTCACAGCATCGTCGTGAGCCGGCCGAAGGGCTTCTCGATCGGATTGATCTCGGGCTTGCAGGGCGATAGATGGCGCTCGATCGGTTCGGGGCGCGCGACGCTCTTGTGGCGCGGGCGGTTGTCTATGACGACGATGTCGCTCGGCCAAGCGCGAGGACTTGGGCTGCGTATTTCGAACCAGTCGCCGTGACCGGCCACCCCAGCGATACTCCATCCGCAAAAATTGCGGATACCGACACTAGCTTTGCGACACCGCTTGTAGTCGTCATTTGATAGACGCAAACACCCTGACTGGTCACAAGATCACTCGTAATGTCGATTCTGTGGCCCGATGGAGCAATAGCTGTCATGTCTTCCGAATTCACCAACGGTCTTGAGGCCCAAGTTCAATCCAGCAGTTTTCCTGGCTTCACATCCAAGGCCTTTGCGAGCTTCTCGATGATCGTGATGGTGGGGTTGCGTGAGGCGCGTTCGAGATCGCTAATATAGGTGCGGTGGATATTTGCCTCGAATGCGAACTCCTCCTGCGACAGGCCTTTCTCCTGTCGCAGCTTCCGCAAATTCCGTGCAAGGCGCGCGCGAATGTCCACATAACGACGGTTCGCGGGATGTAGTCATTCGGTCTACAGACGATCAGTGACAATGAGCTTGACTTCAAGCTCAACCAGAGCGCTGTTGCATGTCACTGATTGTATGCAGGGTGATTGCCATGGTGCGCCTTGAACCGAAGCATGTTCGCTACATCAAACTTGGACCCGGCGGCGCGTGGGCATCGGATGCTATTGCCGACGGAGTTGTCCCATTCGGGTATCGCGAGATCGCACATGAACTGTGTGTTCAGGGAGATTGGAAAGCAGCACGGACGGCGCTCGAACAGACGGGGCGGACGCCGTCGGGGCTAAGTCAGGGCGTTCGCGAAGTTCGCGACTTTTATGAACTGGATGCCGATACTCTATGGATCACATTTGCCGACGGACATCTGTGGTGGTGCCTCACGGATCCGGAGGTCGTCGCGTTGCCCGATGCTGGACCGGACCGCCCGGCGCGAATGCGTAAAACACTGGACGGCTGGCACAGACAAAGCCTTGCGGGCGAGGCGCTTACCGTGCGGAGCCTGAGTTCGGCGCTGACGCGGGTGGCGAGCTACCGGATGACAATCTGCAAGGTAGGGGAGGTGGACTACCTCCTGCGCCGTATCCGTGGCGAACAGGATCCCTTGCATGAAAGGGCGATCGAGCTGCAGGACAGAATGCAGGAGATCGCCGTTTCGATGATCCGCAATCTCGACTGGCGGGAATTCGAGACGCTGGTCGATCTGGTGTTTACCAGGGGTGGCTGGCGACGCACGAGCGTTCTCGGCAAAAACATGCCCGATGTCGACCTCATCCTTGAGCAACCGGTTACCGGGGAGACGGCCTGGGTTCAGGTCAAGACGGGCACCAGCCAGGCCGAGCTTGATGATTATCGCGGCCGGTTTGACCGCGATGGAAGCTGCGAGCGGTTCTTTTTCGTGTGCCACGATGCCGGCGGCAAGCTTCAACTGCCTGCCGATCGCCATCTGCATCTGTGGACGGATCAAATTCTCGCCGGCAAGGCAATTTTTGTCGGGCTATTCGACTGGCTGATTGAGCGGACGCGATGAAGATCGGGGCGGTACTGACGCCCGTCCTCCACTTTGCCAAACCGAACATACACTTCCAGCCTGATGCAGCGGTGCCAGGCGAACACATTGTGTCCGCAGACTTCTCAGTAAATTTGTGCTTTGTCGTTTTACCGGGCAGATGATCGTTGCGCAGGGTCGTATCTTGCACAAGCCGCACTGCTGTAGGATCGACAGTTGGGCGTTATGCTAACCGCTCATATACCCGGGCGACCAGCTGCGCCGTAGTTTGCTGTCGTGTCGACCTGCGGCGACCTGGACTAAGATTTCGCCTGCTTTGCCTTCTTTCGATCGCGCATGATGCGATTGACTTCCTTTTCGATGCTTCGGTCTTCGGCCCGCCGCTCCTTTGCTGAACGTCGATTGACCGGGGCGGTGGCGCCATCCCCGGTTCGCTCCTTGGTGCCCAACTTCCTGGCCAGCTCTCGCCGGATCGCTGCCATGTCGAGATAGCGAGGCTCGCGCCGTACCCTGGCTTGCGCCTCATGGTCGATGGCAAGGTCGATCGCCTTGAAGAGCGAGGCGTTCTTGCCCTTGATGCCTTCGATGCAGAGCCGGAAGTACATCAGTGAACGTACATTCGGCTTCTTCAGGCCGGCAGTCTCCGGCATCTCTTCAGCAAAGATTTCGCGCACATGATCGAACAGGCCTGCGCGCTTTGACCCTGTCGGATTTCCGGATTGACCCTTCTTCCACTGATGGTGTCGCGGCGGGCGACCGTAGCCGATGCTGTCATCATCAGGATCCTTCACCGCCCGCCTCCTTCTTTGCCGCTGCGTCCTCAGCCTTCATTCGTTCAACATATCGCTGGAACTTAAGCCGGACTGACAATCTCGCGCGCTCCCACTTTTCCATTTCGGCCGCATGGTCTTCGGGCGAGGGTGGCAGCGCGTTCTGCAGCTTCTGGACCTTGGCTATCGCCCGGCGGTTTCCAGACAGGGCGAGCTCTCGCAGCTTGAGCAACATGGCCTCGCCGATCGTGATATGGTGCGGCTCTCCATTGATGGTCAGTCGGATGCGATGGTTGAGCACCACCTCGAAGGAATCGAACGCTGAACGATGACTGCGCCGACGCCTTCGCTTGCGCTGGCCAAAATTGTTGCCCTTCGTGAAGCGTGTTGCCTTCGGCGGCCGGCCATAGCCGACATCGTCGAATGTATCGTCGTTCTTCGGCATCTAGACCTCCTGTTGCTGTAAGGGTGTGTTGTTGATGGTGCTGCGTTCCATCTCCCGGAACGTCCTGCCGCTGGCAGCATGAACGGGCTGGATGCCGGTCATGGTGAGAAAGCGCCGGCAGATCACGTCGCAGTAAAGAGGGTCAAGCTCCAGCAACCGCGCCCGTCTGCCGGTCTTCTGGGCAGCGATCAACGTCGTGCCCGACCCGCCAAAGCCGTCCAGAACAATTTCGCCGCGTCGGCTGACATCCTTGATCGCATCACAGACCATGGCGCAGTTCTTGACGGTGGGATGCATGCCAAGGGCATCATCGCGGCCCTTGCCGAACGCGTTCACGCCCGGATAGTCCCACACATTGGTGCGGTAGCGGCCCTTCTCGCCGAGGCCAAAATTGTTGATGTGTCGCGCACGCCCGACCTTGAAGACGAAGATGAACTCGTGCTTCGAACGGTAGAAGGAGCCCATTCCCGCATTGGTCTTGTTCCAGACCACGATGTTTTTCAGCTCGGAGAAGGTTGTCGAGCCTACATCGGCAAGCAGCCCGGCATGGCGCCAGTCCATGCAGACATAGCAGATGCCACCGTCCATGACGTTACCGGCCATGGCGCCGAGGCTGTCGGCCAGAAAGCGACAGAAGTCGCTGTCGCTCATTTCGCCCGAGGCAGCCACAAACTCGCGGTGTCGTCGGGTTCCAAGCCCGCTGACGTGGCCGTCAATCTTTACATTGAAAGGCGGATCGCAAAATACCATTCGGGCGCGCTCGCCCTGCATCAGCCCGGCATAGCTTCCCGTAATACAGGCATCCGCACACGAAAGCCGGTGGTCTCCCAGCACCCATATGTCGCCGACATTGGTGATGGCGGCGCCATGCTTCGGCTCAAACTGCCGGTCGGCGGGATCCTGTTCATCGATGCCGCCGTCGAGCAGGTTGTCGAGTTCACTCGTTTCGAAGCCGGTGATCTCAAGATCGAATGGAATATCGAGCGCGGCAAGCGCCTGAAGTTCTATACGCAGGATGTCCCGATCCCACCCCGCCAATTCCGCAAGCCGGTTCTCGGCCAGCGCATAAGCGCGCCTCTCCACCTCGTTCAGATGCTCAAGGCGTAGAATCGGCGTCATCGTTTCTCCGAGCAACTTCAAAGCCTGCACGCGCCCATGTCCGGCAATGATCAGATTGTCGGCAGCGATCAGCACCGGGTTGTTGAAGCCGAACTGCTCTATCGAGGCGGCAATCTGCGCGATCTGCTTTGGTGAATGCGTGCGCGCATTACGCTCGTCCGCCTTCAGCGTCGCGATAGGGAGGTACTCGATCTTCAGTTCGTGGTTGAGACCGCCAAGCTTTGCTTTGGTCATGACACTTACCTAATCCCTATAAAGGGTTACAAAACAACTTTAACAATCCCCGTTGCAAAACAGTGGCGCATCAGGGGAGAAGGAAACCCATATAAGGGATACAAAAAGCGCCGTCAATCGCACGCGGGTCACTTGCGCCAATCGAACCAAAGACTGAAGCAGGGCAGGGCGGCAGCGGCAACCTGCGATAAGGAGTGGCCAGTATATAGAGACGGGGTCAAAGGCTCTCGGGCTGACCCACAGAGCGCCAATCACCTCTCAACTGCGGCCCCGCCGACGGACTGGCTGCGCGTCCAGAAGCTCGCTCATGCGCACCATAGGCTCGGATATCTCCAGGACGAAGACGCCTGGCCGCTCATGCGGAATGATCTGCTGTAGAAAACGCATCAGGTCTTCCCAGCCCCGACATGTCGCCGTTTTATGCCTGCGGTCGCCATGCCCCTCCGGCGAAGCCCCGTCAGCGTCTTCCACCGCATCGACAACCAGGAACCAGCTGACGTCGGCAGTATTCGTGTCCGGATTGCGACCACCTCGCTTTCGGGGCAGGTTCGCCGCGTTGTGAATATCGTAGGTCGGCCCCTCCACGGCCACATCCTTCATCAGCCGCGCGTGCACCTCTCGAAGAGAACGCCGAACTGCGGCCATCTTGCCGACCACCTCACGCTGCTTGAAACCGAACCGCAACATCTGCAGGCCAACGGCAAGGCAGGTGGCGCCGAACGCATCGTATTGAGCTTCGGAGCCTTTGCCGTCGGGCAGCACGTCGAAAAAGGCGACGCCGTCGTTTTCGCCCGCATCATTCCGGGTACGGGCGCGCTCCCGGTCGATTTCGAGCAACCGTTTGATCTGCGTCTTCAGCGCCTTCGGTATCGGGGAGCCAAGCCGCTTCCGGGCCGAACTCGGCTTGCCGCTCAAAAGAGCGTTCAGCGCGCCTTCCATCTGGTTGAGTTGGTACATCGCCCGACCGTGAAAATCCTGAGTGAGGGTTTCAATGGCGGCTTTGATAGCGTGTCGCAGCTCCAACTGCCAACGGCAATCCGCAGCTTGGTGGACCGCCAATACGCGGGAGGCCAATCCGCACAACGCTCCCGCGCGTTTCACTTCACTGCAATCTCGAAAAAATTCCCTGCATGTCGCAGAAAATTCCCTGCGATCCAGACTTTCCAACCCTGCGATATCGGCTTGATTTCAGCGGCTTACACCTGAAACAACCGCAAAAAACCGTTCGATTACTCAAAATTCCCTGCAAATTCCCGTTCAACAGTGAATTTTCACTCGAGACCGGTTCGCACAAGACTGACCACACCGCCATCTTCCCAAACGCAGTCTGTCGGTAAGTGATTGTAAACGCGGCACAATACCGTGTGTCATGGCTGTTTGGCGGACAGACTTGGCGGCTTTCAGGCGATGTTGGCGGACGGATGTTTGTCTAAAGCCCGGAACGCTGCGGGTTACGGGTTTCCGCTGCACCGTCTGTCCGACAGTCTGTCGTCGTGCCTGGCAATGACAATCACTACTGCCGAGCCCCCTCCTTGTGAGACTCGCGCCAAGTACCCGACTCGTCAGTTCGATCGCCCGCGTACTGATCTGCCCAAGGCATGCCATGAAGCCAGCTCTCGCGGCGAGGTGTCCAGATCTCGTAAGTAGGCACCAGGTTGGAAGGGGGGTCGTCGAGGGAGCCGACCATGATCTCGGCTTCGTCCGGCCGCAGCGAAAACACCCGGCTACCGCACCGCGGACAGAACGAGCGACCGCGATAGGTCGCAACGTGAGAGGCTGTGCGGAACTGACTTCGAGGCCAGACGGCGAACAGGGTGAAGGCGGAACCGCTGGTCTGGCGGCAGTCGGTGCAATGGCACAGTCCGACCCTTAGCGGATCGCCAGACACTTCAAAGCGGACTTCACCGCACTGACACCTTCCTGTTCTGACCATGGTCATTGGGCCGGCTTGTCCGTTGGCCGAGGGGTTGTGCCGCTCTTTCTTGGCCCTTCAATGTCACGGTTTGCGAGCGGACTGTTGGATGTATCCGGGCCGGGTTGGGGCTCACCCGCGGTCTTGGGTACCACTCCGACCGGGTCGGGATCTTTGTCCGGTGTTCTTACCGGGACATGTTCTGAGCCAGGCGGAATTTCTATCGGCGGCTTTTGTCCCGGCGCCGGCCCTTCGGGATTCGGAGCCGGATCGTCTCGAACGTCTCGCGCCGGTTGCTTCTGGTCACTCATAGCAATTCTCCTTCGGAAACGATGGAGTGTGTCGTCGCTGTGGGTTTCGCGGCCGCCAACGAGGCGTCGCTCGTGCCAGGTCGGCAAAATCTCAGCGAATAAACAACGCCACCAGGCCATCGCCACTCCTCTCAAGTCGTCCGAACTCTGTTGCGGCGTCAAAAGTTCCGGAGGCGTCTGGAGGGGCGGCGAGTGTCCTATTCCAACGATGATTATGCGCTTGGGGAAACCGGCGGTAGATCATTGGGAGGGCCAGCTCTTCAAGCGGCCCGAAATGATCTGCTGCCCCAATCGGCTACAGGCCGATCGAGTAGGACATCGCCACAAGCTGCTTCCTGTGTCTTTTTGCGACAGAACAGCCTGGCACATCGTTTGCTCAGTCAATCCTGTGGTCCGCAGGCAGCTCGCTGGGACAGGGCGGGGGCTTCTTTCCCAGCGAGCAGCTGCCTTGCGTTAAAAGTGCCGGCGCCGCCAGCCGGCTACACAGACCGCGACACCAAGCATCCAGTGGCAAGGCACGAAAAAGCCCGCCAGGCGAACCATGGCGGGCTTCTAAGTCTTTGCCGCCTTTCGGGCGGGATCGGCGGCAGTGCATGCCTGAGATTGCTTCCAATGTAGCAGTCATAGATTGCGCGAGGCTTGCGGCCAGAAGCTGCAGGTGGTCGTCAGCAGAAACCTGTGTCGGTGCTCACCGCCGGGAAGCCTGACATAGACGTTGCGGTCATGCGACGTCGAAGCAGACTTCAGACTTTCGCGCGTTGGTCGCTAGTGGGCCAGTCAACAGAACTGAACCTCAAGATGCTTCTCTGCTCGGCTTGCGACAAGGCATTGCCTCTCGACATTCTCAGGGGCGATAACGAGCGTGAACTTTTCGGGAATGTCATGGGCATTCCACACGTCAATTCCGGCGCCTTCGTCCCCCAGTGACCGAATGGTGCAGTCGATCGCCGAAAACCGGTTGTTGAAAACTATACGCCCGCCTTTGAGAACCCGTCGGCGTCGTCCGGCCATGACTGCCGTGCGAGCGCTTATGCAACGATCGCGACCCTGATCCTTTGCCTCGTAAAGTGCTTTGTCGGCCTCAGCCAACAATGTGTCCAGGTCCCCGGCCTCGGTGCCCAGCGCAGCGATCCCGATGCTGGCGGTGACCTTGATGATGACGTTCTCCGATTGTACCTGGATCCTCTTGACGGCCTTGCGAAGCTTCTCGGCAACGTCCACTGCTTGAGCGAGCGTTGTGTGAGGCAAGATCGCAGCAAACTCTTCGCCGCCTAGCCGCCCGAGAATATCCGTGGAACGCAGCTCGTTTTGGCATGCCCCGGCGATCTGGTGCAGGACTTTATCGCCTATCGCGTGGCCGTGCGTGTCGTTGACCAGCTTGAAGTGGTCAACATCGATCACCGCGCATGACACGGGATACTTATGGCGGAGCCCCAGCATCACTGCGTGAGTTGCACGATCTTTGAATTCGCGCCGGGACAGCAGCCCGGTCAGCACATCCGTGGCGGCCTGCTGGCGTAGCTCGATCTCGCCCATGGTCATGTCGGCGAGATCGGTGAGAATTTGTAGTTCACGAGCGTCAAACTCGCGAGGCTCCGTTCCAACCGCGCATACGGTGCCGATGGTGTGTCCTTCATGCGTCTTGAGAGGAACTCCGGCGTAGAAGCGGATTCCGTTTTCTGCCAGAACATGAGGATTCAGCGCGAACACTGGATCCTGGGTCGCATCCCGTACGACGAGCGATCGGCCGGTGACGACGGGATACTGACAGAACGTGTCCTTTCTTTCCGCCTCGCCATCCATGCCGCTGGAACACGCCAGGTGCCACTGTCGGTGGCCGTCCATCAGTGACACCAAACCGGTCGGCACATTGAAGATATTCTGAATCAGCCGAACTATACGATCGAAGGAGCCATCTCGGGGCGTGTCGAGCAGATCCAATTGATCCAGCGCTGCCAGGCGATCCGCTTCCTGCGGCTCGGCTACAGGGGCCTCCTGCCAGAATGCAGGTACGGGGTTAGTCATCGCTTGCGAGCCCTCCTGCTCGACGGTGCATTCACGATGCCGCTGCGATCATTAAGAACTTGTTATGACGGTGAGTCTCTGCGTGAGGGGCGAGCCGAGTCAGGAAGCCGGTGATCTATGGCTTGCGTCGCTAGCGGCCGACAACAATACTTCTTCTTGTAGTCAACCAGCCGCTCCGATGATATGGTTATTGCCTCAACGGCAGAGGTAGCCTAGTCGATGGACTGGAACAGCTATCGCAGCAAGAGTTCGGCTGTATCGATCGCAAGTATCGCTGCATTGTTGTTCAGCGCCGCCGCAACCGTTGCGCAGACGCCAATCCACGATTGCAAAGAGTATGTGGCAAGGGCCATGGGCCAGATCGATATGGCCTGCAACCGGACTGGGCCGCGTTGGACTACATCGGCTTCGCAGCATTCCAACTGGTGCATCGCGGTGACCCCCCAAGCACGCGGAAACGAGAATCTTGCACGCCAACGTGAGTTAAGCATCCGGGATTGCAGGCGTGACGCTGGGAGAAAGACCATGCGAGCATTTTATGGCGGCGGACACACCGCTCCGTTGCAGCCAAATGCTCAACTCAGGGCTGATTGCGAGTGGTACGCGTGGCGGGCACTCGGACAGCAGGATGTAGCATACCATTTGAGGGGCTGGTGGCCCGGCCAATACGGATTCCCGTGGGTACCCTGTCAGTATACAGGACCCCGTTGGTTTTCCACGTTCAGCGACCACTTCAACTACTGCTATCGCATAGGGGTCAGTGCGGCGGTGGAGACCGAAGATCACGAGCGCCGCAAGGCAATAGCTGCATGCCGCGCCACTCCCGGATGATCGGGACTATTGTAGACTAGCCGCACCCCACTGCCTGTGCCCCGACCTGCAAGCAAAAGCGCTGCGCTCGCGCATGTGCTTTGATATCTATCGGGGACGCCGCCGAAACGGAGAAGGATAGATGCGGTCATTCAGAATCCGCCGGTTGGGGCCAGGCGATGGTGTCTTGTTCCAACAGATGAATACGGTGTTTGGGGATGCCTTCGATGATCCCGAGACCTACACCACCGATCGGCCTGATGAGTCCTATGTGGCAGACTTCCTTGCACAAGATCACATCCATGCATTGGTCGCGATTGAGGGCCAAGAGGTCATTGGGGGGTTAGTTGGCTATGAGCTCCGCAAGTTCGAGCGGGTAAGAAGCGAGATTTATATCTATGACCTAGCAGTCCAGGCGCAGCATCGGCGGCGCGGTGTCGCAACCGCATTGATCAAACACTTGAGGGAGCTCGCCACCGAGCGTGGTATCTGGATCATCTACGTCCAGGCGGACTATGGTGACGATCCTGCCATCGCCCTTTACACCAAGCTCGGCACACGGGAGGACGTCATGCATTTCGACATTCCGGTCCAGGACGCAGGCAGGGCGAAATAGCACTTTTGATGGCGGTTGTCTGACCGCTTACAATTGCCGGGTCTTCGGCTGGACTAAACCACGACATCACGCAATGCTCCCGGCGGAACCAATCTGGAGGGTACACGTGGCCCGCAAGCGCGCCATGTCACAGCGGGAAGTCGACGCGCTGAAGGCGCCGGGCATGACCTGCGTGTCGGACAATCTTTATCTCCAGATCCGGGACCAGGGCACACGGAGTTGGCTTTACCGGTACTGGGTCGACGGGAAGCCCAAGGTGATTGGGCTGGGTGCTACCAAGGACATCACGCTAGCAGAGGCCCGCGACAAGGCCGAACGCCTGCGTGTTGCGATCAGGGACGGGGCTGACCCCGCACAAGAGAAGAAGGCCCGACGTAGCGCCCGCAAAGCCGAACGTGCGGCGGCGGGGGGAGGGGGCGGATCACACCCCGATAAGGTTCCGACCTTCGAGGAATGCGGCAGGGAGTACATTTGGTCGCATGAAGCTTCATGGACGAATGACAAGCATCGTGCCCAGTGGCCATCGACACTGAAGGCCTACGTCTATCCGGTCATTGGCAAGAAGCCGGTCGATCAGGTCGGCATCGAAGACATTCTCTCCATCCTGAAACCCATCTGGACGACGAAGGCACCGACGGCCGGCAACATCCGCGGCAGGATCGACAAGATTTTGGGTTGGGCCACCGCCATGGGATATCGCTCCGGTGACAATCCGGCGTCCCGTGACGGACCGCTTCAGCACCTGCTGCCGTCGATCGGCAAGATGAAGCGGGACAAGAAGCATCATGCTGCCGTGCCATACAAGGAAGTGCCGGCGGTGGTGGCTGAACTCCGGAAGCTTGGCTCGACCAGCGCCACGGCACTGCTCTTCACCATCCTGACAGCAAGTCGCACCGGCGAGACGCTTGGCGCAACCTGGGACGAGATCGACCTGGAGACAAAGCTCTGGACGATTCCCGCCTCTCGCATGAAGGCTGCGGCCGAGCATCAGGTGCCATTGGCTGATGAGGTGGTCGCTCTGCTGAGCTCACTGCCGCGCGACGCGACCAATCCACATCTCTTCCGCGGCGCACGGGCAAAGACGCTTTCCAATATGGCGATGCTCCAATGCCTCCGCGGCCTCCGCGATGACGGCGCCACTGTGCACGGTTTCCGTGCCGCCTTCTCGACCTGGGCGCGCGAGCAGACCGATTACGCCCACGAGATCGTTGAGGCAGCGCTCGCCCACACTCAGTCCAATCAGGTCGTCGCCGCGTATGCCAGGACGACTTATCTGGATCGGCGGAGGGAGTTGTTGGCGGAGTGGGTTCGGTATTGCTCAGGTGGTGCCAGTGATTAGGTTACTCAGCCACAGTTGTCGCAGCCGATGAATATAGGCGTATCAAGTCCGCGTCGTATCGTTCTCGGGAGCGTCCTCCGGTCCCTAGAATAGCAACCCGGTTCTATCAACCCTTTTGCACCAGTTTGCTCACAGGGTGGGTCGCCTTTCCGAATTCGAAGCCGGACATTTGAGAACGATCTGTAGGCTTCTCTTCCACGGTGAGGCGGCCAATCACTTCTGGGGCGGACGGGGGAGGTGTAAGTACAGCCTTGAGTCAGGGCTAGACTCTCGATGCGATTAACACAACACTGTCTCACAGGTGCCCGTAGACGTGGTACTCCGCACAAGGGAGGAAAGCGAATGAAGACGATGTTTGCCGCAATGGTTATGCTAGCGTTCGGGACGATCGTGGCGCAGGCGGAGTTCAAGCTCGACAGCCGTTATCAGGACGCCGATGGCGATCTGATTGCGGACATACCAAGCGATGCGGGCCAATTGGCTGACCCGGACACCATCATCTTTGCATACACGCCCGTCGAGGATCCCGCGGTATATGCTGAAGTCTGGGAGGGCTTTCTCAAGCATATGGAGGAAAAGACCGGCAAATCGGTCCAATTCTTCCCTGTGCAGTCCAACGCCGCGCAGATCGAGGCTATGCGCGCCGGGCGCCTTCATGTGGCGGGTTTCAACACCGGTTCGAATCCACTCGCAGTTGCATGCGCAGGCTTGCGGCCGTTCGCCATGATGGCTTCGGCAGACGATTCCTTCGGCTACGAGATGGAAATCATCACTTATCCCGGCTCCGGCATCGAGAAGGTCGAGGACATCAAGGGAAACAAACTGGCTTTCACGGCAGAGACCTCGAACTCCGGCTTCAAGGCGCCGTCGGCGCTGCTTAAGGCGGAGTACAATCTGGTCGCCGGAACGGACTACGAGCCGCTGTTCTCGGGCAAGCACGACAACTCGGTCCTCGGTGTCGCCAACAAGGACTATCCAGCGGCGGCTGTCGCCAACTCCGTGATGGCCCGCATGATCGAGCGCGACGTGGTCAAGTCCGAACAAATCATATCGATCTACAAGTCGCAGACGTTCCCAACCACTGGGTACGGCATCGCGCATAATCTCACGCCCGAGCTCCAGGAAAAGATCAAGGAGGCGTTCTTCAGCTTCCCGTGGGAGGGTTCGAAGCTTCAGGAGGAATTCTCCAAGTCGGGCGAAGCCAAGTTCATCCCCATAACCTTCAAGGACAACTGGGCGGTGATCAGGCAGATCGATGAGGCGAGCGGCGTCAGCTACACCTGCCAGTAGATCCGCCGCCCCGACGGCATTGACAGGAGGCGGACGCCAGATGTTTCCGCCTCTTGTCTTGGAATACCCGGAGGAAAAGTGCTAACCGTCGAAAATCTCACGAAGATCTACAAGACTGGCGACCGCGCGCTGAAAGACGTCAGCTTCACGGTCCAGGCTGGGCAGGTCGTCGGACTGATCGGACCGTCGGGCGCCGGCAAATCCACACTGATCCGCTGCGTCAATCGGCTGGTCGAGCCAACCTCCGGCAAGATTCGCCTCGACGATAGGGAACTCACTCGGCTTTCCGGAGCTGCCCTTCGGTCCGCGCGCCGGCGCATCGGCATGATCTTCCAGGAATTTGCACTGGTCGAGCGGCTGACGGTGATGGAGAACGTGCTTTCGGGCCGGCTAGGATACGTGCCGTTCTGGCGAAGCTTCACCCGCCGCTTCCCGCAGACCGACATCGATATGGCTTTCGCGCTGCTTGAGCGGGTGGGCTTGTCCGATCAGGCCGACAAGCGCGCCGATGCTCTGTCGGGCGGGCAACGGCAGCGTGTCGGCATCGCGCGGGCGCTTGAGCAGGACCCAGAACTCCTACTGGTCGACGAACCGACCGCGAGCCTCGACCCTAAGACATCCCGGCAGATCATGCGGCTGATCGGCGAGATATGCGCTGAACGCAACCTTCCTGCAATTATCAACATCCACGACGTGGTGCTGGCCCAAGCTTTCACGGCGCGTATCATCGGGTTGCGCGCCGGCGAAGTCGTGTTCGACGGCGAACCAGACCAACTTACGGATAAGGTTCTGACCACCATCTATGGCGAAGAGGACTGGAACGCGATGCGCCGGGGAGCCGAGGAAGACAGCCGCGACAATCAGGAGGCCGCCGAGCGCATGGCCGGGCTGGTCTGATGCAAAGCGTTTTCGAGACCGGTAGGACATGGCGCCGCTCGCCTGTCCTTATCAAAGACTGGCGCTGGCGTTGGGGCATCTACCTTTTCTCACTCGTATATCTTGTCCTCGCGATTTCGACCGTCGAGGTAAACTGGACACGTGTTTACGAGGGGCTGGATCGTGGCTGGCGCTTCTTGCAGGGTTTCCTAGTACCGGATTTCACTTCGCGCTGGCGCGACATCAGCACTGGGCTGGTGGAGAGCTTGACGATGACGCTCACCTCAACCGTGGTCGGCGTCCTCATCTCCATTCCGATCGGTATTGGCGCGGCGCGCAATCTTGCGCCTGTACCAATCTATCTCGCTTGCCGTGCCATCGTCGCGGTTTCACGCAGCCTGCAGGAGGTTATCATCGCGATCCTGTTCGTCGCGATGTTTGGGTTCGGACCTTTTGCGGGTTTCCTGACGCTCACTTTCGCGACGGTCGGCTTCATATCGAAGCTGCTCGCCGAAGACATCGAGGAAATCGACGAAGGCCAGGCGGATGCGATCCGAGCAACCGGAGCATCTTGGCTGCAACTCGTCAACTATGCCGTTCAGCCACAAGTCATGCCGCGCCTGATTGGCCTCTCGCTCTATCGCCTCGATATCAATTTCCGCGAATCCGCCGTCATTGGCATCGTCGGCGCAGGTGGCATCGGGGCCACCCTCAACACAGCCATAGACCGGTATGAGTACGATTCGGCCGGCGCCATCCTTCTCATTATCATCGCGATCGTCATGGTGGCCGAGTATTCGTCCGGCTTCGTCCGCAAGTGGGTGCAGTGATGCCTGTGCTCCGAACCGTGCAGCCAACATGGCGCAAGCGTACCACTACCGCGCACTTGGTGCTGTGGGGTGGCTGGCTCGCGCTCGCCGCGCTCTTCGCCTGGTGCTGGCGGGAAATGACAAAGAACACCATCTGGGCGTTCGTCTGGGATGCGCCAGAGCAGGCAGCCGACCTCGGCGCTCGCATGTTTCCGCCGCGATGGTCCTATATGGAAAGGCTATGGTGGCCGCTATGGGACACGCTCAACATCGCCACGCTTGGCACGATCCTCGGCATCCTGATAGCAGTGCCCATCGCCTTCTGTGCAGCGCGAAACACCACGCCGTCCGTCTATTTCGTCAGGCCCGTGGCTCTGTTTGTAATCGTCGCCTCACGCTCGATCAATTCGCTGATCTGGGCACTGCTTCTGGTGGCAATCATCGGGCCCGGGCTGCTTGCGGGCATCGTTGCTATAGGGCTGCGTTCCATAGGCTTCGTCGCGAAACTGCTCTACGAAGCGATCGAAGAGATCGACCACGGACAGGTTGAGGCGATCACCGCAACGGGCGCCACCAGCGCACAGATCATCGACTATGCGATCGTACCGCAAGTCCTGCCCGCCTTCTTCGGCATCTCCGTGTTTCGGTGGGATATCAACATCCGCGAATCGACGATTCTCGGCCTTGTCGGGGCCGGCGGCATAGGCCTGCAACTCCAGGCCTCGCTCAGCACACTGGCCTGGCCCCAGGTGACGCTTATCTTCGTTGTCATCCTTGCGACCGTTGTGGTGTCCGAATGGGTTTCGGCCAAAGTGCGTGGGGCGATTACTTGATCGCTCCGAAATCCACATGGAACTGACTACCCTCGGCGTCTTCCGGCGCTACGAAGAATTGCGCGAACGCCTACCCCAAATGCCAGCCGAGCCAATGACGAGGCCGGTGGGCAGCCTGCTCGACCTTGTCTCCGAAATCGACGTGTTCCTGTTCGACGCCTTCGGTGTTCTTGTTGTGGGCGACACGCCTATCCCCGGCACGGTCGAAGCGCTCGACGCGCTAAAGCGGGTCGGCAAGTCAATCTGCATCCTCACCAACGCCGCAACCAAGGAACCACAGGCGCAATTCGCCAAGTATGCCGGCTTGGGCTTTCCGATCGCTGCCGGCGAGGTCGTGAGCAGCCGCTCGATTGCAGTCGCTGCTGCTGAACGATTTCCACACGTGCGGAACTGGGCTGCTATCCTGCCCGCTGCCGCAGGCATTGCGGACCTACCGGACGGGATCGTAACCCAGGCTTCAAACGCCCGCTCGTTCTGGGAGGCTGGCGGCTACCTATTTCTCAGCAGTAAGGGCTGGACCCCCGCGCTTCAACAGCGGTTGGTCAAGCGGCTCAAAGCACGGCCGGCCCCGGTGCTCGTCGGAAATCCGGACCTCGTCGCACCGCGCGAATATGGCCTGTCGATCGAAGCGGGGTTTTTCGCGCACGATTTGCTCGACAGTGTTGAAGCCGACATACGCTTCTTAGGCAAGCCTTACGCCAATGCTTTCAACGCTGCCATTCAAGCAGCCAATACCCTAGGCATACCGATCGACAGGTCTCGTGTCGCAATGGTGGGCGATACGCTTCATACAGACATACTGGGAGGTGCTGCCGCTGGGCTGCGTACCGTTCTAGTCACCGACCACGGTGTGCTTAAGGGAACCGATGCCGAGGGGTTGATGCGGCAAAGCGGAATTAGGCCGGACTGGATCACGCGATCCATCTAATTGGCCGCCAAGCATCCTAATTGTTACGAAGCCGCAGCGTCTGCGACGTTCGGGATGACGGCGCCACCGTGCACCGTTTCCGTGCCGCCTTCTCGACCTGGGCGCGTGAGCAGACCGACTACGCCCATGAGATCATCGAGGCTGCGCTCGCTCACATCCAGTCCAACGCGGTCATCGCTGCGTATGCCAGGACGACTTATCTCGATCGGCGGCGGGAACTGCTCGCGGAGTGGGCGAGGTATTGTTGTCCTTAGTCGCCTATCAAGACGCCTCCGTCTTACTGCAAGCGTCAAGGGCCGCGTAAGGTTCCTCATCACGAGGGCTAGGTGGTGTCATGAATGCGAACGGGGTTGAGTTGCCACAATAGTGTGGCCGAAGACGCTTCCGCAAGGAACTAGACTATAACGCCCGCTGTGCCCCATGATGCGCGATCTTGTAGCGGGGGACTAAAACTATGGTTCAATTAATCTCAAGCCTGTCCTTTGGAATACCAACAAATATATGCGGCCATCAGGTATCCGTGCACGCAGCGGATATCCAGCTCAGACAGGTTACGGCCATGAGGAATGGAACAATTCGCCCGCGATGAGCTTTGCTAAGGA
>JAHBYU010000007.1 GCA_019635775.1 Rhizobiaceae bacterium | reverse complement strand
AGATGCCCATCATGCACTAAGATTGAAACCGGACCACCCTATGGGGTCAGGCCAGCTGACGTTCCCGCCACGTCGATAATCTTGATGCCGTCGCCGGTCGTCGCCGCGCCAGCGCCACCGAGATTGGTCACGAATATCTGCGTCGCGCCACCGGTGAGAATGCTGTCGCCGCCAATAACGACCATGTCGGTCAGGGAACCGTCATCGCCGAGTTCGGCATTGATATCGAGCCGCCCACCATTGCTGATGTAGTCGCCAGTGATCGTCAGCGTCGTCCCCGGCGCGCCGCCTAAGGTGACGCGGCCGGCATTGTCGAGCGCCGCAATTGTCTGGCTGAAGCCGTTAAGCGCCAACGTGCCGCCGTCATGGACCGTGTGCGCTGAGGCTGCGCTGAACGTGTTGGCGGCTCCGGCCGCCAAGGTTGCGCCGGATTCGACAGTCGTTGCTCCGGCGTAGGTGTTCGCACCGGCCAGGACTTGCGTTCCCGCAGCGATCGTCAGTCCGCCGTCGCCCGAGATGATGCCGGAGAACCGATCATTCGCGTTGGTGATTGTCAGGTCCTTCGTGCCGAGCACGACGGCGCCGCCTCCCGCGAGGCTCTGGATGCTCGCGCCGGCCCCGGTCAGGGCGGAAATATCGAATGTCCCGTCCGCGATCACCCGGCTCGACGAGGCGACGCTACCGATGCCTACCAGCGCCAGCGTACCGCCCGCGATGGTGGTGCTGCCGGTGTAGGTGCTTACCGAGCCGATCGACAGGTTGCCGGCGCCGGTCTTGGCGATATTGCCGGCGCCCGAGATGACGGAACTGGCGGCGAAGGTCATCGTGTTCGTGGCGTTGACCGTGTCGAAGGTCGCGGTGTGACCGTTGAGCTCGATCCCAGGGGGTGCGGCGCTGGATGTCACAAATTCCTGCCATAAGAATCCACCTCCAGCGGAATTGGAGGCGCGGAAGACCAGATCGTCGGCGAGAATGGTTCGCCGGAAGAAAGTTACGACGTTGCCGTTTTCGTTCAGGGCCGCAATGCCATCGATGCCATGGAACCGAAGGGCAGGCATGGTCGCATTGGTGAAGCTGGTGAGCACGGAGTCCGGCGTAATCCAGACCGACCCGATGTCGAGGACGCCGAATCCGCTGGTGTTGAAGCCGATACTGGTACGATTCGATCCAACTACGCTCCCTTCCACCATATGCGGTCCGATGATCGCGCGATCGCCCGCTCCCGGCACCACGCCGCCGTCCCACGCCGTTCCAAACTGCCAAGGGAAGGCGGCGGTCGTGCCGGTGTAGGTGATGTCTGCGGACAGCGCCGGAGACGAGGAGGCGATTCCCAGTGCAAGCAGCGCGATTGACGACGCGCCACCCAGCAGGCGCGAGAGCGATTCTTGGGGGCTGGTTCGACGTTGGTGGCAGGCCACATATTGCTGTCTGACGAACGCCTGGCGCCCTCTTCGTATTTCATTTTGCATATTGTCTGCTCGCCTCGCTCGAGTTCCGCCGCCACGGAAAGTTGACATCGCGAAGACCCCGTTTAGGTGCCAAGCAACACCTCTGCCGGATTGCGTATCAGGCTCGCCGACTGGCCGGCCGCTCCTGCGATGTCCAATTGTGAGACCCTGCCGCCTGCGGAAGAGCCAAACTTGACCTCGCTGCCGCCGGTGATGAGCGTGTGGCCGCCGTCCAGGCTGATAACGGTAATGCCGGAACCGGTGACGTCGTCGATGATAAGTTCGCCTGCGCCCACCTTGGTCAGGGGACCCGCGTTCAGCACGCCGGTCCCCTGGATCTGGCCCGAGATGGCCACGCTGGCGCCGTCCGCTATGTCGAACAGCGCGGCCGAACCGTAAGACAGCGTGTTGGCGCCCGTCTCGATAGTGATCGCCTTCCCGGCGATCAGAGGAGTTGGGCTGGTGATCGCGAGGCTCGCCATTAGCGTGATAGTGGACTCTGCGTCCCGGCTCGCCTGTGCGTCGGCTATCGCCTGATATAGCTCAGTTTGATTGGAGGCCTGGAAATCGGCGGCACGCGCGGCCGGGATAGTGAAGCCCATTGCCAGGGCGGCAATGCAGACGCCGCGGAGCAGTTCGAGTTTATTCTCGTTCGATTTGTCGTCCGTCGCGCACCCGTCCGCCCACGCATGCATTATGCAATTTCCTCGTATGCACTGCTTGTAGAATCGCACCTTGTGATCGATTGCATCGCATTACAAGCGCAAAAGAGAACGTAGTCTTCAAAACACTTAACGAATTCTGTTGATTAGACTGCTTGCATCCAAATTTAGCACTGACTAAACTGTGGCGCGTTTAAGCCTTGTCATGAACTCCGCAGGCGATGGACGGCCCGCAAATCGCGGGCACCGTCCTCGGAGATCAGGATTGTCGCCGACGTCGCGGCCGTCGGCCCGAAGGACGCGGCACCTGCGGCCGTAGTTGCAGCGATTGGTCCCTTCCGTACCGGGCCTGAGGAACAGCGGACGCTTTCACTGGACTACGCCAACAGGGCAAGCGATTGTCCGCCTCCGTGTAACAAAAGGTGGCAAACCATGGCCCGCAAGCGCGCCATGTCACAGAGGGAGGTCGATGCGATCCGCAAGGCCGGCATGACCTGCGTGTCCGACAATCTCTATCTTCAGGTCCGCGACCAGGGCACGAGGAGCTGGCTGTATCGCTATTGGGTCGAAGGAAAGCCCAAGGTGATTGGCTTGGGTGCCGCGCGAGACTTCACCCTGGCACAAGCCCGCGACAAGGCCGAGCGTCTGCGCCTTGCGATCAGGGACGGGGCTGACCCCGCAGAAGAGAAGAAGGTCCGACGTAGCGCCCGGAAGGCCGAACGTGCGGCTGCGGGGGGGGGGGGGCGGATCACACCCCGATAAGGTCACGACCTTCGAGGAATGCGGCAGGGAATATGTGTGGTCCCATGAAGCGTCATGGACGAACGACAAACACCGAGTACAGTGGCCATCGACGCTGAAGGCCTATGTGGCTGGGGCGCCGACTTTTAGCCGGAATTGGCAACCAGTCGTCTGCAATCAGGCCCTTCTTTTTGGCGAAGGCAACAAAGACGCCACGGGCCGTTTCAGCGTCGACATCTCCCACCAATGCAGCTTTGCAGGCCCGGATGGCTGCACGTTGCTCGGGGCTGTTTCCGCAATACTCCATCGCAAACTGGTAGGCGTCGACAACCGAGTTGAGCTGGCGCGGAAAGCCAAGGCCGACCCAAACCCGAACAGGCTCTTCGAAAGGCTGAGAAAGCATCGCTACCTCCCCTGTGCACCTCTAAGCTATTGCGCCGCCACTCTGGCCCGGCTTGGGGACCATCCAGGGCAGCGGCGTGGTCACATCTTCCAATATCCTGGCCCACTTCGCGAAGCCCCGAAACGCCTCGCGCGCGGCCGACAACGGGTAATCTCTGTCAAAGGCTCGGCAACAGGCTCTGCGGGCCGTTTCATACACAACGCCCCGTCGGTTTTTCGGCCATTCGTCGAGAAAGTCGAGCGCGTCATCAAGGGTGGCTATCTCTTCGATCAGACCTTCCTCCGCTTTGACGAAGATGGGCTTTTCGAATGTTCTCTCGCTCATCGAAATCTCCAATGTTTCGAACGATTTCAACTGGTTGAGGGTTGGTCGCCCCTGCTTAGGCAGCGACTGGGCAAAAATATGTGTAGGGCATTTTTAGGAGTCAAGATTGATGCCGCTCGCCCAGCTGCGGGCAAGGGTGAGCGGGAACCGGTTTCCCTGTTCGGTAGTTAGCGGCTGAAACACAGTTAGGAGAAGCAGCCATGGCCGACGATAAGAGCAAGATCAAGGAAGACCGGAAGGTGGTCGCCAGCGAGGAAACCTATGAGGTCGCCGACTTCGCAAGGAAATACGGATTGTCGCCCAGTGAGGCCAAAACTGTCATCAAGCGCTATGGGCCGTCGCGGAAGAAGCTCGATGCTCACATGGCTGCAAAGCAGGCATAAGCTAGACGCTGGATAGATGGTGGCAGAGCCTCCGCGGGACTAGGCGTCGCGGGTGCGAAGAAAAAAGCCCGACCCTGAGGCCGGGCTCTGGTCACTCGACCCGGTCACAGTGTGTAGAAATGGCACTCGTCACCGAAACAAATTGCGATGGAGATTGCTGGTGTGGTGACAACCTGCCCTTCAGCTCCGTGCCCCGCCGCTTTTCCTGCGACTCTGCCGGAAAGAGTCGCTGTCGGCACATCTATCGGTGTAACCGTCACGGTCGCTGCAGCCTCCTTGTTGATACCTCCGTTCTTTTCTGCCTGCTTAAGCGCCGCAGCAACAATCGCTCTACCAAACGATTCAAAGGTGTGAACGCGACCTTGAAGCTCATTCCAAGAAACTGATTCCGGCGCACTTTTCGTTGTCCTCTGTCCCTTCGCCATGATGTATCTCCGTTGGCCCATGCCCCAACGTAATCTGCAGTGAACTGAGGTTTGGCCGCAAGTGGCTCGACGCAACCACGACAGTCAGAGAGACATTCCTCGGGGAGCAACCACAACCTCAGGGGCACTGAGGAAACCCAATGCCTGGCCACAAGAAGCTACGCACTGAAATCTGCCGCACCGACTACGACAAGATCGAACGCCAGGCCGATCTGCTGGAAATCGCGATCAGGGATGCTAGCGTTGGCTTGAATCACTACACCCCGCACGGAGAGGCGATGATGCAACTCCGCAAGGATCTACGGAAAGCCGTAAACGTACTCGGCAACCGGCCTGCGGACTATTTCCGCCACAACGGCCATATGTCGCCGGGCGAAAGTGCCATGTTTGCTGAGGTTGAGCGCAAGGGACGGGAATCTCTGCCGGAGAAAGACGCTGAGCATCCCGACTGAGACTGCCCTGTGGGCGGAATGCTATGGCTGGTCGAGCGCTATTCGCGATAGCCTGAGACTTTTCCGAGAACTATGCTGACCGGCAAAAGAGCGGAGGCTGTGATGTACATCAAAACGGTACACCCCGACGAGGCAACGGGGGAGATTCGTGCGCTCTACGAAGCCGAGTTGAAGTCTATGGGTCGGGTGATGGAGGCCACACAATGCTGGTCGGCCCGTCCCGATATCATCGTCCCCGTTGAAAAACTGCTGCATCAGATTCGCGACGGGTTTTCGCTCGGACTGCTGAACTTCCGCCTCATAACATTCATTGCGGCCCAACATATTCCGTCGAGCTACTGCTCCCAAGTGTACTTCCGGATTCTGTCTCAGACCCTCGGCCGCGACCAGGTACTCGCCATTCGAAGGGATTTCCGAACAGCCGGGCTTAGCCAACAGCAGATCGGCATGCTTGAATATGCCGAGCAGATAATCCGCGATGCCTCTCGGATATCGGAAGTTGATATTCAGCGGCTGCGAGAACTGGGCTTTTCCGACCTCAACATTGCGGACATCGCATTGGCTGCATCATTCAGGAGCTTTATGAGCCGATATTTTGATGCCGTGGGCGCCACC
Organism: Rhizobiaceae bacterium; assembly: GCA_019635775.1. GTDB lineage: Bacteria > Pseudomonadota > Alphaproteobacteria > Rhizobiales > Rhizobiaceae > Mesorhizobium_K. The sequence continues at coordinate 224,341 of JAHBYU010000007.1, read as the reverse complement.
GTCGAGGCGGAATTCCTTGATAGTGATCCGGACGTCAGAAAAGACCTGGGCGGCGCGGCCTGAACCCGTTCTAAACTGTCGCCCGCTAGAGAGCCAGCACCGGCTCGATCATCGACGCATCGTCGTTAGGCTTGTCGGCACGGCTGGACGCGTTCACGCGGCGGTCCACGCGATGGAATTGCAGGGCACCGTCCAGGTTGTTGGCCAACAAGGGCTTTACGTCTGGCGGCGGCGTGGCCGGGTCCAACCACGCCTCATAAGCCTCGGGCGCGAGAATAGCCGGCTGGCGGTCATGGAGTACTTTCATGGGCTCGGCCGCCGGCATGGTGATGATCGTGCAACTGGTAACACCAAGCTTGACATTGTGCGCCCAGAGACCGGCAAAGCTGAAAGGCTTGTTTTCAGGCAGATGGATGAACCACGGATCGCGCTTCGCGTCGACCGGGCTTTTCGTCCATTCGTAGAAGCCGTCTGCCGGAATGAGGCAGCGTTTCGACTTCCACGCATCCTTGAAGGCTCCCGAAGTGTCGGCAGTTTCTATCCTTGTGTTGAACATCGCCGCCTTCGGCAGTTCCTTCGCCCACCACGGCACAAGCCACCAGCGGCCTTCCCTGAACTTTTGGCCGCCATGCTCATCCGCAGTAACGAAATACACATCCTCGGTCGGCGCGATGTTGTAGCGGGCCGCCGTGTTGCGACCCGTCTCGCTCTCCGGCAGCATGCTGTACATCCGATGAATCTCAGCCCAGGTGTGAAATCGGGTGAAGCGTCCGCACATTGTGTCAGTTTCGAAGAGAGAGCGAGACGCGTCAACAACTGTGCATGCGCTCCTGACACGCACGGGCATTGTCTCAGTTTGAATTTGGCCAAAGCCAATAGGCAAGCGACAGAGTGGCGGCAATCCAGATCGCAAAGACACCCGCCAAACCTCCTTTGCTTATCGGCCTCACGCACCTTGCGGCTTCCTCGCGGAACTCCGCCATCAACTCGACTGGCACCAGCCTGACGGCCAACAGGATGCCGAGTGGCAAGATGATGAGATCATCGAGATAGCCGAGCACCGGGATGAAGTCTGGGATCAGATCGATAGGGCTTAGAGCATAGGCTGCGACCGCACCGGCAACGGCCTTCGCATACCATGGCACGCGAGAATCACGCGCGGCCAGCCAAAGGGCAAGGACGTCGCGCTTGATCGCTCTCGCCCAATGCTTCGCCTTTTGCATGCGCTAAGCATAGGGCAGCCGGCTTGCGCCTTCAAATGCGATCCGCGATTTTGTGAGTTCAAACTAGGTCCACTGGGAGCAAGGTCAGTGGCATTCACAAACGTTATTGACGGCTGACTGCCGACCAAAAAATACCTGACCGGGTGTTTGAGGAGGTAGCACCAAAATGGCCAACCTGACCCCTTCCACCCTGACCTTGGTCACGGCAGTGACCTACCGGCATTACGAGAAGCATGGGATCACGAGCGACGACGGCTGGGAGAATGTCGGCGCGGCGGTCCTGGCTCTTTACGAACGCGGTATGACCTCGGAAGAGGAGCTTCTGGCAGCACTGGAACGTCGGGATATGCCTCACCGGTAGGCCAAGCAGCGTTCCGGCGCCTCCGGATTTCAGGGCCTTCCTAGAATGCCTTCCGCATGTTCCCGGCAAATGCCGGCTACTGCCGTATTAAGTTCGCTCGGAACCGGATGCGGACACACTGCTGAAGTGGGGATGAAAGTGGGGATAGAAATTCCGCAAACTGATTTCTATTGCAATTCCAGTGGCCTATTAAGCATCGATGGCGGAAAGGAGTCACCGGACAAGCCCGCCTTTCTGCGGTTGTTGCTGGCAGATCGGGGTGGACAGACGGCGGGACAGACGGTGGTGCCAACTAGTCAACTAAGCTCCGACGGCGCGCTGACGTTCGCCGCAAATGCCTCAATCGTTTCCTTGTCGCCTGTTGGGCCCACACGCGCGCTATCACCTGTTTTCGCGGCGACGGCCGGTCGAAGCTCCGGAAGGGCGATACTGGGCCAACGTGGCCCGTTTTCTCTGGAGTACGAAGCGTCACAACGGATCGTAGAGTGCTAGCTCCTCAGCCGTTGGGCGCTGGAACAGGCGGGACCATCGGAGAAGGTCCGCTTTAGTCATGGGAAACGCACCAAAGGGTCGCTCTGCGTTGCGTTGCGACACCCGCGCCCACAGCACCTCGAAAGGTGGATCGAGCAGGCAAAGCACTACACGCGCTCCGACTGCCCGCGCTTCAGTGCGGATATGATCTCGCTCTTTCCTGGACCAGATCCCCCAGTCGATTACGACATTGCATCCCAGCTTTAGGGCTCGTCTGGCGGTAACCCATTGCAACTTTTCAACACGTGCACGGAAGGGGCCTGTTTCAGCCTCTCGCGTGGTCATGTCGGGGAAAAGTTGCTGTAACCACTCGTCGCCAGTCAGACGAAGAGCCGCGGTTTCCTCCGCTATGGTTCTCGCCACCGTTGTCTTGCCGGAACCCGGCAAACCGCAAGTCAGGTAAAGCGTCGGTGAGTTGTCATTGGGAGGTAAGTGCACTTCTGATGGTCCCTTGCCTGGAGACGAATGATCGTGCTTGGCGCGGTAAAGTTAGGCATTCGGTTCTTTGACTTCCTCGGCGATGAACCGCCCCCGGAAACCCCTCACCTTGGCCCGATTGCCGCAACTGTCCATGGAGCACCAGCGACGGGGTTTTGAGCGGCTGGTGTTCAGGAAAAATCCCCCGCACGGATCGCCCTCGCAGCGACCCAGCTTGCGTTCGCCAGGAATGAGTTCAAGCCCCGCGATGGCGAGAGCTATGCGGGCGACGGGCAGGGCGAGCACACGCGACGCCGGCTCCATCGCAAGCGCGTCTCCAGGAAGCAGCAGGCGCGGCTCGGCTAGGGCCGCGGCCAGCATCTGCCCAAGCGGGCCTTCCGATACACCCTGTTGCAGGGGCGCCTTTCGCGCAGAGGTGCGTCGATCCAGCCGCTCGCGCCAGGCGGTCCTGAGTGCAATCGCGGCCGAATGCGTTTCGGTTGCGGCGTCTCTGCAAATCCGTGCGTGCGCAACCAGGGCCTTCCTTTCCCCATCGCTTAGCAGTCCCGCGGGTACCGCCCAATCGATAAGGGATTGGTAGTCTGGAAGAAAATCGACCTCGTTGCCCCCGCGCCAGTGCAGCGTGTTGGCGAAGTCGAGCGCAGGATCCCCGGCCAGCATGCGCAGGCGGCCGATAGGAGAAGAATAGGCGCGAGGGTTCGCGGTTGACCTTCCCGACTTCATACTGTAACCGCTTAAACAGTTACACAGGGTTTAGCAAGCCGACGCACGCGAGACGCTCATGAACGGCATAAAGACGAAGAGCCTCGCTTTCGCCCTACTTATAGCAGGGCCCTCGCCTACTCTGGCGGGCTCGATCGACGACCTTTATCGCGCGCAAGCCATCGTTACCGGACAGGGTGAGGAGAACAGGCAGAGCGGCTTCGAAGAATGTCTCATGCGAGTGCTTGTGAAGGTCTCAGGCGATCAGCGAATTCCGGATCAATCTGAGGCGAAACAGTTGCTTGGCGACGCTGCGCGTTACGTGCGGTCATTCACTTATCGGGATCGTCTCGCGGGCAAGCCCATCCACGACGAGCAAGGAACCTACGATCGCCCCCACGATCTGATCTGCCACTATGATGTAACGGTTGTTGATGGCCTGCTCGCAAAGCTTGGCAGTCGCCCGTGGCGCGCTGAACGCCCAACCTTGGCGGTCTTCCTAAAGGTGAAGCGCTCCGGTCCTGCGCTCTACCTGTCACGGGAAGATGAGCGCGACACTGCGATGGTGCAATCGATGGAGAACGCCGCCTCACTCCTCGACATTCAGATTGCAGTGCCTTCGGCCGAGGAGGCCAGGCGATGGACGGCATCGGCACGTTCGCCGGCCCTCACCGAGATGGCCCACAGCATCGGAGCGGATCTCCCGCTGGTCGGACTGCTCGAATGGAGCGATGCCGATCTCGGGTGGGTGGCCGTCTGGCGACTGGCAGACGGGGGCACTGAGCATGTCTGGACGGTTCGTGGGGTCAACTTCGACGAAGCCTTCAGGGTCGCCGTGAGGGGTACTGCCCAAATCCTGTCCGGCAATGGCTCGCCATGATGAGCTTCTCCCTTTGATCCTGTATCTCAAGCCTCGTGGAAAAGAGCCCTATGTCCGGATCAGCAACAGTGTTTTCGCAGGCTTACTTTCATGGAACGCGGGCTGACCTACAGCCCGGTGATCAGATCGTGGTCGGGTTTGCATCGAATTTCTTAACACCCAATCCACTGTCATGGGTCTACTTCTCAAGCACATTGGATGCCGCTATCTGGGGAGCCGAACTCGCTGCCGGCACCAAGCCGGCGCGCATCTACGTCGTCGAGCCGACCGGACCAATCTTCGACGATCCAAACGTCACCGACAAGAAGTTCCCTGGGAACCCGACGCTCTCTTTTCGCTCACGCGAGCCACTTAGGGTCATAGCGGAGGTCACAAAATGGGAAGGACATTCTTCAGATCAGGTAAAGGAAATGAAGGAGGGGTTGGCCCGTCTTGCGGTGGATGGCAATCAGCCGATCCTCGATTGATGCGGGGTAGCCAGGAATTTCCGAGCCCCGGGTGCTTGGATCCAGACTGACGGGATTCAGCCTTTAAAAGCCGCGCTTGGCCACGATGGAACATCAGTGCCGATACATCAGGCCGGACATCACCTAGTATGACGATCATCGCTTCGAGACGCGCTTGACCGCGCATCCAGTGTCACAGCACCTCCGGCGGATGCTGCCAGTTCACACACGACATGCTCGACCTTATGATGCGCCGCTGGTCGATACGGAGGCCTCATCACCCGAGTGAGCCCATTCCCGACTAGAAGGGGCGACGATGGAAACCGCACAGATATTCGAGAAAGTGGGCGACGCAGCCGGACTCGGTTGTTTTGCCTGGACAAGCTCCGGTAACCGCGACGGCTTCTGTTCCGATCAGGCCCGCAGGATTTTTGCTGCTGTAGTGGATGGCCCGGCGGCGCTGCAGGCTCTACTCGATCCTGCCGACGTGGAACGTGTTTCGGCCGCGCTCGCGTCGCAGTCGAGGTTCTCCTTGGAGCTCAGGTTGCGGAATGGGCGATGGATTGAGATGACAGTTGTTTCCGAAGTCGATGACGGTGAGCCGAGATGGCTGGGCACGGTCGCCGACATCACCCATCGCGTCCTGCAGGGGGGACGCTCGGCTGGTGAGAACATCTACAGGGCCATGGCCGAGAATTCGCCCGCCATGCTCTGGATGGGAGACGAGAACGGAAAGTGCATCTTCCTCAATTCCGCCCTCAGGGAGTTCTGGGGCGTGGATCCTGAAGACCTTTCCACCTTCGACTGGACGTCCACCACCCACCCAGAAGACGTTGAAAAGCTCACGGTGCCTTTTCTCAAAGCTATGGCAGACCACACACCATTCAGGGTCGAGGCGCGATATCGCCGCGCCGATGGCATCTATCGGACAATGAGGACGGAAGCGCGTCCCCGCTTCGATCGGATAGATGGCGCCTTCCTCGGCATGAGCGGCTTGAACATCGACATCACCGATCGACTCGAAGCAGAGCAGCAGGTTGCCGAGAGTACAAGATTGCGAGACGCAATCATGCAGGTCTCCCCTGATGCGATCGTCACAGTCGATGCCGAAGGACACTTTATAGACTTCAATCCTGGAGCGGAAGCGGTCTTTGGTCACACGCGACTGGAGGTGCTGGGCCAAGAGATGGATCGCATGATTGTTCCGGTTCACCTTCGCGCCAGACACCAGGCTGGCATGAAGCGCTATTTGGCGACCGGTGAAGCTAGGATCCTGGGGCAGCGCCTGGAAATGTCCGCACTCAGGGCAGATGGGACGGAGTTCCCGGCGGAGATTGCGATTGTCAGAATTCCGGACAGCGAACCGGCCCTGTTTACAGCGTTCATCCGCGACATCAGTGCCAGAAAAGCCGCGGAAGAACACAACCGCTTGCTGATGGGAGAGTTGAACCACCGGACGAAGAACATTCTCGCAGTCGTTCAGGCTGTCGCTCGCCAGACAGCCAGGCATACGGAGGCCGAGTCTTTTCATCGGGTTTTCGACGCACGCCTTCTGGGGCTTGCCGCCAGCAATGATCTTCTGGTCAAGAGCGACTGGCAAGGCGTTCAGATGATGGATCTGCTCGAGGCACAGTTGACGCATGTGGTCGATGGGATAGGTAACCGTCTGCTGCTGTCGGGCCCGCAAGTGAAGATTGGTGCGCAGGCTGCGCAAACGCTTGGCATGGCAATCCACGAACTCTCCACCAACAGTCTGAAGCATGGTGCTCTGGGGCATCCGGAAGGACGGGTCGATCTGACCTGGAGGGTGCCCGCTACCAACACAGGACCGCGGCTCGAAATGAACTGGATCGAATCCGGGCTTCACGACGTTACGGCTCCAACAGCCAAAGGATTCGGTCACACGGTCATCGTCGACATGGTGGCCGCCGCATTCGAGGCGGACGTCAACGTCGAGTACAGGAGTTCCGGTTTACGTTGGTCCCTCACCACCCGTTCGGCGGAAGCCTTGACCGAGTAATCTTTGGTCAGGGAACAGCCCGAGTTCGAAGCTTTGCGGATCATCTCCTTCTTGGGTTGAATCGAGCCGGTGTATGCGAGGAATTAGCGGCGAGCCCGTCAGCGCCCGCCGCTATTCGGAACAAGAAGTTCCTTCGGGACAATAGGACGGTCCACTCGGTTTGTAGTGGTCTGCGCGATGGTTGGATTTCAGCTTCGAAGAGATACTAACGAGTAACGACCCGTCCACCACGTGACTATTCCCGACTTCAGAGGAACCGCGGAACACCCGTCGCGTTGAAGCAGATCGATCACCGCCGCGTGAATCGGATGTCAACAACGAAGGGACATGACAATGGCCAAGGAGAAAACGCTGGAAGACCTCTTCCACGACACGCTCAAGGACATCTATTACGCCGAACGCAAGATCCTGAAAGCTTTGCCTAAAATGAAACGCGCTGCCCAGTCGGAAGATCTCAAGGCGGCCTTTGACAAACACAGACAGGAGACCGAGGGCCACGTCGACCGCCTGCAACAAGTGTTCGAGATTCTGGGCAAGCGTGCGCAAGGAAAGACATGCGATGCAATTGAGGGCATCATTTCCGAGGGCGAGGAGATTATCGACGAGTTCAAGGATACTGCCGCGCTGGACGCTGGTCTCATCTCGGCGGCGCAGGCAGTCGAACACTATGAGATAACGCGCTACGGCACGCTGAAGCGCTGGGCGACTGAACTCGGCATGGCCGAGGCTGCCAAACTCCTCGATGCGACGTTGCAGGAAGAAACCAAGACTGACGGCGAACTCACCAAGCTCGCCGACTCGTTCGCCAACGAACGCGCCAAGGCACGACAAGCCGCCTGATCGCAAGACGACCCGGGAGATGACCTTCCGGGTCGTTTGCATCCGGTGTCGGCTGGTAACGTTTAAGGCAATTCTCAACCGCTGTTAGGAGGACACGCATATGGCCCGCACCCCCGGCAAGACCGACAACGCAGTCAGCATCCACGACCAGAAACTCGCCCGTGGAAGCGGCGGAGAATTGCACCAGATCGCCGGAAACGATGCCGAAGTCCTCACTACGGCGCAGGGCGGTCCTGTCTCTGACGATCAGAACACACTTAAGATTGGGGAACGCGGCCCTACACTGATTGAGGACTTCCACTTTCGCGAGAAAATCTTCCATTTCGACCACGAGCGCATTCCCGAACGCGTTGTGCACGCCCGCGGATATGGCGCCCACGGCTACTTCGAAACCTACGAATCACTGGCGAAATACACCCGCGCCGACGTCTTTCAGCGCGCCGGCGAAAGGACGCCTGCGTTCGTCCGTTTTTCGACCGTCGCTGGTTCCAAGGGTTCATTCGACCTCGCCCGCGACGTGCGTGGTTTCGCGGTGAAGCTATATACGAATGAGGGCAATTGGGACATCGTTGGCAACAACATTCCTGTCTTCTTCATTCAGGACGCCATCAAGTTTCCCGATCTCGTTCATGCCGTGAAGGAGGAGCCGGACCGGGCCTTCCCGCAGGCGCAGTCAGCCCACGACAACTTCTGGGACTTCGTCTCTCTAACGCCCGAGTCGATGCATATGATCATGTGGGTCATGTCCGATCGCGCTATTCCGCGCTCCTTCCGCTTCATGGAAGGTTTCGGCGTCCACACCTTCCGCTTCCTCAACGCGCAGGACGAATCCACTTTCGTCAAGTTCATCTGGAAGCCGAAGCTCGGCCTTCAGTCGGTTGTCTGGAACGAGGCGGTGAAGATCAACGGCGCGGATCCGGATTTCCACCGCCGCGACCTCTGGGACGCGATCCAGGCTGGCGACTTCCCGGAATGGGAGCTGTGCGTCCAGCTGTTCGACCAGGAGTTCGCGGACTCCTTCGACTTCGACATCCTCGACCCCACGAAAATCATTCCGGAGGAGGTCATCGAGCCGATGCCAGTCGGCCGTCTTGTTCTCGATCGCATGCCGGACAATTTCTTCGCCGAGACCGAGCAGGTGGCGTTCATGACGCAGAACGTGCCGCCCGGGGTCGACTTCTCTAACGATCCACTACTGCAGGGGCGTAACTTTTCCTATCTCGACACGCAGTTGAAGCGGCTCGGCGGACCGAACTTTACCCACATCCCGATCAACGCGCCGAAGTGCCCGATGCACCACTTCCAGCAGGACGGGCACATGGCAATGCACAATCCTGTTGGTCGGGCAAACTACCAGCCCAACTCATGGCGAAGCGGGCCGCGTGAACATCCCAAAAAGGGCTTCCGCTCATTCACCGATGACGAGGAAGGCCAGAAGGTCCGGCTTCGCCCCGAAAGCTTTGCCGACCATTACAGTCAGGCGCGGCAGTTCTTCGTCAGTCAGACCGTCAACGAGCAGAAGCACATCGCCATGGCCCTCACATTCGAACTATCCAAGGTCGAGACGCCCGTCATTCGCGAGCGAATGGTCTCGCATCTGCTCAACATCGACGAGGGTCTTGCCGAGACCGTAGCCGAAAAGCTCGGCATAAAGGACCTGCCGAAGAAGGCCGACGCAGCTATCGAGCCGCGCGACGATCTGCCGGCATCCGACGCGCTGTCCATCGCGAAGAACGGACCGGCGAGTTTCAAGGGACGCAAGGTCGGTGTGCTTGTATCGGACGGTTGCGATGGCGGTCTTGTCAATAAGCTGGAAGCCTCGCTGAAGAAAGAAGGTGCGACGATGGAGATCGTCGCGCCAAAGGTCGGCGGCGTCGAAGCCTCAGACGGCACCCTCATCGAAGGCAAGCAAATGATCGACGGCGGCCCGTCCGTCCTCTACGACGCGGTCGCGATCATAGTCAGCACGGAAGGTGCCGAGCAACTGGTCAAGGAAGCCACGGCACGCGATTTCGTCGCCGACGCCTTCGCGCACTGCAAGTTCATCGCCCTTGTCGACGCCGCTCAATCGCTTCTCGACAAGGCGGGCGTCGAGCCAGATGAAGGGATATTCCTCTTGGATTCTTCAAACGACATCGCCGCCTTTATTGAGAGCTGCCGAAAGTTGCGCCTCTGGGCACGAGAGACGAAGGTAAAGCTGTAATGGGGCTTATGGCGGCAAGGTTCGATTGCGCCCTGGAGTCTGACGACCGCAAATGTGGGGCATGACATCGCACGTCCGCATCCGGCTACATCAGTAGACCACCAAGTACTGCTGAAACTCATTCAACGTAACCGCTCTCTAGCTATCGAACTGGGTTCCGACGACCCTGAACCGTCGGCAGCTTGATTTTCCGGCCGGATGGGCAGCGCTCGGCCTGGGCGCCGCCCACGTTCCGAAGGAAGGACACCTCGCATGGAATGCTAGGATGCCGTCAGCGGCGCCCTCCGGCGAACCTGTTCCCGCCCCCGATGGCAACTGTGATATCGAGGGTCGGTGCCTTCGCCTGCTTGTCCTGCTTGGGCTTGCGGACCTCGCGGTTGCCGTTTCTCTTGGCCATATGTCATTTCCTTCGAGCATGCACGGCGCTGCGCCGATAACGCGCTGCGCTCATGCGGAACAATGATGCTGTTGGTTTCCCTAACCTAGCGGACGTTGCTCACGCGGCCAGGGCTAGCGGCCGGTCTTGGGCCGCTTCCGGAACGACAGTGGGTTTGAGACAAATGTGTTCACGGACCCGTTATGGGGGTCGTGGAGCGAAACTCCAAGGTCAACGGTACGGATACTCACCGTTTCGCGTCCAAAGGCCGCAGATGGGCCTCTGCGGTTGAGTTTCATGGCCGAAAACCCCATCTATCGAGCATGCTCATCCCAGGTCATGATAAGAAGTATCTGGTCGTTTCGGCGTCCCTCCTGACTCGTTCCTAGCCCCGAGCGGCCATGGGCGCGAACGCCCACCGACTCGGGGAATTTCCTAACCGATCCGACATGCCAGCGGTTTCTTGTAGCCGGGGCGTCGGCACGTTCATAAGCCTGCGGAAGTATTCCGCCATTCGCGGCCGCAGGCGGTTTAAGGAGCGACAGACATGTCCACCATCGAGAATATATCCGCCTCTGCTCGATCACGCCCGTCTCGTATGGCGCGCGGGAACGTGTCGCAGCTGTTCCGTCGCGCAGTCCGTCTCTGGCAGCGCAATCGAGCCATTAACGAACTCTTGCGACTGGACGACAGGCTGCTGGACGATATCGGCATCTCGCGCAACGACATTCCGCGAGTGGTGGAAGGTCTCTTCAGCGCCGGCGAAGCCTATGCCAGGCCAGCGACCAAGGACTTCTATCCCGACGACGCAAGCGTGATCGTCGCCGGATCCTATCCGCGGGCGGGATGAGACGTGGACGCGGTCACCAAGACTATCCTCGCCATCGGACTGTTCGGCCTGATGACGGTCGCGTTCGCCATGCTTTGATCCGTATCCGCAGCAGGTACCCGCGGATTGAGACACAGGGGATCAGACAGGTAGAACAACATGTGCATCGACACGTTCATCAGGATTTCGAGGCTTGCCGGGGAAGGCCGCGTCCTTTCCCGGAGCAGGCGCTCCCACCCTGAAACCCGCGCCTAGTCTGCTCCGGGAGCTTCCATAACAAAGCGGTTCATTCTGCGACGCAACACGCGCCGCATAGATGGAGCGTGTCATGCGAACCGTCCGATCGAGGCACTTGTGCCTTTCCTGCTATAACGTATTGCCTCGGGCCGCGATCCGCTGCCCCTGGTGCGTCTCGTCGAACACCATGCCGTTGATCGCCGATCAACGTGGACCGTTCCGCCGGCCTAGTGACCGTCCGAGGCGGATGATGCTGAAATAAGTATCGACTAAGCCGTGGGCGACGAGGGACACCATGCCGGCAGGTGTCCAACCGCCCCAGCTTCGGAGCGGCAACGCCAGACGAATGTGCACCAGCCGTTCGATGAGACAATCCTGCTTGGGCGGCGAGACTATTTACGGTCCGATACCATTCCTCGGGCTCTTCGGAGCAGTTGGGACTGACGACTACGATGTCCGCGACCCAGGTGGCCGTCGTCGGCTATTTCTTGACGCAGCCACCCCATCAGGGAACACGGTCGTTCGCGACGATGCCGCCTTCGCCTTCAAGCCTAGCGATCTGCCGTGCTTCGGCCGCTGTGAACTTCAGCCGTACGCCGATCCCGCCGCCATTCTCCTCAATGAAGACAGCGCCTAGCTCTTCAAGCGTGCCCCGAAGCGCATCTATTGTGCTGTTGTCCGGAATATCGATCCTGCGCTCGAAGTCATGAATCACGTCTTCATCCACCCCCGAACGCAAGCTGAGCTTTGCCCTCGTTACCTCAACCAGTGCCCTTGCCGCCCTGCATTGCGAACCTGAGATCATTGAACTGCTCCTTCGACGCTGCGCCCCGCCGATGCCGCGCGTACCGGCTCGGTTACGGCGATACGTTACTCGCTCCGCGTGGCACGACAAGTACGGCAGCGGCGGGTATTCGCAGCCCCTGCCTCCGGACCTGCTCCTCCAGATTGAAGCTGCCCTGTCCCGCACATCTACCCTGCGCGCGCGAGCCATGTCGGGGAAGCAACCTTTCCCAAGGCAGCGTTCTGAAACGACTGGGAACGGTAGGAGACCGACCATCTCTCACTTCCACAGGCCGAAGTTGCGGGGCGCGGCGATGCCTGCCTACCTCGAAGATTGGTGGGTCGCCTGCCCCGGATCAGAGCCGGGTTAGCAACCATTCAGGTGCATGCATCGACGAGCACTTCATGCGAATGCCCGCCAAAAGAATACGGCGCTCATCGTTGCACCCACGGCGATGACGATCGCCCTGACCGCCACCGCAGGGAGCGCTCGCGCGACTGGTGCGCCGGCATATCCGCCGATGGTGGCAGCGACCATCATGAGAACTGCTTGCGGCCATGCGACGATGCCGGCCGCTGCGAAGGTCACGACCGAGATGGCGGAAAGCACGAAGGACAGCGCGTTCTTCAGCCCATTCATCAGGTTAAGATCGCGCATACCCCACAGCGAGAACAACGCCAGCAGCACGATGCCAAGTCCGCCGTTGAAATAGCCGCCATAAGCTGAAACCAGAAGCGTTCCCCATACCCCTTCCGCCTTGCCGAAATTGTGGCGACTGGCCCAAACCTCGATGCGAGGACCGAAGGCGAATGTCAGCGTGGCCAGCGCCAGCAAGAAGGGAACCACTCTTGAGAAGGCTTCGTCGGAGGAAACCAGAAGTAGCAGCGATCCGGAGAGCCCTCCAATTCCCGTGAAGATCACGATCCGTAGGAGCCGCGACCGTTCAAATGCAGCTATCTCTTTCCTGAACCCAGCGGCGCCGCCAAGGTATCCAGGAAAGACGACAACGGCGCTGGTGGCGTTCGCCGCCACCGGCGGGACACCTGTGTAGACGAGCGCGGGGAACGTTAGGAACGTTCCGCCGCCCGCCACAGTGTTCAGCATTCCGGCCAGGAAAGCCGCCGCGGCAAGGATGATGTATTCGCTCATAGGTTTCTCCTGTGCCGCGGCAGACTCTCAGGCGGGGCATCGAAGCAGTCATGCGCAACCGGGGCGAGACCGGCTGATGCAAGAAAGCGTCTGCGATCAATCTCAAGTTACTTCCCCACCTCTGAGCGTTCGTGCCTACCAACGCATCCTTCTTACGCCTCGCCGCTTCTGGTTGGTAATGCACACGTGGAAGGATCCGCTCTTCCTGGCCGTCCGCGTTGGCGATCATGAACTCCTGCCCCTCAAGGAGTCAAAGCAGCGCAAGTCCCGGGTCGTCGTTATCGCAAGGGACGTCCTGCGGTGGGGTCATCCGGTCATGCAGGATGATGCGGCTGTGAGGCTCGTCGTTGACTCTGAAGGTCACCCGACTGCTAAGCGTGGCAACGTTTGTAGGAATGTCATCTCGGAACATCACGGTCGCCGACTCGAACTTTCGCTTGAGTATGGGTGCAAGCGGATCGTCACAGCCGAGGCATCGGTCTTGCATAATCTCCAGGATGGTAAAGTCCTTGGTGGTAAGAAAACAGGTCTCTCTCGTCATCGCAGTTCTCCATAGCTCGCAGGGAGCGATTACGTTGTGGTGTATTGGAGAATCCCCTGGCCGCAGGACGCGGCTCAGGGGCCGCTATCCTGCGATGAGACAGCCTCCGAAAAGCGAGAGACGGCACGGTGGCCTGATCTCGGTCATGACGCTGCCCGCAGCTCGGAAAAGCTGCCCAGCAAAGCCCGGGTTGCAGGCGCTTCCACGGACTCTACCTTCAAACGATGTGTGCGTCCGTTCCGCGCCGCCCAGTCGATCGACTGCCCGGCGGTAAGGCCGATGAGCGCGACACCGATCGGGGTGAGGATCGAAATCTTTCTCTCGGCGATGTCCGCCTCGCCCGGGAACACCAATGTAACCTGGCGGTCCTCGCCAAGATCGCTGGTGAATCTCAGGACGGAACCCATGCGCACCACATTCACCGCGATCCGGCGGTCTTCCACGACCTTCGCGCGATCGAGTTCGGCAAGCAGTTCTTCCGCCACAGCGGGGTGGCGGTCGGCTAGGGCTTCGGCCAGCCGCCGGAGCCTCTCCTCGTCGTTGCGGGTCACGGTGATCGCAGGCTTGTGCCTCATCGCTTGAGCCATCTTGGCGCCTCTTATGTTTCGCGTTCGCGCACACATCCTTGGTGTGGCGTTTGCTACCTGGAATCTGGATTGTTTATGCCGCCGCTACGAACGGACTTCCGGAGATGGCGGAAATTAGACCACGCCCCACGGCCGGGCGCCGAAGCGACCTAACCGGGGGGGTCAGACGCCCGCGATGGGGCGCATCCTGGAAAATGGTTCGAGATTACTACCAGTTCTACACATACCACAAAGGTGGGCATTCCCACGCCGAAGTCAAGCCAAGACCCGTGGCGCCAAAAAGACGGCATCTCCGCCCTCGTCTCGGCAACCGGATATGGCGGGCCGCATCTTCTTCGTTCTAGGGCACTAATCAGCCTATCTGCCGCCTGCGGGCGCGACGGAGGTTTATGAAGGTTATATAGAATGCCTCAGATCCGACAAACGTCCGCTTCACCATTGTGCTGGTATCCTCCCGGAGCGCTCATCCCGGGCGCACTGGGAGGCTCCATGATCACACGTCGATTCCTGTGCGGATGCATTCCGCTCGCCGCAGCTTCTGTAGTGACCGCTTCCCGGGTGTTCGCGGCAAACGCCGAATGCGCCGTCTATACAGCCGACCGGCAGCGTGCCCTGAGCCCCGATGAGGCGATCGGCCTGCTCAAGGAGGGCAATCAGCGGTTCGCTTCGGGCCGAACGGTCAACTGCGACCTGCTGGCCCAGGCGAAGGAAACCGCGAATGGACAGGCGCCTTTCGCTGCGATCGTCGGCTGCATGGATTCGCGTGGGCCGCCCGAACTCGTCTTCGACCAGAAGATTGGCGACGTGTTCAGTGTCCGCATCGCGGGTAATTTCGTCGAGGAGAATATCATCGGCAGCCTTGAGTTCGCGACCAAGGTAATCGGTGTGCGTGCGATCGTGGTTCTCGGACACAACTCATGCGGCGCAATCAGGGGCGCGATTGATAACGTGCAACTCGGCAATCTGACGGCGACCCTGGCGAACATCCGGCCCGCCGTCGAGTCGACCGTCTACCAAGGCGATCGCGACGCGGGCAATTCCGCATTCGTCCAAGCGGTAGCGGAAGAGAACGTTCGCCGCGCGGTTGCCCTCCTGACCGAGAAAAGCGACATCAACGCTGCCTTGGTCGAGGCCGGAGATTTGCGGATCGTCGGCGCTATGCACGACCTCGCCACTGGTACGGTGACATTCTTTTCGTGAAGCCGGGCCGGGCCTAGCGAATCTGCGTGGCGAGCAACGCTGCGCAGATCCAAAGTCCGGACCAATAGACCGCGTCTATTGAGTGGGCCGGCGTGATTTATGGTCTGCAGGTCAAGTGTCGTTTCTGCCGGGGCGAATCGCGCGTTTCGTCTGCAGTTGCCTGGTTACGATCTGACAACAGCAGAAGTCCATTAATGCGGCCAAAGCTTTACTCTAGTTGACTGACCCGATCGACGGTCGGATTTCCTCGTGAAAATTCGCGACAATCCGACCCTAAATCCGGTTCGATATCAGGGGAACATTGCGGCCAGTACCTACATGGTAAGGTCATTTTCGGACAACATTTGCGCTAGCGCTTGGGGCGATACTGCCTTGCAGTAATAGTGCCCCTGAGCCTCATCGCAATTGTGGTCGGTCAGAAAACGTAATTGCTCGGCCGTTTCGACGCCCTCCGCGACGACACGCATATTCAAATTCTGACCCAACGAAATCACTGCGCTCGTGACGGCTTGGTCGTCCTTGTCGTTCGCGACATTTTCAATGAATGACCGATCGATTTTCAACCTCGAGACAGGAAAGGTTTTCAAGGCACTGAGGCTTGAATAACCAGTTCCAAAGTCGTCGATCGATAGTTGAACGCCAAGCGCCTGCAATTCTTTCATGGTGGCAACTGCCAGATTGACGTCCTGCATGATCAGGCTCTCGGTCACCTCCAGCTCCAGATATTTTCCCTCCACTCCGTTTTCGTCGAGCGCGTGGACGACACGTTCCATCAAATTCCTTTCCCGGAACTGACGCGCCGAGACGTTGACGCTGACAGTTATTGGCGGAATTCCAGCGACCTGCCATGCCTTAATCTGTCGGCAGGCCTCATGCAGGACCCAGTCGCCAATCGGGACAATCAGACCGGAAGCCTCCGCAGTAGGAATGAACGAATCAGGTTGCACAACACTCTTCTCCGGGTGGTTCCAGCGTATCAGCGCCTCTGCCGCAATAACCTTTCCTGAACGCAGGTCGATCTGCGGTTGGTAGACGAGTGTGAATTCGTCTCGCGCCAACGCGTTGCGTAGGGCATCCTGGAGCAAGAGCTTCTCGTGCGCCCTCAGATTGAACTCAGGGGCGTAGAACTCGAATGCATCGCGGCCGGATTCCTTGGCGCGATACATTGCGGCATCGGCGTTGGCGAGCAATGCATCGGGACTGGTTCCATCTTTAGGGTAGTTGGCAATGCCAATGCTGGCTGTCGTGGCAACCTCGTGATCGCCAATAATCACCGGCGCCGTTATGGCCCTTCGTATCGTTTGGAGGGTTTCTGATGTCATGTCTGCGTTGGCCGGTTGGTCGCAGAGCACGATCACAAATTCATCCCCTCCGAGGCGAACCACAGTGTCTGTAGCCCTTACGCAACCAACCATGCGGCTGGCAACAGCCTTGAGAACCTCATCTCCGGCACTATGCCCGAGAGTGTCGTTCACCATCTTGAAATTGTCGAGGTCAATGAAGACAACGGTTACCCAGCGGTCATATTGCTGAGCGTAGAGGATCGCCTGTGACAGCCGGTCCTGAAGAAGCGCGCGGTTGGGGAGGCCGGTCAACGCATCATGGTTGGCCATGAAGTGGATCTTGTCCTGCGCCAGCTTGCGCTCGATAGCAATCCCGGCAATTCGCGTAGTGGATTCAATCAGTCCCGCTTCAATCGCGGTCGGTTTGCGAACCGTCTTGGAATACATTCCAAAGACGCCAAGAACCTCCCCGACGGCAGACAGGATCGGAGTTGACCAGCAAGAGCGATAGCCGTGAGGCTCCACCAACTCGCGATAATCTTCCCAAAGTGGATCACGCATGATGTCGGTGACGATGACTGCTTCCCGTCGGTAAGCAGCCGTCCCGCAGGACCCTACCTTTGGGCCTATGGCCGTCCCGTCGATGGCGTTGACATACGTTCGCTCGAGGCTTGGGGCAGCGCCATGGCGTAGGTGAATGCCGTCTCCGTCGAGGAGTAGAACGGACCCGTATATGCCCGTTAGCTGTGATTCAATGAGACGCATCAGGCGGTCGAGCACGTCTTCGAGTGGCGCGCTCATGGCAATCATCTCAAGAATCTCAGCCTGCCCAATTCGAAGTAACTCAGCGCTTTTGCGAGCGGTGATGTCGTGCGCAATGCCTACAAGTCCGAAGATCCCGTCTCGGTCATTGTGCAAAGGCACCTTGGTGGAGGAGAGCCACTTCTCTTTGCCGCACGCGTCGATGATGAAGTCTTCCGTGTCGACCATGGGATTGCCGCTTTCCAGGACCTCCAGTTCGTCGCGACGAAATGCGTTTGCAAGAGCCGGAGCGTGGATGTCAAAATCCGTGAGCCCGATCATGTCGCTCGTCTTGTCGAAGCCAGCATCCGCAGCAAGCGCGCGATTGACGACTACAAAGCGACTCTCAGCATCCTTGACCCAAAGGTAGTCAGGAACCCAGTCGATCAAGGTTTGCAGCGAGATGCGTTCGTCTACGATTTGACGTGTCGCAGCAAGCTCCGTGATGTCTTCGTGCGTCGATACCCAGCCGCCATCTGCCATGGGCTGGTGGCAAACCTGGATGGTCCTTCCATCAACGAGTTTGGCGGTCCAGGTCTTTGGCTCTTTGCTCGAGTTTACGGAGCGTGCGCGCGTGAGATACTCGTCAACTGGCAAGGACGACGTGCCCGCCGCAACACGTCGTTCGACGACATCCTTCAACGTTATCCCTGGCCGCATGCCTTGGGCCGGAATGCCGTAAATCTCAGAATAACGACGGTTTGAAAGGATCAGTCGCTCGTTCTTGTCGAAAAAGCATATGCCCTGCGACACACTATCGAAGGCAGTGGAGAATCGTAACGCCTGAGCTTCGAGGTCGACTATTGCACCTTGCAAAGCAGCAACGGCGTCGTTGGAAGCCTTCGCCAGCTTGGACACGGAGGAAAGGTCGACCTGATTGGCGTTTGTGAAGCTTGGGAAGATGATTTCTTGGCCAAAATAGATCCTCCGGTTTGCCGCTTCGCACAAAACACGGATCGTCGGCACGCAGGTCGACAGCTTAAAGTAACCACTCATATCCTAACAGCTGCTGAATCGCCGACCTGTCATTGAACACAAGCCTTTTCTAACCAGAGCGGTAGCAGTCCAAGGCTTATTGCAGAACCTTGTTATTGGAAGAACTTATAGCCATCTCGGCTGAGTAGGCCCAATATTGAGAACCAGCAATGGGCGTTTAGCTGAGGTCAGTGGACGGCTGCCGCCCGCCCTTGCTGGTGATGTGCGGTCTTCACCCTGTTCCTGCCAGCGCGCTTTGCCTCATAGAGCTTTTCGTCCGCGGTTCTGTAGAGCTCGTGGAAAAGCGCAGGGCCCGCAAACGTAGCCACCCCGATGCTAATCGACAACGTATAGGGCCGGCTCTGTGGCTCAAAGTAGATATCGCACACGCGCGCTTGAATCCGCTCGGCCACGGCCAACGTACTCCCGCGCGAGACCCCCGGTAGAAAGACCGCGAACTCCTCGCCGCCCATCCGTCCGACCAGGTCAATATCCCGAATTTGCGATTTGACCGTTTGCACGATCAGCTGCAGCGCAACGTCTCCGCTGTCGTGCCCAAACCGGTCGTTGACCAGCTTGAAATTATCAACGTCGAATACGATGAGTGCTCCCTCACCTTGGCCATTGCTTTGCACCCGCTCGAGATACGCATCGACCAGTGTCGTAAACGCGGCACGGCTGAGACAGGACGTCAGACTGTCGGTAGATGCAACCTGCATCAGCCGTGCGTTTGCTATCGCCAACTGGCGGAGCTTGGTCAGTAAATAGAAGAAGAACGGCGGTGCCAGAAGCAGGGGTATGATGAGATTGTTGATGGGCCTGGGACCCCATTGCCAACCGTGTTCAAGCGAAAAGCTATCAAATGTGAATGCGACTGCAATGCAGCAGAGGGTGCCGAGGATCGTGAGGATGATCACTCGTGGCCATTTTTCAGCTGAGAAGTCTAGGCCGACCTTCATATGCAGAGGCTAGTCAGACCAACTTAAGGACTCGTTTCCATACAACGCCGTCATAGCTGCTGCGTCACAGCGTCTTGGCTCCGATCCCTACCCGCAAGCTCATAGCACTTTCACCGGCCGCAATGGATCGCCGCACGTTGCTAATGCGCCGCGCTAGCGGACCTTCTTCAGCAGCCGTCCAAACAGCTGCTTCGGATCCAGGCCCAGCGCGCCGGCAATCGCTATGAATTCGACGACGTCAATCCGCCGTTCGCCGCCCTCATACTTTGCCACAAACGACTGCGGACGACCCATACGCGTTGCGACCTCATGCTGAGCGAGCCCCGCCGATTTGCGCGCCTCTATTAGAAGCTCGCGCAAGGCCAAATGCTCTGCAGTATGGATGGATCGGCTCATGCGGCGTCCGGGACGATGAGCGCAGCAAGTTGATCCCGAAACCGGATAATCCCAAATACGGATTTTGTTCATCTCTACGTGTTGCTATCGCTCCTATTTCGAGGGTGGTGCGCGATGGAGTATGTTGGGGATCGAGCAATAGATGGTCAGGCTGGGAGGTCTCCGGGCCGGTCCGTACGGCTATTCCTCGCCGATGGCTCGCCACAGGGGTTGATCGTCGCCGAGATTCCCAATTGGAGCGGCAAGGTGCTGGCGGCGCCGAGAGCATGGCTTGGCGATCTGCTCAAGCGTGGCGAAGCTTCGCGGACTGGCATCTATGTCCTGACTGGCCCCGACCCGGAACGTCCTGGTGGAACGCTGGCATACATCGGAGAAGCCGACGATGTTGCCGCAAGACTTCGGATCCACGTGCGCTCCGCCGACAAGGACTTCTTCGATCGCCTAGCGATCGTCGTCAGTAGTGACGAGAACCTGACGAAGGCCCATGCTCGATTTCTGGAGAGCCGGATCATCCGGATGATGCGGCAGGCGGGGGTGGTACGATTGGCCAATGGGACAGAGCCGGATTTCCAGCGCCTCCCCGAAGCCGATCGTGCCGACATGGAATTCTTCGCCGAACAACTGGGCCTTCTGCTGCCTCTGGCAGGATTTGACCTGTTCCGTAGGTCCGCACCGGTATCCGAGGCAGGCCAGGATGATACGGGCGGAGGGGAGACTGTGTTCGTCTTCTCGACGGCCGGGGCATCGGCAACGGGTCAGGAAACCGATGACGGATTCGTTGTGCTTGCCGGCTCCACTGCCAGGCGATCGCCATCGGAAACGTTCCCGCGCGGATATCTCGCGCTGCGCGATCAACTCGTTGCGGAGGGAAAGCTTGTCGAAGGACCATCGCCGCAACTGTACGTTTTCGCCGCCGACGTTACGTTCTCCAGCCCGAGTGCGGCTGCATCGATCGTCGCGGCCAGGAGCGCAAGTGGCCCGCGCGAATGGCGGGTCAAGGAGACCGGGCAGAGCTATGCGGAATGGCGGGCGGCGAGGCTGGACGAATGATGATGGTGCAGCCGTAGGCCAAAACCGTCCGCCCGCGTCTGTCAGCATGATCGGGAAGCAGCCAAGATAGATTTTATAGATGGTGCATGCCCGCCGGAGCTAAGCATCACTGGGGTCCGACCAGAGAGTGGGAGACCCCGATGCAGAAGTTCGTCAAGACTGTCCACTTCAACAATGACGGCAGGTGGCTGGCCCGGCACGGAATGGAGTGCTGGGACGCGATCTGCTCCATGCCCATCGGTGAGTGGTTCATGACCCGAGACGTCGATTGGGCACGGCGCGATGAACAGGCCGTGCGCGAAGTTAGACTGACCATTGCCAACGTCATCGCCGAGTACAAGGGCAAGGGCCTCCCCGACTGTCCGATTGAGCGGGTCGGGAACAGGTACCGCCTTACGGCTAACCGACCCTCGTGAGGGGTTCCTAAGAGCCGCATCGCCTGCCCAGGCACAACGTCACCCGGAAGCGGCCGCGGTCACAACCTCCAGCATGTCGTCGTGCATGGGAATGAAGTCTGCCCGCACACTACGGTACCGTCTGATTGCCCGTTTCGCTCAGCTCGAAATTGCTCCTGTATCGGGCGAAGATTGCAGCCACCTGGTCCACCCTGAAATATCGCTCTGCGGCGTTTTGCTTGTTGGCTTGTCACGGCGAGCATGTTGGTCGGCCACCTCCCGGGGAACGACATAGATTTGCCGATCGGCTTCAGGGCAGGCAAGCAGCACGATAGCTAGCCAGTCGAACTGATCGTAGTCGAGATACCCCACATAAGCCGGACCACGCTTGTACGTGCGGGACTTGACGGAGATGCGCTGCGGTCGACCGTCCCGAGGCTGTGCCACGACGTCATAGTGCGGCCAGTTGTCTGGCACTTTGAGCGCCGGGATACCCGCCAGCGTCAGTTCTGCTGCAACCATCATTTCACAGGCGTCACCCATCTGCTTGCTGGTGTAGAGGCGAAGCGGGATCTTCTCGGCGGCGATGGTCGTCATAGCTGCTTCAACGGTCGAGGTATTCGGGGTTAAGCTCGGACTCAGTCATGAGATCCCTCGTTCGCGCTTACATCGGTCATGCCGCGGACGGTAGCAACGTCGAGTGAAAGAACGATGTTTGGAACAGCGACATTTAGAAATGTCATGCCGCCGCGTTCTCACCTTTCGATTATATATAATATGTTGCGCCTATCGATCGCGAGGTCGGATTTCCTTCGGAAACTTCGCGACAATCCGACCTCAAATCCGACCTCGGAGCCATCCATGCCGTGCCGCCAGCAGGTGATGAGCCTCCGTGCTGTGCCGGATTCATGGGGGCGTTGCTGAGGTTCAATAGGAGCGGTGGCCATTGCCCCATATACTGGGTTCATTGGCCAGAATAGACCGAAAACCCAGTACCAAATCCAGTATAGTCGGGGTGTCTGCCGTGACGCATCAAAGCCATGGAATATGAGTATTCTTTCCCATTGCCGGGGCGATCGACGTCAGTATGGAAATTTATATATCAAAGTCGGCCCCGCCTCGCCGCTCCGCCCCCCACGTCGCATCGAAAGGCCAGGGAGGACCCAAGCCATGGAAACTTCGAGCTTAATCGCCGCGCAAGGTTCGTGACAGATCGCTTGAGGCTGACCCTTTCAGCCTTCGGATCGAACAAAATCCCGGCTGATGCTCGTTATTCTGGTTGATGCCGGTTGCCGTCGTTACGGCTTCCGTCTCCATCTGCCGGGGGCCTTCAGGTCGGATTGCGATGCCGAGCTATTGTCTGACGAAAACCTTCCAGATGCGCGGTTTCCTCACTCGTCAATATGTGCACCTGATATTCCCGGGGCTCCTTTGGCGGAGCCGTCGCGACGGCGCGAGACTGATTTACTTTGCCCTCGTAGCCTCGATCACAATCCTTGCATTCACTGTCCTCGGAACACTGCCGTCATGAATGCAGAGCCGGATTTCTCACTCTTAAGCAAGCCGCTGGGATCGCAGGGGTCTCTCCCGACACCATTGCGAGGCGGTGCAGGCAGTCGAACGCCAGATCACCCTGGCGATCCGGGTCCAGTGCGACTCGTTATGTCAGAAGACGCTAATGCGCTTGCGACATATGCAATCGCTCAATGCCGCGAAGAGCGTATCGCCTACAGCCGTACCCTGAGCCCACCCTGAACGTCGAGGGTGAAAGCATCGCCGCTGTCATAGCCGGCTTCGGCGCCGATGAAGAAGCTGGTGCCGCTGTCGGTGCGGTAGTTCAAGTCGATGCCGGCGAAGCCTCGCAGGGTGTCATCGCCGCTGACATCGAAATTCAGCGCGGTGCCGAGCAGCGCGGCGTCGACATTGTCATTGTCGGCGAAGGTGGCATCCGCGCCGACGCGGAATGTCGTGTGAAGGTTGCCATTGCCCAACGGCAGGGAGGCCAAAGCATAAGCAAGTTGGGCGCGAAAGTCGAAGATGTTCACATCGCGATCCTCGACGGAGAGGTTGGCGGCCGAACCGCTCTCCTCATAGCTGTCGAGGAACAAGCCGGCATAGCGGGCGCGCAAGCTCGGGACGAAGCCGTTGCCGTTCGCCATCGCGAATGTCGTGCCAATGGTTGCGGACGGGCTGATGAAGACACCATCGTATTTAGCTTTGGCATGCTCGATGCCGCCAGGCTCAAGATTGTTGGCGACGGTCCGATCGCTTGACTGGTGGGATACGCCGCCCGTGACCGAAACATCGAGGAAATAGCTTTCACCGGTGAAGCCTGCATAGAGGCCGCCATAGTAGCTGTCGGCATCGATCTCCTGAGAGTTTGCGTCGTTCTCGAATCTGGATGCGGACGCGCCGAGGAAGCCACCGACCCGCGTGCTGCCGGACACGTGCGTGTCATAGCCAACCAGCAGGCCGCCAAGAGCGGTGTCGAAGCCGACATTGGGACCATCGGCATCCTGGTTGCGCCAGGAGCCGATGCCGGCCGCCCAGAAACCGCCCTCTGTGCTGCTGGCTGTGCTGCTGGCTGTGCTGGTGCCGGTGGCGTAGCCGAATGCCGTTGGCTGCGTGTCCGCTTCAGCATAGGCCGTGACGGAGCTTGCCATCGGGACATAGCCGAAGCGGGCGGCATTGAGCCGCCCGTCGACCGCGCCTGCAATGGCACGTGTGAGGTCGGTCAACATTTCATCCTGCGCCGAGAAGCCGGTCGGGTCGATGACGGCGACCAGGTTGCCCTGCACCGCCATTGGGGCACCAAAGGTGTTGATGGTCGTGGGCAGGCCGGTGAAAGTCAGCGCCGCGTTAAGGCCCGGGCCGATGTTGAGCGTCGCCGTGTCGGGCATACTAAAGCGGATATCCCCTTGGATAACGCTGCCTGCCAGGAGGTTGAGTGTGGCGTCCTGCTGGTCGAAAAATATCGCGTAGCTGTTGAGGTGGGAGATGATCCATCCGGAGTTGGTGACCGTCGCGGAGGCGACTTCCGCACGGATGCCTCCGGCAGACTCATGCCACGTGGTAATAACGCCCGTGTTGGTGATGTCTGCATTGTCCCCGCGGGACCGGATGCCGATGCTATTTCCTCCCAATGTCGTTATGTTGCCGCTATTGGTGATCCGGTGGTCGGCACCGACGGCGGTATAGATTCCCTGGCCACCCAATGCCGTAGTCGTTATGTTTCCGCTGTTGGTGACCTGTGCACCGGCCCCCCCGGCTAAAATGCCGCGATCATTAACACCTGATGCGATGATATTGCCGCTATTGGTGACTCGCGCTTGACCCCCATCGGCCAATATAGCCTCGCCCCCCAATGACGTGATGTTGCCGTTGTTGGTGACTTGGACACCGGCCCCATTGGCCAAAATGCCGCCCCAGTACGCCGTGATGTTGCCGTTGTTAGTGATCTCGGCGTCGGCTTCGGTGGAGTAAATGCCATAGCCTTCCAGGGCTGTGACGTCGCCGTTGTTGGTTACGCTCTGATTGTCATTTTGCATCCATACGCCGAAAACCGAACCGGAGACCTCAATGCTGCCCCCGATCTCAATGAGCAGCGTATCACCGGGACCGGGGAGTACCTGCTGGCCAACGGGAGGTCCTGCCGGGACAACGAAGTCTTCGGCTGTTGCACCGCCGGCTGCCGCCAGAAGCGCACCAAGCGCCACGCCACAAGACAACCCCGCCCGGAACTTCATTGGCCCCTCTCCAAATCAGAATCCCTTTAAGACCTTACCTAGTATTCTGGCGAGTGCAACAAGCGTAAGGCGCGCAACCCGCTCGGCAATGCGCTGCCGATGCATGACTGCACACCCCCCAGAATGCGAAAGCCCTTGGGATCGGCACCCCATGGCTGTGGTCTGCCCCCAAAGAAGTGGTCCTCAATTAGGTATGGCTTTTGAGCCGATTGAGGAGAGACGAGATGGCCAGGAAACGGCACACAGCAGAAGAGATCGTTGCGAAGCTGCGTCAGGTTGACGTGCTGACATCGCAAGGACGACCGGTCGCAGAGGCGGTCCGGTCGATAGGCGTGACGGAAGTTACATATTACCGCTGGCGGCAGGAGTATGGTGGCCTGAAGGGCGACCAGGTGAGGCGGCTGAAGGAGCTGGAGACCGAGAACACCAGGCTTCGTCGTGCCATCTCGGATCTGACGCTGGACAAAATGATCCTGGCTGAGGCCGCGCGGGGAAACTACTAAGCCCCGCGCGTCGCCGTGCCTGTGTGGATCATGTGATTGCCGAACTTGGCGTGTCCGAACGACGGGCCTGCCTCGTTCTGGGCCAACATCGATCCACGCAGCGCAAGATCCCCACGCGACCTGACGATGAGGCGGCGCTCCCCTCCGCCCCTCGTTGCCACGGAATCTTCGTGTCCCGATTCGGGTGTTGTGTGCAGGGGTTGATTGATTCAATTATCTCTCACCCAACCGCGTACAGCCTCCCGCCCGGTGGGACACTCCCCCAGAGGGGTAGTGTCTCCCCAGTCGGTCGACTGGCGACTGAGGCTCCGATTCAGAGGCGCAGTCGATTCGACCGACTGTGAAGAATGCCTGATTCTGTAGGGGTTGAGGGGCCTTATTCTTAGTCGGTCGTCAGTCGATACACCCCAACCGACTGACCGACTGACTGCCCTCTTAGTCGGCCTTAGTCGGTCAATAAGCGACTGACGCGAAAGCCCGGAATTCCGCCATTCTCAGATGGCCGATTTCGCCCTGATTGCGGGATTGGAGACGAGGGACCCTCACGCCTTGCGGCGTGAACGGCACCTACCCTTTCTCTCCGTTTCCTGAGCGAGCCCGACCTCTGCCGACATACATTCAATGTCCGAAGCGAATATTATGATTACGTGAAACGGCAGTGGACTTGCGCTTCACAACAAGCGTTTGTCATTGCGCGCCTCGATATGCGGCGCCTCCCCTCCCTCGCCCGGTGCACAAACCCGGGCCTGTCCTCGTGCAAGCGCCAGCATTCCGCCGGCGCCACCACGGAGATATTCATATGACCGACATCATGATCACAACCCTCCAGCGCGCCACGTTGCAGGCGGCGGCTGTCAGAAATGACCTGACGATCTTTCCGGTACGCAGCAAGCCAGGCCTGAACGCCGGTTCCATAGCGAAACTGGTGAAAACCCTAATCGCGAAGGGCTTGGCCAACGAACAGATAGCTCAGGGAAAGACTCCGGTGTGGCGGACAACTGACGACGGCCAGCGGCTCGCTGTTGTCATAAGCGACGATGGTCTTGCGGCGATCGGAATGCTGCCCGCAGGCAAGGCCGGTCGGCGATCGCGGGCGGCCGGAAAGAACGGCTCTGTTGCGGCCAAGCAGGGGGTCGTGGCGGCCGTATCGGGCGACGAGCCGCGGAAGCCGCGGCCCGGGTCGAAACTGGCGATATTGGTGGGGCTACTCGAGCGCGAACCAGGCGCCACCCTTGATGAACTCACCAAGGCAACAGGCTGGCAGAACCACTCCACGAGAGGCGTGATGTCTGGAACGCTCCGGCGCAGATTTGGATGGGTGATCGTGTCAGATAAGGTAGAGGGTCGCGGTCGAGTCTACCGACTGCGATCTTGAAGGCTGGCAGTCGGTCACATCTTCTCGTAAGCCGGAGATAGCCTGACAGTGTCGGCTTGCGCCTCGCAGGTCGACACTCTCATTTGCAGCCGCGGGGCCCAGCCCATCAGGGCGATGCCAGCAGCGCGACTATGGCAGCGGCGCCCAACAGCGCGATTTGGGCAAATTTCTCCGCGACATTGCGGTGTCCGACATTGCGGCGTGTATCGCCGAAGAGGACAATAGAGGTCGCAGCCAAGCCGCTAAGAACGGTCAGGACAAGGGCTGCGGAAAAGACAATCTGAAACTCAGACATGATGACCTCCAATTTGTGATCGGAGGATTTTCTCATAGCGCCCAGGCGCGTGAGCAAAGATTCACATCGAGATCTCTGATGCCCTTGCTAGGCAACGGGTCTGTGACCTTCGTACCCTGATTTTATCCACGTCCAGGCAGGCAGGCGCAGCCTGATGAACGCGGCCGCTATCTGGCCCGGGACTTCGCCGTCCGCTTGATCTTTGCGCCGGGCTTGCGACCAAGGCCCATCTTCTTTGCCAGTTCCGAGCGCGTCGCCGCGTAGTTTGGAGCAACCATCGGGTAGTCAGCAGGCAAGCCCCACTTCGAACGATACTCGTCGGGCGTCATTCCAAAGTCCGCAGACAAGTGCCTGCGAAGCGATTTGAAGCGTTTGCCGTCCTCCAGGCAGACGATGTAGTCGGGGAACACTGACCGTTTCGGGTTCACCGCGGGCTTCAGCGCCCCTACGGTTGGCTCAGCTGGTCGCTCGACACCAGCGACAGCTGCGTACACAGTCGCGATCAGCTCAGGCAAATTTGCCGCCGGCAACGGATTGTTCGAAACGTACGCTGCCACTATGTCCGCGGTAAGCGCGCTCAATTTGCTTTGCTCTTCGTTCTGCATGAAGGTCCCCCAAGACATTTTCGCTTCCGCGATATAGCGCCTGTGGCGACGCTGGCAACTGCCTCACACAAACCTCGCACTGCGGTGCAGAAATGAATCAGAGCTGATAGACGGCTCAACAGCCCGTCGCGGGCCACTCAAGGTTGGTTGGGCTTATGCCTCCGAGCGACGACGTACAAAGGCGGTGTTCCGTCATCTTTCACACGAATGTGGAATGCAAGCGCTCGATGCACCAGAAGGCGGCAATAATAGCAATCCCATAAGCAGACGCCACGACAGCCCGCTGCGGGATTTCGAACAGGCGCCGGACCAAGTGCATCGTGAGCAGCAAAACCGCGATGAACAAAAGCTGCCCAATCTCGACGCCGACGTTGAAGGAGAACAGGGCGAGCGGTATGTCGCCGTGCGGCAGTCCGAAATCGGCCAGCGCGCCGGCAAACCCGAAGCCGTGAAGCAGCCCGAAGAAGAATGCCACGATCCATGGCCATTCTATCGCCAGGCTGGTTCCGCCGCGCTCCATCCTGATGATCTCGGCACCGACGAGAACGATACTGAAGGCGATCATGATCTCCACCGGCCCCGAGGGCAGGCTTACCCATCCCATGGTGGCGCAGGTCAGCGTGATCGAGTGAGCCACCGTGAAAGCCGTCACTGTCTTCAGGAGCATGCCCCAGCGGCGCACGATCAGCATCAGCGCTGCAACGAACAGCAGGTGGTCGAAGCCGAACAGGATGTGCTCGATGCCGCTGACGACGAAGACCTTGATTACTTCCAGCGTACTCTGCCTTGTCTGGATTTCGACCCAGGGCTGTGACGGCCTGACAAGCGTGGTCGTTACCGTTCCATCGTCCAGCTTCACCCGGACCATCACGTCGGTGATTGTCGCCTGCAGGCCGACAAACGTGATCCGCTCGCCGGCCAGGTTGTCCGCGGATTCGATCATGCTCCGCTCGATGATTGAATCCGACAGCTGACGCTTCGACGGCGTCGTCGCCTGCTTGATACCGTCGGAGAACTGCAGCACGACCGGCAGCCGCATACCTGAAAAGATGGGCGTGCGCCAAAGCATGCTGAAACGGCCTTGCCCGATCTGGTCGATCTGCAGATAGGCCGGTCTCACTTCATGGGCGAACGCTGCGCCGGCCATTGTGCCGATCAGGGCCAACATGGCCAACAGCAGCGTCGCGCCGTTTGCGCAGGGTCGGCTCATTGCGAGATCTGCTCCGCTAGGGCACCGTCCTCACCCGTAGCTCCAAGGTCCTCCAGGTCGACCGCTTCAAGCGGCGTCACCACCACCGTGTAGCGGGAACGCATCTCGGCCAGCGCATTGCGCTTGACCTCCTGGTAGCGGTCATCGAGCCACGCCGCCTTGACGTCGGCCTTGACCTCCTCATAGGGCGGTACGCGGCCGGGCTCCAAAGAATCCACCCAGACCAGATGCCAGCCATAGCCGGACTGCACCGGACCGTGCCAAGCGCCGGGGTGCAGGCCGAAGACGGCCTGCGCGAAGGCCGGCCCGAACTCCTTGGCCGTCTGCGCCGGGGTGGCGTCGCCGTAGAAGTCGCGCAGCATGAACGGATCGCCGAGCGACTGGCTCTCCGGCGCATCAGCCTCTTTCCCGGCCAGCGAGGCAAGTGCGGCGGTGGCATCCTGTTCGGCGGCCTGGCCTCGTTTGTCCGGCGAAAAATACAGGTGCCGGAAGCTGGCATGCGGCGGCTGCGCAAAGCGGTTGGAATTCTTGCTGTACCAGTTCGCCAGTTCGGCATCGGTCGGCTCATCGATCGCCGCCAGGTCGGCCGCCAGGAAGTCCATCTTTTGCGCGAGGCGGCGCTTGATGATCTGGTCGTCCTGATCGAGCCCGAGCGCGATGGCCTCGCGCGACAGGATTTCCTCGTTGATCTTCTGCTCGACGAGGCTGCGCAGCTCTTCGGGAGTGGGCAGTGGCCGCCCCTGTGCGAGCCAGCTCACGGCCAGTTGCTGCACATCGCTTGCGGTCAGTTCGACGCGTTGCGGATCCGCTGCCTGTTCCGGCGGAGGGTTGAGGAAGCGGTATGCGCCGAACACCAGCGCTCCGACGACGAAGAAATGGAGCAACGGCTCGCCAAGTATCTTCCGCAGCCTTGTCATGTCAGTCGCCCGTTAGTTGGAACGCTCGTTGAGTTGCGATCGATCTATTCTGCCGGCAGCAATGTCGCCTGTCCTGCTGTCAGCGGACTGCTTTTCAAATAGCTCAGGATCGCAAACTGCCCGGCCGGATCCTTGACCGCGTTGGACCGGATTATATCGACATAGTCCGCCGTCGCATCCCATGCTTCCCAGTTTGCCAGTTCGGTGGCCACGAAGCCGGCCATCGGCTTTCGCGTCCGGATGAACGCACGATAAGCCTCGATGACCTGTTCGCGCGGCACCGCGCCATCCGCCTGCCCCTGTACGCTCAGCGCCAGCAGTGCCGCGTCGATCTCGGGCAGCGTCCGCTGACGATCCTCGAAGAACGTCGTCTGAAGCCAGTCCAGCCGCGACGGTCCGCGCAGTTCCAAATCGGCGGCGAGCATCGCTGAAAGATTCCCTGTGTCACGATGCAGCAGCGCCTCGTCGATGCGCTTCTCGATCTCGGCGGCGTCATACGCGTCGCCCGCAATGCCGAGCAGAAGTGTATGCACCGGAATCCTGGACGACTGCTGCGGATCATCGATCCAGCGCCTGATTTGCACCGCATCCAGCCTTGGCTTCAGGCCGCGCATGACGCGGTAAGGCGTCCGTATCAGTTCGCCATAAGCGATTTCGGCGGCCAGGGGGTCGTCCGCCTCGAGATAGGGCAGGATGATCGTGGCGCGTGCCTGCCATTCCGCCTCTGTCAGCGATGACCATCCCATCACCTTCGATGGCCACAATTTCACAGGCGCGCCGTCGCCGTCCTTTTTGGTCGCGGCCAGTTCACGCAACCAATCGGCGTATTCCGCTCCTATCGCGCCGAAACCCACCCACGCTTCGGACGTCCGGTTGCGGAACAACAGAAGCGGCTTGCCCTGATCGTCCGGTGAGACGCGCGCAACCGGGCTCCCCGCATCCAGGAATGTTGCAAGCGCCGGCGCGTCAAGCGAAACAGTGGCCTCGGTAATTGTCTCGTTCATGGGGACGTCGCCCTTGACGGCTTCCACCACGCGGAAACCGCCACCGTCTGGCAACCGGACTGCGAGCACGGCATCGTCGGCCGCATCAAGTTTCTGACCGGGGGTGATCACCGTGCTAGAAAAGCAGATTGCGCAAGCCTGTCCTTGACCGACCGTCAAAAACACAGCCGCGACAGCGCCGAACAGCAAGCGCAGGGTTTGCATGATTGGCTCTCCTACGGCCGCAGGGATGTCTCGCCGAACTACCGGGACGATTATCGCCCCGGCCGTTCGCTGCGGCGCCTTAGAACGGCGACTTCGGCTGGTCGAGCGGATCGAGCGCCTGTGGCGCCGGGACGACCTCGTAGTTGGCGTAGCCGAACTCGTTGCTGCGCGCCGCGAAGTACTTGTCGCCGACCTTGTAAACCGTCGCCTCGTAGGGCAGGCCGCCGAGCGTGGTCACGATGGCGCCGTCTTTGATGGCATATGCAGTACCGGTGCCCAGCGAGCCGCCGTGGAATACGTCGCCAACCTCGCTCGGCTTCGGAATGTCGCCGTTGACGTTGCCGATCAGGCGCTGTCCGGCCGTGGTCCACGCGATGTTGAAGATGTCTCCCGTCACCGTGTTGCGGACCCAGGTCGTTTTGCCGACGATGAGGTCGTTGAGCGCTGCGTCGTCAAGCGCCGTCGCGCCTTGACCCTGCAGGTCGGCGATAGTCGTGCCCTTGACGGCGGTCCGCTGCTCCTTGGTCGGCGTGTACCAGATCGGAGACGTCCAGGCGCGCTCCTGAATCGTTGCTGCAACGTTGTCGGGCGGCGCTATACCGACTTCCTTGGCCTGGATGGTCGTCCAGCGCGGGGTCGGAATCTCCAGCGTCCGGGCGTAATAGAACGCGTCGAGGCTCGGGTCGAATTCCGGGTCGGTCCACGTACCCTTTAGTTCGACGCTGCCGATCGTGTTCGTGTAGCTCGCGTCGGAGATGTTCACCGTGCTGCCGATCGGCGGCACGACGCCGGTGTACCTGTCGGGCGTGCGGTTGCCGGCCCAAGTCACGTCGAAGATCTTCTCGAAACTCTGTCCGTTCTTCGACCATCCCTTGACGATCTGGATGCGGTCAAGATTGCCTGATGTCGGGTCCTTGAGCGCCCAGACGATGAAGGAAGGTGCCTTGCCCTCGCTCGACGGGGGCAGGTCGCCGCCCATCGACACGCCGCTTGCATAGGCGGCCTTCACCCAGTCCGGCTGGTCGGCCGCTGCCGCGACATCGGCGCCGCCGAACAGGCGTACCTTGATCTGCGGTCCGCTGGTCGCGAAGGTTTCCTTTCGCTGCATCGCGTCGAAGAGCGACGCACGGGTGTTCTCTTCGGCCCAGAGGCCGGTCAGACCCGCAGGGTTCTCCAGCCGCACGTCGAGACCCGCGAACAGGAAGCCAGCCATGCGCTGCTTTATGTCGCCATCCGCATGCGCGTGGCCGCCGTAGAAATTGTTCTGGCGATACGGAACGCCGGTATTGTGCGAGTCCGACCCGCCCACGAAACCGGTCTTGTACGGGTTGTAGCCGCGCGCTTCGTTCATCGCGAGGCCGTCCTTCAGGGCTTGCCGGATGTAGCTGCCGGGAATCTGCGGGAACCGGCCGGCTGGATCGCCAAGCAAATAGGTCAGGATCTCGAAATTGGCGAACTCGTCGTTGGGCGACAGCGTCGGATGGGTTTCCGAGGCGCCCTTGATCTGCTTGATCTCGGTCAGCCGTTCGTTGCGGTCGCGCGATGCCGCCCAGGCAGCATCGATAGGACGGCCCTTTTCATCCACATCGGTCGGGAACATATGGCCATCCGACAGATTGGCGTTATGAGATATCGCCAGCAGTTCGTTGCCGTCCTTTCGCTGGCCGTCCATCCAGTTCCACAGGTCGGACGGATCGCTGGAATCGATGGAACTGAAGGGGACTTGCGGAACTTTCGCACAGTCCTTGAAGAAGACGTTGCGGTGCATGTTTCGGTTGTTGGGGGTCGACGTCCACTCGTACGAGCAGAAAGCGGTGAACTTGCCCGGTTCGTTGGCTGCGTTCGCGATGTCGATGTTCTGCTTCCAGACAGAGCCTGCGACCTGAGGCGAGATCAGTTCCTCGATCGGCTTCTTGTCGACGATCGTGCCGCCGAGCCAGAGATAGATGCGCTGGATGTCGGCAGGCGAATGCACGATCAGCTTTTGGGCGATCGGCAGCTTGGCGATGTCGGATCCCGGCGTATTGGCCAGCGCGACGGTGCCGACATATTCCGAATGGTCGGTGACACCCATCCAGTCCAGCGGCGTGTCGATCTTGATGTCATAGCCAAGGGGATGCTTGATTGTCTGGCCCTTCGCGTATTTGTAGGCGTCGGCTGGTGAGGTTTTCGTGTTGCCGAAGATGTAGGCATCGAACGACCAGCCCGTGTGGACGTGGGTCTCGCCGAAATATGCATTCCGTTCTTGGGCTTGGGACTGGCTTGCAAGCAGGGCGGGGACAGCCACAGCAATGAGCAACCGTCTATTCAGCGGAATTCGCATATTATCCTCCGTCAAGTGCAACTGGAGGTTATCTGACGTCGGGTAAGAATAGAAGACGCATTAGACCTCAAAGCACGTAATTTACGTGGTACATATCCCGCAGTTTTAACCCAGACGACCCCATCACCCTAGGCGACCGATTTGAATGTCCAAGCTAGGTAAAGCACAGCAATGGCAACGATCCAGGATCCGGCCACGCGAACAGCGATCCGCTGCCAAGACTTATCTCGGTCGAGTGTGAGACCGATGACCATCATGACCACGAGACTACCGCCCATCAACGTGGCAGCGCCAGTCAATATGGCTGTCCCAAAGCTTGGAACTGCGGGAGAGGCATCGATGCCCACCGCGACCCCAGCAACAGCAGCAAGTGATACCGCTCCGAAAAGCGGCAATTTGACCTCGGCTGCAACCAAAGCTCCGCCGACGAGTGCGACGGCCACAAGTAGCCATTCCATATGACGATCAGAGTACGCCACGGCTCCAACCAACAATCCGCAAGCCAGGGTCGTGATAAAGACTAGTGCACTTCTTTGCGCCACGCTTCGTCCGCAAGTTCCCAGTGCCAACCCCGTAGCGATCGCTGCCAGTGCTTCGGGCGGTACGATGACAGCATGCAGGAGAGCGCCATAAAAGGGACCAAGGAGGTCGGCGTTACCATGCGCAGCAGCCGGAGTGGCAAGCGAGGCAAGCGCACATCCGGCTACGGCTTTGGCAGCAGCCCTCACGCAATACCGGTAAGGTATGCGCCGCCTGCAAAGGCAATCAGGGCTCCAGCGGCACGCACAACCAGTGCGCCTACGGGCCATCTCGCTAAAAAGCCGAAACCGACACCACACAGGTGCAACATTCCCGTGGCGACCACAAAGCCGATTGCGAATGACAAGGCATTTGAGCTCTGCGGCATCTCCACGCCGTGGGCGTGGCCGTGAAAGATCGCAAACACGCCAACGATTATCGCGGCAAACCAGATGGGTAGCTTCAGAGCAAACGTGACACAAAGACCAAGGACGACGGCCGACAGCGCGATGCCTGTCTCGACTGCTGGTAGCGGTACGCCTGCGATCCCCAGTGCACCGCCGAAAGCCATCACCAGAGGAAATACGATGGGCAATACCCAGATCGCAGGTGGGCCAAGGAAGACACCCCAAAGGCCAACCGCCACCATGGCAATCACATGGTCCGGGCCAAATATCGGGTGCAGGAAGCCGCTCGCAAACCCACCCGCCTCACCGTCCCCGGTGTGAGCAAACGCGGCCTGCGCGACCATGACAAATATTAGACATGAGAAGGCTCGGACCAAGTTGCACATGAGATTTCTCCAACCTGCCAAGAGAGATATCCGACCAAATCTTCAAAGGCTATCTGCTAAGGGCAGCCGAAGGGGTAAATTACGTGTAGAAGCTTTAAGTGTTGAGGCCGAATAAATGCCCTTCGACCAGATCGCGCCGAAGCCATTGGCGCCTAACGCCCTCTTGCCTGCATCATCCCGCAGTTGGACGGCCGACGGAAAACAGGCGTCCTACAAGGGCGAGTGCTGGTGGAACACAAGCTTCCAACCGGCATCGCGCCGGAAGTATCCGGAACTGACCAGTGCAGAATAGGGCTCGCCGTCTGCCCGAGTCACATCGGCCTTGTAGCTGATGATGGTGATGTCCCCGATAGCGAGAAACTGTCTGTTGCTCATCGTGAGGTCGCGCCACCTGTTCGATGGCGTAGCCGTTGCGGCGATCTGCTCGCGATCAAACACACCATGCATTTCACCAGCCTGCGGAAATGCGAGCACAGCTTCCGTGTCCACATGCTCAAGGAAATGCTCACTGCCAGACAGCCAGAACCCCTCTCAAGGTCGAACAGATCGTCTTCAAGTGCCATCGGAGTGCCTTCTCCTCTACTAAACAACCATCGCGGGCTCTCGGTTCCGAGCTTCACCCTTCTTGGGTTGTGGTCGCCCTCCGGTGAACCGGCGCGCGGCTGCCGACTGCGGTGGCTGCACTAGTTGTACGCTTTGAGCGGCCCTGCTGGTCTTCAAGGTATTACGACCACATATTCAGTCCATGTCTGTACGCCGAAAGACTGAAGCACCCACAAGACTCATCGAAGAGTGGAGGCTGCCGCCTGCCGCGACGCTCGGTTCGACTGTCCGCGCCAAAGGCATCCTGCTGGAGGTTCGTGCGCAGTTGCCATCAGCGTTAAGGAAGCCTCGTTCCGTGGGTACAATGACTGCAAACGTCTTCTAGTTTCGGATACCGGCCTGTTTGCTTCCAGCCGTGGTGCTGGCGTAGAGTTCTATCGGCTGGCAGCGGTCAGGTACGATTGTGCTCCCAAGAAGGACATGGAACCCATGGATCTAATCACTGGTTTCTTCGGTCTGATCGAGGACCTCACCTGGGGCTGGGCGCTGATACCCATCCTTGTAATATTCGGCAGTTTCATCACGGTGATGAGCGGTTTCGTCCAGATCGAGTATTTCACCCGGATGTTCCGCGTCCTTGCCTCCAAGAACCAGACGGGGGACCCCAACGCGATCAGCGCGCGTGAAGCGCTACTGGTCTCGGTAGGCGGACGGGTCGGCGGCGGCAACATCGCAGGCGTTGCGGTCGCGATCACGCTTGGCGGGCCGGGTGCCGTGTTCTGGATGTGGGCGATAGCGCTGATTGGCATGGCCACCAGCCTGGTGGAGTCAACGCTTGCCCAGCTCTATAAGCGCTCCAACGGCGACGGTACCTATCAGGGCGGGCCAGCCGGCTACATCATCTACGGGCTTGGCGCGAAATATAAGTGGCTGGCGATCGTCTACGCGATCTGTCTGATGCTCGCCTTCGCCTTCGGTTTCAACGCTTTCCAGGGCAACACGTTTGCCGGCGCGGTCAACGACAGTATCGGCATCGACCGCCTGTGGAGTGGAATAGCGCTCGCGATCCTCACAGGCTTCATCGTCTATGGCGGCATTCGCCGTATCGCCAAGGTGGCCGACGTCATCATCCCGATCATGGCGTTCATCTATATCGGCCTGGCGCTCCTGGTCATCCTGCTGAACATCACCGCGCTACCGGGGGTGATCTGGTCGATCGTCGCCAATGCGTTTGGGCTGGAGGAAGCTGTCAGCGGCGGCGTTGGTGCGGCACTGGCCCAGGGGCTTCGGCGCGGCCTGTTCTCAAACGAAGCGGGGCTTGGCTCGGCACCGAACGTCGCCGCAACGGCAGACGTGCGCCATCCGATCAGCCAAGGCATCACGCAGTCCTTTTCGGTATTCATCGACACGATCGTCATCTGTTCCTGCACAGCCTTTATCATCCTGCTCAGCCCCGTCTACCAGCCCGGCGCGGAAGGCATCGACGGCGTAGTGCTCACCCAACAGTCGCTGGTCAGTCAGGTTGGCACATGGTCGCAATATTTCCTGACCTTCGCGATCGTGCTCTTTGCCTTCAGCTCCATCATCTACAACTACTATCTGGGCGAAACGGCTCTGAAGGTGATGACGTCGCAAGCGGGTGCATTGCATATGTTACGATTGGCAATCGTCGTCGTTGTTTTCCTCGGCGCAACAGCACCCGGCGCAACAGCTGTGTTCTTCTTCTCTGACCCGCTGATGGGCGTACTTGCCGTCGTCAACCTGATGGCCATCATGATGCTGTTTCCGGTGGCGCTGCGCGTGCTCGACGACTTCCGCTCGCAACTGAAATCAGGCGTGGCCCGTCCAGTGTTCCAGCCCGCAGCGTTCCCCGACCTCGATCTGGATCACTCCGCTTGGCCGCATGCGAGAGAGGCCACAGAAACGGCTGAGAAACAGGCCTGACCGGCCTGCTCTGGTCCAATTCTGACCCTTGGCGGACCTGCTCCGTCGCCAGTATCCGGTTGATCCAGCGTGAGGTAGCCAGGAAGCGCCGCGCGACGTTGCGCCGGTGCTTTCTCGTTGATCGCCTGCGCTTGGCCCCTGAGTGGTCCCTGGTCGTCCTTGTAGTTGCACCGGTGCGCGGCTGCCGTCGCCTCTCGGCGAGCAATCGTGCGGGAGCGTCCCTGCAGCCTAGACTCTAGCGCAACGCCATAGCAAACCCCGACCGGTGCTCGAAAATAGCGCCGACGACGGTCCCGACGGATCTCCGCGATCTGGTCGCTCTTGTTAGCGCACCGATGCGCGGCTGCCGTCGGCGCAGGATCGCGCAGGTAGCGGCCATTCTCCACCAAAAGTTGCCTTTCCCGCCCCCGACGGCGCAAGAATTAGGCGCGATGCAATCTCAATGTTCTGGTCGACCCACTGCGAGCGGCGGTCGTCTGCCAAGCGACGTGTGGCCGTACGCTCGAATCGCTCGCTGCCGATTGCCGCTGGCGCAGTGCGGATACGAAAAGCCCGCCAAGACGAACCAAGGCGGG
Source organism: Rhizobiaceae bacterium (assembly GCA_019635775.1). Lineage (GTDB taxonomy): Bacteria > Pseudomonadota > Alphaproteobacteria > Rhizobiales > Rhizobiaceae > Mesorhizobium_K. Next base: position 186,579 of record JAHBYU010000007.1, on the reverse strand, counting down.
ACTTGGTGAGACTACCGCCTACCGAGCGGTATCGGCGGCACAATGCCTGAGATGGTAACGTCGTTTCAATGTAATCCGCATCCACGCATTGAGCGGGTGAACCCAGGCTTCTGCCGTTCAGAAATTGACCCGTAGGAAAGGACCGGTAAGCCAGTGACCGCTCTTGCCGGCATTCGTCCCGCCAAAGTCTGTGTCTGTGACTTCCACATTCACGTCGCCCCAATATTGGGCTTGCCAGCCTACAACGGCACGCGCCGAATCTGCAAAGTTCCATCCCACGCCGATTTCGCCTTCCAGGCTGTAAGCGGTCGTGTCGGTCTTGGTGCACCCTGAACAGTTGTAGGCAGGATTGTTGCTGGTGGTGTCGATATCGCCAAATAGGACGGACGCGGCCAGACCATATTCAAGAGACAGGCCACCGTCGGCTACTGGAACGCTGCCATCCAGTTTTGCGACAGGACCCAGACCATGAAACTCGTGATAGATAGGGCCGTTTACCGAAGGGACATTGCCGGACCAGAAGGTTTCGACGGTGTTGTTCCATTCAGCGTAGCGCAGGCCGGCTGCAGCACGCATGCTGTGCGAACCCACCACTGTATTGTAGCCGATCTCCGCGTCGACAGCGAAATGATTTGCCTTTAGCCTGCCTTCGTTCAGCGGAGTGGGCCAGTTCTGGGTTGCGGACGCGTCGCCCGTCCCAAGATTGGCGTACTGAAACGCAACGGCTGCGTCCCATACGCCCCAGCGATACCCCAAATCCACCGCGCCCAGGAAGCCGTCCCCCAACCCTTGGGCACTATAATCCTGCGGTTCAAAGCCAATGAACGTCCAGTCTTCGGATGGATTTTCAAGGAGGTACGAGCCCATAACCGAGCCGAAGAATCCGCCATCAATCTGGATGGGTGGGCCGGCAGGGTCAGCGGCATGTGCTGTGGTGACAACCAACAGGGCGAACACTGACGTCGCCGTCGATCTTACATAACGATACATCATGCCCTCGCTCGTGGACTACCAGTATCTACTATGCAGGGTTGGAAAGTGAGAGCAACACCCAGCATCGATATCTTGCACAAGACCTTACGGCCAAATGGCCTTTTTCTCGTTGCGTGCCGTTTGCGATACACTTTGCGCTGTCCGACCAGCAGCGGTCTAATCGGACCCGCTGAAGCGTTTAGGCGCTTGCTGCTGCGCGAGGGTGCGTCCACTGTGGAATTCGGAGCCGCTTTGACTGATGTCACTCGAACCCGATGCAATCTCCGTGCTCTGGTCACCCTTGTGACCGCACCGACACGCGCGGCAGCCGTTGCCTCCCGGCGAGGGATCGTGCGGGTGCCTTCGACGCTCTAACCGTGCCGAACGGCGGCCCAGTCGGCGGCGATCGATGCAACCTACTGGTCCGGGTCGCTCTTGTGATTGCACCGGCGCGCGGCTGCCGACTGCGGTGGCTGCACTAGTTGTATTCTTTGAGCGGCCCTGCTGGTCTCGCGTAGCATTCGGCCACATATTCCATCCATGCCCGGACGCCAAAAGACCGAAGTACCCACCAGACTCGTCAAAGAGTGGTGGCTGCCGCCTGCCGCGACGCTCGGTTCGACTGTCCGCGCCAAAGGCATCCTGCTGGAGGTTCGTGCGCAACTGCCTTCAGCGGTAAAGAAGCTGGTGAACCTCGAACACAACATGCTCACCTTGCGTGTGGCCGACGATTTCGGCGATGCGGGCCTCGGCTCTATTGAAGCGACCGTGTCGAAAACGTTGGCTCGCATCGAAGACCTGCCGGTCATCCCGCGCGAGATCGAAGATGTCCTCACGATATCTGCTACCGAGCGTCATCGCTGGCTCAAGGACGGCCGCCTAAAGAGCGCCGGCACGCGAACAGTAAAACTGCGGGGTCGGGCCAAGAAGATTACGTTTCACGTCTACGATCCCCGTCATATCGAAGACGTGCTCGATCGCGACTTGGTGACAGTGTGGCGAGAGGTGGATGCGATGACCGCGGCGGAGAACAGGCGTCGTGCTGCCGGAAAGGCAGCTCTGTCTCGCGCTAGAAAAGCCGCAGCTGGTGGCACTACCGTCGAGGCGTCAGGTGAAACACCCGCAGGTTGGGATGAGTTCGAGAGCGAGGGGTTGTTGCGGTAACGTCCAACGGGGTTCCGCGTCCCGCACTAGTCGTCGTCGGCCGGCTGTGCTCAACCAAAGACGCGATGCGATCTTGGTGTTCTGGTCGCCCCTTGTCGCCGCACCGGCGCGCGGCTGCCGTCGGCGGAATTCCGTCGGGGGGGGCCACATGCCCATGGTGCGGGCGAAGGCGGGCATTCAGGCCGCTGCCCTGAAGCGTTCGAATCGGAGCGCAAGCCGATCACGATCGGGCCGGTCCCTGTCACGGATTGGCAGGTGGATCGTGCCGCCGTTCAGTCGCTTCAGCGCCTCGAGCATCGGGCCGTCGTTCTGGCTGAGCAGCCGTTCGGACACATGCAGCCTATAGTCCGGGTCAATGCCGATGAGATGCGCGTCGAATGCGGCATGATGAATCTTCGAGAGTGGGATGCCGTTGGGCACCATCGGCTGGCCAAACCGCTCGTCCTTGTCGGCCACGATATGAGCGGCATCCAGCAAGAGTGGCTCGGGCAAACCGGACAAAGCGCAGCGACCGTTGTAGGCCGTGATAACGGCCGCGCGAAACGACGCCTGATGCAGTCGTTGCTTGACCGCTCGCAGCGCGTAGCGCCGTTCCAGTACGTTCTCCGGTGGCGAGTTCGACTGTTGGTCAACCCCGAAAGCAACACGCGCTTTTAGCGCGGTGGCGTCCCAGCCCGATACGAAGGCCGGAACAATCGCCTGGTAGCGACCGGGCGCAATCCCGAGGAAGTAGATTATCGGAACGCCGTTCTCGAAAGCCTCACGAAGCCATCGATTGTCGGCTGCATCCGGGTTCTGACCCATAAAGGCATAGTCGATCGCTTCATCGCCCTCGAAAATCTGCCGATGCACCTCGCGCTGGTCGTCGTACCAGACCTTGCCGCCCGGCTTCGGGAAAACGGTCTTGATCGAAAGCAGGAAACGCATCTGTTGCGGCTTGAAGATGCCGCGCTGCGGATTGACGAGGGGAATGCGCTCGCCGTTGAACTCAAAACCTGGCTTCAACTCGTTCGCGGTCAGGTGATCGTGGACTTCACTGAGCCTTCGCACGTGCTCGAAGGCCGCCAGCCGCATCGAAGTGTCATGAGCGTCTGCGAACATCGCCCCATCATCCCCGATAGGCATGTTCGTTGTGCCACCGCAGCGCCTCAGGATCAGGGTGTCGCAATCTGTCAACAGGCGCGGAGATCGGCTGCCCGTGCAGTTCGTAGTAATGGCGCCCGTTCTCGAACTCCTCCTTGATGCGACGGCTTACTTCGAACCGCAGATCGGGGGTGACGGTCACATAGCCCGCATCGAACAGGCTATGGATGTCGCGACGAAACAACATCCCGTTTCGTGCGTCGTGTTCGCCGCCGTCCCCATAGGGCCGTATGTGGGCCGCTTCGAGCGCCGGCAGGGTCCGCTCATGTGTGATCGCGCAGCGCCTATTGTAGGTGTCCGTCACCAGCACTCGGAATGCGCCCTGCCCAAGGCGCGGCCGGATGAGATGCGGTTGGCCGAACCGCGCCTGTGCTTCTGCCATACCGGCGAAGTTGCTCCGGTGCAGCCGGTCGTTCACCGCATCCCAAAGCGCAAGTCCATCTGCGTCGACGGTGTTGTAGGTCTTGAAAGACACGATGTTCGGAGCCCAGCTCACCGGAACGGGAATCCAATCTGCCTCGCCGAAGAAGAATGGTTGAGTGAGGATGCGGCAGCCGATCTCGAAATCGCTCCGATCGCCAGGCTCGGCCCGCCGATATCGAGAAATTCGGGCACGCATCTCTTGAAAGGAACGCGCGCCATTAGCCTCGCGAAATGCCTCCCAGGCCAGCGAGCACGGCAGCGCGTTGGCATAGGCGAAGATGCCTCCCCCGACGATGACGTTGCGAGGCGCGTGGAGCTTGAACAGGAATAGCTCGCCCGGCTGCAGGGCGCGAAAGTTGGCAGCGGACGGCGCCCAGAAATTGACCTCGGCAAGGCTCGGCTGCTGCCGGAGCGTGTCGAACCAGTCGCCATCGGTGACGGCGATGACGAGATTGATCCCCATCTATTCTGCCGTTCCGCGGTCGCGTCCGTCGGCGATCGGCCAAGTTTTGGTGAACCGAGCATCGATGTAGGCGGCATTCAATCCGTCAGCCAGTGGCATCGGATCCCCCTCCCTCGGGATGATGCCCGTGAAGCAGCGTTCTGGCAACCAGGGCCGTCGCGGAACGTTCGTGAGATTTGCGGCGATCGGCTGTGTCGGCACCAATGTGCCGATACAGCTGCAAGTCCGAGACTGGCAGACCGTATGGTGACGATCATTCACGGCCGGTGCTGGTAGACTGCACAGGATGCCCCACGATCTGGTTGCCTTGTCTTCGCACCGGCGCGCGGCTGCCGTCGGCGGAGGTATAGCGGCTTGGCGCCCCATTCCGGTCACTCGGCAAGCTTTCGTTGATTCCCGCAAAAGGGCATCAAAACGAGCCTCACAGAGATCTACATTGGCGTGCCGCGAACTAGGCAGGCTTTCGGAGCGCTCCGTCACTGGTTTCCGAAAGCTGTCTTAGGTTTGCCGAAAGGACATGTCTAACCCTGTCAGGCGCGATACCCCAGAGTTCTGCTAGTGCGGTTTCCGCACGCGTAACATCCCACGGATTGAAGGGGGTGTTGCCATCTCGAGCGAAGGGGCCATCGGTCTCCGTCAGCACCCGGTCCCGCGGCATACCGGCAACAAGGAAGCGCCCGCGCTCGGACCGCGTCATGGCAGGTCCGACGCTGAACCAGGCGCCAAGTGCAACCGCACGCTCTAACTCCTTAGCGCTGCCGCTAAACCAATGCAGGACTGGTGTCCCCGCGCCCGGCGTTTCAGCTAAACAGTCAATAACGCGGCCCGCCGCACCTCGCGAATGTATACTTAGGATCCGCCCGCCGCGGTCGGAGCAATGTTTCAGAATCCTTCGGAACGTCCGCTCTTGCAACGGAACGCTTGCTCGATTGGCAGGCGAGCCATCGATCCCTACCTCCCCGACATAGGCTGTCTCGCCGAGCAGCGCAGGAAAGAAATCAACCTCGGAATGACGCTGGGCGACCAGCTCCGGATGCAGCCCCAGGCCGAGCCTGATGCGCGGCGATCCCTTGATCATCCGCTTCATGACCGGAAATGCGCGAGGTGTGGTCGTCACCGACAGCACATAGATGCCCCGTTCGGTCACCAACCTCACCATCTCGGCCGGATCGGGATAGAGATCGAGATGGCAATGCAGGTCGATCACAGGGCGCCTTCAGCTGATAGGAAGCGTTCGATCTCCCTCAGCCCGCGTTCTGCGACTGCGCCGAGGTTAGACCGCTCTGCTAAGGCAACAGAGTTCAAAGCGCCACCCACCCAACCCTTGATCCCGTTCGAATTGAGCGTACGAACCGCCACCGCTGCAGACCTGACGTCATCAAAGTCGCGATACTTTGGTCCTGCTTTGCCCAGGTCGTCGAATCTGTACGGTGTTGCGTCCCCGCCGCCCCACTCTCCGAAGGCAGCCCGGCGCACCAGACACGGGACGCAGCGCCCGCATTGCCGGAAACCGGATCGCGCATAGCGACCGCAACTCGTCGAGTAGCTGGCGAGATTCTTAAGCCTGGGCTGGTCGAGGCACCCCTTGAGCATCTCGCCTTTGGTCTTCAACTGATAGGGGTTGGCAATGTCGATCCGGAGCCCTGCGGCGTTGAAAACCTGCTGCAACATGGCGAGGAAATGTGGATGCGTCGTTCGCGTGCTTAGTGATCCCCGACGCAGGGGCGTCAATGGCACATTAATGCTGATATAGCCATTTTCGGGGATCACCAGCGGCACCCGGCCGCCGGCTTCGTAAGCTTTCAACGAGGTCGCGGCGAGCGCCCCAAAGCCGAAGAACCCCATCGAACGTGCTCGTTGCGACCGTTCAGATGTATGCGGCATTCGGGCATTGTGGTTCATCTGCAGATGCAGGCTGCCGGGCGAAATCGTTTGCGCGAAGACCCGCTGCTGCCGCTTGTCGCCTTTGGCCACCTGGCTAACGAACAGCGGCCTTTTCCCCTTTTTCACCAGGTCGAGGGCACCGATGAGGCTGTCCAGGCCGCCAGACAGAAGACAGACGACATCTTCCGGCCGCCACGCAGCGTTCTTGTCCGGCGCCGGTTGATGTCCGCCGCTGATAAAGCTCAGCGTCCACATGTCGCCGGTAAGAAAAGCCAACATTCGCGCCATATCTGCCGCCTGCCCCGCCCAGAAATTGCTGTCAGCGACCGCTACGGTCAATTCGATCTGCCGCGTCCACCCGTCCGCACTGCCTGTTCTGGGGCATCCCTCGTCGGCCGCAACTACTGCCATCGATAGGGCAGCAAAATCCCAGGCACGGGCCGCTGGGCGAAGCCGCTCCCCACGGACGATATACGGAATTTTGGCACCGACGGCGGCGTGCCCATTGGCGTCGAACTGCCCGAACAGATCCACGATCAAGTCCTGGCCGCCCGGGATCGCGACGCCAGAAGGTATTGCTGCCACCCTCATTTGAGCCACCCCTCGAACACATCCAGCGTCGCCTTGATCGCAGCATCACCCAACGCCTTGCCGTTGCCCTGCTGCAGGCGCTGGCCGGCGTCCTTGAGTGCCTGCACCGCCCGATTGAACTCCTGCTTAACGAAGGACTGCATGGTCTCGAGCCGCTGGACAGCGGTGGCGGCATCGGGCGCTCGGTCGAGCACGGCCTTGCCGACATCGAGCTGGATGCGGGCCACCAGGTCGTTGCCAAGGAACCGCTCGAAGAACAGCTCCACCATCTCCTGCGGCAACGCCGTCAGGTCGGCCGCCGGGTTCACCTCCATCACTTCGGCGAAGGCCCGCGCGGCGGAGTCGCGCGAACTTTCGGCGTCCTGCGTTCCATCGGTCGGTGTAACTGCATCAATGATCGCGTCGGCGATCTCTTGCTGACTCTTGCCGGCAAGCGTCGCTGGATCGAGTGGAATGCTCCCCGGGATCGGCGATCCGTCCCGCAGCGCGGACAGGACGTCGGCATACCCACCAGCGGCGGCGGTACTCCGGCCCATGCGGGCCGTGCCGGTCGCCGATCCGCCCATGCCTGACCGAGAATAGTGGCCCAGGCCGCGTTTCAGGCTGTCCTGGGAACCGCGCTTGGCGAAGCTGCCCAGGTTGGTTCGGGCGCTCCGGAACCGCGCCGGCTCAGCGACAGCGGGGTTGTTGCCAACCCAGGACGGCACAAGCGGCACCCCCGACCCGGGTCCCTTGCTCGAAGCCGAAGTGCCCATCAGCGCTCACCCTTCTTGCCCGTAAGGCCGATGGCCCTCTTCACCGTCTGATCGAGATCGGGCGAGCGTCCCCATTGAGCGAATACCTCCGATGCCCAACTCTGTGGCGACAATACTGGAACGATAGGGGCGGTTATCTGGTCCGCAGGGATGTTCTTGAAGAACCGCGTGACCTTCTCGACATGCGGCCCCGGCACCAGCACGAAAGTCAAAAGCTGCCACAGCACGTCCGGGGTCCCCCACTCCTTGATCGCCCGGGACTTGGCAACCAGCCTGTCGCCGATGATGTCCATGTCGCCCGTCGAGAGCCCGGCGAGTTGGCCCGCCAGCGGCTTGGAAGCAGCGGTCTTGACCTGCAGCAGACCTTCGAGCATGTCGGCGCCGGCTGAGGACAGGCGATCCGCAGCATTCACCATTGGCAGGAGTTCCCGGCTTACATAGGCAATGCCACGTAGGTCGATGTCCGCGAGCGGCGGATTAAGCGCCAGCCACTCCTTGACGAATGGATCCGCCCAGGGCGCCTCGAGCGTGAGGTCGGGCTGAGCAGCCTTCGTCTTCTCTTCCCAATCGGAAAGAAACCGCGGCTTGCCTTCGGCGTCGTCGTTCACCGCGTTTAGCAGCTGCCGATACGCACCTTGGTCCCCGTTTCGCTCGAACAGCAAAACCTTGGCCAGCGCTTCCTCGTCGATTTCGATGCCCTGTTTGGCTGCGATCGACATGCGGATGGCGATGGTGTTGAGGAAACGCTTGATCAGCCGGGGATTGCCCGCGATCTTGCTGGCGCTGACCATCATTGGCGCCAGCCGGTTGGCGAGATCGAGCTGCTTGTCGAGCGCCTCCGGTATGTCGCCTAGCACCGAGCGAACGAAGTCGGCATCGACGCGCTTACCCTTCCACGTCTCGCCCAGCTGCTTGGACACGGCCGCTCTGGCCTTCTCCCTGAGATCTGGGACGATCTCGCTGTTCTCGATGTAGAGCAGCATCAGGTAGGCACGGACGTCCTGCGTTCCCAGGGGCGGAACCCGGATCGGGACCTGGATCAGCTTGTCGAAATAGTTGGTCACGAGGTCCTGGTCGAAATCCGGCAGCTTAGCGAAATGGTGCCTAACCGCCTCCCGGATCATCTTGTCGTCAGCCGCGATAACGAACGCGGTCCGTTCGACGAGTAGGAAAAGGCGCATGGCCTCGAGCGTCGCGATGGTCGTCTCAGGCAGGCACCGGTCGAGATCATCGATAAGAACGACAAGCGTCGCATCCATTTCTGCCAATGTCGCCTTGAGCTCTTCGCGGAAGGCATGAATGGCCTTAGGCGGCGACTCCCGTGGTATCTCGTCCTTCAGAAGCCCTTTGGCGCCGGCCACTGCCAGGTTGACTGCACCCTCGGTCCTGTCTAGGTCCTCGCGCGAGACACTGCCGTCCGTCAGGCCCTTGACCACGTTGACCGCCTCGCCGACCAGCCCGACGGGTGGCAACCCGAACAGCATTCCAGCAACCGAGGTCGCGCTGACCGCGGCCAGCCGGAACCAGTTTACTCGTTTGGCTAGCGAGGCGGCCTTTTCGGCCACGTGACCCGGGATGGTCTTGTCCGCTTCAACGGTCCGGACAATGGCGTCCGCAATTGTCTCCATCAGCGCGGCCCGGGTGTCGTCGAAACCTTGGTAGAGCCACGCGTTGAACTCGACGAAGATGACCCGCTCATCGGTGCGTTCCTTGAGCGAGCCTCCGAGAAGCTTGAGCATCGACGACTTGCCCACGCCCCAGCTGCCCGACACGCCAATGGACAAAGCGCGGCCATCGGCCTGGGAAATAATCTCGGCGGCGATGTCCGCAACGCTTCGGAAATTCAGGAAATCGCGATCAGTCTCGCTGTCCGACCACATGCTGCCCCCACCAGTGGATCAAGAATCGTCGTAATTGTTCACGGACGCAAGCATCCGACAATAGATTATTGACTCACGCAACAGCTATATTGACAACCAAAATGTCCATGCTCATCAGCGCCTTGACCCGTTCTGGTCTTCGCCCCTCATCCGCGATATTCCGCATCTCGCTTGGCCTGCCAGTAGCGGACTGTCTGCTGCCGACCCTACACAGACAATCAACGCTTAAGGGTAAGGAATGACGCCGCGTGTAGTATTGTCGGCAGCGTGCATCGCGTTTATGAGGTCCCGATACTGCAGCTGATTAGCGATGACGGCCCGGGGACCAACGCCAGCGTGGAAACGAGAGCCCTAGCGCCATTCAGCCTTTCGTTTGCCTACTGAGACAGAACCCCGCCCACTCACCCAGCAACTTCCGCCGCCTATCCAAATACGTCGTCCTGGCATAAGTCGCGATGACGGCACTGGATTGGGTGTGAGCGAGAGCCGCCTCGACGATTTCGTGAGCGTAGTCCGTCTGCTCGCGTGCCCAGGTCGAGAAGGCGGCACGGAAACCGTGCACGGTGGCGCCATCATCTCGGATACCCCTCAGGCACTGCAGCATCGCCATGTTGGAGAGCGTTTTCGCTCGTGCGCCGCGGAAAAGATGCGGATTGTTGTCGTCGCGCGACAGTGAGTTCAGCAAAGTTATGACCTCGTCGGCCAGCGGCACCTGATGCTCTGAACCTGCCTTCATGCGCGAGGCGGGAATCGTCCACAGCTTCGCCTCGAGATCGATCTTCGTCCCAGGTGGCGCCGAGCGTCTCGCCAGTTCGGGCAGCGGTCAGGATGGTGAAGATCAGCGCCGTGGCGCTAATAGAACCGAGCTTCCGGAGTTCAGCCACCACCGCCGGCACTTCTTTATACGGGACAGCAGCATGGTGCTTCTTGTCCCGCTTCATCTTGCCGATCGACGGCAGCAGATGCTGGAGCGGTCCGTCGCGAGAAGCCGGGTTGTCGCCGGAGCGATAGCCCATGGCGGTGGCCCAGCCCAGGATCTTGTCGATCCTGCCGCGGATGTTGCCGGCCGTCGGTGCCTTGGTCGTCCAGATGGGTTTCAGGATGGACAGAATGTCTTCGATCCCGATTTCATTGACAGGCTTCTTGCCTATGACGGGATAGACATAGGCCTTCAGTGTCGAGGTCCACTGGGCGCGGTGCTTGTCGTTCGTCCATGACAATTCATGCGACCATATGTATTCCCGGCCGCATTCCTCGAAGGTCGGGACCTTGCCAGCGTCTGATGCAGCCCCTCCGCTTGCAGCCGCACGTTCGGCCTTGCGGGCGCTACGTCGTGCCTTCTTCTCTTCTGCGGGGTCTGCCCCGTCCCTGATCGCAAGACGCAGGCGTTCGGCCTTGTCGCGGGCTTCTGCCAGCGTAAAGTCCTTCGCCGAACCCAGGCCGATCACCTTGGGCTTTCGGTCGACCCAGTATCGAAACAGCCAGCTTCTGGTGCCCTGGTCCCTGATCTGAAGATAAAGATTGTCAGACACGCAGGTCATACCCGGCGTCTTCAGCGCGTCGACCTCTCGCTGTGACATGGCGCGCTTGCGGGCCATGGATTTTGTGCCTCCTGTTGCACGGAGGCGAACAATCGCTTGCTCTGCCGGCTTAGTCCAGCCGTTGGACCCACTTGGAAGACATGCGGCCAGCCAACTCTGTATAGAGGTCATCCAAAACCTTACTCGAAACTGTTGTAAGCTGCCCCCGGGCGGGAGCTTGATCGGGCGCGAGCAAGAGACGCGCGACAAGAGGAAGGAATCTATCTTACGGCGGCCCGGCCGAGGTGTCTTGATCCAAGCTTAGTTTTATCATTAGTTACAGTTAGGCGGGGAGGCTTATACATGAGCGTCAGAATACACTTACCGTTCATACTGTGCGTATTTTCTACCGTATCCCACGCTCAAGTTTCTAATTGGGATGTTGATGGGTCCGACGAATTCGCAGCGCGGATCGCCGATGCGTCGTTGCCTGTCACGCTAAGTTCGCCGGACATACAGGCGATCGATCCCGTAGAATTTTCCGCCAACTGGGGACTTGCGGCCATCGGAGCCGACAAGGCACTCCAAAGGGGCCTTACGGGAGCCGGCGTCCGGGTTGGCGTGGTCGATGGTTCGATGCAGCTTTCCCACCCGGAGTTCTCCGGGCGCGCTGATGTATTCCAGTTCGATGATGTCGATGACGGGAACCATGGCACACATGTCGGCGGCATAATAGGCGCCGCGCAGGATGGCACGGGCATGCAGGGTGTGGCGCCCGGCGTGCTGTTGTCTTCTATCCGCGTTTTCAGGGCGTCGAACGGATATCACTTGGGTAGTCAGCAGACGGCGGACGGCTACGATGCAGCGATCGCGGCAGGAATCCGTCTGTTCAACAATTCCTGGGGTACGAACACAGATATCCGCGAACTTCCAGGCGTATCAGACGTTCGGTCCGAAGTGGGCACGGCGGCGCTGGAAGCATATCGTCGCGCGGTAAGCGCCGATGCCGTGCTGGTTTGGTCAGCCGGCAACAATCATTTTCCGGATCCGCTACCAGAACCCGCACTCCCATACTTTTTCCCTGAGCTTGAATCGAACTGGGTAGCCGTTGCATCGGTGAACCAGGCGCTCGAATTGTCATCGTTTTCCAATGCCTGCGGTGTTGCCGCAAGGTGGTGCATTTCTGCGCCGGGCAGCGACATCTATTCTACTTGGACAACGGATGCCTACTATACGGAATCCGGCACTTCGATGGCGGCGCCTCATGTCACCGGGTCGCTCGCGATCGCCAAGCAGATGTTCCCCAACGCGACGGGGTCCGAGTTGACCCGGATCGCTTTCCAGACGGCAACCGACCTCGGCGCACCGGGCATAGACGAAATCTACGGCTGGGGTCTGCTCAACCTCGGCAACATTGTCGACATGATCGAACCGGAGACAGCCTCGTTCTTCGCCAGCGCGGCATGGTCGCGTTTCTCGACGCTCCAGCATGTCGCTGCGGCCATCCCCCAGGATGATACCGGCTCGGCTGTCTTCGCGGGCGATCAGGCTGCCGCATTCACGTCGTTCTGGCCGCTCGAAGGCAAGGGAGACGGCATAGCACTCGCTGGTGAAGACGACGGACCACATCCCAGAGTTTGGGCTGGAGCCTTGTATGGCGCCTCCCACCTCGGAGCAGCGCCCGACAACCCGGGAGCCGAAAGCGAGACAACCGCCGCCTTGCTCGGCGTGGACCTTATAGCTACCGATACGGAACGCTTCGGCATCGCCGCGGGCTATTCCCGCACGCACCTGACGAGCGACCTTCCGGGCGACGATGCTGACGAGGATGGCTACCATCTTCTTGCCTATGGACACTGGAAGAGCGACGGTTGGTTCGCGGCCGGCGTCGGCCAGGCGGCCTATTTCGACCAGTCGATAACGCGGTCCAACATTTCCGGCGCACAGGGCACATCCTTGACGCCGGTCGGCGTCAGTTCACCCGCTACCTGGGCTGGGGAACTGGACGGCCGTTTCGGCCGTGAGTGGATATCCAACGGCTACGAGGTGGCGCCATACGTCGCCGCCGCTATCCGCTGGCAGGATACAGCGGCTTTCGAGGAAACAGGTGCCGGGATATTCTCGCTATCCGTTCCGTCTTCAAACTTCGGACAATTCGAAATCGGTCCTGGCGTCAGGTTCCGGTCGCCCGAAATGCAGATCGAGAGCCTTGTTACCCGCGCGTCCTTCGATGCCGGCTACTCTTACCTCGCGGGAGACCGCGACTACCTGACGTATGCAAACCTTCTGGGCACAAGCATACAGGGAACGACAGCCGAGGTCGGCGAGCACATCCTCAGAATCGGAGCAGATTTGAAGGTCACCGGAAACGACGGAAACACGTCCGGCATCATCGCGTACAGCGGCCTCTTCCAGGAAAACGCAACAACGCAGACGGTCTCAGCAAGCCTGCGGCAAGCCTTTTGAAGGTCCGGCAGATGGACATTTGACCAGCCCCTTGCGGCGATCCGCTATGCGTCCGCGTGCCTGCAAGCCAGGCACCGAAGGCACCAATGCCTGCAACTACGGCCGCAGTTGCGGTATTCTCCGTGTCGACGGCCGCAACGTCGGCGACATCCTGATCTCCGAAGGCCTGGCGGAACCCTTCATCTGTGGTGCCACCAGTTGTCCGCCGACGCCGAGGCCGTGGTGCAGTTAGCACCCGTGGAAGCGCTATCAAGAGAGCGCCTTATCCGATCAGCGCTGTCCTGAGTGCTGGGATATTATCAAGCACGTGGTCGACGAAGGCGGCGATACGCGGTGTCTTGCGAAGGTCAGAAGTCGTTAGCACATACCAGGCCCGGGTGAGCTCCTCGACCGGCGGCAGCACCTGCACCAACGTCTCCTCTGCGTCGCCAAGGGTCGTTGGCAACGGTGCGATGCCGATTCCCGCCTTCACGGCCGACAGCGTGCCCAGCATGCTGTTGTTGCGGTTGACGATGCGCGCGTTGGGTACAGCGCCTGGCAACCATTTCGCAACGCGATGATTTTGCATGATGCCGTCAAAGCCTATCAGGGCGTGGTCAGCCAACTCCGCGATGCTAGCCGGCCGTCCGTGCTGCTGGACGTAGTTCATGCTCGCGTAAATTGCCCAGACGGAATCGCAGATCTTTCGACCGAACAGGTTTTCGTCGGCAGGTTCACCCGATCGGAACGCCACGTCCGCCTCCCCCTTGGCAATATCGAGATAACGGTCGCTGGTGATGAACTGCACCGTCAGGCCGGGATAGCGTTCATGAAAGCCGTCGAGGAGGCCGCTGGCCGCAATGCGCGACACGGTGGGCTCGGGACAGGTGAGCCGGATCACACCCTGCAGGTCGTTTTTGAGCGCCCGAACATTGTGTTCAAGGTTCGAAACGGCAGCCTCGACTGCAAGGACATTGCCGATCAAGGCCTCGCCGATCTCGGACAGGCGGTAGCCAGAAGGGTGCCGTTGCACCAATGAAAGGCCGGTTCGTCTTTCAAGCTCCGCCAGCCGGCGATGAACAGTGGACTGGTTGACGCCAAGAGCCTTCGCCGCAGCGAGCGTGCTGCCGCGGCGCGAGACGGCGATCAGATGGCGCAGGTCGTTCCAGTCGAACACGTCCCATTATGCACTTTTGCACGACCGCTTTGCAAACACGCTGCTCCCGCCGCAGGCAAGCCCCCGCTAGCGTTCCCCAACCACAGGAGGCTGCCATGCACGAGAAGAGTAATGTCGAGACGATGATCGCAGGCTTGAGTGTCGGCGTGACGCGCAGCGCTCAAGAAACAGGAATGGCAAATCTAACGCCGCTCCATCGCCACCTGGTCGAGGGCATGCCCGCGTTGCCAGAGCAGGAGGTAAGGGTGCTGTTCGCCACGCTGCTGCCCGGCGACGTAACACCCTACCACTCGCATCGCTTCCCGGTCACGGTATACGTCACCGAAGGCACGTTCACGCTGGAGCTTGACGATCGGGCCCCGGTAACAATCGGGGCCGGGCAGGTATTCGTTGAGCCCGCTGGCATCGCAATGACTGGCCGTAACCGAGGCGACGTCCCCGCCCGCATGGTCCTGTTCTACGTCTGTGGGCCAGGAGCTCCCTTTGCTGACCCACTACCGAGACCTTAGCGTACCGCTCTGGCATGCGCGTGCCAGAGCGAGCTAGGTAGTGCAGATGGCCCAACCCGCGAAATCGCCTGACTCGCCTCGGTCTGCAGGATCCCCACGTTGACGATCGCGACGTCGGCGACATCCTCATCTCCGAGGGCCTGGTCGTGCCCTTCGATAGGCAAATTGTCGTCGTCATTTAAGTGCCAGCCGACTTGCACTGGCGTAGTCCGTGGCAAGATCGCACGATACGAGACGCCGCAGTCTAGTCCAACGACTCTAGCAATGACAATCACTTCCGAGACAACAGACTACCGGACAGACGGTGCAGCGGAAACCCGTAACCCGCAGCGTTCCGGGCTTTAGACAAACATCTGTCCGCCAACATCGCCCGAAAGCCGCCAAGCCTGTCCGCCAAACAGCCGTGACACACGGTATTGCCGCGCGTTTACAATCGCTTACCGACAGACTGTGTAACGGAAGATGGCGGAGAAGGAGTCACCGGACAAGCCCGCCTTTCTGCGGTTGTTAGTGGCAGATCGGGGCGGACAGACGGTTGAACAGACGGTGCAGCGGAATAGCACCCTTGCCCTATTCCCTTTCGGTCAACAGGTCATGTAGCTTCTCAAGGGCCCCCAGCAGATCTCGCCGGGCGCTGCCCAATTGGGCTGCAAGCAGTAGTTCTGGACGACAGGCCAGCATCAGAAATATCTCCATGACATCATCGCATTTTCCTGCCAGCGCTATCAGGTGATGCGCACTCGGAGCGTATCGGCCGGCGAACCAGTTCTTGACGGTTCGCTCGTTCGCACCGGTCCAGGCGGCAACCGTCTTGATCGCAACGTTGGTGTGACCGAGTCGCCGATTGAGGGCGACCGCAATCTGGAGGGTCAAATCAAGGGCAATCTCAGCCCGGGCTTCGGCTTCCTTGGCCATCGCATAGTCCCTGCGAGGAAAGAACTTGCCCCTCTTCGGAAACGACTTTCCACAGCTCTGGGCCTAAAGTGCGGCCGCACTGAATTGTCAGCGTATTTTCTCCCCGCCGTGTCGGGGACCAGGTGGGTTTGTTTGTCCGTTGGTACGCAGGACTACCACGTCACCATCTCGGGGCGAGCGTGATCCGGCTTTAAGGACGCGCGGCGTCGCCTACGTGCGCATGTCCACCGATCACCAAAAATACTCGACCGAGAACCAACTCGACGCCCTTCGTCATTATGCCGAAGCTCGCGGAATCGACATTATTCGCGTGTACGAAGACGCGGGCAGAAGTGGCCTGCGTCTGGACGGACGCGAAGCTCTGCAGCGTCTCATTTCTGATGTCATCGCTGGATCCCCCGATTTCGATGCGATCCTCGTCTACGACGTCAGTCGCTGGGGTCGATTTCAGGACGCTGATGAAGGCGCATACCACGAGCACATCTGCTCGCGTGCAGGGATTCGCGTACATTACTGCGCTGAGCAATTCGAAAATGACGGCTCGATTGGGTCAAACCTCCTCAAGACCGTCAAACGGGTGATGGCTGGCGAATACAGCCGTGACCTCTCCGTGAAGGTTTTCGCGGGCCATTGCCGGCTTGTTGGTCTTGGGTACCGTCAGGGTGGAGTGGCCGGATATGGCTTGCGCCGTCTTCTCATCGACGAGAATGGCACGCCGAAAGGCGAGCTTGGACATGGCCAACGGAAGAGCCTTCAGACCGACCGCGTCATCCTGGTTCCGGGTCCGCCGGAAGAAGTTCGTGTCGTTCGACGTATCTATGAAGAATTCGTGGCCGGTGCGATCGGCGAGGCTGAAATCGCCGCCAGGCTTAACGACGAAGGGATCCAAACCGATCTCGAACGTGCCTGGACGCGCGGCACAGTCCACCAGGTCCTGACCAACGAAAAGTACATCGGGAATAACGTCTATAATCATATCTCCTTCAAGCTGAAGCAGAAGCGCGTGCACAACGACGCGGACATGTGGGTACGCAAGGACAGCGCCTTTCAGCCGCTTGTCGATGCTGCACTTTTCCAGCGCGCGCGACAGATCATCGAAGATCGCAGCAGATCGTATTCGGATGACGAGCTGCTCGACCTCCTGAGGCAGATGCTGGTCGATGCGGGCGCGCTGTCAGGGCTGATCATTGACGAACATGAGGAAATGCCTTCGAGCAGCGTCTACCGACGCAGGTTCGGAAGCCTTGTGCGGGCTTACAACCTCGTCGGCTATTCACCTGATCGGGACTATCGATACATCGAGATCAACCGGGCATTGCGACGACTGCATCCAGACGTGATCGCGCAGATCGTAGATGGCGTCCAGCGATCTGGCGGCTTCGTGAAACATGACGACACAACCGACCTTCTCAGGATCAATGACGAGTTCGATGCGTGCGTCGTCATCGCCCGCTGTATTGAACCGCTGAGTGGCCGGCTGCGGTGGAGAATCCGGCTCGACGCCGGCCTTGTCCCGGACATCACGATAGCGATCCGGATGGACCGCGGAAACGAGGCACCTCTCGACTACTATCTGCTTCCTCGAATCGACATTGCTGATCCCAGCCTGAAACTTGCTGAGCAGAATGGCCTGTCGCTCGACGCCTACCGCTTTGACACGCTCGATCCCTTTTACGCACTGGCGGCGCGGGCGCCCTTCTCGGAGGTTGCATGATGAGCACCGAACGTACGGTCAAATGGATTCCGATAGACAAAATTACCATCCTCAATCCCCGCGTGAGAGCGAGACGACGCTTTCAGGAGATCGTGGACAACATCGCGAAGATCGGACTCAAGCGACCCATCACTGTGGCACGCCGTGAGGGCGACGATGGCGCAGAGCGATATGACCTTGTCTGTGGCCAGGGCCGGATAGAGGCTTTTCAGGAACTCGGCCAGTCCATGATTCCGGCGATCGTCATCGACGCAGACGAGCAGGACTGCATGCTCAGAAGTCTCGTCGAGAATTGCGCCCGCAGACCTTACAGGTCCATCGAGATCCTTCGCGATGTCGGCGTGCTGCGACAGCGGGGCTATTCCGATCGTCAGATCGCCGAAAAGATTGGCGTGACGCCCGAATGGGTCAACGTCATGGCCAATCTTCTGGAGCGCGGCGAGGAGCGACTGCTGGAAGCTGTCGATTCAGGCGTCATGCCAGTGAGCCTGGCGGTCGAAATCGCCAAGTCGGATGACGAAGGCGTTCAGCGCGCGCTCACCCAGGCATACGCCGACAAGACTCTGAAAGGTAAGAAGCTCGTTGCTGTGCGCAGGCTCATCGAACAGCGCCAGCGTCGCGGTGCGCATATCAGGTTGCTGCCTTCTGGTCGCAAAGATGCAGGCCGTCGACGTCTGACGACCGACGCTCTGATCCGTGTGTATAGGCAGGAGGCTGACAAGCAAAAGCTGCTGGTCAAGAAGGCCGAAGTTACCCAGAACCGGCTCCTCTTCCTGATCGAGGCATTTCGCATGCTGCGTTCAGACGACGGATTCGTAGCGCTGCTGCGCGCGGAAGGCTTGCACAACATGCCAACGTTCATCGAAGCGCGAATTCAGGAGAAAGCATCATGAGCGCCGCTCAACACAGGCGGGCATCCTTGTCCGCAGCTTTTGAGGAAGAGTTTCTGACCGTCGACATCTCCTCGCTGCTGCCGACACGCACATTACCGCCGACGCTGCGCGAGGGGCAGAAGTTTGAGACCATCGCCAGCACAGTGAAAGAGATAGGGTTGGTCGAGCCACCTGTCATTGCCCGCATCCCCGATAACCCCCAACAGTTTCTGCTCGTCGACGGACACGTGCGCATCGAGATCCTGAGGGATATGGACGTACACCAAGTGGAGTGTCTGGTCGCAAAGTCAGACGATTCATTCACCTACAATAAACGCGTAAGCCGTCTGGCTGCCATTCAGGAACACAAGATGATTGTCGCCGCGATCGAACGCGGAGTTCCCGACACGGCGATCGCGCGCGTGCTTAACGTCAACATCAACACCATCCAGCGAAAGGTGAGGATGCTGGATGGAATCTGCCCCGAGGCCGAGGACCTGCTGAAGGACAAGCACTGTCCGATGGCTGTGTTCGAAACACTGCGCCGGATGGTCCCGCTCCGGCAAATCGAAGCCGCGGACTTCATGATCAATGCCAACAACTTCTCGGTGAACTATGCGTCGGCCATCCTTGCAGGGACACCACAGCATCAGCTTGTCACCGCCGACAAGCCCAAGCGTCTGAAAGGCATGACGCCCGAGGCGATGGCGCGCATGGAACGCGAACTTGCCCGCTTGCAGGAACAGATCACCGTGGTGCAGGATTCGTATGGGCAGGATCATCTCGAGCTTACGGTCGCCAAAGGATATGTGACCCGCCTGCTCGGCAATCCCAGGATTGTTCGCTACCTCACGGCGCACAGGCCCGAGTTCCTGTCGGAGTTTCAGGCGATCTCGGAGATGACGACCACCCTGCCTGCAGAGGCGGCAGAATAGTTCGTAGAGCGTCCAAATCAAACTACTTTTCTGAGGTTGTTGTTGGCAAATGGCGCGGACAGATGTCAGTCGAACGCTCCGGATAGTGCCTTACTTGGAGCAAGAAAATAGCTCGCAGCTATTCGTTCAGTCTACAACCTATCGCCGTGCGGGTTGGCTTTCGTTTAGGCGACGCCCCTAGGGCAATTGGCCTCCTGTTTATATTCACGCTGCATAGCGCGCCAACAACGCACACAAGGCTGGCTGCCCCCGAACGCCCGTCTTCTGGAATACGACCTTGGCGCGGTCCCTTATTGTTTCGTATGTAACCCCGAGTTCGGCCGCCGCCTCCTGCAGGCTGTTTCCCGCGTACAGTGAGAGGCAAAGCCGGAGTTCACTTCGGGAAAGTCCGAAAAGCTCGCCCAATGCAGTCAAGTCCGGCTGCTTCGGACCGCGCCCCAGTCTTTTTATGATACAGAGTATCTTTGTCCGCTCGGACAAAAGATTTGGAACCATCGGATGCGACTTAGGCAGCCGAGAAAGCTGTATGATCAGCGGATCACGGGGATCGCGCCAAACACATTCGGTTGTCTCCGAGGCAACTGATGCAGCAAGATTGCTAACGGCACTCGCTACCTGTTGACTGAAGACCGAACTTCCGAAGGAAATCCTTCCATGCTTGCAGGCTATAACCTTACCCCGCCTGAGAAGAGCTTCCGCTTCGGAATTTGCGCTGTAGAGCCTCATCGATGAATCGACAATGATTGCAGGCCATGAACGACCTACCACTGCTGCGCCAGAGGTCACTTCGTCATTTCGCCGCTGTCGATCATTGGCAGCATTTATAGCCCGCTTGAACGCCCCGACCAGATGCCTTGAAACCTCAGCTGCAGGGCGGTCGTAAATTTCCGCAAGCCGACTCGAATAATGTACAGGGAAGTATATTAAATCCGTAGGACTGGCATCGATCTTCAGCCCAACTCCTGCGAGGAGGTCGCCTTGGGGAAGTAGCCAATCATTGTAGAATTCCGTGTCGGCAATTTTGTTGGCCGGGAGATGATTTTCGGTAACAAAGACTGTTCCGCTGGGCATACTTGCAAAGATTCCACTCCACGGGTTGATGAAGGCAAAGTGCTTCGCATAGGATGATAAATAGCTTTCCTCGATGTTGATGCTTTCAAGGAAGTTAATGGAGTTGTGGACAAAGTCCTGATTCACCAACGACGCGCACGACCCAGGAAAGAAGTGTGCAAATCTCTCCGCCACAAAAACCCACGACAACATGCCGAGACTGGCGAGATCTATTGTCTCGGCAATTTCATGCGCGATGGAAGCAATTTGTTTCTCGTCATAGAGGGCGCCCATAACCACTCCGTGCGATGGCTATTCAAGAGCGAATGATAGTGCTGAACACAGCGACGGTCCGCAACAGACATATTTTCGATCGGATTTCGCGGTGATCTGTGAAGCCGATCGTCGGTTTCTTAGGCTTCCTGTGCTTCGGCAGAAGATGCCGGTTTTTAAGCAGGCAGAACTGCAATGCCGATGCAAGACAATGTTGTTCATGGTTGGGTGAGTTCCGCTACGCGTGCGAGCGCCGAGGTAAAGCCTTTAAGGGGAATAGAAAGAACAACCTCCTGACCACTGCCGTCGGCCACCGCCTTGACCTTCAGGGCGCTACCGATACGCATCGCCGCGATCACGTCCGGATCGAACGTCAACTGGACCAGGCAACCAGTCGACAGGCACGTGGAGACCCGAAGTGGCAGCAGCGCCTCGGCCTCATCGATTGAAAGCACAACACCGCGATCGAGCGTCAGCCCAAAGGGCAAAACAAGTGTACCGCTTGCGGTATCGGCGCCTCCGACGGCGGTTAATTCGATTGCCAGAACACGTTGCCGGTTCTCGTTGTTCACCTGGGTCTGCGACGCGGCGCAGCGAACGGTCCCTTGCAGCATGGCGCATGTGACGGTCCAGTCGCCATGGGTTTCGTTCAAAGAGGATGCCCCGCCAGGGAGGCCTTGTCCGGCGGCACTTGCGGCACCATACATCAAGAGAGCCGTGCTCAAGACCAGCAATCGTGTTCGTTGCAAAATCGGCTTCATTTCAAACCTGGTGTTGGAGTTATGGAAGGCCAGACCCCCAATGTCAGTGGTCGCTAGTAGGCCACTCGAAGGGTTGCATTGAACGTCCAGTCTCCCGACTCGGTCGAAGCTCCGTCCCGCAGGGCCACTGCTCCCGTCAGGTTGGCAGCGAGGTTCGAGCCTATCTCGTAGTCGACGCCCAAGCCGGTGCTTGCCAGGGTTGAATGCTCGTGGAGTGCAAAATCGTAGCCGTGCGCAATATCGACGAACGCGAACGGCGACAGGACGTCCTGTCCTATTGCTGCGGACTTGCCAAGCGGAGACAGTGTCGGCAGGCGCAGTTCGTTGCGCCAGAAGAGCCCGGTATCCACCCCGCTGTCATTGCTGTCGTAGCCGCGCACAGCCCAGAAGCCTCCCAGACCGAGCCTCTCGGGATCGGGAAGGGCCTGGTTTGCGATCACGCCGGAGAGCCTGCTCAGCCAGGAGAACTCCCGTGGCAGTCTTGTCATGCGGGTGATGTCGATATCGGCGTGGACAAAGCTGGCATCGGTAACCCGTCCGCCAGTGAACGTGCTCCAGCTTTCGTCGTCGTTGTCATCGACCACGCCGCCAGTATTTGCCTTGATGCGGGCGTCCACAGCCGTTCTGCCCCACCCGTCGCTGAAATTACCTGCCCAGCCAAGCACGAGATTGAACAGGCCGGCCTCTCCTTCGGCGACCTCGATGCCGTCAAAATACGTCTTGCGTCGGAGCCATTTGGGCTCCACCCCGAAATAGACGTCGCCCCAGTAGTGGCCGGCGAGAATGTTGGATACCGCCGTATGATAGAGGATCGGCAGCTCGAAGGTACTGTTCTCGAAGTTGAACGGCGTGCCTTGAGTGAACTCGTTGGTCTCGACATAGGAAGGAGCAACGGTAAGCATCTGGCGCGGCAGGGTTGGAAGGTCGATGCGTGCAGCGTGACTGATATAGCCTTTCCTGGCCGGATCCAGATCGAACAGATTGTACTCGAACGCTTCGTCGGAGCCTGTGAACCGATAGGAAACCGTCATGTCGTTGAGCATGGGCAGCCACAGGCCGCCACCAATCGACCAGCGGTTCATGCCGGTTTCTTCGTTGCCGGTGTTCGACCAGGACGCGAAAACGGAGAACGGCTTTTGCGCCGTCACTTTCAACGTGAAATCACTGGCTGCCGTCTCGTCGCCGGGCGCAAACACACCCTCTACCTGCCGGAAGGGATGACGGTTCAGCCAGTCGAGATCCTCCTCGAGCGCCCGCGCATCGATACGCCCTCCGCTGACCAGTCGCACATTGCCGGCAAGGTCACGCTGGACCAGCCCGGCATTCTCGGTGCGCACATTGCCCACCGTAAATTCGATGACGCGCAGGGTGAGCACGCCTGAGGTCACCTCCTGGGGCGGAACCGTAACGGAAACAAAGGGGAAGCCCTCAATCTTCCAGACATTGGCCAGTGCCGATTGTATCTGCACGATGAGGCTGTGGCTGAGCGGGCGGCCGACAAATGGCTGGATTACCGGCCGGACCTCCTCCTCAGAAACACCGGGAACCATGCCCAACGATATTCCCGGCGGCGGTGAAGCGTCTACCGCCTCATTGAGCCCGATCAGCCTGACCCCTGAAAGGTCGACCCCGAACGGCGTCTCGTCGGCAGTACCATAGTCAGGTTCGGCCACCGTTACGGCTGCACCGGGGGACACGACCGGTTCGGGCAGGTTACGCTCCACGACGTTCTGGCCATAAGCCTGCCCCGATGCCAGGGCGCAGAATGCCGCGGCAAACCACAGTGGCGCTGAACCTGCGAGCGCCGCTATTTTGCGATGCAGCTGTGTCATTCTGCAGGTTGCCCCATCCACGCGACATGGCGGCCGATCCTGCGGTTGTCAGGATGAACGTTGGAAGCACAATCCGGTCCGAGAACGCCCTTCGAACAGACCTCGTCCTGAGATTCACCCTCCAGCGGCTCCAGGAAAATGTTGAGATATCCGGGCAACGACCGCTCGACGACAAACGAGCCAGGCTCTCCAAGCTCTGGCGCGTCGCCGGATGTGATCGTGAATATGCCCGGCAGGAAGGTCAGCACATAGTTCCCGTTCGCCTCCAGGCTTCCTTGGGTAATGGCATAGTTGCCGACAGCCTCGCCGGGATCGCGTGCAAGCGTGCCGGAGAGGACGCTCGCCGACGTATCGGCAAAGGCAAAGGTGCCAGCTGTAACCGCCCATGTCAGCGCAGGATCGGGGTCACCCTCGATCTTCATCCGATCCTCGGCCGTCACTGTGATGGCACGCTGGTTGATGACGAAATCGGCACCGACATAGGTGATCTGGTAGTTGCCGCCAGCCGACAGCGTGCCCTGCTCGATCGCATAGGCTGCAACATTCTCGCCCGGCTGACGCGACAGCGTACCCGTCATCAGTGAGCTGTTCTCACCACCAACAAATCCGGTTGCTGTCCAGCTCAAGAGTGGATCGGCCTCGCCATAGGTCTTGTGCTGGCCTGGATGGGCTGACACGGAAAGCGATGCCCTGGTGATGTCGGCGCTGGACGTGAAGACGGCAGACGAAAGTTGGTAGTTGCCGGCGTCCGTTCCCGTCAGCGCGTAGCTGCCGTTCACCGCCTTGTCGTCGCCGACATTCTTGTCGTCATAGGCTGCCGCCAGCGAGACGGTGACCGTGTCGCTACCGAGCACGCCCGACAGCGAACCGTTCGTCAGCACGGCGATGTCCGTCGTCGCATCGTACACCTTCGTGTTCGCAACCGTGCCCGCCGTCGCGATCGAAAGCGAGGCCCTGGTGATATCGGCGCTTCCCGCGAAGGCGTCCGACGTCAGCTGGTAGTTCAGCGCATCAGCTCCCGCCAGTGCATAGCTGCCCGTCACCGCCTTGCCATCGCCGACATTCTTGTCGTCATAGGCTGCCGCCAGCGAGACGGTGACCGTGTCGCCACCGAGCACGCCCGACAGCGAACCGTTGGTCAGCACGGCGATGTCCGTCGTCGCGTCGTACACTTTCGTGTTCGCAACCGTGCCCGCCGTCGCGACCGAAAGCGATGCCCTGGTGATGTCGGCGCTGGACGTGAAGGCGGCAGACGAAAGCTGGTAGTTGCCGGCGTCCGTTCCCGTCAGCGCATAGCTGCCCGTCACAGTCTTGCCATCGCCGACATTCTTGTCGTCATAGGCTGCCGTCAGCGAAAGACCGACATCGTCCAGGCTCAGAACGCCAGACAGAGCACCATTGCTTTCGACCACAATGCCCGTTGTCGCGTCGTAGACCTTCGTGCCCGCAACCGTGCCGGCCGTCGCGACCGAAAGCGATGCCCTGGTGATGTCGGCGCTGGACGTGAAGGCGGCAGACGAAAGCTGGTAGTTGCCCGCATCCGTTCCCGTCAGCGCGTAGCTGCCGTTCACCGCCTTGTCGTCGCCGACATTCTTGTCGTCATAGGCTGCCGTCAGCGAGACGGTGACCGTATCGCCACCGAGCACGCCTGACAGCGAACCGTTGGTCAGCACGGCGATGTCCGTCGTCGTGTCGTACACTTTCGTGTTCGCAACCGTGCCCGCCGTCGCGATCGAAAGCGAGGCCCTGGTGATATCGGCGCTTCCCGCGAAGGCGTCCGACGTCAGCTGGTAGTTGCCCGCATCCGTTCCCGCCAGCGCATAGCTGCCCGTCACCGATTTGCCCGCGCCGACATTCTTGTCGTCATACGCCGCCGCCAGCGAGACGGTGACCGTGTCGCCACCGAGCACGCCCGACAGCGTGCCGTTCGTCAGCACGTCGATGTCCGTCGTCGCGTCGTAGACCTTCGTGCCCGCAACCGTGCCCGCCGTCGCGATCGAGATACTGCGCTGCGTGATATCAAGTGCCCCGTCGACTGTCGTCGTCGACACGAAATAACCCTGCTTGCCGCTCTGAAGGCCAAAGGAGGAATTGGCCTCGGCCGTAAAGCCATAGTTGCCGACATTCGTGTTCGCGACCGGAGCGCTACCTGCATCCCAGGTCACGTCGATTCCCGCTGCATCAATGATCTCGTCCAGCTGATCACCGCTGCGAAGCGTGCCCGACACCAGGGCAACCGAGACAGCATCCGGGTTGGCGTCGCCATAGACACGACTGGCGGCGCCTTGTGCCAGGGCAAGGCGCGCGGCGTCATTCGTATCCATGACGCCATAACGGGTGAGCTTGCCGTCCTCGTAGACGGCAATCGTCTCGCCACCGTTCTCGCCGACGATTTGGCCGTCAATCTCGTCCTCCCAGACGAATCCGTCCTCGCCTGCCGAGAGGACGATGTTCTGGCCGACCAACAGGCCACCCATGTAGATCTGGCTGCCCGTGGTGGTGACGTTCCCGTAAAAGCCCGTGACCATGGTGCCGTGGGGTGCGGCATGGGTTACCGAGAGTTCGCCTGCGGTGATGTCGCCGAGCAGGATGTCGCCGGCGCCATTGTTGGCGCGGCCCGCACCATCTTCCATGGTCAGCGAGACATTGCCCATGCCGGCATCGATCGCCGCATTGCTGAGATCGATGAAAGCGGCGCCGGCCTCGCGATCGGCCGAGACGACGCCATTGTCCTGCTTTTCGTTGGCGATGAGAGTGAGGTCGGCATTGTCGGTGAAGATCGACGCGTTGACCAGGATGGAACGACCGGCCTGGAGGGTGAAGTTGCCGCCGTCGCCGGCGGCGTTATCCACGATCACGTCGCTGTTGACGGTTATATCGTTGGAGGCTTGCAGCCGCAGGTCCGTTCCCGTTCCCAGGATCAACTCGACGGCTGCACTGGTGATGGTGACGGTCTGTCCGGTGGCGCGCGAGAAAGTCAGCCCGTTATTGTCAGCATTGATGTCGGTCAGCCCTATGAGGATCGCATTGCGCGAGTTATTCAAGGATCGAGCCTTGAAGGTCAGGCTGTCAGCAGGATACACGATGTAACGCAACTGATCGCCGGCCATGTTGCCGACCAACGAGTTGGCGGTCGAGATTATGCCCGAAACACCACCTGTTCCGCTGCCCCAGGTGACCGCGCCAGCATCGACGGCCGAGCCATTGTCCCAGTTATAGCTGCTGACGACATAATTGCCGTTGCTTAGCGCATATACACTGCCAATTCCCACCTGGTCATTGGCTGTGCTACCAACCAGCGAATTGGCGGCAGAGACGACGCCCGAAACACTGCCTGTTCCGCTGCCCCAGGTGACCGCACCGGCATTGACGATCGATCCATGGTCCCAGTTATAGCTGCTGACGACATAATTTCCGTTGCTTAGCGCATATACACCGCCAGAGCCCACCTGATCATTGGCCGTGCTGCCGACCAGCGAATTGGCGGCAGAGACGGCGCCAACCGTGCCGGTGCTGCCATTACCCCAAGTCACCGCGCCGGCATCGATAATCGATCCATTGTCCCAGTAGTAGCTTCTGACGACA
The DNA here is from genome assembly GCA_019635775.1 of Rhizobiaceae bacterium. Taxonomy (GTDB): domain Bacteria; phylum Pseudomonadota; class Alphaproteobacteria; order Rhizobiales; family Rhizobiaceae; genus Mesorhizobium_K. Next base: position 159,716 of record JAHBYU010000007.1, on the reverse strand, counting down.
TAATTGCCGTTGGTCAGCGCGGTGACGCCGCCAATGCCCACAAAATTACTGGCCGTGCTGCCGACCAGCGAGTTGGCGGAAGAGACCACACCTGTCGTACCAGTGCTACCATTACCCCAGGTCACCGCGCCGGCATTTGCGATCGGTCCATTGTCCCACTGATGGCTGGCGACGACATAATTGCCGTTGCTTAGCGCCACCACGCCACTCAAGCCTAATTGATCAAATTCCGTGCTGCCGACCAGCGAGTTGGCGGAAGAGACTACACCTGTCGTACCAGTGCTACCATTACCCCAGGTCACCGCGCCGGCATCGACGATAAGTCCATTGTCCCAGCCAGTGCTTCTGACGACATAATTGCCGTTGCTTAGCGCCACCACGCCACTCGAGCCCACCCGATCCCCGGCCCTGCTGCCGACCAGCGAGTTGGCCGCCGAGATGGTGCCCACCGTGCCGGTGCTGCCATTGCCCCAGGTCACCGCACCAGCATCGACGATCGATCCATTGTCCCAGACAATGCTGCGAACGACATAGTTGCCGTTGCTAAGCGCGGTGACGCCGCCATCGCCCACCTGGTCATACGCCTTACTGCCGACCAACGAGTTGGCGGAAGAGACTATACCGACCGTGCCCGTGCTTCCGTTGCCCCAAGTCACTGCACCGGCATACCCGGTCGTTCCATCGTCCCAAAGTGTGCTGTTGACGACGTAGTTCCCATTGGTCAGCGCGGTGACGCCACCCCAGCCCACAAAATCATTTACCTTGCTGCCGACCAGCGAGTTGGTCGCAGAGACCGTGCCCGATATGCCGCTTGTTCCGTCGCCCCAGGTCACCGCACCAACATTGACGATCGATCCATTGTCCCAGCCAATGCTGCGAACGACATAGTTGTCGTTGGTCAGCACATAGATGCCATTCCCCACATTATCGCCAGTCGTGCTGCCGACCAGTGAATTGGCGGCCGAGACAACACCTGACACGCCGCTCTCACCATCGCCCCAGGTCACCGCGCCGGCGTCGACCGCAGAGCCGTTGCTCCAGGAAGCGGAGCCGACGACATAGTTGCCGTTGGTCAGCACATAGATGCCATTCCCCACATTATCGCCAGTCGTGCTGCCGACCAGCGAGTTGGCTGCAGAGATGGTACCTATCGTGCCGGTGCTGCCGTTGCCCCAGGTCACCGCGCCGGCGTCTACCGCAGAGCCATTGTCCCAGACATAGCTACGGACGACATAGTTGCCGTTGGACAGCGCATAAACAGCACCCACATTATCACCAGTCGTACTGCCGACCAGCGAGTTGGCTCCAGAGACTATACCGGATGTTCCGATGTTTCCGTCGGCCCAGGTAACTGCGCCGGCACCTACCACAGTACCATCGTTCCAATTGTAGCTTTGAACGACATAATTGGCATTGCTCAGTATGGTGACGCCGCCAATGCCCACTCGGTCATTGGCCGTGCTGCCGACCAGCGCCGAAAGCAACGCTCCGGTCTCTTCGTTGAAGAGATAGACCGCCCCGGCATTGCTTGCTCCAAAATCATCGAGAGGCGACGTCACGACGACATTGCCGGTCGACAACGAAACGACAGTGTGGCCAAAATTGTTGTCGGTGTTCGGGTTGGGGTCCATGAGCTTGTATTGGGGATAGGTGCCCGTCACTTCGTCAATGACGAGGTTCTTGGGATCGAGCAGGAGCAAGCCATTGACGCCGTTCGGAGCGCCGGCCTGCGCAAAGCCACCCATGACGAGATTGTTCTTCGAGGAAATCTCGATTAATCCGCCATCGCCGGCAGCAGCACCACCGCGTGCGCTCGCCGTTCCGTAGAACTCGGTCGCGTCGGTCGACCAGACGATGATCTTGCCGCCTTTGCCTGTTTCAATCGCATCGGCTGACAAAATCGTAGCAGGGCTGATTGTCGTCTCCGACGCCTGGCGGAAGCTGCCTCCCCCCTGATAGTCGCCGCCGATGCGCAGAAGTCCGCCACCCGTGTAACCGTCGGCACGCAGCGTTGCCGCCACCAAATCGATATCACCGGCGGCAAGATCGATTCTGCCGCCCATACCCTCGACGCTGCTGGCGCTCAGGGAGCCGGAGGAGAAGATGCGCTCTGCGCCGATCGAAATCGTGCCGCCTGCGGTCTTGCCGTCTGCCCGGATGCTGCCCCCAACCGTCTCGACATAGCTGCCGCTTGCCGTAACCGCCACCGAGCCTCCGGCACCCTCGCTGCCCGAAACATCAACCAGGCCAGCCGACAGCACGCTTCGAGAGGCAATCGACACCTCGCCGCCGCTGTCGCCGCCCGCCAGCAGCGCACCTGCATTGCTGACGAGATCAGCCGTGATCCGGATCGACCCACCGGTTTCGCCTGCGCCCGAAGCGTCCACCTCGCCCTCGACCGAGACCACCCGGCCGGCCAGATGGATTTCTCCGCCCGAGAAATCAGGCCGCGTCGGTGGAAGCGGCCCCTCGTCGGGCAGGTCGAGCACCATCTGCTTCTGACTGGCCGCAACCGCGCGGCGCGCGATCATCTTCTGGCGGGTCGTAACCGTGCCTCCGGATCCGGCGGTCAGGAAGATGCGGCCGCCCGACTTCTTCACCCCGGTCGCCTTGATCACCGACTTCGTGTTGCCGGCAAGCGCCTGGACATTGCCGCCATTGGCGCGCAGTTCGACATCCGCCGCCCTGATGATTCCCTTGTTGACGACCTCGGTGTCGTCCCCACCAACCTTGACTGCAAACTTGCCATCGGCAAGCGAGGTGTCGCGCAACAGGACCTCATAGCCCGCCAGAAGCCCAGCTGAACCTTCCGGCGCGTCGATCGTGCCCGTATTCTCCACCCGCCGTGCTGTCAGCACCACATCGCCGCCCAGCGACGAGATCGTGCCCATGTTGACCACGGCAGCCTTGCTGTCGCCCTTCAGCGTCAGCCCGCCGCCGTCCAGAAAATCCGCATCCGAAGCATCATGCGCCGAGGCAACGAACGAGCCACCCGTGCGCACCATTCCTCCCGTGCCGACCGCCACGCCGGCTGGATTGATCAGATAGACCGAACCTGTAGAAGTCAGCGTGCCATCGATGGTGGAGGCCAGCGGTCCCCTCACACGGTTGAGCGTGGCGCCGGTGCCATTCTCGAAATGGGCACTGGCTCCGCCCCCGATCGAAAAGCTCTCCCAGGAGATGATGGCGTTGTTTGACGTCTGGCTGACGAGCAGGCTTGTGCCCGCAGTGCCGATCGTGGCGGTGCCGGCGGTTACATTGCCCCCCGAGGGAAGTTCCTGTGCCAGCGCATGGCCGGAAGCGGCCAGCGCGATCGCCAGGGCCAGTGTCGAGGTAGTGCTGGCGAAATGCCCGTATTTCTGAAGATCGGTGTGTCGGTTTGACGGAGCGCTCCAAGGCCGCGCCAGAATGGTTGCAAGCGACATACCCCTTTGTTCGGAAAACCGACTTAACATGTTTCGAGCCCCACCCAAACCGCTCGTTCCCTAAACCAGCCTGGAGTGTAGCAATGTCCGTTGCGCTAGGAGCCCCCCAAATGGGGGGAACGTCAAATTCAGGAAAGGCTTGCCGGCGAATGTGTTGCGAAGTAGCGCCTCGTCGGGCCACATTCGCAGCACTGTGCGGCATTAAAGCGAGGCTGCACGTAAGGGACATATCTCGCATCAGGCCTCATCTCTGTTTGGCGAAAGCATGTCCTGAAGCGTATATCGACAACAAGAGCAGGGGGAGAGGTCGTGTTTAGAATCGATAAAACGAAGAATGAAATAGTCCCGCTCGACGTCCGCACATTCTCGGAACTGGGCTTTAAGGAGCGCTCAAACCTTCAGGAATGGATTGCCAAGTACCCAGAGGTCCTCGGTGAGGATCTGCTCATCATCCAGAAGGAATTTGCGGGTTTCTCGGACACCAACGAGCGTCTTGATCTACTTGCACTGGACAAGCAGGGTTCACTGGTCATCATCGAGAACAAACTCGACGATGCCGGGCGTGATGTAACGTGGCAAGCACTCAAATATGCCTCATACTGTGCCAGCCTGTCCCGCGAGAACATTCGCAGCATCTATCAGGAATACCTGTCAAAGAATTCCCTTGGTGAAACGGCTGAAGACAAGCTCTGTGAATTCTTCGATGTGGACGAATTTTCGGAACTGAATCTCAATAAAGGGGTGACTCAACGCATCATTCTCGTAGCCGCACGCTTTCGCAAAGAGGTGACGTCAACAGTACTGTGGCTTATGAATTTCAATGTACGTCTGCAGTGTTTCAAGACGACGCCGTACACGTTGAACGACCAGCTCTTCCTGGCTGTCGACCAGATCATCCCGACGAAAGATGCGGAAGAGTTCATGATCGGCCTCGCCGCTAAGGCGCAGGACGAAGTTATCGGTGCCGAAACACAGAATACTCGCCACACATTGCGCCGGGACTTCTGGGCTCAGTTGCTGCCCGTCATGAACCAGCGGTCGGAGCTCTATCGAAACATAACGACGTCACAGCAGAACTGGATCTCGGCGTCTACCGGGATCAGGGGCATAGGCCTGAATTTCGTCGTCACTGGTGATGCGTGCAGGGCAGAGATTTACATCGATCGAGGCTCCAAGACCGAGAACGAAAGGATTTTCGACCTACTGCATGCCTCAAAGGAGCAAATCGATACGGAGTTTGGCGGGCCGCTTGTCTGGCAGAGGTTGGAAGATCGCAGGGCATGCAGGATTAAATCCGAGATGCCAGGAGATATCTTTGATCGCGCGCGATGGCCGAAAATGATCGATATCATGGTTGACGCAATGGTCAGATTGGACGCTGTTTTCCGGAAGCATGCGGAAGCGATCAAGACTGCGGTTGCGGAGCCCAGGTGAAACTCGCCTACGTTCGCAGGCTGATAGCTGTCGGCCTACTGCTTTCCTCGGCAATGGCCTTCTTTGCTTCCCCGCTGTTTTCGGCCGCGAAGCTCGCTTTCACATACAGTGATCCATTTTCCATCGCGGAGTTCCGGCTTCGTGGGCTATCGGAAGAGGATTATGTCCTCAAGATCGACCAGGCTATCGCAGACGAAGACTTCTCGGAGGCACAACAGATCGTCGAGATCGCGCGTGAGAACGGCGTAGCGCTCAGCCCGGAGATTGTCGAGCGAACACAACAGGATCTCGATGAGGCTGTTTGGCAGACCATACGCGAGTTCTCTGCAGGGTTTGCCACTGGTGAGTCCGACACCCCCTCGAAAATCATGGGAACATTGGCTGCGGACTATCTGATCTATGGCGACATTCGTGACGTGGCCACTGAGGCGCCAAAGGCGATTGCCGGCCAGGACTACGATGCGCTCACGCTCGGGCTCGCTACATTCGGGATCGTTACCCTTGTGCCTGGCACCGGTGCCGTCGATCTGGGCGCAGCAGTGCTCAAGACCGCGAAGCGTGCCGGCAAGATGAGCGCGGGCATGGCCCGTTCCCTGACGAGAACCGCAACGAGCGCGATCGACATTGGAGCACTTAAGGTGGCAATGAACTCTGGCTCCACGATTTTCCGAAGCCCATCGGCTGTCGAGATAGCACGCATATTCGGCGCCATCGATTTGTCCCAGCTTCGAAGGCTGGATTTTTCGGAGTTGCGAAAGCTTGCCGCGGAATTGGTGCCAGTCGATGTAGCGGCCTTGCGCCGTCGCTTCGGAAATGTGCTACGGCCATCTGCCGTCGATGAATTCGGTGAGTTTGCCGGATCAACCACCCGCGTTGTTCGGGCAGGTGGTGTAAAAGCCGGCTTTCGTTCGTTGGAGCTGGCCGAGAATCCAGCAGAGCTCGCCCGTTTCGGAAAGCTCGCCGACAAGGCCGGTACGCGAACCTCGTCGATCCTGCGGATTCTCGGGAAGGCAGCAATCCAAATCGGCGAACTGATCTATCTGATCGTCGCATCGCTTATTTATGCGGCTATCTGGCTGCTTGGTGCGCTCTGGACAATCGTCAGTTTCATATTCAACGTCCGACGACTGATTTTGTAAGGGCTGAGGGGGGACGGCGTGGCCCGCAAGACTTCGACACTCGCGATGATTGCCGCCGGCGTTGGGGGCGCCGCAGTTGCCGGCTATGGCCTGGCCATGGGTAGGGATGCGTGGCGATCAACCAAACGCAATCAATCGACAATCGTCATTCTTCTTGCCATCGCTGGCGCGGTCGCACTGCCGTTTCTGGGAGGACGGAACCTCGTCCGGGGGCATGATCGCGGTCTCACAGCGACGCTGTTTCTGACCCTGATAGGCAGTACAGCGCTCATAGCGATTGGTCTCGTCTTGGCATTCTTTCTGTTTACAGCGGTCTTTCATCAGGCGGACGAAGCCTTGGTAGGAGCCGCCTTCTTGGCGGTCTGCACGACTGGTGCGATCACACTCTTGGGAGTTGTTTGGGGCAGCTTTCAACGGCCTGGCAGGCGCAAGCTGTTTGCTACCGCGAAGTTCAACGACCAGTTCCTGGCGGAGCAAGGTTTTACCGAAACAGGTGGGGAAGACATCACGCACTACGATCCTTCGGGCCAGCCACTCCGTTTTCTGGAACAGCATGCGGATCGCTTGGTCTTCATGGTCGTGGGGCGTCGAGGCAAGCGAACGTACATAACCCTGGATTCGGATGGTCGTATGCAGAATTACAGCGGCGTTTAACGGTTCGAGCCGCAAGGTCTCCGCGGACCCGAGAGATTCTCTCCCACGCAGTCAACGAATCCCGAGCTCAACGCCTGTCTTCGAGGTTACCTGTCCGACACGATTCTTCAGCCAGCACTCATTCTTGCGGCGAACGAAGGCGAAGGCCCTGCACTGTCCGTCCACCTCGCATTCGAGATAGCAGGCGATGAAATTGCTGTTGCGCACACGGCGGTAATCGCCGCCAGCCATATCCCGCCCGGAAGAGATAACGAAGGTCGACACCAGAATGTCATTGGAAAGCTCGTCCGCAACATATGCAGAAGCATCCGCGTTCGCCACGAGCAGCTTGGCGTCGTTCTTCAGAAAGCAGAATCGTTCCTTCTTGTTGTAGGTGATCGCCCGACAAGAGGCTTCTGCCTCGCACGCGTCCCGGCACTGCCGCTCCGAGACGGAAGAGAGCGTTCGGTAATCAAAGCCAATCGCGTCATAGTTTGCGACACGTTGGAAGGATCGACCGATCGAGGTCGGCTGCGGCACCTGAGCAGGGGCTGGCGTTGCGCGGTCGGCTGTCATCTCTGCCTTGCCATGGCAGAGCAAGGGTATCACAGCCGGCGCTATGCGCTCGGCGATATCGGCCGTGGAGAGCGCCTTGCCACCGGCAGGATGTGTTTCGTAGTGGATCGACCTGCTTTGCAGGAAAGCCTCAAGCGCATTGGACCGAAGCGCGAAGTTCACATTCTGCGGCAGGATGCCAGTATTGCCTGCAAAGATGGAACCCAGCACGGCCGTAGCCACACCTACAACACTGCCATTGCGATCGACGACCGGACCGCCGGAATTGCCCGGCTGAAGCGGCGCGGATATCTGGAGATAGCGTGTGTCGTTCTCCATACCGACCAGCGAGTTGATATTGCCGGTCGTTACCTTGATGGAATCGGAGAGCAGATCACCGAGCGGATAGCCAAAGGCGGTAATATCCTCGCCGAGCCTGGGAGCGCCATCGTGAAGCCGCAGGAATGGCTTTCCGCTTCCACCCGAAACTTTGACGACCGCCAGATCGTTCTGTTTGTCCACGATCCATTCGGTTGCTGCACCCAGCGACGGAACGCTGGCGCTTGTACAGCCTTCCAGCACGTGGGCATTCGTGACAGCCCAGCCGTCGGCGTTGATGAAGAAGGCAGTGCCAGAACTGGAAGCGGACTGCGCGATGGCGGTTCCTGCCCATAGACTTACCGCAACCCCCACCGAGAGAAACCTGCCACACACCGCTAAAACCTCTCAACTGCCCACGACAATCGGCAATCGTATCGCTTCATCTTTTGGCTCGCCGCCAACCTGCTGCCTGTGCCTCGGCCTCCGAACAGAACATACGCTCGCCTTTCGACGGCGCGATTACCGTCTCGTCATAGAACCGCTGACCGGGCACGTGATAGATGCGCACCCCTTTGTTGCTGACATTCCCCTTGATGTCACAAGACCCGGAGAGCAACCTGACAGGAGCGTTCGAGGTCTCAACCTTTGGTGCCTGCTGTGACGAAGATTTCGGCGTCTGCCTGACAGCGCGCCATTCCCATGGCGGTTGGAACTCGCCTTGCCAGATGCCACGACGCGCCGCCTGAGCTTCGGCCTGATGGCTCGCGTAAGCGCCGTTCGAGTGTCTTGGCCAATCCAGTGCATGACCGGCGCAGGGCTGATATGGAATTCTTCGTGGAGCAGCTCACCCTGCTGCTACCGATGGTCGGCTTCGACTTGTTCCGTTCGCAGTTGGAACCTGTCAGCCAAGCGCGTGCCGACGGCATAGTCTTCAGCTTCGCTACGGCTGGTGCGTCGGCGACGGCCAAGGAGACTGACGATGGCTTTGTCGTGCTCGCGGGTTCAACGGCACGCAGAGCGCCATCGGAGACATTCCCGCGCGGATATCTTGCGCTCCGCGATCAGCTCGTTGCGGAGGGGAAGCTTGTCGAGGGGCCATCTCCGGAACTGTACGTTTTCGCCGTCGATGTTGCGTTCAGCAGTCCTAGCGCGGCTGCATCGATCGTAGCTGCCAGGAGCGCTGGTGGCCCGCGCGAATGGCGGGTCAAGGACACCGGGCAGAGCTATGCGGAGTGGCGGGCGTCGCGGCTGGACGAATGATGACGGTGCAGCCGTAGGCCAACGACCGGCCACGCCTTTCAGCAGGATCAGGAAGCAGCCAAAATAGATTTTATAGATGGTGCATGCACGCCCGAGCTAAGCATCACTGGGGTCCGACCAACGAGCGGGAGACCCCGATGCAGAAGTTCGTCAAGACCATCCATTTCCAGAACGACGACAGGTGGCTGGCCCGGCACGGAATGGAGTGCTGGGACGCGATTTGCGCAATGCCCATCGGCGAGTGGTTCATGACCCGAGACGTCGACTGGGCGCGGCGCGACGAACAGGCCGTGCGCGAAGTGCGACTGACCATCGCCAACGTCATCGCCGAGTACGAGAGCCAGGGTCGACCCGACTGTCCGATCGAGCGGGTTGGGAACAGGTACCGCCTTACGGCTAACCGACCCTCGTGAGCGGTTCCTCTGAGCCGCATCGCCTGAACCGGGTCAGCGGCAGATACCGCCACTGGCATCACGGCCATCGTGTCGTTGGCAGCGGCCGCTGTTGGGAACAGCGACATTTCGATATGTCATGCGCTGCCTCACATTTCGATTATATATTTTACAGGGCGATGCGATCGCGAGGTCGGATTTCTCAGCCGACATCCGGCAAAATCCGACCCAAGATCCGACCTCGGTGGTATCCATGCCGGCGAGAGCTTGCAAATGCAGAGCGACGATGTGCCGGTCCATCAGTTGAGCGACGGGGGTTCACCAAGATTGATGGGTTTGGCACCTATACTAGGTTGTTGCGGCATAAACGGCCCAAAACCCAGTATAGAATCCAGTATACCTGAGCTGTCGTCGGAAGGTATGAAAGCCATGAACTATGGGTATATTTACCCAATGCCGGGCAGGCCTGGGTAGTATACAGAATAAATATCTTGTACCGGGCCTGACACTGCCGCTCCGCCCCCCACATACGATTGAGATCGCCGGGAGGACCCATCGAATTCTCTGCGCGACTGCTCCCTCATTTTCGCGAGTGTCGCCGGTGACGTCGCCGAAACGTCACCGTCCGCAAAGCCGCAGAGTTCCGGGATAAACCGGCCTATTTCTACCGTCACCGTGACGTTTCCTATTAAAGGAATGTAAGATCAATAGCCCGAAAGTCTGTGGTGCAGCCGACTGCGTTCTGTCGGTCACACACACCAAGCTTAAAGGGCAACGTCACCGTGACACTCGTAAACAGGCCTCAAAGCCGCAGCGCGCTGCGCTTTTCGCCACCGTGACGTTTCAGTGCCGTCACAGTGACGGATCGTTAAACGGTGCGACAGGACGAACAGCCTTCACGCCCGACAGCACGCGCGGCCGATACTCGCCGCGGCGCCAGTCCGGGGGTGGAGGCAGACGGCGTTGCGTGGCCTGAACGCCTCTGAGGCTCGAGGCCAGGTCCGTCATAAGGTCGGTTTTGTTGCGGCGACCGTGAAGGCCCTCCCTGATCGCCCAGTTCTCATAGGCAAAATAGACGTCGTCGACGAGAACCACGTCTTCGGCATCGCCGGTCACCGTCAGGCAATCTTCTGCGAAGCGCAGAGCCGGTGAGGTGCTCCGGCGAACTTCCGCAACCGCTTCGCGGCCCTTGTCACTGATCGAGAACTGATAGTTGTTCTTGCGCAGGCGACGGAGACCATCGAGCGCCCAGTTCGCGATCCCGGGCAGCTCCGTCATCAGCCCGTCCTCGACGCTCTGATCCTCCTTGCCCTCGAAAGAACGGTCAAAGAGGATTGCTATCTGACGGGCTGCGAGAGCACCGCTCTCGTCGATCCACGCGGGCTGACGGTTGCCGAGGACGAGAAGCCTGGTGAGCAAACTGGTGCTGACAGCCGGCAGGAACTTGCGCGGGATGGAGAGCGTATCGCCGCCTGTAATCGCGAGAATGCGCTCCAGCGCCTGCCCGCGTTGGCTGACTGCGACGTCACGTGCGTCCGGAATGACGATCAGACGTTTGTCAGTCGCGTCCTGAAGGCCAAATTCCTTACCGAGATCGGAGAGCTGCTTCTGCGCGATGTGCGCTGGCCCCACCAACTGCTCAAGTACATTCTTCGCGGTCGATTTGCCAGAACGCGGCGGACCAGTGAACGAAAAGAAGCGGTGGACCGTTGTGTCCGGCACCATAGCGTAGCCGAAGAATTCCTGCAGTGTTGGATGGAACTCTTTGTCGAGCCGTTCGTCGATCCAGGCCAACCAGGACGGGCATGTTGCCGCCGAATCATAGGCGAACTCCGGCAATGCTGTCGCGAAATAGTTGCCGTCGAGCGACAGCAGCTTTCCCGACCCGAGATCGAACAGGCCATTGTTGAAGATCACAAGGTCCTTCGGTCGCGGTGCAGACGCCCGAGGTCCAATCCATTCGAAAGGACGCGCCTTCGTGTAGACCAGATCGTAGATTGCCTGAACGATGCCGCCAATCTGACCAGGTGCCAGCGCATCATCCGGATCCGTCGAACGGATCTCGGCACGCAAAGCCTGTTCCTCCATCACCTGCCAGACATAGTCCGTCCCAAGCGAATAGAGCAGGCTGTCGGACAGGAGCAGTCGCGTCGGGCGCGCCTTCAGGTAGGCTCGTGCATGGGCCGCTGGTTGATTGCCCCGAAAGCTCAGTTTACGCGGCCAGGGATCTTCCTCGCCCGGTTCATCTTCCCGTTCAGTCAGCGGAGCGTCGAAATCTCGCAGAGCCATCGATCTCTTGAAGTCTTCGACGACCTCAACATGACCTGCTTCGCGAAGATGATGCAGGATTGTGGCCACGGTGTTGACGGCGCCGTCGCGCTTGACCTTCGTCCGCTTCCAAAGGCCGCGGACCACATCGGCCCAAGGTTTACCGCTCTTGTCGCGCTCGCCCGGTCCGTATTCGGGATTTCCGGCCGACCAGGCAACCACCACTTCGCACGCGGCCTTGTCGCCGCCGGTTGCATGATGGGCGGCCTGAAGGATAGCGAGATGATCGTGATATCCGGGAAAAGCGCAGGGATCGAGATGGTCGAGCAATTGCTTCAGCGTTCCGGCGTCAATCTGGTCAGCCTCGGCCTGCGCATGGTCGTGATCCAGACGGGACGAATGTGTATCGGTACCGTCTGCCGGCTGCAGCGTCAGCCATGAGCGGATGGTACCTTCGAGCATCTCCAGGCCGGACAGCCTCAGGAAGTCGGGAAGGCCCTCGCCTTCGTGATAGAGAATAGGCGTGTGTTCAGGCTCTTTACCGCCCCCGACCCGCGCAATGTCGTAGACCATACGTTCTGCCGTGCCCAGATCCACACCTGACTCAATAAGCGCGCCAAAGGCGGACAAGCAGAAGGCGTCTTGATCGTCGTCGGGATAAACGGCGGCCGCCAGGGCTGCGAAGGCGAGGCGGCCCACAAGGCGATTCAACTCATCCCATGACAGCTCCGGAAGCTTGGCTCTCGACTCGGACCAAACCAAGCGATCGGGTTTCTCGCCTGGCTGTCGAATGACGCTCGGCGGGACCGCGCTCTGACTCCCGTTCGAGCCGCGGATCTCAACGATCGTCAAGCCGAGCCCACGCTCCTTCAGAAGCTTCGATGCTTCTTTCGTCCTGATGCCGAAGACGCGGCTTGTGTTCGGCCCGTCAGGCACGATCGCCAGCCGGTGGCCGCGCTGTCCGGCAGGCTGGCTTGCCCGGCCGAATTCGGGGAGGTGGTCGAGCCCGAAAGCAGGACAAGCCGCGAGCTGCCTTGCCGTGGCAAAATCAAGGTCGATGTCCACCAAGCCGCCGCTCTGTGGGCCGAATCTCAAGCCGATATTGTCGCCGGGCTGAAACTCGTCAGCGGAGCGTATGAGGTTGGGCCAATCTTTCTCCAACGCGACCTTGGTGCCGGCGCGAAGCCGCACGACCTGGAAACCCCGCTTGGTGAAGCGCTGCGCAGCCGTCCTGAGGAGGCGCAGTCCATCGTCGTTTGGTCCGATCCTATCCATCCCCTGCTCCAATCTCGAAAGCTTTAGAACGTTGGCAGACGTCTCACCGGGTAGTCGCTACGGCGAATTTGACGCCATGCTTGGTGTGTCGAACAGAGGTCATCACCAGGCCCGCACGACTGCAACTTCTCTGCTTGCGCGAGTGACCGCGGTATAGAGCCAGCGTCTGTGAAGCTTCTCGCCGCCCTTGGTGCGAGTACCCCATCCATCATCGAAAACGACAACCGATTCCCACTCGCTCCCCTGCGCCTTGTGACAAGTTATGCAGTAGCCCCAATCCAGTTCGACGAGGCTATGCTGTTGACGAAGATTTAGGTCCTGAAGGATTCTGTTTTCGTTACCATCCACTGCGGACTGGAAATGGCCCTTGTAGACCCGGACCTCCCCACGGTCCTCAGTCAAAGCACCCCTGTCGTTCTCAACCCAAATGCGCGCGTAGAAATATTTGGCATGCCCTTCATCTCGTACGTCGGTAAGGGCCACGGGCATCCCGTTTACTAGCCCGCGACGGTGATTATTCTTGAGACATATGAGCTTCTCACCACGGCCGGACGGGTAAAGCCCCTCAAAGCCGGCGCGCTTAAGCATGCCGACGTTATACTTACGACGGTTGCGGTTGAGGCCGCAGATGACTTGGTCGGCTTTCTCGAACCATTCATATATGCCTTCAGGTCCTAGCTTTGCGGCTGTGCTCCCGAAGACGCCACGGCGGGCATATTTCCGCACCTTCCTGCCGTTTCGGATATCAGTTGCATATTCGATGATCGGGCTGCCGACCTCTTGACGGTGTAGCTCAGTCAATTCGACGTTGGCCGGCATTTTGTCGAAATATCCGGTGCCCTCTACTGGTGGCAGCTGTCCGGGATCGCCAACGACAAGTGTTGGTCGTTTGAACGACAGGACGTCCTCCGCCAGGCCTTTCCCGACCATACTGACCTCATCGAGAATGAGCAGGCGTGCTCCTGAAAGCTTCGAGCTCCTGTTCAGCCTAAAAGTGGGCTGTACGAGTGCGCGTAACTCGGCCCTGAGATTTCTGAGCAGCGCTTGGTCTTCCGGCGCCTTCGAAGCCTGGTTGATTCTACGCTGCAAACTCTCAACTTCGTCCGCCGGTGGATCTGCCGGATGGTAGATCAGACTGTGGATTGTTGTGGCACTGTCGATGCCTTTGCTACGCATCACATACGCGGCTTTTCCCGAATACGATGCGCAGTACACTTTGCTTTCGCCCAACTGCTCCACGAGGCGCTTAATAAGCGTCGTCTTCCCCGAACCCGCATAACCGGTAACCTTGAATAAGCGACTGGGTGTAGGCGACCCGGCTTTGAGCCAAGTCTCGATCTTGTCCGCGGCTTTCAAGATTGCAGGGGCGATCTCAGGCTTATCCAGCATGAGACACCTTTACCCTGGGGCGCGCCGTCCGCGCGCGCGACCCCGGCTCCTTCAGGAATTCGATTGCCGCATCGAGATCCAGCGATGGTGCCTTGTCCAACATGACGACCGCTCCGCGTCAGTCTGGGCTGGAAGGTGATCACGCCGGTGTCACCTCCGCGGCAGTCAAATGGATCACCACCGCAGTCAGAAACATATAAGGCGAATGTTTCCATAAAGTGGACATCCATAGTTAAGAGAGTCCGTCACTTTCAGAACGGCGACGACATCCATTTTCCACCGACAAGAATATTCACAATACATGAGACAGAAGTGGACTTACGTTTGACAACAAGCCTTTGTGCTTGCGCGCCCTACAAACGGCGCCCACCTCCCCACGCCCGGCAGCATTGACCGGGCCTGTCCTTGTGCAAGCGCCAGCGTCCCGCTGACGCACAACAAGGAGACAGACGATGTCGAAGATCAATCTCACCGATAAACAGCGCGCCGTCTTGAGCGCCGCCACCCGTACCGCCGGCCTGACTGCCTGGCCGCTGCCGAAGAAACTTGGGCTCAGCGCCGGCTCCGCCGCGATCGTTGTCCGGGGGCTCCTGCAGAAAGGGCTACTGGAGAAGCGCCCGGCCCTCGGCGCCGACCCGGTCTGGAAGGAGGAAGACGGTAAGCGCTTTACGCTGGTCGTCACCAAAGCTGGACTCGCCGCCTGTGGAATCACCGCTGCGGTCGAGCCGGCAACGAAGGCTCCTGTCGCGGCCGACAAGGCGCTCGTGGCGGCCGTATCACATGACCAGCCGCGGAGGCCCCGGCCGGGCACAAAACTGGCCGTGCTGATCGAGATGCTCGAGCGCAAGGGAGGCGCGACGGTCGCGGAAATGGCTGACGCGACGGGCTGGCTGTCGCATTCAGTCAGAGGTGTTCTGTCCGCGGCCTTGATCAAGAAGTTCGGATTGGTCGTAGCGTCGGAGAAGATCGAAGGACGCGGTCGAATCTACCGATTGCGATCCCGACGACTGCTGGCCAGTCGCATTTTCTAGCAAGCCAACAGAATCCCCCTGACCAAGGAGTTTGTCAGTCAGCTAAGAATGAGCGAGCCCGAGGGCGTACAGGTGGTCAACGATCTCACGCCTCAAACATCTAGCCTATAGTTTCGAATGAAGTCGCGGTCCGGTTCAACCCCAAGGCCGGGGCCATCGGGAATACTCACGTATCCTCCGGTCTCCTTGACCTGTCGCTGGATTTCGAGAGGTTTGGTCAGAAGGTCGTCGCGAAACGAATTGTGTGTGGTATCGAATTCCAGCATCGGTTCCCACGGATTGAGTCCGCCGGGAAGCGGAGGCATGGCCGATAGCAGGTGCAAGTTTGTGGCGACTGCAATGGCCGATCCCCAAACATGATTCACAACGGGCGTGAAATGTGCGTGGGCCAACGCCAGAACCCGCAAATATTCGCTTATCCCACCGAGCGCGCACACTTCGGGCTGGGCGATGTCGAGACCACGATTTTCGAGGATCGTGCGCCATCCCCAACGATTGAACTCCGACTCGCCGCCAGTGATGTTCACTTTGAGGCCGGCGCGCAGTTCCCGGTAGCCATCGAGGTCTTCGGGCGCAACAGGTTCCTCGAGCCAATAGGCGTCGAGCTCATCGAGCGCACGGCCGACATAGAATGCGTCGGAAGTGGTGTAGCAATGATTTGCGTCAACCATGAACCTGCCCTTGCCGGCGACGCCCGCGGCCACTGACTCGCAAAGCCGGACATCGTCCTTGGGCCCAAGTCCAACCTTCATCTTGGTCGCCTTGAACCCCATGTCCAGGATCGCAGCCGCCTCATCACGGAAGCGCGCCACGTGGTCCTCCACGCTTTCGCGCTTCAACATCATGCCATAGCCATATGCGGGAATCCGGGTGCTATGGGGCCCACCAATCAGCTTGCACAGCGGCATGCCTGCGGCCTTTCCTGCAATATCCCAAAGCGCGATGTC
This sequence comes from Rhizobiaceae bacterium, assembly GCA_019635775.1. GTDB lineage: Bacteria > Pseudomonadota > Alphaproteobacteria > Rhizobiales > Rhizobiaceae > Mesorhizobium_K. Next base: position 143,647 of record JAHBYU010000007.1, on the reverse strand, counting down.
GACGCCCGACAGCGCCTGAAGCGGCATGCCCTTCTGCCCATGATCGCGAAGAAGATTGTAAACCTTGTGCCAGATGACGTCGCGGGAAATGGCGTCGTCACCGAGTATCATCGGCTGGATAACTTTCTCGACGATGGTCTTGTTGGCTATGGCGACATTGCCGGGGCCGAAACACTCGCCCCAGCCGACAAGGCCCTCGTCCGTTTCAACCTCAACCAGATGAGCGGTTCGGCGCGAGTAATACTGCTGAGAGTATCCCAGTTCCTCTGGCAGATCGTATTGCATGACATGGCTGGTGATCCGCGTGATCTTCATTGCGCAACACCTTCTGGCCCAGGCCGGTCGAGAGCACGGGTTATGCGCTTGAGCACGAGGTAGTCTCGTAGCGCCAGCGCGGAGCAGTCGTGCCCAATTCCCGATTGCCCTATTCCGCCGTGCGGCAGATCAATGTCGTATTTCACCCCATTGATCTGGACCTCGCCGTAACGCAGGCGCGCCGCCCAGGCCTCGGCTCGGGCAAGATCGCGAGTGAAGAGATATGCCGTCAGCCCTCCGTCGCCGCAATCGTTAGCCATCTCCAGAAGACGTTCCTCGTTGGCGAAAGGAATGAGGCTGACGATGGGACCGAAGGTTTCCTCGCGATAAACTGCCATCTTCTCTGTCACATCGCCCAGTACAGTCGGAGCGATATAATGACCTCTATTCAGGCCGGCAGGCCGATCACCCCCAGCCAGCACTTTGGCGCCATCGGCCACGGCGTCGTCGATCAACTTCTTGATCCGGACCCACGCACGGGCGTCGATTACCGGACCAGTCGTTATGTCATCCTCCTTGCTGAAGCCGACCTTCGCGGCCTTGGCCTTCGACACAACCTTGTCGGTGAAGGCCTCTCTCACGTTTTCCGCGACAAATACCCTATTGGGCGATACGCAGATTTGCCCGGCATTCGAAAACTTGACACCACACACCACATTCGCGGCCAGATCGAGATCGGCATCGTCGAACACCAAGACCGGCGCGTTGCCTCCCAATTCCATCGAATAGCGTTTGATGGACGTTGCGCCGGTGCGCATTATGTGCTGTCCGGTCCTTGTGGAGCCGATCAACGTAACAACTGCCGGTATGGTTGAGGCGGTCAGCGCATCCGCGGTTTCGTAGCCATCTGTGCAGAGGATTTGGACTACGCCCCTTGGTAGGCCGATCCGCTCGCAAAGCGCGCCCACGGCATATGCAGAAATCGGCGTCTGCTCGGAAGGCCGGATGATGATCGGACATCCTGCCGCCATGGCCGGACCGATCTTGAACGCAAGGTTGAGCAGAGGAAAGTTCCACGCAAGAAAAGCCACCGCCACCCCGGCGGCTTCATGTACCATGCGGTGTGTATGGGTGCCCGCGCGATCCGGCAGACTGAAGTCCTGAAGGCGGGCTATCTCTTCGGCGTAGAAATCCAGCGATGCAACGAGCCTGTCCCAATCCTCATGGGTCTGCGCCCAGGGCTTGCCCATCTCGTAGTGCACGCAGTTGCGCAGGCTCTCCTGCTCTTCCACGACGGCGTCACGCAGTTGGCGCATCCAGTTCTGTCGCTGGGCGATCGGCGTCGTTGCCCATCCCGGAAAGGCGGATCTGGCCGACATCAGAGCGCGTTCGACTTCGTCCATTCCGGCGACTTCCACCGAGGCTATCACCTCCTCGGTCGCCGGATTGATGACGTCCTTTCGGGCAGGTCCATCGGTCAGAACACCGTCGATATACATCCGGGTCGGAAATTGCATTTGCACCTCAGTCAAACAGATTGGCGATATTGGTCTTGATCCGGTCGCCAATGAACAGCGCAAGCGCCTGGATGGTCGACGTCGGATTGACCGCGCCGGAAGTAGCGAAGATCGAACCGTCTACGATAAAGAGGTTCTTGACGTCATGGCTGCGCCCCCATCCATTCACCACAGAAGTTTCCGGATCGTCACCCATCCGACATGTGCCCATCTGGTGCCAACCCGCGCGCCACCAGACCTTGTCGTCCCCCTTCTGTAGAATGCGCTTTGCGCCGGCCGCCAGCAGCACTTCCCGGGCTCTCTCCTCGCCGTGTTTCAGCATCGCCCGCGTATTGTCGCCCAGCCGGTAGCTGATCTTCGGTGCGGGAATGCCGTCGCTGTCGGTGAGGTTCGGATCGAGCGTGACGCGGTTGTGCTCCTCGGGCAGATCTTCAGACACCACTGTGAGCCCGGCCAAATATGGATAGACATTGTCCATGATATCGCGGTGCTGCGCGCCCCAAGGGATAGGGTTGTCGATTCCATAGCCTCCGAGCGCATACGTCATTGGCGTTGTCGAACGGCCGGAATGCAGTCCATAACCCCGCACGAATCCGCGCGATGGATCGCTTTCGTAGAACTCCTGGGACAGAATCGAGCAGGCCATCGGCCCTTCATGCCCTCTCATAGGCTCATCGAAGACACCCGCAACCCCAGTCAGTGGGTGGAACATTAGGTTGCGCCCAACCTGACCTGACCGATTGGCAAGTCCATCTGGAAAGAGCGCAGAAGTCGAATTCAGAAGTAGTCGCGGCGTGCCAACCCCGTTGCATGCCAGAATGACCAGTTCAGCCCTTTGCTCGTGCACTTGCCCGTCAGGCCCGTGGTACAGGACGCCCGTCGCAAAGCCGCTGTCCGGATCGACGAGGATTTCCCGAACGCGCGCATTCGTTCGAAGTTCGACGCCAGCGTTTTCCAGAATTGGCCAGTACGTGAAGTTGGTCCCCCCTTTAGCGCCCGCCGCGCAGCCCAGATCACATGTCCCCGCATTGACGCATTTTTGCCTGCCGTTGTGGTCGCGGCTCAGGATCGCCACATCCGATGGCCACCAATGCCACCCCTTGGCGTTGAAGCCCTTTGCCAAAGTTTGGCCCAGGATGCCCATCGGGATAGGGGGTAGTGGCGGGGTATAGTCGGGATAGGCGGGATTGTGTGCGAGGCCCGATATCCCGGTATTGGCGTCATTCATATCGTAGAAGGGCGCGAGGTCGTGATAGCTGATTGGCCAGTCCGCTCCGACGCCATCAAGACTCTTGGTGCGAAAATCCGATGGCTTCATCCTTGGCCAGTGGCCAAGGAAATTGATCGTCGATCCGCCCACGCCATTCCAGTTCACCGGCGTGATGCAACTGTCATCTACATTGATCGGATAGTCCTGCGGCAATCCCCGCACATTCGGGTCGCAGGAGAACTCGCCATAGCGCGCCAGTTCGTAGTCTTCCCGGCGCGACGGAAAATCCTTGTCATGCAAATGACCTCCCTGCTCGAGGCAGAGGATGCGCATGCGGGTATCCAGAAGTGACCAAGCAATAGCCGCACCAGATGCTCCGGCGCCGACGATCAGAACGTCGACCGGTTCGTTGGGCATCAGCCGGTCTCCTTGGCTGTCGGGTCGCGGAAGACGGTACCACGAGCACGTACCGGAGCGGTCAGTTCGTCCAGCAACGCAGGGTCTTCGGGCAAGACGGCATAGCCATTGGGATGAACCGGATGTATCCCGACGCCCACATGGGCGCGCATGTCAGGCCGGGAATAGTAACCCTTGTACGTTTCGGTCAGAAGCGCCCGGAACGCATCTGGCACCGTGGTTTCCAACTGATGCATTTTCTCAGGCGTAATATCGTGTATCGTACCGGAGACCGAGGCCAGAAGCGTCCTGACCTGGCCTGCGAATTTCGCGTTCCGAGACGCGACCACAGAAAGATAGCTTGCAACTCTGGCCTCACCGGCGCCCGGAATGCCCCGCTCTATGTTGGCCGGAATCAAGAGGTCGAGGATCGCCTCGAGCTGCGTATTGTCCTCGTGTGTCCAGATCGTTTCCATCATCACGGCCTCTATCGCCAGCCAGCGTCGGCGCGCGACAATGCGTCGATAGCCACTGCCAGCAGCAGGATCGCGCCCGAAACCATCAGCTTGTCGGCCGCACTCGCGCCGGTCAGGTCAAGACCGTTGCCGAGCGAACCTATCACCAGCGCTCCCAGGATCGCGTTCCAGACCGATCCGCGTCCACCGAAGAGCGAAGTGCCCCCGATTACTGCCGCCCCGATCGCCTCAAGCAGAAGCGATCCCCCGGCAAATGCCGTGTATGATACCGAACCATATCGCGAAGCGCCGAAGATGCCGGCGATGGCAGCCATCAGTCCGACTATCCCAAAGGCGGCGGCCCGAATTCGCTGGACCTTGAAGCCTACGCGGCGAGCGCTTTCGGCATTTCCTCCGACGGCGAAAAGCGAACGGCCGAAGGGCGTGGAAGTGGTGATCCAGCCCAACAGCGCGGTGATTGCCACCAGTAACACCAGCAACAGAGGCAGGGACCGGTATGCGTTCAGAGTCAGAATGACGGCAAGGACGATGGCACCGAACGCTACCACGCTCCCCCACAACGCAAGTGGGCTGTCCTGCTCCAGTCCCAGTTTTCGCCGCTGTGACTGTTTGCGGAGCACGATATATGCGAAGGCCCCCACACAGACGACGCCCAGCGCCAAGCCCCAGAGGTCGGGTATCAGAACACGCGCGAAACCGCGTACGAAGGGATCATCGACATTGAGATTTCCGGTCGGCAGGATCTTTTGCATCAACCCCTGATAGCCCAGGAGTCCTGCCAAAGTGACGACGAAGGATGGGATGCCGACATAGGCCACCAACAGCCCCTGCACAGTACCCATCACGATGCCTACGGCCATAACGATGAGACAGGCCAGCCATCCGGGAATACCGCTCAACACGAGAACCCCCAAAAGGGCTGCACAGACGCCTGCGGTAGCGGCAGCCGACAAGTCGATGTCGCCCAGAAGCAGCACCACGGTGATGCCTACGGCGAGAGCAGCGATCACTGCCGATTGCATGAAAAGATTGTAGATGTTGCGCGGGGAAAGAAAGACCGTGCGGAATTCCGACTCCACTCCGGTTGCGACGTCATAGAGCGGCAACACGAGACCGAAATAAAGCCAGATCGCCGCCAAGGCGAGAAGGACCGGCACAAAGGCGCCGAAACGCGTCTCCCGAAGCGCGCGGAACCGGTTGACGAGGGACAGCTTCATCTCAGGCTGCATCGGCGCGAGCATCGTTCAGTCCGCGCGTCATCGCGACGACGATTTCATCCGGATTGGTGTCACCCGTGCGCCAGGTCGCTACGTTGACGCCGTGCCGCAGCACACTGATACGATCAGAGACCTCGAAGATGTCGCGCATATTGTGCGAGATATAGATTATCGCATGGTTGGTCTCGCGCAGGCGCTTGACAACCTCTAGCACCTGCCGCGTCTGGGCAACGCCCAATGCGGCGGTAGGCTCATCCAGCATGACCACGCTGCTTTCAGCGCCTACCGCGCGGGCAATGGCGATCGCCTGACGCTGCCCTCCTGAAAGTCCTCCAACCTTGGCGCGAACCGATTGCAACGTGCGCACCTCAAGCTTGTCTATGGCCGCGCGCGCCTTCACCTCCATCTGCAGATCGTCTAGCGGGCGTAGAATGCGGGGCAGAAAGCGCCAGGGCTTCACCAGTTCGGTGCCAAGCGACAGATTCGCCGCCACATCGAGGTTTTCACACAGTGCAAGGTCCTGATAGACGATCTGAATGCCAAGCGCCGCTGCGTCGTTGGGGTTCGAGATGGAAACATGGCGGCCGTCGAGCAGGAACTCTCCCTTGTCTGCAGCATATGCTCCCGCCAACACCTTCATCAAAGTGGATTTTCCAGCGCCGTTGTCACCGACCAGCGCCATCACCTCGCCACGCGCTACCTCGAAATCCACGCCACGTAGCGCGTGCACGCCACCAAAGCTCTTATGTACGCCACGCACTGCGAGGTGCGCTGGCGGGGCCGATTGCCCCGCCAATCCAAAGTTCGTCGCCATTGTCATTCCGCTTATTTGCAGAGATCGGCCGCCGCAGCTTCGCCCTGGCAGACCATTTCTTTCGTAATTGATGGATCGTTTTCGATCACATAAGCCACACCCGTTGCACCAACTGCCGAATAGGAGCCGACAGGCACGTAGGCTACTTCGGCACCGACGCCGTTCGTTACCTTCTGTGGTGCAAGGTCGGAAAAATCCTCACCCTTCACCAGCCTGACCGAAACTTGAGCAGCGGCAGCAGCCATATCGGCAAGCGGTCGCCAACCGCATTGGGTCTGCTTACCAAGCAGCATGAGCTGCAGCGCCTGGACCGTACAATCGAGTCCAGAAACAGGGACTTTTCCAGCAAGGCCATGCTCTTCCATTGCGGCGATTGCAGCGCCGGCATTGCCGTCATTGGACGATACGACGCCTTGGACATTGTTGTTGAGCTTAGTTAATGCCTGATCCATCGAACGGCGAGCAATCGCTGGGTCCCAGCCCTCTGTCCAGTTCTCGTACCCCATTATGCGTTTACCGCTCTCGTAGAGCGGTGTGAGCGCGCGCAGCTGGCCATTATGGATCACCGCAGCATTCGGATCCGTTGGCGAACCCTTGAGCATGACGAGCGTGTCGCCATCCTTGGTGTTCTCGATCACATGCATGGCCTGATCATAACCCATGCCCTCCAAATCCGCCTGGACCCAGAACGTCGTGTTCTTTGAGTTGATCATGCGGTCATAGGCTATTGTCGGGATACCCTCTTCGGCTGCGGTATCGGCGATAATGGCTGAGCTTTCGCCGTCGATGGGAATGACTACCAGAACCTTCGCGCCTTGGGTCAATGCCTGCTCGGCCTGACGCTGCTGGGTGGCAGTGTCGTTGTTGGCGTTAAATACCTCGACCTTCACATCTGGGGCGATCTTGGCCATCGTGGACACGAATGCCGCAGCATCCTGCTGTTCCCAGCGCGGGTTGACGTTCTCAGGCAGCAAAAGCGCGACCATGTCTTCTGCCCACGCGCCGTCCGAAAACCCCAGCGCACAAGCCATCATAGAGCAACTAAGAAGCCCTTTTGTTATCCTAGAAACCATCATATCCTCCTTGTTGATATTTGGGTGCCGTATGCACCCGGGTGTCTGGTGGACTCCTCCCGGTGACCGGGTCGTTCTGACGGTCCGAGCTTGGCTCCAGCCTGCCTCGGATCGTCTCCACTAACCTGACCACCAATCAGGTAAGCCTTAGTTGATTGCCGCAGGTGCGTCCCTTGTCAGCCTCGCTTCGGCCCTCCGCCGCCGGACAAAACACCCGCCAGCCGGGCACGGGTGTCGGCAAGATGTTTATTCATTGCAGATGCGGCCGCCACACCATCGCGCGCCTCAATCGCTTTCAACACCTTGCCGTGGAGAGAAGCTGAGCTTTTGTTGTCACGAGGGTCGGCGTTGGTCAGACGGATCGACGTCAGAAGGGCCGAAAATATCACGCCTTCCATTGCCATCAGCACCTCATTGTTTGCAGCCCTGAGGATCGCCCTGTGAAATAGGGCATCTGCAACGACATAGTCCTGAACGGTACTCGCGCAGTCCATCTTCTCTTGCGCATTCCGAATTGCTGAAATTTGCTCTGCTGTCCCTGTTTCGGCGGCCCAGGCTGCAGCATTCGGCTCGATTACCTGGCGCACATCCATGAGTTGGCGCAGAAAATCAGGGCGCGGTTCAACCCCTTGATGCCAGGCGAGCACGTCATCATCGAGCAGGTTCCAGCTCGCCCGGCGCTTGACGCGGGTGCCACTGCCCCGCCGCACCTCCAGCAAGCCTTTGGCGACCAGAAGCTTGACCGCTTCGCGCACTACGGACTTGCTCACGCTATAACGATCGCAAAGCCGGCTCTCGTCGTCGATCAATTCCCCTTCGCGTAAATGTCCTGCGACAATGCGCCGGCCAATCTCGCGACAAACCTGCGTAACAAGGCTTGGCACTAAGGCGGCCGACTCTTTGAGATCGTAGAAAAGCAATTCGCTCATGATCAACATCTAAACATCAGATGTTTTATATGTCCAGATGTTTATTCCCTTCATGTGCGATAGCGCCAAATGCGATGAATCTTTCGGCCTGTTGGTCTACGTGCACCGGTGCGCGGCTCCCGATCACTCGCTACTATTCCGCTGTGCCAGCAAACAACACAACGCCATCGCCTCCACCAGCTGGCCAGCGCCGGATCGTGCGATCGATGCCGCCGGTCAGCACGGAGCCGTCGCCAGCGAACGCAACTGAATGGATTGGTCCCGTGCCGGGATCGAACATCGCAAGCTGGTCACCACTTTCGACGTTCCATAGGCGCGCCGAACCATCAAGCGATGCGCTGAGAATTTCCTTGCCATCCTTAGATAGCGCCAGAGCGTAAACCGTACCGGAATGGCCGACGAACCGCTTGAGCTCCTTGCCGGAGTCTATATCCCAAAGCTTGATCGTCAGATCACCACTACCTGTGAAGGCGTGTTTTCCGTCTGTCGCGAATACGGCGCCGTAGGCGCCACGCTCATGGCCTTGCCATCTTCGAAGCAGGCGACCAGCTTCAATGTCCCACAGCCTCAACTCGCCATCGATGCTGCTGCTCAAGGCGCGAATACCGTCCGGTGATACCGCAACCGACGAGATGGACCAGGCGTGTCCGGTCAAGACATGTCGCGCTATCCGCTTCTCGAGGTCCCAGATGATGACGTTGCCGGTATCGTGGCCGCTGACGGCGCGGCGCCCGTCGGGAGAAATCGCAAGCTTGTTCACCCCACCATTCTGCCCCGCGTCGAAAACATGCGTCACGGTGGCGTCAGACAGTGAGCGCAGCACGATTTCGCCGTCATCCCCTGCGGTCAGCGCGTGAACGCCATCCGGCATGAATAGCGCGGTCCGCGCCATATCCTTGTGGACGCCAAGGTCCCGGATGAGGCGTTTTTCCTCCAGATCCCAAAGCTTGATCGTTTTATCCGTGCTGGCGCTCAGCAGCATTCGACCGTCTGTGCCTACGTCAAGCCAGACGACGGATTCACGATGTCCGCTTGCATCGGCAGGGAGTGGAACGGGTTCCGGCAACGGCGCGGTTGTGACCGGTGGCGGGGCCGGCGCAGGAACCACCGGCGGTACCGGCTCGGCGGGCTCTTCTGGCTGGGACGGGACTGGTTCCTGTGTCGGCGGCGCGGCGGCGATGTCGTCCCCTGCGACCGGCGGCGCAGGCTGTTCGGGATCTGCTGCTATATTTTGAGGCGGTGTCGGTGCCGGCTGGTCGGGCGGCGGCTGTGAAGCGACGATGTCGCCTTCTGGCGGCATGTTCTGGAGCAAGCTGTGATGCACGCCGGCTGCAGCCAGCACGATCACAGGCAACACCAGAAAGACGACGCGGCCGCGCGGACCAGCATCTGATTGGGCATTTGCGTTGCGGCCAAAGAGCTGCGTTGACTGCGCCACCGCAGCGGCACTTGATCGCGGCCACAACGACCGTGCACCCAAGAAGCTGACAACGGCGCCGATCAGGAAGACTGCGAGCAACAGCAGGCCCAGTCCGTTCGGATCCCCGCCCGCAGCACTGCCAGCATTTCTGGCACTCAAGACAAGCCAGATTTCAAAGCAGGCGACCATAGCCGTCGCCAGCAGAAGAACGGCCAAGAACCTGTCGCGGATGTTTGTATTGGACACCGGCATCACCTAAGCCAAGCTAGAGCAGAGTTGGCCGGCCGCCAACCGCGCAGCTTCCACCGGCATTATCAGCAGTCAGGTGTTTTCGGATCTGGTCATTTTGTCGTCACACCGACGCGCGGCTGCCATCGGCGACTCCCCTACACGGGCGAATGCTGGTGGAACGCCAGCTTCCAGCCCGCATCGCGCCGGCCGTAACCCGAACTGACCAGGGCAGTGTAGCGCTCACCGTCTGCTCGGGTCACATCGGCCTTGTAGCTGATGATGGCAACGTCGCCGATAGCGAGAAGCTGTCTGTTGCTCATTGTGAGATCGCGCCATCTGTTTGATGGCGTGGCAGTTGCGGCGATCTGCTCGCGATCATACACGCCATGCATTTCGCCAGCCTGCGGAAATGCGAGCAGAGCTTCCGTCTCAACATGCTCAAGGAAATGCTCACTGCCGGACAGCCAGAACCCTTCCTCTATGCCGAATAGATCGTATTCAAGTGTCATCGGATTTCCTCCTCCGCGACAAAACAACCAACGCGAGCTCTCGGTTCCGAGCTTCACGTCGTCTTGGGTTCTGGTCGCCCTGTCATCGCACCGGCGCGCGGCTGCCGTTGGCGTAGGATTGAGCGGCGCTCGGTAGCTACGACTCGATTTCGAGGTCCTGCAGGGACCTGGCCGTACCGGACGACGGCGGGAGCTATGCCCAATGTAATCTCCGCGTTTCTGGTGGTCTTGTGAACGCACCGACGCGCGACTGCCGTCGGCGAAGGATCGAGCGGGCGTGCGGCGACCGGGCACGGAATTCTCAGGCCATCGCCCGTTCCAGCCTCTGCTTCCGACGCTCCCAGTCCGGCATCACCTTGTCGAGGAGTTCGAAGAACGCCGCCCCGTGATGAGGCTCCGCGACGTGGCAGAGTTCGTGAGTGATCACGTAGTCGATGGCGTCGACCGGCGCCTGTACCAGGCGGCGATTGAGCAGCAGCCGACCCGCTGGCGACATGGATCCCCATCTCTGCCGGGTCTGGCGCACGATGAGACCTTTTGGCCGGAATGCCTCGGGATCCGGGAAGAGACCGAGACAGAGTTCGATCCGCTCCGGAAACTTGATGTGGGCCCGGTCCCGGTACCATGCCTCGACCAGTTCGCGCGTCACCTCCGGCTTGGCCTGCCGATGCGTTTGCACGACGATGAAGCCGCGGATCAACTTCACGCTTTCCTGGACATGCGGGACGACCTTCAGCCGGTATTGACGCCCGAGGTAGAGATGGGTCTCCCCGGCGACGAACCTGCGCTCCGGCGTCCGCGGCAGGAACTGGGAGAAATACCGTTGCTGCCTTGTCACCCAAGCTGCCCGCTTCCTCAGCTTGGCTTCTATGGCGTCCAGCGTCGCGTCCTCCGGGGCTGCGATCACCACCGACGCATCCGGCTCGACGGCGATCTCGAGCGTCTTCCTCGCGCGGCGGACGATTTCATATCGGATCTCTTGCTCGCCGTAACGCAGGCAGTGCAACTCGCGCGTCATGCCGAGAATCTGGCCCGGGCGAGGTCCATGATCCTCAGTTCCAGATCGTCGAGCATCTCCACCGGGAGGTCGATGCCTCGCTCGTCGCGCAGAACGTCGAAGAAGTAGTCGTCTATGGCGTTGCGCAGATTGTTCCGGGCCACTTCGTTCGACCAGATGTCGACGATCAGGTGCGATTTGATGATGTCAATGATCTGTTGTGCGATCGCTGCGGCATCGTCGCCTTCAACCAGCGAGTCTCCTTTGGTCCTGAGCTGACCGTCCAGGATCCCGAAGAACGCCTGTGCATCCTCATCGCCTCGGATGCTTTCGGGAACATCCCGGCCTCGGTCCTTGCGTGCCACCTTGCTCGCGAGGTCCACGACGCTGTTCAGGTACTCGCGCTCGGATAGCCGTTTCTCGCGGTAGGCGCGGATGGTCTCTTCGAGCAGCTCGGAGAACTGTTTGTAGAACGTCGGATCCTCATCCATCTTCTCGGTAATGGCTCGTCGGGTCGCGCTGGCGATGCGATCGGCCCTCGAGGCTTCGGAGACGCCCCTCTCCTCGACGACCGCCTTCAGCGCATCAGGATCGTTGATGTTGACGACCTCGATGATGGTCTCCGCCGGCATCGCCACAACGTGGTCATCGAGCAGCTTCTGGATCTTCGGTTCGAACTCGCGGACATCGACCGTCTCCTGGTAGCGAAGCTGGACCGAGCGCTTGAGTTCGGAGAACTGCTTCCAGTCCCGTTTCAGAGCATCGACCTTGGCCTCGTCGAAGACATCGAACAGCTTGTCGGACGAGAGCGAGATGTGCAGGCACCGGCTAAACGCCTTGAGCCGCGCGTAGAACTCGTGGCGCAGCGCCTCGTCTGCGAGATGCTGCTCAAACTGCTCCATGTCCTTTTTGTTCCGGACCGGTTTGAAGAGGTCCCAGAGCTGGTCGTGCAACTGGGGCAGCTTGCGGATCTCCTCCCGGATATCATGTACCGTCCCGGCGAGGTCGGCCGCCTCGTAACACTCAAAGGCGCTATACGTCGTCAGGGCGCTGTCCAGCTCGCCGAGTAGCCCCTCGTAGTCGACGATGAAGCCGAACTGCTTCTCCGTTCCGCCGTCCTCGTAGAGCCGGTTCACCCGCGCAATCGCCTGCAGGAGATTGTGTTCCTTCAGGGACTTGCAGACGTAAAGCACCGTGTTCCGGGGCGCGTCGAAGCCGGTGAGGAGCTTGGAGACGACGATCAGGATCTCTGGATCGCCGGAGCCTTTGAAGGCATCGATGATCTGGCGGTTGTACTCCTCCTCGGTCTTGTACCGCGCCATCATCTGCGACCAGAAGCGGCGCACCAGGTCCTTGGATTCCTGATCGACCTCCTCGTTGCCCTCATTCTCATCGGGCGGCGAGATGACGATCGCGCTCGAGACATGGCCGATCTCGTCGAGGACCTCCTTGAAGCGGACGGCCGCGGCCTTCGAGGGGGCAACGAGCTGTGCCTTGAAGCCGGTCCCCTGCCAGTGCTGGCGATAATGCTCGGAGATGTCGAACGCCTTGGCTCGGATGGCCTGGTCGGTCTTGGCAAGCGCGTCCATCCGGGAAAACTTGCGTTTGAGGTCGGCCTTCTGGCTGTCAGTCAGCCCCTCGCTGATCTTCTCGAACCAGCGGTCGATGACGGTGCCTGAGACCTGCTGCTCGACAAGCCGTCCCTCGTAGAGCAGCGGCACGACGGCGCCGTCGGCGACCGCCTCGTCGATGGCGTAGCGGTGGATCAGCCGCCCGAAGGTCGACAGCGTGTTCTTTTCCTTCTTCAGCAGGGGCGTACCGGTGAAGCCGAGGTAGCAGGCCTTGGGCAGAAGGCGCCGCATCTTGGCGGCGAACTGGCTGTGGCCGCCGTAGCGACCCGTCTGAGTCCTGTGGCTCTCATCGACCAGCACGAAGATGTTCGGATCCTCGTCCGCCCGCTTGCTGTTCTTCAGCGCCGTGTCGAACTTGTTGATGATCGTGGTGACCAGCGGAGCCTTATTGTGAACAAGCTCCAGAAGGTGAGCCCCGCTCGTCGCGCGAACCGGCTCGAGGTCACAGGACTTGAAGGTGTCCTTGATCTGCTTGTCGAGATCGTCGCGGTCCGTGACGATGATGATCCGCGGGTTCTCGATGCCGCGCTCCAAGGCAAGCGAGCGTCCCAGCATCACCATCGTCAACGACTTGCCCGAGCCCTGTGTATGCCAGATCACGCCGCCCTTGCGGGCGCCGCTGACATCGTGCTGCTTGACCGTCTCCACGGCGCGGCGGATCCCGAAGAACTGCTGGTGGCGCGCCACCTTGCGGACGCCGCCATCGAACACCGTGAAGCGGCGGATGAGATCGAGCAGCCGCTCGGGACGACACAGCGCGTACACCGTGCGGTCCTGAACCGTGACGGCGCGCTCGCCCTCTGCGGCCATTGCGTCGAAGTACGCGCGTGCGCCTGCGAAGTCACCGGAGAAGATGGTGTCCTTCTCTGCCACGGTGAGCACGCGGTTGGCGAAGGGCGCGATCGCCTCGTCACTGTCATCCTCGTCGCGCCACGTCTGCCAGAACTTCCGCGGCGTCCCGACGGTCGCATAACGCGCCTCGCTTCGATTCATGCCTATCAGCAGCTGGGCGAAGTGGAAGAGCTGCGGGATGTTGTCCTCGTTCTGGTAGCCGATCAGCTGGCTGTCCGCCTTCTTCAGGCTTTCGGTCGGCCGCTTGTTTTCGATGACCAGAACGGGGATGCCGTTCACGAACGCCACGATGTCGCAGCGCTTGGTTTGGCTCGACGCGGTCCTTTCGACCGAGAACTCGGCAGTGACATGGAAGACATTGTTTTCCGGCCGCTCCCAGTCGATGTAGCGGAACGAGTAGCTCTTCGAGTCGCCGTCGATGGACTTCGTTATCGTCGTGCCTAGAACAAGTGTGTCGTAGATGTCCTGGTTCGTCCCGCGGAGACCCTTCAGCCGATCGGGAGTAGGTTTGAGCCGCCGCATCGCCTCGTGCGCGTCCTCGAGGTCGAAGGCGTACTCACGGCCCCTATGCGTGAAGCGGTTGATGCGCATGAGCTGCTCGGCGAGTACGTCGTCCAGCACAACATTGCGTAGCCGCCCGCCACGCGGGCGCAGGGCTGCCTCCTGCGAGAGCGGCGTGAACCCAAGCGCCACCAGCAGCTGAAGCGCCGGGACTTGGGACTGGTATTTTTCGGCGGCGTTGAAGGTCATTTGCCGGTCACCACGAATTGCTTGAAGTCCGCGACGACCTTTTCCGCCTGCTTCTGGGTTAGACCCCGCCTGCAGAACTGGGTGACGCGCTGGGTGTTGCCTGACACGACACTCCGCTTGGTGCAGGTCACGTCGAACTTCCCGCGACCAACCGGCGCGGCCGAGTGCGAAAACTCATAGACTCCGCATTTACCGAGCTCGTTGCCAGCGGCGTCGACCGTCCAATGCCCGGGGTAGTCCAGCTTTTCGAGCGCACGCCGCATCTCAAGGGCGCTAGCGAACCGCTGGGCCGGATCTGGATGGACGGCCTTCAGGATGACACGCCGAACCGCTGCGGGAATGTGGCACCCGAAGTCCTTCGCCTGAAGGAGCTTCCCGGATGCGATGTCCTGATCGTACTGCGCAGGCCCGATGCTGGCGCGGACTGACCGCAGGTGATCCAGATGAATCAGCAACCTGGCAAGGGTCATGCCAACCTGGAAGATGTCCGAATTTACGCCGATATTTCCTGTCGCCAGGACTTCCGGTGCACGATGTAGGACATACGCGTTCGGGGCCGCTACCGGGGCGCCGTTCGATGAAACGCCAGTGATCCCGTAATCAGACAGCATCGCCTGCTGCTGCGGTCCCAGCAGGATGTTCCCTGGCTTGATGTCGTTGTGATAGAAGCTGCGCGCATGGAGATACTCCAGCCCCTGCAGGATATCTCGTGCGATCCGCAGGACGGCGGGAAGCGGCAGATAGCCGGCCGGATTTGCTAGGGTCTCGACAGAGCCGTTCGGCTGGTAGTCCATGGCGAGGATGACCGCATGCTCCCCCGACACCGGCACGACATCGGCCTGGTGGACATACACGAGGTTGTTGTGCTCGAGCCGGTTGCCGATCTGAGCTTCACGCAACCGATCGTCAACTGAAACCCCTGGCTGGA
Source organism: Rhizobiaceae bacterium (assembly GCA_019635775.1). GTDB lineage: Bacteria > Pseudomonadota > Alphaproteobacteria > Rhizobiales > Rhizobiaceae > Mesorhizobium_K. The sequence goes on along the minus strand of JAHBYU010000007.1, from coordinate 128,442 downwards.
GTATCTTGACTGCATATTCCCGTTGCACGGCCAGATCCTGTGCAAGCCAGACTTCGCCGAAGCTGCCCGCGCCGATCTTGCTGACCAATCGGTACTTATAGAGGGTCATGCCGGGCGTGAGGGTGACAGGGACAAGCTGGTTCATGGGTGACGAAGCCCCCACCAGGCGGCATTCACCGCGTCTGCCATCTTGGTGTCCCAGTACTTTTCGGTTTTCCCGACGCGGCTCTCTGCGTGTCGTTTCGTGTCCGCGCTCGTCGTGGACATCGAGCCGTAAATCTTGACTTCGACAGGGATACCTCGATGCGCACAGGCGAGGATCACCGCAGCGTCGTTGTAGGCGGAACGGCGTTTCGCCTTCGTATCCTGACGGGTGAACTCGTTCTGCTTGATTACCACGCGTTCGATGCCGGGGTGTGCATCGAAGATCGCCAGAATCTCGCGATACATCCACTCCAGCCGCTCAGCATCCGCATCCTCGGTGATCGACGCGGGGACGGAGAGCTTGTTGTCGCTGGCGGCATTCTCCAGGATGTAGGCGCCGACCACCTCGGAGACTACCGCGTAACGAGGGGCTTTCGGGTCGCCACGAAATCCAAGAATCTTCATGCCAGTACCCTCTCTAAATTCACGCGCCACTCGCCCGTCAGCAGCTTCTGCATGAGGCCGCGTTTCTGGCGGGTCAGGGCTTCGATCTCATCAACGAGCAACGCCAGTTCCTGCTTCGCAGCCGTCAGGGCGAGTGCGATCCGGCACTGCTCGTCGATTGGCGGTACCGGAATCCGGCAGCTATAGAAGTCGTCGGAATGGAGATTGAGCAGCCCGTCGTTGCGGACGCCCGAGTTGATAAGACGCGAAAGTTGGTGGTTCAGCGCACCGGCGGCAAAGAGATGCTCGTAGAACTCGGGATCGACACCCGGCTTCAGTGCGAAGCAGAAATAGACGAATGGGACCAGCGCCGTGGGGCGGTCGAGACGGAAGACACAGCCGTAGGGCGCAGTCTTGGAGTTGCCCTTGTTGTAGGCGAACTCGCCCTCGTGCAGCAGTGTGTAGCGATCGACGCTCTGGCCTGCCATGTCGCGGGCAAACTTGTCGGACTGCATGAGGAAACCGGACTTCGCCGATATCGTCATGACGGGATGGTTGTCGCCTGCGCTCGTCCGCCGGATCGAAGACGCAACCACAGACAGCGGCTTGAGCGGCCACCGATCAGGGAACACCCCGCCACGACCGATGATCTGCTGCGTCAGGCCGTTCAACCGATCTTGTTTCGCCGCGCGCAGCGCGGCGAGCCTTTCGAGCGCCTCGTCCCAAGTCCGCAGGATCTCGGCGATCTTGCGCTGTTCGGGGAGCGGGGGGAGCGGCACCGTGAAGTCCCGGACCGCGTGGATCGAAAACTCGAGGCGCGTCGAGCCCACTACCAGGTTGTCTATACGTCTCTGGGTCTGTGGTGCTTGAATTTGCAGTGAGAGGAATTGCGCGTCGCAGCAAGGCTTTGGGCGAATCCGTGCGATCTCGCGCGCGATGTTCCCTTCGAAGCCGTCAGGTACGACGCCAACTTCGCCGATCGTGCCCTTGACCGACAGCAGGACGTCGCCGCCTTTAACGCGGCTGCCTTTGTATTGGCCTTCGATCTTTGGCGACGCACTATGGAGTACTACGTTTCCGATGCGCCGAATGTGCTTGATCGGCACAATGGGGACACCACCCGGCGTATCTGGCCCGATCTGCACTACACCGTAGCGAATTGGAGCTTTGGGCTCCGTGATCTCCTCCAAGGTTACGACTTCCCAGCCAGTCGGCAGCAGGCCGATCTTGGTTTCCTTGTAACCCTGACGCTCGGGCGAGCATTCTTCTGCTGTTTCAATCATCAACGCCGAGCTCCTTGAGATACTCGGCCATCTTCGCCCGAACCCCCACCAGCTCGGCCTCGATCCGCGAGATGTCCTTCTGCACCGCGGCGATGTCGATCTCGTCCTCCGCCTCGAAGGTGTCGACATAGCGGGGGATGTTGAGGTTGTAGCCGTTCTCGGCGATCTCCTCGGAGCTTGCCCGATGCGAATACCGCTCGACGTTGGCGCGGGTGCCGTAGGTCTCCAGCACCTTGGAGACATGAGCCTCGTCCATCACGTTCTGCGTCTTGCCCGGCGTGAACTCCTTGCTGGCGTCTATGAACAGCACATCGCGCCGGTCCGCGTTCGCGCCGCCTTCCTCGCGCGAGCGGTCGAAGATCAGGATGGCGACCGGGATTCCTGTGGTGGTGAACAGGTTGGCCGGCAGGCCGACAACGGCGTCGAGCAGGTTCTCCTCGATCAGATGCTGCCGGATGCGCCCCTCGGCGCCACCCCGGAACAGCACGCCATGCGGCACGATCACTGCTACGCGACCGGACTGACGCTTGGCGATCTCGATCATATGGGTGATGAAGGCGTAGTCGCCTTTGGACTTTGGCGGCACGCCGCGCCAGAATCGCTTGTACTGGTCGCTGTCGGCATCCTCCGCGCCCCACTTATCGAGCGAGAACGGCGGATTGGCGAGCACCACGTCGAAGCGCATCAGGTGGTCGCCTTCGACCAGCGCGGGGCTGTTGAGCGTGTCGCACCATTCGATGCGGGCGGCGTCCTTGGCGTGAAGGAACATGTTCATCCGGGCCAGCGCCCAGGTCGCCCCGTTCACCTCCTGCCCGTAGAGAGCGAAGTTCTCGGACCCAACCTCCTGCGAAGCCTGGATCAGCAGCGAGCCGGACCCGCAGGCGGGGTCGCAGATCGTGTTGCCGGGTTGCGGCGCAGCCAGCTTGGCCAGCAGACGCGACACGGCTGTCGGCGTGTAGAATTCGCCCGCCTTCTTCCCGGCGTCCGAAGCGAAGCGCGAGATCAGGTAGATGTAGCACTCGCCAATGATGTCTTCGGTCACCCGCGACGGGCGCAGGTCGAGCGCGGGCTTGGCGAAGTCCTCGAGGAGGTTTTTCAGGCGGCGATTGCGATCCTTCGGGCGGCCGAGATTGGCCTCGGAGTTGAAGTCGATGTTGCGGAAGACTCCCTCGAGCTTGGCGCGGTTCGCATCCTCGATTTGCTCGAGTGCGATGTTGATCAGCTCGCCGATGTTGGCCTCGTTCCGCTGAGCGTAGAGGTCGTAAAAGCTGGCACCATCGGGCAGGATGAAGCGCTCGCGCTCGAGGCGCCGGCGAATGCGGGCTTCGTCGTCGCCATACTGCTTGCGGTAGGTCTCGACGTGGTCGTTCCAGAGGTCCGAAATGTACTTCAGGAACAACATCACGAGGATGTAGTCCTTATATTGGCCGGCATCGACGGCGCCCCGGAAGGTGTCGCATGCCGCCCAGGCGGTCTGGTTGATCTGCTGTTGGGTAATCTGATCGGTCATCAGGCAATTTCCTTCCGGTCGGCGGCCTTCGCGGCTTCGCCGAGAATGGCGCTTACGAGTTCTTCCCTGCGTGCGGCGAGCTGGCGGAGCAGCTGTCCCTCCTGCTGGGCAAGAGCATTGAGTTCGACAATGCGTTTCTGCGTGGGCAGGTCGGGCACGGCGATCTCGAGGTTCTCGAGGACCGCCATCGGAATCATCCTGAGGCTTGTGCCCTGCGCCTCCGCTCCGAGCCTGCGCTGCGCGTCGGGCTGGTTGATGGCCCACGCCAGGTATTCGGGGAGAACTCGGTCCTTGTCCGGGCGAACGATCACCAACGGGACGATGACAACGACGGACTCCGGCAGCGGATCGGGAATGGCCGCCGCAGCGTTCGGCTCGCCACGCGAGCGAAAGACGACCTCACCGCCGCGGACGAAGTATCGGTCGGACAGTCTGCCCAGGTCGTACCTCTGGAAGTCCGGGCCTGGCGCTTCGCCGTTTGTTCCGACGTCACGCAGCTGCAGCGCCGGCACGCCACCCTCCGGCAGCGGATCGAGCCTGCCGCGCGCCGTGTAACCGGAGTGAATGTCAGAGAGCTCCGCGAGCCGCATGAAAACCTCTGTAAAGTGATTTACAGAGATTTATAACACTGGCTCCGGCGAGTCAATCGGTGGAAAGCTGCAGTCTTCTTCCTACAGAGAAAAGTTGGCCATTGTTTCGACACGGCAGCCATTCGCCGAAGCGCATCGCTTTATTGAGGCATCCTCACTGCTTAGGATAAGCGATGACGGCCTGTTGACGCTGCCCATCAGGCCCTGGTGCCGAAGCAATACCTCGCCCACTCACCCAACAACTCCCGCCGCCGATCGAGATAGGTCGTTCTTGCGTAGGCAGCGATGACGGCGTTGGACTGGATGTGGGCGAGCGCGGCCTCGATGATCTCATGGGCGTAGTCGGTCTGCTCGCGCGCCCAGGTCGAGAAGGCGGCACGGAAACCGTGCACGGTGGCGCCGTCGTCGCGGATGCCGCGAAGACACTGCAGCATGGCCATGTTGGACAGCGTCTTCGCCCGTGCGCCGCGGAAGAGATGCGGGTTGGTCTCGTCGCGCGGCAGTGACCTGAGCAAGACGGTAACCTCGTCGGCCAGCGGTACTCGATGCTCTGAACCTGCCTTCATGCGCGAGGCGGGAATCGTCCAGAGTTTTGTCTCCAGATTGATCTCGTCCCAGGTTGCGCCGAGCGTCTCGCCGGTGCGGGCGGCCGTCAGGATGGTGAAGATAAGCGCTGTGGCGCTGGTGGAGCCAAGCTTCCCGAGTTCAGCCACCACCGCCGGCACCTCCTTGTATGGCACAGCAGCATGATGCTTCTTGTCCCGCTTCATCTTGCCGATTGACGGCAGCAGATGCTGGAGCGGTCCGTCACGAGAAGCCGGGTTGTCGCCGGAGCGATAGCCCATGGCGGTGGCCCAGCCCAGGATCTTGTCGATCCTGCCGCGGATGTTGCCAGCTGTCGGCGCTTTCGTCGTCCAGATGGGTTTGAGAATGGACAGAATGTCCTCGATGCCGACCTGATCGACCGGCTTCTTTCCGATGACGGGATAGACATAGGCCTTCAGCGTGGAGGTCCATTGGGCTCGATGCTTGTCATTCTTCCACGAGGATTCATGGGACCACACATACTCCCGGCCGCATTCCTCGAAGGTCGGAACTTTATCACCGTCCGATGCAGTCCCTCCGTTTGCAGCCGCACGTTCGGCCTTGCGGGCGCTACGTCGGGCCTTCTTCTCTTGTGCGGGGTCAGCCCCGTCCCTGATCGCAAGGCGCAGGCGTTCCGCCTTGTCGCGGGCTTCTGCCAGCGTAAAATCCTTGGCGGCACCCAGACCAACTACCTTTGGCTTTCCCTCGACCCAATAGCGGAAGAGCCAGCTCCTCGTGCCCTGGTCGCGGATCTGCAGATAAAGACTGTCGGACACGCAGGTCATGCCTGGCTTCTTCAGCGCGTCGACCTCTCGTTGTGACATGGCGCGCTTGCGGGCCATGGTCATTGCCTCCAGATTGTTCCGGCGGGGAGCATTGCGTGCCTCGTCTCGATAGTCCAGCCGACAGACGCCAGTATCCGGTTAGTATTTGGCAACACAGATCGCCGACAATGACCAATGCGATGCATCCGTCGACCTTCTGGATGCTTCTCATTGGGGGGCAAGGTCCGGTGACTTACACGAAAGAGGAACTCGAAGAGCTGAAGCTGAAGATCAGCAAGGCCGTGACTGGCGGGCGGCTCAGCCAATGGCAGATCAAGTTCCTTGTCGACATCAACGGCCGCATCGACAGGTACGGCCACAATGTTCGCCTCAGCGACAAACAGCTCGCCAAGCTGAACGAGATCATTTCCGCGCCCGCACAGCGTCAGCATTACCAACGACCGGCAAACGTCGTTCTGTATGCCCGACCTCAGAGCCGCAACAGCTATCGGCCTCAGCGCCGCAGCGGCTACCGGCCATACCGCCGCAGCTGGTTTGGGAGGCGGATTGGCTATCAGCTGATGGCGTTCGCGGTTGTTGCCGTGGTGGCGCTCGTCGCGTCGCTGATCGACAAGGACATGCCTTCATTCAGCGGTAGCGGACTGATGACAGCGCCAACGTCTACGCAGCGGTTCACCCAGTCCAACATTGCGCTGAACGACTTCAGCATTACCGATGGCGATACGATCCGCGTCAACGGCGAGCGGAAAGGGACACGCCTGGTCGGCTTCAATACCCCCGAGACAATCGAACCCGGCTGTGCCGAAGAGCGCGCGCTCGGCCAAAAGGCCAAGGCTCGTCTCCGCCAGTTGCTCTCGAAGGGCAGGCTGAGTCTCGAACGCGTCGGCTGTGCCTGCAAGCCTGGCACCGAAGGGACCAATGCCTGCAACTACGGCCGCAGTTGCGGTATTCTCCGCGTCGACGGCCGCAATGTCGGCGACATCCTGATATCCGAAGGCCTGGCGGAACCCTTCATCTGTGGTGCCACCAGTTGTCCGCCGACGCCTCGGCCGTGGTGCAGTTAGCACCCGTGGAAGCGCTATCAAGAGAGGCGCCTTATCCGATCAGCGCTGTCCTGAGTGCTGGGATATTATCAAGCACGTGGTCAACGAAGGCAGCGATACGCGGTGTCTTGCGAAGATCGGAAGTGGTCAGGAGATACCAGGCACGGGCAAGTTCCTCGACCGGTGGCAGCACCTGCACCAACGTCTCCTCCGCGTCGCCAAGCGTCGTTGGCAGTGGCGCGATGCCAATGCCTGCCTTCACGGCCGACAGCGTGCCAAGCATGCTGTTGTTGCGGTTGACGATGCGCGCGTTGGGTACAGCGCCTGGCAACCATTTCGCAACGCGATGATTTTGCATGATGCCGTCAAAGCCTATCAGGTCGTGGTCAGCCAACTCCGCGATGCTAGCCGGCCGTCCGTGCTGCTGGACATAGTTCCTGCTCGCGTAGATCGCCCAGACGGAATCGCAGATCTTTCGACCGAAGAGAGTTTCGTCGGCAGGTTCACCCGATCGGAACGCCACGTCCGCCTCCCCCTTGGCAATATCGAGATAACGGTCGCTGGTGATGAACTGTACCGTCAGGCCGGGATAGCGATCATGAAAGCCGTCGAGGAGGCCGCTGGCCGCAATGCGCGACACGGTGGGTTCAGGACAGGTGAGCCGGATGACACCCTTCAGGTCGTTTTTGAGCGCCCGAACATTGTGTTCAAGGTTCGAAACGGCAGCCTCGACTGCAAGGACATTGCCGATCAAGGCCTCGCCGATCTCCGACAGGCGGTAGCCAGAAGGGTGCCGTTGCACCAATGAAAGGCCGGTTCGTCTTTCAAGCTCCGCCAGCCGGCGATGAACAGTGGACTGGTTGACGCCAAGAGCCTTCGCCGCAGCGAGCGTGCTGCCGTGGCGCGAGACGGCGATCAGATGGCGCAGGTCGTTCCAGTCGAACACGTCCCATTATGCACTTTTGCACGACCGTTTTGCAAACACGCTGCTCCCGCCGCAGGCAAGCCCCCGCTAGCGTTCCCCCACCACAGGAGGCTGCCATGCACGAGAAGAGCAATGTCGAGACGATGATCGCAGGCTTGAGTGTCGGCGTGACGCGCAGTGCTCAAGATAGAGGCATGGCGAAACTAACGTCTCTCCATCGTGAACTGGTTCAGGGCATGCCCGCGTTGCCAGAGCAGGAGGTAAGGGTGCTGTTCGCAACGTTGTTGCCCGGCGACGTAACACCCTACCACTCGCATCGCTTCCCGGTCACGGTCTACGTCACCGAAGGCACGTTCACGCTGGAACTTGACGATCGGGCCCCGTTAACAATCGGGGCCGGGCAGGTATTCGTTGAGCCCGCTGGCATCGCAATGACTGGCCGTAACCGAGGCGACGTCCCTGCCCGCATGGTCCTGTTCTATGTCTGCGAGCCAGGAGTTCCGTTCGCTGACCCACTACCGAGACCTTAGCGTACCGCTCTGGCATGCGTGTACGAGCCATCGGGCACTTGGTGGCAGCTGATATTCCCTTTCGAGTAGCAGCGGCTGGCTGGACATCTGCGGGGAGGTGGATAGCGCTTCCATCTCGGAATTCAAGAAATGATCGTGAAACTGCTCAATCGAATATGTCGGCTATTGCGGCTTGTTCGGCCTGCTCCCATCGGCGCACGTCCTTGCTCACCTGCTCGATGTCCCTGTCGTTGAGATGGTGGGCACCGTTCTTGTCGATGCGACACAGGCTGAAAGGTTCACCGACGCTAGCCGAGGTCAGGTCGAGAGCCTGCAGAACTCTTAGGACAGCCGCGCAACCGAAACGCAGGGATCGCTCGGTCAAATGGAAATGGGATAGAAGCGAGCCGGCCTGCTGAGCCATCGCGGCGCCGCTGCCGATCGCATGAAATCCGATATCGGCGTAGTGCCCGATCATGCCGGAAGGCATTATCTCTACGATCCATGGTTCGCCGTCTCGAAATCCTGCAGCCATCACATAGGCCGATGGCGTCCCGCCGTCGTCTTCGCCCGGCACGTCAGCGATGAACGTATCGTAGTGATGGCGCAGGATCGGGAGTATCCGTTCCTGAAGCGCGCGTCCAATATCGGGTGCCTCAAGAATGGCCGCGCTGTTCTCATTGAAGCACCGTTCCACGTCAAACAGCACCGATCGCGCGCCGCTGCCGCCCCACGCCGCTGACTTACCCAATGGGTGCAACTTCTCGGCGGGATAAGTCATGCCGCGACCCTTGTCGGTGATCTGCGAGTCCGAGCCGATCACCACCCCATCCTGGCACACGGTGGCAAGTACAACGGTCATATGTCGATCCTCTCAGCTAGGGGCAATTCCGGTCGGACACCTATTGAGCGCAGCGCACTTCATGCCGTCGACGCTCATTGAGGGGGTCTGCGTCTGTCGTCTGCGGCAACGACGCCCCGGCTTCCACGTGTGCGTTCACGCGCGCTGCGGTGAAAGGCGAATAACCCTCCCTGCATTGTATGGTTCCCCGACTTCCGACTTCCGGCAAATGCACTGGATCTGCGGAAAGGATGGTTGGCCCCATTTCGAAAGCCTCGGAACTTTGAGCCCGCAATAGAGTTGCGCCCACTTGACAGGAGTGGAGATGGCCTGGTGGCAGAGTTTGTTCGCGGAGATATTGCCGTCCTGGCATGAGAGACGTCTTGTTGGCACGCGACAGACCGACGACGGCGACTTGACGGCCCTCCATCGTTTCCGGATGAGGCTTGCCATGAGTGACCCCAAGCAACCGACTCGCGACGTTCGAGACGATCCGGCTCCCAATCCCAAAGGGCCAGCCTTCGGTAAAAAGCCACCGAAAGAAATTCCGCCAGGCGCAGAGCACGTTCCTTCACGGACGCCTGATGGGGACACCAGTCCCGCTCACATACCCAAGACACGCCACCCGCATCCAAGCCAGGCGAGTGACCATGGTCAGAACAGGTAGATGTCAATGCGGCGAAGTCGGCTTCGAAGTGTCTGGCGATCCGCTGCGAGTGGGATTGTGCCATTGCACCGACTGCCGCCAGACCAGCGGCTCCGCCTTTACCCTCTTCGCCATCTGGTCTCGAAGAGATTTCCGCACTGCCTCTCACGTCGCGACCTACCGAGGTCGCTCGTTTGCCCGCGCTGCGGTAGCAGGGTATTTTCACTCAGACCGGATGAAGCCGAAATCATGGTCGGCTCTCTCGACGAGGCGCCGTCCAATCTAGTTCCGACTTACGAGCTCTGGACACCTCGGCGCGAAAGCTGGCTTCATGGCCTTCCCTGGGCGAACCAGTACTCGGGCGATCGAACTGACGAGTCTGCAACTTAGCGCGAACCCCGTAGGGACGACACCACGCCGGAGTGATTGTCATAGCCGGGTCGGACAACAGACTGTCGGACAGACGGTGCAGCGGAAACCCGTAACCCGCAGCGTTCCGGGCTTTAGACAAACATCTGTCCGCCAACAACGCCTGAAAGCCGCCAAGCCTGTCCGCCAAACAGCCATGACACACGGTATTGCCGCGCGTTTACAATCGCTTACCGACAGACTGTGTAACGGAAGATGGCGGAGAAGGAGGGATTCGAACCCCCGATACCCTTGCGAGTATGCCGCATTTCGAGTGCGGTGCTTTCAACCACTCAGCCACTTCTCCGCAGCGTGGTAGGCGCTTCTGCGCGCGGCACTAGATAACGGCGGTCTTTCCGGGTTACAAGGCCATTTGTTGCGGAAAGCAGCTTTGTTGCAACAGCGCGGAACTCTAGGCGTTTTGCTTGACTTGGCGGCGCGCTTCGTCTAGGGACACCCCGCATCCGGCGTGGAGTCCCTCCGCGCCGGCAATGTTTTTGAACCCGAGACTGACAAAAAGACGGCCGGATCGCTTCCGAGCAATCCAGAAGGCCGACCGAACAGCGAAAGGCAAAAAATGTTCGCAGTCATCAAAACGGGCGGCAAGCAGTATCGCGTCGCCGCCAATGATGTGTTGAAGATCGAAAAGGTCACCGGCGAAGTCGGTGACATCGTTGAGATTGGCCATGTGCTGGCGCACGGCGAAGGCGACAGCGTCACAATCGGCGCACCGTTCGTCGACGGCGCGCTTGTGACGGCGGAGGTCGTTGCTCAGGGGCGCGCAGCGACGGTTATCGCCTTCAAGAAGCGTCGTCGCCAGAACTCGAAGCGTCGCCGTGGGCATCGGCAGTATGAAACGACTGTTCGCATCGATGAGATCCTGATCGGTGGCGCCAAGCCTTCCAAGAAGGCTTCGGCAAAGAAGGCTGAGGAAAAGGCTGCGGACGCTCCCAAGGCAAAGCCCGCGAAGGCAAAGGCAGCCAAGGCCGATGTCGTGGACGATATCTCCTTGATCAGCGGCATTGGCGACGTACTGAAGGGGAAGATGACCGACGCTGGCTACGGCACGCTGACGTCTATCTCCAAGCTCAAGAAGGCCGAAATCGCCAAGCTTGACGAAGATCTTTCGCTGGGCGGCCGCATTGAGCGCGAGGAGTGGGTGGCGCAGGCCAAGGAACTTCTCGCAGGCAAGCCGCCGCGTGCGCAGGTCGACAAAGATGCTGCGGCGACCAAGGAATCAGAGTAAAGAGTAGCGACTTAAGGAGATAGACCATGGCACACAAGAAAGCTGGCGGTTCGTCGCGCAACGGTCGTGACTCGGAATCCAAGCGCCTTGGCGTGAAGAAGTTCGGCGGCGAAGCCGTCATTCCCGGAAACATTATCGTGCGTCAGCGCGGCACGACCTGGCATCCCGGCGTCAATGTCGGCATGGGCAAGGATCATACGCTGTTTGCGCTCGAGGCTGGCGCCGTCGCGTTCCGCAAGAAAGCCAATGGCCGTACCTATGTGTCGGTAAACCCGACGCAGGAAGCAGCGGAGTAGCCGGTTCCGCACCAAGACACCGGCGCCCCATCTCGGGAACCGGTGTCTGGCAGAGCCAGAAAAGGATCAGGGGAGATGGGACGCCATCTCCCCTTTTCTTTTGCGCTCTGGAGGGACCGCGATGATTGCCGACAAGGAAGACAGCGAAGACGAAAGCCTTTTCATTGACCGGCCGCAGCTGGTCACGAAGAGGCTGGTGATGCGCGCGCCTCGAAACAGCGACGCCCCGGTGTTGGCAGAGATCGCAAACAACCTGCATGTTGCGCAGATGTTGATGCGCATGCCGCACCCATATGGCGAGGCGGAAGCGCGCAGCTTCATCTCCATGGCAACGCGCAGGCAACCCGGTGCGACCTATGCCCTGACCCTATCGGGGACCGGCGAACTGATAGGCTGCGCGGGTCTCCACGTTAAGGATCGTGGCCTTGAACTCGGCTACTGGATCGGCGAGCCCTTCTGGAGACGAGGCTTTGCGACGGAGGCCGCCCATGCGCTGGTCGATCTGGCGTTCGCTGAGACGCGCATCCCGGTGCTTCATGCTGCGGTCAGGGTGATAAACCCGGCATCGCGCCGGGTCATCCACAAATGCGGGTTTCAGTATGCGGGACAAGGCATGATGAATTCGCTTGCGGCCGGCCAGGTCCCTGTCGAGCGTTACCGCCTCGACCGTAGGACATGGGAAAGCCTTAGGAGCTGGTCATGACCATGTTCGTCGCCCCGACGCATCGGCAATGCGATTTTGGCGACACCTCTCGCACGGAGCGGCCCTTTGCGTTAGAGCAGGGTCGCCAGTTCAACTGCAAAGCAACGGCGGCGGTCGCATGAAATTCCTCGACCAGGCAAAAGTCTACATTCGGTCCGGCGACGGTGGCGCCGGGTCGGTGTCGTTCCGCCGCGAGAAATTCATCGAGTTCGGTGGTCCTGATGGCGGCGACGGGGGTCGTGGCGGCGACGTCTGGGTCGAGGCGGTCGATGGGCTGAATACGCTTATCGACTACCGTTACCAGCAGCATTTTAGGGCAAAGACCGGTATGCACGGCATGGGCCGCAACATGACGGGCGGCAAGGGCGCCGACGTGACGTTGAAGGTGCCGGTGGGCACCCAGGTCTATGAAGAGGACAACGAGACGCTGATGTGCGACTTGACCGTGGTCGGCCAGCGCTATCGTATCGCCGCTGGCGGTAATGGCGGTTTCGGCAATCAGCACTTCAAGAGCTCGACCAACCGCGCGCCGCGCCGTGCCAATCCCGGCCTGCCAGGGCAGGAGATGACGATCTGGCTGCGCCTGAAGCTGATCGCGGACGCCGGGCTCGTCGGATTGCCCAACGCCGGTAAGTCGACCTTCCTCGCTGCGGTCACGGCGGCCAAGCCGAAGATCGCCGACTATCCGTTCACGACGCTGCATCCGGGCCTTGGCGTCGCCCGCATCGATGCGCGCGAATTCGTTCTGGCGGATATTCCCGGCCTTATCGAAGGCGCCCATGAAGGCGTCGGCATCGGCGACCGTTTCCTCGGTCACGTCGAGCGGACCCGCGTTCTGCTCCATCTCGTCTCGGCACGCGAGGAAAGCCCCGGCAAGGCCTACAAGACCGTCAGACGCGAGCTTGAAGCCTATGGAAACGGGCTGGTCGACAAGCCGGAGATCGTCGCGCTTTCGCAGGCCGACACGCTCGACGCCGATGAACGCAAGAAGAAGCTGGCCTCGCTAAAGCGTGCTGCCGGCAAGACCCCGATCCTGCTGTCGGCAGCGACTGGCGAGGGTGTGCAGACTGCGTTGCGCGCGCTGATGAGCGAGATCGAGGCGGCGCGAGCTGCGGAAGGCACGCAGGTCACGCAATGAATACGCTCCGCAAATACAAGCGCATTACGGTAAAGATAGGCTCAGCGCTGCTGGTCGATCGCGCCAGGGGATTGAAGCGCGAGTGGCTTACCTCTCTGGTGGACGACATCGCAACACTGAGCGCCAACGGTGCGGATGTTCTCGTCGTATCTTCCGGGGCAATCGCCCTCGGACGAACCATCCTTGGACTGGGCAAAAGAGGACTGAAGCTTGAAGAAAGCCAGGCCGCCGCTGCCGTCGGCCAGATCGCGCTGGCCAGCGCCTGGTCCGAGGAGCTGGGCAGGACCGGGCTGAAGTCGGGCCAGATCCTGCTCACATTGGGCGACACCGAGGAGCGCCGTCGCTATCTCAACGCCCGCGCCACCATAGGGACGCTGCTGAAAATGAAGGCCGTTCCCATCATCAACGAAAACGATACGGTGGCGACGACGGAAATCCGCTATGGCGACAATGATCGCCTTGCCGCGCGGGTAGCGACCATGATGGGCGGCGACCTGTTGGTTCTGCTTTCCGACATAGACGGGCTTTACACGGCTCCGCCCCAGGTCGATCCCAATGCGAAATTCCTGCCGCTGGTCGAACGCATTACCCCTGACATTGAGGCAATGGCTGGGGCTGCGGCATCGGAATTATCGCGAGGCGGCATGCGCACCAAGCTCGACGCTGGCAAGATTGCGACCAGCGCCGGTACCGCCATGATCATCACCTCGGGCGCGCGCCAGAACCCCCTGGCGGCCATCGAGCGCGGGGAACGGTTTACGCTCTTCAAGCCGAGCCGTACTCCGGTCAACGGCTACAAGACCTGGATTGCGGGACAGCTCGAACCAGCCGGAAGGCTGACGGTCGACGCAGGCGCGGTGCGGGCTCTGATGTCAGGCAAGTCACTCCTGCCGGCTGGCGTCAAACTGGTGAGCGGACGGTTCTCGCGTGGCGATACTGTCGCCGTGCTGTCGCCGGACGGGCGCGAGATCGCGCGTGGTCTCGTCGCCTATGATGCAGCCGACGCCGTGAAGATTGCCGGCCTCAAAACCGAGCAGATCGAGGCGGTGCTGGGCCATCAGGCGCGCTCGGCAATGGTGCATCGCGACGATCTCGTCGTGGATGGCGGGCCGCAGATGTTGGAGGATACCGCCGAGGGTGAAGGGATAAGCCATGCTCAAGACGCATGAACAGTCCGCTGGTGATACAGCCACGCTGATGGCGGAAATCGGCAAACGCGCCCGCGCTGCCTCACGGCCGCTTTCGATGGCGAGCACCGAAGTCAAGAACACAGCGCTTCTGGCGATGGCGGACGCCGTCGAGCGCAACAAGTCCGCCATTCTTGACGCCAACGCCATTGACGTCGCCAATGGCGAGGAAGCCGGCCTTTCGCCCGCGATGATGGATCGCTTGAAACTTGACAGCAAGCGCGTCAGCGCCATGGCGGATGGCATACGAGAGATTGCTGCGCTCAAGGATCCCGTCGGGGAGGTCATTGCCGCCTGGGATCGCCCGAACGGATTGCATATCGAGCGCGTACGCACGCCACTCGGCGTTATTGGCGTCATTTATGAAAGCCGTCCCAACGTGACCGCCGACGCAGGCGCGCTTTGCCTGAAGGCCGGCAATTCGGTCATCCTGCGCGGAGGCTCGGATTCGCTGAACTCCTCCACCGCCATCCACAGATGTCTCGTTGAAGGACTGGGCGCAGCGGGTCTGCCCGAGGATGCAATCCAGCTTGTGCCCGTGACCGACCGGGCCGCCGTGGGCGAGATGCTTGCCGGCCTGAGCGGCAACCTCGACGTCATCATTCCGCGCGGAGGCAAAAGTCTGGTTGCGCGCGTGCAAACCGAAGCGCGCGTGCCGGTCTTTGCGCATCTGGAAGGCATCTGTCATCTCTACATAGACGGATCCGCCAACCTCGACATGGCCGTTCGGATCGCGGTGAACGCCAAGATGCGTCGTACCGGAATCTGTGGGGCGGCCGAAACGCTTCTGATCGATCGTCGCGTTGCCGAAACGCATCTCGTGCCGATCCTCGAGGCGCTGGACAAGGCGGGCTGTGAGATCCGCGGCTCAGACGAAGTCGTCGCCGCCTTCCCCAACGCGAAATCCGCGACGGAAGAGGATTGGCGCACGGAATATCTCGACGCGATCATATCGGCCAGGCTGGTCGATGGGGTCTGCGACGCGATCGACCATATCGAGACGTATTCCTCTCATCACACCGAGGGTATCGTCGCGGAAGACGGAGCCGCCGTGGAACGCTTCTTCAACGAGATCGATTCCGCCATCCTGTTGCACAACGCCTCGACCCAGTTTGCAGACGGAGGCGAGTTCGGCATGGGGGCCGAGATCGGCATCGCGACGGGCAAGATGCATGCGCGCGGTCCGGTCGGCGTGGAGCAACTGACATCGTTCAACTACCGCGTACGCGGTTCGGGTCAGGTGCGTCCGTGATGGCGCCTCGCCGGCCCGCCTGATCGTCTGCGCCCGACACGATGCTTCAGCGCAACGGAACCTCCCTCCCCGCCGGCTACCTTCGCATGCCGTATGTCGAGAAAGGCATGCAGATCGGTTTGTTCGGAGGTTCGTTCAATCCTCCGCATGCCGGTCATGTCCATGTCGCCGAAATCGCGTTGAGACGGCTGGCACTCGATCAGCTCTGGTGGATCGTCACGCCCGGAAATCCGTTGAAATCGTCCCGCGAACTGGCTCCACTTTCCGAGCGCCTGCGCCTGTCGGAAGAAATGACGCGAAACCCGCGCATCAAGGTCACAGCCTTCGAGGCGGCCCACAACGTGCGCTACACCGCCGATACCCTGGCCCTGGTGCGCGCGCGCAATCCGGGCGTCGATTTTGTTTGGGTCATGGGTGCTGACAACCTGCGCGATTTCCACCGCTGGCAACGCTGGCGCGAGATCGCGCTGACCTTCCCCATTGCGGTGATCGATCGTCCAGGGGCTACCTTGTCATTCCTGTCGTCGATGGTTGCAAAGACGTTCGACTACGCCCGCGTCGATGAAAACGCCGCCCCGCGTCTGGCGCACATGAAGGCCCCGGCATGGACCTTCATCCACGGGCCGCGCTCGACCCTGTCTTCAAGCGCCATCCGCGAGGCGCGAAAGTAGGCTTCAGCCGTACCAGGCGCCGTGGACCACCTTGACGTCTGGCGCGGCAGCCGAAACCTTTTCAGCAAAGGCTTTGGGATCGCTGTCCCTGTAGTGATAGGGGTACACCACCGCAGGCTTGAATTCCGCGACGGCGGAAGCCGCCTGTGTCTCGTCCATTGTATAGGGCAGGTTCATGGGCACGAAGGCGATGTCGATATCCTTCAGCGCACGCATTTCGGGGATGTCCTCGGTGTCGCCGGCGATATAGACGCGCATGCCGTCAACCGTAAGGACGTAGCCGTTATCGCGGCCCTGCGGATGATACTTCTTGCGATCCTCGGTAAGGTTGTACGCGGGAATTGCCTCGATCTGGATTGCGCCCACCGTCGTATTCTCGCCGTTGCCGATCGCAGTGGCCTTGGCCTTCATATCCTCGGGAAGCTTCTCGAGGACCGCCGGATTGACGACAAGCTTGGTATCGGCTCCCACGACGGCGGCAAGCGTCTCGGGATCGAAATGGTCGCCATGTTCGTGCGTGATGAGAACGAGTCCTGCTGACGGCTGTCCTTCGTACAGCGCCCCGCCTCCAACCGGATCATTGTAGATCACCAGTCCGGGTGTACTCATGATGAAGCTGGCGTGGGAGATTGGTGTGATGACGATTTCTCCGCTCGCGGTCTTGTAGCTGTCGCCCTTGCCCTCTGCCCTTGCAATGAACGGCATGAATGTCGTTGCCCCTAGCCCTGCCGCTCCGGCCAGGCCGAGCTGAAGCGTTTCGCGACGTGAAAACTTCATGGTTCTGTATCCTCTCGATCGATGTTGCGCTTGCGTGCGTCGATACCACAACATGGCGCTCAACCCGGCAATAGGCCAGTCCGAAGACATCACAGTGTGCCATGCTCGCGGGAACGTGAATTGGCTCGAATCGGTGAATGGGTGGATTTACCGAATGTCAGGCTGCCGGGCCGCGTGAAGGTTCGCACCGAGGATAGTCGGTCTTGACGGACGCCTTTTCCTTGTCGTGCGCTTGCGAAATGTCTACCTGCGTGGCTTGCGAATTTCGGCAAGACGGCTCCCAGAATGAAAAAGATCGGTTTCCTCTCCTTCGGCCATTGGTCGCCTTCACCCCAATCGGGAACACGCTCGGCTTCCGATGCGCTGCTCCAGTCGATCGATCTTGCGGTCGCCGCCGAGCAGTTGGGAGCGGACGGCGCATATTTCCGGGTGCATCACTTTGCCCGGCAACTCGCCTCGCCCTTCCCGCTCCTTGCCGCCGTCGGCGCGAAGACGCGCAGGATCGAGATCGGTACGGCAGTCATCGATATGCGCTACGAGAACCCGCTCTACATGGCGGAGGACGCAGGCGCGGCGGACATCATCTCGGGGGGGCGCCTGCAGCTTGGCATCAGTCGGGGTTCGCCCGAACAGGTGATCGAGGGCTGGCGGTACTTTGGCTACGCGCCCGAAGAAGGCCAGACGGATGCCGACATGGCGCGCCGTCACGCCGAGGTTTTTCTCGACGTCATCCGGGGTGAAGGCTTTGCCCAGCCGAATCCTCGCCCGATGTTTCCCAACCCACCCGGCCTCTTGCGACTGGAGCCATATTCGGAGGGGCTGCGCGAACGCATCTGGTGGGGTGCTGCGACCACGCCGACCGCCGAATGGACAGGCAAGGTTGGCATGAACCTGCAGAGTTCCACGCTGGTCATGGCCGAATCGGGCAAGCCCTTCCACATTCAGCAGGCGGAACAGATCGCCGCCTTTCGGGCAGCATGGAGGCAAGCAGGCCATGCGCGCGAACCGCGTGTGTCGGTAAGCCGCTCGATCTTTGCCATCGTCAATGACATGGACCGGGCCTATTTCGGTGGCGAGTCAGGCAGCCAGGATCACTTCGGCTACATCGAGCCGGGCAAGCAGGCGGTCTTTGGTCGTTCCTACGCCGCCGAACCGGATGTTCTGGTAAAGCAACTGAGCGAGGATGAGGCAATCAAGGCAGCAGACACGTTGTTGCTCACCGTCCCCAACCAGCTCGGTGTGAACTACAATGCACATCTCATCGAAGCCATCCTTCAGCATGTAGCGCCAGCGCTCGGATGGCGCTGAAGCGTTAGCGGACCTCAGGTCCGACGAGACCTTTGTTTCCTTGGCGGCATGCTTGTTGTAGGAGGGCGGGAGAGGCCTGCATCTTCGGGCAATTACGGGCTAGCCGACGCCTTGTTCAGACCTGAATGCATCTGCAGCGTTGAAACTGAGAGAACTCGAATGACCACCATCCGCTTCCACAGGAACGATCTTCCGGACCTCTCTCACTACCGTGTTCCAGCGATTGCAATCGACACCGAAACCCTTGGACTCAATCCGCACCGGGACCGGCTTTGCGTGGTACAGCTTTCGCCGGGCGATGGCACAGCAGATGTTATCCAGATCTCACCCGGACAGGATTCAGCGCCTAACCTGGCGACGCTCCTGACGGATCCTTCGATCACAAAGATTTTCCACTATGGCCGCTTCGACATTGCGGTGCTTTATCATGCGCTGGGCGCTATGGCCGAGCCGGTGTTCTGCACCAAGATCGCCTCCCGGTTGACCCGTACCTACACAGATCGTCACGGGCTGAAAGACATCTGCTCCGAATTGCTCGGCGTCTCCCTCTCGAAACAACAGCAGTCGTCGGACTGGGCTGCGGAAACGCTGTCGCCGGAGCAAATGGAGTATGCCGCCTCCGATGTGCTTTACCTGCATCGGCTGCGCGAGGCGCTTTCGATGAGGCTCGCACGCGAACATCGTTCGGCAGAGGCAGAGGCCTGTTTCCGGTTTCTTCCGACACGCGCCAGGCTCGATCTGATGGGCTGGCCGGAAGAGGACATCTTCGCGCACAGCTAGGCCGGGTGCTGCCTGAACTCATGCTATATTTCAAGACGCGCTGAAACCTATTGGCGGCTCGCGCGTTATTTGGCGGGCGCATGAAATGCGAGGGGATCCCATCATCATGACAAATCCGCATCCGATCGACACGGCGCCAAAGGATGGCAGCAAGGTAACTGTCCTCTGGACGGATCGTGACGGACAGGAAAACGAAACGATAGCTCAATACCGCTCGCTTGACCGGCTCAAAGCCGGAGGTGGCGACTGGGACGAAAGCGACACCGGCTGGTGGGCCTATTTGGATAGCGACACGCAAAAGCGTATCGAGCCTCATGGATGGCGGCCCCCAGGCGAAGAAAACGAGGACTGACCACCCAAGGTCGTTCAGCACCACTGCCACGACTTTCTTCGTGGCAGGCATCAGTTATGATCAATTCGATGCACGCTCGATTCGTGCCTTCCCTTGGCCCGGAGCCGTGCCTCACAACGGAGGGAAGTCCCTATGGGTATTGAAAGTCTGATCATCTTCCTCATCATTGGCGCGATTGCCGGTTGGCTGGCCGGTCTTCTGGTCAAGGGCTACGGTTTCGGTGTACTCGGAAACATCGTGGTCGGCATCGTCGGCGCGTTTATCGCGGGTTGGCTGTTTCCCGCACTCGGCCTGTCGCTCGGCACCGGCGTCGTGGCTGCCATCATTCACGCAACGATCGGCGCGGTGGTTCTTCTTGTGCTGATCCGGCTGATAAAGCGCGCGTAGACCACCAGCAACAGCAGCGATGCCGCGGACGGACACCTGCGGCATCGCAACAAGACAGACAGGAATGACGATGCAACGCAACTCTCTCTACCTCCTGATCGGTGCCCTCCTGGTAGCTGTCATCGCTCTGGGCATTTACGTATGGCGCGAAGAATCCAAGCCTTCGGGCGTTGAATTGCGGATCGACGAATCCGGAGTATCCATCCAGGAGAACTGAGTTGCGAGCCTCCAGGTTCTTGCCCGCACTTAACCCCACCTTAAATCGCCGCATTTAGCGTTCAGGCGGAGGCATCTCCGGGACTGGACCAAGGAATTCATGGCGAAAAGAGGCGACCGGCGCATCGAGCCGACCTTTGACGGGCCGTCCAGGGGCCGTTCTTCGCGTGACATTACAGTCAGCGAAGATGATCGAGTTGTGCCATCCAGGGGCCGTAAACCGGCAGCGAAGAAGTCATCCTCCACCCGGCGTGGCCGCTCCCGAAAGGCTCGCCGGACAGGGCCTGTCCGTCTGCTCGGCCGCCTCGCCTACTGGGCTTTTGTCCTTTCGATCTGGGTTGGCATAGCTGGCGCCGGAATTGTCATCTATTATGGCGCACAGATGCCTTCGGCAACGACGTGGTCGATCCCTGACCGGTCGCCCAACATCAAGATCGTATCAGTCGACGGTCGACTGCTCGCCAACCGTGGAATGACCGGTGGCGAATCGATCGGGCTGCACGAGATGTCGCCATATATTCCCCAGGCGGTGATGGCGATCGAGGACCGGCGTTTCTATTCCCATTTCGGCGTCGATCCGATCGGGCTGGCACGCGCGATGACGACCAACCTCCTGCATGGCCGTTTCAGCCAGGGCGGCTCTACGCTGACCCAGCAGCTTGCAAAGAACCTTTTCCTGAAGCCCGACCGGACCCTGGAACGCAAGGTCCAGGAGGTTTTGCTCGCGTTTTGGCTGGAACAGAAACACACCAAGGACCAGATCCTCGAAATGTACCTGAACCGGGTCTATTTCGGTTCCGGAGCCTATGGTGTCGAAGCTGCCTCGCGCCGGTATTTCGGGAAGTCGGCTCGCGACGTGACGCTTGCCGAGGCCGCGCTTCTGGCCGGACTGCTCAAGGCTCCGTCCCGCCTGTCTCCGGCACGCGATCCCAAGGCGGCTGAGGAGCGCGCACAGCTTGTTCTGGGCGCCATGCGTGAAGAGAAGATGATCGGGGACAAGGAATTGACGACAGCGATGAGCGCACCCGCCACGCGTGTCGCCGCCTACTGGACCGGTTCGGAGAACTACGTTGCCGATCGGATCATGGAGGAGCTTCCTGGCCTGATCGGCGAGGTGCGCAGCGATATCATCGTCGATACGACCGTAGACCTCGACCTGCAGGAACTGGCCGAGACGTCGATCCGGCGACTGGTCGACGAGAACGCAAAGGCGCTCAACGTCAGTCAGGGCGCGCTGGTCTCGATAGACAATTCCGGTGCCGTGCGCGCGATGGTCGGCGGCTACGACTACGCTACCAGCCAGTTCGACCGCGCCTCGGAGGCGCGCCGGCAGCCCGGTTCGGCTTTCAAGCCGTTTGTGTTCATGGCTGCCCTGGAACACGGCCGTACCCCCGAAAGCGTCAGGAACGATGCGCCGATCAAGATCGGCAAATGGACGCCGGAGAACTACAACGGGAAATACTACGGCAAGGTCACGCTTGCGACGGCGCTCGCAAAATCGCTGAATTCGGTGGCCGCGCAACTCGCCATGGAGGTGGGACCGGAAGCTGTCGTGGAAGCGGCGCACCGCATGGGCATCGAGTCCAGCCTGCAGGCCAATACGTCATTGGCCTTGGGTACCTCCGAGGTGACGCCGCTTGAACTGACGGCCGCCTATGTGCCCTTCGCCAATGGCGGCTATCGGCCCGAGGTACATTTTGTCCAACGCATCACCACCACCAGCGGCGAGGTGCTCTACGAATTCACCGGCGGTGGCAATCCAAGGGTCGTGCGCTCCGATGTCGTCGGCATGATGAACGCCATGATGACGGGAACAGTGGAGACCGGAACCGCGAAGAAGGCGGCGTTCGCCTGGCCGGCGGCGGGCAAGACCGGAACCAGCCAGAACTCGCGCGATGCATGGTTTGTCGGCTACACGGCCAACCTGACCACCGGCGTATGGTTCGGCAACGACGATGATACGCCAATGAAGAAGGTGACCGGCGGCGCCCTCCCTGCGCAGGCGTGGCATGAATTCATGGTAGCCGCACACGAAGGCGTCCCGGTTGCGGCACTTCCGGGAGCGCACAATGGTTCGGAAGCGCGAACAGTGGGCAGTGTCGTTCCTGCCGGCGACATGGATGCTTTTCCCGAGGCGCCCCGGCTGGAGCGCGAGGTTCAAAGTCCGGCCGTCTCGGCAGATGACCCAACCGCGTCGATCAGTCGTGTCGTGCCCCCCGGCGACGTCGGAGCACCACCGACACGGCGGTCTACCTCAATCCTCGACATCCTGACCGGCGGCTGAAGCTATTCAGATTGCTTCGTGCCCGTAGGAGCGTCGACCGCTACATCAAGTGATTGATTGGCGACGTCGAATTTGGGACTTGTGCCCATAACCTCGTTCAGGATGCCGCGGGCAATCTCGCGTTCGCCCATGACTACGGTGTCTGCGCCAAGTCCGGCAAGATGATCTACCTCGGCATCCGAGTGTGCGCGCGCGATGATCTCGATTGCCGGATTCGCTACGCGCGTACGCTGAACGATCCGGCCCGCTTCGAAGGCGTTCGGAATTGCCAGAATCAGGCGCCTTGCCCCGCTCGGGTTGGCTGCAGCGAGTACATCGGCGTTGGCGGCATTCCCGGCAATGGTCTCGATATCCTCAGCCCGCAGCCGCGCAAGTGTCTTGTCTGAATCTTCGATGACGAGAAAAGGCAGTCCAAGCTCCTTGAGCGATTGCCCTACAAGGCTGCCGACGCGACCGTAGCCGATCAGAATAGTGTGGTCGCTCAGTTCGGTCGGCGGTGGCGGTCCGTCTTCGTCCGCCTCAGCCTCGGCGACCTCGACAACGGGCGCCTGCGTGGCGACCTCGCCTACCGCAGTGGCCGGTCCTATCGGCTTCGACTCCACCACTACAGGGTAGGGCTCGTTCAGCTTCGTTTCCAGCCATGGTCGGATACGAGCGGCGCCGGCGAAGACAAGCGGGTTGAGCAAGATGGACAGGATCGCACCGGCGAGGATCAGGTCGCGACCTTCTTCCGGCAGCAGGTTCAGCCCGACGCCAAGGTCAGCCAGAATGAAGGAAAACTCGCCGATCTGCGCCAGGCTTGCAGAGATCGTCAACGCAGTGCCTACAGCATGCCTGAAGGCGAGAACGATCAGGAATGCCGCGACTGACTTGCCTATTACGATGATGAAGAGCGTGGCAAGAACAGGCAAAGGATGTTCGATCAGGCTCATCGGATCGAACAGCATGCCGACAGAAACGAAAAACAACACCGAGAAGGCATCGCGCAACGGCAGGGATTCTTCGGCTGCCCGGTGGCTGAGTTCCGACTCACT
This sequence comes from Rhizobiaceae bacterium, assembly GCA_019635775.1. Taxonomy (GTDB): domain Bacteria; phylum Pseudomonadota; class Alphaproteobacteria; order Rhizobiales; family Rhizobiaceae; genus Mesorhizobium_K. The sequence continues at coordinate 105,098 of JAHBYU010000007.1, read as the reverse complement.
CATTATCATTCCGGCGAAGAAAGCGCCGAGCGCCAGCGACACGCCGAAAAGATGGGCCGCACCGAAGGCTACGCCGAGCGCAATGGCGAGCACCGCCAGCCGGAAAAGCTCACGCGAGCCAGTGTGAGCGACATAGTGCAGTATCCACGGGATGACTCGCCGGCCCACCACCAGCATAACAACGACGAAGGCCAGCACCTTCACCAGGGTGATCACCACCACCCCCCAAATGCCAAGGTCCGCGGGAATTGCGAATATCTGTACCGTCGGCACCGATTCTTCGCCGTTACTCCCTCCCAGCACGCCTGCAAGCGCCGGCAGCAACACCAGCGCCAGCACCATGGCGAGGTCTTCGACGATCAGCCAACCCACCGCGATCCGGCCGCGTTCTGTCTCGATAAGCCGGCGTTCCTGCAGAGCCCGGAGAAGCACTACTGTCGAGGCCACTGAAAGAGCGAGGCCGAAGACAAGCCCTGCGCCGATGGTCCAACCAAGCGTCCATGACAATCCGGCCCCCAGCACGGTCGCAAAGGCGATCTGAACCATGGCACCCGGGACGGCGATCGCCTTGACCGACAGCAGATCCTTCAGGGAGAAATGCAGACCCACGCCGAACATCAGCAGGATAACACCGATCTCGGCAAGCTCTACCGCAAGCGACTGGTCGGCCACGAAACCGGGGGTATTCGGCCCGACCAAAACGCCTGCGATGAGATAACCTACGAGAGGCGGGATACGGAAACGGTTCGCAAGCGCTCCGAATATGAAGGCAAGGCCGAGGCCGGCAACAATGGTTGCGATCAAGGGTGTAGTGTGAGGCATCGTCCGGAAACGACCTTTCGGCAAACGCGGCGCTGTTGCAGAAACGAGCGTCACGCCCGTCGAATCACTATCGGTGAGACGAGGGCTGCCTTGCAAGTCGAAGAGTCCGGTTTCGTGACGATAGCTGGCTATCCGGAACGTTTTCCCGAATAGCCAGCAGCCAGATCAATTGCCGAGTCCTTTGGTGCTGACTGAGGTCAGGCAGCCTGCAACATCTTCTCGATGTCGTAGACGGGCAAATTCGTCAGTGTCTTGGGGATCTCGGTGACTATCTTGTCCGTGACCACCTGGTGCATCTTCTTGCGCAACTCGCCCAGCACGGACGGCGGCGCGGCGATAACAATGTACTCGAAATCACCATTGTGGGCTGCCTTGTAGAGCTTTTCAGCGATTTCGTCCGCAAAACGCATCTTGGCGAGCTTATTGAGGTCCGTTTCCTGCACAGCGCTGCGATGCGGGGAGGGTCCATCGTTAAATCGCCCCGGCTTATCGGAAACAGTCTCGCGCGTCGTCGAATTCTCTTGGTTCAATTCGCTGAAGACCTCAAAGTTCGGGAACTTCGCGTCGCCATCGTTTTTCATGAACAGCGCCTTTTCGCCATCCGCGACCACAAGCCAGAGACCATGTTTGAGGGCTAGTCGTTCCATCTGCGTCTCCTTCCAAATGTCATTCGGAAACGCAGCCGCTTCACAGGATGTTCCTTGCTCGAAAGCGGTATTTGAGGCACCCGGTAGAAAACTTTTCCCTCGTTTTCGGTCGTTTGGGAAAAGAGATTGCTGACATGGTCGGGCCACGCGACCACGTTTCTTTAGTATCCCGCGCCTCGGCGATAAAACCGCGTATCATCATCGGTACCTCGAATGACCAAGGAAATCCCCGGCCTGAACGCTTTCCCCATCTTCCTGCGGGTGGAGGGTGGAGTCGTGGTGATCGTGGGCGGAGGCGATGAGGCGCTCGCCAAAGCCAGGCTTCTTGGCCAGTCGAGCGCCCATCTGCGGATCGTCGCAACGGACGTGGAACCTTCTCTGAACACATGGATCGCGGCAAACGGCGCGGAACTGATCGACGCGGACTATTCTCCGTTTCATCTTGAAGGCGCGCGACTGGTCTTCGCAGCAACTGGCAGCGAAGCCATGGATCGTCGCATCGTCGAGGATGCGCGTAAGGCCGGGATTCCCGTCAACGCGGTTGACCGTCCCGACCTCTGCGATTTCTACACACCTGCGATCGTCAATCGCGCGCCGCTCGCGGTCGCGATAGGCACCGAAGGTGCCGGGCCTGTACTGGCGCAGATCGTACGCGCAAGAATCGACCAGTTGTTGTCGCCATCGCTCGGGCCTCTGGCGACCTTGGCGACCGCTTTTCGCGAAACGGCCGATCGCGTGCTGCCCAAAGGCAATTCTCGTCGTCTCTTCTGGAGCGCATTCTTCAAGGGCGCGCCTGCGCGGGCCATGGAAGCGGGCGATGCCGAGGCAGCTTCGCACGCCGCGAACGAGCTTCTATCCGGCTCGATGGAGCGCCAAGGGCATGTGGCGCTAGTCGGCGCAGGCCCCGGCGCGGAAGATCTGCTGACGCTTCGGGCGCAACGCCTCATGATGGAGGCCGACGTCATCGTTCATGACGCCCTGGTGCCGGAGGAGGTGGTGGCCATGGGACGCCGGGACGCCGAGCGCGTACCGGTGGGCAAGCGAAAGGGATGTCATTCCAAGAGCCAGGCGGAGATCAACGCGCTTCTGGTCCGACTTGGCCGCGCGGGTCGACAGGTTGTCCGGCTAAAGTCGGGCGATCCGCTGGTATTTGGTCGTGCGGGTGAAGAAATGGCCGCCTTGCGTGATGCGGGCATTTCTTACGAAGTGGTGCCCGGCGTCACGGCGGCGTTCGCGGCCGCCGCTGATTTCGAGTTGCCGTTGACTCTGAGGGGCGTCACCTCATCGATGGTCTTCACCACCGGCCACGACCTGAAAGGGGCGTCGCTGCCTGATTGGGCGAAGCTCGCCATCTCGGGCGCGACCGTGGCGGTCTATATGGGACGCTCGGTTGCTGCCGACGTCGCATCACGCCTTATCGACGCGGGTCTCTCACCAGAGACGGCCGTCGCGGTTGTCGAGAATGCGAGCCTGCCGGTCCGGCGGCGCTTTCACGGCACACTGGCCGACCTGCCATCGCTGGAGCAACGAGCCGATTTGACCGGACCTGTCATGACCGTGATCGGCGATGCAGTCGCGGGTGCCAACTTCGCCCGTTCCGAGCCGCTCGCCATCCATCGAAACCTTGCACCTAGGATTCGGCACGGAGCAGACGCATGAAAATCCTGACGGCGAACCGGCTCACCGATGGAGAGGTCGTCTGGCTGGCGAAAGACGGTTCGTGGGCAGAAAGCATCGAGCCATCCGAAATCGTCGCCGACAAGGAAGGCGAAGCGCGGCTGGAAGCGATTGGCAAGTCCGCTGTCGAGCAACGCGAGGTGGTCGATATCAACCTGATCGATATCGATCTGGTCGACGGAAAGATCGTGCCGTTGAGGTTACGCGAAAGGATACGGGCCGCAGGCCCGACCAACCGGACCGATCTTGGAAAGCAGGCCAGCCGGCAAGGCGCGAACTGAAACGGCGAAAGAGCAGGTAGACGAGAATGTACCGCTACGACGAGTTCGATCATGGGTTCGTAAAGGCCCGGGTCGCCGAGTTCACCGATCAGGTCGAGCGTCGGCTGTCGGGTGACCTGAGCGAGGACGAGTTCAAGCCTCTGCGCCTGATGAACGGTGTCTACCTGCAGCTCCATGCTTACATGCTACGCATCGCGATTCCATACGGTACACTCAACTCCCGGCAACTGCGTATGCTTGGCCATATCGCCCGTAGGTACGACAAGGGTTACGGCCACTTTACGACGCGCCAGAACCTGCAATTCAACTGGCCGGCGCTGTCCGACATTCCAGCGATCCTGGCCGATCTCGCCAGCGTCGAGATGCATGCGATCCAAACCAGCGGCAACTGCATTCGCAATGTTACCGCGGACCATTTCGCCGGCGCCGCCGCAGACGAGGTTGCAGACCCCCGTCCCTATGCCGAAATCCTTCGACAGTGGTCCTCAGTGCATCCCGAGTTTTCCTACCTGCCAAGGAAGTTCAAGATCGCAGTGACCGGAGCCGAGCGCGATCGTGCCGCTATCCAGACGCACGACATCGGCCTGCACCTCAAGAAAGATGAAAAGGGAGAGCTGGGATTCGCCGTGTATGTGGGCGGCGGACAGGGCCGCACACCGATGGTCGCTAAGAAGATCCGGGACTTCCTGCCCGAACGGCATCTTCTTTCCTACGCCACCGCGATCTTGCGCGTCTACAACCTGCACGGTCGCCGCGACAACAAGTACAAGGCCCGCATCAAGATCCTCGTCCATGAGACCGGTGTCGAGGAATTTGCCCGTCAGGTGGAGGCAGAGTGGGACCACCTGAGGGACGGCGAACTGAAGCTGCCCGATGCTGACATTCGCGCCATCGATTCCTATTTCGCACCGCCCGATCTTCCTGAGCGGCCGGAAGGAGACGAAGTGGTTCGCCTTGGCCGCCTTGATTCAAGAAGCTTCGGGGAATGGCTCGACCAGAACGTCATCACCCACAAGCATCCCGATTATGCTGCGGTCACCATCTCGCTGAAGGGCATCGGTGAGGTTCCCGGTGACGCCAGCGCGGAACAGATGGAGGCGGTGGCCGATCTTGCCGAACGATTCGCCTTTGATGAAATTCGCGTCAGCCACGAGCAGAACCTGATCCTGCCGCATGTCGCGCGCGCCGACCTCAAGGCAGTCTACGATCAGCTTGTCTCGATCGGCTTCGCTACCCCCAATTCCAACCTGATCAGCGACATTATCGCATGCCCCGGACTGGACTATTGCGCACTGGCGAACGCACGCTCGATCATCGTGGCGCAAAACATCTCGAAGCGCTTTGCCTCGCTTGAACGCCAGCGTGACATAGGCGAGCTCAAGCTGAAGATCTCCGGTTGCATCAACGCATGCGGTCATCATCACGTCGGCCACATCGGAATCCTTGGCGTCGAGAAAAAAGGCGCGGAACTCTATCAGGTGACGCTCGGTGGCTCCGCTGACGAACACACCACTGTCGGCGACATCATTGGACGCGGCTTCGGTCCCGAAGAGATCACCGACGCCATTGAGACTGTGGTCGAGACCTATCTGCGCGTTCGGCTCGATGCCGGCGAAAAGTTCCTCGATGCCTACCGGCGAGTCGGTCCGGCTCCGTTCAAGGAGGCGCTTTATGGGGGCGAGGCGAATGCTGCTTGATGGCGAGGCCGAAGCGCGCAGCCGTGCAGCCGCGCTTGAGGCCAGGTTTGGTCATCTGCCGGCGGAGAATGTCGTGGAGCTTGCTATCGGACAGGAGTTCCAGGGCAGCATCGCAGCCGTATCATCCTTCGGCGCGGATTCCGCGGTTCTTCTCGACCTGATCTCTCGTGTCGACCGACATTTGCCGGTTCTGTTCCTCGACACCGGCAAGCATTTCGAGGAAACGCTCTTCTATCGTGACGCACTCGTGGCCGACTTTGGTCTGACCGACCTTCGCGTCATATCCCCGGACGAAGCTGAGGTCGAGCGAGTAGACGCGGACGGGCGCCTGCACGAGGTGGACACAGATGCGTGCTGCGACGTTCGCAAGGTTCAGCCGCTGGCGCGTGGCGTGCGTCCCTTCAACGCGTGGTTTACGGGACGCAAGCGCTTCCAGGCGTCAACCCGCGCATCGCTGCCTGTTTTCGAATCCGTCGGTCCTCGAATCCGCATCAATCCTTTGGCGCGCTGGACCACCACCGATCAGGCCGACTACATGCGCAAGCACGCATTGCGTGAAAACCCGCTTGTCGCCTACGGCTACCTGTCGATAGGCTGCTTCCCATGCACAAAGCCAGTAACGCCTGGAGAAGACTTACGGAGCGGTCGCTGGGCTGGGCAGGCCAAGACGGAATGTGGCATCCACCTGTCCGGTCTCGATGCGTCGCTGACGGACGCCGCACTATGATTGCTGGTTCAATCGTCTGAACGAATTATGGGACCAACGAAAGAATAATCCATATGCTCGCTCGAATGGTCGAACCCGGATCCGAGACAACGTTGCCCCGCCTGTGGACCCCTTCGGGTTTTCGCGAGGACGATTGGACGCATGCCGAAGACGCGGATGCGCTGTCAGGCAACGGGCGCTTCATCCTGCCGGTGCAGGTGGCACTCTCACTCGACCCGCAGGATCGGAAGTCAGCCAGGGAACGCCTTGGAGTGCTGTTGAAACCTGGCGACAAGATCGAGGCAATCGGCGATCTGCTGGACGAGCTTTCCCTGATCGCCCTCTCCTTCACCGCATTCAACGACGGCCGCTCCCTTTCCAAGGCAGAGCTTCTGCGTTCACGACATGGCTTTAGGCGGGCGATCCGAGCGACAGGTCAGGTGCTGGTCGATCAACTGCCACACATGCTTCGCGTTGGCTTCGATGAGTTCGAGGTTTCGCATCCCATTCTGATTGAACGACTTGAAAGGGGCCAGACGGGAGGCCTTGGCCTTTACGGCCAACCATCGGCAGGGGGGCCACAGCGTCACGGTGGATATGCGTGGCGCCGGACCAGATGAAACATTGGGTTGATCGTGCCGTGTCCCGTCACTGCAGCGCGGATGGTCAGCCTAGCCTGCCAGCGTGGAAGTCGCGTCCAGCCCGTTGATGCGTCGGCCCACATCGGTTATGAGATAGCGGCTTGCCAGCCGCCGGGATCGACTTTTCCGGCATGCACCCGTAGCTCAGCTGGATAGAGTGCTGCCCTCCGAAGGCAGAGGTCACAGGTTCGAATCCTGTCGGGTGCGCCAAATCTCGGATGTCGAACTGTGCCGAAGCGGCAAGTGCAGCCCGTTGGCGATTCCGGATGCCGCGCCAATGGTCGACCCTGACGATCCCCGCAGCTAATCGCGGTGGGTTCGTGCAGGAGAGATGCGAAGCGCACGAAGCGCGTTTAGGATCACGGCAACGTCGATCACCTCCTGAATAAGCGCGCCCTGGACGGGCGAGAGGTAGCCCAGCGCCGCTGCAACCATGCCCGCCACCGACAGGCCTATGCCGGCGACCACGCTTTCCAGCGCGATGCGGCGAGCACCGCGGGCGATCTCGATGCCGGGTCCAAGCCGGTCGATACTGTCAACCAGCAGCACCACGTCGGCTGCTTCGGCAGACGCTGCCGCACCACGGGCGCCCATGGCGACCCCCACATCGGCCGCGGCGAGGGCCGGTGCGTCATTTACGCCGTCCCCCACCATCATGACGGGCCCGCGCTTGCGTTCGGTCAGGACCAGCAGAACCTTCTGGTCTGGCGTGAGGCCTGCACGGATTCCGTTGAGCCCGAGGCCTTCGGTCACGCGCTCGGCCACCTCCTGACGGTCGCCGGTCGCCAGCAGGATCCGTTTGATGCCCTGGCGGCGAAATCCGGCTAGCATGTCATCCGTTCCTTCGCGAAGCGGGTCGGCCATGACCAGATGCCCCGCCATTCGCCCGTCCACCCCGACAGCCACGATGACCGAACCGGCGGCAAGTGCGGGCTGCTCCGCCGCAGCCTTGTCAACGCGGCCGGTGACAAAACCGTACCCCCCTACGATGACCGACCTGCCATCGACCTGTCCGGTCAGCCCTTCGCCGGGTGCCTCAGCCACATTCGTCGGGACCGGCAGCGACAGACCACGTTCTCGCGCCGCGGCAACCAGCGCCTGCGCCACCGGGTGTTTGGTGGCCTGATCGAGAGCGGCGGCGAGCCGGAGGAGCTCGTGCGGATCCAATGCCCCGTAGCTCTCGATTGATACGATCTGCGGCCTGCCATCGGTCAGAGTACCGGTCTTGTCGAGGATGATCGTCTGGGTTCCGGCCATGACCTCAAGTGGACCGGCCCCCTTGATAAGGACACCAAAGTGCGCAGCACGCGACAGGCCGGCAACAAGCGCCACCGGAACCGCCAGGATCAGCGGACATGGCGTGGCCACGACGAGGACCGCGACCGCGCGGATAGGGTCCTTGGTAAACCACCATGCGGCGAAGGCCAGGGCCACCGTCACGATCAGGAAGCCAAGAGACCAGCGATCGGCCAATCGCGACATGGGCGCCTTCGATCGCTGCGCTTCTTCCACAAGGCGGACAATCCCGGCATAGGTACTGTCCCTGGCGGGACGCGTCGCGACCAGGTCGAACGCCTCGGCAGCGTTCGTTGAGCCACTCATTGCGTCGGCTCCGCTCTCCACTCGGACCGGGAGGGATTCGCCTGTCAGGGCAGACGTGTCCAGAAAGGCGGCAGGGGACGCCACAGTGCCGTCAACCGGGACGATATCCCCCTGGCGGATAAGCAGCCGGTCACCCGGCCTGACGTCGTCGAGCGGAACTTCTTCCAGCGCGCCGTTCCGATGCCGGGTTGCCGTGCGTGGGACACGCGAAAGCAGGTCGCGCATTTCGCGGCGCGCCCTGCCTTCCGCAAAGCTTTCGAGAAAGGTGCCGCCGGAATACATCAGCGCGACAACCGCCGCCGCAAGTGTTTCTCCGAAGAAGAGAGCAGCCGACATTGAAAGCGCCGCAACGATGTCCAACCCCACTTCGCCGCGCCACAGGCTTCGCAGGATCTCCAGAAGCAGCGCTGTCAGCACCGGGAGCACGCCGACAAGCCAGACCGTCGAAGCCAGGTCCGGCTGTCCGCCGAGATAAAAGGCAAGCCCACTCACGAGCCCTGCAAGGGCTGCCAGCAACAACGCAGTCTTCATCCGGTCCGCGTTCGAATGCTCCATTGCTTGCAACCTTCTGCGTTACAGTCGCCGGTGGTTAGTCTCGCGAACCCGTCCCGGCGCGGTACGCATCAATGCTATCTTCTCTGCCCCCAAGTAGGAACAGCGCATTGATAACCCTATCCGCGCGGGCACTGGCCATGCTTGCACAATCCTCGCAAGGCAGCTGGATCGGTCCGTGGAAGAAGAGGCAGGCGTTCCGTCGACGCCGACCGCACGACGCCGGAATAGTCGCTGCCTTTCGGGCGCAACTGATGCGCCCTAGCGCCGTGACGTCGGGAACAGGAGATCCATGAACCGCTCCGCGGTCGGCTGTGGCTCGTGGTTCGCCAGGCCCGGACGCTCATTGGCTTCTATGAATACGTAGTCCGAATGCGTCGGCGATTTGACCATGAAATCTATACCGGTAACCGGGATGTCTATCGTACGCGCCGCCTCGCAGGCGGCTTTGACAAGATCGGGATGCACCTCGCGCGTGACATCGTGGATGGTTCCGCCGGTGTGGAGATTGGCCGTCTTGCGCACGGTAACCCCTTCTCCTTCCGGCAGGATCGTATCGAGCCCATGGCCTGCTGAGCGGAGACAGCGCACCACCTCGTCGTCGACAACGATCCGGCTCTCGCCACCTGTCGATGCCGCGCGCCTCAGCGACTGGCCCGCGATCAGGTCTCGAACACTGCTGAAGCCGTCGCCCACCACGCGCGGTGGTCGACGTATCGCCGCCGCCACGAGCTTGTTGTCAATCACAACCAGCCGAAGATCCTCGCCTGAGAAACACGCCTCCAGCAACACGCGGTCGCAGAAGGTCCGGGCATGGGTCACCGCCGCCTCGATTTCATCGACGGTGGTCAATCCGACCGCAATGCCGCGACCCTGTTCGCCGCGAGCCGGCTTGACGACAACTCTACCGTGCCGGGCAAGGAAATCCTCCACGTCGATTTCGCCGCCGATTTCCATCTGCTCGGGCACTTTCACGCCGGCAGCGGCAACAACCCGACGGGTAACCGCCTTGTCGTCGCAGATCGATGCCGCGACCGCGGAAGTCAAGGATGTCAGGCTTTCCCTGCACCGGATCGAGCGTCCACCGTGCGAAAGGAGGAAGAAACCCGCCTTGCCGTCTGTAATCTTGACATGAATTCCTCGCCGCCGTGCTTCATCGACGATGATCGAGGCGTACGGATTGAGGTCCTCGTATCCTTCGATAGGTCCTGAGAACAGCCGCTCGTTGATCGGGTTCTTGCGCTTGACCGCGAAAACGGGAATGCGCCGGAAGCCGAGTTTCTCGTAGAGCGAAATGGCCATCTTGTTGTCGTGCAGCACAGACAGATCCACATGCGCTGCACCTCGCGCCTGGAAATATTCGACCAGGCGCCGCACCAGCATCTTGCCAACGCCCGGATGTCGGGCGCTTGGGTCTACCGCAAGGCACCAGAGTGAAGCGCCTCGCTGCGGATCCTTGAACAGGCGGTGATGATCGACGCCCGTTACGGTCCCTATGATCTCGCCGGAGCTTTCGTCCTCAGCCACGAAGTAGGTCAGCGACCTGCTGTCTCGCTTTGACCAGAAAAACTCCGGCGCAACGGGAACCATACCTCGCGACACATATATGTCGTTCACCGCCTTGGCGTCCGACTCGGAAGAAAGGCGCCTGACAAAGAAACCCTTCGGCGCGCGGCGCGACGCGCGGTAGGTCGACAACTCAAGCCGATAGGTGTGCGAGGGGTCCAGGAAGGTCTCCTGTGGCGCCATCGAAAGAAGCACGTGCGGGTCGGTCACGTAGAATGCGATATCGCGCTGGTCCTCTTCTTCCTGGCGCAGCGCTTCGATCAGTTGGGCGTTGCCCTCAAAAGTCTGCGCGAAGAGAAGCCGTCCCCACCCGCAGTCAAGCACGACCGACTTGTCGCCGGCCGGTGCACTCGCCTCGAAGTGATCGCCGCGCAGCGTATTGAGCCTGTGTCTGCGCAGACGATGGTCCAGGGCGTGTTCCTTGCGGGCTGGCGCCGAACTGCCTCCCGCCTGCAGTCTTGTCGTCATCGGTCAGATACCATGTGTCTGGAGCCACAGCTCAAGCAGGCCGGCCTGCCACAATTCCGAACCTCGCAACGGCGTCAGGTGCTCGGATGGCGAGTCGTATAGCTTTTCGAGATAGTCTTGCCGGAAAAGTCCCCTTGAGCGCGCCGCTTCGGATGACAGGGCATCGCGAACCAGATCGAGATAGGGTCCGTCCACATATTTCAGCTGCGGAACCGGGAAGTAGCCCTTCTTTCGGTCGATCACCTCGTTTGGAAGCAACATCCGCGCGACATCCTTGAGCACGCCCTTGCCGCCCTGCTTCAGTTTCTCCTCCGGTGGAATGCGGGCGGCAAGTTCAACCAGTTCGTGATCGAGGAAAGGCACGCGCGCCTCCAGCCCCCACGCCATGGTCATGTTGTCGACCCGCTTGACCGGATCGTCGACCAGCATAACGTTCGTGTCCATTCTCAGCGCACGATCGACCGGAGTGTCAGCGCCATCGCGCATCAGTTCGGCCTCGATCAGGTCGCGGCTGTGGTCGACGCCGTCGATCCAGCCCTCGCCCAACTGACCCTTCAGCGTCTGATGCGAGCGGTCCATGAAGACCGCAGCATAGTCGGCAACCACGTCGTTCGAGTTCGCGAGCGGCGGGTACCAGTGGTAGCCTCCGAAAACCTCGTCGGCGCCCTGCCCGGACTGCACGACCTTGATGTGCTTGGAAACCTCCTGCGACAGCAGGAAGAACCCAACATTGTCGTAAGAAACCATCGGCTCCGACATTGCTGAGAAGGTCGCGGGAAGCGCATCCATCAGTCGCTCGGAAGGAACCATGATCTTGTGGTGGTCCGTGCCGAACTTATGGGCGATCAGGTCGGAATAGACGAATTCGTCGCCCTTCTCGCCATTGGCTTCTTCGAAGCCGACGGAAAAGCTCATGAGGTCGGTCTGGCCGGCCTCGGCGAGCAGCGCCACGATCAGGCTTGAATCGACGCCGCCCGACAAGAGGACGCCTACCGGAACGTCGGATACCATTCGCCTCTTGACCGACACCCTCAAGGCGTCGAGCACACGGTCCCGCCACTCTTCGGCCGAGACATGCAGGTCCTTGGAATCTCGACCGTAGGCGACGTCCCAATACCGCCTGTCCGTTGTGCGCCCATCACGCTCGATGACACGCACGGTGGCCGGCTGAAGCTTTCGCACTCCTTCGAGAATGGTGCGCGGCGGCGGCACCACGGCGTGAAAACTCATATAATGGTGCAGGGCGACAGGATCGATCGACGTATCGACGTCACCGGCTGCAAGCAGTGCAGGTAGCGACGACGCAAAGCGCAGCCGACTGCCGGTCTGTGAAAGATACAGCGGCTTTATCCCGAAACGGTCGCGAGCCATCACGATGCGACCGCTGTCGCGCTCCTGAAGGACGAATGCAAACATTCCGTGGAAGCGCTCGACGCTGCGTTCACCCCAGGCATGCCAAGCCTTGACGATGACTTCCGTATCGCCGTTCGAAAAGAAACGATATCCCTTGTCCTCGAGTTCGCTCCGGAGTTCGGGATAGTTGTAGATGCAACCATTGAACACGATCGTTATGCCGAGTTCGGCATCGACCATAGGCTGCCGCGCTTTCTCGGAAAGGTCGATTATTCGCAAGCGCCGGTGCCCGAAGGCTGCGTTGCCATGGGATACAATGCCCGAGCCATCGGGCCCCCGAGGCGCAAGCGTATCCAGCATGCTGGATATAGCCGCAGGAGAGGGTGTCGAGCCGTCTAGTCTGATTTCGCCGCAGATACCGCACATGCGTGGTATTGGACCTCCATTGTGAATTGCCGGAAAGCGAACACCACCTATATAGTTAGAGTTCGAATGATTTGAAGTCTAATGAAAGAGATTCACGAGTCCAAACCCGCGTCGACGGATTCTGTTCCACCCGACCAGATGCTGTCCCTGTTGAAATCGATCCGCCGCATCGTGCGGGCGAACGATCTCAGTTCGCGCGCGTTGCAAAAATCATCGGGGCTGACCGCCCCCCAACTTGCGGTCCTGGCAGCGGTCGCGGGCTCTGGTGAGATCAGCACTTCGAGGATCGCTGCCGAGGTCGACCTCAGCGCGGCCACGGTAGTGACGATCCTCGACAATTTGGAGCGGCGTGAACTGGTCAGCCGTTACCGGTCGACGGAGGATAGGAGGATCGTCTTCACGCGGCTGACCCAATCCGGTTCCGTGGTTCTTGGCAGGGCGCAGGCATCCTTCAACGAAACGTTGTCCAAAGAGTTGCTGAAGCTTCCCGCGAGCCGTGTACGGCTGATGATCGAAAATCTTGCCGCGCTGGCCGATCTCCTGAACGCCCACGACGACGAGGTTTCCGACGATGATCAGCCTCTAACCAGGCCCTGATCTGCTCCAAGCGCGCCTGATCCGCGAAATGCGGCGGCCGGCAATCCGGATCGCGAGTGCCACGGCCGCGAACGAATAGGTAATGGCGCAACATCCTGCCCAAGGATGCTCCATGCCGCCTTCACGAGCGCGGCTTGCGCACGGTTGTCCGTGGCACCGGGCCGTCGCAGGCCATGCCGCTTTGGTTGTCGCAGCGACAGCCTGACTTCAAAGCACCTTGCCTGGATTAAGAATTCCGGCAGGATCCAGCGCAGCTTTGATCGCCCGCATCGCAGCCAGTTCCCCCTGGCTACGACTGTGGCCGAGCCAATCGCGCTTGAGCGTCCCGATGCCATGTTCGGCCGAGATCACACCGCCCATGTCGCGAATGAGGTCGTACGTAATCTGGTCGACAGCATGCACGTCTGCGTCAGCACAGCCCGGAACCTGGACCATGATGTGAAGGTTGCCGTCGCCGATATGGCCGAAGAAGAACGAACGCGTCGACGGCATTGCCTTGCTGACCGCCGTGCGGCAGGCCTGTACGTAGTCGTCTGCCACGGTAATCGGGAGGCTCACATCGAAATTCACAATGTCGTCTACATGCGCCTCTGGCAGCGCGGCTTCGCGCACATCCCAGAAGCGGCGCGCGTCTGCGCGTGACTGCGCGACAAGAGCATCGAAGATGATCCCTTCCTCAAGAGCGCGCTCCAGCAATGCCTCCAGCCCGCCACCCTCGGTTTCTATCAGAACCGCATAGGGCGGTATCTCGGTGAACAAACGCATGCCGCCACAAAGCTCGAAATAGTCCGCCCACATCACCTCGAAGGCGGACAAAGTAACCTGCGACCGGGCGAGGCTCATCAGCGCAAGCACCGCGCTGTAGTCCTGCAGGGCGCAGATCGCCGTCTCCAGATCCTGCGGCAAGGGCCGCAGTCGAAGAACGGCGCGCGTCACGACCCCAAGCGTCCCTTCCGAGCCGGCAAGCAGATGGCGCAGGTCGTAGCCGGTATTGTCCTTCTGCACCCGCGACAAATGTGACAGCACCGTTCCGTTCGCCAGCACCGCTTCAAGGCCAAGCAGATTGTCGCGTACCGTACCGTAGCGGATGACGCGCTGTCCGCCCGCGTTTGTCGCGATGTTTCCGCCGATCTGGCATGAACCGCGCGCACCGAGGTCTATGGGGAGCAGGAACCCTGCGTCCTCGGCAGTCTTTTGCGCCGTTTCGAGCACGGTGCCTGCGCGCACGACCATGACACCCGATACGGTGTCGACTTCTTCCACGCCACGAAAGCGCGCCAGCGAAATCGCCATGTCGCCCGCGCGGCAGTTGGCTCCGCCTGCAAGGCCGGTCATCCCGCCTTGGGGCACAAGCGGCTGACGATGACGATGGCAGATTTCCAACGCCGCCGAAACTTCCGTCACCGAGCAGGGCCGCAAAAGGGCAATTGGCAGATCGCGGCCGGTCGCGCTCGCATCGGAACGTTGGGCAAGGCCTTCCAGCGAGGGTCCAGCCAGACAGCCGTCAGGGCCAAGGAGGGCCTGCAGTTCGGAAAGGACATTCATGCTGACCAACCTTCAACTCGCCTCGTCGCCGGGCATCGCTAAGCCAACCGGAAGCGCCTCGCAAGGTAGCCTGCTCATTGGCAGGCAGGGGAGCATGGAATGGCCAACCCGCTTGCCCGACGAAGAAACAGCGTCATCCGCCTCGAAGGTGATCTGCTTTGTTCGTGCGCGCCGGAATTCCGAATGCGGTCAACGCAAAAATGGACGACGGTTGATCCGGCACCACTATCCGAGTTCCTGGGAAATCGCGGAACACCTGTCGACCAACGCGGCCCTGATCTGCTCGTAGTCTTCCTCGCGCTCGCGATGCTGTATGCACGGAACAACAACGCTGGCGATCGCGCGCCCGGACTTGTCGAGGATTGGCGCACAGATATCGACGACGCCAACCAGGAAGTGGCTCGGGGCAACGATGGAGCCCGCGCTCGCTATGCTGTCGATTTCCTCATCCAGATTGGCAAATGACGACTTTCCTCCCAGCAGCGACAGGCTTTCCTCGATCATCGCCCTGCGCCGCTCCAGCGGCTGGAACGCAATGATCGTCTGGCCGGAGGTCGCCTCCGTTGCAGCGTTGCCGTAGCCGGGCTGCAGGAAGAAGTTGAACGCGGTCCATGGCGGCGCAACGTTGGCGATTACCACCGTCTGTCCGTGTGACACCACAACCAGGTGGGTAGCGTGACCGAAGGCATTCGCGAATTCTTCCATCGCCGGCAGGGCGACTTCGACGAGCGTTCTCGTTCTCGGCGAGCGCATGCCAAGTTCGAACAGGCGGTTGCTGAGCGACAACCGGTCGGTTGCAGGATCACGTTGCAGGTAGCCGCGCTCGACCAGCACGTAGACCATCCGGAATATCTCGTTCTTGGAGCGTCCCAGCTCTTCGGCAATCTGCCGTGCCGTCATCGGCTCTGGCGCAACGGCAAGCGTCTCAAGGATATCAAGCCCCTTTTCGAGCGCCGGAGCGGAATAGACGACACGGTCTTCGTTGGTCATGGCAACATCTTTAGTTTCATCAGCGGTACTTGACTTCATATGCGAAACCATCCTTAATCTCAATCAGTGCTGAAGAATATCAGCACAGGGGAACAAGGCACCTCTTTGGACGCGTGCCGATGTGGAGAACAATCGTGGACGACAGACTGAAGATCTTCCTAGATGCAAAACTCAATGCTGACGTCAGCCGCAGGCGCTTCCTTCAAGGGGCGGCTGGCTTGTCGACCCTCACTGTCCTCGGTGCGGGCACGCAAGCCCATGCCGCCGACGGAAAGCTTGGCGGCGAGTTGAACTTCCTCGGCTGGGATGGTGAACATGGCGGCAACGTCGCCAAGCCATTCCTGGAAGCCAACAACATCAAGATGAACGCGTCCTTCCAGTCCGCGGCTGACGAGGCGCTGACTCGGCTGAACACCGGCGGTCGCGGTGCGATGGACATTCTCACGCCGAACAAGGATTTCCAGTCTGCCATCCTCAAGGCTGGAACGGAGCTCTTCCAGCCCCTCGACCTCGGCCGCATTCCGACTGCCAGCGGCCTGTTTCCCGCGTTCAAGGATGCGCCATGGCTTGTTCGCGACGGCAAGACCTACGGCATCCCCATCATTTGGGGTGACGAGCCGTGCGTCTATAATCCCAAGAAGTGGGATGCGATGCCGGCCAAATACACCGATTTTGCCGACCCGAAATTCAAGGGCGAACTGGTGCTGCTCGACGATCCGTTCGGCAACATCTGGCTGTGGGCAACGTCGCTCGAGATGCCTGAGCCGAGCCGCCTGACGGCCGCCCA
The DNA here is from genome assembly GCA_019635775.1 of Rhizobiaceae bacterium. GTDB lineage: Bacteria > Pseudomonadota > Alphaproteobacteria > Rhizobiales > Rhizobiaceae > Mesorhizobium_K. The sequence goes on along the minus strand of JAHBYU010000007.1, from coordinate 88,741 downwards.
GCTTGAGCAGGTTCTGGAAGCGATGCTGAAGGTCAAGCCAAACGTCGTCACGATCGGTGCTTCGCATGGCGACATGGCCGACGTGCTCGTGCGCGGAGACGCCTCCATCGGCGTTGGCGGTTGGGCCTACCAGGTCATGATCGCCAAGGAAAAGGGCGTGGAACTTGTCGTCGGCTCGCCTTCGGTCGACGGTACGTTCTACTGGTCGGATGCCTACGCGATCGCCGTGGATGCGCCGAACCTCGACAACGCCTATGGCTTCATCGACTTCATGACCAAGCCGGAATCGAACGCTGCGCTGGCCGCCGAACTCGCATCAGGCTGCACGGTGGAAGCCGCCTACGCTCTGATGCCGGAGGACATCCGCTCGATGTTCCCATACGACAACGTCCGAAAGCCGGGCGGCGGAATCCTCGGCACGCAGATCGTCGTTCCCCCGCAGGAGCCCGATGGCGACATCGTGGGCGCACCCTCGTGGGTCGAGGCCTGGCAGACCTTCAAGGCTTCCTGAGCCGGTCCTTGGCGGCAGGCGGTTCAGAACTGCCTGCCCGCCTTTCACCAGTCGCATTTCATGAGCTGACGTAGCAATGTCGAGCGCGTCTACCGCATCATCCCCTTCGGGCCGACACGGCAAGCTGGCAATGCTGCCAGCCGGCATCTTCTATGTGGTGTTCTTCGCAATACCCATGCTGTGCCTTCTGGGACTGAGTTTCTGGCGCGCAAAGGGGTTCGAGTTGATCCCCGATTTTACACTTGAGAACTACCACAAGATATTCACTTCGCCGCTCTACCGCGCGCTCATGCTGCGAACCATCGGTGTCGCCTTCGCCACGGCGCTGATTGTCGTGCCGATCGCGTTTGCCATCGCTTACATCATGCGGTTCGTCTTCGAGCGGCGCGGCCAGCTTATCCTGCAGATCATCCTGCTATCGCTGTTCAGCGGCTACCTGGTGCGGATCTATGCGTGGCGCACGATCCTGGGAAAGCAGGGATTGCTCAATTCGACGCTGCAATGGCTTGGCATTATCGAAGAACCGCTGGAATTCCTGATATACAGCAATATCGCCGTGGTAATCACGCTGAGCGGTCTTTTGCTACCGCTTGCGGTTCTGCCGCTTTACTCGGCGATGCTCAACGTCTCGCGCGACTATATTGAGGCAGCGCGCGATCTCGGCGCTGGCAAGCTGCACACTTTGCGCACGGTCCTGGTGCCCATGGTGATCCCGGGCCTTCGAACTGCATTCGCCTTCGCATTCCTGCTTTCGGCCGGCGACTTCGTGACACCGGCGCTCGTCGGCGGCTCTCAGAGCATGCTCATCGGCAACATCATCGCCGATCAGTTCCGAGGCATCGGGTCGAACTGGCCGTTGGGGGCGGGCATGGCTTTCGTCGTCGTTGCCGTCATGCTGCTCGCCTACCTGTCGGTGATGCGTCTGATCCGCTGGGCGACGCGATGGTAGCGGTGCGCAAAATCCTGCCTGCAGCTTTCATCTGCGTCGTGCTCGCATATCTCTATGCGCCGATTGCGGTCATCGTGATCTTCTCGTTCACGACATCGCCCCGCTTGAGCATGCCTATCGAGGGGCTGACGCTTGCCTGGTACGCGAACGCATTCGCCAACCCATTGATCTCGACTGCGCTGCGCAACAGCCTCGTGCTTGCCGTGATCTCGGCGGTCCTTGCCGGCACGATGGGCGCGGCCTTTGCCTTCTGGCTCGTCACTATCAAACGGGCACGGGTGAGGGCGACGCTGCTCACCGCAAGCCTGATGCCGGCCATCGTTCCGCTGCTTGTCATCGGCATCGCGCTCGCAGTGTTGTTCCGGGGCATCGGAATGCAGCAAGGCCTGCTCAACGCAGCAATCGGCCACGTTCTGATCAGCCTGCCTTTCGTAGTGCTGACCATGAATGCCCGCCTTGAAAGCTTCGACTTCAGTGTTCTCGAGGCCGCGCGCGACCTTGGAGCAACGCCATCGCGTGCCTTCAGAGATATCACCTTGCCGCTGATCCGACCGTCCGTAATCGGCGCGGCGATGCTCGCGGCGGCGCTCTCCCTCGACGAGTTCGTGGTGACATGGTTCAACGTCGGCAACCAGCAAACTGTGCCTGTTCTGGTGTGGGGCCTGATGCGCCGCGGCATCGATCCCTCCATCAATGCCATCGCGACGGTCTTGCTCTCGGTTCTCGTATGCCTGGTCGTCGCCTCCAACATCATCAATCGGAAGAAGGCCAAGTGACGACAGCGGTGGAAATCATCGGGGTGCGCAAACTCTTTGGCGCAACAACTGCTCTGGAGCGGGTCGACTTCGAGGTCGGCGCGGGAGAATTTGTTTCGCTGCTCGGGGCAAGCGGGTGCGGGAAGTCCACCCTGCTGCGCATCATCGCAGGCTTCGAAAGCCCCAGCGAGGGGCGTGTTCGTATCCATGGCGAGGACGTGACCCGGCTGCCGCCGGAAAGGCGACCGACCAATCTCGTCTTCCAGCGTGGCGCCCTGTTCCCGCACATGACCGTTCGAGAGAATGTAGGCTACGGATTGAAAGTGAAGGGCTGGGCGCGGACACGCATCGACGCCCGTGTCGAGGAGATGCTCGCGCTGGTTCGGCTGGAAGGTTTCGGCGACCGGGAACCGGGCCAGTTGAGCGGCGGTCAGGCGCAGCGCGTGGCATTGGCACGCGCACTCGCAAGCGAACCGCAGGTCCTGCTGCTCGATGAGCCCCTGTCAGCGCTTGACCTGAAGCTGCGCCAACAGATGCAACTGGAATTGCGCGCCATCCAGAAGCGCCTCGGAGCCACCTTCGTGTTCGTCACCCACGACCAGACCGAGGCGCTGGTCATGTCCGACCGCATCGCAATCATGAACAACGGACGCATTGTCCAGCACGGCACGCCACGCGAGATCTATCGCCGGCCGAACTCGGTATTCGTCTCGAACTTCATCGGCGCCACCAATCTGCTTCGGGGAACGGTCGACACCAGAAACGGACAGGCTTCGTTGCAGACCGGCAGCGGAAGCTATGTGATCCCGGCCACCGAAATGCATCTGGAATCGGGTCAGCGCATGGTGTTGTCGATCCGCCCCGAAGCCGTTCGATTGCAAGGCGAAGGCGCCCGCGTCAACGGCCTCGTCACTGAAATCATCTACCAGGGCAATAACGTACGGGTCGGCACACGTCTGGACCCGGATACCATCTTCTGGGCAGAGGGTCGGGACGACGAGTTTGACGGCATCGCCGTCGGCGACACGGTCGCACTCGGCTGGGCAGAGGACGCAGCAACCATTCTCGAGGATGACGGGACATGAACGGCAAACCTCAGTCGGCCCGACTTCTCATCCGCAACGGCTACGTCATCACCATGGATGACGACGGTACGATCTTCGAGAATGGGGCCATAGCGATCGGCGATAGCGGTCGTATCCTTGCAGTCGGTTACGACTCCGATATCGGTTTGGCCTTTAGCGCCACGAAAACCATCGATGCCGGCGGCGCACCGGTTCATCCAGGGTTTGTGGAATGCCATCTGCACGCATCCTACCATCTGTTTCGCAGCGTCCTTCCGGACCAACTCGTGGAGAGCGAGTCCTTCGATACATTCGAAGGACACTTCTACAATACGGTGAATGACGAGGAGGAGTATTTTTCCGTCCTGCTCGCCTGCATGGAGATGGTGCGTAACGGCAGCACATGCTTCATGGAGGCCGGAACCATCCTGACGCCCGCCATGGCCGCGAAAGCGGCAAATGAAGTCGGGGTCCGGGCGATCCTGGGCGATCCTTTCGTCTGGGACCAGCCGCAGGGCTTCGCGCAGGGCAAGACAGAAGACAAGCAAGGATGCTCGACCTGCGCGGCGCAAGCGAAACTCCACACAGTTCTGGAGCGGGCGCCAAAGACCCGCGCCGAAGCGCTCGCAGTGCTGGGAAACGAGCTCAGGCGCAATGCCGACCCCGATGCGCTGGTGACTGGCCATGTCGCCGTGCTGGGCCTCGGAACGGCGAGCGAGGAGTTGATGATGGAGGCAAAGGCGTGCGCCGACGCTGCGTCCGTCACGCTCAACATCCATCAATCCTACAGCCCGGCAGACACGGAAGCCGACCGCAACCGTTTCGGCAAGGATCCGCTCGTGCATCTGCATGAAACCGGCTTTTTGTCGCGCAATGTTACGCTGGGGCACGCAAATCACCTGACGGACGCCGAATGCGATGCCTTGCTGGACAGCGGAGCATCCATCGCCTGGGCACCAGCAGCCTCCATGATGTGGGGGCACGGCAGTTCCCTGCATGGGCGCCATGCCGAACTGTGGCGGCGTGGTGCCAGCATAGCGCTGGGCTCGGATTCACCGAACTGGTCGAACGATTTCGATCTCTGGCGACAGGCCAACCTCGCCGTCATGGCCGCACGCGACGTTCACATGGACCGCACCTACCTGATCGCAGAGGATGGCCTGTACATGGCAACGCGCGGTGGCGCGCGCGCCGTTGGCCTGGAAAAGCAGGTCGGCTCGCTGGAAGCGGGAAAGCGGGCAGATATCGTCATCCACACGCTCGACCGTCCCGAAATGGTGCCCAGCACGAACATGATCCGCAATCTGTTCTACGCGTCCCGATCGAAGTCGGTTCATACCGTGGTGATCGACGGTCGCGTGATCCTCGAGGAAGGCCGGTTCACCCAACTCGACGAGCGCGCGATCTACGCCGAGATTCGAGAGGCGTCGCGCTCCCTCCTGTCGCGGATGGGGCATACCGTGGAAGCGAACGCGGTGCCGCGCATGCGGCGGCAGGGCTGAGGAATTTGGCATGACGCAGCCTGTCACCATTCACCTTGACGAGCGCATGTTCGGCAAAAGCGAGAGGTCGCTCGCTGCCATGGGCGGCATCCACGTCTCGGCATTCCGCTATCGCTCCGGTGTTGCTGCGCTCCGTGTGGTCAACGGCGAAGGATCGGCGATCCTCCTTCCCTTTCAGGGACAACAGGTCTGGGATGCGGAGTTCCATGGGCGAAGGCTGACCATGCGCTCCATGTTTGACGAGCCGGTACCAACGCGTGACTATCTCTCAACCTATGGGGCCTTCTTCATCCACTGCGGCGGCACCTCGATGGGCAACCCCGGCCCCGACGACACGCATCCGCTGCATGGAGAATTGCCCAACCTGCCCTATCAGGAAGCGGCGCTAGTATTTGGCCAGGACGACACAGGATCTTATGTCGAACTGACGGGCTCAGGCCGCGACCGGCGTGCCTTCAGCCACGACTTCGAGGCTTGCCCGAGCCTGCGGTTGCATGAGGGTTCCACGTACTTCGAAGCCACGATCGAGGTCGAGAACCGATCGCTGAAGCCTATGCCGTTCCTCTACCTCGCCCATATCAATTTCCGCCCGATCGATGGCGGCATCCTTGTCGACACCGTTCGCGACGACATCAAGGATTCGTTCGTGCGGGCGCCCGATCTCCCGGAGGATGTATCACCTTGCGTACGCGGCTATCACGACGCGATCGCCATGAACCCATCATCACACCGGATGCTGGAAGCCGGTCAGCCGATCGAACCCGAGCTCGTTCTGACCATGAAGGCTGCCGCGGATGGCGACGGTTGGGCCCATGCCATGCAGAAATTTCCTGACGGCAGTTGTGATTTCGTGAGTTATCGTTCGCAAGATCTTCCCTACGCGGTGCGCTGGATCACACGGAGCGGAGACCAGGATGCACTTGGCCTTGTCCTGCCCGCCACTGCTCCGCCCGATGGACTTGCAGCGGCCACAAAGAACGCACAACTGGTCTGGATCGAACCCGGTGCAGGTTTCAGAACCAACTTCCGCTTCGGCGCCCTCGACGCGACTGCATGCCGGAAGCTCCAGTCAACTATCGAAGCAGTCCGCGGTGACCGAGACCGCCACTCACAAGAACGGATGCCATGCTAGACACTCCGCAGAACTATACCGGAAACGCCTTCACCAGCATCGACTTCGACAAGCGTGGTCGCCAGCTCGGTTTCATAAGCTTTCCCCATTCGCCGCACGACGATGCCTGGGGTGTGACGCAGGTTCCGATCGGGGTTATCGCGAATGGCACCGGTCCGACCGTCGTTCTGGAAGGCGGCAATCACGGTGACGAGTACGAAGGCCCAATCGTCATCGGCGAACTCGCCCGCGACCTTGACCCCGGCTCGATTCAAGGTCGCCTCATCCTGATGCCGGCCAACAACGTCCATGCCGTGCGCGCTGCTAAGCGCACCTCTCCTGTCGATGGGCTGAACTTCAATCGGGTCTGGCCGGGCGACGGCATGGGAACAATAACGCAGCAGATCGCCGCCTATGTCTCGCAATGCATATTTCCGATGGCGGATGCCTTCCTCGATCTGCATTCGGGAGGTTCTTCGCTGGACATCCTGCCGAGTGCGATCATCGAGCCAACGCCCGATCCCGACCTGCACCGCCGCAACGTCGAGGCCGTCAGGGCCTTCGACGCGCCCTATTCCGTGGTGGTTGCCAACCTAGGAGATCAGCGCACGGCAACCGCGACCGCCTGCAGGGCTGGGCTCGTCACGATCGGAACCGAGATGCGCGGCTGCGGCACCGTTTCGCTCGATGCGCTCGAAATCTGCCGAAAAGGCGTTCGCAACGTCCTCGCCCATCTCGATGTAGTGGAAGGTGGCGGCGTGCGAAGGAACGACCGGCCAGTCCTCGAACTCGCAGGGCCTTCCGCTTACGTCTACGCACCGGTGGACGGGATTTTCGAGCCTTTCCATGAAAATGGCGAGACCGTTTCCGCAGGCCAGCCGGCCGGCCGCATCCACCAGACCTGGGACATCACCGCGCAGCCGGTCACCCTGCATTACGGGATCGACGGAATCGTATACGGGAAACGACATCCCGGCCGCGTATCACCTGGAAACTGCTGTATCGTCGTCGCCTCCCCCTACGGGCAGCGCGCATGATCACGATCGAGGACATAGCAGTCGCGCGGGAGAGGATTTCCCCCTACATCCGCCGCACCCCGATCATGGAGGCGTCGCACGCCCGCGACCCGCTGCCGGTAGCCGCCAGCGTCGTCATGAAGCTAGAACTCCAGCAGGTCACGGGTTCGTTCAAGGCGCGCGGTGCCATGAACCGCCTGCTCGGCACGCCAGCCGACCAGATAAGCGCCGGTATCGTGACAGCTTCCGGCGGCAATCATGGGCTTGCGGTAGCCCGCACGGCAAAGGTGGCAGGCGTTCCGGCGGTGGTCTTCGTTCCCGAGACAGTTTCTCCGGCCAAGGTTGAAAAGATGCGGGCATGGGGTGCGGACGTGCGCATCGTCGGAGCCGAATGGTCCGTGTCCAACGAGGCCGCCCACGACTACGCACGCTCCAGCGGAGCCTCCTATTTTCATCCTTTCGCAGATCCGCTTGTTGTCGCCGGCCAAGGCACGCTCGGCCTCGAGATTATCGACCAGATCCGTGACTTCGATACGATCGTGGTCGCCATCGGCGGCGGCGGGCTGGTCACAGGACTGTCCACCGCCCTCAAGGCCCGGCTGCCGGACGTGCGTGTGGTTGCAGTCGAGCCGGTCGGCTCGCCGACCATCAAGGCAAGTCTGGATGCGGGGCACGTGGTTTCGCTCCCTGAGATAACGAGCCGCGTGGCGACGATGTCCTGCCGGCGTACAGACGAGCGCATCTTCGAGGTCGCGCAGCGAAACATCGACGAGATGGTGCTGGTTTCCGACGACGCAATGCTCGAAGCCTCTCAATGGCTGTGGTTCGAGTTCGGGATCGCCTCAGATCTCTCCGGGGCGGCCTCGATCGCGGCGCTGCGAAGCGGTGACCCGATCTTCAAAGACAGCAAGCGGATATGCGCGATCGTCTGTGGCGCGGGCGCGGAGGGCACAGCGCCGTGAAGATACTTGTGGCGGGAGGCGGCCTGTTCGGCAGGGAGCATCTCAAGACGCTTGCGGCCATCGGGGGCCTTTCGCTTGCCGTTGCCGAACCTAGGGAAGAAGCCCGCGAGACAATGCGCGTCGATTTCGATCTCGCCGATGCTGATGCCGATTCCTTTGCACTGACCGAGCGTTTCCGTCCCGACGGGATCGTGATCGCGACCCCAGCGCACGCCCATGCGCCCCTGGCGCTGGCGGCGATGGCAAAGGCGATCCCGGTTCTGGTCGAGAAGCCTGTTGCGCCCGATGCAAAGACGATGGCCGGCCTTTGCGAAGCTGCAAATACCAGTCAGAATCGCCTCCTGCCCGCTCACATCCTTCGGTTCTCATCCGGACACAGGCAATTGCGTGACGTGTTGGCCGGCGGACGCATTGGCAAGCTGCTCCAGTTCAGCTCGCGACGCTATCGAGACGCAGGTCATGCGGACCGCTATCGCGACATCGATCCGGTGCTGATGACGATGATCCATGACATCGATCTTGCGCTATGGTTCAGCGGTGAGACTGCGCGGTTGACGTATGCCAGGCGACATCCGGCTGGAACGCCGCGCTCACTGACGACTGCTTGCCTCGAAACTGGATCGGGAACGATCTGGCGGCTTTCGACGGCATGGCTTCACCCCGGTGCCGATTGCCCGGCTGACATCGTTGAGATTGTCGGTTCCGGGGGAAGCGCGGAACTTGTTGCCGGCAGCCATATCGACATCTTCGGCGCCGAACGCGAACGCATTGCCCTCGATATACATGACGATCCGTTGCGAACCGAACTGGAATGCTTTCTTGGAGGCATTCGCTCTGACATCGTCAAATGGCCGGTGTCGCCACAGGATGCGCTGGACGGCCTGGTGCTCGCGGAGGCGATCGTCGAGGCGCTGCGGCGATGATCGTCGATTCCCATCTGCACCTGTTCCGGCGCGGATATGGCCACTTCGGCACGACGTCATCGCCGCTTGGCGACCTGTCGGATATCGAGGCGTATGAGCGCCTGCGCGAGAAGCACGGCGTGGTGGCGGGACTGGTGGTCTGCTATGAGGCAGACGGCATCGATCCGTCGAACAACGCCTACGTACGCGAACTCGCTGCCAGCCGCCCGTGGATCCACAGCGTCGCCTATCTGTCGCCATCGTCAGCACCGGGCAAGGAAATCGTGGCCAGCCTCTTGGCAGCCGGACACAGCGGCATCGCGCTCTATCTTCCTGACGAGGCCTCTGCAAACGCGCTGTACGAATGGCCGTCTGAAAGCTGGAGCATGCTCTCGGACGCAAACGCTGTCGTTTCCCTCAACGCCCGCCCGGAAGCAACGCGCCACCTTGGGAAACTCGTTCGTCAGGCGGGCAATAGCCAGTTTCTGTTTTCGCATCTGGGGCTGCCGGGGCGCCACCAAACCGTGCCAACGCGCGAGGAAGCTGCACAACGTATTTCGTCGCTTCTGGACCTCGCCGCTCTACCGAACGTCGGGGTGAAGCTTTCCGGACTTTATGCGGTCGATCCATCGCCCCCGCATCTTGCCGCATGGCCGTTCATCGAACTGCTGATCGAGCGGTTTGGTGCCGAAAACCTCCACTGGGGTTCGGATTTCAGCCCCTCTCTGGAGTTCGTCACCTTCGATGAGACGCTGGAGGGCTATTCCGCCCTATCGAGATCCCGGCAAGCCTTGGTTCTGGGTGAAAGCCTTGCCGCGAAGCTGCAGCGCGTACACCGGCCGCACTATCATTCACGCCATCAATGAGATCGGTGTGGCTCCGAGCTGGTCGTAGACCTCCAACCTTACTGCTTCCCTGCCGATCTTGAATATGGCTGTCGCAAGCGTGTTTTCGTGGTCCGGATCGTCGTGTTGCCGCCGATAGATCGGCAATGTCTCGTCGTATTTGTCCCAAAGGATTGCCAGCGGGCCGACCTGCCCATCACCGTTCGTGATGATCTGGTCCCCACGCTCCTGCCGCGCCTGTGACGATCCCGTTACGATCTGCTTCTCATTCCGGATTGTATCGTGAATCAGGTGATTTGAGTGGCATCTGGTTTGTTCGACGGTGACCGCCGAACAGGTCGAATGCGTGAATTCCACGCTTATCAGGCGGCCATCACCCCGTTGACCGAGCGTCATGTGGAACGCACCGGCACGCTCCGTGCCTTTCAGCAAGCGGATCGCCTCATCGATCGTTGGACAGTCGAGCACCGCGCGGCCGAGCAGCATTCGCGGCAGGCCCGGCCCTGCGGCGCAGGAGCGGATGTTGTTGACCGTCTGAACCAGACCTGCGTCAGTCACTGCGAATGTATGCCCCGGCAGGGAGGCGGGATACACGAATGCGTTGAAGGCGCAGCCATCTTGCGGCCGCACACTCGCCATTGCGCAGTAGCCGCGAAATCCCGGATCGCCGTCCTCATTGTGAGCCAGGACTGGCTCGTCGCCGGGGATCTGAACAGTTGTGCAGCCGTCGGGAGACATTGCCCAGACGTCGCCGCGGCAATTCCAGAGGAAGACGTCGTCCAACGGCAGACCCAATCCTTGCGCCAGGCCCTGCAACTCCTGCCAGTAGGCCGGGAAGCGCTGCTTTGTCAGTCTTCGGATAATGGCCACGTCCGGATGCTCGCGGAAAGCCATGACCGATCCCCAGGCCCGCGTGTTGACGAGGTGCCGATGTGCGATCTCCCGGCCAAAGCGGCCTAGTTGGACGCCGACGTCGAAATGCGAACCGGCCACATTGAGGACGCCCAGTCGTCCTCCCTCATCAGTGGACATGCTGAAGGAACTCGCGCAGACGAGGGTTCTCGGAATTCTTGAGAAGCGTCGCCGGATCGCCGTCGACCGAAATCTTTCCGTCCTCCATGAAGATCAGCCTCGTACCGACCTGGCGGGCGAAGGCCATCTCGTGGGTTACCACGATCATGGTCATGCCCTCCTCGGCAAGTGCCTGCATCACGCGCAGCACTTCATGGCGAAGCTCCGGGTCGAGCGCGGACGTCGGTTCATCGAAGAGCATGAGCTTCGGTTTCACGGCAAGCGCACGTGCGATTGCGACCCGCTGCTGCTGGCCACCGGAAAGCTCGGAGGGATAATGGTGGCCGCGGTCTGCGAGCCCAACCTTCTGCAGCAGCGCCTTGGCCTGCTCCGTCGCTTCGGCCTTGCTTAGGCCTCGAACCCGTCTGGGGCCGAATGCGACATTCTCGAGCGCCGTCATCTGCGGGAAGAGGTTGAACTGCTGAAACACCATGCCGGCTTCCTGCCTGATGACGCGGACCTGCGAACGGCCGGACAGAACGCTTATGTCGTCGACCACGAGATCGCCGCCGTTGATCTCTTCCAGCGCATTGATGCAGCGCAGCAGCGTCGACTTGCCCGACCCCGAAGGACCGATGAGCACCACGACCTCGCCGGCGTTGATCGACAGGTCCACCTCGCGCAGCACGACAACCTCGCCAAATGTCTTGGTCACCTTACGGAACTCCACGATGCTCATAGCATGCGCATCCTTCTTTCGGTGACACGCAGGATCAGGGTCAGCGTGCCGGTCATGATGAGGTACAGGATGGCGACCGCCGTCCAGATCTCCACGGCGCGAAAGTTGGCCGCCATGATTTCCTGGCCTTGCCGGGTCAGTTCTCCGACGCCAATGACGATGAAAAGTGACGTGTCCTTGAGACTGACGATGAACTGGTTGCCGAGCGGTGGGATCATGCGACGGAAAGCCACCGGGCCGATAATGTAGACAAGCACTTTCCACATCGGCAGACCGAGCGCCAGGCCAGCTTCCTTCAGGCCCTTGTGAACCGACAGGAAGGACCCGCGCACGATCTCGGCGATGTAGGCGCCTGCATTCACGACGATCGCCGTTATGGCGGCGGTCATCGGGTTCACGCGGATGTCGGCCAGCATGGGCAGCGCGAAGTAGATGAACATCACCTGCACCACGATTGGGGTGCCCCGGATCAGTTCGATATAGGCGAAGGCGATGGCGTTCAGAATCGTATTGCCGTAGGCGCGCATCAACCCGGCGAGAAAGCCGACAACGAGACCGCCCGCAAGCCCAACCACAGTGATCAGGATGGTCAGACGCGCTCCACCGAGCAGCGCAGGCAATGCGTCCTCGATTACGGACCAATCGAATTCCATGGATCGCCCTCCTGAAAAAAAGGCGGCGCGCCAGTTGCTCCAGCGCGCCCGTTCAGGGCTCAGCTTTGTGGTTCTGTTCCGAACCACTTCTTGTAGATCTCGTTATAGCGGCCATCCTTCTTCATGTTGGCGAGTGCCGCGTTGACCTTGGCTACCAGTTCGCTGCCCTTCGGGAAGCCTATGCCGTATTGGTGGGCCATCATCTGCTCACCGACCGCCTTGACCTTCCCGCCACCCGCCGTCGCCACGTAATAGAGTACATTCGGGGTGTCGTGCATGGCCGCGTCGACGCGGCCTGTCTGCAATTCCAGATAGGCGTTGTCGATGTTGGGGAACTGCCTGAGTTCGGTTTCCTTGAAATGTTCCTTGGCGTAGTCCGTGGCCGAAGTTCCCGTCTTTACCGCGAGCACCTTCCCTTTCAGGTCCTCGGCGCTCTTGATCGTGCTGTCCGCCGGCACCATCAGCAGGAAGCCGCTGTCGTAGTAGCCGTCGGAAAAGTCGATAACCTTCTTGCGTTCGTCCTTGATCGTGATTCCGGCCAGCGCGACGTCCACCTGTTTGGTCTGGAGTGCCGGGATGATGCCGTTGAAGTCCATGGGCTGCAGCGTGTAGCTAACGCCGATCTCCTTGGCGATGGCGTCCCACATATCGATGTCGAACCCGACATATTTGTCGCCCTCCTTGAACTCGAACGGCACGAATGCGGTATCGGTGGCAACGACCAGGTCCTCCGCGCGAGATGGCAGGGCCAGTGCGACGGTGCTCGCGAGAGCGGCGATCAGAATGAGGCGCAGTTTCATCTTTTGGTTCCCCTTTTTGAGTGGTTGCAGTTCTATGCGTGAATCCGGGAAGCATCCGGAATGCTTTCGATGGCGGCTTCGATCGCCGAGCCAAGACGATCGACAATGCGATCAATGTCTTCCCGCCCCACGATGAAGGGCGGTGCGAGCAGGACATGGTCACCTACTCGGCCATCAATGGTGCCGCCCATCGGGTAGACGATCAGGCCGCGCGCCATCGCTTCCTTCTTGATCCGTGCATTGAGCTTCAGGGCGGGATCAAAGGGACGTTTGGTGGCACGGTCCGCGACAAGCTCGATGCCGCGGAAGAGACCCCTGCCCCGGATGTCTCCGACGTGGTGATGGTTTCCCAGCCGGTCCAGTAACCGACTTTCGAGCACATCCCCCATCGCCATGACGTTGGCCACTAAGTGGTCCCGCCGCACGATCTTCTGGACCGCCAGCGCAGCCGCTGCCGCCATGGGATGGCCCATATAGGTGTGGCCGTGCTGGAAAAATCCCGAACCGTTCGCGAATGCATCGAAGATGGTTTGCGACAGAAGCACAGCCCCAATGGGCTGGTAGCCTCCACCCAACCCCTTGGCCAGGGTCATGATATCAGGCGCTACACCGTCCTGTTCGCAGGCGTGCAGCGTCCCGGTACGCCCCATGCCGCACATCACCTCATCCAGGATGAGCAGGATGCCGTGCTTGTCGCAGATGGCACGAATACGCTTGAGATAGTCGGCTACCGGCGGAACCGCTCCGGCGGTCGCGCCAACAACGGGCTCGGCTACGAAGGCTATGACATTTTCCGCACCCAGCTCGACAATCTTGTCTTCGAGTTGCTGAGCCGCGCGCCGCGCATAGGCCTCGTCGGACTCCCCGGCCTCTTGCAGCCGATAGGAATAGCAGGGATCGATATGGTGCGTTTCGATGAGAAGCGGCCTGAACTGCGCACGCCGCCATTCGTTTCCGCCTGCCGCCAGCGCACCCAGAGTGTTTCCGTGATAACTCTGACGACGCGCGATGATGTGCCGGCGTTGCTGCTCGCCCTTTTCGACGAAGTACTGTCGTGCAAGTTTCAGGGCCGCTTCGATCGCTTCCGATCCCCCGGACAGCAGCATGACATGGCTCAGGCCCGCAGGCGCATCTGCGATCAGCAGATCGGCCAGTTCTTCCGCCGCCTCGGATGTGAAGAAGCCTGTATGGGCATAAGCCAGTTGTTCGACCTGTGCATGAAGCGCGGCGATCACTTCCGGATGTCCATGACCAAGGCAGGACACCGCAGCACCGCCCGACGCGTCGATGTAGGAACGACCAGAAGCGTCGCGTAATTCTATGCCCGTTCCGCCGACAGCAACGGGAGGGGTGGCGTGGATCGCGCGGTGCAGGATTCGCGTCACGAACGCCTCCCCCGTGACTGGAGATGGATGTCGAGCGCTGCCGACTGCCGGTCGACCCTTGCAAGAGCCTCCTGTGCGGCATCACCATTTCGTCCCGCCACAAGAGCGCCCAGAATCTCGGCAACGACGAAGGCGGGCGACATTGTATGCAGGAACGCCGGGCTTTCGGTCGGGACGATCAACGCTACCGTCGCACGCTGGGCGATCGGCGCGACGAGGCTGTCCGTGATGGCGACGACCGGAACGTCGCAGTCGCGTGCATAGTCGGTGATCTCGACTGTCTGACGCGTGTAGGGAAGCACGCTGAGTGCCACAAGCACGTCATCACTCGTGGCGCTTCCGAGGGCATCGGCGCCAATTCCACCAATGCCGTCAAGCATGACCGTATGCTTGCCTGCCAGCGAGAGTATGTAGTGCAGGTGCCAGGCCGCCGAATGGCTGGAGCGTAGCCCCAGGCAATAGATGCGGCGCGCTTCGCCGAGGCGGCGGGCGGCGTCGACCATGATGTCCAGTTCGGCCTGAGACGACAACACCGCTATCTGAGTGCCTAGTTGCTTCAGCATATCGGCGGCCAGAACGTGGTCACCCTTCTTCTTCTGGCTTTCGGCCTGCAAACCAACGCGCCTGGCGAATCCCGTCCCCGCACCACGCATCGCATCGGCGTAGATCTGACGAATGTCGTCATAGCCGGCATAGCCGAGTTGCTTGGCTAGCCTCGTCATCGTTGCCGGCTGCACATTCGCCTGTCGGGCCTGCTCGCGCATGGACATCAGCGCAACCTCATGGGGATGTTCCAGAAGATAGCGGGCAGCGTGCTGCAACTGATCCGAGAGCGAGTCGAAACAGCTCACTATGCGGTCTGCGAGAGGGCCCTTTTCCATGCGTCATCCCTACAACGGGAAAAATTGCAATGCAACACTTGTTTCATGTTCGTTATTTGTGATTTATTTGTATCATGACAGGTGAAGAGTCGTCCCCAATCCGCCATCGCGTGATCATTGCGGTCGCGCCAAACGGCGGCACCCGTACAAAAACCGATCATCCGGGAATTCCACTCACGACCGCGGAATTAGCGATTACAGCGGCAGAGTGCCTTGAGGCCGGTGCTGCGATGATACACGCGCATGTTCGAAGCGCTGACGGTACGCACCTGCTCGACGCCGCCGCTTATGGCGACGCAATCTCTGCGATCCGATCGGCCGTATCCGACCGCATCGTAATTCAGATCACCACAGAATCGCTGGGCCGATACAAGCCCGCCGAGCAGATCGCCGTGCTCAAGGCTGTTCGCCCCGAGGCTGCCTCACTGGCGTTAAGGGAACTGGCTCCCGACGAAGACGCCGAGCCCGAGTTCTTCCGTGCCTTGGAATGGATGAAACAAGAAAGCGTGGCGCCGCAGATCATCCTCTACGATCCCCTCGAGGCAGTTCGGCTCTCCGATATGATGCGCCGTGGCAATCTCCCCTGGGCGGATGCGCCGGTGCTCTATGTGCTCGGCCGCTATACAGCAGGGCGGAAGTCCGCGCCGAGTGATCTCTTGCCTTTCCTGGCCGCCGATATGCCGAGGTTTGACCTGTGGAGCGTATGTGCGTTCGGTCGGGATGAGGCGCAGTGCGTCACGGCCGCTGCATTGCTGGGTGGCCATGTCCGGGTTGGTTTTGAAAACAACCTGCTATTGCCGGACGGCCGACCGGCCAGTTCCAACGCAGAACTCGTCGAAACGGTCGTGTCGGCCATGCATTCGTTGGGTCTCGGGCTCTGCGACGCCTCGGAACTGCGTGCGCGCTTCAACCGATAGCAGATGCCGGCCGCAACTATCTCAACCCAACACGTCGGCAACGGCAGCCTTGGCGGCGGCGGCGATCTTGTCGGCTTCCGCTTCTGTCAGGCATAGCGGCGGTGCAAAGCCGATGATGTCGCCCTGCGGCATGGCGCGACCGATGACGCCCTGCTTCAGGAGCGCGCCAGCAAGCTGGTAGCCGACCTTCCTGCCCGGATCGAAGAACTTGCGGTCGGCCTTGTCCTCGACGAACTCGACCGCGCAGAGCAGGCCCTCGCCACGGATGTCGCCGACGTTGGCGTGGTCGCCGAGTGCATCCTTCAGAACCCTCTTGAAGTATGCGCCGGTCTTGCCGGCATTGTCGACGAGGCCCAGCTTGTCGATCAACTGCAGGTTGGCGACCCCGGCGGCAGCGCCGATCGGATGGGCCGAATAGGTCCAGCCGTGGCCGATCGGGCCGAATTGCTCGGTGCCGTCTTCCAGAACCTTCCAGACCTTGTCGGAAATGATCGAGCCGGAGAGCGGTGCATAGGCGGACGTCAGACCCTTGGCGATGGTGATGATATCGGATTCCATGCCGTAATGATCGGAGCCGAACATGGTGCCGAGGCGGCCGAACCCGGTGACGACTTCGTCTGCGATCAACAGGATGTCGTGCTTCTTCAGAACCTTCTGGATTGCCGGCCAATAGCCTTCAGGCGGTGGGACGAGGCCACCGGTGCCAAGTGCTGGCTCGCCGATGAAAGCCGCGATCGTGTCGGCACCCTCGCGCTCGATCAGGTCTTCCAGCGCGGAGACGCAATGAGCGACGAAATCCGCTTCACTCATCGAGAGGTTCGGACGGCGGTAGTAGTAGGGCGCTTCGGTGTGCAGCACGTTGGCGAGCGGCAGGTCGAACTTCTTGTGGAAGAGTTCAAGCCCGGTCAGTGAGCCGGTCATCAGACCGGAGCCGTGATAGCCGCGCCAGCGGGAAATGATCTTCTTCTTCTCCGGCCGGCCGAGGATGTTGTTGTAGTACCAGACGAGCTTGATGTTGGTTTCGTTGGCATCGGAACCGCCGAGGCCGAAATAGACCTTGGACATGTTCTTCGGTGCGCGCTCAACGACCATCTTGGCAAGCGTGATCGAGGCTTCCGTGCCGTGGCCGACATAGGCGTGGTAATAGGCGAGTTCCTTCGCCTGGGCGGCTATCGCCTCGGCGATCTCGCTGCGGCCATAGCCGACATTGACGCAGTAGAGGCCAGCAAAGGCATCGAGCAGCTTGTTGCCGTCGCGATCCTCGATATAGACGCCGGAGCCGCCGGTGACGATGCGGTTCGGGCTCTCGCCACGTGCATGCTGGGCAAGGTGCGTGGAGGGATGGAAGAAGTTCTCGCGATCCCATTTGTCGAGGACGTCATTGGTCAACATCGTTATGCTCCCTGGCTGCTTGTTGTAGGTCGACCGACGTCGCGGCAGACATATTTGAGATCGGTATAGGCCTCCATCCCGTGCCGCGATCCTTCGCGGCCGAGGCCGGCCTGCTTCACGCCTCCGAAAGGTATCGGCGCGCCGGTGATTTTCGTACGATTGACGGCAATCATGCCGAATTCGAGCGCTGAGCTCATGCGTGCGATCCGGGAATTGTCCGACGTGTGCAGGTAGGCGACCAATCCGGTCTCGGTACGGTTGGCCTTCTCAAGCAACTCGTCCTCGTCGTCAAAGGGCGCGAAGGCCGCAACCGGGCCAAACGTTTCCTCGCGAAAAATCGCGGCATCTTCTGGGACATCTGCAAGAACCGTCGGCTCAAAGAAAAGCGGGCCGGCGCCGTGAACATGGCCACCTGTCAACAGCCTGGCCCCCCTCGACACAGCATCGGCCACATGATCCATCTGCTTGGCAATTGCCCGTTCGTTCATCAGCGGCCCAATATCCGGATCGGCAAGACCCGGCCCTACTCGCATCGAGCGCACCTTCTCGACGAAGGCGGTGACGAAGCGCTCATAGATTGGCCGCTCGATGTAGAACCGGTTTGCCGCAAGGCAATCCTGCCCGGATGTCGCGAATTTCGCGGAAATCGCCCTTTCGACCGCCTGCCCGAAGTCGCAATCGGCAAAGGCGATGAAGGGTGCGTTGCCGCCGAGTTCCATGACCAGCCGTTTGATGGTCGGGGCGGATTGCGCATACAGCACCCGGCCGATTTCTGTGGAGCCTGTAAAGGAAAGAATGCGGACCTTCCGCGAGGCGGTGAAGGCCCTGACGATTTCAGCCGCATTGCCCGTTACGACATTGAACAAGCCGGCCGGAAACCCCGCCCGTTCGGCAAGCTCGGCGAGCGCCAGCGCCGAGAAAGGCGTTTCGGACGAAGGATGGGCAACAACGCTGCAGCCGGCGGCGAGCGCAGCAGCGGCCTTCCGAGTCAACATCGCGGACGGGAAGTTCCACGGTGTGACCAGCGCGGCCACGCCGACCGGCTGGCGAAGCACGCGCATCTCGGCATCGGCCAGATGCGAGGTTATGCTCTCGACATTCAGCCGTTTCGCTTCCTCCGCGTAAAACTCGACGAAGGATGCAGCATAGTCGATCTCGCCAAGAGCTTCGGACAGCGGCTTGCCCTGCTCCTCTACCATGAGGCGAGCGAGGTCCTCGCGAGCGGCCACGATGAGTTCGAACCAGCGACGGAGCAGTTGCGCGCGGCGTTGCGGCGCCTCGGCCGCCCATGAAATGAACGCCCGATCCGCAGCCTCGACTGCCAGTATCGCATCGCCCGCCGTCAGCTGCGGAACCGCGCCAACGCGCGAACCATCTGCCGGATTGACCACGTCGATCGTGGACGCAGTCGACCCCGCGGTCCATACGCCGTCGACATAGGCGAACTCTCGGAAAAGACATGGATCGGCGAGCGACGAAAGGCTTGTCTTCTGCAGATAGGCAATCGAAGTCATGGCGCGGGGTCCTCTGTGGCGAGAGCCATCAGCATGAACTGCGAACCGCCAATGATCGTTTCGAAGAACCGTCAACCCGGGAAAGCTTCTTTGGATATGTGGGCGTGCGACTTTCATTCGTTTGCCGGTGAGGCCACCAGCCACTGCAGAGGTGGTGCCGATATCTTCACCGGTTTGGTGACGACATAGGTGAAGTAGCGGGCCAGACCAACTCTCGCTTCCAGGAGATGGTCTACCAGACGCTGGTAGCTGTCGATGTCACGCGTCACGATTTGGAGGATGTAGTCGAAGCCACCGCCAACAGCCCAGCAGGCGACGACCTCATCAAGAGGGGAAAGTGTTCTCTCGAACTGCTGAAAGTCCTCGACACGGTGGCTTTCCAGCTCCGCGGCCATGAATACGGTCACGTGCTGCGCGAGCTTTTTCAGCGCGATGTCGGCCCGATAACCCGTTATGATTCCGGCATCTTCCAGCCGCTTGAGGCGTTCCCATGCGGGAGCGGCCGAGAGATTCACACGCTTGGCCAGATCTGCCTTCGAGATGCGGCCCTCGCGCGCGAGGATCGACAGCATCTTGAGGTCGCGCTCGTCCAGCCTCAGCATCGCTCGGGCTTCCCTTCAGGTCGCGATCTTCGTACCCGCTCCGACACCCAGCGCATTGCCGAAGGCGAAGCTCGCAATCGCCGTGTCCTGTGCACCGGTGCCAGTGAGGTCGCAAAGGGTGACCTGTTCGTCCCCGGAACGACCCGGCTTCACACCGGCCACGATCTCGCCCAGTTCAGGCGGCCTGCCTCGCTTCCAGACGCCAGCGGTAAGGGCGCTGCGCAGTTCGCCAAGCAATTCGCACTGGCTCACGCGATCGCAGACATAGATGTCTGCAGCGGAAAGCGCGGCAGGATCGATCTCGTTCTTGCCAGCCTGGTCGGAGCCCATCGCGGTGACATGGAGTCGCTGATGCAGCCAGTCTGCCTTCACCACCGGGTGTTCTGCAGGCGTCGTCGTCACCACAAGCTGGCTTGCAGCGACGAGCCGTTCCGGATCGGGCTCATATCTGGCGACTACCGGGAGCGCGGCAGCAATGTCTCGCGCACAGGCTTCGGCCTTCGCTGCGTCTCGCCCCCAGATCAGGACCCGGTCGAACGGCCTGACAAGATGTGCAGCCTGCATCTGCAGACGCGCCTGTGCGCCGGTGCCAATCACGCCTGCGGTCTCCACGCGTGACGGCGCGAGATGGCGTGCAGCGACCGCGCCGGCTGCCGCCGTGCGAACGTCGGTGAGATATCCGTTGTCAAGCAGCAGCGCCTCGACGAGACCAGTCTGCGCCGAAAACAGGATCATCAGTCCGTTGAGGCTCGGCAAGCCGATCTTCGGGTTGTCGAAGAAGCCGGGGCTGACCTTGATCGCAAAGCCCTCGAAGCCGGGAATATAGGCTGTCTTGACATCTACCTCGCCGTGTCTGTCCGGAATAGCCATCGAAAGGATTGGGGGCATGACAACCGTGCCCGACGCCAGCGCGACAAAGGCACGCTCCACCACATCGATTGCCGGAAGGTCGAGCTTCACGAGCCGGCGCAACTCGGACTCAGTCAAGATCGTTACCTCATGCGGCATATGTTCGCCCTTTCACCTGGATTTCATCCAGTTGCACCCCGCGCCCCGCGATAACGTCGGTGAAACTCGACATATCCACGTTGCGCCCGGTTATGATGGTGGCAACCGCACCGCCGAACCGAGGCAGCCTGCCTGTCTTCATCGCGGCGATACCGACGACGCTGGCACCTTCGGCCACCATGCGGTCCTCAAAATACAATGTCTGCATGGCGTCGTAGATTTCGTCCTCCGTCACCAGAACGCAATCATCAAGCAGGTCGCGACAAAGCGAGAATGAGAGCCTGTTTTCCAGGCCAATGCCGCCGCCAAGCGAGTCGGCGAGGCTTGCCACCTCTTCCACCTCGACAGGCCGCCCGGCGCGGATGGAGTGATACATCGCAGCGCCGCGGTCCATGGTGATGCCGATGATCCTGATAGACGGCTTAATTGCCTTGGCGGCCAGAGCCACGCCCGCCGCCAGCCCACCGCCAGAAAGGGGGACCAGGATCGCCTCGAGGTCTGGCCGGTCCTCCAGAAGCTCCAGACCAATCGTACCCTGGCCGGCGATGACCAGAGGATCGTCGAAGGGTGAAATCTCGACCAGTCCTTGTTCCCTCGCCAATCGCCGGCTTTCGGCATGTGCTTCATCCTGGCTGCGTCCGACAATACGTACCTCCGCGCCGAGCGCACGGATTCCCGCGACTTTCGCCTGAGGCACAAGGGAGGACATGCAGACCACCGCCTTCAGGCCGCAGGCGCGCGCGGCAAAAGCTACGGCGCGGCCATGATTGCCGGTCGAGCAGCAAGTGACGCCGGCAAATTCTCCAGCAAGCACGGACACCGCATTGACCGCGCCGCGCAGCTTGAAGGCGCCAGTTGGTTGCGTGATCTCGAGCTTCAGCAGGAACTCATGCCCGAGGCGCGCGCTCATATCGGGTGACGGGACCAGGGGCGTGCGCGCGGCAACCCCTGAAATCGCCTTGCGCGCATGCATCACGTCTGCGAGCGACAGCCTCAAACCGCCTCCTTGACCGCGCTCAAAAACTGCTGGGTACGTTCGCGTCTGGGGTTGCCGAACAGTTCATCGGGCGTTCCCTGTTCCTCGATGCGCCCACCGTAGAAAAAGCAGACGCGATCCGAGATATCCTTCGCGAAACCCATCTGGTGGGTAACCATCAGCATCGTAAGGTTGTGCTCGGCAACGAGCTTGCGGATTACGTTGGTGACTTCGCCGATGACCTCCGGATCGAGGGCCGAGGTTACCTCGTCGAAGAGCATGACCTTCGGCCGCATCGCCATGGCCCGGGCGATGGCGACACGTTGCTGCTGTCCTCCCGAAAGTCGCGACGGGTGCTGATCGCGCTTTTCGGCCATTCCGACCAATGCCAGAAGCTCTTCCGATCTTTCGCGCGCCTCCTTTTTCGACAAGCCTAGTACGTGGACGGGTCCCTCCATACAGTTCTCGAGCGCCGTCATGTGGGGGAAGAGGTTGAAGTGCTGGAAGCACATGCCGATCTTCGATCGCATCTTGCGAAGATGACTTCTGTTTGCTGGCACAAGGCCGTTGCCGTTCGGCATGTGCGTCAGCGGCTCACCATCGACATAGATGACTCCTTCATTGATGGTCTCGAGCGTCATCAGCATCCTGAGGACAGTCGTCTTGCCGGAACCGGATGGTCCGATGATCGTGACCATCTCTCCCTCGGCGACATCGAGGTCCAGCGCGTCGAGCACCACCAGACTTCCGTAGCTCTTTGTAACGTTCTTGAAGCTCACCATGGGTACGTTGTCGCCTTGAAGTGCCATCGGAAATGCCGACAAGTCCTGCGCGTTCATGAGACCATCCCGAGCTTGCGGCGCACCCAGCCCTCGAACAGGCGAATTCCTGCTGCGGTGGGAAGCGAAATAAGGAGGAAGATGACGCCAACCAGCGTGTAAGGTTCCAGGAAGCGGTATGTCTCCGAACCGATGGCGTTGGCAGTGTGCATGAGTTCGGCCACTCCGATCACCGAAAGCATCGGAGTGTCCTTGAAGATGCCGACCAGATAGTTTCCCATCCCCGCTAGGGACGGAGGAAGGGCCTGCGGAATGACCACCCGGAAATAGGTTCGTGCAGTCGACAGGTTTAGCGAAGTCGCTGCCTCCCACTGCCCCTTGGGTACGCTTTCAATCCCGCCGCGGTAGACCTCGGAGAGATACGCCGCATAGTGGAGGCCAATGGCGATCATCCCCGCTGTCCACGGCGAGAGCCTGATACCGAATTGAGGACCCACATAGAAAACGAAGAAGATCTGAAGCACCAGCGGTGTCGAGCGGATGAACTCCACCGCTTCGCGCACGACGATCGTGACGACGCTGAATGGTGTGCGCTGAGCGAGTGCAAAGACGAGACCGATCACCACGGCTATACCGTACCCAAGCCCCGCCGCCAGCAACGTATTGCCGGTCGCGACGATCAGGCGAGGCAGAATTTCCCAGGTGAATTGCCAGTTCCAGTCCAACATTGCCTCACGCCCTCCCCAGCTTGCGCTGCATGAACCGCTCCAGCCAGCGCATGAAGGGCGTGAGCAGGAAACGAGCCAGGACGTAGTAGATGATCAGCGCCGTGCCGAAAGATTGCGCGGAAAGGAAGGTGGTGCCGTTTATCTGCTTCACCTGGAACATCAGGTCCGCCACTGCGATGAGGGAAACCAACGCGGTGCCCTTCAGAAGCTCGATAAGCAGGTTGCCCCAGGGCGGCAGCATGATCAGAACGGCCTGAGGCAGGATAACGCGATACATGCGCTTGGCCGGCGACATGTTGAGCGCGAGCGCCGCCTCCCACTGACCTTTCGGCACCGACAGAATGGCGCCGCGTACCAGTTCCGCCCCGTAGGCGCCGAGATTCATGCCGACGGCTACGAATCCGGCGGTAAACTTCTCGAGCGTTATTCCGAACAGCGGCAGGACGAAGAAAATCCAGTAGAGTTGCACCAGCAGCGACGTGCCGCGAAAGATCTCGATGTAGACCGTCGCCACGCCGCGTATCAGCGCATTGCGCGACAGACGCATAAGGCCTGCTGCCACGGCGATCGCAACCGCCAGCACCGCTGCGAGAACAGTCAGTACGATTGTTACCAGCGTACCGGAGAGAATGCGGTCGCCGTATTGGCCCAGAAATTCGAGATAGGACAAGCTGCTCGGCCCTCCCGTCAGACCCACCAGTGCAGAAGGGCTGCCGTGATCACGCGGTCGCCTTCCTCTCGGGACCAGCGGGCCGCGATGGGCGGCCCGCATTCAGGTCAACGGTTTGCGCAGACCCACTCGGTGGTCTTGTCGCCGGGCAGCGAGTCCTTGCTGTAGCCATATTCCGCGACGGCCGCCAGCATCTCGTCGGTACCGATATACTCTTTCATGGCCGCATTGAACTTGTCGAGGAAGTCCTGATCGGCCTTGCGGAAACCGATCCCGGCCCAGTTGAAGGAACTCTCGGGCATCGCGCTAGGATCCGTCGGCTCCACCGCGCCGCCTGACGCGTCCGCGAGCTGCTTCATCGTGAAGTAGGTACCGGCGCCGGCATCGGCACGACCCGCCGTCACCGCAGCGAGTATCTCCGTCGGACCCGGAACCTGCATGATGTTGGCTTCGGCCACGCCTGCCGCCTTGGCCGCCTCGATGTTCGAGTAGCCCGCCCCGGTCACCATCACCGCACCGCTCTTGGCAACGCTCTCATAGTCGCCGATCTTCTTCGGGTTGCCAGGCGCCACGATGAAGCCATCGCCAACTTTCGCCATCGGTTCCGTAAACGCGATATTTTCGCAGCGGCTCGCCAAGATGTTCATGCCGCCGGTCACGATGTCGAACCGGTTGGCATTCAGACCGGGTATGAGTCCTCCCCATTCGGTCTGCACAGGCTCTACCTTGTCGTATCCCATCTTCTTGAGAACGGCGATCGTGAATACGTTGACGAAGCCCTTGGGGCTGCCATCGTCGCCTGGATAGGCAAACGGGATTTCATTCGCGAAACCGATGCGGATCGGCTCCCCTTTTTCAGCTCTTTCCATAAGCGTCTGCGCGCTTGAGGAAGTAGCGATCGACCCAAGCGCCAAAGCTGCCACGCCAAGCACGGCCATACCCTTCAGAAACGAAGTCTTCATGGAGGTTCTCCTGTGTCTGTTCCACCTTATGGTTTTATGTTGTGCACAACATCACGCGGAGCCTATTCGCTGTCAACGAATTTTTGGCAGAAAAGCTGAAATTCTCTTGTTAGTTCGCAGAAACTCACCTTAGATGTGTACATGTGATGATGAATTCATCGGTGTTCTCAGGAGGAAACAATGCCGGCGGAACAACTCCCCTTCTCCCGCCCGGAATACAACCGGCGTCTCGCCAAGGTGCGTCAGGCGATGGCGGAGCGGGATCTCGACGTGCTGTTCGTCGAGGATCCATCGAACATGGCATGGATCACGGGATACGACGGCTGGTCCTTTTACGTACATCAGGGAGTGATCGTCTTCCACGACGCCGACCCGGTGTGGTGGGGAAGGTCGCAGGACGTCAACGGAGCCATCCGCACGGTCTGGATGGACGACAGGCATGTCGCAGGCTACGGAGACCACTATGTGCAGTCGACGGTGCGCCATCCGATGCAGGATCTGGCCGCGCTTCTTCGCGATCGGGGCCACGCTGCGGGACGGATAGGCCTTGAACTGGACAACTACTATTTTTCCGCCAAGGCCTTCCTGGTCCTCAAAGACGAATTGCCGGAGGCCAAGCTCATCGACGCGACCGCGCTGGTCAACTGGCAGCGGGGGATCAAGTCTGACGAGGAAATCGCGTTCATGCGCAAGGCCGCCCGGATCGCCGAGAAGATCGTCGATGGGATCGTCGAAAGGGTGGAGCCGGGGCGGCCAAAGAACGAAGTCGTGGCCGAGATCTTCGGCGACGCGATACGCGGCGTCGGCGATGCGTGGGGAGACTATGCCGCTATTGTCCCATTGTTGCCGTCGGGCACCGATGCAGCAGCGCCACATCTGACCTGGGATAACCGGCCGTTCCGAAAGGGCGAAGCCACCTTCTTTGAGATTGCTGGCTGCTATCGCCGATACCACACGCCATTTTGCCGTACGGTTTATCTCGGCAAGCCGCCGCAGAAGATTGTCGAAGCCGAGAAGGCCTTGGTGGAGGGGCTGGAGGCCGGCCTTGAAGCGGCGCGACCGGGCAACCGGGCGGGCGACGTGGCTCGGGCGCTCTTCGGTTCGCTTGAGCGGGCGGGCATCGACAAGGATAGCCGCTGCGGCTACGCGATCGGGATTTCCTATCCGCCAGACTGGGGCGAACGCACCATCTCGTTCCGCAAGGAAGACGAGACAATCCTCCAGGCCGGCATGACCTTCCACTTCATGCCGGGATTGTGGATGGACGATTGGGGCCTCGAGATAACCGAGAGCATCCTGATCCGGGAGTCAGGCCCGGCCGAATGCTTCTGCGACCGGCCGCGCAAACTGTTTGTCAAGGACTGAGAACCGGCATGGATATGCTCGCCCGCACACGCGAGATACTGGGCCAGCTTATTGCCTTTCCGACAGTGTCGTCGGAAAGCAATCTCGAACTGATCGCATATGCCGCCGACCTGCTGTCCGACGCCGGGGCCACGCTGTCCCTGTCACGCGACGAGAGCGGCACCAAGGCCAACCTGTTCGCTACGATCGGACCAGTTGGAGATGGCGGTATCGTCCTCAGCGGACACACGGACGTTGTACCCGCTGATCCGTCGGAGTGGGCCAGTGACCCCTTTGCCCTGACCGAACGCGACGGTCGGCTGTATGGTCGCGGCGCATGCGACATGAAGGGTTTCATCGCAGCTGCTCTGGCGATGGCTCCGCGGTTCGCCGTCGCGAACCTCTCCCGACCGATCCATTTCGCGCTCACCTATGACGAGGAGGTTGGCTGCCTGGGTGCCAGAGCCCTGATGGGCGAGATCGAAAATGCAGGCATCCGTCCTTCTGTCGCCATCATTGGCGAGCCGACCAGCATGCGCATTATCGAAGGTCACAAGGGCTGCTACGAATACACGACCGAGTTCACCGGACTGGAAGGGCACGGCTCGCAGCCCGGTAGGGGCGTGAACGCCGTGGAGTATGCGACCCGCTACATCTCACGACTCCTTGAATTGGGAGAGCGTCTCAAGGAGCGTGCGCAGGCTGGAAGCCGGTTCGACCCACCCTGGACCACAGTGCAGGTGGGCCGCATCGTCGGCGGCACGGCACGCAACGTCATCGCCGGCGCGTGCTCGGTCGAATGGGAGATGCGACCCATCCGGCTCGACGATGCAGCATTCGTGCAGAAGGATCTTGGGAACTATGTCGATACCGTCTTGCTTCCAGCCATGCGGGGCATCTCGCCCGGCTGCGGGATCGTCACGCATACGATCGGCGAAGTCGAGGGGCTGCAGGTCGTCGCGCAATCCGAAGCGCGCGACATGGTTCGCGAGTTGACGGGGTGCGATGATGCGGAGGTGGTCCCCTTCGGCACCGAGGCGGGCCTGTTTCAGTCGGCTGGCATATCGTCCATCATCTGCGGACCAGGCTCCATCGCCCAGGCGCACAAACCCGATGAATTCGTCGCAATCGACCAGCTTGCCGCTTGTCTCGAAATGCTCGACAAGCTGAGCCGGAAACTCGGCGCAGAGGCGGGAAGTGCGTGATGTCGGAGGAGAGCGAGCCGATGATGCGGTCGGGCGGCCAAAGGCCGGCCGAGGAGGGTGCGCGTGGGCGTTTCGACCGCATCTATCAGACCCTGCGCATGCGCATATGCCTGCTCGACTATGCGCCAGGCGAGCGACTTCGCGAGGAGGATTTGGCCGACGAGTTCGGCGTCTCCCGCACGCCTATCCGCCGGGTTCTCGTAAAGCTTGAGGCCGAAGGCCTGTTGCGTTCGGTCCACGGCGTGGGGACTATCGTTACCGATATCGAGGTCAACGCATTGGCCGGGGTCTACGAACTGCGCGTCGAGCTGGCGGGACTGGTTGGAACGCTCTCGCCTGTTCTCGTTGACGACACGCTGGTCGCGGGCTTCCAGGAGATCAGGGAACGTTGCTACCGCATGGCGAGGAAGGGCGACCCAAGGGAGTTTTCACGTATCAACATGGAGTTCTTCCACCTGTTCAACGGTCTGACGGCCAATGAACCGCTGCGCCAGATCAGCGAACGCCTCTACTACCAGACCGCACGCATCTGGCTGAAGACGGCCTCGCGGCTGAAGGACTATGAGCAACTCCTGAACAACGAGTTCGTGATCTTCGAGCGCGAAGTTGCCGACATAACCGAGGCGGTAGAACTGGGAGATCTCGCTGCCGCAGGCCATGTTCGACGCGCCCATATCGCCATGAGCTTCAGCCGAATCCGCAAGGCTTTGGATTCGTCGACCGGTGCGCTCGCAGGCTGAGTTCCCATGGCCGGCAGTCAGCCACTGGCCGGTTTGGGCTGAGACCCTGAGGGAAAGAAGTCCTCAGCGCACCGCGCACGCGCCGACAGGCTCGCATAAGGTTGACGGTCACTTTGGCGGGCAGAATGCGGTGTGCAGGGCTTGAACCACGGTCAGCACCTCCTGCCGCGTGATGCGATAGAACATAGTGGTGCCATCACGGCGGGCCTCGACCAGACCGTCGGCACGCAGCCGCATGAGTTGCTGCGACATCGGTACTTGGTCGATATCCAGTTCGCGGCGCAGTTGGGCCACCGATTTCTCATCCTTGCCCAGAGCGCAAAGCACCAGCAATCGCTGCGGATGCGAAAGGCTTCTGAGCAGTTCGGCTGCCTTGCCCGAGGCCGGAATCATTTCTTTTACATTCATATTCTTGAATTTATAATCTTTGAATGTTATTTGCAAGTGAGAAGAGCGGCGGGCGGCACTTATTGAGCGAGATCAAGGCCGCTGCCGCCGAAAGAGCTTCTACTGAGAACTCTGGTGGAGGAAAACAGCATGTCGGACATCATCGTTCTGGGTGCCGGCCTCGGTGGCACCATCATGGCCTACGAGATGAAGCAGCGACTGAGCCGCGAAGACAGGCTGACGGTCGTCAATCTCGGAACAAGCTATTCGTTCGTCCCGTCGAATCCCTGGGTAGCGGTCGGCTGGAGGAAGCGCGAGGACATAACCGTCGACCTGTCCGCGGTATTGGAGAAGCGCGGCATCGCGCTCCGGCCTGAAGGTGCCCGGCGGGTGCTACCCAAAGAGAACCGCATCGAGCTCAATGACGGTTCATTCCTGAACTACGACTATCTCATCATCGCCACAGGGCCGGATCTCGCCTTTGACGAGGTGCCGGGGCTTGGACCCGAAGGCTTCACACAGTCCATCTGCCACATCGACCACGCCCTGCTGGCGCAGACCAACTTCGACGCGTTGCTGAAGAAGCCGGGTCCAATCGTGGTCGGAGCCGTGCAGGGGGCCTCGTGCTACGGCCCCGCCTATGAATTCGCCTTCATCCTGGACACAGCGTTGCGGCGCGCGAGGAAGCGTGACCAGGTGCCGATCACATTCGTGACGCCCGAACCCTATATCGGCCACCTCGGCCTAGATGGCGTCGGCGACACCAAAGGGCTTCTTGAGAGCGCAATGCGCGACCGCCACATCAAGTGGATCACAAATGCCCGCGTGACCAAAGTGGAGCAGGGCATCATGTTTGCCGAGGAGGTCGCGGAAGACGGCTCGCTCAAGACCGAACATGAACTCCCCTTCGCCTATTCGATGATGTTGCCGGCGTTCCGGGGCGTACCGTCCGTGGCCGGGATCGAAGGACTCACCAACCCGAGGGGCTTCGTCGTCATCGACAAGCATCAGCGCAATCCGGTTTTTCCCAACGTGTTTGCAATCGGCGTGTGTGTCGCTATCCCGCCGGTTGGCAAGACGCCGCTTCCGGTCGGCGTGCCTAAGACTGGCTTCATGATCGAATCGATGGTCACGGCCACGGCAAACAACATCGCGTCCCTGCTGAAAGGCGAGAAACCCCAGGCAGTGGCGAGTTGGAACGCCGTCTGCCTGGCGGATTTCGGCGACGAGGGCATCGCTTTCGTTGCCCAGCCTCAGATCCCGCCTCGCAACGTCAACTGGTCCTCGCAAGGCAAATGGGTGCACGCCGCAAAAGTCGGCTTCGAGAAGTATTTCCTCCACAAGGTACGCCAGGGCAAGGCGGAGACCTTCTACGAGAGCCTCGCGCTTGATGTCCTCGGCATCAAGAAACTCAAGGACATCCATATCGAGCCGGTCGAGTAGCCGGCTCGCCCCCAAAAAAGGAGAAGCACAATGACGATCGATCGCGCGGTACTGATGTTTGCGGGTTTCATGGTCCTGATCTCGCTGGCGCTCGCTTACTATGTTTCACCCTACTGGCTGCTGCTCACTGCTTTCGTCGGGCTGAACCTGATACAGTCCTCCATCAGCGGGTTTTGCCCCGCAGCAATCGTGTTCAGGAAGCTCGGCTGCCGATCGGGCGTGGCGTTCAAGTAGAGGCGTCACGACAGGCCACCTGAGAGGATCGGGCCTTCGCTCGCTTTGCCGGTCACGCCGTCATCCGGAGAACCGTACATGCCGAAACAAAGCTTGTTTATCTGCGCCGCGCTGCTCGCGGCTGCGCCTTTGCCTGCCGCCGCGGCCGAGTTCGTCGTCACGCCTGGCGTCATCGCTGAGATGAAGGCGGTGTTCGGGCAGGTCGAGAGCCGCACCGTGGTTCCGGCAAGGGCGCGCATCGGCGGTACGATCCGCAGCATCAACGTCAGCGAGGGCAGCGAAGTAAATGAAGGCGACGTTATCGCCACCGTTGTCGACGACAAGATTGCGCTGGAAAGGCAAGCTGCCGACGCGCAGCTGAAAGCGCTTCAGTCGCAACTGCAAAACGTTCAGAAGGACTACGAACGCATCCAGAAGCTGCTTACGCAGGGCATCGCCACGCAGAGCAGTCTCGACGCGCTGCGAACCCAACTGGACGTCATAACCAACCAGGTCGTCGCCGCAGAGGCCAACAAGGCAGTGGTCGAGCAGCGCGCGCGCGAGGGCGAAACCCTGGCGCCCGCCACCGGGCGCGTGCTCACGGTTCCCGTGACGCCCGGTTCGGTCATCATGGCCGGCGAGGAAATCGCCCGCATCGCGACGGGCCCCTACTATCTGCGCCTCTCGTTACCCGAGCGGCACGCCTCGGAGATAAAGGAAGGCGATACGGTCCTTGTCGGCGAGCGGAGTCTCACCCGGTCTTCTTCAAGCACCCCCTCGCAAGCGCGGCAGGGCAAGATCGCCAAGGTCTACCCTGAGATCGACAATGGCCGCGTGATTGCCGATGTCGAGGTGGCCGACGTTGGCGATTACTTCGTCAACGAGCGCACGCTGGTGTCCATTCCGGTCGGCAAGCGTTCCGTGCTTCTTGTGCCGCGGCAGGCGGTGAAGACCCTTCACGGTGTCGATTATGTGCGCATCTCCGCTCCGCAGGGCGAGATCGACGTGGCGGTTGTCCTGGGCGAGGCTGTCGAGACGGCCGATGGCCCACGCATCGAGATCCTCAGCGGGCTGCGGGACGGGGACAAGGTCGTAATGCCATGAATCTCGGCATCGCCGGCAATCTTACGCGCGCTTTTATCGGCTCGCCGCTGACGCCGCTTTTTCTGCTGGCGTCGCTTGCGCTTGGCATGGTCGCCCTGCTGACCCTGCCGCGCGAGGAAGAGCCACAGATTTCGGTGCCTATGGTTGACATCCGCGTCGACGCCAACGGCCTGAAGGCGGAAGACGCCGTCAAGCTGGTAACGGAGCCGCTTGAGACGATCATAAAGAGCATCGACGGTGTCGAGCATGTGTATTCCCAGACGCAGGATGACGGCACGGTCGTCACGGCGCGCTTCGAGGTCGGAACGAGTGCCGACGCGGCAGTTCTGCGGGTCCACGACAAGGTTCGAGCCAACCTGGACCGCATTCCCGTAGGCATTCCGGAGCCCCTGATCGTCGGCCGCGGCATCGACGACGTGGCGATTGTCGTGCTGACACTCTCGCCAACGCCTGCCGCGGCGGAGCGCTGGAGTGCGAACGACCTCACCAGGCTGACGCGCGAACTCCAGGTCGAGCTGTCCAAACTGCCCGACATCGGCTTGACCTATATCGTCGGCGAGCAACCGGAAGAGATCAGGGTAGAGCCGGACCCCGAGCTTTTGTCGCTCTACGGCATCACGCTGCAGCAGCTCGCCGCCAAGGTGGCGGGCGCCAACAGCTCGTTCCAGATCGGCATGGTTCGCGAGGACGGCGAGCAGCGGACGGTTCTTGCCGGGCAGACGCTTCAGGCCATGCCGCAGATCGGCAACCTCGTGCTCACCGCCCGCGACGGACGTCCTGTCTATGTTCGCGATGTTGCACGGATCGTGCTGGCGACCGAACCCAACGAGAACCGCGTCACCGATATCAGGAAGACAGACGACGGGCTGAGCCGTGTTCCGGCGGTATCGCTGGCAATCGCCAAGCGCCCGGGCACAAACGCCGTTGTCATCGCCGAGGAAATCCTGGATCGTGTGGAGCAGGTCCGGGGTCAGATCTTCCCCGAAGACGTCGAAATGACGGTCACGCGCAACTATGGCGAGACGGCCAACGAGAAGGCAAACGAGCTGCTCTTCCATCTCGGGCTGGCTACCGTCTCAATCGTCTTCCTGGTGGCGATCGCCATCGGCTGGCGCGAGGCGCTTGTGGTCGCCGTGGTGATACCGACCACGATTCTGCTGACGCTCTTTGCCTCGCGCGTCATGGGTTACACGCTGAACCGCGTCAGCCTTTTCGCGCTGATCTTCTCCATAGGCATCCTAGTCGACGACGCCATTGTCGTGATCGAGAACATTGCGCGCCACTGGGGGATGGGGGACGAGCGGTCGCGCGCGAAGGCGGCGATTGATGCCGTGGCCGAAGTAGGCAACCCGACGATCGTGGCGACGCTCACCGTCATTGCGGCGCTGCTGCCCATGCTCTTCGTGTCGGGAATGATGGGGCCATACATGAGCCCGATCCCCGCCAACGCTTCGGCGGCCATGCTGTTCTCGTTCTTCGTTGCGGTGATGCTGACCCCCTGGCTGATGATGAAGTTCGGCAAGTCGGATACTGCCGCCCACGCGCATGGTCACTCGGACGGAGGCAGGCTTGGCCGGGCATATGTCGCGGTCGCGCGTCCAATCCTGCGGTCGAGGAAACGAGCCTGGATCTTCCTCGCGGTCGTGGGCTTGGCGACGCTCGCGTCCCTCTCGCTGTTCTACACCAAGCACGTCACGGTGAAGCTTCTGCCGTTCGACAACAAAGCCGAGTTGCAGGTTGTGGTCGACCTTCCCGAGGGCTCCTCGGTCGAGACGACCGACCGGGCCTTGCAGGCGATCGTCGACCGGCTCCAGCAGGTTCCCGAGATCGTTTCTTTCCAGACCTATGCAGGCACTGCTTCGCCGTTCAATTTCAACGGCCTGGTCCGTCACTACTACCTGCGCAACGCGCCTTATCTGGGCGATGTCCAGATCAATCTCCTGCCCAAAGCCGAACGCGACCGCGCAAGTCACGCGATCGCGCTCGACATACGCGAGCGCCTGGCGGGTGCGGACCTGCCTCACGGAACGGCGGTCAAGGTGGTCGAGCCTCCTCCTGGGCCGCCTGTCATGGGCACGCTGCTGGCCGAGATCTACGGCCCCGATCCAGCGACCCGCCGCGCCGTGGCCGAGAAGGTACGGAAATCCTTCGAGAGCGTTCCGTTCATTGTCGATGTCGACGACTCATATGGCGCCCCAGCGCAGCGTGTTCGCATCTCTATCGACCAGGACAATCTCGAGTACTATCGGGTCGAACAGTCAGATGTGTATGGCACGCTGCGCGCCCTCTACGGCGGCGTGAAGGTCGGCTACTCGCACCGAGGCGGCGGACGCCAACCGATTTCCATCGTGGTTGCTCTCCCGAAAGGCGAGAAGGTGATGAACGAGCGGGCGCTGTCGACGCCTGTTCCGGCAAACGCCTTGCCCGGCGGGCGCGACGTCGTCGAGCTTGGCGACGTCGTCGGGGTCTCGCGCGAAACCGCGTCCTTCCCGATCTTCCGTCACAACGGGCGCGCGGCAGAGATGGTCACCGGCGAACTCGCCGGTGCATACGAGGCGCCGGTCTATGGCATGATCGCGGTCGCCGCTGCGATTGACGATGCTGACTGGGGCGACGTCCCGAAGCCTGCAATCGCCTTGCATGGCCAGCCGGACGACGAGACGCACCCGACCCTTCTCTGGGATGGCGAATGGGAG
This sequence comes from Rhizobiaceae bacterium, assembly GCA_019635775.1. Taxonomy (GTDB): domain Bacteria; phylum Pseudomonadota; class Alphaproteobacteria; order Rhizobiales; family Rhizobiaceae; genus Mesorhizobium_K. Next base: position 54,975 of record JAHBYU010000007.1, on the reverse strand, counting down.
GTGACCTGGGTCACATTCCGCGACATGGGAGCAGCCTTCATGGTGGCAATCCTGGGCATCTACATCCTGGTCGTGGCCCAGTTCCGTTCCTTCAAGCTGCCCCTCGTCATCCTGACGCCGATCCCCCTGACGTTCATCGGCATCATGGTCGGCCACTGGCTGTTCAGCGCCCCGTTCACCGCCACGTCCATGATAGGCTTCATCGCGCTTGCCGGCATCATCGTGCGCAATTCGATTCTGCTTGTGGATTTCATCAGACACGCACGAAGGCCGGGCCAGCCACTGGTCGAGATCCTTCTCGAAGCGGGCGCCATTCGTTTCAAGCCGATCATGCTTACGGCAATCGCAGCGATGATCGGCGCCGCTGTCATACTGACCGACCCGATTTTCCAGGGTCTTGCGATTTCGCTGCTATTCGGCTTGATTTCGTCCACCGCGCTCACTGTGCTTGTCATTCCCGCGATCTATGTGGTCTTGCGGAAGTGACCCGGAAGCGGCAGTTCGAGCTTGGCCGGAATGCAATCCGCAGGCACCTGGATTTCTGATATTCTCCGGTCCTTCTGCAACAGGCCCAACACTCGTCGGTCAACACTCGTCGGGCCAAGGCGGTGGGTAGATCACGTCGCCGGTGCGGCGTTATGTGGTTGAGGAACCTTGCTCATGCGGCTGAGTATCATCCGGTTGGCAGTCGAGGATTGCCTTAAAAAAAGCCTCGGCGCACCGGGTCTGAGCATCGTCGGCATTGCTGGAAAGCGGCCCGTCATCGACGAGAAACGCCAACCATGGATCCGCGTCAAATACGGACCGTCGGGACCGGACGAATGGCACGGCGTGGTTCCCGCGACCGTCGATTTCCGGCGTAGTCCCGATGCCGCAGTGGAACGGCTACGCCTCGCTGTGAAAGTCAACCCGGCTCAAGGTCTCGCTCGAACGCTTAACAGCTGGATCATCCGCGAACATGGTATCGCGCTGGACCGACCGTATCCGGAATATCATGCAGCGAGCGAGTTCGACCATACCGGCGCACGCGAATATCATGTCTTCAACGGGCTCGCCCCAGGCTGTCCTTCTCTGGCGCGGGTACTGCCACGTTGCTACGGGGGCGTCGTGGATGGGAAAAGCGGCGAACACGCCATCTTCCTCGAATTTCTCGACAATGTGGCTCGTCTCGACGCAGCGGGCGCAGAAGGCGACTGGCCACCGGCGTTGATCGCGTCGGCCCTTTCGGCGGCGGGAGGTTGGCACGGCGCGTTTCTCGGCAAGGTGGATCACATGGACGACGCATTCGCGGCGCCGCGCGCCACCACAGCCCAGCGGCTCGCCGACGAAGGCTTGTGGCGGGGTCTTCTGGACAACGCCCGAGGGCGTTTCCCGGATATCCTGACGGAAGCCGTCTGGCGTCGCCGACATCATATCGTCGATACAATCGATGTCTGGCATCCGATCAAGGATCAACTTCCCGTCACACTGGTGCACGATGACTTCAACAACAGGAACTGCGGCTTCCGGCCTGCTCCGATTGCGCTGGACTGGGAACTTGCCGCGCGCGACGCCCCACAACGCGATCTCGTCGAATTGCTTACATTCGTGCTCCCGGCGGGGACCCCGCGCTCTGAGGTCAAATCCCTTGTCGATGGCCACAGGAAAGCGATCATCGAGTCTGCCGGAGATTTGGCGTCGGGCCTCGATCCCGAAGGTTTCGAGCAGGCGTTCCGCGCGGAACTGAAGCTCCAGGCGATCAACCGTATCGGACATCAGTTTCTGTTTGCGGCAGCTTTCCCCTTGCCCTACCTCGCACGGATCAACGCCTGCATCGAGCATCTCCTCGATTTGTATGATTGACCGGCGTTCCGACGGATAACCCGTGCTCCATGTCGCAGGCGCGACAAGATCGCAGCCAGGGTCGGGAAAGGCTAAGTAGCAAACAGTAGCCACCGGCCGCCCTGCCAGCATGGGCAGCAATCCATTTCGAACGATCTGTGTAAATCCTCCACCGCCAGCTCAACAGGATTGTTTCAATCTCGCGCCAAGCGCTCTACTAAGCGAGTGATGTTTGGAATGAGGAATTGGCAGTGTATTCGATCGGAATTGACTTCGGAAGCAATTCGGTGCGTGCGCTTGTCGTACGCTGTGCCGACGGCGAGGAGGTGGGCGTTTCGGTCGTCGACTATCCGAGCGGTGATCAAGGCATCCTCTACAGTTCGAGAGACCCGTTCGTGGCGCGGCAGAATCCTGCCGACTATATCTATGGACTGGAGCTTAGCGTCAGGAACGCCCTCGCTTCCGCAGCCGCCCACGCAACCGATTTCTCGGCAAGGAACGTCATAGGGATCGGCGTCGACACCACCGGGTCCAGCCCGCTGCCGGTAGACCCTGAGAACCGGCCACTGGCGAGCGATCAGCGTTTCAAGGACAATCTCGACGCACAATGCTGGCTTTGGAAGGACCACACGAGTTTCGCCGAAGCCCAGTGGATTACCGAACGCTCCGCTCGGGACCGGCCGCAGTTTATTGCAAAATGCGGCTCGACATATTCTTCGGAGTGGTTCTGGGCCAAGATTTGGCACTGCCTGAACGTTGCTCCGGAGGTTTTCGACAACGCTTATTCGTGGGTAGAGATCGCCGATTGGATTCCGTCGGTGCTCGCGGGCGTGAAAGAACCTGCCGCGATCCGCCGAGGCATATGCGCCGCCGGACACAAGGCCTTGTATTCGGAAGAGTGGGGCGGGCTTCCCGATAAGGATTTCCTGGCCTCTCTCGATCCCAGACTGTCAGCTTTGCGTGATCGCCTTTACCGGGAAACATTCGACGCTTCCCAACCCGCCGGGACGCTCTGCGCGGAATGGGCCGACAGGCTCGGGCTTCCCGAGGGGATACCGATCGCGATCGGTGCGTTTGACGTGCACTACGGCGCGATTGGCTGCGGCGTCACCGAGGGCATGCTGGTCAAGGTCATCGGCACATCGACATGCGACTGCGCCGTGGTCGACGTCTCTCGCGGAACCGCGGACATCCCCGGCATCTGCGGTATCGTGCCCGGGTCGATCCTGCCGGGGTACCTGGGCATCGAGGCGGGGCAATCCGCTGTCGGGGACATCTTCAAATGGTGGGTTGAAGGCGTCTGCGAGGGCGATGCTGCGCTGCATCGCAAGCTCACGGAGGAGGCCGCCGTCCTCAAACCCGGCGAATCGGGCTTGCTCGCCCTGGACTGGAACAATGGGAACCGCACGATCCTCGTTGACCAGTTGCTTACGGGACTGCTGGTGGGACAGACGCTTCATACCTCCCGCTCGGACATCTATCGGGCGCTGATCGAGGGTACAGCATTCGGCGCCCGTGCGATCATTGAACGGATCCGGGAATATGGAGTGAAGATCGATCGGGTAGTATGCACCGGCGGCATTGCCGAGAAGAACCCGTTGCTTATGCAGATCTACGCGGACGTTACGGGGTGCACCATGCAGGTTGCAGGCTCGAGCCAGACATGCGCCCTCGGCGCGGCGCTCGCTGCGTCGGTCTTGGGCAAGGCGCATGCAGACCTGGCGCAGGCGCAACAGGCGATGACTTCGTTGCGCCCGGAAGTCTATGAGCCGGTCGCCGAAAACGCAGCAATCTATGACGAACTCTATGGTCTATATCGCATCTTGCACGACGGGTTCGGCGGGCTTCGAACTTCCGTCGACATGTCGACTGTCATGAAGGAATTATTGCGGCTGAAGTCCGCGCAGGCACAGGATGGCGGGAGGGCACATGCTCACTGAATTGCGGCGCGAAGCCTACGAGGCCAATCTCGCCTTGCCCCGCCTGGGTCTCATCAACCTTACATTTGGAAATGCCAGCGCCATCGATCGCGAAAACGGCATTTTCGCCATCAAGCCGAGCGGCGTGCCCTATGAGAACCTGACGCCCGACGCCATGGTGCTCGTCGATCTCGAAGGAAAGGTCGCCGAAGGTTCGCTCAAACCGTCGTCGGACACTCCGACGCACCGGCGGCTCTTTCTGGCGTTCGAGGGCATCGGCGGTGTCGTTCACACCCACTCGTCGCATGCGACGGCCTTTGCGCAGGCGGGGCGTGCAATCCCCAATCTCGGCACGACGCACGCCGATTATTTCAACGGCGAGGTTCCTGTTACACGACGCATGACCGAGCCAGAGATAGCGGGCGCCTACGAATGGGAGACGGGCAACGTCATCGTTGAGACTTTTGCAAAAAGAAGTCCCGAAGAAGTCCCGGGTGTCCTTGTTTACCGGCATGCACCGTTCTCATGGGGGAACACGGCGGCCAAGGCTGTTGAGAACTCCGTGGCGATAGAATGCGTTGCGCAGATGGCGCTCATGACGCTGCAACTCTCCCCGGATATCGCCCCTATCGAGCCGGAACTGTTAAGGCGGCACTTCTTCCGCAAGCATGGCGCCGATGCGTATTATGGACAGTCGGGTGGCAATTGCTGATAGTGAGATCGTTGATCCTTTGATTTCCTGTAGTTCGTATTCTTTTCCACCGAGCGGGACATGGGCGGAATAGCAAGAGAATCGCCTGAGCCTTACTACCAGCAACTCGCGAGGATCATCGAGCAGGACATCCGCGACGGCAAATATGCGGTTGGGGAACGAATTCCCAGTGAAACGGAACTTTGCCGTCTCTACGACCTGTCCCGTTCCACGGTGCGCGAGACGTTACGCGCCCTGGAGCAACAGCACCTCGTCAAGATGGTCCCCCGCCGCGGCGCATATGTAAGCAATCCCCGGACGGAAAGCTGGACGCTCCAGGTGACGCAGGGCTTTCTGGAAACGCAGTCGCGGTCATCCGGCCGAGCCATTGTGACCAGAGTGCTTCGCTGGGGTGTCGAGTCGCTGCCGGAACTGGCTGCGAATGCTCTCGATCTTCCCGTTGGGAGCAGCGGCTTTCATCTTGAACGCATCCGCTCGATGGACGGTCAGCCGGCCTTGCATTCTATCAACTGGATGCCTGAGGATGTGGGCAGTCACCTCATCGGAAAACGTGTGCTCGAGGGGCAACAGTCGCTCAACGAAGCACTCTCCGCTTCCGGCTTGACGGTTCACGCCGCACGTCGCGAAGTTGCCGCGGTGGCGGCGCCGCGCGAGGTCGCCCACTACCTTGATCTCAAGGAAGGCAGCCCGCTTCTGCGGATAGATTCCGTTTCGCGCGATGCAAGCGGCCGCGCCTTCGACTTTTATCGCTCGCATGTGCGCAGCGACATCGTCACGATATCGGTCGACGCGGAGGCGCGCGCAGTTCCCTGAAGGCGGCGGCGCAGGGCTCGAAACGTGATGTGAAGAGCGCGGCGGCGGCCTTGTCCGGCTCGAAGCTGCTGACTGCCGGAGCGCTTTGCTTGATGGGGCCGATTGCCGTGGCCGAGAGAGCGATAAGGGCTGCGCCGAGGGCGGCCTGCTCATCCTCTGCCATGCGATGGACCGGTGCGCCCAATGCATCCGCCCGCAGCTTCATCCAGGCATTGGACCGGCTGCGGCCGCCGCTGCAATAGACAGGCCCGTTCACACCGCCGGCAAGCCGCATCTCGTCGATGACGGACCGGGCCACGAAGGCGCACCCTTCAAGCACGGACCGGACAATTGCCAGGCGCTGGGGCTCGTCGGCTTGCAACCGGGTTGGCAACGCTTCGATTGCACTGTCTGTTGGCAGCCACGGATCGGTGGAGGGCGTGCCTGGAAGGATAGCCGCCGCCTCGAGCAGGTCACGTCCGCCGGGCAGGTTGGTGACCGGATCTATCGCGCGCGCGAGTTGAAATACATATGTCAGCGCGTGGCCGCCATCGCCCAGGATGGCCGGAGAATGAACGAGGCCGGTTCGCGGGAGTGGGCTATAGTGGTCTGCTTCGGCGTAGATGAGCTCGGCTGTTCCCAGCGAATCCACGATCGCATCGGCCGCATGTCTCCTGATGTAGGATGCCGCCACGGGATGGTCGTGCCCGCCGGCCACGAGGAGAGTGTCGGTCGTGACAGCCCCGCTTTCCACAAGCGGCCCCTTCCGCATGCGGCCGACTATGGCTCCACCGGGCAAAATCCTCGGCAACTCCGGGGCCGACGACGCCGCAAGCAACTCCGCGATCCAGCGGTCCTCGACTACGTCATAGCATGCGGTGCGTGCGGCAAGGGTCTTGCTGATGAAAGGCTTGCCGCTCCATGCTGCCAAGGGAAAATCGGTCAGCGCGAGCCAGACGGCGTTTTCAGTCGGCAAGGTGTGCCGGGACAGCCAGAGCCATTTGGCGGCGGTGCGAGTCGGTTCGAAGGTCAAACCCGTCCGAAGCTGCGACGGATGCGATGTTTCAAGTTCCTCGGCCTCGGCTGCGGCGCGCCCGTCGAACCACGGTATGGCGTTGGATCGCGGACGCAGGTCGGAATCGACCAGAAACCCGTCTTCGCCTACACCTGCGGTGGCGATGGCTGCGATCGGCTCGATCGCGCCGGCCTCTCGCCAAGCCTGGGCGATCATCGTTTCCACGAGAGCCAGGAGCGCGCCGGGGTCAGTCACCGGCACGCCGTCCTGTTCTTTGCGCGGTGCGGGTTGCGATACCTGCGCCAAGAGGCGTCCGGCGGCGTCGGCAACGACGACTTTGAGATTGGTCGTGCCTATGTCGACGCCACAAATAATCATGCTTTTACCAATGTCGGGTATATTTCTCGCGGCACAGTTTCGCCAGACGCGAGATAACGGATTTCGCTTCGGGGGCGGGGCGCTGCCATACCTTGCGGCCGATCACGAGACCCTGAGCGCCTGCGGCCATTGCCTCTTCGGCGTCCCTGATTGTAGAGTCTGCGTCGCCTGACAAGGCCCCTCCGGCTATAAGGATCGGGATGTCGAGTTCCGATACCAGCTTTTCGGTGGCCTTGGTGCCAGGGAAGGTAATCTTGATGATGTCGGCGCCGAGATCATAGGCGACGCGAGCCACCTCGAGTTCCTGCTCCACGACTTCGGGGCTACGCGGAACAGCCAGGAGAACCGGCTCGACCATGACCGGGATTTCCCATTTGTTGGCTTCCGAGATCACACGACCTATCCGCTCGCAATAGAGTATCTTTTCCTTGTCGGAAACGTTCCAGGGGAGCAGCAGTTTAACGCAATCAACGCCGAGGCGCACGGCATCCTCGACCTGGGCGATGATGGTTCCGGTTCCTGTTTCCGGAGCGCCAGTCGGCCAGAAGGCGTCGATGGCCAGTATCCGCGAGAGCTCGGGCCGGCGTGCGAGCATGGTTTCGGTGGACCGGACGATGCCGGTAGTCACCATGAACCCGGTGATGTCCTCGTCCATGAACGTCTTCATGACCTTTACTGGGGCTTCAAGCGCCGGTACTCGCCCCCAAACAACGCCGTGATCCACAGGGAGGATCAGCATCCCACGATCATCGCGGAACAGCCGATTCATTCGATAGTTGGTCGACAAGCGACTTGCCATTTGATTTCCTTTCAAGAAACAGATTTTTGTACGTACAAGACGGACAAAAATCTGTCAATCGCTTGACATACCGGAAGCGATTGTGCTGCATCGTCCTTTCTGTACGGACAGTTAAATGAGGATTCACGGGCTGGTCACTGGCGAACCGCCCAATGAGAAGCCCACCGCTATGTTGCCAGTCGCCTAACCGTTCAGTATGGGTCTAAGCATCTTGGTATACGGTGCGAAGACCTTGCCGCGGCGGCCACGGCAGGAACTGCTTGGGTGATTTGAAATCAAGACGCGAGCGTTCGAGGTTTCTCGGCGACCGCGTCGTCGGTAACCACGACGCCGGCGCGGCGGCGGCTGTGGTAGGGCTTACCGCGCGTTGACGCCCGGAAGGCGTCTGACTTAAACCTTGTTTCTCACTGGAGGAGAAGTACCGAATGAAACTGAAGACCATGCTGCTCTCCGCGGCTGTCATTTGCGTCGCCGCAATGCCATCCTCGGCTCAGGAAAAGCTGGAGCGCGCCGGAATTACCGTCGGAACGCTTGGCAACCCATTCTTCCAGCCGCTGATCAAGGGTGCGGAGGACGGTCTGAAGGCTGCAAACCCCGACGTTCAAATCACCTCAGTCGGTGCTGACTATGAGCTTAACAAGCAGGCTTCGCAGATCGACAGCTTCATAGCCTCGGGTGTGCAGATCATCATGCTGAATGCGGTAGACGTCGTTGCTGTGAAGCCGTTCGTCGAAAAGGCGAAGGCTGCGGGCATTGTCGTTGCGGCTATGGACGTTTCGGCCGAGGGCTCCGACCTCACCGTGATGACCAACAACGTGCAGGCTGGCGAGCAGGCATGTGAGGACTTGGCCAAGCGCCTGGACGGGAAGGGCGAGGTTGTCATCATCAACGGTCCGCCGGTGTCCTCGATCATTGACCGCGTCACGGGCTGCAAGACCGCCTTCGGCAAGTATCCGGACATCAAGATCCTGTCCGACGACCAGGACGGCAAGGCATCTCGCGAAGGCGGCCTGGCCGTCATGCAGGCATTGCTGACCCGCTTCCCCAAGATCGACGCGGTTTTCGGGGCGAATGACCCGACCGCCATTGGAGCCGAACTCGCAGCCAAGCAGTTGAACCGCAACGAGATGATCATTGCGGGCGTCGACGGTTCGCCGGACTTCATTGCCTCAATGAAATCCGAAGGGAGCCTGCTTGTTTCATCATCCTCGCAGGATCCCTACGGCATGGCCAAGATGGCCGCTGAGAAAGCCGTTGAACTGTTGAACGGCAAGCAGCCCGACCCCGCGGTAACACTCCTTGATACCAAGCTCGTGACGAAGGAAAACGTCGGCGACGCTGTTGGCTGGGAAATCACGCCCTGATAAATGCAAGGGGCCGGCGTAACGCCGGCCCCTTCACCGCTGGCTGGGGCAAGAATCCGACTATGATACAGACTAACGCTCGCTCTGCCGCGACAGCACCGCTTCTTGAAATGCGCAACATCAGCAAGACGTTCGGCAGCGCACGTGCGCTGTCGAACGTCTCGTTTTCTGTAGAGGCTGGCGAGGTGCATGCGCTGATGGGCGAGAACGGTGCCGGCAAGTCGACGCTGATGAAGATTCTTTCTGGCGCCTACGATGCCGACCCAGGTGGAGAGATTCTCGTCGATGGCAGCCCGATAGATGCCGGCAGCCCGCAAAAGTCTAAAGCCGCCGGCATTTCCGTTATCTATCAGGAGCTTTCGCTCGCGCCAAACCTGACAGTGGCGCAGAACATGTTCCTTGGTGCGGAACATCATCGTTTCGGCATCCTCGACCGCTCCGCAGCGCGAATCGCGGCCGCACCGATCCTGAAGAAAATCGGCGCCGACTTTACAGCTGACGATATCGTTTCCTCCCTGTCGCTTGGACAACGTCAGCTCGTCGAGATCGCCAGGACCCTGACCACAAACTCGCGTATCATCGTAATGGACGAGCCGACGACCTCGCTGACAGCACGCGAGACCGGGCGGCTATTCGACATCATCGGCGCCTTCAAGGAACAGGGCCTGGCGATTGTCTATATCAGCCACCGGATGGAAGAGATCTACAGGCTCTCCGACCGTGTCAGCGTGCTGCGCGACAGCGCCTATGTCGGCACGCTTGCGCGCGATGAGATTTCGGCGCCCAAGCTGGTTTCCATGATGGTCGGACGCGATCTCAGTTCTTTCTACAAGAAGGAACACTCGGCGCACGAAGGTCTGGGAAACATCCTGCTCTCCGTGAAAAATCTCGGCGATGGAGTCCGGGTGCACGACTGTTCATTTGACCTGCGCGCCGGCGAGGTCCTCGGCATTTCCGGACTTGTCGGCTCCGGCCGCACGGAACTCGCTCGGCTCATATACGGGGCGGACAAAAGCGTCGCGGGCGAGATACTCCTTGGCGGTAGGCCTCTGGACATCCGAAGTCCCGCCGACGCGCTGGCGGCCGGCATCGTCTATCTGACCGAAGACCGGAAGAGACTAGGCCTGTTCCTCGACATGTCCGTGAGCGACAATGTCAACATAGGTGTGATCGGCGAGGATTCCGGCCTGGCGGGGACATTGAATTTCGCCAGAGCGCGGGAGCGCGCTGACAAGGCTATCAAAAGTCTTTCGATACGCACTGCAAGCACGCAACTCAGTGTCGGTGCCCTGTCAGGAGGCAATCAGCAGAAGGTACTGCTCGCCCGCCTGCTGGAAAGCGAGCCCAAGATCATCATATTGGACGAGCCTACACGCGGCGTCGATGTCGGCGCCAAGTCGGAAATCTATCGTATGATAGACGGCCTGGCGAAGCGCGGGCTCGGTATCGTTGTGATCTCAAGTGACCTTCCCGAGATAATCGGCATTGCCGACCGTGCGCTGGTCATGCGCGAGGGCCGCATTGCAGGCGAAGTCCTGGCATCCGCGGACAAGCCGTTGAATCAGGAAGAAATCATGACCCTGTCGACTGGTGCGGCTGACGCCGGCGCGGTCGCACGCCAATCCCAAGGTACAATGCCATGACGACAACAGAAGCAGCCGATCTGAAGAAGAGACAGTGGCGCGCCACCCTGACGGCGCTCGGCATGCTGCCGGTGCTGATCCTCCTGGCCATCGGCTTCCACATGCTGAGCGGTCGCTTTCTGTCGTTCAGCAATCTTTCGATCGTCATGCAGCAGGCATCGATCAACATCGTTCTGGCCACAGGAATGACCTTTGTCGTCCTCACCGGCGGCATCGACCTCTCTGTGGGGTCCATTCTCGCCGCCGCCGCCATGGTCGGCCTGATTGTCTCCCTCATCCCTGACATGGGCATGCTGGGCATTCCGGCGGCGATCGCCGTTGGGTTGCTTTGCGGCCTGATCAACGGCGCGATCATCGCCTATCTGAAACTGCCGCCCTTCATTGTCACCCTCGGATCCCTGACGGCGATCCGCGGATTCGCGCGCCTGCTTGGCAAGGACTCCACGATTTTCAATTCAGACTTGCCCTTTGCATTCATCGGCAACGGGTCGCTCTTTGGCATACCCGCACTCGCGATCATCGCGCTGGCCACGGTGTTCGTGTCTTGGTTCATCCTGAAACGCACTGTGCTTGGTACGCGTATCTATGCGGTAGGGGGAAACATCGAGGCAGCGCGACTGGCGGGCATCAACGTGACGTTCGTTCTGCTTTTCGTGTATGCGATGTCGGGCTTACTCTCCGGACTCGGTGGATTGATGTCCGCTTCACGCCTCTACGCGGCGAATGGACTGCAACTCGGTCAGGCATACGAACTCGACGCCATTGCCGCCGTGATCCTGGGCGGAACGAGCTTTGTGGGCGGCGTCGGCTCCATCTGGGGCACGCTCATCGGCGCGCTGATCATCGCTGTGCTGTCCAATGGCCTCATCCTGGTCGGTGTCTCCGACATCTGGCAGTACATTATTAAGGGCTTGGTAATCATCGTGGCCGTTGCACTCGACCGCTACCGGCTGGGTCATGGGTCCCGAACGTAGCAAGCAAGCCGGTCTGTTCGTTGTAGCGTTGCGAAGCTGCGTCAGCCCATTTCTTTCCAAGGCCAGATCAGTTGGCCAACCAGACAGCTCGATCGGGGTGACGCAGTTGCGGCTTTCGGCGCTGGCGCAGGGAGGCCCTTAGTCTGGTCCCGGCAGTTGCAGAAAGCTGAGTCGATTTCGCCACATCGAAACAAGGGGCCACCAGGCGCGATCAACGCCTCATCTTCGTACCGGCGACAGAGAGCACTGAAATAACAACGATGCCCTGCAGGATATCTTGCGCCCCTGGCGGAAGGCCTGCGATCTGCATGGTTGTAACTATCATGACGAGCAACATTCCGCCAAACAGGGTACCAAGTGCGGTGGCGCTTCCGCCTGCAATCAGTGTTCCACCCAGAACGACAGCTCCGACCGACTGCAACAGGTACGGTGTGCCCATCTCAAGAAACGCACCGCCTGCATAGCCTGACAGCAAAACGCCGGTCAGACCGGAAACCACTGAGCTCGCAACGAAGGTCGACGCAATGATCGGCGCAACGCGGATGCCGGTTAGATATGCCGCTTCCGCGCTTTGTCCCACCGCAAAAAGCTTGCGGCCGTACGCGCTGCGGGAAAGGAGTAGCGCGGTCGCTGCAACCGCCACCAGAGCGAGAACGCAGATAACAGGAAAGCCAAAGATCCGCCCTGCGGCAAGGAAACCCAGCGCGGGCGGGCGGGTGAACAGTCCGATCTGGGAGTTCACAATAAGTGTTGCCGTGGCGAGGATATAGCCGGTCGCGAGCGTGGCTATCATGGCGGGAATGCGCAGCAACAGAACCAGTATCGCGTTACAGAGCCCTATCAGTCCAGCGATCAGCGACACGACCGCCAGTGTCACGACGAAGCCGGTGTTCGAGCCGGTCGCCGTGTAGACGGATAGATATGCCGAGAGAGTAACCACGCCGGGAATCGAAAGATCTATGTTTCCCTTGCCTGTCGTGATCACAAGCATCTGACCGAGTGCCGGCAGCAGCAGGAATGACGCGGAGATTGCGACCCCGCTCAGGCTGTGCAGGCTGAAGCGTGCTGTAAGGCTGGCAAGGATGATCCACAGTATCAGAACGCCCAGAAATGGCCAGATCCAGCGGTTAGTCCGCATGAACAACGAAAGGCGCTCAGCCATGACGCCGCCGCGCAAGCGCGATCGCCTGCAAACCCAGTATGACGATGAGGAGTGCGCCCTGTACGGCCGCATTGTAATCGGTGCTGACGCCAAGTGATGCGAGCAAGGCGCCTATCAGGGATAGCGTCACCGCCCCGGCGACGACTCCAAGCGGTGCAATCAAACCGCCCAGCAACTGGCATCCGCCAATCACCACTGCGGCTATGCTGAGGAGCGTAAACGAAGCTCCCGCATTGATGTCGCTGGCGCCGTTCGTCGCGGTGACATATAGGCCAGCCGCCATGGCGAACATGCAGGCTATGCCATAGCGATAGATGCTAAAGCGCAGCGGCGACCAGCCAGCCTGTCTCAGCGCAAGCGGGCTGGACCCAAAGGCGCGTAGCACGGTTCCGGTGCGCGACCGGTCTATCATGTAGGCAGTGACGGCCGCGACAAGTATCAGCAGCAGCGGCGACGGAATTCCTGGCAAGCTCCGGGTGAACAGATCGCGCAGCCAATCAGGAGCGCCTCCGCCCGGCGAAGGCTGTATCGTCCTGCCAACCCCGGTCCAGATGAAGGATGCGCCGAGCGTCACAACGATGGCGGGAATGGCGCGCACCTGTATCAGGGTCGCCACGAGCGCATAACCCAACAGGCCACAGGCAAGGCCGGCAATACCGAGCAGCGGCGACGTCACGAGCAGAGTTGCGCTGACGACATTGATCAGGCCTGCAAAGGCGCCGATGCCCAGATCAATCTCGCTTCCGCCCACCACGAACATTTGGGCAAGAGCGATCAGAACCAGCGTTACGGCAGGCGCAAGCAGCAACTCGACACCGAATCCGGAAGCCACGACCGGATTGAGCCATGCCATGGTTGCAAAGACCGCGAACAAGCTGACGAACGGTATCGATCTGACGATCGCAGGGCCGCCGCCCCCGCCCCGGTTTCGCTCCGCCGCATTGCTGTGTATGGGCTGAATGAACGAGGCCGCCACCACATTGTCTTCGGTGATTTCATCGCGGCTCAGTTCAGCAACGATTTCTCCGCTGCCAAAGACGAGGACTCGATCGCACTCGAGGAACTCCAGGTCTTCCGTGGAATGCCATACCACAAGACAGCCGGCATCTGCGATTTGGCGCACAAGCTTGTAGAAGTCGCGTTTGGCTGCAATATCAACGCCGCGAGTCGGATCGTCGAGCAGGACGATGTCGAGATCGTCGATGAGGGCGCGGGCGACAAGAACCTTCTGCTGGTTGCCACCCGAAAGGTCCAGAATTCCGGCATCAAAACGAGCATCATCAAGCGCGAGCTTTCGAGCCAGTTCAACTGCCCTTGGACGCAACCCGGCGCGTCCGACGGGAGCAAGAGACGACTGGCGCGCTATCCGGCCGATCAGGATATTGTCCAGTACGCTCCAGAGGGGAAACACGCCCTCGCGTTGACGGTCACCGGAAATGTAGCGAATCCTGTCGCTCGATCGTTGGACGTCCACGGACGATCGCGAGGCAAAAAGCTTTTGCAGAAGTTCGCGCTGTCCGCTCCCCTCCAGCCCTGCGACGCCAACGATCTCTCCTGCGCGCAACTCGATCGACCGCCCTGGCGAGCCGGTCAGTCCGGTCCCGATCATTGCAAGGACTGGGCGCGCTGCATCCGGATCGGAGTGGCGTCGTTCACCGACCTCTCCCGCCTCCGCGCCGGACATTGCCGAAATCAGATCGGACACAGATGCTTCTTCTGCGCCTCTCTGCCAAACCAGCCGACCATTGCGCATCGCGACGACACGGTCTGCCACATCAAGCACCTCCGCGAGCTTGTGGCTGATGAAGATGACTGTCACCCCACTCCTGGCCAGCGACTTCACGAATCGTCGAAGCTGGGCGCTTCGCTCGGCAGCCAGTGAGGAAGTCGGTTCGTCCAGGATCAGCAGCTTCAGATTGGGATCGCTTGCGGCGCGTGCAATCTCCACGATCTGTCGCTCGGCTATGGACAACTCCGCCAAAAGCCTTCCAGTCGGGATATTCGTACCTGGAAAGATTCTTTCGATGCCTTCCGACGCCATGCGATGATAATCGCGAAGCCAAAAGGGAGAAAACCTGCCTAGCTGGGGTTGTTCGATATAGAAGTTCTCGGCAACCGTCAGATTGGGGGACAAGGAGAGCTCCTGCCAAACTATTCGAACGCCGACATCACGGGCAACCCGGGGAGAATAGGTGGCGAGGTTCAACGGTTCTCCACACAGCGTCACTGAACCTTCACTCGGCTCCGTGACACCAGCGAGGATACGCATCAAAGTACTCTTGCCGGCGCCGTTGGCGCCTATAAGCCCGATGACCTCTCCTCCGGTAATGGTGAAATCAATGGCTTCAGCAGCGCGCGTGTGGCCGTAAGACTTCCCTATCCCAGACAACGACAGGAATGCTCGCTGCTCCAGCGCCCCAGCCCCTGTCGCCAGCCCTGTTTCCAAATCACCGCTCAATTAAGCACCTTTAGCGAGAACGGCCGCTGTCGCCAGCAGCCGTCATCGCTGTATCCCTTGAACAGTTTACTGGGTCGCCTTCAAGAGGTTCTGCTGAACCCATTCCTGGCTATAGCTAGGGCTGATAATGAAGCCCGGCTGCAGATCCTTTGCCATCTCAGCAAGGTTTGACGGATCGACCACCGCGACCGGCATGGTCATTTCTTTCGGAGGCTCCGCGCCTTTGACGACCTCGTAAGCAAGCCAGAACGCGGCGCCCCCAATTCCGGGCGTCGTATTCATCGACGTCGTCTTATAGCCCTTGGCTGCCTGCTCGTTCCACCAGATAACGAAATCGCTGGAGCCGCCGCCCTCGATCACGGGGAGCTTCTCGGCATAGGAACCGCCGGCTTGCGCGAATGCCTGCGCAATGCCGAAGTCATCGCTCCCACCTTGTGCGAGAACAGCATCGACATGAGGCAGGCTCGGCAGCACATTGGCGATGCCAGCCTGAGCCTCGGAGGCGGTCGCCTGCCCGTAGACCTCCGCAACGACCTTGACGTCGGGATTGGCATCCAGGACGGCCTTCTGGGCTGAATACATCAGATTGTCGGGACCAGATCCCTTCACGCCACGAACCACGATCACGTTGCCCTTCCGGCCGATAAGGTCGAGCGTGGCGTTGGCTTGTTCGGTCTTGTAGCCGGTGAAGTCGAACGACAACTTGTAAGCGCAATCGGCGGTCAGCAGGGAATCGAATGCAATGATCTTGATACCAGCCGCGCATGCCTTTTCGGCCAGTCCGTTGAGCGCGGTCTCCGAGGCGGCGTTAATGGCGATGGCATCGACCCCACGAAGGATGAGTTCCGCCAGTTGGCTGTTTTGCTGGGCAACGCTGCCATCCCCGTTCAGAACGACGAAATCCTCGATCTTGCCCTCGGCCTTTGCCTTTTCGGCCTCAGCGGTAAACGCGTCCACCATCTGCCTGCGCCACGTATTGCCATAAAACGAATTCGACAGCGCGATGACAGGCTTGTCCTCCGACGCATATGCAGTTCCTGCAACTCCATACGCGGTGAACAATGAGCCCGCCGAACAGAGCGCAACCAACAGCCGTTTGAACATGTATGACCTCCCTTTCACTACCATGACCAACTAAACAGCAGAATTCTAATATTTCCCTCGCTATCTGACATGCTCATTATACCACTTTTTCTTTTCACTCAACCGTTCAGATGTCACGGACCAGCGGGAAATAGTCGTCACCGCCGACCTGGCCGCCTTTGAACGCCACTTCAAGAACACCGCCGTCGACGCGATGCGCCGAGCAGAGCGGAGACCCGGGTGATAGCGGCAGGGGCATAAGGCACTCCAGCGCATAGATCCCGAGTTGCCCGATTGCGTGGCTTGAGGTATCGCCGCCGGCAACCACGGCGCGGCGCAAGGTATGGCGCTTGATGAGCCTGTCGAGAATTTGCCCGAGGGCCGTACCAATCTCGTGGCCCATTCCCTGCAATTCCGCTCCCGGCGTTTCGGTCCCGAGCGCCGTGTAGAACAACGGGCTGACGCCGGCCGACAGGACGGCGGAGCCAGTCGAGACGGCCCGTTCTATTTCGACCTGCCTCTGCTCTCCGACGAGGAGACCAGGGTCCAACGCTATTCCCTCGAAGCCATGCTTTTCTGCGAAGCGTATTTGTCTTTCTGTTGTCGGCGAACAACTGCCCGAGACAACCGCCACCGGCCCACGACTGCCAGGCTTCGGAAAATCACGGACCCGTCCGGCGATCGGCACGCCGGTTCCCTCGCCAAGCAAGGCATATTCAACGCCGGACGACCCTACCACGAAACGCGAGATGGTCCGGCGACGCCAGATGTGGCGACCGACCGCTCTTTGTGTCTCGTCGTCCAAGACGTCCAGATGCACGATCGGGAAGACATCGAAAGTCGCATCGACCGCTTCGGGACTGATGTTCCGCTTGAGCGCTACAAGGTCGATGAGACCCACCGATTTTTCGGTCTGCCGTTGAAGATGACGCCCGATGTCTGCCTCATCCATCGGCGTAACGGGATGGCGGCTCATGACTGGGTGACGATCAATGCGGAAATTCTCGCTGAGAAAGCCCGCGAACAGGTTTCCGAAAGCTGTGTAGCGCCTGAGCTCCGGCGCCCCGACGACCAATGCGGTTGAGTCCTGATTGAAGATTGCGGCGCCGATATCGAGTGCCCGGCCTATGCTGCCGATCGTCGGGCTGGAATCAAACGTCGAGCAAATCTTGTAGTGGCAGATCTCTGCATCCTGGTCCTTCAACCAAACGAAAATGGACGGCAGGTTAGCATCCATCCATGCCGTCGTCTCGCTGCGGCTCGTGCCCGCGATGCCAACCGCAAGCCGGTCGTGGAAGCGCGCCTCCTGTTCCGGCGTGGGGATGCCCGTAAACAGGACGGTCGGAACGCTGCGCAGTTCCAAGGCTTCCATCACGTCCGTCGAACCGGTCTGATCGTCGCCGTAGAACGCAAGGAACCTGCGCTGTGTCATCCCGGCTCCGCCATGGTCACTATTGCGATGCCATAGGCTCCGAGCGACATTCGATTCCCCGCCGGCAGAACTGGCAACACGCCAGACGCGACCGCCTCGACTGCTTCACGCTCGTCAAGCACCTCCGCCTCCCGGAATTCCGGCAAAAGCACCTCTATTGTCTCCGATGACAGGTTGGCGACCATCAGGCGATCGTCTGCCGCTAGCGCCAGAAGGGTGGCAGGCCTGTCGGTCGTCGCAACTCGCAAATTCTTGCCCTGAAGGGAGGCAAGCGCCTTGGCAGCGAAAAATGCGGGCCGCATCCCCTCCTCACCGATGACGCCTGACGATCCGGTCAATGCGCCGAGCGAAAGGTGCGTAAGCCCTGCATCCGAGACGGCCGCAGCGTAGCCCACCATCCAGGCCGCAGCAAAAAGTCCCTTCTGGCGGGGGTCGTCGGCGGTCATCGTCACGCGGTTACCAACAACGTTGTCAGCCAGCCGCGCGCCATAGGGATTGTGGCGCATGCCTATG
The DNA here is from genome assembly GCA_019635775.1 of Rhizobiaceae bacterium. Lineage (GTDB taxonomy): Bacteria > Pseudomonadota > Alphaproteobacteria > Rhizobiales > Rhizobiaceae > Mesorhizobium_K. Next base: position 36,910 of record JAHBYU010000007.1, on the reverse strand, counting down.
GATGAGGGCCCGATCCGATACTCCTTGTCGCCGAAGATGGCTCTGGCCGAACGCGTAACGAAAGGCAGCGCTTCCAGGCTTTCCATCACACTGCGGTCATCGGCGGCATGCACCAGCGGGGATGTCGTGTGGGTAAAGTAGTCGAGGAGATCTGCCGGTACCCGCTTCCGGTTCAACTCAGTGAAGTAGCTGAACATACCGCCGCCAAGGGTCTTTCCGGGAAATGCTGCCCGGGCGGCGCGGTAGATCCGGTCAAGCGCCGGGCATTCGGGCCATCTGCTGCCTGGCGGCGTCGACTTCAGGTCGGGAGCGGGACTCACCGCGATCGATGAGAGATTGAGCCCTGCAGCCGACACATCCCTCGCAACGGCTTGCAGTTCAGCCTCCGGCGTATCAACGCACGGCAGAACAAATTCGAGCGTCGCTTCGGCTGCGAATGCGTCGAGCACGTTCGAGAAGGACCGAAGAGCATCCAACCCATGCCCTTGCAGCGGACTGTAGTGGAAAATGAGATGTCCTGGCGCTATCACCCGCAGCGCATCGATTTGCTCAAGGACATTGCGGGCTTCCTCCGGCGAGACAAGGAGCCCAAAGGTCGGCATGCGGCCGGATGGCTCGCCGAGCGAAACCCGGATCGCATCGTCATTGGCCACAGTCACATGCGTTGGGACACCTTCGAACCGCACTGAGATCGTCTGCCTCATAGGCTCGCCGTCAGGGAGGCTGTAGGGCCAGGGTAACGCAAGGGGGCGCACATAGGTCTTGTACGACGCGTCGGTCCAGTTGCGCTGGTCCTCCATCTCGAACGCATCGCCATCCATACGGCAAATGGCGATCACGCCCGGCTCGACCTGATGCGCGATTTCGCGGATGTCCTTGAACGGTTGAGCCGGATCGATCTGCGCCGGGAAACGCGAATTCTCGACAGATCCGTCGACATGTTCGATCCGCGCCCACTCACCAGCCACACCGAGGATCGGATGCAGGATGCAAAAGCCGCAACGGTTGGTTCTGAAGTCTCCTTCTGGTACCGCGGTCACGTCGAAGTGCAGGCGTCCGTCGGCATACCCTTCGACAAGAGCCTTGTATCGAAGCACCGCGCCCTCTGCCGAACGGCACTCGGCTTCATACGAAACATGGAAACGCTCAGCGTCTTCCTTGATCCGGAGGGACCGCCGGTCTGGGGCATATGTGCCCCAGTTCTCATCCCGCACCAGGTAGGCGATCGCACGTATGGCTTCCTTGCCATGCCAGCTTACTGCCCGCAGACTGCCATCGGCAAACTCTACCGTCAGACCACCAGCGCGGAGCAGGCGCGGCACCACAGGCGGCGCTTCGGTCCCATAGAGAATATGCGCTCGTGAAGCCGTCATAGCGTGCGGGGATCGACCGGCCGGCCTGTCGCGGCGCTTTGATAGGATGCCTCGACGAGCGCATAGGTGGCCAGATTATCGCGGCCGGAAGTCGCCGGCTCAACCCCTCGCAGAAGGCACTCGACCCAATGCTTCTGAATGAGCAGGACGCTCTCCTGGATATTGTTCCATGGCTTCTGGGCCCAGGGGAGCACGGGCGGAGACACGTCCCGGACACGCGTCCCGCCTGGACCGGATACGATCAGCCGGTAGTCGATCTCCAGTCTGAGCGAACCTTCCGATCCGTCGATCTCTATCAGGGTTTGTGGAAACTGTTCCTTGTCACGCTTGCTCCAGAAGCTGCAGTCGACCAACGAAATCGCACCGCTTTCATGTGTCAGCAGCATGGTTGCAACGTCCTCTCCGCGCACGCGCGGGTTTACCTTCTGCGTCTTTGCGGTCACGCTCGCGACATCGTTGAAGAGGAAACGCGAGATATCGAGAATGTGGACCCCCAGATCCTCGATGATGAAGCGCTCCCCTTCGGCAAGATAGGGTTGACCGGCAAACACGTCGTAGCCGGCGCGAAAGGATATCCGACCCCAGAAGGGTCGGCCGATCTCTCCCCTATCGATCGCTTCCCGAACCGCGATGACCGCAGACTGGAAGCGGAAATTCTCATGTATCATGAACGGGACGTCGGCCGCCTGACATGCCGCAACCATGGCTTTCGCATCATCCAGGGTTGGCGCCACCGGCTTCTGGCAGATAACTGGCAATCCGTGTGAGGCAGCAAGCTCCACAAGCATACGATGACTTGGCGCCGTCGTGGCGATATCGACGAAATCGAGATTCTCCGCGTCCAGCATCTCCGCTGCATCCGTGTAGGTTCGGTGAATGCCGAACTGTTCGGAGGCAGCCTTCAGTCGGCTCGGATCGCGATCGCACACGGCGACTATCCGTGCGCCGCCTCCGTTCTCGATGTCCCGCCAAGCGTTGAGCTGATTGATGGCGAAGAAGCCGCAGCCGATCAGTGCGCCTTTGAGCATGGTGGGCCCTCACGTGATGCGACGAATGGAGTCGGCCAGTTCCTGAGGATCGAAGATGCGCTTCCAGTCATCGCGCATCAGCATCGGCTTTCCAAACTCGATCGCCTTGTTGCAGGCATCTGAAAACACGCCCGGTGTTTCCTCGAAGATGACGGCCCCGAGAACATTCATGTGACCGAGCAGAAAGTCGCGCGCGGCCTGCTTTGGCACTCCGCGGGAAACAACCTCATCCATCGCCTCGCGCATCACAACCAGCAGGCTGGCGCAAAGCGTTTCGGAAAGACCGGGCTCCAACATAGCCATCTGATCGACGGTGATGCGGTGGGAACGCATGACCGGCGCCCAGATGATCGTCGCGATTTCCTCACCCAATTCATAGTGCTCTTCCGGCCCCTGCATCAGCGCGCTGACTATGTGCTGCTTTGCCGCCACTCCGCCAAAGAAGTCGCGTTTGGCATTCAGGTCCGTCTCATCGTTGAATATGGGTGGGTGGCAGGGATGGGTCACGAAGATTGTCAGGTCTTCGCGCTTTGGCAGGTGGCCGGCAAAGGGCGCTGCCACATCGAGGATGACCAGCATGGTCCCGGGCTTCAGATCCTTCTCTATGGCATTCGATACCTTGCCGATTGCCGTATCCGGAACGGCGAGTATCACAATTTCGGCGCCCGATATGGCGCTTTTCATATCCATCGTATCGAGGCGCAACCCCTCGCTGAGCCGCGCCTTGCCGGCGTCGCTCACCTCGGCGCATCGCAGAGTGAAGCGCGATTCCTTCAGCTTGCCGGCCAGCCGGTAGCCCATCTTTCCGCCAGCGCCGATCAGCGCAACCGTGGTCATGTTCCGAAACTCCGATGCTATTCGACCGACACCGGACGAATTGTCCGACGTTCCAGCCGCTCGATGATGCGTGTTCTCAATCCGTCGATCGCCACCGCGAGGAAGATGATTGCCGCGGTGACAAGGGGATAGATGTACGGGTCTGCGTTGATGATGTTCAGCCCGTTCTGGACCGACTTGATCAGGATGGCTCCGAAAACCGTACCCGCCACACTGCCTCTTCCCCCAAACAGGGAAACCCCGCCGAGGACTGCAGCCGCGATCGCGGAAAATTCGATCTGGTCTCCATATTTCGGCCCTACGGCACCGATCTGCGTGATCGACACGAACCCGCCGACGCCGGCACAGATTCCCGCGATCACGAAGCAGAAGAAGACGATGCGCGCAACGGGAAGGCCGGCCTTGCGCGCAGCCTCCGGATCTCCGCCGACCGCATAGACCTGCCGGCCGAACGGCGTCTGGTGCAGGATGACCCAGGCAACAGCGAACACCACGAGGAAGGCGAAGATTGCCGAGGGGATGCCAAGTACCGTCGCACGGTTCAACGTCAAAATCTCGTCCCCGAACATCAGTGTACGGGTGTTAGACAGATACATCGCGATTCCGCGCAGGATGAAAAGTGTTGCAAGTGTCACGATGAAAGATGCGACCCCCAATCGCGTCACCACGACGCCGTTCAACGCCCCTATGAAGCCACCCATGAAGATGACTGCGGCCAGACCTACAGGCCATGGGGCCCCGGTCATGTATAGCGCGAGCACAGTGGCGGTGAGATACATGATGCCCCCGACCGAAAGATCGATCTGCGCGGTCAGCAGGACAAAGGTCATGCCGATTGCCAGAATGGCGATGGGAGCGGCCTGGATGATGATGTTGCGGAAATTGGCGATCGCGAAGAAGCGGTCCGACATCAGGCCGAACACGACAAGCAACACGACAAAAAGTATGTAGGGGGCGTTCTGGAGTATGAGCAGAAGCGCGCGACTGCCAATCTTCATTCCGCCGCCTCCAGCTTGCCGACGCCCGCCGCGGCCGCCATGATCGCCTCCCGGTCAAACGGCTTGCTGTCGAACGATCCCACCATTTCGCCTCGCGAGAGAGCCAGAATGCGGTCGGAAAGACCCATCAGTTCTTCTATCTCCGACGATATGAGCAGAACGGCGCTGCCTCGTTCGACAAGGCCGTTGATGATGCGATAGACCTCCTGCTTTGCCCCGACGTCGATGCCTCGCGTGGGTTCGTCCAGGATAAAGAGGACCGGCTGCCTGCGAAGCCACTTGCCGATGACCACCTTCTGCTGATTGCCCCCCGAAAGGTGCTTTACCTGCGTATCGTCAACCCTGTCAGTCGAAAGCCGCATTGCGGATGCCATGTCCAGCGAGACGCGTGAGATGGCGCGCTTGTCGAGTATGCCGAGGGCGCCCGCAACGCTTCGCAGCGAGGCCAGCACAGTGTTCTCGGAGACAGTGAAATCCATCAGAAGCCCCTCGCCTCGACGGTCTTCGGTCAGGAATGCAATTCCCGCATCCATCGCGCTCCGCGGCGTAGGATCATTCAGGGGCTTGCCGTTGATTGTTATGACGCCCCTGCGGAACGGATCCAGACCGAAAATCATGCGCGCCAGTTCGGATCTGCCTGACCCCATCAGCCCGGAGAGTCCGACAATCTCACCTTGGCGTATATCGAACGACACGTTCTCGGCGACGCCTGGCTGAGACAGACCTGACACTGAGAAGATCCTATCACCGCCGCCGCTTCGCAGCCGTTGCGGGTAGATCGTGTCGATCGATCGTCCCACCATCATGGCGATGATCTGCTGCAGCGTCAGGTCGTCTTTTGGTGCAGTGCCCGCAAGGTGCCCGTCGCGAAGCACTGTGATCGTCTCGCAAACCGAGATTACATCCTCCAGCGCATGGCTGATATAGATGATCGCAATCCCGCGTTGTTTCAGTCTTTCGATGATCGCGAAAAGACGCTCGACCTCAGGCCGGGTGAGCGACGTGGTCGGCTCATCGAAAATGATGAGTCTGGCGTTTCGCGACACGGCCTTTGCAATTTCGACGAGTTGCCTTTCGCCTTGGCTCAGCTTCGCAACCAGAGTGGATGGCTTCACCTGCAGGTCAACCTCTGCAAGCACCTCCTCCGTCGAGGCGCGGATTGCGCGGCGGTCTATCAGAGGCAACACGCCGCGCCGCGGAAAAGCGTCCACGAAGAGGTTTTCCTCGACCGTCAGATTGTGGAAAAGGTTCAGTTCCTGGTGAATGAAGGCTACGCCTGCCGCGGCCGCTTGTTTCGGGTCGGCCGGCGCATAGGCCTCGCCCCCGAGGAACATGGAGCCTGCTTCCGGCTGGATCACGCCACCAAGGATATTCATGCTGGTCGATTTGCCCGATCCATTCTCCCCTACGAGACCGAGCGCCTTGCCTGCTTCCACGGCGAAAGAGACGTCATGCAGCACGGTGACGCCGAAGAAACTCTTGCGGACCCCTTCGACTCTTAGAAATGGAGTGCTCGCGCCGGTCACTTCAGCGCTCCGCCAGGATGCGGTTGCGCAACGTGTCCATCATGGCGGCAAGCAGGATAACACTGCCCTTGATGATATAGATTGCAAACAGCGAGGCACCGAGAAGCTTCATCGAAGTATCCAGGATGACGAGAAACAGAACGCCAAATACGGTCCAGATAATCTTGCCCTTGCCGCCGAACAGGCTGGTTCCGCCAATCACGACCGCGCCTATCACGTCGAGCAGGATGTTCTCACCGGCAATTGGGGAACCGGTCTGCATGCGCGCTGCATAAATCATCGCAGCCACCGACGCGCACGCGCCGCTGATGAGAAATGCCATCATGATGGTACGCTCGACAGGTATGCCGGATACTCGGGCCGCCTTCGGGTTTGCCCCAACAGCATAAATCCAGCGGCCGTATCGTGTACGGGAAAGAAACACATGGGCGACTACTGCGATCATGCCCACGACGAGTACCGTGTAGGGGATGCCTGAAAAACTACCCGTGGAAAAATTCGAGAACGAGCGCGGGAGGTCGGCGATGGATGACGATGTCGAGTGGAATGTCACGAACCAGATTGCAGCTCCCGCGAAGAACATGCGGGTCGCCAATGTCACAATGAACGACGGCATGTTGAGCCAGACGATGGACATGCCGTTGATAAAGCCTATGCCGACCCCAACCAGAAGCATGACGAGAATGGCAATCGGAACCGCCGCTGCGCTACCGGAAAGATACCCACCGGTGCCCGTCATGACCGAGGCGCCAACCACCGCGGCCATCGAGATGATCGCCGTGATTGACAGGTCGATGCCGGCGACGATCAGGACAAAGGTCTGCCCTATCGCCACGACCAGCAAGGGCATCATGTCACCGAGGATGTTCGACCAGACGCCCCAGGTCAGGATTTCTGGTACGAAGGGATAGATGCCCGCGACATAGAGCAGGCATAGAACCAGGATGAAATATTCCGACAATACAAGCTTCAGCAGCCTGCCCATTCCGGAACGGGGAATTGCCGATTGTGCAATATGAGCGGGCGGCACTGCTGTCATCTTCAGGTCGCTCGGTGTGGTTGTTCTTGGAACCGATGGAGACCGCCCGGACTGACGCCGGGCGGTCTGGGCCTAGTCCGGGAGGACCTTAAGGCGAGTTATCTCAACCGGGGTTCTTTTCCTTCCAGAGGACATAACCCCACATTTCTTCCTTCTTCTCTTCGATGTTCTGCTGCGTGATTGCAAAGCCCGGATCGAGAAGGAGCTTGTCGACCTTCTTGCCTTCCTGCAGATCGAGAATTGCCTGGATGGCCAGTTCGGTCTCGTAGAAGAGGTTCTGAACACCGCAGGCGTCCATGTAGCCGTCTTTCATCAACGCGTAGGCATCCGGGAATCCGTCGAACCCGGTGAAGATGACATGGTTCTCGTTCCCAACAGGATGCCACTTGTCGGCTGTTTTCAGGGCCTGCTGAATCTGCGGAATGAGAAAGTCCGATGACGTGAACAGGAAGGATATGTCGGGATTTGCCTGCAGGGCGTTCGTCAAGCCCGCGAAGGCCGTGTCGGCGTTCCATTCGGTCGGTATCTTGGCCACAACCTCGATCACGTCGGGATATTGATCCACCGCTTCCTGGAATCCGTCGCGGCGCTGGATCGCATTCGGATCGCCGAGGTCGCCTATGAGGATCGCAGCCTTGTGCTTTTTGCCAGACGCCTTGGCTACTTCGCAGGAGTAGGTCACCGCATCGCGCGAAATCTTCTGGTTGTCGGCCTGGATCGCGACCGAGAATGCATCCGAGGGAGCGGGAGGACGATTGAAGTGAACCATCGGAATGTCCGCTTCGTTGGCTGCACGGATCGCCGGGATAACTGCATTCGAGTCGGTTTGCACGATGATGATGCCGTCGACCTTGCGGGCGATTGCCGCGCGTACCTGCTCGAACTGCTTGTTGTCGTCCTGATCCGAAATCGCCTCCATGATCTCGAAACCGCGCTTCTTCAGGTCCTCACGTATGATCTGAATCCCGGCCACCCAGAACTCGGAATAGAGACCGTCGAACAGCACTGCTATTGTCTTGCTGCCCTGCGCACGCACCGCAACGGTCATCCCGCTCAAAGCGGCAAGCCCCGTAAGGGCGCCTACGGTAAAATCACGCCTGTTTAGCGCCATGTCCGAAATCCTCCCCTTTGTTATCCCGCGCCGCCCGATGCGGTCGCGTTACAGCAGTGGCCGCGACTTTGGCAGCCAACAAGACGTTATGTGATCATATATGTTATGTCAACGATTGCGGATCGATGCCCTTTGGAGGATGATTGTCTCCGGCATGAACACGCCCTAGAAGGGCGGATCGAAACGGCGAGGCGCATTCCCCATGGAGCCCATCCACAAGAAGAAGCTCTACCAAGAAGTGCTCGATCGGCTGATCTCCGCGATCTCGACTTCCGAGTTTCCGCCCGGTTCGCAGTTGCCGTCTGAACGCGAATTGATGACGATGATCGGCGTGGGCCGCCCCTCGATACGCGAGGCAATGCTTTCCCTGCAGCAAATGGGCTTGATCCGAATCTCCCATGGAGAGAGAGCAAGGGTCATAAATCCGACACCGGAAGTTCTGGTTGATCAGATTTCTGCTGCAATGATCATGCTTCTGGCGACCAGCCCGCGCGGCCTTGACGAGTTGAAAGAGGCCCGCCTATGGCTTGAAACAGCGCTTGTTCGCATCGCGACCCGCAACGCCTCGGCACGAGACCTGGAGCATCTCGCGGCCCTTATCCGCGACCTGAAGGATGCTCGCGGAGACCATGCGAGGTTCCTCGCCGCCGACATGGCATTCCACGCCCAGATCGCGAGCATGAGCGGAAATTCGCTCATTGCCGCAGTGACGCGCGGAATGCTCGACTGGCTTTCGCGCTTCAAGCGGGAGTTCGTTTCCGTTCGCGGTGCCGAGCGGTTGACGATCGAGGAGCATGAGAAGATCTACAAGGCCATCGCGGCAGGCGACGGCACCGCGGCCAGTTCTCTTATGGCAGACCACATAGCGCGCGCCAACAAACTGTACGAAGTGCTCGGTGACGATTCAAAGTCAAATGCGACTTCTTAGCGAGTAGCATAAACTGATATGATGACATAAACACTTTGATGTGCTACTTCGCCGGAACTCAATCTGTTCCGGTGCCACATTGTCCAATCGAATCTTTGCGACCTACCTGATCGAAACAGCGTATCCGGTGGATCAGGCTGCGGCCGCCATGGCCGGCGAGCAGTCGAGCGGAACGTTCCGCGCCATGCCCGGCGAAACAGCGGAACTACTGGCTAGGTTCGGAGCCAGGGTTGAAAGCATCGACATCATTGGCGACACCCAATACCCAAGCCTGCCTCATTCGCGCGGTCCTAAAACCGGAGCGTCGCAGCGTCCCCGCCAAGCCAAGGTCACGATCTCCTGGAGCGTGGAGAATACCGGAACTATCCTCGCCTCGGTGTGGTCCACCGTTCTTGGCAATCTGTTCGAACTGCATCACTTCTCTGCCCTGAAGCTGCTCACGCTTGAGTTCCCGGATAGTTTTGCTGATGCCTATCCCGGCCCGGGCTTTGGAGTCTCGGGCACGCGCAAGCTGACCGGTGTCTACGATCGCCCGATCGTCGGCACGATTTTCAAGCCGAGCGTCGGCCTGACACCAGAGGCGACGGCAGAACTTGCCGACATGATGATCGGCGCTGGACTCGACTTCCTCAAGGATGACGAACTGATGGGCGATCCACCCCACTCGCCATTCGCCGAAAGATTCGAGGCTGTCATGAAAGTCATCGATCGCCATGCGGATCGGACTGGCAGGAAAGCAATGTACGCCGTCAACATTTCCGGCGACATGGATGCTATGCGCAGGCAACTCGATGTCATCGAGCGCCGGGGCGGCACGTGCGCGATGCTCGTACTGAACTCGACAGGCCTGTCCGGCGTCATCGAAATCCGCCGCCATTCATCCGTCGCGCTGCACGGTCACCGCGCAGGCTGGGGTCTCTATGATCGTTCCCCCGCCCTGGGGATGAGCTATCTGGCCTATCAGAAGTTCTGGCGTCTTGCGGGGGTGGATCATCTCCACGTCAATGGGCTGCGTAACAAGTTCTGTGAGCCAGACGACAGCGTGATCGCCTCCGCGCAGGAGTGCCTCACCCCAATGTTCGCGCGGGAAGACCGACCGGACACCGTCATGCCGGTCTTCTCCTCGGCCCAATCGGCGGTACAGGCGGAGGAGACTTACAGGCGGTTGGGTACCACGGACCTGATCTACTGTTGTGGCGGCGGCATCATCGGACATCCTCATGGCGTCGAGGCCGGCGTTCGTTCGATTCACGAGGCATGGCAGGCGGCAAGAGAGGGCATTCCTGCGACCGAATACGCCCGCGCTCATCCGGCGCTTGCCGCTGCGCTGGACAGTTTTGCTTGAAACCCTTGCAGGGAGGAAGATCATGACGACATCCATTGCTATACTGGGCGCTGGCGGAAAAATGGGCTTCCGCATCACCAGGAAGCTTGTCGACGCCGGCTACGACGTTCGTGCTGTCGAGATCGGTGACGGAGGCAAGCAGCGGCTCGCGGAGGCAAACATTCCGGCGGTCGATACCGACGAGGGAGTCAAGGGTGCGAACGTCGTTGTGCTGGCGCTGCCCGACAATGTGATCGGCAAGGTCGCTGCAGACCTTTCACCGAAGCTCGCATCAGGTTCGATGCTTCTCATTCTGGACGCTGCTGCCCCATATGCGGGCGACTTGCCGACGGATCGACCCGATCTCACCTATTTCGTGGGCCACCCCTGCCATCCGCCGCTCTTCAACGACGAGACAGCCTGGGAGGCGCGACGCGACTATCATGGCGGTATCGCCAAACAGTCTATCGTCTGTGCGCTCATGCAGGGACCCGAGGAGCACTACAAGCTGGGCGAGGATATCTGCAAGGCGATGTGGTCTCCAGTCATCAACTGCTACCGGGTGACAGTGGAGCAGCTCGCGATACTCGAACCGGGATTGTCAGAGATGGTCGCGATGCCTTTCGTCGACACCATGGTGGAGGCTGTCGAGGAGTGCGAGAAGAAGTACGGCATTCCGCGACAGGCCGCTCTCGACTTTCTTATCGGCCACCTCAACGTCGAGATCGCCATGTGGTTCGGCTATTCGCCCAAAGTTCCGTCTGACGCTGCCCTGCGGTTGATGCGCTTTGCAAAGGGCGTAGTCGTACGCGAGGATTGGCGGGATGCCCTGTCACCCACAAAGGTGAAAGAAGCATCTGAACTCATTGTTTACGGCAAGGGTTCCTGACCCATCCCAGGAATGTAATAGCTGCCATAGTACAACTGATGGCGTAGCCGCCGGGGGGGGGGCGAAAATGTCCCGCATCGTATCCGTATCGACCGCGCTCTTCGACGGCTATCCCATGGAGCAGGCCATCGAGGAGATCGCGGCGTCCGGCTGCCGGTCCATCGAGCCGGCCTACATCAAGGGATACCTGGATTTCGACGAGGAGGCGTTCTCGGCGGCAAGCGGCCGGGACCTGGCGCGACGGATCGCCTCCGCCGGCCTGGCTGCAAACGCCGTGTCGGCTCATATGGATCTGAGTAACCCGGATTCCGCGCGGATGCTGAGACGACGTATCGGTTTCGCAGCAACGCTCGGCGCACGATTCCTCATAACAAACAGTGGCCGACGAAATTCGCGCAACCAAATTGTCAGCCTGCTGCGAGCAGTCAGTGCAGAATGCAGAGCGGCTGGAATCAAGCTTGCGCTTGAGAATCCAGGTCACGGTAGTGGAGACCTCATCGGCAATGCGCGGGAGGGAACCCTCCTCATTGACGAATTGGGTTCTCCGGATGTCGGGTTGAACTACGACATAGGCAACGTCTTTACGTACAGCCGGGAGGCGAAAAGGCCGGAAGCCGATCTCTGCGACCGCACAGACCGCATAATCCATTGCCATTTGAAAGATGTCGCAAGCATAGGGAATGACTGGACTTTCACCGCAATCGGGGATGGCTCGATCGACTATAAGGCGGTGTGGGCACACCTTCCGGCCTCGCTACCGGTGACGATTGAGCTCCCTCTCAGGCTCGAACGCTTCGGGCGATCAGAGCCTACCCGGCGTTCATCCCCTGTTTCACTGGAGCATATCCGGCTTTCTCTATCGCGCTCTCTGGTCTTCGTCGCAGGACTGGATTGAGTCCGTGGCGATGGCCAAAACGATTGAGTTCAAACGCGGCTGGGCATGCGCCGCCGGATCCACCTCAGCTCGAGCTTTCGCTTCCATCGCACCGCCTTTGGACCGCACTTGCGGCGCTTCGCGCGCCTTGCGGTGGCCGTCCGAGGAATTTGAGGTGAACGCACAACCGATTCTTTGTTGAAGGACGCGGCTAGCGCGCGATGGCGAGAAACTCGTCGCGACGTCTACGACCATCGGCGTAGCCGGCAAGTCCCGCCTCCAGCCATGTACGCGGCGGCGTCTCGGGGGCGATCACTGTATGGTTTCGGGGAACAGGCGGTGCAGTGGCGGCGGGTAACGGCGCGCCATTTTCACCGCCAGGCCTGCCGCAGCCTGAATGACTGCGGCAGAGTCTCGACCTGTCAGAAGTCGAAATTGTCGATGTTGTCGGCCTTGAACACGGTCCGCTCAGGCAGCAGGATGATGCCGTTGTTGTCGGCCTCGTAGTCATAGCCCTGTACGGAGTTCGGGCTCACCTCGACGGTGCCTATGCCGGGGACTTCGATCTTGTCGCCCACCTTAAAGGTCTTTCCCTGGACGAGTTCGTTGGCGATGAAGACCGACAGCTTGCCCTGCACCACCACGTCCCACAGGCCGAACTGGTTGACCGTTCCCGACTTCACATATTGCCGCATCGTGTTGGGCGTCGAGAAGCCGGTGACGATGACCTTGCCGCCCAGGCCGAGGTTCTCGGCCGCCTGGGCAGTACCCGGAAGCGCGTTGGCGTCAGGTGCGATGACGGCATCGAGGTCCGGATAGGTCTGGAACAGCGCGGTCGGCACCTGCACCGCCTTCTGCGCATCCTGGTTGGAGAACTCGGTCGCCACCACTTCCCAGCTCGGATACTTCTCCGCGATGATCCGCTTTGCCACTTCGGCCCACTGGTTCTGGTCCGTCACGGTCGGTGACGAGTAGTGGAACGCCACCTTCTTTGGGGCGCTTGGATCTTCCATCTGGTCCGCGGCCATCTGGACGAGCAGCGCGCCGAGTTGCTCCGAGGTACCCTGGTTGATGTAGTAGCTGCGGCACTCCGGATTGACGTCGCTGTCCCAGGTCAGGACCTTCACGCCGCGGTCCATCGCGCGCTTGAGCGCCTCACACAGGCCATCGGGCGAAAGCGACGAGATGGCGATGCCGTTGTAGCCCTGGTTGACGAAGTTGTTTATGAACTCGACCTGTCCGGAAACCGAGGCTTCCGAAGGGCCGTCATACTTCACCTCGATGCCCAGTTCCTTGCCCATTTCGACGGCGCCCTTGCCGCCCGACTCGAAGAAGCCAACGCCCGTCAGCTTGGGAATGAAAGCAATCTTCGAGTCCACGGCCTTGGCGGCGTTTGCCGTCAAGGCGAGCGCGACGGCCGATGCCGCCAGTATTCCCAACGTTCTCAGTCCTGTTGTCATTTCCACTTTCCTCCACTTGAGATCAGTTTCTGGCCCTTGTCGGCCCGTCCAGGCGGATGCCGTCAGGGCATTCCGCCGTTCCCTTCCACCGCCATCCGCTCGGCGGCGAAGGCGGCTCGGTTGGCTCGCGCGGTGCTCAGCCGTGCAAGGCCTATCCTCAGCGCCACGGAACCGACCAGAAGCACCCCGATGAGCACCGGAACCACGTCGCTGCTGATGCCCAGCGCGAGCAGCCCCTGCCGCATGAAGCCAAGCACGAAGCCGGCAAGCAGCGTCCCGAGCACAGAGCCTTGTCCGCCATAGATCGAAGACCCGCCGAGCACGACTGCGGTTATGATGCTCAACAGCGCCTCGCTGCCGAGATCGGAGCGCGCCGAGCCGAGATAGGCCGTCAGCACCAGGCCGCCGACGGCGACGGCGAAACCGTTCATCGCATAGACCGCGACAAGCGTGCGCTTGATCGGCACGCCGGTGAAATGGGCCACGGCGGGCGAAACGCCGATCAGCTTGAGATAGCGGCCGAAACGGGTGAACAGCATCAGCCAGGTGGCGGCCGCCGCGAGCAGGAGTGCGATCACGAGCGGCATCGGCACCCAACCTATCCGCCCGGAACCGATCCAGGTAAACGTTTTGGGCAGGCCGGTGATGCCTTCATACTGGTAGGCCTCGAAGCCGCCGGCTCCATATGCCTGGAAACCCAGAATATCGAGCAAGGTCGGAAGGCCCGTTGCGACACCCGCATAGAGAAACAGTGTCGCGAGCGTCACGATCAGCGGATTGACGTCGGTGTTCGCGACAACCGCCCCGTTAAGCGCGCCCGCCGCGATCCCGACGCCCAGCGCAATCACGACGGCAAAACCGATCGGTATGCCGGCGATGAAGGCGAGGCCAAGCACTATGGAGGCGAGGCCCATGATCGATACGCCGGAAATGTCGATGCCGCCCGTCATGATGATCAGTGTCAGCCCGATCGCAGCAATGATCACATGGGCGAAGTCGCTGGTCGAGAACAGCAGGTTCTCGATGTTGAGGAAGGCGGGATTGATCAGGCCGAGCACCAGAAGTTCCAGCACCAGCACGACGGCCAGCATGAACTCCCAGCTTCTGAAAACGGTCAAGCCTTTCATCGCACGGCCTCTTTCGGCTGCAGCGGGGTATCGTGATCCTGCTCGGCATGGTGCATCTCGGCCGCGCGCATCGCCAGCTGGCGATTGCGAACGGTTCGCCGGATCAGGTAGTCAAACACGACGATGGCAAGCAGCACGCCTCCAGCGACCGCGTTGTTCCAGGAGCCGGGGACCTTGAGGAAGATCATCATCGAATCGACCGTGGTCAGGAACAGCGCGCCGATCACGGCGGACCAGATCGTACCTGTCCCGCCCATCAGGCTGACGCCGCCCAGCACCACTGCAGCGATCGCCTTGAGTTCCTGGCCCGAGCCGGTCTGCATCGGGACGAAGCCGATCTGCCCTGTGAACACGATTGCGGCGGCACCGGCGAATACCCCCGCCAGCGCATAGGCGGTGAACTCCGTCGCCCGCACGTTGATACCGAGCAGGTAGGCGCCTTCCCGATTGTCGCCCACCGCGTAGAAATTGCGGACAGCCTTGATGCGGTAAAGCAGCACCGCAAGAATGATGACAAGCGCGGCGACGGCCCAGACCATCAGTGGCACGCTCATGTAGCGGGTCACGGCAAGTGTCTTGATGCTCTGCGGAATCGACTCGATCCAGCTTCCGCCGGTAAGGACGCGCATCAGGCCCCGATAGGCGCCGAGCGTACCCAGCGTCATGATGATCGGCGGAATGCCCACGAACACGATCCCGGCCGCGTTCACGCTTCCACACAGACATCCGGTCAGCAGCGCGCACAGCATAGCGATCGGCAGCGGTATTCCCGCATTCAGCGCAATCCCGAAAATCACGGCCGAAAGCCCGGCGATCGCGCCGACCGAAACGTCGATGCCGCGCGTCATGACGACAAACATCTGGCCTATGGCGATCAGTATCAGGAACAGGGAGGAATTGACGATGTTGATCAGCGTCAGCGGCCTCAGCACGGCGGCGTTGACCGTCGAGACGGCGAAGATCATCGCCACCAGCAGCGCCAGCACGAGGAACTCCCGGCTTTTTACAATCCTCTTGATCATGCCGCGGCACCGTTGGCGGCGAAGGTTGCTGCGGATATCTGCTCGACGCTTTTTGGCCCGCCGGGAAGCGGCACCAGCCGTCCACGGCGCATCACCATGACGCGGTCGGCCACCTCGGCGATCTCGCCGACCTCCGACGAGATGACGACGACACCCACACCTTCCGCGGTCAGCTCGCGAATGGTCCTGTAGACGTCCTGCCTTGCCCGCGCATCGATCCCGCGCGTCGGCTCGTCGAGGATGATCACGCGCGGCGCCGGCGCCAGCGTCTTGGCAAGCACGACCTTCTGCTGATTTCCGCCGCTCAGCGTCCGCGCGACTTGAAGCGGCGACGAGAGCTTTATCCGCAAGCGGTCGATGAATTCCTGCGTCAGCGATAACTCATGATCGCGCTTCATGAAGCGCGACCGGCCTAGTGACAGAAGGCCGGCGGTCACTGTCTGTGAACTCGGCAACGCGAGAAAAATGCCGTGGGCATGCCTGTCTTCCGGCACGTAGGACAAGCCCATGGCCTGCGAAATCTGTGGCGACCGGCGTGGCGCGGCGCGACCGGCGATGTGCACCTCGCCTTTGGCGAAAGCGTCGATACCGTAGATGGCCTCGGCAAGTTCAGTCCGGCCGGAGCCGACGACACCCGATATGCCGAGCACTTCGCCGGGGTACACATCGAAGCTGACATCCCGGAACAACCGGCTGGAGAGGTTGCGCACCGAGAGCACGGCGCTTTTGTCAGAGGGGCTGCTTGCGGTACCGGGATCGCGTTCCGTAATATCGGAGGGCGGCGCGAAGTCGGCCGGCAACATCGCCTCGACCAGCATATCGGTGGTCAGTTCCGCCGACGGCGCATTCAGCACGATTCTTCCATCGCGCAGGACCTGCGTGTCGTCGGTCAGTTCGAGCACCTCGTTCAGTCGATGCGATATGAACAAAAGGCCTATGCCACGCGCTTTCAGTTCCTTCATCTGCCGCGCGAGATTCGCCACCTCGCGGCGGGTCAGCGATGAGGTGGGCTCGTCGAGTATGAGGACGCGCGCATTACGCAGCAGGCCCCGCGTGATCTCGACAAGCTGCTGGCTGGCTATCGAAAGCTCTCCTCCGGGAGAGTCAAAATCCGTATCGAGGCCAATCTCGCGCGCTACCGTCAGCGCCCGGGCCTCGTTGGCGTCGGGATCGCCTTTCAGGCCGGCCGTGAGATTTTCCATAACGGACAGGTTGGGGAAGATGTGCGGCTCCTGCGGAACCATGTAGATGCCCTTGGCATGCGCATCCGAGGGATGGGAAAGAACCGTCGGCACACCCTTTACCTCGATGACGCCTGCGGTCGGCTGGTAGGCGCCAGAGAGGATCTTGACCATCGTGGATTTGCCGGAGCCGTTTCCACCGAGCAGCGCCAGGACCCTTCCGGGATAAATGTCGAGATCGATGCCGCGCAGCACGGTGACGCTCTCGAACACTTTCCATACGTCGCGCAGCGACACGAGCGGAACGGAAGACGGTGCGGCCGCAATCATCGGGCGAACCCTGCATATGCGCCCGCCGCCAAGGGAGCGCCGCTCGCAGCGACGACGCCGCGTCCCGGTCTCGTCCTGATCATGCGACGCAGCGGGTGCAAAGACTCACTCTCCTGCCAGGGCAGCTTCGCGGTCGGGCATGACGAGGCTGAAGAACTGCTTCTGACGCTCGCCGGTCGCCATCAGGGCCTTCAGCCCTTCGGTGGTCTGCCTGTAGTGCTCCGTCTGACGATGTGCATCGACTGCTGCCTCGTTCTCGAACACTTCGTAGATCACGAAATGATTCTCGTCCTCGGAATCCTGCAGCACGTCGAAGCGATAGTTGCCGGGCTCGGCGCGCGTCCCTTCGTAGTTCACCCGGAACACATCGAGAAACTGCTCCACGCAGCCGGGTTTGAGGCGGATGTGCACAAGCTGAACGAACATTGACGCGGTCCTGTCTGAATATCTGAGCTGAACGATCCGGCCGACACTTGGTGCTCCTCCCCAAGGCATCGTGATCATCTGATACAAGAATGTCATTTTGAACACTCATGTCAATACGCATGCCGGCATATTGCAGCGCACAATGCGTTTGCTTGTTGACACCATGATCAACTGTTGATCATTTGAACGCGCATCGAGAGAGGAATCCTGCGGATGTCCCAGACCCTCCAGGACACGGAGACGGCGTCCCCCTTCGAGCCCGATGAGGTCGAGCAGATCACGCGGGCCGCCTGGCACTACTACAATGACGGGCTGACCCAGAACGAGGTCGCCGACATGCTTGGCGTCTCGCGTATCAAGGTGTCGCGCCTGCTGGAGAAGGGACGGCAGAGCGGGCTTATTGAACTGAGGATCAATGCCCCGCATGCGGGATGCCTGACGCTCCAGAAGCAGTTGATCTCGGCGTTTGGTCTTGTCGACGCACGCGTTGTGCCCAGCGCCAGCGAGTTGCCGGTCGTGCCGCGAATCGGACGTGCGGCGGCAAGCTTCCTGATGCAGAAGCTGGAACCGAACGATCTGCTGGCCATCGGCTGGGGCGAGACGGTCGCAACCGCCCTTCGTTATGCCTCGCCGACCTTTCCACAGAACAATGTGTCGCTGGTCAGCCTGACCGGCGGAGTGTCTGCCTATGTGAGCACCACCGGCCTTTACGGCCCGCAAAGCAACGCCCACCTGATCCCGACGCCGCTGCGCGTGTCCTCGCAGGAACTCGCAGAGATGCTGCGGCTCGAACCTTATGTCCGCTATGTTCTGGACATGGCGGCGACCGCGCGCATGGCGCTGATCGGCGTCGGTGTCGTCTCCAGCGCGGCAACGCTTGTCCGCTACGGCTACTGCACCAGCACGGAGATCGAGCTCTTCGCGCGGCGCGGCGCGGTCGGCGACATCCTCGGCTACTTCTACGACGCGCAGGGCGAGATCCTCGACCTCGACATCCATCGCCATGTCGTCGCCATCAGGGTCGAGGATCTGCGCCATATCCCCAATCGCGCCGCGGCCGCCGCCGGGTTGCAGAAGGTCGACGCCATTCTCGGCCTGCTGCGCGGCCGGCTCGCCAACATACTGATCACCGATCAGGCGACTGCCGAGGAATTGTTGAGGAGAGGAAAGTGACGACGCATCTGCTTGTTATCGACGCCGGCACCGGCAGCGGCCGGGCCGTGGTATTCGATCGCGCCGGCAACCAGATCGGGTTCGCACAGGAGGAATGGCGCCACCTTCCCGAGGAGGGCGTCCCCGGCTCGATGTCCTTCGACGTCGAGGCTGGCTGGGCGCTGCTGCGCCGCTGCATCGCCAAGGCGCTGTCGAATTGCGGCCTTGACGGCAACGACATCGCAGCGATCAGCGCCACAAGCATGCGTGAAGCCATCGTACTCTATGATCGTTCGGGCAAGGAGGTTTGGGCCGTCGCCAATGTCGACAGCCGCGCCAGCGCGGAAGTCGCGGAACTCAAGGCCCGGGCCGCGGATTTCGAGCGCCGGTTCTATGACATATCCGGCGAAACCTTCGCGCTGGGCGCGCTGCCGCGTCTTAACTGGCTGCGCAAGCACCGCCCCGAAGTCTTCGAGACGGCAACGACGATGTCCATGATCAACGACTGGATCGGCGCAAAACTGACTGGAGAGATCGCAGTCGAGCCGACAAATGGATCAACAAACGGCCTCATGGATCTTACGGCGCGCAACTGGTCAGACGAACTCATCGCGATCGCCGGCCTGGACCGTTCGCTCTTCCCGCGGGTGGTCGAACCCGGCACGATTGTCGGCCGGGTCACCGCGCAGGCCGCAGAAGAGACCAGTCTCGCCCAGGGCACGCCTTTCGTTGCGGGCGGGGGTGACGTGCAGATGGGATCGATCGGGCTTGGCGTCGTCGAGTTCGGCGATGCCGCCATTCTCGGAGGCACATTCTGGCAGCAGGTCGTGAACATCCCGCAAAAGTCGGTCGACGGCACGATGCGCCTGCGGGTCAACAGCGCCGGCTTGGATGGCATGAACCAGGCCGAAGCGATTTCATTCTTTGTCGGACTGACCGCACGCTGGTTCCGCGATGCTTTCTGCGGCGAGGAAGTGAAGAACGCGGCCGAACGCGGGCTGGACGCCTACGACCTGATTGAAGAACTTGCAATGAAGGCACCGCCAGGCGCCAACGGAATCATACCGATTTTCTCGGACGCAATGAACTTCGGTAACTGGTATCATGCAGCACCGTCCTTCCTGAACCTCTCGATCGATCCGGCGATCGCCAATAAGGGATCGATGTTCCGTGCAATCCAGGAAAACGCCGCCATCGTCGCCGCGATCAACCTCGCCCGCGTCGAAGAATTCGCAAAGGTGGATTCGAAAGCGCCGCTCACGCTCGCCGGAGGTGCATCGAAAGGCCGCCTGTGGCCGCAGATCGTAGCAGACGTCACGGGTCGGCAGCTTCGTATCCCGAAAGTGCGGGAAGCCACCGCGCTTGGCGGAGCCGCCGCGGCCGCGGTCGGCATAGGCCAGTTCGGTTCTCTGTCCGAAGCCGGACGCCATTTCGTGAAATGGAATCGCACGGTTGATCCAAATCCGGCGAATAGGGCTGTGTACGATGATGCACGTCACCGCTGGGAGCCCGCTTACGCGGCTCAAAGGCGTCTAGTGGACGAACGAATCACCACCTCGATGTGGCGCGCTCCGGGGATTTGAGGACACACCACATCAGTAGGCTGCCGCGCGGGGCGGCCAAGCTCTTTAACATATCAGGCTTGGCTGTCGCCCAGCACTGCCGGGCAAGTTCACCTGCGCCCAGGTTAGACTAGCAGAGTTGCCTGGACGCCAGCAACTTGCGGGCATCGGGGGCCGTAGTCTGAGATGCCGCAAGTGGCGATGCGAGGGCACACCGCCACTTTGAAATGTCCTCTACTGACCGGCTACTGCGGCCATAGCTCCACGTGCCTGCTCGACCACGTCAGCGCCGATCTTCTCGCTGTATTCCTGTACGACAGGTGCTACGCGTTCGCGCATTTCTGCGAGGGCCTCAGGTGTGGGTTGGGTAATCTGGAAGCCCTTCGCCACAAGTTCCTGCTCCAGATCCTGAGCCGACTTGCGAGAAATTTCCCGCTGGAAGGTAGCCGATTCCTTCGCTGCTTCCATAACAAGTGCCTTGTCTTCCTCCGACAGGCTTCCAAACCACTTCTGGCTCGCAAGCAGGACGAACGGCGTGTAGACATGGCCCGTCTTGGCAAGGTGGCTCTGAACCTCATAGAACCTGGCGGTATAAATCAGAGCGTATGGCGTCTCTTGGCCATCGACAGCGCGGTTCTCGAGGGCCGCATAAAGCTCAGGCCAGGGAAGCGGAGTCGGATTGGTTCCCAAGGCCGTCCAGGTGGCGATGAACAACGGATTAGGGATGACCCGGATGTTGAGTCCAGCCATATCCTCGACTGTATTGACGGGGCGAATGGCGTTCGTCATGTGACGGAACCCATTGTCCCACCAAGCGAGACCGACGATGCCGGTCTTCTCCTCCAGCAGCGAGAACAGGCGTTCGCCAACGGCGCCGTCCATCACCGCATCCACAGCGGCGAAGTCCTTATAGAAGAACGGCAGGTCGTAGATCATGAACTCAGGCACCACCCCAACCAGGTTGGGGGTCGGGCCAACCATGATGTCGATGAAGCCAGCCTGAACCGACGCCTGCATATCAGGCTCGCTGCCGAGCACGCCGTTGCCGAAGGTCTCGATCGTGATGCGACCCCCGGTCTTCTCTGCTACCAACTTCGCGAAATAACGCGAGGCTTCCCCTACTGGATGATCTTCCGTAGGCACATAGCCGAGACGGGCGTTCTGTGCCATGGCAGGTGCGGCAGCCAGAAGGCCTCCGAAAATTGCCGCAGTCAGAAGCAATAGTTTCATTCAGTTCTCCTCCCAAGAAATGGTTCACGAAACCAGTATGTACGGATTTTCCTCCACGCCCACGTCAGGCTTTTCGTCGCCCAAACCTCGGGAAGCGACAGGCACGCCCACATTATGGACGATTTGTCCATAAATACAATGATGGGCAGACTGCCGTCAATTGTCAACGCATCTTCGCCAAGCCTCGCGTGTTAATGAAGACGCCGTCACCGGGCGATGCTTGACAACCAAAGAGTTCGGCCCGAAACTTGGACACAATGCCCACAATGTGGGATCTTCAAACTCTTTGTCTGAACGGCCCCTCGATAAGCAACGGTTGCTTACCGTGACGGGGCCGGTGAGAGGCTGCAAATCGATGAGAGTAGTACTGTGAATCCGATAAGTTATCTTACGAACATCAGTTTCGGCCCCAGGGCAACCGAATCGCTGGCGGAAAGCTTGCGCGAGCTCGGGGTTTCGAACCCCCTGGTAATCAGCGATCACGGAGTCGAAGCAGCTGGCCTTCTTGCCCGCGATGCTTTCGCGTTTCTGAAGACCTCGCCGACCTTTCTGGACGTCCCCTCCAACCCAACCGAGACCGCGGTTGCCGCTGGTCTTGATCTGTACAGGCGCAGTGGCTGCGATGGGGTGGTGGCGATTGGTGGGGGCTCTCCTATTGACCTTGCGAAGGGTGTTGCGCTGCTCGCCACGCACGGCGGCGAACTCGAACGCTATGCTGCAATTCTTGGCGGCCTGTCACGCATTACGAACGCGGTGGCGCCGCTTGTTGCTATACCCACAACAGCTGGCACGGGATCCGAGGTCGGACGTGCAGCATTGATCACTCTCGATGATGGCCGGAAATTGGGCTTCATCAGCCCCTATCTGATTCCACGCAGGGCGATCTGTGACCCGGAGTTGACCATGGGGCTTCCTCCAGCCTTGACGGCCTCGACCGGGGTCGATGCGCTATCCCACTGCATCGAGACCTACCTTTCTCCGCGCTACAATCCGCCTGCCGAGGCTATCGCCGTGGATGGCTTCAAACGCATCTGGGAGGCATTGCCCGTCGCCTATGCGGATGGATCGAACGCGGAGGCGCGGACGAACTTGATGATGGGCGCACTCGAAGGAGGCATGACATTCCAGAAGGGCCTTGGAGCCGTCCATGCGCTCAGCCATGCTCTGGGCGGCCTCAAGGAGGCGCAGCTTCATCATGGGACTCTCAACGCGGTGCTGATGCCGCCCGTCCTACGTTGGAACGTGGAAGTTGATGCGGTGGCGAAAAAGGTCGGCTACCTCGAGAGCGTGGTGGGACTTGAACAAACATCGCTCGCAGATGCGCTGGATGAATTGAACCGACTTTTGGGTATCCCGCCACGGTTGTCCGAATTGGGTGTGCCGCGACGTGTCATCGACTGGGTATGTGAGCGAGCCCTCGCAGATCACAGTCATCCAACCAATCCACGTCCGCTGACCAAGGAAGACTACTCGGCAATACTTGAGTCGGTATTCTGAGCTGCGAACGCCCGAATACGGCGTACCAGGAGACAGATCTGTTGAGACCTATTGTATTGGTAACAGGCGCAAGCCACGGCATCGGAGCCGCAACGGCTCGGCTATTCGCCGCTGAGGGCTACGATGTCTGTATAAACTATCTTGCGGACGCTACTGCCGCATCCAGAGTTGTTGAGGACTGCACTGCCGCAGGCGCCCGTGCCGTCGCTGTGCAGGGAGACGTGGGGAAGCTTGAAGACATTAAGGCCATGTTCAGCGCGTGCGACGATGCGTTGGGGCGGGTGACCTGTCTGGTCAACAATGCAGGAATCATCGGCCACGCCTGCAGAATCGAGGAGTTGGAGCCTGGCGTCCTGGAAAGAACCTTCAGGGTGAACGTATTCGGCGTGATCCATTGCATTCAAGAGGCAGCCAAACGCATGTCGACCCGGACGGGAGGCAAGGGCGGGACGATCGTCAACATGTCATCCCTCGCCGCCCACCTTGGTAGCCCCAACGAGTATGTGCATTATGCCGCAAGCAAGGGTGCGGTCGAATCCATTTCGGTCGGCGCCGGCAAGGAGCTGGCACCAGAGGGTATCCGCGTAAACGCCATACGCGTCGGAACGACCAACACGCGCATCCACACAGAAGGTGGAAACCCCGAGCGACCTGCCAGAATCGCGGCCTTGACGCCGATGGGCCGGATCGCAGAGCCTGAGGACATCGCACGCGCAACTCTGTGGCTTGCGTCTCCGGGATCAGGCTTCGTGACAGGTACTATGATCACGGTGTCCGGAGGGCTCTGATGCCGCGCCCCGCGTATGATAGATCCGTGGTGAGGCCCGCCATCCTGCCGCCATCGCCACGGATGGCGTGCGCAGAGTAGCGGATCGGAGGCCTTGCGGCTGTGCAAGAGGGACGCTGCTCCTGACAATCCCAACTCAGCCAGTATCGCTGCCCCTCACCACATAATTTCAATGCAACCAGGACGCTGGCACGGTCACCAATTGCGGGAAGATAACCAGCAGCACGATCAGTAACATCTCGGCCAGCAGAAACGGCCAGACACCCTTCAATGCTGACCCCATTTTTACTCCACTGATCCCGCACACCGTATTGAGGACGGCTCCGACAGGCGGCGTGATCATACCGACAGCAGCGGTCATGATGAAGATGACGCCGAAGTAGACCGGGTCGATCCCGGCTGCATTCACGAGCGGCATGAGGATAGGCACCAGAATGGTGATCGAGGGCGCAAAATCGAGCACCATGCCGATGATGCAGATCGCCAGTACGATCATGGCCATCAGAAGGACTGGCGTATCGATGAAGGAACCGAGAAGAGCAACAAGCTGTGCGGGCAGATTGGAGATCGCCATCATGAAGCCGGTGACCATCGAGGCTGCCACGAGCAGCATGATCACGGCCGTCATGCGACCAGCGGCGAGCAGCGCTTCATAGAGCAGCTTCGGGGTCAGTTCCCGGTAAACAACCAAACCAACGAACAGTGCGTAGGCGGCAGCGACGACGCCAGCTTCTGTCGGGGTAAAGACGCCAAACCGGAGTCCGACCAGTATAATTGCCGGCAGGATCAATGCCCAACCGGCGGTCAGGATGGCTTTCGGGAGATCCCTGCGCGGCAGCTTGGGTCGAAGCGCCGCGGTTTCCTTCCTGGAGACGAGCCACCAGGCGACTGTGAGGCTCACACCCATCAGGATGCCTGGCACGATTCCGGCCAGGAACAGGCCGACGATGGAGATGTTTGCGGTGACGCCCAGGATAATGAAACCGACGGAGGGTGGGATGACGGGAGCAATGATGCCAGTCGATGCCATTAGGCCAGTCGCGCGATTCATGTTGTAGCCGGCATCCCGCATAAGGGGGACTAGCATGATGGCAAGCGTCGCCGTATCCGCGATCGCGGATCCCGAGAGGCTGGCCATCAGCAGGCCGGTGCCGATGACCACGTAACCGAGACCTCCGCGCAGGTGGCCAACGAGGGCCAGGGCCACGTTCACGATACGGCGCGAGAGACCGCCGGCGTTCATGAGTTCGCCGGCAATGAGAAAGAACGGAATCGCCATCAGCGGATAGCTGTCCGCGCCATTGACCAGGCGTTGCGCGAGGATCTGCGCGTCCATATTCCCCAACAACATCATCAGCGCGACCGCCGACAGCATAAGCGCGAAGCTGATGGGAATCCCGATGCCTATCGCACCAAGGAGGGAGCCAAGAAATACAACGCCACTCACCGCGCTTTCTCCGACGGTAGCGCTTGGATCACGGTCGGCGGCGACTCGGGAACCTCTGCTCCCGACCACGTGGCGGGCAGGCTACCGCGCAGGGCGTGCCATAAGCCGACAAGCAGACACAGGGCCATCGTAATGGAGGCGACTAGCGCCGCCGCGTATGTAAGGCCGACGGGCAGTCCCGACAGCGCAGCGCGGTTGTTCCATTCGATGAGGGTGAGCGACCAACTCCCCTGTGCCAAGAGCCAGCAGCACCAGAGCATCAGTCCGTATGACACAAGAAAGCAGGCGAAGCGTGCCTTGCGAGGGAGTTGGGAGACCAGCGTGTCGACACTGAGGTGCGCGCCCTTGGCCAGGGCAACCCCGGACCCCAGAAAGATGATCCACACGAAAAGGACACGGGAGACCTCTACCGAGGACGGTATCCCGGAACTGAACCCGTACCGCAATACAACGTTTGAAAAAACAAGAAGGCTCATTCCGGCCATGCCAACTACGACAAGAACATCAAAAACCTTCAAAAGCCATTGCAACGGTACCGGCATAGGTGCTCCAAAGAGTTGTTCACTGATGCGATAGCCTCGCCGCCCCCAGCCTGAAGACAGAGAGCCGCGAGCGTGGCGCTGCCCGCATGGTGGTTCGGGAAGAAACGCTCTGTCGGCTGAGCTTCTGTTCCGGTCGAATAGTTGGCAAGGGCCGCAGCGCTTTCCCTTCAACCATCATCACAGGAACTTTCAGGCCTTCCCCGCAGGTCAGACACCTTCAACAACAGTCAAGTGTGCCTCGGCGTACTTGACGCGTGCCTTGATGGCTTTCTGGTATTCAGGGGAGTTGTAGCAAGCGAGGGCGGTCTCGTAGTCCTTGAATTCGATCACCGCCACGCGGTTTGCGTCAGGCCCTTCCATGACCTGATGTCTTCCGGCGCGAACGACAAATGTGGCCCCGAATTTATCGAAAGCGGCCTTGTTCAAGGCAATGTATTCCTTGTAGCCCTCCTGGTCTGCAATATCGACCATTGCAACCCAGTAACCTCTCTTTGTCATTGCTTCTCCTCTCAGCAGCAACTCACGCGCCTCTTGCGGAGGTCGGGGCCATCGATGCGCTT
Organism: Rhizobiaceae bacterium; assembly: GCA_019635775.1. Taxonomy (GTDB): domain Bacteria; phylum Pseudomonadota; class Alphaproteobacteria; order Rhizobiales; family Rhizobiaceae; genus Mesorhizobium_K. Next base: position 10,660 of record JAHBYU010000007.1, on the reverse strand, counting down.
ACATTTGCTTGCCGTTGGCGCTCCCCGCTTGTACGACCAGAAACGAAATCGGGAACATTGACTACAATATGGACACGTTGTCCACAAAAGCTTAGGGGCGTCATTTTGAACTGTCAAGCTTGTGAGGAGTTGTGCCATGGGCATGAGTGACCTCGATAATGAGGCCGAGGTAAGAACTTCGCCTCCCGTCCAAGGAGCAGCGTCGTTCTCGAAGTTCATGACGGTCCTACAGATCATCGCTGACTCTCCCGGGACACTAGACATTGCACAACTGACCAAGCGTGCGCGTTTTCCGCGGGGGACGGCCTACCGCCTGGTTTCCGCGCTCATGGCGGAGGGTCTCATCACACAGTCCGGCGAGGGAGGGACGTTTCGCCTTGGGCCTCGCCTGCTCCAGCTGGCTGCCAAGACCTGGGAAGATTCCGACCTGCGAACGATCGCCAGGGATTTCCTAGTATCCCTCCGGGACGCAACTGATGAGGCCGTGCACCTTGCTGTGCCCAGCAACCACCGGATGGTCTACATAGACAAGCTGGTAGGCTCCAGCACAGTGCAGATGCAGACCAGCATCGGCGGCCAGGTTGAACTTCATTCTACTTCGGTGGGTAAGGCCTGGCTGTCTGGCCTGCCGAAAGATCGGTTGTTGGAAGTTATCAAGGGGTTGGAGTTGCGGCGCCACACCTCCAAAACGATAACGACGCCAGAGACGCTGATTGAGGAACTTAATCGGACGCGCGAACAGGGGTTTGCGTTTGATGACGAGGAGAACGAACCGGATATTCGTTGTCTCGGTAGCCCGATTTTCAATCGTCAACGCGAACCTGTCGGAGCAATCAGCGTCAGTATGCCCGTATACCGGCACGACGCCCGACGCCATGAACTCTGCGCCAGGCTTGTGCGTCGATCGGCGGAGCGGATCACTGCCGAATTATCGCGGATTCTTTAACGCTCTAAAGCGTGACCGCCGGGCTACCCGAGCAAGGCAAAAGGCCGTTGCGATCGCCGGCTTCAACAACTGAATATTTGCTCTCGGCATTTGCGGGAGCAGATTGGTTTGAACCGTTCCGAATGCAAACTCTTAAGGCTCGAGACCTCTGATGGTCTTGAGCGTGCGAGCGAACTTATAAGCGGCGACTATGCCAATCAGGTAACCTTCGGGGTGCCTGCTGCGAGACCGCTGACGGTTATTGATAGAGAGCAGTTCCGGACACGTCGCGACAACGATGATCCCGCCGGAAGAGTCGATGCCCAGCGGGTTGAGGCCTTGTCGATCCAACCATGACGATAACGTCGAACAGCGCTTCCACAATCGATCCTCGCCCGCTATCGCCACGGGCGTCGCGTAGACACACCAGCCGCTTGTTACTGTCGCAAGTGTGCAAGTTCAGGCGCAACATCTGCAACGGCAGATCGAACAGCCTCAAGCGTACGGTCAATGACATCCTCATCGTGTTCCGTCGACATGAACCACGCGCCTCGCTCCAGCGCCCTGACGCCGTGTCCCAGCAACGCGGAAGTGAACTTGCGGTATCCCGCCTTCTCTACGTCTGCCAGCCCGCGATAATTGATCGGCTTTTCAGTTAAACCGAGATTCACGGTGAATATCTGCGGATAACCGCCTACATTCACCGGGAATCCTGCTTCCCTGAAGGCCTCCTCGATCCCCTGCATGAGACGCGTCCCCTGGCGCTCCATGCCTTCATGCGCGCCGGGTTTCGAAAGGCGTTCCATCGTGGCAACGGCGGCAGCCATGGCAGCAGGCTGGGCATTGTACGTGCCGCCATGCATGATTGAGCCGTCAACCAGGCGATCCATGATGTCGGCCCGACCAGCCACTGCGGCGACGGTAAATCCATTTGCGATCGCCTTTGCAAACGTCGCCAGGTCTGGCGTTACGCCCAGGCGCGCTTGCGCCCCACCGGGACCGACGCGAAAGCCCGTGATGACTTCATCGAAGATCAGGATGGTGTCATGTTTGGTGCAGGCCTCGCGCACTGCTTCCAGATAGCCCGGATGTGCGAAGATGCCGCCGCTGTTGCACATCGTGGCTTCCATGACCACCGCGGCAACGTCGCCCTTCGCCAGTCGCGAGACCAGCGGTTCAGGGCGGTTCCACGACATGATTTCTAGATTCTGACCTGCAGGCAGATCCTGCCCTGCACTTGCCGGCTGTTTCACCGGCGCGTCTTCCGGCCCCAGGGCTGCCTGCGGGGTACTGGTGCTCCAAAGTATGCTGTCCAGCCAGCCATGATAGTGGCCTTCGAACTTGATCACAGTGCTTCGAGCGGTGACGGCCCGTGCCAGGCGCAACGCCAGTTGCACGGCCTCCGTGCCGCTGCCTGCGAAGCGCACGCGCTCGGCGCAAGGTACCATTTCGACCACCTTGGCGGCAGCCTGATATTCCAGTTCGCTCTGACCGCCATACAGGAGACCGACGTCGAGCTGACGCTTGGCGGCGTCGATCACGTCACGCGGGCTGTGACCCAGCACCATCGGCCCAAGCGCGAGGTAGTAGTCAATCAGCCGATTGCCGTCGATATCGACCACATATGCGCCTTCGCCGCGTTCGAAGACGAGCGGCGTGGGGGCGACGCCCAACCGGAAATTGCTGTTGACCCCGCCGGAGACGACCGAACCGGCCGCGCGAACCCTGTCGGCCGAACGCGTGAACGTGCATTTGCCCATCAAAAAAGCCTTTCGAATTTCAAAGATCTACGTATGGGAACCGGCCCAGCATCAGACCCGGGCTGCCGAAGCACGGGCATTCGCTTTGTCCTTGTCCAGGAAATCTCGGTTCACGCAGTCGCGGGAGTCATTGGTCTGCAGGAAATTCAGCGCGGTCGCTGCGGATTTCGACCGCAGGTCTATCAGCGAGGAAGGGCTATAGAAGGCAGCGTGCGGCGTTACGATCAGGCGATCCCTAAGGGGGGAGCCCGGAGCACGCCAGGCGGCCATCAGGGTGCTTGCCGCCGATGGCGGCTCGGTTTCAAGCACATCGAGGCCGGCAGCGGAAAGGTGTCCGGACACAAGCGCATCGGTCAGGGCGTCCAGGTCGACACAGCCTCCACGTCCAGTGTTGATGAGCACGGACCCCGCCTTCATCTGCCCCAGAGTTTCTGCGTTGATCAGGTGTTTTGTCTCGGGCGAAAGCGGCGTGTGCAGTGAGACGACGTCCGAAATCTGGAGCAAGTCCTCCAGCGATGGCATCCGTTCGAGTCCCAGAGAGAGCTCTGTTCCCGTGGTGCGATACGGATCGAAGAATAAGACGCGCATGCCAAAGGCCTTGGCGCGCAGGGCGGTGGCGGTGCCGATCCTTCCCAGGCCAATCACGCCGAATACCTGCGTCGACAAGCGACGAATGTGTGGTGCATCTTCGAACCGCCAGCCCTTTGCCGGGTCAGCCTCTATCGCCCTGTTGTAGGCGGTGACGCCGCGCAGCAGTCCAAGGGTTAGCGCCATGGCATGATCGGCGACGTCGGTGGTGCCGTAGTCGGGTGTATTGCAGACGGCAATGCCGCGTTCTCCGGCAGCCTGCAAGTCGATGTTGTCGAAACCGACACCCGCCCGCACCACGACACGACATTTTGGCATGCGGTCGAGCAATGCGCTGTTTACGACCACCTCATGGTAGCAAACCATGCCCGATGCACCCGACCACAAGCGCTCGGGGATGCTCGCGAAGTCGCCGGGCAGGAAGGCCTTGGCGTCATATTGACCCCCATAGACGGCGGACTCAATGTCGGCAGGCAGCGGGGCTTGGAGGTCGGGGTGCAGAATGAAGGGATGCATTGCAGTACCTATTGGAGGCTTATGGGATCAGGCCGGCCGCGCGCGGCAGCCACAGCGAGACGAATGGCACGAAGGTTATGATCGCCAGAGCGGCGAGCTTCACGACGTAGAGTGGCAACAGCGCCCGGACGATGCCCCCTATCGGACGGCCGGTAACGGAGGAGATCACGAACAGGTTGGTACCGACCGGTGGCGTGTTCAGGCCGATCATCAGGTTGACGATCACGATGATGGCAAAATGGATAGGATCGATGCCGAAAGCCACTGCCGTTGGTTGTAGAATCGGCACGAAGATCAGGATTGCCGGCACCGTGTCCACAAAGCTGCCTACGACAAGCAGGAACACGTTCACGATCACCAGAAATAGTATTGGGTTGTCGGTCAGCGAGGTGAACAGCGCGCGCGCCGCATTCGGAACATTCTCGATGGCCAGAAACCACGCAAAGAGGCTCGAAGTCCCTACCACGATCATCACGGTCGCCGTCGTGATCGCGCTTTCGCGAAACACGCCGTAAAGGGTTTTCAGGTCGGTGCTGCGATAGAGCGCCATGTTCAGGAAGAGCGCGTAGGCAACCAGGACGGCCGCCGCTTCGGTCGCCGTAAAGACCCCTCCCCGCACACCGCCAACGACAATGATCGGCGCGATCAGCACGGGGATGGCGTCGAGCGTAGCCTTGATAAAGGAGCCCTCGCGTTCCCTTGAGACAACAGGAGGGGAAATTCGCTTGGCGACAAAGGCAATGTAGATGGCCAATAACAGGACGATCAGCAGCCCCGGCAATATTCCCGCAAAGAACAGAGCGCCTATCGAGAGTTTGGTGGGGATCGCATAGATCACCATGATGATGGAAGGCGGAAGGATGGGAGCGACAATCGCACCGGATATTGTAAGAGCCGCCGCGAAGTCTGGGGAGTATCCCCGTTGCTTCATCATTGGCGTCATCACCGAGCCGAGCGCCGCGGTGTCGGCGGTGGCAGAGCCCGACAGGCCGGCCATGAGCAGATTGGCCAGCAGATTGACATAAGCCAGGCCCGCGCGGACCCTTCCGACCAGGATGTCCACGAAGCCGACGAGGCGATGGATGATACCTCCCGCGACCAGCAGGTTGCCGGCAAGAATGAACAGCGGCAGCGCCAGCAGGCTGTAGCTGTTCATGCCGGCGAAGACGCGCTGGGCGGAAACAGCCTCATTGCCGATGCCGGTTATCATGAGACCGACGAAGGCGACGATGCCAACCGCAAAGGCGATTGGTGTCTCGACCGCGAGCAGTATCCCAAAAAGGATAATGACGAGCAAGACAGTCATCAGGCCGCTCCGTCCTTCTGTGGAGGATTCGTCTCACTGCCCGTCAGCACCCGCCAGACCGTTACGGCTACGGTCGCGAGCGACAGAGCGCATGAGATGGGAATGACCAGATAGGGTATGGCCATCGGGAGGCGAAGCGCCGTGGATGGCTGATGCCATGCGGTCTGCGCCAACTTCCAGCCTCCCCAACCGATATAGATCAGAAAGACCATGACACAGGCGAGGCCAGCGGCTCGCAGGTATCTCTGGCCCAGCCCGTCGCGCGGCAGCCATTTCAGCGAGATGTGTTCGCTGTTTTCGAAAGCCCTGTACATGCCAAAGAAGGAGATGGCGACCAGCAGGAACTGGGACAGTTCCTCAGGCCACGGCAGCGGCGAGTGGGCGAGATAGCGCAGAGCAACCTGCGCCACCAGCGACACGGATATGACCAAGAGCGAAAGGACAAGCGCCGCGTCGACGACGCGATTAACAGACCGGATATAGGACATGGATGCTCCCGGTTGTGGCCCGGCCAAGGCCGGGCCATTCACTGACGAAGGGAGACGCTTATTCGACCGCAGCGCGCGCGGCGGTCCGCTGCGCTTCTATCTCGCCATAGACGCCGTCGACAAAGGCAGGGTCCAGTTCGCTCTTGAGGTAGGCCTGCATGGGTTCGCGAACGGCGTCCCGGAAAGTGGCAGCCTCTTCGGGGCTTGGTGCATAAATTTCCATGCCCAACTCGCGAAGCTTGTCCACGGCGGTTACACGCGCCTGATAGTTGCGCTCCCCGAATTCCGTCGCAGCGCCCATCCTGGCGCCGGTTACAACGATTTCACGCAGCTCCTGAGGCAGGCTCTGGAAAAAGGCCTCGTTAATCATCATCGTGTTCAGGCCAAGCTGGTGATTGTCCAGCGTCATGTTCTTCTGGACCTGGTAGAACGAATAATCGAGCGCGACACCAATAGGATTTTCTTGACCATCTACAACGCCGGACTGCATCGCACCGTAGAGTTCCTCCCACGGCACGGGCGTCGGCGAGCCGCCCATTGCCTTGACCATTTCCAGGGACATCGGGCTAGGTGGCACGCGCATGCGGATCCCGGCCATGTCGCTGGCGGTCTTGATCGGGCGCACGTTGTTCGTGAAGTTGCGAAAGCCGTAGGAAGCGGCCGACAGAAGCCTCAGGCCAGATTCCGCCGCCATCTTTTCTCGCACCTCGGTGAAGTATGGACCGTAGACGAAGTCCATTCCTTCCTGGTCGTTGTTGAAGAGGTATGGCGTGGCTAGGATCATCATCGGCTTGTAGAAAGTGCTCATCACCTGCTCGTCGCCGTGCGCCATCTGGATCGCGCCGATCTTTACCTGCTCAAGAGCGTCGGTCATGGAACCGAGCTGCCCGGCGGGCGCAATCTCGACGTCGATGGCACCGCCGCTTGCGCTCTCGACATATGCCTCGAACACTTGCCACCCCTTGTGCAACGGGCTTTCCGTCGATTCGGCGTGGCTGGCGCGAATGGTGAAATCCGCCGCCGGCGCCGTCGTCACGCCGAACGCCAGAAGTACTCCGGCGACCGCGCTTATCTTGAATTGTGCTGTCATTCTCGTTCCACCTTTTCTGGATTCTGCAGGTTCTACGACCGGTTACTCCGGCTTCTAGAGTGATCGTTGAATGGCTTGCCTTGAGATTCAAAGCACTCCGTATTTCGCGTACACCTCGGCGAGGAGCACACCATTGAGCAATTCGCCCCGAGTTTTGTTTTCGCTCTCCAACTTGGACAACGCCGCCTCGATGACGCGATCGGCGATATCCGCCGGGATGACCACAACTCCATCGACGTCACCGAAAATCAGGTCGCCGGTGCGAACCGGTGCGCCACCGCAGGAGACTGGAATGTCCATCTTCATCATCTTGCCGCGGCCCTTGGAATCCAGCGGGCCTATGCCGCCGCCAAAGACCGGAAACTTCATGTCGCGGATCAGCCGTACATCGCGTACGAGGCCGTCGGTCACGCACCCGACCGCACCGCGCATCTGCGAAGCCGTGGTCAGCAGTTCGCCCCAGGGCGCGATTCGAGTGGTCGGGCCGTCGCACGCCAAGACAGCGACATCGCCGGGCTTCAGATCGTCGATCAGCGCGATTTCCACCTCATAGGGATTGCCATGCTCCTCGACAGAGTAGGTGTTCATGTAGAGCCCGGTGCGGGCGCGGCCAAAAACAGAGAGACTTTCGTCGAGCGGGCGTACAAAGGGCTGCATGGCCTGGCCCATCAGCCCGAGTTCGTCCAGTACGTCGGAGAGAACAGCCGAATTCAGGCGTTTCGCGAGCCCTGCAAAATCATACGTCTTCATGCGAGCGCCTGCTTCCCTTTCAGGTGATTAAACGTTTAATAGTCACGTTATGGTGGTTTCATTCGCTCGTCAATAGCAATATTCCTTGTTTGGAAAATTTGGAAAAAAGCATGCGCGAACGCCCTACGCTGCACAGTGTCGCCCAGAAGGCAGGGGTCTCGATCGCGACCGTTTCCAAGGTCGTGAACGGGATCACGTCGGGCGTTTCCGATGCGACCAGGGTGCAGGTCGAGGCGGCGATTGAAGAACTTGGTTATCGCCCGAATCGCAGCGGCCGCAGCCTGCGCGTGCAAAGGCATCAGGCCGTCGGGCTGGCGATCGTCGATCCGTCTCCGCGCTTTCTTGCCGACCCGTTCACCACCAATTTGGTCGCAGGGTTGTGTAACCAACTTAACACCAACGGTTTCGGCTTGCTGCTCTACGGAGTGATGCCAGGCAAGCTGGGCGAGTCCTCGCTCATCCGACAATCGGAAGTCGATGCAATCTGCCTCAACCCGAGCGGAGAGCGGCTGGAAAGACTGGCCGCCATGGAACTGGTCTCGGGTCTTGGACAGCCATTGGTAGTCATACAGGACCGGTCCGTGGACAATCTCCAGGATGTATGCTTCGTGCGGCAGGACGACCAGGGCGGTGCGGAACTCTTGGCAGCGGAAGTCATGAAGCGCCCTTGCCGGCGCGCGGTCATGGTGATCGCCGACATTCCATGGCCCGCCGTCGAGCATCGCGTGGCTGGCTTCAAGAAAGTCTTCGACAGACACGGCGTGAAGCTCGATTTCATCCGCTGCGACGAGACAAACAGCCAGGCGATCACCGACGGCATAGCTGACTACCTGGATCGAAGCGGCGTCCCGGACGTGCTGGTTGGACAGAACGATCAGATCGCAATCGCCGCGATACATCTCCTGACCGCCCGGGGCCTCGAGGTCCCACGCGACGTCGCAGTAACCGGATACAACGCCTTCCCGTTCACAGGTGTTTCCAGCCCGGCGCTGACGACCATTCGCTCGCGCGCCTATGAACTGGGCGTAACAGCAGCAAGCGCCCTACTCGACCGCCTGGAACGAGGCGCGTTCCAGCAGCGCGAGTATGTTCTTCCACTCGAGCTGGTGCCCGGAAACTCTGCTCCATGAACATGGCATGCCTGTCCGACCTGCGACCCGCACGTTTTTAGAATGGGTCGCATTTGCCGCCAATTTCCACGCTCAGAATAAGAGCCTGAGAACCGGTGACAGCCTAAGTCCCGATCCAGTCGCACAAATTACGTGAAATTGCCTTATGGGAAATATATAAGACTAGCTGGCGGTGCGCGCAGTCTTCTGCGAACCAGTCTCGCGCCAAAAAAACGGGAAATATGCTGATTTCTCGGCGAATAACGTTGATAGATGCCGAAATCGATAAGTCTATACAGTGACTTAGAAGGCAATTTCCCGTTTCGTCAAAACGGGAAACGGTACGGGTATTTTAGCAGTTCGGATCGGCGAGTTGAGGACCGTTTCTGGTGAAACGAAGATGTTTTGCGACTGTCTCCGCTCGGGGGCAGTAGTCCCGGCGTCATTCTGTTGCCCCTCTGCCTCGTCGATGTGAGTTAGCGAAAGGAGCGCCCGACGGTCGCTGAGATAGCAGCCGGGACAGGCTTAAAGCCGCATTCGTGCTGAAACGTGTGGTCCGGCACGCTTGCGAAGAAATTGGGTCTGCAGATCACCCAGACAGACCAGCAGGGCGAAAGCACCTACCTATTGTCCTGCCGGTAGCGGAATGGCGACATCAAGCGCCGGCAACGGAAGACGACAAAAGCCAGCCGCTTTCCTAGTTCCCTTATGCGCTCTTGAAGAGGCCACCGCGCTCCAGAACATCATACAGTGCTGTGAACTTTGCTTGGCCTTCTCGGTATGTGCTCTGCTTCAGTGGGTCAGGAGAGTAGCTCTCTGCTATCTTGACCATGCGATCAACGCCAACCTCAATCGAGGGAAACAAATCGGCTCCAACACCGGCAAGTATCGCTGCGCCCAATAGGGCCGCCTCGTCTTCAGCCAAGCGATTGACGGCCTTCCCATAAATGTCCGCTTGCACCTGCGACCAAAGGGCCGAGCGGGCTCCTCCTCCGGTCAGACGGATGTCAGTCAACGGCTGACCGGCTTTCTCAAATTTATCGAGGACTGTGGCGTTTTGGTAGGCAACGCCCTCCATTACCGCCCGCGCCAGTATACCCAGACCGTCTCCTTGGGTCAGGCCGAAAAACACGCCCTTCGCTTCTCCATTCCATTGTGGCGCACCTGCTCCAGCAAGATACGGCAGGAAAATCACGCCATTCGCCCCGGATGGAGCTGTGGCGGCGAGTTCGTTGAATAGGCTGTATTCTATCTCCTGCCCCCGCGCACCGTCTCGAGCTACGTTGCGTAGCCATTTGAGCGCAGCTCCGGCTGTGCTCTGCAAGCCTTCGCAAACCCACTTGCCTGGATATGCGTGAAGCTCGACGGCGATGCGGCGGTCGGGATCGAAAGCTGGCTTATCGAATGAGCAAATAGTAACTCCTGCGGTGCCCAAGGTAATCTCGCACAATCCATCGCGGATCACGCCTGCGCCGATCGCTGCACATTGTTGGTCGCCCCCACCTGCGACCAGCAATGTTCCGACCGCCAGACCTGTTCTTGACGCGACGGCTTCCGAGACCCGCCCCACCACCTGACCAGATGGAACCAGTCGTGGTAATTTCTTCTCGGAATTTCGGTCGCCTCCAGAAACTTCGGGCTCCACGCAAAGTCCGTAATGGACATTAATCCGTGCAGCGAGGCGTTCGACCAGTCTTCCACGAAATCATCGGAGCCGAAGCGACGCAGCAGAAAACCATGCGGATGCATGAATTTGTGGGTGCGCTCATAAATATCGGGTTCGTTGTCTCGTATCCAGAGGATCGAAGGCAATGCCCACACGTTGGCTATAGGCAGTCCAGAGATGGCGTAGAACTCTTCTTCACCGATCACGTCGCGGATGAAATCGCACTGAGCATCGGACCGATTGTCTTGCCAGGAAATTGCACGCCGCAGGGGGTGACAATCTTTGTCGACGGGGATGAGGGTGCAGCGTTGGGTGGAAAACGACAGGGCTCCGATATCTTCCGGACCCAAACCGCTTCTCCCTATACATTCTTCCAGAACTTTGCAGCAGGCCTCGAAGAGTAGTTCGGCATCCTGCTCGACCCATAAGGGGCGGGGAAATTCGCAGGGATACTCCGCATAG
>JAHBYU010000006.1 GCA_019635775.1 Rhizobiaceae bacterium | reverse complement strand
AGCCCGGCTCCTACGTGCCGAGGGTGATGGAGATGACGGACTTCAACCTGTGGACCTGGAACAGCCGGGTGTTCCCCGGTATCAGCCATCTGGTCGTCAACAAGGACGACCGGGTCCGCGTGAGGGTTGGCAATCTCACCATGACCAACCATCCGATCCACATGCACGGATACGACTTCGAGGTGACTTGCACGGACGGAGGGTGGGTCAGGCCGGAGGCACGCTGGCCCGAGGTCTCGATCGATATCCCCGTCGGGGCGATGCGCGCCTACGAGTTCGACGCCAAGTACCTCGGAGACTGGGCGATCCACTGCCACAAGTCACACCACACTATGAACGCCATGGGCCATGACGTGCCCACCTTCATCGGCGCGGACAAGACCGAGGTCTCGCGGAAGATCCGCACCGTCCAGCCTGAATACATGGTCATGGGCAACCGCGGTATGGCTGACATGGGCGAGATGGAGATGCCGCTCCCCGACAACACCATCCCCATGATGACGGGCTGGGGGCAGTTCGGCGCTATCGAGATGGGCGGCATGTTCTCCGTCGTGAAAGTCCGCGAAGGCATTTCGGCCAACGATTACGCCGATCCGGGTTGGTACGAGCACCCGGAAGGCACCGTCTCCTACGAATGGACGGGCGACGTCCCGGCTCCGGCCAAGGCAGAGGGAACGGAAACCATCACGCCGGCTCCCGCACACGGCGCTCATGGGACGAAGGGATAGGCAAGTTGATCATCATCAAACACAGGAGACCACGCATGAAATCACGCCTGATTACCGCGGCATTGATGTCGCTCGCCACGGCTTCCGCGTTCGCCGCCGGCAGCGGCGACCACAGTCACGACGAACTCAGGATCGGGCGTGCAGGCAAACCCGCCGAAGTGACGAGAACCATCGACATCGTGATGATGGAGACCGATGACGGGAAGATGGTGTTCGAACCCGCCACCTTCACCGTCAGGCAGGGCGAGACGCTTAAGCTCAGCTTCGTCAACCAGGGTGAGGTCGACCACGAATTCGTGATGGACGGCCACGAAGCCATCCTGGAACACAAGGAACTCATGGAGCGCTTCCCCGAGATGGAACACGACGATCCCAACGCGATCCGGCTTCAGCCTGGCGGCAAGGGAGAGATCGTCTGGACGTTCGCCACGGCAGGCGAGTTCTCGTTCGGCTGCCTAATCCCCGGGCACTACGAGTCCGGGATGAAGGGCGACATCGCTGTCGTCCAGAACTGATCGATGAAAGGAAGAACCATGAAAACCATCATGAAACTCGCGCTCGTGCTCGGCATTGCCCTGGGGCTGGCGGGCGGCGCTGCAGCGCAGGAATACACCTCAGGCGAGGTGACCAAGATCGACGCTGGGCAAAAGAAGCTTACCATCAAGCACGGCGAACTCGCGAATCTCGACATGCCCGCGATGACGATGGTCTTCGCAGTGGCCGACGATTCGATGATCGAGGAGGTCGAGGTAGGCCAAAAGATCGAATTCACCGCGGACCGGGTCAACGGCCGCATCACGGTCACCGACATCAAGTAGGATGACAGGGCGCGGGCTGCGACGCCCGCGCCCGTCTCGGAGGTGAACCAATAATGGAAAACGGAATGGATGGCGGCATGATGTGGGGCATGGGACTGTGGGGCCTCGTCGGCCTCGTGGTCGTCGCCCTCGTGATCGCCGCTCTCGTGAAATACGTGTTCTTCAGGTAGGAGACGGACGATGAAGACATTCAACAGGCTTGCCCGCGCTGCATCCTTCACGGCCCTGGCGCTGATCAGCCAGGCGGCCTGGGCCGCGGGCTCGATCGAGGTGCTGAAGTCGGCCTCGTGCGGATGCTGCGTGGCGTGGGGCAACCACATGCGGGAAGCGGGCTTCACGGTAGCCGAGCGCGATCTGCCGCTGGCCGACCTTAACGCCGCCAAGGTGCAAGCCGGACTGAAACCCGGCCAGACGTCCTGCCACACGGGGATGATCGAAGGCTACGTGATCGAGGGCCATGTGCCCGCGCGCGAAGTAAGGCGCCTGCTCGAGGAGCGGCCGGACGCGATAGGGCTGGCCGTTCCCGACATGCCCTACGGTTCGCCGGGCATGGGCGATACGGCAAACGCCGATCCCTATGATGTTCTCCTCGTCAAGCGTGACGGTTCGACCGAAATCTACGCCAGCTATCGCTGAGGCGGAACCGACGTCGCCCCAGCCTAGCGGCCATGCGCCCTGAGCCTCATCGCGTTGCCGAGAACGAACACGCTGGACAGCGCCATTGCACCCGCAGCCAGCGCGGGTGAAAGCAGGACACCGTAGGCGGGGTAAAGCGCCCCTGCCGCCACGGGGATCAGCGCCGCGTTGTAGGCGAAGGCCCAGAACAGATTCTGGCGGATGTTGCGGATCGTGGTCCGCGAGAGCGCCAGAGCCGCTGGCACGCCCTCCAGGCTTCCCGACATGAGCACCACGTCGGCCGCTTCGATGGCAATGTCGGTGCCCGTGCCGATCGCGATCCCGACGTCGGCCTCGGCAAGCGCGGGCGCGTCGTTGATGCCATCGCCCACGAAGGCGACCGCACCGTATTCGGCCTTAAGCTGCCTGACGGCCGCGACCTTGCCCTCCGGCATAACCTCGGCGACCACGTGGTCGATGCCTAGCCTCCGCGCGATGGCGTCGGCCGTGCGCCTGCTGTCGCCGGTCACCATCGCGACCTTCAGGCCGAGCGCATGCATGGCAGCAATGGCCCGCGGCGTGGACTCCTTGACCGGATCCGAGACGGCCAACACGGCGGCGACACGGCCGCCGATGGCGACGTAGAGCGGCGACTTCCCCTCGTCGGCAAGCCGCGCGGCATCTGAGTCCAGCGCGGAAGGGTCGAGTCCGAGCCGATCCATGAAGCGCGCGGAGCCGACTTGGATGCGCTCGCCTGCAACGGTGGCCGTGACCCCCAGTCCGGTGAGGGAGTCGAAGCCGTCGGCCTCCCGAACCGCAAGACCTCGCCCTGCTGCCGCGCCGACGATGGCGCGCGCGACAGGATGCTCGGACTTCGCCTCAACGGCCGCGGCCAGAGCCAGCACGTCATTGTCCAGGAATCCTTGCGTAGTCCGCAGATCGGTCAGGACCGGCCGCCCCTCCGTCAGGGTCCCGGTCTTGTCGAGCGCGATCACCCGGGCGTCGCGCAGCGACTGAAGCGCTTCACCCTTTCGGAACAGGACGCCCATCTCGGCGGCGCGGCCGGTCCCCACCATGATGGAGGTCGGGGTCGCGAGGCCCATTGCGCAGGGACAGGCGATGATGAGGACCGCGACCGCGTTGACCAGAGCGAAGGTCAGGGCTGGTTCCGGTCCCAACAGGAGCCAGGCGACAAAGGTGAGCGCCGCGAGGCACATGACGGCGGGCACGAACCACATGGTCACCGTGTCGACCATGGCCTGGATCGGCAGCTTCGACCCCTGCGCCTGCTCGACCATGCGCATGATACGCGACAGCACGGTGTCGGCTCCGACGGCGGTCGCGCGAAACTCGAACGCTCCCGTCTGGTTCACCGTGCCTCCAGTAACCGGGCTTCCGTCCCGCTTGGCCACGGGCATGGATTCGCCCGTCACCATGGATTCGTCGACATAGCTCTCGCCGGAGACCACTTCGCCATCGACGGGCACGCGCTCGCCCGGGCGCACTTCGACCACATCGCCGGGGACGACTTCGGCGATGTCGACCTCGACAATGACCGGTCCGCGCCGGACCCGCGCCGACTTTGCCTGCAGCCCGGCCAGACGCCGTATAGCCTGCGACGTGCGGCCCTTCGCGCGAGCCTCCAAATAGCGGCCCAGCAGGATCAGCGTCACGATCACTGCCGCGGCCTCGAAGTAGACGTTCACTGTTCCGGCAGGTAGCAGGTCCGGCATGAAGGTCGCGACGACCGAATACAGGTATGCCGCCGAAGTGCCGACCGCGACCAGCGAGTTCATGTCGGGCGCGAGCCTGACGAGGGCCGGAAATCCCTTCTCGTAGAAGCGCCGTCCCGGAAACGCGAGCACAAGCGTCGCGAGGACGAACTGGACCTGCCAGCTTCGTTTCATCCCGAGGGTATCGTGCACGAGGTCGTGGACGGACTGAAAGAGATGCGAACCCATTTCCAGAACGAAAAGCGGGGCCGTCAGGCTTCCCGCGACGAGGAGATCCCGGCGGAGTGCCGCGGTCTCGACATCGCGCCGGGCTGCAATCTCATCCGCACCGCTGCCCGTTGCGGCCGCCATGACCCGCGCGTCGTAGCCGACGTCCTCGACCGCCTTACGCAGGGCCGCGGCGTCCGCGATGCCCGTGACCGTCGCGCGTTCCGTCGCCAGGTTCACGCCGGCCGTGGTGACGCCCGGGACGGCGGCAAGCGCCCGCTCGACGCGGCCGACGCAAGAGGCGCAGGTCATGCCCTCGATGGTAAGCTCGACGGTCGCAGAGGGTACGCCATAGCCGACCTCTTCGACGGTCTGCGCCAACTTGGTCCTGCTGACCGACGGCGCTGCCTCGACCTCCGCCGTTTCGGTGGCAAGGTTGACCCGGGCCTGGACGACCCCATCGACGGCTTTCAATGCCCGCTCGACGCGGCCGACGCAAGAGGCGCAGGTCATGCCCTCGATGGCGATGGTATGAGTTCTGACGTCCTCGGTCAGGCGAAGCGGCGCGTTCATCGGCGTTCCTTTCGGTTGGATTCCGTTGTCGCCGCGACAGATGGGCCTTCCAGCCTCTGGAGGGTCAAGGGCAAGGCGATAAAAAAAGCCGCTTGACCTTCCAGAGGCTGGAAGGCGGATGAAGGACGCATCCGCTCAAACCACGAAGGAGACCCGGATGCGATTCCACATCGAGAACATGACCTGCGGCGGCTGTGCGCGGAGCGTCACAAAGGCCGTCGAAAGCGTCGACCCGACAGCGAGGGTCGACGCTGATCCCGTCACGAAGACGGTGACCGTCGAATCCTCCGCATCGACCGACTCCATCTCCAGGGCGCTCGCCGACGCCGGATATCCCGCGTCAGTGGCGTGACCGCCGTCCCGCCGGGAACCATCGTCGCGGCGGGACGGTTTCAACACGAAAGGATACCAGAATGTCATCCGCTGCCGCACGCAGGGCCGAACTCTATCGGATGGTGACCCCCGAGCACACCTGCCCATGGGGCCTCAAGGCGCTCGACCTCCTGAAGCGCGAAGGATTCGAGGTAGAGGACCATCACCTAACGTCCCGCGCCGAGACCGACGCCTTCAAGGCCGAGCACAAGGTGAACACCACGCCCCAGACCTTCAGCGGTGGCCGCCGCGTAGGCGGCTACGACGATCTGCGGGCTTGGCTCGGCAAGGAGGTGAAGGACAAGGACGCCGTCACCTACATGCCCGTCATCGCTCTCTTCGGCATGGCGTTCGCCATGGCCCTGGCAGCCAGTTGGTCGGCGTACGGCAGCTTCGTGACCGTGGCTGCTGCCGAGTGGTTCGTGGCCTTCGCCATGTGTCTGCTCGCACTCCAGAAGCTGAAGGACATCGACGGATTCGCGACGATTTTCCTCAACTACGACCTGCTTGGGCAGCGCTGGGTTCCCTACGGACGGGTCTACCCTTTCACCGAGGGGCTGGCAGGCGTGCTCATGGTCTCCGGCGCGCTTATGTGGATATCGGTCCCGGTCGCGCTCTTCATCGGCGGCATCGGTGCGGTATCGGTCTTCAAGGCCGTCTATGTCGACAAGCGCGAACTGAAGTGCGCCTGCGTCGGCGGCGACAGCAACGTTCCCCTCGGGTTCGTATCGCTGACCGAAAACCTGATGATGGTCGGCATGGCCATCTGGATGATCCTCAAGCCCGCGGGCCTGTGGCACTGACATGGAGAAGATTGAAATGGAGCACGATAACCGGAAACACGAAAACCGCGGCCACGGCCGCCCGTACCTCATGTTCTGGATCAACATGATTCTCGGGCTCGTCGTCATGTACGTCGTGATGTTCACGATGATCGACGGCACGGGCGACTTCAGGAACAACCTGAACATGTTCTACATGGCGGTGACCATGTGGGCGCCGATGGGCATCTTCATGCTGGCGACCATGCCCGGCATGTTCCCGAACCGACAGGCGAACGTCACGCTTTACGTCGCTTTCGCGCTTCTTACGGCCGGCTCGTTCTGGGCGACGCGCGCGCAGGCATTGATCGACGACCGCCAGTTCATCGCCTCTATGATCCCGCATCATTCCGGCGCGATCCTTATGTGCCGCGAGGCCAGCCTTTCCGATCCAGAACTCGTGACGCTCTGCGGCGAGATCACGAAGGCGCAGCGTGAGGAGATCGACCAGATGGATGCGATCGCGGCCCGGCTGCGCTGAGGACTTTTCCGGGCAGCGGCGTGGATGGGGGCGCGAAGCCGAACATTCGAACTTGGCTTCCTTGCCCGTCTGAGCAAACTGCAAACGGTGGTTTGCAGTCTGAACACCTCGGGAGGTTTCATGTCGCAGTGCGCAATCGCCTACTATCGCGTGTCCACGCAGAGGCAGGGTCGCTCAGGTCTCGGCATCGAGGCGCAGCGGGCGCGTGTGGAGCATTTCGCCGACGCCGAAGGCTTCAAACTTATCGGAGAGCATGTCGACATCGAGACCGGCAAGGGCTCCGATGCGCTGGACAGGCGCCCTCACCTCGCCCAGGCGCTGGCTGCTGCTCGGCAGGCACGATGCCCGGTGATCGTCGCCAAGCTCGATCGCCTCTCGCGTGACGTCGCCTTCATCTCGGGGCTGATGGCCAGCCGCGTCCCCTTCATCGTGGCGGAGCTCGGCGCCGATGCCGACCCGTTCATGCTGCATCTCTATGCGGCACTGGCCGAGAAAGAACGTCTGCTGATCTCTGAGCGGACCAAGGCGGCCCTTGCCGCCCGCAAGGCCCAGGGCGCCCGGCTCGGCAACCCCACCAATGCAGCTGAGGCAGCCGCGAAAGGTCGAGTGGTGTCGGTACGTGAAGCGGATCGGTTTGCTCAGACCGTAGTGCCGATCATTGCTTCGATACAACGCTCCGGCGTCACCAGCTTGCGCGGACTGGCGATCGCCTTGAACAATCGCGGCATTGCCACATCCCGCAATGGTACCTGGCAGGTATCCAACGTCCGCAACGTGCTCGCGCGCTGTCCTACCGCATAGCGCCTTTTATAGGCGGGAAGATACCTCTACGATAGGAAGTTGCCTCGCTAGGTCAACCCAGTCCCCTTCCCGCATATGGGGAACTCCGAGCGCGACTTTTGCATTCTGTCTAGAATGAAGTGGCAGGAGCGAGAGATGAGATATCTAGTGGCAGCATTGGGAGGCTTCGCGCTTACCCTTGGTGCATTCGTGGGTGGCGTCGGATTCGCCATCGCTTATCTCACCGCCGAGCCGGTGCCGGTCCAAAAGCCGGCTGTCGACGTGGCAATGTTATGGCCGTCAGACCCGGTAAGGGTGGACACCAGGATGCAGGACTTTGATCGCATCGAACGGCGACCCGTCTTGCAGCCCGCAACCCAGGAAGAGGCGAATGAACCACAGGTGGGCATCGATGACACGAAAACGGCGTCGGTCGATGGTATTCAAACTTCGGAGCCTGTGACCCAAAGCTATAACCACTTAACATGGTGCACCCATCGGTACCGCTCATACCAACCCTCAGATAACAGTTACATGTCCTTCAGCGGCTTTAAGCGTGAATGCATCTCGCCGTTCTCCCCAGCCACGGCCAGCACTGACGACGATGCAGTCTACCTGGAAGCTTCCGCGGCGGCCGCATCCTTCGACTCGCTTTATCAAGACGAAGACTCGGCCGCGTACCCGAATTCGGATCACATCGAGTCCTGCTTTAGTCGCTACCGCTCGTATCGGCCGGAAGACAATAGCTATCAGCCTTATGGCGGCGGGCCGCGCCAGCAATGTCAGTGAGCGCGCCGCAGCGGCCTCAATGCCTTGTGCGCCGCTCTGGCGTCCTTCAGGCCCTCCATCGCGTTCAGGAGCGCGACATTCGCCAAAGTTACCGACGTACTTCTTGGAACCTTTCCCTAGTGAAAACGCTTTCGTGTGGATACCAAATCAGGAGGGTTCCATGCACGGAATTATCTATCTTGTCGGCCTCGTAGTAGTCATTCTCGCTGTCCTCTCTCTTTTCGGCCTCCGCTGAACACGCTTGCACGAAGCGGTTCAGATCAGAAAAATGGAGGTAGCTATGAGCGACGTTATCGTAACATCACCCATACAAACGTCAGACGACAAGTCATACGTGGATTGGCCGGCGATTTTCGCTGGTACCGTATTGTCCGCCGCGATCTCTCTGGTCCTGCTGACTTTCGGATCGGCAGTTGGTCTTTCGCTTACATCCGCCTACGAAGGAACCGGAATCTCACTTACCGCTTTCGCCATCGCCGCGGCGCTCTGGCTGGTCTGGGTTCAGGTATCAGGTTTTATCGCCGGCGGGTATCTGACTGGGCGTCTGCGACGCCGGAACTATGATGCCACGGAAGAGGAGTCTGACGTCAGAGACGGCGCACATGGCCTTGCAGTTTGGGGGATGGGAGTCCTTATCGGTGCGGTCATTGCATTCTCCGGCGCTACTGCAGGCATAGCAACCGCAACTAATGCCGCAAGCACTGTTGCGGCCGGCGCAGCCGCAGCCACAGCCGGATCCGCCGATGAACTAGAAGGCCCGGGCAATATGATCGTTGATCGCCTGCTTCGCGGAAGCACAACTGCAGAAGCGGTACCTGCGGACCAGCGTGCAGAGGTAAGCCGTGTATTGCTTGCGGCGGTTGCGGAAGGCACGTTGGCGCCGGAAGATCGGCAGTATCTCGTCGATGTCGTTGCTGCTCGTGCGAGCATTTCACCCGAGGAAGCTTCACAACGTGTTGATCAGCTCTACGCTCAGGCGCAAGACATTGAGGCTCAAGCGAGAGCTGCTGCAGACAGGGCAAGACAGCTTGGGGTACTGGCCGCCTTCATAACCGCTGCTTCACTTCTTATCGGCGGCGTGGGAGCCTACTTCGGCGCTGTTCTCGGCGGCAATCACCGGGACAATCGTGTTGTGGTCGAAGGCTGGACGCGCCCGTGGCGCTAACACAAGGGCGGCCCCGAGTGGGCCGATCCTTTTTCCGAGCAAATTTGCGTACGCAAACCGCATAAATCCAATCCTACACGCAGCTTGCATCGTAAAGGCGCCCCATGGGCCAAATTTCTGTTGTTTACAAGCCTGATTGCCCGATAGAAAACATGTAGCGGACAGCTCCATTAGGGAGAATGGCCTACTGCCATCGGCATGACCGCCCTCCAGACGAGTTCGGCCGAGCCGGATGATTACTCTACCATCTAGACCGCGAGTAGTTGCCTTTCATAGCCCGGCCATTTCGCCGGGCTTTATCTTGCAGGCCTACCGCATCTGCGGCATCCTGATCGCGGGTGGAGGGGAAGATGGAAAGAACACTGTCAAAGTTGGCGTGGGTCGCGATCTTCTCGCTGTTGACTTCAGCTATTTTGGCACAGGCGGATTCCGGAAAGCTTCTGAAGGACCGACAAACGGTGAACCTCGACTTTAAAGTCGGGCCGGCCAGCAAAGTGCAGGGTAGTCGGGGCATGGGGAAATTTCGTCAGGGTCTCGACGAAGCCACGGAAAGTTTTGGCCCCGCCAAGGTGATCAAGCACACGGCGAATAAATTGCGGTTCCGAGGTAAACACGACGACTGCACACTGAAGGTCGACCGAACCGTTACCTGCAAGTCTGGCTCAAAGGGCACTTGGCGATAGGGCCTAGGGGATGAGGCACCCCGTCCAATCCTTGCCGTCAGCCAAGACATACATGCGAGGAACGATTTCGTCAGCCCTTCGATGTCGAACGCCAAGCGCTCGTAATGTCAACGCTCCAGCGGGCTACTATTTGGTAAGTGCCACTTCTGCCGAAATTACGACCGGTAAACCCAGTGGCAATTCAGCTACTCCGATCGCGGTGCGTGCGTGCGCTCCCCTTTCTGCTCCGAAAACTTCTATGAGGACATCCGAGCAGCCATTGATCACTTGCGTTGTGCGATTGAAGCCGGGCGTCACAGCGATGTAACCGTTGATGCAAAGCCAACTATCGATGTATTCCAAGCTACCGAGTGACCGCTGAAGGCTTCCCAACATAGCCAGTGTTGCGAGTCTTGCCGAATTGTATGCTTGATCGAGAGAAACCTCTCCTCCCACCTTTCCCGGCGGCACGAAAGTTCCGTCTGCCCGCTGGGGCCCATGCCCTGATACGTAGGCATGTTGGCCGAATACACGGACCCACTGGAAAGGCACAGTCACTCCCGGAGGCGGTTGAGGCTCTGGAGGTAAGTTCAGACCAAGTTCTGCGAGGCGATGTTCTATTTCCACGCGGTGTCTCCTTTCTCATGAAGGTGTGACAAGCTCTGCAAGGCGAATTAGAACGAGTTGAAACGTTGTTCTCAAACCCCGGGATGCATGCTGAGATCAGACGCATGGTCATCAAATCATACAACAGGTGATGAACGGGCACAAAGACCCACTGCCTGCAAAGAGAAGGCAGCCGTTATCCCAGCAGCGATGGGATTTCCGGCTGCGGTTCCTCCTAGCACGGCGATGCTCGGCTCGCTGGAAACGGCTGGACGCGCCGTTGGGGCCATGGCAACGTTCGCGCCGACCCGGCGCCGTGCGCGTGCGGTTACGGTGGCGATTGCAGCCAAGCTCTGCCGGAAACGCGGTCGCAGACCGGAAGGTCGGACGAAAGAAGATGCGGATCGGAACGGTGCGCGATAGATGAACGTGGGCGCATGGAGGGAGGAACACCTCGGGGCCGACATGGCGCAGGTCCGGCTGCTCGAGCGCGCGGTGTCCGACGATGGTTGACGTCACGCGCAGGCGCTTCATGGCGGTAGCGGGCGGAGTTGGCCTCGCAATACGTGCTGGCGCCGCCGGCGCGCTTGCTGCAGATGGCACAGGCTTTCAGGTCGCCATCGGAGATTCGCGGGGCTGGCTGTCGCGCCATGGTGGGCTCGCTGCGGCGGGCCGTTCCGTCGACGCAGGGACGCTGTTCCAGGCCGCGTCATGCTCTAAGACCGTTGCTGCATTAGCCGCCATGACGTTGGTCCGCGACGGGCGGCTGGACCTCGACAGGCCGGTAAACGAATATCTGCGGGGCTGGCGTCTACAGGGGCACTGCGCCGAGCGGGCGACGGCGGCCGCTTTGATGTCTCATACGGCCGGCATATCCGTGAGCGGATTTCCGGGCTATGGAGCAAATGCGGCCATTCCCACGCTAGTTCAGATCCTCGACGGTCAGGCGCCTGCGAACACGCAGCCCGTGCGCGCAGACCGAGCGATCTGCGCGGAATATGCGTATTCCGGCGGCGGGACGTGCGTCCTCCAGCTCCTGATCGAAGAGATCAGTGGGCAGCGCTTCGCCGATTATGTGCGCGCGGCCGTTCTCGAACCGCTTGGCGCGGCCGGAGCGACGTTCGACCTCGCCCCCACGGGAGATATCGCCTTCGCGCATCTCGAGGATGGCAGCATGGTCCCAGGCGGCTACCATCGCTATCCCGAGAGCGCCGCCGCCGGCCTGTGGTGCCGCGCCGAGCACCTCGCACGGATCATGCAGGGCATCTTTGCCGCGGTAAACGGCGCACCCGGCGCGATTGTGCCGCGCGACCTGGCAAAGCGCATGGTCACTCCCGTCACCGGACAAGCTGCTCTCGGGGTCTTCTCTGATGGAGGCGCCACCATCTGGCACGAGGGCGTCAATTATGGCTTCCGCGCTCTGATGACGGCAGACCTCCAAACCGGTCGGGTCACTGGCGCGGTCGCCAATAGCGATGCTGGCATGGCGACGATCGCCGAACAGCTGCGGCAATCGGTCGATCCGGCGCGGAACTGACACCGGATCGCTCCGCGCCCGGCGTTTCGGGCGGCCGAATCTCGGTACTGACGGTTCGAGAGGAAAACTCTTTGTGGGTCTGATCTTTCGAGTGCTCTCTCGTCCTCGCAAGTAAAGGCGGTGGCCAACGCCGCGCCTGGCGCGAACCGCGCTCAGCAGCAAGCCGGGCCTCGGCCATCGGTAACAGAGTAGAACCCGCCCGGCCCGGCGGGTCGGAAATCAGCACTTGATCGTAACCCAGCCAGTTATTCGCATCCCGCGTTAGCAGTTGCAGGAATGAGCAGCTCGCGCACCAGCGGGTTCGGGAACCGCCGTGTCATCGTCACAGCGTGGAACGCTTCCAAAATACCTGGCAACTGATCGCCTTCGATGAGCACACCCCCCGCAATCTCGTCCTTGACCACGATCGGCGGCAGGACCGCCAGACCGATGTCCTCGCGCGCCAGCAGCCGCATCATGGCCATGTCTTCCACCTCGGCGACGATCTGCGGCCGCACGCCGAGGCGATCAGCGAGAGCGTCGAACCCGCTCCGCACCGTGCTGTCGAGCGTCGGCAGAATGATTGGATGGCTCCTCAGCCTCTCGGCGAGACTGACGGTCTCGCGCAACCTGGCCGGTGTCCCGACCAGGCTGACGGAACGCTCGGCCAGAGACGGTGGGTTACGAACGGGGTCAGGGCGTCGGCGGCCGGCGCCTGATTGAGCAGGACCACGTCGAGGTTGAGGGCCTCCAGGGCGCGCAGCAACTCCGCAGCACTTCCGGAACGCAGGACGAGGTCGATGTCGGTCCGGCCGAGAACCGGCCGAAGGAACTCCATCTGGAAGTTGCGCGACAGGGTGGCGAGAGAACCGACCCGCAATGCCTGACGTGCAACGCCGGACTCTCGGAGTGTGCCGAGCAATTCCTCGCCGGCCGCGAATATGGCATCGGCATGGTCGAGCGCGATCTGGCCGGCTTCCGTCAGATGCAACTGTCTACCCCTCCGCTCGAACAGCGCATGGCCGAGCCGTTGCTCGAGCTTGCGGATCTGCACCGAAAGCGCGGACTGAGTGAGGTTGAGACGCTCCGCCGTGCGGGTGAGGTTGCCGTCATGGGCGACGGCCCAGAAGTAGCGGAGGTGGTTGTAGTTCAGCGTAGCCATCATTCGATAATAGCGAACGAACTGGGAACAACAATGAATTTTCTTTGTGATCGCTTTGCTTGGTATCTGAGCGCGCCCACCAGCCACTCAGTGAGAGACCGATTTGTCACCCTACCTGCTTCCGCTCGCCGCGCCGCTCCTGCTGCTGTTCGCCACCGCTCTCGGCTTCGCCCGGCCGGGACGACGTCCTCCGCTCGTCGCAGCGGTGGCCGAGGGCGCGGCGTTCGGCGCGATGCTGGCCGCCCTCGCCTCGCTTGCCGTGATCGTGCTGCGCGGCGCCGGCGACAGCGGCCTTTTGGGATGGAACGGGATCGGGCTGTCGGCCCGGCTCGACGCAGTCAGCACGACAATGCTCCTCCTCGTCGCCTTCATCGGCTGGATCGTGCTGCGCTACGCGCGTACCTATCTCGACGGAGAGGACCGGCAGGGAAGCTTCACCGGCTGGATGTGCGCGGCGCTGGCAGCGGTGATGCTTCTGGTCCAGGCGGGCAATGTCGTGCAACTCGCCGTGGCCTGGATTGCCACCAGCTTCGCCCTGCACCGCCTCCTGCTTTTTTATCCGCAGCGGATCGCTGCCCAGCGCGCAGCGCGCAAGAAGCAGCTCTTCTCCACCCTTGGGGCCGGGGCTCTGGTTGCCGCTTGCGTTCCGCTGACGCTGCAGTCCGGCACGACCGACGTCGCAGCGATCAATGCGCTTGCCAGTACTGGCGACCTCTCCGCGCTCACCGCAATGGCAGCCGCACTTCTGGCGCTCGCCGCGATGCTGAAGTCGGCGCAGTTCCCACCCATGGCTGGTTGACCGAGGTCATGGAAGCTCCTACCCCGGTTTCGGCCCTGCTCCATGCGGGAGTGGTCAATGCGGGCGGGTTTCTCCTGATCCGGTTCGCCGACGTGATGCTGGGCGCACCGGGGGTTCTGGCGGTTCTGGCGATCGTCGGCGGCTTCACCGCCCTGTTCGGTGCGCTCGTGATGCTGGCGCAGCCCGCGGTGAAGACCTCCCTCGCCTGGTCGACCGTCGCCCAGATGGGCTTCATGATCCTCCAGTGCGGCCTTGCGCTGTTCCCACTGGCATTGCTCCACATTGTGGCGCATTCGCTCTACAAGGCCCATGCCTTCATGGCGTCCGGGGGAGCCGTCGCGCAGATCGCCGCAATCCGTCGGCCGGGCCCTGTCGCAACGCCTGACGGCGCGGCCGTAGGTCGGGCCTTCCTTATCGCGCTGGCGATCTACGCCGCCATCGGCACGGCTTTCGGTCTGGCTTTCGGGTTCGAGCACAAGTCGCCCCAGGCGCTGGCACTGGGCGCCATCCTGATCTTCGGCGTCGCCTACCTCCTGGCTCAGGGGCTCGCGGACGCCGCGCCACGCCCGCTGACACGCTTGACCGCTCTTTACGGAGGGGCCGCTGCGATAGGCTACTTCACCCTGCACCGCCTTGCCGAATGGCTGACGGTGGCTGCCCTGCCAGCCACACCCTGGCCGGGCCGCCTGGAATGGACGCTCATGGCACTGGCGGTCCTGAGCTTCGGGCTGGTTGCGGTCGCGCAGGCGCTCTTCCCGCTCTGGGCTTCCCATCCTGCGGCCGCCGGCCTGCGCGTGCACCTTTCCAACGGTCTCTACGTCAATGCCCTGATCGATCGCATGCTCGGCGGCTGGACCGCCCGCAAGCAGGCGTGAAGCAGACAGATCGAGGACCAGACATGTTGATGAAAGCCCTGAACACGCCGCTCCTGCTCGACGAAGAGATCCTCGCGGCGGCGCATCGAGCCACGCAGGCCATTCCACCGCTGTGGCCGCTGGCTTCGAGCGTAGCGGTCAACGGCGTGCGCGAAGGCTGTGCTGGCAAAGAGCGCCTGTCCCACAAGAACGGCGAGCATAATGAGGGTGGACCGGCCCAGCGCACAGCGCGGCGGACCCTCGCGAGAAGGTTGTTGCATGGATACTCCAATCGTCGTTGTCGACTTTAGCCGCGCATGCGGCCGCGATCAGGCAATGACGATCCGTCTCGGAGGACGTTCGAGCCGGTAGCTCGTGCCGAGATGCGCCACGTGCGGTGGCATCGGCACCCACGTCCGCGCCAGCGCCGGCACGACGGGCGCGCTGGCTGGCGGCGCCGTCGGCGTCTCGTGCGAATGGTCGGCGGGGTTGTGGCCGTGGGAATGACCGGCTGCCTGCTCGTGCTCCTCCCCGTCCTCGTGACTATGACCGTGTTCGGCCATTTCCACTTCAGGCTGAACGTGGCGCTTGGCCTCGGTTGCAAGGGCGGTCGGGTTCTGCGACGGGGGGTGCGCGGCATGCGGCAACAACGAACCGAACGCCATCGCGAGAGCGACGACGAGGGAAAGGACCGCTCTTCCTACCCAGTTCGACATGTTAACGGTTTCTCACCAAAATCTTAACAACTCTTTGTCTTTGGTCGGATTCATTCCCGAAGTGGATTGTCCTATCCCCTCCAGGAGGATAGGACCGATCTATGGATCAGGCATCACACGTTCACAAAACACACTCGCAAATCGTCAAGAGATTGAGGCGAGCCGATGGCCATCTACGCGGCGTCATCGAGATGATCGAGGCTGGCCGCCCCTGCCTCGATATCGCCCAGCAGCTCCATGCCGTCGAGAAGGCCATTGCACAGGCCAAGAAGACGCTCATTCAGGATCATCTCGATCATTGCCTTGAGGAGGTGGTTGGGCCGCTGGCGCGTGAGCGGCGGCGGTCAATCGACGAGTTCAAAGAGATTGCGAAGTACCTCTGATGCTGGCCGTCCTCTCCAACCGAACCTATCGCCACTTGTTCTCCGCCCAGGTGATCGCGCTGGTCGGCACGGGACTGCTGACCGTAGCACTCGGCCTACTTGCCTTTGACCTGGCGGGAGAGAATGCGGGTGCGGTGCTCGGGACTGCGCTCGCCATCAAGATGATCGCCTATGTCGGCGTCGCGCCGGTCGCGTCTGCGTTTACGGAACGGGTGCCGCGGAGGGCAATGCTGGTGGTGCTCGATCTCGTCCGCGCCGCGGTCGCAGTGTTTCTGCCCTTTGTCACCGAGGTATGGCAGGTCTACGTCCTGATCTTCCTGTTGCAGTCGGCCTCGGCCGCCTTCACGCCGACGTTCCAGGCGACCATTCCGGACATTCTTCCCGACGAGAAGGAATATACCCGCGCGCTGTCGCTCTCCCGGCTCGCGTATGACCTCGAAAGCGTCGTCAGCCCGATGTTAGCCGCTGCGCTCTTGACCGTCATTTCCTTTCATAGCCTGTTTGCGGGCACGGTTATCGGCTTCCTCGCCTCGGCCGCTCTCGTACTAACAGTGGCCCTGCCAAGCCCGAAGCCAACCAAACCGCGCGGTGTCTACGACCGCACCACGCGTGGCATCCGTATCTACCTCGCCACGCCACGCCTTAGAGGGCTCCTTGCGATCAACCTCGCGGTTGCTTCCGCAGGGGCATTGGTGATCGTGAACACCGTCGTCTACGTGCAGGCAGCGTTCGGGCTCGACCAGCAGGCGATGGCGGTCGCCCTTGGAGCGTTCGGTGGAGGCTCCATGCTCGCGGCGCTCACCTTGCCCCGCCTGCTGGAGGCTTTCCCTGACCGTGTGGCAATGCTTGGCGGCGCCGGATTGCTTGCGGTGGGCACGTTCGCCGCCGCGACCCTGCAATCCTACGAGTGGCTTTTGCCGCTCTGGTTCATGCTCGGGTTGGGTTACTCGATGGCGCAGACCCCTTCAGGCCGACTACTGCGGCGCTCGGCGCACGCCGAGGACCGCCCGGCGGTTTTCGCCGCGCAGTTCGCGCTCTCGCATGCCTGCTGGCTGCTCACTTATCCGCTCGCAGGATGGGCTGGGGCAACGCTAGGCCTACCTGCGACGGCGATGTTGCTCGCCTTGCTCGCGGCTGCCGCAATCGGCATTGCGCTGGTCGTCTGGCCCGCTGCAGATCCAGAGGAACTAGAACACAGCCATCATGACCTCCCGGCCGACCATCCGCACCTTTCTGAGGCTGGCGGACCGCACCGTCATGTGCATGCCTTTGTCATCGACGACCTGCATGTCGCCTGGCCCGGCCGGAGCTGACGGCGCGTGGAAGGACTCCTTGAGCTGTCTGGCCTGTTCGCCGTCGCCTTTCTAGCGGCCACGATCCTTCCCGCTCAATCGGAAGCGGTGGTGGGGCTTCAGCTTGCTGGATACCCCATCGTCCCGCTGGTCGCCGTCGCAAGCGTCAGCAACACGCTCGGCGCGGTTGTTAACTGGGGGCTCGGACGCGGTGTCGAGCGTTTCCAGGAACACCGCTGGTTCCCGGTTTCCGCGTCTGCTCTGGATCGGGCGTCGGCCTGGTATGACAAGTGGGGTCGATGGACTCTGTTGCTGTCGTGGCTGCCTGTCGGCGGTGACGCGCTCACCGTCGCGGCGGGAGTCCTTCGGGAGCCGTTCTGGAGCTTTCTCTTGCTGGTCGCCATCGCCAAGACGGCACGGTACATGGTGCTGGCGACGGCGACGGCGGAGCTGGCCGCATGATGTGGCTGTTCCAGGATCTCGTAGCGATCCAGCGCGAGATCTATCTCGCCTTTGCCGATCGCATCAAAGCGTTCGCCGAGTCGGGAGACTGGTCGCTGCTGGCAACCTATCTTCCCATGGGCGTTTTGTTCGGCGCCGTCCACGCGCTGACACCCGGCCATAGCAAGGCCGTGCTCGCGACCTATCTGACCGGATCGAGCGCGAGCGTGCCGCGCGGTCTGACGGTCTCCCTAGTGCTCTCCTTTGTCCATGTTGGCATGTCAGTCCTGATCGCGCTTCTGTCGCTGCCGCTCGTCTCCGTCACGCTCGGCAGCGTCAGTCGCGCGCCGCTTCTTGAGGACCTCAGCCGCGGGCTGCTCGGCGCCATAGGAGTCTGGATGCTATGGCAAGGCTTCCGCGGGACCGGCCACGTCCATGGCCACGGCTTGGCTGCAGGATTCGCAGCGGGGCTCATCCCATGCCCGCTGACCCTCTTCGTCATGACCTTCGCGATCTCGCGAGGCGTGCCCGAGGCGGGTGTCGCTTTCGCCGTGGTCATGATGGCGGGAGTGACGCTTGTGCTCGCCTCCGTAGCGCTCGCCGCGGTTCTGTTCAGGCGCCAGCTCCTCCAGTTGTTGTCGTCGCGGCCTAAGCTTCTCGATCGAGTCACGCGTGCTATCCAGATTCTGGCGGGGCTCATTCTCGCGGCAGTCGCCCTTAATTCGCTCCTGGACTAGGAAGCTCTTGACACCGTGCCGCCCGTGGCGCGATGAATCTTTCATGGGGACTGCGGTCTCCCCATGAGGCTACGGCTCAAGCATCGCGTCCTGATCAATCCGGCAACGGAGGACGCGCCATGCCATCTCCCACAACAATTTCCATAGAAAAGCTCTCCCGTCTCTATGGCACGCCCGGCTGCCCGACGCTCGTAGACGTGCGGACGGACCAAGACTTCGCCGCCGCACCACGTCTTGTTCCCGGATCGGTCCGCAAATCCCATTCATCGGTTCCAGACTGGGCGGGCGACCTCGATGCTCGCCAGGCGATCGTCATATGCCAGCAAGGCAGGAAGCTCAGTGAGGGTGTGGCCGCTTGGCTGCGACATCACGGGATTGCGGCGGAAGCGTTGGAGGGCGGATACGAAGCTTGGGCGGCTGCGGCACTGCCCACGGTGCCCGAGGAGCGTATCCCGCCTCGTGACGCGCAAGGGCGCTCGGTCTGGGTCACACGAGCGCGACCAAAGATCGACCGCATCGCTTGTCCCTGGCTCATCCGCCGCTTTGTGGACCCGCATGCCGTGTTTCTGTTCGTCGCTCCACAGGAAGTGGAGGCCGTGGCCGAGCGGTTCGGCGCCGCTCCCTTCGACGTGGAGAACGTATTTTGGAGCCATCGCGGCGAGCTGTGCACCTTTGACGTGATGGTCGAAGAGTTCGGAATCGGCACAGAACCGCTGCTGCGGCTGGCGCGGATCGTCAGGGGAGCAGACACCGCCCGCCTGGACCTGGAGCCGGAAGCGTCGGGGCTCCTTGCCGCTTCTCTCGGCCTCTCGCGGATGTTCTCTGATGACCTCGAACAGCTCGACGCAGGATTAGCGCTATATGACGCTTTCTATCGATGGGCGCGCGATGCGACGGCCGAGACGCACAACTGGCCCTCCGCAAAAGCGGGAGGTGCAAGATGAACTCCTCTTCGACCTCTAACCAGATTCCTGCCGAGACCATCGCATCCGGCGGGGCGGCTGACCTGTCGCCACCAGCGCAGTCATCTTGGCAGATCTTCGTTCGTTTCCTCCGCTTCGGCCTGCTCGCCTGGGGCGGGCCCGTCGCTCAGATCGCAATGATACGCCGAGAGCTGGTCGACGAGGAGCGCTGGTTGTCGAGCGGGCGTTTCAACCGCCTGCTTGCCGTCTATCAGGTGCTGCCCGGACCAGAGGCGCATGAGCTCTGCGTCCATATCGGCATGTTGGCGGGAAAGCGCCTCGGTGGTCTCCTGGCTGGCCTGGGATTTATGCTGCCGGGCTTCATATTGATGTTCGCCCTGTCGTGGCTCTACTTCACCATCGACATCACTCAATCGGCGCTGGGGCCGATCTTCCTCGGCGTTCAGGTCGCGGTCATTGCCCTGATCGTCCGCGCGGTTCACCGGATCGGCGAACACGTCCTACTCGACAGATGGCTGTGGGGCATCGGCGCGGCGAGCGCGGTGGCGGCGCTGGTAGGTGCTAGCTTCTGGATCACCCTTCCGGCGGCCGGCATTTGTTACGTACTGGTGCAGCGGGGACAACCCGCAGTCGCGGCAATAGCATTGCTGGCGGCTGCTTTGATTGCCTACGCTGTTGGTCAAGAAAGTGGGATCCTGCCGCCCCTCTCGCCTGGCACGGCATCTGCGGAAGGAATGGCAGACCAGCCTTCGGTTTGGGGCCTGTTCCTCTCGGGCCTGAAGGCGGGGCTGCTGACTTTCGGCGGAGCTTACACGGTCATCCCGTTTCTGCGTGACGATGCGGTTGGCAGTGGCTGGATGACC
Source organism: Rhizobiaceae bacterium (assembly GCA_019635775.1). Lineage (GTDB taxonomy): Bacteria > Pseudomonadota > Alphaproteobacteria > Rhizobiales > Rhizobiaceae > Mesorhizobium_K. The sequence continues at coordinate 227,311 of JAHBYU010000006.1, read as the reverse complement.
GACGCCCAGTTCCTCGACGGCCTTGCGCTCTCGGGTATCCTTCCGGCTCCGCTCATCATCTTTTCTACCTTCGTCGGCTATTTCGGAGGTGGCCCGCTAGGGGCTGTCGCCATGACGGTCGGCATCTTCCTGCCCGCCTTTGGCTTTTCGCTGCTCTTTCATGAGCGGCTCGAGCAGGTCGTCGAGAATAGGACCTTGCATGGTTTCCTCGAAGGAGTCGCCGCAGGGGTGGTCGGTCTCATCGCGGCAACGACAGTGGAACTAGCGGTGACGCTTATACTGCGGCTGCCGTCTCTGCCCGCCGGCATGTTGATTTTCGCGCTGGCTCTCGCTGTGCTCTACCTCTGGAAGTCGAAGCTGAACATCGTCCTGGCGATACTCGTCGCCGGGGTATTGGGATGGCTCCTGTTCGGGATATACGGCTGAACGGCGGTTCAGATATGCGAGGGACGCAGTCCGCGAAAACGTTGGCCGCGCCAGAGAAGGTTCGACGTCAGACCCATCCCCTCCGCCACGTAGATTATTCAAAGTACTGAAAATAAAGATGTATCTCCTTTCGCGGTACTGATTGTGCCGTGCCGAAACCCCCGGAGCTCTGCCGGCATGCATCTTGACATCTCCGCACCTTAGCAGCGCGGTTGGAAATCGTATTGGTCGCTGCTTGCGAGAGATGCCGCTTGCTGCAATCCTCAGGGCCATCGGCCCGCGCGCCCCATCGCTCCCTACTTTTTCTCGACGTGCGCGTCTCCGGCGCTACATTGCTTGGCCGAGGTAAACCGATGGAAAGCGAACTTCCTGACCAGCTCAATCACGGGCGGGGGCCTCTGTCCCCTGGTGAGTTTGTGACGACTATCTCGCACTTTCACAGGGCCGAAATCGCAAGGATGGCTGGGTGGAGGGACCGGCTTGACCGAACGTCGAACTGGGCGATCACGGTTGTAGCGGCGATGCTGTCCGTCTCGCTGTCAACCCCGAGCGCTCATCACGGCGTACTGCTTTTCGCGATGCTTCTCGTGCTTCTGCTGCTTTGGATCGAAGCGCGCCGATATCGCTTTTTCGACGTTTACCGCGCAAGGGTGAGGCAATTGGAAAGACACTACTTTGCGCAGGTCTTTTCGCCACAACCTGAATATGCTGCAAACTGGCTGGCTATCCTTGGCGAGGGTTTGCGTACCCCCCAATTTCTGATCTCTCACGCTACGGCGTTCTCCAGACGCCTTCGACGCAATTACATCTATATGTATCTGATCCTGCTGTTGGCATGGGTTTTGAAGATATCCACGCCCAGCCTTCAGAGTGATGCTGGCGGGATCGGGCTTGTTCACTCTCTTAATGACGCAGTCCGAAATGCGGCACTCGGTCCGATATCGGGATGGCCAATCGTCGTGGTTGTCGGCATCTTTTATGTAGCGCTGGTCGTATTTGCGTTTGGTATTGGCGCACGGGATGGCGAACTCGCTCACGGCGACGTTCATGTTTGACTTCAGCCAAGGGGCCAGACGATCATCAGTGCTGGCACGGCTACCACAATCACCAGCAATGACAGCGGCAACCCCAACCTTGGGTAGTCCGAAAATCGGTAACCGCCAGGGCTCATAACCAATGTATTGCATTGGTGGCCGATCGGGGTGAGGAAATCACATCCTGCTCCGATGGCGACCGCCATCAAGAAGGCTTCTGGGCGATAGCCAAGCGTATCGGCGAACCCCGCTGCTATCGGAGCCATGACGAGAACAGTCGCGGCATTGTTTAGGAATGGGGTTACGGCCATAGCCACGATCAGAATGAGGCCGAGAGAGCCGTATGCCGGGAGCCCCTGGCCTAGATCCGCAAGAAGTGAAGCGATCAGATCTGTGGCCCCGGTACGACGCAGGGAATCGCTCACCGGTATCAGCGCTGCCAACATAACCAGGATTGGACCGTCGATGGACTCATAGATCTCGCGGATTGGTATGACGCGAAAAAGGACCATGGCGACAGCCGCGGCAAAGAACGCGAGGTGTATCGGCACCAGGCTGAGGGCTGTCGCGAGCATGGCCACAAGAAGAATCATCACTGGGACGATTCCCCGCCGCGGTGTTCCAAGCAGAACGGAGCGCTCTGCAAGCGGCAACAGACCGAAATCTTTCAGGAATTGGGGGAGTCGACTCTCTGCCCCCTGCAGGACTATGACGTCTCCCAACCTCAAAGTGACTGTGCCGACTTTCTGATCGAGACGCTGGTTCTTACGGCTCACTGCAAGAAGGTTCACGTTGAAGCGGTCGAAGAGCAGCAGGTTTTCGGCGGACCAGCCGATCAGGCTCGAAGTTTCGCCGATCACGGCTTCTATCGCGATCGTCTCGGTTCCACCCCCTTCGGCCACTTTTCTGTCGCCACTCAGGCTCAGCTTTGCCTGCGCGATTAGGCGGTCGAGCGCCTCTTGATCGCCTTCGATCAACAGGATGTCGCCCACTCGCAGCTTGACGTCCGGGAACGGCGTGATGCGCACATTGTTCGACCTGATGATCGACGTGACGACGGCGTCGCCCGCTGCGATCTTCAGTAGATCGCCCAAGGTCTTTCCCGTGACGGTCGATTTTGCCACTACACTTGCCTCAACGACATAATTCTTGATGTCGAGTGCTTCGTGCAGAGCACCGTCTTGGCGGGTGCGCTGCGGCAACAGCCAGTAGAACAGGATCAGGAAGACGCAGCCGGCCGCAGTCAGTATGAGTCCGACCGGCGTGAAGTCGAACATGCTGAACGGGGTGCCTGTTATTTCCTGGCGCAGGCGGGAAACAATAATGTTCGGCGAGGTGCCGACCTGGGTCATCAATCCGCCGAGCAGCGAGGCAAAGGCCATCGGCATCAGAAAGACCGACGGCGAGACCGAGGAGCGGCGGGCGAATTGAAACGCAATCGGTATCATGATCGCCAATGCGCCTACGTTCTTCACAAAGGCCGACAGCACCGCGACGGTGACGACCAGCATTGTGATCTGGGAACGAACCGAGTTGAGCTCTGGCAAGAAGCGACGAAGCGCATATTCCATGATGCCACTTCGTGCCACGCCAGCACTCACAAGCAGCGCGCTGCCGACGATTATGACTATGTCGTCGCTGAATCCGGCAAACGCCTGGTCGGGCGGAACCACGCCGACGGCAAGAGCCGCAAGAAGTGACAGCGCTGCAACCAGATCGTAGCGCAAACGGCCCCAGACAAAGGCAGCCATCATCAGCGTGATGACGGCAAACGAAAGCAATTGTGGAAGTGTGAGCATGAAAACTCGCGGCTGGCTATCAGAAACGCAGCCGGTTGGATTTGGTTTCAGCGATGCATCGGGCTGACAGCCTTCTGACTGTGGCTAGCGATACGGATGCAGACTTCTTTGCACATTGCCAACTTTTTATTGCTCGCAACTTAAATCCATGGCGTTCAGCCGAGCGTAAGGTTAGCGGACCATAGGCACTTCTGGTGCGGGAATTGGCGTCAAAACAATATGAATGACAAAATTAAAACGTCACGATCGTCGATCGAGACAATCCATCATGAACTCAAGCGCCTGGAGCAGCTTGCGAGAGAGACTGAACTGAGCGCCGTCGCAGATGAAATTGCGGTAGCGCGGAGGGAAGCCGAACGCCTAAAGGACAAAGCATTGTCGGAAAAGCGGGCAAAACCTGTGTCATGACCGCTTTACCGGTAGCCACCTACACGCTTACGGCTGATGCCGACGCCGCACTTTGGTGCTAGCAGGTTTACACGCCGCTAGAAGCAGCCGTAGTAGGTCCCTGGACCGTAGCAGAGACCACGCGACACCTCTTCAGAAATCTCGTCCGCCAGCTTCGCGATGTCCGTAGATGAGCCGGAAACCGATTTCGCTTTTTCGATCAGCTCTGCCGGCGTAAGCGGTGATGCAGACGCAGCTGCATTAGGTGACAGAGTGACGATCATCTTGGCTGCGGCCAGCAAAAGGAGCGGATCGTTGCGCTCAACGCCGTAGTTCGTCAGTTTGGATGCGATATCGATCTGCTCTATGATCCCCGGAGTAAGCGCTTTTTTGTCCTCGGCAAAGGCAACCGAATTCGTAACCGGCAGCATCATAGCCAATGCGATAAAGACCATTTTTTTCATGTCGATGTTTCCCCATTGCTCAAAGAGCGCCCCAAGCGCCCAGCCAGCCACCATGCGCAGAAAAAGGACTGAAACAAGGCTGCTAGCCTTGTAGAAGGTCATGTAAAGCGATCGTGTTTGATTGCTAGAGACGGCTCTAGTTCGCGTGAAATGACGCGATTCTGCTCTTTTCGCGGCCATCCAAGCCCACTATAGAGATTGCGGCGTCGGATAGCCGGCGTGAAACAGGGTCCACTGCGTGACAGCCATCTTCGTCCTGAACGGTCCGAACCTGAACATGCTCGGCAAACGCGAGCCGGGCATATATGGTCCGACGACCCTGGCCGATATCGAGGCTGAATGCAGGGATGTGGCGAATTCTCTCGGTCTGGAAGTTGATTTCAGGCAATCCAACCACGAGGGCGTTCTGGTGGACTGGATCCAGGAAGCGAGCGAAAAAGCTGGCGGCGTCGTTCTAAACGCAGGTGGGTATACACATACATCGATTGCCATACATGATGCGATTCGTGCCATTGCGCCCTTGCCTGTGGTGGAAGTGCACCTTTCCAACATCCATGCGCGTGAGCCATTCCGCCATGTATCTAAAGTCGCTCCGCATGCCGTTGGGATGATCGCTGGCTTCGGCTCGCTTGGTTACACGCTTGCTTTACGCGCCCTGGCCGCGCGAATTTGAACGACCGGATAATAAGAAGGCTTTGAAATGACGACGAAGAAGACCGGGATCGACCAGCAGCTTATCCGCGATCTGGCGGGCATACTGAATGATACAAACCTGACCGAGATCGAGGTCGAACTCGATGCCTTCAAGGTTCGCGTTTCACGACAAGCTCCCGCGCATGCCGTTGCGGCGCCCGCGCCCGTATATGCTGCACCGGCTCCTGCCGTCGCACCCGCGCAATCGCCTGCCCCTGCCACCGGATCGGCCGATGCTTCCAAGAACGCGGTGCCCTCGCCGATGGTAGGCACTGCCTATCTGGCTCCCGCGCCGGATGCGAAGCCGTTTATCGAGGTCGGCCAGTCCGTCAAGGAAGGCCAGACTCTGCTCATCATCGAGGCGATGAAAACGATGAACCAGATTCCGTCGCCGCGTGCGGGTACGGTCAAGGCGATCCTCATAGAGGATTCCCAACCGGTCGAATACGGCATGCCGCTGGTCGTGATCGAATAGCGCCGGGAAAGCAGGCGCAAGATGTTCCAGAAAATCCTCATCGCCAATCGTGGAGAGATCGCCCTCAGGGTGCTTCGCGCATGTCGTGAACTTGGCATCCAGACGGTCGTGGTACACTCGACGGCGGACGCTGACGCAATGCATGTGCGCCTGGCTGACGAAAGCGTCTGCATCGGGCCGCCGCCGTCGCGCGACAGCTATCTCAATATCCACCAGATCGTCGCCGCATGCGAGATCACCGGCGCTGACGCCGTGCATCCGGGTTACGGCTTCCTGTCAGAAAACGCGAAGTTCGCCGACATTCTGGCTGCCCACAACATCACCTTTATTGGGCCGTCGGGAGACCATATCAGGGTTATGGGCGACAAGATCGAGGCCAAGCGCACGGCCAAGCGGCTGGGCATCCCGGTCGTTCCGGGATCGGATGGCGCGGTATCCGATGAAAAGGAGGCGCACCGCATCGCCGCCGAGATAGGTTATCCGGTCATCATCAAGGCATCGGCCGGGGGTGGCGGACGTGGCATGAAGGTCGCGCGCAACGCGGAAGACCTCGACGTCGCGCTCAAAACTGCGAAATCGGAAGCTGGCGCGGCCTTCGGCGACGACGCCGTCTATATCGAAAAGTACCTCGAAAAGCCCCGCCACATCGAAATACAGGTGTTCGGCGACGGTATGGGGCGTGGCATCCATCTTGGGGAACGCGACTGTTCGCTGCAACGCCGTCACCAGAAGGTTTGGGAGGAAGCCAATTCCCCTGCCCTCAATGCCGGCCAGCGCTCGCAGATTGGTGAGACCTGCGCAAAGGCTATCGCCGACCTGGGTTATTCCGGCGCGGGCACCATCGAGTTTCTCTACGAAAACGGCGAGTTCTATTTCATTGAAATGAACACGCGCCTTCAGGTCGAGCATCCGGTAACGGAAGCGATTACAGGTATCGACCTCGTGCACGAGCAGATACGTGTGGCCTCCGGTGGCGGCCTGTCGGTGCGCCAGGACGATATCCGTTTCCACGGCCACGCGATCGAATGCCGCATCAATGCCGAGGATCCGCGTACCTTCACGCCATCACCTGGCACGATTACGCATTTCCACACACCGGGCGGGCTTGGCATCCGGGTCGATTCCGGTGTCTACTCCGGCTATCGCATCCCGCCCTATTACGACAGCCTGATCGGCAAGCTCATCGTGCATGGGCGCAACCGAGTCGAATGTATGATGCGGCTTCGCCGTGCTCTCGACGAATTCGTGGTGGACGGTATCAACACCACACTGCCACTGTTCCGCGATCTCGTCGGCAACCCGGACATCGCCAATGGCGACTACGATATCCACTGGCTGGAAAAGTACCTCGCTTCGTCGGCGGAATAGTGTCGGAGGGGCGCGGGCATGACGCGCCCCTACGCACCTGGCTACCGAATTCCAACGGACCTTTTGCTGAAGGCCTATGCGTCGGGAGTCTTTCCGATGGCTGAGAGCGCAAGCGAGCCGGAGGTCTTCTGGGTGCGCCCGGAGACGCGCGGAATCATTCCGCTGGACGATTTCCATGTTCCCAAGAGCCTGCGCAAAGTAATTCGGCAAGCCCGGTTCGACGTCCGTGTGGACACCGATTTTCCGGGCGTCATCGATGCCTGCGCCGAAGAGCGCGACGACCGTCAGACAACGTGGATCAATGCGCCTATCCGCGAAGCCTATATCAAGCTGTTCGGGCTTGGACACTGCCATTCGGTGGAGGCATGGCGGCAGGGAAAGCTCGTCGGTGGACTATACGGCGTGCGGCTTGGCCGGGCCTTTTTCGGTGAGAGCATGTTCTCGCGAGAAACCGACGCCTCGAAAGTCTGTCTCGCATACCTTGTCGAGCGGCTGCGCGATCGCGGCTTTGTGCTTCTCGACACTCAGTTTACGACCGAGCATCTGAAACGCTTCGGGGCTGTCGACGTACCCCGTGCGCGGTACGAAAAACTGCTGGAGAAAGCCCTTAAGGGAGAAGCACGCTTCAGTCCGTGATATCCGGCAGCCGGTCCAGCATCGCCGGCAGTTGCTTCAGAAGATCGTCTCTCGTACCCATTCCCGGGCTCATCTTCTGTGGTTTGGAGTGTACTGTAAGCCGGGCGAATACGATCGACGTGCCGCTCTTCTCGGCCCATCCAACATACCAGCCGAAGGGGCGCTGCCGTTCAGGCTTTCCGTCCTTGGCAACCGAGAAACCCGCTCCAGTCTTGCCGCGGACGGTCCAGTCATTCGGCAATTCATATTCGACCAGAATTGCCTCAGTCATCTCGTAGGCGTGCGAACTGACAGGCAGTGTCCGATTGACGATAGCCCTCATAAAGGCGATCTGCTCAGCTGGGGTGATGCGGAGCGATGAGCTCAGCCATGCGCGGGTCAATCCATTGTTTTTTCCGGCATCTCCGGAGACATCATGGTTGCCGTAGTCGAATGCCTCGACATACCCGTTGAATTTCTCGGGGCCGAGCGCCTGCGTGATGACCTGCGAATACCAGACAACCGACTCCTTCATCCATGCCGTCGGGTCGATATTCGTGCGCCATTCCTTTCGCCAATCCGGATATCCCTCCTTGAAGGGTAGAACGGGACTCCGCTCGTCTGTCAGGAAACCCGAATCATACCCCATGAGGCTGATTGGAATCTTGAAAGTGGATGCGGGCGGCATCGCAGCGTCGCATTCTCCGTCCTCAAACAAGATCTTGCCCGTCGCGGCATCGGCAAGGACGGTGCAAACATCGCTCGCCAATGCCGGACCAGGGACGAAAGCTATCAAAAGGAATGCGGAAGCTCGGATTGTCCACCGGTCACGCGTATGCATATCGGTCAGTTTGTCTCCGGCGGCGGTACGTCGGACGACTGTTTGCAAGCCTTCAGCCAGACATCGTAGACGGCATGTTCTACAGCGTTGAGGCCGGGGCTTTCCGCGAACATCCAGCCGGTGAATATCCTGCGGATCTTGCGGTCGAGCGTGATCTCATCCACCTCGACGAACGAGTCCGTCTTCGGCTCCTCGGTGATGGGCCGCGAATAGCAGACACGCGGCGTAACCTGCAGCGCGCCGAACTGAACCGTCTCGTCGATGTAGACGTCGAAGGTGATGATGCGGCCGGTAATCTTGTCGACGCCCGTGAATTCCGCGACCGGATTGCTGATGCGTTCTGCCTTTGCCTGAGACAGGCCCAGCATCAGCGCCGCAATGACTGCCAGTCCGGAAGTTACCAGAGTCCTTGGAATGCGAAGCATGCGCGAAACACCGGTGGTTGCTTCAGGCCGGTTACACCCTGGCCATCCGTCGATTGTGGAACCCCTCACGCGACTAACCGGCAATTGTGGCGAGAAAAGACTCGCCACACTGTTCCGGAAGGATCAATTCCCAGGCGTCCATGCGTCATAGTCGCCGGTAACCTGCGGCCTGTGGCCACCGCTCAGGATCGATCCCGGAGGACGATAGGCGCCAGGAGTTCCGGTCAAGTTCGGCAGGTGCGGCTTCTGCCAGTCGCGAGGTTTGTAATTTTCCTGTGTCGGCGGAGTGTCCACTCGGTGGTGAAGCCAGCCGTGCCAGCCCGGCGGAACTGCGGACCCTTCAGAGTAGCCATTGTAGATGACCCAGCGGCGAACCTGCCCGTCGGAGTTCTTGCCGCCCTCGTAGTAGACGTTGCCGGCTTCATCCTGGCCGACGCGATTGCCAAAGCGCCAAGTGTAGAACCGGGTGTTGAGATTCTGCCCGTTCCACCAGGTAAAAAACTGCGTCCAGAACTTCTTCATCGATTCCTCGTCGCCGGCGGGCGTCGTTCGTACCGCTTATGGCGTCAGGAAACCTGAATGGCAAGGGCTACAAGGTCGCGCGTGGAGTGTGTCCCTATGTGTAACTCAGCCTGGGACGGCGTCCGGACTGCTGCGGGGGACGGCTCCTAGTCGGCTGACGCCATTCGCGAGCCCGATTTCGTAACGCGTCCCACCCAGTTCCACCACTGCTTCTCGCTGCCATTGAAGACATTGAGATCGATCTTCTCGTTCACGCCCTGTGACAGGCCGGAGCCGGAATACTGCCAGAATACCCAGTTGCGCCCCGGATAGCGCACGGAGGGATGCGCGGCCACGGAACGCAGCCAGAACGGATAGTCGAGGAATTCGCCCCGCAGATTGTCTGCATAAAAGTCCGGCGCGGTGTAGATGATGGGGCGTTGGCCGTAATGAGCCTCCAGCCTGTCCATGAATACCTGCATCTTTTCGATCACCTTAGCGCGTGGCAACCGACGCTTGCAGCTCGACAGATGATTGTATTCGACATCAATGACGGGCGGCAGCGCCCCCTCGACCTTTGGCACGTTGCGGATGAACCAGTCGGCTTGTTCGCTGGCCACGCGGCACCAGTAGAAAAAGTGATAGGCACCGCGTTTCAAGCCAGCGCGGTGTGCTCCATCCCAGTTTTTGCGGAACATCGGGTCTAGGTGGTCGCCGCCATCCGTAGCCTTGATGTAGACGAAGTTGGCGCCCTGGCTGCGAAGCGTCTGCCAGTCGATATTCCCCTGCCAACGCGACACGTCCACGCCGTGAACAGCAAAATCCTGCGGTTTCACTTTTCCGAAATTGATCGGCTTGGCGTCCCGAAAGCGATGGCGAACGACCTTCTTGCTTCCCTTGTAGACTGCCTTTTCGGGAACGGCGAGCGCGACTTCTTCTGCTGCATCGACTGCCCTCGCCTGCTTTGTGCCAACAAGAGCGCTCGGCTTGACGGCCGGCATGCCTGTTTCCGCGATGGCCTTCATCTCCGATGACATCGGCGTCATCTGTTCGGCGACGGTCTCGGTGGGACGTGGGATGGCCGCTGTGGTTTCCTTCGAGGGTTTCAGGTTCGACAGGCCAAGGCTGTCTATTCCGGATGTGGACGAGCATCCGCCAAGGCCGAGCGTGGATATTCCCAGACATGCCAAAAGGACGAGCCGACGCATGATACCCCGTACGCGATACAAAAAACAAAGGCGGACGGGTCTTTGAACGAAAACTGAAACCCGAAGCCGAATCGCTATCGGGAAATTACCAACAAAGTTTGAATCAAAGTCTTAATGACGGGCGCCCGATTGAAAATCGGGCGCAAATTTGTGCGACTGCCAATCAGCAGCAGAGGCTACGACCCTGGCATGCCGCGATGACGTGCGCCGGTGGAATCTGATTCCTGGCGGAATGGCGGCGCAAGTCGCGCTCGAGCATCGCGCGCAAATCTTCCGGCCTCACCCGATCGCGCTCCATCACCATCTGGATCATCGGATCGCCCAGCAGTTCGTCGAGCTTGGTCATCTTGCCCTCGGTCATCTTTCGCCTCCACGAAAGCTCCCCGCACGCTGACAGATAAGCAGTCAAACGTGACACGCCAATGATGGTTAGAGGGCATTGTTGTGTCTTTTTTCAGGAATGGAGGCGCCGACGGTTCCCGGCGCCTCCAACCAACGGTCAGGCGGGCTTCGCTAACGGGTCGAGCCCAGCTTTCTCTCGCTCATGGCGATGCTTCCACCAGTCCCCAAGCAGGAGCAGTATTGGCGCCGCGATGAAGATCGACGACGTGGTCGCGATCACGACGCCCACGACCATCGGTATTGCGAAGTTCTCGACAGCACTGCCACCCCAGATCGCCATCGGCAGCATCGATAAAAGGATCGCCACGGACGTATAGATGCAGCGCGCGAACACCTGGTTGATGCTCATGTCGATGACCTCGCGAAGTGGCATCTTCTTGTAGAGCCGGAGATTTTCACGCATTCGGTCGTAGACAACGACTTTGTCGTTTACGGAATAGCCGATGATCGTCAGCAACGCTGCTATGGCCGTCAGGTTGAAGTCAAGCTGGAACAGGGCGAAGAAGCCGACCATCTTGGTTGTGTCCAGGATAAGCGTCGCGATCGCGCCGATGGCAAAGTTCCATTCGAAACGCCACCAGATGTAGACAAGCATCGCGACCGCCGCCAGGACCACAGCCAGGATGCCGGACTGTGCGAGCTCGCCACTGACCTTCGGCCCCACGACATCCGTCTTGTCGAACTTGACCGCCGGATCGCGCTTAAGCACTGCTGCCTTCACAGCATCGACCGCCCTCGTCTGCGCGGTTTCGGGGCCGTCCTGGCGCTGGACCCGGATAAGAACGTCGTTGTCGAGACCTCCGACCTGCTGCAAGGCCACCTCGCCTATGTCGAGCTGCGTGAGCGTGTCGCGAAGCTGCGCGAGGTCAGCCGGTGTCGATGTGGTGATCTCGACCTGTATGCCGCCCTTGAAGTCGATGCCGTAGTTGAGGCCTGGCTTGATGAACAACCCGACTGAGACGAGAGAGAGCAGGATAGACGTCGCTATGCCAAGGTAGCGGCCCTTCATGAAGGCGATCGAGGTCTTTTCGGGGAAGAAGCGTATGAGTGGCTCGATCCTGATGGTCTTGAGCTTCTTTCTGCGAACGACCGACGCCATCATGATCCGAGTGACGGATACCGCTGTGAACATCGAAAGGCAGGTGCCGAGGAACATGGCGACGGCAAAGCCCTTCACCGGCCCGGAGCCGAACATGAAAAGAAGCCCGGTTGCGATCAGCGAGGTCACGTTGGCGTCGACGATCGTCGAATAGGCGCGCCTGAAACCGTTGTCGAGGGCAGCAAACGCGCTCAGCCCCTTCTTCGACTCCTCGCGTATTCGCTCGTTGATCAGGATGTTGGCGTCAACGCCGAAGCCGATGCCGAGAATGATACCGGCAATGCCCGGCAGGGTGAGCGTCGCACCAATGATGTTCAAAACGCCGAAGGTGAGGATGAGGTGCAACAGGAGCGCAAAGTTCGCGATCATGCCCCAGGAGCCGTAGAGCGCGACCATGAACAGCACCACAGCGGCAAAACCGGCAATACCGGTATAAATGCCCATCTTGATGACGTCGCCGCCAAGGTCCGGGCCGACCGTGCGCTCTTCGATCACCGTCAGCGGCGCAGGAAGCGCACCAGCGCGCAGCAATGCCGCAAGCGTCGATGTTTCCTCGACGGTGAAGTTGCCGCTGATCTGTCCCGAACCGCCCATGATCGGCTCCCGGATGACCGGTGCGGACAGCACCTTGCCGTCCAGCACTATGGCAAATGGCCTGCCTACATTGGCCTGTGTGATTTCGGCGAACTTGCGCGCGCCGATGCCATCGAAACGGAATGTCACCAATGGCTCGCGCGTCCGCTGGTCGAAGCTGGCCCGCGCATCGGTCAGGTGCTCGCCGTCCAGCGCCACGCGATCCTCAACCGCGTATTGCTGACCGCTTTTGGCGTCCGGCAGCATCGTGACGCCTGCGGGCAGCTGAGCGCCATTGGATGTGTCGGCAAGCAGGTGGAAGGTCATCTTGGCAGTCGACCCCAGAAGCTGGCGTAGCCGCGTCGGGTCCTGCAGGCCGGGCAGCTGCACGAGAATGCGGTCGGCGCCGACACGCTGGATAGTAGGCTCCGCCACGCCGACCTGATCGACGCGCTGGCGCACGATCTCGAGACTCTGCCGCAGCGCAGAATCTATCCTGTCGTTTATGCCGGCTTCGGTCAGCGCAATCCTGATGGTTGCGCCGTCATTGCTTATATCGAGGTCCTTCTGCCCTCCGACGCCAACCGGAATAGCCATCGCATCGATGGCCGCCTGCGCCTTGGCTAGCTGGTCCGGGTTGTCGATCGTCACGCTTATGACGCCGGATGATATGCGGGCCGAACGCGCGTCGATGCGCTCCTTGCGCAAGGTTGCGCGAACGTCATCGAGCAAAGTGCGAAGCCGATCGGTCCTGAGCGCGGCGGCGTCCACTTCGAGCACGAGGTGCGATCCGCCCTGAAGATCGAGGCCAAGAGTGATCTGGTGTTTCGGTAGCCAGCTCGGCATTGACGCAAGCTGCCTGGGTGTAAACATGTTCGGAAGCGCGGCGATTACGCCGGCGAGGATCAGGATGACATACGTCACCACGACCCATCTTGAGGTTTTCATGGTCGGAAGTCCTGTCGATAGCGCCTTCCGAGCCGGTCAGGGCGCGGTCGGAGCCAGAAATCGGAAATGCGGCCCGAGAGGAGACCGCATCGTTTCAGTTCGATTCAGGAACGATGGGGAGGTGCGCGCGCATCGAAGGCCGATGCGGAGGCCCAAAAGCACCCCGATGCGGCGGGAGTATCAGGTTTGGAGCTTGTTTGCGGGAGCGGCAGACTTGCTTCCGCCGACGCGAGAACCGTCTTGGCCTTGCCGTCATCCGAAGAGGAAACGGAAATGTCCCGCGCCTCGGAAACAACGAACTGCTGGCTGGAGAGGATCGGGGCAGACCTGCGCCCCTGGCCTGCACGTTCAGGCGAAGTCTGGAACGCAACCGATGCAGATTGTGATGGCAACGTTCCGTAGCTGCCGGCCAGAAGCATGGCGAACAACAGGAACAACGCCGACAGCATGTCGGACGCCCTCTCCCTTTGCTTACCGTATCGGTTCATGTCGCGGCGACTGTATCTCTTACAAGACGATGCATATAGGCGCGAAATCTGGCAATGGATAGCCTGTCAGTCGATCATCGCATCTTTGCAATCGCGCCGTCACAGTTGCCAGCTAACAAGTCCGCCATGACGCATTTGGAACCGAAAGTCACAATGCAGGAGTCGAGGCAGACACCCACCCCGGGCACTGCCGGAGAAGTGTTTCTTGCTTTCTTGCTACTGGGGCTGACGTCGTTTGGCGGCCCCGTCGCGCATATCGGATACTTTCGCGAGGCCTTCGTGGTTCGTCGCAGGTGGATCAGCGAAGCTTCCTATGCGGATCTGGTCGCCCTTTGCCAATTCCTGCCAGGGCCGGCGTCCAGCCAGGTCGGCATGGCGATCGGGCTACAGCGCGCCGGCTATGTCGGCCTACTCGCCGCGTGGGCCGCATTTACTCTGCCCTCGGCTGTGATACTCGTCGTTTTTGCCTGGGGCGTTACGGTCCTCGATCCGGGATGGGGTCAGGGCTGGATCGCCGGGCTCAAGGCCGGAGTTGTCGCCATAGTGGCCCATGCCGTGATGGGCATGGCCACCAGCCTCACACCTGATCGGGAACGAGCCACCCTTGCCATCCTGGCGATGGTTATCGTGATGCTCATGCCCACGGCCGGGGGGCAGGTTGTCGCCATCCTTGTTTGCGGCCTTGCCGGACTTGCATGGCTGAAGCCCCTGATCTCGCGATCCGTGCCTGGTGACGTCCAGACGACCCCCGTCAGCAAAAGAATGGGCGCGGTTTTCCTCGCTTGCTTCGGCGTCCTGCTTGCCCTGCTCCCTTTCCTGGCGATCACCACGCAAAGTCCTGTGGTCGCCATGATTGACGGCTTCTATCGCGCCGGTTCGCTGGTGTTTGGCGGGGGACACGTGGTGCTGCCGCTGCTGCAGGCCGAGGTCGTCGCGCAGGGGCACGTCTCTGAACATGCGTTTCTGGCAGGATACGGGATGGCGCAGGCGGTTCCTGGGCCGCTCTTCTCATTCGCGGCCTATCTGGGTTCGCAATACTCGGCTCCGCCGAACGGGGTCCAGGGCGCAACAATAGCGCTTATTGCGATCTACCTACCTTCGATGTTGCTGGTTGTTGGTGCCCTTCCCTTCTGGGAGCATCTACGAGCGTCGCCGGCAACCAGGAATGCCATGCTCGGAATCAACGCCGCCGTTGTGGGCCTGCTTGCGGCGGCACTCTATGACCCCGTATTCAAGACGGGGGTTACGTCGCCACAGTCCATGGCAATCGCGGCGGCGGCGTTCCTTGCCATCTCGGCCTGGAAATTGCCTGCCTGGCTGGTAGTGCCGGCAACAGCGGTTGTCGGTCACATCGTTTTATGAACCGAATCCGCCGTCACGCCGTGGCGATGTAACTGCGGATTTGCTCAGCCTCACGCTCGACATCTTCGATCCGGCGCTTAACGACGTCGCCTATCGAGATGATGCCGTCCAATTGACCGTTTTTTTCGACGGGAAGGTGCCTGAAGCGGCCGCGAGTCATGATTTCCATGACCTCGTTCACGGTGTGCTGCTCGTTGCAGATCTTGACTTTCGGCGTCATGACATCGCGAACGACAAGATCGAGTGCTTCGGCGCCCTTATGACCAAGCATGCGGACTATATCCCGCTCTGACAGGATGCCGACGATCTTGCGATCCTCATTTGTGACGACCAGCGCCCCGATCTTATGGTCGGCGAGCAGCCTTATCGCTTCGGAGATTTTTTCATTGGGACCCAAGGTCACGACATCGTGCCCCTTGGCTTCTAGAATTGCTCTGACCGTCACGGCGTCCTCCTGCGCTTGTTCGTTGACCGCCTTGCCTCCCACACCTGCAATGGTGCAGCCCTAGCAAGTCTATTTCAAGAGGCGGCGACCAAAGTCGTCAGAACCGTCTTCTCCTGTCGAACGCGGAGATGAAGAAGAAGCCGACCACGAAGCCACCAATATGCGCTTCCCAGGCGATCTGGCTTTCCTCGCCCCCAAACCCCACCACGCCTGTCACGAAATTGATAATCATCCAGATCGCGAGAAAGGAAACCGTGCTGCGCATGCGCAATACCGCCAGGATGGGCAGTACCGGCCCGCCGAAAGCCGGACGCCCGGAGGACCGGTCGATGCGGAAACCGAAACGGGCTGCTGCCCCCATCATTCCGGAGACAGCTCCCGACGCCCCGATCAGCGGCGCCTGACTGGTCGGATAGATGACAAAGTGGAGCGCGGCGGCGGCCACCGACGTCGCAATCCAGAAGAGAACGAAGTGGACCGTGCCAACCCGGTTTGCGAGTGGAGAGCCGAAAGCCGCAAGCCAGATCATGTTGACGGCGAGATGCGTCAGGCCGCCATGCAACAGTGAATAGGTGACCGGCCCCGCAAGCGGGAGAAAATCGATCTGCACCGCACCGCTGTAGAAGGCGGGGATAAAGGCGGCATGCAATATCAGCCAATAGTACTGACTGTCGTCCAAAACGTAGTCGGAGACGACCCAGGCCCCAACGCAGAGGACAATAAAAGCGAGCACAATGCGCGGCAGGTTGAAGATCGGTTCGCCGCGGTCCGGCATTTCCGATCCACTTGATCCGTCGTCGCCACGGCTGTCGCGGCGCGGCTGGTTCATGCTTGCGTTTCCGATTTTGTCATCCACATGCCTGTAGTCGAGCAATGCCGGGATGACAAAGGAATCCGCGCCGCGAGTTTTGCTTAACGAATCGAATCACTAAAAAAGAAACCGTCCGGAGTCGCCTCCGAACGGTTGGTCGAGTCCCCCGACTCTCCCCTAGAATTAGACTGGAAGTGCTGTCCAAGCCCCGAATGTGGTATGTCACGGCCGCATCTTCAGTGCAATGTAAACCAAACATTAACCTTAACGGCCCCGCCCCGTGCACAACCTAAGGGTCGGGCTGGCACGCATCGTGCCCCACCCCGCATGTAGGTCTTCGGAGGGCGCCATTCTGTTCGGTATTGGCACATCCCGCGACCGAACGAACGGAGCATGTGGCATGAAGCAGGACGGATCGATCGCATTGTTCCAGTATTGGAACCGGCTTCGCGGACAGCGGGCTGCACCAAAGAGGACCGAAATCGAGCCTGCAGACATCAAGTCGCTGCTGGCCGATACGTTCATTCTAGAACGCGACATGCGCGGTAAGGCCATATTCCGGCTCGCCGGCACCCGGCTATGCGCCACCTATGGAGGTGAACTCAGGAGCCTTTCGTTCACCTCGCTTTGGATCAAGAGGGACCAGGGCCTGATGGACCGGCTGATCATGGGCGTCTTCGACCAGCAGAACGCGATCGTCGTCTCGTTTCAGGGGCACAGCCGCAACCAGCGAACCAACCCCTTCGAGATGGTCGTTCTTCCTCTGAACGGCGGTGTCGACAGCCCGCGTTGTATCGGCATCATACTGCCAGTGGAGAAGCCCTTCTGGCTCGGCGCCGATCCGATCCTGGAAGGCGCAGTCGCATCCGCCCGCCCCATCCAAGCAGACCAGGAGGCGATCTTTCTCCAGAACCGGGCGGCAATCGACGTTCCGGCTCTGTCGCCGGCGTATCTCGGAGACGAGCGCGGCGAAGACCCCTCGGCGGGAACGCGCCGCATCAGGCATCTAGTGGTCTATGACGGAGGCCGCACAGAATAGCCCATCATCATTAAGGCCCCAAGTCCGTAGCTTACCGTGCATTAACCTATCCGGCGATATTGTCGTCCCTAAGACTCACGTCCTGATCAAAATGCGATAGCGGAGGCCGAAGGGATCCATGAGGGCAGCGGCGATCGACCATACGCCGGCCACGGCTGAGAGACGCAATTTCCAGCGCGTTCGCGTCAAGATTTATGGCCGGTTCATGCTCGAAGACCGCACCGAGCATCCGTGCCAGGTCATCGACATGTCGCCGGGCAATGTCTCGCTCCGCTCAAAGCGGATCGGCCAACCCGGCGAGAAGATCATCGCGTATCTGGACCATATCGGCCGGGTTGAAGGCATTGTGACGCGGACGCTGGAGGATGGCTTCGCCATGACGGTGATCGCCTCCGAACGCAAGCGTGACAAGCTTGCCGCGCAACTGACCTGGCTTGCCAACAAGCACGAACTCGACCTGCCGGAAGATCGCCGGCATGAGCGCGTCGCGCCGCGCAATCCCTCAAGCATCCTGCAACTTATCGACGGGCGCCAGTATCCCTGCCGCATCATCGACCTTTCATTGTCTGGCGCAGCCGTCGAGATCGACGTCAAGCCCGCCATCGGCGTGCAGGTGACATTGGGTACGATGCGCGGTCAGGTGGTGCGCCACTTCGAGGACGGCATCGCAATCGAGTTCGCCGTCGTGCAGCGCCCTGAATCGCTCGACGCCGAGTTCGGCGGCCGCCTCACCTGACAAGCCATACAGGTAATTCAGCTGAAGAATAACGTTCCTGGCGTGATCCCGGTCGGGCCTGTCGCCTGGAAGATGCGAGCATTACGTTTACCAAGTCCGTTCGGACTTTGTTGTTAATTCTTTACAACTAGTTCTTGTTTTTATTCAATATTCCGCGTTGTCCTTTGCGTGAATTAAATCGGCCTGTGTCAGGGTGTCTTCAAACGGGGAGACATCAAAATGATGCAACGGACGGGGACACCCTTGCTTCTTGCGATGACGATTGCGTTGGGCGGCTGGATTGCCAGCGCCCATGCCGGATCGTCCTCGATGCCGACGGGCGGTCGCACCACGCAACCCATCGGCCACTACGAATTCTGCCAGCGCGAAGCCGGCGAGTGCAGCCAGAAGACGGCCAGGAAGGCTCCCGTCGAACTGACGCGCAAGCTCTGGAAGGCGATGATCGAGATCAACAATTCGGTGAATGCCGCAGTGGAGCCGCGTACCGACATGGAGATCTGGGGGCGCGAGGAAGTCTGGTCCTACCCGACCAATGTCGGCGACTGCGAAGATTATGCTCTCGAAAAGCGTCGCCGCCTGATGGCGCTCGGCGTCGCGCCGGGTGATCTGCTGATAACAGTGGCGCGTCAGCCCAATGGCGACGGGCACGCGGTGCTGACCGTCCGCACAAGCCGCGGCGACTTCATCCTCGATAACCTTGAGGAGAAGGTGATGCTGTGGTCTCAGACGCCCTATACCTATCTGAAGCGCCAGTCCGAGCGGAATTCCGGTGCATGGATCGCGGTCGACGACAGCCGTGCGACGGTTGCGGTCGGCAGCGTGAAGTAGCACCCCTCATATCAAAGGCGCAACCGGAAAGAGATACCCGGTCAAGTCCCCCCGTCCCCACGACCGGGTTTAGGAGCCGGCCCCTTGTCCCCGGGGTCGGCTCCATCTTTTTCACGCGACCTGCTTGAGACCGGCGAGAAAACGCTTTCCATTTTTTACATAGTGAAGGGCCGAAGCGCGCAGATCGGCAGCAGTCGCCTCGTCCAGTGTGCGGATTGTCTTCGCCGGAGCGCCCACAATCAGCGAATTGTCGGCAAACTCCTTGCCTTCCGTGATGAGGGCGCCTGCGCCAACGAGACAGTTCCTGCCAATCTTCGCGCCGTTCAGCACGATGGACCCCATGCCGATCAGCGTGTTTTCTCCTATCGTGCATCCGTGCAGGAGCGCACGATGGCCGATCGTGCAATTGCGGCCGATCGTCAGGGGAAATCCCTCATCCGTGTGCATGATGGTGTGTTCCTGCACGTTGGTTCCCTCGCCGATCTCGATGCATTCGTTGTCGCCGCGAATGGCAACGCCGAACCAGAACGAGACATCCCGGCCTACATTGACGTTGCCGACGAGAACCGCATCGGGCGCGATCCAATTGCTGGCGCGATCGGCAAAAACCGGCTGGACGCCGTCGATTGCGTAGATGGGCATGCTGTGTCCTCAGTTCATGGATGCGTTCAGTAGACAGTCACGGCCGCGCAATGCAAGCACCGCCGCCGGAGGAAGTTTACCTTGCGTTTACCATGAGCGAGGCAGAGTCGGCCTGCCTTGCGGAACTCTCCATGACTGATACTACCGCTGCACCCGAAAGTACCGCCTTCGTACGTTCGACTTTCATGATGAAGGTCTTTTGCGTGTTCACCGCTTTGGCGCTGATTTCTCTTTTCGTCAGCATCGGCGGGAAGCAACTCGGTCGGTCGATAGCACTGGCGGGGCACACGGAAAGCACTGCGCCCCAGGAAGTTGTGATCGGCAACGACGTCCTGTCAGTCCCTGCGAACATGATCCGCTTCGAGGAGCAGCGCCGCGACGGGGTTGCAAACCGGCTCGATCTCTATCTTCGCTGGCCGCAGCTTGACGGTTACAGCGACGCAGCGAAAGACGATTTCAATCATGCCAATTCTGGCCGCAGCATCATATTTGTCTCATTTGGAGAGAGGATGATGTCACGGGACATGAGCGGACGGCTGCAACCCATTTATTCTTCGATGATAATTGAGCCAGGACAAACCGGGCCTGCAGGCACCCGGATTTACGAGTTCAACGAGAAATCAGGCTATCTCAACGAGGCGCTGGTCGTTGCGCGGACCTCGGGCGCAGAGCCGTTCGTTGCGCGCTGCCTTGTCGGTGAAAATGCTGCGGAGTCACTGCAACCATGCGAACGTGACGTCCACATTGGGAAGCAACTAAGCCTGACCTACCGTTTTCCGAGGGAACTGCTTGCAGACTGGGGCGCACTGGACCGCGAAATACGGGCCAAGGCGGTGTCGCTGCTGAAATCCGACGGCTAGCCCGAGCCGCCGGATCAACGCCGTCGATTTAGTTCAGGTCGATGTCGAGGATCGCCATCTGGAAGTTGTAATCGCCGTCTTCCTCATCCTTGTAGACCAGCCCGATGAACTCGTCGCCCACGTAGACCTCTGCGGAGTCTTCCTTGCGCGGACGAGCCTTCACGTCGATCGTGGGATTCTGGAACACGCGCTTGAGATAGGCTGTGAGTTTTCTGATTTCTTCCGGTTTCAAGGCTTTTCTCCGGTTGGGGCGCAACAAACATCCCGGCATTTTGCCGATCAGCAGATCGCACCTTTCATGATTGGAGGTGCTTCTTGCATGCAGCTACGTGGCTGTAAAGCGGACGCAGGCGCATTCCCCGCTCCGAGTCTATCGCTCAGATATCGAAGCTGACGACGTGATCCATCGACTGCGATGGCAGCAGCTGGTCCATCTGGCGTGAAGGCTGCGAGCAACCGCTTTCACCGACAACACGGGCAGGCACGCCAGCCACCGTCTTGTTGTGCGGTACGGGAGAAAGCACCACTGATCCGGCTGCGACCTTGGCGCAGTGACCAACCTCTATGTTGCCGAGGATCTTGGCGCCTGCGCCGATCAAAACGCCGTGGCGGATCTTTGGGTGGCGATCGCCGCCTGCTTTTCCTGTCCCGCCGAGCGTAACCCCATGAAGGATAGAGACGTCATCCTCGATCACGGCAGTTTCGCCGACAACCAGACCGGTGGCGTGGTCTATAAAGATGCCCTTCCCGATCCTAGCGCCAGGATTGATATCGGTCTGGAAAACCGATGACGAACGGCTTTGCAGGTAAAGCGCAAAATCCCTGCGGCCTTCCTTGTAGAGCCAATGGGCAAGACGATGCGTCTGAACAGCGTGGAAACCCTTGAAATAGAGGACCGGCATAATGAAACGGTCGCAGGCCGGGTCGCGGTCATAGTAGGCCTGGATGTCCACGCGGACGGTGGAACTCCATTCCGGATCCGCCTTCAGCATCGCCTTGAAGCTCTGGCGGATAATGTCAGCTCCCAGGTCCTGATGGGCCAGCCGTTCAGCCAGGCGATGAATTACCGCATCTTCAAGCGTTTCCTGATTGAGGATCGTCGAATAGAGGAAAGCGGCAAGCAGCGGGTCCCGCTCGACGGCCTCGTTGGCTTCATCGCGAATGGCGCGCCAGATCGGATCGACCGGCTGGAGGTTTGCGCCCCTTGCTACACTCAGCGTATTCATCGACTTGCTCCATTCCCGGCGGGCCGGCAGCTGACGGTCATATAGGTGAAAACGGGCCGTAGTTGAACTCAATTTTCCTTAGTATGCCTTCAAATGGAATTGGTTCATCTGGAATCAAGACAGCGTGGCAAACAGACCCTTGATCGACGATACAGTCAAAAGAGAGCTTAGCGCGGCCTATCGGCAGCCGGGTCGACACTACCACGGCATGGCGCACATCGAGACGCTCCTCAAGCTGCTGGAAGAGCATCGTGGCGAACTCACTGATCCGGAAGCCGTGGAAGCCGCAATCTGGTTCCACGACGCAGTCTACGACAGCAGACGCTCAGACAATGAGGCGTTGAGCGCAAAACATGCGAGTGAACGTCTGTCTGGCAAGGTCGCGCCGGAGCGCCTCGCTTGTATCGTTGCGATGATCGAAGCGACCGCGACGCATGCCCTGCCCTCGTCCCTCAAAGGCGGACGACGCCACGATGCCGCGATGTTCCTCGATATGGACCTGGCCATCCTGGGAGCCTCCCCGACGGTATTTGATGCCTACGAAAACGCCGTTCGCCAGGAATATGCATGGGTTGACGATGCCGCTTGGCGGTCCGGTCGATCCGCCTTATTGCGCAAATTCCTTGAGCGACCGAAACTCTTCCACAGCACGGCTTTCGGAAGCCGGTT
The DNA here is from genome assembly GCA_019635775.1 of Rhizobiaceae bacterium. Classification (GTDB taxonomy): domain Bacteria; phylum Pseudomonadota; class Alphaproteobacteria; order Rhizobiales; family Rhizobiaceae; genus Mesorhizobium_K. Next base: position 204,947 of record JAHBYU010000006.1, on the reverse strand, counting down.
TGAAGCCGCGGCCCGAGCTAATATCGAACGTTCGCTGGCGAGGCTGGCCGATCAGGAATGAGTGTTGCCGGGCGGCTTTCTTCGACGCCTTTCCCACCATACAGTGCTGCGCCTGCGGTATCGGCGGGCCCAGGCGAGGTCGTGGGACAGAACGAGAAGGCCGACAGGGACCATCCAGAACCCTAGTACGGGCAGGAAACCGAAGCAGCCGAGCAGGATCAGGCCTGACCCGATCGATATCCGCATGGGTTTTGATTGCGGCAGGTGAATCGTTTTGCCGAAAAGATGGATCTTCCTGCGAGGATTCATCTCAGGGCCGGCTGTCTTGTCAGTCATTCGGTGGCGCACCGACTCCATTGGACGATTTATCGCGTTGGCCTGCATAACGCCCGAACAGCGCATATGATGCGTTTTCGTGGAAAATACGAGCATTACAAAAATCGTCACCGGAAAAAGTTCCTCACCACCCTTTGCAAACGCCAAAGGTGTGGTATAGGGCACCCCGCGTTCACGCGAGCAATGTTCCCTGATAGCTCAGTTGGTAGAGCGTTCGACTGTTAATCGAATGGTCGCAGGTTCGAGTCCTGCTCAGGGAGCCACTTTTGCGGACAATTGAAATCAGCCTCATCGGTCGTTTGCCTTGCGCTCGACCTTGGAGCGCTTACCTGCCATTGTGTCTCTGGCCATCGGCTATATCGACGTGTGCCCGATGCTCTGGAGGAGAGATGATGCGCAATATCGTATATGCAGTGGGATTTGCATCCCTTGTGCTTGCCGGCTGCACTCAGACGCAGGAACAACGCGCCGGAACGGGTGCGCTGGTCGGCGCAGGCGTGGGTGCTGCCGCGGGCCAGGTGTTTGGCGGCAACACGCGAAGCACAGTTGCCGGCGCAGGCGCCGGCGCGCTAATCGGCGCAGTTGCCGGGACGGCATCCGCCCCGCCGAGCGGTCCCGAATATTGTCGCTTCCGTAGAGCGGATGGCACCATATACACGGCGAGGTGCCCCTGACAGCCTCAGGCGCAGAAAACCGGCTGCGGCTTCGTTTCCACAAGCCATGGCGAATGGTCTCAGTATGGGGCCTGAGCGGCTTCAATTTGGATGACGATCCTCACCTGGCAGTTCTTCGCGGCTTCCGGCAAGCGCGGCGATCGAAGTGCGGTTTCTGCCTTCCGTCTTGGCCAGCGCAAGCTGTTGCTCCGCAGCCTCGAAAAGTTCGTCGAAGACCATCTGATCCTCGAATACGATGCCGCCAACGCTGACGGTCAACAGGCATCGTTTTCCACCCGGTTCGAATAACGTTTCGGCAATGACCCCGCGCACGCGTTCGGCGACTTCTTCGGCGTTCGCTGGCTGCGCGTTGGGCAGGAAAATTCCGAATTCCTCACCGCCCAGCCTGCCGACCAGATCACCGCTTCGCACAGAAGCGCGTAGGACATCCGCAATAACCCTAAGGGCCTCATCGCCCCAAGAGCGACCGAAGCGGGCATTCACCTCCTTGAAGTGGTCGACATCTACGACAAGCAGCGCTCCCTGGCGTCCCCTCGGCTTGCTTTCGACCTTCGCGCGAAAGGCATCGACAAGAGCGGCGAAAACCGCACCGTCAAGGCACGATGTCAGATGGTCTGCCGATGAAACCTGGTTCAGCCGCGATTTCAGGCCGGCAAGCTCGCTTTCGCGGCGATTGGCGTAGATCAGCAATGGCGCGGCAATCGCTGCGGCGATGACGGAGGCGCTGATGACACCCGTCCAGACGAAAGGCAGTCCCGCTGCACGAAAAAGCAGATAGTTGAAGACAAGCGCACCCGTGACGCAGCCCGCGATCGAGACAAACAAGCGAACAGCCGGCACAAGCCTACCGGACGTTGTGGAATTCCTCGTGGTTTCTGGCAAGTCGGTTCTCCGGCGTTAGGCCTTTACAGTCACTAACCGCGCAACATGAATCGAAGTTTGATCCAGTATCATGCATTTGACGCATCGATAGCGATTCCGGCCACAGTCACCAAGATGGTCAGCGCGGCTTCAGAATCCGGAGATAGACTTGTCGATCTCTTTCAGGGCGCCCTTCCTGACTTGGTAAAAGGGCATCGAGCGCTCGCTTGCGCCGTCCGGTCGGAAGCGGAAAAGGCCGGTCGAGCCACGAAAGCCCTTCTTGTTTTCAAGAACCTGCCTAGTGAGTCCCTTTGGACCGGTCGCGCTGGTTATGCCGGCCGTCAGGGCCACCATATCGTAGGCATAGGCAACGTTCACGTCGACGTCGTAGTGGAAGGTAGATTTGAAGCGAGTCGCAATGGGGCCGGTTTCGGCGTTGTCCAGAGCGGCGATATACGCCCCTTCCAGGAGAGGGTCGTTCAACGGATATGCAAGCCAACGGTTGGTGCCGATGAGTGCCGTGCCCTTGCCGAGTACGCCTTTCGTCCGCAGCGGCGAAATCAGCGACGAGGGGTTGGTCGATCCACTTGCGATAATGACCGCATCGGGATTGTCGATCAATGCGGCCATGTCCGCGGCGGCCTTTTCCGCGCCCCCGCCCGCAGTCCTGTAGGGCAGCGCCATGGCAAGTTGGGCACCGTAGATGCTGAGGCTGTTCTCGACGCGCCTGGAGATAGCTTCCTTGTCCTCGCCCTCGGCGACGAAAAGCACGAACTTGCGTTTGCCTTTGGCGGCAAGGGCTGCCGCCGCGGCGGCAGCGCTGTCGGCCTCTGAAAGGCGAACCGAATAAATCCCGGGGCTGCCGGCAAAGTTCTCGGCCAGCACAAGTACCGGGGGGCGCTTTTCTCCGGATATTTTCGTCAGGCGTCTTGCTGCGGCAAGTTCGGTCGGGCCGATCACTGCCTTGGCACCAGATCCCATCGCCTGCACAGTCATTTTTCCGGCCAGTGAAGGATCGCCGCGCGTGTCTTCAATCGTCAGAGTGATAAGGTCGTTGCCCATGTCGGACATTGCCAGCAGCGCACCGTCGCGCATCTTGCGACCTTCTTCTCCGACTTTTCCGGATGCCGACAGCGGCAGCAGCATTGAGACCCTGACGCTGCCCTGCCCGACTGTCATGGCCTTCTGTGGGGCGCCCTTCGGACCCTCGACAACCGGGCCACCTTCCGTCGTTCGAGGGTCGAGCACGTCCGAAACGTCGCCGGCTGACTGGCAAGCCACAAGTCACAGCACGAGCGCTGGAACAATCGCTTTCCGCAGAAGCAGGCTGGCCTTTCGACCACGTGACATCAAACCCCCTGACGTCGGCAGGCTTCTGCCCGCCGTCCCCTTCCAGCCACAATCTCCGCGCCATGCGGCAAATTTGCGTCAAGAGCATGCGCTTCGGCGCGCCCAACAGAAGCTTACCATAGGCTGGTCAAAGTTAACGTTGGGTAGGCAGCGTCGTTCAGCGCGTTCCAGTGCGGGGAAAAGAGGTCCGCAGGTCTAACAGACTCGACAATTTTATTACAACTTTAGACAAATTCTGTACTTACATTTTCTGAACTATTAGCCGAGTTCCTTTCCGTTAATTTGAGAGAAAACCAGTAGCGTTCACGACAAAGGTGAGCGCTATGAAGAATAGTAACAAGTATTGTTTCCATCGTTTTTCGAGAGCGTTCTTGCTCTCGTTCGGGCTGGTCGGCTCGACTGTAAGCGTCGCGAATGCAGCGGACGCTGCGCCACCGCCCGGCCTGGAGGGCTCTGGTTTTCTGGGCGGCCTCAGGATCGCCGAACAGGCCTCCGCGAGACCGGCACCAGCCCATATCTATCGGGCCTACGATGCCGAGGCGATCGGCCGCTATCTCCAGCAGCCGGCCCATAATCCAGGCATCGACCCGATACAAACGGCCGCAATCATACCAGGCGTGTTTCGTTCATTCGCCATTCCGATGAAGAACTTTCCCGTTTCAGCCCGCTGGGCGCCGATCTATCGCGCCATCGGTGCGTGCGTGGGAACTGCCTGCCAGAGCAAGAGCCCGGCCTTCGCCAAAATCGTACAGTCTGCACGGCAGATGGGCTTTCTCGCCAAGCTCGAAAAGGTGAACCGCGGTGTGAACGAGCTAATCACCTACCGACGCGACAAAGCGACCTATGGCAGCCTCGATCACTGGGCAAAGCCGTCTGAGATACTGACGCGGGGAGCAGGCGACTGTGAAGATTTCGCAATATTGAAGATGGCCGCGCTTATGGATGCGGGTGTGCCGCCCCAAAGCATGTCCCTGGTCGTTTTGCAGGACAGCCAGAAAGGTGTCTTTCATGCTGTGCTCTCGGTGACGACCGGCAGCGGCATCTTCATACTGGACAACGTGCGCGACAGCGTCGTGAAGGATATCAGCCTGCCAAGCCATAGCCGCATGATTCAATACATGAACTAGGCCAGAGCCTGCTCAACAATCTCGCTTCCGCTTGACCGAAGCGACATTTGCACGGCATCCTGGCCCTGATCGGACGGGCCAGCGTTCAAATCCGAGGCTGCCTGCCACAGCCACCAGTTCATAAATGTCGCATCAGCGCCTCAACCTCGCTTGGGCAGCGACGTCCACATGAACCGTGAAAAAATCGTCACCGAATTCACTAAAATTTAAACGGTTGCGGAACACAACTGGAACATATAGTGATTGTTCTGGTTTTGTTTGATCTCGATTCCTCGGGGGAATGTGATGCTGACCCGCAAACAACATGAACTTTTGATGTTCATTCACGAGCGGCTGAAAGAGTCCGGAATTCCTCCTTCCTTTGACGAAATGAAAGAAGCGCTGGATCTCGCATCCAAGTCCGGAATCCATCGCTTGATTACTGCGCTCGAGGAGCGTGGCTTTATTCGCCGCCTGCCCAACAGGGCTCGGGCACTTGAAGTGGTGAGGCTTCCGGATTCGATTGCGCCCGGCCTCAATTCGGCGAGGAAGTTCTCGCCTAGCATCATCCAGGGGAGTCTCGGCCGTAGCCAGCCACCCGAACCGCCAAGACATCGCGCCGCCAGCAATGACGACGATGTTGCCCAGGCCGTTGCTATTCCTGTCATGGGACGGATCGCCGCCGGCGTGCCGATCGAAGCAATACAGCACAAGACGCACTCGATAACCGTGCCACCCGAGATGCTTTCAGGCGGCGAGCATTATGCACTCGAGGTCAAGGGCGACTCTATGATCGACGCAGGCATCTTTGATGGCGACACCGTCATCATCAAGAACGGCTCGACCGCCAATCCGGGGGAGATCGTGGTTGCGCTGGTCGACGATGAAGAGGCGACTCTTAAGCGCTTCCGCCGCAAGGGGGCTTCAATTGCACTCGAGGCGGCTAACCCCGCCTATGAAACCCGGATATTCGGGCCTGACAGAGTGAAGGTCCAGGGCAGGCTTGTCGGGCTCATCCGGCGCTATTGATCGTCTCCGGCGGCTCGGTTTCGCTGCCCGGCTGTGCCTCGGTGTCGACCGCCTCGTTGCTTGTTGCATTCGGTTGCTGGTTTTTCGGTCTCTGGTAGGGCGGCAGCCCCCGTGCAGCGCGCGAGAATTTCCGTTGTTCGTGCCAGGGTCGATATGGTCGGGCAATCGCGTACCGTATCTCAGGCAGCCCGCCCTCACCGATCTTGATAGCGGCGCTGCCACCGATGGCAAGGTCGCGGCCGGTTACAACGAGCACTTCCTTCCATTTGCAGACGTTCGCGGCGGAAGCGTCTTCGATAACAATCACGCTTGCGGTCGAACAGAAATCTGCTGCGGACTGGGCGTCCGTGAGGTGCGCTACGACCAGCCCTGATGCGCCTTTCGCAAGGCAGATTCCATGCTCGCACGCAAAGCCGGAACTGATCTCCTCATCGCCACCTTCATCGGGTCCAGCAGGTTTTATGGTTTCGGCGGCAAGCATGGCCCGCTTCCAGTTATCGAGAGTAAAACTGTTCGGCCGGGTGCGGTTTACCGCGATCCGCCCCTCACCAATATCGAAGCCGACAAGCCGGCCGTCCTCCGAAACGAGGACGTCGGGCTTCGGGCGTTCGATCAGCAACAGCACCCCGATCAGCGCGAATGGGATCCCCACCGCCCGCAGGCGCGTCGACGTTAACGTCGCTGCAAGAAGCGCAACAGTGAGGAACGCTACGGAGCCTGGCGTGATCAATCCCACCACGTCGATTGGCGAGAGCTCCGCAAACCAGCGGGCGATGGCGATTGTAACGGCCAACCCGAAACCCATTACGTCGAAGAACGGACCGTCTAGCCCGAACGGCATGGCCAGCGATCCCAGGACGGCGAAAGGCATCACGAGCACAGAGACAACCGGCATGGCAGTCAGGTTGGTAAACAACCCGAGCGATGGCATCTGCTGGAAATGCCAGGCCGCGTAGATTGCCGTTGCGCCTCCTGCCACGATCGATGTCATTGCAAGCCCCACCATGGCGGCGAGCAGGAAACGCGCACTTCTGCGAAACACGGAAAGGTTCCTGTCGGCCGTGCGCGGATTGCTCGTGCGCCAGTCCGCCCACGCCGCATAGGCCGACAAGGGCGGCGGTGGCCGCAAACGACATCTGGAAACTCGGACCGACAACCTCGTGAGGAGAGATCGCGATGACGATGACGGCGGAAATCGCAAGGTTTCTCAGAGTTAGCGCCGCGCGGTCAAACAGGACCGCGACGAGCATTACCGCCAGCATGATATAGCTTCGCTGCGCGGCGACCTCCGCACCGGAGATAAACAGGTAGCCGCTGAGCCCCGCCAGGGCGAGGACGGCAGCAAGTTTCTTCACCGGGAAGCGCGATGCGAAGTCAGGAAAGAGCGCGAAACCTGCGCGCAGCAAACCCATTATGGTTCCTGCGACGAGCGCCATGTGCAGCCCTGAAATCGAGATCACGTGATAGATGCCGCTTCGCCGGAGAAAGTCGTTCACATCTTCCGGGATTCCGGCACGCACCCCCACCACCAACGCCGCAGCGATCTCACCTTCCGGCCCGCCTATTCTGCTGCTGATCCGTTCGGCTATCGCGTAGCGCATTCGCTCCACGCCTGCGCGGAAGCCGGCCATCAGCGGCGGTTCGCCGTCTTCGGCCAGCAATTCGGGAACGCTGAGGAAGAAGCCGCTGGCGCCGATGCCGTCAAAATAACTCTTGAAGGAAAAGTCGTAACTATCCGGCCTGACCGGGCCGGACGGCGGCATAAGGCGCACAAGCCCGGACACCAGCGTTCCCGCGGTGACGCCAGCGGGAATGCGGCGTGCCGAAATCCTGACGCGGTCCGGAGCATAGCGCAACACAGGCCGTTGCGTGGCGGTTACGTCGATGGTCAGTCTTATGCGGCCGCTCGCCATCCGCTCGACCTCGACGACTCTCCCTGTAAGGCGGGTAGTAACCTCGCCGCCAAGCATCTTGGTGCCAGCCCTCCAGGTCTCTGCCTTTGCAAGCAGCGCCCCCGCGGCGCACAGAAGCAACGCTGCCAGCGCCATATGGGCGACCGGCCGGGCGCGGGAAAGAAAAACGCAAACCGCCAGTGCAGCCGACAGCAATCCGAGCGAGGTCAATGTCGGCTCCTGGGCCAGCGAATAATACGCAAAGGCTCCGAGTGCCAAGAATACCGGCGCCAGAATGAACGCGATTCCCCGGTCGAGTTCGGCCGAGACGGCAACCGAAATCGCCTGGAGGGAAAGAGGCCACGGGCGTGTCCAAAGACTTGGCCAGTGGATAGCAAACCAGCCGGGGGAGACTTGAGCTTCGGGCAACGACGCCACCGAAGCGCGCTGAGCTGTCCGAGTCACGCGGTCTTCAACGGTGCGCGTCACCGCTGGCGCCGCAAAGGGCGTGACATCGGAAGCGAACATGGAACGTTCGCTTACGCTATCGGGCGATCCCTCCTTCGCCATTTCGCCCCCACAGCGCTCAATACTTGCACGACCGGTGACCTATGCTACATGAACCCCGACTTTTATCCACCGGCAGCGGCTGCACCTCCGCTCTTCGTTGGCCAGCCAGAGAACAGAATGTCAAAACCAGTCGTAACCCGCTTTGCCCCCTCGCCCACCGGATATCTCCACATCGGCGGCGCGCGTACGGCGTTGTTCAACTGGCTTTACGCGCGCCACACGGGGGGCACGATGCTCCTCAGAATCGAAGATACCGACCGCGAACGTTCAACTGACGCCGCAACGGCTGCGATTCTCGAAGGGCTTTCATGGCTTGGGCTGCATTGGGAAGGCGAGCCCATATCGCAGTTTGCGCGGGCGGATCGCCACCGGGAAGTGGCCGAAGAACTCGTCAGGCTGGGCAAGGCCTATTACGCCTACGAGACCCCCGCCGAACTCGATGCCATGCGCGAAAAGGCCCGCGCCGAAGGGCGCCCGCCCCGGTATGACGGCCGCTGGCGCGATGCTCCGGCGTCCGAAGCACCGGCCGGGGTGAAGGCTGTCGTGCGCATCAAGGCACCCCGCGAGGGTGAGACGGTGGTACGCGATCGCGTCCAGGGAGACGTCAGATTTCCCAACAAGGATCTCGATGACTTCATTATCCTGCGCTCGGACCGCGTACCGACCTACATGCACGCCGTGGTCGTCGATGACCATGACATGGGTGTCACGCACATCATTCGAGGCGATGACCACCTGACGAATGCCGCACGCCAGCAGATCATCTACGACGCCATGGGATGGGAAATCCCTGTCATGGCGCATATACCGCTGATCCACGGTGCGGACGGCGCAAAGCTTTCCAAGCGTCACGGAGCGCTGGGCGTCGATGCGTATCGCGCCATGGGCTACCTACCCTCAGCATTGCGGAACTATCTCGCGCGGCTTGGCTGGAGCCACGGCGACGATGAGGTGATGGGCCTCGACGACATGATCCGCTGGTTCGAGATCGAAGATGTCAACAAGGGGGCCGCCCGGTTCGATTTCGCGAAGCTCGAAGCTCTCAATGGCGTGCACATGCGTCAAATGAACGATGCCGAACTGCTCGACGCCTTTGTCCGCACACTGCCCTATCTGGAAAACGGCAAGGCGATATCCGACAGACTGAACGATCGGACTCAAGCGCAGCTTCTGGCTGCAATGCCAGGGCTGAAAGAGCGCGCAAAGACCTTGGTTGAGCTTGCGGACGGTGCCGCCTTTCTTTTCGCGGCTCGTCCGCTAGTTGTCGAAGAGAAGGCTAAAGCGCTACTAGGAGACCTACAGAAGGATATATTGCGCGGCGTCTATTCGGCCCTCGACGCGATCGGCGAGGAATGGAACGCATCCTCAACGGAAAGCGCGATCAGGAAGTTCGCAGAAGGAAACAGCTTGAAACTTGGCGCTGTCGCGCAGCCGTTACGGGCGGCCCTTACAGGTCGAACCACGTCGCCCGGGGTGTTTGACGTCCTCGGCGTTCTTGGACGCGACGAGAGCCTGAACCGCATCAAGGATCAAATCGATTAGGACAACCACACTGTCATTTTTTGCATTGAAACAAGCCTTTTGCGGTGCAACATTATCCGCAACGATAACGAGCGGGACTCAATCCCTGCCATTCGGTCCGGTGGGCCGGATGGCTTTCAGAACAACAACAAAATGGGTAGGCTGAAGGAGGTTGCGATGACAACTGCAAAGCTGGAGTTTGCCGGCAAAACCCATGATCTGAAGGTGCGGGCAGGAACGATCGGTCCAGAAGTCATAGACATTGGGGCCCTCTACTCCACGACAGGTGCGTTCACCTACGATCCCGGCTTCACCTCTACCGCGAGTTGCGAATCGGGCATCACCTTCATCGACGGTGACAAGGGCGTCCTGCTGCATCGCGGCTACCCGATCGATCAGCTCGCCGAGCATGGCGACTTCCTGGAAGTCTGCTACCTGCTGCTATACGGAGAGCTTCCCACGAAAGCGCAGAAAGACGACTTCGACTATCGCGTCACCCGTCACACGATGGTGCATGAGCAGATGTCGAAATTCTACAGCGGCTTTCGTCGTGACGCGCATCCGATGGCCGTCATGTGCGGCGTGGTCGGCGCGTTGTCCGCGTTCTATCATGACTCGACGGATATTTCGGATCCCTACCAGCGGATGGTCGCATCCATGCGCCTGATCGCGAAGATGCCGACGCTGGCCGCCATGGCCTACAAGTACCACATTGGCCAGCCCTTCGTTTATCCGAAGAACGACCTCGGCTATGCAGCTAACTTCCTGCATATGTGTTTTGCGGTGCCGTGCGAGGAATACAAGATCAATCCTGTCCTGGCGCGTGCGATGGAGCGCATCTTCATCCTTCACGCCGACCACGAGCAGAACGCATCAACGTCTACCGTACGCCTTGCCGGCTCGTCGGGAGCCAATCCGTTTGCCTGTATCGCTGCGGGCATCGCCTGCCTGTGGGGTCCAGCTCACGGCGGAGCGAACGAAGCGGCGCTGAACATGCTTTCCGACATCGGCTCGGTGGACCACATCCCGGAATTCATCGCCCGCGCAAAAGACAAGAGCGATCCCTTCCGGCTGATGGGTTTCGGCCATCGCGTCTACAAGAACTACGATCCGCGCGCGAAAATCATGCAGAAGACCGCGCACGAGGTGCTGGGTGAACTCGGAATCAAGGACGATCCCCTGCTCGACGTGGCGATGGAACTTGAGAAGATCGCCCTGACCGACGAGTACTTCATCGAGAAGAAGCTTTATCCGAACGTGGACTTCTATTCCGGCATCACGCTGAAGGCGCTCGGCTTCCCCACTACCATGTTCACCGTCCTGTTCGCCGTGGCCCGCACGGTTGGCTGGGTGGCGCAGTGGAAGGAAATGATCGAAGACCCGCAGCAGAAGATCGGACGTCCTCGCCAGCTATACACCGGTGCCCCCGACCGCGACTACGTGCCTATCGCCAAGCGGTAGGCAGCAAACGCGGCAGAAGGAAACGTTCGAGGCGATTGCCTATCTTTCGTTGCGGGTCAACCGAAGAATGATTTCCGCCGCGATTGCACCTGAAGGCCGGTCCGTTGCCATACGCCGGGCGACCTCGGCGAAGCCATCCTTCTGCCAGCGCCTGATCCCGCTCTCGGACAGAAGCCCTTCGAGATGCCGTGCCAGCCATTGCGGGCGCACATACTCATTGTAGGCTTCAGACACGATTGTGCTGTCCGCGATAAGGTTCGGCAAGGCGGCGCTCCAGACCTTCACCAGCCCTTGTGCCATGCGGGCGACCGGATCGAGTTTGTAGCAGGACATCATCGGAACGCCGGCAAGCGCAAGTTCCAGCGACACGGTTCCCGAAGCAATCAGCGCCGCATCGGCCTCCCCGAAGGCGCGCCATTTTTCGGTGGCGTCGGTCATGATTTCGGGCTTTTCAGCCCAGCCCGCGACCGCAGATCTCACAAGATCGACGACATGCGGGACGGTAGGCAGCACGAGGCGAAGCTGGTGCCCCCGCGCCTTCAAAATCGCCGCAGTTTCGCCGAACGGGCCGATAAGGCGGCTGACCTCGCTACGCCGTGAGCCGGGAAGCAACAGGAGAGTCTTTCGCGCGTCCGGCGACAGGTCGCTCTTTGCGGCTTGTCGAGCCTTGGCTTCCCCAAGGCCGGGATCGTCGGTCAAACGGTGGCCGACAAAGGTTCCGGGCGGCCCACCCAGCTTTTCCAGTTCGTAGGGCTCGAAGGGCAGAATGCACAGTATGTGATCGACGTAAGGCTTCATCGCGGGCGCCCTGCCGGGCCGCCATGCCCAGACGCTCGGGCAGATGTAGTGAACGATTGGAATCGAGGGTGCGACCGCGCGCACCTTCCTGGCTACGCGCAAGGTGAAATCGGGGTTGTCGATCGTGATCAGGCAGTCCGGCGCGGCGTCAACTACGGCGTCAGCCGTCTGCCCGATACGCCTCATCAGACGTGGAAGATCGCGCACGATGGCCGAGATTCCCATCAACGCGATATCGCCCGACGGAAACAGGGAGTGCAGGCCCTGCGCCTCCAGATGCCGACCTCCGACACCTATCAGATCGACTTGTCCTCCGGTCGCGGATTTCAGGGCAGCAACAATGTCAGCCCCAAGAAGATCGCCAGATTCCTCGCCGGCGACAATACCTATCCTGAGAGGCCGCTTCATGCGGAATTCCGTTTCGTAGATGGCAAGCCGACCACGAAGAGCCCTAGGCGATCCGCCTCCGAAACGACGTTTCGCGCGTCCAGAACAAGCGAATGCCCGGCCTCCACCCCTATGCCCGCAAGCCCCGCGGCGTGCGCAGCGGTTACTGTCGAGGGGCCGATCGTGGGAAGATCGAGGCGAAGTTCCTGCCCCGGCTTGGCGCATTTGACGAGTACGCCGCGCTTCTTGCCGGCAATGCGGCCGTTTGAGCGCAGATCTCTGACCCGGTCGAGCAGACCGTCGGTTCCCTCAATACCCTCAAGGGCGATGGCGCGCCCTCCTATGGCGACTGCGGCCTGACCTATATCGAGCGCACCGATTGCGAGCGCCGCCTCTCGGGCCGATTCGAGATCAAGCCAGTCGGATTTTTCCGGAAAGGCGGCAGTCATGGAACCCGCCGGCGCCAGAAGATCCGGTGCAATCTCATGCGCCCCAACCATCTTTATGCCGTACGACTCGACCACGCTGGCAAGCGCCCTCAGCACGCCGTCATCTCCCTTCGAGATATTGGCGAGAACGCGGGGCAGAAGCTGCAGAAGCGCAAGGCTCGGTTTCAGCCTGCTCATCCGAGGTCGGCGCGAAATTCCTCCGGCGAAGACCGCATGCGTTGCACCGTTTCGCTTGAGAAGCGGTGCAAGCCCCGCGAAATTCTCGATCTCGATTTCCTCGTGGTCATAGGACGAAAGCGCGGCATCGGCCTCCCCGCGCACAAGTGCCACAAATGGCGTGCGGCCCCTTGCTGCAAGGCTCTCTGCCAGATCGATCGGCAACCTGCCGCTGCCGGCGACGATGGCGATCTTGTCACCTGCCTGGAAATTCAGCGCGCCTTTGGCTTCAGTCGTCTTTGTCATCGCTGTCTGCGTTGCCACGCAGCGGCGGAACTGTAAACGGGCGTTTTCCACGCGATTGGATGAAATCGAGGACATCGCGGACGATCGGCCGGTCGCCGAACATGCGCTCGACCTCAGGCAAATTCTCGGAAACCGGCCGCGATGGGTCGAACAGTGTCCTGTAAGCCGCGCGCAACGCATGGACTTCCTCACGCGACACGCCGGAGCGCTTCATGCCAATAACGTTCAGCCCGCGAAGGTTCGCGTGATTTCCGGCTACGATTCCGTATGGAATGACATCGCCGACGACCGCAGCGCAGCCTCCTATGAAGGCGTGATGGCCCACGCGCGTAAGTTGGTGGATCGCAGCAAGCCCGCCGATGATAACGCTATCGCCAATTTCGACATGCCCGCCCAGTGTAGCGACATTGGCCATCGTGACATTGTCGCCGACAATGCAGTCATGGGCAATGTGAGCGAAGGCAAGGAAATTGCCGTTGTTGCCGACTGTGGTTTCGCCTCGGCTCGTATCCGTGCCGCGGTTCATGGTAACGCCTTCGCGGATCGTGCAATTTCTCCCGATCGTGAGCGTCGTCGGTTCGCCCTTGTGCTTTGTGTTCTGCGGCGGTCCGCCCAGCACAGCGGTCGGCGAAACCTTCGTGTCCTCGCCAATCGTCACGCCTGCGTGCACCGTGACACGGCTGATCAGTTCAACCCTGTCGCCAATCGAAGCGCCTGCTTCCACGTGGCAAAACGGTCCGACGCGAACGCCTACCCCCAACTGGGCACCGGGCTCCACCAGAGCCATCGGGTGTATTGAGGTTTGTGTGTGGGCGACTTTGTCCATCATATCTGGCCCGGCGCCGTCAGCATCGCGGCGACTTCCGCTTCGGCCACCATTGCGCCTTCCACAAAGGCCTCGCAAGCATAGCGCACGATGTTACCGCGCCGCTTGAGCTTCCTCACCTTGAGTTCCATCCTGTCACCGGGGACGACAGGCTTGCGGAATTTCGCGCCATCGATCGTGAGGAAATAGACCAGCGACGGCGTGTCCGACTTTGCCGCGTGAAGCGAGATTGCGCCGGCCGTCTGTGCCATTGCCTCGATGATGAGGACGCCCGGCATCACCGGCTTGCCAGGAAAGTGGCCCTGAAAATGCGGCTCGTTGAAGGTCACACACTTGATGCCGGTGGCGGACTCGTCGCCGTTGATGTCGACAATCCGATCGATGAGCAGCAATGGGTAGCGATGGGGCAAAAGCGCGAGCAGGCCAAGTATGTCGACCGCTTCCAACGTTGTTTCAGCCATTGCCTTTTCCTCGCTTCGATCGTTCGGCAGTCAGCTTCCGAAGGGTCGCATAATTGCGCATCGCCGCCGCCATCGGTTCGGCCGGATAGCCTGCCCAGACTTCGCCGGGCGGGACGTTGTTCATGAAGCCGCTGCCGGCGGCAAGCTGTGCGCCGGAGCCGATCTGCAGGTGATCGGCGATGCCAACGCCCCCGCCCATCAGGACATTGTCGCCTACGGTGACGGAGCCTGAAATACCGGTGCGCCCTGCGATAAGGCAGTTTCTGCCAATCCTCACGTTGTGTGCGATCTGGACCTGGTTGTCGATCTTCGTGTTTTCGCCAATGACAGTGTCGTCAAGCGCACCCCGGTCGACAGCGGAATTGGCTCCGATTTCCACATTGTCCTGGATGACGACGCGACCGATCTGCGGCACGCGCTCGGGACCGGAGGCGCCGGCCGCAAACCCGAAGCCGTCCTGACCGACACGCGCACCGGCATGAATCATGACCCGATTGCCGATCAGCGCGTATTGTACGCTGGCAGAAGGTCCGATGTAACAATCCCGGCCGATCTGGCAATTCCGACCGATGATGGCGTTCGGAGCCACGATCGTACCCGTCCCAATTCCGACGCCCGGCCCGATGACGGCGCCAGCCTCGACAATCACCCCAGGTTCGATCATGGCAGTCGGATCGACAAAGGCATGCGCCGATATTGCAGTCTCGCCGGTAAGCGCTTCAGGCGATGCCGCCGCCGGGAACATGAGCCGACCGATCGTTGCAAAGGCGGTCTGCGGTCTTTTCGTCACGAGTACAGCAATGCCGGGCTTTACCTTGTCCGCCATTTCGGCGGTGCAGAAAATCGCTGCTGCACTCACTCTGGCGGCCAGGTCGGCATTGCCCCGCCCTTCCACGAAGACCAGCATGCCCTCGCCGCCATCGGCGGCGGATGCAATTCCGGTCAATTGGATGTCTGCGTGTTGGGGATCGTGAAGCGCAGACCCGGTCAGATTCGCCGCCTCAAGCGCCGTAAAGCTGCGCGTCGGCACGAAAAACACCGGGTCCGTCATGTGTAATCGATATCCAGATCGGCAGATCCCGGCCAATGAGGCCGGGATGTTGGCATGCCTTCGTCAGAAGCGGGTGGACATGCCGAAGTTGAACTCCTGCACCTGGTCATGTTCCTCTTTCAAGACTGGAACGGCGTAGTCGACACGGATGGGTCCGAAAGGCGAAGCCCAGATGATACCGGCGCCGACCGACGCGCGCCATTCCATGCTCGTGCCAGCCACGGTAACGCCAGGCGTGGTTATGTCGCTGCCAAAAAGTGTTGCCGCATCCGCGAACACCGCAGCCCGCAGGCCGAGGTTCTCAGGAATGACCGGCATCGGGAACTGCGCTTCCACCGAGGCATTGAGATAGCTCGTGCCACCCAGCTGGTCGTAACCACCCTGTTCGCTGGCATCATATGGGCCGATACCGCCATACTTGAAGCCGCGGATCATGCGGTCATTGCTCTGGAACTGGTCGAACACGCGCAATCCGTCGCCGCCGTAGGCCCATGCATGGCCGGCGCCGCCGCTGACCAGACCAACGACATCGAGCTCCTCGGAAAGCGTCTGGTAGTAGGTTCCACGCGCGGTCGCCTTCACGAACTGCGCGTCACCGCCCAGACCGGCCACTTCCACCATCGCATTCGCGTAGATACCGGAATGCGGGTTCTTCATGTCGTCGATCGTATTGTAGACGAGGCCGCCGGAAACCGAAGACTTGATCCAGGGGCTGCTGTAGACCGCATCGATAATCGCCAGCGAGATGTTACAGTCGCCGTTCGGATCCCCGACCGGATCGGTCACGGCACAACCATCGTTGAGATTGTATTCTTCCCTCGACAGATTGTACGCGACTTGAGTGCTGAGGTTCTCGGTGATCGGCAGGCCGAACCGTATGCTGCCACCTGTCGTGCTGCTCTCGTAGTCATCGTAATCACGGGTGCGGTAATAGATGTCAAAGCCCGCCGCTATGCGCCGACCGAGGAAGTATGGCTCGGTGAACGACAACTGATAGTCGCGCGTGTCCGCGCCGCCGCCTGCTGACAGCTTGATGAACTGGCCGCGTCCGAGGAAGTTCTTCTCGCTGATCGAGCCCTCAAGCTGCGGACCGGGGTTGTCGCCACCAGTGGAGTAACCGGCGCCGATCGAGAACTCGCCGGTCGATTTGTCGACCACGTCGACCACGAGGATCACCTGATCGGCCTCGGATCCCGGAGCCGTGGAAACCTCGACTGTCTCAAAGAAGCCCAGAGCCTCAAGCCGGCGCTTGGCGCGCTGGATCAGAACCTGATTGAAGGCATCGCCCTCGCTCACGTCGAACTCACGACGGATCACATAGTCCCTGGTGCGGGTGTTTCCGCGAATTTCGATACGCTCGACATAGGCCTTGGCGCCCTGGTCGATCGCATAGGAAACCGAAATAGTCCGGTTCTCGAAATTGCGGTCGCCACGCGGGGTCACCTGCGCGAAGGCATAACCCATGCCGGCAAGATGCTCGGTCAGCGCGATGATCGAATCCTCAATGTCCTTGGCGCTGTAGACATCGCCAGGCTTCGTCTCAACGAGATACATAAGGGATTCGCCCGGCACCTCAGCCAGGGTGCTGTCGACCGTGATGTCGCTGAACGTGTAGCGCTGACCTTCATCGATTGTGAACGTGACATTGTACTCGTTCGTCGCCTCATCGAGTTCGCCGAAGGCCGAGACAACCTGGAAGTCGGCATAACCACGATTGAAATAGAAGCGGCGCAGTGCCTCCTCGTCGGCGCGCAGCCGGTCCTCGGCGTAAATGTCGTCACGCAGAACGAATGACAGGATACCGGACTTCTTGATGGAGACGACATCCGAAAGCCGCCGGCTGCTGAAGGCCTGGTTCCCTACGAAATTGACGGCATTGATCTTCGTGCGTCCGCCCTCGTTGATTTCGAAAACGACGTTCACGCGATTTTCGCCAAGATCGATCGTCCTAGGCGTTACCACCGCATCGTCGCGCCCGATCCGGGAATAGGCTGCACGAATCGCTTCCGCGTCCGCTTCCAACTGGTCCGGGGAGAACGTGCTGCGCGGCTTCAACTGCACTGTCTGGGTGAGCTGCGCATCCTTGATCTTCTTGTTGCCCTGGAACAGCACCTGGTTCACGACCTGGTACTCCGACACCTGAACAACCAGCGTACCGCCGACCTGATTGATGCTCACGTCAGAGAAAAGCCCAGTGCCGAACAGGCGCTTCACCGACTCATCAATGTCAGCGGACGAGAAATTCTGACCCGGCTTGACCGTCACGTAGTCGCGAATCGTCTGCGCCTCGACACGCTGATTGCCGCGAACCTCGATGGAAGAAACTACAGCAGCCTGCGCCACCGAAACCGCCGCCAGCTGCGTGATAAACGCACCCGACACAGTCAAGGCCGCAGACAACGCAACCGCCGAAGCGGCGCTCAAAAACCCGGATGCTGCCTTCATAGTATGCTTATGAACCCTTTTTCTCGAAGTCCCCACGGCGAGAAAACCGGACGTCGCGGTGCATTTCACTCACCGTAATAACCGGATTTCCCCCACAAGCAAGGCTCCTGGTTAATTTGTGTTTACTTAACCAAGCTGCGTGGCATTCGCGTCACGCATATTCCCTGTCATGGTAAACGCCGTATCAATCCAAGCTGATGCCAGGCTGAATTTATTCATGATTTTCAACATCCAAACAAGTCGTTCCAGAAAACGAAGCCCATGAAGCCAAGCACCAGGAACATCCCGACTCGGTACACCGCTTCCATCGCTCTTTCCGACACCGGGCGGCCTTTGACCGCTTCCAGCCCATAGAACAGCAGGTGGCCGCCATCGAGCGGCGGAATGGGCAGAAGGTTGAGGATGCCTATGCCTACCGATAGCAGCGCGACAAGTTGAACCAGCCACTCGAAGCCGAGCTTCGCGGCCTTCCCGGCCATGTCCGCTATCTTGACCGGACCGCCGAGCTGGCACTTGTCCTCCCGCCCGACCACGAAGCGCTTCAGAAACTGGCCGGTCCTAACGATTATATGTCCTGTTTCCCGCACAGCTTCGACCACGGCGCCAACCGGGGAAAAGGTGACTACGCGCGGCTGACCCGATTCGGGTGTGTTGACGACACCGATCACGCCGACCTTGATCACGTTGCCCAGAGCATCGGTCTGCTCCATGACCTCTGGCGTGGCAGTGACGGTAATCTCCTGCCCGTCCCGGGCAAGGACAAAGACAAGAGGATCGCCTGCGCGACCCGATACGAGCCTCTGCACGTCTGCGAACGATTCGACTGGCGTGCCGTCGACGCTGACGAATCGATCGCCCGGCAGGAAGCCGGCAGCGGCTGCGGGGCTGTCTGGTCGCACCTCGGCCACCACCGGATCGGCGATAACCTTGCCGTAGACGGCAAACATCACCGCGAACACGGCGATCGTCAGCAGAAAGTTGAATGCCGGACCAGCGACGACCGTCAGCGCCCGCTTCCATACCGGCTGCGTGTGAAACGCCACCTTTTTTTGCTCGGCGGTCAGAGCGTCGATTTCATCCGCATCCGGAGTGCTTGTGGCATTGATATCGCCGACGAATTTCACATAGCCGCCAAGTGGAATGGCCGACAGTTTCCAACGCGTGCCACGGCGATCATTGAAGCCTAGAAGTTCTGGGCCGAACCCTATCGAAAACGCGGTGACGCCTATCCCGCACCATCGGCCAACCAGATAGTGGCCCATCTCGTGAACGAAGACGACGACGGTCAGCACGAAGAGGAACGGAACGATCGTGCCGATCAAAAGGCTTTCGGCGCCAAGGAATGTAGACAAGGTATCGCTCAAATCGCTTCCTCAGACGTCGTCGCGCGGCAAGTGTGCCTCGAATACGGGCAAATCCGTGGCAGCACTACAGGAACCCCTCAGATCGCAAACAAAGCTTGCGCAGGCGTGTCCGGACCGGACAGCAGCACACCGACCGCATAGAGCACAAAAGCGGCGACAACCAGTCCGTCTGCCCGATCCATCACGCCGCCATGGCCTGGGATAAGGTTGCCGGAATCTTTGACCCCATGCCGCCGCTTGACCCAGGATTCGAACAGATCTCCCGCCTGCGAGACGACAGAAAGAACCAACGCCACGAAGGCCAGTAGCGCATACGACTGAAGGCCGGCGACGATGGCGACAGCGAGTCCGGCAAGAACACCGCCTGCGATTCCACCCACGGCGCCGCTCTGTGTCTTGCCAGGCGAAATGGCGGGCGCAAGCTTTGGGCCGCCTACCGAACGTCCCACGAAATAGGCGGCTATGTCAGTTGCCCAAACAACCGCGAACAGGAAAAGAATCGCCACGAGGCCCGCTTGGTCATCACCACGCAGGAACGCCAGCGAGAACCCGGACAGACCCGTGTAAGCGAGTCCGGCAGGCACCCAGGCGTCCTGCCCGGCGATTCGGCATACGACAAAGACAACGACTGTCGAGATTGCGATGATCGCTAGAATGGGCAACGCTGGGTATCCAAGAATAATGCCCGCGAGGACGACCGCGAGTAACAGAGCGGCCAACATCTGATCGCGAACAGCGGTCACGCCGCGTGATATCACGCACCACTCATAGAACATCGCTGCCGCAATCGCCGCGGCTAGGACACGGAATGCGGCACCGCCAAGATAGGTAACCGCAAGCACAACGACGGCGAGAACAACCGCCGAAATGATTCTGAGTTGGAGATTGCTCATTGGTCGCGCGCGGCCCCGATCACGACGCGACACCCCTCTCCACGTCCTGAGGCATCCGGCCTCCGAATCGCCTTTCGCGCGATGCGTATTGTCGTAGCGCATCATTGAAGTGCTCGGCTGTGAACTCCGGCCAATAGCAGGACAGGAAAACGAGTTCGCTGTAGCCGGATTGCCAGGGCAGGAAGTTTGACATGCGCTGCTCGCCGCTGGTGCGTACCACCAGGTCGGGATCGGGGATACCGGCAGTGTCGAGGAAGCCGGCGAAGTCCTCCTGAGACAGCGAACGCGGGTCGACCTCGCCCCGTAGAGTTGCCTCCGCTATCTTTCGCGCCGCACGGACGATCTCGTCACGCCCCCCATAGTTGAAGGCGATAACCAGATTGAGCTTGCGATTGTTCGAGGTCAGGCTTTCGGCCTCTTCGAGAAGTGCGGCGATATCAGGCGCGAGGCCATCTCGTTCGCCAATGACCTTCACGCGAACACCGCTGTGGTGCAGTTCGGCCAGATCGCGGCGAATGAACAGTTTCAGTAGCCCCATGAGGTCGCTGACCTCGGATTTCGGCCGCGACCAGTTCTCAGAAGAGAACGCATAGACGGTGAGCCATCGCACACCCTGATCGGCAGCCGCTCGAACCGTCTTCCTCAGCGCCTCGACGCCTGCCCGATGCCCGGCGACGCGTGGCAGGCCGCGCGACTTTGCCCAGCGGCCATTGCCATCCATGATGATCGCGACGTGCTCGGGCGTGCTCATAGCTTCTCTTTCATCCCTGCCGTCCGCAGGGACACCAAACGTCGATCAGACCTGCATGATTTCTGCTTCCTTTTCGGACAGCAAGCCATCTACGCTGGAGATCGTCTCATCGGTGAGTTTCTGGACCCGTTCCGATTCACGGCGCTGATCGTCCTCACCGATATCGCCATCCTTCTCGGCCTTCTTGAGGAAGTCCATCCCGTCGCGCCGCACATGACGGATGGCGACGCGCGCATTCTCGGCGTAGCCGTGCGCGATCTTCACCAGTTCCTTGCGCCGCTGCTCGTTCAATTCCGGCAGGGGAATGCGCAGCATGGTGCCATCGACGATCGGATTGAAGCCAAGGTTTGCCTCGCGGATCGAGCGGTCGACAGCACTGACCAGGCTTTTGTCCCAGATCGACACCGCAATCATGCGCGGCTCCGGGACCGACACGGTCGCGACCTGGTTGAGAGGCATGTCAGCACCGTACGCCTTGACGACCACGGCATCCAGAAGGTTGCTCGAGGCCCGTCCCGTCCGCAACGAGGCGAGATCCTGCTTGAAGGCGCTGATCGCGCCTTCCATGCGACGCTGGATATCCTGAAAGTCTCCGCTTGCCATATCCGTCTCCTAGAACTCTTCGCGTCCTGTTCTTCTTCAGTCAGCAACGACGGTACAACGTCCGCCGCCACGAAGGATTTCGCCGAAACCGCCACGCTCATGTATCGAATAGACGATTATCGGAATGTGGTTTTCACGCGCAAGCGCGATCGCGGCGGTATCCATGATCGACAGACCCTTGTTGATGACCTCGGCATGGGTGATGTGCTCGAAGCGGGTCGCGTTCGGGTCCTTCTTGGGATCGGCGGAATAGACGCCGTCCACCTGTGTTCCCTTGAACAGCGCGTCGGCGCCAATTTCTGCGGCTCGCAGCGCGGCGGCCGAATCGGTCGTGAAAAACGGATTGCCTGTTCCGCCTGCGAAGATGACAACCTTGCCCTGGTCCATATAGGCCGTGGCCTGTCGTTGTGAGAAGCTCTCGCAGAGTTCCGGCATGGCTATGGCGGAGAGCACGACTGCGTCGACGCCGAGCTTCACGAGGGATGTGCGGAGGGCCAGGGAGTTGATGACGGTGGCCAGCATGCCCATGTGGTCGCCGGTTACGCGGTCACCGCCCTTTGAAGCCACGGCGACACCGCGGAAGATGTTGCCTCCCCCGATGACGACCCCGACCTCAATGCCCATCGCCCGGGCCTCGGCAATGTCGGCGGCGATGCGGTCCACGACGGAAACGTCGATACCGAAATGCTGTTCACCCATGAGCGCTTCACCCGACGCCTTGAGCAGAACTCGTCGGTATCGGGGCGTTGATGTCATGGGATCCTCATAGTTGGGCGCGCCGGCGCTTGGACGCTGCCAGCAGGCGCGAGCGAATTTGCGATACACGAAGGGCGCCGCGATGTCACGCGGCGCCCTTCAGATTCAGAGTCCGAAACGGCCTTGAAGCACTTGATGATGCGTTACTTTTTTACCGTGGCGGCAACTTCCGCAGCAAAGTCGGACACTTCCTTCTCGATCCCCTCGCCCAGCGCAAAGCGCACATAGCCAGCGATCTTTGCAGGTGCGCCGATCTCCTTCTCGGCGTCCTTCAAGGCCTGCTCGACCGTCACGTCCGGATTGAGAACGAATGCCTGCTTCAAAAGAACTACCTCTTCGTAGAACTTGCGAAGCCGGCCTTCCACCATCTTCTCGATAATGTTCTCGGGCTTTCCAGACTGACGGGCCTGATCAGAGAAGATCGCCTTCTCGCGCTCGATCGCAGACGGATCCAACTCGTCGACATTCAGCGCAAGCGGGCTTGTGGCAGCCACGTGCATGGCCACCTGACGCGCGATCGCGTTTGCTGCATCGGCATTGCCGGTGGTTTCCACCGCGACGAGCACGCCGAGCTTGCCAAGACCGTCGGTCACGGCATTGTGGACATAGGTCGCGACAACCCCCTGCTGCACGGAAAGCTTCGCGGAGCGGCGGAAGGAAATGTTCTCGCCGATCGTGCCCACGGCATCCTTGACCACCTCGGCCACGGTCTTTTCGTTGCCGGGGTACTTCTCGTGCTCGACCTTTTGCTGGTCGCCACCGAAGGCAAGCGCCACCTTTGCGATGTTGCGCACCAGGTCCTGGAACTGTTCGTTGCGGGCGACGAAGTCGGTTTCCGAATTAACCTCGACGACAACAGCCTCACGCAGGCCGGAGTCGACACCGATCAACCCTTCGGCCGCGGTGCGGCCAGCCTTCTTGTCGGCCTTCGAAATGCCCTTCTTGCGCAGCCAGTCGACTGCTTCTTCCATGTTTCCGTTGGTTTCGGTGAGGGCTGTCTTGCAGTCCATCATGCCCGCGCCGGTCAGTTCGCGGAGTTCCTTCACCATCGCTGCCGAAATGCTCATCCTAGCCTCTTTCTCTAAACGCGCCGGAGCACCATCGGGTATCAATGGCGCTCCGGGCAAAATCCCTAAACTGGTCGCTTGAAGGCCAAGCGACGGCCTTCAAATCTTCATCGCGCCTTGGATCAGGCTTCGGGCTTGGCTTCCTCTTCGCCAAGCGCGGGCTCAACCGGAGCTTCGGCAGACGCACCGATGTCCATGCCAAGCGCACCCTGCTGGCGCGCGATGCCGTCCACTGCCGCCTTCGCAATCAGGTCGCAATAGAGCTGAATGGCGCGCGCGGCGTCGTCGTTGCCGGGGATCGGAAAATCGATCAGGTCCGGATCGCAGTTGGAGTCGATAACCGCAACGACCGGAATTCCGAGACGCTTGGCTTCAAGGATGGCAATCGCTTCCTTGTTGGTGTCGATAACGAACATGAGGTCCGGCGTCGAACCCATGTCCTTGATACCGCCCAGAGCCTTGTCGAGCTTCTCGCGCTCGCGATCGAGGTTGAGACGCTCCTTCTTGGTGAAGCCCTGAGCCTCGCCGGAAAGCAGTTCGTCCAGCTTGCGCAGACGAGCGATAGAATTGGATATCGTCTTCCAGTTGGTCAGCATGCCGCCGAGCCAGCGGGAGTTGACATAATACTGGGCCGAACGCTGCGCGGCGTCAGCGATGATGTCCGATGCCTGACGCTTGGTGCCGACAAACAGAACGCGGCCGCCCTTGGCGACGGTGTCTGAAACCTGCTTGAGTGCCTGCTCCAGAAGCGGAACCGTCTGCGACAGGTCGATGATGTGGATGTTGTTGCGGGCGCCGTAGATATACTGCGCCATCTTCGGATTCCAGCGATGCGTCTGGTGGCCGAAGTGAACACCAGCTTCCAAAAGCTGGCGCATGCTGAAGTCTGGCAGAGCCATTCAAAAGTTCCTTTCCGGTTAGCCTCCACGGACGTAGATGTCTCTAGACATCACCGGCGGTCGCCGCCGGATTTCTCCCGGCCGGAAACCAAGTCCGTGTGTGGAATGGGCGGGCATATACCCGCTAAACCCTTGCGATGCAAGCCTTCGAATGCAGGGCCACGTCAAGCCGACCCGACCGTCGTGTCATGACCTGTTGCGGCGGACTTTGCCGTTCGCCACCTTGACCCGTCGGAACACGGTGACGATCTGCTCGCGATTGCAGGCGATCGCGCCAAGCCGGATGGCCCTCGCCCTTTCGAGCCCGGTGATGTCGTAGTGGGGAGCCGACGTTTTCGGCGGGCCCTGATAAAGCAGCCGATGGACTCCAATCAGCGCTGCGAAGCGATGGAGTTCTTCCTCGCTGTCGGCCAGCATGTGGCCCCATTTATGGCCTGCCCATCGCCAAAGCGGATCGTCCACATAGACCGCCACCGGCAGCCTATTTGTCGCAGCTTGTCTTGTCGTCGGGCTCGAAGACAGCGAGATCGACCAATTGGCCGTGGATCGTGAAATCGCCGTAGTCCATGTCGAGATCTCGGGTCAGCCCGTTTTCATAAAGCTTGAAGCTGATCCGGTAGTCCGGCGTTTCCTCTCCGCCTTCCTTGCTCTCGTCAAAATAGGCAATGTCGACCGGCCAGAACTTTTCTCCGCTCAGTTTGTTCAGCGCCTTGTACTCCGGGTCGCTGGTGCTTGCATTCGCCGGCTTACCCACGATGACCGTTGTCGTCATCGCCTTGTCAGCCTCCTCGGAGCCGTCAAAGATGCTGGTTTCGTAAAAGGTCTCGCCGGTCTTGGCGCGTGCGATCAGATCGATCAGGTGTTGCGTCGGGAACTGGGTCGGCTGCAGGTCAAAGCTTTTCGGCTCAGGCTTGTCGATCTGTATCTTTACCCCGTCGGCCTCCCGGGTCGCATTGCCGCGTAGCTCCTTGTCGAGGTTCTGGTCCGTGTATGATTTCGTCGAAAAGCTGAACGTCTTGCCTTCGGCGTCCTCATAGGTCGTCGTCTGCTGGTCGGTCATCTGCGAAGCTTCTGACGTGCTCGATTCCGTTACGTAGCGGAAACGCACGGTGTAGCCGTCGCAGGCAGAACCCCTCAACTCATAGACCATCCTCCCGGAGATACCCGTTATTCCGGAGCGTTCGGAAGCCTGCTTAAGCTTCAGGTCGTACACGGCACGATGCTGGATAAGGGGCACGGCGCCCGCAGCCGAGCTAAGCAGCGGAAAAGCCAAGAGGGCAAAGGCGACAGGGCGCACAGCGCGCATAAAGTACTCCAACATATGCGGCCACGACCGCGGTAACATTGTCCCACCATAAAAAAAGTCATGGCGGAAGCGAGGCAAAAATAGCAGGTTCAGCGCCCGCAGCGACATGCATCAAGAAATAGGACAAAGACGATGGGCGATACAATCGAAAAGCGGCTGGAGAAACTTGGCGTGTCTCTGCCCGCTGCGGCGGCGCCTGCGGCGAACTATGTACCCTTCTCGACAACGGGCAACCTGCTTTTCACTGCTGGCCAGTTGCCTCTCAAGGATGGCAAGCTTCAGGCTTCCGGGCTTCTCGGGCGGGATGTCGATACGGCAGCTGGTCGAGAGGCGGCCAAGCTCTGCGCCGTCAACATCCTTGCGCAGGCGAAAGCGGCGCTTGGGGACCTTGAGCGGATTGTGCGGATCATCAAGATCACGGCCTTTGTCGCGTCTGCGCCGGGCTTCACTGAACAGCACCTGGTCGCCAACGGAGCTTCCGACTTTCTGGCCGAAGTGCTTGGCGAGCGTGGCAAGCATGCGCGCTCGGCCGTGGGGACGGCATCCTTGCCGCTCAATGCCGCAGTTGAGATCGAAGCCATCATCGAGATCGCCTGAGCACGTCATGAAGAAGATTTCTTGGCTGACCAAACGGCCTATCGCGCATCGCGGTCTGCATGACCTCAACAGGAAAGTCTGGGAGAACACGCTGACGGCGGCCCGGCGCGCCGTGGACAAAGACTTCGCCATAGAATGCGACGTGCATCTCTCGTCCGATCGGGTTCCGGTGGTCATTCACGATGACGATCTCAATCGACTGACCGGCGAGGACGGCTTCGTCTGGCAGCGCACGGCCTCGGAGCTGCGCAACCTCAAGGTCGGCGGTACAAGCGACCACGTCCCGCTGCTTGCCGACCTGCTTGCCGTTGTGAACGGGAAGGTTCCCCTGGTCGTTGAGCTCAAGGGGACCCCGGGCCACGATGAAGGTCTTGTGGAAGCGGTTGCGGCACAGCTTCGCCAGTATCGTGGCAAGGTCGCCATCATGTCATTCGATCACTGGCTGATCCGTGATTTCAGGAAATTCATGCCCGACATTCCAGCTGGCCTCACAGCCTACGGCACCGAGAACAAGCTGATCGAGGCACATTTCGCGATGCTGGCGCACAACCTCGACTTCACGTCATACGCGGCGGGAGATTTGCCCAATCCTTTCGTCAGCTTCGTTCGGGCTCGGCTGAAACTGCCCGTCATAACGTGGACCGTTCGTGACAAACCTGCCGTCGACCTTACCTTCAAATACGCAGACCAGATGACCTTCGAAGGCTTCGACCCAGATCAGCCGACGGCGTAGCCGGCTAAAAGGCCCTCGCCGTCAGCATGACACAGCCCACTGCTTGCTTATGCTGCAAAGCAGCATACATATTCCGGCAATGACCAGCGACGAGAAAAAAGCGGACCGGTCTGTTGCGGGCGACGGGCTGCTGGTCCGCATTGCTTCAAGCATCGGGGCATTCACCAAAGACGAGTGGAGCAGCTTCGCTGGGACTTCCCGCATAGAGTCAGAAGTACCCTACAACCCTTTTGTGTCATTCGAGTTTCTACAGATACTGGAAGAGTCAGGCTGCGCGATCCCGCACACGGGTTGGCAGGCTCATCATCTGCGTCTTGAAGACGGCTTCGGCCGGCTGATCGGCGCGGTTCCGTGCTATCTGAAGTCCCACAGCCAGGGTGAATATGTCTTCGATCATGGCTGGGCCGACGCATTCGAGCGAGCGGGCGGAGACTACTACCCAAAGCTGCAGGCCAGCGTGCCTTTTACGCCGGCAACCGGCCCCAGGCTTCTCGCAAGCAGCGCCACAGCTTCCCTGGCCGTCAAACCGACGCTGGCGGAAGCTCTGAAGCAGGTCACCCAACAACTCGGCATATCGTCGGCACACGTGACCTTTGCCAACGCCGAGGACATGCAGGCGCTGGGCAGCGCGGGTTTCCTACGCCGGACTGACCAGCAGTTCCATTTCTTCAATGAAGGCTATTCCAGCTACGACGACTTTCTCGCCACCCTTGCCTCACGCAAGCGCAAGGTGCTGAAGAAGGAGCGCCGCGAAGCGCTTTCGGAGGGCATTTCCATCGACTGGATCACCGGAAGCGGTCTTACCGAAAGCGTATGGGACGACTTCTTCTCCTTCTACATGGGTACAGGCGGCCGCAAATGGGGCCGGCCTTACCTCAATCGAAAGTTCTTTTCGCTGATCGGCGAACGGATGGCCGATGACGTGCTGCTGGTTATGGCCAAGCGAGCCGGGCGGTATGTCGCCGGCGCAATCAACTTCATCGGATCAGACACGCTCTACGGCCGCAACTGGGGTTGCATCGAGGATCACCCGTATCTGCACTTCGAAGTTTGTTATCATCAGGCTATCGACTTCGCGATTGCCAGGGGACTGCGCGTTGTCGAGGCCGGGGCACAGGGCGAGCACAAGCTTGCGCGCGGCTATCGCCCGGTGCTCACCGAGTCAGCGCACTTCATCAGCCATGCCGGACTGCGGAACGCCGTCGCCGACTATCTGAAACGGGAACGCCGCGAGGTCGAGCAAATGAGCGAATATCTCGGCGAGCACACCCCATTCAGAAAGGGTGAGGTACCACAACCCAATGTCAGTGAATCACCGTCTTCGAAAACAGATTGATGACCATGACACCGGCCATGATGAGCCCCATTCCGGCAAGTGCAGGGAGGTCCAGGCTCTGCTTGAACCAGAACCATCCGATCGCCGTCACGAGGATTATGCCTGCTCCACACCACAGCGCGTAGGTGACGCCAACCGACATCGTGCGCAAGGGCAGCGACAGGAAATAGAAGGCGAGCGCGTAGCCTGTAATCGACACCAGGGAGGGCACCAGTCGCGTGAAACCGTGCGTCTGTTTCAATGCCGTGGTCGCAATGACCTCGAACACGACGGCGATGATCAGATATACGTAATTGAGAAGCATTGGCCCCGCCATTGAACGAGAAGACTCACCGGGTCATTATCTTTGCTGCGCGGGAATCAGGAATAAATCCATGGACTACGACGATAGCAACATATTCGCAAAGATCCTGCGGGGTGAAATCCCGTCACACCGGGTCTACGAGGATAGCGATGTGGTGGCGTTCATGGATGTCATGCCGCAGGCAAATGGCCACGTCCTGGTCGTGCCGAAGGCGCCTTCCCGCAACATCCTCGACGCCGATCCTGCCACGCTGACAAAGACGATTGCGATCGTCCGGAAGCTGGCCGTCGCGACAAAGAAGGCCTTTGACGCAGATGGGGTCACCATCATGCAGTTCAACGAAGCGCCAGCGGGACAGAGCGTCTTCCACCTGCATTTCCATGTCATTCCACGGGTCGACGGGGTGCCTTTGCGGCACCATGCCGGCGAGATGGAAAAATCGGAAATCCTTTCCGCCAACGCACAGAAGATAAAGGCGGCGCTTTCTCAGTAGCCGAGATAGAAGCCGAGCCCGAACACCACTTCGGCGACGACCACGCCAAGCAGGATCATCCGGCCGAGGAAAAAGTAGGCCGCAAAACCGGCACCGGCTGCTGCAATACGCAGTATCAGCGTGGTTTCGGCAGCCGGCCCTGACGGAAAGCATATGAGATTTCCGATCACGGCAGCAACGAGCGCCGTTGCAACCGAACGCACGAGAACGAGTATCTCCGAGTCGTCGCGAATCCTGCCACCCAGGAAGACGCCGAGCGCCCGCCAAGGGTAGGTCATCGCCCAGCCGGCCAGAACGATGAAGAGGAATGGCCACCACCAGTTGTCGAACGCATCGAATGTCATGCCGGCGCCCTGCGAACCAGGTGAAGCAAATAGGCCAAGCCGCCACCAATGAGCCCTGCTGCCAGCAGATCGAAGCCGGGGATCGCGCGATGGAGCAGAGGTCCGAGGACCAGCCCCAGCGCCATCGCCACGTATGCGGCGTTCTCGCGCGCCGACCCCCAAAGTGAGGTGACAAAGTACATCGGCGTCAGCAGGTAGAGACAGGCTACGACAAGCGGCGGCAGGCTGGGAGCAAGCACATAGACGACGCCTACCACAACCATGTTTATTGCAATCAGCACCGAGCCAAGCCCGAAATAGTAGCTTGTCCTAAGGCTTTTCGGCACTTGCCGGATGGTTTCCATGGCGATCACCCAAGAGGTAACTGCCACGAAATGCGCAAGGAAATACAGCACCAGCCTGCTTGAACGACCGGACCGCAACTCCGGGACCAACGACATCACCATCGGCGCCAGCCTGACGGAAGAAAGCATGACCGCGAAGGCCGCGGCAAACAGGCCGCCACCCGTCATGATGGTGCCAAGCAGGATGACCATTGCCGGCAGCGCCCAGACAACCGGCACCATGAAAACGGCCTGCCACATCGTCACGCCGGCCTCCTGCGCAAGGCCGGCAAAGCCGATATGCGCCGTGCACAATATCAGGCCCGGCACCGAGATCGCCTTGGAAAGGCCTATCAGAAACCACCGGCGCCGCTCGGCAAAACCAGACGGAGATTCGTCTTCCTGAAGATAGGGCGAGCGGGATGACATCGTCTGCCCGATAGCACGACAATCGCGCCGGGCGAAGCAAAAGGCCAATCGATCCAGTCATTCGCCGCCGCGCATCGTGCTTGGCGGCCGCAGAACACCGCAAGGATGGAGCATTTCGCTCGTGCACAATTTTATTTCGCAACAGCGAACAAGCGGGTTTACCCTGCCTGATTTTTCTGCAACTTTTATCTCTGCCTATTTTTAGGGCTTGGGTCTCCGCGCGAACTCGCGCCAACAAGAATTCTCGGGGGGTTAGTCAACAATCCTTGACCAACAGAGGGGTCACCAATGGAAGCTGCAGAACTTCAATCTAGGATAGAGGCGCTTGAAGCGTCCCTCAAAATGGCGACCACCGTGAACTCGGAAGTGTTCTACTGGTGGTGCACCGCGCTGATGATATCGATCCACGCGGGCTTCCTCGCGTACGAGATGGGGGCATCCCGTGCCAAGAACGCGCTCGCCACGGGCGTGAAGAACCTGATCGCCTTCGCGTTTCTAATCCCGTTCTTCTATTTCGTCGGCTGGTACATCTACAACGCGTTTCCTGCAGGGTTCGTGCCGGGAGACGCGGCGGGCGCCCTGCCCTGGAGCGCCAACATGGGCCCGAATCTCGAAGACAATGCTTCAGGCATCTTCTGGGCGGCTTTCACGCTCTTTGCGGCAACAACCGCCTCCATCATGTCGGGCTCGGTCATCGAGCGAATCCGTGTCTCCGGGTTTGTGATACTCGCAATAATTCTGGGGTCTGTGGTCTGGGTTCTGGCTGCGGCCTGGGGCTGGCATCCGAACGGCTGGCTGACCTCGACCTTCGGCCTGCACGACATAGGCGCGGCCGGGTGCGTACACATGGTAGCGGGTTTCTTCACGCTCGGCGTGCTGATCAATCTTGGCCCGCGCATAGGCCGCTTCAACGAAGACGGCACCGTCAACGAGATCAACGGGCACAACATGCCGATGTCACTCATCGGTCTTATGCTCATCGTGATGGGCTTCTTCGGGTTCCTCGGCGGGTGCATCATCTACACTGGAGGCACCTGGGAATCGATCTACGCCACTCCGACGACGTTCTCGGCCTTCGCCTTCAACACGCTGATGGGCGTGACAGGCGGCATGATCGGCTGCTACCTCGTCACGCGAGATCCGTTCTGGATGATGTCCGGCGCGCTTGTGGGCGTTATCTCCTCGGCACCCGGACTTGACGTCTACTACCCGCCGCTTGCCTTCCTGATCAGCTTCGCGGGTGGCCTCGTGATCCCGAAACTGCACAACATCCTCCTGACACGGTTCAGGGTCGACGACGCCGTCGGCGCAGTCTCGGTGCACGGCTTCGGGGGTGTTTGGGGTCTGCTAGCGGCCGGCCTCTTTGCTTCCGGCTACCCGAATGTCGAGGGACCGGCGATATCGTTCGGCGGCCAGTTCATGAGCATGCTTGTCTTCCTCATACTCGGGTTCGTGCCAGGCTACGTCCTGTCCTACGTCCTGAAGATGGTGGGCCTGCTGCGTTGTGATCCGGAAGCAGAGAAGGCTGGACTCGACGTCACGGAAGTGCCGGTCAAGGCCTATCCGGAATCCCGCATACCGGCTTTCGGCGATGGCGCCCTGACGCCTGCAGAGTGACCAGGTCAAATCAAAGGAGATTTTAACAATGAACTCTGCACCCATCACCACATGGGAAGGCGCTACGGCCTACTTCACCTTTGCGGACAGCCCCGGCGTCCTCGCCCTTTGCCTGCTTGGCTCTCTGGCGGTGTGCATCTACGCAATTGCCAGCATGGTGAAGCATGAAAACGAGAGCTACAGGAAGTTGAAGGAGGAAGGGGTGCCTCCGTCACTCTGAAACTTCGGCTGCCCAGTGCAAGACGCCGCCCTCTATCGGGCGGCGTCTTCTTTCCCGCCAACCAGCCGCACTGCAAAACAAAAGCCCCGGAAGTCCCGGGGCTTTCAGTGTGACTTTGCGTCGATCAGCTCTTGCGCGGCAACTGAGGCACCAGGCTGCGCTTGCCGGAAGGCGGCTCCTTACCCGAAGGCTTGGGGTTAGGCTTGGCCTTTGCGGCCGGCACCTTCTTCGCCTTCTTGGGCGCGACCTTGGCCTCTTCCTCCGCGGGATCTTCCTTCTTCGGCTTCACGCGCTGCTCGTCGGCAATGGTCTCAAGCTTGAGGCCGGTCTTGCCGTCCTCCTTCTGCTCGACAGTGACGCGAACCGTGCCGCCCTTCTTCAGCTTGCCGAACAAAACCTCTTCGGCGAGCGGCTTCTTGATGTGCTCCTGGATCACGCGACCAAGCGGACGCGCCCCCATCTTTTCGTCGTAGCCCTTGTCAGCCAGCCAGGCGACCGCCTCTTGCGACAGGTCGAAGGTCACACCGCGCTCTGAAAGCTGCGCTTCAAGCTGCATGACGAACTTCTGCACGACCTGGTGGATAACCGGGACAGGCAGCGCGCCGAACGGAATGATCGCGTCGAGCCGGTTGCGGAACTCTGGCGTGAACAGGCGATTGATCGCCTCCACGTCGTCTCCCTCGCGCTTGGTGGACCCGAATCCGATCGCCGCCTTCTGCGCTTCGGATGCGCCCGCATTGGTGGTCATGATCAGGATCACGTTGCGGAAGTCGATCTGCTTGCCGTTGTGGTCCGTCAGCTTGCCGTGGTCCATCACCTGCAACAGTATGTTGAACAAATCCGGATGCGCCTTTTCAACCTCGTCCAGCAGCAGCACGCAGTGCGGGTGCTGGTCGACCCCATCGGTCAGCAGGCCTCCCTGGTCAAAGCCGACATATCCAGGAGGTGCGCCGATGAGACGGCTGACAGTGTGACGCTCCATGTACTCCGACATGTCGAAGCGCAGCAGCTCAACCCCAAGCGACGCAGCCAATTGCTTGGCGACTTCGGTCTTGCCGACGCCGGTCGGACCGGAGAACAGGTAGCAGCCGATCGGCTTCTCCGGTTCGCGCAAGCCAGCGCGAGCCAGCTTGATCGCCGAGGTCAGCGCCGTGATTGCCGTGTCCTGTCCATAGACGACACGCTGCAGCTCGACCTCGAGATTGGCGAGAACGGCTTCGTCATCGGCCGACACGGTCTTGGGCGGGATGCGCGCCATGGTGGCGATCGTCGCCTCAATCTCCTTGATGCCGATCGTCTTCTTGCGCTTGCCTTCGGGGAGCAGCATCTGCGAAGCGCCGGTCTCGTCGATCACATCAATCGCCTTGTCGGGTAGCTTGCGGTCGTTGATGTAGCGCGCGGAAAGTTCCACCGCCGCCTTGATGGCGTCATTGGTGAACTTAACGTTGTGAAACTCCTCATAATAGGGCTTCAGGCCCTTCATGATGGCGATCGCATCGTCGACGGTCGGTTCCTTCACGTCGATCTTCTGGAAACGGCGCACCAGCGCGCGATCCTTCTCGAAGAACTGCCGGAACTCCTTGTAGGTTGTCGAACCGATACAGCGGATCGCACCCGATGACAGTGCGGGCTTCAACAGGTTCGACGCGTCCATCGCGCCACCCGACGTCGCGCCCGCACCGATCACCGTATGGATCTCATCGATGAACAGCACCGCACCCGGAAATTCCTCAAGTTCCTTGACGACCTGCTTCAGGCGCTCCTCGAAATCGCCTCGATAGCGGGTGCCGGCGAGCAACGTGCCCATGTCGAGTGCGAAGATCGTGGCGTCCTGCAGCACCTCTGGAACGTCACCCTCGACGATCCGCTTGGCCAGGCCCTCTGCTATGGCGGTCTTGCCGACGCCGGGGTCACCCACATAGAGCGGATTGTTCTTGGAACGGCGACAAAGCACCTGGATGGTCCGGTTGATCTCGTCCGTCCGTCCGATCAGTGGATCAATCTTGCCAGACCGGGCCTTCTTGTTCAGGTCGACGCAGTAGGCCGTAAGCGCATCCTGCGGCTTCTTCTTTGCGTCCTCGCCCTGCTCCGCGCCGCCGCCGCGCTGCTCGTCCTCGGCGCCGCGCGGCGAACGGGATTCGCTCGCTCCGGGCCGCTTGGCGATGCCGTGGCTGATGTAGTTGACCGCGTCGTAGCGGGTCATCTGCTGTTCCTGCAGGAAGTAGGCCGCGTGGCTTTCACGCTCCGCAAAGATTGCGACAAGCACGTTGGCTCCGGACACCTCTTCACGCCCCGACGACTGGACATGGATCACCGCGCGCTGGATGACGCGCTGGAAACCGGCAGTCGGCTTGGAGTCCTCGTCGTATCCGGTGACGAGGTTGTCCAGTTCGGTGTCGATGTAGGTCAGAACCGTATGCTTCAGCTCGTCGAGATCGACGTTGCAGGCGCGCATGACGGCAGCAGCTTCCGCATCATCGATAAGAGCGAGAAGCAGGTGTTCGAGGGTCGCGTATTCGTGATGACGTTCGTTGGCGAAGGTCAGCGCCTGATGTAGCGCCTTTTCCAGGCCCTGGGAGAAAGCCGGCATTATTCAGTCCTCACTTCTTCTCCATCACGCATTGAAGCGGATGTTGATTCTGACGGGCGAAATCCATGACCTGTGAAACCTTGGTCTCCGCCACTTCGAATGTATAGACCCCGCACTCGCCCACTCCATGATTGTGAACGTGGAGCATGATACGGGTCGCAGCCTCCCGGTCCTTCTGGAAAAAACGCTCCAGGACATGGACGACAAATTCCATCGGCGTGTAGTCATCGTTGAGGATCAACACCCTGTACAGACTGGGTTTCTTGGTCTTCGGTCGCGTACGGGTGATGACCGCGGTACCACGCCCTGGCCCACCGCGATCGTCGTCGCCATCCTGCATGCGAAACACATGCAACGCGGAAGCCGAACTGTCGCTGCCGAGACTGCTGATCTTCAACTCGTTGATTCTCATTTCAATGCTATACCCGACCAGCCCTATGTAGTGCGTCGAGCGTCGATTTTAAGCCCTTCTCTACGTCTGACAATACGGCCGGCTGTGGCAATCCCGGCGAATCCGCAATCGTGAACGGCTGCCCTAGGGGCAGCACAAACCGACAACCGCATCGGCACCACACCGGCGGACACGGTCGCTGGTTCATCAGTTCTAACGGGTTCTGGCGACGATCGCTTCGAACGGACGATAGGCATCCTTCGCCATGTCGGCATATAGGCCGCCAAGCTTCATCGCCTCGGCGACAAACCCCTCATAAGATTGCCTCAGGTAGGCGGTCTGAATATCGACCGCCCTGTCGATCGACTTCGCTGACAGCAACTTGGAAAAGGCTTCGCTACCGGCCTCGACAACTTTCCGGGCGTAGTCTGACGTTTCCATTGCGATCAGCCTGGCGTCTTCGGATACCGACGCCATGCTGTCCATGCCTGAGTCAAGCAATTCCTGACCCAGCCTGCCGGCATCCTCAAACGAATGTGCCATCTGCTTTGTCTCCCGCTGCGGCATCTGAATGAGATCGGTTGCTTCGGAGCGTATGGTGCAGCGCACAATAAGTCAAACCACTGCCATGCCGCGATCGGCCTCCGGCGCATTTGAATGAAATGAACGTCAAAGCCGGACAAAAGTGTGAACGAGCCGGTTACCATAAACAGTTTGGTAACGCTGACCCCCTTACTGTGCATCGCAAGTGAGACGGACCTTTGCCGTCCATTCCCCGTAACCACGTAATCAAAGGGTGTAACAGTGCGTCAGGTCCTGCTTCGCTTCGCTCACCAGACAATTGCTTCCGTCAGGTCGAAGCTCGCCATTGCGGCAGCCGCCGTGGCGCTTGCAGTCGTGCCGGCCCATGCGAACTCCAAATATGCCGCCATCGTGGTGGATGCGAATACCGGCAAGACGCTTTTCTCGTCAAAGGCCGAAGAGCCCCGCTACCCCGCATCCTTGACGAAGATGATGACGCTTTATCTCACCTTCGAGGCGATGCAGTCCGGCCGCATTTCCAAGACTACGAAGGTTCCGTTTTCCAAAAACGCTGCTAACGAACCGCCGACCAAGCTTGGCGTTAAGGCGGGCGGTTCCATCACTGTGGAAACCGCGATCTACTCCCTCGTGACGAAGTCGGCAAACGACGCATCCACGGCTCTTGCCGAACTGGTTGGCGGTTCCGAAGCGGAATTCGCAAGGCAGATGACCGCGAAGGCGAGAAAGCTCGGCATGACGGGCACAATTTTCCGCAACGCCAATGGCTTGCCCAACCCGGCGCAGCGCACCACAGCGCGCGACATGGCAACGCTCGGTATCGCACTGCGTGAGCACTTTCCGCAATATTACGACTACTTCTCGACGCGATCGTTCAAGTTCGGCAAGCAGCGCCTGGCCAACCACAACCGGCTGCTCGGGCGCATAAAAGGCGTGGACGGAATCAAGACCGGGTACATTCGGGCATCGGGCTTCAACCTCGTCTCATCCGTTTCGGACGGCAATCGTCGCATTGTTGCAGTCGTCATGGGCGGCCAGACCGCCAAGTCGCGCGACAACCATATGGCCGAATTGATCAAGACCTACCTGCCCAAGGCTTCCACAAGGCGCGAAGGAGGCAATCTGGTTGCCAAGGCTGCGGACGAGACGAAGACGTCTCCGATCAAGGCTCTCGCCGCCCTGCTTCCCAAGAAGAACGCACCGACGCCAAAGCCCGCTCCCCGTATCGAGGAAGAAGAAGTCGCCTACGCCACGGCTGAAAATGTGACGGACGTGGACGTGTCCGAGGAGCAGGGCTCTGCGGAAGCCGACCTGCCGTTCGCCTATGCCGAGCCGATTCCTGCTCGCATGGCCGATATCGATCCGATCCAAACTGCGGCTGTCCCCTCCAAGGGGTGGGCTGTCCAGGTTGCTTCCTCGCCAAGCGAGGTTGAGGCGCGGGCGTTCCTGACCCGGACGAACCGTCAGGCGGGCGATGTCCTGGCCAGCGCGTCCGCCTTCACGACCACCTTCGAAAAAGGTGGTGTCACTTACTACCGCGCGCGGTTTGGCGGCTTCGAATCCAAGAACGCTGCCTGGGGCGCCTGCAATGCGCTCAAGCGCAAGAAGATCGATTGCTACGCCGTGCAACAGTAGCGGTCTGGTATCAGGAGAAACTCCCGAATGTATCGTGTCGAAGGAGAGTCAGCTGTGATCGGAGAGAAGGACGTCCTTGGCTTCGTTGATCCGCGCCGCGAGGAACGAGGTTCCTCCGAGGTCGGGGTGCAGGCGCTGCATCAGGCGGCGGTGCGCCTTTCGGATGTCAGTCGTGGACGCACCCGTTTCAAGACCAAGGATCTTGTAGGCCTCCTCCTTAGTCATGGTG
Source organism: Rhizobiaceae bacterium (assembly GCA_019635775.1). Classification (GTDB taxonomy): domain Bacteria; phylum Pseudomonadota; class Alphaproteobacteria; order Rhizobiales; family Rhizobiaceae; genus Mesorhizobium_K. The sequence goes on along the minus strand of JAHBYU010000006.1, from coordinate 167,848 downwards.
CCCGCACCTGGCGGAACACCATGCCGGTTGCCACCGTCCGTCTTCAGGTCGTCGCGCCAGGCGGGAAACCGGCCGTCAAGATACGTCTCCAGTAACTGCCGGCTTTCGGAGTCCGAGGCCAGTTCCCGATAGGCCTCGGTAAGTTCACTGAGGGACAAAGTCGAAAGCACGCGCTGTTCGTAGGTGCCTGCCAGGATCATTCCCTCCAGGCCCCCAGTATCGTGATCCAGCTCCATTTCCAGCGCAGCCGTCCTCACGGTTGAACGTTGTCCGGCCGGCTTTGAGATGCGCTTCTTCCCCCGGGCCAAGCCATACCAGCCGGCCGCGGTCGAAAGCAGCATCCCGCCCAGAGCTGCACGGCCCAGCACGAGCAAGACGAAACCCGCAACGCCAAGCAGGCCTGGTCCGGCCAATCGCAACGAGGTCGCCAGACGTGCGGCGTCCATTCTCGTGAACACTACGATCAGCGCGCCCACCAAGAGCAGGCCAAGAAGCAAGCCGGCTACAGGGCTCATCTGCTCCCGCCACCACGCAGGTTTTCGATCATCAGGCGGTCCTCCGGCCTGCCACGCGCTTCCAGCGCCTTTACTCCGCCAGCGGCGAACACCGCGACAGCGGACAGCAGTTTGGCGAGTGTCGCGGCAGAATTACGGTCGAACCTGAACCAGGCTCCACGAGACAGGCGGGCGATCTCCTTGAACGCGCTTTCCGCCACGCCATCATGGCCTTCCTGAAAGACGAAAACGGGGACACCCCGCAAGCCAAGCGTGCCGGCCTTTTCAGCAAGGCTCGCCAAGTCCTCTTCCATCGCATCGCCTATGTAGACGAGCGCATCGACCTTGCGGCCATCTCTCTCCTTCAGTGCGTGGGCAAGCACTTTTCCGATCTGAGTGTGTCCGCCCTGGCAGGAAATCCCGGCCATCAGCCGCTTGAGCGATCCGGTGTCATTGACGAATCGCGAGGCTCGACATTCCGCCAAGCCTCTGAAGTAGACAAGCTGGACATCGAGGCCATCCTTCTTGCCGACCGCGTCGAACATCTCTGCCTGCAGCGAACAGGCCATATCCCATGTCGGCTGCCTGCTCATTGTTGCATCAAGGGCAAGGATCAATCTGCCATTGCCCGGAGCACGCAATGCAGAAACCGCCTTGACCTGCTTGAGGAAGGCATCGACTTCGCCTGCGGACGAGCGCTTTTCGGGCGGGGTAGCCGGTTTGCCGGCTGGAAGGTGCTGCTTCTCCTCACTCATAGGCAGAAGATGTGACGTGCAGGCGCGCCTTGCAAGCCCGACACAGGGGTGGCCTCCTGCCGCTGCAGCTAAAGCAGGCCGAGTTCAGTCAGTTCCTGGCGTAGTTTGGGCGGCATGTCGGATATGCCCCTGTGACCTTTGCCGAGATCCGCCGGCGCGTCCTTGGTCGGCAGATAGCGCCAGCCCTGGAACGCGCGTCGGGGCTGCCACTCCGTCCGCACCACCTGTGGGTCCAGCACCAGATGACAGCGCGATATTCCCTCACCATCCACGAAGGGCCGGACTTCCAGCAGACGCTGCCGGCATTGCACGCTGCCCTTTATAACCCAGTAGAGCGACCCGCCATCGCATAATTCAGCGGCGCGGGTCGGCACCATCCGCGTGGTGTGGAACTGCTCGACCGGCTCCTTGGCGCGGCGACGTTGGTCGAGCCGCATGTCGATCCATTCTACAAGGTCCTCGACGCTTTCGCAGCCGACGCACAGCTTTATCAGGTTGAGAGACATGGCCGAATGTTTAGCGCCAGACAGCAGCCGGTCAAGGACGGCTTAGTTTGTCAACAGCTTCCGGCCTCAGTCACTCATGGCAGGATCGCCGAATACCCCCAGATAGGTTCCGTTCTGCTCGAAACGGCAATCGAAGCCATAGTCGTGCGACTCGCCGTCTACCGTTCCCAGCACGAGAAGCTTGCCTTCGCGTTCCACCGGCGGATCCGTTGTGATTGCATCGAGCTGGACCTCAAACCTCGCCGCGGCCGCGTTCTGGCAAAACATCGTCATGTCGCCTTGAGCGACGACAGTCCCGACACCCGCCTCTTCGGCAATTGCGCTTCCCGCAACGACACAGCCGAACATCAACAGCGCCGTCTTCAGCTTGCTATTTGTCATCTCTCATCCTCCTCCTTTGATCTTCTGCCTTCAGGCGTGCATGACGTTTCCCACAAGGCACCAGAAGCATGCTGCCCGAGTTGGCGCATAGGATGAACGTAATTTACTGTAGTTTGAGCCCTTTTGGCGATCCACTACGCCATGCCTTGCAACCAACAGCATGCGTTTGTCATGGATCAAGGCGTCCTTGACCGCAGCTGATAGCTCTTCCAACATTCGAGTGGTGCGAGCACCCGACTGTACATTCGAAAGGCGGAAAGGACCCATCGAATGAAAGCTATACGCGTCTGTCTGACCCTGCTTATGAGCGTAGGTCCACTCAATGCTGCACTGGCGCTCAGCCCTTCGGAGCAACGCGGCATGACGTTCGCAAAAACGAACTGCTCGCAGTGTCACTCCATCGATCCTGCCGGACCAAGCCGGCTCGCCGAAGCTCCCCCGTTTCGTGACCTGCACCTCATGTATCCGGTCGAGGATCTGCAGGAATCGCTTGCGGAAGGTATACGTACGGGTCATCCATCGATGCCGGAGTTCCATCTTGAGCCGGACCAGATTGCGGACTTCATCGCGTTCCTGAAGTCACTTGAGTGACCCAGGCCGCACCAAGCGCATCGTAGGTTTAGTCGGCGGTCTGCCGGATTTTGTCGGCACAGAAGGCCATACGGCCAAAAAAGAAGGGCCGTTTCCAGCCCTTCACAAAGTCCAACAATTATCGAGGCTGGGTGTCAGCCCGCTTTCGCGACGGCTCTTTTCGCCATGACCTTGACCAGGTTTGCGCGGTACTCGGCCGATGCATGGATGTCGCTCATCAACCCGTCTGCCGACACGGATACGCCTTCGACCGCTGCCGCCGAGAAGTCTTTCGTGAGTGCAGCCTCGATTTCGCTCGCGCGGAAAACCCCATTGTCGCCAGCGCCTGTGACCGCGACGCGCACGCCATCCTTGCTCTTTGCGACGAACACGCCGGTCATGGCGTAGCGAGACGCCGGGTTGGGAAATTTCTGATAGGCAGCCTTCTCGGGCTTTTCGAAGCGGATCGACGTGACGATTTCACCGTCTTCGAGTGCTGTCTCGAACAGGCCCATGAAGAAATCGTCGGCAGAGATTTCCCGCCGGTTGGTGACAACGGTCGCGCCAAGCGCCAGCAGCGCCGCAGGATAGTCTGCGGCTGGATCATTATTCGCAACCGAGCCGCCGATCGTGCCACGATGGCGCACGTGCGGGTCGCCGATATGCGATGCGAGGTCAGCCACTGCCGGAACGGCCGATTTGAGCTCGGCATTGCCGGCAACATCGTGGTGGGTCGTAGCCGCCCCGATCGTGACTGTGTTTCCCGATACCTTGACGCCCTTAAGCGCCTCAATTCGGGCTATGTCGACGACGTCGGAAGGTGCGGCGAGCCGCGTCTTCATCGCCGGGATCAGCGTCATGCCGCCAGAAAGCAGCCTTGCGTCGCCCTGGCTCGCGAGTTTGGCTGCCTCTTCAACGGAAGAGGCACGGTGATAGTTGACCTGATACATTGCGTGTCTCCTCAGTGTTTCGCCGAATTCGCAGCCTTCCAGACAGTTTGGGGCGATGCAGGCATGGCGATATCCCGCAAGCCAAGCGCGTCGGTAATGGCGTTGATGACCGCCGGCGGCGAGCCTATCGCTCCTGCCTCGCCGCATCCCTTCATTCCCAGCGGATTGCCTGGGCAAGGTGTGTTCGATGTAGACACCTGGAAGGACGGCAGGTCGCTGGCCCGCGGCATGGTGTAGTCCATGTAACTGGCGGTCAGCAGCTGTCCGGTATCGTCATAGACGGCGCCTTCCAGAAGCGCCTGGCCGATGCCCTGCGCAATTCCGCCGTGCACCTGTCCCTCTACGATCATAGGATTGATGATGTTTCCAAAATCGTCGGCGGCCACAAATTGCACGATCTCGGTGATACCCGTATCGGGGTCGATCTCGACCTCGCAAATGTAGCAACCCGCCGGGAAGGTGAAGTTGGACGGATCGTAGAATGCCGTTTCCTTCAGGCCAGGTTCCATCCCGGACGGCAGGTTGTGGGCCGTATAGGCCGCAAGCGCCATCTGGAACCACGGCACGTTCTTGTCCGTACCGGCCACCTTAAGCGTCCCATCCTCGATGACGATGTCGCCTTCATCGGCCTCCAGCAGATGGGCTGCGATCTTCTTGGCCTTGGCTTCGACCTTGTCGAGCGCCTTGACGATTGCGCTCATGCCGACCGCACCAGAACGCGAGCCGTAAGTGCCCATGCCCATCTGCACCTTGTCGGTGTCGCCGTGGACGATGGAAACCTGGTCGATGGGCAGGCCGAAGCGCGAATTGACGAGCTGGGCAAAGGTGGTTTCGTGGCCCTGCCCGTGGCTGTGCGAGCCGGTCAGAACCTCGATCGTCCCGACAGCATTGACACGCACCTCGGCGGATTCCCATAGGCCGACGCCCGCGCCAAGCGAACCCACCGCAGCCGATGGCGCGATGCCGCACGCTTCGATGTAGCAGCTCATGCCGATACCGCGCAGCATGCCTTTCGCCCCGGCAGAATCGCGGCGAGCGGGGAAGCCCGCATAGTCCGCAGCCTTCATCGCGGCGTCGAGCGAGGCCGCGTAGTCGCCTGCGTCGTAGTTCATGATGACAGGTGTCTGGTGCGGGAACTGCGTGATGAAGTTCTTGCGCCGAAGCTCGGCCGGGGACACGCCAAGCTCTCGCGCGGCGACCTCCATGGTGCGCTCCAGCAGATAGGTAGCCTCCGGCCGCCCTGCCCCGCGATAAGCATCCACTGGTGCGGTGTTGGTGTAGACGGTCCGGACGTTCGCATGGATGGCCGGGATGTTGTACTGGCCCGACAACAGCGTGGCGTAGAGGTAGGTCGGAACGCACGACGAGAAAAGCGACATATACGCGCCGAGATTGGCGATGGTGTCGACCTTCAGACCGATGATGCGGTTGTCCTTGTCGAACGCCATCTCGACTTCCGACACGTGATCGCGGCCATGCGCGTCCGACAGGAAGCTTTCAGTTCGATCGGCAACCCACTTGACCGGCACGCCGGTCTTCTTCGACGCCCAGCAGCAGACGACCTCTTCGGGATAGATATAGATCTTCGAGCCGAAGCCGCCGCCGACATCGGGCGCAATGACCCGAAGCTTGTTTTCCGGTGCGACATTGTAGAACGCACTCATGACCAGTCGCGCGACATGCGGGTTCTGGGAAGTTGTCCAGCAGGTCGTGTGATCGTCACCCCTGTCGTAGTGGCCGAGGGCAGCGCGCGGCTCCATCGCGTTGGGCACAAGCCGGTTGTTGACGATCCTTATCTTCGTGACATGGGCGGCCGCCTTGACGGCCTCGTCAGCAGCCTTTGCGTCCCCGATCTCCCAGTCGAATATGAGATTGTTGTCGGCTTCCGCGTGGATCTGCGGCGCGCCAGCCTTAAGGGCATCGACGGCCTGGATAACCGAAGGCAACTCCCTGTATTCGACAGACACTGCCTCGGCGGCATCTCGCGCTTGCCCCTTGGTGTCGGCAACCACCACCACGACAGCATCGCCAACGTAGCGAACCTTGTCGACGGCGAGAGGCGACCAGGCGCCCATCTTCATCGGGGTGCCGTCCTTGGAATGGATCATCCATCCGCAGATGAGGTTGCCGATGCCGTCGGCCTTCAGTTGCTTGCCTGTCAGAACATCGATCACGCCGGGCATTTTCTTTGCCGCGCTTACGTCGATCGATAGGATTTCCGCATGCGCATGCGGGCTTCTCACGAAGACCGCGTGCTTCATGCCCGGCACGACCATGTCGTCGACATAACGGCCTGATCCGGTGATGAAACGCTTGTCTTCCTTTCGCGCAACGCGCGCGCCGATACCTTCAATTCCCATCAGAATTCTCCTCCCGAATTACGATGCGAACCAAAACCGCTTGTCGAGATCAAGCCGGCCAGCAATCGAGCGTTGCCGCCTGCCGCGATCCAGACGCGGAATTCGTCCACGTCCGGAAAATCTCAGGCAGCTTTCGCCGCGCCCTTGCCACCCTTGGCCATTGCCTCGGAGGCCGCCAATATCGCCTTGACGATGTTGTGGTAGCCGGTGCAACGGCAGATATTGCCCTCCAGTTCGGCACGAACCGTCTTCTCGTCGAGGCCTTCCGGATGGCGCCGGATCATGTCGGTCGCCGCCATGATCATGCCGGGAGTGCAGAAGCCACACTGCAAGCCATGATGCTCGCGAAAGGCCGCCTGCACCGGGTGCAGATCCGCCCCGTCGCTCAGACCCTCGATGGTTACGACTTCAGAACCGGAAGCCTGGACCGCGAGCATCGAGCATGACTTCACGGCCTTGCCGTCCACATGAACGACGCATGCACCGCACTGCGAGGTGTCGCATCCGACGTGCGTTCCGGTCAGGCCCTGATTTTCCCTGATAAAATGTACGAGGAGCGTACGGTCCTCGACTTCGGCGCTGACGCTGCGCCCGTTCAAAACCAACGAAACGTTGGACATGCTTCCTCCCTTGGTCCTCAGCCTAGGTACAGAGCCGGTTTCTCACGGCCTGATTCAGCCTACATCTACAAACCATCGAAAGAAAAGCGTTTTTCGCTTTCCGAATAGCGGTCGGCTGTGTTTGTCGCGAATCCGAGCCCTATTCTGCTGCCTGAGGGAAGATTGTGTCGGCGCCATCCGGATCGCCAGGCAGTGTTTCGCATCCGATGTCAGGAAATGCCACGATGCGCTTGCCATGAAAGTCCGTGCGGACCACGGCCACGCCGCGCTCTTCGAAATAGGTCAGCAATCTTCGCGCGCGGCGGGCCGAATGGGTGCCATAGGCACTCGCCAGTGCCGAATCCGGTGGGCACGACTCCCCAGCCACTGCGGCCTTTGCGACCAACAGAAACACCGATTGCAGGTCGTCCGGCAAAGCAGAAGAAAAGGCAAGTGCCTGCTGCCAGGGCCCGCTTGTCGCCAGTTCGCTGTCGATGCGCGTCTTGGCAATCGCAAGCCTGCGCCGAAATTCAGGCAGTCCGACCGCATTGCCGGGCAGTCGGTGGATGCGGCAGCGAACCAGAAAGTCCTGATAGAGTACGGCGTCGGTTCGAAAAGCCGCTTGGGGATCGTCGATCATTTCGCCCAGCACGGTCGCGATGACCTTTTCCCTCTCTGCTTCGTCGATCACACTGAAGACAGGCTCGGGAGGCTGCTCCACCTCGGGTCGTGAGCGCGCGAGCTGCTCCAGTATGTCGGCGGTTGTCGCCGGAGGCGGCGGTCTGTGGCGTCGCACGGGCTGGCGCATCTCCTCGGCGCTTGGCGTCAGGATCAGGTCCTGAACATCTTCCACCGTTTGCGGCAATGGCGTGAGCTTCGGGCTGACCGACCTCGCCGAAGTCTCGACCGGACCGATACTGATCGGCAGAGGACGGCGCGACAAAGCTGGGCCAAGCGCGACGAAGTTTCCGCGCGCAAGGTCGCGGAACATTTCGGCCTGCCGTTTTTCCATTCCCAGCAGGTCCGCCGCGCGCGCCATGTCGATGTCGAGGAAGGTTCTTCCCATCAAAAAGTTGGAGGCTTCGGCGGCAACATTCTTGGCGAGTTTGGCAAGGCGCTGGGTCGCGATGACGCCGGCCAGACCACGCTTGCGACCACGGCACATAAGGTTGGTCATGGCGCCAAGTGAGGTCTTGCGCGTGTCGTCGGAAACTTCTCCCGCGACTGCGGGCGCGAAAAGCTGCGCCTCATCGACAACCACCAGAACCGGGTACCAGAACTCGCGGTCCGCATCGAACATGCCGTTAAGGAAAGCGGCGGCAGCCCGCATCTGCTGTTCTACGTCCAGTCCTTCCAGGTTGATGACGGCCGAAACCCGGTGCTGCCTCACCCTGGAGGCTATGCCGGACAGTTCCGCTTCGGTGCGCTGCGCATCGACGACAACGTGCCCGAACTTGTCGGCCAACGTCACGAAATCCCCTTCCGGGTCTATAACAATCTGCTGAACCCATGGCGCGCTCTGCTCCAGCAGACGGCGCAAGAGATGCGATTTGCCTGAACCTGAGTTGCCTTGAACCAGCAAACGGGTCGCCAGCAGTTCCTCCAGATCGAGCGATGCCTGCGCGCCGCCCGGCGACACTCCCATCTCGACGTCAACTTTCATTCCTTGCCCCGGTCGATTTCAGTCGATGCAGCATGCGAGCGGTCTAGCACCTCGTGGCGGCGTATGCGTCCCCCGATACGCCAAAACCCACAGGAGAGGCGCATGCCGTAAGGAGAGCACGCGCGTACCATGACGTCGCAATGCCATAGACAGCGCCGATCCGAACCCGTAACGCAGGCCGGATCGTGCCAGCATTCGTGGATTTGATGATGAAAGCGGTTCTTTTCGAGGCGTTCGGCCAGCCACCTGCGATGCAGACGGTACCAGACCCCACTCCATCAGCAGAAGGAGTGGTCGTGCAGGTCGGGGCGACTGGGCTCTGCCGTTCCGACTGGCATGGCTGGATGGGCCACGACCCGGACGTGCATCTGCCCCATGTGCCTGGCCATGAACTCGCGGGCACCATTGTCGCTGTCGGAAACCGTGTCACACGGTGGAAGGAAGGCGACCGCGTCACCGTGCCGTTCGTTGCGGGTTGCGGCCGCTGCGTCGAATGCGCTTCCGGCAACCATCAGGTTTGCGAGAACCAGTATCAGCCCGGCTTCACGGCATGGGGCTCCTACGCGGAATATGTCGCTTTGGACTTTGCCGACACCAACCTTGTCGCATTGCCGGAAAACATGGATTTCGAGACGGCGGCAAGCCTTGGTTGCCGCTTCGTCACGTCATTTCGGGCGGTCGTTGACCAGGGACGGGTAACGCCCGGCGAATGGGTCGCGGTGCATGGCTGCGGCGGTGTCGGCCTTTCGGCCATCATGATCGCCAGTTCGATGGGCGCAAACGTCATCGCGATCGACCTGACGGATGAGAAGCTGGATTTCGCCCGCAAGATCGGCGCGGTCGCCACCATCAACGCCACCAGGACCGGCGTCGTGGAGGCGGTCAGAGAGATCACGAAGGGCGGTGCTCACGTCTCCATCGATGCGCTGGGGCACCCGGTGACCAGCTTCAACTCCATCTCAAACCTTCGCCGCCGAGGCCGACACGTGCAGGTCGGCCTCATGCTGGGCGAACATGCCGAGCCGAAGATTCCCATGGCGCGAGTGATCGCCCACGAACTGGAGATTCGCGGCAGCCACGGCATGCAGGCCTTCCGCTACGCCGCAATGATGGAGATGATCCGGACCGGCAAGCTGAAGCCTGAACGCCTTGTGACCCGGCGCATCGGCCTGGAGGATGCATCCGCGGCGCTGATGGCGATGGACAGCTTCGAGGGCATCGGCATAGGTGTGATCGACCGCTTCTGATATCGGGCGGACCGTCAGAAGAAAAACTGCTCGAGCAGGTGCAGCGTCAGCCCGGCAAGGCCGCCGATCAACATGCCGTTGAAGCGAATGTATTGCAGGTCGCGCCCGATGTTCAGCTCGACCAGACGGGTCAGTTGCGCAAGATCCCACCGCTTCACCTGATCGGCTATAAAGCTCGAGACGCCACTCTTCTGGGCTTCCACGAACGAACCAAGCGTGACAACGAAACCGTCGTTCATGTCTGCGCGTATCTGGTCGTCTTCCGCGAGATGCCTGCCGACGTCCACGAACATCGAAGTGAGATGACGGCGAACGACGGATTCGTCGGAAATGAGATCCTGTTCGATAAAGGCCCGGAAACTGTGCCAGATATCTCCTGCAAAACCGGCTACCTCCGGCCTTGCCATCAGATCGCGCTTCAGTTTCTCCGCGCGCCGTTCGTAGTCGGGCGATGTTCTCAGGCGCGCAATGAAGTCGTGAACGAAGTGGTCGAACTCGCGGCGGAGCGGATGATCGGGATCCGCCCTCACCTCCTCAAGCAGCGAACCGGCAGAGGTTACAATCCTTTTCAGCAGATAGGCGTCTGCCCGGAACAGGTTGAACAGTGACGGAAGCTCTTCGCGAATGCGCTCACGGATGGCCGCCAAAGCCTGCTCGTCGCTTAGGAAACGCCCCATCACCCGGACGAATTCGTCGAACAATTGCTGGTGCCGCCGATCGTCGGTAAAAGCCGCCAGCAGATCGGCGGCCAGCGGCGCGACCCTTATCTTTTCGATCTCGCCGAGCATTCGTTGCGTCGCAAAGTCACGCACGCCGGAATGCTCGATTGCCGACAGTGTTTTGGGAACCAGACGGGCGACGAAGCGGGACAGCCCCTCTGAGCGAACGGGGTTGGAGAGCCATTCGGCAACCAGCGCCGCGAAATCCACCTGGCGCAACTTTTCCCGCACAGGTCCGGGTGCCAGAAAATTGGCTTCGATAAAGCCCCCGAGATTGTCGGCGATACGTGCCTGGTTTTCCGGGATGATGGCCGTGTGAGGTATCGGTAGACCAAGCGGCCGGCTGAATAAGGCAACGACCGCATACCAGTCGGCTATGCCACCTATGACAGCCGCTTCAGCAAATGCGGCTACGTAGGAGAGCCAGGGCAACTGATCCTGAAATGAACGGGATGCGACCAGAACAACGATGCACAGGCAAAGCGCGAGTATCGCGACCGTCTTAATCCGACGCAAAGCCGTCTGCTTTTCTTCGTCCGGCCCTGCGGAAGCCGGCAGGGCAAGGGTCGGCGCGGGTTGGTGAGTCATCATGGCCCCCTATGCAAATGCGGGATTGTCCGACACGTAGATAGGGATTTTATGCTGCCTTCAATTCACTATGGCGGCGAGTTGCCGCTTCTGATCGGGAAACCCTGTGGAGGAATCGGCCGTCGCGACGCGTATCCTGCGAAGACCGGGCTCAAGCATCGGGTCGAGAACGATCTCACCCACCGTCTCACCCTCTTCAAAGGTCAGCGTCGCATTGAAACTGCGCGCCAACGCCTTCATCGCGGCATTCTGTGCATGGGTCGTTACATGAAGCTTCGTGTAGCCGAGGGCGAGCGCATGAATGATCAGCCGCTCGAACAGGCGCCTGCCGATCCCTCGCCTCTGAAACGGCTGCTCGACACTGAAGGCGATTTCTGCCGTTGGGTCCGGCCTGTCCGGGCGCTCATGAAGTTCAGCAGCGCCGATCACATGAGCTTCGTCCATGCAGCCGACCACGGTCGTCCCATCGATGAAACACCGTGCGGCGTAGGCCTTCAAAGAGTGGTCATCCGTCGAGCCGTTGAAGCGATCGCGTCTGCTTTGATGATCAAGCCGCAGCAGATGGTCCCTGAAACGGGGGAAATCCGACGGACGCAACTGGCGTATGGTGCCGCATTGGGTGTCGGTTGGCATGGGTCGCGAATGCATGTCGCACTCCTCGTTGCCTCCCAAGTCGCCAACCTCCGTGGCCTAACCCGGCATATTGTGCATCGCACAATCAAAATCAAGCATTGCCGCGCGCCATAAGTCGACCACAAACATCAAGTTATGTGCCGTCTTGTCTGGAATTGTTCTAAGAACTAGGCCATATAGACGCCGACGCCATTATCGTTATCGCAAGGACTCGCCTGATGCGGCTAACGCGACAATCCAACTATGCAATGCGGATCCTGATGTACTGTGCCGCCAATGACGGCCGACTCAGCCGCATTCCGGAAATCGCCAGTGCATACACCGTTTCCGAGCTTTTCCTTTTCAAGATCCTCCAGCCACTCGTGGAAGCGGGACTTGTGGAAACAGTGCGCGGTCGCAATGGCGGCGTGCGTCTGGGTCGTCCCGCCGAACAGATCAATCTCTTCGATGTCGTGCGCGTTACCGAGGAAAGCTTTGCAATGGCTGAGTGCTTCGAGAACGACGCCACAGAGTGCCCGCTTGTGGACTCCTGCGCATTGAATTCGGCACTGCGGGAAGCTCTAAACGCCTTCTTTGCGGTCCTGATGCGGCATTCGATCGCAGATCTGGTGCAGCAGAAGTCCAGCATGCGCGGCTTGCTGGGTATTCCGCCTGTTTCCGAACAGCCTGCGCTCGCGGGCTAGAATCCGGCGGACTGCGGCAGTACAAAAGGCATGTCGTGACCGGGTGTCACGCCGACCTTCAGGTCGCATTCGAAAACCTTCGCGATAACATCGTCCCGCAGCACATCCTTCGGCGGGCCGGAGGCGGCGAGCCGACCGCGATGCATCACGAATATGCGATCGGCAAACATGGCCGTCAGATTGAGGTCGTGTAGGATGGCGACAACCCCGCCCCCGCTTGATGCGAAATCGCGCGCTATGTTCATGATCATGAGCTGATGCCTGATGTCGAGGCTCGACACAGGCTCGTCAAGGAAGAGAAAGCGCGGCCCTCCATCCATGACCGGTTTCCAGACCTGGCAAAGGACCCTGGCAAGTTGAACACGCTGCTGCTCGCCACCTGAAAGCTCCTGATAGAAGCGCCCGGAAAACCCTTCGAGGTCGACCCGCGCAAGTGCGCGTTCTGGCAGCGCTTCTTCCTCCACAGGCGAAACGCCCGATCGTCCACCAGTCAGACCCAGTTTTACGATTTCGCGAACCGTGAACGGGAAGGACAAGGCGGTCGATTGCGGCAACACCGCGCGAACCGACGCCGCCTCCCAGGGTTTCATCCTGGCGAGATCACGTCCGTTAAATGTGATCCTCCCGCTATAGGGCAGTTCCCCGGACAGCGCCTTGAGGAAGGTCGTCTTGCCCGAACCGTTGGGCCCGACGATCGCAGCAAGCTCACCGGCTCCGACTTCGAAATTGACGTCTGTGACGATCTGGCTCCGTCCGATCGCTATGCCAATATTGCGAGCTTCAATCATCCCGTCGCCTAAAGGTCGAGTACGCCGCGCCGGCGCAGAAGTATCCAGAGGAAGAATGGCGCACCTACCGTCGCCGTCACGATGCCGATCGGCAATTCGGCCGGCGCGACGATCGTGCGGCACACTGCATCGGCGAGCAGCAGCATGGAAGCGCCAAGCAGTGCGGAGGCTGGCAGCAGGAAGCGGTTGTCGGGGCCGATCAACAACCTCAGAAGATGCGGAACGACGATGCCCACAAAGCCTATGCCGCCGCTCACCGCCACCGATGCGCCGACTGCCGCCGAAACCGCAATGATCGCCACGTATTTCAAGCGCTGCACCGGCACGCCCAGATGACCTGCCGTTGCCTCGCTAAGGGCAAGCGCATTCAGGCCACGCGACAGAAAAGGCGTCGTCAGCAGCGCGACCACGATTATGGGGCCAACCATGCCGATTTTCTGCCAGGTGGCGCCGGCAAGTGATCCGAGTTGCCAGAAGGTCAGATCCCGCAATTGCCTGTCATCGGCTATGAAGATGAGAACCCCGGTCAGCGCCATCGCAAGCGCGCCGAGCGCTATCCCCGCGAGCAACATTGTCGCGACCGATGTCCGCCCTTGTCGCGTCGAAATGCGGTACAGGATGAGTGTTGTAACCAGCCCACCGAGGAACGCGGCAAGCGGCAGCGTGAAATTGCCGAACAGCGCCATCAGCGGCGACAACAGGGTGCCGCCCAGCACGATGACTGAAACCGCGCCGAGGCTGGAACCCGCCGAAACGCCCACCAGCCCGGGATCCGCCAGCGGGTTGCGAAACAGTCCCTGGAGAACCGCGCCCGAGACGGCAAGCGCCGAGCCGACGAGAATGCCCAGTAGCAGGCGTGGCAGGCGGATGTCGTAGATTATGATGCTGTCACGGGCGGACAGCGGATCGGCCGAGGATACACTGAATATCCAGCCGCGCATGACGGAGAGAGCGGACGCATCCGAGGCGCCCGAAGCGAGGCTGAAAAGCGACGTGGCGATCAGCAAAAGACACAGCACCACGATAGCGGCCCGCGCCCTTGGCGAACGGTCACCTTGGGACGTCGCCCTTCGACTGGTGCCAGCCAATGCGACCACGGTTGTCACACGTCAGTCCTTCAGCTCGTCGCCGTAGAGAGCGAGCGCAAGGTCATGGATTGCTCCGGCCGTGCGTGGACCAAATCCAAGCAGATAGTTTCCGTCTATGCGAATGATTTTGCCACCCTGCCCGGCCGGTGTCTGCGCTATTGCAGGAGGCGCCATGAGATCGGCATCGGCGATCCGGTGATCTTCACCCCGGTCCATCATCAGGACTACGTCCGGCCGTGCGACAATGATCGCTTCGTCCGCAATCGGCTTGTAGCCGGAAAACCCATCCACGGCGTTTATCCCGCCAGCCAGTTCTATGATTCCGTTTGCGGCCGTCCCTGTGCCGGCGGCTAGTACCTTGCCGCCCTGCAAGGACAGTATGAACAGGACGCGCTTCTTCTCGGCCACACCGGCGGTCAACTGTTCCGCGGCGGTGAGCTCCCTGTCCACCTTGGCCGACAGTTCGGCGGCCTTGTCGTCCTGTCCCAGTGCTTTCCCGACAATCCTGATCTTTTCGAGTATCCCGGCATGATCATATGTTTCCGGTACTGTGATCAGCGGCACGGAGGCCTTTTTGAGAACTTCTATGGCTTCACGCGGTCCACTTCCCTCAAGCAGCAGTATGCCCGTCGGATTGACCGACAGCACGCCCTCCGGGGAAAGAGCGCGCATGTATCCGACATCGGGAAGCTTGGTGGCGATATCTGGATAGGTGCTGGTCGAATCCCGCGCGACCAACCTGTCCTGTTCGCCGAGGGCAAACACGGTCTCCGTGACCGAGCCTCCGATAGAGACAATCCGCGACGCATCCTCGAAAGGTGCCTGCCGCTCATCCGACAGCGCAGTGTCCGCGCACAAGGCAAGCAACAGAGCCGCGCCGAAGCGCGGCAATACTCTGAAACTGTTCATGATCTTCCTCAGGCGGCCGTCCGGGCTGACAGGCGCGGCAAGTTTTCAACCAGGAACCGCCAGTCGTCGCGTTCCGTTTCGCCTTCGTGGCGCTGACCGAAAAACTGGATGATCAACTCGCCTTGCTCGTCGTATGCCTCGATCGACGTGACATGCCCGTCCTTCGTCGGCTTTCGGACTGCCCAGAGTTCCCTGACGTGGTCCGCACGAAGATGAAGATGGAAGGTTTCGTCGAGCACATTGATCCACGGCCCCATTGTCTTGATGTTGCTGATCGCACCCGAGTGTATCTGGATGCAGCCATGGTTGCCGACAAAGCACATGATTGGCATGCCGGCTGCGGCCGCTTGATCGAACGATACCGGCAAACCCTCGTCGGCAAGTTCCCATGCATAGTCCCCACCGACCATCCTCAGCGCCTGCTGTCGCGACAGCTTCAGCGACTTCAATATGCCGAAGAACTGGTGAACGTCGGTCATGGCGCTCCAGCGATCGCGCAAATCCTCAACGCTTCCCGGCTCCCCTGCGGGAGACGTCGGCGAAACGACGCCCTTCAGCACAATGGTTTGGGACTGATCGGCCGAAATCAGACTCGCAACCAGCTTTTGATAGGCATAGAGATTCGATGACGGGCGAAGGTGCACCTTGTGAACCGCCACGCCCGAAGCGTCGAAAAACTGAAGCGAACGCCGGATTTCGTCGCCATCGCGCTTCTCGACCGCGAAGCCGTGTGCCCATGCCTTGGGGAATATGCGCAGGTCGATCTGCTCTCCCAGCACCAGCGCCGCATGGTCGCCGGGCTGGACCTTGTCATACACGCCGATCTTCTCGTGGACGGCGCTTTCATTGCGCGTCAACGCCATGACCTCGCCCACCGATTCCAGCCCGACCAGCAGGTCGTTGACGCGCGGCTCTATCCGCAGCACGCCGTCCCCGCAGTGCGTGGCAACAAGCTCGGCTTCTGAAATTCCGAGTTGCGCGGAGAGATCGCGCTCCCGCATTTTCGGATTGTCCGCACGAGCCGTTCGTATCTCATGGGGAGCAGGTTTGACGCGCTGGTCCATCTCTTGACTGCCTATTTGTTGAGAATGAGCTTTCCCTGGGGGGTGATCTTCAGCCGGTAGAGCGCGCCGCCATGGTTGATTCCGATCTCGTAGAGACCGTTGAAAAGCGACTCGCTGGTCACGGTCCTGCCCGGAATGCGCATGGGCGCATATTCCACCTGCTCATCATGAACAGGACGCCTCGACCGGAACCGGAAGTCATTGTGGTTGTGGGTGTTCATAGTCCGCTCCTTCTCCGTGTTGGCTAGGCCAATTCCCGGCCGGGCTGGATGAATGTCTGCCGCTTTTGCATTCTTGACTCTAATAATCATGTTTATTAGTGAGTGCAATACCGGAGCTTTCGAGTCAAGATTTAAAGCGTTCCGGGGGACAACGAAATGCAAGCGACGCGACACGCCAGCCAGCATGAACGATTTTGACATTTGGAGTTGGGACGATGGGGCTTGTTGGTCGCAATATGACGGTTCTGCTTGGCGGAGCCGCGATGACGATTCTGTTGGGTACACAGGCAGGCTGGGCACAGCAGGCTGAGACGTCGGGCGCCGAAGAACGGCAAACTGCTGCGGAATTGAATGAGGCGGGCGGACAGCCAATGGAAATGGCCCCAGTCGACGCATCTTCGGTGACGTTACTGGACCGGATCACGATCGTAAGCCGCGTCGGTGACTCCGCGATCGACCAGATGGCTTCCGTCAGCACTGTGGGCGGCGAGGCACTTGAGCGCCGACAGGCGACCACATCCCAGGATGTGTTTTTCGGCATTCCCGGCGTAACCGCGCAATCCGACTCGAAGCGCTCAGTCACCAGCGTCAACGTCCGCGGCTTGCAGGATTTTGGTCGCGTCGCTGTCATCGTCGATGGCTCCCGCCAGGACTTTCATCAGTCACAGCACGGAACGCAGAATTTCTTCGTACTCGATCCCGAGTTGCTCCAGCAGGTTGAAGTCATCCGGGGACCCGTCGCCAACACCTACGGTTCAGGCGCGATCGGCGGCGTGGTCGTCATGGAGACCAAGGATGCCGGAGATTTCCTGAAGCCGGAGGAAACTTGGGCGCTCGGCAGCACGTTGCGCTATGAGACGAACGGCGATGGATGGACGACCAGCACGACTGGCGCCTATCGCTTCACCGATGCGTTCGATGTCATCGGGAACTTCGTCTACCGCGACTATAGTGACTACGACGACGGAGACGGCAACACGGTGGAAGGCACCGGCTTCGACGTCCTGTCGGGAATGCTGAAGACGACGATCCGTCCTACCGAGAACAGCGAACTCAAGCTCGGCTGGATCGGCGCCGACAATAGCTGGACGGACGGCGGATCATTTGACAACGACATCAGGCAGAACACATGGACGGGTCAGTTCGCCCTGCAGGATGACGACCAGAGCTGGCTCGATCTGCACGTCAACCTTGCCTACAACAAAACAAATCTCGATCAGACCTATTTGCAGAACGCCCAGCAGTTCGATCCCGTTACCGGGTTGCCCGTCTCTGTCCCTGCGGGCTCGGTGACAACCTACGACCTCGGAACGACAAGTTTCGACATCTGGAATACGTCGCGCTTCGAAACCGCCGGCCTGTCTCACGAGCTGACCTATGGCGGCGACTGGGTCAAGGACGACGTAGAGAACGCAAGCGGTGCCGGCGGCCCCGAAGTTTACACTCCCAACGGAACACGGTTGGTGAGCGGGGCCTACATACAGGACAAGATCACCTGGGAATGGCTCGAAGTGCTCGGCGCCCTTCGCTACGACTACTACAAGCTTGAGAGCGATGTCGACGAAGCGAGCGGTGATCGCCTCTCGCCGCGGATCACAGTCGGCGTTACCCCATTCATGGATCAGGGTCTGATGGGTGGCCTGCAGGTGTACGGAACATACGCCGAGGGCTATCGCTCCCCAAGCGTCACGGAAACACTCATATCGGGCATGCATCCGCAGGGCGTGGCTTTCCCGTTCCTGCCCAATCCTAACCTTGAGCCGGAGACTGCCACGACGCTCGAAGCCGGGTTGAACTTCAAGGCAGACGATCTCTGGCAACCAGGCGACGCGCTTCGCTTAAAAGCCGCCTATTTCAACAACGACATCGACAACTACATCGGGCTGAACACCAGCATATCCCCGATGACCGATCCGTCTTGCCCCTACTTCCCTGGTCTTCCTCCTGTGTGGACGCCCGGGGGCTGGTATGTGCCGACCTGCGCGCAGTACCAGAACTATGCCAAGGGCACGATCGACGGATTCGAATTCGAAGGCCTGTACGATGCTCAGTGGATGTTTGCCGGTCTCTCGATTTCCCTGAGCAATGGCCACACGATAAATGACGATGGCATCAGGGAGAGCATGGTCACCGTCCCGCCCCATCAGGCAACAGGCACGCTTGGCTTCCGCATGATGGAAAACCGGCTGACCATCGGCGGCGAGTTGCAGTACAACGCATCCGCTGATTACACGACGCTTAACGAGGACGGAGACCTCGAGTCCTACTTCGTCGGTGATTACACGTTGGTAAACCTCTTCGCGAGCTATGAAGCGAACGAGAATTTCCGTGTCGATTTCCGCGTCGATAACCTGCTGAACGCGAATTACGAGAGCGCGCTCAATGCTGCGACGCTGACAAGTCCTTTGTATGAGCCCGGCATCACCGCAAAGATCGGCGCGACGCTGCGGTTCGGGGGCTAACCCGACATGACCCTTTCGAAGATTGCAGGCATCCTGGCTGCGGCGGCTTTCGCCGCGGCCTCACCCGTTTCCGCTCAAGGGCAGGCCGCCGACCCAGCGCCTGCCCTTACCCTCGAACTCAACGGAGCGCAGCCCTCCGACAAGGGTTGCCGGCTGACCTTTGTCGTCACCAACAATCTCGGGGCGGAACTGAGCAAGGCCGCGTTCGAGATCGCGCTTTTCAATGAAGCAGGCGTGGTTGATCGCCTCACGGTTCTAGACTTCAACGAGTTGCCTGAGGGCAAGACGAAGGTCGCCCGATTCGACCTTTCCGGGACGGATTGCACCAAGGTCAGCCGCGTCCTGATAAACCACGTGACCGAGTGCAAGGGCGACGGGATCGACCCGAAGGCCTGCCTCGCCAGACTCAAGCCTGAAACGAAGTCGTCGATCGACTTCGGCGTGTAGTCGTGACACCGGCTGTCGAACCAGTCTTCGCATCGGGGGGGACGGCTTGGCCGCTCGCCGGACTGCCTGATGGGTTCGAGACCGAGGACCCGCATCTGGCAATACCATATCACGCAATATGCGGCGGCATCGGCGATTTGACAGAGCAGCACTTTCCGCTGCCGGGCGACCATCGGATCACGCATGCGGCAACCGCTCCACTTGCGCCGCCGGAACCTCAGTCTCTGGGTCGCAAGTGGACCCTGTCTTTCATCGCCTCATGCATGTTCCACGCGGCGATCGCTGGTTTCTTTCTCTACGCGGAGGACGAAGCGGTGTTGATTGAGGGAGCTGATTTTTCCGGCGTCGCCTATCTGGGCGCTGGCGAAGACCAGCTCAAGGCCGGAGAGACTTCCGCAATCGACGAGGACACCGTCGATGTAACCATGGTCACCATGCTCCAGGCCAAACCGGTCGAGACGGTGGAGGCCGAGGCCGTTCCCGTGACTGACGCGGCCGAGCCTGTCGAGATGGCGCAACCTGTTACAGCTGAACTGGCACGTCTGCAGCCCGACTCCGGGCAGCAGGTTCAACAAAAACATGTCGATGCCGACAGCACTCCCGCAGAGCCGGCGGAGACGCAACCTGTTCGGACGGTGGTTCAAACCGTACCGGAAGTGCTTGCAACGGATCGCGTCGAACCGGTTGAGAACGACAACGTCGTACAGAAACCGGCGCAGGTGGAGGCAGCCGAAGCGGTCGAGACTGCTGAAACGACGTTGATCGAGCGGGTCGAAGCCGTCCACGTCGAGAAGAAGGCGCCGATAGCCGCAGTATCAGAAACTTCGAAGGTTGAACCTACGGACGTCACGCAAGCGGAACAAAGCGAAACTGAAATTGTAGAGGCTACAGCGATCGAGACACCGAATCTTGCGCCGCAGCCCGAGCCGAAGCCGAGGCAAATTGCAGAGGCCGAGCCGGCCAGGCGAAAGTCGCAAAAGCAGGAGCAGCCGCAGCCCAGGGACGTATCCAAAACTAAGGCGGTCGAAGAGCCAAAGAAGGCCGACGACGGAAAGAAGATCGCAGATAAGGCCCGGGCCAAACCGAAAAAGTCTGGAAATGGCGGACAGAACCAGGCGAACACCAGACGCGGTCAGGCGGACGGTCAGGAAAAGGGCGACAGCAGGCAAGCTAGCCGAGGTGGCTCGAAGAAGGCCGTGGTGGGCAACGCCGCCACGTCCAACTATCCGGGCAAGGTCCGTTCCAAGCTAGCCAGAATCGCGCGTTCCGTTCGCGCCAAGGGCAAGGGCGAAGTCGTCGTTGCCTTTGCCGTCGGGGCGAACGGCGCTGTGCAATCGGCACGTGTCGCACGAAGTTCAGGTGTGACAACTGTCGACCAGGCCGCGTTGCAGGCTGTCAGAAAGGCCTCTCCCTTCCCTCCGATTCCGAAAAGTGCCGGGCGTTCGAGTTGGGAGTTTTCCGTTCCTCTTGCCTTCCTGCGATAAACTTTTGCGATTTGCACCCTGCCACAGAACACGTAACGAGGCTGCAACGCGCCAAGAGCAACGAGATCGGATCGTCGAGGTACTCGGCGCCGTCAAACCCAGCATATGAAAGGAAGAACAATGTTCATCGCGATGAACCGCTTCAAGGTCAAGAAGGGCTCCGAAGAGGCTTTCGAAAACATCTGGAAGGGACGTGATTCAAAGCTTCACGAGATGAAGGGCTTCGAGCAGTTTCATCTTTTGCGCGGGCCTGAAAATGAAGCCGAGGGCTACACGCTGTTCGCGTCGCACACGGTCTGGACCACCAAAGAAGACTTCACCGCGTGGACGAAATCGGAGAACTTTCGCGCCGCGCATCGCAACGCCGGTTCTAACGACGTGCATTATCTCGGCCACCCAAGCTTCGAAGGCTTCAGCGTCGTCGAAGGCGCCTGAACCAAACGGGCATGTCCCGAAATGCTTTCCGTCGGGACATGCCTTGTCATCCAGCGCCGGCCAGCAGGCTGGCATTGCCGCCGGCGGCGGTCGTGTCGACACAGATTGAGCGCTCATGCGCGTAAGCGGCGGGATAGATTGGCTCGCTGACGAGCGGGACGATAGGGCCGTTCCGGCCAGCCAGCGCCTGCCGGATGGCTCGTGCGGCTTCAGCGTCGCCGGCAAAGGCGACGACGTCTATCGCCAGATCACCAAGGTCGGCAGGATCAAGCGAAGCATTGATCGCTGCCAAAGGTAGCCCCTTGCCCGTCAAGGCTTGCAGGATCGCCGGAGCATTGGGCGCAACGGCCAGAACAGCGTTGCCAACGGCAAGCGCCTGAATCGCCTGAGCCATCAGCGTATCCGCATCCGGACCGAGGCACAGGACCCGGCCGCGCCCCACGAGCGCCAGCGTGTTAGCCTCTCCGGTCGGTCCCGGCAGGTCGACCGGCCCGACATCGAGCGCCGCGGCGGCGGCGATTGCACTGGCGCCCTTGCCGCGCAGATGCTTGCGCAAGACCGCAATGCGATCACCCCGTGCAGCCCATTTGCCCAGCATCGGGTCTGGAAGATTGTCTTTCAACACGGCGTTTGCGGCGGTCGGCGCCGGGACCGATTTCCCGCCCCCGCCCGCGGCCTTCCTGAACCGCCGCAGATAGTGCGGCCCGCCTGCCTTTGGTCCGGTTCCGGAAAGCCCCTCGCCGCCAAAGGGCTGGGAGCCGACGACAGCGCCGATCTGGTTGCGGTTCACATAGGTGTTGCCGACATGGATGCGGTCCACGATATGCTGAACGCGCGCCTCGATCCGCGTATGCAGGCCAAACGTCAGGCCGTAGCCCTTGCGGTTGATCGCGTCCGTGATGGCGTCGATGTCCTCGGCGTCGAATGCAGCGACATGCAGCACCGGCCCGAAGATTTCGCGTTCCATGTCCTCTATGCCCGAAACCCTGAAGATGTGGGGGGCAACGAACCGGCCGACAGCCGGGGTTTCGAGCTTGGCAATTAGCCTGCCTTTTTCCTCCATGTCCCGGCAATACTCGCCTATGGCATCCTGCGCTTCCTTGTCGATGAGCGGGCCGACATCAGTCGAAATGTGCCATGGGTCGCCGACCGAAAGCGCCTGCATGGCGCCTTTGAGCATCTCCAGGACCTTTTTCTCCACGTCCTTCTGCACATAGAGAATGCGCAGCGCCGAGCAGCGTTGTCCTGCGCTCTGGAATGCAGACGCAACGATGTCGCGCACGGCCTGTTCCGGTAGCGCGGTCGAATCCACGATCATTGCGTTCAGGCCGCCCGTTTCGGCGATCAGCATCGCATCTGGTTCTGCGGTTTTTGCAAGCTGCCGCTCAATGACCTTGGCGACATCCGTCGAGCCTGTGAAGCAGACGCCCGCAATGCGTGGGTCCGCGGTCAGCGGCGCACCTACGGAAGGACCATCGCCCGGCAGCAGCAGGAGCACATTTTCGGGCACCCCTGCCTCATGAAGCAAAGCGACGGCGCGCGCCGCAATCAGCGGGGTCTGTTCTGCAGGCTTGGCAACGACCGCATTGCCGGTGACGAGCGCTGCCGCGATCTGGCCGGTGAAGATCGCCAGGGGAAAATTCCAGGGCGATATGCAAATGATCGTTCCGCGCGCTTCAGTACCCGCTTCAACGTTGGATGCCTCCTGGGCGTAGTAGCGCAGGAAATCGACCGCCTCGCGCACCTCTGCGACGCCGTCGGCCAGTGTCTTGCCAGCCTCCCTCGTGGCGAGCGCGAAAAACTCGATGGCATTTGCCTTGTACAAATCCGCAGCCTTGCGCAGGATGGCGGCACGCTCGGAAACGGACCGCGCAGCCCATGCCGACTGGGCCGCAATGGCCGCTGTAACCGCCGCAGCGGCCTGTTCCTTGTCGCCCTCGACGACCTTTCCCACATTTTCTGCGCCGTTGGCCGGGTTTGTGATCGACCTGACGGCACCGTCTGTGGCCTTGGGTATTGTCGGCCCAGCGGACCACTGATCTTTTCCAGTGAAAGCCACCCTCGCCGTTTCGATATCGGCCAGCGTGACAGGGTCGGTGATGTCGAACCCTTGCGAGTTGCGGCGCTCCGTTCCGAAGATTGCCAGCGGCGCGGGTATTGCAGGATTGGCGGCTGGCCCCTGCATCTCGACCACCTCGAACGGATCGCGTGCAATGACCTCGGGTGGAACGCTCGCATCCGTCAACTGATGGACGAAGGATGAGTTGGCGCCGTTCTCCAGAAGCCTGCGCACGAGATAGGCAAGCAGATCGGAGTGAGCGCCTACCGGCGCATAGATGCGCGTGCGCGTGCCTTCCGTCTTGCGCACCGCCTCGTGCAACTGTTCGCCCATGCCGTGCAGCCGCTGCAGTTCGAAACTCGATCTGTCCGGCGCCATCGCCAGAATAGCGGCCACGGTGTGCGCATTGTGGCCCGCAAATTGTGGGTAGATGCGGTCGGTCATCGACAGCAGCTTCCTGGCGCAGGCGATATAGGAAACGTCCGTATTGGCCTTGCGGGTGAATACCGGATATCCCGAAAGCCCAAGAACCTGCGCGCGCTTTATCTCGGTATCCCAGTAGGCTCCCTTGACCAGCCTGACCATGATGCGGCGATCAAACTTCTTGGCGAGCGCATAGAGCCAGTCGATCAGGGGCGCGCATCGCGGGCCATAGGCTTGCACCACAACACCGAAGCCGTCCCAGCCAGCCAGTTCCGGCTCGGCGAGAACCTGCTCGATCACATCCAGCGACAGGTCTAGGCGATCGGCTTCCTCGGCGTCGATATTCAATCCCATGCGGGCATGCCTTGCCGCAAGCGCGAGTTCCAGCAGCCGCTGGCTCATGACGGGAAGCATCGTGTCGCGTTGCGACTGCTCATAGCGGGGATGCAGGGCCGACAGCTTGACCGAGATGCCGGGATTGAAGCGGATGTCCGGTCCGTTGGTTCCGGACTCCAGCGAAGAGATCGCATCGCGATAGGCACGAAAATAGCGTTTTGCGTCCTCCTCTGTGCGAGCGGCCTCACCCAGCATGTCATAGGAATAGAGGTACCCCTTCGCCGTCATCGGCCTGCCACGTTTGACGGCCTCCGCAATTGTGCGACCTAGCACAAACTGCTCGCCCATCTCGCGCATCGCTGCCGCCACCGCCTTGCGGATGACCGGTTCGCCCAGTCTGCGCACCATGGACCGCAGCGTGCGCTCGATGCCGCCCTCGCCGTCGTCCAGCACGCGGCCCGTCAGCATCAATGCCCATGTCGATGCATTCACGAAGATCGATGCGGAACTTCCAGAATGCGCGGACCAATCCTGCGGCGCGATCTTGTCTCGGATCAGTTCGTCCATCGTCTCCGCGTCGGGCACACGAAGCAACGCCTCCGCCAGACACATCAGAGCCACGCCTTCGCGGGTGGAGAGCCCGTAGGCCGAAAGAAACACCTCCATTAGGCGCGGATCGGACGAATCGCGTACCTTGCGAACGAGATCGGCAGCGTGCTTCGAAATTGCCGATCGTTGCGACTGGTCAAGGTTGGCGGTCGCAACGAGGCGCTTCAGCGTGGCATCCTCGTCAGGCAGGTAGTTCGCTCGAATTTCCTCACGCAGTGCGGCAAGCGTCGACATGGCGTCCTCAGGGCAGGATGGATAAGCGGCGATACCGTAGCACAGGCAGGATTTCGATACGGTCCAATCTGGTGGACCTCATTCTCCAGATCGTCTAAATTTTGACTTACCAACCAATCATTTGTACTACGATCCGACACATGTCAGAACAATTGGACCGTCTCGATCGCAATATCCTTGCCGCACTCGCGCGGGAAGGACGCTTGTCGATGACGGAACTGGCTGCGAAGGTCGGTCTGTCCAAGACGCCGGTCCAGGCCCGCGTGAAACGGTTGGAAAGAGACGGCTTCATTCGAGGCTATGCCGCCGTCATCGATCGCGAGCGGATGGGTGAAGGGCATGTGGCATTCGTGCAGGTAAAGCTCTCGGATACGAGATCGGCTGCGCTCGATTCCTTCAATCGCGCGGTACAATCGGTGACCGAGATTGAACAGTGCCACATGATCGCAGCGAGTTTCGACTATCTGATGAAGGTCCGCACGACCGACATAGCTTCCTACAGGCGCGTGCTTGGGGAACGCATCTCCGCCCTGCCCCATGTCGCGCAGACATCGACCTTCGTGGCGATGGAAACGGTGAAGGACCGCTGATTCAGTTCGTCAGGGTTTTCAGGAACGCAATCAGTTGCTGGCGTTCCCGTTCCGATAAGGTAAGCGGGTGAAGCTCCGTTTCGCCCGATACCGAAGCCGGCGCACGGGCATAGTGATCGACCACCGCTTCTAACGTTTCGATCTGGCCTGAATGCATATAGGGCGAGCGTGAGGCTGCCCCGCGCAGGGACGGCGGCTTGAAGGCGCGTGTCAGCCGGGGATCGTCTTTCACCATGAAGCGCAGTTCGCCGCATGCTTCCGGGCCGGAATCGGCATATTTCCCGAAACAGTTGAACGGATCGGCTGCAACCTGATCCACACCTGTCTCGCGCCCGAGGTCTTCGGGCAAACCGTCGACGGGCGGGACGCCGGTATTGTGGAATGAATCGTCTGTCAGCCGTGGGCCGGTATGACAGGTAGAACAGGTTGCCTTGCCGATGAACAGCTTAAGCCCGGCTATCTCTTCCGGTGTCAGCGTGGCATCGTCATCGGGTTCCCGTCCCGCCGTCAGTGCGGCCGCAAAACGGTCGAAACGCGTTTCTTCAGGCACGATGGATCGCTCGAACGCGGCAATGGCCTTGCCGATGTTGGCGAAAACGCGATTGACCTCGTCCTGCCGTTCAGCCGGCAAGCCTGCCCATGCTGCCTGTTCGGCAGCTGTTCCGAAAGGACCGGCATGTCCTGGAACCCCGGACAGATCGGGCAGCGCACCGAAGATCCGTTCATACCGCTCGGCGAAACTGTCGGCGATGAAGTGCGCGTAGAAAGCACGTGTGCCCGCATGCTCGCGCAAGTCCTCCAGCGGCGTCAGCGCCTGCGCCCAGAGACTGTCGCGCCGGCCATCCCAGAAGAGCCAAGGGCTCCACGCCACCCCGGCAAGCGGCATGGTCCGGCGGTTGCCTGTGGCAACACCCTTGGCCAAAGGGAGGTCGTCCTGAAACTGACGGTCGATCAAATGGCATGTGCTGCAGGAGACCGTGCCGCTCGGACTCATGCGGCTATCGAAGAAGAGGGTTGCCCCCAGGGCTGCTGCAGCGGGATCATCGGCATATCTGTTTGTCGGGTCAGGCGGCAGCGGCGGAAGTGCAGACAGCGACAGTGAGGCGATGATGGCTTTTTCGTCGTCGGTAAAGCTCTCACCGCCACAGCCGGTGAGGACCAGCAACGCCAGGGCTCCTCCGCACAACCATGCTGCCCAACGACCCGTCATCGCTACAGAACCAGATTGAATGTCACCTTGTCCTGGCCGGCAGGAGAGCTGATGTCGAACCTGAGTTCCCACCATCCGCTCATCGAGAATTTGACGCCTTCGACGCGATATCGTCCGTCACCGAGATTTTCGGTTACCTCTGGCGCCGTCGGTAGTCCGTGATTGTGTTCCGGCATCCCGCCGTCCACCGTGATCACCGCGTCGGATACCGGTTTGCCCTCCGCCGTCTTCACGCTGACGATCCACGAATGCAGTTCGCCCTGCTTCACCTCGGCGCCGTCGGGTGCGATCGAAACCGCATACAGGCCCTTGTCAGTTGTGCGTTCCCTGGACGTGTTGAGTTCAGGTTTCTGGGTCACGGGAGGTTTCGCCAGATAGGCAACGAACGCAACAGCAAGAAGCGCGACCAGCGCGATCGCGTACAGTGCGACAGACCTCATATTGTTCTCCTTGCTTGTCGAGTCAGGCGCTTCTTGTAGATCATCCCGGCAACTCTTTGTGCAAGACGGATAAGACGCTATAGCGTCTGCGCAAGAGGAGAGGCACATGACCCCTGGCGGGATCGCATCGATTGGCGAGTGCATGCTGGAATTGTCTGGTAAGGGCGGACAGGACTGGCGCATGGGTTTTGCCGGCGACACGCTCAACACGCTTTGGGCATTGCGGGCGCTGACGGAAGCGGAGCGGCCGACCGACTACATCTCGGCTTTTGGGGACGATCCCTTTTCGCGCGACCAGATTGCGTTCTTTCGTGCCAACGGCATCGGGATCGGCAACAGCTCGATCATTGCCGGCGCAAGACCGGGCATGTATGCGATCACGCTGACCGGCGCGGAACGCTCCTTCACCTACTGGCGTGCTGACGCGGCAGCACGCCAACTTGCCTCGGAACCGGCAAGCCTGACGAAAAGTCTGGAAAACCGGGCTCTGGTCTATTTTTCCGGCATCACCGTCGCGATCCTGGAACCGGGTCAACGCAAGCTGCTGCTCGACGCGATCAAGGCCGCGCGCAACGCCGGCAGTCTCGTCGCATTCGACGCCAACTATCGCCCCCGTCTCTGGCAATCCGCCGACGTCGCGCGCTCCGCACTGGCGGAGGCCGCTTCCGTGGCGGACATCGCCCTGCCAACCTTCCCCGACGAACACGACCTTCACGGCGACGCGTCGCCGGACGAAACGGCAAGACGGCTGACTGCGATCGGCGTGCGCGAGATCGTCGTGAAAAACGGCGAGGCCCCTGCCCTTGTAGGGTTCGACGGGCAGATCGAAGTCGTGCCGGCCGTCCATGTAGACCAGCCCGTGGACACGACCGGGGCGGGCGACAGCTTCAACGGCAGCTATCTGGCTGCGCGGCTTGCCGGACTGGCACCTGTGGAGGCAGCCAGGAAAGCCCATTCGGTTGCGGCGGCGGTCGTGCAGGTGCGTGGCGCTCTCGCCCCGTTTGAAGTTCTGCGCGCTGCGTTTGGCTAGGCCTTCCTGAAGCGGTATTCCGTCAGTTGGCGATACTCTTCGCCGGGTCGTAAAATCGCCTGTGGGAAATAGGAACGATTGGGAGAATCCGGCCAGACCTGCGGTTCAAGCGCTAGCCCCGCATAGGCCTTGTACATGCGCCCATCGAGACCGGGAACCGGTCGCTCGATCTTCGCCCCCGCATAAAACTGGACGCCCGCTTCCGTGGACCAGACTTCCATCTCCACGCCTGATTTTGCGCCTTTGACCCTCGCCGCAAGCCTGAGCGGCCCCTTGTCTGCATGGAGACAGAAATTGTGGTCATACAGGACCTGCTCGCCGCCCTCTTCCAACCTGATCGCCCGCGCCTTTCGAAAATCGAACGCGGTGCCGTCTACCGGCTGCACGACGCCGGTCGGGATCAACTCGTCGTCCACCGGAAGATAGGCTTCAGCCGGCACCATCATGCTGTGGTCCAACACGTGGCCGCTGCCGCCATCGTCAAGGTTGAAGTAGGAGTGATGCGCGAGGTTGCAAAGCGTTGGTTTGTCGGTCGTCGCGGTCAGATCGACCGAAAGCGTTCCGCCGGTCGCAACGCGGTACGTGCATGTGACGTCGAGCTTACCCGGAAAGCCCATCGCGCCATCGGGATCGTGCAGCGCGAGCGTCACATAGTCGGCGCCATGATCCGCCACCTCCCAGATCTGCTTGCCGTAGCTGTGCGAGCCGCCGTGCAGGGTATGTTTGCCAAGGAAATTCCGGTCGGCCTGATAGGGCTTGCCATCTATCGCGAACTGGCCGTTGGCGATGCGGTTGGCGTACCGGCCGGCAATCGCGCCCATGTAGGAGGAGTGTTCCGGATAATATTCGAACCGGTCGAACCCGAGAACAAGCGGCGCATCGTGACCGGCAAGACGCAAATCCTGGACGGTCGCCCCCCAATTCAGGATGTGGGCAGTCAGGCCTCCGCCGGTAATCGTGAAGCGCCGGACCTCGACGCCGTCGGATGTTTTCCCACAGACTTCTCCGTCGGCCATAAATCCCCTCCACCGGTTGCAAAACAAATCAGGCCGGGTTTTGGCCCGGCCTGCAAGAGAAATCAGAGGCCAAGCCCTCCGAGGCAGACATATTTCGTATCGAGATAGTCATCGATACCCTGATGCCCGCCTTCGCGACCGAGCCCTGATTCCTTGACCCCGCCGAACGGTGCCTCCACGGTGGTGATCAAGCCTTCATTGAGGCCGACCATGCCATATTTCAACCCCTCCATGACCCGGAACGCGCGGCCGAGGTCGCCGGTGTAGGCATATGCAGCAAGTCCGAACTCGGTATCGTTGGCCAGCTTGATTGCCTCTGCCTCGGTGTCGAACTTGAAGACCGGAGCGACCGGGCCAAAAATCTCGTCCTTCATGAATTTCATGTCCGGCTTCGCATCGGCGATGACGGTTGGCTCATAGAACGACCCGCCGAGCGCATGACGCTTGCCGCCTGCCACGACGCGACCGCCCTTGGCCTTTGCGTCCGCCACGAACTCCTCGACCTTTTCGACTGCTTTCTCGTCGATAAGCGGCCCCTGCTGCGTACCATCTTCGAGCCCCGAGCCAACCTTGAGCCCGGTGCTGGCGGCGGCAAGCTTCTGGACGAACTGGTCATAGACGCCCGCCTGAACGAAGAAGCGGTTGGTGCAGACGCAGGTCTGGCCGGAGTTGCGATACTTGGCGACAATGGCGCCTTCGACAGCCCGGTCGACGTCGGCATCGTCGAAGACCAGGAACGGCGCATTGCCGCCCAGTTCCATCGAGACCTTCTTCACGGTCGACGCGCATTTCTGGATGAGGATCTTGCCCACTTCCGTGGAGCCTGTGAACGTCAGCTTCTTGACCAGCGGGTTTGCGCAGATCTCGTCGCCAATCTCGCCGGCGGAACCGGTCACGATGTTGATGACGCCTTTCGGGAAACCGGCCTCTTCCGCGAGCACGCCAAAGGCGAGAGCCGAATAAGGCGTCTGCGAGGCTGGCTTGACGACAGCGGTGCAGCCGGCCGCGAATGCCGGCCCCAGCTTGCGCGCAAGCATTGAGGAAGGGAAGTTCCAGGGCGTGATGGCCGCCACGACGCCGACAGGCTGCTTCAACGTGATGATACGGCGATCCGCCCAAGGCGACGGCACGACGTCGCCATAGGTCCGGCGTCCTTCCTCGGCGAACCACAGGACGTAGGCGGCAGAGATACCAACCTCGCCCTTGGCCTCGGCAAGCGACTTGCCCTGCTCCGTGGTCAGGAGTTCCGCCAGAGGCTGCTGATTATCCATGATGGCGTCGTGCAGCTTGCGCAGCAGTTTGTGACGCTCGAGCACCGATGTTCTTTTCCAGGAATGGAAAGCCTCTTCGGCGGCCTCGATGGCACGGCGCGTCTCGGACTTGCCCGACTTCGGCACGGTTCCGATCTTCAGTCCGGTCGCGGGGTTGGTCACGTCTATCGTCGCGCCGCTGTCGGCCTGAACCCACTCGCCGCCTATGAGATTGGCCTCACGCATGAAATGGCTGGTTTTCTGGAGCATGTCTTTTGCCTCCTGTGGACCTCGGGGTCCGCTTTGCCGGATTGGTCGCTGGGCTTCGAACGGTCGAACGAAGACCTGTGGTCGACGTCGCTTTACCGCAGCCCGCCTTGGTGGATCAATGTTTATTGGACGAAAGGGCTTGGTCCAGTCGTGCCGGGTCTATCCGAATACGGCGTGAGCGATGGTCAACCAGAATGCCGTGGTCACCACGGCGCAGACCGTTGCAATCGTCATCTGGCTCGATGCAAGCCCTTGTCCCGTGCCCAACTGCACCGCCAGAAGATAGGAATTTACCCCGGCAGGCATCGCTGCGGCCGCAACGGCCACTTTTGCCGTCATCGGTGGCAGACCAAGCAACAGCGCCATCCCGACCACCAGGGCGGGCATCAGGAACAGTTTGAGCAGGGACAGCACGGCGGCCGGCAGAAAGTTGCCGGAAATGCTGAATTTCCTGAGGCCCAGACCCATGGCGAACAGGGCAAGCGGGCCTGCAATACCCGCAAGGGCATCGACCAGCCGTTCGATGATCGCAGGCAGTTCCATTCCGGTCATGCGCCAGAGCACGCCGGCAAAAATGCCGATCATCAAGGGGTTTGGCACCACGCGGCTGGCAAAGGCTCGCCCGATTTCGCCAACGCCCATTCCGCCGGATTTGCGTTGCCCGAAGAAGTCGAAGAGGACGATCGAAACCATCGTCATGACGGGAAGATGGATGGCGACCAGCAGCGAGAGGATCTCGAAGCCTGGCGCGCCATACACGCCCAGCATGAACGGAATCCCAAGCAGGACCAGGTTGGAATAGGAGGCTGAGAAGCCGCCTATCACGCCCATCTGCGGGTCACGGCGAAACACCATCGTCATCACGAGATGCGCCACCGCCCACGTCAGAGCCGCAGCGATGAAGTAGCTGCTCCACAGCGCCCACGGAGCGGACCCGTGAAAGTCTGCCCCAACCATGGTCCGGAACAGAAGAAGAGGCATTGCAACGCCGACGGCAAACTGGTTGAGCGCGTCACCCACCTGAATCTTGAGATAGCCCGTCAGCCCCGCGAGGTAGCCGAGGGCGACAAGTCCGAAGACGAAGAGGATGGTTTCAAGAACCGAGGACACGGTGTTTCCGAATAGGCCACCCGGCCCCGGCGTGCAATGTGCCTGCCCGATTTTGATCATTGTCCGCTGGCACGTGGGACGCTAAACCGCCTTCCTCCGGAGCATGCATGAATTTCAGGCGCTCGAAAACAAGCTGGATGCCGTGCCCGACGCTTTGGCTGTCGGCAATTCTCATCGTATTGGGCACACACATCTCGCACGCTGAAGAACCGGCGCGACTGAACGGTGTCGCCCTGGTGATCGGGCAATCGGGATACGAACATATCACCGCATTGCCGAACCCTGCCAATGATGCCCGCGAGGTCGTGAAGCTCCTCACGGATCTCGGTTTCGATGCGCGCAGTGTGACCGACCGCGATGCCGGAAAACTGAAGCGCGATCTCGAACGCTTTGCCGAGGATGCAGAGGAAGCCGATGTCGCGCTTCTCTACTACTCCGGTCATGGCATAGAGGCTGGCGGTGAAAACTGGCTGATACCCATCGATGCCGATGTTTCCTCCCTGACCGACGCGGAAGAATCACTGGTGCCGCTTTCGCAGTTGATGGACCAACTCAGGCAGACCGTTCCCGTCGCAATCGTGCTTCTCGACGCATGCCGGACCAATCCATTCCCCGCCGATGCGGTCGTCAGACGCCAACCGAAGGCGTCAGGCGAGAAAATGACAGCAGGCGGGCTCGCTCCGGTTCGTGGCGCCGTGTCGCTGAAGACGGGCACGCCGGCCAACGACAACCTTGGAACCGTCATCGGCTTTGCCGCCGAACCAGGACGTCCGGCGCTCGATGGGGCTGTGGGCGAAACAAGCCCCTACGCGTCCGCGCTCCTGCGTCACCTCGGCGCCATGCAGGGCGCCGAATTCGGCAACGTCATGCGCATGGTCACGGAGGAGGTTTATCTCGACACCCGGGGCGAGCAACGTCCATGGGTTAATGAAAGCCTGCGCAGGCTTCTTTATTTCGGTGTCACGCCCAACGAGCCGGCCGGTAACGACGCTCTGATCACCGGCGAGCGCAGGCAACTGCTTCTGACCATCGCCGACCTGCCGGACGTGCAGCGATCACAGGTCGAGATCGCTGCCGTGAAGGACAACGTGCCTCTCGATTCGCTTTACGGCGTTTTGCGTGCGCTTGGCACCGACAAAATCCCGGAAAATCCGGCGGAACTCGAGAAGGTGCTCGACGCACAGGCCGAGAAGCTTACCCGCATGCTCGCCGAACGTGAGGCGTTGCGTGCCGACGACCCGCAGATTGCCCAACTTGCATCCGCCGCCGACATGGCGATCCGCGAAGGCGCGATCGTGACCGCGAGGCAGTTTCTGGACAGGGCCGTCGCCCGCGTCGAGGAGACCGCCGGCGCTGTGGATTCGGCCGAAGATGCCGTCAGGCAGAAGCGTCTGGCGGATGCAGCCGTCTACGTAAAACGCGGCGACGCGTCCTCGCTGGCCTTCGACTTCGCCGCAGCCGCGGATGATTATGCGAAGGCTTTCGGCCTTGTCGAGAAATGGGACGATAAGCTTGCCTGGAACTACGAGAACCTGGAAGCCGAGGCGCTTGGCGCGCATGGCGACAATCAGGGCGACCGCGCAGCGCTGGACAGGTCGCTGCGGGCCTACGAGGTCATCCTTGGCATGCTGCCCTACGGCGACCGGGGGCAGGATTGGGCCATCACCCGCAACAACATGGCGGTCGTGCTGCAAACGCTTGGTGAGCGCGACGCAAACGATGCCCAGCTTTTGCAGGCGGCACAAATCTTTCGAGAGTCGCTTTCGGTCTTTGCAGAAACCAAGGACGATGTGAACTGGGCAGCTGCGCAAAACAACATCGGAAATACCCTGCTCGTCCTGGGGCAGAGGAAGGGCGATGCAAGCCAGTTGAAACAGGCCGTTGCGGCATTCAGGGCAGCGCTTGAAAAGCGCAACCGCGAAAGGGTGCCACTGGATTGGGCCGCGACGCAGAACAATATCGGGATATCGCTCTACGCGCTGTCAGACCGCGACCCCGACGTGGAGCGACTGGGCGAAGCAGAGGCGGCCTATCGTGCCGCGCTCGAAGTCTACACGCGTCAGTCCGCACCTGTTCAATGGGCGATGGTCCAGAACAACCTCGGCAACACGTTGAACGGGCTGGGAACAGCCCGAAACGACAGGGCCGCCCATGAAGCCGCCGCAGATGCCTTCCGCTCGGCGCTCGAAGTCCGCACGCGCGAAAACTTCCCTATCGACTGGGCGACCAGCCGACTCAATCTGGGCAATACGCTGACGCACCTCACCAAGTTCGACCTGCGGACGGACCTGCTTGAGGAGGCTGTCGACGCCTACAATGACGCCCTGCAGATCTACAATCGCGAGAAATTTCCGCTCGACTGGGCTTCGGTACAGAACAATCTGGGGGCGGTTTACCAGACGCTTGGCCAGCGAACCGGCGATCCATCGAAGATGGAGGAGTCGGTTGCTGCGTTTCGCCTGGCGGCCGAGGTCTACACGCGTGATGCCTTCCCGCTCGACTGGGCCATGACCCGCTACAATGCCGGCAACACGCTTCAATTGCTAGGCGGCATGACCACCGATCCGGAGCGGCACCGCGAAGCAGCCCTGTCCTACAGGGAGTCGCTCGCAGAATACCGCCGCGACATCTGGCCTCACCAATGGGCACTGGCGCAAGCCGGCCTCGCCTCGACCCTGTTCTGGCTGAGCAACAGCGAGGAAGGGACCGCCAGCCTTGCAGAATCGATCAAAGCGCGCCGGGCATCGCTCGAAGTTCTGAGCTTCGAGAACACGCCCGTTGACTGGGCAAACGCCCAGAGCGGCCTCGGCATGGCACTCCTGAACCTCGGGACGCGAGAAGGCACCGGAAAATACCTCGACGAGGCCGCTGAGGCATTCAACGCCTCACTGAAGGTTTTCACGCGGAACTCGCAGCCATTGCAGTGGGCCTTTGGCCAGAACAACCTTGGCGACGTGCATTGGAATCGCGGCGCGCTTGGCGAGGGCGATGCGCAGTACGCAAAGGCAATCGATTATTTCGAGAGTGCAAAGGAAGGCTTCAGGGAGGCAGGCTTTGCCGCCCCGCTCGCCGTCACGGATCAGAAAATTGATTTGATCCGGCAGGCGATGTCGGCGAAGTGACCGGCCCAAGCTTGCCTTTCTTTCGCGTTTCCCATCCCCTATATCGCCTCAATGGGGTGTGAAATCAGAGTGTTCCGCATAATCGCCGTTACGCTGATGCTGCTTTTCGCGGTCGAGGCAAAGGCAACCGAGGCTGGATGGGCTCTCCTGCGTGAAGGCGAACATATCGTACTTTTGCGGCACGCGATGGCGCCTGGCGCCACCGAGCCGGCAAATTTCGACATCGAGACATGCTCGACGCAGCGGAACCTCTCCGAGCGCGGAAAGCTGCAGGCGCGCAAGATGGGCGCGCTGTTCGCGGCGCGGGCCGCACCGACCGGCCGGGTTCTCACCAGCCGCTATTGTCGGGCGCGGGAAACGGCAAGGCTAGCTTTTGGAGACGCCGAGGAGTTCGCTCCGTTGGATCCTCCTGCCGCTGACGAGACGGCGCGCAAGGAGCAGCTCGACGCGATCATGAAAGAAATCCGCGACTATTCGGGATCGGGCAATTTTGTCCTTGTCACGCATCTGGAAACCATCGAGGCGCTTGTCGGTCAGCCCGCACGCGAAGGCGAAGCCGTAATCGTCGCCCCTCAGGATGATGGTTTGCGGGTGCTCGGCCGCATTATTTTCAACTGACCGCAAGTTCCGGCCTCTGGCAGAAAGTCCCGTAGCCCTTTTCATGGCGGAAAAAAGCGATTAGACAGCCGCTGAACGAGCCTCGCCTCGGCTGATTTGCCTTGGCTTGCGGGGATTTTGAAGGAAAAACCGTGCCGACAACTTTCGAGAAAGTCGCGAAGATCATCGCCGACACCAGCGAAATCGATATCAACACGATCACGCCGGAAAGCCACACGATCGACGATCTGGGCATCGACAGCCTTGATTTTCTCGACATCGTCTTCGCCATCGACAAGGAATTCGGCATCAAGGTGCCCCTTGAAAAATGGACGCAGGAAGTCAACGACGGCAAGGTTTCGACCGACGAATACTTCCTGATGAAGAACCTTTGCGCCAAGATCGATGGGCTTGTCGCAGCAAAGACCGCTTGATCACGGCCGCCGTTTGAGCGAAACGGCGCCATGAGCTCCACAGACGTTCTTATCACTGGAATAGGACTGGTCTCCTCGCTCGGCGAGGGAATCGATGCGCATTGGCAAAAGCTGACGGCCGACAAAATCGAGCCGGTCATCGATGCCGAACGCTTTCAGCCCTATGTCGTCCACCCGCTCCCGGCGATCGACTGGGGCCTGCAGATCCCCAAGCGCGGCGATCAGCGCCAGATGGAAACCTGGCAGCGGCTGGGTACTTACGCCGCGGGCCTTGCGCTCGACGACGCGGGCCTGAAAACAGAGGAAGCCCTCTGCTCCACGATGGACATGGTCGTTGCCGCCGGAGGTGGCGAACGTGACGAAGCCGTGGATGCGGCAATTCTGGAAGCTTCCGCTTCCCGGGAAGACCGCGCGGTCCTTCTCAACGAGAAGCTGACCACCGAACTGCGCCCTACCCTTTTCCTGGCACAGCTATCCAACCTGCTCGCCGGCAACATTTCCATCGTGCACAAGGTGACTGGTTCCTCGCGCACCTTCATGGGCGAGGAAGGCGCCGGCGTCGCTGCAATCGAGACGGCGGCAGCCCGCATCCGTTCGGGCCAGGCGTCGCACGTCCTGGTTGGCGGGGCGTTCCAGACCGAACACTACGACATGCTGCTGGGTTATGAACTCGCCGGCTACCTTCATCGGGCGCCCTGGAAGTCCGTCTGGCAGAGGGAAGGCTCCGAAGGCGGAGGCGTGGTTTCAGGGTCTGGCGGGGCGTTCCTCGTTCTCGAATCGCGCGAGCACGCCGAGAAGCGCGGGCGCAAGGCTTATGCCCAGCTCGGAGCCATCTATTCCGGCCGTGCGCGGCGCGGAAAGGAAGACCTCCCGGCTGCGATCTCGGCGCTTGCCGCCAAGACAGGCGTGCCTGAGGGAAAGCCTATGCTCGGCATTTCCGGAGTGTCCGGTGCGCACGCGGCAACCCGGGCCGAGAAAAAGGCTTTCGATGCGATGCCCGACGTCGCCCTCAGGGGCTTCAGCAATCTGACCGGCCATCTGAAGGAAGCTCAGTTTCCATTCGCCGTGGCGCTTGCTGCCCTTGCCGTCCGCAACGACCAGCCCTACCCGGCATTTGACGGCCAGAACGAGAAACCGTTCGAAGGCCAGACTTCCGACGTTCTTGCAACGACGATCGGCTATCACCAGTTTGAAGGCATGGCGCGGATACTCGCCGCCGACTGATCAACCAGGGGCCACGCAATGGCGAAATTCACGGATCACCTTGGACGTCCCGTCGTGGCCGTCACCGGCATAGGCATCGTGACATCGCTAGGCGTAGGCAAGAAAGACAATTGGGATGCGCTGACTTCCGGCAAATCAGGCATCCATCCCATCACCCGTTTCCCGACGGACTGCCTGAATACGCGCATCAGCGGCACTGTCGATTTTCTCGACTCCAGTTCGAAGGGGGCGACCGCCCTGACCTATGAGTTGGCCGAGACGGCCGCGCGCGAGGCGATCGGCGAGGCAAATCTCCCGTCAACCGATTTCGGCGGTCCGCTTTTTCTGGCCGCTCCGCCAGTGGAACTGGACTGGGCAGACCGCTTCAAGCTCTACACGGCAGGCCATGACGGACCCGTGACGGCACGCGTGCTGGAAGTGGCGCGTGGTCTGAATTCTGAAGATATCTTTGAGACGACCCAGTTTGGGACAATAGCCGACCGGCTGTCCGACGAGTTTGGCGCGACGGGCATGCCGATAACGCTGTCTACCGCCTGCGCCTCGGGAGCAACCGCCATCCAGTTGGGCGTCGAGGCCATTCGGCGCGGCGAGGCCGACCGCGCGATCTCCATCGGAGCCGATGGTTCGGTAACAGCCGAGGCGCTGATCCGCTTCTCGCTGCTCTCTGCGCTGTCCACCCAGAACGATTTTCCAGAGAAGGCGTCCAAGCCGTTCTCACGAGACCGCGACGGCTTCGTCATCGCGGAAGGCGCTGCCGCGCTGGTTCTGGAATCTCTGGAAAGCGCTCTGGCGCGCGGGGCGCGCGTTCTGGGCATCCTGCGCGGTTGTGGCGAGCGGGCGGACGACTTCCACCGCACGCGCTCCAAGCCGGATGGCTCGCCGGCAATCGCTGCGGTTCGCGCCGCGCTTTCCGACGCCGGCCTTTCGGAAAGCCAGATCGGGTATGTCAACGCGCACGGCACGTCGACGCCCGAGAACGACAAGATGGAGCATCTGTCGCTCTCGACCGTGTTCGGTGAAAACATCCGCAATATTCCGGTGTCTTCCAACAAGTCGATGATCGGCCACACACTTTCGGCTGCCGGCGCTGTGGAAGCGGCATTCTCCCTGCTCACCATGCGCGAGGGAATCATTCCGCCAACCATCAATTATGACAACCCCGATCCTGCGATCGAGCTCGACGTGGTTCCGAATGTGAAGCGTTCGGCGGATGTGTCTTCGGTACTTTCCAACTCTTTCGGCTTCGGTGGCCAGAACGCCTGCCTTGTCTTGACGCGGGAACCCGTCTAAGCGACGGCCCTGACGTTAAAGGGGACCACGCCGCCACATGCGCGCTTTGCAACTGGTTGAAGACCGTCGGCTCGAGGTCGTCGATGTCGCGCCGCCTCCCGCACCCGGGCTTGGCGAAGTCACTGTCGGCATCAAGGCCGTGGCCTTGAACCATATCGACGTTTGGGGCTGGCGCGGCATGGCTTTCGCCAAGCGCAAGCTGCCGCTCACCATCGGCGCGGAGGCATCCGGCCTGGTCGAGGCTGTCGGCCCTGGCGTGTCGTCGCTGCTGCCCGGCCAGCTTGTATCCATCTACGGCGCACGGACCTGCGGCTTGTGCCGCCCGTGCCGCGAGGGTCGCGACAATCTTTGCGAGCATGTCTCCGGCGTGCACGGCTTCCACCTCGACGGCTTTGCGCAGGAGAAGATCAACCTGCCAGCCAGGTTACTTGTCCCCGCTCCTATCGGCGTCGACGCCATTGGCGCCGCAGTCGCCCCGGTGACTTTCGGCACGGTCGAGCACATGCTGTTCGACAATGCCAAGCTCCAGCCGGGCGAGACGATCCTCGTCCATGCAGGCGGATCCGGGATCGGCACTGCAGCTATCCAGCTCTCGAAGAAGATGGGTTGCACCGTCATCACCACCGTCGGCTCGGCCGACAAGATGGAAAAGGCAAGCGCACTCGGCGCCGACCACGTCATCAACTATCGCGAGGACCGGTTCGAGGGTGCGGTTCGCAAGATCACGAAAAAGAAGGGTGTCGACGTGGTCTTCGAGCATGTCGGCGCGGACACATGGGCCGGCTCGATGCTGTCGCTAAAGCGCGGCGGACGTCTTGTGACATGCGGTTCCACTTCGGGTGTCTCCACCACCATGAACCTGATGCAGCTCTTCCAGCAGCAACTGAAGATCTTCGGGTCGTTTGGCTGCCGTATGGAGAACATGGCAAACGCGATGCAGAAGATGGCAGCCGGGCTTGTGTCGCCGGTCGTCGACACCGAAGTCGATTTCGACGGCATCGGCGATGCGCTGCGGCGCATGGAAGGCCGTGACGTCTTCGGCAAGATCATTCTGCGGGTTGGCTGAGCAACCCCTTGTCACGTAGTCGCCTCTCCCGTCTCCGCTACACGATCATGCGGCCGCTGGTAATCTGGGGCGGCAAGGCGGGTGACTGGCTGCTCGCACGCGCAGCCATGTCCGTCATCTGGTTCCTGCGCAAGCTGCCGCCAGACCAGGCGCTGGATTTTGCGGCGCGTGCCGCAAGGAGGATTGGTCCATGGATCGGTCGCCACCGGACCGCGGTCGATAATCTGCGACAGGCATTCCCGGAAAAGTCCGAGGCCGAGATCGAGGCTCTCGCACTTGAGATGTGGGACAACATGGCCCGTCTCGCGGCCGAATACGTCTTCCTCGACCAGCTTTTCGACTCAAACGCCCACCTTAGTGAGGACGGACGGATCGAGATCGTCGGCGAAGATCTGTTCAGGCGGCTCGCGGCCGAGAGCAAGCCCCATATCCTCTTCACTGCGCATCTCGGCAACTTCGAGCTTTTGCCGATTGCCGCTGCCGTCCATGGCCTCAAGGTGACGGCGCTGTTCCGCCCGCCGAACAACCCATATATCGCGGACTACATTCTATCGACGCGTCGTTCGACGATGGGAGAGCTGCTGGAAACACGGGTGGGTGCCGCTTTTGCGCTCGCCGGAATACTCGAAAAGGGCGGCAATGTCGGGGCGCTGGTGGACCAGAAGTTCCGCAACGGCATCCACACGACCTTCTTCGGGCGGCCTTGCGAAACGAATCCGGTGGTGCCGATGCTGGCGCGCCGTTTCGACTGTCCCTTGCATCCGGCGCGTTGCGTCCGCCTACCCGGCAACCGCTATCGGCTGGAGATCCATGAGGAACTGAAACTGCCTCGCGGAGCAGACGGCGAAATCGACATAGCGGCGTCGGCCCAGCTTCTGAACGATGTGGTCGAGGACTGGGTTCGCGAAGACCCCGGCCAGTGGATGTGGTTTCACAAGCGCTGGGGCCTTACCGGCCGGAAGCGGCGGAGCCGTCCGAGGACCGCCTAGCGGGTCAACGCCCCACCTGAGACGTCCTCGGCAAGATCAAGCCGGCTTATCCGGTGCTATACGGATCGACGTGCCCCAGGGGTCTT
This sequence comes from Rhizobiaceae bacterium, assembly GCA_019635775.1. Lineage (GTDB taxonomy): Bacteria > Pseudomonadota > Alphaproteobacteria > Rhizobiales > Rhizobiaceae > Mesorhizobium_K. The sequence goes on along the minus strand of JAHBYU010000006.1, from coordinate 127,417 downwards.
CGTAGCTCGCAGCGTCTGACGTCAGCGAGGAACGCAGTTCAACCCACGAAAGGCCTGCACGCCCCTTGTCGCGCGCACCCGCCCCGGCACTCTGCCAGGCGTTTGCGCCGACGTGGTGGTGATAGCCACCTGTCGAGAGAAACACCGCCTGCGCGCCATACTTCGCGACCGTGTCAAAGCCGAGCTTGCTGTTCCACCAAGCCTCGGCCTCTACCGGATCGCCGACCCTAAGATGGACATGGCCGACAATCGATCCTTCGGGTGCGCCCTTCCAACCAGCGTCGCCCGCCGGCACCGAGCCGCGAACACCTGCGATATCCATCCGGTTTGTCGCTACCTCTACCTGCCCCCCTTCCCAACGCCATTCGCTGGGGAGACGGTCGGCGTAGATTTCGATGCCGTTACCCTCCGGGTCGGTTAGGTAGACTGCTTCGCTGACGATATGATCCGAGGCACCATCAATCTGGATCTGGCGTTCGGCGGCGAAGTTTATCCAGCGTCCGAGGTCGGCCCGGGATGGAAGCAGGAAAGCCGTGTGAAAAAGACCCGCGCTGCGCGGATCGTCCGGCTTCGCCGCCTTGTCGCTTTCGATCACGAGCAGCGGCCTGTCTTTCGACCCAAGCGTGATCGTCTCGCCGTCGCCCGAAAGGCGTTCAAGGCCGACGACTGCGCTGTAATAGTCCGCAAGCGCTTCAGCGTTGCGGGCCTTCAGGCCCACCCGTGCAACACTGACGGGCGTTGTGGCCGCAAACGGTAAAGCGCTCATTTCCTGCTCCTTCCTGGCAGCCATGGCCTTGGTAGCCACCGCTGCGGTGCCCATCGCGCCAATCAGCGTGCGTCTGGTCATATCCATGCAACATTCTCGCAGCGGCTGTTTCCGCTGTATAGATCGCAACTCCAAGTGTTCACACAAGATGCTTTGTCTGGAACACCGCGTTCAATTTTCATTGACAACGGGTGGTTGCGTCGGCGGATCGCTGTAGCTACATCGGGGCCATGAAGGTTAAAGACGCAGATATTCTCATGGTGCCGGGCTACACCAATTCCGGGCCGGATCATTGGCAGTCACGCTGGGAGTCGAAACTCTCCACCGCGCGTCGTGTCGAGCAGGCTGAATGGTCGAAACCTGTCCGTGAAGGCTGGACGGCGCGTGTTGCAGAGGCCGTCAACGCCGCAGAAAAGCCAGTGGTACTGGTTGCGCATTCGCTTGGTGTCGCAACCGCCATCCAGGCCATTCCGCAATTCAGGAACCGCGTTGCGGGCGGTTTCTTCGTCGCGCCGCCTGATGTCGCCAATCCCGCCATCAGGCCAAAACACCTGATGACGTTCGGCCCCTACCCGCGCGATCCGCTGCCTTTTCCGTCAGTCGTCATCGCGAGCCGCAACGACCCGTACAGCACGTTCGAGGTGGCAGAGGATATCGCAGGCGCATGGGGCTCGCTTTTCATCGACGCCGGCGAAGTCGGTCACCTCAATGCAGATTCGGGCCATGGACCGTGGCCCGAAGGTTCACTTACATTTGCAAAATTCCTCTCGGGGCTTAAAGGCTAGGCAGCGCCTCAGCGCCGGAGAAACGTCGATGAGCAAAAGGGTTCTGGTTGTCGGCGGCGGTATCATCGGGGCTTCTGTTGCCTGGCATCTCATCCGATCGGGCTGCGCGGTCACGATCGTCGATTCCGGACAGGGCGGCGGCCTTGCCACAAGGCACTCTTTCGCCTGGATCAATGCCAGTTGGGGTAATCCGGAGTGGTATTTCCATTTCCGCAGGCGCTCGATGGCTGGCTGGCGGCGCCTTCAGGATGCAATCCCGAAGCTTGACGTCAGTTGGAGTGGCGGGCTGCTCTGGGACCTTCCGCCCGCTGAACTGGCAAGTTACGCGCAAGAGCACGCCCGCTGGGGCTACGGAATTCGCGAGGTCGGTCGACAGGAAGCCTTGGCAATCGAGCCCGGTTTGAAGGAGCCGCCGGAACTGGCGCTCCATGTCCCCGAAGAGGGAATGCTGGAACCCTTGGCGACCACGCAGGCATTGCTGGCTGCCACCATATCGAACGGCGCGCGCCTCCTGGGCGATACCGAAGCAACCTTGCTGACTTTGGCGAATGGACGCGTGACCGGGATCGAGACACCCACAGGCGAAAGGCTGGAAGCGGACGAGACGGTTGTATGCGCAGGGGTCGATACTTCGCGCCTGCTTGAAATCGCCGGCCTGCCCATGGCGCTCGATGCGCCCCCGGGCCTGATTGCCCATTCTACGCGATCGGACAAAAAGCTGCTCAACGGGCTGGTCATGACCCCGGACTTTCACGTCAGGCAGACCCACGAAGGCAGGCTGATCATCGGCACCGATTTCGCGGGCGGCGATCCGCAGGGACGCGACAGCGAGATGGCGACAGCCCTGCTCGACGGCGTCAAGGCAATGGTCAGAGGTTCGGACGATCTCGACCTCGACGTCATAACCGTCGGCTATCGCCCTACCCCGCGCGACGGATATCCGGCCATCGGTCGTCCGAAAGGCGCCGATGGCATCTATGTCGCCGTGCTACACTCGGGCATCACGCTTGCCCCTATCGTCGGCGAACTGGCCGCGCGGGAGCTGGCGACAGGCGTTAGAGACCCTGACCTCGCGCCTTACGATCCGAATCGACCTGAACTGTCTCAGGCGTGAGTCAGCCCTTGAGCGAGGCGTGGACCGCCTTGAGCAGCGTGTCCGAGCCGAGCTTCATAACGGTCGCTTCCGAACCCATTGCCAGAAGCTGGTAGCCCATCGAAACGAAACGGCCGGAGATTGACGCGTCGAGCACGTAGATCCCGGCATACTTCCCGGCCTTGTGGGCGCGTCGGGCAACCTGCTCGACAGCCGGCATCATCTCTTCCAGCGTCGAATTGACCCTTTCGCCATTCGTCCAGGCGATCGAGAAATCAGATGGGCCCAGAAAGATGGCATCGATACCGGGGGTATCGAGAATGCGGTCCAGGATGTCCACCGCCGCGCGGGTCTCGATCATCGCGAACGACAAGGTGCGCTTGTTGCTCTCGCGCAGCCACTGGGCATGGTCGCCCTTTCCGTAGCGCGGGAAGCCGTAGGTCGGTCCCCACGAACGCTCGCCGACCGGCGGATACTTCATGGCCGCGGCAAAACGGGAGGCGTCCTCGATCGAATTGACCATCGGCGCAATGACCGCCTCGGCGCCAAAGTCGAGCGCGCGGCTCGCCATGTCAAAGCGTCCGACGGGTATCCGGACCAGACATGGCTTTCCGGCCCGCATCACGGGCACGACTGAACGCAGGACACTGTCCTCGTTATGTCCGCCATGCTGCATATCCAATGTGACCGCATCGAAACCCTGCGCGGCCAGGATCTCGACCGTCAGCGCGTCCGGCACGCCTGACCATGCGCTGCAGACGGTTTCACCGGCGGCCAGTTTTGCTTCGAGTGACATGAAACTCTCCCCTATGGCGTCTTTCTCACGCCGACGAACGGAAAACGCAAAGAAAAACCGCCCATTCGGGCGGTTTGAATGTTGTCCGAATCCGATCGGGACCGCTCAGCTTTTGAATTGCTCGATCGCCTGCGCCATCAATTCGTCCATTGTCCGGCGGATCTGGTGTTCCGACTGCTCCACGCCAGCCGCGTCAAAATCGGTCTTCAACTTGCGCAACACATCTCCATCGCCGGCCTCCTCGAAATCAGCCGCAACGACCTCCTTTGCGTAGGCTTCGGCGGCCTCGCCCGTCTTGCCGAGCTTTTCAGCGGCCCAGAGCCCAAGAAGCTTGTTGCGGCGCGCCATGGCCTTGAACCGCAATTCCTCGTCGAGCGCGAACTTGCGCTCGAAACCTTTTTCGCGGTCGGAAAAATCGCTCATTAAAATCCTCCAGATGGGTGGGGGCCGTTCGGACCGATGTAGTTGTTGCCAGCACAAACCAAATGACCGCGCCCCGGTCAATACGCTCACAACATGTTGCGCTGCGGTATTTCGCTGCGGAAAGCGGTTGAACCGGCGTATTGCGGATTGAGCCGGACACCCGATTCGGATAGACCGGCATTGAACAAGACGTTTGGAATATTATGTGTTCCAACGGTTCGCTTGCAAAGGCCGGCCCGACAAATCCAGGAAATCCCATGAAAAATCGCCGCCGCATCTACGAAGGCAAGGCCAAGATCCTCTATGAAGGACCCGAGCCGGGCACGCTTGTCCAGTTCTTCAAGGACGACGCGACGGCGTTCAACAAAAAGAAACATGAGATCGTCGACGGCAAGGGTGTGCTGAACAATCGGATTTCCGAGCACATCTTTAACCACCTCAACCGCATGGGCATTCCGACGCACTTCATCCGTCGGCTCAACATGCGCGAGCAGTTGATCAAGGAAGTCGAGATCATCCCCCTTGAGGTCGTCGTCCGCAATATTGCTGCGGGTTCGCTTGCGAAGCGCCTCGGCATTGAGGAAGGCACGGTCCTGCCGCGCTCGATCATCGAGTTCTACTACAAGGCCGACGCGCTCGACGATCCGATGGTTTCGGAAGAGCATATCACTGCTTTCGGCTGGGCCTCGCCTCAGGAAATCGACGACATCATGGCGCTCGCCATACGCGTCAACGACTTCCTTTCCGGCCTGTTCCTCGGTGTCGGCATTCAACTCGTCGACTTCAAGATGGAGTGCGGAAGGCTCTACGAGGGCGACATGATGCGCATCGTCGTTGCCGACGAGATTTCTCCCGATTCGTGCCGGCTATGGGATGTCCAGACCCAGGACAAGCTCGACAAGGACCGCTTCCGCCGGGACATGGGTGGACTGGTCGAGGCGTATCAGGAGGTCGCGCGCCGTCTTGGCATCATGAACGAGAACGAGCCGCCGCGGCCCACCGGCCCCGTGTTGGTTGCCACCGGCGACGGACGCCGTGGCAAGCCGCACTGATATCCATATCGAACAGGAGTTTTGCAAGCGTGATCAAGGCCCGCGTCACCGTGACCCTCAAGCATGGCGTGCTCGACCCGCAAGGCAAGGCGATAGAACACGCCCTTTCGGGCCTCGGCTTCGATGGCGTCGACTCCGTTCGGCAGGGCAAGGTGTTCGACCTGGAAATCGAGGGCTCGGACAAGGCGAAAGCCGAGGCCGACCTCAAGGCCATGTGTGACAAGCTCCTGGCCAACACCGTGATCGAAAACTACAGCGTCGCGTTGATCTGATGAAAACTGCCGTCGTCCTTCTGCCGGGCCTGAACCGTGACCGCGACATGATCGCGGCGCTCACCAAGATTTCGGGCAAGGCGCCGACGACCGTCTGGCAGACCGACACGGATATCCCGGACGTCGACCTGATCGCCATTCCCGGCGGGTTTTCGTTTGGCGACTACCTTAGGTGTGGCGCTATCGCTGCCCGGTCGCCCGTCATGCGCGCGGTTGCTGAAAAGGCAGACAAGGGCGTTCAGGTCATCGGTGTCTGCAATGGTTTTCAGATCCTCGTCGAAGCCGGTCTGCTTCCGGGCGCGCTGATGCGCAACGCCTCACTCAAGTTCGTTTGCCGCGAGGTGAAGCTTGAGGTCGCCAACGCGAATACCGCCTTCACGCGCAACTACGCGCCGGGACAGATCATCCGCACACCGGTCGCTCATCACGACGGCAATTATTTTGCCGATGCTGAAACGCTCAAGCGCATCGAAGGCGAAGGCCAGGTGGTGTTCCGCTACGCTGAGGGCACCAATCCGAACGGTTCGGTCAACGACATCGCGGGCATCATCAACGCGCGCGGCAATGTCTTGGGGCTGATGCCGCACCCCGAAAACCTGATCGAAGCAGCGCATGGCGGCACTGACGGACGCGGACTTTTCGAAAGCGCGCTCGGAATGCCGGTTCAAAAGGCCGCCTGAGGCCGTTTGACCGCGCCAATCGGCGGTAGTTCCCCTTTAACCAACGCTGGTGCACGATCCTGCACATTGGCGCGATTCGAGGACCGTATGGCGAGATCGAGATTTCTGGTCGCGGGCCTTGGAGCCCTTTTAGTCCTGGCTGGCTGCCAGACCGACACCAGGCCGGCAAACCCCGGCGGAGGTTCGGGCAAAAGCGCTTCGCTTCGGGTAATGGAACAGGTGGCGATCGCCGCGCACAAGTGCTGGATCGCCAGCAAGGACAAGGCCTTCGCCAAATACTCTATGGCGAACGAGCTGAATAATTTCGGCGGCACGCCGCGCTTCCTGCTGGTCCCGAAGAACAACTATGGCGGCAGGCCTCTCCTCGTCGTACAGGCGCGTGGTCAGTCAAGCGAGGTGGAGGTGTTCGGTCCCCTGATGGACGAGCCCGTCGGATCGAGGATCAGCGCCGACATCAGCCGTTGGAAGTCCGGCGACAGCGGCTGCGGCTCAGCCGCATGACGCAACCCTAGTTCTGGCCAAAAAAGAAAATGGCCGCCCTTTGCGAGGCGGCCATCATGTTTGCGGACCTGGTCCGTGGTAGCGTCGTCGGTTCGGCCATACGCCCATATTCGCGCACTCAATCCCAGAAGTGGCGGCAGCCTTCCCGATAGGCTTCCGAACGCGAAAGGCCGATGTCCTTCAGCATCTCGTCGGTCATTTCCATCAATGCGCGCCGGCTACGGTAGCGTTGGACCGCCATCTCGATCCTCGACACCAGCCCCAGTACCAGCGAACCACCTGACGGCGGCGTACCGACGGAGACATCAGTACGTGATGTTGTAAATGTACTCATTGTCACCTCCATTTGTTGGGCTAACGATTAATTGTATCGCTCCCCTTCAATGAATTGACTCAATTTCGAAGGCAATATATGAAATTGTCACGATGACAAATTGGCTCCCAAATCTCACCGAAGGCTCCGGCCCGCTATACCTGCGTCTGGCCGATCGTATAGAAAGCGATATAGCGCAAGGTGTCCTTCCCCCCGGATCGAAGCTGCCGCCGCAGCGCGATCTTGCATACGACATCGGTGTTACTATAGGTACAATCGGGCGAGCCTATGCGCTTGTCCGCGAACGCGGTCTCGTCACCGGCGAGGTGGGACGCGGTACCTATGTCCTGGACAGGGTCACGACCCCGCACACCCTCCCGCCTGATGCGCCGCAACCGGCTTTTGATGGAAACCGGCGTAGCATGGAGGGCTCGACGGGCGGCCGGCTCGTCATGGACAGCACCTCGGCCCCTGAGCTCGGGCAAAGCGAGGCGATCGGTCGGCTTTTCGCCGATATCGTCCGGGACCATCCCGAGGGATTGGTGGACTACACGCGTTCATGGCCGATGGATTGGCGCGAAGCCGGTTCTCGCTGGCTGTCCGCCGATGGCTGGGCGCCTGATCCGCGCTGCGTGGTGCCTACGGTCGGTGTGCATGCCTCCGCGATGGCCGTGATCGCAGCCATGAGCTCTCCCGGTGACAAGATCGCCTTCGAACAGCTAACCTATTGCTCGATCGCCCGAAGTGCGAACCTCATGGGGCGTCGCAGCATCGTCGTGAAGCTCGACGCACATGGTCCCGATCCCGAGGATTTCGAGCGTGTCTGCGGACAGCAGCATCCGAAGATCGCCTTCTTTATTCCCTCGCTCCACAATCCCACGCTGAACATCATGACGCTCAAGCGCCGCAAGGAAATCGCCGAGATCGCGCGCAGGCATAACGTCTGGCTGATCGAGGATTCCATCTACGGCGCGCTGCTGGAAGATCCCCCTACTCCGTTGTCGGCGCTGCTTCCCGAGCGGACCTTCCACATAGGCGGGCTATCTAAGACGGTCGCGGCAGGCGTCCGCGGCGGCTGGGTCGCCTGCCCCGCCAACCTCGCGCCCCGCATTCAGGTGGCGCACAAGATGGTGACCGGAGGCATGCCCTTCATGCTCGCCGAACTTTCGGCGCGGCTGGTCCTGTCTGGCGCGGCGGACAGCATTCGAGAGGCAACCCGCGTCGAAATCGAAGCGCGGCAGGCGATGGTTCTCGACGCTTTCGCCGGGCTTGACCTGGTCTCACACAAGCGGGCTCCCTTCGTATGGGTGAAGCTGCCCGATCCGTGGCTCTCCGGCACGTTCAAGCAGGCTGCGGCAAGCGAGGGCGTACTCGTGGACGATGAGGACGAATACAAGCCTGGCCGGACCGATGAGGTCTATCATCGGATTCGCGTTGGCTTCTCGATCGTACGGCGCCATGACGACCTCAAGACGGGCCTGTCCATCATAAGGCGGCTTCTCGACAATCCGAACGCCGGGTACGACAGCTACGGCTGACCTGTAGATAGTCGCCGAAAAGGCTGCATTTTTCTTCGCAGTGCGATATGACCCTGCCCGCGCATGGGCTAAGGATACCCCGCGCGCACTCCCGTCATCCGGAGCCGACAACGCCTCATGACCACTCAGAAGACCGTCGCCATCACGCCCGAGCTCATCAAGGCTCATGGCCTGAAGCCGGACGAATACGAGCGCATTCTCGATCTCATCGGTCGCGAACCGAGCTTCACCGAACTCGGCATCTTTTCTGCGATGTGGAACGAGCACTGCTCCTACAAGTCGTCGAAGAAGTGGCTGCGTACCCTGCCGACCAGCGGTCCAGGCGTAATCCAGGGGCCGGGAGAGAATGCGGGCGTGGTCGATATCGGCGACGGCGAATGCGTCGTCTTCAAGATGGAGAGCCACAACCATCCGTCCTACATCGAGCCTTACCAGGGTGCCGCGACTGGCGTTGGCGGTATTCTGCGCGACGTCTTCACGATGGGTGCCCGACCGATCGCTGCCATGAACGCCTTGCGTTTCGGTGAGCCGGATCACCCGAAGACACGGCATCTCGTGGCCGGTGTCGTTGCCGGCGTCGGTGGCTACGGAAACTCCTTCGGCGTGCCGACCGTCGGTGGCGAGGTCAATTTCGACGCGCGCTACAATGGCAACATTCTCGTCAACGCCTTCGCGGCCGGTCTCGCGAAGACGGACGCCATCTTCTATTCCAAGGCCGAAGGCGTTGGCCTGCCGGTCGTCTACCTCGGCGCCAAGACCGGGCGCGATGGTGTCGGCGGCGCGACGATGGCCTCCGCCGAATTCGACGACAAGATCGATGAGAAGCGCCCGACCGTCCAGGTTGGCGACCCGTTCACCGAAAAATGCCTGCTGGAAGCCTGCCTTGAATTGATGGCGTCCGGCGCCGTCATCGCCATTCAGGACATGGGTGCGGCCGGCCTCACCTGCTCTGCCGTGGAAATGGGCGCGAAAGGCGACCTCGGCATCGAGCTTGATCTCGACAAGGTCCCCGTGCGCGAGGAGCGCATGTCCGCTTACGAGATGATGCTTTCGGAAAGCCAGGAGCGCATGCTCATGGTGCTGCGGCCAGAGAAGGAAGAGGAAGCCGAGGCGATCTTCCGCAAGTGGGGGCTGGACTTCGCGATTGTAGGCCAGACCACCGACGACCTGCGCTTTCGCATCATGCAGGGTGGCGAAGAAGCCGCGAACCTGCCGATCAAGGATCTCGGCGACAAGGCTCCAGAATATGACCGGCCGTGGGTCGAGCCAAAGAAGCCTGCGCCGCTGGCGGCCGACCACATACCGCAGGCCGACATCGCAGACGCACTCCTGAAGATGATTGGCGGGCCCGACCTGTCGAGCCGCCGATGGGTTTGGGAGCAGTACGACACGCTGATCCAGGGCAATTCGTTGCAGCTTCCGGGCGGCGATGCAGGCGTTGTGCGCGTCGAGGGCCACCCGACGAAAGCGCTTGCCTTCTCGTCGGACGTAACGCCGCGCTATTGCGAGGCCGATCCTTTCGAAGGCGGCAAGCAGGCAGTGGCCGAATGCTGGCGAAACCTGACGGCGACGGGCGCCGAGCCGCTCGCAGCAACGGACAACCTCAATTTCGGCAACCCCGAGCGGCCTGACATCATGGGCCAGTTCGTGATGGCCATAAAGGGCGTCGGGGAGGCTTGTCGGGCGCTGGGCTTCCCGATCGTGTCCGGCAACGTGTCTCTTTACAACGAGACCAACGGTCAGGGCATCCTGCCTACTCCGACCATAGGCGGTGTCGGCCTGATTCCAGACTGGTCAAGGATGGCGCGCATCGCTTTTGCCGCCGAAGGGGAAGTCATCCTGCTCATCGGCGGGCCGCCCGGCTGGGGCGCGCATCTCGGCCAGTCGATCTATATGCGCGACATTCACGGGCGCACCGATGGCCCTCCGCCGCCGGTCGATCTGGCGCATGAGAAGCGTGTCGGCGATTTCGTCAGGAAGCTGATCCGTAATGGTGTGGCGACAGCGGTGCATGACGTGTCCGATGGTGGCCTTGCCGTGGCACTTGCGGAAATGGCGATGGCATCCGGTATCGGCGCCACCATCCCCGGCCTCGAAAAGGCGGACCCGATCCCAGTCTTCTTCGGTGAGGACCAGGGCCGCTATGTCGTGACAGTGAAGCTCGATCCGCAGGGCGAGGAGATGAAGGCCCTTTGGGACGAGGCGAAGTCGCTTGGCATCCATGCTCCCTGGATCGGCACAACCGGCGGCTCGGAATTGAAACTCGGCAAGGCGCGTGCGATGCTTGTTTCCGAACTGAAGTCCGCACACGAATCGTGGTTCCCGCGCTTCATGGACGGCAAGTAAGCGGAGACTGCTGATGGCGATGGACGCACGCGAGATTGAACGGCTCATCAAGGAAGGCATTCCTGATGCGAAGGTAACGATTCGCGATCTCGCAGGCGACGGCGATCACTATGCAGCCGAGGTTGTGGCGGAGAGTTTCCGTGGCAAGAGCCGCGTTCACCAGCACCAGATGGTCTACAACGCACTCAAGGGGAACATGGGCGGCGCACTTCATGCGCTGGCGCTCCAGACTTCCGCTCCTGAGTGAGCCGAAGCCATGTCGATAGGCGATTTCGTCAAGGGTGTGGTCGTGGATGTCCTCGAAGACATGCTGCGCAAATCATCCGCCAGCAAGCGGGCGAAGCGGCGCAAGCGCACGACCAGTCTTACGGTTGCCGAGAGGCTGCGGCGGCTTGAGCGTAAGGCGAGCAAACCCGCGCGGAAACAGACCAGCCGTCGAAAAACGGTAACGTCACGCTCGAAGGCGAAACGGCGCTCCTAGGGAGCATCGGCACCGGACGACTTTTCTTTCACGACCAGCATCGGGCCTGCCGGATAGCCGCCGCCGATCAGGTATTTGTTGCCGTCATGAATCGCAGAGATCGCGCCGTCGAGAAACAGGGCGTTGCGCACCTTCAGCTCGTCGCGAAACAGCCGCGCGAAGCTGCCCAGGCTCACGGGCTGGTAGGAGATGGCAAAGACGGCGCGCGTTCCGCCGTCTGCGCCAACGCCGTTTCGAATATGGCGTGAGGCGCCGTTCTCCTCGAAGCGCGGATGCAGGCTGCCGTCGATCACCAGCATTGGGCCGGACTGCGTCGCAAGAACCGGTTCGATGCCTGACGCGGCAAAGGCGTTCGTCTCCATCACGCCGGCACGGCCGCTGCCATCGGTGTAGAACACACCGTTCGGCTTCATGAAGAAGTTGCCGGGCGCGTCCGCGGTATTAAGCGGCGATACCTGCCGCCCGTCCTCGACATGCAAACCGACAGGGCTCAAATCCTCGTGATACATGCCTCCGTTCATCGCGAAGACGAAGGGCTCCGCTTCCGCAAGCGCGGACAGGTTCCGATACGGCTTGCCCGTGGCATCGAGGCGGCGCAGCGCAATGTCGTAGTCTGCCAGCTCCACCTCGCAGACCAGATAGTCGACCGCCTCGAAAGCAAGTTCCCTGCAGGGCTTGGGCAGGTCGAATGTCTCGGGCTTGGGAACGGGCACAGGCGATCTCCACCACCAGAGGAACGATCCACCGACGATCGCCAGCAACATTGCGGCAAGGAGGGATTTCCTCATGAAAGTCCGTCAACACCCTGCCTCAGCCACAATCATCGTTCTACCCCTGCCGGCCTTGCTCCGTTGGCGGCTTGTTTCGGATGGCCGGTGGGTCTATTTGAATGTCATGTTTCGAGCCCGACTCCCACGGGCATGAAAGGATAGACGATGAGCGGAATCAGCGAATACATCGACAGCGAGGTCAAGGGCAACGACGTAGTGTTGTTCATGAAGGGCACCCCCGGCTTTCCCCAGTGCGGTTTTTCGGGCCAGGTCGTGCAGATTCTCGACTATGTCGGCGTGGACTACAAAGGCGTGAATGTGCTCACGTCCAATGAATTGCGGCAGGGCATCAAGGACTATTCCAACTGGCCCACCATCCCGCAGCTTTACGTGAAGGGCGAGTTTGTCGGCGGTTGCGACATCATCCGCGAGATGTTCCAGTCCGGCGAGTTGCAGTCGTTTCTTGGCGAAAAGGGTGTTGCCGTAAAGGCCGCCTGACCCACATTACACCAAGCGTGGCCCGTTAAAATTCGGGCTTGTGCCATTGAATGCGCCGGCCTCCGGCGCATTTTCCTTTTTATTTGTGGAATCCTGCATGACCCCCCAGCCAGGCACCAGCCCGCAACCCTTCCAGCTGCGCATTCCTCGTTGGGAGTTCATAGCGCTCGCTGCGGCACTCATGGCGCTGAACGCGCTCGCCATCGACATCATGTTGCCAGGCCTGCAGGAGATCGGCGCTTCTCTCGGCGTCGAGAACGAAAACCACCGCCAGTATGTCATCACGGCCTATATCGCCGGTTTCGGCGTGGCCCAGCTTTTCTTCGGGCCGTTGTCGGATCGCTTCGGTCGCCGCGCGCCCATGCTTGTCGGCCTGGCCATCTATGTGGCGGCAGCACTCGGCTCGGCTTTCGCGCCCACCTTCGAGGCGCTGCTGATCCTGCGCGTCATACAGGGCATCGGTGCGGCCGCCACCCGCGTGATCGTTGTCTCGGTTGTGCGCGACGTTTTCGGTGGCCGCGCGATGGCCGAGGTGATGTCGCTGGTGTTCATGGTCTTCATGGTGATCCCGGTCGTCGCGCCGGGCATGGGCCAAATCGTCATGCTGTTTTCCGAGTGGCACATGATTTTCGTCGTCATGGCGGTGGTCGCGCTTCTGTTCACCTTGTGGGCAGCAGCGCGGCTGCCCGAAACGCTGCATCCCGAATATCGGCGTTCATTCAACGTGCAGACGATCGCAAACGGTTTCCGTATCGTGCTGACCAACCGCGTTTCGCTCTGCTACATGCTTGCCACCACGTCGATCTTCGGCGCGCTGTTCGGCTTCATCAACTCCGCGCAGCAGGTCTATGTCGGCATCTACGGGCTTGGCGTCTGGTTCCCGGTCATATTTGCCGCCATTGCGGGCATGATGGCAGTCTCTTCCTTTGTGAACTCGCGCCTTGTCGGTAGGGTTGGCATGCGCAAGCTCTCACATGGCGCGCTTTTGGGCTTCATTGCCGTCACATCGATCTGGCTGGTTCTGTCCCTGTTCGGGCAACTTCCGCTCTATGTCTTCGTACCGATCTTCGCGGCCGCCATGCTGCAGTTTGGCTGGATCGGCTCCAACTTCAACTCCATCGCGATGGAGCCGCTCGGCCATCTCGCCGGCACGGCGTCATCCGTTCAGGGGTTCACGCAGACTGTCGGCGGCGGTTTCATCGGAGCAGTGATCGGACAGCTTTTCGACGGCACGACCACCCCGCTCGCGGCCGGATTCTGTGCCGTGTCGCTCCTCTCGCTGACATTCGTACTGATCGCCGAACGCGGCAAGCTGTTTCAGGCGCATAACCCCCGTACGGCCTGAGCGACCTCTTTTCCGCTCAGCCTTCGCGGCGGATCAGACCGGCAAAATCGAAAAGCTTGGTATCCAGCAGATGCGACGGGCGCACATTCGAGAGCGCCCGGATCATCGTGTCCTTGCGACCCGGCATCCGCGCCTCGATGTCTGTCAGCATCTCTTTCATGACATTGCGCTGTAGTCCGTCCTGGCTGCCGCAGAGATCGCAGGGAATGATCGGGAACACCATCGCCTGGGCGAACTTCTCCAGATCCGTCTCGGCGGCGAATGCAAGCGGACGCAACACGAACAGATCGCCCTCGTCGTTCAGCAGCCTTGGTGGCATGGCGGCCAGCCTGCCTCCGTGGAAAAGGTTCATGAAGAAAGTTTCGAGTATATCCTCGCGGTGGTGTCCAAGCACCAGAGAGGAGCACCCCTCCTCTCGCGCTATGCGGTACAGATGCCCGCGCCTCAGCCTCGAGCATAGCGAACAGTAGGTGTTTCCCTCGGCGATCTTGTCGGTGACGATCGAATATGTGTCGCGATATTCGATCCGATGATCCACCCCGAGGGCTGCAAGGTACTCGGGCAGTATGTGCTTGGGAAAATTCGGCTGGCCTTGATCGAGATTACAGGCCAGCAGATCGACCGGCAGAAGGCCCCGCCACTTGAGGTCGAGCAGGATCGCAAGCAGGCCGTACGAATCCTTGCCGCCGGAGAGCGCAACCAGCCATCGCTCCCCGGGCGTCACCATGCCGAACTGCTCGATCGCCTCGCGTGCGTTGCGCACCAGCCGCTTGCGCAGCTTGTTGAATTCCAGCGAGGACGGCGCATCGCGAAACATCGGATGCGTTCCGGCCGTGCTTTCCGCGATCTGCTCGTCGGTGATTGCGATGTTCATGGGTTCTTCCGATCTAGACGCCGAAAATAGACCATCCGGTGCGTTGCGCCATCATTTCGAGCGCATACGATCCCAGCAGCGAATTTCCGTTCTCGTTCAGGCCTGGCGACCAGACCGCAATTGAGGCCTTGCCGGGCGCCACGGCCATGATGCCGCCTCCCACGCCGCTCTTACCGGGCAGGCCGACGCGATAGGCGAAATCGCCCGATCCGTCATAGTGACCGCATGTCAGCATCAGCGCGTTGATTCGACGCGCCCTGCCCCTGGAAACCACGGTGCGCCCCGTCGAGGGGTTGTGTCCCCCAGCCGCCAGGAAAAGGCCGGCATGGGAGAGCTGGCGGCATGTCATGGCCAGCGCGCAATGGTGGAAATAGACGCCCAGCACATGCTCGGCCGGATGGTCGAGCCTCCCGAAGGAGCGCATGAACTGCGCGAGCGCGAAATTGCGGAATCCGGTCTCCGTCTCGGAGCGGGCAACGTGTTCGTCGATGACGATCGAATCGTCGTCGGCGAGGAAGCGCACGAACCGGACAATCTCGCCGATTGCCTCCTTCGGCTGATGGCCGGCAAGAAGCACGTCGGCCACGGCGATCGCACCGGCGTTGATGAACGGGTTACGTGGCTTTCCGTTTTCCAGTTCGAGTTGGACGATGGAATTGAACGCGCTGCCCGATGGCTCGCGGCCAACGCGATTCCACAATCGGTCGCCCACCATTCCAAGTGCCAGCGTGAGCGTGAAAACCTTGGAGACGCTCTGGATCGAAAAAGACACGTCGGCATCGCCCGCCACATATTCGGTTCCGTCGACAGTGGTGACGGCAATGCCGAAGTGCGCCGGATCGACAACGGCAAGTTGCGGGATATAGTCCGCAACCTTGCCGCGTTTCGAGTGGTTGGCGATTTCCCGCTGTATGTCGTTCACCAGTGCTTGCAGATCATGCATTGGCGATGTCCTGTTCCGCGTATGATTCTCGCACGTGTTGCGTTAGAACCGTCGCCGTCGCAAGCACCGAGGCAACCGAGACGCCCTTTTCATGGCGAAATTATCCGTCGTCGCACCATTCTTTAACGAACAGGACGTCGCAGCGCATTTCTGCGTCCTGCTGGAAAAGCTCGCCAGCGATATCCTTGAACGATTCGACCTGCAGCTCGAAACCGTGCTCGTCGATGACGGCAGCACGGATGCCAGCGCCAGGACATTCGCCAACAACCTGACCGGCGACTGGAAAATCGTTCAGCTTTCACGCAATTTCGGCAAGGAAGTTGCCATCCTCGCTGGGCTGGAAAACGCCACTGGCAACCTAGTCATGCTCATGGACGCAGACCTTCAGCATTCGGCGGACACGGCGCTGGAGATGATCGCTGCCATTCTGTCCGATCCCGGCATCGATGTTGTGCATGCGGTGCGCGCCGACGGACGGACAGGCTGGAAGCGAACGCAGGCCGCCCGCCTTTTCTACCGCCTCATCAACATCAGCCAGCGCTTCGACATTCCTGAAAACTCAGGAGATTTCCGTATCATGCGCCGGCCGGTCGTCGATGCGCTGGTTCGTCTTCGCGACAAGAGGCGGTTCAACAAGGGCCTTTATGCCTGGGCTGGTTTCAGGCAGCGCGCGATCCCTTACAGACCCGTCGAGCGGGCCGGCGGCGCCACCAAATGGTCAAGGCTCAATCTCGTTGCCCTTTCCATTGAAGGCTTTACGTCCTTTTCGGTCGTGCCGCTGCGCATCGTGTCTGGAATTGGCTTGCTGATCGCGCTCGCCGGCATGCTCTATGGCGCCAAGATCGTCTTCGAGGTGCTGTTCACCGGGGTTGCCGTGCCCGGCTTCCCGAGTCTCATTGTCGCTGTCGTCGTTCTGGGCGGCTTCAATCTGGCGCTGGTCGGCCTTGTCGGCGAATATGTGTGGGCGGCGCTCAGCGAGGCGAAGGACCGGCCCATCTATCTGGTCCGCGAGGTCATCCAACCCGAGACGAAAGTCAAAACCACTCGGCGTCCGACGCGGCGGGAAACGAGCCATTGACGCGCAGCATCTGGTTCGTGGCCGACGATTTTGGCCTGTCGCCTGCTGTTGATCGGGGCATCCTCGACCTGCTGCGCGCCGGCCGTCTTTCAGGCACGGGATGCATGACGCTTTTTCCCGAATGGGAGGTCGAGGCGCGCAAGCTCGCCGAGATTCCTGCTTCGTCATCCATTGGCATTCACATTACCCTGACCGACCAGAAGTCGCTGGCCGGCGTCTCGAAGCTGTCTCCATCGGGCAAGTTGCCGAGCCTGCGCGCACTGCTGGGCGCGATAGCTTCGGGCCGCATTGACGATGCAAGCATCCACGCCGAGATCGCGGCTCAATACGACGCCTTCCGGCAGTCGGTCGGTCGCGAGCCCGACTACCTGGATGGTCATCAGCACGTACATTTCCTGCCGCCAGTCCGCCGCTGGCTGAAGAAACTCGCCACAAGCCACGCCGGCCCCCTACCCTGGTTGCGCGGCGCGCCTGAAGCCGCGCGGCTCGCCACGGGCTCATTTGCGAAGATCGCCACCGTTCGCGCACTTGCTCGCCGGTTTGAACCCGCGCTCAGGTCAGCCGGCTTTGCGGTTAAGGGGCCATTGTCCGGCTTCTACGACTGGAAACGGCCCGACGGATTCGAGCCTGCTGTCCGAACCGGCCTTGCAGACTTGCCGGACGGTTCGGTCTTCATGTGCCATCCCGGTCATGTCGATGCGCTTCTGGCGCAGCGCGATCCGCTGACTGCGGCCCGCGAGGCAGAGGTCCGGTTTCTTGGGTCCGATGCTTTCCGTGCGCTTCTGGACACGCATCAGGTTCGCATAGCCGCCACCTGAGCCGTTCGCGTCAATCCGGGTTTCGGACCAGCAGGACCATCTCCCAGTTGGTCGTCTTCTTTGCACCAGCCGGAGCCGGCACCGAAAAGGGAACCGCCTGGTCAACCCGGCCGAACAGCGCCGTGGCGGCTGCCTCGCAGCGCTCCTGCGATGCGGCGTTGCACACGAACGCCGCGCCTTCGCGTGCTATGTCACCCTTCGTCACCCAGGGCGTAAGCTTCAGGGACTGTCCCTGGATCGCATAAGGCCGGTCCGGTGCGTAGAACGCAGTGCCGTTGGCGTAGAGATTGCTTTGTCCGGCTACGATGGCGAACCGTCCGTCGACAACCTGGTACCATGCGGTTTGCGCAGCCTGCGCGATCCCGGAGATAGGTACAGCTGAATTGTGTTGCGAAGCCGCGAGGGACTGTCCACGCACGACGGGAGCCAACACGAGCAAAATCACCGCATAGGCGCCGATCGCGATCGGCGCGAGCAGGCGTCTTCCTGAGGTCAGTTCGCGCGGCAGCAGCGCCACCACGAAGAATGGGATGAAGACGAAGAACGGGATCGACCAAAGCGACGACACCAGCGCGTCCAGCGCCAGCCCTAGCACGATCGTGATGACGGGCGGCAGCGCTGCTACGCACACCAGCGCACGACCCTGCGACGTCGTCCAGAATTCCGCGACCTGGGGCCAGCTGAAAAGAGGATATCCGTCACCGAGACGGCGGTAAAAACCGAGCACGGCAAACATGGGTGCTGAATAGAGGAAGACCACCGGAATGAAGCGGGCCGCATAGATCAACGTATCGCGCCAGTTGCCGTCGCCTTGTTCGGACGCATAACGCACCGTTATGAAGTCGCTGTTCCACATCCACCACAGATGCGGCGCAAGGACGAGCGCACCCGCTGCCATGGCCAGAACAGGCAGTCTCGTCAAAAGCAGCCCCCGGACATCGCGGTCCAGAAGGGCGTGAAGCGCTATGGCGATGACCAGCACGACCGAATGGTATTTGGTCAGGATAGCGCATCCACCCAGCACGCCGAGAAGCACCGCATCGAGGCTCCGGCGGCGTTCCAGGACACGGAGATAGAACAGGAAAGTGAAAGCCCACAGCGGCAGCATGGCCGAGGTGGCGTTGTAATTCCGGGTCAGGAACGTCAGCGGCGGCAGGAAAAACACCGCCACGAGCAGCGCACGCTGCTGGCCAACGGTAAAGAACCGCGTCGAGATGCGCCAGATCGCCAGGAGCGCGACCGTGACGCTCATGCTTGCCAGCAGGTGGTAGAAAAAGTCCGTCCGCGGAAACACGGAGAACCAGGCCGCCGTTATCCAGGAATAGAACGGCGGGTGCTTGTAGTAGCCGAGCTGCCAGCTGATGCCCCAGGCGAAATTCTCGACCATGTCGCCCATGCGGTCGAGATTGTAGCGGCTGAGCGACGCATACAGCGTCCAGAAGACAGGGAAAGCAACGATGAGCCACAGGACGGACCATTTGCCGTCGTTGCCACGCGAGGCAGAAATGTCGGGTCGCACTGGACGCAAAAGCCCCCGCCAAAAGTGAAGAAGCGGCCGATGGGCCGCTTCCGTTACTCCATGCGACTGTGCCGTCGGCCAATCAGCGCGAGTAGAACTCGACCACGAGGTTCGGTTCCATCTGCACCGCGAACGGCACATCGGCAAGGCCCGGCACGCGCTGGTAGGTCGCAACCATCTTGTTGTGATCGACCTCGATGTAGTCCGGCACGTCGCGCTCGGCGAGCTGGACGGCCTCGAGTACGATGACCAGCTGCTTCGACTTCTCGCGAACCTCGATCACGTCGCCTGGCTTGCAGCGATACGAGCTGATGTTGGTGCGGCGGCCGTTTACGTTGACATGGCCGTGGTTGATGAACTGGCGGGCCGCGAAGATCGTCGGCACGAACTTGGCACGGTACACGACCGCATCAAGGCGCGACTCGAGCAGGCCGATCAGGTTCTCGGAAGTATCGCCCTTGCGGCGGTTGGCCTCCTCGTAGATCTTGCGGAACTGCTTTTCCGAAACGTCGCCGTAGTGACCCTTCAGCTTCTGCTTGGCGCGCAGCTGCAGGCCGAAGTCGGATAGTTTGCCCTTGCGGCGCTGGCCATGCTGGCCGGGACCGTATTCACGCTTGTTGACCGGGGACTTCGGGCGGCCCCAGATGTTTTCGCCAAGGCGGCGGTCGATCTTGTATTTCGCGGATTCGCGCTTGCTCATCGCATTCCCTTTCAAAACGAGATACCCGGAACGCCGTGCTCCGGGCGAAGGAAACGCGCCCTCCTCTGGTCTCCGTTTTCGAGACCTGACAGGGTTTCCACGCACGCATTGCGGAAAAACCCACGGGACACGTCAAATGGCACCGCCGGACCCTTCGGCCCGGCGATGGCGGCTACCTAGTGGAAGGGTGGCGGATTGTCAACGCCAGAGAATTGCCAGAGCTCAGTCCTTCTTGTCTGGAAGTCCCTTGCGCTTCGTCTCGGCGAACTCTTCAAGCTGCTCTTCGCTCATGGATTCGTACATTTCCTTCGAAGCGCCCTTCAGGTCGCTCTTTTTCGTCTCGCCGCGCTTGGCGGACAACGCGGCCCCGGCCGCCATCTGTTGCGCCTTGGATCTTGCAGGCATGATCGCCTCCTTTGGTCATGCCGGGGAAACGCCTGCGTTGACCGGATGTTCCGCTGTACGACCGGCCTCGCCGACTGTCAGGCCGAAACCCTGCATGAGCCGGCGCGTGGTGAACTCGGCCTTGCCGGAGGTGAACACCGCGATATCCGCACCCAGCCGCTCGGCAGGGCCGAACGCAGCCGCGCGGGGCGCAGCGAGCAGCGACAGGGCGCGCCGCGCGATCGCCTCGGCCGGATCGATCCAGTCCACCGGCCATGGTGCGGTCTTGCGCATGCGGTTCACGAGAAACGGATAGTGCGTACAGGCGAGCACCACGATATCGGTCCGTTTGCCATCCTGTTCCATGAAGCAGGGGGCGATTTCCGCCCGAACGGCATCCTCATCGACAAAGCCGTCGCGCATATAGGTCTCGGCCAGCGCCGCGAGGTTGCCGCTGCCTACCAGCCGGACATGGCATTTCGAGGCCCATTGCCGGATCAGGTCACGCGTGTATTGCCGCTTGACGGTGCCGGGCGTACCAAGCACGGAGACAAGGCCCGAGCGGGTGCGTTCCGCAGCCGGCTTGATGGCCGGCACCGTCCCCACGAATGGATGGCCGGGAAACCGTTGCCGCAACGCATCCATCACCAGGGTTGAGGCGGTATTGCAGGCGATTACGGAAATCTCGGGGTCATACTGTTCGAGGAGCCCTTCAAATAGCGTAAGAATACGCTCGCGAAGCGCCGGCTCGTCCCAGGCGCCATAAGGAAAGCCGGCGTCGTCGGCGACATAGACGAAGCGACGATCGGGCATCAGCACGCGCGCCTCTCGCAGCACCGTAAGGCCGCCAATTCCCGAATCGAACATCAGGATCGGCCGGTCAGCCATTAGCCTGCTCCTTTTCGGCTGGCGCCGGCTGGCGTCGGTAGTCGCCGTCTTCATGCGCTTCGCGGTCGGCCATCGCCTTGCGTTCGGGGTAGCCTTCGCCTCGAGGCGAGCGCGGCGAGAAATAGTCCAGCGACGCCAGTATACCGCGCAGCACCTTGATTTCAGGTTCCGCGAAACCGGGGCGCGTGAACACCGCGCGCAGATTGTCCAGCATCTTGGGCTTCTTGGCCGCCGGCCTGAAATAACCCCTCGCGTCAAGCGCAGCTTCCAGATGGTCGATCAGCCCTTGAAGCTGGTGCTTCTCTGCCGGCTGGATGGCCGGGCTCGAAAACGCCGTGTCCGTCTCGCTGCCCAGCCCGGACTTCATCCACTCATAGGACATCAGGAGCACCGCCTGAGCGATGTTAAGCGACGCGTATTCCGGATTGACCGGAAAGGTGACGATCTCGTCGGCCATCGCCACTTCTTCATTGTAGAGTCCGAAGCGCTCGCGGCCGAACATGATTCCCGTCCGCTGTCCCGACGCCGCCCGGGTTCGCAGCACCCTGCCCGCTTCCACCGGCCCGCGCACCGGCTTGAAGCCGTCGCGCTGGCGCGCAGTCGTCGCATAGACAAAGTTGAGATCGGCAAGCGCTGCCGCCAGATCGTCGTAAACCACCGCTGCATCGACCACGTGGTCTGCGCGGCTCGCTGCGGCGCGCGCCTTCTCGCTCGGCCAGCCGTCGCGCGGGTTGACCAGCCGCAGTTCCGACAGGCCGAAATTGGCCATCGCGCGGGCGACCATGCCGATGTTTTCGCCGAGCTGAGGCTCAACAAGAATGATCGCCGGCCCGGACGTTTTCAGGTCATTGTTCTTCATTCCCACCCTTTCCGGGAGAAGCATGCGCGCACCTAGCCCCGCAAGAACAGCGGAATCAAGACGCGGGACGCCATCGTCTTTGCCTTACCCGCAACGGGTGCTATAGGGGCCGCATTTCCCAAGGCAATCGGCGGGCCGCCGCCCGCATCCAGACGCGAGGTAACAATGGCGAAGATCAAGGTGGACAATCCGGTCGTCGAGCTCGACGGCGACGAGATGACCCGCATCATCTGGCAGTTCATCAAGGACAAGCTGATCCATCCATACCTCGACATCGACCTGAAGTACTATGATCTCGGCATGGAAAGCCGCGACGCGACCGACGATCAGGTCACGATCGACGCGGCCAACGCGATCAAGAAATACGGTGTCGGCGTCAAGTGCGCCACCATCACCCCCGACGAGGCGCGCGTCGAGGAGTTCAAGCTCAAGAAGATGTGGAAGTCGCCCAACGGCACGATCCGCAACATCCTCGGCGGCACGATCTTCCGCGAGCCGATCATCATGAAGAACGTTCCGCGCCTCGTGCCCGGCTGGACGCAGCCGATCGTCGTCGGCCGTCATGCCTTCGGCGACCAGTATCGCGCCACCGACTTCCTCTTCCCCGGCAAGGGCAAGCTCACGATCAAGTTCGTCGGCGAGGATGGCCAGGTCATCGAGCATGACGTGTTCGATGCACCGGGCTCGGGCGTGGCGATGGCGATGTACAATCTCGACGAGTCGATCCGCGAATTCGCGCGCGCTTCGCTGAACTATGGCCTGTTGCGCAACTATCCGGTCTATCTGTCCACCAAGAACACGATCCTCAAGGCCTATGACGGCCGCTTCAAGGACATCTTCCAGGAGGTCTACGAGAAGGAATTCGAATCCGAATTCAAGGCGCGCAAGATCTGGTACGAGCACCGCCTCATCGACGACATGGTGGCCTCGGCACTGAAATGGTCCGGCGGATATGTCTGGGCCTGCAAGAACTATGACGGCGACGTTCAGTCCGACACGGTCGCGCAGGGCTTCGGATCGCTCGGCCTGATGACCTCGGTCCTGATGACGCCGGACGGCAAGACCGTGGAGGCCGAGGCCGCGCATGGCACGGTGACCCGCCACTACCGTCAACACCAGAAGGGTCAGGAGACCTCCACCAACTCCATCGCGTCGATCTTTGCCTGGACGCGTGGGCTGGCGCATCGCGCCAAGCTCGACGACAACGCCGAACTCAAGAAGTTCGCCGAGACGCTGGAAAAGGTCTGCATCCAGACAGTCGAGTCCGGCTACATGACCAAGGACCTGTCGCTTCTGATCGGGCCCGACCAACCGTGGCTGTCGACCACGGGCTTCCTCGACAAGATCGACGAGAACCTCCAGAAGGCGATGGCCTGACCAGAACCAGGGGACAGCGGGATACCTCGCTGTCCTCTTTTTTGCCTGAACTTCCTTTTTCCGGTGATCCAGAAGTCGCCAAGGCGCCTTGATCGTTACAGCCCCGCCCTTCAGTAGGCGTTTTCCGTATTCAGCAGGCGGATCGGCGTCAGGAAGAGTATCTGGAGATCGAACCAGAGCGACCAGTTCTCGATATAGTAGAGGTCGTATTCGGTTCGCATCTTGATCTTTTCGTCCGTGTCCATCTCGCCTCGCCAGCCATTGATCTGGGCCCAGCCGGTCACGCCCGGCTTGACGCGATGGCGGGCGAAATATCCGTCCACGACCTCGTTGTAGAGCAGGTTGTGCGACTGCGCGGCAACCGCATGCGGCCGGGGGCCGACCAGCGAAAGCGACCCGAACAGCGCGTTGAAGAACTGCGGCAGTTCATCGATGGAAGTCTTGCGGATGAAGCGCCCGACGCGCGTGACGCGCGGATCGCCCTTGGTGACCGGCCGTATGGCGCTCGGATCGGCCTGCTCGGTATACATCGACCGGAATTTGTAGACGTCGATGACCTCGTTGTTGAAGCCATGCCGCTTCTGCTTGAACAGCACCGGCCCCTTGCTGTCGAGCTTGATGGCGATGGCGGTTGCCAGCATTACAGGCGACAGGAGGACGATGCCGATCAGGCTGAACACGATGTCGAACACCCGTTTCGCCACGGAATCCCAGTCGTTGATCGGCCTGTCGAAGATGTCGAGCAGCGGGACCGAGCCGATGTAGGAGTATGAGCGGGGACGGAACTGAAGCTGGTTCGAGTGGGCGGACAGCCGGATGTCGACAGGCAGCACCCACAGCTTCTTCAACAGCGAGAGAACACGTGATTCCGCCGTCAGCGGAAGCGATACGATCAGCATGTCGATGCGCACGATGCGGGCGAACTCTATCAGCTCCGATATGTCACCGAGCTTGGGATAGCCGGCCACGATCGGCGGCGACCGCGTGTCGTCCCGATCGTCGAAGATGCCGCATATCCGGATATCGTTGTACGGCTGCTGCTCGATGGCGCGCACCAGCACTTCCGCCGCCTTGCCCCCGCCGACGATGACCGCCCTGCGTTCCATGCGGCCGTTGCGCGCCCACCGCTTCAACAGTCTCGCAAGCAGAAGACGCGGCACAACCAGCAGTGCCAGACCGGTGACGAACCAGCCGGCGAACCACACGCGAGAGAAGTCGTCCATCAGCTTCAGGAAGAACCCGACCACCGCCAGCAGCGCCAGCGTCCAGCCCCAGACGATCACGATCCGGGTCAGCTTGGACAGTGGACGCATGAGTGTCGGCAACTGATAGCAGTCGTTGATGTCCAGCAGGATCACCGCCAGCAGCGCTGCGCCGACGATGAAGATGGGATAGTGCCAGTTGAGATCGGTCCCGAGACCGACATAGGAAACAAACAGCCACGTCCCGGATGCGGCGAGAAGCGCGAATTCGACGAAACGCAGCACCCCCGTCACCATGATCGGAGACATCGTGTCGCGCCGATATTGCGTGGCCGCCTGCCTGGCGATCTCGTTGAGGTTGCCCTGTCTGGCTTTTCCGCCGCTGCTTTCGTGTTCGCGCACCGCTTTGGACGAGAAGCGATTCGGCGGATCTATACGGTTCATGGTCGCTGCCGAACTGGATCAGGGTTGCTTTGGCCCGAGCATAGCTAGGAAACACCTGAGTTTTCTGCCAGCTTTTCCTTACGGCATAGTTAGCGCGCAGCTTTGGCGCTGGCGCCCGGCGTCTGCGCTCATGTGCTGGGCGCATTATGGAGGCGGGCTACGCAAAACCTGAAAACCCGCAACCATGAACCAGGCATCCCGGAGGGGCGCACGCTGCGCCTGCTACGTCCGGTGTTCCTGCTATTCCTTGATCCTCGTTGTAAACCCGGCCACTTCCGACACTCAGAAGAGCCTCTCGCGGACGTAGACAGTATCGCCCGGCAGGATTGAATCGGAGGTCGGCACGCGACCCGTGACGACTTCTCCGTTGACGTTGCGCGTGATGTCGACATTTGCCTGATTGGCGCGGGCCGAATAACCGCCGGCCATCGCCACTGCCTTCTGGACCGTTAGCCCCGGCACATAGGAATACTGCCCGGCGGCCCCCACCTCGCCCATCACAAAGACGGGCCGATAGCGATCCACCTCGACCGACACGTCCGGGTCGCGCAGGAAGCCCTGCTTCAACTTCGTGGCCAGCGTAGCCTCGATCTGCTGCACTGTGTGTCCGCGAGCAGCTACCGGGCCCACGAGCGGAAACGCGAAGTAGCCCGCCTGGTCGACGCTGTACGTGTTGGTCAGCCCCTCCTGCTCGAAGACGGTTACGCGCAGCCGGTCGCCGGCTCCAAGCCTATATGGCTCATTGGCCATCGCGTTAAAGGTAGAGGGAGTAGGCCGGTAACCTGAACAGCCGGCAATCAGGCCGGCCAGTAGCGCACAGGACGTCAGCGACAGCCATTTCATGAACGAACGCGAACCTTCTGCACTTCCTGCCGGGTGCCCGGCGGGCCGGCTTCATCTGCGTTCGTTATCCTCCCGTTAGGGTTAATGGCCGGTAAAAACCGCCGCGATTTCATGATGACCAATGGCGAAGAACGACGGCTGCCGATGCAGCGCATCTTAACCACCAGGTTACCATAGTTGTTTACCGTCTGTTTCCGATACATTGGAGCAAGCCCATGTCCGGCGCACAGCCTTCTACCAATGACGAAAACAATCGCGGCGGTTTGCTTCCCGCCATCGCGACCTACTGGAAGCCGGTCGTCTTCATTGCCCTGCTGATAACCGGGGTTGCGCTCGTTCTGGCTCTCTGGGGCGGCGGCGCGCATTTTCCCTACGTCAAAGGGCCGTTCCAGATCGCCGGTGCGGCGTTTTCAGTATCGGTTCTGGTCATGGTCGCTGCAATCGTCCTGAAACGCCTTTTCTTCCGCCGCGCGAAGCGTCCAGCGGCGGCTCTGCAGGTGGAGACCGCAAACGAGTCGACACACTCGGAACGCGCCGAAGCCGAAGATCTTTCGGCCGAGCCTGAGGTCGGGCACGAATCGGACGCAATGTCCTCGCCGACGGAAGGTGATCACGCGCCACTGCCAGAGGTGCACCTTGAGCACGAGGCCTTCAACGATGCCTGGGCAAGGCACGAAAAGATAGTGGAAGCAGCAAGGTATGAGCCGGAACCTGTAGCGGAGCGTGAAGCACTGCATGAGCACAGGAAAACAATGCGCCACCTGTTCTCGCGCTGGAAGAGCATCCCTCGGCAGCAGTCCGAGAGCGTAGCTCCCGAAGTGCCTTCCGAAGTGGGCCGCGTTGACGTGGAACATGCGGCGGAACTTTTGATCGGCGGTGGAGCGACCCGGGCAATCTTCGTTTCGCCGGAAGGAGACGAGGGCGCAGCGGCGGCTGTCCTCGTGGCGCGGGAAGTTGCCGATACGGGGCTGCGCGTCCTGCTCGTTGACCTCACTGCGTCCGGAGCAGCATCGAACCCCATGCTGGATGGCCAAGCCCGTATGGGAATCACCAATCTTCTCGTTTCGGAAGCGCTGTTTACCGACGCCATACATCCCGACCACTATTCCGACTGCTACGTCATGCCGGTCGGAACCGCGGACCCGGTCCGGGCCATGCAGTCGGCGGAGCGTTTGCCGGCGATCATGGAAGCCCTGACAATGGCCTATGACGTGGTGGTGGTCGAATGTGGATCGTCGGATGCGGAAGGCATCCGCAGGCTCGTCGGCGACGGTACGGAGATCATGGTAAGCGCCATAGAGCCGGACGAAGCGACTACGATGACGGCAGCGGAGATGCAGGCATCGGGCTACGGCCGGGTTATGATGGTGTCGCTGGCGAGTTGACTGCCTGTGATGGGGCGGACTCTTACTCTGCGGTGATTGTTGGGACGGTCGCGCTCACCACCTCCAGGCAATCGTTTTCGCTGGCAATCACGAAAGACCACCCATCGGATGCCAGGAAGGAAACCACACTTTCGCGCGTCCATGCATGATTGCGTACCCGAAATGTCGTTCGGCCCGGACGACCTCCAAGTTCCGAAGTTTTCTGCCAGAACTGAAGCAACCCGCCCTCATCCAACAGTCTCATTGCCGCAATCGTCGGAAAAACCAGTCGGTAGATCGTATTCGTATCCCGGGCATGAATTCGGGCCACCAAGTCGCTGCCATCTTGCTCGTTCGCAGCATACGCGACTTCGAGAATTTCAACTTCAGCGTCGGTGAACGGCGTTGTCCATTCTCCGAACTCAAAACGGCCAGATCCGAACTGGCCAACCTGATCCGTTCTCTCAAACGCACTCATCGAACAAGATTAGCATGCACCGTTGATTGAGTCTGGAGCCTGGCGCGGAGAAGACTGCTCGCCGGCTCAGCTCTTCGGTCTGGGCGGCACCATCAGCCATTTGATGATGCCCATGGCAGGGAGAACCCACAGCACGCCGGTCACGATGAAAAAGAGCAGGTGAACCAGCGGCCCGGAATCAGCCAGCCGCGCGACGGCGACCGTTGTGGCGACAATCGCATAGATCACGACCAGCAGCACCAGCAGGATCGTCCCGATCAGCTTCTTCACTCGGATGGGCATATGAACTTCCTTTGTGACACCGCTTAGTCGCTCAACCTCCCGCACGCAACGGCCGATCCGCTGGCTGGCTGCTGCGCGACGGCTTGTCGCGAGGCTGTCAGTTGCAAGACGCTCGCCTTTGGTCCACCAATCCGGCCATGCAAGAGACCTTGACCACCGTCAATCCCGGCGCGGTGCGCTCCGAACGAGAACGCCTGCTGGCGAACCGCGCGCTTGTGCGGATCTGGCTTTACGTGGTGCTTGTGGTCCTCTTCGCGCTCGTTCTGGTCGGCGGCGCCACCCGCCTGACGGATTCGGGACTGTCGATCACGCAATGGAAGCCCATTCATGGCGTCATCCCGCCGCTGAGCGAAGCGGAGTGGCAGGAGGAATTCGACCTCTATCGCCAGATTCCGCAGTACCAGCAGGTTAACAAGGGCATGAGCCTGCACGAGTTCAAATACATATTCTGGTGGGAGTGGGCCCACCGACTGCTGGCACGCGGCGTCGGCTTCCTGTTTGCCGTCCCCCTCGCCTTCTTCTGGATGACGCGACGCGTTGAACGCGGCCTTACGCCGAAGCTGATCGGGCTGCTGGCGCTTGGCGGGCTTCAAGGCGCCGTCGGGTGGTGGATGGTCGCATCGGGCCTGGTGGAGCGCACGGATGTCAGCCAGTACCGGCTTGCGATCCATCTGACGCTTGCCTGCGCGATATTTGCCGCCATCATGGTGGTCGCGCGCGGACTGGCTCCGCATTCACAAGCTCCGGCGGACAGCCGGACGCAAGGCTTTGCCGGCCTGATCGTCCTGGCGGTCCTGTTCCAGATATTTCTCGGCGGGCTTGTCGCAGGCACCAATGCGGGCCTGACCTACAACACATGGCCGCTGATGGACGGCGCGATGATCCCGAGCGACCTTTTCGTCATGAGCCCCGCTTGGGTCAATTTCTTCGAGAACGTGAAGACTGTACAGTTCGTGCACCGGCTCGGCGCGTATGCGCTGTTCGCACTGGCGCTGTGGCACATGATAGCCACCCGCCGCCTATTGCCCAGCACCACCCATGCCAGGCGCGCGCTGGTGCTTTTCCATCTGGTCCTTGCTCAGGCGATCATCGGGATCGTGACGTTGTTGATGCACATGCCGCTGCACTGGGCACTGCTGCATCAGGGTTTTGCGCTGATCGTACTCGGCTTCGCCGCTGCTCATTGGCGCGGCACGAAGGGCGCCTACCCGCTTCCGGTTGAAATCAGGATTGCCGGCTGACTGCGTCAGCCAGCAAGACCCAGCATGATGTCCATGTTCTGGACTGCCGCGCCTGACGCGCCCTTGCCCAGATTGTCGTAGACCGCAACGAGGATCGCCTGCGCACGCTTGTCGTTGGCGAAGACGTGCAGCTTCATGCGGTTGGTGTCGTTGTAGGTTTCCGGGTTCAACTCCGGTGTCCGTTCAACCGCAGCATAGGGCGCGACCTCAACCGACGAGTTCCCAAGCCCGGCATAATGGTCGGCAATCGCGGCATGGATCTCGGCCCCGGTCGGAATGTGGTCCAGCGTGCCGAGTTGCAGTGGAACCGCCGTCACCATTCCCTGCGCGAAGTCGCCCACGACCGGTTGCATGAGCGGGTCGCGAGACAGCCCTGCATAGAGCTTGAGTTCGGGCACGTGCTTGTGCTGGAGCGTAAGTCCGTAAGGCATGAAATCGGGCGCGGCGTCGCCCTTTGCCTCGTAGTCCTCGACCATCTGCCGGCCGCCGCCTGAATAGCCGGAGATGCCGTTCATGGTGACCGGCATGTCGGCCGGGATCAGTCCAGCCTTGATGAGCGGCCGAAGCGTCGCGATCGGACCTTGCGGCCAGCACCCGGGATTGGCGACAAGTTTCGCTTCCGCGATTCTGCCCGCCTGGTCCTTGTCCATTTCCGGGAAACCATAGGCCCAGCCTTCCGCGACACGGTGCGCCGTTGAAGCGTCGATGACCCTCGTTCCGGCGTCGCCGATCAGCGCCACGCTTTCGCGCGCCGCATCGTCCGGCAGGCAGAGGATCGCCAGATCGGCCTTGCGCAGGAAATCGGCGCGCGCGTCGGCGTCCTTGCGGCGCTCGACCGGGATCGAGATGATCTCGATGTCATTGCGCCCAGCAAGCCGCGTCCTGATCTGGAGGCCGGTTGTTCCGTGTTCGCCGTCGATGAAGATTTTCGGTTTCATTTCAATAAGAACGCCTGAAGAGTTCGAAACTAGATTCCGTTTGCGTGGTTGGCTTCGTGGCTGTCGGCATGCGCGCCATCTGCCCGTGCCTTGCGATCCGCCAGCAGCCCGAGATACTGCATGGCGACCGTCGCGCCCGCGATCGCCGTTATATCGGCATGGTCGTAGGCAGGCGCAACCTCCACCACATCGGCGCCGACGATCTCGACCTGGGTCAATTGCCTGAGCACCGACAGGATCTTGGCGGATGAAGGCCCGCCGGCGACCGGCGTCCCCGTTCCCGGCGCGTAGGCGGGGTCGAGGCAGTCGATGTCGAAGGTCAGATACGTCTTCTTGCCGCCGGTGCGGTCGACGATCGCATAGGCGATGTCTGCCGCGCGCATCTCCTCGATGTCGTAGCCGTAGAGTATCTTGATGCCGCAATCGTCCGGCGCATGGGTACGAATACCGATCTGGATCGAGCGGTCGGGGTCGATGATGCCTTCCTTCACGGCGCGCGCCACGAACGATCCATGATCGATGCGCTTGCCGTCGTCGTCCCATGTGTCCTGATGCGCGTCGAACTGGACGAGCGCGAGCGGCCCGTGGATCGCGGCATGCGCCTTGAGCAGCGGCCACGTCACGAAATGATCACCGCCGAGCGACAGCAGGAATGCGCCAGACTTCAGCAGCTTGGCTGCCTCGCGTTCGATCGTCGCCGGGGTTTTCTGGTGATTGCCGCTGTCGAGCAGGCAATCGCCATAGTCGACCACCGACATCGTCTCGAAGAGCTGCCGGTTGAACGGATATTGCGGATCGTTGTCGAAGATGGCCGCGGCGCGGCGGATCGCCTGCGGCCCGAAGCGCGCGCCTGGACGGTTCGTCACCGCCGCGTCGAACGGAATCCCCCAGACAATCGCGTCCGCGCCCTTCACGTTCTTGGTGTAGCGTCGCCGCATGAAGGAGAGAGCGCCGGCATAGGTCGGGTCGTAGGCCCGTCCTGTGTTCTTCGTCGCAGTGAAGGCATGGTCGATAGCGCTTGCAGGCATCGGTTCCCCTCTCTCCATCGTCGCGGGGCACCCTTATTCGATATTATTCTCACAAATGCGACACCTTTCTGCGGAGCGGTGTCGCCACCGGGCTTACTTCACCCACATGCCCGTACGCTTGTGCCAATCCGCGATCGACTCCTCCGGGTAGAGGTCGAACGCCTTGTCACCCCTGGCGATATCGGGCTCCACCCATCCGGCCTTGTATTTGAGCATGATGTGGACGCGCTGCTTGGGCTTCGGCAACTCGCTGTCGATAGCGGAGGCGAAGGGATGGACCAGGTCCGGCCATGTCGGGTCGTACAGCCAGAGCGCCGAACCGCATTTGCGGCAGAAGTTGCGCTCTCCGGTCGAGGTCTCGCATTGCGGCCGCTCGTCGTCCTCGATCTCGGCGCGATAGACCCCGATGCTGCGTTTTCCCCGGATCTCCAGCGTATCGGCAATCCCGCCGAGGTTGATCGCATATCCGCCCCCGCCCTGCTGCTTGCGGCAGATGGAGCAATAGCAGAACATGAACGGCGCAGGCGTATGGCTTTGCACCTCGAAGCTGACCGCGCCGCAGCGGCAGGAACCCTTGAGAAGGACTGGCATCGCGAACTCCCGTGATGTCAGGAGAATATGGCGCGCAGTCCCGGGTCGGCAATGACACCGCACCCCGCACCTGACATAGTTTGGCGATGGACAACGAACGCATCGCCGAGCTTTTCGCAGGGCTTGGACCCGTCAGCATCCGCCGCATGTTCGGCGGCAAGGGCATCTATTGCGATGGCGTCATCTTCGCCATCTTCCTCTTTGACGAACTGATGCTCAAGGCCGACGCCGAAACGGCTCCCGCTTTCGAGGCCGCCGGCTGCCGCCAGTGGGTCTATGCCAACCGCAAGACAGGCAAGCCGGTGCCTATGCCCTACTGGAGCGTGCCCGACGAAGCTCTCGACGATCCGGATGCGATGACGCCGTGGGCGCGCAAGGCGCTTGAGGCAGGCAGGCGAGCGGCCAAATAGCGCGTCAGAGCGCCCTGGCGATGCGCGCCGCGACCCGCGCATTGTTCTCCACCAGCGCGATGTTGGTCTTCAGGCTCGCGCCATCGGTCAGTTCGAGGATCTTGGCCAGCAGGAACGGCGTTACGGCCTTGCCCGCGATCTTCTGTTCCTGCGCTGCGCGATGCGCGGCGTCGATGTAGCGGGCCATTTCCTCGGCCGGTATCTCGTCGCTTTCGGGCACGGGGTTGGCGACGAGCATGCCGCCTTCGAGACCGAGTTTCCTGCGCGTCTCGAACAGCCTTGCGATGTCCTCGGGCCGCTCCAGCCGCAGCGGCGCCCCATAGGGCGACTTTCGCGACCAGAAGGCCGGCATGACGTCCGCGCCCAGCGCCACCACTGGCACGCCGCGCGTCTCCAGCACCTCCAGCGTCTTCTCGATGTCGAGGATTGCCTTGGCACCTGCGGAGACGACGATAACCGGCGTGCGCGAAAGCTCGTCCAGGTCGGCCGAAATGTCGAAGCTCTCCTCGGCCCCCTTGTGGACGCCGCCTATGCCGCCGGTGGCGAACACCCGGATTCCTGCCATGTGCGCGCAGATCATGGTCGCCGCGACTGTGGTGCCGCCCGTCCGCCCTTGCGCGACCGCGAAGGCGAGGTCGGCGCGCGACAGCTTCATGGCGCCGGATGTCATGGCCAGCGACTCGCGCTCGCCGTCCGACAGACCGATCTTTATCCTGCCGCCTATGATCGCGATCGTCGCCGGCGTGGCGCCCTCGTCCGCGATGATCTTCTCGACATCGGCCGCCATCACGCTGTTTTGCGGATAGGGCATGCCGTGGGTGATGATCGTGCTTTCGAGCGCGACGAGCGGGCGGCCGGCGGCCATCGCATCGGCTACCGACGGCAGGACATCGACGAAATGGCGGGCTGTTGCGGGCGTCATGCTCGTTTCATCGCATTTCAATGGGTTGTGGCACAAGGGCCAGCCGTTCGAGGAAGGCGCCCCCGGCAAGGCGGGGCACCGACTGCGGGCTCTCGATGGCCATCAACGCTGCCGCCACGCCCTCGCGCAGGGCATCCCCGGCCGGCACGTTGGCGAGCAGCGCGGCTGTCATGGCCCCCGCAAGCGCATCCCCGGCGCCGGTCACGTCTGCAACATGCCGGGGCTTTGGCGGCGTCAGGCAAATTGCGCCCGAAGGGTTGAAGGCGACCACGGGTCCCTCCCCTTGCGTTATGACGCCGGAAGCCAGTCCCGCCTTTCGCAGCCCCGCAATCGTCGCTTTCACGGAATCGCTGGCGTCCGTGCCAGCCAGTGCATTCGCTTCGCGCAAATTCATGTAGATGAGGCTGAGTGCGGGCAAGACTTCCCTGAGCCGGACCGCCTTTGCCGGCGAGATGGCGATGGCGAAGAGGGGTTTGCCTGTCGCCAGCGAAGCAAGCTTTTGCAGGCCGGCCTCGGGGATGTTGGCATCGCACAGGACTGCGTCGGCCCTTGCTATCTCCTCGCGCATCTTCGCGCGCCGAAGCTGCTTGGGAAAGGCGAGCTCATAAAGCTGCATGTCCGCCAGCGCAGCCACCACATCGCCGGACCTGTCCAGCAGCGCCGTGTAGCTGGGTGTCGAGCGGTCGAGAAAGATTGCGGACAGGTCCTCGACACCGGCCGCCGAAAGCGCCTTCGCGACCGCTTCGCCTGCCGCGTCGCCGCCGCGCACCGAAATCATCGCGCCGGCGACATTGCGTTGAACGGCCGAGCGAAGCGCGTTGAAAGCGCCGCCGCCTACATCCTCCCGCATCGTACCCGGTATCGAGGCGCCGGGAATGAACGCGGACGTCATCTGACCTCGCCTGTCGATGTGAGCCCCGCCGATGGCGAGAAGTCTGGCAGATGTCATCTTGAGCCGGTCCGCGTTGCGCGACTTCAGCGGACCTTATGTCGGCCCGCCGCGTCGGGCAATCTCGGGCGAACGATTCGACAGCCGCCGCGCCGCCGATTGCCGCTCCCCCATGCTTCAAGGGGATACATCCGGGCTATACCGGATGTATCCCCTTGAAACATGTAAGCTGATTTGCTATATGTTTCTCTATGAAAACGAAGCACCCGAAAATCCCGACCCTGAAGCAGTTCCTAGAGCAGTTTCCGACGAATGATTCGTGCCTCGATCACTTGATGGAAACCCGCTACGGAAAGCGCCACGTTTGCGCCAAGTGCGACAAGCTGGCGAACTTCCATCGCGTGAAGTCTCGTCGCTGCTTCGAATGCGATTTCTGCGGTTATCAGGTCTATCCGACCGCAGGGACGCCGTTTGAGAACACGCGCACGTCATTGCGCGACTGGTTCACCGTCATGTTCCTGTTTTGCACGTCCCGCAACGGCGTGTCGGCCAAGGAAGTCCAGCGCACCATCGGCGTGACCTACAAGACCGCTTGGCGCATGTGCAACCTGATCCGCCAGTACATGGGCTATGTGGACGGCGACACGCCTCTAGGTGGCCCTGACGGCAAGATCGTGGAAGCCGACAAGATGTTCTATGGCGGCAAGGACAAGAAGGGCGAAGATGACAAGTCGGTCGTGCTTGGCATGATCGAACGCGGCGGCGAAGTCATAACCCGCGTTCTGCCTTCCAAGGGCGCTCGTCAGGTTCTCCCTGCAATCTTCCAGCGGGTTAAGGGCGGCTCCCGTATCGCTACGGACGAAGCAGGCGCTTTCCGCGAACTATCCGAAAACGGCTACCTTCACGGCACGATCAACCATCGTGAAGGCCAGTATGTGAACGGACAAGTCCACACCAACACGATTGAAGCCTTCTGGTCGCACGTAAAGCGCTCTATGCGCGGGACTTACGTGTCCGTTTCGAAGAAGTGGCTCCAGACGTACCTTTGGGAGTTTGAGTATCGCCAGAACTTCCGGAAGCAGCCTCACGTGATGCTCGACGTTCTTTTGCGCTCGTTCCCGCGTCCTTATGCGGATACGTGACCATCGCTTTTAGAAGGCGATCAAAGCGTTCGCTGGGGTTATCCATTTGGCTTCAAGCCGAGAGTTTCCAACCGGATTTTCATGGCGGCGGGGGACACCTCAAACCTTTCGGCTATCTGCCGAGTTGTCATGCCTTGCGCATGATAGGTTTCGACACGTGACTTTGGCATAAGGATGTTAGCCGCCGTCTGGTTTGCCTGATACTCATGCGAGCGCTTGAAGGGAGCGGGCGGGTTGGTCATTGGATCAGGGTCAAAAAGGCGGTCCATATGACCATGGACTAACAAATCTCGGTGCATCAGATAGTGAGCAAGCTCGTGCGCCGCAGTAAACCTCTGACGCACAGGGCTTTCGTTCGCATTTACGGTAATCACATAGCGGTCGTTGACCTTTTCAATTTTACCAGACGAGCCATCAGCCATCGGGACGACGCGATAATCGATGCCAAGAGCTTCTATAGCCTGGGCAATAGGAACCGGAGACCGCCGCATAAAATGCGAGATCAACTGCACGTCGGTCAGTTCTTCATCAGCCATCTTCACCACCGTTGTCTGGCGTGTCCGCCTCCCTAAACATTTCCTGTAGCGTCTCTGCCGATCCTGAACTGGGGTAGAAGATATCGCGATTTTCGGCGTTTCCTAGCCATTCCACAAGATGCCGCGCCAATATCGCTTCGCCATCGTCCGACAGGTAACTCTTGACGTAGTTTTCGGTTTCCTTTTCAGCCGTCTCGCGCGCGATGGCGGAAGCGTGCCTCCATACAACAGCACCCCAACCAAACGCGCCCAACGCCAGCGCAAGCCCGATAACAGCAATCAGCGTCGTTACGGCGTCTAGCCGGCCAAGTTGCGCAGCCATGTGGATAGCATCGGTATATTTCCCGGCCTCCGACACAAACCCGCATTCAACGGTTTCATAGAGTCGGATCAGGGGTAAGTCGGGGCACTGGGGAAGCGGGTCAACGAGATTCGATGCCGTCACCTATGCCGCCCTCCCGACTCATATGGTGTTGCCTGTCCCTATTATCCACACTTTGTGAACAATCGGAATAGCGCTATGGTCGTTCGGTTTGAGGGAGGAAGTAATGGCAGACCAGACGGTTAAAATAGACGGTGAGTCCGGTTCTAAAGAACGGGTCGCTCTCGACTTACTAGAGATCATCTATCGCACGCTGCCCGAGGAGCGCCCGAAAGACAAACAAGGCTTCATCGATCTGTTTGTTGACTGCCTTGCTGCGGCGAATGGGGCGCGGAACGGCTGGCGATAAATTCAGCCGCCGATCGTGCAAGGCCGATGGCTTCAGTGACCGTAATGTCCCGCCTGAACTCAAGGATGGCTTTCAGGCACTGAAAACGGATTTCCTGTTCATTCATGACTGGCGCTCCCATTAACAGAAGCGCCAGTAGAACTATGCGTGCCGAATCGAGTTTCGTCATGCCTCAGCATGTGGCTACGTCCTCTACATGTTTCAAGGGGATACATCCGGGCTATACCGTTCGGAATAAAAATAGAACACGATCACATTAACATAATAATTTCGGCTATTTAGCTACTCTTGCAAAAATGGAACAAACCATGTACAAAAATGACAGGACAAGAGAGTTCATGCCTTCATTGCGGACCAAGGGGTGATATCATGGCGCAGAATTCATTGCGGCTTGTAGAGGACAATACGGTGGACAAATCAAAGGCTCTGGATGCCGCGCTTTCGCAGATCGAGCGCGCCTTCGGCAAGGGCTCGATCATGCGGCTCGGGGGAAACGAACAGGTGGTGGAGATTGCCACCGTTCCCACCGGCTCTCTGGGATTGGACATCGCGCTTGGCGTGGGCGGCTTGCCTCGCGGTCGTATTGTCGAAATCTACGGGCCTGAAAGCTCCGGCAAGACGACACTGGCCCTGCATACGGTCGCCGAGGCCCAGAAGAAAGGCGGCATCTGCGCCTTCGTCGATGCCGAACATGCTCTTGATCCCATCTATGCTCGCAAGCTCGGTGTCGATCTGGAAAACCTGCTGATCTCGCAGCCGGATACCGGCGAGCAGGCGCTTGAGATTTGCGACACGCTTGTGCGTTCCGGTGCAATCGACGTTCTGGTGGTCGACTCGGTGGCGGCGCTTACGCCCCGCGCGGAAATCGAAGGCGAGATGGGCGACCAGTTGCCCGGCTTGCAGGCACGCCTGATGAGCCAGGCCTTGCGTAAGCTGACGGCCACCATCTCGCGTTCCAACACGATGGTGATCTTCATCAATCAGATCCGCATGAAGATTGGCGTCATGTTCGGTTCGCCCGAGACGACGACCGGCGGCAATGCTTTGAAATTCTACGCTTCGGTTCGTCTGGACATTCGCCGTATCGGCGCGGTCAAGGATCGCGACGAGGTCGTCGGCAACCAGACCCGCGTCAAGGTGGTCAAGAACAAGCTGGCACCTCCCTTCAAGCAGGTCGAGTTCGACATCATGTATGGCGAAGGCGTTTCAAAGACCGGCGAGCTTGTCGACCTTGGGGTCAAGGCCGGCGTTGTCGAGAAGTCCGGCGCATGGTTTTCCTACAATTCGCAGCGTCTTGGCCAGGGACGCGAGAACGCCAAGCTGTTCCTGCGCGACAATCCCGAAACGGCGCAGGAGATCGAACTGGCCCTGCGGCAGAATGCAGGTCTCATAGCCGAGAAATTCCTGGAAAACGGCTCGCGGGAAGATTTCGGCGATGACGATGCTGCTGCTGGCTGACATCGGCAAGCTGATACAAGTGAGAGTATGAGAACCGCCGGCTTCGTCAGCCGGCGGTTCTATTTTGTGGACTGCAATGGCCGAGCCTCAGCCCCCATCTGCATTTTTTTCGTGGAAATTCATCCACGCTCTGCTCGCCTCCAGCATACTTGCTCGCATCGCTCTTGCGGGAACCTGGTGCGCACCGGGTATCAGGAAGGGCGGCGACGTACGGGTCGGCTGCGCTGACGGTGGCGCAGTTTAGTGAGTCGATCACCAGGACCCGTGCCCCCTTGAGGGTCAGCGGTGGAGGCGCAAATGCCAAGTCCACCCCACGCTCTTCGGGGTGAAAGCGTCGGCGGGGCACGGGAGACCGGCCACGTACCAAAAAATTGAGAGGCTTGGCCTCGTGCCCCGCTTCCCGACCAATGCAAAAGCCAGACTGCGAAAGGCAGGGCGTGGCAACGGCCACGCACGCCGCAAGGCCGAGTGCTCTGCGTTTGAAGAGTGCCCGCCTACCCAAGCGCCGGCACCGATGCGAGTTTCTGGACAGCCTTGTGGGCGGCGGCTAAAAGGCCTCAACCAAAATCCGGGGCTCAGGACCCGCTTCAGAAGGCATTTTCATGAGTGGCGTGAACGATATCCGGTCGACCTTCCTCGACTATTTCAGGAAGAACGGTCACGAGGTGGTGGCATCGAGCCCGCTCGTTCCGCGCAACGATCCCACTTTGATGTTCACGAACGCCGGCATGGTCCAGTTCAAGAACGTCTTCACCGGCTTGGAGACGCGCCCCTATTCGCGTGCCACGACGGCCCAGAAAAGCGTGCGCGCCGGCGGCAAGCACAACGATCTGGACAATGTCGGCTACACGGCGCGCCACCTGACGTTCTTCGAGATGCTCGGCAACTTCTCGTTCGGCGACTACTTCAAGGAACGCGCCATCGAACTCGCCTGGAACCTCATAACCAAGGATTTCGGGCTGCCGAAGGACAAGCTGCTCGTCACCGTCTATCACACCGACGACGATGCGGCCGAGCTTTGGAAAAAGATCGCCGGGTTCTCGGACGACAAGATCATTCGCATACCGACCTCAGACAATTTCTGGGCGATGGGCGATACCGGTCCTTGCGGCCCCTGCTCCGAGATCTTCATTGATTGCGGAGAGCATATCTGGGGCGGGCCTCCCGGCAGCCCCGAGGAGGACGGCGACCGCTTCCTGGAATTCTGGAACCTCGTCTTCATGCAATACGAGCAGGTGACGAAAGACGAGCGCATCGACCTTCCTCGCCCCTCAATCGACACCGGCATGGGTCTGGAGCGCATGGCGTCGATCCTGCAAGGCGTGGAGAGCGTCTTCGAGACCGACCTGTTCCGCCATCTCATCGACGCGACGGCCTCTGCGCTCGGTCGCGGGCCGGAAGCCGAGAATGTCGCGTCTTTCCGCGTGATCGCGGATCATCTGCGCTCCTCGTGCTTCCTCGTGGCCGACGGCGTTCTGCCGTCCAACGAAGGACGCGGCTACGTCTTAAGGCGCATCATGCGTCGCGCCATGCGCCACGGCCAGTTGCTGGGCGCGAGCGAGCCGCTGCTCTGGAAGCTCGTCCCGGCGCTGATCCGCGAGATGGGGCAGGCCTATCCTGAACTCGGCCGTGGCGAAGCCCTGATCACGGAGACCCTGAAACTGGAGGAGACGCGTTTTCGCAAGACCCTCGCGCGTGGGCTTGGCCTGCTCGAGGAGGCGACCGTCTCGCTCAAGGCGGGCGACATGCTGGATGGCGAAACCGCATTCAAGCTCTACGACACCTATGGCTTTCCGCTCGACCTGACCCAGGATGCGCTGCGCCAGCGCGCGATCTCCGTCAACCTGGACGGTTTCCAGGACGCAATGGAGCGCCAGAAGGCGGAAGCGCGCAAGAGCTGGGCCGGGTCCGGCGAGGCCGCTACGGAAACGATCTGGTTCCCCGTTCGGGAAAAGGCGGGCGCTACCGAATTCCTGGGCTACGAGACTGAAGCGGCGGAAGGCATCGTGCTGGCGCTGGTCAGGGACGGCGCAGTCGTCGAACAGGTGAACGAGGGCGACCAGGTTGCTGTCATCGTCAACCAGACGCCGTTCTATGGCGAATCCGGCGGGCAGATGGGCGACACGGGCTTCATCACCGGCGACGGGCTCGCTATCGAGATCACCGACACGCAAAAGAAGGCCGATGGCCTCTTTGTCCACATCGGACGGGTGAAGAAGGGAACGCTCAGGACCGGCGCGGCCGTGGAGTTGAAGGTTGACCACGCCCGTCGCTCGAGGCTGCGCGCCAACCACTCCGCAACCCATCTCATCCACGAGGCGTTGCGCGAAATACTTGGCACGCATGTGGCCCAGAAAGGTTCGCTCGTTGCGCCGGAGCGCCTGCGCTTCGACATTTCCCACAACAAGCCGATCTCTCCCGAGGAACTGGAAGAGGTCGAGCGCATGGCCAACGAGATTGTCGTGCAGAACAGCCCGGTCACCACGCGCCTTATGTCGGTGGACGACGCCATCGCAGAAGGCGCGATGGCTCTCTTCGGCGAGAAATATGGCGACGAGGTTCGGGTCGTATCAATGGGCACCGGCCTGCACGGCGCCAAGGCAAACCGCCCCTACTCTGTGGAGCTCTGTGGCGGAACGCACGTAAGATCGACGGGTGACATCGGGCTCGTGCGTATCGTGTCCGACGGCGCGGTCGCCGCCGGCGTTCGTCGTATCGAGGCGCTGACAGGTGAAGCCGCGCGGCGATATCTCGACGAACAGGAGCGCCGTCTGAAGACCGTCGCCGCAACGCTCAAGGTCGCGCCCGGCGACGTTCCGGCACGTGTCGAGGCATTGCTAGACGAGCGCAAGAAGCTTGAGCGCGAGCTTGCCGACGCGCGCAAGAAACTGGCCCTCGGAGGTGGCGCTGCCGGGGGTACGGGGCCGGCGGACGAGAAGGAAGTCGTCGGGGGCGTTGGCTTCCTTGGGAAGACCGTAACCGGCGTCGCGCCGAAAGACCTGAAGTCCCTCGCGGACGCCGGCAAGACGTCTCTCGGCTCGGGCGTCGTGGTGTTTGTCGGAACGGGTGAAGATGGCAAGGCAAGCGTGGTCGTCGGCGTGACCGATGACCTGACCGAACGTTTTAGCGCAGTTGATCTCGTGCGCGCCGCGTCTGCCGCA
This sequence comes from Rhizobiaceae bacterium, assembly GCA_019635775.1. Lineage (GTDB taxonomy): Bacteria > Pseudomonadota > Alphaproteobacteria > Rhizobiales > Rhizobiaceae > Mesorhizobium_K. The sequence goes on along the minus strand of JAHBYU010000006.1, from coordinate 86,658 downwards.
CTTGGCGGCCAGGGCGGCGGCGGGCGTCCCGACATGGCGCAGGCTGGCGGTCCGGACGCCACCAAGGCTGCCGATGCGATCGCTGCGGTCAGGACTGCGTTACAGGGCTGAAAAGCTGAACGTGCAAGTTCCGGTTGCGCATTTAGAGTAAATGCAATTATCAGTTGGTTCAAATACAATCTGCAATAGATGAAGATTGCGACGTACACTTATAGGTGGATGTCGTGAAAGCTAGAAATCTCGTCAAAATTGATGTCGATCTTGGCCGCGAAATCAAGGCGATGCGCAAAGCCGCCAATAGAACCCAGGAGCAACTGGCCGCCCATCTCGGAATATCACGCCAGCACATTAGCAACCACGAAACCGGCAGATGCGGTTTGAAGTTCAGCCGCCTTGAACGAATTCGCGCATATCTCGCGAGTCCTGATCGAGTAGGGCTTTCAGAGGAACAATCGACCTTCGTCGTACCACCCAACAAAGACCTGGAACTTGCGAAACGGCTCAAGCGGCTCATTGCAGACATTTCGGCGCTGGAGCCGGAAGTCGATCAGGTAATTCTAGACGCTATGCGGCGCTGATCTGAAGCCGTATTCGCGCAGAATGTTGGCTTTTCGCTGCCCCGCGCCGGAAACAAGTCTACCCCTGCAGTGTTACGCACCGGATCAAAAAAGCCGGGCACTAGGCCCGGCTTTTCCATTCCGCATCAGGTGCGAAATCAGTTCACTGCATCCTTCAGGCCTTTGCCGGCCGAGAATTTCGGCACGGTGCGGGCGGGAATCTTGACGGCAGCGCCGGTCTGGGGGTTACGGCCGGTCGAGGCAGCGCGCTTGGACACGGAGAAATTGCCGAAGCCTACAAGGCGGACGTCGCCGCCCTTCTTCAACTCGCCGGTGATTACCGAAAAGACCGCGTCGACCGCAGCCTGCGCCTTGCCCTTCTCGATGCCGGCTTCTTCCGCCACTGCGGCCACCAGTTCGTTCTTGTTCATAAAGCTTCCCTTCCATGAGAAAAACCGGACGAAAGACTCACTCCGGCAGGAAGCGGACTTTAGAAAGAACCGGCTTCACAACCAAGCGAAAAAGTGGCTGAAACCCCCGGAAATCCGGGGTTTTCAAACAAAAAAGCCGGACCCAAGGGCCCGGCTTTGTGTGCTGCGACGCAGCAATCGACATTTTATCAGTGAGCCAGCGTCTTGCCGCCGTCGTCGCTGGAGTCAACTACCGTAGATGGAGGTGTCGTCGGCTCCACCCATTCGATCGGCTCTGGCATGCGAACGAGCGCATGCTTCAAGACTTCGCCCACCCGGCTGACCGGGATGATTTCCATGCCGCTCTTCACGTTTTCCGGGATATCTGCCAAATCCTTGGCATTCTCCTCCGGGATCAACACCTTCTTAATCCCACCGCGAAGCGCCGCAAGAAGCTTTTCCTTAAGGCCTCCGATCGGCAGAACCCTGCCTCTCAACGTTATCTCGCCAGTCATAGCGACATCTGCCCTCACGGGGATACCGGTCAGGACCGAGACAATTGCGGTGACCATTGCGACGCCAGCCGACGGACCGTCCTTCGGAGTCGCGCCCTCGGGAACATGGACGTGTATATCACGCCTGTCGAAGAGCGGGGGCTCGATGCCGAAGTCGATAGCCCTGGAGCGGACGTAAGACGCCGCAGCAGAGATGGACTCCTTCATCACGTCCTTCAGGTTGCCAGTAACAGTCATGCGGCCCTTTCCGGGCATCATCACGCCTTCGATTGTCAGCAACTCGCCACCAACCTCAGTCCACGCGAGACCGGTAACCACACCGACCTGATCGTCGGATTCGACCTGCCCGTAGCGGAAGCGTGGGACACCCAGATAATCGGAGAGATTCTCCGGCGTGATGTTCACACTCTGCTTCTTGGACTTCAGGATTTCGGTCACCGCCTTGCGCCCCAGCTTCATCAGCTCGCGTTCAAGGCTGCGCACACCGGCTTCCCGCGTATAGGTCTGAATGACCGCACGGATAGCCTCGTCGTCGACAGAAAACTCCTTAGGCTGCAGGGCGTGGTCCCGAATGACCTTCGGCATCAGGTGCCGCTTGGCTATCTCGACCTTCTCGTCCTCCGTGTAGCCGGCGATACGGATGATCTCCATGCGGTCCATCAGCGGACCGGGGATGTTCAGCGTATTGGCCGTCGTCACGAACATCACACTCGACAGGTCGTACTCGACCTCAAGATAGTGATCCATGAACGTCGCGTTCTGCTCCGGATCCAGCACCTCAAGAAGCGCCGAAGACGGATCACCGCGATAGTCCTGGCCGAGCTTGTCGATCTCGTCGAGCAGGAACAGCGGGTTCGACTTCTTCGCTTTCTTCATCGACTGGATGACCTTGCCGGGCATCGAGCCGATGTAGGTGCGGCGATGACCGCGGATTTCGGCCTCGTCACGCACGCCGCCGAGCGCCATGCGAACGAACTCGCGTCCGGTCGCCTTCGCGATCGACTTGCCGAGCGACGTCTTGCCGACGCCGGGAGGACCTACGAGGCAGAGAATCGGACCCTTTATCTTCTTCTGCCGGCTCTGAACCGCGAGATATTCGACGATGCGCTCCTTGACCTTGTCGAGGCCGTAATGATCGGTGTCGAGCACCTCCTGAGCAAAATTCAGGTCGGTCTTCACCTTCGAGTTCTTCGACCAAGGCAGCGACAGCAGCCAGTCGAGGTAGTTGCGAACCACCGTCGATTCGGCCGACATCGGCGACATCGAACGCAGCTTCTTCAGTTCGGCTTCCGCCTTTTCGCGGGCTTCCTTGGAGAGCTTCGTCTTCTTGATGCGCGCCTCGATTTCAGCCGCTTCGTCGCGGCCATCCTCGCCCTCGCCGAGTTCCTTCTGTATGGCCTTCATCTGCTCGTTGAGGTAGTACTCGCGCTGGGTCTTCTCCATCTGACGCTTGACGCGCGAACGGATGCGCTTCTCCACCTGAAGAACGGAGATCTCCGCCTCCATGAAGCCCATAGCCTTCTCGAGCCTCTCCTTCACGGAAAGTGTCCCGAGCATTTCCTGTTTCTCGGGAATCTTGATCGCGAGATGCGAGGCAACCGTATCGGCGAGCTTGGAATAGTCGTCGATCTGGCTCGCCGCGCCGACAACCTCAGGCGAAATCTTCTTGTTGAGCTTCACGTAGTTCTCAAAGTCCGAGACAACCGAGCGGGCCAAGGCCTCGATCTCGATTTCCTCCTCGTCAGGCTCGTGCAACACTTCGGCATGCGCCTCATGAAAATCACTGCGCTCAGTGAAGGCGGTTATCTTGCCACGCGCTGTTCCCTCCACGAGAACCTTCACGGTTCCATCAGGAAGCTTGAGCAACTGCAGGACGTTGGCGAGCGTGCCAACCTCGTAAATCCCTTCTGCAGCAGGATCGTCATCGGCGGCGTTCTTCTGCGTCGCCAGCATGATCTGCTTTTCGGCACTCATGACCTCTTCCAGCGCCTTGATCGACTTCTCGCGCCCAACAAAGAGCGGAACGATCATGTGCGGGAAAACGACAATGTCGCGCAGTGGGAGGACTGCAAAAACACCACCGTCACCGGAAGTCCGGGATATCTTGGCCATCTTATTACCTTTCCTCGCGGCCGCTTACAGCCAACCGCGAATCTCATATTAGCGGCCACCAACCTTCTCGCCTACTACGTAACACGATATGTGGATTCTGAGCACGAAATTCGGGCCAGCGCCTGTTAGTGGTTAATTGGATAGGAAGGCGGTAAAGATCAAGGGCATTGGCGATGACGGCACCCTGGCGTGCACATAGCGCAAGGCTACCGCTTCGTTCACTTCTTAGACAACGTAAGGTATCAAGGCGGTTCAAAAGAAGGTTTTTTCGTCAATTGGTTGCTGCTGTGCGTATATCGCTCCCTTCGGCCAACCCTATCGCGTTCAGCAATCGTCATGGCTGTTGATCGGCGCAGCCTTCTGACGGGTGGCGCGCTCCTTGCGCTTGCCGCAACGGCAACCGACGACGCAAAGGCGAAGCAGCCCACGGCAAGCAAGTCCGACCTCAAGGACGTGGCTGTCTACGTGCCGGGCTATTTCCCTGACAGCGCCTACGCGAATGGCAAGCCGCTGGCGCAGAACCGCCGCTTCAATCGGGCCACCCGTGGACAGCCGCTATACAAGATGCTTACACGGATCGGCTTCGACGGATCCACCCGGCAGACGCTTCTTCCGGTCGCGGCGCACGACGTCGAGGTCGCTCCAGATCGTTCGATCGGCGTGCTCTGCTCCATGGACGGCGAGCAGCACACGGCCTTCGATCCCGATACGCTGGAACTGGCCGCGATAGGTCCCTCGCTGGGCGATGGCTGGCGCGGCGGCGGCCACGCCATCTATCTCGATGGCGGCAGGACCGCGATCCTGTCCGAGCGCGCACCTTACCAGCCCTGGCAGGGCAAGGCGGAGCGGCACTATGGCCGGCTGACGATCCGCGACCCCAAGACGCTGAAGATCGATGGGACCTACTCCACCTACGGCATCGATCCGCACGACATCCGGCTCACCGCCGACGGCAAATACATCGTCGCCGCCAACTACGGGTCGACCGTTTCGGCGGAGACACGCCAGTACACGATTCCCCGCCAGGTCGTGCAGGCTTCGATCACCGTGGTGGAAGTCTCCAGCGGCAAGCTGGCCGACAAGCGTATCACCGGCCGAAGCGACACCGAACTGCGCCATCTCGCGGCTGGACGGCTCGACCGCATTTTCGCGATCCAAGCGCGTTATGGCGACGACAAAGCGGACGCACGCCAACTGGCGAACGAGAACATTGCCCACGAAAGCGACATAACCACAGACCCCGGCTACAACTATATGGCCGCCGCGACCCTAAGATACGACGCCTCCCGCAACCGTCTGACCAAGATGGGCGATGCAGCGGCCACGAAGCTCATGCGGCACGGCCTGTCGATCCGCTACGACGAACAACACGACGAGGCGATCGCCACCTACCCCACCACGCATCATGTGATGGTCTTCGATGGCGCGACAGGCGCCGTTTCCAACATATTGGATACGCGTACCGTCGGACTGCGCTATCCGGCCGGCGTGACGTTTCTGCCGGACGGCAAGCACTACTGCGTCACCGGCCACTGGGAAAACCTGTTCGTCTTCGAGCGCGGCACCCACCGCCTCGTACGTGACCTCTGCCTCTACCCGGTGTTCTTCGGCCACAGCCACATCACGGCGGTTTGATCCTGCAAACGAAAACGGCGCCCGAAGGCGCCGTTTCGTTCTGCTTCAGGGCCGCAACGCTTACGCGCTGGCCTTGCTGTCCTTCTTCTCCTTGGCCTCGGTATAGATATACAGCGGCCGGGCGTTGCCGGACACCACTTCTTCCGAGATAACCACTTCCTGCACGCCTTCCAGCGCGGGAAGTTCGAACATCGTGTCGAGCAGGATCGCTTCCATGATGGAGCGCAGGCCGCGCGCGCCTGTCTTGCGCTCGATGGCGCGCTTGGCGATCGCCGACAATGCGTTCTCGTGGAAGGTCAGTTCCACATTCTCCATCTCGAACAAACGCTGATACTGCTTAACCAAGGCGTTTTTCGGCTCGGTCAGAATCTGGATCAGCGCCGGTTCGTCGAGGTCCTCGAGCGTTGCCAAAACAGGCAGACGACCGACGAACTCCGGAATCAGGCCGAACTTCAGCAAATCTTCAGGCTCGACCTGGCGGAACAACTCGCCAGAGCGGCGATCCTCAGGCGAGGCCACCGTCGCGCCAAAGCCGATCGATGTTTTGCGGCCGCGATCCGAGATGATCCTGTCGAGACCAGCAAAAGCTCCACCGCAGATGAACAGGATGTTGGCGGTATCCACCTGCAAGAATTCCTGCTGTGGGTGCTTCCTGCCGCCCTGCGGCGGCACGGACGCAACAGTGCCTTCCATGATCTTGAGGAGGGCCTGTTGCACGCCCTCGCCCGACACGTCACGCGTGATCGACGGATTGTCGGACTTGCGGCTGATCTTGTCGATTTCGTCGATATAGACAATGCCCCGTTGCGCCCGCTCCACATTATAGTCGGCCGCCTGGAGAAGCTTCAGGATGATGTTCTCGACATCCTCGCCGACATAACCCGCTTCCGTGAGCGTCGTAGCATCGGCCATGGTGAACGGAACGTCGATGATGCGCGCAAGCGTCTGCGCAAGCAACGTCTTGCCGCAGCCGGTCGGACCGATCAGCAGGATGTTCGACTTCGCCAACTCGACATCGTTGTTTTTGCCGGCATGCGCGAGGCGCTTGTAGTGGTTATGGACCGCCACGGACAGTACACGCTTGGCGTAGGGCTGACCTATCACATAGTCGTCCAGGACCTTCAGTATCTCCTGCGGGGTCGGCACGCCATCGCGCGCCACCTTCATGGAGCTCTTGTTCTCCTCACGGATGATGTCCATGCAGAGCTCGACGCATTCGTCGCAGATGAACACCGTCGGGCCGGCGATCAGCTTGCGGACTTCATGCTGGCTCTTGCCGCAAAACGAGCAGTAAAGCGTATTCTTGGAGTCCCCGCCGCCGCTGCTGTTGCCGACTTTGCTCATTTCGTCTTTGTCCTTTCCGTAGCGCCGCCCGGTTCTGGGCGAACACCTCCCCTGCAATATAGAGCGAAAGTCCGCCGACGCCAGCAGACATGCCCGACACGCATCGTCACGAAATACACATTCGACATGTGCGGCAATGATTCGCAACAAGCCCCGATAAAGCTAAGCCGTCGTAAATCAACATAGCCTTAACGTAGGCGGTCCCTCCTGGGGAGGAAACAGCTAATTGTGACCGAAATGCCGCAGGCCACGTCAAAAATGCGTCATGGGCAGCAGCGGATAAAACCGGCCCATCCAACGAATCATCAGGTCGAGGCGGGCGTTTCCATCGCCTCGCGCGACGTGATCACCTTGTCGATCAACCCAAACTCCAACGCCTGCTCCGTCGTCATGAAGCGATCACGTTCCATGGCATTGTGGATCGTCTCGTAGTCCTGGCCCGTGTGCTTGACGTAAATCTCGTTGAGCCTGCGCTTCAGGGCTTCGGTCCACTGGGCATGAATCATGATGTCGGTTGCCTGCCCCTGGTACCCGCCTGACGGCTGATGGACCATGATCGAGGCGTTTGGTGTCGAAAACCGCATGCCCTTCTCGCCGGCCTGCAGGAGGAGGGAGCCCGCTGACATCGCCTGTCCAACGCACAGCGTGGCAACTGGTGGCTTTATGAACTGCATCGTGTCGTACATGGCCAGACCGCTCGTTACGACGCCGCCTGGCGAATTGATGTAGAGATTAATCTCTTTCTTTGGATTCTCGGCCTCCAAGAACAGAAGCTGAGCGCAAACCAGCGACGCCATGCCGTCCTCGATCGGGCCGGTGATGAAAATGATGCGCTCCTTCAGGAGACGCGAAAAGATGTCATAGGCCCGCTCACCGCGGTTGGTCTGCTCGACCACCATCGGCACGAGGTTCATGTAGTGTTCGACGGGGTCTCTCATCGTTGTCCCTTCAGGCTGGGATTCAGGCGCCCGGCGAAGTGCGTTGGGGCAGAATCGTGCTGGATGTTCGTTTCCGTAGATAGGATGGCCCCTGACCCTTGTGCAAGGCCGCCCTGCCGCTAACCTTACCGCGCCAGACAGGCTCCGCTCAGCCCACTTCTGCTTGCAACCAGCGTTTGAGCCGCTCGACTTCACCGCTATCGAGAGCCGCCGCCGCGCGACGGCCTACCGCGGCTCCGAACTTGTAGCCATGCCCGGAGCAGGCCGAAACGACAAGCACCTTGCCCTTTTCGTGCGCAAAGAAGCGCTCGTCATGCGTGAAGATGTAGGCGCAGGTGACGACCTCGGTAACGCGATACTCACCAATGCGGGCAATCGGCGGAGAAAAAAGATTTCGGATCGCCTCGCCTTCCCCTTCGACAGGCTCCCGATTCCAGTCGGCGTCGCTGGTTGCAACCTTGTGCAGGCCGGACCCGAATTTCATGCCGGCGCCGCCTGACGGTGGAATCATGTAGCCATCCGTCTTGCCGCCAACGTCGAGGATGACAGGAGCCGCTTCCCATGCGGAACGTAGGTCTGCCGGCGGCTCGACATAGGCAAGCGCGGTCCGGTAGGCTTTCAGCGTTCCTTCCAGTTCCGGAAAAAGTTTGGTGACCCACGCGCCTGCCGTCACAATCACGCGATCGGCCTGAAGCCGTTCCCCCGTCGCCAGCTCAACCCGACCGGTTTCGGCGTCGATGTCGACCACCTTACTGTCGGCATAGACGTTCGCGCCGTTCTTGCGCAGCCAGTCGGCCAGGCCGACGGCAATCTTGCGGCAATGCAATGCGCCGCCATCAGCCGAAAAATAGGCATACCGAAACGTTCCGGCCTCCAGAAACGGCCACCGCCTGACGGCCGCATCCGGATCGAGCGATTCGATCGGCCAGCCGCCTGCCTCCATTCCCTCCCGATATTCCTCGGCCTCGTCGCCCGCTTCGCGGGACACGCACATGAAGCCACGCGGATCCAGATGGTTGGCGCCGAGATCCTTCCACATCTCCGCCCACGCGTCGTAGGCCTCGGTGATCAGCGCGCCATATCCGGTCGATGCCCGGTATGCGCGGCGAATGATACGGTGATGATCGCCAGAGGCGGCCAGCGGGTTCGGGATTGTCTTCCCCTGTTCAAGGACAGTGACACCATGGCCAGCCTTTACCAGTGACCAAGCGGTCGAAAGACCCGCGATGCCCGCGCCCACGACGATTATGTTCATGAAGTCCTCGAACGGAAAGAAGCAGCGCAGGAACAATACGGACTGGCCTGTGCTTGGCAAGGCGCGCTAATGAGCCAGCATGAGCACCCCAGTTCAGCCACCGCCCGGTCTCGCATACGATCGCAGCACGCGTTTTGTGCAACTCGACCCGCGCGAGGCTGCGTTCTACCAGAACCCATACGAAACTTACGCCTGGCTACATGATCGGAACTCGACCTTTTTCTGGGAGGAATTCGGCTTGTGGTGCTTTGGGGGACTGGAGGATGTCAACCGGCTCTTGCGCGACCGCCGGCTCGGGCGGCAAAGCCCTACCGGTATTCCGGACAGCCGCAGTACGGGAAACGACCGTTCGCACCTCAAGGATTTCGATGCGATCGAAGCGCATTCGCTGCTCGAACTGGAACCGCCCGTCCACACGCGGCTTCGCATACTGGTCAACAGGGCTTTTGTATCGAGGCAGGTGGAGCGGCTAAGACCGCGTATCGAGGCGCTCGCACACGAGTTGGTCGATGAATTTCCCGACCGCAAGCCGTTCGATCTCCTGCCCTGCTTCGCGTCTCCGCTCCCGATCACCATAATCGCGGAAATGCTGGGCGTGCCTGTCGACATGGGGCCACAGCTGCTTGAGTGGTCTCACCAGATGGTCGCCATGTACACGCATGGCCGCACGCCGCAGGTGGAGGACGCAGCCAACCGGGCTGCCGCCGAATTCTCGGACTTTTTGCGCCTGTACATCGCCGACCGACGGAAAAAGCCCGGCGATGATCTGCTCTCCCTGCTGATCTCAGCACGGGACGAGGGCCAGAAACTCACGGAGGACGAACTGGTGTCCTCGGTGATCCTCCTGCTCAATGCCGGACACGAAGCAACCGTGCATCAAGCCGGCAACGCGGTGCGGGCCATCCTTTTGCATGAAGGCGACCCGCGACGGTTCTTCAACAGCCAGGAAGCAACGGTCGCAACCGTTGAAGAATGCCTTCGTTTCGACGCGCCACTCCATCTCTTCACACGCTATGCATATGAAGGTTGCGAGATCGCACCGGGCGTCCGCCTGAACCCTGGCGATCAGATTGGGCTGTTGCTGGGTATGGCCAACCGCGATCCCCGCGCTTTCACCGATCCCGACGGATTCCAACCCGGTCGCGCGGACCAGAAGAATGTTTCCTTCGGCGCGGGCATCCACTTTTGCATCGGTGCTCCATTGGCGCGGCTGGAGCTTCAGGTGGCGCTCAAAGTTTTGTTCGACCGTCTGCCCGGGATCAGGATCGTAGAGACGCCGCGCTACCGGGACACGTGGCATTTCCACGGCCTCGAAAAGCTTGTTGTAAGGTATTGACCCGACGGCGGCTCAGGCCATCAACGCAACCGGCGCTGCGCTCGGGAATGACTGCTCGCTCGTGCAGCTAGTCCGCTGTGGTTGGGTCGATTATCGTCAGGACCTTCGTAATGCGGCTCGCCGGAAAGCCGCTCATAGCTGCATGCTCACGAATAGCCGCCTCGTCTTCCGCCAGATACAGGCAGAATGTCCTGTCGCCAGAAACATAGGAATGTTCCCACTGCACGCGCGGGGCGAGCTTGGCCAGCGCGGCGTTCGAGGTCCTTGAGGCATCACGCAGTTGCTCGCAGTTCAAGGAACCTACCGCCGGAATGTCCCGCTCGATCACAAAGCGTTGCATCGTCCTCTCCTTCCTTTGGCTGATGAGAGCCGATTTCTGACAGACCAAGGGACACCGGGTAAAGTTTGGATCCTGAACCGCATTGGTTCATATTGTGAACTGGAGTGATTGCGTAGGGTCCCTCATAATGCATCAGGGAGGAGGTCGGAAATTGAGCTTCAGACCCTACGGATTGATTTGCCCGATTTCGCACGCTTGCGACATACTTGAGCCACGGTGGACGATACCGATCCTTACAGAAATGTGGGACGGCGCCACGCGGTTCAGCAGCATTCGACGGGGCGTCGGTAACATATCCACGGCGCTTCTTTCCAAAAGACTGAAAGAAATGGAGGCCAACGGGCTCGTCCGCCGCATTGAAGACCCGGCGAGCGGCCAAGTGGACTACATCAGAACGCAACGGGCGATCGAGCTTGAGCCGGTACTTGCTGCGCTGGGCAGATGGGCTCAATGCAACATCGAGGCGCGGGAGGCGCTTGCCGCCACTGATTTGTCTACTCTGATGTGGCACATGCGAAATTACATAAACACGGCGCAGCTTCCCGATCGCCAAGTCGTGATCCAGTTCCGTTTCAGCGATCCCGACCTGGAATACAGTGTCTACTGGGCACTTATCCGTCCGGGCGCTCCCGTAGAGATCTGTTCGGCAGTCCCAGGGTTCGATATCGATCTCTATATAGAAACGAGTTGTCTTTCCATTTGCTCGATACTCCTTAGCCGTACGAGCATTTCACGCGAAATCGACGAAGGCCGCCTGTTCATGAGCGGCGATACGCTCCTGATCGAGACTATGGACCGCTGGTTCTACCAGAGGACGGAAGAGCGACGGGACGAAATAAGGCAATTGGGAGCACTTGCGTCGTCCCCCGGTTAAGCCAGCGCATGTCTCCTTCCGTGGCAGCTTACAGCCGGATCACATATTCTTTGCGAGTCGTTTCAAGGACTTCCCAGCTTCCCTTGAAGCCGGGCTTCAGGATGAAGCTGTCGCCCGCAGTCACCGTTCGCGTCTCGCCGCCATCTTCTGAAACGACCGAGACTCCGGAAAGGATATGGCAGAATTCCCATTCGTCATATTCGATGCGCCATTTGCCGGGCGTGGCTTCCCAAACGCCCGCATAGATGCCGCCCGAGGCCTCATCGAGATTCCATGTCTTGAAGCGCGGTTCGCCCGAGATCAGCCGCTCCTCGGCCGGAGCGCCCTGTTCGGGTTCGACGGTGGTTGTGTCGATCGGTACAAACTGAAGCTGCATATTTCGGGTATCCAAGTCCTGTTCGCCTGCCAATGTCGAGACTAGAGTGAATCAATGGCTTGGCAAAATCCTTTTGCAGCCGTTATGGCAATGAGAGACTCGACCTGGGAGCGGCACGCGAATCCCTGGTCGGTCTGGACGCGGGTGCCGCTTCTGGTGCTATTTGCCGTCACAGTCTACTTCCGCGGCCCATTGGGTAACTGGCTCTGGCCGACGCTCTGCGTCTTGGCGGCGTTCATCAACCCGCGCGTCTTCCCGCCACCGCTTTCGCTCGACAACTGGGCATCCAAGGGGGTGCTCGGCGAGCGCATCTGGCTGAACCGCCGGATCGTCCCGATCCCTCGTCATCACGCGCGCTGGGCGCTCGGGCTGTCGGCGGCAAGTGCTGCCTGCCTCGCACCGATGGGCTGGGGGTTGTATGTGCTGGACCCGTGGGCAGCCGCGTTCGGCGCGCTCGGTGCGAGCGCGCTGAAGCTCTGGTTTGTCGACCGCATGGTCTGGCTCTACGAGGACATGCAGTCGACAAACGATAAGTCCCGGCCCAGACGGCGGACGTGAACGCCGTCGCCCGAGCGGGACAGCCGTCCGCTATCAGGCCTTGGCAAGCGCCAGATCGAGATCGGCAATGATGTCCTTGATATCCTCGATGCCGACCGACAGGCGAACCGTGTCCGGTCCAGCCCCGGCAAGCGTCTTCTGCTCGTCGGAAAGCTGCCGGTGCGTGGTGGACGCCGGATGGATGACAAGGGACTTGGTGTCGCCGACATTGGCGAGGTGCGAGAAAAGCTCGAGCGCCTCGACAAACTTGACGCCGGAATCGTAGCCGCCTTTCAATCCAAAGGTGAAGACGGCGCCCGCACCATTCGGCGAATATTTCTTCTGCAGAGCGTTGTTCGGGTCGGAAGCCAGACCCGAATGGGAAACCCAGGACACCTTCGGGTGCTTCGACAGCCATTCCGCGACCGCTTTCGCGTTGTCGGAATGGCGCTGCATGCGAAGCGGCAACGTTTCGATCCCGGTGAGGATCAGGAAGGCGTTGAACGGCGAAATCGCCGGGCCGAAGTCGCGCAATCCGAGCACGCGGACGGCGATGGCGAAGGCGAAATTGCCGAACGTCTCGTGCAGCACCAGCCCACCATATTCTGGACGTGGCTCCGAAAGCATCGGGTACTTGCCAGATTTCGACCAATCGAAGGTGCCGCCGTCGACAATGATGCCGCCGATCGAGTTGCCGTGGCCGCCGATAAATTTGGTCAGAGAATGAACCACGATGTCAGCGCCATGCTCGATCGGGCGCACGAGGTAAGGTGTGGCAAGCGTGTTGTCGACGACAAGCGGCAGGCCATGCTTGTGCGCCAGGTCGGCAAGCGCCTTGATGTCGACGAACTCACCATTCGGGTTAGCCAGGCTTTCCACGAAGATGAACCTGGTCTTGTCGTCGATCTGCTTCTCGAAGGTCGAGAGATCGTGGGTGTCGCCCCAGCGAACTTCCCAATTGAAGCTCTTGAAGGCATGGCCGAACTGGTTGATCGAACCGCCATAGAGGCGTCGCGCAGCGATGAAGTTCTCGCCGGCCTTCATGAGCGCATGCGCGACCAGAAGCTGCGCGGCGTGCCCCGAAGCCACCGCAAGCGCCGCCGTGCCGCCCTCAAGCGCTGCAACGCGCTCTTCAAGCACGGCCTGGGTGGGGTTCATGATGCGCGTATAGATGTTGCCGAAAGCCTTGAGGCCGAACAGCGAGGCAGCGTGATCGGCGTCCTCGAATACATAGGACGTCGTCTGGTAGATCGGGGTGGCGCGCGCGCCAGTTGCCGGATCCGGCTTCGCGCCGGCGTGAATGGCGAGCGTATTGAAGCCCGGTTCTTGTTGGGACATTTTTCCTCTCCAGTATGTTTTATGAAATCTGGTGCTAACTTTGGGGCAGCAGAGGCCAGAATGCAAAGAAGAAAATGCCTCGCACCCCTATCGCGTGGAACAGAACCGATGCGAAGCACAAGGTTCTTGGAATAACCTTTCGCAGGATCACTTCTGGCGAATCCCGAAGCTCTGGTACCCCGCCCGCATTACAGGTTTCTTTGACGACAGCACCCTCGAGTTCACGCCGTTCCAGGCAATCTCACCCGAAAGACGTCCATATTCGATTTTCGGGCAGCGATTCATGACAACCTTGATCCCGGCGGCTTCGGCGCGCGCGGCCGCCTCATCGTGGCGCACCGTCAGTTGCGTCCACAAGACCTTGGGAAGCGGGTCCAGCCCAAGCACTTCTTCGACAATGCCGGGCACTGCCTCTGACGCACGGAAAACGTCAACCATGTCGATCGGCACCGGGATATCGGAAAGCCTGGCATAGAACTTCGTGCCCAGGATCTCCTTGCCAGCCTGCCCCGGATTGACCGGATAGACGTCGAACCCCTTGTTGATGAGATATTTCAGGACGAAAAAGCTTGGCCGCACCTCGTTGGCCGACGCGCCCACAATGGCGATCGTCTTGATCGAATTGAGGATGCCGGAGATGTAGGCGTCGTCGTAGGAGTCGTGATTCATGGATTGGTGTTAGCCGTCAGCGTTGGCTGCATCAAGGTATCTGGGGATCACCATCGTCGTCATTCTGGAGGGCTTCAGCGAGAAAGCCCGTCGGATCGAGACAGAACTCACGCAGTGTGCGGAAATGTTCGGTATCCTGGAGCCGGGTCTCTTCCAGCCCGAAACGGTTGATCTGCAGGAGTCGCGCTCCTGGACAGGCCATGAGCAGCGGTGAGTGCGTCGCAATAATCACCTGCGCGTGTCCCGAGCGGTCGAGTTTGCCCAGCAACTTCAGGAATTCGACCTGTCGCGACGGCGAAAGCGCGCTTTCCGGCTCGTCGAAGAGGTAAAGCCCCTGCCGGCTGCACCGCTCTTCGAAGAAACGCATGAACCCCTCGCCGTGGGACCACGACAGGAAATCCGGGGGCGGACCGCTCAGCGGTTCGCGCGCCGCCTCATCCAGATAGCGGGCGACGGAATAGAAGCTCTCGGCCCGAAAGAACCAGCCAGACGTAACCTTCGGCAACCAATGGGCGCGCAGGCTCGCGCCAAGGGCTGCCCCGCTCTTGTCGATCGCCGCCGAGTGATCGACAGGCCTGTATCCCTTGCCGCCGCCGGCTTCGTCATACCCGGCCAATGCGCCGATCGCTTCCAGCAGCGTGGACTTGCCGGTGCCGTTCTCGCCCACGATGATTGTAACAGGCGTCGTGAAATTGACAGCGAAATTCCCGTTCCTGAAGAGCGGGATGGACCACGGGTATGCGTCCGGATCGTCGATCCGGCTGGGGTCAAGCAGCACGCGCTTGAGATATGGCGCTTTCAGCCTGGTGATGGAACGGCGCGGAGGCACGTCTGCGACGGGAACGATTGCGTGCGCTAGTTCCCTTTCCACTCGGGCTTGCGCTTCTCGATGAAGGCGGCGATCCCCTCCCTGGCGTCGCCAGCGAGCAGGTTCTCGACCATCACGCGAGAGGCATAGTCGTAGGCCTCCGCCAATCCCATCTCGGCCTGCCTGTAGAAGGCTTCCTTGCCCATCTTGAGCGTTGCAGGCGATTTCGATGCGATGGTCCTGGCATATTTTGCAACGACCTGACCTAGATATTCGCGCGGCACGACACGGTTGACCAGGCCGAACTCCTTCGCCGCAACCGCATCGACCATCTCGCCGGTCAGCAACATCTCCATCGCATGCTTCGGCTTCAGCCCGCGAACCAGCGCCACGCCGGGCGTCGTGCAGAAAAGCCCGACATTGATGCCGTTGACGCCGAATGTCGCCTGATCGGACGCTATCGCCAGATCACAGGACGCTACCAACTGGCAACCGGCCGCCGTGGCAACCCCGTCGACTTCGGCGATCACGGGCTTTGGATGCCGGACGATCGATTGCATCAGCTTTGCGCACGTCGCAAAGGTCTCCTCAAAATAGGCCTTGCCGCCGTCCGGGTCGCTGCGATGTGCCGTCATCTGCTTGAGATCATGCCCAGCGCAAAAAAGCTTGCCCGCGGCGCCGATCACGATAACCCGTACCGCAGCGTCTGCGCTGGCCCGGTCAAGTTCGGCCTGAAGATCCTGCATCACTTCGAGAGACAGAAGGTTTGCCGGAGGGTTGGAAAGCGTGATCCGCAGGACGCCGCCTTCGACCATTGACGCCTGGCCCGGCTCCTCACGTCTCAGCGATACGATGTCTGCCATGAACGGTCTCCAGTCTCGAATCTTTGCCTCCGGCAACCTGCCGAAGAACAAGTGCGGGCAACGCTTACAGATATAGTCCCAGTGCCCGGCCTACGAAAGCCACGCAACCATGAATCAGAGAAACGCGCCGGTAAGGCAAAGGGGTAAAATATTACCACACATCTAACTCATTGAAATCCTGTGATTTATTCAAACACGTAGCGCTTGACGTCGTTGTTGGTGCGCGCGTATAAGCTCGCCTTGAAACAGCGACCTTCCGGGTCGCCGTTTTATTATTGGCGACGGCCTCGCCGGCGCCAATCCAAGCAACAAGAAACGCCTTGCAGCCTCCTTGGCAACATAGTGGCACAAGGTCCAGCAGAAAGCAGAACCATGGCAACCTTTTCGCAGAAGCCTGCGGACGTGGTGAAGAAGTGGGTGCTGATCGACGCCGAAGGTCTCGTCGTCGGCCGTCTCGCCTCTATCGTCGCCAACCGTCTCCGCGGCAAACACAAGCCGACCTTTACTCCGCATGTCGATGATGGCGACAACGTCATCGTCATCAATGCCGACAAGGTGGCGCTGACCGGCAAGAAGTACACCGACAAGGTCTATTACTGGCACACCGGCCATCCCGGCGGCATCAAGGAGCGCACCGCGCGCCAGTTGCTCGAAGGACGTTTCCCCGAGCGCGTCGTCGAAAAGGCCGTCGAGCGGATGATTCCGCGCGGCCCGCTTGGCCGTCGCCAGATGAAGAACCTGCGTGTCTACGCCGGAACCGAACATCCGCATGTCGCCCAGCAGCCCGAGGCACTCGACGTTGCGGCGATGAACCCCAAGAACAAGAGGGCCAAGTAACATGGCTGACCTGAACTCGCTGGCCGAACTCGGCACGGTTGCTGCCGAGCAGCCCGCCGCACCGGTTCATGTCCAGAAGCTGGACAAGCAGGGCCGCGCTTACGCCACCGGCAAGCGCAAGAACGCCATCGCACGCGTCTGGGTCAAGCCCGGCTCGGGCAAGATCACCGTGAACGACAAGGAATTCGGGGCCTATTTCGCGCGCCCCGTCCTGCAGATGATCCTGCAGCAGCCGATCGTCGCGACGAACCGTGGGGGCCAGTTCGACATCATCGCGACCGTCATCGGCGGTGGCCTGTCCGGCCAGGCCGGCGCGGTGCGTCATGGCATCTCCAAGGCGCTGACCTACTACGAGCCGGGCCTGCGCTCGGTGCTCAAGAAGGGCGGCTTCCTGACCCGCGACAGCCGCGTTGTCGAGCGCAAGAAGTACGGCAAGGCGAAGGCCCGCCGCAGCTTCCAGTTCTCGAAGCGTTAAGGTTTTCGACGCCGGACTTCCGGCAGCGGAATACAAAAAGGCCGCCTTGGGCGGCCTTTTTTGTAACTGATGCCTGGCAGGGTCAGGCAGCGCCGACACGGGCCTCGGCAAGAGCCTTGAGGTCGGCAGGCTTCAGTTCGACGGATTCGCCGCACCCGCAGGCAGAACTCTGGTTGGGATTGCGGAAGGTAAACCCAGTACGCAGCGTCGTTTTCTCGAAATCCATCTCGGTTCCGAGCAGGAAGAGCGCTGCCTCTGGCGCAACCCAGACATGCGCGCCGTTCTTTTCGACATGATCATCGCCGGCCTTGGGCTCGGTGACCAGATCGACCGTGTACTCCATGCCTGCGCACCCGCCCTTCTTGATCCCAAGCCGGAGACCCTGAGCGTTGCCGCGCGCCGCGACAATCTCGTTTACCCGCTCGGCAGCGGCGTCTGTCATCGAAATGACGGTGAAACGTCCCATGTCATGCTCCAAAACAACGGGTTCAAGGCCCGAAGAATGCCTCCTGATAACGCAACATGGTGACGATTCCCACCCGCTGCAAGCCATTCAGCATCGTGACCGGCTGTTACACTTTTCAACTCTCGGAACCAAAGGGCGACTTTCCGCTTTCATTGCCGGGCGTCAACAGCACCATGCACAGATCCACTGCATGGTGCGAAAACAAAATTGGAGAACCGAAATGAACACCCTTCGTACCTTGATTGCCGCCGGAGTCATTGCGGCAGGCAGCGCTTTCGCAGCCCAGGCCCAGAATACGGTCATCATAACGCCGGAAGAAGAAGTGGTCGTCAGGGAATACGTCAAAGCACATCCGGTCGAGGTCATCGAACGGCCCTCTAACTTCGAGCTTGTGCTGGGCGCGGTCATCCCTGACGTCTTCAAACCCGGCGCTCTGCAAGAGAACACGCTGCCTGACAGAGACTACCAATATGTGGTGATAGACGGCCGGACGGCGCTGATCGATCCGTCCACCAGAGAGGTCGTCTACATCCTTGAATAAACTGCGTTTAAAAAAACGCGAGAAGGGGCGCTTCGAGCGCCCCTTCTCTTGTTCTCAAACGATAGCTTCTCAAACGATAGCGATATGCTTGATCGAAACGCCAGGTCTTCAGGCCATGGCATAGCCCCCAAACCGATTGCGCTCAAGTCCAAGCGCCACGCAACAAAAGTCCCGCTTGCGATCCCCGTAGATCTTTTCTGCAGCCGGACCATGAAAGCCATGACGATCGTCCAGCACATTTGACATTACGGAAGTTTAATCGGGCTATTCATTTCCAGTTCATTTGATGAACTCGATACTCCACACGTGTCGATGGCACGCATTCAGTCAAAGAAAATTGGAGTAAAAGATGCGGAAACTTATTATTGCCCTCGCGGCATCATCCATTGCGATTTCGGCGGGCCATTCTCTCGCGCAGTCATCCAGCGACGCGGCGCAGCAGCCCTCCGTTGAAGCAAAGGCCGAACCGAAAGCCGGAAAGCTCGACAAGGAACCGGTCGACCTGGACTCATTCTCGCGCATGGAAGACCTGAAGGCCGCAGACACGGATGGCGACGGCATGCTCTCTCGCGCGGAGATCGAGGCACATGCAATGGCTCAGATGGTGAAGCGCACCGCCGACCGCATGGAGCGTCGACTCGACATAAACGGGGATGGCAAGGTGACGCTCGACGAGATCGAAAAGCACAAGGCCAAGCGCTTCGCGCTGCTTGATACCAATGACGATGGACAACTGGATCGTCGGGAAATGAGCGCTGCCAAAAAGTTCCGGAAGGGTGGCCATCACAAGGATGGTCCGCGACACCACGGAAAGCGCTTCGAGCGCACTCAGTACTAGGCCCCCTGTCAGCGGCACCCGGTCGAACTTTTTCGGTTGGGTGTCGCGCCGCTACGCTCAAACGTGGATCAATACCAACCTACCGCTACCTGGGCCTCTTCGGACATGCGGTCGGGGGTCCATGGGGGATCGAACACCATGTTGACCTCTACATCGGAAATACCCTCGACTGCGCCTACCGCATTCTGGACCCAGCCCGGCATTTCGCCGGCAACCGGGCAGCCGGGAGCGGTCAGCGTCATGTCAATCTTGACCGAACGGTCATCCTCGATGTCGATCTTGTAGATGAGGCCCAGTTCGTAGATGTCAGCCGGAATTTCAGGGTCATAGACGGTCTTCAGGGCACCGACGATGTCGTCGGTCATGCGGGCGAGCTCATCCTCGGGTATGGCCGATACCTTTGCAGGCACCGCTTGCTCCGCAGTGACAGATTGCGGTGACAAAGCAGCCTTTTCCTCCGGTCCGGTTGTGACGTCCGTGTCTTCCATGTCGTTCACCCGAAGAACTTTCGCGCCTTCTCGAGCGCTTCGACCAGCGCATCGATCTCGCTGCGCGTATTATACATGCCAAACGATGCCCTGCATGTGGAGGTGACGCCGAAGCGTTTCAACAGCGGCTGGGCGCAATGGGTGCCAGCGCGCACTGCCACACCCTGCCTATCGATCACCATCGAGACGTCATGCGCGTGGATACCCTGAAGCTCGAAGGAAACGATCGCGCCTTTGCCGGGCGCGTCACCGATGATGCGAAGCGAGTTGATCGAGCGCAGGCGTTCGTGGGCGTATTCCTTGAGGTCGGCCTCATGCGCCGCGATACGGTCGCGCCCTATCTCGTCCATGTATTCGAGCGCGGCACCGAGCCCGATTGCCTGGACGATAGGAGGCGTGCCAGCCTCGAAACGATACGGCGGAGCATTGTAAGTGACGTTTTCCTCCGTCACTTCCTCAATCATCTCGCCACCGCCCATGAAAGGTCGCATGCGCTCCAGCATCTCGGCCTTGCCATACAGCACACCGATGCCGCTCGGGCCGTAGACCTTGTGCCCGGTGAACACGAAGAAATCGCAATCGAGATCCTGCACGTCCACGGGCATGTGGACCGCGCTCTGGCTGCCATCGACCAGCACGGGAATGCCACGCGCATGTGCGATCTCTACGATCTGCTTGATGGGCGTGACCGTACCCAGCGCATTCGACATGTGCGTAATGGCAACCAGCTTTGTGCGGCCGGTGAGGCGCTTCTCGAATTCTTCGATGTGAAGCGCGCCGAGGTCGTCCACGGGTACCCAGACGAGTTTCGCGCCTTGCCTCTCGCGGATGAAATGCCACGGTACGATGTTGGAATGATGCTCCAGTATCGAGAGCAAGATCTCGTCACCGGCCCCGATGTTCGGCATGCCGAAGCCGTAGGCGACGGTGTTGATCGCGGCTGTCGAGTTGGAGGTGAAGACGATGTTGTCGACCGAGGGCGCGTTCAGGAACCGGCGCACCGTTTCGCGCGCCTTTTCGTATGCATCGGTGGCGGTGTTGGACAGGAAGTGCAGGCCACGATGCACGTTGGCATAATCATTTGCATAGGCGTTCTGGATCGCGTCCAACACGGCCTTCGGTTTTTGCGCGGAGGCGCCGTTGTCCAGATAGACAAGAGGTTTTCCGTATACCTCGCGCGACAGGATCGGAAAGTCGCGACGGATCGCCTCAACGTCGTAAGTGGCGGCTTCGAACTTCTGGTCCATGTTCAGCTTTCGCCTCAACCGTGGGTCACGAACCACGCATCGAGCTTCTTTTCCAGCGCCTCGACGATGGCCTCGTCTTCCATCTCCTCGATGACCTCGGCAACGAATGCCTTGACCAAGAGTCCGCGCGCGGTCTTTTCCTCGATGCCGCGCGCCATCAGGTAGAAAAGATGGTTGCGGTCGATCTCGGTGACAGTCGCGCCGTGACCGCACTGTACGTCGTCGGCGAAAATCTCCAGTTCGGGCTTGGTGGAGAACTCGCCGTCATCGGACAGCAGCAGCGTGTTGCAGGCCATCTTGGCGTCGGTTTTCTGAGCGTACTGGTGGACGTTGATACGACCCTGGAAGACGCCGCGGGCCTTACCGGTCACCACATTGCGAATGACTTCCGTGGAGGCGGTGTGTGGCACCGCGTGGTCGAGCACCATGGTCACGTCGGTATGGGTATCGCCAGCCAGCAGGTTGACGCCGCGCAGCGTGAAGGTGGAGCCTTCCCCCTTGGCGACAACGTTGATTTCCTGTCGAACAAGCTTGCCGCCGACGTTCATGACAAAGACCGTCAGTTTCGCATCCTTGCCGATCCAGGCGTTGAACTGTCCGAGATAGGCAGCGGTTTCCGGCTGCTCCTGCACGATCAGCCATGTAAGTTCGGCGCCGTCACCTAACGTGACGTTGGCAACCGACGTCGCGAACGCCTCGCCCTCGCCCGTCTGGCGCTCGACAATGATCGCCTTAGCTCCTTCACCGACACGCACAGGCAGTCTCACATGAGACTGCCCGCCCGCGAGCACATTCTGCAATTCGATCGCACCGGCAAGCTCGGTTCCAGCTGCTACATCGACAAAATAACCGTCGGCAGCGAAGGCCGCGTTCAGGGCGCCGATGGCGTCGTCATCGCCACGGGGCGCGAGCGCCTCGGCCAGACTTCCATCAATCAGATGGTCGGCGGCACGTTGCACCGAGACACCATCGAGCTTTTCGATCTTGCTTGAAGACACGCCGTTGAGGACTGCAAACACTGCTGACCCCTCGAGCAGCGGCTGCACAGGCTTTGCCTTCGCCGTTTCGTCGAAGGCGGGCACAGTGGTGAGCAAGCGACGCAGGTCCGTGTAGTGCCACGCCTCGACGCGCTTGGTTGGCAGGCCAGCCTTGATCTGCTCGATGGCGTTGTCGCGCCGCACCATGACAGCACCGTCACCTGGCAGAAGCGAAAGCCGCTCGCCGAAGGCGTCAACCAGCGCAGTCTCGGCCGGGGTAAGCTGGGGTTGAGCGTGGGCGTTCATCGGATCAGGCCGCCTCGCCAATCACGCCGGCGTAGCCGTTCTCTTCCAGTTCGAGCGCAAGGCTCTTGTCGCCGGACTTGATGACCTGGCCCTTGTAGAGAACGTGCACGCTGTCCGGCACGATGTGTTCAAGCAGCCGCTGATAGTGCGTGATGACCACAAACGCACGGTCAGGCGAGCGCAGCGCATTGACGCCGTCCGAGACGATTTTCAAAGCGTCGATATCGAGGCCCGAGTCGGTTTCGTCGAGCACGCAAAGCCTGGGCTCCAGGAGCTTCATCTGAAGAATCTCCGCCCGCTTCTTCTCACCGCCGGAGAAGCCAACATTGAGCGGACGCTTCAGCATGGCAGTGTCCATGGAGAGGTCACCGGAAGCGGCTTTCACGCGCTTGATGAACTCCGGAACAGAAAGAGGCTCCTCACCTCTCGCCTTGCGCTGCGCATTCATCGCGACCTTCAGAAATTCCATGGTCGCGACGCCCGGTATCTCCATCGGATACTGGAAGGCCAGAAAGATGCCTTTCGCGGCGCGCTCGGCCGGGTCTAATTCCAGGATCGACTCGCCGTCGTAGAGAATGTCCCCTTCGGTGACCTCGTAGTCCTCGCGGCCTGCAAGGATATAGGACAGGGTGGACTTGCCGGAGCCGTTCGGCCCCATGATCGCGGCTACCTCGCCTGCCTTAACGGTGAGGTTCAGGCCACGGATGATTTCCGTGTCTGTGTCGGCGATTTTCGCGTGAAGGTTTCTTATTTCCAGCATTTTGTATCCGTCTCGAATTCGTTGTGCCCAGCAGAAATGGCCGTCCTAGCCGACGCTTCCCTCAAGGCTGATGCCGATCAGCTTCTGCGCCTCGACGGCAAACTCCATCGGCAGTTCCTGTATGACTTCCTTGACGAAGCCATTGACGATGAGAGCGATCGCCTCCTCCTCGGGAATTCCACGCTGCATGACGTAGAACTTCTGGTCCTCGGAGATCTTGGAGGTGGTGGCCTCGTGCTCGAACTTGGCGGTCGCGTTCTTGGCTTCCATATAGGGCACCGTGTGCGCGCCACATTGGTCGCCGATCAGCAGGCTGTCGCAATTGGTGAAGTTGCGCGCATTGGTTGCCTTGCGGTGCGCCGAGACCTGGCCGCGATACGTGTTTTCGCTGAAGCCCGCAGCGATACCCTTGGAGATGATGCGGCTTCTCGTGTTCTTGCCGAGGTGGATCATCTTCGTGCCGCTATCGACCTGCTGATGACCATTGGAAACGGCGATCGAATAGAACTCGCCCTGGCTGTCATCGCCGCGCAGGATGCAGGAAGGATATTTCCAGGTGATCGCCGAACCGGTCTCGACCTGAGTCCACGAAATTTTGGAACGGTCACCGCGACAATCACCGCGCTTGGTGACGAAGTTGTAGATGCCGCCCTTGCCGTCAGCATCGCCCGGATACCAGTTCTGGACGGTCGAGTATTTGATCTCTGCGTCGTCGAGAGCGATCAATTCGACAACAGCTGCGTGGAGCTGGTTCTCGTCGCGCTGCGGCGCGGTGCAGCCCTCAAGGTAGGAGACGTAGGCGCCTTCCTCCGCGATGATCAGCGTGCGCTCGAACTGGCCGGTGTTCTTCTCGTTGATGCGGAAATAGGTGGACAGCTCCATCGGGCACCGAACGCCCTTCGGCACGAATACGAAGGAGCCGTCGGTAAAGACCGCCGAATTGAGCGTGGCGTAGAAGTTGTCGGTCGTCGGAACAACGGTGCCTAGATATTTCTTCACCAGTTCGGGATGCTCGCGCACCGCTTCCGAGATCGAGCAGAAGATGACGCCGGCCTTCGCGAGTTCATCCTTGAAGGTGGTGACGACTGACACGGAGTCGAACACGGCATCAACCGCCACGCGGCGCGGCGCACCTTTGTCGTTAGCCTCATCAAACTGCGCATCGCCATTGGCTGGCCTCTGTACGCCGGCGAGAATCTCCTGCTCCTTGAGCGGTATTCCGAGCTTGGCGTAGGTCTTCAGCAATTCAGGATCGACTTCATCGAGCGACTTGGGGCCGGGCGTCGATTTCGGCGCTGAATAGTAATAGATGTCGTTGAAGTCGATCTTGGGATAGTCGACCCGGGCCCATGTGGGTTCGTCAAGCGTCAGCCAACGCCGGTATGCGCCCAGACGCCATTCGAGCATCCATTCCGGCTCACCCTTCTTCGCAGAAATGAAGCGGATGATGTCTTCCGACAGCCCCTTGGGCGCCTTGTCGGTTTCGATCTTGGTTTCGAAGCCGTATTTATATTGATCGACGTCGATCTTGCGGACGCTGTCGATGGTCTCCTGCACAGCAGGCATATCACACTCTCCAATCCTCGCCGGGTTAAAGGCCCGGCAGTTATCAAGTCGTGACGCCGCCATCCGGCGACGCGATGCTCATATAGGGTGTTTCCTCGGGGAAATCACCCGGCGAAACGGCATAACACCGTCCCGCAAATGCCTGTCCGACAACCTCAGGCTGCCCTGTCGCCGCGTCGGGCGAGAATTCCGGTCAATGCGGTGGCGAAAAGTTCGACATCCTTCGACGTCGTACCGCGACCGATCGAGACCCGCAGTCCACCCTCGCCGTCGCGTCCCATCGCCTTCAACACGTGGCTCGGTCCAACCTTGCCAGACGAACAGGCGGAGCCTGCGGATACAGCAACCCCTGCGAGATCGAATCCAATCTGTGCAGTTTCTGCTTTCACGCCGGGTATGGCGAAGAAAACTGTGTTGGCAAGTCGGGGCGCGGCACGGCCAAAAATCTCCGCATCAGGCGCGAGAGACATAATTGTCGCTTCGATGCGTTCGCGCATGGCCGCCAGTTCGGCGACATTGGCAATGCCGTCACGCGCGACACGGGCGGCAGCGCCGAAGCCCGCAATGCCAGACAGGTTTTCGGTGCCGGCCCGATGCCCCCTCTCCTGCCCGCCTCCGCTGACCAGGGGCTGAGGCATTATCAGGTCGGAAGCAGCTACGTACGCGCCCACGCCGGCAGGCCCGCCGATCTTGTGCGCCGACAAGATTACATAGTCAGCGATGCCTTGCGCGAGGTCGATTGGAATACGACCGGCTGCCTGCACCGCATCGAGAACAAGGATACCGCCCGCGGCCTTCACGATCGACGAGATCTCCCGCGCCGGCTGAACAACGCCCGTCTCGTTGTTGGCAAGGTGGATGGCGACAAGCGCCAACCCCTCCTCGCGGTCATGCGTGGCAAGTGCTCCAGCCAGAGCGGCCAGATCACAAAGCCCGTCCCTGTCAACGCCGATGCGCACAATGCAGTCGGGAGTGAACCGGCCACCTCCGAGGATGCACGGATGATCCGCAGCGGAGACATAGAGCCTCGACATGCGAACCTCTCCTCGCCCCATACGCCACACAGGCGCAAGCAAAGTGTTGGCAGCTTCCGTCGCACCCGAAGTGAAGACAACATGCTCCGGTTTTGTATTCACCAGAACAGCAACCTCCCGCCTTGCGTCTTCGACCAAACGACGTGCGGACCGTCCTTCATCGTGCACGGAAGAAGGGTTTGCAGAGCGGTCGAGTGCCTCAAGCATCGCTGCCCGCGCCTCGCTCAGCAGAGGCGCGCTCGCATTATAGTCGAGATAGGCGCGATGCCTGCTCATTCCGTTTCGTCCGTGCCTTCAGACTGCATTCTCGCGGGAGATGCGTTATTTCCTTGAATTTGCAAGGGCAGCCGTCCTATCTACGCGCCTTGCCGGGCATGGGCGACAACCCTGCCAGTTTTGAATGGTTCTAAACTAGCCTTCTAGGTAGACGAAAGTCCTGCGTCAAGTCGCGGTAGGGAACCGATCAGGCCGGCACATAGTAGATGTGGTGATGGAGTTTTTATGCCCGAGGTTATTTTTGCAGGTCCGGCCGGTCGCCTCGAAGGCCGTTACCAACCCTCGAAAGAGAAGAGCGCTCCCATCGCCATCATCCTTCATCCCCACCCGCAGTTCGGTGGCACGATGAACAACAAGATCGTCTACGACCTGTTCTACATGTTCCAGAAACGCAACTTCACCACGTTGCGTTTCAATTTCCGGGGCATCGGTCGCAGCCAGGGCGAGTTCGATCACGGTACCGGTGAACTGTCCGACGCCGCCGCGGCGCTCGACTGGATCCAGTCGCTGCATCCGGATTCGAAAACGTGCTGGGTCGCAGGCTACTCGTTCGGTGCGTGGATCGGCATGCAGCTTCTGATGCGTCGTCCCGAGATCGAAGGTTTCATCTCAATCGCTCCGCAGCCGAATACGTACGACTTTTCCTTCCTCGCTCCATGCCCGTCGTCCGGCCTCATCATTCATGGCGATGCCGACAAGGTCGCGCCACCCAAAGAGGTTCAGACTCTTGTCGACAAGCTGCACACGCAGAAGGGCATCACGATCACGCAGAAGACACTCGCGGGCGCGAACCACTTCTTCTCGAACGACTCCGAACTTCTTATCGACGAGTGTGCCGATTACCTCGATCGAAGACTCGCCGGTGAACTTTCCGATCCGAGGCCGAAACGTCTTCGCTGAACAACTCTTCTGAGCACCGTTAAATGCTATGAAGGATTTATGTGGCTTTGTTATCAGAGTCACGGTGGAAAGTGCTGCCTGACATCCAGCAGATACTCGACAGCCGACTTACTGCGTGTCAGGTTTCGAGTGTGACGAATCACAATCCCTAGACGAGGGGGAACTCACGTGAGCAAGACTGACAAGACGAAAAAGCCTGCCATGGCTGCCAAAGCTGCGACTCCTAAAGCGACGGCCAAGCCCGCCGCCAAGAAGCCAGCCGCCAAGGCAGCTGCAAAGCCTGCCGCAAAGAAGCCAGCAGCGAAAGCCGCTGCCAAGCCTGCGGCGAAGACAGCAGCCAAGCCTGCGGCAAAGCCTGCTGCGAAGAAGGCTCCTGCAAAAGCTGCCGCCAAGCCTGCTGCAAAGAAGGCTCCGGCAAAAGCCGCGGCCGCCAAGCCTGCTGCAAAGAAGGCCCCGGCAAAAGCTGCCGCCAAGCCTGCTGCAAAGAAGGCGCCGGCGAAAGCTGCCGCCGCAAAGCCTGCTACGAAGAAGGCGCCGGCAAAAGCTGCCGCCAAGCCTGCTGCAAAGAAGGCTCCTGCCAAGAAGTAATACTGAAGCAGCTCACGCTGCTTTCTTCTACAAAGGCGCGTGGTTTTACTACGCGCCTTTTGCTTTGCTCAGTATTCCTCCGGTCGCAGGCGCGTGACATCCCGTAGTCGTGGGAAACGTGAGCGGCAACCCCTTCAACGACCGTACTGCGAGATAAGCCCACGCCTCGGCCTCGGTCGCGTCGCCATTCAACCCGGCATCCTCGGCCACGATGACCCGTGCCTTCAACGTGTCCGCGCCGGCACGAAGGTCGCCTACGATATGTGGATTCTTGCGGCCGCCACCGCTGACGATCCAGAGCTTCGGCGACGCTGGCAGATGCTCCACTGACTTGAGTATCGCCTGGGCAGACAAAGCCGCCAATGTGCGCGCTCCATCGGCAAGCTCCAGACCTGCAACGAGGTCGAGAGTAAAGTCGTTTCGGTCGAGCGACTTTGGCCCTCCGCGTTCAAAGAATGGATTATCCAGATAGCGAAGAACGCGTGAGTGATCGACGCCTCCCTCGCTCGCAATCGCACCGCCGGCATCGAATGGCACGCCGCCTTCAAGCGACACCCACTGATCGATGAGCGTGTTACCGGGGCCAGTATCGAACGCGATCGGATCACCTTCCCGCTGCACGTAAGTGATGTTGGAGATTCCACCGACATTGACGAAGACGATTGGATACTCGTCCCTGAAGGCAGGCGGCAACGAGTGTGCCAGCGCAGCGTGATAGGCAGGCACCAGCGGCGCGCCTTGCCCTCCGTATTTCATGTCGTTGGCACGCATGTCGTGGATGACATCGATGCCCGTTTCGCGTGCAAGCGACGCTCCGTCACCCAGTTGCACGGTGACTCCACGCTGAGGCCGGTGGAGCACCGTCTGTCCGTGGAAACCGATGACCTGGGGATGCTGCCAGGCCGAAGACGCAGAGGCCAGGAAATCCGAAACTGCTCGCGCATGCCGAAGCGTGATCTCCTCCTCCAGTTCCGCGAGCCTACCGGGTCGGTCTTCGCGGGCGACAATGGACTTCGCTGTTTCCAGAGCAGCCTCGATGCGCCTGCGGAAAGCCGCATCATATGGAACAAACTGCGAGGGCCCGATCTCGGTGACCAACGTTCCATCTGTCTCGATCGACGCAACATCGATGCCGTCCATCGACGTGCCGCTCATCAGGCCAATCGCGCGCATGATCGTCATTTTAGGCGTTGTCCTTGTGATTCCCCGCCGCTGGATGCTAAACGCCCGCGACCAAACTTGCCACGCAGGCCACCAGCCCGTGGCCATCTTCCGGGATAACGAGCATGACTGCCTTCAAGTCCGATTTCCTGCGCATCCTCTCCGAGCGAGGCTTTATCCACCAGACTTCGGATGACGCCGGCCTCGACAAGCTCTTCGCGACAGAGACGGTTTCGGCATATATCGGCTTCGATCCAACTGCTTCCAGCTTGCATGCCGGCGGCCTGATCCAGATCATGCTTCTCTACTGGCTGCAGCAAACCGGCCATCGTCCCGTAGCGCTGATGGGGGGAGGCACCGGCATGGTCGGCGACCCATCCTTCAAGGACGAGGCGCGCAAGCTGATGACGCCCGAGACGATCGAAACAAACATTGCCGGCATCAAGCAGGTTTTTGCCAACTACCTGACCTTCGGCGACGGACCGAAGGACGCGCTGATGGTCAACAACGCAGACTGGCTTCTGCCGCTGAATTATCTCGAGTTCCTGCGCGATGTCGGCCAACACTTCTCTGTCAATCGCATGCTCTCGTTCGACAGCGTGAAGCTGCGGCTGGACCGGGAGCAATCTTTGTCGTTCCTCGAATTCAACTACATGATCCTTCAGGCTTACGATTTCGTCGAACTCAGCAAACGTCATGGCGTTCGGCTGCAGATGGGCGGTTCGGACCAGTGGGGCAATATCATCAACGGCATCGATCTCGGTCACCGCATGGGCACGCCTCAGCTTTTTGCCCTTACCACGCCACTGCTGACCACCGCGTCCGGCGGGAAGATGGGCAAGTCGATGACCGGTGCCGTCTGGCTGAACGCAGACATGTTGAGCCCCTATGACTTCTGGCAATACTGGCGCAATACCGAGGATGCGGACGTGGGTCGCTTCCTCAAGCTCTATACCGCACTTCCGCTTGATGAGATTGCCAGGCTGACCGCGCTCGGAGGCGCCGAGATCAACGACGCAAAGAAGGTGCTTGCGACCGAGGTCGCCGCCATGCTGCACGGTCGTCAGGCCGCCGAGCAGTCGGCGGAGACGGCACGCAAGACCTTCGAGGAAGGTGTCGCAGCAGATACGCTTCCAACCATAACTGTCGGCCACGGCCAGCTTGGCTCTGGCGTCGGCCTTCTCTCCATCTTCGTCAGCGCCGGACTTGCTTCATCGAACGGCGAGGCCCGCCGTCATGTTCAGGGCGGCGCGGTCCGCATCAACGATCAGCAGGTGACCGATGAGCGCCGGCTTCTTACGGAAGCGGACCTCAATGCAGACGGCGCGATCAAGCTCTCGCTTGGTAGGAAAAAACACATTCTGCTCAGGCCCGAATAGGCTGTCAGCGAAACTCGAATATCTGCCGGAAAATTCCCGGCGCGATCGCGGACAACGGATTAATCTGCACGGCAGGCGAATCCGCATCGCCCTCGAGCTTGAAGGTAACGCCGATCAGACCTCTATCACGCCCGTTGCCCAACAGCGCGCCGATGATCGGAAGCTCGCCGAATATGCGGTTGAGCCCATAAGCCGGCATGAAAGTGCCGGTCATGTCCATATTGCCCTTCTGATCGTAAAGCGTCCCCTGAAAGGACGCACCGACAAGGGGGCCGCGCAGGATGCCCTCGGACAGACGCAAGTATCCAGTTCCCTTCTCGATCTGCGAATAGCAACGTTCGAAATGAACCCTGGAGGTGTCGATATCGCGCCTGACGGCCTGGTTGAGGCTTCGGTCGCTTCCGACGGGAGTCGTCGATACCAGCGAACTCAATCGTGGTTCGTTGACGAGCACGAAATCGCGCGCGTCCGCCTGCCCTGTCATGGGTCCGTCGACCCCACCCCTAAGGGCAAGGTTTATACTACCACCCTGCATGTGTTCATAAAGATCGAGGAACCGTAGCACCGCACCAGCATCGCTCGATGTCATGTCCATCCTGCGGCTTCCATCGGCGATTCCGCTCAGCAATTCGACCTTTGCCCCGGAAGCCGCCAGTGCAGTCACCTCCAGACGATCAACCCTGTCGCCAGTTCCACGGTACTGAAGCTTGACGTTGCCGAGCTTTTCATCGTGAAAGCCTGTCACGCTATCGACGTTCACGGTCAGAGACACGGAACCGACCGAGCCACCGTCGGTCGATTTCGTCGCGGTGCTGGAGTCCGAAGTGAACTGCTTGACGACAGAGCGGGCATCCAGCGACTTTCCCTTCACATCAACGGCGTACCCCTTTCCGGATCGCTTGACGGTGACGGAAACGTCGTCATTGCGGTTAAGTTTGACGCTTGGAAAACCGGCTTCGCTCAAACCGCCATCGGCCAAGACCAGTGAGCCGGTTATACCGAATGTATCGCCGGTCAGCTTGAAATCGGACAATCGCGACTTGCCCTCGTCATTCTGCAGCGTGAACTTGACGTTGCCGCCGATACCCGGCCCCTTGCTCCATCCAGCCCAAGGAATGTTTAGCTGAGCGTTTGTTACGTCAACCTGTATAGATTGCTTACCGCGCTCTCGCGCATCGACCTCGACCTTGATCGGTCCCTCGACCAGACCTGAAAGCCCCGGAACCACTGCCTCCCGCGTCTTGTCATCAAGCGTCAGGGCGATGAGGCGCATGCGTTCCACATCGCTACCGCCCAGCGGTTCGATCGCATCGATTTCGGCAGGAATTCCATTCAACTTGGCCTTGGCGGAAATGGCTGCTTTCGTCTTTTCGATCGCGATTGAACCGTCAGCCTCAGAGACAAGTTGCCCGTCAAAGGGCTTGGCGATCGAAACGTCCTCGTAGTTGAGATCGACCAGCCAGTTGAGCTTCTTGCTGTCGATCCCCTTCTGCAACGGGATGTCGGCCTTAACGTTGCCCGAGACCTGGCCTTCGGTGAAGTCTTCAGCCTGCAGGCCGGCAAAGCGCATGGCATTGATCGGCTCGTAGGAGGCGAGTTCGGCCACGGCCGCCGCATCTCCTTTCACATCGATATCCAGATCGCCGATAACGGGAGGCTGATTGGCGCGACGGATCGTAAGCGTCCCGTCGCTCGCCGCGACCGTCCGTCCGCTCGGCAGATAGACCGTTCCAGAGGAGAGCGCGATATCCACGTCAGCCCCCCGGTAATTCACTTCTCCCGTCGCATCGCGGACAGGTGGAATAACGCCTGCCGTGTCGAAGCGTGTGCCGCTCACCCGAAACGTTCCAAAGGACTCATCGCCGGCCAGCGGGATGCCGTTTCCGAGTCGACCGGGCTCGACCTGCACCTGCAGTTCCCCTTCCGTCACCCGTCCGCCAAAAACGTTGTTCAGGACCCAGTTACGGGCCGGACGGGCGGAGAACCATGGCCAAAGCTGCTTGACCTGAGAAACGGCCATGTCGTGCACGTTGAAGGCAACCGACATGCCCGGCACCACACCGGGAGCAAACTGTACCTTTGCAGTTCCAAGCGCTTCACCGGCGCCACCACCTTTCACCACTATCTGATCCGCGGAGAGCGCCCCCGAGCCGGGAAGGTATGAGCCTGAAATCTGGATACCCGTGTTGAAGGCGGGTTCGGGCGACCCCTCCGGAGCAATACTGGATCGTGCGCTTACAAGGTTGAACCGATAAGAGGGCTGATCCTCACCTGCTTCAGATGGTGAGCGCGGCCCAAATAGCCCCCTGAAAGCAAGCTGAGAGCGCCCCACATTCGCGCTCAACCGGCCGATCTCGACTCGGTCGCTGCCACCAACGTAACGTGCGTCCAGTGCGACATCCCCGGAAACCGCCCCTCTCGCACCCAGATCCATCGACCAGCCATTTATGGCCAGAGCCCCGTCGAGGCGATCCGGTTGACCATCCGAGCCTTCGATGCCGCTCAACTTCAGTTCGACTGCCCCCATACGATAGGCTGCAGAGGCGGTGTCGGCCTCGGCAGGAGTGGAGGCGACGAGTCCGATCGAGGATATACGGTTGCTGACGTCGTCGCGCTCGGCGGTAAGCTCGAACTCGAGCGGCCTATCACCGATCAAAAGCGATGCTGCGAGAACAAGGCTGTCTCCCTGCGATTCCCTGAGGCTGGATTGCACTACCCGGATCGTCGCTATCTTGCTGGCTGGCGGCAGTACGAGTTCAACATTGTCGAGCGCAATGCGCCGCAGCGCCTTAGCGCTGACAGCGTCGAGCGTCTTGTGGGCAAAAGCAAAAATGGCCCGCGATAGAAGCTCTGGCTGGATCAGCCCCTGCCCGTCACGAAAGGCTCTCGTCCAGTCTGTCTCAGCGCCCGTGCCAAGTGCGCTGGCCATGATCCGTGCGTCCGACAGGCGCGCGCTCGAAACCCTGACATTGCCGGTTAGCAGAGGAAGCAGCCTGACGCCGAACCGGATCGAGCCCGCTGTTGCCAACTGCGCCCCGTCGTCTCTCCGCTTGAGGTCTACATCCCGGACTTCCAGCGCAACGAAACGCATGCCGTCCAGCGTGAGATAGGCGGGGCCCATCCTTACATCGACATCAACGCCTACGATCTGCTTCAGGGCAGTCTCCGCGGCCAACTGTATCCGGTCTGAACCGACCCCGGACAGTCCGATTGCGTAGAGGCCTGCAATGACGAGCAGGAGCACGGCGAATACGCCTCCGCCCACACCGGCCAGCAGCTTCAGAAAACGGCGAGGCCTTGGCCTCCGCCCGGTTCGGGGTTCCGTTACCGGAATGGCAGCGGAAGGCAGACTCGCGAGATCGGTTATCTCGTCTCGGCGAAACCTGATCTTCTCGTGCCGTGGCAGTTCCTGCTGCACCCAAACTTCCGTTTATCGGTTACCAACGTGGACGAGTCACGCTCGACACTATATCTGTGCGGTCTTTATTGTAACCCAATCAAGGGTATAGCCATGGCCGAATTGGCAACTGGAAGCGAAGCACCGCACTTTTCACTGCCCGCCGACGAAGGCGAAATCCGGCTGACAGAACTTCGCGGCAAAATCGTGGTGCTGTTCTTCTACCCGCAGGACAACACACCCGGTTGCACGGCAGAGGCAATCGACTTCTCCCGGTTGAACGATGAGTTCATGAGGGCTGGCGCGATCGTCATCGGCATTTCGCCCGACAGCTTGCGCAAGCATGCCAACTTCAAGAGCAAGCACGCGCTGACAACGCCTCTCGTATCCGATGAAACCCATGAGGCACTCACGGCCTATGGCGTCTGGGCTGAAAAGACCATGTTCGGCAAGAAGTATATGGGGGTTGTCCGCACCACTGTCCTGATCGACCGTGAAGGGAAAGTAGCTCGCATCTGGCGGAAAGTCAGGGTGCCGGGCCACGCGGAAGAAGTTCTGGCGGCTGCCAGAGCGCTTTGACTAAGGGGTTTGTTAACCCTAACGATGTGTAATCAGCGCCATCGCAATCGTAGCGGCGTGGGCGCGGGTTTCAGTGAAAGAGGAAAGTCGATCAAGAGTTTTCGGCAAACGTTCCGAACCTCATACGGTCATCATCGCTCGCGGCGACAACATCCGTCATTTCGAAATTCGCCCGTGGGTTGCCACTCTTTTCGGCTCGATACTTGCGGCGATGGCCGTGGGCTATCTGCTCGCGACTTCATATCTCGTGCTTCGCGACGACCTGATTGACGCGACAACTGCCCGACAGGCACGGCTGCAGCAGGCATACGAGGATCGCATCTCGGCCCTGAGGACCCAGGTAGACCGGATCACCAGCAGGCAGATGCTCGACCAACAGTTGATGGAGGCAAAGGTTGGCGAATTGCTGGAGCGTCAGTCCCAGTTGACTCAGCGCCATGGCCGCATCGGCCCCATTCTGGACCGTTTCAAGGAGGCGGCAGCCGACGCGCCGGACAAGGCGCTCACTGCTACCGGAAAACCTGACTTGCGAGCGACCATCGATAGCCTGGATCTCGGTCAGATCCGGCATGCCGGGCTGGGGGACACGCTGCTATCTTCATCGTCCAGCTACATGTCATTCAATCCGTCGGAAACCAGCGCCGACCGCGCGGATCGCCTATTCGTCGCGATCAATCAGTCCCTCCGTTCGATAGAAACCGAACAGCTCAGCAGTATCAACGCAATCGCTGAAGACGCATATGAGACCGCCGACGCGATCGCGGAAGCCCTCCAGGACGCAGGATTGAAGGTAGATCTCGATGGGGAAGCTGTCGGTGGGCCGCTTGTCGCCCTGGATGACACCACTCTTTTCGACGTGAAGGTCAGGGAACTGGACGATGCTCTGGACCTTCTTGATCGCATGAAGACAGAGGCCCGCCGGCTTCCTATCGCCAACCCGTCACCGGGACACTCGATATCCAGCACGTTCGGCGTCCGGAAGGATCCCCTGCTCGGTACACCAGCCATGCATTCGGGCATGGATTTTCGGGCGCCGACAGGATCGGATGTTCTGGTGACTGCGCCCGGCACCGTCATCAAGGCCGGCTGGAACGGCGGTTACGGTCGGATGGTTGAGGTACGACACGCAGGCGGCTTCACGACACGCTACGCGCATATGAGCCGGATCCTGGTTACCGAAGGACAGGAGGTTGCGGCCGGAGATGTCGTTGGAAAGGTCGGTAGCAGCGGCCGCTCGACTGGCCCGCATCTTCACTATGAAGTGCACCGAAACGGACAGGCATTGAACCCCGTGCGGTTCATAAAGGTCGGCCGAAAGGTCAGCCAGTACCTCTAATCAGTCGCTGAAATCAGGTCCCTGTCGACGTTCGATGGATCCGCGGGAAAAGCGTCATGAGCGCCAACGCGAACCAAGACGCCAACATCAGGCCGACAAAAATGCCGACCCCCAGCCCAACCATAAACATGCAGCCCGCTCCCCAGCTAAGGCGTCTTACCACATGCACGGATTAATCCGTCCCAGCCGACAATTTAAGACTTTATTCAACTTTCTGCAAAAGTTATCCACAATGTGATACACGTCTAAATTGAGATGAAATGAGCTGCGCTGTCGTTGTATGCGTCGCTCGTAGCCATCTTGCTCAGCCAAGCTCAAGGGACGTTACCCCGACGAGTTCGGGCGATAAAGCGAGCATTCCCCCGCGATACATGCGGGTCGTCTCGAAACCCGGAGCCAGCCCCGAGATGGTCAGGAATGCCGCGAAGCCGGCGCGTGGCAGCGGAACATCGATAAAGACCTCCTGGTCCACCCGCGAGGCGAGAGAATTGAAAAGTGCCACCGCGGTATCCTCATCGACTGCCGACAAGCCGCCGACTTTCCAACCGGCTTGACAGGCCCGCATGACCCCATAACCGGTTAGACTCTCGCCCGAAAAGGCAACACAAAGCTTGTTGGGAGGTGCAAGCCAGCATTCAAGAAACGCTTCCCTATCTTCAGGAAACGTCCTCCGATCAAACTTCACAACTGCTGACAGCAAACTGGAATTCGGATTTTCCAGAATGAGTGCTTTGTCTGATGGAACGGCAACGTTCCGAGCCAATCGGCCGCCATATCGAACAGTCCGGTAGGCGTCTACGAAACCCTTTGCCCGATAGTTATCGCGTTGCGCATCGACGCCATCCAGCCCGACAACGCGACCCTCAAGCCTTGCAAGGCCGGCCTGCCAGACCGCCTTGCCGTGCCCCTGCCCTCTGATATCCGGTCGTGAGATGTACAGGCCAACGAATCCGTATGAGAGGCCGTATCGGATGGCAGAGATTCCAGCGACCATCTCCCCGTCGACAAACGCGCCGATAAAGCCGGAAGGGTCGGCGGCGCGAAACGCAGTCGCATCGCCTATGCCCGGATTCCAACCCTCTTCGTCCGCCCAACGGACAAGCCTTTCGATCTCAACCTCGGCAAGCGGACGGACTAAACGCGACATCATGGATGGTGGCCCCTGAGACGGATGCCGACATCCTTGCCTACCGCTACACCGCAGGCAACGCCGACAAGCCCTGGCGTGCCGTGGGTCCTCGGTTCAGGACCGAGAACCCATGCCTATTGTTCCGTCAGGCTTGCTCGAGCCAGACGCGCTGAAGGTCCATCTGAA
Organism: Rhizobiaceae bacterium; assembly: GCA_019635775.1. GTDB lineage: Bacteria > Pseudomonadota > Alphaproteobacteria > Rhizobiales > Rhizobiaceae > Mesorhizobium_K. Next base: position 50,285 of record JAHBYU010000006.1, on the reverse strand, counting down.
AGGTCTGGTGGACCCCGTAGTTCTTGACGCGTGCGTTCATGTGGCTGAAGAGCTTTTGCCAGAAAGGCTGAATTATGACGCCGGAGTCCTGAAGGATGGTCTCCAGGTCCTTCATGACCTCACGCCGCTTATCCACATCGCTGATCGACAGAGCTTCCTGAAGCTTCGCGTCAAAGGCCGGATCCGAAAATGCGCTCTCGTTCCACGCCTCGCCTGTCCGGTACCCCAGTGCAAGAATCTGGACGCCAAGAGGACGCATGTACCAGATCGTCATCGAATAAGGATATTTCGTCCAGTCGTTCCAGAAGGTCGATCCAGGCAGAACAGTACGCTTGACCTTGATGCCAGCATCGCGGAGCTGGGCGGCGATGGCATCCCCGGTGTTCTTCTGCCAGTCGTCCTCGATCGTGATCAACTCGTGCTCGAAATCCGCCTGGCCAGCATCCGCCATCAGCTTCTTCGCACCTTCGGCATCGCGCTCCTTCTTCGGCAACGGATAGTATTCTGGATGGATGGGGCTGACATGGTGGTTCTCGCCGACAACGCCGCGCCCGTTGTAGCCCAGCTGCAGAACGACGTTGTTGTCCACGGCCATCTGCAGTGCATTGCGCACACGTTGATCGTCGTAGGGCTTGTTGGTGACGTTGGTCCGCGCCACGAGCGTGGTGGCGGTCGCCACTTCTGACATGGTCAGACCCAGATTGTTCAGAATGTCGATGAAATCCGCTGGCGTTTCGAAGTTGATATCGATTTCGTCGGACTCGAACGCGTTAACCGTCGCCGAGAAGTCAGTGCCGTAGTCGATGAACTCCACGGAATCCACGAGCGCCTCTCCGCCCCACCACTTGCCATTTTCACGACGCTTGACGACCGCCGTCGACCCCACGTCATAGGAGACAAGTTCGAATGCGCCGGTGCCAATTGGCTTTCCCACGATGTCATCGCCCGTAAAGCTGCGGTGAACGACGAGCGCAGGGTAGTCGGTCAGGTTTGGAATGAGCGATATGTCCGGTGCGTTAAGCTTCAGCTTGACCGTATGGTCGTCGACTTTGGTGATTGCGCCTTCCTGCGCCTTGCCAGTTGCATTGTCGATCAACGCGCCAACGCGCGCCGCCATCGAGTTGCCCTCGACGTTCTTTTCCGCCCAGCGATTGAGGTTGTGTATCACATCGTCGGCATTGAACGCGTCGCCGTTCGTCCACTCCACGCCCTTGCGAATATGAAGAACGTATTCGGTGGCATCGTCATTCACTTCCCAGCTTTCGAGCAACACCGGCTCGAACGTGAATTCGCGAGTGTAGCTGACCAACGGTTCGAGCCAGCATCGCGACACATTGGCAAGCTCTACCCAGTCATAATTGCGCGGATCCTTCTGACCCTTGATCGCCATTGCGACCCTCAGCGTGCCGCCCTTCTGCCCCTCCTGCGCAAGAGCCCGAGAGGGCACCGCCGCCCCGATCAGTCCATATGCGAATGCCGTGGAAGCTCCCATCGCACTGGCGATGGCAAGAAACTCGCGCCTGTCCATTCCTCCTGCGCGAACTTCCTCTGCCATCTTGTGAACCGCAGACGGAACACGGTCTCCATTGCTTCGATAAAAACGCATGTTGTTCTCCCTGTTTGTCATTTTGACCACCCTCGCCTGTCATCAGGTTCGTAGGTGGAATTCGTCGAGTGTCAGACTCTCATTGCGTATCGAATGCCGTCATAGATGGCGGCATGGATGTTGCGCGACGCCAACGCGTCGCCGATGCGGAACAGCGTGAATGCGCCCTGTGGATTACGAGCGGGCCAAGGGTCTCCTGCGGTCACCAGGGCTTCGTAGTCGACCGCACCGAGGTTCTTCGCCTGGGGTTTCAATGCGAGGTAAAGATCCTCAAGCGGAGCGGTTCCGTGTTCCACGACCACCTGATCGACGTACCTTTCCTCGCTCCACCGCCCAGAGAAATCAGAGCCAAGCGTAGCGACGAGCTTGTTGCCTTCCCGCCGGACCGAACGCAGGCGCGTGTTGATCGTCACACGCACGCCCTTTTCCTGGAAAGTCTGCATGTACGGAGCGTGGTTCATGCCCCCCATCTCCGGCGCGAACATGCGTTCGGGCGAGACAAGCTCCAAAGCCGCGCCGGCGCTGGCGATCACTTCGGCAGCGCCCATGCCCTGATGACCGCCATTGTCATCATAGAGCAGCACAGTCTCGGCAGGTTTCACGGCACCCGAAAGGATATCCCATGTTGAGACGACGAGATCATCGCCGGCATCGAGCGGTGGATTTTGCGGCATTCCGCCGGTGGCGATGATCACAACATCCGGGGACAATCCCGTGATGTCCGCCTGCTCGGCCCAGATGTCGTAGCGAATCTCGACGCCAAGCCTTTCCAGTTCAGCCAGCCGCCAGTCGACAATCCCGATCAGTTCGCGACGGCGGGGGTTCTGAACGGCAAGTTGGATCTGGCCGCCCGCCTTGCCGGAAGCTTCCAGTACGGTGACCTTATGGCCGCGCTCGGCTGCAACGCGCGCTGCCTCCAGCCCCGCCGGACCCGCACCGACGATCACGACCCTCCTGGATGGTCCGCTGGTACGCTCGATCACATGCGGAATCGAAGCCTCACGGCCAGTGGCGGCATTGTGAATGCAAAGCGCCTCCCCGCCCTCATATATCCGGTCGAGGCAATAGGTGGCGCCCACGCAGGGACGGATACGATGTTCCTCGCCCCTCATCACCTTGGCGATTATGTGCGGCTCCGCAATATGAGGCCGCGTCATGCCCACCATGTCGAGCTTGCCTTCGGCGATGGCATGGCGAGCGGTGGCAACGTCAGAGATGCGCGCGGCGTGGAAGACGGGGAACCTTGTCGCAGCCCGCACCTCACCTGCAAAATCGAGATGTGGCGCGGAACGCATTCCAGTGACCGGTATGACCCGCGTCAGTGAGGCGTCCGTCTCGATCGTACCCTTGATGATGTTGAGGAAGTCGAACTTCCCTGAGCCTGCCAACCTGCGGGCGATCTCGACACCTTCGGCCTTCGACAGCCCCTTGTCGACATCTTCGTCGGCGACCATCCGGATTCCGACAATGAAGTCAGGACCGACCGCCTTGCGCACTGCATCGATGACCATCCAGGTAAAGCGCAGACGATTGTCCAGCGAGCCGCCAAAGTCATCGTCGCGGTGATTGGTCAGCGGTGACCAGAATCCGTCCATCAGGTGGCCGTAGGACTCGAATTCAATGCCATCGAGGCCGGCAGCCTGCATGCGCTGAGCGGCAGCAGCATAGTCCGCCACGATCCGCTCTATATCCCATTCCTCCATCGTCTTGGGAAAGGCTCTATGCGCTGGCTCGCGCACGGACGAAGGCGCCAGGACCGGCAACCAATCGGCCTTGTTCCAGCCGGTGCGGCGTCCGAGATGCGTGAGCTGGATCATAACCTTGCAGTCATGCTCGTGGCACGAATCTACAAGTTCGCGCATCCACGGGACGATCTCGTCGCGATAGGCCTGCAAGTTGCCAAACGCCGCCGGGCTATCGCGCGATACAATCGCAGAACCCGCCGTCATGGTGAGCGCAATACCGCCCTTCGCCTTCTCGGCATGGTAGAGGCGATAGCGCTCCTTGGGCATGCCGTCGTCGGAATAGGCCGGCTCGTGGCTGGTCGACATCAGCCGGTTCTTCAGGGTCAGGTGCTTGAGCCTAAAGGTTTGCAGCAACGGATCGGCCCGGACATTCATTGCGCCCGCTCCCGCACCCGTCCTCTGGTCGTATTGTTGCTCATATTTGTGAAACCATCACCGCCTGTAAGCGTCTTCGCCCCACTAGTTCACCGTATCGGGCAGGCTCTCCTCGCGCCTTGCGATAAAGTCCCGCAAGCCGTCCGCGATCCCCGGGTCGAGGCTTGGCTCCTCATAATCCTTCAGCATATTGCGCGCCTTCTCGCGGCCGCGCGTCTCATGGTCCTTGGCGCCCTCCGCGTTCCATTGCTCGAAGGGATTGAAGTCCATCATGGTAGGCATGAAGAACGCGGACTCGAAATGATCCAGCGTATGCTGGGTACCGAGGAAATGGCCTTGCGGACCGACCTCCCTGATTGCGGCCATCGCTTCCTTGAAGTCGTCGAACGGAACCCCGCCCGCATAGCGGTACCACCCGACAAGCTGCTCACAATCCGTGGCAAACTTGGAATAACTGCAGGTCAGCCCGGCCTCCAGCCAGCCGGCCGAATGCCAGATGTAGTTCGCACCGGAAAGTATCGCTGCATGCATCAGCATGTTTGCTTCGTACCCAGCCTGGGCATCATTAAGCTTTGAGCCCACATGGAAGCCCGATGTACGCCAGGGTAGACGGTACTTCCGCGCCAGCGCCCCCATCAGATACATCATCTGCGCGGCTTCCGGGGTTCCGCCCATGGGCGCACCCGTCTTCATGTCCACCGTGACCATGAACTGCCCATAAATCTGTGGCGAGCCCGGCCGCAGTAACTGCGTGAAGGCGATCCCGGCCAGGGCCTCGGCGTTGACCTGCGCAACCGCACCCACCGCCGAGGCAGCCGTGGACGCGCCACAAAGGGCAAATGGCGCCAGGATGAGTGGCTGATTATGCCGTGCATAAACCTTCATCGCATCCAGCATGGTGGCGTCCCAGACCAGCGGCGAGTTGCAGTTCGTGATCGACACAAGCACCGGATTGTCGCGAACGAACTCCTCGCCGAATACGATGCCCGCCATCTCCATCGTATCTTCTGCCCTGTCCTTCGACGTGACGATGCCCATGAACGGCTTGTCGGAGTGCTTTAGAGCTGAATGGATGATGTGAAGGTGCCGCTTGGGCACGGCTATCTCCATCGGCTCGCAGATGATCGAGCTGGAAGAGTGGAGGGCCGGCGCCATGTAGGCGAGCTTATGGAAGTTGTTGAGATCCTCAAGCGTTCCGTAGCGCCGCGTGTTCTCGAGGTCACGCACATAGGGGGCGCCATACATCGGTACAAAAATCGAGTTCTTTCCCCCGACCTGCACCGTGCGCGCCGGATTGCGTGCATGCACCGTGAATTCGGACGGCACCTTGGACACAAGATCCATGAGCAGCGCGCGGTCGAGGCGGACACGGGTGCCCGATACATCGGCGCCCGCTTCCTTCCACATGGCTATCGCTTCGTCGTCGCGAAACTCACAACCGACTTCCTCAAGGATCTTCATAGATTCATCGTGGATGAGCTCGACAGCTTCGTCCGGTACGATCTCGTATACGGGGATCTTGCGCACCAATGTCGGAAAGGAAGCCATCGGCACATCGCGCAATGCCTTGCGCCCGATGCGGCCGCCACCGCGGCGGTGAGAAGCGGACTGTTCCGGCTTGTCGATAACATCGGCAGTGCTCATGCTAAGCTCCCGGAGACCTCCCGGCGCTCACGACCTGCGCGCCGACCTTTCCTTAGGAGAACGCCTGCGCGTCGGCTGTTCAAGCGAAATAGGAAGCCTGCTCGCTTGAACTGAACTCAACGATGCCAGTGAGAGAAGCCAGTCCTTCAGCAGGGTCGCCTGCGGCGACAGGGGCCGTCGTGCACTCCAGGTGACGAAATAGGAATGCGGCGCTGCGATTTCCGCGTCGCTCATCTTCACGAGGTTTCCGGCCTCAATCAACGGCTCTACGAGGCTGCCCCACCCCAACGCCACCCCCTGCCCGCTCCGTGCGGCCTGCAGCGCGATCACATAGCTGTTGAAACGTCGGACGTTGAGCCGGCGATCCGGATGGCCGACCTCCCGCAGGAACTCGGACCAGGTGGTCCACGTCCAGTCGATTCCTTCCACCGACAGAAGCTGCAGACGAGCAAGATCTGACATGGACCGGACCGGGTAGGCTTTGGCGAAAGCCGGGCTCGCGACGGGAAATACGCGATCATCATAGAGCTTGGCGGAAACCTCTTCGGGCCATTCCCCCGCGCCATAACGGATGCGCAGATCAATGTCCGGTCGGTCCAAGCCTCTGGGATGATCGGAAATCACGTGATCGACGACAATGTCCTGATGCTGGTTCCAGAAGGTACCCATGCGTGGCATCAGCCACAGATGCGCCATCGCCATCGTGCTGCCGACCGTGACGTTCGCCTGACCTCCAAGAGACTTGATCTGCCGAAACGTAGCCGCCATTCGTTCGAAGCTCTCGCGCAGCGCAGCCGATAGCGTTTCGCCTTCACGCGTAAGCTCGACAGCCCGATGCCGCCGCAGGAAAAGCGGATTGCCCAGTTCCTCCTCCAGAGTTCGGACGGAACGAGAAACGGCGCCCGTGGTGACGTTCAATTCCTCCGCTGCCTTCGTGAGACTCAGATGGCGGGCTGCCGCCTCGAAAGCCGCGAGCGCACTCAATGAAGGCAGGCTGTAAAATCTGCGAACCATGCCTCTCCCTTTCTTTCCCTTGCCGCAAACTCGCGATCTGTAGGGGCTCTCGGTTGCCTGTCACTCAAGCGGCAGCGAATTTCATTCACCTTGACTATTAGCCTCGGTTGCCAGCCGATGTGCAACAACGGTGTTCAAGCTGGCCGGAGCGCGAAGCCTGTGCGCCGGCGATAATCAAGTGCCGTGGTAGGGGAGAGACAGTTGTCGGATCGGAATTTCAAACGCCTATTCACGCCCGTTTCGTTGCGCGGCAAGACGCTTCGCAACAGGATTGTCTTCGGCGCACACACCGCAAACATGGCCGTGGAAGGACTGCCTACCGAGCGCCATGTTGGCTATTACACCGAGCGTGCGATCGGTGGCGCTGCCATGATCGTGGTCGAGCCGATGCCCGTACATGCGGCGGCGGTCCTGACGCGGGGAAACTTCCTTCATTCGGATGATCGCGTCATCCCACATTTCCGACGTGTTACAGATGCGATCAAGGGCAATGGTGCAGTCGCCATCCAGCAGCTTTACCATGTCGGCCAGCACGCAGACGCCGACAATTCCTTCCATGCGGGCTGGTCGCCATCCGGCCTGCCCAGCTACCACGATTCCGACGGCTCGCACCGGATGTCGGAATCGCAGATCGAGGAAACAATTGACGGCTTCGTGCAGGCTGCGCGGCGATGCCACGAGGCAGGTTTCGATGGCGTCGAGGTCTGGGCGGCCTACCATTCAATGCTGGACCAATTCTGGACACCATGGTCGAACCGTCGCGATGACCGCTGGGGCGGCAGCCTCGAAAACCGCACCCGGATGAGCCGCGAAGTGATGACGCGTATCCGTCGCGAATGCGGCGACGATTTCATCGTCGGGCTAGCGGTCAATGACGAACCGCAAGTCGACGTTGCCTTGAAGCGCGATTCTCTCGCCGAGATCGTGGAACTGCACGATCGGGACGCCATCATGGATTATGTCACTTGCGGCTCGGGCAGCTACTTCGACTTCTACAAGATCATGCCGACATTCATGTATCCGGAGAAGCTCGGCGCGGACCTTTCGTCGGTGTTGAAATCCCACGTTCGCCATGCCCTGATCACCGCCGAAAGCCATATCCGAACCCCGGAAAACGCGGAAGCTGTACTCAGCGAAGGCTCTGCCGACCTCGTCTCCATCGTGCGCGGCCAGATCGCCGACCCGCATCTTGCGAACAAGGCTGCAGCCGGAAGGGCCAACGACATTCGCGGCTGCTTGTCGTGCAACCAGATGTGTTGGGGACGGCGCTCGCGAGACTATTGGATCAGTTGCGTCATCAACCCGTCGGCCGGTCGCGAATGGGAATGGGGTGGCGACCGTTTCACTCCCGCGGAAAAGCCGAAGCGGATACTTGTGGTCGGCGGCGGGCCAGCCGGCATGGAGGCAGCACGTGGATCTGCCGAGCGAGGGCACCGGGTCACGCTGGCCGAGGCTTCAGACAGGCTTGGCGGCCAGTTCCGGCTCGCCGGCCTACAGCCGCGCCGCGCACAGATACTCGACCTTATTGAGTGGTACGAACGCCAGCTGAACCAGCTTCAGGTCGAAGTGCGTTACGGCACCTATGTCGAGGCCGCTGACATCGTAAGTGAAGGGTACGATCACATCATCATCGCCACCGGATCACTGCCGAACGAAGGCGCATTCCAGCGCGCGCTGCCGCAGTTCGAGCGGTTGCCCGGAAACGGTCCCCTGATTTCAGCGGAAGCAGTGATGGCCCGCGAGGAGCGACCTGGCCAACGCGTCCTGATCCTCGACGACGGGGGCAACTGGAAGGGTTGCGGGACAGCCTGGAAACTGGCCGAAGATGAGCATGACGTAACAATCGTCACGCCAGACGCGTTGGTTGGCAAGGAATTGCAGCGCATGGCGGTCGACCAACCGCTTCGCGCTGCGCTTGCTCGGCTTGGGGTACGTTTCCAAACCGAAAGCGCCGTGACGTTCTGGGACGGCAGAAGTGCGCTGATCGTTTCATTGCTCGACGGGAGCGAGCGGCAGATCGAGGCCGACTCCCTCGTTTTTGCAGGCACAAACTTCGCGCATGACCCCCTGTCGTCGGACCTGGAAAAACTTGGCATCCCGTTCAGCGCCATCGGAGACTGCACGGCGTCGCGTCAGGCTGCTTTCGCATTCCACGACGGACGCAAGGCAGCCCTCTTAATCTGACGAACCGTTGCCGTCAGCCGAGCAGGCGAGCTTTCTGGGTCGCGAATTCTTCGTCGGTAAGAATGCCTTGCCGGTTGAGGTCAGCGAGTTGCTTCAGTTGTTCGATCGCCTCGGGCGAAAGCCCCGCTGCGGGAGGCGTCTCCACTGCGAGAGGCGCAGCCGCCGCCCCGGCGGCACCTGCCTTCGCAGCCTGACGTCCGGCTACCGCGCCGGAGACTGCGGTTGCTGTGCCGGCTATCACAGCGGTGCGCGCGGCAGTATGGGCGGCACGGCCGATCAGACTGGGACGATTGCGGCGAGAACCAAACATCTCACTCTCCTTCAAGGGCACGGACGGCCTGACCGGCTTCGATCAGCGCTTTGCGCGCATTCGCAGCAACATCATGTGGTATGCGCTCCGCAAGCAGCAATTGGCCATTCGCCCGGCGCAGGGCGGTGGCGAAGCGGTCTAGCCACAGGTGTTCGACCAAGATTGATGCGGCGGTCATGCCGGGCTCAATGTCGTCGGCGATTTCTATCAGGTCGCCTTCACTGAGCAGGCCACTCACCTCGCCGTTCAGCGTCTGAATGGCCGTGGCCAGTTCAACGCTCAGTTCCTGGGCCTCCAGTATGGACACCGATCCATCTGCCAGTTTGCTGACAAAGGCCATATCGACGATACGCACCATTCCCTTGTCCACCAACTCGCTCAGGGCCGGGAGGATGTCGCCTTCAAACTGATCTCCTTCAAAGGCGATGAGGACAAGTTCGAGTGGGCTGAGACTTGGGCCTGACAGAGGTGGCAGCATCTGCTTCTCCTTCATGCAACAAAGATGTTACTGAGATCCCATTTTCTGGCCGGTCTTATGCGGGTCCCAGCGGAATACCCAGCAGATACCAGACCACCAGCAAGAGCGTCCAAAGCACCAGCAGAACCACGGTATAGGGCAGCATGAGCGCGATAATCGTGCCCATGCCTGCATCCTTCTGGTACTTCTGCGCAAAGCCCACCATCACGGCCAGATAGACATTCAGCGGCGTGATCACATTCATCGGGCTATCGCCAACCCGATATGCCGCCATGACAAGATCAGGGTCCCCCCCAAGACGCATGAAGAGCGGGACGAAAACCGGCGCAAGGATCGCCCATTTCGCCAGTGCCCCAGTGAGGATGATGTCGATGATGGCCACCACCACGACGAACAGGATGATGTAGCTCACCCCGCTGATCGGCATGGTCTGGAGGAAGTCAGCGAGATTGACCGCCAGCACAGTCGCAAGGTTGGTGAAGTTGAAGAAAGCGATGAAGTTGGCGATCACGAAGAGCAGGAAGAGCATTCCCGCCAGGTTGCTCCAGGTCTTGACGACCAATCCGATTGCCTCCGTCACGTTGGCGATCGTGCCAGCGCCGCGGCCATAGGCATAGCCGACGACGAGGAACAGAAGGCTGATGAGCACGATCAAACCGCTCATGAAGGGTGAACCAGCCATGATGCCGCCCGTTTCCTGGTTGCGCAGCACGCCATAGGGGATCGGCGGCGCGGTCAGGAGCGCGACTAAGATCACGAAACCCAGCAGCGCCCGGCCGGCAAATTTCAGCCCCCGCGACTCCGCCTCGGTCAACTCCACGCCCCCCTCGACTGGAACACCGCCCTTATAGGGACCGAGGCGTGGCTCTACGTAACGTTCCGTAAGGATCGTGACGATGATCGCCATCAGGATCGATGAGGCGATCATGAAAAACAGGTTGCCCACATCGGTTATCGAAGCGTTCGGATTGACCGTGTGTATCGCGTCATTGGTCACCGCCACCAGAAGGGCATCGGTTGGCGTGATGAACACATTGACGAGGAACACGGCAGCTACGCCGGCGAATGCCGCAGCGAGGCCTGCCAACGGATGGCGTCCCATCGAGTGAAATGCGGCCGCCCCTAGCGGAACAAGGACAAGATAGCCCGCATCGGCGGCGATGGACGAGAGAACGCCGACCATGACGATGATGAAGGTAAACAGCGACGTGGGCGCTATGGCGACAATCTTGCGCACAAGGGTGGCGATCAGCCCCGACTCCTCCGCTAGACCGACACCGATCATTGCGACGAGAATGACCCCGACACCGGCAAATCCCAGGAAGTTAGAAACCGGAGACGTGATCAGGAAGCGTACGCCGTCCGCCGAAAGCAGGCTTCGAACGGCGGTCGTCTGCTCGACGATGTCGCCCACCGCCGCGTCGTACCCCTCATACGTCACACTGGTCCCAAGAGCCCCGAAGATGACCGAGAGGAGAATGACGATACCGATGAGAATGAAAAATATGATCGCCGGATGCGGCACCATGTTCCCGACGCGTTCGATCGTCCCCAGGAAGCCGGACATTCCCGCCTGCTCGGATTGCTGTGATTTCGCCACCCTGATGTCCCCTCAAAAACCGGTCGCGCAAAAATGCGCCCAGTCATGTAAAACATGACATGAATTTACTTTTTGTGGCAAGCATTCTGTAGGTTCTGCAAGCGGCTAACTTTCTTTGTCTATTTATTTTTCTTGCACGAGGCTTGCCAGCATCGTGGCGTTTCTCCAGTATCGTTGCGCGACAAACTAAGGGCTTCGACTTGAGCGATATCTGGATTGTATTTGCGATCATCGTCGCCATCGTCGTGCTCTTCGTCTGGGATCGGCTTCCGGTTATCGTGGTCTGCATTGGCGCTGCGCTTGCCCTTTGGGCGACCGGCATCCTCACGCTCCCGCAAGCGCTTGGCGGCTTTGGCGATCCCGCCGTCATCTTCATAGCATCGCTTTTCGTCGTTTCCGCCGGGCTGGAAGTCTCAGGCGTGACGGCATGGGCTGGCCAGATACTGATCAAGCAGGCGGGCGAAAGCCGGACACGACTGATCGTGCTGATGATGGTTTTTGTCGGCGCACTGACGGCTCTCATAAGCGTCAATGGCGCGGTGGCCGCACTTCTTCCCGTTGTTGTCGTGATGGCAATTCGCCTAGGCCGGTCTCCTTCCCAGTTGCTCATGCCGTTGGTATTCGGCGCTCATGCCGGCTCGAAGCTAATGCTGACGGGTAGCCCGGTAAACGTCCTGGTCGCGGAGGCGTCGGAGAACGCGGGCGGCGGCGGTTTCGGTTATTTCGAGTTTGGGCTTGTAGGTGTCCCGATCGTGATGGGCACGATCGCCATTGCTGTACTGTTCGGCGAAAAACTGCTGCCGCATCGCAGCAGTCCGAATCTGCCACCGGACCTCAGCCGGCACGCATCAACTCTGGTCGAGCAATACCGTCTTTCCAACGATGTGCATCAGATGCGCGTTCGCGACGATTCTCCATTGGTGGGGACGGATCGCGACAGCCTTGGCAGCAAGATGGAAGGGCTGACCTTTGTCACTCTGAAGAACGCGAGCGGCGAACCTATCCGAAACAAGACGATTTCGGCCGGCGACATGCTTGTCTTGCGGGGGCCAGCGGACGCAGCTGCGAAATTTACCCATGATCTGGGACTTGCCTTTCGCGAGGATGCACCGGAAGGCGGCATGCGCGATGCCCTGTTCAACAGCAGTTCCGGGCTGGCCGAGGTTCTTGTTCCGCCACGCTCCCCGTTGATCGGTCAACGGTTCTTTCCCGGCATGGTCACCGAGAGCGGGGACCTGATCGTGCTGGCGATCCAGCGCCAAGGCAGCGATATTGCGCCTGGGCAGGCACTGGCAGCAGGAGATACCCTGCTTTTACAAGGTACGTGGTCAGCACTCGACCGCCGTCTGGATCCTGCGGAGGTATTGGTGGTCAACTCCCCCGACCTTGTACGGAGACAAGCCGTTCCAATGGGACCGGGAGCACATATCGTACTCGCAACGCTTGCGATCATGGTGGTGCTTCTTGCGACAGGCATTGTTCCTCCCGCTGTGGCGGGCCTCATCGCTGCAGGCATCATCCTGGTTACAGGGGTGCTTTCGGTCGAAGGCGTGTACCGGGCAATCAACTGGACTACGGTTATTCTCGTTGCAGCACTGACACCGCTTTCCGCGGCGATGGAGCAGACAGGAGCGGCCAAGCTGGTTGCAGGTGGTCTGCTGGACCTCGTCGGGGACTCCGGGCCTTTCGTGTTGCTCGCGGGTCTGTTCGTCCTATCGGCGATACTCGGGCAGATCATCTCCAACACAGCGACGTCGCTGATCGTTATTCCAATCGCCGTCGTCGCCGCGAATGCGATGGAGATATCCGTTCAGCCCGTACTGATGAGCGTCGGCGTTGCGTGCGCGGCCGCATTCCTGACGCCGGTTGCTACCCCAACAAACCTCATGGTCATGGAACCGGGTGCCTACAAGTTCGGAGACTACTGGAAACTGGGCTTGCCCATGCTGATCTGGTTTTTCATCATCGCTGTCTTCCTCGTACCGATGATATGGCCTTTCTGAACACGACGCGGTGCTGGGCGATAGCGTCGGGCAATTGAAGTATATCAGGAGTTACTAAAATGTCTGATCTCGACAAGGTACTCGCGCACATAGACGCCGATCTCGACAATGCATTGGACAGGCTTTTCCAGTCGGTACGCATGAAGTCGATCTCTACTGATCCTGCTTATGCAGCCGAAACCCGCGCCTGCGCGGAGTGGCATTCAAGAGACCTGGAAGCGATCGGATTCAAGTCCGAACTGCGCGAAACGCCCGGCCATCCGATAGTGCTTGCCAAGAACCACGACGGGCAAGGCACGAAGGTGCTGTTTTACGGGCACTACGATGTGCAGCCGGCAGACCCGCTTGAGTTGTGGGAAGGAGAGCCGTTCGAGCCAAAGATCGTCACCCTGCCCGATGGTTCCAAGGAAATACGGGGGCGCGGCGCATCGGACGACAAGGGTCAGATGATGACCTTCATCGAGGCTTGTCGAGCCTGGAAAGCGGTTACCGGCAAACTGCCCATCCCGATCACAATACTGCTTGAAGGCGAGGAGGAATCGGGTGGCGCGAATCTGCCCGGTTTCCTGGATTCGGCCACCGACGAATTGAAGGCTGACGTCGCAATGATCTGCGACACCAACATGTGGGACAAGTACACCCCGGCAATAACCACCAGCTTGCGCGGTCTCTGCGCCGAGGAGATTTTCATCCACGCCGCCGACCGGGATCTGCATTCCGGTTTCTATGGCTCGGCAGCAGCCAACCCCAATCATATACTGGCCCGCATCATCGCCGACTTGCGTGACGCGGACGGGCGGATAACCCTCCCGGGATTCTATGACGGCGTCCCGGAACTCCCACAGTCACTCAAGGAAAGTTGGGCGAAGCTGGACTTCTCTGAGGAAGCCTTTCTTGGCGAGGTCGGACTTTCCGTGCCGGCAGGCGAAAAAGGCCGTTCCGTTCTGGAGCAGACCTGGTCACGCCCGACCTGTGAGGTCAACGGCATGACAGGCGGATATACGGGCGATGGATTCAAGACGGTCATCCCTGCCGTTGCCTCGGCCAAGATCAGCTTCCGCCTGGTCTTCGATCAGGATCCTCACAAGATCCGCAAGGCTTTCCGCGAGTTCGTTCAAGCGCGGCTGCCCAAGGATTGCCGTGTGGAATTCAAGGATTTCGGATCTGGTCGTGCGGTAGCTTTCGAGGTTTCGGCTCCGGCTTTTCAGCAGACCCAGGCGGCAATGTCCGACGAATGGGGCAAGGAGGCTGCCTTTGTGGGCGGCGGCGGTTCGATACCGGTCACTACGATGATCAAGGAAAAGCTCGGAATGGACGTGGTCATGGCGGGTTTCGGTCTGTCAGACGACCGTATCCACAGCCCGAACGAGAAATACAGCCTGACCAGCTTCCACAAGGGGATCCGCTCCTGGGCTCGCGTGCTCGCGGCGCTGTGAGTCTACGTCGTCCCTCGAATTCCGCGACGGCCGTCCTGCTTCCGCCTGTCTTGCGGCTTGCGGAAGCGGATATCGAGAGCCCACGCGCGTCCAGCTTCGAAACGATGCCTGCAGCGCGCTAGCATGTCTTTTTGGGTAAGAGATATGGTGGGCGATGACGGGCTCGAACCGCCGACATCTTCGGTGTAAACGAAGCGCTCTACCAACTGAGCTAATCGCCCTGAAATCAGGCCCGGACCTTTAAGCATTTCGGTTCTGATCCGCAAGCGGAATCGGGTTTTGTATTTCTCCTCCCAAAGATCGTAACAAGAGCAAACGCAGCGCTTGACACTCCCAAGCGAACCCCTTATCCAGCCGCCAACGACGCAACACGCCATCACGTGCGCGTCATGCGCGGGTGTAGCTCAGTCGGTTAGAGTGCCGGCCTGTCACGCCGGAGGTCGCGGGTTCGAGCCCCGTCACTCGCGCCATTTCTTACAGCACCGCTGTATTCTCCATGAATTTTGCCAGCGTCTAGTCCGCGATCCCGTGCTTGCGTGTCCTTCTGCGAGCATGTTTTGCGACTTAGGTACGCCTCCAGGGCCACTTGAGTTCTTGTGCCCTGAAGGCAGACAACGACGTTCGGCTGCCACAATTCAAGGCGCCCGTTTGCTGGAACGTGGACGTGCAACTTGGAGGGAGGAGTACTGCTGGAGGCAGGTGGGCCGAATAACAGAAACCCCGGTCGCATGCCGGGGTTTGGAAGGGCGTCACAGCCAAGAGGTAACGTCTACCTCAGCTGCTTGGAACCCGCACCTCCTCGGTTTTCTCCAGCGCAAGACTGACCCTTGAATCGCGATCATAGATGTCGGCGAAATACTCGATCTTGCCGTTCTTATCCGGCCAGGCGGTAAAGTATGCGACATAGACCGGAATTTTGCGGGTCTTTTCCGTGGAATGACCCTTCTTGAGCTTTTCCGCGACATGGTCGACCGATTTCCCGAGTACAGCGGCGGCCATTGCCCTCGGATCGCTTAGCCGTACACAGCCGTGACTGAAGGCGCGCACATCACGCTTGAAGAGCTCCTTCTGGGGGGTGTCGTGCATGTATATGGCGTGCTTGTTGGGGAACAAAATCTTCAACTCGCCAAGAGCATTGGCTTCGCTGGGCGTCTGGCGGATGCTGTAGGGAACCTTTGATCCGTAGGCCCACCAGTTCACTGCCGATGATGAGATACGGCGTCCCTTCGCGTCGGTAACCTCGTAGCCAGCCCGATCCAGGTAGCCCGGATCGTTGCGCAGCCTGGGCAGCATCTCGTTGACGATGATCGACTGAGGAACGCCCCAATAAGGATTGTAGTCGATCTGTTCGATCTCGTCGTAGAAAAAGCTGGTCTGGTTGGAGGGCTTTCCAACGACGGTGCGCATGTTGAGCTGTTCCACGTCGTCTTCAAAAAATTGCGCGGTAAAGGCAGGCTGGTTGATGAATACCCGCGTTCCACCCAATTCGTGCGGGAGCCAACGAAGTTGCTCGAGCGCCACAAGTACCTTTTGGATCCGGTCGGCCTTAGATGTGCCGGCAAGAGCGTTAACTGTGCGAGGGCCGACTACCCCATCGGCCTTTAGACCAGCCTTGGTCTGAGCGGCCTTGATAACGGGAACCAGTTCCTCGCCATAGGTCTCCGAACCACCCTCACGGTAGAGTAGTTCTCCGAACTCGCCGCCCATCTCGTCATCCAGATCGTGCGCTATGAGATGAAGCAGCTTCGGCAGTTCGGCACTGGATTGACCGGGCTTGAGAAGCAGATTGGCGTCGACGACAATCTCGTTCTCTGCACTCGCACGCAACGCCTCCAACTCAACGCGCAATGCCCTGTAGGCTTCGCTATCGGGATGTCGGGTTTCAAGCCATCCCCTGGCATCCGTCGCGTTGGACAGCACCTTCAGCGCACCAACCATGTCAAAGGGTTTCTCGGGAAAGTCGTGATATCCGGACAGCTTGTTGGGATTTACCCGACCACTTTCTGCGTCACGAGCATAGCGCAGAACGCGCGCCGACAACGCCATTTCGAACCGGATATTCTCGTTGCTGCCAGCCGTGCCTCCGGGAACGACGACAGTGTAGTCGACAGGCGAAAGGCCATGCCTTGCAGCATCGCCAAGAACGCGCAATGCGTCTCGCGCCCGATCGTTCGGCGCACCATCGGCTATCCAGATGAACTCGGGATTAGCCGAATAGTATTCGACCAGCGCCTTGGCGATCGCTGGCTCGGCAAACAACTCGTAGTCGACCAACCCGGCAGCCGCCTCGCGAAAGGCCGTGCCGGTCGAGTTCTGGTCAAGCGAAGCCGACTGACCGATTGCCGCCAGCTGGGAAAAATCGACGCGCTGCAAACCGGCCGCTTTGTAGTTGTAGTATGAGGGAGCGCTTATCTTGGCCACCGGAGCTGCCGATGTACGGCGGGGCGCCTGGCGGACCTGCTCTGGTTGCCGCGCTACAGGTGCCTGTCTCACGGATGCACTATAGCCGTTGCTTTCGACACGACCATTTCTAGGCCGGCCATCTTCCAGGCGATAGCTGACCGCGCCACGGCCAAAAATATTGTCAAACAGGCCCTGCGCCGATGCCGTCGGCATTTCCGCAGCCGTCGCACATACAATCAGCCCCGGCAGCAGGACGGCTTTCCTCACGAAAAGTCTCATTTAAGATCCATTTCCATACATCTTGCGAAATGTTTCGTGCGTCTGCACGGCGGATGTAAGGCGACTACGACATCGATTCCTACCGATAACGTAAAGCTCCCACAAATTTAGTGCGCCGTGTTGCCAAACCGCTTCACATCCGCGTGACCGGCTGCGGCGCCGCACAGATTGCACGATTCGTAGTCGTGCATCATATCAGGTGGCGCCGGGGAGCACCGTCGGCCATCCTGAATTGCCCGGTACGGCTCTCCTAACCTTGCCCTGTGGAAAGCGGCGACAAGCGTGTAAGTTTCGTAAAGGAAGATTCCGAGTCGTTTCCAGCCTGAGGCGGTTCCCCTGCGCCCGTCTCACCAGCACGCAGGTTGCCGAATGCCCAATCGTTTCCTGATCTTCATCGCCGGCCTCTGCGGCGCTCTTGGCGTAGTCATGTCGGCCGCCGCCGCACATGGCGGTTCGCCCAACACTGCAACGGCGGCTACTTTTCTCGTCGTGCATGCACCGGCCCTGCTGGTCATCGGCGCCACGCTTTTCAACAGCATCATACGCTGGGCCGCCGGCGTGCTCTTTGTCGGGCTAGCGCTCTTCGCGGGCGATCTGGTCAGTCGCGATTTCCTGGATGATCGTCTGTTCGCAATGGCGGCGCCTACAGGGGGGCTGCTAATGATTATTGGCTGGATTGGCGTCGCCGCATCTGCGTTTTTCCCGCGCAAGCTCCTCGGCTGACATAGCCATCAGTTCAATTCGACGCCTTCGTAGGCCCTGCGGAGGACCGCCAAGTCCGGTTTCACCATGTTCATCATCGCTTGCGCGACACGAGCTGCGCGGGCCCTGTCCTCGTCCTTCATCATCTCGATCAGTTCGACCGGGGTAATTTGCCACGAAACCCCATATCTATCCTTCAACCAGCCACAGGCTTCATAGGATCCACCCTCGCCCAGTGCATCCCAAAGCCTGTCGACTTCTTTCTGGTCGTCGCAGTTGATCACAAAGGATACAGCGTGATTGAAGGGATCCATGGCCCCGGCCTCCATTGCCTGGAACGACACACCTCCAAGCGTGAACTCCACGACCTTTACCGAACCTGCCGGCCCGCTGGGCGATTCCACCGGCAGCGTCCAGGTACCATCCACGCTCGAATTCGGGATCAGCGATACGTAGAAGCGGGCGGCTTCCTCCGCCTCGCGCGCATACCACAGGAAAGGTGCGACCTTGGAAAGTGCAACGGGCATCTCTTCCTCCTTTTTTCATCCAGGACGATCAGGCTGCGGACTTGTTGCCGTCAGCGATTGCCGCGTCGACGTCCATCCAGAACACTTCCCATATGTGGCCATCCGGATCTTCGAAACTGCGGCCATACATGAAGCCATAGTCCTGCGTGGGCGTCGGATCGATGCTCGCTCCGGACGCCGTGGCTTTGCCGACAAGTGCATCCACATCGTCGCGGCTGTCCGCTGACAGGGCGATCAGGACCTCGCTGTGCGTCCTTGCATCAATGATGGCCTTCGATGTGAACTGCGCATATTTCTGATGCGTTAGAAGCATGACGTAAATTGTCTCGGAGACGACCATGCAGGACGCAGTTTCGTCGCTGAACTGAGGATTCTTGGTCGCACCTATCGCTTCATAAAAGGTGGTCGCGCGCTTAAGGTCGACTACCGGCAGATTGACGAAAATCATTCGAGACATTTCTCTTCTCCTGCTTGTTCGCCCGGAGGACGAAACTAGCCCGGAGATTCCGACACCCGACTGTGAAAAATACCCTACAAAAAGCCGAGCGAACGCCGCCGTCAGTGCGCCATGCGGTTCCAGGCGTCGAGGCCGGCGATCTTGTATGCCTCAGCCAGCGTCGGATAATTGAATGTGTTGTTGACGAAGAAATCGACGGTGCCCCCCAGATTGATCACCGCCTGGCCGATGTGAATCAGTTCCGTTGCGCCCTCGCCAACGATGTGGGCACCGAGCAGGCGCCTCGTTTCTATCGAGAAGATCAGCTTGAGAAACCCGGAATCGACCCCCATGATGTGCCCGCGAGAGGTTTCGCGAAAACGGGCTACATCGATCTCATAGGGGACATCGGAGTTGCGCACCTGTTCCTCTGACTGCCCCACCGTAGAAATCTCAGGAACCGAATAGATCCCGTAGGGAAATGTTTCGGGCGGCGGAGGCAGTTTAACGCCGAACGCATGGCACGCGGCCACCCTGCCCTGCTCCATCGCGGTCGATGCCAAACTTGGAAAGCCTATCACATCGCCGGCGGCATAGATATTCGGAACCGTTGTCTGGAACGTCTCGGGATTGGCCTTGATGCGACCTCGGCTGTCCACCTCTATGCCAACGACATCGAGGCCCAGTCTGCCGATGTTGCCAGACCGCCCTGCCGCATAAAGCGCGATCTGAGAACGGACGGTTCTTCCGTCACCAAGCATGATTTCGACGGAGCCATTTTCGACCTTTATGTCCTTGACCGCGCTGCCCAGCCGGATGGCCATACCTCGATCGCGCAACTGGTGAAGAAAGTCATCGACGATCTCGCGGTCCACGAAGTCGAGAATGGTCTGTCGCGATTCTATCAGCGTGACCGGCACGTCGAGCGCGGAAAATATCGTGGCGTACTCGACACCAATGACCCCGCCGCCAATCACGGTCAGGGTACGCGGCAGCTTCTCCAACGATAGCATCTCGTCGCTGTCGAAGACATGTTCGTTGTCGAAAGGCACGTTGTCGGGACGGTAGGGACGCGTCCCTACCGAAATCATGGCGTTGGAAAACGCAACCTCGCTTGTGTCGCCGTTCTCGTTGGTCAGCAACATCTTGTCCGATGCGAGAAAGCGCGCCGTCGCCCTGGTGTGACGCACGCCGTTGCGCATGAACTGATGTTGCAGCACCTCCACCTCATGGTCGAGGGTCTTGCGAAGACGCTGGATCAGATCGCCGATGGAGATGTCCTGTTTGACCCTATAGCCGCGCCCATAGAAGCCGCGCTCGCGCCACCCGGACAGATTGAGAACCGTCTCCCGCAGCGTTTTGGAAGGGATCGTTCCGGTATGAACGGACACTCCGCCCAACCGGCTCCCCTTGTCCACGACCAGGACCGACTTGCCGAGCTTGGCCGACTGTATGGCGGCACGTCGGCCTGACGGGCCGCTGCCGA
Source organism: Rhizobiaceae bacterium (assembly GCA_019635775.1). Lineage (GTDB taxonomy): Bacteria > Pseudomonadota > Alphaproteobacteria > Rhizobiales > Rhizobiaceae > Mesorhizobium_K. The sequence goes on along the minus strand of JAHBYU010000006.1, from coordinate 30,057 downwards.
TGACGACCATGTCGAAATGCTGCATGTGATTTCCCCGTTCCCCTCAGCGATGCTGCAGTGCAACACACGTTAGCGTCTTTCTGGCGTTCGGTTCAACCGATTGAAGACTTCTTTTCCGGCATTCCCGTTCGGAGCCTGGTTCTTGAATACCGATTTTACCTTCACCATGTTCACTGACAGACGCATGACAACTGGCGTCGAAGGAGAAAAGATTGAACGCTCGTGTCCTTGACGGAGAATTTTCGATCGGCAGGCTTGGTGACATTCGCGCCTATGACGGGGTACGAACGAGAAGAGTCTTGGCGTTCATGCTGGACTATCTGATTGTGGGGCTGTTGCTCATTCCCTTCGCGATGCTGGTTTTTGTGCTGGGTTTGCTGACTTTCGGGCTTGGCTGGTCGCTTTTTGCCATTCTGGCGCCGCTGGTCGCTCTGGTCTACGTGTGGAACACGCTCGGCGGTCCTAATCAGGCTACAGTCGGCATGAGAATGATGGGCATCCGTCTCGAACGGTTGGACGGCCGGCCGGTGGATGGCATGTTGGGCGTGGTCCACTCGGTCCTGTTCTGGGCATGTAATGTGGTGCTGACACCGTTGATCCTGCTGGTGACCCTGTTTGCCGACCGTAAACGCGCGCTTCACGATTTGCTCCTGGGGACCGTCGTGACGCGCTTCGACCGGCCATGATTTACGGAGTCCTATCAGCGGTTTTCGGCGGGTAGTTCGGACGGTAATTCCGCTGTCGGACAAATTGATTCAGCGCTCCCGCACAATCCAGTTGAATTTTTTTCGGCAAGCTTCAAGTTAGGGCTATTGGCAAGGAGCAATCCGCCGGAAAGCGATGACGCACCATTCGACACAGTCGCCACAGTTCTTCCTGACAGCGCCCTCGCCTTGCCCGTATCTGGACCGTCAGTTCGAGAGAAAGGTCTTCACCCATCTCGTCGGCGACAAGGCGCCGGAGATGAACGATCTTCTGACACAAGGCGGATTTCGCCGGTCCCAGAACATCGCCTACCGCCCTGCGTGCGAAAACTGCAGGGCCTGTGTTTCCGTCCGCATCATCGCCGACCAGTTCACTCCGACGCGAAACATGCGACGTGTGGCGCAACGCAATGCCGATCTGATCGGCGCGATGCACGATGCTGAACCTTCAACAGAGCAATACTCGTTATTCAGGACGTACCTCGATGCGAGGCATCGCAAGGGGGGCATGTCGGACATGTCGGTGCTCGACTATGCGATGATGGTCGAGGACACGCACGTGGATACGAAGATCATCGAGTACAGGCAGCGTGGCCCTGACAGCTTCTTGACCGGGCGAGGAACCGGCGAACTGATTGCGGTAGCGCTGACCGATCGGATGGCAGATGGCCTTTCGATGGTATACTCCTACTTCAACCCTGAACTGGCCGACCGTTCGCTAGGCACTTTCATGATCCTGGATCATATAGAGAGGGCTCGCGCTGCCGGTCTGCCCCACGTCTATCTCGGCTACTGGGTCAATGGCTCGCGAAAGATGGACTATAAGGTTCGTTTCCAGCCGCAGGAACACCTTGGCCCGAAGGGCTGGGAGCGCTACAGCGGCTAACTCGAAGGAACCGGCCGCTGCCGTTGCCTATCAACGGAGCGTGAATGTCCGGACACGAAGCCAACCATATCAAGGGTCTGCTGATTACGGGGATCGGCGGCCTTGCCCTGACGGTCGATATTCCGTTGATCAGGCTTGCCAACGGCGACGCATGGTCGATCCTGATGGCGCGTACCGGAACGACCTTTGTTGCCGCTCTGGTCATCTGGATGATCTGGAGGCTCATCACGCCGTCGGCGCCGAAGCTGATCCCCGGGCGTGCCGGGCTTGCCGTGTCGGCGCTCTACGGGATCGGTTCGATCACCTTCATAACCGCCGTATTCCACACGACGACCGCCAACCTTGTTTTCATCCTGGCCTTCAACACGATGTTTGCTGCAATGCTTTCGTGGATCTTCCTCGGCGAGCGCCCACGACCAGCAACCTTGCTTGCAATGGCCGTGATGGTCGTAGGCGTGTTGATCATCGTCGGCGACTCGATTGGCAGCGGAAACCTCTTCGGCGACCTCATGGCTGCCTGTTCCGCGCTGGCCGTGGCGGGAGCTATTACCATTTCACGCGCCAGCGGCGAGGACATGGGGTTCACAGCGCTCATCGGGGTCGTGCTTCCGTTTGCGATAGCACTGACTATGGTCGCCCGATCCGACAATGGATTGCAGATCGATGCCCCCTGGTGGATCATCCTGAATGGAGCGGTGATCATGCCACTCTCGTTCTACTGCCTTGCGGCAGGACCCCGATACATCACCGGGCCCGAAGTGGCGATGTTCTACCTGCTGGAGACCGTGCTCGCGCCGATCTGGGTCTGGCTGATCTTTGAGGAAGCGCCAACGCGCAACAGCCTGATCGGCGGCACACTTCTTGTCGTGGCCTTGGTGGCGCATTCGATATGGCAGCTGCTTTCTGGCCGCAGGAGAAGAGCGACAACGGCCGTCAAGCATCCCGCCTAGGGCGTCCCTCCGGAAAAAGAACCGCCTGCGAGCTATCGGCCGAGCACCAGCGCCCAGTATTTCTGTCCGCTTCCGTCCTTGGCTGATGAAAGGCCGTAATGGGCAAAGCGTGGGTCGAGCATGTTGCGCCGATGCCCCTTGGAATTCATCCACATCTGGAACACTCTGGACGGCTCCATATAACCACGGGCCACGTTCTCGGCGGCCGCACCCTGGACCCCGTTTTGTCGCATTCGCGTCGCAAAATCCTTCCGCCAGCCCGTGCGATGCGTCATCTTCGAGGCGTCTGCCATATAGGCCGCCTGCTGGGCGGCAGCCTTTTCGAGCTTTGGATCGGATTTAAGCGGCTGAAGTCCGTGTTCACGACGAATTGCAGCCAGATAGGCCTCACCCGATGCCGAGGATCCAACCGCGTTGCCGCTTCCGGAGTATCCGAAATCGGCAATGCTCTGGCAGCCGGAAAGCACGACTGCACTAAGAAGCGCCAATGCGGCTGGAGCTGAGAACCTGCGTCTGGTGATCTTGTTCATGCATTTACCGAAGCCTGATTAGCATGACGTCTTTAACCGGATTGTGGCTTTTGCCGGGCAAGTTGCGGGACCGGTTCTGGCTCGACAATCAATTTGGGCGGCTCGATAGAGCACTCCGGAACGTCGAGCGTCGAAACATCGACCTCATGCAACCACTCGCGCCAGATCGACACGAGAATTGCCATCAAGACCGGTCCGATGAAGAGCCCAAGCAGACCCATCGTCTTCACTCCGCCGATCAGGCCGAAGAATGTCGGCAAGAAAGGTAGTTTGATCGGGCCCCCGACGAGCCTGGGCCGCAGGGTCTTGTCGACGATGAAAAGTTCGACCGACCCCCAGATGAAAAGCGCAAGGCCGGCAAAAGGAGATCCACTGGCAACCAGGTATATGGAGACCAGCGTGAACGACAGCGGCGCTCCCCCGGGAATGAGCGCCATAAGGCCGGTAATTGCTCCGAGAGTCACCGGTGAAGGCACGCCGGCCAGCCAGTAGGCTACACCGAGCACGATTCCTTCCCCGATTGCGATCAGGGTCATGCCGGTAACGGTCGAACTGATTGTCGCGGGCACGACCCGGGAAATCCGCTCCCACCGATGCGGCAGGATGCGTTCGCCAATCCTGTCCACCTGCAAGGCGAAGGTTTCGCCGTCGCGATACGTAAAAAACAAGGCAATCAGCATGAACAACAGCGTCAGAAGGAGGCCGAACGCCCCGGTGCCGGCCGCCACCACGCCGCGATATATGTTGCCGATATTCGCCCCGCTGACCAGCTGGATGATTTCACCGATGCCGCCGGGATGCGCCAGATGGCGGGTCCATTGCTCGTCCAGCCAATCTCCGGCGATTGGCAATTGGGCGATCCAGTCTGGTGTCGTGGCTCCCAGACGGTTTGTCTCCAAAGCCCAGCCCACCCATTCGCGAATCTCGGCGATGGCGTAGCTGCCGGCCAGCATGATGGGGACGATGAGAAAAGCGAGGATCAGCAGCAAAGCGATGCTGGCGGCGATCGTCCTGCTGCCTCCGACCGCGACCAGAAGCCTGCGGTAAAGGGGCCAGCTCGCGAATGCGATGACAAGTGCGGCAAGAACCGGAACTACGAAGCCGTGAAAGAAGTAGACTCCTGCCAGTATCACAAGGAGCAGCAGCCATCGGGCAGCCGATAGCGGCGCGATCACCGCAGCCCGGGGCGCGGTCGCCGCTCCGAACAGCGGGCGCTCCCTCTCCACGGGCCTGATTTTCGGTTCCTTCACACGCGCCTTCCCAACAGATGCTCCCAAGCTGACTTATGCATAACAAGCGCTACAAGCAAATGGCAGGTTAATAGGAGACGCGTCCGCTGCAGATTCTATTCAGCCGCAACAGGCATTTGACCGGCAGGTGGGGGCAGAATATGAACCTCGGCGTCTTTTTGAAGAGCGTCGGGTTCATCGGGCGAGTTCGGCCTGACGAGCCAGTGCCAAGCCTTAGCCGTCCAGATCGCCGCATCATCCATGATCGTATAGAAGGACGGGACGAAAATCAGCGACAGCAGCGTCGACACGAGAAGACCACCGACGACCGCGATCGCCATAGGGGCACGGAATTCGCCGCCGTCACCGAGTGCCAGAGACGCCGGAATCATGCCGGCCGACATGGCGATCGTGGTCATGACAATGGGACGCGCGCGCTTGCGCCCTGCATCGATGATCGCTTCCTTCCTGGATACACCGGCCCTGACCTCCTCGATAGCGAAGTCGACCAGCATGATGGCGTTCTTGGTGACTATACCCATAAGCATCAGTATGCCGATGACGACCGGCATGGAAACCGCCGAATTGGTCAGGAACAGCGCAGCGGCCACGCCGCCTATCGCCAGCGGCAGCGAGCCGAGGATCGTGAACGAATGGAAGACCGATCCGAAAAGCAGGATCAGGACGACCAGAACAAGCATAAGCCCGGTTGTCATGGCTGTCGCAAAGCCTGCGAACACCTCGCCCATCACCTCAGCATCACCGGTCTCCTGTATGCGTGTTCCGGCCGGCATGTCCTTTACCGCAGGAAGCTGCCAGACGGCATCCAGTCCCTCGCTCAACTCGGCGCCGGGCGCCATGTCCGCGCCGATGACCACCCGGCGTTCGCGATTGAAGCGATTGATCGACGATGGTCCCTGCCCGAAGCTGATCTTAGCCACAGAAGAAAGCGGCACGACCACGCCTGTGGGTGTCGTAACGGGCAGCTGGCTGACGACGTTGATGTCGTCGCGTGCAGGCTCCGTCAGTTGCACCCGGATGGGGATCTGACGGTCGCCTACGGTGAATTTGGCGAGGTTTTCGTCGATGTCGCCCATCGTAGCCACGCGCAGCGTCTCGGCGATGGTTGCCGTCGAAATGCCGAGCCCAGCCAGCCTTTCCAGATCAGGTTCTATAATGACTTCGGGTCGATCCAGAGCAGCGTTCGATGTGATGGCGCGAAACCTACCTGTCGATGCCATTTCGCTTTGGATCTTGCGCGCCTGGCTGTCGAGAAGCGCGCCATCCGTTCCCATTACTCCAAATGCGAGCTGGCGTTCGCCCCGATCATTGACAAAATAGGCCCGCAGGTCGGGGATCGTCTCCATCCTGTCGAGCAGAACGCCCTCGATGACGTGCTGCGGCCGGTCGCGTTCGGACTTGTGCATCAGGTCGGCCACGACCGTCGCGCGCCGCGTTTCCATCGTGCCCGTCGGGCTCGCTCCACCAATCACATAGACGTTCTCGACCTCAGGCACCTCGAGCATGAGCCTGGTGACGACATCGGTGGTCTCCCGCGTGTCCTCAAGCCTGCTACCTGGCGGCAGTTCGAGCGAGAAGGTGATGCGGCTGGCGTCCTCCCGTGGAATGAAGCCGGAAGGCAGGAAACCCATAGCGTAGAGAGATCCGGCAAAAAACGCGACGCCGGCAGCAAGCGTCACCCAGCGAAAGCGAAGCGTGCCGCGCAGGAGGCGTTCGTATCCTCGCATGATCATGCCGGGCTTCGGCTCGCCATGGTGGCCGCCACGCAGGAAGTACGCGGCCATCATCGGTGTGATGAGCCGAGCGACCAGAAGCGAGAAGAACACGGCAACGGCGACGGTCAGGCCGAACTGCTTGAAATACTGCCCGGCAATGCCACCCATGAAGGATACCGGCGCGAAGACCGCCATGATGGTCGCGGAAATCGCGATGACCGCCAGACCGATCTCGTCGGCAGCCTCAAGCGCGGCCCGATAAGGCGATTTTCCCATATTGATGTGGCGAACGATGTTCTCGATCTCGACAATCGCATCATCCACCAGAATGCCGACGACCAGGGTGATGCCGAGCAGACTCACCAGATTGAGCGAAAAGCCCATCATGGAAAGCGCCCAGAAGGTCGGGATGATCGATAGGGGCAAAGCCGTTGCCGAAACCAGTGTCGCACGCCAGTTGCGCAGGAACAGGAAAACGACAATGACGGAAAGGGCCGCCCCCTCCATCAGCGTTTCCATGGCAGAGTCATAGTTGCCGACCGTGTAGCCGACAGAGTCGTCGACCTTGACGATCTGGACATCCGGATGGGCATTCTGCAGTTCAGCCACGGCAACGACGACGCGCTCGTTCACCTCGACATCGCTCTCCCCCTTCCCCCGGAAGATGGCAAAGGACACTACCGTTCCGTTGTTGAATCGGGCGAACGTCTTCGGTTCGGCCCAGGAGTCTGTGATTGTCGCGATATCCGAAAGCCTGACCTTGCGACCGCCCGACAAAGGGATTTCCAAGGCCTGCAGATCGCCGATCTCGCCTGCGCCGCCGAGCGTGCGGATCGACTGCTCGCGGCTGCCGAACTTGGCGTTGCCGCCGGTCATGTCCGCATTGGCGAAGCGCAGTGCCCTGTTCAAATCGCCCGCCGAGACGCCAAGCGCATTCAGTCGGTCGGGATCGAGTTCCACCTTGATCTCGCGCGTAGCACCACCATAACGATCAACACGCGCGACACCCTTCAGGCCTTGCATCCTGCGAATGATCGTGTCGTCCACGAACCACGACAATTCCTCAAGCGTCATCGCAGGAGCAGAGACCGCGTAGGTTAGGATCGCTTGGCCTTCAACGTCGACGCGCGTGACCAGCGGATCGTCTGCCGTTGCCGGCAGGTCGGAGCTTATCCTGTCGATCGCATCTTTCACGTCGTTGACGGCCGTTTGGGTATCGACTTCCAGGCGGAACTCGACCGTTGTCTGCGATACGCCCTCGGTCAGTGTCGAAATGACATTCTTCACACCGGAGATATTGGCGACAGCGTCCTCGACGCGCTTTGTGATCTGCGTCTCAAGTTCGCTCGGCGCAACCCCGGGATCGCTGACGGTTACGTTGACCAGCGGGACATCGATGTTTGGAAAGCGCGTGACAGGCAGCTTGGAGAACGCCATCAGCCCAAGCGCAACCAGTATGATGAAAAGCAGAATAGCCGGCACCGGATGCCGTATGGACCATGCGGAGATGTTCCAGTTCATTTTGAAACGGCTCCAGTGGCTTCAATTCGCACGGGGGTCACGAGGTCGCCATCCGCGACAAACGTACCGGCGCGCGAGACAACCTCGTCACCTTCCGCAAGGCCCGAACGAATTTCGACCAGGCCGCCGGACCGCACGCCCAGCGACACTTGGCGGCTTTCTACCCTTCCGTCCTCCACACGCTGGAGATAGGCATCAGTGCCTGTGTACATGACCGCAGATGCTGGGACAGCCAAGCCCGCGCGATGCATCAGTATGATCTCACCCCTTGCGAAATTACCCGCTCGCGCTGCATGTGTTCTGCCTAGCGCAATCCTGATCGAGCCGAGACGAGAGGCCTGGTTCACCTCTGGTGAAATCCTGCGGATAGTTCCGCTGACCGGAGCGTCCAGCCCAGGTATCGTGACTTTAGCCACCATGCCGCTAGAAAGGCGCGGCAATTCGGTTTCGGGAACATTGGCCTCCAGTTCAAAATCGCCGTCTATCGCGATGCGGAACAGCGGAGCACCACCGGCCATGACTACACCGCCGAGCGTGGCGTTGCGCGCAAGCACAAGACCATCCGCAGGCGCCCGCAGGTCGGTCTTCGAAATCTGAACCAGAACGTTCTGCTTCTGGGCATCAATGACGGCCAGTTGCGCCTCGGAAGCCGCTAGCGCCTTCTCAGCGGAATCCAGCTTTGCGCGCGCGCTGTCTAGCGCGTTCACGGCATTGTCTTTCTGCGCTTCGGGAGCGAAACCCTTCTTTCGCAGTGCTTCGGCACGCTCGAGTGTTTCCTGCGCCTGGCGCACACCGACGCTCGCATCGCCGATCTGTGCACGCATCTGAGCGATGTTGGCCTCTGCTTGCGCACGGCTGGCATTTATCTGCGCAAGTTGTGTGTCGAGCATCGAGCGGTCGAGTACAGCAAGCACGTCGCCCCTCTTCACGACATCGCCTTCGTCGGCGTTGAGCGCCAGCACAGTCAACCCACCGAGGTCGGTGCCGACCGCGGCCTCCGCGCGCGCGACGATGGTGCCGTTGACCGCAAGGACCTCTTCCAACTCCCGCCTTTCTGCCGTCACCACCCTGATTGCAGGCGGAGCCTGCTTTACGACCATATCCGTCTCGCCGGCGGCAGACGAAACTCCCGGTGCGGCGCCGAGCAGCGCGACTGACAAGAGCGCAGTTAGGAAACGACCGCGCACGATGGGGCGTGACGTCATATTGATCACCCGAACGAAGAAAATGTGGCCGGCACCGATGACTGTTCGCCGTCCGTGTGCCCTGTCGGACGCAGCATGCCCACAATCATGGCACGCAGCACGATTTCCAGTTGGTCGAGAGCCACTCCTCGTGAGGGAAGATCGTTTATCGCAAGGCCCTCGCCTATCGACATGACCACCGCCATCAGCGTCTGGAGATCGACCTGCGGATCGATCTCCCCGCGTTCGATAGCCCCCTTAAGCAAAGGCGCGATCATGTTCGCAATCTGCTGCTTGTGACCGTCCACCGTGCAGCGGACAGCCTCGTTGCGCATGGATTCCGAGCGCATCTCGGCAAAGAGCGGTGCGCTGCCTTTTTCGTGGGTGTGGAGGATATGGGCAATCGCGGCCTCGACGAGGCCCTCCACTGCCGATTGTGGCTGCTTGAGTACACCGAAGCATGTCATTTCGTCCTGACGATCGGCTTCGCAGATCGCCTCGACGATCGATTCCTTGGAAGGAAAGTACCGATAGAGCGCGCCCGGGCTCATCCCGCATTCGACGCAGATCTGCTGCATCGAGGCCCCCTGAAAACCGGACCTGACAAAGCAGTTTTTTGCCGCCTCCAGAATCCGCTGAATCTGCTGATCACGCCGTTCGGCGCGCGTCTGCGCGCCAGCTTCCAAAGGTTCGGCTTGGGTCGCCTCGAAAAATGCCAGATCTTCCATGAAGTCTTTCCGGAGCGAATGTTCGCTCTCACTTAATGCGAATGATCATTCTCCTATAATGCGAATGATCATTCGCCGTCAAGTTGTTGCAGTGCAAAATCCGACAGGTGAGGACTAGACCCGACCACAAACTATCCGGGCACGCAAAAAAGGGCGCCCAAATCGAGCGCCCCGAAAGCTGGTTGCGTCGAACTCGTGCGCTAGCCAAACTTGCCTGTGCGCGGAAAGCCCTTGGGCACCATGCGCCCAGCGGAGGCACGTGCTCCGAACCATTCGGACAGTTCTTCCCGGCTGCGCGTGAAAGTCCGCTCGGCCGAATCCACCCATGAAAGGCCTTCCGAGACGGCAAAGGTCTTAAGGTCGAGCACACCGCCGTCCTTATATTTCTGGAGCCGGACGCCTTTCCCTCGCGCCATCTCTGGAATCTCCGAAAGCGGGAATACCAGCATCTTGCGATTCTCACCGACGATAGCGACATGGTCGCCGTCCAGCATCACGCAATGCGACGCTTCGTCAGGCGACTTGACGTTCATCACCTGCTTGCCTTTGCGTGTGTTTGCGATCACTTCCGTCTCTGGCACCACAAAGCCGTTGCCTAGGTGGCTTGCCAGAAGCAGCTTGCGGTTCGGGTCGTGCACGAAGGCGGTCACGATATCCTGATCGTTTTCCATGTCCACGATGATGCGTATCGGCTCGCCATGCCCACGCCCACCAGGCAGGCGATCGGCGCCAATCGTGTAGAACTTTCCCCCGGTGGTGAAGACGACGATCTTGTCTGTTGTCTGGGCATGGAACGCCAGTTTCAGTCCATCGCCCTCCTTGAAGGCAAGTGTCGAGAAGTCGCCCAGATGGCCTTTCATTGCCCGCAGCCAGCCCTTTTCCGAAACAACGACTGTGACTGGTTCCTTCTCGATCATTGCATGATGGATGTCGGTCACATCCACCTCGGGCGCGTCTGCGAAATCAGTCCTGCGCCGACCCAGATCTGTCGAGGGGCCAAATTTCTTGAGCGTCTCGCCCACCTCCCAACGAATCGTCTTCCACTGCTTGGCTTCGGACGCGAGCAACGCTTCTATTTGTTTCTTTTCGTCGCTTAGGGCGTCGAATTCCTTTCGAATTTCGATTTCTTCCAGCTTGCGCAAGGCGCGCAGCCGCATGTTTAGGATCGCTTCGGCCTGGGTATCGGTAAGCTCCCAACGAGCCATCATGACCCGCTTTGGTTCGTCTTCCTCGCGGATGATGCGGATAACCTCGTCGATGTTGAGGTATGCGATCAGGTAGCCGCCGAGGATTTCGAGACGTCTTTCGATCTCACCAAGACGATGTTTAGAGCGGCGGATCAGCACATCTTTCCGATGATCCAGCCATTCTGAAAGCACACTCTTCAGCGAAAGGACGTTCGGCACCTTCCCGCGAGAAAGCACGTTCATGTTGAGCGGGAAGCGCGCCTCCAGTTCTGTGAGCTTGAAGAGCGATTCCATCATCAGTCCGGGATCGACCGTGCGGCTTTTCGGCACGAGCACGACGCGGATGTCTTCTGCGCTCTCATCGCGGACATCTTCCAGAAGCGGCAGCTTTCGGGCCAGCAGCAACTCGGCGATCTTCTCGATCAGCTTCGATTTCTGGACCTGGTAGGGAATTTCAGTGACTACGATGTTCCAGGTGCCGCGTCCCTGATCCTCCTGACGCCATTTGGCGCGTACACGAAAACCGCCGCGTCCGGTTGAATAGGCTTCCAACATGGAAGCCCAGCCATCAACCAGGATGCCACCGGTCGGGAAATCTGGACCTCGGACCTTGCATTCAAGCATCGCCTTCGGCTCTGTCTTCGCTCGCTCCTGAATCTCCGCCCATTGCTCGGGTGAGGTCATGAGATCTGCGACGGATGCCCCCCGGTTGTCGATCAAATGAAGCGCGGCAGCGCATAGTTCGGCGGCATTATGCGGCGGGATCGAGGTCGCCATGCCGACCGCGATGCCCGACGAGCCGTTAGCGAGAATGTTCGGAAATGCGCCGGGAAGGACAACGGGTTCCTCGTCCTCCTCATTGTAAGTCGGGCGGAAGTCGACCGCATCCTCGGTGATACCCTCGAGCAAAGCGGTCGCCACCTCAGTCATGCGCGCTTCGGTGTAGCGCATGGCAGCGGCGTTATCGCCGTCGATATTGCCGAAATTCCCCTGTCCGTCGACCAAAGGGTAGCGGACTGCAAAATCCTGCGCGAGGCGAACAAGCGCATCATAGATGGACTGGTCGCCATGCGGATGGAACTTGCCCATCACCTCGCCAACGATGCGCGCGCACTTGGCGAATCCCTGGTCGGGATTCAGCCTGAGCAGCCGCATTGCATGCATGATGCGGCGATGCACGGGCTTGAGCCCGTCGCGCACATCCGGCAGGGCGCGGTGCATGATAGTCGACAAGGCATAGGCCAGATAGCGCTCTTCAAGCGCCGCCTTCAGATCGACCGGCTCAATATGATCGCCACCTCCGGAAGGCGGCGGAACAAGGCGTTTTCCCATGCGGTCGGGTTAGCGGACAGGCTGATTCGCAGCAAGTGCCGCAAAGTCACCCAGTTTTCACCATGCTCCACTCCCAGACGCCGGAGCGATTGCCATCACGCCCGGTTTCCGGGCATTGTGCGCCCTCGCCTTTTTCCGGTCCAGTTCATGGAAGACTGGTGGGCGTGAGGAACAACTGTCTCAGGGGCACCCATGACCAAACACATCGCGGCCATTCGCACGCTCGCCGTTTCGGCGATATTGCTGGCACTTCCGGCAAACGCGGCCTTTGCGCAGGACGTCACGGCCGTTGCCGACCGCCTGAAGGCGCTGGTGGAAAAGCAGGGAATGTCGATCAGCTGGTCGAATATCACCGGTGACGCCTCGACCATGACTCTGGAAGGCGTAACAGTGAAGCAACCTGGCGAGACGGATGCTCTGCCGATCGGCAACCTGACCCTTTCCGACGTTACCGAAAAGGATGGGGGCTTCCGCGTGGGAACGCTTGCGACGGCTCCTTTCTCGATGGCGGATCAAGGTTTCGCCCTGGACGTCAGCCCGTTCGTCTTCGGAGGGCTTTCACTGCCGGCCGAAGCCTCCACCGATCCTATGGCTGGTCTGATGATGTCTGAGAGCGCCGCTCTCGACAGTCTTTCGGTCAAGATGGCGGGAAAAACAGTGTTTTCGCTCCAGAATGCCACAGGAAACATGTCTCCAGCGGATGGAAGCGGCCCGCTGACGTTCTCCGGTGGCGTCGAGAAGTTCACTGCCGACCTGACTGCCGTCGAGGACGCCAACGTCAAAGGCTATATCCAGGCGCTCGGCTACAGCCAACTCGACGGCAACGTGAGGATGGAAGGTTCCTGGCGGCCCTCTGATGGCCATTGGGACATGCCGCAGTACGATATCACGGTCAACGATGTGGGCTCACTGGGCATGACCCTCGACCTGGGCGGCCTGACACCGGAATTCCTCAAGAAAGTGAATGAGCTATCCACCCAGGCGGCGGCAGATGGCGGAACCGGAAACTCCCAGAAGGAAATGGAGCTGCTCGGCATGCTTTCGTCCGCCATGTTCAATGGTGCGAGCCTTCGTTTCAGCGACGATTCGCTGACCAGCCGGATTATCAACCTCGTCGCAAGCCTTCAGGGAGCCCAGCCCGCTGACGTCGTCAACATGGCCAAGGGTGCCGTTCCCTTTGCCCTGATGCAGGCCGAGATGGCGGATCTTGCCGGCGAGATCACGCCGGCAATAAACGCCTATCTCGACAATCCGAACTCCATAGAGATCGTGGCCAGGCCGTCAACACCGGTTTCCTTCGCCGAGATCGGCGCGGCTTCCATGGCCACTCCCAGCGACAGCATCGCTACCACGAAAGCCCTCTGGTCGCTCCTTGGCATCCAGTTGAAGGCCAACCAGTAAGGCCGCCTCAGACGAAGCCAAGCCCGGATTCGTCCGGGCTTGGCTTCATGCGCACAGCAGACTTCATCCAATGCGAAACCGCCCGGAATGCCGTACTGTCCGCGCATACGGATCGCCGAAGCGATCCATGCCCTATTTCTGCGGCAGAGCTGTGCGCAAGTGCAATTCGCGAAGCTGTATCGGCGTTGCGTCGGATGGCGCGTTCATCAACAGGTCGTAGGCCTGCTGGTTCATCGGGAACATGGTGATCTCGCGCAGGTTCTTGGCCCCGACCAGGAGCATGACGATCCGGTCAACGCCCGCGGCCATGCCGCCATGCGGAGGCGCGCCGTACTGGAACGCGCGGTAAAGTCCACCGAAACGCTCCTCGACCGTCTCGCGGCTGAAGCCCACCATCTCGAACGCCTTGACCATCGTCTCCGGCAGATGGTTGCGGATGCCGCCCGAGGCGATCTCGAAGCCGTTGCAGACCATGTCGTACTGGAACGCCTTGATCGACAGCGGTTCCTGTGTGTTCAGCGCCTCGATGCCGCCCTGCGGCATGGAGAACGGGTTATGCGCGAAGTCGATCTTCTTCTCGTCCTCGTTCCATTCAAAGAACGGGAAATCGACGATCCAGCAGAGTTCGAAGCGGTCGCGATCGACCAGATTCAATTCCTCGCCCGCACGGGTGCGGGCAGCGCCGGCGAATGACACGAATTTCTTCGGGTCTCCCGCAACGAAGAATGCCGCGTCACCATCCTCAAGACCAAGTTGGGTACGTATCGCCTCCGTTCGCTCTTCGCCGATGTTCTTGGCAATTGGGCCAGCGCCTTCGAGCTTATCACCCTCCTTGCGCCAGAAGATGTAGCCCAAGCCCGGCTGACCTTCGCCCTGCGCCCACGAGTTCATGCGGTCGCAGAACGCGCGGCTGCCGCCTGTCTTGGCAGGTATCGCCCAGATCTCCGCTTTGGCATCCCCGGCGAGTATGTTGGCAAAAACCTTGAAGCCGGAACCACGGAAATGATCCGAAACAGCCTGCATTTCGATCGGATTGCGGAGATCCGGCTTGTCCGAGCCATACTTGCGCATGGCCGTATCGTAGGGGATACGCGGGAACTCCCGCGTCACCGGCTTGCCCTCCGCGAAGGCCTCGAAGACAGAACGCAGTACCGGCTCCATGGTGCCGAGCACATCCTCCTGTTCGACGAAGCTCATTTCGAGATCGAGCTGATAAAACTCTCCGGGAAGCCGGTCGGCGCGTGGATCCTCGTCGCGGAAACATGGTGCGATCTGGAAGTAGCGATCGAAGCCAGACACCATGATCAGCTGCTTGTATTGCTGAGGGGCCTGCGGCAGCGCATAGAACTTCCCGGCATGCAGACGGCTCGGCACAAGGAAGTCCCTCGCTCCTTCCGGAGAGGAAGCGGTCAGGATCGGCGTCGAGAACTCGGTGAAGCCAGCGCCCTCCATGCGGCGACGCATCTCTGCGATGATCTTTGTGCGTGCGACGATGTTCTTGTGCAGCGTTTCGCGGCGCAGATCGAGGAAACGGTATTTAAGGCGAATGTCTTCTGGGTAGTCGGGCTCGCCGAAAACCGGAAGCGGCAGTTCCTTGGCGGCCGACAGCACCTCGATCGCGCGTGCGAAAACCTCTATTTCACCGGTCGAAAGATTGGGGTTTATCGCCTCCGGGGTGCGCGCCTTCACCTCGCCGTCGACCCGGATAACCCATTCTCCGCGTACCATTTCGGCCGTCTTGAAGGCCGGCGAGTCGGGATCGGCGACGATCTGGGTCATGCCATAGTGATCGCGTAGGTCGATGAAGAGCAGGCCACCATGATCGCGTACCCTGTGAACCCAGCCCGACAGACGCACTGTCTTGCCCGTCTCGGCTTTGGTCAATTGTGCGCAGGTGTGGCTGCGGTAGCGATGCATCGTCATGTCTCGTTCCGGGATATGCAAACGCCGATGACAAACGCACCGGCCCAAATTCGCGCGGAAAAGCGCATGAGGACCCCGATTTGTCAAGTTGAAGGCGCTTTCTCGCCACTCGCTGCCGGGATAGCGCTGGCAATCCGCTGCGCTATGCCACATAACGACGCGCCTTAAGCGGACCGCTCCGTCAAAAATGTCTTCAATACGTCCTCTGATACCCCTCTTGATAGCCGCCGGCGTATTGCTAGGCGGCAACGGTCTTCAAGGCACGCTGATTGCACTTCGGGGCGCTCAGGAGGGCTTCTCTCCGGGTGTCATCGGCCTGACCGGAACCGCCTATTTCGGCGGGTTCCTGCTCGGCTGCATCTTCATCACGCGCATAATGAACGCAGTCGGTTATGTTCGTTCCTTCTCTGCGCTTGCGGCAATCGCATCATCGGCCACGTTGCTGCTCGTCCTGATCATCGATCCGATATTCTGGTCGGCCATGCGCTTCGTCAGCGGCTTCTGCTTCGCAGGCTTATTCACGGTCATGGAGGCCTGGATGAATTCGAGCGTCCAGAATCACGACCGCGCGCGCGTTTTGGCTCTCTATCGCATCATCGACATCGGGTCGGTGACCGGCGCGCAGTTCATGATTCCAGTCTTCGGCGCAGATGGCTTTGCGATCTTCGCCATCATGTCGATCATGATCACCCTATCGCTGGTGCCCGTATCGCTGGCGGACCGCTCCAACCCGCCGGCGCCAGAGCATGTAAAGCTGGACCTTAAGCGCGTATGGCGGATCTCGCCGCTTGCGTCGATCGGCTGCATCGCTGTCGGGTTGACCAACAGCGCCTTCCGAACCCTGTCGCCCGTCTACGCCGAGCAGATCGGCATGTCCGTTACCGACGTCGTCACGTTTGTCAGCATTGGCATCATCGGAGGGGCTATGATCCAGTATCCACTCGGCCATCTGTCTGACAAATGGGATCGGCGCCGGATCCTGCTTGTCACGACCTGTTGTGCGATGTTCGCAGCTCTGGCGATCGTCTTTCTTGCCGGGACAACCCCGCTTGCCAACTTCGCGCTGGTCTTCGTGTTCGGTTCTTTCGCGATGCCGCTCTACTCACTGTCCGCAGCACACGCGAATGATCGCGCGGCAAAGGGCGAGTTTGTTCTCGTCAACGCCGCGCTGATGATGTTCTATTCGTTTGGCGCGATCGGCGGACCTATCATCGCCGCGTTTTTCATGCAGACCTTCGGCCCGCGCTGGCTGTTTGTATTCTGCGCGACGATCTATGCGGTCTTTATCCTGATTATCCTCTACCGCATGAGCGCCCGCGAGGCGGTGCCGCCAAGCAAGCGAGGACCGTTCACCGCCCTTCTGAGGACCAGCACGATATTCGCGCGGCTGGCGCGAAGAAGCGGCAAAAGTTCACTAGAGGAATGACCCCGGAAAGCTTGACGAATGCTTCGCCGGCTGGAATGAACGGGGCACACTGTTCGATCGAAGATTTTGATGCATGTAATTAGCACCCAGGCGGAGCTGGAAGCCGTCATTCACGAACTGGAGAAGTCCGACTTCGTCACAGTCGACACCGAGTTCATCCGCGAAACGACGTTTTGGCCAGAGCTTTGCCTGATACAGATGGCATCTCCCGGCGTGACCGCCCTGATCGATCCGCTTTCATCGGAGATCGACCTCAAGCCGTTCTTTGACCTGATGGCCAATGAAGCCATCACAAAGGTCTTTCATGCCGCTCGTCAGGATATCGAGATCGTCTTCCATCTCGGCGCGCTAATCCCCCATCCGGTGTTCGACACGCAGGTGGCCGCAATGGTTTGCGGCTTTGGTGAAAGCGTTTCCTATGACCAGCTGGTTCAGAAGATCACCGGCGCACAACTCGACAAGTCCTCACGTTTTACGGACTGGCGACACCGTCCGCTCTCCGACAAGCAGCTGGCCTATGCCCTCGCCGACGTGACACACCTCATCGATGTCTATCGTCACCTGAAGGTGGAACTCGAGCGGGAGAACAGGGCGCACTGGCTGAACGAGGAGATGCAGGTCCTCACATCCCGCTCAACCTACGACCCCAAGCCAGAAGACGCCTGGAAGCGCCTGAAGATGAGGCTTCGGAGGCCTCAGGAGCTTGCCGTAATGCAGGCTGTGTCGACATGGCGCGAGCATGAGGCACGCGAACGCAACGTGCCGCGCGGACGAGTTCTCAAGGACGATGCCATCTACGAAATCGCTCAGCAGCAGCCGCGCGATGCCGCGGCACTCGCCAAGCTAAGAACCACGCCCAAAGGTTGGGAGCGTTCCACGCCGGCCGGAGCGCTTCTGGCGGTCATAAATTCGGCGATGGCATTGCCTAAGGACCAGATGCCCAGGCTGCCAAAGCCTCCGCAGCAAGCCGAAGGCTCAAACGCTGCTGCAGAACTGCTCAAGGTTTTATTGCGCCTTGTCGCCGACAAGGAGGGCGTTGCGGCCAAGGTTCTGGCCTCAAGTGACGACATCGAGCGGATCGCTGCAGAGGGCGAGGCAGCCGACGTCCCTGCCCTGCACGGCTGGCGTCGTGCAGTGTTCGGCGAACAGGCGCTGCGTCTGGTGCGCGGGGAGATCGCCATCAAGTTCGAACGGCGCAGGATCAGGATTTTCGATATTTCTCCTGATCCGGTCTCCTCTTCCGTTCAAGCAGAGTAGTTGGGGCTTTCCCGAGTGATGGTCACGTCGTGCGGATGGCTCTCCCGTAGGCCTGCTGCGGAGATTCGTACGAATGTCGCCTTGTCACGCAGTTCGGTCAGATCCTGCGCGCCGACATAGCCCATCGCGGCCTTAAGACCACCGGCGAGTTGATGCAGCACGCCGGCAACCGGTCCCTTGTACGGAACCTGCCCCTCAATACCCTCCGGCACCAGCTTCAGTGTGTCGCGCACCTCCGCCTGGAAATAACGGTCGGCGGATCCTCGCGCCATCGCGCCGACGGAACCCATGCCCCGATAGGCTTTGAAAGACCTGCCCTGGTAGAGATAGACGTCGCCAGGACTCTCATCCGTGCCCGCGAGCAGAGAACCAACCATCGCAGCCGTCGCACCAGCCGCCAATGCCTTCGCGAGATCGCCGGAATATTTGATGCCACCGTCCGCGATCACAGAAACGCCCGCCCGGTTTGCGGCCTCAACAGCCGACATGATCGCTGAAAGCTGGGGGACGCCAACGCCCGCAACAACACGTGTCGTGCAGATGGAGCCAGGACCTATGCCGACCTTCACCGCATCGGCACCGACATCGATCAGTGCCTGGGTGCCATCGGCAGTGGCAACGTTCCCGGCCATGATGCGCACGGAGTTCGAGAGCTTCTTCACCCGTGCCACAGCGTCGAGAACCCGCTGCGAATGGCCGTGCGCGGTGTCAACCACGAGCAAGTCAACGCCAGCGTCGATCAGGCGTTCGGCACGCTCGAAACCATCGTCGCCAACGCTCGTGGCCGCAGCAACGCGCAACCGACCCTGGCTATCCTTGGACGCGTTCGGATTCAGCTGAGACTTCTCGATGTCCTTCACCGTAATGAGGCCTACACAATTCCCGGCCGCGTCAACGACGAGCAGCTTCTCGATGCGCCGCTGATGCAGCAGGCGCTTCGCCTCTTCGGGATCTACGTTCTCCTTAACCGTCACGAGCCCTTCACGGGTCATCAACTCATAGACCTTCTGGTCCGGGTCGGATGCGAAGCGAACGTCACGGTTGGTCAATATGCCAACGAGACGACCAACCTTCTGTCCACCCTTACCCCCGTTATCAACGACCGGAATACCGGAAATGCCGTGTAGCTTCATAAGCGACTGGGCGTCGGCAAGCGTGGCGTCCGGACCAATGGTCACGGGGTTAACAACCATGCCCGATTCGAACTTCTTCACCTGACGAACCTGTTCCGCCTGCTCCGCCGGCGTGAAATTCCGATGGATGACGCCGATACCGCCAGCCTGCGCCATGGCTATCGCAAGCCGCGCCTCTGTCACAGTGTCCATGGCAGCCGACAGAATGGGGAGATTCAGATCGATGTCGACCGCGATCCGCGTCCGTACATCCGTTTCGCCAGGCATCACCTGCGAATGCCCAGGCTGAAGAAGCACGTCGTCGAAGGTGAGCGCAGTCGCGCCCGTTGAGGTTTCGATGATCCTGGCCATGCCGATCCTTCCAAATGCGAAACAGCGCGGAACCATTGGACCGCGCCGACTCGGGTTTCCCTTTCAGGATGGCAGCGGCAGGTACCACGTTCGCCATGTGAAGAAAAGCTGCACGAGGACGGATTCTCCATTGCGCATGACGCATATCTCATTTGTGCATGGCGGCCATCGCAAGGCGTCTCAAGACAGTCTCGCCGCATCGTGCTAACGCCTAGATAGCTCAGGAAATCTATCTGGCCTCCCCTTGAACCGAACTGTTCCTCTCATCCTCGCCGTCGCGCTTTTCATGGAAAACATGGATTCGACGGTGATCGCGACGTCTCTGCCGGCGATTGCCGCCGACATCGGCACCTCACCAATCGCATTGAAGCTTGCCCTGACCGCCTATCTTGTTTCGTTGGCGATATTCATCCCTATCAGCGCGTGGGTAGCCGACAGATTCGGAGCCAAGCTGGTCTTCCGTTGCGCCATCGCTGTGTTCATGGTGGGATCCATAGCATGCGCAGTGTCGGGATCGCTTGCGGAGTTCGTAGCGGCGCGTTTCGTCCAGGGCATGGGCGGAGCAATGATGACGCCGGTCGCGCGCCTTGTTCTGGTTCGCTCCACCGCCAAGCGGGACCTTGTGTCAGCAATGGCATGGTTGACGATTCCCGGTCTGATTGGCCCGCTGGTCGGACCGCCCGTTGGCGGGTTTGTGACGACGTTCTTCTCGTGGCACTGGATCTTCCTGATCAACGTGCCGATCGGCATTGCCGGAATCGTGTTATCTGGCCGCTTTCTGCCCGACATCGCGCCGGCAGGGGTCAAACCTATCGACTGGCCGGGCTTCTTCCTGTCCGCACTGGCCGCATCTGGCATCGTCTTCGGTCTGTCGGTGGTCAGCCTCCCCGCATTGCCACCGGCGGTCGGCCTGATCGTTTTGCTCATCGGTCTGGGAGCGAGCCTGCTCTACGCCCGACATGCGCGATTGGCGGCGAATCCTATTCTTGACCTGACCCTTTTTCGCAATCCGGTATTCCGCGCAGCAATTACCGGCGGTTCGATCTACCGCATCGGAGCTGGTGCGGTTCCGTTCCTGCTGCCACTCCTGTTCCAACTCGGCTTCGGCCTCACGCCCTTCCAGTCCGGTATGCTGACCTTCGCATCTGCGTTCGGGGCACTAGGGCTCAAGTTCTTCGCATCACGCATCCTTCGGGCGGCGGGATTTAGGACCGTTCTCGTTGCAGCAGCGATGCTGTCGGGATGCCTTATCGCCGCAAACGCGCTTTTCACCGCACAAACGTCGCATATGGCAATCATCGCCGTGCTGGTGTCGGCAGGCTTCCTGCGTTCGCTTTTTTTCACCTCCTCCAACGCGCTGGTCTTCGCCGAGATCGATGAGAAGGAGTCCAGTCAGGCGACGGCCATCTCGGCTGCGATGCAGCAAATCACCATGGCCATCGGCGTAGCGGTCGGAGGCGGAATTCTGGAAGGGAGCTACTACCTGACCGGGGAGCCGACCGGACAATCCGCATTCTCCGCAGCCTTCGTGATCGTAGGCACAATCAGCGCGCTGGCGATGGTTCCATTCCTTTCACTTCATGCAAACGCCGGAGCAGCTGTGTCGGGTCATCGCGTCCCTCTTGGAGACGGCGGCGCTCGTCCGCACGGTTAGAGATGGTCAAGGCTACAGCTAGTCGCCCTCGCCTCGGCCCTTAAAGTCCTTGGCGAGCAAGTAAAGCTCGACCGACTCATCGCGTGAAGCCGGGGGCTTTACATGATGGACCGAGCGGAAGTTTTTCTTCAGGAGGTCGAGAACCGTGTGCTCCGTACCCCCCTGAAAGGTCTTGGAAAGGAAATGTCCGCCAGGCTTCAGCACCGATATCGCGAAATCCGCCGCAACCTCACACAAATGTTCTGTGCGGATATGATCAGTGCGGCGATGACCGGTGGTCGGTGCAGCCATGTCAGAAAGCACGATGTCGGGTTCGCCTTCGAGCAGTTCGACAAGCTTTTTCGGGGCAGCGTTATCCAGGAAATCCATCTCCAGCACAGTCGCGCCTGGCACTGCGTCCATGCCAAGGTAGTCGATTCCGACCACTTGCGGGTTTTCCGGACTGGATTTGGTGCGCGCCGCCGCGACTTGGCACCACCCACCGGGGGCAGCCCCGAGATCGATGACCTTCATCCCCGGCTTGAGCAGCTTGTAGCGATCATCGATCTCGATAAGCTTGTAGGCCGCACGCGAGCGGTAGCCGTCTGCCTTGGAGCGCTGGACGTAGGGATCGTTCATGTGGCGCTCTAGCCAGCGCCGGGACGACTCCTTCAGCCCGCGCTTCTTCTTGACCTTCGTGCGCAGGACACGTGTTTCGCCGGGCTTGACCGGTTTCCTGGTCATGCCCTGCCCCCACCTCGCCAGCCACGGCGCCACACGCCTGCGTCCCCCATGAGTTCCGAGAGAATGCCTTCCCGCAGGCCCCGGTCTGCCACACGCAGCCGGTCAGATGGCCATTGCGCACGAATAGCTTCAAGGATTGCACATCCTGCCAGCACAAGATCGGCCCTGTCCGCACCAATGCAGGCATTTCCAACGCGTTGCTGGAAGTCCCACCCAAGCAGCTTGTCAATCATCCGGTCGACGCTCCCGCCGTCCATCCACAACCCGTCCACTCGCCGCCTGTCATAGCGGTCCAATTCGAGATGGACGCCGGCAAGAGTGGTGACCGTCCCCGATGTGCCAAGTAGATGGAACCTTTCGCCTGCGCGCAAATGATTGAGCCGGTTGCGATCGACGAAGCCCTCGAGCAATCCCCCGACATGCTCGACCATGGCCTGGAATGTCTGGCGAGAAACGTGACGGCCACCGAACTTCTCGGCAAGCGTGACGACGCCGACGGGCAAGGATGTCCAGGCAACGATATGGCTGGCAAGGCGAGGCGAGCGGTGCCCGCTCACGTCGATCAGCGCGATCTCCGAGGATCCTCCACCTATATCGAACAACACGACGCCGTGCGTATCGCGTTCGACCAGCGATCCGCAACCGGACACCGCCAGCCGGGCTTCAGTCTTGCGATCGATAATTTCAAGTGTAAGCGCCGTCTCCCGACTGACCCTTTCCAGAAACTCTTCACCGTTGGCCGCGGATCTACAGGCTTCCGTGGCGACAAGCCGTGCGCTTTCGATCTTGCGCATGCGCAACTTGTCGCCACAAACTTTCAGCGCCTCCACGGCCCGCGTCATGGCCGCTTCGGAAAGGCGACCGCTGGCGCCCAAACCTTCGCCAAGCCGTACGATACGTGAAAAAGCATCGATCACTCTGAACTGTCCTGGTCGTCCCGGGACAGCAACAAGGAGCCGACAATTGTTGGTTCCAAGGTCAAGCGCGGCAAAAACCGGAAGTTCGTTCTGCTGCGGCTTTCTTGGCCCATGGCGGGGCAAGATTGGATGCGCGGGCTCAGCGGCAATGGCAGAAGCGGTTTGCGTTGCGGTTGACTTGTCCTGCGTCGGGGCAGTTTCCATGTCCCGCGCAAACACCTTTCGCCCACGCTTGCGCTTGCGACGTCTCTTTACCTTAGTTCCGGAGGGGGGGCTGCTTTGCTGCCCGGCAACCGACGACGAAATGTCATTCACGCCACCGGAACGGATCTCTTGGCCTGCTAGCGGCCTGAAAGCTCTACCCACACCCGCTGCCGACGCATCAACGCCGATGTCGCGGTCATCCACTTTAGTATCCTCATGCGCCGCGCGAACCTTTCGGACGCAGCAGGCCGCCTAATTTTCAGTTGGACAAAAGATAACAGCGGAAACGCCAATCACCAAGCGGGTGCGGCCCAATTTCCGAAATCACACTTTCCTCCCGGCTGGCCGCCTTGTAAGGGGCGACCTCGCCCGCTTGCGGAGTCACTTCCGATCCGGCAAGTACCAGACTGCGTCATTGCATGGAGGGGATTTCATGAAGAAGCTAATCAACGAGCCGCGACGACTGGTTCGCGAGTTGCTCGAAGGGACAGTTGACCTTTCCCCGGGACTCGCATTGCTGGAAAGCGAGGATGTTGTGCTTCGCGCCGATCTGCCACCGGCCGCCGAACGCAAGGTCTCGGTCATTTCCGGCGGCGGCAGCGGCCATGAGCCAGCCCATGCAGGCTATGTCGGAAAAGGCATGCTGACTGCCGCCGTCGCGGGCGACGTTTTTACCTCGCCAAGCACGGATGCGGTTCTTGCCGCGATCCTCGCCGCCAGTGGCCCGGCAGGCTGCGTCCTCGTCGTCAAGAACTATACCGGAGACCGCCTCAATTTCGGGCTCGCCGCCGAGCTTGCGCGCCAGCAGGGTATTCCGGTGGAGGTCGTCATAGTCGCCGACGACGTTGCCCTCCGAGACATAGTCGCGAAGGACCGCAGGCGAGGCATCGCAGGAACCGTGCTCGTGCACAAGCTTGCCGGTGCTGCCGCTGAACGCGGCCTTACAGTTGCCGAAGTCGCCAGCATCGCTCGCAGCGCTGCCGCTTCACTCGGATCGATGGGCGTGGCCCTCGGTGCGTGCACTGTTCCCTCGGTTGGCAAGCCCGGATTCGAGATTGGCGGGGATGAGATTGAGTTCGGGCTCGGGATTCATGGCGAGAAAGGCGTTGATCGAACGGCTATCCAGTCAGCGGCCAGAATCGTCACGTCGTTGCTGGACACGATCGTCTCGGACCTCGAATTGAAATCGGGATCCAAGGTCGCCCTTCTGGTCAATGGTCTGGGAGGTACCCCGCCCATGGAATTGGCTATTATCTCGCGCGAAGCGCTTGCCGACCTTCGGGGGCGGGGCATCGCGGTCGAGCGCGCATGGTGCGGCAATTTTATGACAGCGATCGAGATGCCCGGATGCTCGCTCAGCGTGCTGCCGCTGGACGAGCAAAGGAACAGTTTACTCGATGATCCAACCTACGCCCCGGCATGGTTAGGCGACGGACGTCTTGCCGCACGAAAGCTGATCAAGGCGCCAGCACAACCCCAGCCTTCCAAGTCCGATCCCGGCCCGCTTTCCGCCAACCTGAAGTGCGTCACACTCGCCGTCGCGGTTGCCCTTTCGGCGGCAGAGGACGAATTGGGTGATCTTGATGCGAAGTCGGGTGACGGTGATCTGGGCGCCAGCATGGCGCGCGCCGCCGATGCGCTCCGCGCACTCGGGGACGACAGCTATTCTACGCCGTCGCGGCTGCTCTTTGATGCCGGAAACAGTCTCCGCAGGGCTATCGGCGGAAGCTCCGGCCCCTTTTACGCGACGGCACTTTTGCGGGCGTCCGCAAGTCTTTCCGGAAAGCCGGTCCCGTCCGGACAGGATTGGCTGACAGCGTTCGAGGCCGCAACGAGTTCGATCATGGAACTCGGCGGCGCTAAGCCTGGCGACCGGACCATGGTCGATGCGCTGTCGCCAGCCATCGAGGCCTGGCGAAGGTCTGGCAATTTCTCAGATGCTGCAACCGCCGCGAAAGAAGGGGCAAAGGCAACAAGCGACATGTATCCGGCGCTGGGACGTGCCAGCTATCTTGGCAAGCGCGCCATCGGACATCCCGATGCCGGGGCATGCGCCGTCGTGATTTGGCTTACAGCCATCAGTAAAGCGCTGTGATGGAAGGCTCGGGCTCATATCTGACGTTGCATCTCCGCCAAAAATCATGACCAACGGTCGGGCTTGACTATTTCGGGCACAAGGCTACAAGGCACCCGTTCCGGCGCGACCGACTGTTGGTGCCTTTTGGCACCGGGATCGCGAATCTGTTGGGGAATAGGTTAACGGTAGACCCACGGACTCTGACTCCGTTAGTCCTGGTTCGAATCCAGGTTCCCCAGCCAAACAAAATCAAGCACTTAAGTCTCGACGCCACTCCTCAACTGGCGCCATGTCGCATCTGTGTCGCATTGGCGGCCGAGAGAAGCTTTTCCTCGGCCGTTGCGAGAGCATCGGAATCGTTCGTACTTGGGAAGAGATGACCATAGACGTCCATGGTCATCGTGATCGACGAATGGCCCATGCGCTCCTGAACCACCTTGGGCGGCAGACCGAGCCCACCGTGCTGCGGCTGGTTGATGCACCAGGACGCAAAGAAGTGCCTGAGCGAGTGTAGACCGGTGTATTTTGCCGCCATGATCGGACGCCCCTCCCCGTCCCTCTGACCGGTGTCGACCATTAGGCCGGCCTTCACCTGAGGTGGAATTAATCCACGCTTGATTATGTTTGGGTGCCACTCGATGTTGCCTTCACCGTTCGGGAAGACGAGGTCGAGGTCGCCCTTGGGACACCCCAGCTTCCATTCCCTAAGCGTATTGATGAGATTGACCCCAATCGGAATCGTCCGTTGGCCGGCGTCGGACTTCGGCATCCCAATCTCTTGGTACTTGTCTGCGCGCTGGCGCACATGGATCACGTGCTCTTGCAGATCGACATCCGACCACCGCAGCCCGCGAAGCTCGGATGCTCGCATGCCTGTAAACACCGCGGTGACAAGCAGCGGCCTGTAGCGCCCCTCTGCAGCTCCGAGGAGCGTGCTGATCTCTGCTGGCGTTGGAATGTCTACACCGACCCGAAGGCGCGCCTTCTGACGTCGTTCTGACTGCCTTGCGCGTCCTTTGGTCCGGCGTTTCGACATTTCCCGCACAGCATTGCGAGCACAAGTGCCACGCTCCTGTGCATCGGCAAGGATGCCGCCCAAGCTGACAGTGACCCTCTTCACCATCGATGGGGATCGACCGTCCTCACGAAGTTTGTCCTGAAAGGCTCGTACGGTCGGCACGCCGAGCTTTGACAACTGAACCGCACCTAGAAATGGCTTGATGTGCAAATCGACGTGCTGCCGATACTGATCGAGTGTGGCGCGTTCCAGTCCAGCATGCTCGCAGGAACGCAACCAATCCCCTGCGGCTTTCTCGACAGTGACGGTCTGGCTTTCGGCTACATGTACCCCATCGCTGATCTGCGTCGTTGCAGCGGCCTTGAACGCGTCGGCCTCCTTTTTCCGCTCAAAGGTCTTCAGTCGTCGGACACCGCCACTATCGGCATAGTCTACTACCCAAGCCTCTTTCGCCTCACCTTTGGCGGTCTTCCACTTTCTCTTGCGGACTGTCATGTGCATGTGGGGGTCACCTCAGATCATGCCCACTCATGTCGCATGGAATCCGCTATTCAACAAGCCGTTTGGGCTCATTGAATATCTCGATAGTGTGAAATGTGACTTTCACCCTAACTAGAGTTTCAACCCGGAGCGATAACGACTTTGACCCAAACGGATGTCGGGTTCAAAGCGTAGCGGAGCTGTGTTTGGGGTTGGCTCTTTGGGTCCAACAAACTCGTTTGATATATACATGCAGCTTCACCCCACGGAGTTATCGAGAGCGCGGGCCTATCTTGCGTAAATGAGAGACGGCTCAGACGCGCCGTAAGAGCGTCGACTTGCGTCGGCCGAGCGCTGCGTGATCCAGGCGGAGCAACGGGAAAGCGATCCTTGTGCCAACTGCATCGGAAGCGTCTCGCCCACCAATAGGACTCACTGGACTGGGTACTAGCGATATTCGCTGATATCTATGTTGTCAGCGAATTGCCGCTCCATCTCGCCTTCGCCTCCGCAGGCCGGACACTCTTCTCCGTGCAGCGTCCGCTGGCCCTCGCAAACCGGACATTCCACCACGTCGTAGGCGCTGAGGTCGATCTTATCGAGATCCTTCCGGTCAATGAACCGTTCTCCACCGCAAATCTGGCACTCCATGCCGTTGCGATGCCCGCTTCCGCTACAAAGGGGGCAATCCACTTTCTCGTAGTGCCGCAAGTCGATTTGATCTGCATATCGACGCTGCAAGCGACCCTCGCCTCCGCATTCGGGACAATTGCGGCCATTGTAGTGGCCTGAACCGTTGCATAGCGGACAATCAACCTCACTGTAGTTCTTGAGGTCGATCTGATCGAGGTCGCGTCGATCGACCTCGCCGTTCCCGCCACACACTGGACAGTCTGCCAGGCTTTGGCCGGCTTGATCGCAGAGCGGGCAGGCGACTTTTTCATAGTCCTTAACGTCGATCTGATCGGCATAGCGCCGGTCAATCTGGGCCTCGCCACCGCATGCCGGGCACATCGCTCCGTCAACGACGCCCTCTCCCTCGCAGATTGGGCAATCGACCTTGTCGAACTGCTTGAGGTCTACCCGTAACGCTTCTTCTTTCCCGATCTCGCGGTCACCACCGCAAACCGGACAGTCGAAACCCTCGTGTCGACCACTTCCCCCGCAAAGTGGGCACATGACAAAGCCGAACGCGGCGACATAGTCTTCGCGAGCGATTGCCGCCGACTTGAGCTTCTCGGCGAGGGGCGTTTTGCTCTGGACTAAGCCCAACACATTGTCGGTGATCAATTTATAGGCCCCGTATTTCGGATCCGTCTTTGAAATCGGGGCGAGCTTTGGCAGCTCTGTCAGCGTCTTCTTGGCGATGTGCTCGACCGCATGGACCTGCTCTGGAGTTTTGGCCACCTCAAGCTCTTTGGCGAGGTGGGCACAGTTATCCAGAACAATGAACAGTGTATGGCTGACTTGGTGCTGGGTTCGCCAGAGCATAATTCTAAACCGACGCAGCACAGTCTTGAAACTGCGGACGAACTCCTCCTCATCCTCGGTGGGGACGAAAAGGTTACTGTCAAACGCGGTGTGATGGTTGGCGCACAGCCAGATCAGGTTTTCGGGATGGTTATTCTTACTAGCAGCAACCGCATCCAGATGCGCTGCCTCACAGGTATCTTTGTGATCGTGGCAGATCGCGCAGGCGCCACCAGCTTCTGCCTTGATCTCTCGGCGGATGCCGGTAGGAACCGGCGGCCGTTGACCATCCTGACTGGGCCAGGGCATCTTCAACCACGCATCGAATTCAATGACGTCGTTCTTGTCGAAGAACCAAGTATCGTCTTCCTTCTTTGCGAGTTTCAGCTTGCGATTGCTACCTTGTTTGGGCGCGTAACTGACGAACCAGCGCAGCAAGTCCGGCGACATCGCCGTCAAAGTCGCAGCTTCATATTCGGAGATGAGCGTCACGAAGGTCACCGGTTGCTGGCTTGGCCCTGCGTTCTTCTACAAAAATCGCGAGCCGTCGGAAACCTTCGCTATCCATTTTCAACGTCGGAGCTTATCTACAGATGGTCAACAGTCGAACCCATGATGCGGCGCGGCTGCGAACGGATCAGTCCAGATAGCTGACATTCTCGGCCCGGTCTCTAGTACTCGACGTTCAGTCGTGAAGGTGTGAATGCGGGTTGCGTGAGAGGCATTCCTAGTGTGAAATCCGAATTCTACACCCACGCAATACGACTTCGAATGCCAACACTCCAGGTAGCTTCCCCAGCCGAGGACCTCTATGGCCTAAATCGGCCTAGGAGCCTGCACCTGTCGAGGTCAGCAGGCCTTGCTTTTTCATATAGTGGTACTCAAGGAGCGGATTCATAGTCCCAAATGTGGCCGGTTTGCGAATGCGCGCGACGAGGGCAGCCAAGTCGTTGGTGTCGACAAGAATTGACGCGAGCTGACCAAAGCTCAGCGATGCCGTCCCCAAGGCCGCCGCCCAAACACCGTTGCTTCGCTGCTGGGCCGACTCCATCTCACGGCGATGGCGGTCGAGTTCGTCATTTACATCGCGAAAGCGTTTCCGATTGCGGTCGTTCTGATCGAAGATGATTTCCGATCGAAGCAGGGGTTCGACGAGATTGATGAAGAGGAAGCGGTCCTGAAGCGAGCCATGGTCAAGCAGCGTCACGCTTAAGCGCGTAACGCGTCGCCCGCCGAGTTGGAGCCGGCGCCCGTCGTCGAACAGGATTTCGCCATTGTCGTGTAAAAGACGCTCATGCTGAAGCGCTTGAACCTGTGACGCAATAACACCCCCCGCGTAGTCAAGAAGCGCTGCGCCCGGTTCGGCCGCCATGGTTGCGCGTGTTAGCGGCTTGCCCTTACATTCGATTATCAGAATGTTCCCCTCGTCTTCAAGGACGAGGTCACACTCGCCCGCATCGTAAGCCTTGCCTTCGCTGTACTTTGCTCCTTCGAAAGTCGGATAAAAGCCCCGGAAGCGCAGAAGGCCGGCGACGGCGCGTTCGGTCCCCTTTCCGACAAGGTCGGCAACTTCCGACGGCGACAAAGCCACGCGCGCAGCCCCTGCAACGACTTCGTAACAGGCGGGTCCGACGGTAGAGGCCGCTGGTGCAACGAACGTGCCACCTTCACCGGCAATGAGGGGGCGGAACATGATATCTGCCCCGCGTGCCGCCAAGGGCGATGCATAGTCGCGATTGACCTGGCCAATTGGATGCACGAAGCTTGGTAACATGCGATCCAAAGTGGCAATATCTAGTCCAGTCGAGAGAAGGTCGGTTCGGTGAATCCGTGTCGGGTCTGCCCTTACTGTCCTGACGAGAGCGCTACTCAAGCGAACGGCGTCGCTTGCGCTCCAGCCTAGCTTCGCCGTGAGCTCTGAGTCGTGCGAAGTTCCAAAGAAATGTTCAAGCAAAAGCGGGGTAACGAAAATGGACCATTGTCTAAGGCCAAATAGGTGATCGTAAAGACCAACCTCCTCAAGCAGCCGCCCCATG
>JAHBYU010000005.1 GCA_019635775.1 Rhizobiaceae bacterium | reverse complement strand
CATCAATAGATTATCTGGCTTTTTCATCGTCATAGCGGCCAGCGGCATGTGCGACGCGGGGCGTATCCGCCATCATCTCAAGGCAAATCTCTGGCGCCATAACGCGACCATCATGATGGCCGGATACCAGGCGCAAGGAACGCTCGGTCGGATCCTCGTCGACGGCGCCTCGCGCGTCCGCATCCAGGGCGAGGAAGTCGACGTCAAGGCTCGCATCAGCCAGTTCGACCTCTATTCTGGCCATGCCGACGCGACCGAGCTTGTTTCCTGGGTGGCAAGCCGCTCTCCCGTGCGCAATGCGATCTTCCTCACACACGGTGAAGAAGCGGGTCTTACCGGCTTGCGCGATCGGCTTTCATCCAAGTTTGGGTCCGACCGCATCGTGCTGCCTCTGATTGACGACGCTTATGAGCTCGGCCCGTCGAGCGCCCGGCAGGTCGATGTCAACAAGCTGCGCCGACTGAAGCCGGAAAAGATCGCGCGGCTCGACTGGCACAACGACCTTTCGAAGCTGCTCATCGAAGTCACAGATCAGGTCAATAGCGCCGCTGACGAACGGAGCCGTGCGGCGATCATCCGGCGCCTGCGACGTGCGCTTGAGGGCTAGGCCCCATATCAGTCTGGCGCCGCGCTGCGGGTCAATGGGTCAGGTCCACGTCAGGCGCTTGGCGGCGCGCGGATAGCGTGCAGAACGTCGGCTTTCCCAGTTTCCCCGCCAGAACCCGGCTGCCTGGACACGGCCCCGTTTTCCAATGAATTGGCGTTGTGGGCAGCGGTGACGAAGCCCTTAGACATTCACTATGTCTGCGGGTCCCGGCGGCAATGAGTTCCGTTCATAACGGGGGCACGTTGCGGTTGCGACACAAGAGATTGGCAGGATCGTATCGGCGCTTGAGAAACCTCAGTCGGTTCCAGGTAGATCCCGGGTATGCCGAGTGAATGCGCTCGACAGGATCAGTCAGCAGGAAGTTGACATAGACCCGGTCCTCCTTACACGCCAGCCCGGCGAGGCCGTCCTCCGCCCACCGGTCGTGATTCTCTTGCTGGACCGGATCGAAATAGATCGCGATGAAGGAAACCATGACCCGGCTGCCACGGTGAGCGAATGCTGTCGCATGGGTCGGGACCCGCCCCATTGCACCTCCGAGGACGCGGATTTCGCAGATGTTGATCGACGCGCTGCCTCCTTCCACCCGATCTACGATCGTCGAGGCTTCATCAGGTCCCAGTCGATCCATCAGACGCGAGCGGACGGAAAATGAAGGCTTTGGGCCCTCTGCCTCTGGCATGTACAGGTCGCTGTACTGTCCCGGGGCAACCAAGTCGGCCAGTGGATGTGCAAGTGCGCGGAACGGTGCAAGCGCCCGTTGCGCTGCGGCCGGGTCGCCGGCGAACGCCATCATGCAGAACAGGACGGTCTTTCCGTGAATGTTGGCCGGCAGGAACGGGGCCTCCGGCGCTGGCATCACTGAGGCGATAACCGACAGCTCTTCGGCTGCTTCATCCGCGAGTGCCACGAACCCGCTTATCACCTCGGGCGTTGCGGGCAGCACGAGCGGACCGCCGGTGAATGCTGGCAGCGGATGGAGCAGGTATTTCCAGCGCGTGACGATACCAAAGTTTCCACCACCGCCCCGCAATGCCCAGAACAAGTCCGCATTATGATCTTCGTCGACGAGCAGAATTTCGCCGCGTGCGGTCACCACCTCTGCGGCGAGGACAGAGTCGATGGTCAGGCCGTGCTTGCGCACGAGGTAGCCGATGCCGCCCCCCACCGTGATTCCGCCGATCCCAACAGACGCGGTGTCGCCGAAGCCGACGATGAGGCCATGCCGCTCGACCGCACGCGTGACATGGCCCGCGGTGAGGCCGGTGCCCGCCCAGGCCGTTCGTTCGCTCGTGTCAATCTGGAGTTCGTCCAAGTCTCGCAGATCGATAACGATGCCTCCGTCAGTGTCGCCGTGGCCACTATGACCACCGCTGCGCACGGCCACCTCTAGGCCTTGGCTGCCGGCAAAGCGTAGTACTGCGGCAACGTCTTCGGCATTGGCCACCCGAATGACGGCCGACGGCCGGGGATCGTAGTTGGCCGGCACAAGCGCACGCAATGCTTCATAGTCTGCATCACGGGGACGGACGATGCGGCCCCTGAGTTCGGCAGCAAGCAGGCTGAAGCGATCGTCCACGTGTGCCGGCTCGCCGTGCAGGTCGGGCGGAATGTCGCACGCATCGCCTGCTGAAGGGATGCTTGCAGCTGAAAGTATCTGGTTGAGAAGGTTCATCGTCCGGTCCTCAATCGGTTGGCGTTTTGTGCGCCACGCAATAGACCGGGAGGGGCATTTCTTCCCGCTAAGAATCTCTACCAGGAACGCTAAATATTCGCTAAATCATCGCGCACCGCCGGCTGCGACCTCGTCCAGGACGAGGGTGCCGGGGACGACGAACCGGAACCGGCCGCGACCACACCGCTCCATCCGGATGGTGCTGCGTTCGCAAAGGCGCCTCTGCAGGAGCACGAGGCGCGCTTCCAGATTCTCCGCATATTCGGGCAGGCGAAGTGCCGGATCCAGCCTTAGCTCACGGTTTGAGAATTCCCCCCGTCCATTACGCACATACTCGCAGGCGAGCTTCCAGAAGATCGCACCGGCGACGCCTCTGATGAGATAGTCATGATCGAGAAAGATGCTGTCGTCGACCTGGTAGTGACGGACGACCACCCGCTGACCAGTAGCCGCCACAGCGAGCCTATCAGGCTGATGCTGAGTTGACGAAGGCTCGTCAGGCTGGCTCGCGAGGATCAGTTCGGCCAAGCGACCCGCGACCAGCGCGAGGGCGTCCTCGTCGTCATAGCGAAAACGCATCGGCTCGGCACTTTCGGCAAAGAGCACCCCAAGGACGCGTCCGTCCGCGACGAGCGGCAGGGCGATTTGGCTCTCCGGAGCCGGCAGACCGGGATAGGGTATCTCTGTCGCAGGGGGACTGTCGAGGCCACGATGTCGCGCCTGCGCGCGGATCGTGGAGCGGTAGCTGTATTCGGAGGTCATGTGGCCGATGCGGATCGGCACACTTTCGCGGGCTGCGACACCGACCACGCCGGCCCCCAGCGCCAGCTCGGACCCGACGCCGGACATGGCATAGCCGATGGAGGCAATGGTGAAGAGTCGACCGGCGGCCGCGTCCAGCATCAGCACCATGGCATGCCCGACGCCGAAGTAGTCACGCAAACAGGCAAGCGCACAATCACAAAGCTCGCCGAGTTCCGATCCCTTCGCCAAGTCGCCAAAGGTGGTGCGGACGCCCGATAAAAGGTTGCGGACCTGCGGCTGCGGCTCTGCCACGCCGGGCATGGCCGTGATCGAACGGACGCGGCAGATGTCGGCCCCTTGCAGCCGGAACACGTCTTGCATTCCAGAGTGCGATGCCAGCCCCGCAAGCTTCGCTTTCATGCTCTCGAAGATCGGCCCTGCCGACTGCGTTTCCTCGTATTCCAACACAAGCCGGTAGTCGATGAGGTCGGCAGGGTTGAAGACCGAGACAGCTGCGATGCGGGTAGTGGTCAGGTTCTGGCGCGTCTTGTTGAAGAACTGGTAGGTGAGAGCGACCCGTCCGGGATCGACGTAGTGCACCTGGGAGATCAACGAAACGTTGGGAACGCCGTTGCGGTCACAGGTCGCAAGCAGGGCTGGAACGACGCCCTCGAAACAGTCGCGGATCGTATCGAGCACCGGGCCGGTCACGGACGCAACGGATTGCCGGCTCCGGGGCCGGGTGTCTGCACGAAAGCGTGGGTCGGCACGAATTCGATTGCTGCAAGCTGGCCCGGGTCGAACGCACAGTAACGCGCGGCAAAGGCTGCGAGGAATCCGTCCGCGATCAGTTCGACCTTGAGTGCCGCTGCCCGCTGTTCTGCCAGACTGAGGTCAGAGGGATCCGGTTCAAGGAAGCGCGCACAGGTAGCCTTGAGCTGGAGAGAACGGTGAGTTGAAGGTTGCGTGAACGTAACTGCGAGACCGGCATTGCAGTCAACCGCGCCCAACACCTCTTGGTTGGCCTCGGTGCGGAGCACGAGGCGCACCTTGCCGCTGCCATCCACGCGGCAGCCGAGCGCTCGACCGACGACAGGGTTTCCGTATTCATCGCAACTCGACATCGCGATACTGACCCCGCTTTCGCAGAACGAGACGACATCTGGGGTGAGAATCTTGTCCTCAGTTCCTCGAACGGGCAAAGCGTATCCCCCCCTTCCTCGACGCGACCCGGGACACGGAGGAGTGCTAAAGCGGAACCCAGTCCCCGTCTGCCGAGGTCAGATGATTTGAAGAATATAACTGAAGTGGTGATATGCAACTCCCCCCTGAAGTCGCGGCCCGGAGTGCTGGGCTCATCAGCCTGTCTCTAGTTCGGCTTCGGGACTCCTCTCCTCAGTCCGAAGCGACCAGTTCCCGCAAGGTATCACGATATCTATGCCATAATCCCGGCGCATATCGGGCATCAATCAAGCAGTATCGGCCCTTCATCCATCCGGACTGGCGTCCACGACAAGACATTCGCGAAGAGATCGAGGACGTGCTGAAGCGACGCTCGCGACCACGCGAGGCCGCCTCTGGACGGCGATTGCGAGGCTGCAAGCAATCAACCTTGGGTCTTATCGAGCGCTAGTTGAAGGCAGCCGTGCGTTGATCGATACGTTTCTCATCGAGTTGCAAACCCGGGTAGGCTCGCGGCGCCACTGTCGACGCGGTCAGAAGCTTCCATCAGATACCTTTGGCGATCGTGGAATCGGCCTGAGACGGATCGCGATTATCGTCCGAAGTTGGACGCAGATGGCCATCTTTGGTCAACCGGCAGGACGCCATGCGGACGCCAATTCAGAATCGGCGACTTAACAAGTAATCTAAGTGCTTGAATTAAATGGCGCGCCCGAAAGGATTCGAACCTCTGACCCCCAGATTCGTAGTCTGGTGCTCTATCCAGCTGAGCTACGGGCGCACACCGGGCAAAAGCCCTGCGGCCGGCATCAGCCGGTCGCCATTCGTGTGCTAACTAGCGATGCCGGGCGTGAAAAGCAAGCGACATAAAGCAAATCTTTCACACCTAACGCGAGGGCATGGAACGCTAGCCAGGCGAAGCTCTGCAAAGTGGTTGGAAAGTGTGTGGGAACAGGTCATGCCGGGCGCCTGAAGCCGCTGCGCGCCTCATCAAGCCGAACCGGCTGATCGGGGATGGTGATCGAAAACACAGTACGACCTCCGATACTTTCGACAAGCTCCAGAGTCCCGCCGTGAGCACGCACGAGTTCGTGGGCTATGGCCAGACCAAGGCCAGTGCCGCCACTGCGCGCCGAGCCGCGGAAAGCGGCGAACAGGTTGTCACGCGCCTTGCGCGGCAGGCCGGGACCCGTATCGGTCACCAGTATGCGGCTCACAGAGCCCATCCGCTCGGCCGATATCGTCAAGCGACGCACCACTGCCGAACCGTCATCGACGGCCATGGCCTCCACTGCGTTGCGCGACAGGTTGGTCAGCACACGGAAGAGCTGTTCGGAATCCGCGTCAACCTCGAAGGCCGGATCAATCGCGTTGACGAACTCCACTCCATCCGTACCGCTCAGGCCGAGCAGATCCTCCACCTCCTCGACCAGCATGCGAAGGCGCAGTCGCCGACGCGAGGGAGGCGGCTCCTGCGTGCGCCCATAGGCAAGAACGCCTTCGGAATAGGAAACGGCGCGATCCAGCGCGCGCAGCAGCCGCGGCGCCACCGCCTGGACCGACGGGTCGCGCACGCCACGCAGGCGATCGCTGAGCAACTGGGCCGAGGCAAGAATGTTGCGCATGTCGTGATTGATCTTGGAAACGGCCAGCCCGAGATCCGCCAGGTGCTTCTGCTCTCCAAGCGTCTTCTGCAGTTGACGCTGCATGTCGGCGAGTTCCCGCTCGGCTACGCCGATCTCGTCCTCACGGCTCTCCGGCACGATGATGCGTCCCGGATCGTCCGGCGCGCGGCCGAAGCTCAGCATGGAGCCTGTCATCGCTCGTATCGGCCGGATCATGATCCGGTCGATCGCCGCATAGACCAGAGTCGCGGTGAACAGTGACAGAACAAGAGAGAGAAGCGCGACGTTACGCGAATAGACCAGCATTGCCTCGCGCAGCCGGTTGTCGGGAATGATCAGTTCAAACTCGATCGGGCTCTCGCCCACCTTGCCGAAGACGCGAAGCATACGGTCGCCACCGAACAGCAACGTATCCAGCGCGCCGGACATCGCGCTGACCAGACCCGTGCGCTCCAGATCGATATGCTCGTCCACCTCGGGCGGCATTTCCGCTATTACCAGCAGGCGGGACACACCGTCCTCCCGAACCGCGATCGCCTTTGCGCCGATGGCGATCAGGACATCGTCCTGCAAGGTGCGCGGCAGGCTTTCGGTGTCCTCGTCGACAAGGACGACAGAAACGGCAGCTGCCGTTCCCAGCCGCTCCTCCAGCCAGCGCAGTTTGAAATTCGCGACCGATGGCAGGAAGATCAGTATCTCCGCGATCATGACGAACAGTACGGTCAGGACCAGCAGCTTGGTCGACAGGCCTCGAGCCAGCGGCACGGCCCTGGCCTGGTTTGTTCCGGCCTGCCGGCCGCTTTCGTCGGAAATGTGCTCTTCCATCCAGGATCGCTTGCGGAAATCTGGCCTTCTATCTAACCGAACATGCGCAACAGTCGGACAATACCTCGCGAAAAAGGTCTCTGTGCCCGTGCACGAAAATAGGCCATAGCGGCGCTCTTGCCAATTTCCCCCGCCGTGGCGTGCACGGGAATGGACGCACCCATCTCCTTCAGCCCCAAACCTTTCGACAAAGCAAGACTCCAGATCGCTATCATCTCGGAGGCGTTCACGCCGACGATCGATACACCGAGAAGCCGGCCCTTACTGTCCGCCACGAGCTTGATGTGGCCTTCTGTTCTTTTCATGGCACGCGCCCAATCGTTCTCGCTGTAGGGCCAGCGCACTATGGAAAGGCGTTTGTGACGCCGTCTGGCCTGGGCTTCCGAAAGGCCGACATGTGCGATTTCGGGATCGGTGCGCACGACCGCCGGCACCAGTGAGCGGTCCTTTGCGGGCAACCGGAACAGCAGCCCCTTCAGCACCAGCTCAGCCTGATGCAGTGCAGCCTCCCTGGAGCGTGTGCCAGTCGCATCTCCGACGGCATATATCCTTCGATTGGTTGTTCGCAGCATGGCGCTGACATCGACCGCGCCATCCTTTAGCGCGACGCGCGCCCTCTTCGGGTCGAGACTGTCGAACCGGCCTGTCCTTCCAGTCGCCACAAGCAGCTGGCTTCCATCCACCTCACCCGAAACGCCATCGCTCTCCACCCGCACCTTGACGCCAGTCTTTCCTCGCCGCTCCACGGAATTGATCTTGATGCGCTCGCGAACCGTCACTCCTTCTTCATGCAAACGCCTGAGAACGACCGCCGTCATCTCGGGGTCCACCTCGGGGAGGACACTTTCAGCCAGAAGCGTAACGTGGGAGCCAAGCCGCCGGAATGTCTGCGCCAGTTCCAGGGCGGCGACATCGCCACCGATCACGACGAGATGTCCCGGCCGGCGACCAAGGTCGAAAACGGTGTCGGCCGTCAGATAGCCGACCTCCTCCAGGCCGGGGATCGCCGGGACAACGGGAACCGACCCTGTAGCCAGCACATAGCGACGGGCGCGTATCTCCGTCTCGCCGGCCATGAGCTTCCTGCGTCCCGTGAAGCGCGCTTCGGCCTGAATGAAGGTGATACCGAGTGTCGCCAGCCTTTCTGGGGAACACGCGGGCACCGCGTCTGTCACGATATCGCCGATGCCCAAGATCACTGCCTTGAAGTCCAGTTCGGTCTCCTCCTCCGCAGAGGATGACTTTCGTTGGGCCCTGAGCGCGCTCGTACGCCGTGCCGCGGCATGCAGGGCGGCTGTAGCCAGATCGCCATGTCCAACGTTATGTGCGGGCATCATCCTGTCGACCAGGACCACCCCAGCGCCATAGGCGGCAGCGCCGGTCGCGACCGCTAGGCCGGCCGGACCGGCCCCGATGACACAAATGTCGGGTGTAAGTGCCTTTGCCATCATGTACCCCGAGCCTGGCGCTTCGCGGCAGGCGGCGAAGGTCAGGACGCTTGCAGTCCCCGAACCCTCCTTATAATCGCGGCAAGCACCGCGACAAGGGTCAGAGCCAAAAGCGCCCCGGTTATCTCCGGGGTGATCATGTCAGACAGCAAAAGTGGTCGTTGCTCGGCGCTTGCCGCATCAAAGGCGTCATCCAGCCCCTGCCCCAGCCACGCAAGGGAGAATGCCGCCGGCAGCATTCCCATCACAGTCGCGACGACAAAGACGGTCAGCCGCACGTTGAACATCGCCGGGGCGACGCTAACGGCAACGAACGGTATGAACGGTGCAAGCCG
The DNA here is from genome assembly GCA_019635775.1 of Rhizobiaceae bacterium. GTDB lineage: Bacteria > Pseudomonadota > Alphaproteobacteria > Rhizobiales > Rhizobiaceae > Mesorhizobium_K. The sequence goes on along the minus strand of JAHBYU010000005.1, from coordinate 240,763 downwards.
CATTGCCAGGACGTAGGAAAACGCGCCTGTCTCGAATTCTCGGGCGAGGCCCGCCACCCGCGTTCCAGCGACCTCATCGGCAAAAAGGCCTCCGGCTGTCTTGCGAGCCAGCAGGAACAATACCGTCGCGCCTATCGTCGCGGCGACAACGGCATAAAGCCCTCCGGCTGCCCAACCGAAAAGGAAGCCAGCCATCACCTTGAATATGGCGGCAACCGGAAACGACACCGCAATGGCATGAACGACCATAAAGGCGAGAGGTGCAAGCACCGGATGGGCCCCGGCGGCATGTTTCAAGGCGCCCCTGTTGCGGGCCAGTCCATCGAGCGAGAAATGCTGCGACCAGCCTGATGCATAGAGTGCCGCGAAAACGATGCCGACGGCCGCCATCAGAAGCAGAAGGCGCACGCGTCGACTATGCCGCCACCATCCCAGGCTCGACCTGCCGCCCATGAGTTGCGGTCCCGTCCTTTTTCGCTGGGCATCAAATGGCGCGAACCGCCAAACAAAGCAAGTATCGCATCAAGGCGCAGCCTGCAGGCCGCATCGATGCACGGCTTCGGTTGACAGCGCCAGACCTTCTTTCTATAAGCCCGCGCACGCTCGGGCTGCCAGTCCGGCGCGATTTTCGTTGCGCCAACATTGCCCGGCCAAGCTCCTGTTGCAATCGTAACAGAATCAAGAAGGGCCGCACGCCGCGGTATTAAAAGAAATGAAGCGTACCTATCAGCCGTCCAAACTCGTCCGCAAGCGCAGGCACGGATTCCGCGCCCGCATGGCCACCAAGGGTGGTCGCGGAGTCGTGGCCGCTCGCCGCAATCGTGGCCGCAAGCGGCTTTCTGCCTGAGCAAGGCATTTCCGTTGCCGGCCACCGGCAAGCCCCGGCAGACTGCCCCGGCAGGACTGCGCAAACGGGCCGAATTCCTGGCCGTCCGCCGTGGCGAGAAGCGCCGCGGGCGGCTTTTTTTGCTGGAAGTCCTCCAGCGCGATGGCTCGGCACCTCCCCGGGTCGGCTATACCGTAACGAAGAAAGTCGGCAATGCCGTGGTTCGCAACCGCGTCCGTCGGCGACTGAAAGAGGCCGTACGCCTGCATGCCGCAGGTGACATGCAACCCGGTAGCGACTATGTGGTCGTTGGGCGTGAGGAGGTGCTGAGAGCATCCTTCGCCGAAATCGGTAATGAACTGTCGCGGCGGCTTCGCAAGACGCGTTAGGATCCCATACGGATGGAAAACAACCGGAATTTCTTCATCACCATTGCGCTTTCGGTGCTGATCCTGACGCTCTGGCAGGTCTTCTACATGAATCCGAAGATCGAACGCGAACGCGAGGCCGCGCGGATCGAGCAGGAGCGCATTGGAGGCGGGCAAGATGTCGCCGGCCAGCCCGCCACGCCGGCGACGCCTGCTGCGCAGGGTCAGCCGCCACAGGCCGGAATTCCAGGTACGCCGGCACAGCCTGCCGTGGCGGATCGGGCCCAGGCCATCGCCTCTTCCGGTCGCGTCGCACTTGATACGCCGAGCCTCAAGGGTTCTATCAACCTGACCGGCGCGCGCATCGACGACATCAGCCTCAAGCATTACCGCGTCACCGTTGACCCGGATTCGCCCATTATCGAACTGCTGAACCCGCAGCAGCTTCCTGCGGGATTCTATGGCGAGATCGGCTTCGTGGGCAACGATGCCACCGGCTCCGTACCCGGCCCGGATACCGTCTGGACAGTCGACGGCAACGCCACGCTGACGCCGACAACGCCCGTCACCCTCACCTATGTCAACGACAAGGGCCTGACCTTCAAGCGTACGATCGCGGTCGACCAGAACTACATGTTCACCGTGAGCGACACTGTGTCGAACGCCGGCACCAGCGACGTTGCGCTTTCCGCATATGGGCGCATTACCCGGTTCGACAAGCCGCTGCACTCCTCGACCTACGTGCTCCATGAGGGCCTGATCGGTGTCACCGGAGAGGAAGGCCTGCAGGAGATCAGCTACGGTTCTATCGAGGACGACAAGCAGATCGTACCGGGAAAGTCGAGCGATGGCTGGCTCGGAATTACTGACAAGTACTGGGCAGCGACACTCGTGCCGCCGGGCAAACAGCCATTCCAGCCACGCTTCTCCTATTTCGATGACGGCCGCCCGCGCTATCAGGCGGACTACCTTACCGATCCGGTCGCTGTGCCTGTCGGCCAGTCGGCCACGCTTGAAACCCTGGTGTTTGCCGGGGCCAAGGAAGTCGGAAAGATCCAGGCCTACGAGACGGATCGCAACATCCGACAGTTCGAACTGCTCATCGACTGGGGCTGGTTCTACTTCATCACCAAGCCCATGTTCTATCTCATCGACTGGCTCTACCGGCTGCTCGGTAATTTCGGCCTGGCCATCCTCGCCACGACCGTGGTGGTGAAGGCGATCTTCTTCCCGCTCGCCAACAAGTCCTACAAGTCGATGGCGAAGATGAAGGTCGTGCAGCCCAAGATGCTGGAAATCCGCGAGAAATACGCGGACGACAAGATGAAGCAACAGCAGGCCATGATGGAGCTTTACAAGACCGAGAAGATCAATCCGATCGCCGGCTGCTGGCCCGTCCTTGTGCAGATCCCGGTCTTCTTCGCTCTTTACAAGGTCCTTTACGTCACCATCGAGATGCGCCACGCGCCGTTCTTTGGCTGGATACAGGACCTTGCGGCGCCCGATCCGACTTCCATCTTCAACCTGTTCGGATTGCTGCCCTTTGCGGTGCCGGCTTTCCTGATGATCGGCGTCTGGCCACTGATCATGGGCATTACGATGTTCCTCCAGATGCGCATGAACCCGACGCCTCCAGATCCGACACAGGCGATGATCTTCAACTGGATGCCGCTTATCTTCACCTTCATGCTGGCGTCCTTCCCGGCCGGCCTTGTGATCTACTGGGCCTGGAACAACTTCCTGTCGATCGTCCAGCAGGGAGTCATCATGAAGCGCCAGGGCGCGAAGATCGAACTCTGGGATAACCTCATCGCAATGTTCAAGAAGAAGCCCAAGCCCGCCGAGTAGGTGGGCCTGGACCGGAAACAAAAAAGGGCACGCAATCGCGTGCCCTTTTTTGTTGATGTGGTCCGGTCGCTTGGCGATCAGCCGTGGGCGATCATCACGTGACGCACGGCGGTGTAGTCCTCCAGCGCATAAAGCGACATGTCCTTGCCGTAGCCTGACTGCTTGAGTCCGCCATGCGGCATCTCGTTGGTCAGCATGAAATGCGTGTTGATCCAGGTACAGCCATATTGCAGCCGCGCAGCCGTCGACATGGCGCGCGAGACGTCCTTCGTCCACACGGAAGACGCCAGACCGTAGTCGCTGTCGTTTGCCCAGTTGACCGCCTCGTCCACATCCGAGAAACGGGTCACCGAAACCACGGGGCCGAAAACTTCCCGGCGCACGATCTCGTCTTCCTGAAGCGCGCCCGCAACGACGGTCGGCTGGTAATAGAAGCCCGTGCCGTCGCCCGGCTTTCCGCCGGTAGTGATCTCGATGTGTTTCAATTCCGAGGCGCGTTCGACGAAGGAAGCCACCCGGTCGCGCTGGCGCTTGGAGATCAATGGTCCGATCTCGTTTTCGGTGTCGTCCGCGAGGTTGTATTTCAGGGAAGAGGCCGCCGCCGAGAGATCGGCCACCAGCCTGTCATAGACCTTCGCGCCGGCATAGACGCGGCAAGCGGCGGTGCAGTCCTGCCCGGCGTTATAGTAGCCGAAGGCACGCAGTCCGTTGACCACGGCATCGATGTCGGCGTCGTCGAAGACGATGACCGGCGCCTTGCCGCCGAGTTCCAGATGCGTGCGCTTGACCGACTTCGCGGCTGCTTCCAGCACCTTCTTGCCGGTCGCGACATCGCCCGTGATCGAGATCATGTTGATCTTGGGATGATTTATCAGCGCGTTACCGACCGAATTGCCGCGCCCCAGCACGACATTGACCACGCCCTCCGGCAGGACGTCCGCCAGAATGCCGGCAAGCTTGAGTGCGGTAAGCGGCGTCTGCTCGGAAGGCTTGAACACGACGGTGTTGCCGCCGCCGATGGCCGGCGCAAGCTTCCACGCCATCATCATCAGCGGATAGTTCCACGGTGCGATGGAAGCGACGATGCCGATCGGATCGCGGCGGATCATCGAGGTGTGGCCGGACAGATATTCACCGGCGACCTGCCCCGGCATCGAGCGAACCGCACCGGCGAAGAAACGGTAGCAATCGACAATCGCGGGAATCTCGTCGTTGAGCACCGCGTTGATCGGCTTGCCGCAGTTCAACGCCTCCAATCTCGCGAAATCCTCGGCTTCAGCCTCGATCTTCTCCGCGATCTTGAGTAGATAGCCGGAGCGTTGTGCCGGCGTGGTGCGCGACCAGGTCGCGAACGCCTTCTCTGCCGCGGCGACGGCTGCGTCGATCTGCGACTTTGACGCCTCCGGCAGGTCGAGGATCGTCGCACCGGTTCGGGGATTGAGAACGGCCTCTGCCGTTTCCGTGCCGGCTTCGAACTTCGACCCTATGAGCATCTGGGTTTGCATGAACTCCTCCTTGATCGGTTATTTGCCGGAACCGGCGATCTGGTCGCCGTCTCGGGTCAGGTAATAGGCGGCGAGAATGGGAAGCAGCGTGACCAGCACGACCACCATCGCGACAACGTTCGTGACAGGGCGCTGGCGCGGCCGCACCAGTTCCTCGAGCATCCAGATTGGCAACGTCTGCTGCTGGCCTGCCGTAAAGGTGGTGACGATGACCTCATCGAAGGAAAGCGCGAAGGCGAGCATGCCGCCTGCGACCAGCGCCGTGCCAATGTTGGGCAGGATGCAGTAGCGGAAGGTCTGGAAACTGTTGGCGCCGAGGTCCATCGACGCCTCGACAAGCGAACCGGAAACCCGCCTGAAACGCGCGACCGCGTTGTTGTAGACGACGACCACACAGAACGTCGCGTGGCCGAGGATGATCGTCCACATCGAGAACGGAATCTCCATCAGATTGAAGGCCGAACGGAGGGAAATGCCGGTGATGATGCCCGGCAGCGCGATGGGAAGGATGACGAGCAGCGAAATCACCTCGCGTCCGAAGAACCGCGACCCACTGATGGCGGCAGCGCACAGCGTTCCCAGCACGAGCGCGATCACCGTGGAGATAGCGGCGACCTGAACCGACAGGCCGAGCGCCTGCCAGACGTCGCCTCTGTTCCATGTCACGGCAAGCCATTGTGTCGTGAAGCCGGGCGGAGGCCACTGGTAGCTCTTTTCCTCCGTCGTGAAGGCATAGACGAAGATCAGCAGGATCGGCACGTGCAGGAACAGAAGGCCCGCGGTTGCCGCCACCTTGAGCGAAAGGGGTGCGCGTTGAAGATCAGAGCGCATCGAAAGCCCCCAGTCTCTTCGCTCCCCAAAGATAGAAACCCATCACGACGATCGGCACCACCGTGAAGGCGGCCGCAAGCGGGATGTTTCCTGCGGTACCCTGATGCGCATAGACCGCCTGCCCGATAAACAGGCGCGAGGTGCCTATGATCTGCGGGATGATGTAGTCACCAAGTGTCAGGGAGAAGGTGAAGATCGAGCCTGCGACGATGCCGGGCAGCGCAAGGGGAAAGAGCACATTGCGAAACGTCTGTGCGGGATTTGCGCCGAGGTCCGAGGAGGCCTCTATCAGGTTGCCGGGCACGCGCTCCAGCGCCGCCTGAATGGGCAGGATCATGAAGGGCAGCCAGACATAAACGAAGACGATGAAGGTGCCGGTAAAGGAGACCGACAGGGAATTGCCGCCGACGATCGGCAGCGACAACCAGGCGTCGAGCAGCCATTGAAGATGCAGCTTGCCTAGGAACCAGGTCAGGATGCCTTCCTTGGCGAGGATCAGCTTCCAGGCGTAGACCTTGACGAGGTAGCTGGACCACAACGGCAGCATGATGCCGATGTAGAAAAGCGCCTTCCACTTCCCCCGCGCGTATCGAGCCGCATAGTAGGCGATCGGGAAGGCGACGATCGCCGACGCGATGGTGACGCATGCCGCCATGGTGACGGTGCGCATGATGATGTCGAGATTGGCCGGGCGAAACAGTTCCGCATAGGTCTTCAGCGTGAACTCCCGGTTGATCAGTCCCGAAAATTCGTCGATGGAGAAGAAGCTCTGCAAGAGAAGGGCAAAAAGCGATCCAAGATAGACGACGCCCAGCCAAAGAACGGGCGGCAGAAGCATCAAAAGAAGCAGGACCTTTGGCCGCCGCCAGAAAAGGTCCGACAGCGCGCCGCCAAAGCCACCCGTCTCAGGCAGGATAGCACCCGCAGCGCGTCCGGCAGTGGCGTCTGCCGCGCTCATTGCGCTTCATCCATCAGGTGCAGATCGTTCGGTGTGAAGCCTATACGGATGGCCTGGCCTTCAGCGGGAAGGGTGTGACCGGCAGGAACCAGCGCGTATATCCGCTGACCGTCGACATCGAGGCCAAGGCGTGTCGTCCCGCCCATGTAGGAGCGGGAAACGACCTTCGCTTCGAGCGACCCCGCCTCTCCCTCGACAATGCGAACGGCCTCGGGCCGCAGGCTGGCCCAACGACGTTCGCCGCCATGACGGGCGACGAAATCAGGCGGCAATACGTTGGAGGAGCCTACGAAATCCGCCACGAAGCGCGAATTCGGACGTTGATAGATCTCCTCCGGCGAACCGATCTGCATGATCCTGCCGTGGTCGAAGACAGCGACGCGGTTTGCCATCGAGAGCGCTTCGCCCTGGTCGTGGGTGACGAACACGAAAGTGATGCCGAGTGACTTCTGCAGGCTCTTCAGTTCCTCCTGCATGTTTTCGCGCAGCTTGAGGTCGAGTGCTCCGAGTGGCTCGTCAAGAAGCAGGACCTTGGGGCGGTTCACGAGCGCGCGGGCAAGCGCCACGCGCTGGCGCTGGCCGCCCGAGAGCTGCCCCGGCCGGCGCGTTCCGTAGCCGGGAAGCTTCACCAGTTCGAGCGCCGATTCGGCCTCGCGGTGGCGTTGCGCCTTGTCCACGCCCCTGACCATCAGGCCATAGGCGACGTTGTCCAGCACGCTGAGGTGCGGGAACAGCGCGTAGTCCTGAAAGACGGTGTTGACGTTGCGGCGATAGGGCGGAACGCCTTCCGCCTGTTCGCCGACTATCTCGATGCGGCCCGAGGTAGGCTGCTCGAAGCCGGCAATGAGACGCAGGCAGGTGGTCTTGCCCGAACCAGACGGTCCAAGCATTGCGAAGAACTCGCCTTCGCCAATGTCGAGGTCCACCGCATCGACGGCGCGAACGGAGCCGAAGTGTCGCGATACCTTCTTGAAGGAAACGGCAATGGTCATGTGCTGGCATTCGTCCCTGCTGAATCAATCAGCCTCGTTTGCTGCCCCGGACGTCAGGAAGCAGCCAGACCGGCTCAGGACTGCGGCGGCGGGTTTCCCGCCGCCGTGGTGCGATCGCCCTCCCCACTAAGAGGAGGGCCCCGCAGCGACGCTTCAGCGTCCGCCAATCACGCCGATATAGTCGGATACCCAGCGATAATAGGGAACGCACTGGTCGTTCTGGCTGGCGCACTTGGTGGTCGGCGTCGTCCAGAACTGCACCTTCTCGAAGTTGTCAAAGCCATTGCCGGTGCAGCTTTCCTTGGTGGACATGCCGCTGCCGTTTGTGCAGGCGGCGGGCACAGAGGGGTTGGCGCCGAACCAGACGGCCAGATCGCTCTGCAGATTCGACGACAGCGTATGCTCCATCCACATATACGAGCAGTTCGGGTTGGCGGCATCGACATGCATCAGGGTCGTGTCGGCCCATCCCGTCACGCCCTCCTCAGGGAACACCGAGGCGACGGGCTGCTTGTCAGCCTTCAGCAGATTGACCTGGAAGGGCCACGAACCGGAAGCGACAACGCCTTCGTTCTTGAAGTCATCGATCTGGATGAAGGCGTCATGCCAGTAACGGCCGACGAGCTTGCGCTGTTCGCGCAGCAGGTCCAGCGCGGCCTTGTACTGGTCTTCATTCAATTCATAGGGGCTCTTGATGCCGAGGTCCGGCTTGTGGGTCATCAGGTAGAGCGCGGCATCCGCGATATGGATCGGTCCGTCATAGGCCTGTACGCGACCCTTGTTGGACTTTCCGTCGTCAAGCGTCATTTCCTCGAAAACAACCTTCCACGAGGTCGGCTCGGACTTGATGACATTGGTGTTGTACATGAGGACATTCGGGCCCCACATGTAGGGAACGCCATAATGAACGCCGTCCACGGTATGCCAGGGGGCGTCCTTCAGCCGGTCGTCGACAGTCGACCAGCTTGCGATGAGGTCTATGTTGATGGGCTGAACGCGCTTGCCGGCAACCATGCGCAGCGAGGAGTCGCCCGAAGCGGTGACGAGGTCGAACCCGCCCTCGTTCATAAGCGCAACCATCTCGTCCGAGGTATTCGCGGTTTTGACGTTGACCTTGCAGCCCGTCTTTTCCTCGAACTTGGTGACCCAGTCGAAGGCCTTGTCGGTCTCGCCGCGCTCGATATAGCCCGGCCAGGCGACGATGTTGACCTGTCCCTCCCCGGGACCGATCTCCTTTATCTGCGCTATGGCCTGGCCTGAAAAACTCACGGCAAGCGCCAGGGCGGTACAGGACTTCAGCATAGATTTCATGGTGACGTCTCCCATTTGCAGGGGCCGTTCTCCAGCGACGGCTCGAACCCTATGAGAAACGTGACGCGAAAGCCCAGCTTTCGCAAATTCATTTATCAGAAGGACGATATCGGTATTTCCGATATCAAGCCCGCTGTCGCACGGTTCTTTGCGCTTGCGCGATGCCTATGAAGTCGCGGGCTGCCTGCGGCAACCCGGAGCCGCGCCGCCAGACCATGCCTACCTGCACGACAGGAAGCGCACCAGAGATGTCACGGGATTCGATGCGATCTCCTTCCAGCGACCAGGGGCGATAGACAAGATCTGGCAAGAGCGCCACGCCTGCTCCGGTGGCGACCAGACTGCGTACCGCCTCCACGGATCGTGTGCGGAAGGCAACATGCGGACGTGTGCCAAGGGCGGCCAGCAGCTTGCCGGTATTTTCCTCGATTTCATCGACCGTCAGCATGATCAGCGGTTCGGTCGCCACATCGGCCAGATTGATGATCTCCGCCGTCGCCAGCGGGTGGCCAAGCGGCAGCCAAAGGCGATAGGCGGAGATTTCGAGGATTTCGGACTGCAGCGCCATGCGGTCGCGCAGGTTGGACGTCACCATCACCGCGATGTCGAGCTTGCCCCCGACCAGCAGGTGTTCCAGGTAGTCGCCGTCGTCTTCTATCGCCGACACCTCCACCGCCGGATGCGCTCGCCTGTAGCGCGCCAAAAGGTCGGAAAGCACATAGCCGGCCACAAGTGACGTGACGCCAAGTTGCAGCTTGCCTGTCGTCTCCTCTTCCCGCCCGCTGAAGAATGTCCTTCGCGCGTCGGAAACGTCGGCCAGTATCTTGGTCGCGTGACGCAGGAACTGGTGGCCTCTATGGGTGATCGAAAGACCGCGTGGATGGCGGTCGAAAAGCGCCACGCCGAGGTCGCTCTCCAGTTCCTTGATCGCCTCGGTGACGGACGACTGCGAGATGGAGAGGTTCTGGGCCGCGCGGGAGACCGTGCCCTGTTCGGCTACCGCAACGAAGTACTGGAGCTGCCTGATCGTAAAGGCCATGCGTCCAGATAGCAGTGCGCGACGGTGTTGGGAACGGGCAGCCCGTTTCGCTTGAGGCACTTGACACAAGCTATTTTGTAACTATTTTTGTTACATGAAACGAAACAGCCGTCTCTCCGCCTTCCTCCATGCGCTTGTCCACATGGCGCACCGACCCGACCATCCAATGACATCCGAAGCGATCGCCTCCTGGCTGAACACCAATCCGGTGGTCGTGCGGCGCACGGTGGCCGGGTTGAGAAATGCGGGCATCCTGTCCTCGTCGCGCGGACATGGTGGCGGATGGACGCTGGCGCGCCCGGCCGACACCATCACCCTGGCCGACATCACCGAAGCCCTTGAGCAAAAGCTCATGCCTTTCAGCACGGAAGCGGAGAGCCCCGGCTGCCTGGTCGAGCGCGCCGTCAACCAGACACTGGAAGGCGTAAAGGACGAGATCGAACACCTTCTGAAACAGCGCCTTGCAAGCGTCACGCTGGCGGATCTTGCAGCCCAATGCGGCGAAGGCGTCTCAGCCCATCTGGAGAAACATCATGGACACTGACGTCGCCATCATCGGTGGAAGCTTCGCCGGCCTTTCAGCCGCGCTGCCATTGGCAAGGGCACGCCGCAGCATCACCATCATGGATACGGGCGCGCCACGCAATCGCTTCGCACACGCCTCGCACGGCTTTCTGGCGCAGGACGGCAACGCTCCCGGTGACATCCTCGCCGAAGCCCGCCGTCAGCTCGCCGCCTATCCGACAGTCCGCTTTGCTGAAACTGGGGCAGCCAGCGCGACCGGCTCGGTCGATGCATTCTCGATACTGGGCACTGACGGCAACAGCCTGTCCGCGCGCCGCATCATCCTTGCACATGGGGTCGTGGATTCACTGCCGGACATTCCAGGTCTGGCGGAGCAGTGGGGCAAGCGCGTTGCACACTGCCCCTATTGCCACGGCTACGAGTTCGGTGGCGGATCGCTCGGCGTTGTCGCCGCCAACGGCGAGGTGGCCCTCCACCACGCAATGCTCGTGCGCGAATGGGGACCAGTGACGTTTTTCACCAACGGCGTTGTCGAGCCCGACGCCGAGATGCTCCGGCAACTGGCCGCGCGCGACGTGACTGTAGAAAGCCGACCGGTCGTGTCCGTCGAATCGCGTGATTCCGGATTGAGCATAACCCTGGCCGACGGCGGGTCCGCGGAACTGGCTGGCATCTTCACCCAGCCGCGCTCCCGCCTGTCAAGCGACATCGGCCGTCAGCTTGGGTGCCGGCACATGCCCGGAGCATTCGGGGAGATCCTGTCGGTGGACGAAATGAAGCAGACCTCGGTTCCAGGGGTCTTTGCAGCAGGGGACGTCGCTCGACCCGCATCCAATGTGCCGTTCGCCGTCGCTGACGGCGCGATGGCGGGCACCGCGGCGCACCGTTCGCTGGTCTTCGCATAGCAGGAAGCTAGCGGGCGTGCGCCACCCGAAGGACGGCATTTGCATTCTCGAGAGCGTTCGCGATGTCGTCGGGCGGGTTGAGGTCGGTTGCCAGTTCATCGAAATCCGCAAAGCCACAGACCTGCACGAGGCCCTGCTTGCCAAATTTGGTGTGGTCGGTCACGACGACGCGACGCGTGCCTCTGGTCAGGACGACGCGCGCAAACTCGGCCTCCTCGAGTACGTAGTCCATGACGCCGCGCTGAACGTCGATGGCGCCGGCAGTGATGACAGCATGGTTGACGCTGAACCGGCTGACGAACTCCATTGCGGATACGCCGAAGGCCGCGCCGGAATCGCTGCGCAGTTCGCCGCCCGCCATGTACACCTTGTTTCCGTTCACGGTCGCCAGCGTACGTGCGATGTCAGACGAGTTGGTCACAACGGTCAGGCGCCTGTGGCCAAGCAGTTCGCGCGCCAGGAAACTGGTGGTCGTTCCGGTGTCGAGCATGACCGAGTCGCCATCGCGGATCGTAGCTGCAACCAGCCTGGCTATCGCGCGCTTGGCGTCAGACTGTTCACGCATGCGCCTCTCGAACGGCGCTTCGCCAACCACGGACGGCAAACCGATCGCCCCGTGCATCTTAAGAATTGAGCCATCCCTTGCGAGCGGCTTGACGTCACGGCGCACGGTCTCAAGCGACACGCCCAGCTTTTCTGCCAGGCGCGTAATCGTCATGGTTCCCTCTTCCTGAATGAGCTTCAGGATCTCTCCATGCCGTTTCGAGTGTTTCATGGGCCTTCCAGGTCAGCTTCCGGTCACCAAAAATGCCAAAGTCCATCCTCCCATCGGCACCTACATATCGCATTTCGTCGGCGAGCGTCGTCCAATTTTACCGAAGACGCATCACCAAACGTCAAGTCTTATTTGCCCGCTTTGACCCGTAACTTCCATACGATAACAATCAATCAGTCAAAAAACAGAGAAATTCCGTCATTTGGCGTTGACACCGCACGGCTCGGATCGGAAATTGTCGATCCAATGCGGCAGCGTCGGGCGTGGTTTTCCAGCCACCGACCGGCCACCCTTCTGTTCGGAAACTGATGTGCGTGCACTGATCGACAACTTCATGATCGTTGTGAAACCCGGCGCATGAACCGTATCGAATTTCGCCTGCGCGCTCTGCCGCTGTGGAACGGCGCCATCGCGGTCGAACCGCTGAAAGGCGGTCTAAGCAACGAGAGCTATCTGGTTACGGACTCCAACGGCAGGCATGTCGTGCGCTTCGGCAAGGACTTTCCCTTCCATCACGTCTTTCGCGAGCGGGAACTGATGGCGGCGCGAGCCGCTGCCGAAGCAGGTTTCGCGCCGAAGGTAGAATACGCGCAACCGGGAATGATGGTCACCGCCTTCATCGGCGCAAAGACCTACGGCGCCGAAGACGTTCGGGCCAACCGCCTGCGGATCGCGCGACTGATGCGCGATTTCCACAAAACGATGCCGGCCTATGTATCGGGCGCCGGCTTCATGTTCTGGGTGTTCCATGTGAACCGGGACTATGCGCGAACACTTCAGAAGGGGCAGAGCCGAATGGCCGACCGCCTTCCGCACTTCCTGGCCCTCAACGACGCGCTCGAAGCAGTGCAACAGCCATTGCCGATCGTGTTCGGCCACAACGATCTCCTGCCCGCGAACTTTCTCGACGACGGAGAGAAACTCTGGCTCATCGATTTCGAATATGCCGGCTTCAATACGGCCATGTTCGACCTGGCGGGAGCCGCCTCCAACGCCGAAATGTCGCCGGAGGAGTCCGAAGAAATGCTGGCCGAGTATTTCGGCCGCAAGCCCGATGATGACCTGAAGCGTTCGCATGCCGCCATGCAATGCGCCTCGCTGCTGCGCGAGACGATGTGGAGCATGGTCTCGGAACTTCACCTCTCCGCCCCCGGCGCAGACTACGTCGCCTATACAGCCGAAAACCTCACGCGTCTGGAAGCGTCGCTAGACGCCTATCAGTCCATATACGGAAAGTTTCCATCATGAGTTTGCCAGGTCACGCGGCCATCGTCGTCATCGGCGGCGGCATCATCGGCTGCTCCACTGCCTACCACCTTGCCCGCGACCACAAGGCGGACGTCATACTGCTAGAACAGGGCAAGCTCACGTCCGGGTCCACATGGCATGCGGCCGGACTGGTCGGGCAGTTGCGCTCGTCAGCCTCCATCACCCGCGTGCTCAAATATTCGGTGGATCTCTACAAGGGGCTGGAAGCAGAGACCGGACTGGCAACCGGCTGGAAGATGACCGGCTGTCTGCGCCTGGCTACGAACCAGGACAGATGGACCGAATTCCGTCGGCTGGCGACAACCGCAAAAAGCTTCGGGCTGGACATGCAACTCATCTCGCCGGCCGAGGTGAAAAAGATGTGGCCGCTGATGGATGTCTCCGACCTCTTCGGCGCTTCCTGGCTCCCTACCGACGGACAGGCAAGCCCTTCCGACATCACCCAGTCGCTCGCCAAGGGCGCGCGGATGCATGGCGCGAAAATCTTCGAGGGTGTCCGTGTCACCGGCTTCGAAATGAAGGACGGACGCATCGTCAAGGTGAGGACCAGCGAGGGTGACATAACCTGCGACAAGGTCGTCAACTGCGCCGGTCAATGGGCGCGCCAGATCGGCGCGATGGCCGGTATCAACGTGCCACTGCAACCGGTGAAGCACCAGTATATCATCACCGAGAGGATTGAGGGGCTCTCGCCTGATGCGCCAACCATCCGCGATCCCGACCGTCGCACCTATTTCAAGGAGGAAGTCGGCGGCCTCGTGATGGGCGGCTACGAGCCAAACCCTCAATCGTGGGAAACCGGGCTGCCGGGAGGCGATGTCCCGGACGAGTGGGAGTTCCGGCTGTTCGACGATGACTACGACCATTTCGAACAACATATGACGCAGGCCATTGCGCGCGTGCCGGCGCTCGAACATGCCGGCGTCAAGCAGATGATAAACGGGCCGGAAAGCTTTACCCCGGACGGCAATTTCATCCTGGGCTCGGCCAACGAGTGCAAGAACATGTTCGTCGGAGCAGGATTCAACGCATTCGGCATCGCATCAGGGGGCGGGGCCGGCTGGGTGCTTGCGCAGTGGGTTGTCGACGGGGAAGCGCCTCTCGATCTCTGGACCGTGGACATTCGCCGCTTCTCCGACCTGCATCGCGACCGGCAATGGGTGAACGACCGCACGCTTGAGGCTTATGGCAAGCACTACACGATCGGATTCCCGCACGAGGAATATGAGAGCGGCAGACCACGCATCGTTTCGCCGCTTTACAAGCGCCTTGGACAACATCGTGCCGTTTTTGGCTCCAAGCTCGGATGGGAGCGGCCGAACTGGTTCGCGCCCGACGGCGTGGAGCCGCGGGACGTCTACTCGATGGGACGGCAGAACTGGTTCGACGCCGTTGGCCAAGAGCATCGGCATGTCCGCGAAAAGGTCGGCATCTTCGATCAGTCCTCATTTGCAAAATTCGAGTTGACCGGCCCCGATGCGCAGAAGGCGCTCGACTGGATCTGCGCCAACGACGTCTCCAAGCCCGCCGGGCGACTGACGTATACGCAGCTGCTGAACAGCCGCGGAGGCATAGAGGCCGACCTGACGGTAGCGCGGCTGGCCGACGACAAGTTCTACATCGTCACCGGAACCGGGTTCCGCGCGCATGACTTCGGCTGGATCGAGGATCACATCGGCGAAGGCAGTAAAGCGACGCTCACCGATGTCACGGAAGCTTTCGGAACGCTGTCCCTCATGGGGCCGGATGCGCGACGCGTGCTAGAGGCAGTGACAGACGCCGATGTTTCAAACGCGGCCTTCCCTTTCGGCCATGTGCGCGAGATCGCGATTGCAGGCCATCCCGTCCGTGCCCTGCGCATCACCTATGTCGGGGAGTTGGGCTGGGAACTGCATGTTCCGATAGATGCAACGGGGGAGGTCTTCGACGCGCTGATGGAGGCCGGGAAGCACTACGGCATCCGACCCGTGGGATATCGCGCAATCGAATCGCTCAGGCTGGAGAAAGGTTATCGCGCTTGGGGGTCGGACATAACGCCGAACGACACGCCCGTCGAAGCCGGGCTCGGCTGGGCGGTGAAGCTTCGCAAGAATGTCGACTTCCTCGGCCGGCGCGCGCTGGAGAAGGTCGCGGGCGAGCAGCCGACGAAGCGGCTCGTCGGCTTCGCCGTCGACGATCCCAAAGTCGTGCTGCTCGGCCGCGAGACAATCCTGCGCAACGGCGAGCCGGTGGGTTATCTGACGTCAGGCGGCTACGGGTACACCATCGGCCGCAACATCGGCTACGGCTATGTCCGCAACCCTGACGGCGTGACCGACGACTTCCTCACAATGGGCGAATATGAACTCGTGGTAGCGATGGAGCGCGCGCCAGCCAGCCTCTGGCTCGAGCCCATGTACGATCAAGCAGCGGCACGGGTTAAGGCATGACGGGCGGGCGGTGGCCGCAGTTCAGCGGCCACCAGAAGCCTTCACTAAAAAACCTTTTCGGTACGGTCCTAAAGACGTCTCAAGACGACAGCCCTGCTCGGCACAGTGCCACCCTCGGCCGGCATGGAGACGTAGGGGGCCGTTTCCTCGACGCGGCTGATCGTCCCCTGCCCTTCCAGCTCGGCGATGCGTGATGCGAAACCACCGTCCCAGAGCGTGTTCTTCACCGTAAGCACGATGACGCCGCCTGGACGGCAGATGCGAATCAGTTCGCCCAGTCCCTCGACGCCGACATGGCCCGACGTGAACACGCCAGCCGAGACGATCCCGGCGAAAAACCCATCGTCGAATGGCAGCGGGCCGCCGAGCGCCAGCCTGTGGAACGCCTTGTAGGCGCCCTTCTGCGCGGCCTTGGCCAGCATGCCCTGAGAGATATCAAGCGCCTCGACATGCGGGTAGCCCATTATACCGAGCCACTCTCCGATGAGCCCGGTGCCTGCTCCCGCGTCCAGCAACGGCGCCGCACCACGAGGCAGATGTCGCGCCAGGAGCGCAAGGCAGATCGAGGGATGACGATAGCCCGCGATCGCCATCTCGTGGTCGTAACTTTCCGACCAGCGATCATAGAGCGCGGCGACTTCTTCAGCGCCTTTCGCTTCGTAGACCGCGCCAAGTACGCCGCCGTGCTTTCCATCAGCCATTGAGTATGCCTGCTCTTCTGTGCCACTTCGATCATAGCCAAGGGATCGAATCTGTGGAACGGTCCACGCAAAAAAGAACCGTGAGGGATCGTTATGAGCGGTGAACTGGTGCTGGCACGCAACGCGATGGCCGAGGTGCCGTTCCTGCGGGATTTCGATGGACCGATCGTCAGGCTCGGCGGGCTGTCCAACCTGGTGTTTCAGGTCGGCGAGTATTGCCTGCGGGTGCCTGGAAAGGGCACCGAGGAATACATCAATCGCGCAAACGAGGCAGTCGCCGCGCGCGAGGCCGCCAGGGCCGTGGTCAGTCCCGAAGTCCTGCATTTCGATAAAAAGGGCGTGATGGTGACGCGCTTCATAGAGGGCGCGCAGACCATGTCGCCGGCTGCATTCAAGCTGAACGAGGGCGCGCCCGCGCGCGCCGGCGAGGCTTTCCGGAAGCTGCACACCTCAGGCGCGGTTTTCCCCTTCCGCTTCTATCTCTTTGCGATGATCGACGACTATCTGAAGGTGCTTTCCACAAAGGACGTCGCTCTGCCCAAGGGCTACAACGACGTTCTTCGTGAAGCCGAGGACATCAGGACCGCGCTTTCGCTGCATCCCGCACCGCTGGTCGCCTGCCATTGCGATCCGCTGTGCGAGAACTTCCTGGACACCGGCGAGCGCATGTGGATCGTCGACTGGGAATATTCGGGCATGAATGACCCGATGTGGGACCTCGGCGACCTAGCCGTGGAAGGCAAGTTCGGCGAGCGGCAGGAAGAGGAGATGATCCGCGCATATTTTGGCGGCGAGCCCCGGGCTGCCGAGCGTGGCCGCATCGTCATCTACAAGGCGATGTGCGACCTGCTCTGGACACTCTGGGGGCTGATACAGCTTGCCAACGAGAATCCCGCAGACGATTTTCGCGCCTATGCGGACGGCCGTTTCGCGCGCTGCCGCAAGCTGATGCAGGGCGCGGAATTCGCAAGGCATGTCGATGCAGTGCGAAGGGGCTGACCGGCTCAGTTCACGCCCTTCGGAACATTCTCGGGCGGAACGGTCGCCACCACCTTCTGGCGGTGAAATATGAACAGGCCGGCGAGTACGACGATGACAGCGCCGATGAGCATCTGAGTCGATGGCACCTCATTGAAGAAGAGCCATCCGAGGATGACGGCCCACAGAAGAAGCGTGTAGTGCATCGGTGCGAGCAGTGCTGCCGGGGCGAGCTTCAGCGCCCTTACGATCAGCAGGTGCGCGGCGCAGGACACTATGCCAAGCAGCAACATGCCGCCCCATTCAATCGTCGTGGGCGATCGCCAGTCATCGAGAAGAAGAAGTATGCCGATGCCAAGTGCAAGCGACGTCACCGTCTGCCAGGTCACCAGCGTGGTATCGCTGGTGCCCCGCAACATCCGCCCGAGTATGATCGTGAAGGCAAAGAGCAAGCTGCCGGTAATCGCAAGCGCCGTGGCGATCGAAAAGTCTCCCGAAGGCTCCAGCATGACAAGCACACCACAGAAGCCGATCAGGATCGCCACCCAGCGACGCCAGCCAACACGTTCGCCAAGGAAGATGTGCGACAGCGCCGCAACGTAGATCGGGCCAGCCATATAGAAGCTGAAAACGTCCGCAAGAGGCAGGAAGAACACCGATGCGTAGAAAATCGCCGTTTCGAGGGCAGTGATCAGCGCTCGAGCAGCCTGAAGCCAAGGCCTTTCAACGGCAAAAAGCGCACGCGGGCCCTGCCGCGCGATCAATGGACCGAGAACGAGGAACGCCCCGACAGAACGGACCGCCAGAACCTGCCCGACGGCAAGGGTCGCGACGAGCCATTTGCCCATCGCGTCGTTCAGCGCGAACATGAAGTCCCCGAACAGCATAAGCAGTACGCCCAGCAACACGGGATTTCGCGGGTTGCGGAAAAAGTCCATTTTGCTCGCTGCGTCCTCCGCAGCGGTTGTTAGACGGATTGAGACGCTCTGGCGACAGGTAAAACGCCAGCCGGCTTGTGCCACTGATCCCGGAGGATAGAGCCTAAGCCTCGTTTCTCCAGCCTGCGGAGAAACACTGCGGTCAAACGGTCTTTCGAGGCTCGGTCTTTAAGCCGTACCAAACGTGGATTTTAATCAAAAATTAAGTTTCAGAGCCTTGCCGGTTCACCGTCAGCCGACTCGATGGTATGTTGCGGCTGCCATGAAACGCTTGTTGGTCTTCGCTGTTGCGTTTGTCGCGTCTGCATTCTGCGGGCAGGCCTTCGGATTCGATTCGACTGGCGAATTCCCGGTGCCGCAGAAAGCGCCCTTTCGCTACGCTCTTACCGCAAAATCACCGCTGGTGACCGGGCCCGGTCCCGACGATGCAATCTCTGCGCGAATCCCGCCTGAATATGCGACGGCTATGACCTGGTATCGCGTGGCGCTGACCAACGGCTACCAGCCACCACTTGTCGTCCGCTCATGGACCTACAGCGACCAGCTTCCGGAGCCTCTGCAATACGCCTGGAGCTCACCGAATGGCGACGTCGTTGCGCGAACCGGCAAGGGCGCATTCCTGCTGTC
The DNA here is from genome assembly GCA_019635775.1 of Rhizobiaceae bacterium. Taxonomy (GTDB): domain Bacteria; phylum Pseudomonadota; class Alphaproteobacteria; order Rhizobiales; family Rhizobiaceae; genus Mesorhizobium_K. The sequence goes on along the minus strand of JAHBYU010000005.1, from coordinate 221,938 downwards.
CTTCGAGGACACCGACAGGAACTGGTTCCGCGAGCTCAACTGCCGCATGATCCATTGGCCCGGCGGCGATGCGCAGGCCATCATGAGCTGTAATGACGGCACGCAGCGTACCATGCTCATTCCGGAGGAAGGCGGCGTGGTCATCGGGAACCGACAATACACCCGTGCCTTCCAGCAGGCCCCCGTCAATTTCGACGAGGATGTTCCGCTCGACTACGATCCGTCAGCGGGCACAGGGCTTGTGGCGCAGCCTGCCAACCCCGGCTAGCACGAGCCATACGCGATCAGGCTGCGCCTGCTGGCCTGTGCCGTCGGCTCACGGTCTCCGGTCGGCCGGGAAGGGCCAACTTCGTTTCGCGCTTGGGGCGCTCGGCCACCACCTTGCCGCGCGAGACGACGCAGAGCCGCTCTGCGCGCAGCCTGAGCGCCTCGACGGGATTGCCGGCATCCAGCACAACGAGGCTCGCGCGCTTGCCGACCGTCAGGCCGAGATGCTCCAGCCCCATGATCGCGGCATTGACGTTCGTCACCATGTCGAAGCAACGCGCCATATCGGCCGGCGAGGACATCTGCGCCACGTGCAGGCCCATGAACGCGACATCCAGCATGTCGGCCGTGCCGAGCGAGTACCAGGGATCCATGCAGCAATCCTGACCGAAACCGACACGGATGCCCTGCGCGATCATCTCCCGGACGCGGGTCATGCCGCGGCGCTTTGGATAGGTGTCATGGCGCCCCTGCAGCATGATGTTGATCAGTGGGTTGGGGATCGCCGAAACTCCGGCTTCCGCGATCAGCGGCAGAAGCTTGGAAACGTAGTAATTGTCCATCGAATGCATGGAGGTCAGATGCGAGCCGGCAACCCTGCCGGCAAGTCCAAGGCGCTGCGTCTGATAGGCGAGCTGTTCGATGTGGCGCGATAGCGGATCGTCCGTCTCGTCGCAATGCATGTCGACCATCAGGCCGCGTTCGGCCGCGATCTCGCAAAGTTCCGTAACCGAACGCGTACCATCGGCCATCGTGCGCTCGAAATGCGGAATGCCGCCGACAATGTCGACGCCAATATCGAGCGCACGGATCGTGTTTTCGCGAGCGGTGGGCGACCGGTAGAGGCCGTCCTGCGGGAAGGCGACGAGTTGAAGGTCGATGTAGGGTGCTATCTCCTTCTTCACCTCCAGCAGTGCCTCGACGGCAAGGAGCCGATCGTCGCAAACATCGACGTGGGTACGGATGGCAAGCAAGCCCATCGAAACGGCCCAGTCGCAATAGGCAAGCGCCCTTTCCTTCACCGCCTCATGAGTAAGCAGCGGCTTCAGTTCTCCCCATAGTGCAATGCCTTCAAGAAGCGTGCCCGACACGTTGATGCGCGGGATGCCGTAGGACAGCGTCGCGTCCATGTGGAAATGCGGATCGACAAACGGCGGGGAAACGAGGCACCCGCCAGCGTCGACAACGCGGCCCGCCTGAGCTTCGATCGAAGGCTCGATGGCGGCGATGGTCTCGCCCCTGATGCCGATATCCGCCGACTTGCCATCGGGCAGAACGCCGCCCTTGACGATCAGGTCAAAACTCATCTCTCGCCTTTCTGATAGGGAATCATCAGCGCCTTCGGATAGGTCGCGCGGCGCGCCACCAGGATGAGCGCCAGGATCGACAGGGCGTAGGGCATCATCAGGAAGATCTGGTACGGAACCACACCGCCGGTGATCTGCTGCAGGCGTACCTGGTATGCGTCGAAAGCGGCGAAGAGAATCGCGCCGATCAGCGCCTTGCCCGGCCGCCATGACCCAAAGACAACCAGCGCTATGCAGATCCAGCCGCGCCCGTTGACCATCTCGAAGAAAAAGGAATTGAACGCCGACATGGTGAGGAAAGCGCCGCCGATGGCCATCATGGCGCTGCCGACCATAACCGCGCCCATGCGGATGCCCGTCACACTTATGCCCTGGGCCTCGACTGCTGAGGGGTTCTCGCCAGCCGCCCGGACTGCAAGCCCAAGGGGCGTGCGGTAAAGCACCCATGCTGTGAGCGCGACTGCCACGAAAGCGAGATAAGTAAGCGGCGTCTGCGTGAACAGCGCCTCGCCGACAATCGGAATGCCGGACAGGCCCGGGATGGGAAGCGGCTGGAACGGCTCGATCTTGGGCGGCGACGTCACCTCCGGAAGAAGAAGGCGGTAGGTGAAATATGTAAGGCTGGTTGCCAGAAGTGTGATGCCGATGCCTACGACATGTTGCGACAGGCCAAGCGGCACCGTCAGGGTCGCATGCAGCAAGCCGAAGGTCGCGCCGGCAAGGGCGGCGACCACGACGCCCATCCACAGGTCACCTCCCGCATAGACGGTGAACCAACCAGCAAAGGCTCCGACCGTCATGATGCCCTCGATCCCCAGATTGAGCACGCCGGCGCGTTCGCAGATGAGTTCACCCATCGTCGCGAAGATGAGCGGCGAGGCGATGCGGATCGCGGCGACCCAGAAGGAGGCGGTGAGCAGGATGTCAAAGGCGTCCATCACTTCCACCTCAGCCGGTAGCGTGTGAACAGGATAGCGACCACCATGGTGAGCAACGCCGTCGCGACCATGACGTCAGCGATGTAGCTCGGAACGCCCGCAGAACGGCTCATGGCGTCGGCGCCGACGAAGATTCCAGCCACGAAGATGGCTGAGGCCACGACGCCGATCGGGTTCAGCATCGCAAGCATCGCCACCACGATGCCGGTATAGCCGTAGCCCGGAGACAGGTCGAGCGTGAGATTGCCCTTCAGCCCGGCGACCTCGCAAAAGCCGGCGAGGGCCGCGATTCCGCCGGATAGGAGCGCGGTTTTCATGAGAACGCGATTGACCGGAATGCCTGCAAACGACGACGCCTGCGGATTGTGGCCAACCGCCCGCATCTCATAGCCCAGCGCAGTTTTCTTCATGATAATCCAGATGATGACCGCCGAGGCGATAGCAATGACGAAGCCATAGTGCAGTCGCCTGCCTTGTATGATCCGGGGCAGTTGCGCCTCGGCAACGACTCGCGACGATTGCGGCCAGCCCAGACCCATCGGATCCTTGAGCACGCCTTCCAGAAGCATCGAGACGAAAAGAAGCACGATGAAGTTCAGAAGCAGCGTCGTGACGACCTCGTCGACTCCGAAGCGCGTCTTGAGGATGGCAGGGCCGAGGAGCAAAAGCGCACCCGCAGCCATCGCCGCCACCATGATGACGGGTATGAGAAGGAAGGAAGGAAGCGGCAACGCACCGGTTCCCAGCACGACGGTCACGACACCGCCGATGTAAAGCTGGGCTTCCGCGCCGATGTTCCAGAGTTTCGCGCGAAAGGCGACCGCTACGGCAAGGCCAGTAAGGATGAGCGGCGTGGCGCGCGTGAGCGTCTCCATCAGGGCGAATTGCGAACCGGCCGCCCCTTTCCAGACAAGGTAGAATACGGAAAGAGGCGAAGCCCCGGCAGCAAGAACCAGAAGCGAGGTGATGGCGAGCGTCAGCACGACCGCGGCTACCGGGTAAAGCAGCGTGACCAGGATAGAGGGCGCGGGCTTGGGCTCAAGGCGCATTCACGCTGCCTCCATGCCATGGCCGGCCATCAGTTCGCCGAGTTGCGCGATCGTGCGCGCTCCCCTTGGTGAGGCAGCCGAAAGACGTCCCTTGGACATGACGATGACCCGGTCGGCAAGCGCGAGTATCTCTTCCAGATCCTCCGAGATCAGCAGGATGGCGGCGCCGCGTGCCCGTGCGTCGAGAAGCCTCCGGTGAACATAGCCTACCGCGCCGACATCGAGACCGCGCGTCGGCTGGTTCGCCAAAATCACCGAAGGGGCGGAATCGAGCGCGCGCCCCAGGATGAGCTTCTGCATGTTGCCACCGGAAAGAAGCCTGATCCTCGCCTCCGGCGACGGACACTTCACGTCATAGTCCGAAATGATCTCCTCGGCGAATTTGCGGGCTGCCTGCCAGTCGAGAAAGCCCCGGTTGCTGAAACGCGGGGTGCGGTAGCGCTCCAGTATGACATTTTCCGTGACGCTCATGTCGCCGATTGTGCCGACTGCGTGTCGATCCTCGGGAATGCGACCTATCCCTGCCGCCAGCGCTGCGCGCGGCGACCATTCCTGCACTTTCACACTCTGGACGATGATCTCGCCGGAAGCCGGCTTTTCGGTCCCCGCAATCAGGGCGGCGAGGGTCGCCTGACCGTTTCCCGAAACGCCGGCCAGTCCTGTGATCTCACCGCCACGAAGCGAGAGCGTGATGTTGTCGAGCGCCATGCCGGTTCCCTGGCGGACTGTCGACACAGCGTTGAGGACCAGTTGCAGTTCTCCCGGCTCAACTTCCGGAACCGCAGGAGGCTCCACCTCCTGCCCTACCATAAGGGCCGCCAGTTCACTGCGCGTGGTTCCCGCCGTGACACGCTCTCCCGAAAGCTTGCCTGCGCGCAGCACGAGCACGCGGTCGCTGACGGCGATGACCTCGTTCAGCTTGTGGGAGATGAATATGATGGAGAGACCCTGCTTGACCAGCAGCTTGAGCGTGGCGAAAAGCGCATCGGTCTCGGCCGGCGTCAGCACGGCGGTCGGTTCATCGAGGATCAGGATCTTCGCGTCGCGATAGAGCGCCTTCAGGATTTCGACGCGCTGGCGCTCGCCGACCGAAAGCGTGCCAACGACGGCCTCGGGATGCACCGCAAGGCCGAACTCGAAAGACATCTTCTCGATACGCTCGCGCGCGCTCGCGCGGTCGAGCCTCCATGAGGCGAGCCCTTGCGTGCCCAGCGCGATGTTCTCCAGAACGGTCATGTTGTCGGCCAGCGTGAAGTGCTGGTGGACCATGCCGATGCCCGCCTGCAGGGCGGCATGCGGATCGCCTGGCGGCAGCGCCTTGCCGAAAGTCTCGACCGTTCCTTCATCGGCGACATAGTGGCCGAACAGGATGTTCATCAGGGTCGTCTTGCCGGCCCCGTTCTCGCCAAGCAATGCAATCACCTCCCCACGCGCGACCTCGAACGAAATCGCATCGTTGGCGAGCAAAGGGCCAAAACGTTTCGTGATGCCAGAAAGGCGCAGGACGGGAGACATGGGCCAGTTTCCTTACCCTTTCCTGGAAGGAAAAGGCGACTGAAGGCAAGTCGCCCCGGACTGCCTGGCCTTTCGGCAGGCAGACCGGGAATCGGGCCTCTCCCCCATGCAAGGGGGCGAGTTCGGGTCAGCTGGACTTTGGCTCCTCGTCGTTGACGACCGTGACAAGGGAGCCGTCCTTGATGGCTTTCTCCTTCTCGGCAACCATTGCCTTCACCTCGGCGGGAACCTTGTCCTCAAAGGTGCCCAGCGGCGCCAGAGAACAGCCGCCTTCCTTCATGAAGGAGTAGACGCCGTAGTCGGCGGCCTTGAAGGTGCCCGCCTTGACCTCGGCAATCGCCTTGTCGAGCGTGGGCTCGAAATGCCACAGCGCCGAAGCGACGACCGTCTCCGGATAGTCCGGTTGGGTGTCGATGACGTTGCCGATGGCAAGCACGCCCTTCTCCTTGGCTGCGTCGGAGACACCGAAGCGTTCGGCATACATGATGTCCGCGCCGCCATCGATCTGGGCGAAGGCGGTTTCCTTGGCCTTGGGCGGGTCGAACCACGATCCTATGAACGCGACCTGGAACTTGGCGTCCGGCGCGGTTTCCTTCACACCCGCCATGAAGGCATGCATCAGCCGGTTCACCTCGGGAATCGGGAAGCCGCCAACCATGCCGATGTTCTTGGTCTTGCTCATCGCGCCTGCGATGATGCCGCTAAGATAGGACGCGTCCTGGATGTAGTTGTCGAACACCGCAAAATTCGGGTTCTTTTCGTCTGGCTTGAACGACGAGCCCATCAGGAATGCAGTCTGCGGATAGTCGGCGGCCACGGAGCGGGCTGCTTCCTCTACGCCGAACACTTCGCCGACGATAAGCTGGTTGCCGGCCTCGGCATACTCGCGCATCACGCGCTCGTAGTCGGTGTTGGAAACGTTTTCGGTCGCGACATATTCGATGTCGCCACGATCCTTGGCAGCATTGGCTGCCTTGTGGATGCGGCTGACCCACTGCTGCTCGAAAGGCACGGTGTAGATCGCCGCGACCTTCAGCTTTTCCTGCGCGAAAAGCTTCGAGGGCATTCCGGCGGCGGCCAGCGCGGCAACCGCGCCAGAGGCCTTTAGAACCTGCCGCCGCGAAATGGCGGACAGGCCAGCATTGTATCCATATCTTGTCATACTACCACCTCTGGTTGTTCAGGTTCAGGTTTATCCCGTCCTGTTTTTATCGTTTGGTCAAGGAATAGAAGAATTCCGGCCTGCGGGCAATCGAAGCGGTGGCATTACCCCCATCGAAAGACGGCTTTCCGGGCCATCCCATCCGTCAGCGGAGGGCATGGCCCGGAGAGTCGCCAGAAGGTCTTCTGCAACCTGCCGCCAGGATCGAAGTTCGCTGCGGCGAGGCGGCGCGGCGGAGAATGTCCCGCCTATGGCGTCACGAAGGATGGTGAGCAGTTCGTCTTCGTTGCCGGGGTCGAAGTAGACCGCATGGTGGCCTCCTACCTCGGGTAGCGACGTCCGGTTGGAACACAGGCAAGGCTTGCCCATCCAAAGGCTCTCGCCCACCGGAAGGCCCCAGCCCTCATTCAGGCTCGGAAAAACCGTAAAAAGGCAATCCCGGTACAACGTGGACAGTTCTGCCTCGCTTACCGGACCGAGAAGCATGACCTTGCCGCCGACATTGCCGCTATCACGCAGAAAAGCCTTGATCGGTGCATCTTCGATCAGGTCGCCGGCCAGCACAAGCAAGGGTATGCTTCCGCCGCGTTCGCCCTGCAGCCTGTGCCAGGCCCTGAGCAAAGCAATATGGTTCTTGCGGGTCGCGATCGCACCTGCGCACAGGACGAAGCCGCGCGGCGGCAGCGCTGCAATCTCCGGGCGCAAATGGCCTGTGACCGGTTTGAATTCGTGGGCGAGAGGCACGACCGAAATATCTACCGTCGCGCCAACATGAGCTGCATAGCGCCGGAGATCGGCTTCCACGAACCGCGTCGAGCAGATGAAGTGGTGCCCGTTGGCTATGGCGCTATCCAGCCAATTCCGGAAAGACTCGGCGAAACCTGGCGAATCCATCATGAACTCGGGATAGAGCATCGGGATCAGATCATGGCAGAACCAGACGACCCTGCAGCCGCGAGTAGCCCGTCCGGACAGAAAAGCCGTGCGCTTGGGAAAACCCCATCCTCCGCCCAGTATGAGCAGCGTATCGTGCGCTGCAAACTCCACACGGCCCGAGCGCAACGGGCCGAGATACGCGAACGCCCGACGCAGGTGCCTGCCGCGCGCAGGTTCAAGCCACCGCAAATAGGAGAGATCCCTGCCAAGCAGGCGACTGCCATCGATCCGGCAGTACGAACGCGTTATCTGGCTAAGGAAAATTGGGATCACCCCCGAACCCAGACGATCCAATTCGTCCAGGCAGCGGGACACGACGCGGGGAATGCCGGAAGGATGCTCTCTCTCGGCCAGCAAAGCCATAAGGTCTGTGACGTCGAGCAGGATGCGACCCGGCGCCATGTTTTCCTCTTCAGGCTGTCGGGGGAGCCTCCCCCGGCGGAAGTCTTCATTGGCCCGAAAGCCGCGCCAAAGCTGTTTCAGCCGTGACTTGGCGGGGGCGATCCTATATAGGGCCGGCTGCCTAAGCAAACCGCGCCGGGAATCGAATTGCTCAAGTTTTTCCGTTCAACCGCCAACCAGCGCCTTGTTGGCCGCCTCCTGCGGGAATCCTTCCGCGAGCATGCTCCCACCTATGGCGTCGCTATCCTGGCGATGCTGGTTGTTGCCGGAACGACCGCCGCCAGCGCGTGGATCATGCGCGACATCACAAACGAGTTCACCGGCACCAAGGATATCGAAGCCATCTACGCGATCGCCGGCATAGTGGCGGTGATCTTCATCGTGAAGGGTCTTGCCACGTTCGTGCAGACGCTGTTCCTCAGCCGGGCGGGTAACTCCATAATCGCGGACCGCCAGCGCAAGATCTACGACCGCATGCTGGCCCACGGTATCGAATTCTACCACTCATATTCTTCCGCCGACCTCATCATGCGCATGACCCAAAGCGCGCAGGCCGCGCGCGGCGTCGTGGACACGCTGGTCACGTCCTTCATCCGCGACCTCTTCTCCGTGGTCGGTCTCGTCGCGGTGATGGCGTTCCAGCAGCCAATGCTTTCGCTGGTGGCTTTCATCGTCGGGCCGATCGCCATCCTCGTGGTCAACAAGTTGATGAAGCGCACCCGGAGCATCATGGAAAAGGAACTCAAGTCCGTTTCCATGATCATGCGCGTCATGCAGGAAACGGTGTTCGGCGCGCGCATAGTCAAGTCCTTCAATCTAGAGGGCGCGATGCGCAACCGGATGTACAGCGCAGTCGAGGACGTCCAGAAGCGGGCCAACAGCATTGCCGCGCTCGAGGCTATAACAAATCCCATCATGGAAACACTGGCGGGGCTGGCAATCGCAGCCGTCATTCTCATAAGCGGCTACCTCGTTGTGCAGGGCGGACACTCGCCGGGTTCGGTCATGGCCTTCATCACCGCGCTGCTGCTTTGCTACGAGCCCGCCAAGCGCCTGGCCCGGGCGCGGGTCTCGCTGGAAGCAGGAATGGTTGGCGTCAGGCTCATGTACGAGATTGCCGACCGTCCACTGACGATCGAGGAAACCCCGGACGCCAAGCCGCTGGAGGAAGGGCTCGGCGAGATCAGGTTCGAGGACGTGTCCTTCTCCTACCGCGAGCAAGAGACCGTCCTCAAGGATCTCGATATCGTCTTTCCCCCCGGCAAGATGACCGCGCTGGTGGGAGCGTCGGGCGGCGGAAAATCAACCGTGCTCAACCTCATCATGCGGCTCTACGATCCGGACAGCGGCCGCATCCTGTTCGACGGACAGGACATCAGGCATACAACGCTGCATTCGCTGCGTGACCGGATTGCCTATGTGAGCCAGGATACGTTCCTGTTCGACGCAACCGTGATGCACAACATCCGCATGGGACGGGAGGGCGCGTCAGACGAGGAAGTCATCGCGGCGGCCAAGGCGGCGAACGCGCACGCCTTCATCAAGGCGCTTCCTGAAGGCTACGAGACACGGGTGGGCGAGAACGGCGTACTGCTCTCGGGCGGCCAGAAGCAGCGCATTTCGATTGCCCGCGCCATACTGCGCGACGCGCAGATTCTCCTGCTCGATGAAGCAACGAGTGCGCTCGACGCAGAGTCCGAGGCGCTCTTCCGCGACGCGCTCGAAAACCTGCAGGTTGGCCGTACCACGGTCGCCATCGCGCACCGACTGTCGACCGTCCATCGCGCCGACAAGATCATTGTCATGGATGCGGGGCGCGCGGTCGAGCAGGGAACACACGCCGAGTTGCTGGCCAAGCAGGGCGGCATCTACAAGAAGCTGCACGAATATCAGCTTCTCCCCGACTAGATGCTTCAGGATCTTTAGATGCAGCAGATATTCGATGGCCACAACGACGTGTTGTTGCGCCTGTGGCGCCACGCCGGCAGGGGAACCGATCCCGTCGCCGAATTCATCAATGGACCTGCGGCCGCCGGATATGCCGGATATGAGACCGGGCACATAGACAAGGTACGTGCCGGACAAGGTGGCCTGGCCGGCGGGCTCTGCGCCATCTACATCCCGTCGGGCAATCTCGAATTCGACCGCCCGGATGCGAACGGGCACTACGTCACGCCGCTGGCTGCCCCGCTGGAGCGGCGGCCGTCTCTCGACATCGCCCTGCAGATGATGGCCATTGCCCTTCGCATCGAGCGGGCCGGCGGCTGGAGGATTTGCCGCAGCTGTGCGGACATAGCGGATTCGATGGAGGCCCGGGTCTTCGCGGCTGTGCTGCACATGGAAGGCTGCGAAGCCATCGACGAGGACCTAGCCGCGCTTGAAACCTTCCATGCCGCAGGCCTGCGCTCGCTCGGGCCGGTCTGGAGCCGAAACAACATATTCGGGCACGGCGTCCCCTTCGCCTATCCGATGAGCCCCGACACCGGACCTGGCCTTACGGAAGCCGGGAAGCGCCTGGTTAGGGAATGCAACCGACTCGGAATCCTGATCGACCTCGCCCACATCACCGAGAAAGGTTTCTGGGACGTCGCCGAACTTTCGGACCAGCCGCTGGTGGTCAGCCATTCGAACGCACATGCGATCACGCCTGTCGCGCGAAATCTCACCGATCGCCAACTCGACGCCGTGTGCGAGAGCAAAGGGATCGTCGGGCTGAATTTTGCCGTCGGAATGCTCAGGCAGGACGGCCAGGAGAAGTCTGCCACTTCAATGTCCGACATGATCCGCCACATCGATCACCTCGTGGCAAGGCTCGGCATAGACGGCGTCGCAATCGGGTCTGACTTCGACGGCGCCATGATCCCGGCGGAAATCGGCGATGCTGCGGGGCTTCAGAAGCTCGTTGAAGGGCTGCGCGACGCGGGATATGGTGAAGCCGATATTGCCAAGGTGGCCCGCGACAACTGGCTCAGGGTGCTGGCGTCCGCATGGAAAGAAGCACCCCAGGTTCAGGCGTGATTGTCTTTGCCGATCGGCGCGCCATATGAACGCCGGGCGGTTTAATGACGGAGAACATCGTGACCACGGTCAAATATGAAATCGTCGAGCATGACGGCGGCTGGGCCTACAAGGTAGGCAACACATTTTCCGAAACCTTTCCTTCGCATGCCGATGCCCTGGCGGCGGCGAAAATCGCGGCCGGCGAGCAGCGGGTAGCTGGCAGGACCGAGGGAATCGAGTACGAAGACACGACCGGGGAATGGCACGGAGAGGTGTCGCAAGGCGACGACCGGCCGCAGACTGAAGTCTCCGACTCGAAAAATCCGGACTGAATCAGGAAAAGACATGCACATTCTTGTCATTGGCGCCGCCGGAATGGTCGGGCGCAAGCTGGTCGAGGCGCTCGTAACCAGAGGTGAGGTCAACGGCGAGCCGGTCGAGGCATTCACGCTGGTTGACGTCGTGGCGCCGACCGAGCCGGCCGGTTTCAATGGCAAGGTACGGCTCGTCGCTGCGGACCTGTCGGACCAGGGCGTTGCGACCGGCCTGATTGCAGAACGCCCAGACCTCATCTTCCATCTCGCCGCAATCGTGTCGGGCGAGGCCGAGGCCGACTTCGAGAAGGGCTATCGCATCAATCTCGACGGTACGCGAGAGTTGCTGGAAGCGATTCGCCTCGAAGGCAAGAAGGCACCTTACAAGCCGAAGCTCGTCTTCACCTCGTCCATCGCGGTCTTTGGTCAGCCATTCCCCGACATGATCGGCGACACGTACCACAACACGCCCCTGACCAGCTACGGCACGCAGAAGGCCATCGGAGAGCTACTGCTCGCCGACTATTCCCGGCGCGGTTTCCTCGACGGCGTCGGTATCCGCCTGCCGACCATTGTCGTGCGTCCCGGAAAGCCCAACAAGGCCGCCTCCGGTTTCTTCTCCAACATCTTGCGCGAGCCGCTTTCCGGCATCGAGGCCGTCCTGCCGGTAAGCGAGGACGTGAGGCACTGGTTCGCCAGCCCACGCGCAGCCGTCGGCTTCCTGCTGCACGCCGCGCAGATGGACACGGCGTCGCTCGGTGCTCGACGCTCGCTCACCATGCCCGGTCTGTCGGCTACCGTGGGCGAGGAAATCGAAGCGCTGCGCAGGTTTGCGGGCGATAACGCGGTGAAGCTGATCCGCAGGCAGCCCGACGAGGCGATCGTGAAGATGGTGGCCGGATGGCCTCAGAACTTCGACGCAAGCCGTGCAACTTCGTTGGGGTTCAAGGCTGACAAGTCGTTCGACGACATCATCCGCGCGCATGTCGAAGATGAACTGGGCGGGAGCATTCCGGGCTGACCAAAGTCTGCCGTCAATTCAGCCTTGCCGTGGCAAGGCTGAATTCCCGGGTTTCAGCATGTTGTCATTGAGCATCTCCGCCGGCACACCCGTGCCAGCGGAGATTTTTGTCAGTGATTGTCGCGGGGCACACCGCTGGTCTGGGCGACATGCTGGTATTTCACGGCCGGCTTCAGCACCATGCCCTTGTCGAACTGATCGACTATTCCGCGCTGTATTTCCTGCCAGGGCGTCTGGTTCTTCGGATAGTGGTAACCGCCATCGGCAGCGAGCGCCGCGCGACGTGCAGAAAGCTCCTCATCCGAGATCAGTATGTCGGCGGTGCCCTTCTTCAGGTCGATCCGTACGCGATCCCCGGTCTTCAGCAAGGCCAGCCCACCACCGACAGCCGCTTCCGGCGAGGCGTTGAGGATCGACGGTGATCCCGACGTGCCAGACTGGCGACCGTCGCCGATGCAGGGCAGCGAATGGATACCCCTTTTCAGGAGGTATGCGGGTGGCTGCATGTTCACGACCTCTGCTCCACCCGGATAACCGATAGGCCCGGCACCGCGCATGAACAGGATCGTATGCTCATCTATGCCCTCGGCGGGATCCTCGATCCGCGCATGGTAGTCTTCCGGCCCGTCGAAAACAGCAGCCTTGCCTTCGAAAGCCTCGGGATCGGCGGGGTTCGAGAGATAGCGGTCGCGGAACTCTTCCGAAATCACGCTGGTCTTCATGATCGCGCTGTCGAACAGATTGCCCTTGAGGTTGATGAACCCGGCTTCTTCCTTAAGCGGCGAGGAAACCGGACGGATCACCTTCTCGTCGAGATTTTCCACGCCGGCGCAGTTTTCGCCGATCGACTTGCCGTTAACGGTTTTCGCGCCCGGATGCGGCAGCAGGTTTGCCTTCATCAGTTCGGCCACCACAGCCGGAACACCGCCCGCATGATGGTAATCCTCGCCGAGATATTCGCCGGCAGGCTGTAGATTGACGAGAAGAGGCACGTGGTGCCCGACCTTCTGCCAGTCATCGTTGTCGAGCGGCACGCCCAGATGGCGCGCGACCGCGTTGAGATGGATCGGCGCGTTCGTGGAACCGCCGATCGCAGAATTGACGACGATCGCATTCTCGAACGCCTCGCGCGTCATGATGTCGGAAGGCTTCAGGTCCTCCTCCACCATTTCCACGATGCGCCTGCCGGTCAGGTAGGAAATCTGGCCACGCTCGCGATACGGCGCGGGAATGGCGCCCGAACCCGGCAACTGCATGCCAAGCGCCTCGGCAAGGCTGTTCATGGTCGTCGCGGTGCCCATCGTGTTGCAATAGCCCACCGAAGGCGCGGCGGAGGCCACGATGTCGATGAAGCCGGGATAGTCAAGCTCGCCTGACGCCAGCTTTTCGCGCGCCTTCCAGACGACGGTGCCGGAACCGGTACGCTCGCCCTTGTACCAGCCGTTCAGCATCGGACCGACCGACAGAGCGATCGCCGGAATGTTGACGGTTGCCGCCGCCATCAGAAGTGCCGGCGTCGTCTTGTCGCAGCCGATGGTCAGCACGATGCCATCGAGCGGATAGCCGTAAAGCACCTCCACCAGCGACAAATAGGCAAGGTTGCGGTCGAGCGATGCGGTCGGGCGCTTGCCGGTCTCCTGGATCGGGTGGGTGGGAAACTCGAACGCGATACCGCCGGCCTCCCGGATGCCCTCGCGAACGCGCTTGGCCAGCTCCAGGTGGTGGCGATTGCAGGGCGAGAGGTCGTTGCCCGTTTGAGCGATGCCGATCAGGGGCTTGCCCGACTGCAACTCTTCGCGGGTCAGGCCATAATTCAGGTAACGCTCAAGATAGAGCGCGGTCATGCCCGGATTGTCGGGGTTGTTGAACCACTCCTGCGAACGGTACTTCTTCTTTGTCGTCGGGCCTGCCATGGAAATCTCCGGGTATGGGTCGAGCATCGATATGCCAACGCCGGAATACCGGCAAGTGGCTTTTGTCTGACAAATGGAATATTCCGCCCTGCAACTTCGAAACCACCCCAAAAACGGAATGGTGGACAGCCCTTTCCTGCTGCGATACCGCTTGCTAACCGGCAGGCAAGGAGGAAACCATGGCTTTGGATATGGTGGGAGAGGAACGCATCACGGCACCTATCGAAAAGGTCTGGGAAGCGCTCAACGATCCGGAAGTCCTCAAGGAGTGCATTCCCGGTTGCCAGTCACTCGTAAAGACCGATGATGGGCTGGCCGCAACGGTCGTGTTGAAAGTCGGGCCCATCAAGGCGACTTTCGACGGCACGGTCACGCTCTCAAACCTCAATCCCCCAAACGGATACACCATTTCCGGCGAAGGAAAGGGCGGCATTGCAGGCTTCGCCAAGGGAGGCGCGGACGTTAGCCTCACTGCGGACGGACCGGATGCGACAATCCTGAAATATACGGCGAGGGCCGATGTCGGAGGAAAGATCGCGCAGCTCGGCAACAGGCTTATCGACTCGACCTCCAAGAAACTGGCCGGGCAGTTTTTTTCGACCTTCGGAGAAAAGGTAGGCGTCGCCTGAACAGGGACGCCCGACCGGACTATTCGAAGACGATCGCCGGAGCAGCGCCTTCGTGTTTGGCACGCTCCTCGCCCAACCGCTCCCACACCTTCGCCGCTATGCTGCGGTAAATTGCCGCCTGCGGCCCTTGCGGGTCGGAAACCGTCACCGGCTCACCGCTGTCGGAGGTTTCCCTGATCTGCATTTCGAGCGGCACTTCGCCCAGAAAGGTCACGCCAAGCCGCTCCGCCTCGCGCCGGGCGCCGCCATGGCCGAAAATATCATAACGTTTGCCGGTATCGGGGGCGATGAAATAGCTCATGTTCTCGACAATGCCGAGGAGCGGCACATCGACCTTCCTGAACATGTTGAGACCCTTGCGCGCATCTATGAGCGCCAAGTCCTGGGGAGTTGAAACGATTATCGCGCCTGCAAGCGGCACCTGCTGGGCCATGGTGAGCTGAGCATCTCCGGTGCCGGGCGGCATATCGACGACAAGAACGTCGAGTTCGCCCCATTCCACCTCGCGCAGCATCTGCGCCAGCGCTGACACCACCATAGGGCCACGCCATATCATGGGGGTGTCCTCCTCGACGAGGAAACCCATCGACATCACCTTCAGCCCGTAGTTTTCCATGGGCTTGAGTACCTTGCCGTCCACCGTCGGCGGCCGGCCGCTGATTTTGAGGAGGCGCGGCATTGACGGGCCGTATATGTCGGCATCCAGCACGCCTACCCGCAGCCCGTTGGCCATCAGGCCGAGCGCGAGATTGACGGCAGTGGTGGACTTGCCGACCCCGCCCTTGCCCGAGGCAACGGCGATTATGGAAGCTATGCCAGGCACCCCTCGCCTGCCCGAAGTCTGGGATGACGGCGCCGGACGAGACGCGGGGGCCGGGCGCGATGGTGGCTGGGTAGGCCGCGGCGCGGCAGCCTGCGGCCTCGGCCTGACCGGAGCCTCCATCCCGCCGCCCTTCTTTTCGGCCGTCAGCGCCACCACGGCGCCAGCCACGCCTGGAATTGCCTTCACCACGCGCTCCGCCGCAGCCCGCAGCGGCTCCATCTCCTGCGCACGCTCGGCAGGCACGGTGATGGAGAAGAAGACCTTGCTGTCGGCGATGAAGATTTCAGAGACCAGCCCAAGCTCGATGATGTTGCCTGTGAAGTCGGGACCGTTCACGGTCCGCAAGCGGTCGATTACAGCTTCCTTGGTCACGGACATGGTCGCGGCTTCCGGTTAGGGTCAGAACCTGGCTGGGCCTCAGATAGTCGCTTTTGGTTGGAAGACCAACCCGGCGGCGCTTTGGCTCAGGCGAAAATCCCGGTGAGCCAGTAGACGACCGCCGCGATCAACGCAGTTGCCGGCATGGTGATAACCCACGCGATCACGATCGAGCCGGCGATACCCCACCGCACCGCCGAGACGCGACGCGCAGCACCAACGCCGACGATAGCCCCGGTGATCGTATGCGTGGTGGACACAGGTATTCCCATCCACGTCGCGGCGAACAGCGTGATCGCCCCACCGGTTTCGGCGCAGAAGCCCTGCATCGGGTTCAATCGCGTGATTTTCGAACCCATCGTGTGAACGATGCGCCAACCGCCAAATAACGTTCCAAGCGCCAGCATGGCCTGGCAGGTGATGACGACCCAGAACGGCACATGGAACTCACCGCCAAGCATGCCCTGCGAATAAAGCAGCACGGCGATGATGCCCATGGTCTTCTGTGCGTCGTTGCCGCCGTGCCCCAGCGAGTAAAGCGACGCCGAAACGAACTGCATGACCCGGAAAGTGCTGTCGACCGCGAAGGGCGTCTGCCTGACGAACAGCCAAGAAACCAGGAGGATGAGCAAGAGCGCGAGGATGAACCCTGTCAGCGGAGAAAGCACGATGGCGGCCACTGTCTTGAGCAACCCCGTCCAGACGATCGCCACACTGCCGGCTTTGGCGACCGCACCTCCGACCAGCCCGCCAATCAGCGCATGCGAACTGGAGGAGGGAATGCCGTAGTGCCAGGTAATGATGTTCCACGAGATTGCGCCGACAAGCGCGGCAAACACAACCTGCGGCGTCACGATATCCGCGCTGACTATGCCACGGCCTATCGTCTCGGCCACATGCAGGCCGAAGAACAGGAAAGCAATGAAATTGAAGAAGGCGGCCCAGAACACGGCGTATTGCGGCCGCAGCACACGCGTCGAGACGATCGTCGCGATAGAGTTTGCCGCATCGTGGAGGCCGTTCAGAAAGTCAAAGAACAGCGCCACCCCGATGAGGCCGACAAGAAGCGGAAAGGCGAGTGTGGCGTCCATCGACCGATGCTTCAGACGTTTTCGATGACAATGCCGGAAATTTCGTTGGCGACGTCCTCGAAACGGTCGACCACCTTCTCCAGCTGCCCGTAGAGTTCATTGCCTATGATCCAGGCCATCGCGTCCGTGCGACCGTAGGTCTGGAAAAGATCCTTCAAGCCCGCGTCGTGAAGCTGGTCGGATCGCTCCTCGACCCTGGTAATCTCCTCTGCGATGGCGGAGAGGCGCGTCACGTTGGCGCCGACCTTCTCCAACAGCGGAATTGCCTCGGCGGTTAGCCTCGCCGCCTGAACCACGACGGCGCCCATCTCCTTCATGCGCGGCTCGAAGCGCGTCTGCTCGAAAAGGCGGACGGTCTTCACCACCTTGTGCATCATGTCGATTGCGTCATCCATCGACTCGATCAGGTCCTTGATGTCGCCGCGATCGAAAGGTGTGATGAAGCTCTTGCGCACGGCAATCATCACCTGTCGGGTGACCTCGTCGGCCTCCTCCTCGAGTTCAACGATCTTCTGGCAATGCTTGTCTATCCCGTCGCCGCCCTCAAGCAGCTTTTCCAGCGCCTGAGCGCCTGCGACGAGAATCTGCGATTGTTTCTCGAACAGGTCGAAAAACTTGTCTTCGCGGGGGAGCAGAGCACGAAACCAGCCCAGCATATGGACGATCCTTAGCCGACGATATGTCGCCACATAGCGCCATCGCCCTCGCGGGGAAACGGGAAAAGTGACGAAAGTTGGGGACGCCGTCGCCTATTGTTCTGCCTCGGCCAAGGCGGCCGGCTGTTTCACGAAGACGAAATCACCACCCTCGTGGCCAACTTTTTCAAGCGGCCGGTACTGAGGCTCCTGGTCCGCATTGGCGGTGACCTGCTGCAGAATATAACCGTCGAACAGTTCCCGAGCCGAAAAAGCGTCGTGCTCCATCGTTTCCAGTCCGGTGAGGAGAGCCCGGGCAAAGACGGAATGTCCGTCACCGCCCAGATCCTCCACTGGTTCGTTGTTGCCGGACGTCACCACTACGCGCGACCGCCTGGCCTGCAGGGTCAGCAGTGCCTGCATGCGTTTGTCGTCCGGGATTTTCTCGGTTGCAGCGGTCTCTCCCCGCAAAAGGGCTCCCGAATAGCAGGAGTCAGAGATGAGGATGACGTTACCGGCCTGCATGCGCTGGATCGCCGCTGAAATGTCTGCTGCCGATAGGTAGCTGGGCTCGAAACCCTGTTCCGCATCACTAGGCACCCAATACGCTGTCGAGGTCGCGGGCTCGAAGACGCCATGTCCTGCGTAGAATATCAGAACGGTATCCTGCTTGCCGACCGACTTGCCGACGCGATGTAGGGCGACTTCGATATCGCGCTTGGTCGGATTCCTGAGCATCAGGGAAGTCTCGTCGCCGTCAGCTGATCTCAGCGACGTCTCGAAACCATATTTCCGCTTGAGTATCTCCGCCAGCGCATCGGCATCGGCGATGGGCGTGGACAAGGAGGCGAGACCCGTTTCCGGTCCGTAGACCTGGTTTGCGATGATGACGGCTATGCGCCGCCCATCGCCTTCCAGTGCCTTGCGGTCGCCCTCATAGATCAGTTCGATATTGGACGAATGCAGCCTGGCGTCGCTAGTCATGGCCGTGACCGCAATCCGGTTCAGCCCGGTCTTGAGGTTGACCATCGCCTTGAAGCGGCCCTCCGCGTCAAGTTCGGCAGGCACCATGTCGACGTGTACTGCCAGGAGAGGCGCCGGCCAATCCACGATGCCCTCAATATCGACGCGCGCCTTTTCGATCGGCATTGCTCCGCGTTTCGGAGCAGGGCTGAGAATGCGGATAGGGTTGCTTCCGGAACGGGACTTCGTCGCCTCGGCTACAATGACCATGTCGGGCTGCGAGGCCTCGATGACAGGCGCGGCCTTGTGCTTCCGGTAGAGACTGGACTCCGCGATACGTTCCGCGACCGCGCGCGGCGACATGTTTTCCTGCCACATGAGGGCTTCGGCGACGCTGTAGGTGAAAAGGCCGAAAACCTTCGCGTCCGGCGCGCGCGGCGGCAGCTTCAGCTCAGGAGACATGCCGTCCGCTCCGGAAGCATAAAACACCGCGAAATCGCCGTGTCCCGGGACAAGCATCGGGCCGCGATCGGCTGAAGCGCTGTCATCAGGTCCAGAGAAATGGTAGCTCCAGACACTTTCGTCGCCAGCGATGCGGTGCCGTCCCTGAATATCGGCCAAAGCCGCGTTGTTGATGTCGAGGATCGCGATCGCGTGGGCGCCCTTGTTGCGGATCGCCAGCATATAATCCGATACATCGCGCCCCAGAACCACTTCGTTGAACGTATCGCTGTCATCGTTGAGAAATACGACCACATCCGACGCGCCACTGGGAAAAAGCGTGTCGGCCAAATAGCGCTGTCCGGGCTCCATTTCGACCGCATCCTGGACAATCCTCGAACGGATATCCTCGGGCCGGATCGTCGGACTCGAATCGTCCGCGCTGTCATCCAGTTGCAGCGCGCCGAGAACGTCGGCGGCGGGCATGGAAATCGCGCTGAGGTGTATGATGACTTGATCCTCGCATCCAATCTGCGACAGGACGCTCTGGAAGGTCGTTTTCAAACCGGCGCGATTGGCTTCTCCGTCCTGGACGAGATTTATGCGCTCCTTCGCCACGCCAAGCTGCGAAAGCACGTCCGACAGAAGCGAGAGGTCGTTAGCCGGACCTTTCAGCGCGAACTTGCCGGTATCGTCCGCGCCGACAAGGACCGCAAACGTACGCGGCTGGGCTCCCCTGCAGGTGGGCGGCGTCGGCTCGCCCGTGTAGTCGATCAGCGGTTCGGTGATGCCGGGAAAGGTTTCCATGGCGGCTCGGTAGTAGCCATCCACGGCCGCTCGAACCTCGTCCGCCCTTTTTTGGCGTTCGGATTCTTCCTCCTGCTGACGCTTCTCAAGCTCGCCCTCACCGAGTTTGACGACTGCGGCCGAAGATGACGCAACACCAGAAAAGACCGCCATAAGGACTAGCGCGATCCGCGCGCTGCAACGAAAATCCATCATTGGCCAACCCCCGTGCCCTGCTGCCAATCAAATGTCGCCTTCACGCCGAGGAATACAAGCCTGTTTGTCTATTTCATGATCGAACTGAGGCGGGACTTGCTTGTCTTTTCGATCTGGCGGACTTTCCGGCCATGATCGACAAGCTCGAATTTTTCATCGCGCTCGCCAAGGAAGAGCATTTCGGCCGCGCCGCCGAACAGCTTGGTATCACGCAGCCAACGCTGTCGGCTGCAATCAAGCAACTCGAGGAGCAGCTCGGTGTCATGCTGGTCAAGCGCGGCTCGCGCTTCCAGGGGCTTACGCCTGAAGGCGAGCAGGTGCTGGTCTGGGCGCGCCGCATCACCGGCGATGCGCGCACAATGAAGGAGGAAATGCGCGCGGCGCGGCACGGCCTGTCCGGCCATATCCGCATCGCGGCTATCCCGACCGCACTGGCGATGATCCCGCGACTGACCACGCCGTTTCGCGACAAGCACCCAGGCGTCACATTCTCGATCCTTTCGCGAACCTCGATCGAGGTTCTATCCCTGCTGGGAAATTTCGACGTCGACGCCGGTATCACCTATCTCGACAATGAACCGCTCGGGCGCGTCACCAGCGTGCCACTTTATTCGGAGCGCTATCAACTCATCACGGCCGCCGGAAACCCGCATTCCGAACAGGAAACCGTAACCTGGGCCGAGGTGAGCCGGCTGCCGCTCTGCCTGCTTACGCCCAACATGCAGAACCGGCGCATCATCGACCAGCATCTGGCGGAGGCCGGCGTGGTAGCGCGGCCGACGCTGGAATCGAACTCGATGATCGTGCTGTTCAGCCATATCCGCACGGGCAAATGGTCATCGATCATGCCGCTCAACCTCGCGGAAACATTCGGTTTCGCAGAACCGATAAGGGCGATTCCGATCGTCGAGCCAAATGCGAGCCACACTGTCGGTCTGGTGGCCTCGCCACGTGAGCCCCAGACGCCTCTGGTGGCGGCGCTGCTGGACGAGGCGACGGCGCTGGCAGATGAGTTCGGCCAAGCAGTCTGAAGTGGCGTTCGCTACAACCAAGTTTGATAGAAAAAATCTATCAAGCCACGGAACCGCTTTATTGAATTCGCGCTATTCGTCTGCTTTCATAACGATATAGCGATCAAGACGCTTCATAGGGAGGGCGCTGCGACCATGCAGCCCGCAGGTACCGAAATCGCATCGCGCACAAGCGCGGTCATCAATGAATTCGTTGGCCTTGAGGGCCCGCTGTTGCCCATCCTGCACGGGCTGCAGGAGGAGTTCGGCTTTGTGCCTGACGAGTCGCTGCCTGTCATCGCCAAGGCGCTCAACATCTCCAACGCGGAAGTGCATGGCGTCGTCACCTTCTATCACGACTACCGCCGCCATCCCGCTGGACGGCATGTTCTTAAGGTCTGCCAGGCAGAGGCATGCCAGTCGATGGGCAGCGATGCCGTTGCCGCCAGGATCAAGCAACTGCTTGGCATCGGTTTCCACGAGACAACCAAGGACGGTTCAGTGACGCTGGAGCCGATCTATTGCCTAGGCCTCTGCGCCTGCGCGCCGGCAGCAATGCTGGACGGCGAGGTGATCGGCCGGCTCGATGACGACAAGCTGGAAGAGATCGCAGCGGAGGTGCGGCTGTGAGCGTCACAATCTACGTCCCCTGCGATTCTGGCGCGCTGGCGCTCGGCGCGGAGAAGGTCGCCAAAGCGATCGAGAGCGAGATCGCGGCGCGCGGCATCGACGCCAGGATCGTGCGCAACGGCTCGCGCGGCCTTTACTGGCTGGAGCCGATGGTCGAGGTCGAGACGGCCGATGGTCGTGTCGCCTACGGACCCGTGGCCGCGAACGACGTCGCCTCGCTGTTTGACGCCGGGCTGGTTTCAGGCGGATCACACAGGCTTTCGCTCGGCAAGACCGAGGACATCCCTTTCCTCGCCAAACAGACCCGCCTGACTTTCGCGCGGGTGGGCATCACCGATCCGCTGTCACTGGATGACTACAAGTCGCATGGCGGATTGAGGGGGCTTGAAAAGGCCGTCGCGGCCGCACCCGCCGATATCGTCAAGACCGTCACCGATTCCGGCCTGCGCGGCCGCGGCGGTGCGGGTTTCCCGACAGGCATAAAGTGGAACACCGTTCTGCAGGCCGTCGCAGACCGCAAATACATCCTCTGCAATGCTGACGAGGGCGACAGCGGCACGTTCGCCGACCGGATGATCATGGAGGGTGATCCCTTCGTGCTGATCGAAGGCATGGCGATCGCCGGCATCGCGACCGGTGCGACCAAGGGTTTTGTCTATATACGCTCTGAATACCCGCACGCCATCGCGACCATGACACGCGCGGTCGAGATCGCGCGCAAGCGGGGAGTGCTCGGCGTCAATGTGCTGGGCTCGCCCAACGCCTTCGACATCGAGATCCGCTCCGGCGCAGGCGCCTATGTGTGCGGCGAGGAAACCTCGCTGATGAACTCACTCGAAGGCAAGCGCGGTGTTGTTCGCGCCAAGCCTCCTTTGCCGGCTATACAGGGCCTGTTCGGCAAGCCCACGGTCATCAACAACGTGATTTCGCTCGCTTCCGTGCCGATCATCATGGACCGGGGTGCGGAGTTCTATCGTGACTTCGGCATGGGCCGTTCCCGGGGCACGATCCCGATCCAGATCGCGGGCAACGTCAAGCATGGCGGCCTGTTCGAAGCGGCGTTTGGACTGAGCCTTGGCGAGATCGTTGACGACATCGGGGGCGGCACCGCGACGGGCCGTCCGGTGAAGGCCGTGCAGGTTGGCGGTCCTCTTGGCGCGTATTTCCCACGCAAGCTCTTCGACACGCCCTTCGACTACGAGGCTTTCGCAGCGAAGGACGGACTGGTGGGACACGCCGGCATCGTGGTGTTCGACGACACCGCCGACATGCTGAAGCAGGCGCGCTTCGCGATGGAATTCTGCGCGATCGAGAGCTGCGGCAAGTGCACGCCCTGCCGCATCGGCTCGACGCGCGGCGTCGAGACGATCGACAAGATTGCGGCCGGCATCGAGCCCGAGAAGAACCTCGCTCTGGTCACCGACCTTTGCAATACGATGAAGTTTGGATCGCTCTGCGCACTGGGTGGCTTCACGCCCTACCCGGTGATGAGTTCGATCAATCACTTCCCCGACGATTTCAAGCCGGCGGCCACTGCCGTCGCAGCCGAATAGGAGACTCTCATGGGCCTCATCCACGAAATCGACTACGGCACGCCCGCCTCGACCGCGGAAAAAATGGTCACGCTGACCGTCGACGGCTTCGATGTGTCGGTGCCCGAGGGCACGTCCATCATGCGCGCCTCGATGGAGGCCGGCATCGCAATTCCCAAACTCTGCGCGACCGACATGGTCGATGCATTCGGTTCTTGCCGACTCTGCCTCGTCGAGATCGAGGGCCGTGCCGGCACGCCGTCTTCCTGCACGACGCCGGTTGCGCCCGGCATGGTCGTGCACACGCAGACCGGCCGGCTGAAGCAGTTGCGCAAGGGCGTGATGGAGCTCTATATCTCCGACCATCCGCTCGACTGCCTGACCTGCGCCGCCAATGGCGATTGCGAATTGCAGGACATGGCGGGTGCCGTTGGCCTGCGAGACGTTCGCTACGGCTATGATGGCGACAACCATGTCTTCCCCAAGAGCCGCAACGCGCTTTCCGAAAGCACCGCCAACGCACGGTGGATGCCGAAGGACGAGTCGAACCCGTATTTCACGTATGACCCGTCCAAATGCATCGTCTGCTCGCGCTGCGTGCGCGCCTGCGAGGAAGTTCAGGGCACGTTCGCGCTGACCATCGAGGGCCGTGGTTTCGAGAGCCGCGTGTCGCCCGGCATGCATCAGCCTTTCCTCGAGTCCGAATGCGTTTCCTGCGGCGCCTGCGTGCAGGCATGCCCGACGGCGACGCTGACCGAAAAGAGCGTCATCGAGATCGGCCAGCCGGAGCATTCGAAAGTGACGACCTGTGCCTATTGCGGCGTCGGCTGTTCGTTCAAGGCGGAGATGCGCGGCGATGAGCTCGTACGCATGGTGCCCTGGAAGGACGGCAAGGCCAATCGCGGCCATAGCTGCGTCAAGGGTCGTTTCGCCTATGGCTACGCGACGCACAAGGAGCGCATCCTCAACCCGATGATCCGCGAGACCATCGACCAGCCCTGGCGCGAAGTCTCGTGGGAAGAAGCATACAAGCACGTCGCCAACGAATTCCGCCGCATCCAGTACCAGTACGGCAAGGGCTCCATCGGCGGCATCACCTCGTCACGGTGCACGAACGAGGAAACCTATCTCATCCAGAAGCTGGTTCGCGCCGGCTTCGGCAACAACAATGTCGACACGTGCGCGCGCGTCTGCCATTCGCCGACCGGCTACGGGCTCGGTCAGGCTTTTGGCACATCGGCAGGAACACAGGATTTCGACTCTGTCGAGCATTCAGATGTGATGGTGGTGATCGGCGCGAACCCATCGGCCGCTCATCCTGTCTTTGCCTCGCGCATGAAGAAGCGCATCCGCAAGGGCGCCAAGCTGATCGTGCTCGATCCGCGCGTCACCGAAACCGTCGATTCAGTGCATGCCAAGGCAGATTATCACCTGCCTCTGAAGCCGGGCACCAATGTCGCGGTCGTCACGTCGATGGCGCATGTAATCGTCACCGAAGGGCTGTTCAATGAGCAGTTCATCCGCGAGCGCTGCGAGTGGGACGAGTTCCAGGATTATGCGGAGTTCGTTTCCGAAGCGCGCAACAGCCCGGAAGAAGTCGAGAAGTTGTCGGGCGTACCGGCAGAGCTGATCCGCGGCGCGGCGCGTCTTTATGCAACCGGCGGCAACGGCGCGATCTATTATGGGCTCGGTGTCACCGAGCACAGCCAGGGCTCGACCACGGTCATGGCGATCGCGAACCTCGCCATGCTGACCGGCAATATCGGACGCAAGGGCGTCGGCGTGAACCCGCTGCGCGGCCAGAACAACGTGCAGGGTTCGTGCGACATGGGATCCTTCCCGCATGAGTTGCCCGGCTACCGGCACATCTCGGGCGATGCGACCCGTGAAATCTACGAGAGCCTGTGGGGCGTCAAGCTGGACAACGAGCCCGGCCTGCGCATTCCCAACATGCTGGACGCGGCCGTCGAGGGCACGTTCAAGGGCATCTACATCCAGGGAGAGGACATCCTCCAGTCCGACCCCGACACAAAACATGTTTCGGCGGGCCTCGCCGCGATGGAATGCGTGGTCGTGCAGGATCTTTTCCTGAATGAGACCGCCAATTACGCACACGTCTTCCTGCCGGGATCGACCTTCCTCGAGAAGGACGGCACGTTCACCAACGCCGAGCGCCGCATCAACCGCGTACGAAAGGTGATGAGTCCGAAAAACGGCTATGCCGATTGGGAGATTACGCAGAACCTCGCCCAGACGATGGGGCTGGACTGGAACTACACCCACCCGTCCGAGATCATGGACGAGATTGCAAAGACGACGCCGAGCTTTGCGAACGTGTCCTACGACTATCTGGAGAAGATGGGCTCCGTGCAGTGGCCCTGCAACGACAAGGCGCCGGAGGGCACGCCCATCATGCATATGGACGGCTTCGTGCGCGGCAAGGGCAAATTCATCCGCACGGAATATGTCGCGACCGACGAGAAGACCGGACCGCGCTTCCCGCTGCTGCTTACCACGGGCCGCATCCTGAGCCAGTACAATGTCGGCGCACAGACGCGGCGCACAGCCAACGTCATGTGGCACGACGAGGACCGTCTGGAAATCCATCCGCACGACGCCGAGCAGCGTGGCATCCGCGATGGCGACTGGGTGAAGCTCGCAAGCCGCGCAGGGGAGACGACCCTTCGCGCGCTGATAACCGACCGTGTTGCGCCGGGCGTGATCTACACCACCTTCCACCACCCCGACACGCAGGCCAACGTCATCACCACCGACTATTCCGACTGGGCGACCAACTGCCCGGAATACAAGGTGACCGCCGTGCAGGTGTCGCCGTCCAACGGTCCGAGTGAATGGCAGCGCGAGTATGACGAGCTGTCGAAGCGCTCGCGCCGCATCGAGGGCCATCTCGAGGCGGCTGAGTAAGACCGATCGCGATGAGGATTCGTCCGCCCCTCAGCCAGACGATGCGTCTCGCGCGCCGCGCTGCCGGAACTGTGTCGGGCAACCGCATGGTGCCGGAGGAAACGCCGGTGGCGTTCTCCTTTGCCGGCACAACGCATGCGGTGATGATGGCGTCGCCCGCTGATTTCGAGGATTTTGCGCTCGGCTTCTCGCTGACCGAGGGAATCATCGACAGCCCGAATGAAATCGAGGCGATCGAGGTCGAGGAAGTTGGGGGTGAGGGTGGGGGCGCTGGCGTAGACATCCAGATCCGCCTGAAGGACAAGGCGAACAATCGTTTCCAGGCGCGTCGACGCAGGCTCGCCGGCCCGGTCGGCTGCGGGCTTTGCGGCATTGAATCCATCGAGGAAGCGATGCGCTCCGTGGAGAGCGTGGAGCGCGAGGCAATAACTCTTTCGGCATCCGACATCGTGCAGTCGGTTAAGCTGCTTTCTAAAGTGCAGCCGATGCATGCGGAGACAGGCGCGGTCCATGCGGCTGGTTTCTATGTGCCCGGCAAGGGCATCGTGATGGCTCGCGAGGACGTGGGGCGCCATAACGCGCTCGACAAGCTGGCTGGCGGCCTGACGAAAAAGGGTATCGAGGGATCAAGCGGCGCGGTGGTGGTGACCAGCCGTGTGTCGGTCGAGATGGTGCAGAAGACCGCCGCGATAGGCGCGTCCTTCATCATTGCGGTGTCGGCGCCGACGGCGCTTGCTATCCGCACCGCGCAGGATGCCGGCATGACATTGGTCGCGCTGGTGCGCGGCGAGGATTTCGACGTGTTCACCCATCCAGAACGCGTGACCGATGGAGCAGCGCGCAATGTCGCATGATGAAATGCACGTCGATCAGGGCATCGCCAAGATCATCCGCATGGCCAACCAGATCGGCACGTTCTTCGAATCGAAGGAAGACCGCGCGGAAGGCGTTGCTGGCGTGGCCGAGCACATCAACAAGTTCTGGGAACCGCGCATGCGAAGGCACTTCTTCGAAGTACTCGATGCCGGTGGCGAAGGACTGAAGCCGATCGTGATGGAGGCCGCGGCCCAGATAAGGCGTCCCGCTGAGCCGGTCGGGCCACAGCACGAAGCCCAGGTCCAGGCAGGGGCGCCGGGAGGAAAGGGCGAAGCTGCAGGCGAATCGACCGCCGAGATCGCCGCATCCCAAGGATAGTCAGCGCCTCCCGCTCAGGCGCGCATCGGCCCGAGCGCTTTCGCCCAACGATGCAGTTCATCGAGCATCGTGACCGCACCGGCGGCAACGGGCTCGGTTGGCCGGAAAATCTTGTCCTCGGCGATATGCTGGCTGACCAGGGGAACCGGAACGCCTTCCGGTATCGGCATGACCTTCTTCGTGGTCAGCAGCAGCCTTGTCGTCTGGGCTCCCCGCAGGCCACCGGACACGCCGCCATAACTCACTATTCCCGCCGGTTTGTAGGCCCACTCCTTGCTCAGATAGATAATCGCGTTCACGAGCGACGGCGGGGTGAAATAGTCATATTCGGGCGTGACGAAAACGAAGGCGTCGCCCGACGCAACGCTCTCGCTCCAGTTCTTCGTATGGGCATGCTCGTACTGCGCCAGGCGCGGATGCTTCGGTTCGTCAAAAATCGGCAGGTCAAACTCGGCCAGGTCGACCGGCACAGCCTCGAACTTTCCGTGCTCGCGTGCCGCCTCGTGAAACCAATTCGCAACGTGCGGGCCGATACGACCGGGCCGTGTACTGACGGTGATGATGTTGAGGCGAAGGGCCACGGCAATGCTCCTGCTGCATGAGATACCTCACACATAGAGCGGACATTGTGCGGCGCAACATCAGGTGGTCGCCAAAGCAGGTGACGGATCGTCTCGGTTTTGTTTACGCGGCTGGCTACGCTCTCCCGGCCTTTCGCCAGTGGTTCCTTATATGGGAATACCCCTCGCGGTAGACCGCCTCGGGACTTTCGGCGAAATCGCGCCATACCTTCGTGGCCGCCGCCAAATCCTTCAGGCCACGCCCGAACGCTTCGATGGTCAGCCAATCGTCATAGCCGCTGTTGCGGATCGCCGCGAATGTCTTCTTCCACGGAATATTGCCGCGTCCGGGGACACCGCGATCGTTCTCGGAGATATGGATATGGCAGATGTTGCGGACATGATCCGTATACGCCGCGATCGGATCCTGCTCCTCGATATTGGCGTGGAAGGTATCGTACATCGCCTTTATGTGCGGACGGTCCACGGCGTCGACATGCTCCGAGAGATCGGCCATCGTGTTGAACAGGTAGCATTCGAACCTGTTCAGGGCTTCCAGCCCTATCGTGACATCCCGCTTTCCCGCATGGTCGCCAATCGCACGCTGTGAGGCGACGGAACGCTTCTTTTCCGCCGCGGTCGGGCCTACGCCGGTGAACGCGCCGAGCGTCGAATGAAGCGGCCCGGACAGGCGGCTCGCTCCAAGTGTGGCCGCACAGTCTATCGCCCATTTCATGTAGGCGATGCCCTTCCTCCGGGTAGCACCATCCGGAGATATCAGGTTCATCGACGGGTCGCCCATGGCGGTGACGGCGGTGCGCTCCAGGCCGATCCTGTCGAGCATGTCGCCAAGGCGCGCGTAATCGTCCGGTGTTCCCTCGAAGATCGGTATCTCGACGCCGTCATATCCGGTCGCCTTGATGTCCTTCAGCAAGGCCTGGTGCTTGTCCGTGACGTTCGTCGTCCATAGGAACATGCAGAACCCGATCTTCATTCATTCCTCCCGACACCTCGCCGTACGCAGAGGCAATCTAACGCGTAGAATCTGGTCGGACCAGATGGCGCCGATGATTTTCGGCATTTATGCTACCATGAAGTGCAAGCCCCAGTGGTAGAAGGGTCGCGAAGATCGAGACGATATCCATCTGTACTTGAACCAGGCGTCGCGGGCCGCGTTTCCGTTGATCTCGATCAAGGTAAGGGTGCAAGGACCAGATATGCTCGCCGTGAAATCTGGAGGAATGCCATGACCTCAGCAAGCGATCTCAGCCCCGCCTTTCGTCACGTCCGGCTGCTTCTGGCGCGGGAAACAGGGCGACCCGGCGTAGACAGCATGGCCGGATACGACCTTCTCGTGCCCCTTCAGGCCGACAGCCGGCTTGATCCCGCCGAATGGAAGAAGCACAAGGATATTTGCCGGGTCCGCAAGTTCGGATCGGCCGAAGATCGCATTGGCCGCCTTCGCCGCAAGCCCGGCGGGCAATGGTACGTCGACTACGAAGAGGGCGAGCAGGACGATGAAATCGGCTTCCGGCTCGGCGATGAACGTTTTGTCACCGGCGAATACATCTCGCTGAAGGAAGCGGGAAAGATGCATACCTATCAGGTCGCAAGAGTGGAGAAACCCTGATCTCACCGAGGCGGCTCGCGGTCTTTTTTCATGAGACGAATTGTGCCCGATCTGAAATAAACTACAGCCAGGCGCGATCGAAACCGGAGCGAAACATGTACAAGCACATTCTCATCACCACCGACGGGTCCGAACTCGCACAAAAAGGCGTCGATCACGGCCTTTCCCTTGCGAAAAGCCTTGGGGCCAAGATCACTGTCGTTACCGTCACCGAGCCCTTCCCCTTTAGCGCGACCGCTGCCGGAGCCGGTTGGGTGCCGGGACCGGACGACATTTCCTCCTATCAGGAAGGGCAGAAGGAATACGCCGACAAGGTCCTCGCCGGCGTCAAGGAAGCAGCCGACAAGCTCGGCATCAGCGCAAAGACCGAACATGTGCCTGATGCACATCCGGCCGAGGCCATCATCGACGTGGCGAAGGCCGAAGGTTGCAGCCTCATTGTGATGGCGTCTCACGGAAGGCGCGGCCTTGGCCGGCTGCTTCTTGGAAGCCAGACGTCCGAAGTGCTGACGCATTCGGAAGTCCCTGTCCTCGTCGTGCGTTGATCCGGATCGTCTCATCGGGAGGAAAGCGATGAAACTGAAGACATTCCTGCCGCTCGTCACGTATCCTGACGCTGCATCGGAGACATCGATCGCCAATGCGGTCGCAGTGTCAAAGCTGCTCGCCGGCGACCTGAATGCCGTGGCATTGGAGGTGGATATCCCGAAGGTTTCCAATGCGCTTTCCCTTGCATTGCTGGATCTTCCCGAAATGATCAAGGACGCCCGGAAGCTCAGCGCCCGGCGCGGCAGCGAGCTTCTGTCCCTGGCGGAAGCAAAAGGAGCTGCGGCATCGATTGCGGTCACAACCTCCGCGTCGAGGAGCCCGCCCGCCCTGCTCAGCGAGGCGGCCGGGGAGTTGGCCCGCTATTTCGACATCGCGCTGGTCGGTCTGGAGCAGGAAAATCCAGGCACCCGACAGGTTGCCGAAGGCGTGATCTTCGGTTCCGGAAGACCGACGATCCTCATGCCTTCGGCCTGCACCATCGACAAGCTCGACCGGATCGCAATCGCCTGGGATGGCAGCCGTGTAGCGTCGCGCGCCGTGGCCGACGCGTGGCGCCTGATGGAGCGTGCTTCCGAAGTGATCGTGGTCACGGTGACGGACGAAAAGCCCCTGAAGGATGAAGGGGCGGGCGAACGACTGGCTTCCGGACTGCGTGAAAGCGGCGTAAAGGCCTCGTTCAAGACGATCCGCTCCGAAAAGGGTCCCATCGGGGCGACACTTCAGGCCTATGCCGCTGAAAACGCCGATATTCTCGTCATGGGCGGCTACGGCCACTCGCGCCTGCGCGATTTCGTTCTCGGGGGTGCGACTGAGGGCGTGCTTTCAGACCTGAGGCTGCCGGTCATGCTCTCCCATTGAATCGCCGAAGCCAGGAGCCGTGGCGGCTTGAGCCGCTATGACGCACTGGCCTTGACGTTCAGCCTGACCGGGCTGAGGTAATCCTCGGTCGGGCGGCCTACCCCGACATAGCCGAAGCCGTGGTTCCTCACCTCGTCCTTGCGGTAGATATTGCGCAGATCGACCAGCAGCGGCGTCTTCATCACCTGTTTCAGACGCTTGAAGTCCATGGCGCGGAAGGCGTTCCATTCGGTGACGATCACGAGCGCATCGGCGTCTTTCGCGGCCTCGTAGGGGTCGTTCGCGAAGGTCACGTCCTCAAGCATCGTCCTGGCTGCCGGCATGCCCTCGGGATCGTAGGCGGAGATCTGCGCGCCTGCGTCCTGCAATGCCTGGATGATCGAGAGCGAGGGCGCCTCGCGCATGTCGTCGGTGTTCGGCTTGAAGGTCAGGCCGAGGATGGCGATCTTCTTTTCTCTGACGTCTCCGCCGCTTGCAGCGACGATCTTGCGCGCGATGGAGCGCTTGCGCGCCGTATTGACGGCGACCGTGGTCTCGACCAGCCGCATCGGGCTTCCGAAATCCTGTGCGGTCTTGGCCAGCGCCACCGTATCCTTCGGGAAACACGACCCGCCATAACCCGGTCCTGCATGCAGGAACTTGGAACCTATGCGCTTGTCGAGGCCGATGCCATGCGCCACCTGCTGCACGTTCGCGCCCGTCTGCTCGCAAAGGTCGGCAATCTCGTTGATGAAGGTGATCTTCATGGCAAGGAAGGCGTTGCCCGCATATTTGATGAGTTCCGCCGTGCGCCTGCCCGTGAATAGCATTGGCGCCTGGTTGAGATAGAGCGGACGATAAACCTCCGTCATCACGGATTGGGCGCGCTCGTCATGCAGCCCGACGACAATCCGATCCGGATGGCGGAAGTCGTCGATCGCCGCGCCTTCCCTCAGGAATTCCGGATTGGAGACAACAGCGATGTCTGCTGCCGGGTTGGCCTTCTTGACGATCTTCTCAATCTCATCCCCGGTTCCCACCGGGACCGTGGATTTGGTTACGAGAACCGTAAAATTCCTGATCATAGGCGCTATCGTGCGTGCAGCCTCATAGACATATGAAAGGTCCGCGTGCCCATCGCCCCGGCGGGCCGGTGTACCGACCGCGATGAAGATGACTTCGGCACCCTCGACGCCAGCCTCCAGATCGGTGGTGAAGGAAAGCCGTCCAGCGCCCACATTGCTGGCGACGAGATCGTCGAGACCGGGCTCGAAAATCGGAATCTGGCCGTTCCTGAGTCCCTCGATCTTGCTCTCGTCCTTGTCGACGCAGACGACATCGTGGCCGAAATCGGCAAGGCAGGCGCCCGAAACGAGCCCAACATAGCCGCTGCCTATCATCGTGATCCGCATCGAAAGGTCCTTTCAGCGTGCGGAAAGGCCGTCCCAGACCTACCCCACATCGCAGACTATCTAGCCGTTTTCATCCCGGCTTTCTATCGCGCACCGGTAACAGGGCGATGACGGCGGTGTCGCAGCCCGCCTCAGTCCAGTTCGCTGACTCTGGGGGACCCGACGATGGGGAAATAGAGCTTCACCGCGTCCGTCGCACCGGCAGCCGACAGATGGCCGGAGTCGAAATAGCGCAATGCGCCACCTTTCTTGAAGAGGCACGCCTGCCCGTCGCACATGAAGGCGAGTGGATCGATGAAGGTGGCTTCGTTTCCGACAATCTCCTGCAGTTCGCGGTTGATGCCAGGGTCTACGATGCTGGACCATGACGCCGTCTCGGCGTTGCCCGAGCGGTAGTCGAGCACGTCGACGCTCGCGCCGAACTCGACCGACTGTCCGATCACATACGTTTTAACGCCCATATCCTTCAACGCATCAATAGTGGACCGCAAGCCATCGAGCCCGCGTGACCGTAGTGACGACCAACGCGCGCTCAGGATCACGACCTTGACGTCGTGCTGCCGTATCACGTCCAGTGCGTGACTGTTGAATTCCTGGCAGTGAGGTCGCGCATAGGAATAGTAGTTGAGGATCGGCGGACACCCCGAAGAGGTGTAGACAAACACGTTGTAAGGAATCTCAGCGGCGTTTCTGATGATCCCCGGCCCATAGTGCGCCGCAAAGGAATCGCCCCACAACATGGCGTTCTCGGCGTGTCCCTTCGTCAGCAGGCAATCCTCATCGCCCCAGTCGGTCCATGACTGCTGAACATCGAGAAAGCACCTGCCGAGTTTCCATTCATCCCTGTCGGCTGTCGTAACCTCGCGGAATTCCGGAAAGCGGAAAGCTGCGCCGTTCGACATCACGCCAGCGATGCCAGCGCCGGACACAACCGCAATCGCTGCGGCCGCCATCATGAACAGGCGCCTGCGCGGGAATGGATTGCCCTTGACGCGGAAGGACTGCTCGATGAAGCGCCAGGAAAACCAGGCCAGCAGGAAGCTTGCGGCGACGATGATCGCGGATTCCAGAAATGTCGGTTCTCGCAAAGTGATGTACCGGAAAAAGACCGCGATCGGCCAGTGCGCCAGATAAAGCGAATAGGACAGCAGGCCCGTCCAGACCATCGGACGCCAGGACAGGCCGCGCGCAACCAGCGTGCCGTGCGCGGTTCCCGACCAGATGACCATAAGCGAGCCAAGAACCGGCGCCAGTGCGGTGACACCCGGAAATGGCGTATCCTTCGTATAGGTGAATACCGCGAAGAAGATCAGCCCGAGGCCAGCCGCGCCGACCACCTCGGCCACACTCCTGTTCGATGAGACTGGCGGCGGCGCGAGAACCAGCAGCGCGCCGACCAGCAGTTCCCATGCGCGCGTCGGCAGGAGGAAGAAGTTCGCGGTGGGTGCGGTCATGGAGCCATAGACGCTTAGCGCGAAGGACAGCAAAACGACCGGCATGAAGACCAGAAGCCATCTGGCCTTGAGGAAGCGATAGGTCACCAGCATCGCGATCGGTATGAAGATATAATACTGCTCCTCGACGGCCAGCGACCATGTGTGCAGCAGCGGACGCAACTGCGCGCTCGGGTCGAAATAGCCGGAGAACTTCATGAAATAGATGTTCGAGCCGAACAGCGCCGTGGCGATGGCGCTTTTCGAGTAGTCGTTGAAGTTCGGCGGCAAAAGAATGAACCAGGCCGCCACTGTCGTCAGCGCGATCATGAAGAACAGCGCAGGAAAGATGCGGCGCACGCGCCGCTCATAGAAATCGAGGATCGAGAAGCGACCGTCCTCAAGGTCCGAAAGCAGCCTCAGCGTGATGACGTAGCCGGAGATGACAAAGAAGACATCGACGCCGACGAAGCCGCCGCTGAATCCGGAAACGCCTGCGTGAAACAGCACGACCGGCAGGACCGCGACGGCACGAAGCCCATCAACATCGGGCCGGTACTTAACCATTTACTAGCCAGCCCCCATTCTTGCCGCTCCAACAGCCGTCTCCGCTTGACGGCCCTGTCGGACTGGGTTTTCCACCACTGTCCCACCGAAGCGAGGGCCTTAGCGTCCCTGCGTCGGTGCTAAGCATGCCTGTCTCACGTCAACGCACGGTAAACTTTCAACCCTCCGCACCACTGCCACGCAGAATGCCGTGATCTATCAACATTCCTGATGTGTCAGCAATGATGCATCGACGTCGCTTTGGCAGTTCCAAAACACGCCGCAAGTCTGTATATGCGACCGCCTGCCGCAGCCTGCCCTCGTGGACGCTGTCTCCTTACCAACCGGATCGACCGCGATGAACGATCTTTCCCAGCACGGGCGCTTGAAGTCCGCAAATCTGCAATCTCCCGTCACGCCTGCGATCGAGGCACGCGGGCTTGTCAAGCGTTTCGGCGAGCTGAAGGCAGTCGACGGCATCGACCTCATTGTGCCGCGCGGCATGATCTTCGCCATTCTCGGTCCGAACGGAGCAGGCAAGACGACCCTGATGCGCATGCTGGCAACACTGTCGCAGCCGGACGCCGGCAAAGCCACCGTGATGGGACACGACCTGCTTGAAGCACCCCACGAGGTTCGCGCGTCAATCGCCATGACGGGACAGTTCGCCTCGCTGGACGAAGACCTCACCGGCCGGGAGAACCTGGTCATGCTCGCCCGCCTGTGGGGGTTTCGCGGCCGCGCGGCGAGAGCGCGGGCCGACGATCTTCTTGCCGCCTTCGATCTCAGCGACGCCGCAAACCGCCAGGTAAAGAAATATTCGGGCGGCATGCGGCGACGGCTGGACATCGCGGCATCGCTGATTATCACGCCCGGCGTCTTGTTCCTCGACGAGCCGACGACCGGCCTTGATCCCAAGGCGCGCAAGGATGTCTGGAAGATGATCCGGGGACTGGCTGAGTCCGGTGTCACCATCCTCCTCACCACGCAATATCTCGAAGAAGCCGACCAGCTTGCGGCGCGCATCGCGGTCATCGATCACGGGCACAAGATCGCCGAAGGCACCAGTCGCGAGTTGAAGGCCGCAACCGGGTCCGGATTCCTTCAAGTCTCGATCGTCGATCAGGCGCAACTGGAGGATGCCGCAGCCATTCTGGAACGGAGACTGGGCCAGAGCGTCCAGCGCAGCACTGAAGGCGCGGAGCTTTCCGTGCTGGGCGGCACCGCAAAGGAAGCCAACGAAGCGCTCGCCGAACTCATCGCCTCCGGTATAGAGCTTTCCGACTTCTCGATGGGCCAGCCGAGCCTCGATGAGGTGTTCTTTGCGTTGACGGGTCAGCCCGTGACGGACGAGACGGGCAAGGAGACCGCGGCATGAACGGCACATCTTCCACGCGGCTTCTGCAACGCGTCGAACGTCCGGCGCCTCCATCAGCGCTCTCGAATGCGCTCGTTTTCGGCTGGCGCGCCGTTCTCAAGTTCAAGCATGTGCCGGAGCAGCTTTTCGACCTGGTCATGACCCCGATCATGTTCACGCTGCTGTTCACTTTCGTGTTTGGCGGCGCGCTGGCCGGCTCGCCACGCGAATACCTGCAGTTCTTCCTGCCCGGCATCCTGGTCCAGACCGTCGTCTTCAATTCGGTCTATTCGGGCATGGGCCTGTCGACTGACCTCGACAAAGGCCTGTTCGACCGCTTTCGCTCGCTGCCCATCTGGCGGCTGGCGCCCTTCGCCGGCCTGATGGTGGGCGACATGCTGCGCCATCTGATTGCAGGCAGCATTATCCTCGCGATAGGCCTGATCCTTGGCTACCGGCCAGAGGCGGGCGTGGTAGGCGTCGTCGCGGCCTTTTTGTTGCTGCTTGCCATCGGCTTTGGCATCGGGTGGATCTTCATGGTGCTGGGGCTCCTCATCCGCACACCGATGACGGTGATGACGATCGGCTTCACGGCAATCTTCCCGCTGGTCTTCGCCTCCAACATCATGGTCGACCCGGCCACCATGCCCGGCTGGCTGCGCGCTTTCGTGGATGTGAATCCCGTCTCGCTGATGACAACCGCGTTGCGCGGACTGATGAGCGGATCGGCAACCGCCACAGAGATCGCGCTGGCGCTCGTCGCGCCGATCGCGCTGACGCTGATCCTCGCGCCGGTGACGCTCTGGCTCTATGTCCGGAGCGAACGTTAGCCTGTAGCGGCGCGTCCGTCGGCAGACACACCAGTCACGCGGCCCTTCGGCTCGAAGACGTGAAGCCTGAGTTCGGTTGAAAGCTCCGCCCCGGGTTCCAGCGTCAGCAGCCCGGTTCCGCGCGCCTTGGCGTCAGCAAGGCCCGAGCCGGAACGCGTGGTGTTCGGCTCGATGCCGAGCATCCTGCCCCGGCCATGCCACGGCGGTTCAGGCGTTCCCTCCAATTCATACCACAGCCATGCGCAGGGAAATGTCGCGGCGTCCCAGGACAGCGCTGCGCCGATGCTATTGTCCAGCCGGCGGATCGCCGCCCAGGCCAGTCCCGGATAGTCGTGCAGGTAGGCGGATGCAGCCATCGGAGCGGCCGGCCTGGAAAGATCCACCATCTCCCGCTTGCCGGGAAGCTTGGGCCAGTCTCCCTGCCCGCCCGGCGCAAGTGGGTTCGCTGGGGGATCATAATTGATGTCGGCCAATGCCCGCGCTGCGTTCGTTGTAACCTCCAGTGGACCGCCGAGCAGATCGGAGCCGAAAGTCGCGTGGTGGCCCCAAATCACCTCGACGGGCCTCTTTCCGTTCATGCGCAGGCGCTCGCGCAGCACTAACACGTCGCCATCGAGCGTGATCTCGCGCTGCATCTCGACAGGCACCGAAAAGAAGCGGCGCGACAGCCGCATCGTCCGGGCGGTCGCGGAGAACTCCCAAGGGGCAATCGATGCCTCGCCATGAAATCCGTGAAAGATGCCTCCGAAGGTACAGGCATCGCCACCGTTGGGGAAAAGCAGCGGCCATCCGCCGGTGAAGCGCGTCAGCCATTCGGGCTCGTCACGCGCAGCCAGGCTCGTCACGGGCGCGTCGATCGCGTCCCACGGTGTCTGGCCCAGCACCGAAAGGCCCGACGGGAGATGACGGATTTCGGTGATCGTGCCCCCGATGCGTGGATTGACCGTGACCTCCAGCTCGCGGCTGGCGATGCTGATGCCCGGCGCCGATCGCGTCATATGCACCTGCGCCTCACTTCACCGCGCCGGCCATCAGCCCGCGGATGAAGTACTTCTGGAACGAGATGTAGAGGATAAGCATCGGGGCGGAGGCAATCACCATGCCGGCCATGGTCAGCGGGACCTGGTTGTTGTAGCGGCCCTGAAAGACGCTGATGCCGGCCATCAGCGTGCGTTTCGCATCATCCTGCAGGAAGATGATGGCGATGAGAAGGTCATTCCAGACATATAGTGAATTGACCACCAGCAGGGTTACCAAAGCCGGAGCCGACAGCGGCAGCACGATCTTGAGCAGGATGACGAAATCATTGGCCCCGTCCATGCGCGCGCTCTCGAAAAGTTCGTTCGGAACGGTACGGAAGAAGGTCGTCAGCAGATATACAGAGAAGGGCGTGATCAGCCCGGCATAGATGAGGATCGCTCCCTGATAAGTGCTGATGAGACCGATGCGCGAATAGAGTACGAATAGAGGCACGATCATGACGATCGGCGGCACGGCCATCAGCGACGTCGAGATCGCAAGCAGCGTGTCGCGCCCGCGGAACTCCATGCGGGCGATGGCATAGGCGGCCAGGCACGCAACAATGGTGCTGATCACCACTGCGCCCGCCACTAGGATCAGGCTGTTCAGCATCCACCAGAGGAACGGGCTGTCGACCAGAACGGCACGGAAGTTCTCCAGCACCGGCATCCTGGGAAAACTCAGCTTGTCGACCGCATATTCCTGCTCGGTCTTCAGCGCCGTCGAGATCATGAAGATCGTCGGCACCAGCGCCAGGAAGGAAGCGAACAGGAGCGCGGCGTGCTTGGGAAGGCTGGAGAGCACCTTGTTCATCGCGTCGCCTCGTCGAGTGCGGCGCGGCGGCGCGCCCGGAACAGCGGAAAGATCAACAACACCGAAACGAGGAACAGCATCACCGACGCCGCCGAAGCGATGCCTGGCAGGCTGGTGCGGATCAACGCGTTGAAAATATAGAACTCCACCACCACTGTGGCCGTGCCCGGCCCGCCGCGTCCTCCGCCGATCACATAGACATAGGCAAAGACGGCAGAAAGCATGGTGATCGTGCTGACCACAACGAAGAACTCGATCACCCCCCGCATCTGCGGCAGGATGATGTAGCGCGCGCGCTGCCACCAGTTCGCGCCTTCAAGCTTGGCGGCTTCGATGACCGACTCGTCGAGGCTCATCATTCGCGCGAGGAAGAGGATGATGCCGAGTGCGCTCTCGCGCCAGATGATCAGGATCATCACCGTCCAGAGCGCGACCTCCGAAGAGCCGATCCAGTCGAGCGCCATGAAGTCCAGGCTCAGCCACCTCAACACTTCGTTGACCGGTCCGCTGAACTGGAACATGCGCTTCATCACCACGGCGATGATGGGGATGGCCAGCACGAAAGGCACGAACACGATGATGCGGTAGAGCTTCCAGCCGGCTACCCGCTCGTAGAGCAGGATCGCCACGAACAACGACACAACCACCATTACGGGGATCGCGAGGAGCAGTTGCAGATTGTGCAGGACCGATTCCCAGAACAGATCCTGCCCCAGCACGAGCTGGTAGTTGCGCAGGCCTATCCACGGTCCGTCAATGCCGCGCACCATCTTGAAGCTGAACTCGAAGATGCGCACCAGCGGATAGCCGAAGACGAATGCCATCAGCAGCACCAGCGGCGCGACGTAGAGATAGGGCGTGAGCCGGGACGTTCTGTTCATGTCAAAACTGGTAGCCCGAGAGTTTCATCAAAGCATAACGGGGGGCGTCGCGAAACGCCCCCCTTCGAGATGTTGCGCCAGACGGTCCGCGATCAGCCAGCCGAAAGGTCCACGACCCATTTCTGGTAGTTCTCGACCAGGTCCGGGTTGAACTCGCGCCATTCCTTGGCCGTCGCAGCAGCCAGCTCGCCAGCCTGTTCGCCGGTCATCGAGCCCTGCACGATCTGCTGGCCGGTCGGGATGGCGGCGCGCTCGTAGAATTGGCCGGGCATCACGTTGGTCACGTTGGAGATGTTCTTGCCGAGGCCCCAGGTCTCCCACATCGAGCGCACGGTCGCGTCCGTGATGACGCTTGTGTCGAAGGTCGTGTTCGAGGGGATCCAGCCGGTAGCATCCCAGAACGCCTTGAGCTGTTCCGGCGCGTTCAGGAACTCGAGGAACGCGGCCGCAGCCTTCGGATCCTCGGCATTGCTTGAAATACCGAGCCCCTGGACGTCGAGCAACGGGATGCCGGCCAGCTTGCCCTTGCCGAACACCGGCATTGTCATGACGCCGACCTCGCCATTGGCGGTCTTCAGGTCGGCTGGCAAGCGGGTACCGATCGACTGGCCCATTGCGAGCTTGCCGGCAGGGACGAGGTCGATGCCGGGATAAAGCTCCAGCGACGACATGTCGGCGTTCAGATAGCCCTTGGTCTTCAGCTCCTCGAGTTTCGTCCAGTGCTCGTGATATTTCGGGTCGCGGAAGTCCTTGTCGCCGATGAACAGCTCGACCGCCTCGCCGATCGTATCGAGGTTCTGCGGCAACGAATGGCTGATGTACCATTCCGACCAGTAGCCGTCCTGGATGCCTCCGCCGAGCGGCTCGATGCCTGCGGTCTTGAGCGCCTCGCAGGCAGTCAGCAGCTCTTCCCACGTCTTGGGCGGCGCATTCGGGTCAAGCTTTGCCTGCTCGAAGAGCTTTTTGTTGTAGATCCACATCATCGGCAACGGGTACCAGCCGACGCGATAGGTATCGCCGCCAAAGTTCGACAGCGCGGTGGGCGTGGACGCGGTCAGGATCTCCGGCTTGACCAGTTCCTTCAACCCGCGAAGATAGCCGAACCACACGCTTTCCATGTGGTAAATGCCGTTCCATAGATACTGGATGTCAGGCGCATTGCCGGCGGCGGCTGCCGTCTGGAACTGCGAAATGACAACGGCGGTATCCTGGAGCATCGGCTTGATCGTTGCTTCCTTGTAGGCGGCGACCGCGCCGTCCACCACCTTCTGCAGGCCGGGCAGTTCCTGCTCCCCCCACCACCACCAGTCCATGGTCAGCTGCTGTGCACGGGCAGAACCGGGCAGCACGCCGCCAAGCGCGGAGCCCGCGCCGAGCGCAAGGCCCATCTTCATCAGTTCGCGTCGGGAAAGGTCCCAGGCCTTTTTGTCCGTCATTGTTCAATCCCCTTTGTTGGCAGTATCAGAAGGTACTCATCAATCCGCCATCCACCACCAGAAGCTGGCCGGTCATGTAGCGGCAGTAGTCAGAGGCAAGGAAAACGACCGTCCCGGAGACATCCTCCGGATAGCCGGTGCGGCCGAGCGGTATCTTGCGCCGGCGGACATACCATTCCTGGAAGTCCGGCGTTTCGGCCTCATCCACCCCGTTCACGATCGACATGGGAGTGGCCATAAAGCCCGGCGCAACCGCGTTGACGAGGATGTTGTAGGGGCCAAGCTCCACAGCCATGGACTTGGTGTAGGCGATAATGCCCCCCTTGGCGGCGTTGTAGGGGCCGGTTTCGCCGCTCGATGCGAAACCCTGGATCGAGGCGACATGGATGATCCGGCCGCCCTGCTGTTTGACCATGTGCGGCGCCACCAGCTTGCTGCCCATGTAGACTGCCTCGAGGTTAATCGCGATGGCGCGGCGCCAGTCCTCCAGCGTGTCGTTCAGGATCGTATGGGTCGGCGGATTGATCGCGGCGTTGTTGACCAGCACGTCGATGCGGCCGAACCTCTCGGCCACCTCCGTCACGATCTCGGAGTATCGCTCATAGTCGGTCACGTCGAGCGGGTACGGAACCGCTTCACCGCCTGCGGCCTCGATCTCGCGGGCAACTTTCTCGGCGTTCGCGCCATTGCGCTCAAGCAGGACGACCTTCGCGCCTTCCTGTGCCATTTCCAGCGAAACAGACCTGCCAAGGCCCTGGCCTGCGCCAGTGACGAGACAAACCCTTCCGTCCAGCAAGCCCAACCGCGATACTCCCTGCCTTCACCCGAACCGGCGTTCGGCGTCCACAATCAGGTTTGTCCAGAATGTTGGACCTTGCTCTGATATGTCGGAAGATACTAGACTTCGCTGGAAAGTCCCGTCAAGGGCGAAGCCCCCTGGCGAAACGCTTTCGTCGTTTGTCAGAAATGCCGCGAAGGATCATGCATGTCTAAAGGGTTACAAATGCTTGAGCTTGCCAACACCGGCTACGCATTCGACCATCCAGAAGCGGTCGCCTGGGGTCCCGACGGCAAGGCCTATGCGGGCGGCGAGGCGGGCCAGCTCTATCGCTTCACCCTCGACGGTTCCAGCATCGAGGAAGTGGCGCGCGTGTCTGGCGGCTTCCTGCTCGGTCTGGCGCATGACGCCGACGGCAACACCTATGCCTGC
Organism: Rhizobiaceae bacterium; assembly: GCA_019635775.1. Lineage (GTDB taxonomy): Bacteria > Pseudomonadota > Alphaproteobacteria > Rhizobiales > Rhizobiaceae > Mesorhizobium_K. Next base: position 180,347 of record JAHBYU010000005.1, on the reverse strand, counting down.
GACGATCGCTCTGCCTGCGTTCACCGGATCGCGCCGAATGGTTCGATCAGCAGATATGCCGACGGAAACGACACCCAGAAGATGCGCGTGCCCAACTACCCGGTGTTCGACGACCACGGCAATCTCTACGTCTCCGACTCCGGCTCCTGGGGGCAGAAGGACGGATTCGTGTGGAAGGTTGCACCCGGCGGAAAGGCCGAAATCTGGGACCGGCAGGCCAATGGCTTCACCAACGGCATGTGCCTGGCGGCGGACGGGAAATGGCTCTATGTCGTCGAGTCCTGCCCTCCCCTCATCTCGCGCGTCGAGATCAGGGAGGACGGCAGCGCGGGTCGGCGCGAGGTCGTGGTGGAGCTGCCGCGACAGGTGCCGGACGGCGTCGCCTTCGATACGGCGGGCGATCTCTATATCAGCCTGTACAATCCCAATATCGTCTACCGCCTTACGACCTCCGGCGAACTCGTGACGCTTTATGACGACTGGGAGCAGTTGATGCTCGTCGCGCCGACCAACATCGCCTTCGGCGGACCCGACATGAAGACCCTGATCATCGCCTCGCTATGCGGCTGGTCGGTGCATACAGCGCCTGTGCCTGTCGCCGGCCTGCCTGTCCGCTATCCAAAAATCCGAGCCTGAGCCAACCCGCGCAAGCGCCCTCTCCCGCGAATGGGGGAGAGGGCTCCGGGTTTGTGCGGTCTATGGAAGCTAGATCTTCGGCGTGCGGTAGAGCACCTTGCCCTTCACCGATATCTCGGCCTCGACCAGATACTTCCTGATCCCCTCGACGCTCATCGTGACGCCAAGGCCCGGTGCGGCAGGTACGTTGACCTGACCATTGCCGTCAGGCGTCAGATGCGTCTCGGTCATGTCCCACGCGACCGACTTCGGCGCGAAGGGGTATTCGCAGATCACATCCTGTTCCAGGCCGGCAAAAGGCTGGATCGAGGCGCAGAGCGCCAGGTGCGATGTAAACGTGTGGTTGACGTAGGTCACGCCGCGCGGGCTGGCATAATCCGCCACTTCCTTGGCCGGACCAATGCCACCGATGCGGCCGCAGTCGATCTGGATGAAGGACACCTTGCCGTAGTCTATGAGTTGGCGCGCCATGTGTACGTTGTGCGACGCTTCGCCACCGGCAAGCTTGACCTTGCCCGAGCGCGCAGCAAGCTTGCCATAGGCGTCGTACGCACCACCGTGGAAGGGTTCTTCCAGCCAGATCGCGCCGACCTCCTCGAGAGCGGCGATGCGCGCAGCGGCGGCATCTACGTCCTCGCGGAAAATCTGCCCGGCGTCGATCAGAAGCCTACCGTCAGGACCAAGGCCCTCGCGAGCCGCCACGAGGTGGTCCCTGTCATCGGCAACACTGCCGCGACCGAACGGACCCCAGCCGCATTTAACGGCCTTGTAGCCCTTGTCGGCGGCCGACTTGCAGCCGGCCAGCGTTTCGGCCGGCGTATCGCCGAATAGCTGCGAGGCATAGGGCAGCTTGGCGTAGGCCTTCTTGTAGCCAAGCAGCTCGTAGACGGGCGCATTGCGCTTCTTGCCGAGCAGGTCCCAAAGCGCCATCTCGATCCCGGACCACGTGTGGGCGGCCTGGAGCAGGTCCATGCATTCGTATTCGATGGCGGCGGCAAGCGCGGCGATGTCTGCCGGCGCATCCACCTTCTTGCCAAGCACAACCGTCTCCACCGGCTTGCAGGCGCCGTGCGACATGGGCGCGACATAGGCTGCGATCGAAGTGAGCGGCGAGGCCTCGCATTCACCCCAGCCGGTGACGCCATCAGCGACGACACGGACGAGAAGCGCGTCCTGGCTCCCGTCCCCTATGTCCTCGACGACGGGCATGGACAGGTAGAAGAAGTCAACGGATTCGATTGGCATTCTGGGTATCCCTGGAAGTAGGCGTTAGACGCGGAAAGACTGGAGTGCATTTTCATCGATGGCGACGCCGAGGCCGGGTTTGGTCGGCAACGGGATGTATCCATCGACAATGGGAAGTTCCTCGGAGCACAGGTCGCGGCGAAGCCGGGAATCGGCAAGCTCGCGCGGCAGGCATTCGATATGGGTGCAGGTCGGCGACACGACCGAGAGATGCGCAGAAGCCGCGATACCGATGGCCGACTTCCAGCAATGCGGGACAACCAGAAGCCCGTGGTCGGCTGCGTGCTGCGCGACACGTCTCGCCTCGGTCAGGCCGCCGACACGGCCAACGTCCGGCTGCGCGACGTCTAGCCCTCCGGCCCGGAACAGTTCAAGGAACTCGAAGCGGGTATTCAGCCATTCGCCGGCGGCGACACGAACCGGCGAGGCGTGCACCAGCTTCGCGTAGCCCTCAACATCGTCGGAAGGCAGCGGAGTCTCTATGAAGAATACGTCCTGGTCCGCAAACATCTCGATTGCCCGCAACGCTTCCTTCCAGTCGCGCCATGCATAGGCAACGTCGACCATGACGGTTATCTCCGGGCCGATCGCCTCGCGGCAGGCCTGGACGACCCTGGCGATCTCGCGATCGTCCTCGATCTGCAGGGAGTTGTGCGAATACGGGCCCTTGGTGCAGACTTCGAGCTTCACCGCACGGAAGCCTAGCTCCTTGGCCTTGACGGCGCGCTCGACAAGGATGCGCGTGTAGGTGTCAAGATCGTCGCCTTCGGGCAGCAAAGAGGCATAGGGCGTGATCCTGTTGGGATTGACCGAACCGCCCAGAAGCTGCCAGCAGGGCTTGCCCTCGATCTTGCCGCGCAGGTCCCACAAAGCCATGTCGAGCGCACCGATCGCGCAGATGCCAAGGCCGCGCCTGCCGGTCATGGCCGAGCCCCTGTACATGCGCTCCCACAGTCCTTCGACGTCGGTAGGGTCCGCACCGATCAGCATCTCGGTCAGCCCGAGTCCCATGATGTGGGTGCCCCGCGCCTCGATCATCGCTCGCGCGACCCACGGATTCGTATCGGTCTCACCGATGCCGATATGTCCTTCGTCGGTGTGGATCTTGACGACCAGATTGTCCTGCGCGGAAGAGTTCGCGTCGGCGCGATAATCCGGCACGAGCAGGACGAAACACTCGATCTTGGTGATCTTCATTGGATTACCTTCTGGTCTTCAGTTTGTTTCGGAGCCGCGTTGGGCCATGTCGCCCTGCGTGAAAGTTCGTCCAGCGTGTGATGACAGCGGATGCGCAAGCCTTCTTCCGTCTCGCGCCAGGGCGGGCGTTCGTTGTCGCATATGTCGCCGATCTGCCAGGCGCAGCGTCCTGCATATGCGCAGCCTGTTGCCGGCGTCGTGCCGGCGGTCTCGCGGGTCGCTTCACGGCGTGGGTGCGGCTTGAGCGGCGTCGGCACGGCTTCGAGCAGGCTGTGTGTGTAGGGATGGAAAGGCGCGGCGAAAATCTGGTCGCGCCGTCCGAGCTCCATGATGTCGCCGCGAAACAGGACGCAGACCCGATCCGCCAGCATCCGAACAACGGCAAGGTCGTGCGATATGAAAAGCATGGCGATGCCGCGCTCCGTCTTCAGACGCTGCAACAGGGCGAGAATGCTGGCCTGAACAGAAACGTCCAGCGCCGAAAGGATTTCGTCGCAGAGCAGCAGCGTCGGCTCGGCAACAAGGCCGCGCGCGATTGCAACGCGCTGGCGTTCGCCGCCCGACAGTTCATCGGGAAAGCGTGCGGCATATTTCCCGTCCAGTCTTACATCGGCCAAAGCGGCGGTCACGTTTTCAGCGGTGGACTTGCCGAAGAAGAATTCCAGCGGCCGCGACAGGGCCTTCGCTATCCGGGCGCGCGGATTGAGCGAAGCGTCAGGATTCTGGAAAACGAACTGTATAAGCCTCCGTTCCTCCGGCGTGCGATCCTTCACGTGTCCGGCAAGCGCCTTGCCGGCAAGGCGGATTTCGCCGCCGGCAGGCGCGAGCAATCCCGCCACGGCGCGTGCGAGCGTCGACTTGCCGCTGCCGGACTCCCCGACCAGCGCAACGGTCTCTCCCTCGCCTATGTCGAGCGAGATCTCGCGCAGCGCCGTGAAGGCGTCGCGACCTGAACCGTAGATCACGCTCACATCGTTGATCGCCAGCAGATTTCCGGCCTGTTCGACCTCCGGAGATTCGACCAACGCGCGGGCATCCTCCGGCACCTCGATCTCTGGCCAACGCCAGCAGGCCACCTCGCGCGCGCTTCCTGCCGTCGCAAGCTCCTGCCGGTCCTCGAAACACTCGGGGAGAGCCCAGTCGCATCGCGGCGCGAAGGGACAGCCTTTCGGCAGGTTGTGACGCTGCAGCAGTCCCCGCAACGGACGCGCAGGCAGACCTGACTTGTCCTCGATGCGCGGGATCGAACCGATCAGCCCGCGCGTATAGGGATGCTTCGGATCGGTAAAGAGTTCCTCCGTCGGCGCAATCTCCACCATGCGGCCGGCATACATCACTCCAACGCGGTCGGCGATCTGCGACAACAGGCCGAGGTCGTGCGTCACATAGAGCATCGACATGCCGAGCCGCGCCCTGAGGTCGATCAGCAGCGCGACGATCTGTTCCTGCGTGGTGACGTCGAGACCGGTCGTCGGTTCGTCCAGCACGACGAACGCCGGATCGCAGGCGAGCGCCATCGCGATGCAGACACGCTGCTGCTGCCCGCCAGATAGCTGGTGCGGATACCGACGCAGGAAATCCGGGCGCGATGGCAGGCCGACAAGCCCGAACAGTTCGAGCGCGCGATCGACACGCCTGCCAGCTTCACCATAGCCGTGCGCACCCAGAATCTCGTCGATCTGCGCGCCAACGCGGATGCCGGGGTTGAGCGCGGTCGTCGGGTTCTGCGGAACGAAGGCGATCCGCGCGCCCCGTATTCGGTCGAGCTCGGCGCGGTCGAGCGCCAGCAGGTCGCGTCCGTCGAAGGAGATGGTGCCGGCATCCGTGCGCATGGCCGGGGTGCGATAGCCGAGAAGCTGGAGCGCGATGGTCGACTTGCCGCAACCGGACTCGCCGACAAGGCCGAATACCTCACCGGGTGCCACCGAGAAGCTGACATCGTCGACGACACGGTTGAAACCGGCGCCCTGCCTGTAGGAGACCGACAGCCCCTCGACGGCGATGACCGGCGCGTCCATCACTGCACCCCGAGCTTGACGGTGCGACCGAGAATGCGCGCGAGGCCTTCCGTGAAGAGGTTCAGCCCCACCACGAGCGAGGCGAGCGCCAGGCCTGGACCTAGCACCGTGATTGGCGTGATCATGATGAGCGCACGATTTTCGCTGATCATCAGGCCCCATTCAGGCGTCGGCGGACGCAGCCCGAAGCCAAGGAACCCCAGCGAGCCGATGAGAACGGGGGCGTATCCGGCACGCAGCGCGAACTCCACCAGGAGTACGCTTGTCGCATTGGGGAGCAGTTCACGCCTCATCACCGACCACGCGCTTTCGCCGCGCAGACGCGCAACCGTCACATAGTCGCGCGTGGCGATATCGACAGCGACTGTTCGCGCCATCCGCGCGATGCGCGGTGCGTAGACCAGGGCGACCACCAGAACGATCAGGACGGGATTGCCGGACAATTCCGGTCCGGCGGCAGCTATCGCGATCAGCGCCAGCACGAGGAACGGGATGCTTATCAGCGCCTCAAGGAAGCGCTGGAGTATCTCGTCGAACCAGCCGCCTACATAGCCCGAAAGAAGGCCCAGCACAGCGCCGATGATCAGGCCGAGCAGCGTTCCTGAAAGCGACAGAAGAATGACGATGTGCGCGCCATGGACGACGCGGCTGAAGATGTCACGGCCGAGCTGGTCGACGCCAAAGGGATGTGCCCAGCTCATTCCGGACAGCGGACGTCCGGTTCCCATCTGCGAGTAACCGTAGGGAGCCCAGAAGGGGCCGGTCGCAGCGATCACGAAGTGGATCAGCAGGATGATCAGCCCTATGCGGAAGGATAGCGGCGTCTGTCGCCAGAGCGGCAGCAATCCGTTCCATCTTGAAGGCGGGGCGGTAAGTGTCTCGATGCTCATCTCAGCCGTTCCTCAGGCGCGGATTGAGCAGAATGGCGGCCACGTCGGCGATCAGGTTGGCCACCACGTAGACGAAGGCGGCAATCATCACGGTCGCCTCGACGACCGGCAGGTCGCGCAGTTGAAGCGAGTCCACCAGCAGGCTGCCAAAGCCGGGATAGGAAAACACCTTCTCCACCACGACCACACCGCCGACGAGATAGGCGAGGTTCAGAGCAGTCACGTTGAGCGTCGGCACCAGTGCATTGGGGAGTGCATGGCGAAGCAGGACGCGCCGGCGCGACAACCCCTTCAGTTCAGCCATGCGGATGTAGTCGGAGTCCAGCACCTCGATGAGGTTGTCGCGCAGCATGCGGACGGCATAGACCGCCATGACAATTGCCAGTGTGAGCGCAGGCAGCGTCATAGCGCGGAGATACTCCCAGGCCGACGAGGAGGCATCTACCAGCGAGATCGCTGGTAGCAGCGGCAGCATGACGACAAAGGTCAGGAGAAGGATCGTCGCCAGCAGGAAATCCGGAACCGACAACAGCACCAGCGTCACCACCGAGAAAGCATGATCGGTCGCCCGGTCCCGGTGGAGCGCCTGCAAAAGCGCCGGAATGAAAGTCAGCGGCAGATAGATAAGGAACGCGTAGACCGAGAGAAGCACCGTGTTGAGGATGCGCGGCGCCAGAATTTCAGACACAGGCCGGCTCGACGCCAGCGAATTGCCCAGATCGCCGGTGACCAGACCTCCGAGCCAGCTCAGGTAGCGCACCGGCGCTGGCCGGTCGAGCCCAAGTTCGGTCCGGAGCTGTTCGAGCGTCTCGGGCGTCGCGTCGCGTCCAAGGATGCGTGAGGCAACGTCGCCCGGGAGCACCTCCAGCATTGAGAAGATGATCAACGATACCAGCAGCAGCGTCACGACGGACATAAGCGACCGGCGGATCACCAGTTTCAAGATGGTCACGCCGCTTCCTCGTCAGATCGGCAGAAAGAAGACGCGCCCCGGCCAAACATCGACCGAGGCGCGCAGTTGCTATTCGCAGCTAAGATTTTCAAAGTTCAGGTTGAAATTCTGCGCGCGTGGCTCGTACCCGTCACAACCGGCTCTGATCGCCAGCACCTGGTGCACGAACATGGGAAGCACCAGACCACCCTCGGTAGCCAGCAACTTGCCGGTTTCCTGGAACAGCTTGGTCCGTTCGGCGGGATCGACCGTCGTGTTGGCTTTCAGCAGCAGCGCGTCGTAGTCGGGACGCTCCCAGTGCGTCTCCTTCCACTTGGCGGTCTGCGTATAGGCCGTGGCGAGGCCCTCGCCCGGAGGCCGCATCGACCATGCCGACGTGACCGCGGACTTCTTCAGCCACACGTCGTCCCAGAAGCTCTCGGCCGGCGTCACGATGACATTGATGTCGAAGCCGGCGGCCTTGGCCATTTCCGCATAGACCTGTGCCATCAGCACCATGCCGGGCACACCCTCTGCCGTGTAGAGATCGAATTTCAGACCGTCCGGATATCCGGCTTCGGCGAGCAGGGCCTTGGCCTTTTCGATGTCCTGCTTCGGCGCTTCCTTGGTGTAGGAGGCCGGGCTGCCAACCGGAACCGGGTTGTCGGCGCCAGGCTCGCCGAAGCCGAGCAACACCGTATCGACCATCGCCTGGCGATCTACGACCAGTTTCATCGCCTCACGCACCTTCGGGTTGTCGAAAGGCGGCGTGTCGACCCAGACGGAAACAGTCATCGAGTTCGACGCACCCGTCGAAAGCAGCTTGACCGAAGGGTCACCCTGCAGCGTCGAGATCACCGACGGATCGACATTGAGCATCAGGTCGACCTGACCCGCCTTGATCGCCGAAACCGCGGCGACCGCTTCCTGCGCCACGGTGATGCGCAGGCACTCTGCCTTGGGCTGGCCGGCGTTCCAGTAGTTGGGGTTCTTGCGCAAGATGCGCACCGGCGCGTTCGGCGTGAACTGCTCCTGCATGAAAGGCCCGGTGCCGTCGGCCTTCAGCCGCAGCGTCTCGCCAGTCGCCCCGTCGGGCACGATGTTGGTGAACTTGTTGGTGATCAGGACAGGCAGTTCCACCACCGGGTTCTTGGTCTTGAAAACGACGGTGTTGGCGTCGGGCGCGGTGATGCCTTCGGGATCGAGGAATTCGAGCACGGCGCGAGCGCCCGACCCTGTCTTCTCGTCGAGCAGGCGCTTGAAGCTCCAAACCACGTCTGCCGAAGAGAAGTCCTTCCCCGAGTGGAACTTGACGCCTTCGCGCAGCTTGAAGGTCCACGTCAGGCCGTCGTCCGACACCGACCATTCGGTTGCAAGTTCAGGCAGCACGTTGAAATTGTCATCGATATCGACCAGGCGGTTGTAGACCGCGAAGGTGTGATAGGCATCGTCGCCGGAATGCATGTCGGCGGGATCCATCGACTGCTTCTCGCCGCTCCACTCATAGCCCAGCACCTTCACGCACTCGTCGCCGGCGGCAGCGAAACTCCCCGTCGCCGAACCCATCAGACCGGCCACCGCGACGGCGGCTCCGGACAACCATGTCGTCATTCTTCTCATTGGTCTGTTCTCCTCAACAAACGACTTCCCCGAAACACTCGCTTCGACACATTTTCCGAAATGTCGGATATGCGTACGTTTATGTAGACTGGCACAATATCCGTGTTAGCCTGCGAGTCAATAAACCGGTTGGTGTGCATCGCATCAGAAATGGCGTTCAGGGCAGGAGGATTTCGCCATGTCATCCATCAAGTTGCGCGGCATGACATGGGATCATCGCCGCGCCATCGATCCGCTGACACGCACGATGCCGCTTTTCAGGCGACTGCATCCCGAAATCGACATCGAGTGGTCGGCGCGGCCGCTCAGCGGCTTCGAGTTCACGCCTATTGACAAGCTTGCCGAGGAGTACGACCTCATCATCCTGGATCACCCCTTCATGGGAAGCGTCGCCGCGTCGGGATCGCTTGCGCCGCTCGACCGGATCGAAGGCCTGTCAGACGCGATGTTCGTCGGACCCTCCCTGCGAACCTACCGTATGGACGGAAAGTTTTGGGCCCTGCCTGTCGACGCCGCCTGCCAGGTGGCAGTTTCGCGCCCTGATCTCATGAAGACGCTTGGTGCTGAACCGCCCGGCAACTGGGATGGGCTGCTTGCGCTCGGGGCAAAGGCGCGCCGGCAGGCTATGCATCTCGCCATAGGTCTCGCAGGCGTACACAGCCTCATGACCTTCTTCACCCTTATGGCCAATCTGGGCGCGCCTTGCGCGGTCGTTCGCGAGGAAGCGCTTGCCGACAGGGATGTCGCGCGCGAAGCGCTAGGACTCATGCGCGGCCTGCTCGAATTCTGTCCGCCCGGCGTACTCGGCTGGAACAGCATCCGGCTGCATGACGAGATGGCGGCGCGCGACGATCTCGTCTACTGCCCCGCAGTCTACTGTTTCGCCACCTATGCCGAGGCCGATCGCGCCCGGCCGCTCCGCTTTCACAATCTTCCCGGCCCGACCGGCGCGTCGGGATCGACGATCGGCGGCACCGGGCTAGCCGTGTCGGCGAGATCTCCACACATCGACGCTGCGATGGCTTACGTGCGCTTCTGCGCCGAGCTCTCCACGCAGCGCGCCTTCGCGGAGCATCACGGCCAGCCCGCGCTGCGCGACCTCTGGCTGGACGAGTCAATCAACGAACGCTTTGGGGACTGTTATCGGGACACGCTGCAAACCTTCGAGAAATGCTGGGTTCGTCCGCGCTATGACGGCTACCTGGCGTTCCAGGAAAAGGCTGGCGACCTCATCGAGGCGCATCTGCGCGGCGGCCTCGACCAAGACACATTGCTGGACCGCTTGCAACGCATGCATACGGGCGACTGAAACCTCACCCCAGGCGGCGCGAAAGCTTCTCGGCCGCGTTCATGACACGCTCGATCAGATAGTCCCGGTTGGGTTTGTTCAGGCGCGGCTCGGGCGCCACAACGCTGAGTGCCGCGATGCAGCGGCCGGCCGCGTCGACTACCGGCGCCGCGACGCAGCCGGCGTGTTCGTTGGTCTCGTTCAGTTCCGTGGCATAGCCCTGCCGCCGGAACTTCCTGATCTGCGACATCAGCTTCTTTACGTCAGTGGCCGCGCGGCCTGTCGGCGAAGGACGCACTGTCGCGCCAAGCAGATCGGCCAGCGCCTTGTCGTCGAGGTCGGAGACAAGCAGCCTGCCGGCTGCCGCCCAGTTCACCGGAACGCGAGAGCCCACCTGACTGATGATGCGCAGCGGGCGCACGCCCTCTTCCTTGAGAAGAACCATCATCAGGTCATTGTCGAGCACGGAGAGCTGGACAGTCTCGCCGGTCTCGTCGCGAAGCTGCTCCGCAATGCGCGCACCGTCCTTCAGCAGGTCCACGTGGCTGCGGTAGGCCATGCCGAGTTCGAACAGCTTGCGACCCAGGAAGAGACCGCTGCCTCGGCCAGAAGGGGCGAGGTAGTCGCCTTCCGAAAGCGTCCTCACCAGTTCATAGGCGGTCGACTTTGGAATCGACAGTTCGGCCACGATCTGGGCCACAGTGATGGGTTCACCGCGCTGAAGCATCAGCTCGAGGATATCCAGCGCGCGGCGAACGCTTCGCGATCCAGTGCTTTCGTCATCCGCCGCCTCGGGCGCGGCGTCCACCTTGATTTTCGGATTCTGCTTGACAGAGGTGGCCATATTCACTTTCCAGTATATTGGACTATGGTCCGGATTTCGGAAATGTTACGATCCACTTGCATGGAGGGCAAGACATGAAAATCGTGGACATCGAAGTGATAGAGCTTCGGGTTCCGGGATGGACCGGCGAAACTTTCGACGGGTCATACGACAATTGTCTGGTTCTCGTCCACACCGACGAAGGCGTTACGGGCATCGCGGAAGTCGACAGCGTCCCTTCGGTCATCCGTGCGATCGTGGAAGCGAAGCGGTCGCACACCCATGCCATGGGCCTGAAGGAGGTTCTGGTCGGACAGGATCCGACCGACGTCGAGGCGCTGTGGGATCGCACGTACGACCTCACCAGCTATTACGGTCGGCGCGGCGTCGTCATCCACGCCATCTCCGCCGTTGACATCGCCCTTTGGGATCTGCGCGGCAAGGTTCAGGGCAAGAGCGTCGGTGAGCTTCTGGGCAACCGGCAGCGCGACCGTGTGCTGGCCTACGGCACGGTCTATCCTCTCGGCGAAACGCCCGATGAGGTGCGCCGCAACATCGATCGCGGGCTCAAGCGCGGCCTGAAGGCGATCAAGATCGTCGCCGATCCCTTCTGGCGCGAAGACCTCGACAAGACGGCCGAACTCATCCGCACGGCCCGCCAGCATGTCGGGCCGTACATCAGGCTGATGGTCGATGCGGCGACTGCATGGTCAAAGGCCGAGGAAGGCCTGCCGCTCATGCCGATCTTCAAGGAACATGATTTCTTCTGGGTGGAAGCGCCTCTGCCCATCGACGATCTTGACGGCCATGCCCGCTTCCAGGGCTACGGCGTGCCGATCGGTGGTGGCGATCTGGGGCTGACCACCCGCTACGAGTATGAGATCGCCTTCGAGCGGGGCAAGATCGATATCGCGCAGCCTGACGTCACCATGGCCGGCGGCATCACCGAACTCATGCGGATCTCGGCGTTGGCCAAGCGCCTCAGACGTCGCGTGGTAACGCATGGCTACAAATCCAACATCACGATCGCCGCCAACCTCGCCTTTCTTTCGCAGCACTGGGCGGACGAGCCTTGTGAATATTCGACAAGCGAGTCGCCGCTGCGCTGGCAACTGACCAAGGAAAGCTTCCCGATTGAGGAGGATGGCCGGATCACCGTGCCGGACAGGCCAGGCCTTGGCGTCAGCCTCGACCCGGAGATCGTCGCGAAATATCGCGTCGGCTGATTGCTGGAACAGGAGCTGACCGGGCCCGCTTGGGCTCAGTCCACCCGCCAGCGCGCGACGAGGCCCTCATTCAGTTCGATGCCGAGGCCCGGACCGCTCGGAAGCTCCATGAAGCCGTCGACCACCGCCGGTTCCGGCGATACCAGCTCGCGCCGAAGCGGGCTGTCAAAGACAAGAGGCGACACATATTCGAAGACGGGGGCGGCTGGGCACGCGGCCTGGAAATGCCTGCCTACAGCCGACGTTATGCCGGTCTTCCAGCCATGCGGCACCACTTCAGCGCCGGAAAGTTCGCACATGTCGGCGATACGCCGAATCTCCGTCAACCCGCCGCCTCGTCCGATATTGGGCTGCACCACGTCGACCTTGCCGACGGTCAGCCATTCGCGTACCTCGAATCGCGTCGCCGCGGCCTCCGCCCCGCCTATGCGAACCGCGCTTCTTTCCGCGAGGCGGGCGTGGCCGTTCAGGTCATCGTGCTGGAGCGTCGCCTCCGCGAAGAAGATGTCGGCGTCCGCGACACGCTCCAGCACGAAGAGCGCGTCATGCCAATTGTGCCACCGGTAGCCGAAATCGACGGCCATCGTGATCTGATCGCCGAGCATTCTCCGTCCTTCGTGGATCAGGGCCACAAGTTCACTGTCGGTCACGAGATCGTAGAAAAGCACTTCCATCTTCACCGCGCGGAAGCCGGAGGCGAGCGCGGCGTCGAATTGCCTGCCAATCTCGCGCATGAGTTCGGCGATGCTGCGCCCATGCGCCAGCCCCGGAAAGATGGTGCAATATGGCCTCAGCTTCTCGCGTCGCGCGCCGCCCATCAGCTTGTAGGTCGGTACGCCGAGTTGCTTCCCGGCCAGGTCATGCAGCGCGATGTCGATCGCCGACAGAGCATGGATCCCAAGCCCCCGCCTGCCTGGCCAGAAGGTTCCATCATAGAGTTTCTGCCAGATCGCAGCGATTTCGAGCGGATCCTCACCGACAAGGACTTCCGATGCGTTCCTACTCCACAAATGGGCGGTCGGCATCTCGATGAAGCTCTTGACGGCAAAGGGCGGAGCATCGGCCTCCCCGAAGCCGTACCGCCCGTCCTCGTCGTGAATCTTGACCAGCACGGTATCGGCGGTGCCGTCCAGATCGTTTGCGGAGCCGCCCGGCGAAAAGACCGGAATGACCTCGATGCGCGCGATCCGGCTCGTCATGCCTACCTCAATATACCGCTCGACCGCCCGTCAGGTCGAAGGTGAAGCCGGTCGTGAAGCTGCAGGCCGGCGAAACGATCCACGAGATCATCTCGGCGGCTTCGTCGAGCTCGCCGCAGCGCTTCATCGGAATCTTGTCGGTCATGTACTTGACCTGGGCGTCCGGGAGCGCAGCCACCATCGGCGTTCTGATGACTGCCGGCGCAAGCGCGTTGATTGTGACGCCGCTTTCGGCATAGTCCTTGCCCATCGACTTCACGAGGCCAATCACGCCGGCCTTGGTCGCAGAATATGCGGTCATGCCGGCGTTGCCTTCCTTGCCGGCGATTGAAGCGACATGGAGGATGCGACCATATCCCTTCCCGATCATATGCGGCAGAACCGCCTGTGAAACGAGAAGCGGGCCGAGCATGTTGACCCGGTAGACAAAGTCGAAATCGTCGGGATCGACCTCGTGCGCCTTTATGTTGGTCTTGCCGGTCACTCCGGCGCAGTTGACGAGCGCGTGCAATTGGCCCGCGTCGGCTATTATCTTTTGCCAGATTGGCGCCTGGGTCACCTTGTCCGTGATCTCGATCGCGTGAGCCGTCGCCTTACCGCCAGCCGCGTTGATTTCGGCCGCGGCATCCGAGGCACCCTGGCCATCGCGATCAAGGCAGATGATCGTGGCCCCGCGAGAAGCCGCGAGCTTCGCCGTGCTCCGCCCTATACCGCTCGCCGCCCCCACGATTGCGATCGAGTAGGGGTTGGGAAAACTGGTCATGCGAAGCTCCTGTTCTGGTGCCCGGCGGACATCCCCGCCAAGGCTTCGCGGGGACCATATGTCATTCCGCAAATCTAGACAATTGTCCGCAATACCGGACCTCTACAACGCTTCCGGTTTCTGTTATCCCGAACGCATCACCGCCGAATTGTGACGTTGGGGAAGGAAAACATGACGAGCAAGACGATACGGGTCGGCCTCGTTGGCTGCGGCTTTTACGCCCAGAATCACCTGCATGCGTGGCGCGATCTCAAGAACGAGGGCGCTCTTCTAAGCGCCGTTTGCGACGTCGATCCGACCAAGGCGAAGGCGGCGGGCGAGGCTTTCGGCGTACCCTGGTACTCCGATGTAGGGCAAATGCTCGATTCGCAGCCCCTTGAAGCGGTCGACATCGTAACCCGGCAGGACACGCACCGGGCGCTGGCGGAAATCACCATCTCGCGCGGCATCGCAACCATCGTGCAGAAACCGTTCGCCCCGACCTGGGAAGATGCGACCGCCATCGTGGACACTGCGCGCAAGGCAGGCGTATGGCTCGCCGTGCACGAGAACTTCCGCTACCAGGCGCCTCTGCGCGCGATACGCAAGGCCATCGACAGCGGCGCCATCGGCGAACCAAACTGGGCCCGCATCGCCTTCCGCACCGGCTACGACGTCTACAGCACGCAACCCTATTTCTACGAGGAGGAACGCTTCGCCATAGCCGATGTCGGGGTGCACGTCCTCGATGTCGCGCGCTTCCTGCTCGGCGACGTCGCGCGCATTTCCTGCGAGACGCAGCGCCGCAATCCGAAGGTCAAGGGGGAAGATACCGCAACGATGATGCTGCGCCATGATCGTGGCGCCGTCAGCGTCGTCGAATGCACATACGAGGCGCGGCGTGCCGACGATCCGTTCCCCGAGACGATGATGGAGATCGAGGGAACGCGGGGGTCGATCATCGTCTCCGCAGGCACACGCATGAAGGTCACCAGCGACGGCATGGCAAGCGAACACGATATCGGCGTTCGGCTGCTGCCATGGACCTCCTACCCCTGGCATGTCAGCCAGGAAGGAGCGCTTGGCGCCTGCCGCCATTTCCTAGACTGCCTGCAACGCGGCATGCCGGCCGAGACGAATGGCGAGGACAATCTCAGGACATTCGCGCTTGTCGACGCAGCCTACGTTGCGGCCGCGGAACATCGCTCGGTCGTGCCGCGAAAGTGGCCATGACGGCGGCACTGACACGGCCGCCTTCGCCAAAAGGCGTTGTTGCAATTCAGGGCGAAAACACCCAAGCTGCCTCCAGTCGCATTCGTTAGACGACGAAGAAAATGGGAGGAACAGAATGAAAAACGTCTACCGGACAGCCGCGTTTGCGGCCTTCTTTACGGCTGGAGCCCTTGCGGCGCGGGCCGAGAGCCTGACGCTCTACTGCTCGGCCGACGAGGCGTGGTGCCAGCAGATCGCGCGCGGCTTCGAGGAGAAGACCGGCATCACCGTCGACATGACACGCAAGAGCTCGGGCGAAACATACGCGCAGGTGCGCGCTGAAGCGTCGAACCCCAAGGGCGACGTCTGGTGGGGTGGCACGGGCGACCCCCATCTGCAGGCTGCGGAGGAAGATCTCTCGGAGGCCTACGTGTCGCCCATGCGTTCCGAGCTTTACGACTGGGCGATCAAGCAGGCTGAGGCCGCCAACGACAAGACGATCGGCGTCTATTCGGGCGCGCTCGGCTTTGGCTACAACAAGGATCTGCTCGCCAAGAACGGGCTGCCCGAGCCGAAATGCTGGGCCGATCTCATCAAGCCGGAATACAAGGGCCATATCCAGATGGCCAACCCCAACTCGTCCGGCACCGCCTATACAATGCTTGCCACAATCGTCCAGCTCATGGGCGAGGATGCGGGCTTCGATTACATGAAGGCGCTGCACAAGAACATCAACCAGTACACAAAGTCTGGCTCGGCACCGATCAAGGCGGCCGGCCTTGGCGAGACCACCATCGGCATCGTGTTCATGCACGACGCGGTGGCCCAGACGGCGGCGGGTTTCCCTATCGTCACTGTCGCGCCCTGCGAGGGCACGGGCTACGAGATCGGCTCGATGTCGATCATCAAGGACGCACGCAATCCCGACTCCGCCAAGCAGTTCTATGACTGGGCCCTTACGGCCGAGATGCAGGGCAAGGCCAAGGACGTGAAGTCCTTCCAGCTTCCGTCCAACAAGTCGGCCGAGGTTTCCGAGCTGACGCCGGACCTTTCGACTATCACGCTCATCGACTACGACTTCAAGAAGTACGGCTCAAGCGACGAACGCAAGCGCCTCCTCCAGAAATGGGACACTGACGTCTCTTCGCTGCCGCAATAGCCTTTCCGGCGGTGTCCGTCACAAAACGTACGCCATCTCTCCACCCGACCCTTGTCCTCTGGGCAACGGTCGGGCTGGTCGGATACTGCCTGCTGCCCTGGTACGGGCTGCGCGATAATTTCTTCACCTTCTCCTGGCTGCTCGATGGCTGGCCTCTCAAAGGCAGCGTCGCGCCCGCACTCTTCCTCGTGCTTCAGGGCGAGAAGCTGTGGTTGGCCCCGATCGGCATACTGCTTCTCGTGCCCTTCTTCCTGTGGGGACGCAAGAAAACCGACCCCCTGTTCGGCAGCCTTCTCATCGCAGTCGGGGTTGTCGGCCTCGCCTGGTTCCTGCTGCAGGGCTTTGGCATAGGCTTGCGCGGCTTCTCCTGGGAGTGGCTGAAAGCCATATTCGGCGATCTCAAGATCCGCCAGTTCGGCATGGGCTGGGGCGCTGTACTGGTCGGCACAGCCTTGCTGTTCCTTCTGACACTTGGTCTTGCGGCTCGCGGGGCGGTGGGCGGCGACGAGTTCGTGGTCGGCAGCATCGGCTTCGTCATCGCCACGGTCGGGCTATTCATCTTTATGCCGATTCTGCAGATGCTGGCCAGCGCGCTGGTCACGCAGGACGGCGACTACTCTCTCTCCGTCTTTTTTCAGAAGCTGTTCAGCGATCGCCTTTGGGGCATCGGCTGCCTGACCGGCGGACCACGCTGCGGCGTGGCGTGGAACTCGCTGTTCCTAGCCGTCCTGGTGGGCGTGATCACGACGCTTCTCGGCCTCGTCTTCGCTCTGATGGTCACGCGCACCGGCTTCCGGTACGGCGCGGTTCTTCGCGCACTTACCGTGCTGCCGATCATCACGCCACCCTTCGTTATCGGCCTTGCCATCATTTTGCTGTTCGGCCTGTCCGGCTTCTTCACACAAGCCTTTGCCGAACTTTTCGGCGTGCAGCCGACGCGTTGGGTCTATGGCCTGCCCGGCCTTCTGATCGCACAGACGCTCGCGTTTACACCAATCGCCTTCCTCGTCATGATCGGCGTCGTTGAAGGCGTCAGCCCCTCGATGGAGGAAGCGGCCCAGACGCTGCGGGCAAACCGCTGGCAGACCTTCGTCACGGTATCGCTGCCTCTGATGCGACCTGGTCTCGCCAACGCATTCCTGCTCGGTTTCATCGAATCGATGGCCGACTTCGGAAACCCGCTGGTGCTTGGCGGCAATTTCGACGTGCTCTCGACGGAAATCTTCTTCGCCATCGTGGGCGCGCAATACGATCAGGCGCAAGCCGCGATCCTTGCGCTCGTGCTACTCTTCTTCACGCTGGGGGCCTTCTACGCGCAGCGCTTCTGGCTGGGCAAGAAATCCTACACGACCGTGTCGGGCAAGGGCGACGCGGGCGTCCATCCGCACCTTCCGCCGGCATTCCGCAACACCGTCTACGGCGTCGCCGGTTTCTGGACCATCTTCACGCTCATCATCTACGTGACGATCTTCTATGCCAGCTTCGTCAAGCTCTGGGGCGTCGACTTCACGCTGACCGTGGACCACTACGTCAAGGCCTTCGCGGTGAGCTGGAACGAATTCGGGCTCCATTGGCGCGGGTCAGCATGGAGTTCATTCTGGACGACGATGGAGATCGCGTTGATCTCCGCCCCGCTGACCGCGGGTATCGGCCTGATAACCGCCTACCTCCTCGTACGGCAGGACTTTGCAGGCAAGCAGGCCTTCGAGTTCGGTACCATGCTGTCCTTCGCCATTCCCGGCACCGTCATCGGCGTTTCCTATGTCATCGCGTTCAACGTGCCGCCCATAGAGCTGACAGGGACCGGCATCATCCTGGTACTCTCCTTCATCTTCCGCAACATGCCTGTCGGCGTGCGCGCGGGCGTTGCCTCGATGTCCCAGATTGACCGCAGCCTCGACGAAAGCTCGCTGACGCTCGGCGCGAATTCGTGGCAGACCTTCCGGAAGGTCATACTGCCGCTTTTGCGCCCGGCCATCCTTGCCGCCCTTGTCTATTCCTTCGTGCGCGCCATGACCGCCATCAGCGCGGTCATCTTCCTCGTCAGCGCGCAGTACGACATGTCGACCAGCTACATTGTCGGCCGTGTCGAGAACAACGAATACGGCATCGCGATCGCCTACTCGGCCGTGCTCATCGCCGTCATGCTGGCGGTGATCGGAATCATGCAGCTCATCGTCGGCAGCCGCGACATCGGCCGCCGGCGGGAGGACGGCAACCTGTCGCAATCGCGCACCAATGTTGACCTGCCCGGCCGCGGGCAACCGGCGCTCACGGGAGGCGGATGATGGCCGAAATCAAGAGCAACGCCGCTTCGGTCGAGTTTCGCGGCGTGACCAAGATCTACGGCAGGAGCAAGGTGCCGGCGGTCAACGACATCTCGCTTCATATCGAGGCTGGCAAGCTCGTCACCCTGCTCGGCCCATCGGGCTGCGGCAAGACGACGACGCTGCGCATGATCGCCGGGCTGGAAATGGCCACCTCGGGCCAGATTCTGATCGGCGGCGCGGATGTCACGCGGCTTCCGGCGACTGACCGCGATGTGTCGATGGTTTTCCAGTCCTATGCACTCTTCCCGCACATGACGGTCGACGAGAACGTTCGCTACGGCCTGCGCTTTTCCGGGTTCCCGAAGAAGGAAGTCATCGAGCGCGCCCGCGCAGGCCTCGAACTGGTTGGCCTTTCCGGCTACGGAGACCGCCTTCCGAGCCAGCTTTCCGGAGGGCAGCAGCAGCGCGTGGCCGTCGCTCGCGCGCTCGTGCTGGAGCCGCAGGTGCTTCTCTTCGACGAACCGCTGTCCAACCTCGACGCCAAGCTGCGCCGCCATGTGCGCGAGGAAATCCGCGATATCCAGCAGAAGCTCGGCCTCACCGTCGTCTATGTCACGCACGACCAGGAGGAGGCGCTTGCCGTTTCCGACCGCATCATCGTCATGAACAACGCCGTCATCGCGCAGGACGGGACGCCGCGCGATCTTTACGACGCGCCCGCCAACGCCTTCGTGGCGGATTTCATCGGCGAGGCCAACATCTTCCCCTGCACGATCGAAAGCATCGAGAATGGCGTCGCCTCGGTTAGGCTCGGAGCCTTGACGATATCACTGCCGGGACGTGGCGGTTCTACCCCCGGCCCGGCAAAGCTCGCGGTCCGGCCTGGCAGGATCGTGCTTCACCCTGCCGGCGCGGCAGACACTCTGCCTGGAACCATCCAGAAGGCGACCTATGTGGGCAGCCATCTTGAATTCATGATCGAGACGGAGTTCGGCGAGGCCTTCGTTACCGCACCCGATGTCGACGCCCCCTTCAAGGCGGGACAGACGGTCGGCCTCGGTTTTCCGCCGCGCGGGCCTGTCCTGATCGGAAACTGACGGGGATTTGCCGGGCTGCGCTACCCAGACCCGGGCAGCCCGAACGATTTCGAACAAAGCCCGTAGATCTCGTCATAGACATCGGCACCGCCGGCAACGATCACGGTTCCGCCTTTCAGAACGGTGCGCGGGTCTGGCGTGAGGATGCGGCCGCCCGCCTCCTCGATCAGCAGAAGGCCGGCAACGCAGTCCCAGGAATTCATGTGGTTCTCGATGTAGCCGAGCAAGCGGCCCGAAGCGACATAGGCGAGCATGAGCGCGCCCGACGCATTGCGGTAGAAGACCCCGCCCTTCGCCAAGAGGTCTGCGATCAGGCCGGGCACCGCGCTTGTCTCGCGCCGGCTTGAAAAGCCGATGCCAAGCGAGCCGTCGCCAAGGCTTCTCGATTTGGTGGCGTGGATCGGCTTGCCGTTCAGCCAGGCGCCGCCACCCTTCTCGCCATAGAAGGTCTCTCCGGTCGCAGGTTCGCAGATCACGCCGGTCACGGTCACGCCCTCCTTCGCGCAGGCGATAGCCACGCACCAGGCGGGTATGCCGCGCACGAAATTCGCGGTGCCGTCGATCGGGTCGATCACCCATTCATATCCAGTTGTCCCTGCCTTGGGCGCGTGCTCCTCGCCAATGATCCCGTCATCGGGATAGGCTCTGTCCAGTTCGCGGCGGACGAACAGCTCCACCTCGCGGTCTGCCTCGGACACCAGATCCTGATGCCCCTTCGCCTCGACGGTCAGCTGATCGAGCCTGCGAAAGAAATCCATGCCGAGTTTTCCGGCGCGCTCCGCGAGGTCGCGGGCGAAGATCAGGCGTTCACTGTGATTGGTCATGATCGGGCTGCCATTCCAGAAGTTGCCGCGACGTCCTTGCGCCGCGCAAAACCTTCATAGGCAAATCGACCCGCCTGGAAAAGGGCCAGCAGGCCAGCCCGAGAGGCCAGCCTGCTTGTTGCTTTCAGGACAGGCAGGCTCAGATCAGGCTGCTGTCGTGCGGGCCTGACTTCTTTGCGGCGAGGTACATGAGGCTGAAGCTTGCGACCTTGCGGTCCCAGCCGGCCTTTACCGCAAGATCGACCATCGCATCCAGGTGAGGCTTGAGCGCCTCACGGCATTCGATCTCGTATTTGGAGTCTGTCTTGGTTTTCTTCGGCTTGTCTACGACGGGTTCTTTGATGAGCATGGCAGGCACTGCTACTTGAGGGACACCGGCGTACCTAAGGGGGGCGACTTCGTGGCGGTCAAGGCTCCCTGTCCTCTTCGTCCACACTCTCCACATCAAAGTTTGAGGCGGTCAGCTCACCGAGAGCTCGACCACGTCGGCGGCGAAGCGCGTTTCTGAAAATTGCACCGGCTTCCCGTCGGGATCGACATTGACGTAGACCGTGACAAGCACGATGGCGCCAGGTGAAAGCTTCAGGTCCGCCAGGTCAGCGTCGCTTGCATGGCGGGCCGAGATCACCGTCGAGCGGCGGAAGTAGTCCGGTACGCCGTACGCCTTTAACGCGGACGTGATCGAGCCCGTTTCGGCATAGTGCCCCTCTATGTTCCCGAATCGGTGCGCGGGGAAAAAGCTGGTCGCTCTCGAAATCGGCCTTCCGTCGGCTTCCGAAAGCGTTTCCAGCCGCACGACCGTTGCACCCTCGCTCAGGCCAAGAGCCTCGATCGTCGTTTGGTCGGCTTCCACCACCTCATGCGCGAGCAGGATACCCCGCCGGTCGCGCGTCTGCCCCTGCAACCCCTCCGAAAAGCGCGTCCGCGCCCCGATCGGGTAGGCAAGCTTGCGCTTCCTCTCGATGAACGTGCCCCTGCCCTGCTCTGCGCGCAGCACTCCTTCCTGCACAAGCGCCGAAATCGCGCTGCGCACGGTGTGCCGGTTGACGCCGAAGCGTTCGGCAAGGTCAACCTCCGGCGGCAGCCGCTCGGAGAATTCGCCGGCGCCGATTGCCAGCCTGATGCGGTCGGCGATCTGCCGCCAAAGCGCTATGCCGCTTCGTCTCTGAACCCTGGCTGCCTCTCTGGTCACTTCCTGTCATTCCAACGTCATGGACACGCAATATCCATTGTGTATAATTTGTATGGTTGTCTATATCAATAGACAAATAGGAGCATGACATGGAACGGCGTTCGGAGCGCAGCGACAACATGGCCCGCAAGACCGCGATGGCAGCGTTCGCCATGGCATCGGCGGAGGATCTACGCATTCTTGGCAAAGAGGCCGGCCTTGTCCTCGACGCCAAGTCTTTGCGCGGACCCGAAACCGGCCTGGTGACGGTTCGCGGCCGAATCGGCGGCGGCGGCGCTCCATTCAACACGGGCGAGGCAACCGTGACCCGGGCAACGGTTCAGCTTGCATCCGGCGAGGTCGGCCACGCCTACGCCTTGGGGCGCGACAAGGAGAAAGTCCGGCTCGCCGCCATCCTCGACGCGATCTGGTGCAGCCCGTCGGGCCGTGAGGTCGTGGACCAGCGGATCGTTGCGCCCCTGATGCGTATTCAGGCCGAACGCGACAGCAGGCGTCATGCCGAGGCGGCCGCGACGAAGGTAGACTTCTTCACAATGGTGCGCGGGGAGGACTGAGATGCTTTCCGAACAGATCATCGGCGGCTTTTCCTCGCCTGTATTCGATGCGCAATCGACCTTTCGCGCCCTCATGGATGCCTTCGCCCGTCCAGGTTCGATCCATGCGATAAAAGCCGGTACGCAGCCGCCGCCATCGCTTTCCGCAGGAGCTGCGGCTGTTGCCCTGACGCTTTGCGACAACGACACGCCGCTCTGGCTGGACGCTGCCTTGCAGGGCGCGGTGGTTTCGGGGTGGCTGGGCTTTCACAGCGGCGCGGCTGTCGCCGCTACGCCGGCCGACGCACATTTCGCTCTGGTCGCCGACACCGCAAACCTCATTGCGCTCGACAACTTCGCGCAGGGTACACAGGAATATCCGGACCGTTCCACGACGCTTGTCCTGCAGGTCGCAAGCCTGACTTCCGGCGAACCGCTTGTCCTCGAAGGACCGGGGACCAACGGTATGGCAAGCCTGGCGCCGACGCCGCTGCCGCGTCACTTCATCGAACAATGGAAGCAGAACAATGCGCGGTTCCCGCGTGGCGTCGATCTCGTTCTTGTCGCGCCAGAGGGTGTCGCATGCCTTCCGCGCACGACCCGCATCGGCATCGTGAGGGCCTGACCATGTATGTTGCCGTCAAGGGCGGGGAAGCCGCCATCCGAAATGCCCACCGCCTGCTTGCCGACCGCCGGCGCGGCGACCGCAGCGTCCCTGCGCTAAGACTCGACCAGATCGTCGAACAGCTCGGCCTGGGGGTAGACCGCGTGATGAGCGAGGGGGCGCTTTATGACCGCGAACTTGCTGCCCTTGCGATCGTGCAGGCGCGGGGCGACCTGATCGAGGCGATCTTCCTCGTGCGCGCCTATCGAACGACGCTGCCGCGCTTTGGCTACACCCGGCCGGTGGACACGGCCGCAATGCTCGCCGAGCGCCGCGTTTCTGCCACCTACAAGGATCTGCCCGGCGGGCAGATGCTCGGGCCGACATTCGACTACACACATCGCCTGCTCGACCCCGAACTGGCGGAAGGATCTGAGGTGCCCGAACCCGAACTGCGCGACGAAGCCGTCGAGGCGATGCCGCGCGTTTCCGACATACTGGGCGGCGAAGGCTTGATTGAGCCGGACGGCGCAATGCCCGCGGGCCATGTGACGGGCGATATCACGCGCGAGCCGACAGAATTTCCGATGGAACGCGACACGCGGCTTCAGGCGCTGTCGCGCGGCGACGAAGGCTTCCTTCTTGCGCTCGCCTATTCGACGCAGCGCGGCTATGCCCGCAGCCATCCCTTTGTCGGCGAAATCCGTATCGGTGAGGTCGAGCTGGAACTGGAAGTGCCGGAACTGGACTTCCCCGTCACGCTCGGCCGCATCCGGGTTACGGAATGCCAGATGGTCAATCAGTTCCACGGCTCGGCCAAGGTGCCGCAGGAGTTCACCCGCGGCTATGGGCTCGTGTTCGGCCAAAGCGAGCGCAAGGCAATGGCCATGTCGCTCTGCGACAGGGCTTTGCGGGCGCGCGAACTGGGTGAGGACATAACGGCCGCCGCCCAGGACGAGGAATTCGTCATCTCGCATTCCGACAATGTGCAGGCGACAGGCTTCGTGGAGCACCTGAAGCTGCCGCACTACGTCGACTTCCAGGCCGAACTCGATCTCGTGCGCCGCATGCGCGCCGAGCATGAGGCTGCGCATGGTGGCGGCGAACGCAAGGAGGCTGCGGAATGAGCACGTCCCTCAAAGGTGAGAACGCACCGGAGATTGCAGCCTACAACTTCGCATATCTCGACGAGCAGACAAAGCGCATGATCCGCCGCGCAATCCTCAAGGGCATCGCCATCCCCGGCTATCAGGTGCCCTTCGCCAGCCGCGAGATGCCGATGCCCTATGGCTGGGGCACCGGCGGCGTCCAGGTCACGGCGGCCATCATCGGGCCGGAGGATGTGCTGAAGGTCATCGACCAGGGCGCCGACGACACCACCAACGCCGTGTCGATCCGCAACTTCTTCCGCAAGGTCGCCGATGTCGAGACGACCACCGAGACCGCACGCGCCACCATCATCCAGACGCGACACCGCATTCCCGAAACGCCTCTGAGGGAAGGCCAGACGCTCGTGTACCAGGTTCCTATTCCGGAGCCGCTACGCTTCCTCGAGCCGCGCGAAACCGAGACGCGCAAGATGCACGCGCTTGAGGAATATGGCCTCATGCACGTCAAGCTCTACGAGGACATTGCGCGGCACGGCCACATCGCGACCACCTACGCCTATCCGGTCAAGGTCGAGGGACGTTATGTGATGGACCCGTCGCCGACACCGAAGTTCGACAATCCGAAGATGCACATGTCGCCGGCGCTGCAGCTTTTCGGCGCAGGCCGCGAGAAGCGCATCTACGCCATTCCCCCCTTCACGGAAGTGGTCAGTCTGGATTTCGAGGACCATCCCTTCGAGATCCAGAAGTTCGACCGGCCCTGCGCGCTCTGCGGAGCCGAACAGGTCTATCTCGACGAGGTGCTCCTCGACGACCGTGGCGGACGCATGTTCGTCTGCTCCGACACCGATCACTGTGAAACCCGTCGCGCTGCAGGGCACGTCGGCGAGCTTGGCGCGAAGGAGGCAGCGCAATGACCGACGAACCGCTTCTGCGTGTTTCCTCGCTGTCGAAATTCTACGGACCTCGTGTTGGCTGCGAGGACATCTCGTTCGAGCTTTATCCCGGCGAGGTGCTGGCAGTCGTGGGCGAGTCAGGATCTGGCAAGACGACGCTTTTGAACTGCATCTCGACCCGGCTGACACCAACTTCCGGCTGCGTATCCTACCGCACGCGTGACGGTGGTTTCCGCGACCTCTACCGCATGAGCGAGGCGGAACGGCGATTCCTGATGCGCACCGACTGGGGCTTCGTGCACCAGAACCCCGCCGACGGTTTGCGCATGACGGTCTCTGCGGGCGCGAACGTCGGCGAGCGCCTGATGGCCGTTGGCGACCGGCATTACGGCCGCATACGGGAAACCGCCATCGACTGGCTCTCCCGCGTCGAGATCGGAGAGGATCGCGTTGACGACGAGCCGCGCGCCTTCTCGGGAGGCATGCGGCAGCGCCTTCAGATCGCGCGCAACCTCGTCACCGGCCCGCGTCTCGTGTTCATGGACGAACCTACCGGCGGGCTGGACGTGTCGGTACAGGCGCGCCTGCTCGATCTGCTGCGCGGGCTTGTCAACGATCTCGGGCTGGCAGCAATCGTCGTAACGCACGACCTCGCCGTCGCCCGGCTTCTTTCACACCGCATGATGGTCATGAAAGATGGCCACGTGGTCGAGACCGGCCTGACAGACCGCGTGCTGGACGACCCTCGCGCGCCTTACACCCAATTGCTCGTTTCCTCGATTCTCCAGGTGTGACCGCATGATCCCGAAAACTCGAACCCGGTTCTCGGATCAGATCATGCGGCAAGGAGGTTTGTGACCATGCCCACGCCGATTGTCGTTTCCGAAGTCTCGAAGAGCTTCACCATGCACCTGCGCGACGGCATCCGCCTGCCCGTCGTGGAGAATGTCTCCTTCGCCATCCGGGCAGGTCAATGCGCCGTGCTGGGCGGGCCGTCCGGTGTCGGCAAAAGCTCGATCCTCAAGATGCTCTATGGAAACTATGCCGTCGATGCAGGCCAGATCATCGTCAGCCATCGCGGCCAGCTTGTCGATCTCGCCACCGCGACGCCGCGAACCGTGCTCGCAGTCCGGCGCGACACGATCGGCTATGTCAGCCAGTTCCTGCGTACCGTGCCGCGGGTTTCGGCGCTCGACGTGGTGGCGGAGCCGCTGGTCTCGCTCGGCGAACCGCGCGAAACCGCTCAGGCCCGAGCCGGGGAACTGCTTGCCCGCCTCAACCTCCCGGAAAGGCTTTGGAGCCTGCCGCCCGCCACCTTCTCCGGTGGCGAGCAACAGCGCGTCAACATCGCGCGCGGCTTCATCACACCGCATCCCGTCCTGCTTCTGGACGAGCCGACTGCATCGCTCGACGCCAGTAACCGCGAGGTGGTGGTGGAAATGATCGCCGGCAAGAAGCGCGACGGCGTGGCGCTGCTCGGCATCTTCCATGACGCCGATGTCCGCGAGGCAGTGGCCGACACGATCATCGACGTGACGCAGTTCGCACCCGGAAAGATCGCCGCATGAGCCGGAAACTCACCGAAAAGCCCTTCATCCATGAAACAGCAAGGGTCGAAAACTCGACGCTCGGTCGCTTCACAGAGATTTCCGAGAACTGCCGCGTCACCGAGACGGTCGTGGGCGATTACTCATACCTGATGGAAGGCTGCATGACGTGGTGCGCAGACATCGGAAAATTCGCCAACATCGCCGCGTACGTCCGCCTCAACGCGACCCATCATCCGCTTGATCGACCGACGCTGCATCACTTCACCTATCGCGCCTCGGACTATTTTGACGATGCCGAATATGAGGACGATTTCTTCGCGGCGCGGCGCGCGAAGAAGGTCCGCATCGGCCATGACACCTGGCTTGGCCACGGTTCGACGGTGCTGCCCGGTGTCACCGTCGGAGACGGCGCGGCGGTAGGTTCCGGCGCGGTGGTGACGAAGGACGTCGCACCCTACACCATCGTCGCAGGCGTGCCCGCAAGGCCAATCCGCGACCGTTTCAACCGCGGCATTGCTGAACGCTATCAGGCCCTCGCCTGGTGGGACTGGGAGCATGACAGGCTTCGTTCCGCGCTAGATGATTTCAGGCATCTCTCTGCGGAAGCTTTCCTGGAAAAACACGGCGGATAGCCGCAGGTTCAGGCTACCGCGGCGATCGGCAAGGCGGTGCCGTGCTCTTTCCTCGGCTTCGGACGACCCAGGAAATAGCCCTGCGCCTCGTTGCAGCCTTCGGATTCCAGCAGATGCAGTTGCTGGAGGGTTTCAACGCCTTCCGCGAGCACACTGATGTCGAGGCTCTTCCCGAGAGCCAGGACCGCGCGCACGATCGCTCGCGCCTGGGGGCTGTGCTCGAGTTCGGTCATGAACGACCTGTCGAGCTTTATCCTATCGAAGGGGAACGAGCGCAACGTTTCGAGCGACGAGTAGCCGGTACCGAAATCGTCGATCGCTATCGTGACGCCGAGCGCCCTGATCTGCCTTAGGGCATGCAGCGAGCGGACCTTGTCCTGGATGATCGAGGATTCCGTGATCTCCAGTTCAAGACGCGAGGCTGGCAAGCCGGTATCCAGAAGCGTTTGATGGACAAGCCTCGGCATGTCCGCATGCGCAAGCTGGATCGCTGACAGGTTGACGGCGATTTTGCCACCTTCCTTCCATTCGGCAGATTCGGCGCAGGCTTCCCGCAGCACCCACTCGCCAATCGTGAGGATAAGGCCCGTCTCCTCGGCCAGCGGGATGAATTCCGCCGGCGGCACATATCCGAACTCGTGATGCTTCCAGCGCAGCAGCACTTCGTGGCCGATCATCTGCTTCGCCGCGACGCTCGTCTGGACCTGGTAGTGAAGCTCCAGCTGATTGCGGTCGATTGCGCGGCGCAGGTCGAGCGACAGATTGCGCCTCGCCCGCGCAAGTTCGTCCATGTCGGCCTCGTAGAAACAGACGGCACGCGTCACGTCGCCTTTCGCCCGATACATCGCGAGATCCGCATTGCCGACCAGACGGGCTGCAGTATCCCCGTCGCTGGGATATACCGAGACACCGATACTGGCGCCGGGCGTCACCTCGAAATCGTCGATGCGCATCGAGGTGAAAAGTTCGCGCTCCACCCTCGTAACGAAGTCGAGCAAATCGCGCTGGTCCGTAAACCTCTTCACGGCAGCGAATTCGTCACCACCGATGCGCGCCACGAACTCGCCATCGCGCAGCATGTTGGCAAGGCGGCCTGCAATGATCTTCAAGGCTTGATCGCCCGCGTCGTGGCCACGCAGATCATTGATTTCCTTGAACTTATCAAGGTCCACGCCAATCACTGCGATCTGCTTTCCCTCATCACTTGCCCGGTCGATTTCGTTGTTGAGGAAATCCGAGAAGCCTGTCCGGTTCGGCAAACCGGTCAACGGGTCGTTCAGCGCCATCTGTCGCAGCGTTTCGACATTCCTCTCCGTGGCGTCGTTGTCGATCATGTAGCTGACCACCCCTGTCGCAACGACTATCAATGCGACACCGGCTACGGCGACCGCCATGGTCGCCAGCACGGTCGCGTCGGCAAGAGGTGCTCCGGTTACCAGCGGCGTCACCGAAACCGCGGTCATACCGGTGAAATGCAGGCCGACGACGGCCAGCACGAACATCGCGAGCCCGCCATATTGATAACCACGACGCAAAGCTATGAGCGCGCCAGCACCGAATGCGGCCGACACGATCAACGATGCGAAAATGTATGTGGCATCCCATTCGACGATGCCGTCCACGTGATAGGCTGCCATGCCTGCGTAGTGCATCGCGGCAATCGACAGGCCGAGCACGCACCCCGCGAATCCTACCCTCAGCGTCCGCTTTTCCATCGCCATGGTGAAGGACAGGAGGCTGCCGGCAATCACGATGAGCAACGATGCCATGGTGAGCAGCGGATCGAACGTGATCGGTGCCTGCACATCATAGGCAAGAATGGCAATGAAGTGGGTACACCAGACCGACGAGCCGGCAGCGATGGCAGCCAGGAACAGCCAGCCGCTTCGCTGCATGCCCTGGCGCGCGTCGGCGCGGCGAAAGAGTTCGAGCGCGACCCATCCGCCCCCGATGCAGACCACCGCCGCCAATGCAACGAGCCAAAGATTATGAAATGCCACCACGCATGTAACGACGCGCATCGCCTGACCCTGCTTTTTCCCGGACAATCCGCCCGGCGTCTTTTTTTAGGTTGGCGTATTCCATGTCGAGCGAGGATTCCTCCACGTCCGACCACGCTTTACCCACTCAGCCCCTCAGCGCCCAATAGGCGGCAAAACGTTGAGATTGGTTTAAGCTTGAAGCAGCAATCTCGCTGTCATCGGATCAATAATCGAGGCCGAGAACGCGCGCTGCCTCGGTTCCGTGGTGTTCAGAGCTCGCTGCTGCCTTTGTCCGGCGCGAAAACGGTAATCGCGCCGGGGTGCACCACGAACTTGGCCGGCGTCGAGGTCACGATTTCCCCGTCGGCGTTCACCGGCATGGGCCGCTTGGTCTCGATCTCGAACTCGGTGTCGCGCGCGGTGCGGACTTCCTTCCAGGCGCCCAGTGTTCCGGAGCGGAACGAGCGCAGCATGCCGGCGAGTTTCCAGACACGGCCCATTTCGAGGCTGTAGAGGTCGAGATGACCGTCGTCGATCTCGGCACTCTCCTCGACCACATTTCCGCCGCCGTAGAGGCGCCCGTTTCCGATTGCGATCTGGAATGTCTTGACCCGCGTTTCCTGGCCATTGTCCCTGATGATGGCGGTAAACGGCTTGGCCTTCATCAGCACCTTGGCCGCGGCAACGGCGTAGCCAAAGCGGCCAAAACGCTTTTTGAGCTCAGGGTGAAGGCCTTGGGCGAGCTCGGCGCTCAGCCCGATGCTGGCGACATTGAAGAACGCGAAGCCGTTGACATGCCCGATGTCGATCTTGCGCGTCTTGCCGGCCAGGATCACATCTGCCGCCGCGCCAAGGTCCATCGGGATGCCGAGCGTCCGGGCAAGGTCGTTGGCGGTTCCCATGGGCATGATGCCAAGCGGAAGGCCGCATTCCCCCACTGCCATTGCGCCGGACGCTATCGTTCCGTCGCCGCCGCAAAGCACCACCATGTCGGTATTGTTTCGCAGCCTTACGATGTCGCGGGCGATTTCGGGAAGGTTTTCAAAGGGTTCGACAGTAAGGTCCAGCCCACCACGATGAAGCCGGCCGACAAGTGCGTCGATCGCCTCGCTACCCCGGCGCGCCTTCTTGTTGACCAGCAGCAATGCGCGTTTCTTGACCGTTTTCAATGGCTTGTTCCCTCCGAAAAGCCAGGACGGCAACCGGTATGGCTGGAAGATGGGACAGGGGAACGCCCATTTGAAGGGCAGCGTTCCCATATCGCCAAAAAAATGCCGCCGTGGCGGAGGGGACAACCACGGCGGCCTTACTACAAATCGCGACAGCCCGGAGAGGGGGATGAGGCCGTCGCAGGTGTCCGGTCTAGGCGGGGGACGGGCCTTACTCCGGACTTCGGCAAAAACTGCCGATGGCTGTTATTTGGAGCGCTGAACGTGGCGATTCAAGGGCACGAACATTACAGTTGCGTAACCAACGCGTGATCCTTGCGTGGCAAGGGTTAGCGGCGTCAGGAGTGTTGTCTGGCGGCGGCCTTTGAGGTGGACAGCGTGACAGGGCCGCGCTAGGGCTTGCGCCCATGAAAAAAGGTGACCACCTCTTCCTCGTCGATGGCTCCGGATACATCTTCCGCGCCTATCACGCGCTGCCTCCGCTGAACCGCAAATCGGACGGGTTGCCCACCAACGCGGTGCTCGGCTTCTGCAACATGGTGTGGAAGCTCATGCAGGACGCGAGAAACACCGACGTTGGCGTGACGCCCACCCATTTCGCCGTCATCTTCGATTATTCGTCCAAGACTTTCCGCAACGAACTCTACGCGGACTACAAGGCAAACCGCTCAGCGCCGCCGGACGATCTGATCCCGCAATTCGGGCTGATCCGGGAAGCAACGCGCGCCTTCAGCCTGCCCTGCATCGAGATGGAGGGGTTCGAGGCCGATGACCTCATCGCCACCTATGCGCGGCTTGCGCACGAAGCCGGCGCCGACACGACCATCATCTCGTCCGACAAGGATCTGATGCAGCTCGTCGGGCAAACCGTGTCGATGTACGACCCCATGAAGGATCGGCAGATCGGCATCCCCGAGGTCATCGAGAAATGGGGCGTGCCGCCCGAGAAGATGATCGATCTTCAGGCGATGACCGGCGATTCCGTCGACAATGTTCCGGGGGTTCCGGGCATCGGCCCCAAGACGGCCGCCCAGCTTCTCGAGCAGTTCGGCGACCTCGACACGCTGCTTGCGCGCGCCGGCGAGATCAAGCAGGAAAAGCGCCGCCAGACGATCATCGAGAACGCGGACAAGGCACGCATCTCGCGCGAGCTTGTTCGGCTGAAAAACGACGTCCCGATCAATGAGGGGCTGGAGGAACTCGTACTCCAGCAGCCCAACGGGCCGAAGCTGATCGCCTTCCTGAAGACGATGGAGTTCACCACCCTCACCCGCCGCGTCGCGGAAGCAACCGACACCGATGCGGCCGAGATCGCGCCTGCGCCTGTCGTCGTCGACATGACCGACATTCACGGGCCGGACGTCGGCGCTGGCGCTCAGGGCGACCAGTCGGCGGACACGTTGGCCACGACATCCTCCAAGGTTACAAACGGAAAGGTCAACACGCCGTCCGCGCTCGCGCAGGCACGTGCGCAGGCAGGTTCCAGTGCCAGGATCGACCCGGCTCGCCACACAACGATCCGTCACCGCGCCGAGCTGGAAAGCCTGATCGCGGATGCCCTGCAGGCTGGCATCGTCTCCTTCCGTACCGAAACGACGTCTCTCGATCCCATGCGCGCCGAGCCGGTCGGCTTCGCGCTTGCGGTCAGGCCCGGCAAGGCCGCCTATGTCCCCGTCGCGCACCGTTCCGCCGAGGCCGACCTGCTCGGCGGCGGCCGCATCGAGGCGCAGATCACGCTCGACGAGACGCTGGCCGCGCTGAAGCCGCTGCTTACCGATCCGTCCGTCATGAAGATTGGCCACAATCTGAAGTACGACTGGCTGATGTCGCGCCGGCTCGGGATCGACATCGCGCCGTTCGACGACACGATGCTCATCTCCTACGTGCTCGGTGCCGGTGCCGGCGCGCACGACATCGCCTCGCTCGCCGAACGCTGGCTCGGACACGTGACCATCCCCTACAAGGATATCGTGGGATCCGGCAAAAGCCTGATTTCCTTCGATCTCGTCGACATAGAGCGCGCGACAACCTACTCCACCGAGGGCGCTGACATCGCTCTGCGCCTCTGGCACATCCTGAAACCCCGCCTCGCCGCCGATGGACTGGTATCCGTCTACGAACGGCTCGAACGGCCGCTGGTGCCGGTCCTCGCGCGCATGGAAGAGCGCGGCATCTCGGTCGACCGCCAGATGCTGTCGCGGCTGTCGGGCGAGTTTGCGCAGCGCGCGGCGGCGTTGGAGGAAGCTGTATACGAAGCAGCCGGCGAGCGTTTCACCATAGGATCGCCAAAGCAGCTAGGCGACATCCTGTTCGGCAGGATGGGCCTGCCCGGCGGCACCAAGACCAAATCCGGCCAGTGGTCGACGACAGCGCAACTTCTTGAGGAACTCGCGGCGGAAGGACACGAGCTGCCGCGCCGCATCGTGGACTGGCGCCAGCTCACCAAGCTGAAATCAACCTACACCGACGCGCTGCCCGAATACATCAATCCCGAGACGAAGCGCCTGCACACATCCTACGCGCTGGCCTCGACGCCGACGGGCCGTATCTCGTCGTCGGAACCGAACCTGCAGAACATCCCGATCAGAACCGCCGAGGGCCGGCGCATCCGTACCGCCTTCATCGCCGATCCGGGGAACAAGCTGGTCTCTGCCGACTACAGCCAGATCGAATTGCGCGTGCTCGCCCACATCGCCGATATCCCGCAGCTTCGGCAGGCCTTCGAGGACGGTATCGACATCCATGCGATGACCGCTTCCGAAATGTTCAACGTGCCGGTCGAGGGCATGCCCGCGGAAGTACGCCGCCGCGCCAAGGCGATCAATTTCGGCATCATCTACGGCATCTCGGCATTCGGGCTGGCCAACCAGCTCTCCATCGAGCGGTCGGAGGCCGGCGACTACATCAAGAAGTATTTCGAACGCTTCCCCGGCATCAGGGACTACATGGAAAGCCGCAAGCAGATGGCGCGCGACAAGGGTTATGTCGAAACCATCTTCGGCCGGCGCATCCACTACCCGGAAATCCGCTCGTCCAACCCCTCGGTCCGCTCCTTCAACGAGCGCGCCTCGATCAACGCGCCGATCCAGGGCTCGGCCGCCGACATCATCCGTCGCGCCATGATCCGCATGGAGGACGCACTCGCCGCCGAAAAACTCTCGGCACGCATGCTGCTGCAGGTGCATGACGAACTGATCTTCGAGGTTTCCGAAGATGAGGTCACCGCAACGCTTCCCGTCATCAAGCGTGTGATGGAAGGCTCGGCAATGCCGGCGGTTGCCCTGAAAGTGCCTCTACAGGTCGACGCCCGCGCCGCCGACAACTGGGACGAGGCGCATTAAACCTGGGCTGGTAGCGAGCCTACATCGTCGCTGAACCGATCCCGGTTCCGGCGCTTCAGGCCGCCAGGCATTTCGCGCATGTTCCGCGAAACTCGATGACAGCCTTCTTCGGTTTGAAACCCGTCGAGCGGACCCAGTCGTCGAGCTTGTGGCCGACATCGTGGTCTGAGAGTTCGGCCACCTGCCCGCACTGGTCGCAGATCGCAAAGGCGACCATGCCGTGGCTGTGATCGTGCTCTTCGGCGCAGGCCACAAAGGCGTTCAGGCTTTCGAGCCTGTGCACAAAGCCATCCTTGACCAGCGCGTCGAGCGCCCGGTAGACCTGCAGCGGCGCGCGAAAGCCCTTTTCGCGCAACTGGTCGAGCAAGGTGTAGGCGCTCAGCGGACCGGTTGCGGCCTCAAGTCTCTCCAGGACCCAGGTCTGGTTCCTCGTAAGGGCGTCGCGTGTGGCCATCTTCCGTATTCCGTTGCGCCCCAAGCAGATGGTGACGATACTGTTGCGTTGCTACCGTTTCCGGCCGCCAAACACAATCACGCGAGCGTTGCCGTGAAATCTGCCGTAACGGCACTTTCGGGTTGATCGCTTGGGCAAGTTTCAAAATACTGCCCAATTCGTCGGCGATGCATCGTCCTGCTTGGGAATCAAAAAGGGCTTGGGAGAACTTTCAGCATGAAAAATTGGATGAACGGGCGCGGCCTTCTCGCCGCCACGGCGTTGGCTGTCATTTCGAGCGCGATCGCGGCGCCTGCCTTTGCCCGCACCAATCACGCCGTCCTGATGGCCGTGACGGCCTATCCGAACCTGCCGCCGAAGAACGCGCTGATTGGTCCTAATCACGACGCGAAGCTTGTGCGTGACTATCTGACGACCGCCTCGCCGATCAGGTTCGAGCCCGACCACGTCACCATCCTCGCCGACGACCTCGATGGCGCCACTCTTTCACCGACACGCGCCAACATTCTCGCGACCCTGAAGGAAATCGCTGACAAGGCGCAGCGCGACGATTTCGTATACCTGCATTATTCCGGCCACGGCTCTCAGCAGCCGACGAAGACCCCTGAAACCGAGACGGACGGGCTGGACGAAATCCTGCTTCCAGCCGACTCGATGCCCTGGGACAAGGCATCGGAGCAGATCCCCAACGCCCTCCTCGACGATGAGGTCGGCGCGGCGCTCGACGCGATCCGCGAAAAGGGCGCTTTCGTGTGGCTCGTCGTCGATGCATGCAATTCCGGCGCGGTGACGCGCGCCGCCGCCGTACAGATCGATTCGGACGAGGCAGACCGCAAGCTCGAACCGACAGATCCCGAAGGGCTCGGCATCCCGCAAGCCGCGATGGCGGAAGCTGTCGAGGGAGCTGCGGCGGATGCCAAGAAGGACGATCTGCGGTTCATCAGCGAGGAGGAAAGCCGCGCGCTTGCAGGCGATCAGTCGGCAACCAGCGCGGAATCCGTCGCCAAGGGTGGGCTGGTTGCCTTCATGGCCGCGCAGACTGTCGAGACCACGCCGGAAATGCCGCTGCCGAAGGGTGTCGAAGGCGCGGAGCGCTACGGGCTGTTCACCTTCACCATTTTCTCGAAGCTCGCCGAAAACCCCAACATGACATATCGCCAGCTTGGCCACGCGGTACTCCAGCAATACGCGGCCGACGCCAGGCAGCGGCCGACGCCGATATTCGAGGGCGAACTGGACGCGCGCGTGTTCGGCTCCGAGGCGATCGACACCGTCATGCAATGGCAGGTCGACACGGAAGACAACTCGATCACGCTCCCGGCCGGCCGCCTGCATCGACTGACGCCCGGAACGAGGCTCGCCATCCTGCCGTCGCCGGCATCCGAACTGTCCGAAACGCGCGGCTATCTTGAAATCACGCAGGCGGACAACCTCACCAGCAAGGCCATGCCCGTCGCCTTTGGCGACAAGCCGGCCCTGACGCTTGCCGACATTCCTTCCAACGCCTACGCGCGGCTTTCAGAACTTGCCGTGGACTATAAGCTCAGGGTGGCGCGGCCGACCGCTGCGCCCGGCCTTGAGGAAGACGCGAAACTCGCCAACGCCGTGCTCGACAAGCTTGCGGCGGCGGAGGACAAGCGCTTCAACGTGGAACTGGTCGAGCCGGGCGCGGAGGCAGACATCCGGCTGGCGGTTTTCCGGGAAGCCGATGTGGACGGCGCGCCGGCCGATGCCGGGAAGGAGGCGGCCCTCTGGTTCCTCCCCCCTTCGGGCGAAGTTTCGCTCGAGACCGGCAGGCGGCCGCCGCTGATCTTCATCGATCGTTCGGATGAGGACCGGCTCTCGAAGCTGACCAACGAGAACCTGCAGAAGATTTTCCGCGCCACAGCGCTCTCGCGTCTTTCTGCGGCGTCGGGCGAGCAGCCAAAGGACGTCACCGTCACTTTCCAGATCAAGCGCGCAGCCACCGGCGAGATGGTGCCGCTCGTCGCCGCCACCGTCCCCACCGTCAAGCCGGGCGACCAGGTCCACATCGTCGCGGAAAACAATTCGCGGGGCATCGTGGACGTGAACGTGCTGTATCTCGGCTCGGACTATTCCATATCGCACATGGACGCGCAGCGGCTGGTCAGCGGAGCCAGGATCAACGAACCGCTGCTTGCCTTCACCGACCAGACCTTCGGCACGGAACGGATGATCGCTGTCGTTACGGAGGCGCCGCCGCTGTCGGAGGTCGAGGACCTGAGCTTCCTCGAACAGGGCAAGGTTCCCTCGGCGACCAGGTCGGCCGGCGTCGGACGCGACGCGGGTCCGTCGGAATTCGCTTCCGCGCTTACCGACATCGGCCTTGCGCCGGCGACGCGCTCGGTGGTCAAGCTGAAGGACCAGAGCGGGCCCAAGAACGCGGTGATGATCTATCCGATCGAGACGACGCCGCTGAACTGACCGCCCTCCACCGCGGCCGTCCCCGAATAGGCCGTTCGCGGCCTATTCGCTCTCGCCGTCCAGCGCCGGAACCGCAACGCCTGCCAGTTCGGCGGCGAGCAGTCTTGCCGCGCCTGCGCGCGCGATACGCAGCATGAGCGCCTTGCGGGTCGAGGCAGCCATCCGGTGTTCGGGCGCGTCGCGCAGGATCTCCGCGCCATAGCCGTCTGACAGGATGAAGCCGCATTCTTCCGGGAATATCGCCGCCGGCACATCCGGATGCGTGGCGAAGAAGAAGCGGTCGGAATGCAGCCGATAGTCTGGCCATTTGCGGTCGACCCGGAAATCCTCGATCGACGACTTGATCTCGATGATCCAGATGTCGCCCTTGCGCGTCAGCGCCACGAGGTCGGCGCGACGGCCTGTCGCGAGGCTGAGCTCGGGCAGGACATGCGCGCCCATCTGGGAAAGAAGGCGCTGCACGCCGCGCCTGACCATCATGGCGCGTTCGGACTGGCGGCCATCAATCAGCGGGTTCAGGAGAATCGGGGAAACGATCGGCATCGCTTACCATGCCAGTTTTTGTTCACGATTTGAACTCGTTGTCAGCCACTTCCTGATATCACGTCGGCCATTCGGACAGACAGTGCTCGAAATGGTGCCTGACGGCCAAATCGCCTTGGCAGCCGCTGTCAACGCGCATGTCGACAGACGTCCTAGTTTTGTGAACCGATGATCGCGCCCGCAGCCGCGCCGCCGAGCCCTCCCACGACTGCGCCGGGCGTTCCTGCGATGGCCGCGCCGGCGACCGCTCCAGTGCCGGCTCCGATCACGGCGCCGCTTGCGGTGCGTGTCGCCTTGGTCGATCCGCAGCCGGCAACCATCAGTGCAACAAGCGATACGGCCACGATACGGGTCATCTGGTTTCTCCATGCAGGTCTGGGTGACCCCGAGACTCGCGCCTCACGGTTAACAACCGCTTTCCGGCGACGGAGAATCTGGACAGGTCTGTGGCCGATCAGGCCCCAGCCACCGGCTTTCCCGCCATGTCGTCTAAAATCGGACAATCGGGCCGGTTGTCGCCATGGCAGGCATGGACGAGTTTTTGCAGGGTCGCCCGCATGCCTTGCAGTTCGCGCACCTTTTCCTCGATGGCATCGATGTGGTTCAGGGCGATCTCGCGCACGTCGTGGCTGGCCCTGGCCTTGTCACGATAGAGCGCCATGAGTTGCCTGCAGTCCTCGATGGAAAAGCCCAGACCCCGCGCGCGGCGCAGGAATGACAGGCGATGGATATCCTCGTCCGCATAGTCCCGATAGCCGTTGGCAGCGCGGGCTGGACTGATCAACCCGATATCCTCGTAATAGCGTATCGTCTTCGCTGGCAGCCCGGATCGACGGGCCGCGGTACCGACATTCATCGTCAGCTCCTCGACTTGCCCCGCAACCCACATTCTTGAGCAGCGGCCATTGATTTCGTTTCACAATCTCGTGACACCTGTTGCCAAAATGCCATAGCGGACAGGTTACTTGGCGTCATCTCCGCCATATGGGAATTCCGTGCTTGGCAGACAAAGGCTGCCCAACCTAAGAATGGCGGAAATGAGGCCCGAATCGGGCACCGCCTTCCTGATTGGGGGACAACCACAAGCATGACCATGAAGTCTATGATCATCGCCGCCGCTCTGGCGCTGACGACCGCGCTTGCTGGCTGCTCTACCGATGGCGTAGGCGGCATGGTCACTTTCGCTGACTATGGCGCGCGGACTGACGCGGGCTACAGGGTACCTGCGATCCCGATCTCGAAGGTGCCCAGCAAATACCGTCGCCAGCAGGTCCGGTACGATACCGCGGAGAAGCCCGGCACCATCGTCGTCGATACAAAGGAAAAGTATCTGTACTACGTGATGGGCGGCGGCAAGGCGATGCGCTACGGCATCGGCGTCGGCAAGGAAGGCTTCGAGTGGAAAGGCACTTCGCGCATCGCCATGAAGCGCGAATGGCCTGTCTGGACACCGCCGCCGGCGATGATCAAGCGTCGGCCGGACCTCGCCAAATGGCGCGGCGGCATGCCTGGCGGCCCGCAGAACGCTCTCGGTGCGCGCGCCATGTATCTGTACAACAAGGGTGGCGACACGGGATATCGCCTGCATGGTACGCCGGAATGGTGGTCCATCGGCAAGGCCATGTCGTCAGGCTGCATCCGCATGCTGAATCAGGATGTGATCGATCTCTACAACCGCGCCAGCGTCGGTGCGAAGGTGATCGTCAAATAGACAGCCGACTTCAAGAATTATCCGCGGACCGTCTCGGCAACATTGGGTGGTCCCAGACAGAAAACCGGGTCGGGGGGCCCGGTTTTTTGTTGTCTGCCCCGGCGTGAAGGCCTAACCTGAAAACGCGCGAGACTGATCCCGATTTGTCAGACGAGGTAACCGGAGATGCGTCCCGCGCTCAGAGGCGGCACTCTGACAGCACGCTGATCGAGGGATGAGGCGTGGCGGCATTCCGCCTGCGGTCGATGACGTTTTTCCTCACGGAATTAAGGGGTTGGCATGAATATGAGCGAACGGTTCGAGACGCGTAGCGAGATTGCGCACTACATAGCCGGCGTACGGTCCCAGCTTGCGGTTCAGGCCAGGGTGTTCACCATTGCGGTGTTCATCTCGATCGCCGTGCTGGGATTCCTTTACTACCAGAACATGAGTCTCGCGGAGAAATACGCGCAGCTGCAGGCCGCCAACATCCGGCTTGAAACCCAGTTGCAGGCCGCCGTGGCCAGCGCGGCCGCGATCAAGCTGGACACCGAGCAAAGCCGTGTGGACGCTCAGGAGCTGAAGACGCTCATTGAGGCCTCTATGCGGCCGAAGCCGCCCAACAGCGCGTCTTTCCCTGGCTGGCTCGGCATAAAGGCCGATGGCCCCAAGGAAGCCAAGGCGCTGATCGACCAGTACAAGACACCTGTATGGATCTACGCGACCAGCCCGACCGAGTAGCCGGTCGGGTCAACTGGAGGCGACGGCCGGATGGCTCAGGCGATCTGTTCGACCTGCTGCACTTCGGGCACGAAATGGCGAAGCAGGTTCTGGATACCATGCTTCAGCGTCGCCGTGGATGAGGGGCAGCCTGCGCAGGAGCCCTTCATGTTCAGGAAAACCGTTCCGTTCTCATAGCCCCGGAAGGTGATGTCGCCGCCATCCTGCGCGACGGCCGGGCGCACGCGCGTATCCAGCAACTCCTTGATCGTGATGACGATCTCCTCGTCGGCCTTGTCGTAAAACTCGCCGTCCTGGTCGGCGCGGTCGGCGGTCGCCTGTCCGCCATCGGACATGACCGGAACACCCGACATGAAATGCTCCATGATGGCGCCGAGGATGGCCGGCTTCAGATGCTGCCACTCTAGGCTGTCGTTCTTGGTTACCGTTACGAAATCGTAGCCGAAGAACACCCCGGTGACGCCGGGAATGGAGAACAGCTTGCCTGCAAGAGGCGAGGCAGCAGCGGCACTTTCCGCGTCGCGGAAGTCCGCAGTACCGTCGATCAGCACTTCCTTGCCCGGCAGGAACTTCAGGGTCGCCGGATTGGGGGTCGCCTCGGTCTGGATAAACATGGCTTTCTCCGTAGCGGCCCGAAAGCCGCCTTTCTTTGGAATGGTTCTAAAATAGGCCTGTTTGCGCTTCCGTTCAAGCAAAAGCCGATAGCGACTTTTGGCATCCGGCGAAACGGATTTTCCGAACGCAGGGCCTGCGTCAGGAAATGCTGTCTATATCCTCGTCGGAGAGGTTTTGCGGCACGACTGTAACGGGAATCGGGAAGGCCGCTCCCTTTCCGGCGACCGATGACACGAGCGGACCAGGGCCCTCCTTGGCGGCGCCCGCAGCCAGCACCAGGATCGCTATATCCTGGTCTTCCTCGATAAGCTTGTGGATTTCGTCAACGGGCTTGCCTTCCCGCACGACCAGTTCGGGCTCTATGCCAACCGTCTCGCGCACCTTGCTGGCCTGCGCATCGAGAGCCGCGCCGGCAGCC
The DNA here is from genome assembly GCA_019635775.1 of Rhizobiaceae bacterium. Lineage (GTDB taxonomy): Bacteria > Pseudomonadota > Alphaproteobacteria > Rhizobiales > Rhizobiaceae > Mesorhizobium_K. Next base: position 140,056 of record JAHBYU010000005.1, on the reverse strand, counting down.
TGCATGGCCTCGTCGCGCATGATCTTTTCGACGCCCAGCCAATGCTGGAAATCGCCGGGTTCGATCACGTAGAGAAGCACCAGCACGCCGCCTGTGCTGCGCGCCCGCTTGGACGCGTATGCGACGGCCCTTTCGCATTCCGGCGTCTCGTCAATGATCGCCAGGAATTTCCGGCGATGTCCGGCCTCACGGCTCAGACGTTTTGAGACCATGGACTACTCCCTCGAATCGCGTGATCGGTCGGGCGTGACCCCTTGCCGGGTTCGCGCCGACCGATGCCTCTTCGCCAATCTGCCATTGGCGGCCATCGCCGACAAGCCGACCCCGCCTGACGTAACGTAGGGTGATGCCACCCGTCTGGTCAGTTGTCCAACAGGCCGATGATCTCGCGCACCGTCTTCATGGTGGCTTCGGCCTTGGTGCCGGCTCTTTCGCCACCGTCGCGAAGGACGGCGTCGATATAGGCCGTATCGGCAGAGATACGGCGCATCTCGCCGGCCACAGGGGCCAGCTTCTCCACCGCAAGATCGGCCAACGCCGGCTTGAAATCTGAAAACTGCCTGCCACCGAACTCGGCGAGAACCGCTTCCTTGGTCATGTCGGCCAACCCCGCGTAGATCCCGACAAGGTTTTCCGCCTCCGGCCGTCCTTCGAGGCCCGCCACCTCGCCCGGCAGTGCGTCCGGATCGGTTTTCGCCTTCCTGATCTTCTTCGAGATCGTGTCGGCATCGTCAGTCAGGTTGATGCGGGACAGGTCGGACGGATCGGACTTCGACATCTTCTTGGAGCCATCGCGCAGGCTCATGATACGCGCGGCAGGACCGCCGATCACCGGCTCGGTGATCGGGAAGAAGCCGTTCACGGTCTCATCACCGATCTGCATCGGGACCCCGACGCCGAGCGATGCGATGCGCGCGGAGAAGTCGTTGTTGAACTTCTGGGCGATGTCGCGCGTCAATTCCAGATGCTGCTTCTGATCGTCGCCAACGGGGACATGGGTGGCGCGGTAAACGAGGATGTCGGCCGCCATCAGGCTCGGATAGGCGAGCAGGCCAAGCGAGGCATTCTCGCGGTCCTTTCCGGCCTTGTCCTTGAACTGCGTCATGCGGTTCATCCAGCCGATGCGGGCAACGCAGTTGAATATCCAGGCAAGCTCTGCGTGCTGCATGACGCGGCTCTGGTTGAAGACGATATGTTTCTTCGGATCGATGCCGGAAGCGAGGAACGCAGCAGTGATTGAACGCGTCTGCGCAACGAGGTCGTCGTGGACAAGTTGCGCAGTCAGCGAATGCAGGTCGACGACGCAATAAATGCAATCGTTGCTCTCCTGCAGCGCGACGAACTTCTTGATTGCACCGAGATAATTGCCGAGATGAAGGTTTCCGGTCGGCTGCACACCGGAAAACACGAGCTGCTTGAAGCCAGACATTTTTCCCCCAGGGCTTGTGGACGGCCGTCTCGCGCGCGGCGAGAGTCCTTGCGGACGCGCGCTTATGAACGACAGCGACGATATGTTCAAGACGCTGGTGTTTCGGCGCGCTGGCGTCCGGTAACGCAACGTTATCGACCGTGCGCTAGCAAGAATGCCAGCGTATGCCTCCTGCACTGAAAAGAGAGAGCCATGAAAGTTCTGAACGGGTTCGTCCTTGCCTGTCTCGTGCTGGTGTTCGGCATCACCCCCGCAAGCGCCCAGGACAAAGCGGGGCCGATATCCGCGTCGTCCGGGGTCCGCTACGAATTCATCGCAAGATGGGAAGTCGACAGGCTGGACCAGATCCTGTCGAAGGATTTTCCGGAGTTCGCCGGCATCGACGTGGTCTATCCGCGGGCCAGGAATGCGGTGAACCTCTATCGCGTCACCTACGGGTCGGTGGTTCCCGAGCAATCCAATCGCCCTATCGTCGCGTCCGGACTTGTCGCCGTGCCCGACACCGACGAGAAGGCCTTCCCGATGCTTTCCTACCAGCATGGGACGGTCTACGGAAAACAGCAGGTGCCCTCCTACCCCGATCAGTCGCCTGAAACGCAGCTCATGATCGCCCTGTTCGCCGGGCAGGGCTATGTCGTGACGGGCTCGGACTATTTCGGGATGGGCATATCCACGGAGCCGGAGGGCTATCTCGTCAAGGGCAGCCACCAGCAGGCGACGTTCGACATGCTGATGGCCGCACGCGCTGTCCTCGACCACATGGGTATCGAGGACACAAAGCTGTTCCTCTCCGGCTGGTCACAGGGTGGCTTCGTGACGATGGCGATGCTGGAAAGGCTGGAGCAGGCAGGCGTGCCCGTTGCAGCGACCGCCACCGCCAGCGCGCCGCTTGATCTCTTTCCCCTCATGGAGGGTTTCCTTGCATTCCCCCGCAAGATCGACGCCTCGTGGATCAACAGCGTCATGATCCTGTCCGCGTTTTCCTACGAGCACTATTACGGAATACCGGGGCTGGCGCGCAGCCTGTTCGTGGAGGAACACTATGAGACCGCCAAGAAGGCCTATGAGCGTGTCCCCACGGACGTGACCACCATTCCGGTTGATCTGCGCAAGCTTATCCGCCCCGAATATTTCGACACAAAGTTCTTCGGGCAGTCCGCCTTCGGCAGGTTGATCGCGACGGCGCAGGCGTACCGATGGGTCATCGGCTCGCCTGTTCGCAACTATTATGGCGAAACCGACGAGGCGATCCCGGTCGGCATCGGTCAGATCGCCATGTTCTACCAGCATGCGATGGGCAGCGGTAACACCAAGGTAGAGGCCATATCGACAGGTGCGACGAGCCATCGCGGAACGTATGCCAAGGCCGCCGTCGACTGGAAAATCTGGTTTGACGGATTTTAGGCCGCGACCAGGGTGACGCGGCGTCCACGCTGCCTTGCTTCGAACGAAACGTCTATTCGGGATAGTTTGGCGCGGTCGGGGCCGGCGTTCCCTTGCGCCTAATGTTCCTGCGAATCATGCCCATGTCGGCCCCGCCCAGCGCGAAGGCCGCGGCAAAATAGAGGGCCATCGCTCCAAGCACCACTATGCCGAGCGCCAGCGCCTGCGTGTGGATCGGCGAGGCGGATGCAAGCTGCGGCTCGAAATAATCGACAGCGAACCAGATGGCAGCCGCCATCAGCGCCGAGGCGACAACCAGTCTCGGTGCCCGCCTTATCAGGCCGGCATCCGTGCCCCAGTGTCCGCGCCAGATCAGCACGCCAAGCAGCATGGCGGCGTTGACCCAGCCTGCGATGGCCGAGGCGGTGGCGATGCCTGGTGCGCCCATCGACGGAAAGAGCCACAGCGCAATCGCAATGTTCAACGCCACGGAGATGGCCGCAAAGATCATCGGGGTCCTGGTGTCCTCGCGCGCAAAATATCCCGGCATGAACGCCTTGATCAGCACGAAGGCCGGTAGTCCGATGCCGAAGATTGCCAGCACCTCCGCAACAAGCATCGTATCCTCCGGCGTGAAAGCGCCTCGCTCGTAAAGAACGCGCACGATAGGTTCCGACATGGTCAGCAGGGCCGCCGCCGCCGGCAAGGTCAGGAACAACGTGAACTCGACGGAGCGGTTCTGCAGGTTCGACGCATCAACAAGATGACCCGCCTTCAGCGCGCGCGCCAGTTCGGGCAGCAGCACTACGCCCACGGCCACGCCCACGACGCCGAGCGGCAGTTGATAGACACGATCTGCAAGATTGAGCGCCGGCACAGCGCCGGCCTGACCCGATGCGATTGCCGTGCCGACCAGTGTATTGATCTGCGTGATGCCACCGGTAATGGCGGCTGGAAGCGCCAGCCAGAGGAGCCGTCTGACATTGCGGGTCAGGCGCGGGCGCCTGAAACCGATTGATACGCCCGCCCGGCGAACCGCGAAGAAGACTATCCCGAGTTGGACGAGCCCGGCGGCCAGCACGCCCCAGCCGAGTGCTAGCCCGACTTCCCGGCCGTCGTAGCCGCCGTACCATGCCACAACGAGGATGCTCACCAGGATGATGTTGAGGAACACCGGCGCTATCGCCGCAGCGAAATAGCGGTGCAGCGAATTCAGCATGCCGGCCATCATCGCCCCCAGCGACATGCAGATCAGGTACGGGAACATGATCGAGGCCAGTTCCGTCGTCAGCAGAAGCTTGTCCGGATCGTCCGCAAAGCCCGGCGCAATGGCGTAGCGGATGACAAAAGGCATGGCCAGTTCCATCGCGATCGTCAGGAACAGAAGGACGGTGAAGAGGACGCCGAACACCTCCTCTGAGAATTTCTTGGCGCCTTCCAGCCCGCCCGCCTCTATCTCCTTGGCGAAGAGCGGCACGAAGGCGGCGTTGAACGCGCCCTCGGCAAAGAGCCGGCGGAAGGTGTTGGGGAACTGGAACGCCGCATAGAAGGCTTCGGCAACCGGACCGGTGCCGAGCGCAGCAGCCATCATCATCTCTCGCGCGAAGCCGAAAAGACGACTCAGCATCGTTCCCGAGCCAACAGTGGCGAATTTCCTGACGAGGCTCATGCCTGAATGCCTATTCCGCCGCTGCCTTCGGTTTAGAACGCTCAACCGAACCGGTCTCAAGCGTCGCGATCAGGCGCTTCCTAACCGCTTCCTGCCGCGTGGGGTTCTCGATCTTGGCCCCGGTCAGGTCTGTTACGTAGAACGTGTCGATCACCTTTTCGCCGAACGTCGTGATGTGCGCGGAGGCGATGTCCAGCGACAGGTCCGAAAGCGCCCCGGTGATCTCGGAGAGAAGTCCGGGTCGGTCCAGACCCTCCACCTCGATGACGGAGAAGCGGTTCGACAGCGAATTGCCGATGTCCGCACGCGGTTCGATCCGGAATGCCTTCTGGCCCCGCTTGGGCTTGGTGCGGCGTGCGATCATCTCGGGCAACCACACCTTTCCGGACAGCACGTCCTCGATCAGCTTGCCGACGCGCTCGGCGCGCCGGCGCTCGTCCTCGTCACGGTCGAATTCGCGGCTGATCAGAATGGTGTCGAGCGCCCTGCCGTCGGAGGTCGTGAAAATCTGCGCATCGACGATGTTGCCGCCCGCCGCCGCGCACGCGCCCGCAATGACGGACAGGAGGCGTGGGTGATCCGGCGCGAGGACCGTGATCTCCGTGACCGCCTCGAAGGCATGTGTCTTGACGGTCGTGGCAAGCTTCTTCTTGGCAAGATCAGCCTCGCGGATGAACTCCGCATGGCGCAACTGGTCCTTCAGGTCGACGGTCAGGAGGTAGTTTTCATAATGGAGGCCGACATATTCGCGCCGCGCCTTCTCCGGCCAGTCGGAAAGCCCGGCGGCAAGTTGCGCGCGCGCGCCCGCCGCGCGCTCCGCGCGGGTCACCTCCGAGAACCCGCCCGTCAGCAGAAGTTCCGTCTCGTAGTACAGGGTGCGCAGCAGCTGTCCCTTCCAGCCGTTCCAGACGCCCGGACCAACGCCCCTTATGTCGCAGACAGTCAGCACGAGCAGCAGCTTCAGCCGCTCCACAGACTGTACGATCGATGCGAAATCCTCTATCGTCTTGCGGTCGTTCAGGTCGCGCGTCTGGGCGGTCATGGACATGACCAGATGGTTCTCGACCAGCCACGCGACTGTCTCGGTGTCAGCCGGCGACAGGCCCATATGGGGGCAGATGCGCCGTGCGATGCGCGCGCCTGCGATCGAATGGTCCTCGGGCCGGCCCTTTGCGATGTCATGCAGCAGGACAGCGACATAGAGGATTTCGCGATGCTTCTTCAGGCCGGGCATCAGCGAATGGGAAAGCGGATGGACCTTTTCGCCACCGCCTCGCTCGATTTCCGCCAGCACGCCGACGCAGCGGATCAGGTGCTCGTCCACGGTGTAGTGGTGGTACATGGAGAACTGCATCATCGCGACGATTTTGCCGAAGTCCGGGATCAGTCGCCCCAGCACCCCTGCCTCGTTCATGCGCCGCAGATTGAGGTCGGGGTTGCGATCGGACGTCAGCACGTCGAGGAAGAGGCGGTTGGCTTCCTTGTCCCGCCTCAGGTTCCGGTCCACCAGCTTGAGCGAGCGCGTCATCAGCTTCAGCGCGTCGGGGTGATATTCAAGTCCATGCTTGTCTGCAAACCAGAACAGCCTGAGCATGTTGACCGGATCGCGTTCGAAGACCTGTTCGTCCACCACATTGATGCGATGATTGTCGACGATGAAGTCGCTCGTTCCAGCGAGCTTTCGCCTGCGGCGCTGGAACGAATGAAGGATCCTGTTGAACCCCGGCCCCTGCCGCGACTGCTCCTCCTCGAGAGCGGCGCAGAAGATGCGGGTCAGATCGCCAACAGTTTTTGCCATCAGGAAGTAGTGCTTCATGAAGCGCTCGACAGCCGACAGGCCAGGATGGCTTGTGTAGCCAAGCCTTTCGGCGATGTCTCGCTGGATGTCGAAATGCAGCCGCTCCTCGGCCTTTCCCGTCAGGAAGTGCATGTGGCAACGCACCGCCCAAAGGAAATCCTCTGCCTTGCGGAACTGGTTAAGCTCGGACTGCGTGAACACTCCCTTGCCCACCAACTGGTCGGCGCTGCGCACTCGATAGAAATACTTGCCTATCCAGAACAGGGTCTGCAGGTCGCGCAGCCCGCCCTTGCCGTCCTTGACGTTGGGCTCCACCAGATAGCGCGTATCGCCAGCCTTGGTGTGGCGTTCGTCCCGTTCGGCGAGTTTCGCCTGCACATATTCCGCGCCGGTATCCTTAACGACCTCCCGGTCGAAACGCACCATCAGCTCGTCATAAAGCGCCTGATCGGCACAGAGGAACCGCGCTTCCAGAATCGATGTCCTGATGGTGAAGTCGGCGCGCGCCTGCCTGATGCATTCGTCGATGTTGCGGGTGGCATGCCCCACCTTCAGGCCCATGTCCCAGAGCATGTAGAGCATGTATTCGACCATCCGCGCGCCAGTCGGCGTCTGACGGGAGGGCAGCAGGAACAGAAGGTCGATATCGGAACCGGGCGCAAGCGTCCCTCGGCCATATCCACCCGTCGCAACGACCGCCATGCGGGCGGCCTGCTTCGAAGAAGGCTCACCCGATGCGACTTCGCTCACGGCAAAATCGTGCAACGCCTCGATGATCTGGTCCATCAGGTAGGAAAGTCGCTTCGCGCAGGCGGTTCCGCCGCCATCCTCGCGCAGCATCCCGGCGGCTGTCCGGTGCCCGGTGGCGAGCGCCACCTTGAACAGGTCGAGTGCGCCGGCCCGCCTCGCCGCCGGGTCGGTCCCGGCCTTGCGCGACAGGGCGACAAGCTTGCGCTTGAGCGCAGCGCCGTCGATCATCTCTTCGAGCTTCAAGGAAAGTCTAGCCATCGGGCCTCGCCATCATGGCGGCGTCTACCCCAATCACAGCGGAGATGTGAAGCGGTTTTGCCTGGGAAATCGCGGAAAAGCGACGACAGTTTGCATCTCCACGGATCCGGGACGCGCTCTATAACCCGATTCCTGGGCGTTTCGCCATCGGTTGGCAGGGCGAGGCAGTGATCACGAAGCTGCCCGTGCCTTCAGTTTCCTGGCGAACTCGATGAAAGCCTCGGCGCTCATGGCCTCGGCAAAGGCGTGTCCCTGCAGGCCGTTGCAGCCGAGCGCCTGAAGCACATGGGCGTGCTCCATGGTCTCGACGCCCTCGGCCAGCACCTCGATGCCAAGCGAGCGACCTATGTCAATGATTGAGCCGACAAGATGGCGTTGTGTGGGCGATGCCAGGATCGGCGTTACAAGCTGCCGGTCGATCTTCAGCCGGCGCGGCTTCAGTTTGAGCAGGCTGACAATGGATGCGTAGCCGGTTCCGAAATCATCGATCTCTATGTCGATTCCGAGCGCCTTGATCTGATCGACGTTCCAGGTGAACTGGTCGTCATTTTCATCGAGGAAGATCGACTCCACCAGTTCGAAGGAAATCGTGCCGGGCTTGATCGAAAGAGCGCGCAGGCTGCGGATCAGTTCCTCGTCATGCAGGCGCCGTGCCGATACGTTGACCGAGGCTTTCGGCACGTTGAGACCGGCGCCGGCCCACCTCTTCATGTCACGCAGCGCTTGTTCCAGGATCACGCGATCGATCGTGGCGACGACGTTCAGTTCCTCGGCGATCTTCATGAAATCGCCAGGCATCAGCAGCCCCGCGGTTGGATGATTCCAACGCGCCAGCGCCTCCACGCCGATGATCTCGTGCGTCGTCGCATCGAGCTGCGGCTGATAGTAGGCGACGAACTCGCTGCGTTCGAGGCCCGAGAGGATGTCGTCGGCCATGCGTTTGGTCGTGACGATCTCGGCCTGCAGCGCGTCGTTGAAGAACTGGTAGCGGTTTCTTCCACGGTTCTTGGCGCGATAGAGCGCAAGGTCGGCGTTGACGAGCAGGCGGCCCGGATCGCCGAACTGATCGAGGTCGCAGGCTATGCCGATCGATACGCCAAACCGGCATTCATGCCCCTGGAACAGCACTGGCTGATGCATCTCCTCGATAATCCTGTCAGCCAGTCCCGACAGGACGTCGCTCCAACGCTTCCGATCCTGCTCCTCGATCTTGCAAAGCACCACGAACTCATCGCCCCCCACTCGGGCAACGAAGTCCCCGTGCCGCAGGTTCGCCTTCAGCACGCTTGCCGCATGGACCAGCATCGCATCGCCGGCCGCATGCCCCAGCGTATCGTTGATCTGCTTGAAGCGGTCGAGATCGAGATGCAGCAGGCCCGCACGCTCGTTGTCCGTTTCAAACCGCGATATATGCTGGGCCAGCATCGTGTCCAGGAACCGCCGGTTCGGCAGGCCGGTCAGCGAATCGTGCAAAGCATTGAACTCTATGCGCTCCTTGGCGGCGCGCAGTTCGGCATTGCGTGCCTCCGTCAGGGTGTTCGCGCGCTTGAGACTTTCGGCCAGCGTGACGTCTGCGGTCACGTCCCAGTTGACCCCGACGATCCGGGTCGTCCCGTCCTTGTCGGTATAAGCCTTCGCGCTTTCGCGCAGGTGCCTTATCTCGCCGTTCGGAAGCAAAAGGCGATACTGCGTCTGCAGCGCATCGCCGGCAAGGTTCGCCCGCTCGGAATCCCGCAAGACGCGCGGCAGGTCATCTGGATGGATGACGCGCTCCCAGTGCCTGTAATCGCGCTTTTCCCCGTCAGGCGGATAGCCGTAAAGCTGGTTGACCCGATCGTCCCAGAAGAGCTCGTTCGTTGAGGTATTCAGCTCCCAGACACCGATCTGCGAACTGTCCAGCGCGAGGCTGAGCCGGCGCGACAGCGCTTCAAGCTCCATTTCGCGCTGCTGCAACGCGTCGACATTCTTCAGGCGCTCCTCGATCAGCTGGCCGACCGCCACTGCCGGAATGAGCAGCAATATCCCACCCGCCAAGATCGCGAGGCGGAGGAGCCAGGCGTTGGGCGGCGTCTGATACCAGCCGTGTGTCGGCGTGGCAGCGATGGTCCAGTAACCTGTGGGCAAGATCACATTGGCTGTTACGGGATTGTTGCCGGTCGTCTTCTCGCTGCCGAAAAATGGCTTCTCATCGAAGCCTGAGCCATCCTGACCCGAGATGGCGACGTTGACAGGCAAGTCGGCGTCGAGGAGCCCGCTATCGGCGTAAAGGCGATCAGCCTCGATCACCGCCGAGACGATCCCCCAGAAATGCCGATTTTCGCCTTTGTCGGTAAATACGGGGAAACGGGCGATAAAGCCTTGGCCACCCTGAACGAGTTCGAGAGGCCCAGCCAGGACCAGCCTGCCCGTATCGCGCGCCTTCAGCGCCGCCTCGCGTTGCGCCTCGTTCTTGTTGTAGTCCAGTCCCACGACCCTTTCGTTGCCCTCGAGCGGATGCACCATGGTAACGACCAGGTCCGGAGCCGCCACGATGTTGCGTATCTGGGTTCGTCCCGCGAGAAGCTGGGCGGCCAATTGCTCAAACCGTGCCTGATCCATCTCCGGCTCGGTGGCGATGGTAGCGACGAGTCCCCGCACGAGTTCGATGTTGCTGTTGATGTTGCCTTCGAGCTTGGCACGGATGAGGCTGACATGCGCCAGCACGTCCGAGCGCAGCCGCTCCTCGTGCAGGCGCTTGCTTTGATGTTCGGCAAACAGACCTGTCGCCACGACCACGATGATCGCCAGGCAGGCAAGCACGCTGGTCGGTTTCCAGGTCAGCCGCAGCAAGCTGCGCAGGGCGGAAGGCTTCGCTCCCAAAATCTCACCGTTAGCCGGGTATTTCAGGAGGCTATGATAGCGTTTTTAAATATCAGCTTAAGAAATAACCGAAATTGGACGAATAGCTGTCGAAAACTAGCAGGATTTTGCTACTTCTCAGGACATGATGACGAAATCCTTTCCAGACTTCTTTTCGGGCTCGAGAGGCGCGTCTGTCAGGATCATCACCATGCCGGGATGCATCTTCAGTTTCATCTGCTCGATGAATGCGGTGTCGGCAGTCAGCCGGGTCAGCGAATCGCCTTCCGGCGGCGAACCGTCCGCGATGTTGTGGGTAATGGCGACCCACCTCATGCCTTTGCCGTCGGCGTCCGCTCCCTGCAGCACGAAGACGTGACTGCCAAGCGGCGCGGTGCCCTTGATGCTCAAGTCGCCGGTCGCGACGACATCGCCGTCCTGAACCATCTCGATCTTTTGGTCCGCCGAGGACGCGATCACCGAGATGACGGGATTGGTCTCGGCCTCGGTCCCGTCTGACGGCTGCTTCTTGCCGTCGAGCCCGGCTTCGACCTGGTCAAATTCGCTTTCGGCATAGCCGGACAGAACCATGCCAGGATGAGTCAATTCCCACGGATCGGCATGGTTTCCCGAAATGATGACCGGCGTACCCAGATGGGTGATCCCGAAGAGCTTGGCGGAAAAGTCCAGTGGCAGGTGCACGCAACCGTGGGACGACGGATAGCCGGGCAGGCCGCCCGCATGGAGCGCCACGCCGGACCAGGTCAGCCTTTCGGTATTCGGCATCGACGCCTCGTTGTAGGTGGATGAGTGGTGGACCTTGGCTTTTTGCAGCACGACGAAAACGCCAGTGGGCGTTTCGTGGCCGGGCTTGCCGGTCGAGGCAGTCGAGACTGCAATGCGGATGCCGTTGCGGTAGACGTGCACCAGCTGTTCGGGCAGCGACACCACCACCGCGACCGGGCCGGTCGGCTGGCGATCGGGATGCCATGTGAATTCGCCGGGCTTGAGGTCGCCAATCTCCTTCAGCACTTCCTGCCCGAGGGTTTCGGCCGCCACGAGCACCAGGCCGGCCGCCGCGCCGCCCTTGACGAAATTGCGCCTGTTCAGATGGCGAAACCGGTCGATCGTCATTCAGGATTTCCTCACGCTGCAGCTACGCCGTTCTAGCGGATTCGCACCACCATAGGAATCCGCCTTCTGCACAGGAACTTGGAGAAGGCGAGCGCCATTGCGCGTTGCAGAACTTCCGCCGTAAAGATGGGCGATGCGCAGGACGGCGTGAATTCTCTTGGCGGGGGCCGGGTGGTAGACAAGTCGCTATCGACATTGGCACGAAGGACCGTGGCCCGCGCCTTCGCGGTCGTGATCACGATCTTCGCACGTTTCCTTACCGCGGTGCGCGGCATCTGGGTCGGCAACGAACCCTCGCGCAAGCGCCGGATCTATTTCGCCAACCATGCAAGCCATGGCGACTTCATCCTCATCTGGATCGTCCTGCCGCCGCGCCTGCGCCGCAAGACACGTCCCGTTGCAGGTTCCGACTACTGGCTGAAGTCGCCGCTGCGGAGCTTCATAGGCCGCGATGTGTTCAACGCCGTGTTGATCGACCGCAACAAGGAGACCCGGACCGACGACCCTGTCGCGACCATGCAGGAGGCGCTGGACCGGGGAGCCTCGCTCATCATCTTTCCGGAAGGCACCCGAAACACGACCGGCGAGCCGCTGCTGCCTTTCAAGGCCGGGCTCTACCATCTCGCGCAAGGCCGGCCCCACATAGAACTGGTTCCGGTGTGGATCGAGAACCTCAACCGCGTCATGCCCAAGGGCGAGTTTATCCCCGTGCCCCTGATGTGCAGCGTCACCTTCGGACCGTCGCTCCAGTTGGCCGATGGTGAAGACCGGGAAACCTTCCTCGCCCGCGCCAGCACGGCGCTGCTTGCCCTCAAGCCAAAACGCAACGGAAGCGCTTGATGAACATCCATCCGGACCTTCTGCATCTACTGATCGGCATCGGCGCCATCCTCGTCTTGGCCTCGGTCGTGGGCTACGTCCTGCAAAGGCGTTTCTCGCCGGACGGCGCCAACCAGTCGATCGAGAACCTCAACGACCGCATCCGCGCATGGTGGGTGATGGCCGTGCTGCTCGCTCTTGCCTTCATCGGCGGGCGCGCGGGCGTCATCCTGCTGTTCGGCTTCTGCTCGTTTGCGGCACTGCGGGAGTTCCTGACGCTGACCAATGCGCGGCGCGCCGATCACTGGTCGCTGGTCGCTGCGTTCTTCGTGGTCCTGCCCTATCAGTACTACCTCGTCTGGATCGACTGGTACGGCATGTATTCGATCTTCGTGCCCGTTTACGTGTTCCTGCTGCTTCCCATCGTGTCGGCCCTGCGCGGCGAGACTGAAGGCTATCTTGTGCGCATTGCCGAAGTGCAATGGGCGCTGATGATCTGCATCTTCTGCGCCTCCTTCGTGCCCGCGCTGCTAAACCTCGACATTCCCGGCTTCGAGGGCCGCAACGTCATGCTCATCGCCTTCCTCATCGTCGTCGTGCAGCTTTCCGACGTGCTGCAATATGTCTGGGGCAAGCTCCTCGGAAAGAGGAAGATCGCGCCGCGCCTGTCGCCGTCCAAGACGGTGGAGGGTTTTGCCGGCGGCGTTCTGAGCGCCACACTGGTCGGCGCGGGCCTGTGGTGGATGACACCCTTCACCATGCTCCAGGCCGGCATGCTCGCCTTCATCATCGCCATACTCGGCTTTTTCGGCGGTCTGGTCATGTCGGCCATCAAGCGCGACCGTGGCGTCAAGGACTGGGGGCACGTGATCGCCGGGCACGGCGGTTTCATCGACCGGCTCGATTCTGTTGTGTTCTCCGCGCCGATCTTCTTCCACCTCGTGCGCTATTTCTGGTCGGTCGACCCGCCCGCCTGATGACAGGACTTGCGCGCAACTCCTTCGTGCATGTCGCTATCGCCGTTCTCGCGATGGGAAGCTGGGCCGTCTTCGCAAATCGCGCGCATCCGATGCCGCAGCCGCTTGCAGCCGGAGTGGTGCAAGGGGCGCTGTCGGGCGCGATCACCTTTGTTCTGAAGCGCCTGCTGGAGGTGCTGGCCGCGCGGTTTTCCGGCATGGCCGCGCTGGTTCTGCCGCCGCTGATCGCGATTTCGCTGTCGCTTTTCATCCTGACCGCGATCCATACGCTGGCCGGCACCCCCGAAGTCCTCGCGACCATCGCCTTGCCGACCAGCGTCACGGCCATCTATTCCTTCCTCTACACACTGGCGCTCTTTCACAGCCGCAGGACCGAGCCATGACCCGAACCGACGACAACAGGCGTCCGCTTGCGAGCCGCCAGACCGGGTGGGCGGCCGCCATGACGCGCAGGCTCGCTGCCACCAGCATCACGCCCAACCAGATCTCGATCGCCAGCATGGTCTTTGCCGCGCTTGCCGGCGCCGCCTTCTGGGTAGCTGGCATGTCGCATGACCTGTTTTCGCGCGCGCTCCTGCTGACAGCGGCAGCGGCCTGCTGCCAGTTGCGGCTGCTGTGCAACCTCTTCGACGGCATGGTGGCTGTCGAGGCCGGCAAGAGCGCCCCCGACGGCGGCTTCTGGAACGAGTTTCCCGACCGCGTCTCGGACCTCTTCATCCTTGCCGGCATCGGCTACGGCATCGGCTCGCCGGCACTGGGCTGGGCTGCGGTCGCGCTTGCGATCCTGACGGCCTATGTGCGCGAGCTCGGTCGCGGCTGCGGCCTGCCAGCCGACTTTTCCGGGCCGATGGCCAAGCCGCAGCGCATGGCGCTGGTCACCGTCGCCGCGCTTGCCTCTATCCTCGAGCCGCTCTGGAACGGCCACAACGGGCTTCTCCTGATCGCGCTCTGGCTTGTCGCCCTGGGCTCCGGTCTGACCGTTGTCAGACGTTCCTGGCGGATCGTGAAAGCCCTGCGTCAATCCTGAGGTCAACGAAAATGCCTTCTCTCCTTGTCCATCTGTTGGCGGCAACCGGCTGCTGTTTCACGCTTGCCGCGTCCGCATCTGCCGACGGCTTCCGCACGCCCTCCGACAATATCCACTGCATGGCTGATGTCTGGGAAGGAACCGCTGAACTGCGCTGCGACATCCGCACCAACGCGGCCGCCGTGCCTGCGCCGCCATCCGACTGCGATCTCGACTGGGGCAACGCCTTTGCCTTGTCGGGCGAACGGAAGTCGGCCTACCGCGTTTGTGCCGGCGATACGGTCATGAACCCGGACTATCCCGTTCTGGGCTATGGCAGCACGTGGCAGAAACACGGCTTCAGCTGCTCGGTTGCGACGGATGGGGTCACCTGCAAAAACCGTTTCGGCAACGGCTTTTTCCTGTCGAAGAAGATGCAGACGCTTCGCTAGCCCCCGCGAGTCAGCGAGACATAAGCGCACACGTCGCCCTTGAACGGGGCAAGTGCCGCACACCACGATTTACGTCGCCGTGATCCCTGCTACAAGAAGCGCAGAGGGAGCTTTCTTGAAACGCATCGGGCAGAAGCGCAGAGGCACGGTCATCGCGTTCGTCGCGACCCTCTTGCTTTTCATGCAGGCGCTGGTCGGGGCTTACGCAACCGGAGCTGCGGCGGCCGCTCCGATGCTCGACGCCTTCGGCAATCCGCTGTGCATGCCCGGCATGGAGCGGTCCGGCGGCGATACGGACCGTTCCGGCCACAAAATCTTCCCGGATTGCTGCACTGTCTCGTGCGGCATGTTCCTGTCGGCGCTTTCCGACAACCGTCCTTCGCATTCGCTTTCCAATCCGCTTTCGGCATCGGCTGCGCGCATATTTTCTGTTTTGGACGCGCACCCGCCCACCTTTGCGCTCGAACGACGTTCCGGACGTCCCCGCGCCCCTCCCCCGTCGATTTGATTTTCCGCCGCGTCGCGGCGATCGAACCCGGAGCCGCACCTGTCGGCTTTCAAATCCACTCGCTGCCGCAAGGCATGCAAGGGAGACATCCATGTCTGTTTTTCATCGCGCGAGCACGCTCGCAGCCGCTCACTCGCTTATGCTCACGGCCATCCGCTTTAATCCCGTTCAGACGGGAGCAAATCCATGAGCAACATTACTCTCGAAGCAGAGTCCCAGCAGGCGGACGCCACCGTCAACAAGTTCTACTTCATCGCCTGGCGCTGGCATTTCTATGCCGGACTCTACGTCATCCCGTTTCTTGTCATGTTGGCAACGACCGGCCTGATCATGCTCTGGATTTCATGGAGCGCCGGCATCGACAGCGGGCGTACCGTCGTGTCGGCGCAGGCCGACCCGCTTGCGCCGAGCGCCCTGCAGACGGCGGCCGAGGCATCTGTTCCCGGCAACAGGGTCGTCCAATACATCGAGCCACTCGCTGCCGACCGCGTCGCCGTCCTCGTTGTCGCGGACGGCGCCGACAAGACTGGCGTCGCGGTCGATCCATACACAGGCGCTGTGCTCGAAATCTTTCCCTGGCGAGCGGGCTGGTACGATTTCGTGAACAAGATCCACGGCACCCTGCTACTCGGCAGCTTCGGCGACCGCATGATCGAGATGGCGGCCAGCCTCGCCATCATCATGGTGGCGACCGGCCTCTATCTGCATTGGCCGCGAAACGGTGGGGGCTTGCGAACTGTCCTCATCCCGAGGCTCGCCGCGCATGGCAGGATTTTCTGGAAATCCCTGCACGGCACGCTCGGCCTCTGGATATCGGTTTTCCTCATCGTCTTCCTGATTTCGGGCCTGAGCTGGGCGGGTATCTGGGGCGAGAGGGTGGTGCAGGCGTGGAACACGTTCCCAGCCGAGAAGTTCGGCGCGCCGCTTTCGGACGCTACCCACGCCAGCATGAACCATGACGGACATCACGAAGTCCCTTGGGGCCTCGAGCAGACACCGCTGCCGCAGTCCGGATCGCTCGCTGGCATCGATGCGATCGAGGGCGATGTCTCGCTCGACAGTGTCGCGTCCTTCGCCCGGAGCCTCGGCTTCGTCGGTCGTTTCCAGATCAACCTGCCCACCGACGAAACGGGCGTCTGGACGATCAGCCATGACAGCATGTCGAATGACGGGCCGAACCCGTCGGCCGACCGAACGATCCATATCGACCGGTACTCAGGCAACGTGCTGGCCGACGTGCGTTATGCAGACTATTCGGCGTACGCAAAGGCGATGGCTTGGGGCATAGCCTTTCACGAAGGCGACCTCGGTGTCTGGAACCTCATCTTCAACACACTCTTCTGCCTGTCGGTCATCACCGTGTCGGTGTCCGGGCTGGTTATGTGGTGGAAGCGCAGGCCGGAAACCGCAGCCCGTCTCGCAGCCCCGCCAAGGCCTCGCGACCTGCCGTTCTGGAAAGGAGCGGCGCTCGTCGTCCTGTTGCTTGGGATCATTTTCCCGCTGGCCGGCGCGGCCATTCTCGTCGTGCTGCTTCTCGACGCAACCCTCCTGCGCATCACGCCGGGCCTGAAACGCGTCTTGTCTTGAAGCTGGCGTAAGGCGACCTCGAAGGGGTCGCCTTGTCGCTCGCAGAAGATGCTTACCGGCCCAGGCCCTTCAGGCGGTACAACGCCTCCAGCTCCTCGCGCGGCGACATTTCATCCGGATTGATACCGGCCAGCGCCTGCGTCACGGGACCTGCTAAAACCGTTTCGGCAACGGCTTTTTCCTGCGGAAGATGCAGACGCTAAATTAGGTCGAGCTGCCGCGAACTGTGCCTTGTTACCGTAAATTACTTACATCCAACAGTTGCGGGGTCTAGTCTTCCTCATTCGCATGCTTGCATGTGTGGAATGCGCCTCACCGTGCAGTGAATGCAGCTAGCGCGCACAGGGGAAGAAGTCATGAAGACGAACCGGTGGCTCGCTAGAGCGTCCGTCCTCACGCTTGCACTTTTGTCCGGAGCAGGAACAGCTTCGGCACAACAGGTAACGGGGACTTTGGGGTCGCCCAGCGCCACGACCACCATCGACGGCAAGCAGTTGCCGTCGCCCGCTCCCGAATTCGGTGGCAAAATCACGAATGACGCGCTGCAGTCGCAGCCCTGGTGGGCGCCGACCGTGGTGCCACCGGCAGAAGCGCCCAACGTCCTGCTGATCATCACGGACGATGCGGGTTTCGGCGTTCCCAGCACGTTCGGCGGGGTCATCCCGACCGAAGCGATGGACCGTGTGGCGGCGTCCGGCCTCAGCTACACCAACATCCATTCGACCGCGCTCTGCTCACCCACGCGCGCCGCGCTGATAACCGGTCGCAACCACCATTCGGCCGGGTTCGGGGTGATCTCTGAGCAGTCGACCGGCTTCCCCGGCTACAACAGCATCATCCCGCAAGACAAGGCGACGATCGGGCGGATTCTGCTCGACAACGGCTACAGCACCTCCTGGTTCGGCAAGAATCACAACACGCCGGCCTTCGAGGCGAGCCAGTCCGGGCCGTTCGATCAATGGCCGAGCGGCATGGGCTTCGAGTATTTCTACGGCTTCGTCGGCGGCGACGCCAACCAGTGGCAGCCCAACCTCTTCCGCAACACGACGCAGATTTACCCATTCGACGGCAAGCCGGAGTGGAACCTGGTCACCGGCATGGCGGACGACGCCATCGGCTGGATCAGCAACATGCACCAGATCAATCCTTCCAAGCCGTTCTTCGTGAAATATGCGCCCGGCGCCACGCACGCGCCGCATCATCCAACGAAGGAGTGGATGGACAAGATCGAGGCGATGCACCTCTTCGACGATGGTTACGAGGCGCTGCGTGAGAGGATCTTCGCGAACCAGAAGAAGATGGGCCTTGTCCCGCAGGATGCGACGCTTACGCCCTGGCCGGCGGACATGATCAAGCCATGGGACCAGCTGACCGATATAGAGAAGAAGCTCTTCATCAGGCAGGTCAACACTTTCGCCGCCTATGCCGCCTATTCGGACCACGAGATCGGACGCGTGATCCAGGCGGTGGAGGACCTTGGCGAGCTCGAGGACACCCTCATCATCTACATCAACGGCGACAATGGAACGATCGCCGAGGGCGGGCCGCTCGGTACGCCCAACGAGGTGGCGTTCTTCAACGGGGTCAACATGATCCCTGCCGAGGATCAGATGAAATGGTACGACGTCTGGGGAACCGAGATGACGTACAATCACATGTCGGCTGGCTGGTCATGGGCCTTCGACACCCCCTTCGACTGGTTCAAGCAGAATGCGTCCCGGCTGGGCGGCATTCGCCAGAACATGGCCGTGTCCTAGCCCGCGAAGATCACCGACAAGGGCGGCAGGCGCGACCAGTTCATGCATGTCATCGACGTCGTGCCAACGATACTGGAGGTGGCGGGCATCAATGCGCCTGAAATGGTGGACGGCATCAAGCAGTCGCCTATCGAGGGAACGAGCTTTGCCTACACCTTCGACGCCGCGAACGCCAACGCGCCGAGCCGCCACAAGACGCAGTATTTCGAGATGATGGGCCAGTGGGCGCTCTATGACGAAGGCTGGCTGCTCAGCACCAAGGTGAACCGCGCGCCGTGGGAAGCATTCGGGCCGGCAAATCCCGATCCCCTCAACAATCAGGAATTCCAGCTGTACGATCTCAGCACCGACATGAACCAGACGAAGGACATCGCCGCGGAACACCCCGACAAGGTTGCGGAACTCAAGGCCAAGTTCATGGAGGAAGCGAAGAAGTACGAGGTTCTCCCGCTCGATGCCTCCGTTGCCGCACGCATCGTAGCGCCACGGCCCAACATCACCGCGGGGCGAAGCGAATTCGTCTACACCCTTCCGATGACGGGGCTGCCGCAGGGCGACTCTCCCCTGCTGCTGAACACCTCCTACACGGTAACAGCCGAGATCGACGTGCCTGCGGACAACGCCAACGGCATGATCCTGACATCGGGCGGCCGGTTCGGCGGATATGGTTTCTATCTGCTCGACGGCAAGCCGGTCTGGGTCTGGAATCTGGCGGATCTCGAACGCGTGAAGTGGACTGGTGCGGAGCCGCTTTCCGCCGGCAAGCATCTCATCGAATTTGATTTCAAGTACGATGGGCTCGGTCCCGGCACACTGGCGTTCAACGACTTCTCGGGCGTAGGTCGTGGGGGCGTCGGCACTTTGAAGATTGACGGCGCCGAGGTGGATACAAAGACGATGGCCAAGACACTGCCGATGATCCTGCAATGGGACGAGGCCTTCGACATCGGGTCCGACACGCTGACCGGCGTGAATGACGCGGACTATAAGCCACCCTTCCCGCTGACGGCGAAGCTGGACAAGCTCACGATCAAGCTTGACCGGCCGCAATTGTCAGCCGCGGATATCAAGAAGCTGGAAGACGCCCAGCGCAACAACAAGTCCAGCGAGTAACACCGCATTGCCGGGGCGGCCACCCGCCCCGGTGCCTAGCGCCCCAGGCCCTTCAGGCGGTACAACGCCTCCAGCGCTTCACGCGGCGACATTTCATCCGGATTGATACCGGCCAGCGCCTGCGTCACGGGATCGGCCTTGGGTGCAGTCGGTGCTTCCCGGCGCATTGCGGCGGAGAACAGCGGGAGGTCGTCGACCAGTTTCTCGGCCTTGCCTGCGGTCTCGCCGCTTTCGAGTTGCGCCAGTACGTCCTTTGCGCGCGCCACGACAGCGGCCGGCAAGCCCGCCAGCCTGGCAACCTGCACGCCGTAGCTTCGATCCGCCGCGCCCTTGGCCACCTCGTGCAGGAAGACCACGTCGCCTTCCCATTCCTTCACCCGCATGGTGACGTTGTGGAGGCGCGGCAGCTTTCCGGCCAGGGCCGTCATCTCGTGGAAGTGCGTGGCGAAGATGGTCCTGCACCGGTTCTGCTCGTGCAGGTATTCGAGCGCGGCCCACGCGATCGAAAGACCGTCGAAAGTCGAGGTGCCCCGGCCAATCTCGTCGAGGATCACGAGGCTGCGCTCACCGGCCTGGTTAAGGATGGCCGCCGTCTCGACCATTTCCACCATGAAGGTCGAGCGGCCCCGCGCCAGGTCGTCCGAAGCGCCGACGCGGCTGAACAGCCGGTCGACCACGCCGATATGCGCAGCGCGCGCCGGAACGTAGGAGCCCATCTGCGCCAGGATGGCGATCAGCGCATTCTGGCGCAGGAATGTCGACTTGCCGCCCATGTTGGGACCCGTCAGCAGCCAGATCGCCGCGTTCCGCGCGCCATTCTCCGGCGAAAGGTCGCAATCATTCGCAACGAACGGCGCCTCGGCGTGACGTCGCAGCGACTGCTCCACCACCGGATGGCGTCCCGCCTCGATCGAAAATGTAAGGCTCGCGTCCACCACCGGCCGGGCGTAATCCTCCCCCAAGGCAAGACAGGCGAGGGACGCGGACACGTCCAGCACGCTCAGCGCCTCGGCGCCTGCCCGGATCGCGTCTGCCGCCGCAACCGCTTCGCCCACCAGCCGCTCGAACGCTGCAAGCTCTATCGAAAGGGCGCGGTCTGCGGCGTTCGCGATCCTGCTTTCCAATCCGGCCAGTTCCGTCGTCGTGAAACGCATGGCATTCGCCATCGTCTGGCGATGGATGAAGCGACCCTTGGCCTCGTCCGTGCCGGTCATGATCGCGGAATGGTTCGCCGTCACCTCGATGTAGTAACCCAGCACGTTGTTATGCCGGATCTTCAGCGACCGTATCCCGGTCTCCTCCTGGAGGTCGCGTTCCATCCCGAGAATGATGCGCCGCGATTCGTCGCGCAATCCGCGCGCTTCGTCGAGATCGCCGTCATAACCTTCGCGCAGGAAGCCGCCGTCTCGCTTCAGTAGCGGCAGTTCGTCGGCAAGCGCTCTCTCGAGATGCAGCGCGAAATCTGCTGGCAGCCGCGCGATTGCCTGCATCGCCCCGCCGAGTTCGTCGGGCAGAGGCGAGCCGGAAAAAAACGTGGCGATGTCGCGCGCCGCCGAGAAGCCGGAGCGCAACGCGCCGAGATCGCGCGGCCCGCCCCGGTTGAGCGCCAGCCGCGTCAGCGCGCGCGGCATGTCGGCTACGCTTTTCAGCGACGTCCGCAGCGCCTCGCAAAGGCGTGTCTCGGCAAGAAAGAACGACACGGAATCGAGCCGCCTGTTGATCGCGTCCGGATCGGTCAGCGGGGCCGTCAGGCGGTCGGCCAGCATCCTTGCGCCGCCGCCGGTCACCGTCCTGTCGATGGCGCGGAAAAGCGAGCCTTCGCGGCTGCCCGACAGCGTCTTCATCAGTTCGAGATTGGCGCGCGTCGCCGGATCGATGAACAGCGTCGCGCCATTCTCCTCGCGCTGCGGAAAATCGAGCGGTGGCCGTTCGGAGATCTGCGTCTTCTCGACATAGGCGATGACCGCGGAGATCGCCGCCAGTTCCGCACGGCCGAAACTGCCGAAACTGTCGGGCGTGGCGATTTCGTAGAAGCGCGCGATGCGGCCTGCCGCAGCCGAGGAATCGAAAAGTTGCGACGGCTGCGGGCTCACCACGCGCCCCAGCACATCGAATACACCGCGCAGTTCCTCGTCATGGAACACCGTGTCGGCGACGATCAGCTCCTTCGGATCGACCCGCAGCACGTCGGACAGCAGCCGCTCGGCATTCGTCTCAGCGACACGAAACGCGCCGGTCGAGATTTCCGTCCACGCCAGCGCATAGGAGTTCTCGCCGCCCTTCACCCGTCCCAGCGCCATCAGGAAGCTCGACTCCGACGGCGCCAGCAGCTTCTCCTCGGTGATGGTGCCGGGCGTCACGAGGCGTACTACGTCGCGCCTGACGACCGATTTCGAGCCGCGCTTCCTGGCTTCGGCCGGGTCCTCGACCTGTTCGCACACAGCGACGCGGAAGCCCTGCGCGATCAGCTTCTGCAGATAGTCGTCGGCGGCATGCACCGGCACGCCGCACATGGGGATGTCCTGCCCGAGATGCTTGCCGCGCCTGGTCAGCACGATGCCGAGCGCCTTGCTGGCCTTCTCCGCATCCTCGAAGAACAGCTCGTAGAAGTCGCCCATGCGGTAGAACAGCAGCGAATCCGGGTTCGCAGCCTTGATCTCCACATACTGCTCCATCATCGGCGTTGCCGCCGGCTGGGCAGTCTGGCGATTTATCGGCGTGCCGTCGTTCACCACATGATTCCGTTTCCGGCAAAAGTGCCGCAGACAGCCTGTTTGGCTCTTTACGCCTTGCGAGTGTAGCCTTAATCCCGAATGCTCCACAAAAACAAAGCATATGCTTCCTGGGAGGGTAACGGCAGCATGGCAAGGAAACCGGACAGCCAGGGCCCGTCGGTCAGTCCCGAGGAGGCGTTGCATTTCCATGCGATGGGCCGGCCCGGCAAGCTGGAAATCAACCCGACCAAGCCGATGGCGACGCAGCGCGACCTGTCGCTGGCCTACTCGCCGGGCGTCGCGGTTCCCGTCAAGGCCATCGCCGAGGACCCCGCGCGCGCCTACGACTACACGACCAAGGGCAACATGGTCGCCGTCATCTCCAACGGCACGGCCATCCTTGGGCTTGGCAATCTCGGCGCGCTCGCCTCCAAGCCGGTGATGGAGGGCAAGGCGGTGCTGTTCAAGCGCTTCGCCGACGTCGACAGCATCGACCTCGAGGTCGACACCGAGGACGCCGACGCCTTCATCAACTGCGTGCGCTATCTCGGGCCGTCCTTCGGCGGCATCAACCTTGAGGACATCAAGGCGCCGGAGTGCTTCATCATCGAGCAGCGCCTGCGCGAGCTGATGGACATCCCCGTGTTCCACGACGACCAGCACGGCACGGCCATCATCGCCGCCGCCGGCCTCATCAACGCGCTTGCCATCACCGGCCGCGACATGAAGACGGCCAAGCTCGTGTGCAACGGCGCGGGCTCTGCCGGCATCGCCTGCATCGAGCTGGTCAAGTCGATGGGCTTCTCTCCGGAGAACGTCATCCTGTGCGACACCAAGGGCGTGGTCTACCAGGGCCGCGCCGAGGGCATGAACCAGTGGAAGTCGGCGCATGCCGCCAAGACCAACGCACGCACGCTGGCCGACGTGCTTGAGGGCGCCGACATCGTGTTCGGCCTTTCGGCCAAGGGCGCCTTCACCGACGACATGATCCGCTCGATGGCGCCCAACCCGATCATCTTCGCGATGGCCAATCCCGACCCGGAGATCACGCCCGAGGACGTCGCCAGGATCCGAGACGACGCCATCATGGCGACGGGCCGCTCGGACTACCCGAACCAGGTCAACAACGTGCTCGGCTTCCCCTACATCTTCCGTGGCGCGCTCGACGTGCGGGCCACCACCATCAACGACGCCATGAAGGTGGCGGCGGCGCAAGCGCTGGCCGAGCTTGCCCGCCAGGACGTGCCCGACGACGTCGCCGCCGCCTACCAGGGCAACCGCCCGAAATTCGGCCCGCAATACATCATCCCCGTGCCCTTCGACCCGCGCCTCATCTCCGCCATCCCGATCGCGGTCGCCAAGGCAGCGATGGAGTCCGGCGTCGCGCGCAAGCCGATCGCGGATTTCGAGAAATATGCGCTGGAGCTGTCCGCCCGCCGCGACCCGATCGCCTCGACGCTCAGCCGCATCTACGACCGCGTGCGCAGGAAGCCGCAGCGCGTCGTCTTTGCCGAGGGCGAGGAGGAGCAAGTCATGCGCGCCGCCGTCTCCTATGTCAGCCAGAAGCTCGGCACGGCCATCCTCGTCGGCCGCGAGGAGGTGGTGCGCGACAATGCGCGCGCGGCGGGCGTCGACCTCGACCGTCCCGGCATCGAGATCATCAACGCGCGCCTGTCCAAGCGCAACGCGGCCTATGCCGACTTCCTCTACGAGCGGCTGCAGCGCAAGGGCTACCTCCTGCGCGACGCGCAGCGGCTCATCAACAACGACCGCAACCATTTCGCCGCCTGCATGGTGGCCTCGGCCGACGCCGACGCGATGGTGACGGGCGTCACGCGCAACTATTCCACCGCGCTGGACGACGTGCGCCGCGTCATCGATGCGCGCCCCGGCCATCCGGTCATCGGCGTGTCGATCGCGCTCTGCCGGGGGCGCACCGTCATCGTCGCCGACACCGCCGTGCACGACATGCCGAATGCGGAGCAGATCGCCGACATCGCCGAGGAGACAGCCGCCTTTGCGCGCCGCATGGGCTACGAGCCGCGCGTGGCGATGCTTGCCTATTCCACCTTCGGCCACCCGGCCGGCGAGCGTTCCGAGCGCGTGCAGGAGGCGGTGAAGATCCTCGACAAGCGCCGCGTCGATTTCGAATATGACGGCGAGATGGCCGCCGACGTCGCGCTCAACCCGGAGGCGATGAAGCGCTATCCCTTCTGCCGCCTCTCGGGCCCGGCCAACGTGCTGGTCATGCCGGCCTTCCACTCGGCCAGCATCTCCACCAAGATGCTGCAGGAGCTTGGCGGTTCAACGGTCATCGGCCCGCTGATCGTGGGGCTGAACAAGCCGGTGCAGATCGTGCCCATGAACGCCAAGGACAGCGACATCGTGAACATGGCGGCGATTGCCGCTTATGCGGCGGGGGTGTAGCGCCGCCCCTCATCTCCCCCCTTGCGGGGGAGTGAGCAGCCGGTTCGCGCAGCGAATTCACCATGCCGGTGGCATGGTGAAAGGCCAGCGAACGCCGGGACGCTGCGGAGCAGCGGGGACCCGGCTGGAAAACGATTTCAACATTTAGCCGAGCGAATAACACCGTATGGTAAGGCACGATGTTATTATGGCATTCTCTCGTTCCAAGTTTGTATTCGCGACAAGGGGGGAAAATGCCAATTCATTTCCAGGTCGGAAAATTACCAGACAAGACGATAATAGATACTATCGAAGCAATCGAGGCCGCATTTGGGGCGGAAAGTAAAAATTTCCAAAGCGGTGAAATTCTATTTCAAGACAATGGGCAAAGTCTGAAAGAAAAAAGTGTATCGACATATATTATAAGTGAAGCCCGAATACGTACTAAGGGAGGCTTATTCAACGTCCAGATACATAGAGATGACAAAAAGCCAAATTCAACCTACTTTGACGATATAAATATTACTCCGAAAACCAACCCTACGCCGTCGTCTGACGATCTTCTGCGGCTCGATGACATCATTCGCAGCAAGATAAAAATGCCTGCCCTCGCCAAGATAGGCGCAAGCAACGAGAACGCCGTAGCTGGCCTTCTTGAAAAGGAAATGGCGACTATCGCGAGCATGCACGAAAAATTGTTAGCCGATGCTCTTGATCTTCGCAAAACATATGAACTCCAAGATGCTGAGCGGAGGATTCAGTTTGAACAAGAACAGCGTGAGGCTGAAAAGGTCATCAAAGAGCGCGAACAATCCAGTTTAGAGCGAATTGCCAGTGAGAAGGCTGATCTGGATGAACGGATAAAGGGGTTCGATTTTTCTGATCACATGCGAGCTCGCCGGAAGCTGCGAGAGGACATCAGCAGTCAGGTTCAAAATTTTCTCCGGGAACCGCTCACGCCGACTGAATCTCGTTTGAAATTCCTGCTCATTATAGCAGTTTGCATACTTGCCGCCATTGGCTCAGGTTTTCTCGCCTATGAGAGCTTTGAGTCCTTTATCGCAAACACAAATGCCGCTCGATCATTTCCCACAGAATCCGCCTATGAGATACCAAACGCGAAAACAGGTAATTCCTCGTCAGAGGCTCAAGGCATCTCCCAGTCAGCCGCTCAGAGCGCAAACGAGCAAAGCGGCAGCTCATCTTCATACGCTCAAAGCATATCTCGATCAGGCGCTGCCCAGTCGAATAACTCACCGCCGAATAGTGGCTATCTGCTCTGGCTATTGGCTGCTCGGGGAGCGCTTTTGTCAGCGGTAGCTATTGGTTTTACGGCGTACCTTATAAGCTTGCTAAGGAATTCATACGAGAGAGATGTACAATCGCACCGAGAGTTGCAGCGGTATGGAATGGATATCAACCGAGCAAGTTGGGTGATTGAAACCGCAATGGAGATGACCACGAAAGAAGGTGCAACTCTTCCAGAAAAATGGGTGGAAGGCGCGGTTTATGGACTTTTCCAAAATCAAGGAAATGCGGAATCTGAAGTCAGTTCGCTTGCTGCCCTTGGCTCGATTATGGGGCTAGCGCCTGAAGTCAGTGTGGGACCAGACGGGACTCGCGTGAATTTCAGCCCGAAGGCCACAAAGAAGGCTGCGAAAGAAAGCGGTTGAAGCCAACAATCCCCTCTCTTGCGGGAGCACCCCTTGCACCAGCCCGTCCCTCCGCCGCACCGAACCTTCGCCCACGCCATGCGTGCGGACTCGACCAAGGCCGAGAACGTGCTGTGGCAGGCACTGAGCACCAAGCGGCTCGGCGGGTGCGTCGGCTGCCGCTTACGCGGCAGGGGCTTGGAACCGACCAGCGGGACGTGCCTTGTTCCCGGCCCCCTGCTCCAGCGCGTCATCGGCATGCGATTGTCCGTCCAAACGGCGCGGGCGGTAGTTCAGCTGGGGGTGGCAGGCGCAATCGGCATGCGCCTTGCCGTTCCAGGCCGATGCGAGAGCGGACAGGATCTCGCCGATCTTCATGCCGCCATCCGCTCCCAGCTCGGGAACGGGTCGGGCAGGTCGCGCCAGCGGCCCGGCATGTAGTCGCGCTCCGGCACGAGGCAGGCGTCGAGCGCGACGCGGATCGCCGCCTCGTCCATCGGATCGCAGCCGATGAAGACGATTTCCTGCCGGCGGTCACCCCAGACGGGATCGAGATAGGGCTTCATCGCTGCCCTCCACTCCGCATGGTCCGGCCATTGGTGTCTTGGCACGGACGCCCACCACAGGCCGCGCTTTCCGGTGCGGACAAGCGCGCCCGCCTGACTGATCTCCCCGACATAATGGGGCCGGGTGGCCAGCCAGAAGAAGCCTTTGGCGCGCACGACACCGGGCCATGACTGGTTGACAAATGCGCTGAGCTTCATGGGGTCGAAGGGCCGCCGTTCCCGGTAGACGAAGGAGCGGATGCCGTATTCCTCTGTTTCGGGGACATGATCCCTGAAGCCGTTGAGTTCCTTGAACCAGAGCGGATGCTGCTCGGCCCTGGCGAAATCGAAGCGGCCGGTGTCGAGAACGTCCGCCAGCGCAACCTGCCCGAAATCCGTCTCGATCAGCCTGGCATCGGAGTTGAGCGCCCGGATGATCTTGCGCGCGAGGTCGAGGCCGTGTGCCGGCGTATCGGAAACCTTGTTCAGCACGATCACGTCGGCGAACTCGATCTGCTCCACCAGCAGGTTGACCAGGGCACGGTCGTCGCCCTCGCCGGCCACCTCGCCCCGGTCGCGCAGGAAATCTTGCGAGGAGTAGTCCTTCAGCAGGTTGGCTGCATCGACCACCGTGACCATCGTGTCCAGCCGGGCCACGTCGGACAGGCTTTCGCCATTCTCGTCGCGGAAGTCGAAGGTTGTCGCGACAGGCAGCGGCTCGGCGATGCCGGTTCCCTCGATCAGCAGATAGTCGAAGCGCCCCTCGCGCGACAGTTTCCGAACCTCCTTCAGGAGATCGTCGCGCAGGGTGCAGCAGATGCAGCCATTGGTCATTTCGACAAGCTGCTCGTCGGTGCGCGACAGGTTCGCACCTCCCTCGCGCACGAGTGCGGCGTCTATGTTCACTTCGCTCATGTCGTTGACGATGACCGCCACGCGACGGCCTTCGCGATTGTTGAGGACATGATTGAGAAGCGTGGTCTTGCCGGCCCCGAGAAATCCCGAAAGGACTGTGACGGGCAGGCGTGTTCCTGGTCTGGCTGTGTCGAGCATGGCGAACCCTGGGTTGTTGGGGGATTGACGTCGCCCGACCCGGATTGTCGGGCGACGAAGGACAGTCGGGACGTCAGTGCGCCATCATCTCGTGCACGATCTCATCCGCGCTCAGCGCGGAAGGGTAGTAGGTCGGCCAGTTCGTTACCTCCTTCAGGAGCGCGGCGCGGTCATCACCCCAGTAGAGGTGGTAGTGGTCGGCCTTTGCAGGAGCGATCTTGTGGTCGCTGAACTGGAAATATTCCGGGGCGTCCGCATCCCCTTCGGCCTTCCTGAAGATGAAGCGAACACCCCGGTTGCCCTTCTCGTAGGTCAGGATCTCACGGCCATCGCTGGCATATCGGGCCTTCGCCGGCTTCCCGTCCCTGAAGAACGTGACAATGTCGCCGTCGATCGTGATGCGCTCGACATCGGTCCTGTAGCCGATTTCGTAATAGGCCTTGTACTCGTCGGCGCTCTTGTCCCCCTTCTCCGCCTTGTGGGCCATCACGGGATCAAGCGTCCCGTCCTGCAGGTAGCCATAGACGGACTGCCAGTCGCCGGCCCAGTCGGACAGAGCGCGGTCCTTGACCTGGCTGTCTTCGAAATAGCCCTTGTAGATCTGGTCATCACCATGATCATGGGCGTGGTCGTGCTTCTCCGTGCCGGCTTCTTTAGCCTCCCTGTCAAGCGCCACGGCTATGGTGTCGACGATCTTGCCGGCCAGCGGACCGATGATCGTCACCACAGGCCCCTCACGCTCTGTCCCGGGGCTTGTCCCTGCCTGGCCAGTGGCGGCCTGCGACAATTCCGGCGAGGTCATCGCTGCGAGAACCAGACCCGCGACCCAGATGCTTCTTTTCATCAAAATATCTCCTGCATTAAGCACGAGATTAGTAACGTAATAACATAACAAGTTGCAATGTCCCACGGAGAAAACGGGGACGAAATTTTTGCCGTGTCGCTTGGCAGTTTCCGAACCTGTGCGCGGCACTCGACGTTTAACCTGTTGAGACAGTTTCCTTTTTCTCTTCGCGGGCGATGCCGGAAAGCCCGGGACAGTTGTTTTTCGCAGACAAGCTTTTCCACACCCCTTTTCCCCTCCCCGATAATCCCCGGACCGCCCTCGCGGGAGCCCGGGTCATGAACCGGATGACGGGGAGGGTGGCGGCGCCGGATCGGTCGCGCCGGAGCTGATCGTCGACCAGCGGGCAACCGCCTGTCGCCGGTCACGCTTCATCGGTAGCGCGGCTGGGTGATGAACCCCCAGATCCGGGCCCTGCTGGAGACCAGCGGCAACGGCCGTGTCCTCCTTCAGGGCAAGAACGCCGGCGACGCAGAAGACCGCGCCGTACAAAACATCACAGTCAAGGCGCGGTCGCATGCGTCGCCTCCCGGCCCTTTCACGGCGCGGGCGCGCTTTCGCGCGCCTCCACGCACCCCAGACCCAAGAGGAGAACGGCAATGCCGGCCGACGACGACAACGACGCAAGCGAATACCGCACCGCATTCGGGCCGCTGCTTTTCGAGGTGGCGCTCAGGGCCGCCGCGACGGCGCGCGGCCTTCCCGCCTCCTGCCGGCGGCGCGCCTGCCGCTCGTCAGGCATCTGCCAGCTTGCCCACCAGCCGTGGAACGGCGCGATCGATCGCGGCTGTTCGCCCGACTTCTCCGTCGCGCGGGCGGCCGCCGAGCATATCGAGTTCCTGCGCCTGCTCGGCTGGATCGACCCGGAGGGCGGCATCTATGACGATCTCGTCGGGCCCGACCTGGAGACGTTCCCGGCGGTCGTGCCCAGGCCGGACTACCGCCCCTTATCCTGGGCGAAGTCCATCGCCGCCACCTTCGCAATACCGGTGCCCGAGAAAGCACGCCGGCCAACGGCCACAGGCCGCAAGCCCGACCGGGCGTCGGCCGGTCAGGCCGCCCACGCGGAGGGCCAGCCGCCGCAGGCGGCGCAACGGCCCGTGAGCGAAAAAACTTGAACGAGAACTAGACCGGCTTGGCACGCGCGAGCGTGACAAGCAAAATGCCCGCGACGATGAAGCCCGCGCCCGCGAGGTCGTAGCCATGCAGGCCTTCGCCGAGCAGCAGCCAGGCGAGGATCGCGACGAACACGGTCTGCAGGTACATCAGCATGGAGGCGCGGCTGGCGCCAAGCGCGCCGACGCTGCGGTTGTAGAGGAAGTACATCAGCGCGCCGCCCGGCCCGGCGACATAGGCGAGCGCCAGCAGGCCCTTGCGGTCGAGCGACGAGTGTTCGCCCGCCACCACTTCCCAGAGGTAGAAGGGAAGTGCGGCGAGCGCGCCGACGCCGAGAAGGAGGACCAGCAGCGGCAGCATGGGCATGTCGAATTTCGAGCGGCGCAGCAGCACCGTGTAGAGGCCGAAGCAGAAGGCGCTGCCGACGATCCACAATTCGCCGACGCTGAACTGGAGCCGCACAAGCGCACCCAGGTCGCCGCGCGACACGATCCAGAGCATGCCGGCCAGCGCCAGTACCGCGCCAAGGGCCTTGGCCGGGCCGAGCGGTTCGCCGAGGATGAAACGGGCGAGCACGATGGTCATGATCGGGCAGAGCGCCATGATGATGCCGGCCGTCGTGGCGTCGGTGTAGTGCAGGCCGACAAAGATCATGCCCTGGCAGAGCGCAAGCCCCACCGCGCCGATGATCGCCAGTTCCAGCGTGCGTGCCCGCAGGAGGTCCAGCATGGCGCCGTGGTGGCGGTGCACGACCGGCAGCAGGATCAGGCAGGCGAGCGCCAGCCGCCAGAAGCAGAGCGCCCAGGGCGGCATCTCCGGCGCGACCCACTTGGCCGCGATGTAGACGCCCGCCGACAGCAGCCAGCCGAAGATGGCCGTCGCGTAGGCGGACGTCATGGAGCGGGCGGCAGCGTTTGCAGCCGCGTCCGCCTGTCCGATCGGCACTGCATGCATGGCCAGCCCCCTATCTCGGGTGCGATCCTAGCGCGCCGCAGGTCCGCTGCCGAGAGGGAATTTATGTTGCTCGCGGCGGCTGCCTGGCGGCGAGGGTGGCTACGTCGCGGGCTCGGCCTTCTTGCGCGGCTTCGCCTTCGTGAGCGGTTGCGGCCGGAGATCTTCCAGCGACAGCACCAGCGCCGCAAGTTCGGGCTCGTCGATCAGGGTTGCGGCGTCAGCCGGCGAAAGCCATGCCCGCGCCCGCCTGCCCTGCTCCTCCCAATCGGCCAGCACGTCGTCCGTCTTCAGGAGGAACACCTTCACGTTCACCTTCACGAAAGCGTCCGACAGCCGTTTCCAGTAGACATACGCCCCGACCGGCTTGTCCTCGACCGTGCCCGTCACACCGGCTTCCTCGAACGCCTCCTGCATCGCGGCCTGCCGACCGGTCTTCGACTTCATCGGCCAGCCCTTCGGCACGATGAAGCGGTGCGTGGTCCGCGAGGTTACGAGCATCACCTCCATGTCGCCATTCTTCGTCAGGCGGTACGGGATGGCCGCAACCTGCCGGATCGGCTTGTTCTTCTTTGCGCGGCGCACGAGGCGCTTTTCCTTGGCCATGCATTGCGAATTAGGTCCGTGCGGACCAAACAGCAAGCGCCACGCACGCCTTGCGATCGCTCAGTCGGGGTCGCGCTCCAGGATTTCCAGCGTGCCGGCGCGAAGTTCCAGGTCGTATTCGCGTCCGTCGGCGCCGACGGCGTCATCCACTTCCCAGACGGAGCCGTCATCTTCCAGTTCGATGTCCTCCCATTTCGTGAAGCCTTCGGCACGAAGTTTTTCCTCGATCGCGGAACGCTCCTCCGGAGTCGGCGCGCGGTCGGCCAGGGCGGGCGAGGCCAGCAGGACGGCCGGTATGACGAGGGTTGCGATTTTCATGAGGACTCCTTTCGAGATTCATCGACCTGACGGAGCTATGGCGCTGCTCAGGGCGCGGCAAGTGCCTGCTGACCGGATAGCGAGATTGTGAAGTGTAACGGAACTGACACGAAACGGACATCCAGCCTTCATGCGGGCGCGTTACCGCATGTTCCCAAGCGACTGACAGTCGAGCAGGGAAGACGCCATGCTGCACATCCGCGACGTGACGCGCCGTTTCGGCAGGAACACCGCCGTTGACCGCGTCGCGCTCGAAATCCCCTCGGGCCAGATGGTCGGGATCATCGGACGCTCCGGCGCCGGCAAGTCGACGTTGCTGCGCATGATCAACCGTCTGGTCGACCCCTCTGAAGGATCGATCCTCTTTGACGGCAGAGAAGTGTCGGCACTGCGCGGGGCAGCGCTGCGTTCGTGGCATCGCGATTGCGCCATGATCTTCCAGCAGTTCAATCTTGTCCCGCGCCTCGACGTCGTCTCGAACGTTCTGCACGGGACGCTCAATCGCCGCTCCACTGTCGCGACGATGCTCAACCTTTTCCCGACAGCCGACATCAACCAAGCGATCGACATTCTGGACCGCCTTGGGATCGCGGACCATGCGCCCAAACGGGTCGAGGCACTCTCGGGCGGGCAGCAGCAGCGCGTCGCGATCGCCCGCGCCCTGATGCAGGATCCGCGCATCATCCTGGCCGACGAACCGATCGCGTCCCTCGATCCGATGAACGCGCAGGTCGTGATGGACACGCTGCGCCGCATCCACGATGAGGACGGCCGCATGATCGTCTGCAACCTGCACACGCTCGATACGGCACGGCGCTACTGCGACCGCGTGATCGGCATGCGCGACGGCCGCGTCGTGTTTGACGGCAGCCCCCAAGATCTCACCACCCGCGCCGCCCGCGACATCTATGGGGCCGGGGAAAAATTCTCTGAAGCGTCGACATCGACATCGATCGAGACGCTCGAACCACTGTTCAATCCGGCTCCGGTCCGCGAACCTGCTTTCGCCAACTGATCTCGAAGCATCTCCCATCGCGTCGCGATGGCAGACCCAACCAGGAGAGAACCATGAAGAAACTGCTCGCAGCACTCGTCGCGTCGGTCGCACTGACAGTTCCCGCGCTTGCCGAGGACAAGATCGCCGAGTTCCGTATCGGCATTCTGGGCGGAGAGAACGCGCAGGATCGCCTCACCTCAAACGAATGCCTTCGAAAATATGCTGAGGAGGCGCTTGGTGTGCCGGTCAAGCTGTTCACGCCGGCCGACTATGACGGCGTCATTCAGGGGCTTGTCGGCGGCTCGCTCGACATGGCTTGGCTCGGTGCGTCGGCCTACGCGAAGGCTTACCTGACCGACCCCGAGGCGGTGGAGCCGGTGCTGGTCAAGACCAACCTTGACGGATCCTATACTTACTATTCAATCGGCTTTGCCCGGAAGGATTCCGGTATCAAGTCGCTGACCGACATGAAGGGAAAGAAGTTTGGGTTCGGCGATCCCAATTCGACATCCGGCTATCTGATACCCTCCATCGAAATACCTAGGGAAACCGGCGCCACGATGGACAACGGCGTCTATTTCGGCGAAGTCGTCTTCACCGGAGGCCATGAACAGACCATCGTGGCAGTTGCCAACAAGGACGTCGATGCCGGCGTGACCTGGGCCGATGGCCAGGGTGATTGGGAAGACGGCTACAACTCCGGCGCGCTGCGCAAGGCTGTGGATTCCGGCATCGTCGACATGAACGACATCGTCGAGATCTGGCGCTCGAAGCCGATCCCGGAAGGTCCGATCGTGGTGCGCAAGGCCCTGCCTGGCGACGTCAAGACCAAAATGACCGAACTGGTCGGCGGCATGTACGAAAAGGACAAGGACTGCACCTACAGCATTGCGGCTGGCGAGACGGCCGGGTTCAAACCGATCGGGCATGACGCCTATCAGACCATGATCGACCTCAGGAAAGCTCAGACGAACTGAGCAACACCAGCCGAGCAACGCGGCATCAATCCGACGGGCTCTCGAGGCCCGTCGAATTTCCGAGGCAGTTTATGACAGGACCAGCAACGAGCGCTCTCGGCAGCTTGAAGGCGGATTATCTCGCGTTGGTCCGACGACGCCGAATGTACTCCGGGCTCATCACAGTCCTGTTCGTATCGGTTCTGGCAGCCGGGTTCAGCGTAGCAGACGCCCGCAATGCCGGAGGATTCTGGCAGGGCCTGCCCAAGATTTTCGACTTTCCGGCAGAACTGATCTCAGAGGCGATCGACAAATCCGCGGACCTGCCTGCCAACCTGCTGCTCTACCTGCCGGCGCTGATCGAGACCGTCAACATCGCGGCGGTGTCGACACTTGTGGGCGCGCTGCTTGCCATCGTGCTTTCGCTTCTATCCACACGCGGTCTGGCGCGCTGGCCGCGTCTGATCCCGTTCTTTCGCCGGGCAATGGACGTAGCGCGGGCAGTGCCGGAGATCGTAATTGCTCTTGTCCTGATATTCGTCATGGGCGGCGGTCCTGTCCCGGCCCTGATAGCCATTACCTTTCACAGTGCCGGCGCGCTTGGAAAGCTGTTTTCGGAAGTCAACGAGAATGCCGATCTCAAGCCGGTTGAAGGTCTGGCGTCGGTCGGCGCTTCCTGGCTGCAGCGCATGTGGCTCGGCGTCATTCCACAGGTCGCGCCCAACTACATTTCCTACGCGCTGCTGCGTTTCGAGATCAATGTGCGCGCCTCGGCGATCCTGGGATTCGTGGGCGCCGGGGGTATCGGCGCGGAACTGCGCGTGGCAATCAGTTGGGGAACCGGCCGCTATGACGCCGCAGCCGCGATCTTCATCCTTCTCTTCCTGACCATCGTGGCGATCGACCAACTGTCGAGCTACTACCGAAACCGTCTCGTTGGAGCGCACTGATGGCGATGGTGCAGACTGCTTTCGATCCATCGGCCAGACGCCGCGAGATCGGCCGCCTGTTCGCGCGCAAAAGGCTCATCTCTTTTGGCGTGCCTGCATTCATACTTGCCTACCTAATCTACGTGTTCCTTTCCTTCGACATTCACGGCCTCGCCGCGCGTGCCCGCATGGACAACGCAAAGATCCTGCTGGCTGACGCCTACAGCCACAAGGTGCATGTCACGCGCCACGAACGGATCGGCCAGGTGACGGTTGCGATCGAAGGAGAAAACAAAGGCACCTATCCTGCCGAAGCCTGGCCCAGCTGGGTGCGAACCGAAGGCGACTCCACCGTCGTCGACCTCGACAACGCCGCCACGGCGCGCTTCGATCCCGATGCGGTGCGTTTCGACATACCGGATTTCGGCCTGCTGGAGATCGTTCACAGCGACGACGGGATAATCGTGCGCTCGCCTGTCGAGCCTCTGCCGGAATGGATCAATGCGTCGCCAACGCGCGTGTCCGTGACGCGGCCGGAAGGACGCCTTTCGGTGACCCGCAATCGGGCCGAGGTCTTTCGCTACTTCGCCGGCTGGGAGCTCTTCTTCTTCACGCTGGACAGCCCGTTCCACGCCAAATCATGGTCCGAACTCGCGTCCCTCGCTGTATCAGCCGAACGCATCAGGCCGGGACAGAGCAATCTCTGGGCAATGCTCTCCGACTTCTGGAACAATGCCATGTGGCGGCACGGCGACGTCGCCTGGGCGATTTTCGAGACGATTCTGATGGCCTTTCTCGGAACGATGGGGGCGGCGCTGGCCGCCTTCCCCCTCGGCTTCGCCGCCGCCCACAACTTCACGCCGAGCCGCGTCATCCGTTTCGGAACCCGCCGCCTTTTCGACTTCCTGCGCGGGGTCGACGGCCTGATCTGGACAATTGTGCTGTCGCGCGCCTTCGGGCCGGGGCCGCTTACAGGGTCGCTTGCCATACTGCTGACCGATACCGGCACGTTCGGCAAGCTGTTCTCGGAGGCTATCGAGAATGTGGACCGCAAGCAGATCGACGGCTTGCGCTCCACGGGTGCAGGTGGCTTGCAGCGTGTGCGCTTCGGGGTGATCCCGCAGGTTGCGCCGGTGATCGTCAGCCAGGTCCTGTACTACCTGGAATCAAACACGCGCAGTGCGACCGTCATCGGAGCCGTCGTGGGGGGCGGCATCGGCCTCCTGCTCACCCAGGCAATCCAGACCCAGAAGGACTGGGAAGAAGTGACGTACTACATCGTGCTCACGCTCTTGATGGTTTCCATGATGGATATCCTGTCCGGATGGCTCCGGGGCAAGCTGATAGGGCGCTCCGCGTCCAACGCAGTGCACTGAGGCGGACCGGCGGCCGCGAGTATCAGCAGCCAAGTTTTCCGACGACGTTTCGGGCGCTATAGTTCCGTCGCGCATTGATGGAGAGAACGTCATGGACGAAACGGGACCCAAACCGGAAATCAAGCATCCGATTCCGATGCATCCCAGGGTCGGTTTCCTGAAGCCGCTTGTGACAGCCCCGAACATCGTGATCGGTGACTACACATATTACGACGATCCCGAAGGGCCTGATCTTTTCCAGACCAAATGCGTCCTGCATCACTACGACTTCATCGGCGACCGGCTGATCATCGGAAAGTTCTGCGCCATCGCGGAGGGGGCCCGTTTCATCATGAATGGCGCAAACCATGCGATGTCGGGATTCTCCACATACCCGTTTAACATCTTCGGCCATGGCTGGGAGAAAGGCTTTGACGAGAACACCTGGCATCGGGAACTGCGCGGCGACACCGTGATCGAAAATGACGTATGGATCGGGATGGAGGCCGTCATCCTTCCCGGCGTGACGATCGGCAATGGCGCGATCGTGGCCGCGAAATCAGTCGTGACGCATAACGTTCCGGACTATGCGATCGTCGCCGGAAACCCCGCGAAGATCGTCAAGATGCGGTTCGACGAACCCACCGTGGACCGCCTGCTTGCAGCAGCGTGGTGGAACTGGCCTGTTGACAAGATCGCCCGCAACCTCAATGCCATCCGGGGCGCCGACATGGGGGCGCTGGAGGCAGCGGTTTGAACGGTAGCACAAACGCGAAGGTCGGCATGGAGATCTTCAATTCGCCCTGGGTTTTCATCCGGGGGGTACCGGCAATGAAATTCCTGCCACCCGAGGGCCCACCGGAAATCGCGTTCGCCGGGCGGTCCAACGTTGGGAAGTCATCACTCATCAACGCGCTCGTTTCCCAGAATGGGCTGGCGAGAACGTCCAACACGCCCGGGCGCACGCAGGAACTCAACTACTTTGTCCCGGACGGATATTCTGGACAACCCGGTGACCTGCCACCGATGGCGATGGTGGACATGCCGGGATACGGCTATGCGAGCGCGCCTAAGGAGAAGGTGGATGAGTGGACAAGGCTGATCTTCGACTATCTCCAGGGTCGGGTAACGTTGAAGCGCGTCTATGTCCTGATCGACTCCCGTCACGGCATCAAGAAGAACGACGAGGATGTCTTCAAATTGCTCGACAAGGCTGCCGTTTCCTATCAGCTCGTTCTGACCAAGACGGACAAGATCAAGACTGCCGGCGTGCCCAGGCTTATTGCAGAGACGATGGAAAAGATCCGCAAGCGGCCAGCGGCGTTTCCGGAAGTGCTCGCGACCTCCTCCGAAAAGAACGAGGGTATCGACGACCTTCGCGCCGCAATCGTATTCGCCGCGAACGGCGGCTGACATCGAACCAATTGCCCGATAAGGCGTTTCCCGCTAAGACCCAGCATCCCGCAAACCACCCGAGGAAATCATGTCGACCGACCAGGCCAGCACCGCCGAGATGCAGGCAGCGCTGCTTTCCAGGGCGCTGCCCTACATGCAGCGCTACGAGAACAAGACGGTCGTCGTCAAATATGGCGGCCACGCAATGGGCGACATCGAACTCGGCCGCGCATTCGCGCGCGATATCGCACTGCTCAAACAGTCCGGCGTCAATCCGATCGTCGTGCATGGCGGTGGTCCCCAGATCGGCGCGATGCTGAACCGGATGGGCATCGAATCCAAATTCGAGGGCGGACTGCGCGTCACCGACCAGAAGACAGTCGAAATCGTCGAGATGGTGCTCGCAGGTTCGATCAACAAGGAAATTGTGGCGCTGATCAACGCCGAGGGAGAATGGGCGATCGGCCTGTGCGGCAAGGACGGCAACATGGTCTTCGCCGAAAAGGCCACGAAGAAATATCGCGATCCGGATTCCAACATCGAGCGTGTACTCGACCTCGGTTTCGTCGGCGAGCCTATCGAGGTGGACCGGACGCTGCTCGATCTGCTGGCACGCTCCGAGATGATCCCGGTTCTCGCTCCCGTCGCTCCTGGCCGGGATGGACACACCTACAACATCAATGCCGACACCTTTGCAGGCGCGATAGCCGGTGCGGTGAAGGCCTCCCGCCTGCTCTTCCTCACCGATGTTCCCGGTGTGCTGAACCGGGACAAGAAGCTCCTAGACGAACTGACGGTGGGACAGGCAAGGGAGCTTATCGCTGACGGAACGATCTCCGGCGGAATGATTCCCAAAGTGGAGACGTGTATCGAAGCAATCGAGCGCGGGGTCGAAGGTGTCGTCATCCTCAACGGGAAGACGGCGCATGCGGTGCTTCTGGAACTGTTCACCGAACATGGCGCGGGAACGCTCATCGTTCCCTGAGACCCTTAGCGAACAGCAAGCAGGACCAGTATTCCCCCGACGATGAGAAGGCAGCCGGCAACCTCAAGCCGATTGATCTTCTCCTTGAAGACGAAGACCGTCGACGCAAACGTGAAAAGCATTTCGATCTGGGCCAGCGATTTGACCACTGCGGCCTGTTGCAGCGTCATGGCCATGAACCAGCCGAAGGACGCGAGGGCTCCCGCGACGCCGACAACAAGCGATGGTTTCCAGGCCGCTGCGATACGGCGCAATTCCGCGCGGTTGGTGGCGAGCAGCCATCCCCCCATCAGGATGGTCTGGAACAATGTGGTCCAGGCCAGCGTATAGGCTGCCTGCATCATAAAGTTCGGACCACCAAGCGAAAGCGACGCTGCTCGGTAGGCGACTGCCGAGAAGCCGAACATCGAACCTGAAGCAAGGCCGACCAGCGCCGTACGGCTTATCACGGACGTAACCAGCGTGCGCGCGCTGACCTGCAGGTGTGCGACCGATATCAGCATGACGCCAACCACGCTGATGGCTATCGCGGCAAGTGTTCCGGCTGTCACGGTTTCGCTAAGGAAGACCAGTCCGAACAAGGCCGCCTGTGCCGGCTCCGTACGGGAATAGGCTGTGCCGACGGCGAAATTCCTGAACGAAAACAGATGTACGAGCAGGAAAGTCGCCGCGATCTGCGACACGCCCCCCAGCACCATCCATGCAAGGAACGATCCGTTGGCGACAGGCAGCGCATAGCCGGGACCCCAGTGCAGGATGGCGACGATCAATGCGGCGATGGGCCAGCCAAAACCGAAACGCACAAAGGTGGCGCCCTGGGTGCCCATGACGCCCTTGAGGTGCTTCTGCAGCGCAGAACGAACGTTCTGCAGAAACGCAGCAGCAATGGTTATCGGTATCCAGAGTTCCATGATCTGGCGGGTTCTATGAGCCTACCCGCCATTCCCATCCGGCTGGTTCCGGGTCAACAACTTTCATCGCGATCTGCTACCGACTGCCCGCCTCACGACGCCTTTTTGCGACGAGGCTTTCTGGCAACGGACTTGCGCCCAAGGCCGATATCGCGGGCCATAGCTGATCTGGTCGCGGAATAGTCAGGGGCAGTCATCGGGTAGTCGTGAGCGAGCCCCCACTTGGCGCGATATTCCTGCGGCGTCAGACCATGCGAAGCGAGATGACGCTTCAGAGATTTGAACTTCTTTCCGTCCTCGAGGCAAACGATATGGCCCGAATGAACCGACTTCTTGGGGTTAACCGCGGGTACCAGTTCCGGCTCGGGTTCCTGCACCGGCTGGCCCAGTTTCCGGATGCTGTCGCTGACGCTCACGATCAGACCAGCCAATTCCGCAGGTGGCACTTGGTTGTTCACCACATACGCAGACACAATATCTGCTGTCAGGCCGATCAACTCGGTCTCGTCAATGTCTGCCAATATCCCAACTCCCCTCAATAATTGCTTCAGGTATCTATTCCGGAAAGTGCGCTGGCTCAATCTCCATCGGCCCCGACGCAACAAAAAACCGCCGGCGAACTAATAATAAATGTTCTCGGCATGTCTGTCCGAGCCGGAAACGAGCCGTATCCGCCGATTTTTTGGAATCTCCTTTAGAAATTCTTCTCGGCAATTCGGATTGTACGCCTGTCGATAGAATAACCACCTGTTCCGCTTGGCCAAGCTCCCGTTAACAGAATTCGGGCGCAGCGAAAATCGTGATCAATCCCGCAGTTTCGCCCGATAGGCCTCCAGCGGAATAATGTTCCTTGGATATGGTGTCTCCCGACGATAATATTCTAAATTCCGCGAACAAACAAAAGAGCGCGAATCGCATAGCAACAGCGCTTGAAATGCAGTGGAAATTGATGAGCAGAGACTGGTTAAGAGCTGCAAATTCCAGCCCGTCGCAACGTCCCCTCTCGGTATCGGCCCCGAACGAGAAAGATGGCGTGGAAACGTCTCCCGCTGTTTCCGACCGAATCGCCAAGACCACCTGCTACATGTGCGCATGCCGCTGTGGCATCGATGTGCACGTCAAGGACGGCGTGATCCGCTACATCAACGGCAACAAGGACCATCCGGTCAACCGCGGCGTCATATGCGGCAAGGGAAGCGCCGGGATCATGCAGCATTACAGTCCCGCCAGGCTGAGGAAACCGCTGCTGAGAACCGGGCCGCGCGGCTCCGGCGCGTTTCGCGAGATCGAATGGGACGAAGCGCTCTCGATTGCCACGCAACGATTGTCGCAAATTCGCGCCACCGAACCCAGGAAACTCGCCTTTTTCACAGGCCGCGACCAGTCGCAATCCCTGACAGGTTGGTGGGCATCGAAGTTCGGCACCCCTAACTACGCAGCCCATGGGGGCTTTTGCTCGGTCAACATGGCGGCCGGTGGCCTCTACACGGTCGGAGGCTCCTTCTGGGAATTTGGCGAGCCCGACTGGGATCGCACAAAGTACTTCATGATCTTCGGCGTCGCGGAAGATCATGACTCCAATCCCATCAAGATCGGCCTTGGTAAATTGAAGGCGCGAGGCGCGAAGGTCGTCTCGGTCAATCCCTGCCGAACCGGCTACAACGCCATCGCGGACGACTGGATCGGTATCCGGCCCGGCACCGATGGACTGTTTGTGCTGGCGCTCGTGCATGAATTGCTGAGAGCCGGCAAGATCGACCTTGAGTACATAGCCGCCTACACGAATGCGGCACATCTCGTCATTCAGAACCCAGGTGGGGCGGATGACGGCCTTTTCCTGCGTGGCCCCGGCGACTTGCCGCTCATCTGGGACAGCGAAAGAAATGTTGCGGTCGATGCGCATAATGCCGATGTCAGACCGGTTCTGACGGGAAGCTACCTCATTGACGGCCGGCGCTGCGTGCCGGTCTTCCAGTTGATGGCGGAGCGATATCTGGACGAGGCCTACTCGCCCGACGTCGTTGCCGAGCGCTGCGGGGTAGACGCCGCCACAATCAGGCGGATCGCGGCCGAGCTTGCCCACGTCGCCTTCGAGGAGGCGATAGAACTACCGGTTGCCTGGACGGGCACAAACGGCCGGCGCCACGCTTCCATGCGCGGGCGGCCGATTTCCATGCACGCCATGCGCGGAATCTCGGCGCACACGAACGGCTTCCACACCTGCCGTGCAATCCATCTCCTGCAGGTGCTTCTGGGAACCGTGGACGTTCCCGGTGGCTTCCGTTTCAAGCCGCCTTTTCCGAAAGAGCCGCCGCCTGGCCCGAAGCCAGCGGGCAAGGACGGGGGCAGGGCCATGACGCCTTTGTCCGGGATGCCGCTCGGCTTCGTATCGGGACCTGAAGACCTGCTGGTTGATGACAACGGGGGCCCGATACGCATCGACAAGGCCTATTCCTGGGAAGCGCCGCTCGCGGCACACGGACTGATGCATACCGTCATCCGCAACGCTTGGGTCGGTGATCCCTACCCTATCGACACCCTGTTCCTCTACATGGCGAACATGGCATGGAATTCGTCGATGAATACGGTCGACACGATCCGCATGCTGACGGACAAGGACGGGTCCGGCGAATACAGGATCCCCTACATCATCTACTCGGATGCCTATTACTCGGAGACGGTCGCCTTCGCCGACCTGGTGCTGCCCGACACGACCTATCTCGAGCGGCATGATTGCATCAGCCTGCTGGACCGTCCGGTCAGCCATGCAGACGGGCCCGGCGACGCGATCCGACAGCCGGTGATCGACCCTGACCGGGACGTGCGTGCGTTCCAGACAGTGCTGATCGATCTTGGTGCGCGGCTCG
Organism: Rhizobiaceae bacterium; assembly: GCA_019635775.1. Classification (GTDB taxonomy): domain Bacteria; phylum Pseudomonadota; class Alphaproteobacteria; order Rhizobiales; family Rhizobiaceae; genus Mesorhizobium_K. The sequence continues at coordinate 97,978 of JAHBYU010000005.1, read as the reverse complement.
GCCTGCCCGGCTTCGTCAATGATGACGGTTCGGCGAAGTACCGCGACTATGCCGACTACATTGTCAATCACGAACGCTCGCCCGGCATCGGGCCGCTGGCCGGCTGGCGCAGCGAGGATGGTTCGGCTGAAGGTCGCGGCGCTCCCAATCCCGGCCAGTTGCAGCGCTATATCGACAATGGTGGCTTCTGGCATCACGAGCTTGCCGACGAACAGCGCTTTTACAAAATGGCGAACAAATCCTATCTGGATTTCGCCCGGCACATGGGCTTTGTCGAAAAGCCGGAGCCGATCATCTTCCAGCTCTACTCGGAGCCGCTGCAGAAATTCCGGCTGGCGGCGGAGGGACATGGCGACCTCGTGCCGCCACCGGATCATCGCGAGCGACTCAAGGCATATATGGATCCGCTGCCCTTCTGGTATGAACCGTTCGAGGACAGTTCGTCGGAAAAAGGTCGCTTCCCGCTGCATGCGCTGACGCAGCGCCCGATGCACATGTATCATTCATGGGGCGGCCAGAATGCATGGCTGAGGCAGATCACCAGCCAGAACCGCCTTTTCATGCACCGCAAGACAGCCGCCGCCCTCGGTCTTGCCGATGATGACTGGGTCTGGATCGAAAGCGCCAACGGACGCGTCAAGGGCCAGATCAGGCTTGTGGATGGAGTGAATCCGCAGACGGTGTGGACATGGAACGCGATCGGAAAGCGGCGCGGCGCATGGGGTCTGAAAGACGATGCAGCCGAATCGAACCGCAGCTTTCTGCTGAACCACATCATCGGTGACCGCCTGTCCGGCGATTCCCGCTATTCAAACTCCGATCCCGTGACCGGGCAGGCTGCGTGGTTCGACCTCAGGGTCCGCATCGAGAAATGCCTGCCGCAGGAAATCGGCTTCACAGAGCCGCGATTTGACCGGCAGGCTCAACCGCCCCATTTCCCGCAACCGGCCGAATCGCTTTCCTTCGGCGCGCAATTCCGCGGCAGAAGCGTTCCACCAGCATGACCTGTCTTCCCGCATCGACCGAAAAGAAACTCGGTCTCGTGATCGATCTCGATACTTGCGTCGGCTGCCAGGCATGCGTCACATCCTGCAAGGAATGGAACACGGGTGGCGAAATGGCCCCCCTGACAGACGTCGATCCTTATGGAGGGGACGTTGACGGTGTCTGGTTCAACAGGGTTCATTCCTATGAACACCAGACTGAAAGCGGCAGCAGTACGGTGCATTTCCCGCGCTCCTGCCTGCATTGCGAGAAACCGGCATGTGTTACCGTCTGCCCCACCGGTGCATCCTACAAGCGCTCTTCAGACGGCATCGTCCTGATCGATGAAAGCAAATGCATCGGCTGCAAGCTTTGCAGCTGGGCATGTCCCTATGGCGCGCGCGAATTCGACACCTCCGTCGGCGTGATGAAGAAGTGCACGCTATGCATCGACCGCATCTACAACGAAAATATCGCCGAGGAGGATCGCGTTCCGGCCTGCGTGGCAGCCTGCCCTACCAGCGCCAGGCACTTCGGCGACCTAGGCGATCCGGACTCAGCAATCTCCCAGCTTGTGGACCGTCGCAGCGGCGTGGAATTGATGCCCGAACTCGGCTACAAGCCGACAAATCGATACCTTCCCCCCCGCGAGCGGACAAGTAACTTCGGCAGCGCAGCTCCCGCACTCCAGCCCTTGCAAGCCGAGGGCGGCTTTCTCGGCTGGGTCGACCGCATGCTATCGCGTCAGTAAGCGGCAATGCATCCAGCCTATTCGGTTATCTTCTTCACGACCGCGACAGGTGCGGGCTACGGCCTGCTCGCCTGCCTCGGGATCTTTGCGTTCCTGGGCTTCATCGAGGCAGGGTTTTGGTTCCGGCTTGTTTCGCTCGGGATCGCCGTTGCCCTCATCTCCGCTGGTCTGCTCTCGTCCACCGCGCATCTCGGGCGACCCGAGCGGGCGTGGCGTGCATTTTCCCAGTGGAAGAGTTCCTGGCTCTCGCGCGAAGGCGTCGCAGCCGTGGCAACCTTCATACCAACCGCCGCATTCGGCCTTGGCTGGGTCTTGCTCGGTCTTGACGGCGGGTGGACCGCGGCGGCCGGTCTTCTGTCGGCGATTGGAGCCGCGGTCACCGTTTCGACAACCGGCATGATCTACGCCTCCCTCAAGCCGATAGCGCAGTGGTCAAGCAGGTACACGCTTCCTGCCTATCTCATCTTCGCAGTCATGACCGGGTGCGTCCTCTTCAACGCATTGTTGTCGTCCTTCGGCCAGCCGTTTCTGTGGGTCCAGACCACCTCGCTGCTGCTGACCGGTTGCGGCTGGGCATGGAAACGGGCGACCTGGCGCCACAACGACGGTCAGGTGACCGGGACAACCTTGAACAGCGCCACCGGCCTTATGGGCGGCGAAGTGCGCTCGATCGAATGGCCGCACACCGAGGAAAACTATGTCCTGAAGGAGATGGGTTTCATCGTCGCGCGAAAACATGCCGCCAAGCTGAGACTGATCGCGCAGGCACTGACTTTCGCCATGCCGTTTCTGCTCCTCGCGCTTTCTGTCCTGCTGCGGGAAGTCGGCTGGCTGGCAGCGCTGTTCGCTATGGCGGCCACTATTCTGCAACTTGCGGGAATGCTGGTCGAGCGATGGCTCTTCTTTGCCGAAGCCAGACACACGGTGGCGCTCTATTACGGGCGCTGACTCACCACCTCCTGCTCGCTATGAGAAGGGGCTTCTTTCCTCTCCACCATGGCGGTAGCAAAAGAGTCGTCAGGCGTTTCAGGCGGAACGCCCGGGTTCAGCTCGGAGCGGTCGCGATAGAGCGCCGCGCGGCCAAGCATCATCAGCGTTACAGGGGTCGTCACCGTGACGAACACGCCGATCAGGATTTCATGGAGAACCGGACGTGCGGACGCGGAGGTGAAAATTATGATGGAGCCCAGAATCATTCCGCCCATCCCCCAGCTCGTTCCCAGCGTCGGCGCGTGTATCCGCTCGTAAAAGGACTGGAGGCGTACAAGGCCGAAGGCCCCAATGAGGGTTAGTCCCGCCCCCAAAAGAAGGAAGGCAGAGCCAACCACGGCGGCCCACAGCGGAACGTCCGCATGGCTGAAGGTCGTCATTCGATAACCTCGCCACGCATGAGGAATTTCGCCAGCGCCACTGTCGCCACGAAGCCGAGCATGCCGATGATCAGGGCTGTCTCGAAATATACCGTGCTGCCGGTCCTAACGCCAAAAGCGAGCAGCTGTAGCATGGCGCTGACGTAGAGGGCATCGAGCGCCAGGATACGGTCCTGGGCACGCGGGCCAAGGACCATGCGATAGACGCACATGCACATTGCCAGCGCAAGCGCGCCCTGGACGATCCAAAGGGTGACGAACAGAACGAGGACGTTCATTCGAAAATCTCCCGCAACGGCTCTTCGTATCGCTTCGTGATCTGCTCGATCCACTGTTTCTCATCGACGATATCGAAGACGTGTATCAGCAGTTCACCGCGCGTCGAATTGTAGTCCAGCCAGGCCGTGCCGGGTGTACTCGTCAGCACGACGGCAAGCGTAGCAAGACCTGTCGGGCTCTTGAGCTTCATCGGCATCGTGATGAAATTTGAGTTTCTCGGGCGGTGGTCTCCCGACAACAGAATCCACACTACGGAAATATTGGACCGGATGATGTCTACGAGGACGACCCCCAGGAAACCCGGAATCAGCAGCCAGCGTTTGACCGTTGCGCTTTCCTCCCCCAACGCCTTCAGCGCATGTGGAGCGGCAAGCGAAACCAGAACCGCAAGCACAAACTGCCCGCGCGTGAATCCTGCGAGAAGCAGCCACATCAGTGCGAGGCAGCCGGTCAGGACCGGGTAAGGAAAATAGCGCTTCAATGCTCCCTCCCCGCGTAGGGCGGCACGCGTTCGGCACCGAGGACTGCGTTCAGGTATCGGCCCGGGTCATGCAGGTCTGCGGCCGTGAACTGCAGGAGATTGATGACGGGGCCTGCCAGCACGGACAGGGCAATCAGCATCGCAAGGAGCATGAGGATCGGGGTTGCCTCCATTACGGTTACGCGCGGGGTGAACGGTTCGACCGGAGCCCAGAAGGTCCGTATGCCCATGCGTGCCATGGCGATCAGGGCGACGAGCCCCGAAACCAGAAGCAGCACCACCAGAATGGCGCGGCGCCCTTCCAGCGTTGCAAGGTCGCCCGCTCCCGGACCCAGCACCGCAGTCAGGATGGAAAGCTTCGCCAGGAAGCCGGAAAGCGGAGGCAGGCCGATCAGGACCATTGCCAGCAGGGTGAAGCCAATACCCAGGACGGCGAGCGCGCTCGGCATCACCCGCCCCACTTCCAGTTCCTCCTCGTCGACCTCATCGCTGTCGCCGAACGCCTCCTGCGTAACAGCGAGGACCCCCGACGCGGCGTCCTGTTCCCGCTCCAGCAGTTCGACAAGCATGAAGAACGCACTGACCGCAAGCGTTGAACTGAGCAGGTAGAACAATGCGCCCGCCGTGCCGCCAGGTGTCGATATGCCGAATGCAGCCAGAAGCGTACCCGATGATATCAGGATGAAATAGGCGCTTGCGCGTTTCATTGACTGGGACGCCAGCAGACCAATCGAAGCAAAGGCGAGCGTAACGGCGCCGCCGATAAAGATGACGCGCGAGCCAAAAGCAGCCCCGGTGCCCGGCAGCAGCAAGGCCAGCCGCAACAGGGCGTAAATGCCCACCTTGCTCAGCATCGCAAACACCGCCGCAACCGGGCCGGCAGCCGCCGCATAGGCAGGGACGAGCCAGAAGCAGAGCGGCCACATGCCCGCCTTGATGAGGAAGGCAAGCCCGAGCATGGCCAGCCCGACATGCAGCGCCACGCGGGAAAACCCTTCGAGCCATTCCGCGCGCAGCGCAATCTCCGCAAGGTTCAGACTGCCGGTTGCGCCGAAGACCATCGCTATGCCGATCAGGAAGATCAGCGACGTCACGAGGTTCACCGCAATGTAGTGCATGCCCGAACGCACCCTCTGAAGCCCGCCGCCGTGCAGGACAAGCCCGTAGGACGCCGCCAGCATCACCTCGAAGAACACGAAGAGATTGAAAAGGTCTCCGGTCAGGAACGCGCCGTTGAGTCCGACCAGCAGGAACTGGAACAGCGAGTGGAAGTGCGGGCCTACCTTGTCCCAACGCTCCATTGCATAGAGGATTGCGGGCAGCGCCAGCGCGCCTGTCAGCATGAGCATCACGGCCGCAAGGCGATCGACCACCAGATTGATGGCGATTGGCGCGGGCCAGTTTCCGACGAGGTAAACGAGCGCGGGCGTCTGTCCGTCGAGATGAACGGTCCTCAGAAGCGACAGCGAAATGACCATCTGGGTTAAGATGGAAAGCACCGACAGGACGGTCTTCAGGCGTCGCTCGCGTTCGTTGAAAAACAGCATTAGCGCGCCAGCAAGCAGCGGGATGAGGATCGGCGCTATGACGAGATTTGAGGGCGCGGACGACATCGATCAGCCCTCCCTGCCGTCTACGTGGTCACTGCCCGTCAGCCCGCGGGATACGATCAGCACAACCAGGAACAGCGCCGTCGTGGCAAAGCTGATGACAATCGCGGTCAGCACCAGCGCTTGCGGAATGGGGTCCGTATAGGCAGCGACGTCGACCGGCGCCGATCCGTCCAGAACCGGCGGAGCGTTGACCCGCAGGCGACCCATGCTGAAGATGAACAGATTGACCGCATAGGACAGGAGCGCAAGACCGATGATGAGCTGATATGTGCGCGAGCGCAGGATCAGCCACACGCCGGATGTGGTGAGGATTCCGATGGCTGCGGCGATGACCAGTTCCATCAGTTCTGCCCTCCCTCGGTGCCGCCTTTGGCGACCCGCGAACGGATGCGCAGGGATTGGTGGGCGATGGCGATCAACATCAGCACGGTCGCACCGACCACGAGGCTGAATACGCCCAGATCGAAGAGCAAGGCCGAAGCGGTCGGCATTTTTCCTACGAAAGGAAGCTCGGTGTACTGGAAATAGGAGGTCAGGAACGGATAGCCGAACAGGAAGGAGCCCATGCCAGTCAGGGCAGCCAAGATCAGGCCTGCGCCGATCCAACGTATGGGGAGAATGCGAAGCCTGTCCTCGACCCAGCGCGTCCCGCCGGCCAGATATTGCAGCAGAAATCCGATGGCCATCGTGATGCCGGCAGCGAAACCACCGCCCGGTAGGTCGTGACCGCGAATGAAAAGATAGGCCGCCAGCAGAACCGTCACAGGGAACATCCAGCGCATGATGATGGATGGGACGAGCAGATAGTCCCGCAGCGTCTCATCCTCGACGCGATCATCGCGGACGCTGTCATACTCTTCCTGCTCGCGCTGCTGGTACGGCAGCAAAGCGCTGTCCTCCGCGGGACGGAAACGGCGCAGCAGGGCAAAGACCGTCAGCGCGACGATTGCCAGGACGACGATCTCGCCCATCGTGTCGAAGCCGCGGAAATCGACCAGGATGACGTTGACCACGTTGGTTCCGCCTCCTTCCGAATAGGCCCTGTCCAGATAGAAATCGCCGACGGAAGAAGGGCGCGGGGTCAACATCGTAAAATAGGCGAGCATGGCCGCGCCGACGCCCGCCGCAACCGCCAGGGCGAAATCCCGATGACCGCGCATGCGGGTCGCCTGATCGACTTTAGGGGCCGTGCTTTCGTCGCGCTTCGGCAGCCAGCGCAATCCAAGCAGGATCAGGACGGTCGTCACGATCTCCACTAGAAGCTGCGTCACAGCCAGGTCCGGCGCGGACAGCCAGACGAAGGACATGCACGTGACAAGGCCGGTCGCGCTCAACAGGATAAGGGCCGCCAGCCGGTGGAATCTGGCCTGGTAGGCTGCCGCGATGGCGCTGAAACACCCGATCGCCCACAGGACGCCCAGCACGGGGTCCAGCCCATGCGCCGTGAGGCTCGGCAGCAGGTCGCTTGCGCCCCACATAGCCCACACGCCCGCCAGGACAGCCGCCGCCACCAGGAGGCGCAGCTGTGGCTGGAGCTTGCGGGTCGCGAGCACCGTCTCAAGCGCCCTGGCCCAGCGCCAGCTAACGGTCACGAGTATCCGTTCGAAGATGCGCTGCCCTTTCAGCCGGCGGAAATAGGGAGGGCCTTCCTCGCAGGTACGAAGGTAGTTTCGCAGCAGCCAGTAAAGGACTGCCCCCGCCGTGAGAGCGATGAAGCTCATCAGGAGCGGGATATTGAAGCCGTGCCAGATGGAGAGGCTGTACTCCGGCGTCCGGTCGCCGAGGATTGAAACGACAGCGGCGTGGAGGAGCGGGCCGATGCTTAGCGCCGGGATCACACCGACCACAAGGCAGACAATCACCAGAAGTTCAATTGGGCGACGCATCCAGCTCGGAGGCTCATGCGGCTCCTTGGGGAGGTCGGTCGGCTTCGGGCCGAAGAAGACCGTATGGATGAAGCGCACGGAATAGGTGACCGCGAAGGCGCCGGCGATGGTTGCCACATAAGGCGCCGCACCGTCGAGAAGGGAACGTTGATGCTCCTCGATGGCCTCGGCAAAGAACATCTCCTTGGAAAGGAAGCCGTTCAGCAGCGGCACGCCCGCCATCGCCGCGCTCGCCACCATCGCAAGCGTGGCGGTGATAGGCATCGCGCTGAAGAGTCCGCTCAGCTTTCGCATGTCTCGCGTGCCCGCCTCGTGGTCGATGATGCCGGCTGCCATGAAGAGCGACGCCTTGAATGTCGCATGGTTGACCATGTGGAAGATTGCGGCGACCGCCGCGAGCGGACTCCCGAAGCTCAGCAAGGCCGTTATCAGTCCGAGATGGCTGATGGTGGAATAGGCCAGCAATCCCTTGAGGTCCTGCTGGAAGATGGCGAAATACGCCCCCAGCAGCAGCGTGCTCAGTCCTGCAAGCCCCACCAGCGTAAACCATTCCGGCGTACCCGAAAGCACCGGCCAGAAACGCGTGAGCAGGAAGACGCCTGCCTTCACCATCGTCGCCGAGTGCAGGTAGGCGGACACCGGCGTCGGCGCGGCCATCGCATTCGGCAGCCAGAAATGGAACGGAAACTGCGCGCTCTTTGTCAGCGCGCCCACGAGGACCAGCAGCAGCGCCGGGAGGTAGAGATCATGGTTGCGAATGATGTCGCCCGAGGCAAGCACGACATCCAGATCGTAGCTGCCGGCCATGTTGCCGATGAGGACCATGCCGAGCAGCAGGCAGAGGCCGCCGGTGCCGGTAATAGTCAGCGCCATGCGCGCGCCATCGCGCGCCGCCTGGCTGTGATGCCAGTAGCCGATCAGGAGGAAGGAGAAGATGCTGGTCAGTTCCCAGAAGACGGCAAGGAGTATCAGATTGCCCGAAAGAACCAGCCCCTGCATTGCGCCCATGAAGGCCAGGAAGAACGCATAGAACCGGGCGACCGGATCCTTTGGCGACATGTAGTATCTGGCATAGATGACGACGAGCAATCCAATGCCGGTGATAAGGATGGAGAACAGCCAGGCGAAGCCATCCATGCGGAACTTGATCGAGAGGCCCAGGGCCGGAACCCATTCGATCTCATGACTGATGACGCCCCCCGACGAAATGTAGGGAAAAGCGGCGATGGTTATCGCCAGGGCGGATGCGGCGACGGTTCCTGCCAGCCACGCTTCCGCGTTGCGCGCGTTCGATGAAAGAAGTGCTGCCAGGACAGCTCCCGCGAAGGGGAGCGCAACGATCACCGGAAGCAGTCCGCTATGCCACATTCGTAACCTGAACCCAAAGATGTAAGCGCGACCAGCAACGTTGCCGGACCTCCGCCCTGTTATGGGCCATGCCCGGCGCCTTGAACAGGTCGCGAATCTCCAGATAGCGGGCTTGAACGCTCAGGGCTACCACCTATTGGCACGATGCCGCTTATCAGAACAAATTGTTGAGAGCGCGGGTGTGGCCGGCGTGATCGTCGATCGTCAGTGCTGCTCCGTCTTCACGTAGGGGTATGCGAATTTCCTCTTTTTGCGCCTTGCCCTCTCCTTCGAACGAACCATAGTCTTCGTTACCCCCCGGGCGGGGCGTCACTCGAGGAGAAGTGTTATGATGCGTCCTTTGATGAAGGCAGCGTTGCTGTCGACCGCAATCGTTCTTTGCGTAGCATATGCGGTCACGTCAGCATCCGCCGAGATTGTCTACAACCGCGGAAACGATACGGACCCGACAACGCTCGACCACCAGAAGACATCGACTGTGGCGGAAGGCAATTTGATGCGAGACCTCTATGAAGGCCTCGTCGTGCAGGACGCCGCTGCGAAGATCGTCCCCGGGGTGGCCGAAAGCTGGACAGTATCCGACGATGGCCTTGTGTATACATTCAAGCTTCGCCAGGACGCCAAGTGGTCGAACGGCGACCCGGTCAAGGCGAGCGATTTCGTGTTTGCCTACCAGCGGATCCAGAAGCCGGAAACGGCGGCTCCCTACGCCAACATGCTTTTTCCGATGGTCAACGCGGAAGCCATCAACAAGGGCGAAAAGCAGGCGACGGAGCTCGGCGTGAAGGCGATCGACGACCACACGCTGGAAATAACGCTCACTTCCCCTACGCCATATTTCCTCGAGCTGCTGACCCACCAGACTGGCTATCCCCTGCACCAGGCTTCAGTTGAGAAGTTCGGCGACGATTTCACGCGCCCCGGGAACATGGTCACGAACGGGGCCTACATGCTGGAAGCCTTTACCCCCAACGACAAGATCGCGATGCGCAAGAACCCGCATTTCCATGACGCGGCGAACGTGCAGATCGATGTCGTCAACTTCATTCCCTTTGAGGATCGCGCCACCTGCCTGCGTCGGTTCGAGGCCGGCGAGGTCCAGTCCTGCTCGGATCTCGACAATCAGCAGATGGACTACATGAAGGCCAATCTCGGCGACCAGCTTCGCATCGCACCCTATCTGGGCACCTACTATCTGCCCGTGAAGGTCAAGAAGGAGAAGCTTGCCGATCCTCGTGTGCGGCAGGCAATCTCGATGGCGATCGACCGGGACTTCCTGGCCAACCAGATCTGGCGCGGGTCAATGCTTCCCGCATATTCCTTTGTGCCGCCGGGCATCGGAAACTACGGTGAAAATGCCGTGCTGCCCTATGCGAAGGACGACATTCTCGACCGCGAGGATGCCGCGAAAGCTCTGCTTGCCGAGGCAGGCGTCGCCGAAGGATCGCTCACCGTGGAACTGCGCCACAATACCGGCGAGAACCACAAGAACACGATGACCGCGCTCAGCGACATGCTGAAGAACATCGGCATCAGTTCGACCATCGTGGAGATGGAGGGCACCGGCTATTTCGACTACATGAAGCAGGATGGCGATTTCGACATCACCCGGGCGGGCTGGATCGGCGACTATTCCGACCCGCAGAACTTTCTGTTCCTTTTTGAAAGCCAGAACCTCGGCTTCAACTATCCGCGCTGGGCAAACCCGGAATACGACGCCCTGATGCAGAAGGCCGCGCAGACCATCGACATCGACGAGCGCGCCGCTGTTCTCAAGCAGGCCGAAGAGCTTCTGCTCAAGGAAATGCCCATCATCCCGATCATGTACTATTCCTCCGGCTCGCTGGTGTCGGACAAGCTCAAGGGCTGGGAGGACAATGTGATGAACGTCCACGGAACGCGCTGGTTGTCATTGGCGCAGTAGTTGCGGGACGGTTCGTCCATGCGCGGCCACCATACCGCGCATGGACCTGACTGGAGCAGGTCATGATCGTCTACGTGCTCAGGCGTCTCGCCAGCGCGATCCCCACGCTGTTCATCATCGTTACGCTGGCGTTTTTCATGATCCGCCTGGCGCCCGGCGGGCCGTTCTCCCTCGAACGCCCGCTCGACCCCCTCATCATGCAGAATCTCGAGCGCGCCTATAATTTCGACAAGCCGCTGTGGCAGCAGTATCTGATCTACATCGGCAACCTGCTTCAGGGCGATCTGGGTCCTTCCTTCACGCGGCGCGACTTTTCGGTCGGCGACCTGTTCCGCACCGGCCTGCCTGTTTCCATAGCGCTTGGAAGCCTCGCGATGTCGATCGCGCTGGTCGTCGGCGTCTTGCTTGGCGCGCTGGCAGCGCTAAGGCAAAACAGCTGGGTGGACTACACGGTGGTCGGCACGGCAACACTCGGCATCACGATCCCGACCTTCGTGATAGCCCCGCTGTTGTCGCTCTCCTTCGGCGTGATGATGGGCTGGCTGCCCGCGGGGGGATGGGGCACATGGCAGCACATGGTGCTTCCGGTCGCGACGCTCGCACTTCCCCAGATTGCCATCGTGGCAAGGCTGACGCGCGGTGCGACCATCGAGGCACTGCGGTCAAACCACGTGCGGACAGCGCGCGCCTATGGTCTTCCAGCCCGCGTCGTGGTCGGTGTTCACGCGTTGCGTGGTGCGATCCTGCCGGTCGTTTCCTATCTCGGGCCGACGGCGGCGGCACTGCTGACAGGCTCGGTCGTCGTCGAAACGATATTCGGGATTCCGGGCATAGGGCGCTATTTCGTCCAGGGCGCGCTTGGCCGCGATTATACACTCGTCATGGGGACGGTGGTTGTCATCGCCTGCTTCGTGATCGTGTTCAACCTGATCGTCGACATCCTGTATGCGTGGCTCGATCCACGCGTGCGCTACGATTGAGCCTGTTCGATGAGCGAAACCACTCTCTCGACAGCACTTCCTCCCGCAGGCCGTTCCCTCGGCCAGGATGCGTGGGTCAGGCTGAAGCGCAACAAGGCAGCCGTCGCAAGCGCGATCGTGCTTATGCTGCTTGCCTTCGCGGGCATCGTCGGCCCGTATCTCGCCCCCCACCCCTATGACCGGATCTACCCGCAATATGTGCGGACGCCGGCAAGCCTGGAGGCCTATCCGCGAAAGGACGCCATCGCTCCCGCGTTTATGTCCGCTCTGGAGCGGGCGCGCGTGCAGATCGGCGAGATCGCAGTTTCGGGCACAACCGTTCGCGCGCCCATCTCCTCGGACGCGCCTCTGGACCCACGAATTGTTCGCTATGTCGATCGCTCGGACCTGTTCTCCAACGCGCGGCTGGAAGGCTTGGACGGGAAGGCGCTGACAGCAGGAGCCACAAGCGGAACAATTGTCGCGGACGTCCACCGGCTCCGTTTCCTGTTCGGCACCGACGCCAACGGGCGAGACCTGCTTTCGCGCATACTGATCGGAATCCGCATCTCGCTTGCGATCGGCGTTCTGGCGTCCGCGATGTCTCTCCTGCTCGGCGTCGCCTACGGCGCCATCGCGGGCTATCTGGGCGGCCGCATCGACAATGTCATGATGCGGGTGGTCGACATCCTCTATTCGCTCCCTTTCATCTTCTTCGTGATCCTGCTGGTCGTCTTCTTCGGGCGAAACTTCGTGCTCATCTTCATCGCCATCGGCTGCACCGAATGGCTCGACATGGCGCGCATCGTGCGCGGCCAGACACTGACGCTCAAGCGCCAGGAGTATGTCCAGGCCGCGGAAGCGCTTGGCGTCCCCGACGCGGATATCGTTCGCCGGCACATCATCCCCAATGCGCTTGGTCCGGTCGTCGTGTTCGTGACGCTGCTGGTTCCGAAGGCGATCCTGCTGGAGAGCCTCCTGTCCTTCCTCGGGCTGGGCGTGCAGGAACCCCTGACAAGCCTTGGACTGCTGATCGCGGAGGGCGCTTCCAACATGCGGGGCGCAGCCTGGCTCCTGATCTATCCCGCTGTTACACTGACAACGATGCTGTTCGCGCTCAACTTCCTTGGCGACGGCTTGCGCGATGCGCTCGACCCTAAGGATCGCTAGGAATGGAGAAGCAAAGCCTTCTCAAGGTTCGGAACCTTCGCGTGGAGTTCTCCACGAATGACGGCGTTGTGGAAGCCGTCAAGGGGATCGACCTCGACTTGCGATCGAACGAGACCGTGGCCATCGTCGGCGAATCCGGCTCCGGCAAGAGCCAGGCCATGATGGCCATCATGGGCCTGCTCGCCGCCAACGGCCGGGCAAGCGGTTCGGCCAGCTATCGTGGACAGGAACTGATCGGCCTCGGCGAAAGCGGCCTCAACCGCATCCGGGGTAGCAAGATCACGATGATTTTTCAGGAGCCCATGACTTCGCTTGATCCGCTCTACCGGATCGGGCGGCAACTGGTGGAGCCGATGGTCCATCACCGGGGCCTCGCTGCGAGGGCAGCACGCGCACGCGCAATCGAATTGCTGGAACTGGTCGGCATTCCCGATCCGGGGCGCAGGATCGATTCCTACCCGCACGAACTTTCAGGCGGGCAGCGCCAGCGGGTGATGATCGCGATGGCTCTGGCCAACGAGCCCGACGTGCTGATCGCGGACGAACCCACGACCGCACTGGACGTAACCATTCAGGCTCAAATCCTGACGCTGCTTGCCGACTTGCAAAGCAAGCTCGGCATGGCGATCGTCTTCATCACGCACGATCTGGGTATCGTCCGCCGGTTCGCGGACCGGGTCTATGTCATGCGCGCAGGCGAGGTTGTCGAGCAAGACCATACAGGTTCGCTTTTCGCCAATCCCTCCCATCCCTACACCAGGATGTTACTCGCCGCTCAACCAACCGGCCGAAAGACTCCTCCCCCGCCGGATTCGCCGCCCCTGCTGGAAGGGCGTGACGTCAATGTCACCTTCCGCATTGGAGGCGGCTGGTTCTCTCGATCCGTCGACGAGTTGCGTGCGGTGGCCAACGCTTCTGTCTCCTTGCGTCGGGGGCAGACGATCGGCATCGTCGGGGAATCCGGCTCTGGAAAATCGACCCTGGGACGCGCCCTCCTGCGGCTTGTACCAAGCAGGGGAACAATCCGCTTCGAGGAGCGCGACATCAGCGATGCCGACAAGAATCATATGCGGCCATTGCGCAAACGGTTGCAGCTCGTGTTCCAGGATCCGTTCGGATCGCTTTCGCCGCGCATGACCGTCGGCCAGATCGTCACGGAGGGGCTGAGGGTGCACATGCCGAAGATGCCCGCCCACGAACGCGATCTAAGAGCAAGCGAGGTCTTGCGCGAGGTCGGCCTCGATCCGGCGGTGGCAAACAGGTATCCGCACGAATTCTCCGGTGGACAACGCCAGCGCATAGCGATTGCGCGCGCCATGATCCTCAAACCCGGCGTCGTGGTGCTCGACGAACCGACCTCGGCGCTCGATCGTTCAGTGCAGAAGCAGATCGTCGATTTGCTGCGCGACCTGCAGTCAGCACATGGCCTGTCCTATCTGTTCATCAGCCACGATCTCGCCGTGGTGCGTGCCATGGCAGACTACATCATCGTCATGCGGGCCGGACGCCTCGTGGAGGAAGGCCCCACCGATGCGATCTTCGATTCACCCCGCGAGGACTACACGAAGTCCCTCATGGCCGCGGCGCTTGACGGCACGCCATTTCGAAATACGCCTGCACGTGCATAGGCACAGTTGCGCAGCAGGCTCCAACGGACATAGTAGGTGTCGCAACTTGGCATTTGTCTCGGATCGGCTGGCGGAACCCTCCTGAATGGACCTTGTCCTGCACTACCTGCCCTGGGTGCTCGCCATGATCGCGGCGGGGCTGATCGCCGGCTTCGTCGCCGGACTTTTGGGCGTTGGCGGCGGCATTGTCATCGTGCCGGTGCTTGATACGCTGCTCGCCGCGCTGGATGTCGATCCATCCATACGCATGAAGGTCGCGGTCGCCTCGTCGCTGGGTACCATCGTCGCCACGTCGTGGTCATCCGCCAGGTCGCACCGTAAACACGATGCGGTGGATTTCGATCTTCTCAAAAGCTGGGGGCCGATGATCTTTTTCGGTGTCGTCATCGGCACCGCCCTTGCAGGCGTGGTCGACGGACGTGTGCTCAAGCTCGTCTTTGCAGTGACCGCGCTTGTCGTGGCAGCAAACATGTTCCTGCGCTCCAACAGCCAGAAACTGACCGACGGCTTTCCCAACGTCCCGGTCAAGCTCGGCCTCGGCGTCCTGCTTGGTGCCATCTCGGCGATGATGGGTATCGGCGGCGGCACGCTTGGCGTGACCATACTGACGGCGGTCGGCATGGACATACGCCGCGCGGTCGGCACGTCGTCGGCGATCGGCTTCATCATCGCCATTCCGGCTACCATCGGCTATGTCATCGCGGGCTGGAACATGCCCGGCCTTCCGCCGCTCTCACTCGGCTTCGTCAATCTGATCGCCGTGGCCGCTATCGTGCCCCTTTCAATTCTTGCCGCCCCGTACGGCGCGAGAATGACCCACACGATCGACCGCAGATATCTCGCCTACGGCTTCGGCGCATTCCTGCTCCTTACCGCCGCGAAGATGCTGATGGACCTCTATTTCTGAAGCTGCCCAACCGACCGTGCAGCCTCAGAGCGTGGTGTTGATAGCGCCACCATCCAGCAGGATATTCTGTCCGACGATGTAGCCGGCATAAGCGCTGCACAGGAATGCACAGGCCGCGCCGAACTCCTCAATCGTGCCGAACCGCCCGGTCGGGTTGGCGGCATAGGCGGCCTCGCGGGCTTCCTCGACCGATATGCCTTTTGCTTTCGCCGTATTCGTCATCAGGGAATCGATGCGCGCTGTCTCATGCGAACCGGGCAGGAGATTGTTGATTGTCACGCCGTGGCGCGCCACCTGCCGCGACGTTCCCGCCACAAATCCCGTGAGGCCGCTTCGCGCCGCGCCGGACAGGCCGAGTTGCGGGATCGGAGACTTGACGGAGCCGGAGGTGATGTTGACGATCCGGCCCCAGCGCCGCTCTATCATGCCCGGCAGGACGGCGGTAATCAGGTGGATTGGCGAGAGCATGTTGGCCCGAATGGCGGCCTGCCATTCGTCTTCTCCCCACTCCGACCATACTCCGGGCGGTGGTCCGCCGGCATTGTTGACCAGTATATCGACCGCCGGTGCCGCCTCGAGAAGCATGGCGCGGCCTTCGGGCGTCGTGACGTCCGCTGCGACCGGCGTGACCTTGACGCCATATCGCTCGGATATCTCGCTTGCCGCTTTTTCCAGCGGCCCGGCGGAGCGCGCATTGAGCACAATATCGACACCTGCCTCAGCGAGCTTTTCGGCCGATCCACGGCCAAGCCCCTTCGACCCGCCGCAGACGATTGCACTCCTGCCCCTTATTCCGAGATCCATGATCGGCCTTTCCGTCTGCCTGAATTATCGAATGAATTGGTCGACATAGTCCTGCCCGAGTCCGTTTGCGGCATAATGGGCACGACATTTGTCGATGCGGGTAAAAACGTCGTCATATCCGACCGCGTTGCCATCGGGATCGACATAGATCATCGCGCCGTTGACCTGGAACAGCGTAATCATCTCCTCGACATGCTCATCCACAACAAGGGTATGGGTCTCGCCCGGCGCCTCGTAGACGTAGCCCCCTTCGCGTGCGACCCAGTCGTGTTCGAGATAGCGCCATTCACCCTTAAGCACGAAACCGTGCACTGGCTGCGGATGGCGATGGCGCGACAACACGCCTGATTTGCGCACCTTGAGGAGATTCATCCAGTAGCCGCGCGACGCGCACATCAGAAGCGGCCGGAACCAGACATTGTCGTCGACAGGCACCCAGACGCGGTCATCTGCCGGAATTGCATCCGGAACGACAAGCTCAAGAGGAGATTCCGCAGGCTGCGCCTTGCGGTAGGGAATCCACCTGTCGCGCGCCGCCTTGTCGTCTGCCATGTCTTCGTCCCTTTTTGCGGTTAGGTCTACGCATATTGGGCCGCAGCGGCAACGGCAGTCTGTCCTTTGCCGCGTGCGGAACGCCGGAAAGGCTCAAAACTGCCGTGGAAACATTGCGTTAACCAAGGCAAGGCAGATTCGGGCCAGAACCCGCCGGCGCGCAACCGGACGTATGGCGTTGAATCGCCCGATATCGAATAGCAGGATCCATGTTCCTCCGCGTTCTTCTTCTTTGTCTCGCGACCACCCTGGCAGGGTGTGTCTCCACGGTTCTGGACGTTGACCAGAAGGCCTCCCAGCCCATTCCAGCGTCGCTGGTCGCCGAGATGAAACGCCAGTCCATGAAGCCCTCGGATCCGATCCTCGTCCGAATCTTCAAGCAGGAGAGCGAGCTGGAGGTCTGGAAGCGCACTCGAAACGGACGCTACGCACTGCTGAAAACCTTCCCGATGTGCCGCTGGTCGGGAAAGCTCGGTCCCAAGAAGCGGATCGGCGACCGGCAGGCGCCTGAAGGCTTTTATCAGGTCACCGCCAGCATGCTGAATCCGAGCTCGAAATATTATCTTTCCTTCAACCTCGGCTATCCGAACAGGCTGGAGTCCGCACTTGGCTATACCGGCGAGGCCCTGATGGTTCATGGAGCGTGCTCGTCTTCCGGCTGCTATGCGATGACCGACGATGGCGTCGCTGAGATTTATGCCGTCGTGCGGGAAGCCCTCAAGGGAGGTCAGACCGTCTTTCAGGTTCAGGCCTTTCCCTTCCGCATGACACCTAGGAACATGGCGAAGAACCGCAACGACCCTAACTATGCATTCTGGCAGAATTTGAAAAAAGGCTACGATCTTTTCGAGGTGACCCGAACGCCCCCGCAGATCGGCTATTGCGGACGTGGCTACGCCTTTGAGCCCGGGCCCGATGGAAGCCTTCCTTCCGACCCTCTGGCCCAATGCACAACGACCTCGCCCAATCCGCTCATCGCCTCCAAGCAGGAGGCCGACGAGCGCGCCATTCACGATATCGTCGCGCGCGGATATGCGTCGAACGTGGATGCCTATACCGATGGCGGCATGCACCCGGTCTTCCGCAAGCTGCTGGAAAAGAGCGGGCCCAAGAAACTGGCCAAGAAGACCTCAAAGACCGGCGTACCAGTCAGTAGGCCGGACGCCGCCCTGGCCGATCCCCACTCGCCTGAGCAGTGATATCATTGCAATGAGACGATCCGTACGCCGATAAGCGACTAGGGCTTGCGGAAGCGAAGCACACCGATCGCCGGGCCGACCTCAAATCCAACCATGATTGGGATGGCAGGTCAGACCTTCCCCGCTCGGACATTGGGTTTGCCCGCAGTTGACGGGTCAGCCTGAAGGTCCTTGGGCAGTGGCTGGCTGGAGCACTTCATGTGCATCTCGCGGGCCAGCAGCTTACGTTGCTTTGCCTGGTGCTCCTTGCCTGCCGCCACCAGGGCCAGCCCATAAGGGCCGATGAGCATGCCGGCTCCCCAGTTGAGCTTCTTCTCCTTGTAGTCGGTCGCCGCCCTGCGAGCTTCCACGCATTGCGGCGACGTCCATTTGGGATCCTGGCTGGAAAGCGTTGCACCGTATTCGGCCGGCGTGCTTGTGCATCCGGCAAGAATTGCTGCTGTGACGCCCATTGAAACGCAGATCCTTGCGACCCGTGCAATGTGTCTACGGCAATCCTGAGTTCTTGACATGGCTTCCTTCCGCAACACGGACCAATGCCCCTTAGCCGGTCAACATTCTCAGGAATTCGTTAAAAGAGAATCGCGTTTCACCCGTCCGCCTTCGGCATGGCTCGCCTTGTCGCTGACATGTCGCGGCGGCCATTTCACCGCCGGAAAAGCCTGGCAGAACAGATTTCTGCGCGTCGACTGTGGACATCGAGGCTTCAATCACCCAACATCGGGGTTGGGAACAGGAGCGCCGAAAAGGCGCCCGGGCAGTATTGCATGCGCATGAACAAAGGATGGACGTTGTACGACCCCCGGCTGGCGTGGATGCTGGTCGCGCCCGTCCTGCTTCTGCTGATCTTCTTCCTCTTGCTGCCGATCGCCGTGATGTTGGTCTACACCTTCTTCACCTTCGTGACAGCAGGCGTTGAGTCGGCGACCGTGACGCTCGCGAACTGGCACGAATTCCTTACCGACGGCTACTATCACGGCTTTCTGCTGAAGACGTTGCGCGTCGGTGGGATGACGGCCATCATCTGCGGAATCCTCGGCTATTTCCCTGCCTATTTCATCTGGGCGACGACGTTCAAGCACAAGTGGCTGCTGCTGCTTCTGCTCATCGTTCCGTTCTGGATCAGCTTCACCATCCGCACCTTCTCGTGGATTCACATTCTGGGCGAACAGGGCCTGATCAACGTCACCCTGCTCAAGCTGGGCCTGATCCAGGAGCCGCTGCAAATGCTCTACACGGAGGGTGCTGTGATCATGGGGTTGCTGCACTTCCTGCTGCCCTACATGATCCTCAACGTCTATGTGAGTCTCGAAAGCATCGATCGAACCTTGATCTCGGCAGCGCGTTCCATGGGCTGCACCAGCGCACAGGCGTTTCGCGAGGTCACCTTACCGCTTTCGCTGCCAGGGCTTGCGGCCGGGCTCATGCTCTGTTTCGTGCTTGCGGCCGGCAGCTACGTGACCCCGCAGCTATTGGGTTCAGGACGCGATGCGCTGTTCGGGAATCTCATCTACGACACCATTATGGGTCAGCTGAACTGGCCGATGGGCGCGACGCTGTCCATCGTCCTCTTCATGGTTCTCGGCTGTTTTGCCGCCGTGTACACCCGCTACATGAGCATGTCGCAGATCGTTAAGGGATTGGGCGGATGACGGCCGCGACGCATGGAGACCGGGAAGGGAAATGGGCCTGGCGGCTCACCGGGTTCATGACGATCTGCGTCTACATCTTCATGTTCGCGCCCATCGTCGCGACGGTGGTCCTCTCGTTCAACTCGTCCATGTTCGGCGGCTTCCCGATGACCGGCTTCAGCCTGCAGTGGTACGCCAAGCTGCTTCAGAACGAGCAGGTCCTGCAGGCTTTCCGGACCTCGCTGTGGATCGCTCTGGTAACAGCAGGCGTCACGACCATAATCGGGGTCATAACCGCCTACGCGCTCACGCGTTTCGAATTCAACGGCAAGCAGATCCTCGGCACGCTTGTGATTCTTCCAGCGCTTGTCCCTGAGACCATTCTTGGCGTCGGGCTGCTCGTCATGATCAAGGCAGTCGACCAGCCCCGCACCCTGTGGATTCTGATCCTCGGGCATATCCTGCTTGCCGTGCCCTATGTCGTGCTGGTCGCACAGGCGCGCCTTGTGGGAATCCGCCGGGTTTACGAGGAGGCTGCGCTTTCGCTCGGAGCCTCGCGCGCGGCCACATTCAGGGAGGTCATCCTGCCACTTCTGCTGCCCGCCGTCGTGGCGGGTGCGCTGCTGGCGTTCACCATTTCCTTCGACAACACTTCGGCAAGCCTGTTCTGGCGCCCCGCGGGCGTGGAAACCATGCCGACGCAGATCCTTTCAATGCTGAAAATCTCGATAAGCCCTGAAATCAACGCGTTGGGTACGGTCATGATCCTCGTGACCGTCGGAATACCCTTGCTTGGCGGGCTTCTCCTGCAAGGACTCACAAGACTGAGAAGACGTGGCAATTCAACGGAGGTAGAACAATGAAAATATCAACAACGAAACGGCTGGAAAGGCTTCAGGAGCGTCATGCCAATGGCGACATCAGCCGGCGTACTTTCCTGACGCTCACGGCCGCGGCGGCAACGACCGCCGGTCTCAACATGCCTTGGATGGGTCGCGCGCTTGCGGCCACCACCGATGTCCGCTTCGACGGATGGGGCGGCGTCGTCCAGGAGGCGATCGACAAATATGCCTTCCAGCCCTACACGGCGAAAACAGGAAATAAGGTGGTCCAGGGGACCTTCGGCGACGAAAACGAGATCATCACCAAGATCAAGACGTCCAAGCCCGGCGATTTCCAAGTGATCCACTCGTCCGGCGTCAACTACTACATCAAATACGTCAATGCCGGCGCGACCTCGGAACTCAACGAGGCCAACATTCCCAACCTGGCGAATGTGCTGCAGCCTATGATCGAGCCATTCCGCAAGCTCACGCCAAAGCTGTCGGCCGTGCCTTACGACTACGGCACGACAGGCCTCGCCTACAACACCACGGTGATTTCGCCGGAGGAGGCGAAGGAAAAGGGCGCGGCCATGCTCGCCGACAAGAAGTATGCGGGCAAGATCGGCGGATACGCCGACATGACGACCCGCGTCTGGTATGCCGCGCTCGACACAGGGCAGGATCCCAACAACATCCAGGACATGGATGCCGTCTGGGCCAAGGTGCGCGAGACGCGCGACCTTGCCAAGAAGTTCTGGAGCTCAGGCGCGGAACTCATGGACCTGCTTTCCAAGGGCGAGATTGTCGTCACCGACGCGTGGTCGGGCCGCGTCGCCGCGCTTCAGCAGCAGGGTCATCCGATCGGCTATCTCGATCCATCGGGCTCTTATGCCTGGATGGAGGACATGCTGGTCCTCAAGGGTTCGCCAATGGCCGAGTGCGAGGAACTGCTCAACTTCATGCTCGACCCCGCGACATCCATCGCTGTCGCCGAAGGCCAGAACTATCCGCCGTCCCTCGACCCGACCAAGGTCAAGCTCACCGAGAAGATCGAGAAACTTCCGGCCTTCGACCCGACCGGCCAGATGAAGGCGCTGACCTTTGCCGATCCGATCTACTGGGCAGACAACGAGGATGCCTGGCAGAAGCAGTGGGACAGGATCTCCAAGGGTGCCTGACACTGCTGTGAGCCCAGTCATAACGTCCCGGTCGGAGTCGACCGGGACGTCGCAGGCGAACGCCGGCACGGGCTATGAGCGCCCTGCCGTCGAATTCCGTAACATCGACATCGCCTATGGAAAGTTTGTCGCGGTCCGCGATTTTTCGCTGGCGATCCCGCGCGGCAGCTTCGTGACCCTTCTGGGCCCGTCCGGTTGCGGCAAGACGACGATCCTGCGTTCCATTGCCGGCCTTGTCGACATATCCCGCGGCCAGATATCCATCGGCGGACGCCGGGTGGACGACATCCCCATCTACAAGCGCAACATCGGACTGGTCTTCCAGAGCTATGCGCTGTTTCCCCACAAGAGCGTCTTCGACAATGTCGCTTTCGGGCTGAAATACAGAAACGTTCCCAAGCCCGAGATCACGCGCCGCGTCGGCAAGGCGCTCGAGATGGTTCGGCTTCCAGGCAGCGAGAAGAAGCTGCCGTCGCAATTGTCAGGTGGGCAGCAGCAGCGTATCGCGCTTGCGCGCGCCATCGTCTTCGAGCCTGAAGTGCTGCTGCTCGACGAGCCGCTTTCGGCACTCGACGCCAACATGCGTGAGGAGATGCGGGTCGAGATCAAGAAGATCCAGAAGGAAACCGGCATCACCGCAATCTTCGTTACGCATGACCAGGAAGAAGCCCTGTCGATGTCCGACCAGATCGTGGTCATGAACGCCGGAATGATGGAGCAGATCGGCACCCCTGAAGAAGTTTACGAAACGCCCAGGACTTCCTTCGTTGCAGACTTTCTCGGCAAGGCGAACCTGCTTGCCGGCAGCGTGACCGCAAGCGACGGACAGAACGCGACTGTCGCGCTCAAGGCCGGGCAGAGGGTCAGCGTGGTCTCCCCGCGGCCCCTTTCGACCGGAACGGACATCACCATCGTTCTCAGGCCGCAGAAGGTGCAGGTCGGCGCCGGTATTGAAAACCGGTTGTCCGGGCGCGTCATCTCCGCTTCCTATCTCGGCGGAAATGTCATCTACGAAATCGACATTGGCGAGCAGACCGTTATCCGAGCGAATAGCCAGCTTGTCGGCAAGATGATCCCGGAGGGAGAGGCCATAGAGATCGGCTTCGACCCGGCCGGCTGCGTCCTGCTTGATGAAACCGGTTCACGCGTTTCCTGAGCAATCACTCGAAATCATCGACCGGCTCACACATGACAAAGCCCCGGCAGCAATAGGCAACGGGGCCGGACATCACGGCCATCCTGTCCTGAAGTTCGATCCTGAGTGGTCCCGCCGGAAGGTGCACCGTGATGCGGTCATTGGCCACAAGGCCCTTTCTGTGCGCCGCGAAGGCCGCAACACAGGCGCCTGTGCCGCATGCCTGCGTGGCAATGCCCGGACGCTCCCACACCGCGAGCCGGATGTTGCGAGGATCGATAATCTCGGCGACACCGACATTGATGCCTTCCGGAAACAGCGGATCATCATGGATCGGCGCGGCATCCCTGGCTAACTCGATGTCCGAGAGTCTATCCACGAAAAAGACGGCATGGGGGTTTCCGATCCAGAGCGCCGTGCCGTTGCGCAGCGATCCGCTTTGGACCGGCAGGTCGAACGTGTCGACTTCCCACGCAAGCGGGAAGTCGCGCCAGTTCCAGCCGATGGGACCAAGCTCGACACTGACATCCATCGCCCCTTCCCGTCGGCAATTCAGAATGCCGCCGGCGGTCTCGAGCAAGAGTTCCGTCCTGCCGCTCTCCTCGAACAGCATATGCGCCACGCATCGCGTGGCATTGCCGCAGGCGGAGACCTCGCGACCGTCGATGTTGAAGATGCGCATCCGTGCATATGCGTCCTGTGCCGCTGTCGACGGAGGTTCGATTGTGAGGAGCTGTTCGCCGCCGACGCCCACCTGCGGATCGCAGATCCTGACGATGTCCTTCTTCGTAAATGCCCGGCGGTCGGAGCGCCGGTCGAATATGACGAAGTGATTGCGCAGGCCGTGCATCTTCACGAACGGCCGCTCGACAAGCGCAGCCGCCTCTGATGAAGGAACGACCTGAAGGTTCATGGCGGATATCCGATCGATGCCGAAACTGGTGTCGGCCAAGAATGCATCGTTTCGGCTCGCATGGGAACATCCCGCGACGGGCCGCAAGAGGCACCCTGCCGGCGGCTACCTAAGCGAGGTGGCTATGACACCGCCATCGACCGTAAGAACCGCCGCGTTGACCTTTTCCATCAGGGCAAGGTGCAGAAAGGCGTCGGCAATGTCGGATGCCGTGACCTCGACGCCGAGCAGGTTTCCGGCCATGTATTCGTGCGGGGTCATGCCGCGCGCGCTGGCGCGTTCGAGGATCATCTGCTCGGTCATCAACCCGCTTCGGATGCGGCCGGCGTTTACGCCGTTGACCCGCACGCCTTCACGCCCGTGGTCGACCGCGTACTGCTTCATCAGGGCAAGGGTCGCGGCCTTGGGTATGCCATAGGGCCCGAAGTCCTTGCCCGGATTGACCGATTGATTGGAGATGTTGAAGAGGATCGTGCCGCCTCGCCCCTGCTGGCGGAAAATCCTGATGGCGGCCTGGCAGGCGTTCTGGTGACCGAAGAAATTGAGCTCGAAGCTGCGGCGCAGTTCGTTCATGGGCAGGTCGCCTATGGCACCCTGCTGGGCCGAGCCGGCGTTGGTCACCAGTATGTCGAGACCGCCCATTTCGGCCGCCGCGTTTTCGAACACGCGGCCGACGATGTCGGCGTCGGTCACGTCGCACCGATACGCACGACAACCTTCATCGGCAACATTTCCGGCCGATGCGGGATCGTTGATGTCGAGCGCGGCAACCCTTGCGCCCGCACCCGAAAACGTGCGGGCGATCTCGCGGCCGATGCCGCTGGCAGCGCCCGTGACAATTACCGCCTTGCCAAGCAAGGGCTTCATGGCTGTGTCGGATGCTGTCTGAAACATGATCAGGCTGCCTTAGCCTGCTCCAGATCGCGGAACATGGCATATGCCCTGTCCGCTTTCTCGCCCTTGTGAACGATCGCTGCGAGCGCCTTCAGCATGGCTACGGGATCAGACGACTGGAACACGTTGCGCCCCATGTCCACGCCGGCGGCTCCCTGATCGATCGCCCGCCATGCCATTTCCAGCGCGTCGCGTTCCGGCAGTTTCTTGCCGCCCGCAATCACGATCGGCACCGGGCAGCCAAGCACGATCTTCTCGAAGCCTTCATCGACGTAGTAGGACTTCACGAATTGCGCGCCGATCTCGGCCGCAATCCTTGTCGCCAGCCCGAAATACCGCGCGTCGCGCACCATGTCCTTGCCGACCCCGGTAACCGCCATGGTCGGGATGCCGTAGCGTGTGCCCGTGTCGATCAGCTTGACGACGTTGGAGATCGATTTGTGTTCGTATTCGGCGCCGATGTAGACCTGCGCCGCCATGGCGACGGCCCCGAGCCGGATCGCGTCGTCAATATCGACGGCCACAAGCTCGTTCGACAGTTCAGTCAGGATCGAGTTGCCGCCGCTGCAGCGCAACACCACCGGCTTGTTGACCTCAGGCGGTATCGTCGCGCGCAGGCCGCCGCGCGTGCACATCAGCACGTCGGCATGGTCGGCTAGCGGCGCGATCGACAGGTCCATCCGTTCCAGACCCGTGGTCGGACCCTGGAAATAGCCGTGGTCGAAGGCAAGCATCACGGTGCGGCCGCTGTCGGGGTTGAACACGCGCGCAAGCCTGGCTTTCATGCCCCAGTCGTGATGGGCCGCGCCCTTGAGATAGAAGCGGCTCGTATCCGCCGGACGGTCCTGTCCCCAATCCTTGCCGTCCTTGATGTCGTCCAGGTCTGCCATGTCGAATTCCTCCTAAATGCCGCGTGCCCTCAGGCCCCTGCGGTAAAATCCTGCATTGCCTTGAGGATCAGCGAGACCGAGATCGCGCCCGGGTCGGGATGGCCAAGGCTGCGCTCACCGAGCGAGCGGGCCTTGCCGGTAGTCGCGATCATGTCCCTGGTCGCCTCGACACCCTGCTGGGAAGCAGCGGCGGCGGCGGCGATGGCCTGCCTCAGACCGGCGTCCGCGCCTCGCCTTGCAGCACGCGCGGCAGGCGCAATGGCGTCGATCATCGTCTTTTGACCCTCGGTGACGCCACCCCGTTTCAGAACGGCTTCCAGCCCGGTGTCGAGGAAGGTGGCGAAGCCTTCCCCGTCCAGAACATCACGCCCGGCCAGAGGCTTGGAACCTGCGCGGAAGAGCGTGCCGAAGATCGCGCCTGCAGCTCCCCCCGTCTTGGACATGATCGCGGTGCCGACCGTCTTCAGCGCATTCTCGATCGAATCGGGAGGCGTGGCGTCCATCGCCTCGAGCGCGCCCTCGAACCCCCTGCGCATGCCGATGCCATGATCGCCGTCGCCGATGGCGAGGTCGGCATCGGTCAGAAGGTCGGTCTGGTCGATGACCGACCGGGACACGAATTTCAGCATATTGATCGTAGCGTCGAGATCGAGCGTATCGGACATGTCGGGCATCACATTCTTGAATAGCCAAGCGACTCGGCAGGCATGTCGAGATACCGCTTGAGTTCGTCATCCAGCCGCATCAGCGTTACCGAGAAGCCAGCCATCTCCTGAACGGTGAGCCAGGTTCCGACATCGGACCGGTGGACCTTGATGCCTTGGCTGTCGAGTATCTGCCGGATGCGGCGGTTGACGATCAGCATCTCCATCATTGTCGTCGCGCCGAGATTGTTGATCATCAGGGCGACCTCATCCCCTGCCCTGAAAGGAAGATCCGATAGGACCTTCTCCATCAGTTCGTCGGCGATTGCGTCGGCGGACTTCATCTTCTGGCGCGACACGCCTGCCTCACCATGCGCGCCCATGCCGATCTCGATCTCGTCGTCGGCGAGTTCGAAGGTCAGCTTGCCCGTTTCCGGTATGGAGCCGGCTGCGACCGCGACGCCTATGGAGCGGACATTCGCGACCGCCTTGCGTGCGACGCGCTCGACCTCGTCCAGCGTGTCCAGCTCAGACGCCGCGCCGCCGGCAATCTTGATCATGTAGATGTCGCCCGCGATGCCGCGACGGTCATGCGTCCGCTCGGGAGGTGCCGCGGCGACATCGTCCGTCACGCGAACCGTGCGCACGTCGATGCCGTCGTCTTCGAGCATCTCGGCGGCGATGTCGAAATTCATGTTGTCGCCGGCATAGTTGCCGTACAGGAACAGTATCCCCTTGCCACGGTGCACGACCTTGGCCGCCTCGTAGATGATGTCTGGAGATGGGGCGGCGAAGACCTGGCCGCAGGCAGCGCCGTCGCCCATGTTGCGGCCCACGAAACCGTGGAACAGCGGTTCGTGTCCACTGCCCCCGCCGATGAGGAGAGCGACCTTGCTGTCGGGGAGGTCGGTGCGGACGATCGCGGCGTGGTTCGGCAACTTCCGGACCCGTCCGTCATTGGCCAGCACGAGGCCGTCGATCATTTCGGCTACGACCTGCTTGGGATCGTTCAGTACCTTTTTTGGATTAGCCATTGTCGTTCTCCTCGATCCTCCCATCCGGCACATGGTCAAGAATTATGAACAGGACGACGCCTGCGAGCAGGACCGGAAATCCCAGTACGAAAAGGGCGTGGGTGAATGGCTGGCAAAGCATCGCAAATCCGCCGAGGATCAGCGTCGACGCCAGTCGGTACATCCATTTTTTACTGAGCAGGGATGACATCAGTTGCTGCCTTCTCCCATCTGGGAGATGCGTTTGCCGCTCTCCACGTCAAACAGGAAGCACGCACCTCGCGGTATGCGGAATGTGCAGGGGTCGCCCTGGGTCACGGGCATGGAAAGCGGCACCACCTTGCGGAACGAACCCGCCGACGTCTCCACCTGGATGGCGCGTTCGAAGCCGCGATTGTCCACCGCGTAGATCGTGCCGACGCTTGCGTCCTCAACGCCGGCAGGGCCGACCTCCATGTCCTCGGGCCAGATGCCGAGAACCACCTTGCCGCTCGTCGTCGCCACCGTGCCGAAATCCTCTATGGGCAGGGACTGCGCGGCGCCCTTGACGACCACCTTGCCGCCCTCGATGCGCGCTTCGAGGAAAGCCATCGAGGGACTGCCGATCAGCTTCCCGACGAGGATGTTGGCTGGAAAGCGGTAGATATCCTCGATCGTGCCCGCCTGCTGGATCGAGCCACCATCGATGATACCGATGCGGTCGGCAATTGCGATCGCCCCGTGATAGTCGTGCGTAGCGTAAAGCATGGTCGATTGATAATGCTTGTGGATCTGGCGCAGCTCCGCGCGCAATCCCTCGCGCAGCTTCAGGTCAAGCGCCGAGAGGGGTTCATCGAGCAGGAACATGACGGGACGCCGGACCAGCGCGCGGGCGATCGCCACGCGCTGCCGCTCGCCACCCGAGAGTGTGCCTACGTCCCGGTCCAGCAGGTGCGAGATCCTGAGCAGTTCGGCCGTGCGGCCGACACGGCGCGAGATCTCGTCCTCTGCTTCGCGGAACTCCGGCGAACGCAGCGCAAAGGCGATGTTGTCCTTGACGTCGAGAACCGGCAGGAGGTTGAAGCCCTCGAAGACGATGGCGACGTCGCGCGTGGCGGGATCGGCCTCGGTGACATCGCGTCCGGCCAGGTTGACGCGACCGGCATCGAGGTCGATCAGGCCGGCGGATGCAAGCAGCGTCGAGCTCTTGCCGGCACCGGTCGGGCCAAGCAGCGCAAAAATCTCGTTGTCATTGACGGTAAGGTCCAAGCCTCGAAGCGCGGTCTTGCCGTGATAAGACTTTTTCAGGCCGTCGAGCTGGAGCATCGGGGTCGCGCTCATGCCGCGTCCTCCGCGCCGACCCGCCGTCCCGTCTGGGCATCGAAGAACAGGAAGCCGTCGGGGTCGAAATGCACCCTTCCCTCCGATCCGCTGTTGGACCGGCGTTTGTCCACGCCCTGGTGGATCGTGTCGCCTATGCGGAAGGAAAAGAAGCGTTCCCGGCCGACCGAGAACACGTCGTCGACAGGTAGTGCGACGCCTGCCTGCGGATCGTCGACAAGATGGACGTTGATCGGCCGGACTCCGAGCTTCAGCGGGCGGGCTGAGGAAAGCGCCCATTGCGGCAGGCGCTCGCGCTCCGGCGTCAGCGTCACGTCGCTGCCGCCGAGCTTCAGTCCGCCCGAAACCGGCTCGAGATCGATGAGGTTCATCGAGGGCGAGCCGATGAACTGGCCGGCAAAGATATCGACAGGATCGAAGAACATGCGATCGGGCACGGATACCTGGACGATGCGGCTGTTGTTCATGAGGACGATACGATCCGCCAGCGACATGGCCTCGCGCTGGTCGTGCGTGACATAGATGGTCGTGACGCCGAGCTGCCGCTGCAGATGGCCCAGTTCCCAGCGCATCTCCTCGCGGAACTGTTCATCGATTGCAGACAGCGGCTCGTCCAGCAGCAGCACCGCCGGATCGCGGATAACCGCCCGCGCCAGCGCCACCTTCTGCCGCGCGCCAGGCGGCAATGCGGCTGGGTAGCGACCAAGATCGTCGCCCAGCTTGAAGACTTCCGTGACCCAGTCGAGCTTGCGGGCGATCTCGGCCTTGGCCACGCCGCGCGCCTTCAGCGGGAAAACGATGTTCTCCTTGATCCTGAGGTGCGGATAGAGCGACACGAACTGGAACACCATCGCGATGTTGCGCTCGCTCGCCGACAGGTCGTTGACCCGCACACCGTCGAACAGAACGTCGCCGGATGTTGCCCCGACAAGGCCGGCGATACATCTGAGCGTCGTCGTCTTGCCGCATCCGGACGGACCGAGATAGACGACGAACTCGCCGTTCTTCACGGTCAGGCTGACGTCGTCGACCGCCTTGAAGTCGCCGAACTCGATCGTCAGGTTCCTGAGCGATATCTCGGCCATCAGTATTTCTCGCCCATCTTGGTGAGGTGGCGCACGAGGATCATCGACAAGCCTGTTATGATGAGAAGCAGGATCACCGCGAGGGCCGACGCCTCGCCGGTGTAGAAGTAGCTGAACGCCGTTTTCGCGACCGCATAGGAGACGGTTTCGGTGCTCGATCCGGGGCCGCCGCCCGTCAGCGCGACGAACAGGTCGTATTGCTTGAAGCTGTCGATCAGCCTGAGGATCAGCGCGATGAACAGGACCGGCGCCGACATCGGCAGCGTGATCCGGAAGAAGCGGTATGCGGGACTTGCCCCGTCAACCTCGGCTGCCTCGTAGATCGTCTCGGGAATGCCTCGGAAGGCGGCCGTGGCGAGCAGGACGATGAAGGGTGTCCACATCCACGTGTCGGCGGCTGCGGCGGCCCAAAGCGCAGCGTTGGTCTGGCCGAGCCA
Organism: Rhizobiaceae bacterium; assembly: GCA_019635775.1. Lineage (GTDB taxonomy): Bacteria > Pseudomonadota > Alphaproteobacteria > Rhizobiales > Rhizobiaceae > Mesorhizobium_K. The sequence continues at coordinate 68,139 of JAHBYU010000005.1, read as the reverse complement.
GTCGACCTTCGGCAGCCCGACCGAGGACAGCAGGTAATTCACGATACCCCATTCCGAATTCAGCATGTATCGCCACAGGAAGCCGACGACGACCGGAGACAGCATCATCGGCATCATCAGCAGGGTGAAGATGATGTCGCGGCCGCGGAAATTCTTCTGCAGCTGATAGCCGACGAAGATGCCGATCAGCATCTGAAGCGTGACGCAGATGAAGACGAACTTCCCCGTGAAGACGAAACGCTGCCAAAGCTCCGGATCGGACAGCAGGAAGGTATAGTTGCTCAGCCCGACCGGCTTCATGGTGGTCTGGCGTAGGGCCGAGAAATTGTAGAACGAGTAGTAGATCAGCGAGAAGATCGGGTAGGCGACCATGAACAGCAGGATCGCCAGCGACGGAGAAAGGAAACCGAAGATCATCAGCCTGCCGGACGAACGCTTGCGCAGTTCGGCCTGCCGCCGCGCATGGCCAGCGGCGCGATCCTCGGTGGTCGTGGTCTGGGAAGAGGCCATCGTTATCTCCTCCCCAGCACGCCGAAGGTCATGCCCATCAGCAGGTGCTTGCGGATCAGGTAGAAGAAGATCAGGACCGGAATGATCAGCACCACGCCGGCGGCGCAGATCTGCGTCCACTCAATGCCGGTGGCCCCGGAGGCAGCGGAAATCTTGACCGGCAGCGTCTTGGCCTGGGTGGTTGTCAGGATCGACGCAAAGGCGAACTCGTTCCACGCGAAAATGAAGCAGAAGCCGGCGGTGGCCGCGATGCCGCCCTTCACCATCGGCAGCACGAGCCGCGTGAAGGCGTACATCCGCGTATAGCCATTTACGATCGCGATCTGCTCCACCTCCTTGGGCACGCCGTCGAAGAAGCCCTTCATGATCCAGGTCGCAAGGCCGATATTGGCAAAGATGGCGACGAGCACGAGGCCGAAGCGCGTGTCGGCAAGGCCAAGCCGCGCGAACATCAGATGGTAGAAGACGAGTACCGCCACAGGCGGCAGCATACGGGTGGACAGGACGAAGAACATGAAATCGCCCTTGCCCCTGAAGTTGAAGCGCGAGCAGACATAGCCCGCCAGTGTGCCGAAGAAGACGGCAAGTGCGGTGCCCGAAACCGAGACGATGATGCTGTTGACCAGAGAATCGAAGACCCCGACGGCCGAAGCGCTGTCCTTTGCCGCGCCAACGCCGAACACGCTCTGGTAGCCGCTCAGATCAGGCGTGAAGAACAGCTTGGGGGGCATGGAGAACAGGTCCATGCGGCTCTTGAAAGAGGAAAGAAGCAGCCAGAAGATCGGCCCGACATTGTAGATCGTGTAGACGATCAACAGGCCGAGGATCAGCCATCTGGTGGCCAGATCGATCATTGAGGTACGAGCGTTCGTCATGCCGAGCCCTGTCGTTCGGTCAGATGCCGGGTAGCCTGGTGGGTAAGACGGAAAAGGCGCGCGGAAAACTCCACGCGCCCTTCTTGTCGGTGCCGTTATTCGACAGGCACGACGTTATCCTGGCCAACTGGCGAGATCGTCTGGTCGGGCACTTCAGGCGTGCTTTCACCGCGCTTGATCTCGTAGCCGGCGCGCGTGAGCGTGCGCTCGTTCTTCTCGGCGGCCGCCGAGAGCGCTTCCTGCACGGTCTTGGTGCCGGCTGCCGCAGCCGAAATCTCCTGCTGCAGCTCATCGAGCAGAACAGGGTATTCGGGGAGGTGCCAGTAGTCGTTCAGATAGGCCAGAGCCGAAGAGAACTGCTTGTTGTAGGAGTTCAGGTTCTGCCAGTCCGGGCTCTCCAGAACCGCCTTCAGGCCGGTCTGGCAGACGGCTGCATAGCGCTTCTGCTGCTCGGGCTCGAAGTACCATTCCATGAACTTGGTAAGCTCAGGAAGCTTCTTGGAATATTTGTTGATGCCCATGCCCTGACCGCCGACCGAGAACTGGCGGCGGAACTTGCCATCGCGTCCGACAGCGCCCGGAAGAACGGCAAAGCCAACCTTGTCGGCGAACTTGCTGACCTTGGGATCGGCGTTCGACCCGTTGAAGTAGAACCACTGCATCGCCATCGCGACCTGGCCCTGCTGGATGGCCGTGTTGACTTCATCGAAGCCCCAGTTCTGCGATCCGGGAGGACCGAACTTGAACATGTCGACATAGGCCTGCACGCCGTCGATCGAGGCAGGCGAGTCGAGATAGCCCTTCACCTCGAAAGTTTCGGGATTGTAGAGCTCGCCGCCGAACGACCAAAGGAACGAGTTCGAAGCGGTGGTGGCGAAGTCATAGTCGCGGCCGCCCATCTGTGCCCAGCCGTAGAGCCCCTGGTCGGGACGCGTGAAGAATTCGGCGACCTCCTTGGCCTCCTGATAGGTCTGCGGCACGGCGAGGTCGCGGCCATACTTGGCCTTGAAAGCTTCCTGTTCCTTCGGGTCCTCGAAAAGATCCTTGCGATAGGTCAGCCCATAAGCGTCCTGGTTGGCGGGCAGGCCGTAGAATTCACCCGATCCGTCGGGATATTCGCCGTAGCGCGACAGGGATGCCGGCGGAAAGATGTCAGCCTTCAGGTAGCTCGACTTGTCGAAGATGTCGTTGATTTTGACCGCATGCGAGGCAAACTCGGCCGTGGACTGGCTGTCCCACATGGCGAAGTCGAATGCGTCGCCCTGGATTGCGAATTCGGATGCGATCTTGTCGTGCCACTGCGGTCCGTAGGGAACCAGCGCGGGGACGATCTTCACGGATTTGTCCGGATAGTCTTTCGCGATATCCACCAGCGCGTCAGCGCAGGTTCCTGCGTGCCAGACGAAGGTGAGCGTGGTTTCTTCGGCACGGGCAATGCCGGCGGTTGCGGCCATCGCTGTCACAGCGACGGCAGCGGACGCGAGCAAACGCGCACGCGATGCGTGTTTCATGATTTTCCTCCAACGAGTCAGACGGGCAATCCAGCCGGCTGGCGATCTCCTCCGCCCCGTCTCCTGCCCTGTTTCCAACGCTATCACCTACGTTAAAAATATCAACACAAAACTTATTTTTGTCATGTTTTTTGTTATTTGGCGAAGCGTTCTCACGAGATGTTAACGACCTCTGTCAATGCATAATCTTCTTTTATGATATTGTAATCAAACAGTTTTATGTTTCATATGACGTGTCGTACAAATCGGTTGAAAAATGATGCCAACAGTCCGATTTCTCACAATTTAACATTTTGCTTTCAACCTTGCGTGGGCGGTGCTAGCCTCTGGCATTCCCAATGTGGAGAGGGAGGCCTCCGCCTTGTTCGAACCGAACATCGAGACCGCGCACCTGTCCAAGGCGGATCAGCGCCGCGCGGAGATCATTAAGCTGCTGATGGAAAGCCCGTCCTTGCCGATCAAGGATCTCGCGACACGCCTGGACGTCAGTCTCATGACGATCCACCGCGATCTCAACGATCTGCAGACGCAAGGCCTTGTAAGGCGGCTTCGCGGATCGGTGTCGGCGGAGAAATCAATGCTGTTCGAAAGCAGCTATCTTTTCCGCACGCATCAGCATGTCGGGGAAAAGCGCAAGCTGGCGCGTGCCGCGATCGCGCACATAGAGGCGGGCGACGCCATCGTGTGGGACGACAGTTCCACGACCTTCCATGTCACCGAATTCATCGACCAGGTCACGCCCGTCACGATCATCACCAATGCGCTTCCGGTGCTCGAAAAGCTGCGCGCTTCGCCCGACATCGACCTGATCGCGTTGGGTGGGAAGTTCCATCGCTCCTACAACGGCTTCTTCGGCCTTGCATGCGAACGGGCGATTCGCTCCTACCGCGTCGACGTCGCGCTGCTGTCGACCACGACCATCCAGGGGCTTTCCATGTTCACTCAGGACGAGCAGGTCCTGCGCGCCAAGCAGGCCATGATCGAGATCGCGCGCAAGAAGATCCTGCTTGTCGATGAAAGCAAGTTTCACTTTTCGGCCTTGAACCATGTCGCCGACCTCAGCGTCTTCGACGTGGTGCTGGTTTCGCGCACGGTGGACGAGGAACTCGTCGACCAGATGCAGCAGGCGGGAATCAAGCTGGAACTGGTCTGATGTCGTCAGGCAATGCTCAGTTGCCAGCGCTTTCCATCCGCCGCGATGCGATCGCCTTGTCGAGCCAGCCGATCTCCATCTCCGGCACTGAAGAAAGCAGAAGGTCGGTGTAGGGGTCGAAGGGTGGCGCGAGCACCTCGCTCTTGGGGCCGTAGCGCACGATTTCACCGCGATACATGACGGCGATCGAATCGGCGATCGACTTCACGGTCGCAAGATCATGCGTGATGAACAGATACGCCACGTCTTCCTCAGCCTGGAGTCCCAGCAGGAGTTTCAATATCCCGTTGGCGACAAGCGGGTCGAGCGCGGAGGTCACCTCGTCGCAGATGATGAGTTTCGGCCTGGCGGCGAGCGCCCGGGCGATACAGACGCGCTGCTTCTGACCGCCGGACAGTTCTGCCGGATAGCGGTCGGCAAAGCCCTTGCCCATCTCGATCTTGTCAAGAAGCTCGGCAACGCGCCGGTCTCGCTCCTTGCCGCGCATCCCGAAATAGAATTCAAGCGGGCGGCCTATGATCGTGGCGACCGGCTGCCTCGGATTCATCGCCACGTCCGCCATCTGGTAAACCATCTGCAATTGTCGCAGGTCTTCCTTGCTTCGGCCGGAAAGCGCGTTCGACAGCTCCTTTCCGCCGAAGGTGATCGATCCCTCCATCGGCGGAAGCAGGCCCGTGATCGCGCGGGCAAGCGTTGATTTTCCGGAACCGGATTCCCCCACTACAGCGAGCGTCTGCCCCGGATGGATGTCGACCGAGACGTTCTTCAGTACCTTGACCTGTCCGTTGCCATAGGAAGCCGTCACGTTCTTGACCGACAGGAACGGATGGTCGGTCGGTTTCTTTTCCTGATGTTCGATCTCGTGCACGGAGACCAGCGCGTTGGTGTATTGCTGGCGCGGCTCCTTGATGATCTGGCGCGTTCCGCCCCACTCGACAAGCTTGCCGTGCCTCAGCACCATGATCTCGTCGGCCACCTGCGCAACCACGGCCAGATCGTGCGTGATGTAGAGCGCGGCGACGCCGGTGTCCCGGATCGCATCACGGATAGCCGCCAGCACGTCGATCTGGGTCGTAACGTCAAGCGCCGTGGTCGGTTCGTCGAAGACGATCAGGTCCGGCTCCGAACAAAGCGCCATCGCGGTCATAACGCGTTGGAGCTGGCCGCCCGAAACCTGGTGGGGATAGCGCCTGCCGATATTGTCCGGGTCTGGCAGCCCCAGCTTGCGAAACAGCGTCACCGCCCGCTTCTCGGCTTCGGCACGTCTTGCCGTGCCATGAAGCAGCGCTGCTTCGACCACCTGGTCCATCAACTGATGGGCCGGGTTGAACGCGGCAGCGGCCGACTGCGCAACGTAACAGACCTCGCGGCCGCGTATCTTGCGGATTCCCGAACGCCCGCCCTTCAGGATATCGCGCCCGTTGAGGATGACCTCGCCGCCCGTGATCCGCACGCCGCCGCGGCCGTATCCCATGGACGACAGTCCGATGGTCGATTTGCCGGCTCCCGATTCGCCGATCAGCCCGAGCACCTTGCCGCGTTCCAGCGTCAGCGACACGTCGTCGACCAGCGTCACGTTCCTTGGCGCTTCGCCCGGCGGATAGACGGTGGCCTCGATCCTCAGGTTGCGGATGTCGAGAAGCCGCCCCGACTTGCTCTCCTTTGCCGGCTTGTCAGCCATTGCCGCGCCCTCCCTTGAGGTCGGTTGTCCGGTTGAGTATCCAGTCGGCGACGAGGTTCACCGAGATCGCCAGAGCCGCGATTGCGCCGGCCGGTATCAGCGCCGCCGGTATGCCGAACACGATGCCGTCCTTGTTTTCCTTGACCATTCCGCCCCAATCGGCCGCCGGCGGCTGCACGCCAAGCCCGAGGAAGGAAAGGGCGGAGAGGAACAGCACGGCATAGATGAAGCGCAGGCCAAGCTCGGAAACCAGCGGAGACAGGGCGTTGGGCAGAATTTCGCGGAAGATGATCCAGCCGCGTCCCTCGCCGCGCAGCTTTGCTGCCTCGACGAAGTCCATCACATTGATGTCCACCGCGACTGCGCGCGAGAGCCTGTAGACGCGTGTTGAGTCTAGTATGCCCATGACCAGGATAAGCGTGACGATGTTCGACGGCAGGACCGACAGCACCACGAGCGCGAAGATCAGCGTCGGGATCGACATGAGGAGATCGACGAAGCGCGAGACCAGCGTGTCGAACCAGCCGCCGACCACGGCCGCGGTGAAGCCCATTATCGAGCCCAGCGAGAAGGCGAGCGCGGTGGCAAGCACCGCGATCAGGATGGTCACCCGCGCGCCGTAGATCATGCGCGAGAGGAGGTCGCGGCCGAGATTGTCGGTGCCGAGCCAGTGGTCGGCCGACATGGGAGCCCATACGTCGCCCACGATCTCGGCGTTTCCATAGGGCGCGATCACTGGCGCGAAAACGGCGCAGAAGACGAAAAACCCGGTCAGCACGAGGCCGATCCATGCGCCAGGGGGAATGCGTTTGATGTCCAGCATGGCGCGGCCCTACTTCGGATGCCTGAGGCGGGGATTGGCCACGATGGCCGCGATGTCGGCGACGATGTTCAGGATTATGTAGACGGCCGCGAAGATCAGGCCGACCGCCTGCACCACCGGAACATCACGCTTGGTGACGTGATCGACCAGATACTGTCCCATGCCGGGGTAGACGAAGATCACCTCCACGACGACCACGCCCACGATCAGATAGGCAAGGTTCAGCATCACGACGTTGACAACGGGCGCGATGGCGTTGGGGAAAGCGTGCTTGCGTATGACCTCCAGCGGTCGAAGTCCCTTAAGCTCGGCCGTCTCTATGTAGGCGGACTGCATGACGTTGAGGATTGCCGCTCGCGTCATGCGCATCATGTGCGCCAGCACGACCAGCGTGAGCGCGGTCGCCGGCAGCGCCACCGCCTGCAGGCGTTCCCAGAAGCTCATGCCGTCGAAGACCGTCGAGATGGCAGGGAAAATCTGCCACTTCACCGCGAAGAAATAGACAAGCAGGTAGCCGATGAAGAATTCGGGAAAGGACGTCGAGGCAAGCGCGAAAGCGGAGATCGCCTTGTCGATCGGACCGTTGCGGTAGCGCACCGCGAGCAGGCCGAGCAGGATGGCAAGCGGCACCGCGATCACGGCTGCGGTGGCGGCCAGGAAAAGGGTGTTGGCCAGACGTCCGCTTATGGCGCTCGCGATCGGCAGGCCGCTGGTCAGAGCATTGCCCAGGTCGCCGGTCAGCAGGCCGCCAAGCCAGCGGAAGTAGCGCACATAGGCGGGATCATCCAGTCCCAGCTGCTCGCGCAGGTTTGCAAGCGATTGCGGCGTCGCGGACTGGCCGAGGATCGACTGCGCGACATCGCCGGGCAGGATTTCCGTGCCTACGAATATGAGAATTGAAACCGCCAGAAGGAGGAGCACCCCCAGCGCGAGGCGCTGAAGGATCAGTTTCACGATCGGAGAAGACATGAACAACCTGCCACGTATCTGTGCTGCACGAATGGCGAGGAGAAAAGGGCCGGTCAGCGACCGGCCCTTTCATCATCAGGCTTCGAGCCAGCAGATCGACAGCGCGTAGCCGTTGCACATTTCCTGGGCCGGGTTGGAGACCCATCCGCCGACGCCCTTGCCGCTGGCATCGATATACTGGTTGAAGAACGGCACGATCAGTCCGCCTTCGTCACGCATCATCACGGCCATGTCGCGATAGATGCCCTTGCGCTTGGCTTCGTCGAGTTCGCCGCGCGCGGCAATAACCATCTGGTCGAACTCCGGGCGCTTCCAGCGCGTGTCGTTCCAGTCCGCCGTGGAGATGTACGCAGTCGAATACATCTGGTCCTGCGTCGGACGGCCGCCCCAGTAGGAGAGCGAGAAGGGTTGCTTGTTCCACACCTCCGACCAGTATCCGTCGCCAGGCTCGCGCTTGACCTCGATGGTGATGCCAGCCTTGGCGCAGCTCTGCTGGTAGAGCTGCGCGGCATCGACCGCACCGGGGAAGGCAACGTCCGAGGTGCGAAGCAGGATCGAACCGGTGTGGCCGGACTTCTTGTAGAACTCGGCCGCCTTTTCAGGGTCGAACGTGCGCTGCTCGATGTCGTTGGAGAACAGCGGATAGGCTTCGTTGATCGGGAAGTCGTTGCCGACCGAGCCGTAGCCGCGCAGGATCTTCTCCAGCATCTCCTCGCGGTCCATGGCCAGCTTGAGGGCCATCCGGAGGTCGTTGTTGTCGAAGGGCGCGGTGTCCGCGAACATGTTGAACGGATAGAAGCCGCGACCCGAAACCGGCTGGACGGTCACGCCCGGAACGCGCTTGATCAGGTCGACGATCTTCGGCTCCACACGGTTGATCATGTTCACCTGTCCGCCCTGCAGCGCAGCTGTGCGCGCCGTGGCATCATTGATAACGATGATCTCGATCTGGTCGGCATGGCCGACCTTGTCGCCCTGCCAGTAGTTGGCGAACCGCTCGCCGCCGTGGCGCACGCCCGGCTCGTTGATCGAAACCTTGTAGGGGCCGGCGCCGATCCCGGCGTTGGGGTCGTCCTTGCCGCCGTTGGGCTGAATGACGAGATGGTAGTCGGCCATCAGGTAGGGGAAGTCGGCATTGGGGTCCTTGAGCGTGACGATGGCCTCATCGCCGCTCGCCTTCATCGACTCGATGCCGGCAAGAATGCCAAGGGCTGCTGATTTCGAGCCTTCGTCGGCGTGGCGCTCCAGCGTGGCCACGACGTCTTCGGCCGTCACCGTCTTGCCATTATGAAATTCGATATCCTTGCGAACCTTGATGGTCCAGGTCTTCGCATCCGGCGTCGAGCCGATGGACTCGGCGATGCGATATTCAAGGCTGCCGTCGACAGCCTGGTCGACCAGCAGTTCACCCCAGGCCTTTCCGAAGTTAAAGGTCACCTGGCTGAGGTTGAGGGCAGGGTCGAGCACGTTCGACGATTCACCGCCCTGCAGACCCGCCTTCAGCACGCCGCCCTTTACGGGACCTTCCGCGCGCGCGGCATTGGCGAGCATCGAATTGGCCACCGTCGCGGTCACGCCGAGCGCCGCCGCCCTCCCGAGAAAGTCGCGCCGGTTGAGACGCCCTTTCGCGACGGCCTTGCTCAGGAAATCGAGTTCTTCCGACATTTCAGGTTCCTCACTCTGTTGGATTGGTATTGTTTTGCCCAATAGTGACCGCAACTGGCATCATCGAACACCACTGTTTGCGACATTGACAGGCGTAATCGCATTGCTCCTCCGAGCAGATCGACAAGTCCGCGAGGGATAGCATCGAAAAGGTTGGCGCCCGGGATCGCGTTGGTTCGCGACTGCATTCGTACCGCATTATGGACATTATGCCAGCTCGGCTCAAGGTGTCGCGGCGGATCACCGGCTGAAGCGAGGTGCGGGCAGAGCCCGATGCATTTCAATACCCCGCCAGATTACAGACTTCGCGCAGGGAGAAGTTGCGTGGGCAGGTGGAGGCCGGCGCACCGGCAAGCTGGCGGCCCGGATCTTCGCCAAGCTGAACAGCCGGATCACGGAGCCGAAATCAGAGGCGTTCATGCTTAGCGCGATTGGCGCTGACGCTGCGGAACCTACTTGCTCTGGCCTGAAGGTTCCCAGACGCCCAGCTTGCGCAGCGTCCGCACCTCATCCCTGATATGGCCGGTCACGGCCCGGATCGCGGTGGTCGTCGGGCGCTGGCTTGACGTCGCCAGCAGCAGTTCCCTCTCGATCGAGGGATTGCGTATTCGCCAATAGCGTATGCGTCCCTCCGCAACCAGGTGATGCACGCTGGAATAGGAAAGGATGGTGTAGCCGATCCCGCTTTCCACGAGCCCGAGCGTCGAGGGCATAGCCTCGACCTCGAGGTCGATCTGCGGAGAGATGCCGGCTGCGCCGAGCACCTGGTCGAGCAGAAGCCGCAGGCCGTGTGGACGCGCCGGCAGGATCATCGGCAGGCTGGCCAGCATGGAAGCCTCGACGGGGCCGGTCCCTAGCGAACACGGATCGTCCTTGGCGCCTAGCAGGAACAGTTCGTCGCGCAGCAGCGGCTCGGCCAGAAGGTTGTTCATGCGCGGCGCGTTGTAGAGCACTGCGACGTCGATCTTGCCCATGACCAGCCATTCCAGAAGGTGTCCGCTGAACCCCTCGATGACCCGCATGCTGATCTGCGGGAATGCCTCGCGAAAGTTGCGCACGAGCGGGGCCGTCAGGACGACGCCCACCGAAGGCGGCATGCCGATCACGATCGTTCCGCGCGGATTGGAACGAAGCGCGGCAAGCTCCGTGGTCGCACGGGAAGCCTGCTCCAGGATCGCCGACGCGTAGCTCTCGAGAAGCTTGCCCGCCTCCGTCAGCACGATGCCGCGCCCGTTGCGATAGAGCAGGGAGACGCCCAGTTCCTCCTCCAGCGCCTTGATCTGGCGACTGATGACGGGCTGGCTGATCGAGAGCGCGACGGCGGCGCGCGAAAAGCTGCCGAACTCTGCGACGGCGGTGAATAGCTGGAGCTGCTTCAGGTCAAACATGGATTGGGTCACTGACATGCGCGATGGACGAAAACACCGTCATTCATAACATCGAAGCCGAAGTGGAAACGTCAGCAAAGCTGTTATGCGCTCTTTGACGATTATCCAAGCCCGCCCGGATAACATAAGCTTGCACCACAATGGCCTTCGCTGCGCGGGGCCGCAGGCAGCACCGAGGGAGGATACACGGTTGCGGCACAAAAAGCTTGGATTCATCGGCCTTGGACGCATGGGAGGGCCGATGACGAGGAGACTCGCTGCCGCGGGGCACGAGGTCATAGCCTATGACGCGCGGCCGGATGCGGCTGCCGCAATGGGTCTCGCATCGGTCACGACGGCTGCGTCGCCTGCGGAAGTGGCCTCGAACGCGGAAATCGTCTTTTGCAGCCTGCCGACCCCGGCAATCGTGCGCGAGGTCGTGCTCGGCAAGAACGGTGTTGCGGAAGGCTCGCAGGCGCGGATTGTCGTCGACCTTTCCACCACCGGCCCCTCGATGGCGGGGGTGATCGACAAGGAACTTGTCGCGCGCGACATCGCATGGGTAGACGCGCCGGTCTCCGGAGGAATAGCCGGTGCAACGAACGGCACACTGGCGGTGATGGTCTCGTGCCGACAGGCTGTCTACGATGAGGTCGATCCCGTGCTGGCGAATTTCGGCAAGCGCTTCTTCTGCGGCGAAACACCCGGTTCCGCACAGGTCGCCAAGCTCGGCAACAACATGATAGCCGCCGCCGTCATCCTTCTTTCTGCGGAAGCCCTTGCAATGGGCGTCAAGGCAGGGCTTGACCCGAAGGTCATGTGCGACATCATCAACGCGTCGAGCGGGCGCAACAGCGCAACGCAGGACAAATTCCCCCGCGCCGTGCTGCCCGGCACCTTCGATTTCGGCTTCGCCACGAGCCTGTCCTACAAGGATGTCAGGATGTGCGTCGACGAGGCGGAGAACCTCGGCGTTCCGATGGTGGCCGGCTCGCTGGTCCGGCAGATGCTTGCAGCAACGAATGCGCGTTTCGGTCCAGATTCGGACTTCACCTCGATGGTGAAGATCGTCGAGGAATGGGCCGGCGTCGAAATTCGCGGCTGAGAGACGCAGGCAGACGGGGGCGCAGGTGTCCACTCGTTCACAGCAACTGGCTGAAGCGGTAGTCGGCCTCGATCCTCGGGATTTCGGTGAAGCCCCGGTCCTGAAGGCCAAGCTGTGCCTGCTCGACTTCCTCGGCTGCGCCTTCGAGGCTTCGGACCTTCCCGCCAGCCGTCAGGCGGTCGCCGCAACGGTTCCTGCGCAAGGCGGCCATTTCATCGGCGGCAGGCATCAGGTCACGCCGGCCGACGCCGCCTTCGTCAACGCGGTGATGGGCCACGGGCTCGTGCGTGAGGACATGCACGCACCGTCGGTCTGTCATCATGGCGTGGTGGTTTGGCCGCTCCTGCTGGCGCTTGCCGAGAGCGCGCCCGTCAACGGGCTGCGTCTGCTACAAGGCGCCATCGTCGCCTATGAGGTCGGCGGTCGCCTCGGACGGATGGCGATCGACCCCGCCATGTCGGCGCTCTACCGGCCAACGGGCCTGATCGCGCCCATCGGCGCTGCAACCGGTGGAAGCTGGATGCTCGGCTTCGATGCGGACCAGATCGCGTCCGGCATCGCGATTGCGGCGAACACCTCGTCGGGCCTTAACCAATGGCCGGGCACAGGTGCTTCCGACATGTACTTCCATCCGGGCTTCGCCGCGCGAAATGCATGGAGCGCAGTCAGGCTCGCCGGAGCCGGCGCGTTTGCCAGCCCCGACATTCTGGAAGGCCCTGCGGGGTTCTTCGCGGCGTTCGCGCGTCGTCCGATGCCGGGACCGATACGGCTTTTTCCCGGCGGCGAGGCCGACATTCTGACAGTCTACCACAAGGCGGCACCCGCCTGTAACTTCGCCCAGACTGCCTGCCAGACCGCGCTGAAGCTGACCGAGATGCTCGGCCCTGACGCCGCGCCTGTGCGTAGCATCCGCATCGACCTGCCCGAGGCGGCGGCTCGATATCCCGGCTGCGACGGTCGCGGACCGTTCGAACGTTCGCTACAGGCGAAGATGAGCATACCCTTCGGCGTCGCAGCCGTTCTCGTTCACAGGCGGCTGGCGGAAGCCAACTATCGCGACCTGGACAACGCTGAGGTGAACCGATTGGCCGCCGCCACCGAACTTTCGGTGAATCCGGAGCTGACGGCCGCCTTTCCGGGACAGCAGGGCGCGATGATCGAACTGACGCTCGAGGACGAGCGCAGGCTCAGCATCGGGCAGACCAACGTGACCCCTGCGACGGAAGGCGAGGTTCGCCAGCGCTTTCGCGAAGCGGCGTCCGTTGTCGTGGGCGCCGCTGCGGCGGACGCCATCGAGGGCTTCGTCGACACGATCGAAACAAGCGCCGACGCCGGCCAGCTTGCAAGGCTGTGCGCCCTGACGGCCGCCGGGGACAGGACGCAATCCTCCCGTCGCAAACCTGCCGCGTCAGGCGTAGCGCTGCACAGATCAAACGCAATTCACCCAAAACAGGAGCAGAACTGATGACAAACGACGTATTCGAACGCGGCCTGGCAATCCGCAAGGAAGTGCTCGGCAAGGAATTCGTCGAGAAGTCCTTCGCCGCTGCCGACGATTTCAACCGGCCCATGCAGGAACTCGTCACCGAATATTGCTGGGGTGCGGTCTGGGGCCGCGAGGACCTGCCCCGCAAGACGCGCTCGATGCTCAATCTTGCCATGATCAGTTGCCTTAACCGCCCGCATGAGCTGAAGATGCATGTGAAGGGCGCCTTGAAGAACGGCGTAAGCCGCGACGAGATCCGCGAGATCTTCATGCAGGTCGCGATCTACGCCGGCGTGCCTGCAGGTGTTGACTCTTTCCGCATAGCCCGCGAGGCATTTGCTGAAGTCGACGCGCAGAACGGCTGACGGCCGGCGGCTTCATCGGCAGGAAACGAGCGGGGAATACAAATGAAGTCGTACCGTATGCTGATCGGTGGCGAATGGGTTGATGCCGCAAGCGGGCAGTCCTTCGAGACCGAAAACCCGTTCACGGGCACCGCATGGGCGACAATACCCCGCGCGGGCACCGAGGATGTCGACCGCGCTGCCCAGGCGGCGCGCAAGGCGTTCGAAGACCCTGCGTGGGGCCAGATCAGCGCAACGGCGCGCGGCGCGCTGCTGCGCCGTTTCGCCGACCTGCTGGCCGAGAACGCGGACCGGCTTGCCGACATCGAGACCCGCGACAACGGCAAGCTCATCGCCGAAATGCGAGGCCAGCTCCGCTACATGCCGCAATGGTATCATTACTTTGCCGGACTGGCGGACAAGGTCGAGGGCCGCGTGATCCCGATCGACAAGCCCGGCGTCTTCAACTTCACGCGTGAGGAGCCGCTTGGCGTGGTGGCAGCGATCACGCCCTGGAATTCGCCGCTCATGCTGGCGACATGGAAACTCGCGCCGGCGCTTGCAGCCGGCAATACCGTCCTTTGGAAGCCCTCCGAGTTTTCCTCCGCCTCGGCGCTCGAGTTCGGCAGGCTTTTCGAGGAATCCGGTTTCCCGCCGGGCGTCGTCAACATCGTCACCGGCTTCGGAAACGAGATCGGCAGCCATATCGTGTCGCATCCGCAGGTCGACAAGGTCGCCTTCACAGGCGGCGACGCCACCGGCCAGAGCGTCTACGAACTGGCGGCGAAGTCGATCAAGCCCGTCACGCTGGAGCTCGGCGGCAAGTCGGCCAACATCGTCTTCGAGGACGCGGTGCTGGACGATGCCGTCAAGGGCGTCGTCTCAGGCATCTTCGCGGCCAGCGGCCAGACCTGCATCGCCGGTTCGCGTGCGCTGGTCCACCGCTCCATCTATCCCGCCTTCGTGGAGGCGCTCGTCGCCTTCGCGAAGACGGCGCGCATCGGCGACCCTTCGCGCGACGACACGCAGGTCGGGCCGATCACGACGCGTCCGCAGCTCGCCAAGGTTCTTGGCTACATCGACATTGCTAAGGCTGAGGGTGCGACCCTTGCGCTTGGCGGCAAGCGCGCCACGGAAGCGGCTTGTGGCGATGGCTGGTTCGTGGAGCCTACCATCTTCACCGACGTGTCTCCCGACATGCGCATCGCACAGGAGGAGGTGTTCGGCCCGGTACTCGCCGTGATCCCTTTCGACAACGACGAGGAGGCGATCGCCATCGCCAATGGCACAATCTACGGTCTGGCGGCCGGCGTATGGACGCAGAGCATCGCGCGCGCGCTGACCATGTCGCAGCGGCTGCGGGCGGGCACCGTCTGGGTCAACACATACCGGGCGGTCAGCTACATGTCGCCCTTCGGCGGCTTCAAGCGCTCCGGCATCGGTCGCGAAAGCGGGCTGTCGGCGATCCGTGAGTATCTTCAGGAAAAGAGCGTCTGGATCGACATCAGCGGCAACGTCCCCAATCCATTCGTCCAGCGCTGAGGGGCTTAGATGAGCGACGACACTTACGAGATCTTCGCCATACGCTATGCCCATTCGGCGCGGCGTTCGCCGGAGAATTTCATCGGCGGCGACAGCCATGACGTTTCCATGCCGCTCGCCTATTTCAACTGGGTCATCCGCAACGCCGAACGCACGATCGTCGTGGACACCGGCTTCGACGCGGCCTCCGCGAAGAAGCGCAACCGCGATCTCGTGCAGCCGGTCGAGACGGGCCTGCGCTCACTCGGCATCGAATGCAGCGCCGTCAGCGATGTGATCATCACGCACATGCACTACGACCATGCCGGCAATGACGGTCTGTTTCCGTCCGCATGCTTCCATGTGCAGGACACGGAGATGGCCTACGCGACCGGCCGCTGCATGTGCCATCCGATCCTCAACCACCCCTACGACGTCGACAATGTCACGACGATGGTCCGTCGCGTCTATGAGGGCAAGGTTCGGTTTCATGAGGGAGCCAGCGAGTTCGCGCCCGGCATCACGCTCCATCACATAGGCGGTCATGCGCGCGGCCTGCAGGTCGTGCGGGTCAAGACCGCGCGGGGGCATGTCGTGCTGGCCTCCGACACCACGCATTTCTACGCCCATCTGGACCAGCGCAGGATATTCCCCACGGTCGACAGCGTCGCCGATGTTCTGGAAGGTTACGACAAGGTGCTCGGGCTCGCCACGTCGCGGGACCATGTGATACCCGGCCACGATCCGCTCGTGCTCGAACTCTACCCGTCTCCCGACGACAGGTTGCGCGGGTCGGTCGTCCGGCTCGACATCGCGCCGAGGCCGGCGTGATGGAGCCCGGACGCATCGCCTTCGTGACGGGTGCGGCAAGCGGCATCGGCCGTGCGATCAGCCGTAGCCTGCACAAGGCGGGCTGCCGTCTCGTGCTGGCGGATCGGCAGAAAGCCCCACTTGAAGAACTTGCCGCCGAACTCGGTGAAGGCGCATTTCCATTCGTTCTCGACATCAATGACGGTGCGGCTGTAGCAGGCTGCCTCGATGCGCTGCCGGAGAGCCTCCGGGCGGTGGACATTCTCGTCAACAATGCCGGTCACGACATAGGCGGACGCACCCGCTTCGATCTGGGCTCGGCAGACGACTGGGCGGCCATCATCGAAACCAACCTCATCGGCCTGATGCGGGTGACCCGCGCCATCCTGCCCGGCATGATCGAGCGTGGCCGTGGCGACATCCTCAACATGAGCTCGATCAGCGCGATCCGCATGGTGCCGGACCAGGCGCCCTACTCGGCCAGCAAGGCCGGCGTTCACATGCTGAGCGACATCATACGGGGTGAACTGGCGGAGACGCCGCTGCGCGTCATCGAAATCATGCCTGGCCTGACGTCGACAAACATCGTGACGACGCGCCTGCGCGGAGACGAAGAGGCAGCGCGAGCCTATTTCGAGCGCTTCGGCATGGCGCTCGACCCCGAAGACATCGCGCGCTGCGCCATGTTCGCGCTGGAACAGCCGCCGCAGGTGCAGATCGCGCAGATGTTCGTCCTGCCGACCAACCGTTGGTGAGCGTCTGGTTCCGGATCGGAACCGTGGACAGACGTTCCTGGCAAGCCTTTGATTTCACTTCGCCGCGAACGAAAGATCGCGCGTTTTGTCCACGCCATTTCCTTCTCGCGCATACTTCTTCGCATCGCTCTTGCGGGAACCGGGTCCGGACCGGGGATCAGGAAGGGCGACGGCGCCGGATCGGTCGCGCCGGGGCTGATTGCGAAAACGGGCAACCGGTTTTGCGATTCGGCTCCAACGGTAGCGCGGCTGGGTGATGAACCCCCAGGTCCGGGCCTTGATGGAGACCAGCGGCAACGGCCGTGTCCTCCGCCGGGGCAAGAACGCCGGCGGGGCGCGGGAAACCGGCCACGTACATACAATCAATAGAGGCAAGGCCTCGCGCCCCGCTTCCCGACTACTCCTTGCCGCGCAAGGAGCGCTCTTTGAAGTAGCCAGACTGCGAAAGCAGGGCGTGGCAACGGGAAGCCCTGCCCTTCGGCCAAGGGCCGCAAGCCCGACCGCGCTCGGCCGGTCAGGCCGCCCTCGCGGAGGCCAGCGAGCAAGGCGAGCGTCCGGCCGTGAGCGAAAGAAAACCCAGCAGCCGTCAAGCTGCGTTACGGCCCGTGAGGCAAAGACAATAGGCGTGGCAACGGACACGTATGCCGCAAGCAAGCCTCAGTGCACCGCCGCATACATGATCCGGCTTTCGGTTGCTTCGGAGATGTCCATCTCCTCGACGATCCTTCCCTGCCGCGCCACGAGCACCCGGTCCGAAAGGCTGAGGATTTCCGGGAGGTAGGAGGAGATCACGACGACCGCCATGCCGCTGTCGGCCAGCTCGTTTATGAAATTATGTATCTCGACGATGGTCCCGACATCGACGCCACGCGTCGGCTCGTCGAGTATGACCAGCTTGGGTTTCTGGATCAGCGCCTTGGAGAGAACCACCTTCTGCTGGTTGCCGCCGGACAGTTCGATCACGCGCGCATCGGCGTCGATCGACTTGACGCCCAGCCTGCTCGTCCATTGTCTCGCGAGTTCGCGCGCCTGGTTCATGGTGACCATCGAGAACGGGTTCGTGCCTGTGGCAAGCTTTCCGAGCTGGATATTCGCCGCGATCGTCATCGTCTCGAAGAAGCCCTCGATCTTGCGGTCTTCCGTCACATAGACGATGCCGTCGCGCACCGCCGGACGGGGCGTACGATAGCGCACGGGCTTGCCTTCGAAGCGCACTGTTCCACCATGGAAATAGTCGCGCTTGAGCACGCCGGCGACGATCTTCATCGTCTCGGTGCGGCCCGCTCCAACAAGGCCGAACATGCCGGTGACCTGGCCCGAAAATACCGAGAACGACGTGTTGCGGACGGCGTTACCCATAGACAGGTTTTCGACGCTCAGGATCTTCTCGCCCATCGGTCGCGCCTTGCGGGTCTCGCCCGCATACAGTTCTCCCGAGAGGCTGCGTCCAACCATCGCCTGCACGATGCGTTCGCGATCGAAATTCTTGGTTTCGTCCGTGACGACGAGCTTGCTGTCGCGCATGACCGTGATGCGGTCGGAAAGCTGCAACGCCTCTTCCAGCGCGTGGCTGATGAAGATGATCGCCATGCCTTCTTCCTTCAGCCGGCGGGCGAGGTTGAAGAAGTGGAATTTTTCCTCGGGCGTAAGCGTCGCCGTCGGCTCGTCGAAGATGATCAGCCGGGCGTGGTGGTGAACGGCGCGCGCGATCTCCACCATCTGCTTCTTTCCCGCGCCAAGCGTGGACACCTGAACGGTCGGATCGACGTAGAAATTGAGCGACAGCAGATAGCGCTGCGCCTGGATGTTCAGTCCACGCAGGCGGTTGAAAAGCTTCTCGTCGCCCAGATAGATGTTCTGCGCCACTGACATGGCCGGTACGAGGTTCGTCTCCTGGAACACCATGGCGATGCCATGCGAAAGCGCATCGGACGGCGAGTTGAGCACGGTCGGCTTGCCGTCAAGCAACATCTCGCCGGAGCTTGGTTGATAGACGCCGGCAAGCACCTTCATCAGCGTGGATTTTCCTGCGCCGTTCTCGCCGAGAATGGCGTGAATCTCGCCGGCACGGATATCGAGGTCGATATCCTGGATTGCCATGACGCCGCGAAAATCCTTCGAGACGCCACGCAACTGGACAAGTGTGGTCATGCGGCGGCCTGCTCCGTCGATTCTTCGATAGCTACGATCTTGCCTGACCCCTTCGCGCCTGCGAGGAGCATGCCTCCGTGCTCGTAAAGCGAAGTGACGCCATGCACGGTCCCGTCGGCCCGGCTGTGGTAACTGCGAAGCATGCCCATGCGCCCATCGCAGCGAACAACCAGTCCGGTCGAGAAGCTTGGCGACCAGGGCTTCAGCATGTTCAGTTTCTTGCGCGTGCCACCCTGGATCGGTTCGAGGAAGCTGCTGCCGGCAAGAAGGGACGGCGCGATCCAGTAGGCGGGATCGATCGTGTCGACCATCCGGGTGCGGTAGGCGTTTTCCTTAAGGACGAACTCGACCAGCGGGTTGCGCGGCGCAAACATCGCCAGCCAGAAACCGCCCGACGCGGACGGCGCGATGCGGCCCGGATAAGCCGGCAGGGCGGCGAGTGCGAAGCCCTCGTCCCTCCCTTTAGCGTTGATCGCGCGGACGCGATGCCACCATGCCTCGGACACGAATATGGTTTCGCCCGAGACGGCTATGCCCGCAGGGAATGCAAGATCGCCTGCGATCTGGCGCGCATTGCCGTCCTTCAAGCCCATGCGCCAGACGGACCCCGAAGCGGACTTCGTCATGAGGTCCCGCTTCCACTCGCCGGCCGCGTTGTGGGCGGACCCTACCGCGACATAAAGCGTCTCGGCATCGCCGAATGCCATGGCCGTTATGCAGCTCTTCGGCATGCCCTGCGGCGTGATGAACTGCTCGGTTCCGGACTTGTCGACGACGATCCCCTCCCCCTCGACCGCGATCGCCAGCACGCCGGCTGTCGTCGCCATCGCGGTAATCGGCGCAACGAGGCTGCGGCGCTCCGTGACGTCAAGGCGTTGCGCCCCGTCGGCACTACTGGAGAGGGACAGCGTCAGGAGTTCATCGCCCTGCGAGCACCAGATCTTCCCGTCCGCCCCCACGAGGTTGTCGGGTTCACCGAGTTCCAGGAGCACGGGCATTGCGTCGAGCTTGGCATTCGGCCGCAATGGTCCGTCCATGGGCGGAACAGTGCTGCCATCAAGATCGAAGCCGCGAAAATTCGCCCAGGCGCGCTTGAGTGCGGTGATCATGTGCGCGGCCCCCAATATTCATCCTGTGCGCACCAGTTCGGGTCGGCGTCGGGAAGGCGATAGCGTCCAATGCGGTTGTTGGAGACTCCTCCCAGATAGAGCCAGCCCTTGTGCTCGCGCATGGAGGTGATCATCGGGTGGTTTAGGCCACCGAGATCCCATAGGCTGTCGAGTATCTCGCCCTTCTCGTTGAACTTTACCACGCAACCCGTGTTGATATTGGGATAAAGCCACTGGTCGGGAGCGACGCGCCGCGCCATGCGCTTGCGGAAGCCCGGCATCTTGAGCGCAAGATCGAGTGCCGGTCCGCGCATGCCCAGAAGCGCCAGCCAGAACGTGCCGTCGGAGGCCCGGTTGATGTTGTCGGGATAGCCGGGCAGATCGGAGATCACGCGCTCGATCTTGCCCTTCTTCGGACCGTCGAAATAGTAGCGGCTGATCGAGCAGGTCCAGCTTTCCGCGAACATGAACGACTGTCCGTCACGGCACATGGCGACGCCGTTGGCGAAAACGAGCTTCGGGATTTCGGTATGCGTCTTTCCGGTGCTCGGATCGTAGCAGATCATGCGCCCGCTCGGCCGGCTTTCCAGCGCATCCGTCGCCCAGTCCTCCTGCTCGTAGCGGATCGTGGCCTCGCTGAAATAGATGCGTCCGTCAGGCGCGACATCCACGTCATCCGCAAGGCGCAGGCGCGAATCGTCCACCACGGAGCCCCAGCTTCGGTTCGTCTCGTCGGTCAGCTTGGTCACGGTCTTGTCGGGCGCAACCTGGAACAGGCCCATGCCGCCGATGCATACAAGGAGGTTTCCGGCGCGATCGAACTGCATTCCGAGCGGATGGCCGCCTATGTGGGCAAATATCTCCGAACGCTTGTGGTCCGGTCCGAAGAAACGAACGATGTCGCCGTGGCGCGTGCCGCAATACAGGTTGTCGTCACGGTCGAGAATGACGTCCTCCGGTCCTTCGATCTCTCCAAGCCCGATGATCTCGACGGAGCGGAGCTTGTCGTTCAGGGCATAAGGCGAACCGGGCGCATCCACCACCGGAGCAGGCGGCAAGTCGAGATAGGCCGGCGAGACATAGACTTTCGCGAGGATGCGATGGCGGTGCTTCTGCCAGCGCATGTCGACAAAGACGGCCAACAGCAAGACCGCACCCAGTATCGTCGAGGTGATAGGGCCGCTGATGCCGAGATTTATGAGCCCGTTGGTGAGCAGGAGGACCAGCAATGCGCCAATGATCGCTTTCGCGACGGAGCCGCGTCCGCCACCGATAGCGGTTCCGCCAAGGACTGCGGCGGTCAGCGCCTGCACTTCGAGCCCGACGCCGGTATCGGAGCCGGTGCTGCCAAGGCGTGCTGCGAAAAGGAAGCCGGCCAGTGCGCACATCGTGCTCGACGCGACGTAGGTCAGGAAGACCATGAATCGGACGTTGATGCCGGCATTGAACGCCGAGCGCCTTGCGCCGCCAACTGCGGTCAGCCTCCAGCCCGGACGCATGCGCGACAGGACGAGGTGCCAGGCAAGCGCGATCACGCCCGTGATGACCAGCGATGTCGGTACTCCGAAGATCGTGCCCTCGCCGATGAACAGCCACATCTCCGACATCGAGAAGCCGGACATGATGGACGTCGACATGCGAAGGAAGACGATCTCGTAGATCGAGCGGAAAATGATCAGGCTTACGAGCGTCGTCAGGAACGCCCGCAGGCGCAGATAGCCGACGAGCACACCGTTGATAGCCCCGCACCCCATGCCCATGACGAGTATGCCGCCCAGGACCACGGGTATCGGTAGCTCGTAGACGTTCACGCCGATCAGTGAGAACAGGACGGCGAGGGAAAAGACGGAGGCGACCGACAGGTCTATGCCTCCGGAAATCATGACGATTGTCAGGGCCAGCACGACAAGCCCGAACTCGGCAAACTGCCTGGCGAGGTCCGAAAGGCTCGACACGGAGAAGAAGTCCGGGATGATCGAGCCCAGCACGACGACCGTGAGGACAAGTGCCGAAAACGGGATCGCGTTGTCGATCCAGCGCTTGGAAAGAATCTCCCCGATCAGATGATCGGGGAGATAGCGGGATCGCAGCGATGCGAATGTGTCGGTGCTGGCCATGTTTTGTATACTGGAACCTTATGCGCCTACTTCAGCTGGTCGAGGGACCAGCAGGTGCGGGGGCCTATGTTGTCCTTGGTCAGGGGAGTCAGCGGCGTGTAATACGCCGTCTGCGTTTCTCCTGCGGCGGACGGCGACAGCAGCGTCTGCGCGATCTGCTGATTTATGGCGTTGCCCTGCAACGGCACATCGTAGCTGATGATCATGTCCAGCAGGCCCTTTTCGATATTGTCGCAACCGATCTGGTTGCCGCCGCCCGACGTCACAAGATAGATGTCGTCAGCCTTTCCGGCAGCCTGAATCGCCGCGCCCGCGCCGATGTCCTGGTTGTCCCAGTTGCCGACAACGCCGCACAGGTCAGGATGCTGCTGCAGGACGGTCTCCATGATGGCGCGTGCCTTGGCCGGGTCATACTGCGCCGCCTGTTCGGAAACGATCTGGATGGCCGGATCCTTCGCGAAGGTCTGCTTGTAGGCGTAGAGCTCGTAGAGGTCGGAGGCTGCCGTCGGCTGGCCGCGAACGATCGCGATCTTGCCCGACTTGCCTGAGCCGGTACCGCATTTCTCGACCAGAACGTCGGCCTGGATGTAGCCGACGCGCGCCCAGTCCGCACCGACATAGGCATCCGTCGGAACGACCGACTCAAGATTGAGCTGGATGACCTTGATGCCGGCATCCATGGCGCGCTTGAGAAGTCGTGCGTACGACTGGACGTCGGGATTGTGCGCAATGATGAGGTCAGGCTTTTCGGCGATCAGCGCTGTCAGGGCTCGGGTGCCCGCATCGGTGCTCCAGTTCGGATCGCGGATTTCCAGCGTATAGCCAAGGTCTTCCGCCTGCTTGCGCATGATGGCGGCCCAGCCTTCGGTGAGGTCGAAGCCCATGGCAAGCGGGATGAAGACGACACGCTTGCCCTTGAGCCCATCGTAGAAGGGATTGCGAGATGGGTTGTCGAGGCCGTCATCGGCGCTCGCGATCGTCGGCAGCGCCATACCCAGCGCGACAAGTCCGGCAGTCAGGAATTTTCGGATCGTCATTGGTTCCTCCCGTTTGATCCTTGAGAATGCGGCTCAGATGTCCCCTTGGCTCTGCTGGGACGTCTGTTCGTCCCGGGGATTGATGAAACTGTCGACCGTGATCGCGAGAAGAAGGATCAGGCTCTTGATCAGGTTCTGGGTCGTGTAGGTGATGTCGAGGATCGTCATGCCGTTGAGCAGGACGCCGACGAGCAGCGTTCCGACAAGGACGTTGCGCACGCCACCACGCCCGCCGCTGAGGCTTATGCCCCCGAGCACCACGACCAGCAGCACATCGTAGATCATCGTCGAGTTGTAGACTCGCGTGCTCATGCCCGAGACGGCTGCCGCCATCACAATGCCCGCGAAGAATGCGATCAGCGAGGTGACGACATACTGCGCGACGATCAGCGGACGCAGCGGTATGCCCGTGATGCGCGCCGCTATCGCGTTGTCCCCCGCTGCGTAGACGAAACGGCCAAAACGCGTGTAGCGCAAAACCAGAGCCAGAACCGCGGCAAGCACGCCGAACGCGACGATCGGCATCGGAATTCCGATCAGCATGCCGCTACCCAGAAAATCGAACCAGGCCACACCCGCCGGCGTGTTCTGGACGTCGATCTGGAACAGGAAGGCGCGGCCTGCGCCATAGGCGACAAGACCCATCGCCAGGGTCGTGAAGATGGCAGGAATGTCCGCGTAGGCGATCAGAATACCGCTGACCAGCCCGATGGAGAGTGCAAGCACGGCGCCCAGAAGAAGCGCGGTCCCGAGCGGCGTACCGCCTTGCGCCATCGAGAGAACCCACGACAGGGACACGACCATCGTCGCGATCATCGCAAGGTCGATACCGCGTCCGATCACGACAAGCCCCATGCCGAGTCCGAGGATGCCCAGGATCGAAACGCTTCGCACAAGCGCTATCAGGTTGCCGCCGGTCAGGAAGTTGTTGAGGGTCAGGGAGAACACAACGAAAAGCGAAAGCGCGAGCGCAAAGACAACGCCCTCCTGCGACAACCGCATTTTTCCCATTTCGATCCTCCCTTGCACATTTGCGTGCATCGCAGACATGGCCAGCAAAACGACCCGTGTCCGGCGTCCTCCAGCCTGCAACATCTCCGTTTTAGGGGAACTGGGACAGAGCCGTCGCCGGAATATCAGTTATGTTGAGACCTGAGCGAGCAGATGGAGCCAATTGCATCGCCTCGCGACCCTCGAAGCATCGGCGCGAATTGCGGTCGAAATCTGCGGGATTCTTCGTCCGCCACCATTGGAAATGCTTTCCCGACGACTTTTTGCTCCCGGTTGCGTGACAGAAAAGCCGACAGGCCTTATGCATCCCCATTCCAGGGTAGGAACAGGTATTCGTTTTTTCGACCCATTCAGGAAATTAGGTGTTGGACTCCCGTCAACTGAAATATTTCCGCGAAATCGTCGACAATGGCTCGATGAGCGGGGCCGCACGCAATCTCGGCATCGCCCAGCCCTCCCTTTCGCAACTGGTGCGAAATCTTGAAGAGACATTGGGCGTGGAACTGCTCATCCGCACAGCGCGGGGTATCGTTCCGACCGAGGCCGGACAACGTCTCTACCATCATGCCCGGCACATAGAAAACTATATCGAAGCGGCGCGGGAGGATGTGGTCAATATCGGCTCCGAACCGTCCGGAAGGGTGCTTTTCGGCATGCCGCCGACCATCTCGATGGCGCTCTCCATACCGATGGCAGAGACGATCAGGATCGAGATGCCAAAGGTCAAGTTCGGCGCCATCGAGGCGATGACAGGACACCTGCGCGAATGGCTCATAAGGGGCGAGCTCGACCTCGCACTGCTCTATGACAACACCAACATCGGCGACTGTTCCAACTCGCTGCTGCTGACGGAGGATCTCTGGTTCTACTCCGCCCCCGAGGACTGGCCATTTTCCACGCCGCCGCAGGCGCCCGTCGATCTCAAGGCAGCCCTTTCCACCGAATTGGTTCTTCCGTCCGAAAGGCACGGACTGCGCACCTTTATCGAGCGGATCGCGCAGGCGCATCAGCTCGAACCGAAGGTTTCCATCGAGATGGATTCCCTCACCCAGATCAAGGCGCTCGTCGCGCGCGGAAGCGGCTACACCATCCTGTCGCCGGCTTCCATGCATGATCTCGTGTCGGACGGCACGCTGGTGGGAAGCCCCATCATCAACCCGCACCTGAGACGCAATGTGTTCCTCGTCCGCTCGTCAAATGCTGGCGTAACTCTCGCCTGCAGACGCACCGAGGAAACCTGCCGCGCTGTCGTGGCAAATCTGGTGGAGCGCGGCATCTGGCAGGCCGAACTGCCGGACCGAGTATAGAGCTTTCTTATACCCCCTCCCCCCAGCGCCTATTGGCTGTATTGGTGGAGCCGATTTATTGTTCGGCACTATACGGTGGAGCCCGTCTGCGCATTCTGGCTGCAAGGGTGTAGCGGGCAACTTCGCCTGAAATCTGTAGGCATCCGGGAACAGCCGCGCCGCGTCTGATGTGCCTTGTTGCTTGCGGGACGCTTGCGCGACAACGAGGAAACGACATCATGCATTCCCAGCCCCGGATACCCGAACCGCTGAACCTCATAGGCGGAGCATGGGTTCCTGCACGAAACGGAAAGACGCTGGACGTCGTTTCACCATCGACCGGCAAGGCATTCGCAGCGATTGCCGCAGGTGGCGCTGACGATATCGCAGATGCGGTCGCTGCCGCACGCCATGCATTCGAGGAGGGAGAATGGGGTCAGATGACTGCGGTCCAACGCGGTCGGATCATGTTGAAGATGTCCGAGCTTATCACCAGGGATGCTGAGGAACTCGCGCAAGTCGAAAGTCTCGACACCGGAAAGCCAATCTCACAGGCGCGCGCGGACATGGTCGCCGCCGCTCGTTACTTCGAGTATTACGGCGCAGCGGCCGACAAGGTGCATGGCGAACACATTCCCTTCATGGCCGGCTATGACGTCAAGGTCGTGCGAGAACCGCACGGGGTAACCGGCCATATCATCCCGTGGAACTATCCGGCGCAGATGGTTGGACGTACCCTGGCGCCTGCCTTGGCGATGGGCAACGCAACCGTCATGAAGCCTGCCGAGGAAGCCTGCCTGACCGTGCTCATGATCGGCAAACTCGCGCAGGAAGCGGGCATGCCGGCCGGCGCTTTCAATATTGTGACTGGGGAAGGCCACGTTGCCGGCGCGGCACTTTCCGAGCATCCTGGAATAGACTTCATCTCGTTTACGGGCTCGCCGGAAGTTGGCGTGATCATCCAGACAAACGCCGCAAGGAACTTCATAGGCTGCACCTTGGAACTTGGCGGAAAATCTCCGCAGATCGTTTTCGAAGACGCCGATCTGGACCGCGTCCTGCCGGTGCTCACTGGCGCCATCGTCCAGAATGGCGGACAGACCTGCTCGGCCGGAAGCCGCGCCCTTATCCAGAGATCCATCTGGGACAAGGTCATCGCGCGTCTCGCGGAGCGCTTCGAGAACCTTACGGCCGCTCCCTCTGAGCAGGACCGCGAACTCGGCGCGTTAATTTCACGCAAGCAGCGCGACCGGGTCCAGTCGTTCATTTCGGAATCGAACGCACCCCTGATCGCCCGTGGCAAGGTTGCCTCCGACGCTCCCGACGAGGGATTCTACGTAGCGCCTGCCCTGTTCGGACCGTGTGACCCACAGTCCAGCCTGGCGCAGCTCGAAGTCTTCGGGCCTGTTCTGGCGGCAATCCCGTTCGAGGACGAGAAAGAGGCGGTGCGTATCGCCAACGATACCGAATTCGGTCTTGTCGCGGGCGTCTGGACGCTCGACGGAAACCGTCAGCAGCGCGTAGCCAAGGCTCTGCGCTGCGGACAGGTCTTCATCAATGGATATGGCGCTGGGGGCGGAATCGAGTTGCCGTTCGGCGGCAGGCGAAAATCCGGACACGGCAGGGAGAAGGGGTTCGCAGCCCTGCACGAGTTCTCGACGATCAAGACCATCGTTCACAACCACGGCTGAGGCGATCGACCACCATGTCAATTCAGGCCAAGGCCCACTTGACCGCGGACATACGCGCCGCGTGCGAGGCATTTGTTGGCAACTGTCGCGAGATCGAGGACACTCTCGCCCCAGAGGCTGCCGACAAGCTGGCCATCCTGCTGGGTCACGAACTGCCCAGCGAGCATCTTCCGCCGACCTACCACTGGGCCTATTTCAACAAGGGCATCCCCGCACACGATGTCGGTGCGGACATGCATGAACGCACCGGCATCTTTCTTCCGCCAGCTCCCTTCCATCGCCGCATGTGGGCCGCGGGAGACGTGTCGATCCTCCAACCGTTGCGGATCGGAGTGCCGGCGCGTCGCCGCTCCACCGTCACGGCCGTCGAATTCAAGGAAGGCAATTCCGGCCAGATGTGCTTCGTGACGGTTGCACACGAGATCGAGCAGGACGGAGCGCCCAGCATTTCCGAGCGGCAGACGATCGTCTATCGCGATCGGGGGGATCCCGAAAAACCCTTGCGGCAGCCGGAAGATGCGGTTCCCGAAGGTTATTTCGTGCATCCGGACAGCGAATTGTGGTTCTACTCTGCGGTAACCCACAACGGCCATCGCATACACTGGGACCGCGACTTCTGCCGCAACATCGAAGGCTACCCCGATCTGGTCGTCCACGGACCGCTGATGGCCACCAAGCTGTGCGAGGCCATGCGCGGAGACAGGCTTGTCCCCCAGCGCTTTGCCTTTCGGGCTCAGGCACCTGTCTTCACCACAACCCCGATCCGTATCGTCACAGGGGTTCCAGGCAATCCGAGACACGGTGAAATCCAGCGCTCGGACGGTGTCGTGTCCATGACCGCCAAGCTCACGGCTCTTTAGCTTCGGCGTCTTTCAAGCGGGCTTGCGCAGCGCCCTTCCGACATCGCGGGCGGTCCTGCCGTTCAGGTCGAAGAACATCTCCCACAGTGCGCTTCCCCGCTCGCCGATCAGCGCCTCGGCTTTTGCCCGCAGCTTTCCGGCAAGCAACTCTTCCGCCAGTGGGGCATCGAGATCGTGGTAAAGCTGGATGACGGTACCGTCCTGCAGGCTCACCGTCCCCCTCACCTGCATGTCGGTCAGTTCGTCGTCTCCGAGCACGGTGACCTTGTCCGCAAAGGCCGACAGCGCCTGATCGTCGGCCAGCGTGTCCTTGTAGACCCGTTCATCTCCTGTCCGGTCGCCCCTGATGGTCATGCCCGCCAGCCAGTTGTAGCTGAACTTCACCTCGAGACCGGTGCGCGGCTTCTTGATGTCGCAGACGCGGAGCCAACGCGGATTGGTCTGGAGAGAAAGCGCAGCGATGTCGTCCAGGGCACGGCCTTCCAGCTCGCCCGCATCCAGCAGCGCCTCGATCATCGCGTGCGTGCCGTGGCAGCAGGCATGAAGCTTGTACTTGTTGTCCTCGAACAGAAAGCGATCCCAGGGGCCGCTGACGTCTTCTGGCTCCGGGGCCGGCGAATGCGTCTGGATGAAACCCTGCAATCCAGACAGGCCGTCGTCGGCCGACGTCATGCCAAGAGCGGCCAGTTTCGCGCATTCGACGCCGTTCGAAGCGGCCACGCCCGCATTGTAGGGCTTGCCCATCGTGCCGAACTGCGACTTGAGACCCGACGCCCTCGTCGAGCACAGGCCGATCGCGTGGTGGATCTGCGCCTCGTCCAACCCGTATAGCCGGGCGGCGGCGACTGTGGCGCCGAATGCGCCGGCCGTTGCTGTCTGGTGAAAGCCGTGATTGTAGTGCGCGCGACCGAGGACCATGCCGATCCTGATCGCCGCTTCGGCCCCAACAAGAAAAGCCTCGACCACCGCCCCGGCAGGTGCGTCGATCTCCTCCGCGACGGCGAGCGCGGCAGGATAGATACCAACGGACAGGTGTCCGATATGGGCGAAATGGGTGTCGTCATAATCGAGAGCGTGGCTGGCTGCTCCGTTGGCGAGGGCTGCCATCCTGGCCGGCGCGGCACCGTTGCCGATCACCGACGACGCGCCCTGTCCGCCCTCAAGCGCCACGAGCTGTCGCAGTTTCTCCGCGACCGGTTCGCCTGCACCGGCCATCCCGCAGGCCATCCAGTCGAGCAGCGAAAAGCGCGCCATGCTCATTGCCCGCCCGGGCAGTCGGTTCGCCGGCAGGGAGGCAAGGGCGACGACATGGTCGATCAACGACATGGAAAACTCCCGCATATGCTCTTCATGCTGGCCCGCGCACTCCGTCAGCGCTCGCGACCGTTGACCCTCGACAGTCCCGCCGCGAGCCAGTCCGGAGGACGACGCGTGCCCTCTTCGAGCTCGATGGTCCTGATTCCTTCCTCGCTCGTTCGCCCGAACCCGACGCGGAAGCCTATCCACCAGACCAGCACGACACCCAGCAGCCAGAAAAGGATCTGCCAGACCCACAGCGAGGGAATGCCGAGCGCAGCTTCTCCCGACGTGAAGATCGGATGGCTGAAGAAGGTGTTGCCAAGCACCGCGCCGGGTCCGTAGGCGAGGAAGCCCCACAGCAGCATCAGCGCCCAGAAAAGGCCACGGCCGCCGACCGTCATGCCGGTCGCCTGGAACAGCGCGTCGTGCAGACGGTTGCGCTGCAGGTTGTCCGGCGCGCGCAGCGTCGCCGCCGAGGCCAGCAGCACGACCGCCATGTTGATTACCAGTCCCCAGGCGGCGGAATGGATGGTCAGCGGCCAGCGCCCCCAGGGCAGGTTCACGAACAGGCCCTCGAACAGGATCAGCCCCGGCGGTTCGGTGAAGAACACGATCAGCATGCCAAGCGTCATTCCGGCCAGCACCGCGCCACGGCTTATCCAGCGCAGGAACGTCAGCCCCAGGAAGGCGGGCAGGAGTTGTACTGCAAGCGGCAGCGCAACGCTGCCGAGGATGGCGGACATCAGCGGCAGGAAGCTCGCCATGAAGGCGAGAAAGAAGAACATGAAGCCGATTGCGACCCGCGCGGAAAAGCGCTTCTCGCGCTCCGACATGTCGGGAAACAGGTAGCGGATCACCAGTTCGCGCGTGACGAGGATCGCCCCGCCGGTCACGAAGAAGGTCACCGCAAGCATTGCGCCGACAAGCAGCATGATGATGAGACCGACACCCGCCAGCGGCTCGAAAGCGTAGAACTGGGCCGCGAGCGCCACCGGTCCGTCTGCCATCCGGGTTGCCAGCAACGGCGCTCCAAGCACGAGAATGCCGGTCAAAAGCCCGGCGGCAAGCCAGACGGTCGAAATGCCGACCGCACGCCCGGGACTTGCGGTCTGGCCGAGATAAAGCGTTGCCGGGCTGAACACGATTCCCAGAAGCGCAATGGTGGAAGACGACAGCGCGACCGTGGTGAAGATGCCTGCAACCGGCATCTCCTTGCCGATCCCTGCGCTGTACTGGATGACGCCGGGAAGTCGGTCCCAGAGCACGCCTTCCTCTACCGGTATCGGTACGGCAGGGAAGCCGGGCGCGGCTGCCAGGATTTCGGCCAGAATGGTCGAGCCCGGAAGAAACAGCGCCAGCAACACCGCCTGCATGGCGAGTGTCATGATCGTCGCACGCCAGCCTCCGATGATTGCCGGAATGGCCAGTGACATCGCCAGCACCCAAACGCCCGCAGCGCGCGGCAGCAGGCCGTCCGTCGCCCTTTCGAGCAACTGGGCGGCCGATGACAGAAGGTTGGCCGAGAAGGGAAGCGCAAACAGCACCGCAAGCGCCAGCATCGTCACCCGAAGCGTGACCGAGTCGTAGAACTGGCCGAGCGCCTCGCCCGGGGTCGAAAGCCCCGCGATACGCGCGACATACCACATCCGGTTCCACAAGAGCAGCGCAGCCATGGCGACAAGCACGAAGCCCACGGCGAGATGCGAGGCCTGCAACCCGAAGCGCGTGACGAGCGCCAGATGCGGCCCGAGCCCGAGACCGGCTGCACCGAGCGCCGGCAGAAGAAACATCGGCGCCCATCCGGGCAATGCCTGGCCGCCGTCGAGAAAATCCGCCGGCCGTGCCTCGTGCCGCGCGGAAATCGCGGCGATGTAGACGCCGTAAAGCGCCAGAACGATCAGGACCGACAATAGCAGCGGGGTCATCGACGCCCCCCGCGATGCGGCAGCCGCGACGCCGGGCGTGCATTGTTGTCGCGGATCACGTCGAACCGCTCGAATGCGGCGCGCGCGCCAAACGTTATCACCAGATATGCAATGACCACGGCCACAAGGGAGATCAGCCCGAGCCCGACCGGAAGGAAAATGCGCGCGCCGAGGCCTGCCGGACCAACGAGAACCGCAAGCAGCAGCGACAGGACCGCTATCGCGAAGGCAGCAATCCCGAGTGCTCGCTCTCCCGTCGTAAAGCCCGCGCCAAGCACCGCATTGGCGATGACATGGGCAACGAAGGCGGCAATGATGGCGACGAAGCCCGCGAAGATCCACCAGCCGCCACCTGACGCCAGCCCCCTGTGCAGCAATATCGCCGCAACGAAGGCTGAAGGCGTCCAGATCGCCATGACCAGCGCATGCCGATCGAGTCGGTCATAGGGTTTCATCTAGGTTTCGCCGCGCGATCTATTTGCTGCTCAATCGTCGCTGTCGCCACCCTCGGGCTTCGGCGGGAAGTTTTTGAACTGCATCCCGCCGGCCGCGCCAAGATTCTTCAACGGCAAGCCGATTTCTTCCATCAGGCCGTCCACGAAGGCCACCTGCGTGCGATACTTCATCGCGGAGTTCACCACCTGGTCGGAGATATTTCCGCCACCGCCACCGCCGCCGCCGGCGGAACCACCGTCGGACGGGCTGTTGAGTCCCGGCAGGCCGTCGACCTGCAGGATCTTGATGGAATCGATGTTCTCCATCGGCTTGACCTGCTCGCGGATGATCTCCGGCAGGCGCGTGACGACACCTTCCAGTATGGCGCTGCGCCGGCTTTCTTCGCTGCGCACATTCTCCGCTTCGTTGAGCTTGCGATTGCCGCCCGAATCGACCTCGTAGCGGAACTCGGCAGCCTTGGCCTCCGCCATTTCCGCTTCCGCCCGAAGCTCGCTGGCTGTCTTCTCGGCTTCCGACTGCTTCACCAGGCGGATCGCCTCGCGCTCGGCGCGAGCGGTCGCGTCGATGATCTCGACGGTCTTGGAACGGTTGGCCTTCTCTTCGGCGCGAGACGTCTCGATCTTCTCCTGCGACAGGGCGAGCTTGCGCTGTGCCTCTGCCTCGTTGGTGCGGGCAACCGCCTCGTCGATGGCCTTGTTGACCACGGCGATGAGACGTTCCTTGTCCGCGATCTCGATCTCCATCGACTGCTCGATCTCGAAGCGCTCGATGTATTTGCGCGCCGCTATACGCAGTTCCTCGATCTCGCGCTCGGCGACGACGCGTGCGTCCTCCACCTCGCGGAAGCTTGCGGTTTCGGCCAGCTTGATCTTGTGTTGCCTGCTGATTTCACGCGAGCGGATTTCTTCTTCGGTCTTCAGGCGCTCGTTCTCGACCGCGAGCTTCTTGGTGAGCGCGGCACGTTCTGTTTCGGCCTTCGCCTTCTCGCTGGAGACGGTGATCTCCTTCTCGCGCTCGACGCTGGCGAGCTCGACCAGTTTGGTCGTCTGTATCCTCGCCGTCTCGACGTCCTGCTGGGTCGCAAGACGGGCGCTTTCGACCTCGCCGTCGGCCTTGGTTTCATGCAGCGCGATCTGCTGGCGTGACGCGATCTGCGCTTCGCGTATTTCGTGCTCGCGCTGGATGCGCTCGGCCTCGACCTGCTGGCGCGCCTGGATGCGCTCGTTCTCGATGCGCGTCTTGGAGGTGATCTCGGTCAGCTCGGTGTCTCGCTGGCGCTCGATCTCAAGTGCCTTGACGTCGTTTTCGGTGCGAATTCTTTCCTCGTCGATCGCGCGTCCCTTCGCGATCAGGATGCGCTCGGCCTCTTCCTCGGCCTTCGTGCGGGATTGCGTGATGGCGATCTGCGAGGTCGAGCGCTCGGCTTCGATTGCCGCCGCCTGCTGGGCCTTCTTGGCCTCGATGTCGCGAGTCTGCTCGATCCGGACATACTCAAGATCGCGGTCGATTTCGATGACACGCTGCTCGGCTTCGAAATCGCGAAGCTTGATCTGCACCTTCGTCTCGTTCTCGATCTGGTTGCGCAGCTTGCGGCGTTCCTCGGTTTCCTTGACGATCAGCGTCAGGCCTTCGGCATCGAAGTGATTGGACGGATCGAAAACGGAAATGTCGGCCTGGTTAAGCGAAGTCAGCGCGACGGTTTCCAGCTCCAGCCCGTTCATCGCGAGAACGTCCTTCACGAGTTCGGCTACCTGCCTGACGAATGCCGCGCGGTTCTCGTGAATCTCGTTCATCGTCATGGTGGCGGTGACCGAAGCCATCGCATCCACGAGGCGCCCCTGAATGACCTCCCTGAGGGAAACGGGATCGAGTGTGCGCGCGCCGAGCGTCCGGGCCGCCGTGGATACGCCCTGTTCCGTCGCGATGACGCGCACGAAGAACTCGGTTGTTATGTCCACGCGCATCTTGTTCTTGGTGATCAGCGACTGTTCGCCCTGACGGCGGACCTCAATCGGGATCGCGTTCATGTTCACGACGGTGATGTCGTGGATGATCGGGATCACCAGTGCGCCGCCACCCATGACGACCCGCTCTCCGCCGGAGCCGGTACGAACGAAGCTCTGGTCCTTCGACGAATGGCGATACAGCCAGTGAAGCAGATAGACGCCAACTGCGATGAGGATCGTCAGCAGGATGATGATGGCGATGATATCGGCACCTGTCATGGTCTTGTTCCTTCCTTAAGCGCCGGAAACGGTCAGTACCGGTCCTGGCCGGCGACGGCCAGGACGATCAGCGATGGGATGATGAGGTTGACGACGTCGAACACGCTGTAGAGCACAATGATGGACGGCGCCTGGCCGACACCGATGACGACATCCACGAAATGCAGGATGGGGTAGACCGCCCAGCCCAGCGTGAAGAGCAGCCTTATCCAGAAATACCCGAACCGCACTGGCCTTGAAGACTTCCGCACCGCTTCGGGCATCGCGCCGAAATACATCTCGCCCAGAATGTAGAGCCAGAAGCCGATGGAGATCAGTACGCCCAGCGTCGGATTGAAGAAACCGGCATCGCCAAGCCATCGCCCGAAAACCATGAGGATCGAGGCACCCACCAGACGCCAGAAGACTCCGACCGGGACCGGACCTTGCGTTCGCGCAAAGAAATAGACGGCTGCGATCTGCAGCGGATGCACCGTGTACCAGGCGGAGAAGCGCACGCCCGCGCTCGCCGCTCCGGAAGCCAGCCAGTATCCCGTCGCTCCGGCATAGTAGATTGCGGTCACCAGGCACGCGGCCCCGACCAGTGCGGTCGGCACCCGCCAGCGTTCGTTGGACCAGCTCAGGCCGACGAAGCAGAGCACCGCTGCCGCGAGGCTCATCAGCGCGAGCCCGGTCAGCGAGGTCGATACGACATCCTTGGACGTATAGAGGGTGGTGAACATCACATTTCCTTAGACAGTAGACCGGATGTGCGGCGAACGGCCGTACAGGGCGACCATGGGAAGGATCAGCAAGCCGAAGATGAACTGCTGCCACTCGTATTTGAGGCCGATGCCCAGCAGAAAGGACGTCAGCACCTGCAGCACGAGAACGCCAATAACAGTAAAGCCATAACCGCCATTGCCGCCGAGCAGCGAAGTACCACCGATGACGACGGCAGCCAGCGTGGTGAAGAGGTAGGGATCGCCCACGCCGATGAACGCGCCGCCCGACCAGCCAAGCAGGAGGCAGCCGGTCAGCGCCGCGAACACGCCGGAGATGACATAGCACGCGACCCAATACTTAAGCTCGCTGATGCCTATCAGGCTGGCCGAACGCCGGTTTCCACCAAGCGCATAGAGGTTGCGCCCCCATGACGTAATCCTGAGGCCCACGATCAGCAGGATCGCCAGAACGACCCAGATGATGATGGTCGGCGGGAACGGAAGACCGAAGAAGCGTCCATTCATCGCGGCGAGGTTGGCCAGCCAGGGCGGCACGGTGCCGAACACGTTGCCGGCATATTGCGACCCGATTGACGTCATGATCTGAGTGAAGCCGGCCACCGCAAAGCCGGTGCCCAGCGTCACGATCAACGCCTGCCCCTGAAGGCGGAAGCTCATGATCCCGTTCAGCAACCCGATTATGCCGCCCAGCACCAGGATGAACCCGAAGGCGACATATGACGGCACGCCGACCGTAATCAGGAACAGCAGCGCGATGTTGGAAGAGCCGATGACGAAGGGGATCGAAAGGTCAAGGCCGCCCAGCAGCGCCACCATCGTCTGGCCTATCGAGGCGATGCCGAGGAAAGCTGCGAAGAGCAGGATCGCCCTGACGTTGGATGCCGAAAGGAAACCTTCTATCGAGAAAGACGAAATCACGATCAGGGCAAAAAGCACGATCAGCCCGATGAACGCGCTGCGGCCGTCGGCGAAGTACCCCGAAACCTTGAACGCGAAGACCAGGATGAGTTCCAGAACCAGGAACGCGATGAGGTTCTTGATCGACCGGAATTCCGGCACGCCCGCCGTTATCAGCAAATAGAGGATCAGCAGGCCCGCCATGGCGATGATCATGACGCGGTTTTGCTGCCACAGGCCCCTGATGCGCCCGCTCTCCGCGTCGGTTTGCTCCTGGTCGCCGGCCGCGGCGCGCGCCTCGAAGACGACCGCGACATAGTTCAGGAGAATGAAGAGAACGGCCGCCAGCAGGACGGTGAACAGGATCACCTCCTGCGCGGCGAGCTTGCCCTGCGAGAACCCGACGCCCAGGCCGATCGCCGCGACGATCAGCGACAGGACGACGTTGAGCCATACCAGCGCGATCGATCTGGGGATCGGCAGGAGCGCGAAGCGCGCGCGATCAGTCTGGAGCTCGCTCATCCGCCCCTCCCCAAGAGCCTGAACTCAGGCTGGATGACGGCGGCTGCGAAGAGCGCGAGGATCAGCACGGCAACGACGATGTAGAGGAACAGGCCCATGCTGCGCGCCCCCCCCTCGGCGTTGATCAGCCTGGCGGTTGCGACGAAGGCAATTGCCGCAAGACCGGCAAGCAGAGCCATCCATTGCGTCCCGCTGACAAATTTTCCAGCGTTCCCACCGAAACGGGCTGGAGGAACCAGGAAATAGCGATCGGCTAAAGCGCCCTGAACGATATGATGCTCTGCTCCACCATACGTACCACTTGTGGCCACATGCAGCATGACCCCGATGACGACAAGGCCAAGCACCAGAAACGCGCTCCATGGCGATATGAAACTCACGTATCGCGAAATCACAGGAACAAGGAGCGTCAGCAGCAGCGACAACACCAGAATGACGCCGTAAACCATCTGCGTCATGAACGCTTGGATGGCACCAAAATTGAAGGTCGCCAGGACGTATCCGATCAACCAAAGGCTGACGGCGCCCATAAGAGCGCCCGTCGCCCCGCCGCGTCCCCCCGACAATGCCACGCCGCCGAGAACAAGAGCCGTTACCGCCGTCAGCGTCATGTTCTGACCCTGCGTGGGATCACCGGACGAGATCAGCGCCGTGTAGCAGAGCGCGCCGAGCGCAACATAAATGCCGGCAATCAGGTGCGCGCCAATGCGCACGATGTCCGTCTTCACTCCTGACGTCCACGCCGCGCGTTCGTCGTAACCCATCATCTTGAGGTTGGAATAGAACGTCGTTGCCGTGAAGAGATACCAGCCCAGCGTCGCAAGCACGATGATCAGCAGGACCGGCGAGAAGATGCTGGTTCCGCTGCCCCAGCTCATCATGAATTCGGGCGCGGAGCCTCCGGGCCGCGGCAGGATCACCAGATTGATGCCTGTCAGCGCCAGGAAGCCCGACAGCGCGACGATAATCGGCTGCACGCGCACGAAAATGATGATCAGCGCAAACAGCAGCTGATAGGCCATGCCAAGCCCGATCGCGACAATGAAGGTGGCGATGGGGCTGGCGAGGTAGCCGGCCGTGCTGAGCTTCACGACCACCACGTTTATGAAGGCAAGAAGCGGCCCGACGGCAAGGTCCACCGTACCCCGCCCGGCAACGGCGAGCACCATCAGGGCATACGTCGCCAGGATCAGCGGCGCGGCGACGATGATCGCGCTGCCGATACCCGCTGGCGTAACCAGGCTCGGCCCGCGGATCACGGCTGTCGAAAGCAGCACCGCGATCAGTGCGATCGGCACCAGCAGGTACGCGTTTGATGACGACGAGGACTTTGCCATTCTCTGTTTCGTTTCGCTTCACCCCGGCCACGAAGGCGGCCGGGGATGACTTGAACGGTTCCTACAGGTCGATCACGCGGCGATCCGACGAACGCTCGCCCCGGCTTCCCGACGCAGGCCCGTCCTGACGGCGCGGGGACCAGTTGCCAGCGCTGCCGCCCCGGCGCTTCGGGTCGTTCTGCACGATCTTCCTGAGGATCGGCATGATGACCTCCTTGAATTTCTCCGGGTCTTCGGACGTCGGGAAATGTCCGCCGCCGAAGATCACGCATTCGGAGTTCTTCACCTTCTCGGCCGTCCGCTGGGTCATCTCGGGCGTGCATGCGAAGTCGTATTCCCCGGTGAGGAAATAGACCGGCACCTTGCCCGAGATCTTGTGGACCTTGTCGCGGAAGTCGGAATCGACCGAATAGAAGTAGAGGTCGCCCTTGAAGATGCCGGGGCCACCCTGCGCGTAGTACCACCAGGTCTCCCAGCGATACTCGTCCGGACTGTCCGGAGCCATCAGGCCGAATACGGAGGTGGCGACAGCTTCGCCGCCGTGGATGTGGGGATGGTGCAGCGGATCGATGTGCCAGCCCGGAGAATGGTCGCAACCCTCCAGCGCGATGAGCGCCGAATATTCGTTCTCGTAGCGCAAAGCGAGGTCGAGGCAGATGTTGCCGCCCATCGACTGGCCCATGACGACGGGCTTGTCGAGTTCCAGCGCGCGGCAGAATTCGAGGATAAACTCCGAATAGAAGCTCGTCGTGAGCTTGTATTCCTCTTCCTCCAGGTGCCAGCCTGCCGGCGGCAGGGACTTTCCGTGACGCGGCAGATCGAACGCTATGACGCGAAAGTTGGCGGTGATGTCGGTGTCGTTGAGCTGGTGGCGATATTCGCGCCCGTCCGCGCCTGCGGTATGCAGGCAGACGAGAGGAATGCCCTCACCTGCTTCTTCGTAGTAGGTCCGGTACGTCTTGCCCTGGCATGTGACATAGACGTAGCGGCCCACGATCTGATCGTGTTTGTTCATCGCTCGATCTCCTTAAACTTCGCGCATCAGGGACAGCATCCAGTGCATGGCCCGCATGTTCTGCCAGAATGTCAGCTGATTACCCTCGATCCGCAGCTGCTTGTGCAGCGGATGGGCCATCGCCCAGATGTCGTTGAACATGGGAGGCGGCGTTTTCTGGCTGAATTTCGACCAGGCGGAGGAAGGGGCCCGCAACGCAAATTCGTAGCCGAAGTCGGAAGGCTCAAGCCCCTCCGAAATCTTTGCCACTTTTCCCTCACGCATATGCAGGAGGTAGTCGACGTCATCGACGCCGAGCACGAAACGGGCATTGAAGAAGCGACCTAGCTTGGGCATGACACGGTCTTCATTGACCCGGCGTGCCCAACGCTCGATCCATTCCAGATCAATGGATTTTCTGCTGCCATATTTGCTCATCATATTCTCCTGTCTTTCAGGCAGCCGGCAACGCCGCCTTGGCCGGACCGTAAATTGCTGTGAAACTTGTCTGATCAATCGTAACCGGCAGGATCGCACTGGCAAAGGCAGGCAGATCCGCATCCGGGGCGAGCTCGATCGAGCGCGCCTTCAACGCATAGAGCGTGAAGACGTAACGGTGGGAACGGTCCGGCGGCCAAGGGCCGCCGTAGCCGCGACCAAAGCCGGGAATCCGGAATGTGACAAAATCCGAATTCAGCTCCTGTGAGCCGGAAGGCATGGCCGCCGTCATCGAGGCGCCTTCGGCCAGAGTACGAGCA
This sequence comes from Rhizobiaceae bacterium, assembly GCA_019635775.1. GTDB lineage: Bacteria > Pseudomonadota > Alphaproteobacteria > Rhizobiales > Rhizobiaceae > Mesorhizobium_K. The sequence goes on along the minus strand of JAHBYU010000005.1, from coordinate 29,164 downwards.
TCGGCCGGAATGTTGTAGACGAGCCAGTGCGCGAAGCTGCGCGGGAAATTGAACTCGGCTGGAAGATCCGGATCGGTGATCGAGAGCGCAAAGCTCTGCGTTCCCTCCGGCACACTTTCCCATTCGAGCGCCGGCGAGCGCCTGTTTTTCTCCGTGAAGCGGTCGGGAATCGTCCCGCCCTGCGCTATGTCGGGCGCCATCAGCAGAAAACCCGATTGGTTCATCAATATCCTCCGGTTGATGCTGGGTCGCAACCGCACTGCGCGAGGCTGCGGGCGCCCCTCATCCATCACCACCCGCCTAACGCCGGTTCCGTGCTGTTCTTCGCGGGCTTCGCCGGGCAGACGCGCGTCGGGCTTGCGCCCGAAGGTGGCATTCAGAATTGCATGCGCATCGAATGGCGGCTCGAAGGTGGACGAGATCACGCCACCCCTGAAGACAAGGACGCGGTTGCACAGGTCCATGAACTCCTCGATCTCCGAGGAGAGGAAGACGACGGCGTTGCCGCGGGCGGCAAATTCACGAAGATTGCGGTAGAGATCCAGCTTCGCGCCGATGTCGATTCCGCGCGCAGGATCGTTGAGAACAAGAACGCCAGGACGCTCCGCAAAGGCACGAGCGATCAGCACCTTCTGCTGATTCCCACCGGAAAGCGAGGTTATCAGGTTACCGGAATGGCCCATCTTCGTGGCGAGCTTTCCGGTTTCGTGAACGAAAATCGGATCAAGCTTGCGGCGATCGATGAAATTCAGGAAGCCGCCGACCGAATAGTCGGGATAGATGGGCATGGCCATGTTTTCGAAGATCGAAAGGTTGGGGAATATCCCCTCCTTTTTGCGATCGCCGGAGACATAGGCGATGCCGTTCTCGCGCGCCGTGGCGAGGCTGGTGATGGGTTCGGCCTTCTTGTCCCGCACGATGTGAATCTGGCCGTCCAGCAGGGCCTGCACGCCTGCGAGCGCCCGCACGAAATCGGCCTGCCCCTGTCCATCGAGGCCCGTAACGCCGACCACCTCGCCAGGATAGAGGTTGAAATCGAAGCGCGCCGTGTCCGGCCATACCCGCGCATCGTTCACTCGAAGAACCGGGCGTCCGGCCTGCTTCTCGACCGGCTTGCTGGAGGAATGCGCCAGTTCGCGCTCCGGCCCTGCTATCAGGCGCAGGATGTTTTCTTCCGTGATGTCTTCCTTATCAAGGGTTCCGACCGACACGCCATCGCGCAGCACTGTGGCGCGGTCTGCAATCCTTACAAGTTCGGCGATCCTGTGCGTCACGATGAAAACGGCACACCCGTCCTTCTTCATCTCGCGCATCTTCGCAAACAGCCGTTCGGTCGATTCGAAATCGAGCGCGGCCGAACTCTCGTCGAGTATCAGGACACGCGGGTTCGTCAGCATCCCGCGCGCTATGGTGATCCACTGCTTTATGGAAAGCGGCAACTCGCCAACGATCGTATCGGGATCAAGATCGAAACCGAGCAACTCGGCCATGACCTTGCGCGCCCGCTCGTAGCGGACCTCATGGGACTCTGCCGCGCCGAACAGTCCATCGGCCCCGAGGAAAAGATTGTCCATGACCGAACATTCGTCGGCCACAAGAACTTCCTGGTAGACGTTGGCAATGCCCAATGCCCTCGACTCGGACGGCGTTGTCGCGCTCTTGCCAAAAATGGAAACCTGCCCCCGATCGGGCACCAACACACCTGAAATCACCTTGGCCAGGGTGGATTTTCCCGACCCGTTGCCGCCGATGATCGCATGCACCTCACCCTCGTAGGCGCGCAGGCTGACCCGATCCAACGCCACCGTCGGACCGAAGGTTTTCCTGACATCGACCAATTCTGCGGCGACTGCAGACACGAGAGCGGATCCTGCTTGTGAAAAAGCCCTCCGGCGCGGAGATTACCAGCAACCGGATGCATGAGAAATGCGCATCCGCCCGAAGGCGGATGCGCCGGAAGCGATGTTACTTCGCAGCCGGATGCGACTTGGGATCGTACTTCTCCGGATCGGCAGGCCGCAGGAAGAAGTTGTCGAGGAACTCCTTGCCGGCCCACTTTTCGATGCCCGGATGATACCAGCCGCTGGACTGCTCCGAGCAATCCTCCGGAATGGCCGCCATCATTTCCTCGCGGTTCATGGTCACCGGAGTGGTCAGGATCGACTGGATCTTCGGTCCCTGGCCCTGAAGCGTACGAATCATGATGTTCCAGATCATCTCGAAGTCGTCGCCCGGAGGCCAGGCATGAATGGCGCCGGACACATAGTCGGGGTTATGGCGCCAGTAGCAGAGAGCACCCTCTTCCGAGCCGATCGTGATCGGGACCATTGGCCGGCCCGACTGCAGCAATGCGCGCAGGCCACCCAGCTCGGAAGCAGACTGGATCAGGATGCCATCAAGCTGTCCCGGATTGGTCGCCAGCCAACGCTGCACCTCGGCCTGGGCCACCTGATCGGTCCACATGCCGGCGATCGGTCCCTCGACCTTGATGTCCGGATACTCCTTCATCGCCGCCTCGATGCCGAGATTCTGGCTGTCCGACGCGGAAGCGCCAGGAATGCCCTCGACGTTCAGCACGCGGCCCTTTCCACCAATCTCCTTGGCCATCCAGTCGCCCATCATGCGACCGCCGACCACGAAGTTTGCCGACGAGTTCACCGAATACGGGCTGGTGAGGTATCCAATGCCCGAAAATACCGGGACGCCCTTGTTATAGGCGTATTCGACGGACGCATTGAGCGCCGTCGGGTTGGAGCAGCACACGATCACGGCATCCACGCCCTGATCCACAAGCTGGCGGATCTGCTGGATCTGAGTGGAGTCGTTGAGGTTCGACTGCGTGATGATGACTTCCTCAAGCAGGCCGAGCTCCTTCCATTTCGGAATAAGCACGTTCTGCAGGCGGTCCATGACGCCGGCGCGCCATGTGTTGCCGGCATAGGACGAGGCATAGCCGATCTTCCACGGCGGCGGATTCTTCGCGACCCAGTCGCGATAGGCACTGTCACCAATCGGCTGGTTGGGATCGATCAGATCCTTGTTGTAGAGCTTGTCCTGGATGTCCTGCGGCAGTTCATCGACGCCGGCGTGGACCGCGGTTGCCACGATGGCCGCGCAACACAATGTCGACAGCCGTAACATGAATGACTTCATGATCAATTCCTCCCAATGGTGACGGACGGAGGCCGCCCGTTCCCCAAAATGTATATTCCACCTCCACGGGCACGGAGAAAGAGAAAACGGTTATACCCCCCATATGGCACGCATATGCGCCGCCGACCGACATCGCAGGAGAGCCCGACGACTGGCCTCGCCGGGGTATATCTGTGTTCTATGGGAGGTAGGCAAATCGGCTATTTGTAACCCGTTCACCGCCCGAGCCATATTCCGCACGAAAATCTCCCGCCCTGCGGGACTATAAAATAATGCCATCAGGAGCGGGAAATGTCGCAGGAGAGCACCGACCAGTATCAGACGATCCGCGACGGTGTGCGTGCGCTCTGCTCGGAATTCCCCGACGAGTATCACCGGAAAATAGACGCTGCGCGCGGCTATCCCGAAGAATTCGTGGACGCGCTCACCAAGGCTGGCTGGATGGCTGCCCTCATTCCCGAGGAATACGGCGGTTCCGGCCTGGGCTTGACCGAAGCCTCCATCATCATGGAAGAAATCAATCGCTCGGGAGGAAATTCCGGCGCGTGTCACGGCCAGATGTACAACATGAACACGCTCGTCCGGCACGGATCTGAGGAGCAGCGCCAGAAATACCTTCCGAAGATCGCCACCGGAGAACTGCGCCTGCAATCCATGGGCGTGACCGAACCGACGACCGGAACCGACACCACAAAGATCAAGACCACGGCGGTGAAGAAGGGCGACCGCTACGTCGTCAACGGGCAGAAGGTCTGGATCAGCCGCGTGCAGCATTCGGACCTGATGATCCTGCTGGCAAGGACGACGCCGCTTTCCGAAGTGAAGAAAAAGTCCGAAGGACTGTCGATCTTCCTCGTGGACATCAAGGACGCCGTGAAAAACGGCATGACGGTCCAGCCCATCCCGAACATGGTCAACCACGAGACGAACGAGCTCTTCTTCGACAATCTCGAAATTCCGGAAGAGAACCTCATCGGCGAGGAAGGCCAGGGGTTCAAGTATATCCTGACCGGGCTCAACGCCGAGCGAACGCTGATTGCGGCCGAATGCATCGGCGACGGCTACTGGTTCATCGACCGGGTGACCAAATATGCGCGCGAGCGCAACGTCTTCGGCCGCCCGATCGGGCAGAATCAGGGCGTGCAGTTCCCGATCGCGGAAGCCTATATCGAGATCGAGGCGGCCAACCTGATGCGCTTCAAGGCCTGCCGTCTTTTCGACGAGAAGCAGCCATGCGGAGCGGAGGCCAACATGGCCAAATACCTCGCAGCCAAGGCTTCATGGGAAGCCGGCAACGCCTGCCTGCAATTCCACGGAGGATTCGGATTCGCCGCGGAGTACGATGTCGAACGCAAGTTCAGGGAAACCCGCCTCTACCAGGTCGCTCCGATCTCCACGAACCTCATCCTCAGCTTCATCGCTGAGCATGTGCTCGAACTGCCGAGGTCATTCTGATGGCGCAGGCAGATCTTCCACTGTCCGGACTGAAGGTCGTCGCCATCGAACAGGCGGTGGCGGCGCCGTTCTGCTCGTCACGATTGGCCGATGCGGGCGCGCAAGTCATCAAGATCGAACGTCCCGAGGGCGACTTCGCGCGCGGATACGACAAGGCTGCGGCGGGCCAGTCGAGCTATTTCGTGTGGCTCAACCGGGGCAAGACGTCGGTCACGCTCGATCTCTCGACGGCGGAGGACAAGGCGAAGCTGCAAGCCCTGCTCGCCGATGCCGACGTCCTGCTCCAGAACCTCAAGCGTGGCGCACTGGCCAAACTCGGCTTCGACGCGGAACGGCTGGCGCGCGACTATCCCAGGCTGATCATCTGCTCGATCACGGGCTATGGCGAAAGCGGACCGCTCGCCGATCGAAAGGCATACGACCTGCTTGTGCAGGCGGAATCCGGGCTTTGCTCCATCACCGGCGGGCCGACGGAGCCCTCGCGCGTCGGCATCTCGATTGTCGATATCGCAACAGGGGCCACGGCATACTCCGCCATTCTCGAAGCGCTGATCCGCCGCTCCACAACAGGAAAGAATGCAGTCATATCGGTCGCGATGTTCGACGTCATGGCCGACTGGCTGACTGCGCCGCTGCTGAACCATGAGGGAGGCACGCCGCCAACGCGCGTTGGCATGGCGCATCCGTCCATAGCTCCCTACGGCGTATTCACCGCCAGCGACGGCGAGGCCATCCTGATCTCGGTCCAGAGCGATCGCGAGTGGGGCAAGCTCTGCCGCGAGTTCCTGCAAAGGCCCGAACTGGCGAGCGATCCCTGCTTTGCCACCAACGTGGCGCGCGTCGCGAACAGGGCAAAGACGGACAAGGTGGTCGCGGAGGGTTTCGCGCGGCTCGACAGCGCTTCCGCCATCGAGGCATTGCTTGCCGCCGACATCGCGCTGGCAAGGGTGAGCGACATGGAAGCCCTTTCTAAGCACCCGCATCTCAGGCGTATCACCGTCGATACGCCCAATGGGGCAGTTTCGTTGCCAGCGCCGGGCCCGATCTTCATGAACGAGGAGCGATCCTACGGGCCCGTGCCCGCGTTGCACGAGCGCTCGTAGCGCCGGCGCGCACGTAACCATACGCGAGAGTGCGGACCGTCATGCCACTGGACAACCTTTCACTGTTCCTCTTCCTGCCGGCCAACAGGCTCGACCGGCTGGACAAGGCGGCCGCGACAAGCGCAGACGCCGTGATCCTCGATCTCGAGGATGCCGTGGCGGCCGATCAGAAAGCGCAGGCGCGCTCCGGGCTGTTGAATGCACTGGACCGGGCCGCCGCGCTCAAGCCGATTGTGCTTCGCATAAATGGCGCGGATACGGATTGGCATGCGGAGGACGTTGCAATGGCCAGCAAGCTTCCCCTTGCAGCCGTCATGCTCCCGAAAGCCGAATCCGCCGCTATCTGCCAACAGGTCATAAATGGATGCGGAAAGCCGCTTGTCGCACTTGTCGAAACGGCGAAGGGCATCGTCAACACAAACGAGATCGCACATGCGTCGAGCAGGCTGGCCTTCGGCAACCTTGATTTTGCAGCAGATGTCGGCATCGGACAGGACCGTCTTGCACTGGCCCACGCGCGCTCGATCCTGGTGCTGGCGTCCCGAAATGCAGGCATCGCGCAGCCGGTCGATGGGGTCACGCAGCAGTTCGACGATCCCGAGGTCGTTGAAGACGAGGCGAGGCACAGCCGCGCCATGGGCTTTGGCGGCAAACTGCTGATCCATCCCAGGCAGATCGACCCGGCCCGACGTGCATTCCTGCCGAGTGCCGATGAGATCGCCTGGGCGCAACGGGTTCTGGCAACGGCAGGCTCGAATGCAGGCGTCCTGACGGTTGACGGAAACATGGTCGATGCGCCCGTGGTGAAGCGCGCGCATGAGATACTGGCGCGTTCCAGATAGGCGACCGCGTAGAGGTCCCATAGAGGGCTACGAGCGGGCTGGCACAGTGGAAGCCCGAACCTGGAGCGTGAGAGGAACCACCCTTGTTCCCGCGGACAAGGAACGCCCCCCGCTCAACTGGCCAAGAAGTTTCTCGACTGCCAGGGTCGCCACCGTTTCGGCTGGGATGGCGACCGTTGTCAGTTCCGGGTGGATAATCCGCGCCATTTCGATGTCATTGAAACCGACGACAGACACATCTTGCGGAACAGAAAGACCCAGCGACCGGGCGGCGCGATAGGCAGCGGCAGCGAGCAGGTCGTCATCGCAAAACAAGGCGGTAACCTGGCGTTGGCCAAGAAGCTCGGTCGCGGCGGCGGTCGCTGTCTCCAGGTCGAACGTCGCGTCCGTGCGCCACGCAGGGTCGGCGTCCAGCCCGTGCTGCGACAGCTGATCACGAAAAGCCTCGTACCGGCGCCTGAAGGTGGCTTTCGGATAGCGGGCGGCAAGATAGCCGATCCTGGTGTGGTTGAGCCCGACAAGGTGGGATACGACGGCGCCCATCGCGCCCGCAATGTCGAGGTCGATGCCACTTCGCCTCGAATTCTCGGCCTCAACAAACAGGATGCGATCCCTGATAGCGCCCAGCCGCCGCTCGTCGGCGTCGTCACTTGCATAGACGATGCACCCCGCGACCAATCGGCCGCGTATCATGCCAATCAACCGCTCAACCCATTCAGCATCATTGCTTGTGTCGATCAACAGGACGGAATATCCGCGGGAGCGGGCTGCCACTTCCGCGGCAACAAGCACCTGCCCGAAAAACGGCTGCTGGACGTTCGGCACGGCAAGCGCGATCACCTTCAGGACGCCCGTGCGCAATATCTGCGCCGAAGCGTTGGGCGAGTACCCCAGCTTGCTGGCTGTCTCCAGCACATGCTGACGCTTGGCCTCGGACACGCGGCCCTCGGCCTTGCCGGACATGACCAGAGATACGGTAGATTGGGATACCCCCGCGGCCTCGGCAACCGCGAAGCTCGTGATTGAGCGCTTGCTCGCCCGGCTGACCTGTCTGGCCATTCAGCGTACCCCGATGCATTTTCGTCATACGTAGTATTGACTTCCGCCGCAAGAGGCGGAATTCTCAATAGTCATACGAATGACGTACAGAGCATCCCGACCACAATCGGATGCGGATAAAGGGGAAAGATCATGCGATTTCATATGCAGGCACTGGCTGGCGGCCTCGGCGCCCTGGCTCTCGGAACGATGCTCGCAAACGCACAGGAAAATGCGCTTGTATGGGTCGACGGAGGCGGCGCCTACCACGACGCGGTGCAGAAGGAGATACTGGACACCTGGAAGGCTCCAGACGGGATGACGATCGTTTCTGTCGCAGGAACCGACAATGCCAAGTTGCGCGCGATGGTCGAATCCAACCGCGTCGTCTGGGACGTTTACAACGGCGACAACACCTGGGGCACGGATTCCGACGGCAAGTGGCTTGAGCCGCTGGACTACACCGTCATCAACAAGGACGACATCATTCCCGGCTTCGCCTCGACCTATCGCGTGGCGAACATGATCTATTCCATACAGCTCGCCTACAATACCGACCAGGTGAAGACGAAGCCGGCAGGATGGGCTGATTTCTTCGATCTCGAGAAGTTTCCCGGCAAGCGAGCCGTGATGGACTATTCGGCAGGCGGCATCTTCGAGATCGCCCTGCTGGCGGACGGGGTTAAGCCGGACGAGCTCTATCCGCTCAACATCGACCGTGCGATCAAGAAGCTCGACACGATCAAGCCGTCACTGGTCTACTGGCAGAGCGGAGCACAGTCGGAGGAACTGGTCGGCTCAGGCGAAGTGGCCATGGTCATGACCTATAACTCCCGCGCCTACGACGCAAAGGTCGCGCTGCAGATGCCTGTCGACTACATCTTCGAAGAGCAGATTCTGGCCGCGGCCTACCTGACCATTCCGAAAGGCAGCAAGCATGTGGATGCAGCGATGGATCTCATCGCCTACGCGGTCAGTGCAGATGTGAACGGAAAGCTTACGGCAAACCTGCCTCTGGCACCTTCAAACACCAAGTCCGAGGTAAATCCGGAGATGGCGGCAGACCTGCCGTCGAGCCATCTCGACAAGCCCTATGCGGTTTTTGACGATCAGTGGATCGCGGCGAACTCCGCCGAACTCGAGAAGCGCTATCAGGCCTGGAAGAGCGCTCAGTGACCAACGCGATGACTGGAGGCGTGGGCGGACGTTTCAGGTTGCCTGAAACGATCGGGGTATGGCCGTTGCTGCTGGCACTGGCCCTGCTCCTGTTCCTGCCTGCCGCCTCCATCATCAGCAACAGCTTCACGGAACCCGAAGATGCGGGCTTCTCCAATTTCGCCCGCATCCTTTCCGACCCGACATTTGGGCGGTTCGCCTACAATACGGTGCGGATCGCCCTCATCGTCTCGTTCTTCACCGGGCTGATCGGCTACTTCTACGCCTATGCGGTCTACAAGTCCGGCCCGACCATGCGCGCGTTCCTCCTGACGTGCGCCCTGCTCCCGCTCTGGACAAGCCTGCTTGTGCGCAGCTTCGCCTGGACGGTGATCCTAAGGGACACCGGAATCCTGAACTGGCTGCTGATATGGGCTGGCATTGTCGACCAGCCGATAGGGATGCTCAGGACGTCCTTCGCGGTGACGCTTGGAATGATCCAGATCCTGCTGCCCTTCACCATTCTTCCCGTCTATGCGAGTATGACAAAATTCGACCCGACATTGCTGTCGGCGGCCCGAAGCCTTGGGGCGAGCCCGGCACGGTCATTCTGGCACGTGTTCTTCCCTGCCACGCAGGTTGGCCTTGTCGCCGGGCTGATGCTCGTCTTCGTGCTGAGCCTCGGCTACTACATCACCCCGGTGCTGCTTGGCGGCCCGCGCGATCAGCCGGTTGCCGTGCTTATAGACGCACAGGTGACGACCCAGCTCGACTGGGGCGCTGCGGGCGCCATGTCCGCCGTGGTCACCGCTGCCGTCCTGCTGATGCTCGCAGTCGGCTGGCGCTCCATCAAGAAAATCTTCCTGGTGTAGCGCGATGTCATCCTCCAATATCCGAGAGCGCCGCCTGTCGGCGGCCACGCGAGCAGTGTTCCTTGTCCCGGTGGTCATCCTTCTGCTGGCGCCTTCCTTCGTCATCCTGCCGATGAGCTTTTCGGAAAGCCGGGTTCTTTCCTGGCCTCCGCGCGGCTTCACCTTCGATTGGTACGCCACGCTCTTTGCAAGCGGCCAATGGGGTGCAAGCGCGCAGCACAGTGTCGAGGTCGCGCTTGTCTCCACGGCGATCGCGCTGTTGCTGGGTGTTCCCGCAGGCGTGACGCTGGGCCTCAAGAACTGGCGCTTTCGCGACATGACGCTCGCTTTGATCGTCATTCCGCTGGTCATTCCCACGATCGTGCTGGCGATCGGCATGTACAAGATCTACGGATGGCTGGGCCTGCACGACATGCTCGGCCTCGCTGCGGCCCATGCGATGATCGGCGTACCGCTGGTGGTCATCACCACCATGTCGTCGGCAAGGCAGATCAATCCCGTGTTGCTGCTCGCCGCGCGCAGCCTCGGCGCAAGTCGGGCAAAGACATTCTTCCTTGTGACGCTTCCGCTGGCGCGCGGCGGCATAATCTCGGGGGCGATCTTCGCTTTCGTCAGCTCCTGGGACGAAGTGGTCATCGCCAACTTCCTCTCCTCGCCCACCTACCGGACCGTTCCGGTCCAGATGTGGGCACAGATCACCGAACGCGTCGATCCGACCGTGGCGGCCATGGCCTCCGTGCTCTTCGCTGTCAGCATGGCGATGATGGTGGCGCTGACGGCTCTTCGCTGGAGGCAAAGTCAATGAATACCAAGGCCATCAGCCTCGCCAAAATCGTCAAGACCTATGGTTCCCAGAAGGTCCTGCATGGCGTCGACCTGGATGTGGCGGCGGGAGAATTCGTCTCGATGCTGGGGCCATCCGGCTCGGGCAAGACAACTCTGCTCAAGATCATAGCAGGCTTCGAAGATCCGGATTCCGGCGACGTGTCCATCGGGGACCGTTCGATGGCCGGCGTTCCGCCGGAGCATCGCAATATCGGCGTGGTGTTCCAGAACTACTCGCTGTTTCCCCATATGGACGTCGCCACCAACATCGGATTCCCCCTGCGCATGCGGAAGGTTTCCCGCAACGAGCAGCAGAAACAGGTGGAGCGCGTCCTGTCCCTCGTAGCGCTGGACGGCTACGGAAAGCGGATGCCGAACCAGCTTTCCGGCGGCCAGCAGCAGCGCGTGGCTATCGCACGCGCCATCGTGTTCGAACCGGACATCCTTCTCATGGATGAACCGCTCGGGGCACTCGACAGGCGGTTGCGCGGCGACATGCAGCTTGAGATCAAGGCACTGCATGAACGGCTCGGCATCACAATCGTCTATGTGACTCACGATCAGGACGAAGCATTGTCGATGAGCGACCGTGTCGTCGTGTTCAACCGCGGCGGCATCGAGCAGGTCGGCACGCCGAGCGACGTGTATCGTCATCCCTCCACGTTGTTCGTCGCCGACTTTCTCGGCGACTCGCTGGCGCTGACGGGCAAGGCGGGCGTAGACGGGGTGCAGATTCCGGGGCTGGCAACGCCTGTTCCAATCGGCTCAAGCGGGCCACATGGCGACGTAAAGCTCCTCTGGCGTCCGGATCAGGTCGAGGTCGTATCGGATGCCCCGGACGCGGCCGCTCTGGACGGCGGGCGACTGGCCGTTCGCGCGAACGTGCTGACAGCCGCCTATGCGGGAACCGCCCTGCGGCTTCGGGTTGAAATTCCCGGCGGCGATATCGGGATCGTGGCAGCCCCGGACCGCGCGAGCATAAGTGCGGGAGAAACGATCGGGCTGATGCTTCCCCTCGATCAGGTGACGATCCTGCCCGTATCCCAAAACACTCGTTTGTCCGGAGGCAAGTCATGAGTGCACTCAAAGAACAGGAAATCCAGGCGCTTATTGCCGAGGCGACAGAGGCAAGGACACATGCCTATGCGCCCTACAGCGTCCATACCGTGGGTGCCGCGGTGCTCGACGCCGACGGAACCGTCCATACCGGCTGCAACATCGAATTCGTGACGCTGCAGCAGACCGTTCATGCGGAGCGCACCGCCATCCTCAAAATGGTCGCAAGCGGCGCTCGCCAGCTACGCGCAGTCGCGGTCGTCGGTCCCTATTCGGGGGTGCCTTGCGCCGAATGCCGGCAGGCGATCTGGGAATTCGCCTGTGCCGATCCTGACGTGGTGATCGTCAGCGCACCGACCGACGGTGAGGTCGAACTGCTTCGCATGGGCGACATCTACCCCCGCCCCTACGGACCCGAAACCAAGAACATCGATCCGCGCAAGGTCTAGCGCCCAACTCCTGGAAAATTTCATGAAAAACCGCATTGAATGGGTGGGGCAGAACTGCCGCCTGCTCGCCTCTATCGCCGAGGAATTCCGTCAGACCCGTCCCTTCGAGGGCAAGACGATTGGCACCGGCATCCACCTCGAGCCCAAGACCGTAGCCCTGATCCTGACCTTGCAGGAGGGCGGCGCGCGCATGGTCTCGACCGGCAACCTGAACACGACGCAACAAAGCGCGGTCGACTACCTAGCCGCGCGTGGCGTGACCGTTATCGGTGGCCCAACCAGCGACCTCGAGCAACACCGGCGCAATCTCAAGGAAGTGATCGGCCACAAACCCGACCTGATCCTGGACAATGGCGGCGATCTTTTCGACCTGTGGCTGCAGGATCGCTATCCTGGCCTGCTGGGGGGAACCGAGGAGACGACTTCAGGCCGCATGCGCCTCGAACCGCTTCGCGAACAGCTTGGCCTGCCGATCCTCGTTATCAACGACAGCCCGATCAAGCAGTTTGCCGAGAACGAGCATGCGGTGGGGCAGAGCGTGCTGGAATCCTACATGCGCATAACCAACCGCGTGACCAACGGACAACGGGTCACGGTGTTCGGATATGGCGCATGCGGCAGAGGCGTGGCAGCCAACATGCGTGGGGCGAACGCCAAGGTCAGCGTTGTGGACAACGATCCGCTGAAGAGGCTTCAGGCACATCTTGACGGTTACGACACGCCACCGCGTGAAGTGGCCCTCGGGACGGCCGACTTCATCGTGACGGTAACCGGAAGCCCGCGCATCATCGGCGAAGCCGACATCAACGCACTGAAGAATGGCGCAATCCTCGCCAACGCCGGACATTTTCCCTTCGAGATCGATGTCGAGTCACTCAGGAAATCGGAGCAGGTTTCCAGCATCGATTCGTTCGAGGACGGGATTGAGACGCTGGTCATGACGGATGGCAGGCGGGTTCACCTCGTCTCGGAAGGCCACATGTTCAACCTTGCCGGCCCCCGTCCGCTCGGCAATTCGATAGAGTCCATGGACCTCGGCTTTGCGCTGCAGGCCCGCTCGCTCGAAGCGGTTGCGCTCGGCAAGGCGACGGCTGCCGATTGTGTCGTGCCCGTGCCGCGCGATATCGATGAACGGGTTGCCAACGCATATCTCGACCTGTGCTATCAGGGCACGATCGTCTAGCCGGCCTGATGCCACTGTGAAGGACGGCACCGAGGTCCGCGGGCGGGCGGGCGCCCTCCTTCTGATAGACTTGTTCCCGCATGTCGGCCGCCCCCTCGATGAGGCGCAGCCGAAAGATGCGCTGCACCTCGGAGAATCCGCCGTACCCGAACTCCTTAGCGAAACGAATCAGGGTCGACGGCCGAAGCGCTGAGTCGCGGACTGCAGTCCGGCATGGTTGGCATAAACACCTTCCTCATCGCCCATGCAGAGGCGCCGTTCGGCGGCATCAAGCATTCTGGCATGGGGCGGGAGGGCGGCAGACAGGCGATCAACGACTATCTGAATGTCAAAATGACCCACTACGTCGCGGCCTGAGGGAGAGCGATTTCTCAAACCCGCGCAGCGATTGGCAACCTGAACGGGATAGGAGCCACGTGCGGGCGTGCCGGGCTCGACATCAGTTCGGCTTTCTCTTGGGTGATCGCCGCCTGAATCCACTGCGGCGATCTCTCCTTTGCTAGGTGAATGGCGTCCGGTGGCTTCGATCTCGTCAGGTAGCGTTGGACGCACGGTTCATAAGTGATGGCGCGAAGGACGTGATCGCCCACTTTCTAATTCAGCGTGATGCCGTCCCCGCGAAACGTCTGCCACCGCCGCCACCTGCCGATGCAGAATCTTGGTTTCAGCAACCAATATTCTATGTCGGTCTGCGAAGGCGACGAGAGCCGCGCGAGCGGTTTCAGGATCGACATCGCCCATTAGCGCCGCACGACATGCTTTCAGTGCCACAGTTCGGTCGGCACCGAGGGAGGGCCAATCCCTCAGGAGTACATAGGCTTCAAGCGCGCTCTCAATTTTGCGCGAAAAGCCCAGCCCCACCAGTACGGTGACAGGCTTTTCAAAGCGCGTCATGTCGGCCATGACCAGTCGTCCCTGAAGGAATAGTGCGAGAAACATGCTGGGCGGCCAAGAACATCAGAGATGAGGCCACAGTGCGGCGCCTCCAGCCCGCCTTTTCCGCCATCTCGATCATTCCATCCAGCAGCGGCCGCAGTACATTCTTGCATTCACTTTCATAGTCGGCGATCTCGCCCGCCCGGTGTTTCGGTGACGGGACGGCTCCAATATTTGCAACCACGTTCATTGGATCATTCTCCATCTCACCTAGAACGGCCCGCCCCCTGTCGAGGGCGGGCCCATCCGCTTGCCTAGAAGTCCATCCCGGCGCCGGCAGGCAGCGCGGGCGTAGTTTCCTTCTTGGGCTTTTCAGCCACCATGGCCTCGGTGGTGATGAGCAGGCCCGCAACGGACGCGGCATCCTGCAGCGCCGTACGGACCACCTTGGCCGGATCGATCACACCTTGCCTGTAGAGATCACCGAACTCGTTGGTCTGGGCATTCCAACCCCATCCGAGATCAGTTTTCTCTCGAAGCTTACCGACGATGATCGAGCCTTCAGAGCCCGCATTTTCGGCAATCTGGCGGACCGGAGCCTCGATGGCGCGCCGCACAATCTCGATCCCGAATTTCTGATCAGCGTTCTCAGCGATGACGGCATCGAGTGCCTTGGCCGCCCTCAACAACGCCACGCCGCCGCCCGGCAATACACCTTCTTCTACGGCAGCACGCGTTGCATGCAACGCGTCGTCGACGCGGTCTTTCTTCTCCTTGACCTCGACCTCGGTGGCGCCTCCGACGCGGATCACCGCGACGCCGCCCGCCAGCTTGGCGAGACGCTCCTGAAGCTTCTCGCGGTCGTAGTCGGAGGTAGTCTCCTCAATCTGCGCCTTGATCTGGGCGACGCGGCTGTTGATCTCGCTTTTCTTGCCAGCACCGTCGACGATCGTGGTATTCTCCTTTTCGATTACCACCTTCTTGGCGCGGCCGAGCATCTGTAGTGTCACGTTCTCGAGCTTTATGCCGAGATCCTCGCTGATTGCGGTGCCACCCGTCAGGATGGCGATATCCTCCAGCATGGCCTTGCGTCGGTCACCGAAGCCAGGAGCCTTGACCGCAGCGACCTTCAGGCCGCCACGGAGCTTGTTGACGACGAGCGTGGCGAGCGCCTCTCCCTCGACATCCTCAGCGATGATAATCAGGGGCTTGCCTGACTGCACCACGGCCTCAAGTACGGGAAGCATGGCCTGGAGATTACCGAGCTTCTTCTCATGGATCAGCACGTAGGGCTCTTCCAGCTCTACCCGCATCTTGTCCTGGTTGTTGATGAAGTACGGCGACAGGTAACCGCGGTCGAACTGCATGCCCTCGACGACCTCCAACTCGGTCTCGGCCGTCTTCGCCTCCTCGACGGTGATGACACCCTCATTGCCAACCTTCTGCATCGCCTCTGCGAGGAAACGGCCGATCTCGGTATCACCATTTGCAGAAATGGTGCCCACTTGCGCGATCTCGTCATTCTTCGAGATCTTCCTCGCACTCGCTTTCAGTTCCGCGACGATGGCATCGACGGCTTTGTCTATGCCACGCTTCAGGTCCATCGGGTTCATCCCCGATGCCACGGCCTTCGCGCCTTCCCTGACGATTGCCTGGGCAAGGACCGTAGCGGTCGTCGTGCCGTCGCCTGCAAGGTCGTTGGTCTTCGAGGCAACCTCGCGAACCATCTGCGCACCCATATTCTCGAACTTGTCTTCAAGCTCGATCTCCTTGGCCACGGTGACGCCATCCTTTGTGATGCGCGGCGCGCCGAAAGACTTGTCGATGACGACGTTGCGGCCCTTCGGGCCGAGGGTGACCTTCACCGCATCGGCGAGGATGTTGACACCGCGCAGCATGCGCTCACGGGCGTCGGAATTGAATTTTACTTCCTTGGCAGCCATTGGATCACTCCTTTCTATAGGCGGCTTTCTTTGAACGATAACCGATGCAGCATCCCGCTCATGCGGCCTTCTTGAACGCAATGGTGTGCTCGATGATTCCCATCACGTCGTTCTCCTTCATGATCAGCAGGTCCTCGCCATTCAGTTTGATCTCGGTTCCCGACCACTTACCGAACAGAATGCGGTCACCAGCCTTCACATCGAGCGGGACCAGCTTGCCAGTCTCATCGCGCGCGCCAGCGCCGACTGCGATGACCTCGCCCTCCTGCGGCTTTTCCTTGGCAATGTCGGGAATGATGATGCCGCCCGCCGTCTTTTCTTCGGCTTCGATGCGGCGAACCAGGATACGATCATGCAATGGACGGAACGTCATATTGTTCTCCTCAGGGACAAACAGATTGTGAGAGGTTCCTCCGCTCCGGATGGACCGGCGCGGGGCTCGCGCAGCCCATTCGGCACTGCGCACAAATCGAGCTAGTTTTGCCGTTTTTTGCTTTCAAGAGGGTCGGTAAAAAAAATCTGCATTCACCGGGCGTCAGCCCTTTAAGTAAATGGAATCAATACGCTTCGCCCCTCACTGCATCAGGACGGCCTCTATCCTTTACAGGTTTTTGCCATCGTCGAACGCCAATCTGATATTGCCAGATTTAGGGACCCTTCGTTCCGTACACTTCTCCGGTCCTGCTTAGTCTTTCGTTAGGTGAAAACGCTTACACCGCTACGGAAAATGAACAAACGCCAGCCCCAAGACCAAGCAGGAGCAAGGCGATGGCTTCCGACATCAAGCTTGACAAGCAAGAGTTGCTGCAGGCGTTGCTGGACACCGTGCCGGGGTTCGTCTGGATCGCAGATGCCACGGGTTGCCTGCGCTTGATCAACAGGGAGTGGTGCAACTTCACAGGACTGAATTGCACCTGCGCAAGGCGGCGTGCGAAGACCCGCTCACCGGACTAGCCAATCGAAGAGGACTCGAACAGGCGCTCCGTTTCCACCTGGCCGAACAGTCAGCCGGGTTTCCTGGTCTGATTTTGGTCGACCTCGACGACTTCAAGCATGTGAACGATCGATTTGGTCACCCCGCAGGTGATGAGGTGCTAAGGCTCGTCGGGCGAAGTCTTTCGAAACTGTTCAAAGCTCCCGAGCTCGTCGCACGTCTGGGAGGGGACGAGTTCGCCGTGGTCATACCGCCTCCATTGTCAGCCGCTGCGCTTGCAACGAGGGTTACCAATTTGGCGTCCGCCCTCCAAGCAAGCCTAAGGAGAAGTGGGAAGGCGCGGTTGTGTAACGTGAGTATAGGCTTTGCCTTGGCCTCCGAAGGTGACACACCGGATGAACTGTTGAAGAAAGCCGACACAGCTCTCTATGCTTCCAAGGCCGCCCCGAACACCTCGGTGAAGCAGTTTGTGCCGGAAATGCGGGAAGCTGCAGATCAAAAACGCGCGCAGCTTGAGTTGGCCAGACTTGCAGTGTCCAAGGATTGGCTGGTCCCATACTATCAGCCAAAGGTCTCGCTTCCCGACGGGAATATCGTCGGCTGGGAGGCGCTACTTCGCATAGATCATCCAAAGGAAGGCATTTTGCCGCCCAGCGCCGTCTCGGTAGCACTGGAACATCCCCACCTTGGTCATGCGATCGGACAGCGCATGATGATGCGCGTTCTCGCGGACATGCGGAGTTTCGCAGACCAGGCGGAAATCCCCATGCAGGTAGCGGTCAATCTGTCGTCAGCGACCCTCTACGATCAACAATTCGCCGACTGGTTGTTGGGTGCGCTCAAGCGGACCAAGGTGCCTGCAAATCTGCTTACGCTGGAAATCACGGAGCGGGTGCTGCTCGACGAGCTTCATGATCTGCGGCGAGGCCTGCAAGCATTGCGGCGACTCGGGGCAGGTATCGCCCTGGACGATTTCGGCACTGGGTATGCCTCGCTTACCCATCTCCAAAAATATCCGGTGACGGAATTGAAGATCGACCAGTGCTTCATGGAAGATCTGACCGAAGGGACGGGAAACGCAGCCATAGTCCGGACGATGATAGCGCTGGGGAACAATCTCGGCCTCAAGGTGGTGGCCGAAGGTGTGCAATCCGCTTCCCAGGCGTTATTGCTGCACGGATGGGGTTGCCATGCAGCTCAAGGCTTCCATTTTGGCAAACCAATGCCTCTTAACGCCGCCGTGAAAGTCTGGAACATGGAGAACCGGAGGGAAAGGGGGACTGGTGTGGCCACAAGCGCCATATGCCGTCCTGACGGATTCGGTGACACCCAGGTAAGGCGTTGGACTGACCACGAGAGCGCCCCCAATACAAAGCAGTACAGTCGCCCGCGAGTTCAAGCCTAGAGTCGTTCCTTGGTTCGGGAATCAACTGTCAGTGTTGTCCGTAGGCCGCTCGGTTCGTTCCTCGGCGCTTTGACCATTCACCCGAACTCTCCATTGTCCTGCCGGCACGGCCTTGGGACACGATCACCACGCCGCGATCGTAATGTGTTTCCCTGCTGCGACCTTCAACCGATCAAAGTTTAGAGACAATATTCGCCACTCGTTATCGTTGCCGATTGAACCTGATCGGCGAGTCAGCTGATCGTCGCATCGCCGTACTGAAGTGAGTTTTCGGAACGCCAGCTCGCAGGCTATACAGCCGAAATGACGTTTGACTTCGCAACATTGGCTGCGGCAGGAGGTTTGGTCGCACTTGTCAGCGGGTTGCTCCTGGTGTTTGCCTGGATGCAATTCGACCATAGCCATGCCGCCATGCGACTCAGCCTTTCCCACCTGCTGGGCGCTGGCGCGATTTTTTTACTGGCTTTTGGGTCCCACCAGCACCCCATGTTCCCCTTGCTGGCCCAGCTGCTGTTCGTGTCAGCGGCCTTCCTGGCCTTGTCATCCATTCTTTCCTTCGAAAACCGCGACAGGCCTTGGGCACTTTGCGTGGCAGGCATTCTTAGTCTCGGAGGCCTGGTCCTTCTGATAGCGCTGGGCAGTCATGCCGACCTCATACGGCTGCTGCAACTGGCGATCGTCGCATCATTATTCTTCATTTCAGCGACTGTGCTTTGGCAAGGGAGGCATGAAACCCTTGCTGCGAGATTGCCGCTGGCGGCGGTGATGTTCCTGCACGGCTTGATGACCAGCGTTGGCTTGGTGGAACAGTTATTTCGAGAGTCGTTGCCGTCCGGGGTGCCGACTTTCTCACATTGGTACGGTCTGATTCACATTGAATCCATGATATATTTCATCGGGACGGCGCTGTTCCTGGTCGCTATGCTAAAGGAAAGAAGCGAGGCTCGTCACAAGATCGCGTCGCTTACCGATCCGTTGACTGGGTTGTCGAATCGCCGCGCCTTCTTCTACGCGTGCGAAAGGATGCTGGAGCGCTGCAGCCGCTCAGGCGCTCCCTGTACCCTGCTCGCCATCGACCTTGATCGGTTCAAAACGATCAACGATACGTTCGGACATGGTGTGGGCGATAGCGTGTTGCGGGTTCTTGCCGAGGTAGCGCCGCAGCAACTGAGGTCGTTCGATATTCTAGGGCGGCTCGGTGGGGAGGAGTTTGCCGTGTTACTCCCCCGCACTCACATCCGCGAGGCTTCCCAGATTGCCAACCGACTCCGGGAGGCTTTCTCCTCGGCCGCCAACCGGGTTGACGATCACGAAGTTCGCGCGACGCTGAGCATTGGGGCCGCCGTCATCCTGGCAGGGGAGACGACGATTTCAGAAGCCCTGGAAAGGGCCGATGCCGCCCTCTATCGAGCCAAGCTGAATGGTCGTGATCGTGTGGAAGTCGATCCGGGGATACGCCGGATAAACTTGGCAACGGGTTCAGGATGACGTTTCCGTTGAGAAGCGGCAATGCGTTAGGAGAACTGACGCACTCTTTCATTTGCTTGGGGCGATCGAAGCGCGCCGTGTCGTTGTTGGCATGCTGCCCCCCTGCGCCAGCGCGCACATGACGGCAATGAGGTAGCGCTTGGAAGCCTTGGATGATGGCAACGGTCTGAAGAAATCAACCAGAGCCGGGATTCCGCTCGCTTCCCGAAGCCGACGGAATGAGGTCCACTGTGTGCGAAGGCAGTTCGGTATCCGCGAAGAGTTCCGGATTCGCCGCGGCGATCTGAGGCAGCGCTAACAGGATCTCCCGCAGATGGCGGCGCATCGCCGCTTCCGCTCCGTCTGCATCGCCAGCTTCCAGCCTATCGACAATGTCCTCGTGCTGACCGATGAGCAGTGGCATCGGTGATGCATCGGGGAGGCTCAGATAGCGCACCCGATCGGTCTGGATGCGGGCTCCCTCGACCACCCTCCAAGCATATCCGCACTGCACGATGTCGGCGAGTGCCCGGTGGAACGACTCATCGTGATCGTTGAATTGCCAGTACTCGTTTTGCGTCGCCGCCTCGCGTTGCGCTGCAATCAGGGCGCGCAGCCCAGCGACGGCCATAGGCGTCGCCATTCGGACTGCGGCGCGGGTAATGTCGCACTCGATTGCCTCACGCACGAAGCGGGCGTTAGCAACCTCCTGCACAGAAATCTTCAGAACGTAGGTGCCACGGCTCGGTCTGATCTCGACCAGTCCTGCCTCCGACAGCTTGATGAAAGCCTCGCGCACCGGCTGGCGCGAAACGCCGAAGCGGGTGGCGATGTCCTTTTCCGAAAGCGCTTCGCCGGGCCGCAGCCGTAGCTCGGCAATACCTCTGCGCAGCGCCGCGACGAGTTGCGGCGCGATAGGCTCTCTCAGGCGAATAGAAATGTCCAACGAAATTCACCTATTGTCATCGCATCGACAGCTTGTATCATACCGGTATGGTGCCATACCGCAAGGTGGGTCTAAACGCACATAGCGTTTCAACGGGAGGAAAATACATGACGTCATTCGCATTGACTCGCCGCTCATTCGTCAAGGCGGGCGCGGCAGCGCTCGCTATGCCGGCAATAGCTGACCGCGCATTGGCGCAAGACAAGTTCGTCTTCAAGATTGCGCATACGGAGGGCATCGGAACGCCTATCACCAATGCATTCGACAGTTGGGCGAAAGTGTTGAACGAGAATAGCGGCGGACGTATCGATGCGCAGCATTTCCCCGCCGCTCAACTCGGGGGTCTGGCGGAGGCCTTGGAGGGCAGCCGTATGGGCACCATCCAGGCGACCACTGCCGGTCCGGATTCCGAAGAGGCGATTGCCCCGGAAATTGCGGCCTTCGGAGGCGCGCCGGGATTCATCTACAAGAACGAGGCGCATGTAGATGCTGTGCTGCAGGGTCCGCTCGGTCAGCAGGCGTCCGACATAGCTCGTGCCAAGACCGGCGTAGAGTTCGTCGCCTATGGTGAGACTGGTTTCCGCCACATCCTCTCCAAGAATCCGGTTACCTCACTCGATGGACTAAAGGGGCTGAAAATCCGTGTCCCGCAGCTGCGAATTTGGGTGGATTTCTGGACGCTGCTCGGCGCCGCTCCAACGCCTTTGCCCTATTCCGAGCAGTATTCCGCGCTTTCGACGGGCATCATAGACGCCATCGATTCCGACGTCTTCTCCATCGTAGGCTTCAAGTTCTACGAGCAGGCGAAGCATCTGACGCTGACCGGACACTGGTTCTTGCCAAAGGCGGTCCGTGTGAATGCCGCCTGGCTAGACAGCCTGCCGCCGGATCTGCAAGCGCTGGTACGCGACTCGGCCAAGGAGGTGTTTGCCGAGCAGCGCAAGGTGAACCGGTCCAAAGCGGCCGAGACCCTGGAGGAGTTGAAGGCGCTCGGCGTCGAGATACACGAGTTGTCCAACGAGGAACTGGCCAAAATGGAGGAGTTGACTGCTCCGCTCTACGAGCAATTCGGTGCACTTAGCCCGGAAACTGCAGAAATGATCGAGCAGATTCGCGCGCTGGGCTAAGAACTGCGCGATCATGGAAGATCATGCCGCGATGAACCCTGCGCATCCTGGCGCGCAGCGCGATACTGTCCAGACGGGCTTCGCGCTCGTTGTAGACCGCATATTGGAGACGATCTGCGTTTTGCTGATGCTAGGCGCTGTTTCGGTCTCCTGCCTGCAGGTAGTGTTGCGATACGGATTCAACTCCGGTCTGCCGTGGCCGGAGGAAGTCGCCACTTGGGCGTTCGCCTGGGCAGTATTCCTGGGCATGGCCGTCGCGACCGGGCGGGACGCCCACATATCCATCGATGTGCTCATCCGTGCACTGTCGCCGCGGTGGCAGCACTTGATGGGGGTCTTCGACCGGGTCGTGATGGCGGCCGCAAGTATCATGCTTGTCGTGCATGGCTGGGACTACGCCAGCCGCACAATTTCCGTCTCGCCTGCGATGCAGTGGCCGATGACGTATTTCTTCCTGGCCGTACCGGTGGGCGGCGCGCTCAATCTCTTCTTTCTGGCGTGGCCACGCACTGGCAGGACGATTGTGCAGGGTTTGACAGTCCTCGCAGGGGGCGTTCTCCTTTATCTGGCGATCCGCTTCGGCGCCGCCAGCCTTTATGGCGAGGCCGGCAGCGCAATCGTGCTGGTGATCGTCGGCATTGTCGCCATAATCATCGGCGTGCCGGTCGCTTTCGCGCTGGCGATTGGCGCTTTCGCAGCCTTTGCACCATTGGCAGACATTTTGTTGGTCACGATCTCGCAGAACATGGCCGCGTCGCTCAATTCCTTTACACTGCTGGCTGTTCCATTCTTCATCCTGGCAGCCGCGGTCATGAATGCCGGCGGTATTACGCCACGCCTTGTTGACCTTGCGATGCAACTGGTCGGCCATATGCGCGGCGGCCTCGGTCAAGCCAACGTTATCACCAACACCATGTTGGCGGGCATCTCCGGATCGTCGACGGCAGACGCCTCAACCATCGCAAAGCTTCTTGTTCCCGAGATGGCGAAACGCGGCTATGACCGGCCGTTCAGCGCGGCCCTGACGGCTGCTTCATCGACGATCGCCAATCTGATACCCCCTGGCCTCGGGCTCATCATTTACGCCGCGCTTGCCTCGGTCTCTGTCGGTGCGCTGTTCGTGGCGACAGTCGTGCCCGGCCTGATGGTCGCAGGGGCGTTGATGATCATGGTCTACGTGATATCGCGTATCCGAGGCTATGGTGGCGATATGCCAAAAGCGCGGCTGCGCGACCGGATGTCCTCCCTTGGACTCGCTGTGCCGGCTCTTATCCTTCCGATAATCATCGTCGGCGGAGTCCGCTTCGGGATCTTCACGGCGACCGAAGCCGGGGCGATCGCTTTCGTTTATGCGCTGCTGTGCGGGGCCCTGCTCTACCGCAAGCTCACGCCATCGAACCTGCTCGCCTCAATCCGGGAGTCGGTCCTCGACACCGTCGTCATCGTCATCATCATCGCGACGGCCGCTCCGTTCGCGTGGGTTCTGGCCTTCGAGCAGGTACCGCAGAAAATCGCTCAGGAATTCGGCGCACTGGTGGAGCAGCCGTGGCTGTTGATGCTGGTGATCAATCTCTTCCTGCTTGTCGTCGGGCTGTTCATGGAAATGATCGCCTCCCTGGTGATACTGGTGCCAATCTTGGTTCCGCTCGTCCTGGCGGCCGGGGTCGACCCGGTCCACTTCGGCATCATCATGGTAATGAACCTCGTCATCGGTGCCCTCACCCCTCCGCTTGGCGTCCTGGTCTTCACCACCGCCCGCGTCGGTGGCGCCAACCAGACTGAAACATTTAGAGCAATCTTACCCTTCGTGCTTGCGTTGGTCGTGGTGCTCCTTCTGGTCAGTTTTATACCTGCGCTGGCGCTGCTCCCGGTGGCCTGGCTTGGGCCGTGACAGCCGGACCCCGCGAATTGAAATGAGGAATATCCTGAGTGAAGAAAACGCGCATCGCGATCGTGGGCCTCGGCATGGCGGTGACACCGCATGCGCGCGGCTTGATGGACCTCTCAGATCAGATCGAGGTGACCCACGCCTTCGCTCCAAGCGAAGCGCGCAGACGCGCTTTTGGCGAGAAGTTCCCGTTCCCGGCCTGCAACAGCCTGGACACAATTCTGAATGATGAGAGCGTCGAGGCCGTTGCCGTCTTCACGCCTGCCAACACGCATCGCGACATCGCGGTCCGCTGCGCCGAGGCGGGCAAGCACGTACTCCTGGAAAAGCCGCTCGATATCACGACCGCCCGTGCAGAGGCACTCGTCTCCGCTTGTCGCAAGGCCGGCGTCAAGCTGGGTGTCGTGCTCCAGCACCGCTTCCGGCCGGCGGGGATGAAACTGGCGGAGGTTCTCGCCTCTGGTGATCTGGGCATCATCGTGGGTTGCTCGACAGTGATCCGTCTTTGGCGGCCTCAGAGCTACTACGACGAACCGGGTCGAGGTTCGTTTGCGCGGGACGGCGGCGGCGTATTGATCTCGCAAGGTATCCACACGCTTGACCTCATGTTGAGCCTGGCGGGTCCGATCGCCGAGGTTACAGGATTCGCTGCGACCACCCCGGTCCACAGCATGGAAACCGAAGACATGGTTTGCGCGGCGGCCCGTTTCGTTAACGGAGCCGTAGGCACGATAGACGCAACGACGGCCGCATATCCCGGCTTTCTCGAGGAGATCGTGCTTACCTGTTCGAACGGCACTGCAATGCTACGAGGCACCGAGCTCTTGGTGCAGTTCCACGACGGCAGACAGATCGCGATCGAGCCGGACCGCTCGGCCGGCGGCACCGGGGCGGATCCTATGGCCTTTCCACACGACTATCATCGGAGCGTTATGGCCGATTTCGTGGAGGCCATCCGAACTGGCCGCGAGCCGAAGGTCACGGGCGAGGAGGCGCTGAAAGTGCATCGTCTGATCGATGCGCTGATCAAAACCGGCCGGACGGGGCAACCTGTTGCATTGGTTGGAGCGGTCGGAGCATGAGCCGCCCACTGCGCTTTGCCGCGATAGGACTCGATCACCGGCACATCTATCATCTCGTCGGCGAACTGATTCAAGCGGGCGCAGAATGCGCCGGATACTGTGCTGAAACGAGCGATCCGCGCGTTTCTGATGGCTTCCGGGACCGCTTTCCCCAACTCAAGCCTGTCGAGCGAGAGCGGCTTTTCGACGATCCTTCCATCGACATAATTGTCAGCGCCGCCATTCCCCGTGACCGTACCACGATCGCCATCCGCGCCATGCGCGCCGGCAAGGATGTGATGGTAGACAAGCCCGGCGCAACCACTCTCGATCAGGTTGCCGCGATTGAGGACGTAGCGCGTGAGACAGGTCGCATCTTCTCCGTATGCTTTTCTGAGCGGTTCGTGGTGCGCGCCTGCGAGGCGGCGGCGCGGTTGGTCAGTGCCGGCGAAATCGGCAAGGTAGTGCAGACGGTCGGGCTCGGCCCACATCGGCTCAACCGCACGACACGCCCGCACTGGTTTTTCGAGCGCGAGGCCTATGGCGGCATCCTGACCGACATCGCCTCGCACCAGATCGACCAGTTCCTTTTCTTCACCGGCGCTCGCGACGCCGAGATCGTATCCAGCGCTACTGCCAACCACGCACTGCCCGACATCCCGGACTTTGAGGACTTCGGCGAAATCCTGCTGCGTGGCGGGGGGGCGTCCGGCTTCATCCGTGTAGACTGGTTCACACCTGACGGGCTCGGCGCATGGGGCGATGGCAGGCTGTTCCTGCTCGGGACAGAGGGGTATATCGAATTGCGCAAATATATTGATATCGCAGGTCGTTCGGGCGGTGACCACCTGTTCCTGTCCAACAAGGCCGGCACCCGCCACATCGACGCCAGCGGAGAGCCTATCAGCTATTTCCGTAACTTTCTCACCGACGTGCGTGAGCGCACTGCAGTCGCGATGCCGCAAGGCCACGCACTGAAGGTTACTCGCCTCGCCATTGAAGCGCAGGCGAGTGCAACGCGTCTTTGCTAGCGACGCGACGGGAACGCTCTCCTCGCTGAACAATATCCTTTGCTTTTCACGAGCATCGAGATGTCCGTAGCACGCTGATCGCGCTCTGGATTATAACCAGCGTGGAACTTCGCGGCGACGGGCCGGTTATTAACTCCGTCAAGGAGTTCCAGCCGAAATGCGGGTGATGGCAGGCAATACGGCCACTGGAAGCGGCGGCGCAATGGATGCGGCCAATTCCGCAAATCAGGTCTCACTCATTTACGTCAGCGACGCCGAACCGGGCATAAGACGGCGCAAGCGCGGCAAGGGCTTTGCCTACCAGCACGCCGACGGCAGACCGGTGCGTGATTCCGATACGCTCGACCGAATCCGTCAGCTCGCCATACCGCCGGCATGGACCGATGTCTGGATCTGTGCTGAAGTCGAAGGCCACCTGCAAGCGACAGGGCGCGACCAACGTGGCCGCAAGCAGTACCGCTATCATCAGCGCTGGTCGGCAAGCCGCGACGACGTCAAATATTCAAGCCTTGTCCACTTCGCGCGCGCTTTGCCGGCGCTGCGGGAACGCCTGGACCGCGACCTTCGAAAGCGCGAACTGCCACTCGAACGTGTGGTGGCGTCGATCGTATGGCTACTCGACAACACCATGATCCGCGTCGGAAACGCCACTTATGCGCGCGACAACAAGAGCTTTGGGCTGACAACACTGCGCAACCGACATGTCGTCGTCGAAGGCACCCGGCTGCGATTTGCCTTCAAGGGCAAGTCCGGCAAGGAATGGAATCTGAAGGTCACGGACAGGCGGATGGCCAAGATCATCCGCAGTATCCACGAACTGCCGGGCCAGCACTTGTTCCAATATCTGGAGGAGGATGGCTCCCGGCGCATGGTCCGCTCGCAGGACGTCAACGCCTATATACAGGAAGCGATCGGCAGCGGCTTCAGCTCGAAGCATTTTCGCACTTGGGGTGGCACGGTGACGGCTGCCTCACTGTTTGCGGGAACTGACCTGCCGGACACGAAACGGGAGCGTGCCAGGGCGATGAACGCTGTGATCGACAAAGTCGCCGGGCATCTTGGCAACACGCGCACAGTGTGCCGTAACTGCTACATCCACCCTCAGATAATGAAGTCGTGGGAAGAAGGCCATTTGGCGGAGGAGTTCGCCTTGGTCCGCAGGTCACGCCGCAAGCCAGTCGAGGGGCTTGAGGACGAAGAGATGCTGCTGCTGGGGTGGCTAGAGGCGCGCGACCAGATCTGACAGATGCGCCTAGAGGATCGCCAGGTCGCTGGCAGGTTTCCAGCCAACCGTGAGACAGTCAGCCGGCCCACGAAGTCTGCGAGCTAAGCGCGCTTGGTAGCAGGTGACATTGCCTTTCGAACTGGCAACTGTGGGCAGGACATCTGCGGGGAGGTGGATAGCGCTTCCATCTCGGAATTCAAGAAATGATCGTGAAACTGCTCAATCGAATATGTCGGCTATTGCGGCCTGTTCGGCCTGCTCCCATCGGCGCACGTCCTTGCTCACCTGCTCGATGTCCTTGTCGCTGAGATGGTGGGCACCGTCGTTGTCGATGCGACACAGGCTGAAAGGTTCTCCGACGCTAGCCGAGGTGAGATCGAGGGCCTGCAGGACCCTCAGGACGGCAGCGCAGCCGAAGCGCTGGGATCGCTTGGTCAAATGGAAGTGGGACAGAAGCGAGCCGGCCTGTTGAGCCATGGCGGCGCCGCTGCCGATCGCATGAAATCCGATATCGGCGTAGTGCCCGATCATGCCAGAAGGCGTTATCTCTACGATCCACGGCTCGCCGTCTCGCCATCCTGCAGCCATCACATAGGCCGATGGCGTCCCGCCGCCTTCTTCGCCGGGCACGTCAGCGATGAACGTATCGTAGTGATGGCGCAGGATCGGGAGTATCTGTTCCTGAAGGGCCCGTCCAATATCGGGTGCCTCCAGGATGGCCGCGCTCCTCTCATTGAAGCACCGCTCCACGTCAAACAGCACCGATCGCGCGCCGCTGCCGCCCCACACCGCTGCCTCACCCAATGGGTGCAACTTCTCGGCGGGATAAGTCATGCCTCGACCCTTGTCGGTGATCTGCGAGTCCGAGCCGATCACCACTCCATCCTGGCACACGGTGGCAAGTACAACGGTCATGTCTCTATCCTCTCAGGCAGGCGCAATCCGGTTTGACACGTATTGAGCGCAGCGCACTTCATGCCACCGATGCGGATTGAGGGGTTGCGCCTGTCGTTCTGCGGCGACGACACCGCGGCTTCCATGTCCGGGTTCACGCGCGCTACGGTGAAAGGCAGATAACCCTCCCTGTATTGTATGGTTCCCCGACTTCCGACTTCCGGCCAATGCACTAGTTCTGCGGAAGGGATGGTTGGCCGCTTTTCGAAAGCCACGGAACTTTGAGCCCGCAATAGAGTTGCGCCCACTTGCCAGGAGTGGAATGGCCTGGTGGCAGAGTTTGTTCGCGGAGATATTGCCGTCCTGGCATGAGAAACGTCTTGTTGGCACCCCCGCGCTGCGGTAGCAGGGTATTTTCACTCAGACCGGACGAAGCCGAAATCATGGTAGGCTCTCTCGACGAGGCGCCGTCCGACCTCGTTCCGACCTATGATATCTGGACACCTCAGCGCGAAAGCTGGCTTCATGGCCTTCCCTGGGCGAACCAGTACTCGGGCGATCGAACTAACGAGTCTGCAACTTGGCGCGAACCCTGTAGGGATGACACGACGCCGGAGTGAGTGTCATAGCCGGGTCGGACAACAGAACGTCGGACAGACGGTGCCGCGGAAACCCGTAACCCGCAGAGTTCCGGGCTTTAGACAAACATCTGTCCGCCAGACTATGATGACACGGTATTCCACAGCGTTTACAATCGCTTATCGAGAGACCGTGTAAAAGAAGATGGCGGAGAGGGAGTCACCGGACAAGCCCGCGTTACTGAGGTTTTTGTTGGCAGATCGTCGGGCACAGACGACATAGGCTGCTCGCGACTTATTTCGGATGGTCTTTCGCGCATGGAGAAGCCACCGCTATCCATCAATCGATCCGATCACGCAAACGGTACCAACTCTCGACCACCGGGACCATGACGCGTGCCAACGGTTGGACTGGATAGCGGGGAAAAGAGATGTCGTCGAAGGCGGTCCTGCCTCGGTGCGAACCAAGCAGTTGAAGTGCTATCTTGTGGCCAAAATAGGTGGCTCGCGACACCCCCGTACCGCAATATCCCAAGGCAAAGTATATCCCATCACGCGTCCGACCGAGATGCGGAATCTCGTCATAGGTGTAACCGATCTGTCCATCCCAGCCGTGCGTAACGGAAATGTCGTCGAGCGCGGGAAACGTCCTCAACAG
>JAHBYU010000004.1 GCA_019635775.1 Rhizobiaceae bacterium | reverse complement strand
CCGCGAGGTGCAGTCGACGGCTAGGCTGCCAATGTCCGGGAGAACAATCGGAGCCTGTAGCGAATATCCGGTAGGTGTGGGGATTGACGGTAGCGATCCTCCGCTACCATTGATCGGTCTGGGTGGATTCGACTTGTGTGCAGCGCGTGTGCTGGAGCTCCCACGCAAAACCAGGCCATATGAGGTATTGCAAAGAACCGAAGCTGCGACTTCTATGGAGTCAGGCCGTTATCCTGGGGGTTCAGTATCGCCCTGCGCAACGTCGTTGTTGCCTCGTGCTGGCTCAAAAACACTCTGCCATTGAGATGCTTCAGGAAATTTGTTGAAGCAAGCCGATCCATCACGGGGCCCTTCACCTCAGAAAGGTGAAAGCCAATGCCTGCGTCCGTCAGGCGGTGGTTGATCTCCTCCAGGCTTTCGAACGCGGAGGCATCGATCGCGTTGACAGCAGAACACATCAGCACGATGTGCTTTAGGTCGGACCGCTCGGCTACCAACGCGGCGATCCTGTCTTCGAGATAGCGGGAATTGGCGAAATAGAGGCTCTCGTCGACCCGGATCGACAGGATGTCAGGCTGGGTTATGACGGCATGCCGCTCCACGTTGCGGTAGTGTTCGGTACCGGGTACCTGGCCGACGATTGCGGTATGCGGCCTGCTGGTGCGGTAGAGGTGCAGGCCAAGCGAAAGCAGGACGCCGGCGACAATGCCCAGTTCCACACCCCAGCCGAGAGTCACGAGAATCGTCGCCGCCATGGCCGCGAAGTCGGATTTCGAGTAGGCAAAGACGCGTTTGATGGCGCCGAAATCGACCAGTGAAAGCACCGCCACGATAATCGTGGCCGCCAGCGTCGCCTGCGGGAGATTTGCAAGCATTGGCGTCAAGAAGAGGGCGGCGAGCGCGATGCCGACCGCTGTGAAAACACCGGCAGCCGGTGTTTGCGCACCGGCATCGAAATTGACGACCGAGCGAGCGAAACCGCCGGTAACCGGATAACCCGAGGAGAGGCCTGCAGCGATATTGGCGGCGCCCAGCCCGATCAGTTCCTGATCCGGTTCGATGCGCTGACGCCGCTTCGAGGCAAGCGTCTGTGCGACAGAAACTGTCTCAACGAAACCAACCACCGAGATGAGAAATGCAGGCAGGATCAACGCCGACAAGAGATCGAGCGAGACCTTGGGAAAGCCGAGGGCAGGCAACCCAGAGGGGACGGCGCCGACCAAAGCGACGCCTCGCGCCCCCAGGTCGAACGTGTCGGCCAAGCCTATCGTCAAGGCGACTGCAAGGATCGGCGCGGCTTTCGCCATCATGTCGGCCGCCCTCACGGGAACGTACACGCCAACAAGGACGCGCTTGAGGTACCTGCGAGCAAAGACAAGGAAAACCAGAACCCCAACGCCGATAGCAAGCGTGGCGGGGTTGGCTGCGGAGAACTGGCGTCCGAGCGAAATCGTAATGTCCGGCAAGGTGTTTCCGCCACCTGCGATGCCCAGGATGTGCCTGACCTGGCCGGAAGCGATCAGCAGGCCGGAAGCGGTAATGAAACCGGAGATGACAGGGTGGGAGAGGAAGTTCGCAAGGAAGCCGAGACGAAATACGCCCATAAGGGCGAGCATCGCGCCGGACAGCAAAGCCATGGCGACGGAAGCTTCGATGTAACCCATCGTGCCCTGTGTCGCGATCTGGCCTACCGCCGACGCAGTCATCAACGAGACGACGGCAACAGGCCCGACGGCCAGCGTGCGGCTGGTGCCAAAGATCGCATAAGCCACTAGCGGCAGAATAGACGCGTAGAGACCTATCTCCGGCGGGAGTCCCGCCAGCATGGCGTAGGCCAGCGACTGCGGTATCAGCATGATGGTCACGATGACGGCCGCCAGAAGGTCGCCAGTCAGCGCGGCGCCATCATAGACTCTGCACCATTGAAGGAACGGGAGATATTTAGAGGCATTTCCCATGGCTGATCTACTGACAAGATCCAGTGTTCCGGGCCAGCAGGTCCGGGGCTGGCGGCGTGCACACCTTATCGAAGGGTGGGGCTAGCGTTCTATCGACGAATAGAGTGCTGTCGCGCGGTCACCCGAACGGCAATAGCCGAGAACCGGACCATCGATTGTAGCGAACGCCTTCGCGAACTGATTGACCTGCTCCTCAGTGGGTTTGCCAGAAACCGGAAAGTGGAAAGCTTTGAGCCCATGTTTCTGTGCCGCACGTGCGATCTCCGAAAAGACAGGCTGACCGGGTTCTTCGCCGTCAGGACGCGCGCACAGGATGGCCACGTAACCCTGGTCTGCCAGGGTCTCGACCTCTTCGGGACGTATCTGGCCAGTCACCGCAAAACGTTCGTCGAGCTTTCTGATGTTCATCTTCACGCCCTTTCAATGGCTGCCAGTGGACCGCATTCTCCACTCGGCTCCTATGATGTTTGAGGGACAGTCCGGGCCGCGAATGTTTGTTGGGCAAACCGCGCCAGCGCGATGCCCGCAATCATGGAGCCGACGAACAGCCAGGCGTCGGCCTTGCCGAGCCCCAGCGCCGGGATTGCGCCTCCAGGACAGTAGCCTGAGATACCCCAGCCAATGCCAAAAACGGCCGAGCCTGCAATGAGCGGCAGGTCGAGGTCCCGTTTCCTAGGCAGGTGGAACTGGTCGTCGAAGATCGGCGCCGGGCGCTTGAGCACGAAAGCATAGCCAATCGTTGTGACGAGCAAAGCGCCGCCCATGACAAACGCAAGCGATGGGTCCCACGTGCCGGCGAAGTCGAAGAAGTTCAGCACCTTGGCTGGATTGGCCATGCCTGAAAGTGCTATGCCGACGCCAAACAGTAGTCCGATGACAAGGGCGGACACAACGCGGTTCATCAAAAGCCTCCAAGTACGTGTCGGACAACAAATACGGTAGCCGCCGTTGTGCCCATGAATACGAGTGTGGCGACGATGGAACGCCGGGACAGGCGCGCCATGCCACAGACACCGTGACCCGAAGTACATCCCGAGCCGAAATGAACGCCCACGCCCACAATCAGCCCTCCGACGACCAACCAGGTTGTCGGGGTAGGACTTTCAAACGGGACGGTGTATCCCGTCGTGACGAAGATCAAGGCAGGTGAGGCGATCGCGCCAATCAGGAAAGCCGCACGCCAGGCCCAATCGTTGGAGATCGGCGGCAGAAGGCCTGACACGATCCCCGTCATGCCTGCGATCCGGCCATGAAAAGCCATCAACAAGACGGTCGAAACGCCAATCAGGCAACCGCCAAGCAGCGACAGCCACGGTGTAAATTCGGTCATCGTGAGCGTCTCCCCGATGTCGACAGGTTGAAGATAGAGTAGGCCGGACAGAAGCGAACCAATCCGGTCAGGGTTAGAACCAGCCCGACGACCACGAAAATCCAGCTCCAGAGAGGATTGGCGAAGATTGCCCATCCGGTGAAGAATGGAGCGAGTAGCAGCAGCACACCGACGACAAGACGGGCAATGCGATCAGGCGTTCCGACATTTACTTTCATGGCCATTTCCTTTCGAGAATTCGGCGGCTGAAACACTCGCTTGCTGTTCACAAAGCCCGAGTGGGTCAGAATACCTGCTTGCAGAACAGCCGATGCATCGTGTGGACGAACGTTTCCACGCGTGAATCTGCAAGCCGGTAGAAAACCTGCTTGCCTTCCTTGCGTCCTGAGATGAGACCCGCCTCCCGCAGCTCGGCGAGCTGTTGCGACAGACCGGGCTGACGTATACCGAGCGCATCTTCCAGCTCGCGGACCGAACGCTCGCCTTCGATAAGCGCGCAGGCGACCATCAGACGATCCGGATTGGAAAGCTTCTTCAGAAAGGCCGACGCCTCGCCAACCTTCGTCTTAAGCTCGCGCACTTCGTCGGAGAGCAGCATCGCATCCATCAACTACCCCACGCCGCACCTTCGAGGAGGTTCAAGGGAATCTTGAGATATCGCCTGCCATTGTCCTCCGGATCCGGCAGTCTTCCGGCATTGGTGTTGATCTGGAGGGCATGGAGGATCAGCTTGGGCATGGCGAGAGTCTTGTCGCGCGCCTCGCGCGCGGTCACGAACTCGCTTTCGGTCTTGTAGACCGACATATGAATATTCTTGGCCTTCTGTTCGGCCACGGTCGACTCCCACAACGGCTCACGGCCGCCAGGCTGGTAGTCGTGGCCCGTAAAGACACGTGTGTCGTCAGGAAGGGCCAGGATGTCCTGTATCGACTTCCAGAGCACCTTTGCCGAGCCGCCGGGGAAATCAGCACGGGCCGTGCCTGAATCGGGCATGAACAGCGTGTCATGGACGAAAGCCGCATCGCCGATAACGTAGGTGATCGAGGCCAGGGTGTGGCCAGGAGAGAACATCACCTTGGCAGGGATGTTACCTACCTTGAAGGCCTCCCCATCAGCGAAAAGCTTGTCCCACTGCGAACCGTCCGCCGGAAAATCAGGCCAGTTGTAGAATTCCTTCCAGAGTTTCTGCACCTCGACAACCTTCTCCCCGATTCCTGTCGGAGCGCCGGTCTTGTCCTTAAGGTAGGCGGCTGCCGAGAAGTGGTCGGCATGTGGGTGAGTGTCGAGAATCCACTCGACTTGGTAACCTTTGTCAGCGATGAACTTCAGTATGTTGTCGGCATGGACAGTCGCAGTCGCAGCCGACTTCTCGTCATAGTCGAGCACCGGATCGATGATCGCGCACTTCTTCGTCTCAGGATCCGCGACCACGTACTGGATAGACCATGTACGCGAATCGAAGAAACCGGTGACTTCGGGCTTGGCAGGCATCGGACTTCCCTTGTTCTTTCTGACCAGCCGCATGGCGGCTGACTGTCAGATACAGTTGATATCGTTTTTTTGCAATATTTTTTTTGCAATTATTGCCGCGCGGCGCTCAGCGCCGACGGGCCGAATGCCGATGGCATATGAAGCTCGACTGAGCGTGGCCTGCCGGGAAGGATTGGCCAAATAGGGGCCTAGCGGCGTTCCTCTCGAACGAAGGGCTGCCCAAGAGCGCCGGGCTGGCCGCTGTGGCGGCTGGCGGAGAGGCTGGTCCAGACCATGACGCCAAGCGTCACCACATAGGGCAGCATCAGAACGAAATATTGCGGAAGTTGCAGGCCTATCGCCGCCATTCGTGGAATAAGCGCCTCTATGCAGCCGAAGATGACGGCACCAGCCAAAGCCGACCAGGGCTGCCAGCGGGCGAATATGACGAGAGCAATGGCTATCCAGCCCCTCCCGCCCGACATACCGTCTACCCAGATCTTTGAAACGGCGACCGTCAGGTAGCCACCCGCCAACCCGATAAGCATGCATCCTACGACCACGGCGCCAAGCCGGTATAGGCCAACTGGTATGCCAGCTGCGTCCGCCGCCTCCGGGTTCTCACCGACCGCGCGAAGCCGCATCCCGACATGCGTTGCGCGCAGCACATGCACCGTGACGGCGAAGACAAGAACCGTGAGGTAGACGACGATGTCCTGCTGAAAGAAAATTCGTCCGACCACAGGCAGCGTCGACAGGGGACCGAAATTCAACTCGCCCAGTCCCGAAAAAGACCGATTAGTCCACCCCTGACTTGTCGCGATCAATGCCGTCAAGCCTTGTGCGAAGAAGACGATGACGAGTCCCGATATCACCTGGTTCACGCGAAGAGTGATCACAAGCAACGCAAAAAGCAGCGACAGGAGTGCGGAAAACAGCGCAGCGATACCCAGGGCTACAAGCGGATGCACATCAAGCGACAGCATTGCGCCCGCGCCGGCCATCGCACCGGCGAGCATGTAGCCTTCCGCGCCAAGGTTCAGAACGCCGGATTTCTCGCAGACTATGAGCCCGAGAGCAGCCAGCGCAAAGGGCACGGCAAAACCCGGAACGTTGGCCAGCCAGTTGACGAGGAAATCCATGTCCGTCCTATCCCACCATTCTGATCCGGTAGTGGATGAAGAACTCGGAAGCGGCCACGCAGATCACGATGATCGCCTGGATAAGCTGAACCATCGCAAAGGGGATCTGGTAGAAAACCTGGAGGCTTTGGCCGGCGACCATCAGGACGGCAATCAGGATTGCAAAGAAGGCGACCGCAAACGGATTGTTTCTGGCAAGGAAGGCAATGAGGATTCCGGAAAAGCCGTATCCTATGAAAAATGACTGCGTGAGGCGGCTCTCGATGCCCGTGCTGATCATGAAACCGCCGAACCCTGACAGCGCGCCGGATGCGAGTGCAAACAGCACCGTCAGGCCGGCGATCCGCACTCCCATCGCCCTCGCCATGCGTGCATTGGAATAGACGAAGTTCAGGAGGAAGCCATATCGGCTCATTCCGAGCAGCCATGCCACGCAAAGCACCAGCACGATGGCGATCGGCACGGAAAGGTTGAGGTTTTGCCAGCCGACAGGCATCAACCGTTCGACATCGTCAAAGAGCTTTGAGTTCGGAAACGCGCTCTGCGGATCCTTCCATGAGCCATAGAGCAGATGCAGGAGAAAGTTGAAGGCGATGTAATTCATCAGCAGGGTGCTGATGATTTCATTCACCTGCAGCCTGATCTTCAGGAACAGCGGCAGCGCGATCCAGAGCATGCCGGCGACCATCGCGGCAAGCGCCATCGTCACGATGCGCATCGAGGCAGGCCCGAAGTCGGAATTGGCGACCAGCGTCGCCCCGATTGCGCCAAAGATGATCTGTCCCTCGATGCCGATGTTCCAGAAGCGCGCCTTAAAGGCGAGCGTGGCGGCAAGACCAACGATGGTCAGCGGAGCGGCATACGAAAGCACCGCAGCCACGTTCCTCTTGCTCGAGAAGATGGCGACGATGAATTCGTTTGCCAGACCGGAGGGTTTCACCCCCGACGCGATCAGGAGCAAGGCCGAGAGCAATAGTCCGAGCAGGATACCGGCGCTCACCACCAGCACCTGCTGCGCAATCGGCATATGTCCCCGCACTTCGAGATTGAAGCGGCCAAAGAAGCCACGCCGCGCAGCAGCCTTCGGAACCGCGATCTCAGCCATGACCCACCATAGCCTTTCCGATCGCCTGCCTATCCGCCGGCACTTCGAACTCCGCGACGATTGACCCTCTGTTCATGACGCCAATGCGGTCCGCCAACATAAGGACCTCATCCAGATCCTCGCTGATCAGGATAACGCCCGCTCCCCTGTCTCGAGCAGCGCGCAGATGATCATGGATCGCTGAAGATGCGCGGACGTCGAGGCCGCGGCTCGGCGAATGCGCAAGGATCAACGTGGGTTCGCCCGAAAATTCGCGGGCGATCACCAGCTTCTGGGCATTGCCTCCTGACAGGAGCCCAGCCTTCTGGTGTGCGCTCCGCACACCCATGACCTCGAAACGCCGGATCGCCTCGCGCGTATCGGCCTCGATGCGGCGACGATCGACTTTCAAGACGGAGCCGTAAAGTCCTTTGATAACTCCACCTATCGCATAGTTGTCCGCGATGCGGAGTTCGCCGGCCAAGGCATCCGACTGCCGGTCGGACGGTATGCAAGCAATCCCGCACCGGCGCATCTGTTCGGAAGGGCGGTTGGTCACGTCGCCATATCCCTGCAGCCAGATGTTGCCGGCATCTGCCGTGCCCAGACCGGTAATGACCTCGACAAGGGCGTTTTGCCCGTTACCGCCCACGCCTGCGATACCGTAGATTTCCCCTGCCCGGACATCAAAGGTCAGGTTGCGCAGAGCGCCGCCACGACTGTCGTGGCGCTCGATGGCGCGAAGCTTGAGCACCGGCGCTCCGGGCGTGCAGCCCTTGTATCCACGACTGCCGATCGTGCTGCCGACGATGAGTTCGGTGAGTTCCGCTTCGCCGACTTCGGAAGGAAGGACCGTGCGCACCACCTTGCCTCCCCGCATTACCGTG
Source organism: Rhizobiaceae bacterium (assembly GCA_019635775.1). Taxonomy (GTDB): domain Bacteria; phylum Pseudomonadota; class Alphaproteobacteria; order Rhizobiales; family Rhizobiaceae; genus Mesorhizobium_K. The sequence goes on along the minus strand of JAHBYU010000004.1, from coordinate 261,562 downwards.
ATGCGGTCGGCATGGTTTAGGGCCTCGGACAATTTGTGCGTGACAAGCACGATCGGGTGACCCTCCCGCGCAAGGTTGTGCATCGCCTCGAACAGTCGCGCCGATTCTGTGTCCGTCAGCACGGCGGTCGGCTCATCAAGGATGATCACCTTCGCGCCCGCGACAAGCACTTTGAGTATCTCGATGCGCTGCTGCTCGGAGACGGACATGTGTTCGACCGGCTTGTTCAGGTCGACGTCGAATCCGATACGGTCGACCGCCTCCTTGGTGAGCACCAGAATTCGTTCCCGCGCTGCCCTGAAAGATCCTTGCGGGTGGGAAAGCAGGATATTCTCAAGTCCGGTGAACGGCTTCACGAGCTTGTAGTGTTGATGCACCATGCCGACGCCCATTTGCTGGGCGTCGGAGGGACCCTGAATGACCACCGGTTGGCCATGCAGCGATACCGTTCCGCTGTCCGGCGTGTAGATACCCGCCACGATGTTCATCAGTGTGGACTTGCCGGCGCCATTCTCCCCTAGAAGGGCGTGGATTTCTCCCGCTCGGAGGTCGAAATCCACGCCACTCAGCGCAGCGAAATCACCAAAGGTCTTCGATACGCCCGCCAGCGACAGGGCCGGCGGGGCATCGGAAGCGCCCAGGCCGAGGCGGGCGGTGTCCCGCATGTGGCCCGTCATGGCATTCATTGCTGGCTGATGACGCCTTTGACGTACCAGTCCATGCCCCAGAGATCCGCGTCGGACAGAACCTCGCCCTCCTTGACCCGCTCCTTGCCGTCCCGGTCGGAAAGAGGACCGGCATAGACTTGTTTTCCGTCAATGATCGCCTGGCGCTCGTCCATGATCTGCTTTTTGACGTCTTCGGAAACGGCGTCACCGCAGCAGGCGATATCCGTTCCGCCTTCCTTGATCGAGAGGAAGGCGCCGTAGGGGGATGTCTCCCACTCGCCAGCGGCGATCTTCTGGATGGTCGGCGTCAGGTACTTGTCCCAGACCCAGACCGACGAGCACTGTGTGGCAGTGCTGAATTCGCTAAGGTCGCGATGATGGCCCGTTCCGTATACGCCCTTCTCCTGGGCCACGATCTGCGGCGTCGGCGAATCGACGTGCTGACCGACAACGTCAATCCCCTGCTCGATCAGTGCTTCGGTAGCAGCGCGTTCCTTGACAGGATCGTTCCAGGCACCGGTGAAAACCACTGTGACAGTGGCGTCAGGATTGATCTTCTGCGCGCCCAGCGCATAGGCGTTAACCGTCCAGTTGACGAGGCCAAACGGATTTGCGGCCACGAAGCCGATCTTTCCGCTTTTCGAAAGGGCACCAGCCGCCATGCCGCAAAGATACTGAGATTCGTAGGTACGGCCGTAGATCGACTGCAGGTTTGCAGCGTTGGTTGTACCCGCCGGATTGATGAACGCGACGTTCGGGTACTGCTTGGCGAGTTCGAGGAAGGTATCGGAATATCCGAAGGCCGATCCGATGATGATATTCGAGCCACGGTCGATGAAAAGCTCCACCGCAGGACGGATCGCGGTCGCATTTTCGGGTACGTTCTCCACCACCGGGATGGTTATCCCGAGTTCTTTTTCGACCTTGGCGCGTGCCTCATCCAGAGACTGCGACCAGCCTCCGTCGTTCTTTTGCGAAAAGATGACGAGAGCGGGGTTTGGATCGCCTTCCAGTTTGAAAGGCTCGGCGTGGATGACGGCCGGGACAACGGATAACGCCAGTCCCCATGCCAGCGTTGATGAGAGTCGAGTCATGCCCATTTCATGCTCCTTCGAGTTTGACCTTGTTATTGTTTGCGTAGCCAACCCGTCTTGTTTTCAGCCCCGATGGCCACTCGATCGGAGCCTCGTTCATCCGTTGGAAATCGCGCCGAAGATCATGCTCGGCGTGATCGGTGTCTGGTGGAATTTCTTTCCCCCGAAAGGCCTGAGCGCATCCTCAATGCCTGAAGCCAATGTCGCGCCCACCGCGATGCAGCCTGCCTCCCCCACGCCCTTGACGCCAAGGGGATTGAGCGGTGAAGGCGTTTCGAGGTGCGATATCTCGATCGCCGGCACTTCGGTCGCATAGGGAATGAGGAAGTCGACGAAGTTAGCGTTCGTCGGATTGCCCTCGGTATCGTACTCGATCCGCTCGTAGAGCGCGCCGCCGATGCCTTGCGCGAATCCACCCATCACCTGGCCGTCGACAATCACAGGATTGATCATGTTCCCGCAGTCGTGGATGCAGATGTACTTCTTGACCTCGACGTCGCAGGTGTCCCGGTCGATCTCGACGATCGCGGCATGAACGCCATAGGCCCACGTTGCGCATTCCGGGCTGAAGTAATCCGTCGCCTCCAGGCCGGGATGCTGGCCATCGATCAGCGGCGGCCCGTCGTGACGGCTGGCGGGAGCGAACTGTGTCGCAGCCTGTGCAGCCGAGTTGAACGCGTAGCGCAGAGGATTGGTCGCAGTGGCGATGGCGGCAAGCGAGACCTTGCGGTCCGTACCTGCAACGACAGCGTGGCCATCCTCAAGTTCAATGTCGGCGGGGTCGGCCTCAAGCATGTTCGCCGCGGCCTTGATGGTCTGCTCCCGAACCTTGATCGCTGTCTTGTGGATCGCATTGCCCGAAACCACGGCCGCACGGCTGGCGAAGGTCGCAACACCCCATTCAAAGGTGCCCGTGTCTCCCTCCACCACGATCACGTCCTCGACGGCGACGCCAAGCTGGTCGGAGACGATCTGGGCGAACACGGTGTCATGTCCCTGCCCTTGCGATGTCAGGCCGGTATTTACGTAGACCTTGCCGGTGATCGGGTGAATCTTGATGTGCCCGCCTTCATAGGGACCAAGTCCGGTTCCCTCGACATAGTAGGCAAGTCCCAGTCCGATCGCCTTGCCTTCCTTGCGCGCGGCTTCCTGACTGGCTGCGAAATTGTCCCAGCCGATCGCCTCGCGCGCCATCTCAAGGGCCTTGGTGTATTGGCCGCTGTCGAGCTTGACCCGTAACCCATCTGCAAAGAGCAGCCCTTCTCGCGTATAGGGAAATTGTTCGTCACGGATAAGGTTACGTCGCCTGATCTCGAAGCGATCGATGCCAAGTTCCTCGGCCAGTTGGTCCATAGCGCGTTCGATCGCAAAACAGGCCTGCGGTCGACCGCAGCCGCGATAAGGGGTCACTGGTACGGTTGGCGTGTACACAGCCCGGAACCGGACGTGGATGTTGGGGATCTGGTAAGGTCCGGCAATCGATGTCGAGGCCACCTGCGCGACTGCGATCCCGTAAGGAATGAACGCACCGGTATCATGCAGGAAACTGTCTCGCAGGGCGATGACCTCGCCATTCTTTTTGGCGAACAGTTCGATCTCGTGAATCTGAGTGCGTTCCTGGTTGGAACCGATGAAGTTCTCCCGCCTGTCCTCGATATATTTCACCGGACGGCCGAGTTGAATCGCAGCATGCGGCACGAGGAGTTCGTCCGGATAGGGGAACATCACCTTCTGGCCGAAACCGCCGCCAACATCGGGCGCGATGACGCGAACCTTGTCTTCGTCCAACCCGAAAATGGACGCGAGGCCACCGCGCACGCCAAGGGGCGCCTGGGTGCCATCCCAGACGGTCAGTTCGCCACGCACGGAATCGTAACGCGCAGCAACCGTCCTGCATTCCATGGCAGCCGCAGTGGAGCGGTCAACCTGCACCCTTATGCGCGTGACATGCTCGGCCTCTGCGAAGGCCGCTTCAGGGTTGCCGCACACCTGGGTAAAGTCTGCTGCAATGTTGTTGGGATGCGTCGGATGCACCAGCGGCGTTCCGTCTTCGATCGCTTTTTCCAGATCAAGCTCGACGTCGAGCGGGTGGTAATCGACATCGACCAGATTTGCCGCATCCTCCGCGACATAGCGGTCCACTGCGACTACCATGGCAACCGTCTGCCCGACATAATAGACATCCCCGCGAGCCAGCGGACGCTGGGTTCGCGCGGCTGTCATCGACGGATGCGGGATCAGCAGCGGCAACTCGATATCCAGATGTCCGATGTTGTCGCAGGTGTAGACGGCGACAACGCCATCGGCCTGCTCCGCCAAGCTCGTGTCGATGCCGTTGATCCGGGCTCGGGCAAACGGGCTACGCACGAACGCGGCATGCAAGACGCCTGGCAGGTTTATGTCGTCGGTGAAAGCCCCGTTCCCGGTCAGAAGCTTTGGATCGATGTTGCGCTTGATCGGGGCGCCGAACTTGCGGGTGGACATCTGCGACCCCTCAGGCTTTCCCGGCAAGTTCAGCCGCGCGGCGAACTGCCTTGACGATATTTGCATACCCCGTGCAACGACAGAGATTGCCCGAAATCAGTTCGCGTATGCCCTCATCGGAGAGGTCGAGTTCCTCTCCGGAATCGAAATGGGCACGTATGTTCATGATCATGCCTGGAGTGCAGTAGCCACACTGGAGGCCGTGGCATTCCTGGAAGGCCTGCTGCAACGCGCTTAGAGTCCCGTCCTCTTCCGCCTCGCTCTCGATCGTACGGATGTCCGCGCCATCGGCCTGCACGGCGAAGGTGAGGCAAGAGCGCGCCGCGCGTCCGTCGATCATCACTGTACAGGCGCCGCACACGCCATGCTCGCAGCCGACATGCGTTCCGGTCAGGCGCAGACCATGACGGATGAAGTCGGAAAGCAGCATGCGGGTGCTGACTTCACGCGTGACTGACACGCCGTTTACCGTCAGCGTGACCTCGGCTTTCGGGTCGGCGGATGTGCTGGGTATGGAGCGTTCTAGGTGCTCGTGCCTGCTCATCGGATCAGCTTTCTTTCATGATGCCTGCGGCCTGTCTGACAACCCTGCGCGTCAGCGACGCAAGCAGATGCTGGCGATAGGCGGTCGTGGCGTGGGCGTCGTCAGGCGCCGTCACGGACTGCTTCGCCAGTTCGCCCGCGCGATGGATATCATCGTCAGACAGTTTCGTATCCACCAAGGCCGCCTCGACCTCGGACAATCTCACGGGGCGGGATGATATTCCGCATGCTGCAATGCGCGCCGACGAGATCACGCCGTCCGCTCCACGCTCGACGATGGCGCCGACTGCTGCAATAGCGTAGTCGCCCTTGCGCCTTGCGAACTCCGCAAAGGCATGGCCGGCTCCGGTCGGCAGTCCAGGAAAAGTGGCGCTGACAATCATCTCGTCGGCTTCCCGAGACGTCGTCATGTGAAATTCGAAGAATTCTTCCGCCGGGATATCCCTCTGCCCGGAAGGACCTTCCGCCGTCACCCAACCGCCTGTCAGCAACAGCACCATCGGCATTTCGGCTGCGGCATCCGCGTGACAGAGACTTCCGACGGTAGTGCCGCGGTTTCGTATGGGGACATGAGCCACATGATAGAGCGCTGCTCGCAAAAGTGGATTGGCGGCGAATGCCGCGTCGTTCTGTTCCAGATCCCGATGTCTGACCGCAGCGCCGACGCGAACGTTGCCATCGACGATATCGATCCGGCGCAGGTCGGAAATGCGGTTTATGTCAATGAGCGCGGCTGGCGCCGCAAGGCGGAAGTTCATCGCCGGGATGAGGCTTTGGCCGCCCGCGAGAATCATCGCGCCGGGATATTCCGAAAGCAGCTTGACCGCCTCCTCCGACGACCGCGCGACCAGATAGTCGAATAGCGGTGGTTTCACGTCATTCCCCAGCTATGAGGCTCGACTGAAGCGCTGTTTTCGTCGGAGATCGCACCTCTTTGGTGTCTGGTCTCCCACGGCTCGACGCACCCGGCAAGCCTATCTTGTTCCCCGTCGTCAGTATCCTGATAGTGGATATTGTATCGACTATTTGACTATAGGTTCTGGTTTCGAGCAGTGTCAACCGGCTTTTTGAAAGACTCGTTCAGGTCTTGTTCAAGGGGCTCAGGCTTTGCCACTGACCGCGCTTTCCAAAGCTTCGGGCGCCCAAGATTTCGGATCGATTGGCTGCGTCAGGGCGCAGCCGAGAACGCTTTCGCACCATGCCGCGACCGACAGCAGCCGCGCTTCATCATACGGTCGCCCCACGATCTGGAGGCCTACCGGAAGACCTGCCGGCGTGAAGCCGCATGGAATGGAAATCGCCGGACATCCCGTCACGGTGATCGCATATCCCAGCACCAGCCAATCCAGATAGGTTGCAAGTTCGCGGCCGGCTATTCGCGACACATAGCGCTCGCCCACAGGGTAAGGCGCAACGGGCGCTGTGGCGCTCAACAGGAATTCGTGACTGTCAAGGAAGGCAAGCAGATTGGAACGGCAACGTGCCTGCTTTCTTACTGCTGCGGAAATATCCGCTCCGCCAAGTTCAAGTCCCCTCTCGATGTTCCATATGACTTCCGGTTTAAGGAGGTCGCGGCCGGGCCCATCGAGAAGTTCGCCGCGCGATGCGGCGAACTGGTGGGCCCGCAAGACGCGGAATGCTTCGTCAGCGGAAGAGAGGTCGGGAACTGCATGCGCAATGTCCGCGCCTGCATTTGACAGCGCCTTCACCGCCTGCGTCACGACCTCCTCTATCTGAGGGTCGATGTCGGCCAAGCGAAGATTTACAGAGAACGCGAGGCGCGCAGGCTTTTCCGGCTGCCGCGCCGTCTGCGAGAAACGCGCGTCGGGTCTACGCGACAACGGATCCCGGACATCGAGACGCGCCATCATCTCAAGCCCCAGCCCGGCATCCGCGACAGTGCGCGCCAGCGGCCCTATGACAGAAAGCGTCTGGCCTGGGACCCCGTCCGGCCCTTGCGGCACTACCCCGGGGCTCGGCCGCAAACCGACGAGACCGCAAAAAGCAGCTGGATATCGCAGCGAACAGGCAAAGTCAGACCCTTGGGCAATGAAGGCCATCCCCGTGGCAACGGCCACCGCCGCGCCTCCGGACGACCCGGCGGGCGAGAGCCGAACATCCCAGGGATTGAGGGTCGGGCCAAAAACGTCGTTGAAGGTGTTGGCCCCTGCCTCGAATTCTGGCGTGTTCGACTTTCCGTAGACAATGCCGCCCGAGTCTTCGATCGCCTCCACGAAGAAATCCGAATGGTCCGGCACGTGATGCTCGTAAACGCGCGAGCCGTAGGTGGTGCGCACGCCGGACACAGCGTAGGAATCCTTGATCGGTATCGGCAGGCCGCAAAGCAGACTGTCTGTGCCCAAGCGCCATTCGTCCAGCCGTCCGCGCGCACGGTCAAAGCAAAGCGTCGGCAGCGCATTGACGACGGGATTGACCGCATTCACGCGCTGTTCCAGAGCCCCCAGCACTTCTTGCGCGCTGATTTCACCTGCGCGTAAATGGGAAACGATTGAGACTGCGTCCTTGGACCACAATTGCTCGGTCACTTTGCGTCTCCCGCGGCAGCGCGCTCTATGGCTGGAAAACCATCGAAATAGTGGATACGGTATCTGCAGAGTGAATAATCGGTAGAAAACTTGCTATGGGGAAAACACCAGGGAAACGACAGCCGGCTGATGAAGCCGGCGCCGCGAGCTATGCTTTGCAAAAGCCGACGGCCATGGATACGAAATCTGCGGAAGCCAAGCAGGGCCTTGAGCGCTCCTTCGCCGTACTCGACCTGATCGCCGCCCGGCCCTGCCGGGTGGTCGACGTGATGCGCGACATGGGCCTTCCTTGGGCGACTGCGCACCGGACTGTCAAAAAGCTGGAAAAGGCCCAGTTTCTCATGCTGAACCCCGAGACGTCTCATTATGAGATCGGGCCACGCATGTGGCATCTGGGATCGTCCTACCTGGCCAACAACAAAATGCTGAAATCGGCGATCTCCTACCTGGCCAAGGACCGCAGCATCACCGGCGTCGATGTTCAGGTGGTGGAGCGGATCGGTAGCTTCTCCGTGGTCATTCATGCCGAGAAACGCCAGGTTCAGGAAATTTCCAAGGCTCAGTATGGCTACCACATACCCCTTCACGCGGGATCGAAAGGCTTGGTACTGCTTGCCTATGAATCTCCCGAGTTCCTTTCGGTTTATTGCTCCCAGCCGCTCGAGCAATTGACCCCGCTGACCATCACCGAACCGGACGCATTGCGCAAAAGGCTGGCCGAGGTCCGGGCCGAGGGCTTCGCCCAGACGGAAGGCGATGTGCAGACCTTCACCGGCTCCATCGCAGCACCGGTGTTCAGCTCGAAAGCTGCGGTGGTCGGTTGCATATGCTTCGTCTATCTCAAGAAGGTCGCACGCGACCACGCGCTCATGGACGAGTTGAAGGAATCTCTTCTCCTGATGAGCCACTCGCTCTCGGCGGAACTCGGCTGGCATCCCGGTCTGGTCGCCTAGGCCGTCTTCGTCATCCCCGGTCGGTCCTGATAGGACCCCTGCAGGTTGGTGAAGGTCTCCTCCAGCACGTCGACAATGATCTCGATCGACTTGCGTCCCATTTCCTCGCTCGCGACAGTCGGGTCGCCGAAGATCGCCGCATGCCCCACCTCGGGACGCGGTCTGCGCGCATAGGTTCGTGTGGGGTTTGTCGGAGCGACCAGATCCCATCCCACGGGGCCGTATTTTGCGCCTTTTAGCTTTTCCATTTTTACCAGTTCCGGACGGGTGGCGAGCTGGAAGGAAGCTTCCAGTTCGCATCCATGTCCCATCCCGCCGACCACCGACTTGCGCATGGCGTGGATCTTGTCGGCCGCGGGCTCCCAGTAGCTGACGGCCGACACCTTGAAATTATGAGCCGTGTCGAGCTGATCCACCATGTGGCGCGCCACCTGGTCATTGGCGGTACCGCTGGGACGGTTGCCATTCAACAGGATGACGTGGCTGAAGCCTTGCTTGACCAGCGCAGCGCCGATCTCGAACAGCATGAGTTGATAGGTGGGGATCGACAGCGAGATCGTTCCGGGAAAATGCTCGAAGGTCATCGACACGCCATAGGCGACTGGCGGCGCGACAATCGCCCCGATACGCTCCGCCAGCAGGACGGCGATATGCTCGGCCTGATGCGTATCTGTGTCGACGGGCATATGCGGACCATGTGCCTCCGTCGCGCCTGTCGGGACGATCACGGCACGACCGGCGGCGATCGCTTCGGCGATTTCCATCTGGGTCATGAAGGACATACGGTGTTCCATCATCGTCTCCTGCAGGTTTTTAGCCTTCCTTGCCGAGCCAGCGCTTTACCGAGGCGCCAACGACCTTGCTGCCGAGTTTGAGGGCGCTGAGTTCCTTCGCGGCTTCGGATGCCCCACCGTTGCCGTTAAGTTCGGCCTCTACATTTGCGACAAACTGCTGGATCAGCAGTTTCGCCGTCTCGGTGACGATTCCTGGTCTTCCGAACTGGGCAACAGGACCACTTAGCTGGATGTCTGCATTAACAGTCAACTCGGTGGCGTCGCCCTTGTCCGCCAATGCATAGGCCATCGTCATTCGCGACCGGCTGCCACCCTTCTTGTCCACGCCACGCCCTTCGGCCTTGCCGGAGAAATTCTCGGCATCGGACTCATGCTGGACTTCTCCTTCGAAGGCGGCCTTGAACGGTCCCAGCTTGATCGACACGACGCCGGCATAGCTGCCGTTTCCATTGTCGCGTGTCAGCTCTGCACCTGGCATGCATCCGGCTATCGTCGGAATGTCCTGGAAGAGTGCCCAGACCTCTTCGCGCGGACGGTTCACCGTAACGGATTGCTTGATCTGCATGGCAACTCCTTCCGCTGTCGAGGCCGGGCTATTCCGCCGCCTGTGCGAAGGAAGCGCCCTCGCCCACGGCATCCCATCCCTCATCCGGATCGCTCCAGTTGTCCGGATATCTGACCATGCCCTTCGCCTTCATGGCCCGGAAGGCTTCGCCGCGATCAAACATGGGTGGAATGCCGCGCTCCTTGCGAAGCTTTTCTCTCAACGCCTTGGTCTGTGCCGCGTCATGCGTCCATTTCCTGCCCTTGAGCAAGACCGACACGCCGTAGTCTTCTCGGGCGCTTCGCTCGGATATCAGGCCGCACTGGAGATCGTAGACGACCGTATCCACCTCACGAGCCAGCGGATCTCCCCAACCGCCACCACCCGTGGTCACGACCCGCACCGATGCGCCGGGCTTCACCACGACCGTATCCGACATACCCGGGTAGACGGTCTCGCTGCCGTTTTCGGCAATCACGGAGACCTGATAGTTCTGGCCTGTCTTCCCGCCGTTCACCCCGTAGCAACCCAGGACTGAGCGGTCGGCGTTGGAGATCAGCCGGCATTCGTCGAGCGCACGGATCTTTTTATCGTAGCCAAACCCGCCGCGCCGGAAGCCGGCTCCGCCGGAATCCTGCTTGAGCGCGAGTTGCTCGACCATGATCGGATAGCGGGTCTCGGAAAACTCCGCTGGCAGGTTGCGCGAGTTGGGCACGATATGCACGACATCCGAACCGTCAGCCCAGGGACGGCCGGGTCCCCCACCACCCAGCACTTCACGGAACAGGAAGAAGTCGTCGCGATTGCGCCCGCCCGTCAGGCCCCAGATTCGGATCGTCTCATGATCCGCAGGCATGCGGCCGGCCGTCGCCTTGGACAGGCAGGCGGCAAAAACACCCAGCGAGCGCAGCATCAGGAAGAAGCGCATGCCGGTTGGCTTGCCGAATGTCGGCGTGATGAGCGTTCCCTTTTCAGGGAAAACGACATCGATGACGTCCAGAACGCCTTCGTTGGAGTCGATTTCGGCGGCGCGCTCCGGAGAAGCCGCAAGCGACCTCAGCACGGGCGCCAGCCATTTGCGGAAGTAGCGCCCTTCCACTTCATCCAGCGACCAGTTGATCGGTCCCTTGGCCTCGGGGTCCGTGCCGTTGAAGTCGAGCGTGATCTTGTCTGGCGTCTTCGTCATCGTGAGGCGAAGCGCGTGGATCTTGCCCTCTTCCACGCCATCAGCTTCGATATAGTCCTCGTAGTGATAGACACCGTCCTTGATCTTCGGCAGGATTTCCCTGCGGAATATCTCGGCGGCATTCTTGAGGATCTGATCGAAAGCGGCTTCGAGCACCTCGACGCCGTAGCGTTCCGCCAGCGAGACGATCCGCCGCGAGCCAAGCTTGCAGGCGCCGATCTCCGCATCTAGGTCGCCGGCCAGGTGATCCTCGAGGCGCGAGTTGCGTGTGATGATACGAAAAGCCGCTTCGTTAAGCACACCGCGCTCGTAGAGCTTGATCGGCGGAATAAGGACACCTTCCATCCAGCTGTCAGTCGCATGAACCGGCAAGCTGCCCGGAACCGCGCCGCCGATATCGTCATGATGACCGAAGACCTGGCTGAAGCCGATCAGCTTGTCCTGGTGGAAGATGGGGACTGTTGTGCAAAGGTCGGGCACATGCCCGATGCCGCCGCACGAATTGTACGGATCATTCCAGAAGAACACGTCGCCCGGGAAGATCTTGTCCTCGCCAAAATATTCAAACACCGGCTCCACGATCGCTGAATAGGAGCGCCCTGTAAGCTTGCGTCCCTTCGCGTCGAACAGCGCGACACGATAGTCGTGCTGGTCACGGATCATCGGCGAACGCGCTGTGCGCTCCACCGCTGCCTCGATCTCCAGCTCCGCCGCGCGGATGGTGCCGTGGATGACTTCCAGCTCGATCGGTCCGAGCTTCACCTTGTTTTCGTTGCTCACGACTGCGTCTCCCTCGCGGTCAGGATGAGATTCCGGTAGCGGTCTGCGGTACATGTCCACCCGCCGGGCACGACAACGGTCGAGCCGTATTCCTGGATGATCGCCGGACCGGGTATAGCCTGACCGGCCGCCAGTTCGGTTCGTTCATAGAGCGGGCTATCGATCCAGCCAGCGCCCTTCCAGTAGACGGTGCGCGACCCGAATGGCTTGGCGGGCTGGGCGGTATTCTCCGTCGCATTGATCTGCGGTCGATTCTGGACACCCACGGCACGCACGCGCAAGTTCACCAGTTCCACGTCCTGCTCGCCCTCGTAGTGAAAGCCGAAGGATTCGTCGTGGACACGATGAAACTCCTTCCACATATGTGCGACGGCATCCTCACCGGAGAAACCATCCGGGGCGACGACCTGCACTTCATGGCCCTCGCCGAAGTAACGGACGTCGGCGACATATTCGATCTTGATGTCGGAATCGGCGATGCCTTCCGCGCGGATGTCGCGTCGCCCTTCTTCCGCAAGCGCGTTCCAGACCGAGACGATCTCGGAAATATCCGCAGTCGACTGCCGTCTCACGATGGTGCGAATGTAGTCGCGGCGCACATCGGACACATGGAGGCCAAGCGCGCAGAGATTGCCCGGATCGGGCGGCGATATGACCGTTTTCATACCAAGGAAGTCGGCAACCTCGGTTGCGAAAAGACCGCCTGCGCCGCCGAAGGCAACCATTGCGTAATTGCCCGGATCGCGGCCGCGCGAGGTGGTCACCTTGCGGATGCCGAACACCTGGTTGACGGCCGCAATCTCCAGGACCCCGGCAGCAACCTCTTCAGGCTTCATATTATGCTGCTGACCCAGCTCCTCATAGGCCTTGCGGGCGGCATCGAGGTCGAGCTGGATCTCGCCGCCTATCAGCGACGTCGGCAGGCGGCCCAGCACGATCGCCGCGTCGGTTACGGTCGGCTGCGTGCCGCCTCGCCCGTAGCAGATCGGCCCGGGATCGGCGCCGGCGCTTTGTGGGCCGACCTTAAGGCTTCCATACGGGTCCGTCCACGCGATCGAACCGCCTCCGGAGCCTACGGTCACGATGTCGAGCATCGGGGTCTTCACCGGGTAGTGCTCGATCATGGACTCCGACGTGTACATCGGGGTCTGCTTCTCGATGATGGCGATGTCCGTCGAGGTTCCGCCGACGTCCGACGTGAGAATGTTGTCGTAACCGGCAAGCGTGGCCATATGGATCGCGCCGAGGATCCCTGCGGCCGGCCCCGAAAGCAGCATCGTTACCGGCTTTGCGCCCGCTGTCGAATGCTTCACCACGCCCCCGTTCGACTGCATGATCAGGAACGGGATGTCTCCCGATTGCGAACGCAATCGGTCTGCTGCGCTCTGCAGATAGGTCTTGCAATACGGCTTCACAAGAACGTCGACCAAGGTGGTCATTGCACGCTCGTATTCGCGATACTCCGGCAGGACGACGGAGGACAGCGAAACGAAAACGCCCGGAAAATTCTTCTCGATCAGTTCGCCTATTCGCTGCTCATGCTCGCCGTTGGCGTAGGAGTGAAGCAGGCAGACCCCGATGCACTTCACGCCGTCCTCGACCAACTCACGCACGGCCTGGAGAGTGGCTTCCTCGTCGATCGGCTCCAATTCGCGGCCATCGAACTTCATGCGCCCGGGCACTTCGCGCACCAGATGCAACGGCACCAGACGCGGCGGCTTGACCCAGAAGAATGAGTTTCCGTAGCCGTCAGGTACCGACTGGCGAGCAATCTCGATCATGTGACGGAAGCCGCGCGTAACGATCAGCCCAAGACCGGCAAACTTGTGCTCCAGCACAGCATTCGTGGCAACGGTCGAGCCATGCAGCAACATCGCAAGATCTTGAGGCTGGGCGCCGACCTTTTCCAGAACCTTTCTGACCCCGTCGAGCAGACCCACGCTCGGATCGCTTGGCGTAGACGGCGTCTTGATCGCGGTGATCGCACCGGTGCCCTGGTTGATCGCCACCACATCGGTGAACGTTCCGCCGGTGTCGATGGCTACCCTGACATTCATCTGAACCCTCCAAATATCCACTATACGGATACGACGTTCATTTAGCGCATATTCTAAACCCGGTGACAAGTCCTTTTTCGACACTTCGTCCAATCAATGGAAACCAGTTGTGGGGCGTCTCCGGGCATTCAAAACACACCTGCCGGCTCGCGATGCCAAGTGGCCCGTAAAGCCGGTCCGGTGCCGCGAACCAATCGGGCTTCGGACGCACAGGAACGACATCACGGGATGGGACGGCACGACAGGCGGCACTGTCCTAGGACGCGTAGAGCCCTGAATATTGTTCGCGAAGCGCGTTCTTCTGAACCTTGCCCATGGCATTTCGCGGCAACGCATCCGCGATCAGGATGCGCTTCGGTATCTTGAACTTGGCCAACACGTTCTCAAGCTCGGCACGAACAGCGCTTTCATCGACAGTCATGCCCGGCCGGGGCGTAACAACTGCGGTCACCGCCTCTCCGAAATCCGCATGGGGCAAGCCAATCACAGCCGATTCTCCAATAGAGGAAAGTGCATCCAGGGCATTTTCGACTTCTGCCGGATATACGTTGAATCCACCCGATATGATCAGATCCTTCGCTCGGCCGGAGATCGTGAAATATCCATCGGGATCGACGTAGCCAAGATCGCCGGTAATGAACCAGCCGTCCGGGCGAAACTCCTGTGCCGTCTTTTCCGGCATGTGCCAATAGCCCTTAAAGACATTGGGGCCCTTGAGTTCGATGACGCCGATCCCACCTTGCGGCAGGGGTTTTCCTGTGTCGGGCTCGGCAATGCGCACAGAAACGCCTGGCAGCGGAAATCCGACCGCGCCGGGCCGCCTTTCGCCATCATATGGATTGGACGTGATCATGTTGGTCTCTGTCATCCCGTAACGCTCGAGAATCGCGTGCCCGGTTCGTGCCGTGAACGCGCGATGCGTCTCTGCCGACAACGGTGCCGAGCCTGAAACGAAAAGGCGCATGTGGCTCGCCGCGGCGCGGTTAAACCGCTTGTCTGATAATAAACGGGTGTAGAAGGTCGGCACGCCCATCATCGTGGTTGCCGAGGGCATCTCGCCGAGCACCGCGTCGAGATCGAACTTCGGCAGGTAGATCATCGAGGACCCTGACAGCATCACGGTGTTGATGGCGACGAACAGGCCATGCGTATGGAAGATCGGCAGCGCATGCAGCAACACGTCGCCGGCCGTAAAATGCCAGATTTCGACCAGCGCCAGCGCGTTGGAGCGCAGGTTCTCGTGGCTGATCATCGCGCCTTTCGATCGGCCCGTGGTGCCGGATGTGTAGAGGATCGCGGCGAGGTCGTCCGCATCGCGCTCCACCGTGGAGAATTCCGGCAGCATGGTTGCGGCCAGCGCCTGCAGAGACCCCTTGCCGGAAGCATCGAGCGTCTCCATGCGGATCGCCTTCTTACCCAGTCCTGCGCGAAGCGTCTCCAGCGTGGCCGGCTCGCAGACCAGCAATGCCGGCTCCGCATCCGACACGAAATAGTCGACCTCGGCTGGCGTATAGGCCGGATTCAGCGGCAGATAGACTGCGCCAGCGCGCAGGCAGGCGAGATAAAGCCAAACACTGTCGACATGCTTGCCGGTCTGCACGGCTACGCGATCGCCCGGCTTCACGCCAAACGACAGAATAGCGTTGCCGTAATGCCCCGAGGCCGCAATCATGTCGCCATAGCTGAAAACGTTTCCGGCGCTGTCCCGCAGGAACGGACGCGCGGGATCGGTGATGCGTTCCGCGACCGTAGTGAACAAGTTGCCCATTCTCATTTCCCCTCGTCTGTAGTGCCTTGCTCCAGCAAGCGCGTTCCCTGGTTCGCAAGTCGACGCACAGGCCCGGCGGCCGCCACTGGATGACCGGATGCGTAGGCCTCGTGATTGCGCTCGATTTCGTCAAGCTTGTAGAGATAATTGACCATGATGCCATGCGAAGAGGCCATGCCGGCGCTGCTGGTGTTGGCGAGCCAGTTGATCCTTTCCAGTCGCGCACCGTTGCCGAGATGGAAACGCGCGACGGGATCAAGCAGCCTGCCGGTCGAATCGCGCAGTTCGGTCAGATAGAGGGCAGCCAGTGCCGGCAGTTTCTGCTCGATCGCTTCCGCCGCGTCGGGTTCCAACCACCAGTTCGGCTGCGACAAGGCATCGAGGCCGAGTTTGTCGATCGGCTGCCGGCCAAGCCAGCGAGCAAATAGCGGCACGGGCGACAGCGTGACGAACTTCTGCAGCTTCGGAAGTTCGGCCCGCAGTTCCTGAACGACTTGCTTGATCAGGAAGTTGCCGAAGGAAATTCCGCGCAGTCCCGGCTGGCAGTCCGATATGGAATAGAAGACGGCGGTCTGTGCCTGATCCGTGCCGATGATCTCGCGCTCGGGGTTCAGGATGGAAGCGATCGAGCCCACCATGTCCCGGGCCAGCGCCACCTCGACAAAGATCAATGGCTCGTCGCGCAGGCGCGGGTGAAAAAAGGCGTAAAGCCGCCGGTCCGCAGGGTCGATGCGCCGCCGCAGATCCTCCCAGTCCTTGATCTCGTGCACGGCCTCGTAACGTATGATCCTTTCGAGGATTACAGCCGGCGTCTCCCAGTCGATACGCCTCAGTTCGAGAAAGCCGCGATTGAACCACGAGCGGAACAGATGCTGGAAGTCCCTGTCCACCGGACGCAGGCCTGGATCGTCAGGCAGCATCGCCAGCAGGTCGGCGCGCATGCCAATCAGTTCGGCGGTTCCGTGCGTGGACTGGTTCAGCAGGCGAAAGAGATTCTGTCGTCTCGGTTCGGACAGGTGATGCAATGTCTCCGCGGCCCGATCGTCGGGCGACGAGACAAAGGCGCGGGCAGCCGTGAGGAGCGGTTCCATGTCCGGACCGAACTCGTCCAGCAACACACGGAAGAACATCTGACGCTGCGAACCGTCCAGTTTGCGGTAGCGCTCGAACACCTCGGTAGCGGTAGCCAACGCGCCTGCCTCGCCGCGCGAGCTTAGCAGACTTCTGCAAAGTGCCGCGACCTGCTCCACTGGTGTCGCTGCCTGAGGGATCGCCGTAAAGTCGACGAGCGCCTTTCCGCGCTCGGCGATGGCTGACAGCATGTCGCCGAGAAAGGACATCTTCGTTCGCTCCACCCGAAATCCAATCCGCCCTAAACGCCCGGAAACAGGCCGTTGTCGTTCAGATAAATATCCATATAATGGACTGTATATCCATAAAATAAGCTATGCAAGGCACGCGTTCTACGCGGTAAGTTCGAGCCTCGCGAGGAAGACAGAACATGCCGACAGGCGCGCTACAAACGCCGCGAACCGTACTTCTGGCGCATGTCGGCATGCTCGGATATGCGCTTATCATAGCCGGTTCGTTCTCGGCCGGTGCTCTCGCGGCTCCCCACTTGCCTGTTGCAACGCTCAATGCTGTTCGCTTCGTGGCGGCAAGTGTTCTGATGGCCGGACTGTTCAAGGCTGCTGGCGGCAGGCTCAAGCTGCCACGGCAACCGTGGCGCTTTCTCCTGCTGGGTGCGCTCATGGCCGTCTACTTCGTCATGATGTTCCTGGCGCTTCGGATCACCGATCCTGTTTCGACCAGCGCGGTGTTTACCCTTATCCCCTTCATGACGGCGGTCTTCGGCATCGTGCTGCTAGGCCAGCGAACGCGCGCCATAGTCTGGTTCGGATTGATTGTCGCCGCCGCAGGGGCGCTCTGGGTCATCTTCCGGGGTGATCCGGCGCGGATGATGCAGTTTCATGTCGGGACAGGCGAGATGCTGTTCTTCATCGGCTGCGTTTGCCAGGCGGTTTACGCGCCGCTGGTTCGGCTTCTCAGCAGGGGCGAGAGCACCTTCGAATTTACGGTCTGGACTCTGATCGGGTGCACGATTTGCCTCGTGCCACTTGCGATCCCGGAATTCGGCCAGACGGACTGGAGGAGCCTGAGCTGGACGGTCTGGACCACGATCGCCTATCTGGTTGTGGGGGCGACCGCCATTTCGTTCCTGCTGCTCCAATACGCCTCGATGCACCTGCCCGCGGCTAAGATCTTTCCCTATGCGTATCTCATCCCAAGCTTCGTCATTGTCATAGAGATCCTTCTCGGTCATGGCTGGGCACCGCCGAGCATCGCGGTCGGTGCGCTGATAACATTCGCCGGGCTGCTCATCATCGTCACCGCCCGGGACCCGGTTTCCCGCAGACTGCGAAGCTAATCTCGGTCAGCTCGGCAGTTGGCAGGGCTGCGGACGATTGCTAATCATCATCGCGACAACGAAAGCGTTGCTGGAAGCACGACCGGAGGAAATGTGACTCACAAATTCAGGCGCGTATTTGGCGCGCGCAAGCCCGTGATCGGCATGGTTCACTTCGGGGCACTGCCGGGCTCACCGCTCTATGATGCGCAAGGCGGGCTGGAGAGCCTTATAGACGGCATCGCGAAAGACATCGATGCGCTGCAGAAGGCCGGTTTCGACGCCATCATGTTCGGCAACGAAAACGACCGCCCCTATGAGTTCGCGGTGGACACCGCATCGACGGCTACCATGGCCTACGCCATCGGCCGCGTGCGCGACAGGATAACGATACCGTTTGGCGTCAACGTCCTGTGGGACCCTATGTCTTCGATTGCGCTCGCGGCCGGAACCGGCGCGGCCTTCGTGCGTGAGATATTCACCGGCACCTACGCCTCCGACATGGGTCCATGGACGCCTGATGCAGGCAAGGCGATGCGCTACCGCGACCGGCTGCATCGGCAGGACCTGGCATTGCTGTACAACGTCTCGGCGGAATTTGCGCACTCGCTCGACCAGCGCAGCCTGCCCGACCGTGCACGCAGCGCCGTGTTCTCCAGTATTCCCGACGCAATCCTGGTTTCGGGACAGATTACCGGTGAAGCCGCCGCGCTGAGCGATCTGGAAGCGGTCAAGAAGGTTCTGCCGGATACGCCGGTCCTCGCCAACACCGGCGTCAAGCATGCCACAGTTGCCGATGTCCTGCGCCTTGCGGATGGCTGTATCGTGGGCTCGTCGCTCAAGGTCGACGGCAACACGTGGAACGCCGTCGATCCGGAACGCGCGGCGGAGTTCATGAGACTGGCACGGGCGGCACGCGGGTCATGAGCGAGGCAGCGTCATTCGACAGCGAAGAGCGGGAGCGCATCCGGTCGCTTCTGTGCGACCTCATGCTCATTCCCGGTCTTTCGGGATATGAAGGGCGCGTGCGCAAATATCTTGCCGCGCGCATGCAGGAGCTTGGGCTTGTCACGCGTACCGACGGGCTCGGCAACCTGATCGCGACCCTCGATGGCGACTCTGACGCGCCGTCGGTCATGCTGTTCACACACATGGATCAACTGGGCTTCATCGTTCGCAAGATCGAACCCAACGGCTTCCTGCGCATCGAGCGCCTGGGCGGCGTGCCGGAACGTGCCCTTGCCTCGCAGGAGGTGCTGATCTGCGTCGCGCCCGGCCGCGACCGTCGCGGCATCATCGCCAACAAGAGCCACCACGCGACCACGCCGGATGAAAAGTACAAGGTCGTGCCCTATCAGGACCTCTACATAGACGCAGGCTTCGCAAGCGCCGGGGAAGCGCTTGCAGCAGGCGTCGATATCGGCTCGCCCGTAGTCTACCGGCCGCACTGGCTCGCGCTTTCCGGGGACCGCATCGCCGGTACCTCGGTCGATGACCGCGCGGGCTGCGCGGTGATCGTCGAAGCTGCGCGACAAATCCTCGATCGACCGGCCAGACCGACTGTGCATTTCGTCTTCTCGGTCCAGGAGGAGTTCAACCTGCGCGGCGCGCTGACCGCCGCCCAGTTGCTTCAGCCTGACATCGCCATCCAGTTGGACCTGCTGTTGGCGACGGACACGCCGGACATGGCCTATCGCGGAGACGTGAAGCTTGGAGGCGGACCTGCGATGAGCATGTATTCCTTCCACGGACGCGGAACGCTGAACGGAACCATCCCGCATCCCGCGCTCGTCTCCCTTTTCGAGCAATCGGCGCGCAGCATGGACATTCCCCTGCAACGAAGCGCCCATGTCGGGGCGCTCACCGACTCCTCCTATGTCCAGCTCGTCGGCGGCGGCGTCGCCTCCATCGATGTGGGTTTCCCGATGCGCTATTCGCATTCTTCGCTCGAGGTCTGCGACCTTGCCGACCTCGAGGGGCTCGCTGCGCTTCTCGTTGAGGCGATCAGTCGGATCGACGAGAGCTTCAGCCTCGACCGGGACGACTACGAATGAGGCATTATCTCGGCATCGACATCGGAACCTTCGAATCGAAGGGCGTCATCGTCGATGACAAGGGCCGCGTCGTGACCAGCGCATCACGCCCGCACAAGCTGCTGGTGCCGCAGCCGGGATGGGCCGAACACCGTCCGAAACAGGATTGGTGGGGCGACTTCACCTTCATCTGCCGCGCGATGCTGGCGCAAAGCGGCATCGCGCCGGAAACGATCCGCGCCGTTGGCGCCAGCGCCATCGGACCCTGCATGCTGCCGGTCGATGCCAATGGCGAGGCGCTCTGCAACGCGGCTCTCTATGGCGTCGACACGCGCGCAGCCCGCGAAATCGAGGAACTGGACGCCGCCATCGGCAAGGAGCGCATACTCCACCTCTGCGGCAATGCGCTGACCTCGCAATCCGTCGGCCCCAAAATCCTGTGGCTCAAGAAGAACAGGCGCGACATCTTCGACAAGGCCGCGAAGATCGTCACCTCGACCACATATCTGGTGCAGAAGCTGACCGGCGAATGCGTCATCGACCACTATTCGGCCGCCAACTTCTCGCCCTTCTATCTCATCGACCGCCAGGGCTGGAGCACGGAACTGGCGCCGGGCATTATCGAGCCCGAACGCCTGCCCAAGGTGATGTGGACCACCGACATTGCCGGGCACGTCACGGCCGCCGCTGGACGCGCGACTGGGCTGGCTAAAGGCACGCCCGTGATCGCCGGCACGATCGACGCAGGGTCCGAAGCGCTTTCGGTGGGCGTGGTCAGATCCGGCGACATGATGATCATGTACGGCTCCACCATCTTCACCATCATGCTCTCGAAAAAGCGCATCGCCGATAAGCGGCTCTGGTATGCGCCGTGGCTGTTTCCAGGCGAGCATGCCTCGATGGCGGGGCTGGCCACCAGCGGCACGCTGACCCACTGGTTCCGCGACGTCGCCGGGCGCGACCTGGAAACCGCAAGTGCCTTCCCGAAGCTGGCGGCTGAAGCCGGGCGCTCTCCTCCCGGCGCGAACGGGCTGGTGATGCTTCCGTACTTCTCGGGCGAGCGCACGCCCATCCACGACTCCGACGCGAAAGGCGTGATCTTCGGTTTGAACCTCACCCACACGCGTGGCGACCTCTACCGCGCGCTTCTGGAAGGCATCGCCTGCGGCACGACCCATATCATCGACACCTATCGCGAGATCGGCGAAGTTCCCAGGAAGCTTCTCGCCGTCGGCGGCGGCACCAAGAACAAAATCTGGTCGCAGGCCACCTCGGACATATCTCGCATGGCGCAGACGGTCTGCGCCAAGACGGTCGGCGCAAGCTATGGCGACGCCTTCCTTGCCGCTCTCGCCGTCGGTGACGTGAAAAAGAAGGATATCTCGGCCTGGAACCCCGAAGCGCGCCGGATAGTGTCCGAGCGCAGGAACGGCGCCGTCTATGCGCGGCAGTACCGGATCTTCCGCGAACTCTACGATCGCAACCGCGACCTGATGGCGGACCTTTCATGACCAACGCGCTTTTTGGCCGGGCACTCGGCGAGCTGGAGACGGTGCTCTCGGGCGTCGACGACGAGGCTGTCGACCGCGCCTGCCTTGCGCTCGCCAATGCGCGACGCATCGGAATCTATGGCTGTGGCCGCGAGGCGCTGCAGATGAAGGGCTTCGCCATGCGCCTGTTTCATCTCGGCCTGCCCGTCGCGGTGGTCGGCGACATGACCATGCCGGCGCTCGGCGAAAACGACGTGTTCTTCGCCAGTTCGGGACCCGGGGAAACGACGACCGTGCTGACGCTGATGAAGGTCGCGCGCGATGCCGGAGCGTGGAACCTGCTGGTGACCGCACAGCCGGGCTCCAGCGCGGCCGCGCTGTCGGACGAGACGATCCTCATTCCGGCGCAGACGATGGCCGACGATCAGGGCGCGCAACGCAAATCCGTACTGCCCATGGGGTCTGTCTTCGAAGGCGCGCTTTTCCTCCTGTTCGAGATCATGGTGCTGAAGCTGAAGGACATGCTGCACGCGACGCCCGACGCGATGCGCGCGCGTCATACCAACATGGAATAGCCAGCCGCTCGACAGCGTCCGGCCAGAACGCCTGCGGCCAGCTACTTCACCGCGCCAGCCGTCATACCCTTGATCAGATAGCGCTCCAGCAGCACGCCTATGACGATGAGCGGCACGATGGCCGCGAAGGACAGCGCCGCCATCGACCACCAGCTTATGCCCTGGCTGCCGGTCTGCGACGCCACCATGACCGGCAGCGTATTGGCGTGCGTCGACGTCAGCAGCGCGGCAAAGAAATACTCGTTCCAGGTGAGGACGAGGCTGAGGATGAAGGCCGCGATCATGCCCGGAAGCGCTATCGGCAGGATGACGCTGAAAAACGCGCCCCAGATCGACAGCCCGTCCACCAGCGCGGCCTCTTCCAGCTCCGTCGGAATGGATTCGAACTGGTCGCGCATGATCCAGATGACGATCGGCAGAACGGTCAGCGTGTAGAGCAGGATTAGGCCGATGCGCGTGTCCAGAAGCGCGAGCTGCTTGTAGAGAACGAGGAACGGCAGCGCCAGCACCACGGGCGGCAGGATCAGCTGCGACAGAAAGAAGAAGGAGATGTCCGAGTTCCGCATGAAGCCGAACCGGTAGGAAAACCGCGAAAGGCCGTAGGCTGCGAGCGAACCGAGGATCACCGCTATCGACGAGGCTGAGATCGCGGTGATCGCGGAATTGAAGAAGCGCTTCATGAACTCGTCGCGCACGGTGCTTTCCGCGCCGATGGTCTCGGGCGAGAGGCCAAGCGAACGCCATCCGAGCCAGGCCGGCTTGTAGTCCACCCACGGAATGAGCGCGCCCTGCATGACGTTGGGGGCGGTCTTGAAGCTCGTGCTGATCGTCCAGTAGATCGGAAACAGGCAAACGATCGCCCACGCCACCAGCAGGAGATAGATGACCGTCTTGCCCGCGAAGCGTCTTGCCGTAAAGGCGCGGTCGCTCTCGCCGTCGCGAAAGATCGCCTCGCTCATGTCCGTGGCCTCGCGAACCTGTCCGCCAGTTTCAACAGGATGGTCATGGCGATGATGATGATGACCAGGTAAACCATGGCCAGCAGCGTTCCATAACCGACATTGGATCGGTCCCGGTACTCACGGAAGATGAACGACGTCACCGTATCGGTCGCGCCGCCCGGCCCGCCTGCCGTCAGGTTGATGACGATGTCGGCAAGCTTCAGCTTGAAGATGATGCGGATCAGGATCGCCGTGATGGACACCGGCAGCATCAGCGGGAACGTCACCTCCCAGAAGCTCTTCCAGGGGCTCGCGCCATCGACCTTGGCGGCCTCTGTCAGTTCCTTGGGAATGGCCTGCAGGCCGGCGAGGATCATGATCATCATGAACGGAATGAACGTCCAGGCGTCCAGCAACATGATCGTGGCGCGCGCGACTTCTGGCGACCCGAAGAAGGACGGGTTGTCCCAGCCGAGCCAGCGCGCGAAGCGCGCGATCGGGCCGAAACGGATCTCCAGCATCGACTTGCCGATCATCCAGCTCACCGCCACCGGCGATAGCATCAGCGGCAGCAGGAAGGCGACGCGGAAGAACTTGCGCGCCCGGATTTCGGAGTTCAGCAGCAGGGCGAGAGCGAAGGCGATGACATATTCGACGAGGATCGCCAAGCTGTACCAGACCATGTTGCGCAGCGCGTTCCAGTAGAACGGATCGCTCCACATCTGGCGGATATTGTCCAGCCCATTGAACTGCCGCCCGTCCGGAGAGGAAAGGTTCCAGCTCGAGAAGGCGATGACCAACCCGAACAACAGCGGAAAGACGGTGAGCGATACCACGAAGAGAGCAGCCGGCAGTACGAAAAGCGTGCGCTTTCCATGTTCGCCGCGTATCAGCACCTGGCTCCAGCAGAGACAGACAGCCCACAGGATGTAGGCAAATAATGTCGGCCGCCAGGTCTGGAAGCCCAGATTGATGTAGCCGGCATGCTGCGCGGCCTGCGCGGCGGCGACAAGCGCCACGATCAGCGCAGACCCCCACACGATGGCGCGGCCGAACAATCTTCGCCTGTCCGATATGTCGTCAGCGGTGACGACGTGAAGAAGATCGCCCTGACTCAATACGCCCCCGATGTCATGCCGTTCATATCGTCAAGGAAAGGAGGGGCGCGCTCTTCGCGCGCCCCATTTCTATGTCACGAGAGGCCGAGAGAGGCCTTGTAGAGCTTGATCTGGCTTTCGCGACCGATCTGGTCGGTGATCTTCTCCCAGGCGGCGGCGATGGCGTCGGCCGTCTCCTGCGCCGACTTGTACTGGCCGGCGAAGCCTTTCGCCAGTTCGTCCTCGGCAACCGAGTAGTACTGGAAGATGCCGGGAATGCGCGGCTCGATCGCAGCGTTCGGATGGTTGTAGCTGTCGGCGTTCGAACCGAGATAGTTCTCGATATAGGCGCGGTCGTATCCGGCGGCTTCCCATTCATCATAGTTGAAGTGCGACTGACGATAGGGCTGGAAGCCGGACGGATAAGCCGAAGTCCACAGGCTGAGGTCCTTGCCACCAAGATGAGCGGCGGCGGACCATGCGGCCTTGCGCTTTTTCTCGTCCCCGGAGACCCGGCTGGTCACATAAACGCCCCAGCCGATATAGGCCATGTTCGGCGCGAAGTTGCCGCCGTCAGGCGTCTCCCACTCGCCCGTCTTGGAGTTGTAGACGCGGTCCGAGCCGGGGTTGATCGAGAATCCGACGACATCGCCGACCACGGAAGTGTCAGACGTCCGCGCCATCGAACCCACATCGCCCCACCAGGTAAGGCCCGCGCCAGTGCCCGCTAGGAACTGCTGGAAGGCCGTCGTGCCAGGATCGGCGTTGATCTGGTCCGACGGATAGGCGCCGGCGGCGATCAGATCCATCACGTCCTGGATGGCCTGCACGAAGGCAGGGTTGTTCACGCGCGGCTTCATCGTGTCCGGATCGAACAGCCAGGCCTTGTCGTCGGGATGCTTGGCATAGGCGGTGGCGCGGTCTTCCAGGAAGTAGAAGCCGAAGCCGCCCCAGCCCTTCAGCGGGTCGAGGAAACCGTAGGCATCCAGACCGGTCAGCGGATCCTTCTGGCCCTTGATCTTCTTGGACCATTCATTGACCTGCTGCCACGTAGTCGGCATCTCGGTGACCCCCGTTGCGCCCGAGATGGCCGGGTCGGTCAGGTAGTCCTTGCGGTATGCGAAGGTGTGGCAGTCTCCGTCGATGGTAATCCGGTAGGTCTTGCCGTCCCATGTGCCGACCGGCGGCTTCAGATATCCGACCAGATCGTCGGCTTCGATCTGGGTCGCCACCCAGTCAGGCATCTCGTCGAGCAGGCCCTTGCTTGCAGTATCGCCCTCGAACGGCGCGCCCATTTCGATGATGTCGAAATCGACGGTTCCGGTCGCGATCGACTGTTGCAGGCGTGCGTTATAGTCGGCCTGCGCGAGGTCGATCCAGTTGATCTTTGCGCCCGTGTAGGCCTCCCACGGCTTGAGGAAGCCCCGAAACAGGAAATTGTGCAGGTTCTGGTTGTTCAGCCCCATGAAGGTCAGTTCGACGCCGGCGAACTCACCCTCGGCAACATTGGCCTTGGTCGCCGCCAGGCACATTTCGCCAACCTTCTGCCAGTCCGCGTCTGTCGGCGACCCAGCGCCCACACCAGGAATTTTCAGAAGTTCGGCGCGCAAATTGTCCTGCGCGAACGCCTGCCGCGTAAGGGCCCCCAGCGTTCCGCTCGAAGCCGCGGCAACAGCCGCCATGCTCGCCGCGCCTTTCAGCACCGCGCGTCGGGTCGCGCCGGCGCGCATCAGATACTCGTAGTGACTGACTTTCATAGAACTACCTCCCAAGCTTCCGTTCAGATTCGATCCATTGCACCGGGCGTTCACTCCCAAAGCCGCCCGGCTGTTCGGTCTTGGCATCCTCCCGTCCAGAGCCGGACGGACGTCCAATACAGGCAATCGGCGTGACACTATGGATGAAGCCCGTTTGGAGTCAACGCGATTGGGAAAAGTTGATTTACCGGTGAAAACGGGCGATGGACTTGCCCCTTCACCTTGGCTAGCTTCGGTCACCAAAAGGTCCATTCGGGGGGAAAATGGCGCAGGTCGCTATCCGGAACGTCTCCAAAGCATTCGGCGCTGTGCAGGTTCTTCACGGCGTCAGCATCGACATCGCAGATGGGGAGTTCGTTGCGCTCGTCGGCCCGTCGGGTTGTGGCAAGTCCACTCTTTTGCGCATGATTGCGGGCCTTGAGGAAATTACCGGGGGAACCATCGAGATCGGCGGACGTGTCGTCAACAGCCTGCCGCCGAGCAAGCGCGACATCGCGATGGTGTTCCAGAACTACGCCCTCTATCCCCACAAGACGGTCGCCCAGAACATGGGCTTCGCGCTCAAGCTGCGCGGTGTAGACAGGCCCATGATAGAGGAGCGGGTCAGAAAGGCAGCCGAAATCCTCGATCTGCTGCCCTACCTGAAACGCTATCCGCGCCAGCTCTCAGGCGGCCAGCGCCAGCGCGTGGCGATGGGCCGCGCCATCGTTCGAGACCCGCAGGTCTTCCTTTTCGACGAGCCGCTCTCCAACCTGGATGCAAAGCTTCGCGTCCAGATGCGCACCGAAATCAAGGAACTTCACCAGCGCCTCAGGACGACCACGGTCTATGTGACTCACGATCAGGTCGAGGCCATGACCATGGCCGACAAGATCGTCGTCATGCAGGCGGGACGAATCGAGCAGATGGGAGCGCCGCTGGAGTTGTTCGACCGGCCCGCCAACACCTTCGTGGCCGGCTTTATCGGCTCGCCCGCAATGAACATTCTGAAAGGCAAGGTCCAGGGCGACAAGGTGCTGGTCGACGGCGCGCGCCTGCCTTTCGATGGTTCCCATGCGGTTTCCGACGGCCAGGACGTACTCTACGGCGTCCGGCCCGAGCATTTCGAGATCGTCGGCGAGGATGGCATTGCCGCGCGCATCTCCGTCGTTGAACCGACCGGCTCTGAAACGACCGTTGTGCTGCGGTTCGGCGAAAGCGAGATCGTCGCCCTCTTCCGCGAGCGGCACGATTTCAAGCCAGGCGACACGCTCCATCTGCGACCCCGCAAGGAGCTTGTCCACCTCTTCAATCCGCAGGGCGGACAACGGGTCTGACCGCAGGCTGATCGCATCTTATCCGGGAGGAATTCAAGACATGCTCAAAGGTATCCATCCGCTGCTGAACGCGGACGTGCTCTATGCGCTGCGCGCCATGGGACATGGCGACGACCTGATTATCTGCGATACCAATTTTCCGGCCGACTCCGTGGCGAGGCAGACGCGTCTCGGCAAGCTGCTGCGGCTTGACAACACGACCGCCGCGCAGGCTGCAGAAGCCATCCTATCGGTCTATCCGCTCGACAGTTTTGTCGACGACGCTGCCGCCCGCATGGAAATCGTCGGCAAGCCGAAGGAAGTGCCCCCCGTGCAGAAGGAAGTGCAGAAGGTGATCGACAAGGCCGAGGGAAAACGCTGGCCGATGATTTCGATCGAGCGCTATGCCTTTTATGAACGTTCGAAACAGGCCTACTGCGTCATCCAGACCGGCGAGCGCCGCTTCTATGGCTGCTTTGCCTTCCGCAAGGGCGTCATCCCGCCGGACGCGCAATAGGCCATGCCAGCACAGAAGCCCGTCGTCATTCTTGGCGTATTCGTCGCCGACACAGCCTACCGCGCCGCGCGCCCACCGCGCATGGGCGAGACGATCCTCGGCTCAGGGTTCAAGCTGGGGCCGGGCGGCAAGGGATCGAACCAGGCCGTCGCCGCCGGCCGGCTCGGGGCGGACGTAACCTTCATCACCCGGCTCGGCCGCGACCCGTTTGCGGAGATGGCGCGCACGACATGGAGCGAGGCTGGCGTGAAGTCAGCCGTGATCGAGACCCCTGAAAGCTATACCGGGGCAGCCTACATCTTCATCGAGGAAAGCACCGGCAACAACGCCATCATCGTTTCGCCGGGCGCGGCGTCCCTCATATCGCCGGCCGACATCGAGGCGAACGCGGCGCTGATCCGATCGGCGGGCGTTTTCGTGACACAGCTCGAGCAACCCATGGAAGCCGCCGGCCGCGCGCTCGAAATCGCGCGGGAAGCCGGTGTGACCACAATCCTCAACCCGGCCCCTGCCGCACCGCTGCCGGAACGCATCTATGGCCTGTCGGACTATCTGACGCCCAATGAAACCGAGACCGCGGAACTGACTGGCATGAAGGTCGAAAGCGTGGACGACGCGCGGCGCGCCGCCGACAGGCTGCTTTCGATGGGAATAGGCACGGCCATTATCACGCTTGGCGAGAAAGGCGCGCTGTTGCACACGAAAGGATTGTCCGAGCACGTGCCCGCAATCGCGGCCGGCCCCGTCGTGGAGACAACCGGCGCGGGGGACGCCTTCAACGGGGGGCTGGCAGCCGCACTGGCGCGGGGTTTCTCGCCAATAGAGGCCGTGCGCTTCGCCTGCGCGGTGGCGGGCATCTCCGTGACGCGTCCGGGGACAGCCCCGTCCATGCCCTCGCTGGAGGAAGTCGAACAGCTCCTTCGCACCTAGGTCTTTCAGGGTCGAGACGGTCCATGCGGAAAATCGGCTACGGGCAGGCGCTGGCGATCGTTGCGGTATTCATTGCGCTCGGTCCGCCCGTCGGAGCGCTGACGTTCAGCCTGCTGGGGGGGGCTGGAGCGTTGCTGACCGGCCAGCCGCAAGGCACCGCCGGGATGATCTTCTATGGTGGACTGCTGTCGATCGCGCTGGCGTGGTTTATAGGCGGGATACAGGCCGCTCTGGCAGGCATCGCGACTGCGGTTTTCGCCCTGTTTACGGGACGCGTCTCGATTCTGGTCGCGATGGTTGCCGGGTTGGCCTGCGGGCTCGTCTACATCTACGGCGAAGGTCTCGACACCACCTTTGCGGTATTGCTTTTGTGCGTTCACATCGTTTCGAGCCTCGCCTGCGCACTGATCGCGCGGGCAATCAAATAGGCGGCGCCAGATCCTTCACGACGTGATCCCTTCCGCCCCTGCCCCGCACACCAGCGCGCAGATGCGCCTGCTGCCGGCAAAGACTGGGTTGCCGCTCTGCAACGCGGCAATCGATGCGGCGCCCGATAGATCGGCAGCGATACCCATTTCGAACCATAGCCAGCGTGAAGCTTCCAGCATGGCCTCGTCCGAAACGAGAACGGCGGCGTCGATGGTGCGGCGCGCGATCTCGAAGACGCGTTCGTCGGTGCGCCGGCAGCTCATCGTTGCGACGCGGCTGGTGATCTCGGGAAGCGTCACCACCCTGCCGGCCGCCAGGCTTGCATGAATGGTCGGCGACCCAACGGGCTCGACGGCGACAACCCGCGCCTCGGGTCGTCGCGCCTTGATCGCTGTCGAAAGCCCGGCGACCAGTCCACCGCCGCCAACGGCAATGACGATGGTGTCGAAGTCCCATATCTGGTCGAGTATCTCCAGCCCGAGCGTCCCCTGCCCCGCCACCACGAGGGGATCGGCGAACGGGTGGAAATAGGAAGCTCCGGTGGTTCGCGCATGCTCAAGCGCGGCTTCGTTGGAGGCGTTCCAGTCCACTCCGGCGATGCGGACATCCGCACCCCATTTTTGCATCTTTTCGACCTTGGCCGGCGACACGTTTTCGGGCACGAAGACGGTGGCGGGAACGCCGGCGACCCTCGCCGTGCGCGCCACAGCCAACCCGTGATTTCCCCCGGACGCAGTGCAGATCCCCGTCCTGATATCCTCGGCGGGCGCACCAAGCAGACGATTCATCGCGCCTCGCGCCTTGAATGAGCCGGTCACCTGCAACAGTTCCAGCTTCAAGACCACGCTCGCCTTGACCGGGAGCGGTTTCAGCGGATGCGACGCCTCGTGGATCGGCGTGCGCCTGATATGGGGAGCGATGCGCTCCCTCGCGGTTTCGATGTCGTCAATCGTAATCATGCGGCCTGTTCCGTCACCGGACGCGAAGTCGCGCCCGCATCCCGCACTGTGTCTTTCTTTCGTTAACACATCGGCAAACAGGGATGCGGCTTTCTAGAGGGTCCGTTTACCTCTTGAGCAGGGCCCCAAAAAGCATGGCCGGCCCCTCAGCTTACGCCCTGGCGTCTCTGAGGATCATGTCGGCCGCCTTCTCCGCGATCATCACGACCGGCGAAGCCGTGTTGCCCGACACGATCTTGGGCATGATCGAGGCATCGACGACCCGCAGCCCGGCAAGGCCGCGCAGGCGAAGGTCTGGCGTCACCACGGCGTCGTCGTCCGTGCCCATGCGGCACGTACCGACGGGATGAAAAATCGTTGTCGCAATATCGCCGATCCTCTGCAGGAGCGCCGCGTCGCTTTCATGGCCGGTACCGGGCAGGATTTCTTCGGGCCTGTAGCGTTCCAGCGCCCTGGCGGTCATGATCCGGCGTGCCTGCCGCACCGCCTTGACCGCGACGTCCTTGTCCCTGTCCGCGGACAGGTAGTTCAGCCTGATCTCCGGCTGGGCGTTCGGATCGCGGCTTTGCGCATGAACGCTGCCGACGCTTTCCGGCCGAAGGTTGCAGACCGATACGGTTATCGCCGGAAACGGGTGCAGGGGGTCGCCCAGCTTGTCGGTCGAAAGAGGCTGTACATGGTATTCGAGGTCTGGCGTCTCGCGCGACGCATCCGAGCGGGTGAACATGCCGAACTGGCTGGGCGCCATCGACATCGGACCCGACTGCATCAGCGCATATTGGAGCGCAATGCGCGCCTTGCCGACCGTGCTGTTGAACATCTGGTTTAGCGTCAGGGCGCCGGTTACCTTGAAGACCGTTCGAATCTGAAGGTGATCCTGCAGGTTCTCGCCGACACCGACGCTCTCGTGCACCATGTCGACGCCCATGGCTTGCAGGACATCGGGCCGACCTATGCCGGACTGTTCGAGCAGCTTGGGCGAATTGATAGCACCCGCCGACAGCAGGACCTCTCCATCCGCACGCGCCTCATGCAGACTGCCGCCCTGCCAGTAGCGAATGCCTGCGACACGCCTGCCTTCCACGATCAGGCTGTCGGCCAGCGCATGGGTGACAAGCCTCAGATTGCGGCGCTTCAGCGCCGGCCGCAGGAAGCCCTTGGCGGTATTCCAGCGGATGCCGCGGTGCTGGTTCACCTCGAAAAGACCGGAGCCCTCATTGCTGCCGTCATTGAAGTCGGCGCGCGGCATGATGCCAAATTCCTTCGCTCCCTCCTGCACCGCCCGCAAAATGTCCCAGCCAAGCCGCTGCCTGGCGACCTTCCATTCGCCACCGCTGCCGTGCAGGGCGCTTTTGCCGCCGTGATAGTCCTCCGACTTGAGAAACCAGGGCAGCACATCGTCCCAGCCCCAGCCCACATTGCCCAGCTGCCTCCAGTGGTCGTAGTCGGCCGCCTGGCCGCGCATGTAGATCATGCCGTTGACGGAGCTGCAGCCGCCGAGAACCTTGCCGCGCGGATAGACAAGCGACCGTCCGTTGAGCCCCGGCTCGGATGCAGTCTTCATCATCCAGTCGGTGCGCGGGTTGCCGATGCAATAGAGGTATCCGACGGGAATATGGACCCAGTGGTAATTGTCCGATCCCCCGGCCTCCAGCAGCAGGACGCGCGTCTTTCCGTCAGCCGTCAGCCGGTTGGCAAGCACACAGCCCGCTGTGCCCGCACCGACGACAATATAGTCGTAACGCCCCTCAAGCGTCATGCGTCCGGCTTTCCTTCTCCCAGTTCCCGCCAGAGCGGGTCGACGGCCTTCATCAGCTTCATCCAGATAGCATAGCGCCTTTCATAATGCGCCTGCATCGCTCGATCGGGGGAGAAGGTTCGCCTCGGCCTCGACATGGCCGCCACAGCTCCGACCTCGTCGGCATGGAGGCCCGTACCGACCGAAGCGCCGATCGCCGCGCCAAGCGCGCCCGTCTCCTCGGCTTCGGCCACGGTGACCGGGACGCCGAGCCCGTCGGCAAACATCTGCGGCCAAAGCGGCGAACGGGAGCCGCCGCCCGAAAGCGCTGCGCTCGAAAACGTGACGCCAGCGTCCGCCAGAACCTCGGCATGGCGACGATGCTCGAACATCACGCCTTCCATGATGGCGCGCAGCAGGTGCCCTTCTCCGTGCCATCCGGCAACGCCGAACAAGCCACCGCGCTGATGGGCGCCCAATCTGCCGCCATAGAGGAAGGGCTGGAACATCGGATCGTCATGCGAAGGCGTGACCTCGCCGACCGCCCGGTTGACGAAACCGAACGGATCCTCGTGATGCCCGCCGCGCTCGACCAGGGTCCGCACATACCATTCAAGATTTGCAGCCGAGGTTGCGCTGTTTTCCATATTGACGAAGCGACCGGGAGCGTAGGCCGCGACCATGAACACCCGCTCGTCGCGGACAGGCGCATCGGAGAAGACCTGATTGATCGACCAGCTTCCCGCGACGATCGATGCCGCCCCGGCGCCCACCGCGCCGGACCCGAGCGCGGAAGCGACCACGTCGAAATAGCCAGCGACGACCGGCGTTCCTGCCACCAACCCGGTCTCGGCAGCGGCCTCACTCGAAACCCCGCCGACCACATCGCAAGGATGAACCAGCCGGGGCAGCATCGCCTCGGCGTCGGCCAGCCCGTAGAGCGACAGCAACCGCGGACTGTACCTGGCATCGGGCAGGCTCAGCAGTCCGGCTCCCGACATGTCGGATATCTCGCTGACCCGCTCCCCCGTCAGGAACCAGGTCAGGACGTCCTTTGCGAAGAGCAAGGTGCCGGCGCGCTCGTAGAGATCCAGTCGGTGTCTTTTCAGCCACGCAAGAAGCACCGGCGTCTGTGACGGCCACGGCCGTTGCAGGGAAATCGAATGCATCGCCCCGCCGGCTGCCTTGTCGAGCTCATTGGCAAGCGCCGCCGCGCGGGTGTCGAGCGACTGGATTCCGATCAGCGCAGAATGGCTCTTGTCGAGCAGATAGAGCCCGTTTCCGTGGCCGGCGGTTCCGATCGCCGCAATGCGCGCCGGATCGACGCCAGCCCTGGCAATGCAGCCGGAGATCGCGGTTCGGGCGTTGTCTCGTAACTCCTGCACCGAACGCTCGACCATGCCGGGTGCAGGCTTGTGCGTGGCGCCGTCAATGCCATGCGCGGCAAGCTGATTGCCCCGGAGGTCGAACAGCACGGCCTTGATGACCGTGTTGCCGGCGTCCAGACCGAGCAGGTAAGGGCCTTCCTCAGCCACGCGCCGAGCCTCGATTGTAGATGTCCCACGCCTCTTCGCCGCTTGCGCTCTTGTGGATGATCGCCATGAGTGCGTCCACGACGGCCTGCGGATTGTCATGCTGGTATATGTTGCGCCCGTACACCATGCCTTTCGCACCCTGCCTGACAAGCGCTGCAGATTTCATCATCACGGCCTTGAGGTCCTCCTTGCCACCGCCGCGCACCAGGACCGGCACGCGCGCGGTTTCGACAACGCGGTGGAAATCCTCCGGATTGTCGGTTGGATCGGCCTTGATGATGTCCGCGCCCATCTCCGACGCGAGGCGGACCAGCGTGACGATCTTTTCCGCGTCTCCGTCGACCTGGTATCCGCCCCGGACGTCATTTGGCAGCATAACAAGCGGCTCGATCATCAATGGCATTCCGTATTTGTGGCATGCCGCGCGCACCTTGCTGATGTTCTCGACGCACTGGCGGAAGAGGTCCGGCTCGTCGGGCAACATGAACAGATTGACGACCACGCAGGCGGCGTCCATCTCCAGTGCGCCGGCGATTGGCTCCTCATGGTTCTGCAGGAGGGCCCACATCACGCGATGGCGCTGCGCATTGTAGGGATTGCCCATGTCGAGGCGCATGACCAGCGCTGGCTTGTCCTTTTCGGGCCTGTTCTGCAGCAGGTCGGCCTGGCCGTAGGCCATCTGTATCGCATCGGGCCTGGCGCGTATCAGCGTGTCCACCACGCGCGGCATGTCCTCCAGACCTACGAGGAAGCTCGGCTCGTTGCACACGCCGTGGTCCAGCGCGACGTCTAGGCAGCCGCCGTTGGTGAAAAGCCTGTTCATGCGGGCCTTGGCACTCACGCGCATGTCAATCTCCTGTCTTGCGAGCGTTGTTCGAGCGTCTCTCGCGAGACGCCATGATAATCGTCCAGATTGCGCACGAAGGCATCCACTTCATCGGAGGCCTGTCCCGGGCTCCAGCGAAGTTCGCGCGCCATCACATCGGCAACCCGGCGTACGATGTCGGCGGAAACATCGCCCCTGATGCAAAGCGACGTCCGGCGGAGAAGCATGTCCTCGAGCGTGACAACAAATTCGTTGGTGGCCAGATATGCAATTTCCGCCTCGGTCGCCTGCGTCACTGCATCAAGGGGCTTGTCATCATCGCGCGCCATGCAAAAGCGCAACAGTTCCTCCGCGCGCGTTCCGTATGCGTCGGCAAGATAGGCAGCCCGCTCGGGCCCTATCGCGTATTTCCTCGCCAGGTACGCGTCGAGCACCTCGCCTTCGCGCGGAAATCCGAGCCCGCCGCCGATTGGGAGGTTCAGTGTATCCGTAGCCCGACTTTTTCCCAGTTCGGCCAGCACGGCGTCTGCCGCCTGCTCGGCAAAGGCACGAAACGTCGTCCATTTGCCGCCCACCATGCACAGTTGCGGCACGGTTCCATCAATCCGGTGAATGAAGTGCCCGCGCGTTATCCGACCCGTGAATTGCTGGTCGCTTTTCGGCAGCGGACGGATGCCGCTGTAGCTGAACACGATGTTGCCCGCGCTGATGGCTATCTCGGGAAAAACCAGCCGCAAGGCATCGAGGATATAGTCCCGCTCCTCGGCTTCGCATCGCACGCGCGCCGCAGCCTTGACCCGGATATCGGTCGACCCGGCAAGGACCTTGCCAAGGTACGGGAAAACGACACACACACGTCCGTCCAGATTCTCGAAAAAGATC
The DNA here is from genome assembly GCA_019635775.1 of Rhizobiaceae bacterium. Taxonomy (GTDB): domain Bacteria; phylum Pseudomonadota; class Alphaproteobacteria; order Rhizobiales; family Rhizobiaceae; genus Mesorhizobium_K. The sequence goes on along the minus strand of JAHBYU010000004.1, from coordinate 226,734 downwards.
ATGTGTCCGCCGAGAGCATCGCGAAGGGGCGGACAGTCGAGTATCAGATGCGATCCCTTGGTGCCGGAGACGAACGGCTCTTCGCCGCCGTCCTTGTCCGACAGCAGGCCTAGCGCCTCGTCCAGCCAGGCGCCAGTCGCATTGACGATAATCTTTGCGGCAACCGGCAGCCTTGCTCCCCCTGCCCGGTCGAAAAGAACAAACTCACCTTCCGATCTGACGATCTCGGCATAGTTGAGCGCGACGCTCTCTGGCGCGAGCCGTTTTGTGTCGAGCACCATTTCAACACCCAGCCGCTCCGGGTAGCTGATCCAGGCATCATAGTAGGTCGCCGAAAAGCGCAGCCTGCGCGAAAGTTTCGGCCATCTGCGCAACGTCTCCTTCGCCCCGCGAAAGCTGTGTTTCGGAAGCACGCGGCGATGTCTGGTCGTCCAGTCGTAGAGCGAGAGGCCGATCTTGATCGGCACAGCTCCCCGGCTGGCAGGCCTGTCGGTCAGGCCGAAGAATCCGGCCACCCCGTTCATCAGTCCCGAGAACACCGACCAGATCGGAATAGTTGTCGGCAACGGCCGGACCATGTGGGGCGCATTGACCAGAAGCGCGTCTCGCTCCCTGAGCGATTCACGCACGAGGTCGAACTCGCCATTTTCCAGATAGCGAAGGCCGCCGTGGATCATGCGTGAGGGCGCCGCGCTGCATCCCGAGCAGAAGTCGTTTCGCTCGACCAGCAGAACGCGCAAGCCCTGCAGAGCCAGATCGCGGTAAACGCCGATTCCGTTGATGCCGCCGCCAACGACGACAACGTCTAACGCGCCGTCGCGGCGTATCAGTTCGATGTTGTCGTCACGTTGTGCGGACATGCTTTACCTGTTCACCGTCGAGATGACGGTGTTGCTCCTGTTCAATGATGTTACGTCTTCAGGCGTCGAGATTTGTCAGATGGCGCGTGACTGCCTCGCTTATCGTCTGGATCTCGGTACCCGAAAGGCGGATACGGCCCGCCCTCGCATTTTCGCTTGCCTGCTGCGGATCGCGCGCGCCGCACAGCGCAAAGCTTATACCCGGCTGCTGAAGCGTCCATGCAATCACGATCTGCGCCGGCGTTGCGTCATGTGCGCGGACGACAGCGGCGATGTCACGCATCAGCTGGGCGACCTTGTCCCGGTTCGCCTTCGAGAAGCGAGGATTGTCCCTGCGCTGGTCGTCTCCCGTGAACAACCGGTCCGGACCGATCTTTCCCGACAGCAAGCCGAGCGCCAGTGACGAGTAGCTGAGCGTCGAAATACCGGACGCCCTCGCAATGGGAAGCAGCGTCGCCTCGATGTCCCGCTTCACCATGGAAAACTCTTCCTGGATAGCGTCGAGGCCGCCGACCGCCACGTAAGACTCGAGCTCCGCGACAGAGAGGTTGCTTGCGCCGATGGAGCGAATCTTGCCCTCCGCCTTCAGCGCCTTGAGCGTATCCATCGTCTCGGCAACCGGCGTCGTCGGATCCTGCCAGTGCGTGATGTAGTGATCGATATGGTCCGTGCCCAGCCGCTTGAGGCTCTGCTCGATCTCGTGACGTATGGACTCGGCACCCAGATAGCGATGGACCGGGCGGCCGTCGTAATCGAAAAAGTGGTTGCCTTTCGTGGTGTGCCACACGAGCCCGCATTTCGTCGCCAGCACAACCTTTTCGCGGCGGCCCCGGATCGCCTTGCCGACGATCTCCTCGGCACGGCCCTGGCCATAGGCCGGCGCGGTGTCGATCAGGCTGACGCCCTCGTCGATCGAGGCCTGTATGGCCGCGATCGATTTCGCCTCGTCCGTTCCGCCCCACATCCAGCCGCCGATCGCCCATGTGCCGAGCCCGATGGCCGAGGCACGCACGCCGGACGAACCGATCTCGCGGGTGAGCATTTCATGCGACATTCTGCAGATTCTCCATCGCTTCGATCACGGCACCGGCGGTCTCCTCGTCGACGACCAGCGAATCCAGGAAACGCCCGTTGAGGACGGCGCGGATAGGCAGAACCTTCTCCGGACCGGCGGCAACGCCGATCTTGTGCCGGCAACTTGAAAGGTCTCCCGGTTCGAGCGCGACCAGCCGCGAGTTCAGCGGATAGTCTCCGACCGTTCCATCTTCACGGATCAGATGCGCGAGAAACTCGCCGCGCACCCCGCTCTTGACGAGAAACTGCCGATCAGGGTTCGGCATGGGATGCAGGTCGTAGTAGCTCGATCCCGGCGCCAGGATCGAGCCGATGCCGGTCAGCGCCACCGATGCCTTGCGGGCGAGATCGAACACTTCCTTGACCGATCCCATCTGCATCAGCATGTCGCGCTGCTCGCGGCTCTCGGCAAAGAGCGGCGCATGCACCAGCATGCTTTTTCCTCCCAGACGTTCGGCCAGGCGCGAGGCGAGGTGGTTGACGTCCGTGTAGTACTTGCCTTGTACCCCTCCCGTCAGCGGGACAACGGTCACGTCGAACGACCGTTCCGGCGCGAGGTTTTCCATGACGGCGCTCACCGCCTTTCCGCCGGTGATCGCTATGACGTCACCGTCACGCAACGTCTCCAGAAGCTGGTTCGCGGCCGCGCGTCCGACCTGGCTCAGCGTCGTGTCCGGGCTGCCGGAAACGGTCGGCGCGACCACCGCGCTCGACAGACCCGCCTTTTCGACAAGGCGCTTCTCGAGATTGACGAGGCCCTGGAAGGGGCTCTCGATGGCGATCTTGACCATTCCGAGCTTGCGCCCTTGCGTGATCAGCCGGTTCACCTTGGACGTTGAAAGGTTGAGCGTGGTCGCGATGTCGGACTGCTTCATCCCGTCGATGAAGTGCAGCACGCAGACCGTGTAGATCTGCCGGATGGACTCGAATTCTTCTTTCCGTTCAGCCATGCCTGCGTATCCCGATCAGCCGCGACGTTTGCTAAGGTAGTGGTCGATCGTCACCGCAGTGAGCAGGATCGACCCGCGGATGATGTCCTGCCAGTAGACCGACACGTCAAGCAGGGCGAGCGAACTCGACACCACAGAAAGCAGAACGGTCCCCAGAATAGCGCCGAAGATCGTGCCCGAGCCGCCTGACAGGCTTGCCCCGCCGATAACCGCCGCCGCGATGACGTTGAGCTCCATGCCGATGCCGAAGGTCGGCTGAGCCGAGCCAAAGCGGGCCATGTAAATGATGCCTGCAAAGCCGCAGAGGGCCGAGCAGAGCGTAGTCGTCAGGAACACGACTTTCTTTGTGCGGATGCCGGAATAGGCCGCCGCCTTTTCATTGCTGCCCGTGTAGAACACCTTCCTGAAAACCGTCGTGCGGCGCAGCAGGAAGTCGAACACCACAACCACAACGACGAAGATGATGATCACGACAGGAATCACCCCGATCGAACCCTGGCCGATGAACTTGAACTCAGGCGGCAGCGTGTAGAGCCCGAGCGGTCGTCCCCCGGTGCCCAGCAGGCACAAGCCGCGCGCGATCACCATCACGGCCAGCGAAACGATGAAATGATGCAACCCCACCCGCGTCACGAAGAAGCCCATGCCTGCGCCTATCGCGGTACAGGCCGCGATCGCGATTCCCGAGGCGATCCACGGATCCACCCCATTCAGGAACAACAGCCCGGCGATCACCATCGCAAGCGCCGTCACGGAACCGACGGAAAGGTCGATGCCCCCCGAGATCAGCAGGATCGTCATGCCGACCACGACGATGCCCTCTACCGCGAAAGCCATCGCCATCGCCCGCAGGTTGTTCCACGTCAGGAAGTAGGGCGACGCGAAGGACATCGCGATGAACAGTGCGAGGATGATCAGGATCAGCCCGGTCTCGCGCATGCGAAGCAACCGGCGCACAGCGCCCATCGGGCCTTCCTGTATGCCGCGCTCCTTGCCGGCAGGTGTTGTCGTTACGGTCATGCCTGTTCCGCCCTCATGACGCCAGCCCGCTCTTCGCCGATCGACGCGAGATACATGATCCGGTCCTCGGTCATCTCGTCGCCGGCCACTTCGCCGGAGATGCTTCCTTCGCGCACGACCAGAACACGGTCACAGACACCGATCAGCTCCGGCAACTCGGAGGAAATCACCACGATGCCAACCCCATCGCGCGCAAGGTTGCGCAGGCTGCGGTGGATTTCGGCCTTTGCTCCGACATCGACGCCTCGCGTAGGCTCATCGAGGAAGATCACCTTGGGATTGACAGACAGCATCTTGGCGATCGCCACCTTCTGCTGATTTCCACCCGAAAGCGCCGAGACCGGCTGCCCGACATGGGCGCATTTCAGATTGAGCTGTGCGCCCAGACTTTCCGCCTGCTGCTTTTCCCGACGCTCGTCGATGATTCCCGCCCCGGAGGCGACCTGCTCCACCGACAGCGCCGAGACGTTCGCCGCGATCGACATGTCGAGAAAAAGCCCGTCGCCCTTGCGGTCTTCCGAGAGATAGACGATCCCCTCGCCGATGCTGTCGCCGTAATGTGCTAGCTCAAGCTTGCGGCCACGAAGCGACACCTCGCCAGTCACCTCGCCTTCCAGCTTGCATATTCCTCTGACGATCTCGCTGCGTCCTGCGCCTATCAGCCCGGCGAGCCCGAGGATCTCGCCCCTGCGCAACTGGAAGGAAATGTCCCGGAAACGACTGCGTTCGCTCAGGTTGCGTATGTCGAGAATGATCTCGCCGGAACGTTCGGCTTCGCCCTGCTTGGGCGGATAGAGATTGTCGATGACACGGCCGACCATCGCGCTGACCACCTCTCCTGGGGTCGTCTCGGCGACGTTCCTGGTCGTGATGTATTGCCCGTCGCGCAACACAGTCACGCGGTCGCAGTTGTCGAATATCTCGACCATGCGGTGCGAGATGTAGATGATCGATATGCCCCGAGCAGCCAGATTGCGCATGATGCCGAACAGGATCTGCGCCTCGCGCTCCGTCAGCGCGGCGGTCGGTTCGTCCAGGATGAGCACACGGCAGTCCAGCGTCAGCGCCTTGGCGATCTCGACCAGTTGCTGCTGGGAGATCGAAAGTGTCCGCACCAGCACCGACGGATCGATATCGCCCAGTTGCCCGAGGATCTCGCCGGCCTTCCGCTCCAGGGTCGTGTAGTCCATGAGCATCGATCGTGTCGTGTTGGTTCCCGACATGAAGATGTTCTCGGCCACCGAGACGTCCGGGCAAAGAGCGATTTCCTGATGGACGAACCCGATGCCAAGCTGCTGCGCCATGGCTGGCGACGTGATGTTGACCGGCTTGCCGTCAAGCAAAATGGTTCCGGCGTCCGGACGATGGATGCCGTCGATGATGTTCATCAGCGTCGACTTGCCCGCGCCGTTCTCGCCGGCGATCGCGTGGATTTCGCCGCGCCGCAGTTCGAAGTCGACGCCACGAAGCGCCTTCACCGGACCGAACGACTTGGTGAGATCGGTGATCTTCAGGATCGGGTCGTTTCCAGCGTCCCCGGACATGCCGTCAGCCTTGCATTCGATTGAAATTGGCGCCCGCGCCGCCTCGTACGGCGCGGGCATTGACGCTTCGAGGCCTTAGCTCGGGTCGCGCCCTTCCATGTATTTGTTCAGGTCGAAGGAGTCCGCGTTCTCCTTGGTGATGACGGCAAAGCCGTTGTCCACGAAGGGGATCTGCATCGGGTTGTACCCGGACACCTTGTAGTCGTTGAACGGATCGAACAGGTCCGGATGCGCGCCGAGGAATGTGGCGATGAAGCCCATATAGCCCTGCACGCCCTGGTTCGGGTTGAGCGACATATGGATGTTGCCGGCCTTGATGTGTTCGAGCGTGGCGGGCGTCACGTCCGCATGCATGATGAGCACGTCAGCCTTCGCTTCCAGCACCGCGGTAACAGCGCCTTCAGCCGAGCCGGCTTCCGGAATCCACATCGCCTTGAGGTTCGGGTTGGCCTGCAGGATCGACGCAGTAGCCTTGTAGGCGGCATTCGAATCCTGGTTCGTGGCCTGCCGGCCGACCAGCTTCATGTTGGGATAGTTCTTTTCCATGTAGTCGATCAGCGCGGTCACGCGCAGGTCGTGGTTGCTCTGACCCGGATTTTCGAGGACCGCATATTCGGCGCTGTCGCCAACCTGCTTGACGATTTCCTCGGCAGCGAACTTGGCCTCCGCCAGATTATCGGAAGTGATGTAGGCCGTGCGCTTCGATTTCGGCGAGTCGGCCGCGAAAGTCACCACGCTCACGCCATTGGCGATCGCCTGGTTGATCGGCTCGATGAAGGGATCAGACTGCATGGGGTGCAGGAGCACACCGGCCGGATTCTTCACCAGGTCCTGCTCGAAAGATGCGATCTGCTTCGTGATGTCGTAGTCCGGCGTTCCGGAAAACACCGTCTCGCAGCCCATCGCCTCGGCCGCCTGCTTGAAGCCCTGATAGACAGGCACCCAATAGGGATGCGCCGAGACCATGACGTTCATGACGTAGGTTTCACCCGGCTTGCACTGGAACTTGCTCTGTGCGCTTGCCGCTGTCGTCGAGGCTAGCGCAGCAGTCATCGTCGCCGCGGCCAAGGCCCCGGCTAATCCAAACTTACTCATTTTCTCCTCCGCTTTGGCTCCTGCCTCGCGTCGACGCTGATGGCAGATCGAGACGAATGCAAGAAATTTCATATTGCGATTTTTATCGCAATGGCGGGATACAAACAGCACTTCAGGAACACTGTCAATAACTTTGCCAGAAAATTCATATACTGAAATTTATTTCACATCAATTGGTTCGCCAGCGTTTTCATGGCGCGGGGAATTCGGGTATCGTGCAACGAGACAGGGCCGGTCGAAACTCAGCCTCTTCAGCCTGTCCGAACCCTGGAAGATGAAATGCGGCAAGCCTCCAATGCGAAAAAGTCCTCCCCGGCCATATTCCTCCTCCTTTCGCTGACGGCCTGCTCGTCCCTTGGCCAAAGGCCGCTGGATTCCTCCGGCTATGCCGGAATGACCTGCGTTGAACTCAATCAACAGATCGCGAGAACCGCCGCCGACATCTCGCGCGTCGCGATACAGCGGGGAAACACCGCCCGCACCGACATTCCGACATGGGTCCTTGGCGGCCGACAGGTCGCCGACAAGGTCATGGAACGGCAAAGCAAACGCATCGCGCGCCTTCAGGAAGAGCAGCAGGCGCTCACCGCTGCCAGACGGGCCAACTGCGGCGTCTGACTCCGGGCGTGGCTCCATGTCTCAGTTCGCAGGCTGTACGCGATGCGTTTCCGATGCTTGTATGGCTGAAACTGGCGAAACCCAATTCGAGGCATGCAATGCAGGATATCTCCCGGCTGTTTTCGCTGGAGGGTCGCAAGGCCGTTGTCACCGGGGCCAGCCGGGGCATCGGTCGCGCCATAGCAGAGACGCTCGCACGCGCCGGCGCTTCGGTCGGCGTGACCGCACGGAACGCAGGCGCGCTGGAGGGGACGGTCGCATCGATCCGGTCTGCCGGCCGTCTTGCCGTATCCGCGGGGCTCGATGTTCGTGACACCGACGCGACGAAACGTGCATTCGACGGCCTGCAAGACAAACTCGGCGGGATCGATATCCTGATCAATAACGCCGGCTATGAGGAAATCCGTCCGTCGCTCGATGTGGACGAGGCGCTTTGGGACCGGATCGTCGATACGAATCTCAAAGGTGCTTTCTTCTGTGCGCAGGCTGCGGCGCGCCAGATGGCTGCGTCCGGGCAGGGAGGCAGCATCGTCAATCTGTGCTCCCTCACCTCCTATGTCGGCATTCCGACCGCCGTGCCATACGGGTCGTCCAAATCGGGGCTTTTGGGCATGACGCGCGCCCTGGCCGCCGAGTGGGCCAGCGCCGGCATCCGCGTCAACGCGATCGCGCCAGGCTATTTCCGGACGGACATGACCGAGGTCTTCTATCAGGACACGGCATGGGAACAGTCCATGCTCGGCAAGATTCCGCTGAAGCGCTTCGGCAGCATGGATGACCTTTCCGGCGCCGTCCTGTTTCTCGCCAGCGGCGCTTCCGCCTATGTGACCGGCCAGTGCATTCCCGTGGACGGCGGTTTCCTTGCCTCGATCTGAGCGGGACAGGAAACCAGTTGCCGGAGCAACTTGTACATGCTTGTATATACCACAGTGAAGGTCCGATCCGCCGCGCCAAGGAAACCATATGCGCCACCAGCCTGATCGCAAGGCAGATGACGCTGTCCCGGCCGTTTCGGTCAGGGATGTCAGCATGGTCTATGACAGCCTGCATGCCGTCAGATCGGCTTCCTTCGACCTGGCGAGCGGTCGGTTCCTGACGATTCTCGGCCCCTCCGGTTCCGGCAAGACGACGCTCCTGCGCATGATCGCCGGCTTCCTGCATCCGACCAGCGGGGAAATCTTTATTGGCGGACAGGCAGTAGGCGCAGTCCCGCCGCACAAGCGCTCCATCGGCATGGTGTTCCAGCGGCTTGCGCTCTTTCCGCACATGACGGCTGCACAGAACATCGCATTTCCGCTGAAGATGCGCCGCACCGACGCGCGCCTTATCCCCGAGCGCGTCGAACGCTATCTCGACCTTGTCAAGCTTGGCGGTCTCGGAAATCGCCGCCCGCATGAACTGTCCGGCGGGCAGCAGCAGCGCGTGGCTATCGCCCGGGCGCTTGTCTTCGAGCCGGACCTGCTCCTGCTCGATGAACCGCTGGCAGCGCTCGATCGCAAGCTGCGCGAGGAGATGCAACTGGAATTCCGCCGCATCCAGCGCGAACTCGGCGTCACCACCATCAACGTGACGCACGACCAGCGCGAGGCGCTCGTTGTCTCCGACGAGGTGATCGTCATGGACGGCGGCGAGATCAGGCAGAATGCCCACCCGGTCGATACCTATCGCAAGCCCGCCAGCGCGTTCGTAGCGGGCTTCATTGGCGTGACAAACTTCATCGACGGAACAGTGTCCGAAGCGAAAGGCAACGAGATTGCCTTTTCGCAGGGCGGCCAGACATTTCTCGGCCGAAGGACGCATGGCACCGAAGCTGCTCGGCTTGGAGACGCGGTGCGCGGCGCGATCCGCGCCGAGCAAATCCGCATTGCCGGCGACATCGCCGATCTTGCCGGGCTCGAAACGGTCTTGCCGGGCGTCGTCGCCGACGTGATCTTCGAGGGCGATCGCGTGGTCTATGAGGTAGAGGTCGCGCTGGCTCAAGGCAACATCATGCGCATCTTCGACCGCGACCCCGCCGGTCACAACCAGTTCGAACCGGGCGACGCAGTTTCCGTCGGCTGGAACGGAGCAGACATGCATGTTTTCAACGCAAAACCGGAAGCCGCGAGTAGCCGGTAAACCAGAGGAGAATGACAATGAAGAAGACAGGGGTATTCACCAGTTCCGTCAATCGCCGCACATTCGTTCAGGGAGCCGCCGCGCTGGGCGGCGCCGCGGCCCTCGGCGTCAGGCCGGGCTTCGCGCAGGAGCCTGCCAAGCCCTCCGAGATCATTGTCCGCGCCTGGGGAGGAAGCTGGGTCGACAGCCTGAAGGCCGGCGTCTCCGACCCGTTCACGGCAAAGACCGGCATCGCCGTGCGCCACGACCTGACCGAGGACAACGAAATCCAGCCCAAGGTGTGGGCAGCGGTGGCACAGGGGCGCGTTCCGCCGATTCACATCAACTGGGACACCACGACCAACGCCACCAAGTCGGCTTTGCGCGGCGTCACCGAAGACCTTTCCGATCTGCCCAACCTCAAGAACACCACCGATCTGGCCAAGCCGGTGGGGCTCGACGGCTATCCGATCGTCAACACCTATGGCTATGTATACGTGCTCGCTTACCGTCCTGAGGCTTTCCCGAACGGCGCGCCGAAGTCATGGAAGGACCTGCTCGATCCGAAGTTCAAGGGCCGTCTCGCCTTCTACAATGACGGCATCGGTTTCCATTTCCCGGCGCAGGTCGCCGGCGGCGGCAAGCTGGAGGACATCCCGGCCAACATGCAGCCAGCCTGGGATTTCATCACTCAGATAAAGGCGCAGCAGCCGCTGCTCGGCGAGGATCCGGACTTCACCACTTGGTTCCAGCGCGGCGAGATCGACGCGGCCTGCACGATCTCCACCAACGCGCGCGAAGCCAGGAAGAACGGTGTCGACATCGCCTGGACCGTTCCGGAGGAGGGCTGCAAGTTCGACACTGACGGCCTCTGGATTCCGAAGGGCCTGCCCGAGAATGAACTCTATTGGGCGAAGGAATACATCAACTTCGCGCTGACCCCCGAGGCACAGCAGGTCTGGCTCGACGGTCTCGGCCTGCCGGGCGTCGTTCCCGGTGTCAATCCTCCGGCCGACCTGGTCAACGACCCATCCTACCCGACCAAGCCGGAGGATTTCGAGCACCTGATCCGCATATCGTCCAAGGTCCAGGTCGAGAACGAAAGCGACTGGTTCGCCAAGTTCAAGTCGATCATGCAGGGCTGACCGGACAGGACCGCCGCTCCGGCGGCGGTCCCTCAAGCCATTCGGATAATTTATCGTGCGATCGACAAAAGCCTATCCGCTGAGCTGGCGCGTGATGGACGCGGTGGAAGCCGTTGCCGCCACGCTCTGGCCGGCGCGATTCGGCAAGGCAATCCCGTATCTGCTGCTTCTTCCGGCCATCCTGCTGGTCGGCCTGCTTGTGCTGGGGCTGGTCGAGATCGCCGATTCCAGCCTGCGCACGCTCGACACCTCGACCTTCCTTCCATCCGATTACCGCACGCTCGCCAACTACGAACGCGCCCTGACCGAAGGCCTCTTCCGCACTGTCGCGACCCGCAGCCTGCTCGGCGCGGTCATCGTCACCGTGCTGACCCTGATCCTCGCCTTCCCATACGCCTATCTTATGGTGCGGACGCGTTCGGCCGGGCTACGCAAGCTCCTGCTTATCGCATTGTTCCTGCCTTTCTTCATCGGCCAGGTCGTGCGCGCCTATGGGTGGCTGATCGTTCTCGGCAACCAGGGTATGGTCAACGAAGCGCTTGGACTGATCGGCGTTGCGCCGCTTCGCCTGCTCTACAACTATCCAGCCGTCCTGTTCGGCCTCATCCAGTACATGCTCCCCTTCGCGGTGCTGATGCTCGCACCGGCCATGACGGCGATCCCGGAGGAACTCGAATCGGCGGCGCAGTCGCTCGGCGCAAACTGGGTACGCACGATGTTCCATGTCGTGCTGCCACTGGTTAAGCCCGGGCTGGTCGGTGCAGGTCTCGTCGTCCTCACCCTGTCGCTTACGGATTTCGCCATGCCCGCAATCCTTGGCGGCGGCTCGCAGGATTTCATAGCCAACGCCATCTACGACCAGTTCTTCCGAACCTCCGACCAGGGCCTTGGCTCTACGCTGGCGCTTCTGCTGGTCGCTGTCGGCTCGATCCTGGCCGGCTTGGTCTTCATGATCTTTGGAGCGGGCACGCTGGCCAGCCGGGGAGCGCGCCGATGACCATGCCGCTCAGCCAGCGCGTCGTGTTCTGGACGATCGTCATCTGCGTACTGGCGATCCTGTCCATCCCGACCATCGTGGTGCTGGGCGCGTCCTTCACCGCCGGCAACATCATCGCCTTTCCCCCCGAAGGGCTTTCGCTCAAATGGTATTCGAAGATCGCAGGCGCGAGCGATCTCTGGCGCGCTTTCGGTCGCTCGCTCTATGTCGCGACCGTCTGCACTATCGTCGCCATTCCGGTCGGCACGCTTGCTGGCATAGCGCTTGCGAAATACCGCGTGCGTTTCGAGACGCCGATCCAGGTCTACCTGCTGCTCCCCTTCACCATCCCGCTCATCGGCTCCGGCATCGGCCTGATGCTCCTGTTCGGAGAGTTGCGCCTGCTTGGCCAGCTCTGGCCTGTCGGCATAGCCTGCGCGGTCATCAACCTGCCCTTCATGGTCTGGGCGGTGATGGCGAGCGCATCTGGCCTCGAACCCGATCTGGAGCTTGCCGCAGCCAATTGCGGAGCGCCTCCGTTGTCCACATTTTTCCACGTGACGCTGCCGGCCGTCATGCCCGGTGTCATCAGCGGCGCGCTGCTGATGTTCATCCTGGCGCTCAATGAATTTCTCGTCAGCCTGCTCTTGGTGGACGCGCGCATCGTCACCCTGCCGGTCCAGATCTACAACTCTATCCGCTCCATCATCACCCCCGACCTCGCCGCGATCTCGGTGATCTTCATCGCGTCGGCCGTCGTGGCTGTCGTCGCGCTCGATCGGCTGGTGGGGCTGGAGATTTTTCTCAAGTCGAAGTGAACCAGATGACTGATGTTTCCTTTCACGACCTCTCAAAGCTCGACGCAACTGGCCGCAACGCGTTGCTTCGGCGATCGGAGACCGACCTTTCGAGCTTCACGGAGAAAGTGCAGCCGATCATCGACGCCGTCCGCACGCAAGGTGACGCCGCCCTGTTGCGCTTCGCCCGCGAACTCGACAAGGCTGACGTTCAGCCCGGAAGCTTGAAGGTCACAGGGGCGGAAATCGACGGGGCCTTCTCGAAGGTCGACGAGGAAGTCGTTGAAGCAATCCGCTTCGGCATCGACAACATCCGGCGTTTCCACGAGGAGCAGAAGCCGGAAGCGATGTGGCTGAAGGAAATCCGTCCCGGCGCCTATGCCGGCGATCGCATCACGCCCATCAAGTCGGTCGCCATCTACGTTCCGCGCGGCAAGGGTGCATTTCCATCGGTGACGATGATGACCGCCGTGCCCGCCGTCGTCGCCGGCGTACCTGAACTGGCCATCCTGACGCCCCCTGCTCCCGACGGATCGGTCGACGCCGCCACCCTCGTTGCAGCGCGTATCGCCGGTGTCGAAACCATCTACAAGGTGGGCGGCGCGCAAGCTGTTGCCGCTGCCGCCTACGGCACGGAGACCGTGAAGCCCGCGCTCAAGATAGTCGGGCCCGGAAGCCCGTGGGTCGTCGCCGCCAAGCGCCTGCTGGCCGGTGTGATCGATCCCGGATTGCCGGCCGGACCGTCCGAATCCATCATCCTTGCGGACGACACGGTGAAGGGCGGGCTTGCCGCGCTCGACCTTCTGATCGAGGCGGAACACGGTCCGGATTCCTCGGCCTATCTGATCACACACAGCCGGCGCGTCGCGGAGGAAGCGCTGGCTTCCCTGCCCGAGCACTGGGGGCGCATGACAGAACAGCGCGTCGCCTTTTCCAAGGCCGTGTTGACGGGAAGCTATGGCGGCATCGTGCTGACAGGGTCGCTTGAGGAAAGCTACGCCTTCGTCAACGACTACGCGCCGGAACACCTGGAAATCCTTTCCACCGACCCTTTCCGTCATCTCGCCCACATCACCGAAGCCGCCGAAATCCTGATGGGGCCGCACACGCCGGTGTCCATCGCGAATTTCGGCCTCGGTCCGAACGCTGTCCTGCCGACCAGCCGCTGGGCGCGGACGTACGGCCCGCTTTCGGTGCATGATTTTGTAAAACGATCCTCGGTTGGCTACGTCACCGAGAGCGCTTATCCCGACTTCGCCAAGGCCGCATGGACGCTGGCGCGCTACGAAGGCTTCTCCTCGCACGAGCACGCCGTCTCCGACGTGCGCAAGAAGTACCTGTAGGCGTCGATGAGGGCCGTCCGGCTGTACGCCGCGCGCGATCTAAGGGTGGAGGAGATCGCCAGACCTGCCTCGCCCGAGCGCGGCTGGGTCACGCTGCGGGTCACGGCTGCCGGCATATGCGGCTCCGACCTTCACAACTACCGGACCGGCCACTGGATAAGCCGCTCTCCCTCCACCGCGGGCCATGAATTCGCAGGTGTCGTGACCGAGCTGGGGCAAGGCGTCTCCGACTTCGTCGTCGGCGACACGGTGGTCGCGGATTCGCGTTTCTGGTGCGGCGAATGCGATGCCTGCAAGGCAGGACGGACCAATGTCTGCCGCCACCTAGGGTTCATCGGCGAAGTCTGCGACGGGGGTTTCGCCGATTTCGTCACGCTTCCGGCACGTCTTCTTTGCAGGCACGACCACCGCCTCGATCCGGCGATCGCGGCGATGGCCGAACCGCTTGCTGTTGCGCTTCATGCCCTGCGCAAGCAGGCCGTGCCGAATGGCGAGCCGGTTCTTGTCATCGGATGCGGCCCGATCGGCGGCTTCGTTGCCTTGCTCCTGTCGCATCTCCACGATGGCGCCGTCCTCGTCGCCGACAGGAACGCCGGGCGCGCCAACCTCGTGGCGGAGGTCACCGGGGCAACAGCCGTCACTCTGGATGCAGCATCAATCCGAACCGCCCTTAACGGTCGCCCGGTTCTCTATGCCTGCGACGCAACGGGCGACGGCGGCGTTCTCAAGACGACGCTTGGCCTGCTGTCCGGCGGCGGCTCGATCGCGCTGGTCGGCATCTCGAACGCGCCGGTGGAACTGGACCTCAACACGTTGGTCGAAATGGAAACCGCGCTGATCGGATGCCATGCCTTCGTCGATGAGCTTCCCGAGGCCGTCGCACTCCTGCCCGGTCTTGCCCCGCAACTGGAACGGCTGGTCGATGCGCAGATCGCCCTCGAAGACGTACCTGCCGCCTATGAGCGCCTTCTCGGCGGAGGAGCGCGCGGTCTTAAGACCATCATCCGGATCGGAAAGGCGGCCGAATGAAGGAGACGGGACCCAAAGGCGACAGCCGCACGAATGGCTTGTCCGATTCAACCGGGCCGCTCTATGAGAAGGTCAAGGAATATGTCCTGACCAACATCGGCAGCGGAGCGTGGGGGCGCAACGAGAAGCTGCCTTCCGAGAACGAGCTGGTCGCCTCGCTCGGCGTCTCTCGCATGACGGTGCACCGCGCGCTGCGCGAACTCACCTCGCAGGGGCATCTCCTGCGCATCCAGGGTGTCGGCACGTTCGTCGCGCCACCCAGGCCGCAATCGGCACTGATCGAGATCAACGATATCGCCGACGAGATCGCGGAACGCGCGGCGAAACATCATTCCAGGGTTGTCCTGCTGGAAACCATCGTGCCTACGCCGGACCTCGCAGCCGCCTTCGAATTTGCCAGCCGGTCACCGGTGGGGCATTCCGTTATCATCCATCACGAGAACGGTGTTCCCGTGCTGCTGGAGGAGCGTTTCGTCAATTCGCGGCTGGTTCCGGATTATGAAGCGCAGGACTTCGAGACGACCACCACGTTCGACTATCTCCAGCAAAGCACGCCGCTGACCGAGGTCGAGCACGTCATCTCCGCCATTGCCGCCGACGATGAAACGGCCAATCTCCTGATGCTCGAACCGGGAACGCCGTGCCTTCTGCTTCACCGCCGAACATGGTCGGGGACTTCAGTCGCGACCGTCAACCGGCTGATCTATGCGGGCAACCGCTACTCGCTCGGCAGCCGCTATTCTCCGCAATCCTGATCGAGCCGGTCTGAGCTCAGATGCCGGAGCCGAAAAGCTCCTCTGCATCCTCGCCGGCCCAGGGCGCCGGGAGGTCCGCGCCGTCGTCCTGACCTGCTGACGGCAACGGCATCCAGCATTTCAGCTCGGGATCGGCATAGGCGATGATCTGCCCCGGATGAGAATCCGCGGCCCTCCAGCCCTCGATGCCGAACTGGTCGGCTCTCGCCCAATAGGCAACGTCTACCTCGGCCGGGCCCTGCTCCGACGAGCGTACGGTAACGAGGATGCGGCTGCCATCCCTTGGGGCGCCCGACATATGGCGCCAAAGCGTTTCGACCACGGCGAACCTCCCTGCCATCGCAATCGCGGGCTTTTCCGCGTAGGATACAAGTGATGGGCTATAGGCCGCTTTCCGGTCAAGCCCGGTTCGTGAGGTCAAGGCATGCAGACCATCGGCGCGCTGTTCGATACCTATGACGAGGTGATCGCCGCGGTCGACGCCCTGTCGGATTTCGGCGTTGCCAGCGAAGACATCACGATCGTCGGCCCTCGCCGCAACCGGTTCGTGAAAATCCTCCAGGACGCCGTTCTTGGTGCGGCAATCGGAGGTGTGGCGGGCGTTCTGGCGGGGCTGGCCGGCTTTGCCATACCGGATCTCGGCCTCTTCGCCCGCATGGGTTGGCTGACGACCGCCATCTTCGGCGCGGCGGCGGGCTGCATTGCAGGTGGCGTCGTGGGCATTTTCGTGAATGCCACCGGCCACATGAGATACGCCACGAGCGGAGGCGGATCGATCCCCAAGGGCCGTACGCTCGTTACGGCGCGCGTCCACGACGATGAAGTCGCGAAGGTGATCGATATCCTGCGCCGATGCGGCGCCATCAACACAAACGTCAAGCGCGGCGAATATGCTGGGGACGGATGGGACGGTTTCGTCTCAGAGGACATGTGGGACGAAGATATCGGGAGTGAAGACGCGCCCGGTAAAAAAGATGCCGATCAGGGTCGATGACAGAGGACCGGCCTGTCAGGATCTGAGTCTTGATGCGGACTCGAATCCCATCTTTTGTCAATCGGCATTTGATGTCCGATTCGTCTGCGGGTAGATTATCCCCGAATCAGCCGTACCTTGGGGGGCCGGCGAAACCATCAGACATGCGCCGACGCGGAAATTCTACCCGCAGGCATTCGTGGTTTTGCGTACGCTCTTCGAATCGGCTCGATCTTTAAGCGTACGTAACCTGAGTCTTCACACCACCGGAAAGCAGCTATCCGGCCGGCAGTCGCTGCCGCCGGTAACGGGATGATTCTGGCCTGCCATTGACCACGGTTCAAGCATTTTCCGACCCTTCGACGCTCACGCCAGCCGGTTCGGCATCGCGCGGAGACCTGACGGCGTTCCTCATGGAGATAACCGCCGAGGTCATGGCCGATGCCTACATGCTTGTCGCCATCGTGAGCAGTGAAGACCACAACACGGTCCGAATCCTCGCATCAAACTGGATTCACGACGCAATCGAGCTTGTCGGGCTCGATGTCATCGCGAGGCTGGCGCAACTGCCGGCGGCGCCGCCCGGCAGCCGACCGCGCGGCCTCCTTGTCGCGCACGCGCCACCCATGCCGGAGGTTCTCGGCGGCGAGGAAGCAGCCATGCTCGACGTGCTCGGCCACCGCGAACTCTACGCGCTCGCTGTTCAGGTTGGCAGGCAACGGCATTTCCTGTTGCTTTCATCGGAGCATCCGAACTTCATCAATGAGGCCAAGCTGGTAGTCGTCCAGATGCGCTGCGGATACGCCCTCTCCAAGATGTCGGACCTGCTGTCCACGGCGGACACGCAGGATCCCCTATCCGACCGTGAGCGCGAATGCCTTCTTTGGGTCTCCGAAGGAAAGACCACCGAGGAGGTCGCACTAATCCTTGGGGTTTCCGGGAACACGGTGAACAACTACGTGACGCACGCCATCCAGAAACTGTCGGCGAGCAACCGTGCGATGGCGATCGCGACCGCAATCAGGAACGGCATCATTTGAGCGCTGCGGTCGAAATCGCCGGGGAAATCTCCCAGGACGTCCATCGTCCGCTTTTCGGGGGAGCAGCGCTCTATTCCGAGCAACAGCGCACCACCACCATTCCAGATGCTGTCCGGCGGGCGCGCTGGATCGCGGTGGACATCAACGCCGAAAGCTTTGCTTTCTTTTTCTCGGCGCCATTGCCTGACCGACCCCTGCTCTGGCCGTGCTTCGATTCCAGCTATCCGGCCATCTCGTCCGAGACGATCCACATCACGGGCGACGACCGGGCCAACATTGTTCGCCACATCCGCAATTCGAGTGTGCCGCTTTGGTGGGCGGACGAACCCGCCAGCAGCGCCGCTGACTGTTTCGAAAGGCTCGTCTGGCCGATGAGGATCGAAGCGCTTGTGCCCGAGACGGCGGGTATCGCGTTTCCGGTCCATACGGATCGCGGGCGGTGCGGCCTTGTCGTGTTCCTCGGGTTCGAGCTAACGCTCACACCCGAGAGCCTTTGCGAGATCCACGCGCGGTGCTTCTCCCTGTTTGAAGCCGTAGCGCGTATCAGGCCCGGCGAAGCCGGCCGGTTCCCGTCCATTTCAAAGCGCGAACTCGAATGCCTCAAGCTCACCGCGAACGGCTATACCAGCGAGGAAATCGCCCGGACGCTGAAACTGTCGGTGCACACCGCAAACCAGTATCTGACCAACACGGCCCAGAAGCTCGATGCGGTCAACCGCATGCACGCCGTGGCCAAGGCGCTTCGGCTCGGCCTCATCGAATAGGTTCAGAGTCCGGCCACCGGCTCGGTACGGCGTATGCGCGAACTCTCGAGAGCCGCTGCAAGAAAGGCCGTGTTGCGTTCCGGGTCCGGGTCTGGACGGTCGAAGGACACATAATTCACCTCGACCGCTGCCCGCTCGTCTTCGAGGATCAGCGCGAAATAGACGGTCGCGCCTGCTGGTCGAAGCTCCAGGTCAAGGATGATGCGAGGCGGATCGGACCATGTGACATGAGCCTCGCCGCCGTGGCCCAGTCTCAGCGTGCCAGGCATGAAGAACAGTTCCGCTGCCGAATCCACGATATCCGAGACGGTCGCAAAATGCTCGAGCCGGATGAAGGCGATGTAGTCGGACGCGTCGACGAGACGCAACTCGCCGACAACCTCCCTGATGGCTTCCGCCACGATGGCCTCGCGAGACGCTGAATGCGGCTGTCGGTTCATTGGAGCTTTCGCTTGGCCTTCTGTGAGTACACAACCCGGATCAGTTCGGCGACAGCTTGGTAGAACTGTTGCGGTATGACGCTATCGACCGAAACTTGCTTGTACATGGAACGGGCAAGCGCCACGTCTTCGAAAACCGGTACGTTGTTGGCCTCGGCTATTTCGCGGATCTTCAGCGCGACGAGATCAGTGCCTTTCGCCAGAACCATCGGCGCGCTGTCTTCCTCACGCACATACCGCAATGCGATGGCATAGTGAGTCGGATTGGCAATGACCAAAGTCGCCCGAGGTACCGCCGTCATCATACGCCGTCGCGCCCTGTCGCGCGCGAGCGAACGCAGCCGCGACTTGACGATCGGGTCACCTTCCGACTGCTTCAGCTCGTCCTTGACCTCCTGTTTGGTCATACGGAGGTCCTGCCGCCAGTGGAAGCGCGACCAGACGAGGTCGATGCCCGCGACGAGCCCCATCACGAGCACGATGGAAACGACGATGTCGATCGCCATGCCACGCACCACGGCCACATAGTCCGTCGTTTGCGTCAGCATTCCCGCGAGGAACTGCCTCAGGCTGTCCGAAAGCACGAAGCAGAGCACTGCGACCGCAAAAAAGAGCTTTCCCAGCGACTTGAGGAATTCGGCGAAACCCTGCACGCCGAAAAGCCGCGACCACCCCTTGGAGAGCGATATGCGCGAAGCCTGCGGTCGGATCCTTTCGCCGACGAATTGCGGGACATTCTGGAAGGCAGAGGCACCAACGCCGGCGACAACCAGAAGGATCAACAGGCTCGCGACCGCCTTGCCGATCTCCATCGTCACCAGCCTGGACAGCGCCACGACGTCGGTTGACGTGTCCATCGACCAGGCATCCGGTTTTTCCAGGAATATCGAGAGAAAGGTTCCCAGCTCGATTATCGAGTTTCCCGCGAAGAAGACGAAGAAGATGAGGATGGCGATGAAGGAGGCGAATATGCCGGTTTCACGCGATTGAGGGAGTTTGCCCTTCTCGATCGTGTCACGGATTTTCTTCTCGGTCGCTTCCTCGGTTTTACTCTCCTTGTCGACTTCATCCGACATGACGACAGCGCTCGATTGGGTTCAAGGAGAAGGCGGCTCAGGCCGCCGCGCTTTCAGTGCTCGGCAATTCGAAGGCGCCGTCTCGCGCCATGCGGATCGCGTTGGCAGCGATCGCCTTGCGCGCCCGGGTTATGTCGGCCCCGTTGATGCCATCGGACCCCTGCCCCAGTTCGGATTCGATCATGCGCCGCGCGCGCGCGCCGATCGACGACAGAACCGCTTCGGTCAGCGCCGGTGGTGCGTCGCGCAGAGCAAGCGTGACCAGTTCGCTCGATATGCTGTCGAACAGGGCGACACGCGCCTTTTGCGTGAGATGGACGATGTCCTCGAATGCGAACAGCCGCGAGCGCAGGGCATCCATATCCGGCGCGCCTGCCGCCTCGAGATCCTGCATCAATTCGTCGAGCTTTTCCTTGTCCAGTTCGTTCAAGACGCTGGCGACGCGTATCTGGCCGGCCGATGTGTCGCGCGTGGCGCTTTCGGCAAGCAGGCGCGAACGAAGCTGGTCCTCTATGATGCCGGTCGCGACCTCGGGGATGGCCGCCATCGACATCATGCGCTTGACGATCTCGTTGCGCGCGTCCTTGTCGATCGCCAGCAGCACGTTGGCAGCGGTCCCCGGCGAAAGCTTCGACAGGACAAGTGCCGCGGTCTGCGGATGCTCCTCCGAAAGGAAGCCCGCAATCCGAACCGGATCAGCCTTTTCCACATCCGGCCATACGGGCGGGGGCCCCTTGTCTTCCGTCGCCGGCTGCTCGACGCCCATCAGCGCGTTCATCTCCTCAGGCGAAAGCGTCTCGTTGAGGATCGTGTCCATCTGGTCGCTGGAGTCCATCAAGCCGGCGCCCTCCGCGAACTCGGCCTCGAACTCGGCCACGATCTTCTCGAGGTCCGCCTGGCTGATCGTGCGCAGGAGACGCGCGCCTTCGACCAAAGCTTTGAGTTCCTCCTGCTTGAAGAACTTGAGGAGCTTGCTCGCGGAGGGTTTGCCCATCGCAACGAGGATGGCGGCAGCCTTCTGCGCCCGCGTCATCTCCACGACGCTGCTCATGCTGCCATCTCCCTCAGCGTCGCCAGGACCATCAGCCCAGCTTCGTTGCAGCGCTGATTTCCGTCAGCGTGATGCCGAAGCGCGACGGATCATTCTGCAAAACGGTGATCTCCCCGCGCGCTACGCGACGACCGTTCACCATGACATCGACCGGCTCGCCCACGCGCCGGTTCAGCGCAACCGTCGAGCCCTTCTGGAGCCCCATCAGGTCGGACACGGCCATCTCGGTGCTGCCCAGAACGATCTGGACCTCGACCGGGATATCCATGATGAGCGACGTATTGTGGCCGTTCAATGTGGGCTTCGCCGCGGGCGATGACGTTGACTGCGGCTGGGTCGGTCGCTGCTGCTCTTCATCACTAAGGACGCCGCGCAGTTCCTCGATTGCCCGGTTGAGCTGTTCCTGCGAGTGCTCCTCGTCAAATGCCGCGCTGGCTTGCGTCATGACTGTCTTCTCCAACTCCTGATCCGGCTTACCTGTTGGCAACCAGGCCTTCCATCATGTCCTGGCCGGCATCGAAAGGATGCCGGACGCGTACCGTGTAGTTCTGTCCCAGCTTGCCGAATTCACAGACGAACAGCGTCTTTTGTCGCGCCGAAAGCTTGGCCTGCGACTGGGCTTCCGGCTCGAACTCGATGACCTGCCCGACCTCGAGTCCGGCTATCTGGCCAAGCGTCATGCGCGCAAGCGGCATTGTCGCCTGCAGGTTGACGCCCGACCGCATCACCTCCGCGCTGAAGCGCTGTCCCCACTGTTCCGAATGTCCCGCGCCGGCATGGGCCGGTGTTCCGGTACCCTTCAGCAACAGTCGCTGCGGCATGGTCAGGATGAGTGTTCCGTTTCCCGACGGATTTGTCACCGAAAGGGTTACGCGGGCGCCTGGCGCATCGCGCAGCACGCGCTTGTGCATCTCGGAGCCAGAGATTGCGGAGGGAGCAGGCAGGGCGAGGTCGAGAGGCCCGTCTTCGACATGGACGAGCGCGGTCACGATCTGCGCAAAGATGCGCGACGCGACCACGGTTTCGGTTGGTGAAAGATCGCGCCTGATCGGCGCTACGCCGACGCCTGGGTCGCCGCCGAAGAGCGCACTCACCGCAAGCGCGATGGCGTCGGTGTCCATCGTCATGACCACATCATCATGGCCCGATGCGGAAACCGCCACGCACATCGCCCAGTTATCGCTATCGGGCCTTGCATCAGCGATCCGCGAAACCTCGACCCCGATGATTTCGATCGGAAGATCGAGCGCGAGCGTCTGTTTGAGGCTCTCCTTGATGGCGGGAAGCGCCGTTTCGACAATCATGCGCGCTGCCTGCGTGACGCGGTCCGCGTCACCGGTCTCTCCCGTCAGTCGTTCGACGATATAGGCCCGCATCTCCTCGGGGGTCATGGGAGTGGCGCTCATCGAAATCTCACGCAGCCTTCTTCTCGAGGCCGGCCGCGTTCATCGTGCTTTGTTCGACAGCGTCGATCGAGGGCCGTTCATAGGCCGAAATGGTCTTGCGACCGAACTCGATCGCAACCTGCGGAAGCGCACCGTTCATGTAGGCTAGCAGTGTCTGCTTCACGATGACGTAGAGGCGATTCTTCTTCTCGCGAACGGACTTCACCTTGCCTGCGATCGGGCCGACGATGCAGTAGGACATGAAAATGCCGAGGAACGTGCCGACCAGCGCGGCGCCGATCAGCCCGCCGAGGATCTCCGGCGACTGATCGAGCGCACCCATCGCCTTCACCACGCCCAGCACGGCGGCCACGATGCCGATGGCCGGAAAGCCGTCACCCATCACGGTCAACGCGTGATAAGCCTTAAGCTTGTCCGCGCGGATGGTCTGGATTTCCTCGTCCATCAAAGCTTCGATTTCATGCGGTCGTGCGTTGCCGATGATGATGATCCGGCAATAGTCGCAGATGAAGTTCGTCAGGTCCGTGTTCTTGAGGATCGTCGGAAAGGCCTGGAAGATGGCCGATTCCTGGGGGTTATCGATATGCGCCTCGACCTCGCTGCGCGACTTCGCCTTCAACTCGCGCATCAACGCGTGCAGAACGCCCAGCACTTCGAGATAGTCCTGCTCCTTCGGAACAGCCTGCTTGAAGGCTTCCATGCAGGCCTTGCCCGTGTCCTTCACAACCTTCATCGGATTGGCGACGAGGAAGGAACCCAGCGCAGCGCCGCAGATAATCACGACTTCCCAGGGCTGGATAAGCACCTCGATATGGCCGCCCATGGCCATGAAGCCACCAAGCACGCAGCCGAGCGTCACAACTAGTCCGATTAGAATGCTCACGGAGCCGGAGTCCCTCGCAACGATATGACGTTTCAGGATTACAGCCCGTGCCTTGTGTGAGGCTTGAATCGGTGTTGCGTCGACGCTTCAGCCTCGCACAAGCAAGGCTGCCTAGCTTGCGCCAGCTACGCTTCGCGGCCGGAGGCATGTCTTCTGTGAACACCTATCTCAGCTATCAGCTCATTGTCCGGGACATGCCGAAATCGATCGAACGGGTCGAGAAGCAGCCGATGGTCGACCGCGAGACGAAGTATTATCTCGAAAACATCTCGAAGGTGAAAACCATCGACGAGTTCGTCAAGGACGACCGGCTCTTCCGCTACGCCATGAAGGCGCACGGACTTGAAGACATGACCTACGCCAAGGCCTTCATGGTCAAGGCGATGAAGGAGGGGCTATCCGATCCGGACAGTTTCGCCAACAAGCTGCAGGACAAGCGCTACGCAGAGTTCGTCACGACCTACAATTTCGCGAAATACGGCGAGCTGGCCACCGTCTACAACAAGGCCCAGCACGAGGTTCCCGGCAACTACATCATGCAGGCCGAAATCGCCGGCCTCGATCCCGATTCCGAATATGTTCGGCAGGAAACGGCCTACTATCGCGCCAACATAGGAAAGATCACCTCGATCGAGGCGCTGATGTCGAACGAGCGCCTGCTGACCTATTCGATGGCAGCCTATGGCCTCGACAGCGCCTCCGAGGACATGGACTACATCGAGGAACTGCTGGCCGGCGGTGTGCGCGATGCCAACAGCCCGGCCAACAGGGAAGAAGACAAGCGCTACACCGCCTTTGTCGCCGCTTTCGATTTCGAGGCGCTCGGCGAAGGCGCAACGACCTCGACGCGCGCCCAGCAGCCATCCATCGACAAATATCTGCGCCAGACCCTGGAAGAAAACGCCGGGGAGCAGAACGAGGGGGTTCGCCTCGCGCTCTACTTCGAACGGAAGGCGTCCACACTCACCAACTTCTACCAGATTCTTGCCGATCCGGCACTGGCCGAGGTCGTGCGTACCGCGCTGTCGCTTCCTGCCCAGTTCTCGGCCAGCGACATCGACCAGCAGGTCAAGTTCTTTGAATCGAAGCTGGACATCGAGGATTTCACCGACCCAAAGCGATTGGAGAAATTCCTGACGCGCTTCACGACCATGTGGGAAATCGAAAATCAGACGACAACGCCGCAATCGCTGATAACGACCCTGTTCCAGCCCGTCGAATACGGCGTCTCGACGGACCTCCTTCTCTCCATCCAGTCCATGAAGCGGTAGGGAGCCCGAACGTTGCAGACCGGCCTCTATGTCACCCTCTCCTCGCAGATTGCGCTCGAAAAGCGGCTGAACACCATCGCCGACAATGTCGCCAACACGTCCACCGTCGGCTTCCGGGCGACAGGGGTCAAGTTCCAGGATGTCGTCACCGGGACCGACGACAAGGCGCTCTCTTTCGTTTCTTCCGGCGACAGCTATCTGTCGACCGCCGCCGGACCGCTGCGCCAGACCGGCAACCCGTTCGACTTCGCTATTCGCGGTGAAGCCTGGTTTGGCATCGAGACGCCCGCCGGCACCGTCATGACACGCGATGGGCGCTTCACGGTGACCGAGAACGGCGAACTGGTCACGATTGAAGGATATCCGGTGCTCGATGCCGGCGGCGCTCCGATACAGCTCGACCCACGCAACGGCGCTCCAAGCGCCAGCGCCGATGGCTCCCTGCGCCAGGGCGACAATCTGGTCGGCGCGCTTGGCCTCTTCGCCTTCGATCCCGGCACCGACTTCGTGCGCTTCGGCAATTCGGGCATCGTTTCGCAAGGCCCGCCCGAGCCTGTGGTCGACCGCATGGACGCAGGCGTCGCTCAAGGTTTCGTGGAAGAATCCAACGTCAATCCGATGCTTGAGATAACCCGGCTCATCATGGTCCAGCGCGCATTCGAAAACGGCGCCGCCCTGCTTCGCGACACTGAGTCCTCCTACGACGACGCCATCAAGACGCTGGGTTCGAAATAATTGACGATCACCGTTTCCCCTCCCGGCAAGCGTCCCGGCCAGGCCAGCGATGGCAGCCCGCTGGAAGCGCTGGAGCGTGCCTGGCGCCGCGTATCCGATCCTCACACCCTGATCCGCCGCGGAGGCAGGGTCATGGAGGTTTCCCCTACGCACTACCGCGTGCGCGGACTTTCCCAGGTCGCACGTCTTGGCGACATGGTCGAGCACCGCAGCCGTGCGGGCGTGCGGCATGGCGAGATTGTCCAGATCTCGCCCGATGAGGTTCTGGTAGCGCCTTTCGAGCGGGCCGGTGACGCAGGGGTCGGCGACGCTGTGGTCGATCTTGGCCCGTTTGCGATACTTCCGCATGCATCCTGGCGCGGACGCGCCATCGACGCGCTTGGCCGTCCGATCGACGGAGGCCCTCACCTCGCACATGGCGATCTGGAAGACGCTGCCCGCCTCGTTCAGCCTCCCGCGCTGGCGCGCCAGCGCGTTGGCGAAGGCTTCGCAACGGGCGTCAGGGTGATCGACATTTTCACACCCATCTGCTTTGGCCAGCGTCTCGGCATCTTCGCAGGCTCCGGCGTCGGCAAGTCAACCCTTCTGGCGATGCTCGCCTCGGCCTCCGCCTTCGATACGGTTGTCGTCGCGCTGATCGGCGAGCGCGGCCGCGAGGTGCGTGAGTTTCTCGAGGATACGATCGGACCGGACTGCATGGCCAAGACCGTCGCCGTGGTCTCGACCAGCGACGAGAGCGCCATGATGCGTCGGCGCGCGCCCGATACCGCCATGCGCGTGGCCGAGCACTTCCGCGCGAAGGGGGATCGTGTGCTTCTCATCCTCGATTCCATCACGCGCTTTGCCCACGCCCTGCGTGAGGTCGCGACCGGCACTGGAGAACCTCCCGTCGCGCGGGGCTATCCAGCGTCCGTCTTCACAGAACTGCCGAAACTTCTTGAGCGCGCGGGACCGGGAACAGAGGGCTCAGGTTCGATCACCGCGATAATCTCGGTACTCATCGACGGCGACGATCACAACGATCCTATAGCCGATTCCGTGCGCGGCATCCTTGACGGCCACGTCGTGCTCGATCGCACCATCGCCGAACAGGGCCGCTATCCGCCCGTCAATCCTCTGGCATCCATCTCGCGCCTCGCGCCGAAGGCATGGACCGACGACCAGCGCACCTTGGTCACGAAGCTGAAAGCCATGATCTCGCGCTTTGAATCGACACGCGACATCCGGCTGCTGGGCGCCTATCAGCCGGGAGCCGACGCCGACTTGGACACCGCCGTGAAACAGGTTCCGGTGATCTACGAAGCCCTGACGCAGACTCCCCGCGACGCACCGTCTGCCGACGCCTTTACGGATCTGGCACGTCATCTCAAGTCGAAGGAGCGGCCGCATGTTCCGCAACAAGGCTGACCGTCTTCTCGACGAGATGATCCGCGAGAACCTGTCGACCGACGCCGAAGTGGGTGAAGGTCTCGAACCCGAACGCTCGTGGCGCGGATCATTCGCGAGATCGGAAAGCGCGGAGCCGGATCTATCGCTCACGCCGGAGCAGGAGGCGAAGAGAAGAGACCGCCGCAGCGATCTGACGATCGCCGCGCTCGGCGTCACGCTTGGCCTGATCTGCGCGCTCTTTCCGTGGTACATCTTCTTCAATCCCGACGAATTCGGTGTTCGCGCAATGCGGTTTGGCGGCGGCGGCAACGGAACCGCGCCCATCGTCCTGGGCGCGACAACCGACAGGATAGGCGCGCCCGCCGAGAGCACGGAAGTCCCGTTTCTGGACCTCGACCTGCGTTCGACCGGCAGTGCCGTCAAGGACCCTGACGACCACGGCAGCGACGAACCTCTGCCTGGCGTGGACGATCAGCCCTTCCCGCCGCCGGTCATCGCGTTCAAGGTCATCCAGATCGCCAACGGCCGCGCCATGCTTGAGGACGATACGGGCCTGTTCGTCGTCCAGCCGGGTTCGGTCCTGCCGGACGGAGCGCAGGTCAAGACAATCGAGGAGCGCGACGGCCATCCGGTTCTGGTCACCGTGGCGGGAAGCATCCTGGAAATCGCCGAGTAAGCTTTCCGCAAGGTCCGCGCAAGACTGACGGCCTACCCTACAAATAGCTGGCCGGAGATTTGCATGGAGACCGTCAACCTTTTCGCCCTCGCCACGCAGCAGTCGAAATGGCTTGCCGTGCGCCAGACGGCGATTGCGGGCAACGTCGCCAACGTCAACACGCCCGGATACAAGGCCGTCGATGTCGAGCCTTTCCAGAGCGTGCTGGACAGGACCGCCGTGAAGCTTGCCGCCACGCAACAGGGCCATCTTGCGGGACGCGCCGGGGAATACGGTTTCGCGGTCGGCGAGCAAAATGGCGGCCCGTCGATCCTGCCGTCCGAAAACTCGGTGGAGCTTGAGACAGAACTCATGAAGGCCGGAGAGGTTCGCCGCCAGTTCGAGCTGAACACGTCGATCGTCAAGGCCTTCAACCGCATGCTCCTGATGTCGTCGAAGGGCTGATCATGGATCCGTTGGCCGCCGCCCTGAAAGTCGCAGCATCCGGTCTGGGCGCGCAGTCCGAGCGCCTGCGCGTCGTCTCGGAAAACATGGCCAACGCCCAGTCCACCGGCGAGGCGCCAGGCGCCGACCCTTACCGGCGCAAGACCATCAGCTTCGCCGCCGAGCTCGACAGGGTAACCGGCGGTTCGCTGGTCGAGGTGAACCGCATCGGTCGCGACGAAGGCGACTTTCCAGTCGAATACATACCCGGCCATGAAGCCGCCGACGAAAAGGGCTACGTCAAGATGCCCAACGTGAACGTGCTGATTGAAATGGCCGACATGAGCGAGGCAAATCGCTCTTACGAAGCCAATCTTCAGGTCATCAAGCAGGCGCGCGAACTCATTTCCCTGACCATCGACCTGATGCGGAACCAGTCATGATAACGGGAATCGGCGCACTCGACTTCAGCAAGATTGGCGGGGCTGCGGGGCTCGGCAAGGACGGCGCGAACCCATCGCCAGGTGCGGCAGACGCGACCGCCTCCTTTGCCTCCGTGATGGCAGATCTCGCCACGCGCACCGTCGATACGTTGCAGACGGCGGAGCAGGCTGCGGTGCAGGGCATGCAGGGTCAGGCAGACACGCGCGAGGTTGTCGATGCCGTGATGAGCGCAGAGCAGGCCCTGACGGCGGCCGTCGCCATCCGCGACAAGATCGTCAGCGCCTACATGGAAGTCAGCAGGATGCAGATCTGACGGATCGTGCGAAAGGGTAATCAGTCATGAAAGCGCTCGCCATCGCGGCTACGGGCATGAACGCCCAGCAGACCAATCTGGAGGTCATCGCGAACAATATCGCCAACATCAACACGACGGGTTTCAAGCGCGCCCGGGCGGAATTCTCGGACCTGCTCTATCAGGTCGATCGCATGCAGGGCGTGCCGGCGCGTGCCGACGGAAGCCTCGTGCCGGAAGGTGTAACCATCGGGCTGGGCGTCAAGACCGCCGCGGTGCGCAACGTCCACATCCAGGGCGGCCTCACCCAGACCGGCAACAGCCTCGACCTTGCGCTCACCGGCAACGGCTGGTTCCAGATCGAGGGCGCCGAAGGCCAGACGCTCTACACGCGCGCCGGCGCCTTCAACACCAACGCTACCGGTCAGCTTGTCACGGTGGATGGCTACAGCGTCGTGCCAGCCATCACCGTGCCGACAGACGCCGTCGCCATCGTCGTCAACAAGACCGGCCAGGTCTATGCCCGCATCGAAGGCCAGACCGATCTTCAGGAACTTGGCCAGCTCACGCTTGCAAGCTTTGCCAACGAGGCAGGCCTCAACCCTCTGGGTGACAACCTGTTTCAGGAGACCGCGGCATCAGGCCCGGCCACGATAGGCGCGCCGGGCGATCTCGGATTCGCCACGGTCGAGCAGGGCTATCTCGAGAACTCCAACGTCGATCCCGTCAAGGAGATCACCGAACTGATCTCGGCGCAGCGGGCCTACGAAATGAACTCGAAGGTCATCCAGGCCGCCGACGAGATGGCAGCTGTGGTCTCGAAGAACATCCGGTGATGCAGATGGCTATCCGTTTCCTGCTCAGGGCGTTCGCGCTCGTTGCGATTGCAACCCTCTCCGCCGAGGCAGGGGCGCAGGAAATCGTGCTCGTGCCGAACCGCGTCATTTATCCCGGCGAAACGATCGATCAGGCCGCGCTCAAGGAAGTGACGCTGAGAGCCGGACGCATCGTGCCGACGGGCGCTGCCGTGCATGTGGCCGAGCTCGACGGCAAGGTCACAAAGCGGACGCTGCTTCCGGGCCGCTACATTCCGGCGGCCGCACTTCGACAGGCCTGGGTGGTCGAACAGGGTGCGGCGGTCCTGATGACATTCATCGCCGGCGGACTGACGATTTCCGCAACGGGCGTCACGCTCCAGCCCGGCGCTGCGGGCGACATCGTGCGCGTGCGAAACATCGACAGCGGCAAGATACTCTCCGGCGTCGTCATGGCCGACGGTTCCATCAGGGTCGGCGCTTCATGAAATTCCTGCGTCCAGCAGCTTTTTTCCTCTCTGTCGCGCTCGTCGCCACATCGGCTTCGGGCGCCGACATGCCACTGGATATTGCAGCCCCGCCTCCTGGCGAAGGCGGGCTGATCGACCGTTTCCCCTCACCGCGCGACGGCGTACCCATCGGACAGGAAGGCGCGGGCGCCTTCCGGCAGTTTCCCGCCTCAGGCAGCCAGCTTCCGCAGCACGGCGCATCGGCGCGCATCAAGGACATCGCCCAGCTCCAGAGCGCCCGCGACAACCAGCTCGTCGGCTACGGTCTCGTCATCGGTCTGCAGGGCTCCGGCGACAGCCTGCGCAACTCGCCCTTCACCGAACAGTCGATCCGGGCGATGCTGGAAAACCTCGGTATCGCCGGAGAAGGCGGGCGGGCACGGTCGCGCAATGTGGCCGCCGTCATCGTAACGGCCACCCTTCCGGCATTCGTGAAATCCGGCGCGCGCATCGACATCTCCGTGTCCTCGATGGGCGACGCGTCGTCCCTGGCTGGCGGCACTCTCGTCATGACGCCGCTCAAGGCAGCCGACGGCGAGATTTACGCTGTCGCGCAGGGTGCGGTGATCGTTTCAGGCTTCAACGCGCAGGGACAGGCCGAACAGGTCACGCAGGGCATTCCGACATCGGGCCGGGTGCCGAACGGAGCGATCATCGAGCGTGAGGTCGAGGCGAATTTCGCGGATCAGTCCAGCCTCGTCCTGCAACTCAGGAACGCGGACTTCTCAACCGTCGTTCGCGTCACCGATGCCGTCAACGCCTACTCCGGCGAGCGTTACGGCACGCGCGTCGCCTTCGAGCAGGACTCTCGCACAATCATCATCAAGAAGCCCGAGAAGGTTTCGCCGGCGCGCTTTTTCGCGGAGCTGGAGAATATCGTCGTCGCGGCAGATGCGCCAGCGCGTGTCGTGGTCGACGAGCGCACCGGCACCATCGTGATCGGCAATGACGTGCGCATATCGCGTGTCGCCGTCAGCCACGGAACGCTTACCGTCCGGGTCACCGAAGCGCCGATGGTCGTCCAGCCCGAACCGTTCTCCCGTGGCGAGACCGCGGTCGAGCCCTATACCGAAATCGACGCTGGCTGGCCGGACTCAAAGGTCGCGCTGCTCGACGGCCCCGACCTCGAAACCCTCGTTTCCGGCCTCAACCGCCTTGGCGTCAAGCCTGACGGCATCATCGCGATCCTGCAGGGCATAAAGTCCGCAGGCGCGTTGCAGGCCGATCTTGTCGTGCAGTGAGTCCCTCCATGATGTTCCCGCTTAAAACGGCCGCAACGCCTGCCCGCCCGTCGGTGGTCGCTGCCCTCGTGCTGTTTCTCTCCGCTGGTATCGCCGCCGCCACGGACGCGGCTGTCGAGCACATCGACGAACCGGGACTTCTCGCGGCCGAGGAGCCTTTCCTGGACGACAGCACAACCGGCGTCATCAAGTCAAAGCCGCTGGAAACCGGCACCGACGTAGAGCGCTTCTGCACCAACATCGCCGATGCCGCGCGCGATCGTCGCTACGCCCTGCAGACCGAGGAACTGCAGGCTCTCCAGCAGGAGATCGACAAGCGTATCGCGGTGCTGGAGGAAAAGCGCGCGGAATACGAATCGTGGCTGAAGCGGCGCGAAGACTTCCTGGCCAAGGCCAGGCAGGATGTCGTCAAGATTTATTCCGGCATGAAGGCGGATGCCGCCGCCGAGCGGCTGGCCGAGATGGATGCCGCGCTGGCCGCCGCAATCCTGATGCAGATCGAGCCGCGCAAGGCTGGCGTCATTCTCAACGAAATGGAGCGCAAGTCCGCGGCCAGGCTTACATCTATCATGGCGAGCGCGTCGCGCAGGACGGACCCGTCATGATCCGGGGCCTGACCATCCTTATCCTTGCCACCCTTCTTACGGGTTGCGGCAGCTTCCGGGAAATCGGTCGCGAGCCGGACCTGTCGCCGGTAGGCTCGGGACTGGCAAACGCCCCGCCTCCCCCGGCGACCTATGCGGGCTATCCGGCCGCGCCACCGCAGAAGCGCTTTTCGCTCTGGAACGACCGCCAGAGCCGCCTTTTCGCGGACCCGCGCGCGCTTTCGCCCGGTGACATCCTTACCGTCAGGATCAACATCAGCGATCGGGCCCGCTTCAAGAACGAGTCCGATCGCAAGCGGACATCGAGCAAGTCGCTCGGCGGCGCGATCGACTATGAGTGGGATGGCATCGGCTCCAGCGGCAGCCTGGATGCCAGCGTGAACTCATCGACAGCGGCCGCAGGCGATGGCGAAACGAAGCGCTCCGAGGATCTGGAGCTGTCCATCGCCGCTGTGGTCATCGAGGTGCTGGGCAACGGAAACCTCGTCATCCAGGGTTCGCAGGAGGTTCGCGTGAATGCCGAGCTTCGCGTGCTCACCATAGGCGGCATCGTGCGCCCGATCGACATCGGGCCGCAGAATACCATCGCCTATGAGCGTATCGCAGAAGCACGCATATCCTACGGTGGACGCGGCCGCCTGACCGAGGTTCAGCAGCCGCCCTACGGCCAGCAGATTCTCGACAAGGTTCTCCCCTTCTGATGGCTGCGGCGGCAAAAGCACAGGCGACAGGGGCGCCGCCCGCCAAGGGCGGGCCCTCTCTCGTCATCCAGCTTGGCCTGCTTGTTGGCCTGACAGCGATCGCGGGAGGGATGGGATGGGTATCCGGTGGCTTCCTCACCGGCGGAAAGTCCGAGACGGGCGCGCACGCGTCATCCGGGGACCACGGAAAGGCCAAGGACGAGGGTCACGAGACGGACCCGCACGCCAGCGACACGATCGTTACGTTGCCGGCCATCACCACCAACATCGCCTCTCCCCCTGACATCTGGGTTCGCATGGAGGTCTCGCTCGTCTTCGCCGAGCCGCCGCAGCCTCCTGATCTGCCTGCAACCCTGTCGCAGGATTTGATCTCCTACATCCGCACCGTGAAGATGCATGAGATCGAAGGAGCCAGCGGCTTCCGACATCTCAAGGAGAATCTCGAAGAGCGCGCCGCGATTCGCAGCGACGGCCAGGTCAAGCAGGTTCTGATCAGGACATTGCTGTTCGAATGACGCGCATCGGCTCAAACCTTGTCCGCACACTTGCATTGGCACCATCGCTGCTGTTGGCGGGAGGCTCCGTAGCGCTGGCGCAGCAGCTCGATCTCGGTGCGATCGGACAGGCTGACGGCACGACGATCGGCCGTATCATCCAGATGTTCGGTCTGCTCACCGTTCTGTCGGTGGCGCCGGGCCTACTCATCATGGTGACGAGCTTCACCCGCTTCGTCATTGCCTTCTCGATCCTGCGTGCAGGCATCGGGCTGCAGACCACGCCAGCAAACCTCATCATCATCAGCCTGTCGCTGTTCATGACGTTCTACGTCATGGCGCCCACCTTCGATCAGGCGTGGAACAACGGCGTGCGGCCTTTGATGGACAACCAGATCGACGAGACGGAAGCCTTCCAGCGCATTTCCGATCCGTTTCGGAGCTTCATGGTTCGCAATGTCCGCGACGAGGACTTCAACCTGTTCGCCGACCTCGCCCGCGAGCGGGGCGATACGGTTGACCCGCAAAACGTGGACCTGCGTGTTCTGATTCCCGCCTTCATGATCTCGGAAATCCGGCGGGGGTTCGAGATCGGCTTCCTGATCGTGCTGCCCTTTCTTGTCATCGACCTCATCGTCGCCACCATCACGATGGCGATGGGCATGATGATGCTGCCGCCCACCGTTGTCTCCCTGCCGTTCAAGATCCTGTTCTTTGTCCTGATCGACGGCTGGAACCTGCTCGTCGGCAGTCTCGTGCGTTCGTTCAGTTGACGCGCCCGACGAGCGATCGTCCAAAAATCATAATTCATTAACCACGTCTCTTAGGCATTTCGCAGCGATCGCCGACGCATAGTCCGCTTGACTATGGCGGATGGCCTCGAGAACGGGGTCATGGGCATGATGCCGTACCGTCATACCGGTCGGGCCGGTATGCAAAAAATTTTCGAGTAAGGGTACGGGTACTATGTCCAGCATCATGACCAACGCGTCGGCGATGACGGCGCTTCAGACGCTCAACGCCACCAACAAGAACCTTGCCACCACCCAGAGCCGCATCTCCACGGGCTTCCGTGTTGCAGAGGCTTCCGACAACGCCGCCTACTGGTCGATCGCCACCACCATGCGCTCGGACCACAAGGCCCTGTCCACGGTCCAGGATTCGCTCGGCCTCGGTGCTTCGAAGGTCGACACCGCCTACACCGGCATGCAGAAGGCCATCGACACGGTCAACGAGATCAAGGTCAAGCTCGTCGCCGCCAATGGCGCGTCTTCCGCCGACAAGGAAAAGATCGACGTCGAAATCAAGGCGCTGCAGGGCCAGCTGAAGAGCTACGCCGACGCCGCCACCTTCTCCGGCGCCAACTGGCTTTCGGTCGACACGACGAGCGGCCACACGGCGGCAGGCACGTTCGACAACGTCAAGATCGTCTCGGCCTTCAACCGTTCGGCTTCCGGTTCGGTCAGCCTCGGCACCATCGATGTCAAGGTCCAGGACATCAAGCTTTATGACGCCGCATCGGCTGCAACGGGCCTCACCGACGGTATCCTGGATGCCCACCGCCTCGGCACCACAGGCGCTCGTATCGCGGCTGGCGCAACCGTCGTTGCCGGAACGGACGCAGCCGGCGACACCTATACCGTCTCGACGCTCTCGGTCGCAGGCTTCTCGGACGCGCAGATCACCAAGCAGCTCGCGGTTGTCGAAGGTGCGCTGAAGGAAATGACCACGGCCGCCACCAACCTCGGCGCCGCCAAGAGCCGCATCGACCTGCAGAAGACCTTCACCAACAGCCTGATGGACTCCATCGAGCGCGGCATCGGTCAGCTTGTCGACGCCGACATGAACAAGGAATCGACCCGCCTCCAGGCCCTGCAGGTCCAGCAGCAGCTTGGCATCCAGGCGCTCTCGATCGCAAACGGAAACTCGCAGTCCATCCTCTCGCTCTTCCGCTAACCGGAAGGCGGGCGACGGAAGGACGGATCGACCGTCTGAGGCAAATCTCGAACGAACGAAAAGGGCCGCTTTCGCGGCCCTTTTTCATTACGGGAAGCGACCAATTGCAGGTCACGACATTCAGAAAAATCCCGCAAAAATAGTCCGTTAACCACGCCCCTTAGGCAATTCGCAGCGATCGAAGCTGCATAGTTCGCACATGGCGGGTTGATCTGGCGGGGACGCGATCATTGGCATGATGCCGTACCGTCATACCGGTCGGGCCGGTATGCGAAAAAAACTTCGAGTAAGGGTACGGGTACTATGTCCAGCATCATGACCAACGCTTCGGCGATGACGGCGCTTCAGACGCTCAACGCCACAAACAAGAACCTCGCCACCACGCAGAGCCGCATCTCCACGGGCTTCCGTGTTGCAGAGGCTTCCGACAACGCCGCCTACTGGTCGATCGCCACCACCATGCGCTCGGATCACAAGGCCCTTTCCACCGTTCAGGATTCGCTCGGCCTCGGCGCTTCGAAGGTCGACACCGCCTACACCGGCATGCAGAAAGCGATCGACACGGTCAACGAAATCAAGGTCAAGCTCGTCGCCGCCAATGGTGCGTCTGCCGCCGACAAGGAAAAGATCGACGTTGAAGTCAAGGCGCTGCAGGGCCAGCTGAAGAGCTACGCCGACGCCGCCACCTTCTCCGGCGCCAACTGGCTTTCGGTCGACACGACGAGCGGCCACACGACTGCGGGTACGTTCAACGACGTCAAGATTGTCTCCGCCTTCAACCGGTCGGCTTCCGGCACCGCCTCGCTCAGCACCATCGATGTCAAGGTGCAGGACATCAAGCTCTATGACGCCTACGCCAGCGCCACCGGCCTGAACGACGGCATCCTCGACGCAACGCGCCTTGGTGCCACCGGCGCTCGCGCCGGTACTGCCCAGGCCCCGACCGCAGGCGCGGCGCCAGCCGCCGGCGATACCTACAGCGTCTCCACGCTGTCGGTGAAGGACCACAGCGACGCGCAGATCACGCAGCAGCTGACGGTCGTCGAATCCGCCCTGAAGGAAATGACTACTGCCGCCACCAACCTTGGCGCTGCCAAGAGCCGCATCGACCTGCAGAAGACCTTCACATCGAGCCTAATGGACTCCATCGAGCGCGGCATCGGTCAGCTCGTCGATGCCGACATGAACAAGGAATCGACCCGCCTCCAGGCCCTGCAGGTCCAGCAGCAGCTTGGCATCCAGGCGCTTTCCATCGCCAACGGCAACTCACAGTCGATCCTCTCGCTCTTCCGCTAAGCCGGGGCCCGTGATCCGGGACTTGCAACGGCAAGGCGTACCGACCGTCTCAGGCAACGTCAAATGCGAAAGGGCCGCGAAAGCGGCCCTTTCTTTTTTGTGTCTGTTTTCACGAAAAGCGAGCCTTGCCGCGCAGCCGTTTGGCCGATCACACGGTCATTCTTCAATCCCCGATCCAAAACCTTACCGAAGCGTCAGCCGCTTAATCCGCTGTTAACCATATTCCCCTAGTTGTGGTTAACCAATCGCTATGGCGGGCGGAAAGTGGCGGACAGGCGGCATGAAGCCGCGACCGGCATGAAGCTCCTTCAGGCGATAATCCGGCACGATGGCCGGGCAGGCTGTTCGAAGAAGGGGTGAGTATCGTGTCAAGCATCATGACGAACGCTTCGGCGATGACGGCGCTTCAGACTCTCAGCGCGACAAACAAGTCGCTCGAAGCCACGCAGAACCGAATCTCTACCGGCTACAGGGTTTCCGAAGCCAAGGACAACGCAGCCTACTGGTCGATCGCAACCACGATGCGTTCCGACAACAAGGCGCTGTCCGTCGTTCAGGACTCGCTCGGTCTCGGCGCTTCCAAGGTCGACACGGCCTACACAGCCATGAACAAGATCATGGAGCGGGTGGACGAGATCAAGGTCAAGCTGGTCGCCGCCGTCGGTGCAAGCGCAGAGAACAAGGACAAGATCCAGTCCGAAATCGAAGCCCTTCAGCTCCAGCTCAAGAGCTTCGCAGATTCGGCGAGCTTCTCCGGCACGAACTGGCTGTCGGTGAACTCCACGGTCGCCTCCGGCAACCCTGCGGCGGGAACGCACGCAGACGCCGAGATCGTTTCCGCCTTTACCCGCGACAACGCCGGCAACGTCGTTCTTTCCAAGATCAAGATCGACGTTCAGCAGATCAAGCTTTATGACGCCGCGGCCACGACCGCCGAGACGCGCGGCATCACCGAAGGCCTGCGCCTGGCCACCAGCGGCGCGCGCGACGACACCGCAACGGCCGGTGTCGCAGGCACTGTCGCCGCGACCGATGGCTATTCGGTCTCGACGCTGACTGTCGTCGGCTTCACCGATCAACAGATCACGCAGATGATCACCGTTGCCGACCAGACGCTCTCGGAAATCGCCGACGCGGCGACCCTGCTCGGCGCGGCAAAGAAGCAGATCGACCTGCAGAAGGAATTCACCACCAGCCTGATGGACTCCATCGAGCGTGGCGTCGGTCAGCTTGTCGATGCCGACATGAACAAGGAATCGACCCGCCTCCAGGCCCTGCAGGTTCAGCAGCAGCTTGGCATCCAGTCGCTTCAGATCGCAAACGGCAACGCACAGTCCATCCTCTCGCTCTTCAGGAGCTAGGCTGGCCGGACCGGAATTGAGCTCCCGGACATTCGTCACACCGGACAGCTTGAGAAGGGCCTGATCCGCTTCCCGCGAAGGAAGCGTATCAGGCCCTAGTCATTTGTTCCGACTTCGCTTTTTTGCCATGCGGCGACAGACACTTTCTGTCGTGACGCACCCCCGATTTCATCCTCGCACAAGCTTCGGACCATAGGCTCTCAAGATCGAGGCGCCGGCTTCGCCATCACGATCCGGTGCGCAGAGGAGCGGGAGCGAAGGTCAGTGCCCGAACAGTTGAACGCCGTCGTCCAGAATCTGAAGGATTTCGGTCCCCGCCGCCTTGCCATGATGGGCGGCGTGATCGCGCTGGTCCTGAGCGTCATAGCCATCGCCTCCATCTACCTGAACCGCCCGGCATACGAGACGCTGTATGTCGGGCTGGAACGGGCGGACGTAAACCAGATCGGCCTGGTCCTCGGCGAGGCCGGCATCGGTTTCGACGTCGCTGCGGACGGAACGACGGTGCTGGTTCCGACCGGAACCACGGCGCAGGCGCGCATGCTGCTTGCCGAAAAGGGCCTGCCGACAAGCTCCAACGCCGGATACGAGTTGTTCGACAATGTCGGCTCGCTCGGCCTCACCTCTTTCATGCAGCAGATCACCCGCGTCCGCGCTTTGGAAGGTGAGATTGCCCGCACGATCCAGTCTATCGCCGGCATCCGCGCCGCCCGTGTCCACATCGTCATGTCCGAGCGAGCCAATTTCCGCCGCGACGAGCAGAAGCCCTCCGCATCCGTCGTAATCCGCGCATCGGATGCCGATTCGCGCCGTGCCGCTTCGTCGATCCGCCACCTGGTCTCCGCAGCCGTTCCCGGCCTCAACGCGGAAGACGTCACGGTGCTGGACTCCAGCGGCACGTTGCTCGCGGCCGGCGATGACCCGAACAACAGCAGCCTCAGCCGCTCCTTCGGCGTCGAGCGCGACGTCGAGATGCAGATCGAGGACAACATTCGGCGCGCCCTTGCCCCGTATCTCGGGCCTGACAACTTCCGCGCCAGCGTGAAGGCCGAGGTCAACACCGACCAGCGCCAGACCGAGGAGACGATATTCGATCCCGAGTCGCGCGTCGAACGCTCCATCCAGACTGTCCGCGCCAACGAGAACAACAACCAGAAGTCCGCAGGGTCGACCACCACCGTCGAGCAGAACCTGCCCGAAGCCGACCCGACGACGACAGAGGGACCCCAGTCGTCATCCCAGAGCGATCGCAAGGAAGAGACGACGAACTACGAGATCAACTCGAAGCGCATCGCGACCGTCAGCAACGGCTACACGGTGACACGCATGTCGATCGCGGTCGTCGTCAACCGCGATCGCCTGACGGCCATTCTCGGTGCCGATGCCACGCCTGAAAAGCTTGGCGAACGCATCGCCGAGATCCAGAAGCTTGTCGCGTCTGCGACCGGCCTGAACGAGCCGCGTGGCGATATCGTCAACGTCTCGGCGGTGGAGTTCATCGATGGGCTGGATGGCGTTCCGCTCGAAGAACCCGGCATCATGGCATCGGTTGGCCAGCACGCAGGCACGCTGATCAATGCTGCGGCCTTTATCGTGGTGGTTTTCCTCGTCGCCTTCTTCGGCCTGAGGCCGATGGTTGCGGCGATCGGTGGTCAGGCAAAACCCGCCATCGCTGGTCCGAGCTTCGAGGAAGTCCAGAACTCGCTTCCTGGCCCTGAGCCGGCCGAGGCGCCGCCGGCAATCGCCGGGCCGACCCCGCTCGACGAGTTGCGCCAGAAGATCAGGCCGGCCCCTCAGGACCGCCTCGCGCGCATGGTTGATCTCAATGAGGAACGCACTGCTCTGATCCTGCGCAAATGGGCACATCAGGAGCAGGCCGCGTGAGGACATTTGCACTTTCCGACGTCTTGCAGGACTTTGGCGCGCGGCCCCAGCTGGCCGCGAACGCCGTTTCAAATCCCATCCCCATGTCCCCGCCCCCGCCTTCGATCGACGAGATCGTTCGGGCCGAGGTTGCAAAGGCGGAAGCGGCGCTTGAGGAACGTCTTGCTCTCGCCCATGCAGCGGAACTCGAGGAGCTGCGCGCCCAGCATGCCGCACAGACGGATTCGATCCTGCGGCAGATCGGCCAAACCGCGGGCGAGACCATCTCGAAGCGGCTTGCGCGACTGGAGGAAGAAATCGGGCAGGAAGCCTCCGTCACGGTTGCGCGTATTCTGGGCTCGTTCATGAGCGACGAGTTGTTGAAGCGCTCGCTGGAGAGACTGGCCGCGTCAATCCGCGAGGCGATTGCAGAGCGCGAGACATTCCGCGCCGAGATATGCGCGCCCCAATCGCTCTATGAAGGCTTGCAGGCGGCGCTAGGCGAACAGGCCGGACATTTCGCCTTCATCGAGACCCCCGGCTTTGATCTTTCCGTCACGATCGACGGCAACCTTTTTGAAACGCGCCTCTCCGAATGGGCGGCGATCCTCTCGGAAATACTCGAATGAGCGTGCTGACGGCAGGCGAGGAACCTCGCCAGGAAATCATCATCGTACGGCGCAACCACGATCACGACGAAGGCCATCACGGCGGCGTGTGGAAGATCGCCTTCGCGGACTTCATGACTGCGATGATGTGTTTCTTTCTCGTCATGTGGCTCATCAATGCCGCCAACGAGCAGACCAAGGCCGCCGTGGCCAGCTACTTCAACCCAGTCAAGCTTATCGACCGCAATTCGTCCAAGAAGGGTCTTGAGGATCTGGGCGAAGGCCCCAATGCGGCCGGTATCACCGATATCAGCCAGACTTCGCCGAACACCAACGCCAGCGAGCAGAACAAGGGAAACGCGAAGGAAGTCTCCAACAAGGAAGTGGCCGACAAGGATCTCAACGAGACCCACACCGACGAGCACTTGTTCGCCAATCCCTACGCGGTACTGTCCGAGATCGCGGAGGAAACCGGCCTTCTGCAGAATGTGAGCGCCAAGGGCGACGGTGGTGCGCAGGACGCGGGCCCTTCCACCGGCGCATCCGGCGGCCAGGCCTATCGTGACCCGTTCGCTCCGGATTTCTGGTCCGAGCAGATGGTTTTGCGGGGCAACACGGCCGAGGGAGAACAGCCTTCCGGAACCGGCCTGCCGGCTTCCCCCGACATCAAGCAAGCCAGTCCCGACGCAGCGCCGCTCGAACCGCTCGCGACCGCTCAAGCAACCGGCACACCAGCATCCCCAAGCCCGCAGCAGCGTGAAGACATCCAGGCCCCGAACGGCGATGTATCACCAACTGCCGCAAAAGTTGCCGACGACATTCGCCAGAAACTTGCAACGGCGCTCGGCCCGGACAGCAAGCTGGCCGAAGGCATGACCGTGGTTGCCGACCAGACAGGCGTTGTGGTCTCCGTCACCGACCAGTTTGATTTCGGAATGTTCGAGATCGGATCTGCGGTCCCGCGGCGTGACCTGGTGCTGGCTATGGAGAAGATCGGCAAGATACTCTCCGAACAGAAGGGCACGCTTTCCATAGAGGGCCACACCGACGCACGCCCCTTCCGCAATGAGACATATGACAACTGGCGGCTGTCAACGGCCCGGGCGCACTCGGCCTACTACATGCTCGTGCGTGGCGGCATCGACGAACACCGCATAACCACGGTCGCGGGCCACGCGGATCGCAGGCTCAAGGACAAGGCAGACCCGCTCTCCGCCTCAAACCGGCGGATCGATATCCTGCTGGAGATCGAAGGCTAGCGATGGCCCGCGCGCGCTTGGACATTACTGTTGCGGGATGCGGTGTGATTGTTGGATTGCTCGCGGCAGGCGCAGGCAATCGCGCACTGGCCGCCGAAGCGCCTTCCCACGTCGTATCCAGTGGCGAAGTGCGCAACGGGGACGCAACGGCTACCGAAGGGTCGCACGCCGCGCTCCAGCCGTACCAGATCGTCCGCTCGCTCGAACTTGTTCAGGACCGTCTCGCAGCAGGCGACCACGCGTCGCAGCCGATGCAGCGCAAGCTGATCACCATGGCCGACGAAAGCTTCGCGACGCGCGAAAGCGCACGTTTCGAAAACGAGATGAACCGCCGCGCGCTGGTGATCTATGCAATGTCCGGAGGCAATCCGACCACGCTGGAGAAAGCCTTGCCTCATCTGGGCAAGGACGATCCGAACCGCAGGCTCGGCGAAAAAATCCTGTTCTATGTGAATGGCAAGCCGAAAGAGGCAATCGACGCTTTCGCTTCCGTCGATCCCATGTCCTATCCGCCGGATGTCGCAATATATGTCTCGCTCATCAAGGGGTCGATGCTGTCGGATGTGGAGCCTGCGAACGCTCTGGCGTTGCTCGACAAGGCTCGCCTGCTGGCCCCGGGCACACTGGTGGAGGAGGCGGCGTTGCGCCGGTCGATCGCGGTGGCGACCCGGCTGGGCGAGGCAGCCCGCTTTGTCAGGCTGTCGGAGCAATATGTCCGTTCGTATCTCCGCTCGCCCTATGCCAGTCAGTTCGCCGACGCCTTCGTCGCCGGCATCGTGGAGCTTCGAGAGACGGTTGACCGC
Organism: Rhizobiaceae bacterium; assembly: GCA_019635775.1. Classification (GTDB taxonomy): domain Bacteria; phylum Pseudomonadota; class Alphaproteobacteria; order Rhizobiales; family Rhizobiaceae; genus Mesorhizobium_K. The sequence goes on along the minus strand of JAHBYU010000004.1, from coordinate 185,057 downwards.
AAGGCGGTCGTCGAACTCGTCGGCCTCATGGATGAAGAGCAGCAGAAGGTGATCTATCTTCGCATAGCGCGGCGCGCGGCGATCAATGGGCTGGTGGAGCTTGCTGCCTTCGCAGCGACGCAGGCCGAGGAGATTGCGGACGATCCACGTGCCGAACTCTATTCCAGCCTGTCCTCGGTGACTTCGGGCAATGTGGACGAGGTGCTGCACAAGCTTGGAGCCATCGATCGCGGCAGCCTCTCGGAAGGTGACCGACAGCTTCTCGATGCCGCTAGCGTGATCGCTTCCGAACTGACATCGACTCCCGCCGAGATGGCGGCGCCCAACCCTGCACATGGAGAGTCCAGGGTACGCAAGGTGGGTCCGGCTCCCGTTATTCCGGCGTCCGTTGCTTCGGATCGCGGGAACGAGTCAACACCCGGCAGCGCCACGCTCGGCTCCGGCAGGGCGGTAGACACAGGCGTGGAACGAGCGGAGGCGGTGGTGGCGGCCACGCGCGCCAGGCTGGCCGAGATTGACAAGATGATTGGAGAAATGCCGAAATGACGAGTGGCGTGAAGCAGGCGTTGCCCCAGATGCTGTCACCCAAGACACCGCCCGACGGCAAGATGCCGCGTGGCCGCGCCGGCGGGCCTGAATTCGCAGAGGCTCTGGGCGGCTTTCTCGGCAAGACCAACGGAAATGGCCCCTCGAACGCCACAGTGCCTACGCCTGGTTCCGCTCTCCGGACGGCATGGCCTGGGTTTGCCAAGGGTCCCGAAAGCGAAATGGCCGAGAACCAAGCCGGGCCGGCCTCAAATCGCGCCAGCCGCGTCTCCGTCTCGGAGCGTGCGGTCCAGATGCCCGCAAAAGACGATGGTGAAACGCCGGACGACAGCGCGTCCCTCACCGATGGAACTTCCGTCGCCACGCCGTCGATGCAGGTTGCAGCCAGGGAACGCGTTGGCACGCCCAACGAAACCAGAACCACGGAGGAACCGGAAACGGCATCCGCCCTGAAACACGACAATGCGCAGGTTCCTGCTCATGCGGCTTCGGCGAATGCAGCAGTTCCCATCGCTCCAGCTATCGCTCACTCCGCCGGGCCGGACAGTGTCGAGCTGCCGTTGAGGCGAGCCCCGACCCGGACCGCCGACGACCAGACTGGCAAGGATGCCGCCACGCGTCCGCAAGAAGACAGGCCGCGCATTGCAGGCTTCGTTCCGATGGGCAGGGCCCGTCAGGACGAAACCATTCGCTTCGAGCCGGTCGCTGCCGCTATCGAGGTCACCCCGTCATCCAGCCGCGGCGCCAAGTCAGAACCGATGACCGACGCCGCACCCGACCGAACAAAGGCGGCGGCACGGGTAACGGTCGTCGGCCAGCAGAACATTCCCGCGCCTGCCACTTCGACAGCCCTCGTCCTCGTCGATTCCATCGCATCCAGCGAGATACTCGAGACAGGGGCGCCGAAGATCTCCTTCGAGACGCTTCAGCCTTCGGCCCATATGTCCGCCCAATCGCTCAAGCTCCAGCTTCACCCGGCCGAACTCGGCATGGTGACCGCAACCCTGCGTTTCGCAGGCGAACAGCTGTCCATCGAACTCAAGGTCGAAAACCAGGAAGCGTATCGGCAGCTCGCCGCCGACAGCGACACGATCGTCAATTCACTGCGGGACCTCGGCTACGACGTCGACCGCGTGACCGTGCTCCAGCCGTCGAGCACCGCCACCGGTGTCCAGCGCGCGGACGCCGGCCCGGTGACCACCCAGCAGGGTCGATCCGCCGAGCAGTTTGGCCAGGGATCGCCCAATGGCGGCAACGCGAGCTCGGGGGGACAATCTTCATCCGGCGAAGGCTCGAATGCAGGACGCGGCGGACGGCAGAACGCGGCCACGCAGCAGAAGGAAAATGCAGGCGGCGTCTATATTTAGGGCCATCTCCGCCGGCCGGATGACCCTACGAAAGGCAGCTTTTTTTGCTTCCCGAAAAATTGCAGGTAAAATCTAGCGGTTAGGCAGGATTCACTGCCCGCGTTACGCCTTTCGCATCAGAGATTAATTCTGATTCGGAGGGCGGGCCGATGATAGTTATCGTAGACGAGCGAGAGCTCGTACAAGAAGGATATAATTCACTTTTTGACCGTGAGGGCGTAGCCACCGCATCGTTCGGATCGAACGCATTCGGCGAGTGGGTTTCGAGCGCGGCCGACGAGGACATACAGTCGGTTCGAGCCATCCTTATAGGGGATTGCGACAAGTCGACTGTCTCCCCCAGGAAGATCAGGGACAGGACCAGCGCGCCGGTCATAGCGCTCAGCGAGCATCACTCGCTTGAAAACACGCTTATGCTTTTCGAGTCCGGCGTGGACGATGTCATCCGCAAGCCGGTCCACATCCGCGAGATTCTGGCGCGCATAACGGCGATCCGCCGTCGCGTGCAGGAAGAACAGCAATATGTCGAAGTCGGGCCGATGCGCATCTTCATGGACGGGCGTGAACCTGAGATCGACGGCGAAACGATGCCGCTGCCGCGCCGCGAGCGCCGAATCCTCGAATATCTCGCTGCCAATCGCGGCCGCCGGGTGACCAAGACGCAGGTCTTCAACGCGATCTACGGAGTTTTCGACGACGAGGTCGAGGAAAACGTGGTGGAAAGCCACATCTCCAAGCTCCGCAAGAAACTGCGCGAAAAGCTCGGTTTCGACCCGATTGATTCCAAGCGCTTCCTTGGATACCGGCTCGTCGGCTGATGTCGACAGGCCTCCGGTCGCCCTCGCCCGGTAGCCCCGCCAGCTTCGCACAAGTCCGCTCGTCTATCCTGCTCTCCGGTGCAGTGCAAAGTGGGGAGAAGCCACGATGAGTCTCTACGGAATGATGCGTACCGGCGTTTCCGGTATGAATGCGCAGGCAAACCGCCTGTCCACCGTCGCTGACAACATCGCCAATTCCAGCACGACCGGCTACAAGCGCTCCTCGACGGAGTTTTCCTCGCTGATCATTCCGTCCACTGGCGGCAACTACCAGTCAGGGGGCGTCAACACCACGGTCCGCACCGCGATCTCTCAGCAGGGTGATCTTCGCTACACGAATTCCGGCAGCGACCTGGCCATCAAGGGCAACGGCTTTTTCGTGGTCGAAAACGCCAACGGCACACCGTTCCTCACGCGCGCCGGCTCCTTCGTGCCCGACGGCAACGGCAATCTCATCAACGCCGCCGGCTTCTACCTCATGGGCTACAGCTTCGCCGCCGGCCCGCCGGCCACCACCGCCAACGGCTTCGGCGGTCTGGAGCGCGTATCGATCGCGCAGCAGGGCCTGATCGCCACGCCATCCACGCAGGGCACCTTCAAGGCCAATCTGCCTGCCGGCGCCGACATCGCAAGCGGGCCGCTGCCTTCGTCCAACGATCCAAACGCGGTGGCAACGCAGAAGAGCTCCCTCGTCGTCTATGACAATCTCGGCAACGAGGTGATGCTCGACCTTCACTACACCAAGACCGCCGCCAACACGTGGGAGGTTGCCGTCTACGATCAGTCCGGCGCTGCGCCCGGTGCACCATTCCCCTATTCGAGCGGCCCTCTCGCCACGGCGACCCTGACTTTCGACGCCACCACCGGCGCGCTTACGTCGCCCGCGGGCGGCCTCAACATAGGTGTTCCCGGTGGCCAGACGTTCAACATAGCGCTGGACGGCATGACGCAGTTGGGAACGGGCTACACTGAGCTTTCGGTCGTCGCCAACGGCAACGCGCCGAGCGGCATCGAGAGTGTCGAGATCGCCGAGGACGGCACGGTCTATGCCTATTACGAGAACGGTTCGTTCCTCGAACTTTATCGCATTCCGCTTGCCAACGTTCAGAGCCCCGACCAGCTGACCACGCTGCCCGGCAATGTCTTCACGCTCAGCGCCGAGTCCGGCGATCTGCAGATGGGCTTCCCCGGTTCAAACGGTCTCGGTTCCGTCGTTTCCGGCGCGCTTGAGAACTCAAATGTCGATATCGCCGAGGAACTCACCAGCATGATCGAGTCCCAGCGCAACTACACAGCCAATTCCAAGGTGTTCCAGACCGGAGCCGACCTGATGGATGTCCTTGTCAACCTGAAGAGGTAGCGGTATCCGAACGTGAACGGAAATCCCTGATTTCGCATGTCGCTATCCTCTGCCCTCAATATTGCGCAGTCGTCGCTCAGGAACACTGCCCGGCAGACCAGTGTCGTTTCCCGCAACGTCCTGGAGGCGAACAATCCCGACTACAGCCGTCGCATGGCGGTCACCACCGCCTCGCCCGGCACACGCGCCGTAGAGATCCAGCGCGCCGCCAACGAGCAGCTCTTTCGCCAGAACCTGGCCGCCCTGTCCGCGTTCAACGGCCAGAGCACGCTCTTCAATGGCATGGAGCGGCTTAACCTGATGGTCAACGGGGTGGACAACTCCACCTCGCCGGCAACCGCGATCGGGAAGCTGCAGGAGGCTATGCAGCTTTATTCCGCCTCGCCATCCAACAGGAACTTGGCAGAAAACACGCTGGACGCCGCGCGTCAGGTCGTGCGCACGCTCAACGACGGCACATCGGCCATCCAGAGCTTCCGTACTGCGGCGGATCAGGAGATCGGCACCGCCGTCAACGACCTGAACAATCTTCTCGCGCAGCTCGAAACGGCCAACAACGCGGTCGTCACCGGCACGCGAACCGGCCGCGACATATCCGATGTGCTCGATCAGCGCGACGCCATCGTCAGGAAAATCGCGGAATACGTTCCGGTATCCACCTACACGCGCGCGGACAATGATCTGGTTGTGCTCACCAAGGACGGCTCCATGCTGTTCGAGACGGTGCCGCGAACGGTGAGCTTCACGCCAAGCGGTGTCTATGCGCCGGGCACGACAGGCTCGAAGGTTTACATAGACGGCGTGCCTATCGCTGCGGGCACGGGCGGCAACACCGATGCGTCCGGGCGGATCGCGGGCATGATCCAGCTGCGCGACAGTGTCACCGTCACCATGCAGGGCCAGCTCGACGAGATCGCGCGCGGCCTGATCACCGCTTTTGCCGAAACCTCGCCCGGCGGCGTCCTTCCGGACCAGGCAGGGCTCTTCACCTGGTCCGGTGCGCCGGCCGTCCCCGCAGCCGGCACGCTCGTGATTGGCCTGGCCGGCCAGATACGCCTCAACCCTGCAATCGACTCCGCGCAGGGCGGCAATCCCGAACTGCTGCGCGACGGCGGCGCAAACGGGGCAGGCTACGTTCACAACACAAGCGGCAACGCTGCTTACTCCAGCCTCCTCCTGTCCTACGGCGATCGTCTCGAAGCGCCGATGGTCTTTGATCCCTCTACCGGACTGGAGACCTCGTCCACGCTCGGCGACTATTCCACCGCCTCGATCGGCTGGTTCGACGGACTGCGCAAGGCCGCCTCCACTGCGGCCGATACGAAGGAGGCGCTTGCTGTTCGCACCGCCGAGGCGCTGTCCAACGAGACCGGCGTCAACATCGATCAGGAGATGTCGCTTCTGCTCGATCTCGAACATTCCTACGAAGCGTCCTCGCGTCTTATCCGAACGGTGGACGAGATGTTCGCCGCACTCCTCGGCGCGGTAGGGTAAACGCGATGAAGACCTCCCTCGTTTCCACCCTCTCAAGCTCGCAATCGCTGCGTTATTCGACGATGCGCACCCAGGTCGAGCTCGTGAAGGCGCAGAAGGAACGCGACACCGGCAAGGTCTTCGACAGCGGCCTCGCGCTCGGCGCGCGCACCGCGCAGACGGTCACCTTCGCGCGCGACATGGAACGCCTCAACGGCATCGTCGATTCCAACGGCATCGTGTCTGCGCGCCTGAAGGCGACGCAGGACGCGCTTGCCGGGATGACCGGGATAGCCGAGGAACTTCTTGGTGTGCTGACGGCCAGCGCTTCGGGCGATGCCGCACCATCGGTGACTCGCGACGCCGGCAAGACCGCACTGTCGACGCTCACCTCGATACTGAACACACCCATCAACGGCGAGTATATTTTCGCCGGCATCAATACCGACGTGAAGCCGCTCGAAGGCTTCGGTGCGGGTTCGGCCTCGAAGGCCGCCTTCGACACGGCCTTCCAGACACATTTCGGCTTCGCGCAGACCGATCCGGCAGCTGCCGGCATCTCTGCCGCCGACATGGAAACCTTCATGACCACAGCGCTGGAGCCGCAGTTCCTCGGAGCGGACTGGCAGGCCAACTGGTCGAACGCGACGGATCAGACCATCGTCAGCCGTATCGCGCTCAACGAAACGACGTCCACCTCCGTCAGCGGCAACAACGACGCCATCCGCAAGCTTGCCATGGCCGCGGCTTCCATCGGGGATCTCTTCGACGCCAATCTCAGCGTTGCGGCGCGCGAGGCCCTCGTCAACAAGATGGTGGGCGTTGTCGGCGAGGCGATCGCCTCGCTCGCCTCGCTCCAGTCGGAAACCGGTATCATCGAACAACGCGTTGACGCTGCGAGCGAGCGCATCAAGGTGCAGTCGGACCTGTTCGAGCGGCTGCTCATCGATACGGAAGGCGTGGACCCGTACGAAGCGGCCAGCCGCGTCAGCGACCTTCTTTCGCAACTGGAGACTTCCTACGCGATCACCGCCCGGATCCAGCAGCTTAGCCTGCTGCGCTTCCTAGGATAACAGGACCCCTTTCATGTATCAGTTTTCCTACGCCGACATCCAGACCGACTCGGTCGCCGAAGCCAAGGATCGCGAGCGTCAGCTCCTGACGCGGTCGATCGACCTGCTGGTTGCCGCCCGTGCCGTGGGAACCGATTCGATGGAGGCGATCGAGGCCATTCATTTCCTGAACCGGGTCTGGAGTGCGCTGGTCGAGGATCTCGGCAGCCCCGACAACGCGTTGCCGAAGGAGTTGCGGGCCAATCTCATCTCGATCGGCTTGTGGCTGCTGCGCGAAGCCGAGGACGTCCGCCAGGGACGCTCCGACAACTTCGATGGACTGATCGAGGTATCGCAAATCATCAGGGACGGGATCCAATGAAGAACACGCTGAAGATTTCGCTGAAGCCCGGTGAAAAGATCTATCTCAACGGGGCGGTCATCAAGGTCGACCGCAAGGTTACGCTGGAACTGCTGAACGACGTCCAGTTCCTGCTCGAAAGCCACGTCCTGCAGATGGACCAGGCAACGACCCCGTTGCGGCAGCTCTATTTCATCCTTCAGGTCATGCTGATGAACCCCAACGGTGCGGACGACGCCTATGAGATGTTCCGCCGCTCCCTGCCCCTTATGATTGCCAGCTTCAGCGACCATGAGATAACCGGCACGCTAAAGCACATAGACCGCATGGTCTCCGAGGGTCATGTCTACGAAGCGCTCAAGGCGATCCGCGGCCTCTACCCGCTGGAACGCCAGGCGCTTGGCGACAATGACGACGTGCCGTTCGCCCAAAGGCCCCAGATGGCGGCGGGAGCAGCGCTATGAGCGTGGTGAACCCCGCGGGCACCAGCACATCCGCCCCGACCTACTCGAGCAGCCAGTCGGATGCTGCGTCCAAGACGCAAGTTGACTACCAGTCCTTTCTGAAGCTCCTCGTCGCGCAGATGAAGAACCAGGATCCGACCAACCCGATGGATTCCACCCAGTACATGGCGCAGCTTGCGTCCTTCAGCAATGTCGAACAGTCGGTGCAGATCAACCAGAAGCTGGAGCAGATGCTCCAGTCCTCTACGCTGGCCCAGGCCGACGCCATCATCGGCCGCACGCTGACGTCGAATGACGGCTCCATAACCGGCACTGTCAGCGAAGTCCGGCTCTATTCCGACGGGATAGTGGCGGTGCTCGACAACGGCAAGGAAGTGGTCGTCGGACCAGGCGTCAGCATCTCCTGATCCGCCCGGCGCGAGACAGTCACCATGAATGAAGCCGACGCTCTCGACATCGTGCAGTATGCCATCTGGACCGTGCTTGTAGCGTCCGGCCCTGCCGTTGCCGCCGCCATGCTGGTAGGCGTCGGCATCGCGCTCGTGCAAGCGCTCACCCAGATTCAGGAAATCACTCTGACCTTCGTGCCGAAGATCGTCGCCATCTTGCTGGTAGTTGCCTTCACGGGACCCTTCATGGGCGCCCAGATTTCGGCCTTCACCAACGTGATCTTCGAGCGCATCCAGACCGGCTTCTGACGACCCTGACGCTCTGATCTGCTAGGCCACCTTGCGTTCCTGCTTCGCGAACGGACTGAGCCCCAGCCAGTCGCGGATCGCACCGGCAATCGCCGGATCGCCGTCAAGTTCGATCGTCCCCGCGCTGATCTCGTTCCCCAGCTTCGCCACGCCCATCCAGACGGCGGTCAGCGTTCTCAGCGGTGATCGCACCAGCAGGTCGATGTCATATCCCGGATCGGCATAGCAGAGATCGACGTCCCCCTTCTCCACCACCAGCCAGTAGTTCTTCTTGGACGCCGTCAACTCGGGGTACTGAAACTGAATCGTGCAGCGGCGAGGCGGCAGCGGGTCGGGTACGAGCCGCCTTCGCATATCCCACATCAGCAGCGTTGGATCGAGATTGCGGAGCGAAAGCTGGGATTCCACCCAGCGCGATCCCCATGTGCCAAGCCCCCTCACCACGTCCTTGAGGTCCTCGCCTGCCGGCGTCAGCACGTATTCCACCGCCCCGCCGCGGCTGCGCGATACCGAAACGAGGCCGGCCTTCTCAAGCTCCTTCAACCGCTTCGACAGCAAGGCAGGCGACATGCGCGGCAATCCGCGCCGCAAATCGTTGAAGCGTGAGGTTCCAGCCATCAGCTCGCGCAAGACGAGAGGCGTCCATCGCGAACAGAATACTTCGGCTGCCATGGCAACAGGGCAGAACTGTCCGTATCCGCTATGTTCCGGCATGATCCACCCTTGTCGATAGAAGACCACTTCTTGGCATGTTCATGTATCGGCTTGTTGCCGGATCGAGTTTCGATGCTGTTACATTCGTCCGATCACGAAAACCGAACCGGTTTCGCGACGCCAGTACATTTCCTGAACTGGACGATGTCGCCGGACAGGGAGATTTTCTCGCTCCCGATATACCACAAGGAACGTGATATGAGCACTCCCCATGCACTGAAACGAACCGAGGCGACAATCGAGACTGTCGCCGATATCGCCTCACGGCTCGCGCCAGGTTTTGCTGAAGGCGCGGCCACTGCGGACGCAGACGATCGTTTTGTGGCGGAAAACTACAAGGCTCTGAAGGAAGCAGGCCTCGTCGAGGCTGGCGTCCCCGTTGAACTCGGTGGCCGCGGCGCGGACGTGGCGGAACTCGCCGACATGATCCGCATCATCGCGCAGGCTTGCGGCTCGACCGGCCTTGCCTTCTCCATGCACACTCATCAGGTGGCGATCCCCGCCTGGCGCTGGCGGCACCAGAAAGTTGCTGCGGTCGAGCCACTCCTGAAGCGCATCGCCGCCGAGAGGATCATCCTGCTTTCCAGCGGCGGATCTGACTGGATCGCAGGTTCCGGCAAGGCCCAGAAGGTGGATGGCGGATACCGCATCACCGGCCGCAAGGTGTTCACCTCCGGGGCCGAAGCCGGCGACATACTGATGACCGGCGCGGTCCTTGAGGGCGAGACGCCCGCCAAGGTCCTGCATTTCGGCGTTCCCATGAAAGCTGCCGAGGTCAGGGTGGAAGACACCTGGCACACGCTCGGCATGCGCGGCACCGGCTCCAACGACGTGGTCATCGACGGCCTGTTCATTCCCGACGCCAATATCGCGGTCGCCCGCAACAGCGGCGAATGGCACCCGTTGTTCCAGATCATCGCGACCATCGCATTCCCGCTGATCTACGCCGCCTATCTCGGCGTCGCCGAAAGCGCGCGCGATATCGCCATTGATCTTGCAAGGAAGAAGCCTGCGAACCAGCACATGATCAACCTTGCCGGGCGCATGGAGACCTCCCTTCGCTTGGCGCAGATCGCGCACCGCCACATGCTCTCCATCGTGGAGCAGAACGCGCCGTCGGCTCAAACGGTCAACGAGATCATGATCGGCCGCACGCAGGTCGCCCGAAACGCCATCGACACTGTCGAACTGGCGCTGGAACTTGCCGGCGGCGCCGGCTTCTACCGCTCGGCCGGGCTGGAACGTCGCTTCCGTGACGTACAAGGAGCGCGCTTCCACCCGCTGCAACAGGGACCTCAGGCAGCCTACACCGGGTCAATGGCGCTGGGCCTGCCCGTCGACAAGGTGTTCTGAAGACGTCAGACCCCCGACCGCTTTCGGCGGAGGTGTCTGCAGTCGAGATCAGGTCGCCGCCTTGAGAAAATCGAGGGCGGCGACTGTTCGTTTCGGATCGAATTCGTGGGTTTCGGCAGCCACCACCCGATGCTCCACGAAGGGATCGGCCGCGATGCGTGCATCGTGGTCGGCCCTGCTTTCTCCATGCGCCAGGATTGCCCCGCCGGCGTTCGCCTGGAGAGACCCGGCGCACAGGAACACGCCGTCTGCAAACCCGCGCGCGATCCAGTCATTGTGCGCGGCCATGAACTGCGGGGCCGCCGACCGGTTCTCCGCGAATTTCAGGAAGGTGACAAACATCAGTGCTCCTTAGTCTTGAACGAATTTTCCGTCAGGGACACCAGCCAGGCCTCCATGCCGGCAACCTCGTTGCCAATGAAGGCTTCGTCGCGAAAGGCCGCCGCCATGACGGCAACGCCTTGTGACCACGACAACAGGTGAAGCGCCAGCGGCTCGGATCGGTCGCCTGCGCCGAGCGTGCGAAACTGGGCGGTCAGCCAGTCGCGGAAAAGACCCAGTATGTCGGTTGCCCGCGCATGCGCGGCGTGATCGAGTTTCGCCAGCTCCGAACAGAGCGTTCCGACAGGACACCCGAACGCCATGATCTTCGTCCTGTTGGCGATCAGCATGTTGATGAAGGACAGGATTCGCTCGCGCGGGTTCGCTCCTTCTCCTTGCCAGCCTTCGAGCATGCCGCGTGTCCGTTCTAGGCGACGGTCGATGACGGCATCGAGGATGTCGTCCTTCGTCCTGAAATGATGATAGAAATTTCCCCGCGAGATTCCGACGGCTTCCGCAATATCGGCAAAGGATGTCGCCTCGAACCCACCTTCGTAGAACAGCGTGTCGGCCCGTTCGACGATCCTGTCGCGCGTGGAAATCAAAATCATTAGGTCACTTGTCCTAGTCTGGAGGATATCTCTAGGACGAACGACCTAGATTGTCAATCGGACGCTACGCCGGTCTTGCTTTGGTCCCAAGCTCTGGGGCGTCCCTCCCCACCCTCGCACAAGCTTGCCGACCTATTCTGCCGCAGCCTGCGCCCGACGCGGGACGCTTGCACCTGGACGAAACATGGCGATTACGGAATCCATCGGAATTGCACCGGCCTCCCGCATGGGCAAGGACGTGTTCTTCGCGCTGGGCATCGTCGTCATCCTGTCGGTGCTCTTTCTGCCCATCCCCGCCTTCATGATCGACATTGGCCTCGCCTTCTCCATTGCGCTCGCCGTGCTTATCCTGATGGTCGGACTGTGGATCCAGCGGCCGCTTGATTTCTCGTCATTCCCGACGATCCTGCTCATCGCCACCATGCTGCGTCTCTCGCTCAACATCGCCACGACGCGCATGATCCTGTCCCACGGCAACGAGGGCACCCACGCCGCCGGCTATGTCATTTCGGGCTTCGCAAACCTCGTCATGTCCGGCGACTTCGTCATCGGCCTGATCGTGTTCATGATCCTGATCGTGGTGAACTTCATCGTCATCACCAAGGGCGCGACCCGCATCGCGGAAGTCGGCGCGCGCTTCACTCTCGACGCGATACCCGGCAAGCAGATGTCGATCGACGCCGATCTCTCCGCCGGCGTCATAGACGACAAGACAGCCCAGCTACGCCGCCGCGAGCTGGAAGAGGAAAGCTCTTTCTTCGGTTCGATGGACGGCGCCTCGAAATTCGTGCGCGGCGACGCAATCGCTGGCCTCATCATCACCTTCATCAACATCGTGGGCGGGGTCATCATCGGCTATTTCCGCCACGGTATGGAGCTGTCCCATGCGGCCGACGTCTTCATCAAGCTTTCGGTGGGCGACGGTCTCGTCACCCAGATACCGGCGCTGATCGTCTCGCTGGCCGCCGGCCTGCTCGTCTCGAAGGGTGGCACGCGCGGATCTGCCGAACAGGCGGTCTTCGGCCAGCTCGGCGCCTATCCGCGCGCGCTCTATGTTGCCGCGCTGCTGCTCCTCCTGCTATCGCTCATGCCCGGCCTGCCCATGCTGCCCTTTGTCGTGCTTGCAGGCGCGATGGGCGCGCTGGCCTATGCCATTCCCCAGCAGGACAAGCGTCGCGCCGCGGCCGCCGAGGCCGAAAAGAAGCAGGTGGCAGCTGCCAAGGCCGACGAGGAAAAGAACTCCGTGAAGGCTTCCCTGCAGACCGCAGAGATCGAGCTCCTGATCGGCAAGCAGCTTTCCACCAAGCTCGTCGTTGCGCATCAGGAGCTTGCCTTCCGCATGTCGAAGATGCGCAAGAAGTTCGCCCAGCAATACGGCTTCGTCGTGCCCGAGGTGAAGCTCACAGACGATTTCGGCATCCCGTCCAAGAGTTACCAGATCAAGGTGCATGGAACCGTCGTCGCCGAACACGCCATGCGCGTCGGCGAAGTCATGGTGTTGCTCGGCAATCGCGAGCCTCCCGAAATCCCCGGAGAGGAAGTTCGCGAACCAGCCTTCGGCATGCGCGCATGGTCCGTGCCGGAGATGTTCTCCGAAGACCTGAAGCGTGAACAATACATGTTCGCCGACAACATGTCGGTTCTGCTCACCCATCTGTCTGAAGTGATCCGCAACAACCTGCCGCAGCTGCTGTCCTACAAGGACATGAAGGCGCTGCTCGATCGGCAGGACCCTGAATACAAGAAGCTCGCCGACGAAATCTGTACGTCGCACATCACCTATCCCGGCCTTCAGGCCGTGCTGAAGCTGCTGCTTGCCGAGCGTGTATCCATCCGCAACCTGCATCTCATCATCGAGGCCATCGCCGAGATCGCCCCGCATGTCCGACGCACCGAGCAGATCGTCGAGCATGTCCGAATCCGCATGGCGCAGCAGATTTGCGGCGATCTTTCGGAGGCTGGCGTGCTCAAGGTGCTGCGCCTCGGCAACCGCTGGGACATGGCGTTTCATCAGGCGCTCAAGCGCGATGCCAAGGGCGAGGTGCGCGAGTTCGATATCGATCCGCGCCAGCTCGAGGAATTCGGACTGGAAGCCTCCAAGGCGATCCGAAACCATCTCGACGCCGGCGAACGCTTTGTTCTCGTCACCGCCCCCGACGCACGCCCCTATGTGCGGATGATCATCGAGCGGCTTTTCCCGACGCTGCCCGTCCTGTCGCATGTGGAGATCGCCAAGGGCGTGGAACTGGGAATCCTCGGCACCATCTCATGACCGCGTCCCTGGAAGGCGCGGTCATCGCCGCGTTCCTTGCCTTCTGTCGCATAGGCGCGTGCTTTCTCGTCATGCCCGGCCTGTCCAGCGCGCGCGTGCCGATGCAGATCCGCCTTTTCCTCGCGCTTTCGATCACGGCCGGGCTGCTGCTGCTCCTGTGGGACCAGATCTACCCTTATGCCGATCGCAGACCCGCGGTGCTCGTGCCGCGCATAGCCTCCGAAATACTGATCGGAGCGCTCATCGGCCTGCTTGCGCGCTTCTACATACTGGCGCTGCAATTCATCGGTTCGGCGATAGCGATGCTGATCGGCTATGGCGGAATGTCCGGCCCCGGCGTCGAAAGCGGCGAGCCGGAGTCTGCGCTTGGCGCGATCATCTCCTTTTCGGCGTTGATGCTTCTTTTCTCGCTGGGCTTCCATCACGAGATCATCAAGGCGCTGGTGACGTCCTATCAGGTCGCGCCGCTCGACGTTCTCTTCAATCCCCAGGCCGCGCTGGTGGACGTCACCGATACGCTCTCGGAATCGTTCCTTGTCGTGCTGCGACTTGGAAGTCCCTTCATCGCCTATTCGCTGCTGGTGAACCTGACTATCGGCTTCGTGAACAAGCTGGTGCCGCAGATTCCGGTCTACTTCATCTCGCTTCCCTTCGTCATCGGCGCGGGGCTCATCATCTTCTACTTCGCGGTCGGCACCATGCTCAGCCTGTTTGCCGACGGCTTCATCGACATCACCATCGGGAGATAGACATGCCCACGCGCATGCAGCGTCTGAAGAAGCTCCTCGTCCTGCAGGAACAGCTCAAGGCCATGCACGAACTGCGTCATGCCGGTTTCGTCTCCCAGTCGATTGCAGCCAGGAAGGATGCCGACGAACTGGTGGAGCGGTTCAACGCGGAGGATTCGCTCTCCGGCCTGTTCCCGGACGTCTATCATCGAGGCATCGGGTCGGCGCTGTCGCGCGAGGACGCCAACCTCAAGGCTGCCGCTGCCGAGGCCGGCAAGGTCGCCATTGCGACCGTTCGGACAAACATGGTCGAGCGCAACTACCGGGAAGCCCGCTCCTCCTATGAGAGGGAGCAAGGCGACCGCGAACGGCTGGAGATCATCGGCCAGCGCCACAAGCCCGTGCGACCACGCTAGATCGCGCCGAACGGCCATGAAAGTCAGGCTGCCACAAGCTTCTTGCGGCATTGTCGGGGCATGAGGAACACAAGGACGGCATAGTGCCCATCGCCTCTCCGAGCCAGATCGGGATCGACCTGATGCGCACGCCGGCGCTGCCGGAGATCGCATCTGCGCGCGCGGAGACCGCGCGGCGGGCCGGCGAAACCTCCTCGACCGAATTCAGTGTCGGCACGTCGTCATCGCCCGGCGAGCCACCGGCCAGGGCGGCATCGCCTGAGAGCTTCAGGCGGTTCGAGGCGATGGTATTGCAGACATTCATCCAGAACATGCTGCCAAGGGACGGCGCGGCCGTTTACGGCGAGGGCATGGCCGGCGACATGTGGAAATCGATGCTTGCCGAGAAAATGGCCGGCGTCATGTCCGAGCGCGGCGGCATCGGCATTGCAGACCGCATGCTCGGCGGTCATTACGCCGGGACTGCCGCCCAATCGGCCGCCGAGGCTTCGGCAATGCCGGCCGACCCCGTCGATGCAGCCGGATCCTCCACCGCCGAGCCAAAACCCGGCGCGATAGCGCCGGCCGTGCTCGACAGCATGCAACGCCTGCTTTCAGAACTGCTGACCGGTGATGACCCCTTCGGTGAAGCTCCTGTCCAACCGCAACCAAAGCGTGGGTAGTAAATGTCGATCTATTCTCCCTCCAGCCAGTCCCTCACCCTTCGCCCTGTAGCGGAGCCAGCCGCGCCAACCATCAATCTGGGCGCCCTGATCGGCCGTATCGAGGAAGCGATCGGCGAGGAGACTGTCTCGATCCGGACCGACATTCATTTCGACATCAAGGCGTCCAATGCGCGCAAGAGCCGCTATCTCTATGAACTGACCCGTGCTCTGAAGGGCGCGCGCGAGGGTGCCGTGCCTGTAGAGCATCGCGACGGCCTCATCCGCCTGCGCGAGAAGCTGGCCGACAACGAGGCGGCGATCCGCGCGCATCTCTCGGCGGTCAACGAGGTGGCGAACCTCATGCAGAACGTGATCCAGAAAGCGGAGAACGACGGCACCTATTCCGCCGTCGAGTTCGGGTACGGCCGGTGATCAAGTTCATCGTCGCCGCGCTTTGGCTGTGCGCCGTGGCGATCGGCGCTGTGTTCTATTCCTTCCAGACCGCGTCCGCGAAGATTGACGCGCCTCCGCCGCCGCCCTTTCTCGGCGGTCTCGATTCGATCAAGACGGAGATCGTCTCCGTGCCTGTTGTCAGGGACGGCCAGATAGCCGGCTATTTCCTCACCCGGCTTGTCTACACCATCGAACCCTCGAAGCTCGCCGCGCTGTCCGTGCCTGCCGAGTCGCTGATCATCGACCAGGTCTATTCCTACGTCTACGGCAATCCCGACCTCGACTTCGTCGGCCCCGAGACGCTGGATCTTGAAACCTTCCGGGCAGGCATACGCAACAGGATCAACGAGAAGGTCGGGGAAGACCTTGTCCACGAAGTCCTGATCGAGCAGGTCGATTTCCTGTCCAAGGAAGAGATCAGGGACAACACCATCCGCCGGCGCCTTCAGGCAGGCACCACCGCCAGCGAAATGTCGAAGAACTTCAAGGAACCCGCAGCCGCCTCGCCTCCCGCCGCGCACTGAGAACGCGCCGGTCGATCGCTTCACGTGACGTAAACGTCAACCGGGCTTGAGGTCCCGCGCTTTCCCGCTATCTTGTCGCCAAAGGTTGCGGGCTTGCCCGTGCGAGACAGTTACGGGAGATTTTCATGGGCATCCAGCAAATCGCTGACCAGATAAAGCCGAAGGTCGAAAGCGCCGGCTTCGAACGCTCGGTGAAGTTCGACACCGGCGGCGACGGCGTGCTCGTGATAGACGGCGCGACCGTGTCCACCACGGATCAGGACACCGATTGCACGATCAGGCTTTCGCTGTCGGATCTGGAGGATCTGATTTCCGGTGAACTGAGCCCGACCAGCGCTTTCATGACGGGCAAGATCAAGATCGAAGGCGACATGTCCGTCGCCATGGCGCTCAGCCAGTTGATCGGCTGATAGCCTGCGACAGCGTGGAGCACATCGCAGTATTGCGACGTGCTCCAGCGCAAGTCAGGCCGCCTGTGCCGCGCGCACGGCCCGTTGCTTGCGGCCGGCAGCCTTGAGAACGCCGCGCGCGCCGTCGAGCGCACCGGGCACGAGTTCGAGCGCCAGGAAACGATCCCGTTCGTATGGACCCGGCATGGCGAGGTTCTCGGTCTTGTCAGCCGAGAAGCCAAAGCGCGCATAGTAAGGCGCGTCGCCGACCAGCAGGATCGCCGTGTGACCAAGGCGCGCCGCTTCTGCGACGGCATGCTGCATCAGCGCCTTGCCGATGCCGGCGCTCTTGCAAGACGGGTCGACTGCCAGCGGGCCGAGCAGAAGCGCGGCCCGGCCATCGCCGGTCACGCCGTCGCCCAGCGCTACATCCCACAGGCGCACGGTGCCGACCAGCCCGCCAGCCTCGTCATAGGCGACGAATGCCAGCCCTTCCGACGGCCGGCGGCCGCGCCGCAGCTTCTGCGAGGACTTGCGCTTCCACTTCGCGCCCATGGCGCGATTGAGCAGCGCCTCGCGCGCTTGCGGGTGGCGATCGCTATCGGTGGCTACAATGAAAGGGAGCGGCACGCTCCCGGCGATCTCAACGGCTTGCATGGTCCTGATCCTTTGCGAGCAGCATGTGGTCACAAGGTTGCGGAAGCCGGTTTACACCGGCGTCCGCGCACGTCATCCGACGGGATTTCCCGTCAGATGACGTAGGATCGCAGCGGTTCGAAGCCGTTGAAGGCAACCGCCGAGTAGGTGGTCGTGTAGGCGCCCGTCCCCTCGATCAGAACCTCGTCGCCGATGGTGAGCGACAGCGGCAGCGGATAGGGCGTCTTCTCGTAGAGCACGTCGGCGGAATCGCAGGTCGGACCGGCAAGCACGCACGGCGCAACCTCGCTGCCGTCGCGCGGCGTCACGATCGGATAGCGGATTGCCTCGTCCATGGTCTCGGCCAGGCCGCCAAACTTGCCGATGTCGAGATACACCCAGCGAACATTGTCATTGTCGGCCTTCTTGGAGATCAGCACGACTTCCGACTTGATGACGCCGGCATTGCCAACCATGCCGCGGCCCGGCTCAATGATGGTCTCCGGGATACGGTTGCCGAAGTGCTTCGACAGCGCCTCGAAGATCGCCTGACCGTAGGCCTGCGCCACCGGCACGTCCTTCAGGTAGCGCGTCGGGAAGCCGCCGCCCATATTGACCATCCGCAGCACGATGCCTTCGTCGGCCAGCGTGGCGAAAACCTTCTTTGCGTCACCCAGCGCGCGGTCCCATGCCGACAGGTCGCACTGCTGCGAGCCGACATGAAAGGATACGCCATAGGCGTCGAGCCCGAGTGCGTTGGCGTGACGCAGGACGTCCACCGCCATGGCCGGGACACAGCCGAACTTGCGCGACAGCGGCCACTCGGCGCCCTCGCCGTCGGTCAGCACGCGGCAGAAAACGCGTGCGCCGGGAGCGGCACGCGCGATCTTCTCCACCTCTTCCACGCAGTCGACCGCGAAGAGGCTAATGCCGAGCTGGAAGGCCCGCGCGATGTCGCGCTCCTTCTTGATTGTGTTGCCGAAGGAGATGCGGTCCGCCGTCGCTCCCGCGTCAAGCGCCATCTCGACTTCGGCAACCGACGCGGTGTCGAAGGACGATCCCATCGAAGCGAGCAGGCGCAGGATTTCCGGCGCGGGGTTCGCTTTCACCGCGTAGTAGATCTTGGACTCAGGCAGCGCCTTTTCGAAGGCGCGGTAATTGTCGCGCACCACGTCGAGGTCGAGGATAAGGCATGGGCCGTCCGGACGTCGGGTGGCGAGGAAGTCGTGAATGCGCTGGGTAGCCATCGGTCTCTCCAGTGCGCCTTCGGGGCGCGCAAGCATGCTCATGCACGCGGGCGCTCGGCCACGCGTCATGGAGGTCAAACAAAGGCGGGACAACTATCCCCGGAGCCGGCCTTTGGAGTCGCCGAAACCGTGGAACGCCGTCTCGCGGCGATGGATAATGGCCAGCCCGGCCACGATCCGCTTTGTCTGCCTTGGCTTGGATTGGGAGATCCCGTTCCGCACTGCCGGCAATGAAGGTGTGCCTCTTCAGTAACCCCGGTCTTTGGACAACCGGAAGAGAACCAGAAAGGCCCGCACCGTCGTTGCTTCAAGATGTCCTCGGTTTTGCGGTTGGCCGCTAAACCGACCGGAGGGGTTAGCTCCGGTTACCTTACCGATTTCCTCGCCATTCGAGGGACCGGCGGACACCCACAGGCACGTGCGACTTTGGGCAAGCGCGGATATAGAGATTCGTTCTGTCGCAATCAATAAAAAATTTGCGGCCGATGACATCTTTCGACGGCCGAGCCCAGGCTACAGGTCTTGCGCGGCGCCAATGGCGCAGCTGATAAGTCTGATCGTTAACTGCCTGGACTTTTGGGCTGGCAGTTTCATCCGGCGTAGCTGCTGCCACATGGGAAAGCTCATCACGGCGTTGACGGCCGCGATCGACTGCTTCGATAGCTTCATGGGTGCAAGTGCCTCGCCAACATAGGCCGATATCCCGGCCTCCACCGCGCTAAGGAACTGATCGAGTTCCGGGACCAGTTCCCGGTCGCGACCCGCGAGATGAAGCCTCAGTTCACCGCGGCTGAAGAAGGCATCGACCTCGTCCACCAGTTTCTCCAGGCGGGCGGTCGGGTCAGTCAGCCCTTTGAATGCTACGGCCGCATTGTCCGGGGTCAATGGCCGCATCTCGACCCAGACGTGGCCGCCACAGGCCTGCACCAGATCGCCGACCGAGGGGAAATGACGATAAAGTGTCGCCTGTCCGATCCCGGCACGCTTTGCGATATCGGCGAAAGTCGTTCGTGCCACACCCTTCTCGTCATGCAGTTGCATCGTGGCATTCATGATCCGCTCACGCGTCTCCCGACTGGCGTCGGCACGTTTGGTCATCCGGTATTCGCGTGGCATCAAGGTCTCAATTTGACAGAAACATAATTCCGTGAAATAGATACTCCGTCAAATTTGCCGATGCAACCCGGTCCTGGCTTGAAAAAAGCGGCGTACGGTGAACCTGACGGGAGTCAGACTCACTCATGAAGTCAGCGTGCAAGGAGACCGCCACAGTGCTTCAGAGTGCCTCCATACTGGTCGTCGATGACGAACCCGATGTTCTTTCGATGGTGTCGGAATATCTCGGCCGCGAAGGTTACAGCGTCGGCTGCTGTGAGAGCAGTTCTGAACTCGACCGTGCGTTGGAGATTGAGACCCCGGATCTAATCCTGCTCGACGTCAATCTTCCCGACGAAAACGGCATCTCGGTCGTACGCAGGCTGCAGGCCAGGAGACCTTTGCCGATTGTCATGCTCACGGCCCTTGCTGATCCGATTGACCGGGTGGTCGGACTTGAAGTTGGCGCTGACGACTATGTAACGAAGCCGTTCGACCTGCGCGAACTCTCAGCGCGTGTGCGGGCGGTGTTGCGTCGTTCGAAGGGTGCGGGCGTACGTTCGACGCATGGACCGACACAAGCGCTCTCGAAGAGCAAAGTCGTCCCCTTCTGCGAGGCCTTTCTGGATCTCGATGCACGCAATCTCGTGGACCCGGAAGGCAGGCAAATCTCGGTAACTGCGACCGAATTCGAGATGCTGGAAACCTTTGCAAAACACCCCAACCGCGTCCTCAGCCGGGACATGCTTCTCGGCGACGCATCAGAACACGGTTCCGGTTGCCGCGATCGCGCGATCGATATCCGGGTCACGCGGCTGCGCAAACGCGTCGAGCCCAACCCGGCCCGACCGCAGGTGATCCGAACGGTGCGCAGCGTCGGCTATGTTTACGTACCACCCCGGTGAACACGGTTGCGGGGCGGGCGCAAAATCATCCCCCAAAAGCGAGGCTCTCACCTCGACGCCCTGAAGCGTGACGCCGTCATTTACGCCGCTGTTGTGGATTCGGCGCTCGACGCCGTGATCGTGGTTGATGAACAAGGGCGCGTCGTCACCATGAATGCCTCCGCCGAGACAACCTTCGGCTACCCGAAAAGCGAGGCACTTGGTCGATCGATCGGCGAACTGATCGTCCCCGAAAATTACCGGGAGGCGCATGAGGCCGGAATGGCCCGGTACCGCGCTACCGGTATTCCGCATGTCCTTGGACGCCGCGTCGAAATGGAGGCGCGGCGCAAGGACGGCACGATACTGCCGATCGAGTTGGCAATCACGGAGGTGACTCTTCCCGAGGGGCGGTATTTCACGGCCAACCTGCGCGACCTCTCGATGGCAAAGGCTTCCGCAGCCGAAATTCAACGCCAACGCGAAGCACTGCACCAGAACGAAAAACTCGCTGCCATCGGATCCCTTCTCGCGGGCGTGGCGCATGAGTTGAACAACCCATTGTCGATCGTACTCGGCCAGGCGACGCTTTTGCAGGAAGAGCTTGCGGACAGCGTCTCGCTGGAGCCGGCAGGCAAGCGCGCAAGCCAGATTCAGGCAGCGGCCGAGCGCTGCGCCCGCGTGGTGCGATCTTTCATGGCGATAGCCAGGCAACACAAGGCCGAGAAGCGCAACGTCGCGGTCGCGCCCCTGCTCGACAGTGCCGTGGAACTTCTCGCCTATGGCCTCAGAAGCAACGGCGTAATCGTCTACCACGACTATCAGCATGACATGCCCCCGGTATTCGTCGATCCGGACCAGTTGCAGCAGATCGTCGTAAACCTGATCGTCAATGCCAATCAGGCTCTGCAGGAGACTGATGGAAAGCGTGTCATCGAAATCAGCGCCTATGTCGATGAAAACGGACTGGCCCGTGTTGTCGTTGACGACAGCGGGCCGGGGGTGCCGGAGTCGATCAAGGCCCAGATATTCGATCCGTTCTTCACGACAAAGCCGCTCGGCGTGGGCACCGGAATCGGCCTCTCCATTTCACGTGGCCTTGCCGAAGCTCAAGGCGGTCGGTTGGGACTGGCAGAGTCACGGCTCAACGGTGCTGCCTTCGAGATCGTGCTGCCCGTTGCGGAGGACCCCCCTGCCACGACGAATGGCAAGGCCGCGAACGGGCGGGACGAACCCCCTGCACCCCAAGCCGCGCTACGAGCCCTTGTCGTCGATGACGAGATTGACCTCGCCCGCTTGGTCGCTGAAGGCCTGGTCAAAAAAGGCTACGAGGTCGATCTGGCCGCAAGCGGAGCGTTGGCGAAAGAGCTGATCTCCACGGCTGCAGGCCGATACGATGCGGTGGTTTGCGATCTTCGCATGCCTGACGTGGATGGCCCTGCCCTTTTTCGCTGGATCGCGGAGAACCATCCGCCGCTTACCCAACGCGTCCTGTTTGTCACCGGCGATGCGCTTGGCCCGGCTGCTGGTCGTTTTCTTGCCGAATCCAGCCGCCCGTTTCTTGAAAAGCCATTTACCCCATCCGACGTTGTGAGGCTGGTCGCGGACTTCCCGCCGCGGCACGACTGAAACAATCTCCGAAACAATTGAAATATGTGCGTCTGCAACGCGCAATCAGCGGGATGCAACGCGACTGCATACTCCTCTCATCGTCAAGTGACGGCGATGCTGGCGGAATGAACCGCTCATCGAGACCAGAAAGCGGACAAGCGATGTTTGTCCGCAACCAGAGAGGAAATGACATGACCATGAAGTCTTTGTACGGAATAGGCACCGCTATCGTTCTTTCAACCCTGATCGCCGGCGCGGCAACGGCAGCGCAGTTGAAGGCGGCTGGGCCACAGCCGGGTGACTGCAAGCGCGCATTCGAAGCAATCAATGGACCGTCGGCGCAGGTTGCCCAGGCGATGTGGGTTCAACTGGTTGCCGCGAAGTACGGTAACAAGTGGGCCCAGTGGGTCGGAGCCAAGGACAAGTCGATCACGCCAATGGGCAGCCAGTTCCAGGCCCGCGGGAAGCCCTGCTTCTACCAGCCGGTTCCCTGATGCTTGCTGTGTGCTCGGCAGACCGGAAGGTTCAGAGCACATTGCATGTACACATTGCTCCACAATGGCGCGGCAATAGCCGCGCCATTGTCGCCCGCGTCTAAGCAGTCTCTTGTCAGCGCGTGTTCAGGGGTAAGGCTCCGGAAAGGCCATCGACTCGATCGCCTGGGCCGTATCCGCTGACGGATCTGCGCGTCCTCCGGAAAATCCCGCCGCATTGGCTGTAACGGCTTGAAAATTTCCAGATACTGAACAATTCTCCCGGCATCGTATCGGGAAATTGAACGATGGATCTGACCACGCGCGACCCGCTGAATGCCTTTATCACCCATCCCGACGTTCCGGTCGAAAGCGCCAAAGACGGCCTGTTGGCCGGCCTTACGCTTGGCGTGAAGGACATCTTTGACGTCCGGGGATACGTCTCGGGCTGGGGAAATCCGGATCGCTATGCCGAGGGTCATGTGGCGGATACGACCGCCAGCCCCGTGCAGAAGCTGCTCGATGCCGGAGCGCGCTTTGTCGGCAAGACACAGACCGAAGAGCTTGCTTTCTCGATGATCGGCCAGAATGTGCATTTTCCTTTTCCGGTCAATCCAGCCGCTCCCGGCAGGGTGACGGGCGGGTCGTCCTCGGGCTCGGTCGCGGCGGTCGCCGGCGGGCTGGTCGATATCGCAACGGGCTCGGACACCGGCGGTTCGGTGCGGGCGCCTGCAAGCTTTTGCGGCCTGATCGGGCTACGCACCACGCACGGGCTGATCCCGATGGATCACACGATGCCGCTTGCGCCCTCCTTCGACACGTTCGGCTGGTTTTCCCGCGACGCCGACATCTACGAGAAGATCGGAAGCCTGCTGCTTCCGGAGGCACCAAAGGTTGCATCGGCCGAAAAGCTGAGGCTCGTCTCCCTGCCCGCGCTGGACGAACTGGTTTCCGGACCTGCGGAAGCGACGGCCTACGACCGCATGAGACGTTCGGTCGAACGCGTCCTCGGACCGATACGCGCGACAAGGCAGCCACCCTTCGGCATCGACGAACTCTACTGGGCCACGCGCCGCCTTCAGGCCAGCGAAGCATGGACAGCGCATGGCGAATGGATTTCGCACCCCGGAAGGCGGATGGGCCAGGCGGTGTACGATCGTTTCGCCTTCGGCAGGACGGTGACCCCGGAACAGGTGGCGACCGATACGGCGTTGCGCGATGCGTTTCGCGCCGCGCTTGGCGAACTCGTCGGCGACGACAGGCTGCTGGTGCTCCCAAGCGTGCCCTGCGCCGCCCCAAGAAGCGATGCACCGCCGGACGAGAAAGGCGCCTTCCGCGAACAGGCGATCCGCCTCTTGTGCTGGTCGGGCCTGTCGGGCTTCCCACAGATCAGCCTGCCGCTCGGCTCGGTGGATGGCGCGCCCTTCGGCATATCGCTGCTTGGCCCGGCCGGAAGCGACCTGGCGCTCATCCGGCTTGGTCGCCGGATACTCGAAGGGAAGGGCTGAGCATGGACACGCTGACGCGCATGCGCGCCTTCATCGATGTTGTCGAGGCAGAGGGGTTCTCAGCTGCGGCGCGCAAGATCGGCCGCTCCAAGGCCCTGCTTTCGAAATATGTCCGGGAACTCGAGGACGAACTCGGCGCGCTGCTCCTCAACCGTACCACCCGGCAGTTCTCCATGACGGAGGCAGGGCACACCTACTACAAGCGCGCCTCCGAAATCGTGCGCGAGGTAGACAGCCTTGCAGACGCGGTGCGCGAATCGTCCGGCGACGTTCGCGGCCGCATCAAGCTCTCCGCCCCCCGC
This sequence comes from Rhizobiaceae bacterium, assembly GCA_019635775.1. Lineage (GTDB taxonomy): Bacteria > Pseudomonadota > Alphaproteobacteria > Rhizobiales > Rhizobiaceae > Mesorhizobium_K. The sequence goes on along the minus strand of JAHBYU010000004.1, from coordinate 160,737 downwards.
ACCTTCGCCGATGCGCCGATCGGGCAGGCGCTGATCGATTTCGCGGTCGCCCATCCCGAGATCGTGCTGGAGGTCAATCTCGACGACCGCTTCGTCGACCTCGTCGAGGAGGGCTTCGACCTTGCCATTCGAATCACCCGGCTTGAGAACTCGTCGCTGATCGCTCGCCGGCTCTCTCCCTTTGCCGTGCGCATTTGCGCCTCGCCTGACGTAATCGAGAAATACGGCATGCCGGAGCGCCCGCAGGATCTGTCCACGAAGCCCTGTGTCGTGGATACCAACGGACGGTGGCTCTCCAACTGGCCCTTTGTCGGGGAAAACGGCCAGGGCTTTACCGTCCCCGTCAGCGGTCGCATCGAGGTCAACAGCCCGATGGCGACGCGCGCCGCGGCCGTTTCCGGGCTGGGCTGGGCAGTCCTGCCGGACTTCATTGCCGAACCGGATATCCAGGCCGGACGACTTGTCCCCGTTCTGGATAGCTGGATACCCAAGGGTGGCGGGATCTTCGCCGTCTATCCGCATCGGCGTTATTTGCCCGCCAAGGTCCGGGTGTTTGTCGATTTCCTGGTCCAGTGGTTTCGCAAGTCCGAAAACTGAGGAAGGGAAAGCGGCCGACCGTCCCAATTTTGCCAGTTTGTGATAGTGTTACATGCTATTTGGACAGTCGAGGATGGCGAAGGGGACGATGCGGCCGACCAGACAGGTTTTGGGATTTGCGTTGCTGCTCGCATCCACCGTGCCGGCGCAGGTCCATCCGCATGTCTTTGCCGAGGCCCGGCTCGACATTGTCGTCAATCCGGACGCCACGGTGCAGTCGCTTCGCCATCTCTGGCGCTTCGACGATCTTTTCTCCTCAACCGTGCTGGTGGAATTTGACCAGAACGGCGACCTCAAGCTCGACGATTCGGAACTGCAGGAAGTCTCGAAGACGGTCTACGACTCGCTTGCCGACTTCAACTACTTCCAGATGGTGACGCTCGACGGCAAGGACGTGGCCATGAAGCCGCCGCCCCGGCTGATGGCGAATTTCGAGAATGAACAACTTATCATCATGTTCGAGACCGAGCCGAAGGCCCCTCTGCCGCTGAAGGGCAAGGTCGATTTCGGCGTTTACGATCCGACCTTCTATACGGCGATCGAATACACCGAAGACGAGAACATGGCGGTAAAGGGCATGCCCGCAGCCTGCACCCGCACTGTCATCCGTCCCGATCCGGACGAAGCCATCGCACAGAACCAGGCGTCCCTCACCGAGGATTTCTTCACCGACCCCACCGGGACCGACCTCAGCAAGATTTTCGCCACGCGCCTCGAACTCAACTGCACGACATGAGACTGCCCCCGGGGGACATGAAAAAGACCACTGTCCGGATCGTCTTCGGCGCGCTCGCGCTGGCCTATGTCGCGACGCATTTCATTGCGCACGCCCATGCGCAGAGTTCGCTCGGCATCGGCACGGCCGAGACTGCCGTTCCCTCGACGGGGCTGTTTGCCGGATTGCTGAACTGGATCAACGTCCAGCAACAGCATTTCTACCGTGCCCTGACCGGCTCGCTCAAGGCCATGCGCAGCGACGGCAGCGGCATCTGGGTTCTGGTGGGACTTTCCTTTGCCTATGGTGTCTTTCATGCGGCGGGACCCGGCCACGGCAAGGCGGTGATATCCTCATACATGCTGGCCAACGAGGTCGCCCTCAGGCGCGGCGTGATGCTGTCCTTTGTCTCGGCCTTCCTGCAGGCCGCCGTGGCCATTGCCATGATCGCGCTGGTCTTCCTCGTGCTGCGCGGCACATCGGTCAGGATGACGGATGCGACATGGTTCCTGGAAGTCGCCAGCTATGCCCTGATCATGCTGTTCGGCGCATGGCTTCTCTGGCAGAAGCTTTCGCCGCGTTTGCGAGCGATGTTCGGCGTCAACCCCGCCTACAGCCTTTCGGCGGCGCAGGCCGGCGCGCTGTCGTCCACCAGCGCCTTCCGGTGCGACGACGCTGAAAATCCTGCCGGCCATGTTCCGGGCAAGGTCTGCGCGAGCTGCGGGCACAGCCACCTTCCCGATCCGGCGATGCTGTCGGGAGATCGTTTCAGCTGGAAGACGGCGTGGTCGGCGGTTGCTGCCGTCGGCATGCGGCCCTGTTCCGGCGCGCTCATCGTCCTGACCTTTGCATTCCTCAACGGGCTTTGGGCCGGCGGTGTCCTCTCGGTGATCGCCATGGCCGTCGGCACGGCGATTACCGTATCGATTCTCGCGACCATCGCCGTAACGGCCAAGAACTGGGCCGTCGCATTTGCCGGCGACGGGCGCATGGGCAATCGCGTCCATGCTGCGATCGAGATCGGCGGCGCCGCGATGGTGTTCCTGCTTGGGCTCCTGATGCTCAGCGCAACGCTGCTCCCGGCCTAAACGGTCTAGTCGTGCCGATTGCGCTGGCTGCGACCCCGCAGCCAGAACACGCCAAAGAAGGCAAGCACGAACAGGACCGCTATCAGCCCGGCCGCCACGGTGGAAATATTGCCGACCGCGATCATGATTGTCGGCATGTAGAATGCGCCAAGGCCGAAGACCGCCAGGAGGATGGCCGCGGCGATCAGCGAATTTCGGTTGTCCCTTGTCATCCTAAAGCGCAAACCCGCCATCGACGTTCATCACCGTCCCGGTGGTGAAAGCAGCCTCGTCCGACGCAAGGTAGACCACGACCGGCGCGATCTCCGCGGCATCGGCAACGCGCCCCATCGGCTGGCGCTGCACGAACATTTCGAGCGCCTTGTCCTTGCTGCCCCACTCCTTGCCGAGCGTCTCGACCCGGTCTTCCCATGACGGCGAGCGGAAGGTGCCCGGCGCGACCGCGTTGCAGCGCACGCCGTCGCGGATGAAGTCGGCTGCGACCGCTTTGGTCAGTCCGATCACGGCCGCCTTGCTGGCGCCGTAGGCATAACGGTTTGGAATGCCGCGCACCGAGGAAGCGCCCGACGCGATGTTGACGATCGAGCTTGTCTTGCCGCTTTCCTTCGCGCGCTCCAGCATACCCGGCAGGAACGCCTTGATCGTGCGATGCATGGATTTCACGTTGAGGTCGAAGGAGAAATCCCAGTCCTTCTCGCTGGTGGTCAGCACCGTGCCGTGATGCACATAGCCGGCCACGTTTACGAGTACGTCCACCGGCCCGATCTTGGCGGCATAGGCATCCACCGCCTTGGTGGAAAGCACGTCCAGCTTGGCCTTCTTGGCGCGGGCCAGCCCTTCCAGCTTGTCGCGCGAAATGTCGGACGCGTAGACGGTTGCGCCCTCCCGCACGAAGGCCTCGGCGATCGCGCGGCCAATGCCCTGCCCCGCCGCCGTGACGACGGCGATCTTGCCTTTCAATCTGCCTGCCATGCTTCCCTCGAAAGTCTGCTCAATGCGAATGGAGATGCGCCTCGTCGGCGCAGCCGCCGGTTTCCGGCTCGACGGTCGCATGCTCGATACCATGCTTTTTGGCGAGTCGCGACTTGATCGCGGCGACCGCCTTGCCAGCCTCAGCGCCGTCCGCGAGCCGCACATGCAGTGTCGCGATGTTTTTCGAACCGTCCAGCGACCAGACATGCATGTGGTGGATGTCGCTTATGCCAGCCACGCTGACCTCGAGGTCGCGCGCGATGGCATCCCGGTCGAGGCTTTCGGGAGCGCCTTCAAGCAGCAGGTGGCCGGATTCGCGCACCAGCGACCACCCGCTGCGGAAGAGAAGAAGCGCCACGAAGGCGGAGAGAATGGGATCAATCGGCGTCCATCCAGTGAAGATGATGACGGCGGCCGCCACAAGTGCCGCAACGGAACCGAGCAGGTCGCCGATGACATGCAGGATCGCGCCGCGCATGTTGAGGCTGGTCCTGTCGCCGCCATGCAGCACGAAGAAGGCCGCGATGTTGACCGCAAGGCCCAGCACAGCGATCAAGGCCATCGGGCCGCCGAGCACCGGGGACGGTTCGTTCAGGCGGTGAAACGCCTCAACAACGATCCAGGCCCCGACAGCGAAGATCGCAATGCCGTTTGTGTAGGCGACCAGTGTCTTCACCCGGTCGAAGCCGTAGGTCAGGCGCGCCGTCGCCTTCCGCTCCGCAAGGTGGAAGGCGTACCAGGCAAGCCCCAGCGATATGGAATCGGTCAGCATGTGGCCGGCATCGGCAAGGAGCGCGAGCGAACCCGTCAGCAGGCCGCCCAGCGCCTCGGCGAACATGAAGCCGAACGTCAGCAGTGCCGCGATCAGGACGCGCTTCTTGTCGGTCCCGCCATGCACATGACCGGGTCCATGATTGTGGCCCGAATGGTCGTGCTTCCCGTGATCATGCTTCCCATGGCCGTGGGAGCCATCCTCGTGGGGGTCATGATCGTGTCCATGGCCATGCGTGTCCGAAGAAGCCAATGCAGACCCCGTACTGAACGATATTACGTTTCACGCCGGAGGCTTGCGGAAATCTTCCAGGCGCCTTTTCTGGACCCCATCGCTATCAAAATTGGCGGGATCGAGCCAGTCTTGATAAGCCTGCCGCAGCGCCGGCCATTCCTTGTCGATGATGGAATACCATGCGGTGTCGCGGTTCTCGCCTTTCACGACGAGGTGCTGGCGAAAGATGCCCTCGAAGGAAAATCCGAAACGCTCGGCCGCACGCTTGGAAGGCTCATTGAGGTTGTTGCATTTCCATTCGTAGCGGCGATAGCCGAGTTCATGGAATATGTAGTCCGCAAACAGGTACTGCGCCTCCGTTGCCGCCGGCTTCCGGGCGACGATCGGCCCCCACAGAATGTTGCCGATCTCGACCACCCCATTGGCCGCGTCTATGCGCATGAGGGTCTGGCGTCCGGCGATCTTTCCAGAAGCCTTGTCGATCACGGTGAAGAAAAGCGGATCGTCGCTGGCCTCGGCCTTTTCCAGCCAGGGCTGGAAGCCCTCCCGGCTCTCCGGCACATGATCCGGCAGCCAGCGAAACCGGTCGGCCTCGCCCTGCTGGGACGCTGCTTCGAACAGTCCGTCCCCGTGCCTTGCGGCCGAGAGCGGCTCCAGCCGCACATAACGTCCTTCCAGCAGCTTGCGCTCGGGTCGTTGGCGCAGAGACCAGTTTTTCAACACTTCGACCATGACGGCGTCCGCTCCAATTGACTTTGTGGCGTAAGGCTCACAAAAACACGCGGGCTGTTTTAGCGCCAGATCGGGAGGAAAAATGCTCCACACAGTCGCCGCCTTCGACCGGCTTGGCGAAGAAAATGCTTTCGCCGTGCTCGCCCGCGCCACCGCGCTGGCCGCCCAGGGCAAGGACATCATCAACCTCGGCATCGGCCAGCCGGACTTCAAGACGCCCGCTCATATCGTGGAAGCGGCCATAAAGGCGCTGCGCGACGGCCATCACGGCTACACCCCGGCCACCGGCCTGCTGCAGACGCGCGAGGCGGTCGTGCGTCGCACGCTGACGATGACGGGCGTCGAGGTTTCCCCCGAAAACGTGATGATTCTGCCCGGCGGAAAGCCGACCATGTATGCGGCGATCGTGATGTTCGGCGAGCCTGGCGTGGAGATCATGTATCCCGATCCCGGCTTCCCCATTTACCGTTCCATGATCGAGTTCACCGGGGCAACACCGGTCCCGATCCCGATCCGGGAGGAAAACGGCTTCGCCTTTTCGGCTGAGGAGACGCTCGCCCTCATTACGCCCAACACGAGGCTGATCATCCTGAACTCGCCGGCCAACCCGACCGGCGGCGTCACTCCGAAAGCGGAGATCGACAAGCTCGTGAAGGGGCTGGAAAACCACCCCGACGTCGCAATCATGTCGGACGAGATCTACGACGTGATGACCTATGACGGAGAACAGCACACCTCCCTGCTGAAATACCCCGAGATCCGTAACCGCCTGATCGTGCTCAACGGCTGGTCGAAGACATGGGCGATGACCGGCTGGCGCATGGGATGGTCGATCTGGCCGAACGGCGAACAGGGCGGAAATCTCTACGACAAGGTCCGCAAGCTGGCCGTCAACTGCTGGTCGTGCGTCAATGCGCCGTCGCAATTTGCCGGCATCGCCGCCATCGATGGCCCTCAGGACGACGTCGAGAAGATGATGCGCGCCTTCGACAATCGCCGAAAGATCGTCGTCGAGGGACTGAACGACCTGCCGGGCGTCTCCTGCATCACGCCAAAGGGCGCTTTCTACGCCTTCCCGAATATTTCCGGGACGGGATGGAAGGCAAAGAAGCTTGCCTCGGAGATGCTTGAGAATGCAGGCGTCGCGCTCATTGGCGGGCCGGACTTCGGCATTCTCGGCGAAGGCTACATACGCCTCAGCTACGCGAATTCGGAAGAAAACATCCTGCGCGCGCTGGAGCGGATGAAAGCCTTCCTGCAAAATCAGGCTGCATGACCGGGCGCTTGCCGGCCTGAACCATTGATGTGTGGTTGTATCGACCGATCGCGGCCCTAGATGTGTCTGCGTGAGGATCGACTATCACCGCGAAAAGGCAATGGACATGATCGACCGGATACCGCTCAACGACGGCAATTCCATCCCCCAGTTGGGTCTTGGCGTATGGCAGGTCGATCCCGCCTCCACGGCAAAGGTGGTCGGCTGGGGCATTGAAGCCGGCTACCGCTCCATCGACACGGCCGAGGGATATGGAAACGAGGAAGGCGTCGGCGAGGCGGTGTGCGCGGCCCCCGTCCCGCGCTCGGACCTGTTCATCACCTCCAAGCTGCGCAACAGCGCGCACGAACGGGACGCGGCGCTCCGCGCGTTCGACGCCACCATGCGCAAGCTCGGCATCGATCAGCTCGATCTTTTCCTGATTCACTGGCCGTTGCCGGCACGGGACCGCTATGTCGAGGCGTGGAAGACACTTGTCGAGCTGCGCGATGCCGGTCGCATCCGGTCGATCGGCGTATCCAACTTCAACCCCGACCATCTCGATCGCATCATCGGCGAAACCGGCGTGACGCCCGCCGTCAACCAGATCGAGCTGCACCCGGCCTTCCAGCAGCGCAAGGTACGCGACTACCACGCCCGGCACGGGATCAGGATCGAGAGCTGGAGCCCGCTCGGCAGCGGCCGACTGCTTGACGACCCGGCGCTTGCCGCAATCGCTCGCAAGCACGACAGGACCGTCGCCCAGACGATCATCCGCTGGCACCTTCAGGAAGGGCTGATCGTCATTCCGAAATCATCGAACCGCGACCGCATCGTCGCCAATTTCGATGTCGCCGGCTTCCAGCTCGATGCCGACGACATGAAGGCCATTGTCGGCATGGACAGGCCGGGCGGACGCACCGGGCCCGATCCGGCCGTTGCATCCTTCATGTTCTGACGGGATCCGTCAGGCGCTTCCGACTATCCCCGTCCCACGAAGGGCATCTTGGTTGCCATCACCGTCATGAACAGCACGTTCGTGTCGAGCGGCAGGCTGGCCATGTAGACCACCGATTCGGCGACACGCTGCACGTCTATCACCGGCTCGGTGGCCATCTCGCCATTGGCCTGCGGCATGCCGGTCGTCATAGACGCCGCCATGTTGGTCAGGGCGTTGCCGATGTCGATCTGGCCGCAGGCGATGTCAAACGGCCTGCCGTCCAGTGCAAGGGTCTTCGTCAGGCCGGTGATGGCATGCTTCGTGGCCGTGTAGGGGACCGAACCGGGACGCGGCGCATGCGCGGAAATCGACCCGTTGTTGATGATGCGCCCACCCATCGGCGACTGCCGGCGCATGGCCGCGAACGCGCCGCGCGCGACGAGGAACGAGCCTGTCAGGTTGACCGACACGACATCGTTCCACACGTCAACCGGCACCTCGTCGATGGTCGAGGTCTTGAAGCCCACCCCGGCATTGTTGAAGACGAGATCCACGCGGCCGAACGCCTTGTCGACCTCGGCATAGAGGCGGTCGACTTCGGCTGGATTGGACACGTCGCAGCCGACCGCAAGCGCACGCGCGCCCTTGGCCGCGTTCCTGCCCGCCTCCGTGACGGCATCATCGAGAAGGTTCTTGCGCCGTCCCACGAAAACCGTGTTCCAGCCTTCGGCCAGCAGCAGCGTCGCCGTGGCCTTGCCCACGCCCGTTCCCGCCCCAGTGACGATCGCCGTTTTGCCGTTCGCGGCCCTTGTGTCAGACATGCATTGATCCTCCGGTTCCGCAGACCGCAATCGCAGATAGCGGATGATCAGGCAAGCGCTGTAGGGAACTGGCGACAAAAAGGGCGGTCATTGGCGACCGCCCCCAATTTGCGGACCGGGCTTGGGAGGAGGAGGAGCCGATCCGACTGGCCAGAATCATGCGCTCGACTGGTTAACGAAAAGTTAACAGCGAGCTCCGCTCCCGCTCACCAGCGCGTGGGATTGGGCCGGGGGATCGGCGGCACCGATGTTCCGGCTGACGCATCGACGGTAACCGGCTCCTTCGACGCCGAAACAGTAGCCTCGATGTGATCGACCAGTGCGTCCGGCAATTGCAGCCTGCCGGCGAGGAGATCGAGATAGCCACGCTCCGCCCGCGTGTTCGGATCGATGGTCAGCCGCGAGGCGGTGTAGATTTCGACCCGCTGCGCTTCCGTATGTGCAAGCGATACGAGTTCGTCGAGGTCGAGCGGCTTTTCCAGTTCGTCACGCAGGAAGGCTTCCGCCTCCGGGCCGAGGCCCGCAAGCGCCAGACGGTCGCCGATCTTCTGCTTCTCCTCGTCGTCGATATGGCCGTCCGCCTTGGCGGCCGCGATCATCGCGCGAACAAGCGAAAGGCTGAACTCTTCTTCGCCCTGCGGCGCCTGCGCGGGGTTGAACGCGTCGTCCGAAGGCGGGGGAAGAAGTTCGGGCTGGCCTTGCTGGGCGCCTTCCTGCGTGGCGCCGGGCTGCTGGCCCTGCTGATAGTTCTGGTATGCCTTGTAGGCGAGCCCGGCCACGGCAGCCAGGCCGCCGATCTTCAGCGCCGAACCGGTCACCTTGCGCCCCGCCCCCGTGCCGAGCAGAACCGCCACGAGCGCACCGGTTGCAAGCGGATTGTCCTTGGCAAGCTGCGCGGCCTGGCCGGCCTTGTCGCGTACGGTGCCTTGCGTACCGGGGACCTGTGAACCGAGCAGGTCATCGAGCAGTTTCTTGGGGTCGAACATCAGGGCCTCCACGTTGCGGGTTCATGTGAAGTAGGCGCAGCCGGCGACATTGCAATGACGCCGCGAAAAATTCCGCCCTGTCAGCGTCCCTGTCAGCTTCCGATGTGCGGTTCGGCGCCGCGCGCCTCGGCGATCTGCACCTGCCTGTGGCGCTCGGCGTAGCGTCGGCGGTCTTCGTCGCTTCGTTCGTTGTGACAGGCCGCGCAGGAAATTCCTTCCACGAATTTGGGCGACAGCCGGTCTGCCGGGGTCAGCGGACGCCGGCATGCCCGGCACAGTTCGGCGGCCCCCACTTCCAGGCCGTGCGCGACCGAGACGCGCTCGTCAAAGACGAAGCACTCGCCCTGCCAAAGGCTTTCGGCGGCGGGAACGTCCTCCAGATATTTGAGGATCCCGCCCTTGAGGTGAAACACCTCCTCGATCCCGAGCGACCGGACATAGGCGGTCGCCTTCTCGCAGCGTATGCCGCCTGTGCAGAACATCGCCACTTTCCTGCCCGACAGCAGATTGCGGTTGCGGTCCACCCATGCCGGAAAATCGCGGAACGTCGCCGTCTCCGGATCGATGGCGCGCTCGAACGTGCCTAGCTTCACCTCATAGTCGTTGCGCGTGTCGACCACCACGACGTCGGGATCGGAAATCAGGCGATTCCATTCTCCCGGCTCGACATAGGCGCCGGCACCTTCAAGCGGATCGATATCCTCGACGCCCATCGTCACGATCTCGCGCTTCAGCCGTACCTTCATGCGATGGAAGGGCATCTCCGCGGCATGCGAATATTTGACGTCGAGACCGGCAAGCTCCGGCATAGCCTGAAGATGGGCGACAAGCTCGGCAATCGCCTGCGGACTGCCCGCGACGGTCCCGTTGATACCCTCGCGCGCCAGAAGCAGCGTTCCTTTTATTCCCCGTTCGCAACAGAAGGCAGCGAGCGGCGAGCGCATATCCTCATGGCGCTCGAGCCGCGCGAAGCGGTAGAGCGCCGCGACGCGAAAGTCGTCTTTCTGCAGGGACAGGTTCATCGCCCACGCAGGTACAGACGAACGCGCCTCATTTCAAGAACATTTCAGAAAGCCGTTTGTTTTCATACATTTAACGGATAGAAAATTCTATCGGCACGAAAGATCGGACATTTTCCCGTCCGCACTTTATCCACGTCCGGGCCGGTGCGGCGATGCTGGCTTCCGACAAGGGAGCAATTCGGCATGTTCAAGACATCGACGATACGGGAGATCAGCAAGGTCGCATCAGACGCAGGTATGGAACCCGCGGCGCTGTTGGCAGTGGCCGAGGTCGAAAGCGGCGGCGTGGCTTTCACAACCGTGGAGGGCCGACAGGAACCCCTTATCCGCTTTGAGGGTCACTATTTCGATCGCAGGCTGTCGGCGGAAGACCGCGTCATCGCACGTGATGCGGGGCTGGCGTCTCCCCAGGCCGGCGCGATCGCCAACCCCTCCTCCCAGGCCGCGCGCTGGCGCATGCTGGAGCGTGCTGCGGCGATCGACCGTGCTGCCGCATGGGAGTCCGTTTCCTGGGGTCTCGGGCAGGTGATGGGTGCGCACTGGCAATGGCTCGGCTTCCCCGATGTCGACGCGCTTGTGAGGGAAGCGCGGTCCGGCGCGGCGGGCCAGGCCCGCCTGATGACACGCTACATCGCCGAGGCGGGTCTTGCGGACGTGTTGAAGCGCCACGACTGGCAGGCCTTCGCCAGAGCCTATAACGGCCCCGGGTACAGAAAGCATGCCTACGACACGAAGCTGGCTGCGGCCTATTCCAGACACCTGGCCGGCACCGGGGACGAAGCCCCGCCGGCCAGTCGCACGAACCTGCCTGCGGTGCGCAGCGGTTCGAGGGGTGAAGACGTGCGAAACCTTCAGCAGGCGCTTTCGGCGCTTGGCTATCCGCTCGGCCGTGATGGCGTTTTTGGCCGCCAGACCGAGGAAGCGCTGCGTGCCTTCCAGCGCGACCACGGCCTGAAAGTGGATGGCATTGCAGGGCCGCTGACACGGCAGGCGATGACGGACGCCATGCCATTCGACGCCTGGTACCGACGCATCTGGCGCTGGTTGTCGGGGTTTCTGCCGGCCAATAGCGGTAAGGCATGAGCAGCCTGTCAATGACCCCCGATGCTCACGAGAGTGATCGGCCCCCTGCAACTGCGCGGTGATCCGGCCACGCTTGATGGACTCGGGCCGTCCCTTCTGCTAACCGATTGAATTCCCCTTTTTTGATCGAAACGGAGAGCTTTCTTGTCCGGCAAAACCGAAAAACTTCTTTCGCTCCTCGCCGGCCAACCGGTTATCCCGGTGATCAAGATCAAGCACGCGGACGACGCGGTGCCATTGGCCCGGGCGCTGGTCGCAGGCGGGCTGAGAATGATCGAAATCACGCTTCGGACACCCGACGCGCTGGAGTGCATCCGCCGCGTGGCGAAGGACGTCGACGGCGCGATCGTTGGCGCCGGCACCGTGCTCAATCCGAAACAGTTCGACGAGGCCGTCGCGGCCGGGTCGAAATTCATCGTAAGCCCAGGGCTGACCACGAGCCTGATTGCCGCCGCCGCAAACAGCGACGTCCCGCTTTTGCCGGGCGCCATTACGCCGGGCGAGATCATGACTGCCCTGGAAGCCGGCATCGATTTCCTGAAGTTCTTCCCTGCCGAGCAGGCTGGCGGAACGACGTTCCTTCGCTCGCTGGCATCCCCGCTTGCAGCAGCGCGCTTTTGCCCGACAGGCGGCGTCTCCCCGCACAATGCCGAGGAATATCTCGCCGTACCCAACGTTGTGTGCGTCGGCGGCTCCTGGGTCGCGCCGGACGACGCGATCCGCGAGGGGAAATGGGATGTCATTGAATCGCTTGCGCGCGGCGCAAGCCGACTCGTGCCGGCCTGAGGTCAGCCTCCCGCCTCGGCGCAAGCGTGGAAAGCCATCACCGCCAAGCCTTTGATTTTGCTTCGCCGCGAAAGAAAGTCAGCGCGTTTTATCCACGCCGTTTCATCCTCACGCATACTCCCTCGCATCGCTCTTGCGGGAACCGGGTCCGGACCGGGGATCAGGTAGGGCGACGGCGCCGGATCGGTCGCGCCGGGGCTGATTGCGAAAGCGGGCAACCGGTTTCGCAATCATGCTCCAACGGTAGCGCGGCTGGGTGATGAACCCCCAGATCCGGGCCCTGCTGGAGACCAGCGGCAACGGCCGTGTCCTCCTTCAGGGCAAGAACGCCGGCGGGGCGCCGGAAACCGGCCACGTACATACAATCATAAGAGGCAAGGCCTCGTGCCCCGCTTCCCGACCCGTCCTCATGGTGAGCCTGTCGAACCACAAGGACGAGAAACGCTCTTTGAAATGGCCAGATGCTTCGGCAGGCGTGGCAACGAGAATGGCTGCCCTCCGGCCACAGGCCGCAAGCCCGAGTCCTGAGCTTGTCGAAGGGGCGTCGCGCCTTGCGGCGCTGGCCCCACACGCCGTATGTGCGGATCAGTTCGTCTGGAAGCGTGCGACCGGCATGAAGCTCACCGCCTTGCCGGTAAACCGTGTGGCGTCGGCAACGATGGTGTCGCGCTGGAAGCCGGTTGCGTAGACCTCGCTCGGTGCCGTCCTGACCATCAGATGGGCAACGGACGCGGCAGTCGCATCGTAGGCAAGCTCGGGATTGGCTCCCATAGCCCAGCGCGCCGCCTCGGGTTGAGCCGCAACGACCTGAGGCTTCTTGGGTTCGGCGTTCGTGGTGCGGGCACGGTCTGCCTTGGTTGTCGTCTTGGCCTTGGCGGCGGAGGGAGCAGGAGCAACGTCCAGCATGCCATCGGCAAGGGCTGCAGTACGGGTAACTGCCGCGAGGCGCTCACCCTTCCCGCTGGTCGCCGCACCTACGGCGTCTTCCTCGGACGCAATGAGGCTTGCGACACTGAAATCCGGAGAATCCGGCCTGAAGTCGGGTTCCGGCGGAGCCAGCGCGAGCAGGGTCGAGCCGCCTTGTGCGTTCTCCTCGTCCGGACGCCAGCTTGGCAGCGGCACGGCAGCTTCAGCATCGGCAAGCGCCTCGGTCTCGCTCTCCTCGGGAAGCGCGGACGCCATGCCAAACGGTATCGTATCCGGCTGGGCAGGATCGGGAATGCCGGCAGACACGCCCGCATCCGCTACACCGACGTCGACCTGCGGCCTCGGTGCGAACAGCGGAAGCGGAACCTCACGGGCCGGCAGGGCCGCGAGAATGGTCTGCGGCGTGTCGTCTGGCTCTTCAGCCGCGGTCTCGAACGGTATGGTGGCCGGATTGGCATCCTCAGGCGGCACGATGCGGATGTCCGCGGATGGCTTTGGAGCAGCCTCGGCCACAACGGCACGGCCGCCGTCGTCATTGTTGTCCTCCTCCTCGTCGGCGCCACCGCCGAAGAGCGCCGACAGCAGTCCGCCGGACCTGCCCTTCTTCTCAGGCGCGGCTGAGGCCAGCGCAAGCGCGGTCGTTCCGCTCTTCTTGCGCGATTCGTATGAGGCGAGGGCCTGCTCGAAACCGGGCAGCGGCTTGCCGTCGGACGGCACGTGCAGCGTCTTGCCATTGGGGAAGACGGCGACCAGTTCCTGGCGGCTCATGCGCGGCCAATGGCGCACGTTGCCGACATCCATATGGACGAAAGGCGAACCCGAGCGCGGATAGTAGCCGACGCCGCCTGCCTGGGCACGCAGGCCCGCGTCGCGCAACTTCTTTAGCGATACGCCCGGAATGTAGAAATCCATCGCCTTGCCGAGCATGTGCTGGCTCTTGTTTGCCACGCCCTTCGAGCGCTTGCGCAGCATCGAATTGGTCGCCGGCGACCGGTATGCGGACACCACATGGATATAGTCCTTGGCGCCAACGGCGCGATAGGCTTCCCAGACCGTATCGAGCAGGCGCGGATCCATCTTGGTGGGCTCGTTACGCCGCCAGTCACGCAGGAAATTGTTGATCTTGCGAAGGCCGGCCTGGTCGTAGCGCCCGTTGCGCTTGAACGTGATCTCGGCGCGTTCCTTGGTGTGGATGAAATAGAGCTTGAGTGTGCGGGTTTCGGCCTCGGCCGGCGCTGCCATGACCGTCATGCATAACGCCAGCAGGATGCCGGAAAGCCATTTCGGCCAGATCGCGGTATTCATGAGCCGCTGCGCACTGTTTCGGTCTGCTGTCGTCAAATCAAATGGCCTTGCAGGCTGCCGTTTGTCCCCGGAGATGACGAACGGATGCGGTGGAATGACACCCGAATATCGATCTTAATGGTTAATCCTCGCTTATTGAAGCCGAAATGCGGTAACACCGTGGCAACAATCTGGTTCAAATCGGCCAGGTCCATTCTTGGTAAACCGAGCGTTTAAATCAAATTGCGCGGGAAACATGCCGAGGCCTGCCACCCCAGCGGCCAAAGAAGTGAGCCCCGATCGGCATCCGGCGATGGTTTTGGCTACGAAGCGGACCTGCCCCCATCGGGCTCGATACCATATTCCTTGAGCTTTCTGTAGAGCGTCGAACGCCCAATCCCCAGCCGTCGCGCGACCTCGCTCATCTGCCCGTGGTAGTGCTCTATGGCAAGCTTGATCATCTCGAGTTCGACATCGGCAAGCGTCCTCACATTGCCGCGCTCGTCCAGCGCACGGATGACTCCGAACGATGGTGACGCGGCGAACGGCGCCTCGTCCGATGGCTCCGCCGCAGGCGTAGCCGGGACACGCGGTCGATCAAGATCCACGGAACCCTCCACCTGGGCGCGGATCTGCGGAAACTCTTCTTCGGTGAGCACGTCGCTTTCACAGAGCACGGAAGCACGGAAGACGGCGTTTTCGAGTTGGCGAATATTGCCGGGCCAGTCATATGACTGAAGCATCGCAAGGGCACGTTCGGAAATCGAGTTGACTGGCGGTACACCGCCCTTCCCCGCCGGCACCTTCGCCATGAAGTGCCGCACAAGATGCGGAATGTCGGCGCGACGGTCGCGCAGCGGCGGCACCATGATGGGGTAGACGTTCAGGCGGTAGAAAAGATCCTCCCGGAAAGCTCCGTCCTTGACCTGCTGCAAAAGGTCGCGATGGGTCGCCGAAATCAGCCGGATGTCCACCTTCACGGTGGAACGCCCGCCGACCGGGTCGACTTCGCCGTCCTGCACGGCGCGCAAGAGTTTAACCTGAACGTCAAGCGGAAGATCGCCGATTTCGTCGAGGAAAAGGGTTCCGGTATGCGCTTCGACAAACTTGCCTGCGTGCTTTTCCGTCGCGCCTGTGAAGGACCCCTTTTCGTGGCCGAACAGGATCGATTCGACCAGATTGTCCGGGATGGCGCCGCAATTGACGGTCACGAAGGGTTTGGACCGGCGCTCGCCCGAACCCTGTATCGCCCGGGCGACCAGTTCCTTGCCGACGCCGGATTCACCTTCAATGAGGATCGGAATATCGGAAGCGGCCGCCTTCTGTGCAAGCCGGATCACCCTGTCCATTGCAGGGCTTTTCGTGACGATGTCCCGGAAGGTGATGACCCCTCCCCGTCGTGTCGTGCGCCGGGCGTCGGCCTCCATCGCCTCGACTTTAAAGGCGTTGGCAATCGCCAGCCGCAATCGTTCGGGCGACGCCGGCTTGACGACAAAATCGAACGCGCCGTTGCGCATCGCAAGCACTACGGTGTCGATGCTGCCTTGCGAGGTCTGGACAATGACGGGAATGTCTATCTCCCTGTCGCGCAGCGCCTGAAGCACCGCAATGCCGTCCATGCCGGGCATCGACAGGTCCAGCACAATCGCCGAGATCGAGCTTCCACCCCGGCCTTCAAGCGCCGAGAGCGCGGCTTCCCCGCCTTCCGCAAGCAGCGCCTCGTAGCCGAATTTGGTGACAGCAGCCGACAGCAGTCGGCGCTGAACCGGATCGTCATCGACTATGAGTATGGAACCTGTCATGAGGAACCGCTATTTCAGAAGTCAGGTGAAGAGTGCACCGGATAGGTAAGGTGCGCTCTCGATTCTGGATCAACTTGGCACAGGCGTCTAAACAACGCTTCAAAAAAGCCGGTGAACGAAGTCTTTAGACTTTTCCCGGCTCCCAATCGGAAGGCTTTTGGATGCGGATTTTGTCAGCGCAGAAGAGTGGCGGTTCAGAAGCGGAACAGATGGCGCTGGGTGCGCTTCCGCAATGGAATCTGGCTGATCTTTACCCCGCCATCGACGCACCGGAACTGCTTGCCGATATGGAGCGCGCCCGCGCCGACGCCGTGGCCTTCGAGACACGCTGGAAAGGGAAGCTGGCGGAAGCCGCCCAAAAGGGACGTGACGGCCAACTCGGCGTTGCCTTGCAGGACTACGAGAAGCTCGAAGAGCTGCTGGGCCGGATCGTTTCCTATGCAGGCCTGGTCTACGCCGGCGACACATCGGACCCGAAGCGGACAAAGCTCTATGGCGACGTGCAGGAGAAGATGACGGATGTATCCGCTCACCTTCTCTTTTTCCCGCTTGAGCTGAACCTTATTGACGATTCCCTGATCGAACGGGCGCTCGACGAGGATCCATTGTTCGGTCACTACCGCCCTTGGGTGATCGACCTGAGGAAGGACAAGCCCTATCAGCTCGAAGATCGGGTAGAGCAGCTGTTTCATGAAAAGTCGGTAACCGGCCGGGGCGCATGGAACCGGCTTTTCGACGAGACGATGACGGAACTGCGTTTCGACGTCGGTGGCGAGGAACTGCTCCTCGAACAAACCCTCAATCGTCTGCAGGATGCGAACGGGGACACGCGTCGCGAGGCGTCCGAGGCGCTCGCCAGGACATTCGGCAAGAATCTGAAGACGTTTACGCTGATCACCAACACGCTTGCCAAGGACAAGGAAATTTCCGACCGCTGGCGGGGGTTCGGCGACATCGCGGACTCGCGCCATCTTGCCAACAGGGTCGAGCGCGACGTCGTCGACGCGCTGGCCGCGGCCGTGCGGGAGGCTTATCCCCGCCTGTCGCACCGCTACTATGCGATGAAGGCGCGCTGGCTCGGCATGGAGCAGATGAACCACTGGGATCGCAACGCGCCCCTGCCCGAAACCCCGCAGGCCGTGATCGGCTGGGATGAGGCGAGGGACACCGTGCTGTCGGCCTATGGAAGCTTCTCGCCGGAAATGGCGGACATCGCGCGCACCTTCTTCGATCGCAACTGGATTGACGCGCCGGTCCGGGCAGGCAAGGCGCCGGGCGCCTTTGCGCATCCGACTGTCCCTTCCGTCCATCCTTATGTGTTGCTGAATTACATGGGCAAGCCGCGCGACGTGATGACGCTTGCACATGAGCTTGGCCACGGGGTGCATCAGGTGCTTGCCGGCGGACAAGGCGCGCTGATGGCCTCAACCCCGTTGACGCTTGCCGAGACCGCATCCGTTTTCGGCGAGATGCTGACCTTCCGCTCCCTGCTCGACAGCACGACCGACCCCCGGGAGCGAAAGGCGATGCTGGCGCAGAAGGTCGAGGACATGATCAACACGGTCGTTCGCCAGATCGCGTTCTACGAATTCGAGCGCAAGATCCACACAGAGCGGCGCAAAGGCGAACTGACATCCGACAAGATCGGTGAATTCTGGCTGGAGGTGCAGAAGGAAAGCCTCGGCCCGGCTATACGTCTGCGGGAGGGGTACGAGACTTTCTGGACCTACATCCCCCACTTCATCCATTCGCCCTTCTACGTTTATGCCTACGCTTTCGGGGACTGTCTCGTGAACTCGCTTTACGCGGTCTACCAGAATGCCGAGCATGGCTTTCAGGACAAGTATTTCGAGATGCTGCGCGCAGGCGGCACGAAGCATCACACCGAACTGCTCAAGCCTTTCGGGCTCGATGCTTCCGATCCCAAATTCTGGCAGATCGGGCTGGGCGTCATCAGCGGCCTGATCGACGAGCTTGAAGCCCTGGAATAGGACGCGCCTAGGCGGCCTCCACGACAAGCTCCAGGTCGAGATCCGTCGCCGCCTTGACGCGGACTTTCGCCCCCGCGGGCAGGTCGGGGCCGGACACGCGCCACATCGTATCGCCGATCTTGACCCGGCCCCGGCCGTCGACGATCGGTTCGCTCAGCGTGGCAAGACGCCCGACCAGTTGTTCGCCGCGCCGGTTCAACAATGGCTGGTCGGACTCGTTGTCCTTTCCCTTGGCGATCTTCTTGCCGGCAAATGCGCAGGCAAGGGAAAGCGCCAGGAACACGACCACCTGCGCCTGCCAGACCCAGAAACCGGCATCCCATAGCATCAGCGACACGGCGCCCACGATCAGCGCCGCCAGACCAATCCAGAGCAGGAAAACGCCGGGCACAAGTATCTCGAGGATGAGCAGGACGAAACCCAGCGCCATCCAGTTCCATGGCCCGAGTTCGGAAAAAAAGCGCACGATCATGGCCGTGGCCTACTGGTTGTCTTCGGGTCGAACGAATGGAGGACGCGGCGCGGTCCGTCCGCCGCGCTGGCCACCCGACGGGCCGTCGCCGAAAACCTCCTTGGCGATCGCACCGATCCCACCAAGCGAACCGACAAGCGAAGACGCCTCCAGTGGCATCATGATGATCTTGCTGTTGCTGGCGGAGGCGATCTGCGCCAGCGCTTCGGTGTATTTCTGGGCCACGAAATAGTTGATCGCCTGGACGTCGCCCTTCGAGATGGCCTCGGAGACCATCTGGGTTGCCCGTGCCTCGGCTTCGGCGGCGCGCTCGCGTGCCTCAGCGTCGCGGAACGCTGCCTCACGGCGCCCCTCGGCTTCGAGAACCTGCGCTGCCTTCAGGCCCTCCGCGGCGAGGATCTGCGCACGCTTGTCGCGTTCCGCCATCATCTGCCGGGCCATGGATTCGACAAGGTTCTGCGGCGGGTTGATGTCCTTGATCTCGACGCGCGTCATCTTGATGCCCCACGGATGCGCGGCCTCGTCGACGATTCTGAGCAGCCGCTCGTTGATGGCATCGCGGTTTGACAACAGTTCGTCGAGGTCCATCGAGCCCATGACGGAACGGATATTCGTCATGGTTAGATTGAGGATGGCGTTCTGCAGACCCGATACCTGATACGCGGCCTGCGGGGCATTCAGCACCTGGAAGAACGATACGCCATCGACTGAAACGATGGCGTTGTCCTTGGTGATCACTTCCTGCGTGGGCACTTCGAGGACCTGTTCCATCATGTTCATCTTGGCGCCAAGGCGGTCGATGAAAGGAATGATGATGTTGAGGCCGGGCGTAAGCGTTCGGGTATATCGGCCAAATCGTTCGACGGTGTAGTTGTAGCCCTGCGGAACTGTTTTGATGCCGGCGAACAGAACCAGCAAAACCAGAATGACAAGCACCGGTATGACGATGTCGAAGCCTGAGAACATTTGCTTACCCCCATTGGAACGGCCATAGCCGCCAGAATCATTTATGACATGATTACGGCTATACAATCATACTGTGGCGGATTGGTTATCGACCGGCTTTAGGGTTTCTTGGATTTCTTCGCCCTTGGGGCGAGCGCGTAGAGGTCTGCATCGCTGTCGGCATTGCCGGAGAGCGCCGACGCAACGATCTCGGAAGCGATCCGGGAGTAGGTTATCCCGTTACCGCCATACCCCATGACGACATGAATCCTGGGATGATAGGGGACGGTGCCGATATGGGGCAGGCCCGTGGATGTCGTGCCGAAGGAGCCTGCCCAGGCAAATTCCGGCGTCGTGTCGAGCTTGGGAAAAAGGCGAGACAGTTTCTCGGCCAGCCTTGATGATTTCCTGTCGATCAAGGCGTCCCGCTTGTCCTCATCCTCGAAGTCCTCGTCCTCGCCACCGCAGATGACGCGGCCATCGCTCGTGCTGCGCATGTACAGATAGGGATCGGACGCCTCCCAGATGAACGCCTCCTCGGGCCATATCTTTTGCGGCTGGGGCCTTGTGGCGATGGCCCATGTCGAGATGATGCTGTGTTCCGTGGCCGGAACGATATCCATCAACTCGTAGCCGGTTGCCAGCACGGCATGGCGCGCGGTTATCGTCGGCCCCTCTTTCGTTTCAATGCTGATTTCTTCCCGGCTGCCGGCGATCCTTGTCGCCTCGGTTGGCGCGAAGAACCGGGCGCCGCGTTCGGCCGCCTTCCTGAGTAGTCCGGCTGTGAGCATTCTGGGATCGAGTG
Source organism: Rhizobiaceae bacterium (assembly GCA_019635775.1). Lineage (GTDB taxonomy): Bacteria > Pseudomonadota > Alphaproteobacteria > Rhizobiales > Rhizobiaceae > Mesorhizobium_K. The sequence continues at coordinate 140,508 of JAHBYU010000004.1, read as the reverse complement.
CAATGTTGCCGTGACTGAGGATCGCGCCGTCCCGTTCGATGCCGTACCTGTCTGCCAGATCCTGTCGTGTCAGGTAATGGGCCGATATTCCAGCCGCGCGCCGGGCCGCCGCCTCCATGGCTAGATCGCTTGCACCAAGTTCGTCGCCGGCCAGATAGAGGGAGTTGCGACGCTCGATCCTGCATTCGATACCGAGTTCGGCGACACAGGCAAAAAGGCTCTCGACTGCGAGTCGGGAGCGTCGCCAGGCGCGCTCCGCCTGGGTTCGCCCGATCATGCGCGACAGTCTTGTCAAAGGCTGATCGATCTCGAACTGGACCAGCGCAGTCGTCGCCGGAGTCGACCCTCTCATTGGGCCTCTCCGGTCAAGGCAGACGACGTCCAGGCCGGCAGCGGTAAGCGCCTCGGCCATCATCGCTCCGCTGATGCCCATGCCGATCACCGCAACATCGGTCCTGATGTCGCGGTCCAGCCGTTCAGGGGTAACCGATGGCGCACGATAGGCGAACCAGACAGGACGGCCGGTTCGCAGGTCTAGTTTGCGACGCATGAAATCTTCCCTCCGCCGCGCTCAACGCGGTGGGAGGGCGGCGGTTCCGCTCAGACCCAGCCCTGCAACTCGCGGCGCACCAACGCCTCGATCACATCCATGCCTTCGGCGCTGTCGTTGAGACAGGGGATATGCGCGAACTTCTCGCCGCCCGCGTGCAGGAACTCGTCACGCACCTCGCGGCCGATTTCGTCCAGCGTTTCGATGCAATCGACGGAAAAGCCGGGATTGACGATGGCAATCGACTTGACTCCCTCATGCGCCAGCTTTTCGACCGTCTTGTCGGTATAGGGCTGCAGCCATTCCTGCGCCCCGAAGCGCGACTGGAACGTGGTGATGAGCTTCTTGCTATCCCATCCCAGCTTCTCGCGCAGCAGTCGCGTCGTCTTCTGGCAATGGCAATGATAGGGGTCGCCCTTTTCGAAGTAGGGTTTCGGTATGCCGTGGTAGGAGGCAATTACGACCTCTGGCTCGAAATCCAGCTTGGCAAGGCTCGCCTCGATCGAGCGCGCCAGCGCATCGACATAGACCGGCTCGTCATAATATGGCGGCACTGATCGAACCGCAGGCGCATGCCGCATCTTCATAAGCGCTCGGAAAAGCTGGTCGTTCGCCGTAGCAGTGGTGGTGGCCGAGTATTGCGGGTAAAGCGGAAAGGTCAGGATGCGATCGCAGCCTTGGTCGTAGAGGCTCTGCACCGCGCTACGGGTGGAGGGGTTTCCGTAACGCATGCCCCATTCCACGCGAACGTCAGGCAGGTCCGCCAGTGCCGCCGCCAGTTTCTCGGCCTGGCTGCGCGTGTAGGTGCGCAGGGGAGACTCGTCCTTCTCGGTGTTCCAGATCTTCCGATAGTTCGCACCGGATTTGCTCGGCCGCGTCGTCAGAACGATGCCGTAGAGGATCGGGTACCAGATCGCCTTGTTGAGTTCGATCACGCGCGGATCAGACAGGAATTCGCGCAGGTATCGCCACATTGATTTGTAGTCGGTGCCATCAGGCGTACCGAGATTGACTAGGAGTACGCCGGTCCGGCGCGGCTTTATCGGCGGATGGCCGGCCGGGAGCATCGATGCCTTTTGGGTGTCGGTATTCATTCCGTTCTCTCTCGCCGTGGCGAAAATAGTGAAGCGGGCAGCAGTTTCAATGCTGCCTCTGGCCGCACCCTCGCTGGCTAATATTCCCTGAAGTTGAAGCCTTACAGGCAAGGAAGCACATACGCAAAGGCCCGTTCGGCTTAACGAACGGGCCTCGGGCGCATTCCGCGAACGGAGATCAGCCGGCTGGCGGAATTTTCAATGACGAACCAACCACGAGCTTGCCCGCTTTCACGTCCGGGTTGGCCTCCGCGATCAGCTTCCATTTGGCGCCGTCGCCATAGACTTTCTGGGCGATGTCCCAAAGCGTATCTCCGGCAGCCACCGTATGCGTGTTCTCGACCGGCTCTGCCCGGTCGGCAGGCTCCGGCATGACATCGATGGTGGGTGGCGTGGCTGCTATGTCCGCCGAACCGGGAGGAGGCGCTGGCAGGACGGGCTCGGCCGCTGCAGGCGGCGTTGCGGCAACCTCCGGCTCGTCGGGGGCAGTCGCGGCGAGTGCGACGATCCGTCCATCGAGTTTCGGAGTGTATGGCCGGTTGGCGGACAGGTAGTCGGCAACAACCTGCTCGAGGCCCGGGCCGTAGTCATACGCGTTCTGGGCGTTGTCCGCGAACACCTTGTACCCGTCACCGCCCTTGCGCATGAAATTGTTCGTTGCGGCGAGATAGGTCTTTTCAGGATCAAGCGGCACCCATGCGCCGTTTTCCATCACCTCCACGGATTTGATGCGGTTTCCGACCGGTGCAGAGCCGTCGAACGAATACTTCAGGCCAGCCACCTGGGTGAAGCGCCCGCCGCCTTCCTCAAGCTGGCTCGCGCCGTTTTCCAGCGCCGCCAACACATCCTTGCCGCTGAGCTGGAAGGTGGCGAGCGTATTCTGAAAGGGCAGCACTGTCAGCACCTCGCCCATGGTGACAACCCCCTGGTCGATCGATGCGCGCAGCCCACCGCCGTTCTGGAAAGCGATTGTCACGCCCTGCCCTTTCACGCGGTCGAGTATGGCGTCCGCGACAAGGTTGCCCATTTCGCATTCACGCGCGCGGCAATTTTCCCTGCTGCCGTCAATCGGCGCAGTGGTCTCGGCGACCTCTTTTGCCTTGAGTTCCTCGATCGGTCCGGCCAGTTCCTTCACCCGGGCGAGAACTGCGGCATCAGGCGCAATCGAATTGTCCAGCAGGATCGGGTCGCCCTTTGCTTCCCTGACGACACCATTGTCGTCGAAGGTCACGGTGAATTCTCCGAGATACTTGGAGTAGGAAGCAGCCTGGGTCACCGGCACCTTGTAACCATCAGGATTGTCGATCATCGTCGGATACGGGCCTTCGGCCTTTTCGTCGGTGTTCGACAGCAGTGAATGCGAATGTCCGCCCACCACGACATCGACGCCGGGTATCTTGGCGATCATTTCCTTGTCGCGCGGATAGCCGACATGTGTCAGTGCGACGATCTTGTTGACGCCATCCGCCTTAAGTTTCTCGACCTCGGCCGTAATGGTCTTGATGTCGTCTTCGATCGCAATGTTCGGTCCGGGCGAAGCAATCTCGGGCGTATCGGTCGTCACCGCGCCGATGATGCCGATCTTCTGTCCGCCGATATCAAGAACGATCGAAGGCTTGATGCGATCTCCCACCTTGGATTGCGCGTCAGGATGCACATTGGCCGACAGGACGGGAAAGGTGATTTCCTCAAGGAACGGAACCAGCGCTTCCTCGCCATCGTCGAACTCATGGTTGCCGACAGTCATGGCGTCGAATCTCATCTGGTTCAGGAATTCGGCCTCCGCCTTGCCTTTGTAGGTCGTATAGAAGAGCGATCCCTGAAAATTGTCGCCGCCGTTGAGCAAAAGAACGTTCTGGCCCTCCAGAGCCTTTCGTCGGTCGGTGACAGCCGTCACGAGGCGCGCGGCGCCGCCGAAGCACTCGCCCTTGCCCTCTTCCTCAACCGAGCATGTCGATTCGTACTTGTTGTTGGATTCGATGCGGCTATGCCAGTCGTTTATGTGGAGAATGGTCAGAGTGTAGTCGGCAAAGGACACACCGGCCGACAGACCAAGCGCCGAGGCCGAAAGCGCTGCAACAGCGGCAAATTTTCTCATCTGACGTCTCCCGAAAAGTGCAATCCTGATGATTTTTCCAGTACCCGTCTGCGGCCCACCAGGGCCAAGCGGCAGCCGATGTTCACACCCGATATTGACACTTGCAAGCGAAAACAGCGCATCCCGTAAGCGTTCGCGCGCCCGGATCGGACGCTTCTTGCCCGATCGCTCGCACGGAGCGGTCTGGCAGCTATCTGGTGTCAGGTGTCCGGCGTTATGCGCGGCGCGTCAGGACGAATTGTTGGCCTGCAGAGCTGGTGCAGTTCAACTGGTTGCCCGAAACCAGCAAGCAATTGAAGGAGATCGGAGCCTGCCGGATCAAGGACGTGCCAGTGATCTGCACCGATGTCGGAGAGCTGAGCAGATAGCTGCCCTCGGCAAGCTTCTGGCCGGTATCAGTGGCAACGGTGCTGAAAGTGCCGCCCGAAATGGTCGAAAGTCCCGTCCCCTGGGCGTCGATCCAGGTGCCCTCGACACCGGAAGGCGCTGGCCGTGTGCCACCGCCCGTGCCGCCGCCTCCGCCAAGGCAACCGGCAAGAATGAAGGACAGGCCGACAACTGCGCCTGCCGAGAACACGTTGCGTGCAATCGTCATATTTGTCCCTCCGGGAACAATCATCGTTTCCGACCCGCTTTCTCAATCGCGTGATTTGAGAACGAAATCAAGGCGCGGCTTTGTCGGCCGCGCCTTCTTTCCGGAGCCTCGGCGTCTAACGATCAGCGAACCAAAACGTTGCGAAACTGCCAGGGATCGTCTTCATCGATGTCCTCGGGGAAAAGACCCGGGCGCCCCTCAAGCGGTGTCCAGTCGGTGTAATGTCCTTCTACCGGTCCAAGATAGGGAAGCTGGATTTCCAGACAACGGCGGAAATCCATCTCGTCCGCTTCCACGATCCCCGCTTCGGGGTTCTCGAGCGCCCAGACCATTCCGGTCAGCACGGCCGATGTGACCTGCATGCCGGTTGCATTCTGGTAGGGCGCAAGCTTGCGCGCCTCTTCCAGCGAAAGCCTTGAGCCGTACCAGTATGCGTTCCTGTCGTGGCCATAGAGAAGCACGCCAAGCTCGTCCACGCCGTCGACCAGCTCATTCTCGTTGAGCACATGGTGCACGGGCTGCGCCTTGCCTCCCGCACCGAACATCTCGTGCAGCGACAAGACCGCGTCGTTGGCCGGATGATATGCGTAGTGGCATGTCGGCCGATACTTCACCTTTCCATCCTTGCCGCGCACCGTGAAGAAGTCGGAGATCGAAATCGCCTCGTTGTGCGTTACAAGGAAGCCGTACTGGGCGCCGGGGGTCGGGCACCATGTGCGGACCCGCGTATTGGCGCCGGGCTGTTCCAGATAGATCGCCGCCTTGCACCCTTCCTTGTGCTTCCGCGCATTCTTCGGCATCCATTTTTCGTGCGTACCCCAGCCCAGTTCCGCCGGCTGCAGGCCTTCCGATATGAATCCCTCCACCGACCAGGTATTCCAGAACACGTTGAGCGGCTTCGGCTTCTTGGTGCGCTGCGTATCGCGTTCGGCAATATGGATGCCCTTGACGCCCACCTTCTTCATCAGCTTCGCCCAGCCGGCGCGATCATCCTGCGCCGGCTCTTCGAAATCGAACCCGAGATCCGTCGCCAGGTTGACGAGCGCCTGCTTGACGAACCACGAGACCATTCCGGGATTTGCGCCACAGGTTGAGACCGCCGTCGTTCCACCGGGATGCTTGCGCTTCTCGGCAAGCAGGGTCTCGCGCAAGGCATAGTTGGTCCGATCGGCGTTGTCCTTTTCGCCGTCGAAATAGAAACCCAGCCAGGGCTCGACGACCGTATCGACGTAGAGCGCACCGAGTTCACGGCAGAAACGCATCAGATCGACCGATCCGGTGTCGACCGAGAGATTGACGCAGAACGCCTGCCCGCCGCCGTTCTTCAACAAGGGCTTGAGCAGCTTCTTGTAGTTCTTCTTGGTCACAGCCTCCTTGACGAAGGTGATGCCCCGCTCGTCAAGCAAGGCCTTGTCCGCATCGTTGGGGTCGATCACGACCATGCGCGACTTGTCGAACTTGAAATGGCGCTCGATAAGCGGAAGCGTTCCGCGCCCGATCGAACCGAAACCGATCATCACCACAGGACCAGTGATCTCTCCGTAAACGGGCCAGTTTTGTTCCGCCATTTTGGGCAGCACTCCTTAGTTGTTGGCACTGCACAAAGCTCAAAGCACAAGGTCATGTCATAATAAAGGGTCACTGCCACGGATTCTCAGAGCCGGCAGGCAGCTAATAGATAGCCAATCGGCTACCTGTTATTGACTCGCGGTCCGATCCGGCGCATAAGATAGCCAAATGACTACCTATCAGGCCGACCTGTCCACGATATTCGGAGCGCTCTCCGACCCGACCCGCTTTGCGGTTGTTGACCGGCTGGCGAGAGGCCCGGCGTCGGTGTCCGAATTGGCCGAGCCTTTCGAAATGGCAGGGCCAACCTTTCTCAAACATCTGAAGGTGCTTGAGCAGGCGGGGCTGATCCGATCCAGCAAGCTTGGACGCGTCCGTACCGTCGAGTTGGCGCCAGAGCGGATGCGTTCGGTGGAGGACTGGATCGTTGCGCATCGAAGCATCTGGGAAGGGCGTTTCGATGCACTCGGCAAATTTCTGGAAAGGGATACGCAATGAACGCTGTCGCGCACGAAAATTTTACCATCGAACGGATTTACCCCAACTGCCGGGAACACGTCTGGTCGGCATGGTCGAACCCGATAAAGAAAGCAAAATGGTTCGGCGGCGAAGTCCACAGCATGGATTTCGTCGTCGGTGGTCGGGAAGGCACTTCGTTCAAGAACGACATGGGCGAACACGTCAACGAGACCCGCTATTTCGAGATTGTCGAGAACGAGCGGATCGTCATGGCCTATTCAATGGCTATGAACGGGCGAATCCACACTGTGTCTCTCGCGACCGTCCGGTTCGCCGATCACAACGGAGGCACCCGTCTCACCTTCACCGAGCAGATGTGCATCATTCCTCCGAGCGACGGCGTTGAAGGTCGCCGCCATGGCTGGGACGAACTTCTGGGCGGCCTGGAGAGCTTTCTCGTCTCCGATGGGCGACGGGTCCGGGCATAGCCGGATTTGCGAACCGTACCGTACCGTACGGTACGGTTTTTTGTTGCCCTTCAGCCGCTTTCGTATTAATGACGCAGGCAACGGCCGGAATCCAACTACCCGGAGGCCGCAGAACCTCGAGGAAACGCCATGCCTGCCTATCGTTCTCGTACCACCACCCACGGCCGCAACATGGCCGGTGCGCGGGGACTCTGGCGCGCCACCGGCATGAAGGACGGCGATTTCGGCAAGCCGATCATCGCCGTAGTGAACTCCTTTACGCAGTTCGTGCCTGGCCACGTCCATCTCAAGGACCTGGGCCAGCTTGTGGCGAGGGAGATCGAGGCTGCCGGCGGCGTCGCCAAGGAGTTCAACACGATTGCGGTCGATGACGGCATCGCGATGGGCCATGACGGTATGCTTTATTCGCTTCCGTCGCGCGAAATCATCGCCGATGCCGTCGAGTACATGGTTAACGGCCATTGCGCCGACGCCATGGTCTGTATCTCCAACTGCGACAAGATCACGCCGGGCATGCTCAACGCCGCCATGCGTCTCAACATCCCCGCCGTCTTCGTTTCCGGCGGTCCGATGGAGGCCGGCAAGGCGATGGTGAAGGGCAAGCTGCAGGCGCTCGACCTGATCGACGCCATGGTCTACGCGGCCGACGACAAGTACACCGAGGAGGAAGTGCTGGCAGTCGAGCAGAACGCCTGCCCCACATGCGGCTCCTGCTCCGGCATGTTCACCGCCAACTCGATGAACTGCCTCACCGAGGCGCTCGGCCTCTCGCTGCCGGGCAACGGCTCGACGCTCGCCACCCACGCCGACCGCAAGCGTCTTTTCGTCGAGGCCGGGCATCTGGTCGTCGATTTGGCCCGCCGCTATTATGAGCAGGACGACGAAACCGCCCTGCCCCGCTCCATCGCCACGAAGAAGGCCTTCGAGAACGCGATGGCGCTGGACATTGCCATGGGCGGCTCGACAAACACGGTGCTGCATATCCTTGCCGCTGCGTATGAAGGCGGGGTCGACTTCACGCTGGACGACATCAACGCGCTGTCGCTTCGCGTGCCCGTGCTCTGCAAGGTGGCTCCGGCCAAGAACGACGTCCATGTCGAGGATGTGCATCGCGCAGGCGGCATCATGGGCATTCTTGGTGAACTTGACCGCGCGGGCCTGATCAACCGCGACGAACCGACCGTCCACGCCGTCACCATGGGCGACGCGATCGACCGCTGGGACGTCACGAGGACGAACTCCGAAAGTGTGCGCAACTTCTTCATGGCAGCACCCGGCGGAGTGCGCACCACGCAAGCCTTCTCGCAGTCCAATCGCTGGGCCGAGCTGGATCTCGACCGTCGCGAAGGCGTCATCCGTTCTGCCGAACACTCTTTCTCGAAGGATGGCGGGCTCGCCGTCCTGAAAGGCAACATCGCGCTCGACGGCTGCGTCGTGAAGACAGCCGGCGTCGACGAGTCGATCCTGAAGTTCACCGGCCCGGCCGTGGTCTATGAAAGCCAGGATGCGGCGGTGAAGGGCATCCTCTCCAACGAGGTGAAGGCCGGCGACGTGGTCGTCATCCGTTATGAGGGACCGAAGGGTGGGCCCGGCATGCAGGAGATGCTCTACCCGACCAGCTACCTGAAATCGAAGGGGCTCGGAAAGGCGTGCGCGCTCCTGACGGATGGACGTTTCTCAGGCGGCACGTCCGGTCTGTCCATCGGCCATGCCTCGCCGGAGGCGGCGCTGGGCGGCACAATCGGTTTGGTGCGAAACGGCGATCTGATCGAGATCGACATTCCGGGACGGACCATCAACCTGCTTGTCGACAACGACGAACTGCAGGCTCGTCGCGCCGAACAGGATCAAAAGGGCTGGAAGCCGGCTGAAAAGCGCAAGCGCAACGTCACCACCGCCCTGCGCGCCTACGCCGCCTTCGCCACCAGCGCCGACAAGGGCGCGGTGCGGGTCGTGCCTGAATAGCCACGGTATCCGTCACGCACGGAGGAAGGACCGAAAAGCGGTCCTTCCTTTATGACCTTTCTATTTCCGTCAGGGCCTCGACCAACCTGTCGCGATCTGCCGCGAGGCCCTTGTAGTCCAGCTGGTCCTGATCGAGGTCAAGAAGCTGGGCGGCAAAGGAGCCGGCGAGCGTGCCGCGGTCCGGACGCCCCTTCAGCAGCGCGATCGGATCCATGTGGATCCGTATTGTAAAGAGGATGTCTCCCGACACCGGCAGCTTCCGAAGGGTCTGTCGCTCGACACGAATGAAAGCCTTGGCTGCATCCGCCACATCGGGAAAGCGCACCGGCCGACCGGTCGCCCTGTCGATCCGACCGTCATTTGAAAGCGGATGATAGAGCGCGTCTCCCTGCTGGATCGACCAGTTGAAGCGTTCCACGGGCTGGACCACCTGCAATCGGTCAAACATGCGATCGATCAGTTCGGCGTTGCGTGTGCCTGGACCGAAGCCCGGAACAGGTTTGTGAATGGTCGACATCGGCTTGCCGAATTTTTCAGTGAGTACCCAGGACGACGGAAAGCAAAGCGCACCGGCCGCAAGCCGCCAGCCCTGCTTGCCCCGGCGCATCAGGATGAGGTCTTCCTGCACGAGAAGCGACGCCCTGTGCAATGCCGGCAGCGCTTCTTCATTCAGGCGGTCCAATGCCTCGTGCCCGACAACGGAAAGCGTGGCTGTTCCCGGTCGATAGCGGTCGGGAAACCGGACGGGAAGAAATTCCGCCAGCAACGCCAGCACCTCTTCCTGCGCTGCCTGCGTTCCGTCTTCGGCGACGAAGACATCCTTCGCATGTTCAACGTGGATTCGGCGCTTTTCGGCGAGCTGGAAGTCAAACGTGTCGTCGATCTCGATCCAGTTCGCCGGATCGAGTTGCCTCAATCCAATTGTGAAAAGTCTGGATGAACCATCATAGGGTGTGTGGATGGGAAGTTGGGTCACGATCGCCTGCTGCTCCTTCATTGGCGATACTACCCCGATGATGCAGCCGCAATCCTGCGTCGTTAGACCAGCCTTGCGCGGATCAGTCCCCGCAATGAATTGCCCATCTTGATCATACTTGCCTTGCGCAGGTCTCCGGACGTGAGGATCGCCTCTCTGGCCTGACCTTTCCGGATCATGTGGCCACGCAGGACGCCGGGCAGAAGCCCGCAGGCAAGGGCCGGTGTGGCCAGCGCCGCATCTCCGGTATGCAGAAACACGTTGGTAATCGTGCCCTCGCAGACCTCTCCGCGCTCGTTGAGGAGGATGACCTCGTCGATTTCCGAAGCCGGAAACTCAGCTCTCGCCTTTTCGTAGATCTCACGGGCAGAGATTTTGTGCTCAATCATGGCATTGCCGCTATCAATCCTCGTCGCAGCGATCGCAACGCGCCAGACGGCGTCGGGAGGGAGGGGAACGAAAGCCGCCGCCTTCGCTTCCAGCTGCCCAGAGGCATCGAGCGTCACCCTTAGCCTCAGCGGTCTTTCACCGGCAGCCAATCGGTCGACTGTGCTGTCGAATTTGTGCGGTTCGAGCGGAAAGCCGAGTTCGCGGGCAGAGCGTACCAGGCGGGAGCGATGCAGGTCCCTTCTGATCGCACCCTGTCCGGGCTGGTAGCCGAGTGTCTCGATCAGGTAGAAGCCGGAGGGCGTCCCGTCGCGTATCGCGCCTTCAGCAGACATTCCGCATATTCCTCTTCCGCCGTGGAATCGAAGACCACACCGCCCCCGACATTGTAGACCGCCTCGCCGTCGGGGAAGAGCGTTATCGTGCGTATGGCGACGTTGAAGCGCATCCTGCCGCCTGGCTCTATCCAGCCAATCGCCCCGCAATAGGCGTTGCGCGGTGCGGTCTCCAGTTCGCGCAGGATTTCCATCGCGCGTATTTTCGGCGCACCAGTGATCGAGCCGCATGGAAAAAGCGCGGCAAAAATATCGCGGATGCCCAATCCCGGCAAAAGCTTCGCCCGCACCTTGCTCACCATCTGGTGGACCGTGGCAAAACTCTCGATGCTGAAAAGCTCCGGTACATCCAGCGTCCCGACCTCAGAAATCAACGAGATGTCGTTGCGCAGGAGATCGACGATCATCCGGTTTTCGGCCTGATTTTTAGGATCGTTGGCAAGGAAGTGCTTCTGCGCCTCGTCTTCTTCAGGCGTCGCACCGCGCGCCGCTGTTCCCTTCATCGGGTGGGTTTCGATCCAGCCGTCTTTGTCCACGTCGAAGAAAAGTTCGGGAGAACGCGACAGGATGACGGGTCCACCAAGGTCAACCAGCGCCCCGTACTTCACGGCTTGCCTGGCTGCCAGCGCATCGAAAGCCGACAGAGGATCGCCGGTCCACTTCGCTTCGACGGGGAAGGTCAGGTTGGCCTGGTAACAATCGCCCTGCCTCAGATGCTGGTGCAGTCGGTCGAAGCGTTGACGATAGTCCTCCAGCGTCCACGTTGCGCGAACTCCGAACACCGGTCCATTGGTCAAGGGACGATCCCGATGTCGCGGCGTCTCTGCAGGTGCATCGAACACACCAAACACCATCAGCGGTGTACGGCGGCCTTCAGGAATGATGGGTGCGAGCTTCGGTTCGAAGAGATACCCTGCTTCATAGGAGAAATACCCGGCGACCCATTTGCCCTGCCAGTGTGCCTTCTGCACGGCATCGAGCGCGGGGGAAAAGTCTTCAACGGAATTGGCCACAATCACCCTGGAAGGGTGCTCGAACAAGACTTCGTCGCCGGAGAAGTCATCCCGGAACAGAATGAAGCGAGCGTCCGTCATCAGATCGCCCGCCGGAGCGTTATCGGCCGATGGCATGGGTGTGGCTCACGCCACTCCGACCTTCAGAAGGTCGTGGAAGTGGACGATGCCAACCGGCTTGTTGTCTTCAACGACAACCAGCGCGCTGATCCGGTTCTCGTCCAGGATGGCAATCGCCTCGCCGGTTAGCGTATCGGGATCAATCGTTTTCGGCGTCCGTGTCATGATGTCCTCGACGGCAAGCGCGCCAAGATTCTTGTCGAGATTTCGCGCCAGGTCGCCATCGGTCACGATGCCGGCCAACCCTCCATGATCGTCCACGACGCATACGCAGCCGAAGCGCTTGTGCGACAGGGTTACGATCGCGTCCTTCAGTGCGCTGCCGAGAGCGGCAACCGGCAGCCTGTCGCCAACATGCATGACATCGCGGACTTTCATCAGCCGCGCTCCGAGCTGGCCACCCGGATGGAACGTGCGAAACTGATCTGGCGTGAACTCGCGTGCTTCCAGCAGCGCGATCGCCAGCGCATCGCCGATCACGAGTTGAAGCAGTGTCGACGAGGTTGGCGCCAGTCCGTGGGGGCAGGCCTCCGGAACGCGCGGCAGGAGAAGAACAACATCCGACTCACGCGCAAGGGCCGAGGTCTCACCAGCCGTCACGGCGATCAGAGGTATTGAGAAACGGCGGGAATAGGCAACGATGCTGTTGAGTTCCGCCGTCTCTCCCGACCATGACATCGCGACGATCACATCGTCTTTCGCGATCATGCCCAGGTCGCCGTGGTTGGCCTCCGCCGGGTGGACAAAAAAGGCTGGCGTACCGGTCGATGCCAGCGTTGCGGCGATCTTGTTGCCGATGTGGCCGCTTTTGCCCACGCCGGTCACGATAACCCTGCCCCTGATCGGCGAAATCAGCTCGACAGCCCTTGCAAAGGCATCGGAAAGCCCGTTGCCCAATGCTTCCGCAAGCGCCGCGATCCCGGCTTGCTCGGTTGCGACGGTGCGCAACGCGGACGCAATCGATGCGTCGCGGTCAGGTTGTTTCTTCATCGGCATGGCGTGCATGGCGTAGCGATTAGCGCTTTGCCGGGCTTCTGTCCACTTGTCGGGCAGGCAAGCCGGCCTGTGTCTCAACGCTCCATTAACCATGCCCATTTACGGTTCGGTAAGCATGGCGCGTCGAGCGCCCTTCATTCGTTGGATGAGCCCCTTCGGTGCAAACGGGAAAAAACAGGCGTCCGGGATCGGGAAAGCCCGAGGCATTGCTGCTGACGGTGGCTGCCCTCGGCCTAGCTTTTTCGGGCGTGGCAATCGCGCAGCAGCCCAATGGTCTTCGTGGCATCCTGTATGAGGAAAGCACCGATCCTGCCCCGCTTGTCGGAGACAATCCCGCATCGTCGGTCAATTCGCAGGCAGGCACGGCGGGCAGTGACGATTTTGTTGATTCGCCCGCTCCGGACCCTGCCGCACAGGAGATGCCCGCCGAAACCGTCGCTACCTCAGGCCAAACCGACGATACCACGGCTAGCCGGCGCAGGCAGGCGCCTGCGCAAACCGACGACCTCGCCACTGGCACGGTGCGCCAGCCACCGTCAGGCTCGCCCGACAACCTTCCTGCCGATCCCGATGCGGAACGGGTTCAGCCGATCGAGGGCCTGAACAGGCCGCCTGAGCAGAATCCGTTCGAGGCCCCCGGCATCCGCTGGGGCAGCTTTATCCTGAAGCCGACGCTCGAGACCGGCATCACCGCGACCACCAACGCAGATTCATCAGTTGGTGGCTCTTCGGCAATCCTGTCGGAGACCAGATTGCGGTTGAACGCGGCCTCCGACTGGTCAAGTCACCGCGCATCCGTCGACGCGGTCGGGACATTTCGCAAGACGCTTTCCGGCGAGGAGGTGAACCCCTTCGAAGGCGCCATCGATGCCGAACTGGAAATCGAACTGGGCACCGAATACCGCGCACTGGGTACATTCCTCTATTCGGCGACACCTGAATCCGCTGCATCCCCGGTCGTCATCCCAGACACGATCGAGGAGCCCATGACCCAGAGGATCGGTGGAACGCTCGGGCTCGAACGGGATGCCGGCAAGGCCCGGTTCGCCGTTACGGGCGGGATACGCCACGAAGCCTACGGCGATGCCGATCTCCAGAGCGGCGGCGTCCTTTCGCAGAAGGACCGCGATGCCACCCTCTACTCACTTACGCTTCGTGCCGGATACGAGGTATCCCCCGTCCTGACGCCCTTCGTCGCAGCCGAGATTGGCCGCAACCAGTACGATCAGGAAGTCGACAGCGCCGGCTACCGGCGATCGGCGGACATCTACGGCTTCCGGGGCGGCCTGGAGTTCGACGCAGGTGAGAAACTCACCGGCGAGATTGCTGCCGGCTGGATCACGGAGCATTTCGACGACGACAGGCTTGCGGCGCTCTCCACGCCCACGGTGGAGGCGCTTGCACTGTGGTCGCCGCAGCGCGGCACGAACGTGCGTTTTTCAGGATCGACCGTTCTTGAAGGATCGACGACGCCCGGTGAAAGCGGTTCGGTTCTCTATTCCACCAGCATGGCGATCGAACGCCAGATGCGGGCAAACCTCACCGGCAACGCCGTCCTCGGCTTCGGATACCGCAACTACGCCGAATCGGATGGCTATGATGTGATCCTGAATGCCGAAGCCAGCCTCACCTGGTGGCTCAACCGCTATGCCGGTCTGACGGGAAGACTGGAATACGAGGACGTCTCGAGCAACATGCCCGACCGCGACACGGATACGACAAGCGTTTTCCTCGGCCTGAAACTGCAACGCTGACGAATTCCGTCAGCTCGCGTTGCGGAGTTTCCCTGCCTTTTCCTCGAGTAGTCCCGTTATGGCGTCCGCCATCTTCGCGGAGAAGTCCGACCTGGCCAGTGCAAACGCGACGTTGGCCTCCACAAAGCCTTCCGGCGAGCCGCAGTCGAAGGTGCGGCCACGGTAGTGGTAGCCGAAGAAGCGCTGGTCCTGTTCAAGGCGCAGCATGCCGTCCGTCAGCTGGATCTCATTGCCCGCGCCGCGCTCCTGCTTCTCGAGTATCGCGAAGATCTCCGGTTGCAATATGTAGCGTCCGTTGATGAACAGGTTTGACGGCGCCGTCCCCTGCTTGGGCTTTTCGACCATCGCGGTGATTCGAAAGCCGTTATGCGCTTCCTCGCCGCGTCCCACGATGCCGTATTTGTGGGCCTCCGCCGGATCGCATTCCTGCACAGCGACGATATTGCCCCCGGTGTGTTCATAAAGCTCGACCATCTCGCTCATGCAGCTCTTCTGGGACTGCATGATCATGTCGGGCAGGAGCAGCGCGAAAGGCTCGTCACCGACAAGCTCCCGCGCGCACCAGACCGCATGACCGAGGCCGAGCGGCTCCTGCTGGCGGGTGAAGCTGGTCTGCCCGGCCTGGGGCTGCAACCGCTGCAATTTGGCAAGCTGGTCGTCCTTGCCGCGCTGGGCAAGCGTGTGGTTCAACTCGAACTGGATGTCGAAGTGATCCTCGATCACCCCCTTGTTGCGACCGGTCACGAATATGAAGTGCTCGATGCCCGCTTCCCGCGCCTCATCGACTACATACTGGATGACGGGGCGGTCGACCACCGTCAGCATCTCCTTCGGGATCGCCTTGGTCGCCGGAAGAAACCGCGTCCCCAGCCCTGCAACAGGAAAAACCGCCTTGCGGACTCGTTTCATGTCCTACCCCTTGGATCTGCTCGTTACGCGAGGTCATTTTCATGCCGAAATTCGAAAATAGTCAAAGACTCACGAATTCGTGTCCGCCCTAAAAGACAAAGATTGCATTTTCGTTCCCCCGTTAGGCCATGGTAAACCAAATCATAACCGCCACAGTCGATGAATCGTCTTCCTGATGTTCCAAAGGAGGAAATGATGCGTCCAACACCTTGCGTCCGGCGCCTTGCAAGCGTTGCCTCGGCAGCGGTCCTTGGCCTCGGTCTCCTCGTCTCGCCCGTGCTCGCCGACGCGGGCTTCGAGCGCTGGGTCGCGAGCTTTCGCCAGACTGCCGCGCAAAACGGCGTTTCGCGTGCGACCTACGACCGCGCGTTCAGGGGCGTTGACTCGATAGACCCCGAAGTCCTTGAAAAGGCCCGCTTCCAGCCCGAGTTCACCGCGCCCGTATGGGATTATTTCGACAACCGCGTCCACGACCAGTCCGTCGAGACGGGCCGCGCGATGGCGAAGAAATACAAGTCGACCCTCGACAGGATCGAAAAGCGCTTCGGCGTCGATCGCTACATCCTGCTCGCCATCTGGTCAATGGAATCGAACTACGGCGAAATCCTCAAGAACGACAAGGTGATGCGCAACGTCGTGCGGTCTTTGGCGACGCTGGCCTACGCCGACAAGCGCCGCGCAAAGTTCGCCCGCACCCAGTTGATCGCGGCGCTGAAGATCCTGCAGAGCGGCGATATCGACGAAAGCCACCTCACCGGCTCATGGGCCGGCGCGATGGGCCACACGCAGTTCATCCCGACCAGCTACCAGGCCTATGCGGTCGATTTTGACGGCAACGGTAAGCGCGACATCTGGAATTCCGTGCCTGACGCATTGGCCACGGCCGCGAACCTGTTGCGCAAGAACGGCTGGCAGACCGGCAAGACCTGGGGTTACGAGGTCAGCCTGCCGGCAGGTCGCAAGTTCCCCGCAGGCTCCCTTACCTTGTCCAAGTGGCAGAGCATCGGGGTGACGCGCGCAAACGGCAAGTCCTTCAGGAACGGTAGCGACAAGGCCGAACTCAAGGTCATGGATGGTCGCAGCGGTCCCGCTTTCCTGATGACCCGTAACTTCTTTGTGTTGAAAGCATACAACAACGCCGACAAATATGCGCTGGCCGTTGGCCTTCTTGCGGACGAAATCGCCGGCTATGGCGGGCTTGTCCAGGACTGGAATCGCCCGTTCACCAAGCTCAGCTTCGCGGAAAAGATGGAATTGCAGGAGCGCCTGTCGATGCTGGGCTATTATGACGGCAACTTCGACGGGAAAATCGGCGAAGGTTCGAAGACTGCAATCCGGGCATTCCAGGCCCAGGCAGGGTTGACGCAGGACGGCCATCCGAGCATGGAAGTGCTTTCGAGGCTGCGCAGAAAATAGGAGCATGGCTTGACGGCGGGGGCAGGCGATGGGTTCAACTCATCCCGATTTTCATTTCTTGTCCTCGCGCTTGTCCTTATCGCGGTCAGCGCCTGCGTTTTCGTGCCGTCCGTTGCCTTCGCACAGGAACAGAAGGAGCGCATCGGCATCCTGAACCGCCTGTTCGGCTCAAAAAAAGCCGAGCGCGTCGAGCCGAAGGCGGTGGTCATCAGGCCCAAGACAAAGCGCAAGAAGGCCGTCAGGGCCCCTGTTGACGGCGACGACGCCCCCCAGGCGACAGTCATCACCAAGCGGCCGGACGCGCATGTCGTTCTGGTGATTGGCGACTTTCTGGCGGGCGGCCTCGCCGAAGGGCTCACCACCGCGTTCACCCAGAACCCGAATGTGAAGATCGTGGACAGGACGAGCGGCTCCTCGGGCTTCGTCCGGTCGGACTTTCACAACTGGGCTGAAAAGATCAACGAGCTCATTACAGCCGAGAAACCCTCGGCGGTGGTCGTCATGATCGGCGCGAACGATCGCCAGCAGATGCTGGTAGACGGCGTGCGCGAGACCACCCGTTCGGAAAACTGGAACCGGGAGTATGCGGAGCGGGCCTCGGAACTGGCCAAGGCGATAGCCGGTCGGAAAATCCCGTTCCTCTGGGTCGGTATGCCGCCGTTCAAATCCCAGAAAATGATGCTCGACATGCTCGCCTTCAACGAGATTTACCGCGCCGCGGCGACTGCAGCGGGCGGCGAATTCGTGGATATCTGGGATGGCTTTGTGGACGAGAACGGGGCTTACGTAGCCAGCGGTCCCGACCTAAACGGTCAACCGGCCCGCCTGCGCGCCAATGACGGTATCAACCTGGCCCGGCCAGGCAAGCGCAAGGTCGCCTTCTACGCCGAGAAGCCGCTCTACAAGATACTGGGGGAAAACCCCGACGGTGCGGGGGATCCCACGGCGCATCTCGCCACCCGCCCCGCATATCGCCTCTTTGGTCCCTTCGGACCTTCCGAACCGATGGACCAGGCCGAGCTCGACGTAGTCGTGGACCCTAACGAGGCCGGCCCGGTCAATACCGCGCGTCCCATCGCTCTGCGCACGCCCGGCCTGGATGGCGGCGTTGAATTGCTGGGCGCTGTTGCCGAACCGCGCCGCGAGGCAAAGACCCCTGCAGAAAAGCTGGTGATGGAGGGTCTGGCGACGGCAGCGCCGATCGGTCGGGCTGACCAGTTCGGTTGGCCTCAGCTTGCTTCCGCCGCAACCGCGATTGTGCAGTTGAATATCGACACGACGCTGAACCGGGCGCATGTGCCTTCGAAGCCGGAGGAGCCGGTCATCGATCGTGCAGCGTTGCGCCCTGTCCGTTCGGATGTGCTTACCGAACCGGCGCCTCCGATGCCTGCCCGCCTGCCGCCTGAATTGACGCCCGACCGGTTCCGTGAGATTTCGCCGACGCAGGCTGCCCCGGACGTGGCCGCGGCCGAACCGCCGCTGACGACACCTGCCACGGCCCTCAAGGGCTCGGTACCGGATTTCGCGAAGGGTGATCCACGCGATCTGTCGCCGGGCCGCGAAGCTCCGCGCCAGGCCATCAAGCGGCCGACATCGATCGGCCCGGAACCGAACCGCGCGCCCACTGCAGTGCCGCAACCGTTGGAAGAGCCCGCGGAAGCCGAGGACGAGATTCCATCCGCATCTCTTGACGGAAGCACTCTTGGTGCGGGAGCGGAAAAACCGGTTCGGCCCGACACGGCTCCGCCGAAAGCCGCGGTTCCGTCAATTCTGCCGGGTAGCTCTGTCGAACCTCTGGCGCCTGCGCGCGAAGTACCAAAGGTGGCAGCGCCGGTGCCCGTTGCGTCCTTGCCCGCAGCAAAGGATGCGCCCTCCGAATTGGTCCCGGCGCCCGCAGCGCCCCTAGTCCTGGCCCCCAACGCACCGGTCGAGCCGCAAACGGAGCTTTCATCCGCCAAAGCCGTACCGGCAATCGAAACAGGCGAGATCACTGGCGCCGCGCCGGCCCGCTCGGCGCCGATGTCGGAGAATGCCGCTCTGGAGGAATCGCCTGCGCGCGCCGCGCCCAGCTTGTTGCCCTCGACGGCCGAAACCGCACCACCGGCCACACCGCTTGTACGGGCACTGCCGGAACCAGCTGCGCAGGGCATCCCGCAGGACGGGCAACAGACTTCGGGGCCTGCCGACGTCGAGAAGACGACGTCGCTTCCGGCCAACCCGACTGTCTCGGCAACGCCGGTCGCACCTCCAGCGCCAACCGTTTTGCCCGCGCCGCCCGCAGAAGCTGAAGATCCGTCCATTGCTGGCAAGGAAGCGAAGCAATCGGTGGAGCCTGTTCGAAACGTCAATCCCGGCTTGAGCGGCGCTGCTGCTCCCGGCATTTCGCCCGAGAAAGCCGTGTCTCAGCCCGCTGACATGCCCGGCCCCCAGGTCGAACTCAAGGACGACCAGAACCAGACGCCATCGACGCCGGAGTCAGCTACGGACGTATCCACGCGGCCGTCGCTCGCCGATACCGGGGCCGCCGTCTCCCCTTGAGCCTCGAAACTGGTCGGCTGCCGGCATCGATCAGCGCGGCAGCACCGAAGCTCCCATGAGAGCTTCGTCGATCGCATGCGCGGCCTGCCTTCCCTCACGAATAGCCCACACCACAAGCGACTGCCCACGACGCACGTCGCCGGCAGCCCAGAGCTTTTCCACGCTGGTGCGGTAGTCGCGGTCGTTGGCGGCCACATTGATCGACCGGCGGCTATCGGTAACGAGCTTCAGCGATCCGTCCAGTTCCTGCGTCAAGCCACCCGCGATGGGTCCGGCGAAGCCTATGGCGATGAAGGCGAGGTCGGCACGAATGACAAACTCGGTACCGGCTACCGGCTGGCGCTTTTCGTCGACCTCGCAGCACTTGACGCCAGTCAGTTGCCCGTCCTCGCCGATGAACTCCAGCGTCGCGACCTGAAATTCCCGCTCAGCGCCTTCCGCCTGGCTCGAAGACGTGCGCATCTTTGTTGCCCAGTACGGCCATACGGCAAGCTTGTTTTCCTTTTCCGGCGGCTGCGGCCGGATGTCGAGTTGCGTCACGCGCACCGCACCCTGGCGGAAAGCGGTGCCTACGCAATCCGACGCCGTATCACCACCGCCGACGACCACGACATGCTTTCCACCGGCCAGGATCGGCTTCTCGGGCCACGCGACCGACTGGATGTCTTCGCCGCCGACACGCTTGTTCTGCTGCACCAGGTACGGCATCGCATCGTGTACGCCTTCGAACTCGCTGCCCGGAATCCCTGCCGGGCGTGGCGTTTCGGAGCCGCCGCAATAGAGAACGGCATCATATTCTGCGATAAGCTCCGATACCGGTTTGTCCACGCCGACATTGACGTTGCAGTAAAAGGTGACGCCCTCGCCTTCCATCTGCTTCACGCGCGCGTCGATATAGTGCTTTTCCATCTTGAAGTCCGGAATGCCGAAGCGCATCAGCCCTCCGGGCTTGGACTCGCGTTCGTAGAGATGCACGTCGTGACCGGTGCGCCCGAGTTGCTGTGCGGCCGCCATGCCTGACGGACCCGAGCCGATGATCGCCACCCGCTTGCCCGTCTTGGCCTGCGCGGGTTGTGGCCGGACGAATCCCGATTCGTAGGCCTTGTCGGCAATCGCCTGCTCGACGGTCTTGATGGCGACGGGGATGTCTTCGAGGTTCAGCGTGCAGGCTTCCTCGCAGGGAGCGGGGCAGACGCGGCCGGTGAACTCCGGGAAGTTGTTGGTGGAGTGCAGGTTGCGGATCGCCGCGTCCCAGTCGCCATTGTAGACGAGGTCATTCCAGTCCGGGATCTGGTTGTGGATAGGACAACCCGTTGGCCCATGGCAGAACGGCACGCCGCAATCCATGCAGCGCGCGGCCTGTTTCTCGACTTCCTTGTCCGACATCGGCAGCGTGAATTCGCGGAAATGACGGATGCGATCCGAAGCAGGCTGGTACTTGTGCACCTGCCGGTCGATCTCAAGAAAACCCGTTACCTTGCCCATGGTTCATCCTCGGACCTGCGTTCGACCTGGATCCTTGTCCTCGCGGTCGTGCGTACATTGATTGGCGCCGGAGACGATCCCGGCATTGAAGGCTACAAGAGTGGCCCCGTCAAATCAGCGCGGACGCGCCCCCGGTTTGAGTGAAGGCGGAACGCCCATCGGAAACATCGCTAAACCTGTCATTCTGCGGCCTGGCTCACGCGCATGCGCGCCATATCTTCCAGGGCACGACGGTATTCGACCGGCATGACCTTCCTGAACTTCGGCCGGTAGTCGGTCCAGTTGTCCAGGATCGCCTTGGCCTTGGTCGAACCAGTGAAATGCACATGGTTTGAAATGAGCTGGTAGAGTCGCTCCTCGTCGTGGCTTGTCATGTCGCCCGACACATCGACCCGCCCCTTGTGGGCGATGTCGCCGCCATGATGGTGCAGCTTCTCCAGGAGGTAGTCCTCCTCCGGTACCGGTTCGAGTTCGACCATCGCCATGTTGCAGCGCGTGGCGAAATCGCCTTCCTCATCCAGCACATAGGCGACGCCGCCCGACATGCCGGCGGCGAAGTTCCGCCCGGTCTTCCCGATCACGACGACGATGCCGCCGGTCATGTACTCGCAGCCGTGGTCGCCCACGCCCTCGACAACGACGACGGCGCCCGAATTGCGGACCGCGAACCTCTCACCCGCCACGCCGCGGAAATAACACTCGCCCTCGGTCGCGCCGTAGAGCACTGTGTTGCCGACGATGATCGACTCCTCGGCAACGACGATTGCATCGTCTGGCGGTCGGATGACGATGCGCCCACCGGACAGGCCCTTGCCGACGTAGTCGTTGCCGTCACCGATGAGTTCAAAGGATATTCCGCGCGCCAGGAATGCTCCGAACGACTGACCGGCGGTGCCGCGCAGCTTGACCGAGATCGTGTCCTCTCGCAAACCCTTGTGGCGAAAGCGCTTGGCGACCTCCCCCGACAGCATGGCGCCCGCCGAACGGTCGACGTTGCGGATCGGCAACGCAATTTGAACGGGTTGCCGAGATTCGAGTGCAGGCATGGCCTCTGCGATCAGCTTGCGGTCGAGCACATCGTCGATCGGATGCTTCTGCCGTTCGGTCCAATAGGTTGCCTCGCGGGGTGCCTCCGGCTTGAAGAACATACGGCTGAAATCCAGCCCGCGCGCCTTCCAGTGCTCGATCACCTCCCGCTTTTCGAGCAGATCGACATCGCCAATGATCTCGTCGATGTGCCGGAAGCCCATCGCGGCCAGCAGTTCGCGCACCTCTTCCGCGACATAAAAGAAGTAGTTGATGACGTGTTCCGGTGTTCCCTTGAAGCGCTTGCGCAACACCGGGTCCTGGGTCGCCACGCCAACCGGACAGGTGTTCAGATGGCACTTGCGCATCATGATGCAGCCCGCCGCGATCAGAGGGGCGGTCGAGAAGCCGAATTCGTCGGCTCCGAGCAGCGCCCCGATGACGACGTCCCGGCCGGTGCGCAAGCCGCCATCGACCTGCAGCGCGACACGGCTGCGCAGTCCGTTCAGCACCAGCGTCTGATGCGTTTCGGCAAGGCCCATTTCCCAGGGGCTTCCGGCATGCTTCAGCGAGGTCAGCGGCGACGCTCCGGTGCCACCGTCATAGCCCGAGATCGTGATGTGATCGGCGCGCGCTTTGGCGACACCCGCAGCAACCGTACCGACGCCAACCTCGGAGACGAGCTTGACCGACACGTCGGCTGCCGGATTCACGTTCTTCAGGTCATAGATCAGCTGCGCCAGATCCTCGATCGAATAGATATCGTGGTGTGGCGGCGGCGAGATCAGGCCGACCCCGGGTGTGGAGTGGCGCGTCTTGGCGATCGTCGCGTCGACCTTGTGACCGGGCAACTGGCCGCCCTCGCCGGGCTTGGCGCCCTGCGCAACCTTGATCTGCATCACGTCCGAGTTGACCAGGTACTCGGTTGTTACCCCAAAGCGTCCCGATGCAACCTGCTTGATCGCCGAGCGCTCCGGGTTGGTTCCACCGCCGGGAAGCGGCAGATAGCGGTCGGGCTCCTCGCCGCCTTCGCCGGTGTTCGACTTGCCGCCGATCTGGTTCATCGCGCGCGCCAGCGTCGTATGCGCTTCTCTGGAAATTGACCCGAACGACATGGCCCCGGTCGAGAACCGCTTGACGATATCCGAAGCAGGCATGACCTCGTCCAGGGGAACGGGCGCGCGGCCGGTGTCCTCGGCGAGCTTTATCCTGAAGAGGCCGCGAATGGACTGCGCTCGCGCGCTCTCGCTGTCGATCTGCTGCGAAAATTCCTTGAAGGTTTCCCACGATCCTTTGCGCACGGCATGCTGCAGCGTTGCGACGGAGTCCGGAGACCAGACATGCGCCTCACCGCGCATGCGGAAGAGATATTCGCCGCCGACTTCCAGCGCATTGCGCAGAACCGGATCGTCGCCAAAGGCATCGGTATGACGGCTGACCGTCTCGGTGGCGACCTCATGCAGGCCGACGCCCTCGATCTGTGTTGCCGTCCCGGTGAAGTATCTGTCGACGAAATCGGTCTTCAGCCCCACCGCATCGAAAATCTGCGCTCCGCAGTAAGACTGATAGGTCGAGATGCCCATCTTGGACATGACCTTCAGGATGCCCTTGCCAATAGACTTGATGTAGCGCGACACGACCTCTTCGGCATCGACCTCGGCCGGCATCTCGCCACGCTTGTGCATGTCCAGCAGCGTGTCGAAGGCGAGATAGGGGTTGATGGCCTCGGCTCCATAGCCGGCGAGGCAGCAGAAATGATGGACCTCGCGCGGCTCGCCGGATTCGACGACGAGGCCAACCGCCGTGCGCAGACCCTTGCGCACGAGATGATGGTGAACGGCTGCGGTGGCCAGCAGCGCGGGGATCGCGATGCGGTCCGGCCCAACCTGACGGTCCGAGAGGATGATGATGTTGTAGCGCCCCGCAACCGCAGCCTCAGCGCGCTCGCAAAGCCGCTCCAGCGCGCCTTGCATGCCGGCAGCACCCTCGTTCGCCGAGTAGGTGACGTCGAGTGTCTTGGTATCGAAGGCATCCTCGGTATGACCGATCGAGCGGATCTTCTCCAAATCGCCGTTGGTGAGGATCGGCTGGCGCACTTCAAGCCGCTTGCGGCGCGAGGTGCCAACCAGGTCCAGTATGTTCGGGCGCGGGCCTATGAAGGAGACAAGGCTCATCACCAGTTCCTCGCGGATCGGGTCGATCGGCGGATTGGTGACCTGCGCGAAATTCTGCTTGAAATAGGTGTAGAGCAGCTTCGACTTGTCCGACATGGCCGAAATCGGCGTATCGGTACCCATCGAACCGACTGCCTCCTGACCGGTCGTGGCCATCGGCGACATCAGGATCTTGGTGTCTTCCTGCGTGTAGCCAAAGGCCTGCTGGCGATCGAGCAGCGAAACGTCCTTGCGCAGCGCGCGAGGCTCAACCGGCTTCAGTTCTTCGAGGATAAGCTGCGTATTGGCGAGCCAGTTCTTGTAGGGATGCTTTCCCGCGATCTCGGCCTTCACCTCCTCGTCGGAGATGATCCGCCCCTTGACGAGGTCGATCAGCAGCATCTTGCCAGGCTGCAGCCGCCACTTTGTGACGATCTTCCTGTCGTCCACCGGCAGCACCCCGGCTTCCGAGGCAAGTATCACCCGGTCGTCGTCGGTAACGATGTACCGCGCCGGACGCAGGCCGTTGCGGTCGAGAGTCGCGCCGATCTGGCGGCCATCGGTGAAGCACAATGCGGCCGGGCCGTCCCACGGCTCCATCAGGGCGGCATGGTATTCGTAGAACGCCCTGCGGTCGGGATCCATCGTCTTGTTGCCGGCCCAGGCTTCGGGGACCAGCATCATCATCGCATGCGCAAGGCTGTATCCGCCCTGGAACAGGAACTCCAGCGCGTTGTCGAAGCATGCGGTGTCCGACTGGCCTTCATAGGAAATCGGCCAGAGCTTGGAGATGTCGTTGCCGAACAGTTCCGAATCGACCGAAGCCTGCCGTGCGGCCATCCAGTTGTTGTTGCCCCGCACTGTGTTGATCTCGCCGTTGTGGGCGACCATCCGATAGGGGTGCGCGAGCTTCCAGGATGGGAACGTGTTGGTTGAAAAGCGCTGATGTACCAGGATCAGCGCCGTCTCGAAGCGCGGATCAATCAGATCCCTGTAGTAGGCGCCCACCTGATAGGCGAGGAACATGCCCTTATAGACAATGGTACGGGCCGACAGCGAAACGCAGTAGGCGCCAATGTCCTTGTTGTCGTTTTCCGCGTAGATGCGGCCGGAAATAACCTTGCGCAGGAGATAGAGGCGCGCCTCGTACTCCTCGTCGTCGGAAATCTCGGGCGGGCGCCCGATGAAGACCTGACGATGGAAAGGTTCTGCGGCAGCGATTTCAGGCGACTTGGACAGGGAAGAGTTGTCGACAGGCACGTCGCGGAAACCGAGAACGGGCAAACCTTCCGAGTGCGCGCACTCGAGGATCACGTCGTTGATATGCTTCCTGAGTGCCTCATCCTGCGGCATGAACCAGTGGCCCACGCCATATTGGCCGGAAGGAGGCAGTTCCACCCCCTGCGCGGCCATCTCCTCGCGGAAGAAACGATCAGGAATCTGGACAAGCACGCCGGCACCGTCTCCCATGAGGGGGTCGGCACCCACCGCACCGCGATGGGTGAGGTTCTCGAGCATGAACAGCCCGTCCTCGACGATCTTGTGCGACTTGATGCCCTTCATCTGGGCGATGAAGCCGACGCCGCAGGCATCATGTTCGTTGCGGGGATCATAGAGGCCGCGAGCCGCCGGCATGCCGGACAGTGTGGCCGCGCGTTTGACGGACGCGCCCTGCGTCTGGGCGGGCACCAACTGCTCCGTCACAGAGGGCTTCTGTTCCGTCATCGACAAATCTCCGTTCCTTGCCCTTTCGGGTGGGTTCGATTTCTGGACTCGTGCTGCGCAGGGAAATCAGTGGGCTTATACAATATGCCGACACCGGTCACAAATACGCAGATAAATTAAGACAGCAATACTGTCCTAAATTTCTTATTGCAGAAATGCGATGCGCTTACAAGACCGATTCACAAAAAAACCGACAGGCGCGCGTAATAATATTTCGCCAACTGATTGCAAAAGGTAATTTCCGGTCCCGCAGATCCATCCCCTATCAACGTCTGGTCCTGTCGATTTCGGCGGTGGGCACTTGATACCGCTTTTAAAACCCCTTCATGTCGTCGGCTTCCAAAGACGGGACAAAAACGTGATCTTTTCCTCAGACAACTGGGCAGGTGCGCATCCCAGGGTAGCCGCCGCGCTTTCAACCCACGCGGCCGGACACGATCCGGCCTATGGCAGCGGTGCGCTTGACGCAAAAGTTCAAGCGACATTTTCAGAGATCTTCGAGCGCGAAGTTTCCGTTTTCTTTGTCGGCACCGGGACGGCGGCTAATGCGCTCTCGCTGGTTTCGGCCAACAAGCCGGGCGGGCTTTCCTTCTGTCATCGCGAATCCCACGTCATGGATGACGAATGCGGCGCGCCCGAATATTTCATGGGCGGCTCGCGGCTTTTTGCGGTGGATGGAGACCTGGGTCGTATCAACGTTGAAAAACTGTCGACGTCAGTCGATCGGTTCGCAGGCGAAAACGTGCATGCGGGACGTCCCGCCGCAATCACGATAACCCAGGCCACCGAAGTGGGTACGGTCTATGACCTCGAACATATCCGGGCCATCTCGTCGATCGCAAAAAACCATTCCCTGCCGCTGCACATGGACGGTGCCCGCTTCGCCAACGCGCTTGTCTCGCTGGGAGTGTCACCGGCCGAGATGACCTGGAAAAGCGGCGTGGACATGGTTTCCTTCGGCGGCACCAAAAATGGCTGCTGGTGCGCCGAGGCGGTAATCCTGTTCGACACGGACAGGGCAAGGGAGTTCGCCTTCATCCGCAAGCGCGCGGCACAACTTTTCTCAAAGTCCCGCTTCATCGCTGCCCAGTTCGACGCCTATTTCGAGGACGGGCTGTGGCTGGAGACTGCAACCCACGCCAACGCGATGGCTGCGAGACTGGCAGGTCATATCCGTGATTCAAGCAAGGCACGTCTCGCATGGGAGCCGGAGGCCAACGAGGTATTTGCCATCATGCCGGTCAAGCTAGCCGAAGCTTTGCAGGATAACGGCGCTCGTTTCTATGACTGGCACACGCCACACGGTTTCGGCGCCAACATCGCGCCGGGCGAAAAGCTCTGGCGGTTCGTCACCGGATTTGCCACCGCCGCCGAGGAAGTCGACCGGTTCGGAGATCTGATCTCCTGAAACACCGTGCCGTCCAAATAAAAAAGCGGCGCCTTTCGGCGCCGCTTTCGTCTCGGGAGAAGAGACGTTCCGCTCAGGCGGCTTTCGCCTCGATCTGCTTGGAGCCGCCGCCATTGGCGATCTCGATCTTGCGCGGCTTCAGTTCTTCCGGAACCGTGCGCTTCAGATCGATGTGAAGCAGGCCATTCTTGAGCTCGGCACCCAGCACCTCGACGTGGTCGGCAAGCTGGAATCGGCGCTCGAAGCTGCGGGCCGCGATGCCCCGGTAGAGCACCTCGCCGCCTTCGCCGTTGCTCTCGTCACTGCGCTCACCCTTCACGGACAGCACGTTGCGGTGCGCCTCAATGGCAATGTCCTTGTCGGAGAAGCCGGCGACTGCCATGGAAATCCGGTAGGCGTCTTCACCGGTGCGCTCGATGTTGTAGGGCGGATAGGACTGGCCGCCGCCATTGTCAGGCTGGGCAAGCGAGTCGAGCATCGTGAAAAGGCGATCGAAGCCTACGGTGGAACGGTAAAGGGGGGAAAAATCAACGTGACGCATGGTGTGTTCTCCTGTTGAGCAACATTGGTTTGCGTGTGGCTCTCTTGCCGAACCCGTCTGGCGTCCGGATCGAACCAGCGGCCCCGCTTCGGGCGACCGCAGGACTGATTTGGGGAGACCAAAACCGGGTTTCAAGTCTTGGACGTGATTTCCCGACAATCCCGGATGAACCGCCGATGAACCGGCGCTTCGGACTGTATTCAGCAACCCCCGGGTAGGTTTGGCTCGTCACGACGCGATTGCAACGCGACAGGGTAGATCCGGGTGTCAACGTCCCTTCCACCCGAATCGAAGGGCCGGAGCCTCCAGTATGGAAGCTTCGGCCTTGCCTTTTGAGCGCAGTTGTCTTGCTTTCTCCTTCCACGCTTTCTATCACCCTGACAGCGTTCACCAGGCGGTGGCGCCACTCACGACGCCAAAGCGCCCATGACGGACATCTTTCACGAAATCCCGAGCAACCCGATGCCCGAGAAGGCAACGGGCGGGTATTTCGCGGGATTTGACGGCAAGAAGCTCCGCTACGGTCGTTTTCCAGCCGTCGCGCGCCCGCTCAAGGGCACCGTCATCCTGCTTTCGGGCCGCAACGAGTGCATCGAGAAGTATTTCGAGACGGCAAGGAACCTTGCCGAGCGCGGCTTCACCTCTGCGATTTTCGACTGGCGCGGACAGGGCGGCTCCGAGCGGCTGCTGCGTGATCCGCAACGCGGCCACGTGCGCGACTTCTCGGATTACGTGAAGGATCTCGACCGCTTCTTCGAGGAGGTCGTCCTGCCTGATTGCCGCGGTCCCTACTATATCCTCGGTCATTCGGTCGGCTCGCTGATAGCCCTCATGGCAACGCCGTCCCTGGTGAACCGTGTCCAGCGTATGGTTCTAGCGGCACCCTTTCTCACCTATAGCGGCTTCCCTCTTTCGATGAACGCCATCGGAAAGATCGCGGGAACGCTCTACTGGATGGGGCTCGGTCGCATGTATGGCGCATGGGGTCCAAGGCCGCGCCAGTCACCACCCTTTGCGACCAACAAGGTTACGACCGATATCGGTCGCTACCGTCGCAACATGGAAATCTATGAGACCTATCCGAAGCTCGGACTTGGGGGACCCACGGTCTCCTGGATCCGCGCCGCCTGCAAGGCCGTCAATCTTGTCCAGACGCCGGAGTTCATGCAGCGCATCAGCATCCCGATCCTGTTCGTCGGCGCTGGAAACGACGAGGTGGTGTCGACACGCGCAATAGCCGATTACGCGCGGCGCCTGCGCGGAGGCTCCATCCTGACCATCGCAGGGGCGCGCCACGAACTTCTCCAGGAAGCCGACATCTTCCGCGAACAACTGCTGGCCGCCTTCGATGCCTTCATACCCGGCAACGATGTCAGCATCTACGCCGACCAGGATCATGGCTGACAGGGACGGCCGGAAGGCCGCAAAGAGTCCCTAGCCGGCCGGATCGCTGCGCCCGGCGTGCAGAACCTCCATCGCGGCGGCATGGAGTTCCGGCGTGGCCGCAGCCACGATTCCCCCGCCCTCCTCCGCCGGACCGCCGTTCCATTCCGTCATCACCCCGCCTGCCGCCTCCACGATCGGCACCAGTGCAACCACGTCGTAGGACTGGAGGCCAACCTCCACCACAAGATCGACATTGCCGGCGGCAAGCATCGCATAGGCGTAGCAATCGGTCCCGTAGCGCGACAGCCGCACCCCCTTCTCAAGGCGCTCATATGCCACGCGCCTGTCACCCTGGAAGAGCGCCGGCGTGGTGGTGCACATGGTTGCGTCCGCGAGCGAGTTCGTCTTGCGCGTCGACAGCTTCAGCCTCTCGGGCGCGTGCGGCCCCTCGTACCAGGCCTCGCCGGCAGTCGCGTAGAACAGTTCGCCAATGAATGGCTGCGCCATCATGCCCGCGACGGCATCTCCGCGCTCGGTCAGGCCGACAAGCGTGCCCCACAGCGGAACCCCCGAAATGAAGGAACGGGTACCGTCGACCGGATCGATGATCCAGACATGATCGCTGCCGACGTTTTCCGAACCGAACTCCTCTCCGAGGATGCCGTGCTCCGGAAATTCCTGACGTATCAGGGCGCGAATGGCCTGCTCGGCCATCCGGTCGGCTTCGGTCACGGGGTCGAAGCCCCCCTCCAGCTTGTTCGCGACCTCGCCGAACCGACGGAATCTCGGCAGCGTCTCTGCCGCCGCTGCCGCCGCGAGACGCCGGAAAAACTCCACTGAAATCGCCAAAAAAGCCTCCTGATCGCCATTGATGCAGAAATGCAACGACCCGATCGTTTCGCCGCAATTTTTCAGTTTGTCTGACAAAAGCTCAAACGGGTCGTTGACATTTGTGCATCGCACAATACTCTATGTGTCGGACAGGTTCTCCTGTCCATGCCCTCCTTGGGCGTTTCCTCCCTAGACTTCGACCGCGTCGGCAACGATGCGGTCTTTTTTTATCCGGTGCGCCTCCCCTATTCGGCAGCCAGAGGTAGGTCGAGGAAATTATGATCCGGAAGGGACATGAGTTCGGCCGAAAGGCGGGCAAGGTCGTCTGCTAGCGCATCGAAACCCGAGAGTTTCCTGAAGCTCCGCTCCTCCATGTAGAGGCCACGGTTGACCTCCATCTGGAGGGCATGCAAACGCTTTCCCGGGCGGCCATAATGCTCGGTGATGAAGCCGCCGGCATACGGCTTGTTGTGAGCGACGGAATAACCCATCGACATCAGAGTCGAGATTGCCGCTTCGGTCAGGACGCGGGACGCCGAGGTTCCGAAACGGTCGCCGATGATGAAATCCGGCCGCAGGCCGTTTTCGCCGAGCCGTATGCTGGCCGGCATGGAATGGCAGTCGATGAGAACGGCATAGCCAAAATTCGCATGAGTCCGGGTGGTCAGGCGCTTCAGCGTATCGTGATACGGCTTGTAGACAGATTCGATGCGGCCGATCGCTTCGGAAATGGGAAGGCGACCGGGATATATATCGAGCCCCTCGCCCACAAGCTTCGGGACTGTCCCGAGCCCACCGGCGACGCGCGCCGAACGGATGTTGGCGAAGGACGGCACCGGCTCGGTGAACATGCGGGGATCGAGTTCCCAGGGTTCGCGATTGACGTCGAGATACGCGCGGGGAAAGTTTGCCACCAGCATCGGTGCGCCGAGCGGCACGGCCGCTCCGAAAAGCTCGTCGACGTAGCAATCCTCGGAGCGCCTGATTTCCATGGCGTCGAGCTTCGACAACGCGCGGAAGCGATCCGGATAGTGCCTGCCGCTGTGGGGCGAATTGAACACGAACGGAACGCGCTGCTCCGCGCTTTCGCGGACCTCGAAGGCTGGCACTTGGGCGAAGTCATCCGCCAGCATCATTGTTGGGCACTTGGTCGCTGCATCGCGCGAGCCTGACATCTGCGGTCGCTGCTGTCCAGCACATGAAATGGGGTTGTCGTGCGCGCAACCTTCACAACATTCACTTGATGTTTACACTCCAGCCTACATATAGGACATGGTTAACGGGCAGCTTGGGACAAGCCCGACGGGTGATTCGGACGGATTTTAATGGCACGCATACTGCTTGCGGAAGACGACGACGACATGCGTCGGTTTCTCGTGAAGGCGCTTGAACGCGCAGGTTATGATGTCAGCGATTTCGACAATGGCGCGAGCGCCTATGAAAGGCTTCGCGAGGAACCTTTTTCGCTGCTGCTGACCGATATCGTCATGCCCGAGATGGATGGCATCGAACTGGCCCGCCGGGCAACCGAGATAGATCCGGACCTCAAGGTCATGTTCATCACAGGCTTCGCGGCCGTGGCACTGAACCCCGACTCCAAGGCTCCAAAGGATGCCAAGATCCTTTCAAAGCCGTTCCACCTGCGCGATCTCGTCAACGAGGTCGAAAAGATGCTTCAGGTCGCCTGATCGCACTTGAGACGGGCGTAAACCCGGCATTCACGCAAACCGGATTGGCCTGACAGCGCATCCCGCGACGGCAACAAGACGGGTCACCAAACTCCTATTGACGCGTCGAGGCAAAAGTGGTGTATGCGGCGCGTCGGATGGGCGTGTAGCTCAGCGGGAGAGCACTACGTTGACATCGTAGGGGTCACAGGTTCAATCCCTGTCACGCCCACCATCCAACCAGCTTATATCGGCTGTAAGTGGTATTGGCGTGAGACGCAGTAGTCTCTGCTAGGCGATGGAACGCGTTCATCGCGGCGGCGACGAGCTTTCCGGTCCGGTAGGCCCTGCCCGTCCGGTGGCGTGCATCGCGAGTGGTTCTGCACCCTCGATCGACCCAGCATTCATCGAGAACGTCCCTGCTTCCTGCTCGACCTTGTCTGCCAACAGCACGGACACGAACTGCGTCGGTTTGAAAGCTGAGCACACGATGGCGATGATGGACGTCATCGGCACCGCGAGGATGGCCCCCGGCAATCCCCAGAGCGCGCCCCATATGGCAAGGGCAGCCATGACGACGAACGGGCTCAGATTGACCTGCCGACCGACCAGTTTCGGATCGAGGATCGTACCGATGACAGTCTGGACGAATGCCAGCAATCCGCAAAGCACGATCGTGCTCCACGGATCGCCCCATTGGGCAAGCGAGAGGATCACCGGGGGCGCGACTCCAAAAGGCCCGCCCAGATAGGGGATGTAGTTGAAGAGGCCGATCAAAAGCGCCCAGAACAGCGCGAAATCGACATCCATCCACCACAGGATCGCGTAGGACACCGCAGCCAGGATGACGTTGACCAAGGTCTTGGCCGCAAGGTAGTCCCCGATCCTTGTGTTGATCTGCTCGACGATCTGGCTGGTGACTTCCGCCTGGTTTCCGGCCGGAAGGGCCGCAGCCAGCTTCTGCGAGAAGTTGCGTCGTTCGCCAAGCAGAAAGGCAGCATAGAGGGCAACGAGAAAGACGTTCATGCTGAAGCTGGTCAGTCCGCTGAATAGCCTCAGGAAAAGGCTCTGCAAATTTACCCGTTCGAGCGTTACGGCGACGATTTCATCGAGAGTCTGATTGTCCTCTATCCAGCCATAGTCGGCCAGCCGCTCGATCAGCACCTCCAGATTTGCCTGATAGCGGGGAAGAGCCGACATCAGCTGTGTGAAGGTGACCTGGATGACCAATGCGAAACCGACCAGTGCTGCTGTGAAAACCAGAAGAACGACGAGGTGGCGCACATAGCCGGGAAGCCGCCCAAGCACCGGTTGCCGACCCATCACCTCGGAAGCTGTCGTGAGCACGTAGACGGCGATCACAGCCATCACGATCGGCAGGACGATGGCCTGGCCCACGACGAGGAGCCATCCCGTCATGAGCGTCAGCGCGACTGCAAGGACCAGGTTCAGAAATGGTGCGTCGCGCATGATCTCTTGCTTTCACAGGGACAGTGTAGCCTGAGGATGAGACCCACCATCCGAGATTCGGAAAGCCGATGCTGATGCCCACATCTTCCGCCAAAGAGCTTTATCCAAGACGTAGACGACCAGCAAGAAAACACTGCAAGTATTACTTATACCGTCAGCAATAGGGTCGCTGCAGATCCGAGCGCGGATGCGATTGGCAATGCTTGCGAAGCGCCATCTACCCATCGGCGAACCGGCCGAACGGATGATCCAGCCCGAGACCGGCGGCGACCTTAACTGTCGCCGGCTGATGCCGCGTTGAAACGCCTACTGGAGCTGTGGCTTCCTGAGGAAACTGTCCCGGTCGGCGGTCTTAACCCGAAGCCATGTTTCCCGGCCGTCGCGCACCACGCGCATCGGGATCTCCGCGCCAGCCGGTCCGCTGGCCCATAACTTCCGGTAGAAATCGCTCAAGCCGTCGACCTCGCCGTCGCGCACATCCGATATGATATCGCCCTGGCGGAGGCCTGCGCGCGCCGCCGGACCGCCTTCCGATACGCTCATGACCACAACCTCGCCATTGCTCTCGGCGGAGAAGGCGCCGAGCCACGGACGCGGAGGCTTGTTCACCCGTCCCCGGTTGACGAGATCGTCCAGGATGGGCGGCAACAGGTCGATGGGCACGATCATGTTGATGTCTGCGACCTCCTCGCCCTGGCTCATCTGCAGGCGAAGCGAGCCGATGCCAAGCAATTTGCCGTCGAGGCCGATAAACGCCGCACCGCCCCAGGATGGATGCGCAGGTGCGGTGAAGATCGCATCTTCAAGGAGATATTCCCAATAGCCGGCGAATTCCTGCCGGGCGACCACCGTGGTTTCGACGGCTTCACCGTCGCCGGCCGCCAACACAGCCTCGTCGCCAACCTGAACTGTCGACGCATCGCCCAGTGCGACCGCAGGGAGATCGAGAGCGCCGAGCGCCTGCACAAGACCGAACCCGGTTTCCTGGTCATAGGCCAGCGGATGCGCAGGTACGACTGTCCCGTCATGCCGGGTGAGCCAGACCTCCTCGGCCTCGGTGATGATATAGCCGATGGTCAGCACCAACCCGTCGTCGCGAATGACGACGCCGCTGCCTTCGCGCCGGTTTCCAAGCGTTCCGGCGGTGAAGGCGTCGTCGGGAATTGAACTGCGCACGGCCACGATGGACCGTAAAGTCTTTTCGATCGTCATGCCCTGACCCTGATACAAACCGGCGTCAGGCTCAACCCCGCCGGCAAGAATGATGACTTCTCCTATAGCTAGGAAGCCATCGCGGGATCGCAAGGCAGGCGCCGGATCGGGAAGCTAAGGTCAGGATACAGAACCTTTCGACCTTCAGGCTCAGACGGCGATGGAATGACGCTTCTCGTCCTGCCGCAGGAAAGTGTCGAAGCCCGCGGCGATGGTGCGGATGAAGGGTCGTCCACGCTCCGTGACGCGGAAGACCGCGCCGTCCCAGTTGACGAGGCGATCCGTGTCACGCTCGGCCGAGGCGGTCGCCTCGGCCGCAAGCCGGTCCGCCTCACCCGGATAGAGGCTACGAAGATCAGCGAGGCAAAAGCCCGACTCACACATGATCCGTTCGATAACCCATGCGGTGGCCCTGTCGGCGTCGCTCAGGGCATAACCGCGCGTGACGGGAAGCTTTCCGGCCAGCACTGCGCGGCTGTATTCGCCCGTAGCCGGTATGTTCTGAACATATCCCTGCGGCAGGCGGCCGATTGCGGATGCCCCGAGGCCTATGAGCATCTCGGCATTGTCGGTCGTGTAGCCCTGGAAGTTGCGGCGCAGGCTCCCTTCGGCCTGGGCCTTGGCCATCTTGTCGGTCGGAAGGGCGAAATGGTCGAGGCCGACACGAACATATCCTGCTTCCGCCAGCATCGACGCGCCGAGCCGAGCCTGGGTGAACCGCTGGAGCGCGTCCGGGAGTACCTTATCGTCGATCAGGCGCTGATGTTTCTTCATCCAGGGCACGTGCGCATAGCCGAACAACG
Source organism: Rhizobiaceae bacterium (assembly GCA_019635775.1). Taxonomy (GTDB): domain Bacteria; phylum Pseudomonadota; class Alphaproteobacteria; order Rhizobiales; family Rhizobiaceae; genus Mesorhizobium_K. The sequence goes on along the minus strand of JAHBYU010000004.1, from coordinate 105,539 downwards.
CCACGCGGTCCGGCATGAGCGAAATCACCTGCTCAAGCGTCGAGGCAAGCGTGTCCAGCGTCTGATGCGGCAATCCGTAGAGCACGTCGAGATTGACCGACGCAACGCCCCGCTCTCTGAAGCCGCCCACGGCTTTCGACGTGTCCTCGAAACTCTGGAGCCGATTGATCGTCTGCTGCACGGTGGCATCGAAATCCTGCACGCCGAAGCTGGCGCGCGTGACGCCGAAGCCTTGCCAGGCGTCGAGCCTTGCTTCGTCGAGATCGTTTGGATCGACCTCGACACTGATCTCGCACCCCGCCTCAAGGCTGAACGCCGACCTGAGCGTCGTGCCCAGTCCCGCGACGTCGGATGGCGACAGCATGGTGGGGGAACCGCCGCCGAGATGGATCGCGCTTATGGAGCGCCATCCGAGCAGGCCGGAAACGGTGGCTATCTCCGCCGACAGCGCCTCGAGATAGGCCGCGACCGGATCGTAGCGCAGCACCTGCTTCGTATGGCAGGCGCAGAACCAGCACAGCCGGTCGCAGAATGGTATGTGCAGGTAGAGCGATACCGATGCGTCGGCCGGGCATTCGGAGAGCCAGTTTTCGTAGGTTTCGGCGTCGACGCCGGCATGAAAATGCGGCGCGGTTGGATAACTCGTATAGCGCGGCACCGCTGCGGAAAACCGGGCAACAAGGCTGCGATCAATTTCGGTTATGGACATGCAGGGACCATGCCCGTCCGGATGTCTGACGCCTTGACTTCGATCAAAGATATATCTGCGGCACTTTGACCATGCGTCATTAGGCATTATGGATATCAGAGCGGGGATCACCGAACTGGATCCCGGCAACTTGAGCGGAATCATGGACGCATCGCGCAAGGACATCCACAATTCGGACATTCCCGTGCTCTGCCAGAGTTGCGAGGCACGGCATAAGGGTATGTGCGGCGTACTCAACTCGTCGGAGCTTCTGGCATTGGCGCGCAGCACGCGCATGGTCAGGCACGAGGCAGGGACGGAACTTGCCGCCGAAGCCATGCCCGTCGAATCCTACGCCAACGTCATGCGTGGCGTGGTAAAGCTCTCCAAGGTGCTGGAAGACGGACGCCAGCAGATTGTCGGCCTGCAATTCGCGCCCGATTTTCTCGGCCGGCTGTTCAGCAAGGAAAATGCCGTCACGGCCGAGGCTGCGTCTGACGTCGATCTCTGCCGCGTCCCCAAGCCAGCGCTGGAGCGCCTAATCGCCGAGAACCCTGCGCTCGAACATCGCCTGATGCAGCAGACTTTGCGTGAACTCGACGAAGCGCGCGAATGGATGGTCACGCTCGGACGCAAGACGGCGTCCGAGAAGATCGCGAGCTTCCTCTATATGATCGCGACCCACCTCGATCCTGCCGCGACCGTCGGCAGACGGGTGTTCGACCTGCCGCTGACGCGTTCCGACATCGCCGATTTTCTCGGCCTGACAATCGAAACCGTGTCGCGGCAACTGTCGAAGCTTCGCGCCGAACGCATCGTCGTCATAACCGGCATCCGGCACATCGAGATACCCGATCTCGGCGCACTCAAGAAGCGTTGCGGCTGACGACCTGTTCGCCCGTGCTGTTCCTGCGCAGAGACAACTCCATGAGAGGCGCCAGCATTTCCCTCTCGAAGGCGACATGCCGCCTCACGCTCTCGAAAAAGCCGCGCAGCATGTAGCCGGCCGCATCGGCCCCGATCCTCTGCTCGTCGCGCCCGATGGACAGCAGCGCGTCATGCAGCTCCTCCGCAAAGCACATATCCTCGAAATGCTCCCAGCGCAGTCTTTCGATGGTCGACGTGATGTCGGGAAGTGTCGGTGACAACGCCTGAACGGCGGGGAAAAGCACGCGTTCCTCGATCTCGTGCGCTGACGCGACCGTCGGACAGACGGCCCGCGCAAGGTGGAGACAGAGTTGCCGGTTGACGCTCCCCGGCAATCCATCCGCAATTGTCTCCAGATCGTCGCAGAGGGCCATCTGACGGGCATGGCTCTGCGAAATGAGTGACAGGCTGTCTTCGGTCATTGGTGTCATGGCTTCTCCTCAAGCCTGCCATCCTTGAGCGTCAGGACGCGCATTCCGGACCGCGCCGGGAGGTCGGCGTGCGTCACGAGGACCACGCTGCGGCCGGCCAGAACGTGTTCAATGTCGGCAAGGAAGGCACATTCGGTTTCGCGGTCGAGACCGCTTGTCGGCTCGTCCAGAAGCACGATGCGGGCCGGCGAAAGCATGGTGCGCGCGAGACAGAGCCGTCTTGCCTGTCCTGCAGAAAGCGTTTTTCCCGTTTCGCCCAGCATTGTGTCCAGACCACGGGGCAGGGAGCGCACGAAATCGGCGAGTTTGGCGTCCTCAAGAACCTGCCAGAGCCTGCGGTCATCAGCCGCCGGATCTCCGATCAGAAGGTTGCCGCGCACTGTGTCGATGAACACGGGGGCGTTCTGTTCGAGCAAGGCCACCTGGCGATGCAGATCATCCGCCACGAGAGTGCGTAGGTCCTCGCCGCCGATCCTGACGACGCCGCTGCGCGGGTCGTAAAGCCGCAGCAGCAGCTGCAGGATCGTCGATTTTCCGGCCCCGCTGGGTCCCTGGATCGCAACATGCTGGCCTTCGGGGACGACCAGATCACATTCTGCAAGCACGTCCGCGCCGTCCCCATAGCCGAAGCGGACGTGATCTAAGACGATATCGGCGTGTTCCGGCATCTTTGTCGGACGCAGCGGTTCCGCTATGCGCGCCGGGCTCTGTTCGAGATCGCGCAATCGTTCTGCCGCGGCGGCAGACGCCGAGAAACGGGCAAGGTTTCGTGACAGCATGGCGGGCGCCTCGAAACTGCCTAGCAGGGCGAGCAGGAGACCCACAAGCACGGCTCCGGCGATCTGGCCCTGCCCGTAAGCGGCCAGTCCGGCCCAAAGGACCGAGACGAACGCCGCCGCGCCGCAGATCTGCACCAAGGACTGCGCGACGGCGGAACGGCGCGCCATGGCGCATTTCGATCTGGCGAGGCGATCGGCAGCCGTCTCGAAGTAGCGAAGCGCGTCTTCGGTTGCGCCGAAGGCAACGAGGTCCGAATGGCCGCCAACGGTATCGAGCACCGCCCCCCTCAGATCGGATGCCCGCTCCACCATCGCCTGCCCAGCGCGACGTGTCGACCGGATCAGGAACCAAGGCACGGCGACCATCGAGACCGAAAAGGCCACGACATAGAACAGCGTGGCATCCGGCACGAGCAAATGGACCGCGAGCGCCATGACCGTACCGGCAGCGAAAGTGCCGAGCAGTGGAATGACGGAAGACAGGAAGGCCGTATTCAACGCGTCGATATCGGCGGTCAGCCGGCTGACGAGGTCGCCGTGTCGCGGGCTGAGGCCAAGCGGAAGTTTCGGGAACAGGGTGGCGAAAAGCCAGCCGCGCATGCCGGACAGAAGGCGCAGCGTCGCGTCATGACCGACAAGCCTTTCACCATAACGCGAGAGGATTCGGACAAAAGACAGACCACGCACCAGAGACGATGGAGCGAACAGGTTGAAAGCTGCTCCCGACCCTGCCAGCGCGGCGGCGGTGATGAACCAGCCCGAGACGCCGAGCAGGCCGATCCCGGCAAATATTGCGATCAGCGCAAGCAGCAGCGTCAGCAGCAGGCGCGATGCCTGCGCCGCCAGGAGCCAGCGGAAATGCAGGAGCGCGCTCATGCCACGCCTCCCGATCGGGAAACCGCCTTGGGTTTTGCGCGGAGAACAGGCATCAATTGACCGCCCGCCACCCGCAAGGAGCGCTCCATCCGCGCGGCAAGCGTGCGAGAATGCGTCGCGACGATCAGGGTCCGCCCTTTCGCGAAATCCAGCATCCCGTCGATCACGCGTTCTTCGGTTGCGCCGTCCAGATGAGCGGTCGGTTCGTCCAGCAGCAGGATGTCGGGGCTGCGCAGATAGATGCGGGCGAGAGCCACGCGATGTGCTTCGCCGCCTGAGAGGCCCAGCCCGCCCTCGCCTACCGGCGTTTCGAGACCCAGCGGCAGAAGATCGGCGAAATCGCTGACGACTGCGCGTTCTGCTGCCGCACGTACGTCTGCTTCGGACGCATCGCGGCGTCCGAGCCGGATGTTTTCAGCGATGGTCCCCTGGAAAAGACGCGGTTTTTGACCGAGGAAGGCAAGCATCTGGCGCAGCTGGGTCTCCCCGATCTCCGGATCGCCGCCAATGGTGACTGAACCCTCATGACCGCGCAGGCGTGCAACTGCCTCAAGCAGCGTGGTCTTGCCCGAGCCGCTCTCGCCGACGATGGCAACCTGCTCTCCTGCCTCGATCCTGAACGTCACGCCATCAAGCACAGCGCCGGTTCGGTCGGGAGCGCGCACTGTCAGTCCCGTCGCCACGATGGTTGCGTCAGTCGCGCGCGGCGAAGTCGCTCTCTCCTTCTGGCTTGTTGACTTCGGCGAGACCTCCGGAAGGCCTTCGAAGAGAGTATCGAGTTCGGCGATGCTGGCCTTTGCGCCGGCGCGATCGTGATAGTGCGCCGCCAGAAGTCTCAATGGCTGATAGACCTCCGGCGCCATCAAAAGGCAGAACAGCCCGGCCTGCAGCGTCAGTACGTCGAAGCGAAGGTTGACCATGCCAAGGAAGGTCAGACCAATATAAAGGGCGGTACCAGCCACGCCGAGCGCGGCGAAAAACTCGAGCACGGCGGATGACAGGAAAGCGATGCGCAACACACGCATGGTGCTCTGGCGCAGTTGCTCGCTTGCCTCCCCGACGGCGCGAGTCTCGGCTTCGGCGCGACCGAACAGTTTCAGCGTCAGCATGCCTCGCAGCCGGTCGGCAAAATAGGCCGACAGCCGCGCGAACGCGACAGCCTCCGACCGTTTGGCGGCCTCGGCACCCCATCCCGCAAGAGCCATAAAAACGGGGATGAGCGGTGCCGTCACCAGCAGCAGCATACCCGCAACCCAATCGACTGGCAGAACAATGACGGCGAAGGCCATCGGCAGGATCGCGGCCTGGATCATCGCTGGAAGAAACCGCGCGAGAAAACCCTCAAGCGACTCGGCCTGATCGACGATTGCCGCACTGATCGCTCCGCTTGCGCGGCTCGCAGACCAGTCGGGCCGTTCGGACAGCGTCTTGCGGAATAGCGCAAGTCGCACCCGGCTGATGACGTGCTCAGCGGCAAGACTGCCATTTGATTCGGCCAGATAGGACAAACCAGCCCGGGCAACGAACAGAGCGGCAATCAGGGCAATTCCCGTCGCGAGCTCGGCACGGGCGACACCACCGCCAATTGCCCGCTCCAGCGTGTCGGCGACAAGCCAAGCCTGCACCACCAGCAGGAGACCCGCCAGAAGCGGCGCGCCGATTGCGACGGCCATCGCCCGTCCGCCCAGCCGACCGAGCCCGGAAAGCCAGCGCGTCTGTGCCTGCTCTTTTGACTTCCGGTGATCCAGGGCCGCGTCGGCCACGACGTCCAAAGGCAATTCGGTGGAGTTCGCGCTCATGGCATCTTCCTACCGCCGAAGGCCTCGTCTGGCCTTGACATGGATCAAGACGAGCGAGGACATCCGCGTCTAGAAGGCAGCGTGACCGGCATGAGCCGGCTGAAGAGAGGCGCGTTGCCATGATCGACATGACCGTCGTCGACTTGTCGCGGCTGCAGTTTGCTGCAACCGCGATGTATCATTTCTTGTTTGTTCCGCTGACGCTCGGGCTGTCTTTCCTGATGGCCATCATGGAGAGCGTCTATGTCATGACCGGCCGCGAGATCTGGCGGCGCATGACTTTGTTCTGGGGTACGCTGTTCGGCATCAACTTTGCCATGGGCGTCGCCACCGGCATCGTGATGGAGTTCCAGTTCGGCATGAACTGGAGTTACTACAGCCATTATGTCGGCGACGTGTTCGGCGCGCCACTGGCCATCGAAGGCCTGATGGCCTTCTTCCTTGAGGCAACCTTCATCGGACTCTTCTTCTTCGGATGGGGCCGCATGAGCGCCGTGGCGCACCTTGTGGTCACCTGGCTCACCGCGCTTGGCGCCAACTTCTCCGCTCTGTGGATTCTTGTCGCAAACGGCTGGATGCAGCATCCGATCGGATCGACCTTCAATCCCGATACAATGCGCATGGAGATCACCGACTTCATGGCGGTCATCTTCAACCCGGTCGCGCAAGCGAAGTTCGTTCACACGGTGAGCGCAGGCTATGTCACCGGGTCGATGTTCGTTCTGGCGGTCAGCGCCTGGTTCCTTCTGAGGGGCAGGCACATCGGCTTTGCAAAGAGGTCGATGGCTGTGGCGGCGAGCTTCGGATTGGCGTCAGCGCTTTCGGTCGTGGTCCTCGGCGACGAGAGCGGCTACGTCGCAACCGAACAGCAGAAGATGAAGATCGCGGCTATGGAGGCCATGTGGCACACGGAGCCGGCCCCCGCCCCGCTGACGGTTTTCGCGATACCGGGCGACGGCGAAAACCGCTTCGAAGTTCAGATACCGTTCGTGCTCGGCCTGATTACAACTCGATCGCTGACGCAGGAACTGCCCGGCATATTCGACCTCGTCGAACGGGCGGGCGAACGCATCGCCAACGGCATCGTCGCCTACAAGGCGCTGCAGGACGTCCGGGCGGACCGCATGAATGCCGAAGCCCGCGCAACCCTTGAGAAGACATGGCCCGATCTGGGTTATGCGCTTCTCCTGAAGCAGTACCGGCCGGACGTCGAAAACGCCACCAGCGAGGACATCGCCAAGGCCGCACTCGACACCATTCCAAATGTGCCCGTGCTGTTCTGGTCGTTCCGCATCATGGTGGGGCTGGGCTTCTACTTCATCGCCTTCTTCGGTGTCTTCTTCTGGGTTGCCAGCAAGCACAGGCTCGGCGACAACCGGAAGCTGCTTTGGATCGCGCTTTTCAGCCTGCCCTTGCCTTGGGTAGCCATCGAGGCCGGCTGGCTGGTCGCCGAATACGGACGCCAACCCTGGGCGGTCGAAGGCGTTTTGCCGACCTTCTACGCTGCATCTGGCCTGACGCTTTGGGATCTCGCCATCAGCCTGACCTTCTTCATCGTGCTCTACACGGCGCTGGCCATCATCATGGTCATCCTGATGGTGCGGGTGATCCAAAAGGGGCCGTCGGACAAGAACCCATTGGTCGAGACACCTGCCGGCACACCTTTCGTGCCACAGGGTGCAAACGCCCATCCCGACCGCTGACACTGGAACAGGTTAGAACCATGACCATCCCCTTCGATTATGAAATCATGCGCCTGATCTGGTGGTTGCTGCTCGGCGTGCTGCTGATCGGCTTTGCCATCATGGACGGCTTCGACCTCGGCATTGGCGCGCTTCTGCCCTTCGCGGCAAGGACGGAAGAGGAACGCCGTGTCCTGATCAACCTCATCGGCCCAACCTGGGAAGGAAACCAGGTCTGGCTGATCCTCGGCGGCGGCGCGATCTTCGCGGCGTGGCCGGCGCTCTACGCGGCGTCCTTCTCGGGCTTCTACATTGCCATGATCGCGATCCTGCTGGCCCTGATCCTCAGGCCGGTCGGCTTCAAGTTTCGCGGCAAGGTACAGGATCCTCGATGGCACGCCCTTTGGGACTGGGGCCTGTTCATCGGCGGGTTCGTGCCGGCGCTGATCTTCGGTGTGGCTGTCGGGAACGTGCTGCTCGGCGTTCCCTTCCGGCTCGACGAGACTCTGCGCCCCTTCTATGACGGCAACTTCTTCGGCCTGCTTTCGCCATTCGCGCTGCTTTCCGGCCTCGTAAGCCTGAGCATGCTCGTCGCGCATGGCGGCGCACTCATTGCGCTGCGCACGCAAGGCGCGGTTCAGGAACGCGGTCGCGCCTATGGCAGGCTTGCCGCCCTGGCCGCTTTCGCGCTGTTTGGCTGGGCAGGACTGTGGGTCACGTTTGGGCTGGAGGGCTATCTGATCACCAGCACGATCGACACACTGGCCCCTTCAAATCCGCTCGCCAAGACCGTAATCACCGAACCCGGCGCCTGGCTCGCCAACTACTCGGCCCATCCCTGGATGATGATCGCGCCGGTGCTGGGGCTGGGCGGCATGCTCGCCGCCTGGCTTGCGCTTGGCATGAATCGCTACATGACCGCATTTCTCGCAACCAGCGCCGGCATCTTCGGCATTATCTCGACTGCGGGCCTGTCGCTCTTCCCATTCCTTCTGCCGTCTTCGGTAACGCCCGATGTCAGCCTGACGGTCTGGGACGCGTCTTCGAGCCACCTGACCCTGTTCATCATGCTGTTGGCGACGGTGTTCTTCCTGCCGATCATCCTGGCATATACGGCGTGGGTCTACCGCATCATGCGCGGCACGGTGACGGCCGAAACGATCGATCGCAACCCGAACGCCTACTGAGGAGCAAAGCAGACAATGTGGTATTTCTCCTGGATCCTCGGCGTCGGGCTGGCCTGTTCCTTCGCCATCCTCAACGCCATGTGGTACGAAATGCGGAACGACCGGATCAACAAGCACGAGCCGGATTAGACCCGGAAGGCGATCCGGACATGCACAAAGGAAGGGCGGAACCGCCGAGGTTCCGCCCTTTCTTTCCCGGGCAGGATTCAGGGTCGGTCAGACCCCGATGGGCATGTGCTCGGCCGAGCGGGTGACGGCGCGCGGCGCGGTCAGCTCCTTCCAGGTCGAGAGCGCCTTGCTGGCTGCGGCGAATGGCTGACGCTTGACGAACTTTCCCCGGCCGGGCCGCGGCTGCGAGTTCTGGCCGTGCTGCCAGACAACTTCGCCTCGCGAGAGCGTGTAGCGTGGCAGGCCGTTCACCTTGAAGCCCTCGAAGACGTTGTAGTCGATGATCGACTTCTGCGTTCCAGCCGAGATCGTCTTCGACAGCGTCGGGTCCCACACGACGAGATCTGCGTCCGAACCCGGCAGGATCGCGCCCTTCTGCGGATAGATGTTGAGGATTTGCGCGATGTTGGTCGAGGTCACTGCGACGAACTCGTTGGGCGTTAGCCGTCCCGTCTCGACGCCGCGCGTCCAGAGCACCGGCATGCGGTCTTCCAGTCCGCCTGTACCGTTCGGTATCTTGCGGAAGTCGGAAAGGCCCATCGTCTTCTGCTCGCTGGTGAACGCGGCATGGTCGGTCGCCACCACCTGCAGCGAGCCGCTCGCCAAGCCGGCCCACAAGCTTTCCTGATGCTTCCTGTCCCGGAAAGGCGGGCTCATCACGCGCCGCGCCGCATGCATCCAGTCCGTATTCTGGTACTCGCTTTCGTCCAGCGTCAGATGCTGGATCAGCGGCTCGCCATAGACGCGCATGCCCTTCTGCCGGGCACGGCGGATTGCCTCATGGCTCTGCTCGCAAGAGACGTGGACGATATAGACCGGCACGCCTGCCGCATCGGCGATCATGATGGCGCGGTTGGTCGCCTCCCCTTCCACCTCCGGCGGACGCGAATAGGCATGCGCCTCCGGCCCCGGAATGCCGGCGTCGATATATTTCTGCTGCAGCGCCGCAACCACGTCGCCGTTCTCGGCATGCACCAGCGGCAGCGCGCCGAGGCTGGCGCAGCGCTGGAACGAGGCGAACATCTCGTCGTCGTTCACCATCAGCGCGCCCTTGTAGGCCATGAAGTGCTTGAACGTGTTGATGCCCCGTTCCACCACCTTGGGCATCTCGTTGAAGATCTGCTCCGACCAGCCCGTGACGCACATGTGGTAGGAATAGTCGGACGAAGCCTGCCTCGTCGCGCGGCCTTCCCATTCGGCCATCGCCGCAAGCATGCCGTCAGGCCCCGGAATGACGAAGTCCACATTCATCGTCGTACCGCCCGAAAGCGCGGCGAACGTTCCGCTTTCCCATGTTTCCGCGGCAGTCGTTCCCATGAACGGCATTTCGAGATGCGTGTGGGGGTCGATGCCGCCCGGCATGATGTAGGCGCCCTCCGCATCCACCACCTTGTCGCCCTTCAGATCCTTGCCGATGACGCTGATGGTTTCTCCTTCGATCAGGATATCCGCCTCGTAGCTGCGGTCGGCGGCGACGATGGTGCCGCCCTTGATGACAGTCGACATTGCTGGTCCATTCTCCATGTTTTGCGTGCATTCTGACTCGGACGGGCACAAATGTCAGCCTTGAATAGCTGTGCCACCCACGGCTGAAAAAAGCCGCGAAGCTGCGTCATATTGGTTGTCGTCATTGAAATCGATGACCTTGCGGAACATATCAGCAAGACAAGCGTTCTAATTGGTTATGCATCCTGTGCGCCCTTGAACGAACCTCGTGGAGGAAACCATGCCCAAAATGCGTTTTATCGAGCCGGTATGTGTGAGTGGTCGTCAGGATTTCGCCGATATCGAGGATATCGAGCAGGCGCTCCATTTCCTGCGGGAGTGGCCAGCCGACCGGCGCGGACCGGTTTACCAGGCTGCCTACAATGCCTGTACCGCAGCGCGGCAGGGCTATCTCACAGTGGAGGAAGCCCGAAGGTCGCTTGCAGGATTTGCGCGTATAACCGGTATCCTGAAAGCAACGACGCCTGCGCGTGCACACGCAAAAAGCGTGGCCGGTCAGGCCGCTTCCCGCGTCGCCCACTGACCCATTGAGCTATTCCGCGGGTTCGACGCCGGTATAGGCGGCTTCCTCGAGTTCGCGCTTCAGTCGAGCTTCCTCATGCACCTTGGGCGTCACAAAGCGCCCAAGCAGCAGGTAGGCCACCGGCGTCAAAAACAGCGTCGAGACCGTCGCCATTCCCAATCCACCGACAATCACCCAGCCAAGCGCGGCGCGTGCCTCGGCGCCGGCGCCTGTTGCCAGCACCAGCGGAAGTCCGCCGAGAACCGTGCAGATCATGGTCATGACGACCGGGCGCAGGCGGATATTGGCCGCCTCCTCGATCGCCTCCCGGACGCCCAGTCCCCGATCACGAAGCTGGTTTGCGAACTCGACGATCAGAATGCCGTTCTTGGCCATGATGCCGACCATCAGGACGAGGCCTATCTGGCTGTAGGCATTGAGGCTCGTTCCCGTCAGAAGCAGCGCGAAGACAGCGCAGGCGAGACCGAGCGGCACAGTGGCCATGATGATCACCGCGCTGACGAAACTTTCGAACTGCGCCGCCAGAACCAGCAGGATGATAACCAGCGCGAAGGCGAAGACGAGCATGATGCCGCTGTTGGTCTCGCCCAGCGTCGCCGCTTCGGCCAGAGGCAGAATGCGGCTGCCTGAAGGCAACTCCGGCTCCGAGAGTTGAACCACCTCCCGGTATGCGTCCCCGAGCGCGAAATCAGGCCGCAGGTTGGTGGTCAGCGCAACGGAGCGAAGCTGCTGCTCGCGCCCGAGGGAAGGCGGGACGGCGCGTTCCGTCAGTGTCGCAATTGACGCCAGAGGAACGAAGCGGCCATCCTCCGTCCGCAGGAATATGTTCTCCATATCCGTCGGGTCGTTGATCGGATTGGTGGTCGAAACGAGCTTCACCGCGTAGGCGCGGTCGTTGATGAAGACTTCGTCAATCTCGTTGCCGTCAAGCATCGCCTGGATCGCGTTCGACAGTCCCGTGATGTCGATGCCAAGGTCGGAGGCGCGCTCGCGGTTGATAGATACCGACAGCTGCGGCTGGGTCGGATCGGTCGTGAGGCGCGGTTGCTGGAAACGCGGATCCTGTTCCATCTTGGCGATAATAGCGTTGGCCGATGCGCCAAGTTCGGCGTAGCTGCTAGAGCCGATGACGGCGAATTGCAGGCCGCTGCCGGCACCGCGGATGCCAAGGCTGTTCGGCTGAACGGGAAACACGCGCACGCCAGGCACTTCGGCAACGAGATTGCGCACCTGCTCCATGATTTCCTGTTGCGAGCGTTGCCGTTCTTCCCAGGGGGCGAGCGGCAGAACCATGAAGGCGCTGTTGACCGAGCCACCGAATCCGATATTGGCAAAGGTCGAGAGAACCTCGCCGGAATCGCGCAGAGGCTGGATCAGCTGTTCGATGCGTTTGACCTGCTGCACCGTGTAGTCCAGGCTGACACCCTGTGGTGCGCTGATGCGCAACATCACGCGCGAGCGGTCTTCGGGTGGCGTCAATTCCTGCCGGATCATCCCGAAAGCTACGTAGGCGGCACCCGCGAACAGCAGTGAAACCAGCACCACGATCAGCGGCGCGTTCAGGCAGGCGCGCAGGCAGCGGCGATAGATACCCGCCAGCGCGCCGCCGACGCGTCCGATAACACCGTGATGCTGATGCTCGTGCGCCGTCAGCATGCGCGACGCCAGCATGGGGCAGAGCGACAACGCCACGACGCACGAAAGGATGACCGATATCGCCAGCACGAAGCCGAACTCCCGGAAGAGTCCGCCGGTCTGGCCCGGCAGGAACGACAGCGGAACGAACACGGCCACGAGCGTCGCAGTTGTTGCGACAACGGCGAAGAACACCTCCTGCGCCCCGAGAACCGCGGCGGCGCGTGGCCCCATACCCTCGTTGCGGCGGCGCACGATGTTTTCCAGCACCACGATGGCGTCGTCGACGACAAGCCCGGTCGCCAGCACCAGCGCAAGCAGCGTGAGGATGTTGATCGAGAAACCGACCAGGTAGATCGCGGCGATCGTACCAATCAGTGCAACCGGCAGCGCCAGACCCGGGATCAGCGTCGCACGCCAATCGAGCAGGAAAAGGTAGATGACGAGCAGGACGATGGTCGCCGCTATTATGAGTGCGATCTCGACCTCATGGACGGCACCCCGTACGAAAACCGCGTCATCGCTGTTGACGGCAATCGTCATGCCTTCCGGCAGCGACTTCTGGATCTCGGCAACCGCTGACGTCACGCCATCGGATATGTCGAGCGTATTGGACTCGGCCTGCCTTATGATGCCCATGCCGATGCCGGTTTTGCCGTCGGAGCGCAGGGCCGATTGCGCAAGGTCCGGACCCAGCGTCACCGTCGCAACATCGCCGAGCCGATTTTGCTGACCTATCATCAGGCTTTCGAAAGCTTCTGGCGTCGTCACGTCCGCCGTCGCGCGCACGATGATGTTCTGGTCTGCGGTTGTGAGCGCGCCCGCCGGCGTGTCCAGCGCTATCGATGAGAGCGCATTGCGTATGTCGGCGATGGTGAGCCCCAGGCTGGCGAGCTTGGCCTGGTCGATATCGATTCGGAAGATCTTCTCGCGATCGCCGTAGACCTGAACGTCGGCGACGCCGGGAACAGCCGAAAGCGTGTCGACGATCTGGTCCTCGATCAGGATCGTCATGTCTTCGACCGACATCTGGTCAGACGTCACGGCCAGGCGCATCACCGCGTCAGCGTTTGCGTCCGCCTTGACGATACGCGGCGGGTCGGCGTCGTCCGGCAACTGGTTGGCGACACGACCGACTGCGTCGCGCATGTCGGACGCGGCGACATCAAGGTCGACGTCGTCGTTGAACTCGACGGTAACGCGGCTTCGCCCGTAGGACGAACTGGACGAGATAGACTTCACGCCCGATACGCGTGACACCGCGCCTTCGAGCACGGCCGTCAACTCACGGTCGATGGTTTCGGCCGCCGCGCCGCGATAGTCGGCGTTGATGGTGATGACTGGCCGGTCCACATCCGGCAGCTCGCGCACTTCGACGCCAAAGAAGGCAGCAATCCCCGCCACGGCGATCAGCGTGTTCAGCACGAAGGCAAGGATGGGCCGGCGCACGAACAGCGCCGTCATGCCGTTTTCCGGATGGGCGCTTCTTGCCTCGGCCATCGTTACGACCCGCTGCCTGCGGGAACGGTCGGGGGTACATTGGTTGCCAGCAGCACTTCCGCGCCCTCGCGGACCGCATGAACACCCTCGGTCACCACGACATCGCCGGGCGCTATGCCTTCGGCAGCCACAAGCACGCTTTCCGTGTTGCGCTGGACGACGCTCACTGGCAGCCGCTTCGCCTTGCCGTCGCGCACGACCCAGACAAACGCGCCGTCTGTGCCCCACTGGATCGCAAGCGGATCGACCGAAGGGAAGGCTTCGCCCGGAAAGCGGACCTCGACGCGAAACGACATGCCTGCGCGCAAACTGTCCTTCTCGTTGGGGATTTCGGCCTGCACCAGCAATGTGCGGCTCTTGTCGTCGACGCGATTGTCGACCGCGCTGACCTGCCCATTGAACACCTGGTCCGGCCTGGCGATAGGCGAAGCCGTCAGGTCGCCGCCCACCGCCATGTTCGCGGCGAAGCGCTCAGGCACGTAGAAATCGATCTTGATGCTGGAGCGATCGTCGATCGTCGCCACCACTGTATCTGTCGAAACGTAATTGCCGGCCTCAACCGGAAGTATCCCCACGATACCCGCAATCGGCGCAGTTATGGCGCGGCGGTCCAGGTTGAGCTGAGCGTCGCGCAATGCCAATCGGGCATTGCCCACCACGAGTTCAGCGTCGGTGACCTGCACCTGGGTGGCGGTATTCGACTTGCGCAGCGACACCATCCGCTCGAGCTTGGCCTCTGCGTCGGACAGCGCAATCCGGGCTCGATCGAGTGCTATCTCCTCGACATCCGAGTCCAGTCGAGCAAGTACGGTGCCCGCTTCGACCCGGGAACCCGAGGCCACATCGATGCTCTTGAGTCTGCCTGACGTAAAGGGCGTCACCGTCACGGAGTTGTTTGCCCGGCCGGTGCCAATGGCGGATAGCCGATCATTGATCACGGCCTGCCTTACCTGGGCCGTGACAACGGCTGCAGGCGGTCCGCCCCCATTTTGCCTGCGACCATTCTGGGCAGACTGTCCTTCGGGGCTCTCGCCGATGTCGATCCCCCATCGTGCCAGAACCTCTGGCGCACCCGGAAAGAACTTCGCCCAAGCCCCGGCGGCAACCACCAGCAGGACCAACGCGATAAGAAGCTGTTTCCAGACGGCCATTGAGTCTCCGGTTCACGCGCGAACTCGTCGCATGCTGTTATTGCGGTCGGGTCGCACGCCGAGCAACCCGACACCGCGCGTCCCTAACGCCGAGTTATGACAATATCGCGGTCGCGGCACACCCGATTTATCATTAATTCTCTGTAAGGTTGAGCGCGTGTCTGCTTTTCCAAGACCTTGATCACAAAAGCTTGTTCAGCGCAGGTGTTCCATCTCGCTTATGCGGCGCTGGCTTTCGTCCCCCGTTCTGGCCGTCAGTTCGCCGATCAGCATTTCGGCGACGACAAACAGCGCCGCGGATGAATCCCACGGGGAAGGGACAGCGGTGCGCCCCGCGACCACGTGACGCGCGAAGCGTGCTATAGGTGACAACCATTGATCGGTGAACAGCACAATATGGACGCCGCGCCTGTGCGCCTTTTCCGCGAAACCCAGCAGATTGTCCTGATAGCGCCTGATATCGAAGATGATCAGCACGTCGCGCCGGCCCATGTCTATGAGCCTGTCTCGCCAGTTACCTTCCTGCCCCGGAAGGTGGAGGACGTTGGGACGGATGATGGAAAGGTGCGCAGCCATGTAGTTCGCGATCGGGTCGGTGAAGCGGCCCCCGACCAGAAACACGCCTGATTTCGGCTGCGCCAGAAGGTCCACGATATCGCCGATCTGGCGCTGCGACAGGTGCCGGAACGTCTCCGCGATATTGTCGATCGCCGCTTCAGCCGTCGCTGGCAGCGCACCGCGTCCGACAGGCTGCTTCAACCCAGCGCGCGAGGCCGGCGACTGCAACTGTGCCGCCAGTTCGTCCTGGAGTGCCGCCTGGAACTCGGCATAGTTGTGAAACCCCAGCCTGGCCACGAAACGCAGGATCGTCGGCGAACTCACGCCAGCCGATTGGCTGAATTCAGCCACAGTCTTCAGCCCGGCAAGCGGGTAGCTTGCGACGAGCGCCTGCGCGGCGCGGCGCTCGCCTGCCGACATCTGCTCGTTTCGATCCGATATCAGCTCGGATACGCTCTGCGCCATTGACGCCCTCCACCAGTTAGCTTGCCCGCATCGTCCAACGTTCCGGCAGGTCGACACCTTGTGCGCTTTGGCAGAACAAGTTTGACAAAGCAGTCAAAGCTGTATGAAATCATCCATGAGAGCGCATTCCAAGAAAAATCGTACCATAAGGTACAGCGCGTCGAGGGGACTGATGCAGACCGAGTATACGGCTCCCAATATGGAGATTGTCGAAGCCGGGCAGGTTCGGATCACGAACCGTACCGGCTCTTCACCCTATGTTTTCGTCTGCGACCACGCGTCCAACTGGCTGCCTCCCGGATACGGCACGCTCGGCCTGCCGGCGTCCGACATGTCGCGGCACATAGCCTGGGATCCAGGCGCGCTTCCCGTAGCCTCGAAGCTGTCAGGCCTGCTCGACGCCGCACTTGTGCAGGCAGGCGTTTCGCGCCTCGCCATAGACTGCAACAGGCCACTCGATGCGCCCGATCTGATCCCGCCGGTCAGCGAAACAACGACGATACCGGGAAACAACGCCGTTTCGGACAAGGAGCGCGAACAGCGTATCGCGCTGTCATGGCGACCTTTCCACGACGCCATCGATGACGTGATCGGGGAACGTCTGGCTGCCGGTCGCGACACAAGGCTGATCTCGATCCATTCATTCAACCCAGTCTACAAGGGCGTGTCGCGTCCCTGGGAAATCGGCATCCTGCACGATGACGACGAGCGCCTCTCGGCACCTTTGATCGCCGCGCTTTCCAGGCAGGGAACCTTCACCATTGGCGACAATCAGCCCTATTCTCCGGCCGACCGGGTCTATTTCACGCTCGAACGACACGCACGTTCGCGTGGGATGCCCTGCGCCATGATCGAAATTCGAAACGACGAGATTGCAGGGGAGACCGGCCAGCAGGCATGGGCCGAACGACTGGCCAATATTCTTTCTGGAATCGACGTACAGGGCATCGTTCGGGAGACGGGAATGACGATCAAGCCAAAGGGAAACCAAACGCGTGCCTGAGGCCATCAAGACCTATGTCAGGTTCGTCGACCGGTGGAGCTGGTACTTCGGCCTGTTCTCCATGTATCTGATCTTCGTGATGATCGCGGTCCTGACCTACGCGACCATCACGAAGGTCTTCTTCCTGCCGTCGCTATGGACGGTCGAGATGGCCCAGTTCGTCATGGTCGCCTACTTTACACTCGGTGGCGCATACTCACTGCGCGAAGATGAGCATGTACGCATGGACCTGCTCTATGCCGGCTGGCCGATACGGCGCAGGGCGCAGGTCGATCTCGTCACCGGCCTTGCGCTGATCTTCTTCCTTATACTGCTGCAGTTCGGCGGCATCGCTTCGCTGATTTATTCCTTCCAGTACTGGGAAAGGGCTTTCTCGGCATGGCGGCCATACATGTGGCCGGTCAAGGTGGTGATCAATATCGGCATCTTCCTGACGTTGCTCCAGGCGATCTCGATCTGGTTCAAGGATCTCGCCAAGGTTCGCGGGGAGCCGATTACATGAGCTACGAGATCATCGCACTTCTGATGTTCTCCGGCATGATGCTGCTGCTCATCACGGGGCAGCGCGTCTTCGCCGTCATCGGTTTTGTCGGCGCGTTCATGGCGTTGCTGCTGTGGGGCGAAGGCGGCGCGGAAATGTCCTTTGCCGCGCTCATGAAGCTCATGAAGTGGTACCCGCTTCTGACCTTGCCGCTCTTTGTCTTCATGGGCTTCATGCTCGCGGAATCGCGCATTGCCGACGATCTCTACAAGATGTTTCATGTCTGGATGGGGCCTGTAAGAGGTGGGCTGGCGATCGGCACCATCTTCATGATGGTCATCATTTCCGCCATCAACGGGCTTTCGGTTGCAGGAATGGCCGTGGGCGCCACCATCGCGCTGCCCGAACTGTTGCGGCGCGGCTACGACAAGGTGATGGTGACGGGTGTCATACAGGCCGGCTCGACGCTCGGAATCCTAATCCCGCCGTCCGTCGTGCTCGTGCTTTATGGCATGATCGCGCGGCAGCCTGTCGGCAATCTCTGGATGGCCGGTGTGTTCCCAGGTCTGCTGATGGCGACGCTTTTCGTGCTCTATGTCGTGATCCGTTGCTGGCTGCAGCCAAATCTCGGCCCGCCGCTGCCGAAGGAGGAGCGTGAGCAGTACAGCTTTGCCGACAAGTTGAGGCTCGGCCGCGCGGGTCTCGTTCCGCTGACGATCTTTGTCGCCATGACCGGACTTTTCCTGACAGGTGTAACAAGCCTCGTGGAGAGCTCGGCGGTCGGTGCGGTCTCCGCGGTAATAGCGGCCTGGGCACGCGGTGGCCTGTCGTTCAAGGTGCTGCACGACACGACGCGCAAGACGCTCGGTATTTCCTGCATGTTCTTCTGGATCATCACCGCTGCCCTATGCTTTGGCGCCGTTTTTGACGGGCTGGGCGCGGTCAAGTCCATCGAGCAGCTTTTCCTCGGCGAATGGGGCCTTGAGCCCTGGATGGTCCTTGTGCTGATGCAGCTGACCTTCCTCCTCCTCGGCATATTCCTTGACGACACGGCCATGCTGGTGATCGTCGCGCCTCTGTTCATCCCGCTTGCCGGCGCGCTCGGCTTCGATCTCGTCTGGTACGGAGTGCTTTATACAATCACCTGCCAGATCGCCTATCTGACGCCGCCCTTCGGCTACAACCTGTTCCTCATGCGGGCCATGGCCCCGCCTGAGGTCACACTGCCCGACATATACCGGTCTGTAGGACCGTTTGTGGGGATCATGGTACTCACGCTGCTCATAATCGGTATATTTCCCGGTATCGCGACGTGGCTGCCGAATTACGTCTATTCGAAGTAAGAGCAACAATCTCAAAGAGGGAAGCAATGACCAGTAAAGTACACAACAGACGCAACTTCCTGAAGCGCGCCGGTCTTGTCACCGCAGGCGCCGCCAGCGCCACCGCGCTCTCCGCGCCGGCGGTCATCGCTCAGGCCCCGATCAAGTGGCGCCTTCAGACATATGCGGGCGCCGCACTCGGCCCGCACGTCACGAAGCCCGCGGTGGACATGTTCAACGCGGCCGCCAAGGGCGAGATGGAGATCGAACTTTACTATGCCGATCAGCTGGTCCCGACGGGCGAGCTTTTCCGCGCCATGCAGGCGGGGACGATCGACGCGGTTCATTCCGATGACGACTCGATGGCTGCCCCGGTCGATATCTCTGTGTTCGGAGGCTACTTCCCCTTCGCCACCAAGCACATCCTCGATGTGCCCGTGCTGTTCAACCAGTACGGGCTGGCGGACATTTGGCGGGATGCATACGCAAAGGCTGGCGGCGTCGTCTGGATTTCGGCTGCAGGCCAGGACCCATGCCACTTCAACACCAAGAAGGCCCTCAACAGCCTTTCGGACCTGCAGGGACTGCGCCTCTACACCTTCCCGACGGCCGGCCGCTTCCTCCAGCAGTTTGGCGTTGTGCCGGTTTCGCTGCCCTACGAAGACGTGCAGGTTGCCGTGCAGACCGGCGAACTCGACGGCATGTCTTGGTCGGGCATCACCGAAGACTATACCGTTGGCTGGGCAGACGTCACCGACCACTTCACCACCAACAACATCTCCGGCGCCTGGATCGGTTCCTGGTTCGTCAACGAGAAGAAGTGGGCCGACACCCCAGAGCATCTGCAGAAGCTCTGGCTCGCCAGCGTGGATGCTGGCCACACCTATCGCAACCAGTGGTATTGGGGCGGCGAGGCCAAGCTGCGTGCAACCGGCGACAAGCTGAAGCTGACAACGATTCCCGCCGCCGAGTGGGCCGAAGTCGAGGCGGCGGCGCTCAAGTTCTGGGATGAGATAGCGGCTGAAAGCGAAACCCGCGCGAAGGTCGTCGGTATCTTCAAGGAATACAACGAAATCCTGAAGAAGGCCGGCGGCGTCTACACGCAGGGCTGACGATTGCGGAGGGTCGGCTGTGCCGACCCTCCAACTCTATATTGACGACATGATGAAGGACCGCGAACTTTACGCGGCAAAGGACGGTACGATGGCCGGAAATCTCTCTTTCGAGCAGTTGAAGAAGGCCGTCGCAGGCGGCGAGATCGATACGGTGCTTGCCTGCGCCGTCGACATGCAAGGCCGCCTCGTCGGCAAGCGCTTCCTGGCAAGATACTTCGTGGAGTCGGGCTATGGCGAGACGCACGGCTGCAACTATCTGCTCACCGTTGATGTCGATATGGAGGTCGTGCCCGGATACAAGGCAGCCAACTGGGAAAAGGGCTATGGAGACTTTGTCTTCAAACCGGATCTGACGACGCTCCGCCATATCCCGTGGCTCGAGAAGACCGCGCTCGTGCTGTGCGACCTGCTCGACCATCACAGCCATGATGACGTGCCGCATTCACCGCGCGCGATCCTGAAGCGGCAGGTTGCGCGGCTCGCCGACCGCGGCTGGATGGCCTACATGGCCTCCGAACTCGAATTCTATCTCTTCGACGAATCCTTTGCCGCCGCGCGCGCCAAGAACTGGAAGAACGTCGCGACCGCGTCACCCTACATCGGCGACTACCTGATCGGCATCACGACCCAGGAAGAAGCTGTGATGCGGGCCATCCGCAACGGGCTGGAGGCAGCCGGCATCCCCGTCGAGAATTCCAAGGGAGAGGCCGGACCGGGGCAGGAGGAGATCAACGTCCGCTATACCGAAGCGCTCGAAATGGCGGACCGCCACGCCATCCTCAAGAACGGCTGCAAGGAAATCGCCCACGGTCTCGGCAAGTCGCTGACCTTCATGGCGAAGTACAACTATTCGCTCGCAGGCAACTCGAGCCATGTCCACAACTCGCTATGGAGCGCTGACGGCAAGAAACCGCTGTTCTACGATCCCAAGGCCGAACACACCATGTCGCCGCTGATGCGGTCATGGGTGGCCGGCCAGCTCAAATACGCAAGCCAGTTCACGCTTATGCTTGCGCCCTACATCAATTCCTACAAGCGCTTCCAGGTCGCGACATGGGCGCCGACCCGCATCGCCTGGAGCCGGGACAACCGCACAGCCAGCTTCCGCCTGTGCGGCGAGGGCACCAAGGGCATCCGAACGGAGTGCCGCATCGGCGGCGCCGACCTCAACCCCTATCTCGCCTTCGCTTCGCTGATTGCAGCCGGCCTTGCCGGCATCGACGAGAAGCTGGAGTTGTCGAAACCCTTCGAGGGCGACGTCTATCACGCCCAGAAGCTGCCGGAAATTCCGAAGACCCTGCGCGAGGCGACCGAGATTTTCGCCAAGTCCAAGATTATGAAGGCCGCCTTCGGCGACGAGGTCGTCGAGCACTACGTCCATACCGCGAAATGGGAGCAGTTCGAGTACGATCGCCGCATCACCGACTGGGAACTGCATCGCGGCTTCGAGCGGTATTGAGCGGGGCTTATCCCGCATGGCGAATGCAACATGATGCCGGACATAATTTGTTCAGGGAAATGCCTCAATGACTGAAACCATAAAGCTCACCTCCCCCATTGACGGCTCGATCTACGCCAAGCGTCCGGTCGCAACGGACAGCCAGGTCAACGCTGCCGTCGAGCGCGCCAGGGCCGCCCAGCCCGACTGGGCGAATGTGCCGATTGCGACGCGCGGCAAATACATGCTCGCCATGCTCGAAGCTCTCGTCGGCATGTCCGACGAGATCGTGCCCGAAATCGCCTGGCAAATGGGCCGCCCGGTACGCTATGGCGGCGAATTCGGCGGCGTCAAGGAACGGACGCAATACATGGTCGAGATCGCCGAGAAGGCGCTCGCGCCCGTCCCGGCCTCCAACCCGAAGGACGGATTCCGCCGCTACGTGAAGAAGGAACCGCTTGGCGTCGTGATGGTCATCGCGCCGTGGAACTATCCCTATCTCACCGCGGTAAACACCATCGTCCCGGCTCTGATGGCCGGCTCAACCGTTATCCTCAAGCATGCCGCGCAGACCTTGTTGGTCGGCGAACGGTTCGCGCAGGCCTTCGAGAAGGCCGGCCTGCCGAAGGGCGTGTTCCAGAACATCGTGCTGAACCACGGACAGACCGAGAAACTGCTCGGGTCGGGCAAGATCGATCACGTCAACTTCACGGGCTCGGTGGCGGGCGGACGCGCCATCGAGAAGGCGGCGGCGGGCACCTTCATGACCCTGGGCCTGGAACTTGGCGGCAAGGATCCCGCCTATGTCCTTCCCGATGCGAAAATGGATCACGCGGTGGCCAACCTTGTCGAGGGCGCCTTCTTCAATTCCGGCCAGTGCTGCTGCGGTATCGAGCGCATCTATGTGCATGAGAAGGTCTATGACGACTTCGTCGACGGCTTCATTGCGGAAAGCAAGAACTGGACGCTCGGCAATCCGCTCGAAAAGGACGCCGTCATCGGCCCGATGGCGCAGGCGCGTTTCGCCGACCTGATACGCGAGCAGAAGGCAGAGGCACTGCGCAAGGGCGCCACCGCCCAAATCAATGCGAAGGACGAGCGCGACAGGTCGGGTTCGCCATACCTGCCTGTCGAGGTGCTGACCAATGTCGATCACCAGATGTCTGTGATGCGCGAGGAGAGCTTCGGCCCGATCGTCGGCATCATGAAGGTGAGAAACGACGAGGAGGCCATCGCGCTGATGAATGACAGCCCTTACGGACTGACCGCCTCGATCTGGACCTCCGACACCGAGCACGCGATCGCTGTTGGCGACCGGGTGGAAACCGGCACCGTGTTCATGAACCGTTGCGACTATCTTGATCCAGCGCTGGTGTGGACCGGCGTCAAGGATACGGGAAAGGGCGCGGCGCTTTCTGCCATCGGCTACGACAACCTGACCCGGCCGAAATCCTATCACCTGCGCGAAAAAATCTGAGCCTGAACCACAAATTCCGAGAACATCGCCATGACCACGCTGACCTCCAAATGGAACTACCCGACCACAGTCCGCTTCGGGCCTGGCCGTATCGCGGAACTGCCGGATGTTCTCGTCGCTGCCGGCATCAGGAAGCCGCTCTTCGTTACCGATCCAGGCCTCGCAAAGCTGCCGTCCACGGCCTCCGCCTTGAAGGTTCTGGATGATGCGAAAATACCTTATGCCGTCTTCACGGACGTCAAGCCCAACCCTGTAGAGGCGAACCTGACGGCCGGTGTCGCCGTGTTCAAGAAGGGCAAGCATGACGGCGTCATCGCTTTCGGCGGTGGCTCGGCGCTCGATCTCGGAAAGCTGATCGCCTTCCAGGCCGGCCAGACCCGTCCGGTATGGGACTTCGAGGATATCGGCGACTGGTGGACGCGCGCCAATTCCGACGCCATCGCGCCTATCGTGGCGGTACCCACCACCGCCGGCACCGGCTCGGAGGTCGGCCGGGCCGGCGTGCTCACCAACGAGGCGACGCACACAAAGAAGATCATCTTTCACCCGAAGCTTCTGCCGGCGATCGTCATCGCCGACCCGGAGCTGACCGTCGGCATGCCGGCCTTCATCACGGTGGGCACCGGCATGGACGCTTTCGCCCACTGCCTGGAAGCCTACTGCGCGCCCGGCTTCCACCCGATGGCAGATGGCATCGCGCTGGAAGGCATGCGGCTCGTCTTCGAGAACCTGCCCAAGGCTGCGAAGGACGGAAAAGACATCACGGCGCGCGCAAACATGATGGCCGCCGCCGCCGCCGGAGCGACGGCCTTCCAGAAGGGGCTCGGCGCCATCCACTCCCTGTCGCACCCGATCGGCGCCTTCTATGACACCCACCACGGCATGACTAACGGCGTGTTCATGCCCTACGTGCTCACCTTCAACCGCCCGGCGATCGAGGAACGACTGTCCCGCGCCGCAGCCTATCTCGGTATCAAGGGTGGCTTCGACGGATTTTCCAAAGCCGTCCTGAAGCTCAGGAAAGATCTCAAGGTCCCTCACACGCTTCCAGAGCTGATCAAGGACCTCAAGATGGACAGCAAGCGCAAGGACGAAATCGCCGCGATGGCCGTAGAAGACCCCAGCACGGGCTCAAATCCGGTCAAGCTCACGAAAAAGGCCGCGCGCACGCTGCTCGACAACGCAATTGCCGGGAAGCTCTGACTTGCGGCGTATTTTGACTTGGGAGGAGGAAACAGGAGCGGAAAGGGAAACATTTAGCCGAGAAAATAAATTGATAGAGTCTCGAAAAAGGGGTTAACTTTTCACGCCTTGGGGGCTCCGGCAGTCGGACATTCATCGAACTGTCACGTGACAGCGATACCGCAATCCGAGGCGTCGAATGGCGTCAGTTAAACGGAGAGAACACATGTTCAAGTTTACGGGGAAGCTGCTTTCCCTCACCGCCGCGTCGCTCATCGTGACGACCGCGTTCGCTTCCGCCCAGGATCTCGCCGAGATCGAGAAGGCGGCCAAGGCTGAAGGAATGCTCACCACCATCGCTCTTCCGCACAGCTGGTGCGGCTACGGCGATGTCATCGCAGGCTTCAAGGCCAAGTATCCGGAAATCAAGGTCAACGAACTGAACCCGGACGCAGGATCGGCGGACGAGCTTGAGGCCGTCCGGGCAAACAAGGACAACAAGGGTCCGCAGGCGCCCGACGTGCTTGATGTTGGCCTTTCCTTCGGTCCGGCAGCGCAGGCCGAGGGGCTTTTGCAGCCGCACAAGGTCGCCACATGGGACACGATCCCGGCTGATGCAAAGGATCCCGACGGCCACTGGTATGGCGACTACTACGGCGTCATGTCTTTCATGGTCAACAAGGACCTCGTGAAGAACGTACCAACCTCCTTCGCCGATCTGCTGAAGCCCGAATACGCCGGCCAGGTGGCCCTCGCTGGCGACCCGCGCGCTTCCAACCAGGCCATCCTTGGCGTGCTGGCTGCAGGAATGGCGCAGGGCGCCGAACCGGGTGCCGAAGCGGCAAAGGCCGGTCTCGAGTTCTTCAAGAAGCTCAACGACGCGGGCAATTTCGTACCGGTTATCGGCAAGGCCGGCACGCTCGCCCAAGGCACCACTCCGATCATCATCGCATGGGACTACAACGCCCTGTCATGGCGTGACTCCCTCAACGGCAACCCCCCTGTGGAGGTCGTCGTTCCTTCTGACGCGGTTCTGGCGGGCGTGTACGTACAGGCTATCAGCGCCTACGCGCCGCAGCCGAATGCCGCCAAGCTCTGGATGGAATATCTCTACAGCGACGAGGGTCAGCTCGGATGGCTCAAGGGCTACTGCCACCCGATCCGCTTCAACGACCTTGTCGCCAAGGGCGTCGTTCCGCAGGAAATGCTCGACAAGCTGCCGCCGGCAGAAGGATACGCCAAGGCCGTGTTCCCGAGCCTTGACGCCGTGAACGCGAATTCCGAGGCGGTGAAGGCCGGCTGGGATAGCGTGGTCGGGGCCAACGTCGTCCAGTAGTCATCGGATTGAGGGTGCGGACATCTTGTCCGCGCCCTCTTACTTTTCACGGGACCGCGCTTGATGTCGCTTGCCTCGCCGTCTACCGGTCGCCGCTTGCCTACCCAATGGTTGGGCGTGGCGCCATTCTTCCTTTTCGCGTTCCTGTTCCTTATCCTGCCAGCGCTGTCCATCGTGGTCGGCGCTTTTCGAGGGCCGGAAGGCGGCTTCACGCTCGCCAACGTCGCCGGGCTCAACACACCAAACATCCGGAATGCGTATTGGGTGTCCATACGCGTAAGCTTCTGGTCGGCCCTGCTGGGCTGTCTCGTTGGCTTCGCCATGTCGGCGGCCGTGGTTTTCGGCGGACTGCCCCGCTTCATCCGCTCGCCACTGCTTACGTTTTCAGGCGTCGCTTCGAACTTCGCCGGCCTGCCGCTTGCCTTCGCCTTCATCGCGACCCTCGGCCCGGCCGGATTGATAACAGTGTGGTTGCGCAACGATTTCGGCATCAATCTTCGCGGCGCTACGGGTTTCAATCTTTTCAGCACAACAGGCCTTATCGTGACGTACCTGTTCTTCCAGGTCCCGCTGATGATCCTGATCATCACCCCTGCGCTTGACGGCCTGCGACGCGAATGGCGGGAAGCCGCGGAGATGCTTGGAGCCACCTCCCTACAATATTGGCGGATGGTTGCATTCCCGATTCTGCTCCCATCATTGCTGGGAACCTTCGCGCTTTTGTTTGCCAACTCCTTTGGCGCAGTCGCGACGGCTTTTGCCCTGGCTGGTCCGCAGCTCAATATCGCGCCGATCCTGCTTTTCTCGCAGATCCGCGGCGACGTGCTCGGCAGCCCCGGCCTGGGCTATGCACTGGCGCTCGGCATGATCGTCATCACCGGATTGGCAAACACGCTCTATCTGTGGCTCCGCTCGCGTACCGAGAGGTGGCAGAAATGAAGCGCTTCTTCGCTTGGTCCGCTTTCCTGCTCGGTTCGTTGATTTTCATCCTGCCGCTCATCGGCATGACCGAGTTTTCGCTCTCGATGCGCCGTGGAGAGTACTCCTTCGACGCCTATGCGTCGGTCCTGTCTGATCCGCAGTTCCGTCAGACCTTCACCTATTCGGTCGTCATGGCGCTCGTCACCATCGTTTTCGGCATCCTTCTTGTCGTTCCTACTGCCTATTGGGTGCGGCTGCGCATGCCGCATCTGCGACCTATCGTTGAGTTCATCACCCTGATGCCGCTGGTAATTCCGGCCATCGTGATCGTGTTTGGCTATATCCGTCTTTATAACACCTCGAGTTGGCTGCCGCTGACAGGCACTTCGACGGGTACGAATATCCTGCTCATGTTCGGCTACACGGCGCTTGCCTTGCCATACATGTACCGTGCGGTGGATACCGGCCTTCGAAGCATCGACATCGCCACGCTGACCGAGGCCGCGCAATCCCTTGGAGCGGGCTGGGTAACGATCTTCGGACGGGTGATCCTGCCCAATGTATTCGTTGCAGTCCTTTCGGGCGCGTTCCTGACCTTCGCCATCGTCATCGGCGAATTTACACTGGCAGCTCTGCTCAACCGTCCGGCGTTCGGCCCGTATCTGCAACTTGTCGGCGCAAACAAGGCCTACGAACCGTCTGCGCTGGCGGTTATTTCCTTCGTGATAACGTGGCTCTGCATGGGCCTGATCCAGATCGTGGTGAGGCTTGCTCCCAAGCCACCCGCGCAGTCGCACTGAATACCGGGAAACAAGCCATGGCAGAGCCATTCCTGAAAATCGATCATGTCCGCAAGACGTTCGGGACGACAACCGTCGTGCAGGATTTCAACCTCGATGTCGGCAGCGGCGAGTTCATCTCCTTCCTGGGGCCGTCAGGCTGTGGCAAGACGACTGTGCTGCGCATGGTCGCCGGCTTTGAGGAGCCTACTTCGGGAAGCATAGTAGTGGGCGGAAAGGACGTAACGCGTCTACGACCCAACCAGCGCAACATCGGCATGGTGTTTCAGGCATATGCTCTCTTCCCGAACCTGACGGTCGCCCAGAACATCGCCTTTGGGCTCAAGGTCGCGGGTGAACCCAGGGCAGACATCGAAAAGCGCGTCGCCGAGATGCTGGACCTGATCAAGCTGCAGCAATTCGGTGACCGTTACCCGTATCAGCTCTCCGGCGGCCAACAGCAGCGCGTCGCACTCGCCCGCGCGCTGGCGCCCAAACCGAAACTTCTGCTCCTCGACGAGCCGCTTTCCGCACTCGATGCGAAGGTGCGGGTGTCGCTCCGCGACGAAATCCGCGCCATCCAGAAAGAGCTCGGAATCACCACGGTGTTCGTGACGCACGACCAGGAAGAGGCGCTGTCCATTTCCGACCGTATCGTGGTCATGTACGGGGGCAAGGCCGAACAGGTCGGCACGCCATTCGAGATCTACAACCGCCCGGCCACCAAGTTCGTCGCCAACTTTGTTGGCACCCTCAACGTTCTCGAAGGCACTGTCACCGACGCTGCCAGCGGCAGGGTCAAGGTCGGAAGCGGAGAAGTGCTGTTGAAAGACAAGCTCAACGGCTCAAAGGCCGGCGACACGGTTTCGCTCGCGCTACGCCCGGAAGCGATCTCACTGGGCCGCCAGCCTGGACGCGAGACCACACTCGGCGGCGAAATCTCTGAGGTCA
Source organism: Rhizobiaceae bacterium (assembly GCA_019635775.1). Classification (GTDB taxonomy): domain Bacteria; phylum Pseudomonadota; class Alphaproteobacteria; order Rhizobiales; family Rhizobiaceae; genus Mesorhizobium_K. Next base: position 77,659 of record JAHBYU010000004.1, on the reverse strand, counting down.
GCTTCCTCGGTTCTGTCATCCGCGTGCGCGTCGGGCTCGGCCAGGAAGCCGTCTCGCTCGACACCTTCAACTCCCCAGCTTCGCCTCCTCCGGCGGTCGGCGACAAGGCCGAGATAAGCTTCTCGCCGGACGACGTTCTCGTGCTGCACTAGCAACCAGCCGGTCCCTTCTTCGTTTCTGTCAGACCGGCACGACCGGAGCCACATGGCTGCCTGCGCTGGCGAAGGTTGAAATGACGATCCGATCCGCGATAGACAGCGCAGTTCCGGCAAGGGCAGACAAAAAGAGACAGCGACAGGGAGAACGGCTTGAAGACGATAAGGCTCGATCAACTGGAGGGTATGGTCGGAAAGGAAACCGGACTGTCCGCCTGGCGCGAGGTCACCCAGACCATGATCGACCAGTTCGCCGATGCCACCGACGACCATCAGTTCATCCACTGCGATCCCGAGCGCGCTGCGGCGGAGACGCCTTTCGGCGGCACGATCGCGCATGGTTTTCTGACACTGTCGCTCCTCTCGACCTTCGCCTTCGAGGCGCAGCCCGCGCTGGAAGGCGCAGACATGGGTATCAATCACGGCTTTGATTCCGTCCGATTTGTCGCCCCCGTCAAGACCGGCTCGCGTATCCGCGCCCGCTTCAAGCTTGGCGAATACAAGGCCAGGCCATCGGGATGGGTGCAGGTCGCCAATGATGTGACGATCGAAATCGAGGGTTCGACGAAGCCGGCGCTTACCGCGCGCTGGCTTACGCTGGCCTTCGTGCCGCCCGCACCAAAGCAGGAGTGAACGCGTGTCCAGGATCAGCCTGATCGTCGAATACGAGATCAACGAAGGACGCGCGCAAGACTTCGCCGCCCTGATGCGAGACCACGCGCGGCGCACCCTGTTCGAGGAGGCAGGTTGCATGCGTTTCGAAGTGCTGCAGCCTGTTGACGAAGGCGGGAACCCGTTGCCAGACAGACTGATTGTCAGTGAGGTCTACGCGGACGAAGCGGCGGTTGCGGCCCACCGCGCCAATCCACGCATGGATGGGCTGCGCACGTCTTTGGCGCCGATGCTGAAATCCCGCAGATTGATCCGATCGGTTATAATCGACGATCGGCCCGAAGAGACGGGGCTCACCCCAGATCAGCTTAACGCGTCGAACGACGGTTGATATTATCTACGCGAGAGCATGGCTGCTAGCAGGCCCACAACCGCGAGGCCGATGACGGCGGTCGTTACGGGGTTTTCGCGCGCGACCTGTTCGGCTGCCCTTGCGCGCTTTCGCACGAGTGGAAGCGTGTCCGTCAGTCGGTCGCGCAGGTCGCCATAGAAATCATGAGCAGCGTGGCGAGCGTCGCCGTAGGCGTCTGACCCGCGCCGGGACAGCGCCTTCTTCATCGCCGCCAGTTCATTGGTGAGATTTTCGACCTGTGCCTCCAGATCGTCCTCGGCGTCACGACGAAAGCGTGAAAAAGCGGAAGCCATGTCTGTCATCCTTGCTTGTGGGAGAGATGGACAGAAACGCCGGGTTTTTGCTTTCGTTCCACATCCGACAAGGTGGCCTCTGCCGACTCCCCCGAGTTCTAGGAGCCCTTCTTCTTCGGCTTGCCGGATATGGATGAGGAGATGACGGAGATCGGATCACTGGCCGGAAACGTGTCTTCCAGGGCCTCCTCGAGTTCTTCTTCCAGTTCCTCGTTCTCGGTCAGTTCAGGTTGTTTGGCGCGCTCGCGTTCAAGTGATCTGACGGCAGGAGAATCCTTGGGATTTTTCGGTGTCTTGGGATTACTAGCGTTGGCCATCGAGCAGGTCCTCTTTTGCCTTCCTTCAAAGATAGGCAGTCCAACGGCGAACACCAGACCCCCAGACAGATCAGGCTGCAGCGTCGCGTGCAGCCTCCGTCAGGAAAGTGAAGACGTAGTCCGAAAACGACCGCCAGCATTCGACCCGGAATTGATCCTCGGCGGTGCGCAAAAGAACGATCTCGACCTTGCCAAGGATCGTGCGCGAACAAGCTCCAACCGGGAAAGCATCAAGCGACAGGTCCTGTGGGCACCCGGCATTGATGGCATTCGCAGCGTCGATCCCGACAACCGAAAACGCAACATTGCGGTGCGAAATGCCAACCGCCGAGTGCAGTGCCGGGACCTTGGAGCAGGCCTCGAGCGGATCCTTGGCGCCGTCATCGATCACCAGCCATTCATCCGGCCCGAGCCACAGCGCCATTCGGCTGCCCTTTGCGGCGGAGGTCTTCGGCCTATTCGGCAAAGCAAGGCCGAGGGCCTTGGATAAAGCGCTGACGGAAGATTCGGGCGCGCGCAGCGAAAGGCGATGGGCAGGCGGCAACACGGCCAGCTTCACGGCCGCAGCGGAAAACTCGCGCCCTGCCTGCGCGGGGTTGCGAAGAGCTTCGGACGACTTAGCCATTGAGGCGGCCTCCCTTCTCGTCGAAGAATACCGGCGAACAGACCTCCACCTCGATCGTCCCACCGGGCATCGGCACGTAAAGCGTGTCGCCCATGCGCGACCTGCCGTCGGCCACCAGCGCCATGGCGATCGACCGCCCGCAATTCTCCGACCAGTAGCTCGAGGTGACGTGTCCGATCATTTTCATGGGGATCGGCTGGTTGGGATTGGCGACGACCTGCGCACCCTCCTCAAGCACCGTTTTGGGATCCTTGGTCTTAAGTCCGACGATCTGCTTGCGTCCGGCCGCCACCAGATCCGGCCTCGTCATGCCACGTATGCCGACGAAATCGGTCTTCTTCTTTCCGATCGCCCAATCCAGCCCCGCATCGTTCATCGTCACCGTGCCATCCGTGTCCTGTCCGACAATGATGTAGCCCTTCTCCGCGCGCAGCACATGCATCGCCTCGGTTCCGTAGGCGCTTGCCCCGTGCTTCTGTCCTTCCGCCCAGAGGGCCTCCCAGACAGCTAGCCCGTAATCAGCAGGCACGTTGACCTCGAAACCTCTTTCACCGGAGAAGGACATGCGGAACAGCCGCGTCGGCACGCCGCAGATTTTGCCTTCACGCACCGACATGTGTGGCATCGCGTCGTCGGATATATCGATGCCTTCGACCAATGGGGCGACGATTTCGCGCGACGTCGGCCCCTGCACGGCGATAACGGCCCATTGCTCGGAGATCGACGTCAACCACACATTGAGATGCGGGAACTCTGTCTGGAGGTAATCCTCCATCATGTTCATCACACGGGCGGCGCCACCCGTCGTGGTTGTGACATGGAAACGGTCGGCAGCAAGTCTGCCCACCACGCCATCGTCATAGATGAAGCCGTCCTCGCGCAGCATCAGGCCATAGCGGCAGCGCCCGGCCTCCAGCTTCTCCCACGGATTGGTGTAGAGAAGTTCCATGAACTTCGCAGCGTCCGGCCCGACGACCTCGATCTTGCCCAGTGTCGAGGCGTCGAACAGGCCGGCGGTCTGGCGTACGGCGACGCATTCGCGGTTGACGGCCGCATGCATGTCCTCGCCTGCTTTGGGAAAATACCAGGCGCGCTTCCACTGCCCGACATCCTCGAACACGGCGCCCTGCGCCTCGGCCCACGGATGGATCGGAGTGCGGCGCGTCGGATCGAACAGTGGTCCACGCGCATGGTTGACGATCGAGCCGAACGTCACCGGCGTGTATGGCGCGCGAAATGTCGTAAGTCCGACTTCCGGAATGTCCTTGCCAAGGGTTTCGGCGGCGATCGCCAGCCCATGCATGTTCGACGTCTTGCCCTGGTCGGTAGCCATGCCGTTTGTGGTGAAGCGCTTCACATGCTCGATCGAGCGCATGCCTTCATGCACGGCCTGGCGGATATCCTTGGCGGTGACATCGTTCTGGAAGTCGATGAATGCCTTGACCGTGGTGCCTTCGCCAGCTCCCGGGCCGGCCCCAAGCATTCCACCGGTCCATCCCTCCCCGGCATCGGCCTTCGGCTTTGTCCCGCTCCGTGTCGCCTTGCCGCCAGCTTCCTTGGCGGCCTTCGCGCCCGCCGCATAGCCTTCGTCGAGGGCGACCGCGAGACTGTCCGCGCCGTTGCAGGCGCCGACAGATATACAGTCCTGTGCATAGGTGCCGGGCAGGAACCGACGGGTTTCGTTGTCGAAGGCAACCTTCCCGCGCGACTGCGAGAACAGGTGTACCGAGGGTGTCCAGCCAGACGACGTGATCAGCGCGTCGACGGGGATCGTGCGTTCCGCCCCGCCATTCTTCGGCTGCACCACGATGGAGGATACGCGCAGCTTTCCGCGCGCCTTGACCACGGCACGCCCGTGGTTGATCTCGATGCCGAGGGCGCGCGCCTCATCCACCATCGGACCGGCCGGATTGTCGCGAAGATCGACAATGGCCGCAATCCCGACGCCCGCCTTCTTCAGGTCGATCGCGGCGGCATAGGCGCTGTCATTCGCGGCGTAGACACCGACGTTGCGGCCAACCGCGACGCCATAGTGGTTGAGGTATGTGCGTGCGGCGGATGCGAGCATGATGCCCGGACGGTCATTGTCGGCGAACACCATGTGACGCTCGATCGCGCCGGTCGCAATAACGACCTTTCTGGCGCGAACCTGCCACAGTCGTTCTCGCGGCAGATCATGGCCGGGATTGGCGAGATGATCGGTGACGCGCTCCGTCAGACCGACGAAGTTCTGGGCATAGTATCCGAAAGCGGTCGTGCGCGGCAAAAGCCGCACATTGTCCATGCCCGCCAGTCTGCCGATCGCATCCTGAGCCCAGACCCAGCCATTCTTGCCGTCGATCGTCGCTCCCGCCTCGAAACGCAAGGCGCCACCGAACTCGGCCTGCTCATCGGCCAGGATGACCCGCACTCCGCTTTCCGCCGCTGCAAGTGCCGCCGCGATGCCCGACGCACCGCCGCCCAGCACGAGAACCTCGCAATGCGCGAAGCGCGACGAATAGTGGTCGGTATCTGGCTGGTCGGGAGAAACGCCAAGTCCAGCCGCGGCACGGATGTTTGGCTCGTAAATGCTTTTCCAGGCCGCCTTCGGCCACATGAATGTCTTGTAGTAGAAGCCCGCCGAGAAGAAGGGCGAGAACACGTCGTTGATAGCCCCGACATCGAAGGAAAGCGAAGGCCACCGGTTCTGAGAGTGAGCGGTCAGTCCGTCATAGACTTCCTGCACCGTCGCGCGCACGTTTGGCGTCTTGCGCGCCGCATCCCGTTCGACGGCGACGAGCGCATTGGGCTCTTCCGCACCGGCGGAGAGGATGCCTCGCGGGCGATGGTACTTGAACGAACGTCCGACGAGATGCACGCCATTGGCAAGCAGCGCAGACGCAAGTGTGTCCCCCTGCAACGCGTGGAAAGGCTTTCCGTCGAAGGTGAAGCGCGCGGTCCTTGCAGGCGTCAGCCTGCCCGCGCCGGCAATGCGAAACGGCTCGGCCATCTACGCGTCCTTTTTCTTGGCAGGCGCGCGCCTGGCTGGTTTCTTTTTCGCTGGAGGCTCGGTCGCCGCGACGGCCGACGGCGCGTCCGTGATCTTGTCCAGATCGGGCTTTGGCATGCCAGCCTTGTAGGTGACAATGAACTTGTCGGTCACCGTGTCTCGGGCGGCGTTGAAGAAACGCGCACAGCCATGGACATGGCGCCAGCGCTCGAAGATCACGCCCTTGGGATTGTTGCGTATGAAGAAGAACTTCTCGAAGTCCTCGTCGCTGATGGAGGCCATGTCGGAGGAGCGCACGACATGGGCCTCGCCAGCGTTGCGGAACTCAAGCTCGGGACGTTCTTCTTCGCAATAGGGGCAGCGGATGAGAAGCATGTGCCGACCTCCTAGTGCGCAACGGCGGCTGCCGCCGCCTCGTCGATCAGCCGTCCGGTGCGGAAGCGCTCCAGCGTGAACGGCGCATTGATCGGATGTGGATTGTCGTTGGCAATGGTATAGGCAAAGACATTGCCCGAGCCCGGCGTCGCCTTGAAGCCGCCCGTGCCCCAGCCGCAGTTGACATACAGGCCCTGGACAGGCGTTTTCGCAAGGATCGGCGAACGGTCTGGCGTGACGTCCACGATGCCTCCCCACGACCTCAGCATCTTCATGCGGGTGAAGATCGGGAACATCTCGCAAATGGCGTCCAGCGTGTGGTTCAGGATATGAAGCCCACCCGTTTGGGAATACGAGACGTACTGGTCCGTACCCGCGCCTATGACCAGTTCGCCCTTGTCGGACTGGGAGATGTAGGCGTGCACGGTGTTGGACATGATCACGCAGGGCACGACGGGCTTGACCGGTTCGGAGACAAGCGCCTGAAGTGGATAGGACTCCAGCGGCATCCGCACACCGGCCATTTCCATGATGACCGAAGTATGGCCCGCTGCAACCACGCCGACCTTCTTCGCGCCGATGAAGCCCTTCGTCGTCTCGACGCCGGCAACCGCGCCGTTTGCTGCGCGCCTGATGCCGGTCACCTCGCAGTTCTGGATGATGTGAACGCCGCGCGCGGAGGCGGCGCGAGCATAACCCCAGGCCACGGCGTCGTGGCGGGCCGTGCCGCCGCGCCTCTGTAGCGCCGCACCCACCACCGGATAGCGGGCGTTCTTGGAAATGTTGAGCGGCGGACAGAATTCCTTGGCTTGCTCCGGGGTGAGCCATTCGTTGTCGACGCCGTTCAGACGATTGGCGTGGACGTGGCGCTTGAGCACCTGAACGTCGTGCACATTGTGCGCCAGCATCATCACGCCGCGCGCCGAGTACATAACATTGTAGTTGAGGTCCTGCGAAAGCCCGTCCCACAGCTTGACCGCATGATCGTAGATGCCGGCGCTTTCGTCGTAGAGATAGTTTGAACGGATGATGGTCGTGTTGCGACCCGTATTTCCGCCGCCCAGCCAACCCTTCTCTATCACCGCGACATTGGTTATGCCGTGCTCCTTGGCGAGATAATAGGCGGTTGCGAGCCCGTGCCCGCCGGCGCCAACGATGACCACGTCATACTCCGAACGGGGTTCGGGCGAGGGCCACTGCTGCTCCCAGCCCTTGTGGCCGCGCATTGCCTCCCTGGCGATGGCAAAGATAGAATATTTCCGCATGGTGCTTCAATGGCCTCGCAATGGCAGACGGGTCGTCCTTCCGACCGCGAGGTGTATCACTAGCGAAAAGCCGATGTCACCCTTGCGCTGGATGCGACGACGCTTGCCGTTTTGCGCCGTGCGACAACGCGGCAGCGAGACCTGCTAGGCGCGTCCGCTGGCGCGGCTCATATCCGGCAGGAAGATGGTGAGCAGCCCCAGCAGCGGGAGGAAGGAGCAGAGCCAGAACACGTACTCGATACCTCGCTGGTCGGCCAGGACGCCGAGCGCCGCAGCGCCGATTCCGCCGAAGCCAAAAGCCAGCCCGAAGAAAATGCCGGCGATGAGACCTACCCGTCCCGGGACGAGCTCCTGTGCGAACACCACGATCGCCGAAAATGCCGAAGAGAGGATGATCCCGATCAGTATCGCGAGTACATTCGTCCAGAAGAAATTGGCATAGGGCAATGCAAGCGTGAACGGGAGCACGCCGAGAATGGAGAACCAGATGACGGTCTTCGCACCGAACCGGTCGCCGAACAGCCCGCCAAGCACCAGCCCCGCAGCGGAAGCGGCGAGAAAAGCGAACAGCATAAGCTGGGAACCCTGAACCGAGACGCCGAACCGGTCGATCGCATAGAAGGTATAATAGCTGGACAGCGACGCCATGTAGATGTTCTTGGAAAAGGTGAGGATCGTCAGCACGACCAACGCTGTGATGACCCGTGCGCGAGGCATGGGCAGGAACATCGGCGGCGGCATCTTGCGGCCGACACGGTCCCGCAGGTGACCAGCGTACCAGCGGCTGACCCGCAGCAATACGACGATCCCCACCATCGATCCCACCGTGAACCAGGAGACGCTCTGCTGTCCAAATGGAACGACGATGAAGGCTGCAAGCAGGGGGCCGATCGCCTGGCCGAAATTGCCTCCCAACTGAAAGACTGACTGCGCGAGGCCGAACCGGCCGCCCGAAGCGAGCCGGGCGACGCGCGACGATTCGGGGTGGAACACAGCCGAACCAAGGCCGATAAGCATCGAGCCCATAACGAGCACCGGATAGCTGTGCGCGAAGGCAAGCACCACAAGGCCGACCAGCGAAGACGACATGCCGATCGGCAACGAATACGGCAGCGGACGCTTGTCGGTATAGAGGCCTATGACGGGCTGCAGAAGCGACGCCGTGCCCTGGAACGCCAGGGTCAGGATACCGATCTGCCAGAAATCGAGATTGTAGCCGTCCTTGAGCAGCGGGTAGATGGCCGCCAGCAGGGACTGCATGACATCGTTGATGAAGTGGCAAAGGCTGACCGCCAGTATGATGGCAAAGACAGTGCCATCGGCGGTTGAGTGCCGTGCCGGTATGGTCGTATCAGCCACAGTCCGTTCCGAGGAGAAGTGTTGAGCGTTCAAGGCAGTCGCACTACGCTCAATGCACGTCAAGGTGATGATGCAGTCACGCTGACTTTTGAGGCCACGGCGGCGGTACCCATGCTGCAGCAGCCGATAGGCTCTCGACAATTACGGCTGATTCTGCTATCAGCCGCCACAATTCGCGGTGGGCCGTCGCCGCGGAGCGTTTTGGCTTTAGGCCAACGCTTTGTTTCTGAACACGAAAAACAGGATCGCCCGTGCAGGTACTCGTCCGCGACAACAACGTTGATCAGGCGCTTCGCGCTCTCAAGAAGAAAATGCAGCGTGAGGGCATCTTCCGCGAGATGAAGATGCGTGGTCATTACGAGAAGCCGTCAGAGAAGCGTGCCCGCGAGAAGGCGGAAGCGGTTCGTCGCGCCCGCAAGCTTGCCCGCAAGCGCGCGCAGCGTGAGGGTCTGCTCCCGATGACGCCGCGTCCGGCGGCAGCTGGCGCGAGCGCAGGACGTCCGGCTCGCTAAGGCGCCCACTTTTCGACTCTTTCCGGCGATATGTTGTTTGAGGTGGCGCGATGAAGATCGTCGCCACCTTTTGTTCATCGCGCATAGGGACGCGGTGCGGGGTCCAATAAATCCGGCGTTCCGGGTCCGGCATCTGAGGTTTTAAAGACGCGATGAATGCAGCCCACGGCAACCGCAAGCAGGAACGACGCAGCGGTGCTGTATTGGCCTTGCTCATCGCTGGCGCGCTTCTTTCCGCTTGCCAGAGCAGCGGGCCGAGCGGAGAGCTCGCAACCATCGATACGGCTCAAGGGTCGCAGCAGAACATCTCCTCGCTGACCGCCGTCATCGACCGAAACCCGCGAGATCCCGAGGCATACAATGTGCGCGGCTCCGCCTATGGCCGGGGCGGGAAGTACCAGGACGCTCTTAAGGACTTCAACACGGCGATCCAGCTGAAGCCCGACTTCTATCAGGCCTACTCCAACCGCGCGCTGATCTATCGTTTCCTCGGAGACCAGCAAAGCGCTCTTGCCGATTACAACAGATCGATCCAGCTCAACCCAAACTATGACGCCGCCTATATCGGGCGCGGCAACCTGTATCGCCGGGCAGGCCAGGTAACCCAGGCGTTTAACGACTTCCAGAAAGCCATCCAGCTCGATACGACCGATCCGAGAGCCTACCACAATCGCGGTCTCATCTATCAGAGCCAGGGCCAGCATGCCTACGCGATCGAGGATTTCTCGACGTCCATCTCAAAATCACCGGATTCTCCGGAACCGTATAACGGCCGCGGACTTTCCTATCTGGCCATGAACGATGACGAGAACGCCTTCGCCGACTTCAATCAGGCCATACGTCTGGACGGAAAGGTCGCGGAAAGCTGGGCCAACCAGGCCCTCGTCTACGAAAAGCGTGGCGACAAGGCCAAGGCAGCGAAATCCTACCGGCAAGCGGTTCGGCTTGATCCCAACTACAAGCCCGCTGTCGATGGACTGGCCAGAACGAGCGCCAGCTAGCGCATATTATCATTCGGAACAGGATATCTCCCAATGTTCAAGAAAATTGCCACCGCTCTCTCCGCAATCGCCGTAGCCAGCTTCCTCGCCGCTCCGGCCAGCGCCGGCGAAGGCGTCAAGCTTGGTGTGCTGACCTGCGATATCGACGGCGGCGTTGGCGTCATCATCGCTTCCCACAAGGGCATGTCCTGCACCTTCAAGTCTTCCAAGGGCGGCGGCCGCGAATATTACACCGGCATGATCTCGAAGATCGGCGTGGACGTCGGCGTGACGCATCAGGGCACGCTGGTTTGGGCCGTCTTCGCCCTCAGCAGCAAGCACAAGGACGGTGCCCTTGCCGGCAACTATATCGGGGCGACGGCCGAGGCGAGCATCATCACCGGCGGCGGTGCAAACCTGCTGGTTGGGGGCTTCCAGCGCTCTTTCACCCTGCAGCCGCTCAGCGTGCAGGCGCAGACTGGCCTGAACGCCGCGCTTACCGTCACGGCGATGAACCTTGTTCATTCGCTGAAATAGCCCCCGTCATCCGGAACCGCCCTACGGGTAGCGGAACTCTGGTCTGTCGTGGGGTTTGTGGGGGAACTCAAGGAGATCGTCATGAAACCTTTTCTGATCCTCGCAACCTCCGCCGCGCTTCTCGCCGGCGCAGCATCGGCCAACGCGCAAAATGAGGGCATCGAACTCGGTGTCCTAGACTGCACCGTTGCTGGCGGTGCGGGCTTCATCATAGGGTCGACCAAGGACGTGACCTGTTCGTACACGCCCGCCGACGCCAACTTCGCCGTCGAAACCTACAACGGCAGCATCGACAAGTTCGGCCTCGATATAGGCAAAACGGACGAAACCAGGATCACTTGGGCAGTGCTAGCGCCCAGCAGTAACATCTACGCCCCAGGTGCGCTCGCTGGCGATTATGTCGGCGCCAGTGCCGAGGCCTCGGTAGCCGTGGGTGCGGGAGCTAATCTCCTGGTCGGCGGTTCGAACAAGTCTTTCACGCTGCAGCCGCTCAGCCTCCAGACCCAGACCGGCTTCAACCTTGCCGTCGGCGTCACCCAGTTCAAGCTGCGCGCGCCCGCTGGCTAGGCGCAGCGACCTGCGGTTCAGGAGACAGTTCCGCCGACAAGTTCGGCAATTGGTCGTTAAAATTCAAATCCTCGACGCACGCGTCAATGATCCATTGCCTTGACGATTTCCTCGGTCATCTTTTTGGCGTCGCCGAGCAGCATCATCGTGCCGTCCTTGTAGAACAGCGTGTTGTCGATGCCCGCGTAGCCGGAGCCGAGCGAGCGCTTGACGAACAGGCAGGTGCGCGCCTTGTCCACGTCGAGGATCGGCATGCCGTAGATCGGCGAGGACTTGTCGTCGCGCGCCGACGGGTTGGTGACGTCGTTGGCGCCGATGACATAGGCCACGTCGGCCTGCGCGAACTCCGAGTTGATGTCCTCAAGCTCGAACACCTCATCATAGGGCACGTTCGCCTCGGCCAGCAGAACGTTCATGTGGCCCGGCATACGGCCCGCGACGGGGTGGATCGCGTACTTCACCTCGACGCCCTTGGCCTTGAGCTTGTCGGCCATCTCGCGCAATGCGTGCTGCGCCTGCGCCACGGCCATGCCATAGCCCGGCACGATGATCACCTTCTGCGCATTCGCCATCAGATAGGCGGCGTCCTCGGCCGAGCCCTGCTTCACGGTGCGCTCGATGCCGTCGTCGCCGGCGGCGGCGGTCTCGCCCCCGAACCCGCCTAGGATGACCGAGATGAAGCTCCGGTTCATGCCCTTGCACATGATGTAGGACAGGATCGCGCCGGAAGAGCCCACCAGAGCACCCGTGATGATCAGCGCCAGGTTGCCCAGCGTGAAGCCGAGGGCTGCCGCTGCCCAACCCGAATAGGAGTTGAGCATCGACACGACGACCGGCATGTCGGCCCCCCCGATGGGGATGATCAGCAGCACGCCGAGCAGCAGCGACAGCGCCACGATCAGCCAGAAGGCGGTGAAGCTTTCGGTCTGCACCAGCATGACGATCAGCACGACCAAAGCGATGCCGAGCGCGGCATTGAGAACGTGACGTCCCGGCAGCATGATCGGCTTCCCGGACATACGGCCGTCCAACTTCAGGAACGCGATGACGGAGCCTGTAAAGGTGATGGCGCCGATTGCAACGCCGAGGCTCATCTCGACCAGTGCCTGACCGTGAATGTCACCCGGCGTCCCGATGCCGAAGCTTGCCGGCGCATACATCGCAGCCGCCGCCACCATCACGGCAGCAAGGCCGACGAGGCTGTGGAAGGCGGCGACCAGTTGCGGCATGGAGGTCATGGCGATGCGTCGCGCCGTCACCGCGCCGATGGAGCCGCCTATCAAAAGGCCGAGCACAATCAGGCCCCAGCCGGTCGGACTTGGCTTTGCCAGCGCCAGCGTCGTGCCGATCGCGATCGCCATGCCGATCATGCCGAACAGGTTGCCCTGTCGGCTCGTCGTCGGATGCGACAGTCCCCTCAGCGCCAAGATGAACAGGATGCCGGAGACGAGGTAGAGGAAGGAGGCGATATTCTGAGACATCAGTTGCTACCGCCCGTGACGAGAGAGCCGTTGTTCACGAAACGGTATATCGCAAACGCCTGGCCCGAGGGTCGACGCGGCGACGCCGCGCGACAACAGGAAGAAGCCAAGCACCGGAAGGGCGAGACTGACCAGGAAAAAATGGCCTTTCAAGGCATAAACCCGGTCGCGCCAGTATGCGCTGAGTGCGAACAGGATCATCGAGCCGAACAGGAAAAGCTGGAAGACAGGTTCGAGATAGTCCCGCATCTCACTTCTCCTTCTTCTTGTACATGGCGAGCATCCGCTGCGTAACGAGAAAGCCTCCGAATATGTTGACGGACACCAGCACCAGCGCGACGAATCCGAAGCCGGTCGCAAGCCCGGAAGCCGAGATGCCCACCGCAAGCAGCGCGCCCACCACGATCACCGACGAGATCGCGTTGGTCACGGCCATTAGCGGCGTATGCAAGGCCGGCGTAACCGACCAGACGACGTAGTAACCGACGAAGATCGCCAGCACGAAGATGGCGAAGCGGAAGACAAACGGATCAATGGCGCCACCCGACAGCGCATGCGCCGCATCGCCGGCCGCATCGATACCACCTTCGGCGTTTGCGAGCGCGGCGCGGGCCGTAGCGACTGCCTGATCGAGCTGGTCAAGCGCTTGTTCCAACGCGGTCTTTTCCATCACGCGTCTCCCCCGGTCGTGGATTTCGTCGCCTTCTTTGCCGGCTTTTTCGCAGGCGTCTTTTTCGGCGCTGGTGCTGTGGGCTGCTCCTCAACCTTGGCAACAGCCTGCTTCTCTGCCGGCGCGGGTTTCGCATTGGCGAAGTTGGCATGCACGATCCTGCCGCCATCGGTCAGCATGGTCGCCTTGGCCAACTCGTCGTCGCGGTTCAGCGCGAGGCTCTTCGTCGCCTTGTCGACCATCGTCTCCACGAAGGCATAGAGGTTTTTTGCGTAGAGCAGCGATGCGCTTGCGGCCACGCGTCCGGGCATGTTGAGATGGCCGACGATCTTGACGTCGTTGGCCGTCGTGACGACCTTGCCGGCCTCAGCGCCTTCTACATTGCCGCCACGTTCCACTGCCAGATCCACCAGCACCGAGCCCGGCTTCATCGAAGCGACCATGGCGGCCGACACCAGCTTCGGCGCAGGGCGGCCCGGTATCAGCGCCGTGGTGATGACGATATCCTGCTTGGCGATGTGATCGGCCACCAGCGCCGCCTGCTTGGCCTGGTATTCCTTCGACATTTCCTTGGCGTAGCCACCCGCCGTCTCGGCAGCCTTGAACTCCTCGTCCTCGACCGCCAGGAACTTTGCGCCGAGCGACTGCACCTGCTCCTTCACTGCCGGACGAACATCAGTGGCGGTGACTACAGCGCCGAGACGTCTTGCCGTCGCGATCGCCTGCAGGCCGGCAACGCCGACGCCCATGATGAACACCTTGGCCGCCGGCACCGTGCCCGCAGCCGTCATCATCATCGGCAGCGCACGATCGTATTCGGCCGCCGCATCGATCACGGCCTGGTAGCCGGCCAGGTTCGCCTGGCTCGACAGCACGTCCATGACCTGCGCTCTGGAGATGCGCGGCATGAACTCCATCGCAAAGGCCGTCACCCCGGCATCCGCGAGCGCGGCCAGCGCAGCCTCGTTGCCATAGGGATCCATCGTAGCAATCACGATGGCGCCCTTCTTGTAGCCCTTCAGCTCTGCTTCCGTCGGCCGCCTGACCTTCAGCACCAGATCGGCGCGGCCCGCATCCGACGCCTTGCCGATCGATCCGCCAACCTTGGAAAATTCTTCGTCAACGATGCGAGACGCGAGGCCGGCACCTGCCTCAACGATCACGTCGAAGCCGAGACCAACAAGACGCTTCACCGTCTCGGGCGAACCCGCAACGCGAGGCTCCCCGGCCTCAACTTCCTTGGGGATGAATACAATCTGCCCCACCGCTTATCCTTTCGGTCGGAACTTACCTCACGTTATGTCACGGACGGCAAAAGCCGGCCGAACCTTGAACGCGTTTCTCAGCGCAGAAGCGCCCAGCCGACCGCGCAGATCAGTACGAGCAGGATGGTGGAAGAGAAGAAGCCGGCGGCGGTGAAGAAGCCGAACGCCATGGCAACAAGAAGCGCCCCGCAGAAGAGAGAACCATACTTCGCAAGAGCTATGAACATGGAATAGGTTTTCTCATGCTCTGGATAGTCCATGAGCGCGCCCGTTTCTACGGGTCCGGTCGGCGAGTGGTCGGCCATGTGTTCCCTCCGGATAGTAACTTACCGGCACATACCGAAAAGCCGGACGAAGGGCAATGGCAGGAATGCCGCCGCAACTGTGACAAAACTGTTCGCCAGCACTGATGCAACGTACGGCATCGGATTTAAAGCTTGCACTCTTCGTTCATGGGCCAGGGGGCGTTGGCCTGCGCGTAGGCAGTCGCCATCTCGTCAACGAGAAGCGCCGCTGCGGCTTGGTCGGCCTGAAGCAGATCGGAAATGCGGGTAAACCGGCTTCCATCCCACTCCAGCATCCAGGCGCCTGCGTGTCCGGTATGGTCCTCGCAGGTTATGGAGAAGGGAGCTATCATGCCGGACATGCCGATCTGCGCAAGGCGGTCCTCGTCGAGCTTCAGATTCTCAAGACCCCAGCGCAACTGCTCCGCGTTGATCAGCCTCGTGTTGAAATGCTCCTGTGCCAGGCGGATCGCCTCGACCGTGAACATCGAGATGATCGCGCCACGCTGGTAGAAGACCGAATCGAACTCTCCTTCGCCGATCTCGGTCTTCTTCGGGTCCAGCACATATTTTCGGATGTCCTGCATCGCACGAGAGTCTGAGACCGGAATGTTCCAGGACAGCGCCCTGTAGCCCTTGCCGGCCTGTCCCACGGCTTTCAGATCCTCATCCTGGCCTGACCACCAGATGCCGATGAACCTTTCCATCGGAAATCCGGTTCGAACCGCTTCCGACACCGCACCTCCATTCATCGTCCCCCACCCCCAAAGCAACACAAAGTCCGGGTTCTCGCGTGCGATCTCCTGCCATTGCGATGCCTGGTTCTGCATCTCCCGCGGGGCGACCGGAATGGCCACGAACGTGAAGCCATGCCTTTCCGCAAGCGACTGCAGGAAAGGAATAGGATCCCGCCCATAGGGCGAGTCGAGATAGAGCAGAGCGATCTTCTTTCCCTTCAGCGTGTCCAGATTGCCCTCGGAAACATAGCGAAGGATCATGGACACACCGTCCCAATAGGAAGCAGGCATGTTGAACGCCCACTTGAATGTCTTGCCGTCGGTGATCGGCGAGAACCCGTAACCGGGTGCGAGGATGGGGATCCTGTCGGCGGCCGAGCGCGGCAAGATCTGCGATGTGATGCCTGTCGACCATGGCTGCACGACAAGGCCGGTCGCCTTGGTCTTCTCGTAGCAGTCGACGCCCTTTTCGGTGGAGTAGCCGGTCTCGCATTCCTCGTAGCCGAGTCTGACCCCATTCACCCCGCCGTCACGCTCGTTGATCATCATCATGTAGTCGCGCTGGCCGTTCATCAATGGAATACCGGATGATGCGAACGGGCCTGTCCGGTAAGCAAGATTGGGCAGGCTGATGATGTCCTCGGCGCTGGCTTGCACTACGCCAAGCAGCAGAAAGAATACGGCTGCCGGGAACCTGAAACGGTGTCTGCCGAAAGTCATCGGAAGTTCCCTGTGCTTCATGCGTCACGACCGTCCTTACAGGATGATCGTGATTTAGAGAATGCACCGTTTGGGCAAGGCTGCGCTTGGCTTCAGCCGAACATCTATCCAGCGAGCTGCGGAAAGAGTCCCAGAAGCCCGATGATGATCAGATAGAGCGCTACGATATAGTTCAGCAAGCGCGGCATGATCAGGATAACGACGCCTGCGATAAGCGAAATCAGAGGCGTTAGCGGCAAACTGGCGATGTCCATGACTCTTTTTCTCCCGGATTGGCGACAGCTATGCGTGCGCCGCCAACAACGGTCAATGGACCGAAAGGTTCACACCGACATTCCGAGCGAACCGCCTTCAGATCAGGCGGCGTCGCGGTAATATTTCGCGGTCGGAAGGATCGTCAGGGGCGGCAGTTCCCCTATCGCCGGTTTGTCAAACAGCAAGCGCTGCTCCACAGCCGTCGACTTGAAGAACGGAAAGCGCTTCAGGATGGGTTCCCGATTGATTGTGCAATTTGCATCATACAGCATGACGGGCACATTGAACGGCGGATATGACCTGGGGTCCCCGACCTGAACGGCGCCGAACACCCGCCTGTAGAAGGCCGTATGCTCCTGCCTCACAACGCCTACGCAGCTCGTGGCGTCAAAATGGACGCTGGCGACAAGCCCCAGGCGCAGCGTCAGATATGGCAGGGCGCGAAATGGCGCACGATAATGCGGCTCCCCCGCAAACAATGTCGGGTTGATGAAGCTCTCGCCACGCTCCAGCCGTGGCCCGATTATGTCGGAGAATGTCTTCATCACCGGCCCGTAGGGCTGGTCCTTGGTCAGGTGATGTATGCGAACAGTGCTGACCAGTTCATTGTCGATGAAGATGCCGAACTTGTAACAGTTCGGAGTGTCGTCAAGTTCATCTGTGACAACCTGATCACCGACCTCGTCGATGAAGCCGTGCAGCCTGTAAGCCTTGTACCTGAGCCGGTAGATCGCCTCGATGTCCTCGCCGCTCTCGCATCGCCGATATTCGGTGCGCTCAAGTAGCTCCGCCACCTTGCCGGCGAAGGATGTCCCCTTCGCGAGCTCTTCTTCTGCTTGGTTTTCGCTCGCTATCGCGCGAAGCGCCGTTGACTGCACAACCATACTCACTAACCCCGCATGCCCGCCACGAACGAAGGTAGGCCAATCGCGAAATATGTAAACTTTTAAATTAGATCCAACGCATTTACACCGGGTTAACCTTAACAATCCGTAAATTTAGTCAAATACGGCACAAATCTGGTTAACCATTCAGGTGCAGTGTTTCCAAGCGATCACGCGCAGAAGCTGGCGCCGACGGCGTGCGGATCGCTTTTTTTTTGGCACGCGGAAGCGGTTTAGCGTGCTGGCGCCGGAGGCAAGCTGGACAGCACGATCAGGCGGGAGGTTGGCGCAGGGATGCGATGCCCTTCGCCTTGGCGGCGCGCCTTTCGTCCTGGGCATCCTTCGCGAATGGCCAGACCGTGGTCGACATCGTTTCGATGCCGGATGCCGTCAGCGCCGATCCGAACAGGAAGCCCTGCACCAGATCGGGTTTCACATGGCTGGAGAGCACCTTCAACTGATCGAACGTTTCCACGCCTTCGATGGTGACGGTCAACCCGAGGGAACGCGACAGATTGACGACGCCTTTCAGGAGTTCCAGCGAGCGTGCGTTCTGGCTGACGTCGATCAGGAAGCTGCGATCGATCTTGACCTTGTCTAGCGGCAGCTTGTGCAAATAGCTCAGGCTCGAATAGCCCGTACCGAAATCATCCAGCGCGATGCGAACGCCAAGCGCTTTCAGTTCCTCGACATATTGCCGCGTCTGTGACTTGTCGTCGAGAAGCGCCGTTTCGGTAACCTCGATCTCCAGGCGATGCGGCGCGAGGCCGGACGACGCCAGCGCGCCACGCACCCTGTCGATCACCTCGCGGTTACGGAAATCCTTTGCCGACAAGTTTACCGAGACGCACAGGTTTTCAGGCCAGGTGACGCATTCCGCGCAAGCCGCTTCGAGAACGAAATGGCTGATCTCGGATATGATGCCCATTTCCTCGGCCAGCGGGATGAACACGGCCGGGGAAATCGGCCCCAGGTCGCGATGCTCCCAGCGGCAGAGCGCTTCGCTGCTCGCGATCCGCATCGTGTCCATGGTTACGATTGGCTGATAGACGACACGCAGCGCATTGGATTCGATTGCGGCGCGCAAGTCGGCCTTCATCAGTTGCCGGTTGCGGAATGCCTCGTCCATCGCGGCTTCGAAAAGCTGCCAGTCGTTCTTGCCGAGTTCCTTCGCCTTGTAGAGCGCCAGATCGGCTTTCACGATCATGGCGTCGACCTCGGTTTCCTTCACGCGGGCAAGAACCGCTCCTCCGCTCGCCTGGATGCGCAGGGCATGGCCGGCCACGTCGATTTCACCCTGCAACCCGGCGAAGATCCCGTCGAGAATGCCCGAAAGGTGGCCCTCATCCTCGACCTGATTGATAAAGATCATGAACTCGTCGCCACCGAAGCGGCTGATCTTTATGTTCTCGCTTGCGAAGGCCGCAAGCCGCTCCGCAACCGCATAGATCAATCCGTCGCCGACGGGATGGCCCAGCGTATCGTTGACGCTCTTGAAGTCGTCGAGATCGAGAATGGCCAATCCGCAGCTTCGCTCCCGGTCGCCGGACGAAAGTGTTTCCGTGACCACCTCATGGAAATAGGCGCGGTTGGGAAGGCCCGTCAGCGTGTCAAAGCGCGCCATGGTGCGAACCTTCTCCTCCGCCTCCACGCGCTGCGTGACATCCTCGAACGTGATGACGCCAAGTTCCTGGCTGCCCTCGCGGGCGGAAAATTCGAAATACTGTCCGTTGGAAAGCGAAACGAGGACCTTGCGGTCCCTTCCCTCTCTCAGCGCCCTGGTCAGCTGCCCTTCTATGAAACGACAGTCCTTCAGGGCGAGCATGCCTCCTGCCACGCCTCGCATAAGCATCGCGTGGATCGTCCTGCCCAAAAGCGCATCAGGCGACCTGAAGGACATCAGGTGAGCGGCTTCCGCGTTGGCGACCACGACCCGCCCGTCCGGCCCAAGCATCACCAGCCCGTGGGACATGGTGTTCAACGCCCTGTTGAAGCGCTCGGCGATCTTGTTCGCCTTCTTCTCCTCGCTGATGGCGGTGAACAGCACCGTACGCACGAGATGCGCCATCTTGTTGATGGTGAAGATGAAGGGGATGATGAACAGGCCAAGCAGGAAGTGATAGAAGTCGCCCTTCAGCATCAGCCCGAACGAGATCGGCAACAGCACCGACAGCGACAGGATGATGACCATCTTGCGCGAGCCGAAATTGCGGCCTGCGATAGTGATCGTGCTCGCCAGAACCACCGATATCGCGGCGATTTCGCCAAAGCTGTCGGGCACGACATAAAGAGCCACGAAGGCGAATACGCCGACGCAGAACCCCTGGATGGTGCCCCAGAAGATGTAGTAGCGCTCCCAGCGCTGCGCCGTCTCGTAACCGACGATGGTGTCGCGATCGACCCGCAGGATGGAGAGATACCGGCCGAGGCTGGCCGCAGCCATCAGGATGGCGAGAACGATGTAGATCGGCGCACCGGTCTTCCAGTAGACAAGAAGACCGATCAGGCCCTGCGTCAGTGCGCCAAGCAAAAGGATGACGGCGCCGGTGAACAACGACCGGACGAAGCCGACATAAATGTCTTCCGATATGTCGTCGGGCTTGTTTTTTTTCATAACCTGCGCGGCCGAGCTCGGCTGCGGTCATGACATATCCGCATTAAGAAAGACTTAGAACTTGCCGCCGGGCAAGCCACCGGACCGCTCAAACCCTTTGTGAATCAAGGAAACTTCCGTTCAGGTAAACAAGCGGTATCCAGATCATACGGCAGCCTGCAAAACCCTCTCGACAGGATTGCCCGAGAAGCGTTTCAGCATCCTTGCACGCTCTCCGGCCGCCTTGTCGGCGCTGGCATGGCGGACGTATCCGAAGCCGCGGATCAGGGCTGGAACCGAGGCAAGGCCTGCCGCAGCTTCCAGCAGACCCGGTTCGAGGCGGGCCACGATGAGATCGAGGTCTTGTTCATATTGGCGAAGCAGTTCCTTTTCGAAGCGCCGCTCCGCCGAATAGCCGAAGACATCGAACACCGTACCCCGCAATCCCTTCAGCGTGGCTAGCAATCGAAAGCCTGCCATCATCCATCCGCCGAAACTCGACTTGCGAGGGCGTCCGTCAGCCGCCGTCCGTGCGAGGATCGGTGGTGCGAGATGAAATTCGAGGCGCTCAAACGACTGGAATTCCGTGGAAATCTGCTTGGCGAAGGACCCGTCCGTGTAAAGCCGCGCAACTTCGTATTCATCCTTGACGGCCATCAGCCTGAACAGGTTGCGGGCCACCGCTTCCGTCACCACCGTCGAGCCGGCGACAGCCCTGTTTTCCACGTCTCGCACGGCTTCAACCCTGTCGAGATAGCGCGCTGCATAGGCGGCGTCCTGGTAGGCGGTCAGAAACGCTGCCCGGCGCGAAATCACCTCGTCGAGTGTCGCCGCGGCAGGTGTGTCTTCCGCCGACCTGTCTACGAGTTTACGGACGAATTCCGGATCGTGGCCCGCCCTGCGGCCCCAGCGAAACGCAGCCACGTTCATCGACACGGCCTGGCCGTTCAGGCCTATCGCCCGCTCTATCGCCTGCGGCGATAGCGGCAACCCTCCGTGCTGGCACGCAAAGCCCAGCATGAACATGTTCGCGCCCAGCGAATTGCCGAAAAGTGCCGCTGCGGTGCCCGTGGCGTCGAAGAAATGTGCGTTTTTCTCGCCGGCGGCTGCCCTTATCGCCTTTTTCAGGCGCTCAACCGGAAGGGTGTAGTCCGCCGATCGCGTGAACTCGCCCGGCATGATCTCGGCTGTGTTCGCGACGAAGATCGTATGGTTTTCACGGACGGCAGCCATGACCTTTCGGGAGCCTGACACGACCAGATCACAACCCAGGATGAGGTCCGCCTTGCCGGCCGAGACCCTGATCGCATGGATGTCAGCGGGCGTCGCAGCTATCCTCACATGGCTGAATACCGAGCCGCCCTTCTGCGCCAGGCCAGCCATGTCGATCATGCCGCACCCCTTGCCTTCCAGATGCGCAGCCATGCCGAGGATAGCCCCTATCGTGACGACGCCCGTGCCGCCCACGCCATCGATGATCGACGCCCAGCCATCGCTGTCGAGCGGGAAAGGTGTTGGATCAGGAACCCCTTCCAGAGGATCGGCATCTCCGGCCCGCCCCTCGGCCTTGCGAAGCTTCGCCCCGTGCACCGTCACGAAGGATGGGCAGAAGCCGTTGAGACAGGAAAAATCCTTGTTGCAGCTCGACTGGTCGATCCGGCGCTTGCGTCCGAAGTCTGTCTCGACTGGCTGGATCGACACGCAGTTGGATTTCACGCCGCAGTCGCCGCAGCCTTCGCAGACGAGTTCGTTGATGATCACGCGCTTGTCAGGGTCGGGATAGGTGCCCCGTTTCCTTCGACGTCGTTTCTCGGCGGCGCAGGTCTGATCGTAAAGAAGGATGGACACGCCTTTCACGTCCCTCAGTTCACGCTGGATCAGGTCGAGATCGTCGCGATGGTTGAAGGTGGCGACGGACGGAAACTTCGTGCGGTCATACTTGCCGGGATCGTCGGAAACGACGGCGATGCGCTGGACACCTTCCGCATGGACCTGGCGCGCGACCATGTCGACCGTCAGCCCGCCTTCCAGCGGCTGTCCACCGGTCATGGCAACGGCATCGTTGTAGAGAATCTTGTAGGTTATGTTCACGCCGGCCGCGATCGCAAAGCGCAAGGCGAGCACACCGGAATGGTTGTAGGTTCCGTCGCCGAGGTTCTGGAACATGTGCTCGCGCTTGGAGAACGGCGCCTGGCCGATCCACTGCGCACCCTCGCCGCCCATCTGCGTGAAGCCGATCGTCGAACGATCCATCCAAAGCGCCATGAAATGGCACCCTATGCCGGCGCCGGCGATCGAGCCCTCCGGAACCACCGTGGATGAGTTGTGGGGGCATCCGGAGCAGAAGAAGGGCAGGCGCGAACCGATGTCCTTCGTCTCGGAAAGCATCGCCTGGTATTGCTTCAGCCGCGCGACGCGCCCCGCAATCTCATCGGAATGCCCGATCACCCTCAGGATACGCTCCCCCAGTGCAATCGCAATATCGTTCGGGTCAAGCGCGCCTTTCACCGGGAACAGCCACCGACCGTTTTCGTCCTTCTTGCCGATGACCGTCGGCTGCATGGCGCTCCCGTAGAGATCTTCACGCACCTGAACCTCGATCAGCGAGCGCTTCTCCTCCACCACAACGATCATTTCCAGGCCGCGTGCGAAATCCTTGATGTGCTCGAGATCGAGCGGCCAGGGGCAGCCGACCTTGAAGAGCCGGACGCCGATTTCGTTGGCCCTCTCCTCGTTGATTCCTATGTCTTCCAGCGCCTGGCGGACGTCGAGATAGCTTTTCCCCACCGTTATGATGCCGATCTTCGGCCGGCTGCCTCCCGAATAGATCGTCCGGTTTATTCCGTTTGCCCGCACGAAGGCGGCTGCTGCGGCTCGCTTGAACTCATGCAGCCGCGCCTCCTGCCCGAGGAAATCGATCTCGTGGCGGATGTTGAGACCGCCAGGCGGCATGTCGAATTCGGGAATGATGATGCCCAGCCGATCGAGGGAGGCATCGACGGACGCAGTCGATTCGATGTTGTCTTTCACGCATTTGATCGCCGCCCAGGTCCCGGCAAAGCGCGACAGCGCAAAGCCGTAGAGGCCATAGTCGATCAGTTCCTGCACGCCGGCGGGATTGAGGATCGGTATCATCGTATCGACGAACAGAAACTCCGTCGCATGCGCGTTGGTGGAGGATTCGGCTGTATGGTCGTCGCCCATAAGCGCAAGCACGCCGCCATGTTTGGACGAGCCTGCGAGATTGGCATGGCGAAACACGTCGCCGGAACGATCGACGCCCGGCCCCTTGCCGTACCAGATCGAAAAGACGCCATCATGCTTGCCCTCGCCGAGCAGTTCGGTCTGCTGCGATCCCCAGCAGGCCGTGGCGGCCAGTTCCTCGTTGAGGCCGGGCTGGAAAACGATGTCGGCTTGCGAAAGCTGCTCTCTCGCGCGCCAGAACTGCTGGTCGAGACCGCCGAGCGGCGAGCCCCGATAGCCGGAAACGAAACCGGCCGTGTTGAGACCTGCTCGCCTGTCGCGTTCGCGCTGCATGAGAAGCAGCCGCACCACCGCCTGCGCGCCGGACACAAATATGCGCTCCTTGCCAAGATCGAACTTGTCGTCGAGCGTCACGTCGTGGAGCGTCATAGGCACATCCTCTGCGGAGCTCGTCCTGGAAACTCCGGAACGCCAGCGTGGGTTGCCGCCGGACAAGTGTTTCCCCGCAGGGTCATCAGGTCAAATGAATTTCCAGGGAACTTCAAAAGAGCAAGGGCAGGCATGCCAGCCTGCCTTCCGCCGAAACAAAATGTCCGGCAGTCGTCCCTGTACGCACGATAATAGCTGCCTTAGTCGATTTGCTTGCCGTCCGAATCGGAAGGGCATGGCAGCTTTTCCAGTTCAGGCAGCTTGCCGCCTGGATGGCCGGCAAGCTCGGGATTTGGCGTATATACCGGCCCGACAACCAGCGGCTTGTCAGGCAGGATGCTCTGGTCCTCGGACGACGTCATGGTTGTTTCGATCGTTTGCCTTACCGAGCCATCCGCCGCTTCGATCCGAATCGAAACCTTGTAGGGTCGGTCCTTGACCACGCAGCGCAGCGGCGGACTTTCGATCGTCACCTTCTGCAGTTTCGGCCAGATCTTCTGCCTCACCACAATGTCTTCTCCTCCGGCCGGGTCCTCGAAGCTGGCAACAGCAGTCTCACCTTCTTCCATGGTCCGCAGGGGAGCGAGCCTGACGAGGTAGGTCGCGGTTGCCACCCGGTAGTTGAAGACGAACAGCTTTCCGATGATCTCGAAGGGCTCTCCGTCCTCGGCCTCGCGGCAGGCTGCAATGCCGAGAAGTGCAACGAGCGTCAGCATCGCAACCGCCCTGGGAAAACGCTTCTCAGCCATCCTCGTCCTCCTTTGCCTTGCTGCGTTCGTAGTGCCTGCGGGCCTTCTGCCGGTTGCCGCAGATGGACATGTCGCACCAGACTCGGCTGCCATTCCGGCTTCTGTCGACAAACAGCCAGTTGCAGTGCGGGCAGATACGAACCTTTCGCCATTCGTGCCCTGCAAGCAGCGAGATCGCCGATACGCCGAGCGCGACCTCGAACCGCAGCGGCGTGGCCGGGTCGCCGAATGGCCGGCCTTCCTTGCCTATCATTTCTCCCGCGCCATCAAGACAGATCGCCGCCCCTTGCAGCACGGCAGGGAACAGAGCCGTGTCAAGTTGCCCTGACCGGACGGCTTGCCGGAAAAGCCCGTCGGCTGCTTCCCTGAGCTGGCGAACCTTGCCTGCCGATTCCTCGGACCCGTCGAAAAACAGTTTCCGGCCACCCAGTTCGGTCGCCCGGAAAATTGTCGCCGTCTCTGCGAAGCTTGCGATCTCGGCCCTTTCGGCAAATCGATCGAACGAACGCTCGGCATCTCCGCGAAGAACCACCGTGTTGGTCGTGTCGAGCACGAGGAGACCGCCGGAGAACCGGTGCCTGTTCCACAGAACCGCCATGCCGCAATTCTAACTGTCTAAACAGGTTTTACAAGTTAGTTTCTCTTATCCCCTCCGCGCTTCCCATGCGTCATAGACTAACGCCCTAGGCACTTCGTGTTGACGCTTGGCGCTGCCGCGGTCATACCCGTATGGTCCCGGAGATTCACAAAGGACCCGGACCAAAAGGGAGGATTGCGATGTCGGGCCTAATCGGCTTGTCCCGGCTGATCGACCGTTTTAACGAAGTGGTCGGCAAGGCTGTATCCTGGCTTATCCTTCTCGCCATCCTTGTCAGCGCCACGAACGCGGTTGTTCGCAAGGCTTTCAATACATCCTCCAATGCATGGCTCGAGCTTCAGTGGTACCTGTTCGGGGCCGCGTTTCTTCTGGCGGCGGCGTATACGCTAAGGCAGAACGAGCACATCCGCATCGATATAGTCTATGGCGCGTTCTCGCGGCGCGTGCAGCACTGGATCGACCTGCTCGGGCACATCTTCTTCCTCATGCCCTTCACGATCCTGATGATCGCCTACTTCATCCCCTATGTCGGCCAGTCCGTCAGATCCGGCGAAATGTCGTCGAGCGCGGGGGGGCTGATCATATGGCCTGCCAAGGCTCTACTACTTGCCGGCTTTGTCCTTCTGGGCATCCAGGGCGTCTCCGAGATCATCAAGAAGATCGCCATCATGCGCGGCGACATGCCAGACCCAACTCCTTTCATATCGGCGCATGAACAGGCGGAGATTGAAGCCAAGACACTGGCCGGCGAGGTGCGCAAGTGATCGAGTTCATCGCGCAAAACATGGCGCCGATCATGTTCGTCTCGCTGATCGTGTTCCTGTTGATCGGCTATCCTGTCGCCTTCTCGCTCGCCGCCAACGGATTGCTCTTCTTCTTCATCGCGGTCGAGCTGGCGCCCTATTCCAACAACACCATCAACCTCTCCTGGCCTCTGCTCTATGCCCTGCCCGAGCGGTTCTGGGGGGTGATGTCGAACGAGACGCTGCTGGCAATTCCGTTCTTCACCTTCATGGGCATCGTGCTTGAACGCTCCGGCATGGCCGAGGACTTGCTGGACACGATAGGCCAGCTGTTCGGGCCGATCCGCGGTGGGCTCGCCTATGCGGTCATTATCGTCGGCGCGCTTCTTGCCGCGACAACGGGCGTGGTTGCAGCCTCGGTGATCGCCATGGGTTTGATTTCGCTGCCGATCATGCTGCGCTACGGATACGATCGCAGGGCTGCTACCGGTGTCATAGCAGCGTCGGGCACTCTTGCGCAGATCATCCCGCCGTCGCTCGTCCTAATCGTTCTGGCCGACCAGCTCGGCCGCTCGGTCGGCGATATGTACAAAGGCGCGCTCATACCGGGTCTGGTGCTGACCGGCCTCTACATGTCCTATGTGTTTCTGCTCTCGTTCTTCAAGCGTGACTCGATGCCTGCACTGCCGCTGGAAGCGCGCACGCTCGGCCACGGCGTCACCTCACTCATCGTCGCCATTTTGGTCTGCGTTGTCACCGCCTATGCGGCGCATGTCTACCTTTACCCGACGCAGGGCGCCAACGCCGACATACTCGGGGCCACCGTAGGCGTCGTCCTCATCTACATATTCGCGCTGATCGATCGCGGCATGAAGCTGAACCTGATGTCGCGTCTCGCGCAGCAGGTCATCATCGTCCTGATACCGCCGCTTGCCCTCATCTTCCTCGTTCTGGGCACGATCTTCCTGGGCATCGCCACGCCAACCGAGGGCGGCGCAATGGGCGCTGTCGGTGCGCTGATCATGGCCGCGGCCAAGGGACGGTTGACGCTTGACGTCATCAGGCAGGCGCTTGCCTCCACGACACGGCTCTCGGCGTTCGTCATGTTCATCCTGATTGGCGCCCGCGTTTTTTCTCTGACTTTCTACGGCGTTAACGGGCACCTGTGGGTCGAACATCTGCTCGTGTCCCTGCCCGGCGGGGAAACGGGCTTCCTGATTGCGGTCAACATACTCGTCTTCTTCCTCGCATTCTTCCTCGATTTCTTCGAACTGGCCTTCATCATCGTGCCGCTGCTCGCCCCGGCAGCGGACAAGCTCGGCATCGACCTCATATGGTTCGGCGTTCTGCTCGGCATCAACATGCAGACGAGCTTCATGCATCCGCCTTTCGGCTTTGCGCTGTTCTACCTTCGGTCGGTAGCCGCACGCGTCCCCTATCTGGACCGCATCACCGGCAAGCAGATCGAGCCGGTAACCACCGGACAGATCTATTGGGGCGCGGTGCCATTCGTGTGCATCCAGATCATCATGGTCGCACTCACGATCTCGTTCCCGCAGATGGTGATGCACTACAAGGGACCGGTCGTTGACCCCGGCGACGTGGAAATCGTGCTGCCACCGCTCGGAGGCGCCGAGCAACCTGGCCTGCCAGACCTCGGCTTGCCGCCTCTCGGCGCGCCGCCCGTCGATGGGACCCCGCCGCCATCCCCACCCGCAAACGACCTCTCCGCGCCACCGAAATTCTGACACGCAGGCGCAGCAACAAAAAAGCCCCGGACGGCAACCGTCCGGGGCTTTTTGTATCGCGTTCGCTTGGGCAGCCTAAAGCTTGGCGCTGCGCTGCTGCATCATCATGAACGTGTCGTAATTGTATTCCGCGATCTGCATGTTCAGATAGTAGTCCTTCCGGAACGCCACGATCGAGTCCCAGATCTTCTTGAAGTTGGCGTTGCTCGCCATCATCTCGGCATAGACCTCGTTCGCCTGCTCGAAGCAGGCTGTGAGGATTTCGTTGCTGAACGGACGAAGCTGCGCGCCATTGGCAACAAGACTGCGTATGGCGGTCGGGTTGAGGTAGTCATACTTATGCAGCATGTTCGCATCGGTTGCCTGCGCGGCTGTATGAACCAATGACTTGTAGTTCGCAGGCAGCGCCTCATACTGCGCCTTGTTGAACATGAGGTGCACGGTCGGGCCGCCTTCCCACCAGCCGGGATAGTAATAATATGGCGCGACCTTCTGGAAACCGAGCTTTTCATCGTCATAGGGTCCGACCCATTCGGCGGCGTCGATGGTGCCCTTTTCCAGCGCCGGGTATATGTCTCCTCCGGCGATCTGCTGCGGCACCACGCCGAGCCGCTCGACCACCTTGCCGGCGAAGCCGCCGATACGCATCTTGAGACCCTTCAGGTCCTCAAGTGTGTTGATCTCCTTGCGGAACCATCCGCCCATCTGGACGCCGGTGTTTCCGCCCGGCAGGCCGTAAAGCCCTTGGGTGGCCAGGAATTCGTTGAACAGGTCTATGCCGCCGCCATGATAGTGCCAGGCGTTCATTCCGCGGGCATTCAGAGCGAAGGGCACTGCAGCACCCAGGGCCCAGGTCGGATCCTTGCCCCAGTAATAATATGCCACCGTATGGCAGGCCTCGACCGTGCCGGCGGCCGCAGCGTCTGCAGCCTGCAGGCCGGGAACGATTTCGCCGGCGGCGAAGACCTGGACGGTGAAGTTCCCGTCAGTCGCCTCGGACAGCATCTTAGAGAACACTTCCGCTCCGCCGTAGATTGTATC
Source organism: Rhizobiaceae bacterium (assembly GCA_019635775.1). GTDB lineage: Bacteria > Pseudomonadota > Alphaproteobacteria > Rhizobiales > Rhizobiaceae > Mesorhizobium_K. The sequence goes on along the minus strand of JAHBYU010000004.1, from coordinate 49,260 downwards.
CAGCGACTTGGGGAACGAGGAAGCAAGCCGCCAGGTGACTTTCGGGTTGGACTGGGCGATGGCCGGCGCCGCGAGCGTCGCCGTCGCTGCCGCCGCACCGAGACCCGCGGTCCCTGCCTTCCTGATAAACGAACGACGATCCATGCAAACCTCCCAGAGTTTGGATCCTCCCAGCCTTACCCAAGGGAAGTGTTTGATTTCCTTGGTGGCGGTCGGCGTCGAGAATACACAGGGAGCCTTTCGAGTCCAGCAGGTGGCGCTGCATTGGCCGCTGACCGGCAGCGATCTTGAACTATAGTAGTGCAGGAACTCGGAAAGCCGCCGGCTCTTGTCCAACTTCGGATGGATTTGATCATTATGATCGCCTATCTATTAGGCAATTCGATCCTCCGCCTTCAGGACAGGCCCGCATGTTACAGCCTCTCGTCGCCGTGTCGACCGACGTAAAGCATGTCGACAACTACGACTGGCATGCGGCTCCCAGGCAGTATCTCGAAGCGGCGATCGCGGCAGCCGGCGTGTTTCCTGTCCTCGTGCCCTCATTTGGGGATCGGCTGGATTTCGATCAGTTGCTCGCATCGGTTGATGGCGTGCTGCTCACGGGCTCCCGCTCAAACGTTCATCCTTCGCTCTACGGCGCCGAAGCCAACGAAGCCAACGGGCCATACGATCAGGCCCGCGATTCCACGACGCTTCCGCTGATCCGCAAAGCGATTGAGTATGGCGTGCCGCTGCTCGCCATCTGCAGGGGCATACAGGAACTCAACGTGGCGCTTGGCGGGACGCTCGCCACCGAGATTCAGGAGCGTCCCGGTTCGCTCGACCATCGTGCGCCTGTTTCGGACGACCAGGATGTCCGCTTCGCCATTCGCCAGAGTGTGTCGATCAAGCCGGGGACATGTCTCGCGGACGTCTTCGGACCCGGAGAGATCATGGTGAATTCCGTTCACCGGCAGGCCATCGACGTGCCCGGCTCTCGACTACAGGTCGAGGCCCTCGCACCCGATGGAACGGTCGAGGCCGTTTCGGTGAAGGATGCGGCAGCCTTCGCCGTCGGCGTCCAGTGGCACCCGGAATACTGGGCGCATTCGGACAGCAATTCCGCCAGGATCTTCCACGCCTTTGGAGATGCGGCCCGCGCGCATGCGATGGCGCGGACCGGCGTCAAGACTGCCGCCGAATAGCGCTACTGCGCTCTCACATGGGCTGTTTCGGGAACCGCCGTTAGCGGCTTGCCCTGCGAGAACCACGCGATCAGATTGTCGACGACGAGGTCTGCCATCGCGTTGCGCGTATGGATCGACGCCGATCCGACATGCGGCAGCAGGCAGGCGTTCGGCAGGTAGACCAGGTCCTTCGACACGTTCGGCTCATCGGCGAAGACATCGAGCCCCGCCGCAAATATCGTACCGGAACGAAGTGCCGCAACCAGAGCGGCCTCGTCCACCGTGGAGCCGCGGCCAATGTTTACAAGGACACCTTGCGGGCCAAGCGCCTCCAGAACCTCGGCGTTGATTGCGTTTGCGGTCGAGGCCCCGCCCGGCACGACGCAGATCAGCGTGTCCACCGCTGCCGCCAACGACACGAGCGTCGGATGGTATTCATAAGCGAGGTCGTCAACCTTGCGCCGGTTGTGGTAGGCGACCGACAGCCCGAATGCCTCCAGCCGGCGGGCAATAGCCTGTCCGATCCTGCCCATGCCGAATATCCCGGCCTTGCGGCCACGCAACGTACCGGGCGTGAGGCGATACGGACCTTCCTTGGCCCAGCGCCCCTCGCGCAGGTAGTTCTCGGCGCGCGGAAACTCCCGGACAGCGTTCAGCAGCAGCGCAAGCGCCGTGTCCGCAACTTCCTCCGTCAGCACATCAGGCGTGTTGGTCACCATGACGCCAGCTTTGCCAGCATGGGCCGCATCCACGGAATCATAGCCGACACCGAAGCTTGCGATGATCTCGAGGTTCGGCAACCTGTCCATGAACGCCGCATTGATGGCGCCGAAGGCCGCAATTCCCTGAACCTTCTTCGCCAGTTCGTCGGAGACTTGATCCGGGTCGGCCGTCTCCATTGCAACCATGTTGAACGTTTTTTCCATCCGCCCGGCCGCATGTTCGTTCAGCTTGCCCGGTACGAGTATGGTGATCCGGCTAAGGTCGGTCTGGGTCATTGGCGCTCCACTGGCTTGCCTGTCGACTGCCGGACGTGCAGTTCCGGCCTGATAAGTTCCTGGGAGGGGCTGACTGCCTGTCCCGACAGCTTGTCGAGCAGCGCGCGCGCAGCGCGGCGACCAACCTCCCGTTGACCGTTCCAGACGGTCGTAAGCGCCGGCGTCGCGATGGCCGCTTCCTCCAGGTCGTCATAGCCCGTAACAGAAATATCCACCCCGGGCGCAAGGCCCGCGCGCGCAATGCCGTTCATCAACCCTATCGCCACCAGATCGTTCCAGCAGACAGCCGCCGTCGGATGGTCTTTCATCGCGAGGAACTGGCTTGCCGCCTCGAAACCTGCCTGCTTCGTGCGCGGTCCCGGAATGCGCCAGTGCGGCTCCATTCCGAGTCCTGCTGCATCCATCGCGCGCACGTATCCCTGGTACCTGTCCCGGCCTGTCGATGTCTGGTCCGTGCCCCCGATCATGGCGATCCGCTTGTGGCCGAGCGAGATGAGGTGGTTGGTGGCGAGGCCCGTTCCATAGGCATCGTCGCCGCGAAAGACAGGAACCCCCGCGCCTTCCACGTTTCTGGCGATCAGCACCGCGGGCAGGCCGTTCTCCTCGGCCATGACGATGTCCTCCTTCGGCGTACCGATCGCAGGCGACATGATCACTCCATCGGCGCCCAGCTGCAGCAGTGTGTCGATGAAGGTGCGCTGCTTCTCCAACTGGTCGTAATGGTTGGAGAGGATGAAGGTTTGCCGACTGCGGTCGAGTTCGCTTTCGATCGAGCGCAGGATTTCCGCGAAGAACGGATTCATGATGTCGTGGACAACAACCCCCACGATACCCGAACGCGACGTTCGCAGGCTGGCGGCGCGACGATTATAGATGTAGCCGATCGCGCGTGCGTGGTCCTTGATGCGGTCCCGGGTCGCATCGGCCACCAGGGGACTGTCGCGAAGGGCAAGCGAGACCGTGGCGGTCGAGACGCCGAGTGCATCGGCGATGGTCGATAGCTTGATCTTCTGTGCCAGCGCGCCCTCCTTGAACCCGGTCCTGCGCCGGGCTCAAACAGATCCTTTAAACTGTTTAAAGACGCGAATAGGACATCGCGGGCGGTCGGGTCAAAGCTTTTTTGCCAGTTCTTCGTCTTCGGCATTGGGCACTGCGGTGTTCTGCAGGCGCAGTCGATGCTCCCTGTGAACGATATAGAGTCCGCTCGCCACGATGATGGCAGCACCGGCAAGCGTCCAGAAATCCGGAAACTGCCCGAAGACGAACCAGCCTGCCGTCACCATCCACACCATCTGGAGATAGGGAAACGGCGCGAGTGCCGAAGCCGTCGCGAGCCGGTATGCCTTTATGAGGAACCAGTGGCCGAGGGCGCCGAACACCCCGAGCGACAGCAGGACGGCCCAGTGCCAGGCATCCTGCGGCAGCGACACGGAAAACGGCAGTGTCGGAAGCAGCAGAACCACAGGCGCGAGCCCGGAATAGAGGATCATGCTTTCGGGCGTTTCCGAACTCGACATGCGTCGCGTCATGATGACGTAGGTGCAGTAGGATAGCATGCCGCAAAGCGCGTAGACATGTCCGATTGCCAGCGTGCCGACGCCCGGTCTCGTGATGACAAGGACGCCGAAGAAACCTGCAAGGATCGCAAGCCATCGCCGCCAGCCGGCCCACTCTCCCAGCAACGGTCCGGCAAGCGCGGTGACCACCATCGGCCCGAAGAAAAAGATCGAGGTAGTCTCGGCGAGCTGCAGCGTCTGCAACGCCATGAAGTTGAAGATGGTCGAGCCGAACAGCATGGCGCTGCGCAACACCTGCCCGGGCAGGCTGGCAGCGCGAAACCGGCCGATGTCATGCCAGACGCGCAACAGGACGAGAACGAGGACGACGTGGGTGAGAAACCGCATCCACGCGGCAAACAGTGGCGAGACGCCCGCCAGCACGAGATACTTTGCACCCGTATCGAGGAAGGTGAAAAGAATGAAGGCCCCGATCATGTACAGGATCGCGGTCCGTGGTATTCCCGTTTCGGTGGTGTTGAGCGGCTTGTTCAAGGCGGGCCATTTCATGCCAATGGCTGCCTTTTCGTCCATTCAAGACGGCACTGCGACCGCCAAACATGGTTGGCGGCCATGCAAATTCCATCAGTCCTCCAGTTCGGAGTCCTCGTCGAATTCCTCAAGCTCGCTGTTGGAAAGGTTGGCTTCTATCCGAGAGAGCAATTTCGACAGGGCCTTCTGATCCTTCTTGTCGAAGCCTTTCAGCGCCTGCTTTTCCGTCTTGCGCACCGACTTCTCGATCGCCCTGATCGTGTCCCGTCCGGTTTCGGTCAGGAAGATGTGCGCCTGGCGCGCATCGCTTTCCGAGGCCTTCTTTTCCAGAAATCCCTGTGTCTGGAGGCGGTTGATCGTCTTGGTGATTGTTGGAGGGCGAACCCCCAGCCGTGCCGCGAGTTGGCCGGGCGTCTGACCATCCTGGCCGTTCAGCGTCAGCATGATCTGGTCCTGCCCGGCGTAGAACCCGTGCGCCAGCAGTCGCGCGGCCAGCGCCGTACGCGACAGCCGCGCCGCCGAATGCAGCCGGCTCATGGTCTGGCTCTTGTTCGTCTTGGACATATGCCACCCCGTGCTTGAAACCGGCTTCGATCAACGCCCCCCGGCCAGAACTTCTGCCCGTCTGGCCGAGTTCGAAACTCGTTTGCCGGCAATCCAAACGAGCCCGGCACCGCTAATGCCAGAACCAGATAACAATTAGATGACAAACGAAACCGCGTCAGTCAAAAAGCCGCGCTCACAGCCTCGTGCCCGCCGCTTCCGGCCGCCGTCGGGATTCGCCAATGCGCAGGTGCAAAAACGAACAAGCCACCTTATATGGAGCCTCTGATCGACAGAGGCATCCCATGAGCGAAGCACAAGCCCCCACGCAGACACAGATTCCCGTCACCGTCCTCACCGGTTATCTCGGCTCCGGCAAGACCACTCTCCTCAACCGCATCCTGTCCGAAAACCACGGCAGGCGATACGCGGTCATCGTCAACGAATTCGGGGAGATCGGCATCGATAACGACCTCATCGTGGAGTCCGACGAGGAAATCTACGAAATGAACAATGGCTGCGTCTGCTGCACGGTTCGCGGCGACCTTGTCCGTGTCGTCGAAGGCCTGATGCGTCGCCCGGGACGTTTCGATGCCATTCTGGTGGAAACCACGGGTCTGGCCGATCCCGCTCCCGTCGCGCAGACCTTCTTCATGGACGAGGACGTGCGCGCCAAGACCAGGCTCGACGCCGTCGTGGCGTTGGTCGATGCCAAGCACCTGCCGCTTCGGCTGAAAGACTCGAAAGAGGCTGAAGACCAGATCGCCTTTGCCGATGTCGTCGTACTGAACAAGACCGACCTGGTGACGCCCGAAGAACTGGCGCAAGTCGAGGCGACGGTGCGGGCTATCAACCCGTCCGCCCGTATCCATCGCACGGAGCGTTCGGGCGTTAACCTGACGGAAGTCCTTGACCGCGGCGCATTCGATCTCAAGCGCGTACTCGACAGCGATCCGCATTTCCTCGACTCCGACGACCAACATGATCATGACGGGCACCATGGTCACCACGACCACGCGCATGCCTCGCCCATCCACGATGTAAGCGTGAAATCCGTTTCGCTGCGCGGCGGCGAGATGGATCCGAAGAAGTTCTTTCCCTGGATCGAGAAGATAACTCAGATGGAGGGGCCCAACATACTTCGGTTGAAGGGTGTCATCGCGTTGAAGGACGATCCGGATCGGTATGTTCTGCAGGGCGTCCACATGATCATCGAGGGCGATCATCAGCGGCCGTGGAAGGCCGACGAGAAGCATGAGAGCAGACTGGTCTTCATTGGCCGCGACCTCGATGAAGACAGGCTGCGCAAGAGCTTCGAGGCCTGCCAGGCAGCCTGATCCTGAGCGATGCGCCTTCTGACCGACATGCAGGATGAGAGCCTGTGGGCGGGCGACTTCATTCGCCTCGTCCACAACTATGATCTCGGTCCGGACTCCGGTCCGGTCGACCTGATGGTCTACGACCCCCGCGACGAGAAAACCGGCCTCGGTGTCATCGTCGTTTCGGGGTACAAGTCGGGTCTGGTCCTCAGTATCTTTCCCAAGGCAAGTTGCGCCCTGGCCAAGCGCAGCCTTGAAACATCGTGGCTGCTGCGCCATTGGAACGACTGGTTCTGCTACACCTACGTGAAGGACGAGGACGGAAGGCTAGCTCCCCTCCCCGTCCAGGGCACGCAGGTCATCCGGTGGGACGAACGTGAGATCGTGATCCGAGAAAATGCCGACAGTCGCCCCGCTTGACCTCAACGGACATTGCATCGCCGCCCTATTCATTGGCGACGTGCCTTATTTCGCACTGGCCGACGGCACGGTTCACCGTCTCGACTACGGCCACAAGACGCTTCAAATCCATGATGGACTGCTGGCAGCCACGCTCGACCAGGCAGGATCGCAGCTGATCACCGGCGGCGAGGACGGCAAGGTATGCGCGAGCGCGGGCGACTCTGTCGAGACACTGGCCGAGGTCGGCCGCAAATGGGTCAGCAGCGTGGCCGCCGGACCGCAGGGCAGCGTGGCCTACGCGGTTGGACGCTCCGCGTCTGTCCGCTTTTCCGATGGCCGGTCCAGGGAGTTCCAGCATGCCCGCACGGTAGAGGGTCTGGCGTTTTCACCCAAGGGCATGCGCTTCGCCGTGGCGCGCTACAACGGCGTCACCCTGCATTTTCCGGCAACGGACGGGAAACCCACCGAACTGGAATGGGCTGGCGCTCATACGGCGGTGACCTTTTCGCCCGATGGCAACTTCGTCGTGACGTCCATGCAGGAGAACGCTCTGCATGGCTGGAAACTCGCCGACGGCAAGCATATGCGCATGACCGGCTACCCCGGCAAGGTAAAGAGCCTCTCATGGAGTGCCAAGGGCAAGTGGCTGGCCAGTTCGGGTGCGTCGGCTGCCATCGTGTGGCCCTTCCAGGCCAAGGACGGCCCGATGGGAAAGGCGCCGCTGGAACTCGGAACCCGCGGCAACGCTCTCGTCACATGCGTTGCCTGCCACCCGAGCGAGGATATCGTCGCCATCGGCTACAATGACGGGATGGTGCTGGCCGTCAGGTTTGCAGACGCCAAGGAGGTCCTGCTGCGCCGCCCCGGCAAGGGGCCGGTCACGGCCATGATGTGGGACAAGGGGGAACGGCGCATCGCCTTCGGCACGGACGCCGGCGACTGCGGCGTCATTGATATCACGGGCTGAAGCAAGCGTTCAGGCGGAAAGCCCTCCCCCGCCCATAGCCGCAGTTATGGGTTTCCGCCGAAGCGCAAAACCGTCGCGCATGTTCATGGACATAAGCGCTATATTCAGACCACCAACCGCCAGTTCCCCGACCTGAACGACCGCGAACGCCGTATCGAATTCCCCGGCGTTGGCCTTCGTTGCAAGGAAAAGAGCTGCGGGCAGCAAGACAAGCAACCCGTTTGCCGCGATTATCTTCATTCTCCGCTTCTTGCGCTCGACGAGCTGGCCACGCCATTTCCTGCCAAGGAGAAAGCCTGACCCGCCCGCGCCGGCCATCGCCGGGATGAGCAGCGCCATGCCCATCAGGACAAAGTTCTTGACGACCGTTATCGCGGCCGGGTCCCCGAACAATTCGGAAACCATCGTGGCGCTCCAGAAGACGCAGATCGTCAGAAGCGCAACGGCTCCGCATGCAGCATGAATTTTCTTTCTCATCGCAAAACCCTCGATTTGCATAGCATGCTATCCATCATTTGATGGCATGCTATGCAACAGTTAGGTTGTCAGGATGAAGTTTGATAAAGACCGATCAGCTGGCTTTCTCGCCAATCACATGGCACGCCTTTTTGCCAAGGGGCTGCAACACAACATCAAACCGCTCGGGCTTGCGCCCGCGCAGTTCATGACTCTTCTGGCCTTGTGGGAGAAGGACGGACTGACGCAACGCGAACTGGTGGACCGGCTCAACGTCGAGCAAGCCACCATGGCGAATACATTGACTCGCATGGAACGCGACGGCCTTGTAAAAAGACGCGCGCATCCACAGGACGGCCGGTCACAGTCGATACACCTGACACAAAAGGCGCTCTCCCTGCGTCAGGCGGCCATGGGCGCCGCACAATCGGTCAACGAGATCGCATTGGGTGAACTGAACGATGAAGAGAGGGAAGTCTTTCTCGGTCTGGCGCATCGGGTCATCAATGCGCTCAAGCAGCGTTATTGACTATTCCACGAAGCACGAAACCTTCCCCTTTCGGGTGACTGTCAGGCCCTCGTCACTGTTGGAAGTGTCGAACACGCTGAGTGTATAGTCTCCACCATAGATACCGTCGTCGTCGTCACCCGGCTTCGCTTTTGTGACGATCCCGAGCTCGACGTAGCCATGCGGCTTGTCGCCTTCCCTCTCACGGTAGAGCAGCAACCGCAGTTCCTTGCCGTCCAGCCAGTATTGTGCGACGTGGTCCCGCTCGAATTTCGTGTTCACGAGGTCGCTGGCGATCTTCTTGTCCTTGATGGTTACTTTCCCGTCGAAGCTGAAGATCGCCGCCCCGAGGCCGCGCGAGACACCCGCGCTGACTTCGAACGAGACGGCCTTGTCCCTTGCCTCGCAATTGATGCCGCCGGACGCCGACGCACCGCCCGCGCACATCGAGAAAACCGCAACGGCAACAAGAATACGCATTGAACCCCTCATGTCGGCGGCATTCACGCGTAAATTTTCGGCGTGGTCAACTGGCACGATCAATCCGTGCGGCCGTTTACAGACTTTCGCGGATCATGTTCATCGCGTATGGGCGCTGGCGAATTCTCCCAAGCTGCGAAAATCCATGATTCGTCTCGAAAATATCAGCAAGCAGAACGGCAAGCAGATCGTCTTCATCGAAGCGTCAGCCGCCATCCAGAAAGGCGAGAAGGTTGGCCTCGTCGGTCCCAACGGTGCCGGCAAGACGACGTTGTTCCGCATGGTCACGGGCGAGGAGTTGCCCGACGAAGGCCAGGTGTCGACTGACCGCGGCGTCACCATCGGGTATTTCAGCCAGGACGTCGGCGAGATGTCCGGCCTCAGCGTGGTGGCCGAAGTGATGGAGGGAGCAGGCCCCGTAAGCGCGGTCGCAAACGAGATGCGCGACCTCGAAGCGGCGATGGCCGATCCCGACCGTGCAGACGAGATGGACGCCATCATCGAGCGCTACGGCGAATTGCAGGCACAGTTCGAGGACCTCGACGGATACGCACTGGACGGACGTTCGCGCGAAGTCCTTGCGGGGCTCGGCTTCAGCCAGGAAATGATGGATGGGCCCGTGGACGCGCTGTCCGGCGGCTGGAAGATGCGGGTTGCGCTAGCCCGCATCCTGCTGATGCGCCCGGACGCCATGCTGCTCGACGAGCCGAGCAACCATCTCGATCTCGAGAGCCTGATATGGCTTGAGGACTTCCTGAAGGGATACGATGGCGCGCTCCTGATGACCTCGCACGACCGCGAGTTCATGAACCGCATCGTCAACCGTATCGTCGAAATCGATGGCGGCGGACTGACAAGCTATTCGGGCAATTATGAATTCTACGTCCAGCAGCGTGCGATTGCCGAAAAGCAGATGCAGGCGCAGTTCGACCGCCAGCAGGCGATGCTTGCCAAGGAAATCGCCTTCATAGAACGCTTCAAGGCGCGTGCCTCGCATGCGGCGCAGGTGCAAAGCCGGGTGAAGAAGCTCGACAAGATCGAGAAGGTCGAGCCGCCCAAGCGTCGCCAGACAGTCAAGTTCGAGTTCCAGCCCGCGCCGCGCTCTGGCGAGGACATCGTGACGCTGAAGAACGTACACAAGCGCTATGGCAGCCGCACCATCTACGAAAACCTCGACTTCCAGATTCGCCGTCGCGAGCGTTGGTGCATCATGGGCGTCAACGGCGCGGGAAAGTCCACGCTGCTGAAGCTGGCGACCGGCGTTGTCGAACCGGATCAGGGCACTGTGGCGCGCGGCCCGAGCGTCAAGATGGCCTATTTCGCCCAGCACTCAATGGAAGTGCTGGACGGCGAGCGCACCGTCTTCCAGTCGCTGGAGGACGCATTCCCGCAGGCCGGGCAGGCGCCGCTGCGTGCGCTGGCAGGCTGCTTCGGTTTCTCCGGCGACGAAATCGAAAAGAAGTGCCGTGTGCTTTCGGGCGGCGAGAAGGCGCGGCTGGTCATGGCCATGATGCTGTTTGACCCACCCAACTTCCTCGTTCTCGATGAGCCGACCAACCATCTCGACATGGCCACGAAGGAAATGCTGATCGCGGCGCTCGAGCAGTATGAAGGAACCATGCTGTTCGTCTCGCACGACCGCCATTTCCTTGCAGCCCTGTCAAACCGCGTTCTGGAGCTCACGGACGACGGCATCCACGCCTATGGCGGCGGCTACACGGAATATGTCGCACGCTCCGGTCATGAGGCGCCGGGCCTAAGAAGCTAGTCGGCTATTTCCGAGCCGCATTGCGCACGTGTCCATGCATGGCTGCCTTCCCTCCCCGGCCTGCGGCCTGATTGCAGACCGGGTCGACAGCCGTTAGGAACAGCTTGTATCTCCGGGCAGCACAATGACCTCGAAACGAGACATTCAGGGCGGGATCGATACCGCCCGTATCCGCAAGCTTCGCGCAGCCGAGGCGGAGCGTTTCCGTGCGGCCCGCCCCAAATCCCAGGTGGCTTTCGGCAGGGGCATCGCCGGTTTCTTCGGTGGCGTTCCCATGCACTGGATGAACGACTGGCCGACACCCTTTCCCGTCATCGTTGAACGAGCGGAGGGCGCCACCATACTCGACATCGACGGCAACCGGCTGGACGATTTCTGCCTCGGCGACACCGGCTCCATGTTTGGCCATTCGCCGCCGCCGGTCGCGCGGGCCATCCGTCGGCAGGCGGATCGCGGACTGACCTACATGCTACCCGACGAGGACACGCTCGTCCTCGGCAGGCTTCTTGCAGACCGCTTCGGCCTGCCGGAATGGCAGATCGCCACGACTGCGACGGACGCAAACCGCTTCGCCTTGCGCCTGGCCCGTGCCGTCACCGGCCGCCCGAAAATCCTCGTCTTCAACGGCTGCTACCACGGCTCCGTCGACGAGACGATGGTGCGGCTGGTTGAGGGCAGGCCAGTCAATCGCCCCGGGCTGGCAGGCGAGTTTCGCGACCTCACGAAAAACACGAGGATTGTCGAGTTCAACGACATCCCGGCGCTTCAACGTGCGCTTGCCGGGGAAGATGTCGCTTGCGTCATCACCGAGCCCGTCCTCACCAATTCCTGCATGGTGCTGCCTGACCCCGGCTTCCACAAGGCGCTCCGGGAAGCCACGCGAAAGACCGGAACGTTGCTCCTCATCGACGAGACGCACACCATTTCGACGGGGCCGGGCGGCTATACGCGGCGTTACGGGCTGAAGCCCGACCTTTTCGTGCTCGGCAAGCCGGTGGCCGGCGGCGTTCCGGCTTCGGTCTGGGGCATGAGCGCCGAGGTCGCTCGCCGTTTCCGCGCCTACGAACGTGCCAAGGAGCCGGGGTATTCGGGGATGGGTACAACGCTTTCGGCCAACCCCCTCCAGTTCGCGGCCATGCGGGCAACGCTTGAAGAGGTCATGACGCAGGAAAACTACGCCCGCATGGACACCCTGGCAGAACGTCTTGCGACGGGCCTGTCGGCCGCGATCGATAAAAATGCCCTTCCCTGGCACGTCGCGCGCGTTGGCGCGCGCGTCGAGTTCATCTGCGCGCCGGGTCCGCTGCGCAATGGAGCCGAGGCGGAAAAGGCCCATGCGCCGGCGCTCGAAGCTGCGGTGCATGTCGCCCTGGTCAATCGCGGCGTGCTTATCGCGCCGTTCCACAACATGATGCTGATCTCGCCAGCCACAACGGCCCGCCAGGTCGACCGCCTCGTCAGCGCGTTCGGCGCTGTCGCGGCCCAACTCGTCGCATGACATCGCGCGCGGCACAGGATCTCCCGATGACATCTCCATCAGGTTCGACCGTCGATGAAGCAAGGGCGTTTCTGAGTGCCCACCCCGACATAGAGGCGTTCGATATCGTGCTGACCGACGCCAATGGCGTTGGCCGAGGCAAGATCATCCGCCGTCACGAGCTGATGGGCCTCTATGAGCATGGCCGGCACCTGCCGATTTCGATCCTCGGCCTCGACATCACCGGCGAGGACGTCCACGAAACCGGCTTGATCTGGGATTCCGGCGACGGTGACCTGCGCGCATGGCCGATCGCCGGCACACTGAAGCCGCTGCATGGCACGGTTCCGCCACGTGGTCAGGTGCTGCTGTCCATGTATGCGCTCGACGGCTCGCCGATGACATCTGACCCGCGCCATGCCCTGGCGCGCCAGGTCGCCGCCTTCGCCGAGAAGGGACTGTTCCCCGCCGGCGCGTTCGAACTGGAATTCTTCCTGCTGGCCAACGAACGCGATGCCGAGGGCCGTGTGCAGCCGGCCAAAGCCGTGCTCGACGGCCGAAGCAGCGGCAAGACCGAGGTCTATTCCGTCGACCACCTGCACGGGATGGAGCCGCTGTTTTCGGACATTTACGCCGCCGCTGCGGCACAGGAAATCCCGGCCGAGACCGTCATCTCGGAATACGCGCCCGGCCAGTACGAACTGACCCTCAACTACCGCAAGAACATCCTTCAGGCCGCCGACGACCTCCTGATGCTGAAGCGGCTTGTGCGCGCCCAGGCGCGCCGGCATGGCGTGACCGCCTGCTTCATGGCCAAGCCGATCGAGAAATATGCCGGCTCGGGCATGCATCTGCATGTCTCGATGCAGGGTGCCAACGGCAGCAACGTCTTCGCCGAGGAGCGCGAAGGCACATGGTCGCCTTCCCTGCTCAATGCGCTCGGCGGGCTTTCGGCAACCATGGCGGAATCGATGCTGGTCTTTGCGCCGCACGCCAATTCGTGGCGACGCTTCGTATCTCAGTCCTATGCACCCATCGCGCCGACATGGGGCGTCAACAATCGCTCCGTCGCCCTGCGCGTACCGGCAGGTGGCATCGCCGCCCGCCGCATCGAGCATCGTCCGTCCGGCGTCGACGCCAATCCCTATCTTGTCGCGGCAACCGTACTTGCTGGAATCGCGAAGGGCCTGGACGAAAAACTGGATCCCGGTCCCGAAGTTACCGGAAACGGTTACGAAACTGCGCAGGACCGTCCGTCGACCATGCCACCAGACTGGCGCTCGGCGATCGAACTGGCGAAAGGTTCCGCCTTCCTCAAACAGGCTTTGGGCGGGGATATGCACCGCACTTTCACCGCCATAAAGTATGCGGAATATCTGCGCGTGGCCCGAACGGTCAGCGAACTCGACTACCATCTCTACCTGCACGAGGTCTGAGGCCTGCCGGCAAGACGCATCAAATGTTATTTGCTTTTTTGCGTTCAGAACATATCATGAACACATGGCTGTTCTCACGACCCGCGAAAAACTGGCTATCCTGTCGGACGCTGCAAAATACGATGCGTCCTGTGCCTCATCCGGCGCTGCCAAACGCGACTCGCGCAAGAGCGGCGGCATCGGCTCCACCGAGGGGATGGGCATATGCCATTCCTACGCGCCGGACGGCCGCTGCATCTCGCTTCTGAAAATCCTCCTGACCAATTTCTGCATCTACGATTGCAGCTATTGCATCAACCGGTCGTCTTCCAACGTCAAACGCGCCCGCTTCACCGTCGACGAGATCGTGCGGCTCACCGTCACCTTCTACAAGCGCAACTACATCGAAGGGCTTTTCCTGTCTTCCGGCGTCATCCGCTCGCCCGACGAAACGATGGCCGAACTTGTCGAAGTGGCGAGAAGGCTGCGCGAGGAGGAGAATTTTTCCGGTTACATCCATCTCAAGACCATTCCGGAATGTTCGCCCGAACTTCTTGACGCCGCCGGCCGATACGCCGACCGGCTATCGATAAACATCGAACTGCCGACCGACGAAGGCGTGAAGAAGCTTGCGCCGGAAAAGAAGCCGGAAACGATCCGGCTTTCGATGGCTGCCCTGCGTTCGCGCATCGAGGAAAAGGCGGAGCCAACGCTGAAGACGAAGAAGCGCCAGCGTTTTGCCACGGGTGGGCAATCCACGCAGATGATCATCGGCGCGGATGCGACGCCCGATGCCGGGATATTGCAGACCAGCGCGCGGCTCTACGGCAGCTATCGCCTTCGCCGCGTCTACTATTCGGCCTTCAGCCCCATTCCAGACTCATCGTCTGCCCTGCCGTTGAAAAAGCCGCCGCTGATGCGTGAGCATCGCCTCTATCAGGCCGACTGGCTGATGCGCTTCTATGGATTTGCGCAAAACGAAATCCTCGACGGCAGGCCCGACGGGATGCTCGACCTCGACATCGATCCCAAGCTCGCATGGGCCCTCAGTCACCGGGCGATGTTCCCCGTCGATGTGAACAGGGCCGATCGGGAGAGTTTGCTGCGCGTTCCCGGCCTTGGCGCAAAGGTGGTGGCGCGCATCGTGGAAACCCGCCGGCATAGAAGATTGCGCCTTGAGGATGTCGGCCGACTTTGCCAGTCGATCAGCAAGGTCCGGCCATTCATCATCGCGGAAGGCTGGTCGCCCGGGGGGCTTACGGACCAGCCTGCGCTCCGCGAAAAGATAGTGTCGTCCTGCGAGCAGTTGAGCCTGTTCTGATGCAGACGGCGCTCCTCGACCTCTCTGCGCACACGGTGCATCTTGCCGGCGAGACCGATTTCGCCGCGTGGCGCGACGCCGCCCGGCGACTGGCGCTCGCGCAAATTCGACCGGAAGACGTAGCCTGGCGGGTCGGTGACGAGCCGAACGAGGGGCTGCCTGAACCTGTCCCGGACAGTTGTCTGAGGGTCTCTCGCGAATTCGTCGAACGCGCCGAAACGGTTGCCTGCCACAGCGATCCGGAACGCTTCGCGCTGCTTTACCGCATGCTCTGGCGCATGCGCTCGGAGCCCGCGCTCTTGAAGATCGCATCCGATCCTGATGTCAGACGCTTCGAGGCGATGGAGAAATCCGTTCGCCGTGACATCCACAAGATGCGCGCCTTCGTGCGGTTCCGGATGGTCGGCGACGACCAGCGCTACGTTGCATGGTTCGAACCCGAGCACTTTATCGTCGAGCGCAACGCACCCTTTTTCGTGCGCCGCTTCACTGGCATGTCCTGGTCGATCCTGACCCCCTTCCTCTGCGCACATTGGGACATGACGGAGGTGACCTTCAGCCCCGGCGCGGAAAAGCGCGACGCGCCGGGAGATGATGCGGTCGAGGAGCTTTGGCTCACCTACTACCAGAACATCTTCAACCCGGCGCGCCTCAAGATGAAGGCCATGCAGAAGGAGATGCCGAAGAAATACTGGCGGAACCTGCCCGAGGCTCCGCTCATTCCCCGACTTGTAGCCGGCGCCGATGACGCCGCGAAAGAGATGCTCGCCAGGATGCCGACAGTGCCCGCTCCGCATCATGCAAAAGTTCAGGCGCGCCATTGGCCTGCCGACGCGACGCCGGCTTCCGAAAATGATGGCGCAGAGGCAAATTCGATCGCGGAACTGCGCGATGCGGCAAAAGCGTGCCGCCGGTGCCCCCTCTGGCGTGATGCCACGCAAACCGTCTTTGGCGAAGGCCCGGACAAGCCGGACGTGGTGTTTGTCGGCGAGCAGCCCGGCGATCAGGAGGATTTGGCCGGCAGGCCCTTTGTCGGCCCTGCCGGCAAAGTCTTCGATGCAGTGCTGGGCGACGCAGGTATCGACCGGCAAAAGACCTACGTCACAAACGCGGTCAAACACTTCAAGTTCGAGCCGCGCGGCAAGCGACGCATCCATTCCAGGCCCAATGCCGGCGAGGTTCAGGCTTGCCGCTGGTGGCTGGACAAGGAACTTGCGCTGGCGAAACCGGCGCTCGTGGTGGCCCTCGGCGCGACGGCGGCATTGTCCCTGCTTGGAAAAGCGGTCCCGATCACAAAGATGCGCGGGCAATTGGTCGAGCGCGACGATGGACTGCGCGTTTTCCTGACCATCCACCCTTCCTTCATCCTGCGCATCCGTGATCCCGACGACAAGGAAGCGGAACGCGCGCGCTTTCTGGACGATATGCTTGAGGTGAAGAAGCTTCTTGCTGCGTAGGCGGTAGTGGCTGCCAAGCTCCGGCATAGCCCTGGTCGCCACAGTGCCTTTTTCTATCCGATTTTCATCTATTGCCGTGCGTTGGCGAAAGCCCTAGCGTCGATTTTTCAACCATGGAGGGATTGTCGATGACCGCATTGCATAGGTTCTCGCGACGTGCAGCCCTGGCGGCTGTCGTCGGCACGTCGTTCGCGGTTTTGATTGCCGATCCCGCCAGCGCTCAATTCACGGGTGAATCAACCGGAAGTTCCCGTACGCCGACCACAGTGCAGCAGGCCAAGCAGGCCCGCATCGGCCGAGATGTTTCGTTGACCGGCCATGTCGTCAAGCATCTTCACCGAGATCACTATCTCTTCCGCGACAAAACCGGTGAGATACGCGTGGAGATCGAGCCGATAAAATGGCGAGGACGGCGCGTGAGCCCTGATATGACCGTTCGATTGCGCGGAGAGGTCGATCGCGATTTCAGGGGACGCTACATCTCGGTAGAGCGCATGCAAATTCTGAAATAGATTGAATAGCCTCACAGCAGGCTGCAAGGTCGGCCGTGACGCTTTCAGCCAGGCAGTCCACCACCGGGTCCGGTCACAAGGATTGCCCTCAGGTCGTTCACATTTGTCCCGGTGGGCCCTGGCAAGAAAAGATCGCCGACCGCGTTGAACGCCGTCCAGGCGTCGTTGCGCGACAGCATCGCCTTCGCGTCGATGCCTGCCGTGCGCATGCGGGCGATGCTCGTCCCGTCGGCGAACGCGCCCGCGTTGTCTTGAGAGCCATCGATGCCGTCGGTATCGGCAGCAAGGGCATGGATTGCCTCGATACCGTCGATGCCCATCGCGAAGGCCAGCAGGAACTCGCTGTTTCGGCCGCCCTTTCCGCCTTTGGTCCGCAGCGTGACAGTCGTTTCGCCCCCGGAAAGGATCAGGACGGGCTTCTCGAAAGGACGGTTCTTCAGCGCGATCTCGCGCACGATCGCCGCGTGCATGGAGCCTATATCGCGCGCCTCACCCTCGATGGAGTCCGAGAGGATCACGGCATCGATGCCCTGTCCTCTCGCGAATTGCGCCGCTGCTTCCAGCGATACGGCAGCCGATGCGATCACATGAACCTCATTGCCGGCGAGACGTTCGTCATAGACTGAAGGCGCATCGGCCGCTGTCGAATTGAGGTGCGCCATCACCGCATCCGGCAACTTCATGTCATAGGTTCGCACGAAGTTCAGCGCATCCTGGCGGTTTCCCTGGCCGGGGATCGTAGGCCCCGAGGCCACCAGTGCGGGATCGTCGCCGGGAATATCGGACACCACCAGCGATATCACCTTGGCCGGCCACGCCGCCGCAGCCAGCCGGCCACCCTTGATGGTCGATACATGCTTGCGAATGGTGTTCATTGCAGCGATCGGCGCACCTGACGCCAGCAGCGCCTCGTTCACCGCGATCTCGTCGTCAAGCGTCAGGCCCGGTGCGGGTGACGGCAGCAGCGCGGAACCGCCGCCGGAAATCAGCGCCACTACAAGGTCGTCTTCGCTTAGGCCCGAAACCTTATCGAGAAGCCGCCGCGATGCAGTCAACCCCGCTGCGTCCGGAACGGGATGCGCGGCCTCGATGACTTCGATGCGTTCGCAGCGCGCCGCATAGCCATATCGCGTCACGACAAGGCCTTCGAGCGGCCTGTCCCATGCCTTCTCGAATGCTGCCGCCATCTGGGCCGAGCCCTTGCCTGCGCCGATCACGATGGTGCGTCCCTTGGGCTTGGCCGGGAGGTGTTGGCGGATCGTCCGCTCGGGATCGGCGGCTGCAACCGCCGTCTCGAAGATCGAGGACAGGAAGGCTTTGGGATCGGTGCTCATGCCAGCGTTTTACGAGGCCGGCGCGTGCGGTCAAGCGCCGTCAGGCGAGCATGCTCTTTGCCCGCTCACCGGCGACATAGACCTCGACCACAGAACGGTCGTCTCCAAGCGTCTGCAGCAGGAAAAGCTCCTCCGCGAGTGTCTTGACCGTTTCCAGCCGCAGGCGCATCGCGGGCGTCGCTCCGGCATCCAGCACGACCACATCCGCGTCGGTTCCCACGTCCAAAGTGCCCACCCTCTCGGCAATGGATAGCGATTCGGCGTTGCCGCGCGTTATCTGCCAGAAGGAGGCGAACGGGTTGAGCTTCTCTCCTTGCAACGCGATCACCTTGTAGGCTTCGTCCATCGTACGCAGCATGGAGTAGTTTGTTCCGCCGCCGACATCGGTCGCCGACGCCAGCCTCAGCGGCTTCTCGCGAAGCCTGTAGCGGTGGTAGTCGAACAGGCCCGAACCCAGGAACAGGTTCGAGGTTGGACAGAAGACAGCAACCGCTCCACTTGTCGAAAGCGCGTCCGCCTCGCGCTCCGAAAGGTGGATGCAATGCCCGAAAAGCGCTCGCTCGCGCAGCAGCCCGTAGTGCTCATACACATCCGTGTAATCGCGCGACCATGGGTAAAGCTCCTGCGTGAACTCGATCTCGGCGTGGTTCTCTGAAAGATGCGTCTGTATGTGCAGGTCGGGGAATTCACGCGCCAGCGCGCCCGCCATCTCCATCTGATCGGGCGACGAGGTGATCGCGAAGCGCGGCGTGATGGCGTAGAGCTGCCGGCCCTTGCCATGCCACTCGGCAATCAGCGACCTTGTGTCATCGTAGCTGCTTTGCGGCGTGTCGCGCAGCGCCTCCGGCGCATTGCGGTCCATCATCACCTTGCCCGCGATGTTAAGCATGTTGTGCGCATGCGATTCTGCGAAGAACGCTTCGGCCGATTGCTTGTGCACGGAGCAGTATGCCGCAACGGTCGTCGTTCCGTGCCGCACCACCTCGTCAAGGAAAAGGCGGGCGATGCGCCGGCCGTGTTGGGCGTCGCGGAACTTCGTCTCCTCGGGAAACGTATATGTGTTCAGCCATTCGAGCAGTTCCGCGCCGTAGGAGGCGATGACCTGCATCTGCGGGAAATGCACATGCGCGTCGATGAAGCCCGGCAACATCAGGTGCGGACGATGTTCGATCCTCTTCGCGTCCGGCGCCGCCCTGGCCGCAACCTCTCCGTAGTGTCCCGCAGCCACGATCCTGCCGTCCTCGAACAACAGCCCGCCATCCTCTTCGTAGCGATAGGCGGCTTGGTCTTCCTTCTCTTCGGGCCAGCGCAGGAAGGAGAGCGTACGTCCCCGCAGGAGTGTCTGGCTCATCCTATTGCCGCGCCTGCTCGAACCATGCGACCAGCAGTGCCCGCTCCTGAGGCGTGATCTGGGTCACATTGCCGGGCGGCATGGCGTGGCTCCGGCCCGCCTGCAGGTAGATTTCCCGCGCATGCTCGCCGATCTCGGCGTCAGTCTCCAGCATCACGCCTTTCGGGGCGAAGTAGATCCCCTCATAGGAGGGCTCGCCGGCATGACACATGGCGCAGCGCCCCAGGACCGTGTCACGCACCGCTGGAAAATGAGCCGACGCGACGAATGTCTCTGCCGCTGCCGACGCCCGCGCCTCTCCCGTCAGCACTTTCGGAACGGTCGAAAGCCATATGATGATGATGAACAGGATCGCTGCAACCAGCCATGTCCAGTAAGGCTTGCCCTTGCGCGCATGCATCGTGTTGAAGAAATGCCGGATCAGCACCCCGATCAGGAAGACGAGCGAGGCGATGACCCAGTTGAACTGGGTCGCGAATGCCAGCGGGTAGTGGTTCGATAGCATCAGGAACAGGACAGGCAGGGTCAGGTAGTTGTTGTGCGTCGAACGCGTCTTGGCGATCTTGCCATATTTCGGATCGGGTTTCCTGCCCGCGATAAGGTCCGCAACCACGATCTTCTGGTTGGGAATGATGATCAGGAACACATTGGCCGACATGATCGTCGCCGTCACGGCGCCCAGATGCAGGAAGGCGGCCCGACCGCTGAATATCTGCGTGAAGCCCCATGCGAGCGCGACAAGGATCGCGTAGAGCACGAGCATCAGCAGGGTGTCGTTTTTGCCGAGCGGCGACTTGCAGAGCGTATCGTATAGCAGCCAGCCCAGCACGAGCGACGCGATGGACAGCGCGATGGCCGTGGCGGGCGAAATGTCGAGCACATTGGGATCGATGAGGAAGAGGTCCGCGCCTGCATAGTAGACGATTGCCAGCATCGCGAAGCCGGACATCCACGTAGCGTAGGATTCCCATTTGAACCAGGTCAGGTGCTCGGGCATCTCCGCCGGTGCAACGAGGTATTTCTGGATGTGGTAGAAGCCGCCGCCGTGAACCTGCCATTCCTCGCCATGCGCGCCGGCCGGCAGTCCCGGCCGCTGGCGAAGGCCGAGATCGAGCGCGACGAAATAAAAGGACGAGCCGATCCACGCTATCCCCGTGATGACGTGCAGCCAGCGCACGGCAAAGCTCAGCCAGTCCCACGCAATTACGAAATCGAGCATCCGTCACCCTCTGAACATTCCGACTTTAAGGGGTTCGCCCCAAACGTGAAGGGGAGAGATGACCGATGACTTTCAAAAAAAAATGGAAAATACTGTGAACCCCCTCGAATTCCAAAGGGTAGCATGGCTTATCTCGACAACATCGCCGTCTTTGTTCGCGTCGTCGAACTGGGCAACCTGTCGGCGGCCGGGCGCGACATGCGTATTTCACCGGCCGTGGCGTCCAACCGCATCAAGGAGCTGGAAAAGCATCTCGGTGTCAGGCTGTTCAACCGTACGACACGCCAGTTGATGCCGACCGAGCATGGAACCGTGTTCTATGCCGGCGCAAAGCAGGTGCTGGAAGCGGTTACCGAGGCAGAGGCGGCTGTCAGCGCGCTTTCCGGCCAGCCGCGCGGCACGATCCGCGTCACTGCCCCTCTCGGGCTTGGCCGGCGTCTGATCGCCTCCGGCATTCCCGAATTCCACGACCGATACCCGGACATCGAAGTGCGTCTGCGCTTGTCAGATCACGAGATCAACATGATGAAGGAAGGCATTGATGTCGCCTTTCGGCTTGGCGTCCTTGAGGATTCCAGCCTCACCATGCGCGGCATCATGGACTGCGAACGGGTGCTGGTGGCCTCCCCCGCCTACCTGAAGGCACGAGGCGAGCCAGTCGAGCCGAAGGAATTGATCACTGACCGGCACGATTGCCTGATGCTGCGCTATCCCGGTTTGCGCGAACACTACTGGACGCTGAGGACGAGGACCGGACCAGCCAAGTTCGAAGTTCGGGGACCGTTTGATTCCGACGATGGAGATGTGCTGACGGGCTGGGCCCTTGCCGGAAGGGGTATCATCAACAAGCCGCGCTTCGAGGTTGAACCCTTCATCCGGGACCGCCGGTTGAAGGTGATTCTGCCCGAAAACCCGCCAACGCCCGTGCAGCTCGCCTCGGTCTATCCACACCGCAAGCTGCAGGATCCCAAGGTAAGGCTGCTGCTCGATTTCATGGCCGAGCGGTGCCAGCGCCTGATCCGGGATCTTCTCGCAGGACGATAGCAAGCTGCCTGTTGGTATACTTCCCGACGCAGATTTACGTCCTACATTAGGCGGGCAATCATTTCACTGTCCCAAAGGAGCTCGTCATGGTCGGTATCTCCACCAGGAACGACTTGAAATCCAACACCAGGACGGCGTCGATCGCGCTGCTCAACGCGCGTCTGGCTGACGCGATCGATCTCGCCCTGATAACCAAGCAGGCACACTGGAACATCAAGGGTCCGCAGTTCATCGCCATCCATGAGATGCTTGACGGTTTCCGCGCCGACCTTGACGGTCATGTCGACACGATGGCCGAACGGGCGGTGCAGCTTGGCGGCACGGCGCTCGGCACGTCGCAGGTGGTCGCGAAGCAGACCGCGCTGAAGGCCTACCCGACCGACATCCACAAGACGAAGGACCATCTCGCTGCCCTGATCGACAGCTATGCGACGGTGGCGAATTCGGTGCGCAAGGCGATCGACGAGGCCGACGAGGCGGGCGACGCCGGAACAGCCGACATCTTCACCGCCTTCTCGCGCTCTCTCGACAAGACTCTGTGGTTCCTCGAATCCCACGTGCAGGAAAAGGACTGATTATCGGTCCTTTTCGGCGCTGGTGGCTACTCTTTTGGGCCCGGCCAGCGCCGTCATCAGCTCTGCGGCAGTGAGCGCGGCGATGACCGCAGGCCGCTTGTCCGCAACGGCATCCCCGCCGATCGGCGAGACGAGGTGGGAGAACTCCTGCTCTGAGCCCCCGGCAGACTTCAGGAACCAGTTCCGGAACGTCGCCTTTTTTGTCTTCGATCCGATCATGCCGACATAGGCGGCATCTTTCCTCTTGAGCGCTTCCGCGACGATCATGAAGTCCAGCGCATGGTCGTGCGTCAGCACGATGAACGCCGCTCCTGGCTCTGCCTTTCTAACGACCTCCTCCGGAACTGGCGTGAGCGTGGTTTTCACCCCGGCTGGCATGCCTTCCTGTGCATCCTTACGCGTTTCCACAACCGTGACATGGACAGGCAGGAGGCTCAGCGCATTGGCAAGCGCCTGTCCCACATGACCGCCGCCGAAAACGTGGACATGGGGCATTGCCGCAGCCTCGGCCTCGGCGGCCCTGATCAGTTCTTCTTTCATCGCTCCGGTCACAAGCCTGATCGCAACCTCGACCCGTCCGCCGCAACATTGCCCGATCTCCGGCCCCAGCGGTACGTCCAGCCATACGTCCCCGGCCAGCGTCCCGGCCAGCATCTGCCTTGCCTTGTCGATAGCCATGTATTCGAGCTGGCCGCCCCCGATCGTGCCGTAGGCCGATGACGACGAAACCAGCATGAACGCTCCGGCCTCGCGCGGAACGGAGCCCCTCGCGCGCGCAACCTCGACAACGGCAACGTCGCAATTCGCGTCAAGGAATGCCTCGAGGCCGCCCTGTCGCGGGTTCGTCATCACGACACGCCTACCCGCCGGACGTCGGGCCGTCGGCCTGCGCCTTCATGCGCTCGATCGCCATCAGGACCCGTTCGGGCGTCGCCGGCGCGTCGAGGCGAGGACAGGCCTTGTGTTCGGCGACGCTCGCCACCGCATCCGACAGCGCATGCAGCACGGAGATCGCCAGCGGCAGCGGTGGCTCGCCCACCGCCTTCGAGCGATGGATGGTTGGCTCATAGGCCTGCGACCAATCCGTCAACGCAACATTGAAGATCTTGGGTCGATCCGAAGCGAGCGGAATCTTGTAGGTGGAGGGCGCATGCGTACGCAGCCTGCCCTTGTCGTCCCACACCAGTTCTTCGGTCGTCAGCCAACCCATGCCCTGGACAAACCCGCCTTCGATCTGGCCGAGATCGATAGCAGGATTGAGCGACCGGCCGACGTCATGCAGGATGTC
Source organism: Rhizobiaceae bacterium (assembly GCA_019635775.1). Taxonomy (GTDB): domain Bacteria; phylum Pseudomonadota; class Alphaproteobacteria; order Rhizobiales; family Rhizobiaceae; genus Mesorhizobium_K. The sequence goes on along the minus strand of JAHBYU010000004.1, from coordinate 25,612 downwards.
CGTTCGCTCGACGACATATTCGCCGGTCAGCGTATCGACAGACACCTCCGAGCAGGCCGCTCCATAGGCGAAATAGTAGAAGGCATGGCCACGCCCCTTCGAGCGATCCCAGTGTATTTTCGGCGTCTTGTAGAAGCCCGCCGCCGAAAGCTGGATGCGTGCCACAAACGCCTGTCGCACCAGCTCGTTGAACGCTATCTCCTGGTTTCCGACCCGCACCCGGTTCGGCAGGAAGACGATCTGGTCGCGCGGCACCTGGTATCGCTCGGCTGCGAAATCGATGAGCCGGTTCTTGATCTGGCGCGCGGCATCCTGAGCCGCCATGCCGTTCAGGTCAGCCCCCGATGAAGCGGCCGTGGGCGCGGTGTTGGGCACCTTGTCGGTCGTGGTGGCGGTGATCCGCACACGGTCGAGGTCGATCTGGAACTCCTCGGCCACCACCTGCGCGACCTTGAGATGCAGGCCCTGACCCATCTCGGTCCCGCCGTGGTTCATGTGCACGGAGCCGTCGGCATAGACATGCACCAGCGCGCCGGCCTGATTTGCCTCCGTCTTGGTGAAGGAGATGCCGAATTTCACCGGCGTTAGCGCGATCCCACGTTTCACGAACCGGCTGTTGTTGTTGAACGCGGCGATCTCGCGCCTCCGGCGTGCATAGGAGCAGCCTTCCTCAAGCTCGGCGACAATGCGCTGGATGATGCAGTCTTCCACCTTCTGGTGGTACGGCGTGACATTGCGCGCGCCATTTTCCCCCATCGCGTCGTAGAAATTGAGCTTGCGTATCTCGAGGGGGTCCTTGCCAACCGCGAACGCGACCTCCTCGATCACGCGCTCTGCGCCCACCATGCCCTGCGGCCCGCCAAATCCGCGGAAGGCTGTGTTGGAGACCGTATTCGTGTGGAAGAGGGCAGAGCGCGCCTGAACGTCCGGGAAGAAATACGCGTTGTCGCAGTGGAAAAGCGCGCGGTCGCCCACAGGCCCGGATAGGTCCGCCGAAAAACCCGCCCTGAGCGCGAAAACATAGTCGACCGCAAGGATACGGCCCTCGTCGTCAAAACCCACGTCGTAGTCGATGACGAAGTCGTGCCGCTTTCCGGTCGCGGTCATGTCCTCGTCGCGGTCGAGCCTGATCTTGATTGCGCGGCCGAGCTTCTTTGCGGCGATGGCGGCAATCGCGGCGCACTGGTTGGCCTGCGTTTCCTTGCCGCCGAAGCCGCCCCCCATGCGCCTTATCTCAACTGTCACGGCAGATGACGGAATCCCGAGTGCATGGGCGACCATGTGCTGGGTCTCCGTCGGGCCCTGCGTCGAGCAATAGACCGTCACCTCGGAGTCCTCGCCCGGAACGGCCAGCGACACCTGGCCTTCGAGATAGAAGTGATCCTGCCCGCCGAGCCGCATGCGCGCGGTCACGCGTCTTGGCGCGCGGGCAAGGGCTGCGGCCGCATCGCCGCGCTTCAGCGTTAGAGCTGGAAAGACCTGCCTGTCCGTATCTGGATCGAGATCCCAGATATCGAGCACGGCCGGCTGTTCCTGGTATTCTATCTTTCCCAGCCGCGCCGCACGGCGCGCCTGGTCGCGTGTCTGTGCGATCACGCAGAAGATCGGCTGTCCGTGGAACTGGACCGTACCGTCCGCCAGCACAGGATCGTCATGCATGGCCGATGGCGAGATGTCGTTCTCACCCGGTACGTCCGCTGCCGTCAGCACCGCGACCACGCCGGGGGCTGTGCGAACCGCCGACAGGTCCATTGACCTTATGACGCCGTGAGCAACCGTCGAGAGGCCCAGCCCTCCATGCAGCGTCCCGGCGGGTTCGGGCATGTCGTCGATATAGACGGCGTTGCCCGCGACATGCTTGTGGGCGGAATCGTGCTGCTGACTGACGTGGACCCCGCCTTTGATGCTTGCTGCCTTGAGATCCGGCGTGGCGTGTTTGTTCATCACGCAGCCTCCTGCCGGCCTACCGTAAGGGGCGCCTTGGTTCCTGTCGTCTCCTGATAGAAGCGCATCAGCAGGTTCTTGGCCACCAGCGCGCGATAGGCGGCAGTAGCGCGCATGTCGGTCAGCGGCGAGAAGTCGAGATCATAGGCGGGCAGCGCCGCCTCGACATTCGCCTCGGTCCACGGCTTTCCAAGCAGGGCGGCCTCCACCGCAGACGCCCGCTTGGGCGTCGCGGCCATACCACCATAGGCGATGCGGATCGACTTCACCGTCCCGTTCCTCGCAAGCACGAGATAAAACGCGCCGAGCGTGGCGGTTATGTCTTCTTCCCGCCGCTTGCTGACCTTATGCACGGAAAAATGCTCGCCTTTTGCCGGCACAGGCACAAGCACCGCCTCGACGAACTCGCCCGGCCGGCGGTCCTGCTTGCCATAGGCGATGAAGAAGTCCTCCAGAGGAATTGTCCGCCGCTTCCTGCCTTTGCGCAGGGTCAGCGTCGCGCCCAGCGCGATTAGCGGCGGCGGCGTGTCGCCGATCGGCGAGCCGTTGGCGATGTTGCCGCCAATCGTTCCCATGTTGCGCACCTGGTCGCCGCCGATCCGGTCGATCAGCCGGCCAAGCGCCGGAATGCGTTTTGAAAGCTTCGCAAACGCTTCGGAGTAGGTCACGCCCGCGCCGATGGTGACGACGCCCTTTTCTTCCGAGATGGCGCGCAAGTCCTCGATGCCGCCGATGAAAACGGCAGGCGAGATGTCGCGCATCTGCTTGGTCACCCAGAGCCCGACATCGGTCGAGCCGGCGACAACGGTCGCGGCCGGTTCCTTTTCCAGCACCGACGCGAAATCGTCGGCCGAAGCCGGCACGATCAGCCGTCGGCCGCCTGAGCCCACCTCCACCCTTGCGTCATCGCGCAAGGCCGCCAGCCTTTCGGTCACGCGTTTTCGCTCTGCCGCGAGAGGATCCTTCGCGGCCTGCCCATAGCGGGAAATCGAGCGTGCCGCGCGCACAATGGCCTCATAGCCGGTACAGCGGCAGAGATTGCCCTGCAACGCCTTCTCAATTGCTGCAACTGAAGGTTCCGGCGCGCGCATCCACAACGCATAAAGCGACATGACGAAGCCCGGCGTACAGAAGCCGCATTGCGAGCCATGGAAATCGACCATCGCCTGCTGCACCGGATGCAGCGCGCCATCGGCTCCACGCAGATGCTCGATCGTCACGACATGGCAGCCGTCCAGCGAGCCCATGAAGCGGATGCAGGCGTTGACGCTTTCATAAACGAGCTTGCCGGCCGCAAGCTTGCCCACCAGCACGGTGCAGGCGCCGCAGTCGCCCTCGGCGCAGCCTTCCTTCGTGCCGCGCAGCGCGCGGCGCAGGCGCAGGTAGTCGAGCAGGGTTTCGTCCGGTCCGACATCGGCAACAACAACGTCGTCGCCATTGAGCAGAAAGCGCAGTTCGCTTCGAACCTTCACTTTCGCCATCTCAGCTGCCCCGATAGGTGGAATAGCCGTAAGGCGAAAGCAGAAGCGGCACGTGGTAGTGCTTCTCTTCTGCCATGCCGAAGCGGATGGGTATCTGGTCGAGGAAAAGCGGATCGGGCAGCTTCTTTCTGCCTTGTCTCAGATAGTCGCCGGCAAAGAAGATGAGCTCGTAGGTTCCGGTCTGGAATGACTTTCCCTCAAGCAAGGGCGCGTCGCAGCGGCCATCGGCATTGGTCACCGCTTCTCGGATCTTGCGATGAGAATTCCCGCTCACGCGGTAGAGCGCGATCTTCAGCCCGGCCGCCGGTTGCCCCGAAGCGGTATCGAGAACGTGGGTCGTCAGGCTGCCGCCATGAGCCTTGGCCATCGGCGCCTCCTTCCTGCGCTTGCAAGCGTATGGTTTTCCGCCATTAAAGGCCATGCTATCCCAGCGGTGAAGCAAAAGGCCACAAAAAGACTTTCAAATTTTTTCGGGGGAATGAACGCCACACCCTTTGTCTATTCTGAAAATCCGTCGGCGAGCGAAGATCGCGTCCGGGAGGTAGAGTGCGTTACCTAAGAGACATGCGCGGCTACGGCCGCAATCCGCCCGATCCCAAGTGGCCCGGCGGGGCGAATGTCGCTGTTCAGTTCGTCGTCAACTACGAGGAGGGCGGCGAGAACTGCGTTCTGCATGGTGATGCTGCATCCGAAGCCTTCCTGTCCGAGATCGTCGGCGCGGTGCCCTGGCCCGGCCTGCGCCACTGGAACATGGAATCGATCTACGAATACGGTGCGCGCGCGGGCTTCTGGCGCCTCCTGCGCATGTTCACGGAAACGAACGTCCCCGTCACCTGCTACGGCGTCGCCACCGCGCTCGCCCGGTCGCCCGATCAGGTCGCGGCCATGCAGGAAGCCGGCTGGGAGATCGCCTCGCACGGCCTCAAATGGATCGACTACCGCGACTACGCCATCGAAGACGAACGCCGCGACATGCAGGAGGCCATCAGGCTGCACCGGGAGGTGACCGGCGAGCGGCCTACCGGCTGGTACACGGGTCGCACATCGGTGAACACAGTCAGGCTTGCCGCCGAGGAAGGCGGCTTCGAATACGTTTCCGACACCTATGAGGACGACCTGCCCTACTGGCTCGACCATGACGGTCACGGCAACGCCATGCCGCCGCAGCTCATCATACCCTACACGCTCGACGCCAACGACATGCGCTTTGCAACGCCGCAGGGCTTCAATTCCGGCGACCAGTTCTTCGCCTACCTGAAGGACGCCTTCGATACGCTCTATGCGGAGGGCACCGGGGGCAGGCCCGCCATGATGAGCATCGGGCTGCATTGCCGTCTCGTCGGCCGGCCCGGCCGCGCAGCCGCGCTGCGGCGTTTCATCGACTACGTGCGCAGTCATGACAGGGTCTGGATTGCCCGACGCGTCGACATCGCCCGTCACTGGAAGGCGACCCACCCCTACCGCCTCCCAACCGTTCGCCCGTCGCGGATGGAGCATGATGCCTTCGTTGCGCTGTTCGGTGGCATATTCGAACATTCGCCGTGGATCGCGGAGCGCGCCTACCATCTCGAGCTTGGTCCGGCCCATGATTCAGCGGGCGGCCTGCACAATGCGCTCTGCCGCGTTTTCCGGGCGGCGACCGACCAGGAAAGGCTCGGCGTGCTCAACGCGCATCCAGACCTTGCCGGGAAGCTGGCGGCTGCGAAGCGCCTGACGCCCGAGTCGGCAAGCGAACAGGCCTCCGCAGGCCTTGACGCACTGACCGATGGCGAGCGTGAACTCTTCTCCAGGCTGAACGCTGCCTATGTCTCCACCTTCGGCTTTCCGTTCATCATCGCGGTGAAGGGCAAGTCCAAGGACGAGATTCTTTCGGCGTTCGAGACCCGCATCGGCAACGACCGCACCACCGAGTTTGAAACCGCTTGCAGGCAGGTCGAGCGCATCGCTCTCCTTCGCCTGCGTGAAATCCTGCCGCAGTAGGAAAGAAAAATGGCCGGCCCGCAATATGTCGCCACGCATGGCGGACATCCTCCCCAGACCGAACTGATGAGCGGCCGCGCCGTCTTCACGGAGGCCTATGCCGTCATCCCCAAGGCCGTCCAGCGCGACATCGTGGCGTCCTTGCTGCCGTTCTGGGACAGGACACGCGCCTGGATACTGGCGCGCCCGCTTTCAGGCTTTGCGGAAACGTTTTCCCAATACGTCATGGAGGTCGGCCCCGGCGGCGGCAGCGAAAGGCCCGAGCCCGATGCAGGAGCCGAGGGCGTGATCTTCGTGATGGAAGGCGAGGTGACGATCAGGCTCGGCCGCAAGAGCCACCGGCTTCAGAAGGGCGGTTACGCCTACCTGCCTCCGTCCTGCGGCTGGACGCTGAAGAACGGCGGCAAGACGCCCGCGCGCTTCCACTGGATCCGCAAGCTTTACGAGCGCGTCGACGGCATCGACGTTCCCGATCCCGTGTTCCGAAACGAACAGGACATCGTACCGCTATCCATGCCCGGCACCGCCGGAAGATGGGCCACGACCCGCTTCGTCGACCCGGATGACCTGCGCCACGACATGCATGTCACCATCGTGACGTTCGAGCCGGGGGGCCTGATCCCCTTCGAGGAAACGCATGTCATGGAGCACGGGCTCTATGTCCTCGAAGGCAAGGGCGTCTACAAGCTCAACCGCGACTGGGTCGAGGTCGAGGCTGGAGATTTCATGTGGCTGCGCGCCTTCTGCCCGCAGGCCTGCTACGCTGGCGGCCCCGGACGGTTCCGCTATCTGCTCTACAAGGACGTGAACCGGCACGCCAAGCTCGGCGCATTTTCGCGATGACGCGGATCATCACCGCCAGTCCGCTCACCCGCGAAAACTTCGCGCCCTTCGGAGACGTGCTCGACACCAGCGGAGAAGGCCACTACCCGATCAATGGCGGCATGACGGAGCGCTACCATGCCCTTGCGAGGCCGGAAGCGACGGGTCCCGGCGGCCATGTCCTGATCTCGATCTTCAAAGGCAAACCCTACGATTTTCCGCTCTCGCTCAAGATGGTCGAGCGTCACCCGCTGGGCAGCCAGGCGTTCATGCCGCTCTCGCAGCGTCCCTTCCTCGTCATTGTCTGTCATGACAAAAACGGCAGGCCGGGCGAGCCGCGCGCCTTCCTCACCCGGCCCGGCCAGGGTGTGAACTATCCGGCCGGCCGCTGGCACGGGGTGTTGACGCCCATCGGAGAACCACAGGATTTTCTCGTGGTCGACCGCGGCGGCGCGGGCAACAACCTCGAAGAATTCTTCTTCCCCGAGCCCTACGAGATCCATCTTCCATGAGCGACATTTCGTTGATCGACCGCCTTCTCGACGTGATCGAACAGGACATCGTGCCGAAGACGGTAGAGGGTGTCGCGAAAGGCAACAAGCTGTTCGGCGCGGCGATCCTGCGCAAGGACGACCACGGCCTGGTTATCGCCGAGACAAACAACGAGATCGAGAACCCGCTCTGGCATGGCGAGGTACATTGCCTGAAGCGTTTCTACGAAATGCCAAAGGCCGAGCGTGTCGATACGAAGGACGCGATCTTCCTTGCCACGCACGAGCCCTGCTCGCTCTGTCTCTCGGCGATCACATGGACAGGCTTCGACAATTTCTACTTCCTCTTCAGCCACGAGGATTCGCGCGACAGTTTCGCAATCCCGCACGACCTGCGCATCCTCAAGGAAGTCTTCAGGCTGGAGCCGGGCGGCTACAGGGCCGAGAACGCCTACTGGAAGAGCCGATCGATCCGGAAGCTGGTCCGCGAACTGCCCGAGGATGAACGCCAGCGCCTGGAAGCGCGCATAAAGGCGGTGGCCGACACCTATGACCGGCTGTCCTCGACATACCAGTCAGGCAAGGCCGAAAACGACATCCCCCTGAACTAGCAAGGCTTCATGGCAGAAGGCGCTCCGATATGGAGTCAGGATTGTAGGCCTCGCCGGCATTCGATGCCATGACTCTGATTAGCGGAAGCCCTAATGCGGCGGCAACCGCGAGGCTGATTAACACGCCCATGAAGCCAAGCGTGCCCGCGAGAAAATAGAACAGCCAACCGACGACCACCACCGCCATGGCAGCAAAGATCATGGCGAATATGCGTTTGGAGCCGCGGCTGCCGGAGTAAAAGTCGATGCGCGATTTGTCATCACGCAACAGTCTTTCGTGAAGCGTCCTTACGAAGGCGCCGAAGTCGCGCCGCCTTTCCTCGTCAAACAAACCCATCTGGCTATGACTGAGAACCGACAGAACCAGGCCGTTGACGAATGTGATCTCGCAGACACCGTTGACCTTTCCGCGAGGCACCGGCGACAGGCCAAGGCGAATAGCCCGAATTTCCGCGATATCGCGCCAACGCATCGGGCCGCCCGTGTTCCAGCCGATACGTTTGTCGCCGACGACGACACCTTCCGTATCAAGTCGCAAGAAGGTCCGCGCCACACGTTCGAGCGTAAAGAGGCGAAACAGGATATCTGACTGCATCGATCCCCGCCAAGGGTATACAGCAGCCCGCATCATGTCCGTCAAAGCACGTGTGCGCAAGACCTGCACGGCCCTCGGTCTGAGTGTCAGGCCACTTCCGACACACATGACGCTTCGCCTTGCTGTCCGGCATCCGGCTTGATCCGGCCGAGCACCAGAAGGGCGACCAGCCCGGCGAGGACAGACACGACCGCGCAGACCAGCGTGACCGCCCGGAAGGCGTTCCCGTAGGCTACACGAGCCTCCGCAAGCAGCAGATCGCCTGCGGCCCCGCCTGCGCGCTGCGCCTCAGCCACCGCGCCCCCGATAGTCTGGCGCGCGATCACCATCGAGCCGTCGTCAATCCCGCCGGCATAAAACCCAGCCATTCCGCTGGCATAAAGCGCCGTCACGATGCTGCCAAGCACGGCAATTCCGAGCGCACCGCCAAACTCGGAGCTCGTTTCGGCAAGGCCGGCCGCGCTTCCGGCGCGCTCCGGCGGAGCGCTTCCGATGATGAGGTCTGTTGAGAGCGTGAAGATGGGTGCCAGCCCGAACGACATGAGGATAAAGGACGAGATCAGCAGGTGAAGCGAGGCCATCGACGCCGCCTGCGCCATGATCAGGAAGCTGACAGCAGTCACCGGATAGCCGCCGGCCATGATGTAGGCCGGCCGCATGTTGTCGAGCAATTTTGGCGCAAGCAGCGAGCCGACGATGAAACCGATCGACGACGGTGCGCTCCACAGACCCGCCGCAAGCGGCGACAAGCCGAGCACGAGTTGCAGGTATTGCGCCGTCAGCAGGAAGATGCCGAACGCGGCAAAGAAGCCCAGCACATTGATGCCGAGCGATGCGGAAAATGTCACTGATGAAAAAAGGCGAAGGTCGATCAGCGGTTCGGCAAGCCGGCGTTGCCGCCGCACGAATACCACGCCCAGCGCCAGTCCGGTCACGATCGCGGCGATCGCTTCAGCGTCGAGCGCGTAGGATGCGGCATGCTTGATGCCGTAGATCAACGCTAGGACAGCGCTGAGGGAGAGGACCGCGCTCGTCAGGTCGATCCGTCCTGCATTCTCGTCCTTGTATTCCGGCAGCAGGAATGGCGCGACGGCAAGCAGCACCACCATAACCGGGACAGCGATCAGGAACACCGAGCCCCACCAGAACCAGGTCAGCAAAATGCCGCCGATCACCGGGCCGATCGCGCCGCCGGCGGAGAAACTGGAGATCCATACGCCGATCGCCAACGTCCGCTCCTTCGGATCGGGAAACATGTTGGAGATCAGCGAAAGCGTGGATGGCGCCAGCGTCGCCGCCGACAGCCCGAGTATTGCGCGCGCCACGATGAGCATTTCCGCGCTCGTCGAGAACGCTGCCAGGATGGACGCCAGACCGAACGCGAAGGCGCCGATCATCAGCAGCTTTCGCCTGCCAATCCGGTCGCCGAGCGTGCCCATTGTGATGAGCATGCCGGCGATCATGAAGCCGTATATGTCCACGATCCAGAGAAGCTGTGTGGCGCTGGGGTTGAGGTCTGCCGTTATCGCGGGGACGGCGAGGTTCAACACCGTCAGATCCATCGAATAAAGCAGGCATGGCAGCGCAATCACGCCGAGACCTATCCATTCGCGGCTGGTCGCCTTGCGCGGAATGCTGCCGGCATTGCTTGCGGACTGTTCCATGGCTCGCTCCTGTTTTCGCAAAGGACGATCCGGCGCCGGCGAATCCGACACTCTGGCGATCGGCACGTCAGATCGCGTTTTTGACGCGATCCCGCAATGTGCCAGCGAGACCGATCGTCGGATCGTGCTGACAGCCTTGCGTCAGGAGCATGTGCGATGGAGATTAGCCTATCGGCTCAGCGACCCTTCCAGACCGGGTCGCGCTTCTCGGCAAACGCCTTGAAGCCTTCCATGTTGTCCTCCGACCCGTAGAGCACGTCCACTGTTCGCAACTGGCGCTTGGTCACGCGGTTCATGATGTCCTGGAACTTCGCGCCTTCCGCTTCGCGCGCGGTTTCCTTGATCGCCGCGAACACCAGCGGCGGGCCTGATGCCAGCAGCTTCGCGATCTCCCAGACGCGATCCTCCAGCTTTTCCTTGGGAAGCACCTCGTTGACGAGACCCCAGCGATGCGCTTCGGCGACATCCATCCAGCGCCCGGTCAAAAGCAGGTCCATGGCGACGTGATAGGGAATGCGCTTCGGCAGCTTGATGGTGGCGGCATCCGCCAGCGTCCCGGCGCGGATTTCCGGCAGCGCGAAGCTCGAATGGTCCGACGCGTAGATAAGGTCGCAGGAAAGCGCCAGTTCGAAGCCGCCGCCAACCGCCATGCCGTTGACGCAGGCGATCACCGGCTTGTTCATGTCGCGCAGTTCCTGCAGGCCGGCAAAACCGCCGACGCCGTAGTCGCCGTCCACCGCGTCGCCGCCGGCGGCGGCCTTGAGATCCCAGCCGGCGCAGAAGAACTTGTCGCCGGCCGTCTTGACGATGGCGACCCGAAGTTCCGGATCGTCGCGGAAGGCCTTGAAGGTCTCGCCCATCTGCCGCGACGTCTTCAGGTCGATGGCATTGGCCTTGGGCCGGTCCAGCGTGACTTCGAATACGCCGCCCTCGCGGCGCGTGGTGATAACGTCGGTCATCTAGTTCTCCTTGACGAGCAGCGCGTCCGCGACCCATGCGCCCTTGCCTTCGGCGCAGACGATCAACGGATTGACATCGAGTTCAGCCAGCGTAGCGGCATTGGCCAGCGCAAAATCGGAAATCTTCATGATGGCTTCCACCGCAGCAACCAGATCGGCTTTCGGTCGCCCCCGGAATCCGTCGAGGAGCGGGAAAAGCTTCAAGCCACGCAACGCCGCTTCAACATCGTCCCGGCTTGCCGGCAGGAGCAAGGTGGCGCTGTCCTTCAGCAATTCGACCAGCACGCCGCCGGACCCGACCGTCATCACCGGCCCGAAAAGCGGATCGCGCGTCACGCCGACGATAAGCTCGGCGACGCCGCCCTCCACCATGCGCTCGACATAGAGCCCGTCACCCAGCCCCAGCAACGCTTCGGCGGCCGAGCGGACGGAAGCCTCATCCCTAAGGTTGAGTTTCACCGCGCCGGCTTCCGACTTGTGCGCCACGCCCAACGCCTTCAGCGCGATGGGATAGCCGAGCGCGTCTGCCGCGACCACCGTCTCGTCGACCGTTGCGGTGCGCCGCCCTTGCGGCACCGAAAGACCGGCACCCGCAAGCATGGCCTTGGCCGATGCTTCATCGACGGAATGCGAGGGCTCTCCGCCTGGGGACGATTGGGCCGACGGGCCGGAGTGGCCTGACGCGCCGACGGGTGCAGCGGCGGGCAGCTTCCACGCCTCGCCCACGAAGGCCGCCGCGCCTGCCGCATCCATCGCCTCCGCGATGCCGAGGATCGGCACCAAGCCACGTCGCAACAATTCCTCCGCATGACCTTCGGGTATGTTTTCGGCCATCGACGTGACCACCGCGCCCTTGGCGTTGTTTTCCTTCACCGCCGCCTCGAAGGCGTTGATGGTCCACCACCAGTCGGCGTCCGAGCATCGGTCGATGCGCGGAAAGTCGAGCACGAGCATGTTCAGCCCGAACCCGCCGGACACCATCGCGGAGAATGTCGCCGTCATCGCCGGTTCGTTGGCCCAGATATAGGTATTGTAGTCGAGCGGGTTGGCGACCGCGACCAGCGGCCCGAGCGTTTCCTGGATGCGCGCGCGATGCTCGTCCGTCAGCTTCGGGAACGACAGGGGCCGGCCCTCCGCCGTGTCGGCCATTACGGATGCCTCGCCGCCCGAACAGCTCATCGAGGACAGCGTGTAGCTGTCCAGCGGTCCGACCGCATGGAAAAGCTTGAGCGCCTCGAGGAAAGCCGGGATCGTGTCGACGCGCGGTATGCCGAGCCGTTTCAGGAAAGCATCGGATGCCGCGTCCGAGCCGGCGAGCGAGGCGGTATGGGAGACGGTCGCCGCCCTGGCCTGCTCGGAACGCCCGACCTTCACCGCGACGATCGGCTTTTTCAGCTCCCTCGCGCGCGCCGCCAGCCGCTCGAAACCGGCTGCCCTGTCGAAGCCCTCGATGTGCAGGCCGAGGCACGACACTCTGGCGTCCTCGATCAACCCGAGCGCCATCTCCGAAAGGCCCGTCTGCGCCTGGTTTCCGGCGGTCATCATGTAGGCAAGCGGCAGCCCGCGCGTCTGCATGGTCAGGTTGCAGGCGATGTTGGAGGACTGCGTGATGATCGCAGCCCCCCGCTCGCCTTCCTTGAGGCGGCGACCGCCATGCTGGTCAGGCCAGAGCAGCGCGCCGTCGGCATAGTTGATCAGCCCGTAGCAGTTCGGGCCTATGACCGCCATATCGCCAGCCGCCTCCACCAGCGCCTGCTGGAGCCGCTCGCCATCCGCATCGTAGCTGCTCGTCTCGCGAAAGCCCGCCGCGAAGCAGATCGCTCCGCCTGCGCCGGATTCGCGCAACTCGCGCACGATGTCGACGGTCAGGTTGCGGTTTACGCCGATGAAGGTGGCGTCAGGCGCCGCCGGCAGGTCGGCCAGCGAGCGATAGGCCTTCACGCCTTCGATCGCATCCTTGGAGGGATGTACCGGCCAGATGTCGCCTGCGAAATCCATCTTGAGGCACTGCTTGACGACATTCGGCGCGAAGAACCCACCGCCGACGACGGCTATCGATTTGGGCCTCAGGAGGCGGGAAAGGTCGCGGGGCTTTGGCGTCATTGGGCAGCAATCGTTTCTGTCGTGGATTCCGGAGGCCTGGCAGTGGCCATGCTTTCAATTTCTGCGGCGTAGTCTTCGATCGCGCTCACGCCCTTCGGGCTCAGCGCGTAGATTCCAGCGCCCATGCGCTCGAACCAGCCATAGTGGTTGTCGGACATCAGCCGGCGTGCATGCGCGATCGCCGTCTGCCGCGCCACTTCCGACGCCTTGGTCGGCCCCGCCTGCTGCAGGAGTGCCAGGCAGCGCAGCGCCTCCTGCCGATAACCCGTGACCAGCCGCTTCCGGGTCGCGCCGCCGCTGTTGGGATCGCCGACCAGCCGCACGAATTCGCGCAACAGACGCGTCTTGCGCGGTTTTGACTGGCGTGGCCTGTAAGGCTCCGGGTCGCAATGGATTTCGACGAAGCCGTCGGAGAGCCGCACGGTAATAAGTCCGAGGCCCAGACGGCGGCAGAGCTTCCGGTTGTCGACCAGGGCGCGATACGAGGCGCGCCCTGTCACCTGCGGCACGGCCACATAGACGGCATCGGTGATCGCCTGCCGCTCCACCGCCTGGTGAAACAGCGAAAGCGAAAAGCCTGCCTTCAGTTCCACGATGACCGGGTCCTCCTCGCCGCGCACGGCCACGACATCGGCTGCGCCGACCTCGCCCTTGACCGTGTAGCCCTGCCCTTCGAGCAGCCGCTTCACCGGCAGGTAGAGGTCGGTCTCCCGGATGCCGGGCCTTGCCATCGAAGCTAGCCTCCCACCGCCCTCAGCAGGGCGCGCGAGATGATGTGGCGCTGGATTTCGCTCGTGCCCTCCCAGATGCGCTCCACGCGCGCGTCGCGCCAGATCCGCTCCAGCGGCAGGTCGTCCATCAGGCCCATGCCGCCGTGGATCTGGATCGCCTCGTCGGCGACAAAGGCCAGCATCTCCGTGGCCTTCAGCTTGGCCATCGCCATGTCCTGGTCGGTCACCGTGCCCTGGTCGTACTTCCACGCGGCTTCCAGGATCATCAGTTCGGCGGCCTTGAGCTCCGTCGCCATGTCGGCGAGCTTGAAGGACACGCCCTGGAACTTGCCGATCTGCTGGCCGAACTGTTCGCGCTGCGCCGCGTAGTCGATGGCATGGCGAAGTGCGCGTTCGGCACGTCCCAGACAGGTCGCTCCGACCTGCAGCCGCGTCGCGCCCAGCCATGAGTTCGCCACCTCGAATCCCTTGTGGACCTCGCCAAGGATCTGGCTCGACGGCAGGCGGCAATTGTCGAACTCCAGCACCGAGTTTGTGTAGCCGCGATGCGACACGTTGCGATAACCTTCGCGCACCGTGAAGCCCGGCGTGCCCTTGTCCACGAAAAACGCCGTGATCTTCTTGCGTTTTCCGCGCCCCGAACCGGCAACACTATCCTCTTCGCCCGATGCCATGAACACGATGGCGAAGTCGGCGACGTCGGCATGGCTGATGAAGTGCTTGGTGCCGTTCAGCACCCAGTCGTCGCCATCCTGCACGGCGCTCGCCTTCATGCCGCGCAGGTCCGATCCCGCTCCGGGCTCGGTCATGGCAAGGCAGTCGGACTTCTCGCCGCGAATGCAGGGAAACAGATATTTCTCGCGCTGCTCGGGCGTGCCTGCAAGCAGGATGTTGGACGGCCGCGCCACGCAGGTCCAGTGCAGGGCATAGTTGGCGCGGCCCAGTTCTTTTTCGTAGAGCAACCACGAAACGGTATCGAGCCCTGCGCCGCCCACATCGGCAGGCATGTTGGCCGCGTAGAGCCCGGCCTCGATGGCCTTGGCTTTCAGTTGCTCGATGAGAGCAGGCCGGAGCACGCCGGTCCGTTCCACTTCCAGCTCGTGCGGGTAAAGCTCGTTCTCGACGAAGGCTCGGGTCGTCTCGACGATAAGCTTCTGCTCTTCCGAAAGGCCGAAGTTCATGGCGATCAGCCCTTCTTCCCGGAAGTTTTCCTGGAGGCGGTCTTCTTGGCAGCAGCCTTCTTCAGCGGCTTTGCCGAGGCCTTCTGCGCGACCGACTTCTTGGCCGGTTTCGCGGCCTTCGCCTTGGCCGCCGATTTGGCTGCCTTGCTCTTCAGCGCCGGCTTTGCCTTCTTCGAGGCGAGGCTTGCAAGCTGCTTGGTGTAGCCGTTGTAGAGCTCGCCCGCGCCCCAGCCCTTGCCCTTGTTCTGGCGGCTCAGCGCTTCCATGATCGCGACCAGATTGTCGTCGCGGATTTTCTCCAGCTCGCGGATCGACCACTTGCCCGACTGTTCGTCCGATTGCGTGGCAATCAGGTCGACCAGTTCGTCGTTGAACTCCGGCACGTCCACCAGCTTGGTCCACGGCCATTTCAGGCACGGCCCGAACTGGGCCATGAAATGGCGCATGCCCGCCTCGCCGCCTGCGACGCGATAGACCTGGAACATACCCATCTGCGCCCAGCGTATGCCGAAAGAGTAGCGCATGATGTCGTCAAGTTCTTCGACCGTGCAGATGCCGTCCTTGACCAGCCACAGCGCCTCGCGCCAGGCGGCTTCGAGCAGGCGGTCGCCGACGAAGGCCTCGATCTCCTTGCGGATTACGACGGGTTTCATGCCGATGGAGGCGTAGATTTCCCTGGCGACCTCGATCGCTTCGGGAAATGTCTGCTCGCCACCGACGATCTCGACGAGCGGCAGGAGGTAGACCGGGTTGAACGGATGGCCGACCACCAGCCGCTCCGGGTGCTTCTTCATCGCCACCTGCATGTCAGTCGGCTTGATGCCGGAAGTCGAGGAGCCGACGATTGAGTTGGCCGGCGCGTGGTTGTCGATCTCGGCCAGCACCCTGTGCTTCAGGTCGAGCCGCTCCGGAACGCTCTCCTGGATGAAATCCGCGTCCTTCACCGCTTCCGCGATCGTCTTGGCGAAGGTCAGTTTGCCTTCCTTCGGCAGCCCGTCCGGCAGCATCTTGCGGTAGGCGCGGCGCGCGCCTTTCATCACTTCGCCTACCTTGCGCGACGCCTCCGGATCCGGATCGTAGATCGCCACGTCGATGCCGTTTAGAAGAAGGCGGGCAACCCAGCCCGCTCCGATCACGCCGCCGCCGATGGCGGCCGCCTTTGCGATGGTCATGGACATGTCTCCGATTACGCCGCCAGCGGCGCGCGCTTGGTAAGGTTGAGTTTCTGGCGCACTTCCTCGGGTCCGATAACCCGCGCGCCGAGATTTTCCACGATCGACACGGCCCGCTCGACAAGCTGCGCGTTGGTTGCCAGCACGCCCTTGTCCAGCCACAGATTGTCTTCCAGGCCAACGCGCACATTGCCGCCGGCAATAACCGACGCCGCCGCATAGGCCATCTGGTTGCGGCCGAGCGAAAAAGCCGAGAACGTCCATTCAGCGGGCACGTTGTTGACCATTGCCATGAAGGTGTTCAGGTCGTCCGGCGCGCCCCACGGCACGCCCATGCAAAGTTGCACAAGCGCGTCCGGCTTCAGGACGCCCTCTGCCACCAGTTGCTTGGCAAACCAGAGATGTCCGGTATCGAACGCCTCGATCTCCGGCTTCACGCCCATTTCGGTCATCATGCCGCCCATGGCGCGCAGCATGCCTGGCGTGTTGGTCATCACATAGTCGGCTTCGTTGAAGTTCATCGTGCCGCAATCGAGGGTGCAGATTTCCGGCAGGCACTGGCGCACATGCTCCACACGATTGGAAGCGCCGCCCATGTCCGTCCCCGGCGTCCTGAGCGGCAGGGGATTTTCGACATCGCCGAATACCATGTCCCCGCCCATGCCGGCGGTCAGGTTCAGCACAACATCGACGTCCGCCGCACGGATGCGTTCGGTCACCTCGCGATAGAGCGAAACGTCGCGGCGCGGCTTTCCCGTTTCCGGATCGCGCACGTGGCAGTGCACGATTGCAGCACCCGCTTTCGCCGCCTCGATCGCCGAATCGGCGATCTGCTTTGGCGAACGAGGCACATGCGGGCTGCGGTCCTGCGTGCCGCCCGATCCGGTCACGGCACAGGTGATGAATACCTCACGGTTCATGGCTAGCGGCATGGTTCTCTCCCTGAATGGACAAAGTTTGACTCGCCTTGCGGCTTGATGTTTTCCGTTTTACGAAACGTGTATGGCAAAAACCGAAAAGCCCAGTGTCTTTCGTGTCGAGCGGACCCGGCTGGATGTGACGGTTCTGGTCTTCTCCGGCGCATCCATCATGTGTGTCGCCTCGACAATCGACCCCCTTCGCGCCGCCAACCGCATCGCGGGCGAAACCCTGTTCGATTTCCGTCTCGTCTCCGTAGGCGGCGAACCCGCCATAACCACCTGCGGCCTGCCGATCGCGGTATCCGGCAGGTTCGACCCTGCGCGGCCGACCGACATGATTGTCGTGGTCGCCGGCTTCGGCACGCAAGGTTACGCCACCGCGGCCTTCCTTCAGGGACTGCGCAAGGCCGCGCGTTCGGCGCGCGCCTGCGGTGGCGTCGAGGCCGGCACATGGCTGGTCGCCCGGGCCAGGTTGCTCGATGGCCGCGCGGCCACCACCCACTGGGAAGACATGGAGGATTTCTCCGCTGCGTTTCCGGAAACCGATGTCCGTCCCGACCGCTATGTCATCGACGGCCCGGTCTTTACCTGCGGCGGCGCTTCTCCTGCGTTCGACCTGATGCTCCATCTGGTCCGCTCGCGCCTTGGAATGGCGGTGGCGCTCGATGTAGCCAGCGTCTTCATCTACGACCAGTCGCGCGCCGCCACCGATGCCCAGCCGCTGGTCTCGCTGGGAAGGCTGGACGGCTACGATCCCCGTCTTGCCCAGGCCATCAGGTTGATGGAATCCCATATCGACCAGCCGCTCTCCATAGCGGCAATCGCCAGGCGTGCCGGTGTGACGTCGCGTACGCTTGAAAGCATTTTTCGCAGTTCGATCGGCGAGACGCCGGGCGCGTACTACCTGCGCCTGCGGCTGACAGCAGCACGCAAGCTTGTGACCGATACGCGCATCGCCCTGGCCGACATCGCGGAGCGGACGGGATTTTCCTCGGCTTCATCCTTTTCACGCGCCTTCGCGCGAGCCTTCGGCAAGGCGCCAACCGCTCTCAGAAAAGTCGCAGGCTAGGATGTCAGGCGCTTTCGCACCGTTGCTCGTCGCTGGAGAGCATCAGGCGCATTGCTTCGACAAGACGGCGTTCCAGCCGACGCGCCACGGCAGCGTCCCATTCGGCGGGCGCGTCGCCTTCGCCCGGCAGCGGCATCGCCATCAGGCTGTCCACGATCGAGGCTGATTCATGCACGCGATCGAGCAACGCGCCAACCTGCGCGTCAAAACCGGCCTGTGGTGCTTTGCGCTTCGTTTCCATGCCACAGAACATACCCGCTCTTCATGACGGTCAGAAGGCAGGCGTGTGTCGGATGGAAGACAATTCGGCCGCACCCTTTGCGAAGGATGCGGCTGCTCTGGAACGATTTTCCCCATGGCCGGCCTTGCCGGATGGGATGCTCTCCGTCAGACGTAACGATTGACGATGTTTTCCAGGTATTCCTGCCTGCCGGAACGCGGCTGCGGCTCGATCTTCTTGGCGACGACGCGCTCTGCGATGTCCTCCAGCGAACGCTTGCCCGACAACATCGCGCGCGCCTCGGCGGATTTCCAGCCGGCGTAGCGCTCCTCCAGCGGACCCGACAGCGCCTTGTCCTCGACCATTCTCGCTGCCGCCTTCAGGCCACGCGCGCAGCAATCCATCGCTCCGATATGGCCGATGAGAAGGTCCTGCGGGTCGATCGACTGGCGGCGGATCTTGGCGTCGAAGTTGGTGCCGCCCGTCTTGAAGCCGCCGGCCTGCAACACGTA
This sequence comes from Rhizobiaceae bacterium, assembly GCA_019635775.1. GTDB lineage: Bacteria > Pseudomonadota > Alphaproteobacteria > Rhizobiales > Rhizobiaceae > Mesorhizobium_K. Next base: position 7,157 of record JAHBYU010000004.1, on the reverse strand, counting down.
GTAATAGGCAAGCGCCATCTCCGGCACATTGTTGGGGAACTGGTCCGTATCCCAGCCCGACTGGTAGTCGTTGCGGTTCATGTCGATCGACCCGAATATGCCGAGCGAGGAAGCAAGCGCCAGTTCATGCTCGAACGAGTGGCCGGCGAGGATCGCGTGGCCTTGCTCGATATTGACCTTGACCTCCTTCTCAAGCCCGAAATCCTTGAGGAAGCCGTAAACGGTCGCGACATCGTAATCGTACTGGTGCTTGGTCGGTTCCTGCGGTTTCGGCTCGATCAGGATCGTACCCTTGAACCCGATCTTCTTCTTGTAGTCGACCACCAGCGAAAGGAACCGTCCGGCCTGGTCCCGTTCGCGCTTCAGGTCCGTGTTGAGCAGCGTCTCATAGCCCTCGCGCCCGCCCCACAGCACGTAGTTCTCGCCGCCGAGCTTCTTGGTGACGTCGATGCATTTCTTGACCGTCGCCGCGGCATAGGCAAACACATCCGGATCGGGGTTGGTGGCGGCCCCGCCCATGAAGCGGCGGTTCGAAAACAGGTTGGCCGTGCCCCACAGAAGCTTGATGCCGGTCTGCTTCTGCTTCTTGGCGAAGATGTCGGCGATTTCGTCCAGGCGGCCCGCGCTTTCGGAAAACGTCTTGCCCTCCGGACGCACATCGGCGTCGTGGAAGCAGTAATAGGGAACGCCGAGCAGGGAGAACATCTCGAAGGCAACGTCGGCCTTCAGCTTTGCGCCCTCCATCGTATCGTTGAACCACGGACGCTCGAAGGTACGTCCGCCGAAGGGGTCTCCGCCCTCCCAGGCAAAGGAATGCCAGTATGCGATGGCGAAGCGCAGATGGTCTTCCATCCGCTTGCCCGCGACGACCTCGTCCTTGTTGTAGAAGCGGTAGGCCAGCGGATTGTCGCTGTCCGGTCCCTCATACTTGACCTTCTTGACGTCGCCGAAAAAGCCGGTGGGCATCACGATACTCCTCTGATGGCAGGATAGAGAGCGCGGTAGCGCTGGTAGGCTTCGGAAAATGCATCGACGAGCGCGGCGTCCGGCTCGACCGTGGCTTCGGTAGCGGGTGCGGCACAGACCGCAAAGGGGTCTGCCTTCTCGGCGGCGATGAGACCGAGCCGCGCGGCGCCGAAGGCTGCGCCGAAATCGCCATCTGCCGGAATATCCACCGGCATGTCCAGCGCCGTCGCCATCGCCTTCAGCCAGTAGCGCGAGCGCGAGCCGCCGCCGATTGCGGTCACCCGCGAAAGCCCTGTGCCTGCGGCGCGCAGCGCTTCGAGGCTGTCGCGGAAAGCGAAGGCGACGCCTTCGAGCACGGCCTGCGTCAGGGCAGCCCTGCCCGATTCATGGTCAAGGCCGGTAAAGGAGCCGCGGATCGCTGCGTCGTTGTGCGGCGTGCGCTCGCCCGAGAGATAAGGCAGGAAGGTGACGCCGGTCGGCGCCTTCAGCGCATCGCCCAGCTCGGATGTCAACTCGCCCGCGCTTTTTCCGGTCACGCCCGAAAGCCAGTTCAGCGAATCCGTCGCCGACAGGATGACGCCCATCTGGTGCCATGCGCCGGGCAGCGCATGACAGAAGGTGTGCACCGCGCTTTCCGGGTTGGGCAGATAGGAGCCGTTCGCCGCAAACAGCACGCCAGACGTTCCGAGCGAGGCGAAGGCCTGCCCGGGCTTGACCGTGCCCATGCCGCAGGCCGACGCGGCGTTGTCGCCCGCGCCGCCGGCGACCGGAATGCCTGCCTTCATGCCCCATTTGGACGCCAGCTCCGCGCGCAGGCTTCCGGCAGGGTCTGTCCCTTCGACGAGTGCCGGCATCTGCCTTTCCGCGAGGTCGGTCGCGGCCAGCAGTTCACCCGACCAGCGGCGCTCTGCCACATCGAGCCACGACGTCCCGGCCGAGTCCGACATTTCCGACATGTGCTCGCCGGTCAGCCAGAGCCTAAGATAGTCCTTCGGCAAGAGCACCATGGCGACCTTCGCGAAGATATCCGGCTCGTTGTTCTTCACCCACGCAAGCTTGGGCGCGGTGAAGCCGGGAAACACGATGTTGCCGGTGATCTTGCGAAAGCGCGGATCGGCGTCCAGCGAGCCGGCTTCGGCGTGGCTCCTGGTGTCGTTCCACATGATGCAGGGCCGCAGCACCCTGTCGGCTGCGTCGAGCAGCGTCGCTCCATGCATGTGGCCCGAAAGGCCGATACCCTTGACCGCAGCCAGTTCAGCGCCGTGCGTTGCCTTCAGTTCGGCGAGCGCCTTTTCCGTCGCCGCGATCCAGTCGGCCGGGTCCTGCTCGGACCAGCCGGCATGCGGGCGCGACAGCGCGACTGGCGCTGAGGTCGAGCCGACGATCTCCTGGCTGGAGCCGATGAGCAGGGTCTTGACGCTCGACGTACCGAGATCGATGCCGAGATACATGGGCCTCCTCCGGGGCCGGTATTTTTACCGACCGCTATTGTTCGCGCCACTTTCCGGGCGCTTCTTTGCTCTGCGTGAATCCTACAGCGCAAAAACGCCCCGCGCGCAACAGGCGCGCCGCTATTTTTTCGCGTTTCGCAAAAAATAGGCTGAAAAGTACGGCCCGGGATCCTAGGCGCGGCCCAGCGCGGACGCCCGTCGCATGAAAAGCTGCGACAACGGGCTGTCGGGCCGCGCCGCCATGCGTTCCGCCGACAGCGCCATTGCCAGATGCGCGTTGCCCGCCCGAAACGCCGCCTCGATGAGCGTCAGGTCGATCACGTCGCGTTGTGCGTGACTGCCGCCGAAGCGTTGCGCGATGCCCCGGATCGGCCGCAGCAACTCGACGGTTCGTGCATAGTCGCCCTCGCCGAAGGCCTTGATCGCGACGGTCACGGGGCGGCCGACATCGCGCGTAAAGCCTGCATTGTCATCGGAGCCCGCCATGGCATGCTCCTGCGCCTCAAGAAGCCGTCTGGCAGCTTCGCCGAGGCCTGCGCCCACGAAGGCCATCATCGCATGCATGTCGTTGAAGGCGTAGTTGCCGTCCGTTGCCTTGTCCGCCCAGTTGGCGGCAAGCGCCGTCCAGCGATCGCCGACATCCACACCGCGAAGATGCAACCGCCACAGCAGCGCCGAGGCGTCCAGCATGTTCAGCGCCAGGGTCGAGGGGCTGCCATAGATCGGCGCGTCGAACAGCGCCAGCGCCTCGTCGATCTCGCCGAGATCGTAATGGAACAGCGCGAGATGCCACCAGTTGTGCACCTGGAGGAAGCTGTCCCCGGCCCAGTCGTCCGTGTTGTGCCGCATCCACACGATGCCGTCCCGCTGCCGGCACTGCATCTCCAGCACATGGGCGACTGCGTGCTGGCCCCAGCCGTCGCGCGGCTCAAGCTCGACGGCGCGTTTGCCGAACCCTTCGGCGCGCGCATAGTCGCCCATCTCTTCCAGTCCGAAGGCCTGCATCCCCAAAACGGAATGGTATCCCGACATGCCGTCCGACCATGCGGGCATGGCGCGGGCTATACGATCGCGCAGCATCCGCGAATTGCCGGTGAAGAAATCGATCTGGTGGCCGGCGAGCAGGCCGAGCGCATCGCGCGGTTCCTCGATCGTCAGGTCTTCCAGAACCCGGCCGGCCTCGTGCCAGCGTCCTTCGGCGAGATGGCCGAGCGCCGCGACATGCGCCTGCTCGCGCGACGTTGCCGGCAGATCCCTTGCAGCCTCGTAACAGGCGCGCGTCACGGGCTGCGCCCCGCCGTCCGTGGACAGGCCGAAGAGGTAGCCTTTCAGCACATGCGCCATCACGAAATCGGGATTGTGCGCAATCGCCGCGTCAACCGAGCCGACCGGGTCGCCGACATAGCACTGCAACTGGTGCAGGGCCTTCGCATAATGCGCGGCGCTGCCGACATCGGCGCCGGAAAGCGAGAGGCCGAGACTGTCCCTGACTGTCATCAATGCCTCCGAGTTCCGCCCGTTTGCCCAAACAGGCTTCCCGAGTTCAGCTTCCCGAACGCATCGCCACGGTCGCCACGCCTGCGCCCACGAGGAGCGAACCGCCGGTGCGGTTGAAGATGCGTATCGCACGCGGATTGCGGACAAGGTCCCTCGCACGGGCGGCAACAAGAGCATAGCCGAACGCATTCGCGAAGGCCAGAACGAGGAACGTCGCCTCGAAGATCAGCATCTGGGTCCAGAAGTCGCCGTGGCGGTTTAGGAACTGCGGCAGGAACGCCACGAAGAAGGTGATGCTCTTGGGGTTGAGCGCCGTCACCAGCCAGGCATGGGCCATCATCCTGGCCGACGAAACCGCATCCGTGCGCGGCTCGGCGCTCAGCGTCCCCCCGGCGCGGAAAAGCTTTACGCCGAGATAGATCAGATAGGCAGCGCCTATCCACTTCAGGATCGTGAAGACCGTCGCGGAGGCCGCAAGCAACGCTCCGATGCCCAGCATGGAAAGCGTCATCGCGGTGAAATCGCCGAGCGCCACGCCGACCGACATGGGCAGCGCGGTTCGCCACCCCTGCCCCAGCGCATAGGAAACCACCAGCAGGATGGTCGGCCCCGGAATCACCAGCAGGATCGAGGACGCTGCGACGAACGCCAGCCAGGTTTCGAAAGTCATGTTCGGATACTCCTGTTCGACGAGGATAAATCGCCGACGCGCGCCTTTTGTAAAGCCCCTCGGGCGAACTCAGGATCGATCCAGATAGGCCTGCGCGATCTCTTTCATCCGAGCTTGGCCGAACGGCTGGCCGTGGCCGCCAAAGACGATGCGGACAGGCAGGTCGATCAGCCGGCGCATGGTCTCGCGATACTGTTCTCGGTCGGAGCACCACATGTCGTCGATCAGCGTGTCGTCATAGATCGCATCGCCGGAAAACAGCACCCCGTCCTTCTCGTCATGGAGGCCGATGCAGCCGAAGGAATGCCCTGGCAGGTGAAGCACCGTAAAGCTTCGGTCGCCAAGCTCGATGGTGTCGCCCGCGTCCAGGATGCGTGTCAGCGGCGCGGGTTCGATGCGGTAGTCCTGCGCCTTCCAGCGCGTGTGCGGCAGCCGCGACACTGGTTCATCGAGGTCGCGGAATTCGTCGGCGAATGTCCAATGGTCGTCCATGCTGGCGAAAGCTTCCGCCTCCCATTTCGGCCCGGCACGATCCGTGAACTCGAACAGCGAGCCGACATGGTCGGCATGGATGTGCGTTGCGACTGCCAGCACCGGCTTGCCCGGCGTCAGGTCGAGCAACGGCGAAATCGGCGCCAGCCCCATGCCCGCGTCAACGACGAGGTCGAGATCCCGGCCTTTCAGGTGATAGAAATTCGCCCTGAAGTAGTCGTTGAGGAACGGTTCGGTAAATGCGCTGAGGTTCGCGCCCAGAAATGAATCTGGTCGGGTCCGGGAGAACCATGACATGCCTGCTGATATTGGCGTCGGCTGCAATTCTCTTCTCCGCGAAGAATGTCAGCCGGGATTAGGAACGGAAAGACGGCTTCGGGCAAGCCCGTTTGGCGGCCTCAGTGGGCCCCGATGATCACACCGAGCATCTGGGCAAAACTCGTATCTGCACCGAGAACCATCGCCGCGGAAACGAAGGCCGCGGCAAACAGCGCAAGGTCGGTCTTCAGATTGTGGCTCATGTTTCCCTCTTACGTTCGAGGGCGAAACTAGCCAGCCGTTTCGGGAAAGATTGTGACGGCCCGGAGGTCTTTCTGTGCCACATTCCGCGGAGCGCATGGCTTGAGGCCACCACTTTTGCGGCAACGCCTTGCGCCTCAAGGCTTTCACTTTTCGTCAACCATGAATCGCTAAAATACGGGAAGCTACGGCGCTGTGCCGAAGTGTGTTTGTGTGGAAGCGTCCCAGTGTCAGAAGCGTTCCTGTCCGAAGATCAGACCATCAGCGCGACGGTGTCCCCGGCATCCGTCGGGCAGGTTTACCCCGAGATTATGTCGCGCCGTTCGGCTCTGCTCTGCATCGGCTCAACGGCCATCCTTGCAGGCGCCGGATGCAGTACGACGGAAATGCCTGCGCTTCAGCTTGACGATATGTCGACCGGCTCGATCCGCCCCAAGATCAGCGTCGATCGCAACGTCACCTCACCCGATGTGATGTATGCCTCCTTCACCGATGACGGATTCACGCTGCCGGAAATCCCATACCAGAAGCTCGATCCGAAATGGCGGCGCCAGGTGGTCGTTGACCCGACCGGCGAACCGCCCGGCACCATCGTGGTCAGGCTGCAGGAACGTTTCCTGTATTATGTGCAGCCGGGCGGCGACGCTCTGCGCTATGGAGTGGGTATCGGCCGCGACGGTTTCCGCTGGAACGGTCGGGCGAACATCCAGTACGGCAAGAAGTGGCCGACCTGGACCCCTCCGCCGGAAATGATCCAGCGCCAGCCGGAGCTGGAAAAGTGGCGCGGCGGCCAGCCAGGCGGCCTCAAGAATCCGCTGGGCGCACGCGCCCTTTACATTTTCCGCGACGGCCAGGACACCGGCTATCGCATCCACGGCTCGCCGGAATGGTGGACCATCGGTCAGGCCATGTCGTCCGGCTGCGTGCGCATGATCAACCAGGACGTCATCGACCTCTACAATCGCGTCAACGGCAAGACGCCCGTGGTTGTGGGATAAGAACGGATCAGGGCGGGCAAGGTCGCACGCCCGTTCCGGCACTAAGCATCCGATCCAGCCACGTCTCGTCAGGATTCACAGAACGGCACATGCGAAGCCCCTGACAAGGGCGCCGCTCCAAGACCCTCATGATGGGGGCCTCCCAAAACCCCTCATGGTGAGCCTGTCGAACCACCGGGTTTTGGGGCTTTGCCTGTCTGTTCCTTCCTTGCTTCGTCATCGTCGGGCTTGACCCGATGATCCATGCCGTGACCTTTCGGCAGCGCTGAAGGTCCAGAGCGGTCACCCTCCCTTCTCCCCTTGAGGGGTGAGCAGCCGGTTCGCTCCGCGAATTGGTCATGCCGGTGGCATGACCAAAGGCCAGCGAACGCCGGGACGCTGCGAAGCAGCGGGGACCCGGCCGGGCGAGTGGCTGAGCGAAGCGAAGTCGGATGAGGGGTGTTCCGGCTTGAGGCCTACCCCTCAACCGTCTCCGCGCTCACGCACCGATCCAACGTCTACCTCAGGGGCGAAGGGAGGGCGTTTCAGAAAAGTTCGTGGAAATTCATCCACGCCTTTCCCTGT
>JAHBYU010000036.1 GCA_019635775.1 Rhizobiaceae bacterium | reverse complement strand
TGAGAGCGGCGGTGCAAAATTCGTCCACGGTAGCGGCGGGGTAGTCCCGCTGCGGGCGGCTTAAAAGTCGTCCACCTATTTTCCTTCTGCACAGAGCGCAGGAGGGTTAGGGGATCTACACCGTGGAACTTTATCTGAAGGTCCGTCTGGCTTGCTCGGAAGGGATGACGCAGCGCCAGGCGTCGAAGCATTTCAACATATCGCGCGACAGCGTGGCCAAGATGCTGTCGTATTCGACCCCGCCCGGCTATCGGCGGCGGTCACCGATCCGGCGGCCGAAGCTCGACGCGTTCGTTTCGACCATCGATCGATGGTTGGACGAGGACAGACAAGTGCCGCGCAAGCAGCGCCACACGGCCAAGCGGGTGTTTGACCGGCTTCGTGAGGAGTGCGGCTTCACCGGCGGCTACACGATCATCAAGGATTACATGCGCGAGCGCGATCAGCGTCGCCAGGAGGTGTTCGTGCCGCTGGCTCATCCGCCGGGACACGCGCAGGCCGATTTCGGCGAGGCACTGGTGATGATCGGCGGGGTGGAGCAGAAGGCGCACTTCTTCGTGCTGGATCTGCCGCACAGCGACGGCTGCTATGTGCGGGCCTATCCGGCGGCGGTGTCGGAAGCCTGGGTCGACGGTCACGTCCATGCTTTCGCCTTTCTCGGGGCCGTGCCGCAATCGATCGTCTACGACAATGACCGCTGCCTGGTTGCGAAGATCCTGCCCGACGGCACACGCAAGCGGGCGGCGCTGTTCAGCGGCTTCCTGTCCCACTACCTGATCCGGGACCGCTATGGCCGTCCGGGGAAAGGCAACGATAAGGGAAGCGTCGAGGGTCTTGTCGGCTATGCCCGGCGCAACTTCATGGTCCCGATTCCGCAATTTGCGACATGGGGTGCATTCAACACCTGGTTGGAAGAGCAATGTCGTAAGCGTCAGCGCGACAGGCTGCGTGGTGAGAGCGAGACGATCGGGGAACGGCTGCAGCGCGATCTCGCTGCCATGCGTCCGTTACCGGCGTCGCCTTTTGATGCGTGCGACCAGGCCAGCGCCCGTGTCACGGCCCAGTCGCTGGTGCGTTACAAGACCAACGACTATTCCGTCCCGGTCGCCTTCGGCCATCAGGAGGTCTGGGTTCGCGGCTATGTCGACCAGGTGGTGATCGGCTGCCGTGGCGAGATCATCGCCCGCCATCCCCGCAGTTGGGAGCGGGAAGACGTCGTCTTCGATCCGCTGCACTACCTGCCGCTGATCGAGCGGAAGATCAATGCGCTGGATCAGGCAGCGCCCTTGCAAGGCTGGAACCTGCCCGAGGAGTTCGCAACCCTGCGCCGGCTGATGGAAGCCCGCATGGCAAAGCATGGCCGGCGGGAATACGTGCAGGTGCTGCGCCTGCTGGAAAGCTTCGAGCTTGCCGATCTGCATGTGGCTGTGAAGCAGGCACTCCAACTCGGCGCGATTGGCTTCGACGCCGTCAAACATCTGCTCCTGTGCCGGGTGGAGCGCCGGCCGCCGCGACTGGACCTGTCCATTTACCCATACCTGCCGAGGGCGACGGTCGAGACGACATCGGCGAAGGCCTATATGCGCCTTCTGTCGACGAATGCGGGAGAAGCGGCATGAGCAATGAAGCGCCCGAGATCCTGATTTCCCATTATCTCAAAACCCTCAAGCTGCCGACCTTCCAGCGCGAGTATCAGAAGCTGGCCCGGCTATGCGCCGCAGAGGGAGTGGACCATACCGGATATCTTGCCCGGCTCGCCGAAAGGGAGATGATCGAACGGGATCGCCGCAAGGTCGAACGCCGCATCAAGGCGGCAAGGTTCCCGGTCGTCAAAAGCCTCGACAGCTTCGACTTCGCCGCCATCCCGAAGCTAAACAAGATGCAGGTGCTGGAACTGGCGCGTTGCGAATGGATCGAGCGGCGCGAGAACGTCATCGCCCTTGGTCCCAGCGGCACGGGCAAGACACACGTGGCGCTCGGCCTCGGCCTGGCGGCGTGTCAGAAGGGCCTTCCCGTCGGCTTCATTACCGCTGCCGCCCTGGTCAGCGAGATGATGGAGGCGCGCGACGAGCGGCGATTGCTCCGCTTCCAGAAGCAGATGGCCGGATACAAACTCCTCATCATCGATGAGCTCGGCTTCGTGCCGCTCTCCAAGACCGGGGCTGAATTGCTGTTCGAACTGATCTCGCAACGCTACGAGCGCGGCGCGACCCTGATCACCAGCAATCTGCCGTTCGACGAATGGACTGAAACGCTGGGATCCGAACGGCTGACCGGCGCACTGCTCGACCGCATCACCCACCACGTCAACATCCTCGAGATGAACGGCGACAGCTATCGTCTCGCCCAAAGCCGCGCCCGAAAGGCTGGCTGAAACCCTCTCCGAAAATCGCCACGCAGGCATGAGACCACCGCTCGGGCTACGCCCTCGGGGCGGTCTCAAGCCTGCGCCACAAGTGGCCGACATTTACGCCGCCCATTGACCTGATTTTGCTCCGCCGTTGACA
>JAHBYU010000035.1 GCA_019635775.1 Rhizobiaceae bacterium | reverse complement strand
TTGCTCATGCCCAAGACCTCGTCACGCGCCATCACCTCTCCGGCCGGCACCGCCGACACGATGGAAACGCTGGCGCCGGTAGAGCTCGACATCGCGACATTGAGGCGCGTCGTCGAACGCGAAGGCGGCTGCATCGCCTGGGGCGGCGCTGTGCATCTGAGCCCCGCCGACGACATTTTCGTCCGCGTCGAGCGGGAGCTCGACGTTGACACCGAAGGCCAGCTCGTTGCTTCCGTCTTGTCGAAGAAGATCGCGGCGGGTTCGACTCATGTCGTGATCGACATTCCGGTCGGCCCTACCGCCAAGGTGCGCGGCGAAGACGCCGCCAGCCGTTTGGCTGCTCGCCTCAGCGCCGTCGCGGCGCGCTTCAATCTTGCGACGACCTGCGTCCAGACCGATGGCTTCCAACCGGTCGGTCGCGGTATCGGACCGGCGCTCGAGGCGCTGGACGTTCTCGCCGTGCTGAACAACGCGCCGGAGGGGCCAGACGATTTGCGCCGTCGGGCCGCGGCGCTCGCTGGAGCCGCGCTGGAGATCGGCGGCAAGGCCGCGAAGGGACAAGGGACCAGCCTGGCGCTCGAAACGCTCGCCAGCGGCCGGGCCTGGTCGAAGTTCGAAGCGATCTGCCAAGCGCAAGGGGGCCTTCGCACGCCGCCCAAGGCATCATTTGTCCATCCGCTGACCGCGGCGCGTGCCGGTCGTGTCGTTCATATCAACAACCGCAAGCTCTCCCGGCTCGCCAAGCTCGCCGGCGCGCCGGAATCGAAGGCAGCGGGCGTTCACATGGATGTTCGGCTCGGCGACGAGATCGATCGCGGCCAGCCGCTGCTTCATGTCCACGCTGAAACGACAGGCGAGCTCGCCTACGCGCTCGAATATGTCGCGCGCGCCGGGGACATCGTCGAGGTCGAGGCTTGAAGTGGCTATGGCCGGGATCGACGCGCCGTGCGCATCGGCCGGACGGATTCCACCTCGCGCATCGCCTCACGCATTGGACGGTGCTTGTTCTGTGCCTCATCCAAGTCCCGACGGCATGGGCGATCCAGCGCACCCACATGGCACACCTCTTCATGAAGCCGCGCCCCCTCGACCTGTTTCTGCATCAGGTGCATGCTTGGAGCGGCTGGGGTATTCTTGGTCTTGCGCTGGCGCAGCTCGTCTTGCGTTTCGCTTACGGTAGGCCGGCGCCTGTCCACGGCTTGTCGAAGGTCGAGCGCTTCATCGCAGCCGTCATGCATGCCGCGCTCTACGCCGTATTGATCGCGCTGCCGGTCACCGGCACGATCGCCATGTATGTCACATTCCGGATCGCGCCGCTTCACAGCCTGCTGAGCTGGACGTTGCTCCTTCTTGTCGGCCTCCATGTCGGCGCGGCAATCTGGCACCACTTCTGGCGCCGCGACGATGTCCTTTGGCGCATGATCTGGAAGGCGCGATGACACACGCTTCACGCAATGGCCGCCAGCCCCAGGGAGCCCGGCGATGGACTCGCTGATCGCCAGGCTGGGCTTGGCGCTCGCCATTGGCCTGCTCGTTGGTCTCGAGCGCGGCTGGCGTGAGCGTGACGCGCCGGATGGCGCGAGAACGGCCGGTATCCGCACCTATGCCATTACCGGCTTGCTGGGCGGTCTGTTCGCTGCACTCGCCAACAGCTTCGAAGCGCCGTCGGTGCTTATCGCGGGCCTCCTTGCCTTCACCGCAGTCTTTGCCTGGTACAAGAGCCGTGAAGCCGTTCATGATGCGGATTTCAGCGTGACCGGCGTCGTCGCGAGCCTGGGCGTGTTCGTGCTGGGCGCACTGGCGGTCGGGGGCGATCACCGCGCCGCTGCCGCCGCCGGCACCGCACTCGCTGTCCTTCTCGCAAGTCGGGATCTGCTGCACGGCCTTCTCAGGCGTATCTCCTGGATCGAGCTGCGCGCCGCGCTGGTGCTCGCGGTGATGACAGCGATCGTCCTTCCGCTCCTTCCCGCGCAGGCGATCGATCCCTGGGGTGGCTTTAACCCCCGACAGGTGTGGCTCTTTACAGTGCTGACCGCTGCGATCTCGTTCCTAGGATATATCGCCGTACGGGTCTTGGGCACCACACGTGGTGTGCTGGTTGGCGGATTGGCGGGTGCGGTCGTCTCGTCCACCGCCGTCACCCTTGCGCTGGCGCGCGCGGCCGCCGCAGGCGGCAATCCCTGGCCACTTGCCGGAGCTGCCACGCTTGCAGCAGCTGTCTCGGTGCTGCGCGTTACCGGCATCGTTGCCATCGTCGCACCATCGGTCCTGGGCGTTGTCGGCCTTGGGATTCTTGGCGCAGTCGCCGGCTTTGCAGCATGTGGTACTCTCTACCTGACACGCGGCCACCTTGCGGGTGACGGTGAAACCTCGCCACAAAATCCCTTCGAGCTGGGACCGCTCCTGGCTTTCGCCGTGCTTTTCGCCGTCGTCTCGACGATCAGCGCGGCCGCCTCGATGGGGAGCTCTCGAGGGATGGTGGCGACCTCGGCGATCTCGGGCATCTTCGACGTCGACGTTGCGGTTCTGAGCGCCCTGCGCCTGCTCGGATCGTCAGCGGATCTGGAGGCGGTAGGCCATGCCGTCTTGATCGCACTCGCGACCAATGCTGTCGGGCGGCTCGTCGTCGCTGGCGCCACGGGACCGGTCCGGTTCTGGCTTCCAATCGCGGGCGCATCCATCGTGGCGGGTACAGCCGGCTTTGCGGCCTTCGCCGCACTGCCTCATTTCGCCTGGTCGGGAACACCGCCTATCCTTGGCTCAAGCTCGCCGTGACGATTCATGACAATCCCGAATGCGCCGCATCCAGGATTGGCTGGATTTGATCTCGGTCAACGCCGCAAAAACCGTGTTATAGTATTCACGGTCCAGAGGTTTAAGCGGATGAATATACTGGCGACCATGGTCGGCTGCGCCCGCGCGGCACTCCCCGCCGCGCTTGTGTTTGCATTGCTCGGTGTATCGATTGCAAGCGCCCACGCCATGCTGTGCCCCGACGAGCCGCGTTCGACGGGCCAAGCGTGGAGCGGCAATATCGGCGATGTCCAGGATCACGCCATCGCGCATGCCATGACCAAGAATCTCGGCAAGCTGAGCGATACGCAGGCCGACCGTTGCTGTCCATCGATGTGCAGCGTCTGCAATGCCCTTATCACCGCAATCTCGGATCGCTCGCCGATACCGATACCCGCAACGCACGGTCCCGAACAGGGCGACCATGTTGCCGGCATTGATGCCGGTCCACCGCACGGACCTCCCCGAAGCTGATCTGACCGAACATCTCCCGATCGCGCATTGGGATCGTCGACGCGCGTCTGAAGGACGCGCCGATCAGTTCGCCTGCACGATGCAGGCTACATGAAGGAGTGAACCATGAACCGACGTAATTTTCTCACAACCATCATGACGGGGACCGCCGCCTTCGGCGCGGCCGCGATCATCCGCCCCTTCGGCGCCTTGTCTCAGGGCTCGGCTGCCGCGCTACCGCTCAAGCTCAGCATCGCCAACCGCACGATCGAGGTCAACGGGAAGGCAGCACGGGTATTTGGATTGCTACAGCCTGACGGCAAGCAAGGAATCCAACTGGACGCTGGCTCGAGCTTCTATGTCGAGCTCACCAACGAGATCGATGAACCGACCATGATCCACTGGCACGGCCTGACGCCACCGTGGAAGATGGACGGTGTGCCGGACAATCCGATGCCGCTCATCAAGGCAGGTGAATCCGTGCGTTACACTTTCCCTGTCGGCGCCGGCGGGACCCACTGGATGCATGCCCACACGCTCCAGGAGCAAAACCTTCTCGCCGCGCCACTCATCGTCCGTACGGCGGCCGACCGCGAGCGCGATGAACAGGACATCGTCATCCTCCTGCACGACTTTTCCTTCACATCGGCCGAAGAACTGCTGGCCCGGCTGAAGAGCGGA
>JAHBYU010000034.1 GCA_019635775.1 Rhizobiaceae bacterium | reverse complement strand
CGCAGATGAGACGCGGCTGTGGCTGCATTCGCGTCATCCCCTTCTCAATAACGAGCGTGCAATTGATCTGATCAATGCGGATCGTACCCAGGAAGTCCTGGCGGTGATCGAACGCCTCGATGCCGGCGCCTACATCTGAGGCGGCGCGTGGAGCGACGAGCACGAGATCTCGAACTGCTCGACCTGCTTGATACGCACAAGGGCGTGTCATTCGAGGGCGATGTCTGGCGCATTGTCCGTGAGGAGCGCGAACCGCTGCTCGGTTACCCAGCAGGGGCTCGCTGGGATCCGGGGGCATTTGATGTGCTCTACACGTCGCTGGAGCGGGAGGGCTCACTTGAGGAAATTCACTTCCATCTCAGCCGCCAGCCCGTCTTTCCGTCCAAAATTCGATCGGTCCTGCATCGTATTTCGGTTCGCACGCAACGAACGCTGCGGATCGCCAACCTGGCCGAACTCAAGGCGCTCGGTGTCACACCAGAGACCTATGGATCTTTGTCTTATGAGCGCACCCAGGAAATCGGCGACGCCGCCGCCTTCCTCGGGTTCGATGGCATTCTCGCACCGAGCGCTCGCTGGCCATGCCAGAACCTGGTCCTTTTTACCGAGCGCTTTACGCCGGCTGACCTAAATGTGGTCAGCTCGGAACCGGTTGATTGGGACGACTGGAAAAGACGCCGAGACTCCGAGCGAAAGCGACGCCAGCGCAAAACTGTGCCCGAGTAGGGCAGGGGAGGGGGCTTTTCTACAGCCCCGATGCCTTGGTCAGATTGACCCGAAAGCGATCGCGCCGGCGCTGGTACTTTCGAGTCATCTCGGCGCTGGTGTGGCCGAGCTGTTTTTGCACGTAGCGTTCGTCGACCTCGGCCGAAGAGGCGAGGCCTGACCGCAGCGAGTGCCCGGCGAACAGCTTTTCGCGCTGGGCCTCGGGCAGATCGCCGCGGACACCGGCGGCGAGCGCGGTACGCTTGACGAGGCGGGCGACCTCCTGGTCGTTGAGCCGCTCCGATCCGACAGACTTGCCCTGTCCGATCACCCGGCGGAACAGAGGTCCGTGGACGATACGCGCGAACTTAACCCACGTCTGAAGTGCCACCAAAGGGCAGGTTGCATCGGATGAGCCGCGCCCGACTTCGACTTCGCGCCAGCCGGTCTTGCCCCGCAGTGTCAGCAGCATGCCTTTGTCCAGAATTTCCACCCAGCCGGAAGAATCCTCGGTCTGGTCACGACCGACGTCGAGGCCGACGACTTCGGAACGGCGCAGGCCGCCGGCAAAGCCCAGAAGCAGCATGGCTCTGTCCCGCAGACCGCGCAGGGTGCCGCGGTCAAGCGTTTCCAGCATGGCGATGAGATCCTCTGGCAGTACCGCTTCCTTCTGGCGAGGCGGGGCGGCGTGCTTGTTGCGAATGCCGGCCATCACGGTGGCGATGTGCCGATCCTTGCGGTCCAGCGTTAGTCCGCGTTGGGAATAGTTCCAGGAGAGGGAAGAAAGCCGGCGTTCGATCGTCGACACGGAGTTCGGCTTCTTGTCGCCCGTCACGGTCCCGGAGGCACAGGCAGTGATGTAGAGGCCGACGGTTTGCGGGTCCGCTGGCAAGGTTTCGACACCCTGGCGCCGGCACCAGCTGGCAAAATGCTTCCAGTCCGAGGCGTAGGCACGGCGCGTATTGGTCGAGCTTGCCGCCTCGATGTAGGATCGCGCCCGATCGGCGAGGTGTTCGAGATGGCCGGGAACGTGCGGTTGTTTGCCGCCAGCGACGACCGGAAGGGGAGGAGGCAAAGCTGGTCCCGGCTCGTCGGCCGCTGCATCCTCGGAAACCCGGCCCATTTCCATGACGAGGTCGACAATGTCGGGCAGGTCGTCGGGTGCGCCTTCTTGAGACGCGGTATCGGCCGACCTCCGTGCCATAGGGACATCGTCTTCGGCGGCCGTGCTGTGGGACGGTCCGGAGGGTCGCACGCGGCGATTTTCGGGCTTCTGCTCGACGTTTTGGGCCATTCTCTATATAAAGAGCAAAACGAACGATAATGCAAGATTATCATTCTTTTGTCACGCAAGACAGGCTGTGCGGTTTTTTCCTATAATAATGGCATAAAGGGCACCGATGCGTTACCGTTATCGGCGATGCTTCTGTCCGATTCGACCTCGCCCGACCGCCAAAAACCGCCGTCCGTCCCCGGCTGGGCGATGTCGCGCGGGCCGATCGACAGCGACAGCGAGGCGGGGTTTTTGGCCGGTGCGGCCCTGAATTCGCTCGACGCTCTGGTGCGCGGCGCGCCAGTCTGGGCCGGCGCCTGGTGCCAGCGGCTCGCCCTCACCTGCGCGGCGTCGGCTGCGTCTCTTTCCGGGCGTACGGAGGATGAGAGACAAATCCGCGATGCCTGGTGTCTGCGCGCCGTCGGCGCCGATCCGGGCCCGGCCGGCCATTTTTTTGCCGCCTGGCGCCATTTGGCGGACCGTTCGCCGCACCTCGATGCCGAAATTTTGGCCGCGGTCACCGGTCGGCTCGGCTTGCGCCGGGGCGACGAATTTTTGGCGCTGCCGGACTTCTTCGATGATCTTGTCTGTTCCGGCCGGCCGGCGCCACGGCTTGCCGCCGCGATTCTAGCCGAGGTGGAGCGGCTGCGCCCCGACGCAAACCTGCTCGGCTGGTGGCTGGCCGATTGTGTCATCGCGGCGCGGCTGCGCTGGCCGTTCGCCGTGCCGCTGCTGATCACCCAGGCGCGCGGGTCAGCGTTCCGCAATGCCGACAGCCGCGGTAGAATCCGCCCGGGGGAAGAAAAATTTGACCGGGCGGTCTGCGTGGCGCTGGCGCTGGCGGCGGCCGACGCCTGCCGGGTAGCCGGCACACTTGCGCCGCGCGCGGCGCGGCTTTTGGCGATCAGGCCGAAACTGCGCGCCAAGGGGGCCGGTGCGGTGGTGCAGTTGCTGCTCAGCCAGGATGCCGTGCCGGGCACGCTGCAAACGGAAAAACTGACGCGCTGGGGCGCGCGCCGCCTGTTCGGGCGGCTGCAGATGTTTGACGCCGTGCGCGAACTGTCCGGTCGGCCGACGTTTCGGCTATACGGGTTGTGACCGTGATGGCGGAAAGCGCGGCAAGGCGACGACGGGCAGGGCAGGGCGGTGATGACCGACCAACTGACCAGTTGTTTGACCGGGAGCTGGATCATTTGCCGCCGGAGATGCGCTGGCGCGAATGGATGACACGCTGCGTGACCTGCCCGACTTCGAGGCGATCGAGGACGCCGGGCTGCTGTCCAAGGAAAAGCTGCTGGCTGGAGACATCGTGCCCGGTTTTTCCGCCGAGGAAGCCGAGGAACATGTCCAGCACGAAATGGAGCGGTAGCGTGTTATGGCAAAGATCGTGACGCCGCACAGCAGCGTCACGATGTCGACCAGATCGTATCGTTCCGCGTCTGCCTCTTCTTTCCGGGCGACCTACTGGCAAACAAATGTCGGCGCCGAAAACAAGGCGCCGACAATTCCAGCGCCTACCCTGAGGAAGCTCTGCTCGCTACCCAGCGCATGGCTCCCGAGTGATCGCAAATAGGTTGCCAGACGACGGCAACCCTAGAAGTTGTATCTGTCGCAATCATTCCCTCCGGCCCTGCGATCTGATCGTTCGATTTCAACCAGGGGGCGGAACAAGAACTGTTCCCAGCGACACGCTAAGTTCGAACAGAGCATGAATGTCATGCAGCGTGACGTAGCCGAGCCGGAAGTCTGAGCAACCGGAAGCCTTCCGGCAGATGCTGCTGGCTATCCCAAGTGTAGATGCCGGTCAGATTGATATGCTCCCAGCTCATAGATTTCGAGCAGCTTTGGCGAGACGATCGCAAGCTTGAGGCGCTGCTTGACATAGAGGGGTGTGACGAAGAAGTGGGCGGCGATTTCCGTGATATCTATCCCCTGGTCGCGCAGGGTCTTGAAGGCGCGGAACTGGTCGAGTGGGTGAAGATTCTCGCAATAGA
>JAHBYU010000033.1 GCA_019635775.1 Rhizobiaceae bacterium | reverse complement strand
GCGCCGTCCATGTAATGCCGTCCGGCGAGGTCATCACACGGTTCGCGCCGCTGCCCGCCACCGCCACGAACAACCCATTGCCGTAAGTTACGCTGTACCACGCGCTTAACGGCGCCGTCCGCGCCGTCCAGGTGATCCCATTCGGCGAGGTCATTGCCCGGTTCGTGCCGTCGCTCGACACCGCGACGAACAATCCATTACCGTAGATCACCGAGTTCCACACATTGAACTCCGCCGCGTCCCGCGCCGTCCAGGTGATTCCGTCCGGCGAGGTCATCACGGGCTTTGCGTCGTACTCCGATACCGCCACGAACAATCCGTTGCCGTAGGTGACGGAAGACCAGTAGCTTAACGACGTCGCCGCCCGCGCCGTCCATGTCTCGCCGCAGGGCGGCGGCGGTTGCACCTTCCCCATCGCCACCCAATCCTCGCCGTCGCAATATTGCGGCACGCGGTGATCGGCGTTCCAGATCATTGTGCTTTCGGGGCGGATCGGGGCGGCGCAATCGCCGGCTACAAGACACTCCGCCGTCATCACCCGGTTCGTGCCCATCCCTGTCACCGCAACGAACAGTCCGTCGCCAAACACAACGGACACCCACTGGTTGGCTTCCGGCGCTGGTCTTGCTGTCCAGGTGATGCCGTCGGGCGAGGTCATCACCAGATTTGTGCCTATCGCCGCCACGGCTACAAACAACCCATTGCCGTGAGCGACCCAGGACCACATATTGGCTTCCGCCGCCGTGCGTCCTGTCCATGTGATGCCGTCAGGCGAAGTCATCACACGGCTTGTGCCGTTCGCCGCCACCGCAACGAATAGCCCATCCCCATAGGTCACTGACAGCCACTGGTTCGCCTCTGCCGCATTACGGGCAGTCCAGGCGATTCCATCTGGTGAGGTCATGACGCGGTTCGTACCGTCCATCGATACCGCTACAAATTGCCCGTTGCCGTAAACGACAGCCCGCCACGAGTTTGCTGCCGCCGCAGTGCGGGCGGTCCATGTGATCCCGTCGGGCGAGGTCATCACACGGTTTGTGCCGCTGGATGCGTATTCCAATGAAACCGGACAGGAATTCCGATCTTTAACCGGACGCTTATTCCAGCGTTATACCGGACGCGGTTCCGAGGCTAATCCGGACGGCCGCAATGTCTCTGGGTCGTGGTTTATCAATGTCGGCGTATATCAGCTCGGTCAAGCCTGAGTTGCATGCTCGGCTGAGAGGTTTCGATGTTTGCGCAGGCTCTCGCCGGAAAGTTCGATGCGATAGGCGTTGTGAACGAGGCGATCCAACACGGCATCAGCGATCGTGGGATTGCCGATCATATCGTACCAGTGGTCCACGGGGATCTGGCTGGTAACGATGGTCGAGCGCTGCTCGTAGCGATCTTCGACAATCTCCAGGAGATCGCGTCGTTGCTCGTCGCTGAGCTTCTCCGGTCCCCAATCGTCCAGGATCAGAAGGTCGGTCTTGGCCAGGCTCTTGAGCAGCTTCGCATAGCGGCCGTCGCCTCGTGCCAGGGCGAGTGAGGCGAATAGCCGGGGGACGCGGTGGTAGGCGACGGAAAGGTCCTCGCGGCATGCCTTGTGGCCAAGAGCGCAGGCCAGCCAACTTTTGCCGACGCCGGCCGGCCCGATCAATAGCAAGGAGTGCCGCTGCCTGATCCAGTCGCAGGTGGAAAGCTTGAGGAAGAGATTACGGTCGAGACCGCGTGCTGCGCGAAAATCGACATTCTCGACCTGAGCGTCATGGCGGAGCTTGGCAGCACGCGCTCTTGCCTCGAAGCGCTTCTGGCGACGCGAGGTCTGTTCCCGTTCGAGCAGGATCGCAAGCCATTCGCCGTGCTGGAGGCCTCTCGCCTCCGGTTGCATCTCCAATTCCTGAAAGGCAGAAGCCATGCCGGAAAGGCCGAGTTGGCGCAGCGTGTCGACAGTGGGATTGGTCAGCATTCTCGATTGTCTCCTTAATGAAAGTAGGCTTTGCCGCGAAGATTGGCGTGCTCGCCGACAGCGGCGGGTTCGGCGGAATGTCGTGGTGCCTTGTAGGTGCTGATGAGTGCGCTGATGCTTTTGCAAGTCAGTCCGCCGATCTCGACGGCACGGGCGGACACCGCCTCGGCCTGCACCGTAGGAATGGTCTGGTAGAGCTTCAGCACGCCAAGGCAGGTTCGAAAGCCTTGTTCGGGATGAGGACGATTGGCCAGGATAGCGATGATCAGCCCCTCTGTCTGAGGCCCAATGGAAGCGCCCCAGCGCTGGAACCTTGCAGGTGACCATTCGGCATAGCGCCGATGCGAGCTGGGCATATGGTCAGGATCAGTTCCGTAGCGAGAACCGCCGTACCGGCGTTGGTGGGTCGCAATCCTCTTGCCCTTGAAGAAGACCTCGATCGTGCGGCTCGTGGCCCGGACATCGACCTGCTGGCGGATGAGCGTATGGGGCACGGAGTAGAAATAGTGTTCGAACTCGACATGGTAGTCCGTCGACACCCGCGCCAGCTTCCATTCGGCGTACTCGTAGTCCTCTGCCGGGAGAGCCGCGAGTGCTGGGCGTTCCATGGTCTCGAATATCTCCTGGCGGGTTTGGCCCAACCGCTTCATAACGTGCGTGTTGATCCGCTCGACGGCTCCGCGGATGGCGGCATTGGCTTCCTCCAGCGAGAAGAAGGTCTGATTGCGCATCCGGCCGAGAATGCAGCTCTGGGCGAAACGTACGCCGGCCTCGACTTTTGGCTTGTCTTTCGGCCGCTTCGGTCGCGCGGGGAGGACACCGATGCCGTAGTAGGCGGCCATGGTGCCGTAGCTGCGATTGATCTCCGGGTCGTAGAAGCTCGCCTTGTTGACGCCGGACTTCAGATTATCCGGTACGATCAGGCGGGGCACGCCGCCGAAGAAGGCGAACATGCGCACGTGCGAGCCGATCCAGTCCGGCAGGGTCTGGGTCCAGGTGGCTTCTGCAAAGGTATAACTCGATGCGCCGAGCACGCCGACAAAGATCTCCGCCTCGCGGATCTCGCCGGTCTTGCGATCGACGATAGGCAGCTTCTTCCCGGAATAATCGACGAACACCTTGTCGCCAGCAATGTGGACCTGCCGCATCGTGGGCGTCAGACGCCGCTCAAAGCCGCGGAACAGGTCGCAGAACCGACTGAAGCCGTAGCCATCAGGATGGACGGCCCGATATTCCTCCCACAGGATCGTCAGCGTCACGCCGGGCTTCTTCAGCTCGACCGCAACGACGCTCCAATCCGGCTCTGGTAGTCGCCGTAACCCTTGTTTGGTGCCTTGCCGGGCAAAAAGTTTGCCTTCCAGGACGTCGTCAGTCAGATCGGCGGGCAAAGGCCAGGACAGCCCTGCAGTCGCAGCTCGCCCGATCCCGTCTTGCACCGTGCTGCGGGCAATCCCGAGCAGATCGGCAATATCGCGAACGCTCACGCCGTCTGATCGCAGTCGAAGCAAATGTCGTAGTTGTCTCATGGTCAGCCTTCGTCTCTTCGACATGCCGTCTCCTAACGTTCGAAAGGAAATGCATGCCAAGGTTGCTGACCCAGGGGCACTGCTTACGTTGAAAAACTGTCCGGTAACAAATCGGAATCGCGTCCGGTTAATTCTCGGAATCGTGTCCGGTTTTTGATCGGAATGCCGTCCGGTGAATCATCGGAATCTACACCAAGATCACCGCAAACGTCGCGAGGAGGATGAAGTCCCGTCCGGGGAAGCCCTCTGGCAGCGCAAGCGCCGCCGCAAGGCTGACCACGCCACGCATGCCGGCCCAGCTCATGACCAGCGGGATGCGGAATGGGGGATAAGGATCGCGCTGGCGCAGCCGGGGGAAGATTGCGCGTACGCCATAGGTGAGCGACACGATCCAAAGGAAGCGCGCGATCACGACTGTTGCGACGATCACCCCGAGCTGGACGAATATTTGCTCCGACTCGATCGCACCGTCGGACATTCGATCGAGCACGCTGCGCAGCGACAGGCCGATCAGGATGAAGATCAGGCTTTCGAGAATGAAGCCGATCACCCGCCAGACCGCCTGCGACTGGAATCGCTGTTCAGCATCGAGCAGTTCGTGCTGACGCCAGCCCATGATGATGCCGCACGCGACGGTCGCGAGCACACCTGATACTCCGAGCCCGTCACCGAGGATGTAGGAGCCCCATGCCGCCAGGAAGCTTGTTGTTACCCCAAGCTCGCCGCTGACCACGAATCCGGTCGCGACACTGGCCAGGAAACCACAGGCAACTCCAACCGCGAGGCCGCCTGCCACCAGGAGAAGGAAGCTACCGGCGGCACCCGAGCCGCTGAACGTGCCCGTGAGCGCAGCCACGACGGCGAAGCGGTAGAGCACAAGTCCGGTCGCGTCGTTGAGAAGGCTTTCGCCCTCCAGTAGCGTGACGGTCCGCGCCGGGAGCGGCATGCCCTTGAGCACCGCCTTCGCGGCGACCGCGTCGGGCGGCGACACGATCGCCCCGAGCGCGAAACAGGCGGCCCAGGGCAACTCCGGCAGGAGCCAGTGCGTGACCCAGCCGACCGCCAGCGTCGTGAATAGGACCGCCCCGACAGCAAGCTGGAGGATGATACGCAGATCTGCCCGGAACGCTCGCCAGTCGGTCAGATAAGCGCTGAGCAACAACAGGGGTGGTAGGAAGAGCACGAGCACGAAGTCGGGATCGAGTTCGATCGACGGCATGCCGGGCACCAGAGCGAGGCCTATCCCGCCGAAGATCAGTGCGCCGGATGTCGGCAATCGCAGTCGCCTGGCCACGAGCGTGAGCACCACCGACGCGAAGATCAGGAGCAACACCACCTCGAAGCGGTGCGCCATCGTCATTGGACGCGGCTTCCTGACGACAGGGTGGCCTCGGAATTGCGCCCGCCGCTCATGGGACCTGACTCAGATATCGGGCAGCTGGCTCACTTGTCTGGGACGCGCCCAGTAGTGCCAATGTGGCGTCATCGAGCGCCGCTATGAGCCGACTGGCATCCTCGACAGACGGCATCGTGACGGCCTCGCCCGCATCCAGTCCCGCGAGAGCGGCGTCGACCATCGTCTCGACGGTCATGACCGTCGCGGGATCGAGCGCGGAGAGCGGTACACCGGAGATGTCCCAGATATCCGTCGCGGTAGCTGCCGGAGCGACCAGTTGTACGAATACGTTCGTGCCGGCGAGCTCGTCCACAAGCCCGCGCGTGAACATCACCACGTAAGCTTTGGTGGCGCTGTAGATTGTGCTGACCGGAAGCGATCGGAACCCCAGAACTGACCCGATATTAACGATCGCGCCGTGATCGCGCCGCTTGAAACCGGGCAGGACGGCCAGAGTGAGCCGCACAAGCGCGCGAATATTCAGGCCGTTCATCGCCTCGGCGGCGGCGAACGGCGTGTCGGCAACTGACGCAAGCGTCGACGTGCCCGCGTTGTTTACCAGAAGCGTTACCGTCTCGTCGGCGCCGATCAGTTCGGCGAAGGCTTCGAGCTGGCGCCCATCGCTCAGGTCAGCGGTCACAGATCGCACCGCGACTCCGAACCTCTCGCGCAGAGACTCGGCAAGTGCTTCGATCCGATCCGTGCGTCGAGCGGCCAGGATCAGGTCATAGCCCCGCCGGGCCAGCCGCTCAGCGTAGACCGCCCCAATACCCGCAGACGCTCCCGTCACCACCGCCGTGCCAGGTCCGTCGTCGCCATTTTCAGTAGTCATGCATTATTCGCTCTCTTTGATCGAGCCGACCGGACTCCGATGGCGCCGCAGGCAGCTCATTATGCCTGATTATCGTACGGTATAAGGTTGAACGCGCTTGGTCCTCGCGGCCTCCTATATCTTGGTATAACTGACGGTTTGTACTCTTGCGGTGATACAGAAGCGTAATGAGCCTTATGGATATCATGTCATAGGGCAACATTTTCCGCGCCGCCGCTCGGCGCTGCGGCAAGGGTCGGGAAAGGTGCCGCCAGATGCTGCACGTCATGATCAACGGCATAACCAGGGTGCTTAGCGTCCCGAGCGACATGCCGTTGCTGTGGGTGCTCAGGGACGTCGTCGGGCTTACCGGCACGAAATTCGGCTGCGGGATCGCACAGTGCGGCGCTTGCACAGTCCATGTCGACGGCGTGCCGCTGCGCTCCTGCCAGTTGGCGATAGGCGCGGTCGGCGCGCGTGCGGTCACGACGATCGAGGCGATCGGCGAGACACCGGCGGGAAGGCGGGTCCAGCACGCCTGGCTCGATCGCGAGGTGGTGCAATGCGGCTACTGCCAGTCGGGACAGATCATGTCTGCGACCGCACTGCTGACCTCAATTCCGTTACCCAATGACGACGATATCGACGCGGCCATGGCAGGCAACATCTGCCGGTGCGGCACCTATGTTCGCATCCGCGAGGCGATCAAGCTTGCCGCCAAGGCGCGGGACGCATGAAGGTCGGGTCCGCCGTTCTGCTCTCGCGTCGCGCGGTCCTACGCGGCAGCGCACTCGCCACCGGAGGCTTGATCCTGGGGATCGGCCTTCCCGCCGAGGCCAAGGAGGGGCGCGTCAGCGATGGTGCGACCAAGAGCGGGGCCAAGCTCAATGCGTTCATTCGGATCCTGCCCGATGAGAGCGTGACGATGATCATGCCCGCAGTAGAAATGGGGCAGGGCGCCTACACCTCGATGGCCATGATCCTCGCTGAGGAACTCGACATCGGGATCGAAGCGGTCACGCTCGAGCACGCGCCACCCGATCAGAAGAATTACGCGAACCCGGCGCTCGGCGCGCAGATCACCGGCGGCTCGACGACGATGTTCGCTTGGTATCTGCCGCTGCGCAAAACCGGCGCGCGTGCCCGCCAAATGCTCCTGGCGGCAGCGGGCGAGGCGTGGGGCGTCGATATCGCCACATTGCGGACAGCAGGGGGGAAGGTTCTCCATGACGCGAGCGGACGCACCGCTACTTATGGCGCGCTCGAACGGCGTGCCGCATCAATAGTCCCACC
>JAHBYU010000032.1 GCA_019635775.1 Rhizobiaceae bacterium | reverse complement strand
AGGCAGACATTTTCACCATCATTGATCTCCTTCCGATCACAGCTGTGGCGAGAGTTCGTCATGGGCACAGGCCTTCGGTGTGGCCCGATCCACCACCCGAAAACACTCGTCATCACGCATCCAGTCGTCGTTCCCCAAGAATTGTCCTGAGCGCAGGTGATATCGACCATGGGAATCGGGCGTATGCCGAACGCACCGAGCGCACCCGCCACGAAAATTCTTGCCGTCGTCATACCTGCTCCAACGTCGCCTTCGCGCCGACATGTCTATACGGTGCCGTATACAGCTACGGAGTGAAGTTGTCTATACGCACCCGTATAGAGCTGGTAGGATCTCGAAATCGACATGCTTGAGGATCAGATGGCGCAGAAAAATGAAGGGCCTTCCCGACAAGCTTGGGTAGCCGCCGGAATGTCAGCACTTGTGTCGGGGGGAATTGAGGCGGTCAAGATCGAGAGGCTTGCCGCTGACCTTGGTATCAGTAAAGGTCCGTTCTATTGGAGGTTCGCGGACCGCGGTGAACTGCTGGCGGCAATGATCGACTTCTGGAAGCGCGAACTGACCGACAACCTGATCGAGCAGACACGACATCACAAAACACCCGAGAAGCGATTAAGGGCACTAGCCGAAGAATCCCTCATCCCCGACGTGGGGCAACTGGACGTTGCGAAGGCGGAATGTGCATTGCGTGCTTGGGCAGCGACTGACGCCCTTCCTCGCGCAGCCGTTCGTGAGGTGGACATAAGACGCATATCGCACGTTGCCGGCGAGTTCGTGCTTATTGGCGCCCCAGCAAAATTGGCCGAACAGCTATCCAGAGCAATCTACATTGCCTTGCTCGGCCTCTACACCGTACGCCAGTATACGCCCGAACTCGCAGATGACCGGGCGTTCATGATGGCGATCAACATCGCCATACGCGAGGCTAGGAGCGTGGCATAGGCGCAAGGTGAGTAGCCCGTGCTCGAGATTGACTAGCTTTCTGGCAGCCAGAGCAACTGAGCACGAACCTCACCTCGCGCTCGCTACTGAAGGACTTCTATCGCGGGCGTTTTCCAACGGCCGTCGAGTGCCTCGGGCTTCGGCAGATAGAGCCGCATCACCGCATAGAAATCTTCGTCGGGCGCGGGCAGCCAGTTCGATTCCAGCTCAGGGCCCGGGCTTTCATTCTGCAGGTAGACCACGATCTCGCCTTTCTCATTCTTCTTAAGACCGGAGAGCATCGACGAGTTTATCAGGTAGCGACTGATCGGATTGGCTACCAGCAACTGCTTTGGCTTGTCATACATGGTGACCGACCAGAAGGCCTCGACAGGCGGCAACGTCGCCTCCGTAAAGCGCAGGGCGTATTTCTTGGTCTTGCCATCGAGGGGCGCACCGTGGGTGTCGGCGCCGTAGATGACGTAGAGGGCCTCTTCCACCGAGTTGCCGTAGATGCCGCCCAGTGCCGCGGCCGCCCTGTCCATGTAGCGGCCTTTCATGAATTCGGGCGTGCCGAAGATCTTGCTTGAATCGGTGAGCGCCCAGGATGTTTCACGGATCTCCTGCTCGGTCGGGCCGACAAGCTCTCGCATCATCGTCACGGCCTTGGCCGGCAGGTCCTTCGGCGGCCAGGCTTCGCCAGCCCTCAGGCCAAGCCGGTCAAGACCGGCTCGCAGCCCATCTTCGCCCTCCAGGGGCGGTGCAAACTGCAGCAGAAAGGCGGCAAGCGGCCAGAAGTCGGTGGTCACCTTCTCATCCGAGACAGGCGGCCATTCAAGCGCGGCCGGCGCAGGCGGAGCCTCGGTTCCGGCATAGCCGGAAAGGGGCGCTGCCTTGTACCCGGCCTGGACACTCTTGACCTTGTCGAGATCGTCGGGTGAGAGAAGCTGCGTGCGGACGAGGCCGATGGCGAGTTCCGTCGGCATTGCCACGACGCGCTTGATGCTCTTGGGGACATCGCCTTTCCAGTCCGGACCGGTAATCAGGAAGTCACCCCCGTCATTGCCGTCCACCCGCGTGCCGAGATAGTCAACATTGTGGGTGTAGAGATCAACGAGCTGAAGCGAGTAATAACGATCCTTCTCGATCGGCGGCATCGTCACCACGACTGGCTCTGCCCTGAGGTCGAAGACGATAAAGGAATATGGTGTGTCGGAATTCGGCGTGATGATCGCAGTATCTTCGGGCGTATAGACGCGGGCGACGTTGACAATGGTATTGAACGGCCCCTTGTACTGGTTGCCGCCCGGCTCTAGCGCATATTGGTACATGGTGAGGTAATTCTTCACCATCGGATAGGTGTAGATGTACGCGTCGCGGGCCAACGTCTTCATGTTATCCTGTGCGAACGCGGGAAGAGACGGCAAAGCCACCAGTGCTGCCGTGATTTTCAGGAGGACACGACGGTTCATTTCACTTCCTCCGCGGCCGGAAATTCCCAGCTTCCATCGAGAATCTGCGACTCGGGGCGATAGAGCCGCACCATCCAGTTCCAACCCTCAGGCGTGGGCAGGCAGTTTGGAATCTTCCCGTCGCAGCCGCCGAACTGGACGGTCACGCCGCCATTCGCGGCCTTGACTGCAGTCAGGTTGTTGATTGTGTAAGCATTCAACTCGTTGCGTTCATAGAATCCCTCAGCGTTGTAGATGCTGATCGACCAGAACGCCTTGACCGGCACCTCACCGACGTTGAGGCGATACACGGTCTTGCCGTCGTTGTTGGATACTGTGCGGTTCAGATACAGAGCGTCGGCTTCGGGATTGCCGCCCCAAGCCATGGCCGTGCCGATAAAATGGCGGATCGGATCGACCTGGTCCTTGGCTCCGAACATGCCACGCGTATCGGGGAGCGGCTCGCTCAATTGCAGAAGGATTGCGCGGGTCTTGTCGCGGCTGGCACTATCCCAGTCGGGGATCTCGAACTTGCCGGGACCGCCGGGCTGCTCGGCCGTGATCTTGTCCTGCAGCGCATGCACGGCCTGCATGTCTTCCGGGTCCTCGGGATTGGCGAGGATCCGGATGCCCGGGAAAACGTAGCGCGTGCCGATCTCTTCCCGGGTGAAGGTATAGGTTCCAGGCTCGTAGTAGACACCGTGGGTGTAGTGATCCTGATCGAAGACTTGCATCGACATGAACCTCCCGCCGGTATCGGGCAGCGTGACCGTGACCGGTCCGGCATCAAGGTCGAACACGGCAGAGGAATAGAGCGTGTCGCGGTTCAGCCGGATGATCGCCTGCTTGTCCAGCGCCGTCATTTCGCGGTCATGGTCGAATTTGCCGAAACGGCCGCGCGCAACGACGGCCGAGAAATAGAGATCGCTTTCAGCACGAATGAAATTGTCGCTGGTGACCAGGATCGGGTCGGCTGCGGCCGGCAGGGCGGCAACAACCGCCAGGAGAGCCACTGCAGAAGCTGCTGATATGAGGTGCAACATCGAAATTCCCCACTTGGAACGTTGAGGCAGCAGAAGCCACCGAGTGATTAAAAGCGTACGACCAGGCCGAGCACTGGGCCTTGCTGTACGACGTCGAACAGGAAAGCATCCTTGCTGTAGTCGACGCCCAGGGCTCTGTAGCCAGCCACCGCCGAGATGCGCTCGTTGAAGTCGTAGCCGAGAATTGCTGCGACATCCCAGTCGATGTCCGCGCCGCCGGCACCGATCAACCCCCAGCCGCTCACGTAGACATGATCGTTGAGCGAATACTTCGCCCTGACACCTGCCATACCGTCGATCCAGGCGGCATTGTCGTTGAAGTCGGCTCCGTCGAGCACACCGCCACTGAAGGAAAGGTCAGTGTTCACGTACCAGAGTCGAGCGCCAGCGACGACATCGAGATACCCTCTGTCGTCTTGCAGGATCGAGTAACCCGCGCCGACCAGGCCCGCGAATGTTTCAGAGGTCACGCCAACGCTCTCGGCGACAATACCAAGCGGCGTGCCACTGTCGGTGGACGTCTTGGTATACATGATGTCGGCAAACAGGCTGTAGCGCTGATAGCGAGCCTCACCGATCGTCATCGCTGCGAATTCCAGATCGCTAAGTATGTCCCCGAAGTCGAGGTCGAGATGTACTGTCGGGGCGCCGAATTGCGCCGTATCGCCGGACAATCCCGCCGCCCAGAAATATGAACTGACGGCGAACCTCCACCCGTCCTGCTCAATTGGCTTTTCGGAAGGGGTCGCCGGCACAGAAATGTCTGCAGCATTGGCACCGTTTGACGATGATACGCCGAGCGCCAGGATGACGACTGCGCGGCCGACAAATCTCATAATTATCAGCCTCCGATTGCGTAAGCCGAGTGAGTAAGAGCAACGAGCGGATTCCCGCTGCCCGTTCAATTCGACCCACCCCTGCCCAGAAGCCCCGCAAGTATCGCTTGAGGATCGACGCTATGGTAGTTGGACCAAGGGCCTAGCCTCATGGCGTCGCTCGGCACTGCGCGGGCACATAAGCCGAGGTAAGCCACGAGTGTTTGTGCGCGGAGGTTACAGCGGGCATGGCAGCCAAAGACGCGGGATCGTGCATACCGCATCGGCTTTTAAGTTGGCTCTTTCGCCGCGGGTTTGCGGGCTTTCTCCTCGCTTCTATGGCGTGCCTTTTTCTGCCGAGCGCGGCCGAGACTCGTGACAGCTCCACGGAGGGCCGCAAAATTCTGGTCGTCTATCAAAGCGATCCAACGCTCCCGGCAGCCTTGGAACTCACCGAGGGACTCAAGGCGAGCCTGGAAGGCATCCAAGTGGGATTCGAAACCTACAGCGAGTATCTTGACCTGCTGCGCTTTTCCCAGCCGGAGAATCTCGCGCGCAAGGCTGCGGACATGGCGGCGAAGTACGCCGGGATTTCCCTTGATGTCGTGATAGTGGTCGGTCCTGGTGCGCTGAAATTCATGATGGAGCATCGCGGCGAGATCGCCCCTGGGGTGCCTCTCGTGGTTGGCGCCATACGGGATCAGACGGTCAGGGATTGGAAGCCGCCTGCCGACACGATGGGAGTTGTCAGCCACTTCGACGTGAAGGGGACAGTTGACCTGGCAAGGCGACTGCAACCCGAGGCGCGGAGGATTGTCGTCATGACCGGGTCGAGCGAGTTCGACCGCAGTTGGGGGGCCGCGGCTCGCCGCGACCTTGCAGGTCTTCCCGGCGAAATCGAGGTGAAATACCTATCCGACTTGACCATCGACAGTTTCGTGGAGGAAGCAAGACAGCTCTCTCCGAGCGACATCCTCCTCATCCTATCGGTCATCCAGGATGCCCAGGGCACAAGGTTCATTCCGCGCGAGGTCATACGCCAGATCGCCAATGCGTCAGCGGCGCCGTCATATGGCGTCTACAGCACCCTGCTCGGCTTTGGCATAGTTGGCGGCCATATGGAGACCTTCCAATCAGTCGGAGCGGATCTCGGAAAACTGGCCGTGGAAGCGATCGATGGAAACATCTCCCCCGGCAAGCTGATCGCGTCATCTTCCCGCCCTGTCGTGGACTGGCGCCAGATGAGGCGTTGGGGCTTTGACGAGGGTCGCCTGCCTGCGAACGCCCTCATCGAGCACTATCAGCCGTCAGTCTTGGAGCAGTATCGTCTGGAACTTTTGGCCGTCCTGACCGTCGTGTTTCTCCAATCCGCGACGATTGCAGCACTCGTCGTCCAGTACAGGCGTCGAAGAAGGATTGCGGGTGAATTGGCCCTGGAACGACTCGAACTGGCGCACCTTTCGCGTGTGCACCAGCTGGGTGAGCTCTCCGGCGCATTTGCGCACGAGTTGAACCAGCCGCTTACTTCGATCCTGGCGAATGCCGAGGCGGGACAGCGACTGCTTCAATCCAAACCCGCCGATGTTGCGGAGATCGGCGAGATCTTCAAGGACATCGCATCGGATGACAGGCGCGCAGCATCGATAATCGGTCAGTTGCGACGCCTCATGGTGAAGGGCGACGCGAAGCTCGAACCAATCAATCTCAACGAAGCGATATCGGCCACGCTTGCATTGGCCAATAGCGAGCTCGTCGCACGGCAGACGACGGTGAGCTTCGACCCCTGTGGGGGCGAACTGAAAGTATGCGGCAGCTTTGAGCAACTCCAGCAGCTTGTGCTCAATCTCGTGCTGAACGCAGCCGATGCGATGTCGACTTTGCCGGTGGCCGAACGGAAAGTTGAAATACAGACGCGAAAGAGAGATGATGGTGAGTGTGAGATGTCGATCTCGGATCGCGGGCCGGGCATACCGCCCGAACTGAAAACGAAGATCTTTCAGCCTTTCGTTTCGACCAAAGACAAAGGGCTCGGCCTAGGGCTGGCAATCTCCCGCTCGATAGCAATTGCACATGGAGGCTCCCTCGTGTTCGACGATGGCCGCAGCAAGGGCGCAAGGGCCGTCCTGACACTGCCGGCACCCTGAGCGGCGGCGCATGGCCGGCGAAGGTGCTATTGTTTATCTGGTGGACGATGACGAACGCGTCCGCGTGTCGTTCACGCGGCTGCTCGTGACGGCTGGATACGTTGTCGAACCTTATGGGAGCGCAGAGGATTTCCTGAGCCACCACGATCCCGCCCTTCCAGGATGTGCTGTGGTCGACCTCAGCCTGCCCGGCATGGATGGGCTGGGCATCCAGCAAACGCTGGTTTCGGATCGGATCAACCGGCCGATCATTTTCATTACCGGCTACGGCGACATTCCGACAAGCGTCAGGGCGATGAAGGCCGGTGCCGTGGACTTCCTTGCAAAACCCGTTGACGCATCGGTTCTGCTGTCGGCGGTCGCCGACGCAGTTGATCGCGACCTGGAATCGCGACGTGAAGGCGAGCGGAAGCAGTCGGTTGCAAAACGAATGGGAAGTCTGACCCCGCGTGAGCGGCAAGTGCTGGTGCAGGTCGCTGCTGGTCGTCTCAACAAGCAGATCGCTGGCGAACTTGGTGTCGTCGTGAAGACGATTAAAGTTCACCGCGCCAGCATGATGAGAAAAATGGGAGTCCGCACCGTGGCCGAACTCGTGCGGCTTGTCGCATCGATAGAGCCAATTCTTGACGATCCGGGGCTGGCCCTTAGGCCAACTATGGCACTGTCTTCTCCTGCTGTAGAAGATTGCAATGAGAGAGATCGTCGCGATCGTTGATGACGATGAGCCGGTTCGACGGGCTTTCCGGCGACTCCTCCTTTCCCTTTCCTATCAGCCGACCGTGTTCGCGTCCGGCGAGGAGTTTTTCGAGGCCCTTCGCCATTCCAGACCAAAGTGTGCGGTGGTGGACCAGCATATGCCAGGGCTGAAGGGGTTGGATGTACTCCTTCGCATTCGCGCAGAAGGGCTCAAGATTCCGGTTATAATCGTCACTGGTTTCGACGAGAGCGGGTTGCATGCAAAATGCATGGCAGCGGGAGCAGTCGCATATCTCCTCAAACCGGTGGACGTGTCCGCGATGACTTCTGCGATCGAAGCCGCAATGGCTGCCAGGACAACCGGACCTTCCAAGCCTCACATCACCCTATTGGCGTCAGACCAACGGTGATCGGTAGATTCAAACCCGAAGTTCGCGGCAAAAGGGAGTTATTCGCTAACGGCGTCCTGTTTCCTGCCGGTCGCCAAACGGCCCCTGCTAAGAGACGTTCCTTTCGCAAGTGTTTGGCGCTCAGCAGATATTCGCGTGCCTGAAGTTACACATTCCCGAGCCGTTCGTCGCTGACGCCTTCCACTTCTCTCTGCGCCTCCCTGGATGCCAACGGCGCTCATGGCGCAGGTGAACGATTGTGGCAGGCCGCCTCACGCAACTGCCGGTCGAACCAATTCCAGGGAACGAGAGCGAACACGATTTCTTCCGGCTTCCTTGGCGTCGTAAAGCGCCTTGTCAGCTCTTGCCAATGCTGCGCGAAGATCATCATCGTTTTCCAGTAGCTGCGTCACGCCGAAGCTGGCGGTCACGGAAAATGAGACGGATGTCGTTTCGATGGAATAGCCTTCAATCCGGGCACGCAACCGTCCGGCAAGCTGGATAGCGCCCCGTTGGTCGGTTTGTGGAAGCAGTACTACAAGCTCTTCGCCGCCCCATCGAGCGAGGATGTCACCCGGTCGAAGTCCGCGGCTCAATTGGTCCGCGATCTGGCGAAGCGTCTCGTCTCCGGCATCGTGCCCGAGCTTGTCATTGACCTCCTTGAAACGGTCGAGATCGAGAACGACCAAACTCACCCTTGCGCTGGCCTTCTTGACCGCTTGGAGAGCTTCAGAAGCCAAGCGCAGGAACTTCCGCCTGTTGGGTAGCCCGGTGAGCTCATCTGTGTCGGCGATCAGTTTCAGCCGCTCTTCGAGCAATCTCCGGCTGGTGACGTCCTGGTGAGAGACGACGGCTCCGGTCCTGTTGCCTTTCTTGTCGCGAAGTTCTGTGACGCGCAGAAGGAACCAACGTTGTTCCTCGGAGGAGGGGCAAGGATACTCTGTCTCCATGAGTGAGCGTCTACCTGCGAGGACGTCACGCACGGCCTTCGCAATTTCATGCGCGATGGCGTGGTCATCGCCTGCGACCCTGTCGCAGACCTGAAGATAGCTTTCACCGACGTAATCACCGCGGCCGTCATTGGCGGCGGAAAACCTACGCCACGCCTCGTTGACTGCGACGATGTTCCCGTCGGGATCAAGAACGCAAATGCTTGCCGTGAG
>JAHBYU010000031.1 GCA_019635775.1 Rhizobiaceae bacterium | reverse complement strand
GTTGGGGTCAAATCTCTATAGGCAGGCCGCAAGGCCCGCTGTCGCACAAATCCTAATTTTTGCGACGGGCCAAAACGGCTTTCCACCTTTAACCCGTAAACCGTTGATCTGAAACAGCCCTATGCCGAAAGCGGCGTTGTCGCAAAACTCGCGTGCGAAAGTCAAAGATTCGCGACTGACTTTTGCGACACGTCGTGACCCGGATTCTGGGCCGCTGCGCACCAGGCTCATGTGTTAAGATCTGCGCGACATTAGCCTCGGCAACTGCTTTCTTGGTCGGCCTATCCCCCCACGAAAGACCTTTACATGAAGGTATCGGCATGGACCGCTTTATACGCTGCCGATGATCTGATCCGAGACAAGCGTGTCCGGTCGATACCCGTCATTGGTGTCGAAGCCGTAGTCGTTTCGCTCTGAATGAGCAGGCGTAGCGCCCGGCCGGAGAACGCCTCACCGAAATGCGTCCAAGCCTGTTTCCAGATCAACGTCTGCTCAGGGTTGGGCGTGCCGACAGGCATGAAGGCGTGCCGGGTCATGTTGCGCGCCCTTTGCCGGTTGCGTTCCCTGCGAGCATGGGATTTCACGGCGCGCTCGATACCAGCGGGTTCCTCGGCCGTGCCTACGGTAATGCCGTCGATGATGCGATCGAGCCGGACATCATTCGCGTCAGATTGAGTTATTGAGGTGGAAAGTCTGGCAGTTGCTTGAACGCGAGCGTAATCCGCCCACCGGTCTTTGAAAGACATAGTTTCTCTCCATTGTGGACCGCCGCTGTGGCAGTCTGTAAAAAGGCCCGGCATCAAGGTAAACGGCATCGAGGAGCGCTATGTCCTCGATGCCTCATGAAACCGAACCGCGTTAGTCTATCAGCTTTCCAGCTGCGTTGCCAATACTTCTGACCATTCCCGCCTCATCTTGTCGAAGAGCTTCACGCGATCGGGTTCATTCCGGCCCATGAATGACTGGGTTCGGGCGAGCGAAAACAGGAGAAGTTGCACTCCGACCATCACGTCAGCGGCTCCCGAGAATCCGGACGAATCGTCGTCACCATCGTTCTCTGGATTGGCGGCGAGCGCCGCCTCCGACAAAGGCCGATACACTCGATCGTAGAATGGATGCGCGGTGTTGATGGTCAAAACCACACGCCCCGCTTTATATTCAACGTGATAAAAGGGCCAGAAGGGGTCATGGTTGTATTTCGTCAGGTAAGCTGACCCCTCGACTCGGGCGATCGCGGCCTCCTCGTCTTCACCCTCGCGACGGATCGATGCAGCAAGTTCCCGGATTTGCTGATGAAGCGCCTGCCTCTCCTCGTCCGTGATCGGGTTGGGCATCTCGATCCGCTCGGACTGTATTTCCTCCGCCTCGTTGGCTTTGCGCTCTGCTGCTGAAACTCCGCTACGGTTGTTCGCCGCCGCGCTAGTGTTCTGGAACTTGCGGATGCGTTCGCGCACGGCCCCGACCTCGTTGCCGATGGCCTTGGAAATCTCGTCTAGGACATAAGGCTTAGGTCGGACACCCTGCTTGTTGGATGACAGGCCCATGGCTTCGTCTAGATCGCCCGCGAAGTCGATCTGCACCCTGAACCAATTCAGATCGCCATGCCGACGCGCGATCTCTGGCACAACTCCCGCAAACATCTCACGATCATTCCGCAGGATCGTGACGTTGTGATCGTCGTACAAGCGCAAGGAGTTCTTCCGCACCGATCTCGGCAACTGACTCCAGTCCTCGATTGGAAGCTCGTAAAGGCGGATACTCAAACTACCTTTTTCCCCACCGGGCGAGCGCTCAATTGGCACGGTCTTAGCTACCACCAGGCGCGATTTAGACTCCGAAATGCCCTCTACCTGGACGTGGCGGGAGTTCTGCGACCAGTAAGTAGGATCGAAGGACTGAACGATCTTGTTATTGACCCAAATCTTAAGACCGTTGTCGATGAATTTACGATAGATGCGACCGATGTCCTTAATGGCACGCTCTGCCAGCGTTCGCGCCTTGGCGGCGTCGACCCGATCGCAATCAGGGATGTAGACAAGAGTCCCGGACCCGCCGAGAGCGTCGTAAACATCATCCTCGGCTTCGGTAATGAGCTGTTGATCGTCGCGGTTCGGCCAGATCATCGGCTTGCAGAGGATCGAGGCAACCTCGGAAGGGAGGTCGTCGACTGACTCCGGATCTTGCATTTCAATCATATTGAGGCGCGATTTGCCGACCTCGTCCACATCGAGTGTCAGCCGATAGATGTCCTTCTCGTCCTGCCAGCTATAGACATCGAAAGACGGTGCCATGCTGAGTGCAGCCGTTTTCATACCCATGCCGTAACGACCGATCCCCGTCCTCTTGTCATAGTTGAGCGAGCCGCCGAAGGACATTGCCAGCTTCAGGACATTGGGGCTCATCCCCTTTCCATCATCGAGAACTGCGACATCGATTGAGTAATCGCCTCTCCCGCCGGATTGGCGGAAATAGATATGGACGTTGCCCGCCCCCCACTGGATAGAATTGTCGATGATCTCGCACAGAGCTGAAGTCGTCGATGAATAGCCTTGGTCGCGAAGGCTACGGATGAGCGTCTGCCCAAAGAACATCGGCACCTTCGCGCCGTCTTTGAGGACGCGGCTCATAACGACTTTGCCACCTCGCGGAGCGTCGTCGCCCCACGTGGCCACATCAGCGGCGGTCTGGATATCGGTTTCGATCGGCTCGACGCCGTCGATTTCAGGATTATCGTTGGTCATGTCAGTGTCTCCTTCTGTTGGCTACCGCTATGGCGGCCTTGACAACCATTAGGAGACGAAAAGCAGCGATTGTTACATATGTTTCGATTTTTATTTAGGCCTGCGTCTGCAACACCGCCATTACTATGCCGATGCTGGCACAGTGAGTTTAGTCGGGGCCGCACTTCGCACAGAGCGAAAATCCAGAGACCTATGTAGTCGCAGAATAAGGATTTTCGCGACAGGTTGCACGCGCTAGATTCGGGCGTGAGCATAACAGCGGAAGCCCCTGCCCCATGATGATCGGATATGCGCGCGTCTCGACCGGCGGCCAGGACCTCGACCAGCAGCGCGCGGCGCTGAAGGCGGCCGGCTGCAAGCGCATCTATGAGGAAAAGGCTTCCGGCGCGAAGCGGAGCCGCCCCGAGCTGGCGAAAATGCTGGACCATTTGCGCGCCGGCGACGTGGTGACAATCACCAGGCTGGACCGCCTCGCCCGATCAACGCACGATCTTCTTGACATTGCGGAGCGCCTGGAGGCGGCCGAGGCCGGCTTGAAATCGCTGGCCGAGCCGTGGGCGGATACCATGTCGCCGGCCGGGCGCATGGTGCTGACCTTCTTCGCCGGCGTCGCCGAGTTCGAGCGGTCCTTGATCCACGAGCGCACCAGCGCCGGCCGTGCCGCCGCGAAGGCGAAGGGCGCGCGCTTCGGCCGGCCCCCTGCCCTATCGGCCGAGCAGATCGCGCACGCCGGTCAGCTCATCGACGAGGACAAGAGGCCGGTGGCCGAAGTTGCCCGGCTCCTGAAGGTGCATCGAGCGACCCTCTACAGAGCGCTAAGGGGTGCACCGAGGCAACCGTAGTGCTCGGCGAAGGGGCGGATTCTAGCAACGAAGTACCATAAGGCCGAAATTACCGAACTGGACATCTAGCTTGTAACCACAGCCTCGTGTCTGTCCATAACGCGCTTCTCGCGTGGGAATGGCAGTCCCCTCGCCCGCTCGTCGTTGACGATGTGGCCATTCACCCAATCGCGTTCGCGTGCCGCCCGCCCGAGGGACATCGACGGAACCGCGCGGCGAAACCAGATAGCCCCTTGGTCAGCGGGAGTGACGCCGATTTTTTCCGCATAGCCCGGTTCGGTGCCTTTCACCACATAGGGCAGCAGACCGTTGAGATTGTAGATGGCTTGCTGGTGTAGGGTGTCCGCCGGATGCTCGCCCATGATCTTGCGCGTGCGGCTGGCGATGACCACTTGCGCCTCGTCGCGTAGCGATTCCGGAATATGCAGTAGCCAGTTGACATGATGCTTGCCGTTCGGAGCTTCCCAGATGGCAAGATCGCAGACAGGCCCTTCCACAAGACCCTTCTTGCGCTTGTAGTCCCACCATGCACATACGCGCCGCCGGATGGCGCGGAAGGTGCGCGACGGTTGGAGTTCTTGTCCGAGGTCCGGCCATCCAAAGTCAATAGTGACGACCCAGTTTAGGGTGCGGCCGGTGCGGTAGGAATGGCGGGCGGCGCGCAAAACTTCGCAGGTTTGGCGCGGCCGTATGTGGCGCGAGGGAGATACCAACATATGCAGTGTCTTTTCTGATGCTTAGGTGCTCTTGATACCAAGATGTTGATTCCCCTCTCCGTTGGAACATATCACGAACTGTTAGGAAAGGAAGCCTAGCGCGGCCGTTATCCACGGAACGCCGTGAACACGGCTTATTCGTCCCAATAGTCGTAATTCTCGTCGTCTCCGTCTTCGTCGTCGCCATCCTCATTTTGCCCTGCGAGACGGCGGCGCAGGCGACCGGCAAATTCCTGGTAGGTCATGTCGCCCAGGGCGTAAGCTTCGAGTAGGTCGCGGTTGGCGTCGAACCGTGCGCGTGCGTCGTCGGCAACGCCGGGAAGATTCGTGCCGATGAATTTGACTAGGCGCACATCGGGCTGATTGCCGATGCGCAGGTCATGGTAGCCGAGTAAATCCTTGTGCTTAACGCGCTGGGCCAGCGCCGCAATCGAGTTCGGCACAACCTGATTGTAGGTCTGGTGAAAGACAATGCCGCAGGCGTTGAACAGCTTGAACGTCACGAAGGGAATGCGGCGGGCAATTATCACGGGAACCGCGTTGAGTAGCAGCGCCTTGCCCAGCGGCTCAACCAGCTCTCGTTGTTCGGGATAGAGCCATTCCCGGACGTTCTTGCACTCGACTGCCAGCATGCCCGCCGAAGGGTGGCGGACGAGAAAGTCTAGTCTCTGGTCGCCAGGGAGCGAGAGCTTGCCGATGTGCTGCGGAGGCTCTTCTTTTGGGTACAAGATGTCGTCGTCGTGCTGGTCGAGGTCTTTGATGCGGCCGTAGAATTCCGCCTCGGTGTCCATCAGCGCCCGGTACACGGCAATTTCTAGGGTCTGGCCGACCCGTTTGCTGACGTTGCCGTGATTGAACTCCTTGTAAATCGGGAGCAACGCCGCGAGGCGGGCAGCAGTAATCTGGGGGCTGGCATTGCCGAGGTGGAACCACGGTACACCGCTCTGCGGCGATCGCACGATTTCCCCTTCTTCTATCATCGCGTTTCTGACCGTGGTCAGAATGTGGGGGTCGATGCGCTGATTGTTCGGCCCGGCGTCGGAAATCTTCTGCTCCAAGGTACGAGCGGTTGCCACCCCGTGCGCTGCGAGGATGCTGGCTAGGCGTTTTCGCGCCAGCGTGATGCGTTCCGCTTTCTGCATTGTGCCCAGAGGACGCGAGACGGGATGGATTTATATATATTTAGCAGTATGCCCAGGTGCCTTGTCAGCCACCGCTATCGGGCCGTGTTTCATAGATCAAGAGATTTGGATTGCCTCCGCTCTCCTCTGAGTCGCGGCGAGATCGTGAGTCGTCCGAGCCGGTGAACGTAGTGGAAACCCCATGATTTCAGCAGCTTGGATTCTGGGGGTTGCAGAATCGGTCAAATCAGGTCGTTACTGCTAACTATGAAAAGCAATGCAGCAGAGATTCGCAGGAAGGTTGCCGCCCATCGGGCGCGGCAGCTCGCCGCTGGCCGTATCGCGCTGACAACGTATGTTCCGACCGATCTTCTCGCGCAAATCGACAAGATCAAGGAGCAGCGCGGTGTGCCTGGTCGCGCGCCGATCATCGAGGAAGCATTGAGGTTCTATATCGAGAAGCAGCAAGGGGCATAACGGCAAAACGCCCGATCGCGCCAACGATCGAGCGTTTTATAGGCCGTCAGACACACTGAGATCAGGGGTCCGCTAACTCTCCCCTTATCTACGCTAGAGCACTCCGATCCGCAAGATTGATTCTTGCGGGAACGGGAAAGCCGTGCCTGCCGTCCACCGCCGTCATGTCCTCCGGATGGAAGGACGAGAGGCATATGTTGAGGACGCATATCGCGGCCGCGATCGGCTGCGCGCGCGGGAACGCGCTTGATGAAATCATGCGGGAAATCTGGACCCGGCACGGAGCCGGCCAGCTCACCGAGGATGAGGCCGGAGAACTATCCACCCTCGCCCATGAGCGCCGGGACGCCCTGCGGCGGTCGAGACAGGGGACATTCAGCCTGATCATGCCCCCTCCCCCCGAGCGTTGCCCGACGCCGGTTCGCCGGCACAGCCATTTCAAGGGCCGCTCCGAGGGTGGCCTATGGCGGCCGACCAACCGGCAGGAGGTGCAGAAGATCCTTTTGGCCGCCAAACGCTACGAGCTGGCCGAGCGCCGGAAGGGCGAGCGCACCGGCCCGCTCGGATCGGTGGCGATCGAGGTGCTGGAATATTTCGTCAACCTGGTCGATTTCCGCACCGGCCGGCTGGAACCGTCGATCGACACCATCATGGGGAAGGTGCGGCGCTCGCGTGACGCCGTGGTGCGGGCGCTGAAAGCGCTGCGCACACATGGATTCCTCGACTGGTTGCGGCGCTACGAGCCGACCGGCAACGAGGGGCGCGGCCCCCAGGTGCAACAAGCGAGCAACGCCTATCGCCTGTCTCTGCCGGCAAAGGCGCTGCGGCTTCTCGGCCGGTTCGGCAAGGCCCCTCCCCCGCCCGAGGATCATATTGCCGCCCAGGC
Source organism: Rhizobiaceae bacterium (assembly GCA_019635775.1). Lineage (GTDB taxonomy): Bacteria > Pseudomonadota > Alphaproteobacteria > Rhizobiales > Rhizobiaceae > Mesorhizobium_K. Next base: position 5,956 of record JAHBYU010000031.1, on the reverse strand, counting down.
CGCGCGCGCGGCCGAGCTGAATGCCTATAGGACGGCCCTGCCCCTCGATGAGCGGGCGCTGTTCGAGGCAGGTAACAACCCGTTAGGACGGGCACTCGCGGCGCTCGGAAAGTCCTTGCAACAACGTGAGTCCGCCAAGCAGACTGAATCCCCCTCTAATCTTTCTCTAAGTATGAAAACATAAGCGGACGCCGCTGTCCGGGCCGCATGCACGGCCCTGCGGCGGTTCCGATCCGCTTATAAGGCGGATCGGGAAGCGGAAACCCCATAGCTAAACCGCAACGCTTACGCCTATGACAACCGCCCTATGGGCTTTCGAGAGGGAGCCAAGGGCAAGGCTGACTTGTAAAGAGATAGCAGTTTACTAGCAGCTAGATATCAGCAATCTTATTTCAAGCGGATTGTTAACGGCTTATAAATTACGCGCAGCTAACGTGCTGCTAGTTAGCAGATGATGGAGGGCGCATGGCCGTCATATCTTTTGTGTCGAGCAAAGGCGGGGTCGGAAAGACCACTTCCGCCGTGGTCCTCGCCGGCGAATTTGCGGCGGCCGGACGCAAGGTCGCGTTGATCGATGCAGACCCCAACAGGCCGCTTCACGCCTGGTCACAGCTTCGGCCGGTCCCCGAGACCTTGCGCATTGTGGTTGATGACTCGGCTGAAACCATCATCGACACGATCGAGGACGCGCGCGCCGATGCGGATTTCGTGATTGTCGATCTGGAAGGGACGGCGACAGATCGCATAGGCTTTGCCGTCGCGCGATCAGATTTGGTTCTCATTCCACTGCAAAGTTCTGTTCTGGACGCGGCCGAGGCGGCGAAGTCGGTCAAGCTGGTGCGCCAGATGTGGAAGGTGGCGAACCGCGAAATCCCGTATCGCGTATTCTTTACGCGCGTGCCGCCCGCGATCCGCGAACGGACGGCGCGCGATATAGAACGGCAGTTTTCCGGCGCTTCGGTGCCGGTGCTGCCGGCAGCTTTGATCGACCGGGCGGCCTATCGGACGCTGTTTTCTTTGGGCGGCACGCTGCACGAGCTGGAAGCTGCCGATGTGTCCGGCCTGGAAACAGCCAGGGAGAACGCGCGTGAATACGCGCAAGCTGTCATCAATGCCATCAGGGGAGGGGGCGCATGACCGGCGACGACAAAAAACGCGCCACGCTCGATTTTGGCGAGGATCTGGAAACACCGCCGGCCCCGCCCGTCGATCCGAACGCGGTCAAGGCGGCGACCCGCGCGGCAGGGTTTCGTGAGACGCCGCGCGCGCCGGCAGCGGAGCTGGCTGAGACGTCGGTGGTCAAACCGCGCCGCGCCCGGCGCAAGACCGGTCGGACAGAACAATTCGCGACACGATTGAAAGCTGAGACCCTGGAAGCGATCTACGCTTACGCGGATCAGCAGGAGATTACGTTGGCCGAGACGATCGAGCGAGCCGTCGCGGCGCTGTATCGTGGAGAGACCTGCGATCGGCCAGGAGACGAACGCGCTTCCAGAGCCGGACGCCCGATCGATCAGTGAGATCGGGCTAGCAGATTCTTTGCGTCTCATATTTCGAGAGGTAAACACCGCCGAATCCGCTCATTTGGTTGCGTCACAGCAGTATGGAGTCATATTGCCCAGCTAATTCGGGGAGCGAATCAGTTGGCAAAGGCTGCGATCGACAAGGATGGATTCAATACGGCGGCGGCGCTGCCCTATGAATTGCGTCTTCTGGACTTCGAGAACGCCATGCAGGACGTCTACGATTTCTTCGCAGACGTTAATTCAATGCTGCTCGCGAAGGGATTGCAGCGCCTCGATGACATGACCCGGCCGGCTGCGATGTCGGGCATGATTTCTGACATGATCACAGCGTCACTCGCCCGGTTTTCTCGGTCGCTTGTGCCCAATACCCATTTCAACGGGCATCCTGATCTTGTTGTGCGTGGTCGCTACGCGAACAACGCCGTTGCAGCAGGTTCAGACGGGATCGAGATCAAGAGCACCCGGAAGGAGGGGGGCGCGGTCGATACCCATGGCGCGCGCGAGCAGTGGATGTGCGTGTTTGTCTATGAGGTCGATACCGAGACGGAGCCGGCATCGGCACGGCGTCCTATGCAGTTCACCGAGGTCTATCTGGCGCAAGTGGAGGAATCTGATTTCCGCCGAAATGCGCGATCAACAGACAAAGGGACACGCACGGCAACCTTGCATGCTCAGGGTGTTGCGAAGCTGCGTTTAAATTGGATTTATAAGACAGAGAGCATCGCGCAGAAGAAGCGGCGGGAGGCGAAAGAACGCCGCGACGCCGAGAGCGCTGCCAAGAAAGCCGCCAAGCTGGCGGCGCGAGCTGGTGCGAAGCGCACGGCCAAGAAGCCTTAGCCCGGCTGGTGAGCTGCGAGAGCGGCAAGTTTCGGGATTGCCTTGTTCGCCATATCGAAGAAATGCTTGTCGAGCTCGACGCCGATACTCTCGTAGCCTACGGCATTCGCGGCGGCGAGGGTGGACCCGCCACCCATGAACGGATCAAGCACCACGCCTTTACCGAGCGGCAAGACCGCCCGCACCACTTGGCGCATGAATGCCTGCGGCTTCAATGACGGATGAGCGGCGATCTTGCGCTCTGACGAGGGCGTCGGATGCGACCGGATCAGATCGCCGAAGGGCTGGGCTTTCGAGGGTCGGCGGAAACCGCCCGTGCCCCACTTCCGCAGGTTATCTTGCACCCGCCCTTCCAATGGCATCCGCAAGATAACCCATGGTTCCCACTGTGATCGGGGCATCACCGAGACTTCGTCAAATTCTGTGTGAGCATTCTTCGGCCGATCACCGCCGCGCATTGTCATAACCTGCCGAGAAATATACCCGCGCAGTTCTAACCCTGCCTCCGCCATAGCGCTCGCCACGATGTGCGCCAGCAGGGGATTCGATGCGACTACGATGTTTGCTCCCGGTACGGTCGCACGCGACATCAGGATGCCGAAACGCTTGAAGAAGTCGTGCAACTCGCGACGGTCATTATCGCTCAATACGGTGAAGCGGGGCAGGGGTGCCCGCTGGTGGCCGTCAAAGGCAGGGGGGACACGCCATATCCCGCCTTTGTTGCCGGCGCGCAGCTTCGCCGTTTCCTTTGCGGTGTATTCGACCAAGCCGTAGGGCGGGTCAGTCACGACCGCATGAATCGAATGAGCAGGCTGTTGCGCCAGCCATTTGAAGCAGTCGGCATGATAGAGCTTGGCCTTGTCGATCGACACGGCGGTAAACTCCGCAGCCGGCTTGTTGTTCTCCAATACATGCAGATGACCGTTCACGTTGAGCCGGTAGCGGCCCCAGCCCGTCCGCTCGAAGGTTTGCGGTGTATTGAGATTCAAATACGACCTTACCGAAGAGGGCGCTACATCGCCAAGGCGGGTTTTCACCGCGCTCAGGATTTCGCCTGTCGAGGCGTCAGAGCCAACAACGCTCAAGAAATCGATTATGGAATCGCGTATGGTGCCGGGAGCCAGCGACATGAATCAGTCCACCCTCTTACGGGGGCACCATCAGCGATTGACGTCTAGACGTCAACTAACAATTCATATTTCATTACATTTTCATCATCGCGCCCTTTGTTCGACGCGCCGCAGGCGTGGAGAACCCGGAGCGGAGCGAAGGGCGGGACGCCCTTCGTCCCGACAGGTTCAGGATTCCATAGGAGCGCAGGCGGCGTCAAAAGCGGCCCTTGGGCCGGGATCGGAGCCACGCGCAGCGGGCATCATCACCAGATGGGGCCCGCGAGCATGGCGAGAACCCACCTTTTGACGCTGCCGAGCGCTATGGTTGCCCTTGTGCCTATGCCGGGTCGAACAGCCCTTTGAACTCGGGATCGGCATAATAGGCGAGCTTGCCGGCGACGATCGGGCGTTGCCCGGCGAGGAACAGCAGTTCGGCGTTTTGCGGCAGGTTGCGGACCTCATCGGGTGTGAGCAGCGGCCGGCCGGAATGATGCTCGCCGTAGGAGATCCCTGACTTTTCGGAATCGAGCGCCTGGCCCATCGTCTTGAACACGGCGGTTTCCTGGCCGAGCAGATCGGAGACGAGGCGGGCGCTGTCGTGATCGTTGACGCCGAAGACCTGCAGGGCGCCGGCGTTGGACAGGAAGGTGCCGGCGCGGGTGCCGTATGTGGCGCGGAGCTGGTGAACGTCCTGCAGGATCGGCCAGAGCTGGACGCCGTAGCCGGCCATGAGGCCCATAGCGCGCTCGACGGGCGCGAGATGGCCGAGGGCGGCGAACTCATCGAGCAGGTAGAGGACCGGGGCAGGGGACGCGCTGGCGGCCGTCTTTGCGGGATAGCGGGCCATGTCGGTGAGGCTTTGGGTGACGAGCAGGCGCAGCCATCGGGAATAGGTGGCGAGGCGATCGGGCGGCAGGACGAGGAAGACGGTGGCGGTCCTGGCCTTGAGAGCGGCAAAGCGGAAATCCGAGCGGCCGAGCACGGCGGTCATGCGGGGCGAGTCGAGGAAATGGGTATGGCGCTGCGCGGCCGACAGCACGCCGGCCGCCTCGCGATCGGACTTGCCGAGGTGGCGGTTGGCGGCGCGGGCGACCAGGCCGCCGGCGGCGGATGACGCCTGCATGTTCTTGAGCAGGGCGGTGAAGGTTTCCGGCGACAGGGTGAGGTTTTCGCGGAGGGTGGCGAGGGTGCGCCGGTCGCGCGGTTCGTTGGCGACGATATGGAGGATGATGCCGCCGATCAGCGCCTTGGCTTCTTCGTTCCAATGCGCCTCGCCGGCCGCGCCCGGATCGTCATAGACCAGGGCGTCGGCCAGGGTAGAGGCATCTTCGGCGACATCGAGGCCGTCAGGGTCGAGCGCATCGAGGGGATTGAAGGCGGCCGAGCGCTGGCCGGTGACGCCGAAGGGGTCGAGGATATGGACCGGGCCGAATGATTGGCGGGCGCGGCCGGCGATCCTGGCATTCTCGCCCTTGGGGTCGATGCAGATCACGGAGCGGTTTGCGGTCAGCAGATTCGGGATGATGGTTCCCACGCCCTTGCCGGTGCGTGTCGGTGCCATCGTCAGCAGATGGGCCGGGCCGTCATAGCGCAGCAGCTTTTTGGATTTCGGATGGCGGCCGATCAGCAGGCCGGAACCGGCGCGGGTGAGGGGAGCCACTTCCTTGTCGGTGGCGAAGCGGGCCGAGCCGTGGGTGTCGGCGTCCACGTCCCCGAAATGGTCGATCATCGGCCGGGAGAGGAAGCGGAACAGGAACAGCAGGATGAAAGCGGCGTAGGCGAGGTTGACGACATTCCAGAGCGCCCCGCCGCGCTCGACGCCGGCCCATTGCACGAGCCCCATGAGTCCGAAGCCGACGACGAACACGACGAAGACGAAGAACAGGCCGTAATGATAGAAATAGGCGATGGCGCGAAACGGGCCGCTGATAATGCTGGTGAAGGCCCATAGCGGATCGCCGGCGGCAACGCGCAGCATGTTCCTGAAGGCGGCCCAGGCGAGGCGGAAATCGGTCACGAGGCCGGTCCCCGATCCGATGGGGTCGCCAGCAGATCGGCAAACAGTTCCTTGTCCATGTCGCGGGTGAGAAAGCCGGGCAGCTCGCGGCGCAGCCAATCGGGGAGCTGCCTGGAGATTTCATCGGGGCCGTGTTCGAGGCGATGGAGGACGAGCGCGCCGAGCAGCACCTTGCGTCGTGTGTCCCTGGCGCGTTCCTGTTTCGACAGCCTGGCCTTGAGCGTGGCGCGCTGCGCATCCAGTTCGGCCAATCGCTGTTCGATCGTCTTGCGCGCCATCGCATCGTCTCCCTCTTTTCGGCCGTCTGATTTTATCAGCGCCATGTCGTTTTTCCACCCATCGCCGCCATATTCACCTTCTTCCGGTTGAAATATTGCGCTGACAGACGCACAATCGCGACCTCAATTGTTTCGCACAGAGCTTGCCGCAGCGCCACACCGGAGGCATGAAAGAGCGGAGCGATT
>JAHBYU010000030.1 GCA_019635775.1 Rhizobiaceae bacterium | reverse complement strand
GAGCAATAGGAGGCCAGCGAGCAAGGCGAGCGTCCGGCCGTCAGCGAAAGGAACGCCTAGCAGCCGGCAGGCTGCGAACGGCCCGCCAGCGAAAAGCCCCGCGCTTTCTACCCGTTCGCGACCACCAGCGCACGCTCAAGCCTCGCCATGCCCTCGGCCAGAAGATCGTCGGAAATGGTGAGCGGCATCAGGATGCGGATCGTGTTGGCGTGCACGCCGCACGACAGCAGCACGAGACCTTCGGCAAGTGCGGCCGATGTGATGCGCTTGGTCGCGTCGGCATCGGGTTCGTCGCCCCCACGCGCCTTCACCACGTCGAAGGCGACCATCGCACCGGGACCACGGATCGCCGACATGGCGACCGTGTCGTTGCGTTGGGCGAAACGCTGGAGATCATCCTTGATCCGCTTGCCGAGCATGTTCGCCCGCTCGACCAGCTTTTCTTCCTCGATGACATCGAGCACCGCCAGCGCAGCGGCACAGGCAAGCGGGCTGCCGGCATAGGTACCGCCGAGCCCGCCAGGCTCAGGTCCGTCCATGATCGCTGCCTTGCCGACCACGCCAGAAAGCGGGAAGCCTCCGGCCAGCGACTTGGCCACGGTCATGATGTCGGGTTCGACGCCCGAATGCTCTATGCCGAACATCTTGCCGGTACGCGCGAAGCCGGTCTGCACCTCGTCGGCGATCAGCAGGATGCCATGCTGGTCGCACAGCTTGCGCAGACCTTCGAGCAGTTCCGTCGGCGCGGGATGGAAACCGCCCTCGCCCTGGACCGGCTCGATGATGAAGGCCGCGACGTTGACCGGATCGACGTCCGCGCGGAAAAGATACTCGATGGCGCGCAGCGAATCCGCGACCGTGACGCCGAACTGGGGCACCGGAAATGGTGCATGCCAGACGCCGCCCGGCATCGGGCCGAACTTCTTCTTGTAGGGAGCAACCTTGCCGGTCAGCGCCGATGCCATCAGCGTGCGGCCGTGGAAGGAGCCGGAAAAAGCGATGATGTTGGTGCGGCCGGTATAGGCGCGGGCGATCTTGACCGCATTCTCGACGGCTTCGGCGCCCGTCGAGAACAGCAGCGATTTCTTCTCGCCCGAGATCGGCGCGATCTGGTTCAGCCGTTCGCAAAGCGCAATGTAGGGTTCATAAGGCACGATCTGGAACGCGGTATGGGTGAACGCGTCGAGTTGCTCCTTGACCGCCGCAACCACCTTGGGGTGACGGTGGCCGGTGTTGAGCACCGCGATGCCCCCGGCGAAGTCGATGAAGCGCTTGCCATCACGGTCCCACAGTTCGGACCCCTCGGCGCGTTCGGCAAATACCGGATAGGCCGTCGCGACACCGCGCGGAATGGCGGCGACCCGCCGGGCCTGAAGCTCGGAATTGGTGGACATTGGAACCCCCTTGTGAACCGGAAATCACATCCTCTGCCGATACACTACCGATTCCGGCGCGCCGGCGAAACGCACAACGATTACGCCAGCCCGCGCAAATCCGGGATGTCAGACAAACGGTTTCGCGACGTCATACTTCCTCGGCACGAGCCGCTCGAAATACGCAAGGCCCTTGTTTGTCAGTGCGGTGCCCTCGGCCGTCAGGAAATCGTCCGGCATGTGGCGCGTCCTGGCCGCGACGCTGGAAAGCGGCACGATCTTCATGACGGTCTTCTGCCCGTCATACTGGAGCGCGACGGAACCGCCGCCCTGGGCGGCAGCCTCCACCGCATGAACGCCGGCGTCGAAGGCCTCCTGCTGGTCCACCTTGCTGATCGCGCCGACGTAGCCGCGCGGCATGTAGCCCAGCGCATCGACGCGGGCGCGCTTGCCCGGCAGGCCTTCGGCCAGCGCCGTCTCGAAGGCGCGGTTGAGGTCGCTACCCGAAAGCTTGACGTTGCCATGCGCGTCGCGTTCGACCCTGTCCGGTCCGACGATGCTTTCCACGAGCGACGTGCCGTCGGCGGTCTGCACGCCTTCGGAAACGGCGACGACGCAACGCTTGTGCTTGTCGAGCCTGGACTTAACGTCATCGATGAACTGCTTCACGGAGAAAGCGCGCTCGGGCACGTAGATCAGGTGCGGCCCGCTGTCCTCGTCCAGCCTCCAGGCTGCCGAAGCCGCCGTCAGGAAGCCGGCATGCCGCCCCATGACGATGGCCACGTAGACGCCGGGCAGCGCGCGGAAGTCGAGGTCGACCGAGAGGAACGCGCCGGCGACGAACTCGGCCGCGGAGATGAAGCCCGGCGTATGGTCGTTCTCCATCAGATCGTTGTCGATCGTCTTCGGCGCGTGGACGAAGGCGATCGACCCCCCGGAGGCATCGGTCAGTATCTGCTGCGTCCCGGAGGTATCGTTGCCGCCGATATAGATAAACGCCTGTGCGTCGACCTTCTTCAGGCCCCTCAGCACGAGATCGCAATAGGCTGCGTCCGGCTTGTCGCGCGTCGAGCCAAGCCCGGAACTCGGCGTTCCGCCGAACAGCCGAAGCTGCGCCTCGGACAGATCGGAGAGTACGACGAAATCGCCGTCGCGCACGCCGCGCACGCCGAAGCGGGAGCCGAGAACCCGCGCGCCGGGATGGCGCTTCATGATCTCCAGCGTGGCGCCGGCAACCGTCTGGTTGATCACCGCCGTAGGTCCACCGCCCTGTGCGATCACGAAGGTTTCAGCCATGTCAGATCCTCTCCAGAAATGCCTTTGCGGCAACCAATGCCCGTCTTTGCAAGGGAACGCAACGGGCCGGCGACCATGCGATTCGATTGAAAGCCGGATCGTATGACGGAGGGCTAGGAGCTGACCTCGTTGAGGACGAGCGCATCCGATCCGCCGATCTCCTTCAGCGCCGCGGGAATGTCGATGGTCGCCTTGAGCGGCAGGTGGTCGGAGGCGACTTTCGCAAGCGCGCTGTCATGCACTTTCATGGCGGTGACAAGTCCGGGCGAGCCGATGACCCGGTCGAGCGCGATGAACGGAAAGTAGGACGGAAACGAGAAGTGGTTCTGGCTGAGCGGCCCGAAAACGGGTTTCAGTTCCTGGAGCGAAGATTTGCGGCCCGGCCGCCACTCGTTGAGATCCCCGACCAGCAGGATCGGAACACGCGGCCCTTGCTCGATTTCATTGAGAATCGAGCGCACCTGCGAGCGGCGGCTGCGGCGCAACAGCCCGAGATGGGCGGCCACAAGACGCAACGGGCCCATCGGCAGATCGAGGTCCACCACCAACGCGCCGCGAGGCTCCGCGCCCGGCAGGGAGAGCCGGCGCATGTCGCGCACCTTGCCCTTGCGCAGGAACAGGGCATTGCCGTGCCAGCCGTGCCCGTCCTTCTCGTGCGAGGTCGGTATCAGCGTGAGGCCGGCCTCCTTTTCCAGCGCCTTGAGGTCGAGCAGGCCGGAGCGCCGGCCGAAACGTTTGTCGGCCTCCTGTATGGCGACGACGTCGGCATCGAGTTCAGCGATGACGGATGCGATGCGCATCGGATCGAACCGCCCGTCGATACCGATGCACTTGTGGACGTTGTAGGAGGCGACGACCAGCTCGTGGTCTTCGTTGGCCCGCACCTCGTTTTTCTTCGCCCTGCCGCTATCGGCCGCCTGCATTGCCTGAAGGCGCGTTCTCAGCCGCGCCTTCAGCGCGGTAAAGCGTGACTTTCTTCTCAATCGTGCAAGCAGCACGGGGTCGAGAAAGGTACGGCGTTTGGGCATCCGGAAAAAACCTGAGCGCAACGAATCCAACAGTGTTAGCGACACCTTCACCACAGGAAAAGCCGCGAATGAGGTGATGGTTTCGTTACCAGGCGAAAAGGCGGGTCGGTTCTCCCGAAACGGCCTCGACAGGACGGCAACCTTACCGGTTCAGGCCGAAAGACCGAGGTTCCAGATACGGTTTGCGTTGCGCCAGAACAGGGCTTCGCGCTCGTCGTTGGAACAGCCTTCGAGCACGGCATGCGTAGCAGCCACCCATGCAAGAAGCCCGCCGCCCAGTGTGCATACTGGCCAGTCGCTGCCCCAGACGACACGGTCCCATCCGAAGCAGTTGATGATGTGTTCGACATAAGGGCGAAGCGTTTCTGCCGACCATGTGTCGCTGTCGGCATAGGCGACGATTCCCGAAATCTTGGCCATCAGGTTTGGACGAGCCGCAAGTTCGGAAATCCCGCGTTTCCATCCGTCAAAATCGCCGTCCTTGATGTCGGGGACGCCGCAATGGTCTAGGATGAAGGTCACGTCGGGCGCAAGTTCCGTAAGCGCAAGCGCCAGAGGCTGCTGGCGGGGGAACATGCAGATGTCAAAGGTGAGCCGCGTACCGGACAACCGCCTCACATTTTCCCTGAACAGCGCGCCCTGCGATATATCGTCCGAAACCGTATGCAGGATGCGGCGAAAGCCTTTAACAAATGAATCGGCGAGCGAACGCTCGAGCAATGCCGAGAATCCTTGATCCTCGGGCCGGCAGGCTGAGATCGCGCCCCTGATCAGGCTGTCAGGCAGGGCCGCTTGCTCCTTCACGAAATCGATCTCGCTGGTGATCTGCTGCGGCGCGACATCAACTTCCATGAAAAGCACGTCGGTGACACCGCTCCTCAGTGCGTCGCGTGCATATTCGGAATAGGGAAAATCCCGGTTGAGCGAAGGTGCGCCCGACAGCCACGGATAGTCCAGCCTCGACTGGTCGATGATGTGCAGATGCGTGTCGACGAGCACGGGATCCTCCCTGATTTCAGGACGCCATTCATGCGACGTGCCCGGCCCGCAATCAACCCATGATTCGACAGGATGAAAGAGTCAGCGGCGTTCGCGACCGATGATCTGGTCGGTGTTACCGAGCAGACGGCGAACGGCCGAACGTGCGGCTTCCGGACGCTGCAGACGGATATTGCGCTCGATCGCCTCATGCAGTTTCTGGGCATGGTCGACGTCGGCGGTTTCGCGCGTGACAACCACGAAAAGATTGTTGAGAGCCGATTCGATCAGGACGCCCAGCGGCACGAGCAATTCGTTGCCGGAAGCGCGCAGGATGGCGAGGTGGAACCGTGTATCCGCCTGTGTGCGGACCGCCAATGAACTGGCCTCGCCCATTTCGCGGCAGGCAGTCGTTATCTCTTCCATCTGCTCTTCCGAGCGGCGCTCGGCGGCCAAGGCAGTTGCCTCGGGTTCGATGATGTGGCGGAATTCCTGTACGGTGCGCAGAAAGGCTTCGCGATCGGGCGCCGTCGCATACCAGCTCAGCACGTCTCGGTCGAGCAGGTTCCAGCGCTCGCGCGGCTCGACCCAGCTTCCTACCTTGGGCCTGGAGGACAGCAGGCTCTTGGCCATCAACATCTTGATTGCTTCGCGTACCGCCGACCGGCTTACGTCGAAGGTTTCCGACCACTTGGCCTCGTTTGGGAGAATCGTGCCCGGCGGATAGTCTCCACGGACGATGCGCATTCCAATCTCGTTGGCCAGCGAGGCATGTACGCTTGCTCCGGCACCGAACGATCCGCCGAAGGTCTTGCCCCGCTCGGTCGAAACTGACCCCGATACCGATGTGTTGACTGGCTTGCGCGTCATGAATTGCCCCCTGCCCTGCCCATCTCAACATTTTGTCGGGCGAGCAAGGAAGGACGCGCCCGCAGATCACGGACGCGTCCCGGTCTGTGTTACTTCTGGATGCAGGTGTCTGCTGTATCCTTGGTGCATTCGTCAAGGCCGGTGAAAACCGGATCGGGGACGTCCTTGCCCTCGATCAGGTCGATCATGACGGACGGAGCCTTGTAGCCCATCTCGAACGGACGCTGTCCGACAAGAGCCGTCACGAGGCCTTCCTTCGCAATCGCGACCTCCTCACCGATCGTATCGGCAGCAGAGATCACGAACTCGCCGCTCGCGAGCTTATCGGCCAGCGGACGGGTGAAGTCACGATAGGGCTGCGGTGCCATGAACAGCGGCCAGCCGCCCATGATGCCGAAGCCGTCAAGGTTCGGGTTGGCTGCAAGGATGTCGATCATCGACTGCACGCCCTTCACGCCATCGTCGTTCGTGAAGACGGGGCAGCCTGCCACTTCGGTCCATCCGCCTTCGCCGGCAAGAGCGGCAAGGCCTTTCTGGCCCGACAGAGCGTCACGGAAACCCTGTGCGCGCTGCAGGATGTTGTCGGCGGCGGGGTTGCCCTGGATCGTGCAGACGGTCCCGCCGTTCGGCTTTGACTTCTTGAAGTACTCACCGATGCGGAAGCCCATCAGATAGTTGTCGGTACCAAGATAGGTCTTGCGCAGGCCCGCATCTTCCTTGGTCAGGTCAGCATCGAGCGTCATGACCGGGATGGTCGGATTGGCGTTCCTGATCGTCTGCGCGATCAGTGGTGCATTGGAAGGCGAGATCGCGATTGCGGCCGTCGACGGCTTGGCGAGCATGTCGGCGACGATCTGGGCTTCGCCGGCCTCGTCGGCTGTCGAGGCAGGACCGGTGTAGAAGCACTCATACTCGGAATCGGCATTCTCGCTGTTCCACTTCTGGCAGCCCTGGTTGATCGACTCGAAGAAAGCGTTGTCCAGGCCCTTCACGACGATCACGAGCTGCTTCTTCTCCTGAGACATGGCCTGGCTGGCGCCGAGAGCCATCGCCGCGGTAGCGGCAAGCAACAGTAGTTTCCTCATAGACTTCCTCCCTTGAAACAGACGGAGGCGGATGCCCCCGCCAATATCGTCAATCCGGACCGAAAAACGCCAGGCATTGCTTGGACGCACGCCTTTCCATGCCGGATCGACAAACCCTCTGAGACCATCGGCTGCTTGGCAGACTTATAGGCACGAGGCACGTCGCGAAACAGGTTTCGCCCGCCATTCCCGGTTGCGCCAGTTACCATAAGCGGCATGCCTTCCTCCCGAAGGAACGCTAACTAATAACGTGGCGTTCGGTCCGTCAACCGCTATTGTCCTATTTGTCTTACAAAATAATTGACGCGCTTGCCGACACTCGATTGACGCGTGCGCGCGTCTCGGCATAAATGCCGGTCGTTGTCGCTGACGGAGGAGCCAAGGCGCAACTTCAAGCCTGTCGTAAAGATAAAAACAGCGACAGCCAAGGGAGGATGAACTGGTGGCAGTTCTTGAACTGACCAATATTTCCAAACATTTCGGCGCCATACACGCAGTAAGCGATGTGTCGTTCTCTCTAGAGCCCGGCGAGGTGGTGGGGCTGATGGGCGACAATGGCGCGGGGAAGTCCACGCTGGTGAAGATGATCGCCGGCAACTTCCGTCCAAGCGAGGGCAGGATCAGCATGGACGGCAAGGAGCTTGTCATGCACAAGCCCGTCGATGCGCGCCACCACGGTATCGAGATTGTCCACCAGGACCTGGCGCTGTGCGACAATCTAACCGCTGCGGCCAACGTCTTTCTGGGACGCGAATTGCGCAAGGGCGTCTGGCCGTTCGCCATCCTGGACTATCCGGCAATGTACCAGCGCGCCGGCGAGATTTTCCGGGAGCTAAAATCGGAGACCCGTCCCCGGGATCTGGTCAAGCAGATGTCGGGCGGCCAGCGACAGGCGGTGGCCATCGGCCGCACGATGCTGTCGCAGGCCAAGATCGTCCTCATGGACGAGCCGACAGCCGCGATTTCCGTCCGACAGGTAGCTGAAGTGCTTAACCTCATACGTCATCTACGCGCTCAGGGCATCGCCGTCATCCTCATCAGCCACCGCATGCCCGACGTGTTCGACGTGGCCGATCGCGTCATTGTCATGCGGCGCGGCCGCAAGGTGGCGGACAAGCAGATAGGTCGCAGTTCACCCGAAGAGGTCACGGGCCTCATCACCGGCGCGATCGAACAGGCGGCTTGAGGAGGCAACCATGAGTGTGACGCTCGAACAGACCATAGCCCACAAGCAGCACGGCTGGGGAACCCGTCTGCTGAACAGCCAGACCTTCTGGGTGCTGATGGCGGTGATCGCAGCCTGTATCTTCCTGTCCCTTGCCACGAATTCCTTCGCGACGACGGCAAATCTCTTCAATATCACGCGCAACGTGACATTCGTTGCGATCGTTGCCCTTGGCATGACCCTCGTCATCATAACCGGCGGTATCGATCTCTCAGTGGGGTCTGTGCTGTGCCTGTGCTCGATGGTGCTGGCCGTTGTCATGCATGCCGGCTACGGCATAGAGGTCGGCATCCTTGCCTCGCTCGGCACGGCGATCATCGTGGGCGGCTTCAACGGCGTGCTGATCGCCTATTTCGGATTCCCGCCCTTTGTCGTGACGCTCGGCATGCTTTCCATTGCTCGCAGCCTGGCGATGGTGGCGTCGAACAACACGGTGGTTTTCCAGTTCGGGCCGGACCATGACCTGCTCCTGTCCATCGGCGGCGGCGCATGGTTCTTCGGCATCGCCAATCCCGTTGTCTACATGGTCGTGCTCGCACTGCTGACCGGTTTCGTGCTGCGGTGGACGAAGTTCGGCCGGCACGTATACGCCATCGGCGGCAACGAACACGCGGCAACGCTGACCGGTGTGCCGGTCAAGCAGATCAAGGTCGCCGTCTACGTTATATCGGCACTTTCGGCCGGCATCGCCGGCATCATCCAAACCGGATGGCTGGGCGCGGTGACGACCAATATCGGCGCCGGTATGGAGTTGCAGGTGATCGCGGCCGCCGTCATAGGCGGCGCAAATCTCGCAGGCGGCGTCGGCACCGCGTTCGGCGCGCTGGTCGGTGCGGCGCTCATCGAGGTGATCCGCAACAGCCTCGGCCTGCTCGGCATCAACGCTTTCTGGCAAGGCACGTTTATCGGCGGCGCGATCGTGCTGGCCGTGATGTTCGATCGCATCCGCAACTTCAGGCAGAGCGACTAAGGGAACCGGAAGGCCAGGAACGGATGTCAGAACTTTTCAGCCTCAAGGGCCGTCGGGCGCTCGTCACCGGCTCGGGCCAGGGCATCGGATATGCACTAGTACGCGGCCTTGCCGAGCACGGCGCCGATGTCATCGTGAATGGCCGGACGGCCGGGAAAGTGGAGAAGGCGGTCACCTCGCTACGCGATGTGGGCGTCAGGGCGGATGCATCCGTTTTCGACGTGGTGGACGCAAGCGCCGTCGAGGCCGAGGTCGCGCGCATCGAGAAGGACATCGGCCCCATCGACATCTTGATCAACAACGCCGGTATGCAATATCGCATGCCCCTTGAGGATTTCCCCGACGACAAGTGGCAGCAGATCCTGCAGGTCAACGTCACAGGCGTCTTCAATGTGGGTAAGGCGGTGGCTAAGAGGATGATCGAACGCAAGCGCGGCAAGATCATCAACATCGCATCGGTAATGAGTGAACTGGGACGTGCGACGATCGCACCCTACACGGCAACGAAAGGCGCGGTGCGCAACCTCACGCGCGGCATGTGCGCGGACTGGGCCAAGCACGGCATGCAGATCAACGCCATCGCGCCTGGCTTCTTCAGGACGGAACTGAACACCGCACTGTCCGAAAATCCCGAATTCAATGCATGGCTCGACAAGCGCACGCCGGCCGGGCGTTGGGGTGAAGTCGGCGAACTTGTGGGCGCGGCGGTATTCCTGGCGTCTGACGCATCGTCATTCGTCAATGGCCATACGCTGTACGTCGACGGCGGCATCACCGTTACGGTCTAGCTCCGCAAACCCGACGTATTCCTTTCCGTCAGGGTTCGGCGCGTATTTGCGCCAGTTGTGCTGCTCCTTGAAACCCAGAACCTTCTTGATCTTCCGGTTGGAGAACAGCGTCTCGTACTTGCCCAGTTTCCGCTTGACCGGCACCTTTGGATAGAAGCGGTCTAGCAGTTCCTGCGTCGTCAGCGCCGACGACGGATCGTCGTTGGCCGCATTGAACACCTGGTAGCCAAGACCGTCCTTCTCGACAGCAAGGTCGACGATCTGGCCGAGGTCGCGCGCATCAATGTAGCTCCAGGCGATGCGCTTGCGGAAGGCTGGATCCTTGATCCAGTTCGGGATGTACCCCTCATACTCGTGCGGCTCGATCACATTGCCGATGCGCAGGGCATAGATGTCGAAGCCGCTGCGCAGCGCGAAGGCGCGGGCGCACTTCTCGTTGATCACCTTGGACAGCGCATAGGAATCCATCGGATCGACATCGTAGTCTTCATCGAGCGGGAAATAGGCGGGGTCTCTCGGCTCGTTGGCGAAGACCACGCCATAAGTCGTCTCGCTCGATGCGACGACGATCTTCTTGATGCCGAGCTTCACCGCCGCCTCGATGACATTGTAGGTGCCCATCGTGTTCACGCGGAAAAGCTCGTTGTCGGGCGTTATCATGATGCGTGGTACGGCGGCGAAATGGACAACCGCGTCGACGGGCTGCGCGCGAAGCGAAGGATCGAACTCATGTAGTCCCATGTAGCTGGTGAGCGCGTTGAACACTTGGCCGCTGTCGGTGATATCCGTGATCAAGGTGCGGACCTTCGGATTGTCGAGCGGCTTGGTGTCGATGTTGAGCACCTGGTGGCCGCGCTCGACCAGATACTGAACGACATGGCGCCCGGCCTTGCCGCTGCCGCCGGTGAACATGATTCGCTTACCCATCCGATTCCTCCAAGAATTTGTCGGACAATTTGAATGCAGCGCGCGCGGGACGCAACCCCGTCGCGCACCTTTCCCGGCCGGCCAGGACTAAGGCAGCGTGTACGCCGTCTTGACGATGGTGAAGAATTCGGCGGCGTAGCGGCCCTGTTCGCGTGGCCCGAAGGACGAGGCTTTGCGCCCGCCAAACGGCACGTGGTAGTCCACGCCGGCTGTCGGAAGGTTGACCATCACCATGCCCGCTTCCGAGTTGCGCTTGAAATGCGCCGCGTGCTTCAGGCTTGTCGTGCAGATGCCGGCCGAAAGGCCGAAGATTGTGTCGTTCGCGGCAGCCAGCGCCTCGTCGTAACCCTTCACGCGCATGACGCTGGCAACAGGTCCGAATATCTCCTCGCGATTGATCCGCATTCCGGCGGTCGTCTCGGTGAAAAGCGCCGGCTGCAGATAGAAGCCCTGCGTCTCGCGATTGAGCAGTTCACCGCCGAAGGCCAGCTTCGCGCCTTCCTTCCGGCCGATGTCGATGTAGGACGTGTCCTGGTCGAGCTGCGCCTGGTCGACCACCGGACCGATCTGGGTCCCGGCCTTGAGCGCGTCGTCGACGACGACGTTCTGGAGCCTTTCTGTAACCGCGGCGACAAACTTGTCGTGGATGCCTTCGGTGACGATCAGGCGCGAGGAAGCCGTGCAGCGCTGGCCGGTAGAAAAGAACGCACCATTGACGGCAACATCCACCGCGACGGTCAGGTCGGCGTCGTCGAGCACGACCAGAGGGTTCTTGCCGCCCATCTCCAGCTGGAACTTGCGCATGTGCTCGACGCAGGCCGCAGCCACCTTCTTGCCGGTGCCAACCGAGCCGGTGAAGGTGATCGCGTCGATGCGCGGATCGTTGAGCATGGCGTCGCCGACGACCGAGCCCCGGCCCATCACCAGGTTGAAGACCCCCTCGGGCACGCCGGCTCGCACGATGATGTCAGCAAGCGCCCAGGCTGAACCGGGCACGAGGTCGGCGGGCTTGAAGACCACCGTGTTGCCATAGGCCAGGGCCGGCGCGATCTTCCATGCGGGAATGGCGATCGGGAAATTCCACGGCGTGATGATCCCGACCACGCCCACTGGCTCACGGGTCAGTTCCACGTCGATGCCCGGACGCGTCGAAGGCAGTTTCTCGCCGGCAAGCCTCAGCGTCTCGCCGGAGAAGAAGTCGAATATCTGGGCAGCTCGCAGGACTTCGCCAACCGCCTCCGGCAGCGTCTTGCCTTCCTCGCGAGCGAGCAGCCTGCCAAGTTCGTCTTTGCGCGCGACGATCTCGTCCGAGACCTTCTTCAATATGTCATGTCTTTGCTGGATGCCGGACCGGGACCATGCTGGAAAAGCGGCCTTCGCGGCGGCAATGGCCTGTTCGGCCTGCTCGCGCGAGGCGCGGGCATAGGTACCAACCACGTCGCCGGTATTGGAAGGGTTTATGTTGTCGGCGGCCTCGGCCCCGTCCATCCAGCTTCCGGCGATGAAATTCTGATGCAGCGTCATGGGTCTTGATTCCGTCCAAAAAAATCTCGATGGGCAACAGGAAGCGCGGCATTGCGCGTTGCCAGTTCAATACACATCAACAGCCGAAGTGCCTAGGCAAAAGGTCCTTGTCCGCTAGGGGTGACGCGCGAGCAGAATATCGCATCGCGATCCCGCAGCGTGCGGAGCCACTGTCTGCCAGGCGACGAAGCAATGACCAGCACTGCACCAGAGCTGCTGCAAGGAAGGCCTGTCCCCGGTCTATCCGGTACGTCATGTCTTGAACGCAAGCACTCCACCGGCTGCGATCATCAAGCCGCCAGCCGCTCGTCTGGCGGCGCGCCGATAGCGCCAGCCTTGCGACGCAGTCGCAATTCTTCTAGCGGCGATGGCATAGGCAATCTTCACGCCTGCGACGGCGACCAGCGTGATAGCGGCGATCAAGGCGATGTCGGTCGTCGTCACCGCGGACAGATCGACAAAGACCGGAAACAGCGCAGCATAGAACAGGATCGCCTTCACGTCGCCCAACGTAAGGCCGACACCTACCGCGAAGCTGATCCATATCCCTCCCGAACGATCATTCGCCCGGGGACCATCCATCGGTGCAGAAGCACCCCTGATCAAGCTCAAGCCGAACCATACGAGATAGGCAGCGGCCGCATACCGCAGGACGGCAAAGAAGGTCCCCATCACCTCGGCCATCGCGGCCAGCCCGGTGATGGCGAGGGCGACAAAGATCAGGTCGCCCGTGGCAATACCAAGCGACGCCGCAATGCCATGTCGCAGTCCATGCGTCGCCGACCTCACGACGACAAGGGCAACGCTCGAACTCGGCAAGGCTGCGAGGGCGACCATGGCAAGAAAGAGCAGAAGCGCGCTTGTAACAGTCATGCCCGACGACACCTGAGTTGAATATAGTTCAGGTCCTTTTAGGCGGGTCACCCCCGCATTCGCAACCAATCGCTCTTGAACACTCACTGCTCCAGCAGCAAGGTCAACCTCAGTTCAACGCAAGGAAGCACAGGCGGGCAACCTGTTATGATAAAGACAACGACTGTCAGGGTCGTCGAGGCAGCCGAGGAATTGTTCTATGAACATGGGCTGCGCAGCGTCAGCGTCGATGCGATAGCCGAACGCGCGGGCGTCACCAAACGTACATTGTATAATCATTTCGAAAGCAAGGATGCGTTGATCGCGGCCTATCTTGAGGCGCGCGACACCCCCACCGTCGAACGCTATCGCGGGTGGCTCGGCGATCCAGCCTTGCCGATGTCTGACCGTATTGCGATGATGTTCGCAGCGCTCGCGCATCACGCAGGTCGCCCCAAATGGCGCGGCTGCGGCTTCACCCGAGCTGCGGTTGAACTGGCGGGCCAACCAGGTCATCCCGCGATCCTGATGGCCGCAAAGCACAAGAAGCGATTCGAGGCATGGCTCGAGTTGGAATTAAGCGCGGGCAACGTAACACAGCCACGAAAGCTGGCACGGAATATCACATTGCTGATCGAGGGAGCGATAGCACAGATGCTGATCCACCGAGATACCACCTATGCGATCTCAGCTGGAGAGGCTGCTGCGATGCTGGTGGCGGCAGACGCTCAAGCGGGGCTGCCGCGCCCGACCGAGCCGGATAGGTATACCGACTAGTGAATGTCATATTTCGTCCGCGTCCCTAAGGTCGATGTTTTGTTGACCGGGGATTCCAGATGTCGAAATCAACCAGCGGACTCTGGACGCCGGCACTTTTGATTTCCCTGGCGGCGGCAGGATCAATCTTGTCTCTATCGATGGGACTCCGCCAGAGCCTCGGTCTCTTCATGGAGCCGATGGTGCGCGGTGCCGGACTGACGGTCGCGACTTTTGGATTCGCAATGGCCCTGCAGAACCTCGCCTGGGGTATCGGACAGCCTTTCATGGGTGCGATCTGCGACAGGTTCGGAGGACGTCTTGTCGTCGCAGGGGCGGCTGTACTCTATTGCGGGGGACTGGCGATCATGGCCTCTGGAAGTCCATTCGGGCTTTATCTCGGAGGGGGCCTGCTCATCGGGCTGGCGGTGGCTGCAACATCGCATGGGGTGCTGGTCGGCATCATTTCGCGTCTAGCATCGTCCGAGATTCGCGCCACCGCGGTTTCCATACTGGCCGCTGTCGGGTCGCTCGGGACGTTCGTGGTTGCACCCGCGACGCAGGCGATGATCGAGCGATGGAACTGGCAAGCCGCGCTGTCAGGACTGTCGATACTGGCGGCATCGATGGCCGCGATGGCAATCCTGTTCCGCCACGGCAACGCACAGGCCAGGACGGGCCCAGGTACCCCTCCCCCCGACGCGCGACGCGCGATCTCGCAAGCGCTCGGCAACCGTACCTTCATCATCACGACCCTGGCGTTCTTTGCCTGCGGGTTTCAGCTGATTTTCATCGCCACTCATCTTCCGAATTTCATCGCCTTATGCGGTCTGCCTCCATCTGTCGGTGCAAGCGCACTTGGGCTGATCGGCATTTGCAATGCCTTTGGAACACTTCTCGCGGGCTATCTTTGCCAGCGTTTGGGAAATGGCCTCGTGCTTGCGCTCATCTACCTGCTGCGCACTCTGGCTATCGCGCTGTTCTTCGCCTTGCCCGTCAGCGCAGAGACGACGCTGGTGTTCGCTGCTGCTATGGGCTTCTTGTGGCTGAGCGTCGTGCCCCCGGTCAGTGGCGTTATCAATGACGTTTTCGGACCAGCCAATTTCGGCGCTCTCTTTGGCATTATGTTTCTCAGCCATCAGGTCGGTGCCTTTCTGGGCGCATGGCTCGGCGGGCTCAGCTACCAGATTAGCGGCAGTTACTCGATCGGCTGGTTGTCACTTATCGCTGTCGGAATCGGAGCTACCCTGCTCCAGCTATCGGCGTGCAGGGACAGGCCAAGATATCAGGCATCGCCGTGATCGCCCGTGTTTCGAGCCCAAAGCATAATGCGCTGGATAGCCGCCGGCGCTTCCAGAGTTCGAGGCCGTTAAGAATCTCAACGAGAATTTCCGCAAGCTGGCGCGCATCAACGGCCCACCGCCACTTGCGATGACATGTCGCGGCGCTTGTCCATAGCTGTTGCGCGCCGCTGCAGTGCACGTGCAAGCGGCGGGCAACCATATCCGTAGCCCAAACGAAAAACCCCACCTACGGGGGCGGGGCTTTCGCAATTAAGCTGGTTGCGGGGGCAGGATCTAATCTTCACTTGCTGCCCGAGCAAGTAAAGATGGTTGCGGGGACCGGCGTCGATCATAACTTGCAATCTACGCCGGTAAAGATGGTTGCGGGAGGGCGCAACCATCTTTACTTGCGATCAAGTGGCGCCGCACCTGACGCCGAGGAAACGGCCGCTGATGGAGGTAACTTTCTTTCAGCCTTATTCCGAACAGCGGCGTAGAAAGCGACCGCAGCTTGGATCGGATTCGAATGCGTTGGTACGTGCTCGCGTCAAATACCGATCAAGGGATGCGGGGGAACTCAACCTACTCGTCATCCCCCAGAAGAAGTGAACCGCTCAGGGATT
>JAHBYU010000003.1 GCA_019635775.1 Rhizobiaceae bacterium | reverse complement strand
CAGTTGTCGGCCAACAACTGCGGCTTGGTGATCATATGGCTGGCGCAATATGCCTGACGAGGTGCATCTGTGAATGTTACCACCAAGGATCCGCTGAGCCATTTCTCCGCGCTTAGGACACGAAGTGTCGACGAATTCTGCCAACGCCTGTCCGGTCTCTTTTCAGTGGGCGCGATCGACTTCGGTCGCGGTGACGAACAGAACTTTCATGGCCGCCTGAACCACTATGCCGGAAAGGATTTAACGCTCAGCTACGGACGTTATGACGCCCCTTTGGCTGCTACGATCCTCAATGCAGACAACTTTATTCAGGGCTTTCCGTTGGGGGGCAAAGGAATAAGCGTTGTCGACGGCTCGGAGAGTGCGCTGCAGGACAACCATGGGCTGGTTGGGGGGCCAGGGGCGAAGGTGTCACTGAAGTATTCGGACGACTTCCAGCATTTCGTGCTCACCATCAAGCCGCAGGCAGTAATCCGCAAGCTGGGTGCGCTGATCGGATATCCTGCTGACAAGCAATTGCAAATGGACTTCGAGGTCGTTCCACACGCCCCCGAATTGCGCCGCCTTGTCCAGTTCGTCGTCAGGGAGCTCGACGAAGGCGCTGGTTCGCTCCCGCCTCTCGTTCTCGCCGAGCTAGAGCAGTCCCTGATTGTAAGCTTCCTATGTGGAAATCGCCACAATTACAGCCGGTTTCTTGACGGGACCCCAAAGGCGGCGGCACCGCGGGAAGTACGCCGCGTCGAGGAGTATGTGGAGCACCATTGGGACCAACCGATCACGATCGAGGCTCTGGCGCTTATCGCGAATGCTAGCGTCCGCAGCCTGTTCTACGCTTTCCAGAAAAGCCGGGGAATCTCGCCGATGACATTTGTCAGGCAGGCCAGGATCCGTCGCGCCTACGCCATGCTCGTAAGCGGGGAACCCGGCACGAGCGTCACCTCGGTTGCACTGGCGTGCGGTTTCTCGAATCTGGGGCATTTTGCAAAATACTATCGCAATGCCTACGGCGAACTCCCTTCCGATACATTGCGGGAATCACCCGTTAGCCCTCGTAAGCGACGCAACTTGCCGGCTGAGACGTGATAGAGCCAGACGCCGGTGCATTCGGCAATTCCCGGACAGAGCGAAGCTGGTTCAACCCGGCTCCGTCGCTGAAAACAGGTGTCGCCGGCTGGATCGCCTACGGAATGGGCGGGTCGGGTTACCTCCTGATGATCCCGACGATCGGCTATGCGGCCTACTTTCGAACGCAGGTCGTGGCGGACGAACGCTACGCAGACGCCTTGTGGGCATTAGCCGTTGCCATACCGCTCGTACTGGCAGGAGCTGTGGC
The DNA here is from genome assembly GCA_019635775.1 of Rhizobiaceae bacterium. Classification (GTDB taxonomy): domain Bacteria; phylum Pseudomonadota; class Alphaproteobacteria; order Rhizobiales; family Rhizobiaceae; genus Mesorhizobium_K. The sequence goes on along the minus strand of JAHBYU010000003.1, from coordinate 330,675 downwards.
CCCACTGATCGGTGCTCATGCAGATGCAACCGGCCGCCGCAAGGCGTTCCTGCTTCTGCTGACAGCCATCTCGTGCCTGCTTACAGCGAGCCTTGCGCTGGTCGGTCCCGGCGACATCATCCTTGGGATGCTGGCGTTCATAGGAGCGCACGCGGCATTCCTGCTCGCCAAGGCGCTTTACGATTCATATCTGCCGGTCCTGACCAACCGGGGATCGCTGTCCTTGCTGTCCGGCCTCGGCTGGGGCCTTGGCTATCTGGGCAGCCTGTTTTGCTATTTGCTCTGCCTGCCATTCGTTGCAGGCGGCAGCGAGGATAGCGATCCGGCCCGTTTCAGCCTGGCATTCCTGGTGACCGGAGTTTTCTTTGCCGTTGTAGGGCTGACTTCGAGCCTTTTTATGCCCGCCGACAGCCTCAGACGCCCAGGCGATGACATGGCGGACGCCTATCGCCGGGTTCGCAAGACGGTGGTCGAGTGGCGACAGAACAAGCCAGTGCTCACGTTCCTGATAGCTTACTACCTGATCAACGATGCGATCGTCACAGTTCTGTTCTTCATCGGGATATTTTTCAAGTCCACTTTCGGGCTGCAGGTCAACGAGATTCTGAAGTTGACGCTTCTGTTCTACGCGGTCGGTGTCCCAGCCACGATCGCGTTCGGGTGGCTAGGGCGGGTCTGGTCGGAACGCGGCGCGCTTGCCGTGACCCTGGCGATATGGCTTGTGCTGATCGGCATCATGACCGTCGGTGACGGCGCCGCAATCCCTGTTATCGTTGCAGTGGGTGCCGGATTGGTGATCGGTTCGAGCCAGGCGCTTTGCCGCAGTATCTACGCCAGCATGATCCCGGTCGAGCGTAGTTCGGAATTCTTCGGCTTCAATGCCCTGGTTGGGCGCGCTTCGGCGGCGCTTGGGCCACTGACTTTCGGGCTTGTCAGCGCGGCAACAGGCAGTCAGCGAATAGCTATGGCATCCTTGGCGCTTTTCATCATTGCCGGTGGCTATCTTCTCCTGTTGCAATACCGCCGTGACGGCCGTGTCGCAGCATGACGTCTCGTCGTGCGTAGTTGAGCATGCAATATCAGGCTTGTATCCAACTGCCTATATCAATGCCTTGTAACCGTATCACGAGGGGCCGGAGAGCCTGGACTAGCTCGCAAGCTTCGCTGATATCGGGTTCAATCCCTAGCGCTGACTGCACTGACTCCAAGGCGATACGAGGACAGAATAGGGACAATTTTGCCTGTCATCCCAAATTCACTGCAATATCGAGCACTCAGGAGATAAAGCTGGTGGAGCCAATCGGAATCGAACCGACGACCTCTTGAATGCCATTCAAGCGCTCTCCCAACTGAGCTATGGCCCCACACCCGGCGTAAGCCGGCGCCGTTTCCGGCGAAGAGATCAGGTGGCGGCTTCTAGCGCCGCCCCGCGTCAATATCAAGCCTCCCGAAGAGCTTATTTGGGAATGCCCGTCGAGTGCCCGCGCGACGCACCGAGATGGCGCGCCCATTAGACATATCAGACCTCGTCCTCGTCTTCGCCAACACCGATGATCCCGCTGACGTCGTCGTCCTCTTCTTCCTCGTCCTCGAGGAAGGTGTCGTCGTCGTCATCGTCGCCGAGGTCGACTTCATCATCGTCGTCGTCGAGATCGGGCAGGTCGTCGCCGCCCTTCGTCTCGTCGTCGGCGTCCTCCAGGGAGATGGTCTCCGGAGCGTCCTCGTCGTCGAGTTCCTTCTCCTCGCTCTCGACCTCGTCTTCCAGCACCTTCTCGCTGCCGGTTTCGAAGAACGACCTAGGATAGCTCTTGCCCGTGTAGGGAGAGACGATCGGATCCTTGTTAAGGTCGTAGAATTTCCGGCCCGTTTCCGGGTCGATGCGTTTTGTCCCAAGTTCGGATTTTGCCACTGCCGATCCTCGTCCGTGATTTTCGGTCCCCATATTCATAGAAAGGGGCCCTTGTCAAAGCGAAAAGAAACTCAATTCGGAAGCGTACCGGCATGCGTTCCGGAGGGGATGACCCTGTCACGCCGCCATGATAGGAGAACCGCCGAAAAACGAACCGGGGCCAACGGGTCCCGCACGGGAAGCCCCGAGGGAATGCAATGACACACAATGCGCAACCGCGCCCGGCTCTCGCCCGTCGCTCTCAGGAACTGACCGGAACGGCGCGCGTGCCTGGCGACAAGTCCATCTCGCACCGCTCCTTCATGTTTGGCGGGCTGGCCTCCGGCGAAACGCGCATCACAGGCCTCCTCGAGGGCGAGGATGTGATGCGGACCGGCGAGGCCATGAAGGCCATGGGCGCCCTTATCGAGAAAAACGGCGACACATGGATCATACAGGGCGTGGGCAACGGCTGCCTGCTGCAGCCCGAGGCGCCGCTTGATTTCGGCAATGCCGGCACCGGCTCGCGTCTTACCATGGGCCTCGTCGGCGTCTACGACATGGAAACCACCTTCATCGGCGACGCGTCGCTTTCGGGCAGGCCGATGGGCCGCGTGCTCGATCCGCTCAGGCAGATGGGCGTGCAGGTTCTGAAGGCGGCGCCCGGCGACCGCATGCCGATCACGCTGCGCGGCCCGCGGTTTGCCGCTCCGATCACCTATCGCGTCCCGATGGCGTCGGCGCAGGTGAAGTCCGCCGTCCTGCTTGCCGGTCTCAACACGCCCGGAATCACCACGGTCATCGAACCCGTGATGACGCGTGACCATACCGAGAAGATGCTGCAGGGCTTCGGCGCCAACCTCACCGTCGAAACCGGCGCCGACGGCGTTCGCCACATCTTCATCGAGGGTCAGGGCAAGCTTACGGGACAGACCATCGCGGTTCCCGGCGATCCTTCTTCTGCGGGCTTCCCGCTGGTGGCGGCGCTTATCGTGCCGGGTTCGGACATCGTGATCGAAAACGTCCTGATGAACCCGACCCGAACCGGCCTGCTGCTTACGCTTCAGGAAATGGGCGGCAACATCGAGATCCTCAACGCGCGCAACGCGGGCGGCGAGGACGTGGCCGACCTGCGCGTCCGTTCCTCCGACCTCCGCGGCGTGACCGTTCCAGCGGAACGCGCGCCGTCGATGATCGACGAATATCCGGTGCTCGCGGCCGCCGCGGCCTTTGCCGAAGGCGAGACGCTTATGCAGGGGCTGGAGGAGCTGCGCGTCAAGGAAAGCGACCGCCTCGCGGCCGTCGCGCGTGGCCTGGAGGCAAACGGCGTGGACTGTACCGAAGGCGAAACCACGCTTTCCGTGCGGGGCCGTCCGCGCGGCAAGGGTATCGGCGGCGGCACGGTCGCGACGCATCTCGATCATCGTATCGCCATGAGCTTCCTCATTCTCGGGCTCGCTGCCGAAAGACCGGTCACAATTGACGATTCGACCATGATCGCCACCAGTTTTCCGGAATTCATGGGCCTGATGAAGGAATTGGGCGCCGAGATCGAGTAGGATTTCCGATCCTCGTGGGAACCGGCAGCGAAGGAATGACGGCCATGTGTGCACAGAAAGTGGCAATGATCATCGGTGGCGGTTCGGGCATGGGCGCTGCCGCCGCGCGCAAGCTGGCTGAGGACGGCTATGCGGTGGCGGTAATGTCCTCGTCGGGCAAGGGCGAGGCGCTCGGTGTCGAACTGGGCGGGCTGGGCTTCACCGGCTCCAACCAGTCGAACGACGACCTCAAGCGTTTCGTCGACCTGACAATGGGAAAATGGGGCCGCATCGACGCGCTGGTCAACGGCGCAGGACACGGGCCCCGCGCGTCTCTGCTTGAGATCATCGACGAGCAGTGGCATGCCGGCTTCGACGTCTACTTCATGAATGTGGCGCGCGCGACGCGGCTGGTCGCGCCCGTCATGATCGCCCAGAAGGGCGGTGCGATCGTCAACATCTCGACAGCATGGGTCGACGAACCGACGGCGATGTTCCCCACATCGGCGGTGGCACGCGCCGGGCTCTCGACCTACGCCAAGCTTTTTGCCGACAGCCATGCCGCGCACAATGTGCGCATGAACAACGTCCTGCCCGGCTGGATCGACAGCCTGCCGCAACTGGAAGAGCGCCGCGCCGGCGTGCCGATGGGACGCTACGGCAGATCCGAAGAAGTGGCCGCCACCATCGCTTTCCTGCTCTCCGACGCAGCCGGCTACATCACCGGCCAGAGCCTGCGCATCGACGGCGGCCTGATGCGCAGCGTCTAGCGCGGCGACGGCGTGCTGAAAGCCGTTTTGGCGCTTTATTTATTGTGGGATGATGCCGCGCAAGACCTTGAGAGCTTTCGTATTTCCTGCGAGCGTTCGTTACTCCGCGCGGATCCGCTCTATCGGTAATGACAATAGGCGCGGTATGAACAACAGGCGCGGTACGCGGGGAAGCATGACGACAAGGCTGACCATCGCCATCGACGGCCCGGCCGCCTCTGGAAAGGGCACCCTCGCGCGCAGGCTCGCCGACTACTACCACCTGCCGCACCTGGACACCGGGCTCACCTATCGCGCGGTCGGTCATGCACTTCTCACGCACGGCCTGCCGCTCGACAATTTGTCGGCGGCCGAGACCGCGGCGCGGCAGGTAAACCTGGCGAACCTGGACCGCGAGCTTCTTTCGGCGCATGACGTTGCCGAGGCAGCATCGAAAGTCGCCGTCTATCCGACGGTACGCAAAATCCTCGTCGACAAGCAGCGCGCCTTCGCCGCGCAGCCTGGCGGGGCGGTGCTCGACGGCCGCGACATCGGCACCGTGGTCTGTCCGGATGCGGACGTGAAGCTCTATGTCACCGCTTCGCCGGAGGTGCGCGCATCCCGCCGGTTGCGCGACATCCAGTCTCGTGGCGGCACGGCCGACCTGACCGAGATTCTCGCCGACATCGTGCGGCGAGACCAGCGCGACGTCGGCCGTACCGACTCGCCGCTTCGCGCCGCATCCGACGCGCACTTGCTCGATACCTCGGAAATGTCTATAGAGGCCGCGTTCCAGGCGGCGCGGTCGATCATTGATGCGGTCCTTGCCAAGCGGGACGAGGCCTGACACTGGGTTAGGTTGCCGGGTGCTTCTGCTTGCCGGAAGCCAGCAAACCACCCACATCGGGCCAAGAATACGAAACCAGCCTGCCAGCATTCATTTGCGCCGACACCGCCGCCACAGCGGCATCAGGGTTTGAAGAACCCGGAAAGCCGGCAGGCCAACGCAACGCTAACCACGGCGCCCGCCCCGCCAAGACGGGGCTTTCAGGAGAACATATGTCTGCAGCAAATCCCTCCCGCGACGATTTCGCGGCGCTTCTCGAAGAGTCCTTCTCTGACGGACATTCGGGTGAAGGCCAGGTCGTCCGGGGTCTCGTCACGGCCATCGAAAAGGACATGGCCATCATCGACGTCGGCCTCAAGGTCGAAGGCCGCGTGCCGCTGAAGGAATTCGGCGCCAAGGCCAAGGACGGCCAGCTGAAGGTCGGCGACACGGTCGAAGTCTATGTCGAGCGCATCGAGAACGCGCTTGGCGAAGCCATGCTGTCGCGCGACAAGGCCCGCCGCGAAGAGAGCTGGGTCAAGCTCGAGGAGAAATTCTCCAAGGGCGAGCGCGTCGAAGGCGTCATCTTCAACCAGGTCAAGGGCGGCTTCACGGTCGATCTCGACGGCGCAGTGGCGTTCCTGCCGCGCAGCCAGGTCGATATCCGTCCGATCCGCGACGTCACCCCGCTGATGCACAACCCGCAGCCCTTCGAGATCCTCAAGATGGATCGCCGTCGTGGCAACATCGTCGTGTCGCGCCGCACCGTGCTTGAAGAGAGCCGTGCCGAGCAGCGCTCCGAGATCGTCCAGAACCTCGAAGAGGGTCAGGTGGTCGAGGGCGTGGTCAAGAACATCACCGACTACGGCGCGTTCGTGGACCTCGGCGGCATCGACGGCCTGCTCCATGTCACCGACATGGCGTGGCGTCGCGTGAACCATCCGACCGAGATCCTCAACATCGGCCAGACGGTGAAGGTGCAGATCATCCGCATCAACCAGGAGACGCACCGCATCTCGCTCGGCATGAAGCAGCTCGAGAGCGATCCGTGGGGCGAGATCGGCACCAAGTTCCCGATCGGCAAGAAGATCACCGGAACGGTCACGAACATCACCGACTACGGTGCATTCGTCGAACTGGAGCCGGGCATCGAGGGCCTCATCCACGTCTCCGAAATGTCGTGGACCAAGAAGAACGTGCACCCCGGCAAGATCCTGTCCACCTCGCAGCAGGTCGATGTGGTCGTGCTCGAGGTCGATCCGTCCAAGCGCCGCATCTCGCTCGGCCTCAAGCAGACGCTCGAGAACCCGTGGGAAGCCTTCAAGCGCAACCATCCGGTCGGCTCGGTCGTCGAGGGCGAGGTCAAGAACAAGACCGAGTTCGGTCTGTTCGTCGGCCTGGAAGGCGATGTCGACGGCATGGTGCACCTCTCCGACCTCGACTGGAACCGTCCGGGCGAGCAGGTCATCGAGGAGTACAACCGTGGCGACATGGTGAAGGCGCAGGTTCTCGACGTCGACGTCGAGAAGGAGCGCATCTCGCTCGGCGTCAAGCAGATGGCTCGCGATTCCGTCGGCGAGGCCGCTTCCTCGGGTGAACTGCGCAAGAACGCGGTCGTCACCTGCGAGGTCATCGGCATCAAGGACGGCGGCCTCGACGTACGTCTGGTCGATCACGGCGTCGAGACGTTCATCAAGCGCTCCGACCTGTCGCGTGACCGTGACGAGCAGCGCCCCGAGCGCTTCACCGTTGGCCAGAAGGTGGACGCACGCGTCATCGCCTTCGACAAGAAGACGCGCAAGCTCACCGTCTCCATCAAGGCGCTCGAAATCGCCGAGGAGAAGGAAGCGGTCGCACAGTACGGCTCGACGGACTCCGGCGCTTCGCTGGGCGACATCCTCGGCGCCGCGCTGAAGAAGCAGGGCAGCTAAGGCTTCGCCATAGCGGCTGGTTTTTCCAGCCTCCCGATCAGAAAGGCCCGCCGGAGCGATCCGGCGGGCCTTTCCTTTACGATAAAGCAAACTCAACGGCGTAAGACCTGTCTCCCGAAGCGGGGGAATAGGCGGCTTTGCCAGGTAACGCGGCAACGACAGGCGCAGAAGCGGCGAGGGCAGCCCGGCGCAACCGCGTCGTCCTTGTCCTGACCTACGCCTTGCTGGCGCTCTACATGGCCACGGCCTACCGGGCCGGCATGCCCATGAATGGCGACGCGGACGACCTCCTCAAGCTGCATGAAATCCGCAGCCTGCTGGCGAGCGGCGCCATCTTCGATCGCACGCTGCCCGGCATCCTCCAGCCCGAGCCGTTCGTCAGCCACTGGCCGTGGATCGTCGATCTGCCTTATGCACTTGTCGCCGTGCCTGCCGGCTGGATCATCGGCCCGGATAGAGCGCTTGACCTCGCCGTCTTCCTGACGCCGCTCCTGCTGCTTGCGCCTGCCCTGTTCTGCTATGACCGGCTCGTCGGCGCGGCGGGTTTTCGCGATCGCGCGGTCGCGATGCCGCTGGCGGTCTTCATTGCGCTGCCCGGTTTTCAGGAATTCGCGCCGGGCCGCATCGACTACCACAATTTGCAAATCCTCCTGCTTTTCGCCAGCCTCGTCCTGCTTCTGAGGGAAAGCCGGGGAGCGGCCATGATGAATGGCGCGCTGGTGGCGTTGGCTATCGCGATCAGTCCCGAATTCGTCGCCTTCCATCTGTTGCTGATGGGCTTCTATGCCTTCGCTTACGTGTTTGGCCGCGCCGGGACGCAAAGCGGCATCGCGGCTTTCGGCCTTGGCATGGCCATTGCCGCCGCAATTCTTTTCGCCGTCATCGTCCCGCCCTCGGGCTATGGCGTCGGCCGTTGTGACAGCTACTCGGCTCCCTTCGCGCTGGCCCTCGTGCTCGCCGGCGCGGCGTTCTTTCTGACGCCAAGGCTCGCTCGATCCGGTGGCTGGCGGACACGCGCCGCTATGCTTGTCTTGTCCGCAGCGCTCTCCCTCGGCTTGCTTGTCGTGTTGTTCCCGCAATGCATGGGCGGCCCCTATGGCGCACTTGACCCGCAGATCCGCGACTATTTCCTCGGCAGCATCGGGCAGGAGAAAAGCTTCCTGCAGCGCGGCGATTTCGTGCTGTCGGAAAGCCTGATCCCGCTGACGTTGCTGTTCATGGGGGCGCTTGCTCCGGTCGCGCGGCTTCTGGTCGACAGCAGGCGCAGCCGCGAGGTCGTCGTGCTGGCGTTGTTCTCGCTTTTGGCCGTCGGTCTGGCGCTCGCCTATTTCCGCTATCTGCGCTACGTCCCGTTCTTCGCGGGCATCGGCTTCGCGCTGATCGTCGCGGCACTGCTGCCGCCTCGCCTAGTCGGCCTCGCCCGGCTGGATTGCGGGCTTCCGGCCACGGCATGGTCCCGCCTCGCATTGCCCTTGCCGGGACTGGCGCTGTCGGTTTTCCTCGTCGGATACCACCTGTCCGTCCCGACGTCGCCCGTCTCGCCCACCATCGCGGACATCGCGGGATCGGGATGCGGAAAGCCGCTGCCCGCCCTTCGGTGGCCGGACGACGCAATCGTGCTTGCCCCGCCGGCGCTGGGCGTGGAACTTCTGGCCGCGCAAACGCACCCGTCAGTCGTCGCCACGCCTCACCACCCTGCAGCCCGAGGCATGGCGCGCGTCGCCCGCTTCCTCGATCCGGCGACGACCGATCCAGCCATTGTGCTCGACGAGGCCCGCGCAGGCTTTGTCGCCGTGTGCGCGAGAAAGGCGACGCTTCCGGCATCGATCCGCGACCGCTACCCGTTCGCCACAAGCCTGATGGAGGGGACGCCCCCCTCGTGGCTCAAGGCATGCCCGTTGGAAGGGACATCCGGCCTCAGGCTCTACAGCTATCGCGGCGCACCCTGCCCAGGTGGCTCACTTTCGACCGACACCGGGAGGTTGCGACCCGCGCCAGCACCTGAAATACTGGGCTGTCTTTCAGGGCAGAATCTTGCCTTGATAACCCTGTGTGAACCGAAGAGCCGGACGCCGGCTGCATGCCAGACAATCCTCTCCCGACCCGTACCGGAGCACTCGACCCTTTCGGCTCGCAGATCTTCCGCAATGTGTGGCTGGCAACGCTCGTCGCCAATCTCGGAACGTTGATCCAGGGCGTCGGCGCCGCGTGGATGATGACGTCCATCGCCAGTTCGGCAGACCTTGTCGCGCTGGTACAGGCAGCCGCCACGTTGCCGATCATGCTGTTCTCGCTTATTTCGGGCGCGCTCGCCGACAACTACAATCGCCGCACGATCATGCTGATCGCCCAGTGCTTCATGCTCGTGGTGTCAGGCGTCCTGGCGTTGCTCGCCTATGCGGGCATGATCACCCCCTGGGTGCTGCTCGCCTTCACTTTCCTGATCGGCTGCGGCACTGCGTTGCAGAATCCATCCTGGCAGGCCGCCGTCGGCGACATGGTGCCGCGCAGCCAGGTGCCGGCGGCCGTCGCGCTCAACGCGATGAGCTTCAACCTGACACGCAGCGTGGGACCGGCCATCGGCGGCATCATCGTCGCCACGGCGGGAGCGGCGGCGGCCTTCGCTGCCAATGCCGTGAGCTATCTGGCGCTGATCGCCGTACTCCTGCGCTGGAAGCTGACGACGCCTCCCTCCACGCTGCCGCGCGAAACGCTGGGCCTCGCGATTTCCGCAGGGCTTCGCTACATCGCCATGTCGCCAAACATCGAAAAGGTGCTTGTGCGCGGTTTCGTATTTGGCCTGACGGCGATCTCCACGCTGGCGCTGCTGCCGCTCGTGGCTCGCGATCTGGTCGGGGGCGGACCTGTCCTCTACGGCATCCTGTTCGGCGCCTATGGCGTCGGCGCCGTCGGCGGCGCATTCCTTGGCGGACGGCTGCGCGGCGTCATCGCCAATGAATGGATCACGCGCATTGGCTTCATAGCCTTCGCCATCTCGGCAAGCATACAGGCACTGTCCACCACGGCATGGCTCACCTGTGTCGGTCTTCTCATCGGCGGCGCGGCCTGGGTCCTGACGCTTGCGCTGTTCAACGTGACCGTGCAGCTTTCGACGCCGCGCTGGGTCGTCGGACGCGCCATGTCCATCTACCAGATGGCTATCTTCGGCGGCATGGCGCTGGGCAGCTGGATCTGGGGCATGGTGGCGGAAAGCTACGGTCCGTCGGAAGCATTGCTCGCCTCGGCCGCTGCCATGGTCGTCGGCGCGGCAATCGGCATTTTCCTGAAGCTGCCCGGCTATGCCGAGCTCAACCTGGATCCCCTCAACCGCTGGCGCGAACCCAGTGTCGCGCTGGACCTCAAGGCGCGCTCGGGCCCGATCGTCATTTCCATCGAATATGTGATCCGCGAGGAAGACCTGCACGAGTTTCTCGATGCAATGGCCGAACGGCGCAGGATCCGCCGGCGCGACGGAGCCCGGCAATGGACACTGGCGCGCGACCTCGAAAATCCCGAGATATGGGTTGAGACCTACCACACGCCGACTTGGCATGAATATGTGCGGCATAACCTGCGCGCCACGCATTCGGACGCGATCGTCGGCGATACGCTGAGGCGTTTGCACAGCGGTCCCGACCCAATCAGGGTGCGGCGCATGATCGAGCGCCCGACCGATTGGTCGGCATCCCAGGACCAGCTCAAGCCGATGGTCGATATTCACGGATCGTCGTGAAGGTTGAAATCGACGCCCCACCCGGAGAGGGTTCAGGCGCGGCCGTAAATCGGCACGAGCGCGCCGCTGACAACTTCGTTGCGGGGTGAGATCAGGTCGAGAACCGCCTGCGCCGCCGCATCGAGGCTCACCCATTTCGAGAAGTCCGCCTTCGGCATGGCCTGCCGGTTGGTCGGCGTATCGAGCGTGGAAGGCGCAACAGCGTTTACCAGGATGCCGTCGCCCTTCAGTTCTTCAGCCAGCGCCACGGTAAGCGCGGCGACCGCCGCCTTGCTTGCGGCATAGGCCGACATGCCGGCTCCCTTGCGCGCCTCGAGCGCCGGCCGCGCGGTCACGTTGACGATGCGGCCCGCCGTATCGGACGCGCGCATGACACGGACGGCGGCATGACTGCAAAGGAAAGCGGTCCTCGCATTGGCGTCCATAATGTCGCCAAACGCCTTTGCGTTGTCCTCGCCGACCGGAGACATGGCGAAGGCTCCCGCAGCATGAACGGAGGCCCAGAGATCGGGAATGGCAGCATAGAACGCCTCAACCGAGGCGGCATCGCCGACATCCACGCCGGTGGCGAGCCTTACCCGCCTGTTACCTGCAAAGGGAAAGCCTTCAGGCGCTTTCGCATGGCTGGTGGGAACGTGGCAGGTTGCGCCTTCTTTGATCAGCCTTGCGACCACGGCAGCGCCCAGCGCGCCCGTGCCGCCCGTAACCACGACAGTCCTGCCTGCAAACTCCTTGGCCATGCCGTCAGTCTACAGCAATCTCGATGAGACAGGGAGCCTTCTGCGCCTTTGCCCGCAGCAGCGCCTCGGGCAGGCCGGCCGTTGACGGCAGCCGCTCGGCCGGAATGCCGTAGGCTTCCGCGATCTTCACGAAATCCGGCGGCGCAGGCGACACGCCGACCGGTTCGACGCCAACACTGGTCATCGACGTCTCGATCTCGCGATAGCCGCGATTGTTCCAGACGACGAAGATCACCGGCGCGCCTGCATCCTTGGCAGCGCCGAGTTCCGGCAGGGTGAACTGGAACCCGCCATCGCCCGACAGGCAGACCACGGTCGTGTCGGGACATGCGAGGGCCGCGCCTATCGCGGCCGGCGGCCCATAGCCCAGCGTGCCGTAGCCGGTAGCGGCGTTGAACCAGCCGGCGGGCCGGTCATGGTCGTAATAGAGATTGGCCGCATAGATCGGCTGGGTGGAATCGCCCACGATGATCGAGCCAGGCAGCGTATCGCGTATGGCCTCGACCACCGCGATTTGCGGAGCGAGGTTCGGGTCCACCATTGCGCGGGCCCGTTCCCTCACCGAAGAGGCGCGACCTGCGCCATCGCCGGCAGGCTTCGCGGCTATCCCTGCCACCATCGCATTCAGCGTTGCGGCGGCATCGGCCCTGATCCCCAGCCGGGCCGGATAACGCGCGATCTGGTCAGCATCAATGTCGATGCGCACGAGGTTTTCCGGAACGACAAAGCCCTTGTCGCCATACATGTCGTAGTCGGTCTGGCCGAACTCGGTGCCGACCGCGATGACCAGGTCGGCATCGGCCATCATCTCGCGCACGGGTTTCAGGCTCGGACTTGCCGGTACGACGAGCGGGTGACCGTGCAGGAGCCCGCGTGCGTTGGATGTCAGCACAACCGGCGCGTCCAGCGCCTCGGCCAGATGGCTCAGCGGCTCACCGGCGGCTTTCGCCCCGCCACCCGCCAGTATCAGCGGCCGCTTCGCTGCACGCGCAAGCGCGACCGCCTCGGCCACCTTGCCGGCATCCGGTTCCGGGGCGGCCAAATTGGCGAGAAGAGGCGACAGTCCGTCAGCCGGCACGATCATGACGTCGAGCGGGATCTCGATATGCACCGGCCCCGGGCGCGCGCCTGCAAAGATTGCGAAGGCATCCGCGAGCGCTTGTGGCAGGTCTTCCGGCTTGTCGATCTGCTGCGATTTCAGTGCGATCTTGCGCACCATGCCTAGCTGGTCGGGCAGTTCGTGGAGATAGCCATGGCCCTTGCCCAGCGTGTCGCGCGCATTCACGCCAGAGATCACCAGCATGGGCACGGAATCGGCGCGCGCCTGTCCCATCGCCGTGATGATGTTGGTCAGACCGGGGCCGGTGATGACGAAGGCGACGCCAGGCCGTCCGGACGCGCGCGCATAGCCATCGGCCATGAAACCCGCTCCCTGCTCATGTCGTGGCGTGACATGGCGAATCTTCGAGCCGGCGAGGCCGCGATAGAGTTCCACCGTATGGACGCCCGGAATGCCGAACACGGTGTCGACACCGTGCGACTCGAGCAGCTTGATGAGCGCCTCTCCGAGTGTCATCGGTCTGCCCTCAATACCGGGCGGGTCAGGCAGGTCGGTCCGCCCTCGCACGCTATGCAGAGCGCATCGGCCTCGAAGGTCTGCACATGGCAGCCTGCGGCCTCCATCGCAGCGACCGTTTTCGGGAACCCGGCGACCGCGATGACCTCGCGCGGCGCGGTCGGGAGCACATTGAGGTTGAGCCCGAGGCTGTCGCGAAACTCATCCGCGTCGCCCTCGACCAGCGTGATGCCGCGTGCCTTGAGAAGCTGGTAGAAAGCAGCCGGCAGCAGCGGTGAATGAACCAGCGCCAGGTCGTCGGCCAGCGGGCTGATCACCGACATGAGGTGCAGGCAGGCCTCCTCGCCATGCCAGAGCGGCAGGTCGTAGCCGAGTACCTCGATGCCATGGGGTGCAAGCAGCGCCGCCATCTGGCGGATGCCGGACTCGTTGGTGCGAACGCCCCGGCCGATCGCCAGCGTCTTCGCATCCACCCAGACGCAGTCTCCGCCCTCCACCTGTCCGGGCGCCTCGATCCGGCCGAGGATCGGCACACCCATCCGGGCATAGGCCTGCTCATGCAAGGCAGGCTCGGGCTTCCGCAGCGCCTTGCCCATCGAAAGAATGACTGCACCGTGGTCGGTCACCAGCGAAGGATCGTGCGTGAATACGGAATCGGCAAGTCCGTCATCGGCGTCCGTCAGCCATTCCACCTCCGCGCCGGAGGCGGCAACAAGATCTGCGAACGCAGCGTGCTGCGCAGCCGCCCGCGCCGGATCGAAACCCGGACCATAATGCCACTCGGCAGGCTTGGCATGCCGCATGGCGCTCGCAGCCGAGCGCATCAGGACGCGACGCAGCGGGGCGGCCATGGATTGCGAGCCGTAAGCACGCTGGATCTGAATGTTCATTGCATCCCTCCGGTTCTGGCAACGCCATAGCGGCGGCGGGTCCGTTCCGCTACCCCCAACCCGGACATTCCGGATGCTCCAGAACTGCTATTCCACCGGCTTGCAGGTGCCGAAGGCGTTGAGGATGAAGTCGTCGGAGGCGGCGACGAACGTAACCTCGTCGTCATTGCTCGTCGCGTGGAGCATCCAGCCGGTCCCTCCATCGACGCCCTGCGCGACGACGATATCGCCCGAACTCGACAGGTCGGCGATCTTGCTGATGTGCGGCAGGCCGTTGGGGCCGACGGTGGCAAGCACCTGATCCTCGAAATGCACGAGAACGCGCGCCGGCAGCGGCAGCTCGCCAAGCGTCTTGGCCGGTGTGCACGTTGCCCCGGCCTTGCAGATAACAGCCTCCGTCAAAGTGCAGTCATAGGGGGCGGGCATGGTCGGGGGCGCAGGCATGGCCGCAGGCGGAGGCTGCGTGGCCGGTGCTTCCTGAGCCAGGGACTGTCCCGAAAGAACCAAGGCGACCGCGATGGCAGCCGGTGAGAATTTCACAAGATTGCGCATGTCATGCCACTCGTCTGTTCGGGACCACGTCGCCCACGGTTGTATCGCTGCGCAGGACGCTATCTGTAGCAGGGCGGGTAAGGGTAGTAGCCGCAATAGGGCGGATACGCATAGGGCGGCGGGGGTGGCGGCGGATAATAGCGCGGCGGCGGATAGCCGTAATAGGGATAGGGCCGGGGCTGTGCAGCGGCGGCCGCAGCGCCTCCAAGCACCGCACCGGCAACAAGCCCGCCTATGAACGCGCCGGCATTGTTGTGCGCTTCGGCCGGCGCCGTTCCTGCCAATGTGCCAGCCACCATAGCGGCGGCGACAATCATCTTGACGATTCTCATTGAAAACCCTTCTGGAGCAACTGTCCGACACTGCACCAACAGCCATTCCCGATCAATAGCCGACAGCGACATGCCAGCCGCATTCCCGGGTTGACGGCGGCAACGAAGCCGGTCCATCCTGACATATGTGGGCAAGAGTTGTGAAACGGGTGATGGGTAGACAAGTCCCGCAAGACAGTGGATGCGGAGGCCGGGAGCGGTGACCCAGGATGCCGCAGCCTCGTTGACGCAAGGGCAATCGCCTGACGGCGCAGCCGAGGCCATCCACATTGAAAACCTGCACAAGAGATTTGGCCAGCTTGAAGTCCTGAAAGGCGTTTCGCTTTCGGCACGCGATGGCGATGTGGTCGCGATCATCGGTGGTTCCGGATCCGGAAAATCGACCCTGCTTCGCTGCATAAACTGCCTCGAAAACCCGACAAGCGGCCTGATCCGCGTGAACGGCGAGGAAATCAGGCTCAAGGCCGACAGCCACGGCCACACAAGACCAGCGGACAGGCGTCAGATCGAGCGCATCCGCTCAAGGCTCGGCATGGTGTTTCAGAGCTTCAATCTCTGGAGCCACATGACCCTGCTTGAGAACGTCATCGAGGTTCCGATCCATGTTCTCGGCGTCCGGCGCGAGGAGGCCATTGAAACCGCGGAACGGCTGCTCGCGCGCGTGGGCCTCGCCGAAAAGCGTGACGTCTATCCGGCCTTCATGTCAGGCGGACAGCAACAGCGCGGTGCAATCGCGCGCGCGCTGGCGATCGACCCGCGCGTCATGCTGTTCGACGAACCTACCTCCGCGCTCGATCCCGAACTGGTCGGCGAGGTGCTGAAGGTCATCGGCGACCTTGCCCAGGAAGGCCGCACGATGATCCTCGTGACGCATGAGATGAAGTTTGCGCGCAACGTCGCGACGCACGTCGTCTACCTCTACAACGGGCTTGTCGAGGAAGAAGGACCGCCGGAACAGCTTTTCGGCGACCCGAAGTCGGAACGGCTCAAGCAGTTCCTGAGCAACACACATTAGGTCCGGAAAACCGGATCGGGAACATCCAACAACAACCGGGAGAAAAGCATGCTGAAGACATTCAAGATTGCAGCCGCGGCGGCGATCATCGCCGCTTCGGGAGTCGCGATGGCAAGTGCGGAACCACTCAAGGTCGGCTTCTCGCCAGAAGCCTACCCGCCCTTCTACGAGGCGGACGCCTCCGGCAACTGGACCGGCTGGGAAGTCGAGATCGTCAATGCTATCTGCGCCGAGGCCAAATACGAATGCGAACTGGTGCCGATCCCGTGGGACGGCCTCATCCCCGCCCTGACGACCAAGAAGATCGACGCCATCATGAATTCCATGTCGATCACTGCCGAGCGCCAGAAGTCCATCGATTTCACAGACAAGTACTACAACACCCCGACGGCCGTGATCGGCCCCAAGGGCGAAACGTTCGACGCCTCGCCTGAAAGCCTCAAGGGCAAGATTATCGGCGTCCAGGTCTCCACGGTCCATGCCGACTATGTGAAAAAGCACTTTACCGAAGCGGCGGAAGTCAAGGAGTACCAGACGCAGGACGAAGCGAACCAGGATCTGGCCGCGGGCCGCATCGATGCGACGCAGGCCGACTCGATCGCGCTCGACGCCTTCCTGCAGTCCGACCAGGGCAAGGCCTGCTGTGACCTCAAGGGCTATGTCGCCGAGGACCTCGAAATCCTTGGACCCGGCGTGGGTGCCGGCGTGCGCAAGGAAGACACCGCCACCAAGGATCGCCTGAACGCAGCCATCAAGGCGATCCGCGACAACGGCAAGTACGACGAGATCACCAAGAAGTACTTCACCTTCGACATCTACGGAGGCTAAGCCTCTAACCTGCCGGCCGCGTCCGCGCGCGGCCGGCAGAGACCGACATTCTTGAGGGGAAGCGGCGCTCAGAACCCGAAAAGGGGCAGCGCCGAACATGACGGGGACAGGCACATCGAAGCACTGATCCACCTCGCGCAGGCAAGCGCCTTCGACCTTCTGGCGCTGAGCCCGCCCGGATGGGGCGGCAATCTCCTGCGCGGCCTGATGAACTCGGTGCTGATCGCGGTCGGCGCTTTCAGCATCGGCATCCTGATCGGCATCG
Source organism: Rhizobiaceae bacterium (assembly GCA_019635775.1). GTDB lineage: Bacteria > Pseudomonadota > Alphaproteobacteria > Rhizobiales > Rhizobiaceae > Mesorhizobium_K. The sequence continues at coordinate 313,812 of JAHBYU010000003.1, read as the reverse complement.
GCGGGGCATTCGGCAAGCTTTATGGCGGCCCGGTCACGCGCGACCTGCTTGAACTCTACACAACGCTGGTGCGCGCGATTCCCGAGCTTGTGCTCATCCTGCTGCTCTATTTTGCCGGAACCGACCTCATCAACCGCCTGCTGGAGGCGCTCGGCTACCAGCGAATCGACATCAACGGCCTTGTCGCGGGCATCTGCGTGCTCGGCATCGTGCAGGGCGCCTATTCCACCGAAGTGATCCGGGGCGCGATCCTCGCCATACCACAGGGGCAGATCGAGGCGGCGCGCGCCTATGGCATGTCGCCCGGCCTGATGCTGCGGCGCATCACGCTGCCCGCCATGCTGCCCTTCGCGATCCCGGGCCTCGCCAATCTCTGGCTCATCGCCACCAAGGACACGGCGCTCCTGGCCATCGTCGGCTTCAACGAACTGACCCAGGAGACGCGGACCGCGGCCAGCACGACCAAGGCCTACTTCACCTTCTTCCTTGCAGCCGGCGCGCTCTATCTGCTGCTGACGCTGTTCTCCAACGTCATCATCGCGCGCGTCGAAAGATGGGCGCGACGCGGCATGTACATGGAGACGCACTGATGAGCGCGCGCAGTGCCGACCTGATCGATGCGGGCGCCCGCGCCTCGCTCTGGCTGCAGCCGCACCGCCTCGTGCTCATCGCCATCGGCCTGGCGCTGGTGGTCTGCGCGGCGGTCTTCATGCGCTGGGACTGGCTGCCCGACTATTACGACCTTGCGCTGCAGGGCATCTGGCGCACAATCTGGATTCTCGCCGTCACCTGTGTGCTTGGCTTCATGCTCGCAGTCCCGATCGGTTTCGTGCAGGTCACCGGCCCGCGCTGGCTGTCATTGCCGGCCTACTGGTTTTGCACCGTCATCCGCGGAACGCCGCTGCTGCTTCAGCTCTGGTTCCTCTATTACGGGCTCGGGTCGCTTTTCCCGCAGTTTCCCTGGATCCGGGAATCATTCCTGTGGCCATACCTCAGGCAGGCCTGGCCATATGCGATCCTGTCGCTCACCCTTTCCTACGCGGCCTACGAGGGAGAGGTGATGCGCGGCGCCTTCGCCGGCGTGGCCCGCGGACAGCTTGAGACGGCGCGAGCCTTCGGCATGAGCCGCTGGAAGGTTTTCCGGCGCATATGGCTGCCGCAGGCGATATACCGGGCCTTGCCGACGCTTGCCGGCGAAACGGTGCTGCAGCTCAAGGCGACCCCGCTCGTGGCAACAATAACAGTCGTGGATATTTACGCGGTCGCCTCGCGCGTCAGGCAATCCACCTTTATTGTCTACGAGCCGCTGCTTCTCCTGGCGGTGATCTATTTGTGCATTACCGGAATACTGGTGTTGGCGTTCCGCAAGCTTGAAGCACGAATACCCAACAGGCTGGGGTAAGGCTCCCGAATGGTCGAGATGGTCCGGCTGGATCTGGATGAAGCAATTGCGCTTTGCGAGCAGGCGGCGATGGCTGTCGGCGCGAGCGAGGAAGCGGCGGCGGCCCTTGCCCGCTCCGTTGTGTCCGCCGAGGCAAGGGGCGTCAGATCCGTCGGCCTGTCACATTTCCTGGGCTATCTCGAAGCGATCCAGGCCGGCCGCATCGATGGACGGGCAGAGCCCGTTATCAGTCGGCCTGCGCTCGCGGTCTATGTCTCGGATGCGCGGGGTGGCGCTGCCCATACCGGCTTCGACCGCGCCTTCGGCGAGTTCGCAAAGGCCGCGCGCATCTTCGGGGTCGCCATCTTCTCGCAACGCAATGCCTATCCGTGCGGCGAACTCGGCTATTTCACCGGACGTCTCGCCAATGAGGGGCTTGTCGCCTTCGCCGCGACGAACGGACCGGCGCTCCTCGCCGGCGCAGGCTCTACCAAGCCTGTCTACTGCACCAACCCGATGTCGTTTGCCGCGCCAATGGAGGGAAGCGTACCGCTCCTGATCGACCAGTCCTCGAGCGCGACGGCATTCGTCAACATCCGCAAGGCTGCCGAGGACGGCCGGGAGCTGCCCGAAGGCTGGGCGATCGATTCGGCCGGCAAGCCGACCACCGATCCGTCAGCAGCCATGAAAGGCGCGCTGCTGGCTTTCGGCGGGAACAGGGGCGCCAACGTGGCCCTTATGGTCGAGGTTCTCGCCGCCGGCCTGACCGGCGCGAACTGGTCGCTCGACGCGCCATCCTTTCTGGAGGGGAGCGAAAACCCCGGCACCGGCCTTTTCGTGCTGGCAATCGAGCCCAGGCTGATCGATCCGGATTTCGAGGTCCGGCTGAAGGAACAGGTCGGGCGACTGGCAGCCGAGTACCGCGTCCACATACCGGGCATGTCCCGGGGCAAGGCCGGCATGCTGGCCAAGGCGCTTGGCATCGACATTCCGGCCGACCTCGCACAGCAGATAGCGTCCTTCGCCCAGAATGCTCCTTCCGGGTCGGCCTGACCGTCCGGTCGCAACAAATGCATTGCGTTGCAAAGGCGGGGAACCACCGGTCGGCAGGTACATCCTGACGCATCCCGATGCTTTGCCTTTTGCACAAAACGGACTATGAGACGGGCTCCAAGCCAAGCAACGCCGGGACGGCGTGACCGGAGCCAAGACATGACCGAAATTCTCGAAACCCCAAAGCTGGTAACAGTATTCGGCGGCTCAGGTTTCATCGGCCGTCATGTGGTCCGGGCGCTCGCCAAGCGCGGCTACCTGATCCGGGTGGCGACGAGGCGTCCGGAACTTGCCAACCACCTCCAGCCTCTCGGCAACGTTGGACAAATCCAGCCCATACAGGCGAACATCCGGATGCCGTGGTCGATCGAGCGCGCCGTAGCGGGCGCAGCCCATGTCATCAACCTCGTCGGCATACTGCACCAGTCCGGCGCGCAGAAATTCGACAGCCTTCAGGCCAAGGGCGCCGCGAACATCGCTGCGGCGGCAAAGGCGGCAGGCGCACGCGTGACGCACGGGTCCGCGATCGGGGCCGACCTCGATTCGCCGTCGGACTACGGTCGCACGAAGGCGGAAGGCGAAAAGGCCGTGCTGGACACGGTTCCGGATGCGGTCATCATGCGTCCCTCCATCGTGTTCGGCCCGGAAGACCAGTTCTTCAACCGCTTCGCCGACATGGCGCGCTACTCGCCCGTGCTTCCCCTCATCGGCGGACACACGAAGTTCCAGCCTGTTTTCGTTGGCGATGTCGCCGGGGCGTTCGCCCGCTCGGTCGACGGCAAGCTCAAGGGTGGCCACGTCTACGAACTGGGCGGCCCCAACGTCATGTCCTTCCGCGAGTGCCTCGAGCAGATGCTCGACATCATCGAGCGCAAGCGCCTGCTCGTTCCGGTGCCGTGGTGGGCGGCTGAGATGAAGGGCGCAGTCCTCGGAATGCTTCCCAATCCGCTTCTGACGCGCGATCAGGTGATCCTTCTGAAAAGCGACAACGTGGTGTCGACCGCGGCGACCGAAGCCCATCGTACGCTCGAGGGAATCGGCATCCAGCCGAAGTCCACGGCGGCTGTTCTGCCAAGCTATCTCTGGCGCTACCGCGAGGCCGGTCAGTTCACGCACAGGAGCGAAGTCTAAGTCGTTCGACGATGGACCAGCTTGCCGCGCTCCTGCCATCGGGCATGGAGCCCTGGGTCGCGGTGCTTCTGGTCATCGCCAGCGCCTTCACCTCCGCGTTGACCGCCGCCTTCGGCATCGGGGGCGGCATCGCCATGCTCGCGCTGATGGGGCTCTTCGTCCCGGTCACGTCGGTAATCCCCGTCCATGGCGCCGTCCAGCTCGGCTCCAACAGCGGACGCGCATGGCACCAGCGCGCCAATGTGCGGCTGGATGTGGCCAAGCCATTCATCGTGGGCAGCGTCGCCGGCGCGGTGGTTGGTGTCTTTCTGGTCGTGCAGCTTCCCGACTGGCTCCTGAAACTCCTGCTCGGCGGCTTCATCCTGCTTCTGACATGGGTGAAGATTCCGGGTATCGACCGGCTGACGACCGTCGGGCTTTCGATCGCGAGCGCCGGGCTGGCGCTGCTTTCCATGCTGGTTGGCGCCACCGGACCTCTCATTGCAGTGCTGCTTGCGCGCTTCTTCGAGAACGACCGCAAGGCGCTGATCGCAACCAGCGCGGTCGCGATGACGACCCAGCACCTGCTCAAGATCGTCGTTTTCGGGATTGCCGGCTTCGCGTTCCGGGAGTGGCTTCCGCTGATCGCCGCGATGATCCTTTCCGGCTTCGTCGGCACCGTCTATGGCACGGCTTTGCTGGAACGCATGCCGGAGGCGACGTTCCGCAAATGGTTCCGCATCGGCATCACGCTTCTTGCGCTCGACCTGTTGCGGCGTGGACTGATCGGGCTTCAGCCCCAGATATAGAGCGCGATCAGCCCGACGGACCCGACCGCGAGCCGCCACCACGCGAACAGCGAGAAGCCGTGACGCGACACGTAGTCGAGCAGGTACTTCACCACGATGACAGCCGCCACGAACGCCGCCACGAAACCGACTGCGATCACCGGCAGGTCTGCGGCGGACAGCACGTTGCGGTTCTTGAACAGGTCGTAGGCGAACGCACCGGCCATGGTCGGCATGGCGAGGAAGAAGGAGAATTCCGCCGCCGACCGCTTGTCGGTTCCCATCAGCAACGCCCCGACGATCGTCGAACCGGAGCGCGACGTTCCCGGAATGAGCGCCAGACACTGGAACAGCCCGATCTTGAGGCAAAGCGAAAGCGGATAGTCCATCACATCGTGATAGCGCGGCTTGAGGTCCAGCCTGTCTACCCACAGCAGCACCAGCCCGCCGAGAATGAGCATGATGCAGATCAGCTTGGGGGTTTCGAAAAGAACGGTCTTGATAAAGCCGTGCGCCACCACACCGAGAAAGGCAGCCGGAAGGAAGGCGATAAGAACGCCATAGACGAATCGCCGCGTGCGCGCGTCACCGGGAAAGTCGAGCAGCAGCTTGATCAGTCGACTGGAATAGACAGTCAGGATGGCAAGGATCGCGCCGAGCTGGATCAGGATCTCGAAGGCCTTGCCGGTCGACTGGAAACCCATGAAATGCCCGGCAAGCAGGATGTGGCCGGTCGAGGATACTGGGATGAATTCGGTCAGTCCCTCAAGCAGGCCGAGCACAAGAGCGTCAAAAAGGGACTGGTTTTCCATCTGTAACGCAATCTCCCGAAGGGGCCGCTGTTGCTTGTCACGGCGAGGAACCGGCCCTATAGGACGGACGGGCCGTGGCGACCCCGGAATCGGGGTATCGAACAATTAACGGTCGGGCCTGCGCGAGGCCAGACGCATTTTTCAGTTTCATACGCAGGATCATGCTGACGCTTTTCCACCATCCGATGTTCGCGACTTGCCGCTTCGTCCGTCTCGCTTTCGGCGAGTTCGGCGAAGAACTGGCGCTGATCGAGGAAAAACCCTGGACACGCCGCAAGGAATTCCTGGCGCTCAATGCCGCTGGCACGTTGCCCGTCCTGCTCGCCGAAGGTGACGTTCCGATCATCGGCGCGCATGTCATCGCCGAGTATCTCGACGAGACCCGCGGCGTTTTGAAGCGCGACCGCCGGCTCCTGGCCGAAGATCCCATCGACCGGGCCGAGATCAGGCGACTGTGCGACTGGTATCTCTTCAAGACAGAGAGCGAGGTAACGCGCCATCTCGTGCGCGAGCGCGTGCTGAAGCCGCTCATGCCGGAAGCGCTCGGTGGCGGGTCGCCCGATTCCTCCGCGATCCGCGCGGCGCGGGCCAATGTTCGCCAGCACATGAAGTACACGAATTGGTTGGCCGGCACCCGGCACTGGCTGGCGGGACCCCGCATCACCTACGCCGATCTCGCTGCTGCCGCGACGCTCTCCATCCTCGACTATCTGGGCGAGATCGACTGGAACGGGCACAACGCGGCGCGTGAATGGTACACGCGGATGAAATCGCGGCCATCCTTCCGGCCGCTGCTCGCGGATCGGGTCAGGGGGCTCTCCCCCGTCGCGCACTATGCGGACCTCGATTTCTAGCGCCAGCAAAGCCGCCCGGCCGGCCGGACGCGAGACGTTGCGGCAGATGATCGACCGCGAGGCGAAACGGGCGGGGTTCGACGCCGTTGCCGTTACCTCGCCCGACGCCATCCCTCTCGCACCGGCCCGGCTGAGACAGTTCGTCTCGGACGGTTTCCACGGTTCGATGGAGTGGATCGCGGAGACGCTGGAACGGCGCGGCAGCCCAAGCGTGCTCTGGCCAGACGTGCGCTCGATCATCGTTCTGGCGATGAACTACGGGCCGCAAAGCGATCCGCGCGAAGTGCTTTCCAGGCGCGACCGCGCAGCGATCTCCGTCTATGCGCAGAACCGCGACTATCACGACATCATCAAGGGCAGGCTGAAGGAAATGGCTGGCCGTATCGTTTCGCGCGCCGGCGGCGACGTGAAGGTGTTCGTCGACACCGCGCCCGTCATGGAGAAGCCGCTGGCGGAAGCCGCCGGCATCGGCTGGCAGGGCAAGCACACCAACCTGGTCAGCCGCGAATACGGGTCGTGGCTTTTCCTCGGCTCGATCTTCACCACAGCCGAGATCGAACCAGACGCAGACGAGGCCGACCATTGCGGCTCCTGCCGGGCCTGCCTCGACGCCTGCCCCACCGCCGCCTTCCCCACGCCCTACCGGCTCGACGCACGTCGCTGCATCTCCTACCTGACCATCGAGAACAAGGAACCTATCCCGCACGAGTTCCGCGAGGCTATCGGCAACCGCGTCTATGGCTGCGACGACTGCCTTGCGGCCTGCCCCTGGAACAAGTTTGCGCAGCAGGCATCCGAGGCCAGGCTTGTCGCGCGCGACGAACTGCGCGAGCCAGCTCTCGCCGAACTCCTGAAGCTGGATGACGCCGCATTCCGCAAGCTGTTCTCCGGCTCGCCGGTCAAGCGCATCGGCCGCGACCGCTTCCTGCGCAATGTGCTGATCGCAGCCGGCAATTCCGGTGATCTTGCGCTGGTCCCCTCCTGCCGCGACCTTCGCGGCGACGCGTCGCCGCTCGTGCGCGGCGCGGCGGTCTGGGCGCTTTCACGCCTTGACCCCACCTTCTTCCACGATGCTGTTGGGTTGGCGATGAAGGGCGAAACCGACGAAACCGTCCTGGCCGAATGGCGCGTCGCCACGAAGACAACACCGGAAGGCCTGCCCGCATGACCTCGCGTTTCCTCATCCTCGGGGCTGGTTATTCGGCCCGGGCCTTCGCCGCCGCACGGCCAGACCCGGCGATCGTGATTTCCGGAACGACCCGCTCGGTGCAGAAGTTCGGCGCGCTGAAACAGATCAGCGTCAGGCCGCTGCTGTTCGATGCAAGTGGGGTCTCGCCGGAACTCGCCCACGAATTGGAGCAGGCGACCCACCTCATCGTGTCCATCGCGCCGGACGATACAGGCGATCCGGTGCTGCGCGTGCTCGATGCCGCATTGCGCCGGAAGCAAAGGCTTCGCTGGATCGGCTATCTCTCGACGGTCGGCGTCTATGGCAATCATGACGGCGGCTGGGTCGACGAAAGCACGCCATGCAGCCCCGTGTCGCGCCGCTCGGTATCGCGCGTGGCGGCGGAGCAGGAATGGCTGTCGCTCGGCACGGAAGCCGGTATTCCCGTCGCCGTTCTTAGGCTGTCGGGCATCTACGGGCCAGGCCGCAACGCCTTCGTCAACCTGGCGAGCGGCACCGCCAAGCGGCTGGTGAAGCCTGGACAGGTCTTCAACCGCATCCATGCGGCCGACATCGCCGGCGCGCTGTGGCACCTTTGCGGGCAGGAAACCGGCGGTATCTTCAACGTCACGGACGATCTGCCGGCGCCGCCGCAGGATGTGGTCACCTACGCCGCCATGCTGATGGGCGTCGAGCCTCCACCTGAAATTCCCTTCGAGATCGCCCAACTTTCGCCAATGGCCCGGTCATTCTATGGCGAGAACAAGCGCGTTTCGAACGCGGCGATCAAGGCGACCGGCTATCGTTTCCTGTATCCGGATTACCGATCCGCCTTCGATGCGATGTGGAAGGAAGGGAACTGGTCCGGCTCCGGCGAAAATGACGCCAGAAGCCCCATGAAACAGTCGTGATCGAACGAAAAGCCGGATCGTGTTATGATTCGAAGCGCGTTTACGGTCAGGTAACCATCGAGGCTCAGGGTCGGCGCAACAAGCTGGGGACATCCCATGATGACTTTCCTGAAAACTGCAATCAGGTTCGCGGCGGTCGCCGTGTGCGCCCTGGCGATGTCGGGGCTGGAAGCTCCGCATGCCGGCGCGGAGGAACTGGCAAAGAACCTCTTCGGATCGAAGAAGCTGCCGGCCGCGCTGCCCGCCAAGTCTTACGGCTTCTATTCCAAGGGCTGCTTCTCGGGCGGCATTGCCATCCCGACCGACGGCGCGACATGGCAGGCCATGCGCCTGTCTCGCAACCGCCGCTGGGGGCACCCGACGCTTGTTTCCGTGGTGGAGCGCCTTTCGCGCGATGCCGCCGAAAAGGACGGCTGGCACGGCCTGCTGATCGGCGACCTGTCGCAGCCGCGCGGTGGCCCGATGCTGACGGGGCATGCGTCCCACCAGATCGGGCTGGACGCCGACATCTGGCTGACGCCCATGCCGAGCCGCAAGCTGACCGCCAAGGAGCGCGAGGAGGTCAGCGCCATCTCGGTCATCAAGAAGAAGGGGCTGACCGTCGACGAGAAGGTCTGGACGCCCGCCCATATGCGCCTCTTGCGCCGTGCTGCGAGCTACCCGGAAGTCGAGCGCATCCTTGTCCATCCGGGTATCAAGAAGAAGCTGTGCGATACCGTGACCGGCGACCGCTCCTGGTTGCGCAAGGTCCGGCCGTTCTGGGGCCACGACTATCACTTCCATATCCGCATCGGCTGCCAGCCCGGCTCGACCGGCTGCAAGGCACAGGCGGCGACCGCTCCCGGCGACGGCTGCGACAAGTCGCTTGCATGGTGGTTCACGGAGGAACCCTGGCGCCCGAACAAGAATCCGGATGCTCCAAAAGCGCGCGACGTGATGACGATGGCCGCGCTGCCAAAGGAGTGCCGCATGGTGCTCGACGCTCCTGCGCCGGAATCCGAGATGGCGGCGACATTCGGAGGAACCAAGACGGGCACCTCGATAGCATCGGTCATCGAGCAGGCCGGAATGGACGTTCCGCAGGCTGACGCGGCAGTCGGCGTCAGCGCATACCTGCCCGCCGATGGCGCTGCGGTTCCGCTCCCGGAAATGGCCCCCCGCCGTTAACGCGCAGGGGGGATTTATCGGAACGGCATCAGATTCGTCACGCGTTGCCGCGCCGAGGCTTGTCAAAGCTCACGAAATCCCTCTTATCTCGCGTCGTTGATTGAAACGATACACGGTCTTGCTAGCCCATGGTCGATGACGCGAGGGCCTTTCTGCAGGCCACGAAATGGGAGGATGTCCATGCCGGCAGGCGATTACGAAATTTTTGACCCGCGCTTCGGGAAGCTGATCAACGGAAACGCCAGCGTCCGACAGCTTTACACCGGTTGCCAATGGGCAGAGGGGCCTGTCTGGTTTGCCGCCGGCCGCTACCTTCTCTGGTCCGACATCCCCAACAACCGCATCATGCGCTACGACGAGACCGACGGCAGCGTCAGCATCTTTCGCCAGCCCTGCGGCAACACGAACGGCCACACTGTCGATCGCCAGGGACGGCTCGTCTCCTGCGAACATTCCGGTCGGCGTGTCAGCCGCACGGAGTTCGACGGCTCGATCACCACGATCGCCGACAACTGGCAGGGCAAGCGCCTCAACTCGCCAAATGATGTCGTCGTGAAGTCGGACGGCTCGATATGGTTCACCGATCCGTCCTACGGCATCGACACGGACTATGAGGGCGACGCCGCCGAAAGCGAAATCGGCCGCTGCAACGTCTATCGGGTCGATCCCGCCAGCGGCAAGGTGGATGCCGTCATCACCGACATGGAGAGGCCCAACGGCATCGCCTTCTCGCTCGACGAGTCGAAGCTTTTCGTGGCGGATACCGGCCGCACGCATGTGGAGGGTCATCCGGCCCACATCATGGTCTTCAAGGTGGCCGCCAGCGGCAAGAAGGTCAGCGGCGGCAAGCCCTTCGCGGAATGCACGGCCGGCCTGTTCGACGGTTTCCGGCTCGACGAGCAGGGCAACATCTGGACGAGCGCTGCCGATGGCGTCCACTGCTACGCGCCGGACGGCACGCTGATCGGCAAGGTGAACGTTCCCGAGGTCGTCGCCAATGTCTGCTTCGGCGGATCCAAGCGCAACGACCTCTACATCGCCGGCACCACCTCCCTCTACATGGTGCGCCTGATGGTCAACGGAGCAAAGACCTACTGAGCCATATCGGCAGGGCAACTCTGCCCTGCATCCCAACAGGACGCCGGTCATCCTGCCCGGCGTCCCCGACAAGGCAGGCATGACGGAAACCATCCATTCTCTCATCGAGCAGTATGGGCTTATCGCCGTCTTCGTCGGCTGCGTCGCGGAAGGCGAGACGGCTGCCATCCTCGCGGGTTTCTTCGCACATCAGGCGGTGTTCGTGCCGTGGCAGGCCTTCCTTGCGGTTTTCCTGGGCGCGTTCGGCGGCGATGCGGCCTTTTTCCTCGCCGGCCGCCGCTTTTCCGACCGCCCCTTCGTGCAACGGCTGAAGGAACGGCCCGGCTTCGACCGCGCCTTCGATCTGCTGCAGCGTCACCCTGCCCTCTATGTCATCGGAAACCGCTATGCCTATGGCTTCAGGCTGGTCGGAGGCGTAGCTGCTGGGCTGTCCTCCATCCCCGCGCCGCTTTTCATCGTGCTGAATGCCATTTCAGCCGTGATCTGGACCATGCTGTTCGGTGGCATCGGTTATGTGTTCGGGCTGGGCGCGGAACAGATCCTCGGTGCCGAGCTGTACAAGCATCAACGGCTGCTTTTCGGCCTGGGCATCGGCGTGGCCGCCAGTGTTGCGGGATGGTTCGCAGCGCACCATCTCGGCCGGCGCACGGCCGTGACTGACAAGCGTTGAGTCCATCGAAAACACCCGTCGCGGTGATCGGGGCATTGGTGTAAGTCTGGCGCGTTCAGGCATATCCTTCAGGGCGGTTCATGGTCCTCGACAGGCGCACGATTTACCACGTCCTCCCGCTGGCCACGTTCGGCCTTGCGGTCCTTCTGGAACTTGGCATCCTGTCGGCTCGCAATGCCGCACTCCCCCTGCGCATGGTGCTGACGCTTTTTGCTATCGGTCTTGTGTTCGCGACAGTCTTCGCCGCGCTTCATCACGCCGAAACGATCGCTCACCGCATCGGCGAGCCTTTCGGAACGCTCGTGCTCACATTCGCCGTGACCAGCATCGAGGTTTCCGTCATCGTCGCCGTGATGCTGCATGGCAGCGATAATCCCGAAGTGGCGCGGGAGTCGATCTTCTCCACCTGCATGATGATCCTTGCCGGCGTCGTCGGCATATGCCTGACGGTTGGCGGATTGCGGCACCGGCACCAGGACCTCAAGCGGCAAGGCACGAACGCCTACCTCGCCATGCTGACGGCGCTCGCCGTTTTGACTCTGGTCCTGCCGAATCACACGCTCGCCACGGATTCCGCCGCGCAGTTCGGCCTCATAGGCCTGTTATGCATCCTACTGTACGGCAGTTTCGTCTACGCTCAGACCGGACTTCATCGGGAGGATTTCGTCGAGGAACTGATCGAGCCGGAGAGCAGGCAGGAAATCGTCGGCAAGAAAAACATCGCGGCCAACGTATTGCTTCTGCTGGTCGGGCTGGTCGGCGTCGTGCTGCTTGCCGAAGACATCGCAGCCGGCATGGAGGACACGCTTCACGCCGTCAATGCCGTCCAGACCGATGCGATCGTCGGCGCCTTCATCGCCACGATGGTCCTGATGCCCGAGGCGGTTTCGGCAATCCGCGCCTCGATGGCCAACCAGCTGCAGCGTAGTCTCAACATCGCGCTCGGTTCGGCCTGCGCGACGATCGGGCTGACGGTGCCGGCCGTGACGGCCGTCAGCCTCTGGACCGGCAAGGAACTGACCCTGGGGCTCGGGGCGGGCGATACGGTACTCCTGCTGCTGGCGATCGGCGTCAGCACGCTGAGCTTCGGAACCGGGCGCACGACCTATCTCACGGGCCTCGTACACCTCGTCATATTCGTCGCTTATTTCTTCCTCATTTTCTTTCCATGACAACAGAATTTTCTTTTCCTCGGTAGCGCTTGTGCCAGCACGGAAAGCAAGTTCCGATTTCAGCAACTGATTAGAAAAAAGTTCCATTCGACGGATGCGTTTGGGTGAGCAATGCCTCTTTCCCGAAGGCCGCTTTGGCTAGATTGCGGGCAATTTCCTTCCTACCCTCGGGAGACACCATGAAACGCCTCATTCTCGCCGGCGCGGCGGTCGCTGGGCTCATTGCCGGTCCGGCTCATGCACAGGACAAGCTGCTCAACGCCTCCTACGACATCGCGCGCGAGGTGTTCGGGGCCATCAACGCCGCCTTCGTGCCACAATACAAGACCGACACCGGCCGCGACATCACCGTCGACCAGTCCCATGCGGGCACCTCGAAGCAGGCGCGTGCCATCGTGGAGGGACTGGAGGCCGATGTCGTCACCTTCAACCAGATCACCGATATCGACTTCCTCGTGAAGAACGGTTTCGTCTCAGAGGACTGGCAGGCGGACTTCCCGAACAACTCGTCGCCCTGGTATTCGCTGCCGTCCTTCCTCGTGCGCGCCGGCAATCCGAAGAACATCAAGGACTGGAACGACCTGGCGCGTGACGACGTGAAGGTGATCTTCCCCAATCCGAAGACCTCCGGCAACGCGCGATACACCTATCTCGCGGCGACCGCCTACGCCAAGGAAGCCTTCAACAATGACGACGCGAAGGTGAAGGAGTTCGTCACAAAGGTCTTCGACAACGTGCCGGTGTTCGACACGGGCGGCCGCGCGGCCACAACCACATTCGTCGAGCGCGAGGTGGGAGACGTGCTGATCACTTTCGAGGCGGAGACGCGCGGCATTGCCAAGGAATTCGGCGAGGACAAGTTCGAGCGCGTGACGCCCTCCGTGAGCCTGCTCGCTGAGTTCCCCGTCGCGATCGTCGACAAGGTCGCCGACAAGAAGGGCTCACGCGACGCCGCAAAGGCGTATCTCGGCTTCCTCTATTCGCCGCAGGGCCAGAAGATCGCCGCCGAGAATGGCAACCGCGTGCAAGACGAAGCGGTCGCGGATGCGTTCAAGGATCAGTTTCCTGACGTCCGGCTGGTGACGGTGGAAGATGTGTTCGGCGGGTGGGACAAGGTCCAGTCGGAGCATTTTGCCTCGGGCGCGTTGCTCGACCAGATCTACGGCGACCGTTGACCTTACCGACACATTGACCTTCATGGCCGGCGGGAGAGTTCTGCCGGCCACTCCGGTTGCGCATCGAGGTAGCATTGTCGAGACGTCGCGTTCTGCCGGGCCTTCATCTGTCGCTCGGCATCACCCTGTTCTACGTCGCGTTCATCGTGGCGCTGCCGCTTGGCGCGCTCATTTTCAAAGCGGCAAGCCTCGGTCCTGAAGACTACTGGCGCATCGTTTCCTCGCCGCGCGCGGTGGCGTCCTATCGGGTCACCGTGCTTTGCGCGCTTGGCGCGACGGCGTTCAACCTCGTCTTCGGAATGGCGCTGGCGTGGGTCCTCGTGCGCTACCGCTTTCCCGGACGTCGCCTTGTGGACGCCATCGTCGATCTTCCGTTCGCCCTGCCCACCGCGGTCGCGGGCATCGCGCTCACCGCACTGTTTGCCCAGAACGGCTGGTTCGGATCGGCCCTCGCGCCGCTTGGCATCACCGTCGCCTACACGCCGCTCGGCATCATCGTGGCAATGATATTTACCAGCCTTCCCTTCATCGTGCGCACGGTCCAGCCGGTGCTCGAGGACCTAGACCCGGCGCTTGAAGAGGCCGCGCAGACGCTTGGCGGCAGCGACGGCGCCATCTTCATGCGGATCATCCTGCCCTTGCTGGCACCGGCGCTGCTTGCAGGCGTGTCGCTGTCCTTCGCCCGCAGTCTTGGCGAATTCGGCGCGATCATCTTCATCGCAGGCAACCAGCCCTTCGAGACCGAGATCACCGCGCTCCTCGCCTTCATCCGGCTGGAAGAATACGACTACCAGGCGGCCGCGGCCATCGCCTCGGTCCTGCTCATCACGGCCTTCGTCATGCTCGCCGTCACGAACCTGATTCAGGCCCGCGCGCTGCGCTACATGGACCGGAGCCGCTCATGAGCAGGGCCAGGCATGCGAAGCCGCCGCGCGTCGGCGACAGCCCGGCTATCCGACGCGCGCTCATCGCCTCGGTGCTGGTGGTCGGCGCGTTCCTCATTTTCGCGCCGCTCGTCGTCATTCTCTATCAGGCCTTTTCGAAGGGGTTCGGCTTCTTCGCCGAAACGATCTCCGACCCAGACACGCGCCATGCCATCTTCCTGACGGTCGCCACCGCGCTGATCGCCGTCCCGATCAACACGGCATTCGGCATCGCGGCCGCATGGGCGATCACGAAATTCGATTTCCGGGGTAAGCGTCTGCTGCTGGTCGTCATCGAGATACCCTTTTCGATCTCGCCGATCGTCGCGGGTGTCGCCTATCTCTTTGTTTACGGCCTGCAAGGCCTGTTCGGCCCGGCTCTCGATACAGCCGGAATCAAGATCCTGTTCGCACTGCCGGGCATCGTGCTCGCCTCGATGTTCGTGACGGCGCCATTCGTGGCGCGCGAACTGATCCCGCTGATGCAGGCGCAGGGTCGCGACCTCGAGGAGGCGGCGACCTCGCTCGGCGCATCCGGCTGGCGCACCTTCTTCTCGGTGACGCTGCCCAATATCCGCTGGGCGCTTCTTTATGGCGTGGTGCTGTGCAACGCCCGCGTGATGGGCGAGTTCGGCGCGGTCTCCGTCGTGTCCGGCAACATACGCGGCCAGACCAACACGCTGCCGCTGCACATCGAACTTCTCTATCACGACTACAACACGGTGGGCGCGTTTGCGGCTGCGTCCATCCTTACCGTGCTCGCCATCGTCACCATCATCGCCAAGGTTCTGCTTGAAAGGCAGGGCGCGGGCCGCGGCGGACGCCCCGCGCTCGCGGCACCCAAGGCTCCTCCATCGCAGGGACATGCGCCATGAAGATCCGTCTCGACAATGTCGTGAAGACCTTCGACACCTTCCGCGCCGTACATGGCGTCTCGCTGGACATCGAAAGCGGCGAACTGGTCGCCCTTCTCGGTCCGTCGGGATCTGGCAAGACGACGATCCTGCGCATGGTCGCGGGCCTCGAATTCGCCGATGGCGGTCACATCTATTTCGGCGAGCAGGACGCGACGGACATCCCCGTCCGGGACCGCGGCGTGGGGTTTGTCTTCCAGCACTATGCACTCTTTCCGCAGATGACGGTCGCCGGCAACATCGCCTTCGGGATGAAAGTCTCCAGGGTGAAGCGCAGCGCCGCCGAGATCGATGCCCGCGTGACGGAACTGCTTAGGCTCGTCCGGCTCGAAGGGCTCGGTGACCGCTTTCCGAACCAGATTTCAGGTGGGCAGCGGCAGCGCGTGGCGCTCGCCCGCGCTCTGGCCGTGGACCCCAAGGTGCTGCTGCTCGACGAACCTTTCGGCGCGCTCGACGCGAATGTGCGGCGTGACCTGCGGCGATGGCTGCGCGAGATCCATGAGCAACTCGGAATCACCACGCTTTTTGTCACGCACGACCAGGAGGAAGCGCTCGACCTTGCCGACCGCGTCGTCATCCTCGACCAGGGCCGCATCGTCCAGCAGGGAACGCCGGAAGACGTTTGCCGCAATCCGAACTCGGCCTTCGTCATGAAGTTTCTCGGCGATGCCAACCAGCTCGCCGTCGAGGTTTCGAGCGGCAAGGCGCTCGTAGGACAGGCCGAACTCGATGCGGTTAATTTCCCGGACGGGCCGGCGAACGTCTATCTGCGCCCGCGCGATCTGGACTGGTCTTCGGATGCGCCCGGCATCGCAGCCACCGTCATGCGGGTCATCGACAAGCCGGACGGCCGGCGCATCCTTGCCAGGACCGCCGGCGGGGACAATCTGGAACTGGACGTCGCGCCTGAGATCGAGGCGAGGGCCGGAGACGAAGGTTTCGTGCGCGTTCATCGCGCGAAGGTCTTTCCGTCCGTCCCCGGCTAGCAAGCGGCAGCGCTGAGGCTACATCGTAACCTTGCGGTTGTTGCCGAGTTCCATCTTCGCGCCGGTAACCGCTGCGGTCAGCATCTTGACCGCCGCCACGAACTTGCCGGGGCTGTCCCAGACTTCCGCGTCATCGGGCGTTACCGTGATGACGCGGATTCCCGGATCGTCCTTGGAATCCCAGAACGCCTTGTTGTCAGGCGTCCACAATTCGGCGATCTTCGCGCGGTCATTGGTGACGACGGCCTCGCCGGTGATGGACACATATTTGTATCCGCTGTTGTCGGCGAAGGCGAGCGTAACGACTGGGTAGCGCTCGATCTGGTCGTCCTTCATGCCGTCGACGTCGACCAGGAAATAGATCGCGTTGTCCTCACGCTCCACATTGGCGGCGAGCGGACGGGCACGCTGGCGTTCGCCGTCCCACGTCACGAACATGCATATGTTGATGTCTTCGGCCAGTTCCCACACGCGGTCGCGCGCTTCCTCTTCGGTAAGGTTCGTCTTGTCCTCATGAGACATCTGCTCGTCCTCTCTGCGCGAACGAAACCGCCGCGCTCTTGCGTTGAGTTGACTTTGATCCGCACCGCGCCGACCGGCGCCGTCCATTTCGGTCGGCCGGACGGATTGGGTGGTGCCTATCGCACCGGCGGAACGGGTATCGGCCCGGGCGGGGGTGCCGGTTCAGGTGGAACCGGCTCTGGCGCTGGCCCCGGGAACGGTTCGGGAGCCGGGCCGGGTCTACCGGCCTGAAGCGTGGTGACCGATAAAAAGATCATCGCGCTAGACCAGCACATCGGCGTGCTTGGCGAAGGCCAGGAACGCTTCGTAGGATTCCTCGGCCGAGGTCTTGCCCGATAGCGCCGACTGGATAACCTCCATCGTTGCCTGGTAGACCGGGCCACGCCGCGAATGCGGCCAGTCGATAAGGACCTCGCAGGCTCCGCGGACTGACTTTACCTCGCGCTTCTTGTTGTCGGCTATGCGTATGCACAGCGTACGCCCAAAGGGCATCCTTTCCTGCCTGCGCGCCTCCGCTTCGATAATGGCAGCGTCCGCCTGCTGAGTGTTTTCCATGATCTGTTCCATGACCGGGGTCTCCCCTGTGGCCGTTTCAGTGCATGGATAACGTATCCGTGATGGAGCGGTTCCGGCCGGTCTGGCGCAATTTTTTGCTTGCAACACGGCTGCCGCTTCCTACGGGTCACCCCTCGTCGCGGGGCCTCGCACTCCTGTTGTCAAGCGCCCAGGCGCCCGGCCCGGCAAACACGAGGTACAGGAAGATGAAGCAGAAAAGGATCGCCGCCGAACCATTGTTGTTTGACGGGAAGAAGTCCTGCGGAACGTGATACATCCAGTAGGCGACAGCCATCATTCCGGACAGCACGAAGGCTGTCGGCCTTGTCAGCAAGCCGACGATCAGAAGCGCCCCGCCCACCAGTTCCAGAATGCCGCCCACCAGCATGACACCGGCTGTTTCGGGTGGCGGTGGCGGATAGATCGACGGGGGAATGTCGAAGAGCAGGACCATGCCGGAATGGACGAACAGCAATCCCGCGACGATCCGCAGGACGGCGAGCCCCTGCTCCTGAAAGGCCATCAGCTTTTCGAACATGAACCCCATACCCGACCTGCAGCGGGCGGAGCCTACTCGAAAGGCGACAGGGAACTCAACAGGCCGCCCGAAGGCCGGGCCGGGTTGCTCATATAGCGGTCGATCAGTTCCTCGACATTGGCATTGCGCGCCCGCGCGCTGTCGCCACCCATGACAACGATGATCAGGCTGCGCGACCCTCGGCTCACCGAGGTCACGATGTTGTAGCCGGATGCTCTGATATAACCGGTTTTTATGCCGTCGACGCCCTCCACGCGACCGATCAGGTCGTTGTGGCCGCGTATCGTACGGCCACGGAACACGAAATCCCTGTTCGAGAAGTAGTGGAAATATTGCGGGAAGTTCCGGCGTAGCGCCATGCCGAGCAGCGCCATGTCGCGCGCCGTCGTGTACTGCCCTTCATCCGGCAGCCCCGACGCGTTGCGGAAGACGGTGCTTGTCATTCCAAGCTGACGCGCCCGCGCCGTCATCTGGGCGGCGAACTGCTCTTCCGTCCCGCCGAGAAACTCCCCGACCGCTGCCGCCACGTCGTTTCCAGACTTGACCGCAAGGGCAAGGATGGCGCTTTCCGCGTCGATGGTCTGGCCAGCCTTGATGCCTATCTTGGAGGGTGGCTGGCGGGCTGCATAGGCGGAAACCGGTATCTCCGTTGTCTTGGACACACGCCCCTTCTCCATCGCTTCGAACAACAGGAAGAGCGTCATCATCTTCGTCAGCGATGCGGGATAGCGCCGCGCGTTGGCGTCCGTCTGGTGCAGGATGCTGCCGGTCGACGCATCGATCACCAGCGCCGAATATTTGGTGGGCGGACCGGGTGGCGGCGAAAGGGCTTCGACCGGCGAGCCCCCCGTGGTCGAACAACCGGCAAGGAATGCGAGCACGCCAAGCAGTGCCAGCATGTGCACCAGCATCCTCCCAAGGCGGGAGAAGGGTATTGCTTCACCACGAGCGTGCATCGGTTGCCTGAACATATCGCCTTGAGGCAACTACCTTATGTGCCGGATGGTTGCCATTCCATTTCTGCAACAGCACCTCAAATATCCGTCAGACGACCGCTCGGCCAACAATCCGTATTCCGTCTCACTAAAATGCAATGCTTTGCCGGAAACCGAATTTTAGGAGCTGGATGCTAAGATTCCCGCCTAATCGGAAATTGTCTTCATGCCCGCAGTCGGCAACCCAAATCGCAGTCCGATCTTCCGCCTGGTGACAATCGCCAGTTCAGCGTTGGGCAGTTTCGTGCTCGGGCTGTGGTGGATGCAGACCGGTTTTGGGAACGGCATCGCCGGGCTTCCGGCACCCGTCACCGGCGCGATCATCGCCGGGCTTTGTGCGCTGGCCGCTGGCGGCGCGGCCATGTCCTTCTTTGCCGGGGTCGATGAATCCGTCGACTATGTCGTCAAGGAAACACACTACGACAAGCTGACGGGACTGCTGTCGCGCCAGGCCATGATTGCCCGGATAGCGCAGGCAGTCGAATCGACGGTCAGGTCGGGCGAGCCGGTTTTCCTGCTCGACCTCGATATCGGCAGGTTCAAGCAGATCAACGAGGCGATCGGCTTCAGCAAGGGCGACGAACTCGTGCGCGCCTTCGCGCAGCGGCTCAAGGCGAGCCTGCCAGCCAACGTCGTGATCGGGCGTATCGGAGCCGGCGAGTTCGCCGTTCTCTATCCCGACTCCTATTTCAACATGTCGATGGACGTCATAGCCGAGCGCCTGATCGCCGAGCTGATGGAGCCTTACGACCTCGGCACCCATCAGCAATCGGTGCACGTCTCGATCGGCATCGTCGCCATACCCAAGGACGGCGACGACGCGATCCTGCTTCTGCGCCGCTCCAACCTCGCCTTGCAGAATGCGCGCGCGGCGGGCATCGGAAACTGGGCGGTGTTCCATTCGGAGATCGGACGCGTCGCCGACTACCGGCGCTGGATCGAGGCGGAGCTGCACACGGCATTCGAGCGCGGCGACTTCGACCTGCACTACCAGCCGCAGATCGACCTGATGAAGGGGCGCACCGTCGGCTATGAAGCGCTGATCCGCTGGAAACATCCCGAACGTGGCATGATCCCGCCGATGGAATTCATCCCGGTCGCCGAGGAAACCGGCATGATTGGTCCGATCGGCGAATGGGTGCTGCGCAAGGCGTGCCGCGACGCGCGCCTGTTACCCGCCGATTGCTTTGTCGCCGTCAACATTTCCGCCGTCCAGTTCACGACGAAAGACTTCGTCGGGCTGATCGATGACGTCATCCGCGAGACAGGCATCGACCCGAAGCGGCTGGAGCTGGAGCTGACTGAAACGGCGATGATGCAGGACCGCAACCGCGCCGCGGCCATTCTCAAGCAACTGACGGAGATGGGCGTGACGGTCGCCGTGGACGACTTCGGCACCGGCTATTCGAACCTCAGCTATCTGGTGGATTTCACCTTCCACAAGCTGAAGATCGACCGCTCCTTCATCGAACGCCTGGAAACCGACCAGAACTCCGGCGCGGTTGTCTCGACCATCGTCGGCCTGTCGCGGGCGCTTGGCGTGCATGCGATAGCCGAGGGCGTGGAGACCGAAAACCAGGCCACGCTGCTCAGGGCCGCGGGTTGCGAGGTTTTCCAGGGCTTCCTGTTCGGCCGGCCCGCGCCGCTTGTGGTCGAGGGCGGAGAACTGCATGCCTTGCATCCTGCAGCGGCACGCTCCGCGCTGCACTGACATCTCTCCCGATCTGGGCTACGATCGTTTTCCGGCATTGCACACGGAAACCGTTGGTATATAAATTTTCATAAGATGAAAAAGCGGACTTCCGCAAAACAGCGCCGTCAAGGCGCGGCTGGGAACATGTAGCGATAACAATGGGAGTACATCATGACACTGAAATTCGCAGCGATGGGGATGGCGACGCTTGCCGCCGCAAGTCTGTTTGCGCCTGCTTCCTACGCGCAGGCGCCTGAATCGAGCGACCCCATCAAGGTCGCGTTGTTCGACTGGACCAGCGTCAACCTGAACGCCAAGATCATGGGCGGCATTTTGGAGAAGCTCGGTTACACCGTCGAATATCCGACGGCCGACTATCTCTCCAGCCTGACCACGGGTCTCACCAACGGAGACCTGACGCTCGCCATGGAATACTGGCAGACCACGGCAGGCGAGGCGATGGCGGCGTCCGACGCGACCGGCCAGACCGAAAACCTCGGCCCGCTCGGCCCGCAGGCCAAGGAAGAGTGGTGGTATCCGCTCTACATGAAGGAAAAATGCCCCGGCCTGCCCAACTGGGAAGCCCTGAAGGACCCGAAATGCGCCGAGGCGTTCTCCACGCCTGAAACGGCGCCCAACGGGCGCTATCTCGGCGGCCCCGTGACCTGGGAAGGATTTGACGACGAGCGCGTCGTTTCGCTCGGCCTGCCCTTCACGGTCATCCATGCCGGCACGGACGCCGCCATGTTCGCCGAACTGGACTCGGCCTACCAGCGCAAGGCTCCGATCATGCTGTGGATCTATTCTCCGCACTGGGCGCCGGCCAAGTACGAAGGCGAGTGGGTCGATTTCCCCGCCTACACCAAGGAATGCTACGAGGATCCGGCATGGGGCAGCAACCCGGACGCCGCCTATGATTGCGGCAAGCCGACAGGCGAAATCTACAAATACGCCTGGGCCGGCATGAAGGAGAAGTGGCCGGTCGCCTACAACGTGGCGAAGAACTACAAGATCGACACCGACGTCCTGAACGGCCTCAGCGGGCAGGTCGACCTCGAGGGCAAGAGCCCGGAAGACGTCGCTGCGGCCTGGATCGCCGAGAACGAGGCGACCTGGAAGGCCTGGGCGCAATAGTTTGCGGCATGGACATGCGGCCCCGTTCGTATCACGATCGGGGCCGCGCGGTTTCTACCAATTTCTAGAAAGCAGAGCATGACAATCGCTTCGCAGGATGGTCCCTCCGGAAAGGTCGGGGACCCTCGTCCGGTCAAGCTTGCCTGCCGCAACGTTTGGAAGCTCTATGGCCACGGCGCCTACGAATTCATTCAGCGGCGCAACGGCAAGGCATCGCACGCCGAGATTGTCGAAGCCGGGTTGATCGGCGCGGCGCGTGCCGTCGACCTCGAAATCAGGCAGGGCGAGATCTTCATCATCATGGGCCTTTCCGGGTCCGGGAAGTCGACGCTCGTCCGCTGCATGTCGCGCCTGGTCGAGCCGACCTACGGCCGCATCGAATTCGAGGGCAAGGACCTCCTTTCAATCTCTGACAGCGAGCTCATCGAGCTTCGGCGTCATCGCATGGGCATGGTGTTCCAGAATTTCGCCCTGCTTCCGCATCTCAACGTGCTCGAAAACATCGCCTTTCCGCTGTCCGTGCAGGGTGTGGACAGGGCAACGCGCATTGCCCGTGCGCGTGAGGTCATCGATCTCGTAGGCCTGCGCGGCCGCGAGCACTTCTACCCGCGCGAACTGTCCGGCGGCCAGCAGCAACGCGTCGGCATCGCGCGCAGCCTGTCGACGAAGCCGGAAATCTGGTTCCTCGACGAACCCTTCTCGGCGCTCGACCCGCTCATCCGGCGCGAGATGCAGGACGAACTGATGCGGCTGCAATCGGTGCTGCACAAGACGATCATCTTCATCACACATGATTTCGACGAGGCGATCAGGCTCGCCGACAGGATCGCGATCATGAAGGATGGCGAGGTGATCCAGGTTGGCACGCCTGAGGAACTGGTCCTGACGCCTGCCACCGACTATGTGGCCGAATTCACCCGCGACGTGCAGCGCGCCAAGGTCATCTCGGCCAGAAGCATCATGCGGCCGCTTGGCCGTTCGCAGCATGCCGGCACGGTGTCCGCCGATGCGCGCGTTGCCAGCTTCTCGGCCGAGATCGTCGGTTCGAAGAAGCCGTTCGCCGTCGTCAACGAAGAGGACGAGACGATCGGCGAGGTGACGCCGGACGCGGTGATCCGGCTGCTCGCCGGCGTCGACCAGTCGGGAGCGCCTGCGTGACGGTCGTCGCCGAGCCAGCATCTGTCCGGCCGCGCGGGTCCTACACCTGGCCCGCGATCTGGGCCGTGGCTCTTGCGCTCGTGCTCGGCCTTTTCCTCGCACGCCACCAGCTGCTCTGGGCTGCCGAATACCCGTCGCGGGCGATCGTGCCGATCTCGCAATGGATCGGCGCGATCATGACGTGGCTCAAGGTGAACCTGAGCTGGTTCACGCGCTCCATCACGGCAGTGCTCGGTGTGCCGCTCGATTTCGCGCTCGACCTTCTGGCGAAGAATTTCAAGATCGGCACCGGAGCCGACGCCTTCATCCTGCCTAGGCTGTCATGGGTCGGTGTCTGCGCCGCCGCCTTCCTTGCCGGACGGGCTTACGGCGGCACCCGCCTGGCGCTGCTGTCGGGCGGACTGTTCCTTTTCATCGCGCTGTTCGGCAAGTGGACGAGCGCCATGCTGACGCTGTCGCTGATCGCCATCGCCGTGCCGTTCTGCATCGTCACCGGTCTTTTCCTCGGCATACTGGCGTGGCAGCAGCCCAAGAGCGAAAAATACGCCGTCTCGCCGCTGCTCGACCTGATGCAGACCATCCCGACCTTTGCCTATCTGATCCCGATGCTGCTGCTGTTCGGCAACAGCCCGGTCTCGGCGATGATCGCGACGGCCATCTTCGCCACCCCGCCCATGGTCCGTGCAACCATGCTCGGCCTTGCCCGGGTGCCAGCCGAGATTTCCGAATTCGGCGAGATGGCCGGCTGTACGCCGCGCCAGAAGCTGTGGCGTGTCCTGCTGCCTTCGGCGCGGCCGACGCTTATGGTCGGCGTCAACCAGGTCATCATGCTGGCGCTCAACATGGTCATCATCGCCTCCATGATCGGAGCGGGTGGCCTGGGCTACGACGTCCTCCTGGCGCTGAGGGCGCTCAAGGTCGGAGAGGCGATGGAGGCAGGCCTTGCCATCGTGGCGCTTGCCATCGTGCTGGACCGCGTCAGCCAGGCCGCGGCGTACCGGCAGTCGCAATATCATGGCGAAATCGTCGCGGGGCAGGCGTTCTGGGTCCGCTACCCCAATCTGACGCTTGCCATCCTGCTGCTCGCAGGCACGACCCTGCTCGGCACGGTCATCCCGTTCTTCGCTGACGTGCCCAAGGCGATCACCTTCACCACAGCCCCGGCATGGCGCATCGCGATCGACTGGATCACCGTCAATTTCTTCGACGCGATCGAGGCGTTTCGCGTCTTCCTCATCCTTTATGTGCTCAATCCGGTTCGCGCCTTCTTCGAGGGCTTCCCGTGGCTAGGGGCCGTGTTCCTGATCGGCCTTGCCGGCTTCCAGCTCGGCGGCGCGCGGCTTGCCGCCCTTGTCGCGGCGCTGACGGCCTTCTGCGCGATCACCGGCCTTTGGGAAAAGACGATGGCGACCGTCTACCTGACCGGCATTTCCGTTCTGCTCGCCTGCCTCATCGGCATCCCGCTCGGGCTGGCCGCGTCGCGCAGCGACCGCTTCGAAAAGATCATCACGCCATTCATCGACACGCTACAGGTGCTGCCGTCCTTCTGCTTCATCATCCCGGTGGTGATGCTGTTCCGCGTCGGCGACGTCACCGCCATGATCGCGACGGTCGCCTTCGCGGTCGTTCCCGCCATACGCTACACCAATCACGGCATCCGGCAGGTGCCGCCCAACCTGATCGAGGCGGCCGTCGTATCGGGTTGCACGAGGCGCCAGACATTCTGGCGTGTCCAGCTTCCGCTCGCGCTGCCCGAAATCATGCTGGGCATCAACCAGACCATACTGATGGCGCTGGCGATGATCATCATCTGCGCCATGATCGGCACGCGCGATCTCGGGCAGGAAGTGTTCATCGCCCTCTCCAAGGCCGATCCCGGGCGCGGCATCGTGGCGGGTCTCGCGATCGCCTTCATCGGCATCATCGCCGACCGCCTGTTCAATGCGTGGAGCGCACGGGCGAGATCAAGGCTCGGCTGAGCACATCTTGGTATGGCCCGCCGCGCGTGTTAACGCTCGCGGGTCGCTCAATCACGGGAGGAATGAAATGGCCGACACACCGACCGTCGAGGCGCTGCTTGCCGAGTGGATCGCTGCCTTCAACGCTCACGATCTCGACCGGCACATGCGTCTCTACACGCAGGATGCCATCCTGTTCGGATCGGTCGACGAACTTCAGAAGGGTCGCGAGACGATACGGACATATTTCGGCGGCCGCCCGGCCGGTATGCGCGTGAAATCCTATCCGATGCCGGAGGTCCGCGAGGTCGCCCCCGATGTGGTCGTCACCGGCGGGCATGTCGATTTTGCCGACGGCGACACATTGAGCCCCTATCGCATGACCTGGGTGCTCGTCCGGCAGGACGGCAACTGGCGCATCGCCCAGCATCATGGGTCGCCGCGCTTTGGCAAGTGACGTGCCCGTGCTTCGTCATCCTCGGGCTTGACCCGAGGATCCATGCCGTGACTTTTCAGAACCGCTGACGGTCCAGAGCGGTCACCCTCCCTTCTCCCCTTGAGGGGTGAGCAGCCGTTTCGCTCCGCGAATTGGTCATGCCGGTGGCATGACCAAAGGCCAGCGAACGCCGGGACGCTGCGAAGCAGCGGGGACCCGGCCGGGCGAGTGGCTGAGCGAAGCGAAGTCGGATGAGGGGTGTGCGGTTCGTCCCCTGCCCCTCATCTGTCTCCGCGCTTACGCGCCGATCCAACGTCTACCTCAGGGGCGAAGGGAGGGCGTTTCAGAAAAGTTCGTGGAAATTCATCCACGCCTTTCCCTGTTCCCGCATACTCCGTTGCATCGCTCTTGCGGGAACCGGGTCCGGACCGGGGATCAGGTGGGGCGACGGCGCCGGATCGGTCGCGCCGGGGCAGATTGCGAAAGGTGGACACCGCCTTTCGGCAAAGACCATGCTCCAACGGTAGCGCGGCTGGGTGATGAACCCCCAGACCCGGGCCTTGATGGAGACCAGCGGCAACGGCCGTGTCCTCCTTCAGGGCAAGAACGCCGGCGGGGCGCGGGAAACCGGCCACGTACAAACAATCAATAGAGGCAAGGCCTCGTGCCCCGCTTCCCGACTGCTCCCTTCCAGGGAGTGTTCTTTGAAATGGCCAGATGCTTCGGCAGGCGTGGCAACGGCCACGCATGCCGCAAGCCCGACCGGGCGTCGGCCGTCAGGCCGCCCTCGCGGAGGTCAGCGAGCAAGGCGAGCGTCCGGCCGTGAGCGAAAAGAAACTTCAGGCGTGGCAACGGGAAAGTTTGTCATTCGACCAAAGGTCGAGCCCGCGACTGCGGGCCGCCGATCGTTCGGCGCTCCCGCGAAGGGCCAGCAGCCGGCATGCCGCAAGCGAAGATCCGCTCAAAATCCCATCGACGAAATCACTTCGTCTGCAGATAGCTCTCCAGTGAGTCGTCCATCGCCTCCATCCACTTGGTGTGATGCTTGGGCGCCATGGTGCCGGTCATCAGCGACTTGTAGGCATTGTCGCGGAAACCCATGATGTCCTCCATCTTGTGGTGTTCCCACTCCATGAAGGTCTGGTTGGTCGCCTCGATGTCGAAGGACGGATAGTCGGTCGCGTCGATAAGCTCCTGCGTGTAGTCGCCCTGGAACCAGATCATCTGTTCGGCATCGGCAAGCGTCTCTTCGCGGTCGCGCCACTTCTGGCTGTCGGCCGCCATTTCGGCCGGCGAAGGCAGTTCGATGCGACCGAGGATCACGTCGCGGGCGTACCAGGCCTGCGCGTCGAACATGTTGAAGGTGTAGAACTGGTCCTGCATGCCGATATAGAAAAGGGCCGGGTTCTTCTCCCAGACCACACCCTTGTAGAGGCCGAGCGGCCACATGCGGTTGTTCGTCTTCAGCCTCAGATCGTCTGTCAGGAAGGGGAAGTGGTGCAGGTAGCCGGTGCACAGGATGATGGCGTCGACGTCCTTGGTCGTGCCGTCCTTGAAATGCGCCGTCTTGCCGACGACCTTTGTCAGCAGCGGCTTCTGCTCCCAGCCCTCGGGGAAATTGAAGGCCATCGGGGCCGAACGGTAGCTGACCGTGATCGACTTGGCGCCGTACTTGTAGCACTGCGAACCGATGTCCTCGGCCGAGTAGGAGCGGCCGACCACCATCACATCCTTGCCCTTGAATTCGGTGGCGTCGCGGAAATCGTGGCTGTGCAGCACACGCCCCTGGAACGTTTCGAAGCCTTCGAAATAGGGTACGTTCGGCGTCGAGAAATGGCCGCTCGCCACGACCACATAGTCGAATTCTTCCGAATAGGTCCGGTCGTTGCTACGGTCATGTGCGGTGACGGTGAACTTTCTGGTCTCGTCCGACCACGTCACCATGCGCACGGGCGAATTGAAGCGGACCCACGAGCGAACGCCAGATTTCTCAACGCGGCCCTTGATATAGTCCCACAGCACCGCGCGCGGAGGATAAGAGCCTATCGGCCGGCCGAAATGCTCCTCGAACGTGTAGTCTGCGAACTCCAGGCATTCCTTCGGCCCGTTCGACCACAGGTAACGGTACATGGAACCATGGACGGGATCGCCATGCTCATCGAGCCCGGTCCTCCAGGTGTAGTTCCAGAGGCCGCCCCAGTCCGACTGCTTCTCGAAGCAGACGACTTCCGGAATTTCCGCGCCCTTGTCGGCTGCCGATTTGAACGCCCTCAGCTGCGCCATGCCCGAGGGGCCTGCCCCGATGACAGCGACCCGCTTGTTCGAAACTCCCATCCTGCAATTCCCCATTGTTTTTCTTGGAAACAAATTTCACTGTGAGGACAATAAATTCTCCTGTAGACCTGTCAATCGGGGTTGCTGAATGTGGATGCGTTCCCCTGTCGGGGATTGAGTACCCAGCTTCCCTTCTTGCTAGGAAATTACCTGCAATGCATATTGAGGGCTGAAAAAATTCATCGGGGTGAAAAACCGCCGACAGCAAGCGAGGGGATATGGCCGAAAGCGGTTCCGCCGGAAAGGTGAAGGCAACCCGGAAAGGCGATGGCGTAAAAACATTCAGGCAGGCCGTCGCCGAGATCCATGCCTTGCGACCTCCTCTCATGCAAAACCCGCACGCGGTGCGCGATGCGCGCGAAAAGGTCCTGGAAGTCGCCATCGGCCGGGAAGTCCGCGCGTTTCGGAAGAAGCTTGGCATCACCGTCGCGGACCTTGCCCAGGCCACCAACCTCTCGCTCGGCATGCTGTCCAAGATCGAGAACGGCATCACGTCGCCATCGCTCACCACGCTGCAGGCCCTTAGCCGCGCGCTCGGTGTTCCTGTGACCGCATTCTTCCGACGCTTCGAGGAAGAACGAAGCGCAGTCTTCGTAAAGGCTGGCCAGGGGATCGAGATTGAACGCCGTGGCACACGCGCCGGCCACCAGTACAACCTGCTCGGCCATGTCGACGCCAATACGAGCGGAGTGGTTGTCGAGCCCTACCTCATCACCCTGTCTGAAACGTCGGACGTGTTTCCCACCTTCCAGCACGAAGGCATGGAGTTCATCTACATGCTGGAGGGCGAGGTGGTTTACCGGCACGGCTCGCATTTGTTCCACATGCAGCCCGGCGACAGCCTTTTCTTCGACGCGGACGCTCCGCATGGGCCGGAAGAGCTGAAGAGACTGCCGATAAAGTACCTTTCCATCATCTCGTACCCGCAACGAAACCAGGGCGACTGAGCGGCTGCCGGGTGGATTGAGTTTTCCCCCTCGTGGCGACAGAATGACCCTAAATCCGGCTGACGATCACCCTGGCCAGACTTCAAGGGGCCGGGAAGGCCGGCGAGGAAACGTACGGGATACGGGTCATGTCCGAGATCGCCTCGATTGCCGCCGCCATCTTCAAGCGCGCGGGAAAGTCTTCGCGGATCATCGTGGCCATCGCAGGCCCGCCCGGTTCAGGCAAGTCCACGCTCGCCGAAAGCCTGCTTCAACTGCTGCCGGCGGACACTACGGCAGTGGTGCCGATGGATGGTTTTCACTTCGATGACGCGGTACTCAACCAGCGCGGCCTTCGGTCTCGAAAGGGCGCACCAGAAACCTTCGACTATCCGGGCTTCGCAGCACTCCTCGGACGGATCCGCATGGGCGAGCCGGATATCGCCATCCCAGTGTTCGACCGCTCGATGGAGTTGTCCCGCGCCGGCGCGGCAATCATCGGCACGGACGTCAAGTTCGTCCTGGTCGAGGGAAACTACCTGCTGCTCGACGAGAAGCCATGGTCCGAACTTGGTGCACTTTTCGACTTCAGCATTTTCGTGGACGTGCCGCGACCCGAACTCGAGCGCCGACTGATGGAGCGCTGGCGCGGGCACGGAAAGTCGGACGACGAAGCAAGGGCCTGGATCGCTTCCAACGACATGCCCAACATCGAACGCGTGCTTGCCCGCCGGCGGAACGCGGATCTGGTGATAGAACCGCCCCTGCGGAACCAAAATTCATGACCATTCGTTATAAGTCAGGCGCGGATTCCCGCGCCGCAACGCCAAAAGGGATGAGGGCAATGGCTACCAAGGCAAGAAAAGCAGCAGCTCCGAAAACTTCCAAGGCCAAAGGTGCGGCGGCATCGAAGAGCACCGCGGCTTCTTCGACGGCTGCCAACTCCGCGAGCGCGAAGAAGACATTTGGCAAGGCAGCACCCAAGACCGTAAAGCCTGCTGCTCCCAAAGCTGCAGCGAAGTCCGCTGCTGCCGCCAAGACGGCCACCTCGAAGCCCACGAAAGACGCACCAGAAAAAGCGTCGCTCGCAACGCGCGTCATTCGCAAGGTCGCAAGCACCGCTACAGGGGCGGTGACAGGCGCCGTGGCAGCCGCCACATCGGTTGTCGGAAAGAACGACAAGAAGAAGTCAAAGACCAGCGGCTAGCCATTGCCTCTGTTGGCTGGTCGATCAGCGATAACTTCTGGTTCTAGCCTCTGGCCGGAATATTCAGTCCGCGTTGTACCGCCGGGCGTTCGAGCGTTCGCGTGAGCCAGGCGTCGACCGCTGGAAAACTGTCGTACTCCACGATTTCGCGGGCGCCGTAGAAGCCGATAAGGTTACGCACCCATCCGACATGGGCGATGTCCGCGATCGTATATTCGTCGCCCATGAACCACTTGCGTCCAGTCAGTCGTGTCTCCATCACGCCTAACAGGCGTTTGGATTCGTCGGCGTATCGGTTAAGAGGACGCTTGTCGGTTATCTCGCGGCCGGCGAATTTGTGAAAGAATCCCAACTGGCCGAACATGGGACCAATAGAGGCCATCTGAAAGAATACCCACTGGATGGTCTCGTAGCGGAGGCCCGGATCAGCGGGAGCAAGCTTTCCCGTCTTGTCGGCAAGGTAGAGAAGGATCGCTCCAGACTCAAAAAGGCCTAGAGGCTTGCCTCCGGGTCCATTGGGATCGATGATCGCAGGTATCTTGCCATTCGGATTGAGCGACAGAAACTCTTCCGTCCAGCTTTCGTTTTTCATGATGTCGATGAGATGCGGCTCATACGGAAGTTCCAGTTCTTCCAAGGCGATCGATACCTTGACCCCGTTCGGGGTTGGCAACGAATAGAGCTGGATGCGGTCGGGATGCTGCGGCTTCCATCGCGTCGCGATCGGGAAGGCGGAAAGGTCTGCCATGTCGACTCCGGATAAAATGACGATGAATCAGAAGTAGGGGCGTCGCCCCCGACGATCAACTATCCGGATCGCACGCTGACCTGGTCTTGCAAGAATTCGTCAGACAGCCTTGAACGCGACGACCGCGTTGGTGCCTCCGAACGCAAATCCGTTGCTCATGGCTACGCGAATCTTGCGCTCACGGGCAACGTTCGGTGTGACGTCGAGATCACACTCGGGATCGGGTTCGAGATAGTTTGCCGTCGGCGGAACCACACCCTCCTGGATCGCCTTCACGCAGGCAATCATCTCGAGGGCACCCGACGCGCCAAGGCAGTGCGCGTGCATAGACTTGGTCGACGAGACCGAGAGCTTCTTCGCTTGGTCGCCGAATACCTGCTTGATGGCGACAGTCTCGATCTGGTCGTTGGCTTTCGTGCCCGTACCGTGCGCGTTGAGATAGTCGACATCCTCCGGATTCAGGCCGGCATCCGCGAGGCAGGCGCGCATGGCCGCCGCAGGACCTTCCACTGTCGGAGCAACTATGTCGGATGCGTCCGCGGACATGCCGACGCCGGCCAGTTCCGCAAGGATCGTCGCGCCTCGTGCCATGGCATGTTCATAGGTTTCAAGAACCGCTACCCCGGCGCCTTCCCCCAGGACAAGTCCCTGCCTGTTGGCGGAAAAGGGGCGGCAGGTATCCGGAGATGCGATCCGCAATGCATCCCATCCCTTCAACACGCCCCAGGAAAGCGGCGCCTCCGTCCCTCCGGCAAGCATCACGTCGGCGCGGCCAAGCAGAAGCTGGTCAAGGGCGGTTGCAAAGGCATGGTTTGACGACGAGCAGGCTGACGTAACACCGAAGGTCGGACCCTTCAGGCCGAGATCCATGCTGATCTGGCCGGCAGCGGCGCCGGGCATGATTTTCGGCACTGCGAAGATATCGGCCCGCGGTTTTCCCTCAATCAGAAGCTTGCGGTAGTTCACGTCCGCCGTATCGGCGCCAAACACGCCGACGCCCATCGTCACACCGATCCGACCGCTTGCCGCTTCGCTTATCTTCAAACCCGACTGCGCCATCGCCTCGCGTGCGGCGATAACAGCGAAGAGACTGAAGCGATCCATCGATACCGTCTGTCGCCGATCGATGTTGTGGATCGGGAATGTCGTGACCTGACAGGCGGTCCTTATCTTGATGTCGTCCAGTCCCGAGCCTTGCAGCGGCCCAATCGCGGATTTGGAGGCGCGCATGGCAGCCCAGATCGACGCGACGTCGTTGCCGAGGCCGCACAACCCGCCTATTCCGGTGACGACGACGCGCTTGCGCATGGGATCTTTCGTTCAGGCCTTCTTGTCGATCAGCGCGCGAACCGCTTCGACCATGTCCTGCACGGTCTTGAGGTTGCTCCAGGCCTCGACGGTGTTCATCTGGATTTCGATGTCGTAGGCCTCTTCAAGATCAAATATGATTTCAGTCAGCTCCAGCGAGTGGATGCCAAGCGCAGTCAATTCGGTTTCCGGACCGATTTCACCGATTGCCGGGTCCGCATGCGATTTGATCTTGGAAATGATCTGTTCGGCCAGCTGATCAGCCATTACGCCCTTCCATGAAGTATACACCGCCCCGAAGTGCGCTGCCGGCATTGCGCCGATTGAAGTCCTCCCGCGCGCACTCCCGCGCCTTCGTGACCGGCAATTGCGTCCGGTACATGCCTCTATAGAAAGCCGGACGGCGGGAAGCAACCGGTTAAGTTCTCGACAAAACGACCGCCTTGATCGACCATGTCGCACCCGAGGTCGCGCCCATGCTGATGACGAACAGAGACGTTGCAGAGCTTTCCGCACAGCGCGTCGACGCGCGAGCGAGGCTTGTCGCGCGCCGCGTGAATGGCCGCAGCCGGGTCCAGGAGCTCTATCAGGAAGGCGCAGCCAAGATCCGGATGCCGGGGACCAGCGCCGATCCGCTCGAGGCGATCCTTATCAACACGGCAGGAGGACTGACGGGAGGCGATCGCATCGCCTGGGATATCCAGGCTGGCGACGGCGCTTGCCTCACCGCAACCACGCAGGCCTGCGAAAAACTCTATCGCTCCCACTCCGGAAGCGCCCGCGTCGATGTCCGGCTCAAAGTTGGCGACGGCGCGAGGATTGCGTGGCTCCCGCAGGAGACGATCGCCTACGACCGATCTTCCCTCGAGCGCAATGTCGAGGTCGACCTGGAAGGCAATGCAGAAATTCTGATCGTCGAGAGCGTCCTTTTCGGCAGGCTGGCAATGGGTGAGACGGTCACCAGCGCATCTTTCAGGGACCGATGGCATGTCCGGAGGGATGGACGGCTGATCCATGCGGAAGCGTTCTCCATCGGTCCCGCTCTGGCGTCGACGTTGGCCCGGCCGGCGGCGACGGCAGGGGCACTTGCCGTCGCGACGGTGCTTCTCGTGTCACCCGAAGCGGACATCATGCTCCCGCCCGCACGAGCCATTATCGGGGAGGGTGGCGGCGCCAGCACATGGACTGTCGGCGAAACTGGCAAGCTTCTTGCCAGACTCATCGACGGGGATGGCTACACACTACGCAAAAGGCTGGCTCCGCTGGTCGGTCTGCTTAACGGCAAGGCCGGCTTGCCCAAAATTTGGTCACTTTAGGAGAGGGCATGAATCTTACGCCCAGGGAAAAGGACAAGCTTCTGATCGCGATGGCAGCGATCGTGGCGCGCAAGCGGCTCGAACGCGGCGTCAAGCTTAACCACCCGGAAGCGATCGCCCTGATCACGGATTTCGTCGTCGAGGGCGCCCGCGACGGCCGTTCCGTTGCCGATCTCATGGAGGCCGGAGCCCATGTCGTCTCGCGCGACCAGGTCATGGAAGGCATCGACGACATGATACATGACGTCCAGGTCGAGGCGACTTTCCCCGACGGCACCAAGCTCGTCACAGTCCATCACCCTATACGGTAGAGCACACCATGCTTGACCTGAGGCCCAACTGCGAATGCTGCGACAGGGATCTGCCGCCGGAAGCGGACAACGCCACGATCTGCACCTTCGAATGCACGTTTTGCACCGAATGCGCTGCAGGCAAACTGGGCGGATACTGCCCCAATTGCGGCGGCAACCTCGTCGCGCGGCCCATCCGGCCAGTGGCGGCGCTGGCAAGATATCCGGCCTCGACCAAGCGCATATTCAAGGCAGAGGGCTGCCCGCCGAAGGCCGCCTGAAGGCAATTGCAAAGAAGGACACCCGCCAATGATCAAACGTCTGGCCGCCGCTGCAATTCTGTTGGCCTTATCTGCCGTTCCAGCTTTCGCCCATCTCAATCCAGACGAGCACGGCTCGTTCATTGCCGGCGTTTCTCACCCGCTTTTCGGAATGGACCATGTCCTTGCGATGATCGCGGTCGGCCTCTGGGCTGCCTTGCTTGGCGGTAGAGCGGTCTGGCTCGTGCCATCGGCCTTCGTCGGCACCATGTGCTTCGGCTTTGCCGCCGCGCTTCTCGATCTTCCGCTTCCATTCGTCGAGCCGGCCATCCTCGCGTCGGTGGTTGTTATCGGACTGCTTGCGGCAGTCGCCCTCAACGTTCCCACCGGCTTTGCAATGATGCTGGTCGGCTTCTTTGCCTTGTTTCACGGTCACGCCCACGGGGGCGAACTGGGCGCGGCGACAGCACTGCCCTACGGCATCGGTTTCGCCGTATCGACGGCCCTGCTTCATGCAGCGGGAATAGCGACCGGTGCAGGACTGGGACGCACGCTCGGGCGGGACACGGGTCGCTTTGCGACCCGGCTGGCAGGTGGCGCGACGGCGCTGGCCGGCCTTTGGCTCGTGATCGCCGGCTGAGGAGGAAAAGCATGGCCATCGGAGGCTTCGTCCCCGGCGAGATCATCACCGCGCCCGGCGAAATAGAACTGAACGCCGGCGCGCCCGCCATAACCCTCAAGGTCGCCAATACAGGCGACCGGCCGATACAGGTGGGCAGCCACTACCACTTCTTCGAGACAAACGCAGGCCTCCTCTTCGACCGCGCGCAAGCGCGTGGCATGCGCCTCGACATCGCAGCGGGCACCGCGGTTCGCTTCGAGCCCGGGCAGGAGCGTGACGTGACACTGATTCCGCTCTCGGGAGGTCGCAGCGTCTATGGCTTCCAGCAGAAGATCATGGGGAAACTCTGATCGATGCCCGCCGGGAAGCACAGGCTCCCCCCGATAAGGCTGTCAGCCTGCCGGCTTGGCGGCTGCATAGACAACGACGCCGTTTGCGTCATCGAACTCGACTGCCAGAACGTCGCGCATGAGGATCTGCCGCGAGTCCACTGCGTGGAAAAGCATGGCGTTGCCTTCGACTTCCTTGCGCAACTGGTCGATCTCGGAGGCGTAGTCATTGAGCTTCTGCGCGATCTCGGGCGGCGGCCCTCCTTCGGTCTGCGTCGAATCCGCAAGGAAAACGATGTCGACCTTGGCCACGTTCGAGGCCTTGCGCACCAGAGAAATCGACTCGGTTGTCTTCTCGATCGCCGCGATCACGCGGGCAGGATCGGCGGCGGCGGCGGTTTCCTCTTCCTGCACCTCGGTGCCAATGATCGCCTCGATCGCACCTTCTGCATCAAGACCTTGGGCGAAAAGCTGCATGCCCGGCGAAACGGTGAGCATGACGGCGAGAGGAAGAATGATGAAGAAGGCTGGCACGTTCCTGCCTGCTGCATGGTTCAATGTTCTGGCTCCACTTGCTTTCTGGCGGTCGAACCTGATGCCGTTCGACGCTGTCTGCAAGATGGAAGGGTAGTCCGGCCGTTTCAAGGCGTTGCTCGAAAATCCGGCCCTCGGCGTGGGGGACTATGCATGACGCCCGACAGACCCAATCGGTTTCGAGGCCCATCCGTTCGCGGCGAGGGCCGTCGGGACCTTCACGGAAAGCATCGCATCCCAACATGGCAAAGCCAATACCGTACGGACATCTCAGCCTGTGGCCCCTCGCCAAGGAAAGCTGACCTGCGGAAAGGGGCATCGTACCGTCAGATGCCCCGGACCGCCTGAAAGGAGCATCCATGCCCGCCAAGATCTCCCGCGCCGCCTATGCGCAGATGTTCGGTCCCACCGTGGGAGACAAGGTTCGCCTTGCCGACACCGAACTCTTCATCGAGGTCGAGAAGGACTTCACCATCTATGGCGAAGAGGTAAAGTTCGGCGGTGGCAAGGTCATTCGCGACGGCATGGGGCAGAGCCAGGCGACGCGCGCGGAAGGTGCGGTCGACACCGTTATCACAAACGCGTTGATCGTCGACCACACAGGTATCTACAAGGCCGATGTGGGCCTCAGGGACGGACGTATCGCGGATATCGGCAAGGCCGGCAATCCCGACACGCAGCCCGGCGTGACCATTGTTATCGGACCCTCGACCGAAGCGATCGCGGGCGAGGGGAAAATCCTGACCGCAGGCGGCATGGACGCTCACATCCACTTCATCTGCCCGCAGCAGATCGAGGAAGCGCTGATGTCTGGCCTGACCTGCATGCTCGGCGGCGGTACCGGCCCGGCTCACGGGACGCTGGCGACCACCTGCACCGGCGCATGGCATATCGAGCGCATGATCGAGAGCTTCGACGCCTTCCCCATGAACCTCGCGCTCGCAGGCAAGGGAAACGCGTCGCTGCCGGCGCCGCTTGAAGAGATGATCCTTTCGGGCGCATCGGCGCTCAAGCTGCACGAGGACTGGGGCACGACGCCTGCAGCCATCGACAACTGCCTGACCGTTGCGGACCAATACGACGTGCAGGTGATGATCCACACGGACACGCTGAACGAGTCGGGCTTCGTCGAGGACACCGTGCGCGCGATAGGCGGCCGAACAATCCATGCCTTCCATACCGAAGGCGCCGGCGGGGGTCATGCGCCGGATATCATCAAGGTCGCGTCGTTCCCGAACGTGATACCTTCCTCCACCAACCCGACCCGACCCTACACGGTCAACACGCTGGCCGAGCATCTCGACATGCTGATGGTATGCCACCATCTGTCGCCGTCCATCCCCGAGGACATCGCGTTTGCAGAAAGCCGTATCCGCAAGGAAACGATCGCGGCCGAGGACATTCTGCACGACATCGGCGCCTTCTCGATCATCTCGTCCGACAGCCAGGCGATGGGGCGTGTCGGCGAGGTGGCGATCCGCACATGGCAGACAGCCGACAAGATGAAACGCCAGCGCGGCCGACTGGCAGAAGAAACCGGCGAAAACGACAACTTCCGCGTCAGGCGCTACATTGCCAAATACACAATCAATCCGGCCATAGCGCACGGTCTTTCCCACGAGATCGGCTCCGTCGAGGTCGGAAAGCGCGCCGACCTCGTGCTGTGGAACCCCGCCTTCTTCGGCGTGAAGCCAGAAATGGTCCTGCTCGGCGGTTCGATCGCGGCGGCCCCGATGGGCGATCCCAACGCCTCGATACCCACGCCGCAGCCGATGCACTACCGCCCCATGTTCGCCGCATACGGCAAGCTGCGCACGAACTCGTCCGTCACCTTCGTAAGCCAGGCTTCGCTGGACGCAGGGCTCTCTCAAAGGCTGGGCGTGGCCAAGAAGCTCTTGGCGGTCAGGAACACGCGCGGCGGGATCGGCAAAGCGGCCATGAAGCTCAACACGGCGACGCCGAATATCGAAGTCGATTCGGAGACCTACGAAGTGCGCGCCGACGGCGAATTGCTGACCTGCCAGCCGGCCACCGTGCTGCCGATGGCGCAGCGCTATTTCCTGTTCTAGAGGCGGGATACGGTTTGTGTGGCGCGACAACCGGGCATTTGCACCGCACGGCTGTTCAGCGCACTATGCCGACAAGCTTCGACACAGGTGGCATTCTGATGAAACTCTCGCTCAACACCGATTTCACCAAATTCCCCCGCGCCGTTTCGGTGGCTCCTGCCGGCGATGCTGCGGGGAAAATCGCGGGGCGCGCGGTGCTGGCGCATGACGAGCGGCATCTGCGCCGTCGCGCGATCGAACTGGACGATGGCGGCAAGGTTCTCGTTGACCTGCCCGAGCCGGTCACGTTGGCCGACGGCGACCGGCTGGTGCTTGAAGACGGACGCGAGATCGAGATCGGCGCGGCGCCTGAGGAACTCTACGACATCCGCGCCCGAGACGCTGTCCATCTCGCCGAGCTCGCATGGCATATCGGCAACCGCCACCTTGCCGCTGCGATTTCCGCCGACCGCATCCTCATCCTGCGCGATCATGTCATCAAGGCGATGCTGGAAGGTCTGGGCGCAACCGTGAGCGACGTCGTCGAGCCCTTCTCGCCGGTGCGCGGCGCTTACTCGGGCCACAGCCACGGACACGGGCATCATCATGATCACGACCACAATGATCATGATCATGACCACCACCATCACGACAGCCACGGAGATGGCGAGAGAGACGCCTATGGAAGACTGCCCGGCGATCCGCACTACGGCCACAACCATGCCTGATGCCGAAATGCAGGGGGTGACCGCACAGCTGCGCCTATTGGCGTTCCTGTCACCGGCCTTCCCGGTCGGAGGGTTCTCCTACAGCCACGGACTGGAGCGCGCGGTCCATGACGGCCTGCTGCCGGATGCCGACGCGCTTCGCGAATGGCTGACAGACCTCATCACTCTGGGCTCCGGCTGGAACGATGCCGTCCTGCTTGCGGAGGCGCATCGGCGCGCCACAGACGGCGACCTCGTCGAACTCGCAGAGCTTGCGGAGGCGCTCTCTGGTTCGCAGGAGCGGCATCGCGAGACGATGCTGCAGGGCGCTGCGTTCGTGGCTGCCGTACGCGCATGGCCGCATCCGGCTCTCGATCGTTTGCCGGCTGAATGCCCTTATTGCGTCGCGGCCGGGGCGCTTCTCGGCGCACATGCCGTTCCGGTCGAGGTGGCGCTCGCCGGCTGGCTACAGGCCTTCTCGTTCAACCTGATCCAGGCGGCGATCCGGCTTGGCGTCACAGGCCAGCAAGGCGCAGTGACGGCCCTTGCAGCTTTGGAACCTGTCATCCTCGATACGGTTGCAAAAGCATCCGTCTCGACGCTTGACGATCTCGGCTCGGCAGCACTTCTATCCGAGATCGTCGCGATGAAACACGAAACGCAAGCTTCGAGGCTCTTCCGCTCCTGATGGCTATCTACAAGGCGAACCAACAACGAGGCTCATGGGTGGCCGAACTGCTCAACGGGCACGCCGAACTCGGCGTCCCGGCAGAGGATCCGTTCATCGCCGTACTGATCGACGACGAGGAAAGCCATATCGACTGGAAGACTGGCCGCTACGTTTCGGGCAAGGCGTCCAGCGGGCTCGCCGACTGGTGGAACAAGCCGACCCATGAGGAGTGGCGTCGCCTGCTGCGCGACGGTCGTCCGATCCTGTTGCGCAAGGGCATGGACTGGGAGACCCGAACCGCCGGCCCAAAGATCGGCTTCTTCAGCATCAACGCGCCGGATTTCGGCGAGACGGAATTCTCCGTCCGCCTGACCGGCCGCCTCGGGAGTTGCGAATGACATCGAAGAACGGCCCCCTGCGGATCGGCATCGGCGGACCTGTCGGCTCCGGCAAGACAACGTTGACCGAAAAGCTCTGCAAGGCGCTGCGGGACAGCTATTCCATCGCCGTCGTCACCAACGACATCTACACCAAGGAAGACGCGCTCATGCTTGCCCGGCTCCAGGCGTTGCCGGAAGAGCGCATCATGGGCGTCGAGACCGGCGGCTGCCCGCACACGGCCATCCGCGAAGACGCTTCGATCAACCTGCAGGCCATTGCCGAGCTGACCCGGAAGTTCCCCGACCTCGACATCGTCTTCATCGAGTCCGGCGGCGACAATCTGGCAGCAACCTTCTCGCCCGACCTTGCCGACATCACGCTCTATGTGATCTCGGTCTGCCAGGGCGAGGAGATACCACGCAAGGGCGGACCGGGAATCACGCGCTCAGATTTCCTCGTCATCAACAAGAGCGACCTCGCGCCCTATGTGAACGTCAATCTCGACGTCATGGAGAGCGACGCGGCAAGGCAGCGCGGCAAGCGTCCGTTCGGCTTCACCGACCTGTCGCGCGGCAGGGGGCTGCAAGAGGTCATCGACTTCATCGTAGAGACTGGCGGCCTGCCCGTTGGTCAGGTCGCTGCGGAGTAAGCACATTCAGTAGCTGAGCTTCGGATACCAGTCGGTCCCTCGTCCGCCGGGCGTAAGGTCGAGGATCGACCACAGCGGGGCGATGTCGGGTGCGGTGCGTGGGTCCTGTCCGGGATCCGCCATTTCACGCGTCATTATTGAAGCCCAGAAGAGCCGCACCTTGTCGCCGTCACGCTGGTATACCACCAGCGCCGGATTTTCGCTGCCGTCATCATTGATCAGGTCGAGATCCTTGGCGTAGTCGTCTCCAACCGTCTGCACGAAATCAAGGTTCGTCCAGCCACGCTCCGCGGCGAAGGCAAGCTGGCGTTCGACCGGACTGCGCCCGAGTATCTTCAGCGACACCCGCTGCTCGATATCCGCGCCGTTGCCGTTCACCGCACCCAGCCAGTTGGTGCACATCGGGCATGGTCGTGCGCGCTGCGGTCCGTACATCCAGAAATAGGCGACCAACGTGTCCTTGTCGCCGAACAGATCTATGAGACCGAGTTCATCGCCTTTGGCGTCCCTGAACCTGTAGTCCTTCTCGATCACCGGGCCGGGCGGGAGTGACCGTCGCTGCTCCACCAGTCGGGTCATATGGCGGCGGAATTCGATCTCTTCGGCAAGCAAGGCGCGGCGCGCTTCCCGGTATGCGGCACTTTCGCCGGGAAAGTGAGGATATGGAAGGCGGGTCAGTTCGCTGGCCGGTGTGAGAACGGATCTTTCCATGCTCTTTCTCCTTTCGGTTTCTCCTCAAGGACGAACCGGCCGGAGCGGTTCCGACATTCTGACTCGAATGAAGCGGCTAAAGCAGCCCGAGCAAGCGACGGACATCCACGGCGGTCTTCGCGACCAGCGCTCCGTCGGGGCCGGACATCGGGCGCTCCGGCCAGAAGATCGTGCGCATGCCGGCTGCAAGTCCAGCCCTCGCCCCAGTGGCGCTGTCTTCCATGACAAACGTGTCGGCCGGGTCGATACCGGTCAGCCATGCAGCGCGCAGGAAAGGTTCCGGCTGCGGCTTGCCTTCGGCGACATCGTTGCGAGACACTGTCCTGAAACCAGGCTCCGCGATGCCAACCGCCCGCAGGTTTGCGTCGACGATCAAGCGGTCGGAATTCGACACCACCGCCTGCACCACGCCCTTGCTCTGCAGGTCGCGGAATATCTCAAGGGCGCCGGGCCTCGGTTTGAGCCGCGGCGCATGCTGCAGATAGTAGCTGTATTTTCGCCTGATCCAGTCATCGAACGGCAATGTCAGGCCAAATTCATCGCGCATCATCTCATAGACCGGCCACGCCGCGATGCCCAGGACGCGCTCGTGAAGATCCGTCGGCGGAGCAATGCCGACGCTCTTCATCGCCGAAACCAATGCCTCGTCATGCAGCGGTTCGCTGTCAATCAGCGTTCCGTCCATGTCCCAGTAGACTGCTTTCGGTATCATTGGCGCACTCCGTGTCATCAACCTTCCTTCTGCACGTTTCGAGTGGGAAATCGAGCCGTACGAGGGCTTCCGCAGTACATCGTGACAGCAAAGACCGCTTTTGGTGGAGAAACCCGGATCGCGCTTCAGGCAGCCGTTTCGGATCGCACCGTCGGGAAGCCATTCTGAAACATTGCATCCTGGGGCACAACGCGCACATGAAGGGGCCGTGCGCTTCCCCTTATCGATATCTCGATCGTGTCGAAGCCTGAAAGGTCCAGCCCCGAAAGATCGACCGCCTTGTCCGAAACCACGATCGCCGCGTTGAACTCCTTGGCAACCGATTCGAGGCGGCTTGCAATGTTTACGGTATCGCCAATTGCGGTCACGTTCATCACGCCGCCATATCCCATCGCTCCCACGATCGCCGGACCTGAATGGATACCGATCGCGACCTTTAGCGGAGATGGTATTTCGCCAGCGAGTTCTCCGCTCAGGCGCTCAAGGTCGGCAAGGATCGCGGCAGAGGCATTCAACGCCTGGCGACAGGCTTCGGGCGCAGACGTCTCAAGGCCGAACAGGGCCATCGCCCCGTCGCCGATGAACTTGTCGAGACGGCCGCCCGATTGTTCAACCGCCCTGCCGACGATCGCGAAATAGCGGTTGAGAAGGAAGACGATGTCGTAGGGCAGCCTGTGATCGGCAAGTGCCGTGAAGCCCCTGATGTCGCAGAAGAGAACGGCGATCTCCCGCTCCCTGCCGGGCGTTGCGGCACGAATGCCGGAGGGCACCGTCCGTTCGTGCACGGCGGCGAGCAAAGGCAGGACAGTAACGTCTCCCACCGGACGCAACTGGCAGGCAAGCCGCACGTCCGGGCTGGCGTGAATGCGCGCTAGCGTCGCTGCCTCGATTGCTCCGGGCGCGGGCAACGATTCCTCGCCGGCAATCACGCGGACCCGACAGGTGGAGCAGCGGCCCCTCCCGCCACAGATCGAATAGTGGGGAATGCCGCCCGCCCGGCTCGCCTCAAGGACGCTCGAGCCCATCGGCACACGGACGATCTCTCCGCTTTCATACCTGACCTCGATCTGGTTACGCCGCTCCCGCTTCTGGCGAAGGCTGCGCAGCAGCAACGTCAGCGCAACGCTCACCAGTGTAATCAGGTACGCCGTGTTCAAAAGAATGTCTTTTGTGGCGAGCGCCTCCCTTATTCGATCGATCGTCAGCCCAGCCGGCCGGACTGCGGGCGCCAGCCCCTCGACCACCTTTCCGGCATCGGCAAAACCCAGAAGGCCAAATACGGGAACAAGGACCGCACCGATGAGGAGATAGGGCGCGGCGGCCGGATACCAGTCGCGGTAACGCAGCCAGAAATGCAATCCGAGGCACCCGTGGGCCCATATGACAAGCAATGCGGCAACCTGCTTCACGCCGACCAGCGGCGTGTCGATCCAGAGCGCCCGAACCACGAATTCGTAGTCGATCACCGTTCCGGTCATGGATCCGTAAACGCGGACTCCAATCACGTGTTCGGCAATCAGAAGCGGGATGAGAAGCCCAAGGAGGATCTGCGCGGCCTCCCTCGCCGGCATTTTCAATGTGCGTTTGAGGTAAAGCGTCCGGAGAACCAGGACGACATGGATCGCCGCCGCTCCGTACAGCAGGATCGTTCCGGGAACAGTTTGCCAGGGCTCCATGAGCCATTCGAGGCCTGCGTCAGCGGTCCTGATGGAGATCAGGTTGAGCGAAAGATTGACGAGGTGCATCGTCACGAAGGTGAAAAGGACGAGACCGGAGACCAGACGCGCCGTGCGCAGGACGCGTTCGGGC
Organism: Rhizobiaceae bacterium; assembly: GCA_019635775.1. GTDB lineage: Bacteria > Pseudomonadota > Alphaproteobacteria > Rhizobiales > Rhizobiaceae > Mesorhizobium_K. Next base: position 271,080 of record JAHBYU010000003.1, on the reverse strand, counting down.
TGAAATGCGCCGGAGGATGCTCGCGAAAAACGCGATTCCAACAGGCTCGTCATCGCGTAGTTCCCGAACGGTTCTGCATGGCACCAGCTTGTCAGCCTCGGGGCCAGGCATCAATGGGGGACCGGAAGAAGGTTCGTGCACTTTTTGGCGACAAGCACCAGACGCCCCAGAGGCGCCCGGATATTGCGCACCAGACCCTATCGCATGCAAACCGCGCTGGTACCTTTAGCCGGCAGCGGGCTTTTCCGTTTCGGCGTCGGCTTCCGCCTTCTTCGCGGCAGCCGCATCTTCCTCGGCCAGTTCGCGTTCACGGGCAAGCCGCTCGGCCTCGCGCTTCCGCTCCACCGCACGAGCCGCCCAGATCGACACCTCGTAGAGAATGATGGTTGGGACGGCCAGGCCTATCTGGCTTACCGGGTCCGGTGGCGTCAGCACCGCCGCCACGACAAAGGCTATGACGATCGCCCATTTCCGCTTGTCGGCGAGCGCCTGCGAGGAAAGCAGTCCAACACGCGCCATAAGCGTCGTCACGACGGGAAGCTGGAACACCAGTCCGAAAGAGAAGATCAGCGTCATGATGAGGCTGAGGTATTCCGAGACCTTCGGCAGAAGCGAAATCTGAACCTCACCGTCCCCGCCAGTCTGCTGCATGGCCAGGAAGAACCACATCACCATCGGCGTGAAGAAGAAATAGACCAGCGCCGCGCCTGTCAGAAAGAGGAGCGGAGAGGCGATGAGAAACGGCAGGAAGGCGCCACGCTCGTTCTTGTAAAGGCCGGGTGCTATGAACTTGTAGATCTGCGTGGCTATCACAGGAAATGCGATGACAAGGCCACCGAACATGGCAAGCTTGATCTGTGTGAAGAAAAACTCCTGTGGCGCGGTATAGATAAGCTCGACCTTTTGATCGTCGAGACCGGCCCACGAAACAGCCCACTGGAACGGCACAACCAGCAGGTTGAAGAGCTGCTTGGCGAAAAAGAAACAGAATAGGAATGCGACAAAGAAGCCACCGATCGACCAGATCAGCCGTTGCCGCAACTCGATGAGATGGTCGATGAGCGGCGCCGACGACTTGTCGACCTCGTCCTGGTCGCTGGTGCTCACGTTTCGCTGCCCTCAGTCTTCTTCTTGCGTGGCGCAGCTTTTGGCTTTGCCGCTTCGTCGCCCACTGCCGGAGCCTTGGTCTTGCTGGTCTGCGATTTTTTGGGTTTTGCGGGTTTGGCGACCTCGGGACCGGCACCTGCCGGGACCGCGATGGGCTGAGCCATGGCGCCACCCGCGGCAGGCGGGGGCGCAACAGCAGGGGTCGCCGCGGCTGGCTTCTCGGGTCCCGCCTCGCCCGGCATTGCCGCGGCTCCGTTCTTCAGGGGCTCGGCTGTATGCACGGCCGCCGGCGCGGCCTCGGCCGGCTTCGGCTTGAGCGTATCCAGTCCCGCGCGCACATCGGCCGCCGCCTTTTCGAACGGGTTGAGCTGCTTCTTGATCTCGTTCGCGGGATTGAGGCTCTTCAGCGAATCGACGGACTTCTTGACGTCGTCGAGTTCCGCCTCCTTGAGCGCATCGTTGAACTGCTTCTGGAAGTCGCCCGCCATGCTGCGCAGCTTCGCCGTCGTCCGGCCAAAGGTGCGCAGCATCTTCGGCAGGTCCTTTGGTCCAACGACCACGATCATGACGACCGCGATCACCAGCATCTCGGTCCAGCCGATATCAAACATGGCTCTCGTCCCGGCTCAGGCCCAGCATCTCACTCCGAAAGGAATGTCAGCTTTTGGAGGCCTTTTCCTTGGCAGAGTTGACAGCCTCGTCCGCACGGTGCTCGACAGTCTTGGGATCATCGGCGGTGTCGTCGTCCGCCATGCCCTTCTTGAAGCTCTTGATGCCCTTGGCCATGTCGCCCATAAGCTCGGGAATCTTGCCGCGGCCGAACACCAGCAGCACGACGACCAGCACAATCAGCCAGTGCCAGATTGAAAACGAACCCATTGTTATACTCTTCCCATGTTTTTCTCTGGCTACGATCTATGCGTTTTCGTCGCCGGTTTCAAACACAAGTACGTCAGACTTGCGCAGCGAAAGCCAGATATCTCTCGCATCAGGAGACAAAGCGCCGCAGCGAATGCGTGCACGAACAGGCTTTTCGGCCCCGGAAACCGCAAATTCGATGAGTTCGACAACGCCAAGATAGCGCCGGGACAGGATTCTCGCCTCGAAACCCTCTTCAGCATTCCCGACTTCAAAGCCCGAAAGCCTTACGGCGACCGTCGCCGCAGTGCCGTCAGAGATGCCCGGCGCTTCGACCTTCCCGATCGGTGTATCGGCCATGCCGCCCAAAACCCGTGTGCCGAAAAGGTTCAGCTCTGAAAAAAAGCCCGCCGCAAAGAGCGTGGCCGGCTTCAGGTAAAGGTCCTCGGCACGGCCTGCCTGCACAAGGCGCCCGGATTTGAGAAGCGCTATCCTGTCGCCTAGGCGCATCGCTTCCTCTGCGTCATGCGTCACGACGATGGCTGTTGCGCGGCTTTCGCGCAAGATCGCCAGCGTTTCGGCCCGTACGCTGTCCTTCAGGCGGGAATCAAGACCCGAAAAGGGTTCGTCCATGAGAAGGACGCTCGGTCGCGGCGCGAGCGCCCGCGCAAGCGCGACCCGCTGTTGCTCGCCCCCGGATAGCAGATGGGGAAAAGACCGGGCATGACGCTCCAGGCCGACACGCGCGAGAGCGATGTGCGCCTCCCGGCTTGCCTCGTCGCTCGACAGTGCCGTCAGCCCAAAGCGGACGTTATCGAGGATGCTGAGATGCGGAAACAGCGCATAATCCTGAAAGACGAAGCCTATCGATCTACGTTCCGGCGGGAGGAATACCGATGGCCCGGCAATTTCCCTGTCATTGAGGAGCACTCGGCCGGAGCCTTGCGGCTCTATTCCGGCGGCTATTCTCAGCAGCGTCGTCTTGCCCGAACCGGAAGGGCCGAGCAGGCACAGCACCTCGCCGGGCTCCGCAGCGAAGGAAACATCGGCGAGAATCTGCCTGGATGAGTCGAACGAATGGCTTATATGCTCGAAAGCCAACCTAGCGGCAAACGTCACGCCGGCTGTAACCCGACTGGACGAGGAAGAAGGTTCGGATCGGCTACGCTGAACGGTCACGCCGTACTCCAAGGGGAAACCGAGCCTATCCCAGCCCCGCTGGCCAGCGGATCAATCATCAGTCACCTTGGGTGTCAACAGGCCGAGTTCTTCCAGATCGACATCGGTCAATGGATCCTCGTCGTCCGAGAGAAGGTCAGGGTCGCTTGGCGGAACGGGTATGGAAAAGTTCGCGGGCATGCGCGTCGACAACAACCCGGCTCCCTTCAGTTCCTCCATGCCCGGCAGGTCACGCAGTTCCTCCAGCGCAAAATGGTCGAGGAAACTCTCTGTCGTGCCATAGGTAACGGGCCGTCCGGGCGTGCGACGACGTCCTCGCATGCGGATCCAGTTCGTCTCCATGAGCGTGTCGATCGTGCCCTTGGAGGTTTCGACCCCGCGGATGTCCTCGATCTCCGCGCGCGTCACCGGCTGATGGTAGGCGATGATGGCAAGCACCTCCAGCGCCGCGCGTGAAAGCTTCTTCTGCTGCACGGTATCGCGGCTCATGAGGAAGGCGAGGTCGCCGGCGGTCCTGAACGCCCATGCGTCGCCCACGCGCACGAGATTGACCCCGCGCCGCTCATATAGCTGCTGCAACTCGGCCATGACTGCCGGCACATCGATGCCTTCGGGCAGTCTCTGTCCGATCTGTTTCTCGCTCACCGGCTCGGCGCTGGCGAAGACAATGGCTTCGGCCATGCGCACGGCCTCGGCCATATGCAGGCGCTCTGCCGGATTGTGCGCGTGAGTGTCGACGACATCCACAGACTCACCTTCAACATCGGCGAGCGGAAACGGTACGACTGAGCCGTTGCCGTCTTCGGTCATGACACCACCTCGATGGGCTTTCTGGGCTTTTGCACCAAACCGCGCAGGTAAAGCGGGGCAAAGGCCTTGTCCTGGCGAGCTTCGAGCATGCCCTCGCGAATGAGTTCCAGACTCGCAGCAAAAGAGCTTGCTATCGCCGTGGCGCGATCCTCCGGCGACGCCAGATATTCGATCAGGAACTGGTCGAGCGCGGTCCAGTCGGTAAGTTCGCCGACCATACGGGTCAGGATTTCGCGCGCTTCCTTGAGCGACCATACGCCCCGCTTCGCTATGCTCACCCGGTCGATCGCCTGCCGCTGGCGCTGCGAGGCATAGGCCGTCAGCAGATCATAGAGTGTCGCCGACCATTCGTTGCGCTTTTCGATGATGACCAGTTCGGGCATGCCACGCGCGAAGACATCGCGTCCAAGCCTGTTTCGGTTGACAAGACGCGCCGCCGCGTCGCGCATTGCCTCGAGGCGTTTCAGGCGAAACTGCAGGACCGCGGCAAGTTCCTCACCGCTCTCGCCTTCATCGCCGGGCTGCTTTGGAATGAGAAGCTTGGATTTCAGGAAGGCGAGCCACGCAGCCATCACCAGATAATCCGCCGCGATTTCCAGCCGAAGCTTGCGCGCCGTCTCGACAAAGAGAAGATACTGCTCGGCGAGCGCGAGAACGGAAATCCTTGCGAGATCGACCTTCTGATTGCGCGCGAGGTGCAGCAACAGATCAAGCGGCCCTTCGAAACCCGCAACGTCGACGACAAGCGACGGATCGTCTGAGGCACGCGATTCGTCGTTCTCAGCCCAGAGCCTATCCATCGGCGCGGCTTTTTCAGCCTTGTTTTCCGCGGCTTCCGCCAAGGTCAGTTCCTCAATAGCGAAGCGTGACGCCAAACGCGCCACCAGATTACCGGTCGTTTACGCATGCCCGCTCATCGTGTGGGATCATGCCCTACGCTACTGCCGTCTCCCGGAAATAGGTCGCAAACTCGGCCCGGATTTCCGGCTCATCGGCGGCGTCCTGTTCCTTGATGAAGGACAGGGCCCTGTTTGCACGCTCCAGCGAGGCTCCTTCAAGCCCCTTGGTCCGCGAAGCAATGCCCGCCATTTCCTCCATCTCGCCATTGCAGTGAAGGACGATATCGCAGCCCGCCGCAAGGATTGCGGCCGCTTTCGACGGGAAATCCCCAGAAAGAGCCTTCATGGAGGTGTCGTCGCTCATCAAAAGCCCGGCAAAGCCAAGCTCTTCGCGAATCACCTCCTCGATCACCTTCCCCGAGGTTGTTGCCGGACTGTCCGGGTCGATGGCGCTGAAGACGACATGCGCGGTCATGCCCATCGGCAGCCATGAGAGTTCCCGGAACGGCACGAAGTCATGTCGGCGCAGGTCATCGAGCCTTGTATCGACCGTCGGCAATTCGAAATGCGTGTCGGAAAATGCCCGGCCGTGGCCAGGCATGTGCTTCATGACCGGAAGAACCCCTCCGGCCATGAGCCCTTCGGCTGCGGCGCGACCGAGGGCGGTGACCACATCGGGCTTCTTGCCATAGGCGCGCGCGCCGATCACGTCACTGGCCCCCTCGATCGGCACGTCGAGCACAGGGAGACAATCGGCCGTGATACCGTAGCGAGCCAGATCGAACGCGTGGAGTCTCGCCAGCAACCAGGCAGCGCGCTCGCCGGCTTCGTGGTCCTTTTGCCAGATATCCCCGAGCGCCGCGCCAGCGGGATAATTCGGCGCAAGCGGAGGGCGGATACGCTGCACACGTCCACCTTCCTGATCGATGAATACAGGGGCGTCCGGCCGGTTTACGCAATCGCGCATCTCGGCGACCAGATCGCGGATCTGTTCCGGTTCGCTGATGTTGCGGGCGAAAAGAATAAAGCCCCACGGCGCTTCGCCACGATAGAATCTCACTTCCTCGCGGCTAAGCGACTTTCCGTGGCAGCCGAGGATCATGGCTTTTGATTCGGTCATATGGTGATTTTATCCGGAAGAAGGCGCCGCTGCATCCATCAAAGCATTTCAAATCCCGGAACCAGACAGAAAAGGCGCGCCACACGGGCGCGCCTGCTCAATCTGTATTCCGGTTGGCGCAGCTTCAGCGGGAGACGAAGCAGTTGCCGCCTGCGGACTTGTAGGATTCGCAAAGGCTGATTGCCTCGTTGCGGCTCGGAGCCGGAACGCGAACGCGCCAGAACGTGCCCTTTCCGGCAATCTCGGCCTTCACGATGTTGACCTCACGTCCCTGCAGAACGCTTCCATACCGTTGCACAAGATCCTTGTAAGACGATTGTGCAGCTGCTTCGCTAGGCTGCGAGGCAATCTGCATCGCCCAGCCACCAGCCGCGGCGGCAGCGGTTGTCGCAGCCGCAACCTGGGTCGGAGCGACCTCGCCGACCACATCGACCGGCTGCTCGGCAGGACGCAAGGGAGCGAGTGGGGCGCTTTCGGGCGTCGAAGCGATCTCGCCGGCATCAGGAATTGCAGCCATGGCCTCATCCGGGGTGGCTGAATCGGCAGCGGCACCCGTCGCCGTCGTGACCGGCGCAGCGGCGATCGTGTCCGTCCGTTCGTCGGAAGGCGGCAACTCGGGCTCATCTTCGCGCGGAACCAATGTGCCGTCAGGCTTGACAACCATGGTGCGAACCTTGCGCGGAGCGACCGCCGCAATCTCGGAGTCCGACTGGCCTTCGGCCTCCTGGACGATCTGCTCGATCCTGTCCTCGCTCTTGCCTGATGCCGAAAGTCCCTCCTCGTCCTCGACAGCAGGAGGAGCCACGTCGATAGGATCCTCAGCCGTCGTAACGAGGGTTTCCTGCTGCGGCGCGGCGTCGTTGGACTGTCCGGCCACCGTGTCGTAGACCTTGTTATCCTGGTTGGGCACGGTCGTGCCGCCGGGATTTTCGGGTCTTACCTTGACAGGCCCTTCGTCCGCCTTGACGAGCGTGGGCGTATCAGCACCGCTGCTGCCGCCAAAGGAAAGAGCAAACGCCCCAATCGCGCCGACAAGAGCGACGCCGCCGACAATACCGGCAACAAGCAACCCGCGAGGCCACGGCTTCTGTTTCTGCCGCTGTTCGGCCGCAAAATACTGCGGAGCGATTTCCTGCTCGAAGTCGGGGTCGTAATCGTATTCGTCAACGACTGGACGCGCCCCGGACGATGTCTGCCCGGCATGCAGATCACCAGCATCCAGCGCGAAGGAATCGGGTCCAATCTCGTCGTAGGCCGGCCGGGCGGTGGCTGCTTGAGCGGAAGCCTGAGGCGTTGCCGGTCTCGTCTCATAGGGACGAGCGCTAAACCCACCCGCCAGCGGGTCCTGATAGTTGCCTGCCGTATGAGTTGACGGATCAGAGTTCATGTCGCTGAGGAGGCTCGAAAATTCGGAGTCGAGATCGTCGTAGGCCGCAGCGACCGGCACGTCCTCATCTTCAGGAAGTTCGGGGATATCAAGATCGTCTGCCAGGGCGATCGCCTGGTCATTCACCTCGATTGTCTCAACCTCCGGATGCTCCATAAAGACATCGGAGATGTCGATGTCGTCTTCTGCCACCTGCGAGAAGGGGTCATAGGGCTGGCCGGCACGAACAGGGGTTGCTTCCGGTTCCTTGCGCGAATACTTCTCCGCCAACTGCGTGATGATATCGAGCGGATCCTCGGCCATCGGATTGCCACGTACGACAGGATCGCGATGCGGGCTGAAGGTCGGCTGCTCGCTCGTCATCGATTCACGGCTTGATGCGAAGCGCTCCGGAACGCGGCTGCCCGACGCTGGGCTGGCTGAAGCCGCCGAACCAAAACCGAATGACGCGGGCCCCGAGGAATGGCCAAAACGCGCTGTCGCAGCACCTAGAGCGGCTCCAGCGGCGAAGTCGCGAACCGGGGTCGCAGGCGCATATGGTTCTTCGGCGAGGTCATCAAAGGCCGAGTCGAAATTTATTGGCGAAAGGTCTTCGTCGGCCTCGTGGCCGCCCGCATATCGGGATTCGAATTCTTCAGCCGGTGGCGTATAGACGCCTGCATCCAGAGAGACGTCCTGATCGGGATCATAGCCATCTCTAGGACCAAACGGCCGATCCTCTACCAGACTTTCTGATGCGAAGGCGTCTTCAAGTTCCCATTTCAGATTGTCGTCAATATCAGCCGGATTCTCAGGACCCTCGAACCCCTTCTGTTCGGGAGCGCCGAACTCCGGCTGGGAAGGAGCCACCCGGTGAGCGGTGGTGCGGTATGCCTGCTCTCCAAGGAACGGTGATGCTTCAGAAGATGCCTGAGGCGCGGCCGGCGAATGCGAGACAGGCTGAGTCTCGACCGGAGCCGGTGCGGGCTTGACGTTGCCCAACAAGGCGTTGAGCTCGTCCTCAAGGTTGAAATGCGGCTCGGCAGGCTTTTCAGCAGCCTCACGCAGACGGTACTCCTCCGCCGCGACATCCATCGGGGAAGTCGGCAGCTTGCGCGGCACATAGGGGGGCACCGCGAATTCGAATGTCTTCGCGCTCGGCGTCGGCTCGGCAGGCACGTTCGGCTCGGCGGCTGCTACGGCTAGTTGTTCCGCGGCAGAAGAAAATGCGGAGTGATGTGCTTCAACGTGCGAACCGTAAGTCGGCTCAGGCTCTTCTTGCGGCTGGTCGATCTCGGCACCAAAATCGATCTGCCCAAGCGAGAACTCATCCTCCGCAGCGGCAACGGGTTGCGCTTCTTGCGGGGCGTGCCGGTCGACTTCCAATGCACCGAAATCCACGCCGCCGAGATCGATCTCTGGAAGTTCTTCCGAAGCGGCTGCTTCAGCGAGCGGCTGCTCGGATTGTACGCTTTCGTCGGCAAGACGGAAATCGGCATCGTCGAAGAGGTTGAGATCGAAATCGGGGGCCTCGGCCGGCGGCATACTGGGTGAGTGCTCTTCGGCCACGACCTGCGCGAGAGGAGCGGCGCCTGCGGGCTCAGGCGCGCGGTCGTCGAGGAAGCTCATGTCGATGTCCGCCATCGCGGCGTCGAGGTCGACTTCGCCCGCTGCGTCGTCCGAAGCGACCTGCTGAGGCGTCACCGGCAACGAAACGGGTGCGGCTTCGCCTGCGTTGAGAGAAAGGACTTCCTCGTGCGTCAAGCCAAGATCGAAGTTCAGTTCATCGTCGCTGTCTGTCGCACCGTCCTGCAGCGCTGACGCAAAGGCTGCATCAAGATCGGGTTCGGACGGCAACTGTGCAACATATGCCTGACTGGCGTCGGCAACCGAATCGGCTTCAAAGGCATCACCGAAATCGAAGTCGACAGCCGGCTCGGCCTGATACACGAAATCGGCTTCTTGCGCCTGAGCGGAAGGGCCGTGATCCGGTTCCGAAAACTGGTTGTCCTCGAAGTCGAAGTCGCCGAGCAGCTCCTTCTCCAGGTCGAGGCTGAAGTCTTCCTCAGCCGCAGCCCGCTTCCCTTCCGCGGGTCCGGCGACCGGCTCCAGCTTGGACAGCGGCTGCACCGGCGCGGGCTCGGGACGCCTTGCAGGCTGGCGAGGGTCGAATCCCATGATGCGCGTCAGTTCCGCGAATGGATCGTCATCCGCAAAGTCAATCGGATCGGCTGCTTTGAGCTGGTTCTTATCTGCCATGTCTTCCCGAACTCACACACATTCGGACGCCTTGAACGTCGCGCAGGTTTGGTCCCTACCAGCGCAATGTGGGCAAAAGGTGACAGGTTCTTGTTCGGTTCTGGCCTAGCGCATCTCGCTTGGGGCTTCCGCCCCGATCAACGCCAGACCGGATGTCAACACATCCGAAACTGCCTGCACCAGCCCTAGCCTGGCATTGGTCAATTCTGGTTCGTTAACCTTAATAAAACGTAAGTCCGTGTTATCCGTGCCACGATTCCACTGTCCGTGGAAGGCGCTCGCGAGATCGTAGAGGTAAAAAGCCAGCCTGTGCGGCTCTTGCGCCAGCGCCGCCGATTCGATGACGCGCGGGTATTCGGCGAGCTTGCGCACGAGGCCAAGTTCCCCCTCCTCGGTGAGCAGGTGGCTGCCGGCCTTGAGCCCTTCGCGATCGAAAGCAATGTTTGGAAACTGTTCCCTGGCCTGCCTGAACACCGAATGGCAGCGCGCCGAGGCATATTGCACGTAGAAGACCGGATTGTCTTTGGATTGCTCGGTGACCTTGGCGAAGTCGAAGTCGAGCGGCGCATCGCTCTTGCGGTAGAGCATCATGAACCGGATTGGATCACGCCCGACCTCGTCGACGACGTCGCGTAGCGTAACAAAGTCTCCCGCCCGCTTGGACATGCGAACCGGCTCGCCATTGCGAAAGAGCTTCACCAACTGGCACAGAAGTACGGTAAGCTCGACACGGCCTCCCGTGACAGCCTTTGCGAGAGCCTCCAGCCGCTTCACATAGCCGCCATGATCCGCGCCGAGGACGAAGATCAGCTTTTCGAAACCTCGATCGACCTTGTCCTTGAGATAGGCCACGTCGGCTGCAAAATAGGTGTAGGATCCATCCGACTTCACCAGCGGCCGATCCATGTCGTCGCCAACCTCGGTGGAACGGAACAACGTCTGCTCGCGATCCTCCCAGTCGTCCGGCTTCTCGCCCTTGGGAGGCGGCAGCTTGCCTTTGTAGATATGTCCCTTGAGGGTCAGGTCGTTGATCGCCTCCCGGATCTTCCGGGCATTGTCCGCATGCAGTGTACGTTCGGAAAAGAAGACCTCGTGGTGCACGTTAAGCAGCGCGAGATCCTCACGGATCATGACCATCATGGCGTCGACCGTGCGGTCCTTGACGATCGCGAGCGCTTCTTCCTCGGGCATCTGAAGCAGGCCGCGCCCGAAATCGGCTGCAAGCGCCTGCCCGACCGGCACAAGATAGTCGCCGGGGTAAAGGCCGGCCGGTATCTCACCGATGTCGTCACCAAGAGCCTCGCGATAGCGAAGTAACGCAGAGCGGCCAAGGACGTCGATCTGCGAGCCGGCGTCGTTGATCAGATATTCCTTGGTGACGTCGTAGCCCGCAAAGGCCAGCAGATTGGCGAGCGCGTCACCCACAACCGCACCGCGACAATGGCCGACATGCATCGGGCCGGTCGGGTTCGCGGAAACATACTCGACATTGGTCTTCCTGCCGGCGCCAACCGTGGAACGGCCATAGTCCTGGCCGGCCGCCAGGATGGATACGAGATGTGTCTGCCAGTAGGCATCGGATAGCCGGAGATTGACGAAACCCGGGCCGGCGACCTCGACATTGACGACATCACCGTCGGCGCGCATCGCAGCGGCGATCGTTTCGGCTAGTGCGCGCGGATTCTGGCCGGCCTGCTTGGCTAGGACCATTGCGGCGTTGGTGGCGAGATCGCCATGGCTGGGGTCGCGTGGAGGCTCGACGGCGATGCGCGACAGGTCAAGATCAGCGCCTTCCCTGTCCTTCAGACCAAGCGCCTGCACGGTCTTTATGATCCGCTCGTTGAAATCGGCAAAAATGTTCATGATCTTCTCTGGAAAATCGCAGCAAGCGGTGAATTGCCGCTCAAAGTGCGGTCGCCCTAGCCCAAATCGGGCGTATGGTCAAACAGACGGCGGTGCTCCTTCACCGCATAGGTATCTGTCATTCCGGCAAGGAAGTCCGCCACGTCGCGCGCCTTGATCCGGTCGTCCGCCCGGTCGAGACCCTCCCGCCAGCCCTCCGGCATAAGGCGGGGATCGGCGAAATAGGCGTCGAACAGATCAAGCACCACGCGTTCGGCGTCGGCGCGGACGCGCATCACATCCGGGGCACGATAAAGGTGCTTGTACAGAAAGGCCTTCAGCTCCCTTTCCTGCCCCGCCAGATCGGCGGAGAACGCGACGATGGTCTCGCCGGCGTTACGAACATCGTCGGCGCTTGCCGGTCGCAACCGGGCAAGTCGGTCAGCAGAGGCCGCGATCGCGTCTTCCACCATGATGGTGATCTGGCGGCGCATCAGTTCATGCCCGGTGCGCACCGCATCCAGATGCGAATATCGCGCGCGAACCGCAGAAAGGATGCGTGCGGGCAGCGAAACCGATTCCAGCATCTCCAGCGACAGGAGGCCAGCCCGCAGGCCGTCATCAATGTCGTGCGTGTTGTAGGCGATGTCGTCGGCAATTGCCGCGCATTGCGCTTCAAGGCTCGCATACCTGTCGAGCCAGAGGTCGAAAAGCTCTGAGAAATCACGGATCGCAGGCGGGACCGGACCTTTCAGTCCGTTCCCTTTAGAGTCCGTCAGCGGGCCGTTGTGCTTGACCAGTCCTTCCAGCGTTTCCCAGCAGAGGTTCAGTCCATCGAACTCCGCGTAACGGCGTTCAAGCCGGGTGACGATGCGCAGCGACTGGGCGTTGTGGTCGAATCCGCCCCATTTCGCCATCTTGAGGTTCAGCGCGTCCTCGCCCGTGTGTCCGAAAGGGGTGTGCCCGAAATCGTGTACCAGCGCGATCGCCTCGGCGAGATCCTCGTCGCAGCGCAGCGCGCGCGCAAGCGCCCGGGCGATCTGGGCGACCTCGATCGTGTGGGTCAGCCGCGTGCGATAGTGATCACCCTCATGAGCGATGAATACCTGCGTCTTGTGCTTCAGCCGACGAAACGCGGTGGAATGGATGATGCGGTCGCGGTCGCGCTGGAACGGGGTGCGCGTCGGACTTTCCGGTTCGGGCTGCAACCGCCCGCGCGTCATCGCCGGATCGCAGGCATATGGCGCGCGGGGGCGATAGCCGAAGCCGATGTCGCCAAGCTCGTTTGCCATAGCCCTGTTCGCCCGTTGACTTGCCCCACTCCTGTTCATACCTATCATGCAAAGATGAAGGCAAGCCGACCCCGAGGTCATGAACATGGGCGCTGACGCCAAGGCCACAATGAAAGTCGACGTTACCGATGCTGCGGCGAACCGCGTCGCCCGCATCGTCGCAGGCGAGCCCGGCAAGATGGCCCTCAGGGTTTCCGTCGAGGGTGGCGGGTGTTCCGGTTTTTCCTACAAGTTCGATCTTGTCGACTCTCGCAACGATGACGACATCGCCATCGAGAAGAACGGGGCAACGATTCTGATCGACGACCTCTCCATGGTGTATATGGGCGGCTCCGTGATCGACTTCGTCGATGACCTGATGGGACAGTCCTTCCAGATCAGGAATCCGAATGCCGTCGCCTCGTGTGGTTGCGGCACGAGTTTTTCCATCTGATCCTTAAGGCATAGCCACCGTTCTCAGGCAGGCGGCGTACCGTTTTCCGCAAGGACAGCGCCGGCGAGATAGAGCGATCCGCCGATCAGGATTCGTGGCGGCTGCTCTCGCGCGTCCCAGGTATCACGCAACAGCATCAGCGCATTGGCGACGGACGCCACCGGTTCGGCCGACAGGCCTGCTTCCTGCGCACGCAGCGCAAGCTCGGCATTCGGTACACTCGCATCCGACATGCTTACGGGCACCGTATAGACATGCCGCGCCATGCCGTGGAAGGCGCGAAAATAACCGGACTGGTCTTTCGTGTTGATCATGCCGCTGATCAGGAACAGGGGACGCGGTTGCCTTTCCTCCTGCTCGGCCAGCGCCTCGGCGATCACCATGCCCGCGCCGGGATTGTGGCCTCCGTCGAGCCAGATTTCGGCACCGCGCGGAGCAAGATCGACCAGTCGGCCTGCCTGAAGGCGCTGCATGCGGCCCGGCCATGAGGCGCTTCTCATCGCCCGCTCGACGGCCTCGTGTTCGATGTCGAACCCGGCCATCCTGACAGCGGCAATCGCGGCGGCAGCGTTCGCGTATTGATGGCGGCCCGGCAGGATCGGCAAAGGCAGATCCATCAGCCCCAAGTGATCCTGGTAGACCAGGCGGCCATTCTCGGCATGTGCGAGGAAGTCCTGGCCGTAGACCCGGGTCGGGCAATCCAGCCTTTCAGCCGTTTCGACAAGCACGGTTCGGGCAGCCTCGGATTCCTGCGCGCCGATCACCACCGGGCAGCCCGGCTTGATGATCCCGGCCTTCTCGGCTGCAATCAGCTCGACGCGATCGCCAAGATAGGCTTCGTGGTCAAGCGAGACCGGCATGATCAGAGAGACCGCCGGCTTTTCAATGACATTGGTGGCGTCAAACCTGCCCCCCAACCCGACCTCTATGATCGCAACGTCTGCGGGATGCTCGGAGAAGAGCAGGAAGGCGACGGCGCTCATGATCTCGAACACCGTGATCGTTTCGCCGCGATTGGCTTCGGCAACGCGCGCTATGGTCTTTGCCAGCAAGGCATCATCGACCAACCTGCCCCCGCCTGGAGCTCCGAGCCGGTAACGTTCGTGCCAGTTCACAAGGTGGGGCGAGGTATGGACATGGACGCGGTAACCCGCCTCCTCGAGCAGAGCCCTCGAAAAGGCCGCTGCCGATCCCTTGCCGTTGGTGCCCGCAATGTGGATGACCGGCGGAAGATGTCGCTGCGGGTTGCCGAGCCTGTCGAGCAGCCGCGAAATACGATCGAGCGAAAGGTCGTAGCCCTTCGGATGGAGCGCCATGAGACGCTCTATTTCCTGATCGGCAAGGAGAGTTGTCATGCTGTGTCCCGACAGCCGGAAGCCCACGGCGCGTACTTGGCAGAAAACCGGCTACGCGCCGGCACGCGATTCCGGAGCGGCGATCGCGGGCGGCAGAATTTCCGGAGCCGCGGGGGCAACGGGCATAGGCGTTTTCATCAGGATTTTCAGCAGGTTGGCGATCGTCGAACGCAGTTCGAGCCGGGAAACGACCATGTCGACCATTCCGTGCTCCATGAGATATTCCGCGCGCTGGAAGCCTTCCGGCAGCTTCTCGCGGATGGTCTGCTCGATGACGCGCGGTCCGGCAAAGCCGATCAGCGCACCCGGCTCGGCGATGTGAACGTCTCCGAGCATGGCGTAGGACGCTGTCACCCCGCCCGTCGTGGGATTGGTCAACACGACGATATAGGGTAGCCCCGCTTCCTTCAGCCGGTCCACGCCGACCGTGGTGCGCGGCAACTGCATCAGCGAAAGGATGCCTTCCTGCATGCGCGCGCCACCCGACGCGGCGAAGAGGACCAGCGGACGCTTCATCACGAGCGCCGTCTCGAAGGCGTTTACGATGGCATCGCCAGCAGCCATGCCGAGCGAGCCGCCCATGAACGCGAAGTCCTGGACCGTCGCGATGATTGGCAGGCCCTCGAGCGTACCCGAACCGCTGAGGATAGCATCCTCAAGCTGAGTCTTTGATTTCGCGTCCTTGAGACGATCGACATAACGCTTCTCGTCGCGAAACTTGAGCGGATCCACCACAACCCTCGGATTGTCGAGAAGCTGATATTCGCCCTTGTCGAAGAAGAACTTCAGCCGCTCCCTGGCGGCGATCTTCATATGATGACCCGATGAGGGGATGACGAACTGGTTTTCCTCGAGATCCTTGTGGAACACCATCTCGCCGCTCTCCGGATCCTTGATCCAGAGGTTTTCCGGAATGTCGCGCCGCCCGAGCATCGAGTTGATCCGGGGGCGGACGAAATTGGTGATCCAGTTCATGACGACACGTTCCCTTTTCGGGAGAAGATGGGGAGGCTATTCGGCAGCGGCAAGGCGGGCGGAGCGTACGCCCTGCGCGAGGCCGCTAACCAGCGTTGCAACGGCTTCGGCGGGATCGGCGGTGACCCCGCCCTTCGGGTCGAGCACATTTGCGACCGCGTTGACGATCGCCGTTCCGACCACAACTCCGTCTGCCGATGCGCCGATGGCGCGCGCCTGCTCGGCGGTCTTCACGCCGAAGCCTACGCAGACCGGAAGCCCTGTGTGACCCTTGATCCGCTGGACGGCTGCCGAGACCTTGGCGGTGTCGGCAAGCGCCGAGCCCGTTATGCCGGTCATCGATACATAGTACACGAAGCCCGACGTGTTCTGGAGAACCTTCGGCAGGCGCCGGTCGTCGGTCGTCGGCGTGGCGAGGCGGATGAAATTGATCCCAGCCTTCAGCGCCGGGATGCAAAGTTCCTCATCCATTTCCGGCGGCAGGTCGACGACGATGAGCCCGTCAATGCCTGCGGCTTTCGCGTCGGCCAGAAACCGCTCGACGCCATAGATGTAGATCGGATTGTAGTAGCCCATCAGCACGATCGGGGTTTCATCGTCGGATTTGCGGAAATCCGACGCCATGGCGAGCGTCTTCGCCAGCGTCTGCCCGGCCTTCAGCGCCCGCAGGCCGGCGGCCTGGATCGCCGGACCATCCGCCATCGGATCGGAAAAGGGCATGCCAAGTTCGATGATGTCGCTGCCGGCCTTCGGCAGGGCCTTCATGACCGAGAGCGACGTGGCGTAGTCGGGGTCGCCGCCCATGAAATAGGTGACCAGCGCCGGGTGCCCCTCGGCCTTGAGCTTCGCCATGCGGCGGTCGATGCGGGTGTCGGTCACGATCAGATCTCCATTCCCATCATGCCGGCGACGGTGTGCACGTCCTTGTCGCCGCGACCCGACATGTTCACGATGATGATCTGGTCCTTGTCCATGCCTGGCGCGATCTTCATGGCATGGGCGACCGCATGGGCGGATTCGAGTGCCGGGATGATGCCTTCATATTTCGTTGTGACCTGAAACGCATCCAGAGCCTCGTCGTCAAGGATCGGCACGTATTCGACGCGGCCGGTATCCCTCAGCCAGCTGTGCTCGGGTCCGACGCCGGGGTAGTCGAGACCCGCCGAGATGGAGTGGCCGTCGAGTATCTGGCCATCATCGTTCTGCAGCAGATAGGTACGGTTGCCGTGCAACACGCCGGGCTTTCCGGCATTCATGGATGCGCAGTGCTCGACGCCCTTCAGGCCGCGACCACCGGCCTCGATGCCGATGATCCTGACCGAGCGGTCGTCGAGGAAAGGATGGAACATGCCGATGGCGTTGGAGCCGCCGCCGACAGCCGCGATGACCACGTCCGGCAGACGGCCTTCCTGCTCGAGGATCTGGGCGCGCGCCTCCGTACCGATGACCGACTGGAAGTCGCGCACGAGTTCGGGATAGGGATGCGGTCCGGCGGCGGTGCCAATCAGGTAGTAGGTATCCTCGACATTGGTCACCCAGTCGCGAAGCGCTTCGTTCATCGCGTCCTTGAGCGTGCCGTGACCGGCGCTGACCGGGCGGACCTCGGCGCCGAGGAGCTTCATGCGGAAGACATTGGGCTTCTGGCGTTCGACATCGGTTGCACCCATGTAGACGACACACGGATAGCCAAAGCGGGCGGAAACCGTTGCTGACGCAACGCCGTGCTGGCCCGCGCCCGTCTCCGCGATGATGCGTTTCTTGCCCATGCGCTTGGCCAGCAGGATCTGGCCAAGGCAATTGTTGATCTTGTGCGAGCCGGTATGGTTGAGGTCCTCGCGCTTGAAATAGACCTTTGCACCGCCGAGATGCTTCGTGAGGCCCTCGGCGAAATAGAGCTTGGAGGGCCGTCCGGCGTAATGCGTGGACAGGGCCGTCAGTTCGGCCTTGAAAGCCGGATCGGTCTTGGCCTTGTCCCACTCGCGCTCGAGCTCGAGGATGAGCGGCATCAGGGTCTCGGCAACGAAGCGTCCGCCAAAGATACCGAACATGCCCTGCTCGTCAGGTCCGGTGCGGAAGGAATTGGGCTCAAGGGGCTTGTTCATGGCGTTTCCCGGATAGGCGGCTTTCCGGCCGTCGTTCGATTTCGATTAGCCTTTTCGGTGGTCGGGGCGCAAGCTAGGCGCCGTTTTTCTTCGGCTTTGCATCTACGGCCCGGAAGAACTGACGGATCAGCGCAGGGTCCTTGACGCCAGGAGCGCTTTCCACGCCGGACGAAATATCGATGCCCGGCGGCTTCACGAGACGCAGCGCCTCAGCGACGTTACCGGCATTCAGGCCGCCGGAAAGCATGTAGTCGACATCGGGGTCGAGCGCGGCGAGCACCGTCCAGTCGAAGGGAACGCCGTTGCCGCCTGGCAGTTCGGCGCCCCTTGGGGGCTTGGCGTCAAACAGGAAGCGGTCGGCAGCGCCGCGATAGGCAGGAATTGCCCTCAGGTCATCGACGCCGCTCACGGAGAACGCCTTCATGACTGGCAGCCCATAGCGCGCCCTGACCACCGCAACGCGCTCCGGCGTTTCCTTGCCATGAAGCTGCAGCATGTCCGGCGCCATGCCGGCCACAATCGCATCGAGCGTGGGGTCGTCCGCATCGACACTGACCGCAACCGCCCGCGCACGGCCGCGTGCCGCCGGCCGCAGAAGGCCCGCCTCGGCAGGGGAAATGTGGCGCGGGCTTTTCGGGAAGAAAATGAAACCGACATGCGTTGCGCCACCGGACAGCGCCGCTTCCAGCGCTTCCGCTGTCTTCAGACCGCAAATCTTGATGTCGAGCGTCATGGCGCGGCCAGTGCCACGAAACGGCGCAAAAGTCGAGGAATGGGCCGAACTACTCGAACTGGATCGCCTGCAACGCATTACCGTTGCGCTTCAGCCAATCCTTGCACCGCTCGGTATCGGGACAAAGCTCCTCGCAGAGCTTCCAGAACTTGGGCCCGTGGTTCATTTGCCGCAGATGCGCGACCTCATGCGCCACCAGGTAGTTGATGACGGGCTTCGGCGCCATCATGATCCGCCACGAGAAAGACAGCTTGCCGTCGGACGTGCAGGAGCCCCAACGGCTGGACGTGTCGCGGAAACGGATAGCCTTGGCGCGCTTGTTGATTGTCGTCGTGTGCTTCAGCACAAGCGCCTCGATATCCTTCTTGGCCTGCTTCTTCAGGAAATCGGCCAGTCTGCGCGGCAGATGCTCGCGCTCGCCGTGAACGAAAAGCGCCGGGGTGCCGTCCTCCTTCTTGCCGACCGTCACACTTCCGCGCCGGCCCGGTTCATGAACGATGACATGCGGAACCCCGCGTAGCGGTATCCTTATACCTGGCCTGACCAGCGGACGCTTGGGAAGCCGGGAAAGCCGCTCCTCCAGCCATTCCTGATGACGGGTAAGAAAACGATTGACCTCGCCGCGCCCCAGTCCCGGCGGGACGGTGACCCTGAGCGACCTTCCCCCGGCATCGATCCGGAGGGTAAGCTGCCTTGCGCGGTCGTTTTCGACGATCCTGAGAGGTAGGGTTCGGCCTGCAACTTCATGCAGACATTCCTTGACCAGCGATACGCTGGTCTTCTTCTTTTTTATGAACGTCCTTTTGAGCAGCGCGAGGGGCATGTGGCTGACGATACAAGATTCTTTTTGGTTGGATAGGGGGCAGCAAGCCCCCGAAATAAAAAGAAATAAAAAATGGCGGCCCCGCCTCGGGACCGCCATTTCGGTGCTTCAGATTCGGGCCGCTGGAGCCTGAAAATGCTCAATCGTCGAGCAGATTGGTACCCTTGCCGCCCTTGCGCTTGCCGTCCGGAGCCGTGTCGACCGTCGTCGGTGCGGTCGAGCGGTTGCGGCTGGCCATGAAGCGATCAAACTCGTCCTGATCCTTGGCGCGCCGAAGCTCGCGGGCGTAGTCGTCAAACTCGGCGAGCATGTCGTCGAGCTTGCGGCGCTCTTCCGCCAGACGCTCAAGTTCCTTGTCGCGCCAGTCGTCGAAAGCCACGTTACCTGTCCGCGCCGCGCCGTTGCCCCAACGATGCGCCTTGTCGGCCCCTCGGCGGCAACCGGCGAAGATGCCATCGGTCGCACGGTTCACATCGCGCTTGAAGCCGTCAAGCCGGTCGCCCCAGATGATGTAGGCGAGCATGGCGAGGCCCAGCGGCCAGAAAACCACGAAGCCAACCACCATCAGAGCAATGGTCGCCGGCGTCCATGCCGGACGGATCAAAGCAGTCGTGTTCATATTCTCCCGTTCCTTCGGTTCGAGACAGCCCAAACCGGCTGCTCATTGGACATGGGAGGACAAAAAAGGCGATTCAAGGCATGGCCGCTGAAAACCGGACAAGAAGCTGAAATTGCTAGCGTTTTTTGAGGGCGTCGAGCCCAAGCACGACCAGCCCTGCCACGAGACCCCAGAAGGCGGAGCCGATGCCCAGAAGCGCGATCCCCGACGCGGTGACGGCAAAGCTTATCGTTGCAGCCATGCGCTCCCGATCGTCCTTCAGTGCGATTGCCAGCGCGTTGGCCAGCGGCGCGAGAAGCCCAAGCCCCGCAACAAGCACGATAAGGCTTTGCGGCAGAACCGCAAAGATGGCGACCAGCGATGCTCCGAAAATCGCGAAAACCAGGTAGAACAGCGCGTAGAAAGGCCCGGTTTTCCAGCGCTCGGCCGGATCGGGATGCGCGTCGGGTCCGGTACAGATGGCAGCCGATATCGCGGCGAGGTTGCTCGACAGGGCACCGAATGGCGCGGTCACAAGCGAGACGAAGCCTGTGACCGTAATCAGTGGACCAGGTTCGGGATGATAGCCGGCGGCGCGGAGGACAGCGAGGCCGGACAGGTTTTGCGATGCCATCGTGACCAGGTATAATGGCAAGGCAAGGCTGATCATCGCCGAGAACGAGAATGACGGTGCGATAAGCGTCAGTGTGGAAATCTCGGGCGTCGGCAAGGCTCCCACGCGGCCGGTCAGGGCTGCCGCCACGCCGCCGCCAACGAGGACCGCGAGCACCGAAAGCGCCGGATTGACGAGCCTGAAGACGAAGAAGGCCGCGATCAGCGGCAGAATGAACCACGGATCTGCAGGTACCGTCTTGACCGCATTGATCGCGAAGGTGACGACGATGCCGGCAAGCATTCCGGAGGCAACGGATGCAGGAATTCTGGCAATCAGTCTGGTCAGCGGCCCGAACAGTCCGGTAGCGACCAGCAGCACCGCCGCGATAATGAAAGCACCGACAGCCTCGTTGACATTGTAGCCGCTTGAAGCCGCCACCAAAGCCGCGCCGGGCGTAGACCACGCGCTGATGACCGGCATTTTCGTGCGCCAGGACAGCCAGAGGCTCTCCACCGCCATCGCCAGGCAGAGCGCGGTAACGGCGCTTGCCGTCTGCGCCTGCGTCGCGCCAACGGCATCGGAGGCGGCGATTATAATCGCGAGCGTGCCACCGAAGCCGACAATGGCCGCCACGAAAGCCGAAGCGAAAATGGATGCGCGCATGGCTTCAGGCTTTCGCAGTGCGATCCAGAATTTCCTGGACTGCGCGGACGAGCAGATCCAGGTCCTGAGGTCTGGAAAGGCGGTGGTCGGCATCGGGTATCAGCGACAGGGTTACGTCGTCGGCTGGAAGCATGCTCACCAGTTTCAGCGCGTGTTCGTGAGGCACGTCCGGATCCGCCATTCCCTGAAGGACATGGACCGGGCAATGTGTGTCGATGGGTCCCGTCATGACCCGGTTTTCACGTCCGTCTTCGATGAGTGCCCGGGTGTAGATGTTGGGCTCCGGCGAATACTGCGACTTCTCCTCGAAGTAGCCCCTTTCGGCGAGTTCGCGCCTCTGCTTCCTTGTCAGGCTAGGCTCGACCAGTTCCGAAGTGAAGTCCGGCGCGGGCGCAAGCAGCACGAGGCCGGCGATGCGATTGCCCTCACCCGCCTTGCGCAACTCCTGGATCAGGCGGAGCGCGATCCAGCCGCCCATGGAGGAACCTACAAGTATCTGCGGTCCCTCGGTCAACGTCCTGAAGACGGCAAGGCTCTCCGACAGCCATCGCGAGATTGTTCCTTCAGCGAACACGCCGCCGGATTCGCCATGTCCCGAATAGTCGAACCTGAGGAACGAAAAGCCGGTACCCGCGGCCCAGTCCGACAAAGTCTCTGCCTTGGTGCCGAGCATGTCCGACCGGTAGCCGCCCAGCCAGACGATGCCAGGCGCGCGTCCCCCGATGCGGCGATAGGCGATCGGCGTGCCGGACACATCGAGGAATTGGGGTTGGGTCATGCTGCCATCCATTCTCTTGCGCGGTTTGCGGTGCCGGGGCTGTAGCCGGAAAGCAAGGAAGCTCCCCGTTCGCCGGAAAGCCCGAAAACGCCGCAATACAGGTGATTTATTCTCCGCGCTGTGCTATTGACTTGCCCCCGGCAGGCACGACATAGGCGTGACCTGCAGGCACAGGTAACAAGACCCTTCATGTCAACAATTCGAGGAGAAGACTACCATTCGTAGACCTTTCAAGGCAACGGCGCCCACCAAGGAGGGGCCGCGTTCCAACCGTGACATCCGGGTACCCCGGGTCCAGCTTATCGACGTCGACGGCTCCAACCGTGGCGAAGTTTCCATAAACGAGGCGCTGCTGGCCGCCGAGGAGGCGGGGCTCGACCTCGTCGAGATTTCTCCCAACGCCAACCCACCGGTCGCAAAGATTCTCGATCTCGGCAAGCTCAAATACGCCAACCAGAAGAAGGCCGCCGAGGCACGCAAGCACCAGAAGGTCATCGAGATCAAAGAGATCAAGATGCGCCCGAACATCGATACGCATGACTACGAGACCAAGATGAAGGCCGTGCGCCGGTTCTTCGACGAGGGCGACAAGGTCAAGCTGACGCTGCGCTTCCGCGGCCGCGAGATGGCGCATATGGAGCTTGGCATGGAGCTCCTGAACAAGGTTCGTGAGGAAACGGCAACCATCGCCAAGGTCGAAGCCGAGCCGAAGCTCGAAGGCCGACAGATGATGATGGTGCTGGCCCCGAAATAGCCACGGTTCGGGCGTCAACGTCTCCGACGTTTTGCCAGATCGCTGTGAGGGACCGTGACTGAGCGTGAAGACAGCGAGGCGATGGCTGCATACCAGGCGGGCCGTCGCCTTGTTCTTGCATTGATCATCGGTGTCGTCTGCATCCTGCTGGTCTTTAGCGGGTCGCTGCAGAGCGAGTTCAATCATGAAGCGATCGAGTCGCATGGACTTGCGCTGATCCTGCTCGGCATAGGCGGGCGGCTATGGTCGATACTCTACATCGGTGGGCGAAAGTCAGAGCAGGTGGTCCAGACCGGGCCCTACTCGATGATGCGCAATCCGCTCTATTTCTTCTCCACGGTGGCTGCGGCCGGCGTCGGTGCGCAGACCGGAAGCATCGTTATCGCGGTCGCAACGATGGTGTTGTGTGCGGCGGCTTTCCATGTCGTGGCGCTGCGAGAAGAACGCTACCTGAAGGCCAATCTCGGCCAGGCCTATGTCGATTATGCAAGACGGGTGCCGCGTTTCTTCCCCAATCCTTTCATCTTCCGTGACGAAGCCTCGGTGACTTTCACGTCCCGCACATTCAAGACCACTTTCCTCGACGGGCTTGTGTTCCTTCTGGCCATACCCTTCTTCGAGGCGATCGAGATCGGTCAGGAGGCAGGGGCCATCCCGATCCTCTTCTGGCTGTATTGAGGACCAGATTGAAGGCGGGCGAGGAGTTGCGCTTTGGCGCGTCTGCGAGTATAGAGCCGCGTCCATAACCGTCCGGCAGGGCATGCCGTGGCGGTTTTCATGCTTCCGGGCTTTGGTCGGCCCGGAAAGAACAACAGGGGCGAACAGCCCCGGCAAGGAGTAGCGAAATGCCCAAGATGAAGACCAAGTCAGCCGCAAAGAAGCGGTTCAAGATCACCGGAACGGGCAAGGTCCTTTCCGCCGCCGCCGGCAAGCGCCACGGCATGATCAAGCGTTCCAACAAGTTCATCCGCGATGCTCGCGGCACGATGGTCCTCGCCAAGCCAGACGGCGAGAAGGTCATCAAGAACTTCCTGCCCAATGGCGGCGGCATCTGAGCCGGTTTGACGATTAAGGAGATCATGACATGGCACGTGTAAAGAGAGGCGTCACCGCCCACGCCAAGCACAAGAAGGTGCTGAAGGCCGCCAAGGGCTTCTACGGCCGCCGCAAGAACACCATCCGCACCGCGAAGGCGGCAGTCGACAAGTCGCTGCAGTACGCCTATCGCGACCGCAAGGCCCGCAAGCGCAATTTCCGTGCGCTTTGGGTGCAGCGCATCAACGCCGCCGTGCGCGAACATGGCCTGACCTATGGCCGTTTCATCGACGGTCTCAACAAGGCCGGGATCGAAATCGATCGCAAGGTGCTTTCCGACCTCGCCATCCATGAGCCGCAGGCTTTCGCCGCGCTGGTGAGCAAGGCCAAGGTGGCGCTGGAATATCTGAAGAACACCACCCCGAACGCTTTTGAAAGCGCTGTAGCCTAAGCCAGCGCTTCCCAAGCTTTCGTCATCTGGTATTTGGGAAACCCGCGCTGGCAGGGCCGGCGCGGGTTTTTTCTTGCCTATCTCACGGTGCACACATGAGCGATATGGAAACACTCGAAAATTCCCTGATGGCTGACATCGCCGCCGCTTCGGACGAACAGGCCATTGAGGCTGTCCGTGTCTCCGCGCTCGGCAAGAAGGGCACGGTTTCGGAACTCCTGAAGACGCTGGGCGCCATGAGCCCCGACGAACGGCAGGTGAAGGGGCCGGCAATCAACGGACTGAAGAACCGCATCGCCGAGGCGCTTGGCGCCCGCAAGGCAGAATTGCGCGATGCCGCGATCACCACCCGCCTTGCCGCCGAAAGGGTCGACGTGACCCTGCCGGTGCGCCAGTCGCCGTCCGAGCGCGGCCGCATCCATCCGATCAGCCAGGTGATCGACGAGATCGCCGCCATCTTCGGCGATCTCGGTTTCGCAATCGCCGAGGGGCCGGACATCGAGACGGACTACTACAATTTCACCGCGCTTAATTTCCCGGAGGGGCACCCGGCGCGCGAGATGCATGACACATTCTTCTTCCAGCCTGACGAGAAGGGTGAACGCAAGGTGCTGCGCACGCACACCTCGCCGGTGCAGATTCGCACCATGGAGACGCAGAAGCCGCCGATCCGCATCGTCATCCCCGGCAAGACATATCGGCAGGATTCCGACGCCACGCATTCGCCGATGTTCCATCAGGTCGAAGGGCTGGTGATCGACAAGAGCGCCAACGTCGCCAACATGAAGTGGGTGCTGGAGGAGTTCTGCAAGGCTTTCTTCGAAGTGCCGCAGGTCAAGATGCGCTTCCGGCCCAGCTTCTTCCCGTTCACCGAGCCTTCGCTGGAAGTCGACATACAATGCGATCGTTCGCGACCGGGCGAGGTGCGTTTCGGCGAGGGCAGCGACTGGATGGAGATTCTGGGTTGCGGCATGGTCCATCCCAACGTGCTGCGCCATGGCGGGCTCGATCCGGACGAATACCAGGGCTTCGCATGGGGCATGGGCATCGACCGCATCGCCATGCTGAAATACGGCATGCCCGACCTGCGCGCCTTCTTCGACGCGGACGTGCGCTGGCTGCAGCATTATGGCTTCCGCCCGCTCGACATGCCGACACTGTTCGGAGGTTTGAGCAGCTAAAGGCGACTCGGAGACACCATGGTAAAGACGCCCACTCACACTTACACGCCCGAGGTGCTTGCCGATTGGGAACGCGGGAAGCTTGAGCTCCTGCGCGATAATGCCCGGCGGCTGGGAGCGGAAGATGTTCTGCAAATGTGTGAAAGAGAACTCGCTCGCAGAGTACCGCAGACCCCGAGAAAAAGGCAAACCGGTTCGGAACACGCCGAGGGCGACGTGGTTACCGGCTATCATTTTGTGTGCGCGCGCGGGCGCGGAGTGACCGAGTCAACTGACGGCCGGTTTTGGAGTGGTTCTTGGGTCGTGGCAGAAAGGAACGTGCGTGAGAGCCTCAAATACGGAGCACATCTAGCGTTGCACGAAACCAAGGCTGAGCCGTCATACAGACAGGGTGAAATCGTCGACTATCGCCGCAGCCCGAGAGATATGATTGATAAGGACAATGAAGGAATAGAGTTTCTCGTGCAGGAGACAGGTCAATCCTACGATTGGGTTGGAGCTGGCGCAGGCGAGAAAGGATATCAGTGGTCGAAAAGGTCTTCTCGCGGTGGCCTAGCCAGAAAGGGCTCAGAGTGACCGAAGCGTCTCATACCGGCTCCTGCCGCTGCGGCGCGGTGCGGTTCGAAGCGACAGCCGAACCGAACCATGTGAGCTATTGCCATTGCGGCGATTGCCGCAAGGCATCGGGCGCGCCGGTTTCGGCATTTGTCGGATTCGATGCCGGCGCGGTTTCGCTGGAGGGTGAAGCGCTGAGGAACTTCGACAACGGGCCGGTGACGCGCAGCTTCTGCGGGGTTTGCGGTTCGCCCATCGCCTATGCCGACGAGCGCATCGGCGAGACGATCTATTTCATG
Source organism: Rhizobiaceae bacterium (assembly GCA_019635775.1). GTDB lineage: Bacteria > Pseudomonadota > Alphaproteobacteria > Rhizobiales > Rhizobiaceae > Mesorhizobium_K. The sequence goes on along the minus strand of JAHBYU010000003.1, from coordinate 245,057 downwards.
CTGGGGGCGATGGACGCGCCTGAGAACTACAAGCCGACGCTGCATTCCTATGTGCGCGAGCAACTGCCCTACCTGCATATGCCGGACGGCCTGCCGCGTCACCTGAAGACCAGCGTGCCGAGACCCGAAGAGACAAGATCATGAAACTCACGCTTTCCTGGCTGAAGGACCACCTCGAAACCGAAGCATCGCTCGAGGAGATCGTCGAACGACTGACATCCATCGGGCTGGAGGTGGAGCATGTCGACGACAAGGCTGCTCTGAAGCCGTTCGTCATAGCGAAGGTTCTGACGGCGGAGAAACATCCCGATGCGGACAAGCTTCGGGTGCTTTCGGTCGATACGGGCGACGGCAAGCCTATCCAGGTCGTCTGCGGCGCGCCCAATGCTCGGGCTGGCCTCGTCGGGGCGTTCGCCGCGCCCGGCACTTATGTGCCCGGCATCGACGTGACGCTCTCGGTCGGCAAGATCAGGGGGGTCGAAAGCCACGGCATGATGTGCTCGGAGCGGGAACTGATGATCTCGGACGAGCACAACGGCATCATCGATCTGCCCGGCGACGCGCCGGTGGGCACGAGCTTCGCGACATGGGCAAAGCTCGACGATCCGGTCATCGACATCAACCTGACGCCGAACCGGCCCGACGCGACCAGCATCTATGGAATCGCCCGCGATCTCGCGGCGGCTGGGCTGGGCACGTTGAAGAATGTTGCGGTCGCTGCGGTCCCCGGTAATGATCCATGTCACGTCAAGGTGACGATCGAGGCTCCCGAACTTTGCCCCGGCTTCGCCGTGCGGCTGGTCAAGGGTGTCAAGAACGGTCCGTCGCCGAAATGGATTCAGCAGCGGCTGATCGCCATCGGCCTGCGTCCCATCAACGCGCTGGTCGATATCACAAACTACGTCACCTTCGACCGCGGCCGGCCGCTGCATGTCTTCGACGCGGCGAAGGTGAAGGGCGACCTCGTCGTGCGGCGCGCGAAGGAAGGCGAAAAGGTGCTGGCGCTTGACGGGCGGGAATACGAACTGACGCCAGAAATGTGCGTCATTGCCGACAGCGATGGCGTTGAGTCCATCGCCGGCATCATGGGCGGCGAGCATTCCGGCTGCGACGAGAACACCACCGACGTCCTGATCGAATCGGCGCTGTGGGAGCCGCTGAACATCGCACGCACGGGACGCGAACTCGGCATCATCACCGATGCCCGCTATCGCTTCGAACGCGGCGTCGATCCCGAATTCATGGTTCCCGGCATCGAGCTTGCCACGAAGATGGTTCTGGAGCTTTGCGGCGGCGAAGCGAGCGAGACGGAGGTGGTCGGCTATGCGGGGCATGCGCCGAAGATCGTGTCCTTCCCACATGCCGAGGTAAAGCGCCTAACCGGCATCGAGGTGCCCAGGGCGGAAAGCCTCGACATTCTCAGCCGACTGGGCTTCCGGCCGAAAGGCGACGGCGACCCGGTCGACGTTGTCGTGCCGTCATGGCGCCCGGATATCGACGGCAAGGCGGACCTCGTGGAGGAAGTCATGCGTATCCACGGCGTCGACCGGATTGCGCCTCAGCCCCTCGGGAGCCATGACGCGGTGAACGGCAAGATCCTGACGACGCTGCAGATCCGCACGCGCGCGGCCAAGCGTGCGCTTGCGGTGCGCGGCATGATGGAGGCCGTAAACTGGTCATTCATCCCGGCGAAGCATGCCGAACTGTTTGGCGGCGGACAACCGGAACTGAAGCTGGCGAACCCAATCGCGGCCGACATGTCGGACATGCGGCCTTCGCTGCTGCCCGGACTTCTCGCGGCTGCGCAGCGCAATGCCGACCGAGGCATCGGCGACGTCGCGCTGTTCGAGGTCTCTGGCACTTATGAAGGCGACGGGCCGGACAAGCAGCGCCGCGTGGCTGCGGGTGTCCGTCGCGGCACGGCTAAGCTGGATGGTTCGGGTCGTGACTGGGCGGGCAATGCGGCAAATGTCGGCGTCTTCGACGCAAAGGCTGATGCGATCGCCGCGCTGGAGGCGGTCGGGGCACCGGTCGATCGGCTGCAGATCGAGACGGGCGCGCCGGGCTGGTACCATCCTGGCCGTTCGGGCGTGATCAAGCTCGGGCCGAAGGTGGTGCTTGGGCATTTCGGAGAGTTCCATCCCAGGACACTTGAGGCTCTGGACGTATCCGGGCCAATCGCGGGGTTCGAGGTTTTCATCGACGCCGTGCCTGAACCGAAAGCCAGGCAAACCCGTACGAAGCCGAGGCTCGACCTTTCCGCCTTCCAGCGCGTCACACGCGATTTCGCCTTCGTCGTGGACAAGACTGTCGAGGCGGGAGCACTGACGCGCGCTGCGCTGGCCGCCGACAAGAAGCTCGTCGCCGGTGTTTCGGTCTTCGACATCTTCGAGGGAGCCTCGCTTGGCGAGGGCAAGAAGTCGATCGCGATCGAGGTGACCATCCAGCCGATCGAGAAGACGCTGACCGACGAGGACTTCGAGACACTGGCCGGTCGCATCGTCGAGAATGTGAAGAAGCAGACAGGTGGTGTCCTGCGTGGATGATCGCCCGCCCGGACCGGCTGCTGGTTCAGCGTTTGCGTACGAACTCCGTTCGTAGCACGAGTCCCTTGATGGACTCGTGCCGGCAGTCGATTTCCTCCGGGTTGTCCGTCAGGCGGATCGACCTGATGACGGTTCCCTGTTTCAGGGTCTGGCCCGCGCCCTTCACCTTCAGATCCTTGACGAGGACAACGGAATCTCCATCCGCAAGGACGTTGCCGGAGGCGTCGCGGACTTCCAGGGCCGCGGCGGCGCTAGTGGCCATCTCGGAAGCCGGCCGCCATTCGCCGGTCGCCTCGTCATACACGTAGTCGTCGTCGTTCGTCATGATGTTCCAATGCCAAGGTGTTGCGTACGGGCGACCACCTACACCGCCGTTGGGCTAGTTGCCAAACCGCGGATGAAAGAGACAGGCCGTACCGGCTTCCAACGGCTTGAAAAGCTGGTAAGAGCCGGCTTTTCTTTTCCCGGGCATGCCGCTAGGTTCGCGCCCTCATATGTCTGACAAATAGGGAGTAGGTCATGTTTCGCTGGGGTATTCTGTCGACGGCCAAGATTGCGCGCGAGCAGCTCATCCCGGCGATCGTCGATGCCGAGAACGGCGTGCTCGCGGCCATTGCCAGTCGCGACAAGAAAAAGGCCTATGCCCTTGCGCAGCGTTTTGGCGCGCATCATGCCTTCGGCTCCTACGAGGAGATGCTGGCTTCCGAGGCAATTGACGGTGTCTATATCCCGCTGCCGACTTCCCAGCACGTCGAATGGACGGAGAAGGCGATCAAGGCCGGCAAGCATGTGCTGGTGGAGAAGCCGCTGGCGCTTGACGCCAGGGACATCGGAAAGCTGATCAGACTGCGCGACAGGCACAAGGTGCTGGTCTGCGAAGCGTTCATGGTGACGTACCACCCGCAATGGCTGAAGGTGAAGGAACTCATCCAGTCCGGCGCGATCGGCACTCTGAAATATGTCCAGGGCGCTTTCACCTACTTCAACACCGACCCGCGCAACATGCGCAACATACTTGAGCTGGGCGGCGGCGCCCTGCCCGATATTGGCGTCTATCCGACCGTTTCGACGCGCTTTGTCACCGGCAAGGAGCCGAAGCGCGTCCAGGCCACGATAGAGCGCGACAAGAAATTCAAGACGGATACCTATTCTTCTATCCGCGCCGATTTCGGCGATTTCGAACTCTCCTTCTACCTGTCGACCCAGCTTGCCGCGCGCCAGCTCATGGTGTTCCACGGCGACAAGGGTTTCATCGAGGTGCATGGCCCCTTCAATGCCGGTCTCTACGACCACCACAAGATCTCGCTGCACAACAAGGATCACACGGAAGAAACCGTTTTCCGATTCCCCGGTGCGTCCCAGTATCGCTTGCAGGTCGAGGCCTTCGCACGCGCGGTCAAGGGCGGGAAGGAGCCCGTCTTCACACTGGAAAGCTCGGTGAAGAACCAGAAGGTGATAGACGCCATCTTCCGTGCCGGTGAGACCGGCGGCTGGGAAAAGGTCTAGTCGCCGCTTTCAAGCACCGAGCAGCAATCCAGCTCGGAGCCTTCAGCTCCGTTCAGCACACCCGCGTCGCGATCCGGGCGTGTCGCGTCCTGACCCGGACTCACTTTCCACCAGCCTCCTGATCGGAGCAACCCGATGCTTCATCCCTCGACTGGCCCAATCTTGACTTTCGCATATCAATTTATATAACTGGTTATCTTTCTATAGGAATTGGTGATGGTCGAAGATATTGTCCGTTCGTTCGGCTACCTGACACTTGGCACGCGCATGCGGCGGATCGGCGAACGCTTGCAGGCGGACGCACAAAAGATCATCGACAGCTGCGGACAGACGATACAGGGCAGCCAGTACCCGTTTCTTGCTTCGATCGACAGGCTCGGCCCCCTGACGATCGGCGAACTGGCTGAAGCCGTCGGCATCACCCAGCCTGGCACGACCCGCGCGGTCAACCAGCTCGTGCAGCTTGGTCTGGTCGAGACGAGACCATCTCCCGAAGACCAGAGACGCAGGATCGTTGCGCTCTCGACGCAAGGCCAGGAAATCGTCGATGCCGCGCGCCGCGACGTATGGCCGAGCATCCGCGAGGCGGTCGCCGATCTGTGCGACGGGCTTGAGGGCCCACTGCTTGAACAGCTGACGGCGATGGAGAACGGCCTTGCAACGACGCCCCTAGACCGCCGCCTCGGCAAGGATGGGGCAGACCGATGAGCCACCTTCTCGATCGTCCGATCTGGAGCGCCCTCAAAGGCCGTCACGCAGCGTTGGGTGAGGGCAATGATCGGGCGGTACGCTACGCACCGGACGTTCATCCGTTTGCATGCGCGAGGGACGACGAGCCCGAGAGCCTGGCGGCGCTTGCCGCCCTCATCGGACCTGGCGAAACGCAGATATTCCTGCAGGCCGGCGAGTTTGTCGCGCCACCCGAAGTTACCGTGACCGCGACCATGGGCGGTGTGCAGATGGTCGCTGAACGTCATGTGCCGCAGGTTGCCGACGAGCGGATCCGGAAGCTGGCCGACGCGGATGCTGCCGACATGCTGGAACTCGCGACGCTGACGAAGCCTGGGCCTTTCACCATGCGCGCGCTGGCGCTGGGGAATTTCTGGGGGATCAGGCAGAACGGCCAGCTCATCGCAATGTCGGGCGAGCGCCTGAAGGTCGAAGGGATGACCGAGGTCAGCGGCGTCTGCACACACCCCGATTTCCGTGGACGGGGTCTTGGCAAGCTGATGACGCTCTACGCCGCCGGGCAAGTCGCAGCCAGGGGGGAAACGCCCTTCCTGCACACCTACGCCAGCAACGCGGCCGCTATCGGCCTCTACGAGAAAATCGGCTTCAGGCTGAGGTCGCACATGAGCGTGGCGGTGGTTACCCGGCAAGGCTGAGCGCTTCCCCCGCTCCAGGCTGACCCAAAGGCAGCGCGGAGATTCTGCCGCTTAAGTGCGCTCCTACGTCGAATTGCCACCTCGACGTCGAATTCCGCTACATTTTTATATAGCCAGCATATATGCCGGGGTCGTTGCGTCGTGTTCGGCGTTGGCAATTCGCGGAGGAAGGATGAGCACAGGCGTGGGCTCGCATTGACGACTGGAGTCGAATGAAGCTTCGAAAATACATCTGGCCGGTGGTCGGCGCGCTTGCGATCGTGTTCTCCTGCTGGCTCCTGTACAAGGAGCTGCGAGGGCTTTCCCTGGCCGACCTGGCCGACAGCTTCTCGGCCATCTCCGCAAGGAACTGGTTCCTCTCCGCGCTCTGCACGCTCGTGGCCTATGCGGCGCTGGCAGGCTACGACCGCATTGCCCTGCTTCATATCGGCCGGCGCGTATCGTGGCTTTTCATCACGCTCTGTTCGTTCACCACCTACGCATTGTCGCACACGATCGGCGCGTCGGTTTTCTCAGGCGCCGTCGTTCGCTACCGGGCCTATTCCTCGCGCGGGCTAACCCCGCAGGAAATCGGCATACTGGTTGCTTTCTGTTCGTTCACCTTCGCGCTGGGGGTCGTACTGCTGACAGGGCTGGTGCTGGTGATCGAACCCGACATCACCGAACGCATAGCGGAACTTGCCCCGGAGGGCCTGTCCATCGGCACCGGCTATTTCCTGCTGGCGCTGATCGCCTTCTATATCCTCGGAAGCGGGCTGGGGATGAAGCCCCTGAAGCTCGGCTCCCTCACGCTGCAATATCCCCGCCTGCCGATCGTGGCGCGCCAGCTTGTCATCGGCCCACTGGAATTGCTTGCGGCCGCAGGGATCGTGTATTTCGCGCTGCCTGAAACGGGAAATCCCGGTTATCTTTCGGTGCTCGGCATCTTCCTGTTCTCCTTCTCGGTCGCCCTTCTGTCGCATGCCCCCGGCGGGGTCGGCGTGCTGGAACTGGTGTTCATCATGGCCTTGCCGGAGATGGAACCGGCCGACGTTCTGGCGGCGCTGCTGGTTTTCCGTGCCTTCTACCTGATCATTCCGTTCCTGATCGCGATCGTCATCCTGCTCCTCTTCGAACGTTCCCAGCTCTCGCAGCCTGACCTGGAAGGCCGCGACAACCCCTCCTGATGTGGTGTCCTTCCTCTCTCGATTGATAGCGAGCCGACTTGCGCAGCAAAAAGGCTCTTCTTATATACGCCGCAACCGCGCGCACCGGCTCAAGTCCTGTTGGTTCGGCGCGGAAATTCCAGTGTACGGGGGCCGTCCCCGGAACGCCTTATAGGGTCCTGACGGCCTGCTTAAAGGAGAGAATAGAGAAATGGCTAAAGTAATCGGCATCGACCTCGGAACCACCAATTCCTGCGTCGCCGTCATGGACGGCAAGGACGCCAAGGTCATCGAGAATGCGGAAGGCGCGCGCACCACCCCTTCCATCGTGGCCTTCACCAGTGACGGAGAGCGCCTGGTCGGTCAGCCGGCAAAGCGCCAGGCTGTCACCAATCCCGAAAACACCATCTTCGCGGTCAAGCGCCTGATCGGCCGCCGCTACGACGATCCGATCACCGCAAAGGACAAGGATCTCGTGCCCTACAAGATCGTCAAGGGCGACAATGGCGACGCCTGGGTAGAGGGTGGCGGCAAGAAGCAGTCGCCCAGCCAGATCTCGGCGATGATCCTGCAGAAGATGAAGGAAACCGCGGAAGCCTATCTCGGCGAAAAGGTCGAGCAGGCCGTCATCACCGTTCCCGCCTATTTCAACGACGCCCAGAGGCAGGCCACCAAGGATGCCGGCAAGATCGCCGGTCTGGAGGTGCTGCGCATCATCAACGAGCCGACTGCGGCAGCCCTCGCCTATGGCCTCGACAAGCGCGACGGCAAGACGATCGCGGTCTATGACCTTGGCGGCGGCACCTTCGATATTTCGGTGCTCGAGATCGGCGACGGCGTCTTCGAAGTGAAGTCGACCAATGGCGATACCTTCCTTGGCGGCGAGGACTTCGACATGCGGCTCGTCGAATATCTGGCGGCCGAGTTCAAGAAGGAACAGGGCATTGACCTGAAGAACGACAAGCTGGCCCTGCAGCGCCTCAAGGAAGCCGCGGAGAAGGCAAAGATCGAGCTGTCGTCGAGTGCGCAGACCGAGATCAACCTGCCCTTCATCACGGCCGACCAGACCGGTCCCAAGCACCTGACCATGAAGCTGACCCGCGCAAAGTTCGAGTCGCTTGTGGACGACCTCGTCCAGCGCACGATCGAGCCCTGCAAGGCTGCGCTCAAGGATGCAGGCCTCAAGGCCGGCGAGATCGACGAAGTGGTGCTTGTCGGTGGCATGACCCGCATGCCTCGCGTCCAGGAAGTCGTGAAGCAGTTCTTCGGCAAGGAGCCGCACAAGGGCGTCAACCCAGACGAGGTGGTGGCGATCGGCGCGGCAATCCAGGCCGGCGTCCTTCAGGGTGACGTCAAGGACGTGCTGCTGCTTGACGTGACCCCGCTGTCGCTGGGCATCGAGACGCTGGGTGGCGTGTTCACCCGTCTGATCGAGCGCAACACCACGATCCCCACCAAGAAGAGCCAGGTCTTCTCGACCGCCGAGGATTCCCAGTCGGCAGTGACGATCCGGGTCTTCCAGGGCGAGCGCGAAATGGCGGCCGACAACAAGCTGCTCGGCCAGTTCGATCTCGTCGGCATTCCGCCGGCTCCGCGCGGCGTGCCGCAGATCGAGGTCACCTTCGACATCGACGCCAACGGCATCGTCAACGTCTCGGCCAAGGACAAGGGCACCGGCAAGGAGCACCAGATCCGCATCCAGGCGTCCGGCGGTCTCTCCGACGCCGACATCGAGAAGATGGTGAAGGACGCCGAAGCCAATGCGGAGAACGACAAGAAGCGTCGTGCTCTGGTCGAGGCGCGCAACCAGGCCGAGAGCCTCGTCCATTCGAGCGAGAAGTCGCTGAAGGATTATGGCGAAAAGGTCTCGGAAGAGGATCGCACCGCCATTGCCGACGCTATCGCCGCGCTCAAGACGGCAGCCGAAGGTGACGACGTCGAGGCGATCAACACCGCCACGCAGACGCTCGCCGAAGTGTCGATGAAGCTTGGGCAGGCGATGTACGAAGCTTCGCAGAAGGAAGCGGCCGAAGCAGACGCCAAGGCCGATGCGGCCAAGGAAGGCGACGTGGTCGACGCCGACTTCGAGGAAATCGACGACAACGACGACAAGAAGAAGTCGGCCTGACCCGACTTCTTCGGAAATGCGGGAGCCCGGCGCTAGCGCCGGGCTTTTTGCTGGTAAAAAGCACAATGTGTGCGCTTGAACTCTGGCATTGGGCGCCAAGGCTCACTAAATCGGAAGCCACTCATTGCTGGTGATGCGACAAGATGCGCCAAGACATTGAGCATCCGGGCACGGGACATGCGGATACCAGGGTGAAATGAAAGCTGATTTCTACGAGACGCTCGGCGTCGAACGCGGCGCGGATGAAAAGGCGCTGAAGGCGGCCTTTCGCAAGCTGGCCATGCAGTTCCACCCGGACCGCAATCCCGGCGACCAGTCCTGCGAGATTCGCTTCAAGGAAATCAACGAGGCTTATGAGTGCCTGAAGGACCCGCAGAAGCGGGCGGCCTACGATCGCTTCGGACATGCCGCCTTCGAGAATGGAGCGGGCATGAACGGCGGGGGCCACGGCTTCGCCGCCGGAGGTTTTGCCGACATTTTCGAGGATATCTTCGGCGATATGATGGGCGGAGGTCGCCGCCGGTCGTCCGGAGGACGCGAACGTGGCGCGGACCTGCGATACAACATGGAGATCAGCCTCGAGGAGGCGTTTGCCGGCAAGACGGCGCAGATTCATGTCCCGGCATCGGTGTCCTGTGACGAATGTTCAGGCAGCGGGGCAAAACCGGGGACGCAGCCCGTGACCTGCACGACATGCGGTGGTCATGGCAAGGTCCGCGCGACGCAGGGCTTCTTTTCCATCGAGCGGACCTGCCCGGCCTGCCAGGGACGTGGACAGACGATCAAGGATCCCTGCCCGAAATGTTCAGGACAGGGCCGGGTTATCGAGGAGCGGTCCCTGTCGGTGAACATTCCTGCCGGCATCGAGGACGGCACCCGCATCCGCCTTGCCAACGAAGGCGAAGCGGGCTTGCGCGGTGGACCGCCGGGCGACCTCTACATTTTCCTCTCGGTCAAGCCGCATGAATTCTTCCAGCGCGACGGCGCCGACCTCTATTGCAAGGTGCCCATCTCAATGACGACTGCCGCGCTGGGCGGCCAATTCGAGGTGGCGACGCTTGACGGTACGCAGACCCGCGTGAAGGTGCCGGAAGGCACGCAGAATGGTCGCCAGTTCCGCCTGAAGGGAAAGGGCATGCCCGTCCTGCGTCAGTCGCAGATCGGCGATCTCTATATACAGACTGCGGTCGAGACGCCGCAGAACCTGTCCAAACGGCAGCGTGAGCTTCTGGAGGAATTCGAAAAGCTTTCGTCCACCGAGAATTCCCCGCAGTCGAGCGGATTCTTCTCGCGCATGAAGGATTTCTTCGAGTCCTTCGCGGACCGGTGATGCGGAAGCCATCTGATCTCTAAGCGACATTTTTCGTCGGAATGACGACCTGCGCGCTTGCTTTGGGGCGACGGGGTGCTATTTGTCCCGCCAACCGACAGAGGGAGACCCTTGATGGCCGCTTCGGGACTGCGCAGGATCGCCAAAAAATTCGACGATGAGTTGAAGTTCTTCAAAGGCTGGATCGACAAGCCCAAGGCCGTAGGCGCCATCATTCCAACGAGTTCAGTCACCGCGCGGCGAATGGCCACGGTGATCAATGCCCAGTCCGGGCTCCCCGTTCTGGAGATCGGCCCTGGCACTGGGGTCATCACGAAAGCCATCCTGCGACATGGCGTAAAGCCTGCTGATCTTTACACGATCGAATATTCTGCCGACTTCGTCGCCCATCTCAGGCGCAACTTTCCGGGCGTGAACGTCATCGAAGGAGATGCCTTCGACCTTGACACGACGCTCGGCAGTAAAAGCGGACTGACATTCGACAGCATCATCTCCGGCGTACCCTTGCTGAACTTTCCCGTCGAAAAGCGGGTGGCCTATCTGGAGAGCCTGTTGTCGCGCCTGCCCCATGGCCGCCCGGTGATCCAGCTCACCTACGGGCCGAAGTCGCCAATTCCGGCAGGTCACGGGGACTACAAGGTCGAGCATTTCGACTTCATCCTGCGCAACATTCCGCCGACCCAACTCTGGATTTATCGGCGCGCGCCGCTCAACTGATCATCGAACGACGTAGAGCCGCCTCAGATGTTGATTTGCCTCCAGCTTCACTTATAGCTGCGAGGCAAGGAGTCGCTGTGCCAATCATCCCGAAAATCCTCGTTTTCGCCGGATCTCTCAGGACGGGTGCCTTCAGTATCAAGACAGCGGACGCCGCAATGAAGGAGCTGGCGCTCCAGGGTGCGGCTGTGACCCGCGTCTCGCTTGGTGATTATCCGCTGCCGCTCGTGGACCAGGATCTGGAAAAGGAAAAGGGTGTTCCGGAGAATGCCCAGAAGCTGGCCCGCCAGATCGCATCTCACGACGGCATGCTCATTGCCAGTCCCGAATACAACGCGTCGATCCCGCCGCTCCTCAAGAACGCCATCGATTGGGTCAGCCGGGTACGCAGGGATGGCGGCCGGCCGTTCAAGCCTTTTGATGGGAAAGTTGCCGCGCTCTGCTCGTCCTCCGACGGCAATTTCGCAGGCACGCGCGGCCTCTACCATCTGCGCGCCGTTCTCATGGCCTGCCAGGTCGAGGTTATCACCCCGCAGTGCTCGGTCGCGCGGGCGTCCGAGGCGTTCGACGAGGACGGACAGTTCCGCGAGGAACGTCTGCGCCACCAGATGGAAACGGTGTGCCGGACCCTGATGGAACGCGCTGCGATGTTTTCTACGAGGATAGAGCCATGACCGGCCAGGGCAACCGGAACGCAATGCAGGAGCGGCTCATCGTTGGTCTCGACGTGCCCGATGTCGAGCAGGCCGCCAAAGTGGTGCGCGACCTCGACGGCATCATCTCCTTCTACAAGATCGGATACCAACTGGCCTTCGCTGGCGGTCTCGACTTTGCCCGAGAACTCGCGTCCGGCGGTACGAAGGTCTTCCTCGACATGAAGCTCCTCGACATCGACAACACGGTCGCCAAAGGTGTCGAGAACATCGCCCGTATGGGCATGTCCATGCTGACCCTGCACGCCTACCCAAAGGCGATGCGCGCGGCCGTCGAGGCGGCGAAGGGTTCGGCCCTGACGCTGCTTGGCGTTACGGTTCTAACGTCGATGGACGAAGCCGACCTTGTGGAAGCGGGCTACGAATATGATCCGCATACGCTGGTCCTGCGTCGTGCGGAACAGGCGCTGGCCGCCGGAATGGGGGGTATCGTCTGCTCGGCAGACGAAGCGTCCGCCGCGCGCCGCATAGTCGGTCCCGGCCTTGCGGTGGTCACGCCGGGAATACGCCCGGAGGGAGCAGAGCGCGGCGATCAGAAGCGCATCATGACGCCGTCATCGGCTATCCGCGCCGGCGCCAGCCACCTCGTGGTGGCTCGTCCGATTGTCCAGGCGCCAGACCGGCGGGCCGCTGCCGATGCCATTCTGGCCGAAATGGCCGCCGCTCAGGGTCAAGACCTTTCAGGAGGAGAGTAAGCATGCCGAAGGGATACTGGATCGCCCATGTCGATGTGCGGGATGCGGAAGCCTACAAGGACTATGTGGCTGCTTCCAAACTCGCCTTCGACAAATATGGCGCCCGGATGCTGGCGCGTGGCGGCGACTATGAGATCACGGAAGGGAATGGGCGCACGCGCAACGTCGTGATCGAGTTTCCGTCGCTGAAGGCCGCACAGGATTGCTATCATTCCCCGGAATATCAGGCGGCGCGGGCAAAACGCGCGCATGTGGCGGACGCGGACATGGTTCTCGTCGAAGGCGTCCCGGACTGAGCTTTCCTGCCGTTTGCAATCTTTCCGGTGTACCAGGAGCCTCAGGCGACGCTTCTCGGATGCGCCCATATTGCAATGCAGCAGAACGGCGCTAAGTTAGCAGGCGAAGCTTGGAGTGGCCGGCGCGGGCCCGGGCAGACGGGAAAATGATGTGTTCTACCAGCTCTACGAGTTGAACCATGCCGCGGTGCAGCCGCTCAGGGCATATGCCGATGCAATGCGGCTACTCTATTCAAATCCTCTCAATCCAGTCGCGCATACGCCTTTGGGACGTTCCATTGCGGCCGCTGCCGAGCTTTTCGAGCGCACGACGCGCCGATACGGCAAACCTTCATTCGGACTGACGACTACGAAAATCGACTGGAAAACGGTGGCGGTCGAGGAAAAGGTTGTCTGGTCGCGTCCGTTCTGCAACCTCATCCATTTCGAGCGCGACCTGCCCGTCGGACGCAAGCCTGATCCGCGGCTTCTGATCGTGGCGCCCATGTCGGGCCACTACGCCACGCTGCTGCGTGGGACCGTCGAGGCGATGCTGCCGCACTGCGACGTCTACATCACCGACTGGACCGACGCCCGGATGGTGCCTGTCGCAGAAGGCCGCTTCGACCTAGACGACTATATCGACTACCTGATCGACATCTTCCACGAGCTTGGGCCTGACACCCATGTGATTGGCGTCTGCCAGCCCGCGGTGCCTGTTCTGGCGGCCGTATCGCTCATGGAGGCGAAGGGCGATCCGTTCTCGCCAACGACGATGACGTTGATGGGCGGCCCGATCGATACGCGCCGCAACCCGACCGCAGTGAATCTGCTCGCCAAGAAAAATGGCCTTCAGTGGTTCCGTGACAATGTCATCATGCAGGTTCCGTGGCCCGAACCCGGATTCGGACGCGAGGTTTATCCAGGCTTTCTGCAGCTTTCGGGCTTCATGGGCATGAATCTCGACCGCCATATCACGGCGCATAAGGATTTTTTCCTGCATCTGGTGAAGAACGACGGTGACGGCGCGGAAAAGCACCGGGATTTCTACGACGAGTATCTGGCGGTCATGGACCTGACCGCGGAGTTCTACCTGCAGACCGTCGACGTCGTATTTCTGCGTCATGCCCTGCCTAAAGGCGAGATGCTGCATCGCGGCCAACCAGTCGATCCGAAAGCGATCCGTAGCGTGGCCCTGTTTACCGTTGAAGGCGAAAACGACGACATTTCCGGTTTGGGCCAGACCAAGGCCGCACACGATCTGTGTTCCAGCATCCCGACGGAGCGGCGCCTGCATTATGTGCAACCCGCCGTCGGGCACTACGGAGTCTTTAACGGATCCCGTTTCCGCTCCGAAATCGTGCCTCGCATCGTCGACTTTATAACCAGCTTCGGTCGCAACAGCGCTTCCCCTGCGGAAAAATCTTCCAAGCGAGCAAAACATTAGGTCGCCAAGCAAGTTGAATTGTTGCAAATAAATCGCAGCGAGACGTGCCCGGTAACCATTACGGCAGACGCGACCGGCGAGTTAATTGACAGATCGCGACCATCACCCTTAACCTTTCGTTAAGAAGAAGATGGGGCCGGGGTAATGGTATCCTCAAGGGGAACGAGGCACAAAACGGCGTTGCGCTGCGCGGCAGCAGTTTGCGCGGTTCTCTTGAGTTTCTCTGTGCCCTCAGCCTTCGCCGCGCAGCCAATGATGGTCGGGGGTCTGACGTCTCAGCCGATCGGTCACTACGAATTCTGCAAGGCAAACCCTGCTGAGTGCGCGATAAGGCAGCGTGATCCGGGACCGGAGCAGATGGGCGACACGCTCTGGCGGCAGGTCGTTGCAGTTAATGTCAGCGTCAACGCCGCCATCAAGCCCATGAACGACATCGACATCTACGGCAAGGACGAGGTGTGGGCCTATCCGGACATGGGCGTCGGCGACTGTGAGGACTATGTACTTGAGAAGCGCCGCGAACTTGCTTCGATGGGTCTTTCCCTGTCTAACCTTCTGATCACAGTCGTCCGTAAACCGGATGGTGAAGGCCATGCCGTGCTGACGCTGCGAACGAGCGGCGGCGACTTCGTCCTGGATAACCTGAGCGATTCCGTTTTCGAGTGGAGCCAAACAGAATACCGTTTCCTGAAGCGTCAGGCGAGCAATCACACAGGTCGGTGGGTAACTATCCGAGAGGCCCAGCCGGCAGCGCCGCTGGTCGGATCTGTCAACTAGACGATCTCAGCGAAGAGCTTTCGCTACGCGCGACATTCATTGACCGTGTGGACGGTCAATGTTCTGTGGGGCGATCGTCTAGGCAGCTTGTGCCATGCGCTCCGAACTCATCCGATAGGATATCGCCTCGGCAAGATGTATGCGGCCAACGCCGTCACTGCCGTCGAGGTCAGCAAGCGTCCGCGCAACCCGCAGCACACGATGATAGGCACGAGCCGAGAACCCCAGTTTTTCGCTGGCTTCCCTCAGCAGGGCCAATCCGGCAGCATCGGGCAATGCAACATCCTCTATCAGCGTCGTCGGACAATGTGCGTTCGTCGATGCTGGTACGCCCAGCGCCGCAAAACGCTCATGCTGGATTCGACGGGCCGAGAGCACACGGGCTGCCACCGCGGCGCTCGATTCAGACCGACCAGGACGGATCAGGTCGTTCGCCGACACGGCTGGCACCTCGATGCGCAGGTCGATACGATCAAGCAAGGGCCCGGAGATGCGCGCCTGATAGTCGGCCAGGCAGCGCGGTCCGCGTGCACATCGATAGCCCGGTTCGCCGGCCATTCCGCACCTGCAGGGGTTCATTGCCGCGACGAGCTGTATCCGAGCAGGATAGGCTACCCTGTGGTTGGCTCGGGCGATGACGCATTCACCCGTTTCAAGCGGCTGGCGCAGCGCATCGAGCGCCTGGGGCGAAAATTCTGGAAATTCATCGAGGAAAAGAACCCCGTTATGCGCAAGCGATACCTCGCCAGGCCGCGCGCGCAGGCCACCTCCCACCATGGCAGCCATGGAGGCGGAGTGATGCGGCGCGCGGAACGGCCGACGATCAGTCAGCTTGCCACCCGCAAGTTCGCCCGCCATGGACGCGATCATGGAAACCTCGAGCAATTCGCGCGGCTGCAATCCCGGCAGGATCGAAGGCAATCGTTGCGCAAGCATGGACTTTCCGGAACCCGGGGGGCCGACCATCAGAAGATTGTGAGCGCCTGCGGCCGCCACCTCCAGCGCACGGCGCGCGCTTTCCTGTCCCTTGATGTCGGCAAGATCGGGTAGATCGCCAGCGGGGGCATGGATGCTCGCTTCCGGTCGTGACAGAACCTGCGTGCCCCGGAAATGATTGGCAAGAGCGATCAGGCTGCGCGGGGCCAGGATGTCGATGTCGGCACCCGCCCAGGCAGCTTCGGAGCCGCAAGCATGCGGGCAAATCAATCCTCTGCCCACGGCATTCGCGCCCATTGCTGCCGGCAATGCGCCGGCAACAGCAGCGATGGTGCCGTCGAGCGACAATTCTCCCAGCACTACAAAACCGTCCAACGCATCTCCGGGCACCGCACCGAGCGCAGCCATGAGGCCGAGCGCGATCGGAAGGTCATAGTGGCTACCCTCCTTTGGAAGATCAGCGGGCGCCAGATTGACCGTGACCTTCTTGGCAGGCATTGAAAGGCCCGAAGCATGCAGCGCCGCCTGAACCCGCTCGCGGCTTTCCGCAACGGCCTTGTCGGGAAGCCCGACGATCTGCATTCCCGTCTTTCCGGGCGCAATCATCACCTGGACGTCCACCGGAACGGCTTCTATGCCCTGAAAAGCCACCGTACGTATACGTGATACCATGCGCCCCTCCGGAAGGATGACTGCCGCCGCCTAGCGCGATCCGGTCAAATCCTCGCCGGAGGTCAACAAATCACGCTTGGCGGCAGAATTCAAGAACAATACAGGAACAAATTTAGCAGAGGCGACCGTTTTACTCCTCAGAGAAGGCATCTACCTCGCCTGCTAGTGCCCGCCTGATTGCCACTTCCGGCTTGAGCCACGCCATGACCGGATGCCGGAACGGCCAGGGCATCCCGATTCTCTTTCTTGACCCGCTTTCATCCAGCAGCTCGTTCAGGAGGTCAACGAACCGCCTGCGATCTCTCTCCAGTTTGGTCAAAGTGCGCTCGTGGATGTAGTTTCTCGGAATCCTCCGCGCCTTGAGTGCCTCAACCGCCTCACCGACCGAACGCGGATCCGGCGGGACGGTCAGGCAATATTCATCATCCATGTAAACATCCCGTCCTCCTCGATTGGGCGTAGTCACGACAGGCAGGCCGGCGAGCATATATTCCGTGCTCGCGAACATGGGGCCTTCAACAGCCGAGAGGCAAAGGCCGACCGCGGCATCGTTCAGATGCCGATTGACATCTTCCGGAGGCATACGGACAGGCCGACCGGACCCATCGACACCGTTTAGAAAGACATGGCCCGGCGCGAGTCTGCGGTGTCGCTCCATCAGAGCCTCCTCGCTTTGTCTCGCTGTCGCACCGGTGTGATCCCTGTAGAAGATGAATGCACATCGCTCGACGTCCAATGTCAGCTCATGCCTTTTCCATGCAGCGAGTTGCGCGTTGTAAACGGCGTCAAACCTGCCTGCTCAGCGCCAAGCGGCTTGAACAGCCGTTCCGAAGCAACAGACGTCTTGTTGTGCAGAAAGGCCGCTTCGCCATAGCGGTGCAGGAGGTCCAGTTCGGCCTGCGTGTTGCAGAGGAAGATGAGGCAATGGTGACGGTTCCGCATCCTGTGCAGGACTGCATTCTTTCTGATCGCTCTGGCGCTTTCTTCCGTCTCTATAGACCATGTGGGCGAGACAAGGAACCAGGCTTTCCGGTCTCGGAGTATCGAAGGCATGTGGCTGGCAAGGCCAAGCGGCGTGCCTGAAGTGCCGGAGTAGGAAATCAGGGGATCGCCCGAGAGCACCGCCGCCTGCACAATGGGTTCCGAGCGGCGTGATCTACCGGCGAACTTGTCTTTCACGTGACGGTTCACGGCACGAAGAAGTTCCAAGGCTGATCGCGGGCGATATCCGTATTCAGTTGCCAGCATGGTCAATGTTGATTTCGATTTCCTAGTAGAACTGTCCATCATGCTCTGCGATGGTGGGCGGAACAAATGGCCAGCAGATCAATGGACACCCGCAACTCCGCTTATCGAAACCCTGAGCTTGAGCAAGATCACAATCATAGAGGCTATGCCCGTCTGCAGGACACTGGCGGGTATATAAAGCGCCCAGTGGTGTCCGTCTGCATCGGTTGTTTCAATCAGGAGACCTTCATTGAAGCGGCAATTCGGTCGGTTGCGGCGCAAACCTATTCTTCCCTGGAGTGCGTCATCATCGACGACTTCTCAACTGACGATTCGCGGCGGCGAATAGAAGACTGTCTGTCTCAACTCGGCGACAACCGTTTTAGTTTCCTGCCTGCTTCACAGAATGGCGGGCAGATGGCCACCATGCTCGCGGGTCTGGATGCGACCTCCGGGCCGTTTGTTGCATTTCTGGATGGAGATGACGTGTGGCGTCCGGAGTTTCTGGAATGCCATGTCCAGGCGCATCTCGATCGTTCGGGAATTGCTGGCGTGTCGAGTTCGGACGAGGAACTGATCGACAAGACAGGCAGCGTGATTGCCGGCGGTCACCCAAGCTTTCGGCGCGGCGGGACTAATTTAAGCAGGCAGCGCGAGGCCAATGCGACCGGTCCTAACCTTGTATTTGTTGAACGAGGCGTCGCAGACTGGCTGTGGTCTTCCACGTCAGGCATGATGTTCCGTCGCGACGCGCTGGAGGTCATGCGCCCCAGCTCGCCCGAAGCTATCCGGATTTGTGCTGACATCTATCTCGCTCGTGCCGCCCACATGCTCGGCGGTACCGTCAGGATCGACAAGGTTCTCGGAAGCTATCGCATTCACGGCGATAACGGGTGGGCTACCGGCCGGGTGCTCGGCTCTAACGTTGAAATCGGAAAGCGGGTCCCGCAGATCGAGCGAACAATACGCGGCATGCTTGCGGATCGCTGGTGTGAAGTTGCGCCAGAGCTTTCCGAGGTCATGTCAAAATCGTCAATGAGGCGGACACTCGTCGACATGCTTGGGTGGCGGTCAGCGATGGAACTGTTAGAGAAAAACCCGAATGCTGCTTTTCTTCTTCACGATTGGGCCAGTCCCCAACGCACACTTCTCATAAAGGTTGGCGCCGTGTTTCCGCAGAATATTAGGCCGCGCCGAATGCGGCACGCGTTCCGGGAATGACGTTCACGAGCACGCCTCGATTCTCGATTTTATCCTGGAAAAATAGCTTACCTATAGGTCAGCGTCTCAGATTTTCCCGAATAAAGGCCGAACCTAAAGAGAACACCGCGCGAAATACGAATACCGTCGGTTGTATCCAATTGCAGAGACGGAACAAACAGGCATCGGGACATCCCATCTGGGCGATCAGGCCTGCTTCCCGATTCTGGCTTCAACCGCATCCCAGAAGAGTGCGGCTATGTCGGCGCCGCCGAACCGCTTGACCTCGCGAAGGCCGGTCGGGGAGGTCACGTTTATTTCCGTCATCCAGTCACCGATCACGTCGATGCCGACAAGCACGAAGCCACGTTCTCGAAGCGAAGGGCCTATGCGTGCGCAGATCTCACGTTCGCGCTCGGTGAGTTCCGAGTGCTCCGCGCGCCCCCCGACATGCATGTTCGACCGGGATTCCGTCTCGGCGGGAACCCGGTTTATCGCGCCAACCGCCTCACCCTCAATCAGGATGATGCGTTTGTCGCCCTTGCGGACGTCCTTCAGATAGCGCTGGACGATGAAAGGTTCGCGGAACATCTGCCCGAACATCTCAAGCAGCGAAGCCAGGTTGCGGTCGGCATCGTGCAGGTGGAATACCCCTGCGCCGCCATTGCCATAAAGGGGCTTGATGATGATGTCGCCATATTCCCTGCGGAAGGCCGCAACCTCAGCCGGATCCTTGGTGATCAGCGTCTCCGGCATCAGGTCGGGAAACTCGGTGACGAAGATCTTCTCCGGACTGTTGCGTACCCATGCCGGGTCATTGACGACGAGCGTCTTCGGATGGATGCGTTCAAGCAGGTGGGTGGTGGTTATGTAGTTCATATCGAAGGGCGGGTCCTGACGAAGCAGGATCACGTCCATTTCCGACATGTCTGTGCGCACCGGTTCACCAAGCGTGAAGTGATCGCCCTTCACATCTCGAAGCTGCATCTCCTCAATGCGAGCGAAAATCTTTCCGCCAAGCATGGAGAGCCTGTCCGGGGTGTAGTGGAAGAGCCTGTGGCCGCGCCGCTGCGCCTCAAGCGACAAGGCGAAACTCGTGTCGCCGGTGATCGTGACGGTTGAGATGTGGTCCATCTGGACCGCGACATTCAACGGCATGGGCTTCTCCGAAAGACGATTTCGTCAGCGATATAGGCGCGGGCAGACCTTATGCCAATCGGGCAGACAGAACAGCCATTGGGGCAGCGCTGGTTCAGCGGTCGAACACGAGCCGCGAATAACCGAGATAGGAAAGCGTCATGGCCGCCAGCGAGGCGATCACGAGCGCGACAAGCGGAGGCGTTGCCGGCAAAACGAGGAGTACGCCGCTGTAGACGAGATAGTTGAACAGGGCTACCGCAACCGAGACGCTTCCATAGCGCGTCCCCTCCTTCAGCAGGCCCCGACCGGAGGACTGGAAGGTCAAGGTCCGATTGCACAGCCATGTCACCGTTATGGCGCATGCAATCGAAAGGACACGCGCCGCAAACGGACCGAGCGGCGTGAACGCAAGCAGCAGCGCCAGTATCGCGGCATCGGTGAGGAAACCCAGGCCACCGACGAAGGCGAAACGAAGGATACGGTTCATGCTGCGCGCGACGATCCCCGCCGGGTTGGCTGCCTTGCGATGTCCGCGGTCTCGTGCTTCGGGCGGCGTGCCGGAATGCTCAGATAGAATATGCGCTTCTGCTCGGCGCGTCCGCGCGAAACGGAATCGAGGATGAGACCCGTCATGACCATCATGGCCGAGATCATCAACAGGCCAAGCGAAAGAACCCATGTCGGCATGCGGGGAACGAGGCCGGTTTCGGCATACTCCACGAGGACCGGCGCCATCAGCATCACGCTGGCGATCGCAAAGAAGGAGGCGATCGCGCCGAAGAAGCGCATCGGCTGCGTTTCCTTCGAGAGCATGGCGAACATCCACAATATCTTCGCGCCATCCTTGTAGGTGGAGAGCTTCGATGCCGACCCTTCAGGCCGGCGTCCGTAGTCGAGTGCGATTTCACTGACCGGCAGCTTCAACTGCGACGCGTGCACCGACATCTCCGTCTCAATCTCGAAACCGCCGGATACCGCCGGGAAGCTCTTGACGAAGCGGCGCGTGAAGGCGCGATATCCCGAGAAGATGTCGGTGAAGTCGCGGCCGAACATGCGCTTGTAGAGGCCGTTGAAAAGGCGGTTTCCAAAGGCGTGTCCGACGCGGCCGGCATCGTCGGTGACGCCACGGCGAGTTCCCACCGCCATGTCGCAATGGGCCGTCAGAAGCGTATTTATGAGCTGGGGCGCATCCTCAGGAGCGTAGGTGCCATCACCATCGACCATGACATAGATGTCGGCCTCGATGTCGGCAAACATGCGGCGAACCACATTGCCCTTCCCCTGGCGCGGTTCGCGCACCACGATCGCCCCGCTGGCGCGCGCCTTGAGCGCCGTCAGGTCGCTTGAATTGTTGTCGTAGACATAGACCGCTGCCGACGGCAGCGTCGCCCGAAAGCGCGACACGACATCGCCGATCGTCTGCTCCTCGTTGAAGCAGGGTATCAGGATCGCGATCGAAAGATCTTCCAGGCTGCTCTTCTGCATCTCACAAAGCTCCTGTCCGCCGGCGTGTTCGGCGGGCCCTGCCAACCGCGCTTTACTATTTGTTGAAGCCGTTAAGGCTAGGTTTAGACGGACTTCCCATCGGGCAGATATTTCCTCGGACAGGTGTATGGCGGGCGAAATGACTATGGCCGAACCCCGGATCGGCCGCGAGTCCTTCTGGCGCGGCGATGCCTTGAAGGCTATCGCAGCCATGCTGGTCGTTGCCGCCGTGTCGGCTCTGGGCGGCCTCGGGCACGTACCGGCGGGTGCGGACAATGACAGCATGATGCGACTGGTCGAGGTTCGCGATCTTATCGCGGGCCAAGGCTGGTTCGATCTGCATCAGTACCGCCTTGGCCTCGAAGGCGCCTTGCCGATGCACTGGTCTCGCCTGGTAGACGCTCCAATCGCCGCAATCGTGATGGTGGGCGGCGCGCTGACCGGCTCGCAGGCCACCGGCGAGATGCTGGCGCAATACCTGTGGCCCCTCGGACTCTACGCCCTCGCGCTCTATCTGCTTTTGCGCATCGGTCGCCTCGTTTGGGGTGAGGACGTCATTCTTCCGTTGACCGTGATCGGCGCAGTGACGCTGTACCAGACCGGCGTTTTTGCTCCCGGCGCGCTCGATCACCACAACATCCAACTCGTTCTTATGCTGGCGATGGTTTTTTTCCTGCTTCGCGCGGCTCCACGCAATCACGCGGGCTGGCTGGCGGGAACTTCGGCCGTCCTGATGCTGGCCATCGGCATGGAGACCGCGCCCTATGTCGCGGCGGGTGGATTATTTGTCGTCGGTTGGTTTCTGCTGAAGGGGGACGAGGCGCGTAGAACAACGGCCGCTTTCGGCATTGCCTTTTCAACAGTATCGGCAGGGGTGTTCGCTTCGACCGTCTCCCCTTCCCAATGGGGCGCTGCCTATTGCGACGCATTTTCTGTCGTGCAGTTCTCAATCGGCGCTGTAGGGGGGGCGGGCCTCGCAGCAATAGCATGGTCACGCGCGCTGAGCGGAACCACCTTGCGTCGAGGCGTTTCGCTGGCCTCACTAGGCACCTTGGTGGGATGCCTTGTGCTTTTCTATTTCCCGCAGTGCCTGAGCGATCCGTATTCTGACCTCGCACCCATGCTGCGAACCTTCTGGCTGTCCGCAGTCAGCGAAGCTCAACCGGTCTGGAAAGTGCTGACCAGCACGCCGGAAGATGCGGCGGGCTATTACGCAACCACGCTCATAGCCATACTCGTCCTTGCGCTACGCATTCGCCGGGAAGGCATGCGCAGGGAATATGCACTGCTCGCCCTTATGCTGGTCGTGTCGCTGCTCGTCGCCTTCTGGCAGATCAGAGGCGCACGCTTTGCGGCACCCCTCGCCTGCCTGCCGCTCGCGATGTGGGTGGCGCAACGGCGCCAGCGCACTGCGACCGAGCCGGGAACAGTCTCAACACTCGGCATGGTCGGCGCGTGGATTTTCTCCTTCAGCATGGTCTGGGCGCTGACTGCTGATGCGTGGCGACTGTTTTCCGAGCAAGATCCTGGGAGCAAAAGCGAAATCGGTGAGCAAGCTTGCACCAACAGCACCGACTATGGCCTTCTGGCATCCCTGCCGGCCAGCACGATACTGACCATTTCCAACCTTGGCGCACCCATCCTGCTGCACACCTCTCATCGCGCGCTGGCAGGACCTTACCACCGCAACATTGCCGGCAATCTTGCGACGCTCGACGTCCTGATGGGCCCGGCATCGACTGGAGAAACACAGACGCGCGAAGTGGGCGCTTCGCTGCTGGCCGTCTGCCCGGGCAATCCCGAAACCGCATTTCTGACAAGGCAGGCACCTGATGGCCTGCTTGCCGGTCTGGTTTCAGGCAACGTTCCGGACTGGCTGGAAATGGTGCCCGAGAGCGTCGGCCACCCGATCGTACTCTACAGGGTTACGTCGCCGCACTCCTGATCCTTCCGAGCTGATTTCATGAACGACTTTCGAGGCGTTAGCGGACGATTTGGTCTTCGGCGATACGTTTCCTCAATGCTTTGATGTTAGGTTCGGGCAGGACGCCTCACAAATCGCCGCAGGAATATCAATGCAGACCGTGTTCGCGAACGGCTATGCCGGAAGAGAAACCCCGGAGCTCGCCTTCACGGATCCCCTGACGGGACTGGGCAACCATCGCCGTTTCTACGACAAGGTAGATCGCCTGATCAGCGATCGGGCCGACGATCCGGCGCCTTTCGCGATCGGCATTCTCGATCTTGACGGCTTCAAGCCGATAAACGACCTGTTCGGCGGCAAGGCAGGTGACGATATCCTGATCCAGGTCGCCATGCGCCTTCGCGCGTCGATGGACGATCACTCTGCGGTCACGCGGATCGGTGCCGACGAGTTTGCTTTCCTTTACCCGCTGGTGTTCAGCGAAGAGGCAATCGCCGATCGCGCGCGCATGCTGATCGAAGTGCTTTCTGCGCCTTACGATGTCGGGGAGCGAACCGCCCGCCTTTCGGCCTCTGTAGGCTGCTCGCTTTTCCATCTCGGAGACGAGACCACGGAAATCCTCATTCAGAAGGCCGAATCCGCTCTTTACCAGGCTAAGCGTTCGGGCCGTGGACGTGTCGTCGTCTACACCAGCGAGATGGAGGAGGCAGCCAAGCGCGTCACGCGCATCGAGCAGGCGCTGAGGCGCGCAGTGTCGGCCGGCGAGGTTGAACCCCATTTCCAGCCGATCGTCGACCTGAAGACCCGCCAGACAATCGGCTTCGAAACACTTGCGCGCTGGACGGACCGCGAACTCGGTCCCGTTTCGCCGGTCGTTTTCATCCCCATTGCCGAAGAGCGCGGCATCATCGGTCCGATGTCTCAACTGCTGCTGAGGCGCGCCACGGAAGCTGCGCGCGACTGGCCCGGTCACCTGTTCCTGTCGTTCAACCTTTCCCCCTCTCAACTCGTCGATCAGAACACAGGTCTGCATATACTCGCCATTCTCGACCGCACAGGCTTCGACCCGCGACGGCTTGAGATCGAGATCACCGAGACAGGGCTTATGTCAGAACCCGCCTCGGCCGAGAAGGTCGTGCAGGATTTGCGGCGCTGCGGCATCCGCGTTTCGCTCGACGATTTCGGGACCGGACAATCATCGCTCGGACGGCTGCGCGAATTCCAGTTCGACAAGCTCAAGATCGACCGGACCTTCGTGGCATCCCTTCTGGACGACAGGCCGGCTCAGCACATCATCCGGGCAATTCTCGCCATGTGCGAGGGGCTCGGCGTGGATGTTGTCGCCGAAGGCATCGAAAACGAGGCGCAGGCCGACAAGTTGATCCAGTTCGGTTGCGCCGGCGGGCAGGGGTTCCTATTCGGCAGGCCCATCGATGCGGAGGCTACCATCGGCTATCTCCGTAACAGCGTTCGCGGAACCTACCTCGCGAGGCCTGCCCGAGATCGCCATCTCCTTGACGCTTGACGCGGCTCAGACTTCTCCCGACAAACGGGCGCGGTCTTGATTCCCGACAAGCTGTGAGAGAACAGTCATGAACCTCTGGGGCACCATCTGGCTCGGCATCGCAACGGCGATCTTTCTACTGGCCGCGACAGTAGCGAAACAATGGTCGATCACGCCTCATCCGGGCAAGATCGTGCTGACATTGGCGCTCTATTCTGGCGGTAATCTCATCATGCTGAGACTCGTGCGCGATTTCGGCATGGCAATAGCTTTCAGCTTATCGGCGGTCATTCAGCTGGTTGCCGTGAACCTGATAGCCTTAGTCTATTTCGGTGAAAGGCTGGGCTTGATGCAGGGTGCCGGCGTCGTACTCGCGATCGTGGCCATAGCAATGATCACCCTGGGGCCTGCTGCCAGCGGCCGCTAGGCGCGAAGAGACAATGCGTTTCGCAGGAGAACGCCGTGACACCACGTTTCTGGGATAAAGTCGAATTCTCGGTGTTGCTGGCCGGCGTTATCATTGCGGGTTGCGCGTGGGGTTTCATTGAGTTGGCGGAGGTTGCCCGACAGGCCTCCCCACATGATTTTGACGCTGAAATCCTCCTCGGATTCAGGGAGCCGGGAAGGCCCGACGATCCACTCGGGCCATCATGGCTGGAGGAAGCCGTTCGGGATGTTACGGGCCTGGGCTCGATGATCGTGCTTCTGCTCGTTACCGCCGCGGTCGTATTCTACCTGGTTCTGATCCGAAAGAACCGCGAGGCCTTGGTAGTCCTGGTGGCCGTTGGCGGAGGGCAGATCCTGTCCAGCCTGCTCAAGCTCGGCATAGATCGACCACGCCCGGAACTGGTGTCGCACCTGGTTCATGTGCAGACGCTGTCCTTCCCATCCGGACACGCCATGATGGCGGCCGTCACCTATCTGACGCTCGGAACGATGCTGGCAGGCATCGTGCCGAGCAGAGCAACGAAGGCCTATGTGCTCGGCGTGGCCGTGCTGATCACGCTCATGGTTGGTGTCTCGCGTGTCTACCTCGGTGTTCATTGGCCATCGGATGTTCTGGCGGGATGGTGCGCTGGCTTCGCCTGGGCGACGCTATGCTGGCTTGTTGCTCGTCGATTTGTGCAAACTACTGAAAGAAATGATGCTTGAAACATCATTATAAATGCTTTAAATATCTTACCTGCAGTCTCAGGCAGGAGCACGGTCTGTGATCACCGCCCAGCAGATGCGCGCCGCCCGGGCGCTCGCCGGCATCGACCAGAAAACGCTTGCCGAACGCGCTGGCGTCTCGTTGCCGACGATCCAGCGGATGGAGGCCAGCGATGGCGTCGTCAGGGGCGTCGTCGATACGCTGATGAAGGTGATCCGCGCGATCGAGGAATCGGGCGTCGAGCTGATCGGGGCCGAGCAGGCAAGCACAGGCGGAGGCCGTGGCGTTCGCCTGAAGTCCAGCGATCAGGTCTGACACCGCCCGACCAGGACACTTCGGGCAAGGCTGCATGGTTGAAGCCGCCCCTGGCGGCATCGAAGGGTCAATCGAGTCGCGACGCGACCGCCGACAGTCATGCCGACGATCCCGTTGCAAAGTCGTGGAACACAGTCATGACTGCAGCTATCGGCACGGGCGGCATATCCGACAAGCCTACGTTCAGGGATCTCTTCACGCCCAAGCTCGTGACCGTGCTTCGCGAAGGCTATGGTACCAGGCAATTCCAAGCTGATGCGGTCGCGGGTCTTACCGTTGCAATCGTCGCCCTGCCGCTTTCCATGGCGATTGCGATCGCGTCGGGCGTTTCACCCGACCGCGGTCTCTACACGGCCATAATCGGCGGCTTCATCGTGTCTCTGCTTGGCGGAAGCAGGTTCCAGATCGGCGGCCCGGCGGGCGCCTTCATCGTTCTGGTAGCCTCGACGGTAGCGCGACATGGGGTAGACGGCCTGATCCTGGCGACGATGATGTCGGGCCTCTTCCTGCTCGCGGTCGGCTATCTCAGGCTCGGCACGTACATAAAGTTCATTCCCTATCCGGTAACGGTCGGTTTCACGGCCGGCATCGCCGTCATCATCTTCGCAAGCCAGCTCAGCGAGCTGTTCGGCCTGACGCTGCAGGGAAAGGAACCCGGCGAACTTTTGCCAAAGCTTCAGGCGCTTGCGGCGGCATGGGGTACCTTCAACCCCGCTGCGATGATCATCGCGCTTGTGACAATTGCCATCATCGTGGGATTGAAGCGCTGGAGACCCACTTGGCCGGGCATGCTTGTAGGCGTGGCGGCGGCCTCGGTGGTGGTCACGGCCATGGCGCTCCCCGTCGAAACGATCGGAACCCGCTTTGGCGGTATCCCCCGCACACTTCCATTTCCCGCATTGCCGGCCTTCGACCTCGCGCTTGTGCAGGCCGTGCTGCCCGACGCCATTGCCTTCGCCCTTCTGGGAGCAATCGAGTCGCTGCTGTCGGCGGTAGTCGCCGACGGGATGACCGGACGCCGGCACCGTTCCAACTGTGAGTTGGTCGCGCAGGGCTTCGCCAATATCGGTTCGGCGCTGTTCGGCGGCATCTGCGTGACCGGCACCATCGCCCGCACCGCGACCAATGTACGGTCCGGAGCGATCGGTCCGGTCTCCGGCATGCTGCACTCGCTTTTCCTGCTTGCCTTCATTCTGGTCGCCGCGCCGCTCGCCAGCTACATCCCGTTGGCTGCGCTTGCCGGCGTGCTGGCGGTCGTCGCGTGGAACATGGTGGAGAAGACGGCTTTCGCGGCGCTCATCCGTTCGTCCTGGGGCGATGCTCTGGTGCTGCTCGTGACTTTCGGACTGGTGACCTTCCGCGATCTGACCGAGGGCATAGTGGTGGGCTTCGCGCTCGGCTCCCTCATCTTCATCCACCGCATGTCGAAACAGGTTGCTGTAGAGGTCGCCGACAGGGCCGATACCGAAGGCTCCGACCGTGTCGCCTATGACGCAGCCGAGGCATCGAACCCCGACACGGTGATATACCGGATCAGCGGGGCTTTCTTCTTCGGTTCGGCTGCGACAGTCGGCAGCGTGCTCGACCGCATCGCCGACCAGCGCAGGAACTTCATTCTCGATTGCTCAGCCGTTCAATTCCTGGATTCAACGGCCGCCAACGTTATCGAGGGGGCCGCCCACAAGGCCCGGCGCGCCGGGGTTCGATTCATTATTGCAGGTGCATCGTCACAGGTGCGACGCATGCTCTTCGCGCATGGCGTGAAGCCGCCTTACGTTCGCTACAAGGCGACCATCGATCATGCGTTGAAGCAGATCGAGGAAGAAAGCCGACACGTCTGGCCGGCGAACTGAACCTGCTTATTCCGACTCCGCCGCCTCGCTACCTTGCCCGGCTGCCCACTCCACCGCGCGATAGTCGAAGCCGTATTCCAGAGTCGGCTTCACGATCCGGAAATAGGGCGAGAGATCAAAGTCACGCGGGGTATAGAGCGAGTGGTGCCTGATATGCAGGATTTCGCTGCGGGAATAGGACGATTGCGCCGAGGCGCGGCCCGGCGCGCGGGTGATCTCAGGCAGGATGGGATAGCGGATTCCTTCATATGCCTGCGCAATGAGCGACGAACATATCGCGCGCGTGGGGTCGCCAGACCCGAAGCCGATCGCCCTGCGGCGCCAGCGTACCGGCATCGGGACCGGAAAGAAGTATCGCAGCATGTCGAAAATGTTCTTCAGGTCGTATTTCAGGCCGAGGCGCTCGACCATGAAGCCGACAACGTGCGCGCGATCCTCGGGCGACAGGCCGCTCGCGCGGCAGATGCGCGTATTGTAAGTGCGGTACTTCGACAGCGGAACCGCCACACAGCCTTCGCCGAGATTGACCTCCACAAGACGCGGGCGCTCCGACCCGTCTTCCGGTTCAGGCAGGGTATCGCCGATGTAGAGCGCGGAATGTGACCAGGTCGATTGTGTCAGGTACTTGATCGTCGCGGAGATGCGCTGATTGCCTTCGATCAGCAGAATGTCGCCGGGCTGAAGGACGCGCCGTAACGTATCGGGGTCTGACGGAGTGTAAGGTTGATAGCCGGACGACTCTTCCTGCAGCCGGCCGGCAAGAAACCGTCCGAGCCTGTCGAAAAGTGTATCGCCGGGCGCGCTCATGGCGAACGGGTAGCAGCCTTGGGTGGCGATTGCCAGAATGGTTGGCATGGCGTGCGTGCACGGGGTCAATTGCCTGAGGGTTGCGCCTCGGTGAGACCGTGCACCAGTTTTCGCGTCATCTTGCGTGTCGAACGGCGAGGCTTCTCGGAAAAAAGCGCTTTGGCTTGCGCCAGGCACTCCTTGCGCAATTCACGCTCAGAACGCTTGCATAGTCGTTCAATGCGGCGTGTATCCTCAGGCGTGGCTCCGAACTCTTCCCGCAGCTGCGTCCGCAGTACGCGAATATCCTGCAATTCCCCCAACCGCTCGGCAAGAGCCGCGACGGCCTTTCGCCGGGTCTTGGTCGGGAAAGGCCAGAAGTCCTTCAAAAGGGACAGGTGAGCCAGATGTGCTTTCGCAGCCTTGCGCAGATCGTGAAACGCCTCGGCATCGCCCTCGCTCCGTGCCCTGCGCAACGCGCGCCGGGCGCGACGCAATGCGCGCGATGCGCCTGTCGCGAGCACGTCCGCGCCTTCTTCGGGGCTGTCCGGCAGGGCAAGCCCAGCTAGCCGTTCAATGCAGTGCCGGCAAGCCTCTCCAGCGTCGTGGACCACGTCCTTCATGTCTCCGGCCAGAACCTCATGGCGATGGGCAAGCAGCCTTTCGCGCAAAGCCGCCATGGCTTTCCGGTCAGCTTCGCGGGGAAACTCCGTGGTCATGCGGTCGACCGTTTCGATGAGCGCGCCGGCCTGTCGCGGGCCGGCGAGCCGGGACGCAGCATTGCGGCAGCGGTCGTTTTGCTCCTTCACGAAACCCTCGTCGCCGGACCGGACAAGACCGAGTACTGCCCTGACATTCTTGAGCCGCTTCCTGGCCTCGTGAAAGGCCTTGTCGGGATCTTCAGACACCGAAGAAACCCAAGTGAGGGCGGCTTCCAGCTCCTCCGAAGCGATCCGCCTGATCTCGGCCCCAAGCGACGAATGCGGGTTGATACGGAAGCTCACGCTAAAGGCTCCGGCCATTCTGCAAGAGCAAGGCGCGCGTTGTAGTAGCGCCCATCGTCCGTCACCTCGGCACCCAGCCACACGGGCAACTTCTCCGTTGACACGAAGTCGGGCGTTTCCAGTTCCGCGATCACAAGGCCCGCAAGGCTCCCTTCGAAAACATCTACCTCATAGAGATATCCGCCAAATCGAACATGGTGACGTGACTTCTCGATGACACGACCCAGGGCAAAGGCCTGCATCTCTTCCGCTTCGGCAAGCGGAACGGGATACTCGAACTCGTCGCGGCCGGGTCCGTCGCCTGAAAATTTCAAGGTCAGCACGGCTTGCGACCCATTGCTGATGCGGATTCGCACAGATCGCCCCGGTCCAGTAGCGAGATAGAACTGCCGGATGCTTATCTGCGCCTCGACCTGATCGCGCCAATCCGCATTCGCAACCAGAAACTTGCGTTCGATCTCTTTCGCCATGAATTCCATTCAGCCACGCAGGGCGGCAAATGCAAGGATATTGACGTTAATCATTCGATTGATTAATACGACGCAATCTATCCTTGGGACTTCGTCTTGAGCCAACCTGGTCAGATATATCAGTCGCCCGCGGAACAGACCCGCGCCGCCCTGTTGCGCGCAGGTCTGCGGCTATTCGGACGAAAGGGCTATGAAGGAACCTCGACGCGCGAGATCGCGGCGCTTGCCCGCGCCAATATCGGCTCTATCGCCTACCACTTCGGCGGCAAGGAGGGCTTGCATCTGGCCTGTGCCGATTTCATCGTCGAGACAATCCAGTCGATAGCTCGTCCGGCCCTCGCGGAAGTTGCCGCCGTTGCGACGCCCGAGGACGCCGCAGCAGGCCTGAAACGTTCCGTCGAGCGCATTGTCGGCTTCTTCGTCGCCAGCCCGGAAGTCGGCGATTTCGCCCAGTTTATCCTGCGCGAGCTATCCGTGCCCGGTCCTGCCTTCGAGCGCATCTATTCCGGTGCAATCCAGCCGACGCACGCACGCCTTTGCCACATTTGGGAACAGGCAACCGGAGAACCTGCCGAGAGCGAGGCTACTAGGATTCGCATGTTCATGATGATCGGCCAGGTCGTCTATTTCCGCATCGCGCGAGAGGCCGTTTTGCGCCGCATGGAATGGACGGACATTGGTCT
Organism: Rhizobiaceae bacterium; assembly: GCA_019635775.1. Lineage (GTDB taxonomy): Bacteria > Pseudomonadota > Alphaproteobacteria > Rhizobiales > Rhizobiaceae > Mesorhizobium_K. The sequence goes on along the minus strand of JAHBYU010000003.1, from coordinate 214,041 downwards.
TGATGAAGCGAGGATCATCGCCGACATCGCCGTTGGCAACCTGGACGCCCTTCTCACGCAGCGAAAGGAGCCTCCCCGGTGAGCTTCTTATGCTTCATCCCTGTCGTAGCCTCGTTCCTTTCCGGGTGCGCGAGTCCCGCGCCGCTTGCCGTGGGTTACGTGGAAGGCGACTTCGTTCTTCTGGCTCCCATCGAGGTGGCGCAGGTCGACTCGATTTCCGTCAGGCGGGGCGATCGGGTGGCGGCAGGTGCCACGGTGGCCGAGATGGAAACCGACGATGCCACCATCGCCGTTGAACAGGCCGACGCGGCACTCGCGCAGGCGCAGGCGCAACTGGCCAACCTGCAGAAGGGCAAGCGTCCCGAGGAGATCGCCGTTCTGGACGCAATGGTGCGCTCGTCGGAAGCCGATGCAGAGGAGAAGCGCCGGACGCTCTCGCGCATAACCGACCTTTTGAAGCGCGGCACCGCTACGCAGGCCGCGTTCGACGCGGCCCAAACCGCGGTCGAGGTCGCGGAGGCGGCAATCAATCAGGCTCAGGCGAACCTTGCGGTTGGCAAATTGCCTGCGCGGCCCGAGGAAATAAAGGCTGCGGAAAGCGCTGTGAAGCAGGCCCAGACCGCACTCGATCAGGCCCGCTGGCGTCTGTCGAAACGGTCCCTGACCGCGCCCTCATCAGGCCGCGTCGACGACGTGATCCGCAATCCGGGCGACGTCGCAGGCCCGTCGGCACCAGTTATCTCGATGTTGCCGGACGGAGCCGTGAAACTCTCGCTCTTCGTGCCCGAGACGTCTTTCTCCAGCGTGGAGGTCGGCAAATTGCTCAACGTACGCTGCGACGGATGCCCCACCGGATTGCAGGCTCGCATTAGCTATGTCTCGCCCGATCCCGAGTTCACACCACCGGTGATCTACTCGCTCGAGACGCGCCAGAAGCTCGTTTATCTCGTTGAGGCGAGACCGGTCGGAGAGTCTTCGCCACTGCAACCGGGCCAGATCGTGGACGTGGAAGTGGCGGAATAGGCCTCGAAGACAGAGGACAAAATGTCTTTGCCTCCCCACTAGACTTTAAGTCGGAACCGCAATGGACGCCATCAACGTCACCGGACTGGTAAAGCGCTTCGGCGACAAGACCGTTGTCGACCATGTCACGATGCGGGTGGCGCAGGGTGAGATTGTCGGCTTCCTCGGCCCAAACGGCTCCGGAAAGACGACCACCATCCGCATCATGTGCGGGCTGCTGACGCCAGACGCTGGCGAGGGCCAGGTGCTCGGCTATGACCTCAGGACGGAAAGCCTCAAGATCAAGCGCGAGGTCGGATACATGACCCAGCGCTTTTCCTTTTACGAGGACCTGACGATTGCCGAAAACCTCGAATTTGTGGCGCGGCTCTATCGGCTCCGCCCCGTCGCAGAGCATGTCTCGCGCACACTTCAGGAACTGGGACTGACCAGCCGGCGCAACCAGCTTGCGGGCACGCTGTCCGGCGGCTGGAAGCAGCGCCTCGCGCTTGCCGCCTGCATCATGCACAAGCCGCGGCTGTTGCTGCTCGACGAACCGACGGCCGGCGTCGACCCGAAGGCCAGACGAGAATTCTGGGACGAAATCCACCATCTGGCGCGAGGCGGGCTCACCGTTCTTGTCTCCACCCACTACATGGACGAAGCGGAACGCTGCCACCGTATCAGCTACATCTCCTACGGCAGGATGCTTGCCACCGGCACTGTCGAGGAGGTCGTAAGGAACGCCGGTCTGACGACCTTTGTGGTCGAGGGCCCCAGGCTCGATCAGGTTGCCGAACTCCTCGAAGGGCGACCCGGAGTCGAGCAGATTGCGCCCTTCGGCGCGACCCTGCATGTCGTCGGCTCCGACAGGATGCTTCTGGAGAGCTCGCTGAAGGATCTTGCGAGCAGGAAGGAAACGACTGTCCGGTCAGGCGAGACGAGCCTTGAGGACGTGTTCATCCAGTTCATGGCCAGGTCGAAGGACAACATGTCATGAACGCGATCTTCTCCTTCGCCCGGCTTGGCGCGCTGCTTATCAAGGAGTTCATCCAGATGCGGCGCGACCGCATCACCTTCGCCATGATGCTTGGCGTGCCTCTCATTCAGCTGGTGTTGTTCGGCTACGCGATCAACAACGACCCCAAGAGCCTGCCCGCAGCGCTCGTTGCCATGAGCAACGACAACTACACACGGGCAATGGTTTCGGCGCTGCAGATGACGGGATATTACCGCTTCGACCATGTCGTGCAGAGCGAAGCGGAAGCCGAGGCGCTGATGGCCAAGGGCACGGTTTCCTTTCTCGTTACGATTCCGGCCGATTTCGCGACGCGCCTGGAGAGCGGGAACAACCCACAGATCCTCATCGAGGCCGACGCCACCGACCCCGCCGTGGCAAGCGGCGCGATCTCCACGCTCGGCACAGTCGCGCAGCAGGCCTTGCTTCGTGAACAGGGAAAGCAGGCGGAATTCGACCAACAGGCGCGCAGCCAGCTCGAGGTGGTTATTCACCGGCGCTACAATCCGGAGGGCATCTCGCAATACAATATTGTGCCGGGGCTGCTCGGCGTCATCCTGCAAATGACAATGGTGATGATGACCTCGATCGCCCTGACGCGCGAGACGGAGCGCGGCACTATGGAGAACCTGCTGGCCATGCCGGCTTCTCCATTCGAGATCATGCTCGGCAAGGTGCTGCCCTACTTTGTGGTCGGCGCCGTGCAGGTAGCCGTCGTGCTGGTCGCCTCCAAGATGCTCTTCTCAATCCCATTCCAGGGATCGCTCCTTCTCCTGCTGTCGGCGATACTCGTCTTCGTGATGGCGCTTGTCCTTCTTGGCTACACGATCTCGACCGTGGCCCGCACCCAGATGCAGGCGCTACAGCTTACCTTCTTCTTCTTCCTGCCCTCCATCCTGCTTTCGGGATTCATGTTCCCCTATCGCGGCATGCCGCAATGGGCGCAGGTCTTTGGCGAGATATTCCCGCTCACACATTTCCTGCGCATCACGCGCGCTGTGATGCTGAAGGGGGCGGACTTTGCTGCCGTAAGCGGCGAAATCGCCGCGCTCGCCATGTTCGTGTTTCTCTTTGCCGGGCTTGCACTGTTCCGTTTCCGGCGCACACTCGACTGAGCCCGGCGCTCGGAACGGCAGCGTCTTCCTGCAGCAGGACCTCAGCCGAGAAGCGTGCGCGTGCGCTTTTCACCGCCCGCCTTGCGCCATGCGTTGAACCGATGCGTCGCGGCAGCGAAGGAAATCTTCATGGCGCGCGAGACCGAATATCGGCTCGCACCGTCGTCGAACATCCGGTAGCAGCATTCCACACCTTCCTCGGAAAGCTTGCCGTCAGCCGTCTTGTTGTAAGGATTTGCCGGATCGAATCTGGGAGTAGCCTGTTCCACAAGGCTCCTAAGCCGATCCAGTTCAGACTGTATGCCCGCTATGAGATCGAGCATAGGTTTTGGGTCGAACTGCTCATCGGGCGAAAAGGTGGCGGGTCTGGGCGCTGGCTTCTGATGCGACATCGGAATTTCCCTATAGCTTTACGTTTGCCTATATAGGTGAACCACCGGCTGTAACAACAGGTTAGGTCCATCGACGTTGCGGTTTGCCCAAGCTGCTTCTGCCGCTCAGAGGGTGTCTCTCCGCTCAAGCGCGGCCTTGCAAATGTCATCATGACGACATTGGATGGCCTTGCCCACGCTCGCCCTATCTCATTCCCGACTTCCGCCTTGCAACATCCATCGCCATGTAGATCGGGCTTGGCGGCAGCCTTGTCTTTGCCACCGGGGTGCTGATCGGCAGCGCTTATTCTCGACATCTAGACGAAACAAAAATCCGTTCGGGCAGCATGGACAGGAAACGCCTGTGCTGGAAAAGGCACAGGCCGAAAGAAGTTGAGCGCGGCCGGAAAAAGTCTCGAAGTTCGGCCTGATTCGGCCATGCTCACGGGCGACACACGCCGAAGATTAACATCACGTTCACGGAAGATTCACGACTGAACGCTAAACTTGTCTGCAATCGGAAGGGACATCCGAGTGCCAGGGACTGACAGCATGACGATACTCAGACACATATCGCATTTCGCGTTTGCGGTTCGCGAATTCGTCGCGCCCACCTATCGCCCTGAGCGCCACTATATGCGTGGCCCCGGGCCTGCCTGCGCACGGCGCAACGGCGGGTCATGCAATGCTCCCGCCGCCCTGGGTTGACCGAGTCAATCCGTCAAACAGCTGTTGAATGATCCTCACCGCCTGACCGGCCGTCCGGCCTTAGCGATTCGGCGGCATCGAGTTCTGCCAGAAGGCTGAGGAAGCTGTCCGGTATCGATTTCTCGACACCGAAGGCTGGAAGACTCTCCGCAAATCGCTTCACGGCAGCCGATCCCAATTGCTTGCGGATCTCTTGCTGCAGGACGTTCGTGTTATCGTTTGCGTTTGTTGCCATACTCTTCCAACCTTTCGGCAGCGAAACTCTCGCAGCCTTTGAATGGTTCCCACAGCACCCCGGGAAGGTCCATTTCCGCGCAAACAAGGTAAAGTTTGATTTAATATCGATTCATTTGCCCGAATGTGCTGGACACCACGCCTAGCCTTGCGACTTTCCAAGATCCGGCCTTGATTTTTGCTGCCTGAAGCTCGATATCCGGCGCACCTTTCCAGATTGATGGATCCCGTGATGAGCGACCACGCTAAAGACGAACGCGCGTCCGACGAGACCCAGTCCGCCGACGCTACTACCGAGAGGACCGAAGGCACTGTCGACGGCGACTATGAAGCCGTCGTTCGGTTGCTGAAGGAGAATGAGGAACTGAAGGACCGCGCACTGCGCGTGGCCGCGGAGATGGAGAATCTTCGTCGACGCACGGCGCGCGACGTTCATGACGCACGTTCCTATGCCATCGCCAATTTCGCACGCGACATGCTTTCGGTTTCGGACAATCTTGGGCGTGCCCTTGAAGCTATTCCGGCGGAAGTGAGGGAAGCTGGCGAAGCCGGTTTCAAGGGTTTGATCGAGGGCGTGGAGCTTACCGAGCGTGCCATGCTGGCGGCGCTCGAACGCCATGGAGTCAAGAAGCTTCAGCCCGAGGGAGAGAAGTTCGACCCGAATTTCCATCAGGCCATGTTCGAGGTACCCAACCCGGACCTCCCGGCCAACACCGTCGTGCAGGTGGTCCAGCCTGGCTATTCGATCGGCGATCGGGTTCTGCGTCCTGCAATGGTCGGTGTCGCGAAGGGCGGACCAAAGCATCAGGGCGACGCTCCTGCCGAGCCTGGCCCGGTCAACGGGCAGGCCGAAACGGACGCCTGACAGCCTAAACCGCCCCGATCAATCGGTACCGCTTTCTCGACGGATGAACTACACTGCTTCCACGTGGAGGCAGGCGAGTTGGAACTGGCGGCGGCGTCATCATGAATCCTGGACTCTGGCTTGATTATGCCGGCGTTGCCGTATTTGCCGCGACCGGAGCCCTTGCGGCCTCGCGCAAGCAGTTGGACGTGATCGGCTTCATCTTCCTTGCAAGCGTAACCGGCATAGGCGGAGGTACGGTCCGGGATCTCATACTGGGCGTGCCCGTCTTCTGGGTTCTCGACCATGCCTATGTTGTGGTCTGCGCCATCGTGGCCATTGTCGTTTTCTTCACCGCGCACAGGCTGGAGTCCCGCTACAGGCTCCTGCTCTGGCTCGATGCCATTGGTCTTTCTGCCTTCGCAGCTCTCGGGGCGGACAAAAGCCTTGAGGTCACGGGCTCACCGGTCGTGGCGATGGTGATGGGCATGTTGACCGCCACCTTCGGGGGAATCCTGCGGGACATGCTTGCTGGCGAGCCTTCCGTTCTGCTGCGACCGGAAATCTACGTCTCCGCTGCGCTTGCCGGGGCCGCCGTATTCACAGCGGTCAGCCTGGCTGGCCTGCCAGACGCTGCGGCGGCGCTCCTCGCCTTCATGACCGCCTTTGCAATCCGCGGTGGTGCGCTTCGGTTCGGCTGGAGCTTTCCTACATACCGGGGAAGGCCGGGCCGGCATCCCGACGACATTCCCTGATCAGCCTATTGTCAGCCGGCAAACGGATCACGCAGCAAACGAGACGCCGTCTCCTGAATAGAAGCTGATGTATCGCGCCGCGATCGCCTTGACCGGCATGATGATGAACACATCGACCGTATCGAACTGGTGGTCGATGACGCATCCGTCGCCGACCTTCGCGCCGATGCGAAGATAGGCTTTGATGAGCGGCGGCATCGCATAGAGAGCCGACCTCGCATCCACGTCTCCCGGAGGGATCAGGTTCATTGGATGGCTCCGGCCAGCCACGGCACAAGCGTCCCATTCAAGGTCGGCGCGGCAGTTGTATGCAAGGTAGGAAAGAGCCTGTGCATGAACCATGGGATCGCTGCCCGGGAAGGAAGCGCATCCCGTCATGACATCGATCCGATGATGGGTGACATAGTTCCATATGCCCTGCCATAGGACGCTGATTGTCCCTCTGGATCTGTATTCCGGCAATACGCAGGAACGGCCGAGTTCGAGGAACCTCAGGTGAGCGTGGCGCGCCACCAGCGCGGCAAGGTCGAACTCATCCTGCGAATAAAATCCACATGTACCGGAAGCGATTTCCTGACGCAGAAGTCGGTACGTACCGACAATACGGCGATGATCCGGTCCCGGCCGCGAATTGTCGAACACGAGAAGATGATCGCAAACGGCATCGAAGCGGTCGGCGTCCCGCCTTTCCTGGGCCTCGAGACCGGGATATCGTGCGCCGAGTTCATCATAGAAGACGCGGTAGCGAACTTCCTGCGCCGCGGCCACTTCTGTCGCATTGCGGGCAAGCCGAACCTCCAGAGGACCGAGACGCCCCAGGGGCGCGTCGAGGTGACGACTCTCAAGGATACATGCCGATGCGGGCGGGGTGGAAATCAGTTGAGCATCACAATCCGGCAACGATGCCTGCACGGGCGATTCTCCTTCGGGCAATTTCTTTCCGGGGATACGCACGAACTGATACAGGACTGTGACATAGCGCGCCCCAGACGGAGCATCAACTCTCGATGCTTAAGACAAGTCAGCCGGCAAAAAGCTTGATCAGGCGGCGGCGCGCTCTTCGACCGTCCTGACGAGAGCATCGGGGTCAAGCGGCTTCGTGACAAACCCGCTTGCGCCATGCGCAAGCACAGCATGGCGGGTCTTTTCCTGGCTGTCGGCCGAAAGCACCATGATCGGCACCGGCGGGAGGCCCACTTCCTCTTCGTAGCGCCGGATGGCGGCGATTGCGTCGAGTCCATCCATGACCGGCATGTGCAGGTCCATAAGCACGACATCATAGCGTCGCCGGCGGCCGCCTCCGGTAACGGCCTCGACCGCTGCCTTGCCGTTGCCGACGATATCCACCCTGTGGCCCGCCTTCAGGAGTGTCGCCCTCGCCAGCATGGCGTTGATGTCGTTGTCTTCCGCCACGAGGATCGCCAGCCCCGGCAGGCGATTGTTCACGCGCTGGGACTTTGCCAGGGAGGGCTCCCCGGCCGAAGGCAGGCTTGCCGCCACGGGCGCATTCAAGCCCGCTAGAAGCACCCGCAAGAGGGTCTCTCCCCGCACTGGACGGACGAGGAAGGTCGAATAGCCATTGGCTCGAAATTCGCCCAGCAATCCACGATCCGTCGGCGTGATCAGGGTAACCGCGTTCGCACCGGCGAAACCTGCCTGCCTTAGCCGGCCAAGCACCCGCCCGTCGCTTTTTTCGATTGCGGCGTCGACCAGAAGCGTTGTGCAGTCGTCCGCGTAGGTTGCTGCCTGCGCCACCGTTGCGGCGATCTCCGCCTCACCGCCATGCGCGCGCACGGTCATGGCGATGGCCTCGGCTTCCACCGTGTTCACCGAAAGAATGACGACCTTGCGGCCCGCAAGAGCCTCGCCATGCATGGCCGAGCCTTCGGCCGAGTCGCTAGCGGGAATATCGAAGTAGAAATCCGAACCCTTGCCTGGCTGGCTTTCCAGGCCGATCGTCCCGCCCAGTGAGCCAACAAGACGCTTCGAGATCGCCAGCCCGAGGCCCGCGCCGCCATGCGTGCGGGTGGAACTTCCGTCGGCCTGCTCGAACTCCTCGAATATCCGCTCCCTGTCCTCGGGCCTCAGGCCTGGCCCGGTATCGGACACCGAGAAGCGGATTGAATCGCCGTCGCCGTCACTGCGTTTCGTCACGGTGAGGAGGACGCCGCCGGCATCCGTGAACTTGACAGCGTTGCCAAGAAGATTGAGCAAAACCTGCCTGATCCGCCCCGGGTCCGAAGTAATCATCTGCGGCACATCGGGCGCTACGTGGCAGCCCAGTCCTATGTCCTTTGCAAAGGCCTTGGCGGCCAGAAGCTCGACAACGTTGTCGGCAATTTCGCGTGGAGACATCGGTTGTGGCTCGGCATCGAACCTGCCCGCCTCGATCTTGGTGTAGTCAAGCAGATCCTCGATGAGGGCGAGCAAGGCTGAAGCCGACGTCGATACGGCGCCAACATAGGTCCGCTGCTCAAGCGACAGTTCGGTGTCGGCCAGAAGCTTCGCCATGCCCATTATGCCGTTCATCGGCGTGCGTATCTCGTGGCTCACCGTTGCAAGAAAACGCGACTTGGCCTGGCTCGCAAATTCGGCGCGCTCGCGCGCATTTATGAGTGCTGTCTCTGCGCGCTTTCGCGAGGTGATGTCGCGCGCGATGGCGCGGTGTGAGACATGGTCGCTGACCTTGTCGCGCACCGACAGCTCGATCCACGAAAACCAGCGCGTGCCATTCGCCGAACGCACGGCCACATCGGTGGAGCTGAGGCACTCGCCGTCGGCAAAGGCGGCATCCGGAACGACACCCACGTCGATGCCGAGTTGCGCCAGACTTTGCCCCACGAGATCGCGCTGATCCACTCCGACGAGATCGGCAAATACCTTGTTGGCATAGACGATGCAGCCTTCGCGGTCGCGGTGGACGACAAGGTCGCCCAGCGCATCGATCAAACCCCGGAAGCGCTCCTCGCTTTCCTGGAGCTCCCACATCCGGTCTGCAAGCGTTTCCACCTCGGCCCTGCTGCGAGCGGCATTTTCGGCAATCACTGCCCGCGCCCTGCCTTCCGCACGCATTGCGCGCGCGACGACGAGCAGGCAGGCCAGTCCGAGAAAGGCCAGCGAAGCAACCAGAAAATCAGGAGCCCCTGTAAGTTGCGCGACGCCGGCCAGCAACATGATGGCGACGACCGTTGCAAAGGAAAGCGGCCGTGCCGTCCGTCCGAGAGGTTCGGGAACGAGTGGCGGAGCCTTGACAAGCGCGCGTACCGGCGCCACCGCACCATCGCGGTCATCCGACAGCCGGTTGTCTTTGAGGCTCTTGGTGGTCATGCTATCCGGTATGGCAGACACTGATTAGAGAAGCTTTGGACGGATCGTTCGAATTTTAACTGTCGGTCTGGACGCAGGGAAACGTTGGGTTCAGGGACTCACATCTCAATGACGACCCGTCCCCTGACCTTCCCGTCGACGATGTCATGGGCGATGCCGATTATGTCGTCAAAACCCGCGACCGTCGTCAACGCGGCAAGCCGGGACATGTCGAGGTCTGTACCGAGGCGGCGCCATGCGTCCAGACGAAGCTGCTTCGGGGCCATTACGGAATCAATGCCAAGCAGCGATATCCCGCGCAGTATGAACGGAGCGACGCTCGACGGCAGGTCCATGCCTCCGGCCAGGCCGCAGGCCGCAACAGCGCCGCCATAGGACGTCATGGACAGCACATTGGCGAGCGTATGGCTCCCGACTGTGTCGACCCCGGCTACCCAGCGTTCCTTGCCCAGAGGCTTTGCCGCCCCGGCAAGTTCTTCGCGCGCGATAACCTCTGCAGCACCAAGGCCTTTCAGATATTCCGTCTCCGATGTACGCCCGGTCGATGCGACGACATGGTAGCCGAGCCCCGAAAGGAGCGCGACGGCTACCGAGCCGACGCCACCCGCAGCGCCCGTCACGACCACAGGACCCTGCCCCGGTGTAATGCCGTTCCTTTCCAGCGCCATCACGCAGAGCATCGCCGTGTAGCCGGCGGTCCCGATCGCCATGGCATCCCGCACGCTCATCCCGGCGGGAAGCGGAATCAGCCACTCTCCCTTGACGCGCGCCTTGCCGGCATAAGCTCCATAGTGCACCTCGCCGACACCCCAGCCATTGAGAATGACCTTGTCACCCTTCTTCCACTCCGGATGGTTCGAGTGCGTCACCGTGCCTGCGAAATCCACACCCGGTATCATGGGGAAGCGACGCACCACGGGTGCGCGACCGGTAATCGCCAGTCCGTCCTTGTAGTTTACCGTAGTCGCTTCGACGGCAACCGTAACGTCACCATCCATGAGATCGGCTTCTGCGAGTTCGGTGACCGCGACAGACTGCCTCTTGTCTTCATCCCGGCTGATCAGGATGGCCTTGAAAGGGTCTGCCATGCTTGTGCCTTTCCGATTACCGGGTCGATCCCTTGCTGCGCTGATGACGCCAGAGCAGGAATTCCTCAAGAAGCACCATCCCGGCGCCAATCGTGATGAAGACATCGGCCAGATTGAATACGGCAAAGGACCACACTGGCGTGTGGAAGAAAATATAATCGATGACATGGCCGTAGACCGCACGGTCTATGAGATTACCGAGTGCCCCGCCGATAATGAGGGTAAACCCGATGCGGGCGAACCACTGCCGGGACGTGGATCGGCTGGCGAGGTATAGGATGAAGACAATAACCGCTATCGATACGACGATCAGGATCGTATCGCTGAAAGAGGCGAACATCGAGAATGCAACGCCTGTGTTGTAGGTGCGATAGAGCGCAAGAAAAGGCAGCAGTTCGACCATCTCGTGCAGCACAAGACGCGTTTCCACGAGATATTTGATCCACTGGTCGATAGCCACCAGCACCACCACCAGCCCGGCATAGAAAGGAAGCTGCCTCAAGAATCCGCCCTGTCGTCATTAAGGGAAAGGTCTGCGCGTCTGACCTCGAAGAGCATCACGCCCGTCGCGACGGCAAGGTTGAGCGAATCCGCCCGTCCCGCCTGTGGAATGCGAACCAGCCTGTCGCAGGCCGCCGCCAGTTCCTCCGTCAGGCCCTGCTGCTCGTTTCCCATCAAAAGCAAAACCGGCTTGTCGCGGAAATCCACAGAGCGATAGTCAACCGCACCCTTGAGATGCGTGCCGGCAACAAGACCGCGGAAGTTTCCACGCCATGCAAGAAACGCGTCCTGGGACGCCTTGGCCACCGGCACCGCAAAGATCGATCCCATCGTGGCGCGCACCGTCTCAAGCGAAAATGGATCGGTCGCCTCGCCGACGAGGATCACGCCTCTGGCGCCGACGGCATCTACCGTTCGTATGACGGTGCCCAGGTTGCCAGGATCCCGGACACGATCGAGGGCAACCCAGACATCACCGGCAACAGGGCGTATGTCCCTCAGCGGCGTCAGACGTTGCTCGAAGACCCCGACAACTGCCTGCGGATTGTCGCGACGCGTAATTGCGGTGAGTATCTTCTCCGACACTTCCAGCACGGTACCGCCCGCGGCGACGGTGCGGGCGGCAACCTTCTCAACCGCATTGTTGCCGCGCGCGTTCTTGGCGAAAACGAGGGTGCGGATCGTCCAGCCGAGATCGAGGGCATCGATCACGAGCTTCAGTCCCTCGGCCATGAAGGCACGTTGCTCGTCGCGGAATTTCTTCAACGACAGGGCCTTGATGTCCTTGATGAGGGGGTTTGCGAGGCTGGTGACCTCCTTCACCTGCCCCGGCGCGCCACCGGCGCGTTGCCCACTCATGGCGCAATCCATCGTGAAAAGAGAGATGTCGAGAGCGCGCGGCCTGCAGACTTCTCGCGGATGATGAGTTCTCCAGATTCCACCATGCCTCCCATGCCCGCGAAACTGTCGCGCATCAGCGCATGTATTGCGAAGAAGGACGAACGGATCGAATAGGCAGTCAACACCACGGCCAATGGCCTCGGCGTCAGTATCTGCCGGCAAAGATCCGTCAACCTCGGCAGGTCTTCGAAGAGTTGCCAGACTTCGCCCTTCGGCCCGCGGCCATAGGCGGGCGGATCGAACAGAACAATATCGTAGAGGCTGCCGCGGCGTGCCTCGCGCTCGGCAAACTTCATCGCATCCTCGCAGATCCAGCGAATGGGTTTTTGCGACAAGCCGGATATTTCCTGGTTCTCGCGTGCCCAGCCGATCGCCTTCTTGGACGCGTCTACATGCGTCACCTCTGCCCCGGCGCGCGCAGCGATGAGCGATGCAAGACCGGTATAGCCGAAGAGGTTGAGGACCTTGACGGGCCGCCTCGCTTTCTCGATCATCCCGGCCATGTGGTCCCAGTGCGACGCCTGTTCGGGAAACACCCCGACATGGCGAAACGAGGTGAAACGCCCGAGATAATGGACCCCATCATGCTTCATCGGCCATGTTTCGCCGAGCGGCGCTTTGGGGAATCGCCAACGCCCCATGCCTTCTTCGTCCGTGTCACCGGTGAAGATAGCGTCCGCGCGATTCCACTCAGCCGCTGGCAACGCTGGCCGCCAGATGGCCTGGCCTTCCGGACGGACGATCCTGTAGGGGCCGTATTGTTCGAGCTTTTCGCAATCACCGCTGTCGAGCAGCGCGTAATCGGCATTTGGGCTGACCTCAAGGATCAGCGGAAGTCTTTCTGCCGGCAGCGCGCCCGCGCGGCGCGCAACATGTTCACGGTGTGGAGGAATGGTTTCCCCACGTGGCAAGCTTTCATTCCGGACAGGTTTTTCAGCGCGCCCGAAGTTCTTCTCTTGACGGGTGCCCTGCGCTCGGGCGCCGGCATGGCTCGGACGGTCGTCGCGGCGCTTGTCGCGCGTATGCTTCAACGTAATGGGCTCCTGATGCGCTTTTTGCGCTTCTGCCATAGTAGACCTGCCTGAGCAAGGCGGACGCAGTTTGCCGCAGCCGGCGACCGGCTCAGGTTTTCCCGTCCCGCTGTCGCGATACGCTACCTGGTGTTGTCGAAGACCGAGACCGCGGCTGCGAGGTCTTCCAGAGCGGCTCCTACCGACTTGAAGAGGGTGATTTCGGTTTCGCTTTTGCGCCCCTTCTTCTCGTTGCGCGCGAGTTCATGAAGGTCGGCGACGATCGCCTCCGGCATCAGCACGCCTGTCGCGAGAGGTTGGACGATATCGCCCGCCTCCTTCGTCGCGCCGGCGCGAGTATCGACATAGACCCGGGCCCGCTTGATCGTGTCGTCGTCGCTTTCGCGCATGGTCGGCGTGAAGGCTCCCACGAGATCGACATGCGTGCCGGGACCGAGCAGCGAGCCCCTGACTATCGGCGAAGTGGTGATCGTCGCGCACGAGACGATATCCGCCCAGCCGAGCGACGCATCGAGGTCATCGACCACGGTTACGGGCATTCCGTCACCGGACAACTCGGACGCGACCTTCTCTGCATTCGCCCTGGTTCGGTTCCAGATTCTTATCTCGCGGATCGGCCTTACTGCCGAATGCGCGCGCGCCAGGAATGGAGCAAGTGCACCTGCCCCCACGACCAGAAGCTTCGAGGCATCCTTGCGCGCAAGATAGTCTGCCGCGAGCGCCGACGCGGCAGCCGTGCGCCACTGGGTCAGGCGCTGGCCGTCTATCAGGGCCCTGGGTTCGCCGGTCTTGCCGTCCAGCAGCAGGTAAACGCCCATAACCGCTGGCTTGCCCAGCGCATTGTTGTCGGGCGAAACAGTGACAACCTTGACGCCGATATAGCCGTCACCCGAAGCTTCCGGCATGAAGAAGTCCGTCCATGCGGGCATGAGCAGCAGCGTGGACGCCGCGCCCGTCGGCCTTTCAATCGCGTGATGGTGACGGACAGGCTGAACGGCGCCTGCCCTGAACGCTTCGCGCAGCGTCTCCACCAGTCCTGCAAATGTCAGTGAACGGTCGACGTCTTCGGACGAGATCGTCAGCATGCCAGCTCCCGGGCCATTATCAATATTTTATGCAGCCGGTATCGCAAATCACGAACGTGGCAGCTGCGGAACGGCAACAGGGGCGGAACGGCTCGAGACGCTCTGCTTCAACCCCTCCGCTTCCTGGGACTTTTGCCGCGCAAGTTTGCGATAGCGCCCCTGCTTCAGCCAAGTCGCCACGCTGCCGATAATCATGCCGGCAGCAGCGGCTGCGAACAGCAGGGCAAAAAGCGGAAGCTGCCAGGTAAGCGCCGGGTTTCCGGGATTGAACGGATCGAGCGTGAACGGAACCATGCCGCGATTCGCCACGGCCAGGGCCACCAATACGATGGCGAGCGGGACGAAGACGGCGATCAGAACAAAACGGTTGAGCATCCTGCAATCATTCGGGCGGCGTCATTTGCCGCCATTCAGCCTTTCGCGCAGTTCTTTGCCTGTCTTGAAGAAAGGGACCCACTTCTCCTCGACGTCCACGGACTCGCCGGTGCGGGGATTTCGACCGGTGCGAGCAGGACGATTTTTAACCGAGAATGCGCCGAAGCCGCGCAACTCAACGCGATTTCCCTCCGCAAGCGCATCCGAAATCTCATCGAAAACAGCGCCGACGATGTTCTCGACATCCCTGAGAAACAGATGCGGATTTCGTGATGCGATAATCTGCACAAGTTCCGATTTTATCATGAGCGCAGTCCCCGCCAATATCCGGTACAGTACAGTATGTTAATGATTTTATTGTCTTTTTCAATCCGTCAAAACGCTGCGATCAGGTTGCCAGACTGATAGCAGACCGTCAAGGAACAAGCGCTCTCCCCCAAGTTCCTTGATGAGCGCCACACCGTTCTCAGGAAGCCCCGCCAATCGGTAGAACGCCACAGCTATCGCTTCCGACGACATAAACCACCCGCTGCTCCTCGCCTTCCATTCCACGACTTCGAGGCCTCCGTCCACCCCCTTGGTGCCCAGCCAGCCGATCGCCGCCTCTTCGCCACCCAGTTCATCGACGAGCTTTTTCTGCAGCGCCTGGCGCCCGGTGAACACCGAACCGTCCGCCACGGCCATGACTTCCGCCCTGGTCATTGGACGGCGTTCCTCTACCAGTCCGACGAACCATTCGTAGCTGTCCATGATCATGGACCGGATCATGGCGTGCTCTTCGTCCGTGGTAGGATTGAAGGGTGAAGGCTCGGCCTTGAGCGGCGATGATTTGACCTCCTCCAGCTTGATGCCGATCTTGTCCATCAGGCCCGTGACATCCGGAAACTGTACGAGCACACCGATAGAACCCACGATCGACGACTGGCGCGAAACGATATGGTCGGTGGCGGTGGCGATCATGTAGCCGGCTGAAGCCGCGAGCGTACCAACCTGAGCCACGACAGGCTTATCAGCTGCGAGTTTTCGAACGGCCTCGAAGATTGCTTCGCCGCCTGCGGTGGTGCCGCCTGGCGAATCTATGGACAGAATAACGCCCTTGACCGACGCTGCTTTTCGAACCTTCTCAAGGCGCTCCAGCAACTCATCGTCTTCCGTGATCGTCCCTTCGATGCGCACCTTGGCTATGTGGTCTGCGCCCACTCCGGCAAGGTCGCCGCGCAGCAGCCACGCCGAAGCGCCGACCAGCGCCACGGCCGCTGCCGCGAGAGCCAGGACACGCCAGAAGGTCAGCTTGCGACGCAGGCGTCGTCGGTCGATCAGATCGTCGGCGCGCATCGCCATGAAAAGCTCCCGAATGATGCAAGTGCTTCATTTTAGAACATGGCAGGCACCGTCGCCACCTGATTTTCCCCGACAGTCTTTCCGCAACGGCAGAAGCGGGCCAGATTGACGCTGGCCAAACTTCCCAAAATAAACATATTGGGGTGCAATTCGCGATTGTGTAAGATTTCGTGATTGATGGTTGGCGGCGCCGATGGTTCAGGCGTGGCCGGTTCTGCATCAAGACGGCCTTGGGCGGGTCAGACAGCTTGGGCGGCCGGTAAGCGCTGGTGATGCAGGTATTTGGAAGAAAGGCGGCGCCTTGGCGCAGGCAACAGGAATGGCGGACGACGAAGCAGGTTTTGCGCTCTCCGACTGGAGAGACGCAGATTTTGCGCGTTCGGATGCATTCCGTCGCGCGGAACGCCATTCGCGACGGGTGCGCCGGCTCAAGGTCTTGCTGCCCGCCCTCGCGCTTCTGATGACTGGCGGTCTCGTCGGATATTCCATCATGACCATGCCCGGCCGCGTGACGGTGGAAACGCAGGGACCGGCCCCTACAGAAGGAAAGCTGGTGATGGACGCGCCGCGGCTGGAGGGCTTCACCGGGGACGGGAGGCCCTATTCCGTGAACGCAACCCGCGCAATCCAGGACTACGATCGCCAGGATATCATCAATCTCGAGGGCATCGACGCCAAGATGCCGATCGAACAGGAAAACTGGGCGACAGTCGAAACCGCTAACGGAACCTACGACAGGTTGGCCAACACGCTGGACGTGCCGAGCGACATTGTCGTGACCACAACTGACGGACTTGTCGCCCGGCTGAAATCGGCGTTCCTGGACATAAACAACGGCAGCTTGAAAACCGCTACTCCTGTCGATATCCAGTCAAACGGATCGCGCATCACCGCCGACAGCATGCAGGTGCAGGAGAATGGCAAGCTCGTGGTCTTCGAGTCGCGCGTCAAAGTCCATATCGATCTGGCCCGTTTGAAGGCTGAGCAAGCAGCCAAAGGAGAAGCCGATGCGTCAAATTAGGTGGTCTGCTGCGTCACTGTCGGCCGTCGCGATCGCGCTCGTCTGTGGCCACGCCGCCGCGCAGAGCGGCGTCGAGAGTAGGCTGACGGGGCTTCGTCTCAACGGCAACGAACCCATCGAGATCGAGAGCGACAAGCTTGAAGTGAAGGAAGCCGAGAACAAGGCGATCTTTACCGGCAATGTCGCCGTGACGCAGGGTCCGACGGTCCTGAAATCGGGCATCATGACCGTCTTCTATGCCAAGGACGGCGGTTCGGCGGCAACCGGATCATCCAACATCGAACGGCTTGAAGTCGATGGAAGTGTCTACGTCAAGTCGGACAAGCAGGTGGCAACCGGCGATAGTGGCGTCTTCGACATGAAGACCGAGGTTCTTGTGCTTTCCGGAAAAGAGGTCGTTCTCTCCGAAGGCAACAACGTTCTGCGCGGCTGCAAGCTGACCGTACAGATGAAGACGGGTCGCGCACAGGTCGATGGCTGCTCGAAGGGCGGCCGCGTTCAGATGAAGCTCGACCCTTCATCCAGACAGTAATGGCCGAAAAGCCTTCGCTGATGTCGCGTCTGTTTGGGCGCAAGGTCGTCGGGCCTGCGGTCAAGCGCAGCGACGACTCCATGGTTTTCAAGGGCACCCTGATCGCCAAGGGTCTGACCAAGAGCTACAAGAGCCGTCGTGTTGTCAACGGCGTCTCGCTGGGTGTTCGGGCCGGAGAGGCCGTAGGACTGCTTGGGCCGAACGGCGCGGGCAAGACGACCTGTTTCTATATGGTTACCGGCCTTGTGCCGGTGGATCAGGGAACGATCGAAATAGACGGTTACGATGTGACGTCGATGCCCATGTATCGGCGTGCCCGGCTTGGCATCGGCTATCTTCCGCAGGAGTCGTCGATCTTCCGTGGACTGACCGTCGAACAGAACATTCGCGCCATTCTCGAAGTTGTCGAGAAAAGCCGCCGTCAGCGGGATCACGATCTCGACGCGCTGCTTGACGAGTTCCACATCGCGCATCTGAGGAAGTCCCCTTCGCTGGCCTTGTCCGGCGGCGAACGGCGCAGGCTGGAAATCGCACGGGCACTGGCCAGTCGCCCGAGCTACATGCTTCTTGACGAACCGTTCGCGGGCATCGATCCCATCGCTGTCTCCGACATCCAGCAGCTTGTGCGACACCTCACAGCACGGGGCATCGGAGTACTCGTGACGGACCACAATGTGCGCGAAACGCTTGGTCTCATCGACCGCGCCTACATCATCCACGCCGGCGAGGTCCTGACCCACGGTCAGGCCGACGAAATCGTAGCCAATCCCGACGTGCGCCGTCTTTACCTCGGCGAGGGTTTCACGCTCTGACGGCGCTTAGGCGCTTTTTGCCGCGCTCTAAACGTCTGGTTAGGAAGCAATTGCTAACTCCTTGAGCTTGACAAGCAAAAGCCGGGCCACTTTCTATGTAGGCCATGGATGCGGCAGCGTAGGTGCCGTAAGGGCGTAGGACGAGTTCAACCCGATGGGACTGAATGCCAGACTTCAGCTGAGGCAGTCGCAGTCGCTGGTGATGACGCCGCAGCTGATGCAGTCGATCAGGCTGCTTCAGCTTACCCATGTCGAACTGGAACGATTCGTTGACGACGAAATAGAGCGGAACCCGCTGCTCGACCGAGCCGAGCCGCGGGACGACGCGGTTGCCGACCAGATGCAGAAGCAAGCGGCTCTCCCCGACAGCGGCACGGACGAGGACTGGTTCGCGACAGAGCAGGGATGGTCCTCGGAAGCCATGTCCGAAAAGATCGACAGTTCGCTCGAGAATGTATTCCCCGACGATCCGGGTACGATGGAACGGCTCACTCCCGACCTGGCCGCGCAGTGGAAATCCGCGGGCCCGACCGGAGTCGGGCGGCCCGGAGAAGGCTTCAACATGGATGACATGGCCGCGGCGCCTGTCAGCCTGCGCGATCACGTCGCCGAACAGATCGCCTTCGCCTTTCCGGATCCTGCCGAACGGCTGATAGCAAGCGAACTGTCAGACCATCTCGACGATGATGGTTACATCCGGGAGGACCTGGGCGAAATGGCGAGCAGGCTGGGCGCAAGCGGGAGCGAGGTGGAAGCGGTGCTCGCGACCTGCCAGGGATTTGAGCCTTCCGGCCTGTTCGCCCGGAACCTGGCGGAATGCCTTGCCCTGCAACTTGCCCAATCCAACAGGCTGGATCCGGCAATGCAGGCCCTGCTGGACAATCTCGACTTGCTTGCACGGAGGGACTTTCAGTCGCTGAAACGCATATGCAGCGTCGAGGAGGAGGACCTGCTCGACATGCTCGCCGAGATCCGTGCGCTGGATCCCCGGCCGGGGACAAGGTTTTCGGGAGGGAACACCGACACAATTGTCGCCGATGTCGAGGTTCGCGCTGCAGGTGACGGCAGCTGGGCCGTCGAACTCAATCCCGAAACGCTGCCCAAGGTACTCGTCGACAATATCTACTACGCTCAGGTCGCAGGCCACGCGAAGGATCAGGCGGAGAAAGACTTCCTCTCCGAGTGCCTGCAGAATGCCAACTGGCTGACCAGAAGTCTCGACCAACGCGCCAAGACCATCCTCAAGGTGGCTTCGGAAATCGTGCGGCAGCAGGACGCATTCCTTGCCCATGGCGTACGCCATCTCAGGCCGCTGAACCTGCGGACCATCGCGGATGCTATCGGCATGCACGAGTCGACTGTCAGCCGCGTGACCGCAAACAAATACATGTCCACGCCGCGCGGCGTATTCGAGTTGCGCTATTTCTTCACCGCGTCCATTGCCGCCGCTGGAGGCGGGGAGGCGCATTCCTCCGAGGCTGTCCGGGACCGCATCCGCGAGATGATCGATGGTGAGAAACCCGCGGATGTGCTCTCCGACGATGCCATTGTGGATATGCTGAGGAAAAGCGGCGTCGATATCGCCAGGCGCACGGTCGCCAAGTATCGGGAAAG
Organism: Rhizobiaceae bacterium; assembly: GCA_019635775.1. Lineage (GTDB taxonomy): Bacteria > Pseudomonadota > Alphaproteobacteria > Rhizobiales > Rhizobiaceae > Mesorhizobium_K. The sequence continues at coordinate 194,367 of JAHBYU010000003.1, read as the reverse complement.
CATGAGCATTCCGTCCTCTGTACAGCGCAGGCGCGAGAAGCGTGCGCGGATCTCGGCTGGCCGATAGGGGCCGCGCGCGCAACGGCGGGCTTCGGCTTCGTTGACATTCACGATCTAAGTGACTAGAAGCCCGCCCGCATGGGACGGGTAGCTTTCCCGACCGTTTTGGATCCGTCTGGAGACGGCTTGTGATCAATCATAAAGTTCGGACTGGAAATCGGCCCTGAGGCCGCTGTGGAGCTTGTACCCAAGCGAGACGGGTATAAACTCCGGGCGTCCAGAGTCTGAACAGGGAAGGTCTAAAACGAGATGAGCCTGCGGATATCGGGAAAACATATGGAGATCGGCGAATCGTTCCGGTCTCGTATAAACGGCCGGATCGGCGAGATGGTCGAGAAGTATTTCGACGGCGGCTTTTCAGGGCATGTGACCGTTGAAAAATCCGGACCCCGCTTCTCCGCGGATTGCGTGATCTTCCTCGATACCGGTATGGGCCTTCAGGCGACTGGACAGGCCTACGAGCCGCAAGCTGCCTTCGACGCAGCTGCGGAGCGCATCGAAAAGCGCCTGCGCCGCTACAAACGCAAGCTGCGTTCGCATTCCACGGCACAGGCAGCGATCGAAGAGGACGTTTCATACCGCATCATGGCCTCGGTCGCGGAGGATGTGGAAGAGGTCCCGGAAGATTTCTCTCCCGCGATCGTCGCCGAGTCGACGGTTTCGCTTAAAACAATGTCCGTTGCCAATGCGATCATCGAACTGGACGTGAAGGACAGTCCGGTCTTCGTGTTCCGAAACGCGGGCAATGACCAGGTCAACATCGTCTATCGCCGTGCCGACGGCAATATCGGCTGGATTGACCCGTCCAAAGCCATGACGGCCTAGACGCAACGAGGGCATCGACCACGCCAGCCTATTATGCGGCGACAGGACGAGCACAAGGATTTGTTGGAATGGATCTCAGCGATCTCATCGATGTGCCGGCGATCATGCCAGCGGTAAAGGCGAACTCCAAGAAGCAGCTGCTGCAGCTTCTGTCAGAGCGCGCTTCGGCGATCACCGGCATACCGGAGCGTGAAATTTTCGACACCGTACTGCAGCGTGAGCGCTTGGGCTCGACGGGCGTCGGCAACGGCATCGCCATACCCCACGGCAAGCTGGCCGGCGTCGACCGCATTACCGGCGTGTTTGCCAGGCTCGACACTCCCGTCGACTTCGAGGCTTTGGATGACGAACCGGTGGACCTGGTGTTTCTGCTTCTGGCGCCCGAAGGCGCGGGCGCCGATCACCTGAAGGCGCTGTCGCGCATAGCGCGCGTCCTGCGTGAAGGGGAAACGGTCGCCAAGGTGCGCGGTACACGGGACGCGTCCGCAATTCGCGAATTGCTCTCGGATACGCAGGACTCCAAGGCCGCCTGAGCTGCGGCGGGAAGCCATCCGGCAAACGAAGGGCGGCCTTGAGCCGCCCTTTTTGTGTCTGTTTGTCGCTGGTCGCGGATCAGTGGATGCTGACCGGTGTCAGGTCGTTCTCCAAGGCGCCCGCTATGGCACGGTCGCGCGCATCGGAGATCAGGATCGGCTGGCCGTTGGCGGCGAATAGCGCCCACAGCCTTGCGTCGGGTGCAATCTCCGGCAGGCCGGGGAACTTGCCGTTGAGTTCCTTTCCACCCATCTCGCGCAGATACGCAACGGTACCTTCGCCCAGATGGGCGAGTTCAGCTTCGGAGAAAATCTGGACTTCGTTGTTGCTGGTCATGTCAGCCTCCTTGTTGCGGGTGTCGCCACGGACCCTCCCGCTTTAGAGCTAAGGTTTCCCGGTTGATCGCCGGCGGTGTCGCGGCAGGGGATCAATCCCTCACCGCTATGTCGATCTTGCGCACCAGCCGCTCCGGCTCAGGCCGTTCAAGATCTATGGAGAGCAGTCCATTCCTGAGTTCTGCGCCGGTCACGCGCATTCCTTCGGCAAGAACGAAACAACGCTGAAACTGCCGGGCTGCTATGCCGCGGTGCAGATATTCACGGTCGGTCTCTTCCGCCTGACGGCCTCGCACCACCAGTTGATTCTCTTCAGTCGTCACTTCGAGATCGTTGTCCGCGAAACCGGCAACGGCCAACGTGATCCGCAGCTTTTCGGCCTCCCCGTCTGCGCCACGAAGGCGCTCGATATTATAGGGTGGATAGGAATCGCCGCTCTTGGCCAGGCGCTCAAGCGTCTTTTCCATCGCGTCGAACCCAAGCAACAGCGGGCTCGAAAAAGGCGTCATTCGACTCATGTAACTGTGTCCTCTGCGAGCGACATAATGGGGAAAAACCCGGATGGCATTTCTCCCGCTGGTGCTGATATGGTCCGCGCCGCCATCGACTTCAAGATGGCCATTACATCGCCCAAGGACAGGAAATGCCTGAAATCAGAAAGATAATCATCGATACCGATCCCGGTCAGGACGACGCCGTCGCCATAATGACGGCGCTCGCCAGTCCGGAACTTGAAATCCTTGGCATCACCGCTGTCGCAGGTAATGTTCCCCTTACCCTGACCGAGAAGAACGCACGCAAGATCTGCGAACTGGCCGGCAGACCCGACACCAGGGTTTTCGCCGGGGCTGAGCATCCAATGGTTCGCAAGCTCGTCACTGCGGAGAATGTGCACGGCAAGACAGGCCTCGACGGCCCGACGCTGCCCGAGCCGACCATGCCGCTCCAGGACCAGGACGCGGTAGACTTCATTATCGAGACGCTGAAGCGCGAGGAAAGTGGAGCCGTCACGATCTGTGCACTTGGCCCGCTGACCAATCTCGGGCTCGCGCTGAAACGCGAACCGAAAATAGCACCGCGCATACGTGAGATCGTTCTCATGGGCGGCGGGCTCTTCGAGGGTGGCAATGTCACGCCGGCCGCGGAGTTCAACATCTATGTCGATCCACATGCAGCCGCGCTGGTTCTGGCGTCCGGCATACCGACCGTCATCGTTCCGCTGGATTGCACCCACAAGGTCCTGACAACGGCAAAACGGGTCGCGGCATTCCGCGGGCTGGCTACGAGACCTGGCATTGCGGTCGCCGAGATGCTCGAATTCTTCGAACGCTTCGACGAAAGCAAGTACGGCACGGATGGCGGGCCTCTGCACGATCCCTGTGTCATCGCCTATCTGTTGAAGCCTGATCTGTTCTCAGGCCGGTTCATCAATGTAAGCATAGAAACGGTTTCCGAACTGACGCTGGGCATGACGGTGGCGGACTGGTGGGGTGTGACGAACAAGCCGGCAAACGCCACCTATCTGCGCGATGTCGACCACGAAGCCCTTTTCCAGCTTCTGATCGAAAGGATCGGGCGGCTCTAGCCGCATCCGTATGCGGCGACGGGTGCTACCCGCCAGAATGACTTTCCGTCGTGCCAGCAGGCGCGACGGGCGCGCGCTGCAGAAAAATCAATGCTATAGGCGTTTCCATTCAAGGCCGCCGGAGGGACGGCGGGAGAGGACGCGCCGATGACAAGAACAGATATAGCGCAGCGTGTGTACAACCACACCTGGAAGCTCGATCCGATCGTGCGCAGCCTGCTCGATACGGACTTCTACAAGCTGCTGATGCTCCAGATGATCTGGGGCATGTATCCCAAGGTCAACGCGACCTTCTCGCTCATAAATCGCAAGACCTCCGTGCGGCTTGCCGACGAGATCGACGAGCACGAATTGCGTGACCAGCTCGATCATGCCCGCAGCTTGCGGTTCACCAAGAAGGAAATGATCTGGCTGGGTGGCAACACATTCTATGGCCGCAAACAGATCTTCGAACCGGAATTCCTGACGTGGCTCGAGGATTTCCGCCTGCCGGAATATCAGTTGACGAAGCGCGACGGCCAGTACGAACTCGAGTTCCCTGGCCCGTGGATGTACACGACGCTGTGGGAAATACCGGCGCTTGCGATCATCAACGAGTTGCGCTCGCGCGCGGCCATGAAGAGCTTTGGCCCGTTCGGTCTGGATGTGCTCTATGCGCGCGCGAAGGCCAAGATGTGGGCGAAGACCGAACGGCTGCGTGCGTTGCCGGATCTCAGGATTTCGGACTTCGGAACGCGGCGGCGGCACTCCTTCCTGTGGCAGCGCTGGTGCGTGGAGGCTCTGAAGGAAGGCATCGGCGAGGCCTTCACCGGCACCTCCAACGTACTGCTGGCAATGGATACGGACCTCGAGGCGCTGGGCACCAACGCGCATGAACTGCCTATGGTCCTGGCCGCGCTGGCGCGCAACGAAACCGAACTTCGCGCGGCCCCCTACAACGTGTTGCAGGACTGGCAGCGCTATTATGGCGGCAATCTCCTCATCGTGCTGCCCGACGCCTTCGGCACCGCCGCCTTCCTGCGCGACGCGCCCGACTGGGTCGCCGGCTGGACGGGATTTCGCCCGGACAGCGCCCCTCCGATCGAAGGCGGGGAGAGAATCCTCTCATGGTGGCGCGAAAAGGGGGTGGACCCGCGCAAGAAGCTGCTGATCTTTTCCGACGGCCTTGATGTCGATACGATCATCGACACCTACAAGCACTTTGAGGGAAAGGTCCGCATGTCCTTCGGCTGGGGTACGAACCTCACCAACGATTTCGAAGATTGCGCGCCGGAAGAGACCGATGGGCTGGGCGCCATTTCGCTCGTGTGCAAGGTGACCGAGGCAAATGGGAATCCCGCCGTGAAGCTGTCGGACAATCCGGCGAAGGCGACCGGCGACCGCAGGGAAATCGAGCGTTATCTGCGCGTGTTCGGCGAGGAGGATCGCGTCGAGCAACTGGTGAAGGTTTGAGTGCGGACGTTACCGTCTGAGCAAACCGGCAGCACGGGGCATTCGTGTGCACCGCTTGCGCGGTGTCAAAGTCGGTTCATTCTGGCCGTGCTTTGTCTGCTGTGCGCGTCCCTGCCAACCGACGCACTCGCCCACGCTTCCGATCGCGGCCATGTCCTGCTTCTTCCGACAGGCCATTACATGGTGGGAGGGGCGCTCGCCGTCGCGGCTAGCTTTCTGGTGCTGCTGGCGGTGTCCCCGGAAACGCTCGAGAAAACCGCAAGGCTGCGTCATCGTATCGGGCATGTCCCGCAAGGCCTTCGACTGACGCTTAGCCTCTTGTCCTTTGTGTTCTTCGTTGCGCTGGTCGTTGCAGGCTTCATCGGTAGCCGGGATCCGCTATCAAATCCGCTGCCGTTGACAGTCTGGACGTTGCTCTGGGTTGGTCTGACCCTGCTGCAGGGTGTGTTCGGCGATATCTGGCGCTTTATCAACCCGTGGTACGGACCCTGGCGTCTGATACGAAAACAATCGACTGGGGAAACCGAAACCTCGGTTTTCAGGCTTCCCGGATGGGTCGGCATGTGGCCGGCTGTTGGATCGTTGCTGGTCTTTGCTTGGTTCGAACTGATCTACCCGGCACCCGACGATCCGGAGCGGCTGGCATGGGCGGTCGGCAGCTACTGGCTTTTCAGTTTCGTCATGATGCTGCTCTTCGGATTTGATGAATGGAGCCGCCGCGGGGAATTCCTGTCCGTGTTCCTGCGCATGATGGGTCGTTTTGGAATCATCGGAGCCGGCCGCGACGAAACACTGTTTCTTCGTCTGCCCGGGTCAAAACTCGCGGACACAAGACCGCTCGACATCAGCGGTACGATCTTCCTGCTCTGCGCGTTGGCGTCGGTTTCATTCGACGGCTTTTCGAAGACGTTCTTCTGGTTCTGGTTGAACGGGCTGAACCCGCTGGAATTTCCAGGCAGGACCGCGCTGATGCAGGTGAACGGCATCGGCCTTGTGGCATCATGCATGGCACTTGCGGGAATCTTCTTCGCTTGCGTCGCGCTTGGAGATCGGCTTGCGAGCCGCCGCGCAACGATCACCCTTGCAACAGGCACGCTGGTCTGGTCCATCGTGCCCATCGCGCTCGCCTACCATTTCTCGCACTATCTCACCCTGCTGCTCGTCAACGGCCAATATGCCGCCGTCGCGCTCTCCGATCCGTTTTCGCTCGGATGGAACCTGTTCGGAATGGCCCACATGCCGGTGATGGCGGGGATCGCAGCCGGGTCGGATGCAGCATGGCTGATCTGGAACGCGCAGGCGGCGGCGATCGTGGGCGGGCATGTGCTTGCGGTACTGGTGGCGCACCTTCTGGCATACCGGCTGTACGGTGTCGGGTGGTCTGCGACACTCGGTCAGTTGCCGCTTACATTGCTCATGATCGCCTATACGGTGTTCGGCCTCTGGCTCCTGTCCACACCCACGGCGGCATAAGGTGCAATGCAGCATCGCAGTTGCCACCTCTTGGGATTGGTGATTTAGTTTTCCCGTATGGACCAATTGTAGCCGCCGCCCGTACGGGCCGGACTGGCGTACTGAGTTTCTTGACCGTTTACAAAAAAGGGGAGCCCGCATGACCAGTTCGATCTTCGGCAAGAAGATTTCCCGCCGCAGCACGTTGAAGGGTCTCGGCGCGGCCGCCACCGGCATCGTCGCTGGTCCGGGGTTCGTCCGCTATGCTCAGGCACAAAGCTCAGCGCCTATCAAGATCGGCTTCCAGGCGCACCGCACCGGCATCGGAGCCGCCTATGGCCGCTGGTACGAGAAGACCACAAATGCCGCCATCAAGGCCATCAACGACGCAGGCGGCATAAACGGGCGCATGGTCGAGGTGATCGTAGAGGACGACGGGACCGATCCGGGCCGTGGCGCGGAGATCGTCGGCAAGTTCGCCACGCAATACAAGGTGGATGTCGCCTACGGCACATTGTTCAGCCATGTCGTCATTGGCTCCGCTCCGGTCGCCGGTGAGATGAAGCTGCCCTATTTCGTCGTTTCCGAGGGCCACCACGTCGCGTCCACCAAGCTGAACCGTTATGTGTTCCAGCCCGGCATCACCGACGTGAAGAGCCAGATTCAGGCGATGGCTCCCTGGATCTCGGCCTATGCCGGCAAGAAGGTCACGCAGATATTTCCCGACTTCGCCTTTGGCTACGACCATCGCGATTACCTGCCGCCAGCCCTCAAGGCCCAGGGTGCCGACGTCATAGCGCAGATCGCCATCCCGCCGACGGAGAGCAGCTTCACAAAATACTTCCCGCAAATTCCCGCAGACACGGACGTCATCTATCATGTGATGGTCGGACCGGCTGTGCTTACCTTCGTCAAGGAACTCGGCGAGTTCTACGGCGGCAGCGGTCCGAAACTGTTCGGCTTCATCGACAGCCTCGAAGCGGTCGACATCAACAGCCCGGGCCTCGAATTCCTCAATGGGAGCCACTTCTGGGAAGGCGCGCCGCGCTACGCACAGGACAACGATACCGATGCCATGAAAGCCTATCGCGCGGCTGTCGGCATCGACGAAAACGGCGCTTCGGTCGACGATCCCAAGGACGTCTCGACCGCCGCGCATATGTTCGGCTGCTGGGAGACGCTCTACGTCATCAAGAAGGCGATGGAGAATGCCGATTACAAGGGCCCGGAGGATCGGGGCAAGCTTGTCGAGGCTACCGAGGCGCTGACCGAATTCGCGGAAGGACCGGAGCACCCACAGGGTCCGAAGACCTTCAACGGCAAGATTCATCAGTGCTTCGGAATCCAGAACATCTCGGTGGTCGAGGACGGCAAGCTCAAGGTCGTCCACAAGACGACCATTGAGGACGGCCTCTACGAACCCGAGGGCGACTACACGACCCAGCCCCTGTGATTCTCGCGGGGTCTTCGCCTTTCGCCGCGAAGAAGGGGGCCGCCTGAATGGCGTTCGGGCCGCACCTCATTCTGGCCACGCTGGAAGGGCTTGTAACGTCAGCGGTGCTCGCCCTGATGGCGCTCGGGCTCTCGCTGGTGTTCGGCGTCATGCGCGTCGTCAATGTCGCGCATGGCGAATTCTACATGCTTGGCGCGGTGCTGGCATGGGCAATCGCCTCGGCCTTTGGCGGGCATCCATCGATTGGCTTTCTGGCGGCTCTTGTCATCTCTCCGCTGATCGTAGGCGGCGTCGCGCTCGTCGCAGACCGCCTTGTGTTGAAGCGCCTCGACTACAATCCCGAGGCGACGATTGTGGCGACTATCGGCCTTCTCTATATCCTCCAGCAGGTCGCGCTGACCTTCTACGGCCCGGAGGCGAGGCCTGTGCAGGCACCTTTCACCTATCGCGTCTCGCTGCCTTGGTTTGGCTATTCCGGATACAAGCTCGCCGTGATCGGCGCGTCGATCCTGTTGCTTCTCGCTACCTGGTTTGTTCTGTCGCGCACGCGTATCGGCATGATCATGCGCGCCACCCAGTATGACAGCGAGACCGCACAGGCCTTCGGCATCCCGGTTGGGCGCGTCTATACCGGTGTCTTCGCCGTCGGCGCGATGCTGGCGGCTGTCGCGGCGGTTCTCATCGTGCCGATCAGCCAGGCGCATTACCTCATGGGGCGCGATCCACTCCTGCTCTCCTTCATCGTGGTCATCATCGGTGGGCTGGGAAGTCTGCGTGGCACCGTCGTTGCAGCACTGCTGATCGGCGTATCGGATGGCATCATCTCCGTCTTCTTCTCGCCGACCCTTGCCAAGATCATCGCAACCTTCGTCGTCGCGATGGTGCTGGTGTTCCGACCGCAAGGCCTGTTCGGGACGGCAGCACGATGACAGGGCGAGACGGCAAGGCAATCGCTCTGCACGGCGGTGTCATCGCGGCGTTGTTCGCGCTGAACTTCGTGCTACCCGAGTACCATCACGGTGTGCTGGCTCGTGTCCTGGTCCTAGCCGTTTTCGCCATGGGCTACAATCTCCTGTTCGGCTATGCCGGGCTTCTCAGCCTCGGTCACGCCATGTTCTTCGCCGCCGGCCTCTATGGTGCCGGTCTGCCCATGTATCATTTCGGTTGGGGGGTACTGGCTGCCTTCCTTTCGGGGCTTTCTGCGGCCACGATCCTTGCGTTCGTCATCGGAATGCTGGCTCTGCGCACGAAGGGCGTGGCGTTCATGATCGTCACGATGATGTTCGCGCAGGTGGGATACCTGCTCGTCTACTATTTCGGATCATGGACACGCGGTGACGAAGGCCTCGTCATTCAGCAGCATGCGCGGGCAATCGAGATCGGCGCGACAACGCTGGACCTCACAGAGCCAACTACACGCTACATGACAGCCCTTTTCCTGTTCTCGGTTGTGCTCCTTGTGACGTTCGCGCTTGTTCGCTCGTCCTTCGGCCGCGTGCTCATCGCCATCCGCGAAAACGAGGAGCGGACACGGATGCTGGGCTACGACACGTTCGCCAACAAGCTTGTGGCGATGGTCGCCTCAGGCGCGATCTGCGGCGCTGCAGGCGCAGCCTATCTCATCTTGTTCGGCTATGTCGGCTCCACCTTCGCATCGATCCAGTACTCGATCCTGCCGCTGCTGTGGGTATTGCTCGGCGGTGCATCCACCACGCTCGGGCCTCTGGTTGGAACCGTGTTGATGTTCTATCTCATTGACGGCTCCGGCGACCTGCTCAAGACATATGCACCTGGCTGGAACATAAGCCATCTCGGCATTGTCGGCGCGGCGCTGATCATCCTCGTGCTGTTCTTCCCGAAAGGCATCCTCGGCACGATCCGGGATCGTTGGGCGAGGTGGCTGCCATGACGCCGCTTCTGACAACAAAGGACCTAAGTCGCCAATTCGGCGGGCTGAAGGCGGTGGACAATATCGACTTTGCGGTCATGCAGGGTGAGATCCGCGCCATCATCGGCCCGAATGGAGCCGGCAAGACCACCTTCGTCAGCCTGATCTGCGGGCGAATCGAATCCTCTTCGGGCATGATCGTTTTCGACGGCAACGACATCACCAACATGCCGCCGCACGAACGCGTACGGCACGGCATCGCCTATACGTTCCAGATCACCAGCGTGTTCGCGAACCTGACTGCCTATGACAACGTCGCGCTTCCGATCCAACGTACGCTGACCGACGGCAGACGGCATGGCGCGGTGCATGCCGGCGTGATGGCCGCGCTCGAGCGGGTCGGGCTGGCCGGCCGGGAGGACATCGTAGCAGGCACCCTGTCCTACGGGCACCAGCGCCTCCTGGAGGTTGCCATGGGATTGGCGCTGAAACCGCGACTTCTCATCCTCGATGAACCGACCCAGGGCCTTTCGGACGGCGAGATCGAGAATTTCATCGGGCTGGTGCGCGAGATCGCGCGCGACGCCACCGTCCTCCTGATCGAGCACAACATGCCCGTTGTCATGGAATTGGCCGACCGCATCACGGTCCTGAATGCCGGGCGCATCCTCGCCGAAGGAACACCGGAACAGATCCGCTCAAACGCAGCCGTCCAGCATGCCTATCTGGGCACTCCCGAAGAGGGAGACGAGGATGGCTGACGCGCTTTCGGTTCGTGGCGTTGACTGCTTCTATGGGGAGACGCAGGTCCTCTATAGCCTGGACCTGTCCCTCAGGCAGGGCGAGGTTCATTGCCTGCTCGGCCGCAACGGAGCGGGCAAGACCACCGCCCTGAAATGCATCATGGGGCTCGTGCCGGCGCGAGCCGGATCGATCAGGCTCGGCGACGTGGAACTCACGCGATTGCCCCCGCATGAGGTTCCTAGGGCCGGTGTCGCCTATGTTCCGCAGGGCAGGCGGCTGTTCGCCGAGATGACGGTCGCAGAGAACATCGAGATCGGCTTGATGGCGCGGCACATGGGCAGTGACGTGCGCGAAGCGGTGCTCGACCTCTTTCCCGTCCTGCGCGAAAGATTGAGGCAGCGCTCCGGCACATTGTCGGGAGGCGAGCAGCAGCAGTTGGCAATGGCGCGTGCGCTTTGTCTGGAACCGCGAGTCCTGCTGCTTGACGAACCCACCGAGGGCCTGATGCCTTCGATGATTGCGAAGATCCGCCAGTCGGTCGCGACCCTGAGAGATCGTGGCGTCTCGACGATCCTCGTGGAACAGCGGGTAGACGCGGTGCTGAAGGTCGCCGACCGCGTATCATTCATCGAAAATGGTCGGGTTCGCGAAACGGTCGAGGTCGATCGGTTGCGCGAGGATCCGGATATCGTGAAGCGTTATGTCGGCGTGACCTGAGGGCGCTCAGCCCTCAAGCAAAGTGACGCCCGCCGCCTTCATCTCGGAGGTCATGGTGGCCATGGAACCGCCCAGATCTATGCCCCGGCAAGCGTCGAGCCTGATTTTCGTGATGAAGCCGCGTCCGACCGAATCAAGAGCCGAATAGGCGACGCAATAGTCTGTGGCCAGTCCGGCTATCGTTACCGTGCGGATGCCTCGCTCGCGCAGGTATCCGGCCAGTCCGGTCTGGGTCTTGTGATCGTTCTCGAAGAAAGCCGAGTAGCTGTCGATGGCCGGGCGAAAGCCTTTGCGGATAATGAGTTCCGCCTTGTCATGGAAGAAGTCGGGATGGAAGGCCGCGCCATGCGTTCCCTGTATGCAATGATCCGGCCAAAGCGTCTGCGGGCCATAAGGCATCTGGACCGTTTCGAACGGCTGGCGACCGGGATGACTCGAGGCAAAGCTGGAGTGATGGCGCGGGTGCCAGTCCTGCGTCAGGATGACATGCTCGAAGTCATGCACCAGCCGGTTGATGATCGGCACGATCTCGTGGCCGCCTTCGACGGCAAGCGCACCTCCGGGGCAGAAATCGTTTTGCAGATCGACGACAATCAATGCCTCGGCACCCATGAACTTCTCCAGACGACCCCAACAAGCTGTGTTCCCAAGGTCGAGGTTCGACTGTCGGCACGCTGCCGTCAACGGTTTTCTGTCGCTTCTCTTTGACATTCGACAGGTCGCTGATATCATTTGCATACGAATGATTTTTCTCATGGCCTGAAGGGGCCGTGAGGAGCCGCGAGGCATTGCGTGATCCGTTACGCGAAACCCAGGGACATCGATGAAGCGCTGGCGCTGCTGGGCGAAGCGCCATGGAAGATCATCGCCGGCGGAACGGACTTCTATCCCGCGCTCGGCAGCCGGCCGGTTCTGGAAAACGTTCTCGATATCAATGCGCTTAAGACGCTGCGCGGCTTCTGCGAGACGGACGCCCATTTCATCATCGGCGCGCGCACGACGTGGACAGACGTGATCCGACAAAACCTGCCGCCCGCCTTCGATATGCTGAAACAGGTCGCGCTCGAAGTCGGCTCGCCACAGATCCAGAATGTCGCGACCATAGCAGGCAATCTCTGCAACGCATCCCCGGCGGCCGATGGCGTCCCGGCCTTGCTGGCGCTCGACGCCGAGGTGGAACTGCGCTCACAGGCAGGGCAACGATTGATGGCGCTGGACGCTTTCATCCTCGGTAACCGGAAGACCGCACTTCAACCTGACGAGATGGTCACCGCCATACGTATTCCGCGCAAGGTGCTTTCGGGAACGTCTGCCTTCCGCAAACTGGGCGCACGGCGATACCTCGTCATCTCCATCGCGATGGTCGCTGCACGTCTTGTCACGGATCCGGAGGGGCGGATCACCGACGCTTCCGTTTCGGTCGGTTCCTGTTCGGCCGTGGCGCAACGTCTTCGACAGCTTGAGGCGACATTGATCGGCCTGCGGACTCCAGGCGAGATCAACCGCGCGATCGGTTCCGATCCGCTCGCCCCGCTCACCCCTATCGACGACGTGCGCGGCAGCGCCGGCTATCGCCTTGCCGCGGCGCGCGAACTCGTTCGCCGCACGGTCCGTGACGCTCTCGGGCTTGCCGAAGCGGAGGCCGCAGCATGAACGTTCACGGCAATGCCATCACCTTCGAGGTCAACGGTGCGCCGGCTACGGTTTCAGTGCATCCGCTGACGCGGCTTTCATCGGTGCTGCGCGACGAGCTTCGTCTCACCGGAACCAAGGTCGGCTGCGACGCCGGCGACTGCGGGGCTTGCACCGTGCTGCTGGACGGAGAGCCGGCCTGCGCCTGTCTCGTGCCGGCGGCCTCGGCCGAAGGACGTTCCATATCCACCGTCGAAGGCCTTGCCGGCGAGCGCCTGTCGGCGCTGCAGGCCTCGTTCCTGCACCATGGAGCGGCGCAATGCGGAATCTGCACGCCGGGACTGCTGGTGACTGCGACGGCGCTGCTGGCGCGCAAGCCGAAACCCAGCGTGGCCGAGGTGCAGGACGCGCTTGGCGGCGTTCTCTGCCGTTGTACCGGTTACCGCAAGATCGTGACTGCGGTAATGGAGGCCTGGCGGCACGAGGGCGATCTGGTTCATGGGTTTCCACAAGCCGGCAAGGCTGTCGGCTCCTCGCCGCGAAGACTTGACGGCCTACCGAAGGTGAAGGGCGAAGAGACGTTTGGCGCGGACGGTTTTCCTCTTGACGCGCTGGCGGTATGCGTCGTGCGTTCGCCATACCATCATGCGCGTTTCAGTTTCGGCGATCTCGTGGCTTGGCGCAAAGCCAATCCCGGGATTGTCGCCGTCTTCACGGCAGCCGACATTCCGGGTCGTAACGTCTTCGGCGTCATTCCCGCCTTTGCTGACCAGCCTGCGCTGGCCGAAGGTATCGTGCGTTTCCGTGGCGAGGCGATTGCACTGATCGCTGCAGAGCGGGCCGCCATGGCCGACCTCGACGTCACGAACTTCCCTGTCTTGTGGTCGGAAGAGCCGCATGCGCTGTCGGTGCACGACGCGCAAAAGCCGGGCGCCACGCTGCTCAATGCCGGCCGGCCCAACAACCTCCTGACCGCCGGTCTGGTCGAGCGAGGCGATCCGGAGGCTGCCCTGCGCGCCGCCGCCCATGTGGTTTCGGGCGCCATCGAGACCTCCTGGGTCGAGCATGCCTATATCGAGCCGGAGGCCGGCTTTGCCCGCATGGATGGCGACACGGTGGTGATCTCCGCCTGCACGCAGGCGCCGCATATGGATCGCGAAGATACGGCGCAGGTTCTCGGCCTTCCTTTGGAGAAGGTGCGTATCATGCCGTCCGCAACTGGCGGAGGCTTCGGCTCGAAAATCGATGTCTCCGTTCAACCGCTGATCGGCCTGGTCGCGTTGAAAACGGGCCGACCAGCCGCGCTCGCCTACACCAGAACCGAGTCGATGACATCGACGACCAAACGTCATCCGGCCGAAATGCAGGCCACGATCGGCGCCGATGCCGACGGCAATATAGTCGCCATGACATTCGAGGCGATATTCAACACCGGCCCCTATGCCAGCTTCGGGCCGACTGTCGCCAACCGTGTGCCCGTGCATGCTTCCGGACCCTACCGTACGCCGAACTACCGCGCCGCGGGTCGCGCCATCCATACGAACGGGCCGAACGGCGGAGCGTTTCGTGGCTTCGGCGTCCCACAGGCCACCATCGCGCAGGAAACGCTCTACGACGCTCTCGCGGACAAGCTCGGGATGGATCGGCTGGAGTTCCGGCTGAGGAACGCGCTGCGTGACGGCGATTCCACCGTAACGGGCCAGAAGCTGGAAAGCGGCGTCGGCATCGAAGCGTGCCTGACGGCGCTCCGGCCCCATTGGTCGCGTGCCCTGGCGGACGCGTCTGCGTTCAACGAGCAGCATCGCGAACGCAGGCGGGGTGTCGGCGTCGCGTCCTGCTGGTACGGCTGCGGCAACACCTCGATCGCCAATCCCTCGACGATCAAGGCCGGCATCACCGCCGAAGGAAAAGTAATCCTGCATCAGGGAGCGGTGGATATCGGGCAGGGCGCCAACACCGTCATCGCGCAGATATTCTCGGACACGCTCGGCCTTCCTCTCGCCGACCTTGAGCTGGTCGGAGCCGATACGACGATAACGCCGGATGCCGGCAAGACCTCGGCCTCACGCCAGACCTACATTTCGGGCAAGGCAGCGCAAAAGGCGGCCCGTGCGCTGAGGGAATCGATCACGCGCTGCGCAAACGTATCGTCCGGCGCGCAGCTCTCCTTCGAGATGGGCACGATCGTGATCCGGGAAGGCGAGGCATCGCGACGCGTGGAACTCGGGCAATTGCCCCTCGACGGAGAGGGCTACGTCTTCTGCGTGCAGGAGAGCTACGATCCGCCGACAGAGGCGCTCGACGAAAAGGGGCAAGGCAAGCCTTATGCGGTCTACGGCTACGGCGCTCAGATTGCCGAGCTGGAAGTCGACATGAGACTCGGCACCGTGAAGCTGATCAAGATCACTGCCGCCCACGATGTCGGTCGCGCCATCAATCCACTTCTGGTCGAGGGCCAGATCGAAGGCGGCATAGCGCAAGGCATCGGGCTGGCGCTGATGGAAGAGTATATCCCCGGCCGCACCGAGAACCTGCACGATTACCTGATCCCGACCATCGGCGACGTACCCGAGATCGAATCCATCATCGTCGAAGTGCCCGATCCGGAAGGGCCTTTCGGCGCCAAGGGCCTTGGCGAGCATGTGCTGATCCCCACAGCGCCTGCGATCCTGAATGCGATCCGCCACGCAACCGGCGTCTTGCCGGCCAAGGTGCCTGCCACGCCGACTCGGATCCTGGAGGCGATCAGGGCGAAGGAGGCTGCCCCATGAGCGAGCTGGCCGAACGTTTTGAAACGCATGAACCCGGCGAGAAGCAGGTCGCCGAGAAGATCCGCTGCGATGCCTGTCCCGTCATGTGCTACATCGCCGACGGGCGCTCGGGCGCATGCGACCGCTATGGAAATGTCGAGGGGCGGATCGTCAGACTCGATCCGCTGACGATCCTCGAGCGGGCTGCGGAGGCAATCTCGTTCGACGCCGGGCAGGCTGGCGATGGCGGACTGGTCAACACCGGCCAGCGCTTCGTGACGGCCATCGGCGCAGGCACCACCTATCCCGACTACAAGCCGGCGCCCTTCATCGTCAGCCAGGAGGTGGAGGGCGTCGATCTCGTCACAGTGGTGACCGAGGGCATCTTCTCCTACTGCGGCGTCAAGGTGAAGATCGACACGGACCGCCACATAGGTCCGGAGGCCGCGACCGTGCGTGCAGGCGGCGAAGCGATCGGCCATGTGACGACCGGCGAATATGGCTCGCAGATGCTTTCGCTCGGCGGCGTGCATCACCTGACCGGAGGCTCAAAGTCCGAGGGTCGCGTTACATGCGACGCGCTGCTCAACCTCTGCAACAAGCAGCCCGTGGAACTGACCATAGACGGCGGCGCAAGCGTCGTCGTTCAGGCGGGGAGGCCGCCGGTGATCGACGGCAAGCTGGAAAACCGCATGCGCGTCGGCTGCGGCTCGGCAACCATTGGAATGTTTGCGGCGCAGTGGCGCGGGCTCGTCGATGAAGTCGTCGTTGTCGACGACCACATCACGGGCGTCGTCTCCGAGCACCAGGCCGGCAAGGTGCTGGGGTGGGAGGACACTGGCATCAAGATCATCGGTCGCCGCTCGACGCCCGGTCGCTATTTCAAGGTGTCCGAGCCGGGGCTCGGCTGGGGCGGCACTGCAATCTCCGATCCCCTCGCCATCCTCGGGGACTGGAACGCAAAGAAGGGCGCGCGGCCCGGACTTTCTCTGCTGATGGTGTCCACGACCGGCGAGCAATTCGCCTATTATGAACTGGACGAGACGTTGACGCCCGTCGAAAAGCCTTTTCCAGAGCGGCTCAGAAAGTCGGTGGAACTGATCGAGGAGAACTGCGAGCCGGCCTTGTGCACGGTTCTTTTCGTCGGAGGGGCAGGCGGGTCGCTACGCGCCGGCGTTGTCGAGAATCCCGTTCTCCTCACCCGCTCGGTGCAGGGGCTCCAGACCTATGTGACGGTCGGGGGAGCGCCGGTCTATGTTTGGCCAGGCGGCGGCATCACGCTGATGGTCGACGTGATGCGCGTGCCTGACAACGCGTTCGGCTATGTGCCCACGCCAGCGCTGGTCGCTCCGATCGAGTTCACCCTGCGCCGTGACGACTACGTTGCGCTCGGCGGACATGCCGACCATATCCGGAGCGTTGCCGACGTGCTGGAGAACGGCGGAGAATACCACAACCCACGACGTGAGACAGGCGCCCCGCGGGCAAATCCCTGGCCGCCGCTGGCCCAGCTACATCTTGGCGATGCGGGAGGACGCGTGGCATGACCGGTCCTCAGGCGGCTCTCCTGCCGGATGGCCGGCGGCTCCACCTGAATCACGGGCCGATCGATCTCGTGGTGGAGGCGTTCGGACAAGCCGGCGAGGTCGAAGCCGCATACACGCAGGCGATCGATCGGTTCCAGACGGTTCTGACTGA
Organism: Rhizobiaceae bacterium; assembly: GCA_019635775.1. GTDB lineage: Bacteria > Pseudomonadota > Alphaproteobacteria > Rhizobiales > Rhizobiaceae > Mesorhizobium_K. The sequence continues at coordinate 177,242 of JAHBYU010000003.1, read as the reverse complement.
ACTGGTCGAGGAGCTGCCCGCTTTGCGCAGCGCCTCGCCGCCTACACCGCGCTTATTCAGGAGCAGGACCGCACAGAGGATGGAGGCGGCAGTCTCGCCGCTGGCCGGCCGGACGTTCATCACGCCGATGGCCGCCGTTGCCGGTTCGGTAGCCGACGAAATACTGTCGAGCCTGGTCGCGGGGCGCAGGCTTGAGAAAGCCTATGTCAACAATGGTGGCGACAGCGCGTTGCACCTGGCGCCTGGTTTCTCCATGCGGCTTGCCATCGCCGGAACGGGCAATGGACTTGCCGACACGGTTGCGGTGAGCGCGGAAGATGCGGTGCGCGGGGTCGCAACCAGCGGCTGGCGCGGACGGTCCCTTTCACTCGGCATCGCCGATGCGGTGACCGTTCTGGCGCGCTCGGGAGCCGAAGCGGACGCGGCCGCGACCATCATCGCCAATGCCGTCGACCTGCCCGGACATGCTGCGATCACGCGTGTGCCTGCGAATTCGCTTTCACCAGACAGCGACCTCGGCGACATCCTGGTGACGACGGATGTCGGAGCACTTTCGAGCGGAGACGTTGCCGCCGCGCTCGAAAACGGGCTGGCGATTGCGCAAGACCTGCGCCGGAATCGGCTGATCGAGGCGGCTGCGCTTTTCCTCAATGGAGAAGACCGTATTTGTGGCGACGTAGGCGAGGATCGACCGGCCGGTCGAGGCCTGAAGAACGAAATGCACAGGGAAGAGATGCATGCCTGAATTTCCGATCCGCAAGATCGCGGTGCTCAATGAAGAAATCCATCATGACGGCGGTCCGTCGCCTGAGCACCCGCGCAAACGGGCGGCAGCGTGGGCGATCGTGAAGAATCCGTTCGCCGGTGCCTATTCGGCAGAGCTTCAACCGGCGATGGACGATCTGAAGCCACTCGGCCGGCTTTTGACCGAGCGCCTGCTTGCCGTTCTCGGCGGCGACGCATCTGTCATCGACGGCTATGGCAAGGGAGCGATCGTCGGAACTGCGGGCGAGCTCGAGCACGGGGCTCTCTGGCACGTCCCGGGAGGCTACTCGATGCGCGAGAGCCTCGGCGCATCGAAAGCCATCGTACCCTCGGCTATGAAGCGCGGCGCCTTTGGCGCCAGCCTCGACGTGCCACTCGGCCACACCAACGCCGCCTATGTTCGCAGTCATTTCGATGCGATCACCGTTGCTGATCCGGAGGGTCCGCGACCCGACGAAATCCTGTTCGCCCTTGCCATGTCGATCGGCGGTCGCGTGCATAGTCGGATGGGCGGGCTGGAAGCATCGCAGGTCAAGGGAGAGGACGGATTGCGATGAACGGATCGCCAGCATGACCGGCGAAAGCGAGGTCAGGCTTCTCGATCCCGAGTCGCAGGACGCAAGCTATCGCCTTCAGGAACAGATCGGTTTCATACTGCGACGGGCACACCAGCGCCACGTCGCGATCTTTGCTGGCCGGATCGCAGACATGACGCCGCCGCAGTTCGCAGCGCTCGCCAAGCTGGCCGATGTTGGCGAAACCTCGCAAAACCAGCTCGGCAGCATGGTCGCAATGGATGCGGCAACGATCAAGGGCGTCATCGACCGGCTGAAGGCGCGTGGGCTTGTTGAGGTCAGCAGGCACAAAGTCGACAGGCGTCGCCTGATGGTCAGCCTGACTTCGCAAGGACGGGAAACGCTGGATCGGCTCGTTCCGCTCGCGGAAGAGATCACCGCCGAGACCCTGCAGCCGCTGTCACAGCGGGAGGCGGCGACACTGATGAGGCTACTCGCCCGGATAGCGTGACGCAGCGTACGTGTCCGCCAAAAGCCGCTCTTTCGCCTCAAAAACTCCTTGATGGACCTGCTATGAGCAAATCGCGGGCGGCTGACAACAAGAAGATGAAGGCCAGCCATGCTCGACCGAACCTCCGAATCCGTTTTGTGGCGCACCCTGCATACGCCAGGCCATGACGCCGCACTGCTGGCGCAGGCCCTGACCGGCTGGCACCTAACGGGCATGTCGTCCTTCCTTGGCGAAGACGGCCCTGTCGCGGTGAACTATACGCTGGAAATGGATGACGCATGGAACAGCAAGCGCGGCAGCATTCGCGGCATATCGGGCGGGCGGCGCTTTTTCCATGCGATGGAACGCACACCGGAGGGCTGGAAGCTCGACGGCAAGCCGCAGGGATTTGCCGACATCGCAGATCTCGATTTCGGCTTCACGCCGGCCACCAATCTTCAGCAGCTTGGTCGCGCAAAGCTGGAGATCGGGGAGCGCGCGGAATTTTCGGTAGCATGGTTCGATATCGGCCAGGAACGGCTCGTCGAACTTCCCCAGATCTATGAGCGGCGCGACGAGACTCATTACTGGTACTCCTCGCCGCCGTCAGGCTACGAGGCAATTCTCGAAATGGACAAGAGCGGCTTCGTCAGGCTCTATCCCGATCTCTGGGAGCTGGAACTTGGTTCCGACGGTCAGGCTGATCCGAACAGCCTGTCCGCTTCGTCCGCCGTGTAGTAGCCAAGCGCAATGTCACGCCTGACGAGGTCGCGGTCCCGCTTTGCGGGATCGCCGTAACCACCCCCGCCTGGCGTGCCGACACGGACGCGGTCGCCGGCCTTCAACGGAATGTCCTGCTCCTTGGAGAGATGAACGGGCACATGCGCCTGGCCGTCGCGGAAGACGGTGACCGTGTTGACCGCGCCGTCCTTTCCGCCAAGCACGCCTTGCGGGCCGAAACGACCGTGATCCATGACGAAGGACGCACGCGCTTCTCCGCGAAGCAACTCAACTTCGTAGGACAGGCCGAAGCCGCCGCGATGCCTGCCTGCGCCGCCGGAACCCTCGCGCAACGCATAGTGCCGATAGAGCACCGGAAAGGCCTGCTCCATGATTTCAACCGGCGGAGACTTGGAGATGCCGATGGTTGAGCATCCATTGGTCAGCCCGTCTTCGCGCAGATTGCCGCCATAGCCTCCGCCGGAAATCTGGTACATGACAAAATCGCGACCCCGCGCCGGATCGTGGCCGCCGAGGGCAAAATTTCCGCTTGAACCCGCCGGAGCCGCCGTCACCCTGTCCGGCAGGGCCTGCACCATCGCCGCGAATACCGCTTCTGCTATGCGCTGCGACACCTCAGCGGCGCAGCCTGAGACGGGACGCGGATATTTAGCGTCAAGGAAAGTGCCTTCCGGTGTAAGCACGTTCAGCGGCTCGAATGCGCCCGCGCTGATAGGCACTTGCGGGAAGATGTGCCGCATCGCCAGATAGACCGACGACAGCGTGGTTGCGAGCACGCTGTTCATCGGACCCGCGCAGGGTTTCGATGAGCCCGAGAAATCGAAAGTCAGGCCGTCGCCCTTTTTCTCCACTGCCAGCGTTATGGTCAGCGGCTCGTTCACGACGCCGTCGGAGTCCACGAAGGCTTTCGCGCGGTAGATGCCGTCGGGTATATCCGCGATGCTGGCGCGCATCTGCTCGGCCGCGCGTTTGCGCAACTCGGCGATCGCCTCGGTCACCGTGTCGTCGCCATAGCGGTCGAGGATTGCGAAAAGCCGCTCTTGCCCCACGCGCAACGCCGCCGCCTGTGCCCGGATGTCACCGATGCGCTGGTCGGCTACGCGTATATTGGAGGTGATGATCGCGTAGATCTCGGGATCGAGCTTTCCCTTCTTGAAGAGCTTCACCGGCGGCAGGCGCAGGCCTTCCTGCTCGACTGCGGTCGCGGATGCGGAGAAACCGCCCGGCACCGCACCACCAATGTCAGGCCAGTGGCCGGTGTTGGAGAGCCAGCAGAAAATCGTGTCGCCCCTGTAGACCGGCATGGCGAAACGCACGTCCATCAGGTGCGTGCCGCCGAGATAGGGGTCGTTGACGATGTAGATGTCGCCCTCTTCGGGCGGCAGGCAGCGCCTGTCGGCGATCATCTCGATGATCGTCTTCGTAGAGTACTGCATGACGCCGACAAACACCGGTAGTCCCTGAGAGCCCTGTGCGATCAGCGAGCCATCGACGGCCGAATAGATTCCGTCCGATCGGTCGTTCGCCTCCGCAATGACGGGCGAGAACGCGGCGCGGCTGAAAGTCAGGTCCATCTCGTCGCAGGTCTGCTGCAGTGCTGCCTGGATCACCGAAAGCGTGATGGCGTCGAGAGTCATGCCTTTCCCACCTCGATCAGAAGATTTCCGTCAGCATCGCTCCTCGCGACATCGCCAGGCTCCAGAACCGTCGTCGCGTCCAGCTGTTCGAGGATGGCTGGCCCATGCAAGATGGCATCTAGCGGCAATTTCTCACGCAGGTAAACCGGCGTATCGAACCACGCGCCTTCATACCAGACCGGCCGGACCTCGCGTAGCGCTCCGTCCAGATCCTTCGCCCTGCCCGCAGGGTCTATCAGTTGCCCGAGATCGACGGCCTGCCTCACCCCGATCACGGACGTGTTGAGATTGACCAGATTGGCGCGGATTTCCGGAAGCTCGACGCGGAAGCGCGCGAAGTAGGCTTTCTCGAACAATGTCTGAAGCTGCTCCCGCGACACGTCGGAGGATGGTAGCGGCACAGTGAGGATATGGGTCTGGCCGACGAACTGCATGTCGGCCGAATGGACGGTGCGGATCTTCTCCGGCCGGACGGCTTCCTTTGCGATCAGCGCCTCGCCCTGGGCGCGATGTCGCTCCAGGACCGCGCGGACATTGGCCTCGTCGAGCTGGGGCAGAGGCTGGTTGATCGTGTTGACGAAATCGTGGCGCAGATCTGCGACCACGCAGCCCAACGCATTCGTGATGCCGGGTCGCGCCGGGACGAGCACGGTCGGCAGTCCAAGCTCGCGCGCCAACGCCGAAGCGTGCAGCGGTCCGGCGCCGCCGAAGGCGAACAGGGCAAAGTCGCGCGGGTCGTGGCCCCTGCTCACCGACACCATGCGGATGGCGCCGGCCATCTTCAGGTTGCCGAGCTTGAGAACGGCGCCAGCGGCAGCAATGGAATCGAGCCCCGCGACCCGTCCGATCCTCTGTTCGAAGACTTCCCTCACCTGCTCGACTGTCACCGGCGTATCGACGGCCAGAAGCCGTTTCGGGTCGAGCCTGCCCAGCACCAGGTTGGCATCCGTGATGGTGGGCTCCGAACCCCCACGGCCGTAGCAGACCGGACCCGGCGTCGCACCGGCGCTTTCCGGGCCGACCTGGATCAGGCCCGATGCGTCAACGCGCGCGATCGAGCCGCCACCAGCGCCCACCGTGTGCACCGCCACCATGGGTACATGGATCGGCATCGCATACTCGATCTCGGTCTCGTTGGAGACGGCAGGCTCGGCGTCGAGGATCAACGCCACATCGCTCGACGTGCCGCCCATGTCGTAGGTAACGAGGTTCCTGTAGCCGGCGCGCCTGCCGGTGCTGGCAGCGGCAATGACGCCCGAAGCCGGCCCAGACATCACCGTCTTGGCGGCTTCCCGCGCCACGAAGCGCGCCGAGATCATGCCGCCATTTCCGTTCATGATCAGGAAGTCGCGAGCATAGCCCCTTCCTTCCAGTTCGTTGCGCAATTTCTCGACATAGCGCTCGAGGATCGGCTGCACGGAGGCATTCACCGATGCTGTCACGCCGCGCTCGAATTCGCGCGCCTCCGAAAGCAGCGAATGGCCGGTCGTGATGTAGCTATTGGGCCAGGACTCTCGCGCGATTTCGGCTGCGCGTCTTTCATGCGCCGGGTTGGCGTAGGCATGCAGGAAATGGATGACCAGAGACTCGCAGCCGGCTTCGAGCAATTGCCGTACCGCAGCCCTGACCTCATCCTCATCGAGCGGCGTACGCACCCTGCCGCCCGCCTCGACGCGTTCCGACACCTCAAGGCGCAGGTTGCGCGCAATGACCGGAACGAAACTGCCCGTCATGCCGTAGGGTTGCGGGCGCGTGCGCCGGCCAAGTTCGATCACGTCACGAAAGCCGCGCGTGGTGATCATGCCGGTTTTAGCCAGCCGCCGTTCCAGCACGGCATTTGTCGTGGTCGTCGTTCCATGGACGATCAGATCGATGCCGGCCACGCCGACGCCGGTCGCGCCCAGCGCCTCCACGACACCGAAAGCCTGGTTGTCGGGCGTCGTCGGCACCTTTGCTATGCGCACCCCGCCGTTGCGATCGTCGATCAGGATAAGGTCGGTGAAAGTTCCGCCGACATCGATGCCGGCAACGACGCCGCCGCCAGTAGAAACATCATGCCCCGCCCGATTTTTCTCAGCCATGCACGAAATCCGGAACGATGAACTGCTCTAGGCCGACAAGTTGGAAGCCCGTTCCGCCTCGATATCTTGACCCGATATTCATTTGTATACTAATAAATTCCCCAAACAAGGCATCACCGTTCCAGCCGCTTTGCCCGACGCGCCGGATGCTAGAAGATCCAGCGCGGAGTGTCGTGTTGTCGAAAGGCTCGAGAATGCAGCAGACATCAACCGCAAGGATAGAGGACGCGGCGGCCGAAAGCCCCGCGTCCTTCCCGATCCCGGCCAATGTGTACGCCGAGACCGTCGTATCCGTGCGCCACTACACGGATCGTCTTTTCTCGTTTCGCGTGACACGGCCGCAGTCCTTCCGGTTCAGATCGGGCGAGTTCGTGATGATCGGGCTGCCGAATGCCGAGAAGCCGGTCTTCCGCGCCTATTCCATCGCCAGCCCGGCATGGGACGAGGAGATCGAGTTCTTCTCGATCAAGGTGCCGGATGGCCCGCTGACCTCGCATCTCCAGAAGATACAGCCCGGCGACACCGTGCTGCTGCGGCAGAAGTCCACCGGCACGCTGGTCACCGACGCACTGATGCCTGCGAAGCGCCTGTTCATGATCTCGACCGGAACCGGCATCGCGCCGTTTGCAAGCCTGGTGCGCGATCCAGACACCTACGAGAAATTCGAGGAGATCATCCTCACCCATACCTGCCGCGACCATGCCGAGCTGGCCTATGGCGTCGAGCTTTTCGAGAATCTCGCCGCCGATCCGCTGATCGGCGAACTGACACAGGGCAGGGTGACGCTCTACTCGACCACGACACGCGAGATCACGCCGCGCATGGGCCGCATCACGCGCCTGATCGAGAATGGCCGGTTCTATGAGGATACGGGCCTTGCCCCGCTGTCGCCAGCGACCGACCGCGTTATGATCTGCGGTTCCATGCACATGCTCAAGGACGTCAAGGAACTGGTCGAGAAGATCGGGTTCGAGGAAGGTTCGCTGAACCAACCTGCCGATTTTGTGGTCGAACGCGCCTTCGTCGGCTGATTTCGGCGCGTCCGGGCCGATTTCCACTTGTCCGGAAAGCCTACACCTGCAAAAAGGTGCGCGGATGAACCGTACCCGCCGGTACGGTAGACTCTGGCGGTCGTGACCATTTGTCGGACTTTTCCGATATCATCCTCCGCCTAACGCGATCATGCCGGCCGCAACGCTGTCACGGGCCGGACCTCAGGAGGGAATGTCCTTGAAACTGCTGCGTTATGGAAAGCCGGGCAAGGAGCGTCCGGGCCTGCTCGATGCCGATGGAAAGATTCGCGACCTGTCGGAGCAGGTCGGCGATATCGCCGGTGCGGCGCTCGCGCCTGCTAGCCTGAAGAAGCTTGCCAAGATCGACCCGAACTCGTTGCCGCTGGTGCGTGGAAACCCGAGGCTGGGGCCCTGCGTTGCCGAAACCGGCAAGTTCATCTGCATCGGTCTCAACTACGCCGACCACGCCGCCGAATCCAATCTGCCGGTGCCTTCCGAGCCGGTCGTCTTCATGAAGGCGTCATCGGCCATCGTCGGCCCCAACGACGACGTGCTCATCCCGCGCGGCTCCAAGAAGACCGACTGGGAAGTCGAGCTCGGCGTCGTGATCGGCAAGAAGGCCAAGTACGTTTCAGAGGCCGAGGCGCTGGACTATGTCGCTGGCTACTGCGTCGCGCACGACGTTTCGGAGCGCGCCTTCCAGACCGAACGGCAGGGTCAGTGGACAAAGGGCAAGAGCTGCGACACGTTCGGCCCGATCGGCCCTTGGCTCGTCACAAAGGACGAGATCGCCGACCCTCAGAACCTGAAGATGTGGCTGACGGTCAACGGCAAGAAGCGCCAGGACGGCTCCACCAAGACGATGGTCTATGGCGTTGCTCATCTCGTTTCGTATCTTTCGCAGTTCATGTCGCTGCTTCCCGGCGACATCATCTCGACCGGCACGCCTCCCGGCGTCGGCATGGGCATGAAGCCGCCGAAATATCTGAAGAACGGCGACGTGGTCGAACTCGGCATCGAGGGCCTGGGCACGCAGAAGCAGACCTTCGTGCAGGACAAGTAGTCCACTACAATGGTTTGACGGCCGCTCCGGCGGCAACCGAAAAAGCGGCTCCACAGGGGCCGCTTTTTGCTTTTGGGGCGCTCATTATTCGGGGCTGTGAAAGCGCATCCACTGCAGTCAGTCCGCAGGCCGGTACCAGCCCGCCAGACCTTTCTGCAATGCCTCGGCGGCATCGTCCGGCGTCTCGGTACCGTTGATGACATCTGCCGAGCGAACCCAGCTCTCGACAGCAAGGCTGGGTTCCCCACGCGACAGGACCCCGTCAGTGAACCGTGATGTGGAGCGGCATCGCGCGCGCCAGGACAGGAATTCACGCGACAGGGGATCGTTGGCGCTGGCGGGCTGCGCGTTCGGGCTGAAGAAGCCGGTCAGCGCTCCGGTGTAAAGCGCTGCGAACTGTGGCGACGCGACCCATGCCAGGAAAGCCCGTGCCGCTTCGGCATTCGCGCTTCTGGCATTGAGGCCGAGGCCGATATCGGCCTCGTCGGTTATGTAGCAGTCGTCGCCCGCGCTTTTCACCGGCGGCGGGAACGCTCCCATGCGGAACCGCGCCTGCGCCTCGAAACCTGCGATTTCCCAGGACCCGGCCGGATAGATCGCGGCACGGCCCGAGACAAACAGTTTCTGGCTCTCGGTGTAAGCGCGCGTCTCGAAGCCTTCACCGAGGAAATCCTTCCAGCGGGACAGTGTCGCCAAGGGCGCGATCCATTGCGGATCGGTCAGCTTCTGTTCGCCCGCAATCAGCGCAAGCCTGCCTTCCTCGCCCTTCCAGTAGGTCGGGCCGATGTTCTGGTAGCCGAGAATGCCGGCCTCCCAGACATCCTTCGTTCCCAGCGCAAGCGGGACGTAGCTGCCTTCTTCCTTGATCTTCTCCAGCGCCGCGAAGAAGTCAGCTTCCGTGACCGGAACCGCAACGCCCAATTGCTCGAATGCGTCTGCATTGTAGATGAAGCCATGGATGACCGAAGCGACCGGCACGCAGAAAGTGATCTTGCCGTCATCGGTGGTCCATGCAGATCTTTCGAATTCGGAGAAACCGGCGAGTTCCGGCAGATCGTTCAGCCCAGCCAGATGCCCCTTATCGAACAGCTCGAGCGATGCACGTGACGGGCGACAGGCGATGAGGTCGCCTGCCGTTCCGGCATCGAGTCTTTGTGTCAGAGCGCTGTCATATCCCGCATCCGTCGACGGCTGGAACAGGACCTTGATCCCCGGATGCCCTGCCTCGAAGGCGGGGATGATCGTTTCCTGCCAGATCGGCAGGTCGTAGTCGCGCCAGCTCTCGATGACGATCGTCCTGTCCTGGGCAGCCACGCTGCCTGCCCCGATTGCGAGCAAAAGCCCCGCCATTGTCATGCGCATCGCCAGCACGTCCGGCAGCCTCCTCCGTTCCGATTGCCCTGCCCGCACCTTGCGGCGAAGCCGGCATGGCGCGCAACAGGCATACGCGCCAAATAAAGCTTGGCAAACCGGCATCTTGTTGGCATCACCGCCCCCGAACAGGAGTTTCGACCCTTGGATTTTCTGCTGGGTGTGGATGGAGGCGGTACAGGCTGCCGGGCAGCGCTTGCGCTTGCCTCCGGCGAGATCATCGGGCGCGGGAAAAGCGGACCCGCCAACATCCGCACCGACCTTGCCGGTGCTCGCGCCAACATCGTCGATGCCGCCCGGCAGGCGTTTGACGAGGCAGGCCGCGATCCCGAACTGATGGCAAGCGCCGGCGCGGTTCTTGGACTGGCCGGTGTCAATGTCGGCGATTATGCGCAGCGGCTGGCGGGGATGTTGCCTTTCGCCCGCAGCCGCGTTGTCACCGATGCGCTGATCGCGCTTGAAGGCGCGGTCGGCGACGGCGGCGATGGCGCCATTGCCATTCTGGGCACCGGCACGGCCTATCTCCTGCGCCGCGATGGCGTCGAGCGCGCGATTGGCGGCTGGGGGTTCCAGGTCGGCGACCAGGGTGCGGGCAGCCGCATCGGACGCGAGGCGCTGGAGGAGGCACTGCTCGCCCACGACGGTGTGAGGCCAGCGTCGCCGCTGACAGACGCTATCCTTTCCTCATTCGGAAACGATCCCAATGCGATCGTCGAGTTCACGCTGGATGCAAGACCCGGCGATTTCGGTAAGTTTGCGCCGACGGTCCTCGACCATGCCGCGCAAGGTGATAGTGTTGGCGAAGCGATCGTGACGCGCGCGCTTGCCGCCGTCGAAGCATCGCTGTCCGCGCTGAACCTCGATGAGACGACACCGCTCAGCCTGCTCGGCGGATTGTCGCAATTCTACGCCGGAAGACTGTCGCCGCCCTTCCGGGCCTTGCTCAAGGCACCGCGCACCGACGCGCTTGGCGGCGCTGTATCGATGGCCGTGCGCCTGTTCGGCCAGGAAGGAACGTCCTGATGCCGGAAAGCTCCATGACGCACATGCGTCGCGAAATCCTCGAGATACCGGACGCGGTGGCGCGTCTGCTCGATGCGACCGATGATGCGCTGACCGACGCCGGGAGCCGGTTGCGCGAGCTGTCGCCACGCGTGATCGTCACCGTTGCGCGAGGCTCCTCGGACCACGCCGCATCCTTCCTGAAATACGCGATCGAACTGACTGCCGGTGTTCCCGTGGCGTCGCTCGGACCGTCCATCGCATCGATCTATCATGCGAAGCTGAAGCTCGACGGGGCCGCATGCCTGACCATCTCACAATCCGGCAAGAGCCCGGACATCGTGGCCATGGCCGAAACCGCACGCACTGGCGGCGCCCTGACGATCGCGCTGACCAACACCGCTGGCTCGCCGCTCGCCAGTGCTTGCGACCATGCCATGGACATTCTGGCCGGCGTCGAAAAGAGCGTCGCGGCGACCAAGAGCTTCGTCAACTCGGCAGCCGCAGGACTTCTTCTTCTCGCGCACTGGATCGGTGACGAGGCGCTTCTCTCCGCCCTGCGCGGCCTCCCCGGCCATCTGCGCAGGGCGGTCGAATGCGACTGGATGAGCATCGGCGGTGCACTGAAGGACGAGACATCGCTCTTCATCCTCGGACGAGGCCCGTCCGCGGCCATCGCCAACGAGGCTGCTCTGAAATTCAAGGAAGCCTGTTCGATGCATGCGGAAGCCTACAGCGCAGCCGAAGTCATGCACGGCCCGATGGCGCTGATCGGCCCCGGCTTCCCTGTCGTGGCGCTGGCCGCGCGCGACGCTTCCGAGCCGTCGATGATCGAGGCTGCCGACCTGCTGGCCGGAAAGGGTGCATCCGTGTTCATAACATCCGACCGCGCCGGGCGCGCGGCTGCCCTGCCCTTCGCTGCGACCGGCCACCCGTTGACCGACCCGCTTGCGCTGATCGCTTCCTACTACGGCTTCGTTGAGGCCTTCGCGCGGCATCGCGGGTTGAATCCGGACCAGCCCACGCATCTTCGCAAGGTTACGGAGACGGTATGAGCGGGCAAACGGCATTCACGGCGCGGCGCATCTTCGACGGCGAAGAATGGCACGTGGGTGCGGCGCTGCTTGTGCGCGATGGCACTATCGAAGGCATCGTCCCGTTCGATGCGATTCCCCCGAACGTCGAACAATCCGACACCGGAGCCGAGATCCTCGCTCCGGGCTTCGTCGACATCCAGGTCAATGGCGGCGGCGGGGTCATGCTCAACGACCAGCCTACCGTCGAGGGCATCGAGGCGATCTGTCGTGCGCATCAGGTGTTCGGCACGACTGCGCTGCTGCCGACGCTTATCACGGACCTGCCTGATGTCACTGCGGCCGCGATCGCCGCCGGCATCGAAGCCGGCAAGCGCAAGGTTGCAGGCTTCGCCGGCCTGCATCTCGAGGGGCCCCATCTCTCCATCGCGCGCAAGGGTGCGCACGATCCGCAACTCATCCGTCCCATGACCGAGGACGACCTTTCGGAACTGGTGGCTGCGGCCCGAGACCTGCCGACGCTGCTCAGCACCGTCGCGCCGGAATCCGTCACGCCACAGCAGGTCTCCGCTCTTGCCGGCGCAGGCGTCATCGTCAGCCTCGGCCACACCGACACGACCTACGCCACGGCGATTGCCTATGCCGATGCCGGTGCCTCGCTCGCCACCCATCTCTTCAACGCGATGAGCCAGTTGACGAACCGGGAGCCAGGCGTCGTCGGCGCTGCGCTCGACGATGGCCGGCTCTTTGCCGGGCTGATCGCCGATGGCTTCCACGTGGATCCAGCCAGCATCGGCGTGGCCATGCGCGCCAAGCGCGGACCCGGACGCATCGTGCTCGTCACCGATGCGATGGCAACCATCGGCACGACGATGACCTCCTTCACGCTGAACGGCCGCACCATTCATCGCAGGGACGGCAGGCTGACGCTCGCCGACGGCACTCTTGCGGGTGCCGACCTCGACATGATCTCGGCTGTGCAGTTCATGCATCGTAGGATCGGCGTCGAACTGGGCGAGGCGCTGCGCATGGCATCGCTCTATCCCGCGCAGGCCATCGGACGCGACGCCACGCTCGGTCGCCTTGTCAAAGGCAACGCCGCTGACATGGTGGCGTTGACGCACAAGCTGAATGTTTCGGGCGTCTGGATTGGCGGCAGGCGCGTTTCGCCCGCAACCTGAAGCCGGATCGAAAATCTCGGATAGAAAAAGCCCCGCAGGCATCGCCGGCGGGGCTTTTCATTGTCTGGTATCCTATTGCACCTGCTGTTTCTGCAACTGCAGCCGCTTTGGATCGACGAGCTGGCCCTGATTGCGGTCGATCTTCAGCCGACGGCAGTTGGGCGGCGTCCCGATGAAGCCGGGCGGGCAGGCCTCGATCTGGATTTTTACGCAGCGTCCGTTGCGCAGTACGGTTCCGCGCGGGCATTCGCGCTCGACCTTCACGCAGCGGCCATTACGCAGCACAGTCCCGCGGGGGCATTCCCGCTCGATCGTCACACAGCGTCCGTTGCGCAGCACCGTGCCTCTGGGGCATTCCACCTGACGGCGGCGGCATTCGCCCTGCACCAGCCGCGTACCGCGTGGGCAGACGCAACGTCCGTCCTCGGTGCGTATCTGGCCCGGCAGCAGCCGGCACTGCGGCGGTGCATCCTTGCGGCATTGACCCCGCACGAGGCTCGTACCACGCGGGCAGATGCAACGCCCATCCTGTGTGAGGATCTGACCCGGCAACAGCTTGCACTGTGGCGGCGGATCCTTCCGGCACTGGCCACGCACCAGGCTGGTGCCGCGGGGGCAGACGCAACGGCCGTCCTGCGTCCGGATCTGGCCGGGCTTCAGGACACACCGCTCCGCCGGCGGCGGGGGTGGTGGTGGCGGCGGGGGTGGCGGCGGCGGTGGTGGTGGTTCGCCACCGCCGACCGTCCGGCACTGCCCGTCGCGGAAGCGCGTGCCCTCAGGGCAGACGCAGCGGCCGTCGGCATTCATCACGAAGCCCTTGGAGCACTGTTCCGCGACCTCTTTGACGATCGTGAAGTCGTGGCACGCGTAGGGGCCTTCGCCCGGACGCCCGGTCGTTTGCGGCGCCTCCGACATCATCCGCTCAGCCGTGGCGACAGGCGTGTCCGGCGGCACTACGCCGACGCAGTTCCGCGCCGGGACCGACTCCCGGATATTGCCAAGCGCCCCGTCATCGGGAATGACCACGGTCACCTGGTGGACACGCGTTTCGCCAGCGCCCAGCGTCAGGTCTGCGACGCAGGACATTGGCAGGGTAGTCGGCTCTGGCGTGCAGCCGAATGGCGGCGAGATCTCGGTGATCTCAACACCCTCCAGCCGTCCGATGCCGTCCACGCCGATCGCGTCTCCAATGCGCACGGGGCCGTCGAAGGCGTTCGTGCCACCATTGGTGATCGTGATCTCGAACGTGCACGGCTCGCCGACACGGCACTCCCTGTCGCCGGTTTTCTCGACCCGGATGTCAGGCCTTTCCGGCTCGCGGCCCGGTATGCGCATTTCAGCGCATGCACGGTTGTTCTCGAGGTTGGTCTCTCCCTCGATGCCGTTTACCTCGGCGCAGTTGCGGATCAGGTCGCCCTGATAGTCCGGTCCCACGACAGCCAGCACCGCGATCGGGATAAACGCACCCGGAACAAGGTTGACGCCCGGATGGTCGCACTGGAACTGCCCGCCGCCTGCCGGCGCACAGGCCCAGGGAGGCATCGGCGCGAAGGTCGACGAAGCCGGCGCGCCCGTCGGATACTCGTCAACCACCGTGAGCGGACCGACATAAGGCTCGGTCCCGTTGTTGAAGACCCGGATCAGGAAGGAGCAGACACCGTCGGCGCTGCATACCTGGGAACGCGGATCCTTCGTTATGCGCAGGTCCGTCCTCTTCTCGACCGGCGGTTCGCAGCGGGGATCGCCGCGGCGGCAGATCGGTACTGAGGCGCAGGCCCTGTCATTCGCGGTCGAGCCGAAGACTTCGGGCTGGTCGCTCGCCGCGTAGTCGTATTCGGCGCAGTTGCGAATTCCTGGCGCGTTCCAGCCCGGCCCCGGAGCAAAGCCGAGCTTCAGCTCGACCCATTCGCCGGGGTTCAGCGTGGTTGCGGGATGAGTGCACATCATCGGGCTTGCCATCGGCACGCAGGCCCACGGCGCGTTGGGACCGGAAACGACAGTCGCGTTGCCCGGGCCGGTCACCTCTTCCAGTGCGATCGGACCGTTATACGGAGCATCGCCGACATTGGTGACGCGTATGGTGAAGTCGCAGCCGCCCTCAAGCGTGCAGCGTGCAACGTCCGCGCGCTTCTCGACCTTGATGTCGGGCTCGCCACGGTCATCCGGCGGGCATTCGATGTCCTCCGGAATTTCGATGTCGATCACCTGCGAACAGCAGAGCCCGACACCTTCCTCGGGTCCGGCATATGTCTCGATGCCCGTGACGATGAGATGCACCGTTTCACCCGGCAGCGCGCCGGTAATGGTCCAGTTCAGAACTCCACCGCCCACCGGCGCGATCTGCATCGCCGGAGCGACCAGTACGCCAGGCGTGGTGGTGCGCAGCTGCACCCACTTGCCGCCAAGCTCCGGCCCGACAGGCATGTGGTAGATGAACGCGCCGCCACCGGGCACGCAATCGACCTCGCCGGCTTCGGTCTTGAAGCAGGCTTCGCCCGGAGGAGGTGGTGGCGGCGGCGGTTCACAATCGCTGACGTCGATGGTGATCCTGGTCGGATCGCCTGTGGCGAAGTCGCCGTCGTCCGGCAACGCCGGGTCGTGCGAGGCCACCTCGACCAGCGGCCCGCCCACGACCGCAATCGTCACGAAGCCCTGATTGGCGACAACGGTGGGCGCCGGAAACGCCGCATGGTCGATCTTCGCCGTGATGACGAAATCGATGTAGCGCCGGTCGGCCTCGCCCGACCCGTCGAGATCGCTCGTCGAGAGGCGGAAGTCTTCCAGCTTCACCGTGTCGTTGGGATTGGTCGTGGTGGATACGACAGGCGCGGGCAGCGCCCCGCCACCAGGTCCGGTGCCGTCGCCTGTAACCTGCACGTCCACGATCTCCAGACCGGCCGGCAGCGTGTCGCGGAAATCCATCCGGACATTCTGCAGATCGGCCGTGAAGGCAGGATTGAGGAACTTTTCAGGATCGCCCTCAGCGCCGAAGCGCAGCCGGTATTGCACATAGTCGCAGTTCAGTTGCCGGCCGACCTTGGTGAAGAACGGCTCGGCCTCGCCACGACCGGGATGTGTCGGACGCCGTTCCAGGGTCAGACCTTCCACTGTCTGTGCGGAAGCCGGGGCGGATTGCATGGCGGCGAGCGCGAGCCCGGCCGCCATAAGCCAGCGCGCGGTGCGCCTGGCGTAGGACAGCGGTTGCATGATCGTCTCCATGAGCGTTGTGTTTGCGCGTGTCGCGAGCGGGGAAGAAACGTGTGTCATCTTTCCCTCCCTCACGGTTCGCAGCTTACGGGTGGCGTATCAAGCGGCACCACCACCTTGCAGCAGGGGTAGTAGCCGCCGGCATCGGCGTCGGACTGCCTGTAGAAGCAGAGACCGACATCGACCCTGTCGCCGGGGAAGAAACCGCTCATGCCGATCGTGAAGGGCGCGCCCGGTGCCTTCGTCTGCTGCAACGGGTAAACGCTCACGCCCGGCGTGCGGGAATCGGCCTTGACGCTGTCGCCGCCGATGCCCGCCACGTCTCGCACATACACATCCGCCTCGAGACCGGCGGGCGTGCAGAAATAGTCAACCGCCTCGACATCGAGGCACGGCGGATAGTTGCCTGGCGGCGGAAATTCCGGCGGCCAGAACGGCGGCAGGTATCCGCCCGGATAGGGAATGCGCTCGTAGTATCCCGCACGGCCTTCGCAGGGACGCCAGACTTCGACGTCGCCGACATGGCCTTCGACCTCCGGGTCTTCGAAAAACCCGTCGAAATCGACGAACCATGAGGCGAAGGGCGGCTCGTTCTGCGGCCTGACCAGCGTCGTCGAATTGATCTGGACGCCGTGAACCGCAAGCGGCCCGCCGGCGGCGAGCTGCTCCTGCAGCGTGGGATTGTCGCGCAGCTTGTCGCCTGTGGCCACCAGCGTTGCGGCGCAGGCATTGGTATTGAAGTTGCCTTGGGCGTCGTAGCCATATTGCAGGTCTATGCCGCCCGCCGACTGACGATGGCCGGGGGGAAAACCGATCGCATAGGACTGGGGCACCGGCACCCAGATCGATTCGGTCGCCGGATCGTCGGGGCTCTCGCGCCAGTAGCGCAGGACCTCGCCGTCTCCGGAATCGGCGAACTGGGAATAGTCGTAGCGGTTTTCCGTCTCGCCGCGCTGCGCGAGATACATGAAGCCCTGGTTGTCGAATGCGATGTCGGTGACCGGCAGGTCATCGTCCGCATCGACGGTCAGTTCCCAGCGCGGATCACCAGCGAAGGAACCGTCGCGCGCGATGCCGACCGACCAGATCTCCGCCTCTTCGCCGACCGCATAGTAGACGCGGCCGCCGTGGACGGCGACACCCCAGACGCGGCGGTCATCCTGCGTAAAACCCCACGTATCGGGATTTTCACTGTCAAAGGCCGCACCCTGGATGTCCATGACGGCGCCATCATCTTCAATGGCCGCAAGCCCGCGAGCGGGCCGGCCGGCAACGCCGTGGTCGAACGTGTCGACAACAGTGCCGTCGACGGCGATGCGATGGATCAGCCCGCTGTCGAGATCCGAGGCGAAGAACTGGCGCGAAGCCTTGTCGAAGGCAATGTCGCCTATGCCCGGTCCGCTGTTGCCCTCTATGGTGGTGAACAGCGAAACAGCGCCGGTCAGTCCATCTATTCTCCAGATTGCGCCGGGCGAGCCGCCATTTTCTTCGGCAAACTGGCCTTCCATGAAGGTCGTGCCGGCCTTGCCACGGCGCTCGCGCTCGGGCCTTCCGTCGCCATCTGCATCCGGGGATACGATCCGGATGCCGTGCAGCGACGTCGCCCCGGTGTATAGATCCGGCACGCCGGACGGGGTTCCGTCTCGCACGCCGTCGTCATAGGTGAGCGCGAAAACCTGGCCGATCTGCCCGGCGAGCACCTCGAAGGGAAGCGGCGTGTTGACCAGCTGTCCTGATGGCGCGCCGCCGAGAGCCGAAACGTCAAAGATGCGCAGGGTCGCGCGCTCGGTGTCGATGAAGGTTTCGTCCACCGGATCGACGCCGGGCGGTAGCCCTTCTTCCAGTCCCGGAATAACGGTTCCGGAAAAACCCGTCACGGCCATCGAACCTGCATTGATGATGCTGGTTTCCTGGGCCCGCGCCGGCACGGAAAAACCTGTTCCCAGCACCAGCGCAACCAGCGCGCAGCCGGCGGCGAGCCTTCCTCTCAGCGCTCCCGACCTCAATTTGAGGGTAAGCGAACGCAGAACACTGCGGCTGCGAAACATTGGGCCTCTCCTCCCTTGTGGGTCGGGAGACCGCGCCGGGCGCGACAAACGGCGGGGAGCCGAATGCATCGTTCCGGCACGTTCTCCCCCAACGATCTTTTCGCGGTCCCTTGTTTCGAGAGTATGCCGCTCTTTACCTTGGGTCAATTGAATCAAGGCGGCACCCGCCGCGCCCGGGCTTTGTCTGCCCGCTCGCCGGATGCCGGATGATGTCCTTGACCCCGACAGTCGATGTCCGGTCATGGATCTTTCCTTTCCATCAGGGCCGCGTGATTGCGGCCCCGTGTTGTCAGTCGCGGCGAACTGGGGAAAGGTTCACGCGTTGGCCGCAATGAAGCTGGATCGTATGGCCAAGCCGTCGCAAAAAGCGGCTGCTGCGAAATAGTGCCGGAGCGCTGTCGGCGCTGTTCGGGTTGGTTCGTCATTCAAGAAGGAGAGGATATCCCGATGCTGTACGCCGTACTGTGTTATGCGCAGGAAGACGCCGTCACCGCCTGGAGCAAGGAACAGGATGAGGCGGTGATGGGCAAGCTCGCCGCAGTGCAGCAGAGATATGCCGCTGCCGGCAAGCTTGGCCCCGTGGCGCGGCTGCTCCCGACGACGGCCGCGACAACGGTCCGCAAGCTGCGGGGAGAATCTGTCATTCTCGATGGGCCCTTCGCCGAGACCAAGGAACAGCTGCTCGGCTTCTACATGGTCGAATGCAACGACCTCGAGGAGGCTGTGGCTTTCGCGCGTGAGATTTCCGACGTCAACCCGGCAGGCGGCTCCTACGAGATACGTCCGGTCGGTGTACTCAACCCCGTAGCCCCCACCATATGACGGACATTTCCTGGATCGATTCACTTCTGACCACGGCGCGGCCTCAGGCGGTGGCGGCGCTGCTGCGCTATTTCCGCGACCTCGACATGGCGGAGGAAGCTTTCCAGGATGCCTGCCTGCGTGCCTTGAAGAACTGGCCGCAGAACGGTCCACCGCGCGATCCGACCGCATGGCTGATCTTCGTGGGACGCAACGCGGCAATCGACGCGGTGCGCAAGCGCTCCAAACAGCAGCCTTTGCCGGATGAAGAGCATCTGTCCGACCTGGATGACGCCGAGACGGCGATCGCCGAGCGGCTGGACGGGTCCGACTACCGCGACGACATCCTGCGGCTGCTCTTCATCTGCTGCCATCCCGATCTGCCTGCGACGCAGCAGATCGCGCTGGCCCTGCGCATCATCTCAGGCCTTTCGGTGAAGCAGATCGCGCGCGCATTTCTGGTCGGCGAAAGCGCGATGGAACAGCGCATCACGCGCGCCAAGGCCAAGATCGCCAACGCATCGGTGCCCTTCGAGGCGCCCGGACCTGTCGAACGGGCGGAGCGCCTTGGTGCTGTCGCCGCCATGATCTATCTCGTCTTCAACGAAGGCTACTCGGCCAGCGGCGGAGACGCGCCGATGCGCGCACCGCTTTGCGACGAGGCGATAAGGCTGGCGCGGCTTCTTCTGCGTCTCTACCCGGCCGAGCCCGAAATCATGGGACTGACGGCGCTTCTGCTTCTGCAGCATGCCCGGACGCGGGCGCGCTTCGACGCCCACGGCGCTGTGATCCTTCTGGAGGATCAGGATCGCACCGCATGGAACGGCAAGCTGATAGCGGAAGGTCTGGCGCTGATCGACAAGGCGATGCTGCACCGCAGCCCCGGAGCCTACCAGGTGCAGGCAGCCATCGCCGCACTGCATGCAAGGGCAAAACGGCCAGAGGACACTGACTGGAAACAGATCGAATTGTTGTACAGCGCGCTCGAGGCGATGCAGCCGTCACCGGTCATCACGCTCAACCGTGCCGTCGCGGTTTCCAAGGCGGACGGCCCTGAAGCCGCGCTTGCCATGATCGAACCGCTTGCCGGCAAGCTGTCCAACTATTTCCACTATTACGGCGTCAGGGGATCGCTGCTGCTGCAGCTTGGCCGAAACGACGAAGCGCGCGATGCCTTCTGCAAAGCTATCTCGCTCGCCAATTCGCCTGCCGAAGCCGCCCATATTCGCATGCATCTGGACCGGCTCTCCAAAGAGAAAACGACGGACTCGGCCCCAGGCCCTGGTCCCTCCTTTTGATCCGATGACATTTTTTGCAGCCCCATGTCGGGATCGGCCGCGTCGTTTCGTCCTCCGTCCGTGAACAACGGCCTTGTGAGGAAACGATGAACATCCGTGCGACGATCGACAACAACTTTCCGGCCGAGCGCGAGCTCGTGATCGAGCGCATTTTCGAAGCGCCGCGCGAAAAGGTTTACAGCGCCTGGGTCGAGCCGAAGCTCCTCAAGCAATGGTTCGCGCCGCTGCCCTGGACAACGCCGGGCGCTGCTCTCGACGTTCGCCCCGGCGGGCAGAGCCAGATCGTCATGCGTGATCCAGACGGCAAGGACTATCCAAGCTCTGGCGTCTACCTCGAAGTGGTCAAAAACCAGCGCCTGGTTTTCACCGACGCCTTCACGAGCGCCTGGGAACCTTCCGAGAAGCCTTTCATGCTGGCCATCGTTACCTTCGAGGACGTGCAGACGGATGCAGGAGCCGGCACGCGCTACACGGCGCGCGTGCGCCACTGGACGGTCGAGGACCGCGAAGCACATGAGAAGATGGGCTTCCATGAGGGCTGGGGCCAGTGCGCCGACCAGCTCGCACAACTTCTGAAGACGATCTGAGGAGAACCAGCCAATGGCGGAAGCCACGAAGATACCCGGGGTCATTGCCTACTTCACCGTAAGCGACAGCAAGGCGGCAACAGCCTTCTACGAGAAGGCGTTCGGCGCGGCGCTGGTCGACCGTCGCGAAGACGATGATGGCCGCTCGATGCATGTTCATGTCGAGATCAATGGCGGCTCGATGTTCTTCAACGATCCGTTCCCGGAGCATGGGGTGTTGGCCGAGCCGGCAAAGAACATTACCCTGCATCTGGTGGTGGACGACGCCGACACATGGTGGAAGCGCGCGGTCGAGGCCGGCGGCGAAGTCGTCGTGCCGCTGGACGTCGCCTTCTGGGGCGACAAATACGGTCAGCTAAAGGACCCTTTCGGTGTCACCTGGGGTATTGTCGGCCCGGCTTAAGCATCTGAGGAAGATAGCCGGCAAGGGAGTGCAAGGCATGCCGCGATATCTCGTCTCGATCCATCGCCCCGACGGCTACGACCCTGACGTCGAGGATGATGCGATGGCCCTCGCCATCGACACGCTGAACGCCCAGATGGTGGCTGCGGGCGTCAGGGTATTCGTCGGTGGCCTGCAATCACCAGGGAAGGCCGTGTCGCTTCGACCACAATCAGGTGGCGCGGTGCTTGCCAGCGAAGGACCGTACCTGCGGTCCGGCGAGCACGTCGGCGGGTTCTGGGTACTGGAGGTCGCGAGCATCGATGAGGCGCAGACATGGGGACGCAAGGCGGCGATCGCATGCCGCGCCCCGGTCGAGGTCCGTCCGTTCCACTGAAGCAGCGCCTTGAGCGCTATTCACCCCTTGCCAGCACCGGTCCCGGCTGGCTGAGGCTCCTGAGGCTCGCCGCGGGCGCGCCGGCGATCAGGGCGACGATCGAACGCGCCAGCTCGCGGCCGGCATGCCTGATGTCCTCGTTGACGACATGGAGTTCCGGCCGGAACAGATGGAGCAGTCGCGCCGACTGTTTCGAAACGATGTCGACGTCACGGCCAAGCCTCAAACCTGCATCCTCGATACCGGCGACAAGCGCGAAGGTGGCCCCTCCCGCACCGCTGACGATCCCGTCAGGCCGGTTCGGCCGCTGCATCATCTGCAGTGTTCGGGCACGAATCTGTTCAATGGAATGATCGACCGTCACGGCATTGAAGGGCACCTCGGCGAGACCGATTTCCGACATGGTGTCGAGGAAGCCGTTGCGCATGTGATGGTGGTAGGAAAGCGCCGAGGGTGGCCCAAGCAGCGCCAGCCGCCTGCGCCCAAGCTCGGCCAGCTTGCGCACCCCTTCGCGGGCAAAGGCATAGTTGTCGAAGTCGTGCGATGCATGCTCGACACCGATCTCGGTGCGGCCGTGCGTCACGAAGGGAAAGCCGTGCTCCAGCAGATAGTGCACCCGCTTGTCGTCCGGCTCGGTGCGCGAGATGATGACCCCGTCGGCCGAACCCGTTTCCACGACATAACGCACCGGCTCGAGAGGATCATTGTTGCGCGAATAGGGCGTGACGATCAGGTGATAGGGCGTCTGCGCAAGCTGCTCCGAGATGCCGTAGATCATGTCCGACACGAAGCCGCCAATCTGCTCGTCCGTGTTGAGCACCAGGCTTATGACGTTGGTCTTGCCTGTCCTGAGCCTGACGCCCGCCCTGTTGGGCCTGTAACCCACCTGGCGCGCGACGAGCTGCACGCGGCGGCGCGTCTCCTCGCCGATCTCGGGCGCATCCTTCAGCGCGCGCGAAACCGTGGTCACGCCGAGGCCCGTCATGAAGGCTATTGTCTTCAGCGTCGGACGGCCGGACTGCGCCTCCGGGACAATGCCTCGTCCACGGTTGATCTCCTTCGCGCCTGTATCGCTGTGCTCGTCCATGCCCCTCGCCTACAGATTGCGCCTCGCGGACGCAACGGCAAGTTCGCCACTATGATGATGCATAGCATGTTTTAAATCTGAAACGTTACAGATTTTTCTTTCCTCCTGACAGTATGCCTGCGCTCGGCCTCCTTGATCGTATCCATATCAGGTCTGCCGATACCGCACTGCGATGCCTTCCGAATCAGGCGCTTACCGGCACAAATGTCTTCAAATGCTGCACTGCGGCAGCCAACTTATACGCAGGAGGCCGCACACCAGGCTTCAGACGAAATAAATTTCGCCTCCGAAAAAATTCGTCGCTTCGCCTTAAGAAGCATTGCATGACCGACTTTACTTCCATATCCTGCCAATCTGTAACGTTTCAGATTTTGGGAGGAACCATGCGTTATAAGCTTTTGGCCACTGCGCTTGCCCTGTCTGCCGCGCTGCCATTCACGGTTTCCGCCGGCGCGACCGACCTTGAAGTCACGCATTGGTGGACCTCCGGCGGCGAAGCGGCTGCGGTAGCGGAATTCGCAAAGGCGTTCGACGCCACTGGCAACAAGTGGGTGGACGGAGCCATCGCGGGCGGCGGCCCGACGGCCCGCACCGTGTTCATCAGCCGCATAACAGGCGGTGACCCGATGGGCGCCACACAGTTCAATCACGGCCGCCAGGCCGAGGAACTGGTCGAAGCGGGCCTGATGCGCGACCTCACCGACATCGCCGAAAGCGAGGGCTGGAAGAACATCATAAATCCGCCAAGCCTGCTCGAGGGATGCACACTCGACGGCAAGATCTACTGCGTGCCGATAAACATCCATTCGTGGCAGTGGCTATGGCTGTCGAACAAGGCGTTCGAGGATGCCGGCGTTCCCGTTCCGAAGAACTGGGAGGAATTCGTCGCCGCCGGGCCGAAGCTGCGTGAAGCAGGCAAGATCCCTCTGGCGCTAGGCGGCCAGCCCTGGCAGGCGGCCGGGGCGTTCCAGGTCTTGATGGTCAGCCTTGCCGGGCCCGAGGTTTTCAACAAGGTGCATGGCGACAAGGACGCGGAGCTGGCGGCCGGACCGGAAGTGAAGATGGTGTTCGACGCGGCGGCCGATGCGCGCGAAATGGCGCGTGGCTCAAACGTGCAGGACTGGAACCAGGCGACCAACCTCGTCATCACCGGCCAGGCCGGTGGCCAGATCATGGGCGACTGGGCGCAAGGCGAGTTCCAGGTCGCCGGCCAGGTCGCGGGCAAGGACTATACCTGCCTGCCGGGCCTCGGCGTCCACGACGTCATCGCCACTGGCGGCGACGCCTTCTACTTCCCGGTGCTGAAAGACCCCGCCCAGACCGAGGCTCAGGGCGCTCTCGCATCGCTCATGCTGAAGCCTGAGGTGCAGGTCGCCTTCAACCTGAAGAAGGGCTCGCTGCCGGTCCGCGGCGACGTCGATCTGGCGACGGCCAACGACTGCATGAAGAAGGGCCTCGAAATCCTTGCAGCCGGCAAGGTCGTGCCCTCCGTGGAACAGCTGCTCAGCCAGGACAGCGTCACCCAGATCAACGACCTGATGACGGAATTCTTCAACGGCGACATGGACCCCGCGGATGCGCAGAAGCGCTACGCAGCCATCATCGCCAGCGCGGACTGACTTTATAAGGCCTTTGGCCTCCCAGGCGCCGGTATATCCCCAACGAGCCGGCGTCTGGGCCTTTTCGCCCGCATCACGAGACCCAGAGAAGCATGGCTCGCCCCAGCCAACTGTTCCGGAACCTGAACGCGAAGGTCGCTTCCATCCCGATGATCCTGACGGCGCTCGTCGTCTTCGTCGGGGGCACGATCTGGACGATCGTCTACTCCTTCACCAATTCCCGCCTGCTGCCGCGGCTGAATTTCGTCGGGCTGGACCAGTATGAGCGGCTTTGGTCCACGCCGCGCTGGATCATCTCCATCGAGAACCTTTTGATCTACGGTTCCCTTTCGCTGATCTTCTCGATGGTCATCGGCTTCCTGCTTGCAGCCCTCCTCGATCAGAAGATCCGTTTCGAAGACACGTTCCGCACCATATTCCTCTATCCTTTCGCGCTCTCCTTCATCGTCACCGGCCTCGTCTGGCAGTGGCTTCTCAACCCCGATTTCGGCCTGCAGGGCATCGTGCGTTCGTGGGGCTGGGAAAGTTTTGCATTCGACCCGCTCTACAATCAGGACATCGTGATCTACGGCATCCTGATCGCCGGCCTCTGGCAGGGTACCGGGCTGGTCATGTGCCTGATGCTCGCCGGGCTGCGCGGGATAGACGAGGACGTCTGGAAGGCCGCGCGAGTCGACGGCATTCCGATGTGGAAGACCTATGTCTTCATCGTCATCCCGATGATGCGCCCGGTCTTCGTCACGGCGCTCGTGATCGTCGCGTCCGGCATCGTGCGCGTCTACGACCTTGTCGTGGCGCAGACCGGCGGCGGACCGGGAATCGCCTCCGAAGTCCCGGCCAAATACGTCATCAACATGATGTTCGAGGCCCAGAATCTCGGACAGGGCTTCGCCGCGTCGACCATGATGCTGGTGACCATCGCAATCATTCTCGTGCCCTGGGCCTATCTCGAGTTCGGCGGGAGGAACCGCCGTGGCTGACATCGCGCTCCACCAGACCGAGGCGATTGCAGGTCCACGCGGCCCGAAGCCCCGTGCGGCGTTCTCGCGCCGCAACATCTTCATCTACGGCACTCTGATCGTCGTCTCTGTCTATTACCTGCTGCCGCTTTACGTGATGGTGGTGACCTCCCTGAAGGGCATGCCGGAAATCCGCCTCGGCAACGTGTTCTCGCCGCCGGTGGAGATCACCTTCGAGCCGTGGGTGAAGGCATGGGCGCAAGCCTGCACGGGACTGAACTGCGACGGCCTCAGCAGGGGATTCTGGAACTCGGTGCGGATCACCATTCCATCCGTAATCCTCTCCATAGCCATTGCATCGGTCAACGGATACGCCCTCGCCAACTGGCGCTTCAAGGGAGCCGACGTCTTCTTCACGATCCTGATCGTCGGCGCCTTCATCCCCTATCAGGTGATGATCTATCCGATCGTCATCATCCTGCGCGAGATCGGTCTGTACGGTTCGCTCGCCGGCCTCGTCATCGTGCATACGATCTTCGGCATGCCGATCCTGACCCTGCTCTTCCGCAACTATTTCGCGGCGCTTCCTGAAGAGTTGTTCAAGGCCGCCCGTGTCGACGGTGCGGGCTTCTGGGCAATCTATCTCAGGATCATGCTGCCGATGAGCCTTCCGATCTTCGTCGTCGCGATGATCCTCCAGGTGACAGGCATATGGAACGACTTCCTGTTCGGCGTCGTCTACACGCGCCCGGACACCTACCCGATGACCGTACAACTCAACAACATCGTCAACTCCGTCCAGGGCGTGAAGGAGTACAATGTCAACATGGCCGCAACGCTCATCACCGGCCTCGTGCCGCTCGTCATCTATTTCGTTTCCGGCAAGCTGTTCGTACGCGGCATCGCCGCCGGCGCGGTTAAAGGTTAGGGGGCACAATGCCGAGCGTAACGGTCAGGGACCTCTCGCTGAACTACGGAGCCGTGTCGGTCCTGAAGAACCTCAACCTCGATATCGAGGAAGGCGAGTTTCTCGTCCTTCTCGGCCCTTCCGGCTGCGGCAAGTCCACGTTGCTCAACTGCATCGCCGGCCTGCTCGACGCCTCGGACGGGCAGATATTCATCAAGGGCAGGAACGTCACCTGGGAGGAGCCGAAGGATCGCGGCATCGGCATGGTGTTCCAGTCATACGCGCTCTATCCTCAAATGTCGGTCAGGAGAAACCTGTCGTTCGGACTGAAGAATGCCGGAGTACCGAAGGCCGAGATCGAGCGGCGCATCGAGCGCACCGCCGAAATACTGCAGATCCAGTCGCTGCTTGACCGCAAGCCTTCGCAACTGTCCGGCGGCCAGCGCCAGCGGGTCGCCATCGGCCGTGCGCTGGTGCGCGACGTGGATGTCTTCCTCTTCGACGAACCGCTCTCCAACCTGGACGCCAAATTGCGCGCGGAGTTGCGCGTCGAGATCAAGCGGCTTCACCAGAAACTCGCCAACACCATGATCTATGTGACGCATGACCAGATCGAAGCGATGACCCTTGCCGACCGCATCGCAGTCATGCGCAGCGGGATGATCCAGCAACTCGATCGCCCGCAGGAAATCTACAGGCGTCCCGTCAACCGCTACGTCGCCGACTTCATCGGTTCGCCTGGCATGAACTTCCTCGACGGCGAGATCGTCGCCCGCGACGAAGGGTATCATTTCACCGCCGGCGACATCGACATCCCGCTTCAGCGCTACGGCTTCGAAAGCGCACGGCCCGGACCGGCCGCGTTCGGCATCCGCCCGGAGCACATCTCGATCGATTCCGGCGAGGGCTGGCCGTTTACCGCGAAGGTGGCCGTGGAGATCGTCGACCCGATGGGCTCGGATACGCTGATCTGGACCACGTTGGGTAAGCAACCACTTACCATAAGGGTTCCGTCCGATCGCGCGCCGAACGCCGGCGACAGCATAACCATAGGCTTCGATCCGATGAACGCGTCGCTGTTCGATGCGGCTTCGGGTGACCGCATCTAGGACCAACAGACACCGGGCAGCCCAAGGGCCCGGCCTTCAGAAAGGCAGGCACATGAACTGGTCATTCCAACTCTACAGCGCGCGCAACTTCCAGCCGTGGAACGCGGTGCTGAAAGTACTCGGCGAGGCCGGCTACAGCGAGGTAGAAGGCTATGGCGGCGTTTACGACGACCCTGCCGGCCTCAAGCAGGAACTGGACAGGAACGGTCTCGCCATGCCAACCGGCCACTTTTCCATCGCCATGCTGGAGACGGATTTCGACGCCGCACGCAGGATCGCGGACACACTTGGGGTCCGCACTCTGATCTGTCCCTATCTCAACGCGGAAGAGCGGCCTGAGGCGACTGCCGCAGGATGGCGGGGCTTTGGCGAACGGCTTGCCGCGGTCGGCGAGCGGGCGTCGAGGGATGGCTACGGCTTCGCCTGGCACAACCACGATTTCGAGTTCAAGCCTCTTGCCGACGGTTCCACGCCGCAGGAACACATCCTCGCCGCCGCCCCGGACATCGGCTGGGAAATGGACCTTGCGTGGGTGGTGCGCGGCGGCGCCGATCCGTTGCCGTGGATCTACCGGTACGGCAAGCGTATCGTCGCCGTGCATGTCAAGGACATCGCCAAGGCGGGCGAAGGCACGGACGAGGACGGCTGGTCCGATGTCGGCTACGGCAGCATCGACTGGTCATCTCTCCTCAAGACTTTGCGCGAGAAGACCGCCGCGAAGCACTACGTCATGGAACAGGACAACCCCAACGATTTCGAGCGCTTCGCCCGCCGCTCGATCGCGTCTGTTCGGCAATTCCAGTAAAGGCAGCTTGCCGCTTCAGTCCAGAGCCTCGTACGAACCCCTACTGACGGCCATTTTCAGGAGCTATCGACATGGCACGCAAGCTTGGTGTCGGCATCGTTGGATGCGGCAACATTTCCACAACCTATTTCAGTTTCGCTCCCCTTTTCAGGGGTATCGAGGTCCGCGCCTGCGCCGACATCAACCCGGCCGCCGCGAAGGCTCGCGCCAGCGAATACGGCGTGCGGGCGCTCGGAGTCGATGAGTTGCTCGCCGACAGCGAGGTCGACATCGTCGTCAACCTCACCGTTCCGGCCGTGCATTACGAAGTCTCCCGGCAGGCGCTGGATGCTGGCAAGCACGTCTATTCCGAGAAACCCTTCGTGCTGTCCGTCAAGGAAGGCCTCGACCTGAAGAAGCGTGCAGCGAAGAAGGGGCTGCGCGTCGGCTCGGCTCCTGACACCTTCCTGGGCGGCTCGCACCAGCTTGTGCGCCACATGATCGACGAGGGCAGGCTCGGCGCGATCACGGGCGGGACATGCCACGTGATGAGCCGCGGTATGGAGCATTGGCACCCCAATCCCGACTTCTTCTTCCAGCCCGGCGCGGGCCCCATCCTCGATCTAGGCCCATACTACATCACAAACCTGATTCAGCTTATCGGGCCGGTCAGAAGCGTGGCTGCGCTGACTTCCATCCCGCGCAGGCAGCGCGTCATCGCAAACGGCCCGCGCAACGGAGAGAAGATCCCGGTCGACACGCCGACGACCATCCACGCACTCCTCGACTTCGAGAACGGCGCTGTGATCACGCTTGGCACAAGCTGGGACGTCTGGGCGCACGGGCATGCGCCGATGGAACTCTACGGCGAGGCCGGCACCGTCTACGTGCCCGATCCAAACTTCTTCGGCGGTGACGTGCGCTACACGCAGGGCGCGAAGGAGGTAAAGAAGCTGCCGGCATGGAAGCATCCTTTCGGCGTACCGAACCAGAAGCATTCCGTCGGCATGATGGCCAACTACCGAACGGCGGGACTGTCCGACATGGCGCTTGCCATACAGGCGGATCGGCCGCACCGCTGCTCGCTCGAACTGGCGCTGCACGCGGTCGAGGTCATGACCGCGATCCTGCAGTCAGGCGAGACCGGCAAGTTCGTCCCGATGCGCACGACCTGTGAACGCCCTGCGGCACTGGGTCCCAAGGAGGCGCGGGCGCTGCTTGCAAGATAGAAGGCGGTGCGACCTACCGCGCCCACCCGGTCACATAGATGACGATGGCGAGGTAGGTCAGGCCGTGCAGAAGCTGGTCAAGACCGATGGCGTTCCAGAACCGCGCGCCGACCCGCCAGTCGAGGCGCTTCACGGTCTGCTCCTTGCTCCAGTCGATATGGTAGTGGACGATGAACTCCACGACGAGCACCGTCACCATGACGGAAAGCGGCGGCATCACCGCCAGAAGCGCAACGAAAGTGCCCGCGACGTGGATCCCGGAGTGGACCAGCCCGCCGCGCGCGCCGTAAATTCCCTTCTGGCCGATCTGCCAGGGCGTCTGCAGCACGAAATCGCATACGAAATGTTTGATGAGCAGCAAGGCGAAAAGCGTAATTGCGGCAGTTGTCATTTCCGTCCCGGTCGTTCCAATGGCCGTTGTACCCGGCCCCCTCGCCCGACATTAAGCATGACAGGGTTCCGTCAGCCAATACCATCCCCATCGGAATGAGCCATTGCGCGGGATCAAACGAGACACCATTTTCCGTCTGATATGAGTTCCAGTGAAAATTTCGCCGCCAGGCTCGCGTTCCGCAGCTCGACAGCCGACCGGCCACCCCTCGGACAGCAGATCGCGACGCTGCGTCACCTCAAGCGCTTCTTCGCGCAGGTCTGGCGCACCAGCCCGCATCTTACTGTTGCCAGCATCGGGCTAAGGTTGCTTTCGGCTCTCCAGCCACTGCTCCTGCTTTATGTCGGCAAACTCATCATCGATGAGGTTTTGCGTCAGACAGGACAGCCTGCGCCGGGGTCGGGCGTGGCGGACTGGCTTGCCAGCGGCCGTCTCAACCATGTCGCGATGCTGCTGCTTCTGGAGTTCGCCATCGTGGTGGCCGGCGACCTTCTGTCGCGTGCGATCTCGCTGGTCGACGGCATTCTTTCCGAACTGCATTCCAACACAGTCAGCATGGAGCTGATGCGCCATGCGGCCGACCTCGATCTCAGGCATTTTGAATCCAGCGAATACCAGGACCGGCTCGAACGT
Organism: Rhizobiaceae bacterium; assembly: GCA_019635775.1. GTDB lineage: Bacteria > Pseudomonadota > Alphaproteobacteria > Rhizobiales > Rhizobiaceae > Mesorhizobium_K. Next base: position 146,911 of record JAHBYU010000003.1, on the reverse strand, counting down.
GCGCGCCGGCAGGCAGCTGGCCGCAACGCGCTTCTGGCGCAGATTTTCGGACAGGCCCAGTCTATCGTCACGATCGTCTCGCTGGCGGCCGGCCTGTTCTTCTACGCGCCTTGGCTGATCCTTCTGCTTCTGGTCTCCCTGATGCCAGCGGTGCTCAGCGAGGCGCGCTTCAACACGCGATCCTATTTCCTCAATCGGCTGAGATCGCCCGAGCGGCGCGAACTCGAATATCTCCGTTATGTCGGGGCGAGCGCAGAAACCGCGAAGGAAATAAAGCTGTTCGGACTCGGCAGCTTCCTTGTCGAGCGGTTCAGGCGGCTGGCCGACACCATCATGCGCGACAACCGTCGCCTCGCGACCCAGCGCGCCATCTGGGGCGGGCTGTTCGCGGCGCTCTCGACGGTCGCCTACTATGGCGCCTATGCCTACATCGTCTGGCGCACCATCGACGGCCAGTTCACGCTTGGCGACCTCGCCTTCCTTTCCGGCTCGTTCCTCAAGCTCAACGGCCTGTTCGGCCAGATGCTCATCGGCGTCACGCAGATCGCCGGCCAGTCGCTCTATCTGGACGACCTGTTCTCCTTCTTCGACATCAGGCCGACCATCGCGCTTTCACCGGACCCAAAACCGTTTCCCCAGCCCATCCGGCAGGGCATCGTCTTCGAAAATGTCGGCTTCCGCTATCCTGACACGGACCGCTGGGCGGTGCGCGGCCTCACCTTCGAGATGAAGGCCGGCGAAGCCGTTGCGCTGGTTGGGGAGAACGGGGCGGGCAAGACCACGATCGTCAAGCTGCTCACGCGCCTCTACGACCCGGACGAGGGTCGCATTCTGATCGACGGCGTCGATCTGCGTGACTTCGACCTGGAGGATCTGCGCACGCATATCGGCGTCATCTTTCAGGACTTCATCCGCTACTCCCTGACGGCTGCGGAGAATGTCGGTGTCGGCCGCATGGAAGCGGTGCCCGACCGCGAGCGAATCCGGTCGGCGGCCGAGCAGAGCCTTGCGGCCCCGGTCATCGAGAGGCTGCCGCTCGGATATGACCAGCCGCTGGGCAAGCTCTTCGCCAATGGCCGCGACCTTTCGGGCGGTGAATGGCAGAAGGTCGCGATCGCGCGCGCCTACATGCGCGATGCCGAACTGATCATTCTCGACGAGCCGACCGCCGCGCTAGACGCCAAGGCCGAGGCCGAGGTGTTCGAGCGCTTCAAGCGGCTGGCCACGGGCAAGACCGCGGTGCTGATCTCCCACCGCTTCTCCACCGTGCGCATGGCCGACCGTATCCTCGTGCTCTCGGGCGGCAGCATCATCGAAGCGGGAACGCATGACGAGCTTATCGCTCAGCGCGGTGTCTATGCAGAACTCTTTGAGCTCCAGGCAGCGGGCTATCGCTGAGCGGCGCTCAGGCTGCTTGCCGTGCATTCTGCAATGCTTCCAGCAACAGGCCCTGCATCATCTCCTGCAGCACGTCGGTTGCGGCGCGCACCCGCTGCATGGCGTTCTTGACGTCAGCCTCCACGTAGGGAGTTGCCGATGCCGCATCGGCGAGCGCGCCGCGCGCCTGCCTCAGCTCCCTAAGGGCAGCCACCGCGTCCGGGCGGCTTTCGCGCAGCAGCCTGCGGAACTCTTCCCTGACCTCTTTTGGGTAGGCGCTCACCAGAGCCTGCGCGATGGCGCCGCCGCCGCCAAGGCCAGAGCGGGCCTGCTTCACCACGAAGCCTATGAGGAAGGCGTTTGCGATCACCGAAATCGCCAGCGCGGCGACAAGGCCGAGCTGAAGCCATGAGCGTCCGGTCATAGCTGTTCCTCCCCGGCCAAACTATCGAATACGTCGTCTCCCACGCCGCCATCTCCCAGCGCGAAGGCGAGCAGCGCATCGTCAAGCCCGTCCGTCGCGTTGCTTGCCGCGATGTAGCCTCCAACAGCGGCGAGCAGCAGCAAGGCAGCAAAGGCAGACGAGGCCACTGGCATCGACCAGGATTGCGAGAGGCCGGCCAGCAGGCCATGCCTGCCATTGTCGTTGATCCTCGCGAGCACCTTGCGCGCCAGCGCAACCTCGTCTGTTTCGGCTCTGGTCGCCTGAAGGATTAGCCGGTCCTGCGCCGCATCGTCGTCCAGCCCTTCGGTTCGCGCGAGGAAATGCAGCGCCTCCTGCCGGTAGGGCGCGGGCCAGAGCGAGACGTTCGCGCCGAAGCGCCGCCGCAACTGCTCGAATTCCTGTTCTGTCATGACACACTCCCAGGTCTTTTCTGATCGTTTTGCGCTGACGCCATGTGGTCGCGCAGCGCGCGGCGTCCACGCACCAGCAATTGTTCGGCCGAGCCGACGCTGGTCCCCATCACCGCGGCGATCTCGGCTACGTCCATGTCCGCGATCGAACGCAGAAGGAGCGCCATGCGCTGGCGCTCGGGCAAATCCATCAGCCCGCTGCGGACCAAGGCGAGTTCCTGCCTCGCCCCTACCAGCCTTTCGGCTCCGGGCTCCTCGACCGCCGTTTCGTCCGGCATTGCATCAAGGCCCAGGAATGCGCGAAAGCTTCGCCTGCGCCGTATATCGATGCAGCGGTTCGCGGCGATCCGGTAAAGCCAGGTCGTCGCCCGGCCTTTTGCCGGATCGAAACGCGCCGCGTTTTTCCAGACGGCGACGAACACATCCTGCACGACATCCTCCGCATCGCTCATTCCGCCGAGAAGTCGGGCAGCGAACAGCCGGAGGCCTCTGCCGTGACGCTCTATGACGCGCGCCAGCGCGGCCTGCTCGCCGGAAGCGATACGCAGCAGCAGGTGGTCGTCTTCATGACGATCGCCTGCTGCGTCAGAGGCCCCCGCCTCGCCCACGTCTTCCCTATCTCCAGTGCCTGCGTACGCCGACGACGGTGTTGCCGTTCGGCCCGGTCAGGCTACCGGCCGACCGTACACGGTAGGGGCCGCGCGCCGAATAGCGCTCGCCCGACCACGCCTGCCCTTCTGGTCCAGTGGCGGAAAAGCTGCGCCTGCACCGGTTCACCACACCGTCGAAGCAGGTCGAGCTGGACGAGTAGGTCGCGCCATTCGGACCTGTTCGCGTCGTCTGGCCGGAATAGACCCGGCCGTCACGCGTAACCTCGCGCGCCAGTTCGCCGCCATGAGCGGTCGGCCGGTGCCATTGTTCGGCGGCGGCAGGCGCGGCGGCAAGAAGGATCATGTTCAGCCCGGCAAGCGATGAACGAAGGATGCTGGTCACGGAAGTCTCCATGGTTTGAGAGAGAAATGCAAAGTGGGGACGCAGGTCAACGGCAGCCGCTAGCCGGCCTTGCCGAACCCCGCTCGCCCGAACATGGTGCGCAAGACCTCGACCTCATCCTGCGTCACCGCGCCGTCGCCCTCGCGATCGGCAAGCTGGAAGATCATCGAACGAGACTGGAACTCGTCCGCGGAAACCTTGCCGTCGCCGTCTCGGTCCATCCGTCGCCACTGCATGGACAGCCATGTTTCCATCATGGTGGCGCGATCGATGATCGCCTGGCGCGCCCGGTCAACTTCTTCCTCGTCGACAGCGCCATCGCCATTCCGGTCGAACCGCACAAAAAGTCTCTTGCGCGTCGCTTCGCTCTCCGCGCGGGTGATCTTGCCGTCCTTGTCGGCATCGAGCCGGGCCATCAAACTGATTCCCGGCTTCGACGCCTCGGGAGCCTGCTGGGCAATGGCGACAGCACCTGTCGCGACCAGAACCATCGTGGCGAGTACCACGGATGCGGTCTTCATGATCGTATCCTTTCCTCGGACACAGGCCTCACGCGGCCTTATGCCGGTCAATACGGGCTGCCGCGCCAGCTCCTACGGCCCAGTCCGGAATTATCGCGCAGCGCGGCCGGGATTTTCTTTCAACAGCCGCGTAGGACCATCACGGCCGGCGCGTAGAGGCATTCAGAGGATTACATTCGAAGGAAGGTCTGATGAAGCCTGGAAACCTATTGGCGCTGTTTGCCGCCGTGTTTTGCGCAACCACAGGCAGCGCATACGCGTCGGATGTCGAGAGCGCGCGGGCGAAGTTCCGCGAGATCGACAGGAATGGCGACCGTGCGATCCAGTTCAGCGAGATCGCTGCCACGCGCGTAGAAATCTTCGACCGCATGGACATCAACCGCAACGGCATTCTCGACAACGACGAGATCGCCAACGTTCGCAAGGTCGCCCAGTCGCATACGACAAGTCAGCAGCGCGCGATGTTCGGCGAGGTCGATGTCATGGAACGGATGCGACTGATGGACACGAACGGCGACGGCGTTCTCTCGCGCACCGAATTCGCCGGCTTCGTGCCGCCGCACATAAAGGCCGCTGACCGGAACGGTGACGCAACCCTCTCCATCAGGGAGCTACGTGCGCTGAGGCATGAGCGAGAAAAAGCGAAAACCCGATAGAGATTTGAAGGATCAGGAAAATGAAACTTGTCTCCACCCTCACTGCAGCCGCGATTGCAATTGCCGCCGGTGTCGCTCCCGCGTCCACAATGCCACTGCCTTCTGTCGCCCCGGTCGAAGCGTCAACGGTTGCGCTGCCCGTGGCGCATCGCCATCGCCACGGTTTCTACCGCTATCACGGCGTCTATTACTACAACGGCCATCGCGGTATCGTCGTCGCCAGGCCGGGCTATCGCCACTACCGGGGCTACTGGTTTCCGGCGGCGGCTTTCGCGGCTGGAGCGGCGGCCGGTGCGGCGGCAGCGACAGCCCCCGCCCCCTCTCGCCGGCTGGCCGCCGCGCATGTTGCTTGGTGCTATGAGACCTATCGCTCGTATCGCGCCTACGACAACAGCTACCAGCCCTATGAAGGACCGCGCCGGCAGTGCTGGTCGCCCTACAGCTGACCGGCTCTAGGCGAAAAGCTTCAGCCCGACGATGCCCGAAACGATGAGGCCTATGCATGCGAGCCGGGCGGCCGTCGCCGGCTCGCCGAGCAGATAGATGCCGAGTATGGCGGTGCCAACCGCGCCTATGCCCGTCCAGACGGCATAGGCCGTGCCGACCGGCAGTGTCTTGAGCGCAAGGCCCAGCAGGCCAATGCTCGCCACGAAGGCGATTGCCGTCCATATGGTTGGCACAAGACGCGTGAAGCCTTCGGTATATTTGAGGCCGATCGCCCAGCCGATCTCGAACAGGCCCGCGATGAAAAGATAGACCCAGCTCATGGGGAGAACTCCTTTGGTTCCGCTCCGGGAAGGGTCGTCCCTTCGTTCCTGGAAAGGCAGGATGCCCGAGGTCGTCCTCTTCAGCCACAGTACGTCGTCAAGGCAGGCGCGTGAAGTGCCCGCCGGTCATTGCTGCCATGCAGCCGGGGCATCGATCGCAATGCCGTATTCCGCGCCAGAGTCCAGCAGCGTGTGCCACAGGCTCTCGGCGAAGGTCGCGAAGATCAGCAGGTGGAACACGGCCCCGCCCGCATCATCCTCGCCACGCCAGAGATTGACCGCCGTGTGGTCGATGGACGTGGCAGCCGCAGACCATTCTGGAAAGACCGCCGAATGAAGGTCGAGCGAGCAGACCTTGGCCAGCATGTCGCGCGCCCTGCTGCCGGAAACCCGGATCAGCGACCGCGCGTCGGATTGTTCCGACAGAGACGCCATACCCGCAAAGGCAAGCCTTGCACGGTCCATTCCCGCGCTGCCGCCGGCGCGCGGGGACAGGACGAGAAACTGGTCAGGGCCCGACCAGATCAGCAGCGCGCCTTCCGCCTTCACGGCTTGCGGCCGCGCGGGAGCCGGCTTGCCATAGGCTTCCCTGCAGGCCTGGTCTGTTGCACTCCACTGACCGCGCCGGGCCATGGTCTGGACCAGTTCGAATCCGCTGAGTTCGGCAAGCGACAGACCGGCCGCTTGCGTCTTTGCGCCATGGCTGCCCGCGCGATATATGCGCGACAGCGGTGTTGTCTCCGTCCAGGACAGTTCAACCACGCTGACGTCCTCCTTCGGGATCGTAGAAGACCGGGTTGCAGATCTCGACCTCGTAATCCTCGCCGCGCACCGGGTCATGCGCCATCGCGATCTCGCCATGCCGCTCGCGACCGCGCGACACGAGCGCGAGCCCGATCCACCGATCCATCATCGGCGAGAAGCAGACCGAGGTAACATAGCCGTCGTCCGTCTCCGGTGCCGGCACCTTGCCCTTCGCAATGACATGCGCGCCGGAACGCAGGCGCTGCGACGGAGAGACCGGCTTGACGCCAACCACCACCTGCCTGTCATCGGCCACGAGCGCCTCGCGCCCGGCGAGCACACGGCCAATGAAGTCCTTCTTGGTGGACATCATCTTGCCCAGCCCGAGATCCGCGGCCGTCGTCGTTCCGTTCAGCTCCGGCCCGGCGACATGGCCCTTTTCGATGCGCATGACGCCAAGTGCCTCGGTGCCGTAAGGTGTCACGCCGTACTTTTCGCCGGCCGCCATCAGGTTGCGCACCAGCGCATCGCCGAAGCGCGCCGGCACCGAAATCTCGAAGGCCATCTCGCCGGAGAAGGAGATGCGGAAGAGCCTCGCCTCCACGCCGCCGCGCAGCTTCACGGCGCGCGCGCCCATGAAGGGGAAGCCCTCGTTCGAGAGGTCCTCCGACGGATCGACGATGTCGGTCAGCAGGGCGCGCGTGTTCGGCCCCGCGATGGAGAACTGCGCCCACTGGTCGGAGACCGATGTCAGTTGCACGTCGAGCTCAGGGAACAGGACCTGGCGGCAGAACTCCAGGTGCTGCATCACAAGCCCTGCCTTGGCGGTGGTCGTGGTGAGGAAATAGTGATCCTCGGCCAGTCGCGAGGTGGTGCCGTCGTCATAGACGATGCCGTCCTCGCGCAGCATGATGCCGTAGCGCGCCTTCCCGACAGCGAGGCTGGAGAAGGTGTTGATGTAGACCCGGTCGAGGAATGCTCCCGCATCGGGACCGTGCACGTCGGTCTTCCCCAGCGTCGAGACATCGCAGAAACCGACGCCCGACCGCACCGCTTTCACCTCGCGCGTGACCGATTCCAGCCAGTCCTTCTCGCCTTTCAGCGGATACCACTGCGCGCGCTTCCAGAGCCCTGTGTCGACAAACACCGCACCGCGCTCTGCAGCCCAGTGATGCGACGGCGTAAGGCGCGTGGCGTGGAAATTCTCGTCGCGATGATGGCCGGCAAGGGCCCCCATCGCCACCGGCACATAGGGCGGGCGATAGATCGTCGTGCCGGTTTCCGGTATGGAACGGCCCGTCAGTTCCGCCATGACGGCGATGCCCTGCACGTTCGAGTTCTTGCCCTGGTCGGTGGCCATGCCGAGCGTGGTGTAGCGCTTCAGGTGCTCCACCGACTGGAAGCCCTCGCGCGCGGCAAGCGCGATGTCTGACTCGGTCACGTCGTTCTGGAAGTCGACGAACGCCTTCTTCTTGCTGTTGACGGTCCAGACAGGCCTGACGGAATACGCGGCGTCCTCATCGGACACGGGCGCACTTCCGGCGCTCTTGCCGAAGCCGAGATCGCCGGCCGCCGCCGCGCCGGATGAATGCCCCTCCATGAGACACGCCGCGAGGGAGAATTCGCCATTGGCGGAGCCGGCCGCGACCATGCCCGCAGGCGCACCGTCAGGCACGAAGGCAGCGATGTCGTCACGCCATTTCGGGCGGCCGCGATGCTGCGAGGTCAGCCCTACGGCAGGGTTCCAGCCACCCGACACTGCAAGCCCGTCTGCTTCCAGCGTGGCTTTCGCGCCGCCGGCCAGTGCCGCCACGATCTTGCCGACGCCTGCCTTGCCGCCCTCGACGTGATCGACCACGCCGTTCAGGATCGCGAAGCCGTGCTGCGCCGCAAGGGCGCGTTGCTCGGCGGAAGCCTCCGCGCGTGCATCCACCACGCCTGCGATCTGGACGCCTGCCGCGAGCGCGGCCTCGACCGTCTTCCAGCCATCGTCATTGTTCGTGAACAGCGCCAGCCGCTTCGCCGGTGTCGCCGCATACCGATTGATGTAGGTGCGCACCGCAGAGGACAGCATGACGTTCGGCGTATCGTTACCCCCGAACACGATCGGACGCTCCAGCGCACCTGCGGCCACGATCGAGCGCTTGGCGGCGATGCGCCAGAGGCGCTGGCGCGGCTGATGCTCCGGCGGAACCGGCAGATGGTCGTTCACGCGTTCCAGCGCTGCATGGGTGCCATGATCGAATACGCCGGTCACGGTCGTGCGCGTCATGACGCGCACGTCGGGCATGGCCTCGAGTTCGGCGACGGCCTTGGCGACCCATTCGATAGCCGGCAAACCGTCGATTGTTCCGCCATCGGAAAGCAGCCGTCCGCCGAGGACCGCATCTTCCTCACACAGGATCACCCGTGCGCCTGCCCGACCTGCCGCAAGCGCGGCTGCAAGGCCGGTCGGGCCGCCTCCCGCGATCAGCACGTCGCAATGGGCCCATGCCTTTTCATAGTGATCCGGGTCGCTCTTTTCAGCCGCGCGGCCAAGGCCCGCCGCACGGCGGATCAGCGGCTCGTAAAGCTTTTCCCATAGCGCCGAGGGCCACATGAAGGTCTTGTAGTAGAAGCCCGCCACGAAGATCGGCGAAGCAAGCTGGTTTATCGACAGGATGTCGAAATCGAGCGAGGGCCAGCGGTTCTGGCTCGTTGCCGTCAGGCCGTCATAAAGCTCGATCGTCGTGGCGCGCGTGTTCGGCTCGCGGCGCGCGCCGTCGCGCAGTTCGACCAGCGCATTCGGTTCTTCCGATCCCGCCGTCAGGATGCCGCGCGGCCGATGATATTTGAAGGAACGCCCGACCAGCTGCACCCCGTTGGCGATCAGCGCCGAGGCAAGCGTATCGCCGGCAAAGCCCGACATCGCCTTTCCGTCAAAGCTGAAGGAAAGCGGCTTGTTCCTGTCGATCAGCCCGCCCGAGGCGAGACGGTTCTTCTGGCCGGCGGCGCTCATGACGCCACCTTTGCCGCGCCTGCACCGGCGGCGGGTTCCACCGACGATATCTCATGGGTCACGGTGTTGCGCCGAACCTTGATCCAGGACCGGCATCCGGCACCGTGATACCAGAATTCATCCATCTCGCCGGCGACATTGTCGCGCAGATAGACATACTCGTAATAGGCTTCCTCGCCCGCCTCGAGCGCGGGGCGCTTCGGCTTGGCGTCACCCAGATAGGTGAATTCGCCGTTCTCGCGCGGGCCACAGAAGGGACATGCAATACGCATTTCCTACGCCGTCCTCAATGCAGGTTCGGTTGGGCGCCCTGGCCCTTCTCGTCGATCATCGCGCCGCGCCGGAACCGGTCGAGCCGGAAGCGCGCGCCTTCCCTGTGCAGTTCGTCGCGCGCGATCAGATGCGCGAAGACGAAACCGGAACCAGGCGTCGCCTTGAAGCCGCCATAGCACCAGCCTGCGTTCAGATAGAGACCGTCCACGGGTGTCTTGTCGATGATGGGCGAGCCATCCATCGACATGTCCATGATGCCGCCCCACTGGCGCAGCAGGCGTACGCGGCCGATCACCGGCATCAGCGCCATGCCGCCCTCGCAAACATCCTCCACGACCGGAAGGTTGCCGCGCTGGGCGTAGGAATTGTAGCCGTCAAGGTCGCCGCCGAAGACCAGCCCGCCCTTGTCGGACTGGCTGACATAGAAGTGCCCCGCGCCGAAGGTGACGACATTGGGGATCAGCGGCTTTATGCCCTCGGAAACAAAGGCCTGCAGGACATGGCTTTCGATGGGCAGGCGCAGTCCCGCCATCGCGGCGACACGCGAGGAACTGCCGGCGACCGCAACGCCGACCTTGCCCGCGCCGATCGTGCCGCGCGTCGTCTCGACGCCCGTCACCTTGCCGCCGGCGTCGCGGGTAAAGCCCGTGACCTCGCAGTTCTGGATGATGTCTACGCCAAGCCTGTCGGCTGCATGGGCATAGCCCCAGACGACCGCGTCATGGCGCGCCGTGCCGCCGCGCGGCTGCAGCAGTCCCCCCTGGATCGGGAAGCGCGCATTGTCGAAATTCAGGAAGGGCAGCAACTTGCGCACGCCCTCGCGGTCGAGCAGCTCGGAGTCGATGCCATTGATCCGCATGGCGTTGCCGCGCCGCGCATAGGCGTCGCGCTGCGCGTCCGAATGATAGAGGTTCAGGACGCCTCGCTGGCTGACCATGGTGTTGTAGTTGAGGTCGCGCTCCATCGTCTCCCAGAGCTTCATCGAGAGTTCGTAGAAACCGATATTGCCCGGCAGCATGTAGTTGGAGCGAATGATGGTGGTGTTGCGACCCGCATTGCCGGAGCCGATCCACCCCTTCTCGAGGACCGCTACATTGCGGATGCCGTGTTCGGCGGCGAGGAAGTAGGCCGTTGCCAGCCCATGCCCGCCGCCGCCGACGATCACGACGTCATAATGCTTCTGCGGCTGGGGGTCGCGCCATGTGCGCGGCCAGTTCTTGTGGCCCGAGAGGGCCGCGCGGGCGAGCGAGAAGATGGAGTATTTCATGGTCTTGCTTCGAACTCGTCCCTGCGTGTGCCGCCCGTCAGATGTCGAGCGTGTGGTCCCGCTCCCACTGGGTGAAGTGCGAGGCATAGGAATTCCATTCCTGCTGCTTCAGCTTCAGATAGGCGGCCGAGAACTCGTCTCCAAGGGCAGCCTTCAGCGACTTGTCCTTGTCGAACTCACGCAAGGCGTCGAGCAGGTTGAGCGGCAGCTTGGGCGCGCCCTTCACCGTGTGGCCGTCCTTGTACATGTCGATGTCGTAGCGCTTGCCCGGATCGGCCTTGGAGCGGATGCCGTCGAGGCCGGCGGCGATGATCACCGCCTGCATCAGGTATGGGTTCGCAGCGCCGTCGGGCAGGCGCAGCTCGAACCGGCCCGGGCCCGGAACGCGAACCATGTGCGTGCGGTTGTTGCCGGTCCACGTCACCGAGTTCGGCGCCCAGGTCGCGCCCGAAATCGTGCGCGGCGCGTTGATGCGCTTGTAGGAATTGACCGTCGGGTTGGTGATCGCGGCGAGAGCGGACGCATGTTTCATGATGCCGCCGAGGAAGTTCCTGCCCTTGGCGGAGAGTCCAAGTTCCATCTTCGGGTCGGCGAAGACGTTGGTCTTGCCCGTCTTGTCCCAGACGGAGATGTGCGCGTGGCAGCCATTGCCCGTCAGGCCCGGGAAGGGCTTGGGCATGAAGGTCGCGCGCAGGCCGTGCTTTTCGGCGATCGACTTGACCATGAACTTGAAGAAGGAATGCTTGTCGGCGGTGGGGATGACGTCGTCGAAGGCCCAGTTCATCTCGAACTGGCCGTTGGCGTCCTCATGGTCGTTCTGGTACGGGCCCCAGCCCAGCGCCAGCATGTGGTCGCAGATTTCCGCGATCACGTCGTAACGCCGCATCACCGCCTGCTGGTCGTAGCAGGACTTCGACGCCGTGTCCGCCGGATCGGAGATCGCGGTGCCGTCGGGCGTTATGAGGAAGAACTCTGCCTCTACGCCGGTCTTGACGCGCATGCCCTCATCGGCCGCTTCCGCGACAAGGCGGCGCAGCGTGTCGCGCGGCGCCTGGCTGACAGGCTTGTCTTCCATCACGCAATTGGCGGCCACCCAGGCGACTTCCGGTTTCCACGGAAGCTGGATAACCGACTCCGGATCCGGAACCGCAAGCATGTCCGGGTGAGCCGGCGTGAGGTCCAGCCAGGTGGCAAAACCGGCGAAGCCAGCGCCGTCCTTCTGCATGTCGCTGATCGCCTGCGCCGGCACCAGCTTGGCGCGCTGGCCGCCGAACAGGTCCGTGTAGGAGATCAGGAAATATTTGACGCCGTTCTTCTTGGCGAATTGCGCGAGATCAGTTGCCAATGGAGTTCCCCATCACGTGTTTTTAAATGCCGTTCCCGTGGCTCTCTATCATGGAAAAGGCGGCTTCGTCAGAAGCCGCCCTTGCCCGGTATCCAGCTCGTGCCGGCCAGCGGAACCTGAGCCATCGCTGCAGCCTCGACCGTAAGGGCGCAGAGGTCCTCCGGCTCGAGGTTGTGGACATCGTTCTTGCCGCATGCACGCGCGATCGTCTGTGTCTCAAGCGTCATAACCTTGAGATAATTCGCCAGCCTGCGTCCCGCCGCGACCGGATCGAGACGCTTCATCAGCTCCGGATCCTGCGTCGTGATGCCCGCCGGGTCCCTGCCCTCGTGCCAGTCGTCATAGGCGCCGGCGGTGGTGCCGAGTTCATTGTATTCCGCTTCCCAGCGCGGATCGTTGTCGCCAAGCGCTACGAGCGCGGCCGTGCCGATCGAAACGGCGTCCGCGCCAAGCGCAAGCGCCTTGGCCACGTCCGCGCCGTTGCGAATGCCGCCCGAGACGATCAGTTGCACCTTGCGGTGCATGCCGAGGTCCTGCAGCGCCTGGACGGCGGGACGAATACAGGCAAGCGTTGGCTGGCCGACATGCTCGATGAACACTTCCTGCGTCGCGGCCGTGCCGCCCTGCATGCCGTCGAGCACCACCACGTCCGCGCCGGCCTTCACCGCAAGCGCGGTGTCGTAATAGGGACGGGCGCCGCCCACCTTGATGAAGATGGGCTTTTCCCAGTCGGTGATCTCGCGGATTTCGAGGATCTTGATCTCGAGATCGTCGGGACCGGTCCAGTCGGGGTGACGGCAGGCCGAGCGCTGGTCGATCCCCTTGGGCAGGTTGCGCATGTTGGCCACGCGGTCGGAAATCTTCTGGCCGAGCAGCATCCCTCCGCCGCCGGGCTTGGCGCCCTGTCCGACAACGACCTCGATCGCGTCGGCGCGGCGCAGGTCGCGCGGGTTCATGCCATAACGCGAGGGCAGGTACTGGTAGACAAGCGTCTTCGAATGACCGCGCTCCTCCTCGGTCATGCCGCCGTCGCCGGTGGTCGTGGAGGTGCCGGCGGCATTGGCGCCGCGTCCAAGCGCTTCCTTGGCCGGGCCCGACAGCGAGCCGAAGCTCATGCCGGCGATGGTGATCGGTATCTTCAGTTCGAGCGGCTTCTTGGCAAAGCGCGTGCCCAGCACGACGGAGGTGTCGCACCGCTCACGATATCCTTCCAGGGGATAGCGCGAGATCGACGCGCCAAGGAACAGCAGGTCATCGAAATGCGGCAGCTTGCGCTTCGCGCCGGAGCCGCGGATGTCATAGATGCCGGTCGCCGCGGCGCGGCGAATTTCGGACAGCGTGTAATCGTCGAAGGTCGCGGACTTGCGCGGGGTGGTCGGCGGGTTCTTGTATGTCATGGTGCCCCTCGTCCGCTTCCTAGTATGCGTCAGCGTTGTCGATGTTGAAATTGTAAAGCGTGCGGGCCGATCCGTAGCGCGTGAACTCCTCCGGCTTCACATCCTTCACGCCGGCCGCGTCGAGCAGCTTCTGCAACCGCTCGATATGCTTGGGATGCATCTTCTTCTTCACGCAGTCCGCGCCAAGGCTCTTCACCTTGCCGCGCACGAAAAGCTTCGCCTCGTAGATCGAATCTCCCAACGCGTCGCCTGCGTCGCCGAGCACGACGAGACTGCCGGACTGCGCCATGAAGGCAGACATGTGGCCGATATTGCCATGCACGACGATATTGATGCCTTTCATCGAGATGCCGCAACGCGAAGACGCGTTGCCCTCGATGACAAGCAGGCCGCCGCGTCCGGTCGCGCCGGCGTACTGGCTGGCGTCCCCCTTCACGACAACGGTGCCCGACATCATGTTTTCGGCAACGCCGGGCCCGGCGGAGCCGTGCACGGTGATTGTCCCGCCATTGTTCATGCCGGCGCAATAATAGCCGACCGAGCCGCGCACATCGACGGAAACGGGCTGGTCGACCCCAACGGCGACCGAATGGCTTCCTTTCGGATTGACCACTTCCCACGAGGTCTCGTTCGACCCCGGCTTGATGTCATGGAGTGCCTGGTTGAGTTCACGCAGGGATGATTTGGATAGATCGACCGTAGGCATCAATGCTCCCAGAAATAGACCTTTGCCGGCTCGGGTTCCCAGACCCTGGCATTCTCGATGCCGGGCAGGTTGGCGAGGGCGCGATACTCGGAACCGAAGGCGACATACTGGTCGGTCTCGGCCATGACGGCGGGCTTGCAGGCGATCGGGTCGCGCACGACGCCGAAGCCGTTCTTTGTGCCAACCACGAAGGTGAAGAAGCCGTCGAGGTCGGTCAGGGTCTTCTCCAGCGCCTGCCCGAGATTGTCGCCATGAGCCATCTTGTTGGAGATGTAGGCGGCAGCGACCTCGGTGTCGTTCTCCGTCTCGAAAGTCATGCCGTCATGCTTCAGCTCGCGGCGCACATTGTTGTGGTTGGACAACGAACCATTGTGCACGAGGCACTCGTCCGGGCCGGTCGAGAAGGGATGCGCGCCCATCGTCGTCACGGCGCTTTCGGTCGCCATGCGGGTGTGGCCGATGCCATGCGTGCCGGACATCTTCGTCAGGTCGAAGCGCTTGACGACTTCCGCCGGAAGGCCCACCTCCTTGAATATCTCGATGACCTCGCCGACGCCCATGATGCGCACGGACGGGCGCAATTCGAGGATTGCCTCGCGTGCCTCGGCCACCTTGTCGGTCGGCACTTCGATCACGGCATGCGTCGACTTGACGACAACCTCCGGAGCGCCGCCGATCTTGCCGGCCAGATCCTTCGTCAGACCGGCGAAATCCTGCTCCGGATCGGCCGATTGTATGGTGATCTTGCTCTTCTTCGTTTCGCCCGAGCCGTAGATGGCGATACCGGCGCTGTCCGGCCCCCGATCAGTCATGGTTATGAGCATCTCGGACAACATCTCGCCGAGCTTGGGCTCAAGCGACTTGTCCTTCAGAAACAGGCCAACAATTCCGCACATGGCATTCCCCTTTCCTGGCAGGAGAGCGTTCTTTCAGGTCTTCTAGCGAATGGTCTGAAAAGTTTCAACTGTCATGAAAAAAATATTCCTGAAAATTAATCTCGCAATACTGACGCGACCGGTCTCTAGGCCTCCGGCCCGACCGCAAGCCGGCGGAAAGCCTCCTGCCTGATCCGTGCCAGGCGATAGGCGTCGGTGATGGAAAGCGCCCAGACAAACAGTCCGCCGGCATGACGCCCTATGAAGGAAATGTCGGGCGTTGTCGTCGCATAGGTGACAATCATCAGCAGGATGGCGAAGAGCAGGAAACAGAGGCCGCGCTGGACCTGCCCGATCGCGACATGACCCGCACCGGGCAGCAAAATCGCCAGCAAGAGGACAAGACGCGGACTGAGAGGCTGTGTCATGACCGTTCCTTCAGGCTGAAGCTGCCGGCTTGAGAGCCTCGTTGAGCAGACGCAGTTCGGCAAGCGCGTTGCGCACCAGGTCCGGCGGCACGTGGGTAACTGGAAAGCGTATCTGCCTGTAGAGAACGTGCGCCCCGCGATCACCCTGCGCGATCTGGCGCACAAGCCCCGCGCCGCGCGGCGTGATGACGATCTCTTTCAGCGTAGGGTCGGCGAAGAGGCCGCGCAGCATCCCGCCGGCACCCTGCAGGTCCCCTTCGCTCAAGCCGCGTCCGCGGATCAGCATCGGCGTGTCGGTATTGAAGGGTGGCGCAAGCGTGTCGGGCAGGCCCAGCGCACGCGAATAGAATTCTGTTCCGATCGGCCGTGCAAGGACGCCGATCGACGGGCGCGGAGTTTCCTCGCGCGTCAGCAGCGTCGATTTCAGCCAGAGCTGGGGCAGGCGACGTGGCACAAGGCTGTCGGACACGACCTCCAGCCTTATCCTGTCTTCTCCCCATGTTCCGTCGAGCTGCGGATAACCGTCGCGCCCGACCGTCAGCTGCGGGTTCTCGACAAGGCCGGCGGCCATGTCGAGCAGTCCCCTGCGCTGTCCCAGTTCCGCGCGCAGTTCCTTGCGCGCGAAGACCACCAGCAGGGCGATGCCTGCAATGGAGAAGAGGATAAGCCCCATGCCACCGGGCGAGACTGAAAGGACGATCTGCTCGAACGCCGATGGCATGGGATGCTTTGCCTCTCTTTCCGTTGATCTGTCGTCAGTACCCGATCGGCCGGGGCCAAGGCATGGTGAACTGGTCTCCGCGCCGAACGAACCTGTAGCGCCAGAAATGGAACCACAGCGATGCGATGATGTAGAAACTCAGCATCGCTATCAGCTGCGTGCCATAGCCGAGGAACACCGCGAAGTAGGTCGCCCCGCAGATGAGCAGGAGCAGCAGTGCAGGCAGCGGATGCCAAGGATGCACATAACCGCGCTTGATCGTGCCAAGCGGCCATTTGCGGCGGAACATCACCATGTTGAAGGTCATGAACGTGTAGCCGAGCAGTCCCGACAGGATCGAGAAGGTGATGACCTGGTCCAGCGGCGCGCCGAGCGCGAAGATGAGCGCGATCGGAACGAGGAAGACGATCGATCTGTAGGGCGTCCGGTAGTGCGGGTGCACGGCACCGAACCAGCTCGGCAGATAGCGGTCGCGGCCCATGGAGAACCAGGCGCGCGACGCGTCGTTGATGCAGCCGTTGGCCGAGGCGGTTGTCGCGAAGGCCGTTCCTATGAAGAGGAGCACCATGAGGCCGCTATTGCCGGTGACACGGGCCGCGTCGAAGAGCGGCGTCCCGGCATTGCCGAGATATTCCCACGGAATGAGGCCCGAGCAGACATACCAGGTCAGGGTGGCTGCGATCAGCAGCGTCATGATGCCGGCCATCGTGCCGAAAGGCAGTGACCGGGCGGGCGACCTTACCTCTTCGGCGGCCTGGCACGTCCCCTCGATGCCAAGATAGTACCACAGCCCGAAATGCAGCGCCGCAACGATGCCGAGCCAGCCATAGGGCAGCGGTTCGTTGCTCACGGCCGAGAAGTCGAGCGGCACCGCGGAGGCACCGAACTGTACAGACAGGAACAGCACGATGATCGCCACGAAGGCGAACGCCGTGATGATGAAGTTGAAGCTGAGCGAAGCCAGCACGCCACGATAGTTCAGCCAGGCGAGCGCAAGGATCGTCAGGATGATGAACGGCTTCTGGTTCAGTCCGCTATGTCCGAGCATCCCGGCGACCGTGTCGAGCAGGAATCCGATCGTGATGGCGTTGGCCGCCTCCAGCATGGTGTAGGCCATAACAAGGAAGAGGCCGACATTAAAGGCCATGAGCGGCCCGACGATGTGCTTGGCCTGCGCGTACTGGCCGCCAGCCGCGGCGACCGTCGACGTCACCTCCGAATCGATCATCGCCACGCAGGTGTAGAGAAGTCCCGCCACCCAGCAGGCGACGAGCCCGGCGATCATCCCGCCTTTGCCCACGGAAAAGTTCCATCCCATGTACTCGCCGACAAGCACGATGCCGACGCCCAGCGCCCAGACGTGGCCGGGGCCGAGAACGCGCAGGAGACCAAGGCGCTCCTGCGCCGCTGCTGCAGTTGTATTGCTCATTGATTTGTCCTCAGAGCTCGTGACGTTCTTGCGTCAGCTCGAGTTCCCCCTCGCGCGATGACGTCAGAAGTTCGTTGTCGTAGGTCGTATCGATCCTGAACATGTCGAGGAGCATGATGGCGGCGACGAGTGCCGAAAGCGCCCAGGCCGCATATTCGAGATAGTTCCAGATATCCATCGCCGCCTCCTAGTTCTTACGGTCGCCGAAGCGTTCGGCGATTACCTCGCGGTACTCCTTCTCGGAGAGGCGCACGACGAGAACGAAATAGCCGATCACGACGACTGCCATGACGATGAGCGCGGTCCAGCTGAAGGTGTAGTCGAAGCGGGCCGTGATCATCTCGTTGGCCGAAGCGGCGTCGGGGTAGCCAAGCGCCGCCCATTGCTGCTGCTCGGCGGCGTTCTGGCCGAGAGCCTCCCATGTGGGGTTCTCCAGCGGCTGGGGTGTCTTGGCGGCGCCCGCGAGGCCCAGGTAGAGCGGGAGGTAAAGCGCGCCCACGGTGAGGACCAGGAGAACGAAGACGTCGACGATCTGTCCCACAAGGCCCTGTTTCGGAGGTTGATATGCCATTTTCCTTATCCTCCTAGCGCCGCTTGCGTCGGCGCATCTCGTCGAGATGCATGATGTCGAGGCCATAGATGAACGACTTGTCGTCGTGGTAGTGCCTGAGCATCGCCGCGATGGCGGCGGTGTTGAACGACAGGACAAGCGCCGCGGCGATCGTCAGGACCGTCTTAATCGTCCCGTTTTCGATAAGCGGCCACATGGTGACCAACGCGAAAAGCACCACGACCCAGAGCGCCACGACAAAGGCGATCGCTCCCCATCGGTCACGCTGGTGCATCTGGTGAATGCGCGCTTCCAGCGTGCGCGCATCCGTTCTCTCGGCGAGTCTCGCTTCCATTAGTCCCTCCCCAAGGCATTTGATTGTCATGAAAACATCTTGCCTTGCAGGAATGTCATCCCGTTCGGCTTATGCGTCAAGCTGTCGCATATGCTGCGCTGCATCAATTCGATGCATTTGCACATGTAACAGTCATTCGTCCGTTGCCGCCACGCGGATCATTTGCCTGTCAGGAAAACATTTTGCACCCCAGTATTGCGCTGGGCGACGAAATGGGGGCAGTATTTGGCAGGCGGAAGGAGCTGGGGGAACGGCTCCACCGCACACAAAAGCGACTGAATGCCAGGGAGAATCCGGATGACCCGTTCGTGGAGATTTTCGACGCTGATCGACCGCCACAAGGCGCTCGGTTCAAACCTCGAGGACTGGAGCGGCATGGGGACCGCATGGAGCTATTCCGGCGACCCGAACGAGGAATACATTGCCATCCGCACCAAGGCTGGCCTGATGGACGTGTCGGGCCTCAAGAAGGTCCACATCACCGGCGCGCACGCGCAGCACCTGATCGACATCACCACCACGCGCGACCCGGAGAAGATCTATCCCGGCAAGTCGGCCTATGCCTGCATGCTCAACGAAGCCGGCAAGTTCACCGATGACTGCATCATCTACCGCCTCAGCCCCAACTCCTGGATGGTCGTGCACGGCTCGGGCACCGGCCACGAGGAACTGACGCGCGCCGCGCAGGGCAAGGATGTCTCCATCCGGTTCGACGACAATCTGCACGACCTCTCGCTGCAGGGTCCGCTCGCGGTCGACTACCTCGCCAAGCACGTGCCGGGCATCCGCGACCTGCCCTACTTCCATCACATGCAGACGCAGCTCTTCGGTTTCCCGGTCATGATCTCGCGCACCGGCTACACCGGCGAGCGCGGCTACGAGATCTTCTGCCGCGGGCAGGACGCCGTCGCCATCTGGGATCGCATCCTGGAGGAAGGCAAGCCGATGGGCATCATCCCCTGCCGGTTCACGACGCTCGACATGCTGCGCGTCGAGAGCTACCTGCTCTTCTATCCGTACGACAACAGCCAGAAATACCCGTTCGACGACGAAGGCCCCGGCGACACGCTTTGGGAACTGGGCCTCGACTTCACCGTCAGCCCCGGCAAGACCGGCTTCCGCGGCGCCGAGGAGCACTACCGCCTGAAGGGCAAGGAGCGCTTCAAGATCTACGGCGTGCTGTTGGAAGGCACCGAGCCGGCCGACGAGGGGGCGCCGGTGCATGCTGGCGGCACTCAGGTCGGCGTCGTCACCTGCGCCATGTATTCGCCGCTGGTCAAGAAATCGATGGGCATCGCGCGCCTGTCGGTCGACACGGCGGTGCAGGGCACGCCGCTTGAAATCCACAACCGCAGTGGCATCATCAAGGCGACGGCGCAGCCTCTGCCCTTCGACGATCCGAAGAAGACCAAGCGCACGGCGAAAGGCTGACGCGAAAATCGGGAGGGACAGGCTTCAGGATAATAGGGAAAGGCCGGAATTGCCGATTGAACCGACGATCAAGAGCAGGCCCGTCTACGGCACGCTCTCGCCCCAGAAGGGCACCGAACATCTGTTGATCGCCGACGCCGAAGGCGCGCAGGCGATCCTCGACCTCGCCAAGGCCGCGCCGGAGGGGTTCTTCTCCGCCGCCGAGATCGTCTTCATCCCGCGCGCCACGGGCGATCGCTACGTCGCCGCGCTGAAGGGGCTCACGCCGGCCCGTTTCTACGAGGGTCCCTCCATCGCCGCCGCGCTGCCGCGCCTGCGCCAGACCCTGGCGACCGCCCATGTGGGGCTGCGCGTCTACCTCGCGGGAACCGAGGGTCTCATGGGCCAGGCGATGCAGGTCGCTCTCGAGGCCGGCATCGACCATTCCTCGATCCAGACCGAGCATCGCGGCTCGCTGGCGCGGCGCGTCCAGTGCGTGCATTGCAAGGGCATCACCGAGGACGTCACCACGCAGCCCGTGACCTGCGCCCATTGCGGTCTGACGCTTTTCGTGCGCGACCATTACTCGCGCCGGCTCGCCGCCTTCCAGGGCGTGTGCATCAACGCGGAGGACCGCAGCGAGCAGGTGCCCGTCGAGGAGGCGTTCCCATGAGTTCCGGAACCACCAAGCTCGACGTCACCGTCGCCGACGTCGTTCCCGTCAACGAGCTGGTCACGCGCTTCCATTTCCGCCCGACATCAGGCGGCCTGCTGCCCACCTTCTCGGGCGGCGCGCATGTCGTGGTGGAGATGCGCGAGGAGGGCAAGGCGCCGCGCCTCAACCCCTATTCGCTGATGTCCTCGCCGCTCGACACGACCGAATACACCATCTCGGTGCGCCGCGACGATGCAGGCCGTGGCGGTTCGCTCTTCATGCACAACCGCGTCAAGCCGGGCGACCGCATGGTCGTATCCTATCCGGTCAACCTGTTCTCGCTCGACCTGCGCGCGAAGAAGCACCTGATGATCGCCGGCGGCATCGGCATCACGCCCTTCGTGGCGCAGACGGCGCAGCTTGCCGCCGAGGGCGGCAATTTCGAGTTGCACTATGCCTGTCGCACCGCCGCGCTGTTCACCTATGGCGATCTCCTGCGGGAACGCTACGGCAAGCGCGTGCATCTCTATCACGACGACCGTGGCGAGAAGATCGCGCTCGACCGCCTGCTCACCTCCCAGCCGCTCGGCACGCATCTTTATGTGTGCGGCCCCGCGCCGATGATCGACTGGGTGCGCGGGCGCGCAGCCGCGCTCGGCTGGCCGACGGAAAACGTGCATTTCGAGCACTTCTCCGCGCCGCAGCCCGGCAAGCCGTTCGACGTGACGCTCGCCTTGTCCGGCAAGACCATCCGCGTCGGCGAGCAGCAGAGCCTGCTGGAGGCTATCGAGGCGGCCGGCGTCGACCCGCCCTATCTATGCCGCGGCGGCGTCTGCGGCCAGTGCGAGACCAACGTCGTCTCGCATGACGGAACATTCCTGCACAACGACCATTGGCTGTCCGACGAGGATCGCGCGTCGGGCCGCAAGATCATGCCCTGCGTGTCGCGCTTCGAGGGCAAGTCGCTCGTCTTGGAAAGGTAAGAGAGCATGATCCCGAAAAGTTGCAGACTTTTCGGACAGGGTCATGCTCAAAGATAAGAGGTAACTTACCAATGGGCATACAGTTCAGGAAGGAAACCTTCCGCGACGATTTCAGCTTCCGCAACTCGCCGGAGCATATCCGCCGCTTCCCCTTCCCGTTCCACGAAGACAGCTACATGTATGCGGTCAACATCGAGCCGCACCGGCCGGGGCCGAAGGGCAGCGTGCTGGAGCATCCGTTCGACGTCGACGAGCACTATGTCTCGGAGATGGAGGACCGCGCGCTGGTGCTGGCGGAAGATCCGCTGCGCTGCCAGTCGCTGCCGCACATGACGCTCGCCGGCTGGGACCTGCTCGAGCTGATCATGACCTCGAAGGCCGAGAGCTATCCCGAGCATTTCTCGCTGACGCGCGACGGCGACAACTGGCACTGGATCAACCGTCCGCTCAACATCGACCAGACCTTCGTCTTCGGCGACACCACCACGCTGCCCTATGGCCCTATGGAATATATCACGCGCCAGGCCCAGGGCGACTACTGCATCCTCGACCAGCGCGACAACAATCTCTGGATGGATGCGGGCATCGTCACCACGCAGGCCGACTGGTCGCTCGACTTCGACATCGGCATGAACTTCTTCGAGTGGCACGCGCCCGTTCCGCTGGCGCATGAGATGGGCATCTTCCAGCGCGCGCTGAAGTTCCTGCTCAACGTGCAGCAGGGCCAGCCGGCGCGCCGTCTCAACTGGACGATGACGATCAACCCGCGCCTCGACACCAGCCCGGAGAACTACCACAAATGGGGTCCGGATCGCACCACGGTGACGCCCGAGAATGTCGGCCAGAAGGTGCATCTGCGCGTCGAGTTGCAGACCTTCTGGCGGCTGCCGCGCTCCAACGCGCTGGTCTTCCCGATCCGCTGCTACCTCATCAAGATGGACGAGCTGGTCACGTCGGAGAAATGGGCCAAGCGCCTGCACCGCGTCATCCGCGACCTGCCGGAGGAACTCGCCACCTACAAGGGCCTCACCCGCTACCGCCCGACGCTGGTCGAGTGGCTGTCGAAATATGACGATGGCGGCGTCACCTCGC
Source organism: Rhizobiaceae bacterium (assembly GCA_019635775.1). Taxonomy (GTDB): domain Bacteria; phylum Pseudomonadota; class Alphaproteobacteria; order Rhizobiales; family Rhizobiaceae; genus Mesorhizobium_K. Next base: position 124,514 of record JAHBYU010000003.1, on the reverse strand, counting down.
CGGGCTTCGGGCCGGACTGAGCGCGACCTTCCCGGTTTCTGCACAGCCGCTGCGCCGACGGTTAGCCTATCCTCGCCCCGGGCTGGGGGAGAGGTGGCTCGGTTCGAAGGACCGAGACGGAGAGGGGGCGTTTCGCCGCTGACCAGCCCTGGCTGGTCGATATCCCCACCGTCCCTCCCACCTGGATTTTCGCGCGAAACGTCCTACCCGACCCGACCCGGCCATGCCTTCTGGATGGCGGCGAAGAAGAACGCGGTCGTCAGGCCGAACAGGATCAGCCCGTTGACCGCCTCGATCGTGCCGAGCAGCATCCACTGCCGTTCGAGATAGACATCCGCATGGCCGTAGCTTGTCATCGCGCCGAAGGAATAGAGCACGGCCGTGTTGTAGTCGGGCAGCGCGCCGAGCCACACATAGAGCCACGCCCATGCAAGCCCCTCCAGCCCGTGCAGCGTGGCGGCGGCGATCGCAAGCAAGCCGACCCCCGCGATGAAGCGGAAATGCGTGTTCCGCATCGACGCTACTTCGGGCACCAGCGCACGCGTGATCAGCATGAAGGCGGCCACGTGGAACACCATGATCGCCACCGCAAGCGGCAGGCCGTATTCCCAATCGACTGTCCAGGACATGCTTCTTCCTCCGATCCGCCCTCCCCTTCACGCAGCATGCTGCTTCGCGCAAGACAGGAACCGACCGATGGCAAAACACGCGGTCGATGGCAAGGTGTGGTTCGGAGAACGATCCGGCAATGTACGGGACACGCCCTATGTCCCCTCTTCGTCATCCTAGGGCAAGCGAAGCGCGACCCTAGGATCCATGCCGTGACCGAGCGGCTATACGAAGACCGCCCGAACAATCAGCCCGCCGATCTAGTGGCTGCCAAGTATGACTGTGGCAGCGTGACCAGCCCGGGACTCGCTTCGGAGTGAGAACCATAGTTAAAGGTTTCAACCATCAACTCGCCTAACAAAAACATTGAATGTGATTTTTGATGGGACAAGATGACAGCTCGTTACTACCTCAGCGACAAAATCTGCTAGTGGTCTCAAGTCTTTCTTACCGGATGGGGGATAATGATTGGCACGGCTTTCCGAGCACAACGTAGACATCGATGAAATTCGATCTAAGCTTCAGGACGAACCTTTGGAGTGGGCTCTTCTGCTCGCAATGAGGGCATCCCTCAGGGTCCTGCCTCTCAATTCATCGCTAGCCAGATTCCCAAATATTTCTCAAAAGTTGCGAACGGACATCTTTCTAACTGGATTTCGCGTAGCGCAAATTAGTTGGACTGCAATGCGCTATTCTGAGGCCGTTCCTAGTGACTTTGAAAAAAGTCTGCGTCCCGGAACTCGTGCCATCGGACAAGCGGCCTCACAAACTGGAGCCACCGGAATTTCCAGCGTTGGATATGCCGCAATCGATGCGGCGCGGGCTATAGCGCTAGGCGATCATACGCTCGCACTGCGAGCTATAGACGCTTCAGCCGTGGCAGCGTCATTTGACTTCGTATACGGATCGAGACGACCTTTCTGACCTCGCTCCTATTTCAGACAAGCTACTAAATGATCTTTCCAAACTGATTTCCTCTTATAATAATCTAGTTGCTTTCGACCCCGAATTGGCTCGGCGTGACGAGGCGCTCTTAGGACCCGACGCGAGGAAGAAACTTGTCCCGCCGACAGATGGTCAGGACGTGATTCGACAAGCAGTAGCCTTGAAGGCGGCGGTTCAGAATGTTTTTGATACTTTAGAGGAAGAAGCGCGGGTAGCTCCCGCGTCTCCTGATCCGGAGAGCCGCCAATCACGGCGATATTCGGAGGGCGTGAAGAATTTTTCTCGTATCGCGGTTGAGCGGGCGTCCGAGTACGCTCAGACCGCTTGGACGCACAAAGGCAAAGTTATCGTCGGAGCGTCAGGGACCTTTGCTGCCTCTAAGTGGGTTGACGCAAACAGAGAATGGCTCCTCAATTTTTTCTCCGAAAACGAGATAATGTCGCAAATTATCCGGCGACTTTTGGATTTGATCGATTTGTTGCCTTTGGCGTAACTAAAAGGCTGCGCATCAACTTTTATGCTCACGATCGGTTCCACCCTTCGTGACACGTAGACGAGCAAAGCAAACGAAATGTGTGTACGTCATTTTGCGAGACCATTAACGACCGAGGGCGATGAAACTTGGGGAGTGAATAGCACCTCGCTCCAACCGGCTGATTTCCTTCAATCTCACCAAAATCCCACCCCGATTTATCCACGCCCTTGCCACTCCCCTCATAATCCCGCGCATCGTCCTCACGGGAACCGGGTCCGGACCGGGGATCAGGGAGGGCGGCGGCGCCGGATCGGTCGCGCCGGAGCTGGTATCGGGCAGCGGGCAACCGCTGTCGGAACCATGCTCCAACGGTAGCGCGGCTGGGTGACGAGCCCCCAGGTCCGGGCCCTTGCGGAGACCAGCGGCAACGGCCGTGTCCTTCGCCGGGGCAAGAACGCCGGACGGGCGGCCGCAAGGTCGCATACAACTACAAAAGATGAGCGATCGAACGGCCGCCCGTCTTCCCACTCCCCCGACGGGAGCGCTCTTTGAATGGCCAGATGCTTCGGCAGGCGTGGCAACGGGAAAGTGTGCGCCGACTTTTGCGATTGGCGGTTCCTCGCCCCTGCGAAGCGGGGGAGAGGTGGATCGGTCCGTAGGACCGAGACGGTGAGGGGGAGCGACGGTCGCCGTTTGAGCCACGACCGGGACATGAAGGCGCTAACACCCCTCTCCGTCCGCTTCGCGGACACCTCTCCCCCGCTTCGCAGGGGCGAGGAACGCCACCAATCGACTCCATCCTCATCCCGTGGCACAAGGAATCTCCCGTTTCCGGAGCCGACCGCATGCAAGACGAAATCATCCTGCGCCGCTGGATCGGCAAGGTCGCCACCGAGCGCGCGGCGGAATACGCCAAATACATGGCCGAGACCGGCGCGGAGGAGATCGAGACGGCCGACGGCAATCTCGGCCACCAGATCACGCTGCGCGACCTCGGCGACGGCACAAGCGAGATCACCGCGCTCTCGTGGTGGCGCGACATGGAGGCGGTGCGCGATTTCGCCGGCGACGATCCGGGCCGCGCGCGCTACTTCACCGTCGACGAGATCTACCTGATCGAGAAGCCGGACACTGTGGAGCACCATGTCGTGTTCAGCCACGAATTCACCTTCCGCATCAGGTGAGCGGCCGCTTTCAACGACGCGCCGCAAAACTTTCCTTCGGCGGATCGGGCTGATAGAAGGCACGCTTTCAGTTCCCGCAGGCGCGCCCGCATGACATCACGTTCCGCCAAAGTCAGCCGCAAGACGAAGGAGACCGACATTGCGGTCTCGCTCGACATAGACGGGTCGGGCAGGACCGATATGGCGACCGGCGTGGGGTTCTTCGACCACATGCTCGACCAGCTGTCGCGCCATTCGCTGATCGACATGACGATCCGCGCCAATGGCGACCTGCACATCGACGACCACCACACCGTGGAGGACACCGGCATCGCCATCGGGCAGGCGCTGGCGCAGGCGATGGGCGAGCGGCGCGGCATCATGCGCTATGCCTCGCTCGACCTGGCGATGGACGAGACGCTGACGCGCGCGGCGGTCGATGTCTCGGGCAGGCCGTATCTGGTGTGGAACGTCGCCTTCCCGTCGCAGAAGATCGGCACCTTCGACACCGAGCTGGTGCGCGAGTTCTTCCATGCGCTGGCGCAGAATGCGGGCATCACGCTGCACGTCACCAACCACTATGGCGCCAACAGCCACCACATCGCGGAGACCTGCTTCAAGGCCGTGGCGCGCGTGCTGCGCGCAGCGCTTGAGCGCGACCCGCGCCAGCCGGACGCCGTGCCCTCCACCAAGGGCAGCCTGAAGGGATAGCGCGATGGCGATCTATGTCGTGATGGAGCCGCCCGCCGACAGCGAGGACGAGGCCGCCGAACGCGCGGTCCTGGTGCGCGACGGCTTTTCCTTCCTCGCCTTCATCGTGCCGCTGGTCTGGCTGCTCTGGCACCGGCTGTGGATCGAGGCCATCCTGGTGTTCGCGGCCGGCGTCGCGCTGGTGGCGGCCGGGGAAGCAACCGGCCTTGCCTTTGCCGGCGGAGCACTGTCCTTCCTGATGTCGCTCTTCATCGGGCTCGAAGGCCAGTCGCTGCGCATCAACGCCATGCGGCGGCGTGGCTGGCGCGAATGGGGCGTGGCCGAAGGCAACAACGCCGCCGAAGCGGAAATCCGCTACCTCTCGGGCGGGGACGACGCGTCGGCTGCGGGTCCGTGGACCGCCACGGCGAGGCTGGATGGCACGCCGTCGCGGCCGCAACCCGTTCACGCAGGTCCGGCGCTCGGCCTGCTCGGCTATCCCGGACGGTCCTGACATGCGCGTCGCCATCATCGACTACGGATCGGGCAATCTGCGCTCGGCAACAAAGGCTTTCGAACGCGCGGCGCGCGAGTCGGGCATCGCCGCCGAGATCGAGCTGACGGCAGACGCCGGACGGGTGCGCACGGCCGACCGCATCGTGCTGCCGGGCGTCGGCGCCTACGCCGACTGCGCCGCCGGCCTGCACGCCGTTGAAGGCATGTGGGAGGCGGTGGAGGAAACCGCGATCCGCAGGGGCAGGCCCTTCCTCGGCATCTGCGTCGGCATGCAGCTGATGTCGCAGCGCGGCCTCGAGAAGGTCGTCACCAACGGCTTCGGCTGGATCGAGGGCGATGTGAAGGAGATCACGCCGTCCGATCCGACGTTGAAGATACCGCAGATCGGCTGGAACACGATCCGGCTTGTCCGTGAGCATCCGCTGTTCGACGGCATAGCGACGGGCGACGACGGCCTTCACGCCTATTTCGTCCATTCCTATCACATGGCCGCGACCAACCCCGGCGAAGTGCTGGCCGTCACCGACTATGGCGGACCCGTCACGGCGGCGGTGGCGCGCGACAATCTCGCCGGCACCCAGTTCCATCCTGAAAAGAGCCAGGCGCTGGGTCTGGCGCTGATCGCAAACTTCCTGCGGTGGAGGCCCTGATGAAGAAGGGGCCCCGGATGGCGACCGTCGAAGGAGTCTGGACGGCATGATCCTCTTTCCGGCCATCGACCTGAAGGACGGGCGGTGCGTGCGCCTCAAGCTCGGCGACATGCAGACGGCGACGATCTACAACGAGGATCCGGCCGCGCAGGCGAAAGCGTTTGAGGATCAGGGATTTTCCTGGCTCCACGTTGTCGACCTCAACGGCGCCTTCGAGGGCAAGAGCGTCAACAGCGCGGCTGTCGGCGCGATTCTCAAGGCGACGCGCAACCCCGTCCAGCTTGGCGGCGGCATTCGCAATCTCGACCAGATCGAGGACTGGCTGGATCGCGGACTGGCGCGCGTGATCCTCGGCACGGTCGCTGTTCGCGAGCCCGATCTGGTGAAGCAGGCCTGCCGCAAGTTTCCCGGCCGCATCGCCGTCGGCATCGACGCGCGCGGCGGCAAGGTCGCTGTCGAAGGCTGGGCCGAGGCATCGAGCCTGGGCGTCGTGGAACTGGCGAGGAAGTTCGAGGGCGCAGGCGTTGCCGCCATCATCTACACCGACATCGACCGGGACGGCGTGCTGACCGGCATCAACTGGAGCTCGACCATCGCGCTGGCCGACGCCGTTTCCATCCCGGTGATCGCTTCCGGCGGACTGGCTTCGCTGGATGACATACGGCGCATGACCATGCCAGACGCGAAAAAGCTTGCCGGTGCGATTTCCGGCCGCGCACTGTATGATGGCCGTATCGATCCCGCCGAGGCGCTGGCTATCCTGCGCGACAATGGGCAAGGAGGCTGACCTTGAAGCTGTCCCTCATCCTCGCACCTTATGACAGCGGCCAGCGCGAACACGGCTTCGGCAAGGGGCCTGAAGCTTTGATCACCGGCGGGCTGGCGGAGACGCTGACGATGGAGGGGCATGACGTCTCCGTTACGGAAATCGACCCGATCAAGGATCTTGACGATCGCGAGATCGCGACGGGATTCGCGGTCTGTCGGGCGGTCGCCGGCAAGGTTGCCGCAAGCAGGGGCGAAGGACGTTTCCCCATCGTGCTCGCAGGCAATTGCCTGACCGCCTGCGGATCGATTGCAGGCGAGGAAGCCGACTCGATCATCTGGTTCGACCAGCATGGCGACATCAACACGCCCGAGACCTCGACCCACGGCTTCCTGGACGGAATGGCCCTGGCGACTGCGCTTGGCCTCTGCTGGCGGCCGATGGCCTACACGATTCATGATTTCAATCCTGTCGACCCGGCCCGCTGCATGCTTGTCGGTGCGCGCGATCTGGATCCGGAAGAGAAGGTGGTGCTCGAAAACCTACCCGTCATCCGGGCAGAGGTGAGCGAAACCGCCGAGAAGGTCGGCGGCCTGAAAAAGCTGGAAGTGCTGCGGACCCACCTGCATATCGATCTCGACGTGCACGATCCGGACGAGTTGCAGGTCAACCGATATACCGCGCCTGGCGGACCGGAGGCAGAAGCCGTGCGGGCGGCCGCAAGCTGCATGGCGCGTTCAGTACCGATCGTCGGGCTTACCCTTACCGCATACGATCCGGCCTTCGATGCGAAAGGCGACGTGCCGCCGGCTGTCGGCCGGCTGCTGGTCGACTTTCTGTCCGCGATGGAACGCATCTGATGCTGAAGGCCCGCGTCATTCCGTGCCTGGACGTCAAGGACGGCCGCGTCGTCAAGGGCGTCAACTTCGTCGACCTTGTCGATGCCGGCGATCCGGTCGAGGCGGCTGCCGCTTATGACGCAGCGGGCGCCGACGAACTCTGCTTCCTGGACATCACTGCCTCATCCGACAATCGTGAGACGATCTTCGACGTGGTGGCTCGTACGGCCGAACGTTGTTTTATGCCGTTGACGGTAGGTGGAGGCGTTCGCGCGGTCGGCGACATCCGGAAGTTGCTGCTCGCCGGAGCGGACAAGGTTTCGATCAACACCGCCGCGGTGAAGAATCCGGAATTCGTTGCGGAGGCGGCCGACAAGTTCGGCAATCAGTGCATCGTCGTGGCGATCGACGCGAAGAAGGTTTCGGCAGCGGGCCAAGCTGACCGCTGGGAAATCTTCACGCATGGCGGACGACAGCCGACAGGCATCGACGCGGTGGAATTCGCGCGCAAGGTCGTCGATCTTGGCGCGGGCGAAATCCTGCTGACCTCGATGGATCGCGACGGCACGAAGGCCGGCTATGACATCGCATTGACGCGCGTTGTGGCAGATAGTGTGCGCGCGCCGGTTATCGCATCCGGCGGCGTGGGAACACTCGACCACATGGTCGCGGGCATACGGGACGGGCACGCGACCGCCGTGCTTGCCGCCTCTATTTTCCACTTCGGGACCTACTCAATCGGGGAGGCGAAGGCCTTCATGAAGGAAGCCGGCCTTCCCATGCGGCTGGACTCTTTTGCTGCAGCGCAATAAAGGGCGCGCACATCAAGGGAATTGTGCGTATGGCAGGGTTTTCTCTTTCGGACCTTGAAAAGATCGTCGCCGAGCGGGGCCGTTCTGGCGATGCGGCCTCGTGGACGGCCAAGCTTTTTGCCGGTGGGACCGAAAGGGCGGCCAAGAAACTTGGTGAGGAGGCTATCGAGACCGTCATTGCCGCCGTCAGCGCAGACCGAAAGGCGCTGGTCTCCGAAAGTGCTGATCTCCTCTATCATTGGCTCGTTGTTCTGGCGCTTGCAGACATTCCGCTTTCGGATGTTCTGGCAGAACTGGAGCGGCGCACCGGGCAGTCGGGGATCGCGGAGAAGGCTTCGCGCGACACGCAGCGCTGAACCGACGAGGGTGACAATGGATCAGCCAATTGCGAGCGGAAAGTATTCGCCGTACCGCTTCTTCTCTGCCGAGCGCTGGGCCGAATTCGCTGCAGGTGCGGCACTCGACCTGACGCATGAAGAGGTGCGCAGGCTGTCGTCGCTCAACGATCCAATCGACCTCGACGAGGTCCGCCGGATTTACCTGTCGATCTCGAGATTGCTGTCGGCGCATGTCGAGGCGAGCCAGTTGCTGTTTGAGCAACGCCGCGCATTCTTCAACCGACGTGACGCGGTCAAGACCCCGTTCATCATCGGCATTGCTGGCTCCGTAGCGGTCGGAAAATCCACCACGGCACGGCTTTTGAAGGAGCTTCTGGCCCGCTGGCCGTCGAGCCCGAAGGTCGATCTCGTAACGACGGACGGGTTTCTGTTTCCGAACGAGGTGCTTCGCCGGAACAATCTCATGGAACGCAAGGGTTTTCCTGACAGCTATGATGTCGGTGCCCTGTTGCGCTTCCTTTCGCAAATCAAGTCCGGACAACCTGACGTGCGTGCACCGGTCTATTCGCACCTGACCTATGACGTTGTGCCGGATGAATCCGTCACGATCGACCGCCCCGACATCCTGATCTTCGAGGGCCTGAACGTGTTGCAGACCCGAGACCTTCCAAAGGACGGCAGGTTCGTTCCCTTTCTCTCCGACTTCTTCGACTTCTCAGTCTATATCGACGCGGAGGAAGAACTGATCCACGGCTGGTATGTCGAACGGTTCATGCGCCTCAGGGAAACCGCCTTCCGAAATCCGCAATCCTTCTTCCATCGCTATTCAGAGCTTTCAGACGAGGCGGCAAAGGCGATCGCGGAGGGGTTGTGGGCCAATATCAACCTGAAGAACCTCCGCGAGAACATCCGCCCGACGAGGCCCCGGGCCGACCTTATCCTGCGCAAGGGCGCCGACCATCGCGTCGAGCAGGTTGCGCTCCGGAAGCTCTGAAGAGTGAAGCACGCCTATCTGAACGCGAAATTGTGATTTCACGGTATGGCCTTGTGCGCCTAGTCTGTCTCCGGGCGAACAGACATGAAGGGAACACGATGAAGACGATTCTCGTACTCGCGGCCGTCATGGGCTTCTCTGTTTCGATGGCAGCGGCCGAATGCGCCGGGCACAAGCCGGTGTCCGCATCGGTCGACACCGAAACCAATGTCGCCAGCGTGATCAAGCAGGTTCCACCGCCGGCGGAAGAAGCAAAGCCTGCAGAGCCTGCTGCGCAGCAGTAAAACGGTGTTGCGCTGAAGGAACCGGAATAGCAATCCGGCAGCTTAAAGCTGCCGGCAACTTATGTTGCGGCCTTTACTTGCCCACTTGCCATCTTGACCGCAAGGTAGAGGAGAATTGTGAGTACTACCGCTGCGTAGCCGTCGAGCGCATAGTGCCAGGCGAGATAGACGGAGCTTGCCAGCACGAAGGCCACATAGCCAAGGGCGACGGCTCCCAACCTCCTGTCAATTTCCATCAAAAACAGCGCGTTGAGCATGACCAGCGCAACATGCATGCTCGGGAAGGCTGAAATGCCGGAACCGAACCCGGCCGTACCGCTGTCGTACATTTCCCAAAGATAGATCTGTAGGTATCTCGCTGAGTGCTGGCCAATATCGCCTTGTGAGAGGAAGGCAAGCTGGTCGCCGAAGCGTGCCGCGTCGCCCGTGACGGAACCGTAGAATGCCGGCCCGGCCGACAGGAAAATGCCCGCAAATATGTTTCCTATAACCACCCACGCCACCATATAGGTCACGAAATAGCGCGTTCTGATGGCTGAGGCCCGTGCGGAAATCGCCACGAGAAAGAGTACTCCGTAGCAGAAGACAAACCAGCCCTGGCTGTAGTTCCACTCGATGATCCAGCGCAGCCGTTCACTGCTTTCGATCGTCATAAGGTAACGCCAGGGGTCGGCTCCCATATGGATGGCCTGATCGATGTCGGCCTGCGCGACGTCGTAGGGAAAATCGCCCCACCAGATAGGCAGGGCCGATTTGATGGATGTGAAAGCTCCCTGAAACAGGACCATCCCGGTCATGATGAGCAGGCCGGTCGCGAAAGGTTGCATGTACCGCCGCGACAGAGCGCGGCGCAGTGCCATCTTCCTGCCGCGCAACGAGGGCAGGCGATGCACGATTCGTAGCAGAACCAGCATGCAATAGATGAACGGAAAGAGGACCAGGAATACAAATGGCCAGACGATGATGTAGGGGCTGAAGGCGAATGCCTGTTCGGCACCCGTCGCCGTCAACAGTATGGCCGCCAGAAGGGCGTAGGATGCCATCAACCCAAGGACCAGCTTGTCTCCCCGCGAAAGCTGCATGTAGGTGCCGCGGGCCGTCGCGGTCCCTTCAAGCGGGATGATGGTCAACGGACTGTCTCCGGGCGATCTTGTGCGAGGTAGCTCGTCAGCCACCAGATTGCCGCCGCTCCCGCCATGCCGGCAATGCTGTCCACCGCATAGTGCCAGGCCAGCATCACCGAGGCGAGGAAGATGACGATGGCGTAGCCAACCATGACATGGCCAAGCACACGGTTGACCCGGTAGGCAGCGAGCACAAAGAGCATCGCTTGCGCGTTGTGCATGCTCGGCATAGCGGAGATACCACCCGGCTCGGTTGTGAGGCCCGCATACACTTCCAGCAGATGTTCCTTGGTCAGGCTGGATGCCAGCCCGAAATCCTGGTGCAGCGCCGCCAGATAGCCGTTCAGATGGGTGTATTCGCCCGCGAGACCGGGAAAGAATTGCGGCAGGAAGCACGGGCCGACAGACGACAGCAGGGTCGCAGCCACGACGCCAAGCAGTATCCAGCACAGGATCGTCGCCACCCAGTATCGTCGGCGGAGCGGTTGCGGCACGTTGGGGCTGGCCATCATCCAGCTCCAGAAAAGGAAGATGCCCGGCACCCAGCCGACATAAGCGTAGTCTAGGGCACGCGTCACGAGCGGATAGCCGAGCAGCGGCTGCAGCACCATCCAGGGTTGGTATCCGCCGAAAAGGGCCTGATCCCATGCGGTGAATGTTTCGTCCCAGGCGAAGGGCGACATCTGTGGGATCAGCATCTTGCTATACAGGAACGACGCCATGAAAACCGCGAACACAAGAAAGCCGTAGGCGTAGCGCAGCACCATCGGGCCGGGGAAGAAAGCGACGAGCGCCGTACCGAAAGCCTTGAGCGGGCTGTCGGGACGGCGGACGAGAACCTTCACGCCCACGCTGGCGACAGCGAAGCACGCGATGATCAGACCCGCCCGGATTGCGCGGCCCATATATTCTGCAAATTCCGCAAGGAACCCATCCTGCCGCAGGATTGAAATCGCGATGGTGCAGGCAAGCCATGCAGCGAGAATGGCGTAGAAAACACGATTGCACCGGATTTCGTGGACCCACGCATCGGCGATCTCACGCACAATGGAGCGCGGCGTCGCGTTGCGCGTCAGTGTAGTGTCGCTCATCCGCCGGTCAACCTCGCCCCGAGACCTCGACCAGAGCTACCACCGCGTCTTTAAGGAAACGTTTCCCGGATGTGGACAATCAGGGCGAACCGGTTACCCGCCTCAGCGTCAGGTTGATCCGCCCGCCATGCTTCAGAAGCGTCGAGGTGCCCGGGTAGATCCGGTCGACGCCATGGAAAGCGAGGCGGCCTTCGCCACCCAGTACCAGGACATCGCCCGAACGCAGGCGGAATGAGCGGGTAGGGTCTGTGCGCTTCGTGCCTCCGATACGGAACAGGCATTCGTCTCCAAGCGACACCGACACGACCGGCGCGGAAAGATCACTCTCGTCACTATCCTGATGCAAACCCATCTTCGCAGCGTCCGAGTAGAAATTCACCAGGCAGGCCTGTGGCGGCAGTGGGTGTTCAGCGACATCCCGCCAAAGCTCGAGCAGCGTTCCGGGAATTGGCGGCCAGGGCGAGCCGGTCACCGGATGCGTTGACTGGTAGCGGTAGCCGCGATCCTTGTCCGTTACCCAGCCAAGTTCGCCGCAATTTGTCATGCGGACGCTCATTTCCTTGCCGGTACGCGGCATGGCGGGCATGAAGAGCGGCGCATCCTCTACCACATGGCGGACCTGCTCGACGAGCGCCAGTTGGGCATCACGGTCAAAATGTCCGGGGAAGTAGCGTATTCCCGGCGTCAGGGCCGGCTTCGATCCTCGCGTCATCAATCGCGCTCCACGCGCCCACGCATCTTCTTGACCGTGGAGCGGCCCGCCTTTTCCTTCAGGCGGCGCTCGATCGAGCCCTTTGTCGGTTTCGTTTTTCTGCGCGGTTTCGGCGGCGGCTCCGCAGCCTTTGCAACCAGTTCGGTCAGTCGCTCGCGGGCATCGGCGCGGTTCTGCTCCTGCGTGCGGAATCGACCCGCCTCGATAACGATCACGCCTTCCTTCGTGGCGCGCTGGCCCGCGAGCTTTATCACGCGCGACCGTACCCTCTCGGACAGCCCCACCGCCGACACCGCATCGAAGCGAAGCTGGACAGCGGTGGCAACCTTGTTGACGTTCTGCCCTCCCGGACCGGAGGAGCGGATGAAGCTCTCCTCAATGTCGTCAGGATGGATCACGGCCTCGCCGGATATTGTGATTTTTTCGTCAGCGGACATGGGGCAAGACATGGCGCGGATGCGCGAAAAAGAAAAGGCCCGGGCGAACCGGGCCAGATCGATGTTTCGTGAAAGTGCCAGAGGCGACGAAGGAGTTCTATTCCGCCGCCTCCAGCACACGCGGTGCTGCGCCCAGCACCGAGCCGTCGACATGATCCTCGAACCTGGCGAAGTTGTCGATGAACATGCCGACGAGTTTTTCGGCCTGACGGTCATAGGCTGCCCCGTCGGCCCAGGTGGAACGCGGATCGAGGATCGCCGCATCGATCCCCGGAACGGATATCGGCACCTCGAAACCGAATGACGGATCGGTGCGGAACTGCACCCCCTTCAGTGATCCGTCGAGCGCCGCCGAAAGCAACGCGCGGGTGACCTTGATCGGCATCCGCTTGCCGATGCCATAAGGGCCACCCGTCCAGCCTGTATTGACCAGCCAACAGGAAACGTTGTGCTCGGCAATGAGCCGCTTGAGCAACGTGCCGTATTCCGAGGGGTGGCGCGGCAGGAAGGGCGAGCCAAAGCACGCAGAGAACTCCGGCGTCGGTTCAGTAACACCACGTTCCGTGCCCGCAACCTTGGCCGTGTAGCCCGACAGGAAATGGTACATCGCCTGCGCAGGGGTCAGCTTCGCAATCGGAGGCATGACGCCGAAGGCGTCGGCCGCGAGCATGACGACATTCCTGGGCTGACCTGCGCGACCGGTAAGGGACGCGTTCGGGATGAAAGGCAGCGGATAGGCGGAGCGTGTATTTTCCGTCCTCGATTCGTCATCGAAGTCAGGTTTCTTCGTCACGGATTCCAGGATGACGTTTTCCAGTACGGCGCCGAACCGCGTGCTTGCCGCGAAAATCTCGGGCTCCGCCTCGGCCGAAAGCCGGATACACTTGGCATAACATCCACCCTCGAAATTGAAGATCCCTTCCGGACCCCAGCCATGCTCGTCGTCGCCGATCAGCGTGCGCGCCGGATCGGCTGACAGTGTCGTCTTCCCCGTGCCCGAAAGGCCAAAGAAAATCGCCGAGTCGCCGTCCGGACCGACATTTGCCGAGCAATGCATAGGCATGACGTCCTGCTCCAGCAGAATATGATTGAGAGCGGTGAACACGGCCTTCTTCATCTCGCCGGCATAGGCCGTGCCGCCGATCAGGACGATCATTCGCGTCAAATCGATGGCGACCACGGTTTCAGAGCGTGTGCCGTGACGTTCAGGATCGGCCTTGAAGGATGGCAGGTCTATGATCGTCATCTTTGGCAGGAAATCGTCGAGCGCATCCACTTCCGGACGGATCAGGAGATTGCGGATGAACAGGGAATGCCAGGCATATTCCGTGACCACCCTGACCGACAGGCAACGCGCAGGGTCGGCGCCGCCGACCAGATCCTGGACAAAGAGATCATGGTTGCCGGCATGCCTGATGAAGTCGGCGCGCAGCCTTTCGAATGCGTCCAGATCCATCGGCTTGTTGGCGTCCCACCAGACAGTATGTTCGGTGTTGCGGTCGCGCACGACGAACTTGTCCTTCGGCGACCGGCCGGTGTGCTGGCCGGTATAGGCAACGAGCGCGCCGTCCGCGCTGATTTCCGCCTCGCTTCGCTGGATTGCCTGGATATAGAGATCGGGAGCCTGGAGGTTATAGTAGACCGAGCCTTCGGTCGTCAGGCCGGTCAGGCCGATTCCGCAGGCGCGATTCCACTGTCCGATCTCATTCATCGGAGGCTCCCTCAAAGTCTTCGATTACAATTGTCCCGTCATCTCGACCGGGCAGACCCCGACGGGATCCGGAAATCTGGAAAACAGAAAAGATCAACGATATCAAATCATTAATCGATTTAAAGATTTTGAAAAACTTTTAAATCGTTTAAGTGTGCAGAAAATTCGGATCCGCGCCCAAAGAATCGGCATCCCCGCGTCGTCATAGACGCAACGAAAGGCCGCATAGCACGAGGGGGGCTTCCTGTGACATGACCTGAAAACTGTGCCACAATTTGTACCCAATTTGTCCCGCAAGTGCCGCAGACTGCAGCAGGAAGGGACACCCGCTCATGAGGGAGCCGCTTGACATGGCAACAATCGCGCTTGTCGATGACGACCGGAATATTCTGACATCGGTCTCGATCGCGCTGGAATCGGAAGGTTACCGGGTAGAGACCTATACGGACGGCGCCTCGGCGCTGGAAGGTCTTGCCGCCCGGCCGCCAAATCTAGCCATACTCGACATCAAGATGCCGCGCATGGACGGCATGGAACTCCTGCGCCGGATGCGGCAGAAGTCGGATCTTCCCGTCATCTTCCTGACTTCTAAGGACGACGAGATCGATGAGCTTTTCGGGTTGAAGATGGGAGCCGACGATTTCATCCGCAAACCGTTCTCCCAGCGCCTGCTTGTCGAGCGTGTGAAAGCGGTGCTGCGGCGGGCTTCGGCTCGGGAGGCCGGCGCGAAGACACCAGCGCAGCAGTCGAAGTCTTTGGAACGCGGTTCGCTCGTAATGGACCAGGAACGCCATACCTGCACGTGGAAGGGCGAACCAGTCACACTGACCGTCACCGAATTCCTCATACTTCATTCGCTGGCCCAGCGCCCTGGCGTGGTAAAAAGCCGTGATGCCCTGATGGATTCGGCCTATGATGAGCAGGTCTATGTCGATGACCGGACCATCGACAGCCACATCAAGCGCCTGCGCAAGAAGTTCAAGCAGGTGGATGAAGAGTTCGAGATGATCGAGACGCTGTACGGCGTGGGCTACCGTTTCCGCGAGGCATAGAAGGGTCGTCGGGCGGGGTGCGGAGCGCCCGCATGGCTGGGGCTGGAGACCATCTGTTTTGGTCATGGAAGTGGCAGATATGAAGAGCGCACCGGCCGCCTCACGGCGGCTGGCAAAGCCGCTGCCTTCGACACTCGGCCGCCTCAGGATCAGGGCGCAGCGCTTCCTTGGGCACTACATTTTCTCCAGTCTCACAAGGCGCATTCTTTTTCTGAACCTGGCCGCCCTGTGCGTGCTGGTTGTCGGCATCCTCTACCTGAACCAGTTCCGCGATGGGCTGATCGAGGCGCGGGTGGAGAGCCTGAGGACACAAGGCGAGATCATCGCCGGCGCGATCGCCGCATCCGCGACCGTGGAAACGGATTCCATTTCCATCGATCCCGAGAAACTGCTTGAGTTGCAGGCGGGCGAGAGCCTTGGACCCGGTTCGGACCAACTCGACAGCCTCGATTTCCCGATCAATCCGGAACGCGTCGCTCCGGTGCTTCGTCGCCTCATCTCTCCAACGCGCATCCGCGCCCGGATCTACGACCGGGACGCGAACCTTCTGCTCGATTCCCGACATCTCTATTCGCGCGGACAAATCCTTCGCTACGACCTGCCACCGGTTGACGAGGAAGAACTCGACTGGCTGGAGCGCGTGCAGAAGTTCATCGGCAGCTTCTTCATCCGCACCGACCTGCCGCTCTACAAGGAGCAGCCGGGCGGCAACGGCGCCGCATTCCCGGAAGTGATGAACGCGTTGACCGGAATTCCCTCCACCGTCGTGCGCATTTCGGAGCAGGGTGAGCAGATCGTTTCGGTGGCGGTGCCCGTTCAGCGGTTCCGGGCTGTCCTTGGCGTTCTTATGCTGTCGACGCAAGGCGGCGACATCGACAAGATCGTTCAGGCCGAGCGCAATTCGATTCTGCGCGTCTTCGGGGTTGCGGCGCTGGTCAACGTGCTTCTGTCCATCATGCTCGCCTCAACAATCGCAAACCCGTTGCGCCGTCTGGCCGCAGCGGCAAACCGGGTGCGGCGCGGGGTAAAGAGTCGCGAGGAGATCCCCGATTTTTCCGATCGTCAGGACGAGATCGGGAATCTTTCCATTGCCGTCCGCGATATGACCAATGCGCTCTATGCGCGGATCGAGGCGATCGAAAGCTTCGCGGCGGATGTCAGCCACGAATTGAAGAACCCGTTGACCTCTCTGAGAAGTGCCGTGGAGACGCTGCCCATCGCCAAGACCGACGCATCTCGCGCCCGGCTTATGGAGATAATCCAGCACGATGTGAAAAGGCTGGACAGGCTCATAACGGACATCTCGGACGCTTCCCGACTGGATGCCGAACTGGCTCGAGAGGATGCCGCGAAGGTCGACCTGAAGAAATTCGTCGGTGACCTTGTCGCGGTCACACGCGACACCGGCGCCAACCGCAAGAAGGTCGAGATCGACTACAATGTGAGCAAGCTTCCTCAGGGAGCGAAGGGCTTCTTTGTGATCGGCCACGACTTGAGACTTGGCCAGGTGATCACCAACCTCATCGAGAATGCGCGTTCGTTTGTTCCCGAAGGCACCGGGCGCATCACCGTTACGTTGTCCCGCGCCGGTCGACAAAACATCCTGACCGTCGATGACAACGGCCCCGGCATCCGCGCCGACAATCTGGACCGGATTTTCGAGCGCTTCTATACGGACCGTCCATCCGGCGAGGCCTTCGGCCAGAACTCGGGCCTCGGCCTGTCAATCAGCCGCCAGATCGTCGAAGCCCACGGCGGTACGTTGACGGCTGAAAATATCGCCGGCAGCAAGCCGGGCGAAATCTGCGGCGCTCGCTTCACCGTCACACTTCCGGCAGAGAATTGAGCGCCCCTGCCAACCTCCACGCAACCATGGTCGTGCTGGCGGATCGCGGTATTGTGATCACCGGCGCGTCCGGCGCAGGCAAGACCCAGCTCGCGTTGGCGCTTATGCGCCATGCCAATGCCGAAGGGCAGTTTGGCCGCCTTGTCGCGGACGACCAGATCTTCGTCACAGTTATCGGCGGCAAGCTTATGGCCACCGCGCCGGCAACGATTTCCGGACTGGTCGAAGTACGCGGCGTCGGACCGGTAGGCACGGCATGTGAGGCCAAGGCCCCGGTGGACCTGGTCGTCCGGCTCTCGGATCGCGGGCAATCCCCACGCTTCCCGGAAGGGGAAACGCTCGACCTCCTGGGTTGCCAGGTGCCGCTTCTGGAACTGCAAGAAGAGAACCCACATGAGGCCATCGCCGCAGTGCTGGCTCGACTTTCGATGGTGCCGTTCGCCTAAGCCTATAGGGGCTATCGGATGCTGCGATGCGGCAAAATGGCCGTTTTCCTTTCAGATTTGGGCTTGTCAACGCGACGGTCGTGGAGAAGATAGCGTCCCCGCCGACCGGTGAACCCGGAGGAATGAGCCTTGGCTCCAAATAATGCCGGTGAACGGATGATGACGAAAGCTGGGATAATATGATCGGCCTTGTGCTCGTGACGCACGGTCGGCTTGCTGAAGAGTTCCGCAACGCGGTGGAGCATGTCGTCGGCCCGCAGGAGAGCTTCGAGACAGTCTCGATCGGTCCTGACGATGACATGGAAAAACGTCGAGCCGATATCGTCGACGCCGTTGCCCGTGTCGAGCACGGCTCGGGCGTGATCGTCCTCACGGACATGTTCGGCGGAACGCCCTCCAATCTCGCGATCTCGGTGATGGAAGCGGGCCGGATAGAGGTAATCGCCGGAATGAACCTGCCGATGCTGATAAAGCTTTCCAGCGTTCGCAAGGGTGATAATCTCGCCGTTGCCGTGGAGGAAGCGCAAGTCGCCGGTCGGAAATACATCAACGTCGCCAGTCAACTGCTCGCTACGAAGTGAGGAGTGTCATGGGGTCAGCGGGCACTGCGGATATCGATGGCGTGATTGCCCGTGACTTCCTGATCATAAATCAGCGCGGCCTGCATGCGCGCGCGTCAGCGAAATTCGTTCAGCTTGCAGATTCCTTCCAGGCGAAGATCAGTGTGGAAAAGGACGGCATCCAGGTCGGCGGAACGTCGATAATGGGCCTGATGATGTTGGCCGCGAGCCCTGGATGCTCGATCCGGGTGACAGCAAGCGGACCTGAAGCAGAATCCGCCATCGCAGCGATCGAGAATCTGATCGCCACGCGCTTCGGAGAAGAAGCCTAGCGGTCCGCGTCCGACCCGCCTGCAGCACCATCCATACCGACCATTCGTGCAAAACAACCTTCAGTGACATGCACGAATAAGGATTTCTTTATGTCCCATTGTCGATTTTGAGCCGATCTGCTAGGCACACGCCACGTTCACGCGTGGGGGCATGACCTCGCGCTTGCCACAAGGCTGGCCCGCTCCATGCGGCCGGCGAATGCAACTTCGGAGCAGACAATGTCCAAGGATTACAAGGTTGCCGACCTTTCGCTCGCCAGCTGGGGCCGCAAGGAGATCGAGATAGCCGAAACTGAAATGCCCGGCCTGATGGCTTGCCGTGCGGAATTCGGAGAGAAGCAGCCGCTCAAGGGCGCCCGAATATCCGGCTCGCTGCACATGACGATCCAGACGGCGGTACTGATTGAAACGCTTAAGGCTCTTGGCGCGGATGTTCGCTGGGCCTCCTGCAACATCTTCTCGACGCAGGATCACGCGGCCGCCGCGATCGCCGAGGCGGGTATTCCGGTGTTCGCCGTGAAAGGCGAGACGCTGGAAGAGTACTGGCACTACACAGACAAGATCTTCCAATGGACCAATGGCGGCACCTCGAACATGATCCTCGACGATGGCGGTGACGCAACCATGTACATCCTGATCGGCGCGCGCGCCGAAGCCGGCGAGGATGTCCTTTCCAATCCGGGTAATGAAGAAGAGGAAATCCTGTTCGCCCAGATCAAGAAGCGGCTTGCGGCAAGCCCCGGCTTCTTCACGCGGCAGCGCGATACAATCCGCGGCGTCACGGAGGAAACGACAACGGGGGTCAACCGCCTCTACCAGCTCCAGAAGAAGGGCCTGCTGCCCTTCCCGGCCATCAACGTTAATGACAGCGTGACGAAGTCAAAGTTCGACAACAAGTATGGCTGCAAGGAATCTTTGGTCGACGGCATTCGCCGTGGCACAGACGTGATGATGGCCGGCAAGGTTGCTGTGGTCTGCGGCTATGGTGACGTCGGCAAGGGTTCTGCCGCGTCGCTGAAGGGCGCAGGCGCCCGCGTCAAGGTCACCGAGGTCGATCCGATCTGCGCATTGCAGGCGGCGATGGACGGCTTCGAAGTCGTCACTCTGGAAGACGCAGCGCCAACGGCCGATATCGTCATCACCACCACGGGAAACAAGGATGTCATAACGCTCGACCATATGAGGGCGATGAAGGACATGGTGATCGTCGGCAACATCGGCCACTTCGACAATGAGATCCAGGTCGCCGGCCTGCGCAACCTGAAGTGGACCAACGTGAAGCCGCAGGTCGACATGATCTCCTTCCCGGATGGCAAGCGGCTGATCCTGCTTTCGGAAGGACGTCTGCTCAATCTCGGCAACGCGACCGGCCACCCCAGCTTCGTCATGTCGGCCTCCTTCACCAACCAGGTGCTCGCCCAGATCGAGCTTTTCTCGAAGCCCGGCCAGTACAAGAACGAGGTCTACGTGCTACCGAAGCATCTCGACGAGAAGGTCGCCAGACTGCATCTCGACAAGCTCGGCGCGAAACTCACTGAACTGTCGAGCGAACAGGCCGCCTATATCGGCGTCGCGCCTCAGGGCCCCTTCAAGGCTGAACACTACCGCTATTAACGATACCCTCAAGAGCCACAAGATATTGAAGCCAGGCGATTGACTTTTCGTCTGGCTTCATTTTTGCCGCGTGCGCTTCTTCACGCCGATTCGCGTAGGGGGTATTGTGGTGATTCGCGGCACCACCGGTTGAAGTTGTCGGTTCAGGGGAACGGTGGTCATGCCCTTTCCGGGGCGGTCTTGCGATCGAGTCTTGCGGTAGGCGGCGGAGAGGAACAGACATGCCGGGGGATACCCCGCGTCAGGCGGGAAAGGTCGATTCCGGCCGCAAAACGGATTCCGGGCAGGGCAAACCGGATGCGACTGAGCCACGTTTTTCCAGGCTGGGGCGATTTGCTTTAGCAAGCGTATCAGGAACTGCGCTGCTCGCTGCGGGACCCGCTCTTGCACAGGACCGTCTTGCCGCGACGCTGTTTTCCTTCGGAACGTTCGAGGTGATTCAGTTCTCGATGCTGGCCGGCGTCATGGGCGCCGCTTTGCTATCGGCCATTGTCCTGATCCGCGAGCGCGCCAGGACGGCAGCAGAAAACGTCACCCTGCGTGCCCGAGTAGCTGACCTGAACGGAGAGATCCGTCGCTCGGAGGCGTTGCTCGGCCTGCGCGACCAGCGACTGATCGTCTGGAACGACGAACACAGAAAACCTGAGCTGCTGGGCAGCCTGCCGTCGGAAAGTGGCGCACCTGACGAGCGGGCTTCGTTCCTAGCCTTCGGGCGCTGGCTGACGGCGCGTTCCGCCGCGGCTCTCGAAAACGCCGTCGCTTCGCTGCGGGAGCGCGGAGCAGCATTCGATCTGGTCATCGAAGCGCAGAATGGGGCACCCATAGAGGTCCAGGGACGGCGCACGGCCGCCCATGTCATCGTGCGCTTCCTTTCCCTATCCGACAGCCAGCGCCAACAGGCGCGCCTGAAGCTCGAAAATCAGCAACTATCCGCAGAACAGGTCACCATTCTCGGCCTGATCGAGGCTCTGGAAACCCCCTTCTGGGTCAGAAGCAAGGACGGCCAGCTGAAATGGGTCAACGGCGCGTATGCTAGGGCTGTCGAGGCCGCTGATCGGGAGACAGCAATCAGGGAAAGCCGGGAACTGCTCGGCACTCAGGCCAGAGAGGCCATAGAGAAGCAGCACCAGACGAATCCGGTCTTTACCCAGTCCCTCTCCACGGTGGTCGCGGGTGACCGCCATGTCTTCGCGGTAACCGATTTCTCGGGCGCCGAAGGATCAGCCGGCATCGCCGTCGACAAAAGCGAGATCGACACTATCCGTGCGGAATACGAGCGCACGGTGCGCAGCCATGCAGACACGCTCGACCGCCTGACGACCGCCGTCGCGATCTTCGACGCGGACCAGAAGCTTCGGTTTTTCAATCAGGCCTTCCAGAAGCTTTGGGAGCTGGACCTCGCGTTCCTTACCAGTGCGCCGGACAATGCGCTGTTCGTCGACCGGCTTCGCAGCGAGGGCAAGATCGCCGAGCAGCCCGAATGGCGTCGCTGGAAAGAAAACCTGCTTTCGACCTACCGCTCGGTCGATCCCCAGGAGCATTTGTGGCATCTCCCCGATGGCCGCACGATACGCGTGGTCGCCAATCCCCAGCCCAAGGGCGGCGTTACCTGGATATTCGAAAACCTTACCGAGAAGATCGATCTCGAAAGCCGGTACGCGACAGCGGTGCGCGTCCAGGGAGAAACACTCGACAACCTTGCCGAAGGCGTGGCCGTCTTCGGGCCCGACGGCCGGATCAGGCTATCCAACCCGGCCTTCAATGCGCTCTGGAGCCTGTCCGACGACGTCGTCGTGCAGAAGATGCACATTTCCGCGATCCGGCTGCGCTGCGATCCGCTCGCCAAGGACAGCCCCTGGCCCGGATTCGTCGCTGCCGTCACAGGGTTCGACGAGGAGCGGCTAAACCGAGACGGCCATGCCGAATTGCTTAACGGCACCGTGCTGCGTTACGGAGTAAGCCACCTGCCGAACGGGCATGTGATGATCACCTTCGTGGACGTGACCGACAGCGTGAATGTCGAGCGGGCCCTGAAGGAAAAGAACGACGCGCTCGAAAAAGCGGATCGGCTGAAAAACGACTTCGTGCAGCACATCTCCTACGAGTTGCGCTCGCCACTCACAAACATCATAGGCTTCACAGAATTGCTGTCCTTGCCTGAGACCGGCCCGCTACAGCCGAAGCAGCGCGAATATGTCGAGCATATCGGCATTTCGTCATCGGTGCTGCTCACCATCGTGAACGACATTCTCGATCTCGCCACGGTGGACGCCGGCATCATGCAACTCGACATAGCCGAGGTAGACGTACGCAAGACGATCACTGCCGCCGCCGATCTCGTCGCGGACAGGCTGCAGGAGCATTCGATCAGCCTGAAGCTCGAAACGGCCTTCGCGCCCGATATCATGCTTGGCGACGAAATCCGGATCAGGCAGATCCTCTACAACCTCCTCGGCAACGCGACCAACTACGCACCTGAAGGCAGCATCATCAAACTCGCGTGTCGCCAACTTGAGATCGGCACGGAGTTCAGCGTACACGACGATGGTCCCGGGATACCTCCGGACGTGCTCGACACGGTGTTCGGCCGTTTCGAGTCGCGCGCCAATGGAGGAAGGCGGCGTGGCGCAGGGCTCGGCCTGTCGATCGTGAAGAGCTTCGTCGAGCTGCACGGCGGGACAGTGCGAATCGATACCGCGCCGGAGCAAGGCACAACCGTTTCTTGCCTTTTCCCGATCAATCCCGCCGGCATGCGCGACGCGGCTGAATGAGCGCAGCGCCGGACGCGATGCAAATGCTTGGGCTGCATCTACCTGATGAGCAAGCCACGGCCAGGCTCGGCGAGGACATCGCCATGGCGATTAGAGCCGGCGACGTGCTTGCCCTGTCGGGCGACCTCGGCACAGGCAAGACCACGCTGGCACGGGCGCTGGTCAGGGCAATTGCGGATGACGTTTCCCACGAGGTGCCAAGTCCCACGTTCACGCTGGTGCAGTCCTATGACACCCGGGTGCCGATCCATCATTTCGACCTCTACAGGCTGGGTTCGACCGGGGAATTCGATGAGTTGGGGCTCGACGATATGCTGGCGTCCGGCGCTGCGCTGATCGAGTGGCCCGACCGAGCAGGCACCAGGCTCCCCGCAGGTACCGTCTGGCTCGAACTTGCGCAGCACGGTGATGGCCGGCTGATGCGGATGGAGGGCAGCGGCTCGTTCTTCGAAAGGATCGAACGCTCGTTCGCCATGCGCGACTTTCTTTCCGCCGCCGGCTGGGGGAATGCCACGCGTAGGCATTTTTCGGGTGATGCCTCGGCGCGGTCATATGAGGTCGTGGCGAAGCCCGGCGAACAGCCGCGCGTGTTCATGAACTCGCCGCGTCTTGTGCTCGGGCCGCCGGTGCGCGACGGAAAACCCTATGCCGAGATCGCGCACACCGCGCAAACAGTGACCGCATTCGTCGCCATAGCTTGGGTGTTGGCCGAGGCAGGCGTTTCGGTGCCGGAAATCTTCGCTCAGGACCTGGAGAGAGGCTTCCTGCTCATCGAGCATCTCGGCGATGGAAATTTCCTCGACAACGGTCGACCGGTCGCGGATAGATACGCTGCGGCGGCAGAACTTCTTGCCGACCTGCATCGCTGTCAGTGGCCTCGTGAGATTGCGCTGGAGGAGGGCGTCAACTACACGATTCCCCTTTTCGATCGTGATGCGATGATGATCGAGGTAGACCTTTTACCCGACTGGTATATTCCGTTCAGGACCGGCTCTCCCGCGAGCGACGCTTTTCGTCTTTCATACACGACAGCCTGGAATGACCTGTTCGACCGGCTGGCGGACAAGGAAAAAAGCATCGTCCTGCGCGACGTACAGTCGCCTAACCTCATCTGGCGCCCGGAGAGGGAGGGGCACGATCGGCTTGGCGTCATCGATTTCCAGGATGCCCTGATCGGTCCGGCAGCATATGATATCGCATCGCTGGCGCTCGACCCGCGCGTTACCATTCCGCCGGAGCTCGAGAGCTCGACCGTGGAAGCCTACAAGGCGGCACGCAAAAAGTATGGTGCGTTCGACGATAGTTCCTTCGACGAGGCCTACGCAATCATGGCGGCGCAACGGCATTCGAAGATCCTCGGCATATTCGTTCGGCTGCACCAGCGCGACGGAAAACCAGCCTATCTGGAGCATCTTCCGCGCATCCGAAGTTATTTGCAGCGCGTGCTTATGCATCCGGCGCTCTCCGCCCTGCGGGACCTTTACCAACGAAACGGCCTGATCGGGGAAACCGCGTGACAGAACGGCCAAGGACGGCGATGGTGCTGGCTGCCGGGCTCGGCAAACGCATGCGCCCGATCACCGACATCATACCGAAGCCGCTCGTGGAAATATCCGGACGCACGCTGCTGGATCGCGGGCTGGACAGCCTCGCTGCTGCAGGCGTCGAAAAGGCGGTGGTCAACGTACACTATCTCGCCGGGCAGATCGTCTCTCATGTTTCCACAAGGCAGACGCCGAGAATCGTCATTTCGGATGAGCGTGACGGCCTGCTCGATTCGGCTGGCGGCATCGTCAAGGCCTTGCCAGAACTCGGACCTCTGCCTTTCTATATCCTCAACGCAGATACGTTCTGGCTGGATCGGGACCAACCCAACCTCGAACGGCTTGCCCTTGCCTGGGACCCGTCGGCGATGGATATTCTGCTGATGCTGGCAGACCTGACTTGCGCCACCGGACACAGTGGAAGCACCGATTTCCTGATCGATGATCAGGGTGCGTTGCGCCGCGCGCAGGGCGACCCGTCCGGTCTGATCTATGCAGGGGCAGGCATCATAAATCCGGCGATCTTCGCCGGCGCGCCGAAAGGCCCGTTATCGCTTAACCGTTTCTTCGATGAAGCAATATCCCGGAGGCGGCTCTTTGGCATGGCCATGACCGGCAGCTGGATAACGGTCGGTACGCCCGAGGCCATCGAGCCGGCTGAGGAAGCGGTCAGACAGGCAGGCCGAACCGCCCCATGAGCGGGCCGGTTCCTCCCCGGGTCTTTACGATCGCGCCGGGTGCAGCTTTTCTACCTACGCTCGCGGATGCGCTGGTCACGGGCCGTCTCGTCCCGGGTTTCCGCTTCGACGGCGATCCCCTGAAGCTCGCGGCTGCGACGATCTACGTCCCCACGCGCCGCGCCGCGCGAGAACTTCGCTCGATCTTTGTCGAACGTTCCGCAGGGGGCACGGCCATCCTTCCAACGGTAAAGCCGCTCGGCGAGTTCGACGAGGAGGAGGCCGCATTCGCAGAACAGGGCGCCGGTTCTCTTGAACTCGCCCCGCCGATAGGAGCGATCGACCGACTGCTGCATCTGGCCCCGCTGGTCCGGCTGTGGAAGAGCAGGTTGCCTGCCGAAGTTGCCGCACGCTTTGAGGAAAAGGTTGTCGTGCCTGCCTCGGCTGCCGACGCGATCTGGCTGGCGCGCGACCTCGCGGCGCTGATGGACGAAGTGGAGAGGGAGGGCTCGAACTGGACCAACCTCGCCGGTTTGGCACCCGACGCATTGTCGGGCTGGTGGCAGGTGACGCTCGACTTCCTGTCCATCGTAACCAGGTATTGGCCGGACTTCCTGCAGGAGCGGGGTTGGTCAAATCCGGCAGCGCACAGGAACGCGCTAATCCGGATGGAGGCGGCGCGCCTGCTTGCCAGTCCACCCGATGGCCCTGTCATAGCTGCGGGCTCCACCGGCTCCATCCCGGCTACGGCCGAGTTGCTTGCAACGATCGCGCGGTTGCCCGACGGCGCAGTGGTGCTCCCCGGACTCGACAAGCAGATGGATGACGCATCGTGGTCCGTGCTGGCGCAGGACACACCGAAGCCGGCAGTGCTCGGTCATCCTCAATACGGCCTCGCCAGGCTTTTGGGCAGGATCGGCGTTCCGCGCCTGGACGTTGATGAAATCGGTGCGCCGGAGCCCGCTCATATCTGGCGGGATCGTCTCGTCGCCGAAGCTTTGCGTCCTGCCGAAACGACCGATGGCTGGACCGACAGTCGTCCTGCCTTTTTGCCTGAGGAGATCACCAAGGCACTGGACGACGTGACGCTTGTCGAAGCGCCTCGCGAACGAGACGAGGCGGCCGCGATCGCGATCGCGCTCAGGCAGGCTGCCGGCGAAAACCGCAAGGCAGCGCTAGTCACGGGTGACCGCGAATTGGCGCGGCGTGTCTCGGCCGAACTCCTGCGGTTCGGTGTCCGCGCCGACGATTCCGGCGGCACGCCGCTTGTGAACACGGCTCCGGCTACGCTGCTGCGACTTCTGGTCGAGGCTGTGTTTCGTCCCGGAGACCCGGTGCCCATCGTCGCTCTGCTCAAGCACCCTTTGATCGGCCTTGGCCTCGAGCGCACCCTGGTCCGACATGCTGCGGAGACTATCGAACTGGTGGCGCTTCGCGGCGGAACTGGCCGGCCGGATCTTGCGACGCTCGACATTCTTTTCGAGAAGCGTCTTGTCGAAGCGAAGGGAGCTTCACGCCAACCCTTTTGGTTCGGTCGACTTGGCGAACAGCGCATCGGTTCGGCGCGGCGTGTTTTGCGCGCCCTGACGGATGCTGTTGCGCGCCTCGCGGCCTTGCGGGATATCCGCGACGTAAGCCTGAACGGGATCATGCGGGCGACCGTTGCCGCCTTCGAGGCGCTTGGCCGCGACGAGAACGCAAGCCTGGCAGGCCTTTACGCGAACGAGTCTGGCGACAAGCTCGCCAGCATTCTGCGCGACCTCATTGGGACTTCGGCATCCTTCGATTTTTCACCAGCGGAGTGGCCCGCGGTGCTTATGGCACTGCTTGGCCCGGAGGTCGTCAAGCCGGCGCCCGGAGCAGATCAACGGATTTCCATCTGGGGCGCGCTCGAAGCGCGCCTGCAAAGTGTCGATACATTGGTCATCGGAGGATTGAACGAGGGAAACTGGCCACGTCGCGCCGAGGCCGACCGCTTCATGTCACGGTCGATGAAGTCCGGGCTCGCGCTGGAGCCGCCCGAGCGCCGCATTGGCCAGTCCGCCCATGATTTCGTCATGGCCATGGGTGCCCGTCGCGTTATCCTGACCCGCTCGGCGCGCGCCGGCGAGGCCCCGGCCGTTCCCTCGCGCTGGCTGCAGCGCCTGACGACTTTCGCGGGAAGCGCTGCGACCGAGGCGATGCGCTCAAGAGGCGCGCGCCTGCTGGATTGGGCCACCGGCCTCGATGCAGGCCCCCGAGCAGACTTCGCGAGACGACCTCGACCGAGACCGGCGCTGTCCGCCCGGCCGAAGCACTTCTCCGTAACCGAGATCGAAACGCTTCGCCGCGACCCCTATGCCGTCTATGCCAGAAGAGTACTCAAGCTTTTCGCCCTCGATCCACTGCTGCGAGATCCGGAAGCGTCGGACAGGGGCACGCTGTTTCACGAAATCCTGCATCGCTTTTCGGAATCCGGCATCGATCCAGACGACCCGGCCGCGCCGGAAATGTTGCTGGCACAAGGCCGCGCGTGCTTTGCCGAGGCAGCATTGCCGCCTGACGTGGAGGCCGTATGGTGGCCGCGTTTCCGGGCGCTCGCCAGCAGCATCATCAGTTGGGACGGCGCCCGCATAGTGCAACGCCGGATCGCTGAGGCGCGCGCCACCAAGACGCAGGTCGGCTCGTCTGGCGTCACCTTGTCCGGCTACGCCGATCGCATCGATCTGCTGGCCGGCGGCATGGCCGACATTCTCGACTTCAAGACCGGATCGTCTCCGTCCAAGGCGCAGGCCCATACGTTGTTGTCGCCGCAACTCGCTTTGGAGGGCGCGCTGTTGAGACGCGGCGCTTTTGGCGAGGTGGGTGTCTTGCAGCCGGCCGACCTCGCCTATGTCCGCCTCAAGGCGAACGGTGACGTCATCCACGAAACGATCCTCACATACAGTAAGAAGCAGAGGTCAGCCGACGACCTTTCGGAAGACGCCTGGGGGCGTCTGGAAAGGCTGCTGCTACACTACGCAGAGCCCACCACGGGATACCTGTCGCGCGCCGTTCCGTTCCGTGAGGGCGAGATGGATGGCGAATACGACCATCTGGCGCGCGTGCTCGAATGGTCTTCCGGCGGGGACGGGCCGGACGAGGATGCCGGCGAATGAAGCGGCGCCAGGATATTCCAGAGGAAACCCTCAGGCGGCAGGCCCAAGCCTCCGATCCGGTAAAATCCGTCTGGGTCTCGGCCAATGCCGGATCGGGCAAGACCCACGTCCTTGCGCAGCGCGTCATCCGGCTGCTTCTCGACGGCACCGATCCGTCCAAGATCCTTTGTCTTACCTACACCCGCGCCGCTGCCGCCAATATGTCGAACCGCGTTTTCTCGACACTTGCGGAATGGACGACTTTGTCCGACGACGCACTGTCCGCGAAAGTTGCGGAGCTGGAAGGCCGCATCCCGTCGCGCAGGAAACTTGCCGCCGCCAGACGGCTTTTCGCGGAGGCTCTGGAAACGCCAGGCGGCCTGAAGATCCAGACCATCCACGCCTTCTGCGAAGCCGTGCTGCACCAGTTCCCGCTAGAGGCGAACGTTACCGCGCATTTCCAGATGCTCGACCCGAAGATGGAAGCTCTTCTTTTTGGCGAGGCGAGGCGCGAGATGCTGACCGGCGCCGTTGCCAATGACCGGCATCTCGCCGAGGCCTTCGCAACCGTGCTCGAACGCGGCGGGGAATTCGGTCTCGACCTGCTCTTGAAGGAGATCGTCTCGAAGCGCGATCCGTTGCGCGATTTCATCGACAGACTCGGCGGAGACCCCGGCAGCTACGAGCTGCTGTTCGACGAGTTCGGCTTCAGGCGCGGTGAGACTGAACGTGACATCGGCGCGTCCGTCTGGCCGCTACCGGGGTTCTCAACAGACTATTTCAACGCATTCGTCGCCGCATGCCATGCGACCGATGCACGCCGCGCTACCGATTCCATCGCCGAGCCGGCTGCACGGGCGTTTTCCGAACTTGACCCGGCAAGGCGACTGCGCCTGCTGGCTGCGGCCTTCCTGAAGGACAAGCGGGAGTTTTATCCGCCCTCCGTATTCAAGAAGGCGCTGCTCGCAAGATTGCCTGATCTTGCGGACAACTATCTGCGCGCGGCGACAGCGATCCGGGACGCGGCCGATCGGCTGGCGCTTTTCGACATGCTGACAGGCACCGCAGCGGCACTTACCGTCGCGGACTGGTTGATCGCGCGCTACGAGCAACTCAAGACCGCCGGCGGCTTCCTCGATTTCAACGATCTCATCACGCGGACCGTGCGGCTGCTTGGCCGGGAGGACGCCAGCGCTTGGGTGCAGTACAAGCTCGACCAGGGCATCGACCACATCCTGCTGGACGAGGCGCAGGACACCAGCCCGGATCAATGGGACGTGGTGCGCAGGCTGGCAGAGGAGTTCTTCGCCGGGATGGGCGCGCGGGACAATGTCAATCGCACGGTGTTCGCCGTGGGCGACGAGAAGCAGTCGATCTATTCGTTTCAGGGGGCGTCGCCTGAGTCCTTCCATGAGACCGAGATCGAGTTCGCAAAGCGGGCACGCGAGGCAAATGCCGGATTTGAGCGGGTACGCCTGACGCTCTCCTTCCGCTCAACGAATGACGTCCTGCATGCGGTTGACCGCGTCTTTGCCGCCGAAGACGTGCGGCGCGGCATCACCCATGATCCCGACCCCGTGCGACATGACGCCATTCGCCATGACGCGCCAGGCTATGTGGAGATCTGGCCCTCGCTCGGCGCGGACGCGGTGGACGAACCGGACGACTGGACGAAGCCCATCGACCACGCGCAGGCGCCCGCCGTGCGCGTGGCCGAACACGTCGCAGCGACGATCAAGCACTGGCTGGACAATGGCGAGATCGTCGAAGGCAAGGGCGTCAGGCTGAAGCCCGGAGACGTCATGGTGCTGGTGCGCAAGCGCGACCGGTTCGTCCATGCGCTATCACGCAGCCTCAAGAACAAGGACATACCGGTTGCGGGAGCCGACAGGTTGAGCCTTCCTGGCCACATCGCCGTCAAAGACCTTACCGCGCTCGGCCGCTTCCTGCTTCAGCCTGACGACGACCTCTCGCTCGCTGCTGTCCTCAGGAGTCCCATCTTCTCCGTCACGGAGGAAATGCTGTTCGAACTGGCGGCCAAGCGGCCAGCCCGCCATTCGCTCGCAGAAGCTTTGCGAAACAGGGCCAGCAGCGATCTCCTGCTGTCCGGCATTGTCGCCGCGCTGGATCGCTGGTCGAGCGAGGCTGCCTACAAGCCTGTATTCGAGTTCTACTCCGCCATCCTGGCCAGAGACGGCATCCGCAAGCGCATGATCGCCCGACTTGGCCACGAGGCAGGCGACATAATCGACGAATTCCTGTCCTTCTGCCTCGCGGAGGAACGGGCAGGATTGCCTGGGCTCGAAGCGTTTCTGACCTCGCTCGACAATGCAGCGCCGGAAATAAAGCGTGAAATGGACCAGGGCCGCGACGAGGTCCGTATCATGACTGTGCATGCGGCGAAGGGGCTGGAAGCGCCGGTCGTCTTTCTGGTCGATGGCGGCACGGCGCCGTTTTCGGAACAGCACCTTCCCCGGCTTATACCCTTCGGATTGAAAAGTGGAGAAAGAGGATATCTCTGGCGATCCACGAAGGAAGTGGCGAACGGCTTCTCGCGGGAGGCGGAAGCGCGCGTGAAGGGTCTGGCCGACGACGAATACCGTCGATTGCTCTACGTCGGCATGACGCGGGCCGAAGACCGATTGATCGTCTGCGGCTATCACGGAAAGATCGCCAGACACACAGCCACATGGCATTCGATCATCCATCGGGCGCTGGTCGGGATCCCTGAAACCGAGGAACGCCGACACGAGGCAACCGGCGAGACCGTATATCGCTATCGCAGCGCGCTGATGCCGCCCGTCGCTGCCGATCCAGGTTCTGTCGGCAGGACGACGGCCACGAAAACGCCATTGCCCGCTTCGCTTTTCGAACCGATGCCGGTTGCGGATGACCTTCCGAGTCCCTTGTCGCCCTCCGGTGCATCGGTTCTCATCGAGGACGCGAAGGTTGTAGTGGCAACGTCGCGCTCGCCCGTCCTGGATGATGAGGAGGAAACGGCCTTTGCGGCCGCGCGTGGCTCGGCGATCCACAAGCTGCTGCAGGTGCTTCCCGAAATACCAGCAGACGCCCGGGAAGCAGCCGCGCAACGGTTTCTGGCGCGCGTGGTGCCCGACTGGCCCGAGGTCGAGCGGGTTGAAGCCTGGGCGCAAGTCAACAATATCCTGGCAGACACCATTTTTGCACCGATCTTTGCGCCAAGCTCCCGCGCCGAGGTCGCAATCATGGGTGAGATTGAGTTGCGCGGGAAACAGCGTCTCGTCTCGGGAAAGATAGACCGGCTGGCAATTTCCGGAGGCGAAGTGCTGGTCATCGACTACAAGACGAACCGACCGCCACCAACTTCCATCTTGGAAGTACCGCCCGCCTATATCCTGCAGCTTTCGCTCTACAGGGCACTGCTGGCACGGCCCTACCCTGGCAGGACAGTGCGTACGGCCCTTCTGTTCACGGAGACGCCGGCACTCATGGCTTTGCCCGACACACTGATGGACGAGGCGCTTGCCCGACTCACCGGAGCGTGACACAAACGCTGCTTGAATGACGGCTCCGCCGCCACCAGATATTGTGTTACGCGAATTACCCGAAAGGTTTCAAACATGGCAACGGTCAAGGTCGACAAGAACAACTTCAGGAGCGATGTGCTTGAGGCTTCCGAGCCCGTGGTCGTCGATTTCTGGGCGGAATGGTGCGGTCCCTGCAAGATGATTGGCCCGTCGCTTGAGGAGATTTCCACCGAGCTCGCCGGCAAGGTCAAGATCACCAAGCTCAATATCGACGAGAACCCGGAACTGGCCGCTCAATTCGGTGTTCGATCGATTCCGACGCTGATGATCTTCAAGGGCGGCGAAGTGGCCGACATCAAGGTGGGCGCTTTGCCCAAGACGGCGCTATCGCATTGGATCGGTGGCAACGTCTGATCCGCCCCTGACTATACCCATGAAGCCCGGCCCTGCCGGGCTTTTTTGTTGGTGCGTCCCATTTCGCGCCGCTGGCCCTTTCCGCTGCCTCCCTCCGGTGCATGATAAAAGCAATGGAGGAATGCCATGACCGGTTCGGCCAAAGCTACCACGCTGATTGACAATGATCGCGTCATCGTCACCGAATACAGTTTTCAACCGGGCGAAAACACTGGCTGGCATCGTCACGGCCATGACTATGTCGTGGTGCCTATGATGGACGGCAGGCTTAAGATCGCCACCAAGGACGGCGAAACCTTCGTCGATATGAAGAAGGGGGCGGCCTATTTCCGTAACGAAGGCGTCGAGCATGACGTCATCAGCGCGAGTGAAGGCGTATACGTCTTCATCGAAATCGAGCTGAAATAGCTGACTTTGCGTAAGACCCAAAACGTGATGATAGGGCTACCGGATTCCGCTGCGTAAGAGTGGCAAAGCGGTTGCCCAGGAACAGGCTTGAGCCAGTCGCTCAGTAACGCAAAAAAACAAACGAAATCAGTGTCGAGCCGGCAAGTCTATCTGGACAGACCAGATAACTCTGCAGGCGAACGCGGTGCCAACACAAGCTTTCACAAAGCATAACACAGTGTTTCGAAACGTCTTGAAACGTGTGGTCGGATCACGGAACGGCCGGTTCTCTGCCGCATTTCACGCCACAATCGCCGCGTAGCCGGCGCTCCCCGAAATAGTACGGAGAGATTGAAGGCATGATGAAAAAGATGACGGCAGCCGGCGCGGTGACAATTGCCAGCCTCGTTCTGGCGGCGGGTTCCACAGTACCCGCTTCGGCACAGTGCGGCGGCGCCTCATGGTATGCGCTTCATTCCCAGACCGCCTCAGGCGAACGGATGGACCCGACCGAGTTGACGGCTGCACATCGTTCGCTTCCCTTCGGCACAAAGCTGAAGGTCACCAACCAGAAGAACGGGAAGTCTGTCGTGGTGCGCATCAATGATCGTGGCCCGTTCATCAAGGGTCGCGTCATCGACCTGTCGAAGGCAGCTGCCAGGGAGCTAGGCTTCATTCAGTCCGGCGTGGCGAAAATCTGCATGGCTGAAGCTGCTTAGAGCGGTCACACGGCAAACCGGGAACCGGCGGTTTCGGCCACTGCTTCCGGCAGCGTCATTTGCCATTGTGACCGGCAGTAGACCCTGAAGTCGAAACATGGCAGGCCTGGGCACACTTCGAATTCGATCAGGTGAACGGTGTCGTCCGCTTCCACCCGGAAATCCATCGAAAAGACGTCCCGCAGGCCAAGCCTCTGCATGAGCAGCCCTGCGATCGCCTGGATGCGGCTCGCTGCCACGGGCTGGCTGTCGGCCACAGCGAGAAGCGCCGGTTCTGCATGGCTTCCGGCGGCCATGGCGGCTACGCCTGTCTCGCCGTAGAGCGCCATGGAATCGTCCATAGTCTGGAAGTCGCCGCCGGAGTCCACAAACACTGTTCCTACCGCCTCCGGCCCTGCATCAAGCCGTACAGCAAGAAAGCTGGCGCGGACGTTGCGGCCCGCCACGTAACGCTGGACAACCACGTCATCGCGGTACGCCTCATGAACGCGGATGCTCAACGAAAGCGCGTCGTCCAGGCTTTCGCAACGCGAATCCGCCCAGATGCCGATCTTCGCGCCAAGCCGGTTCGGCTTGACGAACCAGCCCCCGGACGAAGCCGGAGGCTCCACGAGCCATTGTCCGTTTCGCGCCAGTCCTGCAGTCGGGACAGGGAGGCCTAGGGCGGACAAAACCGCACCTGAGCGAAACTTGTCCTGGCAAAGCGCGAACAGGGAATCGTCCGCGCCGATCATCGGAATACCGTTAAGCCGTGCGAGCGCGGGCGCAGCGCTACCCCTGAAATAGGCGATCCCGTCCGTGAGGGTCCACAGAAGCGCGCCCTCCGGCGAAGCTTCAGAGAGTACACGGGCAGCCTCGTCGAGTTCGACAGGCAGGAAGCCTATGCCTCTTTCGACGCATGCTTTTTCAATTGCGGGAAATTCCGGCGCCAGGTCGGTCGACTGCGCCAGGTAGGACGAGATTTCAATTGCGCGGCGCTCCGGGAATCCGGCTGCGTGGAGCCGAGCACGACAGGCAACCTCCGGTTCATGAACAAGGATCAATGTCGGCCGGGGCATGACCGCACTCACCCGGACGCAAAGACAGAATCCCATTCGGAAACCGCCGCGCTCGCCCTGCGGGCAACCGCGTCCGGTTTCAGGCCGGGTGCGTAGAGGCTCGACCCGAGCCCGAAGGTCGAAATCCCGATCCTTGCGTAGTCGGCAAAGTTCTTCTCCGAAACGCCACCCACCGCGCCAATGACTGCGTCGTTTGGCAAAATCGCCTTTATCGCTGAAATACCCTGCGGTCCAAGAGCGTTGGCGGGGAAGAACTTTAAGGCCGAAGCGCCGAGCGACAACGCAAGCAACGCCTCGGTTGGCGTGAAGACGCCTGGCATGGTGACCATGCCGTGATGCGCCGCGCGCTCCATGACCGCCCGATCGATATTCGGACTGACCAGAAGTCGGCCGCCGGCATTATAAAGGTCGTCGACTTGTGCTGCGGTGAGGACGGTTCCTGCGCCGATCAGCGCATTTTTGGGCAGGATCTTTGCCAGCATTTCGATCGAGCGGAAAGGATCAGGCGAATTGAGTGGAACCTCGATTGCCTCTATGCCCGCCTCGAAGACGGCCGTACCCACTTCGATGATTTCACCGGTCTTCACCCCGCGCAGGATCGCGACCAGGCGCCGGCGAAGTTGTGGGAAGGGAACCGTCATTGTCTTAACTCCGATGCCCGGCCCATCCGAGGCGCTTTGCCGCCTCGAAAAGCCCAGACCTTACTGCGTCGTCGGCGTCGGCCTGAATCAGGGTACAACCTGCAAGTCGGAGCGCTGCCCCATAGAGCATGCCAAGCGAGCCGGATGCGACGAGGACGATCTTGTTAGAAAGAGGACCGAACACCCGCCTTGCCGAAGCGATCTCGGCGCCGATAAGCAGGCCAGACAGGGTCGCAGCCGCAACCTCGGGCTTCTGGTCGTTCAACAGCGTCGCCGCGCGGACTCGAAAGAGGGATGGGCCAATGTCTCCGCCGTGCCCGAGAGCTTCCGAACAGGCGGCCAGAAACGCCTGGTTGTCCGGCATCGGCGGCGCAATGTCATCGCCCAAAGAATGACGCAGGATAGAATGTTTAGACAGGACGGCAAACAGTTCGCCAGTCAGCCATGTTCTAAAGACCTGCACTATGCCATCGGCTGCCTGCACCCATTTGGAGTGGGTGCCCGGCATGCAGATAACGTGTGATCCCTGAACAAAGAGTGGCGTTATTCCAGCAAGTTGGGTTTCCTCGCCGCGCATCACGTCCGGCGCCTCTGCGCTGCGCTGGGCAAGGCCCGGCAGTATGCGTATCGTTCTGCCTTGTGCGGGAACTGGCACCGCGCCGGCCAATATTCCGTCGAGACTCGCGGGAAGCGTCACATAGGGTGCTTCGACCCAGCCCTGCCGCGCACCAGCCATTCCGCAGACGATGACAGGCAGGTCGGCCGGTGCGCCGACAGCAGCCAGATGCCGCTCCAGAATCGAGGAGAAGCCTTCGCCTGTGGCAACCAGCATGCCCTCGGAGCTGCGCCTCTCGGCAAGCACAGATCCCTTTGAATCCAGCACCCAGAGCCGGAAACTCGACGTGCCCCAGTCGACGGCGGCGATCGCAGGCGCGCTCACAGGTACCCGCCGTCCACGATGAGCGTCTGCGCCGTCAGCATGCGCGAGCAATCGGATGCCAGAAAAAGACAGGTGCCGACCATGTCGTCAGGCTTCATCACCTCGCGGATGCACTGCTTGGCGACATGGGCTGCAAGTCTTTCCTCCGAGGCCCAGAGCTTTTGCTGACGCTCGGTGATAACCCATCCCGGCGCGACCGCGTTTACACGTATTCCATGCGGGCCGAGCCGGCCGGCAAGACCCTTTGTCAGGCCGATGATCCCGGCCTTCGCCGCCGTGTAGGACGGCATTTCTGGATGATTGATCATGAAGGAGGTCGACGTGAAATTGATGATCGATCCTCCGCCTGCCTCGATCATTCCCCTCGATACGGCCTGCGCGGTGAAGAAATGCGGCCTGAGATTGATGGACTGGTTCTTCTCCCAGTATTCGGGCGTCACGTCGAGGATGTCATGGCGCTCGTCATAGGCGGCATTGTTGACCAGCACGGTAACCGCGCCGTGCGCCGCCGCGGCGGCATCCACCGCCTTGCGCAGGGCGTCGATGTCGGTGAGATCCGCGTTCAGGAAAAGCGGCTGATGTGCAACCTGGCCCGCCAACGCATCGGCCAGCGCCGCGCTCGCGCCTTCTGCGATATCAATGAAGGCTACCCTCGCGCCCTGCCGGGCAAAGCCCTCGGTCAGCGCCGCGCCGATGCCGGAGCCGCCGCCGGTGATGAGTACCGAAGCACCCTCCAGATCCCTGAATCGCGCCGATGGCATCATGAGCCCTCAATCCTTTCGAAACAACGGCCATGATATCGAACATGCGGACGCACAGAGCAAGACCTGCGAATCGAACGCCTCCCTCGAGCATGGAATTGACCGCTGCCCGCATGCGTGGTCAAAGGCCCGGTCCTGTTGCCCAGACCGCCTTTCGGGAGTTTGACGGAAATGACTGAACGCATTGAAATTTCTGGTTTGCACATCGCACGAGAGCTGGTCGACTTCGTCGTGGAGGAGGCTGTTCCAGGGACCGAGGTCGATGTCTATGAATTCTGGGCCGGCTTTTCCGACATTGTCCATGAACTCGCGCCAAAGAACCGCGCGCTTCTCAAGCGTCGTGACGAACTTCAGGCGACAATCGATGCATGGCATCGGGCGAACAGCGGCCCAATCGATATCGGACACTACAAGGCGTTCCTCCGGGAAATTGGCTACCTCGTTCCAGAAGGCGAGCCGTTCCAAGTCAGCACGCAGAACGTCGACCCGGAAATCGCTAGCCTTGCCGGTCCGCAGCTCGTCGTTCCAGTCATGAACGCGCGTTACGCGCTGAACGCCGCAAACGCCCGTTGGGGGTCCCTCTACGATGCGCTTTACGGTACGGACGCGATCGCCGACACGGGTGGCGCCGAGAGGGGCAGGGACTACAACCCTATCCGCGGCGGCAAGGTTATCGCTTGGGCACGCAACTTCCTTGACGATGCTGTTCCTCTCGAGGGGGCCAACTGGCGCGATGTGAGAGCGCTTTCCGTTGTCGACGGCCAGCTTGTCCTGTCTCTTGGCGCAGGGCAGGCAACGGGTCTCAGGCAGGCCGAAAAATTCGTGGGCTATCTGGGGGACACCTCGGCGCCAACCCAGATCCTGCTTCGCAACAATGGCATTCACATCGAGATCCTGATCGATTCCACCTCCGCGATCGGCAAGGCGGACTCGGCGCACATCTCCGACATCTGGCTCGAATCCGCCCTGACGACGATCCAGGACTTCGAGGATTCCGTGGCCGCAGTGGACGCTGAAGACAAGGTTGCCGCTTATCGCAACTGGCTCGGCCTGATGAAGGGCGACCTCTCCGAGGAAGTGACGAAGGGTGGCAAGACGTTTACCCGCCGACTCAACCCTGATCTCGACTATACCGCCCCGGACGGGTCGACCTTCGAACTGAAATGCCGCTCGCTGCTACTGGTGCGCAATGTCGGACACCTCATGACGAACCCGGCGATCCTTGACCGTGACGGCAACGAGGTACCGGAAGGAATTATGGATGCCGCAATTACGGCGCTTATCGCCCTGCATGACATCGGGACCGGCGGGCGCCGCAAGAATTCCGCCGCCGGATCGATGTACGTCGTGAAGCCGAAGATGCACGGCCCTGAAGAGGTGGCGTTCGCGGTCGAGATCTTCGGCCGTGTCGAGAAACTGCTCGGAATGAATCCCAACACTATCAAGATGGGCATCATGGACGAGGAGCGGCGCACCACCGTGAACCTAAAGGAATGCATCCGCGCGGCGAGCGAACGGGTCGTTTTCATCAACACCGGCTTCCTCGATCGCACCGGCGACGAGATCCACACGTCGATGGAAGCGGGGCCGATGATCCGCAAGGGCGACATGAAGCAGGCCGCATGGATTTCTGCCTATGAGGCATGGAATGTGGACACCGGGCTGGAATGCGGCCTCTCCGGCCATGCACAGATCGGCAAGGGGATGTGGGCCATGCCCGACCTGATGTCGGCGATGCTGGAGCAGAAGATCGCGCACCCTAAGGCCGGTGCCAACACTGCTTGGGTGCCTTCTCCCACAGCGGCAACGCTGCACGCCACGCATTATCACAAGGTTGACGTCCATGCCGTTCAGGGGGGGCTGAAGAGCCGACCGAAGGCCAGCCTCGATGACATCCTGTCGATTCCCGTCGCCACGCGTCCAAACTGGACGTCGGAAGAAATACAGCAGGAACTCGACAACAACGCACAGGGTATCCTCGGCTACGTCGTGCGCTGGGTCGATCAGGGCGTGGGGTGCTCCAAGGTGCCTGACATCAACGATGTAGGGCTGATGGAAGATCGCGCAACGCTGCGCATATCCTCGCAGCACATTGCCAACTGGCTGTATCACGGCGTGTGCAGCGGAGAGCAGGTCATGGAGACGATGCGGCGCATGGCTGCCGTTGTGGACAAGCAGAACGAAGCTGATCCGCTCTACCGGCCGATAGCAGCCGACTTCGACGGCTCCATCGCCTTCCAGGCGGCATGCGACCTCGTCTTCAAGGGCCGTGAGCAGCCGAATGGCTACACCGAGCCGGTCCTGCATGCGCGTCGTCTCAAACTGAAGGCTCGGGAGCGGGCGCAATAGAAGCCCGTCTAACGACAGACGAAGGCGAAAGGCAGCAATGATTGTTCTCGCCATAGATACAGCGTCCGCGCTTTGCGCGGCCTGCATCTATGACAGCGATGCTGAAAAGGAACTCGGGCGCACGCAGCTCGACCTCGGAAAAGGCCATGCCGAGCACCTGATGACCGTGATCGCCGATGCGCTGGCGCAGGCTGGGCTGGACTTCGGTGCGCTCGACAGGATCGTCATCGCCGTCGGGCCGGGATCGTTCACCGGCGTTCGCGTCGGCGTGGCGACCGCGCGGGGCCTTGCACTGGCTTTGAAAATCCCGGCAGTCGGCGTGACGACGCTTGAGGGTCTTGCCGCCCAGGCGCGCGCGCAACATCCCGGAAGCGCGATCATGGTGGCGCTGGATGGCGGACGTGGCGAGATCAACGTCGAAATCTTCGATGAAGCGGGGCTCGCCACCAATGGGCCCGTTGCGACGACCATTGAAGGCGCGGCAATCCTGGCAAAGAAACACAAGGGCATCCTAATCGGCTCCGCTTCCGCAGAAGTGGCGAACGCAGCAAGTGTGGACATCCGTATCGTTCCCGGCGGCGCTACCGCCGATATTGGCGTCTACGCAAGACTGGGTGTAGACAAGTCCATCGACGTTCGGCCAAAACCGCTTTACCTAAGGGAAGCGGACGCCAAGCCTCAGGCCGGTTTCGTGTTGCCGCGAATCCGGTCATGATCGCGGCCGGAAACGCCCAACGACAAGACGCAAATGCGCATACCCTTTCTGACGCCAAAGCAGCGCGACTATGCGCTTGAGCCGCTCGGCCCGGGAGACAGCCCCGCGATCTCCGCGATCCACCGGGAGGATTTCGTGCGCCCGTGGACTGACGGGGAGTTCCTGGGCCTGCTTGGCCAGGACACCGTGTTCGGCTATGCCGCCCGCGAAACCGGTCATGGCGGAACACCGCCGGTCGGCTTCGTGCTGGCGCGGCTGGCCGCTGGCGAAGCCGAGATCCTCACCGTCGCGGTTGCCCGCACGCACAGGCGGCAGGGATTGGGCTGGCGCCTGATGGACGCAGTGCTTCGCGAGCTGCACAGTCAGCGCGCCGAAGCCCTGTTCCTTGAAGTTGACGAAACCAACATGCCGGCAATCGCGCTCTATCGCAGGCTCGGTTTCTTCGAGGTCGGAAAGCGGCCCGGCTATTACGAGACAAAGGAGGGGCGGAAGGGCGCGCTTGTCATGCGGCGCGATCTTCGCTAGCGGCTATCGCAGGAAACGTAAGTTCCACGCGAAGGCAAAACTCCTCTTCGTCGTCGGGTCTTCAAAGCAGGCGCTCCAATGTTCGGCAGGATCAGGCTGGTTGCCGCGCTCGGCTTCGTTACAGTCACGACACTGACGCTGCTCCCCGTGCAACTTGTCGCCATCGCGACAAGCCTGCTCAACGAGCGTCGGGTGCCACGCCTCTGGCACAGCCTGAATGTTCGTGCGCTCGGATTTCGCGTGTACCAGAAGGGCCGGCTGACCGAAAAACGTCCGCTGATTATCGCCGCAAACCATGTGTCTTGGACCGACATCCCGGTCATCTCCTCGCGCTGCGAGGTTTCGTTCATAGCCAAGTCCGAGATGGCCAGATGGCCGCTGATCGGCTTTCTCGCCCGCCTGCAGCGCACCATCTTCGTCGAGCGTGAACGCAGACGCGCGTCCGGCGAACAGGCAGGGGAGATCGCGCGCAGGCTGGCAGAAGACGCCGCAATCGTGCTTTTCGCGGAGGGTACAACCGGCGATGGCAACATGGTTCTGCCATTCAAGAGCACGCTTTTCGGTGCTGCGACGAAGGCGATCACCGAAGGCGCGGTGAGCAAGGTCTATATCCAACCGCTGGCGATTGCCTACACACGCGTCCAGGGCCTGCCGATGGGGCGTCAGCACAGACACATAGCTTCCTGGATAGGCGATGCGGAATTGGCGCACCATGCCGCCGCGCTGCTCAAGGAGGGTGCGGTCGACGTCGAACTTCATTTCGGCGAGCCCATCGAATTCTCCGCGGGCGACGACCGCAAGGCCGTGACGCGGCGCGCCGAGTCAGAGGTGCGCGCAATGCTCGTCGAGGCGCTGGCCAGCCCGGTTCCCAGCGGGGCGCGAAAATCTGAGCCCAAGGGATAGAATCGGAAGTCGGGCGACCGTCTGTTTTTTGTCGTGAAAACCCTCTAAAAGCCGCCTGATGGAACTG
Source organism: Rhizobiaceae bacterium (assembly GCA_019635775.1). GTDB lineage: Bacteria > Pseudomonadota > Alphaproteobacteria > Rhizobiales > Rhizobiaceae > Mesorhizobium_K. The sequence goes on along the minus strand of JAHBYU010000003.1, from coordinate 83,415 downwards.
GAACAAGAAGAACTGACAGGCTCAGACGAAGTATCCGAGGGTAAGGCTGCCTATCCGGCGACGGCCTCAACGAAGAAGGTCTTCGTCAAGACCTATGGATGCCAGATGAACGTCTATGACAGCCAGCGCATGTCCGACGCGCTGGCGGCGGACGGCTATGCGGGCACAGACAGAATCGAGGAAGCCGATCTCGTTCTCCTGAACACCTGCCATATCCGCGAGAAAGCTGCGGAAAAGGTCTATTCCGAGCTTGGCCGCATCAAGGCGCTGAAGGCTGAACGCGCAGCGCGCGGGCATGAGATGGTCATCGGTGTGGCCGGCTGCGTGGCGCAGGCGGAGGGACGCGAGATCATTCGCCGGCAATCGGCTGTGGACCTCGTGATCGGCCCCCAGACCTATCACCGGCTGCCGGAGGCTTTGCGCCGCGCCCGGCGCGGCGAGAAGATCGTGGAGACCGAGTACGCAATCGAGGACAAGTTCGAGCACCTGCCAAAACCCCGCCGTTCCGAGATCATCGGGCGCGGCGTAACGGCCTTCCTGACCGTACAGGAAGGCTGTGACAAGTTCTGCACCTTCTGCGTGGTACCCTATACGCGTGGCTCGGAGGTCTCTCGGCCTGTCTCCCAGATCGTGGCGGAGGCAATGAAGCTTGCAGAGGCGGGTGTTCGAGAGCTCACCCTGCTCGGCCAGAACGTAAACGCCTGGCACGGCGAAGGCCCGGACGGGAGAGAATGGGGCTTGGGTCGGCTGTTGTACCGGCTTGCCGAAATCCCCGGCATAGCCCGCCTGCGCTACACCACGAGCCATCCGCGCGACATGGACGACGAGTTGATCGAGGCGCATCGCGACCTGCCCTCGCTGATGCCGTATCTTCACCTGCCGGTACAGGCGGGCTCGGACCGCATCCTGAAGGCCATGAACCGCCGCCACAAGGCTGCCGACTATATCAGGCTGATCGAGCGCATCCGCGCAGCGCGGCCCGACATGGCGCTTTCCGGCGACTTCATTGTTGGCTTCCCCGGCGAAACGGACGCGGATTTCGAGGACACGATGGAGCTGATCCGCTCCGTGGAATATGCGCAGGCCTATTCGTTCAAATATTCGCCGCGCCCGGGCACTCCTGGAGCAGATATGAAGGATCATGTCGCAGAAGCGGTAAAAGACGAGCGGCTGCAACGTCTTCAGGCGCTTCTGAGCACGCAGATGCATGCTTTCAACCTGGCAATGTCCGGCAAGACGATGGACTTGCTGATCGAAAAGCCGGGCAGGCAGCACGCTCAGCGCGTCGGTCGCTCGCCTTGGCTGCAGCCCGTCGTTGTTGATGAGACGGCCGGCGAAATCGGTGACATTATCACTGTGCGAATCACGCGGACGGGTCACAACAGCCTGTTTGCCGAACCGGTCTGAACCCTGTCAGGAGAGACGTTTGAGCGCTACCGAACTGAAGAAGCCCGCCCGTCCCGCATCCGGGCCGGCAACGGGGGCTTCCGACATGGCGCACATAGTTCTCACCTTCGACAACAACCGGCTGGCGAGCGCGCTTTACGGACAATTCGACGAAAATCTCGCCCGGCTGGAGCAGAAGCTTGGCGTCGACATCCGCTCACGCGGCAACCAGCTGACCATCACGGGGTCGGCCGAAGCCTCCGAACAGGCCCGCAGGGCGCTCGACACCCTTTATGCCATCCTCCAGAAGGGTGCGGATATCGGCCAGTCCGATGTCGATGGCGCGGTACGCATGGCGGTAGCGGCAGACGACCAGCTGACCCTGCCGACGCTTGAGCGCAAGGGCAAGATGGCCGCGGCGCAGATTTCCACGCGCAAGCGTACCATCTATGCCCGTTCGCTGAACCAGGACGCCTATATGCGGGCGCTTGAACGATCCGAACTCGTATTCGGCATCGGCCCGGCCGGCACCGGAAAGACCTATCTGGCTGTCGCCCATGCCGCGATGCTGCTCGAACGCGGGATGGTCGAACGCATCATCCTGTCCCGCCCCGCGGTCGAGGCCGGCGAACGGCTGGGATTCCTGCCCGGGGACATGAAGGAAAAGGTCGACCCTTATCTCAGGCCGCTTTATGACGCGCTCTACGACATGATGCCGGCCGACAAGGTCGAACGGGCGATCACCGCTGAGGTTATCGAGATCGCGCCGCTCGCCTTCATGCGTGGCCGGACGCTCGCCCACTCGGCCGTTATTCTCGACGAGGCGCAGAATACCACGCCTATGCAGATGAAGATGTTTCTGACGCGCCTCGGCGAGGGGTCGCGCATGATCATCACGGGCGATCCAACGCAGATCGACCTGCCGCCAAACACCAAGTCGGGCCTTGTTGAGGCGCTTCGCGTCCTCGACGGCATCCCCGGCGCGGTCACCGTGCGCTTCAACGATGCAGACGTCGTTCGCCATCCTCTGGTGGCCGAAATCGTCAAGGCCTACGACCGGGATGCCAAAATGGCGCGCGGTCTCGGTGTCGACGGAGAGTAGCCATGGTCGGCCGAAAGGCCGCATCCGATCGTATGCCCTCGAAAAAGCCCGCCATTTCAATCGATATAGCCGTGGAAGCCGGAAACTGGCCGAACGGCCGCCGTCTCCGGACGCTTGTCGGCAAAGCTGTGGCGGCAGGCCTTCGGGAAGCAGGGGTCGGAGGCAATTCCGAACTCAGCGTCGTCTTTTCCGATGATGCGCATATCCGTACGTTGAACGCCGGCTGGCGGGGCAAGGACAAGCCGACAAACGTGCTCTCCTTTCACGCCTTTCCTGTCCGGACGGGCGAGGCTCTACCGCCAATGCTGGGTGACATCGTTCTTGCTGCGGAAACCGTGACGCGCGAGGCCGAACTGGAAGACAAGCCGCTGGAGCACCATATCATCCACCTAGTGGTCCACGGGCTGCTGCATCTGCTTGGCTACGATCACGAGGAGCAAGAGGAGGCGGAGCGAATGGAAGCCCTTGAAAGGCAAGCGCTCACAAGGCTTGCTATTCCCGATCCCTACGCGTAACAGAAAATTGGAAACCAACCAGACCGCGATGAACGATAGTCCAGTGACTGCCGCACCTGCCGAGACAGGGGGTGCGAAAGCCGAACAGAACGAAGACGGGCCGAGTTCGAGTCCCGGACAGTCTATGCCGCCGGCCGCGGCAACGGGATTACCGGCTGCCCGGTCGTCCATCTTCGAGCGGTTGGCGAACCTCTTCAAACACAAGAATGGTGCCACCCTCCGGGAGGAGATCGCCGATGCGTTGGCGGAGACCGACGCAGCAGGCGAAGAAGCCTTCTCGCCAGGCGAGCGGGCGATGCTCAACAACATCCTGAGGTTGCGCGAAGTTCGCGTCGAGGACGTCATGATCCCCCGCGCAGACATCGAGGCCGTGGAAATCAACATCACGCTTGGCGAGTTGATGAACATCTTCGAGCAATCGGGGCATTCCCGCATGCCGGTGTATGCAGAGACGCTCGACGATCCGCGCGGAATGGTTCACATCCGAGACGTTCTGGCCCACATAACCCGCCTTGCGCGTGTTGGTAAGTCCAGGAACCTGGCCAAGGGTGCCGCTCCGACGCTCGATTTCGCCAATGTGGACATGAGCAAGACCGTGGCAGATCTCAATCTCATGCGCACGGTTCTTTTCGTGCCGCCATCCATGCTCGCCTCCGACCTGATGGCACGCATGCAAGCGAGCCGCACGCAGATGGCGCTCGTTATCGACGAGTATGGCGGTACAGACGGGCTGGTATCGCTCGAGGACATCGTGGAGACGGTTGTCGGCGATATCGAAGACGAGCACGACGACGAGCAGCCGACGATCACGCAGGCAGGCGACGGTATCTACATCGTCGACGGCAAGGCCGAGATCGACGAGGTCGCGAAGACAATCGGCGATCAGTTCAAGCCGGGCGAGCACGGCGAGTATGTCGACACGATCGGCGGAATGGTTTTCAACACGCTTGGCCGGGTTCCGACGCGCGGCGAGGTCGTACAGGCAGTCCCGGGCTTCGAGTTTCATGTCCTCGACGCCGACCCCCGCCGCGTGAAACGCGTTCGGATCGTAGACAGCGGCAAGGCCGAGCGGCGACGACGCGCGGCCCGGTCCGAGCAGACATCCTCATCCTGAAGACGGCAACCGATTCAACAGCACCCAAAGTTGCTTTAACGTCCGTCGAGTGATTCTACCGACGCCTGACCGGCTGCTGCAGCCCAAGGCGGGAAAACAGGACGGGGGCCAACCGCGCATGGAGCGCCTGGCAGGGCGAATAATTCTGCTTTGGGGTTGGCGCAGGTTGGCCGTGGCCTTCGTTGCCGGCGCCTTTTTGACTCTCACGCAAGCCCCTTACGATTTCTTTGCCGTCGGATTCATATCGTTTCCGGTGCTCGTATGGCTGCTTGACGGCGTCACGGCGGACGGTTCGCGCAACGTCCTTAAAAGGCTCATTCCGGCCTTCGCGACCGGCTGGTGGTTTGGCTTCGGGTATTTCCTCGCCGGGCTTTGGTGGATAGGGGGCGCAGTGCTGGTCGAAGCAGAAAGCTTCGCATGGGCGCTGCCTTTCGCTGTCGTCGGCATTCCGATCCTTATGGCGTTCTTCTACGCCGTCGCGGCCACCGTCGCGCGGCTGTTCTGGACAAGCGGAGTGACGCGTCTTGCTGCGCTTGCCTTCGGCTTCGGGCTGGCCGAGTGGCTCCGGACCTTCATGCTAACAGGCTTCCCCTGGAACCCGATAGGTTTTGCGGCCATGCCGACGCCGCTGCTGATGCAAAGCGTGGCGGTGGTCGGTGTCACCGGTATGAATGCGCTGGTAGTGTTTGTGTTTTCCGCGCCAGCGCTTCTCGTCGGGCAGCAGAGGAGGAGCGGGATCGGCCTCGCCCTCGCCGCCCTTCTGGTCGCCGTCCATGCCATCTTTGGCCTGATCATGCTGAATACCCCGCTGCCTGGGCCCTCCTCCGAGGTCGCCGCCAGGATCGTGCAGCCGTCAATCGATTTGTCGGAAAAGTGGGACGAGGGCGTGCGCGACCGCATATTCTCCACGATGCTTGAACTGTCTTCCCGGCCTGTCGCCGAAGGTACACCGAAGCCGCAGCTTATCCTCTGGCCGGAAACGTCCGTGCCATTTCTGTTCACGGAGCGGCCAGACGCCCTGGCAACGATCGGCGAGATGCTGAAGCCGGGGCAGATGCTGATAGCCGGCGTGGTAAGGGAGGAGAAGAGTTCCGCTACTACGCTCTATTACAACTCGGTCATCGCCATCGACGACAATGGCGAGATCGTCGACGCGGTCGACAAGGTGCATCTCGTACCGTTCGGCGAATACATTCCGTTTTCCGGCCTCGCAAAGCGCTTTGGCATCGAGCAGCTTGTTGCTGGACCTATGAACTTCGAGCCCGGCAGCCAGCGCCCTGCCATCGTCGTGCCGGGCGGTATGGCGGCCGTTCCCTTTATCTGCTATGAAATAATCTTTCCTGATATGGTCTCGTCTGACGCAGAGTCAGCCGGCCTTGTTCTGAACGTGACCAATGATGCCTGGTTCGGAGATACTCCCGGTCCGTACCAGCATTTCAGGCAGGCACAGATCCGGGCGGTAGAGAACGGAATTCCCCTGCTGCGCGCGGCAAACAATGGCATCTCAGGCGTTATCGATGCACGAGGTCGTGTCGTGGATGCGCTGGCGCTGAACGTTAGGGACAGTATCGACACGCAAGTCGCAGTGTCTCCTTCGCAAGGCGCCCTCGTGCCGTGGCGCGCGCGCATCGGCCTTCTGCTAACAGCGTTTTTCGGGCTTCTGGCCGTTACCGGATTTATGCAGGAAAAGTTCAGGGCGAATTGACACAGGTTATATCAGAATCTCATAAATGATCGGCCAAAAGGCTAGGCTTGTCGCATCGTTGGGGAATTGCGAATGCGGCGGATGAAAACAAGAACACTATGAGCCGGCCGCACCGGCAGGAACAAGATGGCAGACACAGACAACAAGAAGAGGCCAAACCCGACAGATATGCATGTCGGGAGCAGGATTCGGCTTCGCCGCAACATGTTGGGAATGAGCCAGGAAAAGCTGGGGGAGAGCCTTGGCATTACTTTCCAGCAGATTCAGAAATATGAGAAGGGGACCAACCGCGTCGGTGCGAGCCGCCTGCAGGCGATCGCTAACATAATGAACGTTCCGGTGGCCTTCTTTTTCGAAGGCGCCCCGGGCGAGGAAAATCGGCCAGTTGGCTTCTCGGAAGACAGTTCGACAAACTTTGCCATCGAGTTCTGCACCAGTATGGAAGGGTTGCAACTCAACCGGGCATTCGTCCGGATAGCCGACCCTAAAGTGCGACGGCGGACAATCGATCTGGTGAAGGCGTTGGCGGATGAGGTCGACGCCAGCTGAACTGCGACAGCAGTTCTAGTCGGAAAATCATTCCCCTGGACGGCTGCTGGCGGGGTATTGGCTTCTTGACGAAGGCGGTTACGCCTCGCTAACACCATCCCCGCCCGAAGCCGGCATTCGCCGACTGATTGTTCAAAGGGGAAATTTGTGACTCGGCAGAACTATCTCTTCACCTCCGAATCCGTATCCGAAGGACATCCGGACAAGGTTTGTGACCGCATCTCTGACGAGATTGTCGATCTGGTCTATCGCGAGGCAAAGAAGAGCGGGATGGACCCCAGGAATGTGCGCGTAGCCTGCGAGACGCTGGCAACGACCAACCGGGTCGTTATCGCCGGCGAGGTGCGATTGCCCGACTCCCTGATGAAGGTCGACAAGAACGGCAACAAGATTGTCAATCCATCAAAGTTCAAGTCGGTGGCGCGCAAGGCGATACGCGCGATCGGTTATGAGCAGGACGGCTTCCACTGGAAGACGGCCAAGATCGACGTGCTGCTTCATGGCCAGTCCGCGCACATTGCACAGGGTGTCGACAACGCCTCCGACCGGCAGGGCGAGGAGGGCGCCGGCGATCAGGGAATCATGTTCGGATACGCATGCCGCGAAACACCTGATCTTATGCCTGCGCCGATCTACTACAGCCACAAGATCCTGGAATTACTTTCAGCAGCGCGCCACGCAGGCCATGGCGATGTCGGCAAACTCGGTCCTGACGCGAAGAGCCAGGTGACGGTGCGCTATGTCGACGGCAAGGCCGCCGAGGTCACCTCGATTGTCCTCTCCACTCAGCATCTAGATCCGACATGGGATTCCAAGAAAGTCCGCAAGGTCGTCGAACCCTACATCCGGGAGGCTCTCGGCGATCTGAAGATCGCGAAGGACTGCAACTGGTACATCAACCCCACGGGCGCATTCGTCATTGGCGGCCCGGACGGCGACGCCGGTCTCACCGGTCGCAAGATTATCGTCGACACCTACGGTGGCGCAGCACCTCATGGAGGCGGCGCATTCTCCGGCAAGGACACGACCAAGGTCGACCGTTCGGCCGCCTATGCCGCTCGCTATCTGGCCAAGAACGTGGTCGCCGCAAAGCTTGCCGACCGCTGCACCATCCAGCTTTCCTACGCCATCGGCGTCGCCCAGCCGCTTTCGGTCTATGTCGACCTGCACGGCACGGGCAAGGTCGATGAAGCACAGCTCGAAGAAGCGCTTCGCGACATCATGGACCTTTCGCCGACGGGCATCCGCAAGCATCTCGACCTTAACAAGCCGATCTATGCCAAAACGTCGTCCTACGGTCATTTCGGCCGCAAGCCCGGCCGCGACGGTTCCTTCTCCTGGGAGAAGACCGATCTCGTGAAGGCGCTCAAGGAACGGCTTTCTGCCTGACGAGGTCGCCGTGACCGAAACCCGCAAGAGCCGCTCGACCGAAGCCTTCTTCGGGCGGCGGCGGGGCAAGACGATCCGCCCCCAGCAGACTGTTGCGCTCTCCGTCGGACTAAGTCGATACCGGATAGACCCGACGCACCCTGCACCCGCCGATCTGCGCGATCTCTTTGCCCGGCCCGTCTCGACCGTGCGTCTGGAGATCGGCTTCGGAGGCGGCGAGCACCTGCTCCACGAGGCGTCTGCATTTGCCGAAACGGGCTTCATCGGCGTCGAGCCATTCGTCAATTCGATGGCGAAGCTCATGGCCGCCGTCGCCGAAACGCCGCGCGACAATCTCCGTGTCTATGACAACGACGCAACGCAGTTGCTCGACTGGCTGCCCGCCGCATCGCTTTCGGGAATCGACCTGCTCTATCCCGATCCATGGCCAAAGAAGAAGCACTGGAAGCGGCGCTTCGTGAACGCCGTCAACCTCGAACGTTTCGCGCGCGTCTTGAAGCCGGGGGGCACGTTTCGGTTTGCATCCGACATAGACACTTACGTGAACTGGACCTTGCTCCATTGCGCGGCCCATGACGGCTTCGAGTGGCAGGCCGCGAAGGCCGATGACTGGCGCAAGCCGTATGCCGGCTGGCCAGGAACGCGCTACGAGGCGAAGGCCTTTCGGGAGGGCCGTACTCCAGCCTATCTGACGTTCCTGCGCAAATAGGCGTCGTGCCTTGCCGCTGTTGCCGCGATTTGCAAAGATGATCCTTCAAAATACCTGACGACGAAGGGGGGCGTGGTCAGGCCGTTCATGGGAGGAGTTCCGAATGAAGAAAATTCTGCTGCCGGCGATCTTTGCCGGCCTTCTGTCAGCGCCTGCCTGGGCAGCCGATTACAAGATCATGGCTCCGGCTTCACCTGGCGGCGGCTGGGACCAGACTGCCCGCTCCATGCAGGCGGCCCTTCAGGACGAGAAGATTTCGGACAGCGTCCAGGTCGTGAACGTGCCCGGCGCGGGCGGCACTATCGGGCTTGCGCAGTTTGTCAACCAGTCCAGCGGCGACCCCAGCCAGCTCATCGTCGGCGGCTATGTCATGGTCGGCGCCATCCTCACCAACCAGTCGCCCGTAACGCTTGAACAGGTAACGCCCATCGCGCGACTGACCGGCGAGTACGAGGCGGTCGTCGTGCCTGCCGCCTCCGAAATCCAGGATATGGCAGGGCTTGTCGAGAAACTGAAGGCCGACCCGGGCTCCGTCTCTTGGGCGGGCGGCTCGGCCGGCGGCACCGATCACATCACGGCGGGCTTGATCGCAAAGGCCGTCGGGGTCGACCCCACCAAGGTCAACTACATCGCCTTTTCGGGTGGCGGCGAAGCGCTGGCCGCCCTTCTCGGCAATCAGGTGACCGTTGGCATCTCGGGCTATGGTGAGTTCGCCGAACAGCTGAAAGCAGGCACGTTGCGCATAATAGGCATATCCAGCGATGAACGGGTTGCCGGAATTGACGCCCCAACCTTCAAGGAAAGCGGTGTCGACGTCTCGATCCAGAACTGGCGCATGGTCGCGGCCGCGCCCGGCATCACCGACGAGCTGAAGGCCGCCATCGTTGCCGACGTCGACAAGATGGTGAATTCCGCCACATGGCAGAAGACACTTGCCGACAAGGGCTGGGCCAACACCTACCTTGCCGGCGACGCTTTCGCCGAGCAACTTAAGAAAGACACCGAGTCTACGGCTGCGATCCTGAAGGACATCGGCCTCGTTCAATGAGCGGGACAGAACAGATCGACAAGCAACGACCCGACCGGGCCGCGCTTGTCATTGCAGCGCTGCTGGTGCTGGCTGCGGCGGCGATCGCCATTGGCACTGCACGCACGGGCGGCGTCGCCGGCTATTCGCCGGTCGGTCCGAAGACCTTTCCGTATATCATCTCAGGCGGCCTCTTCGGCTTGGGCATACTGACGGCAATAGAGGCTTGGCGCGGCGGCTTCCCGGCAAGGGAGCCGCAGGCGCTCGGTCCGATGGCCTGGATCGTGGGCGGACTGATTGTCCAGATGCTGACCATGAAGACGGCCGGTTTCTCGATCGCCACTGGTCTGCTCTTCGCCGCCACCGCCAAGGGATTCGGCAAAGGTCCGCTCTGGAAGACGGTCCCAATCGGCATCGTCTTCTCATTCGTTATCTGGTTCATTTTCGCCAAGGGCCTGCAACTCAGCCTGCCTGCCGGACCCTTTGAGCAGCTTTTCTGACGCCAGCGCGCGGAGGCCTGACGGATGACAACCTTCGAGCTTCTGAGCCAGGGTCTCCTGACCGCCCTGCAATGGCACAACCTCCTCTATGCCCTGATCGGCGTGACGCTCGGCACCGCCGTCGGCGTCCTCCCAGGCATCGGCCCGGCCCTGACGGTCGCGCTTCTCCTGCCCGTCACCTACAAGCTCGATCCGGCCGGCTCGCTGATCATGTTCGCCGGTATCTATTACGGCGGCATGTATGGCGGCTCAACCACATCCATCCTCCTGAACACGCCTGGTGAAAGCGCCTCCATCGTCACCGCGCTCGAAGGCAACAAGATGGCCCGCAAGGGGCGCGGCGGGCCGGCGCTCGCGACGGCGGCAATCGGGTCGTTCGTCGCCGGCCTGATCGCCACGCTGGGGCTGGCCTTCATCGCTCCCTCGGTGGTGAAATTCGCGCTTTCCTTCGGGCCCTCGGAATATTTCGCGCTGATGCTGCTGGCCTTCATGACCGTCTCGGCGGCCTTCGGCGACTCTACCGTCCGGGGGCTGACCTCGTTGTTCATCGGCCTGGCCCTCGGCCTGATCGGAATCGACCAACTGACCGGACAGACGCGGCTTGCGATGGGACTGCCCAATCTCTTTGACGGCATTTCCGTGACGACGCTTGCTGTCGCGCTGTTTGCCATCGGCGAGACGCTGGCCGTGGTTGCGGCTCGCCATATGCAGGAGGAAAAGGTTGAAGCCGTAAAGGGTTCGGTGTGGATGAACCGCGAGGACTGGAAGCGGTCATGGGCGCCTTGGCTGCGCGGAACCGCGATAGGCTTTCCCATCGGGGCGATGCCCGCCGGGGGTGCCGATGTCTCAAGCTTCCTGTCCTATTCGACGGAAAAGAACTTCTCGAAACATCCTGAGGAATTCGGACATGGTGCTATCGAGGGTGTCGCCGGCCCGGAAGCGGCCAACAACGCTTCGGCGGCCGGGACGCTTGTGCCTCTGCTGACGCTTGGCCTGCCGACGACGGCGACGGCCGCCATCATGCTAGCGGGTTTCCAGCAATTCGGCCTTCAGCCGGGTCCGCTTCTGTTCGCGACCAACGCACCTCTTGTCTGGGGCCTGATCGCCAGCCTGCTGGTCGCCAACCTGATGCTTCTCATCCTAAACCTGCCGCTGATCGGGCTGTGGGTGAAGCTGCTGACCATCCCCCGGCCATGGCTCTATGCCGGGATCCTCACCTTTGCGACGCTCGGAACGATCGGGGCCGACGGGTCCACCTACATGCTGTTCGGTATACCCATATCCTTCGGGCTGTTCCTGCTCATGCTGTTCGGCATACTCGGCTACGTGCTGCGCCGCTTCCACTATCCCATCGCGCCGGTTGTGGTCGGACTGATCCTCGGGCCCATGGCGGAGAAAAGCCTGAGACAGGCACTGCAGATCAGCCAGGGTGATGTGCTCGCCCTGTTCCATTCCTGGATTGCGATCCTGCTATGGATGCTCGCGCTGACGGCAGTCTTGCTGCCGCTTTGGCTGCGCCATCGCGGAAAGGGCAAGTTGCTTGAGCAGATCGCCGGCGACACCGACTAGTGCACGAACCCGAAGGCGGAAACCTGTTTAGGCAGATTATGCTTCAGTCCGCTCAATAGCGGATCTTTCGGAACTGCTTTGGATCGATGCCTAGGCCGCGCAGATTGTGCACCTTCGGCTGATGGCCCTCGCTGACTGCGGCAGCCGTCGCTATTGCATCACCGATGATCGAGACGATCTCACCGATGCGCGTGCGTTTGCGTAACATGATAACCTTGCTTTCCAGTGCCTTGCTGCACTGCAAGAAAGATAGTGACTGGCGAAACTATCTGTCAGGGGTTTGGTGACAAGGCAGCCCTGCGTCCTGCGCATGGGAGCGCCCGAAACGACTGGCGGGTAGGACCTGGCAGGCGACCGGCTTGCTTTTTCGCCTGATCGCCTCTATATCAGCGTCAAATTCTTGGTCGGTATGACGAAGAGTGGGTCCACCCGGTCCCGCTCTTTTTTGTTACCGGCGAGCTTGCTGAGACTGCGGGAACCGGAGACCCGATGACGGCATTGACGGACGACACGATGGAAGACGATCGCATCATCCGCGAAAGCGGGATCGATGCGCGCATCGCGTCGATCATCATGCCGGTGCTTCGCGGCATGGGCTTCCGGCTGGTGCGTGTTCGGCTTTCGGGCCAAAACGGACTGACGCTTCAGATCATGGCCGAGCGCAACGACGGAACCATGACCGTCGAGGATTGCGAAGAGGTCAGTCGCGCGGTTTCGCCGGCGCTCGATGTTGTCGACCCGGTTGAGAAAGCCTATCACCTGGAGGTTTCCTCGCCAGGTATAGACCGTCCTTTGGTGCGAAAGTCGGATTTTGCGGCTTGGGCAGGACATCAGGTGAAGATGGAGACATCCATCCTCGTTGCCGAGCGCAAGCGTTTCAAGGGCCGGATCGCCCAGGCCGGCGAAACGGACGTGCTGATCGAGCGCGACGTGCCTGCCTATGGTGATGAACCCACGGTCAGGGTTCCATACGAGGCTATCGCGGAAGCGCGACTAGTTCTGACCGACGATCTCATTCGCGATGCCCTGTCCAAGGACAACAAGGCACGCAAGGAAGCGAAGAAGCGCCGAGGCGAGCCCGAAGAGGCCGTCGAGGAAACCGAAGTCTAAGGTTTGATCGAGCTCCCGCGTGAGGCGGGAATTCAGGGAGACGGACATGGTAGTCAGTGCGAACAGGCTTGAGCTGCTGCAGATCGCCGATGCGGTCGCGCGCGAAAAGTCGATCGACAAGGGGATCGTGATCGCCGCGATGGCGGATGCGATCCAGAAGGCGGCGCGCCAGCGCTACGGCCAGGAAACGAACATCCGCGCCGACATCAACCCGAGCACGGGCGAGATGAAGCTTCAGCGACTGATGGAAGTCGTGGACACGGTCGAGGATTACGGTCGCCAGATCGCGCTGTCCTCTGCACGTGAGCGAAATCCCGACGCCGAAGTGGGCGACTTCATCGCGGAGCAGCTACCGCCGATGGATTTCGGCCGTATTGCCGCGCAGTCCGCCAAGCAGGTGATCGTGCAGAAGGTGCGCGAGGCTGAGCGCGACCGCCAGTATGACGAATACAAGGATCGGATCGGCGAAATCGTCAACGGTACGGTCAAGCGCGTCGAATATGGCAACGTCATCGTCGATCTTGGTCGCGGCGAGGCTATCATCCGCCGCGACGAGTTGATCCCGCGCGAGAATTTCAAATATGGCGATCGCGTGCGCGCCTATGTGTATGACGTGCGACGCGAGCAGCGCGGGCCGCAGATCTTCCTGTCACGCACCCATCCGCAGTTCATGGCGAAGCTGTTCACGATGGAAGTGCCGGAAATCTATGACGGCATCATCGAGATCAAGTCGGTCGCCCGCGACCCGGGCAGCCGCGCCAAGATCGCCGTGATTTCCCGCGATTCGTCCATTGATCCGGTCGGCGCCTGCGTCGGCATGCGCGGCAGTCGCGTCCAGGCCGTCGTGGGTGAGCTTCAGGGCGAGAAGATCGACATCATACCGTGGTCGCCCTCGGCCGCTTCCTTCATCGTCAATGCGCTGCAGCCTGCCGAAGTCGCCAAGGTGGTGCTGGACGAGGATGCCGAGCGCATCGAGGTAGTCGTTCCGGACGACCAGCTCTCGCTGGCCATCGGTCGCCGGGGCCAGAATGTGCGCCTTGCCTCGCAGCTTACCGGCTGGGACATCGACATCCTGACCGAGCAGGAAGAGTCCGAGCGGCGCCAGAAGGAGTTCGTGGAACGCTCGACCCTCTTCATGGAGGCGCTCGACGTAGACGAGATGGTCGGCCAGGTGCTTGCCTCCGAAGGCTTCACGTCGGTCGAGGAAGTGGCCTATGTCGAAGCTGACGAGATTTCCTCCATCGACGGATTCGATGAGGATACCGCCGTGGAAATCCAGACCCGTGCCCGCGAGTATCTCGAGAGGATCGAGGGCGAGCACGACGAAAAGCGCAGGCATCTCGGCGTGCAGGACGAACTGCGCGAGATTCCCGGCGTGACCACCGCGATGATGGTGACGCTGGGCGAAGACGGCGTGAAGACGATTGAGGATTTCGCCGGCTACGCCGTCGACGACCTGGTCGGCTGGAAGGAACGCAAGGACGGCGAGACGAAGTTCTTCCCCGGCGTTTTTGCCGCGCACAATGTTTCGCGCGCCGAAGCCGAGCAGATGGTGCTTGCGGCCCGCCTGAAGGCTGGTTGGATCACCGAAGAGGAGGCCGCAGCCGAGGCCGACGCAGCCGCCGAACCGGCGGACGCGTAAGGTGCCACGGCCCGGAGTACGCATTGGACGAGATGAACGATCGCACCTGCATCGTCACGCGCCGTCCGGCCGGGCCGGATGACCTGATCCGTTTTGTCGTCGGCCCCGACGGGGCCGTCGTCCCTGATCTGAAGAAGAGCCTGCCCGGCAGGGGCTGTTGGGTAACCGCCGATCGCGGGCACGTCGACAAGGCTGCCCGAAAGGGCCTCTTTGCAAGAGCTCTGAAGACCGAGCTATCGGTCCCCGCCGATCTTGGCGGAATGGTCGATCATGTGCTTGCGAAGGCGGCGCTTGGGTCCATCGGGCTCGCCCGCAAGGCAGGCGTCGTCGCACTGGGCGCCACCAAGGTCGAAGCTTCGGTGCGCAACGGCAGCGCGCTTTTCGTTCTCCATGCCGCGGAAGCCTCGGAGGACGGAATCCGAAAGATCGCGCAGGCCAGGCGGGCTGTCGTGCATCTGGGTGGTCCGGAAATCCGTCGCTACAAACTTTTTTCCGAGCAGGAATTGGGTTTGGCATTGGGTGGCACAAATGTGATACATGCAGCCGTTCTCGCGGGCGACGCGGGAAAATCGGCTGAAAAGCGCATGGTTGCGCTTGACCGATACCGGGGCGGATCCCCGGATGATCTGGCAATGTTTGCGGCGATTGCCGACAAGAATGAAGCCGCAGAGGATGTGGAATGACCGATACGAAAACCGGTGACGACAAGACTTTGAGCGTCAACCCCAAGAAGACGTTGACGCTGAAGCGTCCGGGCGTTGAGCAGTCGACCGTGCGGCAGAACTTCTCGCACGGGCGCACAAAGTCTGTCGTCGTCGAGACCAAGCGCAAATTCGTCAAGCCCGGTGAGAAGTCAGAGGCAGCTTCGGTGTTTACGCCCAAGCCCGCTCCGGCCGCCCCGGCAAAGCCCGTCGTTCAGGAGGCGCCCAAACCCGCCCCGCGCGCTCCAGCCCCGGATCGACCCAACCTTGTGCTGAACGACCTGTCGGCCGACGAAATCGAAGCGCGCCGCCGTGCCCTCGAGGGCTCCAAGGCGCGTGAAGTCGAGGATCGTCAGCGGGCCATTGACGAGGCCAAGCGCCGCCAGGAGGAGGAAGATCGCCGCAAGCGCGAACGTGAGGAATCCGCTCGTCGGCAGGCCGACGAAGAAGCCCGGCTTCTCGCGGAGGCGGAATCGCGTCGCCGCGCGGAAGAGGAAGCCCGCCGCCGCACTCCGCTTGCCGACCAATTGCCAGACGAGGAGGAAGTGGCCAAGCCGCGCCGTGTCGGCGCGACGCCAGCCGCCATGCCACCACGCCGCTTGACTCCGGCGGTGCCTGAGAAGCCCCAGCGCACCAAGGGTGAGGAAGACCGCCGGCGCGGCAAGCTGACCCTGAGCTCCGCTACATCGGGCGAGGAATCCCGCTCGCGCTCGCTGTCGTCGATGCGGCGCAGGCAGGAGAAGTTCAAGCGTGCCATGCATCAGGAGCCACGTGAGAAGATTTCGCGCGAGGTCGTGCTGCCGGAGACGATTACCGTCTCGGATCTGGCAAACCGCATGTCGGAGCGCGCGGTCGATATCGTAAAGTTCTTCATGAAGCAGGGGCAGATCCTGAAGCCCGGCGACGTGATCGATGCGGATACTGCCGAGCTGGTTGCCTCCGAGTTCGGCCATACGGTTCGCCGTGTCGCCGAGGCCGATATCGAGGAAGGCGTCTTCAAGGCGCCGGACAAGGAAGAGGATCTGCTGCCGCGCCCGCCTGTCGTCACCATCATGGGCCATGTCGACCATGGCAAAACCTCGCTGCTGGACGCCATCCGCAACGCCAAGGTCGTTGCGGGCGAAGCCGGCGGCATCACCCAGCATATCGGGGCCTATCAGGTCGAGAAGGACGGTCACAAGATCACCTTCATCGACACGCCCGGCCACGCGGCGTTCACCGCGATGCGCGCCCGTGGCGCGCAGGCCACCGACATCGCCGTGCTGGTCGTAGCCGCGGACGACTCGGTCATGCCGCAGACGATTGAATCAATCAATCACGCCAAGGCTGCCGGCGTTCCGATCATCGTCGCGATCAACAAGATCGACAAGCCGAGCGCCGACCCGCAGAAGGTGCGCACGCAGCTCCTCCAGCACGAGGTGTTCGTCGAATCCATGGGCGGCGAGGTTCTCGACGTCGAGGTGTCGGCTACCAAGGGAACCAATCTCGACAAGCTGCTGGAAGCGATTCTGCTTCAGGCCGAGGTTCTCGACCTCAAGGCCAATCCCGACCGCACGTCGGAAGGTGTCGTCATAGAGTCCAAACTGGACAAGGGCCGCGGCGCCGTTGCCACCGTGCTGGTGCAGATCGGCACCCTGATGATCGGGGACATCGTGGTTGCCGGCAACGAGTGGGGCCGTGTCCGTGCGATCATCGACGACCGTGGGGAGCAACTCAAGGAAGCCGGCCCCTCCACGCCCGTGGAGGTCCTGGGACTTCAGGGTTCGCCCCGCGCCGGCGATCGGTTCGCGACCGTGCCGAGCGAGGCGCGAGCCCGCGAGATCACCGAATATCGCCAGCGGATCGCACGCGACAAGGCTGCCGCCAAGCATGCCGGCCAGCGTGGTTCGCTTGAGCAGATGATGTCGCAGTTGCAGACGAGCGGGCTTAAGGAATTCCCGCTGGTCATCAAGGGCGACGTCCAGGGATCCATCGAGGCGATTGCAGCGGCTATCGACAAGCTGGGTACGGACGAGGTCCGGGCACGCATCGTCCATTCGGGCGTCGGCGCGATCACCGAAACCGATATCTCGCTCGCCGAGACGTCGGGTGCCGCGATCATCGGCTTCAACGTCCGCGCCAATCCGCAAGCGCGGACGGCCGCTGAAAATGCAGGCATCGAAATCCGCTACTACAACATCATCTACAACCTGGTGGACGACGTTAAGGATGCGATGTCGGGCCTGCTGTCGCCGGAGCGTCGCGAGACCTTCCTCGGCAACGCAGAAATCCTGGAGGTCTTCGATATCACCAAGGTCGGCAAGATCGCTGGCTGCCGTGTCACCGAAGGCCGCGTGGAACGTGGCGCAGGCGTTCGCCTGATCCGCGACAATGTCGTCATCCACGAAGGCACGCTGAAGACGCTAAAGCGCTTCAAGGATGAGGTCTCGGAGGTTCCGGTCGGTCAGGAATGCGGCATGGCCTTCCAGAACTACGAGAACATCCAGGTCGGCGATGTCATCGAGTGCTTCCGCGTCGAGATGGTGACGCGCAAACTCTGACGCTTGAAGTGGGCGGCTGTCGCCGCTCCGCCGTCACCGGGATTGCCCGATGGCGGAACATGGAAATGAAACATGCGGGTGCGGTCCCAATCCGCGCCCGCACGATTTCAAGATTGGAACAATGTCCAGAAGTTCAGGCTCCGGCCCATCACAACGCATGTTGCGCGTCGGCGAACAGGTTCGCCATGCGCTCTCCGATATGCTTAGCCGCGGCGAGATCATCGATCCCGTCATCGAAACGAGTGTGATCTCGATCTCCGAGGTGCGCATGTCGCCCGACCTCAAGATCGCTACCGCCTTCGTGGCGCCGCTTGGCGCAGGCGACCATGACGCTGTGGTGGCAGCCCTCAATCACCATGCGAAGTTCATCCGCGGGCGCGTCACCCATGCGCTGAGGCAGATGAAGTACATGCCGGAGTTTCGTTTCCGGCTGGACACGAGCTTCGACAATTTCGCGAAGATCGAGACGCTCCTGAAGTCGCCGGAAGTGGCGCGCGACCTCGATCACGACAACAACGACAAGGACGACTGATGGCCCGCAGAGGCAAGAAGAAGGGCCGGCCTGTCTCAGGCTGGGTGATTCTGGACAAGCCGGTCGGCATGGGTTCGACCGAGGCGGTCTCGAAAGTCAAATGGCTTTTCCAGGCCGACAAGGCTGGGCATGCCGGCACGCTTGACCCGCTGGCGTCGGGCATGTTGCCGATCGCGCTCGGCGAGGCGACCAAGACGGTTCCCTATGTTCAGGATGGTGCAAAGGTCTATCGTTTCACCGTCGCCTGGGGGGAGGAGCGCTCTACCGACGACCTTGAAGGTCCGGTAACGAAGACCTCGGATCAAAGACCGGCTGAAGCCGAGATTCGGGCCCTGCTGCCAAAATACACCGGCGTCATCATGCAGGCGCCTCCGCAGTTCTCGGCCATCAAAATCGCCGGCGAAAGGGCGTATGACATCGCCCGTTCCGGCGAAGCAGTCGATATCCCGGAAAGGGAGGTAGAGATTGGCCGCTTCGACCTGATCGAGATGCGTCCCGAAGGCCAGACCGTGTTCGAGATCGAATGCGGCAAGGGCACATATGTGCGCAGCCTCGCTCGCGACATGGGCTGCGACCTCGGCTGTTTCGGCCACATCGCAGAATTGCGGAGGACCGAGGTAGATCCCTTCACGCCAGAGGACTTCGTAACCGTCGCCGAGTTGGAAAGGGCGCGCTTCGGCGCGGACGGCCAGCCGGTTGAAGGGCCGATGCCGATGGATTTCTCTGCCATAGACGATCTCGTGGTCGATACCGGCGCGGCGTTGGAATGCCTGCCTCAGGTGGCATTGTCCGACGACGCGGCGCATCGCATCAGGCTCGGCAACCCGGTTATCGTTCGTGGCCGCGACGCTCCCCTGGAGGCACACGAGGCCTGCGCGACCGCGCGCGGCCGTCTGGTGGCCATCGGCGCGATCGAGGCCGGAATGTTCAGGCCGAAACGGGTCTTTGCAGGTTGAGTGCCACAGATCGAACGGAACTCGGGAGAGAAATGCTCTCTGGCTTTTTACCCGGAATTCGCCTATATGCCCCGCAACATCGCGCCAAAAATGGCGAAATCGGCTTGATTTCGGCGCTTTGTCCACCGGCCCCTGCTGGACGACATCCCGGCTGAGGGCGTCCCGTTCCTCAATTTGAAAGGAAGAATCCGATGTCGATTACTGCTGAACGCAAGCAGGCCCTGATGGCCGAATTTGCAACCGTCAAGGGCGATACCGGTTCTCCGGAAGTCCAGGTTGCGATCCTTTCCGAGCGCATCAAGAACCTGACCGAGCACTTCAAGGACCACAAGAAGGATAACCATTCCCGCCGTGGTCTGCTCGCTCTGGTTTCGCAGCGCCGTAGCCTGCTTGACTACCTCAAGCGCAAGGACGAGGCCCGCTATTCGACGCTGATCGATAAGCTCGGCCTTCGCCGCTAACCGCTTACCGGCGCGCTTCGGCGCGCCGGTTTCGTATTCGGGCCGCGATAAAAAGCGGCCTACAGGGTTCGAACCGGAAGGGGTCCGGCGAGAGCCGCCCATGGACGGTCATGGGGCAGGATTGCAGGACGCTCGGGCACATGTCCGCTTTCAACGAGCTTCCCGTTGTCTTGCCCGTGGCTCGCCCGAACGAAGCCAGGGAAGGGATTGCCGGCGTGGCAAAGGCTACGCCGCTCTTCCCCTACACAAGGACAAGACATGTTCAAGCAACATAAAGTGGAAATTGAATGGGGCGGTCGTCCGCTCATCCTCGAAACCGGCAAGATCGCCCGCCAGGCTGACGGCGCAGTGCTTGCCACCTACGGCGAAACGGTCGTTCTCGCCACGGTCGTCTCGGCCAAGGAACCCAAGCCCGGCTTCGACTTCTTTCCGTTGACCGTAAACTATCAGGAAAAGACATTCGCCGCAGGCAAGATTCCCGGCGGATACTTCAAGCGCGAAGGCCGGCCCTCCGAGAAGGAAACGCTGGTTTCCCGCCTCATCGACCGTCCGATCCGCCCGCTCTTCGCGGAAGGCTACAAGAACGACACGCAGATCGTGGTAACGGTCCTGCAGCACGACATGGAAAACGATCCGGACATCCTGTCGATCGTCGCAACCTCGGCCGCGCTGACACTTTCGGGCGTGCCCTTCATGGGCCCGGTCGGCGGCGCACGCGTCGGCTACATCAACGGCGAGTATGTGCTCAACCCGCATATCGACACGATGCCTGAGTCCAAGCTCGACCTTGTGGTCGCCGGCACGGGTGAAGCCGTCCTGATGGTTGAATCGGAAGCCCAAGAGCTTCCCGAGGATATCATGCTCGGCGCCGTCATGTTCGGTCACAAGGGCTTCCAGCCGGTGATCGACGCGATCATCAAGCTGGCGGAAGTCGCCGCCAAGGAGCCGCGCGACCATCAGGTTAAAGATCTTTCCGAACTCGAGAGCACCATGCTCGGCCTTGTCGAGGACGAACTGCGCGCTGCCTACAAGAATGTCGACAAGCAGGCCCGCTACGCCGCCGTCGACGCAGCCAAGGCCAAGGTCAAGGCAACGCTGCTGCCGGAAGGTGCAGAAGAAACCGCATGGTCGGCCGAGCAGGTCGCCACGGTGTTCAAGGAACTCCAGGCCAAGATCGTGCGCTGGAACATCCTCGACACTGCATCGCGCATCGACGGCCGCGACCTCTCGACGGTCCGCAAGATCGTGTCGGAAGTCGGCATTCTGCCGCGCACCCACGGCTCGGCGCTGTTCACGCGGGGCGAGACCCAGGCGCTGGTTGTTGCCACGCTCGGCACCGGCGAAGACGAGCAGTACGTCGACAGCCTGACCGGCATGTACAAGGAGAAGTTCCTTCTCCACTATAACTTCCCGCCCTATTCCGTCGGCGAAACAGGCCGCATGGGTTCGCCAGGCCGTCGCGAGATCGGCCACGGCAAGCTCGCCTGGCGCGCAATTCGCCCGATGCTTCCGGCAGCCGAGCAGTTCCCCTACACGCTACGCGTCGTCTCCGAGATCACTGAGTCGAACGGCTCGTCCTCGATGGCAACCGTCTGCGGCACCTCGCTGGCGCTGATGGATGCGGGCGTTCCTCTCACCAAGCCGGTGGCCGGCATCGCGATGGGCCTGATCAAGGAAGGCGAGCGCTTCGCGGTGCTCTCCGACATCCTCGGCGACGAAGACCATCTCGGCGACATGGACTTCAAGGTGGCCGGCACGCGTGACGGCATCACCTCGCTGCAAATGGACATCAAGATCAGCGGCATCACCGAAGAGATCATGAAGGTGGCGCTCGACCAGGCCAAGGGTGGACGCGAGTACATCCTCGGCGAGATGGGCAATGCGCTTTCCGGCGCACGCGCCGAACTCGGTGAATTCGCGCCGCGCATCGAGGTCATGCATGTTCCGACGGACAAGATCCGCGATGTCATCGGTTCCGGCGGCAAGGTGATCCGCGAGATCGTCGAGAAGACCGGTGCCAAGATCAACATCGAGGACGACGGCACGGTGAAGATCGCTTCGTCGAACGCCAAGGAGATCGAAGCGGCCAAGAAGTGGATCCACACCATCGTGGCCGAGCCGGAAGTCGGCGAGATCTACGAAGGCACCGTGGTGAAGACCGCCGACTTCGGCGCCTTCGTCAACTTCTTCGGTCCGAAGGACGGCCTCGTTCACATCTCCCAGCTCGCCAACGACCGCGTCGCCAAGACGTCGGACGTGGTCAAGGAAGGCCAGAAGGTCTTCGTCAAGCTCATGGGCTTTGATGAGCGCGGCAAGGTCCGCCTGTCGATGAAAGTCGTCGACCAGACCACTGGCAAGGAACTGCCTAAGCCCGAGAAGAAGGCCGAGGGTGATGAAGGCGCGGAAAGCGCTGCCTGATATTCCGCAACGTTCGGATTGCTTCAAAGGGCGCAGCAAAAGCTGCGCCCTTTCTTATTTCAGCCAGGCGTCATCTGGCGCAATCGCGCCTGCGTTTCCTCAACGAGTGTCCTGGTCAGTTCCGTCGCCGGCATCTCGCGGCCAAGCCGCATCGCTTGCCCAGACCAGAGCGGCGTGAAATCCCCGGAGCCGGCCGGCTCCGCCTTGCCGCGCAACGGCATGATCGTTCCTCCGGCGAGCGGGAACTCGGGTGGCAAATCAGACATCGCGCCGATCTCGCTCACGATTCGGTTTGCGATCCCGCGCGCCGGCCGTCCGGTGAAGACGCGCGTCAGAACGGTGTCATCATCCCATGCAGCCTTGAGCGCGGCCCGGTGCGGTGCGTTGACCTTGGCCTCCGGGCAGAACAGATAGGCCGTGCCGATCTGCACGGCCGAAGCGCCGAGCGCCAGTGCGGCGACGATGCCACGCCCGTCGGCTATGCCTCCAGCGGCGATCACCGGAACCTTCACTGCGTCAACCATCTGGGGGACAAGAGCCATTGTGCCGACCTGCCGATCGGTGTGTTTAGAGAGGAAAATACCCCTGTGTCCTCCAGCCTCGGAACCCTGCGCAATGATCGCGTCACAGCCTCGTTCCTCCAGCCAGATCGCCTCGCGGATCGTCGTCGCGGAAGATATGACCTTTGCTCCGGACGCCTTGACGCGGGCGACCAGCACCTCCGGCGGCAGGCCGAAATGAAAGCTGACGACTTCGGGTCGCAGTTGCTCGACCATCTGGCAAAGATTTTCGTCGAAGGGCGTACGGCTGGAGACAGGAATCGGCGCCGCGGGATCTATGTCCAACTCGTCGTAGTAAGGTGCCAGTCTAGCTCGCCATGCCGCCTCGCGCTTCTCGTCCTGTGCCGGGGGCGTATGACAGAAGAAGTTGAGATTGACCGGGGCCTTCACAGCCGCGCGGAATTTTTCCATTTCAGTGCGGGTCTGTTCGGGGCTCAGCATGGCCGAAGGAAGGGAGCCAAGCCCGCCCTCCTTTGCGACAGCGATCGCCATTTCTGACAAAACCGGGCCTGCCATCGGCGCTAGAAGGATCGGGTGTTTGATGCCAAAAAGATCGAGAACACGCCGGTCGCGCCACATGATGGTTTCCTCGGTTCGCGTCGCAGTCTACACGGTGCACGAAGAAGCGTCCTGCGCCATTGGCGGTTAGCCGAAGGTCCAGCACGAAACGGATCCAGCATAACATGAAGCCAAGTCGCCCCCTCGCCACGCTGTTTTACCCGTTCGAAAGCGGCACGCTTGCCTCGGCAGGTGGTGAACGGTTACTGTTCCTAGGCGCGGAGCCCGGATTTCATGCGCCCGAAGGGTTCGCGGCGACCCTGCATCTCGTCCAGGGGTTTCGTCCGCATTTTCGCGCTCTTGAAGCGTCGGGAAACACGATATCGGCACTCCCTGAGGGATCGGGCTACGATGGCGCGCTCGTGCTCGCAGGTCGGCACCGCGGCCAGAACGAGAACTGGATCGCCGAGGCCGTGGAACGCGTCGTACCGGGTGGATTGATCGTGGTTGCCGGCAGCAACGAAGACGGCATCGGGTCGCTTCGCAAGCGCGTCAACAAGCTCGTGGGAACCGACGATTCGCTGCCGAAGCATCATGGCGTCGCGTTCTGGTTCAGGCGACCAGAGGACACGTCACGCGTCGCCGTGCTGCGGTCGCCGCCTGTCCTCGTCGAAAACCGCTACACGACCGCGCCCGGCATGTTCTCGCACGAACGGCTCGATACGGGATCGAACCTGCTGGTGGAGTGCCTGCCCGAAACGGGCAAGGGCGCTGCTGCCGATTTCGGCGCCGGCTGGGGCTATCTGTCGGCGATGCTCGCGGAACGCACCAAGGGGCTTGCGTCGATCGACCTTTACGAAGCCGACTATGAATCGCTGGAAGCCGCCAGGCGCAACCTTGCCGACCTGCCGCAGCCACCGGCATTCGGCTTTTTCTGGCAGGATCTGGTCGGCGAGCCGGTCGAGCGGAAATACGACCTCATCGTCATGAACCCGCCTTTCCATCAGGGCCGTGCTGCCGAACCTGGTATCGGCCAAGCCATGATCGGCCGGGCGGCGTCAGCGCTGAAGCCCGGCGGGAAGTTGCTGATGGTCGCAAACCGCGGCCTGCCTTACGAACCGGTCATCAAGGCTTCCTTCCGGAAAGTCGATGAGCTTCGCAACGAGAACGGCTTCCGGGTCTTCTCGGCCATCCGTTAGCATCCGCTTACGATCTTGGCCTTGTTTTTTGCGGGTCGAAGTGTGGGAACGTTACGATGGTTGCGGGCAGGCGCTTCTGGTGGCCGTCGAGCTTTCCGATCTCGACCTTTGTGCCGGGTTCGGAATGCGCGACGTCGACGCGGGCGAGCGCGATGTTCTTGCCCAGCACGGGCGAGCGCATGGATGAGGTGACGACGCCGATCTGCGGCCGGCCGACATGGACGCAATCGCCGTGGCCGACATTGACGTTGCCATCGATCTCCAGCCCGACGAGCTTGCGGGCGGGATGTTCCTTGCGGCGGATCAGCGCGTCGCGGCCGATGAAGTCGTCGGGCTTGGACTTGAGCGGCACGGTGAAGCCGACGCCTGCCTCGAACGGATCGGTGTCGTCGGTGAACTCATGGCCGGCGAAGGCAAGGCCCGCCTCGATGCGCACCATGTCGAGCGCAGCCATGCCCATCGGCTTCAGGCCGTGGGGCTGGCCGGCCTCCCACACGGCGTCGAACACCGTCTCGGCGTCGCGCGGGTGGCAGAAGATCTCGTAGCCGAGTTCGCCCGTGTAACCAGTGCGCGAGACGACCACCGGTACCCCTTGCGCGTCGCCGATGCGCGCCACCGCAAAGCGGAACCATTCCAGTTCGTCCATCGACGGCTGCTTCGGCGATGTCCAGATGATCTCCTTCAGGATGTCGCGGCTCTTCGG
The DNA here is from genome assembly GCA_019635775.1 of Rhizobiaceae bacterium. Classification (GTDB taxonomy): domain Bacteria; phylum Pseudomonadota; class Alphaproteobacteria; order Rhizobiales; family Rhizobiaceae; genus Mesorhizobium_K. The sequence goes on along the minus strand of JAHBYU010000003.1, from coordinate 58,530 downwards.
CCCCTGCACCGCGATGTTGTGCATCTGGTCCGTGGAGGAACGGACCATGACCTTCAGGCCGAGCTTCTCTGCCTGCTGGCGCAGCCATGTGCCGCTGAAGTCATCGCCGCCGATCCACCGGAAATTGTCCTGCCCAAGCCTCAGTAGCGTGCCGTCGTCGATCATGCCGCCATGCTTGTAGCACATCGAGGAATAGACCACCTGGCCGACCGACAGCTTCTTCACGTCGCGGGTGAGCACATATTGCAGCAGAGCCTGCGAATCCGGTCCCGTCACCTCGAACTTCCTGAGCGGCGACAGATCCATCACCACCGCTTTCTCCCGGCAGGCCCAGTATTCCTCGATCGGTCCGGCCTTGGCGAAGGAGTTGGCCAGCCAGTAGCCCTTGTATTCGATGAAGTCGCGCGTGTGCCGCGCAAAGCGTGAATGGAAGGCGGTCTCGCGGGTCATGACGGGTTCGGCGTCCGGGCTCATTCTTCTGGCTATCGCTCGTGTGAACTTCTCCGCCCCGCTATAGGTGCGAACGTGGATGTCGGTCAGGTTCCAGCCATTGGCCGGAGAGGTATCGTCGGGACAGGCCGACGAGACGCAGACGAGGTCCGTCAGCGCGCGCATCAGCACATAGTCGCCCGGCCGCGACCACGGCTCGTCGGACACGACGAGCCCATGCGCGTCGATGGCGGTGTTGAAGAAGAAGTTCGCCGCCATCCAGCCGGCGCGCGGCGTCACGCCGTGCTCGGCCAGCACCGTGTTGAAGTTGGTCGAGCAGTTGGGATGTCCGGGATAGCCGATGTCGTCGTAATATTTGGCAGCGCAGGCAAGCGCGAAGGCGTCGTGCCGGCCGCATGTGTCCTGCACAACCTCTACCAGCGGCTCCATGTCCTGGTCGTAGTACTTCGAGAACAGCCCCGGCATGGGGTAACTCGATCCCATCAGCGTGCGCGTCGTCGTCACGTCGAGCGGGAGGTCGCGCCCCTTGTCCAACTTGCGCGCCGAGAAGCACTGGAAGTCCGTGCACTGCCGGCCGTCCACGTCAATGATCTGGATGTAGTCGCCGGCCTTCACGAAATAGGCCTGCGCCGTCATCGACTTCACCCGCTGGTCGAGTACCGGGTCGGCAAGCGGGTCGGGCAGTTCGAACCGACGCACCGGATTGACGGCCGCACGCCGCACCAGAACCGTCAGCGGCGTTGCCGTGTCCTGTCCATCGGGCGCCATCGGTCCGCCGGGCGCTGCCACGATGAGCGAACCCGCACGCTGCACGACGAAGCTCTCCTCGCTCCCAGCAGGCGTCGCCTCGCCGAACAGCCGAACCGCCTGCGCACCCGCAAGCTCGATCCCGCGCCGCTCGATCTTCCTGCGGAACTGCAACAGGCTCTCCTCGCCCGAAAGCAGCAGCGCCTTCAGCCCCGCCGCATGGCTGTTGGCCGCAACCCCCACAAGCCCGGCATCCGCCTTACCGTCAGATCCCACCCCGACAAGCTCGCAGGGCTGCCCGCCTTCGGTGTTCACAACAGTCACCCGGTCGCCGGCCTCGACCTCGATCAGCAAGGCGCCACCGCCAACAACAACATACCGCTCGTTGCCCGCACCAAGCGAAAATACGCCAGGCAACACAATCGAACTCGCCCGCGGCGGGCCAGGTATAACAGGGGGGTAACTTGGCTCAGGCATTCGATATCATCCCTGACGCCCGCCGAAGTTGCTTCAGCGGAACATTATTTTAATGGAGAGAATATCGAAGCCCCACGGTTCGGGCAAGCTTACTCCCGATGACACGGCGCGCGTCAGAGGCTATGAAGCGATCCTTCGGAGGAACGGCATGTACCACCATCGCATTTTGAACTGGGATGACGCCTATACCAACGGCGCGCATATCGCCGGCGGGGATCGCTGGCCAGACGCGTGGGCTGGGCCTGCAAAGGCATGGCGCGAAGAACGAGCCGCTGCCGGCAAGGCCAGGCTGGATGTCAAATATGGTAGCGGCTCGAGCAATCGCTTCGACCTCTTCCTCCCTGACATGGATTCAAGAGGTCTCGTCATCTTCATTCACGGCGGTTACTGGATGAAATTCGACCAGCGCTTCTGGTCCCATCTCGCAAAGGGACCGGTGGAGCGGGGTTATACCGTGGCCATGCCGACCTACACGCTTTGCCCGGAAAACCGGATCGCCGGTATAACGAAGGAGATCGGTCAGGCCGTCGAAAAGATAGCCGGCATGGTCGCTGGCCCGATCCGGATCGCCGGCCATTCGGCGGGCGGGCATCTCGCAACCCGCATGGTGTGCGCAGATACCCCGCTTTCCGATCGCGTCCGCCAACGTATCCGCGGCGTCGTGTCCATTTCCGGCCTGCATGACCTGCGGCCGCTGATGCGGACGGGCTTGAACGAGACGCTCAAGATCGACGCCGCAGAGGCCAGATCCGAAAGCCCGATCTTCCTCGACCCGCTCGAGGGCATCCCGGTGACGTTCTGGGTCGGCGGCGCGGAACGCTCCGAATTCATCCGCCAGAGCGAATTGCTGGCCAATTGCTGGATCGGAACCGGCGGCGCGACAGCGCTTGTTGTCGAGCCGGACCGGCACCACTTCAACGTCATTGACGGGCTCACCGAATCCGAACACCCCTTGACGTGCGCCGTGCTGGCGGATTGAAAGCAAGAGGTCAACGGGCTATCGACTAGCCTTGAAGGAAACGAGGCGCCGAACGAAACATCGGCGTCTGCAATGGAAAAACCTCGATGAGAGCCGTATTTGTGCAGCTCCAGTGCCAGCCCGGAAAGACCTATGAGGTCGCCGATGCGCTGTTCGAGCGCGAGATCGTTTCCGAGCTTTACTCCACCAGCGGCGAGTACGACCTGCTGATGAAGATCTACATCGAGGCTGAGGACGATATCGGCAAGTTCATAAACGAGCACATCGCCAACGTTCCCGGGATCGTAAGGTCGCTGACCACGCTGACTTTCCGCGCCTTCTAGATTGTCTAAGGCCTTGCGCCGGTACTTGCTTCTGCCTTCTTGACATCGGCGACCGGCAGTCTCGGCCTTCTTTTGAGAAAATTGGACGCCTCGACATAGTCGTCGCGCAACCAGCCCTTTCGTCCGTCGCCCATGACCAGCCGCCATTGGCCCGAGCGCGCCAGTTCTCGCATCACAGTGCCTGGCTGGAGCGTGACGATGATCGCCGCGTCCGCCCTCGCCTGCGCCCTGAGGTTAACCTTCGTCCTTGTCTGAATGAAAGTTGGCTTTGCCGGCCGGCTGACCGATCCGGTGACGATTTTCTGCGGCCTGGACGGCGGACGCTCTACGGTCCTGGGCAGGGTGAGCGCCGTCACACGTTTCGGTGTATTCGGCTGCTTGCCGGTCACCGGCCTGGGCGGAACGGGCTTTTCCGCCTGTTTGCGGATATCGGCCTTCTTCGGCTCGTCAGACTTTGCCGCAACAGGTTTCTGCGGACGTTCCTTTGCCGGACTTTGCTGGCTTTGGGCGCCCACGCGCTCGGGAGGCCGCGGCGCCTTCATGTCCTCTCGAACAACCCAGATGCCGGCGGCAACCGCGCCGACGATCAGCCATCTGAGCTTGGGAAGTCCTAATCCAGCCATACCGTGCAAGATGGCGGCAAGACTTTAAGACCCGGTTGACGCGACGGTCTGTTTTGCCTGCCAATCGGCCAGCGCCGCCTTCAAAGCATCCGTACCGGCAGCCGCGAGGGCGGGATCGGGGGAAAAGCCAAGGCCCATCATCTTGCGACCGAGCATGTGGTCGGCGGGCCGGTTGACTGATTCGATGCCGAGCAGGCGACCGTCCCTGTAGTGGAAGATGGAGAACCTGTTGTCCTGGGGATCACCAGACAGAACCTGATGGTCGCTGCCGGATGTGAGGCCCGCCATCTGCAGCTTCATGTCGCCAATGTCGGACCAGAACCAGGGTACGGCCGAATAGGCCTCGTCATGGCCGACAATGGTCCGCGCAGCAAGCCTTGCCTGGTCGGTGGCATTCTGCACCGATTCCAGCCTCACATCCTGCCCGGTGAACCAATGGCGGAAACTTGCGACGTCGCCGATCGCAAAAATGTCGGGCGCGCTGGATCGCATCCGTGCATCGACGCGAATGCCATTCGCGATCTTGATACCGGCGGCACTTGCAAGTTCGACATTCGGCACGACACCTATGCCGACAATCACCATCCGCGCCGGTATGCGTTCGCCGGCGGACGTGGTGAGCGCGCTGACATGGCCATTCTCGCCTTCGATGCTGCTGACCGTCGTGCCTGTCAGCAGCCGGACGCCGGATGCCGCGAGCCGCGCGCCGACATGACCGGAAATGGCTGCCGGAAGCACGCGCGCAAGCAGCCGATCCTGCGCCTCGATAACGGTGACGTGACGGCCGCCTGCTGCAAGCGTCGCGGCGATCTCAAGGCCTATGAAGCCGCCGCCAAGGATAACGACATCTTCCACAGAAGCGGCGAGATCGCGTATAGCCCGGGCGTCGGCGATCGAACGCAGCGACAGCATGCCAGCGAGCGGTCCGCAATCGACCGGCAAGGCGCGAGGCCGCGAACCCGTCGCCAGTATGACCTCGTCGAAAGGCAGGCTGGCGCCGCTCGCCAGCGTCAGCCGGTGCGCCGCCGGGTCAAGCGCCGTCACCGTTTCGCCAAGCAGGAGATCGATGTTCGCGCCACTGTAGAAAGCCTCGGCGCGCAGGATCTGGGGCTTTGCTTCCTTGTCCTTGATGAAGGTCTTGGAAAGCGGCGGCTTGTGGTAGGGAAGATCGGACTCTTCGCCGATCAGCCTGACCGGCCCCTCATACCCCTCTTCACGCAGGCTCGCGGCAGCCTGTACGCCGCCATGCCCGGCACCGATGATGACAACGCCGTTCCTCATGCTTGCTATCCTTGGCGTATCCTTGTTTGCACCGAACGTCGCACTGCGACCTGAAGGCGCGCGTTCGCGTCGCATCCGGCATGCATGCTGTCAATCGGCACACGCTCTGAAAAACATGACAAGCTTAGTTTAGAATAATTCTAAACTATTGATTGAATTACGCTTTTTGGTGATTTTCGTTGACCTGGGACCCTATACAGGCCTATCAGACCGTGCGCCCTCTAGGGCGTCGCCTTTGATGTCCGGGCCTTGAACCCGGTTGATTGGAGGAACTTTGATGATTCCCGGTCCGACCCGCCCTGGAAGCGGAGCGCCGTTGAAAACGCCGGGAAATTCATGGCTCCCCACTCGTAGACAGATTTTTCGAAGCGCTGGCAAGCGCTTGGCCAAGGAGGGAATGATGAGCAACTGTCTGGGAAAGGTTGGCCGTACACTTGCGGCGACCACCATGCTGGCGACTTTCGTCGCGATGCCGGCGATTGCCGACACCGACCCGAAGGCGGTGCTCTCGACCTATGCGGACATCGCACTCGCGGAGTATGAGGACGCGCTGACCACTGCCAGGGCGCTTGACGCAGCAACCGACGCTCTGATCGCCGGTCCCTCCGAAGAGACGCTTGGCGCGGCGCGCGACGCCTGGAAGGCAGCGCGCATCCCTTACCAGCAGACGGAAGTCTTTCGCTTCGGCAACGCCATCGTTGACGACTGGGAAGGCCGCGTCAACGCATGGCCTCTGGACGAAGGGCTGATCGACTATGTCGATTCCTCCTATGGAACGGAGTCAGACGAGAACACGCTCTTCACCGCAAACGTCATCGCCAATCCGTCCATCGAGATCGATGGCCAAATGGTCGACGCGTCAAAGATCACTCCGGAATTCCTGTCCGGGACGTTGCAGGAGGCCGGCGGCATCGAGGCCAATGTCGCCACCGGCTATCATGCCATCGAGTTCCTGCTCTGGGGCCAGGACCTGAATGGCACTGGTCCGGGTGCCGGCAACCGGCCCTACACCGATTTCGACAGGACGAACTGCACCGGCGGCAATTGCGAGCGCCGCGCCGAGTATCTTGCCGCGGCGACCGAGCTTCTGGTTGCCGATCTCGAGGAAATGGTCGGCAACTGGTCGACGGACGGCGACGCGCGCAAGGCTCTTATGGGAGGTGACGCGAACGCCGGCATCTCGACCATCCTCACCGGCATGGGCTCCCTTTCCTACGGCGAGCTGGCCGGCGAGCGCATCAAGCTCGGCCTTCTCTTGCATGACCCGGAGGAGGAGCACGACTGCTTCTCCGACAACACTCACATCTCGCATCTCTATGACGTGGTCGGTATCCGCAACGTCTACCACGGCAGCTATACCCGCATCGACGGCTCCAAGGTTGAAGGCCCTTCGGTCTCCGATCTGGTCAAGGCTGCGGACACTGCTGTCGATGTCGAGCTTTCGGCCAAGATCGACGCCGCGGTGGCGGCATTCGAGGCGATCGCAAAGCGTGCAGAGGGCGGCGAAGCCTACGACCAGCAGATCGGCGAAGGCAATGCCGAGGGCAACGCCGCCATCCAGGCTGGTGTGGACGCGCTTGTCGATCAGACCAAATCGATCGAACGCGCGGTCGGAGCCCTCAAACTCGACGCAATCGCGTTCGAAGGTTCGGACAGCCTAGACTCCCCCGACAAGGTCTTTGAGTAAGTCGGCGCTAAACCCTAGCCAGGCGGGGCGTTATCGCTTCGCCAGCCATGTGAGATCCAGATGCTGGTCTGCCACTGCAATCTGATAACGGAGAAGGAGATCGAGCAGACGATCATGGGCCTGCTGGAGCAGGACCCCTGGCAGCTTATCGTGCCGGCGAAGGTCTATCACACCCTTCGCAAGAGGGGGCGCTGTTGCGGCTGCTTCCCAAATGTGGTGGAAACGATCATTCGGGTCACCGAACACTACCACGCCCGCTCGGAGGCGAGCGACGTGGACATCGTTTCACACCTGGACCGCGTCCGTGGACTGCGGTCCGAATACGGGAGCAGAGGCCATGAAGGGCGAAAAGCAGGTAATCGAGCGGCTTAACGAGGCGCTGTTCCTCGAACTCGGAGCCGTCAACCAGTACTGGGTTCACTACAGGCTGCTGGAAGACTGGGGCTACACCAAGCTGGCGAAGAAGGAACGCGCCGAATCGATCGAGGAGATGCAGCACGCCGACAAGCTCGTCGCCCGCATCATCTTCCTCGAGGGCCATCCGAACCTGCAGTCCGTGGCGCCACTGCGCATCGGCCAGAATGTGAAGGAAGTACTCGAGGCCGATCTGGCGGGGGAATATGACGCCCGCACCGCTTACAAGAAGTCGCGCGAGATCTGCCACGACGCGGGCGACTATGTGACCATGAAGCTTTTTGAAGAACTTCTGGCCGACGAGGAAGGCCATATCGATTTCCTTGAGACCCAGCTCGACCTGCTTACCAAGCTGGGCGAAGCCAAGTATGGCCAGCTCAACGCCGATTCCGCCAACGAGGCCGAAGGCGGAGACCACTAGGATCATGAACCCATGCGGCGCGCCATAGCGAAACCCTCAAGCGCGCCGCACGCATTCCGAGCCCTCGCCGCGACTTTCGGCGCGGCTCTGATATGTCTGCCAGCCTCTTTTGCCGGCGATGGCAGCCTGCCTACCGAACGTTTCGACCTGACACCCGAGGACAAGGCGCGGGTGGACGCCATCACCAAACCGGCTATCGACTTTTCGCAGCCGGAACCCTTCGAACTGATGCAGGGCGGTGCGGGCACGTCAACGAAGCGTATCAACCGCGACGCCTTCTCGCAGTCCTCCGCCAACATCACCTTCGAGGAGGAAGGTAACTTCAAGCTCGGTAACGCGCTTTTCCGCAAGCTGTGGGTCTCTTCGCCCTCCTCGACGCAGGCGTCCGACGGCCTTGGGCCGCTATTCAACGCAAGAGCGTGCCAGAGCTGTCACCTTAAGGATGGGCGCGGCCATCCCCCCGAAGGAAATCCGGACGCGACGTCCATGTTCTTGCGTCTCGCGCGTGCGGCGCAGACCGAGGAAGAAAAGAAGCTTGTCGCCGAGCGCGCCGTTCGCAATTTCCCGGATCCCGTCTATGGCACCCAACTTCAGGATCTTGCTGTCCCCGGCCTGAAAGGCGAGGGTCGCATGACAATCGCCTATGAAGAGATCCCGGTAACGCTCGGCGATGGCACAACGGTTTCGTTGCGCAAGCCCGCCTACTCGGTCGAAGACCTGGGATACGGACCGATCGATCCGCGAACCACATTGTCCCCCAGGGTGACCCCGCAGATGATCGGGCTTGGACTGGTCGAGCAGATCCATCCTGCGGATATACTCGCGAATGCCGACCCGGATGACGCCGATGGCGACGGAATATCCGGCCGGGCCTCCCTCGTGCGCGATCCCAAGAGTGAAGCGCCCACGCTCGGCCGGTTCGGATGGAAGGCACAGACCTCCACGATCCGGCAGCAGACGGCGGACGCATTCGCCGGCGACATCGGCATCTCGACGCCCGACATGCCGAAGTCCTGGGGCGATTGCACCCCAGCGCAAACAGATTGCCTTGACCGACCGACCGGCGTTCAGGAACGGCTTGGCGACACCGAAGCGCCGGACCCTGTGCTCGACCTGGTCACTTTCTATTCTCAAAACCTCGCCGTGCCGGCGCGTCGCGCTGTCGACAAGCCTCAAGTCCTGCGCGGCAAGCAGGTGTTTTATGAGTCCGGCTGCGTCTCCTGTCACACACCGAAATTCGTCACGCGGCGAGATGCGCCAAACAAGGCGCATGCCTTCCAGCTCATTTGGCCCTACTCCGATTTCCTCCTGCACGACATGGGCGAACAACTGGCGGACGGACAACAGGTTGGCGATGCGACCGGCACCGAATGGCGCACCCCGCCCCTCTGGGGTATCGGCCTCACCGAAAAGGTAAGCGGCCACACATTCTTCCTGCATGACGGTCGCGCCCGCAACCTGACGGAAGCCGTCCTGTGGCACGGCGGGGAAGCTCAGGCCGCTCGCGACAGTTTCGCCGACCTCCCCGTTTCCGACCGCGACGCCCTGATAAAATTCCTGGAGTCCCTCTGATGCGCCCGGGTGCCGCAGCCTGCCTTGTCGTCGCTGTCTTCCTTGCGAATGCGGGGATCGCGCAGGCGAGCAAGGCCACGGACCTTGTCGCGAATGCCATCGACGGTTTCATCCGCCCCGGCTACCAGTCATTCAACCGATCCACCTCCGCACTGTCCGAAGCTGGCGAGACGCTCTGCGCATCCCCCTCGCAAGCAAATCTCGATGCAATCAGGGCGGCATTCGCGACCACGGTCGATGCTTGGTCGCGCATCGAGATCATCCGGTTCGGGCCAGTGATGGAGCAGAACCGGCTGGAACGTATCCTCTACTGGCCTGACCGCAAGAGCATCGGACTGAAGCAGGTGCAGGCCGCACTTGCCGACGAGGACCCGACTGCGACCGATGCGGCAACGCTCGCAGAAAAGAGCGTCGCCCTGCAGGGGCTCGGCGCATTGGAGTTCGTGCTCTTTGGCACCGGTTCGGAGGCGCTTGCGGCAGGGAACACTTATCGCTGCGCCTATGGCGAGGCGATCGCTGAAAATCTCCACACGATTGCCGGCGAACTTGATTCCGCGTGGTCCGATCCGAACGGGTTTGCGAAGGTTTGGACGACGCCGTCAGACGAAAACCCAATCTTTCGCGACGGCAAGGAAGCCGTCACCGAGCTGATGGACGTTTTCGTGACGGGTACGGAACTGGTGCGCGACGTTCGGTTGGGCGGATTTCTCGGCGAGGAGGCAGGCCAGGACAAGCCAAGACAGGCGCTGTTCTGGCGTTCCGGTCAGACGGTGCCATCGCTGGCCGGAAACATGGCGGGCATGCGCGCGCTGCTGGACGCATCGAAACTGGCAGGTACCTTGCCGGCGGAGCAGGCGTTTCTCGGCAGCAGCGCCCTGTTCGAGTTCTCCAATGCTGCAAACGCGTTGTCGACACTGCACGGTCCGATCGCCGACGTGCTCACGGATCCGAACAAGCGCGCCAAACTCGCCTATTTCGGCGTCGTCACCTCAAGCCTTTCGGGTATCTTCGGCACCCAGATGTCCGGCGCGCTCGGCTTGACCTCCGGCTTTTCTTCGCTGGACGGGGACTAGCGATGAGGCGAAATGGAACCCGCCTGATCGACCGCCGGGATTTTCTCAAGGCCGCCGGCGTGTCGTTCGTTTCCGCGCTCGCGCCGGACGCTTTCGCGGCGACACTCGAAGCCGACGCGGTGTTTGCCACGGCCTATCAGCGCCGCGACGGCCGATATGGAGCAGCGATCCTCTCCGAGGCCGGCAAAATACTGCATGAGGTCGAGCTGCCGGATCGCGGTCACGACATCACCTTCGATCCGGTTTCGCGACGCTCGGTGGTCTTTGCCCGCCAACCGGGCACCTTCTTCGTGGCCTTTGATCATACGGGCCGCGCAGCGCCGACAACGGTCGAAAGCATGCCCGGTCGGCACTTTTTCGGCCACGGCGTTTTTTCTCCAGATGGAGCTTTGCTCTACACAACCGAGAACGATTTCGAAAACGCAGCCGGCATGGTCGGCATCTACGATGCGAAGGACGGATTTTCACGGATCGGGGAATTTCCAACATACGGCGTCGGTCCGCACGAACTTCTTCTTCTCGGCGATGGCCGAACCATCGCGATTGCCAATGGCGGTATCGAGACGCATCCGGATTTCGGACGCGCAAAGCTGAACCTGCCAACCATGAAGCCGTCCTTCGTGTTGGTCGACAGGGTAACGGGCGATCTGGTCGAGAAGCATGAACTGCCCGCCGAACTGCACCAGCTCTCGATCCGCCACATGGATGTAGACCAGACAGGCACTGTCTGGTTCGGCTGCCAGCATGAAGGGCCCGCGACGGAGCGGCCGGGTCTGGTCGGCCGGGCGGTTCGCGGCAAGGATCTGCAATTGCTCGACATGGAACCGAAGGTGCTTGCGGGCTTTCGCAACTATATCGGCTCCGTCGCTGCGAACCGCGAGGCCGGCACGGTCGCTGTAACCTCGCCCCAGGGTAACGCCTATGCGGTCATCGAGGCGGAAACGGGCGAAATCAAAAGGGTTGAAGGCTTGACCGAGGTCTGCGGTGTCGCGCCGGACCGGTCCGGCTTCATGGTGACGACGGGAACCGGAGAAATCGTCGAGCCTTCCGGCGTATCCTCCACGAATGGAGATTATGTCTGGGACAACCACATGCTGAGAATCTCCTGACCCTCAGACAGCGCCGGATATGTCGGCGAATGCCATGGCCTTGCGAATGATGGAAACGAGTCTGTCGCCGGCGATTTGCGCCGGTCCGCTGTTGTCGAGCGGGATCGCCGGCCCCGTTGTTTCGCAAGCGATCGTGCGGGCCAGGCGCGACAGGATTTCCTCCTTCGTCTCGCGACCACGACCAGCAAGGCGCGAGGCGAGGATTTCCGGATCGGCCGTTACCTCGACCACGGCGACGTTCGCGTAGCGCTCGCGCAGTGCCGGCAGCGCGCCGCGCGAGAGGTTGGCGATCGCGACATGGCCAGCATGGAGCGCCCCATCGACACTGGACGGGATGCCGTAGCGAAGGCCATGCGCCTCCCAAGACAGCGCGAAAGCACCCTTTTTCTCTGCTTCGACAAATTCCGCGTCACTCATCGAATCATGGATCTCGGTCGAGCCGTCGCATGACCGCGTTATGACGCGGCGCACGAAGTCGACCTTTGGCTCCTCGGACAGCGCAGCCTTCGCATGCGCGATCAGCGTATCCTTGCCCGCACCGCTCGGTCCGACGACCGCGACGAATGCACCGTTTCGGATGGGCAGGGCGCTTTCCTGCGCGCGCTCGAGCATCGCCGATGTCATCATGCGACGCGGCGTCCCTCGCGCCAGACGGTGCGAACCACCGGAACATGCTCGTCGAGGCGTACGCGTACCAGATCGGCGCGGCGTCCCGGCTCGATCACGCCGCGGTCGGTGAGCCCTACGGCATCCGCGGGGTTCTTCGACACCATCGCGACGGCCTGCGGCAGGCTGATGCCTTCGACGGCATCACCGATGAAGAAGGCAGACTGGATCAGACTGAAGGGAATGTAATCCGAGGAAAGGATATCCAGCAGGCCGTCAGCCGCCAGATCGCGAGCCGAAACGTTGCCGGAATGCGATCCGCCGCGCATGACGTTCGGTGCGCCCATCAGCACGCCGAGGCCGGCCTGCTTCGAGGCGGCGGCCGCTTCCATCGTCGTTGGGAATTCCGCGACGCGGATGCCCTGGTCCACGGCCTCTTCGACATGCGCGACCGTTGCGTCGTCATGGCTCGCCAGCACGATGCCCCGATCGTGGCAGGCCGCAGCGACAGCAATCCTGTTGGGCGCCGAATTCTGCTGCGACTGGGCGATGCGCGCGTCGCAATAGATGCGGAACTGTTCCTCCGACATCTTCATCTTGCCCATGTAGTAGACCGCATAGGCGTCGAAGCTCGCGAACTGCCGTTGTCCCGGCGCATGGTCCATGAGGGAGGCCAGTTTCACCCGATAGTCGCCTTCGAACAACGAAAACGCCTCCAGGCAATCGGGTGCGGAGACCTCGCAGCGCAGGTGGATGAAGTGGTCGGCGCGCACCAGATCTTCGCTGACACTCGCCTCGATCGCATCGGCAAGCTTCCGCATGTCCTGCATCGTCAGGTCGGCCTCGTAATCCATGCCGACGCGCAACGCATCGAACACCGTCGTTATGCCGGCGGTTGCGATCTGGGCATCGTGCGCAAGCACGGAAGCGATCGGGTTCCAACGCACCTTGGGGCGCGGCGCATAATGGCCTTCGAGGTGGTCCGTGTGCAGTTCGACAAGGCCGGGGATGATGTAGTCGCCCTCCATGTCCTTGCCGGCGCGAACCGGACCGCGATCGATCTCCGCGATCTTGCCGTCGCGGATGACGACGCTGCCGGGAACGACCTCGTCGGCGAGCACGATGTTGGCGTTTGTCAGAACGATTTCGGACATCAGGCTGTCTTTCTTTCCCGGCGGCCGCCGAGCTCATACCAGGATTTGACAAGAAACGGAGCGCCGGGTTCCGGCTCGACGAAGAGGGCTAGCCCGTCGATGACGACCGGCTGGTCGAGCACCGTCGCAAAGACCTCGTCTATCGCTGCGCGCACGCGCGGCAGGTCGCCGTCGGAGACGCGGCCGGTCAGCGTCATGTGGAACCGGAAGCTTTCGAAGACGTATGGATAGCCCCATTGAATCAGGTTTCGGAACTCGTCCGGTCCCAGTGCCTCGGGATTGCGTCGCTTCATGTCCGCATCCGACAGTGGCGCGCGAAAGCGATCGAAATGCGTGACGATCTCGCCAGCCAGGCTGTTGAGTTCCGGCGCGGCGCCTCCAGGAACCAGCGCGAGAAACCCGTCCAGGCGCTTGACCACCAGCTTCGGCAACCGCACCGGTTGCGCGGCGTCGGCGTATCTCGCCAGCGTTGCATCGAGCTCGGCCTCAGTCGTTCCCGATGCGAGATGGAACGGCGCCTTCAGGGTAGCGTGAAAACCGTATCGGCGCGCGCTCGCCGTATGAAAGGCGATCTCGGCCGCCGCCAGCGAGGACACGGCCGGGGGAGGCACGGACGCGTCGGTGAAGGCGTCGCGTCCAAGCCAGCTCGCCGCGAGGCGTGTCAAAGTTTCGTTCTGCCCTGGCGTGAAATAAATGGCGTAGCGCATCGAAAGAATCCCTGTCAGCGCGTCCTTAGGCGATTTCCATGACGAAATGACGAAGCCGGCTGAATAAGGGCCGCAGATAGCAGAGCGCCGCGGCAAAGTCATGTCACGTCGGCCTTCCCAGCGTGAGGCGAGCCGCTTTTGGGGCGACCTTGCCGCACTATGCGGAATCGAATGCTTGACCTCACTGCCCGCATATTTCACTTTCCAGATTGGTAGGGCCAGTTCGCAACGAGCGTTCCGCCTGAGGGAGAATTCCGGCGGCGCGCCGGTTGGGTCCGGCATGTGCCGGAAGAAGAGGAAAAAGGGAACCCGCCTGCCTCTCACATCGGAAGGCGAAGGCATCACACAGGGAGGAAAGTGCATGAAGTTTCGTTATTCGGCAGTTCTGGGCATCGCGGCGGCGGTTGCCTTGCCGTTCTCGGCGGCATCGGCTCAGACGGTGCTGAAGTGGGCCCATGTCTACGAGCCGTCCGAACCGTTCCACACCGAATCGGTTTGGGCCGCTGGCGAGATCGAGAAGCGAACCGACGGGCGCTATAAGATCGACGTCTTTCCTTCCTCGCAGCTCGGCAAGGAGTCCGACATCAACCAGGGCCTGACGCTGGGCACCGTCGACATCATCATTTCCGGCTCAAGCTTTGCAGCGCGCGAATATGCGCCGATCGGCGTCACCTACTATCCCTTCACCTTTCGCGACGCGGACCATCTGCTCGCCTATGTCGGCAGCGACACCTACAACAAGCTTGCCAAGGGCTACGAGGAGGCGTCGGGACACCACATTGCCGCGACTACCTACTACGGAACGCGCCACACGACCTCTAACAAGCCGATTGCGAAATGCTCGGACATGGAAGGCCTGAAGATCCGCGTCCCTGACGTGCCGGCATACCTTGCCATGCCGCGCGCCTGCGGGGCCAACACGGCGCCCATAGCCTTCGCGGAAGTCTATATCGCGCTGCAGAACGGCACCGTTGAGGCGCAGGAAAATCCGCTGACCACGATCGAGGCCAAGAAGTTCTTCGAGGTCCAGAAGCATATCATCCTGACCGGCCACATCGTCGATCACCTCAACACCATCGTCTCCAAGAGCCGCTGGGCGTCGCTTTCCGACGAGGACAAGCAGATCTTCACGGATGTCATGCGCGAAGCCTCTCAACGCACGACCGCCAAGATCGTCGAGCGCGAAAAGGAACTGGTCCAGTTCTTCAAGGATCAGGGTCTGACCGTCACCGAAATCGACCGGGCCGACTTCCAGAACACCGTCGCCGAGAAAGTGACGTTCGAGGAGTTCGGCTACGACAAGGCGGACTGGGACGCCATACAGGCAATCCAGTAGTTCCGACGCGAGTGGGCGCGACCAGGCTCCGCGCCGGCGCGTCCACTCCCTCCGGGCCACACTCTGCCTGACTGCGGATCGGAAGGCTTCGATGGACCATTCGGACCACACGACTGTCAGCATCGACGAGATGGCCAGATCCTTCGAGGATGAGGCCGAGCCCGTCGACCTGTCCGCCTATGCCATCGAGGACTGGGTCACCTTCGCCCTGTTCTGGGGCATGGCGGGCTGCGTCGTACTCCAGTTCTTCACGCGCTACGTCCTCAACAACAGCCTTGCCTGGACGGAGGAAATAGCGGCCAACTGCCTTGTCATGGTCGTCTTCCTCGGGTCGGTCATGTGCGTAAGGCTGATGCGTCACATAAAGGTAGACTTCATCTACCGCCTGATCCCGCGCGGCGCCGGCCGCGTCCTTTCGATCCTCGTCGATGTCCTGGTGATCGCCTTCTTCGCCTACATGACGTGGCTGATGTGGCGCTATGTTGCGATCGTCGGCAAGGAACGCATGGTCACGGTCAACCTTCCGCGTGGCATCGTTTTCTATTCGGTGCTGGCAGCCTTTGCCCTGATGACCCTTCGGGCTTTGCAGAATTTCTACCGCGACCTGACGGAAGAAAAGACGGTTCGCGAACAGGCCGACGACGCCAACAACGTGCCGGGAATCTGACCAATGCTTCTTCTCATCGGCTCCTTCCTGGTCTTCATGATCGTCGGCGTACCGGTCGCGGTCGCCATGGCTGTCGCCTCCCTGCTCTATCTCGTGTTCTACGGGGTGGCGCCGGACATCATCGCGGCGCAGCGCATGATCGCGGGTGTCGAGAGCTTTCCGCTGCTTGCGGTTCCGTTCTTCATCATGGCTGGAAACCTGATGAACATCGCGGGCGTCACCGGCCGCATCTACCATTTCGCGCTTTCGCTGGTCGGCTGGATGCGTGGCGGACTCGCGCAGGTCAACATCATCGGCTCCGTCGTGTTCTCGGGCATGTCCGGCACGGCGCTCGCGGACGCCGCCGGCATCGGCACGATCGAGATCAAGGCGATGAAGGATCATGGCTACCCCGTCGAGGCTGCTGTCGGGGTCACGGCGGCATCGGCTACGCTTGGACCGATCTTCCCACCTTCGCTGCCATTCGTCATCTACGGCATGCTGGCGAATGTCTCGATCGGCGCGCTGTTCATGGCTGGAATCGTGCCGGGTCTCATCATGACCGCCCTGATGATGCTCACGGTGTTCTTCTTCGCCCGCAGCAAGGGGTGGGGATCTGACACGCCTTTCGAACTTCGGCAATTGGCGGCCGCCTCGATCGAGGTGGTTGTCGTCGCGTGCTTCCCGCTTGCCGTCTACCTGCTCGTCATGGCGGGCCTCTCAGTGAATATTGCGGTGCTGGTCGCGCTCGCCGCACTCATTGCACTTGACTGGTATTTCGACTTTTCCGCCGTCATGGCGCTGATGACACCCGTCATCCTGATCGGCGGAATGACGATGGGATGGTTCACGCCGACCGAGGCTGCGGTCGCAGCGGTCATCTGGTCGCTTTTCCTCGGCCTCGTTCGCTATCGCACCATGACCTTGAGGACGCTCGCCAAGGCAAGCTTCGACACGATTGAGACGACGGCCTCGGTGCTTTTCATCGTGACGGCGGCGTCCATCTTCGCATGGCTCCTGACTGTCAGTCAGGCGGCCCAGCTCTTCTCGGCCTTCATCTTCTCGCTGACCGAAAGCCCCTGGGTGTTCCTCTTACTGGTCAACCTCATCCTGCTCGTGGTCGGCTCCTTCCTCGACACGATCGCGGCAATCACCATCCTTGTGCCCATCCTGATGCCGATGGCGGTCCAGTACGGCGTTGACCCGGTTCACCTCGGCCTCATCGTCACGCTCAACCTCATGATAGGCCTTTTGACGCCGCCGGTCGGCATGGTGCTGTTCGTGCTGTCGCGGATATCCAAGCTATCGATAGAGGCAACGACAATGGCGATCCTGCCGTGGCTGGCACCGTTGCTGATCGCGCTTCTGATCATCACCTTCGTCCCGGCCGTCAGCCTCTGGCTGCCAGGCGTGCTGGGGCTGATCCGCTAACGTCGAGAGTGCTTAGGCCTTCATGAGCCACTCGTGCTCGGGCGCGTTGTGGAACTTCCACGTGCGCTTCGGGCCGGCCATGACGTTCAGGTAGTAAAGATCGTAGCCGTGGCAGGCGGCACAGGGATGGTAACCCTTCGGTACCAGTGTCACGTCGCCATCCTCCACCGCCATGACCTCGTCCAGCTCGCGCTTCCCGCTCTCGTCGGCATCCGTGTAGACACGCTGGAAGGCGAAGCCCTGCGGCGGGTTGAGCCGGTGATAGTAGGTTTCCTCCAGATAGGATTCGGCCGGCAGGTTATCGCTGTCATGCTTGTGGGGCGGATAGCTCGACGTGTGACCGCCCGGCGTGATGACCTCGACCACCAGCAGCGAGTCAGCAGGCTGGCCTTCAGGCAGGATGTTGGTGACATAGCGGACATTCGTGCCCTTGCCGCGCACTTCCTGGCCCAAATCTTCCGGTGCGATCAGTCGCGCAGGCAAGCCGCCGCCAAGACCGGGCGCGGAGCAGACTGCGAGTTCGACATCCGTGTCGGCGGTAACCGACCAGTCCGAGCCTTCGGGGACGTAGACCGACCAGGGCTTGCCCTCGAACGGGCTCATCCGCTGGCCGATCAGACCGAAGTCATGGCCACCCGCCCCCACCTTGGCTCTGCCGGTCACGAGAACAAGGCAGACCTCGCGTCCGCCGCTGTTTTCCGAAAGGCTTTCGCCCGGCTTGAGCCGGTGGAGGTCGAAACCGACATATGTCCAGCCAGCGCTTTCGGGCGTGACATGCGCTACGCGGCCGGTTCCGGCCTTCCTCTTCACCAGAAGCCTGGACATCGTCATTCCTTCTTTTCCCCACCCTCGCCATCCGGCGTGGATGCCGGTCCTCCTGCCTCAGCCGCCGATACGGGTTCGGCTGGCTTGTAGAGATAGAAGAACTGCCAGACCGCATAGGCGGCAAAGGCGGCGGCAATCATGCCCCACATCTGTGCGCCGGTGGAAAACTCGAAGATCGACCAGCCTGCACAAACGGCGACGATGGCTATGCGCCGCCAAAGCGGTCGGAAAAAGGGATGTTCGTGGTCTTTCAAACGGGTGGTCCTTTGGTTTCAGCGAGATCTCGACGAAGATGGTTGCCGCCTTTTTCGGGACCACGCTCTGGTCGGTCAGTTGGCCGGAAAGCCTTGTGTCTCGACCGTATAACCCGCCGCGCCCATCACACGCATCAATTCCTTGTGGCCGACCTGAGCCATCTTCAGCGGCGGGCTCTTTTTCGGGTCCTGCTCTGCCTCCACGACGAACCAGCCTTCATAGCCGTAGTCTGCGAATTTCTGCACGATCGCGCCAAAATCAAGCGATCCATCGCCGGGCACCGTGAAGGCGCCGAGCGCCACCGCGTCGAGGAACGAGTGCCTGGTCCAGTCGAGGCTCTTGAGCACGTCCATGCGCACGTCCTTCACATGGACATGGACGATGCGCTTGTGGTGCCTGTCGATGGTGGCCAGCACGTCGCCCCCTGCAAATGCCAGATGGCCGGCGTCGAACAACAGGGGAATCCCCTCGCCGGAATGGTTCATGAAGGCGTGGAGTTCGTGCTCGAACTGCACGACCGCCGCCATATGGTGATGATACGCCAGCGGCATGCCCTGATCGGCGCACCATTCCCCGAATTCGGTAAGCTTTCTGGCGTAGGCCTTCATCTCGTCGTCCGACAGCACAGCCTTGTTCGCGAGCGGGACTGACCTATCGCCCTGGATCGAGCGGCCAACCTCGCCATAAACGATGCAGGGTGCGTCGACGGCTTTGAAGAGTTCGATCATCGGGCGGATGCGATCCTTGTTCGCGGCGATGTCGCCATCAGCTGCCAGCGTGCCGGAGAACCACCCGCCGCAGAGCGTGACGTCGGCTTCCTTCAGGATTGGCAGCATGACGGCCGGATCGCTCGGGAACCGCCGGCCCATTTCCATCCCTGTGAAGCCTGCCGAACGCGACTGGCGCAGGCACTCCTCAAGCGAGACGTCGTCGGACAATTCGACCAGATCGTCGTTCCACCACGCGATGGGGGACATGCCAAGCTTGGCTTTCAAGGGATTTCTCCGGTTTGAATGATGAACACGCTCAATTCACGAGATGCTGCATCTTGCGCTTCTTCTCATAGTCCTTGCGCGCCTTGTTGACGCTTGGGCGCGTCGAGACTTCCGGCACCGCGACATCCCACCAGTGGCCGCCTGCCTCGGTGGAAACGAGCGGATCGGTGTCGATGACGATGACGCTGGTGCGATCGTCCTTCTCGGCCTCCTTCAGGGCGCGCTCGAGCTCTGCGATGGACTCGACCTTGCGCGCGATCGCGCCCATGGACGCGGCATGCGCGGCGAAGTCGATGTCGGAAGGACGCTCGTGCAGCGTGTCCTCGAAGAGATTGTTGAAGTTCGCGCCGCCGGTCGCCATCTGCAGCCGGTTGATGCAGCCGAAGCCCCTGTTGTCGAGCACGACGATGGTGAGCTTCTTGCCGAGCATCACCGATGTGGCGATCTCGGAATTGGCCATCATGTAACTGCCGTCGCCGAGCATGACGATGACGTCCTGCTCGGGTCGCGCGATCTTGACGCCGAGCCCGCCTGCAATCTCGTAGCCCATGGTCGAATAGCCGTAGTCGAGGTGGTAGCTGCCGGGCGCGCCAGCCGGCCAGAGCTTGTGCAACTCGCCCGGCAGGCCGCCAGACGCGCAAACCAGCGTCGCCTTCGAGCTTCGCGCACGATGCACAGCGCCGATCGCCTGCGCGTCAGAGGCAAGCGCGTTCGTGGGGTCGGTGACGGCCTTGGCGGCTTTCAGCCAGGCGGCTTTGGCGTCCTTTGCCGTCTTTACCCATGAAGCAGGTGACTTCCAGCTTGTTAGCCGGCTTTCAAGTGCCTCCAATCCTGCCTTTGCGTCGGCCACCAGCGGCAGGCCGCTGTGCTTCCCGGCATCGAAAGGCTGCGCGTTCAACCCGATGATCTTGGCACCGTCTGCCTTGAACAGCGCCCATGAGCCGGTGGTGAAATCCTGCAGGCGCGAGCCGACAGCCAGAACAACGTCCGCCTGTTCGGCGAGCAGGTTCGAGGCAGACGAGCCGGTAACGCCCACTGACCCCATGTTGAGTGGATGCACATGCGGCAGGCTGGACTTGCCGGCCTGCGTCTCCATCACCGGGATGCCGTGCTTTTCGGCGAAAGCCTTCAGCGTTTCGGTGGCTTCCGAATAGAGGACGCCGCCGCCTGCGATGATGACAGGCTTCTTCGCGGCCTTCAGTGCGGCGACCGCCGCATCGAGTTCGCGCGCATCCGGCTGCGGGCGGCGCGGAATCCAGATCCGTTCGTCGAAGAACGCTTCCGGATAGTCGAAGGCTTCCGCCTGCACGTCCTGGCAGAGCGACAGCGTTACCGGCCCGCAATCGGCGGGATCGGTGAGCACGGCCATGGCGCGCTGCATCGCCGGAATGATGTGCTCGGGCCGCGTGATGCGGTCGAAATAGCGCGACACGGGACGGAACACGTCGTTGGCGCTTGCCGTGCCGTCGCCGAAATTCTCCACCTGTTGCAACACGGGGTCAGGCGCACGATTGGCGAAGACATCTCCGGGCAGGAGGAGCAGCGGCAGGCGGTTGACATGGGCCAGTGCCGCGGCCGTCACCATGTTGGTCGCCCCGGGTCCGATTGAGGAGGTGGTGGCCATGAACCGGCGACGGAAGTTCGCCTTGCCGAAGGCGATCGCCGCATGCGCCATCGATTGCTCGTTATGGGCACGGTAGGTCGGCAGTTCATCGCGCACCTGATAGAGCGCCTCGCCGACACCCGCCACATTGCCATGGCCGAAGATTGCCCAGACGCCACCGAAAATCGGCAGCTTCTTGCCGTTGATGACGGTCATCTGGCGCGTCATGAAGCGGGTAAGCGCCTGCGCCATGGTCAGGCGGATGGTCCTTGTCATCTGAATAGTCCTCCCGCTTCCTTATGCGGCCTTGCGGCCGCGCACGGCAAGCCATGCATCCGTCAGAGCCTCGAACCGCCGCGCCATCTCGGCGATGGCGGTTTCGTCATCGATCCCGCCAGCAAGCCACTTCTCGGCAGCGTCCGCGAAGATCGTGCGCCCGACCGCGAACCCCTTCACGATCGGGGCATTGGCTGTCGCCGAGAAGGCAGCTTCAAGCTCTGCCTGCGGCGCGTCGAGGCCAAGCAGAACCACGCCCCTGCACCAGGGATCGTTCCTTTCGATAACGGCCCCGATATTGGCCCAGGCCGCACTCGAAGTCTGCGGCTCCAGCTTCCACCAGTCGGGCTTGATGCCAAGCGCGTAAAGTTCTTCCAGCGCGCGCGGCACAGTATGCTCGTCGAGCTGGCCATGCTTGCCGGCGATGATCTCGACCAAAAGCTCGCGCCCGACCTTTCGGGCAGCCTGGTACAGGGCAAGCAGTTTCTGCTGTTGCTCGTCCTTGAGCGCTGGCGGATCATCGGGATGGTAGAAGCACAGGCACTTGATGCAGTGGTCCGCGGGCCATTCGATCAGCTGCGAACCGATGTCCTGGCTGAATTCGAAGCGCAGCGGACGCGAGCCGGGCAGTTCGACAGGACGGCCGAGCCAGGAAAAACCATGCCGCGCGAACTCGAACATCGCATCGCGGCCGTGCTTCTCATCCAGAAGCATGCCGTATCCTTCCCGCCCGCCCGCCACCTTCGCGGCAGCCTTGACGGCAAGCACCTTGAACTGCGCAATCTTTGCTTCGTCCACGCCCAGTCGCCTCGCCACATCCTCAAGCTGTGCACGGTGATCGCAGGCGAATGCCATGAGCGAGGGTATATCGCGGCGTCGCGTGGTCGCCCAGTGGATGTGGCTGATTTCCTCGTCCCTGCGCAAGGCGCGGTATTTGCTGCCGTTCTTCAGGAAATACTGCAATTCCTCGAAAGTCGGGTATTCGGGTGCGCAGAGCAGGCGAGACACGGCGAACGCCCCGCAGGCATTGGCCCAGGTGGCGGCGGTTTCGAGACTCTCGCCGCCAAGCCAGCCGCGGAGCAGGCCCGACATGAACGCGTCTCCCGCGCCCAGCACGTTGTAGACCTCGATCGGAAAGCCCTTGCCGACGATACCGGCCTCCAGATCGTCGGAGATCGGCCCGTCATAGATGATGCAGCCCATCGCGCCGCGCTTCAGCACGATAGCCGCGTCGGTGACGGCCCGTATCGCCTTCAGGGAGCCGAGCACATCGTCCGCTCCCGAAGCGATCATGATCTCTTCCTCGGTTCCGACAATCAGGTCGCAATCAGGAAGCACCTGCCGCATCTTGGCCGACACGACATCCGACTTGACGTAGCGCTCGAAACCTTCGGCGTGGCCGGCCAGGCCCCACAGGTTCGGGCGGTAGTCGATGTCAAACACCACCTTGCCGCGGTTGGCCTTGGCTATGCGGATGGCCTTGAGCTGCGCGGCCTCGCTGTTGGGCCGCGAGAAATGCGTGCCGGTCACCACCAACGCGCGGGCCGAGGCGACGAACGCCTCGTCCACGTCCTCTTCCGAAAGCGCCATGTCGGCGCAATCCGTGCGCACGAAGATCATCGGCGAGACGCCTTCGTCCTCCACGGAAAGCAGCACGAGCGCAGTCAGGCGATCCTTGTCCGTATGTACGCCTTCGACGTTGACGCCTTCCCGTACCAGCTGCTCGCGCACGAAACGTCCCATCTGTTCGTCGCCGACCCGGGTGAGAAGAGCCGAACGGAGGCCGAGCCGCGAAGTGCCAACCGAAATGTTTGCCGGGCAACCGCCGACGGACTTGGCGAAGGAGGTGATATCCTCCAGCCTCGACCCGATCTGCTGGCCGTAGAGGTCCACCGAGCACCGCCCTATTGCGATGACGTCGAGCGGACCGGAAGCTGCTGCCCTTGCCACGATTTACTCCCTTTGGATAAATGCTTGTTGTCGGGATCAGATTTCGACGAATTGAAACACAAATTCCATTTGACAGTCAACGTGGAATATTTATTCTATTTCCCATAATCCGTATTTCGGGAGGAAGATATGATTTCGATCGGGCTGCTTGGCGCGGGCCGCATCGGCCAGATTCATGGCCGCAACATTGCGGCGTCGCCGCGCGCAAGGCTGGCGGCGATAGCCGATCCTATGCCCGAAGGCGCCAAGACGTTGTCGGCGGCGACCGGCGCGCCGGTGCGCACGCCTGACGAGATTCTGGCGGACAAAGACATCGAAGCGATCCTCATCGGCACCCCGACCGACACCCATGCCGATTTCATCGACCGCGCGGCCAAAGCGGGCAAGGCGGTGTTCTGCGAAAAGCCGGTCGATCTCAGCTCGGCGCGCATCAGGAAGACTCTTGAACGGGTTAATAAGGCGGGTATTCCACTGATGATCGGCTTCAATCGCAGGTTCGACCCGAACTTCGCGGCACTGCAGAAGCGGCTTGCAGATGGCGTTGCCGGCGATGTCGAACTGGTGACCATCCTGTCGCGCGACCCTGGCCCGCCGCCAGTCTCCTACATCGAGCGCTCCGGCGGGTTGTTTCGGGACATGATGATTCACGATTTCGACATGGCGCGTTTCCTTCTCGGTGAAGATGCGGTCGAGGTCTTCGCGCTCGGCTCAGCGTTGATCGACCCGGCGATCGGCAAGGCCGGCGATGTCGACACGGCCGCGGTGGTGCTGAAGACCGCAAGCGGCAAGATCTGCCAGATATCCAATTCGCGCCGCGCCACCTATGGATACGACCAGCGTATCGAGGTGCATGGCTCGAAGGGCCTGCTGTCGGCCGGCAACGTTCACGAGACCACCGTGCAGTTCGCAGGAGCAAAGGGTATCAGCGCCGATCCCGTTCAGAACTTCTTCCTCGAGCGCTATGCCGGAGCCTACAAGGCGGAGATCGAGGCTTTCATCGACACCATCGTCAAGGGCAGGAAACCGAAACCGGATGGCGTTGACGGACTGAAGGCGCAGTTGATGGCCGACGCCGCGACCAAATCGCGCGAAACAGGCAAGCCGGTGAAGATCGGCTAAAAAAGGAATATTCGATGATCGACAATGACACGTTCCGCCATTCCTCCCTTGAAGGCAAGGTCGCCATCGTCACCGGCTCGACACAGGGGCTGGGCGAGGGTACCGCGCATCTTTTCGCCGATCGCGGCATAACGGGGCTCGTGATAACCGGCCGCAACGCGGCGCGCGGCGCCAAGGTCAAGGCCGACCTTGATGCGAAGGGAGTGAAGACGGTCTTCGTGCAGGCAGACCTTGCCTTGATGGAAGACACGCGCAAGGTCGTCGCCGAGGCGGACAAGGCGTTCGGCCGCGTCGACATCCTTGTCAACTCCGCCGGCATCACCGATCGCGGCACGATCTGGGATACAAGCCCGGAACTCTTCGACGCCATGTTCGCGGTCAATGTCCGCGCTCCCTTCTTCCTCATGCAGGACGCTCTTACCGTCATGAGGCGGGAGAAGATCCAGGGCTCCATCGTCAACATCATCTCGATGTCGGGTCATGGCGGCCAGAGCTTCATCACTGCCTATTGCTCATCCAAGGGCGGCTTGATCGCGCTCACACGCAATGTCGCAGCCGCCGTCATGAACCACCGGATCCGCGTCAACGGGCTTACCATCGGCCACATGAATACGCCTGGCGAAGACCGCATCATGAAGACCTATCACGGTGCCGAGGACGGATGGCTTGCACAGTCGGAAAAGACGAAGCCGTTCGGCCGCCTTCTGGAGGTCGACGAGGTGTCTCGCGCGATCGCATATCTGGCGAGCGACGAGAGCGGCATGATGACCGGCTCGATCATCGATTTCGACCAGCAGGTGCGCGGCGCAGGCGACGCGCCGATGCCCTCGCCGCCGGTGGAGTAACAGCCCGCTTTGGGCTTCAGCCGCCGCCGCGCCTTGCGGCGACGGCGACCGACAGCGCCATCGCAACCGCCATTGTCGCAGCCATCGACCGGAATCCTTCGAAATTGGCTTCGCCGATCTCGATCAGGACATCTGCAGGCGCGGAAATTGGCGAGAAGATCGAGTCGGTGACAGATACGATCCGCGCGCCGCGCGCCTTTGCGCTGCCGACCAGACTGACCGTCTCGTTTGCGTAGGGCGTGAAGCTGATCGCCAGCGCCGCATCCTTATCGCCGATGAAACCCGCCTGCTCGGACGCCATTCCCGCCACCGCGTCCACGAGGATGTTGCGCACACCAAGCTTGCCCATGGCATAGCTCATGTAGGAGGTGATGGGGAACGATCGACGCAGCCCGATGAGATAGATGGTATGCGCCTGCGCGAGCAAGTCGACGGCGCGGTCAAGCGCATCCCGGTCCGCCCCCGACCGGAAGCCGGCCACGGATTGTTCGGTCGCTTCGAGAAAGCCGTCCAGGATCAGGTTGGAGCGGCTGGCCGTGATGCCGTGCTGCCGCATCCTCTCAATACGCTCGTCATAGCTTGGCACGCGTTCCCGCAGCCGGGCCCGGAACACATCCTGCAGGTCGGAAAAACCTTGGAACCCGAAACTTTGGGCGAAGCGCACCAGCGTGGACGGCTGCACCTCGGCAGACTGCGCGACGCTGGCCGCCGTTCCGAAGGCGACCTCGTCCGGATTGTCGAGTGCGTAAATCGCCACCTGCGCCAGTCGCTTGGGCAGCGTTGCACGACGCTCGATTATCAACGCGCGCAGCGTCTCGAAATCCTTGGGAGCCTCTGCGTTTTCCCCGTCGACCATCCTGCCTCACCTTCCCGGCCGTGTCCTAGATCATGGCGCGACCGGCCTCGCAACTGGAAAACAGCGCTTGACGGATGATGCCAATAATGGAATGAATATTCCAGCAGAAAAAACAAATGGCATATTTGTTCTGTTTTCTGTGGCGCGGTCCGATAGCGGAGGAGCTGCGGATCGCCTCTGGGTTCGATCAATCGGGAGGTAATTTCATGAAATCCGTTGTCAAATCGCTGCTCGCCGCGACCGCGCTTGCGGCCTCGCTTTTTACTGCTAACGCACAGGATACTCAGATCATCGTTGTGAGCCACGGCCAGGCGTCGGACCCGTTCTGGTCCGTCGTCAAGAACGGCGTCTCTCAGGCCGCCTCAGACATGGGCGTCAATGTCGACTACCGCGCGCCCGAAACCTTCGACATGGTGGCGATGGCCCAGCTGATCGATGCAGCCGTAAACCAGAACCCCGCCGGGCTGATCGTCTCCATTCCGGACGCAGACGCGCTTGGACCATCCATCCAGAAGGCCGTGGCAGCAGGCATACCGGTTATCTCGATGAACTCCGGTTCGGACGTCTCGAAGAAGCTCGGCGCCCTGCTGCATGTGGGTCAGGAAGAATATGATGCCGGAAAGGCCGCCGGCGAGTTACTCAAGGAGATGGGTGGCAAGAAGGCCATCTGCATCAATCAGGAGGTCGGCAACGTCGCGCTCGATCAGCGTTGCCAGGGCTTCGCCGACGGCTTCGGCGACTCCACGGTGGTTCCGGTCACCATGGACCCGACCGAGGTGACGGCCAAGGTGAAGGCCTCACTCTCGTCGGACAGCGCCATTGACACGATCATGAGCCTCGGTGCGTCCACTGCAGGCGAGCCTGCCTTGGCCGCGATCGCCGAATCCGGCATGGAAGGCAAGATCAACATCGGCACCTTCGACATGTCTGCCGGCTTCCTGCAGGCCATCGTTGACGGCAAGGCCACCTTCGCCATCGATCAGCAGCAGTACCTGCAGGGCTACCTGCCCGTCGCCTTCCTCGCGCTCAACGCCAAATATGGCCTGATGCCGGGCGGCAATGTTCCTTCCGGTCCGAACCTGATCACCAAGGAAAAGGCTGCCCAGGTCATCGACCTGTCTACCAAGGGTATCCGCTAACCGCCTTGCGGTAAGCCGGGGGAAGGCCGCAGACGGCCTTCCCCTCCGACCTGAAAAGAGGATTGCAGCCGGTCGAATAGATGCCGGCTCGGGAGGACACCCATGTCTCAGCAGGACGCGGCCGACCTTGTTTCCGTCAAGGACGAGCGCCTGAAAGAAGCCCCGCTTGCGCTGCGGTTCATGCGCAGGCCCGAGTTGGGCGCCGTTATGGGACTGGTGATCGTCACCGTTTTCTTCATCGTCGTGGCAAACACCACGATGTTCGAATTCTCCGGCATCATGAACTTCATGGCGCCGGCCGCCCAACTCGGCATCCTGGCGATCGGCGCGTCGCTGCTCATGGTCGGCGGCGAGTTCGACCTCTCGGTCGGGTCGATGGTCGCCTTCACGGGCCTGATCTTCGCCGCCTGCGTCGTCACGATCAGCCTGCCGCTGCCCGTCGCGATCCTCCTCACTGTCGCTTTCGCTGCCGTGATGGGGTTGGTGAACGGCCAGATCGTCATTCACACCGGACTTCCGTCCTTTATCGTCACGCTCGCCTTCCTGTTCATCCTGCGGGGTCTGTCGCTTGTCGGGCTCAAATGGGCGACAGGCGGCTCCACCCAGCTTCGCGGGGTGCGCGAGGCAGCCACCGAAAGCCCGCTGGACGCCTTCTTCTACGAAATCTTCGCCGGTGACGCGTTCGAGGGCCTGTTTGCCTGGCTCGCAGCCAACGACCTTACCGCGAAATTCCCGAACGGCCAGCCGAAAGTGACGGGCATTCCCGTCGAGATCATCTGGTTCGCGCTGATCGCGGCGCTTGCCGCATGGGTCCTGACGCGCACGCGCTATGGCAACTGGATATTTGCCGCGGGCGGCGATGCGAATGCCGCGCGCAATTCCGGGGTGCCGGTGCGGCGGGTCAAGACGACGCTTTTCATGATCACCGCTTGCTGCGCGGCGCTGGTCGCCATCCTGACCGTGCTCGACTCAGGGTCGACCGACGCGCGACGCGGCTTCCAGAAGGAGT
The DNA here is from genome assembly GCA_019635775.1 of Rhizobiaceae bacterium. GTDB lineage: Bacteria > Pseudomonadota > Alphaproteobacteria > Rhizobiales > Rhizobiaceae > Mesorhizobium_K. Next base: position 30,622 of record JAHBYU010000003.1, on the reverse strand, counting down.
TCGAGGCGATCATCGCGGCCGTCATCGGCGGCTGCCTGCTGACCGGCGGCTATGGCTCGGCGATCGGCGCGGCCATTGGCGCGGTCATCTTCGGCATGGTTCTGATCGGGCTGACCTACACCACCATCGACCAGGACTGGTACCTCGTCTTCCTCGGCGGCATGCTTCTGATGGCGGTGTTCTTCAACAACATCATCCGCAAGCGCGTGACGGGAGAACGCTGATGGCCGCCTCGTCCCATCCTCCACTGGTGGAAATGCGCGACATCGAGAAGCATTTCGGGTCGGTCATCGCGCTGTCGGGCGTCTCGGTCACCATCAACGCCGGCGAGGTGCATTGCCTGCTTGGCGACAACGGCGCGGGCAAGTCGACCTTCATCAAGACCATGGCGGGCGTGTTCAGGCCGACAAGCGGCCAAATGTTCATCGACGGCCAGCCGGTGACGTTTTCCGGTCCACGCGACGCGCTCGATGCCGGCATCGCCACGGTCTATCAGGATCTCGCGATGATCCCGCTGATGAGCGTTACTCGCAACTTCTTCATGGGCCGCGAGCCCGTGAAGGGCATCTGGCCGTTCCGCCACGTCGATTTCGATTTCTGCGACCGCGTCACCCGCGAGGAGATGAAGCGGATCGGCATCGACGTGCGCGATCCCGGACAGGCCGTCGGCACGCTGTCCGGCGGCGAACGCCAATGCGTCGCGATCAGCCGCGCGGTCTATTTCGGAGCCAAGGTGCTGATTCTCGATGAACCGACATCGGCTCTTGGCGTGCGACAGACCTCGATGGTCCTCAAATACATCGACATGGTGCGCAAGAAGGGTCTCGGCGTCGTCTTCATCACCCACAATGTTCGTCACGCAATGGCGGTCGGCAACCGCTTCACGGTGCTTAACCGCGGCAAAACGCTTGGCACGGCGGAGCGCGGCAAGATCACGGCGGAGGAGTTGCAGAACCTCATGGCCGGCGGCAGGGAACTCGCCGAGCTGTCGGACGAACTTGGCGGCACGGTTTGAACGGACCGGGGCGGGGTGGTAAAATCCGAGGGCTGACCCTTCTGGCGGCCCCGGCACCCGTCCTTTAGTCATCCACGTGCGGCTTCAATCAATTCTCCCCGGAGACAATTCCTTGAAACAGATCAATGTCGGCCTGATCGGCACCGGCTTCATGGGCAAGGCCCACGCGCTCGCCTGGAATTCGGTACGGCCCGTTTTCGGAGACGTGCCGCCGGTCCGCCTCCTGCATCTGGGTGAAGCCAGCCAGGAGCTGGCCCACAAGAAGGCCGCCGAATTCGGCTTCGAGAAAGCGTCGGGCGACTGGAAAGCGGTCGTCGCCGACCCGGACGTCGACGTCGTCTCAATCACCACGCCGAACAAGTTCCACCTCGAGATGGCGACCGCAGCTCTTGCCGCCGGCAAACATGTCTGGTGCGAAAAACCGATGGCGCCGAAGCTGGCGGAGGCCGAGCAGATGCTTGCCGCCGCCCGCGCCTCAGGCGCGGCTGCCGTGCTTGGCTACAACTACATTCAGAACCCGGCGATCCGGCATATAAGAAAGCTTCTGGACGAGGGCGTGATCGGCGCGGTCAACCATGTCCGCATCGAGATGGACGAGGACTTCCTGGCCGACCCGGAAGCGCCGTTCCAGCAGCGCCACGAAGCAATCAATGGCTGGGGTGCGCTGGACGATTTCGGCGTGCACCCGCTGTCGTTGATGCAGACGCTGTTCGGCCGCGTCACGCGCGTCATGTGCGACATGGCCAAGCCCTATCCGACCCGCAAGACTCCGGACGGCGACCGCGAGGTCGAGGTGTTCGACATCGCCACCGTCCTGCTGCGGCTTGAAAACGGCGCATCCGGCTATATCGCGGTTAGCCGCACTGCATGGGGCCGCAAGGGGCGCATCGCGATCCAGATCTTCGGCGCCAAGGGCTCGATCCTCTACGATCAGGAGCGCATGAACGAGGTGCAGCTCTACGTCACCTCCGACCGGCCGACCGAACAGGGCTTCCGCACCATTCTGACAGCCCCGCACCATCCGCCCTATGACAGGTTCATCCCGGCTGCCGGGCACAATCTCGGCTTCAACGATCTGAAGATCATCGAATGCCGCCAGCTCATTGCCCGCATGCTCGGCCAGCCATCCGTCTCGATCGGTTTCGAGGAAGGCATCCTGATCGAGCGGACCATCGCCGCCATGGGAAAATCGTTCCAGGAATCCCGTTGGGTAGACGTCACCTGAGAGGCCTTGTTGAGCGGCGCGACGCAGGCTGATATGGCGCGCGCCATGCCTGAACTGCCGAAGCTCCCGGTTACCGAAGTGCTACCGCAACTGGGGGCTGCGCTCGACGCCGGCCGCAACGCGGTTCTTGTCGCGCCACCCGGAGCCGGCAAGACGACGCTGGTGCCTCTTTCGTTGCTCGAAGCGCCCTGGCTTTCCGACAGCCGGATCGTTCTTCTGGAACCACGCCGACTTGCTGCCCGCGCCGCGGCACGCCGAATGGCTTCGCTGCTTGGCGAGGAGCCGGGCGAAACGGTCGGTTATGCAATGCGCATGGAAAGCCGCATGTCGGCAGCGACGCGCATACAGGTTGTCACCGAAGGCGTGCTTGCGCGCATGATCCTCGACGACCCGGAACTTCCGGGTGTCGGCGCCGTGTTGTTCGATGAATTCCACGAGCGCTCGCTCGACGGCGATCTCGGCCTTGCCCTGGCGCTCGACGTTCAGGAAGCCTTGCGGCCCGACCTGCGCCTTGTCGTGATGTCCGCCACGCTCGACGGTGCACGTGTCGCGAAGCTGCTCGACCATGCACCGGTGATTCAAAGCGAGGGACGCAGCTTCCCCGTCGATATCCGGCACGACGAACGCTCTGCAGGCGTGCCCGTGGAGGACGCGGTGGCGAAGGCAATCCGTGAAGCCGTCGCGACGGAAGAGGGCAGCGTGCTTGCCTTCCTGCCCGGCCAGCGCGAGATCGAGCGGACGGCCGAACGGCTCGCGGATCGTCTGCCGGCGCATGTCGACGTGGTTCCTCTTTACGGCCAGCTCGATGGCAAGGCGCAGGACGCGGCGATCCGTCCCTCGGCGACCGGTCGCCGCAAGGTTGTCCTTGCCACATCGATCGCCGAAACGTCGATCACCATCGACGGCGTCAGGGTCGTTATCGATTCCGGGATGTCGCGGCAGCCCCGTTTTGAACCGTCGAGCGGGCTCACCCGGCTGGAGACCGTTCGTGTGTCCCGCGCATCAGCCGACCAGCGCGCCGGTCGGGCCGGCCGCACCGAACCGGGCGTCGCAATACGTCTCTGGCGCGCCGAGCAGACGGCAGCGCTTCCTGCCTTCGCGCCTCCGGAAATTCTGCAGGCGGAGCTTTCAGGCCTTGTTCTCGACTGTGCTGCTTTCGGCGTTGCCGAACCGGCTTCGCTGCGGTTCCTCGACCCGCCGCCAGGCCCTGCGCTCAGCGAGGCGCGGGCACTGCTCGCAGGTCTGGGCGCGATCGACGACGCAGGACGGCTCACCCCCGCAGGCGAGGCGATGCGCAGGCTGGCGCTGCCGGCGCGGCTCGCCCACATGGTCGCGGAGGCCGCGCCAAGAGGGCAAGCAGAACTCGCCGCGCAACTCGCGGTGCTGGTCACCGAACGGGGCCTTGGCGGCGACAGCGTCGACCTGGAACGCCGGCTTGGCCGCTTCCGAACTGAAAAGGGACCGCGCGCCACCGCCGCGCGGAGCCTTGCCGGACGGCTGTCGAAACAGACCGCCTTGCAAGCGGTTGGAGGTGAGGCACTCTTTCCCTCCGAAAGCATCGGCGCGCTGCTTCTTCATGCATGGCCAGATCGCGTGGCGAAGGCGCGCGGCGAGCGCGGCCGCTTCCTTCTCGCCAATGGCAGCGGCGCGCAGATCGACGCAGCTGACCCGCTTGCCGGGGAGGCTTTCCTGGTCGTCGCCGATCTCCAGGGCAGGGCGCAAGGTGCACGCATCGCATCCGCCGCCTCGGTTTCGGAAGATGATGTTCGGGCCATCCTCGCCGACCGGATCGAAATCCGTACGGAAAGCGCCTTCGACCCGGCGCGTCGAACGGTGCGTGTGCGGGAAACGACCCGGCTTGGAGCCATCATGCTCTCCGAGCGCATGCTGCCGGCTCCCTCCGGCGAGGAGGCCGACCGCGCAGTGCTCGACGCCATCCGGCAGCACGGGCTCTCCCTGCTTCCGTGGAGCAAGGAGGCCGAGGCGCTCCGCCATCGTCTCGCCTGGCTGCACAGCGGACTTGGCGAGCCTTGGCCCGCCATGTCCGACGACGCCCTTGTGTCACGGCTTGACGAGTGGCTGCTGCCCTATCTTCGTGGCGAAGCATCACTCGGGCACATCGACGCGGTTGCCTTGCGCGACGCGCTGATGTCGCTGGTGCCGCACGATCTGCAGCGTCGGATCGACAAGCTGGCGCCGACCCATTTCGACGCTCCTTCGGGCAGCCGCGTTCCGATCCTCTATGACGGCGAATGGCCTGTCCTTGCCATCAGGGTGCAGGAGCTCTTCGGAATGGACCGGCATCCCACAATCGCCGATGGTAAGGTGTTGCTTACGCTTGAGCTGCTTTCGCCGGCTCACCGTACAATCCAGACGACGCGCGACCTGCCCGGCTTCTGGCGCGGCTCATGGTCCGACGTACGCGCCGACATGCGCGGTCGCTATCCGAAACACGTATGGCCCGAAGATCCGCTTGTTGCGGAAGCGACCTCGCGCGCCAAGCCGCGCGCGAAATAGGTTGCGGAGCAGCCGTGCCGGACTTAACCACACGGACGGCGGAATGATCCGCAAGCAGGAAGTCCATGTCTGACAACGTGCTCGATCTCGGCCTCAGCCACAGGCTTCGCCTTAACACGCTGGTGAGATTGCGCTGGCTTGCTATCGTGGGCCAAAGCATCACCGTCCTCTTCGTGGCCTTTGGGCTGTCTTTCCCGCTTCCCATCCTGTCGTGTTTCGCGCTGATCGCCAGTTCGGCCGCGCTGAATGTCTATCTGGCGCTCGATTATCCGCCGTCGCATCGCCTGTCACCATCTGCCGCCTTCGCGATCCTGACCTTCGATGCACTGCAACTCGCCGGCCTGCTCTACATGACCGGCGGCCTCACCAATCCCTTCGCGCTGCTTTTGACCGTACCCGTCGTCGTATCGGCCACGGCGCTGCCACTGGCGATGACCGCCGGGCTGGGCGGCCTTGTCATCGCGATGGCCACTCTTCTTGGCTTCTTTCACCTGCCTCTGCCCTGGTTCGACGGCGCCGACCTTGCGATGCCGTTCGTCTATGTGGCCGGCGTTTGGGTCGCGCTTTCTTCGTCAATAGCCTTCACCGGCATCTACGCATTCCGCGTCGCCAAGGAAGCGCGCCTGCTTGCAAATGCCCTTTCGGCAACGGAACTGGTGCTTCAGCGCGAACAGCACCTGTCGGCGCTTGACGGTCTGGCCGCCGCGGCCGCCCATGAACTTGGCACGCCGCTTGCCACGATCGCGCTGGTCGCCCGCGAAATGGAGCGCTCCCTCGGTTCCGGCAGCGCCCATGCCGAGGACGTGAAGCTCCTGCGCTCGCAGACGGAGCGCTGCCGGGAGATTCTTAAGCGGCTGACCAGCCTGTCGACCGAAAGCGAGGCGCATCTGGCGCGCCTGCCGCTCACCTCCCTCGTCGAGGAGGTTACCGCTCCGCATCGCGATTTCGGCATAACGATCGTGCTTGAACCGGGCGAAAGGCTTGGGCCGGAACCGGTCGGGCGACGCAATCCGGGCCTGATCTACGGACTGGGCAATCTTGTCGAGAACGCCGTCGATTTCGCAAAGGAAAAGGTTGTTGTCCGCTGGCAGTGGGATGAGAGCCAGGTCGCCTTCACCATCGTGGATGATGGGCCGGGCTTTCCCCCTGAAGTGGTTGGCCGGATCGGCGAACCCTACATGTCGACGCGTCAGGGTGCGGAGCGTGGCGGCGGGCTCGGACTGGGGCTCTTCATCGCAAAGACCCTGCTCGAACGATCAGGTGCGACGCTTTCCTTTCGCAACTCGAATACGCCGGGCGAGGGCGCGATCGTCGACATTTCGTGGCCGCTCGCCGCATTCGTTGCGCCGGCGCGGGTACCCGAGCGCATGTTCGACACGGCCTGAATCGCGGCAAAAGTTGGACAAGCCGGCGCACAGGTCATATTTGAGGGCTGAAAAGAAGAAAGTACGGACCCAGGATGATGACTGCGGACGAAACGGCCCGGATTTCGGGCGAGCCCCTCTTGCTGATCGTCGATGACGACAAACCGTTCCTGACGAGGCTCGCACGCGCCATGGAAGGCCGAGGTTTCTCCGTGGATACCGCCGAGAGCGTCGAGGAAGCGGTCGCAAAGGCACGGGCGAAGCCGCCGGCTTTCGCTGTCGTCGACATGCGGCTTGGCGACGGCAACGGGCTGGATGTGGTCGCTGCGATTCGTGAAGGCCGGGAAGATGCCCGCGCGATTATCCTGACCGGCTATGGCAACATCGCAACCGCAGTGACGGCTGTGAAGCTCGGCGCGGTCGACTATCTCTCCAAGCCCGCCGACGCCGACGAGATTTACGCCGCGCTTACGCGTACGTCCGGCGAGCGCGCCGCACCGCCTGAAAACCCGATGTCTGCCGACCGCGTTCGCTGGGAGCACATCCAGCGCGTCTACGAGATGTGCGACCGCAACGTCTCAGAAACGGCAAGGCGGCTCAACATGCACCGCCGCACGCTTCAGCGCATATTGGCAAAACGCGCCCCGCGATAAAGCGGGACGCGTTGTTGCAGCAGATATGCCGAAGCCGATAGCCGGCTTCGGCGGATACCGCGCCGGTTACTTCCAGAGGCTGTTCACCCAGGCGACATACGCTGCGTTGAGGCGCACCGCCGTGTTGAACTGCGGGCTTTCGGCCACGTTCACGCCTACAATGACGCGCTGCTTCTGGCCCTCGTCATAGGCATAAACCGACGATCCGCTGGAGCCCGGATAGGTGTCGCAGTCATAAGCGAAGTTCTCGACGCCGACATTCTCCGCCATGACTTCGCAGGTCGCGCGCCACATCAGCGCAGCCGGGGTCTTGTCACCCGGATAACCGACGATATTGGCAGTAAAGTCGGCGAGGCCGTCATAATTCGCATAGCCGAGCCAGCCGAGATTGTCGCCGATCGGGTCCTTCAGCGTGATGACGCCGAGGTCCCATGGCACGACCGAACCGTAGAACCCCTGGTAGTTGGTGATGAAGCCTTCCAGGATGGTCATGGATTCGGCCGGATAGGCGCCGAACGGAGCATCATCGAGACCGTTCAGGCCGGGTGCGAACAGAACGTCTGTCAGCCATTCCTGGTCATCCACGCTGTAAACGCAATGCGCGGCCGTCAGCACGGTGCGCGGGCCGATCAGAGTGCCCGAGCAACTTCCGGTGCCGCCCTTGGATTGCGCCTGGATGTAGCCGAAAGCCCGGAAAGGGTAGACCTTGGTGTTCTGGATCTGGACGCGGTCGTCGGCGCCGAAGATCTGTCGGCCGGCTTCTTCCTCGTTCTCGAATGAGGGGTCGCCAGACTTGTCGAGATTGAGCGTACCCTTACCAGCCTCGCGCTTCATTTCCTCGATGACGAGGTTCTTGATCTCGTCGCTCGGCGCGGTACGGGTGACATTGCCGTCGGCGGAACGGGTGACCATGCCCATGGCCTCCACCGCCTTGTTCTCGTCAGCCGGAGCGGCGCGCGACGATTCTCCGTCTTCCACCTTGGGCACCGCGATGGGTTTTGCGTCGCGGCTGATTTCCACGCCCCCCGGCGCAGACCTCGGCTGCTCCCCATTACCCGAATTTGCCTTGCCCATCTGGGCGAAGGCAGGCACCGCCCAGACCGCAGTCGAGGCAAGTGCAAGCAGTGCAATTCCGTTAGCAAGTTTATTCACTGTGAGACTCTCCCAAAAGTCAGCAAGGGCCGCATCACTTAACGTAAACTATGTCGAGATCGTGATGGAGGGAAAACTATCGCCCTTGCCCCAGAAACCCCGCTTGTTGGCCCTCGACAGGCCGGCATAGTGCCCAAAATTATTCATGATTGGAAACCACAAATCGCTGTCGTTAGGCCTTTCGAGGTCTATTATGTGCCGACGCGGGTGAAGGGCTCCGGGGTTTGATCTTGCCTCCGCGTTCGACGGGAAAAGTCTCAGGAGGTAAATTTGGACCGCACGAATTGTCTGGCGCCGCTTGCCGCGATCGCCTTGTTGTCAACCATGTCCGCCGGCGCGGCTTTGGCTCAGGAAGCGAGACCAGAGCTTTCGCCGATCAGCCGCGTCGCGGCGGCGCGCGCCGAACAGGCAAAGGAAGCCGGAGATTCGGGCGACCGCGTCTTTGGCGGGAACGAGGCCGATCCGGGAGAGTGGCCGTTCCAGGTCGCGCTTCTTTCCAGCGGCATGCTGGACGACAGCGTGATCTCGCAGGCCAACGCACAATTCTGCGGCGGCAGCCTGATCGCGCCGCAGTGGGTCCTGACGGCTGCACACTGTGTCACCGATGGTGGCCAGACAATTCCGGCAACTGCGGTGACGATCCTCACGGAAGCGACCGCGCTTACGGAAGGCAAGCGCTATGCGGTCGCCGAGATCGTGCGCCATGAAGGATACAGCGAGATAACACTCGACAACGACATCGCGCTTATCAAGCTGGCCGAGCCTGCCACGGCGCCGACCGTCAAGCTGGTCGAAAGCCGCGGCGAGGACTCAGGCAAAGTGCGTGTGACCGGCTGGGGCCGCATGGACAATGGCAGCTTTCCGGTCAATCTGATGGAAGCCGAAATCGAATTGCAGCCGAACGCCGCCTGCAACGAAGGCATCCGGGCAATCTACGCGCGCGACCTTGAGATGATCCTGCGGAATTTCGCACCCCGCATGCTCTATTCCGACGCCGGCATCAGCACCGCCACACGCTCGATTGTGGATACGATGAGCGACCGGCTGACCGACAACATGATCTGCGCCGGAACCTCCAGCGGCGTGCGCGACGCCTGCAACGGCGACAGCGGTGGCCCGCTCTTTTCGGAAGGGCCGGATGGTCCCGTCCAGATAGGCGTGGTGAGCTGGGGCGAAGGTCCGATGGATGCCGCAGCGGCCTGCGGCCATGCCAATGCCTACGGCGTCTACACGCGGGTATCCAACTACAAGGACTGGATTGCCGAGAAAACCGGTAAGTAAATTAGCCGGTTAATGAAATGCGGCCGGGCAAGTCCCGGCCGTCTTCGTTTCAGTCGTTGTGATAGTCGAAATAATCGAAGTCCGCATGCCGGGCCTGGCCGCTTGTATCGAAGGCGACCATGCCGACGAAGGCTCCGGTAAACGAGCCGTGCTCACCGCGTCCGGCCTCATCGGAGACCACGCTTGCATCGAGAACCGGGCCGACCGCCTGCCAGCTTCCGCCGCCCTGCCGGTAGCTGAAGCGAAGCGCCGCCCCGTCGACATCCGCAGCCAAGCCTACAGGCCCCGCGTTCAGCGCAACCGGTTCGGCAAGCGGGAATGTCAGTTTCCCATCGGGCCAGTCGCCTAGGCAACTCATGATCGTAAGCACGCGACCGAGCCTTGGGTCGTGCGTGATGGCGAGAAAATGGAACTTGTGCCGGTTATAGTAGAGCGTCAGCCCCGCGGCCTGCTGGAACGTGTCGGGCGCGAAGTCCGCATCCGTCTCGGCGCGAAACGAGAAATGGTCCTGACGCCGCGCCACCAGGGCCTGCTCGAAGAAACTGCCGATCGATTCACGCCCGATCAGGCGCAGGTGGCCCGGCCTTTCGGTGAGCGAGAAGATCCGTTCCGAAAACGGTGTGCGCAACCACTGGAAATCGAGCGGCAGTTCGGGCGCATCGAAGTCGTGGCGCTTTGCCGTTTCCAGCGGGCCAGCGGCTGCGCCTTCGGGCGCCTCAACGTCAAGCTCCGGCACCGCCGACCCATGCGACAGCCTGAGCCAGCCGTCGTCACCCCAGACGCACTTCTGGATGGCGGTCTCGCGCCCGAGCGGTGAGCGGCGCAGGCCGGCAAGAGGCCGCGAGCAGAGGTGCGTGTGGTAGAATTCGCCATCCGGCGTCTCGATGATCTGGCCGTGTCCGGCGCGTTGCAGAGGGGCATCGGGCGCGTCTTTCGACGTGATGACATGCGTGTCGGGGTGCATTTCGTAAGGACCGTCGATGCTGCGCGAGCGCGCCATTGTCACGGCGTGGCTGTAGCCTGTGCCGCCCTCGGCGGTCGTCAGATAGTACCAGCCGCCGCGCTTGAAGAGATGCGGACCCTCGACCAGACCGAGCGAAGAGCCCTTGAAGATATTCTTGACAGCCCCCACGAGCCTCCCGGCCGCCGGATCGTATTCCTGCAGAAGGATGCCGGCGAAGGATGGGGTCTTCGGCTGGCCACCCACGCCATGCGAGACATGGTTCCAGAGCATGTTCAGGAACCACTTTTTCCCGTCGTCGTCATGAAACAGCGATGGATCGAATCCCGACGAGTTTATGTAAACGGGATCAGACCACGGTCCCTCGATCGCAGGGGCGGTTACGATATAGTTGTGCGTGTCCTTGAAGTTGCCGTCGAGCCGCTTCACGTCCGTGTAGACAAGCCAGAAAAGGCCGTCGGCGTGCGACAGGCAGGGCGCCCACACGCCGCCCGAATCCGGGTTGCCCCGCATGTCGAGCTGGCTTGCCCGATCGAGCGGCCGCTTGACCAGTCGCCAGTTCACGAGATCTGTCGAGTGGTGGATCTGCACACCGGGATACCACTCGAACGTCGAGGTGGCGATGTAGTAGTCCGTCCCGACCCTGCAGATTGAAGGATCGGCGTTGAAGCCCGGGAGAATCGGGTTGCGGATCATCGCGGCGAACCTGCTTTCCTGTCGCTTTGAGGGCCTATTTTCTGGCAGGACCCTCGCGCTCGGCCGAATTGGCCCAGAGGTTGATGTTGGCGTCCTTGGCGTAGCGATCGATCTCCGCAAGCTCGCTATTGGTGAAATCGAGATTTGCCAGCGCGCCGACGCAATCCTCGACCTGCGAAACCTTGCTTGCGCCTATAAGCGCGGTGGTCACGCGGCCGCCGCGCAGCACCCAGGCAAGCGCCATCTGTGCCAGGGTCTGACGTCGCTTCTGGGCGATCGCGTCCAGCGCGCGGATGTTTTCCAGAGTCTCTTCGGACAGGAAGCTTTCGCGCAGCGACTTGCCCTGCGTGACGCGGCTGTCCTTGGGAATGCCGCCGAGATACTTGGACGTCAGCATGCCCTGCGCGAGCGGCGAGAAGACGATCGAGCCGATGCCCAGCCCGTCCAGCGTGTCCAGCAATCCATCTTCCTCGACCCAGCGGTTGATCATCGAATAGCTGGGCTGGTGGATGATGAAGGGCGTGCCAAGCGAACGCAGGATTGAAGCGGCCTCGCGGGTCCGCTGAGAGTTGTAGGAAGATATCCCGACATAGAGCGCCTTGCCGGCGCGCACCGCGCTGTCCAGCGCGCCCATCGTCTCCTCCAGCGGCGTATCCGGGTCGAAGCGATGGGAATAGAAGATGTCGACATAGTCGAGCCCCATGCGTTTCAGGCTCTGGTCGAGGCTGGACAGCACATATTTGCGGCTGCCCCATTCGCCATAGGGACCGGGCCACATGCCGTAGCCCGCCTTGGTCGAGATCACCAGTTCGTCGCGGAAGCCTGCGAAATCCGTGCGCAGTATGTCGCCGAAGGCGATCTCCGCCGAGCCGGGCGGCGGGCCGTAATTGTTGGCGAGATCGAAATGGGTAATGCCGAGGTCGAACGCCTTGCGGCAGATATCGCGCTTGACCTGGTGCGGCGTGTCGTCGCCGAAATTATGCCAGAGCCCCAGCGATATCGCAGGCAGTTTGAGTCCCGAATTGCCGCATCGGTTGTAGATCATCGCATCATAGCGATTGTCGGCCGGACGCCAGTCCATCACGCTTCCTCCTGAATGATTGCGCTTGTGCCCTCAGGCAGCGCCGCTGCCCCACGGGCCATGATGCGCGCCGGCCTCGTCGATGCGCTCGAATCCATGCGCGCCGAAGAAATCGCGCTGCGCCTGGATGACGTTTGAGGTACCGCGCCCGAGCCGGTAGCTGTCGAAATAGCCGAGCGCCGACGAAAGGGCGGGCGTCGGCAGGCCGGCTTCCGCCGCGCGGGCAACGATCCTGCGAAGTGCCGGATGCGCCTCCTTCATCATTTCGACGAAGGCCGGCGTCATCAACAGATTGGTGACCGGGCCTCCCGAAAACGCCTTGGCCAGCGTACCGAGGAACTGCGAGCGGATGATGCATCCGGCGCGCCATATCTTTGCGATGGTCGGCATCGGAAGGTTCCAGCCGAACTCCTTCGACGCGCCCGCCATGACGGCAAAGCCCTGTGCGTAGGCCGCAATCTTGCCGGCGAACAGCGCCAGCTCCAGATCGGTGAGCACATCCTCCTTCTTGCCGGAGAATTGCGACACGCCGTCCGAGCCGTAAACCTTCTCGGCAGCCACGCGCTCATCCTTCAGCGAGGAAAGCACGCGCGCGGCAACCGCCGCCTCGATTGCCGTTGCCGGAATGCCGAGCTGCTGCGCCTCGATGACCGACCACTTGCCGGTGCCCTTCTGGCCTGCACGGTCGAGGATCATGTCGACCATCGGCTTGCCGGTCTTTGGGTCGTCTGCAGCCAGCACCTTGGCGGTGATCTCGATCAGGTAGGAATCGAGCCGGCCCTCGTTCCACCGCGCAAAGACCGTCGCGATTTCCTTGGCGCCCATGCCGAGGCCGTCGCGCAGGATGCCGTAAATCTCCGCGATCATCTGCATGTCGGCATATTCGATGCCATTGTGGATCGTCTTGACGAAGTGACCGGCGCCATCGGTGCCAAGCCACGCCGCGCAGGGCTCGCCGTCATATTTGGCCGATATCGAGGTCAGCACCTTCTCGACGCGTTTCCACGAGGCTTCGGTGCCGCCGACCATGATGGAGGGCCCATGGCGTGCACCTTCCTCGCCACCGGACACGCCCATGCCGATGAAGGTCAGGCCCGATCCATCCAGCTCCTTGAAGCGGCGCATCGTGTCGCGGAAATTGGCGTTGCCGGCGTCGATCATGATGTCGTTGGCCGACAGCACGCCGCGAAGGTGGGCGATCTGCTCGTCAACCGCGGCACCGGCCTGCACCATGATGATGACGGGGCGCGGCGGCCGGATCGCGGCGGCGAGGTCCTCGATCGTTTCGCAGGGAACGATCATGTCCTGCAGCGCGCCGGCCTGCCGATGGAACTCGTGCGTCTTGGAGACGGTGCGATTGAAGACCGCGATCCTGTTGCCCTTCTCGGCGATGTTGAGCGCGAGGTTCGAGCCCATGACACCAAGGCCGATCAGTCCGATTTCGGCGGCCGCCATATTTACATCCCTTGTTTGATCGCCGGCACTGGCCGACTTCTGGTCATGCTGTTTTCGCCGGGATGTTTGACCCGCGCTTGAAGCTTCGTCAACCTGCGGCGCACCTCCCCGGGTGCCCGCTACCCTGCGCGGCGCTTGCGGCCGTAAAGTTCCAGCCTGTGATGGACAATATCGTAGCCAAGCGATTTCGCTATCTCGTCCTGCAGCTGCTCGATGCGTTCAGACTTGAACTCGATGACGTCGCCGGTCTCGATGTCGATCAGATGGTCGTGGTGTTCGCCGCCCGCATGCTCGAAGCGCGACGGGCCGCCCTCGAAGGCATGGCGATGGATCGCACCCATGTCTCCCAGAAGCTTCATCGTGCGGTAGACTGTGGAGAGCGAGATCGACGGGTCGATTCCCGAGGCGCGCCTGAAGATCTCCAGTGCGTCGGGATGATCCTCCGTTTCCGACAATATGCCGAGGATGACGTTGCGCTGGCGGGTGATCCGAACACCCTGCCGGCGCAGTTCCTTCTCGTAATCGATACGTTTCGGGGTTCGCTTCACCATGTCTTCCTATAGGCCAGTTGACAGCCAGTTGCAAAAATAAAGGCCGCTACAAGGAGCCTTTAAGAGCACCTAGTTGCAAACGATTTGCAATTGCATTGACTTCGGACAAGGCAGCCGCTATCTGAAGCATGGCCTGCCTCGTGGAATCGAAGAGATTGTCATGAAAGTACTGATCGCTGCCCTTGTGCTTGCCGCCGGAATTGCCGTTGCGGGGCAAGCCGGCGCACAGGAGAAGTTCAAGGCCGTGACGACCTTTACCGTCATCGCCGATATCGCGCGCAATGTCGCCGGCGATTCGGCGATCGTCGAGTCCATCACCAAGCCAGGCGCCGAGATCCACAATTACCAGCCGACGCCGGGCGACATCAGGCGCGCTCAGGGAGCACAGCTCATCTTGTGGAACGGACTGAACCTCGAACTGTGGTTCGAGAAGTTCTTCCGCAACCTGAGGGATGTGCCAGGCGTGGTCGTCTCCGACGGCATCGAGCCCATGGGGATCGCCGAGGGGCCGTACACCGGCAAGCCCAACCCGCATGCATGGATGTCGCCGACAGCCGCGCTCATCTATGTAGACAACATCCGCGACGCATTCGCGAAGTACGACCCAGCCAATGCCGAGACCTACAAGGCGAACGCAGAGTCCTACAAGGCCAAGATCACCGCCGCCATCGACCCGATCAAGGCCGAGCTCGCCAAGGTGCCGGAGGAGAGGCGCTGGCTGGTTTCAAGCGAAGGAGCCTTCTCCTATCTCGCCCGGGACTTCGGGCTGAAGGAACTCTATCTCTGGCCGATCAATGCCGACCAGCAGGGCACGCCCCAGCAGGTCCGCAAGGTCATCGACGCAGTACGCGAGCACGATATCCCGGTCGTCTTTTCCGAAAGCACGATCTCGCCGGCGCCGGCCGAGCAGGTGGCGCGGGAGACCGGCGCCAAGTATGGCGGCGTCCTCTACGTCGATTCCCTGACAGAGGCCGATGGCGAGGTGCCGACATACATCGACCTGCTTCGTGTCACGTCCGACACCATCGCAAAGGGACTGGCTCCTTCATCGTGACCCGCATGACAAGGACTCTCCGATGAACGTCCCAGCCAGCCAGCCCCTCCACGAGAATACCGGAACCGATGGCTCCGGTATTCTCGTGGAGGGAGCGACCGTCACCTACCGCAACGGGCATACGGCGCTTCGCGACGCGAGCTTCGGCATTCCCACAGGAACCATCGCGGCGCTGGTCGGCGTCAACGGCTCGGGCAAGTCGACGCTCTTCAAGGCGATCATGGGTTTCGTGCGTCTTGCCAGGGGCGAAATTCGCGTTCTCGGCATGCCGGTCGCCGAGGCGCTTCGACGCAACCTCGTTGCCTATGTGCCGCAGGCCGAAGAGGTCGACTGGAACTTCCCCGTGCTGGTCGAGGACGTGGTGATGATGGGCCGCTACGGCCGCATGGGCATGATGCGCAGGCCCAGGGCCGCCGACCGCGAGGCCGTGTCGGCCGCGCTGGCGCGTGTCAACATGACCGAGTTCCGCAAGCGCCAGATCGGCGAACTCTCCGGCGGCCAGAAGAAGCGCGTCTTTCTCGCCCGCGCGCTGGCTCAGGACAGCCGCGTCATTCTGCTCGACGAGCCTTTTACCGGCGTGGACGTCAAGACAGAGGACCAGATCATCGCGCTGCTGCGCGAACTGCGCAACGAAGGCCGGGTTATGCTCGTCTCGACCCACAATCTGGGCTCGGTTCCGGAATTCTGCGACCGCACGATCCTGATCAAGGGAACCGTGCTCGCCTATGGCCTGACAGCCGACACCTTCACGCAAGCCAATCTGGAAAAGACTTTCGGCGGGGTGCTGCGCCACTTCGTGCTCGGCGGCGAGCATCTCCATGAAGACGACGACAGGCGCCGGCTTTCCGTCTTCACGGACGACGAGCGTCCCCTCGTCTTCTATGGCGAGAAAGACAGGATGGAGCAGAAGAGCAGGGAGGGGCCGGATGAGCCCGCTGCTTGAGCCGTTCGGCTATTCCTACATGGTCAACGCCATGTGGGTGTCAGCGCTTGTCGGCGGCGTCTGCGCCTTCCTGTCCTGCTATCTCATGCTCAAGGGCTGGTCGCTCATCGGCGACGCGCTTTCGCATTCCATCGTGCCGGGCGTCGCCGGGGCCTACATGCTCGGCCTGCCCTTCTCCGTCGGCGCGTTCTTTGCCGGCGGGCTTGCGGCCGGTGCGATGCTCCTTCTCAACCAGCGCACCAAGCTGAAGGAGGATGCGATCATCGGCCTCATCTTCTCGGCCTTCTTCGGGCTCGGCCTGTTCATGGTGTCGATCTCTCCGACCTCCGTGAACATCCAGACCATCGTGCTGGGCAACATTCTTGCGATCACGCCTTTCGACACGCTCCAGCTTGCCGTCATCGGATTCGTCTCGCTGGCAATCCTGCTGGTCAAGTGGAAGGACCTCATGGTCACCTTCTTCGACGAGAGCCACGCGCGCTCCATCGGGCTCAACCCGACGGCGCTGAAGATCATGTTCTTCACGCTGCTGTCGGCCTCAACGGTTGCCGCACTGCAGACCGTCGGCGCCTTTCTCGTCATCTGCATGGTCGTGACGCCGGGCGCGACAGCCTACCTGCTGACCGACCGCTTTCCGCGGCTGCTCGTCATTGCCGTACTGATAGGCTCGGTCACCAGCTTCGTCGGCGCCTATGCGAGCTATTTCCTGGACGGCGCGACAGGCGGCACCATCGTCGTGCTCCAGACCGCGATTTTCCTCATCGCATTCTTCCTCGCGCCCAAGCATGGAATGCTGGCGGCCCGCCGCCGGGCGGCCGAAGCGCTGGAACAGCAGCCATGATCGAGAACCTGCTGCTCCCGTTCCAGTTCGACTTCATGATCAACGCGTTGGTCATCTCCACGGTGGTTGCCATCCCCATGGCCCTGCTGTCCTGCATTCTGGTGCTCAAAGGCTGGTCGTTGATGGGCGACGCGATCAGCCACGCCGTGTTTCCGGGCGTCGTCATCGCCTATATCGTGGGCTTTCCCTATGCCATTGGCGCCTTCGTGGCCGGTATGTTCTGCGCGCTGGCGACTGGTTTCCTGAAGGATAACAGCCGCATCAAGCAGGATACCGTAATGGGTGTCGTGTTCTCCGGAATGTTCGGTCTCGGACTGGTGCTTTACGTCAAGATACAGTCGGAGGTGCATCTGGATCACATACTGTTCGGCGACATGCTCGGCGTCACTTGGGGCAACATCGCCCAGGCAGCCGTCATTGCCGCGCTCACGGCGGCGATCATCGGCGTCAAGTGGAAGGATTTCCTCCTGCATGCCTTCGACCCGGCGCAGGCGCGCGCAGTCGGACTTCGTGTCAATATGCTGCACTACGGCCTGCTCAGCCTGATCTCGCTGACCATCGTCGGCGCTTTGCAGGCCGTCGGCATCATCCTGTCGATCGCCATGCTGATTGCCCCGGGCGCCATAGCCTTCCTGCTGACGCGCCGGTTCAGCACCATGCTGATCCTGTCCGTGGCGACGGCGACTGTCGGCTCGTTCCTTGGCGTCTACCTGTCCTTCTTCATCGACAGCGCGCCGGCACCCACCATCGTGCTGCTCCTCAGCGCGACCTTCGTCGGCGCATATTTCGTGTCACGGGCGCGGATCGCCCGCGCCGAGCGTGCGGCCGCCTGAACTCCGCCCCAATCCGGGAACAGCTTCCCCGGACAACCCAAAGACAGATCGCGTGGTCTTGCATTTCATCCCGCTGTGACGACATTTGCCAACATGGCTTCTTCCCCCGAACCCACAAGATTGCGCCCTCTCGAAAGGCGCCGGCGCATACCGGTCTCCGCCCTGATGGCGCTCAGCTTCGGCATGCTGGTGTTCCTGTCGATCGGCGGGGTGCTGACGCTGATGGTCAGCGCCAATGTCAGGAACACGCTCGATCTGCTCGGCACGCAATCGACGCTGCTGGTCGATGCGATGGAGGATTCATTGCGCGCCGAGATGGGACAGACGGAAAGCGTGGTGGGAGGGGTCGCGCGGCTCTACGCGGATGGCGATTTCAACATAGACGACGACCGGATGACCGCTGCCCTGTCGGGCGCCCTTTCCGGCGCACGGCAGGCAACGGCCATGCTTGTCTGTACGCCTGACGATGTCTGCCGGGGCGTGGCGCGAGAGGAAGAGGGCAGAATCAAGAAACTCTTGGCCGAAACCGAGAAGACACCCCAGATGCGGGCAGCTCTGGCCGAACGGAGCAAGGTGGACGGGCTGGTCTGGGGCGCTTTTGTGACCAATGAATTCGGTCTCTACGCCAATGTGTCGCTGCCGCTTTCGCGCAATGACGTCGTTCAGGGATGGGTGATCGCGGCGGTCGAACTGCACAAGTTGTCCAACATCACCCGCGATCTCTCCGAGCGCTTCGGCACGCATGCCTTCATCCTTGACGGCGACGATCGCGTCATTGCCGACCAGCGGCTGGCCGATGAGGATGCCAGCGCTCAAGGCATCAAGCCGCTGATGTCGCTTGCCACCTACGGCGATCCGGTGCTGGCGGCCTATCCCAACCGCAAGGTCGGCGATCAACTGGGCACCACGCGCACCCGCGACGTCGAATTCTCCGAGATCAGCGGTGAAGGCGACAACAGGGAGTGGTGGAACGGCGAAGGTTATGTCGCGATCACACGGCAGATCGCGGGCTATGGAAACCGGCCGTGGACGATCGGCGCGTATTTCGAAAGCCGGCAGATCGGCCAGGAGGTGGAGCGCGTCGTCGGCTCCGCCCTGTTCGGCCTCGCCGCGATGGCGGCCGCCATCATCGTGGCGATCCTGCTCGGCAAGCGCCTGTCGCGTCCGATTCAGGCGATAGCCGGACAGGCGACGCGGGTGGCTGATTTCGACCTGGACGGCGTTACGCCGCTGCCACGCAGCCGCATAAGGGAGCTCGACGATCAGGCCTCGGCTTTCAACGCCATGCTTGTCGGGCTTAAAGCCTTTTCAACTTACATTCCGCGCTCACTCGTGGCCAAGCTCGTGCGTACCGGCGAGATCGGCATCGCGGAGCCTCGCGAGGCCATCGTGACCGTCATGTTCACGGACATCGCGGACTTCACGGCGCTTTCCGAGCAGATGGACGCCGAAGCGGTGGCGAAACTGCTCAATCGGCATTTCGGCATCCTGTGCCGCGTGGTCGACGCGAATGGAGGAACGGTCGACAAGTTCCTCGGCGACGGGATGATGGCGTTCTTCGGCGCTCCGGACAGGCTGAAGGGGCACGCAGCCGCTGCGGTCCGCGCCGCTATCCAGATGCGCGACGAGCTCGAAACGGACAACCTGGCTGCCGTGGCCGAGGGTCTGCCGTCCCTGCGCGTGCGCATTGGGATCCACACCGGTCCTGTCATCGTCGGCAATATCGGCGGCTCCGACCGCGTGAACTACACGATCATCGGCGATACGGTGAATGTCAGCCAGCGGCTGCAGGGCCTCGGCAAGGAACTCGCACCGGAGGCCGACGTCGCTATAGCCATCTCGGCGGAGACAGCCTCTCGTCTCGATGCGCGTTTCGCGGTGGTTCCGGCCGGACGACACAGGCTGCGTGGGCGGGGCGAGCCTGTCGAGGTTTTCCTCGTCGATGGCGTTGACGCGGGCCGCGCCTCTGACAGGGTGCAGGTGGGCGCGGCCTAGGATCGGCCCCTGCTATGCCGCAATCGCGGAGGCCGCCTCGCGCGCGAAGGATCGGCCCTCTGCGTTGAAGATGTGAAGCGTGCCCGGATCCGCATCGACCTTCAGCACCTCGCCGCGCTTAACCGGAGCATTACCGGGCAGCTTGACTACCAGCGGTGAATCCGGGCGGCCGATGTCGAGATAGACGAGCTGCACCTCGCCCAGTTGTTCGACGTAATCGACCTTGCCCTCGAACAGCACGGCGTCGCCGGTCGCGAGGCACAGGTCCTCGGGTCGCGCGCCGAAGCTGATCGACGTCCCGGCGGCATCGGCGGGCGTGGCGACTGGAACGTCCGCCTTCAGTCCGCCTGTGATCGAGATCGAAGTGCTCGCACCGGCCTTCTCGATGGTGGCTGGCACGATGTTCATGGCGGGCGAGCCGATAAACTGCGCCACGAAAAGGTTGCCGGGATGGTGGTAGAGCTCCATCGGCGTACCGACCTGCTCGACGCGACCGTCCTTCAGGACGACGATCCGGTCGGCAAGCGTCATTGCCTCCACCTGGTCGTGCGTGACATAGATCATCGTCGTCTGGGGCATCGATTCCTTCAGCTTGGCGATCTCGATGCGGGTGGCCACGCGCAATGCCGCGTCAAGGTTCGACAGCGGCTCGTCGAACAGGAACACCTTGGGATTGCGCACGATGGCGCGGCCGATGGCGACGCGCTGGCGCTGGCCGCCCGACATCGCCTTCGGCAGGCGGTCGAGATATTTGGTCAGCTGCAGGATTTCGGCCGCCTGCTTCACGCGGCGGTCGATCTCGCTCTTGCTTTCGCCGGCGATCTTCATGCCGAAGGCCATGTTGTCGTAGACCGTCATGTGCGGGTAGAGCGCGTAGGACTGGAACACCATGGCGATGCCGCGCTTTGACGGAGGCACGTCGTTGACGATCTCACCGGCTATCTTCAGCTCACCCGAGGTGATCTCCTCCAGGCCCGCGATCGTCCTCAGCAGCGTCGACTTTCCGCATCCCGACGGTCCCACGAAGACGATGAACTCGCCCGACTTGATGTCGAGATCGATACCATGAAGGATGTTTACCGCGCCGTACGACTTCTTGATCTGTCTGAGGGTGAGATCTGCCATGGTGTGCTCCTGACGTTCCTGTCCCTTGTAACCCTGTCGTCGTCCGCTAGTCCAGCCGGCCGAACCACGTTCCGTAACTCTGGAATGCAATCTTTCCGTCCCTCACCTCTCCGGAAGAGCCCGCGAGCGGTTGGACGCCCTTGCCCCCGCCTATGTCGATCGTCGCTGGCCGGCTGCCGAGGTTGAAGGCGCATATGATGCGCTCGTTGCCCTCTGTCCTTGCAAAGGCGATCGCGTCCCCGTCCACGCCGAGGAACTCGATATCGCCCTTTACCAGAGCGGGGTGCTCGCGCCGGAAGGCGAGGAAGCGCCGATAATGCTCGAGAAGCGAATCCGGGTTGCCCTGCTGCCGGCTGACGGACAGAGGGAGGTGCTCTGTCGCCACCGGCAGCCAGGGTCTTACGGATGAGAAACCACCATTCGCCTTGCCGTCGTCCCACACCATGGGCGTGCGGCAACCGTCGCGGCCCTTGAACTCCGGCCAGAACCGGATGCCATAGGGATCCTGCAGATCCTCGTAGGACAGCTCCGCCTCGGTCAGGCCAAGCTCCTCGCCCTGATAGAGGCAGACCGAGCCGCGCAACGACATCAGCAGCGCGGAGATGACCTTGAGATAGGCCAGCCTGTCCGGCTCGTCCGCCGCCCAGCGCGTGGCGGGACGCACGACATCGTGGTTGGAAAAGGCCCAGCAAGACCAGCCGTCGATTGCGACGCGACCGAATGTCTCCAGCACGGAGCGGACCTTCGAGGCGCCGATCTTTTCAGGTGCGAGAAAGTCGAAGGCGTAGCACATCTGCACACGGCGATCGCCGGCCGTATAGGCCGCGACCACCTCAAGCCCGCGTTGCGAGTCGCCCACCTCGCCGACGGCGGCTGCGGCGGGATATTCGTCGAGCAGCGCGCGGAAGCGTTCCAGGAAGGCGAGGTTCTCGGGCCGACTCTTGTCGAAGATGTGGTCCTGGTAGTTGTACGGGTTCACGGACGGCGCGGTCTGGTCGTTGCGCTCTTCCGGGGGCAGCGCCGGATTGTCCTCCAGCCCCTGCGAATGGAAGTAGAAGTTGATCGTGTCGAGCCGAAACCCGTCGACACCCCTTTCGAGCCAGAAGCGCGTGACGTCGAGCAGCGCGTCCTGCACTTCGCGATTGTGGAAGTTCAGGTCCGGTTGCTCGGCGAGGAAATTGTGCAGGTAATATTGCTGGCGGCGCGTGTCCCACTGCCAGGCCGACCCGCCAAAGATCGACAGCCAGTTGTTGGGTGGCGTGCCGTCGGGCCTCGCATCGGCCCACACGTACCAGTCGGCCTTGGGATTGTCGCGGCTCGACCGGCTCTCGCGAAACCAGGGATGGATGTCGGCAGTGTGCGAGATCACCTCGTCGATGATGATCCGCAGGCCAAGCCGGTGCGCCTCCTCGACCAGCGCATCGAAATCGGCGAGCGTGCCGAACAGCGGATCGACGTCGCGATAGTCGGAAACATCATATCCGAAATCCTTCATCGGCGACTTGAAGAACGGCGAGATCCAGACCGCGTCGACCCCGAGCGAGGCGATGTAGGGAAGCCGCTGAATGATGCCCTTCAGGTCACCCACGCCGTCCCCGTTGGAGTCCTGGTAGCTGCGCGGATAGACCTGATAGATCACCGCGCCGCGCCACCAGTCGCGGTCGGGGGCCAGCTCTGGCGCGGCCTTCATGTCATGCACTGCCGACAAGGTATCAGCCTCCCTTCACCGAACCTGCGAGCAGGCCGCGTACGAAATAGCGCTGCAGCGAGAAGAACACCGCCAGTGGCACCAGGATGGTGACGAATGCCGAGGTGGTGAGGATTTCCCAGTCGCCGCCACGCGAGCCAAGCAGCGCGTTGAGCTTTGCGGTCAGGACCAGTTCGCTCGCATCGGTCTTGAGAAAGACCATCGCCACCAGAAGGTCGTTCCAGACCCAGAGGAACTGGAAGATGGCGAACGACGCCAGAACCGGAAAGGACAGCGGAAGCACGATCTTGAGGAAGATCTCGAAGTCGCTCGCGCCGTCGATGCGTGCTGATTCCATCAGTTCCTTCGGCAGACCGGCCATGTAGCTGCGCAGAAGATAGATGGCGAAAGGAAGTCCGAAGCCGGTATGCGCCAGCCATATGCCGAGATAGGTCTTCGACGGAACACCGAAGAACAGAGCCACGTTGTTGTAGAGTTGCAGCAATGGGATCAGCGCCATCTGCAGCGGCACGACCAGCAGCCCGATGATGGTTGCGATGATCAGCGCGCGACCGGGAAAGCGCATCCAGGCGAGCGCGTATGCCGCGAAGGCCGCGATCATGATGGGAATGATGGTAGCCGGCACCGTCACGGTCAGCGAATTGATGAAGGAGCGGCCGATACCTTCGGAAAACAGCACCGTCTCGTAGTTCTCGGTGGTGAAGCGCGGCGGTGCCGACGACGCGTAGTAGATGCGCTGGCCGCGCGTACCCTCGAAGGCGACGGGCGAGGTGAGGACGAAGCTGCCGTCCTCGTTTATGATCAGGGTTACGCCGTCGCTGAGATCGGCCGCCTCGCCTGCCGGATATTGAGTCGGCGCTGCCGAGCGCAGCCCGAACGCGCTCACCGCGCGCGCCGGTCCGTCGCCGAAGATGTTGCCCTCGATGACGAAGCTGCCGTCCTTCTCGACCTGGGTTTCTGGCGAGGGCAGGCGTCCTGCTTCCGTCTGTGTGGAACTTGAGAACGCGTTCCACCAGCCCGACGCGATGATCTGGTCCTTGTCGCGCAGCGACGAGACGAGAATGCCGAGTGTCGGGATCGTCCAGATGATGACGAAGACGAGCACCGCGAGATGGACGCCGAACTTTGCGAGGAAGGACTTGCCGCGTGCGTTTGCCATCTCAGAGCCCTCCCTCGCGGTTGGCCTGGCGGATGTTCCAGATCATTATCGGCAAAACCGCGATCATGATGATGATTGCGATTGTCGCACCGCGTCCGAAGTCCCCGCCGCCACGGAACATCCAGTCGAACATCAGATTTGCCAGCACCTGGGTGTTCCATTGGCCGTTTGTCATGGTCAGTACGATGTCAAAGACCTTGAGGACGAGGATCGTGATGGTCGTCCAGACCACCGCGATGGTGCCCCATATCTGCGGAACCATGATCTTCCAGAAAATCTGGAAGGGATTGGCCCCGTCGATGACGGCGGCTTCGATCGTCTCCTCCGGGATGCCGCGCAGGGCTGCGGACAGGATGACCATCGCAAAGCCCGTCTGGATCCAGATCAGGATGACCATCAGGAAGAAGTTGTTCCAGAAGGGCAGCGAAATCCAGACCTGCGGCGAGCCACCGAGGAACTGGATGATGGCGTTGAGCAGGCCGATCTGGACCTGGCCATCGCCGCGATACTCGTAGATGAACTTCCAGATGACGCTTGCGCCGACAAAGGAGATGGCGAGCGGCAGGAAGATCAGGCTCTTCGCGATCGTGCCCCACCATATCTTGTCGGTGAGAACGGCGATGACGAGGCCAAGGAAGGTGCAGGCGGCCGGCACGACGGCAAGCCAGAGGATGTTGTTGAAGATGGAGTTGCGGAATTCGCGGTCGCCGAACGCCCATGAATAGTTGGCGATGCCGACGAAATTTTCGCCCGAGCGGTCGTGGAAGGACAGGTAGAGCGTCTGCACGACCGGATAGATCAGGTAGATCACGAGGATGGTCAGCGCGGGCCCGATGAAGAGCCACGGCCGGATCAGGCCCTGCCGTCGCAGATTGTCCACCGCCGTCATGCCGGTCACGCCGCGCGACGGGAAGATCAGGTCGAGAAGCTTGTTGGCTCCCCAGAAATAGGCGATCGCGCCGCCGACGCCGACGATGATCGTGATGATAGCCGAAAGGATCTGGGCCGCCATGATGTCCTCCCCTCCTGTTGCATGCGGTTCATGCTGTTCCCCGCCCGGCCATCTTCCCGCTTTGGAAAGTCTGGCCGGGCCGGGCATGACGACGCGGTCGGATGAGGGTCTGAACCGCCAGTCCGCTGCGACGCGTCGTTTCAGGCGCCTTCTCCCCGTGTCGGGGAGAAGGGAGGCTGGTTTCCTACTTGATCGCGTCCCAGCTGGTCTGGATCTCGGTTGCGACCGCCTCGGGCGACTTGCCGCCGACGAGGTCGATCATGCCGGTCCAGAACGCGCCGGCGCCGATCTTGCCGGGCATCAGGTCGGACCCGTCGAAGCGGAAGGTCGACGCGTTGACCAGAATGTCGCCCTGCTTTTTCAACTGCTCATTGGCATAGGCGTCCTGGTTGACCGTCTTCAGCGGCGTAAGCAGGCCGGACTGCGCCATCCAGATTTCATGCGCGAGCGGCATTTCGAGGAAGTTTATGAACTCCCGCGCGGCCTTGGAGTCCTTGGTGATCGCGACCAGCGTTCCCGCCCCGAGCACCGGCGTGCCAAGCTCGGGCTTGTCCGCGAAGGGCGGAAGGTAGAAAAAGTCCGCATCCTCGCCGAGGACTGTTCCTTCCGGGAAGAAGGACGAAATGAACGACGCCTGCCGGTGCAGGTAGCACTTCGGCGGCAGGCCGAAGAGACCCTTGGGGCTGTCGCGGAAATCCTTCGCCGCGACGGCTGCCTTGCCGCCGTCGACATATTTGTCGTTGGTGGCGATGTTGGCGAAGATCGTCAGCGCGTTGACGACCGCCGGATCGTTGAACGGGATCTCGTTGGTTGTCCACTTGTCGTAGGTATCGGGGAGTGCGGTACGCAGCATGATGTCCTCGACCCAGTCGGTCGCGGGCCAGCCGGTCGCACCACCGGAACCGAGCCCGATGCACCAAGGCACTCCGCCATCGGCTACGATCTGGTCGGCTAGCGCCTGCATCTCTTCCCAGGTCTTGGGAACTTCATAGCCGGCTTCCTCGAAGTTTTCCGGCACGTACCAGACGAGCGACTTCAGGTCGGCCTTGTATGGGAAGGCAAAGAACTTCTCGGCTCCGTCCTTGTCCTTGTAGGTGCCGAGATCGACCCAGGACTGACCCGCGCCGTAATTGTCGCGCACGAAATTCGCCACGTCGTCGCCAAGCGGAACGAGAAGGCCCTTCGACGCGAGGTCCTGCAGCAATCCAGGCTGCGGCAGGATCGCGATGTTGGGCGGGCTGCCGGCCTGTGTGTCGATGACGATCTGCTGCTCGTAATTTTCCGACGAGGAATAGTTGATCGTCGCGCCGGTCGCCTCGGAGAAATATTCGAGCACAGAGCGCACCAGCGCCTCGTCCTCACCGCGCCAGGGCCCGAAGATGGACAGGGTCTCGCCCTTCAGGTCGACTTTCTTGAGGTCCTCGAAGTTTTCCCAGTGAAACCGGGCATCCTCGCCAGGTGCGAATTTCAGTTCGGCGGATGCGGGCTTTGCGAAGGCCAGGGCGACAAGAGCCGCACCCAGCAGAAGTGTCTTCTTCATGAGCATTCCTCCCTTTGGATCCTGTGACCGGGGAGGAACCTCCTATTCCGCCCCGCCGACCCGCACCTTGACGGCTAACCACTGGATCGAACCGGCCGCGACCGGCTGAGAGGGGGCAGTCAAAGCGCTTTGGCTGCGCTCATAACGCCACTGATTTGCCGCCGAGTCAAGAGAGGATGCCCAAGCGTCATTTCCAGCCATGACCTACCGGGATGCTGCGTTGCATCATTGTTTTTGGTGCTTTCCGGTGTCATTTGTCTTCCATCCGGAAAATTTCGCGATAAAAATCCGGTGCGGGAAGGCTACTCCTTCCACCCGGTACTGACGTTTCGATTTGAAAGCGCTTTGAAGGGCTGGCGGGCGTGAACCTCAAGCAGTTGTCGGACATGCTGTCCCTTTCGCAGACGACGGTGAGCCGTGCGCTGAACGGTTATCCCGAGGTCAGCGAGGAAACGCGTCGGCGCGTCGCGGATGCGGCGAGGCGGCATGGCTACCGGCCCAATCCCAGCGCGCGGCGGCTTGCGACCGGCAAGGCCGGGATGATCGGATACGTCATGCCAACCGGCGCTTCGGTCGACATCGATCCGCATTTCGTCGAATTCCTTTCCGGGCTGGGCGACTATGCCCGCGGCCACGAACTCGACCTCGTGCTGTCGCCCACTGCGGCCGACGACGAGGAAACCACCTATCGGCGTGTCGTCGCCAACAAGCAGGTCGACGCGGTCTATGTGTCATCGCCAAAACCCGCCGACCGCCGCATCAGGCTGCTCAACCAACTCGGCCTCCCCTTCATCGTGCATGGCCGGAGCGAAGGCCTCGATTTCGAATACGCGCATGTCGATATCGACAACGAGGGTGCGTTCCATGATGCCACCCGGCTGCTGATGCAGCTCGGACACACCCGCATCGGCCTCATCAACGGGGATACGAGCCAGACATTCGCGATCTTCCGCGAAAGAGGCGCGCGCAGGGCGCTCGCCGCAAGCGGCCTTTCCCTGCCGCCCGAGCGCGTGCGTTCGGTCGCGATGACGGAGGAGAACGGGTTTCGCGCCGCTAAAAGCCTGCTAGAGGGGCCCGAACCGCCCACAGCGCTCCTCTGCTCCTCGCTGATGATGGCGCTCGGCGTCGTTCGCGCCATACGCGATCTGGGATTGACGCTGCCCGGCGACGTCTCGCTTGTCGCCCATGACGACGTCTTTCCCTGGCTGAAGCCCGAGAACTTCCCCGTTCCGCTGACAACGACGCGTTCGTCGATCCGCGCAGCCGGCCAGCGTGTCGCCGAACGGCTGGCTGCAAGGATTTCGCGGCTCGAAACAGAACCGACCGGCGAGGTGTGGCCTGTCGATCTCGTAGTGCGCGGGTCGATTTCGGCGGCAAAAACTTAGCCGGCTAGTCGTTCGTCATCGCGCCTGCCGCTTTCGCATCCACCAGACCGTAGCCGAAGTCCGGATCACGGCCCGGCGCGCCGAGGTCCCTGGCGGTCGCCGACAGCGCGGCCTCGATCCAGTCGGCGGAGCGCTCCGGTGCCGTGCTGATAAGATTGGCGATCGCCCCGGACACAACCGCTGCGGCAAATGATGTGCCCGTGACGAGGTCGGCGCCGCCACCCACCGGGGCAAGCACGTTCACGCCTGGCGCGGAGACGAAGACGTACGGCCCCCGGTTCGCCTGCTGCATCAGCGCATCCCTGTCGTCCGTCGCTGTCACGGCAATGACGCCCTGATATGCGGCGGGATAGCCGAAGGGCGCCTTCGGCCCGTTGTTGCCGGCCGCCGCGACCAGCACGATATCGCGCTCGCGCGCGGCGTCGCACGCCTCCTGCAGCAGTTCGTTCTTCGGTCCGACAAAGCTCATGTTGATGATGCGCACATCCTCGCCGGCGGCCCAGTCCAGCGCCGAGAGGATGATGTCCATGCTCGACTTACCGTTCTCGAAGGCGCGCGCATGATAAATGCTTGCGCCGGGCGCCATGCCCCGGAACGCGCCGGTTCCGGCTATCAACCCCGCGACGGAAGTGGCGTGGTCTCGCGTGGTGACCTCGACAC
The DNA here is from genome assembly GCA_019635775.1 of Rhizobiaceae bacterium. Classification (GTDB taxonomy): domain Bacteria; phylum Pseudomonadota; class Alphaproteobacteria; order Rhizobiales; family Rhizobiaceae; genus Mesorhizobium_K. Next base: position 2,416 of record JAHBYU010000003.1, on the reverse strand, counting down.
CGGGCATCGCGTCAAACTCGCCGGCAATGGCATCCTTGATGGCGGGGTGCGTCTCGTCGATGGCGGTGTCGATCACGGCAACGCGCACATCGGCCCCGCTCGCCGTTTCGGGCGAAAGCGCGATGCGCTGGAAAGCGTAGTTCACCACGCCCGCCGCCTGCTGCAGCGTATAAACGTGGTTTGGCGCGCGGCGGCTCGTCCGCCCATCGCCTGCAAGCTGAGCAAGCACCACGCCGACCGGGCGGCCATCCGGGATGCCGTAGCGCACGATGGTCGAGCCGAGCAGCGTGGAGGTGCGCTGGGAGCGGATTTCCAGCCCGAATGCGGCTGCGATGTCCGCTGCGACCGTCCCGTCGCCTCCGACGCTCACCAGCACCTCGTCGGGAACGAACGCGCCCTGAACGGCAACCGGGGGCGCGACGGGCGGCGCGACGGCCAGCGAACCGGGCGGTGGCGGATTGCCGCCTGAACCCGTAGGCGTTTCGGGTTCTGGGTTGTCGGCGATTGCGGGATTCGGGAACAGGTCGACGATCAGCCCTGGCAGCAGGACGGCATCGCCAGCCTGCGGCTCTTGCTCGTCCGCACCGCATTCCAGGCCCGCCGCCTCCTGGCGAAGGCAATCGAGATCGGCGTCCGTCAGATTCGGGTCATTGGTCTGCGAAAACGCAGGCGAGGCGGCGATGATAGCGGCCACACATACCGATGCCGCAACTGTCGTGAAACGTGCTTTTTCTTTATCCGCCATTGGCCGGCTTCCTCCCGGTCAGCACAGTCTCCGCGAAAGGCTGGGCGGCAATAAGGCCGACGATCCGCTCGTAGTCAGCGGCGTCCTGAGCCGGTATGCCGATCCGGTAGATGCCCCCCGGCGCGGGACCGGAGACGATGCTCGCGCCCTGTTCGGACAGGAAGGCGGAGACATCGGCAAGTCGTGCGTCGGCCTTGAAGGTCACCAGCGCGAAAGGCAGGTCGCCCTGCTCCGTGCCGGCGATCTCGATCGGGCCGGGCCGATTGCCGGGGCCCAGTACGGTCTGCACAAGCACGAGCGCGATGGCGGCAGCAGCGGTTGCCCAGGCGACGCTCGCGGGTATGGCCCAGAAACCCGCCCACAGACGCGCCAGCAAGGATTGCGCGCCTGCTGCCACGTCTGAAGGCGTGGCCTCGGCGTCGAGCGCGGCGTTGAAACGCGCCAGCGCGTCGGCGGGCGGTTTGATCGCCTCGTTTGCGGCCGTTGTGCCGGAGAACTCCAGTTCCGCAGCCTCAAGTGCTGCGAGCGCCTCGGGATCGGTGGCCAGCCATTCCTCCACGGACGCGAGGTCGACCTCGTCCAGCGTACCGTTCAGGTAGAAGGGCAGCAGTGCCTCCAGCTCGTCGCGACTGGACATCTTCCCTGTCTCGCTCTCGTCGCGGGAAGTCATGGCCATCCCCTTTCGAAGCCGGCTGCCTGCAGCGCTTCGCCGAGTTTCTTGCGCGCATAGAACATGCGCGTCTTTACCGTGGCGACCGGAATCGACAGGATCTCGCCGATCTCGCCAACGGATTTCGCGTGATAGTAGGCAAGGTCGATAACGGTGCGATGCTCTTCCGGCAGCGCATTGACCATGCGGCGCAGCGCGACCGCCTTGTCATCCTTCATCAACGCGACCTCGGGCGTATCCGCCGTATCGGGAATGGCGGCGGCCGCGTCGTCGTCTATAGCGGCTTCTTTTTTCCGGCGCAGGACAGACAGCGCCTTAAAGCGGGCAATGCCGAGCAGCCAGGTGGAGACTTCCGAGCGACCCTCGAAGGCCGGCGCCTGTCGCCACAGTTCCAGGAAAACCTCATTCGCGATGTCGTCAGCCATCATGTCCGATCCCGTCTGGCGCGCAACGAACCGGTAGACCCGGGCGTGGTGGCGCATGAACAGGAGCCTGACGGCGGCGCGATCGCCATGCGCGACCCGCTCCACGAGTTCGCGGTCGGTCTGCTGGCCGGGTGCTGCGGTTGTGCCAACCATGGGGCTCCTGCAGGCTCAGTCGCGTGGTCCGGGCAAAAGGTTCACCGGAGTTTCCGCTTTTTGCTTACCGCATAGCTGACGCCGGGGAAAGGCGAGCCGGATGTCGGAAAGCGGTTCGACGCGCTAAGGTGGAAACGCTCTTTGCCCATCCCTTTGTTTTTGCTTCATTCATCGGAAATTTTGGCCCTATCTGTCCACGTCCTTGCCGTCCTCACTTATCCTCTCTCCTGTCCTTTCCGGCGGGAACGCTTCCGGAGTCGTTTGAAAGCGGGGAAGGACCGGCGCCTCCGCACCGTGGCCGACGAAGCCGCGGGACCGGGGAGGTTCCGTTCGACGGGTTCGCGCCGGGGCACTACGACCCCGGAGTGTCGGGAAGGCACGCGGGCGATCCGGGGTAAGGCCGAAAGCCGCTGAAGCGCACCG
>JAHBYU010000029.1 GCA_019635775.1 Rhizobiaceae bacterium | reverse complement strand
TGGGTGTCAGTTGACCGTTTTTCGTGAGACTGGTCGTCATTTATTTTCAAAGCGTTAGCCGATTCAGATTTCGTGAGACCGAGTCGGTTTCGTTGAGACTGAACTGTCACGCGATTCAGATATGGTGAGACTACCTTGATACACCAAGCGCGTGAAGGGCATGCGACGTGACCAGCTCAACGAACAAGAATGGCAGGACGTGCTTCGGCATGCGGACGTTCTGCGGCGGTTGCCGCTGCGACCCACTGCGGGCGAAGTGGCCGATGCCATGGCGAACCTCGCGGTCAGCCGTGCGACGCTGTTCCGCTGGCTGAAGCGGTATCGAACAGAGGAGCGCGCTGCAGCGCTTCTTCACCGGAAGTCGGGGCGGCACGGCGGCATCGATGCCTTTGATCCTGCTCTGAAGACGATCGTCGATCACAACATCACGACGTTCTACGCGATGCCGGAAAGGCCGACGCTGACGCGGCTTTGGAAGCGGATCTCATCCGATTGCCGGGCAGAACAGTTGCCGCCGCCGTCGATCCGGCGGCTCAAGGCCTACCTGCGCACGCTCGATGTCGAGGCACTGAAGCGCCGTCGTGAGGGCAAAGCACGGGCCGAAGCGCAATTTCTGGCGCTCCCAGGCGAGCTTTCGGTGCAGCATCCGCTGCAGATCGTCCAGATCGATCATACGAAGGTCGACGTGACGGTTGTCGATCCGATCGAAAGGCAGCCGATCGGCCGTCCTATCCTGACCATCGCCATCGACGTCTGTACCCGGATGGTTCTGGGCTTCTACCTGTCCCTGGAGGCGCCGTCCGTGACATCGGTAGCGCTCTGCCTGACGCATGCGATCATCGACAAGACGCGCTGGCTGGAAGATCGCGGGATATCGGTGGAATGGCCGACGAGCGGCCTACCCGAATGCATTCACGTCGACAACGGCGCCGAATTCCACTCTCGCGCCTTCAAGCGCGGCTGCGACGACCACAACATCGCTATCTCCTACCGCCCGCCGGGGACGCCACGGTTCGGCGGGCACATCGAACGCCTGATCGGCACGATGATGGGCGCGGTGCACCTGCTGCCCGGCACGCACTTCTCCAACGTGCTGGACCGGGGCGACTACGATCCCGAGGCGCGCGCCGTGATGACCATGCGCGAGCTCGAAGCCTGGCTGGCGCTGGAAATCATCGCCTACCATTCCGACCTGCACCGCGGCATTGGTCGGCCGCCGGTCGCGGCCTGGAACGAGGCGATAGGCGCGCGTCCTCCGCGGCACGTGCGCGATCCGCTCGCCTTCCTGATCGATTTCCTGCCGTTCGAGCCGCGCGTGCTGCGGCGGACCGGCATTCATCTCAACAACATCTGCTACTGGTCGGACGGCTTTGCGCGCTGGATTGGCCGGTGCGACGACAAGGTGCTCGTCAAATACGATCCGCGGGACCTGCATCAGGTCTTCGTCAAGCTTGGCGAGAACTATCTGATGGCGCCGACGCGCAATCCCGGGCGCCCGGCGATCACGCTATGGGAGCAGAAGGCGGCGCTGCGCGTACAGCGGGCTCGCGGCCGCCGCGAGATCGATGAGGAGACGATCTTCCAGACGATCGCCGCACAGCGCGCCCTGGTGGACCAGGCAACGCGGGAAACCACGCAAACCCGCAGGCTACGGGCTCGCCGCGCCCATCTGCAACCAAGGCCGGCGCTTCCGGCAAGCGCACCGGCCGACGAGCCGGTGATCGCCTTGCCGCATTTCCCGGTGGAGGTTTGGGAATGACGGCCTATCCGCACCTCGATCCCGCCGTTCAGGGCCATGCCGATCTGCCCGACCGCGAGCGTGTCGAACATATTCGGGTCGACCGCTGGATCGACTATCCGCGTGCCCGCCATGCGCTCGACAAGCTCGAGGAACTGCTTCTGTTTCCCAAGCGTGCCCGCATGCCCAATCTGTTGATCTTCGGCGCTTCCGGGATGGGCAAGACGATGATCATCGAGAAGTTCGTGCGCGCCAATCCGCCCAGCTTCGATGAGAGCAGCGGGATCCATCATCGGCCGGTCATCGTCGTGCAGATGGTCGCTTCCCCAGACGAGGGACGTTTCTATCATCGCCTGCTTTCCGTGATCGGCGCACCGCCGCCGACCCGCGCGACGCTCGGGCAACTCGAGACACAGGCACTGCGGCTGCTCCAGGAGATCGCGCCGCGCATGCTTGTCATCGACGAGGTCCAGAATCTGATCGCCGGTACCTATCGCGAGCAGCGCAGGATGCTCAATCTGTTGCGCTTCCTCGGCAATGAGCTGCGGATTCCGCTGATCTGCCTCGGTTCGCACGAGGCACGCGATGCAATCCGGGGCGATGCCCATCTCAACAGCCGCTTCGAACCCTACGGCTTGGCGCCGTGGCGGCCCGATGCCGACTTCCACGGGCTGATCGGCGGTCTTCTGTACTCGCTGCCGTTGCGCTTGCCGTCGGAGCTGACGGACAGCGCCCTCAAGCGTCTCGTCGAGGCTAATGGCGGGATCACCGACGCGATCTTCAAGATGGTCAGGGGTCTGGCGACAGACGCCATCCTCAACGGCAAAGAACGGATCACGTCGGCCGCGATCCTCGATCACCGCGTCACCGCGCCGACGACCTTCGCGGCCTGACTCATGGCGGGGGAGGGGAGGGCGCCGCTGCCGGTCGTGCCGCCGCCCTTTCGGGACGAACGGCTGAGTTCCTGGCTGGAGCGGATCGCCGACGTCTATCTGGTTTCGCTCGATGATCTGCGAGCCCATGTTGGATGGTCCCGGCCTGCGCTGCAACTCGAGATCGATCCCGTGCAGACCGATATGGAACGCATCGCTGCCGCGACGAATTCTTCGGTTGAACGCCTGTTCGGCATGACCTTCCATAATGCATCGTCGCGTTGTCGCAGCCTGCTTCGGCCCGACGCTCGTGAGATCTGCCCGATCTGCTCGCGCGGCATGCAGCGACCGCCAAGGTTGCGAACGTGGTCTTTCGCCTTCAGCTTCTATTGCGATCGGCACCGTCAGCCACTGCAAAGCCCGGATACAAGGGGCGCTAGTGTGTTGAGCGATGTCGGATCAGCTTGCCGCGGCGCCGCGATCCTGTCCAACTGGGCCAAAGGCGGCGAAACCGCCGTCGTGCCCGTCGACGCCGCGATCTCCCTGTTGCTCGCGCCGCATCGCAAGCCGTCGCCGCCGGCGCCATGGGAACTGGCCAGGTTGGCGCGCTCCGACCAGCAGGCCCATGCGATGGAGCTTTCGCGACCGTGTCCCCGGCCGGTGCTCGGCATTCTCGTGCCCGAATTCAACAGCGCCGTCCCGGTCTACAACCAGCTTCTGCCGCGTGCTCTGCCAGGCTTGCGCGATGCGCCCTTCGCGGAGCGTTACGCCATCGCAATCGGCCTTGCTCGGCTTTTGAAGAATCCGGCCACCGCAGTCGCCCACATCCTGGAGACCACCGATGAGTTCGGCCGAAAGAAAGTGTTGGGGCTGATTGACCGTTGGCCGACCGGGATCCGTAACGCTGTCGCTCGCGGCGCCCGCCGCACGACGACGAGAGGAGAGGGCAGGGGAACGGCGAAGAATGCCTGCTTCACCCGTCGGGTTCGTGCACCTTCAGGCCGAGACGCCTGGCGCGATCGAGCAGATGCTTGACCGACGAGGCCGCCCATCGCCAGCCGCCGCGTGGCGCCCGTTCGCGCATCGCCTCGAGCTGCGCGGCTATCGCCCGCAGGCTGAGATCAGGGTCTGCGATGGCAATGCCGGCCACGAGCGTCATCAACCGGTCCTCCGGCTGCCGCCGCGGCGCGCGCTGGACAAGCTCAGGCTCCGCCAGGCCTTCGCGCACCAGGCGATAGACCGAGCGGCGAAGGCGTTCCACCGTCCAGCTCTGCCCCTTGTGGTTCAGGACCCGCACGACATCGTCCCAGTTGTGCTGGGGACGCAGCCGTCGCACGACCGGCAGCCAGTTCTGTGCCGAGGCGATGAGGTCGCCGACATAGGCGCTGTCGCGGGCCGCCGCGATGGCGCGGATGCTTTCCGGCCTCCGCTCGCGCAGCCCAGGGTTGCCGGGCAGCCGGCCGCGCGCCTTGGCGGCGGCGATTCCGGCCTTCGTGCGCTCGGCGATCAGCGCGCGCTCCAGCTGGGCGACCGCGCCGAGAACTTGCAGCGAGAACATGCCCTGCGGCGTCGAAGTGTCGATCGGATCGCGCAGCGAGCGGAAATGCGCGCCGCGCTTTTCGAGCGTCTCGATCACCTCGAGAAGATGGCTGACCGATCGGGCAAGCCGGTCGAGCCTGACCACGACCAGAACATCGCCGGCGTGGATCTCGCGCATCAGCTTCGCCAGCACCGGCCGCGAGCGCGACGCGCCGGAACCCTGTTCGTGGTGGATGACGGCGCAACCGGCTTGCCTGAGTTCGTCGGCCTGTGCATCGGTAACCTGGTCCTCCATCGAGACCCGTGCATAGCCGATGAGGCGGCGCGGTCGCGGGGGAGGGGAGGGGGCCTTTGCCATGGCGGGCTTTCGAGGGATGTTTCACGGCCGTTTGTACAGTATCGACGGCTATGATCAACTGGCCAGTTGCAGACGTGTTTTATCGAGCCTCATAAACGGCCGCAGAGCGGTTTTACGGGCTCCGGATGCCCCGAGGGAGCCGAAAACGCCCCAAGGCGCCTCCTGGGCCGTTTATGGCTGAAACCGAGCAAATTGGGCAGTTTAGCGTGGGCAGGGGGCTAAAGGGTCCTCCCCAGGCACTTCGGATGCTCGGAATTGCTGGCGTTCTGCCCGCCGGGTGGAACGGAATTCGTGAGACTATCTGCATCCGAGTCGGAAATCGTGAGACTACGTGACAAACTCGGATGGCACGCGGTCAACATCAATATGAGCGTGAAATCAATGGCTTAATAGGAGGCCAGTTCGGCACTGTGCACGTAGTCTCACGAAAACCGATTCAAAAAGGCGCCGAATCTCACGAATTCCGGTCAGCTGACACTGGGCGCGATTTTTGGGCTTCTGCTCGACGAAAACGGCCATTTCTTCTATAAAGGGCAAAACGAGCGATAATGCAACATTATCGTTCGTTTTTATAGATCGACAGGCTGTGCGGTTTTGAGCATTCATGATGGAGTAAAGCGCACTCCCGATTTATCATCTATCGCATGATTCGTGCCTTCCCATCGTCCACTGCAGCGCCCGCGCCATCGCGGGTGCCGGCCTGGGCGTTGCCGGGCGGGCCGCTCGAGCACGACACCGCCGCCGCTTTCTTTGCCGGCGCCGCGCTGAATTCGCTCGACAATCTGGTCCGCTCCGAACCGGCCTGGGCCGGCGCCTGGCGGCAGCGGCTCGCCCTGAAATGCGCCGCCGCCGCCGTGCGTCTCGCCGGCCGCTCCGAGGACCAGGCCGCGCTGCGCGACGCCTGGTATTTGCGTCCGGCCAACGGCGATCCCGGCCCCGCCGGCAACCTTTTGGCCGCATGGCGGCAGCTGGCATCGCGACCGCCGGCGATCAATGCTGAAAGACTGGCCGAAGTGGTCGCGCTTCTCGGCCTGCGCTGGGACGACGGTTTTTCCGATCTCCCGGGGACAATTGATGCTGTGGTCCGTTCTGGCCGGCCGGCGCCGTTTGCCGCCGCGGCGATCGCCAGCCAGGTTGTTGCCGTGTCGCCGGCAGCGGAACTGTTGGCCTGGTGGTGCGCCGATTTTTTGGTGGCGCAAAAACTTCGCTGGCCGCGGCCGGTGCCGTTGTTGATGGCCCAGGTTTTTGCGTCGGCGTTTCGGGCCACGGGCCATGGCCCAAAAAGAATTCGACCGGGAGGAGAAGAAATGGAGCGGGCGGTGTGCCTGGCGCTGGCGCAAGGTTCTGACGACGCCTTGCGGCTGGCCGCAGACCTGTCGCGGCGCGCCGAGCGGCTTGCGGCAGTGATGCCCGAGCTTCGCGCCAAGGGGGCTGGGGAGGTGATCAAGAAACTGCTCGACGACGATGCCGTGCCCGGCACGCTGACCACCAAAACCCTGTCGCGGTTCGGCGCGCGGCGTCTGTTCGAGCGGCTGCAAACATTCGAGGCGGTCCGGGAGCTGTCCGGTCGCGATTCCTTCCGGCTGTTTGGGCTGTGACGATGGTCGGATCCGCTGCACGTAAGGGGCAAAATAGTCAGTCGGCGCTGCTCGACACCGAACTCGAGCACCTGCCGCCGGAACTGCGCTGGCGCGAGTGGATGGGCCGGGTCGAGGCGGTGATCTTCGCCGCAACCGAGCCGGTGACCCGGGAGACGCTCGCGCGCGTCGTCGGCAGAGGCTGCAACATCGAGCTGGTCATCGACGACATCCGCGCCGAGCTCGCCGGCCGACCTTACGAGCTGGTCTCGGTCGCCGGCGGCTGGCAGCACCGGACTAAAAAGGCGTTTGGTGACGTCATTCGCACCGCGATAGGTCCGACGGAGAGTTCACGACCGCTGTCGCAGTCGGAGGCGCTGGTGCTGATGTGTATCGCCTACTTCCAGCCGATCACTCGTGGCGAGCTCTCTATATTCTTCGGCAAGGAGGTGTCGCGCGATCTGATCGGGATTCTGCGATCGCAGAATTTGATCGCGTCGGGGCCGCGCTCGCCGCAGCCCGGCGCGCCCTATACCTATGTGACGACGAAGGCGTTTTTATCCCACTTCGGCTTCGATACGCTGCGCGATTTGCCGGATTTCGAGGCGCTCGAGGATGCGGGGCTGCTGTCGAAGGAAAAGTTGCTTGGCGGTCACATCATGCCCGACTTTGCCGCCGGCCAAGAGGACGTCGGAGACGAGACGACCGAATAGCTGCGCGTTGCGCTGGGGTTCCCTTTTATGGCGTTCCAGAGGTCCCGCGCCATGCCGCTATGCAGGCTTCGCCGACAGGAGCTCGCGCAGGATTTCAGCTTCGCTAGCAGCTCGTCAAACGTGATGATAGACAGACCGGACAAGCTGTTGCGGTACAGCTCGAAGGAACGCTTCCGCTCGGTATCCGGGATCATACCCGCCAGCACCACGCCTTTGATGCCGTAGGCCTCCAGCTTTTGCTGGGGGTTAAGCGCCTTAATCCGGTAGATATCGCTGCGCAGTTTATCGATCTGGTCCAGGGTCTGCACGACCGCGCCGACCAGCTCGGGGGAGGGCGCCAAGACTCGGCCGCGGTATTGCTTCTTGCTGACCAGCTCCATGCCGGCGTTTTGATCTCCAGAATGGCAATACTGTCGGTCAGCTGGTTGGTGAACAGGAAATCGGCGATCTTCTCGCCTGACCCGTCCAGGATCTTGCCGCCGACATGGGCCTGCCCCTGCAGCAAAAGCACCGGCACGTTGAATGCCATGTCCAGGATGAACGGGTTGGCCTCGAACAGCTTCTGCCATTGCGGCTCGGTGGCCTTCGCGGCGAGCTGCGATTCAATATGGACTATCACCGAGAACCTAATGATGGTCGGAATGGCCATCTGGATGATCCTCAAGCCCATTCAAACAGGGTCCTCATTCCATGAAAAATCACAGTTTACGAGCGCAAATCATATGACTATCGCATTCCATGTCACCGCGACGAGAATCAGCGCCACGCCGATCATCATCACCGCAGCGAAAGCCATGCCGCCTCCGGCGCTCCGCGCGAGATCGCGAAGGTCATGACGAAAAGGGTCAAAGGACAGGGGACCAGCCCGGCGGCGAATCCTGCGATGGCTCCCTGGCCGTGAGCGTGTCCGGGATCCCGGCAGAACGAACGACAATACGAGCGACACGGCCAAGCGTGCCGCCCGGGCTGCCACCACCTGCGCGTCGAGCAGGTGGTGGTAGCGGGTGCCTACTTCAGGTCCCCCGACGGCCGCAAGCAAAAGGATTCCCGAGTGGCCCTGCCCCGCCGCCCCTTGCGGTTGCGCAACCTACCGCTCTCGCCGCATGGAGCGGTTCAGAGACCTACAGGTTGATCCCTCGGAAGCATGATGCAGTTTTGCCTGTTGCGATTGTTTTTCGGGGAGGGCCCATCTTGCTGGTCGGGAGTGCAATCGCAGCGAGCGCCATCACGGCCACGACACGAGCGAGCGCCGGAGCCTCCCGCACAGCGGCTTTTGGTAGCTAGCCGATACGGACGATTGTCTCAGACGTAAACTCAAAAGTCGGGATTGCAAGGTTCTCGGGCGCGGGTCCCTTACGAATCCGGCCCGCTGTATCATAATGGGAGCCGTGGCAGGGGCAAAACCACCCCCCGAAGTCGCCAGCCTCACCCAGTGGCACACAACCGAGATGGGTGCAGACGCCAATCATCACGATCCAGTTTTCCCGTCCCTCGCCCGCCGACCGGGCGAGATCCGTCGCGGGCTGCTCACCGAGAAGATTCGCATTTCGGGCTACCGGGTCCTTGAGTTCCTGGAGTTCGACAGCCTGAGCGGCCTGGACTTCTTCTGGCGTTCGGTTGCGAACGAATATGGGGCGGCCTCTCCACTTGGCGGTGAGAGACATTCCTGGTTCCACAGAGGAGATGTCAATCTCGATCGTGGAAAGGGCGCGGGTCGAGGCATCAGGACGCATTTGATCGATGAATGGCCAGGCTGCGCCCGCAAGGCCGACAACGCCAGCCATACCGGTCGCGACATAGAGGAAATCGCGTCGCGTCGGTTCGCTTGTCGTGGTATCTGGCAAGACACACTCCCTTGACGCTGCAAGTTCCTGGTTGCGGACGGCAGATGTGCGGTTCGTAAGGAACTTACCCAACTGACAGAGTCTAGGGCTAGAATTAGGCTGAGCCAATAGCTTGGTAGTGCGGCAGCTGAACGCAGCTGAGGGTCCTGCGAGTCACCGCTCTATTTCTTAGGATCTTTGTTGAAGGCTGATGGCGACCGGACCGGCAGCAGGAGGTTCCTTCGAAGCGGGGCACCAGTTTTTTCGGCTACGGGGGTTCCAACAGGCAGCTACAGAGCCATAATACCAGCCATGGTCCAGCAGCGATACACGAACCGGGCGCCCGCGGCGTCGAGTTTATCATGTCGGCCATCGAATTTGAGGACGGTGCGGTACAGGTTGATGCCGCGATCATCGCCATGGGACCTGAATCGGAGCCTCGCTCGTGCAGCCGCTCATCCGTGACGGCAGGATAACCTGCAGGCACGAAGCTGGCGAAGGGGATGATGCCGGACATTCCCGGCTTACCTTCTTTTTCCGTAACCGGCGGCTCCGGGTCATCGTCACTGAAAGGGGAACCATCATCCAGCAGTCCGCCGTCGATTTCGGCGAGCGGCCGCTTGGGGACAGTTCGCGGAGGCTCGGCGAATGATGGGGAAGGAGAAGCGGCTCCCTCTGATCATCGACTCGTCGGATCAGCTTCCCAGCGCGACCATTCTTAAGCGTTTTCCGCTGCCGAGGAATTTCGGAGTCGCTCCGGACTCAAGGATAGAGGAAGGGCAGGTGTGGAAGGCTCCCGCTGGCGCTTCCCGCACCAAGGCGTTCACGATCTACCGCTATGATCCCGATAGCGGCGACAATCCGACGCTGGACATTTTCGAGGTCGATCTCGACGATTGCGGCCCGATGGTTCTGGGCGCGCTCATCTGGATCAAGAACAAGGTCGATCCGACGCTGACCTTCCGCCGCTCCTGCCGCGAGGGCGTCTGTGGCTCCTGCGCCATGAACATCGACGGGACGAATTGGCTGGCCTGCACCCGAGAGATTGCCGAGACGGATGAGGCAGGGCGCATCTACCCTTTGAGCAACATGAGGATCGTTAAGGATCTGGTCCCCGATCTGACGCATGTCTTTGCTCAATACGCCGCTATGGAGCCTTGGCTGCATTCCAAGACGCCCGCACCGGAAAACGAGCGACTCCAGTCACCGGAGGAGAGATCGGAACTGGACGGCTACTATGAGTGCATTTTGTGCTTCTGCTGCACTTCCGGCTGTCCGAGCCACTGGTGGAATGGCGACCGTTTCCTTGGTCCGGCCGCTCTGCTCCAAGCCTATCGCTGGCTTGCCGACACGCGGGACGAGGCCACTGGCCAGCGCCTCGACGACCTCGAAGATCCCTTCCGGCTCTATCGCTGCCATACGATTTTGAACTGCACCCGGACTTGCCCTAAGGGTGGAACCCCGGCAAGGCGATCGCCGAGATCAAGAAAATGATAATCGAACCGGCGAGCTAGGAATGTCGTCGCCAGGAGCACGAGGGCGTCCGCTTTCGCCCAACATCCAGATATACCGACCGCAGCTGACCTCGGTCCTGTCCATCGCTAACAGGATTACAGGCGTCATCCTGAGCGCGTTCGCGGTACTCATGGTCGTATGGCTGATTGCCGCGGCCTCAGGACCCCAACCGTTTTCAACGGTGCAGCGATCGATCGGGTCATTGTTCGGGCAGATCCTGATGCTTGGATTTACATTCTCGTTCTTCATGCATCTCTGCGGAGGCATCCGGCACCTCATCTGGGACACCGGCCACGGATTCGAACTCCGCTCCATCTATGCCTCGGGATGGGCGGTAGTCGTCGCCAGCATCCTGCTCACTGCGCTGACCTGGGGTGTCAGCATTTGGATGGGAGTAGGGTAGATGCGCAAAGTTCCGACGCCCACGCCGCTAAACCACGCGCTCGCGCTTGGATCGTCCAGAAAGGGCGCGGGGGAGTGGTGGGCTGAGCGACTATCGGCGATCGCGCTGATACCTCTGACGATCTGGTTTGCGGCCTCTGTGATCGCGCTCACAGGCAGCGACCATGCCGCTTTTGTCGCTTGGCTAAAGACGCCCTTCGCAACGATCTGCATGATACTCCTGTTGATCGCGCTCTTCCATCATACGGCTCTTGGCCTCCAGGTCATCATCGAAGACTATGTGCATTCCGGCGCGAAGTTCGCGGCGATCATCGCAACGCGGCTGGGCTGCTTCGCGTTGGCGGTAGCTGGCATCGTCGCCACGTTGCGCATCCCATTCGCCGGCTGAACCTACTCGTACGATTTGGCAGGACGTGTCTGCGCATCAGCGAACCGAGTGCCATCTGGTGGCGAATGCCTGAGAGAGGACGGATCCATGCTCGTTGAGAAAATCACACCTGTGGCCCGGGAGAGGCTTTTAACGGTGAGGCAGGACGCCCCGCTCATCGAGGCTGCGAGACTTCTTCGCGATGGCAGATCCGATCTGGTAGTCGTATGCGGCGCCGATGGGCTGCTGACGGGTGTGGTGACGAAATCAGATGTCGTTGCTCAGATCAGCCAATGCCTCGGAGCCAGTTGCACCACAGGAATTTCGTCCGTCATGACCCGGGATGTGACCTCCTGCCGGCAAAACGACTGGCTGCACGATATTTGGGCCGTGATGAAGGAACGGCAGTTGAAGAATGTTCCCATAACAGATGATGCTTCCCGTCCGATCGGCATCCTCAACGCTCGCGATGCGCTGCAGGCACTGATGCAGGAAGTGGAGCAAGAGGAAGTGCTCCTGCGGGAGTACGTCATGTGTGTCGGATATCGATGAACTGGACCCTACCACCATGTCCCTATCAAAGGCTACGCTCCACTAACCGGGTTAGCAAGCTGTTGGTCGTAAGCGGCACGCGGGACTTCAATTCGTTGTGCTAGGCTCGGGTTGCCCGCTGGTCGATCTCGTATCGTCGTGCGTCTGCCTTCGGAAATTGCACAATGCGCATATATCTGCCGCTCGGCACCACACACTCGCCATGTTGCCTGCCAATCTGCAGATGCGACAGCACATCATCTTGTCAGCCTTGACAGCGGAAGTTAAGCCCTATGTTCTTGGGCGTGTGCAGCGTCGCAGCCGCAACGCTGTTTGGCTCGGATCCCTATGCAAGACGCTCGTCATTGCGGAAGGGGCGCGTTCGAACAAAGGGTTGAAAATGTCTGGAAAGAAAAGTTTTGGCGGCTCTGGAGTGTCCTCTCGGTTGATATCACGTCGCAGTCTGCTCGCTGGGAGCGCGGGTCTGACGGTAGCGGCGGCGATCGGCGGCGGCCGTCGGGCGAGCGCCCAGGAGAGTGACTCGGGTCAATCCTCGGGAGGCGCCCAGACACATGAGGTGCAGATGGTCAATAAGGACCCTGAAGGGCGTCCCATGCAATTCGTCCCGGCATACCTGAAGATTGCACCAGGCGATTCCGTGAAGTTTGTGGCGACCGACAAAGGCCACAACTCGGAGCCGATCCTCGGAATGATTCCAGAAGGCGCCGAAACGTGGAAGGGGAAGATCAATGAGGAGATCACAGTGACCTTCGATGTAGAGGGCATCTACGGCTACAAGTGCTTGCCGCATTTCGCCCTCGGCATGGTCGGCATCATCCAGGTCGGTGATAGCACCGAAAACCTTGATTCCGCGGAGACGGCCAAACTGCCCGGCAAAGCCAAGTCGCGCATGGCTGAACTAATCGCCCAGGTTGGAAATGGCGCCACCGCGCCCGCCAATTAGATACAAGCGACTTTCCACCTTCGAGAGACCAGACGTGGTTTCACCCAGTCTCACCGGGTGGTCAGTGGAAGGCGCAACAAGGACCGAGGACGACAATGAACAGATCCGAACGAGATGCCTCTTGGGAACTGCCCGACGGTGACGCGGTGGCTCCTCCGGCGACGCGGGAAGTCAGGTCGGAGGAGGGAATAGAGGGTGTCCCGGCAATTTCCCGGCGGTCGCTTCTTGCCGGATCGGTAGGCCTGACACTTGGTTCTCTCGCTGTTTCGCAGGAAGCTTCGGCGCAGAACGCTGGTGGCACGGTCCGTGTAGCCGAGCATGGAGCTCGCCACGCGAACCGCGTTGGTAGCCTCAGCCAGCGGCTATATTCGTTGCCCAGTGTTGTTGCCGACGATGTGGCCCATGATCCCTCTGTGGTCCCGCCTTCGATAGCACGCCAAGAAGCCGAGATCGTCCGCGTCGATTTGGAAACCGTTGAAAAGGAAGCGCGGCTCGACGAACGCGCCAGCTTCCGCTTCTGGACTTTCAACGGCACGGTGCCCGGCCCGCTCGTGCGGGTGCGGGTTGGAGATACGGTTGAAGTCTTTCTCAAGAACCGGGAAGACAGCTGGCTGATGCACAATGTCGATTTCCACGCAGCCACGGGACCTGGTGGGGGAGCGGAACTGACCAGTTGCGCGCCCGGAGAAGCAAAGGCCTTCCGCTTCAAGGCTCTGAACCCGGGACTTTACGTCTATCACTGCGCCGTTCCGCCCGTGGCCATGCACGTCGCAAACGGCATGTATGGGATGATTCTGGTCGAACCCGAAGGTGGCCTCCCGCCGGTTGATCGGGAATTCTATGTCATGCAGGGAGAGATCTACACCACTGAGCCTTTCGGGTCAGAGGGGCTGCTCAACGAGGATTACGACAAACTGCTCAACGAGCGGCCGGAATATTTCGTGCTCAACGGTCATGTGAGTGCGTTGACGGACCACTACCCGATGAAAGCGAATGTCGGCGAAACAGTCCGGATCTTCTTCGGCAACGGCGGTCCCAATCACGTATCATCATTCCACGTGATCGGCGAGATTTTCGACAGGGTCTATCTCAATGGAAGCGTGACGAAGCCGCCGCAGACGGATGTCCAGACGGTCGTTGTTCCTGCCGGTGGCTCCGCCATTGTGGAGCTCAAGCTCGAGGTACCCGGAAGATACGTTCTCGTAGACCACTCGCTGTCGAGGGTTGAGCGCGGTCTCGCAGGCTGGCTCGACGTCGAAGGCGAGGAGGCGCCGGACATTTTCGAACCGATTGCATCGTAATAACGCCGTGCGACAGAGTGGCGACTCCTCCTTGGCCGCCTGAACGAAGGTGGCCTTGTCTTGTTCGATGCTCTCAAAGTAGAGGGCTGGCCAAGCGGGCCAGGTTCTCAGCCACCTTGCTTGCGATCGGGCGCTTTTCCCACTCTCTCAGACTCAGCGCGTTGCTCGAGGCGAAATATCGACTTTGCTGGTGCCTGAGCCGCTCCACAACCCTCTCGTCAAAAGCGACGAGGCTTACCTCCGCGTTGAGAACAAACGAACGAATATCGATATTGCTGGAGCCAAGTATCGCGATTTCATCGTCGAACGTGATGTGTTTGGCGTGGAGGAAGGCTTCCTGATATAGATGCACCTTAATACCTGCGGAGAGGAGTTCAGAATAAAATGATCTTTGTGCAAGGTTTACCAGCATCTGGTCCGTCACGTTTGAAACGACCAATCGGACCTCAACTCCTCGCAACGTTGCTGTTTTGAGTGCCTGCAGAAGAGGCTCATCCGGCACGAAATAGGGGGTCGTGATGATCACACGCTCGCGTGCGCCGTGCACGAGCGAAACGATAAGATGTCCAATGCCAGCATCCGGATAATCCGGGCCGCTGGGAAGCACCTGCGCCACAACGCCACCTCCGGGCGGGTTGTGGGGAAACAAGACAGGGTTGGCTATCTCCTCGTCTGTCTCCATAAACCAGTCGGCGATAAATACAGTTTGGATTTCGGTCGCGACCGGGCCGACGACGCGGGCGACGAGCTCTTCGTTAACGACGCCCTCGCGAAAATCGGCATTGATGATGTTTTGGGAACCTAGGTAACCGACGCGACTATCGATCACAGCGATCTTACGATGGTTACGAAGGTCGGCGCGGGCCGACCTTCGACGGAAGAGCCCGACGCGCAGCGCGAGCCGAACCTCCACACCGGCGGGAATGAGCAATCTAGAGACGCGGCGAGCCCACCGCCGCGACCCGATGGCGTCAATGAGAACCCGGCACTTCACTCGGCGTTTTGAGGCGCGCTGAAGTGCGCCGATGACACGCAAACCAGTCTCGTCGTCGGCAAAAATATAAAAAAGGAGGTGAACCGTCGCTTGAGCCGCATCGATATCCGCAATCATGCGGTCGATGACCTCATCATATCCGGAGAGAAGCTCGAAGTCGTTGCCGGCGACGGTCGGGAACTGCCCGAGCTTTTCCACCAACAGAGCGGGGCCCGAAAGATTGTCCGGCAACTCCGGGCGGCGACAGTAACGGGAATGGGAAATCTCCTTCGACGCAGCTGCAAGAACGGCCGGCAATCTGAGAAATCGCTCGCGACGCCAGCGAGGGTAAGTCGGCCTTCCGATGAGGAGATAGATAAGGAGAGCCGGGATCGGCAGCAAAAACACGAGGATAAGCCAACTTCGCGCCGCCTCGGGAGAGCGCCGCATCGGCACGACCGCAACCATCGCCAAGCGGATTGACCACTCAGCCACCACGTACCCAACCGCCCAAGCCTCGCTGATGAGTGCTATCACGCGTCCGTCCTACACCGCTTTTGGCCGGTCCTTCCAGTCTTGGCATTTTGCCCTTCTCTTCATGGCGCCGATCCGGATGGAGTGCAGGGGCTGCGAAGCTCAGGGGCATGGACTCAATCCGGCTTACGCCGATCCTTGGGTCGCGTGTGCTGCTGCTCATATGATCCGCGCGTTATCTTCAGCGGGTCGCTCGCGGGAAAGGTCTGCTCCAGTTCGAGATTTAGTTCTTCGTCGGCTTCGCGCTTCAAGCGCTCGGCTTCTCTCGGGCTTTCCTTCGTCTGTCTTGCCATGTCCATCTCCGTAGGCACCTGGAGTTCCGCTCGAAATCTACCCTGCAGGATCTCTATCAGCGCCAGCGTAACAGCAATCGTAGCGGGACCAAGAACCAGTCCGGAAGCCCCGAACAGGATGATCCCGCCGACCGCGCCGATGAACATCACCATAGTATGCAGCTTCAGTCGGCTCCCCACCAAGGCCGGGTAGAGCAGATTGTCGATGGTCGCTATGATCACCCCGCCCCAAATGACCAGGATGAGCGCCCGGGTCCAGTCGCCTTGGAGGGCGAGAAGAAGAGCAGCCGGCAGCCAGATCACGAAGGCGCCAAGTACCGGCACGATCGCTAACAGCCCCATGACAAGGCCCCAAAAGACCGGTGTCGGCAGGCCAAGCCACCAGAATATCAGGCCTCCGAGCGTTCCCTGAACAGTCGCTACGACTATGGTCCCGATGATCGTGGCGTGAACCGTGTCCGCTAAGCGCCGTACCACGAGCCCCGTTTCTGTCGGCTGCAATGGCGAAAGCTTCGCCACCACGCGCATTGCCCTTTCACGGTCGCGCAGGAAGTAGAAGAGAATGTAGAAGGTGAGGATGAGGCCGATCACCTGACTGACCGAGCCGCGAAGAAGCGAGGTGCTCTGGCTCGTTAGCCAATGGGCAAGACCGCCGAGCGCACCGGCCGGATCGAACCGCTGCTCGAGCCAGGCCGCGGCTTCGGCCAACCTGGGGCGGTTACCGATGGTCTCACGCCAGTCCAGTGTCCGCACCGCGTTCTCCAGAGAGATCGCGCCGCCGGCGGCCTCGCGGACGAGTTGCTGTACCACCAGGAGGAGCATCCCAAGGATCACAATTGCTGCGGCCGCAACCGCGATGAATGCTGCGAGATCGCCGCTGCCAAGACGCGAGTGGAGCCAGCGATGAGCTGGCGCAAGAAGAATACCCAGCACCAGCGCCCAGGTGAGAGAGGGCAGAAAGGGCAGGGCCAACCGGTAGCAGAGAAACAGGCCTAGGCCCGTCAATGCAAGGATCAAGAACACTCTGACGACGCCTGCGTCCAACAATAAGCCTTTGCCGAGTTCGGCGCCAACGCGACGCTGTCTCGGACGTTTCTCCTCAATCGCCATTAGGCCATCTTGCCGTTTCGGCCAACGTTGTCACCCTTCTTGCATCAAAGAAATGCCGTGGACGGGTAGAGCAGCAAGGGGGCGGCAGGCGGCTTTCGTCAGGACGTGCCGTCTCGCTAGATTGAGAAGAAATTGCGCATACGCCGAATTACATCGTGATCGAGAGTTCGGTGTTCTTCCCATAGAGCCACTCTAAGCGACCCGCGGCAAAGCTCTATCTTGCATATGGAATGCACCGATCAGTTCCGCCGAAAATTCCTTTGCGAGTAATGCCGCCCGGTTGAGAACCCGGTCCGAGGGGCGGAGAGGTCGGTCGCAACGAGGATACTCTTCGGGGTCTCGCTGACGGAGTGCTGCATGCCTGCCGTGTTCATCCCTGTCACGCCCGTTTGATTGCTAAGCCCCTCGCCAGCAGACGCCCTGTATCAGCTCGACCGTGACACGAGCTTGCTCAGCTCGCGCACCCAGAGCACGGAAGTGGCTATCGCCGCGCAGATCAGCCAGTCGGTGGCGCCCAGGCTCACCGTCGAGAATGCCTGCTGGAGGAACGGCACATATACCACGGCTGCGTGCAGCATCAGCGAAAAGCCGACCGCTACCCAGAGCCAGCCATTGGCGAACAGACCCGAGAACGCGCTACGCTCGTCGGAGCGCGCGTTGAAGACGTTGAAAAGCTGGAAGATGGTCAGCGTCGTAAAGGCCATGGTCTGCGCATATTCGACCGTGCCAGAACCTTCGATCAATCCGCCGGGAAGCGAGGCGTCGATGACCGCAAGCGTGCCAGCTGCCATGACAGCGCCGACCAGGAAGATACCCCTCCACATGCGCCCTGTGATCACGCCTTCGTTCGGCGGGCGCGGCGGCCGGTTCATGATGCCACTGCTGGCCGGATCGATCCCGAGGGCGAGCGCCGGCGCGCCGTCGGTGACCAGGTTGATCCACAGGATCTGCGTGGCGAGCAGCGGCAGGACGAGAGCCCCGTCGGCCGAGACAAGGCCGATGGCATCGGCGAGCAGCACGCCGAAGAACATGGTCATCACCTCGCCGATGTTCGACGACAGCAGGTAGCGCAGGAACTTCCTTATGTTCGAAAAGATTGCACGGCCTTCCTCGACTGTCGCCACGATGGTCGCGAAATTGTCGTCGGCCAGGATGATGTCGGCTGCTTCCTTGGAGACGTCCGTGCCGGTGATGCCCATGGCGATGCCGATGTCGGCGGCCTTCAGCGCCGGCGCGTCGTTGATGCCGTCGCCGGTTATGGCGACGATGGCGCCGTGGCCTTGCAAGGCCTCCACGATCCGCAGCTTGTGGGAAGGGTCGACCCGCGCATAGACGGACACTCCTCGGACCGCCTGCCTGAATTCGTCGTCGGGCATTTTTTCAATCTCCGCGCCGGAAAGGGCACGTCCGTCATCGCTAATGCCCAGTTCGGCCGCGACGACGGCAGCGGTGCGAGCGTGGTCGCCAGTGATCATGATGGGGCGGATGC
Source organism: Rhizobiaceae bacterium (assembly GCA_019635775.1). Lineage (GTDB taxonomy): Bacteria > Pseudomonadota > Alphaproteobacteria > Rhizobiales > Rhizobiaceae > Mesorhizobium_K. The sequence continues at coordinate 1,175 of JAHBYU010000029.1, read as the reverse complement.
CTGCCGCCTTTGCGAGAGTGACAGCCTGCCGGGCATCTTCGCGCGGCGGGTCCATCATGCCGACAAGGCCGAGGAAGACGAGATCGTGCTCGACCTCGCCATCGTACGCCTCTGCACGTCGATCTCGTTCCGGAAGGGACCGGAATGCGGCGCCTAAGGTTCGCAGCGCATGACCTGCCAACGCGTCGTTGCTGCCCAGGATCTCGGCTCGCCGTTCGTCGGTGAGAGGCCTCACCGTCTCACCCACCAGTTCGTGCGAACAGCGCTGTAACAGGACGTCGGGAGCCCCCTTGGTGAAGGCTCGCAGCCTCTGCTCCCGATCCGCATCGGCATGGATCGTGCTCATCAGCTTGCGTTCGGAGGAGAAGGGAACTTCGCCGACGCGATTGAAGCGCTGACTCAGCGCCTTCTCCTCCAACCCGGCCTTGCGGGCGGCAACGATTAGCGCGGCTTCCGTTGGGTCGCCCTGCACAGACCAGACGTTATCCTTGTGCTGAAGCACCGCATTGTTTGCACGATCGGCAGCGGTGAGCGCGCGGGCCACCTCGGCTCGCAAGGCCGCCTCGGTGCCGCCGTTCATCTCCGTCCTCATCTCTCCCTTCGGCGAATAGCCCGTCCCGGTGAGATAGACGCTGCCGCTCGCCGTCACGATCCGGCGCACGGTCATCTCGTTCCTGGTGAGCGTGCCGGTCTTGTCGGAGGCGATCGCGTCGGCCGCGCCGAGTGTCTCGACGGCGGCGAGACGGCGCACGATCGCCTTTCGTTTTGCCATGCGCTGTACGCCGATCGAAAGAACGGCGGTCACGATCGCCGGCAGGCCCTCCGGTACCGCCGCCACGGCGAGCGCCACGCCGAGGATCAGCACGTCAAAGAGCGCTGAGAAATCTTGTATCCCCCCGACGACAAGGATGGTGCTGATCATCAGCGCAGCGATGGCAATCACGATCTTGCTGAGCGTTTGGCCAACGCGGTCGAGTTCGTGCTGCAGAGGAGTGGTTTCCTCGGGCGCGCGCTCCAGCATGCCCGCGACGCGGCCCATTTCGGTAGCTGGTCTGCCCCCTGAAAAGTGGTCCTCCCTGAAGTAGGCTATTGAGCCTTTAGAGAGGACGTTGGAATGCCCCAGAAGAAGCACAAGCCCGAAGAGATTGTCGCGAAGCTGCGCCAGGTCGATGTCT
>JAHBYU010000028.1 GCA_019635775.1 Rhizobiaceae bacterium | reverse complement strand
ATGGTCTAGGCGGCCCTGGCTATTCAGCCCAGGAACCTGCGCTTCCCCAATTCGTGCTTTACGGCGTTCCAGTCCGCACAGGCTGCGACAGCGCCGCGTGACATCAGCGTGTCGCCGTGGCCTCCATAGGTATGGCCTCCGCCCGTGTATCCGATGGCGGTCATGCCTGCGGCGACCGCGCCTTCCACGCCCAGCGGCGAATCCTCGATGACTGCGCAACGATCGGGAGCAATCCCCATCTCCTCGGCCGCATGCAGAAAGATGTCCGGTGCGGGTTTGCCACGTTTCACCATCGAGGAACTGAAAATCGCCTCGCCGAAGAACGCGGCAAGCCCGGTGATGTCGAGGCTGTGATGGATTCGCTCGAGCGAGGACGACGACGCCACACAACGTCGAACCGTCAAGGTCTCGAGGAAATGCCGCAATCCTTCCGTTTCCCTCAGCTTCTCGGTGAACAGCCGCTTCGTTTCGAGCCAGATGTCGCCCTGCGCGTGGTCGGGGAACTTGTGTCCCGTCAGTTCCTCGATCCGGAGGATGATGTCGGCCTGTTTCATGCCGATGCACTGGGCGATGATGTCCACCCCGACGCCGCTCATCCCGTGCTTTTCATAAACGCGTTCATAGGCTTCGGCGGCAAGCGGTTCGCTATCGACGAGCACGCCGTCGCAATCGAAGATGATCAGTTTGTCAGCCAAGTGAAACGCCTCGCGATTGCTGGTGTCCGGTTCGGTCGATGGGAGGCGATACCAGCCTAGTGCCTGTCTGTCAGCAGACGCCCATGCCCGGCGTTGAGCGCCTCCGTCATGGCCGGACGCGAGCGCACGTCGTCAGGCAGCAGCCAGTTGGGTTCGGACCCGAGGAAGCGATCCAGGAAGGCAACCGCGTTGGCCGGCATCTCCGATGCGTTCTCCCGGTAGGACCACCAGGTGCGCAGATCGCCGGCGCACTCGTCCACCGTCGGCATCTTGCCGAACTCCTGCTCGTGGACCGCCGCGATCACGGAAAGGCAGAAATTCGTATAGAGGAATCCCTCAGGCCAGAACCGTACGATCTCCATCGCACCGGCCGTGATGTTGGCCTCGGCCGAGGGAAGGTTCTGCTCCCCCACTATCGCAGGTCCCTGCCGGATAAGTTCCCTTAGCGCCAGGCCGGCTGCGTAGACCACGAAATCGGCACGGTCGATCTTGGCGAAGTCCTTCCTCTTTTCCATTGTCTCGACCCAGTCGAGGAATGCGCGCGTCAGTCGCGCGTCGTCGATGTCGAAGCGGAAGCCGAACGTCGAGCCGACGAGTTTCGCATGGTTGCGAAACGACATGCGAAACCATCGTAGGCGCCGCATCCGATGCCTCAGGTCGGGCATCAAAGCCAATTCTTCCTTGAAGCGCAGATCCATGGTGCCTGTCGTGCTCTTCTCTTCGGTGGACAGCCTTATCACCCCTCAACAGCGCGATCCAATCACGTGATATGATGTGCCCGGAATGTCCGGATGAAATTATACACATTGACATCCGGAAAAACAAATGTTCTCTGATTAACGGTTATCCGGCTAGCATATCGACTGGCCGGGCGCCGGCTTGGGAGGAGCCGATGGCAATATGGCAATGGGGATTGCTGGCGCTGTTCGGCGTCTGGGCGTTGCAGTCGCTCGGCGTGTGGCTGCAGATGCGCCACTATACGGATGTGTTCAAGGGGCTGACGGCCCAGTTCAACGACGGTTTCGTTGGCGCGGGAAATTTCCGCGGCCGCTTTTCCAAGGGCACGATCGTCGTTGTGGTGGTTACGCCCGATCTCATCGTACGCCGCCTTCTCGTCATGAGTGGCCGTACGGTGTTCACCAAATTTCGCAGACATGAGGAGTTCGAGGGGATGCCCCTCGATCAGCTCCGGTCCAATCCCGCGGTTCTGGGAGAGGGGGAGCCGGGAGTGGCTGAGGCCGTGAAGCGGGCGATCGAGCAGGTCGACCGCGTACGGTCGGAGCCTGGGAAAAAGCCGGGTTTGTCCGGCTTGAACGCAGCTCGCGCATAGCGCAACCCCTTGCCCACAGGGACAGAGAGGCAAGGCGGCTGAAGGAGGAGATATGTCAGTCTTTACGTTGTTGGCACAGCATGCCGACATGGCCGTTCAGCACCTGCACGTTGCGGGCGCGATGGTCTCGGATGCTGCCGTTCACCACGGTGCCGCAGGCATCGATCACGCGCGCGACAATCTTGTCGTGCTCGCGCAGGCTACGACCGAAGCCCCGGCGGCTCCGCCCGCCGGAGGCGGCATCAGCGTCGAGGAATTCAAGCAGAAGCTTGACCAGGTCGCGCAAGAGGAACAACTCGGCTGGCTGACCGCCGCCGGCAAGTACTTCATCGGCATCTTCCAGGAAGGCGGCAAGGTCTTCGCCGGCTTCGTCACCGGCATCATCCCGACGCTGGTCGTCCTGATGACCGCGTTCTACGCCGTCACCGAACTCGTCGGTGAAGAACGTGTCCACGGCATTGCACGCGGTGCGGGCAAGATCGCCCTGACGCGTTACACCGTGCTTCCGGTCATCTCGGTATTCTTCCTGACGAACCCGATGGCTTACACCTTCGGCTCGTTCCTCGAAGAAAAGCACAAGCCTGCATTCTACGACGCGGCGGTTTCCTACGTGCACCCGCCACTCGGATTGTTCCCTCACGTCAATCCCGGCGAATACTTCGTCTGGGGCGGCGTTCTGGTCGCTTTGCTCGAACTTGAAAGCCGAGGCGTCGTGGAAGTTGGCTACCATATCCGGGTTGCCATCTGGTACGCGATCGTCGGTCTTATCGTCATCCTGCTCAAGGGCATGCTGACCGAGCGGATCACTGCCATCATGGCGCGCCGCCAGGGCGTAGAACTCTAGTTCGGGGCCTGGGAGAAAAGTCATGGCAAAGAAGTACAAGGCCGTAAAGATTTCACGTGGCTCGTCCGGTTGGGGCGGCCCCTTGGTCATCGAACCGACGGACCAGCGCAACAAGGTCGTGTCGGTCACAGGCGGTGGAATCCATCCGATCGCGGCACGGATTGCTGAACTGACGGGTGCCGAAGCCGTGGACGGCTTCAAGGCTCCTCCGATCGAAAGCGAGATGGCTGTGGTCGTGGTGGATTGTGGAGGCACGGCGCGTTGCGGTGTCTATCCGCGCAAGCGCATTCCGACCGTCAACATTACGCCCGTAGGCCAGGCGGGTCCTCTGGCTCAGTTCATCACCGAGGATATCTACGTATCCGGGGTGAAGCCGGAGAACGTCACGATGGCGGATGGCACGGAAACCGTCACCGCTGCTGGAGAGTCAGTGGAACTGAGTACGGGACCAACCGATTCACCGGCCGTGAAAGCCGCCAACGCCGCGCCGGAGGTTGAGGGTGGCCTGGTTGGTCTGATCAGTTCGATCGGTCGCGTGATGGGCCGTGTGGTGGGCATTTTCTTCAATGCCGGCCGTCGCACGATCGATCAGGTGGTGCGCAACGTCCTGCCGTTCATGGCGTTCGTGACCATGCTTATCGGCCTGATCCTCTACACCGGTATCGGCGATATCCTCGCCCAGCCGATGGGACCGCTCGCCAACAACATCATCGGGTTGCTGATCATATCGGCCATCTGCGGTCTGCCGTTCCTGTCGCCTATCCTTGGCCCAGGTGCCGTTATCGCTCAGGTCATTGGGGTCGCCATCATTGGCCCGCAGATCGCCAACGGTACCATATCCCCGGCAATGGCCTTGCCAGCGCTGTTCGCCTACAACACACAGGTCGGTTGCGACTTCGTGCCTGTCGGCCTCGCGCTCGGCGAAGCCAAACCAAAGACAATCGAAATCGGTGTCCCGGCGGTGCTCATCAGCCGTCAGATCATGGGACCCGTGTCGGTGTTGATCGCCTGGCTGTTCAGCCTGGTGGTTCTGTAAAAGCAAGAAAGGAGTCCGCCATATGTCTGTATTACTGAAGACAAGGGTCACTGATGTTGGCCCGGAAGTGGCGGATCTTGCAGAGGGCGGCGTGGTCATCCTGTTTGCGGATGGCTCGCCGCCGGAACTGGCCGAGGTCTCGGTACTGCACAAGGCCGAGACTGGGCCTAGCGACGACGCGCCGACCAAAGGCGCGTCCATCGCGATTGGCGCAGTAGCCGCACAGATCACTGCTGTCGGTCCCAGTGCCTGGTCGAAGGTGAAAGAGATCGGCCATGTGGTCATCAATTTTAACGGCGCGGCTGAGGCCGAGCGCCCGGGAGAGATATGCGCCGCACCGGTCGACTCGGAAGCGCTGATTGCCGAGTTGAAGACCGGCGCGCTGATTGTGGTCGCCGCCGCATAGGCTCCACCGAAGTAACAAACACTGTAGGATAGTTGTCATGGAACGCTCGACGATCGTCAGAGTGCATGAAGGACTTCACGCGCGCCCGGCGACCCGGTTCGTGAAGCTTGCGAAGGGCTTTGTGTCCGAGATCGAGATCGTCAGGGACGGCAAGGCTGCCAGCGCCAAGAGTTCGGTCAAGCTCATGCTCCTTGCCGTCAAGGAAAATCAGGAAGTCACCGTGCGCGCCAATGGCGCCGATGCGGCCGAAGCGATCGAGGCCCTGATCGGCTATCTTGAGAATCCGCGTGCCGGTCTGGACGACGAAAGCGCGCCAGAGGCGTACGAGATGCCTGAACCGGCCAAGACTCATTCCTCCACAAATGCCAACGCCTTAAAGGATTCAGGCGTTGAGGAACTTTCCGGGCGCTTGCGCGGTATTGCTGCGAGCGAAGGTGTTGCTATCGGAAGGGCATTTGCGCATTTCCCGCGTGAAATAAGGCCGCAGCCGCACACGCTGCCGGCAGAAGGCATCCCTGCCGAGATTGAAAGATTGCATGACGCAGTTGCCAAGGTGCGTGACCGAATGGCGAAGGCGTTGGCAGATGCCACGCTTGCCGAAACGGATCGTGCCATTGTCGCCGCGTTGATGGACATTGCCGCTGACGAGGATCTCATCGGGCGAGCCGAACGCTGGATAAGGCAGGGTATGGATGCCGTCTCCGCCGTCATCGGGGCGACTGACGAGACAGCAGCCGAGTTCAGGGCCGTCGAGGACAGTTATCTTGCCGCCCGAACCGACGACATCAACGCGGTTGGTCGCCAGATCGCACTTGCCCTGCTGGGCGAGGAGGAGGCCGATTTGTCAGGTGTGCCCGAAGGCGCGGTGCTGATAGCCGACGACATCGGCGCCTGGGATCTTGCCCGCGCGCCGCTTAAACGCATCGGGGGCGTCGTTTGCGGCAAGGGAGGCGCTACGTCGCATATTGCGATCATAGCTCGCTCGCACGGTATCCCTGCGGTCCTTGGGCTTGGCGAGCGCGTGCGCGAACTGGCCCAAGCCACTGAAGTCGCGCTCGATGGAAGCAAAGGCTGGGTTGTTGGCGATCCGGACGAAGCCACGAGAAAGGAAATCATCAGCCTCGCTGAAGAGGCCGCCACGGAACGCACCGCTCTTGCCGCGTTCAGGGACATGATTCCCAAACGCCCGGATGGGACGATTATCGAGATCGCCGCCAATCTGGGCTCCCTTGAGGAGATCGATCCGGCGAGGGAAGCTGGCGCGATGGGCGTCGGTCTCTTCCGCACCGAACTGCTGTTCATGCGGCATACGCATCTGCCGTCCGAGGACTTGCAGGCCGAAACCTACTCGACGCTGGCAAAGGCGTTCGCACCCTGGCCGGTCATTATCCGCACGCTGGATGTTGGCGGCGACAAGCCTGTTGCCGGCATCGAGTTCCCGCAGGAGGAAAACCCGTTCCTTGGCTGGCGGGGTATCCGCATGTGCCTGGACCGCCCCGAAATATTCAAGACGCAGTTGAAGGCGCTGCTGCGCGCGGCCGTGCACGGCAACGTAAAGGTGATGTTGCCGATGGTGTCGGAGATAGCCGAAGTCGAGCGTACCAAGGTTTTGATCGAGGAATGCAGCACCGAACTAGCGGCTTCTGGCACGCCCTTTGCCCGTTTTGACCTTGGCGTGATGATCGAGACTCCCGCCGCCGTTCTCATTGCCAGTGAACTGGCCAGGCACGTTGCCTTCTTCTCGATCGGCACCAATGACCTGACGCAGTACATCATGGCCGCCGACCGTCTTCAGCCTGAAGTGGCTCATCTGAACGATGTAGCCAATCCTGCCGTCATGGCCGCGATCAAAATGACGGCAAGAGCAGGAACAGAGGCCGGAATTATGGTTGGGATGTGCGGCGAGGCGGCCGGAAGGCCGGACCTGATTCCACGGTTCGTCGACATGGGTGTGACGGAGCTCAGTATGAGTCCGTCTTCCATACAGCGGGCGAAGAAAACCGTTTCGGAACTTTCGGCAGAACTCAGTTGAGATGCGCGAGCAGGGTCACGAACAGTCCCGTCAGCGCCGCTTGCGCGTCGTCGGTTGCCATCGCGGCATGAATTCTGTCGGCCCGCGCGTCTACGGCAAGAATGGCGATCTCCATGAGTCCGGAGGCAGGCGCGCCTTCCAGGTTCAGCGTCGCCAGTCCGCAGGCAATCGCAATGGCCGCAAGAACGTTTACGGCCGCTCCTGCTTCCTGTCCGGAATCGTGCGCAGCGAGGCGGATCGGCCTTTGGCGTTCAAGCTGAAGGAAAAGCGAGGCAGTGAGTCCCGCCACCAGAATTTCCCGTTCTTCAGCGGTCGTTTTGGAACGGAGCAGGGCTATTCGCTCGACTTCGCGTTTTTCCAGCGCTTCGTGGACCATGGCAAAGTCGATCTCGCGGACCCGGAAATCGGAAAACTGCTTTTGCTCGAGCGCAAGCTTGGCCAATCGATAGAGATCACGGCGGAAGGCGCGCGCTCCATCCAGTCGCGCCTCGTCGCGGCCGCGAAAATAGCTTTGCAGCGGCTTGGGACCGGGCGCCCCGAGGCTCGCGGGACCCCGGAGCGGAGCAAGGCGCTCGGCAACCGTCATCGCATCGTCGAACGCACTGATGGCGTGGCCCAGCAACCCTTCGATCTCCCGAACCGGAAAAGGCTGCTCCCGACCCACGTCGCCAGAGCTGCGGACGGGCGACGTGTGGTCGTGACGATGCTGGCGAACGATCGAGCGCAGTTCTCGAAGCCCGTCCTTCACACGGATTCTCACGTCTTCGGAAAATTCTCGTGCCATCCTCTTCCTCGTCCACTCCCTTTGACCACCATACAAGGCTTCGCTACATCTTCCAACGGGTCCGGGGCAAACCAGCCTGCGACGAATATCCAATTGCGGTTGCATTCTCCCATGCAGTTTAAAACGACATGGCGGTTTCGGGAGGCTGAATGCATGAACAGCCACCGGTTGTTTGGGGGGATGCAATGGTAAAAGGCGTCACTCGTTCAAGCGGGCGCGGCAAGGCCTCGGAAAACGGTGACGATTCGACCATACCGACCGCCGACAGGCGCACGGACCGGCTGAGGATTCGTGCCGCGTGGATGTACTTCATCGAGCAGATGACCCAGAACGAGATTGCCGATGTTCTGGGTGTCGGTCGTATCACCGTTGTGCGCATGCTGGCGGAGGCGCGTGCGCGAAACGAGGTAAAGATCGCCATCGAAAGCGAACTGTCGGACATTGTCGCACTGGAACGAGGACTGGAAACTGCTTTCGGCCTGCAGCAGGCCGTCGTTGCGCCCCTGTCGAACCCGCAGGCGGACCCTATTCCCGGGATCAGCGCCCGCACCGGCGCATATCTGTCCGAGGCGATGCGTCCGGGCATGAAGGTGGGCGTCGGATGGGGGCGCACGTTGCTCAGTACGCTGTCCTTCATCAACCCGAAAACGCTGGCGGATTTTAAGGTCATTTCGCTGCTCGGCGGCGTCGGGGTCGTGCGGCAGAACAATCCCGCCGAATTCGCCTGGCGTTTCGCCCAGATCTTCCAGGGAGAGGGCTATCTTATCCCGGCACCCGCCGTCGTCGACAGTGTCGAGACCAGAACCGCGCTTGTAGAACGCTGCGGCCTGCAGGAAATCTTCCGGCTTACGGAGGAACTGGATGCGGTTCTGCTCAGCATCGGCGGCATCGCCTCGGCAACGACGTTCTATCGCGGCGGCTTCCTGAAGGACGCCGACCGCGAAGCGCTGGCGGCTCGGGGCGCTGTCGGGGATGTGTTGTTTCACTTCTTCGACAGAAACGGTGACCTCGTCGACCACCCGGTCAACAATCTTGTGATGTCGGTGGAAATCGATCGACTCCGCAACGCACCACTGCGCATCCTCACCTCAGGCGGAGCGGAAAAGACGGAAGCTCTTCTTGGTGCTATGAAGCTTCTTGAACCCACCGTTCTGATAACCGACGAGGAAAGCGCTCGAAGAATGCTTTCCGGCCGCCACTGAGCGAGGGAAACGCCGGTAAAAGCGAAGACTCAAATGCTCTCAGGGAGGTAGATGCCAAACGGCAAATACCTGTCGGCAATTCGGGTAGTGCCTTTCCTCGAAAGACTCTCGGCCATCATGCGCACGACCTCGCGGCTGATAGCCTGTATCGGGGTATCGATCACCATAATTGCCAGCTTTTCGGTGAGCGCCTGCCGGGAAAGAGGGGTCAATTCGTTACAAACAATTACAGGCCGGCGCTCTGGCGGAACTGTCCGCAACGCGGCGATTGCTCCCTCCATTCCCCCGCCTGCTACGTAGCAACCGACAAGGTCGTCATATTCATCTATGAGCCCCAACAACGCATCCTGCGTAAAGCGCGAATCTTCAAAATTGACGAGCGTATCGAGAATCGCGAACTCCGGGGCCTCTTCGCGGAAAAATGCGCGAAAACCCATTTCTCGAGCCTCATGCCCGTGAAACCGATGGCTGCCTACAAAGAGGGCGACCTTTCCAATCCTGCGCGTGCTGTTTGCGATCATCCAGGCGGCGGTACGACCCACCTTGCCGTTGTGCACGCCGATATAAGCCTGACGAGTGCCAACCGCGACGTCGGAAAGCAAAGCGAATACGGGCACGCCGCGTTCGGCGCACCGTGCCGCTGCGGCACTGACGGCGGGGTGTTCCGTTGCGACAATCGCAACGGCCATGCAGCGCTCGGCAAGTACGTCCAGTTTTTCGGCTATCTGATCGGGGTTGCGCGGACTTGCCTGTTCCAGGGAAAAGACACCACGGAAGTCGGTTACGTCTGAGACCGCCTCGGTAAGACAGTTCGTCAGGTTTACGTAGAAGTCATGCCCCGTGTCGAGCAGCAGGAAACCCAAGCGATATTCAGGAAGTTCCTCGATAAGCCTCCGACCTATCAGTCCGGAAGCATGATAGCCGATTTCGACGGCAGCTTCGTGGACGCGCTTTGCCGTCTTGGGACGAACATGGGCCCTTGCGTTCAATACACGGTCCACCGTGGCTACGCTTACCCCCGCCGCATGCGCCAGCTGTTCGATGGTAGGACGGTTAGCCACTATGTGCTCGCTACAACGGGGATCATTTGGCTCTTGATAGACATGATGGAATATACATCAAGAGCATGAAAGTATATTTCAGGAAAAGCCCGGCGCGAAATGTCATGCAGCGCAGGGTGTTAGCCCGCAAAAAGGCGGCTGCGCGAGAACCAATCTCGAAACCCGGTCTCAGGTGACGTCGGCCATCCTGCGGAGTTCCTCGATCAGTAGCCTGCGCTCTTCGCCTGAGAGGACATCCATGTCGAGGAGCGGAAGGCAACGCAGCCCCTCAAGAGCCATGTAAACAACGAGCGCGGAAGCCTCGTTGGAGGAGTTTGATCTTATCCGATCAATAAGACGGCGACTGAAACCCCTGGCGGGGAGTAGCAGGTTGGGGTTTTCGACCAGGGCCGCAAGGATGCCGCTCGCCGGTGGCATGTCCTTCTTGCAGTCCACTTCGTAGATGTCGACGCAGGCTGAAATGACGCTGTTGGCCTTGTCGCCCTTGTCTTTTGTCTTGTCGAGAAGATGCTCCTCGAACTTGTCGAGATGATAGGCAACGATCGCTTCCAGAAGCTTCGCCTTGGATGGAAAATTGTAGAGAAGGCCGCCCTTGGAAATGCCGGCGCGCTGCGCTACGGCGTCAAGGGAAACGTGCCCTGGCCCAACTTCATTTGCAAGTTCGACGGCGGCGGCCATGATGCGGTCGCGTGAACTCGGCCTGCCCGGTCCAGTCATGTCGGCGACATCCTCGATTTCCTCCGAAGTTCAACATAGCGCGCATTGACATTACCGTCCAGACGGTACAGTAATTAGATGCGCGATCTGCCCCGTCTCTGATGGTGGTGGCGCTAACCGCCCATTATCACGCACAGTTGCTCTCGGTCCGGAACCATGATCCTCCGATTTCTCATAGCCTTGGTTCTCGTCGCTATCGTCTGTGGCGGCATTGTTGGATTCAACATATTCCGGGATCAGGCCATACAGCAGTACTTCGCCAATATGCCGGTTGTGCCAACAACCGTGTCCACCATCGAGGTTGAGCCTGTCGAGTGGACGCCTGGGATCGAGGCGATTGGGACAGTTGCGGCAGCGCAAGGTGTTGATCTTACGGTGGAAGCCGCAGGCATCGTAAAAGCTATCAACTTCAAATCCAACCAGCACGTGAACAAGGGCGATGTGCTTGTCCAGCTTGATGACGCGGTGCAGCGCGCCGATCTGGAGGCAGCCAGGACACAGGCTGCTCTCGATCAGCAGCGCCTGGATCGTGCGCTCGAATTGCAGAAGCGCGGCGTCGGCTCGGACGTAACCGTCGACGAGTCACGCGCCGCAGCGTCGGCATCCTCATCGCAGGTGGCAAAGCTTCAGGCAGTCCTCGACCAGCGCCAGCTCACCGCTCCGTTTAGCGGCACGATCGGTATACCGCGAATTGAGGTTGGCCAGTATCTCTCCGCGTCGCAGACCGTGGCGACGTTGCAGGATCTCGACACGATGCGCGTGGACTTCTCTATTCCTGAGCAGCAGCTCTCACTGCTGAGTATCGGCCAATCGGTGCGTTTCGGGGTCGGTGACGAAATGCCATTTACGGGTGTGATAACAGGCATCGACCCAAAGGTTGACCCCGCCACCAGACTGGTCGCGGTGCGTGCGCAGATTGCCAATCCTGACGACATGCTTAGCCCGGGACAGTATGTCCGTGCCCGGGTTGAACTGCCGGTAGAGCAGGACGTGATCGCATTGCCGCAGACTGCTTTGGTCAGCAGCCTCTACGGCGACTACATCTATGTGGTGAAGCCTGCGGACCGGAAACCTGCGGAAGCTGGTGGCGACGAAAACCAGGCTCCCGTTCTCACGGCAAGGCAGATATTCGTGAAGCCCGGCCGGAGAAGCCAGGGGCGTATCGAGGTAACCGATGGCGTGGAAGCCGGCGACCTCGTGGTCACTGCTGGACAAAATCGCCTTTCGAACGGCGCCGTCGTGGTGATCGACAATGCTGTCAATCCGGTAAAGCCGACAGAAGCTGCGATGTTGCCATGAACCCGTCAGAGATTTTCATTCGACGACCGGTTCTCTCCACGGTATTCGCCTTCCTGATCCTGCTTCTGGGCTTCCAGGGGTTGTTCAATCTCGTTGTGCGGCAGTACCCGGAAGTCGAGGAGACGGTTGTCACCATCACGACGGCCTACCCTGGAGCGAGTGCCGATCTCATTCAGGGCTTTGTCACGTCGCCCATCGCGGCTGCAGTCTCGACCACCGAAAACATCGACTACGTGACTTCGCAAAGCCGGCCTTCGGTCAGTATCGTCACTGTCCAGATGGAACTGGGTTCAGACCCCGATGCCGCCCTCACGGAAGTCATGTCGAAGGTGCAGCAGGTTCGAAGCCAGCTGCCAACCGACGCGGAAGACCCGACGATCGTCAAGGGGACGGGTCAGCAGTTTGCGATCATGTATCTCGCGATGCAGAACCCGAACATGACGTCCGAACAGCTGACCGAATATATCGAGCGGGTCATCCGTCCGCGACTGTCGACGGTCGAAGGCGTTGCCGAGGTGCAGGTGCTCGGTGCGCAGAAATACTCGATGCGGATCTGGATTGATCCTATACGGCTTGCTGCCCGAGGCATGACCGCCGCCGAAGTTCTTGCGTCCCTGCGCGCCTCGAATTTCCTGTCTGCTCCGGGCAAGACCAAGAACGAATATGTGACCTATTCGGTGACAATGCAGTCGACGCTGCAGACGCCGGAGAGCTTTGGCGCGCTTCCGCTGAAATCTGAAGATGGCAATGTTGTCCGCCTGCGCGAGATAGCAGATGTGGAGCTGGCCGCGGAAAGCACCGATACCGTCGTCAAGTTCAATGGCGAACCCGGTACCTTTATCGGAATATTTCCGACCCCTTCCGCAAATCCGCTTGATACGGCTGACGCGGTGATCGCCGAATTGCCGGCAATCCAGGCATCGCTGCCGGAAGGCATGACGATCACGCTGGTCTACGATTCCACGGAGACGATCAGTGCCTCAATCGAGGAGGTGTTCAAGACAATCGCCGAAGCGGTCGCAATCGTTGTCGTCATCATTCTGCTGTTTCTGGGCTCCTTCCGCTCGGTCCTGATGCCAATCGTGACGATACCGATTTCCCTGATCGGCGTCTGCTTCATCCTTTTCGCGGTGGGCTATTCCATCAATCTGCTTACCCTTCTGGCCATGGTGTTGGCGATCGGGCTCGTCGTCGACGACGCCATTGTGGTCGTCGAGAATATTCAGCGCCATATCGAGGAGGGGATGTCGCCGATGCAGGCGGCGTTCAAGGGTATGCGTGAGATATTCGGCCCCGTCGTTGCCATGACCATCACGCTCGCCGCGGTTTTCGCGCCGCTTGCCTTCACAGCCGGTCTGACCGGCGCCCTGTTCCGGGAGTTTGCCCTCACCCTTGCCGGCGCGGTCGTCATCTCCGGCATTGTGGCGGTCACGATCACTCCCGCCATGGCTTCCCGCATCCTCAAGGGGGGCGAACATGGACGGTTTCAGCGCTTCGTCGACAACGCGTTCGAGCGCATTGCAAACCGATACGAAAAACTGGTTTCAGGTTCGCTCAAATACCGGCCCGTCACCTTGATGGTGGTGGTCGCGCTCGTTTCTGTGACCGGGTTCATGTTCCTGAAGACGTCGGGCGAACTCGCACCAGACGAGGATTCCGGCGCACTCTTCTCGCTGGTCACGGCGCCTCGCTACGCAACCACGAAATACACCGGTCTCTACACCGACCAGATGATGGAACTGACGAAGGACATGGAGGAGCTCAAGGCCTACTTCACAGTCGTCGGTTTCTCAAACCAGACCAACAGTGCGATCGCCCTTTGGTCCTTCAAGGACTGGGCGGATCGCGACCGGTCCCAGAAGGAACTTCAGCAGGAAATTCAGGGCAGGCTTTCAAAGGTCGCCGGCGTCCAGCCGCTTGTATTCGCGCCGCCTTCTCTCCCGGGCGCTGGCGGTGGGTTGCCGATCTCGATGGTGATCCAGTCCACGAGCGATCCGAGCCAGGTTTACGAGGTCTCGGAGGAGATCAAGCAGAAGGCACAGGCATCCGGCCGCTTCATCATCGTCCAGAATTCGCTGGCATTCGATGCACCGCAGGTCACGGTCACGATAGACCGCGACCGCGCCGCTGCACTCAACCTGCCGATCAGCGACATCGGAGCGACGCTAAACCTTCTGGTCGGCGGTGGAGCCGTCGCCCAGTTCGATCGCGATTCCAACAGCTATGACATCATCATGCAGGTGCCTGAGCGGATCAGGAACAATCCGGAAAGTCTCGGGAACTATTACGTCCGTTCGGTGACTGGCGAGATGGTGCCGCTTTCGGCCGTAGTTTCGGTGTCGACCAATGCGTCGCCATCGGCGATCGAGCAGTTCAACCAGTTGAATTCGGCGACGATAACGGCACTTCCCTTGCCGGGCGTGACCACCGGCGATGGCTTGCAGATCATTGAGGATATCGCCCGCCCGCTGCTGCCGTCCGGGTTCTTCATCGACTATTCAGGCCAGTCGCGCCTCGAGAAAGAGCAGGGCAACTCCATCCTCATCGCATTCCTGGCGGCGGTGGTCGTGATCTATCTCGTGCTGGCCGCACAGTTCGAAAGCTTCCGCGATCCATTGATCATCATGATGTCGGTGCCGCTGTCGATTTTCGGCGCGATCCTGCCGCTCAACCTCGGATTGGGTACGCTGAACATCTATACGCAGGTCGGCCTGATCACCTTGATCGGCCTGATCACGAAGCACGGCATCCTGATGGTCGAGTTTGCCAATCAGCTTCGGGAGGAACAGGGGCTCTCACGCTTCGACGCGATCGTCGCGTCGGCCAGGGTACGCCTTCGTCCTATCCTGATGACGACCGCAGCAATGGCGCTCGGCGTGGTGCCTCTTATCATCGCTGCCGGAGCTGGCGCCGCCGCGCGCTATTCGATGGGCCTTGTGATCTTTTCCGGCATCCTGATAGGCACCATCTTCACCCTTTTTGTGGTTCCGATGTTCTACACGTTTATCTCGCGCAAGGAGCTTGCTCCGCACGCTGCAACGCCCGCGCCCGAACCGGCGCCGGCACACTGACAAAAAGGCGGCCGTCGAGCCGCCTTTTTTGTGGGCCCAGGCACCCGAATCCATCCCGCCAGGTCTATTGCTGTTGCGCCGCACCATCGGAAGCAATGCCGGGACTCCAGGGCGCGTATTGACGATCAATCCGCAGCACTCCACTATTTCTCCAGCGAGGCCACGAAGAAGACAAGTCACGAAGCCTCGGGAGGAAGCAAGATGGCCACCTCGATCCGGCTCTTTCGAGGGACGTTCGGGCATGTTTCGGTGCTCAACGTGTCGAGTGATTTCGTTACCCATGCCCATGCCGAAGCCCACATCATCCTATGGCTCGACGGAGCAGCCGGCGAGATGACGATCGGGCACGAGAAGATCCAGCTTGGCCCTCAGGTTGCCGCCGGCATTAACTCTTTCCAGCCGCACAGCCACGCGCTTTCCGCCGATGGTCGGGTTGGCAGGTTCCTGGCATTCTACATCGATCCGGGTTGGTTCAGCCGCCGCCGTGGCGTCAGTAACGGCGAACCGGTGTTCGCTTGCGCGACCATCCCTGTTGATGCATGGCTCCATCGAGCGGCAGTCGCGCTCTACGAGGACCTTGACGCTGGCAATGCGGACGATCTGGCGGCTTACGAGATCGAACGCCTTATAGATAGCCTTGCAGACGCCGCCGACTCGGTCAGGCCACGCAGTGGCCGCGCGTTGGCCGGCGAAGAGGTTGATTTCCGCGTTCGCAAGGCCATTGATCTGATGAAGGCGAATGTCTGCGAGCGCATCTGCTTCGACGAGGTGGCGAAGGCTGTAGGTCTGTCGCGGCCGCACTTCTTCGCGCTCTTCAAGGAACAGACAAGCCTGACGCCTAACGTCTACTGGAACACACTGCGCATGCAGGAGGCCCTCAAACAGTTGCAATGGTCGCGCGAGCCGTTGACATCGGTTGCTTGGAACCTCGGCTTTACTACGCAGGGCAATTTCACGAGATTCTTTCGCGATCACGTCGGAGTGCCGCCAACGCTCTATCGCGAGGCTGTCCGGAGCGCCGCCTGACCGACGCATTTCAGACGCATCGATAAGTGTTCCCGACTGATTGATAAGCACGCAGTTCGCACCGGAGTTATCCTCCTTTGCAGCATCGAGGGAGGACTGCGTGGCGAAGGTGAGGATTTCGAGCGTCATCGAGGCGCCGATCGAAAAGGTCTGGGAGCGGATTCGCGACTTCAACGGGTTGCCGAGCTGGCATCCCCGAATGGTGGAAAGCGAAATCGAGGACGGGAAAAAGGCGACGGATATCGGCGCGGTGCGCAAGTTCAAGGTCGCATCCGGTGCGATTATACGCGAACAGCTGCTTGCCTTTTCCGATGGAGAATATCTGACGACCTATTCGATCATCGAACATCCGGCGCCCATCACGAACCACACGGCCACTCTGAAACTGGAGCGCATCACGGATGGTGACAGAACCTATGCGGTCTGGACGTCGGAATTCGATGCGCCTCCCGAAAAGGCAGATGAACTCGCGAAGGGGATGGGTGACAACGTCTTCCAGGGCGGTTTCGATGCGTTGAAGAGCTTATTCTCCGGAAAATGAGGTGGAGGGCGTCATGCCGCTTGCCCTTAAGACCTACGCGACAATCGCCGAGGCCGGCTCCGCGCTGAAGCAATCGGATGCACGTTATCTTGGCGGTGGTACGCTTGTCGTGCGCGCTACCAATGAGGGCGACGTATCCTTCTCGACCTTTGTGAGGTCGAACGACCCGGAACTCTCTGCGATAACCGTGGAAGGTGGCCGCGCTATGATCGGTGCGTCTGTCACCATGGCGGCGATTGCAAGCCATTCGGGTCTCAAGGCCATCGCAAAGGCCGCGCGGGCGGTTGGCGGCCCCGCGATCCGGAACATGGCGACGGTTGGCGGGAACCTCTTCGCCGCGACGCCATACGGCGATTTCGCAGTCGCGCTTTTGGCCCTTGGCGCGACGGTCCACACGACCGAAGGGGAACTGGGTATTGATGAATTCCTGGCCGCACGCGATGGCAAGGTCGTATCCGCCGTCAGCTTTGCCGTTCCCACTACCGAGAAATTCCGCTTCGCAAAGGTTTCCCGCATCAAGCCGAAAGGCGTTTCGGTGCTTAGCATCGCGGCTCTGGTCGATGTCGAAGCCGGAAAGGTCAAGGACGCAAGAATTGCGCTCGGTTGCATGGCGGATCGTCCGATCCGCGCCAGAGCCGCTGAGAAAGCGCTCGTCGGAGCGACGCTGACGGAGGAGGGCGTTGCGCCTGCGGTAGCCGCGATCGGCGAGGGCACGCGCCCGCTAACCGACGCCGTGGCAAGTTCATGGTACCGAGGGGAGGTGCTTCCGGTGCATTTCCGCCGCCTGTTGCTGGAGTAGCAGGCGCGGAAGAAGCGCGGATACACGCCACAGGGAGGAAAGATGGCGAAGGTTCCGGTCCAGTTTTCGCTGAACGGCGAAGAGAAAGCCGAGTTCGTAGACAGCGGTTCGACGCTGCTGAAGGTGTTGCGCGACAAGATGGGCGACACCTCGCCCAAGGGAGGCTGTCTGCAGGGCACCTGCGGTTCGTGTTCGGTCGTGGTTGACGGCGAGTTACGGCTGTCGTGCCTCACGCTTGCCGAAACTTGCGACGGCGCTGACATCCAGACGACTGCGGGGCTAGCCTCGGATGGCGTGCTTCATCCCCTCCAGCGCGCCTTCATGGACGAGTTTGCGGCGCAGTGCGGTTTCTGCACGCCAGGCATGATCATGGCGGCAAAGGTGCTGCTCGACGCCAACCCCGATCCGACGCGGGAGGATGTGATTGAGGCGCTGTCCGGAAACGTTTGCCGCTGTACCGGCTACGAACCGATCATCCGCGCCGTTCTGACGGCGGCCCGCTCGAACTCGCAGAACGCGGCGTGAGGTCCAGATGAAACTTGCCAAGGACTATTTCGCCGACCAGCGTACCGAGGAACTGAAGGAACTCGGACAGGGCCTGCAACGCTCCGACGTACCAGGCCATGTCACGGGCAAGACGAGCTATTTCGCCGACCGTACATTTCCCGGGATGCTCTGCCTCAGGATGGTGCGCAGCCCGCATCACCACGCCCGCATCAGGAGCGTCGACCTCTCCGAGGCCGAGAGGCATCCGGGCGTGCATCGTATCCTTACCCACAAGGACATCCCTCACAACCTCTACACCATCCTGATCCTTATTCAGGTCGGTCCCGAGGACGAGCATGTGCTGGCCGAGGACAAGGTCCGCTGGAAGGGCGAGGCGGTGGTCGCCGTGCTGGCCGACAGCGAATGGGCCGCAAATGAGGCAGCCGCAAAGGTGAGGATTGACTATGAGGTTTTGCCGTCGGTTCTCGATATAGACGCGGCCCTGGCGCCGGACGCGCCGATCGTCAACGAGCATCACGGCCAGAACCACTACATGTATGACAGCGGCCCATCGCGGAAGGTGCGCTATGGCGATGTCGAGAAGGGCTTTGCCGAGGCAGACCACATCCTCGAACAGACCTACTATTCATCGCCTATCGAGCAGGCCCCGATGGAGACGACCGGCTGCATCGTGACGCCGGACGGCAACGACCGCTTCACCTGCTACACCAACACCCAGGCGATGTTCTTCACGCTCGACAACACCTCCATCATCCTGCAGATGCCGGGCCACAAGCTGCACATGGTCGGCGGTACGGTAGGCGGCGGTTTCGGCGGCAAGGTCGACGTGACGGTGGAGCCGATCGCCATTCTTGCGGCAAAGCTGACAGGACGGCCCGTCAGCTTCATCTACAGTCGCTATGAGGAGATGCAGGTGTCCTCGCCGCGGGCCGCCGAGAAGATCGTACTGAAGGACGGGGTTATGAACGACGGCCACATCGTCGCGCGGCAGGTGTGGGGTTATACAGACGCAGGCGCCTATTCGCGCCATTCGCCCTATGGCGCCCAGAAGGGTGCTGCGCACTATCCAGGACCATACACGATCCCGAATGTCTGGGTCGACACATGGTGCGTTTACACCAACCGCACGCCATCCTCGGCCATGCGCGGCTTCGGCGTCACCATCGCCGACTTCGCTCTGGAAGTGCAGATGGACAAGCTGGCGCGCCTGATCGGCATGGACCCGCTGGAGTTCCGCTTCATCAACGCCTATCGCGACGGCGACATGAAGGCGCATCGCCAGCCGACGACGGGCGCCGCGCTTATCGAATGCATGCAGGAAGCCTCTCGCGTCGCCAGCTGGCCTGTCGCTGAGAAGTACATGCAGATGTCTTCGTATAAGGGAGGTTGAGCGATGGCGATCCGGCGAGGCCGCGGCGTTGCGGCGGTCAACTATCCGACAGGTATGAACCTCGGTGGGGATCCAAGCCAGGCGCTTGTGCATTCGACGCCGACAGGCAACTTCATGGTTACGTTGTCGTCGGTCGATCTGGGGCAGGGCCTCAAGCAGGTTATGGCGCAAATCTGTGCCGAGACGATCGGGGTGAAAACCGAGCAGGTCATCATTGACACTGCTGATACCGACACCGGGCCACATTGCATGGGAACCTTTGCCTCACGCGGCACTCACCGCATTGGCAACGCGGTAATCCAGGCTGCGAAGGAGGCGCGGCAGGTCATGCTTGAGGTAGCCGCGGAGGCGCTTGAAGTCGATGCGGGCGACCTGGAAACCGATGGCGAAGGCAACATCCACGTCAAGGGCGCGCCGCAGAAGTCGATCTCCATCTTCGACACCGCGTTGATGGCGCATTTCAAACTGGGGCGCTCGATCTCCGGACGCGGAATGTTCCTCGTTCCGCGCTCCTATCCGGAAGTCGAAACGGGAGCGATGAAGCCTTCGACCTGCTATGCGCATGCCTGCACGGTCGCGGAGGTCGATGTCGACGACGAAACGGGAGAGGTTACGGTCGTTTCGATAAAGAACGTGTTTGAGATCGGTCGGGCGCTCAATCCGAAGATGGTCGAGCAGCAGCTTGTTGGCGGATCCTGGATGGGGATCTCACACGCGCTTTACGAGACCACCGAACCTTACTATCCAGCTCGCGACCATGCCGGAACCGACTTCAACGAATATCTGATGCCAGGACCTGGTGATATCGCTCCAACCGAGATCGTTGTACTCGAACGTCCGGCAGAGGACGGTCCTTACGGCGCGAAAGGTCCCGGCGAGATGTGTGCAAACCCTCAGATTCCGGCGCTGGCCAACGCCATTTTCGACGCTGTTGGCGTGCGCATCGACATGATGCCGATCACGCCGGAACGAATACTTCGCGCGCTGAAGGAGCAGCGCGCCACAGCACACTGACCCGTGATGTCTGCGCAGACAGCGGAAGTGCATTCTCCGGAAGCTCTGGGCTCAGGCCTGAAGGCCGTGGACTACCTCGCCGATGAGGGACTTGCGACCGCGATGTTTCTTGCCATCCGCCTCGGCAAGCCTCTCCTCCTTGAAGGTGCGCCGGGTGTCGGAAAGACCGAAGCGGCGAAAGCGATTGCAAAAATTCTCTCTCGCGAACTTGTCAGGCTGCAATGCTACGAAGGCATCGATGCAGCGCATGCGCTCTATGAATGGAATTACCAGCGGCAGTTGCTGGCGATCCGTCAGGCCGACGAACGCGAGGTCGACATATATGACGATCGGTTCCTGATCGCACGCCCATTGCTTCAGGTGCTGCTCGAGCCGGACCACCGGATGCTGCTGGTGGACGAAATTGACCGATCCGACCACGAGTTCGAGGCCCTTCTCCTGGAGTTCCTGTCGGACTTCCAGATATCGATTCCGGAGAGGGGTACGATTGCCGCGTCCAGCCAGCCGCTGGTTGTGCTGACCTCCAATCGCACGCGCGAACTTGCCGAAGCACTGCGCAGGCGTTGCGTCTATCACTGGATCGCATATCCCGATGCCGAACGGGAGGCGGCAATCATCATGCTGCGCGCTGGCGATGTCACGCAGTCCACTGCGCGTGCCGTCGCGAAGGCAGTCGCTGAAATCCGCGCAAAACCACTCGCAAAGCCGCCGGGGATTGCCGAAGCGGTCGAATGGGCAAACGCCGCGACTGTTCTGGAAAAGGGCGGCAGTCCGTGGCCGGAAGCTTTCCGGCGCGCTCTGGGCGTGCTCATCAAGGATGAGGAGGACACCGCGTTTCTTCAGCCCGAACTCGATCGCATCCTCGAAGAGGCGATGACGTGAGTAAAGCGCAGGTCATGCCTCGCGCGGCAAGGCCCTTTGCCGATTTCGCGCGGCATGTGAGGCACTTCGGCTTTCCCGTTGCGGCGGAGCAGACCATAGCCTTCATGCAGGGAGTGGAATTGCTCGGTCCACGCTCGATGGACGACATCAGGCAGGCCGCTCTTGCCACGTTGGCCCCGCCACATGACCGGCTTGACGAGTTTGATGCGCTGTTCCGGGGCTTCTTTTACGGTGAGGCGACCGTCAGTGTGAATGCGGAGGACGATGACGACACTGAGATCAAGGACGACAGCGGTGTCGAGCAGAACGCTGAACATCTGGAAACGCGGCAGGAAGAGAGCGGCGAGGCCGCATCGTCGCTTGACCGCCTGGGTGCCCGGCATTTTAGAAGCGAGCGCGAAACGCTTTCCGCTTTCCAAAAGGCGATTCCTGGGGCCTTGCCGAAACGACGATCGTTCCGTGCGGTGCGGACGAGGTCGCGCGGTTCGCTCGACCTTCGACGCGCGCTGCGCGCCATCGTGCGCGCCGATGGGGACGTGCCGGCACCGCCCTTTCGTCATCGCCCGAACGTCGCGCGCCGGCTTCTTGTGCTGATCGATGTTTCCGGCTCCATGAAAAAGCATACGGGCGACTATTTGAAACTGGCGCATACACTCGTCCATGCGGTCGGTCCGGTCGAGGTATTCACGTTGGGAACTAGATTGACCCGCGTCACTCGGGCGCTGCGCTTGCGCGACCCGGATGCCGCGCTGGGACGCGCAGCAGCGCTTGTCGAGGACTGGGATGGGGGTACGCGAATAGGCCCCACATTGCTGGCCTTTCTTGCGATACCGCGCTTCGCGGCCTTCGCGCGTGGCGCGGCGATCGTGATTCTTTCCGATGGTCTGGAACGGGGCGACCCTGCCGAAATGACAACGGCGATCCGGCGCCTGAGTGCGCGTGCCTTTCGCCTTTCGCTCGCCACGCCACTCGCCGGCGATCCACGCTTTGCGCCGAAGACGGCCGCGCTAAATGCGATCCTACCCCATCTCGACGATCTGGTGGACGGCTCGTCCTTGCCGCGCCTGACCCAATTCATGCTGACGCTGGCGCGCCCGGCCCCGTCCGCCGAAGCAGTCTGGAAAAGGAGAGCCTGATGCAAAAGGCAATCGATTCCCATTTTCACATCTGGCGACAGAAGGACCAGCCGTGGCTGGTCGGTCCGATGGTCCCACGCATCTTCGGGCCATACGAGGCGATACGGCGCGACTATCCGATCGAGGAATTCCTTGCCGACCAGAAAGGCTCCGGAGTCGAGAAGGCGGTCTATGTGCAGACCAATTGGGCCAAGGAAGATTTCGAGAACGAGGTCGCGTTTCTCACGGAAACAGCCAAGGCAAGTGGCTGGCCGCATGCGATCGTGGGTTACGCGGACATGACCTTCGACGACGTCCGCCCGCAGATAGACAGGCTCGTGAAATATCCGCTGCTGCGGGGTGTTCGAATGCAACTTCACTGGCACGAGAACCTTGTCTTCCGTTTTGCCAGGTCGGCCGACCAGGTGATCGATCCGACAGTCCGGAAGAACGTCGCTCGGCTGAAGGACTATGGCCTGTCGTTCGATCTGCAACTCTTCCCTGCACAGATGAAGGACGGGTTGCAGCTTGTCGGCGAGAACCCTCAAACCGACTTCATCCTGACCCATACGGGCATGCTCACCGACCTTGCCGAACCCGTCGTGGAGGAATGGAAGGCCGGCCTGCAGACCCTTGCGCAGGCTCCCAACCTCTACGCGAAGCTTTCCGGGCTTGGCACCTTCGCCCATCGCAACGATCCGGAGATCATCGGCACGGTGGTCGACAACGCGATCGACATACTCGGCAGCGACCGGCTGATGTTCGGTTCCAACTTCCCGATCGAGAAGCTCTGGACGACACATGCCGAGCTGATTGCGGCGCATCGCAAGGCCGTGGCGAAACATGGAGCTAAGGCCGAGGCGGACATCTTCTGGAATACGGCCGAGAAGATTTACCGACCAGCCTGATCGAGGTTTGAGCGGATATTGTCGCAGGGGCGACATCCTCGTGGCCCCGCGTGTTGCGCATGAGCCTTCATCCTGTGATAAGCCCTGTGCCGAAATGATCGAACAGGCAGGACATACATGAGCAATCATCTGAAATTCTACATCGACGGCCAGTGGGTCGATCCGGTCAAGCCGGCCGTGCTCGATGTGATCGACCCGTCGACCGAAGAGGCCTACACCCAGATTTCTGTCGGCTCCGCTGCCGATGTCGACCGCGCCGTGGCCGCTGCCAAGGCCGCGTTTGCGTCCTTTTCGCTCACCAGCAAGGCCGAGCGGCTGGCGCTTCTGAAGCGCATCCTTGAAGCCTACAACGAGCGCTACGAGGACATCGCGCATGCCGTCAGCTACGAGAACGGTTCGCCCATCACCTGGGCGCGCGAGGCGCAGGCCTATGCAGGGCAGGGGCATCTCGAAGCCACCATCAAGGCGTTCGAGGACTACGAATTCACCGAACGCCGCGGCACGACCATGGTGGTCAAGGAACCAATCGGCGTCTGCGCGCTCATCACACCGTGGAACTGGCCGCTCAACCAGATCGTCTGCAAGGTCGCGCCTGCGATCGCCGCTGGCTGCACCGTGGTGCTCAAGCCTTCGGAGATCGCCCCGATCTCCGGCATCGTCTTTTCAGAAGTGATGCATGCCGCTGGCGTGCCCAAGGGCGTCTACAACATGATCAACGGGACAGGCCCCGAAGTCGGGCAGATCATGGCCGGGCACCCGGACGTCGACATGGTTTCGTTCACGGGCTCGACCCGCGCCGGCATCATCGTCGCGGAGACTGCGGCCAAGACCGTCAAACGCGTCGCACAGGAACTCGGCGGCAAGTCGGCCAACATCATCCTTGAGGACGCCAACTTCGAGCGCGCCGTGCGCAAGGGCGTCAACGCATGCTTCGGCAACAGCGGCCAGTCCTGCGACGCGCCGACACGTATGCTGGTGCCAGCCGCGCGTCACGACGAGGCGCTGGAGATCGCCAAGAAGGCGGCGGAAGCGCACAACACCGGCGATCCGCGCTCGGAAGATACGCAACTCGGCCCGGTAGTCAGCCAGCTTCAGTTCGACAAGATCCAGGGACTGATCGAGGCCGGGATCAAGGAGGGTGCGACGCTCGTGACCGGTGGGCTGGGCCGCCCCGAGCACCTGAACCGTGGCTACTACATCCGCCCGACCGTGTTCGGCCATGTGAAGCCCGGAATGCGCATCGAGAAGGAGGAAATCTTCGGACCGGTGCTGTCGGTCATTTCCTATGAGGATGACGACGATGCCGTGGCAATCGCCAACGACACGGTTTACGGCCTTGCCGGCTACGTTCAGTCGGAGAATATCGAGCACGCCCGCGCTATCGCTTCGCGCATTCGCGCCGGGCAGGTCTCGATAAACTATCCCGACTGGGACCTCTATGCCCCGTTCGGCGGCTACAAGCAGTCGGGCAACGGCCGCGAATATGCCGACTGGGCGATCCACGATTTCCTCGAGATCAAAGGCATCATCGGCTACGGGGAATAACGGCGAAATCAAAGGTCGCTCGCCAAGTCTGGCGGGCGGCCTTCTTATTCGCAAGCTATT
>JAHBYU010000027.1 GCA_019635775.1 Rhizobiaceae bacterium | reverse complement strand
CGTCTCCGACTGGCCGATGGGTCGCATCGCTGGTTCCGGGCACGAGCAAAGCCCCGTCAGGATGCATCGGGCAAGCTGGTCGCATGGTACGGCAGCCTTGAGGACATACATGATCAGGTGGTGGGTGAGGAGGCGCTTCGCGCGAGTGAAGAACGTTACCGTCTCGCGTCCCGCGCGACCAACGACGTGATCTGGGATTGGTCGTTCGAGAACCAGCGCGCCACATGGGCTGGTGCCTACAAGAAGGTTCTGGGCTATCCAGAATTGCAAAACGGATCGGGGGTCGACTGGTGGCTAGACCGTATTCATCCCGACGATCGCCCGCGGATCCTTGAGAGTCAGTCTGCGGCCTTGGCGGGAGGAGACCAATACTGGCATGAAGAATACAGGTTCCTTGTCGCTTCCGGAGAGTGGATCGACGTCAGAACACGTTGTGTTATCGTCCGTAACAGCGACGGAACACCGAGTAGACTTGTTGGGTCAATGCTTGATGTTTCACAACAAAAGAGGGTTGAAGCCGAATTAAACTGGGCTGCCCACCATGATCCGTTGACAAAGATCCCCAACCGTACCCTTTTTCGCAGGCGCAACATGGCTGCGATTGACGCCGCGCGGCAAAGCGGACGCTGGATCGCCGTAGTCGTCATCGACCTGAACAACTTCAAGCAATTGAACGACACGCTGGGCCATGCTGCAGGCGACCAGGTGTTGATCCAGACTGCCGAGCGTCTCGCACGAAGTCTTCCGGATATGGCAACCGTTGCGCGTCTGGGTGGAGACGAGTTTGCCATCATCATGCCCGAACTGACGGCAGAAGATGCCTATTGTGAGCATATGGCAAAGGTATCGGCGAACCTGACCGAACCGTTTCACTTTGGCGACTTACGCGTGCCGGTCAACTTCTCGGCCGGGGTCGCTATCTGGCCTCGCGACGGAGACGATCCGGCCGACATTCTGATCGCGGCCGATCTGGCACTCTATGCGGCCAAAGAGCAGATGCCGGGAACAGTTCTCGAGTTCGCGCCTTCGTTGAAGGGCGCCTCGGCGAGACGTTCGAAAATGCTGATGCTGGCAAGGCAAGCGCTCGAGCACGACCGTATCGTGCCCTTCTATCAGCCCAAAATCGATCTGCGAACCGGTCGCCTCATGGGTTGGGAGGCGTTGCTCCGCGTCCGGAGCGTGGACGGCAACACTCTACCGCCGTCAGAAATCGCCGCAGCCTTCTCTGACATCGAGATTGCAGTTCAATTGACGGATCGAATGTTTGCCCGTGTATTCTCTGACCTCGCCAATTGGCGAGACGCGGGCCTGGAACCGGGACGTATCGCGGTGAACGTATCGGCGGCTGACTTCCGTCAGAGCGGCCTGTCCGACAGGATTCGATCATATGCTCAAGCTTCGCGTCAATCGCTGGCGGAAATCGACATTGAGGTGACCGAGACTGTTCTCATCGGCCAACTGGGGCCCGAGGTCTCGCGTACATTGGAAGAATTGAGGACCATGGGGGTGATGGTTGCCCTGGACGATTTTGGAACAGGCTATGCCTCTCTGACTCACCTTCAGCAGTTTCCTGTCGATGTTATCAAGATCGACAGATCGTTTATCACGCGTATCGATGAAAACGACCCGAAGGCGACCGCCGTTATTGACGCAGTGCTGCAGATGGCGAAACGACTGGGTATGCAAACCGTCGCTGAGGGTATCGAGACCGTGGAGCAGGCTCGTTACCTTCGAGCGCGGGGATGCACCATCGGACAGGGCTACCTGTTTGATCGGCCGGTCCCAGCGGAAGACGTGCCACAAATTCTTTCTTCTCAAACCAGAGGGCAGTGGGAGTTCGGGCGCATGTACAGGTCCGTGCCGCTCACAACCGGAACGTCGGAGAAGACAGTGCAAATGCAAGGTGGTCAGCAAGGACGGTAGCGCTATTTGGGCTCGACAAAGCTCAGGCTCGGGCGAATGTGTTGGCGCCCATCTGTCGGGCAGCGCCTCGGGTATCCGTTTTGGAAAGCCTCGGTTCGGGAGCCTGTGCGTCCGGGTGACGGGCGAGCGTTACGCGAACCCTCCTCAATTTACTGTACCCAAGGTGCGGAATACACGGTCATCTACGCCATGATTTTCCTCCGGTGCACGCCATCCAGCCCGTCAACCGCCTGATACTCCGCAGCAATTTGCTAATCCCTCCTGCTGGACCACGCGTTCACTAGTTGTCCTGCTGCCGATACGCGAAACCTCCGCCTATGCCCATAAGGCGAATCCCGCCGAAATAATGGAGGTTTTCAATGACCACGAAGTATCGCCAGGCTTTGCCACAAGCCGCTGGTGGAATGTTCCTGAGCGACGGAGGAATGGAAACGGCGCTCATATACCTGCAAGGTGTCGACCTGCCTCAATTCGCGTCGTTTGTCCTGCTTGAGGACGAAAGGGGTAGGGAAGAATTGGTGAGATACTACGAGACCTTTCTGCCAATCGCGCGCGACAGCAGCACCGGTTTCTTGCTCGACACAGCAACCTGGCGGGCGAGTGCTGATTGGGGGCGGTTGTTGGGTTTCGATAGGGACCGGCTGAAGGCGGTCAACATCGCGGCCGTGGAGCTCGTAGCCGCGCTGCGCGACAAGTGGGAGACGTCGAAGTTGCCGATCGTTCTCAATGGCGCGATCGGTCCACGCGGTGATGGCTACAAGGCCGGCCGCATGGGTGCAGCAGAAGCCGAAGATTATCACGCCTTCCAGGTCGATATCTTTGCAGCAACGCAGGCCGACATGGTCTCCGCCATCACCATGAACACGGTGAATGAAGCCGTCGGAGTGGCGCGCGCAGCCGCAGCGGCGCGAATCCCATGCGTGATTTCCTTCACCGTCGAAACAGACGGCAAGCTCGTGGACGGCACGACGCTTCGTGCCGCCATCGAAGCGACTGATACGGCAACCGGCGGCTCCCCCGCCTACTACATGGTCAATTGCGCACATCCCACCCATTTTGAGCAGGCGCTCGAACGGGACGAAACCTGGGTGCGCCGTATCCATGGGATCCGTGCCAACGCTTCAGCAAAGAGCCATGCGGAGCTTGACGAGTCCGACACGCTCGACCCAGGCGATATGGCGGACCTTAGCCGCCGATACCGTGCGCTGACGAGGGCATTCCCATCGATGCGTGTCCTTGGCGGCTGCTGTGGAACCGATCACAGGCATCTTGCCGCGATTTGCGAAGCGTGTGTGCCGGTTGCCGCCGCGACCTGAGCCCGGACAAGTCAATACGGAGGTGAAATTGCGAAGTCAAAACGCAGATGGTCCATTCGCTGGCCGCCCGGTGAATTGCTCATTGAGCTGAAAATTATGCCGGGAAAAGTCACCTCAGCTTGACAGGAAACGGGTCTGCTCGCAAGTTCGTGGGAGGGAGGACGGGTTGCGGGCAAGCGGCCGAGATCTACTGCCGATCTATTGCGCGTTTCTGGCGCATGTCTTTCTCGTGATTTTCACTCACTCTGTTTTTGCACAGGCGGTCCCTCGGTCAGTTCTTATCCTGGAAGAGTCCGATGCCGTGCGTGGCCAGTTCTATGCATCGATACATGCGGCGCTGCGCACGCGAATTCTCACGGAGATGCGCGAACCGGTATCGATATACATCGAAAATCTCGACCTGGTGTTTTTCGATGGCCAGACTTACGAGGATGGGCTTCACGAGCTTCTGCGCGAGAAGTATCGCGGTCGGGACATCGGCGTCGTCGTTGCAATTGGTGCAGGCGCTTTGGAACGGGCGCTCAAATGGCGCGCGGACCTTTGGACCGACACACCGATTGTCTTTGCGGTCGTAGACAGCAACCAGACCCAGGCACAACCTCACAATACAACCGGACGCACTATCCGCCTCAGCCTCGGAGACATGGTAAGCGCGGCGAATGCGGTGGTGCCGAACCTTAAACGGGTGGTGGTGCTCGGTGAGCCTTTCGAAAGTCAATCGGCCACCCCCTTCAGGCAGTTTGCGAGTGAGATTAAGGCATTGTCGCCGGGGCTGTCGGTAGTGGACCTTACCGGAATGCCGATGGCAGAGTTGCAAGAGGAGGTGTCCAGACTTCCTGGAGACTCTGCAATTCTCTACACGCCAATTTATTCCGATGGCTCCGGCGCCTACTTTCCGGCTGCCGAAGCACTCCAGATCATTGCGCGAGCTGCCAACCGACCGATCATCACTCCCGTGGAAACCTACATCGGCCTTGGAGCGATCGGAGGGTATGTGTTGGTACCGCGCATCATCGGCGAGGAGGCTGCCGACCAGGTGCTCGGGCTTTTGGCCGGCAAAGATCCCGCAACCATGCCGGTCATGGAAAGCGCATCGCTAAAGCCAGTATTCGACTGGACGGTGATGGAGCGATGGCGGGCAGACCCGAGCAGGCTTCCTGTCGGCAGCGAGATACGAAACCGTCCGCAGCCCATCTGGCGGCAATATCCGCTCCAGAGTGCGGTCATTGCGATCATCGTACTCATGCAAAGCGGCTTTATCGCCGCCGTCCTCTACGAATCTCGACGGCGGCGAAGAGCGGAGGCTGATGCACATGCCCGGATGATCGAACTCGCGCACGTCAATCGTCGGGCAACGGCGGGCGAGCTTTCCACGGCGCTGGCTCACGAATTGAATCAACCTTTGGGCGCGACTCTCGCCCACGCCGAGTCCGCGCTGATCGTGCTCGACACCATGTCCGGTAATACAAGTATGATGGCGGAAATCCTGAGTGACATCCGGAATGAGACGCTCCGTGCGAGCGAGATCATAGTCCGATTGCGTCGTCTGCTCAAAAAGACCCCGACTGAGTTGGAGAAGATCGACCCCGATCAACTCATCGAGGATGTTTTCAAGCTGGTCGCGACGCAGGCGCTGGAAGCGGGTGTGCAGCTTTTGCACATTCCCTCAGTCGAACCACTGGCGATCCGCGGCGACAATATCCAGTTGCAGCAGGTAATCCTGAATCTGGTCATCAACGCAATCGAATCCGTCCGCGCCAGCAATGGGAAACGCATTGTCGTGGGGCGGGTAGCGCGGGTGGACATATCGACTGTCGAAATTGTCATTTCCGACAATGGCCCGGGAATCGCCGAGGACAAGCTTGCTGCTGTCTTCGAGCCGTTCTTCACGACGAAGGCGGACGGAATGGGCATGGGTCTGTCGATTGCGCGCACTATCGTCGAGACCCACGGAGGACATCTCAAGGCCGAAAACAAGGAAACCGTTGGAGCCAAATTCACACTTGTCCTGCCGCTGATGAGCCAATAGGCATCTCGACGTTGCCGCAGCCCATGTTTCGCCACTGATCGTCGCGGTTTCCCACGCCGAAGGTCCGGCGCAGAAATCAGTTGGCAGCGGGTGCAGACATGTCCCGGACGGTCTTGCGCCAAAACCGATTCCGACGGTCGAGCAAACGGCCCCGCTGTCGAATGAGGCGGTGACTTACCCTATTGTACCTTTCAGCATCCGCCGCGCCAGATAGATTGGTTTTAGGTCGAACACTCAGGAGCATCTGGTGAGCTCTAAACTGCAAACGCCCTGTCGGTTGGCCGTCTGCCGTGCAAGGGTCCCGCTGCTCCTCGTTTCGCTCGCCCTCAGTGGAGGTTGTGTCGCCGGAAATTCGCACACCGACGGACCGCCTGCAGGATCGCCGGAGTGGTACAGAACCGCGTCCGACAAGAGCATAGCTGCTCATCTGCGGAGCCAATTTCTTGGCTACGGCCACATGCCTGGAACGGTCGAAATGGCAAAATGCATACAGACGGAAGCGGCCGCTTCCGGACAACTGAGCGTGGCCAAGGTCGCGGCCGTGGCAGCTGCGACTACAGGGAACTAGCCGATCGGGCCTTTCACTCTTTGACGCCGGGATTGCTCGAACGCCTCGAGCATATCCTCGATACTGTCAAACACCATGTCTTCGCCCAGCGCGTCTATCACGCCGGCGGCCCGCAAGAGTGAGAGCGATTCACTGTGGACGTCGGCAATGCCGAATTTAACATCTCGTTGCGAGAGTTCCTCTTTGATCTGCACAAGTGTTGCGGCCGCTGTTGTGTCCATGAATGGGATCGAACTGGCGTCAAGGACAAGCCATCTCAGGTCGGCGGATCTTGCCTCGGCGAGTTCTTCTATGTCCCTTCGCACATGATCGGCGTTGTAGAAAAGGAAGCTGTCCTGCACCAGAACGACCACCAGTCCGGGTATCGCCTGCGCTCCCTTGACCCGATGCAGCTTGTAGAGGCCAGGCTCGTCTGCGACGCGTCCAAGCTGGACAACGCGGGGCGTCATGCCCCGGTAGAGCAAATAGGCGAGGGTCGCACCTATGGCGAGGATCACACCTGTCAGCACGCCGAACATCACCGGCGCGAACAGTCCGACGATGGCGAAAACGAACTCGACCCGGCTGACGCGCCACAGGTTCCTAAGTCCTGACATATCCATCAGGCCAATGGCTGCCGCGGCCAGGATGGCGCCCAGAGCCGGAACCGGAAGCAGACTGAGCAGATCGTTTAGAAAAAGCAGGACAGACAGCAATGCCACCGCCGACGCCAAACCGGCGACCTGTGTCTTGCCGCCGACCGAGAAGTTGATCGCGGTGCGGGAGTCCGACGACGTAACCGGAAAGCCGGAAAAAAAGCCCGATGCAATATTGGCGGAAGCAAAGCCGGTCAGTTCCGCCTTGGCGTCAACGCGATAGTTTCCGCGCGCGCCGAAGGCTCGCGCTGTTACAACGCCGGCACTGAAGCTGACGAGCCAAACCGCGAGCGAGTCCACAATCAACTGATCGATCCCTATTGGCAACGGCCAGGGAACGGCGAACGATGGAAATGAATTCGGCACGTGTCCGACGACCTCGATGCCCAGATCGGCAAAGCCGAATGTCCACGACAGCACAACCGACAAGACGACAACGACCACGGGACCGGGGACAGGGAAACGGACACGACTCATGATCAGCAACAGGGCAAGCATGGACGTCGCAAGAACCAGCGTTGGAACCTGTATTGCCCGCCAGTTGCCCGCCAGTTCCGCAAATGGAAGGAAAATGCCTTCCGCCTCGATGGAGACACCTGTGAAGCGGCCTATCTGGCCCACGAGGATACTCAGCGAAATCCCTGTCATGAATCCGATCAGGATAGGGCGGGAAAGGAAACTCGCCACCATATCGAGTCGAAGCAGCCGGGCCAGGAGGCAAAACCCCCCGACGACCAGCGCGATTGCCGATGCAGTAGTGATCCGTTCGGCAATCGCATCGCTGGGCAGCTTGGCAAGGACCGCCGCGAGCATGATCATCGTTGCAGCGTCCGGGCCCATGATCAATCGTCGCGACGGGCCGAATACGCCGTAACCGACCACCGCCAAGATGCTGGCGTACAGGCCTGCCTCGGCGGGCAGTCCCGCAATCGCAGGATAGGCGATCGCACTGGGCAGGCCGACGGCTGCAATCGCCATGCCCGCCGAGATATCGCTTGGCAACCATCCAAGCCGATACGTTCGAATGGTGTCGATGAATTGGAGGCGGGAGGTTGACAACTTAACTTCTGTCACGACGCGCTGCTCCGATCAGACCAATCGCCGCGATATGACGGCTTCATCGCTCCGCCTCAGCCATCGTATGGGATCGAAACAGTTGTGAATCCTTCCGGTTGGAGCGCTAACGTCACAGCTCCCCAAGCGCATCTGATGTCAGAAACGATATCGCCTGTTCTTCCGTTTCGAAAATCAGAGCCTTCGGTCTAGACCCAGGCATAAAAAGCACTCCGACATAGGGCAGGCCCTTGGCAGGTGGGTCATAGACAACATATTTGCCGGCCAGAGATGGCATCGGCTGCTCGAATTTACGTTCCCCCATCCAGTACGACATCACTCAAACCCTTGATGCGAAGAGCCTTGGGACCAATCGATAGAAGCATCTGCAACCGGCAAGGCCAAGATCGAGCACTGTTTGCTCTTGGCGCCGACCGCAACTCCACAGCCCCATACTATCCTCTTCACCGTCCATATTCAGTCTGTGAAGCTAGGAGATCGGTAGCTTACCGTAAGATACGTGTCGCACACGGGGAATGTTGATAGCGCTAAACTTGGAGGGTTGGTTACTCATCGGGCTTCGGAGCCAGGCTATTGTCCATTCCTCCAAGATGACACCGCAAGCGGACGAATGCCGGTGTGATGTTGTCACAAGTGGCTGACAAGGGGAGTGTCTCGTGATGATCGGCCGAAATCGTCTTGGACCAGCCTTGCTTGCCGCCACGGTGGCCATATTGTTTGTAGGGCAGCCTATCCGTCACGCTTTCTCCCAGGAACAGACTGCGGCGGCAGAAACGTCTGGTGAGGCAGCGCAGGCCGCCCCGGAGCCGCTCAGCCCGGACGAAATGGAAATCCTCGTTGCGAGGGTGGCGTTGTACCCAGATGAGCTGGTTGCGCTAATCTCCGGCGCATCGCTGTACCCCCTGCAAATTGTGGAGGCTGCGCGGTTTCTCGAAAAGTATGACAAAGACAAATCGCTCAAGCCGAAGGAAAGCTGGGACGGTTCTGTAATCTCGCTGCTCAACTACCCAGATATCGTGAAGATGATGAGCGACGATCTCGAGTGGACACAGCAGTTTGGGCAGGCGCTTGCCTATCAACAGAAAGAACTGCTGCTGGCCATTCAGCAGTTACGTGAAGAGGCCGTCGCCAAGGGCATCATCAAGTCGGACGACAAAGTCGAGGTTGTCGAAGAAAACGACAACGTCGTCATCAGGCCGACAAACCCGGAAGTCGTCTATGTGCCGCAATACGAACCGGAAATGCTCTACGTGGAAAGCTACGTACCGGCGCCTATTTCCTATTATCCTGAACCCTACCCCCCATACTGGTATCCTGGGTCTGCCTTTTTCGCCGGCGTGATCACCGGTGGCATATGGGGCGCGATCATTGATTGGGATGATTGGGGGGTATGGGGCGGCCGCTGGGATGGTGGTGACCTCGATATCGACTGCAACAACTGCTTCAACGACCGCGACTTCAGCGGCAAGATCAACTTCGGCGACGTCGACTGGAACAACATCGACCGTGATAAGATCAACATTGACCGTGATCAGTTCAACAAGTTCGACAGAAGCGAGTTGAAGGATCGGGTTAAGGCGAACGGTGACAACGCCATCCGCGATCGGGCGCGGGATGTCCAGAAGAAGGACAAACTGGTCAACAGGACGCCCGGCAAGGCTGCCGGTTCCAAGGATGTTCGCAGGAGTGTGCAGGATGGGTTGAAGGCGCAAGGCGGGCAACGGCCCAAGGTTGACAAGCCGTCCAGCCGGCCGACTGCAACCAAGCGGGAAGGACAGCGGCCGGCGAAAGCCAATCGTCCGGCCGGCAAGCCAAAGCCTGCCAAAAAAGCTGACAACCGATCGAAGAAGCCCTCAGGCCTTGGTAATCCGAGCCGCGGTAAGACGACGAAGGTTCACTCGAATCGTGGTCACAAGTCGATGGGTGGCGGAAACCGAGGAGGTGGTGCGCACAAGCAGGTGCGGCGTCCCAGCGGCGGTGGCGGACGTGGGGGCGGTGGTGGACGTGGCGGCGGACGCAGGCGCTGAGGAGCAGGACCCATGACTAATTTGTCGCATGACACGATTTTGCGGTTGATACGAACCACGACCCTTCTCATCGGCGTCACGGCCGCCCTTCCTTCGATTGCGCAGACTGACGAGGGGCAGTCCCCCGGCGATGTCGAACCGCCTGGCATTGAAGCGCTCGCGGCGGCCAGCGAACCGCCAGCGTTCGCTACACCCGAAGCCGCGCTAGCGGCGTTCAAGCAGGCGCTGCAGGCGCCAGACAGCGGCGCGTTGGCCGCCTTGCTGGGACTTGATGCGGCAAAACTTTCGGAGGACGAGAATACGGAGGCGACGTTCAATCTGATAAAGGAAGGTGCGGAAAGACGCCTTTCGCTCGACGGCGACGGGGACCGTCGATTGGTCGTTATCGGCCATAAATTGTGGCCCTTCCCTTTCCCTCTGGTGAAGTGGGCGGAAGGGGAATGGGCTTTCGATACCTATTCAGGGCTGGAGGAAGTCGTTAACCGCCGTGTCGGCGAGAACGAGCTTGAGACCATTGCCACGATGCGTGCCTATGTGGATGCCCAGGAAGACTACGCATCCGAAGATCGCGACGACGACGGTGTCAAGGAGTATGCGCAGAAGCTGATTAGTTCGGACGGGATGACCGACGGGCTTTACTGGCCAACCGATCCGATCAACGGCGAAAGCCCTGCGGGAGACCTCGATCAATCGGAGCTCGATGACGCAGCGAAGGGCGAGGGTTACTTCGGCTACAAGTACAAGATCCTGAACGGTCAGGGAGACCAGATTGCCGGTGGCGCTTATGACTACGTGATAAACGGCAACATGATCTCGGGGTTCGGGCTTATCGCCTGGCCGGCAAAATACGGGGAAACCGGCGTGAAGTCGTTCGCGGTCAACCAGCATGGCATAGTATACGAGACAGACCTTGGACCTGCGACTGGCACGATCGTGAAGTATATCGACAGGTTCAACCCGGACGACACATGGTCGATCGTCAACGACTGAGAACGCTCTGGACCGCACCCAGTCGTTGACGAAGAGGCCCCAGCCCCTTCGACGTCACTTCGTATCGGGTGCCCAGTTAAGGAAGAAGCCGACATCTCCGGGCATTCCGCCGGGAAAACTCACGATCATCGCCTTCAGTTTAAAGCCCTGCGGCTTGCCGAATTTGACGAAGCGGTCATAGAACTGCCTGGCTTTTCCCTTTAGCGTCTCTGGCCACTGCGGGTCGCCGCTGTTGATCGCCCGACCGCTGTCGGTGCAGAGGTCGGAGGGGAAAGTATAGACCAGAGCCTCGAGCTTTCCATCCTTCACTGCGGTCATGACGAAGCGCCGTACCCTTGCGATCTCCTCGTCCGTCACCTGGCCTTTCAGGAAATCATCTGTGAACGCGGTCAGCTTATTCTGCTCGATTGCGCGCTGCGCGTCCCGCTTCTTCATTTCCTTCATCTGCTCATCAATCATCGTCTGCCGGAGCTGATCTGCACTCGGCGGCGCTGTTTTCGGGTCAATCTTGTCGCTAGGCATGGGCGGTCTCCTTGTAACGTTCAAAAGACGTTCGGCACGATCCGCCGCAGCGTCGTGTTATCCACAAAGTCGTCGGGCCGCTTCTGTCGCTTGCCGAGCTTGGGCTCATCGAAAGGCACACGCTCGTAGGGAATGGAACTCAGGATGTGTGAGATGCAATTTATCCGCGCCTGCTTCTTGTCATCTGAGGGAACGATCCACCAAGGGGCATAGTCCGTGTCTGTCGCTCGGATCATCTCATCGTAGGCCTTGGTGTAATCCCACCATCGCCTGTAGGACTCAACGTCCATCGGGCTGAGCTTCCACTGACGTACGGGGTCGTCGATGCGCTGTTTGAAGCGCTTCTCCTGTTCCTCCTCGCTGACGTCGAGGAAGTACTTCAAGAGGGTGATGCCGCTCTCCACGATGGCGGCCTCGAAACGGGGCATCAGTTCGAGGAAACGACGCGCCTTGTTTTCGCTGCAAAATCCCATGACGCGCTCGACGCCGGGGCGAGTATACCACGATCTGTCGAAAATGACGATTTCGCCCGCCGCAGGGAACTGCGTAACGTAACGCTGCATGTATATCTGTGACTTCTCTCGATCCGTTGGGGCCGGAAGGGCGACGACGCGGAAAACCCGGGGGCTGACAAGCTCCGTAAGCCGCTTGATCACACCCCCTTTTCCGGCTGCATCACGACCCTCGAAGACGATGACGATGCGTGCCCCCGACTTTTTCACCCAAGCCTGAAGATAGGCAAGTTCGACCTGTAGCTCGCGTAGCCGTTTCGGGTATGAACTGTCGCGCTTTTTTCCATTTTTGTCGCCAGCATCAAGGCTACTTTCAGCCGTCAGCGACGAAGGATCGCCGCTCGCTGCGTTTTCCTGTTCCTGGCCCTTGCCCTTCTTCTTGCTCTTGCTCATGCAAACCTCCAGAGCGGCCACATCGGCACAATGCGGGCAAAACTGCCTGCCTCTCCGATTGTTACGCCTCGGACGGGTCGTTCAAGGATCACAAGGGTAAGTTACCGTAGGCTGGAGAGGGCGGCGATCGTTCTACAGATGGCCTGAACGGCAATTTCTTGGTATCAGCCGCTCAGAACTTGAAGAGCGCCCCGCCGAAGACTGCCCGGCCATTGTCATAGCCTCCGTCATTGTCGGCGTAGTCGTAGTTTCGCCAAAGCGCCCATAGCTGCAAATTATAGTCTTCGATATTCTGGACAGCCGCCAGACCGAACGAATTGCTGTCCGAATCCGCCGCCGCAATGTCCTGTCCGAAATAATAATCTATCGAGAAAGCGGTAGACCCGATCTCGAAGAATTCCCGTTCGTAGCCGAGCTTGACGTACCCGTATCTGCCCTCGACCCCATCGGAGAACTCCCGGGCTGCAGCCAGGGTAAGGCTTATGCCGGTGGGCTTGTGCAAACCAGAAATCGACCCTGAGACAATGTCAACGTCGCTTCCGCTGTTGCGGGAATAAGCGATCGCAGCGCCGAGGTCGATGTCATTCAATTCACCAGCATAGGTCGCAGCGACGTCGTAGAGGGCGTCGTTCTTTTCAGCCAGTGCATCTTCACCATATGAAGTACGCAAGCCAAATCCGTGGAACGTGGGGGTGTCGTACCGGACGCGCAGCTTGCGACCCAATCCGTCAAGATTGGAGAAAGAACTGCCTACCGTAACGTCCGACAGCGCGCCATCCGCAAAGCGGAAAAAATAGCCGCCGGCGGTGTCCGACAGACTGGAATAGGCGATGACCGACGTGCCCGACTTGTCCACCTCTGCACTGCCGTCACTCGCCATGCTGCCTTGGCCGAGCCAAAGCTTGCCGAAGCGCTCATTGGAGAATACCACCTCTGCCTTTCTAATGTTGGTGGCAGGGAAATCCCAGTCCGGCTCATCGTTCAACTGGCTCACGACGTTCGACGCTAGCGGTTGGTATTCTGCCTCAAGCGTGGATTCCATCTTCCACCCGTCATTTCCCGTCATGAAGAGCTGCAGCCTTACCCGGGAACTCGAATTATCGTTGTCAACGAAGTTCGTGTAGCTTTCCTCGCCGTCATCGTAGTTCAGGACGCCCATGTTCACCTGTCCTGAAAACCGAACGACGGTGCCATCGCCAAAGGTGTATTCGATCGGCTTGAGGCCTTCGGCCAGCGCATTGTGGAGCGTCATCGAGACCACACACATCACCGCTGTCAAGCCCAACGCATGTCTGCTTAGCTTCAGCATAAGTGTCCCCTTGCGTCTGTCATCAGAGGCCCGCCGTCGCGATGACAATGACGGTTCCCCATATGGTCAGTAGGATTTGAGCCACGGGATAGGCCGGCGTATATCCGAGGACGGCAACCGGGCTTTTCGACTGCGTCTGGACTGCCGCCATTGCCGCGGTCATGGTAAGGGCGCCGGCTATGGCGCCGAGCAGCAGCACCGGGTTCATGCGCAGGACGTAACGGCCAAAATACAGACCTATGACCAACGGCGTGAGTGTGACGACCGCCCCGCCTAGAACCAGCCCGATACCGACCTCTTTCAGCGCCGAGAAGAATACAGGACCAGCGTGCAGGCCGGTCATGGCGACGAATGAGGCGAGCCCAAGTGATGTCATGAGCGCGATGGCCCCATCCGGGATGCGGCCGAACAACGGATGGCGAGTCCTTAGATGCCCGACAACGAGGCCCGCTACGAGTGCACCGACGCTGGTGCCCAGCGAAACGGAAATGCCGCCAATCGGTATTTGGACGACGGCCCCCATCAGACCACCAAGGAAGATCGCTAACCCGAGGACGACGAAATCTGTTGCCGTCGTTGGTGCAATCACTGGCCCAAGCTGAGCAGCCGCACGGGCGACGACGGGCTCTGGACCGACCAAAGTCAGAATGTCTCCTCTGGCGAGGATCAGATCTGGTCCAAGCGGCAATCTGGCATCGCCACGACGCACGGACCGCAGATACAGTCCCCGCGTCCAGCTCTCGGAGGCAACTTCTCCCAAAGGTCGTCCCGTCAATTTTGTGAGCAGAACCTCGTTGACGAGGAAAGGCACGTCGAGCAATTCTCGATCCTCGATCTCGTCTGCCCTTGTGCCTAAAAGATGCACGATGTCATCCCGGCGACCCGACACCGCGAGAATGTCTCCTGCATTCAGAACCAGGGTTGGGTTCGCCTCGATCACCGTGCCGTCGCGACGCACTCCGAGAACAAAGAGCCTTAAATCGGCTACCATTGCTTCAGTCTGTGCAATGGATTTGCCCACGACCATGCCGTCTGCGGCAACCTTGTAGGCCCTGAACTCGAATTCGCGATAGCCAGAGGTCGTGCCATCCGCCTCTTGCTCGATCCCGAGCGAACGTTCGAGCTCTTTTGCTTCTGCCTCGATGTCCACACCGAGGAGCTTTGGTCCCAGGACACTGCAAAACCAGATCGCGCCGACAGCGCCAAAAAGGTAGCAAACGGCGTCGGCAACGGCAACGTGAGCGACCAATTGCGCGCGCACGTCCTCCGGGAGCGGAAGCGCGCCAATCGCCTCCGTGGCCGTGCCCATCGCCGGGCTTTGCGTCAGGGACCCTGAAAGAAGACCCGCCGAAAAGCCCGCATCGAGTTGGAGAAAGCGCGATATCGCATAGGCGGCAGCGAGACCGGTCGTCGTGCATACGAGCGCCAGGGCGACGGACTTCAATCCGTCACGGCGCAAAGTCTGGAGAAATTGTGGACCAACGGAATAGCCTATCCCAAAGAGAAAAAGCAGGAACAGGAAAGCCTTGGTCGTCGAAGACACAGGGACTTCGGCGAACCGTCCTATCAGAATCCCGGCAAAAAGGGACCCGGTGACGGGCCCCAGTGAAAAGCTGCCGAACTTGAACGCACCGATGTAGTAGCCGATCGTAATCGCCAGATAGAGCGCGAGCTCCGGGTACCGGGCGAGGAACTGCTCAAGCCAGGCCAACATGTCGCATCACTTCTTTGCCTGCTTCTTCGCGTCGTAAACGTCCCTGTAGCCGCGAGCAATCGTCCGCACACCGCGGCCGATGTTCTCGTAGGCTTCGTCTGGCAGGTTGGCCAAGGAGACGCGCATCGACCATTGCGGTGCGTCGAAGCCGCCCCCGTTCAGCAGGACGATGCCGTGATCCTCGGCGAGCCGGAAGGTCAGATCGAGCGGATGCACGTTCGCCTTCAGGTATTCCACTGCCTTGTCGCCAAGATTCTTGCGCGCCCAGAACTCGAAATCGATCAGGCCATAGTAGGCGTCGAAATTGGCGTTGGGAGCCAGCTCCAGGCCAAGGCCATGTATGAGGGCGCGGAAGCGGCGATGCACGATCTCCATGCAGGCCTTCTGGTACTCCTTCTTCTCGTCCATGAGTTCATAGAGCGAGAACATGGTCATCATGACCTGCTGCGGCAGCGAGAGTCCCGCAGTATGATTGAGGCCGATGTCACGGCTGTCGGCGACGATCCGATCAATGAACTTCATCTTGCGCGGTTCCAGCGTGATCGGTCCGTAGCGCTTGTCCAGCGCCTTCACATGCTGGGCCGGAAGCTTGGCAATCATGTCGTCGTAGATGTTGTCCTGCTGGACGGCGATGACACCAAGCCGCCAGCCGGTGCAGCCGAAATATTTAGAGTAGGAATAGACGCCGATCGTATTTCGCGGCAGTTCGCCGAGCAGCGAACGGAAGTCGTTCACGAAGGTCCCGTACACGTCGTCGGTCAGGATCATGAGGTCCGGACGTTTGGTCTTCACCAGCTTGACGATCTTCGCGATCGTCTCCTTGCTCATGCCCATGCCGGTAGGATTGCCAGGATTGACGACGAAGAACGCCTTGATCTTCGGATCCTCGAGTTTCTTGATCTCCTCGTCGGAGTACTGGAAGCGATTTTCCTGCGGCGCGCCGATCTTCACGACCTTGAGGTCGTAGTCTTCAAGATGCGTCATCTCTAGGTAAGGCGTAAATATAGGCGTACCGAGCGCGATGGTGTCGCCGGGGAACAGCAGGCGGTTCGCCTTGAGGGACTTGAAGATGTAGCACATGGCGGCGGTGCCGCCCTCGACTGCGTAGATGTCGAACTTTCCTTTCGGCCGAGGTTCGCCACACATGGCCCACATCAGGTATTCGTGGACGATCCGCTCGTTGTGCACGAGCATACGGTCTGGAACCGGATAGTTGTCGCCGATGATGGAATCGACAAGCTCGTGAACGAACGCATCGCGGTCGAAGGCAAACTTCATGACACCGAACTGCACCATCCTGGACAGCAGGTCGGCGCCGGGCATGTCTTCGTGTTTGGCGAGCCATGCATCCAGTCGTGATGCGATACCACTCGCCTGGGGCATGCCGCCTATCCCCGGCTCAACATCCATCACCCGTTTGCATTCTATGATCGCAAACTGTCCAAGCAGAAAGAAGGCTTCGCGCGGTTCGGTCGCGACCCAGTTCGGATTGCCTCGGCCGGCATTGAGGAACGCCGATTGTGTGGTGCGGGTCGATTCCTTGGCCAAGGCGATCAACTCGTTCTTGATCTCGAACGGGCTCAGCGACTCGAATTTGCGAAGGGTCAACTGGTCAGCCATGATGATTTCCTAACTACGCGAGAATGATCGGATACTGGGGCACGCGGCAGTTCATGAAAGCAGGATCACCAGCACCATTCCCCAGATGGTCAGCAGCGTATTGCCGACTGCGTAGGTGACGGTGTAGCCAAGGCCGGGGATCTGGCTTTTCGCGCGATCATTCACCATGCCGAGCGACGCGGTTGTCGTTCGCGCGCCAGATACTGCCCCGAGCAGGATCGCGTCATCGAAGCGGAACAGGTACTTGCCGACATACATGGCCAGCACCAGCGGCAGGGTGGTCGCGAATATTCCCCAGAGGAACAGCCCGAAGCCGAGCGCCTGAAGCCCGGCGATGAATTTCGGCCCGGACGAGAGGCCAACGATGGCGATGAATACGTTCAGGCCGACGGAATTCATGAACCACACGGTCGGTGAAGGGATACGTCCAAACAGCGGGCGAACCGACCGCAGCCAGCCGAAGAAAAGTCCGGAAATCAGAGCGCCGCCGGAAGTCGACAACGTCAAGGGCACACCGCCGACATTGTAGACGATGGCGCCGACCAGTGCGCCGATTGCTATGGCGGCACCGATGAACATGACATCCGCTACGTCGGTGACCTTGTCGGGGTAGCCCAGCTTGCTGGTCGCCTCGTTTATGTCCTGTGTTCGACCCACAAGAGTGAGGATGTCGCCGCGATGGATCTTTGTCTCAGGGAGTATCGGGATGTCGGTGGCTGTCGCTCCGCGCGTTATCTTGCGCAGGAAAACACCGCGCGCCCAGGGTGACTGTGCCAGTTCCACCAGCGTCCGCCCGTCCGCAGCTTTGCTGGTGACGTAGACGTCAACGCCACCCGCGGGTACTGCGAGCAGCTCGCGATCATCCACCTCCTCGGCGACAGGACCTATCAGATCGACAAGTGCATCACGCCGCCCGACCACTGCAAGGACGTCGCCTTCCTGAATGATGGTGTCCGACAGGGCGTCCATGATCTCGCTGCCACGTCGGATGCGCTGCACGAAGACCCGGCTTCCCGGCAGCATCCCTTCGGCTTCCACGACAGTCATTCCGACAGCTTTTCCGCCATTGCGCACGCGATAAGCGCGCATCTCGAACTGATGCCACGCCGTACCCTGCCCACCGGCAAGCTTTGTCCCGCCGTGCTTTTCCTCGTACCGCTTGCATGCGGCCTCGAGATCGATGCGGAGAAGCGCAGGCCCCACCAGTGCGATGACGATGGCGGACCCGATCGTTCCAAAAATGTAGGTAACCGCGTAGGCTACCGGCATTGCATCGAGCAATTGCCGTGTCTCCTCGGGGGGAAGTCCCAGTCGGTTGATTGCGTCGGTTGCCAGACCCATCGAAGCGGAGATCGTCTGCGAGCCGGCATAGAGACCTGCCGCCGATCCGATATCGTAGCCGGCAAATACAGCAGCGAGATAAGCTCCAAGCAGACAGAAGAGACAGACGACCACCGCGAATAGTGCTTGGGGGAGACCGTCCTTCGCTATGCCACGTACGAACTGTGGTCCGACCGCATACCCGATGGCGAAAAGGAACATCAGGAAGAAGAAGGGTTTGAGCGGTCCTGTGACCTCAATCCCGATCTGGCCGATTATCACTGCCGCTATAAGCGTGGCGGTGACAGCCCCGAGACCGAGGCCCTTGTAGGTAAATGAGCCGAAATAATATCCGAAGGCCAGCGAGATGAAGATGGCGATTTCGGGATATTGACGAAGGGTATTCGCAAACCATTCAAACATGTTTCAGCCCGTCTTCTTGAGGTAGCCTGTCAGCGTCTCACACGTGCGCCTTCCGGGAATCTGTTCATCTCTTCTTTTTCGCTGGCTGACGCGTTCGGCTTCTGTGCGCCCGGCGTCCTGCAATCGCATCGGGCTTGATCAGCTTGAGGCCCTTGGCGCTCTCGTATCCGTGGATTTCCTTGACATCGAGCTTGCGCATGAAGTCGATCGTCTCGGCGGTCACGACCTGACCGGGCACCATGATCGGAAAGCCAGGCGGATAGGGAATGACGAAATTGGCCGAGACCATTTCGGGTCCGTGCTTCAATCGACGGTCGCATTCCTCGGACGTGATCGTGACATACTCGACGGCCTTTGGATCATAACCGCCATAGAAGGCGGTGCGCATGTCACCCTCCGGCGTCAGATCGCCTGCGTCAGCACGAAACTGTTCGTGGAAGCGACTGAAGTTCGGCAGATCGGGAACATCCTGCATAAGCGATTTCACGCGTGCGGCGAATGCCTTGCGCCCGGCCTCGCCGCCTTCCGCAAGCCGCTCCTCAATGCCATGACAGATCTCAAGGAGCACGCGGATCAGATGTGCGATGTCGCTTCGCGTGTTGTTGATGTTTGACTGCAAGAGGACCGAATTGCGGGAAGTCTTGTTGAGCTGGATGTCATAGGTGTTGGCCAGCAGCGCCTTGAACTGGGTGCCGTCGAACCCGGCGGTGCCGCAGACGAGTGTCATGCGAGTGGGATCGAGGCAGAACTCGTCCTCGTGCATGCTCCGTACCTGATCCACCCAGGTGACGCCGGGAGCGAG
Organism: Rhizobiaceae bacterium; assembly: GCA_019635775.1. Classification (GTDB taxonomy): domain Bacteria; phylum Pseudomonadota; class Alphaproteobacteria; order Rhizobiales; family Rhizobiaceae; genus Mesorhizobium_K. The sequence goes on along the minus strand of JAHBYU010000027.1, from coordinate 7,517 downwards.
GAAATCGACGAAGCCGCTGTTGCGGAACTCCGCCGGGACCATAGCGTCGGCGCCGAGGATGCGGAAATATTTCGAGATTAGTGGGTGACTGTTCACAGCCTGGCGGATGGCGAGCGATATCTCGATGGCGTTGACGACGAGGCCATAGCCCTCAAGCTCCATCTGACGGCGCGCGATATCCAGGCTTGCGATCAATTGCAGGTTCGGACTGGTTGATGCGTGGGTGAAGACAGCCTCGCGAAACTGCGATTCCACGGTGTGGAACTCGACGTCCCTGACGAGGACCATCGAGCCCTGGCGCAAGGCTGACATCGACTTGTGCGTCGAGTTCGTCTGGTAGACGCGCAGCCGGATCTTCCTCGGGTCGGGGATGAGGCGGGTAGCCATCAACGCCTTGCGCGAGGGGGAATCGCCGAGTTTCGCGCGCTGCTTTTCGTAGGCTTCAAGTGACTTCGGGTCGCGCATCCATGCTTCGATCGCCTCGGCGGCGCCCATTGCGGTCCGCGGACGCAGGACGGGCGAGAACCGCGCAAATCCGAACCACGCCTCATCCCAGAGGAAGATCAGGTCCGGCTTGATCGCCAGGCACTCCTCCATCACGCGCCGCGTGTTGTAGATGTGGCCATCGAACGTGCAGTTGGTCAGGTCCACCATCTTTACACGGTCCAGCCGACCCTCGTCGCGCAGATCGAGCAGCGCCTTCTTGATGCTGGCGAGCGGAACCGCGCCATACATCGAGTATTCCGTCATCGGGAAAGCCTCGACGTAGAGCGGTTGTCCGCCTGCGAGCACCAGCCCGTAATGGTGCGATTTGTGGCAATTGCGGTCCAGGATGACGATATCGCCTGGTGCGACAAGCGCCTGATGCACCATCTTGTTGGAGGTGCTGGTGCCGTTCGTCACGAAGTAGACGCGATCCGCGCCGAAGGCGCGCGCGGCCATCTCCTGCGCTATCTTGATGTTGCCCGTTGGCTCCAGCAGGCTGTCGAGACCACCCGTGGTGGCGCTGCTTTCCGCAAGCAGCAGGTTCAGTCCGTAGAACTCGCCCATGTCGCGGATCCAGTCGGACTTGAAGACAGACTTGCCCCTGGCGATCGGCAGCGCGTGGAACGTGCTGATCGGGCGCATGGCGTAACTTTTGAGATTGTCGAAGAAGGGTGTGCGATAGCGGTCGGCAATGCCCTCCATCACGGTAAGATGAAGCTCCAGCATCTCTTCGACCGAGTAGAGCACCCGGCGAACCGCCGCAGCGCGTTCATCGCCCGCTACGGCTTCGACGCGGCGATCCGACAGCAGGTAGATGTCGAGTTCAGGCCGAATGCGCTTCAGCGCGTTCGCCAGCGCGAGCGGGCGGTCAGCTTCGGATACATTCGCCGAGCCAAATCCGGTGGCGTCCAGGAAACTTCGCAGAATGGGCGCCGCGTGATGGGACGCCTGCGAGAATCCCTCGTAGATCGTCACGGCCGAGATGGCTGGGTTGATGATGGCGGCGGAGATGGCGTCCTCGAAAGACGAGACCTGAACGGCTTCGTAGGTGAAGGCGTCCTCGGGTCGACGCAAGCGCCGCATCTCCGCCACGAGGCGGTCGTTGCGCATAGCGGCCGCCGGGGTAACGAGCAACATCTCGAAGTATGGTCGCCTCTTGTCTCCATCCTGAAAGGTGTCCAGGAAAGCCGCGGATGAGTCGCTGCCTGCCTCCTCCCCCAGCAAGTCGGTGGCGTCGTGCTTGTAGCGACGCGTTATGATCGACCGGGAGATGTGGCGAGCCAGATCGGCAAAATTTTCGGGCTGTCCGGCATCGAGCTTCTCCCTCAGTTTGAGCATCATCCGCCTGCCGGGGTAGGCGTGAAATTCCTCTATGGCCCCGAGTGCAGCGAGCGCCTTCGCCACCTGGGCAGCTTTGACCGATCCAGACGCCCAGCTATTCGCGGTTGCGGTCAGATCCCGCCATCGATCAGCACGTGCAGCCGGCATCGAAAAGAAGTGATCGATCCGCTGCGATTCTTCTGACTCGGAAGCGACCATCGTGATACCCCATCTTGCCGATGCATCGGGGTCCACGCCAACTGCACGCCTTGCCGGCTGCAGAAGTACGCAGTCCCTCTGAGGCAAGTTGTTCTGAGGAAAGCAGTAGCAGCAAGTATTATAGGGGTAACTTACCGTAGCCAGTCTTTCGGACATTTACGGCGCCATTTGGCGAAGGGACTTCAAAAAGCGTAGAATTGTTTGCGAGATCAACAGCCGAAACGAGGTCGACGTGTCACCGCCTAGCGGCCATGGATTTGTCGACCAGCCGTTATGCATTCGAAGAGGCGCCGAGCAATTTCGTCCGCGATCCGGTCGCGCTCTTCCAGGAAATCGTTGTTCAAAATGTCGCCGGTAAAAGCTTCTGCCTCAATGACTCTGCCCGAGCGTGCATCAAGCAGTGTGGTCTTGACCTTCAAGGCCTGTTCACACGCCACCACATTGCCGGCAAGGAAGTAGTCGACAGAGGGAAGGCCCGTTTCCGTCTTGGGAGACGCCTCCGTGCCACCAGTTCTGGGGCAGGGCATGAACACCGTCAATTCATGAACGTGGCTGAGAGCGACGACAATCTGGCGCGCCAGACCATCACAGAAATTTATGTCGCGACGGTGACTGTATTCCAATTCGAATGATGAAACATAGATCGACGGATTGCGGCACGTTAAAGGATGCTCATCAGCGCGCTCTGCGTCTCCGTCGAATCCAAGGGTGCCGGCCGGTGGAAACTGTGGGACATAGCATCCCTTCGGCAAGGAGATCCTGATTGGTCCATCCTCGCCCTCGACGAGATAGAATCTTTCCAGGGAACGACGCAGCCTGCGCGCTTCCATACGTACCACCGGGTCAAGTGTCGGATCGAATGCGTCGTCCCGGCCGAAAACCATGGTGGCTATGGTGTAGGCCTTTATTCGATCGCCCCGGCCCATGAGCGTCTCCTCGACGACATAGCTCAGGAAGCGTCGGTTGCGTTCCGATGCATCGAAGTTGACCGACTTCAGGACGCGGCTCAACTCGGCTTTGACACGCTGCGCTCGGAGATCCGCGGAATTGACATCTTCCTCGGCTGCCAAGCCTCCCGACACGATACTTAGCATGGAAGCCCTCATCGTGCTGCCCTCATCAGCCCGAGTGTCACCGTCCAGAGCCGTTGACAAATCCGGCAACGGCGACAAGCATAGCCGTGTAAGGGCTTTCTTCAATTGGCTGGTGATACATTGTCCTTCGGGACAATGTCCCGTTGATCAACTTGGCGCTTCGGTACACTGACAATGAGCAGATGCTGACGGAAAGATGTCTCTGGCACCGACATCAAATGAGCCCATGCACGAGCTGATTTGCATCGTCGATGATGACAAAGCGTTCGGGTCGGCCATCGCCAGATTACTGCAACTGCGGGGCTATGAAGTCGCCCAGTACGGTTCGTCAGATGCGTTTCTGTGTGCATTGAAAGAGGGTGTGCAGCCCGCATGCGTCTTGCTGGACGTTAGACTGCCGGACCTTAGCGGACCCGACCTTCAGCAACGGCTTTCAGAACTGGGCGTATCGTTTCCGGTTATATTTCTCACCGGATACGGAGATGTTCCGACCACAGTCCGGGCGATCAAGGCGGGTGCCGAGGACGTTCTCACCAAACCGGTCGCGGAACAGACTCTGATAGAAGCGATCGGTGGGGCAATCAGGAATTCCCTGAAACATCGTGCAAGGCAGGAATGGCGACAGCAGGCTTTGACGCTGTTGAATGGTTTGACCCCGCGCGAACGCGAGGTCTTCGATTGTGTTGTTCGCGGGAGTCCAAACAAACAGACCGCCCGGAACCTTTCGATCACCGAACGGACGGTAAAGGCTCATCGCCAGCGCATATTCGAGAAGCTGCATGCCAAAAATCTCACGGATCTGGTCTCGCTCGCCGAACGGCTCGAAATATTGTCGCCATCTGAAGACAGCCCTGCTCAGGCCGGGACTTCGCAGCGGCTGCGAAATGGAGAGTCCTGAGCGCCGCGCTGCAACCGGTTGGCGACTCCGTGGCGGCAATTGTACCGCAGGACAGTATCGACGTTTCAATTCTCGCTGCTAGTTGTAGCGGTCGCAGACTCCGTGGGCCTGTTGCCGCTTGAGAACGAAGGGACCGATGACGGCCATACAGATGGTTCACGTTGTAGATGATGACCCCGGCGTCCTGAAAGGCATTCAACGCCTGTTGAGTGCGCATGGCTTTGCGGTCAGGGCATTTGCTTCATCAAAGGATTTCGAGGAACAGGCTGATCCGTATGAAGCGGACTGCCTGATACTCGATGTTCACATGGGACCGACTACCGGAATAGAGTTGATGGAAAGGCTGATCCTCTCCGGATGCAAGGCGCCTGTTGTCATCATTACCGCCAGCGACAGCGATCATGTGCGGAAGGCCGCCTCAAAAGTGGGATGCAGCGCCTTTCTCCAAAAGCCGATACCTGCCAATGTATTGATAGATACATTGAGAAGCCTTGTCGGCAGTGGGTTCAAGGGCTCCAAATACGGGCGAAGCTGAGCCGGCGACGCCACTTCGCCAAACGGCTTGATGGCGAATCCGCAGGCACCATGCCAATTACAGTAACTTACTTGCCTTGCCGGCCATGCAGAGTCCATGACTCACAGTCAAAGCGTTAGAGGGAACGAGCAGAGCCCGGTCGATGAACACGCTGAAGCGCCGGTCGATGCCCATAACTGCCGCAATGGCTCGTTTCGTCGACGTGGCCGAGATCATAAAGTCTCGTGCGAAAGTCGATGACCATCTGAGAGACCTTTGTGAGGACTATCGCTTGGCGCGGCAGCTCCTATCGCGCGAGAAGAAGAAAAGACCGCGGCAAGCAATTCGAATAGCTGAATACTCTTCCCTCGTTGATGATCTGGAAGACGAAATAATGAGATATCTTGTTGACGTCGAACATAAGAAGACGGCGAGATAAGGCATATCCTTGCCAAATTCAGGACTTTGACGAGTTTCGCGCAATTGAATTTGGGGGCAGTAGGAAATGTCGGTTTCAGTTCGTCCCGCAGCACCTCTCCTGCCCCGATTGGAGATGCAGCAACGTCTTTCGCCATCAGTCTCTGAACGTGGGCACTGAGGAACGATCAGGTGCATCGATGCCTCTGATCGTTCCTCTTTGCGCATCAAGGGACCGGATATGACCTCGATGCATCAGGATATCGGACGCATTACCCTCGCGGTGCTCTTCATCGGCGGCCTTATTGCCGGGAGCATTTGGGTGTTGCTGCCTTTCCTTCCCGCGATCCTATGGGCCACCACGCTTGTTCTCGCCACATGGCCTCTGATGCTTTGGGTCGAGCGTCGCGTCGGCGGCCGGAGGGGCCTGGCGGTTCTCGTAATGACCGTCGGGATCATGCTGATCCTCATCATTCCCGTCTGGCTTGCCATCAGCACCGTCCTCACCAACATGGACGTCGTGGCGGATATGCTGAAAAAGCTCCTGTCGATGAACGTTCCGCCACCACCGGACTGGCTGTCTGAAATTCCGTTGATTGGCGAGACCTCTGTAGCGGCGTGGACCAGGCTCATGTCGACAAGCGCACAGGAGTTTCTGCCGAAGCTGTCACCCTATGCCGGCGCGCTCACACAATGGCTGACATCCGCTGCGGGTGGCCTGAGCGTCATGTTCATTCAGTTCATACTCACTACAGGCATCGCCGCAATCATGTATGCGGGGGGAGAAAGCGCAGGCGCATACGTCGTGCGGTTCGGGCGCCGTTTGAGCGGTGACCGCGGCGAAAAGGCCGTCTATCTGGCCGGGCAGGCGATCCGCAGTGTCGCGCTGGGCGTGGTCGTGACCGCCCTGGCCCAGAGCATCATAGGTGGAGTCGGCCTTGTCATTGCCGGCGTGGAGTTCGCCGGACTTCTGACCGCGCTCATGTTCGTGCTTTGCCTGATCCAACTAGGCCCGGCCCTTGTCCTGCTTCCGGTCGTGGTTTGGGTCTTTTACTCTGGCGATACGTTGACGGGGACGGTGCTGGTCATATTTGCCTTGATCGCCATCACTATCGACCAGTTCATACGGCCCATCCTGATCCGCAGGGGAGCGCACCTCCCGCTGCTGCTGATAATGGCGGGCGTTGTCGGTGGTTTGATAGCCTTCGGTTTCCTCGGGATATTTATCGGACCGACCATCCTGGCAGTGGCCTACACCTTGCTGAACGCCTGGATAGCGGAAGGAGGGGAAAACAAGAGCCCGCCGGCCAAGGAAAATCCTGCGGACACTGCCTCGTTCGCTTGATGCAAGCAACAAGAAGGGTGTCAAGATGACATCGAGCCCGCACACGTCCCCCGGCATCGCCAACGAGGACTCGCCGAGAGCCCAGTTCAGGCCAGATCTGGTGGCCGGCCTGACGGCGGCGGCCGTTGTGCTGCCCAAGGCGATGGCCTACGCCACCGTCGCGGGCCTGCCGGTCACTGTCGGACTGTATACCGCGTTTGTTCCTATGATCATCTATGCGTTCCTGGGGACGTCACGCGTCCTCAGCGTCAGTTCGACCACAACCTTGGCCATTCTTACCGGTGCACAACTCGGCATCGCAGTTCCGGATGGTGATCCGGCCCGTCTGGTTGTCGCGGTGGCGACGCTGACGGCACTGACGGGAGTAATCCTTCTCGCCGCATCCATTCTCAAGCTGGGCTTCGTCGCCAACTTCATATCAGCGCCTGTCCTTACCGGTTTCAAGGCGGGGATCGGCTTGGTCATCATTCTCGACCAGGTTCCAAAGCTGTTCGGAGTTCACATTGGGAAGGAGGGCTTTTTCAGGGACATCCTGGACGTCCTGCTTCAACTCCCGAACGCGTCGGTCCTTGCCGTATCCTTCGGGGCGGGGGCTCTTGTATTGCTGTTTCTGATGGAGCGGCTCTGGAGTCACGCTCCGGCTCCCCTCTTGGCAGTCGCGGTTGCCATAGGCCTGTCATGGTTCATGGGCGCCGGCAGCCTCGGTGTAGCGACGGTCGGATTCATCCCGCAGGCACTACCATCTCCGACCTTGCCAGACCCGGCCCTGATCGTCCAACTGCTTCCCGGCGCGCTGGGCATCGCGTTGATGAGTTTCACGGAGACCATCGCCGCAGGCAAGGCGTTTTCCGTTCCCAACGATCCACCCATAAGGGCCAACAGGGAACTTGTCGCGACTGGCGCAGCGAATCTTGCCGGAGCTTTTTTCGGATCGATGCCCGCCGGCGGCGGAACGTCCCAGACTGCCGTCGTTCGCGCCGTCGGCGGAACATCGCAAACGGCATCCCTTGTAACGGCCGCCACCGCCGCCGCGACAATGCTGGTGCTGGCACCCCTGCTCGCACTTCTGCCGCAGTCCGTGCTGGCTGCGATTGTCATCTTCTATTCGGTCGGGTTGATCAAACCTTCGGAGTTCGCGTCAATCCTGCGAATCCGCCGGATGGAGTTCTGGTGGGCGCTCGCAGCATTGGTTGGCGTACTTTTCTTCGGCACGCTTCAAGGCAT
>JAHBYU010000026.1 GCA_019635775.1 Rhizobiaceae bacterium | reverse complement strand
CGATCTCTGGCTTGCCACGATCAATCCAATTCGTGGCGTTTATCTTGGCTTTTCCAGTAACCTTTCGACGCGTTGTCTCGAAATGGGTCGGGGCATCGGAACAGTCCAGCATTCACAATTGTCCACGCTTTGCCGAGCCGATATCGCTCCTATGCCGTGAGAGATTAACCGTCACAGGATAAATCGGGAGGTGTGCATATCTGATTATGCATTTCACCATAACGCTTTATTGCCATCACGAGCCGTTGGTCGTCGATGCGAAATCCGATCGCGTCGAGAGTGCCAAGGCCGGCAACGAGGTGTTGGGAGCTGGTGCCGAACTTGTGGTCGTGGACTGCGACTACGATTTCGGCGCGCCTGCCGCACTCGCCGCCAAGGCCGCTAACAAGGTCTCATTCTTCCTCTGCGCGGAAAGCGTGCTTGCCGGCATCCAGGGCGTTGGCAAGAACGCCTTCTCGGCCTCCGTGCTCGCTCCGGTGCAGGGCGCGACGGTTGCAGAATGGGGTGTTCGCGAGAAAGGCTGGAAGAGCGCCTACATACTGCTGGACACCACGATCGAATACAACAAAGGCGTCTGCTACGGCTTCGACTGGATGTGGCGCGAGAAGCTCGGGTTGAAGCTGCTCGGCCACGACGTCTTCCAGAACGGCGACACCTCCATCGCCTCCCAGATTAGCCGGATCAAGGCTCTTCCCGAACAGCCCGACGTGATCATGATGTGCTCCTATGTTCCAGGTGCAGCGAGCGCGATCCGTCAGCTGCGGGCAGCTGGTATCGATAGCGCGATCGGTGGCGGCAGCGCGATGAGTGGAAGCTACTGGCTGGACACTGTGCCGGATTTGTCGGGCCACTACATACCGGAGCACGCTTCGATCTACGGCGACGATCCGCGGCCGGAGGTCAACGAGTTCAATCGTCGCTACAAGGACCGGTTCGGCGAACAGCCACCTTCTTCATACGCCTATCCTGGCTATCTGGTGATCCAGATGTGGGCTCTTGCCGCCGAGCGCGCCGGAACCCTCGACACTGACGCCGTGATTGCGGAGCTCGAGAAATTCAAGGATGAGCCGCTGTTGATCGGTTCGCGCACCTTTACCTCCGAGTTGCACCACCAGAACTACGCCCCCTACGCCATCATGGGCGTGGAGAATGGCAAGCCCAAATACTCCGGCAACTTCACCATCTCCGAGCCTGTCCCGATGGATGTTCTGCTGGGCGAACGCTACCCGCATCTCAACCAGTGACCTTGAGCCTGCAAGCCCTGACGGGCTGACCTCTTCTCTCGAATATCGGGACCTGACATGTCCAAGACAGACAATGCTGCTGCCGTGCTGCAGATCATGAATTTGAAGAACCGCTATATGGAGTTGTGCGACATCGGCTATCCGTCCAAGCCACTGGGCGCGCTCTTCGTGGAAGACGGAGTGTGGACCAGTCCCGTCTTCGGTACCTATGAAGGTCGCGATGAAGTCGAACGCTTCTTCGACAACATCTCCGCCAGCATCGTGTTCGCCGCTCATCTCGCCCTGAATCCGATCATCGACGTTGCGGCCGACGGGCAGTCCGCGAAGGGGCGCTGGCGGATCCTCATGCCGTTCACGCAGGCCGACGGCGATAAGCGCCAGGCGCGCTGGATACTGGGCGACTACGCGGAGGATTACGTGCTTCGGGATGGCGCCTGGATGTTCAAGCGCATCGACTTCTTCGTGAATTTCGACGTGCCACACGAAGGCACATGGGCTGGCCTGGAGCGCGTTCGGTCCCACAAGCAGCTAGGCTAATCTGTACCGTTTGCCGGGTCCCGCCGCCGTGTGTTGCCGAGGGACACCGGCTGCCGGCGTCTCGGACAAACCTCCTCGACCGCGCCTTCGAGGCGTCGGCTCCGAACCAGAAGTGGATCGCCGACTTCAACTACATCCGGACCACCGAAGCTTTCTCTACGTTGCAGCCTTCGTCGATCTGGCAGCAGGCCAATCTGTTCTCCCGGAGCGTCGTCGGCCGGCGGTCATTGCGTCGAGGATAGGTAGCTGAAGGTTGTGCTAGTGAACTCGTTGATCGCGAAGGTAGTTCGGGGGGTTCCAGATCGGATGTCATGCGACTCTAGGCGGCTGCTTGCGCCCAATTTCGGTCGTTCGACCGACGCTCAAGACTTCCCGAAAGCCGACATCGCTTGTCGGCGTGCGAGTCCACCTAAAAGGGTCCAATGTGTTGGTTGACCCATCATCTCACTGGAGTTGTTAGAACACCAAAGACGGGATCAAATCCGGTTACGAAGCGCCCTAAAGGCGCGATGTAGTCGTAAGGAGCGCGGTCTAGGAACCGACCGTGCCCCTCATGCCCTTCGATTGCGCCGTTACGGCAAACAACTTTGCCGCGCGAAAGTGTCAGTTCCGGCCAGCCAGTCACTTCGACGCCTTCATAGACCGTATAATCCACCTGATGGTGGAGGTTGGCGTTGCGGATGGTCACCTTGCGTGTCGAATCCCAGATGGCGATGTCGGCGTCGGCGCCCACGGCGATCGTTCCCTTCTTGGGCGAAAGGCCAAACAGTCGCGCTGGATTGGTCGCAGAAAGGGCGACGAATGTCTGGAGGTCAATGCGTCCCTTGACGACGCCTTCCGAAAACAGAACCGGCAGCCGCGTCTCAAGCCCCGGGATGCCGTTCGGTATGACCGAAAACGGAGCGTTCTCGCCTAAGACCTTCTTGCCATGCGGCCCATCAAAGCGGTTCGGCGCATGGTCGGAGGAAAAGACGCTGATCGTGCCATCGCGAAGATAGGACCACAGCGCCTGCTGGTCTTCCTTGGTCCGCGGCGCCGGGCTGCAGAGAAACTTGGCACCCTCGAAGCCTTCCCGGTCGAGATCGCTGTCAGTCAACATCAGGTATTGCGGGCACGTCTCGGCAAAGACCTTGAGGCCGCGCTGCTGCGCGCGCCTGATTTCCTCAGCAGGTTCCGCGCCCGAAACGTGGAAGATATGGACCGGCGTGTCGAGAAGTTCGGCAAGCGAGATGACACGGTGGCAGGCCTCCCGCTCGACTGCCGGCGGCTTGGCCCAGGCGTGGTATTTCGGCGCGGTCAGGCCCGCCCGTTCCAGCGCTTGGGTTAGGAAGGCAATCGCCGCGTGGTTCTCAGCGTGGACGCAGACCAGCGCTCCGCAGCGACGCGCCAGAGCGAGAACCTTCAGCGTCTGGGCGTCGTCCAGCACGATATTGTCATAGGTCAGGAATATCTTGAGAGAGCGATGACCCTGCTGAATCAGTGCCGGCAGTTCCGCTAGGACCGCAGGGGACGGGTCCGAGATGATCATGTGGAAGGAATAGTCTATCAGCGCTTTTTCCGCCTTGCGATGATAGTCGCGCAGGTTGCCCGTGATGGTGCCACCTTTCACCTGCGTGCAGAAGGGTATGACCGTCGTCGTTCCGCCCGCCGCCGCGGACGCGGTGGCGCTGGCGAACGTGTCCGCGTTGTGGACGTCGTCGACCGCCGGCTCCTCGATATGGCAATGCGTATCGACACCGCCTGGCAGCACGTAGCGTCCTTGCGCGTCTATCTCGTCCTGGCCCGGCCCCAGATCGCGCCCAAGGGCAACGATCTCCCCGTCGCGGATGCCGATGTCCGACATGAAGACGTCGCTTGCGGTCGCGACTGTCCCGCCCCGGATCACCAGTTCGAATTCAGTTCCCATGGGGATCTCCTTCAAGCTTGAAGGCACTGGATCCGGCGAGCCTGCCGCGCATGGCGCGCCAGGATGTCGGACAGGTCCTTCGACACGGGTTGCGCGTCCTCGATCAGCGGAACGCCGGCGACCATGGTGAGCTCGGCGACGGCCGGTGCGCATCGCAGCCAGGCTTCTACCGGATCGGTCAGAGCGCCTGCCAGGGCAACATCCGACATGTGCCACACGACAAGATCGGCGCAGGCACCGGGTTCGAGATGTCCGATCTCATCCTGCCAGCCCAGGCATGCCGCACCCCCGATGGTGGCGGCGTCGAGCGCGTCGCGGGCCGACATGGATGCGGGACCGTTGCGGTAGCGGCCGAGAAGCAGCGCCGTGCGCGCCTCCAGCCACATCGACGCGTGGTCGGTCGAAGCGGAGCCGTCACAGCCTAGCCCGACAGGCATACCGCGCCGCCTCAGTTCCATCAGATCGGCCGACCCGCCGCCGATCAGCATGTTCGAACAGGGGCACTGGGCCACGCAGACGCCGGCATGAGCCAGGCGATCGATCTCGTCGCTGTGTGGATAGATGAAATGCGCGACCCACGAGCGCTTCGTCGCCCAGCCTACCCGCTCGAAATACTCGACCGGCGTGCAACCGTAGACTTCCTTGCAATAGACGTCTTCCTCGGGATCTTCAGCAAGGTGCGTGTGCAGCCTGAGATCGTAGGTCTCGGCCAGTTTTGCCGACTCCTTCATGATGCGTTCCGTCACCGAGAACAGCGAACAGGGCGCCAGGGCTACGCGGCTCATCGAGCCGGGAGAATCATCGTGATACGCCTCGACCAGTCTGACGCTGTCGGCGAGGATATCGTCTTCCGACTGAACGACAGAAGCCGGCGGCAAACCTCCCTGTTCCACCGAACGGGTCATCGAACCGCGCGTCGCGTAGAAGCGGAAGCCGATATCTTTCGCGGCACGGAACTGCGCGTCGATCAGGAACGGTTTGGGATGGACATACATATGGTCCATCGATGTCGTGCAGCCCCCCATCAGGAGTTCGGTCATCGCGACGTAAGTCGAGACGTACACCGACTCCTCGTCGAGCTTGGCCCAAAGAGGATAGAGCCCCGTCAGCCATTCGAACAATGTGCCGTTGGTAACGGGCGCATAGGCGCGCGTCAGGTTCTGGTACATGTGATGATGGACGTTGATCAGGCCGGGGGTCAGAAGTCGTCCGCCGGCAGAAATCGTCCGCCGGGCCTCTGGCTCGTCTCCCGTACTGCCGACCGAATGGACCCGGCCATCCTTGACCGCCACCCAGCCACCGGCGATTTCATGACCCCGCTTCACATAGACATGCGCATCGCGCACCACGCAATCCATCATCTTAGGTTACCTCCAAGGGCGTGACGCCGGGGGCACCTGTCCCGGCGCTGTGAGCCCTGTCCCGCGGGTGCGAACCGCGGATCGTCATCGAGGTGAGCGGGCGATGCTTGCCGCTTCCGGCGGCTACGGAATCGATTCTTAGCGGACATCCCTGAAATACGGCTCGCCCAGTGCAGCCGGTGCTGCCATCAGGCGGCGCACCTTCTGCCATGCCAGGACGGGAACGATCATCAGCGCGATGGTGCCGAGATAGGGCAACATCGACAACACGGGCGCAGCGATCGGCCAGTTGCGCGCTTGCCCGACGAAACCAAGCGATGTGATAAGGCCGAAGAGGAGCGCCGCGCCCACTGCGGTCCATGGGCGGTAGCCGGCGAAGATGACTAGCGCCACTGCAATCCAGCCGCGACCGGCGACGACGCCCTCCGACCAGGACGGCACGAAGGCCAGCGTGAGATAGGCCCCGGCACCTGCGGCCAGTGCCGCGCCGGCCGAGACGTACCAGAAGCGTATCCGCGTGACCGGAATGCCGGCCGCGTCCGCTGCGGCCGGGTTCTCTCCGACTGCCCTGAGGTCCAGACCATGCCGCGTCCGGAAAAGGAGATGATGGAGCGCGAAGGGCAGAACGAGATAGATGACATAGACTAGGATGTTCTGGGTAAAAAGCGCACGTCCCACTAACGGCAAGTCGCTAAGGAACGGGATCGCTATCGGCGCAAACGTGACCGGCGCCGGAATTCCGGAATAGGCCTTGCCCACCATCGCGGCGACGCCGGTGCCCATCAGGGTTAGAGCGAGGCCACACAGGATCTGGTTCGCGCGGATAATCACGGTAGCAGTAGCGAACACCATGCCGGCGAGAAGGCCGACCAGCATTGCCAGTACAAGACCTAGCGTCGGGCTTGGGACCGCGACCACGGTTGCGATGCCGGTGATCGCACCTAGTGCGATCAGTCCTTCCACGCCCAGATTGACCACGCCCACTCGCTCGGCAAGCACTTCACCCAGCGCCGCCAGCGCGAGCACGCCGCCGGCCAGGATGGCGGTTTGTATCAGACCAGCGAGAAGGTCCATCTTGAAACTCCAGGAATGCTACGCCGGCTTCGAGCGGACGATACGATAGTGCGAAAGTTCATCGCCGATGGCCGTGAAGAAAAGGATCAGCCCGGTCAGGGCGAGCACCGTCGAGATATTCACGCCCTGCGTCTGCAGCGCGATTCCGGACTTAAGGATAACGGCCATCAGGGCAGCACCTGCGATCACCCCGATCGCCGATCCGCGCGCCAGGACGGCCACCATGATGCCGATGTAGCCGAAATTGTTGGATATGCCTCCCTGCAGCCTGTGGGTGGTTCCGATGACCTCGAACATTCCGGCCAGCCCGGCGATGGCGCCCGACATCAGCATGACGACGATGAGATGCCGACGGAAGGGAATTGCCGCATAGCGCGCGGCGGCCGGATTGGAGCCGGCGATGCGCACCTCGTAACCCCACCGCGTGTAGTTCAGAACGCCTGCCAGCGAGATCGTGAGCAGAACGGCGATCGGTAGTCCCCAGTGAACATCACCCCAGAAGCTCGGCACGTCATGCGGCAGCCGTTTGGTCGCGGCAAAAGAGAGTCCGCTGGGGTCGAGCCAAGGTCCCGTCGCCAGATAGTAGATGAACAGTGCGCCGACGAAATTCAGCAGCAATGTCGTGATAAGTTCGCTGACATCCGCATAGGCCCGGGCCAGCGTCGGAATGAGTATCCACAACATGCCGCCGACGGCGCCAGCCACGAACATGAGCGGCAGGACCACGATCGTCGGCCCTGGCACAAAGAGCGCGACTGCGGTAGCGGCGATGGCTCCGGCGCAGAACTGCCCTTCGGCACCGATGTTCCATGCGCCCACCTTCATGGCGACAGTGACTGCGAGGCCCGTCAAGATGAGAGGCGTCACAATGAGGCCGAGATCCATCAGGCCGAAACGGGAGCCGAATGTGGATTTGAAGACATGGGATCCGAGCTTGCCCAGGTCGGCGCCACTAATTGCGAAGACGATCGCGGCGACGAGAAGCGCCAGAAGGATGGCTATCAGTCGTGCCGCGATGCCGCCCGCGACATTCTCGGACGGCACGCGCTGTATGCGAATGGACATCAGCTGATCCCCTCGGCAGAGCCTGCCTCAAGGCGGCGCTGCCCACCCATCATCAGGCCAATTGTCTCGATATCCACTTCCGATGAATCGACGACGCCCATCACCTCCCCATGAAACATGACAGCGATGCGGTCTGAAAGCTTGAACAGCTCTTCCAGCTCCTCCGAGACGAAGAGTACGCCGACGCCTGCGTCACGCAGCTCGGTGAAATAGCCCATCATCGCATTGATAGCCCCGACATCGAGGCCCCTTGACGGATAGGCCGCGACGAGCAGATTCGAGGCGATGCGCATCTCACGCCGCGCGACAAGCCGTTGCTGATTGCCGCCGGACAGGTTGCGCACCGGCATCCTGAAGTCCGGCACCGAGACGGACGCTGCCTCGGCAATGGAGCGCGCGAGCGCGGCCGCCGCCGACGGGCGATACACCCAGCCTTGCGAAAGCGGTGCCTTGCCGTACTCCCGGATGACGACATTGTCGGTGATGCTGAGTGCGGGCGCGAGCCCGCTGTGGAGCCTGTCCTCAGGGATATGCCCGATGCCGAAGGCCGCGAATTCTTCCGCACCGCGAGACGAGAGGTCCTTGCCGCAAACACGGATTTCCCCGGACGCCGCGCGGCGAACGCCGGTCAGCACCTGCGACAGCTCCTTCTGGCCGTTACCTGCGACCCCCGCGATGCCCAGGATCTCGCCAGCGCGCAGGTCCAGGGTTACGTTCTTCAGGCACATGTTGCCAAGGTCGTCTCGCGCCGAAACGTTGCGCAGGCTCAGCACCGGGGCATCAGATATCGGCTTTGCGCCCGGCTTGCGCTCGCGCATGTTGCTGAGCACGACTTCCTGCCCCACCATGAGACGCGCAAGGCCTCGCTTGTCGCATTCGCTGGTCGGCCTGGTAGCAACCTTCCGGCCGCCGCGCAGAACGGTGACGCGATCGGATATCTCCAGCACCTCGTCCAGCTTGTGGCTGATGAAAATCACCGCGTTCCCGCGCGCGGCGAACTGTCGGAGCGCCTTGAAGAGTTCGGATGCTTCCGCAGGCGTCAACACGGCCGTCGGCTCGTCAAGGATCAGGACCCGAGCCTTGCGCGACAGCACCCGGAGGATTTCGACGCGCTGCTGCTCGCCCGTCGACAGGTCGCTGACCCGCGCCCCCGGCTTCACGGCGAGGTTCAGCGAGGCGGCGATTTCCGCCGTCCTCGCCTCCAACAATGCCTTGCTGATGCGGCCGGGTGTTTCGGACCATCCGAGGTGGATGTTTTCTGCGACCGTGAATGCCTTCACCAGCTTGAAGTGCTGATGGACCATGCCGATGCCGGCCGCGATCGCCTCGACCGGCGATGCGAATGTGACGGCCTTTCCATCGATGATGATTTCACCCAGATCGGGCCTGTATATGCCGGTCAGGATGTTCATCAACGTCGACTTGCCCGCGCCGTTCTCACCGAGCAGCGCGTGGATTTCGCCTGGCAGCAAGTCGAAATCCACGTCCTGGTTGGCAATCACTCCGGGGAAATGCTTTGCAACTCCCCGCAGCGACACGATCGGCTGGCCCGCAACGCCAGAAGCGGCCATCCGAT
Source organism: Rhizobiaceae bacterium (assembly GCA_019635775.1). Lineage (GTDB taxonomy): Bacteria > Pseudomonadota > Alphaproteobacteria > Rhizobiales > Rhizobiaceae > Mesorhizobium_K. The sequence continues at coordinate 18,606 of JAHBYU010000026.1, read as the reverse complement.
CAACATCCAGCATGACATTCATGACCATCGGATCTCGAGCGAACTAGAGACCACTGCTGCCCTCAACAGACCAGTTCCAATTGTAAAGATCGTTGTCGGACATGCTCTGGCCCGCGGCAACCCGTACCTCTCCCTTGCTGTCTTTGATTTCACCCTGGAAGGGGTTCCATCCGCCGAGGATCTTCTCGCGTACCTCATCGGCCGCCTTGGCTGCGTCCGACGGTACTGTCTCTCCCCAGGCATCTCGGTCCGTACCGTCGCCGAACGGCAGAAGGTACTGATCCGGTACCCACTTTCCTTCCAGGCGTGCCCTTACTTGGTCTACGTAGAACTTGCGGAAGTCGAACATGATCGAGCTGACATAGGCATTGGGCCCATATTTCCGGCTGTCGGTGTTTAGCATGACGGCCTTTTTGCCGCGCTGTTCGGCGACCTGCAGATAGCCGGGCTCGTCCATGATGCCGAACAGAACGTCGGCGCCATTATCGATCAGCGCGCGGGCCGCCTGCGTGGAAGCCTGAGGATCGAACCAGGAGTTGATCGCTATGACCTGTATCGTTGCGTCGGGCTTCACCGAGCGCGCGCCAAGCAGGAAGGCATTGCTTCCCGCAAACGAACTAGGGACAGGGAAGGAGGCGACGTAGCCGAGCTTGTTGCTCTCGGTCATGTGGCCGGCAGCGACGCCCGTGACGTAGCTGGGATACCAGTGCGACGGGTAGAAGACGCCCATGTTGTCGAGCAGCGTGCGGTCGTCGCAATGCAAGAAGGCCGTTTCGGGCGCATTCTTAGCCACGTCGTAGATGAAGTCCCCATAGGTCGAATTGGTGATGATCATGTTGGCACCTTCGGAGACGAATTGCCGGAAGGTGCGGCCGGCGTCGGCCGAATACGGGATGTTCTCGACAAAGATGGTCTTTGCCTTCGGGAACGCCTCCTGGACGGCAAGACGCCCCTGATCGTGCTGCCAGGTCCAGCCTTCGTCGGACGTCGGCCCGACATAGCCGAAAGCGATCACAGCGTCTTCTTCGGCGACAGCCGCCAGCGGCGCGGCGGCACGCGCGGGGCTCATCAAGCCTGTACCGGACAGGCCGAGTGAAACACCTGCTGTTCCGCTGAGCTCGAGAAAGCGCCGGCGTGAAAGGTTGCGGATATCGATCATTGTTCTCCTCCGTTGTTGTTTGTATCGGCCAGTTGTCGTCGAGGGCCGTTGTATGGGGCCGCCTCCGGCATCGCGTTTCAGACACGATGTTCCTCCCGTGCGGTTGTTTGTTTTCTTGTCCTGTCTTCCTTCTTATCTCGGGTAGCGGTTGTTGGCGGCTTTTATTAAGCCAGATGACGACGCTCGGCACGGCGTAGTGCCTTTTGGGAAAGAGATGGGAAAGTGACAGAGCCGAATGGTTCGCGATCACTGAGCGAACACGGCAACGAGAACGTGCAAGGGGCGTCGAGAGGTGGCTCTATGGCTTCCATGGTCGCTCTCCACAGGCCGGCAACCTCATGGCTTGGGGAACTCTTGAGGTTAGAAGACCGCTCGGATTTATTCAGACGGTATGGGTCTTTGACTGATCGGAAAAGACCGCCAGATTGGACATATCGTTCGCATTCTTGAACGACCGACTGATACGTAGGGACGCCGCTCTTCGTTGAAATTGCGGATACTTTTGGTTCTAGGCAAAGGATTTCACGAGCGGTATCCGCCTGGCGTCCGGATGTCACTAAAATTTGAATTCAAACGAATCCGGCTGAGACCTGGGCGCTAGTCGCCCGGGAGGGCGTTGGCCGCCTTGAGCGTGACAGCCCGGACTGCTCCACGGATTATGGAGTGGTATCCGGTGCATCGACAAAGATTGCCGCCGAGCGCTTCGCGGATTTCGGCCTCGCCTGGATCGTCGGTTTCCCGCAGGAGTGCGGTAAGGGTAATCGTGAAGCCTGGAGCGCAGTAGCCACACTGGAACGCGTTTTCCTCGATCAGGCCCTGTCTGACGAAGGTGCTCTCCGGCACAGCGTCCAGCCCTTCCGGAGTGATGATGTCTGTTCCTTCGACCTGCCACATCATGAGCAAGCAGGCATTTGCCGGCGTTCCGTTGCGCAGCACCATGCAGGCTCCGCACCGTCCTATGCCACACGCCTTCTTGCTGGCCGTCACATCCAGATTTTCCCGGAGCAGATCAATCAGGCGCATCTCCGGGGGCACGTCGACGCTGCGGTCCTCACCATTCAGCGTGAAATGGATCGCGGTCATGACTGTCTGCCCATCGCCGCAAGTATCTGCTCAGGGTCGAAGGGCGCGCGTTCTGGCCAGTAGCCGATTGCATCGGCAACCGCGTTCGCGATCGCGGGGGTCACGGCCCCTATACCAAGCTCTCCTATGCCGCGCGGACCGAACGGGTCATCGGTCGCCAGGCCTTCATGCGCAAACACGGCCATCGACTGCGGAGCGTCGCGAATGCTTGGAATCATGTAGCTGTCAAGATTCCAGGTGAAGTAGCTTCCCGACTCCAGCAGCGAGTCCTCGATCGTGGTGAAGCCAAGTCCCTGCACACTGGCGCCTTCGATCTGGCCCAGATACGCGGCGTGATCGAGTACCGGCCCTGCCGCAGTGTGCTGGGAGATATCGAGCACGCGCACATGGCCGCTGACGCGATCGACTGCGACGCGGGCTAGAGTCGCGCCGAAGGCGAAGATCAGCCGGGCATTGCCATCGTAATAGTCGGACTTCGGAAACTCGAATTCGGTTTCGGCAACCAGATGCTCACCAGCGGGCAAAGCCGCTGCGAGATCGGCGAAGCCGAGCTCAAGTTCGCCGCTGTTTGACGCACGGTCGGCGACACCGCCGGGCACTATGATCAGCGAAGCCGGATCACGACCGAGGATGCTCGCCGCAGCCACCTTGATCCGTTCAGCCAGGATCGGCGCTGCTTCCCGGGCTACACGCCATACGACATAGGTGCCGCGCGACGCTGTTGTCGACCCGGATTCAGGCGATGCTGCAGTATCGCCGGTTAATGGCCTGATGTCATCGTGGCCGCATCCGAGTTCGGCAGCGACCGTGTTACGGATCGCTGCAAGCAGGCCCTGCCCGATTTCGTCCAGTCCGTAAGCTGCCTCGATCTTGCCATCGCGCGCGAGTCGCAACGCGCCTCCGCCGGGATCCGGAGGAAGAGTGCCCAACCCGTTCCCCTGGTAGTTCATGCCCATACCGACCCCGATGAACTCGGTGCCATCGTCCGACAGGCCGCGCGGCTTGCTCCAGATAGGATCGGCCGCCGCTGCATCCAGCATTTCCGAAAGCCGCTCGGTCGGAGCGACTGCCTGGCCGAGATAGCCGCGGGTGCCAGGCCTTCGCATGTTGCGCGCGCGAAACTTGATGGAGTCGAGACCGCAAGCGACCGCAAGCCGTTCGACCTGGCATTCCAGCGCATAGGACATCTGGTTGCAGCCGAAGCCCCGAAATGCACCGCCGGCTCCGTTGTTCGTGTAGGCGAGACGCGCATGCGCCTCGACATTAGCCACGTCGTAGGGGCCGCACGCGTGCTCCAGTGCAGTCTCAAGCACGCCGGGGCTGAGCGATGCGTATGCGCCGCTGTCGGCCAAAAGATCGACCTGCTGCGCCACCAGACAACCGTCAGCATCGCATGCGGTGCGCATGCGTATGGTCATAGGGTTGCTCTTGGTGCCTGCCCTGACCGACTCGGCGCGATCCAGTTGCATGCGCACCGGCCTGCCCGTCTTTAGCGCAAGCAACGCCAGCGCGGGCTGCACGGTCAACTCGTCCTTGCCGCCGAAGGCGCCGCCCGTGGGACTTGAGACGACCCGTATGCGATCGTCCGGGATGCCCAGAATGCGAGCAAGTTGCATCTGGTCGCGACGGCCGTGCTGGCCACCTGCACAGACATTCAGCGTGCCGTCCTCGCTCACATAGGCGTAGCCGCCTTCCGTCTCCATGAACGTATGCATCTGGCGCGGAGTACGATACGTGGCTTCGACCACATGCGCGGCCCGCGCGAACGCATCCTCTATGTTGCCGCGTTCAAAATGGATTTCGCGCACGAGATTTCCGGAAGCATGAATGCACGGTGCCCCGGGTTCCAATGCTGCCTTGGCGTCCGACGCCACAGGCAGGGGTTTGTAACGCAGCCGGATCAGCTTGAGCGCGCGCTCTGCAACCTCCGCATTCACAGCCGCCACCGCCGCGATCGGGTCCCCCGTATAGCGCACCTTGTCAAAGCACATGGCCGGTTGGTCCTGGACGACAATTCCGAAACTGTTGCTTCCTTTGATGTCGCGATGCGTCACCACGGCGACAACACCCGGCAAGGCCTCGGCTCTCTTGGTGCTTATATGGCTGATATAGGCGTGGGGCACCTTGGCACGCAGGACGCGCCCCACAAGCATGCCCTCCTCCCGGACATCGGTCAGATAGGTCAGCCGGCCTGCAACCTTGGCCGGCCCGTCTGGCCTTATGTGCCAGTGCTTGCCCGACGGTCCACGGCCAAGCCGTATCTCCTCGACTGGACCGGCCGGCGGCGAGAGCGGCATCCGGGGGCAGTTCCTGCCGTTCCCGGGCAGTCTTCCGGCGAGGCCGTGTATCAGGGCGTTTGCCGCGACGCGGCGACGATAGTGTGTCGACCGTTGAGGGTCGGTAGGCGCCTTGATGGCCTCCATCAGTTCGGCGTGCACATGCGACCAGTCGACCGCCTCTGGAGACTCCCCCTTCAGCAAAGCCTCCACTTCGAACAGGCGCATGGCCGTTACACCCCCGCCGACGGCGATGCGGCAATCCTCGATGCAGTCGTCTGCAACGAACAGCGAGCCCGCGACGCCGATGACCCCCGGCGTGAACTCTGCCCTGAGGCCTGTCTTGCGGTAGGTCCATCGCGTTGGAGGCGGAGACCTCGGCATCACAATCGCTTCAATCAGGCAGTCAGGATCCCGTAAGGTTCCCAGCCAGTTGACCAATGATACCCGCTGACGGGCGTTCGGTCTGGCAATTTCAAGTTGCGCATCCATAGCAAGCAGGACGGGGATCAGGCACCCGCGACGCCCCCCCACATTGCCGCCGATCGTTCCGATGTTACGCACCGAAGGTGCAGCGGTGACCTTGATCGCCGAAAGGAGCATCGGCAATGCGTCGGCAACCGCTCGGTTGCGCTCGATCGCGGCCAGCGTCGTCAGCGCCCCTATACGAATGAAGTCCGGTCCAACGTCTATACCTTGCAGTGCGGCGATACGGTCGAGCGCGATCACCCTGTCGGTCAGCCGCAGGCCCATGGCCCAATCGAGTTGGGCGAGAGTGCCACCGCCGAGAAAATAGGTGTCTTCATCGCCCGCAGCCAGTTCCAGGGCTTCTTCGGAGGTCGAAGGATGAAGGACCTGCATGATCCCTAGGCGCTCCTCTCTTTCGCGCAGCATCTGATGCGAATGAAGCGCCTCAACTTGTGGTCCACTGCACCATGTCGCCCTTGCTTTCGGCTAGGAAGGCAGCGCGACGATCAAAGAGGCCCGGCGCTACCTTATGCACCTGCGCGATAATCGCCTTGAGATCCGCCGTCTTGAGGTCTCCTTCCTCGACCAGGATCTTTCCGTCAACCATCGTCAGCGACACATCGCTGCCGCGCACGGCATGAACGATGTTGTGATGAAGGTTTGCGTAGGGCCCGTCCCGGAAAAACGGGGTCATGCGCGGCGTGTCGGCGCGCACGGCGATGATGTCGGCCCGCTTGCCGGTCTCGATCGACCCGATCTCATGGTCGAGGCCGATGGCGCGCGCGCCGGTGATCGTGCCCATGCGCAGTACTTCCCAGCTGTCCAGAGGCTGCACCGTATCATAGCGCAGCTTGCCGAGCAGCGAGGCGACCTTCATCTCCTCGAACATGTCGAAGTTGTTGTTTTCCTTCTCACCATCCGTGCCTACGCCTACCGGAACCCCGGCGTCCAGCAACTCACGGACATTGGCGATGCCGCTCGCAAGCTTCATGTTGGAGACAGGATTGTGGGCAACCGATACGCGCTTGCCGGAAATCATCGCGATCTCGTCGGGATCGAGCCAGACGGCGTGCGCGATCATCGCCAACGGCGTCTCGAAGAAGCCGATGTCGTCCAGCACGAACATCGGTCGCTTTCCGTAGCGCTTCACGAAGCCGTCCACCTCTATGCGCGCTTCGCTACAATGCGTATGGAACCCCGTGTTGTAGCGCTTGGCCATGTCGATGGCGCGGCGGTGCCCGGCATCGTCGGAATAGAAGGGATGTTCGAGGCCCACCCAGAGGTTGATGCGTCCGTCCAGCTTGCGGTGCCAAGTCTCGATCATGGCTTCATTCATGTCGAGCGTGTCGAAGTAGTTGTAGTCGGGATGCTCCCCCACGTAGGGCACGGCGACGAGGCGGTTGCCGATCTCCTTGGCGGCCTTGGCGCTGCCGTCCATGTAACGCCACATGTCGACGATTGTGGTCGTGCCGCCAAGCAGGGATTCGGCATAGCAGAGCCACGATGCAGCCTCCGCTTCATGCGGCTGCAGCACGCGGTGCATCGGATTGATGTGCTGCGTCAGCCAGTCCCATACCGGAAGGTACTCCGCCGTCCCGCGCAGGAAGCCTGAATGCACATGGGTATTGACAAGGCCGGGAAGCAGAACCGTGTTGCGCAGGTGCTTTGTCTTCACGCCCGGGTTGTTCGCAACAACATCTTTCAGTGTACCGACCGCCGCAATGATCCCGCCGTCGACAAGAACCGCGCCGTCCATGACGACGCGATTGTCCGCGTCCATCGTCAGCAGGGCATCGGCGGCAAGAATCAATTTTGTATCGGTCATAGAAGTCCTCGGTTCTGTCCTGCAGGATGCTGCGGTATCCGTCGCCGTATCCTCTTCACATGGAGCGATCTTCCGCTCCATTTCATTTTAGGATCTACCGCAGGTCCTGGAACAGACGTCCCCACCCGGTGATTTTGGCCGGGTCGTGCCCGGTCATCAGAAGCGTCTTCCACACGGTGGCGCTCACGGAATCATAGATGGGAATGCCGATTTCACGCTCAAGCTCTTCGACGAGCGGCGCGCCGCGGAAATTGGTGCACAGGACGATAATCGCCTCCGGCTTGTCCTTGGCCACATCGCGGATCATGTTGGCGATGGTGGGTTCGTCATACTCAGAGAACGAGAAATTGCCCTTGTCGCCGAGATGGCGTTCGGAGGTGACCGGATGCCCGGCCTTCGCATAGTTCGCAACGATCTGGTTCTGAACGTCCTCGAGGTAGGGCGTCACGAGGCCCAAGCGCTTCACTTTGGTACGGTCGAGGATTTCGTTCAGGGCCAGCACGCTGGTCGTGGAGGGCGCGCCTGTCGCTTCGGTGATCTGCTGGCAGAGATCGAGGTCGACGTCGAATCCGCGCCAGCCCGCAGCCGTCCCCGCCCAGGCAATCACATCCATCCGCGCATCGTTCAGCGTCTTGGCCGCTTCGATCAGCGGTTCGTTCTTGAACTGTGCCATCGCTTTGTCGTCTAGGGATATTTCCCTGACGGTGAAGCGCTGAAAATGCGCTGTCACCTCAGGGAGCATCTGATGCAGAATGGCCCCCATATACGGCTCGAGTACAGTGTTGGACGAGGGCGTAAGCATCCCGAGAAGGGTTCGCTTGAGAGCCATGAAATTTCCTCCGATCAAATGCGGGTGCCGCGCGGTGTCATTCGCCGCGGACTGTCGGCGCCCTGTTTTCGAGAATTGAGTTTATGCCTTCGTGCAGGTCTTTGGTGCCGAACATAAGCTGCCAGCCGCGCCGCTCCAGTGCGATGCCGACTTCGGCCGGAGCGTCGAGACCAAGCCGCACGATCTCCTTGATCTGGCGTACCGTGATCGGCGGGCGCGACGCGATCTGCTGGGCAAGATCGAGGGCCCGGGACAACGCGTTGCCTTCCACCACTTCGGCGACCAGCCCCATGCGCAGCGCGTCCGTGGCAGACATCGGCGTACCGGTAAGCAACGCGTACATCGCGTTCTGCCGGCCTATAACCCTCGGCAGGCGCTGCGTCGCGCCGCCACCCGGCACAAAGCCGACATTGACTTCAGGCTGGGCGAAGCGCGCGCCATCGGAAGCGATGACGAAGTCTGCCTGCAGGACGAGTTCGCAACCGCCGCCGAAAGCATCACCGTTGACGGCAGCGATGACGGGCTTGGGCGAGCGCCAGAGCGCATGTGTTGTGAAGGTGCCGATCGCGCCGACAACATCCCTGCCCGATTGCTCCTTCAGGTCTGCGCCAACTGCGAAAACTTTGTCGCCCCCCGTCAGTACGATGACCTTGATCGACTCGTCTTCGGCGATCTCGTTGGCATGCTTCTCGATCAGTCGCCTGACCTCTGTCGTTAGTGCGTTCCTGACTTCGGGCCGGTTCAGCCGGATCACCGCCACGCCCGGGCGGGCAGTTTCGATCAGCACGACGGACATGTCTTCCTCCCTCGACAGCCTGCTTCCGCTTCGGTTCAGGCCTTCGGCTTGTCCACCGCGTGTTCCAGCAGCAGTTCCATAGGAATGATGTCGAGCGCGGCCTTGTTGGTCGCTGCCAGAACCACCGGGCATGCCGCGCCGTTCTGATAGGCCTCGAGCCATTTGGCAGTCAGCACGCACCAGCGGTTGCCGGGGACAAGTCCCGGAAAACGCTTGTCAGGCTCAGGCACGGACAGGTTGTTGCCGATGCTGTCCTGGAAGGCGATGAACTCCTTGGTGACGATCGCGCATACCGTATGCGGGTTCGGATCATCGGGACCATCGTCGCAACAGCCGTTGCGCGTGTATCCCGTCATCGGCTCGAAGCCACATGGCTCTAGCGACCCGCCGAGCACGTTGCGTCTGTTGGTCATGCGACTACTCCCTGTCTGGTCCGGTCACCCCCAAGACGACCCGCTGGCGGAGGCGCCATGAAGACTTCGCGCCGGAAACGGTGCGCCAGCGCAATGAGACGATGGTCATCCAGCGGACGGCCAATCAGCAGCATTCCAACCGGCAGCCCGTCGAGCATGCCGCAGGGCACGCTCAGTGCGGGATGCCCGGTCAGGTTCATGATGCAGTTGTTGTCATGCATCTCGAAGGCAAGCTTCTGATGCTCGGCCGGCGCAAGCTGACCATCGGGCAGCCGATGCGGCAGCATGGGTACAGTGGGCATCACCAGCACATCATAACGCTGCAGCGCGGCGTCATACTGCGCGCGCAGCTTCCGGCGTAGCGTCTGCGCCAGCGCCATGACCCGGCCCTTCGTCTCGTGGCGGAGCAAGGTCCCCGCGATCAACGACACCTTGCCATTCAGCGGCAGGCTTTCGATGTTCGTATCGAACGCCTTTCCGAATGCCATGGCGAGCGCGGGATCGTAGGCGCCTGCATGATTGCTGCCCTGCATGTTCTGTTCGAACACGGTGGCAAGGCCGCCCTCGCAAGAGATCGGAACGTGGATGTCGCGCCCATGCCTGTGAAGCTCGATTGCGGTATCCTCCGAACCTGCGCACAATCGTCCCAGACGGGCCGCGGCATCCCTGACGACGGCATCGACGCGTGGATCGGAACGATCCGGCCAACCGAAACCGTCATTGACGATGCCGATGCGAAGCCCGGAAATATCCTGCTCGATATCGTTGGCCGAGCCGGCCAGTTGTCCAATGCCTGCCTGTCGCGGATCGTCCTCGCTGCGGCCGGCAACTGCATCCAGAAGGCGAGCCAGCGCCGTTGGTGTGCGCGCCATCAGGCCGAGATGATCCATGCTGTATTCAGTAGGCAGTGCACCGAAATAGGGAACGACGCCAAACGTCGCCTTGAGCGCCAGGACGCCACACCATGCGGCAGGGTTGCGGACCGATCCGCCAAGATCTGTGCCCAATGCTATATCAGCCTGGTTGGTCGCCAGCAGCGCACCACATCCGCTGGTCGAGCCGCCTGCGGAGCGCTCGGCGTCATAGGGATTCAGGACCGGTCCCGTGGCGCTTGTGAAGCTGGAGCCGGAATAGCAAAGGTCCTCGCAGACGGCCGTGCCCGCAAGCTGCGCCCCGGCTTCGAGCGCGCGTTCCACCGCGGTGGCGCTGCGCGCCGGTGTGTAGTCTTCAAGGAACGCCGACCCGGCGGTCATTGGCACCCCCGCTACCGCGATCGAATCCTTCACCACCAGCCTCAAGCCGCTCAGCGTCCCCGCCGAACCGGAGCCGGCGTGTCCATGCACCGTGTACATCCAGGCATGCAGCGCATCAGTTCCCGCTACGCGCTCCAGATCGGGGAGCGGCGCCGGCTGGCAAGCCGGCGGAAGGCTCGATGCCAGCGCCTCGACCCGAGCATACGTGGCCCGCATACCATCGAGCAGCGCATCAAGTCCGGTGATGGCGTCGGTGTTGACTTGCCACCGTGCAAGCAGGCGCTCTCGGTCGGCAGGCGTCGAGGCCATTACGACCGTGCTCCGGCCGAAAGCGCTTCGCTGGCCGCGATGAAGGGCTCTATCGGCACCCGGGTGATCCCCGCGCCGATGCGGCCGTGGCCGGGGAGCCGATGCGCCATTCCGTTGTTGATGACCGGCGCGATGCCCGTCGCACGAACCTTGTTGACATCGATCCCGACCGGGGTGCCGCGATGCTCCTCCACGGGGATCAGGAAGCGCGTGCTTGTTCCAGCGCAGATGCTGCGCATTTCGGCGACGTACCGGGCTGCCTCGGCGGCGGTGCCTCCGACGAACGACATGATCGCCGGCGCCGCCGTCATCGCGAAAGCGCCGAATCCTGCGGTCTCCGAAATCATGGAATCGCCCATGGTCGGGGTGATGTCCTCAATGCGGGCTCCCGGCACCAGCTTCGGCTCGCCGATCGGGGAAGGAGCGACGAACCAGCGGTCGCCGGTTCCGCTGACACGAATGCCGAAATCTCGGCCATTCGCCGACATCGCGGTGACGATCGGGCTGCCCTGGACATCGGACGCGGCAAGGGTCAGTGCCTTGGCCGTGGATATGGCGAAAGGCAGGGCGAAATGACCGTTGCCTGCCATGAAGGTCGCGACCTTTTCGGCCGCATCCTGATGCTTCGATCTGATGAAGGAGGGCGCGAAGCGGATAATAAGGTTGCCGGTTGTGGCTATAAGACGGTTGTGGCACTCGTCGCCACGACGAAGGCCCTCGGCGATCAGTTCGACGAGATCGATCGGAGCGGAACCCTGCACGGCTTCATCAAGCACCGTCACCATGTCGGTGGCCATCCAGCGCAGGCGCGCCAGAGTCTTTTCGTCGTAGGACCCGTAGCGCACCGCGCCGTCCGTTCCTTCGTTCAACGGCGCAAAGGTGATGTGCCTGTCCGAACGGGCGACCGCGACAGGCATGCTGGGCGTGATGATTCCAGCCATGGCGCCAAGCGCGCCGGCATGGTGGCAAGGCGATATTTCGACATCGCCGGAATCGATGATCGCCTCGGCTTCCGCGACATCCTTCGCCTCACCTTCGAGGAGCAGGCCGCCGATAATGGCGCCACGCATCGGCCCGGGTATGCAGTCCAGTTCAATCGGGGGACCGGCATGCAGGAAGCTGCGCGGCCCAACCTTGTCTGTCACTTCGCGCGCGGTGCAAATTCGTTCGAGCACCACCTTGGTGGCATCGAGCGCCGCAACGGATTGCTGGATCGGATCGAGATTCTTGGCCGACGCGCTCGTGGGTTCTGCATTCATGGAATTTGTCGTTTTGCCCTGTCTTGTCTGATGCACCGCTTCGCGGCACGATTGCGTGGTTGCCTTCAGGCTTGGTGCACCGATGCGCGTACTTGCCGACATTTCGTCGGTCGCAATGAACATTTATTCTTCTGAAAAAACAAAGCGTTGAGACGTGCGAGCTTTGGCGCGCGCATTTTTCTTCCCCTCGGTGCCTTTTCGGTGCCTCGTCTTGTTGAAGGGGATTATAGGTTGGGCTATGTTCCAAGATAGAGTGAAATAGTGAACCTTGGGTTCCAGATTTTGGACGGTGATGAGCGACCAATACGAACTCAAAGATATCCGTTGCTTCCTGTCCATCGCGCGGGCTGGCAGCATCTCGCGGGCCGCTACCGCATACAACATTCCTAAGGCGACGCTCAGCCATCATCTGCGGCGGCTGGAGGATGCGTTGCATGTCGAACTGTTCGTGCGCAAAGCCAAGGGGCTCGAGCTCACCGACGCCGGCAAGGAGTTTCTCGACCACGCCTCGATCATTTTCGACACCTGCGAGAACGCAGTCAGCGCGGCGCAGCGGGCCCATTCCACCATCAGCGGTCGCATCCGCATCGTTGCAAGTTCTGCCTTCGGCACTTCGCTGATCGGCGCGGCGGCGCACTATTTCGCAATCCACAATCCGCAGATCGATTTCGACCTGCAGATGTATCCGAACGACAAGATCATCGCCGGCCAGTTCGATTTCGATTGCATGATTTTTGTCGGCGATCCGCCGACATCGAGTTTGCTGCGGCGGAAGATGGGCGACGTGTCGTTCGGTCTCTACGCAAGCCCGCAATTTATCGAGAAGAACGGCATGCCATCCACGCTGGAGGAGGTGAATACCTGCGACGGCGTAGTCTATCTGCGCAACGGGCTACCCGAGCGCTGGCGCGTTCGCAACGACAAGCGGGTAGTCAACCTGAACCCGCACGCGCGCTTCAATGTCAACGAGTACTGGATGGCGAAATATTTCGCCGTGGAAGGCCTGGTCATCGGCTACCTCCCGGATTTCTTTGTCCGCTACGAAGTCGAGCAGGGCGGGCTTGTGCCGATTCTGCCCGAGTGGCGCTCCGATGATGCGCCGGTCTATGCAGTCTATCCACAGCATCGCCACCGCAATCCGCGCATCATGAAGCTGGTCGATTCGATGTGCAGTCAGTTCGATGAGTTCGTCCGTTCGCCGGGCTACCGTTCCGTTCGCATCGACTACGGACAGGGATAATAAGTGGCCGGCGGGCGCGTGGAGACTCAACGCTTAGTGATGATGTGAGTCCGCGTCGGGCAAAGGTTTGAACACATCCGAGCCGCTGTTGATCCAGCGCACACCATGCTCATCCTCCACGCAGGATTCGATATCGGTCGAGCCGATATAGGCGACCATGTACCAGATGAGCTCGGCAGCAAACATCGATGAGTTCTTGCGCGGCTCGCGTATACCCACTCGCTCGCTCCAGGCGGATGCAGCCTTGTCAATGTCGATCTTGTAGCCGAAGGTCATGTCCGGCTGGTTGGCAGGCACGAATATGAGCTGAAGCTGACGTCCATCGGGACCATCTATCGACTCCACCTTGTCAAACAGCATGTCCGGCCAGAAGGTTCTTTCGCGCAGATGCTCATCCGCATCGACGGGATGACCGCCACGCCGCACGGTGTTGTATTTGCGGTTGAGAATGGTCCAGATGTGGTCCCTGACCTGCTCGTCGAAGTCGATCTGATCCGCCATTTCCGCTCCCTGTTCTGTCCATGGATACGTCGTCGCCGGTGCCGCTATGCCGCCTGAAGCGTGCGCGCTTCTTCTTCGATCTGACGTCGTAGCTTCATCACGATACGCGGCACATTGATCCCGGCGGCCGCTACCAGCCGTCCGTCACGATAGAACCGCGCCAGCGGGCCGGGCGCGTCGCCGGACCGGTCGAGGTCCACATGGTCATGGCCTTGATGCCACCCGACCATCTGGATCTTCTGGCCATACTGATCCGACCAGAAATAGGGAACGTCGGCGAAAGGCTTGAGCAATTCCTGCCGGTCGCTGAACGCTGCGGCCATGTTGCGCGCTGCGGCCCTGCCCTGTGCGGACGCGTTGGTCCAGTGCTCGACACGCATCTGAATTCCGTAGACGGGATTCGTCCAGCGGGCAACGTCTCCCGCGGCGAATATCCCCCGCCGCGATGTTGCAAGATAAGCATCGCAGACAACGCCGTTCTCGACATCGAGCCCAGACCCGTCGAGCCATTGCGTGCACGGTTCGGACCCGGCTCCGACAACGACAAGCTGCGCCCCTATCCTCGAGCCGTCGGCGAGTTCGACGCCGGCCACCCGCCCGTTGTCAACCGTCAGACGATCGACCTTGCCGCCCATGATGAGCTTAACGCCGTTGTCGCGATGAAGATCGAGGAAATAGCTGCCGAACGCGCCGCCAAACGGGCGGTCCAGCAGCGAATCCAATTGTTCTATGAGCGTGACTTCAAGTCCGAGCGTACGCATGGATGCGGCAATCTCGCAGCCGATCAGTCCTCCGCCAATCACGACGACTTTGGGCTTCCCTGCGAGGCTCTCGCGTATCGCAACTGCGTCGTCGAGCGTACGCAAGGGGAATACGCCGCGTACACCTTGCAGGATGCCGGGCATTCTTGCCCGCGCACCCGTAGCGATCAGCAATTGGTCGAAGGCGACGCGTTCACCGTCGTCGAGCTCCACAGCCTGCGCCTGAGAATCAAGCGACGCACAGGATCTGCTGACGATCCGCAGCCGGTCGAGATCGCACTCGATGCCAGGCAGCATGAGTTCGGCTATCTCGTTGCGGGCCTGCATGAACTCCTTCGAGAGCGCCGGCTTGCTGTAGGCTCGATGTCGCTCGCCCGTCACCCAGACGATGTCGGCGTCGGGAACAAGACCGATCAGTTCCGCTACGGCCGAGTGGCCGGCAAGCGAGCCGCCGGCCACGACGATCTGGTTCGTCATTTCACCCATTCAACCTGTTCTCTTTAAGCGGTGGCCGCGTGCCAGCTCAGTCCTCGACGAGCTTGAGCGCCAGGATCGGGCAGGACGTGATCGACTGCCTCACGCGAGCCCTAAGCTCCGGGTCTTCGGGAATGTTCTCGGCAATGTGCAGATAGAGGTCGTCATCAACATCAAAGACTTCTGGAGCAATGCCCATGCATACCCCGTTGCCGTCACAACGCTGCCGATCGACGATGATCTTCATTATCGCTCTCCCAAATAAGGTTTTAGGTGAGGCGCGGCCGCGTCTCCACGCGACCCGCCGGAAACTCATTCATCTCGTCTCGTCTTCCGGAAGTCGGCCTACGCCTCCTGGACCAGCACGCTAAGCTTCCTGTTCCTGCCGCGCTTCCTTGGCGTAGTCGCGATAGCGCTTGTGCAGCCATTGATAGAACTGCAGCAGCGACTCTTCCTGGAAGGAATAGCGGCCCGGCTTGCGGAAGCGGGAACGGTTGCCGCGCTGCACCGAGGCGGTCGAGGCGGCATCCTGATTGTGGAAGACAACGAGGCCGTCCTGCGCGATCTTGTAGAGATGCTCGAACAGCGGCAGCTTGGTGCTCGCCTCGGGATACAGGTGACCGATGCGCAAGTTGAGCGCGTTGGGACCGGCAGGCAGAACGAGATAATAGAACAGGCCCTCGGGCACCGCGCCGAAGCCGAGGTTGGGCGGTATGCTCGCGAAGATGACCTCGTTGCGTTCCTTTTCGCCGAGCGTCGGGATGATCGGCATCAAGGCCTTGCCCGTCGGGTTGAAGCCCGCGTCCGGATAGTAGAAGCCGGTCGGGTGATAGACCGCGCCGTCGTCCTCGTCGTAGTCGACGAAGCTTGTCAGACGCACATGCGCGAAATCGTGCAACATGCCGTGGAGGTAGGCGCTGTGATACGGCTCGATGCCGTTTTCGAGCTGCGGTTTCCAGTTCCAGTCGCAGCCCTTGATCTCCGCCACCGGCATCGAGACCATGTCCTGGATGTTGTACAGCTCCAGCGCCTTGGTCAGCTTGTGCAGCGTCGGCGTCAGTGGCTTGGCGTTCGGATCGAGATTGGTGAAGACGAAGCCGTTCCAAATCTCCACCTTGTGTGAGGGAAGATGGGCTTCCGACTTCAGAGTCTTCAAACCGATCGTGTCGTTCATCGACGGGGCGGCTATCAGGTGTCCGTCAAGACCATAGGTCCAGGCATGGAACGGGCAGCGAAACAGCCGGCCCGTGTTGCCAGACCCCTCGCAAAGCAGATGGCCGCGGTGAGCGCAGATCGGAGTGAACACGCGGATTTCCATGTTCTGGTCGCGCACCATGACAAGGGGTTCGTCGCCCATGTCGATGCGGACGAAATCGCCGGGGTTCTTGATTTCATCGACCCGGCCGAGACACAGCCAGCTGCGCATGAAGACCGCTTCCTGCTCGAAGTCGTAGAACTCCTGATCGATGTAGCATTCGCGCGGCAGATTCCATCCGCTCTGCATGTCCTTCACGCCTGCCTCGATCTGGTCGAGCACCTTCAGAATGCGATCGGATACGCCTGGGCTTCTCGCCCTCCCGTTGCCGTTATGCTTGCAGTCCACCTGCTCTCCTCCAGATTTTCTTTTGCTGCTGGCCTACGTGTTCGTGCGGCGCAATGAACCCTGTTCGAGGCGCCATGCCGACCTCAGGGTCCTGAATGCACGTGCACCGCATTCCGATGGATGACGTCGAGAAAAGCCTGGGCATTCCGTGGCGTGTGAGACGACTGTTCGTCGAAAGGTGGCTTGCGGCTTCCATAATTCGACCCAAAGGTTCCTGAGGCTGGAGGAACAGTAGGAAGAAACGGGCGTTCGGAATAGCCAGATCAATTAGACGTCGCGTTCCATTATTTGAACGAGAGCCCGAGGCATTTTAGACTGCCGCGAACTTGGAAGCAGACTGGCTTTTGCTTATTGGAGGATACCCGAAGAACTCGACGCCGCGACGGTCGGCCGGCGAAACGCCGAGGCACGACTACACCTTCGCGTTTGACGATCTGGAATCGTTCCGGAGCGGCGGCATGGGGGCACCGCCGGCAACCGGATGTGGACAGATTACGGGTGACAAGGAAGGTGCCGCCGAGAAGATCGGGATAGGAACAGACAAAGGCCGCACGGGGGTGGCGTCACCACGGTCAGATTAGCTTCCGACCGTTCACCCAGATGTCGCTGATTGCAGTGCGGTCGGCTGTGAGAACGAGCTTTTCGAAGACTTTCTCTGGTCGATCCTGATCGACGAATGTCCTTAGCCCGCTACCCGGCCGGTTCGCGTGGATGACCAGCGCATCGAAGCATTGACCTTGCGCCAGTCGGCCGACAGGCAGAGACAATGCGTCCGCGCCTCCGGCAGTTGCCAGCCAGAATGCTTCGACAGTCGACAGAGGCGTTTCGCCTGTTCCGCGGCCCTCGGGCGCGAGTGATGGATCGGTGCCGCGACCGAGATGGCGAGACGCCATCAGCGCATGACGCAAGCCGTCGAAGATCGAGGGACTGAACCCTCCCGAGATGTCGGTTCCTAACCCAACCTCTACTCCTGCATCCAGCGCTCTGCGCAGCGGAAAAACGGCGTTGGCGAAGTAGGCGTTCGACATCGGGCAATGCGCGACTGCGGCGCCGCGTCGCGCCATCAAAGCCATATCTGTGCTGTCGATGAAATTTGCGTGCGCAAGGACGGTCCGTTCGGTCAACAATCCGAACCGGTCGAGTGCCGTGCAGTCCGAGCAGCCCAGCCGGTGCAAGACGTAGCCCGCAGCCCAGTCGCTTTCCGAGGCATGGGTCTGGATATGGCAATCCATTTCGCGTGCTATCTCGCCAAGACCTGCAAGGAGCGCGTCGGTGCAACTCGGGATGAAGCGCGGGGTTATAACGGGGAGCACAAGGGGATCGAGGCCATGCTGCATTGCGCGAAGTTCGGCGATAAAGGCGCGCGTCTCCGCCAGGGCGGTCGCCGCGTCGGCATCCCGATAGTAGTCCGGACAGGTTTCTGCGTCGTCCATCGCCACCTTGCCGATCAGCGCCCGCTGGCCGTGCCGAAGGCAGACCTCTGCCAGTATCAGGTTCGGCTCGCGGTGGACCGAACCGAAATAGAGCGCGGTCGTTGTGCCCTGCGCAACCAACGTCCGCACCATGTCATCATATATCTCACGGGCGAAGTCCGGATCGGCGAAGCGTGCCTCAAGTGGGAAGGTATATTTCTGAAGCCAGACCTCGAGCGGTTCGTCGAGCGCGTTGCCGAGTTGCGGCCACTGAGGCGCGTGGATATGCAGATCGACCAGCCCGGGGATCAGCCAGGCATCGGCAGGCAGTCGGTGCAGGATTCCCCGTGCCTCCGCACCGGTGACAATCTCGCCTTGTCTAGGATCATCCGACGGGACAATGCCGCTTATTCTTCCCTTGCCATCGACGGTAAAAGCGCAATTCGCTAGTACCTCCAACCGGTCTCGCGACGGCGTGTGGAACCCTGTGCCAAGTACGACGAGTTCGGGTTCCATCATTGGCCGCCGAAAAACCCAATTCTAAGCAGCCCGCCCGTGATCGGCCCACTCTTCTTCCGGTGCGACATCATCATTTGTGTGATCCTTGCCATGTTGCGTTGCTCTCGTGATGGCTGACCCGCACCAAATCCCGCCTGATCCTGCGCATGATCGCAGAATCGCCCGAGAGCCCACATCCTATAGGTTATCCTGTGCTGCGCATACGCTTCGCCGCCGTTCTCTTCGGCGGCTGCTCGTGGTGATCCCTACCTCTCTGCTGATTATGTCGGCATCTGGGTGGAGAACATGACTGCCGGACGCGGCTGGATACGAGCAATCTGGTGTCTGCTACTGCAGCTATGTCAAGAAGAGCAGACCGTCGGCTTGCGGCCACCTTTCGGTCATTCATCCAGCCGCTCAAGGCTCTCCGTTGGCGACGCAATTTGA
>JAHBYU010000025.1 GCA_019635775.1 Rhizobiaceae bacterium | reverse complement strand
TTTGCGGGTGCTTCGTAGAAGCAAAAGTCGTTTGGGATCGATCCCCAAATAGCCGAATTTGGTGACATGTTTAAGCTTCAACCGTCCCTAAAGGTAGCGTTGACCTAGCGCTCGCCCAGAGTGAGAGTGCGCCACGTGATCAACTGCTAAGCGAGGTGCTGATGCTGACTGACCAGCCAACGTCCGTCGCAACCATCGCTCCCAAGCTCCAATCTGGTCGGGTTAGATCGTCGCTGCGGCGATAAAAGCATCGAAGGTGTAGCCAAACCTGTCGGCTTTTGCGCCGGTTCCGCCAGAACATGCGCAGCTCTCGCCATCCATATGCAGCTCAGGTGCAGGTTCGGGATAGCCTATGGCCTGTCTAAAGCACCGCGTAGGCGTGCAGCACCATATCGACCATCCGGCACCGGACCATCGACCATTCGGGATAGCGCCGCTCGGCGACCTCCCTGCGGTCGAGTTCAATGATGCTGCTATGGCGCTGGTCTGCCCGGATATTCGCAAACAGACGAACAATGTCCGCCCTTTCTCCTTCGATAACCTGGCAGACACGCAGGTCCTCGAGCGCGATAACCCCGGTGATGCCGTGACGGGTATTTGCCGCAGACGCAGCCTCTATCATCCCGGTGATCCGCTCCGCGGTCATATCCGGCTTGAATTGGGAAACATACGCGAGGCGGAGGAGCATTCCTCCCGATACCAGCTTGCCCCGACCTCATCAATGTGGGCTTGCCGTACAGAGTGTCGCAACGCAGCGGTGCCGGCACGTCAGTCGGGAATGGCATTTACGTTACGGAATGTTGCACGTCATGCGACGACCCGGACCTTGTTGATGAGGCAGAAGCTTCGTACCGTCGCAAAGCAGACGGACATTTCGGGTAAGCGACAAGGCAGCAAGACAAGTCCAGAAACGGAGGCGCGGCATGACGATTGCTCCCAACACGATCGAGCAGATGGACCGCTACTGGCGAGCGGCCAACTACCTCTCCGTCGGCCAGATCTACCTGATGGACAATCCACTCCTGACGGAGCCGCTCAAGGCGGAGCACGTCAAGCCGCGCCTGCTCGGGCACTGGGGAACCACGCCCGGCCTGAACTTCATCTATGTCCACCTCAACCGCGCCATCCGCGAGCGCGACCTCGACGTGCTCTACATCTGCGGACCCGGCCACGGCGGACCCGCGACGGTCGCCAACACCTGGCTGGAAGGCAGCTACAGCGAGATCTACCCGCGCATCAGCCGGGACAAGGAAGGAATGCAGCGGCTTTTCAAGCAGTTTTCCTTCCCCGGCGGGGTGCCGAGCCACGTTGCGCCCGAGACACCCGGCTCCATCCATGAAGGCGGCGAACTGGGCTACGCGCTGGTACACGCCTTCGGCGCGGCCTTCGACAATCCCGACCTCGTTGTGGCGTGCGTGGTCGGCGACGGCGAGGCAGAGACCGGTCCGCTGACGGCCGCTTGGCAATCGAACAAGTTCCTCAACCCCAAGGTCGACGGCGCGGTGCTGCCGATCCTGCACCTCAACGGCTACAAGATCGCCAACCCGACGCTGCTCGCACGGATGGACGACGAGGAACTGAAAAGCCTCTTCACCGGCTTCGGTTATGAGCCTCTCTTCGTGGAGGGGCACGAGCCGGCGCTGATGCACAAGGCGATGATCGCTGCGCTCGATGCTTCGCTCGACCGCATCCGCGCGATCCAGAGCGAGGCTCGCGCCGAAGGCTGGTCCGGCGAGCGTCCGCGCTGGCCGATGATCGTGCTGCGCAGTCCGAAGGGCTGGACCGGCCCGAAGGAGGTCGACGGACTGAAGGTCGAGGACTTCTGGCGCTCGCACCAGGTGCCGGTGTCAAACGCGCGCGGCAATGCCGAACATCGCAAAATCCTTGAAGACTGGATGCGCAGCTACCGGCCGGAAGAACTGTTCGACGACGAAGGCCGGCCGATGGCTGATATCGCTGCGCTCGCGCCTGAAGGCCGGAAACGCATGGGCGCCCAGCCCTACGCCAATGGCGGGCTTCTCAAGAAGGACCTCGTGCTGCCCGACTGGAAGAGCCTCGCGCTCGACGTACCCGAACCCGGCGCGACGACAGCCGAAGCGACGCGCTTCATGGGGAAGTACCTGCGCGACGTGATGAGCCTCAACGCGGAGGCGAGGAATTTCCGCCTCATGGGGCCGGACGAGACCGCCT
Source organism: Rhizobiaceae bacterium (assembly GCA_019635775.1). GTDB lineage: Bacteria > Pseudomonadota > Alphaproteobacteria > Rhizobiales > Rhizobiaceae > Mesorhizobium_K. The sequence continues at coordinate 33,214 of JAHBYU010000025.1, read as the reverse complement.
CGAACCGCCTCGACGCCGTGTTCGAGGTTACCGAACGCGTCTGGATGGAACGCATCGAGCCCTATGACGTGCATCTGGCGCGCGAGGGTCGCGTCATGGAGGTGTTGTCCGAGCATCTGTGCCAGGGCTGGCTGGAAGGTTATCTGCTGACCGGAAGGCACGGGCTGTTTTCCTGCTACGAAGCCTTCATCCACATCATCGACTCGATGGTGAACCAGCATGCCAAATGGCTGAAGACCACTTCGGAACTGAGCTGGCGCAAGCCGGTCGCCTCGCTGAACTACCTGCTCACCTCCCATGTCTGGCGTCAGGACCACAACGGCTTCAGCCATCAGGACCCCGGCTTCGCAGACTTCATTGCCAACAAGAAGGCGGACACGGTGCGCCTCTACTTCCCGCCGGACACCAACACGCTGCTGTGGGTCACCGATCACTGCCTGAAAACCTACAACCGCATCAATGTGATCACGGCCGGCAAGCAGCCCTCGCCGCAGTGGCTGGATATCGACGCAGCCGAGAAACATTGCGAGGCGGGCGCCGGAATTTGGGATTGGGCCTGCACCTGTCCTGCGGACGCGGAACCCGACCTTGTCATGGCCTGCGCCGGGGACGTGCCGACGATGGAGACGCTTGCCGCCGTCGATATCCTGCGCAGCGCACTGCCGGACCTGAGAATCAGGGTCGTCAATGTGGTGGACCTGATGACCCTCCAGTCACACACGGAACATCCGCATGGTTTCACCGACGACGCGTTCGACGCGCTGTTCACGGCAAACAAGCCCGTCATCTTCGCCTATCACGGCTATCCCTACCTCATCCACCGGCTCACCTATCGCCGAAACAACCATGACAACCTGCACGTCCACGGCTTTCGAGAGGAGGGAACCACCACCACGCCCTTCGACATGGCGGTGATGAACCAGCTCGACCGCTATCACCTTGCGCTCGCGGCGATCCGCCGCCTGCCCGACCCAGGCGGCAGGGAGCAAGAACTGACAGCGATGCTCGAATCGAAACTTGCCGAACACACGGCCTATGTCTGCGAGCATGGCGAGGACATGCCGGAAATCCGCGACTGGCGGTGGCGGGACTAGCAAGAGGGGCGTGCCGGCCGAGGCGTCGTTGCCGGATGGAGTACGCCGGCGTTCACGCGGGCGCGCCTCCGGCAGCACCCGGAACGATCAGGAGGTCACATGGCACCTCGTCCACCAGCGCGACGGCGACACTTCCCATGAGCACGCTCATGATGCCTGTGCGACCGATGGTGCCGGCAAGGACGATGTCCGTCTCCGTTTCGGCAGCATAATCGGCAATGAGTACGGAGGGGTCTCCGGACGCGACCTCGATCGTCAGACCGGCGGCATCGCTTCCAAGATGAGCCTCGGCAAACCTGCGTGCACCATCGAGAACTCCAGATTTCTGTTTCTGTTCGTAGAGCTCCCGGTCTTGGACGAAGGGTGCGAAAGGAGTGTCGAATACATGGAATAGTGTGATCATCGACGGGTCGAACAGGTCCGCGGCAAGCTTCAACGCAACGGCAGAGGCTTCGGAAAGATCGCTTGCGACAACGACGCGACGATAGGGTTCAGTGCCGCGCTTCTTCACGACGAGCACCGGCAGGCCGCCCTTGCGTATCAGCGTGGACGTCGCGCTTCCAAACAGCGACTGGGCGATCGGGTCGTTGCCCGCAACGCCGGTGACGATCAGGTCCGCAGCCTTTTCCCGAGCGGCCTGGAGGATCACCTCGTCGGGCTTGCCTTCCGCAACAACGACATCAACGTCGTTTTCGAACTGCTCCCTCAGGATGCGGAAGGCGCGCGCCTTGGCACCATCGGCGGTTGGCCTCGCCGGCTGGTCGTTGGGGGCGTCGAGCGCGTCCAGAGCATGCACCACCGTCAGCCTCGCGCCCCAGACTTTCGCAAGGTCGAGCGCGCGATCCTGGGCACGGTCGGTCCGTGCGCCGAGGTCGCTTGCAAGCAGGATGTTGGCCGGGAGATTGGTCGCTGTCATGTCCGTCTGCCTCCTGATCGACCGTTGCCGGTCAATCGTCTGCACCCCTGAGAAGAGAAAAGGTCTCGCTGGCGATAACCTGTTCCTCGTCGGTCGGGATGACCAAAACCGATACCCGGCTTGCCGGAGAACTGATCAATGGCGCGTTCACGTCATTTGCTGCCTCGTCTATTTCGACGCCGAGCCATGCAAGTCGGGTACAAACCCCGGCCCTGACGCGCGGTTGGTTCTCACCGATGCCCGCCGTGAAGACAATGGCGTCGAGGCCCTGAAGCGTAGCGGCAAGCCGCGCAATCTCCCCGGCAATGCGGAAGACGAAAAGCCCGATCGCCTCACGTGCCTCCGGTGCGTCGCTTTCGAGCAGGTCGCGGCTGTCTGCGCTGATGCCTGAAACGCCGAGCAGACCCGAGCGATTGTAAAGAACATCCTCGACCTGGGTGAGCGTCATGCCGCCCGCGCCGAGGAGGTGCAAAAGTACGCCGGGATCAAGCGCGCCACAGCGCGTGGCCATCGGAACCCCGTCGAGCGTGGAAAAGCCCATGCTGGTGTCGCGGCTCTGGCCATCCTGGAGAGCACAGAGGCTGGCGCCGCTGCCGAGATGGGCGACGATGGCCTTGCCGCCCGCCACAGACGGCATGCGCCGCGCAAGTTCGCCGGCTATGTATTTGTAGGAAAGACCATGGAAGCCGTAGCGCTTCAATCCCTTGTCGTGAAGAGCGCGCGGTATCGCGAAGCGCCTGACGACGTCGGCATTCGTGCGATGAAACGCAGTATCGAAGGACGCCATCTGTTGCAGTCCCCGTCCGGTATTCTGCACAGCCCTGATAAGCTTGAGCGCCTGCGGCTGATGCAGTGGTGCGAGCGGTGTCAGCGCCTCGATCGCCGAGATGGTTTCCTCATTGAGGGCGACCGGACCGTCGAAGGTGTCGCCGCCATGCACGACGCGGTGTCCGACGGCGGCGATGCGGCTGATGTCGAAGTCCTGAGCGAGTTCGTCGAACGCCTCGGCAACGATTTCAGTCAGGTCGTCGCCTGATTCCGCACTCAGCGCGATGTCGATCTTTCTCGGCCCTTCGGTTATCCGCAGGGACAGCGGCTCGTCGCGGAAGTCGATGACGGCGCGCGCCAGCCTTTGCGGCCCGCCCTGCCCAAGCGCGAACAGCCCGATCTTCACCGTCGACGACCCCGCGTTGAAGGTGAACAGCGTCTCGATGCTCATACTGACGGCACCTTCGGCGTGCGCAGGAGCGACACCATCTTCGCCAGAGCGGCAGACGCGATCCGCGCCGAGAGCGGGTCCGAGCGACTTGTAAGAACGATCGGTACACGCGCGCCAAGCACCAGGCCTGCCGCCGTCGCTCCGGCGAAATAGATCAATTGCTTCGCCAGCATATTTCCGGCCTCGAGGTCGGGCACCAGCAGGATATCCGCCTGGCCTGCTACGGCGGAGGCGATGCCCTTGGTCCGCGCCGCGTCGATATTGATCGCGTTGTCGAAGGCGAGCGGACCGTCCACTTTCGCGCCGGTGATCTGGCCGCGCGCGGCCATCACCGTCAGCGCAGCAGCGTCTAGCGTGGCGGGCATCTTGGGATTGACAGTCTCGACCGCCGCGAGCACCGCGACACGCGGTTCCTCCATGCCAAGGATATGCAGAAGGTCGACAGCGTTCTGGCAGATGTCGCGCTTGTGCTCCAGCGTCGGCTGGATGTTGATCGCCGCGTCGGTCACGATCAGCGGCTTGTCATATGCGGGAATGTCCATGACATAGACGTGGCTGATGCGTCGTTCCGTGCGCAGCCCGGAATCAGGCGCCACCACGGAGGCGAGCAGTTCGTCCGTGTGCAGGCTCCCCTTTACGAGGATCGCAACCTTGCCGGCCACTGCCAGTTCCACCGATCGGGCAGCGGCTGCGTGACTGTGTTCGACCGGTTCTATGCGTATCCCATCCAGGCAGACCCCCGCAGCCTCCGCCGCAGCCCTTATCTTGTGTTCGGGACCGACCAGGATCGGTTCCAGCAATCCTTCCTCTCGCGCTTCGAGCGCCCCCGCGATCGCAGCCGCCGAACAGGGATGCACGATCGCTGCCACTACCGGTGGAAGCTCTCGCGCACGCCGCACGAAAGCCTCGTAACGGTCGTGACGCCTGAGCGCGATATCGGGAAGCCTCGTGCGCGGCCATTCGATCTGCTTGTCCGGCGCGATCACGGTCGCCGTCCCGCTGAGGACCTCCTCGCCAGCCTGGTTGGTGCATACGGTGGAGAGCGTGACGATGCGCTTGTCAGCACGCTTTTCCGTCACCGTGACGGTCGCAGTCACAGTATCGCCGGGCGCGACCGGTTTGAGAAAGCGGATGTCCTGACCGAGATAGATCGTGCCGGGTCCGGGCAGTTGCGTGCCGAGAACAGCCGAGACAAGCGCGGCCGTCCACATGCCATGCGCGACAATGTCGCCAAACCTGCCGGCAGCCGCAAAGGCGGCATCGAGATGCGCGGGGTTCACATCGCCCGAAACCGCCGCGAAAAGGTCGATGTCGTCACGGCCGACGATGCGTACGATCGAAGCGGTATCGCCAGGCTGCAACGCGTCGAACGTACGATTCCGGAGGATTTCGTCCATCCATAGACCTCATGGCAAGATGCGGCTGGAACGCTACTTTTGCGTCGGGCACAGGTCAACGCGCGTTGACCTCGATCAACCACGTACGGCAGGTTTCGCCAACACTTCGCGAGCGTCAGGCGGCCTTCTTTCGCGCAAGACGCGCCCTGATGCTTTCGACATCGGCGCGCGGGGTCGCTGCGAAGAGAGTCCTGGTGTAGCTGTGCTTCGGATCGGTGAACACTTCATCGCGCGTGCCGTATTCGACTGCCTCGCCGAAATACATGACCATAACCTCGTCGGCTATGTAGCGGACGACGGACAGGTCGTGGCTGATGAAGACATAGGTGAGTTGGAACTCGTCCTGCAAATCCGCCAGCAGGTTCAGCACCTGCGCCTGCACAGAAAGATCGAGCGCCGAGACAGGCTCGTCAAGCACAAGAAGGCTTGGGTTCAGCATCAGCGCCCGTGCAATCGCGATGCGCTGGCGCTGGCCGCCTGAGAACATGTGCGGATAGCGGTGGTAGTGCTCGGGCTGAAGGCCGACCTTCTTGAGCATCGCCATTGCCCGCTCGCGCCTCTCTTCGGCGGAAACGCCCGTGTTGATCTTCAGGGGCTCACCGAGAACGTCGCCAATCTTCTGGCGGGGGTTCAGCGAACCATATGGATTCTGGAACACGATCTGCACCTTGCGGCGCATCTCGGAGGAAAGCCCGTCCTTCGCGATGTCGATCTGCTTGCCTTCAATGAAGAGTTCGCCTGCGGTGGGCGCGTCAATCATGGTGACGATGCGCGCCAGCGTTGACTTGCCACATCCAGACTCGCCGACGATGGCGAGCGTCCTGCCCTTTTTGACGGAGAAGCTGACGCCCTTGACCGCATGCACGGTGCGCGGCTTGGAAAACAGTCCGCCACCGACATGATAGTCACGCACGATGTTCCTTGCTTCCAGAACGGCGGTCATAGGGGCGGCTCCATCATCGGCGTGACCACTGCGGCCGAGTCCGCCTCCAACAGGAAGGTGTCTATGGTCGGCAGACGGTCGCCGGTCGCATTGTCGGGCAAGGCCGAAAGAAGCGCGCGCGTGTAATTGCTTTTCGGGTTCTCGAAGAGCGAGAGCACGTCGGCCTCTTCCATCTTGCGCCCCTTGTACTGCACGATCACGCGGTCGGCGGTTTCGGCGACGACGCCCATATTGTGGGTGATCATGATGAGGCCCATTCCATATTCTTCCTGCAGGCTGACAAGCAGGTCGAGGATCTGCTTCTGGATCGTCACATCGAGAGCGGTGGTCGGCTCGTCTGCGATCAGCAGCTTGGGATTGCAGGCAAGCGCCATCGCGATCATCACGCGCTGGCACTGGCCGCCCGACATCTGGTGCGGAAAGCTGTTCAAACGATCCGAGGGCTCGGGGATGCCCACCAGCGTCAGAAGTTCCACGGCGCGCGCGCGGCGCTGGGCGCGGTCCATGCCCATGTGCACCTTGAGCACTTCCTCGATCTGATAACCGACTGTGAAGCACGGATTGAGGCTCGCCATAGGCTCCTGGAAGATCATCGACATATCCTTGCCGACAAGCTTTCGCCTGTCCTGCGGAGATATGTTCTGGAGGTCGATGCCATCGAACATCATCCTGTCGGCGGTCACCTTCGCGGTCCAGGGGAGCAGCCCCATCACGGCGAGCATTGACACCGACTTGCCGGAACCGGATTCTCCAACGATCGCCAGAACTTCGCTCCGATCGACCGTGATCGACACGCCATCCACGGCCCGGAATACGCCGGTTGCCGTCTGGAATTCGACGACAAGGTTCTCGATTTCGAGAAGCGCCATTTTCAGCTCCTCTTCAGCTTGGGATCGAGCGCATCGCGCAGCCCGTCGCCCATCAGGTTGATAGCCAGAACGGTGAGCAGGATCGCGAGGCCGGGCAGCGTCACGACCCACCATGCGCGGAGGATGAATTCCCGCGCCTCGGCCAGCATCGTGCCCCATTCGGGCGTAGGCGGCTGCGCGCCCATGCCCAGGAAGCCGAGCGCTGCCGCATCGAGGATAGCGCTCGAGAAGGAGAGCGTCGCCTGGACGATCAGCGGCGCCATGCAGTTTGGCAGGATCGTCGAGAACATCAGACGCAGCGAGCCCGCGCCGGCAACTTTCGCCGCGACGACGTAGTCCCGGTTCTTCTCCACCATGACCGCGGCGCGGGTGAGCCGGACGAAATGCGGCTGGAAAACAAGGGCGATCGCAATCATCGCATTGGTCAGGCCAGGCCCCAGCACGGCAACCAGCACCAACGCGAGAAGCAGGGACGGGAACGCCAGGATAATGTCCATGACGCGCATGATGATGGTGTCGACCCAGCCCCGGAAGTATCCCGCAATGACGCCCAGAAAGATACCGCCAACCAGCGCCAGCATCGTGACGATGACGCCGATGAACAGTGAGTAGCGCGTGCCGAAGATCAGCCGCGAGAGCATGTCGCGCCCGACCGCGTCGGTTCCAAGCAGGAAGGCGGTGCTGCCGCCCTCCTGCCAGAAAGGCGGGACCAGTACCGCATCGCGATACTGCGCCTGAGGCTCATGCGGCGCGATCAACGGCGCAAAGATGGCCAGCACGATCAGGAACAGGAAGAAGAAGAGCCCAATCACCGCGCCGCGATTCTCGGAAAAATAGAACCAGAACTCTGCGAAGCGCGCGCGCCGGGACGGATCGATCGAAACTGGACCGGGGGTATTTGCTACTGCGTCAGCCATGTCGATGCCTCCTCAGTGCCTGATGCGCGGGTTGATAAGGCCGTAGAGCAGATCGACCAGCAGGTTCACCAGCATGATGATGCCTGCGATGATCAGCAAGCCGCCCTGGATAACGGGATAATCTCGCCGGAAGACAGAATCGACCATCCATTTGCCGATTCCCGGCCAAGAGAAGATCGACTCGGTCAGGATTGCACCAGCAAGCATCACGCCGACCTGGAGCCCGATGGTGGTGACCACCGGGATCATCGCATTGCGCAGCGCATGAACGCCAACGACGCGGAAGGACGAAAGCCCCTTGGCGCGCGCCGTGCGGACATAGTCCTCCGACAGAACCTCAAGCATCGCCGAGCGCGTCTGGCGCGCGATGACCGCAAGCGGGATCGTGCCAAGCACGATGGTCGGCAAGATGAGATGGCTCACAGCGGACTTGAACGCGCCTTCCTGTCCCGACAGGAGCGAATCGATCAGCATGAAGCCGGTCACCGGCGGGAAGAAATACATCAGGGAAATCCGGCCCGAAACCGGCGTCCATTGGAGAATGCCGGAAAACAGGATGATGAGCAGAAGGCCCCACCAGAAGATCGGCATCGAAAACCCGATCAGCGCCGTGCCCATGATCAGCTGGTCGGGGAACGAACCGCGCTTGATGGCGGCAAAGACGCCGGCCGGAATTCCGAGGATAACCGCAAAGATGATGGCGCACAGAGACAGCTCAAGCGTTGCCGGAAAGAGCTCCATGAACTGTGTCAGGACAGGCTGCTTGGTGGAAATGGACGTGCCGAAGTCGCCGCGCAACACGCCCCACAGATAATCGAGATACTGGATGACAATTGGACGGTCGAGGCCGAGCTGGGCCGAAATCTCGGCATGCCGTTCCGGTGACATGACACGTTCGCCGGAAAGCAGCGCGACGGGATCGCCGGGAAGCAGCCGGATGAAGGAAAAGGCGATGATCGAAACCCCGATGAAGGTCGGGATAAGGACCGCGAGACGCCCGAGCAGGAAACGAAACATATGAAGCCCCTGGCCGCACCGGCGGCGCCAGCCTTCAAACCGGCCGGCCGACTACAGAAAAGGAGGGGCGTCCGACCAGCGGACGCCCCTCCCGAAGACTAGCCAACCATCACTCGGTGATGTCGACGGTGTCGAAAGTGAAGTCGCCGAGCGGGCTCTGAACGAAGCCCTCGACGTTCTTGCGCATCGGAACGATCGACAAAGAATGGTCGATGGTGGCCCATGGCGCTTCACGCTTGAACACGACCTGCGCCTGCTCATAGAGCTTGGTGCGCTCGGCAACGTCGGTCTCTTCCTGCGCCTTGGTGACGAGTTCGTCGAACTCCTTGTCACACCACTGTGCGCGGTTGTTGCCGCCGACTGCATCGCAGCCGAGCAGGGTGTCGAGGAAGTTGTCGGGATCGCCGTTGTCGCCGGTCCAGCCGAGCATCACAGCGCCGTCACGGTCCTTGGCCTTGGACTTGTCCAAATATTCGGCCCATTCATAGGACACGATCTCGACCTTGACGCCGATCTTCTCGAAATCCGCCTGGATAAGTTCGGCGGCACGACGGGCATTGAGCATGTAAGGACGGGCCACAGGCATCGCCCAGACCTTCATCGACAGATCCTTGACGCCAGCGGCTTCGAGGGCGGCCTTGGCAGCCTCCGGGTCGTACTTGTCGTCCTCGATCGCATCGTTATACGACCACATGGTCGGCGGGATCGGATTCTTTGCCACCGTGGCGGCGCCCTGGAACACCGCGTCGACGATCGCCTGCTTGTTGATCGCCATGTTCAGAGCCTTGCGGACCTCGACCTTGTCGAACGGGGCCTGCGTGGTGTTGTAGGCGAGATAGGCGACGTTCAGACCTTCCTGCTCCATGACCTTCAGGTTCGGGTCAGCCTTGATCGCCTCGACATCGGCTGCGTTCGGATAAGGCATCAGGTGACATTCGCCGGCCTTCAGCTTCTGGAAGCGCACCGAAGCGTCCGTGGTGATCGCGAAGACGAGATCGTCGATCTTCGGAGCCTCACCCCAGTAGTCGGGGTTCTTCTTGTAGCGGATGACTGCATCCTGCTGATAGCCAACGAAGGTGAACGGCCCCGTGCCCACCGGCTGCTGGTTGATCTGGCTCATCTTGCCGTCGGCTTGGAGCTTGTCGGCATATTCCTTCGACAGGATCGAGGCGAAGGGCATCGCGATGTTAGCGATGAAGGGAGCCGACTTCTGCTTGAGCGTGAACTTCACCGTCAGGTCATCCACCTTCTCGATGGACTGAAGCAGGTCGGGCATGCCCATGCCTGCGAAATACTCCCAGGATGCGCCCTCGACATACTTGTTCCAGGCGTTGTCTTCCTTCCACTGGCGCTCGAAGGAGAAGATCACATCGTCCGCATTGAGGTCGCGGGTCGGCGTGAAGAAATCGGTGGTCTGGAACTTGACGCCCGGGCGCAGCTTGAACGTGTACTGCAAACCGTCATCGGAAACCTCATAGCTCTCGGCGAGTGCCGGCTCGGTTTCAGTGGTGCCCTTCTTGAATTCGAGCAAGCGGCTGTAAACGGGGTGCGCTGAGGCGTCGAAAGTCGTGCCGGCGGTGTAGAGGCCGGGATCAAAACCTTCAGGCGACGCTTCCGAGCAATAGATAAAAGTCTTCGCGCTCGCTACGCCGCTGATCACGGTTGCGGCAAGCAAAGCCGCCGCAAAAGTGCTCTTTTTGAACATCAAAGTCTCCCTGAGTGTGTTCCAAGCCTCTCAAACGGGCCGGAAAACGTCATATAAACACCCTTTTTCCGCATTTGGAACTCCCCCACGATTGCCGCACGGTCAAGGTGAATAAGACTTTCGTTTCGAGCCGCTTTGGAAAAAAGTGATCGTCCACCGAGCGGCTCAGGGTGCAGGCTGCCGATGCAAGACCTTGCCTGTGTCGCATTCCAACACCATAGATAGCAGCAGCCGATTGCGAATTCCGACTAGGCATGCCGCCAAGGCAAGCTTCAGCAACCGGGCAGAGCAGGATCGGAACGCCCAAGGGAGGAAAAGGTTGGCGACCACCACAAGCAAGGATGCAGGCCAACCGGCCAAGCCGTGGCTTAAGAGCTACCCCCCGGGCGTGCCCGCGCAGATTTCGGTTCCCGCCGGCTCGGTTGGCGACCTGCTCGTCGATGCCTGCGCACGGTCTTCGGCCAAGCCGGCCTTCACCTGCATGGACAAGTCGATCAGCTATGCGGAACTTGACAGTCTGTCGGCATGCTTTGGCGCATGGCTGCAGTCAAAAGGGCTGGCAAAGGGCGCACGTGTTGCGATCATGATGCCCAACATCCTGCAGTACCCAGTCGCCATGATGGGCATATTGCGTGCGGGCTATGTCGTGGTGAACGTCAATCCGCTCTATACCCCGCGTGAACTGGAACATCAGCTCAAGGATTCAGGCGCCGAGGCGATCGTCATCCTCGAAAACTTCGCCAGGACCCTGCAGGCGGTCGTTGGCAGGACATCGGTCAAGCATGTCGTGGTCGCCACGATGGGCGACATGCTGGGCATCAAGGGGCTGCTGGTCAACCTGGTCGTCCGGCGGGTGAAGAAACTGGTCCCCGCGTGGTCGCTGCCAGGACATGTGCCGTTCAATGCCGTGCTGAGAGAAGCCAGATCGCTTGACCTGAAGCGGGTAGAGGTGACGGGAGACGACGTCGCCTTCCTGCAATATACCGGCGGGACCACAGGCGTCTCGAAGGGCGCAACCCTGCTGCACAGCAACATACTGGCCAACGTCACGCAGCTCGGCGTCTGGGTCGAGGATGCCTTCACCGAACGGCCGAGGCCGGCCAATCTCATCTTCATCTGCGCCTTGCCACTCTACCACATCTTCGCACTGACGGTGAACGCACTGATGGGTATGCAGATGGGTGCGCAGAACGTGCTCATTCCCAACCCGCGCGACATTCCCGGTTTGGTCAAGGAACTCGCCAAATACAGGTTCCACAAGCTGCCCGGGCTCAACACGCTCTTCAACGCACTGCTGAACAACGAGGATTTCCGCAAGCTCGATTTCTCCGAATTGATCCTGACGATGGGCGGCGGAATGGCGGTGCAGCGTGGGGTCGCCGAACGTTGGCAACAGGTGACCGGCAACAAGATCACCGAAGGCTACGGATTGTCCGAGACCTCCCCCGTGGCCACCGCCAACAAGGTGAGCGGAAATGAATTCACCGGAACGATCGGGCTGCCCATTCCCTCGACAGAGATTTCGATCCGCGACGAGGATGGCCGTGAGGTGCCGCCAGGCGAAGTGGGAGAAATCTGCATCCGCGGCCCCCAGGTCATGGCGGGCTATTGGAACCGGCCCGACGAGACCGCGAAGGTCATGACAGCAGACGGCTTCTTCAAGTCGGGCGACATGGGTTTCATGGACGAGCGTGGCTATACGAAGATCGTGGACCGCAAGAAGGACATGATCCTTGTCTCGGGATTCAACGTCTATCCGAACGAGCTGGAGGAGGTCGCCGCACTGCATCCGGGCGTGCTGGAGGTCGCGGCGATCGGCGTGCCGGACGAGCATTCGGGCGAGGCCCCGAAGCTATTTGTCGTGAAGCGGGACCCGGACCTGACCGCCGAGCACCTGCTCGCGTTCTGCAAGGAAAACCTGACGGGGTACAAGCGGCCGAAACACATCGAGTTCCGCACTGAACTGCCCAAGACACCGGTAGGGAAAATCCTGCGCAGGGAGCTACGCGGTTAGCCGGTTGCGGGTCGACAGATAGCGCGGCAGCTCAGCGATCGAGTCCAGCACGACATCGGCCAGCGGGGCAAGCGATTCACGCGTACCCGTGCCAGACAGGACACCGACCGCGAGCCCCGCACCGCCCGCCTTTGCCATTTCCAGATCGTGCCGGTTGTCGCCAACCATGGCGATTTCGGACGGCTTGAGGCCGGTCATGTCGCAAAAGGCGACGATCGTGTCCGGCGCCGGTTTCGGATTTGCAACCGCGTCGTAGCCATAGGCAGCGTCGAACATCTGCGCGATGCCAAGCGCAAGCAGGGTCTTCTCCGCGCCGCCGGTCGAGTCGTTGGTAGCAATACCAAGCCGGAAGCCCTGTGCGTGAAGGGCTGCGATCGCATCCCGGCTGCCCGGCAGCGGCACGGACTGCAGCGCGCCCTGCTCGGCCGTGAAACCGTCGAAGAACTTTGTCATTTCGCGGCGACGCGCATCATCGGCCTCGGGATACCAGAGCGTGACGATGTCGGCGTTCGTGCCAGCGGCAAAGACCGAATCCGCCTTGAAGGCACGGAGATCGTAATCGTATCCGGCTTTCTGCATGAGAACGTCGGCAAGCGCCCGATCGTCGCCGGCTGCATGCATCGCCATCAGCTCTGCAAGCGCGTACCAGGTCTTCTCGAAATCGACCAACGTCCCGTCCTTGTCGAACAGGATTCCCTTTATCTCGGCCAATCGAAAGCCTCCTTTGACGGCGCGGGTGCGGATGGATCAACTGAGCGCCTTGATATGCTGCACGAGGCCGGCCGTCGAGGCGTCATAATTCGTCGCCGGCTCTTTGCCCTCGACAACAGGCAACAGCTCGGTCGCAAGTTCCTTGCCGAGTTCGACGCCCCACTGATCAAAGGAATTAATGTCGAACATCGTCCCCTCGACGAAGACGCGATGCTCATAGAGCGCAATCAGCCGGCCGAGCGTGCGCGGATCGAGCGTACGATAGAGGATGGTCACGGAGGGGCGATTGCCGGTGAAGACGCGATGCGGTGCGATCTTTTCCACCTGCTCCGGCTTCATGCCCTTGGCCAGCATCTGTGCCTTCGCTTCCTCAAGCGTGCGTCCCTTCATAAGGGCAGCCGATTGCGCCAGCACGTTGGAGAGCAGCAGGTCGTGATGGTGCTTGAGCTCGGGCTCATGCCCGACGGCCGCGGCAAGGAACTCGATCGGAATGATGTCGGTGCCCTGATGCAGCAGCTGGAAGAAGGCATGCTGGCCGTTCGTGCCGGGTTCACCCCAGACAAGCGGCCCGGTGGGCGTGGCAACCTCGGTGCCCTCAAGCGTGACATGCTTGCCATTCGATTCCATGTCGAGCTGCTGCAGATAGGCTGGAAAACGCGACAGGCGCTGATCATAGGGGATCACGGCGCGCGCGGGATATCCGCAGACGACCCTATGCCAATAGCCGACAAGGCCGAGAACCGCAGGCAAATTCTGCAGCAGAGGCGCGGTGCGGAAATGCTCGTCCATCTCGTGCGCGCCGGCCAGGAAATCGTGGAAGTTCTTTGCGCCGACTGCGATCATGATCGGCAGGCCGATCGCACCCCAGAGCGAATAGCGTCCACCGACCCAGTCCCAGAAGCCGAAGACGCGATCCTTGGCGATGCCGAACTTCGCCACCAGATCCAGCGCGGTGGAAACGGCCGCGAAATGGTGCTGGACAGCGTCGTCGCCGAGCTTCCCGGTCAGCCACCGTCTCGCCGTCTCGGCGTTGGTCATCGTCTCGACCGTGGTGAAGGTCTTTGACGCGATGATGAAGAGTGTGGTCTCGGGTTGCAGGTCCTTCAGCGTGTCATGCATGTGCGCGCCGTCAATGTTGGACACGTAATGCGAACGCGGCCCATCGTGCCAGGGGGCAAGCGCGAGCGTCGCCATCACCGGGCCGAGATCGGACCCGCCTATGCCTATGTTGACGACATCGGTGATCCGTCTGCCGGTCGCGCCCTTTACCGATCCGGAGCGTATCGCATCCGAAAACGCCGCCATCGCGTCGAGCACCGCATGCACGTCAGGCACCACGTCGTGGCCATCGACCAGCACGCGCGCTCCCTTTGGCTGGCGCAACGCGGTGTGAAGGACCGCGCGATCCTCTGTTATGTTGATCTTCTGGCCGGAAAACATCGCTTCGCGGCGCTTTTCCACGCCGGCGGCCTCGGCAGCCGCGGCCAGGAGCGTCATCGTCTCTGCGGTGACTGCGCATTTTGACCAGTCGAGCAGCAGGTCGCCATCCGTGAGCGAGAAGCGGGCGAAGCGAGACGGGTCAGCCGAAAACGCCGCTCGCATGTCGTGAGGAACATCCGCTTTGTGAGCTTTCAAGGCCGCGAGACTGGCCTGAAACGAACTGTCTGGCACCGTATGACTCCTGTTGTTCCGTGCGGCGCACAATAGCAGAGCTTTTGCTACAGGCGACAGGCGGCAATGTCTTGTAGCGCCTCTTCATGTCATCTGGATTGCTTCACAGCTGCTTGCGCAGCCGTAGCTTTGCTGGGCCAGCGGCCATCGATCACTGGCATAAATCATTACGATAAGAAAAATTCATTGGCGCAATCGTTTGGACCACGAATACAAATCGCTGGGCCAGAAAATGGTCGTCGGGGAGCGACTGCAAGGAGCACGCCATGCCACAGCGAAATGATGCGGCCATCTGGTCCGGATTGTTCCGTATCTCGACGGAGTCCGGACAGACACTGCAGGCGCAAATAAGGCAGGCCATCGTCGCCGCCATCCTGGACCGTCAGATCGCCGCGTCCATGCCGCTTCCGTCATGCCGCATCCTTGCCGAGAAACTGGGCGTGGCGCGCGGAACCGTGGTTCTCGCCTTCCAGCAGCTCGTCGACCAGGGCTTTCTCATCGCGCGCGAGAGGCGGGGGCATTTCGTCAATCCCGAAGTGCTTGCAACACCCGCCAAGCCTTCGGGAAAAGCGAACGACAACGCCAGCGAGATCGACTGGAAGGCGCGCTGCCAGATCGCCGCTTCCGATATGCCTCCGCCGGCCAAGCACGGCAACTGGATCAAGTCCTCCTATCCGTTCGTCTACGGACAGTTCGATCCGACGCTTTTCCCGACCGCTGAATGGCGCGAGTGCAACCGCATGGCGCTTGCGGTGCTTGAGATCCGCAACTGGGCGGCCGACATGGTCGACCGCGACGATCCGCTGCTGATCGAGCAGATACAGGCAAGGCTTCTGCCCAGACGCGGTATCTTCGCCAACCCGGACGAGATCATTGTCACGCTTGGCGCGCAGAATGCGCTCTACATGCTCGCGAGCCTCCTGATGACCAAGGGCTCGAAGGTGGCGATGGAGGATCCCGGTTATCCGGATGCGCGATCCATCTTCAAGCTGGCCGGCGCCGAGACGGTCGCTACGCCCGTCGACGAAAACGGCATCGTAACGTCGGCGATCCCGAGCGACGCCGGCTTCGTGTTCGTCACGCCCAGCCATCATTGCCCGACCATGGTGCCGCTCTCGGCCGAACGCAGACAGGACCTGCTGGCGCGCGCCGCACGTGACAACCAGATCGTCATAGAGGACGGGTATGACAGCCAGTTGCTGGACGATGCCCCTCAGCAGGCCCTGAAGAGCATCGACCGTTCAGGCCGCGTCATCTATGTCGGCTCCATGTCGAAGACGCTCGCCCCGGGTCTGCGCCTGGGCTACATCGTCGCTTCGGCCGACCTGATCGCGGAACTCAGGGCGCTGCGCCGCTTCATGCTGCGCCATCCGCCGGCCAACAACCAGAGAGCCGTCGCGCTTTTCCTTTCTCTGGGCCATCACGAGGCACTGGTGCGCCGCCTCTCCACCGCATTCGAGGAACGCCGCAAGCGGCTGGTGCATGCGATCTCAGCCTTCCTTCCGGAATGGCAGGCGACGGATTCGGCGGGTGGAACGTCGCTCTGGCTGGAAGGGCCGCGCGGCACCGACGCGCGCAATCTGGCCGCCCAGGCGGCATCGCGCAGCGTGATTATCGAGCCCGGCGACCGCTTCTTCGACCGCGCCGACAAACCGACACGCTTCATGCGGCTCGGCATCTCGTCCATAGCGCTGCAGCACATAGAGCCGGGAATCCGCGAACTTGCGACAGCCGCAGGGAGACGCCCCGCGGCGGCGTAGTCCACGCCAAAACGCCGGCGCTGGACGGGCCATGATCCATGGCCTTCTCTGGCATATCCGGCGGAACATCCTGGCCCTATTTACTGGCCCAACCGATTGCATAGTTCGCACTAACGCTGGACCATCCGACGACCACCGAAAAAACCGGTATCGCGCTGGCACAGACGGCATCGTCTCGTTTCGTGGGGAAGTCGGAATGTCAGTGGCTATCGAAAGTCAGGGCCTGGAGACTCCGGCCGTGGAGAAGGCCGGGAACGCGGTCGAACGGAGTTCCCGTCGCTCCGGCGGACGCGAAGCCCGGCGCGCCCTGCGGTCGGCTCCACTCGCAGACGAC
Organism: Rhizobiaceae bacterium; assembly: GCA_019635775.1. Classification (GTDB taxonomy): domain Bacteria; phylum Pseudomonadota; class Alphaproteobacteria; order Rhizobiales; family Rhizobiaceae; genus Mesorhizobium_K. The sequence goes on along the minus strand of JAHBYU010000025.1, from coordinate 16,647 downwards.
ATCCGGCCGGTTCGCGCGGGACTGGAAGGTGGCCGCTACAAGGCGCTAACGGATGCGGAACTCGGACGCATCCATGAGGCAGTCCTGACGCTTCTTGAGACCGTCGGGTTCGCCAACGCCATACCGTCCTGCATCGAGGCGCTGACCCGCGTCGGCGCGACACTCGGCGCGGACGGCAGGATCCGTTTCCCACGCCGGCTGGTCGAAGACACGATCAGGCGCGCAGCGCGAAACTTCACGCTCCACGGCCAGGATCCGAAACACGACATGCTGATCCAGGGCAGCCGTGTCCATTATGGCACGGCGGGGGCGGCCGTTCATCTTGTCGATGTGGAGAAGCGCGAATATCGCGAGTCCCAGTTGCAGGACATCTACGACGCCGCACGCATCGTCGATGGTCTGGACAACATTCATTTCTTCCAGCGCCCGATGGTGCCGCGCGATATCCCCGACCCGCTCGATATGGACTTCAACACGCTCTACGCCTGCGTGATGGGCACGTCGAAGCATGTCGGCACATCCTTTACCGTGCGAGAGAACGTCGCGCCCGCGCTGGAAATGCTGTACGCCATCGCCGGCGGAGAGGAGAATTTCCGGGCTCGCCCCTTCGTCTCCAATTCGAACTGCTTCGTCGTGCCACCGATGAAATTCGCCGAAGATGCCTGCGGCGTCCTGGAGGCCTGCGTGGAAGGCGGCATACCGATCCTGTTGCTATCTGCAGGGCAGGCAGGTGCGACTGCGCCAGCCGCAATCGCCGGCGCCGTGGTGCAGGCTGTCGCGGAGGTACTGGCGGGACTGGTCTATGTAAACGCGATCAAGCCCGGCCATCCGGCCATCTTCGGCACATGGCCCTTCGTTTCGGACCTGCGCACCGGGGCGATGTCGGGCGGCTCGGCCGAACAGGCGCTTCTGACATCTGCCTGCGCGCAGATGGCGCAGTTCTACGACCTGCCGGGCGGCTCCGCCGCAGGCATGGCAGATTCCAAACTGCCCGACATCCAGTCCGGTTTCGAAAAGGGCATCACGAATGTGATGGCGGGACTTTCCGGACTGAATCTCGTCTATGAGTCCGCCGGCATGCATGCGTCACTGCTGGGGTTCTGCCTGGAAAGCCTCATCATCGACAACGACATGCTTGGCATGTGCCAGCGCTGCGTGCGCGGCATAGAAGTGAGCGATTCCGCGCTCTCGCTCGATACCATCGCCGAGGTCTGCCTCAACGGTCCCGGCCACTATCTAGGCAACGACCAGACGCTGCGCCTGATGCAAACCGAATACTTCTATCCCGCCGTTGGCGACCGGTTCTCGCCCAAGGAATGGAACGAGAAGGGCAAGCCGGACATCATGACCCGCGCCATCGCGGAAAAGAAGCGCATCCTCGCTGAGCGCTTCCCGCGCCATGTGTCACGCTCCATCGACGACCACTTGCGCGCTCGGTTCAGCGATCTCATCCATCTCCCGCGCAGCGGCATGGGACAATAGACCCTCACCGCAAGCACGGGCCTTGCGCGAAAACGTATATTGCATGCGATATGCGTTTCATCTAGCCTTCCGTTCATGCGGGCGCCTTCCAGCCGCCCGCCAGGGAGGAATAAATGAGACTTTCGAGCGATAAAATTCGCGGCTTTGCCGCGTCTTCTATTCTGGCAGGCTTCGCCGCGTCATTCGGCGCGATGGGTATCGCACAGGCGTCCGACAACAAGATCGCCCTGATCCCGGGCGGACCGCATCCCTACTTCGCACCTTGGGAACAGGCCGCTGCGGACGCGCAGAAGGATTTCGGCATCGCTGCGGTGGACTTCAAGGTGCCGCAGGAATGGAAACTCAACCTTCAGACCGAACTGGTGGAGAGCCTTGCCGCGCAGGGTTACACCGCGTTCGGCATCTTCCCCGGCGATGCCGTCGGCATCAACTCGACGCTGACCGAACTGAAGGATTCGAGCATTCCTTCGGCTGCGCTCGCCGGCTGTGCGCAGGACCCGACCGACGCCGCGTTCTGTCTCGGCACCGACGTTTACAACTCCGCCTATATCGGGACCAAGGAACTCATCAAGGCGATGGGCGGCAAAGGCGCGATCGTGCACCTCGCCGGCTTGCTGGTCGACCCGAACACGACGCTGCGCGTCAAGGCCGTGGAAACAGCAGTGGCGGAAACCAATGGCGAGGTGACGCTGTTGCAGACGGTTGCCGACACCGACGCGCAGGAAGCCGCCGACCAGAAGATCAACGCGCTGCTTGCCGCCCAGAAGGACGAGATCGGCGGCATGATAGCAACCGGCTACATCCCGTCGGTCGTGGCCTCGAAGTCGCTTCGTACGCTCGGCGACAAGCGCATCAAGTTCATCGGCATCGACGACGACCAGATCGTGCTGGAAGCCATCAAGGACGGCTTCGTTTCCGGTACGATGGCTCAGAACCCCTACGGACAGGGCTATATCGGCGCGTATGTGCTTGACCTGATCGCCAGCGGCAGCTGTACGGTGAAGGAAGACGCAGTATGGATCGAGACGCCGCAGACCAAGCGCTTCATCGATTCCGGCACCCTCGTCATCAACGCCGACAACCTGTCGACCTACAAGGACGACCTGAAGAAGGTGACGACGGACATCCAGTCCAACTTCAAGGACAAGTACCTGAACTGCCAGTAGTCGCAAAAACCGGCCTTCTCCTTTCCATCAGGAGAAGGCCGATCCGCTTGTCCCGTTCGTATCGTGGCGTGAAAGCCGGCACAGGCGCCGGAGGTCAGCCTCGCCTACAGCCAAAGCCATGACAGACGAAACCATCATCAAAGAGAGATCGCGCCCCGGCTTCATTGCCGGCGCCTCCGCGCAGATCGGGCTCCTCGCGATCGTAGCGGTCCTGTGGCTCGTCTTTTCCACACTGGCACCAGGTTTCACCTCACCCATCAACCTCTTCGGCATAGGGCGATCGCTCGCCGTCGATATCGTCATCGGTTTCTCGCAGATGGTTGTGCTCGCAACCGGGGGCATGAACCTGGCCGTCGGCTCGATAGGCGTGTGCGCGGTAATGGCGACGGGCTTCCTGCTGCAGGACGCCGGCATGCCCGTTCCCATCGCGCTTGCGGGCGGCCTTCTTCTCGGTGCCGCGCTTGGCTGGCTCAACGGCTTCGCCATCGTGAAGACCGGGGTGAATGCCTTCATCATCACGCTGGCCAGTGCCAGCCTGTTTCTCGGCGCGATGCTGATCCTGACAAAGGCTGTGCCCTATAACGCGCTGCCGCCGGAGATCGGCCAGTTCGGCCGGATGCGTATCGGCGGCTATGTCTCGCCGCTGCTGTTCATCGCCATCGCCATCGGCGTGGCGCTCTTTATCCTTTACCGCCACACACTGCTTGGCCGCCAGATTCTGGCTGCTGGCGCAAATCCGCGTGCAGCAGAAATGTCCGGCGTGCCGGTCGGTCGCGTCATAATCATCAGCCACACGCTCTCCGGACTGCTGGCCGCGACTGCCGGAATGATGCTCGTGGCGCGTCTCGGCGCAGCGATGCCGTCGGTGGGTGGCGAAGACTGGCTGCTCCCGTCATTCCTCGGCCCTGTACTTGGCGGGACGCTCCTGGCCGGCGGCTCGGTTGCCGTCATCGGCACAATGATCGGGGCTGCGCTGGTCACGACTATCCGTAGCGGTCTGCTTGTGCTGCAGGTCGGCAATTTCTGGCTCCAGCTTTTCCTCGGCCTGATCCTGCTCGCTGCAGTCATGGCCGACCGCTATCGCGGCATATTCCTCGAACGTCGCTCGATGGGGCGCAAATGAACGCTCTGTTGCGACGCTTGCTGCTGGTGGAGTGGTCGGGAATACTGGCCGCCATCATCCTTGGCTCGGCTCTTCTCGCCTGGCTGTCGCCAGCCTTCCTGACCGAGTTCAACATATATGTCATGCTGCGCAGCTTCTGCGTCGCGCTGCTGATCGGCTTCGCGCAGATGGTCACTCTGGCGGTCGGCCAGATGAATATCTCCGTCGGCGCGCTGGGCGGTCTCGTTGCTGTCCTCGCCGGCGGCATGATGGAAAAGATGGGCGTGCCGCTTGCCGTCGCAATACCCGTCGCCATCGCGATCGGCGCGTTTTGCGGCCTGCTGAACGGCATCCTGACGGAGCGTACCGGCATCAACGGCTTCATCATCACGCTTGCCACAGCATCGGCCTTCACAGGCATCAACCTCGGCATCACGCAGTCCATTCCGTTTTACGACATGCCACCCGCGCTCGTCGCGTTCGGCTCGGACCGCTTCTTCGCCTTTCCCTACCTGCTTATCGCGCCGATCATCGTAACGATCCTGCTTGGCATCTTCCTGTCGCGAACAATTCCCGGTCGCCAGCTGCTCGCCGTCGGTGGCAATCCTCATGCCGCCGAGCTGTCAGGAATCTCGCGCGGGCGCATCACGGTTCTTGCCCACACACTTTCCGGCGCGCTTGCGGCAACCGCCGCCATACTCGCGGTGGCACAGTTGGGCTCCGCGCAGCCAACCATCGGCTCCGACTGGCTGCTGCTGTCCTTCGCCGCGCCGATCATCGGCGGCGCGGCGCTGACTGGTGGACATGTGTCCGTGCTCGGAACCACGCTCGCCGTCATCCTGATCGCGCTGATCGAGAACGGCATGGTGCTGGCCAAGGTCGATCCGTACTGGGTCCAGTTCGTGCTCGGCGCGCTTATCCTCGCGGCAGTCTGGCTGAACCGCTGGCGGGCGGTGACGACGGGGACCGACTGATGCAGCTCTCCATCGAAGGGGTCAGCAAGGCGTTTCCCGGCGTGCAGGCGCTGGACAAGGTGTCGCTCGATCTAAGGCCCGGCGAAATTCACGCACTTATGGGTGAAAACGGCGCGGGAAAATCCACGCTGATCAAGATTATCACCGGCCTGTACCGGCCGGATGGCGGGCGCATCACGATCGATGGGAAGGAAGTGTTCTTCAACTCGCCTCGCGACGCAATCGCTGCGGGCATTGGCGCGGTTCATCAGGAACGCAACCTCATTCCGCGCTTTTCCGTCGGCGAGAACATCCTGCTGGAACGGCTGCCTACGCCAAACGGTCTTCTGGACCGCGATGCTATCCACCAGGAGGCGCGGCGCTATCTGGATCTGCTCGACCGCGGCATCGACACGCGCCGGGAGGTCCGCTCGCTTTCGGTAGCGCAGATGCAGATCGTCGAGATAGCCAAGGCTTTGTCGCTCGAAACACGATGCCTGCTGATGGACGAGCCTACGGCCTCCATCACAGAGCACGAGACCGAAGCCCTTTTCGCGCTCCTGAAACGGTTGCGCGACGAAGGCGCTTCGATCGTGTTCGTCAGCCACAAGCTCGAGGAGGTCTTCGAGATTGCCGACCGCGTCACGGTGCTGCGTGACGGAAAGAACGCAGCGCTGGGCGAACCGATGAGCGGCATGACCCGCCAGAAGCTGATCTCGCTGATGGTCGGGCGCGATGAGCACATCGTGGACAAGCCGCCACGCAGCCGCGATACGGAAGTCGTTCTGGAAGCCAGAAACGTCGCAACCGTCTTCGGCCACAGTGAGGTGTCTTTCGCCCTGCGACGTGGTGAAATCCTCGGTCTCTATGGGCTTGTCGGCGCGGGCCGCAGCGAGCTTGCGCGGTCAATTGTCGGCGCGGCACCCATGACTGGCGGCGCGCTTCTGGTGAACGGCAAGAGCGCCGCCATAAGCAACGCCTACCAGGCGCTCAACCAGTATCGCATCGGCTACATAAGCGAGGATCGCAAGCAGGAGGGATTGATCCTCGCCCACACGATACGCGAAAACATCGCTGTCACGATCTGGCGACGCCTTGCCGGCATGCTCGGCCTGATAAATCCGGCCGCGGAGAGAAGCGCGGTGAACCCCTACGTAGAGCGGCTCGAAATCCGGACACCTTCAATCGAGCAGATCGTGGGCAACCTTTCAGGCGGCAATCAGCAGAAGGTTAGCGTGGCAAAATGGCTGGCCGCGAACGCCGAAATCCTGATCATCGATGAGCCGACGGTCGGTATCGATATCAAGACCAAAGCGTATCTGCACGAATTGATCCACGAGATCGCTGATGGCGGAACGTCTGTTCTGCTCATATCCAGCGATATGCCCGAGATGGTGGCGCTCGCCGACCGCATACTCATCATGCACAACAAACGCCTGGTCGGTGAGGTCGCAAATGACCGCCGCTACGATACGGTCAGCAACGCGATCATGAGCCGTATCCATGCCGTTGAGGAGGCAAGGCCGCCGGCGCATACCAGCCAGACAGCGTGACAGCGCGGATGCTCGACGTGAAGACCGCACAATCGTCAAGAGCATCTCGGCACAGGGCGGCATCGTCACCGCTCTACGAGATCATTCACGATGTGCTTCGCGAGCATATTGTCGACCGGGTGTTCCCGGCCGGCCTCGTGCTCGGCGAGACAAATGTCGCGCGGGCGTTCGGCGCAAGCCGAGTGCCGGCTGCGGCGGCGCTGCGCCGTCTTCATGTCGATGGAGTGATCGCCGAGTTCGATGGCCGGGGCTATATCGTGCCGGGTGGCGAGCCGCTTCGGCTTGAGCTGGCAAGCGCCGGCTTTGAGCTTCCGCCTGCCCTGAGCGCGGCTTTTGAAGCGCGTAACCGCCACAAGCTCATCTATCCGCAGGTCGAACACGAACTTGCGATCAGCCTTGCCTACGGGCGATTTCTGGTCAACGAGAGCGCGCTGGCAGAGCACTATGGCGTTAGCCGCACAGTAGCCCACGAGGTTCTGACCAAGCTGGAGAGAACCGCGCTCGTCACCCGCGATTCCAACCAGCGCTGGTATGCGGGGCCGCTCGACGAGCGGCTGCTGCGCGAACACTATGAAGTCCGCTGGCTTCTGGAGCCTATCGTGCTGGATCAGATCGCAGAGCGGCTGGACAAGGCTCAAATTCGTGCGAAACGCCGGCTGGCCCAAACTGCAAGCCTATCGCCCCCGCCACCTGCTATCCTTGAACAGCTGGAGCGCGACCTTCATACGGACATCATCCTCAGGCAATGTCCGAACCAGCAGCTACGCGAGACGATCCGGCGCAGCCAGCTTCCGGTCATCGCTACTCATTCGACGTTTGCCGCCTTGCAAAAGCACACCGAGGTTTCGACCATGATCGCCGAGCATCTCGAAGTCTTCGATCTTTTGCTGGCTGGCCGTTACGGTGACGCAGGCAAGATCCTGGAGGCCCATCTGCGCCGCTCGCTTGGATCACAGGTCGATCTGCTTCGTCATCTCAGGCCGCTGCCGGACGAGTCGCTGCCCTCCTATCTTGTTCGCACGTGAGACGCGCGAACAGCCTAATCGATAATCTGAAAATAATAGGCGTCGATAAACCGGCCGCGCACGTCAGACTGCACCCGGCCGCCCAACTTGATACGCGTTTTTGTCGTCACCTTGCGGCCGCGCCATATCTCCTTCTCGATCCGGACCCTGATCTCTCCGGTTTCATCCTGGAACAAGTATTGCGCCCTGCGGATTTCATTCTTGATGAAGCCGGTGACGGTCACCCGGTCGCCGACGCGCGCATCCCTCAGCTGCACGACCGTGTGTTTGGGGCCAGGCAAATTCGAGCCGGCGAACTGGGCTCCTGCCTGACCCGGAATCATGGCTACCGCGACGGCGGCCGCCAGCAGAATTTTGACGCCAAGCATGAAGCTTTTTTGGGCATTGAGACTCATCGCTTTTCCCTCAATCATGATGAGCCTACATCTATCGTGGAAACGGCTTCCGCCAGCAAGTCATACCACAACCTTGCGGGCTCCTCCCTTCGGAGAGGGAGCCCGCAAGCATTTGGTGATCAGGCAGCGGCCTTATGGCTGCTCATCGTCTCGCCGTGGCGGATTTCGGTGCCGAGCACCTTGAGGCATTCGCGCATGAAGGCGGCAAGGCCGGTCCAGCCCTTGGCCGAGACCATGGTCCCGTCGACATAGGCCTCGGTAGGCTTGACGTCGATGTAGGTGCCGCCGGCAAGCAGCACTTCAGGCTCGCAGGCGCCAAGCGCCGCAACCTTCTTGCCGCGAACCACGCCATCGACCGCGATCAGGATCTGCACACCGTGGCAGATGGTGAAGATCGGCTTCTGGTTGTCGTGGAAGTGTTTCACGATAGCCTGAACGCGCTTGTCGGTGCGGATATACTCCGGACCGCGCCCGCCGGCACAATAAACGGCGTCATACTGGTCAAGCTGCTTTTCGGCTTCCGAAAAGGTCTTGTTGATGTCTGCAAAATGCCCGTAGCGCTCGATGTAGGTCTGATGTCCCTCGAAGTCGTGCAGCGACGTCTGGATCTTGTCGCCAGCCTTCTTGTCGGGGCAAATGACATGCACGGTGTGACCTACAGCTTCCATCCCCTGCTGGAACACGAAGATCTCGTACTCCTCGGTGAATTCCCCCGTCAGCATCAGAATCTTTTTGCCAGCCATTGCTCTTTCTTCCTCCGTTTTTCGGAGCTCCAAGCTCCGGGTTAGACAATCCATTCGCCGGGTAATCCGGCGGCTTGCTAGTCGAAAGCCGGCAGGAGCCGGTCGCGAGATCGTTCAATATGCTCGCGCATCGCCCGCTTTGCCCCCTTGCCGTCAGCCGTCGCGAACGCGGCAAGCAGCGCCTCGTGCTCGTCCAGCGCCTCTTCGGTCACACGCGAATGAAACATGAGGCGAAAAATATGGAAATGGGTGTGTTGATGCGCCAGCGTCCGGCGGATCAGATCATTGCCCGCAAATTCGAGAATACGGTCGTGGAAGACGGCGTCCTGGCGCGCAAAGGCTGAATAGCGAAAACGCTCGTCGCCACCCTGGCGACGCGACATGACGCCAGCCACTTCCTGGAGAACGCCAAGCCGCCGTTCGTCCATGACCCGTGCCGCGCGCTGCGCGGCCTCCGGCTCAAGCTGCAGGCGCAGATCGTAAAGCTCGTCGAAGCGGCGGCGGGCAATCTGCGGGGCCGCACTGTAGCCGATCAGATGCGTCTTGATGACGAGCCCCTCGCCCTCCAGGCGGCCAAGCGCTTCGCGGATCGGCGTCTGGGACACATTCAGCTCGCGCGCCAGATTGTCCACGGTGATGCGTGCACCGGGCGGAATCTTCAGTGCCATCAGTTGCGCGAAGATCGCCTCATAGGCCGCCTCGGCAAGGCCAGGCTGCCTGTTGATGGCACCACCGGCGCCGGCCAGAGTGCCGCGATCCTCGGCGTCAACCGAAAGCAGAGTATTCATGTTTACCCCTTGACATGTTCAACCCTTACCGCGATGCTCCGCTACAGTCAATCCTATATCCTATACGATTTTATATCGTAAGCGCTGGATGATCCGGGTTTTGAGGGAGGAGTTTGTATGAGCCTGTTTGCGGCGCTTCGGCCGCCGAAGGAAATCCTGTTCGGGAAGGGCCAGTCCCGTGTGACGGGACAGGTCGCTGCTCGCCACGGCTCAAGGGCACTGGTCTGCACCGACGCCCGCTTCTCGTCGACGAATGCGTTTTCGACGATCATCGACACGCTCAAGACAGCGGGCGTGGCCGTGCATATCCATGACAGTGTCGAGCCGGACGTACCTTATGACAGCGTGGCGCTCTGCGCCGACTCGGCGCGCCCGTTCAACCCCGACGTCGTGATCGGTGTGGGAGGCGGAAGCTGCCTCGACATGGCCAAATGCAGCGCCTTGCTCCTGAGCCATGGCGGCGAGCTTCGGGACTATTACGGCGAGTTCAAGGTTCCCGGCCGTACCCTCCCGGTCATCGCCGTGCCGACAACCGCGGGAACCGGCTCCGAAGCCACGCCGGTCGCGGTCATCTCCGATTCCAGCCGCACCTTGAAGGTCGGCATTTCGAGCCCCTATCTCATACCGGCCGCGGCTATCTGCGACCCGGACCTGACGATTACCTGCCCTCCCTCGCTGACCGCCATAGCCGGCGCTGATGCCCTGACGCATGCGATCGAGGCTTTCACCGCAGCGCGCCGTGGTACCGACCCGGAACTGGCGCTCAAACATGTCTTCATTGGCAAGAGCGCTATCAGCGACCACTTCGCGCTGCTGGCGATCCGGCTCCTCGGCAGAAGCCTCGAGCGCGCCTGCGCCAGCGGTTCAGACGAGGATGCGCGGGCAGATGTCATGATGGGCGCGCTTGCCGCGGGATGCGCCTTCGGCACGGCGGGAACAGCTGCAGCTCATGCGATACAATATCCCGTCGGCGCGCTGACCAACACACCGCACGGCCTCGGCGTCGCGACGATGTTGCCCTATGTCATGACCTACAACCGCGAGGCATCCATATCCGAGATGGCGGAGATCGCGCGGGCGCTGGACCTCGATGTCGCCGGTCGTTCGACCGAAGAGCAAGCCACAGCCGCAATCGTTGAGGTCGAGCGGCTGTTCGCCGCGATCGGCATAACGCCCACCCTGGCGAAACTCGGTCTGGCAGAAGAAAAACTCGACTGGACGGCAGAACAGGCCATCAGCATCGAGCGCCTCATCAAGAACAACCCGCGCCCGATCGATCTTGCCGCCATGAAGCGCCTGATGCGCGCCGCTTTCGAAGGCGACCTGGCCGCCGCGGCCTGACAAACGAGGAGAACTCCAATGAATATCGCTACGGGTCCGATGTCTCCTGATGTTGCAGGGTTGGACCTCGACAGCTGGTCAAAGGGACTTTTCATCGGTGGAGAATGGCTTGAAGGCCATGGCCCTCACCGCATTCCAGTTGTCGATCCATCATCCGAAGCGGTTCTGACGCATGTCGCGAACGCCGACCTATCCGATGCGGCCGCAGCAGTCGACGCGGCAGCGGCGGCGGCGCCAGCCTGGGCGGCCACGGCACCGCGCAAGCGCTCGGAAATATTGCGCCGCTGCTTCGAACTGATGACCGAACGCGCGGAAATGCTTGCGAAGCTCATCTCGCTTGAGAACGGCAAGGCGTTGCGCGACGCGCGCGGCGAAGTTGCCTATGCGGCGGAGTTCTTCCGCTGGAACGCCGAAGAGGCAGTCCGCATCGTCGGCGAGTTCGGCATGGCTCCTGCAGGCGCCAACCGCATCCTTGTCGACTATCAGCCGATCGGCGTCTGCGTGCTGATCACGCCGTGGAATTTCCCCGCAGCCATGGCGACGCGGAAGATCGCGCCTGCGCTTGCGGCCGGCTGCACGATGGTGCTGAAGCCTGCCACCGAAACTCCACTGACGGCCTATGCGCTGGCTGCGCTCTACAAGGAGGCGGGTGTGCCGGACGGCGTCGTTAACGTCATCACGACCTCGACGCCCGGCCCTGTGACGGCGGCCATGCTGGCCGATCCACGCGTGCGAAAGCTGTCATTCACCGGCTCGACCGGCGTTGGGCGCACCCTGCTCGCTGAAGCCTCCAAGACTGTGCTGAGCTGCTCGATGGAACTTGGCGGAAACGCACCGCTGATCGTCTTCGACGACGCCGATCTCGATACCGCGCTCGATGGGGCTATGGTGGCGAAAATGCGCAATGCCGGCGAGGCCTGCACGGCGGCAAACAGGCTCTATGTCCAGTCGGGAATCTATGACCGGTTCGTCGCCGGACTGACAGCGCGGATGGAAGCGTTGGTCGTCGGTGCAGGCACCGGTGCAGGCACCGAATGCGGGCCGATGATCACGGCCAAGGCCGTCGCCAAGATCGACGAACTGGTGCAGGACGCGGTCGGGCGAGGCGCGAAAGTTCTTTGCGGGGGCAATAAGCCGGCCGGACCAGGGTTTTTCTATCCGCCGACTGTGTTGACGGACGTTCCCCCGGATGCGGCAATGGCGCATGAGGAGATCTTCGGTCCGGTCGCTCCGATAACCCGCTTCGAGACCGAAGACGAGGTTGTGGCGCGCGCCAACGACACGGAATACGGCCTGGCGGCTTACGTCTTCACCAAGGATATCGGGCGTGGCCTGAAGGTTTCTCGGCGCATCGAAGCTGGCATGGTGGCGCTCAATCGCGGCCTTGTCTCGGACCCCGCCGCGCCGTTCGGCGGCATGAAACAGAGCGGACTTGGCCGCGAAGGCGGTTCGCATGGCGTGCTTGAGTTCACCGAGCCGCAATATGTGGCCGTGACCCTTTAGCAGAAACACGGGGGAACAGGATTGACCGCTCAATTTCCGATGAATGTCTTTCGTATCGGCGACCATATCCCGGCCTTCGATATGGAGGTCGGCGAGTGTCGTCACCTCAGCGTCCAGACGCGTGACAAACTCAGAATGGTCGCGGACATCGCCTATGGTCCGACGCCCCGCCAGAAGCTCGACATCTTCTTTCCGGCCGGAGGCGGAGAGGACCTGCCGGTGCATATGTTCGTCCACGGCGGCTACTGGCGCATGTTCTCCAAGGACGACTTTTCCCATGTCGCGAACACCGTCACTGCTGCGGGCGCGATTGCCGTGATCATCAGCTTCGACCTGATGCCGTCAGTCGGGCTGGCGGAGGTCGTCAGGCAGGTTCGGCGTGCACGCGACTGGATCGTCGAGCACATCGGCCATCATGGCGGTGACGCAGGGCGGCTGACAGTCAGCGGACACTCGACCGGTGCGCATCTGGCCACGTTCCTCTTCACCGATGACGAAAAGGCGCCGCCGCGCGGTTCGCTGCTGTTGGGAGGCGTCTACAATATCCGGGCGCTGCAACAATCCTTCCTGCAACCACTTGTTCAACTGACAGACGAAGAAGTGCGCGAATTTTCCCCGCTGCATCGAAACTTCCGGCCCCGCGTCGACTCCTTCATCCTCTATGGCGAGCAGGAAGCGCAGTCTGGCCACGCACAGGGCGGCGCTCTCGCATGGCAGCTCAAGGAGGCAGGGTGTGATGTTGTCCTGGCAGCTCTGTCCGATGCCAGCCACATGAGCAGCATCCTCGACCTGGGCTCTCCCGAAAGTGAGGCAAGCCGATACCTTTGCTCATTGATTGCTCGGTACTGACCGCAGCTTCATGCCAGGCACAGCGGGCCTGACGCCGACTTGATGACGCAATTGTCGGAAGGGAATTGCCGTCCGGACAGGCCCATATCCGATATCGTCTCCGGCGAGGCGATGTTCAGCCGCAAGGTTCCGCCTGAAGATTCTTGGTGGCGCAGGTTCCGAAGAAGCGCGCCTGCTTTCGGATTAATATAGGAGAGAACCACGGCGCTGCGCCGGGCAAGACCATATAGATGGATGGCGCGCCCGAAAGGATGAAGCGCATGGCGTTCCAGGGTCCGTTTCTTTGGGACAAGACCCGAGTGCCTCAAAGAGAGCTCAGCGTTCGGTCTTGCTATTTCACGATCTCGTCGATTGTTTTCTCGATGGGCTTGGCCCGAAGCTGAAGCCTGGTAGCCGCAAGGACTATGAGCGCGCTCTCATTGGCCACGCAGTTCCAGCAACCTTGTGTCAATATGATTGCACCTGCCGATCTCACCGACTGCATTTGAAACACGTCGATCGTCCGTATCCGGCCAATCGTGTCCCCTCGTATGTCGGCAGCGTCTTCTCATGAGCGCAGCGCAACGGACTGGTGGAAAAGGGCTTCAACCCCACTGCTGACGGTTACGATTTCCTTCCTCGTCATCGAGAACATCATGGAATATCGTCTGGATCATATGTGTCCTACTCGAGGAAGTGAGCCTTGACCTGCAGCCTTGCGAAAACGGGGTCAAAACAATGAGACCGCATTTGGAAAACCATATGGTTTCGCGCATAGGCTGGCTGCGTGCGGCCGTGCTGGGTGCGAATGACGGGATTGTCTCGACCGCCAGCCTGATTGTCGGCGTTGCCTCGGCAGCGGCTGGCAGCAAGGAAGTTCTGGTGGCAGGCGTCGCGGGACTTGTCGCGGGCGCAATGTCGATGGCGGCCGGCGAGTACGTGTCGGTCAGCTCGCAATCGGACACAGAGAGCGCGGATCTTGCCCGCGAGCGGCTGGAGTTGGCGACACAGCCGGAGTTTGAGCGCGAAGAGCTTGCGCAAATCTATATTCAGCGTGGCATCGCTCCCGGCTTAGCCCGTCAGGTTGCGGATCAGCTGATGGCCAACGATGCCCTTGGCGCCCATGCCCGCGACGAAGTTGGAATATCGGAAATCACGACGGCACGGCCGATCCAGGCGGCGCTCACTTCCGCGGCAACATTTTCCGTAGGCGCCGCCCTGCCTCTGGTGATGGTGCTGGTGGCACCAGTCAATTGGCTGGTATGGGCGGTTTCTGCAGCTTCTCTCCTGTTCCTTGCGCTGCTTGGCGCCATCGGCGCTGCGGCGGGCGGCGCGAACATCTTGAAGGCGACGCTACGGGTCACATTGTGGGGAGCGATCGCAATGGGGATCACCGCGGGTATCGGCGCCTTGGTCGGAACGGCCGTCTAGACGGGCGGGCGCCCGTCCGACGGCTAGACAGGCGCAAACAGCATTCGCGCCTCGAACCCGTCCTGCGGAGGTTTGGGCAACCTCAAGGCCAGTGCGGAAGCATTTCTGAGGTGACATGTCTTGCGTTGCAAAACTTGATGAGAATCAAAGCGGAGAAGCGTCCCAACCACTATGTTTGCTTGAGTGAGCAACGGAGCCCACATGCAGGTAGACTCCCTGAATCCGACGTATCCCGAGCCGACGGCTCGGTCCCGGTATTCGTTGCCAGGGGATTGACCAAGATATACGGGTCGGGCGACGCACAGGTCGTGGCCTTGAAGGATGTCGATCTCGATATCCGCCAAGGCGAATTCATCGTCCTTCTCGGACCGTCCGGTTCAGGCAAATCAACCCTGCTCAATATCCTTGGCGGACTCGACGCTCCGACTTCGGGGACGGCAACCTGGCGGGACCACGACCTGACCGGTGCCAGTGATGAAGCGCTCACGACCTATCGCCGCGAGCATGTCGGTTTCGTCTTCCAGTTCTACAATCTGATACCGAGCCTGACAGTCGAGGAGAATGTCCGGCTGGTAGCCCAAATCGCCACCGATCCGATGACGCCGGGCGAGGCGCTCGATCTCGTCGGACTTTCGCATCGCGCGGATCGTTTCCCCTCGCAATTGTCTGGCGGAGAGCAGCAGCGCGTCGCGGTGGCGCGCGCGATCGTCAAACGGCCGGACATCCTGCTTTGCGACGAGCCGACCGGTGCGCTCGACGTGGACACCGGCCGGCTGGTCCTTGCCGCGATCGCCAAGGTAAACGAGGAACTAAGCACGACGACCGCCGTGATCACCCATAACTCGGCCATTGCAGGGATGGCCAACCGCGTCCTGCGCCTGAGCGGCGGGCGCATCGTAAGGGAAGAACCAAATTTGCGGCGCATAGGCGCCTATGACGTCGAATGGTGAGCGTCCTCGATATCAAGATGCTGCGCGATCTCTGGTCGATGCGTCTCCAGGTCCTCAGCATCGCCCTGCTGGTCGCCGCAGGCGTGGCCGTCTTCATGATGTCGGTATCGAACTACCGCGCATTGACCGGCGCCATGGAGGCGCATTACCGCAACGAACGTTTCGCCGAGGTCTTCGCGAGCATGACGCGGGCGCCGCTCGTCATCGTTGATCGTCTGCGTGAAATCGACGGTGCAGGTGTCGTGGAACCTCGAGTTGCCAAGGCTGTGCGCGTGATCCGCGAAGACACCAACCTTCCGATCTCGGGACGCATCATCTCCCTGCCAGGTTCGGGTCAGCCGTTGCTCAACCGACTGCACCTCGTTCAGGGACGCTGGCCCGACCCGTTGCGTCCTGAGGAGGTCATTATCAACGCGACCTATGCCGAGGCACGCGCCGTGCGGATCGGTGAGACCGTCGATGTCGTGCTCAACGGTCGGATGCAAAGCTTCCGTGTCGTGGGTACTGCCCTTTCGCCAGAGTTCGTGTTCGCCACACGCGCCGCCGTGCCGCTGCCCGACGACCGGAACTTCGTGGTGCTGTGGGCAGGAGAAGATGCGGTTGCCAGTGCATTCGACATGAACGGCGCTTTCAACGACGTTCTGATGACGCTGGCGCCCGGCGCCAGCAGGCCGCATGTCGTGGACGCGATTGATCGCCTGCTCGAACCCTATGGTGGAACCGGAGCGTACGATCGCGGCGACCAGCCCTCGCACCGCTTTCTCGAGGATGAGTTGGCGGAGCAGCAGACATTGAGCATCGTCATGCCATCAGTCTTCTTCGGCATCGCGGCTTTCCTGCTCAACGTGGTGATCAGAAGGATGGTCGAGGCGCAACGCGGACAGATCGCTTCCTTGAAGGCGCTCGGCTTCACGAACCGCGCAATCGCCTTTCACTATGTCAAGTTGGTCACCGCCATCGCGCTTCTCGGATTGGCGATGGGCCTCGTCCTTGGACGCTGGTTCGCCGTCGCAGTCGTCGCCAGCTACCGCGCGTTCTTCCGTTTTCCGGTGCTTGAGGTACAACTGGAACTGTGGCTGGTGGTCGTTGCGGCTGTTGTCAGCGTCGGTGCAGCGAATCTCGCGGCGGCATCTGCGGTCTATCGGATCGCAACGCTTGCGCCGGCCGAAGCGATGCGGCCGGAGACGCCACCGTCGGTAGGCACCTTCGGCTGGCTGCGGACTATCGGGAGTAGGGAGATTCCGCTCCAATACGTAATGGCGGCGCGCACGGCCCTGGGGCGACCGCTCCGGACCTTCTTGACTACGGTCGGCATAGCTTTGGCCATTCCACTTATCCTGTTTGGCCTGTTTTGGTTCGATGCAATCGACTACATGATCGATGTAAG
>JAHBYU010000024.1 GCA_019635775.1 Rhizobiaceae bacterium | reverse complement strand
GACGGCAAGGATGTGGACAAAGCGCCCGAATTCTTCGAAACCCATCTAGGGGAATCATGGCTTGCACGGTTTCTCTGTCCACGCCTCAAGGCCCTCCTGCCGTCGGCAGGTGTAGGAGGCAGCAAAAGCTGTCCGGCCTTGCTTCATTGGACGCCGGGGCGGCGTAACTCCCCGGATACAATGGACGGCAACGGCAACATTGCGCCGATACAGTCGCGCTTCATTGTGGACCGATGGAAATGCGGGACGCGACCTTGTGCGGTTCCGTCTTCAGACATCCGACCTTAATTGTTCGAAACGGGACAACCGTCATGCACGGGAAAAGTTCGAAGTTCGCCGCGGCCGTCCTTTCGGCGCTTCTCTACACGCAGGGCCTGCTCGGCCTGGCAGCCGTCACGCTCGTCGTCCTGAAGGACAGGCCGCAGCCGGCGCCTGTCGTCATGGCGGCTTCCGCCGACGTCCAGCTACGCTGACGCCATGGGCGCGCCGGTTCACAAAGCCTCTTCAGCTGTGGCCCGGCGCAGGCGGATCGAAGCGATAGCCGGATCCGCGGATCGTTGCGATGCTCTCGGTATCCAGCTTGCGCCGCAGGCGCACGATACGGGAATCGATGGAGCGGTCATAGGCATCGGCGCTTTCGGCGGGTGCGGCCGCCATGATGTCGTCGCGCGTCAGGACCTTGCGCGGATTGGCAAGAAAGAGCCGCAGCAGCGCGACCTGACCCGCCGAAAGCTGCTCTTCCGCGCCGGACCTGTGCATCACCAGAGCCGACCTGAGATCGACCGTGGTGTTCTCCAGCACGACCAGTTCGCGCTGCGTCCTGCTGCGCCTTCCCACGATGCCGCCGATACGCGCCGCCAGTTCACGCATGACGACCGGGCGCGCCACGATGTCGGCCGCCCCCAGTTCGAGCGCGAGCACCTTGTCGATGAGGTCGGCCTGCCCGGCGACGATGACGAAGCTTGGCCCCCCCTCACCCGCGTGCTTTCTCAGGAGATCGAGGCCGGCTGCCGGCGGATAGCGGTCGCCGATTACCGCGAGGTCGACGCCGCCGCGCGAAAGCAGCGTCTCGGCCATCCACTCGTCATTGACCTCATGCACTTCGTAGCCGCGCCGATCGAGATAATCGGCAAGACTGCCGTCGGCATCCCGCGACAGGCAAATCAACGCAATGACCGGCCTCGCCATGCTTAATACCCCTGCTCCGACAATTCCCGACAACCGCCCAAATCAGTGCTGGACATGATGTTTATACCCAATCTACTTTCCAGCGCCGATAGAGGAGGCGCGATTTCCCTGCCGACACGGATCGCGATAGTCGAGGACGAGCCCGACCTGCGGGATGCGGTCGCCGAGTATCTCGGCGCGAACGGCTACGATGTGCGCACCGCCGAGAACGCCGACGCCATGCGCGAACTGGTGAAGACGGAGAGCTTCAATCTGGCAATACTGGATATCGCGATGCCTGGCGAGGACGGTCTTTCGCTCGGCCGGTGGTTGCGCCAGCAGGCCCCTATGGGCATCATCTACGCGACCGCCGCCGGCTCGGCCATAGATCGAATCGTGGGCCTGGAGCTTGGCGCGGACGACTATGTCGTCAAGCCCTACGAACTGCGCGAGTTGCTGGCGCGCGTGCGCAGCGTGCTGCGGCGCGTGCCCCGACCGGAGGACGCTCCCGCCGCTACCGGCAAGTCGCGCGAACCGGAACGGCGGATCATTGCGTTCGGCGACTTCAAGGCCGATCTCGACGGGCGCATGGTGACGGGACGCGGCGGCACCATCCTCGACCTAGCCAAAAGTGAATTCGACGTGCTTGAAGTGTTCCTGACGCGCTGCAACCGGCTGCTCAGCCGCGCCGCCATATCGGACGCGATCGGCTTTGCGGAAGACCCGGAGTCCTCGCGCGCCGTCGACATTCGCATCATGCGGCTGCGCAAGAAGATCGAGGACGATCCGGCAAACCCGAAATTCCTGCGTACGGTGCGCGGCGAAGGCTACATTTTCTCGCTGCCGGACGAAGCCTCCCGTTGACGCCATGCGGCCGGTCGCGTTTGAAAGGCAGGCATGATCGACACCCAGCCTCCAAGCACCGACCTTTCGCTGAATGATCCCGGCTGCACCGTTGCAGCCGCGCGCATCGTCAGAAGGCTGCATGAGACGGCCGAGTGGCAGCGCATCATCGACGAGGTGCTGGAACTGCTGGCGAGGTCGCTTCACTGTCATCGCGCGATCCTCTTCCGGCTGCGCGAACTGCCCGGCGAAGGCTTCGCCCAGTCCATCGCGGCCTACTGGGAAGACGAGCCAGTGGTACGCGGGGCGAATCGCCCAAAGGTCATCCTGCAATCCGTGGTCAACAGCGACCCGCTGCTGACCCGGCTCGGCGAGGAAGTCCGCCAGGGCAAGATGTTCGCAGGCCGGACGCGCGAAATAGAAGGCTATTTGCGGGAAGACTTCGAGGGCCAGCGGATCAAGTCCTTTCTTTCGATCACCGTCTTTGCCAACGGCAACCTATGGGGAACGCTGGCCGTCAACGACTGCACGGTCGAGCGACGCTGGACGGACGAGGAAAAGGCCGCAGCGGAAATCGTTGCGATGGCGATCGGCGCAGCCATCGAGCGCTCGCTGTCCGAAGACCATGTCAGCGAGATCATTCGTCAGACCATGCTGCAGTCCTCGCTCGACGCCATCATCGTCATCGACGAGACGGCGAGCATCGTGGAGTTCAATCCGGCCGCCGAGCGCATGTATGGCTTCCGCCGCGCCGACATCCTGGGCAAGGACCTGATCGACACCATAGTGCCGAGCTTCTACCGCAAGGGCTATGCGACGGGAGCCGAGTACATGCAGGGACGCGGCGCGCCGATGATCGGCTCGCGCATGGAGACGGTGACGCAGACGGCGTCCGGCGAGGTGTTCCCCATCGAGCTGACCGTGACGGAAATGCATGTCGCCGACCGGCGCTTCTTCTTTGGCTCGATCCGAGACATGCGCGAGAAACGGCGCGCCGAGGAGGAGATCAATCGCCAGCGCGAGCGGCTGCACCAGAACGAGAAGATGGCCGCGATGGGCTCGCTGCTGGCCGGCGTCTCGCACGAGCTGAACAATCCGCTGGCCGTGGTGGTCGCGCAATCGACTCTGCTGCACGAATTCGCGCCCGACCAGCAGACCAAGCTGCGCGCCGAAAAGGTGCGCGCGGCCGCCGAGCGCTGCGGACGCATCGTCAAGAGCTTCCTTGGCATGGTGCGCCTGCACCAGACCCTGCCGGCTGAAACCGACCTCAACGCGGCGATACGCGCCGCACTTGAGGTTACCGCCTATGGCGCGCGTTCCACCGGCATAGTGATCAACGCCGAGTTCGCGCAGGAAGCGCTGCCGGTGATGGCCGATGCCGACCATATCACGCAGGTCGCCGCAAACTTCCTGATCAACAGCCAGCATGCGCTTGCCGCCCACAATGGCGAACGCAAGATCACGGTCAGGACGTTCCGGGTCAGCGAGGCCATCGTCGGCTTCGCGGTGGAGGATACGGGACCGGGCATTCCCCAATCCATTCGCCATCGCATCTTCGATTCCTATTTCACGACGAAGCCGCAAGGCGTGGGCACCGGCATCGGGCTTTCGATTTCCAAGGCGATCGTGGAGCGCCACAAGGGTTCCATACGCTTCGAGGAAGCGCAGCCAAGCGGCGCGCGCTTCGTGGTCGAGCTTCCGGCCTTCACCGGCAAGCATGTCGGGGTGGCCGCCCCGGAGGCGCGTTCGACGACGATCACGCAGGCTCTCATCATCGACGACGAGCCCGATGTGGCCGGTTCCCTTTCCGACATCCTCGAGCTGATGGGGATAAAGTCGCGCATCATCACGGCATGGAGTTCGGTCGACGCCGTGCTCGCCGAGTTCTCACCAGACATCGTGTTCAGCGACCTGCGCATGCCCGAGGCGAGCGGCATCACGATCCTGCGGCAACTGGTGGCGGCCCGACCGGATCTTGTCCGGCGTTTCGTCCTGGTGACCGGAGACATGGTGGGCGCACGCGCGGAAATCGCGACGCTGGCCGCGCACGAAAGGCCGCTTGTGCTGGAAAAGCCGTTCAGCACGCTCGACGTGCGAAGCGCGCTGACCGCCGTCAGCGACCAGGTCGCGCATCCGCGCTAACAAAAAAATGCCCCGCCGGGCAGGTGGCGGGGCCGTAGTGGCGCGCTGGAGGAGTTGCGCGCTTCCTCGCGCAACAGGGACTGCGCGGGGGACTACTCTGAATTTCTTACGAACCGGCGATGACCCGCACGGGACGACCGTCAGGACGACCGGATTCACTGGCGATCTCGGCGATGCACTCTGCGCTTTCGGCACCCCAGGCTTGACCGTGACAGGCGATCTCCAGTTCCGAAAGGCTCACGGAAACCGGCCCGTCGGCGGTGTCGCTATCGGCAGCGGCGGCGGCTGGCGCATCCTGGAATGTCGACATGGCTACGCCGGAGGGCGGCATAAGCGCCATGGCGATCAAAGCGGTCACAACGATGGCAAGGAAAAGGATCATCGGATGGTCCGCGCTGCGCTGGCGAAGCGCAATCCTCGGGAAGCGCCCTGTGGTACGCGGACTAACGCTCCGGTTGAATTCCTTCTCGGTGATAGTGGTCATGGCCCCTGCCTTTCAATGTGTTCTCTTATTGAAACGCACAATGGGGCCTATTTGTTTCCGCCCGATGCTGCATCTTCATGACTATGTATCACGATCGAATCCGATAAATCGGGCATAAACGGTCAAAATTTACGGAAATGAGCGAGGCTTAGCCCGCGACGACGTCGGACCACTCCGGATGACGCCGGAATTCAGCCGCCACGTAGCCGCAGAGCGGCGTGATCCGAAACCCCTGCGAGCGGGCATCCTCGACCGCGCGCCTGACAAGCCGGAGCGCGACGCCCCGGCCCCGAAAGGACGGCGGCACGAAACTGTAGTCGATGGCGATATGGCCTGAGCCACGCTCGACGAAAGTGAGCCGGGCCGGCTGACCGCCTGCAAGGGGCAGTATCCAGGCGCCCTTTCCGCCAGCGCGCTCCAGCATGATCTCTTCGTCGCCGATGTTCCCAGTCATATCCGTAAATCCTGTCACTTCCTCAACACGTCGGCCCATTCCGGGTGCCGACGGAACTGGGCTGCGGCGAAGGGGCAGAGAGGAATGATCGTCTTTCCAGCCGAACGCGCGTCCTCGACCGCCCGGGTGACGAGGCGGAGACCCGCCCCCTGCCCGCGAAACGCATCGGGCACACCGGTATGGTCGATGATGATCTGCTGTTCTCCCACCTTGGTGAAGGTCATCTCGGCTTCGTCGCCGGCAGGCGTTCGGATGAAGTAGCGCCCTTTCGTGCCGTTGTCCTCGAACCGGATTTCGGGTTGATCGCTCACGCCGCTTCTCCTGCCGAGCTTGCCAATGTGCCGAGGAAACGTGCCGTGGCCTCGATCTCGTTCGGCCGTAGTTCGTGCCCGCCTTCATGCCACTCCAATGTGGTGTCCGCACCGCGATCCTGCAAACCGGCAACCAGCCGCGTGGTCAATTGCGGTGGGCACATCGGATCGCGCCGCCCGGCCGTGACCAGAACGCGCCGGCCCGAGAGATCGTTTCGGACTGGCTCGAACGGGATCAGCGGATGCATCAGCACGCTTGCATCGAACAGACCGGGCTCGGCAAACAGCACCGACGCGAGAATGTTCGCGCCATTGGAATAGCCAAGACCGGCGACCGCCGAGGGCTTCTGGGCCGCAATGTGGGCGCGGACGAAATCGGCCATCTTGCCCGTAGCGCGGGAAAGATCGGCCATGTCGTAGACCCCCTCGCCAGTGCGGCGGAAAAAGCGCGCCGCTCCGTGTTCCGAAACGTCGCCGCGCGGCGAAACGATGGTTGCCGATGGCAGAAGCTCGCGGGCAAGGCCGAGGAACTGGTTCTCGTCACCGCCGGTACCGTGGAAGGTGAACAGCAGCGGTCCGCCCGGCGCGCCGGGCAGGACCTTGTTGATGTAGCTGTCGGTGGACATGATCGTGTCTCCTTCAGTTTCCGAGCGGCTGGAGATGCTTTTCCAGATAGTCGCGCAGATGCGCATGCTGGGTCGGCAGCTTCAGGGCTTCACCGAGATGCGCGGTATCCTCGTCGCGGTCGAAGCCGGGCTCATTGGTCGCGACCTCGAACAGCACGCCGCCCGGCGTGCGGAAATAGATCGCCCAGAAATAGTCGCGGTCGATGACCGGCGTGACATGGTAGCCGGTGTCTATAAGCGCCTTTCGCACCTCGAGTTGCTTCTCGCGATCTTCCACCGCAAACGCGATGTGATGCACCGAACCCGCGCCCAGATCGGCAAAGGGCGAACCGGGAAGCGTTTCGAGGTCGATGACATCCGCGCCGTTGCCGTTCCTGATGGCGAAGCGCTTGACGTTGCCGGACTGGTCGACGGTCTCGTAGCCCATATACTTCAGCAGCTCTTCGGTAGCGCCGGCATCGCGCAACCTGAGCGAGGCCGAGTGAAAGCCGCGGATCGCCTCGTCGGCGGCCACACCGCCCTTCGACCAGGGCGCGCGGGTGTCTCCCTTGGCCTCAACAAGCGCGAAGCTGTCGCCATCGGGACCGTCGAACAGCAGTCGATTCTCGCCGAAGCTGGTTTCTTCCCTCAAGCCGGTCACGCCCTGCTTGCCGAAGCGTTCTTTCCAGTATCCGAGTGAGCCTTCGGGTATGGCAAACACTGTTGTTCCGACCTCGCCCACTCCGGCGCGTCCCTTCGCTATGTTCGGGAACGGGAAATAGGTCATGACGGAACCCGGCGTTCCAACCTCGTCGGCGTAATAGAGGTGGTAGACGTCAGGCGCGTCGAAGTTGACTGTCTTCTTGACGCGGCGAAGGCCAAGCTTGCCAGTGAAGAATTCATTGTTCTGGCGGGCATCCTTCGCCATCGACGTGACGTGGTGCAGGCCCTTGATCTGGTCGAGCATTGTCGGCTCCTTCCTTCATGCGGCGCATGCCGCTTTCGATGAACCCTATGTCGTCCATTCATACGTTCACAAAAAGACGTCAATCAATGCATGGACTGTTCTCAATTAGTGAACGAAAGGTCGACCTATCGGACACCAGCGCTCTAACCCTTGCAAGCAGCCTGAGAATTCTGCTCCATGACCTCACCAACCGCGGGGGTCTCATGGCGCGTGCAAAACCCAACGTCCTGATCATCACCTGCGACCAATGGCGTGGCGACTCGCTTTCGATAGCGGGCCATCCGGTGGTGAAAACCCCCAACAGCGACGCACTCGCAACCGAAGGGGTGCTTTTCCGGCGGCACTATGGCGGAGCAGCGCCGTGCTCGCCGGCGCGCGCCTGCCTCTATACGGGGCTCTCCCAGATGAACAACCGCGTGTGCCGCAACGGGACCCCGCTCGACAGGCGCCACGGAAACATCGCACTTGCAGCGCGTGCGTTTGGCTACGACCCGACACTCTTCGGCTATACAGACGTGTCCCCCGATCCGCGCTATCACGCGCCTGATGATCCGGTGCTACGGACCTATGAAGGGGTATTGCCCGGATTCACGGTCCGGCAGCTGCTGCCGGAGCATCAAAAGCCGTGGCTCTCATGGCTTTCCGCACGTGGGGTCGACGCATCGGCGGGCTTCCCGGATATCCACCGGTCCGCCAGTGGCTCGGGAAAGACGGTCAGCAATGACCCACCGGTGTACAAGGCGGATGAGACACCGGCTGCGTTCCTGGCCGGGGAATTCATCAGATGGCTTGGCGAACAGGATCCAAGCTCTGGAAGAGGATGGTTTGCGCACCTGTCCTTCTTCAGCCCACATCCTCCGTTCATCGTGCCGGAGCCCTACAACAGCATGTACGATCCGGCTGGCGGCCCGGACTTCAGGCGCGGCACGTCGTGGTCGAGCGAGGCGGAGACGCATCCCTTCCTCGACTATGTGATCAGCCGGCAGAAAAAGGGGAAATTCCTGCCCGGCATGAAGGGCAAGGTGCGCAACTTCACCGAAGTGGATTTCAGAGCGATCCGGGCGATCTACTGGGGCATGATCTCTGAAATGGACGCACAGCTTGGCCGGCTATGGGCGGCGCTCCGTAGCGCCGGAAGCTGGAACAACACGATCATCGTCCTGACCTCCGATCACGCCGAGATGATGGGCGACCATTTCATGCTCGGCAAGGGCGGCTTCTTCGACCAGAGCTATCATATCCCGCTGATCGTTCGCGATCCCCAACGGCGAAAGGCGGCCGGCTCAGTCGTGGATCATTTCACCGAAGCCGTAGACATCATGCCGACCCTGCTGGAACTGCTTGGAGCAACCCCGCCAGCCCATCTCGACGGCAGATCCCTCAGGCCGTTCCTGGAGGGCAGGCAGCCGTCCGACTGGCGCGATGCGGCACATTGGGAGTTCGATTTCCGGTCGATCGAAAAAGGACGACCAGAACGGCATTTCCAGATCAGATCGCAGCAATGCAACCTGGCCGTCCTGAGGGGCGAGGAATGGAAATACGTGCATTTCGGGGGAGGCCTGCCGCCCCTCCTCTATAATATGAAGGAGGATCCGGAAGAACTCCACAACCTTGCCGGCGACCCTTCCTGCGCTGCGGTGAGGCTGGACTTTGCCGAAAGGCTGCTTGCCTGGCGCGCCGAACATCTTGACCAGTCGCTTGCGCTTTCCGCTCTCACCGAAGACGGTGTGGCGGGTGATGTCGCACCGCTGCCCATCTATTGACGGCAAAGCGCAGACGACAAAAGCCCGCGCCGAGGCGCGGGCTTTCATCTTACGCTGCGATACGCGTTACTGAACCAGCAGACGCTGTTCGTCACGCTTGTCGGCAAAGGTCGCCTTGTCGTAGGCAGGGGCTGCTTCCAACTGCTCCTTGGTGAAGTTGGTATACAGATACTTGTTGCCGTCGGCGTCGGTCATGAAAGCGAGATTGTCGCTTCCGAGGGCAACCTGCTTGGCGCCAAGACCAAGGAACCCGCCGACGTCAACCAGATAGGCGTCGATCTTGCCGTCCGCTGTCAGGACAACGTCGCCGATGTCGCCGACGTCCGCATCATTGGCACCGTAGACGGTCGTGCCAATGAGTTCGTCCGCGGTGATCTTGTCAGCCGGAAGCTCGGTGAGCGTCGAACGATCGATAGCGGCGGTCGTGGTCTGGTCCATCGTGGAATCCGCCGCAGGAGCAGCCGGATCGGCCGTCGTGCCTTCAGCCATCTGGCCGGATGCTGCCGGATCGGCGGGCACCGTCGCTGCACCCGGAGCGGCTGCGGGATCGTTGGCAGCCGTTGTCTGTGCGGGAGCAGGCTCATACGCACTGCGATCGAATTCGGCCTGCTGCTCAAGCTGCTCCTTGCTCATCGCGGCAACCAGCCAACGGTCGCCGTCACGTTCAGCCCAGTCGAGCTGTGCGAAGTCGACCGCTACGTCCTTCTGGCCGAGGCCAAGGAAGCCGCCGACACCAACAACAACCGCCTGGATGTTTCCTTCCGCGTCGATGACGATGTCGGTGACATCACCAATATGCTCGGCGTCGTCGGCCGTGCTGTTGTAGACGTTCTCGCCGATGATCTGCGAGGCAAGATGGCCGTCAGCCTTCATGGCAGCCGGTGCAGCTTCCTGCGTCATCGGAGCGGCAGGGTCCGCGGTGGTGGCAGGAGCCGGGGTGGTTGCTTCCTGCGCATAGGCACCGGTAGCAAGCAGAGTGGCCAAAGCCGTGGTGGCAAACAGAGTGCGGATCATGTTAGATTCTCCTCGTGCGTGGTTTCCGTAAAAGATCTCATGCATCGACGCGCTGGCCTGACTCGTCGCTGGGGAGGGCCGGTGCGTCGTCACACCCACACAACGTGATGCCGGTGAATCCGTTCCGAAGAAACCTGCTTCGGATTCAATGATATCCGTCTCTCGCGCGACACGAGCAGATCGTACGCCGTGCTCCTCGCAATCGCACCGCAGTCCATCACGGGTCGGCACAGGCCGCCCCCGCACCGGCCAGGCAGGAACGGCACTTGCAACGCAAAAGGCGACCGGCCAATTTGACCGATCGCCCGAAATTTGGATGAGATGATACCGAAGTCAGGGATTGGGAGCAGCATCCGTAGTAGCGCCCGGTGAGTCCACGCTCTGCGCGTCAATCGACTGGCCGTAGAACTCCAGGCCAAACCAGACAGCCATTGCGAGCGCCAGACTGACGATAAGGACGATCAGAATCTGTACGCCCCACCTGCCCTGCCGAACTCTGGTGGCGGGGACCTCACGTGTCCGAAAATTCTGCGTTTCTTGCTGCATGATCGGTTCCTTACTGCGTATGTTGACCGGTCAATGCATCGAGAGGGCAGGTGGTTCCGCGAAGACGTCAGCCTTCGTCGAGCGGGTCGCGGGGCTTTGCCCGGACGTTCTCACGATAGATCGCATAGGCGATGACTGCGGCCGCAGGCAACAGGACTGTGCCGAGCCCAAGCGGCCTGCGCAACAATCCGGGAAGGATGGCGAGGCTGGCCGCAACTCCAACAGCAGCGAGATCGGACTTGCGCTGTTGGGCGACCTTGCGGGAACGTGAACCCGCAGTAAGACGGTCGATCAACAATACCATGATCGCGATGAAGAGGAATGCCGCGCCTAGAATGAGGGCTGCATGGAGACTGCCGTACTTCCCGGCGAGCCATATGTAAATCGCGCCAACGAAAAAGCCGACGCCCGCCAGGGCGGTGACGCCGGCGATAGCGTATACGAAAGCGGCCCGCCGTGCGCGCCTGAGCGCTGCGACGGTTTCACCCGATGCCAGACCCGCGAGGAGCGACGCCAGCATCGAGGATCAGCGTCGGGCGATCAGAGCAAAAAGGAAGCCGACCCCAGCAGCAATCGCAAGTGACGTAACGGGCTTCTCGCGGACATGCGACAGGACCTGATCTTCAATGTCCCTGGCGGTCGCGCGCAGGTCCTCGAACTTCGCCTCGCCCTGGGCAATCAACTGTTCGGCGCCGAGCGCAGCGGCTCTCTTGGCAGTTCCATACCCGCGCTCGCCGGTCGCCTGCGCCATTTTCGCGAGCTTTTCGAGTTCCGCCTTCAATTGCTTGATCTCGGCCTCAAGTTCCGCATAGTCCTTTGCATCGCCTGCCTTGCCGGTTGCCGCATTGGCCATGACTTTCACTCCTTGAATTGTGTGCATTCAACGCCGCGCACAGGGCGAAGTTCCGACGCCTGCCCCCGAATGTCAAAGGGGTTGACGCAAAAATTGGATACCGGCGGTTCGCGTTGTCAGGCTGCGCTGGACCCCATGACCTGCGACGCTATCGCATCGGGGCCGAAATCCGCCTCACCTGAAATCTGGAGGATATCCTGAAGCCGCGTACGGGCGCGGCTGACCCGGCTCTTGATTGTTCCGACCGCGCAATCGCAGATCTCGGCGGCCTCCTCATAGGAAAAGCCGGATGCTCCAATGAGGATGATGGCCTCTCGCTGGTCTTCAGGCAATTGTTCCAGCGCGGTCCTGAAATCGTCGAGGTCCAGTTGCCCGTGCTGCGCTGGATGCACCGCCAACCTGCCGGTCATGATGCCATCGGAATCCTGCACCTCGCGGCCGCGCTTGCGCATCTGCGAATAGAACTCGTTGCGAAGGATGGTGAAAAGCCAGGCCTTCAGGTTTGTGCCCATCTGGAAGCTTTCGTGCTTGTCCCACGCCTTGACGAGCGTTTCCTGCACAAGATCGTCTGCCTTGTCTCCGCCCTGCGCCAGCGACATGGCGAATGCGCGCAGGCTCGGAATGGCCGCGAGCAGATCGGCCTTGAAGTCCTGGGAAACCGCCATGCGGATCAATCCTCTTTTTGCGCCGGCCGGGCTTCTTCGAGTTGTGCCAGGAGCGACGCAAACCGATCCGGTATCTCATCGGACACCAGATCATCGTAATACTGCTTCAGCTTGCGCCCGATCTCGGAGTTCGGCCCCAGAGGATCGGCTGTCGACGGCCGGCGCACGGTGGTAGCCTGCGCGGCGCTGATTTTTTTCGTCATGATGGTATTCGCCCTTCTATCCCCAGATCTACGAGCAGCTTCATATCACGAGACCGGTTTCCCCATGATAATGAAACCAGGCGCTCCCCCTTGGGGCAGTTGCATTCCGGACCCATAAACGCAAAGAGCGAGCTTTGGTTCCGTCAGGTCATGAAAAAGTTTGGAACCTTCTTTCATAAGCCGCGTTTATGCGTTGTGGGGCACGGCTCTTGGCTGACGTTCAAGCCGGTTTTCTGCCCACTGCGTCATTTGAGGGAGACGGATTTATGAGTTTGTCCGCAACGATCGCGCCGCATCTGCCTTTTCTGAGGCGGTTCTCGCGCGCGGTATCCGGATCGCAACACAGCGGCGACGCGCTGGTCGCTGCAATGCTTGAAGCAATCATCGCCGACACCAGCATCTTTCCGAAGGCATCATCCGACAGGATCGCTCTTTATCGGCTGTTCGCGCAATTGTTCACTTCGGTCTCCATAAAGATACCGCAGGAAAAGGCGCCGACAGCATGGGAACAGCGTGCCGCCGCCAATCTCGGCGCTCTAGCGCCGCAGGCGCGCCAGGCGTTCCTTCTGGTCGCGGTCGAGGGCTTTTCCAACGATCAGGCTGCCGAGGTACTAGACGTTTCCGAGAAGGAGTTCTCGGACCTGCTTGCTCAGGCAAGCGCGGAAATCTCGCGGCAGGTGGCCACCGACATCCTTATAATAGAGGATGAACCCCTTATCGCCATGGATATCGAACAGATGGTCGAAAGCCTTGGGCACAGGGTCGTCGGCATCGCCCGCACACAGGCGGAGGCCACAACACTGTTCAGGAGCACTGGCGCCAAGATGATCCTGGCCGACATCCAGCTCGCCGACGGCAGCTCGGGCATAGATGCTGTCAACGAGATCCTCGCTTCGGCCCACGTTCCCGTGATTTTCATAACGGCGTTTCCGGAGCGGTTGCTCACCGGCGAGCGTCCCGAGCCGGCATTCCTGGTAACCAAGCCCTTCAATCCCGAGATGGTGAAGGCGTTGATCAGCCAGGCTCTTTTCTTCGACAGGCAGGCACAGGCGGCAGCCTGAGTCCGGTCAGTACCATTCCGTGAAAAAAGGCTGCCGCAAGGTGGCCTTTTTCTTACCCTGTCAGGAACAAACTCCGGTGCGTTTCGTTTTGAGGCATAGCAGAATTTAGGAGATCGAACCGATGCTTTACTGGGCCCTTGTTTTTCTTGTCGTAGCCATCATCGCTGGTGCGCTTGGCTTTGGCGGCATCGCGGGAACGTCTGCCGGTATCGCGCAGATCCTGTTCTTCGTGTTCCTCGCCTTCCTCGTTATTTCGCTTCTGGCCGGGCTGTTCCGCAGAGCATAGCCAAGCCAACGTAACTGGAAGCCGCACCCCTCAAACGGCGTCCAGAATCCGCCGGCCAGCCTTCTTCGGAGGGTTGGTCGGCGGTCCCCTTCGAGGAACAGAGGATCAGTCGGCTTCATGCGGTGAAGCCCTCCAATTCAAGACCAAGCATCATGGCGGCGGGATCGAACGAAAAGGACGAGGGAGCCTTTCCAGTCCAACGAAGCGACCCCGATGTCGCTTTCAGCATGCTTAGCGCATTGCGCAACACAGCGGTATCGGTTCTCTACCAGAATCCGGAACTGCGCGTCACCTGGGCGCAGAACATTCCGGCAAGCTGGTCGACCGGGAGCGTTATCGGTCTCTCCGACGTAGACTTTCTACCCTCGCCGGCCGCCGAAAGCGTCATTGCTGCCAAGACTGAGGTGCTCAACGGGTCGGGCAGGAACAATCAACCCAGAAACCTCGAAATATGCGTTCCCGGGCACTCCCAGAACGGCGGCCAGTGGTTCGCGTTGTGGATAGACGCTGATGTCGGACCGCAGGGCGAGATTCGTGGCATCGTGACGACCGCCGTCGAGACGACGCAACAGAAGCAGCGCGAGCAGACGCTGCGGGTTCTGCTCCGTGAGGTCAGTCATCGTTCGCGCAACATGCTGGCCATTGTGCAGAGCATAGCGATGCAGACCGGAAGACATTCCACTACGGTGGATGAGTTCCTTGTTGGTTTCCGCGGGCGGCTACTTTCCCTCGCTTCGTCTCAGGATCTGGTCACGTCGTCCAACTGGCGCGGGGCGGATCTGGGCGACCTGCTCTACGGACAGGCAGCGCGCTACAACACGGATCCTGCCTCGATCGTGACGCTGGAAGGCGAAAAGTTTTGGCTTAACCCCAACGCATCACTGCATGTCGGTCTGGCGCTGCACGAACTTATCGCGAATTCCATCAGCTATGGTGCGCTTTCGACACCAGAGGGTCATGCCAAATTGCGTGCGGTCCTGGAACCTGACGATTCCCTTTGTCTGGTCTGGTCCGAAAAGATCAAGCGCAAGGACAGTCTCGACAAGGGCCAGAAGCGCTTTGGCGGAACAGCGCTTGAACGCGTGGTCCCGGCCGCGCTGAACGGAAGCGCGAGACTGGAGATTGGCGACGGCGCACTTGAATACACGCTGAAGATGCCCGCCGAGAATTTCGAGATTCCAACCGATCCTGCGGGCAGCCCTGTCACAAAGGCATGAGCGCGGGACGGAACCAGCGCGGGCACCCCACGTTATCAATCCGGAAGCCGTTGTCTCATAACCGGGGTGACCGTCATGGAACATATAGCAGCGGTGTTGTTGCTGGTCGGCTGCTCAGGCGATCTTTCCCAGTGCAGGGAGATCGCCACGCCGATCACGATATTCGAGACCGCCGAGGAATGCGAAGCGACCATCTCCCCGGCTATCGGACGCGTCGTTGCCAGATATCCGAGGGTTTTCAGCCAGTGCGTACAGGTCGATCCGGCAGTAGAGGAGGAGGGTGCTGAACTTTTGTGGCAGATGAACCCGGACGGCACCTTGATCGCCACGATCGAGGTACCGATAATCCTAGTTGCGGCGAGAATGGATGGCCGCGAAAAAGACTATCTTAGCCAAGAATGATTTCGGCTACGCACGCACCATTGTTGCGTGCTAAGTGACCATTTGGGACGACCATGACAAGCAGTAGGAGCAGTATATGAGGAAGACCATTTTCGCGGTCGCGGCGCTGATGGCGTTGGCAGGCTGCACAACCGCTGAGAACGATGCCGCCGTTGGTGGCACGGCGGGCGCGATCATCGGTGGCCTTGCTACCGGGGATGCCGGGGGTGCGATCGTCGGTGGTGTGGTTGGCGCCGCATCCGGCGTTTTGCTGGGCAAGGCGACCCGTACCGGATGGTGCCGTTATCGTGACCGCTATGGTCGTATCTACGAGGCACGCTGCCGCTAATCCCGGCAAAGCTGCCTACGCTGAAACCTGAAAACAGGGCCCTCACGCCTCCTTGGGCGGGCGGGCCCTGTTTTTTGCCTTTGCGCCTGCGGTCTTTTCCTCATCGAGCGGGATCAGGATCTCGATTTGCAGACCGTCCTCGCTGAAGGTCCGCTTTATCCTACCGTTCAGTTCGCGCGTTATGTTCATGTCGATCAGCTTTGTGCCGAAGCCTGATTTCTCAGGTTGTCCGACGGAGCCGGTCCCGGTTTCGCGCCACGAGAGCCAGAGCACGCTGCCCCCCTGGCGCAGACCCCAGGTAACCTTGAGCGTGTCCGGCGAGCGGGCAACCTCTCCGTATTTCAGGGCATTGGTGGCCAGTTCGTGGAAGGTCAGCCCGAGCGCCTGCGTCGCCGTTTCCGACATCAAAACTTTCGGGCCGTTGAGCATGCCTTCCGGAAGCTCCTTCCCGAAAGCCTGGGAAAGCTCGATGCGCAGAAGCTCTCCCATTTCCGCCTTCTGCCAGCGCGAGCGCGTCAGCATATCCTGGGAGGCCGCCATGGCCTGAAGCCGCGCCGAGAACGATTCAGAGAACTCGGCCATGTCCGCCGATCCCGCCGCCGTCTGCCGCGCAATCGCCAGGACGCGCGCAATGGAATTCTTTATGCGGTGCTTCATCTCCTGAAGCATGAGGTCCTTGTCCAGAAGGCTCTTCTCGGCGTTTTCCTGCAACTGTGACATCGCCTCATAGGCCCGGGCCTGATACCGCTGAAGCAGGGCGATCGCGACAGCAAGCAGCAATCCGAAGACACCCAGCAATATGGGCACCGTCTGCGAGGTAGGCCTTGTGAACTCGGCTGTTGGACGGAACTCGATGGTCCAGGGCCGCCCGGCAACGAGCAACTGCCTTGTCGTCACCAGAGTTCCGTAGGCAGGCTTCTCCGCCTTGAAAAGAAGGTTTTGCGGAGCGATTTCCCCGTCGAAAACCTGGGCATGTACAGGCAGAGCCGGGAATTTATCCAAAATCATGCGGAAAAGATCGTCCGCGCGGAACGACGCAAAAAGAATACTCGTGGGTTGGCCGGGCATGCGCCGCTTGTCGTCAACTGCGGAAAAGATCAGAAAGCCCGGCCATATCTCCCCGCCGGTCGCCTGGCCAAGCAGGAGCTTGCCTGTAGCCCGCGGTTCGTCGGTGTCGATGGCGGACAATATCGTTTCGCGTCTTTCCGGGTCGGAGAACATGTCGAATCCAAGGCCCGACATTTCGGGCCGCACCAATGGCTCGTACAGAACGATCGGTGCGCGCCACTCGTTTTCGGTCTGCTCGGGCCTGATAACTTTCTCAATGCCCTGGAGGCGAAGAATCGTGCTTTCGAGCAAGGCCGTGTCCTTTGCACCCGCCATGCCAAGCATCCCTATTCCGCGGAGCCCTTCGAAATTGGTTTCGGCGTGGAGCCCGTCGAAATAGGCCTTGAATTCAGCGGCGGGTACGTCTCCCCCCTGGGTCGAGAAGTAGGCATCGGTGGCACGCAGCAGCGAGAGATAGACGACCAGACGGCTCTCGATGCGGTTGACCGCCTCGTCCGCCGTCGCCTCGAACTTGATACGATTGGCCTCCTCGGCTGCGAGATAGGCAAAAACCGCCGTGGCCACGCCCGCAGCTGCGACGGCCAGAAAGGCGATGATGGGAAAGAGCTTTTTCAATGGACGATCCGGACCTGCGACAGAATCTTCTTATCTGCACTCCAATGCGACAATACAATGCCCTTCTTTGACGGGTAGGTACGACCTTGCGTCATTCGATATCCCGCATCAGATCTTGGGGTTTCCCAGCGCCCTGTCAGACCGTCAAAATCGGTCCAAAGGCACGTAGGTTGGCGCATCGGCCGGCAACCTGTCGAAAATCAAAAATTTGGCCAGCCGACTGCTTTCTGTCAATATTGATGCGGAAGTGCGACGATTGAGTACTCGGGGCGATGCAAGGGTTGCGGGAGGAGTAGCCGGATGACGGCAGGAATCCGTCACGACGATCTGCGCAAGCGCAACCGCGCGCTCGTGATCGACGCCGTGAGGCGTTCGAGCTTTCCGTCAAGGACGGAGATCGCATCCTCGACCCGGCTAAGCCATTCGACCATTTCGGCGATCTCGGCAGACCTGATCGAAGAAGGAATCCTTCTCGAGGCGAAGAACGGCGAACAGCCGACAGCCCGCCGGGGCCGGCCTCAGGTTGAACTGGCCCTGAATCCAAACGCCGCAAGCGTCATTGTGGCTGTGTTGTCTCTGAATCAGCTGTCGGCCGCCATGATCGACTATGCCGGCGGAATGCAGGCCGAGGAACACCGCACGCTGGCGACCGCGAGTATCTCGCGCGATGAGCTCTTTACAGAGCTGTCGGGCATGCTTTCCCGGCTGATTGATCAGCCGGGCAGCCGGCGGCCTCTGCGCATCGTCCTTGCCATCCAGGGCACCACCGACGCGGCCGCGCGCATCCTTCTCTGGTCGCCCATAACGCCGCACCGCAACGTGCCGTTCGCCGACATGATGGAGCGCAAGTTCGGCATACCGACGACAGTAGAGAACGATTGCAACATGATGGCTGTGGCCCTGCAGTGGCGCGATCCCGTTCGCTATCGCGACGACTTTCTTGCCATTCTTCTTTCACACGGCATCGGCATGGGACTGGTGCTGAAGGGCAAGCTGTTTACCGGAACACGGTCTTCCGGCAGCGAGTTCGGCCACATGATACACAGGCCCGGCGGCGCGCTGTGCCGTTGCGGCCGACGTGGATGCGTTGAAGCCTATGCCGGCGACTACGCGATCTGGCGCGCGGCGCAGGGGAAGGACGAAGGTTCGCCCCCGGCCGACAGCGTCAGCGCGTCCGACATGCTGGCGCTTGCGGAACGCGCACGCCTTGCGGACGGGCCCGAGCGCGACGCCTATCGCAGGGCGGGAACGGCAATCGGTTTCGAACTGGGCAGCCTGTTTGCACTGATCGACCCCGCGCCGGTAGCCTTCATCGGCGCAGGAGCGAATGCCTTCGACATGCTGGAACCATCCATCCGCGCGGCGATCGCCGAGACGGCGGGCGGACAACATCCCGGCGCCATCCTGTTCGACACGATATCGGACGAACTGCCGCTCATCCGGCAGGGTTGCGCCGCGCGTGCCCTGGTCTATGTCGATGACAAGATCTTCGCGGCTGGCCCTGCTTCGCCGAAAAGCAACGCCGAAACGGGTTTCAAGTAAGCCGTCTTAGTCCTCGCGGATCGCGTAGCCTGCGCCACGGATCGTGCGGATGACATCCGGCATGCGGCCCGTGTTCACAGCCTTGCGCAGGCGACCGACATGCACGTCCACAGTGCGCTCGTCGATATAGATCGTCTCGCCCCAGACATTGTCGAGCAGTTGGGAGCGGGAGAAGACCCTGCCCGGATGCCGCATCATGAACTCAAGCAGGCGGAATTCCGTCGGCCCGAGCTTGATCTCGTTCTTCTTGCGATAGACGCGATGCGCCTCGCGGTCCAGCATGATATCGCCGACCTTGAGCACGGAGGACAGTACCTCAGGCTTGGCGCGGCGCAGAAGCGCCTTGACCCGGGCCATGAATTCCGGCGTCGAAAACGGCTTCACCAGATAGTCGTCGGCACCCGTCGAAAGGCCCCGCACACGGTCGCTTTCCTCGCCGCGCGCCGTAAGCATGATGACCGGCAGTCGCTGCGTCTCCGACCGCATCCTGAGCCGTCGGCAAAGCTCGATACCGGAGATGCCCGGCACCATCCAGTCGAGCACGAGCAGGTCGGGGACGTGTTCCTGCAGCCGGACTTCCGCCTCGTCGCCGCGGGTGACGATCTCGACCTGGTATCCCTCGGCCTCCAGGTTGTAGCGCAGGAGGACGCCGAGCGGCTCCTCATCCTCCACCACCATGATTTTCGGCGCGATCATGCGGATCACCAAGGCCCGTTCTATTCAGCGAGCGCCGGCAACTGGGTCTCGTCCACCTTCGGACGGGTGACCGGCAACTGCTCGCCCGTGACAACATAATAGGCATTCTCGGCGATATTCGTCACATGGTCGCCTATGCGCTCCAGATTCTTGGCGCAGAACAACAGATGCGTGCAGGCAGTGATGTTGCGCGGATCCTCCATCATATAGGTGAGGAGTTCGCGGAAGACGGCGGTGTATTTGACGTCGACCTTCTCGTCGTCCGCGCGCAGTTTGCGCAAGCCGTCGGCGTCACGCGCGACATAAAGGTCGATGACTCCCCTTACCTGTTCCAGCACCAGCGACGACATGTCCTCGATGCCGTAGGCGAGGGTGCGCGGCGTCGCGCCGTGGCCGACGGCGCTGACGCGCTTGGCCACATTCTTGGCAAGGTCGCCGATGCGCTCCAGGTCACCCGCCATGCGGATCGCGCCGACTACCGCGCGCAGGTCCTGAGCCATCGGCTGGCGCTTTGCGATCAAAGCGATCGCCCGATCGTCCAGTTCGCGCTGGCGGGCATCCATGATGGCGTCGTCGGAGATAACGCGTTGCGCAAGCGCATTGTCGGAAGCCAGCAACGCCCGGATGGAATCGCCCACCATCGAAGCTGCGAGGTCGCTCATATCGCGTACGAGCCGCTGGATGTGGTCGAGTTCCTCGTCGAAGGAGGTGACTGTATGTTCGCCCATGAATGGAGCCCTTCCGGTTCCGGTAAAACTGCGGCGGCCTGGCTCAGCCGAAGCGGCCGGTGATATAGTCTTGCGTGCGCTTCTCGAGCGGGCTGGTGAAGATCATGTCGGTCGGACCTTCCTCGACCAGCACGCCGAGGTGGAAGAACGCGGTGCGCTGCGAGACGCGTGCAGCCTGCTGCATGGAGTGCGTGACGATCACGATCGTGTAGTTTTCGCGCAACTCGTCGATCAGTTCCTCTACCTTCGCGGTCGCGATCGGGTCGAGCGCCGAACACGGCTCGTCCATAAGAATGACTTCCGGGGACACCGCGATAGCGCGGGCGATGCAAAGGCGCTGCTGCTGGCCGCCCGACAGGCCTGTGCCAGACTCGTGCAGCCGGTCTTTCACCTCGTTCCAGAGGGCAGCCTTTTTCAGACTCTCCTCCACGATCGCGTCCAGTTCCGACTTGCCGCGCGTCAGACCGTGAATGCGCGGGCCATAGGCGACGTTCTCATAAATCGACTTCGGGAAAGGATTCGGCTTCTGGAACACCATGCCAACGCGGGCGCGCAACTCAACCACATCGATCTTGGGATCGTAGATATCTTCCCCATCAAGTGTAAGCTTGCCGCCGACGCGGGCAATGTCGATCGTATCGTTCATGCGGTTCAGACAGCGCAGGAACGTTGACTTGCCACAGCCCGACGGACCGATCAGCGCAGTCACCTGATTTTCAGCGATATCCAGGCTGACACCGAAAAGGGCCTGCTTCTCGCCGTAGTGCACGGTGACATCCTCGCCCCTCATCTTGATGGAGCGCTCTTTCGACAGTTCGCCAAGCTTCTGTTCGACAACGGCTTCGGTAAGCATGTTCATATCCTTCTGCTCCATTACCAGCGACGCTCGAAGCGCTGCCTCAGGAAGATCGCAATGCCGTTCATGATGACCAGGAAGCCAAGCAGCACGAGAATGGCCGCCGATGTACGGGCGACGAAGCCGCGTTCGGGGCTGTCAGCCCAGATGTAGATCTGCGTCGGCAACGCCGTAGATGCCTCCAGCACGCCGGCGGGCGGGCTGGTGATGAAGGCGTTCATACCGATCAGGAGCAGCGGCGCGGTCTCGCCGAGTGCCTGCGCCAGGCCGATGATTGTTCCGGTGAGGATAGACGGCATGGCGAGCGGAAGCACATGATGGAAGATCATCTCGTGCTTGGACGCGCCGATGCCGAGTGCCGCTTCGCGTATCGATGACGGAACCGACGTCAGCGCGGCGCGCGTTACG
This sequence comes from Rhizobiaceae bacterium, assembly GCA_019635775.1. GTDB lineage: Bacteria > Pseudomonadota > Alphaproteobacteria > Rhizobiales > Rhizobiaceae > Mesorhizobium_K. The sequence goes on along the minus strand of JAHBYU010000024.1, from coordinate 18,520 downwards.
ATGATGATGGTTGGCAGCGTCATCAACGCAAGCACCATGCCGCCAACCAAAGGCGCCGAACGCGGCAGGCCGAACCAGCCTAGGAAGACCGCAAGGCCGAGCAGGCCGAACACCACTGAGGGAACCGCGGCGAGGTTGTTGATATTGATCTCGATCAGATCCGTGAAGCGGTTCCTGGGTGCGAACTCCTCGAGATAGATCGCGGCCGCGATGCCGACAGGGAAGCTTATCAGGAAGCAGACCAGAAGCAGCCAGAACGAACCGGAAATTGCACCCGCCAGACCTGCCAGTTCGGGGAAGCGGCTGTCGGAGTTGAGGAAGAGACCCCAGTTGAAGGGCTGGCTGATAGCGCCACTTGCCTCAAGCTTCTTGAAAAGCTCGATCTGGTTGTCGTTTACCCTGCGCTGGTCCGGCGGAAGGCTTGTGTTGACCTGTCCCTTCGCGAGCTGATCGATGGGATCAGACATCGGCACCTTGAACGTGGCCCGGCCATCCAGGAGAGCGGGGTTGGCGATAATCTGGTCACGTATGAGGAAGGGCGCCGACGACGTGAACATGGAGAAGTAGTCACGCTGTTGCGCCCGCGACAATTCTCCGACGTCATCCAGCATCGCCTGCCGGAAGACGTTGCGCCAGTTGGCCTCCATGAGGTTCGCGCGATCGAGATCGGCATTGCTGAAGTCGATGTCCACCGTGACCATCGTCTGCGTGAACGCCCGGTAGCCGGTGAATGTGAGCGTCGCGAGAAGGATCGCCAGGAATCCGAGCGCAAAGGCTATGGCGATCATGCCGTAGACTTGCAGCCGCCGATCGGCAGCGTAACGGGATGCGCGGCGGCTGGCCATTTCGCCCGACTTCCAGTCAATTGGGGGGCGGACAGTCGTTGGTGTGTGCTGGGATGCGCCGTCAGCAAGTGACATCAATACTTCTCCCGATATTTGCGGACGGTGCGGAGCGCAATCAGATTGAGGCCCAGCGTAATGATGAACAGGACAAGTCCGAGCGCGAAGGCCGCCAACGTCTTGGGATTGTCGAATTCGCTATCGCCAATCAGCAGGGTGACGATCTGAACGGTAACGGTGGTCACGGCGTCGAACGGGTTGAGCGTTATCTTGGCGATAAGGCCCGCTGCCATGACAACGATCATTGTTTCGCCGACCGCGCGGCTTAGCGCCAGCAGGACGCCCCCGACGATGCCTGGCAGAGCGGCGGGCAGTAAAACCTTGCGGATCGTTTCACCCTTCGTGGCGCCGAGCGCAAACGACCCTTCGCGTATAGCGCGGGGTACCGCGGCAAACGCATCGTCGGAAAGCGAAGATATGAACGGGATGATCATGATGCCCATCACCCCGCCGGCGGCGAGCGCGCTGTTGGGTGACGCTTCGATCCCCATGGCAAGGCCAAGGGAGCGGATCATCGGAGCCACGGTCAGAACCGCAAAGAAGCCGTAGACGATGGTGGGTATACCCGCAAGGATTTCGAGCAGTGGCTTTGCCACGGCGCGGAACCGCTCGTTGGCATACTCGGTCAGATAAATGGCCGAGAGAATGCCCACCGGGACCGCGACGAGCATGGCCAGCATGGAAATCATGAAGGTGCCGAACAGGACCGGGATCATCCCGAACGCGCCCTGACCGGCAACCTGATCCGCGCGCATGGCGATCTGGGGCTCCCAGCGAAGGCCGAAGAGAAACTCGGTTACCGGAACGCGCGCGAAAAATTGCATCGCTTCGTAAAGCAACGAAAACACGATCCCGGCGGTCGTCAGGATGGCCACCAGCGACGAGAACATCATGAACCAGGTAACCGAGCGTTCAACGCTGTGGCGCGCCCGAAACCGCGCCTGGATCGCGCCTAGTCCGAAGAAGGCGCCAATCGCGACGAGTGCCGCCGTGAGGGCGACCATCGCCCACATTGCCAGCGCCTGCAGGGATTTGAGATGAGCAACGGCAGCGGTGACTTCTGCCGTCGGCTCCTTGAAGATATTGCCTGCGGCTACCTGTCGGATTTCGCTGATAACAAGATCGCGCTCGGGCCCGGTCATTGCATCGACGCCGGGAAAACTCGCCAGGACAAGGGCATCGATTACGCTGTTCTGGAAAAGCAGCCAGAGCAGCAGGAACACGAAGGCGGGGACACCTGCCCATATCGCCGCGTTAAGGCCATGATAGATTGGTCGGGAATGGGTCTTTACGGCTGCCGCCGCTCGCCTGCTCTTTCCGCGAGCAACGCCAAGAACTGAAACGAACAGAGCCGCCAAGACTATGAAGAGAAGAAGATACCCAGCCATAGATCCCCCGACCGGAATGCATTGTTCCAATTGCGAAGTCCCTGTCGGAACGGCTGCATCAGATTGGCCGGCTTACGAACCCAGCTTCTTGCCGTCGGTGACAGCCTTCTGGACTTCGGCACGCTTCTCGTCGGAGAGCGGGGTGAGGCCGCGTTCCGGCAGGTAGCCATCGGCAGCAAGGGCGCCGTCCGAAACGTACTCGGCGAGGAACTCGTTCATGTTCGGTATGACGTCACGATGAGCGTTCTTCACGTAGAAAAAGATCGGACGCGAAACCGGGTAGGATCCGTCTGCAATGGTGTCGAACGTGGGGGCAACACCGTTGACCTTCACGGGTTTCAGCTTGTCGGAATTTTCGTACAGGAAGGAATAGCCGAAAATGCCGATCGCGTTCGGGTCGGACTCGAGACGCTGGACGATAAGGTTGTCGTTCTCACCTGCCTCGACGAACGGTCCGTCCTGGCGCATGCGCGAGCAGACCTCGTTCCACTTGTCTTCATCGGCCTTCTTCAGATCCGCCATGCCGGCGAGGTCCTTGCAGCCATCATGCATGACGAGCTCCACGAAGGCATCGCGCGTTCCCGACGTCGGCGGCGGACCGAAGGCAATGATCTCGATCGATGGCAGCGAAGCATCGATATCCGACCACTTCTTGTTCGGGTTGGCGACGAAACCGCCATTGCCATCCGGCAACTCGGCGGCAAGAGCCTTGAAAATCTGCTCCTCGGTCAGATCCATTTCCGGTGCGCTGGAGGCGTGCGCAATCGAGAGACCGTCATAGCCGATGAGCGCCTCGGTGATGTCCACGACGCCGTTATCGGCGCAAAGCTTCACCTCGGACTCCTTTATCGCACGCGATGCGCCTGTAATGTCGGCGAAGTCGGGACCAATGCCGCCGCAGAATGCCTTGAAGCCACCGCCCGTTCCCGTTGACTCGACGACAGGAGCCGGCTTGCCGGTCTTGTTGGCGAACTCCTCGGCAGCCGCCTGGCTGTAGGGGAAAACGGTCGATGAGCCGACCACCTTGACCTGATCGCGCGCGGCGGCGTATCCGGCCGACACGGCAAGCGCGACGACAGCCGCCGACGCCGTGAGGATTGCTTTTTTCATCTAGCCTGCTCCTGTTCGGAAACCTGTTTCAAGGACGCGATCCTTCGGCGCCCGCTGAGCCAATAGCGTCCGTTTATTACAGTCGGATGACAGTTTGATGTCAGTCCCGTAAAGCCTGCGACCCCGCGATGCCGGCCAAGTATTCCACGCCGCGGCGGCCGTTCCTGAGTGTCACAGCGATCAAGGGTTTACCCGCAACGGGTCTTCCTACGGACGACGCCGGGCACTTGCATCGTTGTGGCAGAGAAAGAAAAAACGGACGGGAGGCGCTGCGCATCCGGATGGAGAGCCATCCGAACTTCGCCGAAACAGTGCCCGTTGGGGATATGACACTGTCTTGTATCGGCGGTCGCTCTTCCCGTCCGTGGAACCGAAGTGGACCTGCGGTATGGTTAATCCGCCGTTGACAGGGCGGCATATGGCGTGATCGCACCATATCGCGAAGCCCAATGTCGAGATGTCCGGCGACTCAGCTCGCTTGCAAAAAGAGTGCCCGTCTCCAAAGCCAGGCCTTGTTGAAGATGGCAAATTTTCTTGGAAAACAATACCTTGCGAACTTGGGCGGCTCGCAACTCGGATACGTCAACAGATGCGCCTCCGCCCTCGGTAAAACGACGGAAGTCTCTGGTTAAGGACCGGAAACCTCTTCTGACCTTCTACATGACCGAATCAGGCAGCCCGACGACAGACGCGATTTCGACTGAAGAGAACGCCGATCCACGCCTCCCATGCGCCTGGGTTGCGCAACGACGAAAATCTTGCGCGCGCCAATATTACGCGTCGAGGGATAGCGGACTACAAGGATAAAGGGAGATGCAAGCCGCATTTCGCCTGCCCAGATGTAAGCGCCAAGCGCCACTCTAAACGCCGCCGGCTTACGAATTACAGCCAATGCCTTGTTTGAAACTCAATTGACGTTCATAAGGACATATCGTTTGTTTGGCCGATCTTGGCTTTCGCGGTGTCAGAGACTTCGACCCGCCACTGTTTTCCAGATTCGCGATTAGCGCGTGGATGAGACCGCGCCGCGTGATCTTGGGAGACCGTCATGAAAATTCGCATCAGGCAAGCGGTGGCGCACTTTCCCGCACCTTTCCGTCTGGCTTCGGCCGATGGTCTGTTTCCGGAAGGGGCGTATGCAATCGACCTGCATGAGAGCTGGTCGGCAAGCCACAGCGGTTCCGTCTACACGCCCTTGGCGACCTTCATGCACGTGCCAATCATCGCGGACGGGAAATGGACGCTGAGGACGGCTGTCTTAACCGACGCCGAAATGGCCACAGCGATCGTGGGCGGCGAGGAAGTTCTCGTCATTAACCGTTACACAGACTGAAATTCCGTCCGTCGCAGTTGCGGCAGGCCAGGAAAGGATAATGAATGCAAGTTCTCGTAAGAGACAACAACGTTGACCAAGCCTTGCGCGTACTGAAAAAGAAGCTCCAGCGCGAAGGCCATTTCAGGGAATTGCGTGAGCGGCGAGCTTACGAAAAGCCCTCAGAAAGAAGAACCCGCCGCAGGGCCGAGGCAATACGCCGGCAGCGCAAGCTCATCCGCAAGCAGGCTCAACGCGAGGGACTTCTTCCATCCCCGACGAAGAAGACGCCGTTGAAGCGGCCAGCGCCAGCGCGCCCTTCAAGCTGAACGGAGATTCCATGTTCAATCCATTCATCAGACAGCGGACGATATCCAAGCAGCCGATTGCGGAGCCGTTGTCGCGCCCAGTTGCCAAGCCAGACATCTCGCTCAAGGAGCGGCACCGCATGGCTGACACTGACGGAAGGCGGCGACGAATATTGCAAACCAAGGAAGACAACCGGCTTCTGTAAGCCGGCACCGGAGGACCCGATGATCCATGCGATCAACCAACACGCGACATCGCCAGAAATACGTGGCAGCCTTTCAACATATCTTGCAAACCGGAACGGGAGCAGAATGGTGACGGTGGCCGACGCGATCGGTCACGTTCGGAAGACGTTCCCAAGCCTAAGTGCTTCCGATTCGCACCTGACCGATATGATAGCAGGCCAGGCGATCATACTCGGCCTTGGCGTCGAACTCGACAGCGGATCGGCCAAGACCACAAATCTCGACCGCTGGACCGTAGCAAATGACCGATCCAGAAGTTGACCCGCAGAGCGGAACAACCCGCCCGACGCGATCGATATGGGTCGAACTGACCGGAGGCGCGCTCCTGTTGGCAATTTTAGCTAGCTTTCTTGTCGTCTTCCTGGCGAGCATGCATTGGTGAGACTCGACAAAAATAACTTTCGCCTTGTTGAAAACACATTGAACTGATAAGGTTCTCATATCGATCTTGGTTTCGAACTTTGTTTCTGCGCCTGAGCGCCTCAACGATCTTCCTTTTCAATTTCGAACACTACGGCGTTTGGTATGTTGCCAAGCGGCGAATTTCTATGTCGATTGAAAGGAAATCGCCATGAATACTGGAACAGTAAAGTTCTTCAATTCCACCAAAGGCTTCGGCTTCATCGAGCAGGGCAATGGACAGGCTGACGTATTCGTCCACATCTCGGCCGTCGAGCGCGCCGGCATGCGTACCCTCGTTGAGGGCCAGAAGGTCAGCTTCGACGTTGTCCAGGACAAGCGCAACGGCAAGAGCGCTGCCGAGAACCTGCAGGCTGCTTAAAGCAAATCGCGTTTCTGACCCTGACCACGGATGTACTGGCACGGTCATCGAGGCGTTGAAGGAAGGTCGGGTCAGCCCGGCCTTTTTCTTTTACAGGAGGCGACAATGCGACAGCCCGTCGAGACTGGAATCTTCAAGGCTACCTTGAGCAAGGCTGAAACAAAGAACGACATCACCAATCGTGTCGCTCGTGAGATCAGTGATGGTTTGGAAGCGGCCCGAATAGCCAAGACCGCCAGGCTTCGAGCCGCGAGGGAAGCCCAGGAGGCAAAGGACGGCCCGGCCAGCGCAGTCAAGCCCGCCAAGCGAAAGCGCAAAGCCAAATAGATCGGGAGGCGTGGATGTTTACCGAGGAGCAGGCCGCGACCGCCACCAATGTCGCACGATCAATGACCAAGGGACTGGCGAATATCGAACCTTCCGTTAGGGTCATGGGTCTCGCCCTCTACATTGCAGCCGACATCGTTTCGCAGGCGGCGGACGAAGAGGACGCAATCGTCAAGTTTCGAGGCATTCGCAGGGATGGCGTCTGCTCAGATCACGGCCATGATGAGGGACCGCGCCCGATAGCCGCGGAGTGCCAGCGACTTCATCCGAACGGAGACTTCGGGCAGGATCTGGCCTCCGAGGCGCAGATGTACACAGGGTTCGCCCCACCGCCGGCCGACGTTTTTCGTACGATGCCGCCCAGCGTGTGACAGCATGCGGATGGTCGCCGCAAACTGGGAGCCGTCGAGTTCAATCACAACCTCTCCCAAGCCGGCAAAACCATCCCCGGATCAGACAGCGGCTGCCGCCCGCCAGAAATCATCGCGTCGCAGCAACATCGTCGGCCAGACTTCCAAGACAGCCCTAATGCCCTGTGACAGCGGCAACCCGTTCGATCTCAGTTCCAGCCATATTCCCTTTGCACCTTGATCATGGTGGCCAGGACGTCGTTCCATGTCTGCTGCCGCAACATCACGTCATTTGGGAACATGCACCCATCCCAGCAGATATGGCGGAAGGCTTTGGTCAGATTGCCCTTCTCGTCGCGCAACCAGAAGGCTGCGTCTCGCACGACGTCCAGCTTGCCGTTCGGATCATTGACCTGGCAGTGTCTGCCGGTGACGTCGTGGTCGCCGGAGCCCTTCACCGTCGCATCATTCTGAGCCACATGAAAATCGATCGTCCATGGACGGAGCGCAGCCGACACTTTCGCAAGCGCCTCGCGCATCGGACCACGATCGGACCAGTCGTAATCCTTCGGTAGCAGGCGCGCCTCGGGTGCATTGTAGCCCATCGTGTAGAGGAGCGTATGGGCCATATCCGCCTGGAAGCCGATGTTGGGCCGGTCGACGGCTTCGAGCAATTCCACTGCGGATTTCCAGCTGTGCATACCGCCCCAACAGATTTCGCCTTCGATCGCGAGTTTTTCATCGAAGGTTGCCGCAACGTCGCACGCCTTCCGGAACGTGTCCGCTATAAGGGCGGTGTTACCCGCGGGGTCCTTTGACCACTCCTCGACGGAGGCCGCGGAATCCATCCGGATGACGCCATAGGGACGAAGCCCCGTCTGCCTGAAACGACCAGCGATGCGACAAGCCTTTCGAATCATCTCGACGAACCGGTCGCGCTCCTCCTGCGTTCCCATCGCCGAACCGCCGCCCGTAAACGGCCAGACCGGAGCGACCACCGAACCGATGACGAGCCCATGACCGGAGATCTTTTGGCCGATCGCGTCGATTTCGTCATTGCTGGCATCGATCGGGATATGGGGGTCGGCGAGGAACAGGTCGACGCCGTCAAAGCGGCGGTCGCCAACGCGTGCGTCTGCCGTCAGCCGCAGCATCGTATCCAGATCGATTGCAGGCTCGGCATCGCCGCCCTTGCCGACTAGACCAGGCCACATCGCATTGTGAAGCTTCGGGTATTGCGGTTCCGACATAGTCACCTCCTGTTTCGTGATTTTTTAACTGGTCTCGCGCTGTCGCCGACTGGCCGGCAGGAGCCCCTAACAATGAGGCTGGGTTCGAGCGTTCGATGAACCGTGGGAGCATCCGGCGTCTCCATCCTGCGCTGGAGAAGTTCGAATGCGACCCTGCCCATACGCCTTACCGGCTGGGCGACGACCGTGACGGTCGGCGTCATCAGACTGGCAAGCGGAAAATCGTCTATGCCAACCACGGAAACGTCTCCCGGGAAGGCTCGCTTGCACGCTTTCAGAGCACGCAACGCGGAGACAAACAGGACGCCGCTCGCGGCCATGATTGCCGTAACGTCGGGGCGCTGCCGCAACAGGTCACAACAGGCCTCGAACGCTTGCTGCTCATGGAATGAGGCGTTGATTACAAGACGATCGTCGACTTCCACATTACGCGCTATCAAACCCTCCTGGAAACCGACGCGTCGCTCGTGTGCCACAGACAGATAGTCTGGCCCGTTGAGGAGAATTATCCTCCGGTGTCCAAGGTCTAGCAGGTAATCCACGGCCTGACGACCGGCTGAGCTATTGTTCAACACGACATGATCGAATGCCGCGAAAGACGGCTGCACACGGTCGACCAACACCAGCGGAACGGGGAACTTCCCGCCATATTCCGCTTCGTAGTGTTCCGGCTTGCCCGCGGTCGACCAGATAAGACCGTCGACTCGATATTTCTTCAGGATGTCGAGATAGGCGCGTTCGGTGGCCACGTCGCCACCTGACTGGCAAAGAAGGACGGAGTATCCGTTCCTGCGCGCCTCGTGCTCGATCTGTTCGAGAAGCTCAACGTAGAAGAGATTGTTGAGATCATCCACGATCAGACCGATCAGGTCGGTCTTTCCGCGCTTCAGGCTTCGCGCGATCCCGTCGGCGCGATAGTCCAACTCATGCACTGCCTGCAGAATGCGCTCCACAAGCGCCGGGCTGACGTACTTGGTCTTGTTCAGAGCTGCCGAGACGGTGCCGACGGAGACATTTGCCCGCTTGGCTACGTCTTTTATGGTTGACACGTTTGATGCCTGCGATTGCTGTGAATTGGTCTTTTTCTGAACATAATATGCTACGGCTGCAAACTGGACACGCGACATTCTTCAAAGCGAGCAAAGTCGCCCGCTGCGATAGGCAGGTCCATGAGGGACAGGTTGCGCTTGAGGCTTTCCGGCCGTGCCGTGCTCAAGAGTACTGACGCGACTACATCACTCCGAAGCGGGAATTGCAGGGCGGCTGCGGCGAGCGGAAATCCACGGGCATCCGCGATGCCCTGCATCTCCACAACCTTGTCCACGATATCGGGAGAGGCCGGCGCATAGTTGAAATGGGCATCCGGCGAAGGACCTGTGGCCAGAATGCCTGAATTGAAAACGCCACCAATGATCAGAGACGTGCCACTGTCGCGGCAGAGGGGTATCAGTTCATCCTCGGCGGAACGATCCAGAAGCGTATGCCTGCCGGCAAGCAGGATACAGTCGATCGGTGCGTGGCACATGAGTTCGAGGCAAACCGGGATCTCGTTTACACCCAGTCCGTAGGCCGATATATCGCCCGCGCGCTTCAACTCTTCCAACGCCTTCACGCCGCCGTCGAGAAACTGACGCATATGGTGGACTGCCGCTTCGGCTCCGTGCGTTTCAACGCCGAGATCGTGCGCGAGCAGGACGTCGATACGGTTGAGACCCAGACGCGCATAGCTTTGTTCCAGCGAGCGCATCACCCCGTCGTAGGAATAGTCGTGCTCGATGTCGAAGGGCAGACCGCCGACGAAGATTTCGTTGTGACTTTCGCCCGCACGAAGCGGACGAAGCGGTCGCCCTACCTTTGTGATGAGGACATATTCGTTGCGCGGCTTGTCGCGAAGGTAATCGCCGACAACGCGCTCAGAAAGACCGTAGCCGTAGAGGGGAGCATTGTCGAAAAGGCGAATGCCCGCCTGCCAAGCGGCTTCCAAAGTCGCAATGGCCTGATCGCGGGGACAGGCACGGTAAAGACCGCCTATGGCGGTGCCCCCGAAGCCAAGATCGGTTACTTCGAGATCGGTTTTGCCGATACGCCGCTTCCTGATGTCCATGGCTTATGTCCCTTGCTTGGCCGCGCCAACCGTCAAGACGCTACAAGAGGCGCCAGGCGCTGCTTCATGTAGGCCCCATCCAGCGACGCAACTTTATCGGGCTCTGCCTCGGCCTCCGGGCTTTCGTCCTCGACAACCAGCCAGCCGCTGTAGCCTGTATCGCGCAGGAAGCTTGTAATGCTCTCGAAATCGATGATGCCCTTGCCCATCATCGCCCACTGTCCGTCCCCGGTCATGTCCTTGTAGTGGACATGCGCGATCAGCGGACGGAAAGTTTTCATGACAGCGAGCGGATCCATGCCGCCCTTGGTCATGTGCCCGACATCCGGCACCCACTTCAGCACATTCCCGTCCAAACCGTTCAACATCCGATCGTAGTCTCCGCGGGTCCGGCAAACGGAGCCCTCCGGTGAATTTGGATGATAGGCCGCAAGAATGCCTTTCTGGGCAGCGCGCGCAGCGACCGCGTTCATACACGACAGCTGGTTGGCCTGACGCTCATCGAGGTCGGCGCGATCCGTTCCCGGATACGGGCATACATTCAGCACAGTGTCCGGAAAATTGCGCGCCAGATAGTCGATAACCCAGTCAGCGGCCTCCCGTTCCGAATCGTTTTCTTTCGGCTGGCGCCACTTTTCGACCAGGCAAACCGAAGCCAGCTCCATGCCAGCCTTGTCGAGATGGCTGCGCATAACGCCGGGATCGCGCAGAGCGCCGAGAAACTGCGTCTCTGGTTCGATGCCCTGAAAGCCGCTTTTACCTGCAACCGCTATGATGTGGTCGAGTTTGCCGAGATAGAGTTCGCCGCTCATCTGCCAGGTATAGGTCTGGCAGCCCATCTTGATTCCCTTCATGTCTTCCTCCCTCGAAACACTTTCAGATTTTCGCGTCAGATCAGTGCCGTTGCATGAAGAGCAACGTTGCACTGTTGAATTTGTCGAGGTCCTCCCAGTGGTGCGTGTGCGCACATCCAGGGAACCTCAAAAGCTCGGATCCGGCAATTGCGTTGTGAAGCGCTTGCGACAGCTCGAACGGAGTAAAAATGTCCTCCAGCCCGATCGTAACCAGCGTCGGAACCTTGACCTCGCCGAGGCGCTCAAGCGTGTCATGGGAGATGCAAGCATCGCATTGTGCTTCGAACGCGTATTGCGGCTGTGGCGCCGGGTTCTGGCTGGCGTCGCGCCGCGCAGTTTCGAGATCGGTCCCGTTCTTTTCGAAATAAGCAGGCCCCCAGATCCAGAGCTGCAGGCACCGCATGAAGTCTCCGGGGTTTGTGTGCGCCCGGACCGACTTGAAATGCTCGAAAACAGTCCTGTGGAAGGATGGAAGCCTCCCCCAGGTGCTGATCAGGACAAGCGAGCGCACGCGCTCGGGCGCCTGCAGGCACACCTGCTGCGCGATTGCGCCTCCCATGGAAATGCCGGCGACGTGAGCGCGCTGGACGCCCGCATCGTCCATCACTGCCAGCACATCGCGCGCCATGTCCGCCGTGGTGTAGCTTCCAACCGGCTTTGAGGTTTTTCCAACACCACGGTTGTCAATCGCGATGCACTGGAAATGCCTGGCATATGCCTCGCGATGCAATTCCCAGACGCTGTGGTCGGCACCCAGACCCATGATCAGCACAAGCGGCGGGCCGCTGCCGGTAACCTCGTAGAAAACTTCGACGTCGCCGTTCTCCGCAATCGGCATTCTCAATCCTCCTCCGCAGGATTTATAGCGCCCTGCCCGTAGGTCGCATCAGGACCGTGCGACAGTTCCCGTCGACCGAGCATCTACCCTCTTTTCATCTGTCGCTTTTCGATCGCCGGCCGCTGGTGCGGCCGACGATCTCAATTCGTCGAAAACTCAGCTCAGGCCGAGAGCGCGCTTCACGGCCTTGTCGCTGGCTCCCTGGTCGATGAAGTCGTCGAAGTTCGTCTGGCTCACCTTGATCAGGTGATCGGAGATGAACTTCGCTCCCTCGCGTGCGCCATCCATGCGGTCCTTGATGGCGCATTCCCATTCCAGCACAGCCCAGCCGTCGAAATTGTGTACGGACAGCTGCGAGAAGATGGAGCGGAAATCGACGTCGCCGTCGCCCAGCGAACGGAAGCGACCGGCGCGATCGGGCCAATCGGAGAAGCCCGAATAGACACCCTGCTTCGGCGTCGAGCGAAGCTCGGCATCCTTTACGTGGAACGCCTTGATCTTCTCGTGATAGACATCGATGAAGCCGACATAGTCCAGGTTCTGCAGTCGGAAGTGCGACGGATCGTAGGCAATGCAGCAACGATTGTGATTGCCGACCTTTTCGAGGAAGCGCTCGAAGGTCGTTCCATCGAAAAGGTCCTCGCCCGGATGGAGCTCGAAGCAGGCATCGACGCCATGCTCTTCGTGCAAGTCGAGAATCGGCTTCCAACGGCGCGCGAGTTCATCGAAGGCTGCTTCGATCAGGCCGGCCGGCCGGGGTGGCCATGGATAGAAGAAAGGCCAGGCAAGCGCGCCCGAAAACGTGACGTGCGACTTCAGGCCGAGATTCCTGCTGGCGATGGCCGAAGCTTGCACCTGTTGCACCGCCCATTCCTGCCTTGCCTTGGGGTTGCCACGTACATGCGGCGCGGCGAAAGCGTCGAGAGCATCGTCGAAAGCCGGATTGACGGCTACAAGCTGACCCTGGAGGTGGGATGCAAGCTCGGTGATCTCCACGCCCTGCTCGGCGGCGGTTCCTTTCAGCTCGTCGCAGTATGTCTTGCTTTCGGCCGCTTTCGTCACGTCGATTAGGCGTGTGTCCCACGCGGGAATCTGAACGCCTTTATAGCCGAGCGAAGCTGCCCAGCCACAAATGTCCTTGAACGTGTTGAACGGTGCCTTGTCGCCGACGAACTGTGCCAGATAGATGGCCGGTCCCTTGATGGTCTTCATTTGGTTCTCCTCTCAAAATTTCAGGCAGCGCGGGACCATTGGTCGCGCAGGAAGTCGTGGCCGAACTGGTAGACTTCCTCCTTGGTCGGGAAGAAATCGCGCCAGACGCGCGTGGCAGCAGCCACTTCGGGAAGCGAACGCCCGAAAGCCTCGATGACGTACCACTGGTCGTAGTCGGTAGCGCGGATCGCCTTGAACGTTTCGGTCCACGGAACGTGCCCCTTGCCCGGCGTTCCCCGGTCGTTCTCTGACAGATGAACGTGATTGATCCACTTGATGTTCGGCTTGATGACGCCGACAGGATCCTTTTCCTCGATGTTGGCGTGGAACGTGTCGTAGAGCAGGCCGTAGTTCGGCTCCGCAACCTTCTCGACCATGGCCGCAGCGTCATGGACCGTATTCAGCAGGTAGCATTCGAAGCGGTTGAGAGGCTCCACCGAGAGCTTGATGTTCTTGGGCGCGGCATAGCGCGCTGCCTGCTTGTGGACTTCAACGGCGCCGGCCTTCTCGTCCTGGGTCGGCGGATTGCCCGTGAAGATGGCGAGCGGCTGGTAGAATGGCCCGCAAAGCACCTCGCCACCGGCCGCTTCGAGGCAGTCAATCGACCATTTCAGATGGTCGAGACCTGCCGCGCGAACCTTTGGATCGCTGCTCGTGCAGTTCTTCGCCTCTTCGGGAATGATGCCGACGCCGGTGCAGCGCAGCCCATTGTCGCGAATTGCCTTTCCGACCTTGCGGTAGTGCTCGGGCGTTCCTTCGAAGATCGGCAGTTCGACGCCGTCGTAACCGGCCTTCTTCAACTCCCCAAAGGTGGCGAAGTCCGCTTCTGTGACGAACGGAGTCCACAACAACATATTGAAACCAAGCAACATCGGCATTCCTCCTCCTCTAATTGGCGACTGTGTGAGTGTTGGTTCGTGAGGTGACCTTGGCGATCCAGCCGCGCAGCTTTGCAGGCCCTGCAAACGCAAGCAACGAGATGATCAGCACCAGACCCGTAACGACCTGTTGTCGCTCCGGAGTCACGCCGGCAAGGCCAAGCACGTTCTGCACCAGCGCAAGCACGAAAACCGCTGTGACTACGGCGATCAACTTGCCGCTGCCGCCGAAGACGCTCACACCGCCGAGGACCACGGCAGTGATGACGTTAAGTTCCAGACCGATGGCAGTGTCGGAGCGCGCGCTGGCGAGGTAACCGGTGAGCACCACGGCGGCGATCGAACAGGCCAGCCCGGACGCGACGAACGCGGCAAAGATGTACTTGCGCGTTGCTATGCCTGAATAGTCGGCGGCCGTCCGGTTGTTACCCAGCGCAAAAAGGCCGCGTCCCCAATACGTCGCGTGGAGGATGAAGAGCGCGATCAGAAACAGCACAACAAACGGAATGGCACTCCACGGAAATGGCGTATAAGGCACCGTTCCAAAGCCAAGCTCCTGGTACCATTGTGGAAAGTTGCTGATACCCCGCTCCTCCAGCACGATCTGCGCTACGCCCCGAAACAGCGCGAGCGTGCCCAGCGTCGCGACGAGCGACGGCACGCGGCCATAGGCGACCACAACGCCGTTCAGTGCGCCTGCAAGAAGGCCGACCGCCATACTCGCAAGCACAGCAAATTCCGCGCTTGCGCCCCGCTCTATCGTGAGCCCGATCGCGGTCGCGCAGAGCCCGACGATGGAGCCGACCGAGATGTCGATCTCGCCGGTGACGATAACCGCCATCATGGCCAGCGCCACGATCGCCGTCGGCATGGCGCCAGCCAACGCGATCGATATGTTCGACGTCGTCAGGAAATATTCCGACGTCAAAGTGCCAGCGACAAGCACGGCGACGAGCAACGCAAATAGGAACAACTCCCACTTTCCGATCAGTTCGCGCCTGTTCATGACGATGCCCTCGAGTTCTGGACATGCCGCTGCCTGGCGCGCGCGTCGCGACGCTCAGTCCGGCGGCGTGTTTCCGCGCGCTGGGACATGTGGCCGTAGAACACGACAGTGGCAAGGATAGCCGCTCCGACGATCGCCTGGATCCAGAACTGATTTACGCCGAGCAGAAGGACTCCATTTTGTAGAACAGCAATGGTGAGTGCGCCGATGACCGCGCCCGCGATAGTCCCACTGCCACCGAAGATACTGATCCCGCCAAGCACGACGGCCAGGATTGAGTCGATGTGCATGTTTGGCGCGATGGCCGCATGGACCGTGCCGAAACGCGCGCCCCAGAGGACGCCGACAAGGCCGGCCAGAACACCGCTGATGACGAACACGGCAGCGATGTGGCGCTGCTCGCTTATGCCGGCGAGCCGCGCGCCTTCGGGATTGCTTCCGATGGCGTAGAGATTGCGCCCGAACCGGGTGTAGCGCGCCATCCAGCCGCCGAACGCGGCCATGAGCAACGCCGCCCAGACGAGAGCAGGAACCCCCGCGACCGTAAGTTCTGCGATGCCGACGAAGTTGGGAGGGAGCGACGTTGCGGATATCTGCCTGCCTTCTGCGAGGATGATGATCGCACCGCGAAATATCGCAAACGTCCCGAGCGTCGCGACGATCGCCGGGATACCGAAGCCTGCGACGATCACGGCGTTGATCGCCCCGAGAAACGCTCCTACCCCGCAGCCGATCAGGAAAATGAACAGGATGGGCGTCGTCGGGTTGCCTACCAGGTAGTCGGCGGAAATGAAGGCGCTCGCCGCGACGATCGGGCCGACGGAGATGTCGATCTGCCGGCATATGATGACCAGCGCCTGACCGATGGCGACGATGCTGACCAGACTGGCCGACAATGCGACCTGCTGGAGATTGTAGACCGTTAGGAAGCGAGGCTCGACAATCGTGATGCCCGCCGAAAGGACAAGCAGAACCAGCACGAGATACATTTCCCTGGCGAAGAGTATCCGCTCGATGAAGCTGCGTTCGCGCCGTTGGATGGAACGGCCAGAGGGAGAAGCCGACATTACGCCGCCTCCCCGTTCAGGGAATGGACCGGGGAATGGGCGGCCGCTGTAAGCATCCCCTCGCGGTCGAAGGCGCCGCGCTCGAAGCGAGCCGCTATACGGCCGTTCCGGAAAACCAGCACACGGTTCGACATCGCCATGACCTCATCCGGGTCGTCGCCAATAAGGATGATCGCGAGACCGGCGGACGCGAGTTCCGAGATGATCCGGTAGATGTCCGCCTTCGCGCCGACATCCACGCCGCGCGTAGGCTGGTCGAGAATGAGCACGCGCGGCTCAAGCGCCAGCCACTTGGCCAGCAACACCTTCTGCTGGTTACCACCTGACAGCGTGCCCGTCAGTTGCTCGATGCCCGTGGCCACCACGCCCAACCGACGCGAATACGTTTCGGCCAGTGTCTCCTCGCGCTCACCCCTGATGCGACCGAATATGTCTGATATGCGCCTGAGCAGGGCGAGCGACGTGTTTGCACGGTTGGGGAACTGGAGAACGAGCCCCTGCTCGTGCCTGTCTTCCGGCACCAATGAAATACCTTGTTCTATCGCCTCTCGCGGGGACCGGATCGACTGTTTCCGGCCATCGATGGCGATTGAGCCGGAAAGCGTCTTGCGGAGACCAAAAATGGCTTCCGCGACCTCGCTTCTACCGGCTCCGACGAGACCGAAGAAACCGATTATCTCTCCTGCGCGGACGTCGAAGCTGATGTCATCGAAACCGTCAGCACCGCAAAGGCCATCGACCGAGAGGACCGTCTTGCCGATGTTTGCCGGCCAGGTAGGAAAGAGGTCGTCGGTCGCGGTACCGATCATATGCGTGATGACGGAAGCGGGCGTGAGGTCGGCGGCCACAGCGGTGACGATGTGCTTGCCGGAGCGCAGCACGGTGATGTCGTCACTGATGGCGAATATCTCATCGAGGAAATGGGTGATGAAGAGGATTGCGACGCCTTCCTTCTTCAATCGTTCGACAACCGCAAAGAACTGCTCCAGTTCGTGAGCGGAAATGGCGGACGTCGGTTCATCCATGATCAGCACGCGGACTTCAGATGACAGAGCAGCGGCTATGGCGACCGCCTGTCGTTCGGCGACGCCGAGATCCTTGACCCGCGCGTCGACGTCGACCTTCATGCCGATGCGATCGATGAGCGCACCTGCGTTGCGTCGCATTTCAGGCCAATCTATTCGGCCCAGCCTGGTAGGCTGCCGCCCGACAAAGATATTTTCGGCCACCGTCAGATCGGGGAACAGGGCAGGATGCTGGTGAATGACGGAAATTCCCTGCCGACGTGCGTCGGCTGTACCGGCGATGGTGACCTCGACGCCATCGACCCGGATCGTACCCGCATCCGGTTGATGGACGCCGGCGAATATCTTCACAAGCGTGCTCTTGCCCGCGCCATTGGCCCCCGCCAGCGCGTGAACCCGACCGGCGCGCAGTTCCATGCTGACATTCGACAGCACTTCCACGGAACCGAAACGCTTGGAAATATTCTTGAGGTCAACGACAGCGTTCATGGCCCCCTCCAACGGGCCAGCAAATGCTGGCCCGACGCCCCTTGAGTATCCGCGACGAGACGTTGCCGCCTCGCCGACAAGTAATCAATACGGGTTGTCCTTGTAGTTTTCCTCCGTGTACTCGAGCGGTTCGGTGGTGATGACCTCGCTCTGCTCGTTGATCGTGTAGGTACCCGGGAAGGCGCCGGTCTCAATCGTGAAGCTCTCGCCAGGCTCCCCCTTCAGCTTACCTTCGGACATGAACTTGGCCGCGTGATAGGTGACGTAGCCGAGCTTGATCGGGTCCCAGAGATAAAGAACCTGTATCGTGTCGTTGAGCATGTATTGCGCACTGATGCTCGGCACGCAGGTACCGGCGACCTTGATCTCACCGTTCTTCTTGATCGTCTCGAGTGCACGACCGACTGCGGGAGCACCCGGGCAGGTCGGCGCGAAGATGCCGGCGAGGTTCGGATACTTGGTCGTCAGCGCCACAGTGGCGTCGAAGGCCTTCTGTTCGTCATCATAGCCATACACTTCATCGACGATCGACATTTCGCTGTATTCAGGCTTTGCCAGCTCCGCGCGGAAAGCCTTGATCCAGGCGTTCTGGTTCGCCGAAGTCGGCTGGGCCGAAACGATTGCGATCTCGCCCTTCATGCCCATCTCTTCAGCAAGACGCTTGGCGCCATATGTGCCGATTGCTTCGGTGGTGGCGCTGTTGACGTAGAACTTGCGGCCTTCCGGATCCGAATCGGCGTCGAAAGTGATGACGGGGATGCCGAGCTGCGCGGCGCGCTTCATCGCGGGAACGACTGCCGCGGCGTCGTTTGGAGCGACGGCGATGGCCGAAATGCGCCGGTTCGCGAGGCTGTTGATTATATCGATCTGCGCGGTCGCGGTTGATTGGGTCGGCCCCCAGTTTTCGACCTTTCCGCCGACTTCAGACGCCGCCATCTGTGCGCCCTTGAGCGTCGCGTTGTAGTAGGGATTGGTCGTCGACTTGATGACCATGCCCAATTCGAAATCCGCCAAGGCGGCGCCTGCGCCAAGACACAAGAGTGACGCGGTGGCGATCGCAGCCACCTGAAAAG
>JAHBYU010000023.1 GCA_019635775.1 Rhizobiaceae bacterium | reverse complement strand
GCATCACTAACTCCCGTCTGGGTTGTTTGTCACAGCATCGGCATCTTTAAGTTGTATGTGTTTCGTTCGAATTAACCGACGCGGTAAACAAGTCGTTTCAGAAATCTGGGGCTTTTGCCTGTGGGGAATTGCGCCTGGCAGGCAGCGATAAGGACGGCATATCCATGTCGCGCCGTCGGACGTCGGGGCGTTATGCTTAATGACCCCTTAACCTCCCGCCGATAGGCTTTCGGGATCAGCTACTGTGGCGGTACGGCCATGGCGCTGGCTTTGGAATATGGGGACGACATGCGTTCTGGGGTTTCGGTTCCGCTTTCAATGGATGATGCCGGGCACGGCTTTCAGGCATTTCTGCGCCGCCAGGCCGGCCGCGCGATCGGAATGGCACTGTTCGCCTTTGTGGCCTTCGCGCTCGCAAGCCTGGGCACATGGAACGTCGCCGATCCGAGCTTCAGCCACGCAACGGATGCCACCGTCACGAATGCGATGGGATATCCGGGAGCCATCTTTGCCGATCTCGCAATGCAATTTTTCGGCCTGTCTTCTGTCGCAGCGCTCGTTCCAGCGGTCATCTGGGGCTTCTTTTTCGTCACCGCGCGGGGCGTCGACACGATGCCAAAACGTGCCGCAGCATGGTTTGGCGCGGCGTTGCTGTTCGCAGCCATTGCAGGGTGTGCGACACCGCCACAGACCTGGCCATTGCCGACGGGGTTGGGGGGCGTGTTTGGCGACATGGTGCTGAAGATTCCCGCACTCTTCACAGGGGGCGGCTATCCGGGCGGTTTTCTTGCCACGTTGCTCGCGATCGTCTTCATTGTGCCGGCTACCTATCTCTTCGCCTATGGATCGGGCCTCACCGCGCGAAAGAATGGTTTCGCGGTGCTTGTACCGACGAAACCGAAGCGCAAGCCTGTAGAGGAAGAAGCGGGCTTCGATGAGGAGGATGAGGGCGAAAGCGGCGGTGTGCTGGCGCTTGGCGCAATCGCTCACTGGTGGTTGTCGGGTCGTGCATTCCTTCGCCGGATGGCAGCCAGGTATCGCCGCAGCGACGAGTACGAATTCGAGACGGAACGCGCAGGCGGCTGGCGCGCTGCGGCAGAGCGAGTCGAGAAGGCCGAACTTGCGGAGGCGCATTTCAGCGCGGGCGGCCGGGCAAGGGTGGAGCCGGAATTCTTTGCCGCGATGGTGTCGGACAGAGGTGCCGCGGTCGATCCCGTCGACACCGACGAATTTGTCGACGATGATACGGATCTCGAGATCGAGGCCGAAGCGCCCAGGAACGTCCAGTCCTCGGCTGTCGTGCGGCAATTCAGGTCGGATGCCGCGACAAGGGTCGAGGCGCCGGCCCCGCGGCCGAAGCCCGGTTCGCGCACGCAGCGCGAAGCACAGACCTCGCTGATTGGCTCCGACACATTCGAGATGCCGACCCTGCATTTCCTGGCCGAACCAAAGAACATCGTGCGCGACACGACGCTGTCCAAGGATGCGCTGGAGCAGAACGCCCGACTGCTGGAGGGCGTGCTCGAGGACTTTGGCGTCAAGGGCGAAATCATCCATGTCCGGCCCGGCCCGGTCGTCACCCTCTACGAACTGGAACCCGCGCCGGGCATCAAGTCGAGCCGTGTGATCGGGCTTGCCGATGACATTGCGCGCTCGATGAGCGCGATTGCTGCCCGTGTCGCCGTGGTTCCCGGACGCAACGCGATCGGCATCGAGCTGCCCAACGCCAAGCGCGAGACGGTCTATCTGCGTGAGATCCTCGCCAGCCGTGATTTCGAGGAAACCAAGGCCAAGCTTGCGCTTGCGCTCGGCAAGTCGATCAATGGCGAGTCGGTGATCGTCGACATCGCAAAGATGCCCCACGTGCTCGTCGCGGGCACTACCGGCTCCGGCAAGTCCGTCGCCATCAACACTATGATCCTGTCGCTGTTGTACAGGATGACGCCGGCCGAATGTCGCCTGATCATGATTGATCCGAAGATGCTCGAGCTCTCCGTCTATGACGGCATCCCGCACCTGCTGACGCCAGTCGTCACGGACCCGAAGAAGGCGGTCGTGGCCCTGAAGTGGACCGTACGCGAGATGGAAGACCGCTACCGCAAGATGTCGAAGGTCGGCGTGCGCAACATCGATGGCTTCAACGCGCGTGTGGCGCAGGCCGAAAAGAAGGGCGAGCGCATTTCCCGAACCGTGCAGACCGGTTTCGACCGCGAGACCGGCGAGGCGATCTACGAGACGGAGGAAATGGACCTCGAGGCCATGCCCTATATCGTCGTCATCATCGACGAGATGGCCGATCTCATGATGGTCGCGGGCAAGGATATCGAAGGTGCGGTGCAGCGTCTTGCACAGATGGCGCGCGCTGCCGGCATCCACGTCATTATGGCCACGCAGCGTCCGTCGGTGGACGTCATTACGGGTACCATCAAGGCGAACTTCCCGACCCGCATGTCGTTCCAGGTCACCTCCAAGATCGACAGCCGTACCATCCTTGGCGAACAGGGCGCCGAACAGCTGCTCGGCATGGGCGACATGCTCTACATGGCCGGCGGCGGACGCATCCAGCGCGTTCACGGGCCGTTTGTGTCGGATGACGAGGTGGAGAAGGTCGTCGCGCATCTCAAGCTGCAGGGCGTGCCGGAATATCTCGACGCCATCACGGAGGACGACGAGGAAGACGAGGACGGAGAGCCTTCGGGCAAGGGTGGCGGTGGTGCTGCCGGGGTATTCGAGGAGTCCGACGACCCGTACGACCAGGCCGTTGCCGTGGTGCTGCGCGACGGCAAGGCGTCGACAAGCTATATCCAGCGCCGTCTCGGGATTGGCTACAACCGGGCGGCCTCCATAATCGAGAAGATGGAAAAGGAAGGCATCGTGGGACCGGCGAATCATGCCGGGAAGCGCGAGATCCTCGTGCCGACCGAGGAGGACAAGCTCTAGCGCCAGGCTGATTACGCGCAATTTCGGGAACTTCGCCCTATGTAACGGGTTTCAGGGCGTCCCTACGCTGCCAAACTTAGGCCCCACTAAGTACCTAAGCGACATCGAGCAAGACGAACAAGACGAAAGTGACGACCGGCATGAAAACCCGTTCACCCGCAAACATGATCACCCGGCGAGGCCTGATCCGCCTCGGCATCGGCGCCGTCGGCATGGCGGCACTAACGGCGATGCCAGGCCTCGACCTCGTAGGACGCGCCGCTGCGGCGTCCGACACCGCACAGAAGATCGCCAATCACTTCTCGAAGGTTGCGACGATGCAGGGCGAATTCGTCCAGTTTGGCCCGCGCGGCGAACAGACAGGCGGCAAATTCTTCATCCAGCGCCCCGGCAAGCTTCGGTTCAACTACGAGCCGCCGTCAGGCTACCGTGTGATTTCCGACGGCAAGTCCGTCGTCATCGACAACACGAAGCTGAACACGATGGATCTCTATCCTCTATCTAAGACGCCGCTGAAGCTGCTCCTGGACGAGCGCATCGATCTTTCGGGCAAGCGCGTCAAAAGCGTTCGCGAGGAGGATGATCTCACGACGATAGAACTCGCCGACCGCCAGTTTTTTGGCAACTCGACGATCACTCTGATGTTCGATCCCAAGTCCTACGAACTGCGTCAGTGGACCATCCGCGACCCGCAGGGCAAGGACACAACCGTCATGATCTTCAACGTCCAGGAAGGCGTGAAGATCGATCAAGCGCTGTTCGAGGTGGATTACAAGCGAAATTACAAGCTGAACAAGCCGGGCGCCAACAACAACAACCGGTAGTTTTTCGCGCACGAGCCGACACCGAACTGACAAAGGCCGCGATCGTTCGCGGCCTTGCTGTTTCGTGGTCATGCTGGCAGGTTCCGCGCTTCGATTCCCGCCGGACCTGCCATGCCCTTCTCCATCGCCACCTGGAACATAAATTCGGTCAGGCTTCGCCTGCCACTTGTGGAACGCCTGATTCTCGAACACGCGCCTGACGTGGTCTGCCTGCAGGAAACAAAATGCCCTGACGACCTGTTCCCTCTCGAACGCTTTCATGCGCTGGGTTACCGGCATATCGAAATACATGGTCAGAAAGGCTATCATGGCGTCGCGACGATCTCGCGCCTGCCAATCCAGATCGTGGAGCGTCGCCGCTTTTGCGATATTCCCGACAGCCGCCACATATCGGTGCGTGTCGATGCAGGCTCACATTCCCTGCTCCTGCACAATTTCTACGTGCCCGCCGGCGGCGACGAGCCTGACCCGGTCATCAACGCCAAGTTCCGGCACAAGCTTGATTTCGTTTCCGAAATGAACGCTATCCGTGCGGAGCAGGACGTCTCGTCCGGGTCCATACTCGTAGGCGACCTGAATATCGCGCCGCTGGAGCATGACGTCTGGTCCCACAAGCAGCTGCTCAACGTCGTCAGCCACACCCCAGTCGAGACCGAGAGCTTCGAGGCGATGCGCAAGGCGGGCGGATGGGTCGACCTGATGCGGTTGAACGTTCCGCCCGATCAGAAGCTCTATACGTGGTGGAGCTACCGTGCGGCAGACTGGGCCGCCTCCAACCGGGGGCGAAGGCTTGACCATGTCTGGTCCTCCGACAATCTTGTTGAAGGCCTAAGGGGGATAGAGATACTGCGCGACGCGCGTGGCTGGGAAAGGCCGTCTGACCATGTCCCCGTCATTGCCAGGTTTGACCTGTAAGAGCTGATGGCCGCTAAAACTTGCCTAGCTTTCCGGTGGGTAGCCCAGTCTTTCGCCGACCTGCTCGATGCGCCTGATCAGGGTCTGGAGGTCCTCGATGATCTGCGAGCGCAGCTTTTCCGCAGTGTCGGGAAATTCTTCCAGTATGCGGCGGAACATGGAGCGGTTGATGCGCAGGATTTCGGAGTCGGTGGCGGCTTCTGCGCTGGTCATCCGCTTCGTGTCGGCGATCAGCGCCATTTCGCCCAGCACCGAGCCTGAATCCGCAACGCTGATCTCGATGTTCTGGCCGTCATGCTCCCGAAACAGGCGGATGTTGCCACGCAGCACGATATAGGCTGAGTCGGCGTCGTCATCCTCGAGGTAAAGCCGTTTGCCGGCAGGAAGGCGCATCGCCTCGGCGCCGAAGGCGAGCAGACGCAGCTGTTCGAGCGAGAAGCCTTCGAAAAGCCTCACGCCGGACAGTATGCGGATGTGATCATCCAGCGCCATGATGTCCCCTGAAACCCAGTCCGGCGCTCCTCCTGCGATGCTTCCCTACCTCTCCGTGACAAGGACACCAGATCCTGCCGCTAGGGAACGAGTTTGTATCCGCCGCTTTCTGTCACAAGAATTTCGGCATTGGAAGGATCGCGCTCGATCTTCTGCCGCAAGCGGTAAACATGGGTCTCGAGCGTATGGGTCGTCACGCCCGAATTGTAGCCCCAGACCTCCTCCAGCAGGATGTCGCGCGTCACGACCTTCTGGTCGGCACGATAGAGGTACTTGATGATCGATGCTTCCTTCTCGGTCAGCCTAACCTTGCTTCCGCGCTGGTCGACAAGCAGTTTCTGGGAGGGCTTGAACGTATACGGGCCGACGGTGAACGTCGCGTCCTCGCTCTGTTCGTGCTGGCGCAACTGGGCGCGAATACGGGCGAGCAGCACCGCGAAGCGGAACGGCTTGGTCACATAGTCGTTTGCTCCGGCCTCAAGGCCCAGAATGGTGTCGGAATCGGTGTCGTGGCCCGTGAGCATGATGATAGGCGCCTTGTAGCCGCCCTTGCGCAGCAGCTTCACGGCTTCCCGTCCATCCATGTCCGGAAGCCCCACATCCATGATCAGCAGGTCTACGACGCCCGCGCGTGCGGCTGCTATGCCTTTGGTTGCATTGGCTTCTTCCAGCACCTCGAACTCCTCGTAGAGCGATAGTTGCTCTACGAGCGTCGAGCGCAGATCGTCGTCGTCATCTACAATAAGAAGCGTCCGTGAGGTCATTCTTCAGTCCGTTCAGGGGCCGAAGGCCGGTTAGCAGGTTGACCCGGACGACTGTTTGTGCGGAACGTCTGTCGTGCAGGTCGGGTGATTTGTCGTGCAGGGATCATACAGGAAAAAACATAAGTGTAAGTCCGGCAATGCAAAATACCGGTCCCGTGCAGGAAAGGGACTTGCATCCCTTACCGTAAGGGCACGGCCGGGCAATCAGTCCCAGGGACTGCTCGTCGCCGGCAATGTTGTGTTTCCCTGTGCCTTGGGGAGGGGTGGCATCTCCGCGAACAAGCGCGAAGGTGATGGCGCCACGCCGTTGGCGCGCATGCGCCTGCTGTCCGGCTATTTCCGTGCCGATCACGTCTCTGGTCGGCGGACGCGCCTGCGCATGCAGCCGATCGCGGCCGATCTTGGGTGGTGCGAGGTGCCTATGGATCGCAACTACAACCGTCCGGTCAGGATTCCTTATGGAGCAAGCCACGAGACGATGCGCCGGGACGACCGGCTCTACGACTATTGCATCGTGATGGACTGGAACATCTCGGCGCGCCGAATTGGCAGGGGAAGCGCGATTTTCTTCCATCTCGCGCGCCCCGGGTTCACACCGACGCAAGGGTGCGTGGCGGTAACGGAGAGGGTGATGGCCAGACTTCTGCCCCTTCTGTCAGACCGCACCGTGCTTGAAGTTCGGCGCTGACTGCGGCCCTGTGCCGCAGTGCATGGCTTTCGGAACTCGCGGCGCGAAGCTTGCCTCACCTCTGCTGGATTGGCCTGCGGCGAGGCCGGCCGTGGCGGCTCTCAGTTGATCGCCTTGACGTTACCAAGACGCAGGAACAGCGTCTCCCCGGAGGAATCGTCGACGCCGTCATTATCCGTAACGACATAGGCGTCGCCATTCGCATCGATTGCGAAGCCCTCCATCTTGTCGACGACATAGCCGTTCGTGGCCGACTTCAAATCTGGCAGAAGGTCGCGAACAAGTGTCTTCTCGGCCACGGGCAGTTCGTCGCCGAGCGCTGCGGGTCTGAAAGCGTCGAGCGAGACCGTATAGAGACGCTTGACCTTCGCAGTGTCGCCGATCTGGTTGTCGCGCTCGATGACATATAGCTTGCCGTCATGGGCGGTTATCTCGGAAAGACCGATCCATCCCTTTTCGGGCGTCTCCAGCGGATAGCGCATGGCCGACCACTGCTTGTCGTTCGGCTTGTAAGCGAGAAGCTTGACGAAGCCTTTCGGATCGTCGCCCCATTCGCGCTGCATCGCCATGACCAGCATCAGGTCGTCACCCTCGCGGACGGTGGCGATGCCCTCCATCCCGAACCTGGTCTGGCCGGCTAGGAGTTCGGTCGGCAATCCGATCTCCTGCCTGATCTCGCCCTTGTCGTCGACACGCATGATGGCGTGGGGAACGAGCTTTGCGGCGTCGCCCTCATTGGCGATCCAGAAGCCGCCACCACCGTCCGTCGTAATGCCTTCGATATCCATCTTCTGGGCAGGATCGCCATTGCGCGTGATGACCGTCTTGGCGGTGATCACGGCAGGCGTCTGCGTTGCGTCTATGGAGAATATCGCGGGCTGTGCCGAATAGACGGAGTCGGATGCCGCAAACAGCTGCCCTGGCCGCTCGCCCGCGGCGAGAGCGCCGAGCGCTCCCCAACCCAACGGTACGCCCTCGGTTGTGAGCTTGGCCGTGATCGTCGGATAGGTCGCCGGGCTTTCTGAGCGCTCGTAGATCATGACGTGTGAACGGGCTCCCCCGTCTTCGACAAGGTCGGTCTCGTTGGCCGTGACGAACAGGTTGCGCGACGGGATAGCGATCAGCCCTTCGGGTCCGATGCCCGACGGTAGCATCTGAAGCAATTGGGGTTTCGTTCCGGTATCCTTGTAGACGCCAACGACGGAGCTTCGCTCCGAGCCGAGGAAGATAAGCTT
The DNA here is from genome assembly GCA_019635775.1 of Rhizobiaceae bacterium. GTDB lineage: Bacteria > Pseudomonadota > Alphaproteobacteria > Rhizobiales > Rhizobiaceae > Mesorhizobium_K. The sequence continues at coordinate 33,355 of JAHBYU010000023.1, read as the reverse complement.
GTCTTCGCCGAAAACGCCTGTGCCGAGTCCCTCGGGCTCGACCCCCTTCTTGTTGCGGTGCTCCGGATAGTGGCCGAGATTGGCGACTTCATGCTCAAACGAAGCCCCTGATTCGTAGAGAACCTCGCCTGCCTTCGAAAAGATGGTGAAGCCGCGCGCCCCACCTTTCCAGTCGCCTTCGTTGGCAATGATGAAACGGTCATCGTCCAGCCACTTCACCGAGTCCGGTTCGCGTGGCGCATCCTCCATCCGGCCGTTAAAGGAGAGCCTGCCGTCCTTCCTGGTGTCGACGTTTCCCAGCGTCACGCTGCCGGCCGGGAAATGGGAGACGATCGCACCCGTCTTCCCGTCCACGACCGCTATGTGGTTGTTTTCCTGCAGCGTGACGACGATCTCGCCAATGCTGTTGATGTCGACGAACTCCGGTTCGGGATCTTCGGGCGCAACAGTCGCGATGCCGTTCAGGTCGATCGTCCTGACTGCGGTACAGTCAGGAACTCCGGCGGTAAGCGGGACGATCTTCAGGTTACCGGCCGGCATCTGCGGCAGCGCGCCGTCATTGACGTCCTCGTCACGCTCGTTTTCGATTGATATGGCGAGGAAGCTCTTGTCGACGCTGATCGCCAAGGAGTCCGGCTGTCCACCCAGATCGCATGTGCCTTCGATGGCGCGAGACGTCATGTCGATCATGGTGAGGTTGCCGGACGGATTGGCATAGCTTTCCGAAGTGTTGATTGCGGCAAGCACCTTGTTGCCGGAAATCGCAAGCGAGGTGGGCTCGCCTTTGACCCTGACGACGCCACCGGCCTTAGGTGCCTTTGGCTCAGTTATATCGACGAAGCCGACTGCGCCGAGCGGGCTGTCTGAATAGACCAGCGTCATCCCGTCCTCGCTGGCCGCGATGATTTCCGACGATGTTTCCGTGCTTCCTTCGACATCGGCCGGCAGGTTGTCGGCCACAGCAAAGGTCGCGATGCCGTTGAACATCAGGTCGGCTTGTGCGGGCTGCGACACGGAAGCGGTCAGGATGGCCGTAAAGGCAACAAGGGTCGATTGGCGCGGCATGGCAGCGTCTCCGTGAAAATGAAGCCGCCATGCTTTGGGACGGCGACATTTCATTGCGATGACGGGCGCGTGACAGTTGGGTGACAAATCCAGCCAGCCCCCGCGAAACCCGCCAGCCGCCGAAGATTCTTGCCCTGCGTGAGGAAAATCGTTATATAGCCCGCGATTTCCGAAATTGGTGGTCTGACCACCGTCCGCGACGGGACGCGGGCGAACGAGAGGATTTTACGCATGGCAAGTACGCTTCTGATGCCAAAGGCGACGGCTGTCTGGCTGGTCGATAACACCGCCCTGTCGTTTGACCAGATTGCGCAGTTCTGCGGCCTGCATCCGCTGGAGGTGAAGGCGATCGCCGACGGCGAAGCTGCGCAGGGCATCAAGGGTATGGATCCGGTCATGACCGGCCAGCTTACCCGCGACGAGATCAAGAAGGCCGAAGGTGACGAGAACCATCGTCTGCACCTGTCCGAGCCGAAGGTCCGAGTGCCGGAGTCCAAGCGCAAGGCGCCGCGCTACACGCCGCTTTCCAAGCGCCAGGACCGTCCGAACGCCATTTTGTGGCTGGTGCGCAACCATCCCGAACTGAAGGATGCGCAGATCTCGCGTCTGGTCGGCACGACCAAATCGACGATCGAGCAGATCCGCAACCGCACGCACTGGAACGCGTCCAACCTTGTGCCGATGGATCCGGTGACGCTTGGGCTATGCTCGCAGATCGACCTCGACATCGAGGTGAACCGCGCCTCCAAGGGACGTGAACAGACCGCGCAGCCTACTGGCGACACGCTGTTGCCGGCCGCACTCACCGAGCGGCTGCAGCCCGAGCAGCCCGCTCCGAGGGGCGAGGATGACGAACTCGACGCGGACGCCGTGTTCGCCAAGCTGTCGGCGTTGAAGTCGACGCAGCCTGAAGAAGACGACCAGTAGCAAGCTCCGAATTTTTGCCGGAGAAATTCGAAAGCCCGCGTCAGCGGGCTTTTTTGTAGTCCTCGCCTGCCGGCTCGAAGCGCAGCATGCCTGCGATGCCGGCGCCGCTATTGCCATCAGACGGATGATTCCTGCCGTCGAGCACGATCACCTCAGCGAAGTCGAAAGGACTGACGCCGGCGAGGACCGCAGCATTCACGCCATATTCGTTCGGATTGGAGCGTCTCCGGTGATGGGTGTAGATGCCGCATTTCGAGCAGAAGTGGTGCTTCGCCGTTCCCGTGTTGAACTGATATGTTGTGAGGGCGTCCGCACCGGAAACGACTTCGAGGTCATTGAGCCTCGCGCTGACCGCAATGCAACCCCGCATCCGGCAATAGGAACAGTCGCAGCGGCGCGCCGAACGCAAACCATCCGCCAGCCTGACCTTCAGGCGCACGGTGCCGCAATGGCAGGCTCCGTCCACAGGCGCGTCATCGGTCATCGATCTATCTCCCTGAAATGCGTCTTGACCCACGTGGCGGCCGTGTCGCAGATTCGCCTACGTTCCGGGAGCCTGGAAAGGGGGCTCAATACCCGCTGGCGCGACCCGGTGCTGCGGCGGAGCGCTCGCCCCGCTCCATCGAGCGGTAGAAATCCGCTAGCTGCTTGCCGCGCTCGGGCTTGTAGTTGCGGCCCGTGGTGATAACGGAAGCGATCCGGTCTATGCGGAAAGCCCGGAAATCCGAACGCATCTCGCACCAGGCAACCAGCGTCCAGACCTTGCCCCAGAACCAGAGCCCAAGCGGGCGAACGTCGCGTGCCGAAGGCCGTCCTGCCTCGTCGCGATAGTCAAGGGTCAGGACCTCGCGTTTTTCGACGGCGCGCTCGATCCGGTCGATATGGGCCCTGTCGGCGTCGCTTACCACCCACATGGGGGCGTGGATTTCGGTGCGCGCTATCCGGTCCTTCTCGGCATCGGGCAGTACGGCGCCAATCTTCACCAGCGCCTCGTCTGCAGCGCGCGCCATTGTTGCTCCGCCAAAAGCCCGCACCATGCGGGCCCCGGCGACGAGCGCGACGATCTCGTCACGCGTGAACATCAGCGGGGGCAGATCGAAGCCCTCTCTCATGATGTAGCCGACTCCGGCCTCTCCATCGATCGGCACGCCGGTTGCCTGCAGGTCCGCAATGTCGCGATATATGGTGCGTTCCGAGACCTCTAGCCATTCGGCGAGTTTCTGCGCGGTCACCAGCCGGCCGCCACGGAAATGTTGAACAATCTGAAAAAGCCTGTCCGCCCGGCGCATCCGTCGCTCCCGTTCCCTCTGAAACGCACGGCCGATGGCGACGCAAAAGACGTCTGGCCGGAGGGAAAACCTGCCACAAGGCTCCTGACAGCATATTGTCAGGAGCCTTCAGCATAGCGTGCTTTCCGGCCAAGTGAAGTGCGGTCAATTTCCGGCCCGCCCCTGGCGGCCCCGCCCGATGCGATCGCCGTCGAAATCGGGCCAGCCGATATCCTTGCGGATGTCTTCCGGTAGGGAATACATGAAGTGGGCCATGCGAAACTCGTCGTGCATGGCGCGGAGCCTTCCGGCGTAGGTTCGAACCGTGCGGAAAAAGCGGGGGGAGAGCGGGGTCATGACAGTCTTCCTTCTGTTGGGAAGACACTGTCGCATACTGCTCCTGACAGCCCTCCGTCAGGAGCAGCGCACGCCGTTTTCGGGTGGCCTGCAGGCGTTTCGAAGTCTAGCTTTTGACGGGCACCACATAGTTGAGCGGCAGACGGCCGCCATCGGCATAGATCGTCTGCCCCGTAACGTAACTTGCCTCGTCGGAGGCCAGAAATACTGCAATTGCAGCGATTTCGGCCGGTTCGCCGATTCGGCCCATCGGCGTGCGGGACAACAGTCGGTTCGTGGCTTCGGGGTCGTTGTTCACACTGGTCAGCATATCGGTATTGATCGAGCCTGGGCCGATGGCGTTGACCCGTATGCCATAGGACGCAAGGCCGATTGCCATCGCCTTTGTCAGTTGGTTCACGCCACCTTTCGAGACGGAATAGGGAATCTGGTTGGGCAATGCAAACACGGCATTGACCGAGGACATGTTGACAATGGAACCGGTTTTTTCGCCGGCCTTTACGCGCTCGGCCATGTGGCGCGCCACGGCCTGTCCGAGGAGAAAGGAGCCCTTGAGGTTGACTCCGAGCACGCGGTCGAAATCCGCTTCGGCAAGATCGAGGAAGTCCGATGCGTGGACGATTCCGGCATTGTTCACGAGTACGTCTATCCTGCCAAACGCGGCAAGCGCGGCAGCGACGAGGCTTTCCACCTCGGCGTGGTTGGCGACGTCGGTCTTGTGGAACAGCGCCTTGCCTGTTGCCGACAAGGTCCGCGCCGCTTTCTCGCCCCGTTCCCCGTCGATGTCGGCGATCATGATGCTGGCACCCTCAGCGACGAAGCGCTCGGCGATGGCATAGCCAATGCCGCCCGCGCCACCGGTAACGATGACGGCCTTGCCACCGAGGGTCATGGAAATCCTCCTTCTGCTATGCCTTGCCGGTTCGAATTGCAGTGCAGCATGCTGGCCGGAAGGGACAGGAAGGTCAACCGGACAGTCCAGGCAGCAGAAATTCGTACAATGGTCCGTCGGGTATTTGCACGATGACACGTCCTCGGTCTGAAGCAAGGAGGAGAAATCAATGGCCAAACCCACGAAGATCCAGATCGAGAACGTGCTCCATCCGGGCAAGACGTATTCGGCCGACCCAGATAAATACGCCGCGATGCGGAAGGCGGTGCTGGCCGTTCTTCCCGCGAAAGTGCCCGGCATGACGGTCGCGGAACTGCAGAAGGGTGTTCTGAAAGACCTGCCGGATGATCTGTTTCCCGGCGGCGCGACTGCAGGCTGGTGGGTGAAGGCCGTCCACCTCGACCTCGAAGCCAAGGGTGTCGTCATCAGGGAAAGCGGTTCTCCCGTCAGGCTCCACAAGACCTGAAATCACCCGTTTGCCTGCCTGTGCGCAAACTGACGGCTTGCCCGTCCGGGATCTCGGTCCTAGATTGCCGCCCGAAACCGGGTGGCGCGGTGACCGGCATTGACGACCGGGCCGTCGTCCAGCAATCCAAGGAGTTTCACATGGCCCTGACGATCAACGACACTGCACCGGACTTCGAGGCAAACACGACCGAGGGGCCGATCCGTTTCCACGAATGGCTGGGGGACAGCTGGGGCGTCATCTTTTCGCATCCGAAGGACTTCACGCCCGTCTGCACGACCGAGCTTGGTCGAATGGCGGCGCTCAAGCCCGAATTCGACAAGCGTGGCGTGAAGGTGATCGGCCTGTCCGTCGATCCTGTCGAGAACCACAAGAAGTGGTCCATCGACATTGCCGAAACGCAGGGCACCGCGCCGAACTATCCGATGATCGGTGACACCGATCTGAAGGTTTCCAAGCTCTATGGCATGCTGCCGGCCGACACGGCGGGAACGTCGGATGGCCGAACCCCTGCCGACAACGCCACCGTGCGCGCTGTCTTCGTCATCGGTCCCGACAAGAAGATCAAGCTGGCGCTGATCTATCCGATGAGCACCGGACGCAACTTCGACGAGATCCTGCGCACGATCGATTCCCTGCAACTGACCGCCAAACATAAGGTGGCGACGCCCGTCGATTGGAAAAAGGGCGACGACGTGATCATCCTAGGATCGGTTTCCGACGAAGACGCGAAGAAGCAGTATCCTGAGGGTTGGAAGGCGCCGCGTCCTTATTTGCGTATCGTTCCTCAGCCGAAGTAAGCCGGCAAAGCGTCCCAGCCAGGCACCTCGTCTGCTTGGCTGTCGCTTCTCTCATTCGCGATACGGAGCGACGGTTGCCGCTCGTTGGAAGAGATGCGCAAAGGCCGATTTCGTGCGCGATTTGTCAGTCGGAGTCCTTCGCCCGCATGTCGATGAAGTGCCGCTTCAGCCGGTCAATGTCGGCTGGCGGCCAGTCCCGGATGTCGGCCACCTGGGTCCATGCGTCGATATAGTGCTCTGCCGCGAAGACGTGGCCGTAGCCCATCGGCGAAGTCGTCGCCATGGCTATGTCCAGCGTGAGCTGCAGGAAGGTGACGACCGGGTACCACCCGAGATAGGGTGAAACGTCAGGTCCGCGTGGTGTCTGCATCCAGTCTGGCTCATGATAGAGCGAATGCGGATCGTAGAAGGTAATCGGATCGCTGGCGTATTGCAGATAGACGATGCGCATCGGTCCCCACACAGCGCCGGGGATATCGAGAGCGTTCTTCTGCGCGGTGAAGCGAACATAGGAACCGTCGCGGAATTGCGGCAGCCATGCCGGCGTGCCCGGGTTGCGGTCGCGCGTGATCGAGTTCCAGATGCGGCTCGGGAAGGGCGGGCCTGCCCAAAGTGCACCCTGATAGGGGTCGCCGAGCACCTCGAACAGTTCATTCGAGAGTTCCGAGCTCAGCGCGCCAAGGCTCAGGCCGAACAGATAGAGGCGGGGGCGTGTTTCCTTTGGCAGCGCTCGCCAGTACCCGTAGACTTCGGAAAACAGCGCACGCGCCTGTTCCGCACCATATCCGGGCTCGACCAGCAGCGACATCCAGCTTGCGAGGTAGGAGTATTGCGCGCCAACGCTGGCAATGTCCCCGCCATGAAGAAATTCGATCGGATCGATCGCCTGCTCGTCGACCCAGCCTGTTCCGGTAGGGGTGATGATGACCAGCACCGACCGGTCGAAGCCGCCAACGCGTTGCAGTTCGGCCAGCGCGAGTTTCGCGCGCTCCTGAGGCGATTCATCAGAATGCATTCCGACATAGACGCGGATCGGATCAAGCGCTGGCTTGCCGGTCAGCGCACTTATGTCGGCTGCGGACGGGCCGGTGCCGACATAGGAGCGGCCCATACGACCGAGGTCATCCCATCGCACGAGCGATGCGGGACTGCCGGTCTTAGCGGGATCGGAGGGCTGTGTCGTTTCAGGCGGTATCAGTGCATCCAGCCGCTCGAAGGAGGCATCCATGAAGCGCAGCGCGTTGCGGAAGATGATGCCGTCGCCGATGGACCAGAACATCAGGGCCGCGATCGTGGTGCCGACCACATACGAAAAGCGCTTGGGCACGAAGCGGTTCAGCTGCCTCGACACGAAATAGAGCGTCATCTTGAATAGTCGTGCGAGCGCAATCAGGAGAATGAAGGTCACGATCGCGATGGCGCCAACCTCGATCGGGTGGGCTGTGTCGACCGGCTCCATCCCCATCAGGTCGCGGATCGAATTCTGCCATGCTGCTGCACGCCAGAGGAACCCGATGCCGATCGCGCCGCAGATGAGAGCCGCGACAAGCTTGGTGGCTGGCAGCAGCCGTGCTTTGGGCTCGGGCAGTTCGAGATAGCGCCAGAGCCATTGCAGGAAGAAGCCGACGCCATAGCCGGCGGCGGCCGAGCAGCCGGACAATACCCCCTGTGTCAGAAAATTGCGGGGGATGAGCGTCGGCGTCAGCGACGCCGCGAAGAACAGCGTTCCAATGAGCAGGCCGGCCATGGAGAACGATTGAAGATATCTGACCGCCCATTGACGAAACATTGCCGCCGCCGCTCCCTCGCTGGCTTTTGCGCCGGCAACTTGCAGTCTGCAGGTGGTTTAAGCAATACGGCTTCTTGCGAAATGCAGCAGTTGTTACAGGCGCGGACTTTGACAGGACGGCGCGCGCCTGCTCAATGGCGTGATGTCCAAGATCCTCTCTCTCGTGATCCTCGCCATGATGGTCATCCAGATCATCAAGCCACTCGGCCTGCCGGGGCTCAGGCAGCGACGCGATTTCTGGAAGCTGGCGGTGGCCGCGCTTGCCGCGATCATGATCACGGTGCTGCTCAGTCACGGACGATAAAAAAAACCTTGCCAAAGCGGGGTCTCTCATCGTTGTGAAGCGGCCAGCGACTGAATGCTATGCCGCGATCTTGTGGCTCGATGCGTCGAAGATGCTGTCGATGGCGGCCGCCAGCATTTCGTTGAACTGCGCATCGCTCTGCTGCGCGGAAAGCCCCTGGGTGAGCGCCCGCGAGAAACTGGCGATCATGCCGTCATTGTGCTTCAGCTTTTCGTTCGCATCGTCGCGCGTATAGCCGCCGGAAAGCGCCACCACGCGCATCACGCGCGGGTCTTGCGTCAGAGGCTTGTAGAGGTTGGCCTTCGTCGGCAGCGTCAGCTTGAGCATGATCTGTTTGCCGGCCGGCACGCCGTCGAGGTGTCTCGTGATTTCGGCAAGCAGGATGTCTTCTGCCGCAGCCTTGTCAGCGATCGAGATCGTGACCTCCGGCTCGATGATCGGAACGAGGCCGTGGCCGAGGATCTGGCGTCCGATCTCGAACTGCTGGTCGACGACGGCTGCAATGCCCTTCGCATTGGCGGCGTCGATCACCGAGCGCATCTTGGTGCCGAATATGCCCTTGGCAACCGCGCGTTGAAGCAGCGCGTCCAGATCCGGCATGGGCTTCATAACCTTGACGCCGTCCTTCTCCTCCGCCAGCCCCTTGTCCACCTTGAGAAACGGGACCACGTGACGTTTCTCCCAGAGATATTGGGCGGTCGGCATGCCGTCGATGTCGCGATCCATCGTTTGCTCGAACAGGATTGCGCCCATGATCTTGTCGCCGGTGAAGGCGGGGGCTGTGATGATGCGCGTGCGCATCTGGTGGACGAGGTCGAACATCTGGGCTTCGCTCGACCAGGCGCTCGCTTCTATCCCGTAATCCTTGAGGGCTTTCGGCGTTGAGCCGCCCGACTGGTCGAGCGCGGCGATGAAGCCATTCTTGTGCGCGGCCTGAGCTGCCATTTCCTTGTTCATTTCCGTCTCCCGGATCGAGTTTCCGAAACTCCATACGTCAAGCTGCGTTCCGGCGCCACTGTATGGCAACCGGCTCGGTCGAATCTCAATCGATTCAATCGGAAGCCTTTGGCAAATCGCGCCTTATCGGTGCTTCAGGACCTCGACGCCCGGCAGCTCCTTGCCTTCCATCCATTCGAGGAACGCGCCGCCGGCGGTGGAGACATAGGTGAAGTCGTCTGCCACGCCGGCATGGTTGAGCGCGGCGACGGTATCACCACCCCCAGCGACTGAAAGCAGCTTGTCGCCCTTGGTGCGCTTTGCCGCGTGCCGGGCGACTGCGACCGTTGCCTGGTCGAACGGCCGGGTCTCGAAAGCGCCGAGAGGACCGTTCCACACCAGCGTGTTGGCGCGGTCGATCCATTCGTTGATCGTATCGACAGACTTCGGACCGACGTCGAGAATCATCGCGTCCGAAGGCACGGCGTCGACCGGAACGGTTTGATGCGGCGCATCGACCTTGAATTCTTTTGCCACGACAGCGTCAGAAGGCAACACGATGGCGCAGCCGGCACTTGCCGCCTCGATCATGATCTGCCGTGCGGTTGGCGCGAGGTCGTGCTCGCACAGCGACTTGCCGACGTCATCGCCGCGCGCGGCAAGGAAGGTGTTCGCCATGCCGCCGCCAATGATCAGCGCGTCGACCTTCCTGACCAGATTCATCAGCAGGTCCAGCTTGGTGGAGACCTTCGCGCCGCCGACGATAGCCACGACGGGCTTTTCCGGATTGCCCAGCCCTCGGTCCAGAGCCTCCAGCTCAGCCTGCATGGTGCGTCCGGCATAGGCGGGCAGCAGCTTTGCCAGGCCCTCGGTCGAGCAGTGGGCGCGGTGGGCGGCCGAAAAGGCGTCGTTGACGTAGATGTCGCCATTGGCCGCGAGCTTCTTGGTGAATTCCGGATCGTTCTTTTCCTCGCCCTTGTAGAAACGAGTGTTTTCCAGAAGCGCGATATCGCCCGGTAGCATCGCGAAGATCGCGCCTTCCACCATCTCTCCGACGCAGTCGGGAATGAAGGTGACGTTGCGGCCAATGACGTCCGATGTCGCGCGCGCTATCGGCTCCAGCGAAAGGTGTGGGTCACGGCCATCCTTGGGGCGTCCGAAATGCGCCAGCAGGATCACCTTGGCGCCCTTGTCGGAGAGTTCGAGGATTGTCGGTGCGACGCGCTCGATGCGCGTTGCGTCGGTCACTTTTCCGTCTGCCATCGGTACGTTGAGATCGACGCGCACGAGCACGCGCTTTGCCTTGATGTCGCCGAGATCGTCGATCGTGCGGAAATGGGCCATGACGGGTTCCTTCAGGAGATTTGGCGCGACATTAGCGGCAAGCCGCGCGGATGCAAGTATCGCCAGAGCTCCCGTTTTGGGGGGGCCGGTCTCAGGAATAGTAGAAGCGTTTAGCCTCCAGCGGCGCGGGAGCGAGTAAAAGAAAACGCCCGGGCAAGCCGGGCGTCTGTAACAGTCTCGGACGATTTGCCTCAGTCGCCTGGGGAATAACGCCGGCGTCCGTTCAGCCGATCGTCTTGGCGAAGGCCACTGCCGTGTCGGCCATGCGGTTGGAGAAGCCCCATTCGTTGTCGTACCACGACAGCACCGAAACGAAGTTGTCTTCCATCACCTTGGTCTGGTCGAGCGCCAGGGTCGAAGAATGCGGGTCATGGTTGAAGTCGATCGACACGTTGGGGTGCGCGGTAACCGCGAGCACGCCCTTCAGCTTGCCGTTGGAGGCCGCGATGATCGCGTTGTTGATCTCCTCGACGGTCGTGTTCTTCTTCGCGATGAACTTGAAGTCGACGACCGAGACGTTCGGGGTCGGAACGCGGATCGAGATGCCGTCGAGCTTGCCCTTGAGTTCGGGGATGACGAGGCCGATGGCCTTTGCCGCACCGGTCGAGGTCGGGATCTGCGACAGCGCTGCGGCGCGGGCGCGATAGAGGTCCTTGTGCATCGTATCGAGCGTCGGCTGGTCGCCGGTGTAGGAATGGATGGTCGTCATCATGCCCTTCTCGATGCCGACCGCCTGGTGCAGGACGGCCGCGAGCGGCGCCAGGCAGTTGGTCGTGCAGGAAGCGTTGGAGATGACGATGTGGTCCTTCGAGAGCTTGTCGTGGTTCACGCCGTAGACCACGGTCAGGTCTGCGCCGTCAGAAGGAGCCGACACGATCACGCGCTTGGCTCCGGCTGTCAGATGGGCGGCGGCCTTGTCGCGCGCGGTGAAGATGCCGGTGCACTCCATCGCGATGTCGATGTCGAGTTCCTTCCAGGGGAGCTGCGCCGGATCCTTGATCGCCAAGACCTTGAAGCTGTCCTTGCCGGTCGAGATCGTGTCGCCGTCGACCGTTACCTCGCGCGGGAACTTGCCGTGCACGCTGTCGAAACGAAGCAGGTGGGCGTTCGTCTCGACGGGGCCGAGATCGTTGACGGCAACGACATCGATATCCGTGCGCCCGGATTCGTAGATCGCCCGCACAATGTTGCGGCCGATGCGGCCAAATCCATTGATTGCAACTCTGACAGCCATGTCATTCTCCTGCGGCGCTTGGAAGGTTTGCAGCTTCATAGCGGTGAACGGAGAAAGAATCCAGACAGTGCTGAATAGAAATTAAATCGATTAGCCTTTAACAAAATTGGCCAGACAGCTGTCTGGCCAAAGAGTGTCATGGCGTTTGCGAAATGCCTCAGGGATGAGGACGCGCCGGCTCATTGTCCGGTATTGCGCGGGCATCCTCGCCCTTCGGGACGCCGTTCCTGACCCGTTCGCCAGCAAGCTTGGCGACTGCTTCCGCCGTGATGCCGAAATATTTGTAGAGTTCTTCAGCAGGAGCGCTCGCGCCGAACCCGGTCATGCCGACAAAGGCTCCGTCCGATCCGACGAAACGGTCCCAGCCCATACGCAGCGCCGCCTCGACGGCGATCTTCACGGGAGCAGTGCCCAGCACCTTTTCTCGGTAGGCCTTGTCCTGCTGCTCGAAGAGTTCGAAGCAAGGCACGGAGACGACACGCGTGGGCATTCCGTCCTTCTGCAGCATATCGCGGGCGTCCAGCGCTATCTCGACCTCGGAGCCACTGGCAAAGATGGTGATCTTCGCTTCGCCATCGGCGCCGGCAAGTTCGTAGGCTCCCTTCGCCGAAAGGTTTTCGGCGACATAGTCGGTGCGAACCGCACGCAGGTTCTGGCGCGTGAGCACAAGTGTCGACGGCGCCTTGGTCGAGTGAATGGCAGCCTGCCAGCATTCGGCGGTTTCCATCGCATCGGCGGGCCGGAAGACAAGGTGATTGGGGATGGCGCGCATCGCGGCAAGATGCTCGACTGGCTGGTGGGTCGGCCCATCTTCACCTAGCCCGATGGAATCATGGGTCATGACGAACAGGGAACGGATGCCCATCAGCGAGGCAAGCCGCATGGCCGGTCGCGCATAATCCGTGAAGCAGAAGAACGTGCCCCCATAGGCGATCAGACCGCCATGCAGCGTGATGCCGTTGATCGCGGCCGCCATGGCGTGTTCGCGAATGCCGTAGTGGACATAGCGGTTGCCGTAATTCTCGGCCGACAGTTCCAGCGTCTGGCTGGTCTTGGTGTTGTTGGATGGCGTCAGGTCGGCCGAACCGCCGATGGTTTCGGGCAATGTCCCGTTGATCACCTCAAGCGCCATCTCGGAGGACTTGCGGGTTGCGACCTTCGGCCTGTCGACGGCGAGCTTCTGCTTGTAGGCCGCAATTGCCTCGTCAAAGCCGGCATGCATTTCGCCGGCCATGCGTCGGCTGAACTCCTTGCCACGCTCGCCCGCGGCGGCGAGGCGCTTTTCCCACTCCGCTCGCGGAGCCGATCCGCGCGCGCCGGCCTCGCGCCAGGGCTTGAGAATCTCCTCCGGGACGACGAAGGGCGGCCATTCCCAGTTCAGCGCCTTGCGCGCACCGGCGATCTCTTCCTTGCCAAGCGGGGACCCATGGACCGCCTTCGTGCCGGCCTTGGTCGGGGCGCCGAAGCCGATCGTCGTTTTGGCGGCGATCAGCGTGGGCTTGTCGGACTTGTGGGCGGTTTCGATGGCCTTGGCGATGGCGTCGGGGTCGTGGCCGTCGATATGGAAGGCGTTCCAGCCGGAAGCCTTCACGCGTTCCACCTGGTCGGTGATGTCGGCCAGCGAGACGGGGCCGTCGATCGAGATGTTGTTGTTGTCCCAGAACAGGATCAGCCTGTTCAGCTTGAGGCGGCCTGCAAGGGCGATGGCCTCCTGGCTTATCCCTTCCATCAGGCAGCCATCGCCGCACAGGACATAGGTATGATGGTCGACAAGGTCGTCACCGAACTGTGCGTTCATGACGCGCTCGGCAAGCGCCATGCCAACGCCGTTGGCGATGCCCTGGCCAAGGGGCCCCGTCGTCGTCTCTATACCGCTTGCAAAACCGTATTCGGGATGGCCGGCTGTCTTCGAGCCAAGCTGGCGGAAACGCTCGATCTGCTCGATCGTCATATCTTCGTAGCCGGTCAGGTAGAGGCAGGAATAGAGAAGCATCGAGCCGTGGCCGGCCGAAAGCACGAAGCGGTCGCGGTCTGGCCATTTCGGATTCGTCGGATCGAACTTCATGTATTTCGTGAAAAGCACGGTCGCGATGTCGGCGCATCCCATCGGAAGTCCGGGGTGGCCCGAGTTCGCCTTCTCGATGGCATCCATGGAAAGGAAGCGTATGGCGTTCGCCATCCGGTCATGCTGTTCGCGCGAAGCCATGGTTCCTCCGTTAGGGGGCTGTATCTTGGAAATCGCCGCGACACATATCAGGCACGGTTCGGGAGTCAATAAAAGGCAGGTCCGAACCGATACCAACAGCCTCGGGTGCTTCAGGCTCGGAAGACCTGGAACTTGCATGCCAGCTTTGCGGGGGACAGCGCTCAGAGCTTTGTTGACGGCTAATTCACACGAAGCCTAATGTTTCCCATATAAATCGTTCTGAAAGCGAACGATTCGGTGATGGGCGGGTCGGACACGGGAGCCATGACCGGGGAAGCTACATTGAAGGAAGTGCTTGCGCGGCTGGGCAAGGCCATGGACGCGCTCGAGGCGTCCGTTGCCGCCCGACTCGAGCACGAGCAGGACTATTCGGAAGTTGAGGCCGAGGTCCAGCGACTCAACGCGGACCGGTCGCGCCTTGCCCAGGAACTCGACAATTCCGAAGCGAAGGGCGAACGGCTGGAGGACGCCAACAAGGAGGTCTCGCGAAGGCTGGTGACGGCCATGGAGACCATTCGCGCGGTTCTGGACAGGTAGGCGATGGCGCAGGTAACTGTAACGATAGACGGCAAGGCCTATCGCATGGCGTGCGACGAGGGTCAGGAAGAGCATCTGATCGGCCTCGCCCAACGCTTCGACAGGTATGTGTCGCACCTGAAGGACTCGTTCGGGGAAATCGGCGACCAGCGCCTGACCGTCATGGCGGGCATCATGGTGATGGACGAACTCTCCGAGGTTCAGAAGCGCCTGATGGGCATGGAGAGCGAGGTTGCGACCCTGCGCAAGACGCGCGATGAGGCGTTGACGAAGGCCGACAAGAACGACGCGGCGTTGACCGGCGCGTTAGGCGGCCTAGCGGAACGCCTTGAAGTGATCGCCGAGAAGCTGGCACCCAAAGTCTGATCCCGTTGGCGGTCGTAGCGGAAGCTATCGCGCCCGCTGCTGCAACCTGTCATATGAAAAAAGCTGTATACCTTTGACTGTGGATTGTATCCTGTACCGGCTGCGAAGCTCCTCATCGTCTGAAGTGCAATGATTTCAGTAATCATTCCGGCCAGGAATGCCTCCACAACCATCAGCAAGACCTTGTCGAGCCTCGTCGCGGACAGGGCGATTATCCATGAAATATTGCTGGTCGACGACGGATCGGAAGACGAGACCGTCGAGGTTGCGAGGAAGGCGGCTGAAGGCGCGGCACTTCCGCTGGTCGTGAAGCATGTCGGATTCGGCAATGCCGGGGCGACGAGAAACGCCGGACTTTCAGGGGCGTCCGCAGATCGCATATTCTTTCTGGATGCAGACGATGAGGTTATGCCGGGTGGTATCACACTGCTTAACGACGCGCTGGACCGTACTCCCGGTGCGGGACTTGCGGTCGGTGGCTCGATCCATCGAGGAAGCAAGGCCGACAAGCTCAAGCTTCCCGGCATTTATGGTACGGATCGCGCTGGGAACGCGCGCAGGTACCTCGCTAACGAACTGCGGTCCATCACGGTAGGCAGTGCCCTCGTCGAAGCAGGCGTGACCCAAGACATCCGCTTTCCCGAAAGCATCAGCCTTGATGAAGATACGATCTACTGGGCCGCCGTTCTTTCGCGCTGCTCGGTCGTGACCGTCGCGCAGCCTGTGCTGGTCTACAATCTTGACGAGACTCGCATGGCGCGCCGCTTCGTCAGCAATCCGCGCAAGGTCTTCTTCGACATTGCCCGGGAGATTGACAGACTGGGTGCGTTCGGCATCGGGCAGCACAACCTGCGCAGGCGCAAGGCGTTCATAGCGCTGAGGATCGCGCGTCATCTCATCCGTCGCCAACGTTACGCCGAGGCTGCGGACATGATCGAAGTCGCCCTGTCGAACGGCGCCGATGTGCAGACGGCTTTCAAGGCCATGCAGTACCGAGTCAGGGTTTGGGCTGGCATGGCGAGGCGGTTACAGGAGGGTAGCGCAGACAAGAGTCGGGGCAGCCCTTTCGCCTCCAGCAGGATCATGGTGCTGACGGTCGACCCTGCCTGTCCCCCTGTCTCGGGGGGCGACCTTCGAAACTGGCAGAATGCTGTCGCCGCGAGCGGGTTGGGCGAGGTTTGTCTGGTTTCGATTCATCCGCTGGCTGGTCCCGCGTCGTCTGGCAACCAGATCAGGTTGGAGGCGCTATCTCGCCCTGACGACGAACCGGGTCATGCAGTCAGGCACCGGCGAACGAGCGTGGAAGCGCGCATCTCACAGACCATGCTTTCCAGGTTGAAGGAAATTATAGAGGACTTTCACCCGGACACGGTCATAGTGGAAGGAATTCCCCTGTTCGCGCTCATTCCGCATTTGCGGCTGCTCGTCCCAAGGCTTGTGCTCGACATGCATAATGTCGAATCCGACCTTGTAGACAGGATCAGCGTACGATCGGGTATCGGGACGGCTTGGCTGAACAAAAGGGGCGTCCAGGTGATCGAGCGCCGTGCAGCTGAAATGGTCGACCAGATATGGGTCTGTTCCGAGGTGGATCGGGAGAGGGCGCGCCATTTGATCGGGACATCCGTACCCATCCACGTGGTCCCCAACGGGATCCCCCGCTTCGAGACGGTGCCCACCAGTCTGCCGTCTCAGCCGGGCAAGGCTAAGGGATGGCCCGTCATCCTTTTTGCGGGCCACCTCGGCTACCCGCCGAATGTTGCCGCGGCAAGGAGGCTGGCTCTGCAGATACTTCCGCTTGTCAAAAAGGCTTTCCCCTTGGCACGACTGGTTCTGGCTGGCCGCAGTCCCGATCCCGCAGTTGTAAGCCTGGGCAACGAGCCCGGCGTTGATATCCTGCCAGACCCTGCGGATATGCATTCCGTTCTCGGCGCTGCGCATGTCAGCGTGATGCCGCTTGATGCAGGCGGCGGCACCAGGATCAAGATCCCCGAGGCGATGGCCTGGGGCGTTCCCGTCGTCGCGACGGCTCTGGCGGCCGAGGGGCACGACTTCATTGATGGCGTTGATATACTGATCGCGGAAACCGACGAGGCGCTCGCCGCCAGCGTTGTCTCGCTTTGCCGGGAACCGGAACGGCTCTCGCGGCAACGCGCGCGCGCCTTCGAGAAGGTTATGCGCGTTTACGGACCCGATGTCATCCAGGCAGCGGTGCGGGCCGGGCTCGACGGAACGGTATGTGTTTGTGCGGCGTGAACGGCCAGCAATCGGCGAGGCGCGCATGATACCCCATATTCTCCACCAGACGTGGAAGTCCCCTGAAATTCCTGAACGTTTTCGCCCTTGGGTCGAGAGCTGGGAAGAGTTTAATCCAGGCTGGCGGCGTATGTTCTGGACAGATCGGGATCTGCTGCTTTTTGTTTCACAGCACTACCCGGAGTTTCTGCCCACGTTCTGCAGCTACGCCAGCGGCATTCTGCGGGCCGATGCAGGCCGCTATCTCCTGCTGCATCATTTCGGTGGGGTCTACGCCGACCTCGATTGCGAGTGCGTCGGGTCATTCGACCCGATCATGACGGAAGACCGGGTCGTCCTTTGCAAGGAGCCGTCTAGCCATTTTGAAAGTCAGGCTTCGTTTCGTGGACTGCCATATCTGCTCTTCAACGGGACGATGGCCAGTCCGCCCGGGCATCCTTTCTGGATGCATCTCTGGTCATACCTGCCGACGCTGGTCAGGGCAAAGGAGGTGATTGACGCGACCGGCCCCGCCGTCATGACGTCGGCACAATTGTCCTTCCCAGACCAGTCCCGCCTCGTCATCCATGCGTCAACGCTGTTCACGCCCTCCAACCGCGACGGTGAGCCAGATACCGCCGAGGAAACGACGGACGGAACGCTTTCGCGCCATCACTGGGCTGGTACTTGGTGGACGCCGGAGCGGTCCGAAACGAGATGGGATGCTCTCAAGCGCAAATTCTATTTCACCCGCTACCTGCTGACGCGAGGCGATCAGCTGGAGCAGGACGAGATCGACCGCAGCTTCGATCGCAGTGTGATCGGTCGCCCGCCACCTCCCGCAGGCAATGTAGCGGTACTCGTTCCCGTTCGCGATGCGGCAGAACATATCGAGCCGTTCCTTGCGGCGCTCAAGGCGCTCGACTATCCCAAGGAACGGATGAAGCTCGTCTTCTGCGAGGGCGACAGTCGCGACGGGAGCTGGGAACGCTTGAAAACTGCGGTTGAGCCGTTAAGGGCCGTTTTTCGAGACATCCTGCTGCTGCAATACGAAGTAGGCACGAGAATAGACCGGAAAAAGCGTGCCAGACCTTCTCTGCAGCGCCGCCGGCGGACGGGCCTTGCCAAGGTACGCAATCACCTGATCGCCAAGGGGATCGACGCCAGCGACGACTGGGCACTGTGGATCGATATCGATGTATGGAAATTCCCGCCAGACATTTTGCATACGCTCATCGGATCCGGCCGGCGCATTGTCGTGCCCAATTGCGTGCTCGTTCCCGGCGGCGACACGTTCGATCTCAACACCTTCGTAGCGCTGCGGAAGCGACGCGACTACCGTTACTATCGCTCTGTCATCGGCGGGCTCCACCAGCCGCCGATCCATACCCCTAACCGGCTGGCGCTGAGCGATGTGCGTCATCTGGAGGCGGTGGATTTGCACGGTGTCGGCGGCACCATGCTCCTCGTCGACGCCGCACTGCACAGGGCCGGCCTCCTGTTTCCCGAGAAGCCCTACAAGGACCTCGTCGAGACGGAAGGCTTCGGAGTCCTCGCCCGCGACCTGGGCGTGACGCCGGTCGGGTTGCCGCGCGTGGAAATCCTCCACGTTCCGTGGTGAATAAAAAAACCGCGCTGGTTGCCCGGCGCGGTTTTGCATTTCAGACGGACAGGTCTCGTCAGGCTGCGGGCTGCGCCTCGATCGTGCGCAGCGCCTGCAACTGCCGCTTCGCGGCGGCCTTGACGGCGTCCTGCACCTTCTCGAATGCGCGCACCTCGATCTGGCGTACGCGCTCGCGGCTGATGTCGAACTCGGTCGACAGTTCCTCAAGCGTCAACGGCTCATCGGACAGTCGCCTGGCTTCGAAGATGCGCCGCTCGCGCTCGTTGAGCACCGACATCGCATCGGCGAGCATGGAACGGCGATTTTCGAGTTCATCCTGCTCCACCAGGATTTCCTCGGCGTTCTCGTGATCGTCGACAAGCCAGTCCTGCCATTCGCCGGATTCGCCTTCGGAGGCGCGGATTGGGGCGTTGAGCGAAGCGTCGCCGGAGAGACGGCGGTTCATCGACACCACTTCCTCCTCGGAGACGTTCAGCCTGGTGGCGATCTCGGCGATCTGATCGGGCTTCAGGTCGCCGTCGTCGAGCGCCTGTATCTTGCCCTTGACCTTGCGAAGATTGAAGAACAGCCGCTTCTGGTTGGCGGTCGTCCCCATCTTCACCAGGCTCCACGAACGCAGGATGTATTCCTGGATCGAGGCCTTGATCCACCACATGGCGTAGGTCGCCAACCGGAACCCGCGTTCCGGCTCGAATTTCTTCACGGCCTGCATGAGGCCGACATTGCCTTCGGAAATCACCTCGCCGATCGGCAGGCCGTAGCCGCGATAACCCATGGCAATCTTTGCCACGAGCCTTAGGTGGCTGGTGACGAGCTTGTGGGCGGCGTTTGTGTCTCCATGCTCGTTATACCGCTTGGCGAGCATGTACTCTTCCTGCGGCTGGAGCATCGGAAAACGTCTTATCTCCTCGAGATAGCGGGACAGGCCGCCCTCTCCGGAAACAATGCTGGGTAATGACTGGGCCATCTAGCGCCCTCCTCTCTTTTAGTGTGCCCCCTGAAACAAGGCGGGCATGAGGCTCGACCGCATTCGCGCGCATTCGAGCCAACCGACATATATAGGAACAAAACCGGAAAATACAGGGATTTGTTCAAAGCTAAACAGATTGTAATATTGTAGCGTCCCGACGCCAGCGCCATTTCGTGAAGGGACGTTGAATTGCGTTGAAGCTCAGATAGTACGAAAGGCGGCGACAAGTGCCGCCATATCGGCCGGGAGCGGAGCTTCGAAACGCATTGTTTCACCGGTTACGGGATGTGAGAAGGCAAGAAGTTGCGCGTGCAGCGCCTGTCTGGGAAATTCCTTCGCGGCGCTACGGGCCGGTTCTGGAAGCCGGTTTGCTTTGGTGCGAAACGCCTGGCCGTAGTCCGGATCGCCAACCACCGGATGGCCAATATGGGCCATGTGGACCCTGATCTGGTGGGTGCGGCCGGTCTCGAGGCGGCACTCGACCAAGGCGGCGAGCGCTTCCGGGGCACGCTGGCCAATGCCCCGTTTTCCGCTCTCGACCGTAGCACCCAGCCGCTCCCGAACAGCATAATGTGTCACGGCGTTGCGCGCGTCTGCCCGTCCAGCCGGCACGACAGCCCGGCGCACCCTGTCCGCGGCGCGGCCGAGGGGAGCGTCGATTGTGCCGGCGTTACGCTCAGGAGCTCCCCAAACCAGCGCGACGTAGGACCGCTCCAACTCACCGGTACGCCCGTGATCAGCGAAGGCCTCTGACAGCGCACGGTGCGCACGGTCGGTCTTTGCCGCGACCATCACGCCGCTGGTATCCTTGTCCAGTCGATGGACGATGCCGGGCCGTTTCACGCCGCCTATGCCCGAGAGGCTGTCTCCGCAATGGTGGATAAGCGCGTTGACGAGCGTGCCGGTCGCATTGCCGGCTCCAGGGTGGACGACCAGCCCGGCTGGCTTGTTGACCACGATCAATTCGTCGTCCTCGTACAGGATGTCGAGCGCAATGTCCTCTCCTGCCGGCTCTGCGGGCTGCGGTTCGGGCAGATGGATTTCGATTTCGTCGCCGGCCTTCAGCTTCCGGCCCGGGTTGTCGACCTGGGCTCCGGCTATCGTTACCATTCCCTGCCGGATCAATGCCTGCACGCGGCTGCGTGAAAAATCCGCACCCAGGGCCTGAGCCAGCCACTGATCGAGCCTCGCCTTACCGCAGTCCGGTCCCGCCTGAAGTCGCATGGACCCTATCAATTCGGCAGGCTCTTCGTTATCAGGGTCGCGCATCGGACATCCGGGATTTGATTATGGCGCGGCCGGCTTCTGACGACGAAATGGAAAAACCGCTGGATCCGGCGGTCGAGAAAGTGAGGCGCAAGCTCGTACGCTTTGTCGCCATCAATCTCGGCCTCCTTTTCGCAGCCCTTATGATCGTCGTCGCAGCCCTTGTCTACAAATCCTTCAAGACAGAGCCGGCGCCCGCGGTGGTCGACGCCGGTGTCGAGATACCTTCGCCAGAGGGTGTTGTAGAAGGACAGATCGTGCTTCCTGCGGGTGCGCGCATTATCTCGCAGTCGTTTTCCGGCAATCGCGTTTCGCTTGCGCTGGAACTGGCGGACGGCAGCCGGGCCCTTTACATCTACGACCTGCTCTCCAGACGCGTGGTCGGCCGGTTCGTGGTCACGGAAGACTGAGCGGGCGAACCCCGGCAGGGCTTGTTTGTGCATCATTGCGCTTTCACTCTCCATATCCGCCTTTTGGCGGCTGATGCATGTTGCTTTTTGTAAAGGTCCGGCCTATATCGCCGTTCTGCTGCGCCCATCGTCTAGCGGTCAGGACGGCGCCCTCTCACGGCGCAAACAGGGGTTCGATTCCCCTTGGGCGTACCAAGCTTTTCAATAGCTTAGCAATCACCCTTGGAAACTCGTCAAATAACAGTCAAATATGCGCTCCGAGAGCAGGCTGATTTCGGCCGTCAAACGCTGCTCAAGCTGGGAATAGCCGGGATTTGCCGGGGGAATAGGCGGTTGGGGTACCTGGGCGATTAGGATTGAGGATTGATCCGCTGGTGCGCGGTCCACTCGGAGAGCTAGCGCGACGATGTGCCTGACATGGAATGAGCACCGTGCCAAAGCGCCAGAATTGTCCCAGTCGGATGTTGCCGTTGGGTAACACCCTGTTTCTTCCCGCTATGCTATGGCGAGGTCCTGACGCTAGTGAATCAAGGGGAATATCAGTGAAACCTCAAATAATTGCCGCCGCTCTGTTGATTGGCTCGTCCACCTATGCCGTGGCCGCCGATGCAGTAGTTGAAGACGTGGTGATTGTAGAGACCGCTTACGACTGGTCCGGCGTCTATCTCGGCGTGTTCGGGGGCTGGGCTCAAAGCCGAACCAAGGCCACCGATATCACCGGTACGGATTTCAACGGCGGCACGCCCGGCGCGACCCGCACCATGACGGACGACGGTTTCGTGGGCGGCATGACGGCCGGCTACAATTTCCAGAACGGATCGTGGGTGTTCGGCCCCGAGGTCGAATTCGGATGGGCCTCCAACGAAAAGCTCGAATTCGCTTCGGACGATGAGGACGAGGGCCTTTCCACAGAATACGGGTTCTACGGCGCCATCACCGGCAGGGTCGGATTTGCCGCCGATCGCACCTTGTTCTACGCCAAGGGTGGCTTGGCCATGGCGCAGATCGAAAACATTGCAGGCGACTATGATTCGGGCGAGCCCGATACGGATGACGCGGCCGTCGGTGATGACCTGAGGGCGGGCTGGACGATAGGCGCCGGCGTCGAGCACGCCTTCACGGACAGGTGGTCCATCAAGGGTGAATATCTGTACGCCGATTTCGGAAGCAAGACCTACGACACCCCTGAGAACACCGACGAACCCTTCAAGTTCGAGGACACGCTGCACACCGTGAAGATCGGACTGAATTATCAGTTCTGATCCACTGTCATCAGACCAAAGCCCGGCCACCGCGCCGGGCTTTTGCTTTCAGGGTCGGCGTGAGCCTCCTGCCTGCTGGATCATGTTGCGAACGCGGACCTTCGCCAGCATCTCGCTGGCGATCCGTTTGCCCATTGCCCGCCAGATAGAGATGTGGGGGAGATCATAGAGCGGCTTCCTCCCGGAAGTCTGCAAGCAGCGCGTCCTCGTCGGCAATCCCGGACTCGATGACACCTTCGTCATCACACT
Organism: Rhizobiaceae bacterium; assembly: GCA_019635775.1. Taxonomy (GTDB): domain Bacteria; phylum Pseudomonadota; class Alphaproteobacteria; order Rhizobiales; family Rhizobiaceae; genus Mesorhizobium_K. Next base: position 10,848 of record JAHBYU010000023.1, on the reverse strand, counting down.
GCCCGCCCTCGTCCTCGCATTCTTCCTCACGGTCGTCGCCCGTGTCGCCGGGAGCGAGTTCGCCAGTCAGCCACGGCTCCAGATCGGGGTCCGGGTCCATGGCGTCGAGAAGGGCAATCAGCCGTTCAATTTCGGCTTCGATCACATAGCGCGGCACGGTCGGCGAGTGGGCGCGCATCTCACTCATTCCCTACCTCCCATGGCTAGCCGCTGGCCGTTTGGACGCGTCATATGGAATAGCTGGCCGCGCAACTGCTCCGCTTCGTTGACCTGATCCTTGACCATCCAGGCCAACCGCTGAACGGTCGTTGCCGGCGAGTCGTCGCCCATCGCTTCCGCTATGAGGGCAAGGGCGTTGGCAAGGTCCTTGATGACCGCCAGCGGTTCCTCCATTGACATGACGGCCTCCCGCGCCTTGGCGCTCATGACACGCCTCCCCGAGCATGACGCAGGACCGACGCGGCGATTTGGGCAGACCACTCGCCCGGCTTGAACACCGCCGACATCTGGTCGCTCTTCGGCATCCCGGCGAACGTTTCCAGCGCCTCGGCCTTGATAATCAAGCCCTCCATCGAGTGCTCGCAATCGAGAAGACGGCGGAACGCCACGTCGTCGCTGGTTTGACTGTTGACGACGGTCCGGCATTTCGAGCCCACTTTCGGCCGTATAGAAAGATGGAGTTTTTTCAGGACAATCAGTTGGCGCAAACGGATGGCTGTCGCTGATTTCGTCAAGCATCCCTTCCGGGATCACCCGTCCTTGGCCCTCTGATAGGGATTGCTGCGGTATTCCTTGGTGCCAGGCGTGCATGTGAGGCCGGCCGACCGCTTCCCGCACTTCCTGCATCGGAGCTTTGGCACCAGATCGTCGTGCATGGCACCATGATCCGGCCCAAACCGATCGCGGAGCGCCAGCATGTCGATGATCGATTTATTGAAGCACAGGTAGGTGTGGCAGAACGCGGTGATCGTGTCGCCGCTGTCGATAACATCCTGGATTGTGCGGCCCGGCATGGCGCGTTCCTCGGTGCCCCCGAGGTTGCGGTTACTCCCCGAGGAGTATGTTCCTCAAGGCGGCGATGGCGTCAAGCTTGCGTGCCTGCCGGCTTCAACCTTACGATGACTGCGTATGGTTGGGAGGGTCGGTGCCGTCGCTAAAACAATGGAAGCGTGTCCCCTTTGACGCGGACACTCCTGATCAGGGTGCTCTTATTCGGATCACCCGGGGGGCCAAAGGTGACGCCATGGCTACGGTCGAGCAGTACGAATGGTTCGAGCCTGACGGCCACGAATATACCGGATACGTTGAAGTCGTGGTCAGCGGCCGCCGTTTGGCGAGCGAGGTTATTCTCGAAGACCGCAATGCAGTGATCGCTATCGAAGACGAAAGCCTTTGGAACGACGCATGGGGTCAGCTCAGCGCGTAGGCCACACTCTTGCCCGCCTACCGCATCTGCGGCATCCTGATTGCGGGTGGAGGGGAAGATGATGCATGCGTTCATCAAAATGATCGGAAGTATTAGCGTTGGGCTCGGGCTCGCTGGTCTCATCTTTGGAGCATATGCGATATACGAAGGCAGTCAGGGATTGGTCCCCAGGCTCATTTTAGGCCCGGCGTTCGCGGCTTTGCTTTCCGGCGCGATCCTTCACTGCTTCGGCGCTATCGTCGAGCACCTGATCGCGATCAGGCGCAACACCGAAGCGCAGTTGCAGATTTTTCAGGACAGGCTAGGCGGCTGACCAACACCACGCCGGCGGCGGCTCAAACTGTATTGTCAGGATCGAATGCGGGCCCGTTGACATGCGCAGCCCATGCCCTTGAAATTCAAGTATGTGCGGACGCTTCACCCGATTTCACGCCTGGGCCGACATCCATCGGATGTACAGCCTGCTGCCTGCTACCGAGGCGGGCCGCAACACACAGGCCCGCTACAACATCGCGCCGACTGAGGAAGTCTTTTTCGTTACTGCCGGCGAGGATGGCGCTCAGAAGGTCAGGGAAGGACGCTGGTGGCTCGTGCCTTGGTGGGCAAAGGAAATGCCCAAGGCGGCGATGTTCAACGCCCGCATCGAGACAGCTGACACGTCCGGAGCATTCAAGGATGCATGGAAGTCCAAGCGCTGCCTGATCCCGGCCGACGGTTTCTACGAATGGACGAAGAACGCTGATGACGACAAGCGCGATCCGTGGTTCATTCATCTGCCGGAGAACCAGCCGTTCAGCTTCGCCGGCCTCTGGGCGCACAACGACAAGCTCGGCATTACCAGTTGCACGATAATCACCATGCCGGCTGCTGAACCCATGCAGCAAATCCACGACCGCCAGCCGGCTATTCTCGCGCCGGAGGCATATGACGCGTGGCTGGACCCGGCAACGCCGGCCGCCGATGTGAAGCCGCTGCTGTCGCGCAATCTGGACGGTGAGCTGCAATTCCATCGCGTGGACCGCAAGGTGAATGCATCGAGCCGCGCCGACAAGCCGAACGACGATGCGACCATGGTCAATCCACTGTGAGCCAGCTTCCTGAACGCAAGATGCCGAAGCTCATCGTGACGGCAGCATTCGACCGTGGCGATGATGGGGAGTTGGTTGCTGCGTACGGACCTGCGGAACAGCAGAGCGAAGAACGAGCAATCCGCACAGCCAAGATGCTGGCGACGAAGCATGCCGGCGTCATTGCGTGGACCAGAGACGCCAACCCCAAAATCGGCGAGTACGGCGAACCGACAACGCTGTTTCAGGCGGGCGATGTGCCGGACATGGAATGATGGAGGGCGAACTTGTGAGTGTAGGTGTCAACGAGAGCAAGATCGGAAGGTCACGCCTTCCTTCGTAAATTCCAACGTTTGTCGATCGCGCACGAAGCCTTCGTTCCATTCCTCCCCTTCCCCATAACACAGCAGGGTTCCCTGCAGCGTGTTGCTCACAATGCGGGCGCTCTGGAAGGCGCATTCCGATTCGTAAAGGTTGAATACACCGCCCTTGATCACAACGGGCTTTGTATCATCGGTCGAAGACACATCGCAGGATTGCCCGTCCGTTTGCCACACTCCGTCGAGTTCACCGATCGCCTCATACAATGACGATTGGCCGATCGCAGATGTGGCTCCGGTCAGCAGAAACAACGCAGGGGCCATAAGCCTTTGAAACGATCTCATCTCCTCCCCCAAATCGTCTGTCGCTATGTTCCCAGATGTTTAAGTATCTGACCCTCAATGAGCCCCGTGGAGTTACACGCGGTCACCATGGGCTGGCCATCAAACACTCTGGTAATTTTGTAATCCGAGTTCACGGACACCTGGGTCTTGTTGGGTTCCAGGGATTGAACGAATACATTTAGGCCGCCAGTTCTCACAACGTCAGCCGCAAGCCCGCCCTGTCCACAGTCCGCGATCGATGCATCCACCATCGAACGCTCGGCATAGATAACACCGCTGTCCTTTTCTATGGTTTTGATCTGGATGTTGTTGGAGGTAAAATAGCTTATAAGACGTGTCCAAATTTCGTCTTTCGTAGCGGAATATGTCTTCGTGCGTTCGAAAGTGTACTGCTTAGGGGGCGTGCCGCATCCTGACAGTGCAATTAGCAATGCCACAGATACAAAAAATCTCAATGTCACCAAACGCAAGCCCTCCGGTTCCCCATTCAAATGTTGGCCGCTCAATGCGCTTTTGGCAAGCCATGCAGTGGAGGCTTCCTTGCTCTCAAGCGATGTATGCTGCAATCATATGAGAACAACGCGTCGTTGGACGGGGTTTCCGGTGCGAATGACTGGCGCAACAGTATCCGCTCTACAACGGTTATCTTCAGCCCGTGGCTATGCGATCGGCGGTGCGGTTCATCAGAGTCTTCGATGAGAGTGGGGCTGACGGGCGCGTGCTTTGCGCTAGCGCTGTTGCCGGCATCGGGGTTCGCACAGACGTTCAACTGTCAAATCCCAATTCCAACGTTAAAGGACAGGCTGATAAAAGAGAGCATTTCGCGCTACATTGGCAACTGCCCATGTCCATACAATAAGGATGCGCGTGGCAGAAACTGCGGTAAGCGCAGTGCCTGGAGCAAGCCGGGCGGTGCATCGCCTCTCTGCTACTCCGCAGACATCACGCCAGATATGGTAAGAGAGTTTTGCGAGGTGCTTAAAATGCGCGGTGAGGGCGTAGGCCCCAGTTCCAATGGGGGAGGATTGTATTGATCGATTTGATTGCTGTTGCGTACATCACCTGCGCTGATCTTCGTGTCGTCGATGGTGACACCATCAAGTGCGATGGCCAAAACATGCGGCTGCTTGGCGATGGAGAGCCTTTCGTGTCGGGCGTCGATGCGCCGGAGATAGGTCGCGCCAAATGCGAGCAGGAAAAGCGCCTCGGCCAGGACGCGAAGAAGCGCCTTCAGCAGCTTGTAAAATCGCCCGGCATCAAGATTGAGGACTCGCTCGCAGTTGACAACTCCGACCGACCTTTGGTTCGCGTCCGCTTATCGAACGGCAAAACCGCTGGTCAGACGCTGATCGACGAAGGCTATGCCGTGGTTTGGACACCTGGATACAAGCGAATGTGGTGTAGCTAGACGTTGACAAATCCGAAGACAAAACCTTGGAGAGCGAAGCGGGCTGTCGTCTCGCATCTGGCCTTGCCTTGAGCCGGCTGAGTCGTAAGAGTTTGGTCAATGGAGATCGCAGCCTTCACGAATCCGCCGAAGCCAGATGACGTTTCGCCATACCCGCTTGGCACCAAGCTCGGTTGTCTCGGCGGTGCTTTGGGTATGGCGGTTTTCATTACATTGATCTGGTGGCTGTTCTAAGCCACTCGAAATGTCGCTGAGCGGGCTTCGCTTCAATCGAAGGCCGCCCTTGGCCGCATACGGCTTGAACATCGATCAAATTAGGGGTTAGCCTATCGCCACGGGGGTGCCAGTGGCGATCAGGTTTCTATATGCGTCGGTTCTGTGCGCTGGATGCATATCCAGTACAGCGGCAATAGCTCAGCTCCAGTTCACTGCTGAGACCATGAACGATGGCTTACGGCTTATTTTGGTTTCGGGCGACTTTGGTTATTCGGACGACGTCGGTAGGCTAAAGTCAATGGTGGCAAACCACGGTGCAACTGCGGTTACCTTCAACTCACCCGGCGGCAATATTTCCAAGGCGCTTGAGGTAGGACGCCTTATTCGGTCCCTTGGTTTAAACACCATTCAGGTCAGGGGGCTTGAATGCGCGTCAGCATGCGCTTTCGCCTTCATGGGTGGGGTGCTTAGAGTGGCCGAACCTGGGTCAATAGGCGTCCACCAGTCCTGGTATGCCGATGATGGGCTTTCTGCAAAAGATGCGGTGTCGGACGTACAGCGCACATCCGCTGAAATCATGGCTTACATGCGGGAAATGGGGGTCGATCCGTCGCTAGTAGAACTGTCGTTTCGATACGAAGCCAACGATATGAGGTATTTGTCCGGAAGCGAGATGGCGGAGTATCGGGTCACGTCCAATTCGCCGGAACCAAAACCGACTTTGGTCCAAGACGCCCCTATTGCTCCAAACCGCTCAACCGTCCCCGAGCCGCCGGTTGTTCCAAAGTTTCACCCGGTCTCTACCGCTGATAGGAAAGTCGCCATTGCTGACATACCAGGCGACTCTCGTCCTGTTGTTTGGGTTTACATCAATTCCTGCGGTGGCCAATCGTCTCCTGTCGCAGAAAATCTGAGAACCAGGCTTCTGGACAGCATTAAGTCTGACGTCTTGCGCCTCGCTGTGGGCAAGGTCGCTTACTTTGGCCCGGATACGCCGAACTGCAGGCTGGCCTCCCACTCACTCATGGATTTCACTCAACAGCGTGCTTCGAGAGCAGTTGCGGACGTCGCGAAGACGGAACTGATGTCAGTTCTGTACAATTACAACTTCAGCCCGTTCCAAGGTCTTCCCAACGCTCAAGATGACGAATACCGCTTCGATGTTTGGCTCAAGCCGAGCAAGATCGATGCCCGGCCGGTCATCGCGGATGATTCTATTCCCGGAACCATTCCTCCAGCGACTTGGCCAGCAGTCGTCATCGACCCAAACCAATTCGTTGTGGCCGATGGTTTCGATGCTATCGGCAACGACTTGCCACAGATGCCGCTGCAGCGAATCTCTGCTGGGCAATGCCAGCAGGCTTGTTCGATAAGACCCAACTGTCTGGCAGCCACGTACAATACGAAGTACCGAGCTTGCTTCCTCAAGGGAGACGCAAAATTCCTCGTCGCCGAGCAAGATGCGATAGCCTTTGTCAGAGAAGGGGCTCGCGGACGCTTGCGGAAATCAAACCTTGTTTTTCAGGCCGACGCGGAGGTCATCGGCAAGGAGCATTCTAAGAGGAAAGATTCGTACCCAAATTGCATTATCGCCTGTGCAGCCGACGCTGCGTGCCAAGGGTTCAATTTCAAGCGGAAGGATCAGACCTGCACGCTGATGACGATTGTTTTTCGTACAACAGCAAATAGCGGTATTGCCTCGGCAAGACGTATCGGACTCGATAACGCGCCCCTAGAAATGCTCCCCACGAAAAAGAAAACGGTCCAAGTACCTAATGATGGGTTCCTGGAGATGCTGTTTGGTGCCGAATGAAACCTTGCTCGCGTTTTGGCCTGTTAGAAAAAAGGCTCTTACAACTCCGCAGCCGTTACCCGGGCAAGTCGGATTAAGGCCGATACAGCCGCCCGTCTATTGACCGCCTCACATGTGAATTGACCGTGCCTGTATCGACCATTGGCAACACCAGTAGGTGCGCCGGCTCTTGCTCCGTGCATTCTGCACACGCGCTTGCCTCTCACGGCTGGGCTGCGGCATGCCTTTCCTGAGCGTTTGGATTTTGCCGAACAACGCGGCGCGGCGTTCGCAAGGTGCAAGGGGTTGACCGGCTCTTTTTTCACCTTTCCTCCCCCCTCCCGCCATGTTGCACCTCCCCAACGATAGCCTGGCCGCCGTTGGCGACGTTCACGCGTTCAACGACGATCCGTTGGTTGCCCTTGCTACGGTGGCGCTTCAGGGCTTCCATTTGCGTCGTGAATGTCCGACCCAGCTTGTTGAGGCTTGCTTCGTAGATGGCCATGCCTTTGACAGACGAAGAGGCCGACAGCCCGGTTGCGGCTTTCATCGTTGCGATATGAACGGCGGCCATTTGCAGGGCCAGCATCATCTCCACGGTATCTCGCGGTTTGATGCCCGCAGCGATGGCAATGCCATAGTTCGCCTGCTCCATATCCATCTTGGCGTTGGGCTTCATGCCAAGGCCAGTTGCTTCTCGAAGCCATCCGTAAACTATCGGCATGTCCCCTGTGTTCAGGGCGTCCGCGATTACCTGATAGGCAATGGTCTTATCGGGATGATCTACACCCAGGACGGCATCAAACGTATTGTCGCCCGTTTGCTTCATCTCGCATTTCATCTGCGGGAGCATGGAGCGGGAGCCTTTGCGCTTCTTGTAGCGCGCGACAGCGGCGGCCTCTTCCTCCGTAGGCTGATATTCTGCCGTCACCTCACCGCGAGGGGGCAGAGGGATAACATTGCCCGCATCAGCGTTTTCAGCCTTGGGCGTCGTGGGTCTTTTTGCGGCTCTTGCCATGCTGTTCATCCGCAGTTTTCAGTGAGCGCACGCAATGCCGCCTTCTCGTCTTGCGAGACGCGCACACGAATCTGTTCATCCATCGACTGCGAAAAACGCATCATTGGCTCCGCCGATTTACTTATCGGAACATAGCAGTTTCTGTTGCAACAGACTAGAGGGGGAACCAGCCTAACTACTTGATTATGTTATATGTTTCAGGCTGTTCTCTACTGTGTCGCTACGTCTCGCTACGTGCCAACAGTTCGCGTTTTGCGAGCCGCGTGCCTTAAAAAATAAAAGGTCTGACGGCCTCGCGCGTGCGCGCGTACTGGTCTCGAAACTACTTGCGGAAGACGTGGACCGCTCTTTTGCGGCGTCGCAAAATTCCCCGAGGGCCTTTTATGGCCTGACAAAAGTCAGGCATGCGCGAAGTGATATCCGTCTCTAGGCGTCATCGTCCGGCAGGTCGATGACTTGATGCACGGCCGTTACTGCGTATGCGACCACACGTCCATTGTTCAGGCGAGCGTTCGCATCAACGACAAAGCCCTTTTTGTAGATATTGTCGTCAGCCTCATGGATTTCGTGTTTGATTTTTTGCTCAGCTAGATCCGAAGCGTAAATCAAGGCTTTTGGCTTGTCGCTCACTTCTGCGATTACCACCAACTCACCGGTTGCTTTGTTCACGGTGGAGTCCGACTTGCGCGAGCGCTCGAAGGTCATAAGAACGCGCTCGTAATCAACCGAGGCGACAACATCCAGCGCCCTTTTCTGGTCCTCGATCGTCTTTTCAGCAGCCCTGGCTTCCTGAGTGTCGATCTCGATTTCTAGGTTGTTGACCCAGACGCCCTGTTGGAACTTCAGGGACTCGATACGCATCTGTCCACCGCTATCGTGCGCGACGGCTCTAATGGTCTTTCCTATTTCGTGAAGGTCGCTTTTCTTGGCATCCGGTAAGTGATGGCCGCCAATAAGCGCGCGGATTCGTTTGCTGAAGAGAGCGCCGAAGGCCAGCACGATCAACGCATCGTCCATATATTCGATTAGGTCAGGAATGTTGGGGAATAGGTCGGCGACAATTGAGCCGCGCCGAACCTCCCTCACATACATTTGTGCACGACCTTTTAGGTCGGGATGGTTCTCGCGAATGTAATCATCAAACTGACCACCGATCCCAGCAAAGAGAGAAGCAAAGTCGCCAATCTCTACCGGATCGTCCAAGTCCAACGTGATCGTAAGATAAGCGTTACTCTCCCCCATAAGCTGAGAATAACTTTTCCCAGAGGTTTGTCCATCTCCCGATTCCCTTGGTGCTTCTGTCATGGCAGCGATCCTGCAATGGCGAGGACGACGAGGGCAATTGAGGAAAGGAAGGCGATGTAGATCACTGCCGCGCCCTCCTGCGTTTTGCAGCCATGGCTCTGAACTTCGCCTTTCGTGCGAGCCATCTGGCAGCGGCATCCCGGTCCAGCCATTCGCGTTCATCTGCTATCGAGAGTCGGGGCTTTCGGCCCCTCTTTGCCTTTTGATAGTCCAAGGGTGCGCTCATCGACTTGCCTTCCGAAAGGAAGGGGCAAAGGAAGGGGGCACCTTTCCGAGAAAGCGGCAAACTTGCCGGTTTTGGCTCCAAAGGAAGGGAGGACATTTACCCCCCCCTCCCTTCCCTTCCTTCGCTTCCTTTCGACAGGACAAAGTGAGGGAAGTGAGGGAAGGAAGGGAAGGAAGGACACCCGCTTTAAGTGGCGTCTCGGGGCTACTGAGGCAGGCGGTATCGTCCATGCTCTAGCTTCTCCAATTCGTTCTGCTGGACCATCTTCCGCATGAGGTACTTGACGTTGTCGGTCTTCATCTCGGTGGCCTCTGCCACGTCCTTGGGGCCGGCTTCTCCAAGCTCCTTCATGGCTTCGAGGATGAGCTTTCTTTCCCTGCTGCGGCGGACCTCATCAGCGTCACCCAGAAGGTTCCAACGTCCGCTGGTATCGAGCTTCACGGCGCTTTCGATATCCTCGATGTCGCGTCCCCTGCCGGTCAGGATTGTACCCTGTCCGTCTCGGGTGAGGACCATGACGGCATCCACGCCGCCAGTTAGGCCGGTCGTGCCGGAAACCATGTCTAAGGGGTCGTCCGCGTCCTGCTTGCGGGTGTGGTGGACGATGACAATGGCAAGGTGAAGTTCAGCAGCGAGGGCAAGGAACGGCGATACGGCGCGATAGTCTGCCTCGTATGGGTTATCCTTGTTTTTTGCCGGCGGCCGGACCTTGGCGAGCGTATCAATTACCACCAGCCGAGGATTGGAACAGGAGCGCGCCCAATCCCTGATTGCGGCGATACCGCCATCATCTGGCCGCTTCATTGTGGTGGTGAACGTCAGCCGCTCGGGCCACGAGTCACCAGCGGGGATAACCTGCTTCATTCGGCGCTGTAGCCGGCGCGTATTGTCCTCCAGGGCGGCATAGAGAACGTCGCCCTGTTTGCACTTTTGGGAACCCATGGCATAGCCGCCGATAGCGACGGAAATGCACCAGTCGAGAACCAGCCAGGACTTTCCGAGCTTCGGTTTCCCCGCAAGCAGTGTTGCGCCTTCCGCCACATATCCGGGGATCACATATTGCAGTTCATCGAACTGCATTGTCTGAAGCTGGGCAGCCGTCATACTGAGCGATGAGCCGGCGTCTAGGTCGCGACCGTCTGGGCCCAGATTAATGCAACTGCGATACGCGTCATGCATTAGGTCAGCGGCAATCAGTTCGTCAGTTGGGCTGGTCAATAAGATCTCCCATTCTGACGACGCCATGCCGTCGCAGCATCCGCGATATAGGCCGGGACCGATTCAAACCCTGCGACCCGTCTGCCACTCCACAGTGCAACAAGCGTGGTGGCGTCGGACGACAAATGGTCCAGGGATGGGCATTCCAGCCCGGCGTCATCGAGCCAATAGACGCTCTGCACGAGAGCGCCAGCGGCCACACGGAGGCAAGAGACGGCTTTCGCCGTGGCGAGGTGTTCGGAAGTCGGCAGAGGCAAATGTACCGTCATCCCGACACCTCGCACTTGAGGCGTGCGTGTTCTGCCTTGTGATGTTTCCGGCAGAGCCAGCGTACGGCCATCGGACGCGAATAGTCGTCGTGGTGACCGTCAACTTCGCTCGCACCGCACACCTCGCAGGGCTGTCGCTGTGTCAGGCCGCGACGGAGAGCAGATTCAAGAGACTTGTGCGCCCACCTCTTAAGAGGGTTGCTATCGCGCCATTTGCTTTGTGACGGAAATGCCAACG
>JAHBYU010000022.1 GCA_019635775.1 Rhizobiaceae bacterium | reverse complement strand
ATGTCAGGGATGTCCCTTCCGTGGAGGATTTGTGCCGCCGCCTGCTCGAAGAGATCGCGCGGCCGTTCGACCTGCTGGGCAACCAGATATTCGTCGAGGCCAGCTTCGGGGTCGCCGTTTCGGACACGCCGCAGACGGAACCGTCGGACCTCCTGCGAAAGGCGGATATCGCGCTCTACGAAGCAAAGAGGCAAGGCGGCGGCTGCCACGAGGTCTTCGCAGGCGGCATGGACGATCTACTGGCCCGCAAGCGCATGATCGAGACCGATCTGCGCGAAGCCTTGTCCAGCGGAAAGGGCATGAAACTCGTCTATCAGCCGATCTACGCGTCCGATTGCCGGACGATCCTCGGCGCAGAGGCGCTCATACGCTGGGCGCATCCCGTCCACGGCGAGCTGTCGCCGGCACACTTCGTCGCCATCGCGGACGAGCGCGGAATGACCGGCCTGCTTGGCGATTGGGTCACTGAAGCCGTCGCGCGCTTCGCGGCGCGGTCCGATCTCCCGTGGATCGCCTTCAACGTGTCTCCGCTGCAACTGCGCAACACCGACTATGCCGAACGCGTGACGGATCGCTTCCGTCAGGCCGGCGTAGATCCCAAACGAATACAGATGGAGATCGTGGAAAGCGCGCTACTGGAAAACAGTCACGCGACGCGAGAAACGCTGGCAATGTTGCGCGCCGAGGGTTTCCGGATCGTGCTCGATGATTTCGGGACGGGATACTCGTCGATCAACTATCTGAAGCGTCACATCATCGACAAGCTGAAGATAGACCAGTCTTTTGTGCGCATGCTGGGAGGCGGGGAGGGAACCGCGATCGTCAAGGCGATCATCGAGCTGGCCGCCGCCCTGAAGGTGAGGGTCACGGCGGAAGGCGTCGAGACGCCCGAACAGCGCGATCTGCTGGTCAGCATGGGCTGCGACGAGTTGCAGGGCTTCGTGCTGTCGGCAGCGCTCGAGGAGCACGAAATCTCGGCGAGGTTTCATGACCCGCACCGCTCGCCGTCAGACATCAGGTGGCGTGCGGGCCCCGGTGCACCCGCTCGGCGGGACGCAGGCTGAACATCAGGCCATGAGGTTCGGCCACGGAGGCCCTACCAGCCCGGCAGCGCTGGGCCAGGCTTTGCCTTTCGTCCCCGCACGGCAGATGTAAGTGTCGCGAAGTCGAAGCCGCCGGGCTCCTCGACAAACGGCACCGAGATATTGTCCAGGCTCTCCGAGATGTGTCTTGCGATCGCTTCCATGATGTCGGCCCGAGCACTGTGGCCGCGCATGATGCCGATCCGGCAATCAGGCAGCAGTCCGAAACCGTCGGCCTCGCCCAGAACCCGCATGCCGGGGCGCAAGGCGCATTCGGGCAGCACCGAGATTGCCAGTCCTGATAGGACCGCCGCCGTTATCACGGTTGCGGAGAAGCTGGAGAACAGCACGCGATAGTCCCGGTCCATCCGTTCCAGCACGTCGCAGGCTGCGCGGCGCCAGACGCAGGTCGGCCGGCCGAAAGCCATCGGCAGGATCTTTTCCTCATGCGTCGCATGGTTCGCTGAGGAGACCCACAGCAGTGGTTCGCGTCGCACCACTTCGGACGAGGCGCTGGCTTCGTTGTGGGTGACGATGGCAAGGTCGAGATTACCACGCTTCAAATGCTCGACCAGTCCGGGCGTCGGCTCGCACACCACGGTCAGTTCGACGCGCGGATTGGACCGTGCGAAGCGAGCCATGATCTCCGGCAGGAAACGGTCTGCATAGTCGTCCGGTATGCCGATCCGGACAGTGCCTTCCAGCGCCCGGTCATCGAACGCCGCCAGGGTCTCGCGGTTGAGATGTATGAGGCGGCGCGCATAGGAGAGCAACTTCTCGCCATCTTCGGTCAGCCTGTTGGAGCGGCCGTCCTTCTCGAAAAGCTGCTTGCCGATCCGTTCCTCAAGGCGGCGCATCTGCATCGACACCGCCGATTGTGTCCGGTGAACCTCATCTGCTGCCCGTGTGAAGCTGCCGGTGTCCGATATGGTGACGAAGGTTTGCAACTGGTCCAGATCGAGCGGCGCGGCCATGGTGAAAATCCATCATGAAGTTTGATGATAAATATTAAAAACATTCGTTGGATAAATCAATTGGACGCAAATACGGTCCTTACGTCAGCACGCGAGATGTCGATACGCGCGGCCCACAGGGAGTGGGCCCGGACGATTTCGTTTGCGCAGAAGGAGAAATCGAGATGAGCACGGTCCACGCAACAGAGACGATGCATCAGCACGCGCGTCCGGTCGCGCGTATCGTATATGCCGTCCGCAATTTCCTGCGTGCATGGAAAAACCGCCGTGACTTCTATCGTCTCGGTGAGATGTCTGATGCCGAGCTTGCCGACATCGGCCTTACGCGTTCCGATCTACATGTCGTGGTCGACCTGCCCTTTGGCCGAGATCCGACCGTGCATCTGGGGCCATTGGCCGAAATCAGACGCCGCGAGATCGAGGCGGCCGCGCGGCAGTCCTGCTGAGGCAGCCTCCAAAGCACGCGTTTCCGCTCCGCCAAAGCAGGCTGACAACCCCGCCGGCCTGCCTGCAACCTTGCCCGGCTCTCCTCACGGAGGCCGGGCCTCTTTTCATCTCGTCCGTGGCCTTCAGTTCGCCTCGATATAGGCCTTAACCGCCGCTACGGCGTCGCTTCCATCGATAGCGGTTACGCCTTCAAGCCACTGTTCCAGTACGCTGTCGTCGGCTTTAAGGCTTTCCAGCGCTACCTGCTGGCCTGTCTTGCCATCCTCCAGCACCTTCTGCATGTTGGCGCTCAGCATCTCCGGCGTGAAGCGCAGGTTCTGGAAAAATTTCAGGGCGTTCGGACACTGGTCGGCATAGGCGGGGCGCAACCCGGTCCACACTTCCGCGCTGCCGTAGTTCGGGCCAAAGTAATCGTCGCCGCCGCTCAGGTAGCTCATCTCGAAACGCGCGTTCATCGGATGGGGTGACCAACCTACGAAAACGATAGCCTCCTTCTTCTGCACCGCCTTTTCGACTGCGGCGAGCATGCCTTGTTCGCTGGACTCGACGATCTCGAACCCCTCGAAACCGAAGGCCTTGTCTTCCTGCATCTTGATGAGGACGTTGTTGCTGTCGTTGCCAGCCTCAAGCGCATGTAGCTTGCCGTCGAGCTGGTCTCGGAATTTGGCGATGTCAGCGAAGTCCTTAAGACCCGCCTCATAGCTGTAGGTGGGCACTGCAAGGGCATATTTCGCCCCGGTGAGGTTCGTGCCGACATTCCTGATTGCGCCGGCTTCGATATAGGGATTGAGCGTGGAGTCGGAGTTAGGCGTCCAGTTCGCGAGGAACACGTCCACGCTTCCCATCTTCATGCCTTCCAGCAGCACGCCCAGCGACAGGCTGGTCTCTTCGGGCTGGTAGCCCAACCCCTTTAGTACGATGCTCGAGAAACCGTTCTGGACGATATTGTCGGTCCATCCGCCATCGGCAAGCACTGGCTTTGCGCATGATGCCGGATCGGCCGCGAGGGCCGGTTGCGCGGCAAGCAATACAATGCATGCCGCGCCACTCAGGAAGCGCTTCATCTTCATTCTCCCGTTGTTCTGAGGTCAGGCGAGGTAGTCAATGATCACGGTGCCGTGCAGTTCCTTCAAGTCACCGATATGGTAGAAGCCCCGACCGACCCTTAGCGGCGTAAAGGGCGCGAGGTCGGTCTTGGCGGTGCTGCGGAACTCTGCCATGCCCCGGCCCGAGTACTGGACCGATTGGCCGACGGCCTCGCTCTCATAGCGCACGAGTTGCTTGATAGCGGCCCCCGGTCCGTCTGCCTTCGGGATGAGCTTCAGATTGTAGTTCGGCGCCAGCGCGGGCAGGCTCGCCTCGTCGGCGATGGCGTCCCATGTGGTCGAGATGCGCATCAGCAGCGCACCTTCCTTGACAACTTCGCAGACCCGAACGTTCTCATGATCATGGAAGGTGATCGTCGCGAATTCCTTGGCCACGCCCCAGCGCTCGCGGCCGGCGCAGATGGCGGTCACGTTGTCGAGGTACAGATGCGAATTGTAGACGCCGGGCTGGCCATCAAGGAAGCAACGCAGATAGATACCAGCCTCGTTGAACGGGCCATAGGAAGACAGGCCGATCTTCAGGGAGCACACCACGGCGCCGCCCTCTGGGTCGACTTCCAGCGGTTCCGGTAGATGGGCGCGAGCGACCTCCGGATCGACGTTGATCTCCACGAACTGCGTCTCGATCCCGCGATAGAAAGTGGGAATGGACGGATAGGTCGACCGGTGTGCCGGCAACACTTCACCTGCGTCTCTTACGAGCGGAGTGAATGCGCCCATGCTTCGCGTCATGCTTGATTACCTTTCTGGTCTGGTTTTGCTTTTTCGCGTGTCATCGCCTGAAGGCGTTCGATGACGGCGGTGCGTTCGGCCGCGTCCAGGACCGGAACGCCCATCACGTCGTTGATCCAAAGGCCATCCGCGGCGAGACGGATGATCTGCGCCTGAACGGGATCGAGGCCGCTCTGATTGATGGCTTCCCGCCACGCGGGCTGGCGTCTGTTCATGGGCTCGAGCAGGCTGGTATCGTTGGCGGCCGCTGTCAGGAACGCTACCGACAGGCGTCCCACCGGGCCGAGATCTTCCGTGGTGTTGGTCAGCGACGCCTTGAGGAAGCCACGCAGCCAGCTTCCCGGTTCCGTGTCCTTGGACTGGACATCGGCGATCGTGGAGTCGGTGACGTCGGTCAGGGCCTGGACCATGCTGAGCAGCAAGTCGTGCTTGCTGTCGAAATGGTAGAACACGGCGCCCTTGCTGATGCCGGCCTCCTCGGCCACCGCATCCATCGTCATGTTCTGCACGCCGCGCGTCACGGCCACATTGGCCGCCGAGGCGATGATCTTTCCTTTGGTGTCTCGGACCATGTTCATATCTCCTTGCAAAACTATACTGACCAGTCAGTTTAGTAAAGTTCTTATTTGTCGCCATGCCCTGATGCACGCCTTCCGTAGCACGGCTCGCAATCGGTGTGCCCTACGGGGAATGCGGAGCCGCCGCGGAGAAAATCCGGCACGGCCACGCGGGAGGGCAAGCTGCAGACGCGCTGCCACTCGGTCATTTGACGACCGGCAAGCATTATCGGGCATGGAGGCTGCGCCGCACCATGGAACCCTGGCGAGGTCTCTGCGGCTCTTAAGGCTCTACTTCGGGCGCGTGGCGGTTTGCCTGTCGTGCGCCGTCCACCATTTCCTCGAATATCTTGCCGAGGGGGTGCCGCCGAACAGAGGTCGACTGCGGAGGGCAATCACACCGAACACTTGCGGTGTGAGCCCGCTGCGTTGAAGATGACGGCCGTGGGCACCGCTTCAAATCCATCAGAAACAGGACTTCGCACTTGACCGGGCGCGCGGGTGTCGGGGGATTGTCGCTCGGGCTATGCCTGCTGCTCGCGGCCTGTGTTCCGGGTGACCTGCCGGATGCCGGAGGTCCAGCGCCCGGGATGGTGAAGGCGGCCACGACCCAGGACCGCTTCGAACAATGGCTGCTGCCATCTCCCGACAAGGGATATCTGATGCGCGCGCGCATTGTTCGCCCGCCGGGCGAGGGGCCGTTCCCCCTTGCCGTGATCAATCATGGTTCGGAGCAGGACCCGTCCCGTCGCAAGCGCGCGCAACAGGCCGAATTCCAAAGCCTGACAGACTGGTTCCTCAAGCGCGGCTATGTGGTCGTTTTGCCTGAAAGGCCCGGTCACGGCGGTGGTGGGCGCTATCTGGAGAACCAGGGCGGCTGCGAGAACGCCGACTATGTCGGCTCCGCAAATGGGGCGGCCGACAGCATTGCCGCAGCGGTCGACTTCATGAGAAAGCAGGACTTTGTCGAGCCAACAGGCACGGTTGTGGCAGGTCACTCGGCCGGGGCCCTGGGCAGCCTCGCCTATGCGGCTCGTGCGCCGGCCGGCCTGCGCGCGGTCGTCAATTTCTCAGGCGGGCGTGGAGGGCATCATCTGAACAGGCCCCTCAACAACTGCGCGCCGGAGCGCCTGGTCGCGGCGGCGTCCGATTTCGGCAGAACGTCGCGTGTTCCGACGCTCTGGATATACGCCGAAAACGACAGCTATTTTCCGCCGCAACTCTCTGCTGCCATGGCCGAAGCTTTCAGGAGTGCCGGGGGCAGGGTGGACTATGTGCTGCTGCCGCCGATCGGCTCGGAAGGACATTTCGTCATTGTTGGCGATGCATGGGCGTCGCGTTTGCAGGGCTTCTTGTCCAGCCTGCCATGACCTGACGCTGCCCGGAGGGCGCAAATGCAGCGAAGCCGCGACGCGCCCCCGGGGCGTCGCGGCTTCGTGGCTGGAATGCGGTCGGCTATTCGTTACCAGGCCTTGCGCACTCCGAGATTGCCGGTCAGCCCGAGTGCGGAGTCTTCGCCGAACTGCACAGCACCCCTGGCGAAACCGCTCCAACCGTTGCCGGTGTTGATGAAGCTGGCGCCCCCCGCCACCTCGCCATAAACGCCTTCTGCGTCGAAGCCCGGCACGAAGCCGGTGCCATTGCTGAAGAAGGCAGCGGAATAGTCGCCGTCGAACTCGTTCCAGATGCTTGCCTCGACATAGGGGTCGATGGTCATGCCGTTCCGGTCGATGGGCTTGCCGAGGCGCGCGCCGAGACGGCCGCGCAGGCTGTCGCCATCGTTGAAGGCGACATCCGTCCCGAAGATTTCGATGTTGTCGAATTCGGTCTGGACATAGGCGAGTGTCGCCTTCGGCTCGACATAGAAGCCTGACGTGGTGGTGAACCTGTAACCGGTATCGACCACGCCACCGACCGAGGTGAAGTCGGCGCTGCCGTAGTCGCCACCAGAACTGTAGTCCATCGTGCCGAAATCGGCCTTGATGGTGGCATCGACGAACAGTCCGCCATTCAGGTAGGTGACATATCCGCCGACCGATCCGGCCTCGTAGTCAACATCGGTGTCGGAATTGTCGAATGTCACGTTGGAGCCGGTGTACCCGCCGAACAGGCCGAAGATCCACGCCTGGCCGCCGCGATCCGTGACGCTTTCCCTGCCGAAGTCGACGCCGGCCATGACACCGTAGATGTCCTGGTCGAAATTGCTGTCGAAGGTCGTCGCGAAGCCCACCAGTCCGGATGGCGGTGCGATCGTGTTGGAGAAGTCGCGGCTCTGCGTCGAACCGAAAACGCGGCCCCAGATGCCGGGGGTAATGTTTGCGACCGAGACGGCAGGCTCCAGCGTTTCCACCACCGCGTCCGCGCCGCCGCCACCGAATCCCGAACCGCCGAAGGCCGAGCGCAGGTCCGCCGTGCGGTCAGACCAGGCGCCGGTCGAGGTGTGCCACAGCTGCTGCGCGCCATAGGCGAGAACCGGCAGTTCGAAAGAGCGCTGCCCCTGGTCGCTGGCGATGACGAAGCAATCGTCGCCGCTGAAACCGCACTTCGGATGTCCGTCAGAGTTTCCGTCGTTCAGATAGATGTCGTAGCTGAACAGGCCTTTCTGGATCGGACCACCCGCCATGCGGAAGTCGTTGATGTCCGCATTGCCGTTCTCGACATTCACGATCGCGACGCCAAAGGGGTTGTATTCACCCGGGCCGGCGCTCACGTCGTTGACATGGACGTAGGTCGTCCCGTCACCGGAAACGCGGCCGACGCTCATGATGTCGGCGCCCCATGAGAACGGGCCTGTCAGGTTGGCGTCGATGTAGTGGTCCGCCGAACCGTCGACGCGATAGTCCGTTCCGTACATCACGATGGCATCCCAGACCTCGCCATCCTGCATGCTTGTGTTGCCGCCGTCGCCGTTGAAGCGCTCCAGGCCATTGAACCACATCAGGCTGGGCGCCAGCAGGTCGCCGCCGGTCGCGATCGTCGCGCCTCCTGTGTTGGTTACGGCGTCGTCGGTGCCGTTTCCGAACCAGAACGTCGTCGCGCCCTGGGCATGGAAAGTCGCCTCGCCGTCATTCAGGAAATGGTCGTCGTCGTCGCTGAACGTGAACGTGTTGACGCCTTCCACCTCGAAATATGCGCCGGCGGCGTTCACCAGCGCATCCGCGCCGGTCAGTCCGGTGATGGTATTCACGCCGTGCAGCTTGAGGCTGGAGCCGTTGTCGTTCCTCATGTTTTCCAGGTTGAGGAAGGTGTTGACGCCGTCCGCGTGGAATTCGGAACCGTTGTCGTTTACGAAGGTGTCGAAATCGTCCCCGAAGTCGAACGTGTTGAGGCCGGCCACCGCATCGGGTTGCAGGAGGAATGTGCTCCCGTTGTCGTTTAGGAAGTTGTCGGCACCTTCTCCGAACAGGAATGTGTTGAGAAGGGCCGTGGAACTGAAGAACGACCAGTCGTCGTTGGTCATCTCGTCATCCCCGTCCTCGAACGACAGTGTGAGAGCGGTTCCGCTTTGCGTGAAGCTTGAGTGGTCGTTCAGGAACTCGTCATCGTTGCCGCCGAAGTAGAACGTGCTCGTGCCGGTGCCGACATATTGCGAGCCGTTCACGTTGGAAAAGGTGTCCTTACCCTGGGGACCGAGGTCGTCGAACGTCCAGATGACGTTGTTGTTTGCGTTGATGATCGAGCCGTTCCTGTTTTCGACGCTGTCGTCGCCGATGCCCATCAGGAAGGTCGTTACGTCGGCGTTGAGGTTCATCGTGCCGATGCCACCAAGCAGATTCGCCTGGTTTATGACCTTGTCGTTTCCGGTCAGGAAGCTGATGGTCGCGAAAGCGCCACTGGTGGTGGGGTGCCGCCTTCATTGTTTTCGGTGTCGTTGCCGAGACCGAAGAACGTGAACCCGGACGTGTTCCAGCTGTTGTTGCTGTAGTTGTTGAATACGACATCCCCGGTCGCCAGCGCGTAGTTCAGCGCTCCGTTGATCGTGCCGTAGTTGTTGATCTCGGTGTTACCCCCGCTGCCCGCTGAAGCCAGCACGTACTCGTCATAGCCCGTGCCGTCATCGCCTATCCGGCCGCCTTCGTTGTTGTTGATCTTTGCGCCGCCCGTCGCTCGTATGAAGATGACCGGCGAGAGTTCACCACCGTTGCCGGTGATCGTACCAGTGTTGTTGATCTCGGCCTTTCCGGCAATGGCACCTGCAAGAAGATCTCCAACCTTTATCGCGTTTCCTGTTTGAGTGGGGGTAGGCAGAATAACAGCAATCTGAGTGAGCGCAGATCCCGCTTCTATGGCGCCAGCATTGTTAATCGTCACTGTACCGGCGTCGAGGACATTGATGCCGTTGCTTCCCGAACCGCCGCCGATCTTGCCGCCGCTGCTTACATTGACCGTGAAAATCGATTGAGCTTTTCCATCAAGCTGAAGTGAGTCTGCCCCCGACCTAGCAAGACCTAAATTGTAGGTATCGTTGGATCGGACCAAACCATCAACGTTTATGTTTACGCCGCCGACCGGGTTGTTTCCGGCTTTGACGATCAGGCCGTGTCGAAGATCAAAACCGTTATTGTTAGCAAGGTCGATCTTCGAATTTGGCGTAATGGTGATGTCGCCATCGAAGGTTTTGGCATCCACGGTCAGACCGGTTCCGTTTCCGGTGATCGTCGCGGTGGACTCGACTGGCGGTGTCGGGGGCGAAATATACGAACCGACACCCACCGCGAACCCGTCGCCCTGCGCCGTGAATGGCGAGGGCGAGTTCGACGAACCGGTGCAGGTGTAGATGTTGTTGGCTGGTCCGCTTGGCCCGGTAGTCAGCTGGCAGCTTGCGCTGGCCTCCGGTGACATCAGCCCGGCAATGGCGAAAACCGAAACCGCCGTACACGCCAGCAGCGGCGACTTGTGACGGCCGATTACTCCCGACAGGCGCCCGTTTTCCAACCGCGTGCACCCACACGCGGCTGCGCCCCACGCACTCCACCCATTACCCAACTCCACAAAACAAGACCCGCTATAGTTGTATTAGGGATGGTGAAGGAAACGCAAGAGGGACGGCAGGGGTCGTTCGGCGTCAGCGGAGGACTGGTAAATATTCAAATAAAGCAAACATTTTCATGAGCTTGTTCACAGTCAATTAGGACTCGCGATTCCGATTCATGTGGTGTGTTGCATTATTGATACATATATCTGCCCGTCTATTTGGCTTATTGCCCGATTGTTGATCCATCTCGAAATTGCTCCTACGGAAGAGCCGCTGAGGGAGAGAAACGAGGGGAGGCATGGTCGTGATTCGATTTTTGGCATTGGTGGCCGGAACAGGCCAGGCATTTACCTTTCTGGTTGCATTAGCGTTTGCTTGGAATCCGGTTGTTGCTTCGCCGTTTGGCGCGCCGGGCAATGACTTGGGTGGCGCTGCCCGTGCATCTGTCGTTCTTGCCCAGGCGACGCCATCCGAAGGCGCGACGGTGACCACGACCACCACAACGCATGGCGGCTGGACGGTATCCTGCCGCGAAGCTGGCGAGATGCCTCAGAAAACCTGCAGCGCGGAGTTTCGCGCGGTCAGCAAGCAGAACAACAACGCAACGGTGCTGATCTGGCTGCTCGGGCGCGACGCCAAAGGGAAGCTGCTTGCTGAATTCGTCACCCCCGGCGACGTGCTCATCAAGCCGGGTGTCTCGGTCGTTATCGGCGAAGGGGGCAAGCCGTCGAACGCGGAATTCGTTTCCTGCTCAACGAAACAGGGTTGCCGCGCCTCGATGGAAGTGACGCCGAAGCTGGCGCGTGACCTGAAGCAGGCGACCAAGGTCACCGTCGGCCTGACGCTCATCAACGGTCAGGTCATGCAGGTTGCGATGGAAGTGACCGGCATCGACAAGGCGCTTGCCGATCTCGACGCATGAGTGGCGCGTGATCGGTTCTTGACCGGTCCGGACTGCCTAGCGGTAGCGGTCCATCCCCCGGGTGAACTGGTCGAAGATCGAACCGATGTTCTTCTCGTATTCGTCGCGCTGCTTGCGCCCGGTCTCGAACATCTCGCCGAACAGGTCGTCATAGGGGTTCTTCTGGCGCCCGCCCTGGCCCGACTGCTGGCCCGTCTGTTGGCCGGACCGCTGGCGTGGTTGCTCTTCCGGCTCCGCTTCCCGCGCGCGGCGGTCTGCCTGTTGGCCGCCGCCCAGCATTTCCTCGAAAATCTTGCCGAGCGGATTGTCGCCCCACGGATTCTGAGCAGGGTTTTGCGTTTCCGGGTCGGGCTGGCGTCTTCGTTGCTGCGGTCGTTCCTGCGTCTGCTGGCCGCCTGGCATGCCGGGGATCGCGCCGCCGAACATATCCTTCAGGACCTTGCCGAACGGATTGTCGAACGGATCTACCGGCTGTCCCTGAGGCTGCTGGGCCTGCGGCTGCTGCGGAGCCTGCCTTGGCTGCTGCTGGCCGGGAATCCCGCCCTGCCGCATCATCTGTTCGATGATCTCCTGCAGCGGATTGCCCGATCCTCCGAAGCCTGCCGCCTGCCGGGTCTGGCCGAACTGGCCCGGATTGATCTGTCCCGTTGATTGCTTGAAAAGACCGCCCATGATCATGGCCGCGATGGCCGGCAGCATCTGCTGCAGCACGTTCTGGCCGATGCCGGTTGCCTGCGCGGCCTGCGCCGCAACCGCCCGTGAAAGATCCTTGGAGCCGAAGAGATGCCCGAGGATGCCGTTTCCGTCGGCCATACCCTGCGGCGAGAATGCGTTCTGCACATCCTGGAAATACTGCGCGTGGTTTCCGTTCGCGATCGCGTTCAGGAATGCGCCGACGCCATAGGGATCCGAGGCGTTGCGCTTGAGCCCCTGGCTGAAGGCGGGAAGAAGCGCCTCGACGGCGGCCTGGGTCTGCTGCTGGGACAGGCCGAATTGTCGGGCCAACGCGTCCATGCCCTGGCCGTTCTGTGCGTTGGCCAGCATCTCGAACAGGTTCATCCGCTTCCTCCTCGGTAAAGACGCCCTCCGTCGAAACCTAGGGCGTTTCAGTGCCGGATTGAAGTGTCGATTTGAGGACGGGTCAAATCCGTCGCCGTGGCGTCAGTAGGCGTATTCGAGGAAGACCGGCTCGATCGCGCTGCCCCAGCGCGTGTGGAAGGCGTTAAGCATCTCCTCCGCGCTGGTCGTGCCGCGCGACACCACTTCGTCCAGCGTGCTCAGGAACGAGGTCTCGTCGTAGCCGTCGCGGTTCTTCCGGCCGCGATTGGTCAATCCCTGTCGCGAGAGCGCAAGGGTTTCGCGCGCCACGTCGATCAGCGGCCTGCCGCGGAACTCTGCACGGATTCCCTTTGCGGGCACCTCGTTGCGCAAAGTGTTGATCTCGTCGAACGACCAGTCGCGGGTCATGGCTTCCGCCGCATCGAGCGCTGCGGCGTCATAAAGCAGGCCCACCCAGAAGGCTGGCAGTGCGCAGATGCGCCGCCACGGCCCGCCGTCTGCGCCGCGCATTTCGAGGAACCGCTTCAGACGCACGTCCGGGAAAAGCGTCGAGAGGTGGTTCGCCCAGTCGCCGATCGTCGCCATGCCGTCGGGTACTTCGGCTCGCGCGTCGCCCGCCATGAACTGGCGGAACGTGTAGCGCGTCATGTCGATATATTCGCCATCGCGGATGACGAAATACATCGGCACGTCGAGCGCCCAGTCGACGTAGTCGAAGAAGCCGAAATCCGGAGAGAAGCAGAATTCGAGCAGGCCGGAGCGCTGGTTGTCCGTGTCGCGCCAGATGTCGCCGCGCCACGAAAGCAGACCGTTGGGGCGGCCCTCGGTAAAGGGCGAGTTGGCGAAGAGCGCGGTGGCCAGAGGCTGAAGCTTGAGCGACACCTGCATCTTGCGCCGCATGTCGGCTTCGCTCTCGAAATCGAGGTTCACCTGGATGGTGCAGGTGCGATACATCATGTCGAGGCCCTTGGTGCCGACCTTCGGCATGTAGCGCGTCATGATCTCGTAGCGCGATTTCGGCATCACCGGCGTATCGGCGAGCGACCATTTCGGGCTGCCGCCGAGTCCGAGGAAGCGTATTCCCAGCGGCTCGGCGATTTCGCGCAGCTGCGCAAGATGCGCGTTGCCCTCGCGGCAGGTCTGGTGGATCGTTTCCAGCGGCGCGCCGGACAGCTCGAACTGGCCACCCGGCTCCAGCGAGATCGCACCCTGTCCGGTTGGCTCGACCAGTCCAATGATGCGCCCGGCATCCATGATGGGATCCCAGCCGAGCCTGTGCTGCATGCCTTCGAGAATGGCGCGGATGCCCCGTTGCCCGCCATAGGGAACGGGTGCGTTGCCGTCCACATAGAAGGGAAATTTCTCGTGCTCTGTGCCGATCCGCCACTTGTCGCGCGGCTTGTTGCCGGCGGCGAGATACGCCACGAGTTCGTCGATGCTTTCGATCGGCCGGAAATCAGTCGTGTCGCGCGCCATGCAGTTCCCCTGACGCATACCCTTACGGAAACCCGGCGAGGAATGCGCAAACAACGGCCCCGAAATGGCCGTCGCGCTTGATGGCCGAAATGGCGGGAGCGGATCAAGCGAATTCTGCTGATCCACGGCTCACACGAATTGTGCCCTACCAGTCGCCGATCGTCGCCTGGATCACCGCCATGGCCGCGACAGCGGCCGTATCGGCCCGCAATATGCGCGGCCCCAGTGGGATAGCCGTCACGAACGGCAGGTCCCGCAGCTGTTTGCGCTCGCCCTCGGAGAACCCGCCTTCAGGCCCGACGAGCAATGCGAGTTTCTTCTCTTGCACCAGCTTAAGGGCGGGCAGCGGATTGTTGGTCTCGGCGCTTTCGTCGCAGAAGATAAGGCGTCTGTGCTGTTCCCAGTCGGCAAGAAGGGACGAGAATTTCTGCGCCTCGCGCACTTCGGGAACCGCCAGAATGCCGCATTGCTCGGCCGCCTCGATCACGTTGGCGCGCAGGCGGTCGGTGCCGATCCTCGAAAGCTGCGTGTGCTGCGTGATGACCGGCTGTAGCACGCCCGCGCCCATCTCCACGGCCTTTTGCACCAGATAGTCCAGGCGTCCGACCTTCAGCGGCGCGAAACAGTAGATGAGGTCGGGCAGGGGGTGCTGTGGCCGCGTCTGCTCCACGATCGTCAATGTCATGGACTTCTTGGTCCGCGCCGCCAACTCGGCCAGCCACTCGCCGTCGCGGCCGTTGAAGGTAAGCAGGCGGGCGCCTTGCGCCATGCGCAGCACATTCGCCAGATAGTGGCTCTGCTCCGGCCCAAGCGGCACCGATGACCCCGCCGCAAGATCGTCGGGCACGAAAAGGCGTTGCATCGTGTAGTTGGCGCGCATCGCTCGGTGATGCTGCGTCGGCGTCTGTCAGTCAAGGAAAACCAATATTCCTCGGAATGTCGGCGTGGCGTCTCCGCAAACGTCCTCGGGTTGATGCAACGAGACAAGGAGATGTCATGCTGAGCCTGCCACGGATCATCGAGCGCAATCCGCAGCCTTATGTTGCGGTGCGCGAGCGCCTCGCCCTCCGCGACATGAAGCCGGTCGTGGATAAAGCCATGGGCGTCCTGTTCGGAGGGCTGAAAGATGCGGGTGTGACGCCTGCAGGTCCGGTCTTCTTCAAATACGATGTGATCGACATGTCGGGCCTGTGCGAAATCGAGTTCGCCGTGCCTGTGGCCGAGCGCGTCGCCGCACCGGACCATCTCGTAGCCGACGTGCTGCCAGCCGGGCGCTACGCCGAGCTGGCCTGGACCGGCCCCTACGACGCGCTCTTTGAAGTCAACGCCGTCCTGGCCGGCTGGGCGGCGCATAAGGGCCTGCGCTGGGATGCTAGGGGGTCGCCGGAAGGCGACCGCTTCGCGGCAAGGCTCGAAATCTACGAAAGAGGCCCCTCAGACGGTGTCAGTGCGAACGAATTCGTGACGACGGTCGCGATCAAGGTTACGGACTGAGCGGTCGCCCTGCTGCACTTTCGTGCCAGACGGGACTGTAGCCTTGTTGCAGCACCTCAATGGTTGTTGGCGGCGTGACGAGCCGAACGTGCTCGAGGGCGAGATCCCGGTGGTCGCCCGCGTCGCTCCATCCGGAAAATGACCACGCCTTCAGCGCTTCGCCGTGCTTTGCGAACGCTCTTTGGCCCTGGCTGACCATCGCGCCGTCGGGCAGGGCCGCGAGCGCCTTGCGGTCAAGCGCTATCGGCGGTCGGCCTGACACGCGCCGCTCGCCATGAAGCCGCGCATCAATATCCGGCGCGCGCGGTTTCGCAATCCCGAAAGCCCGTCCGAAGGCAGCCGCATATTCCTTCGCTGCTTCTCGCCGGCAGGTGAAGCAGGGGCGGTGACCTGCCGCCAGCGCCGTGACGTCGTCGAGGAAGAAAAGCTCGGTCCAGCCAGCCCCGCCAGCAGGGGCGTTGCGCCCCATGACCTCGCGCCGGCGCCCCTTGTAGTCGCATGCGCAGATGATCCACGCTTGGGTTGTCCAGCGCCTGCCGGTCAGCGTCCTTGTCGCGGGATCGTGGATGACCCCGCGATTTCCGGTGAACAGGCCCCGCGCGGCTACGGCATGGATTTCGCCGAAAGGGTCTACCCGGTTCTGCAAGGGCATCGCGATCTTCCTTCACGCCTTTGCGCCATGATATCACTGCGCAAAATCATGTCATGCGGAGCGGTCATGCGGGTGCTTGTGGTTCAGAATTTCGGTGACGAAGGCCTTGGCCAGATCGGGACCGCGCTGGCAGAGGTGCGGGCCGAGGTGGACGTCCGCAAGCCGTATCAGGGCGACAGCTTCGGCGACGCCGCAGGCCACGACGCGCTGGTGGTTCTCGGCGGCCCGCAGAACGCGCGGGACGATGCCGGCAGCCCTTACTTTCCCGAACTGCTGGCGATGATGCGCGACTATGGCGACAGCGGTCGGTCGGTTATGGGGATATGTCTGGGCAGCCAGTTGCTTGCACGCGCCTATGGTGGCGAGAACATCATCGGCGGTGCATCCGAATTCGGCTGGTGCACCGTTTCCCGCACGCAGCACGGCGCGCACGATCCCGTCCTCGCCGCCGCGCCGCAAAGCTTTCCGATCTTCCAGTGGCATGACGACACGTTCACCCTGCCAGAAGGTGCGACCCATCTCGCCCACAACGAGATCGCCAGAAATCAGGCGTTCCGCATTGGCCGCGCTGCCTACGGCATCCAGTTCCATTTCGAAGCCGATCAGGCCCACGTCCGGCATTGGAGAGATACGTTCTCCGACGTGATGGCCGAGCAGCAACCGGGCTGGCTGGAGCGCTATTCCGATGAAGCCGCCCGCCATGGCCCGGCCGCGGACGCCGCCGGCATGGCGCTTGCGCGCGCCTGGGTCGCCACAATACCGGCCGGCGCGGCTGCTCGCCAGACCGCCTGAGGCCCGCGGCCACGCAACAATAATTGCCCGACTTTGAAACAATTGTGCCGCCATTGCGGCATTGTGCGGTCACAATCGGCCCGGATAACGCAGGCAATCTTGGCGCGGGACCGAATCATGGCGAAGCAGATGGGCACGAAGCGAGGCTTCACGGGCGGGCTCGAAGCGCCTGCCACAAGGCTGGCAACGCAGCTCGCGGCCGGGCCGTTCGACCCGGCGCGCGGCGAAAGCGATGCGATGCCGATGCGCGATGCGCTGCTCACCGGTCTGCTGGTGATTTATCCCGTGTTCGCGACCGTCGCCGTCATCGCCATCGGACTGTTCCTGTCGGCGCCGCTCGCCTGACGCGACAGCGTCACGTCGGCCGCTTGAGGTTCTTTCGCGTCTTCTCCACCTCGGCCCGGCACCAGCAGCCCTCTACATGGTCGTTGACCATGCCCATCGCCTGCATGAAGGCGTAGACTGTGGTGGGGCCGACAAAGGTCCAGCCGCGCTTCTTCAGTTCCTTTGAAATCCGCGTCGAGGTCGGCGAAGTCGGCATCGCCCGAAGCGTCGCCCAGTCGAGCTTTTTCGGCCGTTCTTCGGGGCCAGGCTCGAACGACCAGAACCATGCAGCGAGCGATCCGGCCTCCGCGACCAGTTCCTGCGCCCGTTTCGCATTGTTGATGGTCGAGACGATCTTGCCGCGATGGCGAACGATGCCCTTGTCGGCGAGCAGCCGGTCGACGTCCTTGTCCGTAAATCCGGCGACTTCGCCGAAGTCGAAGCCGGCGAATGCGGCACGGAAGTTCTCGCGCTTGCGCAGGATCGTCAGCCAGGAAAGTCCGGACTGGAAGCCTTCAAGGCAGATCTTCTCGAAAAGGCGCCTGTCGTCGGTCACCGGCCTTCCCCATTCGTTGTCGTGATAGGCGAGGTAGTCCGGCAGATTGCCGTGCCAGGCGCAGCGCGTGCGGCCGTCTTCCCACTCGATCAATCCATCGGGCATTGCTTCTTCCCGCCTTCCACATTTACGCGGCCTTTACCAGATTCCTGAACCGCGCGGTAACCACACCAAAAGCTTTACTGACAATCGGGCATTTGAATCATTCCGATTCACTTTTCGGTTGCCGGTCCGCGCCAACATGGCCCCCAGAAGCGGGGCAAACAGCCTCGCCGGATCCGTGTGAGTGCGTGTCATGAAGAGTGTGCTTTTTCCCGCAGCCGCCGCCTTGATCCTGACGGCCATGCCAGCGGTTGCCAATGATCGCTATGCGGAGCGTCCGCCGGTCGTGGTCAGTCCCGACCTTTCCGCTCCGTGGCTCCTGCAACTCGGCCACAAGCCCGGCAGGGTGCTGCTGAAGAACTCCCGCAGGGCGTTCCCCAACGAGCCCGACAAGCCTCGCGCGTCGGCGCACGACAATATTCGCCGCCTGATGGGCGGGGCTGATCAGGTGCGCACGGCCGCCGTCGCTCCGCAGGAAAAGAGTGCTGTCCGCCAGGGCATGAACCCGGTCTATCTCCCGCAGGAAGTCGCCTACAGCGGCAGCGAACAGCCCGGCACCATCATCATCGACACGGTGCAGAACTTCCTCTTCCTCGTAGAGCCGGGCGGCAAGGCGCGACGTTATGGCGTCGGCACCGGCAAGCCTGGTTTCGAATGGGCCGGCACACACAAGGTGACGCGCAAGGCCGAATGGCCCGATTGGCGGCCGCCGGCGGAGATGATCGCGCGTGAGCGCGCCAAGGGCAGGAACCTGCCGGCGCACATGGCTGGCGGTCCGGAAAATCCGCTCGGCGCGCGCGCTCTATATCTTGGCTCGACGCTCTACCGCATCCACGGCACCAACCAGCCCTGGACGATCGGTCAGGCTGTTTCGTCCGGCTGCATCCGCATGCGCAACGAGGACGTCGTCGAGCTCTATGAGCGCGTCGGCGTGGGCACCAAGGTCGTCGTCATGTAGTTGGCTTTCAAGCGTCGGGGGGACGGGCCGCGCACGGGGGCGCAGGCCTGCCGGCAAGGGCGGAGCGGCAAAACAACAGCCGCCCGCCCTTACTTTTCATGCGCCAGCCTGGTGTTGCCCGAGGCCGGCCGGCTTCTTGCCGCCATAGGCCCAGTCAAGCAGTTCGACCGTATGCACGACCGGCAGGTTGGCGGCTGAAGCAATCTGCGTGATGCAGCCGATATTTCCGGTTGCGACCAGCGTTGCCCCGGTCGCCTCGATGTTCTTCACCTTGCGGTCGCGCAGTTTCGCGGAAATCTCCGGCTGCATGATGTTGTAGGTGCCCGCCGAGCCACAGCACAGGTGCCCCTCGCGCGGTTCCTTCACCGTGAAGCCTGCCCGTGCAAGCAACTCCTTGGGCTGGCGCGTGATCTTCTGGCCATGCTGCATCGAGCAGGCCGAGTGGTAGGCGACGGTCAGTCCTGGCGCGTTGGCCGGTTCGGGAAGTTCCAGCGTAGCCAGGAATTCGGTGACGTCTTTCGCCAGCGCGGACACGCGCGCTGCCTTCTGTGCATATGCTCCGTCCAGACGCAGCATGAATCCATAGTCCTTGATCGTCGTGCCGCAACCCGATGCCGTGATGACGATTGCGTCGAGCCCGCCATGCTCGATCTCGTGGATCCATGCATCGACATTCTGCCGCGCCGAGGCGAGTGCTGCCTCCTCGCGGCCCATGTGGTGGACGAGCGAGCCGCAGCAGGTTTCGCCTTGCGGAACCACCACTTCGACGCCGACGCGGTTGAGAAGCGAGATCGTGCTGTCATTGATGGCTGGGTCGAGAACGGATTGCGCGCACCCGGTCAGCAGCGCGACGCGCTTCTTTCGCGTGCCCGCCGCCTTGTGGGTGCCGGGCAGCGCGTTCTTCGAGGCGCGCGGTTTCGAGCGCGGCGCCAGGCGCAGCATGGCCGACAGCGGTTTCAGCGCTGCGATGCCATCGAACAGCCCGGCAAAAGGCCGTCCGAGTTTGGCGAGGTGAAGCGCCAGCCTGAATCGTCCCGGATGCGGCAGGATCGCGGCCAGCAGCGACCGTATCGCGCGGTCCGCAAACGGGCGCTCATACGTCTTCTCGATATGCGCCCGCGCGTGATCCACCAGATGCATGTAGTTCACGCCGGACGGGCAGGTCGTCATGCACGAAAGACATGACAAGCAACGGTCGATATGGGTGACGATCTGCTCGTCCGCCGGCCTGCCGTTCTCCAGCATGTCCTTGATCAGGTAGATGCGCCCGCGCGGGCTGTCGAGCTCGTTGCCGAGCGTCACATAGGTCGGGCATGTCGCAGTGCAGAACCCGCAATGCACGCATTTGCGCAGGATCTTTTCCGATTCCGCGACATGCGGATCGGCGAGCTGTTCGGCGGTAAATGTTGTCTGCACGCGTACGCGGTCCTGAGGTTAGATCAGCCAGCTTTCGGGCTTCTTGATCGGTTCGCCGCGCTGCAGCGCCTGGATGCCGATGATGCAGCGGACGATGAACCAGACAGCGACCGCAAAGGCCAGAAGGAAGCCGATGACGACGAACATCAGCAGGAAGGAGATCACGCCGTAGAGCAGGCCGATCCAGAATGTCCGGATTTGCCACGTATAGTGGCTTTCGACGAAGCCGCCGGCCTTGCCCCTGTTTACATAGGCGATCACAAGGCCAACAAGACCGCTGATGCCGATCACCAGCCCCGCGAGATAGAGAATGTAGACAACCAGCGCATTGGTCTGGCCCGGTTCGAGCCAGCGGTCGGTCTGGCGGGGAGCTGCCGGCGGAGGCATGTCGGTCATTACGCGTTCTCCTCTGTTGCTGACGCAAGGTTAGCAGAGTCGGCGGCAGGCGCCATGCGCCCCGGATTGAACAATCCCTTCGGATCGAACTCGGCCTTGACGCGCCCCGACAGCGCCGCGAGCGCCGGCGGCTGGGGTTCGAACACCGGCAGGCTGACGCGCCAGGACGGGCTCGCTCGCATCAGGGTCGCGTGTCCGCCGCCGAACTTCCGCACCAGTCGGCGCAACGTGTCTGCTTCGGGCTCGGCCTCCATGCGCAGCCACACAAGCCCGCCCTGCCAGTCATAATAGGCGTCGACGCCCGCCTCCATGCGCAGCGCCAGCACCATCCTGTGCGCTTCAGACGGCGTCATGGAAACACGCCAGACGGGCCTGTCGGTGCCGTCGCAGAACGGCGCGCAATCGCGCAGGTCGCGCCAGAGGTCGCGCGATCCCCGGTCGACAAGTTCCATGATCGGCCCCGCATTGCCGAGCATTTCTTTCAGCATGGCGATGCGCGCCTTGACCGACGGGCCGAAGCCTTCCACGCGCAGCAGCGTCGAAGCGTCGGCCCCGGAAAGCCCGCCGACCACGCGTTCCGACAGGCCGTACGGCAGGTGCGCCGCGCCGGAGACCTCTGCGCTCGACCCCATCGCCAGCGCCATCGCGGCGGTTGCCATTTCGTCGGTCAGCCCGCGTATCGCAAGCGTCGTCTCCGTCTCGGCGGCGGGCAGCACCTTCACGGTAACGTCGGTCACTACGCCGAGCGTACCCCACGAACCGGTCATCAGCTTGGAGAGGTCGTAGCCGGTGACGTTCTTGACCACGCGGCCGCCGGATTTGAAGGTCTCGCCGCGTCCGGAAACGACATTGACGCCGAGTATGTGGTCGCGCGCCGCCCCCGCCGTCAGGCGACGCGGACCGGAGAGGTTCGAAGCGATAGCGCCCCCGATGGTGCCGCCCTTGCCGCCGCGCGTGTCGTGGCCGAGCAGGCGCGAGCAGTCCATCGGCTCGAACGCGAGTTGCTGCCTGTTTTGAGCCAGCAGGCTCTTTATGTCCGCGAGCGGCGTACCGGCTTTCGCAGACAGCACCAGCTCCTCCGGTTCGTAGAGCGTCACGCCGGACATGGCCGAAAGGTCGATCGTGTGTTCGCATTGCATCGGCCTGCCGACGCCCCGCTTGGAGCCGTGACCGACGATCTCGACGGACGCGTCCTTCGAGATCACCCATTCCACGGCGTTCGCCACGTCGGAGGCTGTAAAGGGGAGAAAGGCGGTCATGCTTGTGCCGAGGTTCCTCGCCCCCGTGAAGCGGGGGAGAGGTGGCGCGCGAAGCGCGACGGAGAGGGGGGCTTCATGCTTTTCCTCCGCTGGCGGCGGCAAAAACAAATCTCATGTCAAACGCTGTAGTATTCTGCTGCAAGCGACCGTCCCACGCCGCGAGGATCGTAGCGCAGACGCCTTCAGTGTCCTTCAAGACATCAACATTCCACATGCGCAGCACCGAATATCCTTCCGAGCACATGAAAGCATCGCGCCGGCGATCATATTGGCTCCCGGCATGCTGACTGCCGTCGATTTCGACGATCAGTCGCGACGAACGGCAGGTGAAATCGGCAAAGTATGGTCCGATTGGCATCTGTCGAACGAATTTGTGACCCCCAAGCTTCCTGGCCTTCAATTCGTTCCAGAGCGTCGCTTCAGCCATGTTGTTTCCGCGTCTGAGGGCACGCGCTCTTGCGATACTTGCTGGAGTTCGTCTGCTTGGTAGGGCGGGTTGCCCCCTCTCCGTCTCGGGCTTTGCCCGAGCCACCTCTCCCCCGCTAGGCGGGGGTGAGGAACCATGATTCGGAGTATCCGTCATCAGAACCTCGGTATGTTCGGGAACGGCAGCGCGCCGCCCGATACATGCATGCGGCCGAGTTCGGCGCAGCGGCGCAGTTGCGGGAACACCTTGCCGGGATTGAGCAGGTGGTTGGGGTCGAAGGCGCACTTCACCCGCATCTGCTGGTCGAGGTCGACCTGGTTGAACATCTCGCCCATCAGGTCGCGCTTCTCGATGCCGACGCCATGCTCTCCGGTCAGCACGCCGCCGACAGCCACGCAAAGCCGCAGGATGTCGGCCCCGAACTGTTCGGCGCGATCGAGTTCGCCGGGATTGTTGGCGTCGAACAGGATGAGGGGATGCAGATTGCCGTCCCCGGCGTGGAACACGTTGGCGACACGCAGGTCGTACTTTTCCGAAAGCTCGCGCATGCCGGCCAGGACCCGGGGCAGTTCCTTGCGCGGGATCGTCCCGTCCATGCAGATATAGTCGGGCGAGATGCGCCCGACCGCTGGAAACGCAGCCTTGCGCCCGGCCCAGAAAGCGAGGCGCTCCTCCTCCGAGGTCGAGATACGGCAGGTGGTCGAGCCGTTCCTGTGCGCGATGGCCTCGACTTCGCCGATCAGGTGGTCGACCTCCACGACAGGTCCATCGAGCTCCACGATCAGCAACGCCTCGACGTCGAGCGGATAGCCGACATTGACGAAGTCCTCTGCCGCCTTGATCGCTGGCCGGTCCATCATCTCCATGCCGCCCGGAATGATGCCGGCGCCGATGATGTCGGCAACGCATTGTCCGCCCTGTTCGCTGGTCGGAAAGCCGATCAGCAAAGCTCGCGCCGTGTCCGGTTTCTTCAGGATCCGGACGGTCACTTCGGTGACCACGCCGAGCAGCCCCTCCGAGCCGGTCATCACGCCGAGCAGGTCGTAGCCGCCGGCGTCGAGGTGCTTGCCGC
Organism: Rhizobiaceae bacterium; assembly: GCA_019635775.1. Lineage (GTDB taxonomy): Bacteria > Pseudomonadota > Alphaproteobacteria > Rhizobiales > Rhizobiaceae > Mesorhizobium_K. The sequence continues at coordinate 23,501 of JAHBYU010000022.1, read as the reverse complement.
CAAGCCGGATGACCTCGCCGTCCATCAGCACCATTTCGATCCCGAGCACGTTGTTGGCGGTCAGCCCATACTTCAGGCAGTGAACGCCGCCGGAATTTTCCGCCACGTTGCCGCCGATGGAGCACGCGATCTGCGAGGATGGGTCGGGAGCATAGTAGAACCCTTCCTCTTCGACCGCGCGGGTGATGCCCAGATTTGTGACGCCCGGCTGTGCCACCACGCAGCGGTTGGGATAGTCGATCGACAGGATGCGGTTGAAACGGCTCATCACCAGCAGCACCGCGTCTTCCAGCGGTAGCGCGCCGCCCGAAAGGCCCGTGCCCGAGCCGCGCGGCACGACACGGATATTGCGTTCGTTGCAGTATTTCAGGATACGCGAGACCTGCGCCACGGTTTGCGGCAGCACGATGACCAGCGGCACCTGGCGGTAGGCCGTCAACCCGTCCGTCTCGAAGGCGCGCATCTCGTTGAGCGCATCGACCACGCCTTCGCCGGGGACGATGGCGCGCAGATCGGCAACGATCTCCGCGCGGCGACGCAGCGTTTCCGCATCGGGCTTTGGCATGGCGATGCCGGACATCGGCGCTCCTCTGCAAGGTGGTAAAAAGCCTTTACCAATTGTGCCTTGCGCTGGCAAACGGACTTTGCGTCCCGGCGAAGACGAGGCTTGCCGTCGGCGCCAGCGGCAAAGTGACGCTGGGGAAGATTATTCTCCCGGCAACGCCTTGTCGCGTTCCGTGTGGGAGCGGCGGATGCGCCGCACGGCCCACCACATCAGCAGGACGACGACTGGCACCGATGCTGCGGTGACCAGTTCCGGCGCTATCGCATGGCCGAAAAGGGTCGCGCCCTTGGCCAGATAGCCGATCAGGCCGACCACGTAGTAGGAGACGGCGGCAACCGAGAGACCCTCGACCGTCTGCTGCAGGCGCAGTTGCAGCCGCGCGCGGTTGTTCATCGACGCCAGCAGGTCGCGGTTCTGCTTCTCCACCTCGACATCGACCCAGGTGCGCAGCAACGTTGTGGCGCGGGTCAGCTTGCGTGACAGGTTGGCCTGTCTTTCCTCGACGGATCGGCACGTACGCATCGCCGGTGCCACGCGGCGCTGCAGGAAGCCGCTCCATGTCTCGAAGCCGGGAACGGCCTCTTCCTCCAGCGCGTCCAGCCGCTCGCCCACGATCCCGTCATAGGCGCGGCTTGCTCCGAAGCGATAGAGGCTGGCGGCGGCGTCTGCCTCCAGTTCGGCGGCCAGTTCGGTCAGATCGACCAGCAGGGCCTGACTGTTGCGCGCTTCGGTGTCCTTCATCTCGCGGGTGATGTCGGCCAACCGGTCCTCGATGCGCCGCACGCGGCCCGACAGCGAAAGGGCAAGCGGCAGCCCAAGCATCGCAAGCGTCCGGTAGGTTTCGATGTCGATCAGGCGCTGCGAAAGCGCTCCGGTGCGGGCCGGCGAGAGGCCGCGGTCGAGGATGAGAATGCGGGTCAGCCCGTCTCCGTCCTGGCGGAAGTCGGTGACGATCGCGGCGGTGCCGCGTTCGACCAGGGAGTAGCATAGGCTTGCCGGGTCGAACTGCTCGATCAGCTTCTCGCTTTCGGGCGTCCAGGCGAGGATTTCAAGCCTGATGCCCGAAATGACCGTTCCGGGCGGGCTGAACCCGTTGCCGAAGGGCGAACGTTCCTTTGGCTTGCCGTCTTCGCCAAGCGGACCCTCCCAGAGATAGGTCGAGAATTCCGTGTGGCGCTCCCATCGCAGCGAGCCGTTGCCCCACTTCATGGCGTGGTGGCGCGCGTTGCGCTCGGGCGGCGCGATGCCGAGGCCGCGTGAAAGCTCAGACAGCACGGCATGGTCGACCACCGAACCGCCTTCCGTCATGAAGGAAAGCTGAACGAGAAGGCGCGGCTGCTCGACCAGCGGATAGGGGCGCGAATGCACCTCGCCGAGCGCCCCGCTGCGGCTGTCATGGGCGGGGAAGCCAAGCACGCTCCCCGTCGCGTGGCGCTTGGCTTCCAGAGTTTCCTTGGCTTCTGGCACGTCCGGTTCCCACCTGTGCTGGATCGTTTCCGATCTAGGTCGAATCGACCGGCATGGCAAAGGGATGTGAAGGAGACTTCGGAGCCCCGGCGGCAAAACAGGACGGGCGGCCGGCCTGAAATTGGATAAATAAATTGACCAGTTCCCGTCCGGCGTCCTATCATGGCCGGATAGAAATGCTTCCAGCCGAATTCCGTTGAACGAGATTTTTTCCAGAATCGAGCATTCGCTCACCGCCGACGAGGTGGTGCAGCAGATCGAGGCGCTCATTCTCGAGGGCGTGCTGCGCGTCGGCGACAGGCTGCCCGGCGAGCGCGACCTTGCGCGTCAGTTCGACGTGTCCCGGCCGATCCTGCGCGATGCGCTGAAGAACCTCGAGGCGCGCGGCCTGCTCACGTCGAGGCACGGCGGCGGCACCTTCGTCGCCGACGTGATCGGCCAGGTTTTCGCCAAGCCTGTGACGGAGCTGTTCGCCACCCACCGCAAGGCCGCCGGCGACTATCTGGAATACCGGCGCGAGATCGAGGGCATCGCTGCCGAATACGCCGCGCGCCGCGCCACCGCCGATGACCTCGCTTTGCTTGAGCGCATCGTCGCGCGCATGCAGGGCGCCCATCCGTCGGGCGACATGGAGGCCGAGGCTGCCATCGATGTCGAATTCCATCAGGCGATAGGCGAGTGCGCGCACAACATCATGTTGATGCACACGCTGCGCTCCTGCTACCGGCTGCTGTCGGAGGGCGTGCTGCAGAACCGTATCCTTGTCTACAACCTTCCCGATGCGAGCGCGGCCTTGCTCGACCAGCACCTCGCGATCTACAACGCCGTCCGCAAGCGCGACCCGGCCTCGGCGCGCCGCGCGGCGATGGACCACATCACCTATGTCGAACAGGCCATGATGGAAGCCGAGCGCACCGGCGACTGGCAGCGCGTGGCGCGTCTGCGGCTGAAACAGCGCAGCTAGGTCGGACTCTGGAGGACGAAACATGAGCACCAACCAGTACGGAAAACCCCTCAGAGGCACTCCCATGTCCATCCTGGAAATCAACGACCTCAAGAACCTCGCCAGGAAGCGCGTGCCGAAGATGTTCTTCGACTACGCCGACTCCGGCGCGTACACCGAGGGCACATATCGCGCCAACGAGGAGGATTTCGCCAGGATCAAGCTTCGCCAGCGCGTTCTGGTCGACATGAGCGACCGCTCGCTGGAATCCACCATGATCGGCGAGAAGGTCCGCATGCCCGTGGCGCTCGCACCCACCGGCATGACGGGCATGCAGCATCCCGATGGCGAGATCCTCGCGGCCCAGGCGGCGGAGGAGTTCGGCATTCCCTTCACGCTTTCGACGATGAGCATCTGTTCCATCGAGGATGTCGCCGAGAATACGAAGAAGCCTTTCTGGTTCCAGCTCTACGTGCTGCGCGACAGGAACTTCGTCTACAACCTCATCGACCGCGCCAAGGCGGCGAAATGCTCCGCGCTCGTGCTGACGCTCGATCTCCAGATCCTGGGCCAGCGCCACAAGGATTTGCGCAACGGCCTGTCCGCGCCGCCAAAGTTCACCCCCAAGCACATCTGGCAGATGGCGACGCGTCCCGGCTGGGCCTTCGGCATGCTGGGCACCAGGCGCCGCACCTTCCGCAACATCGTCGGCCACGCCAAGGGCGTCGGCGACCTTGCCTCGCTGTCGTCGTGGACGACGGAGCAGTTCGACACCAAGCTGTCCTGGAAGGACGTCGAATGGATCAAGGAACGCTGGGGCGGCAAGCTGATCCTGAAGGGCATCAACGATGTCGAGGACGCAATCATGGCCTCGAAGACCGGCGCCGACGCCATCATCGTGTCCAACCATGGCGGCCGCCAGCTTGACGGCGCGCCGTCCTCCATCTCGATGGTGGAACCCATCGTCGATGCGGTCGGCGACAGGATCGAGGTCCATATGGATGGCGGCATCCGCTCCGGGCAGGACGTGCTGAAGGCCCTCTGCCTCGGCGCGAAGGGCACCTATATCGGCCGCCCGTTCCTCTACGGGCTGGGCGCGATGGGCAAGCCGGGCGTCACCAAGGCGCTGGAAATCATCTACAAGGAGATGGACACGACGCTGGCGCTCTGCGGCAAGCGCCTGATCACGCAGGCCAACCGGGACATGTTGCTGCGCTGATGGCCGGCATTGCCCTGCAAGACGCGCGCGGGCCCGACGGCATCGTCGTCTACGCCATCGGCGACGTGCATGGCCGGCTCGACCTTTTGGGGGAGATGCACCGCCGCATTGCGGTCGAGGTGGCCAGCCACGGCAAGGACTGGCGCATCGTCCAGCTTGGCGACTATGTCGACCGCGGTCCGGACTCGGCGGGCGTCATCGGCTTCTTGGTGAACCGAAGCAGGGAAACGGGCCGCATCGTCTCGCTCGCCGGCAATCACGACACCGGCTTTCTGGACTTTCTGGCGCTGCCCGATCCGGCTGGCCTGTTCGCTCTCTATGGCGGCGTCCAGACGGCCATGTCCTATGGCGTGGAACTGGATCTTGAGGATATGCGCGCCTTTGCGGCCGGCGCGCAGGCGCTTGTCTCCGCCGTTCCGGCCAGTCACCGCGAATTTCTGGGCCGGCTGCAGATGTCGGTGCGTTTCGGCGACTTCTTCTTCTGCCATGCGGGCGTGCGTCCCGGCGTGCCGCTGGACGCGCAGGAGCCGAAGGACCTGATCTGGATCAGGGGCGAGTTCCATCGCCACACGGGGCTGTATTCCAGCGTGATCGTTCACGGACACACGCCGGTCGACGAGCCGGAAATGCTGCCCAACCGCGTCAACGTCGATACGGGGGCCTTTCGCAGCAATCGCCTGACGGCGCTCGTCATAGACGGCGCTGAAAAACGTCTGCTGACGGTTGAAGGCTGAAGTTAGCGGTCGATTGAGGCCGTGACCCCGTAGCCGTCGACGGCGGCATGCCCGCTCGATGCGTCGGCGGCATAGATGCCAACACCCCACATGGTGATGGCTGCAAGCATGGCGAACGAAAGAAGCGCGGCTTTCACGGGAGTCATCTCGGTTTGTTGCCCTGCCTGTATCTGGCACGAAGTCGGTTACGAATGCGTTTCGGTCCAGATGCATCGCACGGGCGGTGTAGGATGCCGCCAGTAATACCCAAGCCCTGTATCCCAAACATGTCGCCCGCCGGTCCGAAATGGATCAGTCGTGAATCAATCCCGAAGCCGGAAGACGCGTTCATCTAGACAAGGTTAATACGTGAAGCCAGCGCCAAGCTGACCTTCCACAAGGAAAGAAACGCGCCGTGCCAAAAATGCAACGGCTGGGGGAGGGCTCACCGCTTGCTTGGGCCTTTTTGCTTCGTCATCCTTGGGCTTGACCAGAGGATCCATGCCGTGACCTCTCGGTAGTGCGCCGAGTGTGTAGAACCGGCGCCCCTCCCTTCTCCCCTTGAGGGAGAAGGTGGATCGGCGCGGAGCGCCGAGACGGATGAGGGGTAAGGTCGGCGCCAGGATACCCCTCATCCGACTTCGCTTCGCTCAGCCACCTTCTCCCTCAAGGAGAGAAGGGAGGGCGTCAGCGCTGCGTGGAAACACCTTTCACCTAACCCATTGATTTCACTCGGACGAGCAAGAAAGTCTGCCCGCGTTATCCACGCCCTCGAAACCTCCCGCATACTTCGTTGTATCGCTCTTGCGGGAACCTGGTGCGCACCGGGTATCAGGAAGGGCGGCGACGTACGGGTCGGCTGCGCTGACGGTGGCGCAGTTTAGTGAGTCGATCACCAGGACCCGTGCCCCCTTGAGGGTCAGCGGTGGAGGCGCAAATGCCAAGTCCACCCCACGCTCTTCGGGGTGAAAGCGTCGGCGGGGCACGGGAGACCGGCCACGTAAATACAAAAATGAGAGGCAAGGCCTCGTGCCCCGCTTCCCGACTACTCCTTGCCGCGCAAGGAGCGTTCTTTGAATGGTCAGACTGCGAAAGCAGGGTGTGGCAACGGGAAAGTGCATTCGGCCGCAGGCCGCAAGCCCGACCGGGCGTCGCGCCTTATGGCGCGCCCTCGCGGGGGCCAGCGAGCAAGGCGAGCGTTCGTATCGCCCCGCATCTTGCCGCTGCGGACCGCATCGGTTAGGACGCGCGCAGTCTATAATGTCTGTTCTTCAGCACCCTGCAAAAGCGACGATCCTCATGGCCGACAAATCCGAAAAGACAAAGGCGCGGTTGCCGCGCGGCTTCGTCGACCGTTCGGCGGAGGACATTCGCGCCGTCGAGAAGATGACCGCGAAGATCAGGGAGGTCTATGAACTCTATGGCTTCGAGCCCGTCGAGCAGCCGCTGATCGAATACACCGACGCGCTCGGCAAGTTCCTGCCCGACCAGGACCGGCCCAACGAAGGCGTCTTCTCGTTCCAGGACGATGATGACCAGTGGCTGTCGCTGCGCTACGACCTGACAGCGCCGACCGCGCGCTTCGTGGCCGAGAACTACGAGCGGTTGCCGAAGCCCTATCGCAGCTACCGCTCCGGATGGGTGTTCCGCAATGAGAAGCCCGGCCCGGGCCGTTTCCGTCAGTTCATGCAGTTCGACGCCGACACGATCGGCACGCCGGGTGTGGCTGCCGACGCCGAGATGGCCATGATGATGGCCGACGTGATGGAAGCGCTCGGTATTGCGCGCGGCGACTACGTCATCCGCGTCAACAACCGCAAGGTGCTGGATGGCGTGCTGGAATCTGCTGGTGTAGTCAATGGCGCTGAGAAGCTGATTGTTCTTCGAGCGATCGACAAGCTGGATAAGGTTGGGTTGTCTGGAGTTGAGGCTCTTCTGGGCAAGGGAAGGCTAGACGAAAGCGGGGACTTCACCAAGGGAGCAGGTCTGGACAGTCGCCAGATTGCCAAGATTTTGGCATTCGCGTCGCTACAAAGTGGAAACGTGACTGAACTCGAAGATGTCACAAACCTCTCGTCAGACGAACGCGCAACAAAGGCGGAATATAGCGCGGACGGGCAAGTTCTTCAGTTTCGGGATTCGGAAGGCGAGGAAGCAGGCACCTACGTCGAGACCAACAAGGGTGTAATTGACGGGCTCCGGGTCCACTTTGAAGACAACCCGACGTCAAAGGACGGAATTGATGAACTGGAGCAGATAGCAGGTTTGGCGCAAGCGGCAGGCTACGGTCGTGACCGCATCCGCATCGACCCCTCCGTCGTGCGCGGCCTCGAATACTACACCGGCCCCGTCTACGAGGCCGAACTGCTCGCCGAAATTCCCAATGAGGAAGGCAAGATCGTGCGCTTCGGTTCGGTCGGCGGCGGCGGGCGGTATGACGGGCTGGTGTCGCGCTTCCGGGGCGAGCCGGTTCCGGCGACGGGCTTTTCCATCGGCGTGTCGCGCCTCACCGCGGCGTTGAAGGCTCTCGGCAAGCTCGACACGTCGGACGTCATCGCGCCGGTCGTGGTCCTCGTTATGGACAAGGACACGGAAAGCCTCGGCCGCTACCAGAAGATGGTGTCCGACCTGCGCAAGGCCGGCATCCGCGCCGAGATGTACCTCGGTGGTGCGGGAATGAAGGCGCAGATCAAATATGCCGACCGTCGCGGCAGCCCGGCCGTCGTCATCCAGGGCGGCAACGAGCGCGCCGAAGGCGTCGTCCAGATCAAGGACCTGATCGAGGGCGCTCGGCAGGCTGCCGCGATATCGGGCCATGCCGAGTACAAGGAAGCGCGGCCGGGACAGGTCACCGTTCCCGAGGCCGATCTGGTTGCGGAAGTGAAGAAGATTCTCGACGCGCAGGCGGCGGAGCGTGGTCGTGGCTGATGGAAACGGGCGGCTCGTGAAGGCCCTCCCTTCTCCCCTTGAGGGAGAAGGTGGATTGGCGCGCAGCGCCAAGACGGATGAGGGGTATGTCGGCCCGAGGATTACCCCTCATCCGACCTCACCTTCGCTTCGCTTCGGCTCTGCCACCTTCTCCCTCAAGGGAAGAAGGGAGGATCGCTTATGACCTCCCGCTATCCGTCCATCGCGCCCGATATTCTCGCGCTTTTCGCCGCGCGCAATGCGGCAACCGTCGACGTGCCGGTTCTCCAGCCCGCCGATCCGTTCCTCGACATGGCCGGCGAGGATTTGCGCCGCCGCATCTTCCTGACCGAGAGCGAGACGGGCGCATCACTTTGCCTGCGGCCGGAATTCACCATACCCGTCTGCCTCGATCACATCGCCAGCCAGGCCGGCACACCGCGTCGCTACTCCTATCTTGGCGAGGTGTTTCGCCAGCGCCGCGAGGGCGGCAACGAGTTTTTCCAGGCCGGCATCGAGGATCTGGGTGACGGCGACACGGCCCGCGCCGACGCGCGCTCGGTCGCCGACGCGCATGCGCTTCTTGCACGGACACTGCCGGGACATGCGCTTTCGGTGACGCTCGGCGATCAGTCCGTCTTCGAGGCGGTGCTTGCCGCGCTCGGCCTGCCGCGCGGCTGGCGTATGCGGCTGGCGCGCGCCTTCGGATCGGCCGAACAGCTTGCTGCAGCGCTGGGCGACCTTGCCAACCCGCCGAAGAACGGCGCGCTGCCGGAGCAGGTCGCGGCGCTTGTGGCAGACGGCGATCAGGAGCGGTTGGCCGCGCATATCGCCGCCGACATGGCTGATGCCGGCCTGTCTGCGACCGCAGGCCGTACGCCGCAGGAGATCGCGCGACGGCTGGTGGAGAAGGCGGAACTGCGCAGCGTGCGGCTCTCGTCGGAAGCCTTCTCGGCCCTTGAGTCTTTCCTCGCCATCGACGCACCGCTCGACAAGGCGGCTACGGCGCTTGAAGAGTTCGCAAAGTCCGCCGGCCTTTCGCTGGGCACCGCGCTCGGCAACTTCTCGAGGCGCGTCGAAGCGATTGCGGCGGAAGGGTTGTCACCGGCGACGATCCGTTATGACGCGGCTTTCGGCCGTCCGCTCGACTATTACACCGGGCTCGTCTTCGAGATTTCCGCCGGCGACGCGGCGCGTCCGCTGGCAGGCGGCGGCCGGTACGACCGGCTGCTTACGCTGCTTGGCGCGAAGTCGCCCATTCCCGGCGTCGGCTTCTCCGTCTGGCTGGATCGCATCGAGGCGCTGCGGGGAGGGCAGGCATGACCATCACGCTGGCGCTTCCCTCCAAGGGCAGGCTCAAGGACCAGTCGCTGGAAGTTCTCGCGAATGCGGGCCTCGCCGTCAGCCTGCCCGATGACGAGCGCAAGTATCGCGCGCGCATCGAGGGCCGCGACGACATCGAGATCGCCTTTCTCTCGGCCTCCGAGATCGCCGGCGAGATCGGGCAGGGCAAGGTCGATCTCGGCATAACGGGCGAAGATCTGCTGCGCGAGAACGTCGCCGATTGGGAAAGCAAGGCTTCCATCGATGCGCGTCTGGGGTTTGGGCCGGCGGACGTTGTCGTCGCGGTGCCGGAAAGCTGGCTCGACGTGGATTCGATGGCCGACCTCGACGATGTCGCAGCCGAGTTTCGCCAGCGCCACGGCCGCCGCCTGCGCATCGCCACCAAATACTGGCGGCTGACGCAGCAGTTCTTCTCGGGCAAGCACGGCATTCAGGTCTATCGCATCGTCGAAAGCCTCGGCGCGACCGAGGGTGCGCCGGCGGCAGGCTCGGCCGATGTCATCGTCGACATCACGACGACCGGCTCGACGCTGCGCGCCAACCGGCTGAAGATCCTGTCCGATGGCGTTATCCTGCGCTCGCAGGCGTGTCTTGTGCGGTCGCTGGGAACGCGCTCTCCCGCGAGCGCGGCGCTTGCTGCGTCGGTAAGCGCGCAGATTGCCCGTTCACTTCACGGATGATGGCGGCGAGCGCCTGGCACTCCTCCTGCAACGCCCCGTTCCTGCGCCACGCGAGGCAGATCGTGCGTTCCGGCACGGGTTCGGCGAAGGGCACGATCTTCAGGTCACGCATCGCGCCGGCTGCATCGGCCGCCATCTCGGGCAACAACGTGATGCCCATCCCATGCGTCACCATCTGCAGCAGGGTCGTCAGACTGGTCGCACCGAAGCTCTCCATCGTAACGGGCTTGACGCTGCCGCAGACCGCCAGTGCGTGTTCTCGCATGCAGTAGCCTTCTTCCAGCAGCATCAGGCGCTCCAGCGCCGGACTTTCAGGCGGCACCGGAGGCGAGGCGAATTCCGGGTCGTCGGAGTGCACCGCGAGAAAGAAGCGATCGGCAAACAGTTCTTGCACGTTCAGGCCGGGCGCCTCTATGGGCATCGCCGCCACGAAAGCATCGAGCCTTCGCGCCGATGTCTCCTCGATCAGCGTCGAGGTCACCGTCTCGCGCAGTTCGAGCCGCAGCTTTGGAAAACGCTCCTGTATGACCGGCAGGATACGTGGAAGCAGATAGGGCGCGATGGTTGGTATGATGCCGAGCCGGAAGCGTCCTTCCATCGACGTGTGCCCGCGTGTCGTTCTTTCGATCTCGCGAATCTCGCCCAGGAGGCGTTCGATCCGCGGCTGGAGCCTGACGGCTTCCTCTGTCGGACGCACCGCCTTTGCGCCGCGCTCGAACAGCCGGCAACCCAGGCGCTCCTCCATCTCCGCAATCTGGGCTGACAGCGCGGGTTGGCTTACCCCGGCCATTTCGGCAGCTCGGCCGAAATGAAGCGTCTGCGTCAACGCATCGAAATACTCCATCTGTCGGACCGTCAGTTTTATCATAAGGAGAAACTATTGAAGTGAACAGGAAATGCAATTTGTCTTTATCGACATGGGCCGCTAGTCTAGAATCGTTCCAGACTGGCTACCGCGGATAGCGGGTTGGTCTAAACGTAATCACCCACCCAAAAGGGAGGCAGAAATCGTGACCATCCCTTTTCTTTCAAGAATTTGAAGAGCGCCTCCGGTATCTGATGCCGGCGCGCGCCTGAACTACTGGAGATCGAATATGGACGCCAAGACGGACGACAAAGGCCCCGGAAAATGCCCGGTCGCTCATGGAGCAGGCAGCGGCACGACCAACCGGGACTGGTGGCCGAACCAGCTTCGGATTGACCTTCTGAACCAGCACTCATCGAAGTCCGATCCGCTGGGCGGGGATTTCAGCTACCGTAAGGAGTTCAGCAAGCTTGACTACCAGGCGCTCAAGAACGATCTGCGCCTTCTCATGACCGATTCGCAGAGCTGGTGGCCTGCCGACTTCGGCCATTACGGACCATTGTTCATCCGCATGGCATGGCACAGCGCGGGCACCTATCGCGTCGGCGACGGACGCGGCGGCGCCGGGCGCGGCCAACAGCGCTTTGCGCCACTGAACAGCTGGCCGGACAATGTCAGTCTCGACAAGGCGCGACGCCTGCTGTGGCCAATCAAGCAGAAATACGGTCAGCAGATTTCATGGGCCGATCTGCTGATTCTCACAGGCAACGTCGCGCTTGAGACGATGGGCTTCCGGACGTTCGGCTTCGCCGCCGGCCGCGAGGACACCTGGGAGCCGGACCAGGACGTGTATTGGGGCCGTGAGACCACGTGGCTCGGCGGCGACATACGCTATGCACATGGCTCGGACGGTGTGAGCAAGCCGCGCGACGAAGGTGTGCTGGTCTCGGATGACGATGCTGACGGCGACGTGCATTCACGCGTCCTCGAAAATCCGCTCGCGGCGGTTCAGATGGGACTCATTTACGTTAATCCCGAAGGACCGGACGGCAATCCCGATCCGCTACTGGCGGCGAAAGACATTCGCGAGACGTTCAAGCGGATGGCCATGAACGACGAGGAAACCGTTGCGCTCATCGCTGGCGGTCATACCTTCGGCAAGACGCACGGCGCGGCCTCGGCAGACCATGTCGGCGCAGATCCCGAGGACGCGGATCTGGAGCTTCAGGGGTTGGGCTGGGCCAACAGCTTTGGAACGGGTTCGGGAGGCGACACCATCACGAGCGGCCTGGAGGTCACATGGACCCAGACACCGGCTCAGTGGAGCAACTTCTTCTTCGAAAACCTCTTTGGGTTCGACTGGGAACTTGAAAAGTCGCCGGCAGGCGCCCAGCAGTGGGTGGCCAAGGATGCGGGTGAGATCATACCGCATGCGCACGATCCGTCGAGGAAGGTCAGGCCTACCATGCTGACGACCGATCTGGCCCTGCGGTTTGACCCAGAATATGAGAAGATCTCTCGTCGGTTCCTTCAGAATCCACAGGCATTTGCGGAAGCCTTTGCCCGCGCCTGGTTCAAGCTGACCCATCGCGACCTCGGCCCTCGTTCGCGCTACATGGGGCCGGAAGTGCCGCGTGAGGAACTGATCTGGCAGGATCCGGTGCCTCCGGTCGATCACGCGCTTATCGACGCGGCGGACATCGCGGCGCTTAAGGAAAAGGTGCTTGCTTCCGGCCTGAGCGTATCCGAACTCGTCGGCACGGCATGGGCATCCGCTTCGACCTTCCGGGGCGGCGACAAGCGTGGTGGCGCAAACGGCGCACGCATTCGCCTCAGCCCGCAGAAGGACTGGGAGGCAAACCGGCCCGAGCAGCTTGCCAAGGTGCTCAAGGCTCTGGAGCGCATCCAGATGGAGTTCAATCTAGATCGGGGCGGAAACAAGAAGATCTCGCTTGCCGACCTGATCGTGCTCGCCGGCAATGCCGGCGTGGAACAGGCGGCGAAAGCCGCTGGACACAGCGTTTCCGTGCCTTTCTCGCCTGGCCGGACCGACGCCTCGCAGGCCCAGACCGATGTCGAGTCATTCTCCTATCTCGAACCGGTTTCCGATGGCTTCCGGAACTACCAGAAGGCTCGCTTCGCAACTCCGGCGGAGCACTTGTTGATCGACAAGGCGCAGCTTCTTACGCTGACCGCCCCGGAGATGACCGCACTGATCGGTGGCCTGCGCGCCATCAACATCAACGCTGATGGTTCGGCACATGGCGTTTTCACCGACAGGCCCGGAGCGTTGACCAACGACTTCTTCGTCAGCCTGCTTGACATGGGGACGGAGTGGAAGGCGACTTCCGAAGCCAAGGATATCTTCGAGGGACGTGATCGCAATACCGGCGACGTCAAATGGACGGCTACGCGCTTCGATCTCGTGTTCGGTGCGAACTCCGTGTTGCGTGCTCTCTCGGAAGTCTATGCCGCCTCCGACGCGGGGGAGAAGTTCGTCAACGACTTCGTCGCTGCCTGGACCAAGGTGATGAATCTCGATCGCTTTGATCTGGCCGCCTGATCGGTTGCAATCACATGTCGTGAAACAGGCGCGGCTCGATCCGCGCCTGTTTCATTTCTGGCTGGAACACGAGGATGTGTTTGAATCGCACTCGCTGTCAGGAAAGAATTCATTAACCATAAATTACTATCGAGTCGTTAGGAGATCACGCCGGGGGACACATGGATATTTCACGTCGTAGCTTCATTATCGGTCTTCCGCTCGTGGTTGCGGGCTGCACAACCGGATCTGATTTCGCGAACTATTCCTCGCGCCCCGACGAACGGTTCCCCTTGCAGGCCATGCCGCTCGATCGAATCAAGCCTGAGTTGCGGCGGCAGGAGGTGGCTTATACCGGCGGTGAGGCGGCTGGCACGATCGTCGTCAACACGCCGCAACGCCGCCTTTACTACGTGCTGGGCGGCGGCAGAGCGATCCGCTATGGCATAGGTGTCGGTCGCGAAGGCCTCGCCTTGAGCGGCGGCGCCACGGTTGGTCGCAAGGCCGAATGGCCAAGCTGGACCCCGACGCAAAACATGATCCGCCGCGATCCGCGCAACCGCAAGTTTGCCGGTGGCGTTCCCGGCGGTCCCAACAACCCGCTCGGTGCGCGCGCACTCTATCTCTATCGGGGTGGCAAGGACACCATGTTCCGGATCCATGGCACCAATCAGCCAAACTCGATCGGAGGAGCGGTTTCGAGTGGCTGCATTCGGATGCTGAACCACGATGTTATTGACCTTTATTCCCGCGCACCCGTCGGAACCCGCGTCGTCGTGATCCAGGCCTGATTTCTGCCGGCGCTTGCCACGTCCCGCGCTGGCCGTTAATCAGCGTCCGTTCGGGCAAACCGGTAGCGGAGTGGCAAATGCGCCTCGGCGGACGACTGGCTGCGGCCATCGAAGTTCTCGATGACATCGCAAGGCGGCGCAGACCGGCTGCCGATGCTTTGAAAGACTGGGGACTTTCGCATCGTTTCGCCGGTTCGGGAGACCGATCGGCGATCGGCAACATCGTCTATGACGCTCTGCGTCGCAAACGGTCGGCAAGCTGGCTTTTCGATTCCGACGACGCCCGCGCTCTCGGCTACGGTGCGCTGTTGCTGGAATGGAACCAGACTCTGGAAAGCCTGAACGCCCTACTCGTAGGGGACAGGTTTGCGCCGCCACCGTTGACGGATGACGAGATAGCGTTCCTGCAATCGCGCAGGCTCGCCGATGCCCCATCGGAAATACAGGCAGACATTCCCGATTGGTGCGTCCCCTTGTTTCAGCACGCGTATGGAGACGATTGGGTAGCCGAGGCCAAGGGCCTATCCGCACGGCCTCCGCTGGACCTCAGGGTAAACACGCTGAAAGCCGATCGCCAAAAGGTTCTAGCTGAGCTTTCTGGGATGAAGGCGTCGTTCACCGCGTTGTCCAGCGCGGGCATTCGCATTCCGCCTATCGATGGTTCGGGGAGGCATCCGAATGTGCAGGCAGAGCCTGCGTTCCAGAAAGGCTGGTTCGAGGTTCAGGATGAGGGCTCCCAAATTGTCGCCGCGCTGGCCGGGGCTACGGCATCCATGCAGGTCCTCGACTACTGCGCGGGTGCGGGTGGAAAGACGCTGGCATTGTCCGCCGCGATGGAAAACCGGGGCCAGATATTCGCCTACGATTCCGAGAAGAGCCGCCTGGCGCCCATATTCGATCGGCTGAGGCGCGCGGACAGCCGCAACGTTCAGGTGGTTTCGAAGCGGGAGGATTTGTCTTCGCTCAAGGATCAGATGGATCTCGTCCTGGTGGATGCGCCCTGCACCGGTTCCGGCACGTGGAGGAGGCGACCTGACGCGAAATGGCGGCTGAGCGAAAAACAGCTTGGCGTGCGAACCCGCGAACAGAAGGAGATACTTGACGTCGCAAGTGGCTATGTAAAACCGGGTGGACGCCTGGTTTACATAACATGCTCTGTGTTTTGGGAGGAAAACGGGCGACAGATCGAAGCGTTTCTTTCACATCGACCCGGGTACGTCCCTGCCGATCATGGCAGCCTGTGGGCAGCGCGCTTTCCGGACGAAACCGGGATGGCGCGCATGGACAGGGCGCATGGCATCTCGCTTTCTCCATCGCGATCCGGAACCGATGGGTTTTATTTTTCATCGATTATGCGGTTAGGATGACGTAACGGAAGATTAAGGCAGTGAGTTGGGGGGCGGTATGGAGGAGTTCTGGCGGGATCTCTCGAACCCTGAATACGCCTACGGCCATCTGACCTACATATTCGGTATTCTCGCCGTTGCTATGCGAAGCATGCGCTGGCTCAGGATTTTCTTCGTCGCGAGCGGGCTGGTCGGACTCTATTACTACGGGTTCGTCGTGTCCGACAAAGTCAGCGCGATGTGGGAGTTCATGTTCGTCTCCGTGAACGTCGCGCAGCTGGCGCTCATACTCATTTTGGGGAGACGCCGTGCGGTTGACGAGCACGAGCGCTTTTTCATCGCGAACGTGGCGCCGCTTCTTGATGACGCTCAGCGAAGGAAGCTCATGAAGATCGCGTTATGGCGAACCCATGCGCCCGGCGACCTGCTGATGGAGGAGGGTGAGAAGAACCCAAGGCTGATCTATCTGACGAGGGGTGCTGCGAGCATCGAACAGGGCGGCAATTTGATAGGGGTCTGCGGGGCGGGCGATTTCCTGGGTGAGATGAGCTTTCTGACCGGAAAACCCGCTTCGGCGACAGTGCGGGTAGCCAACGAGGCGCGATGTTGCGTGTTCGACGCAGGCGTTCTGCGCGCTTTGCTCGATCGGAACCCGGAGATACTCCAGACGCTGGAAAACAGCTTCAACAGAAACCTTGTCGGTAAGCTGGAGCGTATGAACCAGGCACGGCAATCGGAACACCCGGCGCCCGCTCCGAAGGATTCGTACGCCTGAAGCCCACGACGGAGATAATGTTTGGAATTTTACGGCGTCGCCGAACCCGCCGCTTGAATTTCGGTGCCGCAGCCTCAGATAGATTGCGCAAAAGGAAGGGAACTCGATCTGATGTCGCGGTTGGCTTTGACACCCTTCATGGTTCTTGTGGTCGGAGGCGGGCTGCTGATCGGCCTCTTTACGGTTCCTGGCCCCTGGTACGAGGCTTTGGTCAAACCGTCCTTCGATCCACCGAACTGGATTTTCGGACCGGTCTGGACGGTTCTCTATATCCTTATTGCGATCGCGGGCTGGCGCATCTGGCAGCGCGACCGGTCAAGCCCGGCAATGAAGCTATGGTGGCTTCAGCTTCTACTCAATTTCTGCTGGTCCCCGGCGTTCTTTGCGCTCAGGCAGACAGGACTGGCGCTCGCGGTCATCGTCGCTCTCCTGCTCGTCATCCTGGCGTTCATCGCGGCGGCTCTCAAGGTTGACCGACCGTCTGCTCTGCTCTTTGTTCCCTATGCTGCCTGGGTCGGCTTTGCGACATTGCTCAACGCGGCGATCTGGCAGTTGAACTGATTGTTGCGCTGCACAATTTTTATTGCGCCCCCAACTGTGCTCTGCGATAAGCAGCCGGCAAAGAGGCCGGCATGGTAGCGACAGCAAGGACTATTCCCGATCTCGACTATGAGGAGCGCGTTCGCGCTTCTTTCGCGCGCCAGAACGCGATGGCGACGATCGGTGCCGAACTTACGCTCGTCACGCCGGGCATCGTCGAGATCGAGATGCCGTTTTCTCCTGCGTTAACCCAGCAGCATGGCTTCCTCCATGCCGGGGTGATCTCGGCCGCGCTCGATTCTGCCTGCGCCTATGCCGCGTTGTCGATCATGCCGGAGAATGCCGCGGTCCTGAGCATCGAGTTCAAGGTCAATCTTCTGGCACCCGGCAAGGGAGCCCGGTTCTTGTTTCGCGGTTCGGTTACGAAGCCGGGCCGTACCATCGTTGTCGCTGACGGACAGGCCTATGCCATTGCGCCGGACGACCAGCCGAAGTTGATCGCGACCATGACCGGCACGATGATGACGATCGTCGGTCGCGACGGGCTGGAGGGCTAGCGATGCCGCCTCTGGCAACGCTCGCCGGCAGAAAAATCCTGTTCGTCATGGCTGCGGACGCTGAATACGGGCCGAAACTGAAATCGATTTTTACCCCGTTGATTACTGGGGTCGGGCCAGTGGAAGCAGGGATTTCAATTACAAGAACGCTTGCCGAGATGCAGGCAGGCGGTCTGCCGGATCTCGTGGTTTCGCTCGGTTCGGCTGGCAGCCGGCGGTTGAAACGCGCGGAGGTCTATCAGGTCACGTCGGTATCCTATCGCGACATGGACGCTTCGGCCTTCGGGTTTGAAAAGGGCATCACGCCATTTCTCGATCTTCCGGCCACCCTCCCGCTTCCTGTTCGCATACCGGGCGTCCAGGAGGCGACCCTGTCGACCGGCGCAAGCGTGGTTGCCGGTTCGTCTTTTGACGCGATAGAGGAGGACATGGTCGACATGGAAACGTTTGCCTGTCTGCGCGCCTGCCAGCACTTTGCCGTGCCTCTGGTGGGATTGCGCGGCATCTCGGATGGCGATTCCGATGTGGAGCACATCGGGGACTGGCTGGAATATCTCCATGTCATCGATGAAAGGCTCGCCGAGGCCGTCGGGAAACTTGAAGCCGCTATGGCTGACGGCGTGATCAGGCTATAGACAGAGCTAGCCCATTGCGCCGACTCGGTTCTTTCTCTAAACGCCCGCCATGAAGCACGACGCGCATCAAGACTCCATCCTCATCATAGATTTCGGCAGCCAGGTTACCCAGCTGATCGCCCGACGCGTCCGCGAGGCCGGGGTCTACTGCGAAATCCATCCTTTTCAGCATGCTGCGGAGGCATTCGAACGGTTGAAGCCGAAGGGCGTCATCTTTTCGGGCGGTCCGGCATCCGTACCCGATGAAGGAAGCCCTCGCGCGCCTCAGGCCGTTTTCGATAGCGGCGTTCCGATCCTTGGCATCTGCTATGGCCAGCAGACCCTTGCTCATCAGCTCGGAGGCAGGGTTGAGGGCGGGCACGCCGCCGAATTCGGCCGCGCCGATGTCGAGATAAGGAGAGCGAGTCCGCTTTTTGACGGCTTCTGGGAAGTTGGCGGACGCTATCCGGTCTGGATGAGCCACGGCGATCGGGTCACGGAACTGCCCGAAGGTTTCGAGGTCATCGCGATATCGGAGAACGCACCCTTCGCCATCGCTGCGGATGAGACCAGGCGCTACTATTCAACGATGTTCCATCCCGAGGTGGTGCATACGCCCGACGGTGCGAAACTTCTGTCGAACTTCGTCCACAAAATCGTTGGGCTGCGGTCGGACTGGACGATGTCGGCATATCGAGCGGAGATGATCCGCAAGATACGCGAACAGGTCGGCTCCGAACGCGTGATCTGCGGCCTTTCGGGTGGCGTCGATTCTTCCGTCGCGGCGGTTCTGATCCATGAGGCGATCGGTGACCAGCTCACCTGCATCTTCGTCGATCACGGCCTGATGCGGATGAACGAGGCCGACGAGGTCGTGACAATGTTCCGCGACCATTACAACATTCCGCTTGTCCATGTGGATGCGTCCGACCTGTTCCTTACCGAACTTGCCGGCGTTTCCGATCCGGAGGTCAAGCGCAAGACGATCGGTCGCCTTTTCATTGATGTATTCGACGCGGAAGCCCGCAAAATCGCGGAGGATGGCAAGGGCGCGCCGGCCTTCCTTGCGCAGGGCACGCTCTATCCGGATGTGATCGAGAGCGTCTCTTTCTCGGGGGGGCCCTCGGTCACGATCAAGAGCCACCACAATGTCGGCGGCCTGCCGGAACGGATGAACATGAAGCTGGTCGAGCCGCTTCGCGAACTCTTCAAGGACGAGGTGCGGGCGCTCGGTCGCGAACTTGGCCTTCCGGATCGCTTCATTGGCCGTCATCCGTTTCCCGGCCCCGGACTGGCCATCCGTTGCCCGGGCGGGGTCACTCGCGAAAAGCTGGATATCCTGCGCAAGGCGGACGCGATCTACCTCGATGAGATTCGCAAGGCTGGTCTCTACGACAAGATATGGCAGGCGTTCGCGGTGTTGCTTCCGGTCCAGACGGTTGGCGTCATGGGCGACTACCGTACCTACGACTTCGTCTGTGCGTTGCGCGCCGTGACATCCGTAGATGGGATGACCGCCGACTTCTACGCTTATGACATGGCCTTTCTAGGCAGGACGGCCACGCGCATCATCAATGAGGTGCGTGGTATCAATCGCGTGGTCTACGACGTGACGTCCAAGCCCCCCGGCACGATCGAGTGGGAATAGGCCGAGAAAGGCCGCCCCTCTGTTGCAGGTAGATTTCCGCACCCGGATATCCGTCGCCGAGAAAGACCTGCCGGCGGCTCGACCTTTGTTGCCCAGGCGACAGCGGTCTTCCTTCTGGTGTAGGGGCACTCGGAGCCTAACGGCCGACAGCATTGAAAGTGCCGCCAGGAAGTGAACATTTTGCTTGCTAAGAAGACAGATGTTCAATAGTGATGGGTGGCCGAGCAAGGAGGAAGTTCGCGCGATGAGCATCAACATTTCACCCACCGGACTGGCACGAGATCTGCGCGAGCGCGGCAAGTCGGGCAAGCCGATCCGTATCGGCCTCATCGGTTCCGGCGAGATGGGAACCGACATCGTCACCCGGGTGGCGCACATGGATGGCATCGAGATCGGCGCCATCGCCGAGCTTAACCTGCCAAATGCTGCCAAGGCCGTCGACATTGCGTACCAGGAAAAGGGTCATTCCGCCGAAGCCGGCACCGCATCCGCGGTGACGCAGGCGATGGAAGCCGGCAAGGTCGCGGTTACCAGCGACGCCAGCCTCGTTATCGGAAATGATCTGATCGATGTAGTCATCGATGCCACGGGCGTTCCGGCGGTGGGTGCGGAGATCGGGCTGCGCGCCATGGAGCATGGCAAGCACCTTGTGATGATGAACGTGGAGGCTGACGTCACCATCGGCGCCTACCTCAAGAGCGAGGCGGAGCGCCTGGGCGTGACCTATTCGCTCGGCGCTGGCGACGAGCCGTCATCCTGCATGGAACTGATCGAGTTCGTCTCTGCCATGGGCCATCCGATCGTGGCGGCCGGTAAGGGCAAGAACAATCCGCTCAACATTGACGCGACGCCTCCGGACTACGAGGAAGAAGCCGCGCGCCGACATATGAATGTGCGCATGCTGGTCGAGTTCGTCGACGGTTCGAAGACCATGGTCGAGATGGCGGCAATCGCCAACGCGACGGGACTTGTGCCCGACAAGCCGGGCATGCACGGCCCCGCCGCGACGCTGGGCGAGCTTTCCAAGACGCTTGTTCCGCAAAGGGACGGCGGCGTTCTGTCCAAGGTCGGCGTTGTCGACTATTCAATAGGCAAGGGTGTTGCGCCCGGTGTGTTTGTCATCGCCGACATGTCGCATCCTCGCATTTCCGAGCGGATGGAAGACCTGAAGATGGGCAAGGGGCCTTACTTTACCTTCCATCGACCTTATCACCTGACCTCGCTCGAGGTGCCGCTCACCTGTGCGCGCGTCGTTCTCTACGGCAAGGCGGACATGGTGCCGCTGGACAAGCCGGTGGCCGAGGTTTGCGCGGTCGCCAAGAAGGATATGCAGCCGGGCGAGAAGCTCGATGCGATCGGCGAGTATTGCTATCGCGCCTGGATTATGACGGCCGAGGAGGCCCGTACCGAAAAAGCCATCCCTTGTGGCTTGCTGCAGGGAGGTTCGGTGACCGCGCCGATCCGCAAGGGCGAACTGATCACATACGCCAACGCCGCGCCCGCGCCGGGATCGAAGATCGCCGAACTGCGCGCTCGCCAGGACAAGCTCGTCTACGGAGCATAGAGATGGCTACCGCCAAGAAGAAAGCCGACGAGGAGCAGTCCAATCTGCCCTTCGCGTATCGGCAATACAGCACGGCCGAATTGAAGGAAGTGCTGCGCAAGATGTACCTCATCCGACGGTTCGAAGAAGGGGCAGAGGACAGCTATATGCGTGGTCTGATCCACGGGACCATGCACCTGTCCATAGGACAGGAAGCCAGCGCTATGGGAATCTGCATGCCGCTGACGACTGATGACCAGATCACCTCGACGCACCGTGGCCACGGGCATTGCATCGCCAAGGGTGCCGATGTGAAGCGCATGTTTGCGGAATTCTTCGGCAAGACGACCGGCTATTGCAAGGGTCGTGGCGGCTCGATGCATATCGCTGACGTGTCGATAGGCAATCTTGGCGCCAACGGCATCGTCGGAGGCGGCATTCCGATTGCGGTCGGGGCGGCTTTGTCCGCCAAGCGCATGAAGACCGGCAAGGTGGTGGTTTCTTTTTTTGGCGACGGTGCCAACAATGAGGGCGCGTTCCATGAAGCGCTCAACATGGCGTCGATCTGGAAGCTTCCCGTCATCTTCGTATGCGAGAACAACGGGTACGGCATGTCCACTTCGACGGAGCGTTCAACGGCGGTGAAGAATATCGCCGAACGCGCGGCTGCCTATTCCATGCCCGGCGTTATCGTGAACGGAAACATATTCTCGGAGGTCGCAGAGGCCTCTCACGCGGCGGTCGAGCGTGCGCGTGCGGGTGAAGGGCCGACCCTCATCGAATCCAAGACATACCGGTATCGCGGCCATTCCAAGAGCGACCGCAACCGTTACCGCACCAAGGAGGAGATCGAGGACTGGATCTCCAACCGTGACCCCATCATGCTTTTCGAAAATGAACTGAAGGAATTCGGCGTCATAGACGAAAACGGCATCGAGGCGATCCGAGCGTCCGTGCGCGCCGAGATCGAAGCCGGCATCGAATTTGCCAAGGCAAGCCCTTCGCCGCAGACATCCGACCTGGCAAACTTTGTTTACACGGAGCAGGCGTGACCATGGACGCGTCGGTGCGCGAACTGAGCTACTCGCAGGCCATACAGGAAGCCATGGCGCTGGCCATGGAAGCGGACGACCGAGTCTTCCTCATGGGTGAGGACATTGGCGTTTATGGCGGTGCATTTCAGGTGACTGGCGACCTCGTGGACCGTTTTGGTTCCGAGCGTGTAATGGATACCCCAATCTCGGAGCTTGGCGGCGCAGGTGTGGCCGTTGGCGCGGCTATGACCGGCATGCGCCCCATTTTCGAGTTCCAGTTCTCCGATTTCGCGACGCTGGCGATGGAGCAGATCGTCAACCAGGCGGCGAAGATGCGCTTCATGTTGGGGGGCGAGGTATCCGTGCCGGTGGTGATGCGCTTCCCCGCAGGTTCGGGTACGGGCGCCGCTGCACAGCACAGCCAGAGCCTCGAAGCCTGGCTCGGTCATGTGCCCGGCCTCAAGGTCATCCAGCCGGCAACCCCGCATGACGTGAAGGGCATGCTGCTTGCGGCGGTCGCCGACCCGGACCCGGTGATGATCTTTGAGCACAAGCTGCTCTACAAGATGAAGGGCCCGGTTCCGGAGGGCCATTATACCGTGCCGATCGGCAAGGCCGAGGTAAGGCGTGAAGGCAGGGACCTCACCATCGTCGCAACGTCGATCATGGTGCACAAGGCGCTTGAGGCCGCGGAGGCGCTGGCTGCCGAGGGCATCGACATTGAGATTGTGGACCTGCGCACGATCCGGCCGATGGACAAGGACACCATCATCGCCAGTGTGAAGAAGACATCGCGCCTGCTGTGCGTCTATGAAGCCGTCAAAACGCTCGGCATTGGCGCCGAGGTCAGCGCAGCCGTGGCGGAAAGCGAGGCGTTCGACTATCTGGACGCTCCAATCGTGCGGCTTGGCGGCGCGGAAACGCCGATTCCCTACAATCCGGAGCTTGAGAAGGCCACGGTGCCACAAGTGCCCGACATCGTTGCCGCTGCGCGCGATCTGGTACGCGGGAAACGCTGATATGCCGGTCGAGGTCATTCTGCCAAAGGTCGACATGGACATGGCGACCGGCCAGATTTCGCGCTGGTTCGTTGCCGAAGGTGCGACGGTCAAGCAAGGTGAATTGCTGTTCGAGATCGAGACCGACAAGGCCGCGATGGAGATTGATTCGCCTGCGGCCGGAACCCTTCGCGACATAGTTGGGAAGGAAGGCGTCGACATTCCGGTCGGTTCCGCGGTTGCCTGGATTTATGCCGAAGGTGAGGCTTATGCCGGAGCCGGATCAGAAGCGAAACCGAACCAGCCGGCTCCTGCCGAGATCGCCGTGGTCGAAGAGCACGTCTCGCAGCCAGTGGGGATGGAACCGGAAGGTCCTGCTTCCTCTACGAAAACGCAGAACGGCGATGTTCGTGCGACGCCGCTGGCCCGGCGGCTTGCCCGAGAGAATGGTATTGCGCTTGTCGACATTT
>JAHBYU010000021.1 GCA_019635775.1 Rhizobiaceae bacterium | reverse complement strand
CTAGCCCCGTGACGAGGCCGGCAAGCATCAGCCACCCGCCTCGCTTGGCAACGTCGGCCTTCATGCTGTATTGCGCGATTGCGGCTCCCGTCAGCGTCGAGAGCGCACAGATGCCTGCGGCCAGCGCAACAAAGCGCAGGTCATGCTCATGTACGATGCTGTCACATACATTCAGCATTCGGTACTCATCGCGCGTCCAAAGTAACCCTAGCTTGCGAAGGTTGACAAATCTTATGGAAAACAGGTTCAATCTGCGGATCTAGTGTCCGCCTTCGGAGAGATGCTCAGTCACCTCAGAGATCTCCCGGCGTATCCAAAGCGAGACGTGGGTTTCCTGATAGCTTGCCGCTTCTATGAAGGCGGAGGCCGCTTTTGCATGCGCCAGCTATCGTGTTTTGGGGCGGAAAATGAGCCGAAAACCCAAGTGCGATGTTGAGGTGTCCACGGGTTGCGCCATACGGGCGGCGGGGCGATAGCGACGACAGTAGGTCGGCGCGCAAAGATGCGAGCCACCCTTGGTCACCTTGCGGGGAATGCCCGCCGGGTCGCGAGGATCGCGGCTCCCGTCCCGTTGGCCGCCGCGGGGATTGGCGACGGTGCAGCATGGGCTGTCGATGGCGCCGTGATCCTGATACCAGTCGCTTGTCCACTCCCAGACGTTGCCGATCATGTCGTAGAGGCCGTAGCCGTTTGGTGGATAGGAACCAACCGGCGCGGTGTATTCGAAGCGGTCCTCCATCGAATTGCGCCAGGGGAAATCGCCCTGCCATGTGTTGGCCATGTGGACACCGCCCGGTGTCATCTCGTCGCCCCATCCGAATTCGGCGCCCTCCAGTCCTCCGCGTCCGACATATTCCCACTCGGCTTCGGTCGGAATTTCCAGCCCTGCCCAATGAGCATATGCTTCGACGTCCTGTAGAGAGACATGCACCACCGGATGGTCGCCGAGCTTGGCGATGGAACTGGCGGGTCCGCGCGGGTGACGCCAGTTGGCTCCTGGAACATAGGTCCACCAATTGTAGTGGTTGTTCATGTCGACGGGACCTTTGGGCTTGCGGAACACCGTCGATGAAGGAACGAGCATGCCCGGCTGCGCGCCTGGATAATTATCTGGGTCTGCCGGCCGCTCGGCCAGGGTGACGTATCCTGTCTCCTTGACGAACCTGTCGAAGTCGCGATTCGAAACGGTGAAGCGATCGATCCAGAAACCGTCCACGGATACAGGGTGCGCGGGAGCCTCCTCGGGATAGTGATGGTCCGAACCCATCATGAAGTTTCCGCCCGCAATCCAGACCATGTCACGCCCATGGGGCGCCTTGCCGGGGACGTTGGTGCTCGAGGCCAGATTCATTGAGATTCCCAAGGAGTGCCTGTTGTCGTCCGTAGCGTTCAATTTTGGTCAACATGCACAATGTGTCGCCATGACCCTACCTCTGCGTCCGCAAAATTCAAACGCGTGATCGGCATGATAGCACAGGAATTGCGCATATCAGTCGCCGTTTCGTCTTCGGTTCCATCGGTCGAAAATCGTCGATTCGTTGCACTCTTTTGATTTCAAATCATTAGAACCCTAAATATTTCCGATGGCACGCTGTGCGGTATCTGTGATGCTGGTGTGTGGGCTTCCAGCGCCCACTGGATAGCCGGCCGATGGAGCCGGCGGCGCACACGGCAATAGAAGCGGAGGTTGAAGGAAGTGCATTCAGGTGATCTCACCGCCCCATTGGTGATCGACGAGACGTATCTGCTGCAGCAACTGAAGCAATTGCTTTCGATCCCGAGCCCGACCGGTTACACGGACCAGATCGTGCGTCATTGCGCCCTGGAGCTGGAGCGGCTGGGTCTTGTGCCGGAACTGACCCGCCGCGGCGCGGTTCGCACAGTACGCCAAGGCAGCCGCCGACGCGCCGCGCGCTCTATCGTGACGCATCTCGATACGCTCGGGGCCCAAGTCAAGAACATCCGGGAGAACGGACGCCTTCAACTGGTCCCCGTGGGGCATTGGTCGGCCCGGTTCGCTGAAGGCGCCCGCGTAACACTCATTTCGGAGACAGACAGCTTTAGAGGCACGATACTGCCCCTGAAGGCGTCGGGGCATACGTTCAACGATGAGATCGACACGCTTCCCGTCGGATGGGATCACATCGAGTTGCGCGTCGACGCTCGAACTTCTACGAAAGCGGACTCGCTGGCACTCGGTATCGATGTCGGCGACTACGTCGCGATCGATCCCCAACCGGAGTTTCTTGAAAACGGGTTTATCAACTCTCGGCATCTCGACAACAAGGCGGGTGTCGCCATTGCTCTGTCGGTGATCGAGGCCCTGGAGAGGGAGCAGGCCCAGACTCCCGTTGACATCCACTGGCTCTTCACGATCGCGGAGGAGGTTGGCGTCGGGGCGGCGGCAATAATGACGCCGGAGATTGCCTCAATGGTGACCATCGACAACGGAACGACAGCTCCCGGGCAGAATTCCCAAGAGTTCGGGGTGACTATCTCAATGGCCGACCAGTCAGGCCCATTCGATTACCACCTAACGAAAAAGCTTGTCGGCTTGTGCCGTACGCATGGGATACCGTTTCAGAAAGACATCTTTCGCTATTACCGGTCAGATTCTGCGTCGGCTATTGAGGCGGGGCACGACGTCCGCACCGCGCTTGTAACCTTTGGCGTCGATGCTTCGCATGGTTACGAGCGCATCCATGTAGATGCGCTCATGTCTGTGGCGCGCCTGGTGGCAAGCTACGTCGTAAGTCCGGTCGAAATAGAACGTGACGCCAAGGAAGTTGCGCCAGGCCTCGACGGCTTTACCAGGCAATTACCGATAGCTGGCCCAACGAAGTAGGAACGCTTCGGTGATCCAGAATCGAACCGTGGTCGTATCTCGCCGCAGGAGGTACGGTGATGCGCTCGTTTTTCGCAATCGCGGTTTCATTAGTATTTTCGGCTCCTGCCATTTCGGGCGAAATGCCTATCGAGGGAAAGTGGACGCGCGGGGATGGCAATGCAGTGGTGCGCATAGCGCCATGCGGATCCAAAATCTGCGCGACGAATTTGTGGATCGGCGATACCAGCAAGGGAGAACAGGTCGGCGATCGGCTTGTAATGTCGCTAAAGGCGGACTCTCCAGCCTCCTATTCGGGCACCGCCTACGACCCGAAGCGGAAGCTGAGCTATTCGGTCGTTGTCACAGCGCGAAATGGACGCTTGACAACACGGGGCTGCTTCATCGGAGGGCTGGTCTGCAGGAACGTATCTTGGACTGCGTCAGAATAAGCTGAGCAGCTGCCTCTATCACGGATGTGATACGAACCGGCCGCTTCGTTTACGGGAAGACCCGCCCTTTGCAGCCGCTCCGGTCCCGGACGCCGCGTGATCCAATGGGTCTGTTCGGGCGTAACGGAGAAAAACGAGGAAGTTGCCGCCAATGACATATATTGTCTCCTATCTTGCCGCCCTGCTGGTCTTCGGCATCCTCGACGCCATCTGGCTGACGACCATGGCGAGCAGGCTCTATAGGCCTGTACTTGGCGACATCCTGCTAGAGAATTTGAGGTTTGCCCCGGCGCTCGTTTTCTACTTCCTCTATCCAATCGGCCTGGTTGTATTCGCTGCCATGCCGGCATTGCGAAGCGGGTCGGTTGGCACGGCGTTGGCTTATGGGGCGCTGTTCGGATTGCTTGCCTACGCCACGTACGACCTGACGAACTACGCGACGCTGCGAAACTGGACCCTCCAGATCACGCTCATCGATCTGGCATACGGCACGATCGTTGCTGCATTGACCTCGGCCGCGGCTTACTATGCCGCACGTTGGTTCGCGGGCTGAGAGATCAGTCCGACCGCGAAGACGGAGAAAGCCGATAGTGGCTGATGCCCCAAACCTTCCCGCCTGAATGTCCAAACAATCCCGACGTTGCCAGGAAGAACAGACGCCAACGGCGGCGCCATAGCGCAGCATCCCTCCCATAGACGTCGTCCAGGATAGCGCCGATCTCGTCGGCGTTGGCGTCGTAGTTGACCAGCCACGCTTCCGCAGTGCGTCGATAGTGTTCGCCGCTCCAGCGCCAATCCTGCTCGACAGTAAAGCTTTCAGGAAATTCCTGGATCAGGCCGTGGCTCGGCATGAGACCACCGGTGAAGAAGTGCTTGGCGATCCAGTCTGCCGGGTTGTCGTGATCAAAGCGGTAAGGCGACACTATGTGACTGAAAACGTGGATGAAGACACGACCATCAGGAACAACCCAGTTCCTCATACGCCTCAGAAGGGCCCGCCAATTCGCCATGTGCTCGAACATTTCGACCGAAACGATACGGTCAAAGGCCTGATCAGTCGAAAAGTCGTTCATGTCAGCGGTTACGACGGTGAGATTGGTAAGTCCGCGCCTGGCTGCCTCGCCGATAATGTACGCACGCTGGGAATGTGAGTTGGACAATGCCGTGATCCGGGCATCGCGGAAATGCTCGGCCATCCACAATGACAATGAGCCCCAGCCGCAGCCGAGTTCGAGAATGCGTTGGCCGTCATGGAGATCGGCATGTTTCGCGGTTTCGGCGAGCGCATCCTCTTCGGCCTGTGCCAGCGAGGTTTCAGCTGTCGCAAAGAGGCAGCAGGAATACTTTCGCCGCGGCCCCAGGATCAGCGAGAAAAAGCGCTCCGGCAGCTCATAATGCTGAGCATTCGCATCAGCAGTGTGTACGGCCACCGGGAGATCGGTCATCGTTCGGGCGAAGTGTGAAGTCTGGGTTGACGGCAAGGCTGCCAGCCGGCGATCAGTTCGCGACACCAGAATCTCTATCGCACCGCGCAGGACAGGGTCGGGCCAAGGCAAAGATTCACCAAGGCGTGCTGCGCTATCAATCAGTCCCATCCGATCATTCCTGTTTCTGTCTCGGCGGTAGCGGAAAAAACGCACTGGTCTGCGACTGATAGGCACGGTAGGCGTCACCCCGCGTGGCAACCATATGCTGTTCGAGGGGCGGAATTCCCGAAACGTAGGCCAGAAGCCAATACATACAAACAGGCGCGAGAAGGGCGAACCAGCCCCACGGCCAAATGCCGATCGCCAGAAGCGGATAGGCAAGCCATCCCAGCCATTCGAAGAAGTAATTCGGATGGCGCGACCAGCGCCATAGGCCGACATCGCATACCTTGCCGGCGTTGCCCGGATCGGAAGCAAAGCGACGTAGCTGGCGATCCGCCGTCGCTTCGCCCACAATCGCAGTCGCCATCACGATCAACGCCAGCCAGTCCTGCATGCGCAACGGCGCATCGGGGTTTGCCGCGGCGAGAACCATGGCCAGCCCAAGCGGGATGCTGACCAGCGCCTGTTTCTGCAGGAGTAAGAACATTTGCCGCGACGCATCAGCGCCCCAACCCTCAAGCAGCCTTGCATAGCGGGGATCGTCTGTAATGCCGCGGGTACGGCGCGCGATGTGCATTCCAAGCCGAAGCGCCCAGGCTCCGGCGAGCAAGGCGACGATCAGACGCCTCTCGAAAAGTGCCGCATCGCCGGTCGGGGGGACGATTGCCGCCACCACGCCAACCAGGCCGACACTGAAGGTCCATACCGTGTCGACCCAGCCGGAATTGCGCGTGTTTCGCCAGGCAAGCCACGCAACCGTCATTCCGACTGCCAACGCAACTGCCACGCAAAGAACCGTTGTGAGGAAGGCGGTGGTCGTCACCTGCCGCTCGTCAAAGCCGGATTATTGGCTGCAGGAAACGACCGAGCCTGCTTTGCAGCTCAATGCCGCCCTGCAGTGCCACGATACATATGCATGGCTCACCTTGGCACACGGTCGGCCGGTGTTCCATCGTCTCGTCAGCCTCGTCAAAATCACCAGCGCCATAGCGCCCAAACTCATGCTCGAAGGCACCCTCAAGCACACAGGTCCATTCGTAACCAACGTGCTTGTGATGCGGCAGCCTGGTTCCGGGCGCGGCCCGCAACATAAAGACCTTCATGCCGTCCACCTCGGGGACGGACACCGAGCGCTGACGAACACCTGGCCCGACCCAGCGCCATGGACCCAGCGCATAGTCTGCCAAAGGGTCCTTGGCCTGCAGGTCTTTCTCTGAAGACCCGCGCTCGTCAATCCGCCGCAAGGCCGCTTCCAGTGAGCCTGGGCGAAGAGCAACAGAGTGTGCACGCTCCAGAAACACGCCGCCGACAGCTTCACAGCGACGGACTTCGTCTGCGCAAACAGAACAGCGCGTAACATGCATCGCGACAACCAGCCGGCGCGCCTCATCCAGCGTGCCCGCCGCATATTCGGCAAGTGTCTCTTCAGAGGGATGATGGGTAATTGCGTTGGTCATCTCAAGTCACCAAGTCCGTCTCGCATTCGTTGCAGGGCAAGCCTGATCCGTGACTTCACGGTTCCTAGCGGTATGCCCAGCACTTCCGATATTTCCGCATGTGCCAAACCATCGAAGAAAGACATCCGGATCACACGTAGCTGATCGTCGGGCAGCGTCGCGATCGTCGATCGGACGATCTCCTCCCGTTCGGCCACGATCAGGTGTTGCTCCGGTTCATCGGGGTCCTCTTCATCAGGTACGTCCTGTTCCAGAAGCCATGCCGCAGCACGGCCGTCGCGCCTTGCCAGGTCGACGCTGACATTTCTCGCGATGGCAAAGACCCAGGCTGAGGCGCTGGCACGGCGTGGATCGAATTGCCCCGCCTTTCGCCAAAGCCGCAACAATGTCTCCTGGGCCAGATCCTCGGCGCGATCGGAACTTGCCCCCCTTCGCATCATCATTGCCTTTACGCGCGGCGCATAGTGCTGGAACAGCTCCGCGAACGCCCCGCGGTCCTGTTTTGACGCTACGCGCGCGATCAGCCGGACTGGATCGAATTCCACCATTGCTGTGCAGTATACGTTCAAACGAGCACCGGCTGGCAAGAAAGACACTTCAACGCCTCTTTCCAGTGATTTCAAAAGAGCTTTACGACGGTGCGTGCAGTTTGGATCATTCCTGCGTGATCCGATTTCATTTTTCGTCCGTAACCAAGGCAAATTGTGGCGTTCCCAACGCAGCAGCCCGGGGCGAATAATGCAGTTGCAGCAAAAAAGAAGACGGATCGCGGTGGTGGGAGCGGGTATCTCCGGGCTATCGGCGGCCTGGCTGTTGTCTAAGCGCCAAGACGTCGTGCTCTATGAGCGCGATCACAGGCTCGGTGGGCATTCGAACACTATTCAGGTCGAAACCGATGGCACGCCAGTGCCCGTGGACACCGGATTTATCGTCTACAACGAGTCCACCTACCCCAACCTGACGGCGATGTTCGATCATCTTGGCGTACGCACCAGGAAATCGGAGATGTCCTTTGCCGTGTCGCGTGATGAGGGCCGGCTGGAGTATTGCGGCGCCGGCCTCGCCGGCCTGTTTGCGCAGAAACGAAACATCGCAAATCCGCGCTTTTGGTCAATGTTGCGCGATCTCGTGCGTTTCTATAAATCCGCAGCTGGCGATCTAGCTTCGCTGCCGCCAGCCCATACGCTTGGCGACTATCTAGACAGGCACCGTTATGGCCCAGCGTTCCGTGACGACCACCTGCTGCCCATGGCCGGCGCGATCTGGTCGGCACCCTGTTCGGCAATCCTCGACTATCCGGCCAGCGCCTTCATCCGCTTCTTCCACAACCACGGCCTTCTCTTGCTCAGCGGGCGTCCGCAGTGGCGCACCGTCGAAGGCGGCAGCATCGCCTACGTGCGGCGTCTGGCAGAAGACTTCAACGGGCGGATTTGCCTGGGAGCCGACATCGGATCGATCGAAAGGCATGTAGGCGGCGTGGCAGTGCATGACCAAAAGCACGGAACAGAACGTTTTGATGACGTTGTCATCGCCACCCATGCCGACCAGGCGCTCCGGCTGCTTGCCGAACCGTCCGCCATTGAACGCGAACTGCTTGGTGCGTTCCGCTACAGCCGCAACGAAGCTGTGCTACATACCGACATCACCGCGATGCCGCGCCGCCGCTCCGTATGGTCGAGCTGGAACCACGTGGAAGGCAGCCCGGGCGCGGAGGAAGTCGGGGTGACCTACTGGATGAACCGCCTGCAAGGGCTCGACACGCGCCAGCCTATGCTGGTGACGCTGAACCCGCAAAAGCCGATACGCAACGACCTGGTGTTGCATCGCGAAACCTACCACCATCCACTATTCGACCGCGCGGCCATTGAGGCGCAGCAGCTCTTGTGGACGCTGCAGGGACAGAAAGGCACCTGGTATTGCGGTGCCCATTTCGGCGCAGGTTTCCACGAGGACGGCCTGCAGTCCGGCCTTGCCGTGGCCGAGGCGCTTGGCGGCGTCAAGCGCCCCTGGGTGGTTGCGGACGAGTCGTCTCGGATTACGCTGCCCAAATCCTGGCCAGTTTCCGTCGCTCAGGCGCCGTCGGAGGTTGCCGCATGAGCGGCTCGCAGCTCTATTTCGGCAACGTCATGCATCGCAGGCTCCGTCCGCGCGTGCACCGGCTTCGCTACCGAATGTTCTGGGCTCTGTTTGACCTCGACGAACTGCCGGAACTGGCAAGGAAAAGCTTCCTTTTTTCGTATAACCGGTTCAACGTGCTCAGCTTTCACAACGAGGACCATGGTGACGGCAGCGGACTGACTCTTCGACGTCAGATCGCAAATACGCTTGCAGAGCATGGCATCGACTTCGACGGCGGCGCCATCCGCCTGATCTGCATGCCCCGTCTGATGGGCTACGTCTTTAACCCCATCAGCATCTATTTCTGCCATCTCAGGGACGGGCGGCTTTCGGCCATAGTCTACGAGGTACACAATACCTTCGGCGAGCGGCACAGCTATGTCTTCGACGCCAGCCGCGTGACGCCCACACCTTCTCACCAGTGCGACAAGCGCTTCCACGTTTCTCCCTTCATGGGCATGGGCATGGGGTACGAATTCAGGACGCTTGTGCCCGGTGAGCGATTCTTGATCGCCATTCGGGGTTTCGACGCAACCGACACACTGATCCACGCCTCGATGGCAGGCGTGGCCAGACCGTTCAACGCAACAAATCTCCTGCGCGGGTTGATGCTTTATCCCCTGCTGCCGTTCAAGGTGACGGCTGCAATCCACTGGCATGCGTTACGACTTTGGCTGAAAGGCATCAGGGTGCATCGCAAACCGCCGCCGCCACGGCAATCCACAACTCCCGTTCGGGCATCCTCATGACCATTGAATCGGCAAACCACGAAGCTGGCATCGTCGACCGCGACGAATCCGCGAGCCTTGCAGCGAGGCTTGTCTCGAAGTTCATCCGCGACATCGCAGCCGGCAGGCTGGTCGTCGAACTGCCCACCGGCGCCCGGATCGAGCGTATCGGGACGGCACCCGGCCCGGAAGTCTCGATCACGGTGCATCGATGGCGCGCGCTTGTCCGGCTCGTACTTGGCGGCGAAGTTGGTTTCGCGGCTTCCTACCTGGACGGGGACTGGTCGACGCCCGACCTGTTGCGCCTGTTCGAACTCGTGATGCTTAACGAGACGATGCGGCTGCCGTTCCGCAGGTTCTCACGGCTTGCTCGCCTGTCGGGCAGGGTCCATCACGGCATGCGCCGCAACACCAGATCCGGCAGCAAGCGCAATATCGCGGAACACTACGACCTGGGCAATGACTTCTACCAGCCTTGGCTCGACAGCAGCATGACCTATTCGGCGGCCATGTTCACCGGCGACGAAACTCTGGAAGAAGCGCAGCGGAACAAGATCCGACATCTGGCCGGGCTCCTTGAACTCAAGGGCCGGGAGCGCGTGCTCGAGATTGGCTGCGGCTGGGGAGCGGTGGCCGAAGACCTTGTCCGGACGAAGAACTGTCATGTGACCGGCGTTACGCTCTCTGAAGAGCAGTTTGCATATGCCTTGGACAGGCTGCGTCCCGAAATCGAAGCCAACGAGGCTGAAATACGCCTGCAGGACTATCGCGACGTGGGTGGCCAGTTCGACCGGATCGTCTCCATCGAGATGTTTGAGGCCGTCGGGGAAGCCTACTGGCGTCGCTACTTCGACGTCCTCAAACAGCGGCTCGTGGAACATGGCATAGCCGTGCTTCAGGTGATCACCATCGCGGAAACACGTTTCGAGAACTATAGCCGGTCGCCTGACTTCATCCAGCGCTATATTTTCCCGGGCGGCATGCTACCGACGAAGACACACCTGCACACGTTGGCGGCGGCCGCAGGCCTTGAAATCGTGTCGGAGTTATCGTTCGGCAACGGCTATGCGCGAACGTTGGCCGAGTGGCGCACCCGATTCCGGAAAGCGTGGCCCGAGATCAGGCAACGCGGGTTCGACGAACGCTTTCGCCGCATGTGGGACTACTATCTTGCATATTGCGAGGCCGGATTCAGGGCCAACGCGACTGATGTCGTGATGATCAAGCTGAGGCCGACAAGCCGGTAGGGTATCGTCTATCCGACATGCTGGAGGGTTAGCCGCCTCTATTGGACGGCTGCCAAATTCTCGTTCATCAGTCCCGCGCTTCAGTCGCAAATCATGTCCTCAATAGGCTGGTGCGATTGAACCCACGCATCCATTGACACGGAGCCGCAAACGTTCAAAATTTGACCAAACGGTAAAGAAGCCGAAACGGGAACAAACCGACGATGCCCGTCGAGCAAATCTGGGAAGCAACCGAGCCTTCCGAGGCCAAGGCTCTGGTGGGTCTGACTGATGCCGAGTTCGCTCCGGTTGCAAAAAGGGCGTCGGAACTCCGCGACCGTCATTGGGGAAAGACGATCAGCTACTCGCGCAAGGTGTTCATCCCACTGACCACCATGTGCCGCAACACCTGCGGCTACTGCACCTTCGTCAAGCACCCGGGCGACCCGGGCGCGAACTTCATGACGCCGGAAGAGGTGCTGGCCGTGGCCATGAAGGGGGAACAGCTCGGCTGCAAGGAGGCGCTGTTTTCGCTTGGCGAGCGGCCTGAACGACGCTACGCGGAGGCGAGGAATGCGCTAGCGCGACTCGGCCATGCGTCCACGGTGGACTACCTCGTCGACGCGTGCAGGCTGGTCCTTGAGCACACGAAACTGGTGCCGCATGTCAATGCCGGAACGCTGACCCAGGACGAGATTGCGCGCTTGCGCGAAGTCTCGGGCTCGATGGGCATGATGCTTGAGAATGTGAGCCGACGCCTTGGAAAACCCGGCATGGCACATCATGCCTGCCCGGACAAGACCCCGCTGCTCAGGCTGCGGACCATCGAGGCGGCCGGGCGGCTTGGTGTCCCCTTCACGACCGGCATACTCATCGGCATCGGCGAAACGTGGGAGGAGCGCGTCGACAGCCTCGTCGCGATCAATGATCTGCGTCGCCGCTACGGTCATGTTCAGGAGGTGATCGTCCAGAATTTCCGTGCCAAGCCTGGCACCGCCATGGCCAATTGGATGGAGCCGTCACGCGAGGAGATGCTGCGCACGCTGGTCATGGCGAGGCTCGTGCTCGATCCTTCGATAAGCTTGCAGGCACCACCGAACCTGGAAGAGGATTTCGAGGCGTATCTGGACTGCGGCATCAATGACTGGGGCGGAATCTCGCCACTGACGGCAGATCACATCAACCCCGAGCGAGCGTGGCCTGCGATCGCCGAACTTGCCAGACGAACCGAGGCGCGAGGCTACAGGCTCGTCGAACGGCTGACCGTTTATCCGGCCTATCTCGGCATCGAGACCGCGCCACTTCATTCAACGCTCGCCAACATGGCGCGTGCCGACGGGCTCGCTCGCGACCAATTCGTGGCCTGACTACAATGCCCGACACCCCCAACCCCGTGCAAATCGATCGCAAGCCAGTAGAGGCTGCACTGGCCAGCGCCAGCCCGGTCATCCGGGCCATTCTTGACCGCGCAATCGA
The DNA here is from genome assembly GCA_019635775.1 of Rhizobiaceae bacterium. Lineage (GTDB taxonomy): Bacteria > Pseudomonadota > Alphaproteobacteria > Rhizobiales > Rhizobiaceae > Mesorhizobium_K. The sequence continues at coordinate 41,616 of JAHBYU010000021.1, read as the reverse complement.
AGGACGAACGATATCGCGCCAGGAAGGGGAGATACTGTTTTCTGCGTCGGCTACGGACCTCGATGCCCTGGTTTCGACAGCCGACGAGATCAGGCGGCGACGCATCGGCGACCGCGTCACCTTTGTCACGGTGCGCAACATCAATTTCACCAACGTCTGCTACATGGCATGCCAGTTCTGCAATTTCGGTGTTCGCAAGGAGGCCAAGAGCGCAGAACTGCTGTCACTTGACGAGGTCGCCAACCGCGCGGAGGAAGCGTGGCAGCGCGGCGGGACTGAAGTCTGCATACAGGGCGGACTACATCCTGATATTCCCGGCGACCACTATTTCAGGCTTCTCGACGCAGTGAAGACGCGCGTGCCGCAGATGCATGTGCATGCCTTCTCGCCGTTCGAGATATGGTACGGGGTGAAGAAAAGCCGAAAGCCGCTTCGAGACTATCTCACAGCGTTGAAGTCGGCTGGCCTGGGTTCGATGCCTGGAACGGCGGCGGAGATACTCGATACGGAAATCCGTTTGCAGCTTACGCGCAACAAGCTCTCGGCCGACGAATGGGAAAGGATCATCCGCGCGGCGCATGAAGCCGGCATCCGTACGACCGCGACCATCATGTACGGGCACATCGACGGGCCAGCACACTGGGCAGCCCACATCGACCGGATACGGTCCATCCAGATCGACACCGGCGGCTTCACGGAGTTCGTGCCCCTTGGATTTGTCCACGAACAGACGCGGCTCTTCCGGGATCATCCCCAAGCCAGACCCGGTCCTACGATAACTGAAAACATCCGCATGCATGCGGTGGCACGGCTCATGCTGGCGGGCTTCATCGACAACATCCAGGTTTCCTGGGTGAAGCTCGGGCCGGAGGCGGCGCGCTTCATGCTCGACTGCGGCGTCAACGATCTCGGCGGTACGCTGATGAACGAGAGTATCAGCCGCGCTGCCGGTTCCTCTCACGGCCAGGAGATCACGCCTGCCGAGATGGTGCGCATCATCCGCTCTGCAGGTCGCATACCAATACAGCGCAACACCCTCTATGGCATGGTGGCCGACTACTCCGAGAGCGATCCCGACGAGATCGCGCCTTTGGTGAGCCGCAAGCAGGGCGCCGATCCGCTGGCTTTCCTCAAACGGCCTGCACCTCACCCCGTCGCGGCGGAATGAGCATGACCGGGGACTTTCAGCACGTCGTGCTTCTCGCAGGTGGCGTTGGCGGCGCTCGCATGGCGGAGGGTCTTGCGCGCGCACTGCCTGCCGGTGCGCTCACCGTCATCGCCAATGTCGGCGACGACGAGGAGTTCTATGGGCTCCGGGTATGTCCGGACGTCGACACGCTGCTTTACACGCTTTCCGACCGCATTGACCGCTCCCAGGGCTGGGGCGTTGCCTACGACACGGTCAAGGCGCTGGACGTGTTGCGCGACCTTGGCGCGCCTGTCTGGATGAAGCTCGGCGATGCCGATTTCGGACTGCACATCTGGCGAAGCTGGCGCCTCGCCGAGGGCGCAAGCCTGTCTGCCATTGTTGCGGAAGCCGCCAGGCAATGGGGTGCTCGCGCAGACATCGTTCCAGCGACGGACGAAAGGGTGCGCACGAAACTCAATACGGACGAAGGCTGGATGGACTTTCAGCCCTGGTTTGTTGGAAGGAGATGCATCCCGAAGGTGTCGGAGTTGCGCTACGAGGGCGCTGAAAGTGCAAAGCCCGCAGTATCTGCTTCGGCGGCGATCGCCTCAGCAGACCTGATCGCGTTCGCGCCGAGCAATCCGCTTCTCTCCATCGAGCCTATTCTTGCCATTCCCGGGCTGCGGGACTCTATCGAGAAATGCCGCGCGCCACGTGTCGGCGTTTCGCCGCTGATCGGCGGCAAGGCGGTCAAGGGACCGCTGGCGCGGCTGATGCAGGATCTTGGCATCGAAGCGACGACACGCGCAGTCGCTGGCCGCTACGCAGGCCTGCTCGACGGTTTCATCGTGGATACAGGCGACGTGGAGGACGCCGAGGCGCTCCGGGCATCGGGGCTTGCCGTCGCCGCCACGGAGATACTGATGGGTGGACCGGAAGGGGCAGAGCGGCTGGCGCGCGAGTTGCTTGCCTTCGCCGGCAAAGTTGCCATCGCCGGGGAGCGTCGCAGGGGGTGAAAGTCGCCGCTGCCATCATGATGAAGGATCCGGCCGAGGCGAAGTCCCGTCTCAAGCCCGCTCTGGCGAACGATGCGCGCGAAAGCCTGGCACTTCTGCTCTTTGACAACACGCTTGCATTTCTGATCGCACGACATGACGGGCCGGTCGGCGTCGTGACACGCTCGCCCCTGATCGCGGAGCGCGCGGCAACCCGGGGCGCCACGGTCATCGCGGAGTCAGACGGCGGCGACCTCAACGCGGCAGCCGGGCTGGCGGCAGCATGGGCAATTGAAACAGGAGCGGATGCTCTTCTGGTTCTGCATGCCGACATACCGACGCTGGACGTTGACGAGTGGAACGCGCTGCTTGCGGCAGGTTGGCGCGCGCCGGTCGTCATCGCACAGTCGCATGACGGCGGCACCAATGCGCTTCTGGTTTCGCCTCCGAACGCGATCCCTTTCTGCTTCGGCCCACAATCCGCAAAGACGCATGAGGCCGCCGCAGCCGGGGCAGGCCTGAGCGTCGAACGCCTTCTGCTTCCTCACCTGTCGCGCGACGTGGACCGGCCAGCAGATCTCGGAGAAGCCATCCGCCTGCCCATCGATGGCCTGCAGCTTCTCGCGGTGCCCGGCATGGGCGAGATCGGGGACGGCGAAGACCTGGCTTCCGCGATCGCCGAAGCCGCAGAAGCGGCCGGGCTCACGCTCGCGCCGGGCGATGTCGTGGTCGTCGCCCAGAAGATCGTCTCCAAGAGCGAGGGACGACTAGTAGCCCTAACAGACTTCACGCCATCAGACGAAGCGATCAGACTGGCGGACGAGATCGGCAAGGACGCCCGCAAGGTAGAGGCGATCCTGCGGGAATCGAGCGCCGTCATCCGCGCGCGCAGGCAGCCGCCTGACGGGCTCATCATCACGCGACACCGGCATGGCTGGATCTGCGCCAACGCGGGCATCGACGAATCGAACCTTGGACAAGGTCGAGATGGCATGCTGCTGCTTTTGCCCGAAGACCCCGACGCCAGCGCGCGAACGATCCGCTCAGGTCTCGAGGAGCGCTACGGCAAGCCGATCGGCGTCATCGTTTCCGACACATTCGGGCGACCCTGGCGCAACGGGCTTGTCAACATTGCGATCGGCGTGGCCGGCGTGCCGGTGCTGATCGACTGGACGACACGCACCGACGCCTATGGCCGCGGGCTGAAGGCGACGCTGCCGGCCTTCGCCGACGAGGTCGCGGCCGCCGCCGGACTGTTGATGGGCAAGGATGCCGGCCTGCCGGCCGTCATCGCGCGCGGGATAGCGTGGGAAGAAGACGGGCAGGCGAGCGCCGGGCAGGTCTTGCGGCCGATTGATCAGGAGCTGTTCCTGTGAGGATGGAGGAGATGGCGTGATGGAACTCAGGCTTGGCTACAAGGCATCGGCCGAACAGTTCAGCCCGACCGAACTGCTCGACAATTCCGTGGCGGCAGAGGCGGCAGGCTTCGATTCCGTCTTCATCAGCGACCATTTCCAGCCGTGGCGGCATACGGGCGGCCATGCGCCGTTCGCCATGTCCTGGCTCGGCGCGCTCGGCGCGAAGACATCGCGCATCATGATGGGGACCAGCGTTCTGACCCCGACCTTTCGCTATCACCCGTCAATCGTGGCTCAGTCCTTCGGTACGCTGGGTTCGCTTTTTCCCGGCAGGCTCATCCTCGGCATCGGCACGGGCGAGTCGCTCAACGAAGTGCCCGCTACAAAAGTCGTCTGGCCGGAACTGAAGGAGCGGTTCGCGCGCCTGCGCGAATCCGTGGAACTGATGCGCAGGCTTCTCTCCGAGGAACGCGTCAGCTTCGAGGGTCAGTTCTACCAGACAGAGAACGCGACAATCTACGACAGGCCGGAGCACCCGGTGCTGATCTATGTCGCCGGCGCGGGACCGATGATCGCAAAATATGCAGGACGAATGGCGGACGGCTTCATCTGCACCAGCGGCAAGGCACCGGAACTCTACAGCGAAACGCTGCTGCCCAATGTCGCCGCCGGGCTGGAGACGGCAGGCCGCGCGCCCGACGCAATCGACCGCATGATCGAGATGAAGGTGTCGTTCGACACCGACCACGATCGCGCCATGCAGGACACGCGTTTCTGGGCGGCACTGTCGCTCTCGCCCGAGGAGAAGATGTCGGTCGAGGACCCGCTGGAAATGGAAAGGCTTGCCGACGCGCTGCCAATAGAACGCGCAGCGAAACGATGGATCGTATCGACCGACCCGGACGAACATGTCGAGAAGATCAGGCCTTATGTGGAGCTCGGTTTCAATCATCTGGTGTTCCACGCGCCGGGACACGACCAGAAGCGTTTCCTGAAACTCTATTCGGAACAGGTACTGCCGCGTCTGCGCAAGGCATTCGGCTGATGGCAGGCAAGCAAGGACAATAAGGGGAGACAGATCATGGAATTCGGAATTACCTTCAAGGGCGTCGTAGAGCCCGAGCGCGCGCGCTACCTCGTGCGGGCAGCGGAATATGCCGGCTTCACCTATTGCTGGTTCTACGACTCGCACATCCTCTGGCGCGATTGCTATGCGGCCATCGCCATGTGCATGGAGCATACCAAGGATATGCGCTTCGGACCGTTGGTCACCAACCCGGACGTACGCGACTGGTCGGTTGCCGCCTCGATCTTCGGGTCGCTCGCCAAGCAGAGCGGCGGACGCTTCGACCTCGGCGTCGGGCGAGGCGATTCATCCCGCCGGGTCATGGGTTTCAAGCCGGCAACGCTGGCGCGTGTTGCGGAGTTCATCCACAAATCGAAAGCGATGGTGCGCGGCGAAGAGGTCGTCTACGGCGAGTCGCCGGAACCAGTGAAATTCCCATGGGCTGTGGGTCACGAGATGCCGGCCTGGATCGCGGCCTACGGCCCGCTGGCGCTGAAGACGGCTGGCGAGCATGCCGACGGTGTGGTGCTTCAGATCGCCGAGCCGGGACTTTGCAAGTGGTTCACCGACCAGTGCCTGGATGCCGGCAAGGCGGCGGGGCGCGACATGTCGGGCTTCCGCTCCATGTCATGCGCACCGGCCTATTTCGGCCCCAAGGACAAGGCCATCGAGGCGACCAAATGGTTCCCCGCCATGGTCGGAAACCATGTCGCGGATATCGTCGAGAAGTACGGCAAGGACACCAGCATCGTGCCGGCGAGCCTGACCAGCTACATCGAGAAGCGCCGTGGCTACGACTATTCAAAGCATGGACAGAGTAGCAATCCCTACCTCGACTTCATAACGCCGGATGTGGTGGAGAACTTCTGCGTGCTCGGAGAGCCCGATGAACACGTCGCCAAGATCCACAAGCTGAAGGACGCCGGCGTGACGCAGTTCAACGTCTACCTGGACAGCGGCATGGAGGAAGAGATCATCGCAGGCTACGGCAGAGAGGTTATCCCGGCTTTCGCCTGAGGCAGGGCAGCCCGCCATAATAGCAGTCCACAAAAAAAGCGCCGGCCTGTCAGCCGGCGCTTCTCGCTGATTGCAGATCAGAAATCGAATTCGTCGATGTTCTGCGCGTTGAACGTGGTCAGCGCGGACTGCGTGTTGATCGAGTTGCCCTCGTTGATCGTGATGGTTCCAAGGTTCGGAACCTCGAACGTCGAACCGACCTCGTTCTTCGCCTTGCCTGCCTTTAGGTCAACTGCGAAGTGCGCAGCCAGCCAGCCTTCATTGTAAGGCGACCATAGCTGGAAGGCCTCGACCGTTCCGTCCTTGACGAAGTCGCGCATCTCGCTCGGAAGCCCAAGGCCGGTCACCTTGACCTGCTCGGCGATGCCGCGTGACTGCACGACCTGCGCGGCCGCGGCCACGCCAACGGTGGTCGGCGCGATCACGCCCTTGAGGTCGGGATAGTTGGAAAGCAGCGCTTCCATCTCCGTCGTGGATTTCTCAGGCTGGTCGTCGCCATAGACCGTCGCAACGAGAGTCATCTTGGAATATTTCGGATCCTTGAGGGCTTCCTTCATGCCCTCGATCCAGAAGTTTTGGTCGGGAGCCTCCGTTGTTGCCGATAGGATGGCAATCTCGCCTTCATAGCCAATCAGCGACCCGACCATCTCCACCTGGTCGGCACCAACCTTCGTGAAGTCCGTCGGCAGGATCGTGAGATCGCGATGCGACTCGTTGCCGGTGATGTCGCCGTTGACGGTCATAACGAGGATGCCCTGCTCGCGAGCGGAGTCGAACACCTGGTTCAGCGCATCCGGGCTGTTCGGCGAGATGGCGATGACGTCAACGCCACGCTGGATCTGGGCCTCGATGAAGGGAATCTGCGAGGTGGCTTCAGCAGTCGCCGGCGCGACGAACTCGAAGTTACAGGCAATCTTCTGGCAGGCCTCGACAAAGCCCTTGGTCAGGGAGTCGAAATACGGGTTGCCGGTGTTCTTGCCGATGAAGACGATGTCGATCTTGTCCTGCGCGAATGCGCCGGTGGAAAGGGCGAGGCCCGTCGCCAGGGCTATCAGAGATTTCTTCAGCACTTCATATCCTCCTTACTCAGTCCTGTTGAATGACCCGGTGGGACCGGGGACGTTGCCCGCTACCTTTGCGTGCGGGAATAGATGAAATTGGTGGCGATGATGGCGACGATAAGAAGCACGCCAAGCACCGTGAGTTGAATCGCCGGCAGGAGATTTGCGACCGTCATGCCGGTGGAGACGACAACGAGAAGCCATGCGGCAAGGAAGGTACCGAGAATGGTTCCGCGGCCGCCAAAAATGTAGGTGCCGCCCAGCATCGCCATAAGCACCATCTGCAACTCGCCCCCCAACCCGAGATCGTATCGGACCGAACCGAGACGTGAAGCCGTCATCATGCCGGCAACGGCCGCGACCAGCCCCATCAGCAGGAAAAGGACAAGCTTTATGCGCCGGGTGCGTATGCCCGCATAGCGGGCCGCCACCTCGTTTGTGCCGACCTGGTATATCTGCCTGCCGAATATCGTGCCCGCGAGGATGAGACCAAGCACGAACGCCGCGAGAACGAAGATGACGACTGGCATGGGAATGCCGAACACCAGAATCTTGTCGATACCAATGAACCAGTCCGGCACCCGGATAGACTTGTCGCCTGCGATAATCTGCGCGAGCCCACGAAAAAGCGTCAACGTCCCGATCGTGACAATGATGGAAGGCAGTTGGAGCGCGATGACCATGAACGCGTTGAGCGCACCCATGGCAAGGCCAGCCAGGAGACCTATTCCGATGGCGACCGGCATTGGAATCCCGGAGGCCTGAGCCCAAGCGAACAGGCACGCCGACAGCGCCATGTTAGCCGCAGGCGAAAGATCGATCTCTCCGGCGATGATGACCATCGTCAAAACCAGCGCGACAATGGCGAACTCAGCCGAAAGTGTGAAGCTGCGGAGGATATAGCTGATGTCGAGAAAATATGGCGACAACTGGCTCGCGACGACGACGGCGGCAATCAGCAACACGAACGTCATCGTTTCAGGCCGGACGAGGATGACGTGCCACAGCGGCCGCGCAGGCGTGACTTCCTGCATGGATGAGCCCGCCGGGTTTGTGGTTTGCGACGCGCTCATGCTCGCATCCATTTGAGACTGGCGATGCCTTGCTGCCTGACGGAACGGTCGATCAGCAGCGCGATCAGGATGATGGCCCCGTAGATGGCGCCTTGCGCGGTCCCGGGTATGCCGAGCAGCGGCAGCGCCGCCGCCACGCAGCCGAGCAGCAGGACGCCCAGCATGACGCCCGGCACAGTGCCCACCCCGCCGTTGATCGAGACCCCGCCAATCACGACGGCCGCGATCACCTGGAATTCGAAACCGGCACCCGTATTCGAGGGATTCACGAAACCCCAGCGGCTCGCATACATGATCCCCGCCAAGCCGGAGAGCGCGCCCGAGATGCTGAAGACAAGCAGGGTGATCTGGTTGACCTTCACGCCGCGCAAGGCCGCGGCAGAAGGGTTCGATCCCAGTGCGAATATCTGTCGGCCGACGCGCGTATGAAGGGTGAACCAGTAGGTGGCGAGGACGACGCCAAGCGCCATGAAGATGATCCAGGGTATGCCGAAGATCGGCGATGTCTGGCTCATTGCCTTTACCGCGGAAGGCACGAACTGCCGGTCCACCTGACGCGCATCCGACACGATGAACGTCAGCCCGCGATAAAGGTTGAGCGTGCCGAGCGTCACGATGATCGCGGGCAGCTTGAAGATCGTGACCAACGCGCCATTGGCAAGGCCGAGCAGCGCACCGGTTCCGATCGCGACAATGAAGCCGACGCCCCATGGGATCTGCGGCAGGTCGCGGAACATCATGCCGGTCAGCATCGCCGAAAGACCCAGCATGGAGCCAACGGAGAGATCGACATGCCGCGCCACCAGGACGAGCATCTGTCCCATGGCGACGATCATGACCAGCGGCACGAGCAGCATGATCACCCGCAACTGGTTCATCGTCAGGAACTGCGGCTTGTAGAGACCCACGGCGAGACAGAGCAGCAGGATCATCAGGGCGATGCCCGTCTCGCGCCTCATCAGGATGCCGCGGACGATGTTCATGCGGCTATACCGGCCTGCTGGCGCGGAACTGCAGCCTGCATCACTTTCTCCTGAGTGGCCTCGGCCCGCGGAATCTCGGCGGTCAAGCGTCCTTCGGCCATCACGAGGATCCGGTCGCAAAGCGCCAGCAATTCGGGAAGTTCCGATGAGATGAGCAGGATTGCCCGGCCCTGCTCTGCCAGCTCTCCGATAATGTCATAGAACTCGGCCTTGACCCCGATATCGATGCCGCGGGTCGGCTCGTCCAGAATGAGGATGCCGGGCTCTGCTAGCAGCCAACGCGCGAGAATCGCCTTTTGCTGATTGCCTCCCGACAGTTCTCCGATTGGCTGGTTGACCGAAGCGAGGCGGATGCGAAGCTTGCGGACGGAATCGGCGGCGAGCAATTTCTCTATGGCACGTCTGATGAAACCGCGCGGGGCGATCCTGCCAGGTATTGCCGCCGTGATGTTCTGCTCCACCGACAGCGTGCGAAAGATACCCGAGACTGCACGATCCTCGGGCACGAAAGCCAGCCCGAGCGCGATGGCGTCGTCGGGTTGTCGGATATCGACCGTCTTTCCGTTTACCTTCAGCGAACCGCTTTCGGCAGGTTGTATGCCGAAGATGGCGCAGGCGACATCGGTGCGGCCGGCTCCGACGAGTCCACCAAGGCCAACGATCTCGCCACGACGGACCTGAAAACTGACATCCTGGAAACGGCCGGGCAACGTCAGTCCCTCAACCTCCAGCGCGACCTCGCCGATCGAGGCGTTGTGCTTGTGCATGTATTCCTTGAGCGGCCTGCCGATCATCAGGCGAATGATCTCGGCATCGTCCAGATTTTCGATCGCGTCGGTTGCGACCTTGCTACCGTCGCGGAATATGGTGACGCGGTCGCACAGAGCCCTCACCTCCTCAAGGCGGTGGGAGATGAAGATGATTGTGCGGCCTTCACCTCGCAACCGGCGAACGATGCCGAACAACGTATCGACCTCCTTCGGCGTCAGTGGAGCTGTCGGTTCGTCCATGATGATGAGACGGCTGCCCGACGCGAGTGCACGACCTATCTCGACCATCTGCTGGTCTGCAATCGAAAGGCCTCGCATCGGCTTCGTGACGTCGATACTGACACCAAGCTGGTCCATCTGCCGGCGCGCTTCGCGCGTCATTTCTGCCCACGGCACACGGCTGAACCAACCTTGCTCGCCCTGGCCAAGGACCAGATTTTCCGCAACGGAAAGATCCGGGAAAGAAATCGGCTCCTGATGGATAAGGGTGACACCGAGCTTCTGGGCAACGAGGGGACTGGAGATGTCCACCTGCCGCCCGTTCAGGCTTAGCTTCCCGCGTGTCGGCCTGTGGACACCGGCGACGATCTTGGCAAACGTCGATTTTCCGGCGCCGTTTTCTCCCAGGAGCGCATGTATCTCGCCCTTGTGCAGATCGAGATCGACATCCCGCAATACAGTCACGCCCGCAAACGCCTTCGTCACGCCGCGAGCTAAAAGCAGGGGGGCGCTCTCGGTCATGCCGGTACGGGCGCTTCTGGATGCAGAAGCCCACGCGACTTCAGGTCGGACCAGAACGCAGGCGGTATCGTCACGCTGAGGGCCGCTACGTTGGCCTCCACCTCGGACGGCCGTGCAGCACCCGGAATGACCGACACAACGGCAGGATGTGCCAGCACGAATTGCAGCGCGGCGACCGGCAAGGAGACATCGTGCGCCTTGCAGACTTCCTCGATGCCTTGCACCCTGGCCTGAACTTCAGGCGATGCGGCACCGTAAGCATATTTTGCGCCGGCGCCCGATCCCGTGACCAGAATGCCTGAAGCAAAGGGCGCACCGATGATCACCGAAATTCCGCGATCGAGGCAGGCCTTCATGCCGCGTGTAAGGCTCTCCTGGTCGATCAGCGTGTACGGCATGGCGACGAGGCAGAAATCGAGGTCGACGCGGGTCGCGACCTCCTCCAGCGCCTGATTGGTGTTGGTGCCCATGCCATAGGCCTGGATATCGCCGGACTTCTTGAGCTCGACGAGCGCCTTCATACCGGATTCAACCAGTTGCCGCTCGTACCCGGCCTGCTTGTCGCCGTGGAAGCCTGTGTCGAGGTCATGGATGACCAGCGCGTCGACCGTGTCCAAAGCCAGACGTTGCAGCGCCTGCTCATAGGAGCGCATGATGCCGTCATACGTGTAGTCGAAGTTGACCTCGAAATTCAGTCCGCCCGTCCACGGCGAGCGATCGAAAGTCCTCGGATCGGAGGGGCGATGGAGCGTGCGTCCGACCTTGGTGGTGATCTGGAACTCGTTGCGCGCCTTAGTACGCAGGAAACCGCCCAGCCGGTGTTCGGAAAGGCCCCGCCCGTACCATGCAGCGGTATCGTAGAAACGGACACCAGCCGCCCAGGCCGCATCCATGGTGGCACGAGACGCCGACTCCTCGACCTTGCCGTAGAGTTCGCCAAGGTGAGCCGTGCCCAGTCCCAGAACCGGCAGCTCCAGAGCGGTTTTGCCAACGGGACGACGAGTGGAAATGGAAAAGGTCACCGAATTCCTCCCCTGTTGGCGAAAACGCGCTCCTCCACGATCGCCCTGAGATTGTCTTGTCAGACCGAAATTAGTTTGACAAGTTGGAAAATTAGTTTGACAAATTTTCGATCGCGGACATTGCTGACAAGCGGTCGGATGCCCTCTCGGGAGGAGGAATTCCGCAACACGAGCGAGCAAGAATGCCAGGCTTTCCGGTCATCGACACGCATCTGCACGTCTGGGATCAGACGCGGCTGCGCTACAGCGCCTTTGAGGGACATCCGCTGTTCGGCCACCCCTATCACGTCGAGGATTACCGGCGGGACTGCGGTTTGCTGCAGGTCGAGGCGATGGTTTTCCTGGAATGCTATGCCGACTTCTGGGAAGGCGGCGGGCAATATATCGACGAGATCAAGTTCGTTGAGGATGAGCAGGAGCGCGACCCTCGGATAAGGGCCATCATACCGATGGCGCCGCTAGAATGGGGCAGCCGGGTCCGTCCCGTGCTGGACAGGATGCGCGACGAGCATCCGAGCGTGCGGGGTATCCGCCGCATCATGGAATTCGACGCCAACCCGCGCCAGTTGACGATGAGCGAGGGCTTCATCGAAGGCGTCAACCTGCTTGGGGATTACGGCTGGTCGTTCGACATAAACCCCAACTATACGCAGATGGATTTCATCCGCGAGTTCGTCCGCGAAATCCGTGGCGTACCCATGATCCTCGACCACTGCGGCAAGCCCGGCATAAGGCAGGGCAGGATCGAGCAATTCCGGGAGGATATGCAGGATCTCGCGAAGCATCCTGACATGTGGGTCAAGCTTTCCGACCTGCCGCCATATGCCAGCGAGAACTGGACCGAACAGGAACTGCGCCCCTATATCGAAGCCACGCTCGATGCTTTCGGACCGGAGCGGACCATCTATGCCGGCGACTATCCGATCCTGCTGCAATCGACCACCATGACGCAGTGGGTGCAAGTGCTCGACAATGCGTTCGCGGCCCTTGGGCTCAGCGAGAGCGAAACGCGGAAAATATACCGCGACAATGCCAACACATTCTATCGCCTCGGATTGTAGCAGCGAATGGCGATGAAACGCGAAGCCCCGGCAACGGCCTTGAGCGACATGCCCTTCAGGGATGCCTTCTCCGAAGCGGTCGAGGCCGAACGCGGAAAGCATGGCGATAATCTGGCGGGGGGCGTTCCGGATCGCCGGCCGATCGCCGAGCAGGTGTCCAGACGAATCCTGGCGATGATCAAATCGGGCAACCTCAAGTCCGGTGACAGGCTGCCCACCGAACAGAAGATGTCTATCGCGTTCGGAATCTCTCGGCCGCCCTTGCGCGAGGCGCTCAAGGCGCTGACCCTGATGGGCGTACTGACCAGCAGGCAAGGCGGACGCTACATGGTGACGGACCTGTCGCCCAGCCGCCTTGTGGCTCCCTTCAACACGATGCTGTCCGTTGCCGACTACGACGTGCACCAGCAGTTCGAGACCCGCACCGTGGTCGATCTGGAGCTTGTCCGGCTTTGCGCCGAACGCGCATCGCACGACATGCGGCAACGCATCTTCAAGCTCGCGGTGGACGGCCGCGCTTTCGAGCAGGACCCGGTCGCCTTCCGGCTCCTCGACATCGAATTCCATCAGGCGATCAACGCAGGCGCGGGAAACGACCTGCTTTCGGCGCTGGCTCAACTGCTCTACGATCTCGGCCTCGACGTGCGACGGACCGCCAGCGAACTGCCGGGGGTGATTGCCAAGAGCGTGGCCCAGCACGTCACTGTTGCCGAGGCGCTGCTAGCCAGAGACGCTACAGCGGCGGTGGCAGCTTATCGCGCCCATCTCGAACATGTGCGCGATACAACGATCATCGCGTTCAACAAGCGAACGTAGGAAACCTTCAGATGCCAGAACGGATTGCCTTCCGCATGAACCTGTTTCCGGGTCAGGCCGCCGAATACGAGAAGCGGCACGACGAGATATTTCCCGACCTTGTCGTTGCGCTGAAGGACGCGGGCATTTCCGACTACACGATCTGGCTCGATCCCGAGACCAATCACCTGTTCGGGATCCTGACCCGCAGCGACGACCACACGATGGCTGGCCTGCCCGACACGGAAGTGATGAAGCGCTGGTGGAAACACATGCGCGACATCATCGAAACCCACCCGGACAACGTACCCGTCCAGGTGCCCCTCAAGCGCGTCTTCTATCTCCCATGAACACAGTGTTCCGCATCAAGGAGGTTCGCGCCTACAACGTGAAGCCGAGCGACAAGGCGGGGACCTATTTCAAGCCCGGCGAAAGCAGGCACTGGCTGGTCGATACGCTGATCTCCAATCCCATGTCGGGCTACGCCCGCTACAGGGACAAGCGGTCCAGCTGGGGCATCGGCGTGCTGGGCGCGATCGTCGTTGAAATCGAAACGGAAGACGGCGTCATCGGCGTGGCCACCGGCTCTGGCGGCGTACCTGCCGCATGGATGATAAAGCACCATTTCGCGCGTTTCTTGGTCGGAGAGGACGCGCGCAAGACAAACATGCTGTGGGATCAGCTCTATCGCGCGTCGCTGCCCTACGGCCGCAAGGGTGTTCCGCTCATGGCGATCAGCGCGATCGACCTGGCATTGTGGGACCTGATCGGCAAGGTACGCGGCGAACCGGTCTACAACCTGATCGGCGGCATGGCGCGCGACGAGATCACTTTCTATTGCACAACTCCCGAAGCTGCGGCCATCAAGGAACTCGGCTTCTGGGGCGCGAAGGTACCTCTTCCTCACGGCCCGTTCGAGGGCGAGGCCGGACTAGCCGCCAACGTTGCGTTCCTGACGCAGCATCGCGACGCTGTGGGACCCGACTTCCCGCTGATGGTGGATTGCTACATGTCGCTGACGGTCGACTATGCCATTCGTCTCGCGGAAGCCTGCAAGCCCCTGAACATCTTCTGGTGGGAGGAAGTTTTATCGCCTGAGGACGTGGAGGGCTTCCGTCTGATCAAGCAGGCGCATCCGGCCATCAAATGGACGACAGGAGAACATGAGTACACCCGCTACGGCTTCCGGAAGCTGATCGAGGAACGCACGATCGACATCGTCCAGCCGGACGTGATGTGGGTTGGCGGGCTGACCGAGTTGCTCAAGATAGCGGCGCACGCCTCGTCCTACGACATACCGGTCGTGCCCCACGGTAGCGGTCCCTATTCCTACCATTTCATAGCAAGCCAGACGGGACCGGCCTTTTGCGAATATGTTGCCGCCAGCCCGGACGGGCGCTCGATAACACCGGTTTTCGGGGATTTATTCGACGGCGAGCAGATGCCCGAGAACGGAAAGCTGAAGCTTTCGGAGGCGCCGGGATTCGGGATGACGCTTGCTGACCGCTCAGCCCTCGAACCCGTTTCCTGACGCAAACGAGCTAGAAAGAAGCGGCGCTATGTCCTGCGACCGCGTACCTTGCCCACTTCCTCAGTTATGGCGTGGGCCAGCTTTTCGACGATCTCGGAAAGCTCCGCCTCGCTTGCGTTGTAAGGCGGCGCGACGATGATCGTGTCGCCGGAAACACCATCCACATTTCCTGCGCACGGATAGACGATCAGGCCACGTTCGAAGGCGTTCGCCCCGATCCGTGCATGAAGCTTCAGGTCGGCCGCGAATGGCGTCTTCGTCGCCGGGTCGCAAACCAGTTCCAACCCGATGAAATAGCCACGGCCACGCACGTCGCCGACTTCGGGGACATTCGCCAGAGCGGCGCGCAGTTCGTCCTGTAGTATCGCTCCTCGTTCCCTCACCCGTTCGACAAGGCCATCACGGTCTATGATCTTCTGAACGGCGACCCCGGCAGCGCAGGCGGCCGTATGGCCCGTGAAGGTATGACCGGTCTGGACGCCGCCATGCGCGTTCTGAAGCGCATCGCCTATGCGACCGCTGTAAAGCGCGGCGCCAAGCGGAATGTAACCTCCGGCCAGCCCCTTGGCGATCGACATGATGTCGGGCATCACGCCGTCATGCTCCAGGGCGCGCCAGGTTCCGACGCGCCCGGAACCACACATCACCTCGTCTGCGACGAGAAGGACATCGTGCCTGCGGCAAACTTCCTGCACGGCCTTGGCATATCCCTCCGGGGCAGGCACCACGCCGCCTGCCGCGCCGACCACCGGCTCGAAGATGAAGGCGGCCACCTTTTCGGAGCCGACACGAAGAATTTCCTCTTCCAGTTCGCCGGCAAGATGCTGGCCCAGTTCGTCCGGGGAGACACCCGCGGGACGCCGGTAGTCATTCGCAGCGGAGACGAAGGACACGTCGAGAAGGCTTCCCTCGAACGCCGCCCGCCTCGACTTGAAATCAGATACCGAAAGCGCGCCCAGCGTGTTGCCGTGCCATGAACGACGGCGTGCGATGAAGCGGCGCTTGCCTTGCCGGCCAACCGCAGACCAGTATTGAAGGACGATCTTCATGCAGGATTCGACCGCCTCCGAACCACTGGACACGAAAACCAGCTTCTGGAACCCGCCACCAGTGCGCCTGAAGATTATCTCCTGAAGTTCGTCCGCCGCATCACTCGTGAACGTGTATCGGTATCCGTGTGCGATGCGATCGAGCTGCGCCTTGATGGCATCGTTCACTTCCGCGTTGGCGTGCCCAACGGAATAGACGGCCGGACCGCCCGAACCATCCAGATATTGCTTGCCTTTTGCATCGTATAGATAGCTGCCCCGTCCGTAGGCGATCTTAGGCAATTGCTCGACGCCAAAGCTGCTGACCGACGACGGCGCGTCTGTTCGATTGGGCATGAAGAACGACCCCTTCCGAGTGCTATCGGCAGGTACTTACTCGATCATGATCAGGAATGCAGCAGGACGGCTCTGCCGGAACGTTGGCACAGACCGCGACGAATGGCGGGGACAGCGTGCCGTCCCCGCCGCGGTTGCTACTTGTTCACGTCGGTCCAGATGCGCGTGTAGAGTTCGCTTACCTCAGGCGCACAGGTCGTCAGGAATTCGCCCGCGCCCTGGAACTCGGCCGGAATGACCAGTTCGGGCGCATCTTTCATCTCGGCAGGCATGAACTGTTCCGATCCCTTGATGCCGTTGGCATACTTGGCGAATGCCGAGATCAGCGCGGCATTCTCCGGCTCCATGATGAAATTCATGAACAGCTTGGCGTTCTCCGTGTTTTTCGCATCCTTCAGGATCGCGATGCTGTCCATGAAAAAGGGAAAGCCTTCCTTCGGATAGCCGATCGCGATGTCGGGATTCGCGAGGCGTGAACGCATGATCGCGCCGTTCCAGTAATAGACAGCCGAATAGTCGCCAGCCGGCAGCTTCTCGGTCACGCTGTAGTCCATCGCCAGCCACTTCGGCTTTGCCTCGACCAGCTTGTCGCGGACCTTCTTCAGAAGCTCCTTGTCATCGGTGCACCACTCGCCGCCGAAATATTTGATGGTTGCGAAAAGCACGTCGTTCATTTCCGGGGCGACATTGATCTTGCCAACGAGTTCGGCAGGCGGATCAAGGAAGATCGCGGAGGTATTGGCGTCACCGCTATAGACCTTCTTGTTGACCCCTATGCCCGTCAGGCCCCACTGCCACGGAACCGTATAGTGGCGGCCCGGATCCCAGGGGACATCCACCCAACGCTCATCGACGTTCTTGAAGTTCTCCATCTGGTCCGGCCTTGCCTCCAGAAGCAGCCCTTCCTTCACCCAGATCGGAACGTAGTTCGCCGAAGGAACGACGATGTCGAAGCCATGGCCGCCTGCCCGCACCTTGGCCAGCGCGGTATCGTTGGAATCGTAATCGGTGATGGTGACCTTGACCTTGTAGGTATCCTCGAACTTCTTGATCAGCTCGGGACTGGTGTAGTCACCCCAATTGTAGATGTTGAGTTCTCCTTCCGCCGCAGCGCTCCCGGCAAAAGCGAAAATCGACATGGCTGCCAGGGCAGCCTTCAATTTCAACGTCATTTCGTACTCCCGTTGCTGTTGAACTCAGGTCTTTCGTCGGTTGATTAAGAAGAAGCCTGTGACCAGTATGATAGACAGGGCCAGGAACGCGGTGGCTATGGCGTTGACCTCCGGCGTGACCGTCCTCCTGATCTGTCCGAGCATGTAGGTAGGCAGCGTATCCTGCCCACCCGACTTGACGAATTCTGTGATGACGACATCGTCGAGCGAGATCACGAAAGCAAGCATGAAGCCGGCGATGATGCCCGGCCGCAGAAGCGGCAGCGTCACGCGACGGAACGCCTGCCACGGCGTGGCGTAGAGATCGGCTGCGGCGCGCTCGAGCGTCAGGTCCATTCCTTCCAGCCTCGCACGAATGGGCAGGTAGGCAAAGGGGATGCAAAAGGCTGTGTGCGCAAGGATCAGCCAGCCGAGCCCCGAATAGCCGGTCCAGACTTTCAGCCGGGAAAACACGATGAGCAATGCGACCGCGGTCACGATTTCCGGCACCATCAGTGGCTGGTTGATGAAGGCATATTGGAAACCCTGACCGGGATAGGGTGCGGTGCGCGTCGTGGCTATGGCGGCCATGGTCGCGGCGAACGTGGCGATCACCGCCGCGAAGACGGCGATGACAAGCGAGCGCCACGCTGCATCCTGGACCGCGGAATTGTTCCATGCTTCCGCGAACCATTTCACGGAAAACCCGCCCCAGACGGTGACGGACTCACTGGCATTGAACGCATAGACGACGAGCACGGCGATCGGCAGGTAAAGGATCGCGAAGGTGAACAGCGCGACGAGCCCGAAACCGGGTTGCGTCCGGATCTCGAAATGCCGCCTAGCCATGTGTCGCCCCCGAGCGGGACGCGTTGCGGACATAGAAGAGCAGCGCCACCATCACGAGCACCATCAGCGTGATCGACAGCGCCGCGCCGAGTGGCCAGTTTCGCCCTGCGCCGAATTGAAGCTCGATGAGGTTGCCAAGCATCATGTTCTTGCCGCCGCCCAGCACACGGGGGATGACATAGGCACCAAGCGAGGGGATGAAGACGAGGATTGATCCCGCGATGATACCTGGGCTCACGAGCGGGATGATGATGCGGCGAAGCACCTGCAGCCGGCCAGCATAGAGATCGTATCCGGCTTCGACCAGACGGAAATCGAGCTTCTCCATGCTGGCGTAGAGCGGGAGAACCATGAGCGGCAGGTACACATAGACCATGCCGAACAGGATCGCCCAGTCCGTATGCATGATCTGCAATGGCTCATCGATGACACCGACCCAGCGCAGGAGCGAATTGACGATGCCCTCGTTGCGGATCACCTGCTGCATCGCGAACGTCCGGATCAGCAGATTGGTCCAGAATGGAATGGTAACCAGGAAAACCCAGATCTCGCGCGTGTGGCGCGGACGTGTGGCGATAAAATAGGCGGTGGGGAAACCAAGCAGAAGCGTGGACACGGTCGTCAGGAAAGAGAGCTTTATGGATCGCCAGAAGATCGAAAGATGCGCGTCCGCGAAGGTGAGCGTGTCGTCGAAGATGTCGCGCTGCAGGAACACGGAGAACCAGCCGTCGAGCGAATATTGGCCGAACTTCACGTCTCCATAGTCGCCCTTCACCATGAAGGAGTAGGCGAGCATGACGAAGAGCGGTCCTATAGCGGCCACGAAAATGATCAGCAGCGCCGGTGCGGAGAGCAGCCAGCGATCACGCACTTCCGTACGCCGTGCCTGACTCGCGATCTCGGCGGCGCTCGCCATCCTCAGTCCTTCAGAACCTGGGCGGCATCAGCATCGATCTCGACGCCGGCACGATCCCCGACCTCGAACCCGCAAGACTGCGTACGGCTGTTCTGCTGGCGCACGATGAACATCTCTCCGTCGTCGAGCCGGACGTGGATGTGGGTGTCCGTTCCAAAATACACGACATTTTCCACCACGCCGGCAATCTGGCCGCCATCCTTGACCGCACGCGCATGCTCCGGCCTGACGACGACGGTTGCCTCTCCCTCCGCGACGCCACCTTCGGCGAGGGTCGCACTAATCTCAGCTCCTGACGTCAAACGGACCTTCGCCACGCCATCGGCCACGCCCAGAACGATTGCGGACAGGAAATTCGTCTCGCCTATGAAATCAGCCACGAAGCGGTCTGCCGGCTTGTCGTATATGTCCCACGGCGAGCCGATCTGCAGCACCCTGCCTTTCGACATAACCGCGATGCGGTCGGACATTGTGAGCGCCTCTTCCTGATCGTGCGTCACGAAAACGAATGTGATGCCCGTCTCCGCCTGCATGCGTTTCAGCTCGATCTGCATCTCCTTGCGAAGCTTGTAGTCCAGCGCGGAAAGCGGCTCGTCAAGCAGAAGCACCTTGGGGCTGGGAGCCAACGCGCGCGCCAGCGCCACGCGTTGCGCCTGGCCGCCGGATATCTGGTCTGTGCGGCGTGCCGCGAGTTCTTGCATGCGCACCAGGGCAAGCACTTCGGAAACCCTTGCGTCGATCTCAGCCTTGGACCTGCCAAGCATCTGAAGGCCAAAGGCCACGTTCTCCGCAACAGTCAGATGCGGAAAGAGCGCATAGCTCTGGAAGACGGTGTTGACTGGCCGCTTGAAGGGCGGCAGACCGGCTATGTCCTCGCCATAAAGCAGGATCGCCCCTTCAGTGGGATATTCGAAGCCGGCAATCAGCCTGAGAAGTGTGGTTTTTCCGCAACCGGATGGCCCCAGCAGCGTGAAAAACTCGTTCTCCCGGATGACGATCGATACATTGTCCAATGCGCGTAACGCGTTGGCCCCCTGTCCGAAGGTCTTGACAATGCCCCTTGCCTCTATCGCGACACGCTTCTCACTTGCTCCGGCCGACTCCGGCATACCTTGCACTCGATATCGTTCCCCTTGCAGCCCTGTCGCCCGACATCGGTGTCCGGCGTAAGGTTAATTGTGATGCCAGCGTATTTGACGACTTGGCTTACGGCAAGGTGCCTCGCTAAGTAGTTCCGGAAAACGGAGGTTTCAGAGTGAGCGCCGACATCATCGTGGAAAATGCACGCATACTGACCATGGATGCAGCGCTTCCCCGCGCCAACGCGATTGCGTTGAGCGGCGGCAGTATCCTGGCTGTAGGCGACCGGGCGGACCTTTCCGGCCTGCTTGCGTCACACACCCGCCGGATCGATGCCGCAGGCGCAACAGTCTTGCCCGGATTCATCGACAGTCATATTCATCTCTTTGCCGGGGGCGCGCAGTTGCGCAGCCTTTCGCTTGCAGGACTGACCGGCTTCGACGCCATTGCCGGCGCAATCCGCGAACGGGCAGCGAGGAAGATCGATCCTGGCGTACTCGTCGCCGAACAGGCTGCCTATTTCATGTTTGGCGACGGCGTTGCAATCACCCGGCAGCTTCTCGACCGCATTCTGCCGGACCAACCGCTCGCTCTCTTCGCAAGCGACCATCATACGATGTGGGCGAACACGGCGGCGCTCAAAGCTGCGGGCATCCTGCACGGGCGCGAAGTTCCACCCGGCAGCGAGATCGTCATGGGTGCGGATGGCCTCGCCACCGGCGAACTGCGCGAATTCGAGGGTTTCGCGCCGATAACAGACCTGACGCCCACAGGTGGGCGTGAAATGCTCGGTCTGATGGGACACGAGCCGCGCATCCGACCGACGCCGGCACAAAAGGACGTCGACAGGGATATCATGCGTCGAGGGCTCGCTTATTGTGCGTCGCTGGGAATAACCAGCTTTCACAACATGGATGGCAATTTCTACCAGCTCGAACTGCTGGAGGAGATCAATCGGGCTGAAGGCCTTCCCGTACGGGGCCGGATACCGTTTCGCATGCTGCCGGGCATGGCGCTAGGCGAACTCGAAAAGGCCGTCGAGATGCGAAGTCGCTGGCAATCGGATCGGCTGAAATCCGATTTCGTGAAGATGTTCATGGACGGCGTGATCGAGTCCACGACAGCCGACATGTTCGAGGACTACAGCACCGCACCCGGTGTCAGCGGCTTTTCATTTTTCGAACAGGAAGAATTCGACGCCATCTGCGTTGAAACGGACAGACTAGGCCTTCAGATCGCGGTGCATGCCATCGGCGACGCGGCAGTAAACCGCACGCTGAACGGATACGAGGCGGCACGGCAGGCGAACGGTCCACGCGACAGCCGCCATCGCGTCGAACACATAGAGATGCTGGCTCCCTCCGATCTGCCGCGCTTCGCCGCCCTGGGGGTCATTGCCTCGATCCAGCCCACTCATGCTCCCGGAGGATACTATCCTGTGGAACCCATCCTTTCGATGGTTGGGCGCGAACGCATGAAAACGGGCTATGCCTGGCAGACGATCCGCAACACCGGCGCACGCGTTGTGTTTGCAAGCGATTGGCCGGTCGCGCCGCTCGATCCGCTGCTTGGCATCAAATACGCCATGTCCCGCAAGCCTGCGTTCGAGGGAGCGCCGGATGAACGACAGAACCTGATGGATTCCATCGCCGGCTTCACGGCTGACGGAGCCTTCACTGAATTCAACGAGGGACGAAAAGGCGTTCTAAAGACAGGGGCGATGGCGGATCTCGTGATCCTTTCGGGCGATATCGAAGCGGCTTCTCCCGAACGGATCGACGAGCTGAAGGTACAGGCGACGATCTGCGACGGCAGGATCACCTATGAGCGAGACGCCTGATAGCGCAGTGGCGGACGCCGCGCGAACCAGGGGGCGGCCTCTTCAATCCGTGCGCAAAGCCCCAGCAGGAGTTCGTCCTCGCCGAAACGCGCGGCGAGATGGATACCGACGGGCAGACCGGCGGGTGTCCAGTGTAGCGGAACTGATGCAGCAGGCTGGCCGGACGCGTTGAAAGGCGCGGCAAAAGGTGAATAGTCGAAGACCCGGCCCGGTCCCATGCGGTAGTCGACATAGTCTTCCGTCCGATGGTCGAAACGGCCGATCATGGCGGGTGGCTCGGCGAGCGTTGCGGTAAGAAGGATGTCGTGTTGCTGGAAGAAGGCGGCCATCTCGCGGCCATAGGCATGGATTTCGCCGACGGCTTCCAGATAGTCCGCTCCGCTGAGAGAACGGGCATAGGCGATGGCCCCACGCGCGATGCCTTCGACCTCGCCATCCACCAAGGGGAAACCCCGCTTCCGCACCGCGGTGTCGATCGCGAGCGCCGTGCCGCAAGCCACGATCTTCGTCCATGCAGCCATCATGCCTTGTGTGTCGGCAGCGGGCAGAGCCTCCTCGACATGATTCCCCATCTCCTCGAGAAGCCTAGCCGCTTTCTCTACGGCCGCACGACATTCCGGATCAATCGGCTTGCCTGTCAGCGATTTGGTCGAGAATGCTATTCTCAAGCCGCGGCCGTTCCAGTCCATCGCCTTGACGAAGCTGTCCTTGAGCGGCGGAGCAAAATAGGGAGCGCCGAGATCGGCCCCTTGCGTGGCATCAAGCAGCACGGCCGTGTCGCGGATGGAGCGCGTCAGGAAGCCGTCAATCGCCATCCCCGCCCAACCCTCACCGGCATAGGGTCCGTCGGGTAGGCGCGCCCTCGTCGCCTTGAAGCCGAACAATCCACAGCACGAAGCGGGAATACGGATAGACCCGCCGCCATCCGAGCCGTGCGCAGCCGGCAGGATTCCAGCCGCTACCGCAGCACCCGCGCCGCCGGATGAGCCACCCGGCGTCCGTTCCAGATTCCAGGGATTTCGAGTCGGGCCTCCGTAGACGGCCGCTTCGGTGGCGACGCCCACACCGCCTTCAGGCGAGGTCGTACGTCCGAATGTCACCAGCCCCGCGGCCTTCAGACGTTCGTAGATCGCCGAGTCCCGCGCATAGCGCTTGTTCTCGAAGAGCTTCGATCCATTATTCGTCGGGAAGTCGACCGCCTCGGCGCCTAGATCCTTCAGCAGAAACGGCACACCTTTCAGCGGGCCATCAGGCAGACCCTGCTCGATGAGCCGGCGCGCTACGTCTTCCCGAAGCATCGTGACGGCGTTGATGGAGGGGTTTAGCGCCTCAACCCGTTTCAGTGCCTCGTCGAGCAATTCGGCAGCGCTTGCCTCGCCGCGCGCAACCAGTTTCGCCAGCCCCACGGCATCATGGCTCTCATACAGATCATTCATATTGGGAAAAGCTCCGCTCGGCGACGAGAACCGCGCTCCCCGGTTGAAACGACATGCACATGGAATATGTCTTGCGCGATGTCGCCCGCTGACGCAAGCAGTGAAACCACACCGAAACCTATGTCAGGATCATCGCCATGCCCGTCCCCTCCCCAATCGACCCAGTCAAGCTCGACAGGTTGGGGGAGGTGGCCGTCAGGGTTGGCCTCAACCTGCAACCCAGCCAGGACCTTCTCCTGACTGCTCCGGCCGCCGCGCTGCCCTTGGTGCGCAGTATCGCGAAACACGCCTACAGCGCGGGAGCAGGTCTGGTCACCCCGATCCTGTCGGACGAAGAGGTCACGCTCGCACGCTATCGGAATGCGCCGGACGCAAGCTTTGACCGTGCCGCAAGCTGGCTCTACGACGGGATGGCGAAGGCCTTTTCAGCCAACACGGCACGGCTTGCCATCGTCGGCGACAATCCGATGCTTTTGTCGGCGGAAGACCCGCAGAAGGTCGCCCGCGCCAACAAGGCCAATTCCACAGCCTACCAGCCGGCACTGGAGAAGATCGCCGGCTTCGACATCAACTGGAACATTGTCGCCTTTCCAGGCACCGCCTGGGCCATGCAGGTCTTTCAGGGCGACGAGGAAAGCATTGCCGTGGCAAAGCTCGCGGAGGCCATCTTCGCGGCTTCGCGGGTCGATGTGACCGATCCCGTGGCCGCATGGTCCAAACACAACAAGGCCCTTCACGCCCGCACCGAATGGCTGAACGTGCAACGTTTTTCGACTCTCCACTTCACCGGCCCCGGCACGGATCTGAGAATCGGTCTTGCCGAAGGCCATTCATGGCAGGGTGGAGCCTCGATTGCGAAGAACGGCATCGTCTGCAACCCCAACATCCCGACCGAGGAGGTGTTCACGACACCACATGCGCAGCGTGTGGAAGGGCATGTGTCCAGCACCAAGCCGCTCTCATACCAGGGCACGCTGATCGACGAGATTGCGGTGCGGTTCGAGGCTGGTCGGATCGTCGAGGCAAAGGCTGCGCGCGGTGAGCAGGTGCTCAACAAGGTTCTCGATACGGATGAAGGCGCGCGCCGACTGGGCGAGGTTGCGCTCGTGCCGCATTCCTCACCGATCTCAAAAAGCGGCATCCTGTTCTACAACACGCTCTTCGACGAGAATGCATCCTGCCACATCGCGCTTGGCCAATGCTATTCCAAGTGCTTCGTCGATGGCGACAAGCTCACCCCGGAACAGATCGCGACGCAGGGTGGCAACAAGAGCCTGATCCATATCGACTGGATGATCGGCTCTGGCGAGATCGACATCGACGGCGTTCACGCTGACGGCAGCCGTGTTCCGGTCTTCAGGCGCGGAGAATGGGCATAACCGACCGCTTCCTGCGCCAGATGGGGCGGAAGCGGATGACGTCCGCTCCCACATTTCAGATGTTGTCGGTTACTCGCCGTAGGGCACCCAGATATTCTTGACCTGCGTGGAGCGACGCAGGAACTCGCGGCCCTGAGCGTCCTCAGCCTGCCAGTCGCGCGAACCGCCATTCCAGACAGGCTTCAGGTTGCCGGCGGAAGCCTTGTCGACCAGGGCGGCGTCGACCCCGGAATTGAAGTTCCAGAGCGCGGCAACCTCGTCATGATCGGCAAGGGTCTTCGCAAGTTCCACTGCATTGCCCGTCACGATGCTGAGTACACCGGCGGGCACATCGCTGGTATCCACGATCTGATAGAAATCTGTCGCCGCAAGTGGATAGCGCGACGAGGGCACCGCCACGATACGATTGCCGGTGGCGAGAGCCGGCATGATCAGAGATACGAAGCCGAGCAGCGGCGCTTCCTCGGGGCAGAGCACGCCCATGATACCGAACGGCTCGTTCATCGCCAGCGTGACGTGCCGCGACTTGGTGGAATGCACCGCGCCGTCATGCTTGTCCGCGAAGCCTGCATAGAAGAAGGTACGCCGGATCGCTGTCTCGACTTCCTCGGCAGCATCCCGCTTCGACGCGCCGGACATGGAGCGAAGCCTGGCCTCGAACTCGTCGGCGCGCGCCGACAGGTTTTCGGCGAGGTAGTAGAGTATCTGCGCCCGGTTATGCGCCGTAGCCGCACCCCAGCTTTCAGCTTTGGTCGCGGCTTCCACAGCGTTTCGGATATCCTTGCGGTTTCCGAGGCCGGCAAGGCCTGCCTGCTTGCCGGCGGGAGTCGTCACAGCATAGCTATAGCCTGAATCAGGGCGTGCCTGCTTGCCGCCGACATACAGCTTGGCCGTACGGTCCACCGCGTCGACGGCAATGACCTGGCTGGTCGAGGAAGGCGCGGCGACGAGGGAGGCCTTCACGTGATCAGCCGCCTTCTGCCTGACGCTGTCGAGCACGAGATATTCGAACAAGCCCTCACGACCGCCTTCGCGGCCATACCCGCTCTCGCGATAGCCGCCGAAGCCGGCAGCTGCGTCGAAGAGGTTCGTGGCGTTGATCCAGATGACACCGGCCTTAAGACGCGCAGCGACATCAAGGCTGCGGCTGATATTCTCCGACCAGACCGATGCAGCGAGACCGAAACGGGTGTTGTTGGCGAGCGTCACGGCCTCGTCCGGCGTGCGGAAGGTCATCGCGACCAGAACCGGCCCGAAAATCTCGACAACCGCCACGGTGGAGGCCGGCTCCACGCCGGTCATCAGGGTCGGCGCGAAAAACGTCCCGGTTCCCGGAATGTCGATCGAAGGCTGGAATACTTCCGCACCCTCTGCCTTGCCCTTCGCGACCAGCGAACTGATACGTTCCAGCTGTTCAGTCGAGACGACGGCGCCGATATCGGTCGACTTGTCGAGCGGGGAGCCTACGCGCAGCTTCTCCATGCGTTGACGGACCTTCGCATAGAGCTTTTCCGCGATGCCTTCCTGCACGAGCAGCCGCGAACCAGCGCAGCAGACCTCGCCCTGATTCAACCAGATCGCGTCGACGAGCCCTTCGACGGCGCTGTCGAGATCGGCGTCATCAAAGACGATGAAGGGTGACTTGCCACCGAGTTCCAGCGACAGCTTCTTGCCCGATCCGGCCGTCGCCTTGCGGATGACCTTGCCCACATCCGTGGATCCGGTGAAGGCGATCTTCGCCACGTCCTCATGCGCGACCAGCGCCGCACCCGTCTCGCCTTCGCCAGTCACGATGTTGACCACGCCCGCGGGCAGGCCAACCTCCCGGCAGATTTCCGCAAAGGCCAGTGCGGTCAGCGGCGTCTGCTCGGCCGGTTTGAGCACGACGGTATTTCCGGCGGCAAGTGCCGGTGCGATCTTCCAGGCCAGCATAAGCAGGGGGAAGTTCCAGGGAATGACCTGGCCGCACACCCCAACGGGACGATAGCCGGGAAATTCACTCTCCAACAGTTCGGCCCAGCCGGCATGATGGTAGAAGTGGCGGGCTACCAGCGGAATGTCGATGTCGCGCGTTTCACGGATAGGCTTTCCGTTGTCCATCGTTTCCAGCACGGCGAGAAACCGGTCGCGCTTCTGTATGTTGCGGGCGATCGCGTAGAGATACTTCGCACGCTCATGGCCAGAGAGCTTCGACCAGCTCTTGAATGCCCTGTTCGCTGCGGAAACGGCCCGGTCGACATCCTCGGCGGTCCCGAGCGCGACGCGTGCCAGCGGCTTGCCGTCGGCGGGGTTCGTAACCTTGAAACTCTTGTTGGCCGTGGGGTCGGTGAACTTGCCATCGATGAAATGGCCGAAGCCTGATTTATGGGTCTCGAGCCACGCCGTGACGTGCTCATTGCCTTCCGGTGAAGGGCCGTAGTCCATGCTTTTCAGTACGTCCTTGACGTGAACCATAGCTCGTCCCTCAGGCAATCGGATGACGGTAGGTGGCCGAATAACGACCGGTGACGAAATGTTCGAGCTGGCGCTCGATGTCGGCAAGCATGGAGCTCGCCCCGATCCGGAATAGGTCCGGCTCCAGCCACGGCCTGCTGAGTTCCTCCTTCATAAGGATCAGCCAGTTCATGGCGTCCTTGGCAGTCTTCAATCCACCGGCCGGCTTGAAGCCCACCCGGTAGCCGGTCTCCTCGACATAGTCGCGCAATGCACGGATCATGACGAGGCTGACGGGCAGTGTCGCGTTGACATCCTCCTTGCCCGTCGAAGTCTTTATGAAATCGGCCCCGGCCTGCATCGATACCATCGACGCCTTGTAGACGTTGCGCAGGGTCTTGAGATCGCCTGTCGCGAGAATGGCTTTCAGATGCGCTTCGCCGCATGCCTCTCGCATCGCCGCGACTTCGTCGTAGAGCGCCTGCCATTCCTGATCGAAGACGAGCGCCCGGTTGATGACGATGTCGATCTCGCCTGCGCCCTCGCCAACCGCATACCGTATCTCTTCAAGCCGCTGCGGCAGAGGCGTAAGCCCGGTGGGAAATCCCGTGGCGACCGAAGCGACCGGGATGCCCGAGCCCTTCAATGCCTTTACCGCTGCCGGCACCATGGTCGGATAGACGCAGACGGCACCGACCGTCGGCGGATCGTCTTCCAGCCCGAGCCCTTTCAGCAGTTCATCGCTCAACGGACGCATTGCCTTGGCACAGAGGCGATGAACACGGGAAGGCGTATCGTCACCCGCAAGCGTGGTCAGGTCGATGCAGGTAAGCGCCTTTACAAGCCAGGCCGCCTGATATTCCTTCTTGACACTCCGTCGAGTGGGCAGGCTCGCCGCCCGACGTTCGACCGCGCTTAGATTGATCTGGATGCTTTCGAAAGCTTCGGGCCTGAGCGCTGTGCCTGCATTGCGCTTCGAATTCCGCAAAGTGTCCGGCTTGGCCAGAGCGACTGCCGATCCCTGCATGTCCGATCCTCCAATACGCTTGACCTTGTACACCCGTGAAACATAATGTTACGTGTGCAACATTAT
This sequence comes from Rhizobiaceae bacterium, assembly GCA_019635775.1. Taxonomy (GTDB): domain Bacteria; phylum Pseudomonadota; class Alphaproteobacteria; order Rhizobiales; family Rhizobiaceae; genus Mesorhizobium_K. The sequence continues at coordinate 13,452 of JAHBYU010000021.1, read as the reverse complement.
GTTTCATTCGTCTCACATTGTATGAAGGACTGTCAAGGTCGGTATGGCTGCGGCAAAAGCGAGGAGACAGGGAAAGAGGTTTCCGGAAAAGAGATGAGCAGGATAGGCCTTAAAGCCGACAGGCTGGAAAAGCTGGGGTTGATGCTTGCCAAGCAAAGCCCGCTGAGACTGAGTGCAGTCGCCGCCGACCTCGGCGTCTCGGAAATGACGATCCGTCGCGACATTCTGGAATCGGCTGGCCGCTTCACTTGCCTGGGCGGCCATGTCATCAGCGCACAGAATGATACCGTTGATTACGTGCTCGAGGAGGAACTAGACCATCACGCGGCGGCGAAGGCGACAGCATGCGCGCGAGCGGCCGAACTGGTGGAAAACGACGATACGATCTTCATCGACTGCGGAACGACCACGCCCCACCTGGCGGCCATGATCCCGCAGGAACTCTCGCTCACCGCCATATGCTATTCGCTGAACGTGGCAGACATCCTGAGCCGCCGCCAAAACACGCGGCTTATCCTGCTTGGCGGAATGTTCCATCCGGGCGCCGCCTCGTTCTCGGGTGACGTTGCATTGCAGGAACTGAACCGCCTCAACATCAACAAGGCGTTCATTTCAGCCGGCGGCGTGGACGACGAGCGGGGCGTCACATGCTCCCACTTTCATGAGGTGCCGGTGAAGCAGGCGGCGATCGCACGCGCAGTCCAGTCGCATCTCGTTATCGATTCCAGCAAGTTCGGCAAGGTGCGCGCGGCGTTCTTCGCCAATGCGGACAGTTTCACGTCCATCTGCTCGGACCGGCCCTGATCGACGGACGCAAACAGCCATCGCAGCCTGACACATTCGATTTGACTCTCCATGTGCACTTCCGGTTATATTCCTATGGATATATCGCTGGCGCGGTATGCAGTGGCGATGCAATGAGAGGGGGCGTTCATGCGACGACAGATGGCCGGTAGGGCAACAATTTTGGCAGGCAGTTTTGTCGGGCTTCTGCTGACCGGAATATCAAGCGCTCTTGCAGAGGAAAGAGTCACCGTCTTTGCCGCCGCCAGTCTGAAGAATGCAATGGACGCGGTTAATGCGGCCTGCGAGGCCGAGGTCGGCGAACTCGCTACGATGTCCTATGCAGCAAGTTCGGCACTCGCCAAGCAGATCGAAGAAGGCGCTCCCGCGGACATATTCATGCCCGCGGATCTGGACTGGATGAAGTACCTGGCCGACAAGAACCTCATCAAATCCGGGACGGAGACGAAACTTCTCGCAAACAGCATCGTCCTGATCGCTCCTGCGGATTCGGCGGTGCCGGCCGATATTGCGAAAGGCTTTGACCTCGCCGGTCTGCTCGGCGGCGGCAAGCTTGCCATGGCCAATGTGCAATCAGTGCCTGCAGGCAAGTACGGCAAGGCAGCGCTTGAGGCGCTCGGCGTCTGGTCTTCGGTAGAGCATGAGGTGGCACAGGCGGAAAACGTGCGCGCCGCACTTGCGCTCGTCTCTACTGGCGAGGCGCCTCTCGGTATTGTCTACAAGACCGATGCCGCAGCCGATCCGAACGTCAAGGTGATCGGCATCTTCCCTGATGGTACGCATCCGCCCATCATCTATCCTGTCGCCCAGACAGCCTATTCGAAGGATGCGGAAGCGCTGGCGTTCCTGAAATGCCTGCAGACCGCCAAGGCGAAGGAACTCTTGGAGGCCCAGGGATTCACCGTCCTCACGCCGGTTATATCGAACTAGGAATAACGCGACACATGCAATCGTTGCAATGGCTGCTTGACCTGACGCCGGACGAATGGGCTGCAGTCAGGTTGTCGATCCGTGTGTCGACCGTTGCGATGATCTTCAGCCTGCCTCTGGGAATCGCGGTCGCATTGCTGCTGGCGCGCGGTCGCTTCTGGGGCAAGTCGGTGCTGAATGGCATCGTTCACCTTCCACTGATTCTGCCGCCGGTGGTGACCGGATATCTGCTTCTTCTTACCTTCGGGCGCCGGGGACCCGCAGGCGCTTTTCTGGAGCAGTATTACGGCATCGTGTTTTCCTTCCGCTGGACGGGAGCGGCGCTTGCCTGCGCAATCATGGCGTTTCCGCTGATGGTACGCGCCATCCGCCTTTCGGTCGAAGCGGTTGACCGGAAGCTGGAGACGGCTGCCGGAACGCTTGGCGCGAACCCAGTATGGGTTTTTGCGACCATAACGCTGCCTCTCATTCTGCCTGGCATTATCGCCGGAATGATCCTTTGCTTCGCCAAGGCGATGGGCGAGTTCGGCGCGACAATCACCTTCGTTTCCAATATTCCAGGAGAGACGCAGACGCTGCCGTCTGCGATCTATACCTTCACCCAGATTCCGGGTGGCAACTCTGGTGCGATGCGTTTGACGATCATCTCGATCATCATAGCAATGACAGCGTTGATCGCCTCGGAAGTGCTGGCGAGAAGGGCTGCAAGGCGGCTGGCGATCGAATGAGCCTCACCGTCGACATACGGCATCGCCTTGCCACGTTCGAACTGGACATCCAGTTCGAAAGCAATGGACGCCTGACGGCCGTGTTTGGCCCTTCGGGATCGGGCAAAACCTCGCTGGTCAACCTCATCGCCGGATTGCTGGAGCCGCAGGAGGGAAGGATCGCCGCAGACGGCCGTGTCCTCGTCGATACCGGGAAAGGCATTTTCGTTCCGAGACACAAAAGGCGCATCGGCTATGTCTTCCAGGACGCACGCCTGTTTCCCCACATGACGGTCTCGCAGAACCTGCGCTACGGGCGTTTTTTTGTGCCGACATCAGAACGCTACGGCGACGTGGAAGGCGTGGTCAGACTTCTGGGGATCGGCCATCTGCTGGAGCGCAGACCGAACTCGCTGTCGGGTGGCGAAAAACAGCGCGTAGCGATCGGGCGCGCCCTTCTTGCAAGCCCCAGGCTCCTGCTCATGGACGAACCCCTGGCCTCTCTCGATGACCAGCGTAAGGCAGAGATCATGCCTTATGTCGAGCAGCTTCGCGATGAAGCCGGAATTCCGATCGTCTATGTCAGCCATTCGCTTGCCGAAGTCGCAAGGCTGGCAACCGATGTTGTCGTCCTCGATGCCGGCAGGGTGGCTGCCTCGGGCGCCACCAGCGATATCCTTCGTCAGCTCGATCTCCTGCCTGAAGAGGAACGGGCGGAAGGCGGTGTCGTCCTGGACATGATTGTCGACAGCCACGACGCGGCTTTCGGGATATCCACCCTGACCTCACCGGCAGGTGAGATACAGGTCGCGGGCCTGGACATGAAACCGCGTTCCGCCGTCCGCATCCGTATCCGCGCCCGCGACGTTATCGTCTCCACAGTTCGCCCGCAGGGGCTGAGCGCGCTCAACGTCCTTTCCGGCGTCATATCCGGGATAAGCACCGGCGGCGGCCCTTTTGCCGATGTCCTCATCAACTGCGGCGGGCAGAGCGTTTCCGCGCGCATCACCCGGCAATCCAGCGAAACGCTCGGTCTCAGGCCGGGCCAGCCGGTCTTTGCAATCATCAAGTCTGTGAGCTTCGACCGCGCCAATATCGCGGATTTCGGAAGGGAGCCGGCTGTGGCTGCGGACGCGACAAGAACGGAGAGGGTCGGTTAGGATGGCCAGAAGGCGTAGTCGCAGCGAAACGGAAGGGAGACAAATGCCCTCGCTGAGCCTGAGGATCAACCTCGATCCGGACGGACGGATAGGGCCTGGAAAGATCGAGTTGCTGGAGCAGATCGCTGCCTTCGGGTCGATATCCGCCGCGGCCCGAAACATGGAGATGTCCTACAAGCGGGCATGGGATCTCGTTGAGGAGATGAACGCGCTCTTCGGGAAGCCCGTGGTTTCTGCGCAGACCGGAGGCCGTCGCGGAGGGGGTGCCCAGCTGACGGATGTCGGCCTTGCCATTGTAAGCCGGTTTCGCGCCATAGAGAGGGCCGCCGAATCGGCAGCACGGCAGCACATGCACGCCCTGCAGGCGGAAATCGCGGCTGCCTGACCCGCATCATTCGATGCGGCCAAACGATCTGGCTAACAAAAAAAGAGCCCGTCAGCGTTGACTGACGGGCTCTCGATCAGGTGGCCAGCGTCCGGGAGGGGAGGAGGGCGCCGGCCAGGAGCGGGATTTCCCCGCTCTCATCAGCGGCCGGGAGGAGAAGCCGCTGTGAATTCTCTTTTAGCGATTGCCGCCGCGGGCAATGCCGTGAATTTCCGACCGGGTGATGCCGAGGTCGTTGAGTTCACGATTGGACAGGCGGCTCAGCTCGTTCACGGTGTCGCGATAGCGGCGCCAGTTACGGAAGTTGCGGATCAGGTTCATTGTCGTCTCTTTCTATCTGAACGTCTTTAGGCTGTTCTCTTTGACAATGCCCAGATAGTGATCTTCTCATGCCTAATAAATGGACTCTTTTGCATAGCATTTATGCAAGGCAAGCATGGCCGGTTAACGATCCATGCCAAGGCGTGAAAGCCTTGCCTGCTATGCCGTCGCGGCCAATCCGAGCCGGGAGATCGCCGCGGCCACGACGTCTTCCGGACGCCTTGTCGCATCCAGGGCAATTGCATGCTCGTCTTCGGCAGGGGATTCCAGATCCGCAAACTGGCTGTCTATGAGGCTGGCCGGCATGAAATGTCCCTTTCGTGCCGCCACCCGAGCGGCAGCGACGTCACGCGGAAGTTCCAGATACACGAACCGGAGATACCGGCTGGCAAGCCTCAGCCGGTCGCGGTAGATACGCTTCAACGCGGAACAGGTGACAACAAGCGGTTCACCCTTGAGTTCCGCATTGGTGATTTCGACGGCTATGGCGTCCAGCCATCCCCAACGATCCTCGTCGCGCAGCGGCATGCCCGCAGACATGCGGTTGATGTTTTCGGGTGGATGAAAGCTGTCGCCCTCGGCAAAACGGGCGCCAAGCGCCTCGGCGAGTGAAGCACCGACGACGCTCTTTCCCGAGCCGCTGACGCCCATGACGACAACGATGACCGGGGGCGGCGCGCCAGCTTCGGGATTAGTCTGAGGCATGCCCGCTCACCGGCTGGCCGGCGCGCGGCCGTAAAGCAGCAGCATCACGACGATCACGACGCCATAGATGATCTGACGGCCCGCCTCCGGCATCTGCATGACCGACAGGATCGATTGCAGAAGGGTGATGAGAATGACGCCCGCGACGGTGCCCAGATAGGAGCCGCGCCCGCCCAGGATCGAGGTACCGCCCAGAACGACAGCCGCGATGGCGGGAAGCAGGTAGGCATCCCCCATCGACTGGGCGGCCTTGGATGCATAGCCGGCAAGCAGGACGCCACCGAAAGCGGAAAGTCCGCCGGCGATGGCAAAGGTTATCATCACGATCCGCCGTGTATCCACGCCCGACAGATAGGCTGCGCGCTCACGATTCCCGATCGCATAGATGGAACGCCCGAATGTCGTGCGTGTGAGCAGGAAGACCGTCCCGGCGCCGATCAGCGCCCATACGATCACGGCATTCGGCACACCGGGAACAAGCGAACCCGTAGCGAGGTAGCGCATGGCTTCTGAAGCGGAATCCTGCGGCGAGAAGCCGCCGGTGTAGACAACCATCAGACCCTGGGCGACCGCGTTCGTCGCCAGCGTTATGATCATCGATGGGATGCGGAGATAGGCCACCCCGATGCCGTTGACCAGCCCGATCATCATGCCGCAAAAAATGCCGAAGGGGATGGCGAGCGCCACGCCCATCGGCCCGAACGCAGCCGCGGCGGACGCCATCATGGCGCCGGTTGCGACCGTCCACGGAACCGAAAGGTCGATCTGGCCGAGCAGAATGACCAGCATCATCCCGGTTGCTATCACGCCAAGGAAGGACGCCACCTTGAGCTGCTGCAACAGATATTCCGGCGACAGGAAGCTCGACGAATAGAGGCTGCCGAAGATGAGGAGCGCGATGATGCATGCGAAGGCCGTCGCGACCGCCGGATCGGCCCTGCGCAGGAATTTCGGCATCCGGCTCACGGTATCACCGCCTGTAACGGTATCGCTCATCCGAACCACTCCAGACGGTTCTTGACACGGAACAGCGCGAAGGCGCCGAGGCTGACCGCAAGCAGGAGCACGACGCCCTGGAACAGAGGCTGCCACAGCGGATCGAGGTCGAACACGAAAAGCAGGTCACCGATGGTCCGGAACGCAAAGGCTCCGAAGATCGCGCCGATGACGCTGCCCCGGCCGCCAAAAAGCGAAACTCCACCGAGAACCACCGCAGCTATGGAAAACAGCGTGTAGGCATTGCCGCTCGCATAGGCCGCTTCTCCCGTATAGGTGAAGAAGGTCAGGAAAAGACCCCCGAACGAGGCAAGCAGGCCGGCAAGCACATAGGCCAGGAACTTGCCGCGCTTGATCGGAACACCCGACATGTAGGCGGCAACCTCGGACGAACCGGCGGCATAGGCCGCGCGACCGTAGACCGAACGGCTGAACGGAACCCAGATAATGAGAACCGTAGCCAGCAACGTGACGAGGCTGGCGGGGATAACGCCAAACAGACGCCCGGTCAGCGCGTCGGCAAGGTCCTCGTTCACCGAGCCGCCCGGAAATGGTCTCAGCAACAGCGCAATGCCGAAATACATGGCTCCGGTCGCGATCGTCGCAACGATCGGCTGCAAACGGCCATAGATGACGATAGCTCCGTTAAGCGCGCCGCACAGCACGCCGACCAGCAGCACCGCGATCACGCCAAGGGTTGTCTCGACAGGTCCTCCGACCACGAGCCATGAGGCAAGGCAATTCGTTAGCAGGAAGATCATGCCGACCGACAGGTCTATCCCGGCCGTGATGACCACCAGTGTCTGCGCCATCGCCACGAAGGCCAGCAGCACGCCCTTGTTGGAAGCCGTCTGAACCACATTGGCCGTGAAGCCGGCCGGATGGTTCGACGTGTAGATGATAAACATGACGAGGAATATGCCGAGCGCGAGCAACGTACCCTTCTGCTCGGCGAACCAGTAACGCCACTCACTCATGCGTTCGCCCTCGCCATTTTCGCGGCTTCGGCGACATCGATGTTGAGCGCGCTGGCAATCAGCGCATGCTCGGTTATCTCATCGCCGACCAGCTCGCGCTTGATCGCCCCGTCATACAGTACAAGCACCCTGTCGCAGCAGCCGATCAGTTCATCGTAATCGGTGGAATAGAAGACGATTGCGGCGCCCTGGTCGGCAAGCCGGCGAAGCAACTGATAGATTTCCTGCTTCGTGCCGACGTCGATGCCGCGCGTTGGATCGTTGAGGAGGATGATGCGCGGATGACGCATCAGCCACTTGGCGATGACAACCTTCTGCTGATTGCCGCCCGACAGCGCCCCGACCGGAATTTCGAGGCCTGCCGTCTTGATGGCGAGCAGCTTGACCATTTCATCGAGAAGCCGGTCCTCGGCCTGGCGATCGATGATGCCGTGTTTCGACACCTTGTCCATCGCCGCGAATGCAAGGTTCTCGCGAACCGTCATCGGCAGCATCAGGCCTTCCGTCTTGCGGTCCTCCGGGATCAAAGCCATGCCGACCTTGCCGGAACTCGCCTGCGCCGGACTGGCGAGCCGGACCGGCTCTCCGTCGATGACGATCTGGCCGGTGCAGCCCCGAAGCACGCCGAAGAGGGCGAGCAGAAGCTCGCGCTGGCCCTGACCGTCAAGCCCGCCGAGCCCGACGACCTCTCCGGGCCGGACGGTGAAATTGATGTCGGTGAGCCGGTCGGTCCAAGTGAGGCCACGGCACTCGAGGATCGGCTTGGCAGCCGCGTTCGGCGCCGGCTTGGGAGGAAACACGTTCTGGTATTCGCGACCGATCATCAGTTCGATGACTTCATTGTCGCTCTTCGTTCCCGCCTTGTATGTCGCGATCTTCTGCCCGTTGCGGAAGACGGTGCAGTCATCCGCAAGCTCTGCGATCTCGTGCATGCGATGCGAGATGTAGAGCAGCGCCAGCCCCTCCGAGCGCAATCTCTTGAGCACGTCGAACACCTTGGAGACGTCGGCAGCGGTAAGCGCCGATGTCGCCTCGTCGAGGATGAGGATGCGCGGCTTGCGTGCGAGCGCCTTGGCGATTTCCACCATCTGCCTGCGCGACAGCGGCAGATCCTTGACCAGCGCCGATGGGTGAATGTCAGATGCGCCGGCGCGCGCCAGCGCCTCCACGGCGATCCTGCGCTGCGCCCTGCGGTCGATCATGCCGAACCGGGTCGGCGGATCGGAGATCATGATGTTGTCGGCGACGCTGAGTTCGGGGATCAGCGAAAGCTCCTGGAAGATGCAGACGACGCCTGCCTTGTTGGCGGCGGCTGGCGAGTCGAAAGTTACCTCCGCGCCGTCCAGCACAATGCGTCCCTGATCGGGCGCGACAACGCCGGACATGACCTTGATCAGCGTCGACTTGCCCGCGCCGTTTTCGCCGAGGATGGCGTGGATGCGGCCGGCATGGACGACGAGTTCGGCATCCTCCAGCGCGCGCACGCCACCGTAACGCTTGGAGATGCCCTGCATGTGCAGGAGCGGCCTCGTCTCCTCCGGAGCCGTATCCATGAAACCTCCCTGATGTTCCGGGACAACCGGCGCCGCGAAACCTTGCGGCGCCGGTTGCAGCAGATGCCTACTGATTTTCCTTGGACTGACCCATGATTTCCTGGGCAGTGAAGTTGATGCCGCAGGTCGGGAAGGAATTGCCGACGAAGAAGTTGTCGGACTCGTTCGGGAAGAAGTCTACGCCCTCCTTGAAGTCCGGATCGGAAACGATCGCGAGCGGCAGCTTCACGGTCTGCGGTATCACTTCGCCTTCCAGTGCCGCGATGGCCGTCTTGATGGCGACGGCGACCTGTGCGGGACCGGAACCAGCCGAGGTGCACTTCAGCCCTTCACCGGCGTGCTTCGCGCAGAACTTGCGGAATCCGTTTTCCGTCTCGCCGCCCACGGGGACGAACGGGTGGTTGGCGTCGATCACCGCCTGAATGGTGCCGGTGGATCCGCCCTGCACGGTGATGCCGTCAAACTTCTTGTGAACGGCGATCGCGTCCGCCGTCGCTTTCTGCGCGGTCGGATCGTCCCACTTGCCCAGCACCTCGACGACTTCCCAGTTCTTGCCGCTGGCGTCGAAGCGCTCATGGATGCCGTTGTGGCGGTCGGTGTCGACCGACGTGCCGGCCACACCACGCACTTCGAGGATCTTGCCGCCGTCGGGCAGGTGCTCGATCAGCCAGTTGCCCCAGAGTTCGCCGAGACCCTTCTGGTCGACGTTGACGTTGATCGCATCCTCGGTGTCGAGGATGTTGTCGAATGCAACCAGAACGACGCCAGCGTCCTTGGCGCGCTTGATGACAGGCGCGAAGGCGGTCGGGTTCTGCGCGTTGACGACGATCGCGTCATAACCGGAGTCGATGAAGTTGTTGATCGCGGAAATCTGCGCCGGCACGTCCTCACCGGTCGAGACAACCTTGAATTCCTTGAGCTTCGCGGCGACCTCAGGCTGCGCGGCGTAGGCCTTTGCCGTCTGGATCATCTGGATGCGCCATGTGTTGGCGATGTAGCCATTGGCAAGCGCAATCCGGTACGGACCTTCCTTCTTCGGGAACTGGAAGAATTTCGTTTCTGCCGTCCACGGCACGAAGCACTCGGGGTTTCCCGCAGGACCGGCCACGATTTCCGGCTCGGCCATGGCCGTCGTGCTAAGCATAGTCAGGGCTGTAGCGGCCACAGCGCCGCCAAGAAGCATCTTGAACATGTATTCCTCCCATAACAAAAGCGGCTGCCTGATGGCGCCGCAGTCCTCCTGCGTGAAAATTCGGCCACGCAACCGACGGCCATTTCTGGCCGCGCATCCTCCTGCTCGAACGACCTTCCGATACCCCGAGCATTTTTATGGTAGCGCTACCAACATTTGCTGTAAAGCGGAATTCAGTCCCCCCAAAACCCTAATGCCTTCGATCGGTACTTTCCCGGCGCCTTAGTTCGAAACCGAGGTCGATGACCCGGTCTTGCGGCCATGAACCGCCGATCGCCTCCATTGCCATAGCGACCGCCTGCCGGCCGATCTCGTATCGGTGCGTGCGGATGCTGGTCACCGACGGAAACGCGACCTGCATCATGTCGAGATCGTTGAAGCCGCAGATGCTGATGGTCTGCGGGACCGCGATCGCGGCGCGGTGGCATTCGAAAAGCACACCGAGGGCGAGGTCGTCGTTGTTGCAGAAGACCCCGTCGAGCGAGGGGATCTTGGCAAGCGCATCGCGGAAGAGATCGCGGCCGAGCGTGACGCTCGAGGGCACGGGCGTGGTGGTCACCAGACGCGGATCGAAGAGCCCTGCCGCTTCCATCGCGGCGCGATAGCCTGCAAGACGTCGCTGCGAGCGCGGATCCATGCGTGCACCGAGGAAGCCGATGCGGCGGCAGCCGGATTCGATGAGGTGCTCCGTTGCCGCGCGTCCACCCTCCAGATGGGAGAAGCCAACCATCATGTCGACCGGGTCCGGTCCTGTTTCCATGATCTGCACGACCGGGCAACCGGCGTCTTCCAGAAGCTTGCGCGCGCTTGCGGTCTGGTCGATGCCTGACACGATCAGCGCCGCGGGGCGCTGGCTGAGGAAAAGCTGCAGCAGACGCTCCTCCTCGAGGCCGGAATAGTGCGTGTTGGCAAGCTGGACGCGAAAAGGGCTGTCGGACAGGCTGTCGTAAATGCCACGCACCACCTCGGCGAACACGTTGTTGGTGAGCGAGGGCACGAGGACGCCGAAGACTTCCGCCCGCGCCGAGGCGAGTGCGCGCGCGTTGTGATCCGGCACATAGCCAAGTTCGTCAACGGCCCGCTGGATCTGCTGGCGCAGATTTTCCGAGACGCGTTCAGGCTCGCGCAGGGCGCGCGACACGGTGATAGCACCGACGCCGGCAAGCCTGGCGACATCAGCGATGGTCGGACGCCCGCCTCCCCTGCGCGTGCGCAGCTTCACCCCTCTCCTGTCCCTGCTTCCTCCGCTGGCGCTCACCGACCTGTGCTCACTGCTTTCGCTCTCGCCCCAGTATAGCCCGAACACGCGCTCCGGGTACAAGCGCGTCTATTGTCTACTTGTGTTCGGCGCGCCAGGAACCGTCCCAGTCTGCGGGAGGCGGGCTGACGAGATAGGCTTCCACACGGCGCCGGTATTCGGCATAGACCTTGCGCAATTCGTGCGGTGACGATTGCTCCAGCCGCGCAAGCTCGGCGGCCGCATCCGCGAAACGACCCGCGCGATAGGAGGCCAGGAAACTCCCGTGCAGCCGGGCCAACTCCTGAAACTCCTTCTGGGCGGCGCGCTCTCGCCCGCCCAGCAGGGTGTATATTGAAGTCGCCTCGTCGCGGCCGACCACCATGACCTTGTCGACCTCCAGCATGGCAAGGCCCTCGACGCCCTTTGCCGTGCTTTCGGCGATGAGGTTGCTGAGACCATACTGCTTGGTCAGCCCCTCGATGCGCGAGCCAACGTTGACGCTGTCGCCGATCGCCGAATAATCGAAGCGCTGGCGTGAACCGAGATTGCCAACGCAGCATATGCCGCTGTTAAGGCCGATCCCGATCTGCACCGGCTTCTCCAGGGTGCGGTTGAGCTCGTCAAGGGCGGCGAGCATCGCCAGAACGCCCTCGCATGCCTTCTGGCGATGGTCCGGCACATCGAGCGGAGCGTTCCAGAACGCCATGATCGCATCGCCGATATACTTGTCGATCGTTGCTTCCCGCTCCATCAGCACGTTGGTCATGGGCGTCAGGAAATTGTTGAGGAAGACGGTCAGTTCGGTCGGCTCCATCGTTTCGGAAATACTCGTGAAGGAGCGGATGTCGCAAAAGAGGATCGTCAGTTCGCGGTTCTCCCCACCGAGTACCAGCGCGTCGGGATTGTGAACCAGCTGCTCGACCATATGGGGCGACAGATAGTGGGTGAAGGCCGTGCGTATGTAGCGGCTTTCGCTTTCGCTCAGCAGCAGTCGGATGCCCGAGGCCACTCCGAATGCGAGAAGGCTGGTCTGTGCCGGCAGGATGGGGGAGAGTAGCAGACTGCGGTCGGCGAATGCGAACCAGCCGCCGGCTATGCTGAGCGCAAGCGCGCTCCCCGCCACTGCGACATTGGCCCACGTCGGCAACCAGGGCAGGAAAGCGAGCACGACCAGCCCCAGCCCGATGGCAAGGAATATCTCGAAGCCCTGAGCCCAGTCCGGTCGGGTGAGGAACTTCTGGTTGATGACCTGATCGATGATCTCGGCATGCACCAGCACGCCGGGGTAGCCGGCGCGAAGCGGCGTCGACACGAGGTCGCGCAGGCCGACGGCCGACGTGCCGATCAAAGCGATGCGCCCCTCGATCTGGTTGCGCACCTCAGGGTCAGGCGTGTCGAGCAGCTTGTATGCGGGGATCACGGGCGACGTGTGCTTGTCAGTATAGTAGACCCAGATCCGGCCTTCGGGCCCGGTGGGTATCTCAAGGTCGCCGACCTTGATCGCGGTCATCCCAGCCTGTCCGGTGTCGAATTCGCCGCTGGCCCCCGTGCTGCGCACGATGATGGTGGAGGCACCCTGCGCCAGACGCAGCGATTCCACCGACAGCGCGGGATAAAGATTGTCTCCGAAACGCGACAGGAGCGGAATGCGGCGCACGACCCCGTCATCGGCGGGCGGAAAGCTGAAGACCCCGATGCCCGGTGCGGCGTCATCGAGGATCGACAGGTTGCGCACGGCGCCGGGAAACGACGGCAGATATTGCGTCGGGTTGTCGCCCGCGAATGCGAAACCCGCCTTCGGCGGCGGCGGAGGCGTATCGACGCCTTCAGAAAGGACAAGGCCTGCCACGACAGGAGAGCGGGCAAAGCTCGCGGCAAGCACCCTGTCATGATCCAGATCCTCGGTGGGACCCGGATGGCTGACCTGAAACCCCTGCCCTTCCAGTTGCGCAACAGCCAAGGCGGGAGACGTGCGATCCGGCTCGGAAAACACGACGTCAAGGCCGATGGTCGCGACACCTTCCTCGGTCAGCCGGTCGATGATCCGGGCGATCACCGTACGCGGCCACGGCCACTGACCAAGACGCCGGATGCTTTCATCGTCCACGTCGACCACGGCGACCGCACTTTCGGTCGCCGGACGTGGACGCAGCTTCTGGTAGGTATCGAAGACGAGATCGTCCAACCGGCCAAGCGGACTGACGGGAGAGTATGCGCCGATGACGACAGCCGCGATGACAAGCAACCCGACCGACCATATGGCGAGGTGCGGCCTGCGTCGCGCCCGGTGCAAGAGACGAGTCAGGAAGTTTCTCATCGGTCCCCTCATCGCGCGATCTTCGCGCGTGTCCCCGTTCCGAAACCGGTCCCGCTTCGGTTGACATGCCTAGACTTGCCGCGACCGGCGCCACGAGGCAAGGGCTGCTTGCCTGCGCCGGACAACATTAACTGTTGCCACGCCCTGCTTTCGCAGTCTGGCCAT
>JAHBYU010000020.1 GCA_019635775.1 Rhizobiaceae bacterium | reverse complement strand
GCAATAGCCCCAAGGCCGATCATGAACTAAGATTGAAACCGGACCACCCTATGGGGTCAGGCCAGCCGTACCGGGCGCATCAACCGCCTGATCGTCTTGGCCGACCAGCCTCTGCGGCAATTGCCGCTGGCCGACATCGCACCCGACCTCATGCTCCGGCATGCGGACGGGGCCAGTGATGTCGGCAGGCTTACCGATAGCTTCCACCTCAACCTTACGGCCTTCGGCTTCCTCAGCTTCGCGGTCGGCATCTTCATCGTTCATGGCGCGATCGGGCTTGCCTTCGAGCAGCGGCGCGGCATGGTCCGCACCCTGCGCGCGCTCGGTGTGCCGCTCCGGCACCTGATCGTCCTGATGGTGCTGGAGCTTATCGTGCTGGCGACGCTTGCCGGCGCGCTCGGCATCGTGCTTGGCTATTTCATCGCAACGCTGTTGATGCCGGACGTAGCCGCGACGATACGGGGCCTTTACGGCGCCGACGTCGCAGGCATGCTGCATATCCGCCCGGCATGGTGGCTTTCGGGAATGGCCATGGCGCTCGGCGGCGCATTGTTCGCCTCCGCAAGCGCGATGTGGCGGCTGGCGCGGATGCCGGTGCTGGCAAGCAGCGGTGGGCGCGCCTGGGCGCTGGCCTCGGGGCGGACGCGCAAAGTTCAAGCCGCCGCCGCTGTCGTGCTGCTTGCTGTGGCGGGCGTGCTCGCTGTCGCCGGTGGCGGGCTGATCGCTGGCTTCACCCTGCTTGCCTGCCTGCTGCTCGGGGCGGCGCTTGCGTTGCCGTCTTGCCTGTCGGCGATCCTGCGTCTTGGCGAAGGACGGGCCAGCCGCGTCATGGCGCAGTGGTTCTGGGCCGACACACGCCAGCAACTGCCCGGCCTCGGGCTTGCGCTGATGGCGTTGCTTCTGGCAATGGCCGCCAACGTCGGCGTTTCCACCATGGTCTCGAGCTTCCGCCTGACCTTTACCGGTTTCCTCGACCAGCGCTTGTCGGCCGAACTGTATGTCAATGCGAACGGGGTCGTGGACCTAGCGGCTCTGGAGCGGTTCCTCGAGACGCGCGCCGACGCCGTGCTGCCGACCATGTCGGTCGATGCGACGCTTGCCGGCCTGCCGGCGGAGATTTTCGGCGCGCGCATCGGCTACACCTACCGCGAGAACTGGCGCTTCCTCGACGCAGTCCCCACCGCATGGGACAAGGTTGAGGAGGGAAAGGCGGTCGTCATCAACGAGCAACTCTCCCGCCGCGCCGGCTTGCGCGTCGGCGCCATGCTCGCGCTCGGCTCCGGACTGTCGCTGCCAGTCGCGGGCATCGTCGGCGACTACGGAAACCCGATCGGCCAGGCCATCATCGGCGAGGCGCTGTTCCGTCAGACCTTCCCCGACATCGTGCCCGTCCGCTATGGCGTGCGTACCTCCGACCCGGAGGGCCTGCGCCATGCACTGGTCGAGGAGGTCGGCCTCCCGCCCTCCAGCATCGTCGACCAGGCGGCGCTCAAGGCGTTCTCGTTGTCGGTGTTCGAGCGTACCTTCTCGGTGACCGGGGCGCTGAACGTGCTGACACTGGCGGTCGCCGCCTTCGCGATTCTGATGAGCCTGCTCACGCTGGCGGCGATGCGGCTGCCGCAGATGGCGCCTGTCTGGGCGATGGGGACGACGCAGCGCCGGCTCGCCGGGCTGGAGATCCTGCGCACCGTACTGCTTGCCGGTGTCACTGCGGTGCTGGCCCTGCCACTGGGTCTGGTGCTCGCCTGGGTGCTGCTTGCCATCGTCAATGTCGAGGCGTTCGGCTGGCGCCTGCCGATGTATCTGTTTCCCACCGAATACACCCGCTTGATGCTCTTCGCGCTCGCCGCGGCACTACTCGCCGCGCTATGGCCTGCCTGGCGGCTCGCGCGCATGGAGCCGGCCGCGTTGCTCAGGATCTTCGCCAATGAACGCTAGATGGTTTCGAGATGCAGCCGAACCGAGAACCGTCTCGAACTTCTCCTGGAATTGTGTCGTCGCGCTCATCTTCCTGCTGTTTTGCCTCGGCACTGCCTTTGCCCAAGGCTTTGCCGGGCTGGGCACCAATGCCGAAGGTTTCGCCATTCCGGAAGCGGGCAAGCGGTTCGAATTCCCGCGCGATCATGGCCCCCACCCGGTCTTCCGGATCGAGTGGTGGTACGTCACCGCCAATCTCACCGGGCCCGATGGCGCGGACTACGGCCTGCAATGGACGCTGTTCCGCTCGGCGCTCGCGCCGGGCGAGGCCGAGGGATGGGAGAGCCCGCAATTATGGTTCGGCCATGCCGCCGTCACCAGCGCTTCGACCCATCTCGCCACAGAGCGTTTCGCGCGCGACGGCACAGGCCAGGCGGGCGTGACCGCCGCGCCCTTCGCCGCCTGGATCGACGACTGGCAGATGGCGGGCGACAGCTTCGAGCGCCTGCGGCTCACGGCTACCGGTAAGGACTTCGCCTACGACATCGCGATGCACGCCCAGGGCCCGCTCGTTCACCACGGCGCCCACGGCTATTCGGTGAAATCGGCGAAGGGACAGGTGAGCTATTACTATTCCCAGCCCTTCTTCACGGTTGAGGGAACGATCACCCTGCCCGAGGGCGAGGTGCCGGTACACGGCACCGCGTGGCTCGACCGCGAATGGTCGTCGCAACCTCTGGCGCAGCACCAGGCTGGCTGGGACTGGTTCTCGCTCTCCTTCGACACCGGCGAGAAGCTGATGGGTTTCAGCCTACGCGCCGACGCTGGCGGCAGCTTCACCTCGGCCACATGGATCGAAGCGGACGGCAAGGCGACGCCTTATGGCGACGGCGCTCTTGCCGCCACTCCGTTGGAGACGAGCCGGGTGGAGGGTCGCGAAGTCCCGACGCGCTGGCGGCTCACCCTGCCCGACCGTGGGCTCGACGTCACCGTCGACGCGCTCAACACGCAGGCCTGGATGGGCCTCAGCATCCCCTATTGGGAAGGTCCGGTGCGGGTAACCGGCTCTCACCCCGGCAAGGGCTATCTCGAGATGACGGGCTACGAACCACGATGACAGTCAAACGACGCAATTCTCCAGGATTGTCGCTCACGGCATCAATTCACCGTGAGCAACATTTGTTCTGCCTAGCGGTAGACGAGACCGCCATCGATCAGCGGGGCCTGACCCGTCATGTAGTCTGAATCCGGGCTCGCAAGGAACGAGACGAACGCGGCAACATCCTCCGGGGTCTGGGCCCGGCCTAGGGCGATGCCTTCCACATACTTCTTGTAGGTGGCGCCCACTTCCGCGCCTGTGATCTCGGCGAAGCGCTTGTCGATCTCGACCCACATGTCGGTACCGACGATGCCAGGACAGTATGCGTTGACGGTAATCCCGTCGCTGGCGAATTCCTTGGCTGCAGCCTGCGTCAAGGCCCTGACGGCAAACTTTGTCGCCGAGTAGACGCCCAACAGCTCGAAGCCATCGTGCCCCGCGATTGAAGACGCGTTGATGATCTTCCCCTTCTGCTTTCGCTCCTTGAACTTCTTGGCCGCGGCCTGGATTCCCCAGAGGACGCCTTCGACGTTGACCTTGAGGATTGTTTCAACTTCCTCGGGCGTCACGTCCGCCAGCGCCTGAACCTGAGCGATGCCGGCGTTGTTGACGATTACATCGAAGCCGCCGAGTTCCTTCTCCGCGTGATTGACCGCAGCGTAAACCTGATCCCGCTTCGTGACGTCGGCTTTGAACGTCGTCGCCTTCCGGCCGATCTTCCTTACTTCATCCGCAACGGCGTTCGTCTTCTCGTCCTTGACATCCACAAGGGCGATATCGGCCCCGTCCCTGGCCAGCCTCAAGGCGATCGCGCGCCCGATTCCCTGGCCCGCGCCTGTTACGAGGACGATTTTCCCATTTATAGACATGCTTAGCTCCTTGCCTGTTGAAATTTCACAACATCCACCCTGTACCTTGTGGCGCTCGGGATCGGGGTCTGATCAGTAAATGTATGTGCGAACGCAAGCGCAGCAAGCCATATCGAAGAAACTGCGCGCATTCGCGCACCCTTGGACCCTAACAGGAGTAAAACAATGGAAGCGGCTGACACGTGATGCACAATCACGGCTTCGAAGCGCGGCGCATTTATTTCTGCGGGACCGCAACGAAGATACCGACAACCTTCTGCCTGTCATCTATTGCAGAGACGAAAAGACCTATCGCGTTGCGCTCAGGGCGATAGGAAATAGGAGCAGTACCTGAAGGCTCAGGCGATTTCCTTCTAGGTGGCACCTACTTTGGTGAAATTTATTTGGGGTCGACTGGAACCTGATTCGGCAATGAGGACATCGCTGCGGAGGCGCAGCTAGGGAATGTCGCTCGGCAGCCCAAGGGACCGGACTGTCAGCCTGTAGGTCTGCCGGATCGGCTGGAGAATGGAAGCATTCGTCCGACAATATCGTCGCGGCGGATCAGAAGATGCCACAGTGCTGCCGCCATATGAAGGAGGACCAGAACCAAAAGGAGCCGCGTCAGCGCGACATGAATAGGGCCATAGTAGAGAAAATCGAGGTATCGCGCCGCGACACCGGTAACGGGCAGCGCCAGAAGGACTCCGTAGAGCAGGACGTGATTTACCGTTGCGACGATACGCAGCAACCGCGCCTGGTTAGTAGAGCCCGACGATGCGCCACCAATGATTCTGAGCAGGATACGCAGCGCGACTATGCAGAAAACGGTCAGCCCCCCGAAAGTGTGGACTTCGTGAAGCAACAGATCCCAGGGGTCCGGTTCGACGCCTTGATAATGAGCAGTGTGAGAGCGTTCGATCGCACTCGAGGTCGTCAGCTGGACGGCAAGAATGGCAACCACCAGCCAATGCAGGGCCTTCTGGAGGGAAGTGTATTGCCCGGGAACGGGTCTGATCCAGCGCGGGAGCCTAGGTACGTTCATTCTTCCCTCGTGTTTCGTCGAGAAACGGCATTTTCCTGGGAACTATCACCCGGCAGCAGTTACCCAATTCTTTCTTCCTTGAGCCGTCAGGTGCCTGATCAGGGTTGGCAGGTGAATAAAGCAGGTCGCCATCTTGACCTTCCAACGTTGGAAGGCTTCATGATTCACGGCGTAGGTGTTTTGAAGATTATCGACGATGCTCTGGGGATTTTTGTCGGATCAGGTGGTGAACCGCATTGGACGGGTATGTGGCGCGGGTGTCGAGCCCGACGTCCATAAACGTCGATGGATGATCGGCTCGTCAGGGTGGCCACGTCGCGATGCCCCTATGACGACGGTCGTCCTTGGCTGCTCAGAGAATTAACTGCAAGGAATGGAGAACGGCATGACTGCATCAGTTCGAGAGGCCGGCCCAACTTTGGCGGAACGTTTGAACGACACCTATGCAATAAGCGCGTTTGCCGTGGCGCTGGGAATGGGAGCTACGGTCGGAACCGCGATCGGCTTTGAGAAGATCGGTGGCTACATCCCTTGCATGCTGTGTCTTCAACAGCGCATCCCCTACTATGTGGGAATACCTCTCATGACGTTGACGCTGGTTCTCGCGCTGTTGCGGTTTCCCGCGCTCCTGACGCGCGGTCTTCTCGCCGCAGGCGGCGTCCTCATGCTCTACAGCCTTTACCTGGGTGCGTTTCATGCTGGTGTCGAATGGGGCTGGTGGACCGGTCCACACGATTGCGGCGTCGTTGTCGCACCCGACACCGGGGTCGGTGGCAACGGCATTCTCGATGCGATCAATACGGTCATACCGCCCTCTTGCAACACAGCGGCCCTACGCGTTCTTGGGTTATCGTTCGCGGGATGGAACGCCGTGGCGAGCTTGCTGCTTGCGGCGGTCGCGTTTCGCGGGGCCTTCGCCCGTAGTTGAACCGGGCAAGTCGAATTCTGGAGTCGGTCCCAAGCGTGGAAACCGTATCAACCGCCGATCGGAAGAAAGGATGCCGACTGGTTGGCTCTCTGCATCAGACCATATTTTCACCATTCTCATGATCTCCGACTATCTGTCGATTAGCGGAGAGGAGAAATCGGGGATTTGCTGATGGCGATCGGCATTGGCGCGAGTTTGCAGGGCATGGCAAGGTGGCCAAGGCTTTTGTTGGCGTCTGTACTGCTTGGGCTTGCTTTGCCTCTCGCTTTGGCAGTCGCAATCACGGCCTTCTCCTTCCATGGGTCCGACCAGGCTGTCGGCATCCAGGGTGGTGCTACCGAAATCCAGGCGATAGCTGACGACGACCGCACGCATTGCGTCGAGTCACACAAGGTCTCCGACGGCTCGTGCATCGCGTCCGTTGGGTGTTTGGCGTGTACAGTGCTGCCTCAGGACGAAGCCGCCACATTGATCCGGGCGTTGGCCGTCGTCCGTCCGTTTTCGGCATCGGTTCGGACTCAGATGCGGATTTATCTGGTCGACCAGCCGCCAAAAATCGTTTCCATTTGAGGCGTTCGCGCCAGCATTGCTCGTCCGTTCATGGTGGCCCGCCGTTCTGGTGACCGTGAGTTTCGGCATAGAGCGGCACAAGCTTTCGGGCTTCCAGTGAGTTCTCCCCGCTCCCACACCGGCGATTGACACTCGGCTACCGGGAGCGCCCTTCCCCAACTTTGAAAGCGGCAAATTCCCATGGTTCGATCCATCAGCAGCATACACGTACACGGAATCAGCATTGAAGCGACAACAGAGGTGCAAGGTCATTCTCCACAAGCTGTAACGAACGTTGCGGTTAGCCATCGGGGAAACAAACGCCCTGAGGATCGCGTATGTCCGTCCGGTACATGCACGGCGTTGACGCGATGAGCAGGACAGCGCGCGTCCGTTTGCTGGCGGCCGCCGCCTTCGCGGCATTTCTCGTTCTCGTCGGTTTACTTCTGAGCATTCCATTCTTCGTGAGCGATCCTGTTGTCGTGGTCAGGCCGGGTTCAGCGCCTGCGCTTTTGCGTCGCGACGGGCCTCTCGTCGCCTCCACACAGATCCAGGTGGGGGCCAGGGGTGAATTCATGCTCTATCTGACATTCGAGCAAGGCACGGACGATACGCCGCGAGTGGCAGTTCGAATGCCCAGCCACGGCATGGCAACGCCACTCGAGGTTCGGGCAATTGGCGGTGGCAGGTTCCAGGCCGTGGGACAGCTCACCATGCCCGGTCGCTGGGAAATCGAGGTGGAGCTTGGCGAACTCGTGCAATCGTCCGATTTCATTCTCGCCGAGTTTTGAGGAGGCATATGATGCCGAAGCCCACGTATGGGAATATTCTAGCAGGAGGCGCTGCAGCTCTGGTGCTGGCAGGTGGCATTTTCTTTCTCCTCTGGGATCGTTTCCCGATCGACGCACTGGATCCGGATCGGCGCACTGCCTTGGCGATGGGCGAGACAGTCTATCGATCATCTTGCGCAAGTTGCCACGGTCTCGAACTCGAAGGTCAGCCAAACTGGCGTCAGCCCGGACCGGACGGGAAGATGCCTGCTCCTCCTCACGATGCCTCCGGACACGCCTGGCATCACTCGGACGAGGAGCTGTTCAACATCACCAAATTCGGCCTCCAGGCCTACGTCACGGAAACCTACCAATCCGATATGCCGGCATTCGAGGGCATCCTGAGCGACGAGGAGATCTGGGCCGTCATCCAGTACATCAAGAGCACCTGGCCCGAAGAGATACGACGCAGCCAGGCAAGCCGCAACAATCAAACCTGACAAGGAACTCCTATTGATGTTCGAGAGCCATATTCTGCGCACCGCGGGACGACGCCATATATTTACCTTAGTGCTTGCTGCCCTGCTGGTTTATCTGTTCGGCGCTATCCATGGGCAATGGAGCGACATGCACAGATGGAACAAGGCCACCGCCGATGCCTCGTTTCTGCTGTTGACCGTAACCATGGCGATTGGCCCTGTTTCGCGGTTTTGGCGCCGCTTGCGCCGACTGGTTCCTGTGCGTCGGGAATTCGGCATATACGCCATCGTCCTTGCGCTTGTTCACACGCTGATCATCTTTGATGGCTGGATCGAATGGGACTTTGCCCGACTGTTCGGATTCGAGTTCCATCCTGGGCTTGGACACTATGTCATGTTCCAGCATGGCTTCGGGCTGGCGAATGCGATCGGCCTGCTTGCGCTGGTCTACGGTATGGTCCTGGCGTTAACCTCAAGTGACCGCGCTCTGCGGCTGCTGGGTGGCCCGACCTGGAAGTTCATTCAGGGTGCAGCCTATGTGTTGTGGGCGCTCGTTGTCGTTCATACCGCCTACTTCCTGTACATGCATTTTCTCGACTTTCACCGGGCGACGCCTGAGCCCAATCCGCTTCAGGGGTGGTTTGTCAGTCTGGTTGTTCTCGTTCTCGGGCTTCGCATCGGTGCCTCAGTTCTCACGTGGCGTCAGAAGCGTAATCGGTCTTGGCGTGAAGGAGACGCGCAAGCCGATCCTGCGATCGGGGCTTGATCGGGCTAGGCGCTAGCCGGTAGCACCCTGGTGCGCGCCAAGACGCTACGGCGAGCAGCGACGTAGCGTCCAGTGACACCGCCGCAAGCGCGATTCGGGCTAAGTTCAGGTGCGATCAAGAGTACGGATTCCCCTGTGCTGTCAGGTCTGCAAGAACGAGACCACCGTCCTGTAATGGGCCTTCTTCCTCTCATCTTTCCCTCAAGGAACAGGTCATGATGGTCGCAACGACCAGTGGCGATCGACAGCAACGTCGCTTGCCCGACCGGACGCGAGTCCTCAGGAGGGTGATGAGGAATTTCTTGCTCAACCCGATGTCAACTATGCGTGTGCCCCTTGCGGCAGAACCGGAGCAAGAGCAGTCTTTCGTGATGGCGTCCTGGTTGGCTCGTTCGGTGCTGCTCTTGTTCGCGGTCTTGGTTGTCGCCGCGGTCATTCCCCGTTTCTCCATCGCTTTGCCGGCGATGGAACAGGGCGACTCTGACGTTCAGGTAGGCGAATTGGCATTCGAAAGATGCTGCTCGAACGGCAATGAGAAGTTCACCACACTACCCGCGATCACGAGTTGCATGACAAGTTGTCTGGTGGTGACGATGAGTTTCGTAGCCGGGATGGTAGCGCTGGCCGTCGCCAGAAACAGGCCGCAATTGGAACGTTTGCGCAGCCTGTCGGACCGCGAGATAGAACCAGCTTTCAGGCCGCCCAAGGCTGGCCTTCAAAGTTAAAGCAGCGACCCTCCCTGCCGTCGAGAGGCTTGCATCAATGCCGTCAATCCACCCTCCTGCCGGAAATTCCGTAAGACAGAATTCATCTCCCGGTGGAGCCGAGGGGAAGCCTCAGGTGATAGTGACGCCGTTCTCGAAAGAAAAATGATGATGAACGAAAATTTCCTCAACTGCGGTATTTTTGATTGGATGAGTATCGCGATGATATCCGGAACCGGCTTTCTGGCGATGCTCGTTTTGCTTTCCTTGTTGATGGCCTTGGGTCGCTACATTCTGGAGGGTCCAGCAGATCGATTCGTACATGGTGGCCGATCCCTCGACTCGAATGGGCAATATCCGCGCGATGTTGTCCGAAATTACGGTGACGAGACAGGAGTTCGCTCCGCTATTCCAGTTCGGGACGCACCACGGTGTTTCGACACTGCATTCGAAGTGCCGAAACCCCACGGCTAAGTTGACGCAGATAGCATTTATGCGTCGACGTGTTTGCTGTCTCTCAAACGACAGCGCTGGCGAGGCGCAAACCGCTAGTCATCCAGAAACACCATGTCGGTGATGCGATTCTCGCCATCGGCCTCTTCATAGGCGACGACGACCGTCATGCCCACGGAGAGGCCGTCCAAGTTGATCTCTCCGGGCAATTTGTAGGTTATTCCGTTGCTGAGGGTCATGGTGAGTGCCTCCAAGTCTATCTGGCGGATCATACCTTCGGCTGTATCTGCCGATACTTGTATCGACATCACCATGAGAACGATCAGCGCGTGAAAAAAAGGCCTCATTGATAACTTCCTTTACGTTTCTTTCATTGATAATTGGCAAATTTGATTTCTTATCCTGCTGCAAGGCTCCGTCTTCGTTCACGGACCGGATAGTGATGGCCAGACATGCGCGAACAGCCAGATGGCGCCGATCAACACAGGCTGGTGGAGCAGGTAGAACGGCAGACCATGACGTCCGACGAAGCGTACAGGCCGTGACCATGAGCCCGGCGAATACGCGGAAAGGCGTATGAGAACGCCGCAGCGATCAGCGATGCGCGCCGCTGAAATGCCCAGCAGAACGGCGCCAAACCACGGGAACAGCGGGACGTAGTCGAAGCTGATCGGAGCGACTGGCGAAAGCCCGATCCACCACCACGCCGGATAGCCGAAGAACTCTTGACGGAAGTACCGAGGAGCCAGGATCACGAAGAGAGCCGTGCAAATGGTCACCGCGGCCGGTGCGCGCAGGAATACGAGGCCTGCCACGCTGGCGAAGGCGATCTGGTGCAGTATGCCGAAGAAGATGAAGCCCTGTGGGACCGCGCTCCACGTGACGGCAGAAACCAGGAAGGCGGCGCCGGCGACTTTGGTGAGGCGCTTCAGGAAGGAGCGGGTACGCAGGCCCCGGCGATGCGCCAGGAATAGGCCGACGCCAACCAGGAAGAGGAAGGCTGAGGCGATCGAACGCGCGAACAGCGTCCAGCCCGGCTCGCGTGTCATCCCGACCGGTGCGTAGCCGAAATACTCCAGATCCCAGGCGAAATGGAAAGCGGCCATCGCGCCCATTGCGACACCGCGGGCCAGATCGATCACCTCGATCCGGGCATTAGGGCCGGCGGGAATACCCATCAGGCCTCGACGACGACCCGCGAGCCGATCGGCACACGTTCGTAGAGGTCCTCTACATGCTCATTCACCATCCGCACGCAGCCGTTCGATACGGCCATGCCTATCGTCCAGGGCTCGGTCGTCCCGTGAATGCGGTAGAGCGTGTCGCGTCCCTCCCGGTAAAGGTAGAGTGCGCGCGAGCCTAGCGGGTTGCCGGGCCCGCCTGGAACCCCGCCGGCATGCCGCTTGTACCTCGCCGGGTCGCGACGGATCATGTTGGCGGTCGGGCGCCAGCTCGGCCACTTCGCCTTCCGGCCAATCTCCGCGTTGCCGGACAGAGCAAGGCCGGCCTGCCCGACACCGATCCCATATCGGCGGGCGCGTCCTGCATCCTCTATCAAAAAGAGAAACCGGTTCGCTGTATCGATCACGATCGTTCCGATCGGGTAGCCAACTGGTGCCAATACAGACTGCGGCAGGAAGCGGGGATCGAGCGTGAAAGTTTTATGGGCGATAGCGGGCGAGACAAGCGCGGCCGTTGCAACGGCGCCTGCGCCGGCGATCACTAGCGAGCGTCGGTTGATCATATCGGTTACCTGGGCAGAGTTGAAGATGACGATGGGGGGCAGGATAGATCCGCCGGCAGCGCGCTTGTGGCCGGAAGCTGTGAATGGGCAAGGTCGGCAGAGACGGAAATTGCCTGCCGTCCGGAGTCCGGGAGAACTGTCGGCCATGCGAAGCATCGGTACGTGCCAATGGCGGCACCCGAAGCAGACCGCTTCGGCTTCTCGATCGTCCGACTAAAGGTGCAGGCATGATTGCGCCTACACACTTGCGCGCGCACCGCTGCGGACGATGATGGGCGACGGTGTGGGGACACGGCCGTAGAGATCGATGATGTCCTGGTTCATGAGGCGGACGCAGCCGCTGGAAACGGCCTTTCCGATTGTCCAGAACTCAGGCGTCCCGTGAAGCCTGTAGAGCGTGTCCCTGCCGTCCTGGAAGATGTAGAGCGCACGCGCACCGAGAGGGTTGTCGAGCCCGGGCGCCATCCCGCCGTTTTCTGCGCTGTACTGTTCCAGCTCGGGCTGGCGGGCGATCATCTCCGCGGGCGGGGTCCATGTCGGCCATTGCCTCTTCCATTGGATTACGCCGGTTCCCGACCATGAGAACCCTTCTCGGCCCAACCCGACGCCATAGCGCAGTGCGCGGCCGCCAGGCCGGATCAGATAGAGGTAGAAGTTATCGATATCGACTACGATCGTGCCGGGCCGCTCGCCGGTCGGATCGGCGACTTCTTGCCGATAGAACCGCGGAGGCACTCTGCGGAGGTCGACTGCCGGTATGGGGAAGCCCTCCTCGGGCATGGCGCGGTACATCACCACATAGGGGAGTTCCGCGCTTTGCGTGGGCTCTTGCGGGGCTTCCGGCCCGCTGTCGGTGGTCGTGCACCCGGCAAGGGCCAGCGCACCGACGGCGCCGGACGCAAGCAGGAAGCGCCGCCTTGATGGATTGATCTGCCGTTCGAAGATTTTGCTCACGGATTCTGCTCTTTGACGTTGCTCTTGCTGCTCTTTCGCGGAAGAAGCGCGGATGTATACGGGCGATGCCGAGGGGAAACTCGGACGCCGCATGACGGACGCGTCGACGCCTTGAAAAGCGTGCGGGTGAGCGGGTGCTAACCGGAGTGCACGAACCGGGTTGGCGTCGGTTCTATCGGCTCATTTGGGGGGTGGAACGGCGACCGCAAGCAAGACCGGGAGCATTTGCCGCGAGAGTTCGATATCAGCACCCCGCTCGGGGGGCAGGAAGCCTTGGAACGAGATGCTGGCGAACCAGTTGCAGTGATCCTGGCAGGGTGCGGTGTGATGGTGCGGGTCTATCTGATTGCCCGCAACTCCGCCCGCTTCGGCGAGATTAGACGCTTGGAGATTGCCGGGATCCGGGAAATCGGCCGAGACGACGCGTGACCCATCGGTGGTACACGCGCGCGAAGGGGTTGCCGCATGAATGGCGAGCATCACCGTCAGGATGAATACAACGAACCCTCTAACCATCACCCCTGATCGAACACGAACATTGTAAATGATCGATGAACTTGTTTCGGCGAAGTCCAACTCGCGGCAGAGGGCTCGATAATTGTGGCTGGATTGTGGACTGCAACCGCGCTTTGTGCACGCGGGAAGCCGGCGGCGGTGACCAGCGTGCCCCGCCACCGGGTTCGGACGCTTTGCATGCGTCGCTATTGCCGCGTTCTGAACCTTGCATGGCAACTGGTGCATGTTTCCAGGATCAGATGAAATACATGCTCGACCGGCATGCTCGTCACATCGTCATCGAGAACTCGTGAACGGACGTCGAGCGGGCTTCCGCCCGTCATCGGCTGACCCCATCGCCTATGATGTTCTGGGCGACGCACTGCTCTCCGCATTGTGCCGGTTGGCCCAGAAGGATGAAGTCACGAGAAGGCTGAAGGCGCGGTGATCGGGCGCCATCGACGGGGGGCGGAACACATTGTCATCGACTATCGCAATAGTTCTGCTAACGCGTTCATTGCGCTCAGCGGCAACCACCACTATGAAGCGACATTTCGCCAACGGTCTTTAAGCTGCTGAGGAGAGGTTCGTGACAGAAGAAACTGGGAGCCATGCGGACAACCTCATCAAGCTCACCGCCGATGTCGTCTCAGCCTATGTCTCGAACAATCCGGTCCCGGCCGGGGAACTGCCCGCCCTCATCGGCCAGGTTCATGCCGCGCTGAAGGGCACGGCCGGCGGCTGCGCGCCGGAAAAGCCGGAAGCTCTCAAGCCCGCGGTACCGATCAAGAAATCGGTGACGGCGGACTACATCATCAGCCTCGAGGACGGGAAGAGGTTCAAATCGCTGAAACGGCACCTCGCGACCCATTATGGCCTGTCACCGGACGAATATCGCGCGAAATGGGGACTGCCGGCCGACTATCCGATGGTAGCGCCGAACTACGCCGCAGCGCGCTCGGCATTGGCCAAGACCATGGGCCTCGGCCGCAAGCCAAAGGAGTTGGAAAAGCCAGCGCCTTCGAAGCGAACCCGCAAGAAAGCCACGGCCTGATTGCTGCCGATTCATCGACACATCTACCGCTCTTGCCGGCGCGCGCGCGAAATCAGCCTGCTTTGCTGAGATTCCCGGCTGAGGACTTGCCGGTACGGCGGTCCTGCTCGATCTCGTAATTGATCTTCTGGCTATCGACGAGGGTCGAAAGTCCAGCCCGCTCGACAGCGGAAATGTGAACGAAAACGTCCTGACCGCCGTCATCGGGCTGGATGAAACCAAAACCCTTGGTGCTGTTGAACCACTTCACGGTTCCAGTCGCCATATACGTATTCCCTTGTAGAGATTGCAGCATAGCCAGGCGGTGACGCCAAACCAGTTCTATCGAGACTTTGAGGATAGACGCATCTAACGCGAGAAATCGCAAAGCCGGGATCAATCGGCCGGCTTGCCAATGTTTGATATTTGAGCATTCCGGCCGACAGCTGCGAGGCATACGCCGCGCAGACGCTTCCGTGAACTCAGTCGAACCGCTCGGACATCATGCGGCTGCCTGGTCCCATCGGGACGGGGTGTCTGTCTTCCACATCGCATGCACCTTGCGGCGAGGACGGTCGTGCGCCGCAGCCGCCCGATTGACCTGAGCGCGGCAATGAGGTTCGGATCAGAGGCGCACTTCCCCCGCCAGATTCACTTGCCTTCACGCCGGATCGACCTGTGCACGTCACCAAAGGGGACGCTACGGAAGAGCAGTTCGACGGCAAGACCACCGAGTAACGAAACTTTCGAAACGCTGCTCGGCGCTCGGCCGGTCGATATTTCGCTGCTTTTTCGCCGGATTTGATCTGCCGCAACGTGGTCCAGCGTGTCTCCTCATAAAGATATAGAAACACAGGAGATGACTTTCATGACTATGCTGATCATCATCATCGCGGCCTCGGTTGCGGCTTTTGCTTTCGTCGCACTGTACCCGCAACAGGCCAGCGCACACTGCGACACGATGGACGGGCCGACCGCCAAAGACGGAAAGTTGGCGCTGGATAGCAAGAACCTCAGCTACGCGCTCAAATGGATCGAGGCCGACGGCGCGGAGGAATTGCGCAAAATCTTCGATCAAAGCATCAAGGTGCGAGCCCTCGGACCAGACGCTCGAGACTTGGCCGACCAATACTTCCTGGAGAGCCTGGTGAGAATCCACCGTGCCGGTGAGGGCGCTCCCTTTGAAGGCCTAAAGCCCTCGGGTGTACCCGTCGACGAGAAGGTCGCCGCCGCCGACAAGAGCGTCGAGACCGGCGATCTCGCGCCGCTGGCTAAGCTCATGGCCCCGGAGTTGATCCCTGAGTTGGAGAAAAGGTTCGCCAAGGTTCTTAAACTCAAGGACTATGATCCCGACGATGTCGACGCTGGCCGCGCCTATGTTCAGGCTTACGTGAGCTTCTTCAAGTTTGCCGAAGGCGAGGATCACGACCATGACCACCGCCACGGTCATGGCGCCCACCATCATTAAGATTGCGTCGGCGCCCTCGGGTGCTGGCGTCCGGATGAGTGAATGAAGGGAGTGTCCTCGTGAGTGCGATGCTGATCGTTGGGATCGCGGCCGTTCTTGGCGCCACCGCTCTCGGTCTGGTGGTGCGCCGCCGGATCGCCTTCCTGACGAGGGTTCGGTCCTGTTCGATGTCCCCTACGCTGAACCCGGGCCAACTGCTGATGGCTACTCGCGTCAATCGGGCAGAAGCGGTCGCCCGCGGAGATATCGTTGTCGTCGCTTCGGCCGAACTTGGCCAGATGATCATCAAGAGAGTCATTGGAGAACCCGGAGATCAGGTCATCATCGACGATCGCGGTCACATCCAGGTCAATCAGGTTCCCTTGGTCGAGCCCTATGTCGCGGTTCCGGCGGGTCCCGCTGGCGCCTTCGCCGTTCCGCAAGACCACGTTCTCCTGTTGGGTGACAACCGGATCCACTCTAGCGATAGTCGAGGGTGGTTGCAGCCGTTCCTTCCGGCCGCAGCGATCCAAGGCAGAGTGGTGGGTGGAGCCCTGTGGCCCACCATGGCGCAGCGGCTACTTCCGCAGCTGTCGCGACAAACCGGATCCTCTATCGCGAGCGTATCCCGATCCCTTCTCTATTCGGCGTGTTTAGGTCAAGCGCTTTCAAGCGATCCGTTCCACCACGTCTTTCGCGGCCTACGGGCGGAGAGACGTCCTTCGCGGGACGATGGATGCGGTGAGTTCGCCCGACGCGCGTCAACATCACTTGGGCCACCTCATAGAGGCAGGGATCCCATCATCGCACAGAGAGACGCGGCTGTCCAACCGTGGGTGAGGGTTTCTCCTCGGTCCTGCGCCCAGCGCCAATCTACGCGGCGATAGAGAGCATCGGCCAAAATGCGGATCTCCTCGTCCTGCATGCTCGCATCGCCAGGCTCGTCGGCCGGTCTGCGACAGCAATTCGTCCGGAAGTGGACAAACGGAAACGAGGCACCGATTGGGAGCAAAGTCCCGGTCCTTGCGTACGCCAACGGGATCGCGCCGCGGTCATTTGCCAGCGTCTTGGGACTTGGCAACGGGATATGGTCGGCTCGCCTTGACCTTCAGCTTTCGCGCCACGTCGCCGCACGGCTCGGCGAACAGACGGGCGTTACGCCTGAGGCGATCTCAGCAATGGCGCTGAACGGCGGCGCCTTGACGCCACTCCTGCTGCCGTTGCGCAAGAACGCTCGCCGACGTCGTTCAACCTGGATGCAGTATTGTCCTCTTTGCCTTGCCGACGACGAACGTCATCAATGCCGTCGCTCAGTTCGAGTGCGACCTCTTGATCGAACGCACCCAATCCGGTCTTCAGCGCGCCAAATCGGAGGGCAAGGCCCTCGGCCGACCCGCCCGTCTCAACGAAAAGCAGAAACGCTATGCTCTCGTCGACCTCGCTGGTGGCATGAGCATTTCTGCTCTCGCCAGGAAATTCGACGCCAGCCGGCAGACCATCATGCGTGTCAGGGATGAGGTGTCCGCGCTCCGTTCAAGCCATAACTTGAGCAAACACCCGTTTCCATTTCGCCTTTATCCCGCGCAGCAGGACAGTTTTTTCACGTCCCTGTCGAAGGTCTGAGCCGCAAGCTTCAAACCTTCGACGGTCGTCAGGTACGGGAAGATCATCTCCGATAGATCGTCGATCGTCATGCCGCAGCGGATGGCCAGCGCCGCCGTCTGAATGCTGTCAGCGCCTTCCGGCGCAAGAATGTGCGCGCCGAGGAGTTTCCGAGTTGTTCTGTCTGCCACCAGCTTGATCAGACCGCGTGTATCGCGTGCCGCCAGCGCCCGTGGCACATTGTCGAGGGAAAGGACGGAAGTGCGAACCGAGTGTCCGGCAGCGCGCGCCTGCATTTCGGTCATCCCGACGCTCGCCACCTGCGGATCAGTGAAGACCACGGCGGGCATTGCGGTATTGTCATAGTGCAAATTGTTGCCGTTCAATGCGTTCTTGGCGGCGAGCTTTGCGCCATAGGCGGCCATGTAGACGAACTGATCCTTGCCGGTCACGTCTCCGGCGGCATAGACGCCCACCTTCGAAGTGCGCATGCGGTCATCAACGATGATGGCACCGGCTGGTGTCAGGTCTACACCGATTTCAGCAAGCCCAAGGGCTTCGGTGTTCGGACGGCGTCCCGTCGCCACAAGAATCCGCTCGGCGGTCAGGACTTCCAGACGACCGTGCCGCGTGATGGCGAGGGCTACACCGCCGTCATCGGTCCTGCGGGCGGATTCGTAGGCGATTCCGCCTACGATCTTGATGCCCTCATCGACCAAGTAGGTGGCAAGTGCAGATCCGATGGCGGGTTCAGCCTCCGGCAGAAGCCGACTACGGAACACGAGCGTCACCGCCACACCGGCCCGCGCGAAAGTCTGGGCAAGCTCCGCGCCGATGTAGCCGCCTCCAAGTACAATCATCGAGCGCGGCAGTTCTGTCAGAGCCAGCGCCGTCGTGCTGTCGAGCGGCGACACGTTGGCAATCCCCGGAATTTCGGGCAGTCGTGGACGCGCGCCCGTCGCAATGATGATCCGTTCGGAGGCGAGCCGCTGGCCTGCCACCTCGACACCGCCGTCTACTAGACGGGCCTGCCCTTCGCGATAGACCACATTGTTGTACTCCGGTAGAAGATCGGCGTATTTCGCCTGCCGCAGACTGGCAACCAAGGCGTCCTTCTGGGCGATTTGTGCGGACCAATCGACCACGCGCGCGCCGCTTTCAATGCCGTCGAACCGGGCTGCCCCATCGTTGGCATGATGCACAGCCTCCGTGGCCCGGATCAGGGTTTTCGAAGGCACGCAGCCGATGTTGACGCAAGTGCCACCGATCATGCCATGTCCGACAAGGGCCACCTGGGCTCCTAGTTCGGTAGCCGTTATCGCGGCGGAAAATCCGGCCGACCCAGCTCCGACGACCACCAGATCATAGTGGCCGTTACCTTTGCTGGAAATTGGAGTGTCGCAAGCTTCACACATTTAATTCACCTTCGTTGTCTTATCATTCATTGAGTAGCAACCGGCATCCGTTGACGAGGCGGAACGCCGGTGCCGGTAAAGGTAAAATTCAGCCACCCCAAGGGCACCACGCAACAGGTTGCTGCGCCCAGTGCCGCCACGATGCCGCCGACTGACAGCAATGCTGCCCGATCAAAACCGTTTTCGACGGGTTCTACGGCTGTATTTCCCAGCGTCCGTGTTTCGTCCTGCACCATCGTTCACATGCTTCCGCAATTGATCTAACGTGACTCTACCGCCTGTAGCGACTACAGGGCCAAGCAGGAAAATTTCAAGACTTGTGCGAGCTATGTGATGAAACAGACTGATGAATTTTCGATCGGTGCGCTGTCCGAACGCAGCGGTGTCAATATAGAGACGATCCGC
Source organism: Rhizobiaceae bacterium (assembly GCA_019635775.1). Lineage (GTDB taxonomy): Bacteria > Pseudomonadota > Alphaproteobacteria > Rhizobiales > Rhizobiaceae > Mesorhizobium_K. The sequence goes on along the minus strand of JAHBYU010000020.1, from coordinate 52,881 downwards.
TATTACGAGAAAATCGGCGTCATGCCGAAACCCGCGCGCAGTGCCACCGGCTATCGCGTCTACGGCAACGATCACGCAAGACGGCTGCATTTCGTGCGGCGCGGCCGTGAACTCGGGTTCAGCCTCGACGAACTGCGGGGACTATTACGACTTGTCGACGGTCACGCTTACACCTGCCGGGAGGTTCATGAACTCACCGTCGAACACCTGAAAGATATCCGTCAGAAAATCGCCGACCTACGGCGTCTGCAACGGGCGATGTCGGAGATGGCGGCGAGATGCACCGGCGATCAGGTTCCCGAATGTCCAATCATTGATGCCCTATTCGAGATGCGCCCTGTGAGCCGTTCTCGCTCCGTTCGACCTAGCGCAGGATTTTGAACTGCTCTTGTCCTTGCCCCTCAGACGGGAATGGAGGCCTTCTCTCCTGCCCGCGACTACGCCGCCTTTGCTTCCACCTCGACCATCACATGGAAAAGATCATGGATATGCGCGAGCTTTGCCCGATAGAGTAAAAGGGCTTTCGGGTTGTCGCTCACCAGTGAAACGATCGCCCCGTGGTGGCCGGGGCCAAGCTGCTAGACGTGCAGGTCGACCACTTCATCGCCCTCGACCTCAATCGCCGCTCGGATTTCCTCTGGCAAGTCCTCGTCCGAGGGCGTTGTAGCGATAGCTTCTTCAAACTGCTTCATCGCCCCGCCCCGGTTTCGTCTGCGTTCTTCCTATTCAGGCGGGCCTCAAGCGAAGCGATGCTCTCGAGCACGGCTTCAAACGCCGGGGGGACACCGAAGATCATGCCCTGCATCGCCCTGTAATCAACGCGGAGCTGCTCGATCATCGCATCATGTGGCGCGAGTGCGAAAGAGCCAGGCTCAGCGCTTGCGAGATCGAAGTCGGGTCGATTGAAGAACATCCGGGCATGCGCGACGCAATCCTCACCGAGCGCCCTATCTTCGATGGCCGTGGCACCGACCGGTGTTGCGGCAAGTTGGTGCAGATCATAGTAGTGACGGGACACCCGTTGGCCGCCCCCTCGCAACTCACCGCGCTTGTCGAACCAACGCCGCGCCCCGTGGAGAATAACGACCTTGTCCCAGAAGGTGCGTGCAGGATCGACGGTCCGCACGGCTGGCACGGTCAGATCGAGCGCCGGAAGATCGTCATCGACATAGGGTTTGATTGGCACTTCGCCGTTCGGATCGAGCGCAGATTTCGCGCCCGACTCGATCTTAATGGCTGCCCTCACATAATCCGATCGTGGCGTCGCCGCGGGATACCAGATTAACAGTGTCTGCCCGTCAGGGTCGGTGTCGTCAGCTTCGACCCGCGGTGTGTCGGCATTGAGGCCGGTAGCCTTGAGCCGGTCCTGCAGTATCAGCGTCAATTCGGCGCGAAGTGGGCCATTTATGTAGGCTTTGCAGGCGACCTTGATTGCGTCGAGGCGCGCCTTGCGTTTCTTGCCACTGAGCCCTTCGAGTTCCTCAATCGTCGCCGGCTCGCCAATGTCGTCGCGAAAGACCGTGACGTCGATGTCTTCGGAGAAGCGGTTGATCAGACCAAACCCTTTCGACAAGGAGGTTCCGCCCTTGAAGAGGAGACGAGGGCCTCCCTCTTCCAAACCGTTGAATAAGACATCCAGCGTCCAGCAGACCCAGAAGTCTTTCTCGATGTTCTGGGCCGCCGAGCCGAGGCGTTGCGCCGTCGTATCGAAGGCGCTCAACATCGCGTCCTCTCCGGCTGCGAGAACTTCGTCAAAAGCAGGATTCATGTCTTTGTCGTTCGGGCTGAACCGCGTGCAGCGGCTTGTCTCTGTTGCGCAGAAAGTGGTTTTTGCACCGGCTGGCTGACGGCGGCCGCATGCAGATCATCGTCATCGATATGGCTGTAGCCAACCCCGGCCTCTTTTTCGATGAGGGGCTTGAGAAACACCCACATCCAGGTTGGCAATGCCGCCATGCCCGCAGTGAGGTCAGCTTTCAGCTGCGGCCCTGCAACCGGATCCTCGAAGAGCTTTGCGAGCTTGCGTCTAACCTGATCGCTCTCCCCTTCGCGGGCCATGAGGTCGCGCAACCAATGAAGCGCCTGGACGACGCGCATCCCTGGGCGGCCGGCCCAGAACAGCTTGCTTGCTGCGGTTGGGCGGAATGTGATCGTCACGTTCCCAAGTTTTATCGCACGGCGGCGTGCATCGGTATGAACCACGATTTTTGCTGGAACGGCGTCGGTTAGGCCGAGATCGTTCGCGGCGGTCATGCCGTCAACGAGCATCCGGGTTTGGTCGCGTCGCCCGACTGCATCAATTACTGAGCGTGGATCCGGCGGATTGGGTTTTTGGGTGAGTTTGTTGAATCCGGGCTGATCATAAAGCCCGCGATCGATGCGCCTCAGGGCGCCGGTCTTTGTCAGACGCTGCAACGCCTTGTCGACTGCGTCGCGCGAGGCGAGGCCGACGAAATCGCTTGGCGTCCATACCTTGCGCGGCGGATCTGCATGAATGCGCTCGAGCATGGCTTTCTTGAGATCGGGGGAATCGATTGTCATGTCCGAAACTTGTAGGACTTTTTCGGACGGGTGGCAAGGCAGTATGTCCGAAACTTACAGACATTTTTCGGACGAGATTATGACGATCACATATGAACCACAATGGCGTCGTCCCTGCCAGACGGCATCAGCACGGTGTTGTAACGATAGCTGTCCTTACTGAGCCGCCCACCAGAGTATTCCAGAGCGAACCCGCCAAGCGACGCAATGACGCTCTCGCCTTGGTGCTGGATCTGCACGAGGGTCAGGACCTCCTTCATGAGCGCACGACCCGCGCCCTTCCGTTCCAGGAAAGGTTTGCCGACCACGTCCATAGCGAATGCCTCGCCGGCCGTCGGAACGAGGCGCCCGAGTCGAGCAATATCTGCTTCGACTCAACTATCTCTCCCCCGGAGGAATACGAAAAGACCTTATCGACATCCTCGGAAAATGCCGCATTTGCAATCACGAGTACGAAATTGTCTCGCAATTTCTCTGTCTCACAATAGGGGGTGCACTCCATTGCTGTCCGGGTTTACCGGAACCCGTGTCCGGGAATTACTAAAACACGCACTGTGACAACCGGCAGACCGAGCAGGCTTGGATCAAGGGGCGTCTACGGCTACTAGTTCGACATGGATCGGCTCGAATGCGTCAGAATGTTTGTTGCGGTAATGGAAGCGGGCAGCTTCGCCCGCGCCGCAGAACGTTTGCGAACCAGCCCCGGCCAGGCGTCGAAGCTGGTGTCACGGCTGGAATCGGAACTCGGCGTTCGGCTGCTCAACCGCACCACCCGCGCACTCGCGGCGACTGAAGCGGGTCAAGCCTATTTCGAGCGCATGAGGGTTCTGCTCGCTGATTTCGACGCGGTCGAGGACTCGGTGCGCAACACATCAGGCACACCGAGTGGTCGCCTGCGGCTCACCGCGCCCGTGTCCTTCGGTGCGACGCAACTGGCGCCGGTCCTGGTCGAGTTCGCCCAGCAGTTCCCGCAGATCGAACTCGATATCAGTTTCTCGGATCGGGTCGTCAGTCTGGTGGACGAAGGATTCGACGTCGCGATCCGCATCGGTAGTCCTGCCGATTCTAGCCTCATTGCTCGCCATCTGTGTGAGGCGCGCATTGTGGTCTGCGTATCCGAGGCATATCTGCGCGAACATCAAGTGCCAAGCGTGCCGAACGACCTAAAATCCCACGACTGCATCATCGACACCAATTTCCGCGAACCGGGTGTGTGGGCGTTTCGCGAAACGGACGGCACGGAACCGCTTGTCGAAGTCACTGGCCGATTGCGCTTTTCCAATGCCGAGGTTGCTTTGACCGCAGCAGAAGCGGGCCTCGGTGTAGCGCGCGCGCCAAGTTTCATTGCCGGCCCCCGGTTCCGCGCCGGGCGGCTCGTGCCGCTGCTGCGCGAATTCGAACCAAAGCCGCTTTCCGTCTATGCTCTCTACCCGCCCGGCCGGCATCTCGCCATCAAGGTCAGGGTCTTCGTGGACTTCCTGATTGCCCACTACCGCAACGGACCGGAATGGGACATAGGCTGGTAGCTCACCATTCATTCCAATCTGAAATTAAACAACTGCTGACTGTCGGGATAATATCTGAGTAGGAAACCAGTTATCTCCTTGCCATCGGCGTTGATCAAGCGCGCCGCTCAAGGAGATCATCATGACCATTGCGATCATCGGAACCGGTAACATGGCCAAAGGCCTTGCCGGCGTATTTTCCAAGGCCGGCTATTCGGTCACGCTAGGTTCACGCGACGTTGCCAAGGCCAGCGAAGCCGCTCATGAACTGGGCGGCAATGTTTCTGGCGCGGACATCGCGTCGGCAGCCGACAATGTTGACATCGTCGTTCTCGCCGTACCGTTCGACGCAGCCGGCGATGCAATTGCCGCGGTAGGCGATCTTGAAGGCAAGATTATCATCGACATCACCAACCCGCTGACCGCCGATTATTCGGGGTTGACCATCGGTCATTCAACCAGTGCTGGCGAAGAAATCCAGAAGCTTGCGCCGAAGGCCAAGGTGGTCAAGGCGTTCAACACCATCTTCGCGTCGGTGCTGCAGGCGGGCGGCAAGGTCGGCGGCAATTCTGCCACCGTCTTCATCGCCGGCGATGATGCGGCCGCAACGCAAGCGGTCGAGGCGATCGTTGCCAAGTCCGGCTTCGTTCCCGTTCAGGTCGGCGCACTGAGTGTCGCGCGCTATCTGGAGCCTGTCGCCGGTCTCAACATCCAATTGGGTTACATGCGCGGGCTCGGCACCGATATCGCCCCTACCTGGCAGACTGCAGCCGTCTAAAGCTTAAAACACAACCATCAGGAGTCACGGACATGAATAACACCAACAACGCCAATCTTGCCGCCCTTCTGCTGCGCGTCAGCATGGGCATCCTCTTTCTCGCCCACGCAGGCTTGAAGATTTTTATCTTCACGCCGGCAGGTACAGCCGGGTTTTTTGAAAGCCTCGGTTTTCCCGGACCGCTCGCCTATCTGGTCATCGCGGCCGAACTTTTTGGTGGCCTTGCCCTGATCGCGGGCGTGTGGACCCGCTGGGTTTCCATCGCGCTGATCCCGGTCCTGCTCGGCTCGATCTACGCCCCACATGGTGCGGCCGGCTTCTTCTTCAGCAACCCCAATGGCGGCTGGGAGTTCCCGGCATTCTGGGCCGTTGCTCTTGCCGCGCTGGCACTGCTCGGCAACGGCGCCTACGCCCTGCAAAAGGCGCGTGGCTGACCTCCGACCCGGACGCTGCCGTCATATCGCCGCGTCCGGGCTACCTTCTTTGACGAACGGAGACGCATCATGCTTGTAAACGGAAAGTGGACCCAGGACTGGCAACCGGTCCAGGCCAAGGACGAAAAGGGCGGCTTCGTTCGCCAGATTTCCAGCTTCCGCAACTGGATCACCCCCGATGGCAGCGCTGGGCCGACCGGCGAAGCCGGCTTCGCCGCGGAGGCCAACCGCTATCATCTTTATGTAGCGCTTATCTGCCCCTGGGCATCACGCACCCTGATTGCCCGCAAGCTGAAAAAGCTTGAAGACATCGTGTCTGTGTCCGTAGTGAAGCCGGAATTGACCGACCAGGGCTGGCGCTTCGGCGACTATCCTGGCGCCGACCGGGACGAACTCAACGGCGCCACCTATATGCACGAACTCTACAGTCTGGCCGACAGCGATTTCACCGGCCGCGCCACGGTTCCGATTTTGTGGGACAAGAAGCGCAAGACCATCGTCAGCAACGAGTCCGCCGAAATCGTTCGCATGTTCAATTCAGGGTTTGGCGCACTCGCCGACGAAAGCGTCGATCTTTATCCGCAAGCCCTGCGAGATGACATCGACGCGTTGAATGAGCGCATCTACCCGGCTCTCAACAATGGCGTTTATCGCGCCGGCTTCGCCACGACCCAGATCGCCTATGCTGAAGCCTATCGCGGCGTCTTCACGATGCTTGATGAACTGGAAACCCGACTGGCCGACAAACCGTTCCTGCTCGGTGACCAACTCACCGAAGCTGATATCCGTCTGTTCGTGACATTGGTGCGTTTCGATGCGGCCTATCATGGCCTGTTCAAGTGCAATCTGCGGCGCCTGTCCGAGTGTCCCAATCTCACCGCTTACATGAAACGGGTGCTCGACGTCCCCGGCGTCCGCGACACGGTGAGCATCGATCACATCAAGAAGGGCTACTATTCGATCAAGTCCCTCAATCCGAATGGCATCGTGCCCGATGGTCCTGATCTCAGCGAGCTCGGCCTTTGACCGACGGTCCGTTCACTACCAGACAGGAAAATCCCCTATGGCCACTTCCCTTGCCAAGAGCCTCGTTATCTTCCTGCACGGCGTCGGCAGTCGTGGCGCCGATCTCGCACCGCTTGCCCAGGTCTGGCTGCCATCACTGCCGACGGTCGCGTTCGCGGTCCCGGATGGCCCGTTCGCCTTCGACGGCGGCGGCTCCGGTCGGCAGTGGTTCGGTATTTCCGGTGTAACGGAGGCGAACCGGCCGCAACGCATCGCTGCGGCAAGACCGGCGTTCGATGATGTCCTGCGCAGAATCATCGAGCAGCAGGGACTGCTGAGCCGACTCGACCGGGTCGTTCTTGTCGGATTTTCCCAAGGGTCCATCATGGCGCTCGATGCCATCGGACGCTGGCCGTTTGGCGCCGTCATCGCTTATTCCGGCCGGCTCGCCTCGCCACGACCCTTCACGCCAGCCAGATCGACACAGGTACTCATGGTGCATGGGGCCGTGGACCCGGTCATTCCCGCCGGAAACTCGACCGAAGCCGCGGCAACGCTGCGCGAAGCGGGCTTAAATGTCCACGCGCACATTCTGCCGGGGGTGGGCCACACCATCACGGCACAAGGCGCGCAACTGGGCGCCGGCTTCGTGGCCACTACACTTTCAAGCGAACCCGATTGATCAAGCCAATGCACCTGACCCATATTTATCTTCTGATTGTTTTGTCGGCCTCGTAACGCCGTTGCGAGGCATGGACGGCCTGGATGTTAGGGCAGCGCCTGCAAAACCCGCGAAGATCAAGGCCGCAAAGACCGGATCGGCCAGGCTGAAGGCTGCTAAATCCACCGGTAAAGACAATCTGCGGCGCTTGATTGGCATCGGGCCTGTGAATGAGCGCCGTCTAGCTAAACGAACACGGTCACCACCTTCGCTCAAGTAGCCGCATGGACTGCGGCTGATATCAAGAGCATGGAGGACTATTGAACCGCGCCGGGTTTCCCGGAGGCTCCAACTCTTGAGAGAATGGAGCCATGACGAAGAAAAGAGTACCGCCCTTTAGTCCCGAGGTTCGCGCCCGCGCGGTTCGGATGGTTTTGGATCACCAGGAGGAGCACGGCTCGCAGTGGGCTGCGATGCAGTCGATCGCCGCGAAGATCGGCTGCTCGGGGGAAACGCTGCGCAACTGGGTGCGCCAAGCCGAACGGGACGAAGGGGTTCGGCCCGGCCCGACGAGTGCGGAGAAGGAGGAACTGTCCAGGCTTCGGCGCGAGGTGCGGGAGCTTCGTCAGGCGAACGAGATCCTGCGCAAGGCATCGGCGTATTTTGCGATGGCGGAGCTCGACCGCCCATTCAGACGATGAAGGCGTTCGTCGATGACCATCGCGATGTCTACGGGGTCGAGCCGATCTGCCGGGTTCTGCCGATCGCCCCGTCCACCTATCACGAGCATGCCGCCCGCCATGCCGATTCTTCCCGGCTGCCGGCACGGGTGAAGCGGGACGAAGTGCTGAAGGTGGAGGTGCGACGCGTGTTCAACGAGAACTTCGGCGTCTGCGGTGTGCGCAAGGTATGGCGGCAGATGAAGCGCGAGGGCTTCGACATCGCCCGTTGCACCGTCTCGCGCCTGATGCGGCAGATGGGCCTGAGGGGCGTCGTACGGGGCAGATCTGTCCACGGCCGCAAGCGCTTGATCGAAGTACGGAGCTTGGTGGCCACGTATTCTCCGCAGTTGTAGAGTTTTCCGAGATGCTCTGACCTGATGGCCTGGTCAACGAGGTCGTGAAGCGTCCCGCTGTCGATTGCTCCGATAGCGTGCTTCTCGCTGTCACTTAGGTTTATCAAGCTCATCTTGGCCCCCCGTCGCACATATCACATGTTGAAGTTCAACGGATTTGAGGTTTGTGGCAACACCCCGTGCTGGAGAAGCGCAACCAAGCGGGACTGTCCGGATTTTCGTGCGTGAGGCCATGATGATGAGAAGGAGAATCATCGCATGGCAATCGAGAAGGAACTTCTGGACCGGCTGCTGGCCGGGCGCGACCCGAACGAGGTATTTTCGCGTGACGGGCTGCTCGACGATCTGAAGAAGGCGCTTTCGGAGCGCATTCTGAACGCCGAGCTTGACGAACACCTCGGCGATGAGCGTGAGGCCGACGGCCCTGGCAACCGGCGCAACGGGCATTCGAAGAAGACGGTGCTGACGGGCACCTCGAAGATGCGGCTTTCGATCCCGTGCGACCGGGCCGGCACGTTCGACCCGAAGCTGATCGCCAAATACCAGCGCCGCTTCCCCGAGTTCGACGACAAGATCATCTCCGTGTATGTGCGCGGCATGAGCGTACGCGAGATCCGCGGCCACCTGGAGGAACTCTACGGCATCGACGTGTCCCCGGACCTGATCTCGACCGTCACCGATGCTGTTCTGGAAGAAGTCGCCGAATGGCAGAACCGGCCGCTCGACGCCGTCTATCCGCTGGTCTTCTTCGATGCGATCCGGGTCAAGATCAGGGACGAAGGCTTCGTGCGCAACAAGGCCGTCTACATCGCGCTCGGCATTCTGCCCGACGGCGCGAAGGAGATTCTGGGCATCTGGATCGAGCAGACCGAGGGCGCGAAGTTCTGGCTGCGCGTCATGAACGAGCTGAAGAACCGCGGCCTCGGCGACATCCTGATCGCCGTCGTCGACGGCCTGAAGGGTTTTCCCGAAGCGATCAGCGCCGTCTTTCCCCAGACTGTGGTGCAAACCTGCATCGTGCATCTGATCCGCCACTCGCTCGAGTTCGTGTCGTGGAAGGACCGCAAGCCCGTCGTGCCGGCGCTGCGTGCCATCTACCGGGCCAAGGACGCCGAAGCCGGGATGAAGGCGCTGGGAGAGTTCGAGGCCGGCTACTGGGGCCAGCGCTATCCGGCAATCGCGCTGAGCTGGTGGAGAAACTGGGACCACGTCGTTCCATTCTTCGCGTTTCCCGAAAGCGTGCGCCGGATCATCTACACCACGAACCAGATAGAGGTGTTGAACTCGAAGCTGCGGCGCGCCGTTCGAACCAGGGGCCACTTCCCGAGTGACGATGCGGCCATGAAGCTGTTATATATGGTTCTCAACCACGCGGCCGAAGAATGGAAACGGCCGCCGCGTGAGTGGTTCGAGGCCAAAACCCAATTCGCCGTCGTCTTCGGCGAGAGGTTCGTCAGCCAGTGACGACAATCGGCCTCACGCACAAAATATCCGACAGTCCCCAACCAAGCAGGGTCACAGGTCAGATGACACCCCATGCTCTGTACCGTCCCCTTCCGGTCATTTCACGCACGCCGACCTCCGCGATCAGGTTGAGCGCTCCTCGCTGTGTCACACGCGCCGCCTTAGCAACCATCCCGGCGGAGACTACGGGCCGGGACAGAACGAGATCAACCACAGTTGGAAGACTGCTGGATGTTCGTCGCCCATTCAGTTTGCGCTCCATCTGCCCACGCGCTTGCTGAAGCCGACTGAGCTCACGCATACCAGCATCCGATGAAGCCGACATCGCATCGAGGAATGCCAAGAGCCGGATTGACCGGTCCTTTGCCCGGCGCCGCTCCCTCGCGATTGCCTTCAATCCGACACTGAAGGTCGGCAGGTGCGAGGTGACCTTGCCCCTGTATCGAAGGTAGGCGCTGATCAGTCCTCCACCGAGCCAATGCTGTCGCTGAATCGGCTCCAGCACCTCCCAGGCGTCAAACAGCAACGCGGCCGACAGCACTGGCGGCATCCCTTGGACCTTGAGCTGAATCGATCGCCATTGTGATAGCCGATCTGCCTCGTCCCAATCCGGATCGCGGATCATGAGGTCACCCACAACCAATCCGCGGCGCTCGGGAACAGCGTCAGCATCGCCCTTCAACATGCTGCCAATCAGCCGTTCGGAGCGCTCCAGGACGGCATCGATATGCGCGAACTCAGCCGCAAGAGGATCCAGTTCCTCGGAACGTCCTGCCTTCCCTGCCCTATCGAGGACTGCGGGAACTTCCACGGGCTGCTCGGTCTGCCAAGATCCCGTCAAACCGGCAAAGCCCCGATCACTCAGCGCCCAGTCCGGCTCGGCCGCTGCAATGCGGCGCCGGCTCCGCAGGATCGAATGGGCAATGGTCAGCTCATGGGTCGGGGCTCGAATATCCATATGAGCATCGTGGAGAACCAGATCCTCGACATGGACAAGCTCGCCGGCCACCCACATGCTGGCCGCGGAATCGAAGAAATGACCGCGCTCGGTGAAGCCCTCACCAACCGGACTGCGCCGCACGGCCTCGTCCAGCCGGGCCAATTGGTCTTCTTGTCGCTTTCACTTCCCGATTTCAATCGCGAATGAGTCATGTGCTGTTTAGGTTTGGGCGCTACTAAGGGCATGATTTTTCGCTAACGATTTCACTGACCGCTCATTTTGCCGAACCGATTGCACAGCTTGAAACTGGCGCCTGCCGCGTCACATTCCGATGAAGCATGGTCGACGGCGCGGCGCGCTGCGCGGGAGCTCGACAAGATTCTGGAAGGTTCGGGTTCCCGACGGGCTGCGATCGTTCGGGCAGCCGCCGAGCTGTGCCTTTCGACCAGGCAGGTCTATAATCTGCTGGCACGCTACCGCGTCGATCGGACCGTAACATCGCTCTTGCCCGGCGGAGACAGGACCCGAAAGAAGCGGCTCCAGCCGGAGATCGAGGAGATCATCGCGACGACACTGCGAGAGCAGTGGCTCGTGTTGGAGGCTCCACCCCTCGCTCCGGTCGTGGCCGAGATCCGCGCCCGCTGCGAGGAGGCCGGCCTGTCTCCCCCGTCCTATCTGACAGTCGCCCGCAGAATACCCGCACTGTTTGGCCCCGAGGAAATCGCGAAGAAGCGATCCGCGAACCTGAAACATCTCCATCGGCTCAGGGCCAGGCCCGGATACATCCATGCGGCGCACCCGCTGGATGTCTGCCAGATCGATCACACGCCGACCGACATCAATTTCGTAGAGGTCGTCGAAGGCGGCGGAACGTTCGTCGGCCGGGCCTACCTGACGATCGTCACCGACGTGGCGACGCGCTGCATACTGGGATTCTGCCTCACGCTCGAAAAGCCGTCGGCGCTGTCGGTCGCCTTGTGCCTGGCGCAGGCACTGTGCCCGAAGGACGAATGGCTAGTTGCGCACGGCATCGAGCATGGATGGCCGATGTTCGGTCGACCGCGATTGCTGGTCACCGACTCCGCCAAGGAGTTCAAAGGGAATGCCTTTCAGCGCGGGTGCGAGGACTACGGCATTCGTATCCGCTACCGGGATCGCGGCCGCGTGCATCAGGGTGGCGTGGTCGAAAGGCTGCTCGGAAAGCTCAACGGCGTTCTTGCAACGCAGCCTGGCTCGACGGGCCGATCCGTGGCGGACCGCGACCAATATCCCGCGGAGCGCCGGGCGGGTCTCAGCTTCGCCGATCTCGAGCAATGCGTCGCGCTCGCGGTGATCGACCACAACCTGCAGCAAAACGCCAGGACCCTGAGGGTGCCGGCATCAGAATGGGATCGGCAGACACATGAACTTGTACGCTTCGACGATGATCCCATGCGGGTCCTACTGGCATTCATGCCCGGAACGGAGCGACGCATCTCGCCGCAGGGCGTCAGTATGTTCGCACTCGACTATTATACATCTTGGTTGGGCGAGCTGGTTCCACAGCGGGATCGGCTGGGCAAGCTCGAGCTTCGATACGACCCGCGCGATATCAGCCACGTCTATGCCCGCGACCCCGAGACCCGAGAGTTTCGATCGGTGGAGCGCCGCGACGGCATGCTTGCTCCGATGACGTTATGGGAGCACGAAGCAGACCGGCTGCAGCAGCGCACCGCGAACGCGCGCACGAACGTCGAGAAGGTGTCGCTGCGCCGCCGGATCGCGGAGATCGCAGGGGGACCGAAGCCGTCCAAGGCCGAGTTGCGCAATGCAGTACGCAAATCGCACGCCGCAGACGCGCCCAAACCCTATGACGCGATGCGGCTGACGACACCAGCGCCTGCGGATCATCCCGTTCGTCCGAAGCGTCGCCTACCTGTTGAGGATTGGTGACGTGGCGGATCATCTTCTCGATCATATTCGGCCACATCTCGACAACAGCACGGCCGAGCGGATTGCCTATATCCAGGCGCCGCGGTGGATCGGACATCAGGTGGCGCTCACAGCGCACGAACGTCTTGCCGAGCTTCTGTCGCGGCCGCCATCGCTGCGAACCCGAGGACTGATGCTCGTCGGACCCTATGCCAACGGCAAAACCATGATCGCCGAACGCTTCGCGGTCGGACATCTGAAAACATCCGAACAGCAGCGGGTGTGGGTCGTGCAGACGCGCGAGGGCGCAGGTCTCGCCCATTTCTACGGAAGTATCCTGCAGGCGTTGCACGCGCCGACGGGCAGCAGCCGAGACGTCGGCCGCAAGGCAGAACAGGTCGATCATCTGCTTGACAGGCTGAAGCCCAGGATCCTGATTTTCGATGAGTTCCACAATGCTCTGCGCGGCCGCGCGCGCGACGTCGAGGGCGTGCTTTCCTTCCTTCGCAGGATCGGTCGCCAGTTCGACATCTCGCCGGTTCTGATCGGTGAGGTCGCCGTCTATGACTTCGTCAACCAGACCGCTGAAATGGGGACCCGGTTCGACCTGCACGCCGTGCCGCGTTGGCAATATGGCGAGGAGTTTCTTGCGCTGCTTGACAGCCTCGAGAGCGCCTTGCCGCTCGCCCGCGCATCCGGCCTTTCGGATGAACCCACGGCGCGAACGATCTTTCAGCTCTCCGAGGGATTGATCGGCGAGGTCGTGGCGATCGTCTCCGCGGCGGCCACGGCCGCGGTGAGGACCGGCGAGGAGCGGATCTCGAAATCGGGCATCGAGGCGTTGCGCTACGTCCCGGTATCGAAGCGGCGTCGGGCGCCGGTGCGCGACAACCTGCTGTGACAGGGAATGCCGCACACGCGGGTTTCGCGATCGAGGTCTGCCAGCGATATAGCGACGTCGCTCCGGATAGGTGGCCTGTTTCCATCAAGCCGCTTCCGGACGAGCTGCTGTCGAGCTGGCTGCACCGTCTTGGGATCGCTAACGGCATCGCGCCGCGGTCGTTCGCCGGCGTCCTCGGGTTCGGCGACGGGATGTGGTCGCCGCGCCTCGACCATCGATTGCCGCGCAACGTTGCCACGCTGCTTTGCCATCAAACGCACCTGCCACTAGGAGCTATCTCATCGATGACGATGGACGGCGGCGCCATAACCGCGTTCCTGCTGCCGCTGCGCGATAATGCGCACCGGAACCGTTCAACCTGGATGCAATATTGCCCGCTTTGCCTTGCCGGGGACGAGGCGCCCTATTTCCGGCGGCAGTGGAGGCTAGCATCGCGTGTGTCATGCTTCGCGCATGGCTGCGGGCTTCGGGATCGATGCCCGGCCTGCCATGCCGGCGTCGCGACCTTCGATCAGGGCGAGCTGGTCCCGCAGCATTTCTGCGCGTGGTGCCGATTCGACCTGCGCGCTGTTCCGAAGGCCTCAGTGAAGGCGGCCGCACGTCGGCTGGAACGCGCGATCGTGGATATATGCAGGGTGGAGTCGGCCAAGGGGTCGGCGAAAGTCAGTGACGCCGTCTCGCGCGTGTTGCGCACGCCGGTCGCCGCCGATGTCCGCTCGGGGAGAACACTCACGAATCTCTCGACCGCCGCGCGCATTCGCTGCTTCGAGGCGCTCGCGGCGAAGCCTCCTGACTGGCTTGTGAACGACATGGACGGCGTTGACGCATACCGGCGCTGGATGATCGTGGCCGCGGGCGGTCATGACACGCTGATCGCGCGCTTCGCGGATTTCCTTGAGACGCACCAGGGTTCGCCACGACGGCAGCGCTCGCTGCCTGCCGCCGACCGATCCGCGCTGTTCGCCGCCTATTTTCGGATCATGCATCCTAATGGCGGCCATAAAGGGCGGCCACCAGCCCCACATTGACGATGGCGAGCACAAAGAATGCAGCGAGCGACTCTACGCCGATGCCAGCGTCGTAGAAGATCAGCGCGGCAGCGATCATCTGGAAGCCGCTCCACAGAAGCTCGTCACCGGCTTCCACAAATATGGTGGAGACGAACTTCGTTCAGATCGGATGATCGAAAAGGCCGATCAGGATCTCGATTGCTCGCGCCGAAAGTATCCTGAGCAGTTGGACCGGGAGCCTCGCCGCGATCATGAAACTGATGGTGATGACCAGGACGACCAATGCGAAGGGCAGCACCGAGCCAGACGTCACCAGAGAGGCGGATGCACCAACGCCGCTCATAGTGGACGAGTATTCCGTGCGCTGTCGATGACAATACGATAATCTCTTATTCAAAGTCTCCCTGAAATCGGACAAACATCATTGTATGGCATTTCGATTTGTTCACACGGCTGACCTTCACCTGGATTCCCCACTGCGCTCGCTGGCGATGCGCAATAGTGATCTCGCCGAGCTGATTGGCGACGCAACCCGCCAAGCCCTGATCGCCATCGTGGATCTCTGCATCGACGAACAGATCGATGCACTTATTATCGCTGGCGATCTGTACGACGGCGATCAGACGTCGATGAAAACCGCCCGCTTTCTGGCAAGCCAAATGCAGCGGCTTCATGAAGCCAGCATCGCAACGTTCATCATTCGCGGCAATCACGATGCCATGTCGAGGATCACTCAGGAGTTGATCCTCCCCCCTTCGGTCACGAGGTTTGGCGGGCGCGCCGACGCTATTAACCTCGCCAGAGGCGACCTCGACCTTTCCATCCATGGCCTGAGCTTTGCCAAGCCGCAAGCACCGGAAAGCCTCCTCGAGAAATATCACCGCCCTACCCCGGACGCGATCAATATCGGCATTATGCATACGAGTCTCGCCGGCGCGCCCGGCCACGATCTCTATGCGCCTTGCAAGGCGTCAGACCTTCATGGCTGGGGCTTCGATTACTGGGCTCTGGGCCATGTCCACGTCCGCGCGCAGCATGCCGGCGACCGCATGGTGATCATGCCGGGCATGCCGCAGGGCCGCGACATCAACGAAACCGGCGAGAAGACCGTCACGCTCGTCACGGTCAATGACGATCGCAGCCTCACCGTAGAAGAACGTGCGACGAGCATTGCGCAGTTCGAACGGATTCCTGTCGACCTTTCATCCGCGACAACCTGGCGAGATGCGGCCGAACTCATCGAACAAGGCCTTGGTGTCGTCCGCGACCGGATGCGCTCGCCCCATCTCGTCGGCCGCCTTCGGCTGACGGGTACGACGTCTCTGTCGTGGCAGCTTAGACGTGACCGTGATCTACTCTTGGCGGAAACCGAACAGCGAGCCGAGGGGCTCGGCAAGACGTGGATCGAGAAAATCGAAATCGCCACCACAGCGCCGGTCAACACTCCCACCGACGGTGCGACCGCTGACCCGGTCCTGGAACTCGGCGAGCTGATGCGCAGCGACATCATTCACCAGCATGGTGTTCGTGAGGCCGTGCGTGATCTGGTTAAGGAACTGCGCGATGATTTGCCCCCGGAGGCGCGCGGCTTCAGCGGCGATGACGAAGCCGCGTTCGAAGCCCTGATCGACCACCTGCTGACGGAAGGCAGCGAGGACATGCTGGCCCGGCTGAAGCCGGCAGCGTCGGAGATCAGCTGATGCGCCTGCGCCGGCTCGATCTCACCCGCTACGGCAAGTTCACTGACTACTCGGTCGACTTCGGAGAACACCTTGCCGGCACGCCGGACCTGCACGTCATCTACGGCTTGAACGAAGCAGGCAAATCGACCGCCCTTTCTGGCTATCTCGATCTTCTCTTCGGCATAGAAGAGCGCACGCGCTACGGCTTCCTACACCAAGGCAAGGCGATGGAGATCGGCGCCTGTCTCGAGTTCGATGGGCAGGCGCATGAATTCAAGCGCGTCAAGCAGCGCAGCAACTCGCTACTAGACGCGCATGGGCAGCCGGTGAACGAGGCGATTCTGAGCGCCCCGCTCGCCGGGCTAACGCGTGACGCCTATCGCATGATGTTCTCGCTCGACGATCAGACGCTGGAAGATGGCGGCAACGCCATTCTGGAAAGCAAGGGCGATCTTGGGGAGTTGCTGTTCTCGGCGAGTGCGGGCATCGCCGGC
This sequence comes from Rhizobiaceae bacterium, assembly GCA_019635775.1. Classification (GTDB taxonomy): domain Bacteria; phylum Pseudomonadota; class Alphaproteobacteria; order Rhizobiales; family Rhizobiaceae; genus Mesorhizobium_K. Next base: position 36,480 of record JAHBYU010000020.1, on the reverse strand, counting down.
ATCAGTTCCATACTTGAGGCCGCAATCACTGAAGCCGATGACATTTTCCGTAAGCGCGCCAGCTCGACGAAGATCGCCGGCCTGAAACGCCAGATCGCGGAACTCAAATCGCAGCGCGATGACATCGACGTCCAGGCCTCGGCTTACAGGACGCTGATGACAGCGCTCGAGCAGGCTGAAGCGGCCTATGACGCCGCCATGAAGGAGATCGGTACGGCAAAGGCCCGCCACGACGAGATTGCTCGCGTCCTGCGTGCTCACCCCCTGGCGGCCGAATACCGTCGGGGAGAAGAGCAGCTTTCCCAATACGCGGACCTGCCGCATCCGCCTGCCGAGTGGGCGTCAGCACTTACTGATCTGATTGTCGAAGAAACGCGGCTTCAAACCGAGCTGACCGGCATCACGCAGCGCGAGCAGAAGGTCCGGGAGGAGCTGGAAGGGCTCGTGGTCGAAAACAGTCTGCTTGAGATGGCGGATCAGCTCGATCAGCTGTCGGACGCAGCCGCACGCTATGCGACCGCGCAGGAAGATCTGCCGAAGCGAAAGCAGGCGTTGTCTGAATCGAACCGCAAGGTCGATCTTATCCTGGCAGCAATCGGTCAGACAGATGTCGAGGATCCGAAATCACTGCTGATACCGGCGGCGACGATCGGAACGCTGCGAGATCTGATCAGCGCGAAGTCCGGCGTCGACGTCGCACGGCAATCTGCCGAAAAGGAGCATGAGACGGCCCGGCAGGCTGTTGAGAAGGAACAGCGCGACCGCCAGGCTCTCGATGGCCAGGGTGCCGCCCTCGATGCTGGCAAGGTGGCACAGCTTCAGTCAGTTCTGCGCCGCTTGCGCGACGGCAATCTTGTTGCCGAAACTCGCCTTGCCGAGCAGGCTGTCCCCGCCAAACGCCGAGCCCTCGATGATGCCGCGGCTGAACTGCACCCATGGGCCGGTGACGGTGATGCTCTCCGGCGTATATCTCCGCCCGGAACCAAGCGTCTCGAATCCTGGAAGTCCACTCATAGCGAATTGGAGAAGCGTCGCTCGCAGATCGTCGAGCGGGAACGAGAGCTCTTGACGAATCAGGAGGAAGACGCCGCACAGCTGACTGCACTCCGCGACGCGATCGACATCATGGATGATGAGGAGGTGAAGGCTGCCCTTCTGGACCGGGACGACGCTTGGGCGCAGCATCTGTCGGTGCTCGACCGGGAAACGGCCGATCGTTTCGAGGCCCGCATGCGGGCGACCGATGCGGCCGCGGCCGCACGTCTGAACAGCGCCAGGGAACTCGAGCAGTTGCGCTCCCTGACTGCCGCGTTGGCGGTAAACAGGGTAAGCGTAGACCGGCAACGCCAGTTACTGAGGGATATCGATGACGAGTTGCAGACATTGCGACGCGAGATCAGATCCGAAACACCAGCGGAAATCGATCTGGATGACGATGCGTCCGTTGCGTCATGGCTGACAAGAATCGGCCGATGGGCTGAAATCCGCACTTTGGCGCTGACCGCGTGGGATGATCTGCGCCATGCTTTGAGTGACGCTGAAGATGCCAGGACTGTGCTCGCAAAGGAGCAGGGTACGCTCGCCGCGATCCTGATCAGCGCCGGGATCGATGACGATGGTCTGGATGTAGCAGCTCTGATGCAGGCTGCCGACACCATCCTCGCGGACCATAATGCAATGCAGGCCAAACGGCAGGACGCCCAAAAACGCGTCGGTGAATTGGACGCGGCCGAGCTTCGACGGAAAGCGGAGCTCAACGAAGCCATCACTACATCCGAAGAGTGGCAGAGAAACTGGGCGGCCGCCCTCGCAAGCACCTGGTTCACTGATCGGGAAGGCAGTGTTGGCGCTGTCCGGGAACTTCTCGACGCGATCGCCGGCCTTCCCGAAGCTTTGCGCGAGAAGGATGATCTGCGACATCGCATTGACTCCATGCAGGCAGATCGAAATTCCTTCGTCAAAGCTGTCGCCCAGCTTCATGACGCTCTCCGCGACACATTCGATGGCAGCAATCCCCTTGACGCCGCCAAGGCCCTAATCCGGCGGCGCGAGGAAGCCAGACAAGTCGAAGCGAAGCGGCAGGAACGGGACCAGGTCCTTGCTGATCTCTCGATCGAACGCGAGCGGGTGGACGGCGAGATTGCGACCCATGCCGCGCGCAAGAAGGAGCTGACAGACTTCTTCCAGGTCGACGCGCTTGCGGATGTTCGGCAAGCTCTCGAACGCTGCCGGAAAAGGGATGAGCTGGTCGAGCAGCAGGGCAAGCTCGAGCGGCAGATCGTCGGTGACATGAAGCTTCCATCGCTGGAAGCGGCCATGCTCAGCCTTGCCGATGCCGACCTGACTGAGCTGCAGCAGGAGCAGGCCGAACTCATGACGCGTCTTGAAGATCTCGACGGCCGAGCGAAGAACCTTTTCGCTGACAAGGCGCGGGCAACCGATCGCCTGACGGCGATCGGCGGGGATGATGCCGCCGCCCGCCTTGAAGCGAACCGGCGCACATTGCTTCTGGAAATGGAGGACCTGGCGCTACGCTATCTTCGCCTCAAAAGCGGAAGCCTCGTCGCCGAGCACGGCATTCGCGCCTATCGCGACAAACACCGCAGCGCGATGATGAACCGGGCATCCGAAGCGTTCCGGCTGATCACCCGCGACGAATATACCGGCCTTGCCACGCGACCCGACAAGGATCGTGAAGCGCTGATCGGCCTGTCGCGGCATAGCGGTTCCAAGCTGGCGGTCGAGATGTCCAAAGGAACCCAGTTCCAGCTGTATCTGGCGTTGCGCCTAGCCGGCTACGAAGAGTTCGCGACGGCGCGGCCTTCGGTCCCCTTCATCGCCGACGACATCATGGAAACCTTCGACGAGCCCCGATCGGAGGAGGTGTTCCGGCTGTTCGGCCAGATGGCTCAGGTCGGACAGGTCGTTTACCTGACCCATCATCGGCATCTGTGCGAGATTGCCGCGCAGGTTGTGCCGGAGGTGAAAATTCACGAGATAAAGTAGGATGATCGACCCTGAATGCGGCAGCGAACTCTGGTGCTACGGAGTGTATTCGACGTGTCCCGGGCGTAATAAGAATGGGCTACTGAAGGCGGGCCATGCGGAAATCAGATAGCGATTAGGTCAATTGCTGCGGTGTCGCTTCAAAATGAGTCGTCGGTATCACCTTCTCCCTCGCTTACAATCCGAAAAACCGTAATGCTGCGTATAATCTCAGAAAATCCGACTTTGCCAACGACACGCTCTTCTTCGTCCTCCTGCAGGCTCTCGCCCCACGCCTGCCGGATGAGATTTCTGGTGTACTCTGCTACGTTGGAAACACCTCCTTTAGTCTGCCCCGTAAGAGACCTCGGCCAGCTACTGTTTCCGGCCCTCAAGATTCCGCCATCGTGCTTTAGGACCACGAGTATGTCCTCAGCGCCGTGGAAATCCTCTCGAAACTCCTTCGGATGGACATCGTCCTGATCCTCATCGTAGTCGAATTCACCGTCAAAGCTCACCGCTATTTCTGCGGTTGATCGAAGCCGTTCCTGAAACTCGCTTGTACTCAGCCAATCAGTTCCCCATTTTACAAACTTAAGCCCTCCAATCTCTCCTCCACATTCAAGGACAACCTCTGCTGAGCGCGCTTGACGCTCTTCATCCTTGACGGATGCGACAATCAATTCGGCTTGCTTCGATGCCCACCGCGCCAGCGCATCCCTTGTGGCGAGCGGTTGAGCCGCGTCTCGGGCAGCAGTCACTGCCTCTCCAACCAAAATACCCTCTACGTTGTGCAGTCGCCCCGCTCGCAGTCCGGAAATAGTCACCCAACCACCATCTGCCGAAAACGAGTAACGCGAAGGCGAAATGAAAGCACGGCCGAAAATTTGACCGTCTTCATCTTCAATGGTTTGCATGAGGGATCGGTCTGCTTTTGGAGAGTCCGCGTCAGAGCGATCAGCAGTTGGGTTCAGACGGCGCACCAGATCCAGATCACTGATTCTTAACCAGTCACCTGGCCGCGCCACCTGTTCCGTGCCTTCCTCTTCCAGGATTTCGGTTGCCACGTCGAGGTTGGGCGCAACTGCGCCCACCAGCGTTGCTAAAGACATCGTTCGTTTTGAATATGAATTTATATGAAGGAGCCCTCCTGCCTCATGTGGGTGATTTTTCAACAAAACTTCTATGCGTGTGCCCCCATCAATCGGCACAGGTGTGCCGGGTGCAGGAGAAAGAATAGGCCGAGCGCTCGTTCCGCCGCGGAATTCAAGGAGGCGGCCCGTATCTTGTCCCTTGTCGCAACGTCGCGAGTAGACACGAACGATCGGCCCGAGCATGAAAACTGAGAAGAAACCGATTCCAAACCGGCCAATGGCATGCATGCCAGCGGCCATGAGCCCAGGAAACTCCTCCAGCGCTTGGGGCGATCGCCAGAACGATGTTCCGAAATCAAGAAGGGGGCCGGTGAGCACCTGTTCTGACATACCGATGCCATTGTCCTCGACAACCAGCCAAATCTTGTCGCCCTCTGGGAGCAAGCCGACCGTAATGAGACCCCAGTCCGCGGCGCGCTTGTGATACTTCCGCCGGGCCTGGACCGCGTCGGCTGCGTTTTGGATAAGTTCGCGAAGAGCTACAGTCGGATCGTTGCCATAGAGCTTCGAACCCCCGAGGTTTTCCACGATACGCGGGACATCCGATACCTGAAGGCGAGCATCGACCGGGCGCCAACCCCTGGTCTGAACCGAACGGGAGAGAATTTCGGGCGACCCCGCTCCCTTAACGCGTCTTGCCTTTAGGACCTCCTTACCGCGGGCTTGCAGGAGCAAATCTACGTCGTGAAGCTCGCGATCGACGGAATTCAATGTATCGTATGCCAACCACCAAGCCTCAGCATCCTCCCTGCCGAACGGCTGACCAGTGGTGAAAACCACTGCATCGAGTTCAATATGCGGTCGGGCCAGCCGCTCTTGAAATGCCCAATGAAGGGCCGAGATGCCGGCTGGATTGGTGATTGCACGGAGGAACCTGGGAGCACGGCGGCTGTCGAGGTGCAGAGCATCGGCAACTCGCAACAGACAGGCAAGCTTTACGCGATCGACGCGATTGAGCGTCCGATTGGCAAGAGCCCCCAAATCTTCCGAGAGTTTCTGCTCGACCTTCTGCACCGACCACCAATGACTGTGAGCAATTTGGCCGATTGTCGGCCCATAGAAGCGACGTAGCTCGGAGTCCTCAATGAGGTACACGTGCGACCCGTCTGCGGCGCGCCAAGCTTGCTCGGCAAGTTCTTCGGCTCGCTCTGCGTGCAGACGACGAAGGACCTCTGGTACGACCAGTTGTACAATCTCGCTCGGCGGGCTCTCGATATCAAAACTCTCACCACCGCTCTCTTCGGAAGCTAAGGCGAGGCGTGCAATGGCGTCCTTCCATGCAATGGTCGTCCTAACTTCTGCTAGGCCACCGGAATATGCCGCGAGGCTCATCGCTGCATCATGCAGAAGAATACTCGCGCCAAGAACGAATGCCTCAGCCGGATTGACGTTGACGGCACCCTCGGAAACTGAAGAAGCGGTGTCCCATAGAGCATCCAAATGACTGATGTCGTGTACCGTCATCCCCGGCAAATCGACTGCAATCCGGGAAACGAGCTGCGCCGCACGCTCTCGAATTGAGAGATATTGCGTCCTGAAAAACTCTTGCTCTTCAATTGTACTATCCGAGCGTGGCGTTTGAAATGCCTGTCGCCAAAGCCATGTTTGGCGGAAATTTGGCCCATTAACTGTCATACAATCCTCGAGGAAAATAGCGTTGTGCACTCACTGCACCGGAGCCACCGCGAACTCGAACTGAGCCTCGCAGCCGTTATGCGCGCAGACCGGCCTTTTCAGAGCGAATGGCCGCTGGAATTTCGTCCGGCTACATTTCTTGCAAGCGAACTGGCTGCGGAAGGTCTTGAATTCCCCCCAGCGCGTCTTCTCGTCGCCGATCGAACCGTCGCCATAGGGGCCGTCCTGGAAGTGGCTGCCGAAATTCTCGATCTCGCCCTTCACCAAACTGTCGAGGAACCGGTTGTTGACGCCCGGCACCAGCGCCGGCATCAGCTTGGCATCCTTGAGCAGACCGGCGAGCGCCGAGGCCAACTCGCTGCGTTCGTAGGAATAGGCCCTCTCCAGCGGTCGGATGCGGACGCTGACCCCAAAATCCCGGCAGATACCGAGAAGCCATTCCTCCTCGGCCTGGCGCATCTCGTTGGCCGCCGACTGACCCTCAGCCCAACGCGCCTCGATCATTTCGTCGCTGACCTTGTGGTCGGCAAAACGCGGCCCATAGGCCGGATCTAGGCCAATGATCCGGGTGAAGTGCCACGCCTTCGCCTCAAGCTGATCCTTCAAATAATTGAAGAACCGCTCGTCGTGAGTGGTGATCAGGATCTGGCAGTCGCCGAACATGGTGGCGATGAGCCCGGCGATGGTGCGCCGATGATCGGCATCGTAGGAGGTGACGATGTCATCCAGCGCGATGATGGGCGCGCCGACATTAAATTGCTGGATCGCCGCCATCCGCAACGCGAGCGCCACCGAATGGATCTGTGAGTCGCTCAAATAGCCACCCGGCTGCACGCCCGTGCGGTTCTTGGCGAAATCGATCAGAAGGTTGAGCCGCTGCTGGTTCGTGTCGTCTTCCCCCGGCAGCTCCAGCCGGATTGGCGTGGCGCCAGCGCCCTGGATCAGCTTGTAGATATCGTTCATCGGCGTCTGAAGCTTGTCGAGCAGAGCCTGCACCTTCTTGCGGATTTCGGCCGAGATTATCGTCGCCTGCGCCGTCAAGGCGTTGGAGAGTTTCACCAGCTCATCCAGTGTCCGCAGCGCAAGGTTCCGCTCGGTTTGTAGCTCCAGCAGTCGATCGATCTTCGCCTTCGCCTTGATATAGGTGTGGTCGCCTTGCTTCGATTCGATGTCGGCAATGGCCTGATCGAGCATGTCGAGCAGCTTGGCGATTGCCGAAACAATGTCAGCCGAGGCAGGAACGGTGGTCTGAGGCCAGCCGGCTATGTCTGCTTGATAGGCGATAAGATCAGCTTTCAATGCCGCCTCGCCGTCGCCGAGGTGGCCAATCAACCCCGGCAGCACCGCTACCAACTGGGTATGGGCCTTGGTCGCCGCAGTCTTGGCCTCCTCGAGCGCCTTCTTAGCGGCGGCGTAGTCCGCCAATTCCTCAAGGTGCTTGGCAATGTGTTCCCGGATCGTCTCAGCGCTACCCGCCGCCGTGTCCGCGACAGGTGTTGTACAGACCGGGCAAATGTCAGGTGCCGCGACCTCTTCGGCAAAAAACGGCTCTGCGGCTTTCCACAAAGCCTGAAACACGGTGCTCGCCGCCTTGCCGCGTTCTTCCGTTTCCTTACTCTCCGCCGCCGACAGCGCCGCGACGGCCGAGTCAAAGGTCGGAATCGCACCGCTGACGACGGTCTCGCCGCTCTCCGTGTCCGTCGTCTCCGCCCGCAAGGCGGCAGCCGCATTGCGGATCTGGCGCAGGCCCGCAAGCCCGATCTTGTTCTCCTCGGCTTTGGCGCGCGATTCCAGTTCGAGATAGGCCGAATCGCCGGCTGCCAGCGCCGCCAGCACCAGCGATGGATCGAGTGGCGCGAGGATCGACGTGTTGGCGTGGGAAAGCACCGCCGCCTCATCCCAGGTATTCACCGCCTGGGCCGTCTCCTTAGCAAGCTGGGTGTCAACGCGCTGCAGCGCCGTCTCGTCCTCGGCAGCGGCCTTCACCTGCGTGCGCAGCGAACGAATATTCTTCTGCACCTCGACAAGCGGGCCGAGCTGCAGCCAATTGGCGACATCAGCATAGCGCTGTTCAGGCTTATGCGTTTCGACGAACGTGCGCAGCGCATGCCCGCGGATGATCGGCGGCACCGCGAAGCAGGCGTTCAAAGTCGTGGCCACCGCCGGTATCGGTCGCTTCGCCCCCGTCGCCGGTCGGCTGCCGTTGATGACATCCTTGCCCGAGACCACGCCGATCGTAACGGCCGACGCAATCTTCGCCTCCTCAGCCAGATTGTGCGCCAGCGCCACGGGACCAGCCTGGTTATTGATGGCGCGTTGTCCGAGCCGTTCGAGCGTTCCGTCCTCAGAGAACATGAACTCCAGCGCGTCGATGACGCTGGATTTGCCGCTGCCGTTTGGCGCGAAGATCGCCAGACAGCGCTTTTTTCTGAAATCGAACGTCTTCGGTTGGAGATACGCGCGGAACCCAGAAAGTCCCAACGACTGAAGGAAGTAGGGGTCAGCCATTGTCCACCTCCGGCTGCGGAGGATTTGCTCGCTCGGCTGCGAGTTTCAGGATCGCGTCCTTGGCCTGAGCGACGGCGTTCTGAGCCGGAGCCGCTTTCAGAATGTGGTTCTTAAGGACGTCTGCCAGGCCGACATCGACACCCTCTCTCTGCTTCAGACCTTCTCCCAGGGCCTCAAGAAATTCGTCCGGCTTATCTACCAGCTCTGCTTCATCCTCCATGCTCACATGCCCCCCAAGTTTGGCTGTTGTAGACAATACAGCGAGATCGGCCACAGGCGAATGATGTTTTGCCGTGAATCCATGCGCCTTGTTCTGGTGAACCCCACCCCTACATCTGGTCCTTGCTCCTCGTTAAGTGGACGGCCTGTTTGGAAACGGAGCACGCTGCCAAGACAACCGGTTGAAGCGAATAGTTGCCGTTGAGCGACTGCTCTAACCGTGCACCTCATCTGCTCCTCTCCTCGTGGGGGTTCGACGCTCACCGTCTGCTTCGCGCTGCCCTATTCCAATGCGCCCGCTTCGTCCTCTTCATTTGCAATCGGCGCCATTTTATCGCCTACCGCGCCTTGGCTCAGCAACCCGGCATCCTCAAGCGCTTCGATATCCGGCAGATCGCGCAGCGTATCGAGCCCGAACTGCTCCAAGAACTTTCGCGTGGTCACATAGGTGTAGGGCGCGCCGGGCTGGGGCGAGCGCGGTCCCGATGCGATCATGTCCAGCCGCCGCAGATGGCCTATGATGTCGCGCGATACCTCACGGCCCAGCATGTCGGACAGCGCCGCACGCGTGACCGGCTGGTGATAGGCGATCGAAGCCAGCACCAGCATCTCGCCTTCGGTTATCTCGGCGCCCGTGGTGGTGCCGCCGAAGGCGGCCTTCAGCACGTCGGCCTGACGCGGCCGCGTGCGAAACTGCCAACCGCCGGCGACGGCGACGATCTCGTAGGGACGCGGGGCCAGCTCGGTGACGATGTCCTCGATCAGCAGATCGATGCTGCAATCGCGGCCGACAACGCCCGCGAGCAGTTGTCGCGTGACCGGTTCGGGCGATGCGAAGATGACGGCCTCCACGCGCGTCATCCATTCGCGCCAGCGAAGGTCCGGCGGCAAGGCGTCGAGTTCGGTATCCAGAAGACCGGCATCGCGTGACGGACGGCCCATGGCTACAACCCGTACAGTCGGAAAGTCGACCGGCCGCTGAGTTCGCGCACGGCGTCGACTTTTTGTAACCGCTCGAACAGCCGGCGGCTGGCCCAGCGGGTCATCGCTCTGCTGGTGAAGGAACCGGACACGGCATCGTCGGACAGCAACAACGCAATGACGTCCCCTGCCCCCTTGGCGCGCAATTTCGGCGTGACCTCGTGCAGACGTTCGGCCTGCTGCGCAATACCGGCGGCGAGCTGGCAGGCCTCCGCCGCGCCGGCCGCGACGGCAAGGCAGATTGCCCGCTCATAGTCAGGGCTATCAGGCCGGGCGCGCCGTCGATCGTGACCGGTGCGCAGAACGGCCGAGTGGATCTGGGTCGCGAGTAGCGGAACAGCATGGCGCCAAGCCATCCGCCATGACAGTGCGAGATCGGCCATCCACCAGGCCAGGGCTTCGGCCTTCGGGTCTTCGTGCATGATCGCCGTTGCGGCGCGCGCGGCGATTACCGGCGCGGGAGCCGCCGAGCGCACGCCGTCGGCAATCTCCTCGATGCACTCGGCAAAGACATCCGACCAGGTGATGCCGAGCAGATCGGCGACTGATTGCAGAACCCCGACCGTTGGCAGCAACGACCGGTCGGTGAGCTTTCGCCAAGCCAAAAGCACGTTGCCGCCTGGGCCCAGCTCGTCGCCGGGCTGGCGCAGATACCAGGCATCACGCAGGGCGGATTCGTCCTCGGTGCGGCGCATCAGTTTGACGCTCGCGGCGGCGGCTTTGAGGGCGAGCCGCTGCCGCCAGGCGCCGAGCCATGGCGCATCGGAGCAAACCAGGTTGTCGAGTGAATTCAGGGCACTGCCGGCCATATAGGCAGCCTCGACATCGCTGTCGATGGTGCTGCGCGGCACCGCCCAGGCCGGCACGCGCGTCAGCGGTATGATAGGATGCGATGTTGGTGTGACTGGTGTCGCTCGGCACTTAATGATGAGAATCATGCTTCAATGATTTCAGATGCTTACGCCAGCACTTAATTTGCGAATGGGCAGTTAATTCGATAATGCGCATTGGCTTTTGTCACTTAATGTGAGAATGAGACTCGTGATGTTTTCCTCGCGAGCCTGCCATGAGAGATCGGATCCCTGATGAGATCGACGAAGCGCTTTGGGATGAAGCTTGCCGAAGGGCAGATGCGCTCCGTGAATTCCTGAGGCGCAATCCTGACGGTGCGACCGCGGCAAACGTTTCGGGGCTCGCTGCCGGGATGAATGTGAGTCAGGCGACGGCCTACCGGCTGATCAAGCTGTTCCGCGTCGGCGGGACCGTTCTGTCTCTTGTCGATCGCAAGCGTGGACGGCCTGTGGGTCATCGTACGCTGGACGAGAAACGGGAGGAGATCGTTAGCAAGACTATCAAAAAGTTCTACTTGAAGCGGACCCGACCGACGATCTCGCAGTTGGTGCGGGACGTGCAGACGAACTGCATTTCGGTCGGGCTGAAGCCGCCACATCGCCGAACGATCGTCGCCCGCGTGAAGGACATCGACCTGCAGAAGCGCGCAAATCGGCGTGGCGAACAGAAAATCGTCAAGGCGACAACGGCCGTCCCCGGATCATTCGAAGTCTCCCGTCCCCTGGCAGTGGTCCAGATCGACCATACCAAGGCAGACATCTTTGTCGTTGACGAGGAGACGCGGCAGCCGATCGGACGGCCATGGCTGACGCTGGCGATGGATGTCTGCAGCCGGATGGTGACCGGCTTTTATCTCACGATGGAGGCGCCGTCCCGCCTGTCCACCAGCATGTGCCTGCTACACTCCGTCTTCGACAAATCGGCATGGCTGCGGGAGCGCGAGATAACGGAGTCCTGGCCCGTCGCCGGTCTGCCGGACATGGTGCATGTTGACAATGGTGCCGACTTCCGAAGCCGGGCCTTCAAGCGAGGGTGCCAGGACGCGGGCATCGCGATCGAGTGGCGGCCACCCGGTGAGCCGCGTTTCGGCGGTCATATCGAGCGCCTGATCGGCACTCAGATGGGCAGGCTGCATCTCCTGCCCGGAACAACGTTCAGCAACGAACAGGAGTTGGGCGCCTATGACTCGAAGCGACATGCGGCACTGACTCTGAGGGAGCTCGAGCGCTACATCGCTCTCGACATTGTCGGCGCTTATCATCAATCGATCCACAGCAGTCTGGGTCGACCGCCGATCGCGGTGTGGCGGGAGCACGAGGGCGAAATCCCGCTTCGGTTGCCGCAAGATCGAATGCGCTTCTGGCTGACGTTCCTGCCGGAGCAGGAGCGGACGTTGATGCCTGACGGGATTCATCTGTTCAAACTGCGCTACTGGTCGCCGGCATTGAGCGCCGACGTCGGACGTTCTGACCGGCGCCTACTCGTAAAATATGATCCGCGCGACATGGCGCGCATCTTCGTCCGGCGGCCATCGGGAAACTTCGTTGAGGCCCGTTATGCCGACGTGACCCTGCCCTCGATAACGCTACACGAGGCACTAACCGCCCGGCGTACCTTACGTGCGAAGGGCCGTCGCGAAGTCGACACCCGCGCCATCGTCCGCACCGCCGTCGCGCAGCGGGAATTGGTCGAGGCGGCAACCAATAAGACGGCGGCTGCGCGACGCGGGAAGGCTTCTTCGAAATCGAAGGTGGATGATCGGGGATTGGGCTCGCTCCGCGGCGTCGACTCCAGCAAACCTGTACCCTTTGTTGAGGATACAGATTGAGCTGGAGTGAAACATGAGCGATCAAATCTCCCACCTGACCGCCGGCGCCGGCGCACTGCTTGCCGAAACGGACGAGCGGCGCATTCGCGCGATACGATCGCGCCGATGGGTGCTCTACCCACGCGCCAAGCAGGCGCTCGATCGGCTGAGCCGGCTTCTCGACCATCCACGCGGCACACGCATGCCTTCTGTCGCGATCTATGGCGACAGTGGCATGGGCAAGACCATGATCATGAAGCGGTTCCGGGACGAACACCCGCCGTGCTTCAACCCGGTGACGGGTACGCTGAAGACGCCCGTTCTGGCCATGGAGATGACGAGCCGGCCCGGCGAGCGGCGGTTCTACGCCGAACTGCTCACCCTTCTCGGCGCACCACAGAGGCCACGCGCCGATATCGCCCAGATGGAGCAAGCGGCGCTACGCATCATGGAGGCCATCGGTGTGCAGGTGCTGGTGATCGACGAGGTGCACAACATTCTCGCCGGATCTTATCGCGAGCAGCGCATTGTCCTGAACACGCTGCGTTTCCTCAGCAATCGTCTGCAGATCTCCCTGGTCTGCTTCGGCGTTAACGAGGCGCGCGAGGCGATCGGTGGCGACGTCCAGCTTGCACGCCGGTTTGAGCAGTTCACCTTGAGCAGGTGGGCGGCGAACGAGCAGTTCGAGACGCTGGTGGCATCGATCCTGCGCAATACGCCGCTGCGTCGACCCTCGGTGCTCACGCCGAAATCACTGCGACGGATTCTGCAGATAACCGAGGGCATCACCGCCAGCATCTTCCACATGATCAACGACCTCGCGGTTGACGCCATCGAACGCGGCCAAGAGCATATTGCAGACGAATCTGTCGAAAACTGGGAGCCGGAGTTCGAGGCCGAGGCGGCGTTCGCATGACGGAGACCGCGCCGCCACGGCAGTTGCCAGTGAGATTGCCGCCCTACCCTGACGAGCTTCTGTCGTCTTGGATCAGTCGCCATGCCGCCTTCTACGCGGTTCCGCCGCTCGTCATGCTCCAGCATTGCCTGCCGGAGGCCTCCTCATTGCGAGCAGTCGATCTCCATCTGAGCGGCGATCAGGAAGTCCGCCTCGCCAGTATTTTCGCCGCCAAACCGGCTGTTTTACGTCGAATGACCTTCATCAATGTGCCGAAGTCGTCGCATCGACTAATCGCCGCGAGGCCGGCACAGACCTGTGCACGTTGCAGCCCCGGTAGCGCGGAACCAGCGCCAATCCTGCGAAACCAGCTGCTGGGGTGGCGGATTACCTGCGTACATTGCGGAACACTACTACGAGGGTTCGGAAAAGGTGAACTTCGCTCCCCTTTCCGGCAAAATCACCGTGCGGCTCTGCGGGGTGAAAAGCTGCTCGACGACGAAGCCGAACGCGGCATTCGAACCTGGACATCGGCGACCGAAATCGCCCGGCTTCTGTTGATGCGGCGAGTGATCTGGCCCCTACCGCGCGAGCACGAGCTTTGGCGCTACCGGGTGCTCGGCGCCATCATTCCCGATCTCGACCATGTCGTTGCCGAGCAATTGCAGAATCTGCCCACACCTGCAAAGCCGATCCTGCCGCTCGATATGCGGCCGGCTCTGCTGGCCGGCGTTGCCATCGTCGAGCGCGCCGGCCCGGAAATGCTCCGGATGCTGCGTGGGCACATGATGGGCGACAACCGGGCCCGATTCTCTGACGCCGCAGAGAACATGATAGCTCAAGCCGGCACGCTGCGAGCTTCTAGGCAAATGCAGTTAATTTGAGAATCTGGCTGCAGGAATTCTCACGATTAAGTGCCTAACCCGGGCAAAACCACCGCATTCTTGCATTTAAATGCCAAGCGACAGCTCCACTGCCACCACCTCTACCACATGGCTGGCGGCATGATGACATCGCTCGAATACGTCTGAAAGCAAGGGAAGTGGGAGGAGTCGCCTGGACTCCTCCCAGCCTCGCAACCACTCGCGAGAGGATACAGCGGCCGTGGTTCTCCAGCTGGCCGACCCAGTTCCTCGGAGAATGCCCGAAAGCAAACTAAACCGGGCGCAGGACCTACGGCCACAGTAAAGCGCGGCGAGGGTGAACACGGCCGCTCCACGATCGACCACCTTCGCCCTGGACACGGGGCAGCTCTCCAACGAGGGCGTTACCGAAAGAAGAGGAACTTGATCAGGGCGGCGATCACGAGAACCGCGATCACGAGCAACAGGAGTCCTGCCACGCCCATGCCACCATCATCCCGCCCGACATCATCTGGTCCATCATTGCAGGTCTTTCGTCCAGTGCACGGCGAACGTCATCGACGGGCGGCGCGCGATCTCATTCCGCCTTTTCCCTGAATTTCGCATGGCAGCTCGCGCAATCCTCGAGCATGAGGTGGAAAACGTGCTCTGCCGGCATTGTTGACGGATCTGCGTCGGCGTCCCTGCCCGGCCTGCGCCCGAGCAGGCTCCCGCCCAGTGGCACGTGGTCGCCCATCTTCATGTCGTCGGTCAGCCGATCCGGCGCCTCGTCCGCCGCCCGTGACAGCTCCGCGGCGAACGTTTCCAGATGGTTCGACAGCGCAACAAATTCTTCGCGGGACCTGTCGATTTCAGCGGTTGCGCCCGAGTGACCTCCGAAAGACCCGAGGGGAAACTGCGACACCAGGGCTTCGCCCGAATGCTGCCGGATCGTTTCCGCCGCACCCTTGAACGCGCGCGAGTCGTAATCGCGTCTGCGTGAGAACATCCAGTCGATCGTCCTCGCCGCCTCGGCAATGGCCTTCATCGACGCCTGTCGCTCGGCCACTAGCGGATCGTCCACCCCATGCGCCGCGATCGCCGCCGAGGATCCCGCCAGGAGCAGCCCTGCGGCCAGAGCAGCTCGCCATATCACTGGACCCTGGCCTCTCCGGCAAGACCCTCGATGATCGGGCAGTCCGGACGGCTGTCGCCGTGGCAGTTCTTGACGAGATGGCGAAGCATGTCCCTGAGGCCGATCAGCTCGGCGATCTTCCGGTCGATATCGGATAGCTTGGCGTTGGCGATCGCCTTCACGTCCGCGCTCTCGCGGTCGCTGTCGCCATACAGAGAGAGAAGCTGTCTGCAGTCCTCGACCGAGAAGCCGAGGCTGCGCGAGCGCTGCAGGAACCGCAGGCGGTGTACGTCGACCATCGAATAGTCGCGGTAGCCGTTGCCCGCGCGGTCGGGTTTAAGAAGGCCGATGTCCTCATAGTGGCGGATGGTCTTGGCCGGGAGGCCTGATTTTTCCGAGACGGCGCCGATGTTCATTTCTGCCTCCGATGCAAAAGGTCGAGCCAACATAAACCTTCCAGTAAGGGGAATCTCAAGAGCTTATTTCTTCATGATGGCGAATGATGGCCGCGGTCGAAGGCACCTGACGGAAAGCGCACTGTGCGGCTTAGTGCTCTGCTAACTCTGGCTTGTCGCCAAGGGCGACTGTTGTGGCAGCATCGCCTGAACCACCCGGTCCTTGCGGTAGAGCAGGTGCCAGAAGGCGGCACCCACATGGGCGACCATGAGCGCGAGGAGCAGCCTCGTCAGCAGTTGGTGGACCGGCGCGAACCAGCCGCTGACATACATCGCCAGCGTGCCCGTGAGCGGAAGGGCGAGCAGCACGGCGTACAGCGCCGAATGACTGATCCCGCTGGCGATCACGCTCCAGCGCGGCAGACCGGATGGCAACGGTGGCGCCCCCTTGTAGAACCGGAGGAGCATGCGTCCGGCTACCAGCCCAAAGATCGTCCACCCGGTCCAGGCATGCACCTGATGCAGCAGCATGTCGATCGGATCAGGATGACCGCCCGCCGCATGAGCGACGTGAGTCCTGACGATGGCCCAGGAGGTCGAGACCTGTGCCGCACACAGGATCACCACGAGCCAATGGAGGGCCTTTTGCATCGGAGCGTATGCCCGCGCGTCCCTCGCCAGCCATCGGCGCGCGAGGAACCCGACCGACACTTGTCCTTGCCGAAGCATCGCAGGAGGATGCCAGCGGGGCGTTAACGTCCGGTTCACGCCCCGCTGGCAGATGACCGCCTGGCTGCGCTGCGGGCGAGCCTAGTTGCTTCCGGCGCCGCCGCTTCCGGACAGCAGTTCCTTGCCGTGCAGGACGATGACCGTGGCGCCGACCGTCACGCGCTCGTAGAGATCCTCCACGTGCTCGTTGATCAGCCGGATGCAACCGTTGGAAACCGCCTTGCCGATGGTCCAAGGCTCCGTGGTCCCGTGGATTCGGTAATAGGTGTCGCGCCCGTTGCGATAAAGGTAAAGGGCACGCGAGCCGAGCGGGTTTGAAGGTCCGCCCGGGACGCCATCGGCGTATTTCGCGTATTTCCCGGGTTCGCGGCGGATCATGTTCGGCGTCGGGGTCCAGCTCGGCCACCTGGCTTTCCGGCCGACCTCGGCAGTGCCGCTCCAGGCCAGCCCCGCACGGCCGACCCCTATCCCGTAGCGCCGTGCCCGGCCCTCCTCCTCGACGAAGTAGAGAAACCGCTCCGCGGTGTCGATTACGATCGTCCCGGCG
Source organism: Rhizobiaceae bacterium (assembly GCA_019635775.1). GTDB lineage: Bacteria > Pseudomonadota > Alphaproteobacteria > Rhizobiales > Rhizobiaceae > Mesorhizobium_K. The sequence goes on along the minus strand of JAHBYU010000020.1, from coordinate 19,796 downwards.
GCATAGCCGGACGGGAACGCGACCTCTTGCGGCACGTATTCAGGATCAACCTCGAACGGCTCCGACGGGATGTGAGCGGCGGCCGGGCGTGGCACGACGGGAATTGCTGCTGCCATGCATGCCATGAACGAACGTCGGTTGATCATGCTTCCCCTTTCGTGACCTAGCCGGGCGGCGGGAGGCAAGCCTGCCGACGATTGCGCTTACCGCCAAGCTTGAGGCCGAAAGGTAATTAGAAGGTTAGCCGCGGCAGCGCCGTTGCATCGGTGATGGCTGCACTTCCAAGATAGCGCCTGGAGCGGTGTTTCCGTGCCGGCCTGTCGTGCGCTTTCGCTCCTTTCCCTCTGTCAGTTCCCGCAGGCGTAGAAGCCGCGATACCCAACCGTCAGACCCTGATCGAGTTCGAACACGAGCTCAGCATTCTGTCGCCAGTCGGCCTCGTCGCCGAGCATTCGCACTGCGATCGTGGTGCCGGGCGCAGAAAACTCCGCAATGCCACTCTGCGGATCGCCAGCTGTATCGAGAGTGATGAGGACCCCATTAAGCTTCAATGCCGCCCCGCCGCCCCCCTGGGCGGACCAGAGGATCGGATCTGCCTCAGGACTGCGGTTGAACCTGCAGCGGGCGCCGGGTCCAAGTACACGATCGGCTTCGGCCTCATGCATCGGCGCAAGGTCGAGCTGGCTGATGAGAGTGTTCGAGAGAGCGTCCTCCACGGTTCCCAGCGCGACGGGCGGGTCCTTGTAGATGCTTTCCACCACGTTCCCGGACGAGACGTCGGCGATGAGATAGCGCATCTCGGCGATCTCGCGCCGTTGGGCCTCGATGATATCGTCGGCGAGCTTGCGCACACGAGGATCTCGGATCTGCGCGCGCTCGGAGGTCATGATCGCGATTGAGTAGTGCGGGATCATCGCGCGCATGTAACTCGGACCGGAGACCGTGACCTGGCTGCGGACCAGCCAGAGGGACAGCGCAAACAGGATGACCGATCCGATGAAGATGGCGATGTTGAGAGGCATGCTCTTGTACATGCCCATCATGTAGGCAAGCATGACGACCGCCATCGTCGCGCCCATCATGACCGCCATGTAGGTGCGCGTCTCCGAGAAGAAGACGTGCTCCCAGGCATAGGTGTTCAGGTACATCAGGATGAACATCACCACCGTGGAGGTGAGGATCATCAGGCCGAAGCGGATATAGGACATGCTTGTCACCCTGCTCGTGCGCGCTATTCGCTTTGGGACTCGGCAGCTCCGGGAGGCGGCCCGCCGGGCACGTCTCCTGCAGCGGGTGCTGGCGTCTCTTCCGCCTGCCCTTGAGCGGAACCAGTCAACCTCGAGTAATCGTCGGCCGATAGCCCCGGCAGGGCACTGATGAAGACGGCGATCGCAGTGATCTCCTCGGGTGAGTGGTGCTCGCCAAAGGCCGGCATGCCCGTCATCTTGATGCCGTTGGCCGCGATCCAGTAGATTTCCTCGCCCGTCCATTCGGTGGCGGCTTCCGTCAGGTGCGGCGGCTCTGGCCTCATCCCCCGGGACCATCCTGCGGGCTCCTGCCCAGGGCCGCCGTGGCAATGGGCGCAGCTCTCTGCGTAATGCCCGCTCCCTCGGCAAGTAGGTCTTCGGAGACGTTCTCTGGCAGGTCGACGCCGCCGGCCCGGTTCGCCACGGAACGGTGCATGGTGGTGTCGAGCGTCCACCGCACCGCATCGAAGTGCTGGTCCGAGGCAGCGACGTTGTAAACTCCTGTGTAGGCGATGGTCAGCCAGACGACGATGCCAAGCAGGATCGTGCCGACAACCCCGCCGACAACGCCAACAATGGTAGGATGCTTCTCCATGTCTGCTCTCCCGTTCGTCGACAGATCTTGCCTGGATTACGATGAGGCCTCGCCCATACCCTATGGGGGTACCTCTCCCTCTCAACCGAAAGCCGCCCCTGAAGTTCCTCGAAACCTTCGGGCCGCAAACTGGTTCATCCAGTGCAACGCGAGGTCCGCAACCGATGAGAGATCGAAAGCAAGCAGCTCTTCAGCGCCTCGCGCGCGTCGAGGGCCAGGTGCGCGGGATCGGAAGGATGATCGAGGAGGACCGCTACTGCATCGATATTATCAACCAGGTGATGGCGATCCGATCGGCCCTCTCGCAAGTGGAAATCCTCATCCTGCAGGACCACGCGGACAACTGCGTCGAAGACGCGATTTCATCGAGCGACCCCGAGGAGCAGCGGCGCAAGTTTCAGGAGCTCATCGAAGTGTTCGAGAAAATCTGCAGATAGCCGGCGCCAGGCATGCCGCGGCCGGGCAGCCAGTCTGGAAAAGGCCGAGCACGTCGCCGAGACCTGTGAGCTCGCCTGATCAAGGGAGGACGTGCACAGCCAGCCGACGCGGTTCGCACGTGATTTCCTCGTACGAGGCACTCGTTCTCAGACCTTTCGAGCATCAAACTGCGATCTGTCGCAAGAACTGCTGGGCGCGAGCAGATCTCGGGTTACCAAAGAAGGTTGTCGGTTCGTCCTCTTCGACGATGCTGCCGCGGTCCATAAAGACGTTGCGATCCGCCACCGGCAGGAGCGATCTCGCCCTCTAGTTCGGGATCGCGTCCAGATGTTGCGATTCGAATAGCGCAGGATCGCCGTCGCGGTTCCTGCCCCTTCACTACGGTGGGAGGGACCGCCCTTCTCGGCCGTCCCGGTCGCGCGGCGAGTTCCTTACGCTGAACGGCTGCAGTCTGCAAAAGGACGTCCGCCGTCGGCTAAGCTCCCTTGCCGTCGAGGCGGCGGCGAATCTGATCGATGCCGGTCCGGTCCGGGATTCCCACGCCGCAAATCAGCCGAACGTGCGGAGTTCCACGCTTCAGTGATCGGCGTGCCGCTTCCCAGCAGTCGAGCGTGATAGGAAGACTCGCTCATACGCGAAGACCGCGGTGATGGCCACGACAGCGGTGACCACGATGAGCGGGTCGGATTGCAGCTTCATGGCGCCGAAGACGCCGAGCACCAGCGTGTCGAGGGCGATGGCCGTGACCAGCACCCAGCCGCTCGCTCCGATCTCCTGGCGCAGCCGGCGGAACACGCCCCAGTGGATCAGGATGTCCATCACCAGATAGAAGAAAGCGCCGAGCGAGGCGATGCGGCTGAGGTCGAAGAACACAGTCAGCAGCCCCGCGATCACCACCGTGTAGACCAGCGTGTGCTCGCGGATCGGACCGGACATGCCGAAATGGCTGTGCGGGATCATCTCCATTTCGGTCAGCATCGCCAGCATGCGCGAGACGGCGAAGACGCTCGCGAGCAGGCCCGAGGCGGTGGCGACGACCGCGAGCGCGATCGTGAAGTAGAAGCCATAAGCGCCGAGCGCCGGCTCCGCCGCCTCTGCCAGCGAATAGTCCTTGGCGGCGACGATCTCGTCCAGAGAGAGACTGGAGCCGACCGCGAACGCGACGAGCAGGTAGACGACCACGCAGATCGCGATGGAGAAGACGATCGTGCGGCCGACATTGCGGTGCGGATCGACGATCTCGGCGCCGCTGTTGGTGATCGTGGTGAACCCTTTGAACGCGAGGATCGACAACGCGATCGACGCCGTAAAGCCGGCGATCGGGATGGCTTCTGGCGAACCGGATGCCGGCGCGAACGCAAACCCGCTGGCCGCGAGCGCCGCGATGCCGAAGACCGCGATGCCGCCGATCTTCAGGAACGCCATGACCACGGAGAACAGACCGACGGAGCGGTTGCCCGATATGTTGACCAGGTAGGCGAAGACGATCAGCCCGACGCCGAGCACTGGCACAAGGGTACTACCGGCATCCAGATTGAATGGCCGGAGGACATAGGTGCCGAAGGTGCGGGCGACGAGGCTCTCGTTGATCACCATGGAGAGCGCCATCAGCAGCGATGCCGCCGCCGCGATCGCGCCGGGTCCATAAGCCTTCTGCAGGATCATCGCGATCCCGCCGGCGGACGGGAAAGCGTTCGACATCTTGACATAGGTATAGGCGCTGAAGCCGGTCACGATCCCGCCCGCAACGAAGGAGAGCGGGAACCAGGGTCCCGCCAGTTCCGCGATCTGCCCGGTGAGCGCGAAGATGCCCGCGCCGATCATGACGCCGGTTCCCATCGAGACGGCGCTGGTGAGGCTGATGCTGTTCGCCTGGTAATCGGATTTCATCGTGTGCCCGTCTGTCTCGGTTCCAGTGTGGCCCGGAAAGGTGCCATGGACGTCATAGCCGCATTTCCGCCGGGCTTCCTATCCGCCGCGAGGCCGCCCGGCTCGGTGCAAGGCTGCCAGGGCCAGAGATGCCCATGACGATATAGATGAAAGAGCCCGACCAAGCGATCAATAGGAGACCGTTCAAGGCCTCGACACCGGTGATGAATCGAAGGTGGCCGCTGGGAAAGACGTCGCCGTGTCCCAGCGAGGTATAGCTCACGATCGAAAAATAGAAATAGTCGAGCGGATCGGCGATGGTCCGACCGAAGCGCCGTGGCCTCACCCGGATGAAGGAGATGTGGGAGAGCGGCATCAACGTCTGCTTCGGCCAGGATTCGATCAATGATCCGTGGTATCCGGTCGGCAATGGCAACATGATGAATATCCTCGATAATGGCAGGAGAAAAGAGCCGCCCCGACCAGGACGTGCGTCTGAGTGTACATTAGATACCCCTGCCCTGGTCACTGGCCCATTCGGACATCTGCCCCGGCCCGCCGAATACTGTCATTTGGTTGCGGATTTTCAGGCTCCACCTCTCTAAAATTTGCGAGATCGGCTCAGAACGATCGTACCACCTCCTCCGTGATAGCACCTTCCTCATCCGTCGGCACAACGAGGACGTCGACGGCCGAACCGCGCGATTTGATGCAGCGTTCATGACGAGCGTTGCGCGCGAGGCGGGGATTGCGAGAATCCTGGCCGGATCAAGGGGCGCTCGATAAATCTGAAAATACCCTGGTGACCTTCCCATTGCTGGAACCTTTAGACCTCGACTCAACCGCAATGCCGAACCGAGGAAATTCGTGATGAACGCCCACCACAAACCCGATCCCGCCAACGTCCGGCAGAGCTTCCGGATCGAAGGCACGACCTGCGCCTCCTGCGTGCGCCGCGTCGTCTAGCGCGGCAATGGTCGCCAGATCGTCGCGATAGCCGCTGCGCGTGGGGAGGGCTGCCCTCCGTCGAAGTCATTACCACCTTAAGGGAGAGGCTTGGGACGATGTAGAGTATCTGGCCGCCATAACCCCAGGCATAGCTTTACCTCGTACCCGCCCATTTCGGCCAGAAACCAGCCATAGCCGTGTAGCTCTCGCCCGAGTGCATCAAGCGCATTCGCGGCTGCCAGGATGCTTCGATCCAACGACATGGGCGTGCTCGAGCCGGAATAGGCGAGCCGGAAATGGTTAGAGCCGGTGGTCGAGAGCAACGCCTGCGGTCGTGATTCCGGCGCCGGCCTTGTCGGTGAAATCCGACAATCCCATGCGGCCGGGCACGTGAACCTGCTGGAAGATGACCTCCTGCTCCTCGCCGTGTATGGCGCGCCACGAGCGGATGCGCCGCTCCAGTGTCCGGCGAATGCCTGCCCCAGGTTCGGGTGCCGCCGGATCATCTCGTCGTAGTCCAATCTGTCGATCCTCAGGGGCGCACTCCAATCCAGGGTCCCCATTCCGTGCCGATTGACACCGTTATGGAGCTCCGTTGCGATCGTCGCGGTGGCCAAGACCGCCCGCTATCTGGCGGTCGCTGCCGCCACGCTCGGAGTTCTGGATAAGGTACAGGACAGCACCTGGATCGCGATGCACCTAGGGATTCGACCCGGGAAAAAAGGAGTGCGCTAGCGGGATGCCCCGGTCCGAGGCAAGCTATCCCGTCGCCGCGAGACGCGCGACCTTCCCGATTCCGAGAGTGCCGTTCGTGCGGTCCATGGAAGCCTTCCCATCAGTCTCCGTTCCAGCCAGGGCACGGATCGCGTCGATGGTCTCGGGAATGACGATCGCCTGATTGTCGACCATATAGGCGTAGTAGAGCTCATTCCCGTCTACTTTCAGCATGTCCTCCCAGATCGCAACCTCGTACAGGTCGCCGTGCGGCCGGCCGATGTCGAGCATCCATTCCTTGACGGCATTCAAGGCCGCCAGGCCACGGTCGATGCGCACCAAGGCGATCCGGGAGGACTCCCGGAACGCGTCCAGCACCTCCTCCTTGGCAGTCTCCCTGGTCAGTTCGACGTTCCAGTAGTGAAGGTGAGACAGCGTCTGAGGCACCTTCACAGCCATCGTCAGGACATCCAGTTCCGGGTCGACCGTCTGCGCATCAGGCCCCTGATGGCTCGGTATCTCAGGCTCCGGGACCAGCGTGTTCATGATCCCGCCAAGATGGCTCTCCCATGGGTCTGTTGCGCGCCTCAGCAACGTTCCCCGCGCCTTGCGCAGCAACCCCACCCTTTTCAAGGCGGAAAGCGTCCGGACGATGGATGTCGTGTTGCACGAGACGACACGTGTCGCATCCCGTCCAAGGGCGCTCTCATAGGTGCATTCGGCGACGAAGGAGTGTCCGGTTGCCTCGTGTTTCTCGCCTCCCTGGAGGATGAACTTCTTCGCCATCCTCCTGTAGGTTTCGATGTTCGCCGCAGCGACCTTCTTCGGAGTGCAATCCACCACGACGTCCGCAGCGGCCAGGAGCTCGTCCAGGCTCCCGGCGACCTCGATGCCGTTCGCTGTCATCGCCGCCGAAGCTTCGGGCCGCGCGGCATATATCCGCATGCCCTTCCCGTCCGCCACCTGCATGCGCCAGTCCGCGGATATGTCGGCTACCCCAGCCAGTTCCATGTCATCCTGGAGGATGACGGCTTCCGCCACCCGTTTGCCGATGACACCGTAGCCATTCACTGCCACTCTCGTCTTGCCTGTAGTCATTTTCCTTCTCCATATATTTGGTTGGCCGTGAGCGGGCTGCCGCGATGACCGCTTTCGTTGCCCTGGAGCAGCCGAAGCGCTTCCCGCGCGACTTCCACTTCCTCATCGGTGGGCATCACCAAGATGCGTACCTTCGAGGCCGGAGTGCTGATCGACGGTTCCCCCTTAAGGTTGAGATCGGGGTCGACCTGCACGCCCAGCCACTTGGCCGCCGCGCCGATCAACTCTCGGATGGCTGGTGAATTCTCTCCGATGCCTGCGGTGAAGACCAGCATGTCCAGTCCGCCCAAAGCTGCGGCGAGAGAGCCGATCTCGCGTCCGGCGCGGTAAACGAAGGCATCCACCGCTCCGCGCGCCTCGGGGCTGTCGGATTGGAGCAGCCGCTGCATGTCTCCCGTGATCCCGGAGATTCCCAGAAGGCCTGACTGATGGTAGAGTAGCCGGGCGACTTCCTCCGCCCGCATGCCTCGTTCCTGCAAGAGGTACAGGACCACGCCCGGATCGAGCGCACCGCATCGCGTGCTCATCACCAGGCCGTCGAGGGGCGAGAAGCCCATCGTCGTAGCCACGCTCTTTCCATCGAGCATCGCGCAGAGGCTGGCGCCGCTCCCGAGGTGGGCGACGATCACCTTGCCTCCTGCAGGAGGACCGTACGACTTCCGGAGTTCGGAAGAGATGTAGGCATAGGACAACCCGTGGAAGCCGTATGACTGGATGCCCGACTCAGACAGCTCGCGCGGAAGACCATAGGCTCTGGCGACAGCCGGCCGCCCGGCATGGAACGCGGTATCGAAGCACCCGACCTGCGCCGCGCCAGGAAAGAGGCTCTTTGCCCTGTCCACGATTTCCAGGTTTTGCGGCTGGTGGATCGGAGCCAGCGGAATCAGCCGGCGCAACTCCTCGACAACGTCATCGTCGAGGAATGCAGGAGACGTGAACGCCCACCCTCCGTGGACGATCCGATGGCCTACTGCTTGCAGCCGGGAGATGTCGACCACGGAGCGGATTTCGTCGGCGGCGATCTCGACCGCCGATCCGCTGTCCAGCGGCCCGGCGCCAAGGTCGCGTTGCCGTGCGGGCTCCCCGCCCCCGGAAAGCCGGAGGCGGGGGTTCGCATTGAGGGACGCAACGCTGCCCTTCACCAGAAGCGGCAGACTCTCGCTCAGCTCGTAGAGCGCGAACTTCAGGCTCGACGAGCCCGCGTTCAATGCCAGGATCACTGGAGGCATGGCTGACACCTCCGTCGATCTAGTCGCCCGACCATTGCCAGTCGCGGACCTCAGGCATGTCCTGGCCGTGCGCCCTGATGTAGTCGTGATGCTGAAGAAGTCTTTCCTGCATCATCTGCCTCAGGCTCTCTCCGCTCGCACGGGTGGCGGGCGTCCTCTCTACCGCGCTCTGCACCAGGTGATAGCGGTCCAGCCCGTTGAGCACCGTCATGTCGAAGGGCGTGGTCGTCGTCCCTTCCTCGTTGAAGCCCCGGACGTGGAAGTTGCTGTGGTTGGTCCTGCGATACGTCAGCCTGTGTATCGTCCAGGGATATCCATGGTAGGCGAAGATCACGGGCTTGTCCGTCGTGAACAGCGCATCGAACGCGCGGTCGGTGAGGCCGTGGGGGTGAACCTCGCGCGGCTGCAAGGTCATCAGGTCGACCACGTTGATGACCCGGACGTTCAGGTCCGGCATGTGCTCCCTCAGGATCTGGACGGCGGCGAGCGTCTCGACGGTGGGAACATCCCCGGCGCAGGCCATCACCACGTCGGGGTCGCCGGAGCCCTTGCCCGAAGCCCAGTCCCAGATGCCGATGCCTGCGTTGCAATGTGCCCTCGCCTGGTCCAGGGACAGCCACTGCCAGGAGGGCGCCTTCCCGGCCACGATGATGTTGATGCGGTCCCAGGTCCTCAGCACATGGTCGGTGACGCAGAGCAGCGTGTTCGCGTCCGGGGGAAGGTAGACACGAACGACGTCCGCCTTCTTGTTCAGCGCGACGTCGACGAACCCCGGATCCTGGTGGCTGAAGCCGTTGTGGTCCTGCTGCCAGACATGGCTCGTCAGCAGGTAGTTGAGGGAGGAGATGGGGCGCCGCCAGGGGATGTCCCGGCTCGCGTCCAGCCATTTCGCATGCTGGTTGAACATGGAGTCCACGATGTGGATGAAGGCCTCGTAGCAGGAAAACAGCCCGTGGCGCCCGGTCAGCAGGTAGCCTTCCAGCCATCCCTGGCAGGTATGTTCCGAAAGGATCTCCAGAACCCGGCCTTCGGGGCCGAGATCGGTGTCTTCCGGCAGGACCTGCTCCATCCAGGCGCGTCCCGTCACCTCGAAAACGCCCTGGAGCCTGTTGGAGGCCGTCTCGTCGGGGCCGACTAGGCGAAAGTTGCGGCTGACTTCGTTCGTCCGCATGACTTCGCGCAGGAAGCCGCCCATCACCCTCGTGGCCTCCGCCTTTCCCTCGCCGGGACGGCTGACTTCGACGGCATGGGGAGCCAGTCCCGGCATCTCCAGGCTCTTGCGGAGCATCCCCCCGTTCGCATGCGGATTGGCGCTCATGCGCCGGGTCCCCGCTGGCGCGGCGGAGAGAACCTTCGGGACGGGGCTGCCGTCCTCTCCGAACAGCTCCTCGGGGCGATAGCTCCGAAGCCAATCCTCGAGCATCTTGAGGTGCTCCGCGTTCCCGGCGAGGCCCGAAAGCGGCACTTGATGGGAACGCCAGAAACCCTCGGTCTTCAGGCCGTCGACCTCCTTTGGCCCGGTCCAGCCCTTGGGACTCCGCAGCACGATCATCGGCCAGCAGGGGCGTTTTCCGCTGCCAGAGCCTGCGCGGGCATCTTCCTGGATCTCGCGGATGTTCCTGAACGCCTCGTCCATCACCGAAGCCATCCGCTCATGCATCTCAAACGGATCATCCCCTTCCACAAAGAACGGTTCGTGGCCGTAGCCGACCAGGAGCGAGCGCAGTTCCTCCGGCGGGATACGGGCCAGCACGGTGGGATTGGCGATCTTGTACCCGTTGAGGTGAAGGATGGGGAGAACGGCGCCGTCATGCGCGGGGTTCAGGAACTTGTTCGAGTGCCAGGCGGCAGCGAGCGGCCCCGTCTCGGCTTCGCCGTCGCCGATCACGCAGGCAACAATTAGGTCCGGATTGTCGAAGGCGGCACCGTAGGCATGGGAGAGCGCATACCCAAGCTCTCCGCCTTCGTTGATGGAACCCGGCACTTCTGGCGCGGCGTGACTTGGAATCCCACCCGGGAACGAGAACTGGCGGAACAGCTTCCGCATGCCCGCCTCGTCCAGGGAGACATCAGGGTTGAGTTCGCTGTAGGTACCTTCGAGATATGTGTTGGCGACCATGGCCGGGCCGCCGTGGCCCGGCCCGCAAACGTAGATCACGTTCGCGTCCCGGAGCCTGATGACCCTATTGAGGTGGGCGTAAATGAAGTTAAGTCCCGGCGATGTCCCCCAGTGCCCGAGGAGCCGGGGCTTCACGTGCTCTAACTTGAGCGGCTCGCGCAGGAGCGGGTTGTCGAGCAGGTAGATCTGCCCGACGGTGAGATAGTTCGAGGCACGCCAGTAGGCGTCGATGCCATGGAGCTCTTCTTGGGAGAGCGCCGTTGCGGCGGGAACCTTTGGCTGGGGGGGCATGCCAATACTCCTTGTCAATAATTGTCTCGGTGTCTGATCGTTCAGCTTGGTTTACGAACACGATAGGTCCCGCGTGGCCGAGGTCTTCAATTGCTACGGCGAACATTGCTGCAGCATTACAGCTAGCGAAGGTCCTGACACTATCATCGGGCGCAGCGCCCGAGATCGGCTTTCAAGGACAATCCCTCCCGTGGACGCAACCGGTGAGATCCGTCGCTGCGGTCGTGAACACGGGGGCGAAGCCGCCACCTGGCGTTCGTGCGTTCGTTGTCTGCCCTTGGTACAGACGCGCGGTGACGAACTGCACTTGGCCCGCGTAGACGTAGTTGCGGACATCGAACTTCAAGGCCCGCGGCGGACCAGGTTCGCCGACCAGCCGCTCGCCTGGAGACACAAGTTCCTGTGCGACGTAGTCCCCGGCAAGGATCTCGCTCCAGACGCGCCTCGTCAGCTTGTCGCCGCGGTAGGCTGCCCTGCTTCCAAATCCGGAGGCGGGCTTGAAGAACAATTTTCGGCGCCGCGCCCAGAGAGACTCTGCATTGTCCGCGTCGACGAGTTCGGTTTTCGGAACACCTGTCGCCAGCGTACCTGAAATCTCGTCGGGCACCCCGAGTGCGAGCAGCCCGGGGCGATCGCTGAGCACCGCCAGATTTCGTTTGTTGGCATACAAGGCATGCGCGAAGGGGTGCGGCGTCAGCACCACCGCACGTTCGAGATAGGCTTCGCGAAGAACTTGATGAGCTGGCTCTTGCAGCGTGAAATCGGTGAGCCGATTGTACACAAGATCTATAAGACCCTGATCATGCCAGAGGCTGCCGTCGCGCAACTGCAATGCCGAGGGATCCGCTATGACTGCATCGATCCCGTGATGCTCGAAGAGGCGCTTGAACAACAGAAACTCAGGGTAGAGATACTGCTCCTCCGGACGCTCGTCGACGATGGCAATGCGATGCAAAGGCTGTTGCCCACGTTCGAGACGCCATTCGGCGAGGAACATGTCGAAGAAGGCCTCTTCCAGGGCATCGAGCGTGTCCGCCCCCGGCACCATGGACTTGACTGCCTCACAGCATGCCCGTTGGGCGCGCGCCAGCGAAAGGTTGAGGAGGGCGCCGCCTGCATTGGTATTGATCTCGATGAGCTTGGGCTCGTCGGATGCCAGGTGGAAGTCGAAGCTCATGAACACGCCCCGCGCCCGGGGTTCGAACCGCGCTATGTCGGGCATCCCCTGGAGGACGAGATCACGATAGGCGGGCAACGCTATGACCGCCTCGGCAGCCCTGACGATTTCTGCCATTCTCTCGAGGCGCTGGCGCGACACGAAAACGGGAAGTGCGGCGAACATATGGGCATATCTGTCACCCATGGCCGGAAGGATAGCGGGTGATTCCGGATTCGCCAGAAAGGCCCGGCTGAGTTCTGCACGGTCCAGGCTGATGCAGAAGCAGCTGGTGTTCAGCAACTCCACATCTAGCTCCGGGTCCGGCGAGCCTGAGCCGGGACTTGGCCGCCGAGTTTCACTTCGATAGACCATGGTTCTTTCCAGTCAAGTCAGGGGCGCGGTGGCATCGATCGTCTCCAGCCGCCTACTTCTGGGTGCCCGCCTTGTAGAATACCGACGGCGCCTCGGAGGCGTCGCGTGGAACGGCATAGACCTCGTAGCTGGCTACAGGATCCTCCCCCATGCCGAGCGACCCCTGCGGCATTCCGGGAACCGCCAGGCCCGCGACCTCGGGCCCCTCGGAGAGCAGCTTCCCGATCGCTTCTAGCGGAACGTGGCCTTCGAGGAAATAGCCGTCCACGGCAGCTATGTGGCAGCCTTCCATCTCTGCTGGCACCCCGGCCTGCTTCCTGATGGCCGAAAGGTCTTCGAGGTCGACCGTGGACACCTTGTATCCGGCCTTCTCAACCGCCTCCGCCCAGGCATGGCAGCAGCCGCACCAAGGTGTCTTGTAAACGGTCATCTCGGCCGCGGCCATAGAGACCGCAGTAGACGCAACGAGCGCCGCCAGCGCGGCGAAGAGGGATCTGCTGTAGGTGTTCATTCGAGGTTCGCTTCCTTGTTCGCGGTGATTGGAAAATCGTGCATGGTTTCGGCGACAGCTAGCGCGCGCCTTGCTGAGCGCCCGGTCTGACGGTCACATCATTCCCATCGGCATCAGCAGGTTGTCGGCCGCAGCCTTCTGGACTTCGTCGAGCGAAGCGTAGAACGGCTCCACCGCTGCCCTCAGTTGCCGTACGGCATCGAGACGGGCCGAAAGCAGCTTCTCCCGCCTCTCGAGCGAGTTGGGCAGTCCTTGGGCATCCTGCTCCTGCTGCATCATGCCCGTGGACCCGCGCGCGTTCTCCCGCAGAGCGGCGGCCACGGCCTCCCAAAGGGGCTGCTGGGCGTCCGTCACCTTGAGTTCCGTCCGCAGGAACGCGATCCGCCCCTCGACATGCTCGGGCGCCATCATCTTCCCCATCATGCCGTCCTGCATCCCCGCCCCGTCGGCCATCATGCCCCGCATCATCCCGGCGTGGCGGCCCATCATCTCCTGCATCATCTTCATCATGTCGCCGCCCATCATGCCGCCCGGCATCTCGGCTCCCCCCGGTGCGGGAGCGGACGGGTGGGGAGCCGGTTCACCCGGAGCCGGAGCCGTGGTTTCGGCCGGAGCCGGATGGTGGGCGTCCTCGGCGAGCGCCGGAGAGGCGGAAAGCAGCATGGCTGCGGCGAATGCGGTCTTGAGGATCTTTGTCATGGCTTTGTCCTTTGAAATGAGAGACCCGGGCGGCGGGATCGCCGCCCGGGTACGTGTTCATAGCGCCTGGAAGGTGATCCCGTTGGGACCCTCGCCCACCTCGTGGGTGCGAACCACGGACTGCGTAGCCACGGAGATCTCGGAGACGGTGCCGTCGACGATGTTGGTGACGAACACATGGGCGCCGTCGTCGCTGACGGTCACGCCGTGCGCTCCCTTGCCAGTGGTGATCGTCTTGACGACCGTTCCGCTCGCCACGTCGATCACTGACACCGTGTCGTCCGGCTCGGCCTCCGTTCCCTGGTTCGCCACGTAGACGAACCGTCCGTCAGGGGTCGCATGCATCTGGATGGGAGACCGCCCCACGTCGATGCGGGCGGTGACCTGCCGCGTCGCTGTGTCGATGACCGCCACCTTGTTCTCGTCCCTCAGCGAGACGTAGACCCGCTTCCCGTCTGGCGTGAAGCCAACCTGCACCGGGGCCTTGCCGACCTCGATCCTGTCCGTCTCCTCCAGCGAGGCCGTGTCGATGACGGATACCGTTCCATCCTCGACGTTGGCGACGTAGATGGCGCTGCCGGCGGGGCTCATCCGAAGTCCGTGCGGATAGTCCCCGGTGCCGATCTCCCGCACGGCCTCGCCTTTGGCGAGGTCGATGACCGACACCGTATCATCGCCCGCATTAGTGACGAAGGCGCGCTTGCCCGAAGGGTCTGCGATCACGTGGGCAGGATGGGTTCCCACCTCGATGGTGGATGCGGGACCCGATGCGAGGCCGGCCGGATCAAGGACGATCAGCGCTCCGCCCGCCTCGGAGCCCCCGTATCCGCCGCCCTGCGAGGTGCTGCCATGGCTGTCCTCGGCTTCGGCGTGCCCATGGCCGGCACCCACCTGCAAAGGGCTGCCGACCGCGAGAACGCGGCCCGTCCCTGGAACGAACTGGACGTTGTGCGGCGTGACCGTGACCGGAACGATCTCGACCCTGCCCGAGGCAAGGTCGATCCGGCTGACAGAGTTACCGTACTCGTCGGCGGTGTATACAAAGCCGGAGGAAGCTGCCTCGGCCCCCGCATGTCCCGCGAAGGGCATGAGGAGCGCGAGCGCGGACGCCATCGCAAGTGCGGCCAGCGCGGCTCGCCGCGAGATCGAGGCGTGTATTGCTGTAAACATGTTCATGGTGAAAAACTCTCATTGTTCGTGACTCCGTTCAGGGAGCGCACGGAACCCGCGGGCGCGTGCGCTCAGGCGGTCACGGAGAGCTTGGGAGGGCGCGACAGGGTCGACGGGTCACGCGGGAGCGACGTCGAAGGAGGCACAAGGGCCGCCGGCGCAGCTTGCGTGGCCAACGTCAGTCCTGCCGAGGGAACGGGAACGCAAACCGCGCACGAGGTAGCCGACATGCAGCAGTCGTCCGCATCGCCCTGATCCGCGCCGCTGTCGTCGCATGGGACAGCGTGCGCGTGCCCCTGATGCCCGTGCGGGCCTGCAGCGGCGACGTCCGGGTTGCCGATGGCGACGTGTGCCTCCCCGCCCGTTGCATGGGCGTGCCCGCCGCCGAAGGTGGAGAGCGAGAAGGCGACCAGAACGGCAAGCAGGAGAGCGACAAGGCGCGCGGCGGGGGCCGGCGCATTCGCTTTCCTTTTCGTACTGGTCAGGTTCAGTCGCAACCTGCTCGTCCTTCTAATGTCCTCGACTATCAAAGATAGACCGCGCCGCCGCAACGCTGTTTGTCCTGGATCAAAGACGAAGCGGTTTCCGGTTTCGTCGTTCGTGTCATGTCGTCTTCCGGTACAGCCTGAGCAACTGGGCATTGAGGGCGACGATGATGGTGCTTGCGGACATGAAGACCGCACCGACTGCCGGGGTCATCAGGAAGCCCGTCCCGAAAGTGATGCCGGCGGCCATCGGGATTGCGATTGCGTTGTACCCGGTCGCCCAGATCAGGTTCTGCACCATCTTCCTGTAGGTCGCGCGGGAAAGGCCAAGGATTGCTGCCACGTCCCGGGGGTCGCTTCTGACCAGGACCACGTCGGCGGATTCGACGGCCACGTCGGTTCCCGCGCCGATCGCGACACCCAGGTCGGCCTGCACCAACGCCGGGGCGTCATTCACGCCGTCTCCGACCATGGCCACCTGGAGGCCGCGGGACTGTAGCTCCTTGATCTTGGCCGACTTCTCGTCGGGAAGCACCTCGGCGAAGTACTCTTCGATACCCAGTTCGCGGGAGACGGACGCCGCCACGCCCTTGGCGTCTCCTGTAAGCATGATGGAACTGATGCCCAGCGCCTTCAGTTCTGCGATGGCTTCCCGGGACTCCGGCCTCACGATGTCAGCAAGCGCGAACAGGGCGCGGGGCACACCGTTCCGGACGAGGACGACGACGGTCTTGCCTTCTGCTTCGAGTTCGCCGAGTCGGCTACCCGGGACCGGGTTGCCCTGTCTGGCGAGATGGCCAGGACTGACGATCCGGATGTCCTGTCCCTCGACCTCTGCGACGATGCCCTCACCCGTGAGGTTTCGGACATTGCCGGGAGCGGGAAAGTCGATGCCCCTCTCCTTTGCGGCTGCCACGATTCCTTGGGCGATCGGATGTTCGGAATGGCTCTCGACGGAAGCGGCAAACCGCAGTTCCTCCTCTTCGCTCCCACCCGCGAGAAGAACGGTGTCGCTTACGCCGAACAGCCCCTCCGTCAGCGTCCCGGTCTTGTCGAAGACGACCGCATCCAGATTGCGCGCGCGCTCGAAGGCGGCGCGGTCGCGGATAAGCAGCCCGCTGCCAGCGCTCAGGGACGTGCTCACGGCCACGACCAGCGGCACTGCCAGGCCCAGCGCATGGGGACAGGCGATGACCATCACCGTGACCATGCGCTCGATGGCGAATTGCCAGCTCTCGCCTGCGAAGACCCAATAGGCGAGTGATCCGAAACCAACTGCAAGGGCGATGTAGGTGAGCCAGCCCGCTGCCCGGTTCGCCACGTCCTGGGTGCGGGACCGCGTCGCCTGCGCCTCCCTGACGAGGTTGATGACCTGTCCCAGGTACGTCTTGTCGCCCGTCGCCGTGACCTCGATCGTGACGACGTTCGCGCCGTTGATGGCGCCGCCGATCGCGCTGTCACCCGTTTCCTTCGACACCGGGCGCGATTCCCCTGTCAGCATCGCCTCGTTGAAAGAGGACCTGCCTTCCACGATAGCGCCGTCGACGGGGACCTTGGCGCCAGGGCGGATGAGGACCCGGTCCCCGGGAACGAGGTCGGAGATGGGGACCTCGGTGACAGCACCGGACGCGTCCAGCCGCGCCGCCGTGTCCGGCAGCAGGCGGACGAGCTCTTCGAGTGCGCGGGAAGCGCCCATAACCGAGCGCATCTCGAGCCAATGCCCGAGAAGCATGATGACGATCAGCGTCACCAGCTCCCAATAAAAGGACGTGCCCGGGAGACCGAAGGTGACGGCGGCGGAGTAGACGTATGCGACGGAGATCGCGAGCGCGATCAGCGTCATCATGCCGGGCTTGCCTGCGCGTAGCTCGGACGTGAAACCCGTCAGGAAAGGCCAGCCGCCATAGACGTACGCGACGGTCGAAAGGGCGAACAGCAGAAACTCGCTTCCGGGGAAATCCAGGCTGCCCTGGATGCCAAACCAGTGTTGGATCATCGGAGACAGCAGCAGGACCGGCGGGGTCAGGACGAGCGATATCCAGAACCTTCGCCGATAGTCGGCCACCATCTCGCCGTGATCGTGCCCTGAATGGCTGGAGTTTCCGGCGTCGCCGCGAGCGGACTTGCCGTGGCCTGCTGGATGCTGCTGCCCCGCTGATTCAGCGATGTGCTCTTTGTGATGAACGTGTGTCATGCAACGCCTCGGTGCCATCGGTGTCGCATCCAATGAATTCTTTGCGACAGCAGGCAGGGCCCGGCCAGATCTCGTCCGGCCCCGCTATTTCAATCCCTACCCCTTCCAGCGGGTGGAAGGTCAAGTCCTTTTTCTTCAAGAACGAACTCGGTCTCGACCACAACGAGAGCCGATCCTGGCACGGCTGGCATCGCCACGTTTCGCTCGTCATGCTCGCCTTCGCCATGATGGCCACCATCCGCCATGAGGCCAATGCCGCGCTCCCAAAACGACGCGCCGGACAGGATCGGGAACCCGCCGCTCATCCGCTGGTCGGTTCAGGAATCCGCCGCATCGCCACCCGCCTTGCACGACGGCATATCCACCCCGCCCATGTCATCGCATGGTCGCTGTGGCGACGCGCTCATCAGGCCGTAGCTCAGCGAGCTCATCTCAAATCAAAAATGCAAATGTAATGCTACGCTCCATACGCCTCCCCATACCGAATATGGCATGGCCAGTCCATGGATTTGATGTATGTCAAGGATAGTCGTCATGATCGGGAGCTAGCATGCCGGATTCCATCGTTCTTCTACGTCGCGCCGCCCGCGTGTCGAGCCAAAAACTAGAGTGGAAGAGGTTCAGGGGAGTTTGTCAGGTCGTATGGCGAATGTGATGCGGCCAGGGGCTGTCGACAGCGCGAGGGGGTTGCCGTTGACCCCCCTGCGCGATCCAACTGAGGCTCTGCTGATGCGAGGCCCTTCCCTGAAGCACATTCGGTCTGGTTCGTCGTGAGTACGCCTGCCTCCGACGACGATCTCGCGACACTGCAGCGGGAGACTTTCGACTACTTCGTTCGGGAAGCCAACCCGGCCAACGGGCTAGTTCGCGATAAAACCGAAGAGAACTGGCCGGCAAGCATCGCGGCTACGGGACTTGCGCTTGCATGTTATCCGGTCGGCGTGAAGAACGGGTACATGAGCCGCGGGGCGGCTGCGGAGCGCACGCTGGCTACCCTTCGCTTCTTCTGGGAAAGCCCACATGGGCCGGAGCCCGACGCCACCGGGCACCGCGGCTTCTATTATCACTTCCTGGACATGGAAACCGGCCGGCGGGCCTGGCGTTGCGAGCTTTCGACGATCGACAGCACGTTCCTACTGGCCGGAGGGTTGACAGCAGCAGCGTTCTTCAACGCCGATACGCGAGCGGAAGCCGAGATACGCACCCTCGCAATCGAGCTTTACCGCCGAGCCGACTGGATCTGGGCACTAGACGGAGGAGAAACCGTCACCCACGGCTGGACTCCCGAGGGCGGCTTCCTGAAGCATCGATGGGAAGGATACGACGAGGCCCTCCTGCTATATGTCTTGGGCCTCGCCTCGCCTACTCATGCCCTACCCAGAAGCAGCTACGAAGCCTGGACCTCTACATTCCGATGGGAGCATTGCTACGGCTACGATTACCTCTATGCGGGCCCCCTGTTCATTCATCAGCTCTCCCATGTTTGGATTGACCTCCGCGGCCTCCAGGATTCCTTCATGCGCGGCAAGGGAATCGATTACTTCGAGAACAGCCGTCGGGCCACCTACGTGCAGCAGCGCTACGCGATCGAGAACCCGCGCGGTTTCGATGGCTACGGGGAACATTGCTGGGGCATCACGGCGAGCGAAGGTCCTGGCCCCTCCACCCTCGAACTAGATGGGATCGAGCGTCGGTTCGAAGACTATGTTGCGCGGGGAGTTCCCTACGGTCCGGACGATGGCACCCTAGCCCCTTGGGCCGTCGCCGCTTCCCTGCCGTTCGCTCCAGAAATCGTTCGGCCTACAATCGCGTTCTGTATCCATCAAGCCAAACTGAAGGCTGCCAACGCTTACGGGTTCAAGGCCGCTTTCAATCCTACCTACCCCGGATCTACCGACAATGCCTTGGGCTTTTGGGTTTCGCCATGGTACTTCGGGCTCAACGAAGGGCCTGTCATCCTGATGATCGAGAACGAAAGGAGCGGCCTGGTATGGGAGTTGATGCGGTCCTGCCCATACGTTCGACGAGGTCTCCAGCGTGCAGGATTCAAGGGAGGATGGCTGGGCTGACAGATGGGGCTGGCAGCGTGATTCAGGCCCGACCAGATCGCCTGAATGTTTAACCTGGCGCAAGGCGCGTACTCGCCGTTGGTGTTTGATACGAGCGACTAACGGGAAATGTCCCGTTTGAATTCTCGGCGCGGCGACGCGGTTTCGCTAACCGGTGCGCTGCATTTCTACCCATCGAAGTGGCGCACCGAATAGTTGAGCAAGCTCTGGCTCACTAGACAGGAGCATTCAATGACCCGCAATGAAGATCATGAAACATTAGGAAGGATTTGGGACGGCGACGGTGCCAAGCCGCACGATGCAGCCGTCCAGCGAGCGTTGGTCGAGGTACGGCAAGAAATAATGCGTTTTCTTGAAAATCGGCTCCGCGACCGGGACGAGGCGGAGGAAGTGCTTCAACGGTTCTCCTTACGCGCCCTGGAGCAGTCATTTCAGCTTCGCGACGTACGTACTGTGCGTGGCTGGTTGGGGAGGATTCTTGCGACGACTATCGTCGACCATCAGCGAGACCAGATAAGGCGTCGCAAGCGCGAAACAGAGGTCGATCCCGACAGTTTAGAGAACCACTCCGCCGAGTCCGACCTAGGGC
>JAHBYU010000002.1 GCA_019635775.1 Rhizobiaceae bacterium | reverse complement strand
CTAGACCGTCCAGATTCTAACCCCTTGTAATACACTTTATTCCACAACTTTTATCTTTGATTGGGAAAGACAATGAGCAAAGCTAGATGGACGAAGAAGCACTTCAATACCCTTCATCAGTATGTAGACGGTGGGATACGCAGGCTATCTGCGACTAGGAGACGTCGTGACAAGTTGTCTTCACAAGCCGTAGCGTGCCTCAAGAGAGCCAATCAACCGTGGCTTCCTGCCAGCAACATGACTGCACGGATCGTCTTCGCCGAGGAGATAATCAAGGCCGTCTCCAGGAGTACAGCGTACCGCCGAGAGGTGCCCTACTTTGCCGTCACACTTGTACCCTTTACCAAGCTGGTTCAGCTCGACGGTGGGGAGCCGCTTGAAGTCTCGCAGGTAAAGACGGCTGTGCTACGCACCCTCGCCGGCTTGAACTACATTGGAGCAATCGACCTCGCCCCCTATCGGCAATTCCCGACTGCGCGCGACACGACCGAAAACATTATCTGCGTCCATGCCCATGTCCTGGTTTGGGGGTGCGACGAGATCAAAATGCGGCGGATTGTTTCGAGGTTCAACCGGGAGACCGAGCCAATTCTGAACGATTTCCGACCTGGTGATTGTCGGCCACGTTCAGATACCCAGCCAAAAGAATGGATTCGTTACACCCTAAAGTTCCCCGTCAAAGAGTATCAGCTAGTACGCAAGTTGGAGGACGATACGCTTGGCGACGGGTGGACTGAGACGAGCAGATGGAAACAGCTTAAAAAGCTGATCAGACCGGGCACTGCGGCGCTCCTGGCAAACAAGCTGGCACGGTTTACGATCCCCGACATTCTGCTGTCCGGAGGAGACGGTTGTCAGATAGCAAGCGAAGCAGTGCGGAATGCTCGCCAGCGCCTCAAAAGGGACCTGCAACGATCCACCCGACGAAGCGTAAGGAGAGTTTTTGGGCGCCATGTTGCTTGCAACGTCGCCGATCTCATTCAAGGCATCGGTTCGCGACGACCCTAGGACATGTCTGGCGCCGCTTGCGGCATACAATCGGCGACAGGCGTCCGCGACCTACCCGGGGTTCCAGGGTGGGTCGCATGTTTAGTATCAAGCGCTTTCAATTGGCGTTTAAAGAAGGCCACGATCCGATCGGCGTTCAGAGGTTTGGCTGGCGGCAGCTTGGCGACGGTGAAATGGTACTCTCTACGATCTCTCCCGACAGTAGGACGCCGATGACCCGCCGCGGCTCGCGGTGACGGCAATACGGCCGTCATAATCTCGTTTAACGCTGCCCTGGGGTCGTGGCAGCAAGCGCAGCCGGCCTGCGGCTCGTGTTGCAGGCGCCGCGCGTTGGGGGTGAGGATGGTGACGGCCGACGACGGATTGCGACGTCGAGCCAGGATGGTAACGATCGAGATAGACAAGCAGACGCTCTCGGCCACGAACTGTTGGCAATCGGTCTCCACGGCATCGAGCCGCCTCCTATACGGTCACGCCCGCAAGCGGACGATCGATGGCTCCAGTCGGACCGGTAATCCTCTCCGGGGCGCGAAGAGCAGCGGGTAGGCTTTGGGCGCCTCCTATCCTCTCTTTTTCGCATTCCCGCCGAGGGCGGGCAGCTGCACGCGGATCCCGATCAATGTCAATTCATGCTGGGTCGCGTCACCGCGTTTCGGTCAGAAGAAGCCTTGGTCCACCCCCCGAAAGACCAAAAAGAACTTTCTCGGTCGAGCGAAGAATTGGGCAACTTCCGGCTTGACAATAGGAATACTTTCCTGTACCCTGATCCCAACCGGAGGGATCAAACATGTCAGGACGTCAGGCGAAATTCATCACGGAATCCATGTTGAAACGGATGTTGTCCACGGTTCGCACGCGGCCGACTGCGGACCGTGACCGGGTCATCATCCTCCTATCCGCCAAGGCCGGCCTGAGGGCCTGTGAAATCGCCGGGGTTGAGTGGTCCATGGTCCTCGACGCACGGGGACGGGTCGGCAATTCGTTGATGATCGAGGACAGGATCTCGAAACGAGGATCTGGGCGGCGCATCCCCATGCACCCAGACTTGAGAGTCGCGCTGATCCGCCTGCAAAGACAGGTGTCGTCGGAAGGGCCAGTGGTCATGTCAGGTCGCGGCGGCAAGATGCGACCGAACAGCATTGTCAACTGGTTCGTCGCGCTGTTCCACTATCTCGAGTTCGACGGATGTTCGTCGCACTCCGGCCGAAGGACCTTCATCACCAACGCGGCACGGCGCGCCTATGGCGCCGGAGGTTGCCTGCGCGATGTCCAAATCCTCGCCGGCCACAAATCCCTGTCCATGACCCAGGGCTATATCGACGGTGACACCAACGCCCAGCGGCGCATCATCGCGTCAATTTGACGATCGATGGCGGCGCAATGTCGAGAGGATTCATCACATGCCGAATAGCGGGAACAGAAATCGAAGGGCTCGAACATCGCAGGGGCGAGACATCGCGGAAATGAAACCCTTCCGGCAAGGAGATTTGGACAGTCTGTGCGGGCTCTACGCGGTCCTGAACGCGACCCGCCTGCTCTGCCCCGAACTCGGCTACGAAGGATCGCGCTCTCTGTTTCGCCAACTCGCAGAAACGCTGACGGCAAAGAGGGTGACCGCCTTCGAGACCGTCGCCTGGGGAATTGAGATGCCGACTGTCCTGGCTCTCATCCAGAGCGCCCGAACCTACGTCCGGGAAGTCCTTGATACCAGTCTCAGGCTGGAACCGTTCAGGAGCGTCAGAAAGACCCTACGGATTGGCTACTTGTGGAAGGCGTTGATGAGCCGTCTGAAGGAAGGGTGGGTCGCGATCATCGGGATTTCCGGTCACCACAACCATTGGACGGTCGCCCATCGTGCAACGGCAAAATCCATGAGGCTGTTCGACTCCGACCTGATGACGACCTTGAAGAGATCACGGTGCTCGTTGCGCTGCACGCGCGCGCCGCACCAGATCGATCCAGGCGAGATTTTCCTCCTCCGCAGGGAGGCTGGCTGAACCTACCCCGAGGATCAGCCAAACAATTGCTGCGCCAGGCTATAGGTCCAGAGCGGACGGAAACCGCACCCAATCGAAAGCAGATGCCATGACGTTGGAGGAATACGTCCACTACCGAGAAAGGGTACGCGAAATCGACCCGGAGGCGTTCGGCAAGTCAGGGTCGAAGATCCCTCCCCTCGATGCGACAGACTTCGCCTTGCGGGTATCCTACGTCATCCTGAACAGCGGCATGCGGTGGCGTGTTGCAAAGGACATCTGGGAACGGATGAGGCCGTCACTTGTTGAGACGGGAGAGGTCGCCGACACCTTCGGCCATCCCGGCAAGAAGAAGTCTATCGACCAGGTGATGAGAGAGCGTGAAGCGTACTTTGAAGGCTTTGGGCATGCCTGGGGCGAAGGTCGAGACAGTGTGGTCGCGTACTGCGAAACCCTCCCCCACATTGGGGGAATCACAAAGTTCCACCTGGCCAAGAATCTAGGACTCGATGTGGCCAAGCCCGACGTGTGGCTCGAAAGGGTCGCGGCGGATTGCGGCGAAGATGTTCAGGCTATGTGTGAACGTCTCTCTTCCGCGAGCGGCGATCGCATCGCTACCGTAGACTACGTCATCTGGAAAGCCTGCCAACAGGGCTGGTGGCGCGCCGGCGCATTTGCGACTGGTAATTTCTCAGCAGAACCGCCTGTGCCAGACGAAGGCTAGCTCCTAGCCCAATCCAAAAACTCGACTTCACAACTGACCGGCATGGGGCCGGCCAGAAGGACCTTTTGCGTCCAAAGAAAGGGGAAGACATGTCACACGAAAATCCAAGCCGTACCTTTGGCGAAGCCATCGACATCGCGCCGTCGCTCGAGACCGTCGCCAAGATCCGACAGTTGAACGATGACCTGAGAATTCGTCGGCTCGGGGGAACGATTGTCATCACCGCCGGGATCAGCGCACTTGGCCCATCGGCAGTCCGCGACATCATTGCTGCGGTCACCGCGTTCGACCGCTTCAGCCCGGAGAACGATCCCTACGGAGAGCATGATTGCGCCGTCATGGCTGTTGTCGGAATCAAGATCATCTGGAAGATCGACTATTACGATCTGACCCGACGTTTTCACTCTTCCGATCCTTCTGACCGGTCGGTGACATCGCGCGTGATGACCATCATGCGCGCCGACGAATACTGATCGCCGCATCCGGAGATGCCCGCCGCTTGTCTGCCAACGAAGGCGAAAGAGATCAGGCCGCACAAGCAGCCTGATCTCCGCAACGTCAGCGACCTATGATCTCCAATATTTTGCTTCTCATCTGGAGGTATTGCGCTTCATCGACAACCCCTTCTGATCGCAACCTCGCCAGTTGCTCCAGTTTCTCAATGCCAGCAAACATCACATCGTCCGAACGATCCAGAGCTGCGATCAGCTCCCTTTCCGTTGCGCTGCCATCATAATCGATTGGCGGCCCAAACCTGTTTGCTCCCTCTTCCGACGGTTGAAACAGCAAGAACAACATATACAGAACGCCGCCGGGAACTATGTATATCAACTGCATCCAACCACTCTTATTGACGTCGTGCAGGCGCCTTGCCCCCGATGACAAACCGGCGGGGATGTGGGCGACCAGAAAGAGGGTGAAGAGGATTCCGGTGGTGTTCCATTCGCCGCTAATTCTCCAGTCAAACAACAAGACCGACATACCAAAAATCGCGACAAACAATTGGAAAGACCAATAATCGCCGAGAGCTGTCCGACCGTGGAAGTCAAAGCTGCGGCGTAGTGCGTTTATGTAGGCATCAAACATCGTTCTCACCCCGTTGTGTCACCCCACCGATCAAGCCGTTCCAACAGTTGGAACGTGTGGGCAATTCGGTAGGTCTGTTTTTGATGAACGGAGCGCAGACGATGTTAGGTCACTCGGTCGGTGGGTACCGATGTCGAGATCCCAATGGTCCACACGTAACGCGTTTCAGAGTGTTTCCAGGACCTTCACGATCGACTGGGTCCAATCTGCCGCATCTCCACGCCCATAGAATTTGTCGACGATTGGTGACGTTTAGTCAAGCCAATTGTCACTGATCGTCTGTAGACCGATCGACGACAGACATCGACCGTTCATGTGTGGACATTCGAAAGCGCCTTGGTCGGAATCTACGTCAACTGAGACAGGAAAAGGGCCTGTCGCAGGAGGCGTTCGCGTTCGACGCGAAACTCCACAGGACCTATGTCTCGGACCTTGAACGTGGGGCGCGTAACCCAACGATCACGGTCGTGGAGAAGTTGGCCAAGGCTCTTGATGTGAAATCAGGAAGATTATTGGACTAGACGTTGGCGGATATGATCGCCCCTCTGATTGGAGGCTCCACGACCCCCGGCAGGGCCATCGCGATCGTGGGGTCGGACCTCACCCACATCAAGACATCAGTTGTAAGTGTGATTGACCTTGCACCGATATCCGATGCGACGCAGACCTCCATGTTTACCGCAGAGGCCTGTTTCCACGGCTTGGCAATTGTCTCGATTCGTAAGGTCGGGTGCCAACTTAAGCCAACGGATCGTCGGGGTCTGGCATGCCAGAAACCTTGATCCCATTGTTGATCAAAATATTCACGTGCCCGAGGGCGTTTGAATAGTAACCTGGTTGGTAGTTCGGCTCTTCACCTGCAAGGTGGTATGCCCATCGTACGAGAGGCTTGGAATCGAAGGTTTTCCCGCACCACTGCACAAAGTGTTTGGTAGATGGGCGATAGGATGTTCCTACGGTGCGGGAAACATATTCCCGGAATCGCTCTCTTCCTAAAGTCGAAGCCTCTTCCAACGCACGTCGAAAATGCGATCTATCTACCGGCATCGTTCCGCGCCCTCCCCCACGATCTCCGACCACTGAACAGCATGAGATGCAACCTGCTCTGCCGCGCTGACTACAATGGAGCCACAATGGAGGTACCATTACAATCAGCAGGTGACCTGCCGTTCAGTGAAACGTAGCGAGGGCGAAGCAAGAGAGGAATGCCGTCGACAGTTTTGGATTGGCGCAAGAGTGCCACACGCCTCCCTTAGCGGCATTACCGGCGCCGCCCTTTCTCAAAGATTCCCTTCCAAGGCGAGCGCGTCGGCGCACAACGGACGTTAGAGAGATCGACTCGAAAACGACGTACCTTCATAAACAGGGAGAAACTCAGATATTGGCCCGCATTCAACGCGAAGCAGTCCCGGGAACCAAGTGTCCGTTATAGTGTGAAAGACCGATTTCACACTGAGGAAGCCTTTGCATCGAAGCGAAATCGAGGCAAGCCTGCTGCAGAACATTCGACGTGACATGCCCGATAAGAAAGTGCGTCGCAATTTCCTACTGATCACCACACACCTCGAAATGGAAGCAGGCTACATCAAAGCCGAGTTGGACGCGGAAGGACCGACGATGTGCTCGTCCATCCGCGGCCACCGCCGCTTTTACGGTCGGCTACCGGTATGCGATGGCTGGCAAGCTACCGCCTTTAATTCTCAGACAGCTATTGGCGGTTGGCCTCTTCGCGGACGCCGAGTGCCGCTTTGATCGCGTCTAGGATGTTGAACAATACCTCGATTGAGTACCCCACCACGAAGGCCAGCGCTGTCTTTGTCAGTGTGTTCACCGTTGTCGCCACCCCGGTTGTCAAAATAAACGTCTTGTCCGGAGTTGTTAGCTGAGCGATCTGTTCGAAGGATGGGGTCAGCCAGCCGATGGAAAGGCCAGCGATCAGCCCAAGTATTATACGCGGCCAATAAGCGGTCTCCGCCATCGGCGAAAGCGAGACGCTCTCCAATCTTATTGTGGTTTCTCTTATAATGTAAACAGCAACTCCAAGAAAAGATGCAATCATTGGAATAAAGTAGTCTACAATGAACTTATTCATACTTTTCTGTATAGAAATTACCGTGGAATTGTATACTACATACTCCTCATTGCCAATATAGATTTTCTCTTGCGTCGTTGCGGAAGTGCCCGTTAGCCAAAAAGCCGGCCCCAGAAGCGTGTAGCTCGCTTTTATCTCTTGTTGAAGGTCGAGGAGGGCCGCAAGCTTGGCTAATTGGAGAGCGTCACTGGCCGAAGTCGCAGATGCGTCCGTCGGCGGTCGCCGCCTTCGAGCGTCGGGGGCATTGATGTCTTCGTTGGTTGAGGACTTATCAACGTCCTGATTCTTGTCATCCTGACCGACGTTTTCGTTCGGCTTCGCCCCCGATTCGATAGCAGCGGCTTCCGCAGTGGCTGCTGAAGTGCTTTGAGCAGCCGCCTCGGCAACGACAGCTGCGCCGCCGCTGTCCGGGTCTTTTGCGGGGACACTTGGCGTCTGACTACCGTTCTCCAGAAGTGCGGTCACGCCGGGAACGACCACGGGGGCGTCTTTCTGGCTAACCTCCTTACCATCACTTTTGTTGCCTGGTCCCAATATCCGCGTTCCGGCAAAGTCATTGCGGATAATTTTATCGCGCTCCGCCCGAGCTGCAGTTAGACTGGAAAGCGCATCATTTGTTATCTGTACATAGGCACCAAGAATAAATGCAGTAAAGAATAGTCCAACAGCGCTAAATCGGACCCACTTTAAAATTTTAGATTCCACATGGTCCGACCCTTTGCCGAATACGATCTTGTAGTACTTGCTCTCCCTGATGGATTCCGCCGACGCCGGCGCTGCAGCCGCAGAGAGCTTCGCCAACTGCTCCCACAGCGCAGCTTCATCGACCGCCGTGTAGTCATTCGCAATGACTTTGTCGGCAACCGTTGTATCCAGTTGCTGCTTGATCTCTTGAACCTTGGTTGGTTCGCGTCGCGATATGTAGGAAATCAGGATCCTGAGATCGCCGGCAGCTCTAAGCAGGACAGCGCGACCTTCCGCCGGAATTTCCAGTCTTCGCTCAACTCCATCCCAAGGGGGCTGCCCATCCATGTCGACATAGGTACTCATTCCAACACCTCAAGACGGATTTCGCATTCGCTGGAATCGAGCCGGCAGATAGCGCGGTTTCCCTGAAAGAGCACTAGGCGGTAATCGCCGGGGACAATGATTAGCTTGAAGTCGACGTAAAAGCGCCAATCGAAATTTTGCGGTGTGTTGCCTTCTGCTTCTCGTCTAACAGCAGATATGCTCAAATCTTTGTTGTCGATATCGAGAGCGTCGTTGAGTGTCTGGCCATCACCCTTTCTAATTAGGGTTGCTGAAAACTGGCCAGCTGCGGAGGGACTTTGGAGATAGGGAAGTCCTCCTTCGAATCTGAAGAAGAGGTGTGCTCGTTCGCTCCTGGACACTCTGAACGACGCTCCCAAATCCTGGTCGCTATTAGGGCAATCGGTCGGACGCCTGGTAACGACAAACTCAGTGATTGTGAGCTTGTCCGCAGGGGATCCGTATATACGATTGGGCCGGCATGGCTCCGAAGCGGCATCTGCGGCTGCAAAAAGCAGCAAAGATATTGCGCCTGACACGGCTACTGGAGCTCGAAGCGTCATTGAACCATCCTATCCGATCAATCCCAATCCAAGCCCTTTATCGAGCCTTTTCTGGACCTTGGATGCAGCCTCACCCTTCGTCACAACTCCGTCTGAATTCACGTCGAGAGGAGCGTTCTGGTCATAATACTTTGTCCCTTTGACAAATAAGGCCGTGGCATCCGCGAAGCCGATTGCCTTCGGCCACAGGATCGCCATGTAGACATCGGAGAGACTATGTAATCGTCCCTTGTAGGGGGAAAAATACTTCTCGACGTAGTCCATCTGTTGGACAGCCGTCATTGCCTTCAAACTAGCGATTGACGTGCCGAGCGAAGATGCGGTCTGCGGCATGAATTGAATGAGGCCGGTGGCGTTGCTATGCTTGTTCTGTATTGCAGGATCGAACGTTTCTCCCGTCTCGAACGCCATGCACGCGCTGATGTGGCTCGGATCGCATCCCAGGGTAACTGCGAGCTGGATTACCCTGAATTTGAGTTCTGCACCCATTTTCAGGCCCCAAGCCACGGGCTGCGTACCCAGCGTCGGCCCGGCCGGCGGAGGTTGTTCAATTGGTGGCGCCGGTACGGTCGGGGAAAGGGGTTGGACGCTAACCGGCATTGGCTGATCAATGCGGCAACGCATGATACCGAACAGGTTTTCGCCATTGATCACTACCGGGGATAAATAGCCGGCGGCATTTTTTCTCACTGGGCGCTTTGTAACAGAGTTGCCGACATTTCCGCCAATTATCCAGACGTAGTCCGTTGCGACTTCCACGACGACGTCGCAATGTCCTTTGTACCAACCATCCTTCTGCGAGTCATAGTCGACTCCCGCCTCCCGGCCCCAACACAGGATGTCACCCACTGCCGGCCGATACTCGTTGAGGCGTTCACACCAGTACCCGGCCTCGGCCCTACCGGCGACTCGATCGCGGATGGCCTGAAAGACGTACACCGAGTGCTGCGTGGAATATCGAAAGCGGGACCCTGCACCGGCGCTTTTGGCCGCCCATGAAACAAAGGCAGCGGACCAAGGCCAACCGGTCTGAGTTCCATCTATTCCGGGGGTGTTCGTTCCATAGTTCCAGTATTGTCCAACGCGGGTCGAATAGGGAACCTCCTGCTCCTTGCGGCCGGTCGAGACAGCATTGCCGGCCTCGTCATATTGCTGCCGACCGAAATATTCCCATTCCTGATTGCATATGCGCACGAGTTCCGCGACGAAGCCCGAGCCTAGACCGGCCGGCGGCAATTGGGGTGGAAGAGCAGCGCCGCCGGCCCACTGCGGAGGTGGCGATGGCGGCGGCGGTGGGGGTGGCGGTTGAAAAGCAACGCCACCACCCGACGACGGTGGCGGAGCAAAGGTCCCGCCGGCTGGAGGTAGCGGTGAGGGTGGAGGCGGAGTTGGGTTAGGGACGGGCGCCGGCGTGAACCATGCGCCACCACCGATACCGATGTTGGCCAAGGCACTGCTAAGAGCGCCAAAATAGACAGCCAGCGGCATTGTTGCCGCCGAAGCAATGACTTGTTCAAGCCGCCGTGAGGCCGCAGCGACGTTCGCCGCCTTGTCGATCAGTATCGTTTCGTCGATTTGGCCAAGCTGGATCCACAATTGCGAGTAAGCCTGCCGGAGTTTGGCTTCTTCGTCAGCGGGAGGCTTTGCTGCAAGCCGCAATTCGATCGCAATCATAGCGCCGTTGACTGCATGGCGAGCTTCCGCTGCCGAACTCATTGTGCTCCCCCTCTTTCCAGACTGCCCTACTGCAAGGCGACGAATGCCTTGCGGACCGCTTCAACGTCTGCGCGAAGTCGGCCTGTTTCTGTTGCAAGTTCGCTCAACACGTACCTTCCGCCCGGTCGCGAATAGGCAGCCTGCAGCAAGTCAAACGTAGTCTGCAGACGGTCCAGCAACACAATGAAGTTCGACACCACGGTTCTGGCTGCCGCCACCTGGGCGAGTTGCTCATATGCGGGCAGAGGGTTTCTTCGCGTGAGGAAAATCAAAGCGTTGAAGATTTCTGGAGCGGCATCTTTCAAAGCATCGATAAGGCCATCGATTGCCGGCGCACCTTCGAGCGTAAGCCGACGCGCTTCCGCAAGACTGGCCGCACGCAAAGCATGTTCAATCAGCGGATCGAGTGCTGCGACGGCGGTCGCGCCTGCCGCAAAGCCCCCTATCTGCGCTAGATTGTTGCCAACGGTTACAAGCTGGCTTTTCGTGGAAGCAACATTCTTGGCTTCCATTAGCGAGACCAACAGGTCCGCATATGAGGTCACCACCGCGAGCGAACGCCGCAATGCCTCAGTGTTCGGAGGCTCGCCGATTGTCGAGAAAAAGGCAGCGTCTGCTGTTACGAAAGTGTACTTGTTACTAGGATTGGCCTCGAAGATCGCTTCGTGACGTTTTCGCTCAGCAACTGCCAAGCTATCGAACATGAGTGCGCTTGCCTCGGCAACGGCCTTGGAAGCTTCCGCGAAAACCCTCGCTTCTTCGACGGGCGA
Organism: Rhizobiaceae bacterium; assembly: GCA_019635775.1. Lineage (GTDB taxonomy): Bacteria > Pseudomonadota > Alphaproteobacteria > Rhizobiales > Rhizobiaceae > Mesorhizobium_K. The sequence goes on along the minus strand of JAHBYU010000002.1, from coordinate 455,984 downwards.
AGTAGCACATCCGACGAGGAAAAGAAGGCAAAACGCGAATATAGCGTGATAGTCGACGCGACAATGACAATGCTTCGGCGAACAAGACAACAACAACAACCCACGCTCCCACACTTACTCAAGCAGGAACTAGTGACAGTCCATATTCGGCGCAGGTTTGCCCTCCCGCAATTGACAAAGAAACACAGTTCTTTCATGAAGGCAATTTGTTTTCGTTTCCCCGAGGAGCTCGGGACACCGGATTCAACATGGATGACAATCTTTCTATGAGTACCTGCTCAAGGTCGACAAACGATTTGTCACTTTAAGCGCGCATTTCCTTCAAAACGGAATTTAGATATTCCGTTGCACCTCCAACTGAGGCTGACCGACCGATACCGTCCTAATTGGAAGTGCAAACTACCAATTTCACACTGAGATGAACTTCGGCCCACTAATGTCACCCGCCCCAACGACCGCTTTGCGCCCCCATATTGGTCATTCCTACGATTTAGTTCATCTGCCAAAAGCGGACATATATCTCGAAGAGTCAGCGCTTCTCCGAAGCTGCCGTGGGCATTACACCTCGCACTGCTCCTAGCTGAGGCGATGCGTATGGACATAGAATGGCCCGTTACCCTCTGGCCTACTCGCTAATGAGCTTCGCAGGCGTTGAGCTGGAGGATGCCGTTTAGGAGTGAAGGGGGCTCAACCAGGGGGCGTACTCAAGTCTATACGTGCCTCGAAGCCATCGTTTCGGCCGGGGCGCGGTGAGGAAAGTTCGAGCCTTGAGCCAATTCGTTCCGCAATCGTGGTCACGATCGACAGTCCTATCCCGCTTCCCCGGCCGATACTTCCGTTTCGCTCGAAACGCCTAGTGAGCAATTCCAGCCTTTCCGGGGGTACGAGGGGCCCATCGTTCGCGACCGAGAGCTCTGCACGCGGTGATAGCGAAACCTCGATCGGGGAATCCTTGCCGCCATGCTGGAGTGCGTTATCGATGAGGTTGCGGCACAGGATTCCAACCGTATCGGGGTCAATCGGCGACAGGACCGGCGTGTCCGGAAGTGACAGAACGATGCGTTCCTGCTGTCCGGTGCGGTTCATGTCGTGCACGACTACGGACACCGCATCGCGCAGGTCACTGTCGGCGTCCAGCGTCAGCCGCCCACCTTCCGCCCGGGCCAGCTGCATCAGCCGTTCGGAGCGCGCGGTTAGGCGCTTGAGCGCAGCCTCGATGTCAGAGGCGCGCTGCGCAGTGTGGGCCTCGGCAGTTTCTTTGCGGATGCGCTGCGCCTGGGCGATGGCGCCGGCGAGCGGGTTGCGTAGCTCGTGCGCGGTGTTGGCCGCAAGGCTCCGTTCGGCATCGAACGCTGAGCGTAGCCTTGCGAGCAAGGCATTCATGGTATCGGCCAGCGGCTCGACTTCGTAGGGAAGGCCTTCGGCGGATACAGCGGCGAGGTCCATCTCGTTGCGCGTCTCAAGCTGTTCGCGAAACCTGCGCAGTGGCAGCGTGCCCTGTCGCACCGCAAGGATGATCGCGCCGATGGCAGCCGGTATGACGAGGAGCACCGGGAGCCCCAGAACCATCTGCATCTCGCGAATGACGGAAGCCTGGTTGAACAGCGGCTGCGCGACGGTGATGATGATGGTGCCCTGCAATGCCTCCTCGCTGTAGAGGCGGTGCCGCGCGGTGTACCGGAAACCCGTACCGTCATAGGGCGGGAAGGCGGTAAGATCTGCCGCATGGGATTGCAGCAGGACCTTGCCGCTTTCGTTCCGCACCACATAGGTGAAAAGCTCCTCGTGGTTGCGGATTGCTGCCAGCCTCTGGCTGGCCGCGTCGCCGTCCTCTCGACTGACGATGTCGAGCACCGCCAGCGGCAGCAGGCGTTGCGCCGTCTCCTGAAGCGACGAATCGAAGACCTCTTCGATTTCGTGGCGAAGCAGCAGGGCGGTCACCCATGCGGCGCCGACCCATATCGCAAGCATGACGGTGCCCAGCGTGAGCAGGAGCCTTCCCTGCAAGCTGCGCGGCAGCCTCATGCCTTTGCCAGCCGATAACCGAGTCCGCGCACGGTCTCGATGAGATCCGGTCCAAGTTTCTTGCGCAAGCGGCTCACATGAACCTCGATCGTGTTGCTCTCGATCTCGGAATCGAAATCGTAGAGCTTCTCCTCCAGCTGGGATTTCGACAGCAACTGACCGGGGCGGGTAAGGAATGCGTCCAGCAAGGCCCATTCGCGCGCCGTCAGCTGCACTGCCTTTCCTTCGCGCCGGACGCTGCGGCGTGCGATGTCGATTTCCAGCGGACCGATGCGGATGATCGGGTTGGGATTGCCAGAATAGCGTCGCGCGACCGAACCGATCCGCGCGGAAAGCTCGTCCAGATCAAATGGCTTGACGAGGTAGTCGTCGGCTCCGGCCTTCAGCCCTTCGATCCGATCGGAGACTTGGTCGAGGGCCGTCAGGATGATGACGGGGGTAACGTTGCCCGCGACACGCAACGATTTCAGGAAGACGATGCCGCGACCGTCCGGCAGCATGAGGTCGAGAAGGACGAGATCGTGCGCCGCGCCGGCCATCGCGTCGCGAGCGGCGTCGAGGCGCGTCACCCAGTCGACCGAATGCCCGTCACTGGAAAGCTGGTCGCGCACTGCCGCACCCAGCACAGCATCGTCCTCGACCAGCAGCGTGCGCATCTCATGCCTTCATTGAAAATCGAACTGTATCATCATCGCTGATCCTGACGACTTGCTGAAGCAGCATGAGGCCGCGCTTCAGGAAAGCGTCAGATTGATCTTTCAATATGACGAAAGTCACCCCGGCCGGAGTCATGCGCCATGCGCCTCGCCCTGACAATTCTCGCGTCGCTCGCGGCCCTGCCGATTGGCAGCGCGCGGGCCGATGACGACTGCTTCGTTCCGATGGCCGACTGGAAGCCGCGTGAGGCGGTGGCCACGATGGCGGCTGAGCTTGGCTGGACCGTGCGCCGGATCAAGATCGACGACGGCTGCTACGAGATCATCGGAACCGACGCCGAGGGCCGGCAGATGGAAGCGACGGTCAATCCCGCGACGCTTGAGGTAATGAAGATAGAAGCGGACGATGACGACCGTAACGACGGAACCCACCCCGAATAGCGACGAGAAGACAGGTAGCGCGGCTTCATTAGGCCGAAACCGGATTGACCAGGCCCTGCCACCCCGGCGGGGCCTTCTGCTTTCTGGCCGCTTGCTGACGGGAAGCTGAAGCAGAAAGTCCGGATGCGTCAGCGAGCGATCAGATGGAGGTCCCAGAAGAGGCCAGGAGAAAAGGAGACCTGCCATGAAGAAGACCGTCGCAATCCTCGTTGCATCAACAGCCCTGGCGATCGGCGCCGGCGTTCCCGCCTGGAGCGGCATGCACCGCGCCGAGCATGCGTCGGCGAGGACCGATGATGACGGCATTCTCAAGCTCGCCAGCGAGGACCGCCTTGATCTGGATCACGGACGCAAAGCGCGCAGCGACGACGATGACCACCGCTATGGCGACGATGACGATGAAGATGACGATGAATACGACGACGGAAACGGCCGGAACGCAGCGGCGAACCCCGCGCCTGAGGGCACCGTCGCACCTCCGGCAAATGGCCTGTTCGGGAGCGGCGCCGCCCCCAAGGTCAAGGTGAACTGACCGAGGGATCGTAACGCACTCCGGAGAATCACCATGAAGAAGATCCTGGCTGCACTGGCACTGACGACCGCGCTCACCCTTCCCGGCGTGGCACTGGCTCGTCCGGTGACCCTGACGACGACGCTGAAGAGCTACGGCGGCGACGGCGCCTACCTCGCCATCTACGTAACCGACGCCCAGGGCGCCTATGCCGGCACCTTGTGGATGGCGGGCGGCAAGGCGAAGTATTACGAGCACCTGGCCGACTGGTACCGCGCCACTGGCGGCAACGCGTCGGAGATCAATGGAATCACTGGGGCCAGCGTCGGGGCCGGGCGCACCCTGGAGATTACGCTCGACCTCGCCGATGCGCTCTTTGACGCGGGTTACACACTGCATGTCGATGCTGCCGTGGAGGATATGCGCGACAGTCCCAACGACGTATCCGTGCCGTTGACGTCGACGAATGCTGGACAGGCAGTCCAGGGCCGCCGTTATGTCGCCAGCCTCACCTACGCGATGTGAGTCTGTCATGACCCGGCTGCTCCACCGTTGGCCCGGCGTCGTCGGCCTTGCTTTGCTGGCGCTGCTTGCAGTCAGCGGCGCGGCGCTCTCGATCTTCCCCGCGGCGGAGCGTCTGTCTTCGCCGCGGACCGATCCTACAGCGAGCATAGCGGAGGTCGCTTCAAGGATTCAGTCGGCGATCCCCGGCGTCGAGCAGATCAGACGCTCGCCGTCCGGCCGTATCACCGCCTTCTGGTTCGACAATGGCACGCCGGGCTCGGCGGTGATCGACCCGGCAACGGGGCAGGCGATCGGGTCGGCCGATCCCAATCAGATCGAGCGCTGGATGACCAATTTGCACCGCTCGCTCTTCCTGGACGACACGGGACGGCTGGTTTCGGCGGCCGGCGCTGCTTCCATGCTCCTGCTGTCCATCTCGGGAATCCTGCTGGTGGCGCGGCGCACCGGCGGCTGGCGGCGCTGGTTCGCGCCGCTGCGCGGCCCGCTTGCCGGGCGCATCCATGTCGAGCTCGCGCGTGCCGCGGTTCTGGGCCTGCTCCTTTCTTCGGCGACCGCGCTCTGGATGACAGCCTCCACCTTCAGCCTTCTTCCTGACGGGCCAGCAGCGCTGGATCAGTCCGCGGCGAGCGGGAAGAAGGGCGCCGCGCTCTCCGCAATGCCGCTGCTCGCGGCTACGCCGATCGATGACCTGCGCGAACTCACCTTCCCGTACCCCGACGATGCAACCGACGTCTTCACGCTCAAAACCGACAGCGGAACGGGTGCCATCGACCAGGGCACCGGGCAGACGCTCGGCTGGGTCGACCTGACCGCATGGGAGCGCGCTACGGAAACCGTCTACATGCTTCACACGGGTCGCGGCGCGTCTCTGCTGGGGCTGCTGCTGGGCGTGATGGCGCTCGCGGTGCCAGCGATGGGCATCACGGGCCTTGTCGTCTGGGCTGCCGCGCGGCGCGGCCGGCCTTCGATCAAGGGCAACGCCTCGCCTTCGGGTGCGGATGTCGTCGTGCTCGTCGGCAGCGAGGGCGGCAGCACCTGGGGCTTTGCGGCCACGCTTCAGGCGGCGCTGACCAAGGCCGGCAGGCGCGTTCATGTCGCGCCGATGTCAGCCTTTGCGCCCGGACGAACCCGGGCTGCGACACACTACATCGTGCTCGCTGCCACCTATGGGGACGGTGACGCGCCGGCTTCCGCCAAGGGCTTTCTCGACCGTCTGAGCGCACTTCGGGCGGCACCCTCGGCACCGGTGGCAGTGCTCGGCTTCGGCGACCGGAACTTCCCGCGCTTCTGCGCCTACGCCGAGGCAGTCGATACCGCCGCACGCACAAAGGGATGGAATACCCTTCTGCCCTTCGACACCATCGATCGTCAGTCGCCGCAGGAGTTCGCGCGGTGGGGCCGCACACTTGGGCAGGCTCTAGGCATCCCCCTGGAGCTGGACCATCAGCCCGTCGCGCCCCGGACTACCGGATTGACGCTGGTCTCGCGCCGCGACTACGGGCAGGAGGTGCAGGCTTCGACGGCGATCCTGCGCTTCGCCCTGCCGCGCCTCGGATTTCTGCAACGCCTAATGGGCCGCGGCTTCGCCCGTTTCGAGGCGGGGGATCTCATCGGCATTCTCCCGCAAGGCTCCACGGTGCCGCGGTTCTATTCTCTGGCATCCGGCAGTCGCGACGGGTTCGTCGAAATTGTGGTCCGCAAACATGCCGGCGGCGTTTGCTCCGGGATGCTGACCGGGCTTCAGCCGGGACAGCCTGTCGAAGCCTTCCTGCGGCGCAATCCGACTTTCCATCCGCCGCGCGGTCGCAAGCCGCTGATCCTGATCGGAGCCGGCACCGGGATCGGGCCGCTTGCGGGCCTCGTCCGCGCCAACGATCGGTTGCGGCCCATGCACCTGTTCTTCGGGATGCGGCATCGCGATAGCGACTTCCTCTATGGGGCAGAACTGGCTCACTGGGCTTCCGAAGGTCGACTGGCGAGCCTGGCAACTGCCTGCTCGCGGGGAGAGCATCCGCGCTACGTGCAGCAGGTCATTGCGCGGGAAAGCGCGGCCCTGGCGGCGGCAATCGGAGCTGGAGCGCACGTCATGGTCTGCGGTGGGCGCGAGATGGCTTCGGGCGTGGCAGAAACTCTTGCGGCGATCCTGGAGCCCATGGGCCTCTCGCCGGCGCGGCTCAAGGCGGAGGGACGCTATGTCGAAGATGTCTACTGATCTGGTGCGACACGCGCTAAGCGGCCCGACCATGGGCACGCGCTGGTCGGCGCTGTTCTGGGCGAAGCCCAGGTTCGATGTAGCCCAAATCCGCTCCGGCTTGCAGGCTGCCGTCGATGAAGTCGATGCGCAGATGTCGATCTGGAAGACCGACAGCGCTCTGATGCGGCTGAACCGCGCCCCGGTCGGTGAGGCAGTGCCGATACCCGCGATGCTTGAACAGGTCCTGCGACTCGGCGTGGCCATTGGCAAGGCATCCGGCGGCGCATTCGACATGGGCGTGGGCGACGCCGTGTCGGCCTGGGGGTTCGGGCCGGGCAGCGCTTCCCAGGATTCAATCCGCGCAGCGATGTCGGCGCGCCGCGTGTCGGCAGCGGAAGCGCTCGAGTTCGGCCAGGGGACAGTGGCGAAGCGAACCGCGATCGCGCTTGATCTCAATGCTATCGCGAAGGGGTTCGGCGTTGATCGCCTTGCCGAAAAGCTGTTGGCACTCGGCGTGCGGGACGGTCTGGTGGGGATCGACGGGGAGATGCGTGCGATGGGCCATCGACCGGACGGGAAACCATGGACGGTCGCAGTGGAGAAGCCTGATCCGGATCGACGCGCGCCCCACTCGGTGCTCGCGTTGACCGACTGCGCGGTAGCCACTTCCGGCGACTATCGCCACTTTATCAGCGTTCGGGGACGGCGGCTCTCGCACACGATGGACCCGAAGCGCGGTGCGCCGCTGCTCGAGCCACCTGCATCAGTTACCGTGATCGCGCCTTCATGCGCACTGGCAGACGCCTGGGCCACCGCGCTCATGGTTCTCGGACCCGACGACGGAAGTAGCTTGGCGCGAACCGTCGGCCTCGAAGCCTTGTTCCTGCTGCGCGACGAACGCGATACGGTTCGTGGACGGGCGTAGGCAATTCATTCGAGCACGCCGCCTAGGAGCGACTTTGGGATGGAGCATTCTGCAGGCGACAGGATGAAGACAGCGCTTCTGGTGGTAGCCGCGGCCGGCCTTCTGGCAGGTCTCGTCCTGGCCTACATGATGGATAGGACCGACCTAGCTTCGATCACATGGATGATCGGTGTCGTCCCTGTCCTCGCAGCGCTGTTGATCGAGATCCTGCGCAGCCTCGCGCGCGGCGAGGTCGGGCTGGATATCGTCGCGGCGCTCTCGATGACGGCGGCCCTCCTGTTCGGCGAGACGCTGGCCGCCGCGGTCGTTGCCGTCATGTACTCGGGCGGCACATTCCTCGAAAGCTTTGCCGAAGGCCGCGCGCGCAGGGAAATGCGCGATCTCCTTTCGCGCGTGCCGCGCACTGCGACCCGACACCGGGACGGGCGACTCGAGGACGTGCCTCTCGACGAGATCGCACCCGGAGACCGGCTGCTGATCCGGCAGGGCGACATTGTTCCTGTGGACGGCACCATCGCGGCTCCGGCCGCATTCCTCGACACCTCCGCGCTGACCGGTGAATCCCTGCCGGTCAAGCTCGCCGCTGGCGCGGAGGCTATGAGCGGCTCGACCAACGCGGGGGAAGCCTTCGATCTCATTGCCACGCGCGAGGCGCGCGACAGCACCTATGCGGGAATCATGCGCCTGGTCGAACAGGCTCAATCTTCCAAGGCCCCAATGTCTCGCCTTGCGGATCGCTGGTCGCTGGGTTTCCTTGTCGTCACCGTCGCGATCGCATTCGCCGCCTGGTGGTTCACGAACGACCCGATCCGGGCAGTTGCTGTCCTCGTAGTCGCGACGCCATGTCCGCTGATCCTGGCGGTGCCCGTGGCGCTGGTGGCGGGCCTCTCACGCGCCGCCCACTACGGGGTGCTCATCAAGGGCGCCGGGCCGCTTGAGGCCATGGCCCGCGCGCGCACGCTTATCCTCGACAAGACGGGCACGCTGACCGACGGCCGACCGCAGATCGTTTCGATCGACACTCATGACGGTATCGAGGCGGATGAGCTGTTGGGGCTTGCTGCCGCTCTCGCCCAAGCTACAAAACATCCCGTGGCGCAGGCAATTGTTGACTGCGCCCGCGAGCGCGGATTGACGCTGCCCATCCCCCAGGAGGTCAGGGAGACGCCTGGTGAAGGGCTGACCGGTATCGTCGAGGGCCGCAGAGTGATCGTTGGCGGACATGGCTTCGTGGTGGGACGGGTCGATGCCAGGGCCGCCGACCATCCGGCGCTGTCAGCTGGCTCAGTGCTGGTGGCGGTCGGGATCGACGGGAAGCTTGCGGGCCACATGGTCATGGCCGATCCACTGCGCGATGGCACGCATGACATGCTGTCGGGACTGCGCCGGCAGGGGGTCAAGCGCATTATCCTTGCTACCGGAGACCGCCAGGAGGTTGCGGAGCGGGTGACAGCCGGCCTCGGGCTTGACGGCATACGCGCCGGACTCACGCCCGATCAGAAGGTTCTTCTCGTCCTTTCGGAGCGCAAGCGCGGGCCGGTGATGATGGTCGGCGACGGGGTGAATGACGCTCCCGCCCTCGCCGCTGCCGACATCGGCGTGGCCATGGGGGCGCGAGGGCAGCAGCTTCCGCGGAGGCCGCTGATGTCGTCCTGCTGGTAGATAGAGTGGACAGGCTCGGACCTGGCGTCGAGGTTGCTCGCGGAGCCCGGCGAATCGCTCTCGAAAGCGTGGTGGCGGGCATAGGACTTTCCGTGATGGGCATGGTCGCTGCCGCCCTCGGCTACCTTACGCCTGTGCAGGGCGCATTGATTCAGGAAGTCATCGACGTCGCAGTCATCCTCAACGCGCTACGCGCGCTTCGAATCCGATCCGCAGAGCCTCAGCCGATTTATACGGGGCATGGGGCGGTTATAGCCCAGAAGGGAATTTAGACATGAGCCGCCTCTCGCATTCCGAAGTTCACATGGTCCATCGCATCGGGTGGCTGCGCGCCGCTGTGCTAGGGGCCAATGACGGCCTCGTTTCCACGTCGAGCCTTGTAGTGGGCGTAGCGGCAGCGGGGTCAGGTTCGGCGGAAATCCTGATTGCGGGCTTCGCCGGCCTCGTTGCGGGCGCAATGTCCATGGCAGCCGGTGAATACGTGTCGGTGAGTTCGCAGACTGATGCCGAGAATGCGGACCTCGCTCGCGAACGGCGGGAACTGGCGGAGACGCCGGATGCCGAACTGGAAGAGCTGACCCAGATCTATATCAAGCGCGGCCTCACTCGCGATCTCGCGGGCCAGGTTGCCGCCCAGCTAACGGCCGGTGACGCGCTGGCCGCCCATGCCCGCGACGAGCTTGGCATCTCTGAAACCGTGGCCGCGCGGCCGGTTCAGGCAGCGGTGGTGTCAGCGTTGACCTTCGCGGCAGGTGCCGTCGTTCCCGTCCTGGTGGCGATGGCGACGCCAGCGGACCAGACAAGCATTGTCGTAGCGGCGTCGACCATCGTGGCTCTGGCGATACTTGGCGGCCTTGGGGCGAATGCAGGCGGAGCCAGCATCCTTCGCGGCTCGCTTCGAGTCACTTTCTGGGGCGCACTCGCCATGGGTGTCACCGCTGCGGTCGGCGCGCTGTTCGGCGTGAGCGTGGGTTGATGGGATGGCGGGCGACCGCAACTGAGCTGCAATTTGCCCGCAGTGGCTAGGTTTGCGTAGGCGCGCTCATCCGACTCAGCGCGGAGAGCTGTTCTCGTCGGGCGGGATGCTGGGTTGCTTGGATCATCGGGGGATGGATCACTGCCGGTTTCTAGGTGCCGAACTGCTGAAGTACGACAGTTCGAGACCGTGTCCTTTACCCGGACGGCTTTTTTGAATGGCTGGTTTCGGGCGGCGGGCGAACAATGCGGAACGACCGCGATGGGGTCGGACCCTGAACGGCAGCTCACCCCTGGGCAAATTCCAGAACCGGACTGTCTGGTGTCGGCCCCAAAACCGGACAGTGGCAATACCAATGTGCGCCGAGCCGATCTGACTATTACGAAATCGGACGCCACCATTTCATGTCGCATCTATGTCGCACGGAGCCGCCGGACCTTCAAGGAAAACCCAAGAATTGCAAGGTATGTGCGTGCAACACGATTTAGGACGCCAACAGCAAAAAGTTGCTGCGGATCATCGACTTAACGAATTGGTTTTATGATGAAATTTCCAAAGCTGCATACTACAGAGCGAAACGAAAATTGAGGACTCTGACTCCGTTAGTCCTGGTTCGAATCCAGGTTCCCCAGCCACCCTTCAATCCTGGTTTTTTTCGCCTCTGCGTGTTCATAGTTTTGCAAGTGCTGGCCCCAAAAATTTGGTGAAATAATTTGGCCAGATGGAGAAATCCGATAAATGGCCTCGCGCTGAAGATCGAAGCGGTACCGGGAGACCAAGTCTCCTGACCGAGGGTGGTCTGCTTGAGCCAAAAGGGTATCTGTGGCAGGTCGCCCGTGTGCTTCTGATGCACAGGCGACAAGGGGGCGTGCTATGCCAGAGCTTCTTCCGGGAGCACTTCTCGCGGGGATTATCTCGATCCTGGGCGTAATGGTGTGGCGAACACAAGCTCTTATGCCGCGGCTTTCGTTCACCAGGCTCCTCCTTGTGGGTATGGCTGGTGCCTATCTCGTTCCTGCTGCTGTCACCTTCCTGGCAAACACGTGGCGCAACCAGGACTGGCTGCCTACGCTGCCAATCGTGACGCCTGCGGCGGTATTCCTTGGTGCCTGGGCGGGCTTCGCAGTTCTCTTCGTCGGCAATACGAAAGCCAAGCCACGACGTGTCCCCCTTTGGGCCGGGGCGTTGATTGGCCTTGCAACTGCGATCCTCCTGCCGCCGCTTCTCGACCGGCTGACCGGCAGCTACCAGCGCCCTTCGCTCCGCGCCGACGTGAACCATTGCACGCGAGGCATGCTCGGTCAGGTCCAACCGCGGGAAGTTGTCAATATCTGTGACGAACCGATCGTCGTGGGCCTTTGCCTGCCGGGGGAAGTAAATCCCAAGCCATGCTCGCAGAGTTCCAACGTCGATCCCGGCCAGACCGTGCGTTTCGATCCAGGCGAAGCGCACCTCTCATCCCTGCCAAGCAATCCAAACGGACTGACCGTCGTCGCGTGCCTCCCGCCCGCGCGACCATCTCGAATGCTGTCGGTAACCGGCCGCGGCTACGACGGCGTCTGCATACCGGCTGGCTGACTGCGGAATTTGCGATACCGACGATGATGCGGGGGCATCCATTGCGGACCACCGCGTCATGGGGAACAGTTGCGTCATTCGCGCGTTTTCTCATCTAAACCGGAGAAAATCTGATGGCGGAAAACCCAATCGCGTCTGCTGGCGATAACGAACTTGCTCAGGAAATCGCGCGGCTAAAAACTGAAGTTGCCAATTTGAAGTCCGCATTGGCGGAGCGCGCTGAAGACATCGCGCACGGTGCGTCGCGCGCCGCGGAGGTGGTGACCCAACCAATCAAGAATAATCCCGGCACGGCCGGCCTGTTGTTCGGTGGGATCATCGGCATGATCATGGGAATTGCGTTGGGACAGGCAATCAACCAGCAACCGCAACGTTGGTACGACCGCTATCGCTGACCGACGATATTTTGCCTTTATCGGCGGCCGTTAGCCGCCGCTGAGTTCGACGATCTCGACGCGACGATTTTTCGCGCGTCCTTCCTCTGTGCGGTTGGTGGTTACTGGAGCCATCATGCCAGCCCCAGCGGGAGTGACGCGCGACGCCCCTATTTCGAATTCCGAAACAAGGAGGTCGGCAACGGCCTGTGCCCGCTTCTGTGACAGGGAAAGATTGTAGTCGAACTCGCCTTGCCCGTCCGTGTGACCCACAACCAACACTGTCAGATCCGGACGTTTCTTCAACAGCGCGGCCAGTTGCTCAATCTGTGGACGTGATTCAGGCTTCACTTCAGACTGGTCAAAGTCGAAATAGATGCCGTAGATCGCTATGCGCCCATCGCGCACCAGCGCCTGTTCGATCTCGTCGGCCGGCACCACTGTGATCTTGTCGGTCTCCATCGGTTGACCTTCCACAACGGTGACCGCAACATGCGGCATCAACCGCCTGTCACCACGCGCTTTCGTCTCGACTCCAATCATGGCAACAGTGACCGGACCCGAAGAATCGTGGCGTTCCGCCAAAAGGTAAACGGTGGAATCCCACTGCTGAGGGATGCGGATTCCCGACCGTGCCGCCTCCCAGAAAGTCGGAATCATGCGGCCGGGAGAACACTGCTCCTCGCCCCGACACAAGAAATTGACCTTAAAGCCGCTGGCTTTCAGCGTCTCCTCATAGTTGCGCATGACTTCCAGTATCGAACGCCCCGCCGGCCCTTCATAGCCGATCGACGTCACCTTGCCTGCCAATTCAATCTGCCATGCCGAGGGATTGTCTCTGTCGCCACGCTGGAGCGGCCCGGAAGGGAGCCTGATCTCATCGTAGGCCTTGGTCTGGAAATAGCTTATCGATGCACCTTCGTAGCGGCCAATCGCAGGATGATCGGACGAACCTGGAATGTCCTCGGCCAGAGCCTGAGATGCGCCGGTAACGCACAGGACCAACAGCGCCGCGCGAAGCGGTTTCATGGCATCGACTCTCCGACAGATTCCAGATCCGCGCATATTATCGACTCGCCGATTGGTCGCAACCGCGCAGTAAACGTACCGTCATTGAAGAGTGAACCCATGCGATTTCAGGTGTAGCGTATGGTTACCCTCACGTAGCGCCCATTGTATGGCTGATAGTAGAGGCTCCCGCATTTCCAGACCACCACCGTGCCACCCTGGTATTTGTATTCGTTCTTCACACACCCCTTCGGCAGGGTATTGATGTAGATCGTGGTGCGTTGGATGACCATCGCGGCCTCGGCTCTGCCAACAAGCGATTGAGGAACTGAAAGGCCGTTGTAGCTGCCTGCCAGAGCAAGCATGAAAACCATCGGTACTATGGTGTGACGAATAAGGCTGTGACTAAGCATGCGTATCCGTGCTCCCATTGCGTTACGTAACCCATCTTGTTGTCTCTTGGCGCAAGGGGCAGGTCAAGTGCATCTCAAAATCATCGAACATCGGCCCGGCGCCGGATCGTGCGATTTCGCTGGACGTCACCGGCCGAATTTGCATGATCCGCGCCAACGACGAAAATGTCGGACAAATGCGAGGAACGTCTATGAAAACAAAGCATTGGGATCGCATCGGAAATGGCGGTCTGACCTTCACCGAACTCGGTTTTGGAACCGCTCCGCTTGGGAACCTGTACCGGGCGCTGACCGATGAGGATGCTCAGGCGACCCTCGACGCCGCATGGGACGCCGGTATTCGTTATTATGATACGGCGCCACTCTATGGGCTGGGTCTGTCGGAGACACGCCTCAATCAGTTCCTGCGCGGCAAGAAGAGGGATGAGTATGTGCTTTCCACAAAGGCCGGTCGTCTCATGCAGGTCTGTCCGCCCGAGCAGCGCACCGGCATTGGCAAGTTCTTCGATACGCCTTCGCGACGCGAGGTGTTCGACTACAGCTACGACGGTGTCATGCGTTCGTTCGAGGCTTCGTTCGAACGCCTAGGCGTAGACAGAATCGACATCCTCTTTGTCCATGACGTTGACGTGTTCACACACGGTTCGAAGGAGGCGTCTGACGCGCGTATCAATCAGTTCATGCGCTCCGGCTACTACGCGATGCTTGCTTTGCGCGACCAGGGCGCAATCAAGGCCTTCGGCGGCGGCATAAACGAGTGGCAGGTCGCCCAGGCCCTTGCCGAGCGAGGCGATTTCGATCTGTTCCTGCTTGCCGGGCGCTATACGTTGCTGGAACAGGAAGCGCTCCAATCCTTCTTGCCGCTTTGCGAGAAGCGTGGCATCGGCATCGTGCTCGGCGGACCATATAATTCAGGCATTCTTGCAACGGGACCCAAGCCCGGCAGCTTCTACAACTACTCGCCCGCCCCTCAGGACATCCTTGACCGTGTGGCCCGCATTGAGGCCGTCTGCAAACACCATGGTGTTAGCTTGATAGAGGCTGCGCTGCGCTTTCCGTCGCTGCATCCGTCGGTCGTTTCTCTGATCCCCGGCGGCCAGAAGCCGTCCGAGGTCGAGAGCAATCACAAGATTCTCGCCGCCCACATTCCAGCCGAGTTGTGGCGGGACCTCAAGTCAGAGGGCTTGATGCGCGAGGATGCCCTCACCACCTGATTGGGAACTCATGGCGCTCCCATCGGCTCTGTTGTATTGATCGACCTCATTTGGAAAAATTCGACATGCTAGACAAACCAGCGAGGATGCTACGGCTGCACGACGAGGACAACATCGTCGTTGCCACCGAGAAGGCCGATCCAGGGGCATCCGTTGCCGCAGGCGTAACGGCAAAGCAGCGCATTCCCTTCGGCCACAAGGTAGCCGTCGTTCCGATCGCGCAGGGCGAACCGGTCCGCAAGTTCGGCCAGATCATCGGCTTCGCCAGCCAACCTATCGAGCCCGGTGACTGGGTGCATGTCCACAATTGCGACATGGGTCCGGAGCACGGCGCCTTCTCGCGCGACTATCAGATAGCCCAGGGCGCGCGGCCGGAGAACATCCTTCCGATCGAGGAACAGGCAACCTTCCAGGGTTTTCGCCGCGCTAACGGAAAGGCCGGAACGCGCAACTATGTCGGCATCCTGACCAGCGTGAACTGCTCGACGACGGTGGCAGGCTTCATTGCCAAGGAGATAGAGCGCTCTGGCATACTGAACGACTATCCCAACATCGACGGCATCGTTGCCCTGAAGCAGGCAAACGGCTGTGTGATCGACTATCGCGGGGTCATCTTCGACACGCTGAAGAAGACCACCTGGGGCTATGCGACGAATCCGAACATGGGCGGCGTAGTGATGGTAGGCCTCGGCTGCGAGGGCTTCCAGATTCCCCGCTTCAAGGAAGCCTACGGCGTGCAGGAGAGCGACACCTTCCGAACGATGACGATCCAGGAAGTCGGTGGCACGCGTAAGACCGTCGACGCCGGCGTCGAGGCGGTCAAGGCCATGCTTCCGGCAGTCA
Source organism: Rhizobiaceae bacterium (assembly GCA_019635775.1). Taxonomy (GTDB): domain Bacteria; phylum Pseudomonadota; class Alphaproteobacteria; order Rhizobiales; family Rhizobiaceae; genus Mesorhizobium_K. Next base: position 440,639 of record JAHBYU010000002.1, on the reverse strand, counting down.
ATGCGGTCAAACGCGAGACGTTGCCCGCGTCGGAACTGGTGCTGGCGTTGCAATGCGGCGGTTCGGATGGATATTCGGGCATTACGGCCAACCCTGCGCTTGGCCTGGCAGCCGACATGCTTGTGCGCAATGGTGGCACCGCAATCCTGTCAGAAACGCCAGAAATCTACGGTGCCGAGCATCTTCTGACGCGCCGCGCCCGCGACAAGGAAGTCGGCGAGAAGCTGATCGAGATCATCCATTGGTGGGAAGACTACGCCGCCCGCAACAATATGGAGATGAACAACAACCCCTCTCCCGGCAACAAGCTTGGGGGGCTGACAACAATTCTGGAAAAATCGCTTGGTGCGGCCGCCAAGGGCGGTTCCACAACAATGAACGCCGTCTATCATTATGCCGACCCCGTAACGGAAAAGGGCTTCGTCTTCATGGACACGCCCGGCTACGACCCCGTAGCCGCGACCGGTCAGGTTGCCGGCGGCGCCAACATCCTCGCCTTCACGACCGGACGCGGGTCAGCCTATGGCTGCAAGCCGACGCCGTCGATCAAGCTCGCGACCAACACTCCGATGTACGAGCGCATGGTCGACGACATGGACATCAACTGTGGCGACGTCCTTGACGGGGTGACCCTGCAGGAGAAGGGCGAGGAAATCTTCAAGGAGATTCTCGCGGTTGCGTCAGGCAAGAAGTCCAAGTCGGAGCAGCTTGGCTACGGCGACAACGAGTTCGTTCCCTGGCAAATCGGCGCGACCATGTGAGCCGGAAACGGCGGACCCGATGCACGTGGCGCATGGACTAACAGCATCATGGCGGCAGGCGTCTGCGTGCGTACTGCCTGCCACTCAGGCACTGTTAAATTGACAGCTGGATAGAGAGGGTTATCCAAGCTGGGTTAAACCCCTCCGTCCATGAGTGAATTTAGGACAGACTCGCGGGAATAACCGCGGCATCACGGCCCGGTTAACTGTCGTACGCCGATCGAATTATGATCTTCCCGCAGGTCGACTACAAGCGTCCGTCCGACTCGTCCTTCCCGAAAATCCCTTTCACGTCGTACAGAACGGCATCTTTCCTGCCGAAGGCGCGAACGCCAGCAGAGCCGATGTCGGCAAACTCGCGATGACCGACGGCAATCACCACGGCATCGTAGGTGTCGTGCGCGGGAACACTCCGCAGACAGTCCATGCCAGTCTGTTCGCGGCAGGCTTCCGCCGATACCCAGGGGTCCCACACGTCCACCGTCGCATTGAACTGGATCAGTTCCTGGACGATGTCGATGGCCTTGGAGTTGCGCATATCGGGACAGTTTTCCTTGAAAGCCAGCCCCATGACAAGAATACGGCTGCCAACAACCGGAAAGCCGCGCGTCATCATCATGCGCGCGACCTGATCGGCGACGTAGCGCCCCATCCCGTCGTTGATCCGACGGCCGGCGAGTATGACCTCCGGATGGTACCCTGCTTCCTGAGCGCGATGCGTCAGATAGTATGGATCGACTCCAATGCAGTGCCCGCCGACCAACCCCGGTCGGAAGGGCAGGAAGTTCCATTTCGTCTGTGCCGCTTCCAGAACTTCCAGCGTATCGATCTCCAAGCGCCTGAAGATGATCGCCAACTCGTTCATCAGCGCGATGTTCAGGTCACGCTGGGTGTTCTCGATGACCTTGGCTGCCTCCGCCACCTCAATCGAGCTCGCTTTGTGCGTGCCCGCGTGGACGATATTGCGGTAAAGAGCGTCGATCGCTTCAGCAGCCTCGGGCGTTGAACCGCTCGTCACCTTCACGGTAGTCGCGAGCCTGTGCTGGCGGTCGCCTGGGTTCGCCCGTTCCGGGCTGTAGCCTACATGGAAGTCCCCGTTGAGCTTCAATCCGGAAAGACGTTCAAGGATGGGGACGCACACGTCGCGCGTACAGCCCGGATAGACCGTCGACTCGTAGATGACGACGTCTCCCTTACCAAGCGCCTTGCCGACCGTTTCCGTCGCCCGGATCAAAGGTCCCAGATCAGGCCGATTAGCCCTGTCTATCGGTGTCGGCACGGTAACCAGGAATATGCCGCATTGCGCCAGCGCAGCCGGATCATCCGTGAATTCGATCTGCCTGCCGTCCTTCAGAGCATTCTCGTCTACTTCCAGAGTCGAATCCCTGCCGGAGAGCAATTCGTCAATTCTTGCGCGCCGGATATCGAAGCCGACCACGGGCCTGCTTTTGGCAAATTCCATAGCCAGTGGCAGGCCGACATAGCCAAGCCCGATTACGGCGATCTTCTTGTCGTCGAGGTTCATCCCTTGTCCGTAGCTTGGGCTTCGTCGAGATACCAGTCGATGAACCGCCTCAGGCCCGTCGCGATGTCGGTGTCGGGTCGATATCCGGTCAATGCGTGAAGCAGGGCGGGCGAGCCTGCGGTCCGAAGGACGTCGCCCTGCTGCATAGGCAGCATGTTGAGGATCGCCTTCTTGCCGAGAATTTCCTCGATCGTCTCGATGTATCGCATCAGTCCGACTGTCCGGCCACCCGCGATGTTGACCTCGCGATAGGGTGCTACAGCCGACAGCGTATCCGTCACATCCGACGCTCGAACAGGCGAACCTGTCTGCGGAACGCAGGCAACCAGCCGAGTCACCCCCTCAACCAGATCGCCCACATAGGTAAAATCGCGTTCGTGGACGCCGTTGCCGAAGACATCGATTGGCCTGCCTTCGACTATCGCGCGCACAAACTTGTAGAGCGACATGTCCGGCCGGCCGTAGGGTCCGTAGACAGTGAAGAAACGGCAGACCGTCGTCGGTATGCCGAAGAGATGCGCGTAGGAATGCGCCATCACCTCTCCCGACTTCTTGGACGCCGCATACAGTGAAACCGGCCGGTCGGTCGTATCGGTCTCCACGAATTCCGGCTTATCCGACATACCGTAGACCGAGCTTGTCGACGCAAACAGGAAATGAGCGGGCTTCACGGCCCGACAGAGTTCGAGCACATTCAGCATGCCCAGCAGATTGGAATTCGAATAGGAATGCGGCTGCTCCAGACTGTAGCGCACCCCAGCCTGAGCCGCGAGATGGACGATCACATCCGGCCTCGCATGCCCGGCAGCCCTGGTTAGCGCCGAAACGTCTTCAAGCATCGCTTCAACGGCAGCGAAACCCGGATATGACCCAAGCAGTTCATGACGGCGACGCTTCAACTGCACGTCGTAATATGGGGTCATGCCATCATAGCCGACCACGTCGTGACCGTCTTCAAGCAATCGCCGCGCGAGATGAAAGCCGATGAAGCCGGCCGTGCCTGTAACAAGGAAACGCATCAGCCTGTCGACCCCGGTGCCAGAAGATAGTTGGCATGGCCCTTGTCTGTGAAGATGCGCATCACGCGGTAGCCGGCATCCTTCAACCACCGGCTCAGGAAGGGTGTGTTGCGATTGGCAACCTCGATGAATATCAGGGGACTACAACGCTCAATCAGCAGCCTAGAGCCTGCCAGAACGCTCATTTCCATCCCTTCGACATCGATCTTGAGCAGGTCCACGTGCCCCGATACCATCGAATCGAGCGAGGCAACACTGATTTCGCCCGAAGGGTCGGGCACAAGGCTTGTCGCACCCAGCCCGCCTCGCCCCGAAAACACCAGTTTCGCCCGGCCGTCCACGTCGGACACGCCAACGCCGATGAACGACAGGTCCACATTGGCGAGCCCGTTACGTTCCACTGCGCTTCGCAGCGCCTGCGCGGCTGCCGGCAGGGGCTCAAAGGGGGTGACCGAAGACGCCTTCATAGGTCCCGCGAAAAAGACCGTATGGTTTCCTGTATTCGCCCCGACATCCACGACATGTGCACCCGGCCTCACGACCTTGCGCAATTCCTCCAGTTCCATCGCCTCGAAGAACAAGCCGCGTGATTGCTCGCGCTCGATGCCAGCATTCCGGCCGGTATAGGGCAGATGGTAGACGGAATCGCCGTGCACGATTGGCAGGAACACCGGCTGGTCCATCAGCCGACCCAGGACATGCTCCCTGCCCTCGACATCCAGTGGAATGGGATCAGCGTCGAGTTCCAGGAAGGGCTGCGCCGATTTGAGGCATCGGGCGCCTTGCCAAATCTCAAAAAGATAATCGAGCGGCCAGTTTCGTTCGGTCACACCGGCCATCCCTGCCAGAATTCCCGCGGCTGTTTCCGTTCGAATGATATGCGTCTTCGGCATCCACCAGTTGAGGAGCGCGTGCGGCAAGCTGTGTGCCTCATCGAAAGCAAGGCGCGTTAGCCGCGACACAGCATCGTCGCTACCCGCGACATGTCCGGCGCCGAAAATCGCGTCGTATGCCCCGAGCGCAGGTTCGACAAGCTCAAGCGCATCCTGTGCAAGCAGTTCTCCCGGCCCAGGCATGACGACCCACTCGCAGTGAGCCTCCCCGGCCAGTTCCACCGCCCTCCTCCATGCCAATTCGGCGCTGGCGGCGTCGATATCCAGCGCGAGCACATGAACTGCCTCGAAACCGCCCTTCGCTGCGGGGATTACGCCTTTGCCGCCTCGCGGCGATATGATGGCGAGCGTCCTGCTCATCTCGGCTCGACCGGTCTGTGTTCAACAGATGGATCAACCTCACCGAAACTCCCGGCACGGCTGTAATTGTCGTGATAGACGACCAACGGCCCGTCAATATCGCCGCTCGCATAGACCCCAAGCTTGAAATAAGGGCCCTTTATCTGGTTGCGGTAGCCCAGCGGACCCCTGAACTGGAAAATGCTCCTGCCGTCGAGAAATGCGTCGATGCTCGACGCGCCCGATCTCGACCAATAAATGCGAAAGACAAAATCAAGCCATCGTCCAAGGGCAACATCGGGTATCTCGTGGAATGTGTAGCGACGGTCGGGATCGTGTGACGCGACTTCGGCGAACGCGCCGGTGAATCGCAGGGTTCCGTCGAGATAGCGTATTGCAAGAGGCGGCTTGCCGGCCGGGTCGCCCAGTTCGGCCTGGTCATGCCATTGCGCGAGAACGACGCCAACCCCGGCCGGAGGCGAGAAATCCTCCGGCAGGAAAGTTGAGAACCCGTACCAGGTATCGGCATCGAAAGGCGCGTTGTACCAGTCGCGCAATTCAGCCCGAAGCCCCTGCGACACATAGTCCCCAGGTCTGATTTCGAACCGGCAGGCCTTCTGTCCCGTTCGCACGATATCGCCCTGGATAATGGCCGAATATTCCCGTGCAAGCCGCCGTACGCTCCAGCCATCAAAACCGCCGCGCTCGAAGTCCAGCCGGACAGTTCCGGTGCCTCTGGGGTCTGTCTCGAGGGCACGAACGATATCCTGATGCTCCTGAGGGGTTCGCCCCGACATCTCGACACGCCGGGTATCGACTTTGGCCATAGGTGCCTGCCTGCAACGAAAAATTCTGGATTCAATTGACCCAAACGAACCGCAACGTCATTTAAGGCCTTGGCCGCCTTAGTGAAAGACCTATCGAGCGCGCCGTTTGGACGCTGCAATTCGCCCGAAGCTATTCACAAAATGCCTCTTGGCGTCTAATTGTACACGGCCCGGGGAGCTCCATTCTGGTTGCGCGGCAAGTCGATACGAGACGGAACCCAATGCATGCGTGACGGAGTCCAGCAGGTTAATCGCGCACCGCACATTTTGCTTTACAGTCATGATACGTTCGGGCTGGGGCATTTGCGACGCTCGCGCGCCATTGCAGAGGCGCTCGTCACCTCACTGGAAGGGTCTTCCGCGCTGATCCTGACAGGATCTCCGGTTGCTGGGCGTTTCACGTTTCCGCCAGGCGTCGATCACATTCGAATGCCGGGCGTCGTCAAGACGGTCGAGGCGGACTACGTCTCGGAATCGCTCAACATGGACATCGAGCAGACGACTGCGTTGCGCGCCAGCGTCATCCTCGCGGCTGCCGTCACGTTCAATCCGGATCTTGTCATCGTCGACAAGGAGCCGGCTGGCTTTCGTGGAGAACTGACAACGACGCTCGAAATCCTGAAGGAAATGGGGCGCGCAAAAATCGTTCTGGGCATACGCGATATCCTCGACTCCCCGGAAGCTCTCACCCAGGAGTGGGAACGCAAGGGTGCGCTCGAAGTGGCAGACAAATTCTACGACCAGTTCTGGGTCTATGGCGACCAGAGCATCTATAATCCGCTTCAGAGTCTTGGACTTTCCGACGACTTCAAGAGTCGGATGCACTACACCGGCTATCTGCGCCGTGTCGTACCGCATGACACCCCAGCCGCCCTGCCCGACAAACCGTATGTCCTTGTGACGCCCGGCGGCGGCGGCGATGGCGAGGCGCTGGTGGACTGGACGCTGCGCGCTTACGAGAACGATCCGACGCTGCAGCCTGATGCGCTCATCGTCTACGGCCCGTTCCTCAACGGCGAACGCCGCGCCGCCTTCGACCAGCGCGTCGAAGCTCTGGCGCCGCGCGTCACTGCTGTCGGCTTCGACTCGCGCATCGAAGGACTGATGCAGAATGCTCTCGGGGTCGTCGCCATGGGCGGCTACAACACTTTCTGCGAGATTCTCTCCTTCGACTGCCGCGCCGTTATCGCTCCGCGCACGGTCCCGAGGATGGAGCAGCATATCAGAGCCTCCGTTGCCGAGGAACTCGGGCTGATCCGCATGCTGGACCGCAAGCGCGATGGCGAAGGACCGGAAGTCATGGCAAGAGCCATCCGGGAGCTTCCCTTGCAAAATCCGCCATCGGGGAAAGCGCCCGCAGGGTTCATGGACGGGCTGGACAAGATCATCGCGCTGACGAGATCGCTTATCAACGTACCTGCAAAAACATGACCCGAAGCCAGTCGCCCGCCGGACGGCTGGCGGTCGTCCTGAAGGGCTGGCCACGGCTTTCCGAGACATTTATCGCACAGGAACTCGTCGCGCTCGAAGGCCGGGGACAAGCTTTCGAGGTCTGGTCAATGCGCCATCCGACGGACAGAAAGCGCCATGCTCTCCACGATGCGCTGAAGGCCCGGGTGAACTACCTGCCCGAATATCTCTATCAGGAGCCCGTGCGTGTTCTGAAAGGTCTATTACACGCCGTGCGGCTTGGAGGTTTTTCCGCCGCCCTGAAACTATGGCTGAAGCATCTGCTTCGCGATCCCACGCCAAACCGGATCAGGCGCTTTGGACAGGCAGCCGTGCTTGCCCGCGAAGCCTCGCCCGACCTGCGGTTTGTCTACGCCCATTTCATGCATACGCCGTCGTCGGTGGCGCTCTATGCAAGCGTCATGCGTGGTGTGCCGTGGGGATTTTCCGCCCACGCCAAGGACATCTGGAAATCGCCCGAATGGGAAAAACGCGACAAGCTCGCGCGCGCCGATTTCGGAGTCACCTGCACCGCGCTGGGGGCAGAGCATCTGCGCAGCCTGTCGGCGCATCCAGACAGGCTGGATCTGGTTTATCACGGGCTCGATCTGTCGCGTTTCCCTCCTCCACCACCGGCAAGGCATGCCCGTGATGGTTCGGCAGAACCAGTAAGGATCGTTTCTGTCGGACGTCTCGTGGAGAAGAAGGGCTACGATCTCCTGCTGGATGCCCTGGCGAAGTTGCCCGCCGAGATGAACTGGCGCTTCATCCATATCGGCGGGGGTGATCTCTCGCAGAAACTCAGAGCGCGCGCAAAGAGCCTCGGATTGGCAGAGCGCGTCGAATGCCGTGGCTCGCGCGCGCAGGACGAGGTCATCGCCGCATTGCGCGAGGCGGACATATTCGTGCTGCCTTCACGCATAGCCAGCGACGGCGACCGGGACGGCTTGCCGAACGTGCTGATGGAAGCTGCAAGCCAGGAACTGCCGATCCTTTCCACCAACGTGTCCTCCATTCCAGAATTCATCGAGGATGGCACGCAGGGCGTGCTTGTTCCGCCCGACGACCCTGAAGCGCTTGCTGCCGCGCTGGCAGGCATGATCGGCGATCCAGGCGGCCGTGCTCGAATGGCAGTTGCTGCCCGCGAACGGCTGGTGGAAAAGTTCGGAATGGACAACGGACTTGATATCCTTTCCGCCCGCCTGAACGCTGCCTTGAACGACCGATGAACAGTGTTGCCTTCTATGCACCGATGAAACCACCGGACGATCCGGTTCCATCGGGTGACCGCACGATGGCGCGCGGGTTGATAGCCGCACTGGATGAAGCAGGCCTTGGAGAGGTTTATGTCGCAAGCAGGCTGCGCAGCCGCGACGGCATTGGCGACATGCTTGTGCAGAACCGCATCTTCACCGCGGCCGAGGAAGAATTTCAGCGTCTGGCGTCTGGCCCAAGCCCGAGCCTCTGGCTGACTTACCACAGTTATTACAAGGCGCCCGACCTCCTTGGCCCCCGCCTTGCGCGGCATTGGGGTATTCCCTACGCCCTCGTGGAAGGAACCCGTGCATCCAGCCGCCTCATCGGACCCTATGCCAGTTTTGCGAAGGCGGCGGAGATTGCCTGCGATACGGCGGCCGTCATCTTCTACCTGACCGAATACGATCGCGAAGCGCTGGAGCGCGACCGGGTTGCAGGCCAGCAGATCATGCGCCTGCGGCCTTTCCTGCAAATGGACACCTTGCCGCCCGTGCCCTCCCGTTCGTCTTCTGATACCATTCGGTTACTTGCCTGTGCTATGTTTCGCGCGGGCGATAAACTTGCCAGCTACAAGGCGCTTGCTTCAGCATTGGCCTTTGTGAGATCGAAAAACTGGTCGCTGACCATTATCGGTGACGGTGCTGCGCGGGCGGAGGTAGAGCGGTTGTTCTTAAGGTTCGGGGACCAGGTGTCGTTCGACGGCGCCCGCGATCAGGATGGTGTGGCAGCAGCCTTGCGCCATTCGGACCTGCTCGTTTGGCCAGGCATCGGCGAAGCTTTCGGCATGATCTATCTTGAGGCGCAGGCGGAAGGCTGCCCTGTTCTGGCTGAAGACAGGACTGGGGTCAGGGATGTCGTGCGCAGCGGTGGCAGACTTGTGCCTCCAGGCGATCCGGCAGCATATGCCCAAGCGATAGACGAGCTGATCGGCGATGCAGGAGCACGTTCTGCGCTCGCGCGAAACGGGCGCGCGCAGGTGGCGGCGGACCATCTTCTTTCGGCAGCCCGCGTAACCCTCGCAGCCGGACTTTCTCCGCTGATGCAGGGAACGGCCCTCTGATTACCGCCCGCCTCGCGCTCTTGCGCCACGGCCACACCGCGTGGAACCGTGCTGGCCGCATACAGGGTCGGACAGACGAACCGCTGGACGATCAGGCGCGCAATCACCTTTCGCAGCTTCAGCTTCCTCCAGACCTTGTTAATGCTGCCCTTTTGTCGAGCCCGCTGATCCGTGCGATCGAAACGGCGCGGCTTCTGGGTCAACGCGATCCAGTCATCGCACCCGAACTGGTCGAAATGGATTGGGGCGACTGGGAAGGGCAGCGTGGCGTGGACTTGCTCGCACAGCCCGGTTCAGGCTATCGCCACATCGAGGAATGGGGATGGAATTTTCAACCGCCGGGCGGCGAGACGCCGCAGCTTGTCTGGCAGCGGCTGCGTCCTTGGATATCAAGCGTCAAGGGCACGGCCATTGTCGTCTCTCATATCGGGGTGATGCGGGCCATTTTGGCGCGCGCCACGGGGTGGAATTTCGTGGGTGCACCACCTTTCAAGATCAAACGCGACCGGCTGTTCATGGTTGACGTGCATGACAACGGCACGCTTGCGCATGATGGTGCGCCAATGCGCCTGATTGCAAAGGCCTGACATTGAAACGCGTCACGATCGTTGTCACGCATCTTCTCGGTACGGGGCATCTCAGCCGATCGCTGACGATCGCAAGGGCCCTCGCCGGGGCCGGCCTGACACCTCAGGTCGTATCAGGCGGCATGCCGGCTGGCCACTTCGATCTTGCGGGTATCGACTTGGTGCAGCTTCCACCCATCCGGTCCGACGGCGCTACTTTCACCCGGCTTCTGGATAAATGCGACAATCCGGTCTCACTTGAGCTGATGCAGGAGCGTATAGATCTGATCGGGCAGACGTTGCGCCAGTCTCCTCCAGACGTGCTTATCACCGAACTGTTCCCTTTCGGGCGGCGGGTCCTTCGTGACGAGTTTCTGACCGCGCTCGCGGCCGTAAGAGGGCTGGATAGACCGCCGATGGTTCTTTCATCCATCCGCGACATTCTCGCTCCTCCGTCCAACGAGAAAAAGGCGCGACAAACGGAAGAATGGTTGGCGGAATATTATGATGGGGTGCTGGTGCATTCGGACGCCGATGTCGCGCCCCTTGAGGCGAGTTGGCCGGTCACGCCTGGCATCAGACGAATGCTTCGCTACACAGGCTTTATCGCGCCACCCATGCCCGTTGTCTTACCTGGCGATGTCCATGGCGCTGGAGAAGTCATTGTGACAGCTGGCGGCGGTTCGGTCGGACGCAAGCTGTTCGACACGGCAATCGAAGCCTCCCGGCTCGCCGATCACCGATGGCGTCTTCTTGTTGGCGGAAGCGACGCGCAATATCTCTGTGAAAAGCTGAACCAGTCGGCGCAGGGTGCTCCGCTGGTGGCCGAACCGCTTCGCGCCGACTACCGCGCAATGCTCACGCGCTGCGCTGCCGCAGTCGGCCAGTGCGGTTACAACACTGCAATCGACTGGCTCCAGTCCGGGGTACCCGGAGTCTTCGTGCCGTTCTCAGAAGCCGGCGAGACAGAGCAGACGTTGCGTGCAGAATCGCTCCGGCAGCGGTACGGTTACGGCTTGATTGCAGAGCATGAACTCACGGCACAAAATCTGGCTGATGAAGTGAACGCCGCCGTTTGGCGTCCCCGCATTACCAATGAAAAACCCAACTTTGACGGTGCTGCCGAGACCGCTCGCACGCTGATCCAGATGCTGGAAGCACGCGGATGAAGGCCAAGCTTGCCTTGACCCGTGCGGAACTTGAGCGCTGGCGTGACCAAAACCTGGTGCTGCCGCTCTGGTGGCGCGATGACGACGCTGTGGAGCCAACCCCGGCGCTGGAACGCCTGTTGTCGATCGCCGGCAGATTCGAAGCGCCGATTCATCTCGCGGTCGTGGCCGAACCTGCAACGTCCGACCTGTCGGAGCGACTTCGTTTAACTCGGGGCGTCTTCGTCCTTACGCATGGATGGAAACACGCAAATCACGCACCAGCCGACCAGAAGAAGGCCGAGTTCGGGTCACACCGGCCGTTGCCAGTCATGCTGGATGAAATGGCCTCTGGCCGGGAGCGGCTTGCCGCCATGTTCGGCGAAATCGCGCTTCCCGCCTTCGTCCCGCCTTGGAACCGGATTGCACCCGCAGTGACCGACCGGCTCGGCACGGCCGGATTTCGCGCGCTTTCCGCCTTCACGCCGCGTGGCGCGCCTTTCGCGGCGAAGGGCGTTCTGCAGATAAACACCCATCTCGACCCGGTTGCGTGGAAATCCGGAGGCGGTTTGCTGGACCCGCAGATGCTCGACACGCAACTGGCGCGGGAACTGGCGGCTCGCAGGACAGGCGTAGCCGACAATGCCGAACCATACGGAATCCTTACGCACCATCTGGTCCATGACGATGCCACGTGGGACTTCACGGAAGTCCTGCTCGAAACCTTCGCCGAAAGTGGCACTGCACGCTGGACGCCGCTGCAGAAAGAAATCGTCTAGCTAAATGCTCCTCCAGATCGCCAGCTGAGATTGGGGCGCAAGCCCTTCCACATCGGCTGCGATGAACTCGGGCACCCGCTTTGGCTGATAGCCCTGCCCGACAGCCATATCGAAGGCGCGTCGCGTCGCCACGGCCATACTCTGAAAGAACTTGTTGGCCTTTTCGAGCTTCGCGCCGATATTCACCGTCGCGCCGATGACCGTGACCTCCATGCGCTCGCTGTCGCCCACTGCACCAAAAACGATGGGACCGGCGGAAACAGACAGGCCGATCCCGCACCTGGCGATTTCCGCCAGCCGGGCATCTTTGCTCCAATCCCGAAAGTCGTACATGATGGCTTCCATGGTCCGCATTGCATCCGCCGCATAGGTGTCCGTGTCGCGCACCGCGCCGAACGTGGCCATGATCCCATCACCCATGAACTTGTCGATCACGCCACCATTCGCCTGTATGATCGGCACCACGCGAGCCTGATAATCCGTAAGGAGCGCAATGGATTCCGAGGGCGACAGGTGTTCGATAAGCCCTGAGAATCCCCTGATGTCTACATTGAGGATTGCCGCGTCACGCGCCCGTCCCTCCCCCGGCAGAATACCGTTTTCGCCTGACCGAATGTCTTCGACAACGCTGCTGTCGAAGAACCGAGAAAGTCGCCGGGCCGCCATCGTTTCCGTTGTCGCCCGTACCAGAAGTTCTCTGCCGCGATAGATCGACAACCCGATAATGGCGGTCACCAGGACAATGGCGAGAATTTTCTCTGTCTCGGCGCCTGGAAAGACGGCGGCACTAATCGCGTAGTCCTTCATGTTGAAGGACGTCCCCAGGCCAAACGGATCATTCGCGATTGCATAAATTACCAGCACAAGCCAGCCGACGACGGCAGCGGCGCCTGCTACGAGTACGAAGCGCGGATCGTAGCGTAGCGCCCGCAACACTATGAAAACAAACACGAATGTCATCGTGGGCGCCTTCAGATAATAGGCCGGCGGCTGATCGAGCAGCATATGGAACCGCCATATGACAAAATAGAGCACGAACATGTCGAATATGATCGACGTATAGACCGCCCAGTTCGGCAAGCGCCGGCGCCATGCCCATAGCAACAGCAACCCGTTTACCAGCATGTATGTGCCAACGGCCACAGGGATAAGCAGAAGGTGCTCGCTGCGCACCTGTGGCGACACCAAGTATAGCGCACCCCAGACCGTAGCGATGACCATCTGAACGATCTTTGCCAGAACCTCGCCCTGGTTCTCCTGCTCGCGGATCGCAACCTCTACCTGCGTGGGCATCACCTTGGAGGTGCGCGGGCCCAGTATCGGTATCAGCCAGCGCTTGTACCGCGGCGGCGAGGAGTTCACTTGCGATCGCGCTCCGTTCGGCCAAAGAGCTGGAAGTGCTGTCCCTGCCTCACCGCAAAGGAGTTGGGGTAGATCTTTTGCGCGGCGCTCTCGATTGCCGCCTGATCAATATCCTCGCGCATGTGCATGTGATGGAACATGCCCCAGCGATGCACGCGGGCTTGCGCACACATCCTGCCTACGTGATCCCACGTGGAATGGCCGAAATTGACATACCGGGGATATTCTTCGGGCGTGTAGGTCGTGTCGAGCAGGGCAAGGTCCGCGTCTGCGGCAAGCCTCCTCACCTCATCGTCGCCCCGGCCCTCGTCATGCTCGAAATCCGTAAGGTAGGAGAAAACCGCCCCTTCTCTTTCCATCCGGTACCCAACCGCCCCGTTCGGATGGTTCAGCCGTCCAGTGACGAGACGAACTCCAGGAGACGGCTCAAGGACATCGCCGGGCGAGAACCTGTGGTACTCGACGTCTGCGCGCATATACTCCTTAGTGATAGGAAAGTATGGCGGGCGAAAAATACCGTCGACCAGTTGTTCGGTCGTGGCGTCGTCCAGCATGTGCCCTGCCCAGATACGCAGCTTCGCCTTGTTCCAGAAGGCCGGCAGGAAATAGGGAAGACCGATGATGTGGTCGTAATGCACGTGGCTGAAGAAGAGGTCGATCTCCGTTACGCCTTCCTCCAGCAACGACTTTCCAAGCGGGATGATTCCACTCCCGGCGTCCAGGATTATCACACCGCCGCCGGCGCGAACTTCGACGCAGGAGGTCTGTCCGCCAAACTCCAGTGCTTCCGCGCCGACCATGGGGAACGTTCCCCGCGCTCCCCAAACCCGTACATCGATTGCGGTTGCAGGCGACATTCCCTACGCCTTTGCGGCGGAACGCAAATTCGCCAGTTCGCTGGTGGTGCGGGCCAGGCGTTCAGCCAATGAGCGCATGACCTCGACGGTGACCTCAGGGAATTCCTTGAGCAGATTAAGGAAGTCCTGCTTTCCGATACGAAGTGTCGAGACGTCCGACACGGCGGTGACGGTTGCGGTTCTCGGCATGTCGCGAAGGATGGCCATTTCCCCTACGATGTCGTTGCGTTTCAGCCTTGCGACCGTCGCGACGCCCGTGAGGGTCTTGATCTTCACGTCGGCTTCACCGGACACCAGAATGAACGCCTCGTAACCCTCATCGCCCTCGACGCACAAATCCTGGCCGGCGGCGAAGAGGACACGGCTGGACGCAAGGGCAAGCAGCTTAAGCCTGCGCGGCGCCACATTGGCGAAAAGCTCCACCTTGGCGAGCAGCAAGGCATCTTCTTCAAGGCTCATACGATCCTCCTGGGATCGGCGGGAAAACTCATGAACGCCCTCATTGTGTCGTCTCGTCGGAAATCAGCGCCCCGCGCGCAAATTTCAGCGTCCTGCCAAAAAGCTGCGCCTGGGATTCGGCAGATGTGATCCACAGCACACCAAATCCCGGCGAACTGGATTTTGCCATGTCAAGAATGCCTCGGACAACCCTTTCGACCGTTCGATTATCGAGAGCGTTAAGCCCACGATTGACGACCAGAAACTGCGGCCGGCGCAAAAGTACACGCGCCAGTCCTAGTTGCTGGCGCTGCGAGAGGGACAACCGACGTCCGCCAGACCCTATCTCGTATTTCAGGCCACGCTCAAGAACGGCGTAGGAAAGGCCTAGTTCCTCCAGTATCTGGCGAAGCAGCGTCCCGACCCGATCAACGGCCCCGGCGCGGCCATCCACTATGCGGCCAAACAGGATGTTGTCCTGCAGCGACGCGTATGGGTTTATCTCATCGGGATCATGGAATGAGAACTCAGCCGCCAGTTCGGGAGGAAGCCTCTCCCTGAAGCTCATTCGCGCCCTGACGATCGCGTCCCGCAGATCGTCGCTCAGCAGGTCGAGGCGGTGCCGAGGCTCGTTGTAGTTCAATGCAACCCCGATGAACTTTCGCCGGTCGTCGGTCGAGACAGAAGCAAAGTCGACGCCTTCGGTGCGTCCAAGCAAGGCGCTGTAATCCGGCAGCTTGACCGGATCGATCAGGTCCAGGCGTTCGAGGATCTTCATGTTGTCCGATACCTCGCCGAACAGGTCGACGATAACGGCCGATGCTTCTCTCCCAAGCTGATAGAGTTTTCTGTCAAGCTCATCTTCCGTCAGGAAGGCCCAAAGCGGGGAGTCGGCCGGGAACTCGCTCGGCACGGTGATCCGTGTGGACGTCGCGCCAAAGGAAATGTTCTGGAACAGCGTCAGCTGGGAATTGAATTGGGTGAGCACAAACGGTTCGACGTCTGCCGCATTGTCTCCTTCCGTCAGGCGCTCCAGGAATATTCGGCGCGCGTTGAGGAACATCTCCTCCCCTGCCCCCTCGGTCGCATCCGAAAGCTTGGTGCGAAGGCCGAAGGCGTAAAAGTCCTCCTGGAGGTTGACCAGCGCAAGCACTTCCGTGATCCGTTTCGCGAGCTCCTCTTCCGTCTGGGCTCCCACCGCGTTGTAGTCCACCCAGTCCGCCCTGCGGTCGAACTGCGGATTGCCGGAAGCGGTCGCCTCCTTGAGGAAAAGCGGCGTCAGGCCCGAGCCTTCGGGCGGCGGCCGGAACGGTGCGTGACGCAGCCCGCTCAGCAGTGCCTCGCGAGCCGTTCCATGCGCGAAGAATGGCTCGGCGCTGACATAGCCTATGCGCCGCCCGGTTTCCCATTCGGGAAGAGATGTAAGCGATTGCGACCCTGCATTCAGTGTGCCGGCCGACGGCATTATCAATCTTGCGATCAGTTCCCCAAGGACCTCAGCGCCGTCGCCTGCCGTTCCGACCGCGGCAACGTTCTCGTGCAGATCGATCGTAAGGTCCAGCCCCTCAAGAAGGGTCTTTCCCGACTCGTCCATCGCCGAAACCTGCCGGAAGACGAAAGGACCATCGAGCAGTGGCACCGACTCCGTCTGCAATGCCTGTGTATCCGGCGGAGCCAGCGGCGATACGTCGAACGCATTGACGACCTGCGTGTACTTCACCTGAACGTCGAGACGCTGATAATCCCAGTCGATCAGTTCCTTTATCGGTCCCGGCAGGTCCTTGTAGGCGGCGATGACCGCCACGAGCTGGCCGATGTCCAGACTTCCGCGGATCGCGAGAATGCCGCCGCCCAGGTAAAAGACGAAGGGCGTGAACTGCGCCAGGAAGTTGTTGATGAACTTCACCATGAACTTCCACTGGTAGAAGTCGAACCGGATGAAGAAGATCTTCGCCAGACGGTCCGCTATGTCGGCGCGCTCGAAGTTCGTGTTGTCGTTCAGGCGAATGTCGATGGCCCCATCGACGATCTCGCTGACCCGGCCCGACAGGTCACGCGCCGTCAGCTGGCGTTGCAGTGCCAGATCGCGCAGACGCGCCCTCAGCTTGGGAATGAGGATCGTCTGCACCATCAGGATCGCGAGTGTCACGAGACCAAGCGCCCAGCTTTGCAGCATGATGAACAGCAGGGCGGCGCCCGCCTGCCCCACCAGGAACGCCGGCGTCGCGAAGGCTTCGCCGATGAAGCCGCCGAGCGGATCGACTTCGTCCTTGATCATCGTTGCGATCTCGGAGCTTCTTACCCGCTTGTATTGCGGGAAAGGGAACCGCAGCACCCGGTCGACGAGTTGGTATCGCAGTCGGCGGAGCATCCGCTCGCCGAGCCTGCCCTTGTAGGTATTTATGTAAAGCTTGAACCAGCCGTTGATGATGACATAGCCTAAGAATGCCATTGAGAGCGCGATCAACGCGCCCATTCGGCCGACCTCGAAACCCTCGAAGAGTGTGAAGGACTGATCGCCGAACGGGTTGCCTATGACGACGGGCATGACTTTCTGGGTCGCATCCGGCGTTTCGAAACCGCCGCCCTGAATCGGACCGTTCACGATCTGCTTGGGAATGTCGAAAGCAAGGAAATAGGTCGGCATGGACAGCGCGACGACGATCAGAATCCATATCTGCTGGCGTCTGGAATGCTTCCAGATGTACCTAAACAGGTTTGGTTCCATCCTGTCGTTCATGCCGGGTTCGTTCGCCTCGAAATCACGCGGCCCAAACTTTTCCTCCGCCCATGCGGCGGAACGGTCGGTTCTTCACGCAATGCGCGCATGCTCGTCACTTGTATGGGTCTGCGGCGTCTCGCAAGCCATCCCCGAAGAAATTATAGGCAAGAACCACCAGAATGACCGGGGCCACGGGCCAAAGCAGCCAAGGATACAAGGCCACGGCATTGATGTTTTGCGCTTCCGTTAATAGCACACCCCAGCTTGTGATTGGAGGCCTCAGCCCCAGGCCGAGGAAGCTCAGCGTCGTTTCACCGAGGATCATCGTTGGAATGGCTATGGTTGCTGTGGCGATCAGGTGCGAGGCGAAGCCCGGCACGAGATGGCGAAACACTATCCGGCGGTCGTTGGCGCCCATTACCTGCGCCGCGGAGACATAGTCCTCCTCGCGCAGGGAGAGCAGCTTGGAGCGGACCGTTCGCGCAAGGCCAGTCCAGTCCAGCAAACCCAGAATGACGGTGATGCCGAAATAAACTACGATCGGTGACCATGTGATGGGCAGAATTGCGGCCAGTGCCAGCCACAACGGTATGGATGGCAGCGACTGGATGACTTCGATCAGGCGCTGGCTGAGCGTGTCGAAAAGTCCTCCGTAGTAGCCGGCCAGGCCTCCAATAACGACACCAAGGACGAGGCTCACGCCTACTCCGAGCAAGCCGATCGTCAGCGATATGCGCGCGCCATAGATGATCCGGCTGAGCACATCTCGGCCAAGCCTGTCGGTGCCCATCAGAAACAAGGTCCCGTTCTTGGCTGGGCACATCAGTCGGAAACTTCCCTCGATCAGGCCCCAGAATTTGTATTTTTCGCCACTGCAGAAGAAACGGATAGGCTGGACCTTGTCCGGATTGGGGACGTATTCACGCTTCAGGTTGTCCATGTTCAGCTTGAAATCAAAGCCATAGACGAACGGCCCCACGAACTCCCCGTTGTGGAAGAGATGAACCGATTGGGGAGGCGCGTAGATGAACTTCGAATTCCGCGTCTCGAGATTGTAGGGTGCCAGTATCTCCGAGATCAGAATTGAGAAGTAGAGTACGGCGAGAAAGATGCCTGAAATCAGCGCCGGCTTGTGACGCTTGAATTTCCACCACATCAGACGCAACTGCGACGCTTCGAACAGCGCCTTCTGGGCATCTGTAAACTGGTAGATCGCATCCGGGTCGAAAGGTCGATCAGAAACCGTATGAGGCAGCGGGGTTGCGTTTGCGGGCAACGTCATTTGCGCACTCCCCCGCTCAGGCGGATGCGCGGATCGAGCCACGCAAGGGCTATGTCGGAAATCAGCACCCCGATCACCGTCAACAGCGACAGGAACATGAGGAACGAACCGGCGAGATACATGTCCTGCTTCTGCAACGCGGCTATCAGCAGAGGTCCGGTCGTCTCGAGAGACAGGACGATCGCCACCACTTCGGCGCCCGATATCACCGCTGGCAGCAACGAGCCGATGTCTGAGATGAAGAAGTTAAGCGACATGCGCAGCGGATATTTGACAAGCGCGCGGAACGGATGAAGGCCTTTGGCGCGCGCGGTGGTGACGTATTGCTTCTGCAGTTCGTCGAGCAGATTGGCCCGGATGCGACGGACCATTCCGGCCGTACCCGCAGTCCCGATAACAATCACCGGCACCCAGAGGTGGCTCAGCACCGACATGAACTTGGGCCAACTCATAGGTTGACCGACGAACTCGGGATCAACGAGCCCTCCGATGGACGTCCCGAACCACACATTCGCCAGATACATCAGGACCAGCGCCAGCAGGAAATTCGGGATAGCGATGCCGAGAAGGCCAAGAAAGGTGAACCCGTAGTCACCCCAACTGTACTGCCGTGTCGCTGAATAGATGCCGATCGGAAAGGCAATCAGCCAGGTGAAGATGATTGTGGCGATCGACACCACGACCGTCAGGAACAATCGATCCCCCACAACGGCAGTTACAGGAAGCTCGTAGGCGAAAGAATAGCCGAAATCGCCGACAAGCATGCCGCTCACCCAGGTGAAATAGCGTTCTATGGGAGATTTGTTGAAGCCGTACTCCTCACGCAGGTACTCTATCCGCGCATTGTCCACCGCCTCGCCCTGCGCTTTCAGTTCGGCGATATAGCTTTCCAGGTAGTCGCCGGGCGGCGCCTCGATGATGGCGAAGATCAGCGCGCTGGTTATGATCAGCGTGGGGATCATCATCAGTACGCGACGGAAGATGTAGTAGAACATGGCCTAGACCGCCCCGCCGCGACGCCGGGCAGCACAATGCTCGGCGGACCGGCGCCGCAGCGCCGGTTCCCTTCTTGTAAACGTGCGGAAAGGCCCCCCCAGCATCATCTCAATCCATCCAGAACGCATCCATCTCGTAGACCGCGAAATATCCATATGGATCGAAGCTCGAAATGCCTTCCGCGGGCACATTATGAAGTTTGTTCGAGATGACCACGGGAACGAGCGTCGCGGTAACGATGCCTATGGAGAAGACTTCCTGGGCGTTGATGTCGAGTATCTCTTCCCATGCCTTCAACCGGTCGTCTCCGTCTTCGGCGGTCAGCCATTTGTTGTAGAGTTCAATCAGTTTCTGGGCCGGTTCGTAGTCGATTTTCTGCCCGGCGGTTCCCTGAGAGCTCGTATAGGTACCCCACATCGGCCACTGGAGCTGGTAGGGATCGGTGGGTACGAATTCAGACGGGCTGAAATCGGCCGTTGGAGAACCGTTGTCCACACCGGCCCAGACAGACATATTGGTCTCGCCGGCTGCGACGCGACTGCGGAAAAGGTCTCGTTGGCTTGTTCGGGTCAGAAGTTTAATGCCAAGTTCCTTCCAGTCCGAAGTCACCAGTTCAAGAACGTCCGCTTCCATCGAGCTTTCACCGGTGCTTTCCACCACCAGCTCTAGCGGCCGACCATCCGGCATCTGCCGGATGCCGTTGGAGCCGCGCTGCAAGCCCATCTCATCCAGCAGGGCGTTGGCCTTGTCGAGATCGAACTCGGCATAGGCGCTGCCAAGTTCGTCGCGGAACAGCGGGCTGCCGGGCAGCACGGTGCTGGCGCCTTCCGTCGCGAGGCCGGCGAACAGGACCTGGTTTATCTCCGAGCGGTCGATGCCGAGCGATAGCGCGCGCCGGAACCGCACGTCCCGGAAAAGCGTGCGCCATCCCTCGTCGGTCGCGTTCAGGTTCGGGTAGAGAGCGACCGCAGAGCCTTTGCCGACGGTCCAAAGCCGGACAGTGTAGTCGTTGCGCTTCTCCCCTTCCTTCAGGAAGGTGTAGTCGGCGAAGCTCAGATAGCGTTCCTGAAGGTCGCTTTCACCCGAGCCGGTCTTGGCGGGAATGATCGAGCTTTCGGCGATGTTGATTACAACCTGGTCGACATAAGGCAGTTGCGCGCCTGTCTGGTCCACTTTGTGATAGAAGGGGTTACGCTCGAATACGTAGCGGTTCGAAGGCGGATCGGTTCTGTTCGTCCAAGGCTGCAGGGTAGGCAGGTCGGGATTTTCGAAGCGATAACTGCGTGCCTTGCGGATTTGCAGCCGTGTCCAGTCCTTGACCCTTTCCTTGGCCACCTCGGCAGCAAGCTTTTCCGGATCTGCGTATTTCTGGTGGAATTGCTTCAGGTAGGCCGACGCAGAGTAGATATCGAGTGGACGCGTTGCGGCCAGGGCGGGCAGGAAAAGCGGGTTCGGCTCATCCCATGTGTAGCGCACCGTAAGGTCGTCGATAACCTCGAACTTGGGACCCTTGCCGTTCACAAGTAGCGCAGTATCAAGGCCCCCACGCTCCATATCCTTGTCTGTCAGGATGTCTTCCCACTGATAGCGGAAATCCTCGGCGGTGAAGGGTGACCCGTCTGACCACTTGTGGCCGGGGCGCAAGTGGAACGTGAAAACCCGGTTCTTGTCGTTCTCATAGGCCAGCAGAATATCCGGCTGCATTTCCAGCGAGCTGTTGTACGACACCAGCCTGGCGTAGCCGTAGACCGTCATCAATCGCAGGTCGCCCTGCTCGGCCATCAATGTGTTGATTGTACCACCACGCTTGCCGACGGTTCGCCCGGTGGATTCATCGATGGTGACGACGCGCGGTTCCTTGGGAAGACGCTCGGCCTCGGGCGGCAGCTTTCCGTCCTTGACCAACGGGGCAAGTAGCGGTGCCTCGTCGGCAATAGCCGGCGCGCAGATCATGGCCGTGAAGGCCAGCAACACAGCGAAGATTCTCATGCGTGAAACTCCCTGAAATCGATATTCCGGCGCGCAAGCACCTCGTGCCCGCCGCCCAGATCAATTGTGGCAAGCTCTTCCATGTCGCCGCGGAACGCGTCGGGCCAGTTGCGAGGGTCCGACGATCCTTTAAGAACTAGCTCATCCAGAACCAGCGGCCGATCGAGGTCGGCAAAGGGAACCGCCTTCAAGAGCGCGCGTGTGTAGGGGTGAGTCGGCGCCTCGAAGATGGCCCGGCTCGGCCCGATCTCGACGATGCGTCCCGCAGCCATAACCGCTACACGTTCCGCCATGTAGTTCACCACTGCAAGATTGTGCGCGATAAAAAGATATGTCAGGCCAAGCTCCTCCTGAAGGTCTTTCAGCAGGTTGAGGACCTGTGCCTGCACGGACACGTCCAAGGCCGAAACCGGCTCGTCAAGGATCAGCAGGTCCGGGTTCATTGCAAGCGACCGGGCGATTCCGATACGCTGGCGCTGCCCACCGGAGAAGCTGTGCGGGTAGCGGTTCAGCGCGTTTGCGCCGAGTTCGACTGCCGTCAGCAGTTCCTTGGCCCGTCTCATCTGATCAGAGCGACTGCCCTGATTGTGTATCTGCATGGGTTCGCGAAGGATGTCTGCCACCGTCATGCGCGGCGAAAGGCTGCTGACCGGATCCTGGAAAACCATCTGGAGATGCGGCCGGAAATTCTTGAGTTCCCTGTCGCTGAGATTCAGAACGTCCACCTGCTTCTCGCCATCATCGAAGATGACGGAACCGGAGTCGGCGGTGATGGCGCGGGTCAAAATCTTGCTGACGGTCGTCTTGCCACTGCCGCTTTCTCCCACCAGCCCGAGGCATTCGCCTCGGCGAATGGTGAAACTCACGTCATCCACCGCGCGGATGACCTTGGCCTCTCCGCCAAAGAACGAGGACTTTCGAAGATTGTAGACCTTGCTCAGGTTGGAAACCGTAAGAAGCGGCCGGTCTGCGGGCTGGACGCGCCGGCCCTCGTGCTTGTTCAACTTGATGACGTCGCGATTACCCCCGCGCAGCGCAACCAGCCGCTGGTCGGGCGCCATGTCGAAATGCGGCGCGGCGTTGAGCAGCGCCTTCAGGTATTCGTGCTGCGGATTGCGGAAAATCTCTTCGACCGGCCCGGCCTCAACCACCCGACCATCATAGACGACGACGACCTCGTCTGCGACATTCGCCACCACTCCGAGATCGTGGGTGATTAGCAGCACGGCCATGCCGATCTTGGCCTGCAGTTCCTTGAGAAGCTTCAATATCTGTGCCTGAACGGTCACGTCGAGCGCGGTCGTCGGCTCGTCAGCGATCAGCAGCGACGGTCGGCAGATTAGCGCCATCGCTATCATCGCCCGCTGTCGCAGCCCCCCGGACATCTCAAAGGGGTACATTTCGTAGGCGCGGTGCGGGTCCGGAAATCCGGCCAGCCCGAGGGTTTCTTCGGTGGCCGCGCGCAGTTCCTTGCGGCTCATCCCCTTGCCGAGCGCGTGGATGCGCAGGCTTTCCTCGACCTGGTCCCCGACCGTATGAACCGGAGACAGCGACGACATCGGTTCCTGAAAGATCATGGTGACCGATGAGCCACGCAATGACCGAACTCTCTGGCCATTGGGCTCCAGCGTAGCCATGTCGACGATTTCGCCGGTTGAGGGGCGAAACTGGATGGTACCGCCGACGATTTTCCCGTTCTTCGGCAGAATCTGCATGATGGATTGCGCGGTAACGGACTTGCCAGAGCCCGACTCGCCAACGACGGCCGTTACGGCCCCGGCGCAAACGCGAAAACCAATGCCCTTGACGACCTCGACCGGTGAACCGTTTACGTCGAACGCCACCCTCAGCCCGTCGACGCGGAGGACCTCACCTTCATCCAACTCGCATTCCCCGCCCCACTTGAGATGCTCCCTCGCACCATCAGGATTTCACCGACGACCATACGGACATCAGCGCCGCCTGCAACAACTACTCCCGGAATGATCTGGAATACCCGTCTTTCGATCAGGACTTCATGTTCTCCGCTGCCTGCGCATAGCCGCCACCTGCACCATCGAGGAAGTGAAAATGCGTTTCCGACATCACTGATGGTACGTAACAGGTCAGGATTGCACTGTCTTGCACACAAATCCCGTAGCGAAGATTCTTCGCCAATCGTTCGCCTTCGAGAAATTTGGTCAACCTGTCCAATTCATCGTCCCCCAGAGACACGGTCACCCGTAAGCCGTCCTGGAATTTTCTATAGTCCGTGTTGAGAGAAGTAAATTCCCTGTAGTGCCGGCTGTCGAAGGAACCAACCTTCATGCCGGTGAACAGTATGAACCACGCGAAGAGTGTCCAGAAATAGAGAAGCATCCTATGTTGCCAAAGCGGACGTTCGCCGCGGGTTGCCCGAGCTTCGATTTCAAGCGTGTCTGGCGGCCATTTTCCGTTCGGCCCTTCCTTGGGCATGGGAGACCCCCCGCCCGGTCCCTGCATGCCAGTCAAGTTGAACAGCTTCTCCGCGGCTGCGGCAAACCTGCTTTCTCCCCCTGCCCCCGGCTCCGCGATGATCGACACAATCTTCCCGTTCGCGGGCCTGATAGGCGACCATCTGCACGACAATCCGGTCAGGTCGGGCCGGCTGCCGGCGGGAGCAGCGGGAACCGCATACTTTCCAGCCTTCATCAGGGCTTCCGCGCGCGAAAGCCCGCCTCCTCTGAAAGCATAGTTTCGGATGGCATCTGACACGCGCGTGGCCTGCACGAGCAGGTCGAAACCTTGAGCCCGCACTTCGGAAACGGGAACGAGGGCGGCGCGCAGGTCCAGTGAGAGGTCGTCCCTTACCCACGCAACCATTCTCGCCAGCGTATCGGTGACTACCTCCCGGTCGGACGGGGCGCAGATCGACGCCGATCCGTCACCGCTGAAGATATAGGGCATAGTCTGCGTATCCAGGGCGTTCATCAGCGCTGTTATGACGCCTACGCCCGCCATGTTCACGGCCTTGTAGCGGCCCGAGGCGATCGCCTTTCGTGAATTGACCACGTCGGTGACCACGATCAGCCAGTCGTCTGGCACTCTGCGATAGAGCCCCTCGTCGAGAACCGCCTGAAATTCCTGGGATACGCTGAGAGACCGAGCAAATTCTTCGGTTTGGGTCGTCATGGCGGCTATGATCTCCGTCAGGGCCGCACCATAATACGCAAAAAACGCCCTTTAGGTTTGGCCATCTACTTAAAAAAGCGCGACCAAGACGCCACATGCCGTGCTGGCTCAGTGCGCCGACGTTCGAAGGATCTCATGACAGACGCAACGCTGGTAACCGGAATCAACGAATGGCTGGTAGATCAGGCGCTCGGCGAACCCGATATAGTTGTCATGTTCGAGGGCCTTTGCGCCCGCATGCACGGCATCGGCATACCGTTGGCCCGGGCACGTCTGACGTGGCCTACCCTCCACCCGTTGTTCAAGGCGGAGACCATCGTCTGGCGCCGTGGCAAGGAGACGGAATTCGAGCAGTTCCTGCATCAGGAGAACTCCTCCGACGCTTGGCTCGAAAGCCCTATGAAATACATGTTCGACAATGACCTGACCGTGCTCAGGCGCAATCTGGACGGCCCCGCCCGTCTGCTTGATTTTCCCGTCCTGAACGATCTGGTCGAGCAGAACATGACGGATTACCTGGTAATCCGCACCGCGCTTGCGCTTCGCAACGAGGCGATGGATCAGACCAAGACGCTCGGTATCATCGCCACCTGGGCCGCGGACCGGCCGGGCGGCTTCACGAATGATGAACTTGAGGCGCTGAAGAAAATCCAGCGCCGCTTTGCGGTCGCATGCAAGACGGCCATCCAGTCGCGCATAGCCCGCAACATCTCGGAAACCTATCTGGGCAGGCAAGCCGGCGGCAGGGTTCTGGCCGGCTCCATTCGGCGCGGCGACGGCAGCGAGACGCGCGCGGTCGTCTGGTACAACGACCTGCGCAACTCTACGGCTCTCGCAGATACCATGCCCGGGCAGGATTTCATTCAATTGCTCAACGAGTATTTCGACGTGACCGCAACGCCGATCATCGAAGCCGGTGGAGAGGTTTTGGATTTCGTCGGAGACGGCGTGCTAGCCATCTTCCCCTACGGAAACCTTGACGAGCAGAAGAGCGCGGTCAGGGCCGCCACAACGGCACTGTCCAATGTCCTCGAGGCCCGCGACAGGCTCAACGCCTCGCGTATCGAAAAGGGACTTTTTCCAATTCGTTTCGGAATAGGGTTGAACACAGGCAACGTGATGTTTGGCAACATCGGGGTATCACAGCGCCTGACGTTCTCGGTCATAGGGCCAACCGTAAACGAGGTTTCGCGCATCGAATCCCTGACCAAGGCGACGGGACTGGATGCCCTCGTCACAAAGGACATCGTCGATCTCCAGCCCGACTGCTGGGTGAGTATCGGTCGCCAGAGGCTTGCGGGCGTCTCCGAGGAGATGGAGCTTTTCACCTTCGCGAATGAAACCATGCAACGGGCCGCAGCCGCTTCGCCGACTATCGAACTGGAAGTGGTCGTCAAGAACTAGTCTGGGCACTAGGCTCGGCTCACTCCCAAGACGCGGCTTCTCTCACGGTATTGCACAAGGAGCGCGCCTAGGCGACACTGGGACACATCGGAGAACGCAATGAGCGCAGGCTGGATAAACCTCGTAGTGCTGGCAGGAATGCTTTCGATTGTCTCGATAATCGGATTCGTATTCTACCGCGCAGCCACGCGTCGTGGCGGGAGAAAGAAGCCAGGGCTGGCGCAGCCGTCCAGGTCCCATTATCGTCAGGTCAACCCGAAGACCGGACAACTCTTCCCCTGACAGTCGTTGGTCAGTTCGGTTTGAGTATCAAGAAGCCTATCCAGAATAAAATAAAGCCTGCGAGATTGACCAGTAGCAACACGTTCATGCGCCTGCGCAACTCCTGCGTCTCCGCGTCCTTCGCCACCTTCCAGTTTGTTACCGTGTGAAACATTTGCGCGCGCTGCGGCACCCCATTCTTGTTTACCAGATCGGGAGAACGCTTCTCGATCCGGTAGCTTAGCCTGATCGCCTGGATGAACACGATCAGCATACCTAGCGCCCAGATGCCGGCCAACACGTAGAACGTCGTTTGCAAACGTAACCCTCTCAACCGAACAGCCAACCGGCCGATCAGTCCTGGGGCAATTGCTTCGGATACTGGACGCGTGGCGGTAGGCGATGGTGCAACAGTGCCAGCGCAAGAAGGCTGACGCAACTTATCAATATCGTCGGGAAGAGCCAGGCGCTCTGGATCGGCGAAGCCAACGCCACAAGAGGCACGGCACCGGCCGGCGGATGTGTGATCCGCAACAAGGCCATGCCGCCTATCGCCGCGCCGACCGCGACGGCCGCCATCCACCAAACTCCCGGAAATGCAAAGGCCGCAGCTACGCCCAACACGGTCGCCAAAAAATAGCCGCCGAAGATGTTCATCGGTTGCGCCAATGGGCTTGCCGGCTGACCGAAGAGCAAGACGACCGTTGCACCCAGCGGCGCGATCAGCAATGGCAGGCTTGTCGCCACCGACAGCCCGCCGACCGCACCGATGCCTATCATGGCCCCGGCACCCGACTTTATATGCGCTGCGATGTGGCCGGGTGGTTCGTGTCTGGCCGTAAAGTGCCGAATGTGGTGACGCATCGTGAAAGGACCGAAAAAATGTCGGCCCCCGTAGCAACTCGGAGGCCTCCACCGCAACGAAAGAAATTCGTTTTTCCGCGGCTGAGGGAGAAAATTCGTTGCGCCACGCTACCTCGTGCAAAGGTGCCGCTACCAGTCCATGACAACCTTGCCGGAATTTCCCGACTTCATCGCCTCGAAGCCGGAGATATAGTCGTCCACGCCGATGCGATGCGTGATCAGGCCAGACACGTCGAGTGGCCCCTGCACCAGCGCGATCATCTTGTACCAAGTCTCGAACATCTCGCGCCCATAGATGCCCTTCAGGTGCAGCATCTTGAAGATGACCTTGTTCCATTCGATCTCGAAACCCGTCGGCGCGATCCCGAGGATGGCGATCTTGCCGCCATTGTTCATGGTGTCGATCATGTCGCGGAAGGCCGCCGCCGAGCCGGACATTTCCAGCCCCACGTCGAAACCTTCCTGCATGCCTTCTTCGCGCATGACGTCGCGCAGATTTTCCTTTGCTGCATCGACCACGTGATGCACCCCGAGTTTCTTTGCCAGCGCGAGACGCACGGGGTTGATGTCGGTGATCACGACCTTTCGTGCGCCGACGACCTGCGCCACCAGCGCGCCCATGATGCCGATCGGGCCTGCGCCCGTCACCAGCACATCCTCGCCAACGAGATCGAACGAGAGCGCCGTGTGTACGGCGTTTCCGAGCGGATCGAAGATGGCGGCGATCTCGTCGGGAACATCGTCCGGGATCGGCACGACGTTGTGCTGCGGGATCGCCACGTACTCCCCGAAGGCGCCCGGGCGGTTGACGCCGACGCCCAGCGTGTTGCGACACAGATGCCCCCTGCCCGCGCGGCAGTTGCGGCAATGCCCGCAAACGATATGCCCTTCGCCTGACACGCGCTGCCCGACCTTGTATTCCGTCACCGCCGCGCCGAAATCAGCCACCGTGCCAACGAATTCATGGCCGGTAACCATCGGTACTGGAACCGTCTTCTGCGCCCACTGGTCCCAGTTGTAGATGTGCACGTCCGTGCCGCAGATCGCCGTCTTCCTGACCTTTATCAGCACGTCATTCGGCCCGATTTCGGGGACTGGCACCTCTTCCATCCAGATGCCGGGCTCCGGACGAGCCTTCACAAGCGCACGCATCATGTTGGACATTCAGTCCTCCTGCGAATTATTTGATCCCGAATCTCTTTTCGGTCCGTCAGGCAACGATGCCCAGTTCTCGTCCCACCGAGCCGAATGCCTCGATGGCGCGGTCAATGTCCGCCGTGGAATGCGCCGCCGACATTTGGGTACGGATACGCGCCTGGCCCTTTGGCACGACCGGGAAGGAGAACCCGATAACATAGATGCCCTTTTCCAGCATCTTTTCGGCCATCTGCTGTGCGAGCGTCGCCTCGCCCAGCATCACCGGGATGATCGGATGGTCTGCACCGGCAAGCGTGAATCCTAGCTTCGTCATGGCCGAACGGAAGCGCTGCGCGTTGCCGTAAAGGCGCTGACGCAACGCGTCGCCATTTTCGACGAGGTCGAAGACCTTCAGCGATGCACCGGCAATTGCCGGCATCAGCGTGTTTGAGAAAAGATAAGGTCTCGATCGCTGGCGCAGCCAGTCAACCACTTTTCGCTTGCCGGACGTGTATCCACCGGACGCGCCGCCCAACGCCTTGCCGAGGGTGCCGGTTATGATGTCGATGCGACCTTCGACGCCGCAATGCTCCGCCGAGCCGCGTCCATGTTTCCCAACGAAGCCGACCGCGTGGCTGTCGTCGACCATCACCATCGCATCGTATTTCTCCGCCAGGTCACAGACGCCCTGCAGGTTTGCGATAATGCCGTCCATAGAGAACACACCGTCGGTCGCAATCAGCTTGAAACGGCTGCCTTCCGCCTTTTTCAGCTCCTCCTCGAGCGCTGCCATGTCGTTGTTCGCATAGCGGAAGCGCTTTGCCTTGGAGAGCCTCACACCGTCTATGATCGACGCATGGTTCAACGCATCGGAAATGACAGCGTCCTCCTCACCAAGCAAAGTCTCGAACAGGCCGCCATTGGCGTCGAAGCAGGAGCCGTACAGGATGGTGTCTTCCATGCCGAGGAACTGCGATATCCTTGCTTCGAGCTGCTTGTGCTCCTCCTGCGTGCCGCAGATGAAGCGCACCGAAGCCATGCCGTAGCCGTAGTGGTCCAGCGTGGTCTTGGCTGCATCACGCAATTCCTCGCTGTCAGCCAGCCCGAGATAGTTATTCGCGCAGAAATTCAGCAGTTTCCTGCCACCGACCTCGATCTCGGCGGACTGCGGCGATGCGATGACACGCTCGGATTTGTAGAGCCCGGCGGACTTCAGTCCATCCAGTTCACCCGCGAGGTGATTGAGAAACGCTTGGGTCATCGATACTCCGGCCTTGTCGTCTTCTGGATTTGGCAGTTGGCCGGACTGTCGCGCGATGTAAGCCAAAAATCCACGAAAAAGCGGACGAAAAATAGAATGGGCGAGACGTGGGACCTCGTCTCGCCCATTCCCTCTCCCTGCCACCCCAAGCCTAGGACAGCGGAGAACCTGTGATCTCGATCCCGTTTCTGGCGCACGCCTCGTAAAGCGCAACGATCATTGCCGGCGTGGGCTCGACCTGCGGCGGCAGGCCCTTGCTGGTGGCGGGCTCGCCCATCTCCCGGATCATCTTCTCGAAATCGCCGCCCGAAGTGATGGTCAGGCAGCGGGCGCCTTCCGGCGATTCCACGCGGAACGAATGCGGTTTACCCTTTGGGGCCAGCACCGTCTCGCCGGCGCCAGCGATCATTTCCTGGCCATCAATGTGAAGGCGCATCCGGCCTTCCAGGATATGGAAGACCTCGTCCTCGTTGCGATGAACATGCAGGGGCAGCGACTCTCCGTAGGGCATGTAGTGCTCGACCACGCTCACCCGGTCTTCGCCTGCGTTCCACGAGACGCGGACATTGACCAGCGTGCCCTTGAACCAGAACATCTCGCCGGATCTGCCGATCGTCGTGTGCATTGTCATTCGTTGTTCCCTCGTCCTGTTTCAACAGAAACGAAGGTATGAAGCCGCTGTAACGGCTCGAATGCGGCCACGTTCACGGACCGTATCAGGATTGAAACAGTCGTGTGTGGGTTTGTTACGTTCTGAAAAGCGCAGACCGTCTGTTCCGCCAATCCGGAACAGACGCCTGTGCGCCGGGTTTGACCTGGCGCGTCTATGGAGCCGCTACCAGTATCCGGCTTGGCTGGCACGCTGTGTGGAGGTCACGCAGAGAACTCATTCGAGCCCTGCCCGCTCCGTTCTGGAGAGGCGACGCGGGTCCTAGAAGAACGCCTGCAACCCTGTCTGCGCGCGACCGAGGATGAGCGCGTGGACGTCGTGTGTGCCTTCGTAGGTGTTAACTGTCTCCAGGTTCTGCGCATGGCGCATGACGTGATATTCGATCTGGATGCCGTTGCCGCCATGCATATCGCGGGCCTGGCGTGCGATGTCTAGCGCCTTACCGCAATTGTTGCGCTTGACGATGGAGATCATCTCGGGTGCGAACTTGCCCTCGTCCATAAGGCGGCCCACGCGTAACGAACCCTGGAGGCCGAGCGCGATTTCGGTCTGCATGTCCGCAAGCTTCTTCTGGAACAGCTGCGTTGCTGCCAGCGGCTTGCCGAACTGCTTGCGGTCCAGTCCATAGTCTCGGGCGCGCTGCCAGCAATCTTCCGCAGCGCCCATAGCACCCCACGAAATGCCGTAGCGCGCACGGTTGAGGCAGCCGAACGGCCCTTTCAAGCCGGACACATTTGGTAGCAATGCCTCCTCACCGACCTCTACGCCGTCCATGACGATTTCGCCGGTGATCGATGCCCGCAAACTGAGCTTGCCGCCGATCTTGGGCGCGGAAAGACCCTTCATCCCTTTCTCCAGGACGAAACCCCGAATCTGGTTGTCATGCGCAGCCGACTTCGCCCAGACGACGAAGACGTCGGCGATCGGCGCGTTGGAGATCCACATCTTGGAGCCGTGCAGTCGATAGCCGCCGTCGGTCTTCTCAGCGCGCGTCTTCATGCCGCCGGGATCTGAACCGGCATCCGGTTCCGTCAAGCCGAAACAGCCGATCCATTCGCCGCTGGCCAGCTTCGGGAGATACTTCTTGCGCTGCTCCTCCGAGCCATAGGCATGAATAGGGTACATCACCAACGAGGACTGCACGCTCATCATCGAGCGATATCCGCTGTCGATCCGCTCTACCTCGCGCGTTACAAGGCCATAGGTGACATAACCTGCGCCGAGTCCGCCATATTCCTCCGGAATGGTGATCCCGAGCAGGCCAGCATCACCCATCTCGCGGAAGATAGCCGGGTCCGTCACCTCTTCCAGATAAGCCTTCTGGATCCTCGGGGCGAGCTTGTCGGCCGCAAAGGCCGCCGCGGCATCGCGAACCATCCGCTCATCTTCGGTGAGTTGATCGTCAAGCAGGAACGGATCGTTCCAGACGAAGGTGGATTGGGTCGAGATTTTGGCGTTCATGTCAGCTTCCCGTGATTGTCCGCAAAAGACCTTTAAGCTTAAAATTTTACGACCGGAAGGGCCTTGCAGCATTCGATTGGTTCAGATCGCACAAAAGCAGGAGAAAAGTAAAACACACCGATAACCATCCGGTCGAATTGCCCCGCCTCGCGCCCGCCTTCCCGTCATATGTGGATGGCGCGTTAACCGTTATCGCGCAATGGGTTGACGCATGGAATCCGCAGACCGCCCCCGAAAACCATTCATGCAGCAGCAGGTCGTGACAACCAACTCACGGCGTCTCATCGGCCTGATCAAGAGTGCGTACTGGTTTGCGCTGCTCGTCATTGCCGCGATCACCATGACGTCCTTTGTCATGCTGCAGCAGATGATGGCCGCGCAACAGCGTGACGACGCGCTACAATCGCTCGTAAGCACGCAGAAGGCGCTGTCGCAGCGTGTGGTGTTCCTGGCTGGCGTGGTCACCGAAGCTACGGACAAGGAGCAACTGTCACTCATCGCCTCGCTTCGGAGGGCGGTTTCCGAGTTCGAAACCAATCAGGACATACTTGTCCGGTCGGCTGCCCATTCTCTTTCCTCCTACCGGATGGATACGACCTCGCTCGAAGGCGTTCTCTACGGTCCGCCGCACCATCTCGACCTTTTCTCAACGGAACTGGCTGCCAACGGCTGGCGGCTCATTTCGGCTCTGGAAACCGAATTGGGGGTTGCGGGCGCAGACTATCGCGCAGGCAAGGAAACCGCCGTTCTTGATGAAACGGTCGCCGACGCAACGCTTGTGGGTTTTACGGAACTCAGCCAGCGCATCAACGGGCTCACCAACGCGCGCCTTGATAGCACATTGAGGCTCCATAAGACGCTCTTTTACATGACCATCGGCATCATCGTGCTTGTCGCGCTCTTCATCTTCCGGCCGATGTCCGACGTGATCCTGCGCAAGACGGACGAATTGATGGATGCCCGCAATTCGATGGCTTTCCTGGCGGTTCACGATGGCTTGACCGGCCTGCACAACCGCGCCTTCCTGACGGATCATTTCGATACGCTGATCAAGGGCGCGCAACGGCGTAACGAGCGCATGGCGGTCGTCCAGATCGATCTCGACCGATTCAAGCAGATCAACGACACGCTGGGCCATGCGGCAGGAGATTTCGTGCTGGTTGCGACCGCCCAGCGTATGCGCGAGTCATGCCGCGCGTCCGACATCTGCGTGCGGCTGGGCGGCGACGAATTCGTCATGATCCTGCAGGGCGCGGGCACCACTGAAGATATCAACATGGTCGCCAAGCGCATCATCACGCGCATCAACGAGCCCATCACCTTCCAGGGCGCAACGATCCTGCCGGGCGCCAGCGCCGGTATTGCGGTCTATCCCGTCGATGCGGACACTGCCAAGGATCTGATGGTTCACGCGGATCTGGCCCTCTACAACGCCAAGAAGTTGGGCGGCGGCGGCTTTTCGTTCTTCTCTGAAGAACTCAGGCTCGAGCTGGAACATCGCAAGATGCTCGAGCATGATCTGCGCCAGGCCATCGAGAAGAAGTCCTTCCAGGTCTATTTCCAGCCGCAGGTCTCCCTCACAACAGGGTCGATCGCCGGAATCGAGGCCCTGGTGCGCTGGAAGCATGAAACGCGCGGCATGATTTCGCCCGGTGAGTTCATCCCGATCGCGGAAAAGTCCGGGCTGATGGCAGACATCGGCCGTATCGTTATGGCCAAGGCGATAAAGGCAGCGGCCGAATGGCACCGGGCCGGGCTGGAATTCGGACGCCTCGCCGTCAACGTGTCGGGTACCGAACTGCGCGAGGTCGATTTCGACAAGTTCCTGTTCGATACTCTGGAAGCGGAGGGACTGCCGGCGCGGAAGCTTTCGCTGGAGATCGTGGAATCCGTCATCCTTGACGACGAGAAGACAGGCATCGCGGCCAAGCTGCGGCACATCCGGTCGGCCGGCGTCCATCTGGAACTCGACGATTTCGGCACGGGCTACGCGTCGCTGAGCCACGTCAATCCAAACGAAATCGACCGTCTCAAGATCGATCGCCGTTTCGTCCAGAACATCAACGCCAACAGCGACAACACCAAGATCGTTCGGGCAATCACGGAACTGGCGCGGGGGCTAGGCATCTCCATCATCGCGGAGGGCGCGGAAACCGAGGCGGAGCTTAACTCGCTGAAGTCTATCGGTTGCGACCAGGTACAGGGCTATTCCATCGCCTTCCCGATGCCGACCGAGCAGGCCGAGCAATGGCTTGCGGCGCGCAACCCCAGGAAGCCGCAGCTCTCTTTGGTGCAGGGCAAGCGCGCCTGATCCCCTCGACGAACCGGTTGACTGACGGTCGTTGCCAGCTGTAGGGCAGCCGGCAATTCACTCCGGCACCATGCTGCTCAAGTCTATGACGATAGAAAATGTCGACCGCGACGATCTTGCGGCTATCCTTGCCCTGAACAACTCGCATGCCCAGGAGCTTTCCTGGCTGGAGCCCGAAAGGCTCGCTGAACTTGTAGGCAAGGCCTGCCATGCGCGCAGGATCGGCAATGGAGAAGCGTTCCTGCTGGTGTTCGACCAGGACGCGGACTACGACAGTCCCAATTTCCTCTGGTTCAGGCAGCGCTATCCCCGTTTCATGTATGTGGACCGCATCGTGGTAGCTGCTTCCGCGCGTGGAAAAGGTCATGCGCGGCGCCTTTACGACGACCTGTTTTCACGTGCCAAGGCAGAAGGGCATGATGTCGTGGTCTGCGAGGTCAATTCGGATCCGCCCAACCCCGCGTCGGACGCGTTTCACACCGCGCTTGGATTCTGTGAGGTCGGCAGCGCCGCAATCCATGACGGAAAGAAGTCCGTGCGGTATTACGCACGGACGCTTTAGCCAGGGCCGGAGCCTGCGCTACTCGCACTGGAAGCGGCTTAGCGCCCAGTCCTTTGAAAGTGAGGCTATGTCGTTGATACGCCAGCGACCGCCGACATCCTTGAGCCGCCATTGCACCGCTTGCTGGCTTCCTTCCGCCATAAACTTCGCGATGACGGTTGCCTCGTTGCCGCTGATCAGCTCCTCAAGTTGCAGGGTCGCTTCGACTTCGGCCGGGTCGAATTTCGTATCGTTGAACGGCAAGGCCGGATCGAGACAGCCTTCCTCGCCGCCCTGCCTTATTTCGTCGTTGAGGTTCAGTATCCTGCGCGCAGGGTCGATGAAGTTCCCGCGCGCGGACTGCTCCAGTTCAAGTCCCGGCTGTAGGTAGAACGGACGAACAACTTCACTGGCCGGACCAGCGACGGCCACGGACGCGGTCACAGTCAGGAGTAACACGGCAACTATCGGTATGATCATGGCAGCTTCCCCAAGCAAACCTGCCTTGCCAATAGCATGAATTCGGTTCAGACGCCCACTAGGCCGCGGTGATATCTTTGCGAACTGCCTGAAGACGCTGTGCGCAAGGCATTCGTCGGTGCTGTCGGCAGACCGAATCCCTGTATAGTCGCAGCATGCCCATCCGCCAGCTCTCCGAAACGATGATCAACCAGATCGCCGCAGGCGAGGTCATTGAACGTCCGGCCAGCGTGGTGAAGGAACTGGTGGAAAACGCGCTCGACGCAGGCGCGTCGCGTATCGAGGTGGCGACCGCGGGCGGCGGGCTGTCCCTTATCCGCGTGGTGGACGACGGAGCCGGCATCGGGGCTGCGGAGCTTGCGCTTGCGGTGTCCCGCCACTGCACCTCCAAGCTGTCCGAAGACATCCACGACATCCGTTCGCTCGGCTTTCGCGGCGAGGCCCTTCCCTCGATCGGATCGGTGTCCCGGCTGGTGATCCGCTCGCGGACCAGGGAAGCAGACGCGGCTGCCGAAATCTCGGTCGAGGGCGGGCGCGTCTCGACCATCAGGCCGGCCGCGGCCAACGGCGGCACCTCCGTGGAGGTGCGCGACCTGTTCTACGCAACGCCTGCGCGGCTGAAGTTCATGAAGGGCGAGCGCGCTGAAAGCTCCGCCATCACCGATGTGGTGAAGCGCATGGCCATCGCATTCCCGGCCGTGCGCTTCACGTTGTCCGGCACCGACCGTTCGACGCTGGACCTGCCGGCCACAGACACGACCGAAGCAGGCTATCTGCGCCGCATCGCACAGGTCATGGGCACGGATTTCCCGGACAATGCATTGGCGGTTGACGCAGTCCGGGAAGGCGTGGCGCTTTCCGGCCACGTGTCCATTCCTTCCTACAGCCGAGCGAACGCGCTTCAGCAATACGCCTATGTCAACGGTCGGCCTGTCCGCGACAAGCTGCTTGCGGGTGCCATACGAGGAGCCTACGCCGACGTCCTTGCGCGCGACAGGCATCCAGTGACCGTTCTTTTCATTGCGCTCGATCCCGCGCTCGTTGACGTCAACGTGCATCCCGCAAAGGCCGATGTCCGGTTTCGCGATCCGGGTCTCGTTCGAGGCCTGATCATCGGCGCGATCAGACAGGCCCTGGCCGGTGCCGGTATCCGCCCGGCAACCTCGGCTGCGGCGAGCCTCGCAACCGCATTCCGGCCCGGCGGCAGTTATGGTCATGCCGGCCCTGCGAATGGCCATCGCGGCTACGATCCGGCCTTTCGCGCTTCAGCTGCTTCCTTCGACCGAGGACACTCGCCGTTCAGGCCGCTCGAAGGAAGCTTCGAAGAGGCTGTGCAAGCCACATTCGATGCCGGGCCATCCGTAAGCGTCGATGCGCGGGCAAGCGCGGAAACCTTCGAAGACAACACGCTTGGGCTGGCTCTGGGTGCGGCCCGGGCACAGGTTCACGAAAACTATATCGTTGCGCAGACCCGCGATTCCCTGATCATCGTAGACCAGCACGCCGCGCATGAGCGCTTGGTCTATGAGGCGCTCAAGCAGGCGATCCATGCGCGTCCCCTGCCCGCCCAGATGCTGCTCATGCCCGAGATCGTCGATCTTCCCGAGGAGGATGCCGAGCGGCTCGCCTCGCATGCCGACACGCTGGCCCGTTTCGGCCTTGGTATCGAACGCTTCGGGCCCGGCGCGGTGGCCGTGCGCGAAACCCCGTCCATGCTGGGGCAGACGGATGTCGTGCAGCTTGTCCGAGATCTCGCAGACGAAATCGCGGACAACGACACGGTCGAGACACTCGGCGCGCGGCTGGACCGCATCGCGTCGAC
Source organism: Rhizobiaceae bacterium (assembly GCA_019635775.1). Classification (GTDB taxonomy): domain Bacteria; phylum Pseudomonadota; class Alphaproteobacteria; order Rhizobiales; family Rhizobiaceae; genus Mesorhizobium_K. The sequence continues at coordinate 404,008 of JAHBYU010000002.1, read as the reverse complement.
GATGGCTTGCCACGGCTCGGTCCGTTCGGGACGTCTCATGAAACCGGACGAGATGAATGCGCTGCTCCGCCAGATGGAGGCCACGCCGGGCTCTGGCACCTGCAATCACGGACGGCCGACCTATATCGAGCTAAAGCTCGCCGATATCGAGCGCCTGTTCGGGCGGCGATAACTTTTCCTAAAATCGGCCCCAATCGCCGCCTTTATCCAGGCAGGCAACAACAGGCTCTCGATGCGCAACACCCTCCTTGCTTCCATTCTGGTGATTTTGGCCAATGGGCCGGCTTCAGCTACGGAGGTCGAAGCCTCCTGCCCGGCCGAACGGGCGGTCTATACGCTGAAGAGCGACCCGGCCTTCACCGCCGGCTTCATTCCGGCTAAGCACTACGCAAGCATGGCTTCCAACCTCTACTTCTGGGTCAGGTCACCGCAGCGCACATACTGGTTCACGCTGACTACAGGCGTGGGCTACACCGGCATCTCGCTCAGCCCGGTCGGCGATCTTTATATTGCCGCCGGAGGCGATCCGGACAACGGCCCCGTTGCCATAGAAGCGGATAGTGATAGCCTTGCCCATCTGAGGATCTACCCGATGGATCGCGATTGGACGGTAATGTCGGATCCGCCCAATGCTGGCGACCCTGCACCCTATGCGATGTTCGCGCCTGAGATTGGCACGGTCCTGTGGTATTCGCCCCGCGATGTCACGCTAGACGAAACCGCCGAGCGTGACGCCATGGAGCGCGGTGTTTTCATTCTCACCGGCTGTCTCGACGCCGCTCCGAAGCCGGCCCTGCCCTGAGGCGTAGCCCGCTTGACCTTGCCGGGGATTTGTGGCGGAACAAAAAAATGATGAACCGTTTCGAAGGCCCCGGCGCCAGGGAAGCCCGTATCCGCTATCTCGACGGAGATTTCCAGGTCACCAGCCCTGGTTCCTTCGTGCGTTGTGCGGTGACGGGCGAATCCATCCCGCTCGACGAGCTCAAATACTGGAGTGTGGCCAGGCAGGAGCCCTACGTCAGCGCCGCCGTGTCGCTAAAGCGTGAGATGGAAGTCAATCCGGAAATGAACTCTCGAAGCGCCTGACTATATCAGTCAGGGAGAAAGCCGCCTGTCACGCCAGGCATTTTGCGTTTCCTCGATGATGCGCCTGGTCGCGTTGGCGTTTTCGAACACGGCGTCGATCTCAAGAACGTTTAGCTTGTCGATCAGCTCGGGCGGCGCGATTCCGTTTCGTAACCTCGCAAAATCCTTGGCCGTCGTGATCAGCTCCAACCCGGCTTCCCGGGCTCCGTCGCCCAGTTCCTTCAATTCGTTGTTCGAATAGAAGTGATGGTCCGGAAAGGAACGAGACATCGCGACTTCGCCGCCCGCGCTTTCGACAGTCGCGAAAAATTTGTCGGGATGGCCTATTCCCGCAAACGCGAAGAACCGCCTTCCTGCGAACTTGTCGGCGCTGCGCGGCTTAAGCCATGCCTCGAAGATCGGTCGTCCGGCGCGTGCCGCCTGCCTGACCACCGCCTCGCCCGCAAGGTCGTCGCCCATGTTGACGATCCCGGTCGAGAAGCGCACCTGATCGATCAGCGGCGCACGCAGAGGACCGCCGGGAAGCACATGTCCATTGCCGATCCCGTACCGCCCATCCACGACGATCAGGGCATAGTCCATATGGATTTGCGCGCTCTGGAACCCGTCATCCATGATCAGGAAATTGCAGCCGCGGTCAAGCAGCAGCTGCGCGCCGGCCACGCGGTTCGGCGTCGTGGCGGTTGGCGCATGGTCAGAGAGCAGCAGCGGCTCGTCTCCCACCTGCCGCGCGCTGTCCTGCTTGCGGTCCACCACATGCGGTTCGTGAATGGTCCCGCCATACCCCCGCGAAAGGAAGCCGGGGGACAGCAGCATCTGCTTTGCCTGCTTGGCCAGCGCGATGGCCACGGGCGTCTTGCCGGTTCCACCTACGGTGAAATTACCGACGCAGAGTACAGGCACGTCCAGCTTCTCGCGCCTCGCATTGGCCATGCGCCGTCTCGCAACAGCGCCATAGATGCTTGACAACGGATAGAGCGCACGGGCGCGCCAGTCCGTCTTCTCCCACCAGAATGGAGGCGACTCGGAGGCCATCCCTATCTCGTGCCCTTCAGTCTTGCCTTGACGATCAGCGGATGGATGAAGGGCTCCAGCGCCTTCATCGTCTTGGCGAGGGCGCCCCGCATTTCTTCGACGGTCGCCACGCCTGCAGCCATCATCCTGCGCCTGGGAGCATCGTTGAGCAGGAGGAAGTTAACCGCTCCGGCAAGCATGTCCCGGTCCGCTATCAGTTTCGCAGCGCCACCGTCGATCAGTCGCTGATAAGCCTCGCTAAAATTCTGGACGCTCTTGCCCGAGAGAACGGCGGTTTCCAGCATTGCTGGCTCTAGTGGATTCTGTCCCCCCTCCGCGGTCAGCGAACGGCCGACAAAGGCAATCTCGGTCAGCCTCAGGTAAAGGCCCATTTCACCGATCGTATCGCCAAGAAGGATATCTGTATCGGAACGGATCCGGTCACCTGTGCTGCGCAGTACTACCCTGAGACCCATGGAAGAGAACTCAGCGGCAAGCCCCTGAGCACGCTCCGGATGGCGCGGGACGATGATAGTGATCAGTCCGGGATGGCGAGAACGCAGCAGAAGATGAATTTCTGCGGCGATGCGCTCTTCCCCCTCGTGGGTGGATACGGCCGCCCATGTCGGCCGCAGGCTGAGTTGCCGGGAAATCGTCTGCAACGCGCGTGGATCAACGGGCGGTGGATTGGTGTCAACCTTCAGATTGCCGGAAACGGTCACCGGCCGCGCGCCAAGCGACTCGAACCGCTCGGCATCCTGCGCGGATTGCGCGACCACATGCGACAGGTTCTCAAACAAGGCTTCGGCTATGTAGGGCCGCTTTTTCCATGCCGTGAATGATCGCTCCGACAGCCGTCCGTTCACGAGTACCTGCGGGATCCGGCGCCGGCCCAGTTCCATGATCGTCATCGGCCATATCTCCGACTCCGCGATCAGGGCCAGATCGGGCTGCCAGTGATCAAGAAATCGGGCGATGGCGGGCTTGAGGTCTAGCGGAACGAATTGGTGGATGATGTGGTCGCCGAGACGCTCGTCCGCAACTTGCGCTGAGGTGACCGTGCCAGTCGTCAGAACCACGTTGACGCCGAGATCGAGGATGTTTTCCAGCAACGGCACGATGGCTATCGTTTCCCCCACGCTGGCGGCATGCGCCCAGATAAGCGGACCAACAGGTCGCGGCCGTCCCGCATACCCCGAACGCTCGCGCCGCCTTGTCGGGTCTTCCTTGCCTTTGGTCGCGCGCCAGGCAATGTAGGGCCCCACGAGCGGGAAGGCCGCAGCGCCGGCGAGGCGGTACGTCGCCAACAATGCGCGCGCCCATCTTTCACTCATTTCACACCGTCCGCGAGCGCGTATGCTCTCGCCGTGATTGCGTTGAGGGTCTGCGTCAGCTGTTGGCGTTTGCTTTCCATCTGAGCGTCATCGGCATCCTTGTCGACGTAGATCGGCTCACCGACAGCTATGCCGCTTCTGCCGAATGGCAGGCTGATGGTGGTCTTGTCCCAGCTTTTCTCCAGTATCCTGCGTCTACTTGTGGTGATGGCGACAGATATGATGGGCCGCCCGGAAATGCGGGCCAGCAGAATAATGCCCATGCCTGCGTCGCGTGGCGTTCCGTGCGGTATGTCTGCGATCATGCCGACATTCTTGCCAGTATCCAGCGCCTTTTTCAGGGCAACAAGCGCCCGCGCTCCACCCTTTTGTCTCTGGCGTCCGGGGTTGCGTCCGCCGGAGCCACGAACCGTATCTATCCCGAATTTCTGCATCGTCATGGCGTTTAGCTCAGCGTCGGCGCTACGCGACACCATCGCGACCATTCCGCGTTTGTGCGGATAGTACACCGGCGCGAGAAGATGCTGGCCGTGCCACATCGCGATGATTGCAGGCTGTTCGTCCTCATAGACATTTCGCAGGTCGACAGACCCTGATGCCAGCGGGTTGGTCATCCTTATGAGGCGCAGACCCTGGCTGATTAGGGACGTGATGACCGCTTTTGCCAGCCGTGAACTTGCCAGCGGCTTGCGAACCCTCGCCCAGAGGGACTTACTCCGCCTCCCTGACCGCTTACCGGAAGAGTGCCGCGCGACCGGCTGCGCCGCAATCTTGTCTGTCATGCCTATTCTGATCCAGCGCCCTTCGCCTCCGGGTCGAGCAACCGGTGCAGATGAACGACGAAATAGCGCATGTGCGCATTATCGACGCTGGCCTGGGCCTTGGCTTTCCAGGCAGCCTGGGCCGTCTTGTAGTTTGGATAGATGCCGACGATGTCCAGCGCGTCGAGGTCGCGGAACTCGGTGCCGCCGAGTTTTTTCAACTCGCCCCCAAAAACGAGATGAAGCAGCTGTTTGTCGCCTTCATTTTCGGACATTTTCGAAATCCTGAAGTGATTTGGACGCCTGTCTAACGCATCGACACTGAAATCGGAATCGATTTGTCGCCGCTGCCGGCTCGGTGACTGCATCCGGGCGGCAGCATTGCTAAGCGAGATAACCCACTGACCGACATGATGCGAACGGACTGTCTCCTTTTCAACTGTTTTCGCCCGTTTTCATATGGTTGCACGAATCGTTCGGCTCATAGCGGCAAGAAGTTCGCCGCTCCCGGCCACCAGCGAGCCATGCGCGGTTTCGCGCCCGCCATAGGTCGGAGTGTTCCCAGCCTCGTCGAGCATTGCTCCGCCGGCCTCATGAAGGATGAGGTCGGCTGCCGCCAGATCCCAGTCGCGGGAATTGGGCTTGACGAAAGTTGCGGTTAGGGTTCCGTCAGCCACCATCGCGATACGGTAGGCAAGAGATGGCACATATGGTGAGCGTTTCACGCGATCGCGGATGGCCGTAGGCATGGCGTTGATCATGGAAACAGGGCCGCCGACACGTAGGTCGGAAGGGGGAACCCCGACCTTGATACGGCGGCCGTCCTTGAATGCGCCGCCGCCGCGCGTGGCAACGAATGTCTCGCTTCTCGCCGGGCACTCGAGCACTCCAACCAGCGGGCGGCCCAATTCCACAACGGCTGCCGCCACGCACCATTGTTTGCTGCCGTCGAGAAAGCCGCGCGTGCCATCTATGGGATCGACGATGAAGGTTCGGCGGGCTTCAAGCCGCGCGACATCGTCCACCGTTTCCTCGGAGAGCCAGCCATAGTCGGGTCGCGACGCCAGAAGCGTCTCGCGCAGGTATCGGTCGGCGGCGTAGTCAGCCTCGCTTACCGGGGATGCTCCCGCCTTGAGCCAGACCTCCGGGTTCCTCCGAAAATAGCGTAGCGCTATCCGCCCTGCCTCACGCGCCGCCCGCGTGAGCAGGTCAAGGTCGGAAGCAAGGTCGGAGTCGATTGTCTGGTTAGTCGCCGGCAAGGGTCATGCCCTCGATGAAAAGCGTCGGGCTGGCCGTGGAGTAATTGCGGTCGAGGTCGGAAGCCGCAATCATCCTCATGAACATGTCCTTCAGGTTGGAGGCGATCGTCACCTCCGCCACCGGATAGGCCAGTTCCCCGTTCTCGATCCAGAGCCCGGAAGCCCCACGGCTGTATTCGCCGGTTATCATGTCGACGCCCTGCCCAAACACCTCGGTCACGTAGAACCCGCTCTTCAACGACCGAATGATGTCCTTGGGCGAGCGGTCACCCGGCTCGATGGCAAGGTTGGTTGAAGAAGGCGAGACTGATGACCCGCCACGTACTCCGCGTCCGTTCGTAGCCAGTCCCAGTTCCCGCGCCGAGGAGGTGGACAGGAACCAATGCGCGAGCACTCCCTTGTCGACCATCACGAGCCTTTCGCCCGCAACTCCCTCCCCGTCGAAGGGCCGCGAGGCCTGCCCGCGTATGATCGTCGGATCGTCCGTAACCGTGATGCTGGCTGACGCCACCTGCTTGCCCATCCTGTCGCGCAGGAAGCTTGTCTTGCGTGCCACGGCCGCGCCGTTTATCGCGCCGGAAAGGTGCCCCGCAATTCCACGCGCCACCCTCGGATCGAACACGACGTCGACCGGTCCTGTCCTGGCCTTGCGTGGATTCAGACGACGAACCGCGCGTTCGCCGGCCTTTCGGCCGATTTCCTCGGGCGAGTCCATGTCGGCGAAGTGCAGGCGCGAGGAATATTCGTAGTCGCGCTCCATGCCGGTGCCCTCGCCCGCGATCACACTGGCCGAGCGCCCGAAGCGCGAACCGACGTAATGGCCTACGAAGCCGTGCGAAGTGGCGAGCACCAGTCCACCAAGCCCCGCGCTGGCGCCGCTGCCACCCGAATTGGTCACGCCGGTGACGGCAAGTGCCGCCTCTTCGGCGGCAAGTGCGGCGTCGCGCAGTTCATCGGCGGAAACCTCTGTCGGATCGAACAGGTCCAGATTCTTTACGGTTCTGGCCAGCAGCCTCTCGTCGGCCAGTCCTTGATAAGGGTCTTCCGGCGAGACCTTCGCCATCGCGACGGCACGTTCCGCAAGCGCGGCAGGATCGGACGACGCGGTAGCCGAAACGCTCGCCACGCGCTGCCCCACGAAAACGCGCAGCGAGACATCATCACCCTCGGAGGCGTTGGTCGCCTCGACCTTGCCGAGCCGGACTGAAACGCTTGTCGAACGGCCCCTGACCGCAACCGCGTCAGCGGCGTCAGCTCCAGCTCTTTTGGCAGCTTCGACCAGGGCCGCGACCTGATCGGTAAGTCGCGCGGCGTCGGGTCCTTCAGTCATAGATATGTCCTGATTGCATTAAATGGCGGGTAGTCCAACGCACCATCTATTGTCCCGACCGTGCTTCTGCAATGCCGGGATGGCGGATCAGGCCGCCTGCCGCGCCCTGATCGCTGCTTCCACCGCCCGCTTGAGTTCGTCCTTCACGCCCGCGGTTTCCGCCATCAACGCGTCGATCTTCATGAAATCCAGCACGCGGTAGCCGGAAACAGGCGGCCGCAGGAGGATGTCCGGCTGGCACTTGTGAAGCGTGTTTGCAATGATCGACTGCATCAGAAGTTGCGTCGCCCCGAACATCAGGTCGATTGATGTCGGCTTGCGTCCATGCACCTCGACCGGCGCGCCGACGACATCAACGGCGATAACGATGTCCGCTTTTCCGTGCAGAAGGTCGAACGGGACGGGGTTATAGATGCCACCGTCAATGTAGGTTCGGCCACCCCGCACCACTGGCGCGAAGACTGCCGGGAGCGCTGCCGAAGCCGCGAGTGCCGTGCCAAGGTCGCCATGTGTGAAAACCTTGGCATGATGCCCGTAATAGTCGGTTCCCGTCACCTGAAGGGGGATGGACAGCTCCTCGAAAGTCTTCGGCATTTGATCCGGCAGGAAGGCATGGAGGATACGTTCGATGTTGAACTGCGTCACCTTGAAGCCGCCGACCATCTCGGTCAGCGATTGAGGTCGCGCGCTCCACACCCGGCTGATGATTTCGGCGCGGCGCGATAGTATCCGGCGCGCATAGTCTTCGATTTCCTTGCCGGTCATTCCTGAGGCCACGCAGGCGCCCAAAATAGCCCCAATCGAACTGCCAGAGATCGCGACAGGCCTTATGCCGAGCTCGTCAAGCGCCTCGATGATGTGGATATGCGCCAGTCCACGTGCACCGCCACCGCCGAAAGCTACTGCGAATGTCGGTCCGCCTTGGCTGCCGGCCGACGCCTCGTCAGTCATCCCTTGGTTCCTTCCTCGAAGGGCGGCCCGATCACAAGTATCGCAGGTTCCACCTCCAGGAGCTTCTTAGCAATGTCCTTTACCTGGTCGAGTGTCACGGCATCGATCAAGGCTTCGCGCCGCTGCATGTAGTCTATGCCGCGCCCATCCTGTTGCAGCGACAGCAGTGTCGACGCGATTGCGCTTGAGGAGTCGAGATTATTCAGAGCGTAGGAACCGATGATGTATTTCTTCGCCGCATCCAGTTCGGTCTCCGTCGGCCCATCTTCGGCAAAGCGGCGGATCACGTCGCGCATGACACCGAGCGTTTCGGCTGCGCGATCCGAGCGGGTGGCTGTCCTGATGAGCAACCCGGTTGAGTATTTGTTGATCACAAGCGACGAATCGACGCCATACGCCAGGCCACGCTTTTCGCGAACCTCGTCGAAGAGGCGCGACGAGAAGGTTCCGCCCCCGAGGATATGGTTCATTATGTAGGCGGCGAAGAACTCCGGCGAATCTCGCTGGACGCCTGGATAAGCAAGCTGAAGCGAGGTTTGCGGCAAATCGTAATCGACGCGCACTTCCTGCCCCAGTTTTGGGTCCACCGGAGCGACGGGACGAAGTTGCGCCTTCTCCGGCAGATCGCCGAACAGTTCATCGAGCTTGCCCTTCAGCGTTTCCGCATCGATGGCCCCGACAACGGCGACGTTGAGGGTATCGCGAGCGAAAATAGCCTTGTGATAGGCTCGAAGGTCTTCGGCGGTGATGGTCGCCAATGAGGCTTCCGTGCCGTCATCCGGCCTAGCATAGGGATGATTGCCATAGAGCGCTTCCTGCCACTTCACCTGCGCCGCGGTCTCTGGATCGCGGGCGTTGGCGACGATACCGGCCACCATCTGGGCGCGGATGCGATCAACAGGCGCGCTATCGAAACGGGGTTCTCCGATGGCAAGGCGCAGCAGCTCGAACGCTTCGTCGCGCTTTTCGGCCAGCATGCGCATCGACCCGTAAACCGTGTCGCGGCCGGCACCAAACCGCATCTCCGCGCCCGCTTCGTCCAGCTTCGTCTGGAAGGTGTCGGAATCGAATTCGCCGGCTCCTTCGTCAAACAGGCCGGTGATCAGTTCGGACAGTCCCTCCTTGCCCGAAGGGTCCTGCGTGTTGCCCCCCTGGAACGAGAAGCGAATGCTGACGATCGGAACCGTATAGTCCTCGACCAGCCAGGCAGTGACGCCGTTGTCGCTTTTCACTTCCTGGATTGCCACCTCGGCGGCTGCGGGGAACGGTGCGACCGTTCCAGCAACCAAGAGGAAGGTGAGCGCGAAAGCGCGAGTCTTCTCAAAGAGTTTCGTCATGTCGCTCATGTCAATTCTGAACCGGTTCGGCAGGCAGCAAGTAACCGGTAACCGCGTTTCCGGCCTTTATATATTTGGCGGCGACGCGCTGGATGTCCGCGGCAGTCACCTTTTTCAGCCGCTCCGGCCATTCGTCGATCTCCTGGACAGTGCTGCCGGTGGCAAGCGACGCGCCGTAGATGTTGGCCATCGAAGACTGGTTGTCTCGCGCGAAGATCATGGAGCGTACGAAACGGTTGCGCGCCGCCTCGAGCTCCTGGTCGTCGACGCCTTCCGTGGCGATCCTTGCGATTTCGGCGTCCACGGCCTGTTGAACCTCTTCCAGCTTCGCAGTCCCGCGCGGCGCGCCATAGACGGAGAAAGACCCCTCATCGAGCCTTGAACCGTTGAAATAGGCGCCTGCAGACGAAGCCAGCCCGCTTTTGACCACAAGCGCCTGATAGATGCGGCTGCGTAACCCCCCGCCAAGTATCTCCGACAGAAGGTCGAGCGCTTCGGCTTCGCCGGGTTCTGCCGTGTTGTAGGATGGCACGAGCCACGATTTCGAATAGCTTGGGGTCGTCACCCGCGCGTCGGTCATCGTCACCGTCCGCGCCGTGTTCTGCTCAGGCTCCTGCGGGCGCAGCCGGGGCGGAAGGTCCGGCCCGCGCCTCACCTGTCCATATGTCTTTTCGGCGAGTGCGCGAACATGATCGGCATCGACATCGCCGGCGACCACGAGGATCGCGTTGTTTGGAGCGTAATATTGGTCATAGAAGGCGACCGCGTCGGTACGGTTCAGCTTTTCGATCTCGTGCATCCAGCCGATCACCGGAACCCTGTAGGGATGGTTCTGGTAAAGCGTTGCCTCGACCTCCTCCGAAAGCAGCGCCTCGGGGCTGGTTTCGATGCGCATCCGGCGTTCTTCCAGCACCACGTCGCGCTCCGGCCCGATGACCGCGTCCGTCAGGATCAGGTTGCGCATCCGGTCGGCCTCGTATTCCATCATGTCAGGAAGCGCTTCTGGCGGTACGGTCTGGTAGTAGGCCGTGAAGTCGTCCGAGGTGAAGGCGTTCTCGCTGCCGCCCATGGCCGCGATCCTCGCGGCGTACTCACCGGCCTTGTGCTTGGCCGTACCCTTGAACATCAGATGCTCGAAGAAGTGGGCGATGCCAGACTTCCCGGCAGGCTCGTCAGCGCTGCCGACCTTGTACCACACCATATGCGTCACGATCGGCGCGCGATGGTCGGGGATGACCACCACCTCCATTCCGTTGTCGAGCTTGAAGCTGGATATCCCGTTGCTTTCCGCCGTGGTGGTCGCCGGTGCGCTGATCGGGGTCGCGTTGTCGGCCGACGCTGCGAACGGCAGCGCCGTCGACAACATCAGGAGTGCCGCGCCAAGACGCAGCCTCCCGCGCCCTGAATTGTTCAATGCCATGATTGCTCCGCTGATTTGCGCGCGAAACTACAGGGAAGAAGGCCCTGCCTTAAGTTAATTGTTGGTCATGTGACGACCAAAAGAGGCCGAATTCAGAGTATTAGCCGGCCGGGGCCAGCAGAAAGCGTATGGCGGTCTCGCCATAGTCCCTCTGATCCAGAAGGGAAAAGACCTCGCCAACCGAGAACGGGGCCGACGCGGCCTCCTCGACCACGCACAGCGCGCCGGGAAGCAGCCAGCCCCCATGCAGGGCGGATCGCAGCGCTGCCTCGCCAAGGCCCCTGCCATAGGGAGGGTCGGCGAACAGCAGCCCGAACGGCGTCACCGTGCCGGCATCGCCCAGTCCTGTCGCGTCGCGGCGGAAGATCTTCGTTCTTCCCTGCAATCCGAACGCATCGACATTGGTCCGAATCAGGCCGCGTCCCTCAGCCGATTCCTCGATGAACAGGCAATGCGATGCTCCGCGCGACAAGGCCTCCAGCCCCAGCGCACCCGTCCCTGCAAAAAGGTCAAGCACACGCGCGCCCTCGAGTTTTTCCGGGAAGCGATGCGCAAGCACGTTGAATACCGCCTCGCGCGTCCGATCGGTCGTAGGACGGATAGACTGGCTGCGCGGCGCGGCCAGCGGCCGGCCGCGAAAATCACCGCCCACGATCCGCATCGCCTAATCGCGCCTTCCGCCGCGCGGGCCCTTGGGGCCAGGTTTTCCGCCAGCGGGACGTTCGCGGCGAGGTCCGTCCGCACTGCGTGGTTTCCCGCCGTCTTTTCGGCTTGCGCGTTTTGCCTCGGCCTCGGCCTTTTCCGCCGCTGCCCTGCCGGCGCCGATGGGACGCGAACCCGGCGCCATCCAGACATTGGCCCTGCGCTGGCCGGGCGGATCTATAGGTCGCTGGTCCCGATCCGACTTTCGCGCCGGCCGGTCGGGTTTCGTGCCCGGCTTGTCCTTGAATTTGGCAAAGCGGTCCGGTCGCTCCCCGAAACTGTTGCCTCTTTCAGGCCTTTCGCCGCGTTCAAGCTTCGGCCGTTCAGGTCTTGTGGACAACTTGCCCAGCGCTTCATCGCGTGAATCCTCGCGGCGGTGGCGCTTCTTGATGAGGCCGCCCTCCCCGATCCGCCCACGTTCGCCGTCACGCATGATCTTCGGGCGCTCCAGCGGTTCGGCCCTCGGCGCTTCGCGCCTTACCGGCTGGTTGGGGAACTGGTGTGCGACGGGCGCGTCGAAATTCGCACCTGCTTCCTCGATAAGCCGCTCGCCAAGCTGGTCGCGCAGCATGCGTCCCTTGATCTCCAGCACATGGCCTTCCGGCAGGTCGCCAAGCTGGAAAGGACCGTAGGATATGCGGATCAGCCGTGTGACATCGAGCCCGAGCGCGCCAAGAATGTTCTTCACCTCGCGGTTCTTGCCCTCGCGCAGGCCGATCGTCAGCCATGCGTTCGTGCCCTGCGCGCGATCGAGCGAAGCTTCTATCGCGCCGTAGAACACACCATCCACCGCAATGCCGTCTTTCAAGCCGGCAAGCGCCTTCTCGTCGACCTTGCCGTGCACGCGAGCACGATAGCGACGCAGCCAGCCCGTAGCGGGAAGCTCAAGCACACGCGAAAGGCCGCCGTCATTGGTCAAAAGCAGCAGGCCTTCGGTGTTGATGTCGAGACGGCCAATGGTCATCAGGCGCGGCAGATCCTGAGGCAGGATCTCGAAAACCGTCTTGCGCCCTTCGGGATCGCGGTTTGTCGTCACGACGCCGGCTGGCTTGTGGAACAGGAAAAGCCGGGTCCGCTCAATGGCCGGTATGGCCGTCCCATCAACCTCGATCTTGTCGTTTACCGATACGTTGAAGGCTGGACTGTCGAGCTTGCGCCCGTTCACGCTCACCCGGCCTGCGGCGATCAGTTCTTCCGCATAGCGCCGCGAGGCTATCCCGGCGCGCGCCAGCCGCTTGGCAATGCGCTCGACGCCTGCATCCTCAACCGGAGCGACCTGTTTGCCAAAGGGCTTGCGGGGACCCGCGTCATGGCTCTTGCTGCCATAGGAGCGCCGCTGCCCTTCATGACTTTTGGAGCCGAAGGACCGCGTGCCTTCCCGGTGCGGGCGCTCCCGATTCTCCGCACCCGCTCCGTCCTGGCGCGGCTTCCACTCGCCGCGCGGGCGCTCGTCGCTACCTTCAGCACGCGGTTTCCATTCACGACGCGGGCGCTCATCCGTGCCCTCGGCGCGCGGCTTCCATTCACGCCGCTCGCCGCGTTCTGCTGGCTTCCCCGAGCCGCCTTCGCTCTCTCGGCGCGGACGCTTCTCGAACGATCTGTCATCTCGGCGCGGGCGTTCGGCACTTGCGCCTTCAGCGCGGGGTTTCCACTCACGACGCGGGCGCTCATCGTTGCCCACGGCGCGTGGCTTCCATTCACGCCGCTCGCCGCGTTCTGCTGGCTTGCGCGAGCCGCCATCACCATCTCGGCGCGGACGCTTCTCGAACGGCTTGCCGTCACGCCCCGTTCTGGTCTCTCCTCCGGCAGTTGCCCCCTCCGCACGCGGCTTCCACTCGCGGCGTGGCCCCGATGACTTGAACGGCTTTGCGGAACGTTCGCCACGCGCCTCTCCGCCTTCGCGGTCGGGACGATTGAAGGGTCGCTTCGGCCGTTCTGCCGTTGTCTCACCGTCGCGCTTTTCAAACCGCTTCTTGGGCGGGCCTGCACGGAAGGGCTTGCCGGGAGCACCGTCATTCTTGCGAAAGCCGTCCGGCTTGCGTCCGCGTCCGCCGGGCTTCTGTCCGCCGTCACGGCGAGGGAATTTCTTTTGATCGTCGTCCATGTGGCCTTTGCCTGTTTGCACGGCTAGATATCAGGATCGTTTCACCCTTGCGAGGAAATACAGCTTGCTCCCGGGCCGCACGGATTTCATGGGCGAGGCGCTTGCCGAGGCTGACGCCGCCGGACGGCGCGGCGAAGTTCCCATCGGCGCCGTCCTGGTCCTCGGCGGTGAGATCGTGGCGCGCGCCGGCAACCGCACGCGCGAACTCTCTGACTCCACCGCCCATGCGGAAATTCTGGCGATCCGCGAGGCTTCCGGCATGCTGTCCGCCGAGCGGCTTTCCGACGCCGACCTCTATGTCACGCTGGAACCCTGCACCATGTGTGCCGGCGCCATCTCTTTTGCGCGTATCCGCCGCCTGTACTTTGGCGCGACGGACGACAAGGGTGGAGCGGTCGTAAGCGGCGTGCGCTTCTTCGCCGCACCGACATGCCACCATGTTCCAGAGGTCTATTCTGGTATCCGTGAAGTGGAAGCCGGTAACATGCTCAGGAGATTTTTCAGCGAGCGTCGCAGGGGCTGACTACTTGGGAGGTCAGGCCTCGCGTGGCATCAGAGCCACGGAACCATGTCCTTCCACGTCTTCTTCGTGCCGGCAGCCTTCTTGGCTTCCGCCTTCAGGCGGCGCTGCTTCTTGAACTCGTCTTCACCGAGATCGTCGGTGGCCGCGGTAGGTGCGGGCTGACGGTAGTCGATCGGTGGCTCGGTAAGGGTACGCCGTACAGTCGGGCTTCCCTGTGTCGCGGCCGCGCGAGCCTGTCTGGCCTGCTGGCCAAGCTTGTTCAGGTCCTCGGCCTCGCCCGCGCGCGCCACGCCCGATTCGGAGGCACGTCCCGACGTTCCGAGCTTGGCCGTCTTGGTCGAACCCGCCGTGCCTAGATCGTTGACGACGTCAGGCCGCCAGTTTGGATCGTCACGGTTCTCTGTCGCTTCCGCGCGCAGGCGGGCGCGCTTCTGCTCAGGCGATTCCGGCCACTGCCCGGCATCCGTCGCCACGATGTTCTCCTGCGGCGCAGGCAGTTCAGTTGTGCCCTTGGCGGGCTTCACCAGTTCCGGACGCGGCGCGTAGTCGTAGCTCGTGCGTTTCGGCTTCATGGAGAACATGCCGCTCAGGTCCGAAGCAAGCTGCTCGTTTGCGGTGACGCCGGTGCCGTAAGTCGGCGAACTCATGCATCCCGAAACCATAAGGCCGGACACAAGGAGCGGAGCGACAAGGATGGTCCTTGCGCCAATGCGTTCCTTCATAAACTCAATTCCCACTATCCACCTCTCCGTCGGCCGAACCGTGCCGGCAACGCGCACTGCGCATATCGGACGGAAATCCGGCGACAATTTGTCTGCCGGATTGTCGTCTGTTTACCTTAAGGGTCCGTCAAGGGCAACTTTGCGACCCCGGATGTTGCCCGGTGTGCGCTTCACGAAGGCGTCACAGGCGGCCGAGCCCTTGCAGTTCACGCAAGACGAGAGCGTCACGGGCTGAAACGTCCGGAAAGGCCGGATCCTCGCCAACATCGGCGGTATATCGCCAAGACCGCGCGCATTTCCGCAGACCGCGCCCCTCTGCCTTTTCGACCACGACCGCCACGCCCTGCACGTCTGGCAGCTTGAACGAACCAGCCGGTTCCTCCTTGTCCATGAGGTCCAGCCCGCTTGTGATGGAGATTTCCGCGAGGTCCACGCCGGCAATCGCATGCCGTAACGCTTCGTCGGATAGAAAAACCACCGGAACAGCCTCCAGCGAAGATCCGATCGTCTTTTTCGACCGCTCGATCTCAAGCGCTCCCGTCACGACACGCCTGACTTCCTTTACCTTCTCCCATTTCCGGGCGAGCTCGGCATTCCGCCAGTCTGCGGGAACCGGCGGGAACTGCTCTAGGTGAACAGACTCCCTGTCCGGATAGCGATCCAGCCAGGCTTCCTCCGTGGTGAAGGGCAGCATGGGCGCCAGCCAGGTGACGAGACACTCGAACAGATGCCGCACGACCTGAACGGAAGCCTTGCGCCTTACGCTCGACGGGCCTTCGCAGTAGAGCGCGTCCTTGCGGATGTCGAAATAGAAGGCCGAAAGCTCGACATTCATGAAATCGAGCAGCGCGCGCGTCACGCGCTTGAAGTCGAACGCGTCATATCCGGCCCGCACCACCGCATCCAGTTCAGAAAGCCGGTGCAGCATCAGCCGCTCCAGTTCCGGCATCTCCGCCAGCGGCACCGTCGCGCCATCGTCATGCGCGAGCGTGCCCAGCATCCAGCGGATGGTGTTGCGGAGTTTGCGGTAGGCGTCGATGTTGGTCTGCAGGATCGTCTTGCCGAGGCGCTGGTCCTCCCAGTAGTCGGTCGTCACGACCCAGAGGCGCAGGATATCTGCTCCGGACTGCTTGATGACGTCCTGTGGCACGACCGTGTTGCCGAGCGACTTCGACATCTTGCGGCCTTCCTCGTCCATGGTGAAGCCATGGGTGACTACCGCGTTGTACGGCGCCCTGCCCCGCGTGCCGCAGCTTTCCAGCAACGAGGAATGGAACCAGCCGCGATGCTGGTCGGAGCCTTCCAGATAGACGTCGGCCGGCCATTTCAGGTCGGGACGATCCTCCAGCGTGAACGCATGTGTCGACCCGGAATCGAACCACACGTCGAGGATGTCCTTGACCATCGTCCACTTCGCATGGTCGTGGCCGTTGCCGAGGAAGCGCTCCTTCGCGCCTTCCGCGAACCATGCATCCGCGCCTTCGGCCTCGAATGCCTCGACGATGCGCTGATTAACGCCTTCATCCTTGAGGATGTTGCCTTCCTCGTCCACGAAGACCGCGATCGGCACGCCCCAGGCACGTTGGCGCGACAGGACCCAGTCCGGCCGCTCCTCGATCATCGCGCGCAGGCGCGTCTGACCGGCTGCCGGCACGAAGCGCGTGTCGTCGATTGCCTTCAGCGCGCGGCTGCGCAAGGTCGTGCCGTCCTTCAGGTCATGGTCCATGTAGACGAACCATTGCGGTGTGTTCCGGAAGATGATCGGCTTCTTCGAGCGCCATGAATGCGGGTACTGGTGCTTCAGTCGCCCGCGCGCGAACAGCATGTTGCGCGCGATCAGCGCGTCGATGACCGCCTTGTTGGCGTCGCCCTTCTTGCCGTTGTCGTCGATGACGCGCGCCGGCCCACCTTCGCGATCAGGCCCGAAGCCCGGCGCGTCCTTGGTGTAGAAGCCGCCATCGTCCACCGTGAAGGGAATGGCCGTCTCGATGCCGCGCTTGCGCAACTCCGGAGCAGCGTCCATCCATGCGTCAAAATCCTCGCGGCCATGGCCGGGCGCGGTGTGCACGAAGCCGGTGCCGGCGTCATCGGTGACATGGTCGCCGGAGAGCATTGGCACCGCGAATTCGTAGCCACCGCCAAGACCCTTGAGGGGATGCGAAAACTGAATCGCTTCAAGCTCTTGGCCGGAAACGTTGCGGATCAGATTCAGCTTGAGCCTGGCTTTTGTAGCGGCTTCCTCAGCAAGCTTTTTGGCAAAGATCAGCTTCTCGCCGACGCGTGGGCCAAAATCGTTCTCGACTTCCGCAACCTCATACAGCCCGTATTCGACCTTCGGCGAGTAGGCGACCGCCCTGTTGCCGGGGATCGTCCAAGGCGTAGTCGTCCAGATTACCACGCAAACATCGACAAGTTCCTTCGAGCCAAGGACCGGGAACTTCACCCAGATCGTGTCGCTCTCGTGGTCGTGGTACTCGATCTCTGCTTCGGCCAGCGCGGTGCGCTCGACCACGCTCCACATCACCGGCTTGGAGCCTCGATAGAGCTGGCCGCTCATGGCGAATTTCAGCAACTCGCCGGCGATACGCGCCTCGGAATGATAGGCCATCGTCGTATAGGGATTCTTGAAGTCGCCGACGACGCCGAGACGCTGGAACTCCTCGCCCTGCACGCCGATCCACTTTTCCGCATAGGCGCGGCATTCGCGGCGGAATTCGATCATCGCCGCCGGGTCGGACAGGTCTGGCTTCTGCTTGCCCTTGGAGCGGTAGTTCTCTTCCTCGATCTTCCATTCGATCGGCAGGCCGTGGCAGTCCCAGCCTGGCACATAGTTGGAGTTGTAGCCACGCATCTGGAAGGAGCGCGTGATCACGTCCTTCAGGATCTTGTTCAGCGCATGCCCGATATGGATGTTGCCGTTGGCGTAGGGCGGGCCGTCGTGCAGCACGTATAGCGGGCGGTCCTTCGCCTCTTCGCGCAGGCGCTTGTAGAGGTCCATCTCCTGCCAGCGCTTGACGGTAACTGGCTCTTTTTCCGGCAGGCCGGCGCGCATCGGGAAGTCCGTTTGCGGCAGGTTGAGCGTCTTTGAATAATCGATCTTGTCGGCTGTTTCGGTCATCGTTCTGCCATATGCGTTGCCCGACGGGCTGAAATCCCGGGCGTTGAACTACCATGTTCCTTGAAAAGCGCGAGAGCGGCCCGCGCGAAAACTCCCAGCGGCTCCGGCAGCCCGTGGTCTGGACCTCAGGCCGCCCGGAACACCGGGCTCATAATTCGTATCGCCGTGACCGGCTTGCGCGAAAGAAGCGTCATGCGGCGCTTCTAAACGAGACCGATCAAGGAATAAAGCGCTGTTTTGAGCCGATCCTACATCGAAAAGTCGAAGCGATAGGCCGCGGACAGGCCGAAGGTGAACTGGTTCGGCGAGCCCCTTTGCACGACGATGCTCGAATCCTCCGCCGGTCCCAAGAGGCGGGAATATTCGGCAAAAACGCTTGTCGTCAGTTTCTCGGTTGCTTTCCAGTCATACGCGCCGCCGAAACCGATCGACTTCAAGCCACCGCCGGGATCGTATTCCGACAGTCCTGACGCCGCCGCCTCCGCGGCGTTGACGCCGTAGTAGCTCTCGAAATAGTCCGCCGACGCCCAGGACATTCGAGGCCCGCCGGAGATACGAACCGAGTCGGTTATGTCCTTGAATGCATCGACGGTAATGTCCGCTACCACGCCGGTATGCGACCGGAAGCCCTGGCGAACCTCGCCGCGCAGGCGCAGCCAGTCGGTCGGATAGACCTCGGCAAATCCGCCGATTTCCGCACCCCAGCGAACCGGATCGAGCCCCTGAAGTTGCCAATAGTCGCGGCTGTCGCGTTCAAGGATCACCTGGCCGTTCAGGCCCGCGCGCATGCTGCCATTGTCATACAGAGAGATCGAAATTCCATCGTTACGTGAAGTAAAACGAGCTTCAGGGCCTGCCTTGCCCAGAGATATGATGGGCGACACGCTGAACATCAGGTCCTTGGCACCCTCGAAATCCGGCGCAACCATGCCGGTCGCGCCGACGATCAGCTTCCAGTCGCCCCGAACCCAGTCGAATATGCCCTTGCCTTCCTCCGCCAGGGCGGGCCCCACCGGTATTGCGACTGCGAGGGAAGCAACGAAGATCGATCTGAAGGAACGCAATGCAAACTCCACGCGGCGCCTGAGAATCGCCAGCCTAACTGTTTCGGGGGATTGCGTAAAATTTGAATTAATTCGTCTGCACTCGCCATCATCAGCCGCATGGACGAAGAACCTGCGTAGCGCTACCATCCGTTGCGTAAAGTGCGGCAGCAGACGCTGCAGGGCTACGTTTCAAGGAGGGACGAAACGATGACACTGACACCGGACATTTCCGATGCTTTCAAGGAACGCGTCGGGGAACTGCGATCAAAATGGGGCTGGTTCGTCGCGCTTGGCATATTGATGCTGATCGTAGGCACGGTCGCGCTTGGAAACCTCCTCGTCGCGACTGTGGCGTCGGTCTTCCTCGTCGGCATCATGATGTTGATCGTCGGCGCGTCCGAGATCGTGCACGCCTTCAGCGTCAAGACATGGGGCGGCTTCTTCCTCTGGCTGCTTGGAGGCCTTCTCTATGCGGTCGCCGGCATCGTTGCCTTCAGCAACCCTCTCCTCGCCTCGGCTGTCTTCACGCTCCTCCTGGCGGCCAGCCTCGTCGCGTCGGGCGTGGTTCGCGCCTGGATCGGCTTCAAGCACTGGGACAACAAGGGTGCGGGCTGGATCATCACTGCTGCCATCATCACCGCCCTTGCAGGCATCGTCATCGCGATTGGCTGGCCGGTCAACAGCGTATGGGTGCTCGGCATGTTCCTGGCGATCGACATGATCTTCCAGGGCTGGACCTGTATTGCGCTTGGCATTGCGCTCAAAAGCGGCGAGAAAATCTGAGGAGGGCCGGCTCGACCGGCCTTGCCTGAACCTCAGAATGAAATCCGGGCGTCCAGTTCTGATATGGGCCGGACGCCGGACAGCAACGCCCGCGACTCCGCTTCGTCGCGCTTCATTTGCGCGACGAGGGGTTCGAGACCTTCAAACTTCTCCTCTCCTCGCAGGAATCCGTAGAACGAGACCTGGCAAGGTTCGCCATAGAGATCGGCCGTGAAGTCGAAGACGAAGGTTTCGAGCAGCGGCGCACCGTCATCGTCCACAGTTGGCCGGCGGCCAAAGCTCGCCACAGCGTCATGCAGCGAGCCGTCGCCGCGCCGGAACCGAACGGCATAGATGCCCTCTTTGAGCGCGAAATCCGCTGGCATGGCCATGTTCGCGGTCGGGAACCCGAGCGTCCTCCCAAGCTTCTGGCCACCCCGCACCTCAGCTTCTACTGTGTAGCGATATCCGAGGAGCCCGGCTGCTTCGGCAACTTCGCCCTTTTCCAGAAGTGATCTGATCCGGCTCGACGAGATCAACTGCGCGTCCTCGTCGCGGAAAGCGTCAACCAGCGTCACCCCGAAACCATGACGCTCGCCGCTTTCCATCAGGAAAGCCGGGCCGCCCTGTCTGTCCTTGCCGAAATGGAAGTCGAACCCAGTCACCACATGGCTGACGCCCAGGCGGGCGTCCAGGATGTCGGTCACGAAGCTTTCAGCGGAATGAGACGCGAATTCGCGCGTAAAAGGTTGCTCGATCATTGCGGCAAAGCCCAGTTCGGCAAGCAGCTTGGCCTTTATGGGCGGCGGCGTCAGGACGAAAAGCGGGACGTCGGGGCGAAATACCTTCCGGGGGTGCGGCTCGAAGGTCAGCACTAGCGCCGGAACACCCCGCCTTGCTGCCTCCTCCAACGCCCTCGCCAGAACCGCCTGGTGGCCGCGATGTACGCCGTCGAAATTGCCGATCGCCACCACGCCGCCGCGCAGATCCGCAGCCAGCGCCTCGTCGCCCCTTATATGTCGGAACGGGATGTCCATCTGGAATCGCTATCGCAATTTCGGCATGGTCGCGACAGCCTCAAAGCCGTGCTTGTCGAGAAAAACCTGCAACTTCGCTGGATCGGGATCATCCGCATGACCGTACTCGCGGGCATGGATGCCGCCCGAAATGTAGAGCACGTCAAGGCCGTTGTCGCTTGCGCCCTTTATGTCGGTCAACATCCCGTCGCCGATCGCGAGCACTTCGGAGCGCGCGATCTGACGCGCGGCGACTTCCGACGCCGCCTCAAGCGCCGCCTCGTATATCGGGCGATGCGGCTTGCCGGCTATCAGTGTCCGGCCGCCAAGTTGCGCGTAGTCGCGCGCCAGCGCGCCGGCACACCAGATAAGCCTTTCGCCGCGCTCGACCACGATGTCCGGATTGGCGCAGATGAACGGCAGATTGCGGGCGCGAAGCCGTGTCAGCATTTCGCGGTAGTCGTCGGGCGTCTCCACCTCATCGTCAAACAGGCCGGTGCAAACCACGCCGCTCGCCTCGAACTCCTCGACCAGTTCCACATCGAGGCCATCATAGAGGTTGAAGTCCCGCTCGGGACCGAGGTGGAATATCCTGCGCGGTCCGACACGCACCAGTTCGCGCGTCACGTCGCCGGAGGTAACGACGCGGTCCCACGCTGAATCCGGCACGCCGAGCACCTCAAACTGCGCTTCCACGCCGTCATGCGGCCTCGGCGAATTGGTGATCATCACAACCGCGAGCCCCTGCTCGCGCGCCCTGGACAGTGCCGCGGATGCAGCCTCGTAGCAGCGCTCTCCATTGTGCAGGACGCCCCAGACATCGCACAGGATCGCCTTGTAGCGCCCCGATATGTCTTCGAGGGACGCAATGATTTCGGGCTTGCCTGCCATGTGTCAAATCTTCACGGGTTGGGGAACTTTCGAATGCCGGAGGGAATTAACGCAACCACGTCATCCTGTCACCAGCTTTCCCTGATCAGGACCAATCGACATTCGGGGTGTTTCGGACGATTGCTTTAGCCCGGACAGGACAACATAATGCCCGCAGAGGGGGAATGGTCGGTTAAATGCAGCGCATCTTGTTGGCCATTGGCGGCGCGGCAGCTTTCTGTGCTGCTGTCACCTTCCTGCTCCAGATCGCAGTCGCGCAGGGCGTCCCCGTAACGGAAATCGTCCTCTTCACCTCGGCCGCCACGCTGCTGCTCGGGATCGGCGCCGCCGTTTTGGCCTACAGGGCCTTCAGCAGGGCTAGCCTCGTCGCTGCGGAACTTGAGCGGCTGACCCGCTCGATGGACGCCGCTATCAAGGATGTGTCGCTGCGCGGGGACCGGGAAGCGACCAAACTGGCCGAGCTCAGCACCACCGTATCGGAAAAGCTCGCCTCACCGGCGCAGCGCAGGCATGCGCGGCATGGCGATGACGATTCAGAAGGCGAAAAAGGGGCTTCTCACAAGGCCAAACAGTCAGCGCCGGCAGAACCAGCCGATCCGCAGACCGCAGCGATCGATATCGCGCTGAGGCGCGTTATTGCCGGCGGCGCGGCCGATCTGAGCGTGCAGCCCATCATAGCGGCCGGAAGGGGCGAGGCGGGCGGCTTCGAGGCGCATTTCCACGTCCAGCCCGAAGAGGGAAGCCCGGTCGACATCAGGCGGCTCGACCGGCTGGTGGCGGATGTCGATCCTGCGGTCTACGAGCGCATGACCGTGACCTCGGCTTCCGAGGTCGTGCGCCGGCGCCTGGGCGACATCAACGAGCGCCGTCCCCTTCACGTCGCGATCTCAAACGCCCTGCTTCAGGACGGTATGGAATTTGCAGCCGTGCTGGACATCTTCAAGCTGCATCCGTCGGTCGCACGCTCGATCGTGCTGTCCGTCCCAGTCCCGGTCCTTGAGGGTGGCCAGCATATGGCCTCTCTTGAACTGCTATCGGGGCTGGATCTGCGTTTCGTGGCCGAGGACTGGTCAGGCACATCGGAAGAACTCGACCTCGTGAAGAAGGCCCGCTTTGTCGCCGTGAAGGTGCCGGCCGACCGTCTGCTCGATCGGACCAAGGTTCGCAAGGGCGGTCCGGACGGAGCGGCCTTGGTCGATATGGCGCGCGGAGCAGGCCTTGACTTGATCGCGATCGACGTGCCGAGCGAGGAGGACGCCGTGGCCCTGATCGAAATGGGTGTGGACCTGATGACCGGAAACCGCCTTGCCGCTCCCCGACTGCTGAAGTCCTGACGCGCCATCGCGTTGACGCGCGCAAAGCGACGACCGGATTGGTTAATGCGCCCTGAACCCGGTTACTCATTTTAAAGGCACCTTCCAAACCGCTAATTTAACAATTTGTGCGACCTTGCCCGGCTAGAAACTACACAAGCTGGGGTGCTTGGACATGTTCCGCCGGTTTTTGAAAGACACGAGTGGCAACTACCTGATGTTGACCACGATTGCGATGGTGCCGATCATGGGCGCTCTGGCAATCGGGATCGACTACACAGAACTGTCGCGCCAGCGGGCTGTCACGAAGAATGCGCTTGATGCCGCCGGCATCGCGACGGCGCGCCGGATCGCCGAGGGCGCGGACGACAACACCGCAAAAGCCTATGCAAAGGACTTCTTCGAGGCCAATCTTGGCTCGATCGACCCCGCCAACACGTCGTTGACCGTAGTCCTGCCCAACAACAACTATGGCGGCGGGACGCTCAAGCTGACAGCCGATTTGACATACCACCCGACGTTTCTCCCGGCTGCGGCGGCGCTCGTCAACAAGGTTTCCAGCGACCCGAACATCGGGGTTCAGGCAGAGGCCGAAATTCGCCTGAAGAACACGCTCGAGGTTGCGCTTGTGCTCGATAACTCAGGCTCGATGGACGAGAAGGGCACGGGCACGAACGACAAGCGAATCGTGCTGCTTCGCACCGCCGCCAAGGAGCTCGTCGAGACGCTCGCCAAGCAGGCTTCCCAGATGAAGCAGATCGACAAGCCGGTCCAGTTTTCTCTGGTTCCGTTCTCCGCTTCGGTCAACATCGGCCCGGACAAGGACGACGAGGACTGGATGGACAAGCTGGGCATCTCGCCCATGCACCACGAGAATTACGACTGGTCGAAGATGACCTACGCAAACCGGGCGCAACTTGGCGACCGCTGGGCCGAAAAGGTCGGCGATGTCTGGTACAAGCGCGGCGACGGATGGGGCGAAACGAAGGATCAGCCTCTGACCAGGTTCAGCCTCTACGCGGACATGCTTATCGAGTCCGGCCGCGAGGAAGTGCCCAACAGCAGCGAGTATATCTGCACGCGCTACCGCAACAACGGTACATGCCGGAGCGGTTACTGGACCCAGCCCGACTACACCTACACGACCAGCCGCTACGCGACGTGGCAGGGCTGCGTGGAAGCGCGGCCCTATCCCTACAATACCGATGACACGACGCCGTCCAGCGGCACGCCGGCCACGCTCTACGTTCCGATGTTCGCACCGGACGAAGCCGGCAACCGCTGGCAGGATATCGACCATGACGGCGTGAACGATCTGGTCGGCGACAACAGCGCCTACGGCTACAGCAACAGCTGGTGGGCCGACTGGGACAACAGCGACGCGCTGACCCGCCAGAAGGACACGCGCAAGTACTTCCGCGTAAAGCCTTACGGTACGAGCAGTTCGACAGGTCCGAACATGTCCTGCACCACGGCCCCGATCACGCCTCTGACGGACGTGACGGTCCTAGCCGGCAAGCAGACGATCATGGACGCCATCGACGCCATGCGGCCAACCAACAACACCAACGTTCCCGAAGGCACCGCTTGGGGCTGGCGCACGCTCTCCAGCAACGAGCCCTTCACGGAAGGGCGCGATAACAACGAGAAGGGCAACGACAAGGTCGTCATCGTCCTAACCGACGGCGCCAACGTCTATGGCGATCAGGGCGGAACCGACAGCGCGGGCAACAAATCCACCTACGCCGCATACGGGTATGCCGGCCAGAAATTCGCGTCGACCGAGCCGACCGGACGCCTCTACAAGGGCACCAGCGTCAGCAAGACCACATACACCTCGTCGAACTACCAGGCCGCTCTGGATGAGCACATGCGGGCGATCTGCAGCAACGCGAAGGGCTCCAACGTCCTGATGATGACGGTGGCGCTTGATCTGGACGAGACCAAGACGGCCGATAAGAAGCAGATCACCGAACTGAAGAGCTGCGCCTCGGACTCTCGGTTCCGCAAAGGACCGGACGGGCAGCCCGCCAAGCTTTTCTGGAACGCGACCGGCGCGACCCTGTCGACCGTGTTCAAGGAAATCGCGGACGAACTGTCCAATCTGCGTATCGTCGGATAACCGCCATCACAAGGCGCGGCGGGGGCCGCAGAGAATGACATTTGGGTTCCTGCGGGATCGCCGCGGCAACTACACCATGCTCACCGCCATCGCCATGTTGCCTATCATCGGCAGCGTGGCGATCGCCATCGACTACAGCGAAATGAACCGGCAGAAGCAGGTCACCGCCAGCGCGCTCGACGCGGCGGGGCTTGCCACGGCACGGCAGATCGTCTCCGGCGCCACCGATGAGCAGTTGATCGCCTACGCCAACGAGTTCTTCAAGGCCAATCTCGGTTCGGTCGACCCCGCCGATACCGAACTGACGGTGGTGCTGCCAAACAACCAGCATGGCGGAGGCACACTCAAGGTGTCTGCCGTCCTCAACTACAAGCCATATTTCCTGCCCTCCTTCTTCACGCTGCTTGGAACACCTCCCGATGAGCGCGACCAGGAGATCAGCTTCATCACGGACAGCGAAATCCGGCTGAAGAACACGCTCGAAGTGGCGCTCGTGCTCGACAACTCCGGCTCGATGGATGAATACGGCTCCGGTTCAGGCCAGAAGCGGCTCGCACTCCTGAAAACGGCCGCCAAGCAGCTTGTCGATACGCTGGCGCTCCAGGCAAACCAGATCAAACAGATCGAGAAGCCTGTCCAGTTTTCGCTGGTCCCCTTCGCCGCGTCGGTCAATGTCGGCCCCGAAAACGCCGGCGCTTCGTGGATGGATGCCGAAGGACTCTCACCCATCCACCACGAGAATTTCGACTGGACGAAGCTGACCGATACGAACAAGCGCGCGGAGAAGGTCGGCGGCATATGGTACAAGCGTGGCAGCGACTGGGGCGAGGATGAAAACGGCATCCTTTCGCGCTTCTCCCTCTATCAGGACATGAAGCATGTCAGCGACCGCGAATGGGTCGTCACCGGCCAGGAATACATCTGCACGCGCACGCGCAACGGCATTTGCCGCCAGGGCTACTGGCAGGAAACGGGTTACTACGAGAATATCTCGACCAGCTACGCAAGCTGGCAGGGCTGCGTGGAAGCCCGACCCTACCCCTACAATGTCAACGATGCGACCGCGCAGGGCGGCACCGCCAACACCGGCATAGGCTTCGGCGATCCGGCTACCATGTTCGTGCCGATGTTCGCGCCAGACGAGCCCGGCGACCGCTGGGCCGTCGAGGGGCAGACACAGGACAACTACAACGCTTCCAACAACTGGTGGAACGACGGAACGGAAAGCTATTCGGGCACGACGCGCCAGAAGAACATGGCGAAGTATTTCGAGGTGCGCCCTTATGGCGCGACATCGCCAAAGGGCAGCGGTCCCAACTACAGTTGCACCACGACGCCTATCACGCCGCTGACGGACGTCACCACAGAGGACGGTCTCGATACCATCAAGACCGCCATCGACAGGATGACGGCCAACGGCAACACCAATGTCCCGGAGGGCACCGCATGGGGCTGGCGCACGCTAACCAGCACGCCGCCTTTCGCGGAGGGCAGGCCGGAATCGGAAAAGGGCAACGACAAGGTCATCATCCTGCTCACCGACGGCGCAAACGTATATGGCACCCAGGGCGGCTCTGATCCCGCCAGCAACAAGTCCGTCTATTCGGCCTATGGCTTCACCGGCGTCGGCTACAACGGCACCGGCACCACGCGCATGTTCATGGGAACCAGCGGGGCGATCGGCCGCTACAACTATTCCGCCTCGAACTATACGGCGGCACTGGATGAGCAGATGGTTTCGGTTTGCGACAACGCCAAGGCAGCCGGCGTGCTGGTCATGACCGTTTCGCTCGACCTCAGCACGGATGTCGCCGCCGAGAATAAGGCGATAGACGCCCTGAAGAAATGTTCGTCGGAATCGCGGTTCCGCAAGGACTCCGCGGACCCGACGAAACCGGCGAAGCTCTACTGGAACGCATCCGGCTCGAACCTCGCAGACAAGTTCAAGGAAATCGCGGACGAATTGTCGAACCTGCGCCTTGTGGGCTGAGCAGGAGCACTAACAGCCTAGTCCATGTGCGCCGCCGGCGCTCCTCCGCCAACCGGAGCACTTGCAGGCTTTCTAAGCAGAAACACGAGCGGGATGGCGCAGAGCGTGACGATCATCATCAGCTTGAAATCGTCCACGTATGAAACCATCAACGCCTGTATGTTGACGAGCAGGTCAAGCCGCATCAGCGCCGACGGGTCGCCAGCGACAGCCGACGGCATCGCAGCACCCAGGGCCTGGTTGAACGGCGTCATTCCGGCGCTGATCTCGGCATGATTGATCTGCACGTTGCGCGTCAGCACCACCGTAACGATGGAGATCCCGATCGATGAGCCTAGGTTGCGCACGAGGCTGAACAGGCTGGCTGCGTCGGTGCGCTGGTGCATTTCCAGCGTCGCGAAAGCAACCGTCGAAAGCGGGACGAAGACGAGCCCGAGCCCAAGGCCCTGGACGACGCCGGACACGATGATCAGGTAGCTGTCCATCTGCGGTGTGAAGCCGGTCATGATGTAAAGCGAATACGCTGTCAGCGTGAGACCGAGCACGACCAGGAAGCGCGCGTCGACCTTCTGGATGATGCGGCCCACAACGATCATTGAGATCATCGTTCCGACGCCGCGCGGCGCCATCACAAGCCCGGTAGTGATCGTCGGATAGTCGAAGATGCGCGACAGCATGGGCGGCAGGAGCGCGAGGCTCGCCAGCAGGATGATGCCAACGACGAAGATGAAGACTAGCCCCGTCACGAAGTTCCGGTCGGCGAATATCTTGGGATCGATGAAGGGGTGCTCGGTCGTCGTCATGTGGATGATGAAGACCCAGAAGCCTGACAGGGTCAGCCCGAGATAGATCCAGGTCTCGATTGCCGAGAACCAGTCGACCTCGACGCCGCGATCCAGCATGAGCTGGAGCGCTCCAACGCCAAGCGACAGCATCGCGAAGCCGAAGAAATCGAAACCGCGCACCCGCTTTGCGACCGCCGGCAGATAGGCCAGGCAGCCGAGGAAGGCGACGATGCCTACCGGCAGGTTGATGAAGAACACCCAGCGCCAGTTGAAGCTGTCCGTCAGCCAGCCGCCCAGCGTAGGCCCGATGATCGGCCCGACCATGATGCCGGCGCCCCAAAGAGCCATCGCAGAGCCGTGGCGTTCCTTCGGGTTGATGTCGAGCAGGAAGGTCTGCGACAGGGGAACGATCGCCGCGCCGAACACGCCCTGCAGAAGACGGAACAGCACCATGCTTTCCAGGCTCCAGGCGACGCCGCAAAGCATCGACATCAGCGTGAACCCGGCAACCGTGACGAGGAAAAGCTCCTTGCGGCCGAACTTGTCGGAAAGCCAACCGGTGACCGGCGTCATGATCGCCGCCGCGACGATATAGGATGTCAGGACCCAGTTGATCGTATCGGCCGACGCGCCAAGGTCGCCCGTCATCGAAGGCAGCGCCACGTTGGCGATTGTCGTGTCGAGCACCTGCATGATCGTCGCGAGCATGATCGATACCGTGATCAGCCCGCGATGCGGCACGTTATGAGGGTCTATCGCCCTGACTTCGAACATGGCTTTGTCTTGGCTACGCCCGGCGGCGAAGCGCTCCTCAGTCCGCCGCCTTGGCCTCACCTAAGCCGAACAGGCTTGCGAAGCTGTGCGAGACCTTCGTGTCCACCGTGACGGTTGCGCTCATGCCTGTCTTTACCGGCACGTCGTCCTTGCCCTCGGTGTCGAGCTTCAGCCTGACCGGGATACGCTGGGTCACCTTCACCCAGTTGCCCGTCGCGTTCTGGGCAGGCAGCAGCGAAAACTCCGCGCCGGTTCCAGCTCCGATGCTCTCCACCGTCGCCTCGAACGTCACGCCCGGATAGGTATCGAGCACGACTTCTGCCGACTGGCCCGGACGCATGTTGGTCAGCTGGGTTTCCTTGAAATTCGCCTCGACCCATGTGTCCCCGGTCTCGACCAGGCTGAACAGCGCGGTGCCCTTGCCGACATATTGGCCGACCTTGAAGGAGGAGGCCTGGCTGATCACGCCGTCAGCAGGAGCCACGACCGTCGTCTGGGCGAGGTCGAAGGCGGCCTTGTCGCGGGCGGACTGCGCAGCCAGCACCGCCGGATGCTTGTCCGTGGCGATGTCGGCGTCACCGCCGAGCGCGGCACGCGCGCTCTCGATGCCCTGCTGTGCCGCTCGATGCTGCTCTTCGGCGCGTGCGAGGTCGCGCTGCGCTTCGTCAAGCGAAGCCTGCGCGCTGATGCCCTTCTTGGCCAAGTCGGCCGCACGGTCATACTGCGACTTGAGGTAGGTCACCTCGCTTGCAGCGACACGCTCCTGCGCCACCGCCTGCCCATAGGCGGCCCGAAGCTGCTCGATGTTCAGCCGCGCTGCTGAAAGCGCTGCATCCGCCTGGGCCAGCGCGATTCTGTAGGGCTCGGGATCGACAACGAAAAGCCGGTCGCCCGACTTCACGGGCTGGTTGTCGTCGATATCGACCTCGACGATGCGGCCGGCAGCCTCGGCCGCCACAGTGACCTTGGCCTGGCGGAGGTTGGCGTTCTCTGTCTCCTGGTAGCGACCGCCAGCCAGCCAGACATAGCCGCCACCGATGGCAAGCGCGAGCGGCACGGCCAGCATAAGCAGCGTGCGCCGGCTTCGCTTGGGCTTGCTGGCAGGCTTCACAGCCGACGCGGGCGCGACCGCCAAGGGAGGCGGAGCGGAAGGCCTTTCCATGTCGACCTCGGTGACATCGTCCTTGATCTTGGCCACGGCGTTCATGCTGCATTGCCTTTTGTTGTATTGGCCTGCGCGGGGGCTTCGCCGTCCGACAGGTTTGTAATGATGGTGCTGAGTGCCTTGACCAGCGTGTGTTTCTCATCGTTGTTCAGGCCGGCAAGCGCCAGGTCATAGACCTCCCCGGCCATGCCCTTGATCTCGGCAAACGCCTGCAGGCTCTTTTCGGTCGGGAAGATCATGCGCACCCGGCGGTCGCTTGCATCCTGACGGCGCTCGATCCAGCCGCCTTCTTCCATCCGGTCGATCAGCCGGGAGACACTGATTGGCTCGATTTCGAGCAGTTCGGCCAGGCGCGCCTGTGCCACGCCCTCGTCCTTCACGACGCGCACCAGCAATCGCCACTGCGCAGCCGAAAGCCCGTAGGCACCGCCCTTCCCCTCGAAACGCTTGCGGATAAGCCGCGCTGCGTCGTGGACGAGGAAGCCGAGTCTGTCCAATCCATCCGAAACCATAAGCTGAATATATTATAAGCATGCTTACAATATCAAGTGCTACGAACGTAAAATGAGTCTGCAGCGGTTTTTCTCCCAGAAACCCCGTCTGGCCGATCTGAGAGGACCCGGAAAAGTCACGATTGGCGCATAAGCAGTCGGCGAGGCGCGCGGGACTGCGCCATCGCTGCGCACCGCAAGATTTTGCTGCTGGGAATTCTTGACAGGAAAACGGCCACCGCCTATGTGAGCGGCGCGTTAGCACTCCCTCCAGATGAGTGCTAACGTCAGTCCGGCCTCGAGGCCGGATGGAGGAATTAACATCCGCACGAGGATACAAACAATGGCAAAGTCCAAATTCCGGCCGCTGCATGACCGCGTGGTCGTTCGCCGCGTGGAATCTGAAGAGAAGACCGCAGGCGGGATCATCATCCCCGACACCGCCAAGGAAAAGCCGCAGGAAGGCGAAATCGTCGCCGTCGGTTCCGGCGCGCGCGACGAGGCTGGCAAGCTGGTTCCGCTCGATGTCAAGGCAGGCGACCGCGTCCTGTTCGGCAAGTGGTCCGGCACCGAAGTGAAGCTCAATGGCGAAGACCTTCTGATCATGAAGGAATCCGACATCATGGGCATTATCGGCTGATCACCCGCTCATCATTCCATTCTGAATAAGGGCGTTAGCCCAGGAGCTGAAAATGGCTGCTAAAGAAGTAAAATTCTCCCGTGACGCCCGCGAGCGCATGCTGCGCGGCGTCGACATCCTCGCAAACGCTGTGAAGGTGACGCTCGGTCCAAAGGGCCGCAACGTCGTCATCGACAAGTCGTTCGGCGCACCGCGCATCACCAAGGACGGCGTCACCGTCGCCAAGGAAATCGAACTTGAGGACAAGTTCGAGAATATGGGTGCCCAGCTGGTTCGCGAAGTCGCTTCGAAGACCAACGACATCGCCGGCGACGGAACCACCACTGCTACCGTTCTGGCGCAGGCCATCGTGCAGGAAGGCGCCAAGGCGGTTGCCGCCGGCATGAACCCGATGGACCTGAAGCGCGGCATCGACCTCGCTGTTACCGAAGTCGTCGCGGCTCTCGCCAAGGCCACCAAGAAGATCAAGACCTCCGAGGAAGTCGCGCAGGTTGGTACCATCTCGGCGAACGGCGAGAAGGAAATCGGCGAGATGATCGCTTCGGCGATGCAGAAGGTCGGCAACGAGGGTGTCATCACCGTCGAGGAAGCCAAGACCGCCGAGACCGAACTCGAGGTCGTCGAAGGCATGCAGTTCGACCGCGGCTACCTGTCGCCTTACTTCATCACCAATCCCGACAAGATGGTTGCCGAGCTTGAGGATGCCTACATCCTCCTCCACGAGAAGAAGCTCTCCAACCTTCAGGCGATGCTGCCGGTTCTCGAGGCCGTCGTGCAGACCTCGAAGCCGCTCCTCATCATCTCCGAGGACGTCGAGGGCGAGGCCTTGGCAACGCTCGTCGTCAACAAGCTGCGTGGTGGCCTCAAGATCGCTGCCGTCAAGGCTCCGGGCTTCGGCGACCGCCGCAAGGCCATGCTTGAGGACATCGCGATCCTGACCGGCGGTCAGGTCATCTCCGAAGACCTCGGCATCAAGCTCGAGAATGTTGGCCTCAACATGCTCGGCCGTGCCAAGCGCGTCCGCATCGAGAAGGAAAACACCACGATCGTCGACGGCGCCGGCAAGAAGAGCGAGATCAACGGCCGCGTTGCCCAGATCAAGCAGCAGATCGAAGAGACCACCTCCGACTACGACCGCGAGAAGCTCCAGGAGCGTCTTGCCAAGCTGGCTGGCGGCGTTGCTGTTATCCGCGTCGGCGGTGCGACCGAGATCGAGGTCAAGGAAAAGAAGGACCGCGTTGACGACGCCCTGAACGCGACCCGCGCTGCTGTTGAAGAAGGTATCGTCCCCGGCGGCGGCACGGCTCTGCTGCGTGCTTCCCACAACCTGAAGGTCCAGGGCGAGAACGCCGATCAGGACGCAGGCATCAACATCGTTCGTCGCGCCCTGCAGGCCCCTGCCCGCCAGATCGCCGCCAACGCCGGTGCCGAAGCTTCCATCGTTGTCGGCAAGATCCTCGAGACCAAGGGCTCGACCTACGGCTACAACGCCCAGACCGGCGAGTATGGCGACCTGATCGCTCTCGGCATCGTCGACCCGACCAAGGTCGTGCGCACCGCGCTTCAGGACGCAGCTTCGGTTGCCGGCCTTCTGGTCACCACCGAGGCCATGATCGCCGAGGCTCCGAAGAAGGACTCCCCGGCTCCTGCCATGCCCGGCGGCGGCATGGGCGGCATGGGCGGCATGGACTTCTAAGGAAGTCCATAAAGCACGCCCATCATCCAAAATTCTCAAGCCCGAAATCGGGCTTGAGTGGCGGCATGGACTTCTAAGGAAGTCACGCTTTCTCAGGCAACACGGAAGGGCGGCAGAAATGCCGCCCTTTTTGTTTTCGGAATTTTCTGGAAATGGCGGGAACCATTCTCTGGCCGAAGCATTTTCAACTTGTCCGAGGCGGTTCAAAAGACAGCCAAGGATGAAGAAACGCCTCCAGCACTTCAAAAGGTGCGGGAGGCGTTTCTCTTTGCGCCGTGCCCCTTCGGCATGCGGGTTTATCCGAAAACATTTTTTCAAAGCCGGAACTCTGTGGCCAGCAGTGCCGTTTAATGCTGCAGAAAACATCAAGGAGATACGGCAGTGGTGAACAAGGACCAGGTCAAGGGCGTGGCCAAGGAAGTAAAAGGCTCCGTCAAACAGGCTGCGGGCAAGGCGACGGGCAACCGCAGCATGGAAGCCGAAGGCGCTGTCGAGAAGACAGCCGGCAAGGTCCAGAAGGGCTTTGGCGACGCCAAGGAAAAGATCAAGCGCGCGCTCTGAGCGTCCTCCCCTCCGAGCAGCCAAAGGGCGGTCTCCGGACCGCCCTTTTTTCATGCAATCTGGTTGACTTGGAAACCGTTTTTGCCTAATTAGTTTCCACGTCAACTATCGTGGAATTGGCAATGGCTGTCCGGACCGATGTCTCCGATCTTAGCGCTCATCTCGGCTTCTGGCTGCGCGCTGTCTCCAATCAGGTTTCGCAAGCGTTCGCTGCCAAGCTGGAGGCTGAGGGCGTCACGGTTGCCGAATGGGTGATGCTGCGCCTTCTCTATGAGGCGGAAGCTGCCGCGCCGAGCAGACTTGCCGAGCAGATGAACATGACGCGGGGCGGCATCACCAAGCTCGTCAGTCGCCTCGTGGACCGGTCCCTTGTCCTGAGGCGTGCCAGTCCGGATGATGGGCGGGGGCAGATGCTCGAACTGACCAAAGCCGGAACAGAACTCGTTCCGAAGCTAGCCTTCCTCGCCGACAGCAACGACGCCGAATTTTTCGGCAGCCTTTCCACGGCCGACCGCCAGACGCTTGAGCGGCTTCTGAAGCAGATTGTCCGCGCTTCCGGCATGCCGGCAATGCCAATCGAATGATTTTGTGAGACAGGAACCCCATCATGAACGACAGAAAGATTGCGCTCGCGCGAACCTGCCTCGACGCGGCTGAAAACGGCGACATGACCTTCCCGCAGATCGTGGGAACACTGATGCAAAACGGCTTTGAGAGCTACGCGGTCGACTTTCGCCGGGCGGTGGCGGTCTACTACGACACCGAGGGCGACAGCGTCGAACTGCCGACCCATCGGGTGGACGCTCCCGTCTCGGCCACCTTCGACGAGGCTGGCATCAGCACAGCCATCAGGGAAGCTCAGCAATTGGTGCCAGGCTACACCTACAAGGGGTTTTGCCGGAAGGTTGCCGGTGCAGGGTGCGCTGGATATGTCGTCTCATTTCCCGGTCGCCGCGCCGTCTATCTCGGCCGCACGGGCGAAACCCACGTCGAGCACTTCCCGAACTGACACTCCTTGACTTTCCTGGTCGGCCAGACGTGGATCGTTTTCGACCGCGCGCTCGGTCAACCCGTTGATTACGCTTGCCGATCTCACTTTATGACAACCTTTTTTTCAACGCCATGCCGTCCTCATCTACTCTTGCTCTCGTCCTTTCCGGCGGGAACGCTTCCGGAGTCGTTTGAAAGCGGGGAAGGACCGGCGCCTCCGCACCGTGGCCGACGAAGCCGCGGGACCGGGGAGGTTCCGTTCGACGGGTTCGCACCGGGGCACTAGGACCCCGGAGTGCCGGGAAGGCACGCGGGCGATCCGGGGTAAGGCCGAAAGCCGCTGAAGCGCACCGTGAGCCTGAGGCTAGGCGCGACAGTCCCGGGCAACCGACCGGCGAAGCGGACGGGATCAGAAATCGCCGGACGGGCGGCCGCGAGGTCGCGTTGTTCTACTATCTTGATTGGCGTCCCCGAGGCCGCCCGTCATTCCCGACATTCATCCTCCGACCGGCGCGATTCCGGGTCGGACGGCGAGTCATGGGCGCCGGGATCACTCAAATGCGTGCCCGGCCTTGCCTTGAATCGATTTGGATCGGCCTCCCCCCGCTTGCAACCCTTGAAGCCTGGTCCCCGAAGGGATAGGCCCATGCCCAAACTATCAATCCGGAGACTTGAGACGTGGCCGAGCAGAAATTCAGGACCGAGACCGACACATTTGGCCCGATCGAGGTTCCAGCCGATCGTTACTGGGGCGCGCAGGCGCAGCGCTCGCTCGGCAATTTCAAGATCGGTTGGGAGAGGCAGCCTGCCTCGGTCGTACGCGCGCTGGGCGTCGTGAAGCGTGCCGCAGCGGAAGTCAACATGGACCTCGGCAAGCTGGATCCGGCGATCGGCGAGACCATCGTCAAAGCCGCGCAGGAGGTGATCGAAGGCAAGCTGAACGACCACTTCCCGCTCGTGGTCTGGCAGACCGGCTCCGGCACCCAGTCAAACATGAATGCGAACGAGGTGATCTCGAACCGCGCCATCGAGATGATCGGCGGCGAGATGGGCTCCAAGAAGCCGGTCCATCCGAATGACCACGTCAACATGAGCCAGTCGTCCAACGATACCTATCCGACGGCGATGCACATCGCCTGCGCGGAAGAAATCCATCACCGACTGCTGCCGGCGCTCCAGAAGCTGCGCAACGCTCTGAACGACAAGGCGCAGGCCTGGACGAAGATCATCAAGATCGGCCGTACCCACACGCAGGATGCGACCCCGCTCACCCTGGGCCAAGAATTCTCCGGCTACGCGCAGCAGGTCGAGAACGGCATCAGGCGCATCGAGCAGACGCTCCCCGCCTTGATGGAACTGGCGCAGGGCGGCACGGCCGTCGGCACCGGGCTCAACGCGCCGATCGGTTTCGCAGAGAAGGTGGCCGAGCGCATCGCGTCCATCACCCACCTGCCTTTCACCTCGGCGCCAAACAAGTTCGAGGCGCTCGCCGCGCATGACGCGATGGTTTTCAGCCACGGCGCGATCAACACGGTGGCCGCGTCGCTTTTCAAGATCGCCAACGACATCCGCCTTCTGGGTTCGGGTCCCCGCTCCGGTCTGGGCGAGCTCTCTCTCCCCGAGAACGAACCTGGATCCTCGATCATGCCCGGCAAGGTGAACCCGACCCAGTGCGAGGCGCTGACGCAGGTCTGCATTCAGGTCTTCGGCAACAATTCGTCCATTTCGTTCGCCGGCAGCCAGGGTCATTTCGAACTGAACGTCTACAATCCGCTGATGGCCTATAATTTCCTCCAGTCGGTTCAGTTGCTCTCCGACGCGTCGGTGTCCTTCACCGACAATTGCGTCGTCGGCATCGTGCCGCGCGAGGACAACATCAAGGCGGCGCTTGAGCGTTCGCTCATGCTGGTCACCGCTCTTGCGCCGACCATCGGCTACGACAACGCCGCCAAGATCGCCAAGACCGCCCACAAGAACGGCACAACCTTGCGCGAAGAGGCGCTGAAGACAGGGCTCGTCACCGAGGCGGATTACGACAGGCTGGTCCGGCCGGAGGACATGACCCATCCAGGCTGATAAATCGCAACGTTCTCCTTTTGTGAACGAAGTGTCGGGAATTCCGTATCTTCTGTGAACAGGCGGCGGCGGCTATATCTGCGCCACAAGTTCACTTCCTCAATGGAGAATTCCGATGTCCACTTCTGCAACGGTCGCCCAGACGACCAGTTCGAGCAACTCGCTTGCCATCCTCGTCGGCCGCGTGCTGCTCTCCATCATGTTCATCGTCGCCGGCTATGGCAAGCTGACGGCGATAGCCGGCACGGCCGGCTGGTTCGGCAGCCTCGGCCTGCCGGCTCCCACCGTGGTTGCCGTTCTTGTCGGCCTGCTTGAACTGGTTGGCGGCCTCGCGATCCTCGTCGGCTACCAGACCCGCATCGCCGCGCTGGTTCTCGCGGCATTCACGATTGGCGCGACCCTTATCGCCCACACCAACCTCGCCGATCAGGTTCAGCAGCTGTTCTTCATGAAGAACCTCGCCATCACCGGCGGCTTCCTCGCCCTGGTGGCAAGCGGCGCCGGCGCACTTTCAGTCGACGCCCGCCGCGGCTGATCGAACCCGATCCGAAAGCAAAAGCCCGGAGCGATCCGGGCTTTTTGCGTAGAGGCGGAAGAAATTCGATCCACGCCGTCCGTCAGGCGCGCATCATCGGGCATGGCCTTTGACACGGGAAAATCGTCAGGCGACCGTCATTTCCAGTTTCTTCCCGGAAATCTTCGCCAGTTGCGCGAGACGCCCGACCGGCCGCTCCCCGTACAGGCCGGCGAGATCGGCCGGAATGACGAGCACAAGTACCCCGTCGTCGCGCTTTTCCCATTTCAGCCGCGGCATCACGTCCGGCATCGAAGCGGTGAGCAGATAGACAACGCGCATCATGGCTGCCAGAAGCCGCGCACGCTCGACATAGCGCGGCGTTGCAAGGGCCTTCAGTTCGGATGCGATCGAATCGTTGAAGACGCCGTCATTGCGGAACGCGTTCACCAGAGCGAGAAACAACCGCCCCGGATGGTCGACGCCGATGAAGGAAGCGTGCGCAATGATGTTGGCCGACTGCGTGCCGCGATATTCGGGATGCGCGCGCCAGCCGATGTCCGCCAGCAGGCACGCCGCCTGCCTGTAGCGCTGTTCTTCGACGGTCTCGACGAGATCGAAAGCGGCGAGCGCCTCGCCGGTCCAGTCAACAAGTTCGCGCGCATGGGTCACGGAGCGTGCGCGCAACAGCGCCAGTTCCTCGGATGCAGAGATCAGCGGATCGATCCGCCGGTCTTCCTCGGTCAGCAGCGAATAGAGGAATCCCTCGCGTACGCCCAGAGCCGAAACCACGATCTGCGACGGGCGCATGGCCTGTATGATTTCCAAAAGCACGATCGCGCCATAAGGCAGAAGCGCCCGGCGCGCCTTGGATACGCCCTCGATGCCCTTGATCTTCTCGATGTCGCCACGGGCAACCTTCTGCAGGAAGCCGACCGAGTTAGCGATGTTCATCTCGTAGTGATGCATCACCGCCAGCGGATAGTTGGTGGTGATCATGTGCAGGCGCGCGAGGTTACGCCACGTCCCACCCACTGCATAGAACGGACGTCCTTCTCCGCCTTGCAACAGGTCGGCGCGGGCTATCTCTTCGCGCGTGATCTTGGCGGCGGCCGAAAGCGAGCTTTTGGCCATGTCCTGCAGGCGCAGGCCGCCAAGCGGCAGTGTAATGCCCTCCCCGACCGCTTCCGCCCTTACATCGACCAGTTCGAGGCTGCCGCCGCCCAGGTCGCCCGCAACGCCGTCGGCCAGATGGAAGCCGGAAATAACGCCAAGCGCGGAGTAGTATGCCTCCTCGCGGCCAGAAAGAACGCGTATCTCGGTTCCGAGAATCTCCTCGGCGCGATGGATGAAGTCCGCGCCGTTCTCCGCTTCGCGGGCTGCGGCAGTAGCAATGACATAGAGCTTTTCGGCACCGGCCTGCTCCGACAGGGCACGGAACCGGCGGAACTCCTCCATGGCTCGCGTGACGCCGTCGGGATCGAGTTTTCCGGTCGTGACCAGCCCGCGACCGAGACCAGCCAGCATCTTCTCGTTGAAGAGCGTGGTCGGCGAGCGCGCAATGCCTTCATAGACAACCAGCCGGATCGAGTTCGATCCGATGTCAATGATGGAGAGCGGCCTGCGGTCCTGCAGCCGCCCCTGGGAAAGCGAAATCATCCGGACTTTGCAGCGTTGGCCTTCTTGCGCCGCTTGAACTGCGCGATCTGCTTGGGCGCGTGCGACTTCAATGCGTCGCCCCGTCCGGACAGGCTGGGATTGGTCATGAAGTATTCCTGCGCGTTGAACGGTTCTTCGCCCTCGTCCAGCGCGATCCGCCGTGAGGTCCCGTCGGGCAATACTTCAAAACTTTGCTGGTTGTCCATGATGTTTCCGAGCATGATCTGGCCCAGAATCTGCTCGTGCACGGTCGGATTGGTGATCGGCACCAGCGTTTCCACGCGCCGGTCGAGGTTGCGCGGCATCAGGTCGGCCGAGCCGATATACACGATCGCGTCGTCTGACGGCAGACCGTGTCCGTTACCGAAACAGTAGATGCGGCTGTGTTCCAGGAAGCGGCCGACGATCGATTTCACGCGGATGTTCTCAGACAATCCCGGCACCTGGGGCCGCAGGCAACATATGCCGCGCACGACGAGATCGATCTCCACGCCTGCCCGGCTCGCCTCGTAGAGCGAATCGATGATCGCCGGATCGACCAGCGAATTCATCTTCATCCAGATCTTGGCCGGCCGGCCGGCCTTGGCGTGTTCGATCTCCTCGGCGATATGCCCGAGTATCCGGCTCCTCAGGGTAAGGGGCGACACCGCGATCTTCATGTTGACCGTCGGTTCCGCGTAGCCGGTGATGAAATTGAAGATCTTGGCCACGTCGCGCGCGAGATTGGGGTCGCTCGTGAAGAAGGACAGATCGGTGTAGATGCGCGCAGTGATCGGGTGATAGTTGCCGGTACCGAGATGCACGTAGTTGCGCAGTTTGCCGTCTTCGCGTCGCACCACCAGCGACATCTTGGCATGCGTCTTCAGTTCGATGAAACCGAACACCACCTGGACGCCGGCGCGTTCAAGGTCGCGTGCCCAGCGAATGTTGGCCTCCTCGTCAAAGCGCGCCTTCAGTTCCACCAGCGCGGTGACCGATTTGCCGGCTTCCGCGGCGTCCACAAGCGCCCGCACGACGGGGCTGTCATTCGAGGTGCGGTAGAGTGTCTGCTTGATAGCGACGACTTCCGGATCGATCGCAGCCTGGCGCAGGAACTGCACCACCACATCGAAGGATTCGTAAGGGTGATGAACCACGATATCCTTCTCCCGGATCGCGGCGAAGCAATCCCCGCCATGTTCGCGGATGCGCTCGGGAAACCGGGGGTTGTAGGGCGTGAACTTGAGATCGTCGCGCGGAATGGCGACGATCTCGGAAATCTGGTTCACCGCCAGCGGCCCTGTGAGCACGCTAATGCGGTTTCCCGCCACCCCAAGCTCGCCCGAAACGAAGTCGCGCAGTTCGGCGGGCATCTGGCTGTCGAACTCGATGCGGATGACCGAGCCCCTGCGACGGCGCTTCAGCGCCGTTTCGAACAGGCGCACGAGGTCCTCGGATTCCTCCTCCACCTCGATATCGCTATCGCGGATAATCCGGAATGTGCCGGAACCCTTCACCTCGTAGCCGGGGAAGAGCCTTCCGATGAACAGGTTGACCGCTTCCTCGATGGGAATGAAGCGGATTTCAGACTTGCGGTCGGGAAGCCTGATGAAACGCCTGAGCGCCGTCGGCAGGCGAAGCAGCGCCGTCATCCCTTCGCCGTCCTTCAGATGGCGAAGTTGCAGCGCGATCGAGAAGCCGAGATTCGGGATGAACGGAAACGGATGGGCCGGATCGATCGACAGCGGCGTCAGGACCGGAAATATCTGCTCGAGGAAATGGTCCTCAAGCCATGCGACTTCATCCTTGGTCAGCTTGTCGGCCGAGATGCTCTCTATGCCTTCCTTTCGCAGCAGCGAAAAAAGGGCCGAGAGGCTGTTCTGCTGGTCTTCCTGCAGTTTTCCGATTTCGACCAGCACCTGGTCGAGCTGTTGCTCGGGCGTGCGTCCGTCGGGGCTTTTCAGCACGATGCCCTCGCGCACCTGCCCGGCAAGCCCGGCAACGCGGACCATGAAGAACTCGTCGAGATTGGCAGCCGAGATCGACAGGAAGCGCACCCGCTCGAGCAGCGGATGGCTTGCGTTCTGCGATTCCTCCAGCACGCGGCGGTTGAACTGGAGCCAGGAAAACTCACGATTGACGAAACGGTCGGGGTTTCCCGTGCCCCCTTCGCCCTCAATCATGGCCGCCGCCGTGAACTCCGCCTGAGCCGGCTTCAATTCGCTCATGTCTCGCGTAACCCTTGTTTCAATCGTCACAAGCGCCTGTTTCGGCGCAATCTACCCTCTGGCAGGCTTTTGCGACAGTTTGATTTCACATGGCTTGCAAAGCATAAGGATATGCGACAAACGCTACTTCACCAAACTGCGGCAGCGGCTGACGGAGCATCAAAATGGCAGGCGGTTCCATTCCCCATTTCCAGAACGACGCGGGCCATGCGGCGATCGACATCGGCGTCAAGGAATTCATGTGCGTCGGGGCAAATCCACCCTTCGACCATCCGCATGTATTCCTCGACATGGGCGCGGACAGCGAATTGGTCTGCCCGTATTGCTCGACCCTCTATCGCTATGACAGTTCGCTTCGCGCGGACGAGACACGCCCGGCAAACTGTCTTTACCTCCACCAGGCTGCCTGACCCCGCTTCATGGACGAAGCGCGGTCGCGGCAGATCATCATTGCCGGAGCAGGCATTGCGGGCCTGACTGCGGCTTTGGCGTTCGCCATGCGCGGTTATCCGGTTACTGTCTTCGAGCGCGCACAGCGACTCGACGAAGTGGGCGCCGGCTTGCAGCTTTCCCCAAATGCGACCGGTATCCTCGAACGGCTGGGAGTCCTGTCCGGCCTGCAAAATGCCGCAGTCAGGCCGGAAGCGGTTGTGTTGCGCGATGCTGCCAGCCTCGCAGAACTCGGCCGCGTTGCGCTTGGCGATTTCGCCGAACGGCGCTGGAAGTCGCCCTATCTAACGGCGCACCGCGCCGATCTTCAAGGAGCCCTTCTGGCTCACGTCTTGCGCGAGCCGGGCATCGACCTCACGACCGGCGCGACCGTTCGCGATGTCACACTGCATCCCCTGGGAGTGACGGTCTCCGTCGAGACATCAGCCGGGCTTGAGCAGGTTTCGGGCATGATGCTTGTCGTTGCGGACGGCGTTTGGTCTGGCCTGCGCCGCCTGACGGGCGGAGCCGACACCGCCAGCCAGTTCTCCGGCCACGTGGCGTGGCGGCGCACCGTGCGCGCAGACAGCCCTGCCGGCCGGTCGCTCGCGGCAATCGGCGTCGGCGGGACGGTCAATGCGTTCTTGGCACCTGGC
The DNA here is from genome assembly GCA_019635775.1 of Rhizobiaceae bacterium. GTDB lineage: Bacteria > Pseudomonadota > Alphaproteobacteria > Rhizobiales > Rhizobiaceae > Mesorhizobium_K. The sequence goes on along the minus strand of JAHBYU010000002.1, from coordinate 362,564 downwards.
TTTCACCTTGTCACCTACCCGGTCAAGGCCGGCGGTGCGTTGAACGTCGTGGCCTTCACGCAAGGCAGGCTCGCCGAGGAAACATGGTCGGCCACGCTGGACAACACGGTCCTCAAGCGGGCGATGGGTCAGACTGCCCCTGACCTGCTGCGACTCGCGGACGATGTCGGTGAATGGACGGTCTGGCCGATCCACACTGTATCGCGCGCGGGGCCTTGGACAGCGCCCGGCGGCATCGCCCTGATCGGTGACGCGGCCCACGCGATGACGCCCTATGCGGCACAGGGCGCGGCCATGGCAATCGAGGACGCAGACACCCTCGCAGCAGCGGTTCTGGCCCAGCCCGGCAAGCTTTCTGCTGCCCTGTCAGCTTGGGAAGCGCAACGTCGCCGGCGCATCGAGCGCGTTGCGCGCCGCGGCGACTTCAACCGCTTCACATGGCATGCGGCCGGCGTGGCCGCGATGGTCCGCAACATCGCGCTGCGCTCACGAAAGCCCGAGAAGCTGGCCGCCAGCCTTGACTGGCTTTATGGATGGAGGCCGGCCGCCCAGCAGCCATGAGCGGCGAGCGCGGGCAATGCCTTCGGCACCGCCCGAGCTATTTCGATCCGCTCAGTGCAGAATCTGGCTGAGGAAGAGCTTCGTGCGCTCGTGGCGCGGATGGTCGAAGAACTCGGCCGGTGTGTTCTCCTCGACGATCTGTCCCGCATCCATGAAGATGACCCGGTTCGCAACCTTGCGGGCAAAGCCCATCTCGTGCGTCACGCACAGCATGGTCATACCTTCCTCGGCAAGACTGACCATCGTTTCCAGAACCTCCTTGATCATTTCTGGATCGAGCGCGGAGGTCGGCTCGTCGAACAGCATGATCCGTGGGTTCATGCAGAGCGAGCGGGCAATTGCCACGCGCTGCTGCTGGCCGCCCGAAAGCTGGCCCGGATACTTGTTCGCCTGCTCGGGGATCTTGACCCGCTCGAGAAAGTGCATGGCGACTTTCTCGGCTTCCTTCTTGGGCATCTTGCGCACCCATATCGGCGCGAGCGTGCAGTTCTCAAGGATCGTCAGGTGGGGAAACAGGTTGAAGTGCTGGAAGACCATGCCGACCTCACGGCGAACCTCGTCGATCTTCTTGAGGTCGTTCGTCAGTTCCTTTCCATCAACGATAATGCGTCCCTTCTGGTGTTCCTCCAGCCGGTTGATGCAGCGGATCATCGTCGACTTGCCGGAGCCGGACGGCCCGCAGATCACGATGCGCTCGCCGCGCATGACCTTCAGATTGATGTCCTTGAGCACGTTGAATTCCCCGTACCACTTTGACATGCCGATGATTTCCACCGCCACATCCGTATCAGAAATGTGCATCTTCTGCGCATCGACGCTGATCTCTTCGGCGTTCACCGCGTTTTCCCTAGCCATTCGCTATTCCTTATCGTCTGTGACCGGTGTCGAGCCGGCGTTCCATGTAGATCGAATATCGTGACATGCCGAAGCAGAACAACCAGAAGACAATTGCGGCGAACACGAGACCGCTCTTGGCGGTCTGTGGCGTCGCCCAGTTGGCGTCCGAAAGGTGCTGCTTGACGATTCCCAGCAGGTCGAACATCGAAATGATCAGCACCAGCGTCGTGTCCTTGAACATGCCGATGAACGTGTTGACGATGCCGGGGATAACGAGCTTCAGAGCCTGCGGCATAACGATCAGGCCCATTTTCTGCCAGTAGCCCAGCCCGAGCGAATCAGCGCCCTCGTACTGGCCTTTCGGTATCGCCTGAAGGCCCCCTCGCACGACCTCCGCCATATAGGCCGACGCGAAGAGCGCAACGCCCACGAGTGCTCGCAGGAACTTGTCGAACGTCATGCCCGGCGGCACGAACAGCGGCAGCATGAAGCTTGCCATGAAAAGCACCGTGACCAGCGGCACACCGCGCACGGTTTCGATGAAAATGACGCAGATCAACTTGATGATCGGCATCTTCGAGCGTCTTCCGAGCGCCAGGATTATGCCCAATGGCAACGAAACCACGATGCCCACATAAGAGATCACCAGCGTTACCAGCAGTCCGCCCCAGAGCGACGTCTCGATGTAAGGAAGACCGAAGAAGCCGCCAACCAGCAGGAAGTAAGCGATGAACGGGAACACCGCGAAGAACAGGATCGCGTTGAGCCGCTTGTAGGGCACCCGCGGGATGAGCAGCGGCGCCAGCAGCGCCACGAAAATCACCGCAGTCAGGATGACGCGCCAGCGTTCGTCAATCGGATAGCGTCCGAACATGAACTGCCCGAACTTGGCGTTCACGAAAGCCCAGCATGCGCCGGACCAGCCTGAAGGCAGGCTTCCGCCCTGATCGACTGTCAGGCAGGCAGTGCGGTCCGCGCCTGTCCATACCGCGTTGAAAAGTGACCAGTTGAGAATCTGCGGCAGGAACCAGGCGACGACAAGCGCCGAGAATATCGTGAGGATCGCATCCACCGGGGTGGCGAAGAGGTTCTTGCGGATCCATGCGCCTGCGCCGGCCTCGGTACGGGGGGGCGCTTCGGCGAGCGCCATCTCCGTGCGAACCCATGACATGTCATGTTCTTGCATGGGTCATCTCTCCTTCAGCGCGATTCTGGCGTTGAACCAGTTCATGAACAGAGAGGTGAGCAGGCTGATGCTGAGATAGATCACCATGAATATCACAACAATCTCGATCGCCTGACCGGTCTGGTTCAGTATGGTTCCGCCGATCGCATAGAGGTCCGGATAACCGATTGCGACCGCTAGCGAAGAGTTCTTCGTAAGGTTGAGATACTGACTGGTCAGCGGGGGAATGATGATCCGCAAAGCCTGCGGTATGATCACCAGCCGAAGGACCTTGCCCGGACGCAGACCGAGTGCGGCCGCTGCTTCGCTCTGCCCTCCGCTTACCCCGAGAATGCCGGCGCGAACGATCTCGGCGATGAACGCGGCAGTGTAGAACGACAAGGCGAGGTAAAGCGACAGGAATTCCGGTGACACATTGACACCGCCGGTCAGGTTGAACGTACCGGCGACTGGAAACTCAAGCGTCAGCGGGAATCCCGCGAGTGCGAAACCCAGGAGAGGAAACCCGAAGATCAGGCCAAGGCCGGTCCAAAGGACCGGAAATTGCTGGCCTGTCGCCATCTGCCTCGCCCGCGCTCGCCGCGCCACGAACCATGTAAGCGCCAAGCCGACGACGAAGCCTGCAAACACCAACCAGGCGCCCTGCTCCCATATGAAGCGCGGAAAGTAGAAGCCGCGGCTGTTGAGATAGGAGCCCATCGGCAATTCGATGCTGTCGCGTGGCGCGGGCAGGATGGAAAGGACGCCGAGATACCAGAAGAAGATGACAAGCAGAGGCGGAATGTTGCGGAAGACCTCCACATAGACCGTTGCGATCTGGCGAAGCAGCCAGTTGCGCGACAGACGTGCAACGCCGACCAGGAAGCCCAGGATCGTCGCCGTGATGATGCCGGTAACCGCCACGACGAGCGTGTTGACGAGGCCCACGAGAATCGCCCGGCCATAGGTCGAATCCGAGGAATACGGGATGAGGGAAACCGAAATGTCGAAACCGGCGCGACCGCGCAGGAATCCGAAGCCTGTAGAGATATTGGAACGGCGCAGGTTCTCGATCGTGTTGTCAACGATCCACCAGATGCCAAACACCAGCAACAGGATGAGCAGCACCTGGAAGAAGATGCTTCTTACCCTTGGATCGTAGATGAGCGAGGTCCTGGAGGACTCTCCCGCCCGATTGACATCTTGAGCAGTCATGGAGGTTCCCCTTCTCCAAGGCTCAAGGGCCGGGGCTTTTAACACCCCGGCCCTTGATCGGATCAGCGGATTGGCATCCCGTACTGCAGGCCGCCCTTGGTCCAGAGGGCATTGATGCCGCGCGAGATTTTCAGCGGGCTGCCGGCGCCCACATTGTTTTCGAATATCTCGCCGTAGTTGCCCGTCGTCTTCACGATGTTGACGACCCAGTCGTTGGCGAGACCAAGATCGGTGCCGATTTTGGTTTCAGCCTCTGTTCCGAGGATGCGCTTGATCTCCGGGTTCGCGGAGTTCTTCATCTCCTCGACGTTGGCCTTGGTGATGCCCAGCTCCTCGGCGTTCAGCAGCGCGAAATAGGTCCACTTGACGATATCGAACCACTTGTCATCGCCCTGCCGGACGGCCGGGCCGAGCGGCTCCTTGGAGATGATTTCCGGCAGCACAACATGGTCGGCCGGCGACGCGAGCGTCAGGCGAATGGCGTATAGACCAGACTGGTCGGTCGTGTAGGCGTCGCAACGTCCCGAATCGTACGCGGCATTGACCTCCTCGATCTTCTCGAAGACAACCGGATTGTATTCCAGATTGTTGGCCTTGAAGTAGTCGGCGAGGTTGAGTTCCGTCGTGGTTCCGGCCTGCACGCAGACCGATGCGCCGGAGAGTTGCAACGCGGAGTTCACGCCTGGCAGCTTGGCGGCGTTGATCATGAAACCCTGGCCGTCGAAGTAGGTCACGCCTGCGAAGTTCAGGCCGAGCGCCGTGTCGCGGTTGACCGTCCAGGTGGTGTTGCGCGAAAGGATGTCGATTTCACCCGACTGGAGCGCGGTGAAGCGGTCCTTGGCGCTGAGCGGCGTGAACTTCACCTTGGAGCCGTCACCGAACACCGCTGCTGCCACTGCCCGGCAGAAGTCCACGTCAAGACCGGTCCATTCACCCTTGTCGTCAGGCGCTGAAAAGCCTGCAAGGCCGGTGTTGACGCCGCACTGTATGAAGCCCTTCGCCTTGACGTCGTCGAGCGTGTCGGCCGAAGCCGCCGAAGCAGCGAAGCCTAGTGCCGCGATGCCAAGAATAGCTGCAATGGTGTGTTTCATAACCCTCTTACCCTTGTTGTTTTTTGGTACCGAACCTGTTTCACGGAGGCAGTCGACCGGCCCATCCCCGGTTCAGGCATCGATGATCGAGCCCACTTACCCCCGAGCAGAGACCGTATCGAAGGCGATTATTCCAGCAAGGTCAAGCACAATGACCATCCGAATGCCGCGTCCAAAAGCATACTTTAGCCTTGCCCCCACGGCAGATTTGTCATTTTTGCGTAGGCAAGCTGGCGCGCCGCGCCCTTGGTCGCGATCGGGCCCAAGCCTCCCCCGGCACGGTTGCACAAGGGAGGCGGGCAGCCTCGTTCCACGCCTTTCCAGAGAAGGACCCCATGGCGAAAAGAATTCCTGAAGATGCAGGCATGAACACCAGGCTGGCGCATGGGGGGAACGACCCTCTTGACTATTTCGGCTTTGTCAATCCGCCGGTCGTCCACGCCTCGACCGTGCTGTTTCCAAATGCGGCGACGCTGTCCGCACGGTCACAGAAATACACCTACGGCACCCACGGTACGCCCACGACAGATGCGCTTGCCGCAGCGATCAATGAAATGGAAGGCGCGGCCGGAACAGTCATCGTGCCATCCGGGCTCATGGCGGTGGCGCTCCCGCTCATGGCCTTCCTGTCAGCGGGCGACCATGTCCTTATTGTCGATTCGGTCTACTTCCCCACGCGGAATTTCGCCGACAGCATGCTGGCTCGCTTCGGCATTGATGTCGAGTATTACGACCCGCACATCGGCGCAGGAATCGCCTCGCTGATTCGGCCAAACACCAAGGTCGTCCTTACCGAATCCCCTGCGTCCAACACGTTCGAAGTTCAGGATATTCCTGCGATCACCCGCGCAGCCCATGCCGCGGGAGCGATCGTCATGCTCGACAACACCTGGGCCACAGCGCTTTATTTCCGGGGAATCGACTACGGCGTCGACGTCATCATTCACGCCGCCACGAAATATCCTGCCGGTCACTCGGACGTTCTTCTGGGAACTGTATCTGCGACCAAACAGTGCTGGGAGAAGCTGCAAAAAGCCTTCACCGCGCTCGGCTGCTCGGCCGGACCGGACGATGTCTACCAAGTGCTTCGCGGCCTGCGAACGATGGGCGTGAGGTTGCAGCGTCACCAGGAAAGCACGCTTGAGATCGCCCGCTGGCTCGAACAGCAGGACGGGGTTGCCCGCGTGCTCTATCCCGCACTGGAAAGCCATCCGGACCATCGGATCTGGAAGCGCGACTTCTCGGGCGCGAGCGGATTGTTCTCTGTCGTGCTGAAGGGCAACGGCCCGCATGTCGCGCACGCGTTTCTCGACGCGCTCGGAATTTTCGGGCTTGGTTATTCCTGGGGCGGCTATGAAAGCCTCGCAGTGCTTGTTTCGCTCAGGGATCGGACAATCGCGAAAGGAAACTATGACGGCCCGCTCGTACGGTTGCAGATCGGCCTTGAGGACGTTACCGATCTTAAGGCAGACCTTGCCCGTGGGCTCGCTGCGGCGCGCGTGGCGACCTAGGCCCGATCCTGAGAGGGCGTTTCTGTTCCCTCTCTCTGCGCCTCGGCGGCATCCTCGAGCTTGGTAGCGATCAATTCCTTGAGATCGCCGACCTCCTCTTCGATGTCTTCAAGTTTGACGCCAGCGTTTTCCGCCTGCTTTGCGCATTCGCGAGCGAGAATACCGGCTTCCTGCTCGAGCTTTATCGGCTCCTGCGGCGCCTGGACCTTCTCGCTGATCCATTCCTGAAGGAATTCGATTGCCTTTTCGGTCATCTAATGCCTCTGGCCTCGGCCAGCCCAACCTACGTCAAACGATCCCGACGCAAAAAGGATGCTTACCAACGAAACCGCGCGGCGTTCATGACGCAATCCGGTCAGGTCTGTTGGAGAAGCCGTGCTCATATAGTGGCTGCCTGCGATTATGGAAAGGGGCGTTTGTCGTAGAAACACTGTTTCGCGCAAGCGGCCCAATCCTGGCCGACGATCATCTCACCGGTCCGGAATAGTTTCCGCCAGCAGGAACGCGATATCCCAGCCGCGGGCAGATTCCCGCATCCACCGCATGCCACCCGCATGGCGCGCCTATCGGCTTCATCGGCGGCGGCGGTCCTTGGTAAAACGGATCGTATTGGCATCCTGTCACCGCGAGAACGGCGAGCAGGGTTGAAGCTGACATAAATGCGCGCATGTGTTCCTCAGTGGCGTCAACGGGCCGAAATCAGCCCGCCTGTCGCCTTCTCCAGCCAGCGGCAAGATTTTTCGGTTGGTTTCCGTAAGTCCATTCCACCTGGACGCGCCCCTCGCCGTCCTGGATCAGGACCAGAGCATCATATCCAAGTCGCCCGGCTTCGTAAGCAGCCTGGACCGCCGCACCGACGGCCTCGTCCCGGGTCGAATAGTAAGGGTAGTCAACGCCGTTGCACTTGACCTTCCAATCCAGCCCGTCCGGCATGACCACATATGCCATGCGCTGCATCTATTCGCCCTCGATGTCCCTAAGAGGCAGTTTGCACATGAGGCGCTTCCCGTCCAGTTACAGATGATCGGTCGATCCTATCAGCAATTTTCATCGCTGAACGACGCCAGTGAAAATATGCACAAAATTAAAGGGATAGGTCTTGGTAGGTGGCGTTTTTCCATGGCGATCCCGGCAGGGCTCGAACCTGCGACATCCAGCTTAGAAGGCTGGCGCTCTATCCAGCTGAGCTACGGGACCATACCGGAGACCGGCAAACGAATCGCCTTACTGGCCGCTCAGTGCGTCCAGGGTGTCCTGCGGTCATAACGGAAATTGTCAGAGTAGGAAATCTGCCTGCGCTTGATCTCCTTGGGTTCTTGAACCCGGTAGGAAAGGCCGTTTCTTTCCGCATAGGCAATCGCCTCTTCCTTCGTCTCGAAGGACAGGCGAATCTGGCTCTTCATGTCGCGTGAGGTCGTGTAGCCCATCAGCGGGTCGATCTTGCGCGGAACCTCTGGATCGAATTCCAGAATCCAGTAGCCGGTCTTTCCCTTCCCCGACTGCATCGCGGTCTTTGCTGGACTGAAGATGCGGGCTGACATGCTGGCTTCCTGAATCTGACTATGGACGACAATACCAGACAACTGGCTGGCTTCAACGAGTAGCCTTCGTTAAGGCAAGGTGGTCGGAGTGGCAGGATTCGAACCTGCGACCCCCTGATCCCAAATCAGGTGCGCTACCAGGCTGCGCTACACTCCGTCGCGCCGGAAGCCCTATAGTCGCAAGGATTTAAGCGCAAGGCCGAAACGCGGCATTTCCTGGAAACCGGAACAAAAAAGTATAACGGGGTACGCCGTGACCGTCTCTGTACTCCCGCTTGACATCGCGCTATCGCCTGAGCGGATAAGTCTGAGGCGACCTTCGATAGGCTTCGGCACACCGGGGCGAACAGAACCACGGACCCTCCGGACGTTCGCGGCGATAGGCTTCGTATGGCGCGTGCATCTTGCAAACCGGATCGATCCAGGCAGGATCCGGCGACGGCGCCAGCTCAATCTCATAAAGCGAGATTTCATTCGCTACTGACCTGATGGCGACCTTTCCCAGATCGCGCAGGGAGATTCCCTTTGCCGCAGACGCATCGGCCACTGGCTGGGTAGCCAGCAGTTGCCCTGGAGACGCAAGCGACGCAATCCGTGCGGCGATATTTACTGTCGAACCAAACAGGTCATTTGATCGGCGTATGACCGGTCCATGATTTACCCCCGTTCGCGTCAGAGGCAAGCGTGGCTCCTGCCGGCAAGCGTGCAACAGTCTTCCCAGCGCCTGGATGGCCATTTCCGGCTCGGGAAATGAAAGCATCGCCTCGTCGCCTATCCACTTGATCGGCGGATCGTAGGCGCTCAGTGCTTCACCGACCATGCGCTCGAAGATTTCGAGTACCTGGATCGCCGATGCATCGCCGTAAACGTCCGCGATGGCGCTGAACCCGGAGAGGTCGATAAACGCAACAGTGGCCGACTCTCCTGTCGAATTGCCTGTCGAGGTCGTGTTTTTGTCCATGGGATTCACTTGGCGCTTCTCGCAACGTTTTAGCGAACGAATCCCTGCACCGCTGGCATCCAATGACTCTCCACTAGGCACCGAAAAGGAGCCAGACGCCAGCAGCGGCAAGCATCGTGCCGGATAGACGTGCGACCAGCCGTCCCGCCGGGAACGTCTTCTCGAGCAGGATGAGAAGCGCGATACCACCTATCCAGGCCACGTTCATGACGCCGCCTACGAACAGAAGCGCCATCAATGCCCAGCAACAGCCGAGGCAGTATGTTCCATGGTCGATACCGAGCCGGAGCGCACCAAACGGATCGGGACGAAATCCGCCACGGCTTGACAGGAATGCGATCGGCGCCCGGCATTGGCGCAAGCAGGCCTCTTTGAGCGGCGTCCACTGATAGAGACCAGCGCCGATCAGAACGAGACCTCCGACGGTCGAGCTTCCGGTGGCCATCATCGGCGTCAGCAACGCCATGCTGGCCAGAACCCATTGGCAGATAGTGGCCAAGATGCTGAAAACGACCCAAACGAGCACGTAGCCCGCGAAGAACCATCCAGTGGGCGCGAAGGGTTTGCCGTCGATATGCGCCTTGCGTCCAACCTGGGCATAAAGGAGCACCATCGGAGTCACCGACGGTGTCATCATTCCCACCATCATGACCGCCCACATCATGAAGATGAAGCCGAAATCGGCCGGTGTCCATGCTCGAAAACCAGGTGCAATGGCGGCGCCCATATCCATTCCCGGCATGTCCATGCCAGACATGTCCATACCGGGCATGTCCATACCGGGCATGTCCATGCCGGGCATTTCTGCGCTCGCATCACCTTGCGCCGGAGCGCTTGAGCCACCCATTTCATAACCAAGATGCAGCAAATAGGCCCAAGACAGCACCGTAACGACGGCCAGCGCAATCACGACAAGTGTGCGATCGCGCCGCAATATTGCTTCTAAGGTCGTGTCGCTCACGGTGTCAGTGCACGATGCCGCTTTGCGACAGGTGGATATGCGCGAACTGGCCGTAGGAGTCCGACAGTTCGAAACGGATCGGGCCTGTTGCCCTTGTCCAGCCTCGGCCCATCTCCGCCAATGAATATTCAAATCCATTCGGAAGATCGATGCGCGCGCGATGTTCCGCTCCGGTAACCGGGTTCCTGATCGGTTCACCGTGACCCTCGGTCACCCCTGGCACACGCAGTCTTGCCTTGCGCGCATCAATGTCGACCTCGAAGTCTATGGGAGCGAAGATGGGATCGTGCACGTTCTCGAGCGTGGTGGAGAACACCTGGAAGACGGTTGCGCCCGGCTCGGTATCTTGACCGGACAGGATACGGAGAAGCGCGTGCCTCTGCTCATCGGTTGCTCGCTCGTCGACGATCACCGCAGCCTCGCCGTGACCTTCATGTATTGCGCCTGGCCAGCGAAAGACTCCGGCAAATCTTATGCCGTCGAGCCTGGTGTCGCCGTGATAGCCCTCATCGATCTCCATCCCGACGACCGCCTGGCAAAATCCGTGCGTGGGCCGAGCATTGAATTGGCAAGGGCACCCGTAAGCGCAGTTGCAGTTGGTGAACTCTCGCGCTTTGATCATCCACTTGACGTCTGGCATGGCTTCCTCCTGAAGCGCTGCCGGAACACGGAGCGACGGCTTAGCGCCACATGCTGATATTACGCCGGGGAAGCAAAAGATAAAAGCGATCTGATTCGCCGCGAAAAGCGCGCCGACGCGCCTTGCGACCATATTGGCGTTGACCGGTATCAGAAGTCGAGTTCGGCCTGACCGCGGTCCAGCGCGCTCACCGTCTGGGCGGCCAGTGATCGCGTGATGCGCGCCTTCTGCTCAAGGGCCGCTCTGTCCAGCCTGTCCACGATATCTATCGCGGTTGACAGTGAACGCTCAATCCGCCTGACCAGAAACTGCACGACATGAGGCTCCACCTCGACTTGCCTGTCGGCGAACAGCTTGGTTATGACGGCGGCCAGGAGATGATCGTCGGGTTCCAGGATCTCGACGGTCGCTGCCGCCTGCAGCCTCGACACAAGGTCAGGCAGCTTCACGCGCCAGGCCGACGGAAAGCTGCGCGACGTCAACAGCACATAGCTTCCAGACGCTCGCGCCGCATTGATCAGGTGAAACAACCCCTGCTCGTCGAGACCAGCGTCTACATCATCGATGACGACCGGGTGGTCGACCCGCGATTCCTCCAGTTCGGTTTCGATGCTGCCTGAATCGAAAAAGACCGCATTGGCCTTATCCGCCCAGATAGCAGCGAGGTGGGACTTCCCGGATCCAGCCGGACCCGCGAGCACGACCACCGGAGCGGGCCAGTTCGGCCAGGCATCGATCATTGCGACCGCCTGCCTGTTGGCTTCAGAGACGACCAGATCCTCCCGCGAGTGGCCGGAGCGATGAGCAAGATCAAGCGGGATCTGCTTGGGTGCTTCCGGCATATCGCCTACCCGTCCTTGCTGGAGCGCCTGCGCACAGCCGGGGTTTCGGGTTGCGCCGCCACCTTCGCCTCGCCTGCTTGCTCTGGGTTAGAATGCCCCCTGTATAGCGGCGATTCCAGATAGCGGGCTATCGCGAAACGGACCAGCACGGCGACGATCGCAGCAGCAGGTACGGCCACCAGCAAACCGACAAAGCCGAAGAGCGCGCCGAAGGCGAAAAGGGCGAACATCAGCCAGACCGGATGCAGCCCGACACTCTTTCCGACGAGGCGAGGCTGCAGGATGTTGCCTTCGATGAACTGCCCGACAAAGAATATTCCCGCGACCGCGGCAACCATGATCCAGTCCGGCCAGAACTGCACGAAGGCGACGCCCACGGCCAGGACGAGACCTACGATTGAGCCGACATAGGGAATGAAGCTGATCAACCCTGCAAAGAGGCCTATAAGGATACCGAAGCTCAGTCCTGCCAGCGTCAACGAGACCGCGTACATCACGCCAAGTATCAGACAAAGGGTACCCTGCCCTCGTACGAACCCGGCCGTTGCGGCGTTGATGTCGCTGGCGATTGCGCGCACCGTCTGGACATGGTCGCGGGGCACCCAACTGTCCACCGTAGCGACCATCCGGTCCCAGTCGAGAAGCATGTAGAAGGCGACTACCGGCGTTACCACGAAGAGGCCCGTTATGCTGAACAGTGCCACGCCGGAGCTCCAGATGGACTGGAAGAGCGCGGTAAAGAAGCCGATGCCGGACGTGAGCAGTGAGTTCAGCCCGTCGCGCAGGCTGTTGGCGTCGAGACCGAAGCGCTGTTCCAGCCACTGCGGGTTGAAGCTGGTGATGAGTTCCTGAAGCTGGCCCAGGTAGGTCGGTAGCTTGTCGATGAAATCCGCGAGCTGCGACGCGAGGATGGGTACAAGGATCACCATCGCCACCGCGAAGACGACAATGAATGCGAGCAGGATTACGAACGTCGCTGCGGTCCGGGAAAGGCCCAACCTCTCCAGCTTGTCGGCAACGGGATCGAGGAAATAGGCAAGCGCCATCCCGGCAACGAAGGGCAGCAGGATTCCGCTGAAAATATAAAGGAAAAGACCAAGCAGCGCCGCTGCGATCAACCAGAAACGGATCTGGCGGCGAAAACTCGCAGCCATCACCTCTTCCGCCGGATCACTGTCCGACGTACGGACCGCTTTCGCCATCTGTGCCCATGTGCCTCAACCAGGATACGAGATAGGCCGCCGCCGAAGCCACGGTCAAGAGGCCGGACATCATGATCAAACCGGGTCGGAGGTATGGAAGGCTTATCGTGAATGCCAGTTCCGCAAGGACGACCACAACGAGCGCGATCTGCGCGGCCGTATTGGCCTTGGAGACGAATAGCGGTTTCATCTCGACCGGGCGGCCCAACAGGGAGGACAGCAAAATGGCAACCACGATCAGCCCGTCCCGGCTGACGGCCGCGATCACCAGCCAAAGCGGCAGTTCCTGGAGTACGCCAAGCACCACGAACACGCTGACCAGCATCAGCTTGTCGGCCATCGGGTCGAGATAGCTCCCAAGGCGCGACCGCTGATTGAAGCGGCGAGCGATGAAGCCGTCCACGCCGTCGGAAACGCCGGCAAGCACAAATGCGGCAAAAGCGAGCTTCCAGTCGTCCGTCAGCAGCCAGTACACGATGGCCGGCACCAGAAGAAGCCGCAGGATCGTTATCACGTTGGGAACGGTCACGCTCTTGATGGACCCCTCTACTCCCTCGCGCCATACATGGTTCTGGCATCGCCGGACGGCAAGTATGCCGATCGCCTGTCCACGGATTGGAGTCGTCCCGGTTCTTGCGGGCCGGTCACGTTCATGCGAAGAGCCCAAAACGATCCGACAGGATGGAGCAATGACGAAAAACGGGCTCACCTACGCCGAAGCCGGCGTCGACATCGATGCCGGAAACCTGATGGTCGAAAAGATCAAGCCGGCCGTGCGCTCGACGCGGCGCCCGGGCGCCGATGGAGAGATCGGCGGGTTCGGCGGATTGTTCGACCTCAAGGCCGCCGGTTTCAGCGATCCTGTGCTGGTGGCCGCCAATGATGGCGTCGGCACCAAGCTGAAGATCGCCATTGATGCAGGCAAGCACGACACGATCGGCATCGACCTTGTGGCGATGTGCGTGAACGATCTCGTTGTACAGGGCGCCGAGCCGCTTTTCTTCCTCGACTATTTCGCGACGGGCAAACTCGATCCGGACCAGGGCGCAGCAATAGTCGGCGGCATCGCGGAAGGGTGCCGGCAGGCCGGCTGTGCGCTGATCGGCGGCGAAATCGCGGAAATGCCGGGTATGTATCACGGCAATGACTACGATCTGGCAGGTTTTGCCGTTGGGGCGGCCGAACGGGGGCAGCTTCTTCCGACCGACGACATGGTGGAAGGCGACATGCTGCTCGGCCTTGCCTCCTCAGGTGTGCACTCGAACGGCTTTTCCCTGGTGCGGCGGGTCGTGGAAATGTCCGGGCTGAAATGGAGCCACGCGGCACCGTTTGCCGAAGAGCAGACGCTTGCCGAGGCTTTGCTGGAGCCGACACGGATTTATGTGAAGCCTCTGTTACACGCAATTCGCGGCACGCACGGCATCAAGGCGCTTGCGCACATCACCGGCGGCGGCTTTCCCGAGAACATCCCGCGGGTACTGCCGAAGGATTTCTCCGCCGAACTCGATCTTGATGCGATTGACGTTCCCCCGGTGTTCACATGGCTGGCAAAAACGGGCGGGATCAATGCCAGCGAGATGATGCGCACCTTCAATTGCGGCGTTGGCATGGTTCTGGCGGTTGCATCCGGCCAGGCCGCGCAGGTTGCCGCTGTCCTGCAGGAGGCCGGCGAGACGGTGACACAGATCGGGCGCATCGTTCCAAGACGGGAAGCAGGCGTCATATATCGGGGCACGATTGCGCTATGAGCAGCACTCGCAAAAGGGCAGCGATCCTGATTTCAGGCCGCGGCACCAACATGGCGAGGCTGATCGAGGTCGCCGAGCATTCCGCTTATCCGGTCGAGATCGTCGGCGTAATTTCCGATGTCGTCGATGCGCCGGGGCTTGTCTTCGCAGCCGACAAGGGTATTTCCACCATCGCCCTGCCGCGCAGCGACTTTGGCAGTCGCGAGGCACATGACGGCGCCATCGAAGCCGCACTTACGGAACTCGACGCGGATATCGTATGCCTTGCCGGCTACATGCGCCTGTTGACGGCGCGTTTCGTCCAAAACTGGCAGGGTCGCCTCATCAACATCCATCCAGCCCTGCTGCCGAGCTTCCGCGGGCTGGATACGCATCGTCGTGCATTGGAGGAAGGCGTCCGCGTTCATGGCTGCACGGTCCATTTCGTGACCGTCGCCATGGATGAGGGTCCGATCATCGCACAGGCTGCAGTCCCGGTCCTGACGAGTGACAGCGAGGCCGATCTGGCGGCGCGCGTGTTGCGTGCGGAACATGAACTGTATCCTCTCGCATTGCGCCTTGTGGCCGAAGGCAGGGTCAAAATGATCGAGGGCCGCGCCACCTTCGTCAACCTCAACGAAAATGCACGCGACGGCGCTGCCAGGCTTTTCTCACCAGCGTCATGGGATGACGATCTGGACCTGGAAGCGCTCGCCCGCTTTACGCCATAGGCAGGGCCGCTAGACTAGGCGAACGCCCTGCCCTCCTCCGTACGCTGGAAATAGATCAGGTCCAGCGAGGGAGCTTCCTTGCCAAGCATCGTGAGGATCGTATGCGCCTGGCCGCGGTGGTGTGTTTGATGGTTGAACAGATGCGCCAGAGCCGGAGACAGCCGCTGCGATATCGTGCGCATGTCGGTGACGGTCATGTAGGTGAAGCGTCCCGCCAGTTGCTTTTCGGTCAGCGAGCCGATCCAGTTGACTATCCGTCGATCTTCCATCTCGCGCGCCACGCGCAGTTTGGCGAAGTCAATGTAGAGGATCGTATCCAGTGACGAAGGCGCCTCGCCCTCACCGGTGAACCGCTTCAACCAGATGCGATCCGTGACAAGCAGATGGTTGAGCGTCCCCCGCATCGATTTGAAAAACGCACCGGCATCACGAGCGAACTCTTCCTTGGTAAGGGCGCCTGCCGCATCGTAGATGCGCTGGTTGGCCCATGCGTTGTATGCCGCAAACATATTGAAGTGCTGTTTCAACGGCTTCCACTCCCCGCAGCCAATCAAATAGTACCTTCATAGAAGCCACGGAGCGCCTCGCCAATGACAATCCTTCTTTATGATCTCGTCGGTCTCGATCATGAACGCCCCTTCAGCCCGCATTGCTGGAAGGCGGCGATGGCGCTGGCTCACAAGGGACTGGACTTCCGCCGTGTTCCGACGCCCTTCACAGCCGTGCCAGATATCGAGGGTGGCGTGTCGAAAACCATTCCCGTTATTCGTGACGGGGACAATGTCGTGTCGGATTCCTTTGCCATCGCCCTCCATCTCGAAAATGCCTACCCTGACCGCCCGAGCCTGTTCGGTGGCAAGGGCGGCCAGGCAATGGCGCGTTTCATTGAGCGCTGGTCACAACTGACGCTCCATCCCTACCTCGGCGTGGCGGCCTTGTGCGACATACACGCGCGCCTCGCCCCGGAGGATCAGATCTATTTCCGTAAGAGCCGCGAGCAGCGCTACGGCAAACCGCTGGAGGAGGTGTCCGCGCCGCGCGAACAGGGTCTGGCTGCCTTTCGCGCCTCACTCGAACCGCTGCGCAGCATGCTGACCTATCATCCCTTCATCGGGGGGAAGACGCCGCTTTATCCAGATTATGTTGTATTCGGTGCGTTTCAATGGGTCCGGATCATGTCGCCGTTTCGGATTCTGGAGGACAACGACCCCGTGCAACACTGGTTCGAGAGCCTGCTCGACTCCCATAACGGTCTTGGGCGAAGCGTCGCGGCGGCCTGAGTACGCTTGGCAAGCACGGCGGTGAACTGTATAGACCCGCCACCTTTCCAACGACACAGGAACCGAACATGGCAATTGAACGCACCTTTTCGATGATCAAGCCGGATGCTACCCGGCGTAACCTGACCGGCGCGATCACGAAGATGCTGGAAGATGCAGGGCTGCGCGTCGTGGCCTCGAAGCGCGTGTGGATGAGCCGCCGCGAAGCTGAAGGCTTCTACGCCGTGCACAAGGACCGCCCGTTCTTCGGCGAACTGGTAGAGTTCATGTCTTCCGCGCCCACGGTCGTTCAGGTTCTGGAAGGCGAGAACGCCATCGCCAAGAACCGCGAAGTGATGGGCGCCACCAACCCCGCGAACGCTGCCGAAGGCACCATTCGCAAGGTTCACGCGCTTTCCATCGGCGAGAACTCTGTGCACGGCTCCGATGCGCCTGAGACCGCTGCCCAGGAGATCAAGTACTGGTTCTCCGACATCGAGCTTGTCGGCTGAAGAATTGAGTCCGTCGGCTGCCACAAACCGCTGATACATATAGAAAAAGCCGGCGCGCGACGCCGGCTTTTTTATGCTTCGGACCTGGCCCTCAGCCGGCGTTCGAGAAGCGCACCAGATCGTTTCCGTCCGCATCCACGAAGAACAGCTTCCCGTCCCCGTCGAAGCGAAAGCTTGCCGTCTTGCTGAGTGCGTCGTGAAACTTCCGTTCCTGATCCATGAGCGCTTCCGGGCATGCCATCATGGTCATCCCGGCCTTGCCGACAGAAATCCTGTCGCCTTCGATCTTGGCTTGCGCGAAATAGCCGTTGCATCCGCCCCGACCAGTCACGCTTCCATCTTCGGTCACGCTGAAGGTCGTTTGTGCGTCATCAATCACACCGGCGCCACCGATATCTTCGGCAAGCCAGGTTGTATCGAAAAGGGTTGGAAGCGGGGGCGTTTCCTCCTGGCTGACCTTGCGCAGCATCATCCGCACAGGCTCGCGCTTGGCCGGATCGACCGAATACCGCTCGTCATTGATGAACCAGAGCTTGTCGTCCACGGTGATGCGAGCCTGAACTGCATAGCTCATCTTGGGCTGAATGATCGCCGGGTCGAATTTCAGCGCGAACTTGATGGGCACTTGCCCGGCAGGCTCCACCTTCTGCTCCGCAATGACGGCAGCGGGCGCATCGGCCAGCGACACATCGGTGAGCTTGACGCTCAGGACGGCGTTCGGCGGGAGCGCGATCCGTTCACGGTAGGATACCTCGCCGACGATCTCGGCCTCCTCCGCCATCACGGCCACCGGCATCAGAAGCCCTCCGAGCGCCAGAGGGCCGATCCCGAAAAGGACCAGTTCCGCCAATTTTCCCAGCATCAGTCGTCCTCCAGTTCGCTGGCGACAATCGACCCGGATTGAGTCTGTTCCGTGACGCGCCGCAGGACCGATGCTACTTTTTCCAGCGCGCCGCCGCTTCCTCGTCGCTGTCCCTCGCGTCGAGCCATTCGCCGGCAGTGCCATCGCGGCGGTACTCTTTCTTCCAGAACGGTGCCCGCGACTTCAGGTAATCCATGAGAAACTCGGCTGCCTCAAAGGCGGCGCGGCGGTGCCTCGAGGCCGCCACCACAAGGACGATGTTCTCGCCCGGCCTGATCATTCCATGCCTGTGAATGGCCACCAGAGCCTCGATCGGCCAACGCTCGGTGGCCTGGGCGGCAATCCGTCCGATCTCGGCCTCCGCCATGCCGGGATAGTGCTCGATCTCCAGAGCTTCCAAAGCGCCCGATTCATCGCGGCAAATTCCGCTGAACGTCACGATCGCACCGATGTCCCGCCTGCCTTGTTGCAGGCTCGCGATTTCGGCCGCGACATCGAAATCATGCGCCTGTATGCGCACAACCGGCACGACCATCTCAGCCGCCCGTCATGGGAGGAAACAGCGCGATCTCGCTCGTGCCGCCTATCCTTTCCCGGTGATCCACATGTTCATGATTGATCGCGACCCGGATGACATCGGGATGCTGCAACGCGTACTCATACGCCTCGCCGCGCCCCTTCAGCCATAGGAGGAGATCCCCGACGGTCTCTACACCGGACGGCAACGTAACCTCTTCTTCTGCCTTGCCGATCCGCTCCCGTACCCATGCGAAGTAAACGAGCTTCGTCATGTCATTCGTCCATGATGTGCTTGGCGCCGGCACGGAAATAATCGTAGCCGGTGTACAGCGTGACTATCGCAGCGATCCAGAGAAGCACTATGCCGGTCTCGGTGGCGTAGGGAACGATCTTGTCCAGTGCAGGCCCAGCCAGCAGAACGCCGATGGCGATCATCTGGATTGCGGTCTTCCACTTGGCAAGCTGGGTTACCGGAACACTGACCTTCAGGGCGGCCAGATATTCCCGCAGACCGGACACCAGGATTTCCCGGCAAAGGATGATGATGGCAGCCCAGAGGCTCCAGCCGGCAATCGTGCGATCAGTGTCCGCGGCAAGCAGCAGGAGACAGGTGGCCACCAGCAGCTTGTCGGCGATGGGGTCGAGCATGCGGCCAATGTTGGACGTCTGCTGCCATGCCCGCGCCAGATAGCCGTCGAAATAATCGGTGATGCTGGCGGCGATGAAAATCACCAGCGCAGACCAGCGCGCGAAGTCGCTCGACTGAAGCTTTCCTTCAAGGAAAAAGCAAAGGACCACTAGCGGAACGGCGAGGATCCGCCCGTAGGTCAGCATGTTCGGCAGGTTGAAAGCGCGCTTTGCCATGTCTTCTGCTCTGGTTCCTCCCTAGTGAAATCAGATGGCGATGTAGGGGGTCAACTGGTCCAAGTCGATGAATGAAGCCGTTTTGTCGCGGAAATAGATCATTTCTCGTGAAAATGGTTATAGACCAGTCGTGCGACCGACTCCGATATGCCATCCACGGCCATCAGATCGTCCATAGCCGCGTTGCGCACCGCCTTTGCCGTTCCGAAGGCCAGCAGCAGGGCACGCTTGCGCGTCGGCCCGATGCCGGCAATTTCATCCAGCGGATTCCTTGTCATTTCCTTCTTGCGCCGTGCCCGGTGCGAACCGATAGCGAACCTGTGGGCTTCGTCGCGCAGGCGCTGCACGAAATACAGGACCGGGTCCCGGACCGGCAAGGTGAAGGCGCTCTTTCCCTTGACGAAAAACTGCTCGCGCCCGGCCTCGCGATCCCTGCCCTTGGCCACCCCGATCGCAACCACTCGATCTTCGATGCCAAGTTCAGCGAGGATTGCGCGCACGGCAGTCATCTGGCCCTGTCCACCATCGATCAGGATCACGTCGGGCCATGCCGGGAACGCGCTGCTTTCCTCGTCGTCGGTATCGCCACCGCCCTCGCCGTGCTCCTTGATCAGACGTGAAAAACGACGCTGCATGACCTCGCGCATCATGCCGAAATCGTCGCCCGGCGTGATATCCGTCGAGCGGATGTTGAACTTCCGGTACTGGTTCTTCACGAAGCCTTCCGGGCCGGCGACGATCATGGCGCCGACTGCATTCGTACCCATGATGTGGGAATTGTCGTAGACCTCGATGCGTCCGGGCGCCTTCTCCAGCCCGAACGTACCCGCGAAACCGTCAAGCAGCCGCGCCTGCGTGGAAGTTTCGGCCAGCCTGCGGCCAAGAGCCTCGCGGGCATTCTGCAGGGCATGATCGACCAGATCCTTTTTCTCGCCCCGCTGCGGAACGGTGATCGAGACCTTGTGGCCGGCCTTCGTCGCCAGAGCCTGTTCGAGCAGATTTTCTTCCTCGACCTTGTGCGACAGCATGACGACGCGGGGGCACGGCTTGTCGTCATAGAATTGCGCAAGGAACGAAGATAACACCTCCTGGGCCTCCAGCGCAGGATCGGCCTTTGGAAAATACGCCCGGTTGCCCCAGTTCTGGCCGGTACGGAAGAAGAAGACCTGGATGCAGACCTGGCCGCCTTCCTGATGGATGGCGAAGACATCGGCCTCTTCCACACCCTGCGGATTGATCCCCTGATGGCTCTGGACATGGCTGAGCGCGGCAAGGCGATCCCGGTATACCGCCGCGCGCTCGAAGTCGAGGTCTTCGGCAGCCTGCTGCATTTGCCCCGATATCTCGGACTTGACCTTCAGGCTGCGGCCGGAAAGGAAGTCCCGGGCCTCGGAGACGAGTTCGGTGTAGCCGTCGTGCGATATCTCCCCCGTGCACGGCCCGGAGCAGCGCTTAATCTGATAGAGCAGGCAGGGACGTGTGCGGCTCTCGAACACCGAATCCGTGCATGTGCGCAGAAGGAAGGCTCGCTGCAGCGAGTTGATCGTGCGCCCAACCGCGCCCGCCGAAGCGAATGGCCCGAAATAGTCGCCCTTGCGCGAACGCGCGCCGCGATGCTTGAAGATGCCCGGCGACGGATGATCGCCCGTCAGCAATATGTATGGAAACGATTTGTCGTCGCGCAAAAGGACGTTGAAGCGCGGGCGCAGCCGCTTGATGAGGTTCGCTTCGAGCAGAAGCGCCTCGATCTCGGTGCGTGTCACGACGAATTCCATCGTCGCCGTTTCACGCACCATGCGTCCGATGCGGTTTGTGTGGAAACGGCCGTTCGCATAGTTCGTGACGCGCTTTTTCAGGCTGCGCGCCTTGCCGACGTAGAGAACGTCGCCTGCCGCATTCATCATCCGATACACGCCGGGAGCATTCGGCAGGCGCTTCACCAGAGTCTGGATGACCTCCGGGCCGACCATTCCATCGGCGTCCCCTGCGTGGGCCGTCCAGTCGATCGCCGTGAAGGGAAGATCGACCGAAGTGGCCGGGATGGCTTCCGCTTCTCCCTCGTCGCCGCCGACATCTTCGTCGTCCGCTTCATCGCCCGAAATGAAACCGGCAATGTCGTCTGCAGTGTCGGTTTCCCCGTCATGACCGGACTCGTCCTGCCCGGGGATGCCTTTTGATTTACGACTCATTCCACCATGCCTGTCACATCCGGCGTCTGCCATGCAAGGTGCTGCCCTCCGTCGAGAGCGATCATCTGCCCGGTAACCGAAGGCGTGTTCCAGAGGTAGCGTATCGTCGCTCCAAACTCCGCAAGAGCAGGGCCTTGTCCGAGCAGAAGGCCATCAACCTGCGCCTGGAAATCATGCTGCCCCTGCCGCGCATTCGCCAGTGTCGGGCCAGGGCCAATGGCATTGACCCTTATGCGCGGCGCGAGCGCCTGAGCCATTGTCCGCGTCGCGGTCCAGAGCGCCGATTTGGACAATGTGTAGGAAAAATAGCGAGGCGTCAGCCGCCAGACGCGCTGGTCGATCACATTGACGACGAGGCCTTGAGCGCCTTTCTCCAGGGCTTCGGCGAATTTGCGTGTCAGCAACGCCGGCGCGTTGACATGAATGGCGAAGTGCCTGGCGGCGACTGCGGGATCGAACATCTCGATCGCGTCATCCTCGAAGATCGAGGCGTTGTTCACGAGAAGCCCTATTGGACCTAGCGCTGACACCGCGTCCGCTACGAGCCCGGCAGTGGCATTGGCGTCGGTGAGATCCGCCGGGACAACGGCAACGCGTGAGCCTGAATTTCGCAATGCCGCGGCCAACGCATCGGCTTCCGTGCGGGAAGCGTTGCAATGAATCGCGACCGAAAATCCCTGGCTGGCCAGGTCTTCGACGATGGCGCGGCCAATTCGCTTCGCTCCCCCCGTCACCAGTGCAGTCCGCGCAGCAGCCACCATGTCAATCCCCAAGAATCCATTCAGTAGCGGCAGCAAAGCCGCACGTGCTGTCGTTCGTTAAAATCCGTTTTCTCTTTTGACGGCTTTGTGGCGAAAGCACCTTCTGCCCCAAAGTAAGCTGCTTACCGCTTTCCTGCGTGAGCGAAGTATATAGGGTTCGCAACGCCTTGTACCAAGCGGGTTTCGGGGAGCGACCCTCCACACTCCTGACAGCTTCTGTTGCAAGGGAGCAACGTCAAGCTTCGGCCTCATTCGCGCCGGCCAAAGACCCAATTTCAGGTTCGTTCGAGCCACATTTCACGCCCAGATTCGGAACTGTTCGGCAACCAATCCGTTCCTCCCGCCGCGGGTTGGCTTGCCATCTGGGAATCCACGTGTCTTGTGGTCATGGAGTAGAAAATGAAGAACAATCCTAAATTTGCCCGCCCGGCATTTGCCGCCGTCGGACTGATGGCCATGCTGGGCACGATCCCTGCCTATGCAGCCGACGCCATCATGGAAGTGCCGGAGGCGCCTGCCGCTCCGATGGCCGAGCCGCCGCTCAACACTTGGTCCGGCCCCTACGCCGGTGTTTCCGTCGGTTACGCCTTCTCAGGCGATACGGACATGGAGACGTTCGGCAACTCGATCGGCACCAACGGCTTCCTGCTGGGAGGCTTCGGCGGCTACAACTGGCAGGCTGGTAACATCGTTGCCGGTGCTGAGGCTGACATAGGCTACAACTGGGCCGACGGCACGAATGCCGGTTACACGTCCGACGCCGGTCTTGAAGGGTCGCTTCGCGTCCGTCTCGGTTACGTCATTTCGCCGAGCGTGCTGCTCTATGCGACTGCCGGTGGTGCTGCCAAGAACGTTGAAGTGTCGGGCTTCGGCGTCAACGACAGCAACACGATGCTTGGCTGGACCGCTGGCGTCGGTAGCGACATCATGATGACGGAGAACGTCTTCGGCCGTGTCGAGTATCGCTACACCGATTTCGGCAGCGATACATTCAACACGTTTCATGGACCGTCCGAAATCAGCGCCAAGGATCACCGGATCACATTCGGCGTCGGTATGAAGTTCTGACGTAATCCGCATCGCAAAAGAACCGGGCGCTTCGGCGTCCGGTTTTTTGTTTTAGCGCGGCACCAGCGCGTTGAGTTCGGGAAACTTCTCGTCATAGCGGGCGATCCAGCGCTTCAGGCGGCTCCTGCCCTTTTCCCATTGCCCGGCGAAACGAAGCTCAAGATAGCCAAGCGCCGCCCTCAGCGCGATGTGACCGGCATGGATTTTCTTGCCGATCTTTGGCGGGTTTGCGTTCAGCGCATCCAAGGCGCGACCCACCTTTTCCCACTGCCTGTCCAGCCATGGCTGGTGCACGATCTCCTGCGGCCTGAAGCGCCGTTCGTAGACATGCGCAAGGGCACAGTCGCAAATGCCATCCGCGAGCGCCTCCAGCGTCTCGGCGTCCGCTCGTTTTGCTGGATTGCGCGGGAAAAGCCTGCTGCCCGACTGGCGGTTGAGATGTTGCACGATGGCTCGGCTATCGAAGATCGTCTCACCGCTATCGGTAACCAGAACCGGTATCTTGCCTAACGGATTTGACCTGAGGAATTCCTCGGTCGGCTTCGAGGTATCCGTTACGACCGCCTCAACGGCAACATCCACATAGGCTGCGGCCATGAGAACCTTGCAACTGTACGGTGAAGCGTGTGCGATGAAGACTTTCGACATGTGAGCATTTCCCTCAAGCATTGAAGCGCGCAGATAACCCGCGTGAAACCACTTCTTTAACCACCCCGGACTGGCGGCATGACAACCTTTGACAGCCTGCAATCGCGGCGGTCGACCTCGGGGCAGGACCGGAATTTCAGGTCTTTCGTCATGCAGACACGAACCTCGCGCAGGTAGCGGCGGTCGCAGGTAACGGCCACAGCGTCGCTGCGCAGCGTTGGATTGGCAGTGACAAACGCCTTCTCGGCCTCGTCCGGGTCGATCGTCACGTAACCGTCCAGATGACGAAATCGCGCGGGAATAGCGACCGATTCTCGCGCGGCTCGAAGCACTGCGAAGTAATCGTCTTGGCTGAGGCCCGAGCAGGAGCCATGCTTGCGCCACTGGTGGCGGATCAACCCTGCTGACGGCATGATGTCGTAAAGTAACCGCAGCGTCGAGTTCGGCACCTCCCTCTCTTCGACGGGACAATTCTCCGGAAAACCGCGCTGGAACTGCGGCCAGAGGCCGTGAACGACGAAGGCATAGGGCCTGCCTCCGTCGCATTGCTGGTGGTTTGCATCCTGCCCTTCAGCCTCGCAATAGCTCGGCGACCAGGACAGCGACAGGACATAGAAATCAAAC
Source organism: Rhizobiaceae bacterium (assembly GCA_019635775.1). Classification (GTDB taxonomy): domain Bacteria; phylum Pseudomonadota; class Alphaproteobacteria; order Rhizobiales; family Rhizobiaceae; genus Mesorhizobium_K. Next base: position 338,273 of record JAHBYU010000002.1, on the reverse strand, counting down.
CCTGTGCCCAGCGGTAGGGAGGATGGCGCCTTTCCGGATGGGACAGTCTGGACGATGGGCGCGTTTGGCCGGGTGTCGGCGGGCGCCTTTTCGCTTTCCTGGCTGCAACTGGCAAGGAGAACTGCGGCGAGTGCCGCAAGCAGCCCGCGCCGCATCATGCCCGATCAGCGAAGGACGCGGCAGCGCCCGTCATAGACATACCAGCGGTCAAAGCCGGACACGCAGAACTCGACATTGTCGCCGATCGAAGCGAAGCCCTGGCCTTCCTCGATCAGGTACCAGATGTCGCGCTGGCTGGTGTCGGAAAGCACCACCTGAGCGCCGCAATATGTGCGGCCGATCGGACGGTCCTCCTGCGCCGGCAGATAGCGCCGTTCCTGGATGTTGTGGAAATCGGTGATCGCCACCTGCGGAAGGTTCGGAACGTTACGCACCTGATAGGCGAAGCGGCTGGTGATGCGATTAAGCACCCACGCCTTCCCGCACACGCCCGAATCTCCAACGTAGCCGCCAAGGTCAGCAGCGTAGACGGAAGGAACAATCCCGAGCGAACAGGAAACAGCCAGTAGCGCGGCAAGGATCGGACGGATCAGGCGTGACATGGAATACCTCTCACGGCGGCAAACGGCTGCCGAAATGCATAATCGTTTCCAGTCGCGTCATGGTCAAGCGGAGACAGTCTCGCCGGCAAGCCATTTGACGGACCATGTGGCTTTTGCGTCCTCGGCTAGCGCCGACTTCAACTCCGGCAGGATGGCGCGCATTTCCTGTTCGAAGACGAAGGGCGGATTGACCACGACGAGACCGCTGCCGTCGAACAGCTCTTCTGAGGAAGGCCCCCGGACGCTAAAGGCGACGTCGAGAATCTTGGGAATCCCCGCCTGCCTCAGCGCCTCGCGAAAATGCGAGACGGCGGAGCGGTTTTTGATTGGATACCAGAGGGCGTAAATTCCGCCCGGCCAGCGGCGATGTGCTCGCGCGAGCCCATCGACCAGCCTGTCGAACTCGCCTTCCTTCTCGAAAGGCGGATCGACAATGACGAGTCCCCGCTTTTCCTTGGGCGGCAGGTGTGCCCCCAGCGCCAGCCAGCCGTCGAGTTCGATGGTGCGAACCTGGAAATCACCAGAAAAACGTGCCTTCAGCCTCTCGAAATCGCTCGGATGCAGTTCGATGGCCGTGAGACGGTCCTGCGGGCGCAGCAGATGGCGCGTGATCAGCGGCGAACCGGGGTAGCGTTCAATACCGTCGCCCTGATTGACCGCTGTCACGGCGCTGAGATAGGGCGCGAGCAATGTCCCGACTGCGGGTGACAGGTCCGCACTGGCGAGCCGCCCTACACCACCCTTCCATTCGCCGGTCTTTTGGGCTTCGTCTGACGAAAGGTCGTAGAGCCCGATACCTGCATGGGTATCGATGACCCGAAACGCCTTGTCCTTTAGCTTCAGGTACCCGATTAGTCGCGACAAGGCGATGTGCTTGACCACATCGGCGAAATTGCCCGCGTGGTAGGCGTGACGGTAATTCATCGGTCACGACTCATTTGGCAGGGCCGTCCCCGCCCCGGCCCCAGCGGGGCGGCAGGGATTCGGTGCCGGCCGCGCGGTCGCGTTTGCGTCGCCTCAGAGAAAGCACCAGTCCAATGAAACCGATTGCGGCGGCGGAGTAGCCGACTGGTGGAAGTCGCGGATCGACAGACAGCGCCCGGCCGCGCAGCGAGAGATCGACGGAACGCATCTCGATTCCATCAACGTCGCCCGGCCCGATGACGAAAGTATAGTCACCATCCTCGATCTCTTCGATCACGCCCGCCTCGTCGCGGTAGATGCGGTCGCGTGACTGTGGGCTGCGTTCCTGCGGCTTGGCTTCCGAGAAGGTCAGTGTCTCGGCCAGCACGGTACCACCTTCTGTCGACGCGGTGAGCGTCAGCGCCGTCCTGCGTGGCGCAAACTCCACGGGCCCGAGGGAAGTGAGGTCGACCAGCACACGCACCGGGGCGTCGGCCGAGGTCAGCCTTACGGTTACCGGCTGGAAGCCACTGCCGCGCTCATAGGTTGGCCAGTTGCCAAGCTCGCGGCCGGAGAAATTGTTGATCGCCCAGGGATAGCCAAAGCCGGCGGTCAGGCCGCCCAGGAAAACAAGCAGGAAGAATGCGCGCATCGTGCCGTCAGAACTCCATGCTCAGGCTTTGCGTTCCCAGCGCCTATCGGCCGTCTGCTGCCAGTAGGTAACGGCGTGGCCAGCGCCTTTCATCGTCTTCCAGTGCTCGCGCGCTGCCTCGACCTGTCCTGTGTCATGGCCATCGAAGAGGAACACTGCCCGCTCGTAACCCGAAAGATCCGGCGGTGGCGCCCCGTCGACGAGAAACCGAATGCGCGCGCCGTTAGGGTTGGTATCGGTTGTGGTCAACAGCACCGGTTCCTCGGCCGCGTGCGGTTCCCGGTCGGTGCCGTGCGCCAGAAACGAATCGTCGCGGAACGTCCACAAATGCTGGTCGAGCGCGTCGCGTCGTTCCTCGCTACCCGATTGCACGACGGCGCGCCAGCCGCGCGAGAGACTGCGCTCCAGCAGACCCGGTAACGCGTCCTCCAGAGTGGACTCGGTCAGGTGATAGAAAAGGACTTCGGCCATGTGGCTTATCTAAGCCTGTTTGCGAGCGAGAGGAAGGCAGGCAGCTATTCGCCGAAATAGTTCGGCGGACGGCGTTCGATCCAGGCAGTCAGTCCCTCGTGAATATCACGGGTCTCAACCATTCTCGCAAACTGCTCGCTCTCGATCTGCAGCCCTTCGCCTATCGTCGCGTTCAATCCTCGCGCAACCGCAGCCAGAATGCGAGCGGCCGTCACCGGGGAATGGCGCAAGATGCGGTCCGCAAGGTCAAAAGCTTCGTCCAGCAGCATCCCGTGAGGAACCACCTTGTTGACGATCCCGAGTTCACAGGCACGCTGTGCTGAAAAGGCGTCTCCCGTAAGCAGGTACTCCAGGGCGCGCTTCCGTCCCGCCAGTCTCGGCAAACGCTGTGTGCCACCGAAGGTGGGCGGGATGCCGATATTGATCTCCGGTTTGGCAAAGACCGCGTTTTCGCTTGCAATGGCCAGATGCACGGCTTCGGTGATCTCGCAGCCGCCACCGAAAGCAATCCCGTTCACCGCCGCGATGACGGGCTTGGGAAACGCCTCCAGCCTGGCCGTCATGGCTTGGCCGCGTCGCACGAAATCCCTGACCGCCACGTCGGCGCCGCGCTTCACGCTTTCCGAGAATTCGTGAATGTCGCCGCCTGCCGAGAAAGCCCGTTCACCCGCTCCGGTGATGATGACGGCCCTTACCCGCCGGTCCCCCTCGATGTCTTCCAGCAACCTCATCAGCAGGTCGTTGGTAGCGTAGTTGAGGGCGTTGAGCTTCTCCGGACGATTGATCGTGAGGACTGCCACTGCGCCGTGCTGTTCGTGAAGTATTGTGCCCTGTGCCATTTGTTCCTCCTCTGCGGCGTTGCGCAACCATGGTGCTGGAGCTAGCATGGGACAGATCATATATAAACTCACTAGTGAGTATACTTTCATCCCTAGGAACGCTGGCGTCACCCGAGAAAAGATCGTCAAGACCGCAAATCGGCTTTTCTATGCGGCGGGGATAAGGGCTGTCAGCATAGACAGCGTGGCCGAAAAAGCCGGCGTCACCAAGAAGACGTTCTACTACCACTTCAAAGGCAAGGACGAACTGATCACTGCCTATCTGGCTTCGCGTGACCAGCCGAACCTCGAGCTCTTTGCCAAATGGTTCGCGGAGGCGGAGGGGGGCCTGCCTGAAAAGGTCCAGGCCATCTTCACAAACCTTGCCACGGCCGCGCGCAACAGGAGGTGGAAGGGCTGCGGCTTCCTGCGTACTGCTGCCGAATTGGTCGAGACGCCCGGCCACCCTGCCGTCAAGCTTGCGAGCATGCACAAGAAAAGGCTCGAATCTTGGCTGACTGAAGTCATTGCCGAGAACGGTGAAGCGGAAGCCGACCAACTCGCTCGACAGGTCGTCCTGCTCCTCGATGGCGCGTTTTCGACAATGCTCGTCCACCGCGATGTGAACTATATTCACAGCGCGGGCAGTGCCGCCGCCGTGCTTCTACGCAAGTCCGTTCCGGAGAGCACGTCGTTGCGCCCTGCTGAGCCTCATCCCTCGTAGTGATCCCTGACGAGCCTATCCAGCAACCGCACGCCGAAGCCGGAAGCCCATGTCTGACTGATCTCGTTGGAAGGCGAACCCATCGCAGTGCCGGCGATGTCAAGATGCGCCCAGGGCGTTTCCTTGACGAAACGCTGCAGGAACTGCGCCGCAGTGATCGAACCGCCGTATCGGCCGCCGATGTTCTTCATGTCGGCGTTCTTGGAATCGATCAGCTTGTCGTAGTCCGGTCCCATCGGCATGCGCCAGAGCTTCTCCTGCGTGACCTGACCGGCTTCCGTCAGACGGCCGGCAAGCTCGTCATTGTTTGAGAAGAGACCCGCATGATTCTGGCCGAGCGCCACCATGATAGCGCCCGTCAGCGTTGCCAGATTGATCATGAATTTCGGTTCGAAGCGCTGGTTCACGTACCAAAGCGCATCGGCGAGCACGAGGCGGCCCTCCGCATCCGTGTTCAGAACCTCGATTGTCTGGCCGGACATGGAGGTGACGATATCTCCCGGGCGCTGGGCATTGCCATCCACGGCATTCTCGACCAGCCCGATGACGCCGACGACATTGGCCTTGGCCTTGCGCGCCGCAAGCGCGTGCATCAATCCCGTGACGGCCGCTGCGCCGCCCATGTCGCCCTTCATTTCCTCCATGCCGGAAGCTGGCTTCATTGAATTGCCGCCAGTGTCGAAGGTCACGCCCTTGCCTATGAAGGCAACCGGCTTGTCCTTCGCCTTGCCGCCATTCCACTGCATGATGACCAGCCGGGCACCGCGCGGCGATCCCTGGGCCACGCCGAGCAGCGCGCCCATGCCGAGCTTGGTCATTTCCTTCTCGGTCAACACTTCGACTTTCACGCCGAGCTTCTCGAGTTCCTTTGCGACGGCCGCAAATTCGACGGGACCCAGCTTGTTGGCCGGCTCGTTGACGAGGTCTCGCGCCAGCATGACGCCATCAGCGACCCCCTCCAGGGAAGCGAACGCCTTCTTGGCAGCGGCCGGATCGGCGCACTGGATGGTAAACTTCGAGGGTTTGGCGTCGGCTGCCGTCTTTTCCTTTGTACCCTTCCCGTCCGCGTCGTCCTTCCGGGTTTTGTATTTGTCGAAGGCATAGGCGCGCAGCAGGATGCCTGCGGCTATGCTCGCCGCCTCGGCCCCGCCGATCGTCACCTCTGGCAGATCAAGCACGATTGCAGCCTCCGTTGGCTTGCGGAATTGCGCGCCGATGATGCCGCCGAGCTTCAGCCAGTCATATTCCTTCAGGGCCGCTGGCTTACCGATTCCGATCACCACGAGGCGATCGATGGATGAGCCATGCGGCGTAAGAGCATCCACCGAAGACCCGGCCTTGCCGGAAAAATCGGCAATGGAGAACAGTCTTTTGAACGTGTCACCCGAATCGTAACCGCTCGCCACCGCGCCAAGAGCGCCCTTCTCCGCGGCAAGAAGCACGACGCTGCCCTTTTTCGGCGTGGTGTATCGGGCAAAACTGATTACGGGTCTGGTGGCCATGACTATCCTGCGGTGGTTTTCCGGAACCTAGCATCACGAGTAGCGGACTTTGCCGCGATGCTTGGGCCGGCTTTGGGCTCTCGGGCGGACATTTCGCGCTTTTCGGCGATTTGGCAACCCGCGAAACAACGCAGCCGGGCATCAACGATCCGTTAACTGTCTTCTTTGGCGTTTCATTAGCCCTTGCGGGCCAAGGTTGCCGATGGCGGGGGTTGACCGTGACGCACAGTCAGTGCGGCCTGAGAGGTTGTGCTGACAGAAACGGATGATTAATTTGGACCTCCATTCCCGCTCCCGAGGAGGCGGGCCATCCCGTTGCCCATTTCCTGCCCGAGGACGCCCCGCGCTTCATGAAGGTCTTCGAACGCTACATCTTCAGGCGAGCGCTGATCCTGTTCATCGCTTCGCTTGTGTGGACCGTCGCCATCGTGTGGACGACGCAGGTCCTGACGCGCATCAACCTAGTGACCGACAGCGGCCAGTCTGCCTTCGCCTTCTTCGAAATTGCCGCCCTGATCCTGCCGTCGGTGCTGCCTGTCGTCATCCCCTTCGCTATGATCATCGCCGCCGCTCAGACGTTGAACGCAATGAACAACGATTCCGAACTGGTCGTCATGAGCGCAGCAGGCGGGGGCCGTTCCACCATCGTGCGACCGATCATGACGCTTGCGATCATAGCCAGCATCGTCTCCTTCTCGATCGACAACGGGGCCGAGCCGTATGCCCGCCAGCGCGGCCGGGAACTGGTGGCCGCCGCGCGGGCCGATTTCCTTTCGCTGGTGATCCAGGAAGGCACGTTCAGGAAGATCGAGGACGGCCTCTACATCCAGATCAGCGAGCGACTTCCGGACGGGCGGCTTTCGGGAATCTTTGTCGCCGATTCGCGCACCGAAGGCACCGATCTGATCTACTACGCCAAATACGGCCAGGTGCGAGAGGACGCCAACGGCACGGTTCTGGTCATGCAGGACGGTGAAATCCAGCGCAAGATGCCAGACAACGACATCTCCATTATCCGGTTCATGTCCTACGCCTTCGACCTGTCTGTGTTCACTGCGTCCGCCGGTAAGCCGCAGCTTCACCCCAAGGACCGGACCCTCGACTACCTGTTCAATCCGGACCCCGACGACAGTTTCTACAAGAACAATCCAGCGTCCATCAGCGCGGAACTGCACCGGCGGCTGACGGACTGGAGCTACTCGATCGTGTTCGGACTTGTCGCCCTCGCCGTCATCGGTAACGCACGCTCGCACCGCGACAGCCGCATCAACTCCCTTGCCACTGCCGTTATCATCGCATTGGTCGTCCGCTGGCTGGGCTATGTGGCCGCCGACCAGATTCAGCTAGCGCCTGCGATGTGGCCGCTTGTCTACGCGGTCCCGCTGTTCGCTTCCGCGGTCTGTGTCTGGTTCATTGCGACCAACCGCACGATGGAACTGCCGATCGCCGTAGCCGATCGGGTTATTGCGTCGGCGCGCGCCGTCGGCGACCGCCTGACATTCATGCGGCCACGCCGGCCCGACGAATCCGGGGGGCAGGCCTGATGGGTTGGACCCTCAACCGCTACTTTTTCAGGCGCTATGTCGCTATTGTAACATGGTATTTCTTCGGCGTTTACGCGCTGATCATGCTGATCGACTTCACCGAGTTCTCGAGCCGTACAGTCGGTCTGCCGGGCTACAGTGTGGGGTTGGCGTTCTCCGTTTCGGCGCTACGCGTGCCGATCATCGTCCAGCAGGCCGTGCCATTCGTCGCGCTGATTGGCGCGATGACCACGCTCATATCGCTCAACCGCAAGTCGGAACTCGTGATTGCCCGATCGGCCGGCATCTCCGCCTGGCAATTCCTGATGCCATTCTGCTTCGGCGCGTTGATTCTGGGCTTGCTGACGGTAACCGTGCTCAATCCCCTTGCCGCCCATGCGGTCTCGAGGTCGGAAATGCTCGAAAACGAGTTCCGCGGCGGGCAATCCGGCGGAAACTCGGCCATCGCAGCCCCCTGGCTTCGGCAGAAGGCCGGCGATAGCGACACGATCATCGGCGCCCGGACCGTACTTAACCAGGGCCTTGAACTGGCCGATGTGACCCTGTTCTCGCTGGACGGCGACGGCAACATCTTCGAACGGCGAGATGCCGCACGCGCCTATCTTCGCGACGGCTACTGGGAGTTGCACGAAGTCAGGCGCATCCGCGCCGGCGAACAGATGCCGCGCATTGAAATCGATCGGGTGCCCACGAACCTCAAACCGGAGTTCGTCCAGGAGCGGCTTGCGCGCCCCGAAACGATTCCCTTCTACGAACTACCTGGCAAGATCGAGGTCGCACAATCCTTCGGGCTCAAGGCCAGCGCTTTCGCCACGCAATTCCATACGCTTCTTGCCCTTCCGCTCCTGCTGGTGGCCATGACCCTCATAGCGGCCACGGTGTCGATGCGCTTTCAGCGAATGGGACAGTCCGCGACGATGATTCTGGGTGGCATCCTCGCCGGCTTTCTGCTTTATGTGGTTTCAGTTCTTGTTAAAGCGTTTGGCAATGCGGGATTGGTCCCTCCGTTCGTCGTGGCCTGGATTCCGGTTGTCGTGGCGATGTTTTTCGGGGTAACATTCCTGCTGTACAAGGAGGACGGTTAGTTGGGGGTTGCGGCACATTTAGACCGCAAATCGGCCAGACTGGCGCGCTTGATGGGCGCGACTGCACTGTCTTGCATTGCATACAGCACGATTCTTCCCGAATCGGCCTTTTCACAGTCCATTGCAGACATGGCCTCGCAGGGTCTGAGCGACGACGCGCAGATGCTTCTCGAGGCGGACACGCTGATTTACGACAATAATGACCAGACCGTCACCGCCACCGGCGGTGTCCGCATCGACTACGGCGGGAACAGGCTGGTCGCGAATCAGGTGAGCTATGACCGAGCTTCCCGGCGCGTTGTCGCCAGCGGCAACGTCCAGATCATCGATTCGCAGGGGACCATCGTTTATTCTGACACGGTCGACGTGACCGACGATTTCGGCGACGGATTTGTCAACGCCTTGCGTGTGGAGACGGTCGACAAGACCTATTTCGCTGCCGAAAGCGGCGAGCGGCGCGGTGGTTTCCTGACCACGTTCAACAATGGCGTCTATACCGCCTGCGAGCCCTGCGAAGACAAGCCTGACAAGGCACCGCCTTGGCGCATCAAGGCCAAGAAGATCATCTGGAACAGCAACACCAAGACGGTTCGCTTCGAGGATTCGACATTTGAATTCTTCGGCCTGCCGCTCGGCAAGGTGTCGTCCTTCGAGATCGCCGACCCGACGGTGAAGCGCAAGTCGGGCTTCCTGATACCGGGCGTTACCTTCTCGAGCGATCTCGGCGTCGGCGTGTCGGTCCCCTATTATGTCGCTCTTTCGCCGACCTATGACCTGACCATAACCGGGACTGGTTATACCGAGCAGGGCTTTCTCGGCGAGGCCGAATGGCGCCAGCGCTTCAACAACGGCGAATACAGCGTTACCTTCGCCGCCATAAATCAGGCGAACCCCGACAACTTCGACTACAATACCGTCGATTCCGGACCGCCCGGCGATCCAAACGAATTCCGCGCGATGATGGGCACCACTGGCCGCTTCGCGATCAATTCCCGCTGGGACTTCGGCTGGAACATTCTTGCCCAGACCGATAAGGACTTCTCGCGCACCTACGACATCGATGGCTATACCGACTTCGTGCAGCGCTCCGAAGTCTACCTGACCGGCCTCGGCGACCGCAATTATTTCGATCTGCGTGGCATGAAGTTCAACGTCCAGGAAGAGACGCTGGACACCAATCCGGACGGCACGGAGAATTTCGACGCCCGCAACGACGAACAGCCCTGGGTGCTGCCAAGCTTCGATTATTCCTACATCGCAGACCAGCCTGTGCTTGGTGGCGAACTCAGCTTCGACGTCAACTCGCGCGTGATCGTTCGAGAAAAGCTGGATTATACGCTTTTTGACGGTTCTCCGGCCCTGCCCGATCCGCTGGCCGAGGTCGAGGCTGTCAACGGCATCAAGAACAATTCGGCCAGGCTGACGGCCGAAGGCGAATGGAAACGGTCCTTCATCTCCGATGGCGGGCTGGTCATGACGCCGCTGCTCGCCTTCCAGGCCGATGCCACCCACGTCGACTATTCCTCCGCGTCTGTTGCGGCCATAAACAACATGGCTGCCAGCCATCCCGGCGGCGGATGGTTCACCGACATCCGCGATGCCTATCAGCGTTTCCTTGCAACTGCTGGTCTCGAACTGCGCTTCCCGCTGCTGTTCGCGTCGGAATCGTCCAGCCATGTGCTGGAGCCGATGGCGCAGGTGTTTGCTCGCAACGACGAACCCTACGCCGACCGCCTTGGCATCCCGAACGAAGACTCCCAGAGCTTCGTCTTCGACGCGACATCGCTGTTCGAGCGTGACAAGTTCGCTGGCTATGACCGCATCGAGGGCGGCACGCGCGCGAATCTCGGCTTCCGTTACTCCGGTAATCTCGGAAATGGCTGGATGGCCAATGGCTTGGTAGGGCAGTCCTACCACCTTTCGGGCGAAAACTCCTTCGCTAGCCCGGATCTCGTCAACGCCGGAGCCTATTCCGGCCTTGAAACCGATACATCCGACTTTGTCGGCCTGGTGGGTTTCAGTGCGCCAAATGGTTTTTCCGCGTCGGCAAGCGCTCGCCTCGACGAAAATTCGCTTGAGATACGTCGCAGCGAGGTCAAGGCGGCCTATGCCACGGACGCTTTCACCGTATCCACCAAATACGCCTTCATACAGGCGCAAGAGCTCTACGGCTTCGACGAGGACCGCAGAGAGCTATCGTTCGGCGTTTCGACCAGGCTGCAGGAATCTTGGCGCCTTTTCGGGTCCGGCACCTATGACTTCGAAAACACGATCATGGCCAAGAGTTCGTTCGGCTTCGCCTATGATGATGACTGCTTCACATATCTGATGACCTATTCGCAGGACCGCGACGTCGATACCCGTGAAACCAGCACGACGATCGGCTTCAACGTCTCGTTCCGCACACTGGGTGAGTTCGGCTCGGCGTCGGACAGGTTGTCCGATCTTTAGGCGGGTTTTCAGGGCCTCATCGATCACTTGCGGTCAATTGCGCCTGATATGAGGCTTTGTGCCTCTGGAAGGCCGACATTCTTTTGCCGTATAGGGAAGCCATGACCCAATGGTCCAGATATAGCGAGGATGGGAAGACAGACTGATGCTTTCGATTAGAAAATGCCTCACTTCAGCGAGCCTGGCGCTCGCTATTGCGGCATGTCCTGCAAGCATGATGCTGATGTCAGCGCCGGCTGCGGCAAGCGAGATCAAGGTCATTGTCAACAATATCCCGATCACAACCTACGACATCCAGAAACGCGCGGCCTTCCTCAAGCTCCAGCGCCGTGGAGGAGGCAGCGCCGAACAGGACATGATCGACCAGACTCTGCGGGTCGCGGAGATGAAACGGCTTGGCATAAACATCAGCGACGATCAGGTTAATGCCGCCTACAGCAACTTCGCCAAATCCAACAAGATGACGGTAAGCCAGCTCGACGGTGCGCTGAACCAGTCAGGCGTGACAAGGGCGCACTTCAAGGAATTCATCCGCTCGCAGATGGGTTGGAGCCAGGTGCTCAGCCGCAGTGGACAGACCCGCGGCAAAAAGATGACCGAGCAGGACGCCGTGAGGCGTATGCTGGAGCAGGGCGGCGCAAAGCCGACCGCCATCGAATACATGCTGCAGCAGGTCATATTCGTCGTGCCAGCAAGCGAACGCGGCAAGATGGCTCAGCGCAAGCGCGAGGCCGAGGCGATGCGCGCACGTTTCAACGGCTGTGACAACACGCGCGAGTTCGCAAAGGGTCTGCTTGACGTCACTGTCAAGGACATCGGCCGCAGGCTGGCGCAGGAATTGCCTCCGGATTGGGCCGAGCAGATCAAGAATACCAAGGTCGGCGGAGCCACCGGCGTCCGCGAAACGCCAACCGGGGTCGAGTTCATCGGGATCTGCTCCACCCGGGAGGTCTCTGACGATCGCGTGGCGCGGCTGACGTTCCAGGCCGAGGATGCCGGGGGCGAGAAGAACTCCGAGGATCTCAGCAACAAATACCTCGAGCAGCTGCGCGAGCGGGCCAAGATCGTAAAACGCTGAGTCCATGGCCGACAGCCCGGATGGCCGCAAAACCAGTATCGACGGCCTTCCGCCCCTGCGCGAGGTCATCGAACGTCACAGCCTCCAGGCCAGGAAGTCGCTCGGCCAGAACTTCCTGCTTGACCTCAACCTGACGGGAAAGATCGCGCGCGCGGCCGGCGATCTGTCCCAGACAACAGTCATCGAGGTTGGTCCCGGCCCCGGTGGACTTACCCGCGCCCTCCTGATGAACGGTGCAAGGCGCGTCGTTGCGATCGAGCGGGACGAACGATGTTTGGACGCTCTTGCGGAAGTGTCCAGCCACTATCCCGGCCGGCTGGAAATCATCCCCGGAGACGCGCTCCAGACCGACTTTGCCGCTATAGCTGGCGGGCAGCCGACATGCATCGTGGCCAATCTGCCCTACAATATCGGCACCGAGCTGCTCATCCGATGGCTCACAGTGGCGGACTGGCCGCCCTTCTATTCCTCCATGACGCTGATGTTCCAGCGCGAGGTTGCGGAGCGCATAGTCGCCAAACCCGCCTCGGAAAGCTACGGCCGGCTCGGCGTTCTGTCCGGCTGGCGCACCGAGGCGAAGATTGCCTTCGACGTGCCGCCACAGGCGTTCACACCACCGCCAAAGGTGACGTCATCGGTGGTTCATCTCGTTCCGCGCAAAACTCCCCTGCCCGCGGACGTCAGAAAGCTCGGCCGCGTGACGGAGGCAGCTTTCGGTCAGCGACGCAAGATGCTGCGGCAAAGCCTGAAGAGCATCGGGGGAGAAAGCTTGCTCGAAGCTGCCGGCATAGACGGGACAAGACGCGCGGAGACGCTGAGCGTGGAGGAATTCGTGCGGCTGGCCAATCTGCTTTAGGACGTTGACCGCGTTCTGCTGATGCTGCCGGGTGCTGCCGTAGACTGATGGGACGCCCTACCGTCAGACCTTTTCGTCCATCAAACCCGAAACGAAATCGAACAGGCCGGGACGCCTGTCGCGGCGCAGCCGTTCGGCAGCCACGATCGCTTCAACCTGGTGGAAAGCAAGCTGCAGGTCGTCGTTGATGACGACATAGTCGTATTCGGTCCAGTGCTCAATCTCGTCGCGCGCGTTCTTCAGACGCGTTGCGATGACCGCTTCCTGATCTTCGGCGCGACGCGTCAGCCTTGCCTTCAACTCCGTCATCGAGGGCGGCAGAATGAAAATGGAGACTATGTCGCCGCGCATCTTCTCGCGCAGTTGGGTTGCGCCCTGCCAGTCTATATCGAACAACATGTCGCGCCCTTCGGCCATTGCGCGTTCAGCCGGCTCGCGCGGCGTGGCGTAGTAATTGCCGTGTACTTCCGCCCATTCCAGCAACGCGTCATTGTCGCGCAGGATCTCGAATTCGCGCAACGACTTGAAGTGATAGTGCCGGCCGTCGATTTCGCTGCCCCGCCTGGGGCGCGTCGTCACGCTGACAGACAACTCGAACTGCTTGTCCTCTTCGAGCAGATTGCGGGCAATTGTCGACTTGCCGGCACCGGACGGCGACGACAGGACGAGCATCAGTCCCCTGCGGCGTATGCCGAATCCGGTATCCCTGGTTGCAGCCATCTGCCTTTACTCCAGATTCTGGACCTGCTCGCGAAACTGATCGACCACGGCCTTCAGTTCCAACCCGATGGCCGTAACGGCGGCCGCGTTCGACTTCGAGCAGAGCGTATTCGATTCGCGGTTAAATTCCTGTGCCAGGAAATCGAGCTTCCGGCCGACGGGCCCCTGGGAGCCAAGCAGCGCGCGGGCTGATTCTACATGTGTCTTGAGACGATCGATCTCCTCGCGAATATCGGCCTTGGTCGCCAGCAATGCCGCCTCCATGTGCAGGCGGCCCTCGTCGAGGTTCGAGGATGCATCCATCAGCAGGCGTACCTGATCGGCCAGCCTTTGCCTGATGACGGAAGGGTCGCGCGAGTGGTCGCCTTCGGCCCGCAGTGTCAGTTCCTCGATTGTCCCGACGTGACCGAGAAGCAGCCTTACGAGAGCCTCCCCTTCGGAAGCGCGCGCCGCTTCCAGCCCGGCAAGGGCCCTGCCCAGCGCTTCGAGAAGCACGGCATCCAGAGCTGATCGTTGCTCTTCGCTTTCGGCCTGCTCCGGGAGATCGAGTACACCGCGCAGCGAAAGAAGCCCGTCGGCACTTGCGGCGACCAGTCCGAACTGCTCCTGAAGGCGTTGCGCGAGACCTGCCACATCCTTCAGGAACGCTTCATTGACGACGGGCTGTGCCTGCGAGGACACGCCGCGGGTGATGGTGAGCGACGCTTGAAAGTTGCCGCGCGAGAAGCGCTTCTGCACCGCCTGGCGGACAGCAGGCTCGAGACGCTCGAAGCCGGGTGGCAGACGCAGGCGCAGCTCGACGCTCTTGCCGTTTACCGATTTGACCTCCCAGGCGATCGACGTGCCCTCATGGTCCGCGACCGCCCGCGAAAAGCCGGTCATGCTCTGCAAAGCCAAGGTCGCCTCCCCTTTTCAGCCTTCCAGGCCACTCTTAGGGGCGGCTTTGCATTGATCGGCAACGACGGTCAAGCCTGCCTGATCAGGCACGGCTGCCTTACTGTGCCGTCGAGGCAGGGACGGTTCCGGTCTGTTCAGCAGAGGCGGCGTTCTCGGCTGCCGCCTTGGCGGCCTCTTCAGCCTGCTTTTTCTCGAAGGCGCGCCAGCGCGCGACATTCTCGTTGTGCTCGGCCAAAGTCTCGGCGAACACATGGCCGCCTGTCCCGTCAGCCACGAAATAGAGGTCGCGGGTCTTCGACGGATTGGCAACGGCCTCCAGCGATTCACGGCCTGGATTGGCGATCGGGCCGGGCGGAAGACCGTTTATGACATAGGTATTGTACGGCGTCGGCTTGTCGATGTCGGACTTGTAGATCGGCCGGTCCGCCGGCTTACCCTTGCCTCCGAAAAGTCCGTAGATGATCGTCGGGTCTGACTGCAGCCGCATCCCCTTGTTCAGTCGGTTGATGAAGACGGCGGCAACGCGCGAACGCTCGTCGGCAACGGCCGTTTCCTTTTCAACGATGGAGGCGAGCGTGACGAATTCGTTGATGTCGGCGATCGGCAGGTCAGAGACGCGGCGGTTCCAGATCGTTTCCACAAGCCGCTTCTGGTCGGCAAGCATCTTGTCGATGATCTGCTTGCGGGTAGCGCCACGCGTGAAGCGCTGCGTATCGGCAATCAGGCTCCCTTCCGGCGGCATCTCGTCCGGCATGTCGCCCGTCAACGCCTCATGCCCGGCAATGCGCTGGAACGCCTGTTCGACGGTCAGCCCCTCCGGGATGGTCAGCGAAGCAAGAACGGATTTGCCGCTCTCCAGCAATTCCATGATCTCGCGCATGGATGCGTGCGCCTTGATCTCATATTCGCCGGCCTTGAGCACGCCGCCCTTGTCGTAGGCGCGCACGCCCAGCCGGAACACACGTGCATCACTGATAAGGCCGCGCCGTTCCAACTGATCCGCAATCTCTGCGGTACCGGCATTCTCGCGCACGACGAAATTGGTGGTCACCGTAGACGGACCGGGTCCATCGAAAGAGCGCTTGCCAACGTAGAGTGCAACGCCCGCCAGGACGAGCAAAAGCATCGCGGACGTGACGATGAAATTCATAAAGACGACGAACTGGCTGCGCGATGCGCGCGAACGCTTGGGTGGCGGCGGTGCGATTTCGGGGCGAAGGGCTTCGCTTGCGGTCTTGGGGACGATCGGCTGCGGAGGCGCCATCCGCCTGCCAAACTCGCCGTTGCCTTCAGAATCAATGCTCATGCCGCCTCAACCGTGTCAGTAGAATTCGACTCTCCCCCGAGAGCAGGACCGGAGCCTAGTTGCGAATATGGCGAAAATCGCGGCGATACCGCGCGATCAGCCATTGAACCGCTGGAATACGAGCGAAGCGTTCGTACCGCCAAAACCGAAGGAGTTGGAGAGCGCCACGTCGACCTGCCGCTCGCGCGGCTTGTTGGGCACGAGGTCAATCGCCGTTTCGCGCTCCGGATTGTCCAGATTGATCGTGGGCGGCACGACGTTGTCGCGGATGGCAAGCAGCGAAAAGACCGCCTCGACCGCGCCAGCGCCACCGAGAAGGTGGCCGATCGCGGATTTGGTGGAAGACATGGAAATCTTCGAGGCGGCGTTGCCGACCAGGCGCTCTACCGCGCCGAGTTCTATCGTATCGGCCATGGTAGATGTACCATGCGCGTTGATATAGTCGATGTCGGCGGGGGCGAGCTTCGCGCGGTTCAACGCGGCAGTCATGCAGCGGAATGCGCCATCACCGTCCTCGGACGGAGCGGTGATGTGATAGGCGTCGCCGGTGAGGCCATAGCCGACGATCTCGGCGTAGATCCTGGCGCCACGCGCCTTTGCGTGCTCGAGTTCTTCCAGAACGACAGCGCCCGCGCCTTCGCCAAGAACGAAACCGTCGCGATCCCGGTCGTAGGGACGCGAAGCCTTTTCAGGCGTATCGTTGTAATCCGTGGAAAGCGCGCGGCAGGCCGCAAATCCGGCGACCCCAAGCGGAGTGATCGGCGCTTCGGCACCGCCGGCCACCATCACGTCGGCATCGCCGAACATGATCAGGCGCGAAGCATCGCCGATGGCATGTGCTCCGGTTGAGCATGCGGTCACAACCGCATGGTTGGGGCCCTTGAGGCCGTGCCGGATCGACACCTGGCCTGAAATCAGATTGATGATATTGGCCGGCACGAAGAACGGGCTGATGCGGCGCGGTCCGCGCTCCTTGAGGATGATCGCGTTCTCGGCGATACCGTCCAGCCCGCCGATGCCCGATCCCATCAAGACTCCGGTGGCGCAGCGCTCGGCCTCGGTCTTCGGCTCCCAGCCGGAATCCTTCAGCGCCTCGTCGGCAGCCGCGATCCCATAGACAATGAAGTCGGTGATCTTGCGCAGTTCCTTGGGCTCCATCACGTTCTCGGGATTGAACGTGCCTTTGGAGCCGTCGCCGCGTGGGACGCTATGCGCGATCTTCGCGGCGTAGTCCGTTACATCGAACCTGTCGATACGGGTGCAGGCGGAGCGGCCCGAAAGCAGCTCCTTCCAGCTGTGCTCCACCCCCGCGCCCAGTGGCGAGACGAGACCCATGCCTGTAACGACGACACGCCGCATCGCTGGTGTCCTCAGAACTGCCGGACTGCGAAGAAAGCGTCAGGCCGACGCTTTGTCGATGTACTTCACGGCGTCGCCGACGGTCAGGATCGTCTCGGCAGCGTCGTCGGGAATCTCGACCCCGAATTCCTCTTCGAACGCCATGACGAGTTCGACCGTGTCGAGGCTGTCGGCGCCGAGATCGTCGATGAAGCTCGCCTGCTCCGTAACCTTGTCGGCATCGACGCCAAGGTGCTCGACAACGATCTTCTTGACGCGCTCTGCGGTGTCACTCATTTGGGGCATCCTCGCCTTAATTGATGTCAGTCTTCGTTAGCTGCCGGAATGGCGCCAATCAAGTTCTAAAAAATAGCGCTTCGGAACCGGCATTGATGCCCGAGTTCTCAGCGAAGCGCCAGATTGGGGGCCGCATTACACGAAAAAATCCCCTTGTCCAAGGCCTGAAATAATCTGTGAGGCGGCCGCAGCGGCAGCTTTCAGATCATCGCCATGCCGCCGTTGACGTGAACGGTCTGCCCCGTGACGTAGCTTGCCTCGTTGGAAGCAAGCCATGCAACCGCAGCAGCTACTTCCGCGCCGGTGCCCATGCGCTTGGACGGAATGGCACTCATGATCGCGTCCTTCTGCTTGTCGTTCAGCTTGTCGGTCATGGCCGATTCGATGAAGCCGGGAGCCACGCAGTTTACTGTGATCGAACGGGTCGCGATCTCCTGCGCAAGCGACTTGGAGAAACCGATCATGCCCGCCTTGGATGCGCAATAGTTTGCCTGGCCGGGGTTGCCGGTTACGCCGACGACCGACGTGATGTTGATGATGCGGCCAAAACGCCGCCGCATCATCGGGTGAGTCAGTTCGCGCGTCAGGCGAAAGACGGCGCCCAGATTGATGTCCAGCACCGAATCCCAGTCCTCGTCGGACATGCGGACGAACAGACCGTCCTTGGTGATTCCCGCGTTGTTTACGAGGATGTCGACGCCATCCAGTTCGGCTTCTGCCTTCTGGCCGAGTGCCTTCACCTCGTCGCGATTCGCCAGATTGGCCGGAAACAGCTTCACGCGGTCGCCGAGCCTTGCCGCCAGAGCCTCCAGCTTCTCCACCCGCGTCCCGTGCAGGCCGACGGTCGCGCCCTGCGCATGCAGTGCCTCTGCGATGGCCTCGCCGATGCCGCCTGTAGCGCCTGTGACAAGTGCCTTTCGGCCGGTCAGTTCGAACATGGTCTTTTTCCTGTGTTCTGGGAGAGCACTCCCTCATAAGGGAGCGGTCGGGAGCCTAGTTTAGCGTCGAAATGGCCGCGTCCACGTCGGCCGGGGCGGCGACATTGGCAACGGCGATGTCACGGTTGATGCGCCGGGCCAGCCCCGAGAGCACCTTGCCGGACCCGATCTCATAGAGCGTCGTTACCCCGTTGGCGGCGAACCAGTCGACCGTCTCGCGCCAGCGCACGCGCCCCGTCACCTGCTCGACCAGCCTTGCGGCAATCTCATCGGGATCCGTCAAAGGCTGTACAACGACGTTGGCAACGACCGGTACGGCAGGCGGCCTTTTGTCGACCTTGGCCAAGGCTTCGCGCATGGCGTCCGCTGCCGGGTTCATCAGTGCGGAATGGAACGGCGCTGACACCTGCAGCATCAGGGCGCGTTTCGCACCCTTTTCGGTGCACAGCTTTGCGGCGCGCTCGACGGCTGCCTTTTCGCCTGAAATGACAAGCTGGCCGCCGCCATTATCATTGGCAATCTGGCAGACCGAGTTTTCGGCCGCCTCCGCGCACGCCTCCGCGACGGCCGGCTCCTCCAGCCCGATGATCGCCGCCATTGCGCCAACCCCTGCTGGGACAGCCGCCTGCATGGCATTTCCACGTATGCGCAACAGGCGGGCCGTGTCCGCCACGGAAAATGTTCCTGCGGCGGCGAGAGCCGAATATTCGCCCAGCGAATGGCCGGCGACGAAAGCCACCTTGTCCTTGAGGACGAGCCCGCTCGCTTCCAGCGCCCGGATCGCAGCAAGCGAAACCGCCATCAGCGCGGGCTGCGCGTTTGCGGTCAGCGTCAGCGTCTCCTCCGGCCCCTCCCAGATCAGGGTCGAGAGCTTTTCGCCCAGGGCCTCATCGACCTCCTCAAAGACGCGACGGGATTCGGGGAATGTCTCGGCCAGTTCCTTGCCCATGCCGACCGACTGGCTTCCCTGTCCCGGAAAGGTGAATGCTATGGCCATGTTGCTCGTCATCCCGGTTCGTTTCGCCGATTGCCTGTGAAACATGCAGCTTGTGCAAGTCAAGGCAGCAAACGCGCCGCAGTCCAGCCCTGTATGTTACGGAGATAAGAAAAAATGTGATGCCGGCTTCCCAATTGCCGACAAGGGGGCTGGCTTTTTATGACGGAACCATGACAGAGAAATCACGTTCTGTCGCCTACCGAGGAACCGTAAGTTGGCAAATCCGAGTTCACATGCAACGTCCGCGGGTTCGGCCCCGCGGCAGGAAGAAGGCTGGCACAAAAGCCGGCCAGTCCGGCGCACTGCCGAATGCTGCGCTTCGCTGCTTGTAAGCGCACTTCTGTCGGCAACGCTTGTGTTCCTGATTGAGGTGATTGCCCGCGGCTCGCTGCAGCAGACCGTCGAGTTTTTCAGCCAGCCGTTTCGCCCCGGCTGGACGACGGTCGTTCTGTTCACCCTTTTGCTGATCGGCTTTGACGCGCTTTTCGGACGCCGCCACAGCGGCATTTTCTTTCTGGCCCCAATTGCGTTGCTGCTGGCTGCAATTGGCAACCAGAAGATCTCCTATCTGGGTGATCCGCTCTATCCGACCGACTTCCTCTATTCCCGGCAGATCATGGAGCTTGCACCTCTTCTGGTACGCGAGCGTCCCTTCACCGCCGTCGCCATCGCGGCCGGCGGCGCGCTTGCTTTGTTCCTTCTTGTGGTCGTGTGGCGCCACTGGCACCGGTCCCGTCCTCCGATACGCTGGCGGATGCGCGCTGCGCGTTTCGCCGTCGTCGTGCCGGCGCTCGCATTTTTCGTATCGATCATGGACTTCGCGACGTTCTCATGGACGCGTGACCGTCTGCAGATCATCCCCATCATGTGGGACCAGAAGGAAAACTACGCCTCGAACGGCTTTGCCATCGCATTCGCGCTCAATGTTCCGATGGCGAAGGTGCTCGCACCGCCGGCCTACAGCGACGAGATCCTCGACGCGATCAAGCCCGGCCCGACAGGAATTTCGATGCCTGAGGAAAAGCCGGACATCGTCGTGGTCATGAGCGAATCCTTCTGGGATCCTACGCTACTGCCCCAAACCACCATCACGCCGGACCCGTTACCGACCGTTCGTGCGCTGCGCTCAGGCTCGATGTTCTCGCCGGAGTTCGGGGGCATGACCGCCAATGTCGAGTTCGAGGCGCTGACCGGATTTTCCAACGCCTTCCTGCCCTATGGCAGCATACCTTACCAGCAATATGTGCGCGGGCCGATGCCCTCGCTTGCAAGCTTCTTCCGGTCGGAAGGTTACGAGACGACCGCAATACATCCTTTCGAGGGATGGTTCTGGAACCGCGAGAACGTCTACGATGCCTTCGGATTCGACCGCTTCCTGTCGATCGAGAAACTGCCGCCTATGGCCTCGCGCGGGCCTCTTGTGTCCGACGATGCTCTGACGGATGAGATCATCAAGCGCGCCGACGCCACGGACCGACCCTTCTTTACCTTCGCCGTCAGCCTGCAGGGCCATGGGCCCTACGAACCGAACCGCTATTCGGACGCCAGCGTGAAGGTCGAGTCGGTCGCGAGCTATCGTACGCGCCAGTCTATCCAATCTTATGCCGAAAGCGTGGCAGACGCCGACCGCAGCCTCAAGCGGCTGATAGACTGGGCGCAAAAGCGTAATCGGCACACTGTCATCGTCTTCTTTGGAGACCACCTTCCACCGCTCAACCAGGGCTACATAGAGACAGGTTTCATGGCGGGCTCCGTGCCCGAGCGACGGGAGGCGCCGGAAACGCTTGCCAGGCACCGGGAGACGCCGCTTGTCGTCTGGTCGAACCGGACCGGCCCGATGAAAGACATCGGCTCGATCAGCCCCGCGCTCATTCCCCTCAAGCTTTTGAAGACCGCCGGCATCGAGCACCCTTACTACACCGGGTTCCTCGGTCGGGTGGACGCACGTTATGACGTGATCGAGCGACACGTTCTGATCGCTCCGGCCGGCCCTACGCCGGATTGGTCGCAGCAGAAGAAGGTGGACCCGCTGATCAACGATTTTCGGCTGCTGCAATACGACGCCCTGTTCGGCAAGCAGAGAACCGTCGGACGCTTCTTCCCCAATCAGCCCAAGCCTTCCGGAGTTTGAAGCCCACTCAGGCAAGCAAGCCCTTGCCTTCCAGCCAAAACACTATATAGACCGCCGCAGTCTGCCGGTCCTGCTGGGGGCTGAACGGAGGGTTGGGGTTCGCCCCTGATGAAGTCTCAAGTGCTTCGGCCTCCCGTGTCTCCGCTCTCGACCGTCTCGAAGATGCGCCTTTCTCTCCCGTCACCACGGGTAGGACAAGTCGCAGAGGCTTAGCCGCGGGAACCGACAGGGACGTGAAACGAAAGGCAAAAGAACAATGGCACTTTACGAGCATGTGTTCCTTGCCCGGCAGGATCTGTCGCAGCAGCAGGTTGATGCACT
This sequence comes from Rhizobiaceae bacterium, assembly GCA_019635775.1. Lineage (GTDB taxonomy): Bacteria > Pseudomonadota > Alphaproteobacteria > Rhizobiales > Rhizobiaceae > Mesorhizobium_K. The sequence continues at coordinate 316,642 of JAHBYU010000002.1, read as the reverse complement.
TGTCGAACAGTACAAGGGCATCCTCTCCGAGCTGGGCGGCAGCGTAGGCCGGGTCGAGAGCTGGGGACTGAAGTCCCTCACCTACCGGGTCAAGAAGAACCGCAAGGCATATTACACGCTGATGGACCTGGACTGCCCTCCCGCAGCGCTGAAGGAACTTGAGCGCCAGCAGGGTCTGTCCGAAGACGTTCTGCGCTTCATGACCATCAAGGTCGATAAGCATGAGGAAGGCGCCTCGGCTATGCTGCAGAAGCGCGAAGAGCGCTCCGAGCGTGGCGATCGCGGCGGCTTCGGCGACCGTGGCCCCCGTTCGTTCGGCGATCGTGGCGACCGCGGTGATCGTGGCGACCGCGGCCCCCGCCGTCCGCGTGAAAACTCCGAAGGAGCTGCAGAATAATGGTCGACATCAACCAGATCCCGACCCGGCGTCCGTTCCATCGCCGCCGCAAGACTTGCCCCTTCTCCGGCGCGAACGCTCCGCGGATCGACTATAAGGACGTGCGGCTCCTGCAGCGCTACATTTCCGAGCGCGGCAAGATCGTTCCGTCGCGTATCACGGCGGTCAGCCAGAAGAAGCAGCGTGAGCTCGCCAAGGCGATCAAGCGCGCGCGTTTCCTGGCACTCCTTCCCTACGTGGTGAAGTAAGATGCATTCCGGCGCGGGTCTCCCGCGCCGGCTTTGCCGCTTCGGGAGCGGTGAAATATCTCGAGTTGAGGCTGGCCTGGCCGCCTCTAACTGCCCGGACGGGCAGGACAGCGAAACCGGCGCCAAGGCGCAATTTGCTTCCTGACCTCGTCTTTTTGAATCAAGCCCTTTGGGCGTTGAAAGGACAAAACCATGGAAGTCATTCTTCTCGAACGCATTTCCCGCCTTGGCCAGATGGGCGATACCGTTTCCGTCAGGGACGGCTACGCTCGCAACTTCCTTCTGCCCAAGGGCAAGGCGTTGCGCGCCAACGAGACAAACAAGAAGAAGTTCGAAGGTCAGCGCGCGCAGCTCGAAGCCCGCAACCTCGAGCGCAAGTCGGAAGCCTCCACGGTCGCCGAGAAGCTCGACGGCAAGAGCTTCATCATCGTCCGTTCGGCTGGTGAAACCGGCCAGCTCTACGGCTCGGTGTCGACCCGTGACATCGCGGACCTGCTGACGGCCGAAGGGTTCTCCGTGGCCCGTAACCAGGTGGAACTCAACAACCCGATCAAGACCATCGGCCTCACCAACGTGGCGATCGCGCTGCATCCGGAAGTCGAAGTCACGATCACGCTCAACATTGCACGTTCGGCCGAAGAGGCAGAGCGTCAGTCCAAGGGCGAGACGCTCACGACGGCCGAAGCCATTTATGGTGAGGATATCAACGAGAACGCGCGTCCGGACGCCTTCTTCGATCCCAACGCGGACGAAGAGGAAGGCGCGGAAGCCTGATCGGCCGCCATACTTCGCCAAACTCGAAAAGCCCGGGCATGCCCGGGCTTTTTTCTTTTCGTCACGCGGCCTTGACAGGCAAGCTTGGCCCGATCCCTGAAGCACATTTTGTGCCACGAGGAACTTTTCAAACCGCGACAAATTCGGCAAACTCATCAACCGTCCGTGATGGGAATGGATTTCTTGCCGTGAATAAGCTGTTGCAGCGCGTAACCTCTGGCCTCGTAAAGACGGGCAACCTCAAGATTACCGACCCGAGCGGAAAGACCTATACGTTCGGCGACGGAACCGGCGTGCCCGTCCACGTTCACATCAAGACCACGCGCGCCGCGCGCGCCATCGCGATCGACCCGATGCTCGCCGTGCCGGAAGCCTATATGGACGAGGAGATCGACATCCTCGAAGGCGATACTCTGGAACTTCTGCGCGTGGCGTTCCAGAACATGGGGCCAAGCGGCATCGACGCCATCTTCTCGCGCGCCATCGAGGGTTTCCGCCACGCCTTTCGCCGGCTTCAGCAAGTCAACACGACCACCCGTTCGAAAAAGAACGTCCAGCGCCACTACGACCTGTCGGGCGAGCTCTACAAGCTCTTCCTTGACAAGGACATGCAGTATTCCTGCGCCTATTTCGAGAGCCCCGACGTTACGCTGGAGGATGCGCAGCTTGCGAAGAAGCGCCATATCGCCGCGAAGCTGAGTCTCAAGCCGGGACAGAACGTGCTCGACATCGGTTCCGGCTGGGGCGGCCTTGGCCTGTATCTGGCGAAGAACTTCGACGTCGACGTTCTGGGCGTCACGCTGTCCACCGAACAGCACGGCGTGGCGACGGAACGCGCGCAGAACGAAGGGCTGGAGAACCACGTCCATTTCGAGCTCAAGGACTACCGCAACATCTCCGAGCGGTTCGACCGCATCGTGTCGGTTGGCATGTTCGAGCATGTCGGGCTGAACCACTACCGCACCTTCTTCGACAAGTGCGCGCAACTGCTGAAGCCGGACGGCGTGATGGTTCTGCATACGATCGGCCGCAGCGGTCCGCCGTATGCGACCAATGCCTTCATCCGCAAATACATCTTCCCGGGCGGATATATTCCTGCTCTTTCGGAGGTCATGCCGGCAATCGAGAAATCGGGACTGGTGACCACCGATGTCGAGATATTGCGCATTCACTATGCCGAGACGCTCAAGCACTGGCGTGCGCGATTCCTCGCCAACAGGGACAAGGCCAAGGCGATCTATGACGAGCGCTTCTGCCGCATGTGGGACTTCTATCTGGCTGGCTCGGAAGCCGCCTTCCGCTGGCAGGATCTTGTCATCTTCCAGATCCAGCTTACCCGCAAGAACGACACGCTGCCCGTGACGCGAGACTATATCCAGGACACCGAAAGGGAACTGGCGCTGCACGATGGCGGACGCGACCTTGAGCCGCCGCCTGCCCCCGCCAAACCAGTAGCGAAGAAGGCGGCTCCCAAGCGCAGGACCACGGCAAAGAAGGCCTGATCTGCCAGAGCCGGCGTTCTCGCCGAAACGGCTGTTTGTCCGAATCGACGCTTTGCCGCACACTGGCTTCAAGCTGGCTTCTAAAGGGACCTTTCATGACCATTCCGGTCTTCATCGCGGCTGCGCTCGCCGAGATCGCCGGATGCTTTGCCTTCTGGGCATGGTGGCGGCTTGAAAAGTCGCCACTGTGGCTCGTACCGGGTGTCATCTCGCTGGTCGCGTTCGCCTGGCTGTTGACCTTCGCCCAAAGCGACGCGGCAGGACGTGCCTATGCTGCCTATGGCGGCATCTACATCACCGCATCGCTGGTCTGGCTTTGGCTCGCCGAGGGTATGCGGCCCGACCGCTGGGACGTTACCGGCGCGGCCATCTGTCTCGTTGGCGCGTCCATCATCCTCTTCGCACCGCGAGCGGTCTGACCGTGGAGCTTCCTACCGCGCTAAGGCAGGCGGTCGACCGTTATCTGGAAGGCACTCCGTTGGCAGCTTTGCGCGAAGCGGCCGACCGACTGTCACGGCGCTATCGCGCGGAGACGCGAGACGGACGCATGCATCTGGACGACGACATCGCGATCAAGGCCTATCTGGCAGCGCGTCTGCCTGCCACCTACGCTGCGATACGAGCCGGCATGGAACAGGTTGCTTATGCCACGCCCGGTTTCAGGCCGAGGACGCTCATAGATATCGGCGCCGGCCCCGGCTCCGTCCTCTGGGCGGCCAGCGACTGCTGGGAGAGCCTCGAAACCGCGACACTGATCGAGGCAAGTGCGGCGGCGCGAAAAGCGGGGATGGCGCTTTCGGAAAACGCCGCCCTGCCGGCGACACTCTGGCAGTCCGGTGACGCGACCACGTCGCTAAAAGCCGGCGGTCCAGCCGATCTGGTCACGCTCTCCTACGTGCTGGACGAGTTGGCTCCAGAAGCCATCGGGCAATTGATTGACCGCCTGTGGGCGCTGACAGCCGGAACGCTGCTGATCATCGAGCCCGGCACGCCGGCGGGCTGGCAACGCATCCTTTCCGTGCGCAGCCGACTGATCGAGGCCGGCGCGCATGTTGTCGCGCCCTGCCCGCACCATGCGCCGTGCCCGATCCAGTCACCGGACTGGTGCCACTTTTCGCGCAGGGTCGCCCGCTCGCGGCTGCACCGGCTGACCAAGAACGCCGATGTGCCATGGGAAGATGAGAAATTCATCTATCTGGCGGCGTCGCGGCTACCGCCCGAGCGGCGCGAGGCTCGAATCCTTGCCCCACCCATTCACGGCAAAGGCAGGATCGATCTCAAGCTTTGCCTGCCCGATGGCACAAGCTCGCAAAAGCTGGTCAGCAAGCGTAACGGCGAGGTCTACCGCTACGTGCGTCGCCTTGACTGGGGAGACACCTTTCCAACCGACGACGTTGTCCCATAACGGATCAATTCCAATGCCGCGATCAACGCAGCAGATCCCGCTGGACACCGACCAGCCTGAAACCCATAGTTGCGCCGGGATTTACCGCGCGGCGCGCGCACAGGAGGTGGATAGTGGCTTCGGGTAGCGAAAAGGGTTTTCTCATCAGCAAGCTCATAGGGCTGCTGTGCATCGTTCTCGGCTTCCTCGTGGCTGCTTCGGGATACCGGTCCGATGCGACCGGCTACATGATTGCCGGAATCATCATTCTCATCGTTGGCGTCATCATCCTCATGAACAAGGTATTCCGGCGCAACATCGCCTGAAGCACCGCGACGGTTGGCAATCGAGGCCCGGCCATCCGGCATCTTCGCGCATGCGAATTTGTTCTTGTTTTGTTCAAAATTGGCGATAAGCTCTAACGCTCGATTCGAGTCAACCCGGTTTCTCCGCCGCGACCGCCCGGCCTGTGAACTGCTGTGAACAGCGGTAACCACGTCGAAGAGGTTGCTGTTTCGGCGGGCGACTCTGATACGGCATGGGTCGGGTCAGGGACAGGAAATGATGGCAGAGGCAGCGCGCAAATTCCCCGTGGCGGAGGCACCGCTCTACCGCGAGGCGCCGAACAACATTGAGGCGGAGCAGGCGCTGCTGGGCGCCATCCTCGTCAACAATGACGCATTCTACCGCGTTTCCGACTTCCTCAAGGCCTCGCATTTCTACGAGCCTCTGCACCGCAAGATCTTCGAGGTTTCCGCCGAGTTGATCCGCATGGGCAAGATGGCCAATCCGGTGACCATCAAGACATTCCTGCCTGCGGACGAGAAGGTCGGCGACATGACCGTCGCCCACTATCTCGCCCGCCTCGCGGCTGAAGCGGTCACCGTCATCAACGCCGCCGACTATGGCCGCGCGATTTACGACCTGGCCACGCGCCGCGCGCTGATCACGGTCGGCGAGGACATGGTCAACATCGCCTACGACGCGCCGGTCGACATGAGTCCGTCCGACCAGATCGAGGACGCCGAGCGCCGGCTGTTCGAACTGGCGGAAACCGGCCGCTATGACGGCGGCTTCGAGAGCTTCACCGACGCCGTGAAAACCGCTGTCGACATGGCGAACGCCGCGTTCATGCGCGACGGGCACCTTTCGGGTATCGCGACGGGGCTGCGCGACCTTGATCGTCGCATGGGCGGGCTGCAGCCGTCCGACCTTATCGTGCTTGCGGGACGCCCCGGCATGGGCAAGACTTCGCTTGCGACAAACATAGCCTTCAACATCGCCAATGCCTATGAGCCGGCACAACAGGCCGACGGATCCTTCAAGGCGGCCAATGGCGGCGTGATCGGCTTCTTCTCGCTCGAAATGTCGTCCGAACAGCTCGCCACCCGTATTATCTCTGAACAGACGGAAATCCCGTCGTCCAAGATCAGGCGCGGCGAGATTACCGAGACGGATTTCGAGAAGCTCGTCGCCTGTTCTCAGATGATGCAGAAGATTCCCCTCTACATCGACCAGACCGGCGGTATTTCCATCGCCCAGCTTGCCGCGCGCGCACGGCGGCTGAAGCGCCAGCGGGGGCTGGATGTTCTGGTGATCGACTACATCCAGCTAATGCAGGGATCCAGCGCGCGCGCGTCGCAGAACCGCGTGCAGGAAATCACCGAGATTACCACCGGCCTCAAGGCGCTCGCCAAGGAACTCGGTGTGCCGATCATCGCGCTATCCCAGCTCTCCCGTCAGGTGGAAAGCCGCGACGACAAGCGGCCCCAGCTCTCCGACCTTCGCGAGTCGGGCTCGATCGAGCAGGACGCCGACGTGGTGCTCTTCGTCTATCGCGAGGAATACTACCTCAAGAACAAGGAGCCGAAGCCCGGCACCGACGAATACATCAAGTGGGAAGGCGAGATGAACGACGCGCGCGGCAAGGCCGAGGTCATCATCGCCAAGCAGCGTCATGGACCTACGGGCACCGTCGGCCTCGCCTTCCAGGGCGAATTCACCCGCTTCTCCGATCTCGCCGAAGGTGACCACCTGCCGGAACGGTATGAATAGGCCGGCGGCACGAAAAACCCTCCCCTCGTCAGGAAGGGTTGGCCCGCGAAGCGGGTCCGGGCGGAGGCAGCCATGCTCACGTGCTGCCTCCGCCTATTCTCCGAACGACCGCCGCGCGGGCCGGCATGGCTAAGGCGCGCACGCAGTTCATCTGCCAGTCCTGCGGCAACGTCACCTCGCGCTGGTCGGGCAAGTGTGACGCCTGCGGCGAATGGAACACCATCGTCGAGGAGAACAATGCCGGCGGCATCGGCGGTGGGCCGCAGGCGCTGCGCAGTCCCCGCAAGGGGCGGATCGTCGCGCTGACGTCGCTGGCGGGCGAGATCGAGGATGCGCCGCGCATTCCGGCGGGCATCGCTGAACTCGACCGCGCGACCGGGGGCGGTTTCGTGCGCGGCTCGGCTGTGCTGGTCGGCGGCGATCCCGGCATCGGCAAGTCCACACTTCTCATGCAGGCGGCTGCGGCCCTTGCGTCCAAGGGTCACCGCATCGTCTATGTCTCCGGTGAGGAAGCAGTGGCGCAGGTCCGCCTGCGCGCGCAGCGGCTGGGCGCGGCGTCTGCTCCTGTCGAACTGGCCGCCGAAACCAATGTCGAGGATATCCTGGCCACGTTGAGCGAAGGCAAACGCCCCGATCTCGTCATCCTCGATTCCATCCAGACGCTGTGGACGGACCTTGCCGATTCGGCGCCCGGTACCGTTACGCAGGTGCGCGCTGCGGCGCAAAGCGTAATCCGCTATGCCAAATCCACAGGCTCTGCCGTCGTGCTGGTCGGCCATGTCACCAAGGAAGGCCAGATCGCCGGGCCGCGCGTGGTCGAGCATATGGTCGACGCCGTGCTCTATTTCGAAGGCGAAGGGGGACACCACTTCCGCATCCTGCGCGCGGTCAAGAATCGTTTCGGGCCGACCGACGAGATCGGCGTCTTCGAGATGTCCGACAAGGGCCTGCGCGAGGTCTCCAATCCCTCCGAGCTTTTCCTCGGCGAGCGTCACGCCAAGGCGCCCGGCGCGGCCGTCTTTGCCGGCATGGAGGGCACACGGCCGGTGCTGGTGGAGATTCAGGCGCTCGTTGCGCCCTCCTCGCTCGGAACGCCGCGCCGCGCGGTGGTTGGCTGGGACCAGCCACGCCTTGCGATGGTCCTTGCCGTGCTGGAAGCGCATTGCGGGGTCCGCTTTGGCCAGCACGACGTCTATCTCAACGTCGCAGGCGGCTATCGCATTTCCGAACCTGCCGCCGATCTGGCGGTCGCGGCGGCGCTTGTGTCGTCGCTGACCGGTCTTGCTCTGCCCGCGGATTGCGTCTATTTCGGCGAAGTCAGCCTTTCGGGGGCCATCAGGCCTGTTGCGCATGCGCAGCAACGCCTCAAGGAAGCCGAGAAGCTGGGGTTCGGGCAAGCGGTTCTGCCGCAGGGGAGCGAGGAACCGACAGGCGCGATGGGTGGAAACGCCTTCCAGCCGACGACGCTGACGGACCTCGTGATTCGTATTGCCGGGTCTTTGAAAGGGGACTCTGGGCGCAACGGCGACGAGGATGTCGCCTGAGGCCAGTGTTACAGGAAGTGGGACCGCACCATGCCGATTACGCTGCTTGACGGAATTCTCGTCGGCTTCACGCTGGTTTCGGCGATGCTCGCGATGGTGCGCGGCCTGTCGCGCGAAATCCTGTCCATCGCGTCCTGGATCGCGGCTGCCGCAGCGGCGTATTTCTTCTATCCGATGGTTCTGCCCTATGTGGAGCCGTATATCGACAACAAGCAGATCGCGATGGTGGCAGCCGCCGGCATTGTCTTCGTGATCGCGCTTATTGTCGTGACGATCATCACCATGAAGATCGCCGACTGGATCATCGATTCACGGGTCGGCGCACTCGACCGCACGCTCGGCTTCCTCTACGGCGCGGCGCGCGGCATCCTTGTCGTGGCTGTCGGGCTGTTGTTCTTCAACTGGCTTGCCGGAGCGAACAAGCCGACCTGGATCACCGAAGCCAAGTCGCTGCCCATGCTGGAAAAAATCGGGGCAACGATCGAGGGCCTGCTGCCGGACGATCCGGAAAACTCCCTGCTCAAGCGGCTCCAGCCCGGCCAGCCGGAACAGCCGGCTCCCGAACCGCCGCCAGCAGCGCCGCAGACAGAGGCTCCCCAGACGGGCGCCGGGGGCGAAGGCCCGATAGTAGCGCCAGAGGAGGGCCAGTCGGAGGAACTACCCGGCGAACCTTTGGACGACTCCGCGCCTCCGGCCGAATAATCCACAGGCCGCGTTAGGCGGGTAATAAGCCTGTGAACGCATAAAGGTAGCGCAACATGCTGCGCTGCCCTATATGTTCATTTTCAGACGCGAGTGCACCCGATGGCAGACTCCCCCTTGCTTGGCGAGGCCGATGACCATTTCCACGACGAATGCGGCGTGTTTGGCATCTTCGGGCGGCAGGACGCTGCGGCAATCGTAACGCTGGGGCTTCACGCCCTGCAGCATCGTGGCCAGGAAGCCGCCGGTATCGTTTCCTATGACGGTTCGCAGTTCCACGTAGAGCGCCATGTGGGCCTGATCGGCGACACCTTCACCAAACCTGCCGTCATGGAGCGCCTAAAGGGCAACCGCGCCATCGGCCACACGCGCTACGCCACGACTGGCGGCGCGGGGCTGCGCAACGTCCAACCTCTTTTTGCCGAGCTCGCCGAAGGCGGCTTCGCCGTTGCCCACAACGGCAACCTGACCAATGCGATGACCGTCCAGCGCACCCTGCAGAAGCTTGGCGCAATCTTCTCCTCCACCTCCGACACCGAAACGATTCTGCATCTCGTGGCCACCAGCAAGGAGCGCGACCTCAACGCGCGCTTCATCGATGCGGTTCGGCAGATCGAGGGAGCGTTCTCGCTCGTTTCGCTGACGGCCAAGAAGATGATCGGCTGCCGCGATCCGCTCGGAATACGCCCGCTCGTGCTGGGCGATCTCGACGGGGCGTGGATCCTGGCTTCGGAAACCTGCGCGCTGGACATCATCGGCGCGCGCTTCGTGCGCGACATCAAGCCCGGCGAGATGGTTGTGATCACCTCCAAGGGAATCGAGAGCATCTTCCCGTTCGAGCCGGTAAAACCGCGATTCTGCATCTTCGAGTATGTCTATTTCGCCCGTCCGGATTCGACGCTGGAGGGACGCAACGTCTATGCGGTGCGCAAGAACATCGGCGTCGAGCTTGCCCGGGAATCCCCTGTCGAGGCCGACGTCGTGGTGCCCGTGCCGGATTCCGGCACGCCGGCCGCCATCGGCTTTGCACAGGAGGCGGGCATTCCCTTCGAACTGGGCATCATCCGAAACCACTATGTCGGTCGCACCTTCATCCAGCCCGGCGATTCCATCCGCCACATGGGGGTCAAGCTCAAGCACAACGCCAACCGCAGGGTGCTCGAAGGCAAGCGCGTGGTACTGGTGGACGACTCCATCGTGCGCGGCACCACCAGCCAGAAAATCGTCCAGTTGGTGCGTGACGCTGGCGCGCGTGAGGTCCACATGCGCATCGCCTCGCCTCCGACGCGAGCGCCCTGCTTCTACGGCGTCGATACGCCGGAGAAGTCGAAACTGCTCGCCTCGCGCATGACGACGGATGAAATGGCGGATTTTATCCGGGTCGATTCGCTGGGCTTCCTCTCAATGGATGGACTTTATCGCGCCGTGGGCGAGGCCAGCCGCAACAACGAGCAGCCACAGTACTGCGACGCATGCTTCAGCGACGAGTATCCGACCCGTCTTCTCGACCACGAGGGCTCGGATAATGTCCGCACCCTCTCGGTCCTCGCCACCGGCTGACAAGCAAGCTTTTGCCCCGCATCGGGATAACGCATCCCGATGTCACCGCCAGATGAAACCCTTGTCCACCGCGAACCTCGTTCCGGGTCCGTGCACGGCCGCATATAGAAGGCCGGCAAGGAACGTGAAGTGGTCGACGAAGAAGCCGAATTCCGACTGGTTGCCTTCCCAGCGCGCAGGTCCGTGGAACGCGAAGGCCAGGAAAACCACGTATATTCCCGCGAGCAGCGCCGCCTCCGAAAAGCAGACTCCGGTCAGGAAGGCCAGGGCGAGCGCCACTTCGAAGAATGCTGCAATCCAGGCCAGGAAAAGCGGAAATGGAAAGCCTGCTGCGGCAATATAGCTGGCCGTATCCGCCATTCCCATGAATTTGAACGCGGCCGCCATGATGAAGAGGCCCGCAAAGATCAAACGCGCCAGCAGGATCGCCGCAGTTTTGCCCATCGTTTTCTCCTGTTGATGGCATTTGTTCGAGGACGTTCCGGCTGTGTCGGTCCCGACATCGCTCGCAGGAGAATTTCCAGCGGGGTTTCCCGCCGGGCGAATTCGTCCTATCTGGGGCGGACTTCAGCTTGGCCAGAATGGAAGAAAAGATGACGCCTACCCCGGACCTCAGCGGCCGCATCGCACTTGTCACCGGCGCGTCGCGCGGCATCGGCTATTTCGTCGCTAGGCGGCTGGCGTCTGCCGGCGCGCATGTCATTGCCGTTGCACGCACGGTTGGCGGTCTCGAGGAACTGGACGACGAGATCAAGTCCGAGCGCCGCAAGAGCGGCAAGGGCGAGGCCACGCTCGTTCCGCTCGACATCACCGACATGGCCGGGCTCGACCGGCTGGGGGGCGCGATCAACGACCGCTGGGGCAAGCTCGACATGCTGGTGATTAACGCCGCGGTCCTCGGGGTGATATCGCCGATCGGCCATGTCGAGGCGAAGACCTTCGAGAAGGTCATGACCGTCAACGTGACGAGCACATGGCGGTTGATCCGCTCGGTCGATCCGCTGCTGCGCCTGTCCGATGCCGGACGCGCCGCCATTGTGACGTCGAGCCTTGCCAACGCGCCGCGCGCCTTCTGGGCGCCCTACGCCGCGTCAAAGGCGGCGGCGGAGGCTCTGATGCGTTCGTGGGCGGAGGAAACGGTCAACATGCCACTTCGCGTCAACGCCTTCGATCCGGGTCGCACACGCACCGCCATGCGGGCGCAGGCCATGCCTGGCGAGAACCCTGAAACCGTGCCCCACCCGTCCGAGACGGCGGCGCACATCATGCCGCTTGTCGATCCTAAGCTGACGGAAACCGGCAAGATCTACCAGGCAAAGACCCAGCGCTTCCTGTCCTACCGCCTTCCCGAATAGGCGGGCGGCAGCCTCACCCGCCCTCGATTTCGTCAATCAGCGGAACGATCTTTCCAAGGTCGGCCACCTCTCGGAAGCGCGGCTCGCCGTCAGGCGCTTCTGCATGTTCGTACGCCCATGTCAGGTCGTGCGGGACATAGACCCCCCAGCTTCCCGCCGCGATGGCCGGAAGCACATCGGATTTCAGCGAATTGCCGATCATCATGCTGTTGGCCGGCCCGTCGCCGTGACGGGTGAATATCCGCTCATAGGTCGCGCGGTTCTTGTCCCTGACGATCTCCACGGCCTGAAACAGTTCGCCGAGCCCCGATTGGGCGATCTTGCGCTCCTGGTCGAACAGGTCGCCTTTGGTAATCAGCACGAGACGGTATTTTCCGGCCAGAGCCTCCAGCGTTTCGCGGGCGTGCGGCAAGGTCTCGACGGGGTGTTCCGCCATCTCGCGGCCGGCAGCCAGGATTTCGGCGATAACCGACGCGGGCGCTCTGCCGTCAGTTACCTCGATCGCAGTTTCGACCATGGAAAGGGTGAAGCTTTTGATGCCGAACCCATAGGTCTTTATGTTGCGCATCATGACCGCCAGCAGCCGGTCGGGAAGCTCCTGCGGATCTGCATGGTCCTTCAGCATGGCGAGGAAGCGCGACTGCGTGATCTGATAGAATTGCTCGTTCTGCCAGAGCGTGTCGTCGGCATCAAAGCCGATGGTTGTGAGGTTCGTCTTCATGTCCCGTCCTCCGTGACCTGTCGTACCGGCACGGCGTCCCAAGGCAGGCGGGCAGCTTTCGCGACAATGCGGCTGTGATATGATGGACGTTTCCGTTCGAGGCAAGCCCGACCAACTGGCTGCGTCGGACTGCCCGCACAGCCCCACGAGGAAACCCATGTCGCCCACCCTTGCCGTCGTTTGGTATCTTGTCGTTTCCGGCCCACAGGGCGGCCTCGTCACAATGCCCGACTTCTTCGACACGCGAGAGGAATGCAAATCCGCCATCGCGGAGTATCAGAAGGAGACGGCGCCCGCGGGATGGTCTGTCAATTGCTTCCCCAGCGCGTCGCCCTATGCGGACGACAGCGACGACGACGATTCCAGCGAGTCTGACGACGGCTCCGCAGGCTGAAATCGCTGGTAATTGACCTTCCGTCGCGTTCCGCTACTTTCCGCCGATGCGGTGGGCGGGCCGTGGCCGGGATAACGAGGAGGACGCGTGATCCTGTCAGGAATCATACTGCTTTGTCTGCTGGCGCTCTGGGTCGCCGCCGCTTGGGCGCTTACATTCCGGCTGGGCGTCGGCTTCAGGCAGGCATTTCTCTACGCGCCCCTCAAGCTGATCTATCGCATTTCGGAATCGCAGGTCGCCGCCGCCGCCAAATCCAATGCGCCGGTTATCTATGTTGTCTCGCACCAGTCGAGGCTCGATCCGGCACTGATGCTGTCCCTTTTGCCCGAGCAGACGCTGCACATACTCGACGAGCAGTCCGCAAAATCAATCTGGCTTGAACCCTGGCGCGAACTGGCGCGCACCATCACGTTCAACGCCAAGCATGTTTTTGTCAGCCGGCGTCTCGTGCGGGTGCTGAAGGGTAAGGGACGACTGGCTGTTTATCTGCCTGACAAGGTCGAACCCGACAGCAAGGCATTTCGGCTGATCCGCGCGGTCGCCCGCATCGCGGTCCAGGCCGACGCCAGCATCGTGCCGATCTTCGTGGCCAACGGACGCCATTTGCCTTCCTCTTTGACCCCGAAGGAGCACGCCCCGCGAAGCCTCCTTCCCAAACTCACCATCACCGCCCTGCCCCCGATGACCATATCCGATCTTGTGGCAAAGGCTGGCGGCGCCCCCGTGACCACTTCCTCCAATGCGCTGTTCGATCGTCTCGCGGAAGCGAGATTCGCGGGCGCCAACCTCGATCGAAGCCTGTTCGCGGCCGTGCGCGACGCCGCACTACGGTTTGGGCCATCGAAATCCATCGTCGAAGACGTGGTGACCGGCGCCCTGAGCTATCGGAGACTGCTGACGGGAGCGCGGGTACTCGGTCGGCGTTTTGCAACAATGACGAAGCCCGGCGAGGCTGTCGGCATCCTGCTCCCCAACGCAAATGGTCTGGTTTTGTCGCTGCTCGGCTTGTCCTCGGGTGGTCGCGTCGCGGCGCTGATGAACTACACGGCGGGTCCGGCGAATACGGAGTCCGCCGTAAGGACCGCTGCTATCCGCGTTGTCGTCTCCTCGCGCGCCTTCGTCGAGAAAGCCGGTCTTGCCGACATCGCCGATGCCATCGAAAAGGCCGGCGCGAAAATCGTCTGGCTGGAGGATGTGCGCGAGACAACCGGCGCCCTGGAAAAGGTTTCTGCGGCCCTGCTCTGGCGTTTTCCGATCGTCCGGCAGGCATCGGACCGGCCCGCCGTAATCCTTTTCACGTCAGGTTCCGAGGGTACGCCGAAGGCCGTCGTGCTTTCATCGTGCAGCCTGATCGCCAATGTCATGCAGGTGGAGGCGCGTATCCAGTTTTCGCAGGCCGACAGGCTACTCAACGTCCTGCCGGTCTTCCATTCCTTCGGCCTGACGGGCGGTACTGTCCTGCCGCTCATCAGCGGCGTGCCCCTGTTTCTCTACCCCTCCCCGCTGCACTACAAGATCATCCCGGAGATCGCCCGCAAATGGCGGCCGACGATCATGTTCGGGACCGACACTTTCCTGGCCTCCTATGCGAGGACCGCCAAGGACGGCGATTTTTCCAGCCTGCGCTTCGTGGTGGCCGGCGCGGAGGCCGTTCGTCAGGAAACGCGGCAGACATGGCGTGAGCGCTTCGGCGCGGAGATCGTGGAGGGCTACGGCCTGACGGAGGCCGCGCCGGTGGTCGCCGTCAACAGCGCCGCTCATAACCGCGATGGCTCGGTCGGCCGGCTGCTGCCTGCAATGCGCATGCGTCTCGAACCGGTGGAGGGCATCGCGGATGGCGGGCAGTTGGTCATCAGCGGACCCAACCGCATGATGGGTTACATGACGGCCGACAGGCCGGGCGAACTGCAACCCGTAGCCGGCGAATGGCTCGAGACGGGCGACATCGTGGCGATCGACCGGGAAGGCTTTGTGACCATACGCGGACGCGCCAAGCGCTTCGCCAAGATCGCGGGCGAGATGATCTCGCTTGGCGCGGTGGAGATGATGGTCAAGGCGCTGTGGCCCGAGGACAACCACGCGGCCGTCTCCGTGCCCGACAAGAAGCGCGGCGAACGCATCGTCCTTGTCACCACGGCCGACGACATCGATGCGGATGCGCTGCGCCGTTGCGGCAAGGAAAGCGGAGCGGCTGAAATCATGTTGCCGGCCGGCGTCGTGCGCGTTCCGGAAATCCCGCTGCTCGGCTCGGGAAAGACCGACTATGTGTCGGTGCGCCGCATCGCCATGGAAAGCCTCGGGCTGGGGATGGCAGCCTAGCCTTTACAATTCCTGACCCGGTTCCGCGGGCGGCGGCTCGCCTGCTTCGGCGACAACCACCGCCTCCTCCGACTGCGCGCGCTTCGCATAGGCAAGCACCGAGAACGGCAGGAATACCAGGTAGCCGACCACGCCGACAGACAGCGTATGCCACGGATAGCTGAACAGCAGCAGGATGAAGAGCGCGACAGCGAGGATCAGCGGCAGCGCAAGGTCGCGCCGCACCTTCAGCTTCTTGCCTGAATAGACCGGTATGCGGCTGACCATCAGGAATGCGGCAATCACGGCGAACCCGCTGCCGACAAAGGCGGAAATCCTTTCCGGCTCGTAGACGCCTATGAAAGCCAGATACACCGGCAGCAGCACCAGCACCGCGCCTGCCGGTGCGGGCACGCCGACGAAATACTCGCTCTGCCAGGCGGGCCGTTCGACATCCTCGTCCAGCACGTTGAAGCGCGCGAGCCGCAGGCCGCAGGCGATGGCGAACAGCAGCGCGGCGATCCAGCCGAAGGAGCCCGCCCGGTCGAGCAGGTAGGCATAGAGAACCAGCGCCGGCGCGACACCGAAATTGACGATATCGGCCAGCGAATCCATCTGCGCGCCGAAGCGCGATGTTGCCTTCATCAGGCGCGCCAGCCGGCCGTCTATGCCGTCGAGGAAGGCGGCGAAAAGCACCATCACGACCGCCGTTTCGAAGCGTCCCTCGAAGGCGAAGCGAATGCCCGAAAGCCCCACGCAGATCGACAGCACAGTGACGAGGTTCGGCAGAACCATGCGCAGCGGAATTTCGCGGATGCGCGGGCCGCCCCTGCCGTGGGGAGGGAACTGCTTCATCCGCTCAGTCGATCCGGACGAGCGGCGTGGCGGGCGAGCCGCCGAATTCGGCGATCACCGTCTCGCCGGCAACCGAGGTCTGGCCCACGGAGACGCGCGGCGTCGCCTCGCGCGGCAGGAACACGTCCACGCGCGAACCGAAGCGGATAAGCCCGAAACGCTCGCCAACCGCGATGTTGCCGCTCTGTTCGGCCCAGCAGACGATGCGCCGGGCAACCAGCCCCGCCACCTGCACGGCGGCAACCGTCCCGTTGGGGCTTTCGATGACAAGCCCGTTGCGCTCGTTCTCGTGGCTCGCCTTGTCGAGTTCGGCGTTCAGGAACTTGCCCGGCCGGTATTCGATGCGGGTGATCTTTCCGCGCACCGGGGCGCGGTTAACATGGCAGGAGAACACGTTCATGAAGACCGAGATACGGGTCATCTCGCCCGTTCCGAGGCCAAGCTCGCGCGGCGGAACCGCCGGGCCGACCGCCGACACCACGCCATCGGCCGGGCTGATCACGAGCCGGTCGTCGGTCGGCGTCACCCGCACGGGGTCGCGGAAGAAATAGGCGCACCAGGCCGTCAGGATCAGGCCGATCCAGAACAGGTTGGTCGAGAACAGGCCGAACAGCAGCGTGACCACCGCGAAGGCGCCAATGAACGGCCAGCCCTCCTTGTGGACTGGCACGAATGCATTCCTGACGGTGTCGACAAGACTCATCGTGGAAAAATCTCGTGCCGCGGCACGCTCCGTTTACGGTGGCGGCCTGATTAGCCGAAACGCTCCCCTGCCGCAACGCAACAAAGGTTTACGCAACAGCCCTTTGCCCGGCTCGCGCTATCCGGGCGGCAGGTCCGCTCCCGGTATATAGAGCTTAACGGGCCGGATTTCATACACGGCGGTCGGATTTGCCCGCCGCAGGTCGCGTGCGACGTCCAGTGCCTCGTCGCGCGTCGGGCAATTGACGACGTAGAAGCCGAGCAGTTGTTCCTTCGTTTCTGCAAATGGCCCGTCCGTCACCACGCCCTCGCCCGCTCCCCTGATTGTCACCGCCCCCTCGGTGCCATCGAGCCGTGCGGCAGGCCCCATGCGGCCGTCAGCGACCAGTTCGTCGTGACGCGCAAGAAGATCCTTCATCAGCGCCGCATCCTCCTGCGGCGTCCACGATTCGACGACGCCGGCGGCGTGATAAGCCAGGATCGCATAGAGCATGCCGTTTCTCCTTTCCGTTGCCCCGGGCGGAAAATGCTACAGCCCGGGGTTGCGGGCAAGGTCCGGCCTCTATTCCGCGTCCACCGGGCGCGCGACCTCGGCCGTGCGACGGCGCACGATAACGCCTTCCGCGTCTCTCTCGCGGGCGATGCGCAGCTTTTCCTCCGCCTCGGTCGCCTCGCGCTGGCGGTCCCACATGGAGGCGTAGAGGCCTCGCGCGGCCAGCAGGTCGGCATGATGGCCGCGCTCGACGATGCGGCCGTCCTTCAGCACGATGATCTCGTCGGCGGAGACGACCGTCGAGAGCCGATGCGCGATCACGATGGTCGTGCGGTCGCGGCTGACCAGATCGAGAGCCGCCTGTATCTCCTGCTCGGTGTGCGAATCCAGCGCCGATGTCGCCTCGTCGAGGATGAGGATCGGCGGCGCTTTCAGGATGGTGCGGGCGATCGCCACGCGCTGCTTCTCGCCACCCGAAAGCTTCAGGCCGCGTTCCCCCACCATCGTGTCGTAGCCGGCCGGCAGCCGCTTGATGAAATCGCTGATCTGCGCCAGTTCCGCCGCGCGCTCGACCTCTTCCGGCGTCGCGCCGATGCGGCCATAGCGGATGTTGTAGCGAATAGTGTCGTTGAACAGCACAGTGTCCTGCGGCACCATGCCAACCGCCGCACGCAGGCTGTCCTGGGTCACCGCGTCGATGTCCTGCCCGTCGATCAGGATCTTGCCCTGCTGCACGTCGTAGAAGCGGAACAGCAGGCGCGAGATGGTCGACTTGCCTGCGCCCGATGGCCCGACGATTGCCACCGTCTTGCCGGCTGGCACGTCGAACGAAACGCCTTTCAGGATTTGCCGGTCGGGGTCGTAGGAGAACTGCACGTCGCGGAACTCGACTCTGCCTGCCTTCACCTCGAGCGGCTTCGCGCCGGGGCGGTCCACCACCTCCTTCGGCACGGCCAGAAGGTCGAACATCTGCTCGATGTCGGTGATCGCCTGCCTGATCTCGCGATAGATGAAGCCGATGAAGTTGAGCGGAATGGAAAGCTGCATCAGCATTGCGTTGACGAAGACGAAATCGCCCAGCGTATGCGTGCCGCGCACCACCTCCCAGGCAGACAGCGCCATCACCGCCATCATGCCAAGGCCGAAGATGATGCCCTGCCCGAAGTTCAGCCAGCCGAGCGATGTCCAGGTGCGGGTAGCCGCGTCCTCGTAGCGCGCCATCGAGCGGTCGAAGCGCTCGGCTTCCATCTTCTCGTTGCTGAAATACTTCACCGTCTCGTAGTTGAG
This sequence comes from Rhizobiaceae bacterium, assembly GCA_019635775.1. Lineage (GTDB taxonomy): Bacteria > Pseudomonadota > Alphaproteobacteria > Rhizobiales > Rhizobiaceae > Mesorhizobium_K. The sequence goes on along the minus strand of JAHBYU010000002.1, from coordinate 298,371 downwards.
GAGCGAGTCGATCGCCTTGGTGTTGGCGTCCGTGTCGCTGTCGTTCATCTCGCGGCGAATGTTGATGCGCCAGTCGCTCGCGCGGATCGTGAACCATGTGTAGAGCCACACCGTCACCGCGATGATCGCGACATAGATCCAGCCATAGACCACCCAGAAGATGATCGCCGTCAGCAGGAATTCGAGGATGGTCGGCGCGGAGTTGAGGATGGTGAAGCGCACGATCGTCTCGATGCCCTTCACGCCGCGCTCGATGATTCGCGACAGGCCGCCGGTGCGCCGCTCCAGATGAAAGCGCAGCGAAAGCTCGTGCATGTGGACGAAGGTGCGGTGCGCAAGCTGGCGAACGGCGTGCTGGCCGACACGGGCGAACAGCGCGTCGCGCAGCTGGTTGAAGGCAAGCTGCACCACCCGCACGACATTGTAGGCCAGCACCAGCGCCACCGGCGTCACGAGAATGGCCGGCGCCCAGTCCACCGGCTTCAGTTCGCCGGTCAGCGCCTCTGTCGCCCATTTGAAGAAGTAGGGCACAAGCATGAGGATAAGCTTGGCGACCACGAGGAAAACGGTGGCCCACACGACGCGCATCTTCAGGTCGGGCCGGTCGGACGGCCACATGTAGGGCCACAGGCTCTGCAATGCGCGTAGGGTCGAGCCGGAATCGCCGGATACGGGTTGGGTAGCCAAGAGTGCTTGCCTTGTTGTTACGCCGCTAGCGGCAGCAGGTGTCCACCAGCGTGGAGACAGACATGGTCAGCCCCGCCAGTGCTTTTCGGTCGACGCGGTATCGCGAGCGCTGTCGATCCGGTTCGAATGTGACGAGCCCGGCCTCGACCAGAACCTTCAGGTGCTGTGAGACGGTCGATTGGGCGAGATCGAGCTTCTTCACCACGTCGCCGCAACAGCAGCAGTCGTGCGAGGCGAGATGGCGCAATATCTCGATGCGCGCCGGGTGGGACAGCGCGGCAAACCGCGTCGCAAGACGGTCCGCCCCGATTTCAGGAGCGCTTTCCGGCCCGCCGGCGCTTTCGTTCAACGGAAGATTCATCGTTCATCGGCGATAAACGATGAACGAGCGCCTTGCAAGCGTTTTGATTGTCGGAAGTCAGGCCGCCGCCAGCGCCGGAACCTTGTCCAGTCCGCTCCAGATTTCCTGAACCAGAACGCCGCGCCGCCTTGCCAGCGCGCAGAAAAGGTCGCGCGCTTCCGACACCGACGCCTTGTTCCCGAGGGCATCGCGGCACACGTCATAGGTGGCGTGGAACGCCTCGTCCCTGAGCACCGAAGGCTGCTCGTCAAGATAACGCAAGATGTCCATCACGCCCCGGATCTGGAGCGGGAAACCCATTCCGGCGAGCACGACGACGGGGGAAACGAAGGACGTATCGAGCATTGCGTGATCCATTTTGTTCTGGGGTCTTTTGTGGATTGCCGCGCGAGGCAGCGACCAGGAACGCGGATCGGCGAAAGGCGTTCCAGACAGAAAGTTGCAATTCGCATTCCCTTGCGCAAACGCCACGATTGCTTGCTCCCGTCAGCAAACGCGACGGCAACCCAGGATTTACCCTGTCGTGCGAAGATCAACCCACGCGCGACCGTTTCGCGTCATGGTGGGGCATGGAAACTCTGGCGGAAATCATTCAGCAAGCGGCGCGGCCGGTCACTCGGCGGGCGGTGCTTGGCGGGATGCTGGGCGGTTGCATGGCGCTGGCGGGATGCTACTTTCTCGGCTTCAAGCACTGGCAGTGGAACCAGCGCCTGATCCTTGAAGTGGACACACCGCAGGGGGTGGTGTCAGGCGGGAGCGTCGTCACCATCAAGGTCGGCAGCTCGCCGAAATGGGCGCCCGGCGCGGGAGCGGGCGGCATGAGCGGTCATGTAGCGGCCGGCGAAGCATCCTTTGTAGAAGTTGCGCCCGGCCAATATCTGTTCGCCCTGCTCGACGGGGGAACCGAGCAAATTCCGTACTACACCTTCTTCCCAGTTGGCGATCACGACAGGGAGCGACAGGCCACTGAGCTTGAAACGTTGTTCGACGTTCGCCGTGTGCCACGCGATCAATATCCGTTGCTCGTCACCTTCACCGACATCAACGACCCGACAACCGTGCAACGCGTCGATCCGGACAACCTCGCCGCTACCTTTGGTCCCGGCGTGTCGCTAAGGCAGATCACGCTGGAGATCACGGATGAGAAGGTCATGAACGGGCCAGTCAAAACGCTGCTCCCTTGGCTCAGCGACTACCCGGAACCACCGCTCATGCCTAAGATAGATTCTAAGGACTTTTCCTTCGCCGCGCTGCGTCGTCACGGTGACTTCGTCCGGCAGTAGATCAACCAAAAGCCAACCATCGCAATTGAAGCGGTCGGTGAGACTCCTTGAGCCCTGTCGTTCCTCTCAGGACAGCATAGTGACGTGCATCAAGTGCTCGGCTATGGCTGCGCCGCCTCCTCCGTCCCCTCGCCTTCCGCAGGCACCGTCGTCAGCCGGTTGCCGAGCGTCGTGTAGTCGGCGTCGGCCTTGCCATCGTTGGACTTCTCCGGGACCTTGAAGACCTGCCCCGGCCAGATGCGGTCGGCGTCCTCGATCTGGCTCTCGTTGGCGAGATAGATGGTCGAATAGCGGATGCCACGCCCATAGACGCGCCGCGAGATGCGCCACAGCGTGTCGCTGCGCAAGATGATGACAGCAACGCAGGATTTACCCTGTCATGCGAAGATCAACCCACGCGCGACCGTTTCGCGCCATGGTGGGGCATGGAAACTCTGGCGGAAATCATTCAGCAAGCGGCGCGGCCGGTCACTCGGCGGGCGGTGCTTGGCGGGATGCTGGGCGGCTGCCTGTCGCTGGCGGGGTGCGGCGAGCAATGGTCTTGGAACGAGAAGATCATGGCCGAAGTCCAGACGCCCGACGGCGTGGTAACCGGTTCGAGCGTCATTCGCCGCACCCTCGTCGACAATGACAGCAGCTTCGCGCCGCCCGAGGCGAGAGGCGCTAGTTCTAACGTGTCCGGTGAAGCAGCGGTGGTTGAGGTGACGCCAGGCCGGTATCTCTTCGTGTTGCTGAAAGACTTGCCCAGCCCCTTCAGCGTTTTCTTCCCCGGCGAAGCCCCGGTCGAAGTCGCGAGCCGGTTTGAAACACTTCGCGGGACACGCGAGGTGCCACGCGATCAATACCCGCTGCTCGTCACTTTCACCGACATCGACGACCCCACGACCGTGCAACGCGTCGATCCCGACAACCTCGCCGCCACCTTCGGCCCCGGCGTTTCACTCAGGCGTATCACGCTGGAGATCACGGACGAGAAAGTGACGGAGAGGAACATCAAAAAGCTACTCCCTTGGCTTGGCGAATATCCGGAACCGAAACTTGGGCCTGCCACGGGCGGGACAAGCAACATTCCTTTCTACCGCCACGTGTCCTATGGGGATCTCCTCAGGAAATAGTCGTCATCCGTCGTTGTCCCACCCCTCCTTGAGGAAAACGGAAGACCGGTACGCAACCCGCCGCACCGACCCGACAGGCGCTTCGCGTACGTAGCGGAGCTACTGCTGCTGGTCCTCCGCTCCCTCGCCTTCCGCAGGCACCGTCGTCAGCCGGTCGCCGAGCACCGAATAGTCGGCGTCGGCCTCGCCGTCGTTGGACTTCTCCGGGACCTTGAACACCTGTCCGGGCCAGATGCGGTCCGGGTCCTCGATCTGGCTCTCATTGGCGAGATAGATGGTCGAGTAGCGGATGCCACGCCCGTAGACGCGCCGCGAGATGCGCCACAGCGTGTCGCCGCGCCTGATGATCACCGCGCTGTCCACCGATTGCAGCTTCGGGGCAAGCACCTCCGTCACGCCATCGGCTGAGGGCGGCGACGGCAGGTCCGTATTGCCCGTTTCGGGCGCTGCGGCGACATCGGTATCCGATGCCGTCGGCGGCGTCGCGGCCGGCTGTTCGGGCTGCGGTGCAGCAGGCTGTCCGGCTGGCGCTTCCGTTGGCGCGGGGGCCTCTGCCACGGCCGGAGGCGCTGCCGGCTCGGAAGCAGGTTCCGTGGTCGCGGCAGGCGCTTCCGCCGTTGCGGGCGGCTCAGCCGCCGAAGGCGCTGCGTCCCCAGGCGCTTCGGTTTCCGGCGATTGCGTCCCCGACGCAACAGGGGCCGGGGCAGCCGGCACAGGTTGCTCGCTGGCAGATGCCACGGGGGGCTGATCCGCCACCGGAGGCGATGCGGGCGCTTCCGACACCGCCTGATCGATCGACGTTTCTCCGGCAGCGGCGTCGGCCCCATCACTCGCGGCTCCGTCACTCTCGGCAACGTCGCTCTCGGCAACGCCGCCTTGTACCTGCTCATTCTGGCCGGCAGCGTCAGTCCGGCTGGCTGCGCTCTGTCCGCTTGCGTGCTGTTCAGCCGCAGGAGCGATGGCCTGCGGCGGCTCCTGCCCGGAATCTGCAGGCGCTGCGGCCTGCTGGTCGCTACCCTGATCCGATGCGGCTGCCGGCGTTTCGGTCGCAGGCGCAGGCGAAGCCTCGGCAACGTCGGCCGGAGCCTCAGACGCCGGCGCGGCCGGTTGCGTTTCGGCGGGCAGCGCCTCGGCAGCAACGGGTGGCTCGGCAACCTTTGGCTGGGCCGGCTGTTCCGGCGTTGCAGCGGGCTTCTGGTCGGCAACCGCAGGCTGCTCGCCGGAAGGCTGGCTGCTTTCACCTTGCGCGGTGGCGGGCGCAGCCGGGGGCTCGGCGGCGGTCGGGGGTTCGGCGGCCGGGGGTTCGGCGGGCGGCGCTTCCACCGCAGGCGGTGCCGCCGCAACCGGCGGTGGCTCCGGCGCGGCGACAGCCGCGATCGTCTCGCCTGGCTCGCGCTCGAACGGCACGGCAGCGCGCGCGGCAACCTTGACTCCATCGGCCTCCAGCGCGTCGATGCGGATGATGTAGTCGCCGACCGGCAGGTCGCGGTCGGCCTCGATCAGGAACCGTCCGTCCGGCGATGCCGTAGCGTCGCCGAGCAGGATTTCGTTGGCGTAGCCGCGAACCGTGCGGCCCGGGTCGGCAACGCCGGCGACGAAGATCTTGCGGCCATCGATCTCGACGGCCTCGACGCGCACCGTCGGGCCGGCCGGCGGCGGCGTTGCCGGGGCGGCGGGCGCCGGAGGCGGTTCGGCAGGCAACGCGGCCTGCTGTTCGCCAGCAGGCTGCGCAGGGGCTGCGGCCGGGGCCTCGCCTGCGGCTGTCTCGCCTGCCGGAACCTCTGCCGCAGGCGCAGCCGGCGCTTCAGGCCCGGATGCAGACGCGGGTGCATTCTCGGCAGGCGCTTCCGGCGGCTTGGCCGTCGCGGGCGGCGTTTCGGGCTTGGGCAGCGTGATCATCTGGGCCGGCTTGCCCGGCTCCTCGACCAGCGCCAGCACCTGTCCGTCCGGCGTCTCGGGGACCGAAACCACCGCTGTCTCGACCGACATGGCGACGACGTTATCGGGCGTCGTCGAGCGCAGCACGATCTGGTAGTCGCCCGGCTTCAGCGGCTCGTCAAGCACTACCGCGAAATCGCCCTCTGGGCCGGCCATCGCGCTGCCGATCACGTTCGATCCGATCAGCAGGTCGACCTTGGCGTTCGCGGCCGCCTTGCCTGCGATCACGATCGAGCCGTTGCTTTCCAGCCTCACGACGTCGAAGCCCGGAGGAATGACCTCAGGCTCCGGCGCGGCGGGCTGCGCATCGGCCTGCGCTGCCGGTTCGGTGGTCTGGGGAGCTTGCGGCGTCGTGGCAGCTTCGTCGGGGGCGTCCGCCCCATCGGGAAGGCGCGCGTCCTTCTGGTCTGCAGGCTGGCCGGGCTGTTCAGGCTGTTCCTGCGGCGGCGGCGCGTCGGCAACCTGCGGCCCACGCCTGAACAGCGGATCCATCACGCCCGACGCATAGGCGACGAGCGCGGCGGCGGCCACGCCACCCGCCAGAAACAACAATGATTTCTTCGCCGTAACTGCCATTCTGCTTCGCCCTGTTCCCCAATGGTCCTAGCCCGTTTTGCCCCGAGCGACAAGAAATACGCTGGCCGGGGCTTGACCTCGCCCCGCCAAATTCAACCAATCAACCGCATGAACACGATTCGATCCATCTGCGTGTATTGCGGCTCCTCGCTCGGCAACGACGATATCTACATGAAGGCGGGCCATACGCTCGGCCGCAATATTGCTCAGGCCGGGCTCGAACTCATCTACGGCGGCGGCGGCAAGGGCATCATGGGCGCGGTTGCCGATGGCGCCATGCGCGCGGGGGGCAAGGTAACCGGCATCATCCCGCGCTTCCTGATGAACAAGGAAGCAACCCAGACCGCTCTGCAACGCCTAGACAACCTCATCGTCACCGACAACATGCACCAGCGCAAACACGCTATGTTCGAGAAATCGGACGCCTTTGTGGCGCTGCCGGGCGGCATCGGCACGGTCGAGGAGATCATTGAGGTCATGACCTGGGCGCAGCTCGGCCATCACCGCAAGCCCATGGTCTTCGGCAACATCGGCGGCTTCTGGAACCCCATGATCGCGCTTCTGGATCACATGCGAGCGGCGGGATTTATCCATACCGGCCACCTCGTTCAGCCACTTGTGATCGACCAGGCCGAGGCGATCGTGCCGGCGATCATGGTCGCGGCCGCCGGCGACGGCACCCCGACCGAAGGGATATCTTCGGTCATCGACAAGATGTAGCCTTCGCGGGTTAGCCTTACGCAAGGTCAGGCGTGCATTTTGGAGTATCGGGTCAGTCAAGGCAGGGGGAGCCGGGCATACTGACATTGAGGCGCATACTCTACGGACTGTCAGCCGTCGCGATCCTTCTCGTCGGCGGCTCGTTCCTGTTGCCGGCGCAGGCCGTTGTCAGCCGCTCGGCCGAGGTTGCAGCGCCGCCTGAGGCGGTCTTCGCCATCGTGGGCGACCTGCGCCGCTTCAATGAAATCTGGGCGATGGCCGACCTCGATCCCGAAGTCCGCTATTCCTACCAGGGTACCGAAAGCGGCCTCGGGCAGAAGCTCGCATGGGCCTCGGACAATCTGGAGATCGGCAGCGGCGTGACGACGATCGTCGACTACCAGCCGCCGCAACGCGTAGAGTTCCGTACGGTTGCCGGCCGGGAACGCGCCCTCACCGAATTCGTACTGGAACCGATCGCCACTGGCACCCGGGTCACATGGACGTACACCACTCCATTGGCCGGCGTGCCGGATCGGTGGGCCGGGTTGCTTTATGACAGCCGCATCGGCCCAGAGTTCGAAAAGGGGCTTGCCAACCTGAAGTCCCTCGCGGAGCGGGCCTCCCCAACCCCTTGAGCATTACCCGATTTTTGCGCCTACTTCCCGACCGCTTCAGGGGCGAACTGCGCTAGAAATTCGGCGCTGGGAGGGATCGGCTTGATCACATCGATCAAAACACCGTTGGGGTCGCTCGTGATGAAGTGGCGCTGGCCGAAGGGTTCATCGCGCAGAGTGCGCAAGATCGGCAGGCCCGCCGCCTGCAGGCGTTCGTAAACCGAATCCGGGTCCTCCACCTCGAAGTTGATCAGGAGGCCATTCGCTCTTCCCCTTCCCTCCGGCGGGATAGTCTCATGATCACCCTGCAGGATCGCGAGGTTCACCGTGTCATTGCTGTCGGACTGCAGGTGCACGTACCAATTGCTCTCAAAGAGCGGTCGAAAACCGAAATGCTCCATGTAGAAGGCGGTGGTCGATACGACGTCGTCTACCATCAGGACAGGGTAGTAGCTTGTTGTCTTCATGGCTTTTCTTTCCCTTCTCATTAACATACAGTCTGCATGTATCAATCAATTAACATACAGGCTGCACGTATGCAAGAACCCAGGCCACGCCGTTCCAACAAGGATCGTACCGACGCGACCCGCAGCGATCTCATCACAGCGGCGCGCCGCCTTTTCACGGAAAAATCCTACGCGGAGACGAGTACGCCGGAGATCGTTGCGGCGGCTGGCGTAACGCGCGGCGCGCTCTATCACCACTTCGCCGACAAGCAGGCGCTGTTCCGGGCCGTTATCGAACTGGAGGCCAAGGCAGTGGCGGACGAGATCGAACATGCCGCCGACCGCTTCGACGACAATCCCCGCATCGCCCTTCTCGCGGGCTCCAGCGCCTATTTCAATGCCATGCGCGTGCCCGGCCGCACCCGCCTGCTGCTCCTCGACGGACCCGCCGTGCTTGGCCGCGCGTCGCTCGACGAGATGGACCTGCGCCACGGCAACCGAACGCTGCAGGAAGGCCTGGCGGCGATGATGGATGCCGGACTGATCAGGCGTCTGCCGGTCGAGGCACTGGCGGAACTTCTCGGGGCCGCCTTCGACAGGGCGGCTCTTGCTATTGAGGCCGGCGCGTCCACTGACGACTACCTGACGGCGATCCATGCCATTGTCGACGGCCTCGCACCTGTCGGATAATCGCTTCCCGATCAGACGGATGAACTCGCATGCTAAGACTTTGATTCAGCCGGCACCATGACTGGTCGACTGCATCAACCGAACATGCGTTCGCCCTGCTCGTCCACCATTTGCTGGCCCTTGCGGATCGACACGTCGACGGCATCGTCCAGGCCGGCAAACCGGTCGGCTCTTATGAACTTGTGTTCTTTGACGACGCCATCGATCTCCTTGGTGATCACGCCGCAGGTCTGGTACTGCCCGTCATTCTTGTAGGGCGTGGCGACAATGGTGAAGCCCTTGTGCTCGACCTGCTTCGCCGCCTTGGGCTCGGACCCGGCTTCGCCCGAACCGCCACCGAAAAGTCGCTTTAAAAAAGACATGACGCTCCCGTCCCTGATTGTCGGGCAAAGGTAGTGCCTCGCAGGCTCCACGTCGACCCTTGGACCGTCAGTTCACGTGGCACATGATTTCCCTGCGATGCGGCGCGTCGCGATGTTCGAACAGGTAAATCCCCTGCCAGGTGCCGAGTGCCAGCCTGCCATTGGTGACGGGGATGGAAAGACTGGTGGGCAGCAACGCGGCCTTGATGTGAGCCGGCATGTCGTCCCGCCCTTCGTAGCGATGAACCAGATAGTCCATCGTGGGATGGTCCGCCGGCGGCACCAGGCGCCGGAGGAACGCCTCCAGATCGCGACGTACGTCCGGATCGGCGTTCTCCTGGATGACCAGGGAGCATGAAGTATGCCGGAGAAAGACCGTCATCAGGCCAATGTCGATTCCGGTCTCGCCGATGAATGCGGCCGCATCGACCGTGAACTCGTAGAGGCCCTGCCCCCTCGTGTGAAGCGTCAGGATTTTCTGGTGCATGACATACTCTCGATTGTATCCAGGCACTCGATTCAAGTCGTCATCATGACGCATGGAACGTCGACGTCTCCCGTCGCCCCAGATCGCTATGGTCCGTGCTGACTGGAGAGCACCTGGATAGGTCAGGCGGCGGACAACCACCGCTTTTCTACCATCTGCCGCTGCGCCTGTTCCATGCGTAGAGCAGATCGGCAAATTGATCATAGGCGAACCGCGTGACGGGCAGCATCAGGCGATTTCCCAAAAGCTTTGCCAACCATCCCTCACCCGGCGTCGCGCGCCATATGGCAATCGCAACGTCGGCCCCAACCAGAAGACGCCCTTCCGCATCGGTCGCATGGAGCCTGCGCCTGATGTCCTCCAGCGATATGTTGTAGGCGGTGAGTACATGCGGCTCGGCATTAATGTCGCGAAACTGGATGCGCCCACACTTGACCGCCTCCACCAGTCTGCGTTTCTGGCGGGTTATTCCCGCGTCGCAAACCGGACATAGTGTGTTGTACCAGACCGTCAGCGCCGGCAGCCGGCTTTCGCGCAGCGGGCTACCGTCTGGGGATTGCCGGAGGACCATGACACCCGCCCTTGTCATCTGGCATCAGGAGCGGCGCGGAGCTGCATGCATGCTGCGACCTTCTCACGGGGAGAAGATTGCCTCAAGCGGCTGTGCCGCGACGGCCGCAGGACGCGAGACATGCAGTTCGGCGAGATACCAGCCCTCCCGTTCGGCAGGCTTCGGTTCGAGGCCGCGCCGGTGCAGATTTTCCATCACATTCTCATGCTCGTTGCTTGAAACGAAGCGCCGCTGCGGAAAATACGCCCCTTCCAGCTTTTCGGTGACGTAGCCACGCGAGCCCATCATCTCCTCCACTGGATCGTAATCGAACATGCGCAACACAAAATTCGCCATCCATACGCCGTTGTCCTGCCCGGCCTCGACAAGCGGTTCGAGTGAGGTGCGCGTGACGTAGCCAACACAGCCTGTCGAAATGATCATGTCCGGTTCGTCCACGGCAGCGCGATCAGACTGAGAAAGTTCGTTGCGCTCGAGATCGGTGGCCACGCCCGCATCCAGAATGCCCACGTCAACGGCATAGGCGACCGCCTTCTGCGCGATATCGAGTCCCACGACGGACAGGTCGTCGTCGGCCGCCTCCGAAAAAAGCGCGCGATCACGCCGAAGCATGACATCGCGGCTGTCGGGCGCGTCATTGCAATAGAGCTGGATGAGGTCGTCCATGGACATGTCGTGCTTGAGCAGGGCGGCATTCACGCCGTAGGAACAGCCCACATCGACCACCTTCGTGGCACTCTCGCCCTTTTCGTCGCGTTTCACTTCGATCAGACGCCTGAAAAACGGCTTTGCAAGTTCGGGAACGCGATAGTCAAGCTTCGACAGGACAGAGAAATACTCCCTCGGATCCGCCCTGTTATTGATATGGTCGAGGCTGAGCTTTCCGGTGTCGTCGAAAGCCGGGGTGGTAGTCGTCTTAGGTGCGCTCTGCATTCTGTGCGACGTCCTGTTCTTGTATTGGCAGGGTATTCGCGCGCCACGGCGCGAAGCGAAACTCCGTCTTTGTTGGATGCAGCGCAGCATAGGTCCGCGCGACCGGAGAATAAACCCCAGCGCGTCGCATTTTTTCGCAAATGTCGCAAACAGGCGATGGCCGACCAGTGGCAATCTGGCCCGACACGCTTTCAATATCATGGAAGCAAAAAGCCCGGGACGTTGCCCGGGCTTTCCAATGCTAGCTGTCCAGGAAGCTTCGAAGCTTCCGGCTGCGGCTCGGATGCTTGAGCTTGCGAAGCGCCTTCGCCTCGATCTGGCGAATGCGTTCGCGGGTAACCGAGAACTGCTGACCGACTTCCTCAAGCGTGTGATCGGTGTTCATGCCGATGCCAAAACGCATGCGCAGCACGCGCTCTTCGCGCGGCGTGAGCGAGGCGAGCACGCGGGTCGTCGTCTCGCGCAAGTTCGCCTGGATCGCCGCGTCGATCGGCAGGATCGCGCCCTTGTCCTCGATGAAATCGCCGAGGTGGCTGTCTTCCTCGTCGCCGACAGGCGTTTCGAGCGAGATCGGCTCCTTGGCGATCTTCAGCACCTTGCGCACCTTCTCCAGCGGCATGGCAAGCTTCTCTGCCAGTTCCTCCGGGGTCGGCTCGCGGCCGATCTCGTGCAGCATCTGGCGCGACGTGCGGACAATCTTGTTGATCGTCTCGATCATGTGGACCGGAATGCGGATCGTGCGCGCCTGGTCGGCGATCGAACGGGTGATCGCCTGCCTGATCCACCATGTGGCATAGGTCGAGAACTTGTAGCCGCGACGATACTCGAACTTGTCCACCGCCTTCATCAGGCCGATGTTGCCTTCCTGAATCAGATCAAGGAATTGCAGGCCGCGGTTCGTGTACTTCTTCGCGATGGAGATCACGAGGCGCAAATTGGCCTCGACCATTTCCTTCTTGGCGATGGCTGCTTCACGCTCGCCCTTCTGCACCTGGTTCACGATCTTGCGGAACTCGAGAATCGAGATCGCGGTTTCGGTGGCCAGGCTCTGGATCTCGGAGCGGATCGACTTGATCGTCTCCTTCTCGTTCTTGGTGAACTCCTTCCAGCCCTTGGCGGAAAGGTTGGAGATCGACTTGATCCAGTTCGGGTCGAGTTCTGAGCCTTGATAGTGCTGCAGGAAATCGTCGCGCTTGACGCCGTAGCTCTCAGCCAGGCGCAACAGCTTGCCCTCGTTCTGAACAAGGCGCTTGTTGATGTCGTAGAGCTGCTCCACCAGCGCCTCGATACGCGCCTGGTTAAGCGACAACGACTTAACCGCCTTGATCAGCGAGTCCTTCAGTTCCTTGTAGCGGCGCTCCTGGCTCGGCGACAAGGTTCCGGAAGCCGCCAGGCGGTTCTCGACCTGCTGGTCCTGCAGTTTGCGCAGCTTTTTATAGGTATCGGCGATGACGTCGAGCGTCTCCATCACCTGCGGACGAAGTTCAGCTTCCATCGCGGCCAGCGACAGGTTGGCCTCGTCCTCGTCGTCATCATCCTCTTCCAGGCCGCGCGTATCGGCGCCGACATTGGTGATGTCGTCGTCGTCGCGGGAGCCGCCGCGACCGCGCGGCTTTTCTTCCTGCGCGGGCTTTGCGTCTTCGTCCGGCCGCGCGACGACCGGCGCCTGCTTGGCCTCGGGGCCGGCATAGGTGGCTTCGAGATCGATGATCTCGCGCAGCAGGATCTTCGCCTCGTTGAGGTCGTCACGCCAGAAGATAATTGCCTGGAAGGTCAGCGGGCTCTCGCAAAGCCCCGCGATCATCGTCTCGCGGCCAGCCTCGATGCGCTTTGCAATGGCGATTTCGCCCTCGCGCGACAGAAGCTCGACCGATCCCATTTCGCGCAGATACATGCGAACCGGATCGTCCGTACGGTCCGTCGGCTCCTTCTTGGCGACGGCTGCGACGGCTGTGCCGGTCTGCTCGGCAAGCTCGTTGGCATCCTCTTCGGAATCGCCTGGCGCTGGAGCTTCGGCCTCGCCTTCGTCGGCGTTCTCGTCGTCCTCGACGACATTGATGCCCATGTCCGACAGCATGGACATGGTGTCCTCGATCTGCTCGGAAGTCACCTCTTCGGAAGGCAGGACCGAGTTCAGTTCGTCCATGGTGACGTAGCCGCGCTTTTTGGCGGCCTTGATCATCTTCTTTACGGCATCATCGGAAAGGTCGAGCAGCGGTCCGTCGGTGGCGCCTTCGCGCTCGGTTTCTGCCTCTTCCTTTTCCTTGGTCTTGGTCGCCATGCTTTCAGCTTCTCCAAACGATCCCGGAAATACCCCAAACGCCAGGACCGGATACAACCTTCGTACTCGCCAACCCGTCCTGTCGGGCCGGTCTCCGTACGTATCCTAAGTACTGATTAACTCTGCCAGATGGGGCGGACACCCACCTCCGTCCACCCGACCGCTGTACAAATTCCGCATAAATTCCGTGCGGCCTTTCGCAGGTTAACGTTTCGATTCGACCTGATTCAGGCATTCTAGCCAAAGGTCAAGCGCCTGTCGCATGATTCGCGTTAAAAAAGCGAATCAAATGCTCAGAAGCTGCGCCCCGCCCTTCCGGACGGAATGCCGAATCCTTCAATCAACGCTTCGGTGGCCTGTACGTCGCGGAACTGGGTCTGAATCTCGACCAGATGACGATAGTTTTCATCGGTCGGTTCCGTAGCGAGCGCCATCTCGGCCGCCTTGAGTTCCTTATGTAGAGTGCCGGCGCTGCGGTGCAAGTGGAGCGCCTGGGCGAACGCCTCGCGCGCATCCTCGACCGCCGCATCCTCAAGGACCGGCCACAGCCTGGCCTTGCGGATGAGCGAAACCGCGCGCTCCCATATCTCCCTCTCGCCTGCGGCGTCCACGCGAGCCAGAACCTCGTCACGGTCGTTCGCGGCATCATGCGCCAGCGCGTCGAGGATGGTGACATGCAGTCGGCGCAGATCCGGGTGAGACAGTTCGAGGAACTCGGTGTGCTCGAAATTCTCGTCGATCAGCGACGGATGATTGACAAGCGCCACGACGATGGCCGCCTCGCGCAACGGCATCACGCCGCCGGCGCGCTTCACCATTGCCGAGCGCGCCAGGCTTTCGGACACGGCAAGCCGGGACATGCCGGCGCCCGGTCGGGCAAACTGGCCGCCCTGCCCCTGCGCAGGCGGGGCATTCGGCCCACGCTTTTCCCATTCGCCGGCGCGAAGCGGCTTTTGCCTCGCCCTTCCGAAAAAGGTCTGCACCCGCTCGCGCATCTCCTGCGCGTAGTGGAAGCGCACGCTTTCGTCCCGGATGCGGCCGGTTACTTCACGCAGCGTCTTTTCCAGCTCCGCCTTGCGTTCCGGCGTCTCGAAATTGCCGCCGGCCGTCTCGCGCATCCAGAGAAGATCGGCGAGTGGCCTTGCCTCCTCCAGCACCTGACGGAAAGCCTCGGCGCCCTCCGCGCGCACAAGGTCGTCGGGATCCTTACCCTCGGGCAGAAGCGCAAAACGGACTGTCCGGCCCGGCCCGATGCCGGGCAACACCAGATCGGCGGCGCGCCAGGCTGCCTTGAGACCTGCCGCATCCCCGTCGAAACAGAGCACCGGTTCCGGCGACATGCGCCACAGCAGTTCCATCTGGTTTTCGGTCAGCGCCGTGCCCAGCGGCGCGACCGCGTTTTCGAAGCCGGCCTGCGCCAGCGCGATCACGTCCATATAGCCTTCGACGGCGATCACGCTTCCTTCGCCGTTCGGGCCGCCGCGCGCACCGGCCTTGCGGGCACGCACGAAGTTGTAGAGCACGTTGCCCTTGTGGAAGAGCTCGGTTTCGGGCGAGTTCATGTATTTGGCCAGCGCATCTGGCGAAAGCGCGCGTCCGCCAAAGGCGATGATGCGGCCGCGCGAATCAGGGATCGGGAACATCACCCGATCACGGAAATAGTCGTAGGAAACGGGGATGTCGCTGCCGTGTCGTACAAGGCCACAGGCCTCGATCTGCCCCTTTTCAACGCCCTTCGAGGCCAGGAACTCCTTCAGCGCGTTTCGGCTCTCCGGCGCGTAACCCAGCCGGAACGACTGCTGCGTTGCCGGCGTCAGGCCGCGATCGCGCAGATAGGCTCTTGCCCGTGCTCCGGCCGCTGACTGCAACTGGTCCTGAAAGAAGCGTGTCGCCAGTTCCATCACGTCCGTCAGGCTGGCGCGCTGCTTCTCGCGGGCCTCGGCCCTCTCGTCGCGCGCCGGCATGGGCACACCGGCTAGACCGGCGATGCGCTCCACGGCCTCCGGAAAACTGACGCCCTCAAGTTCGGTCAGGAAGCGGAAATGGTCGCCCGTCACCCCGCATCCGAAGCAGTGGTAACGGCCCTTCTTGTCCTCGCAGTGGAAGGAAGGCGTGTTCTCGCCGTGGAAGGGGCAACAGGCCCAATAATCGCCCCGCGAGGCATTTGTCTTTTTCCTGTCCCACGTGACGCGCTGGCCGATGACCGATGAAATCGGCACGCGGTCGCGTATCTCGTCGAGAAAGGCGTTGTCGAAGCGCATGGGCGGAATTGGTTCTCTTTGGCCCCCATATAAGCACGAGGGTGCCGCAGGGCGACATCAATTCAACCCCTTGCCCGCGATTCACAGGGCAAAAAAATGGCGGCCCTCGTGGGGCCGCCAGCTGGAGGCAGGGAGGGTAGAGACTTAGTACTGGCTTGCGATGAAGCCGCCGATGATGCCCGATGCAATCGAGATCAACAGGAAGTCATTGTCCACGCGGACCCACTGCTGGCCATGACCGGGGCGGCGCAGGCCATAGCGGTGATAATCCTTCACGACATGCCGGCGCTGCCAGTCGGGAACGCGATGGCCGCGCTGCCAGTGGTGTCGCTTCATTGACTGACGCTTGTCGTAGCCGTGCTTGCGCTTCTGGTCGTAGCCGGGCTTCTTCCACTGCTGTTCGTAGCGGGGCTGCTCGTGGCGCGGACCGGCCTGTGCCTGGGCGACGGGAAGGGCCAGCATGGAAAGGGCGACAGCGGAAAGAACAAGACGTTTCATGACGGGTACTCCTTATTTCGATGCACAAGGAATAGAACCCGCCATATGAACCCAAACTGAATGGGCTCATTACAATTCCGTAATGGATTCAGACGTTTACCTTTGTTAATTTTCAATTTGATTCATGAAACGGCAGGATGCCGCCGGAGCGGCGACACAGGACTGATTCATTGTCCGGCTATCTGTTTTCCGTCACGGCGGGTCGCCAGGAAGCCTGCACAGGAGATTGCCGAATTTTATTATCCGGCTAAAATCATTTCGATCGCCATGAATACCGACTTCACCATCTTCCCCTTTTCCAGCGCAGCGCCGGCGTCGTCAGCAGGCATGCCATGAGCGGCTCGCTCGTGCTGCTCCATCTTGCCGGAGCGGTTGCCCTTCTTCTTTTCGCCACGAGGCAGGTGAGAACCGGTGTCGAGCGCGCCTATGGAGACGTGCTCAGGGTCAGGCTGCGCTCAATCCTGAAGAACCCCGTTCTTGCGGTCGGCGCAGGCGCTGCTCTCGCCATCTGTCTGCAGAGCGCGACTGCGGTATCGCTGATCGTCGGCTCCTTCGCAGGCTCTGGTATCGTCGGCGGCACAGCCGGCCTGCTTGCCGTGCTCGGCGCGGATGTCGGCTCCTCGCTTGTAGTCAAGCTGCTCAGCTTCAACCTTCAGGAACTCGTGCCCATCTGTCTGGTCGCCGGCACGGCCCTCTTCATGGCTACGTCGCGGCGCGACCTGCTGCAACTGGGGCGCATCCTGATCGGGATCGGGCTTTTGATCCTGTCGCTCAGGCTTATTGGCGAGGCGTCGGAGCCGCTGCGCGAGAGCCCCATCCTCCCGGTTGTCATCAACTACCTCTCCGGCGACCCAATAACGGCATTCCTGCTCGCGGCCATCATGACCTGGCTGTTTCACTCCTCCGTCGCGGCGATTTTGCTCGTCGTGGCGCTGGCGGCGCGCGATCTCGTCCCGGTCGAGCTTGGCGTCGTTCTCATTCTGGGCGCAAACCTCGGCGGCGGCGTCATCGCCGTGGTCCTGTCACGCGCCTCGCCTGCGAAGGCACGGGCTGTGCCTCTCGGCAATCTCATCCTGCGGGGCGTCGGAGCGCTCCTCGCGCTGATCGGCCTGATCCTTGCGCCGCCGCCGCTCGACCTGCTGGGCACGACGGTCGCCTCGCAGCTTGTCAACGCGCACATCGCCTTCAATATCGCGCTGGTCATAATCGGCATGCCGCTCGCCGGGATGGTCTATCGCGTTGCTGAGCGCATCGTTTCCACCAGCACCGCAGAAACGCCCGAAGACCTCTCCACAGCGGAAATCTCGGCGCTTTCCGAAGCCGCTCTAGATACCCCGCCGCAGGCCCTGGCCAACGCCACGCGCGAGGTGGTCGGCGTGTGTGAAACGGTCGAGATCATGCTGGCGAAAATCATGGAGCTTTATGAGGCGGCTGACGACCAGAAGATCAAGGCCCTCGCCGCGCTCGACGACCGGGTGGACCGCAAGCATGCCGCGATCAAGATCTACCTTGCGAAGCTCACCAGCCGGCAGCTCAACGAGGACGAGGCGCTTCGCTGCCAGGAACTGATCGGTGCTTCGGTAAAGCTGGAACAGGTCGGCGACATTATCGTGCGCAACATGCTGGCGCATGTCCGCAAGAAGATGGAGCGCGGGCTGGAGTTCACCCCGGAAGGCTGGCGCGAGCTTGCGAGCTTCCATGCCGCGGTGCTTGCCAATGCCCGGCTGGCCTTCAACGTGCTGGTGTCGCGCGACCCGGCGACCGCCCGCCAGCTCGTGCTGGAGAAGGATCGTCTGCGCGACGTGGAGAAGTCCTCGAGCAACAGCCATTTCGCCAGATTGCGCGAAGGGACGGCAAAGAGCATCGAGACGAGCACCATCCACCTCGACACGATCCGCGACCTGAAGCAGATCAACTCGCTGCTCGCCTCGATCGCCTATCCGGTCCTTGAGGAACATGGCCTCTTGCGCGGCTCGCGCCTTGCGGCCGGCTGACATCGTGGCGCCGGCCGTGAAGCGAAACTGAAAGCCAAGTCAAAAATTCCCGGTTGCCCGTCTGTCGCTTTCGTGGTTTCTCGCCGCTCCGTCGAGACCTGATCCATGCCCCTTCCGCTTGTCGCACTCTTCTTCGCCGCCTTTGCTTTCGGCACGACCGAATTCGTCATCGCGGGCGTTCTGCCGCAGGTCGCCGAAGGCCTTGGCGCCTCGATACCGAACGCAGGCTACCTCGTATCGGGCTATGCAATCGGCATAGCGGTCGGTGGACCGCTGCTGACCATTGCCACCGTCCGGGTGGCGCGAAAGACCTTGCTCGTCTCGCTCCTCGTTGCGTTTACCACCGGACAGGCCGCCTGCGCCGTCGCGCCCGACTTTTTCTCCATGCTTGCGCTTCGCGTGGTGATCGCGGTGGCGCATGGCGTCTATTTCGGCGTCGCCATGGTGGTGGGAATCGGCCTCGTGCGGCCCGAACAGCGGGGCATGGCGGTCGCGCTCATTCTCGCGGGCCTGACCGTTTCGGGCATTGTTGGCGTTCCGCTCGGTACCGCAATCGGGACGATCTGGGGATGGCGGGCGACCTTCTGGGCGATGTTCGTGCTCGGCCTCATCGCGGTGCCGGCGATGGCGCTGCTCTTGCCGGGGGGTGCCGGCATGTCGGCCCGGCCGGCCGGCTTCATGAACGAGGTGCGGGTGCTCGGTCGCCAGCAGGTCTGGACGTGCCTTGTCATCATGCTGATGCTGATGCTCTGCCAGTTCGTGCCCTACACCTACATCACGCCTCTGCTTCAGGAGGTAACCGGCCTCGATGCGGGGACGGTTCCCTTCGTGCTGCTGCTCTGTGGAGTCGGTTCCACGCTCGGTGTCTTCATCGGCGGGAAGCTTTCGGCGCGTTTTCTGCTGCCCACCCTGATGATCCTGCCTGCGTTGCAGGCCGTGACAATGGTGGCGATCTATTTCGCCAGCCCCTCGCCCGTCCCGATGGTTGCCACGCTGTTCGTATGGAGCGGTATCAACTTCGCGATCGGGACGCCAATCCAGACCCGCATCCTGAGCTGGACGACGGATGCGCCCAACCTCGCCTCCTCGCTCATCCCGTCGGGGTTCAACGTGGGCATAGCGATCGCCGCTTCCCTCGGCGCAATGATGCTGAATGCAGGCCTGCCCTATCGCAGCCTTCCGCTGGTGGGGGTGGTTTCGATGACCGTCGCGACGCTTGTCGCGATCGGCTCCTATGTCTGGGAAAAGCGCAGCGGAGCGGTGCCGCCTGCGCCCGTCCGACTGGATTGATTCCGGCTGAGGCTCAGATCATCGGCAGCGATTTCGGACGCCCGCGCGGGAAAGCCTCGTCGATCCGCCTGATGTCCTCTTTCGAAAGCACGAGATCGCCCGCTGCCGCATTGTCGGCGGCATGGCCGGCGCTCGCGGCCTTCGGAATGGCGAATACGGACGCCGTGCGTGTCAGGAAAGCCAGCACCACCTGTCTCGGCGTCACGCCATGTGCGTCTGCAATGTCGCCAAGCACACGTCCGCCGGCAGATGATGACGCCGGAAATCCGCCGCTGCCAAAGGGGCTGTAGGCGACGACCGCGACCTTGTGCTTCTCGCACCAGGGGATCACCGCATGCTCGATGGCGCGTTCCTGCACGTGATAAAGCACCTGATTGCACGCAATCCTGCCTTCGCCGACAAGAGCGAGCGCCTCGTCCAGGTCGTCCGCATCGAAATTGCTGACACCCCATGAGCGGATCTTGCCGGCGCGCTGAAGGTCCTCGAAGGCAGCGAAAGTGTCTTCGAGGGGATAGCCGCCCCGCCACTGCAGAATATAGCAATCGAGCCTGTCCGTCTTCAGCCGCGCAAGTGAGCGTTCGCAGGCCTTGACCGTGCCGGCGCGCGAGCCATTGCTCGGCAACACCTTCGAGACGAGGAACACTTCGTCGCGGCGTCCTTCGATCGCCTTGGCGACCAGCGGCTCGGCTTCACCATACATCTCGGCCGTGTCGACATGCGTCATGCCCATGTCCAGGCCACGCCGCAGTGCCGCGATCGCACCGGCGTCGTCGCGTCCGTCAAGCTGCCACGTTCCCTGCCCTATGACCGAAACCTGCTCGGCAAGAGGACCGAACTGTCGTTCTTGCATTCGATAGACCCTCCGTTCAGGCGAAGAAGACGAACCCCACTATGATGAACGTCGGTATCAGGACTGCCCCCGACCACAGCATGTAGCCGAAGAAGCTCGGCATGTTTATGCCGCTTGAGCGTGCGACCGCGTAGACCATGAAATTCGGTGCATTGCCGATATAGGTGTTCGCGCCCATGAAAACCGCGCCGGCGGAGATCGCCGCAAGCGTCATGGCGAGTTCGCCCATCAGGCGCTGCGGGTCGCCGCTGGCCATCTCGAAGAACACAAGATAGGTCGGCGCATTGTCGAGGAAGGACGACAGGATGCCGGTCAGCCAGAAGTAGGCGAGGTTGTTGGGCGAGCCGTCGGCACCCGTCACCAGCGACACCAGGGGCCCCAGCGCGCCGTCGAGGCCGCCGCGCAGGATGGCGATGACCGGTATGATGCAGATGAAGATGCCAAGGAATAGCTTGGCCACCTCCACGATCGGCCCCCAGGTGAAACCGTTCGCCACGCGATAGCCCCTTGGCGTGATCGCAAGCGACAGGATCGCGAACGCAAGGATCGCCGCGTCGCGCAACAGGTTCTGCCATTCCACCGACACGCCGGCGACGGTAAACGCGACACCAGGCCGCCAGACGCCGGAAATCAGGATCGCGACGATCACGCCGGCCATCAGCGGCAGGTTCGTCAGGCCTTTCAGGGCGACCTTCTTGTCCGGCGTCGGATCCTTGATCTTCGGCATGCCCTCTTCCTTGTGGTGCAGCCACGTGTCGAGCGCGAAGAAGACTGCCAGCACGATCACGCCGGTCAGCAGCATCTCCCAGAACAGGTGTGTGGTGGTCCAGAAGAAGTCGACGCCGCGGAGGAAGCCGATGAAAAGCGGCGGGTCGCCGAGCGGCGTCAGCGAACCGCCGATGTTCGAGACGAGGAAGATGAAGAAGACGATGACATGCGCGTTGAACGGCCGGTTGTCATTCGCGCGGATGATCGGTCGGATCATGATCATCGACGCGCCGGTGGTTCCAATGACCGACGCCATCAGCGAACCGATCAGCAACAGGCCGACATTCATCAGCGGCGTGCCGTGAATGTTGCCGGTGACGAGAACGCCGCCGGATATGGTGAACAGCGCGAACAGCAGGATGATGAAGGAGATGTATTCCAGGAGCAGCGTGTGCAGCGTCGCTTCCAGCGTCGTGTGGACGCCGAACATCACCGCCATCGGAATGATGACCAGCGCGGCCCAGAACGCAGAGAACTTGCCGTAATGGTGTTCCCAGAAATGGGGATAGAGCAGCGGCCCGGTGGCGATGCACAGCAATATCCCGGCGAAGGGCAACCCCCACCAAAGCGACATCGTCTCGCCCGGCAGGCCCTCGGCGGCGAAGGCAATGCCCGCCGACATCAGGAACGCGGTCGCGCTCGTAGCGGCCAGCGCAACGGGCCTCATCACTCCCATCCTCATGCTAGCCCAGCTGTTCCTTGACCCAGCCGCTCGCCCTGCCGAAATCCATCTGGCCTGTGTATTTCGCCTTGAGCTCCGCCATCACCTTGCCCATGTCGCGAACACCGGACGCACCCGTGCTGCGGATCGCCTCGCCGATGGCGGCCTTCGCCTCGGTCTCGTCCATCTGGCGCGGCAGGAAATCGGAGATGATGGCGATTTCCGCGTTTTCCGCGGCGGCGAGTTCCGGCCTGTTGCCGTCCTCGAACGCCTTGGCCGATTCCTGGCGCTGCTTCACCATCTTGCTCAGAATCTGCAGAATCTCGTCGTCATCGGCGGCGGGCTTGCCGGCACCCCGGTTTGCGATGTCGCGATCCTGGATTGCCGCGTTGATCATGCGCAGCGTCGAAAGACGCGCCTTGTCGCCCGATTTCATTGAGGTTTTCAGGGCATCGCTGATTTTCTCGCGCATCAGTGTCTCCGAACTTTGCAGCCTGGCAGGGACATGCATCATGCATTGACGCCTGCGTCGCCGTCGCCTATTGACCGGGCCTTGCACGACCTACATTAGACCCGTGCGCGGAGGCAAGCAGCCGACCGCGCTTTTGCCGTACGCCGCTCGCGCCCGCCGCCTCTCGAGGAGAGAAGCCATGACCCTGAACACCGCCGGCACCGCCGCCTGGTTCGTCGAAAAGCCGACCGCCCTGCTCGTCCTGGCGGATGGCACAGTGATCGAGGGGCAAGGCCTTGGCGCCACGGGCAGCGCCGTCGCCGAAGTCTGCTTCAACACGGCCCTGACCGGCTATCAGGAAATCCTGACCGATCCGTCCTATACCGGACAGATCGTGACCTTCACCTTCCCGCATATCGGCAATATCGGCGCCAATGACGAGGATCAGGAAGACCTGACGCCTGCCGCCCGCCACGGCGCGGTCGGCGCTATCTTCAAGGCGGATGTGACCAGCCCATCCAGCTATCGTGCCCGGGAAGACCTGCACGAATGGCTCAAGCGGCGCGGCATCGTTGCGATGTCGGGCATCGACACGCGCGCCCTGACCGTCCTGATCCGCGAAAAGGGCATGCCGAACGCCGTTATCGCCCACGCGCCGGATGGCCAGTTCGATCTGGAAGACCTGAAGGCGCGCGCCGCTGGCTGGCCGGGCCTTGTCGACCTCGACCTGGCGAAGGACGTGACCTCGGGCCAGTCCTCGGTCTGGCGCGAAACGCCTTGGGTATGGAACGAGGGCTATGGCGAGCAGGACCAGCCCTCCATGCATGTCGTCGCCATCGACTACGGGGTCAAGCGCAACATCCTGCGCCTGCTTGCCGGCCTTGGCGCAAAGGTCACGGTCGTCCCGGCGAACACGCCTTCCTCGGAAATCCTCGCGATGCAACCCGACGGCATCTTCCTGTCCAACGGTCCAGGCGACCCCGCAGCCACTGGGGAATATGCCGTTCCGGTCATCCAGGATTTGTTGAAAACCGAGATCCCGGTCTTCGGCATCTGCCTTGGCCACCAGATGCTGGCGCTGGCGCTCGGCGGCAAGACCGAGAAGATGCATCAGGGCCATCACGGCGCGAACCATCCGGTGAAGGACCATACGACCGGCAAGGTCGAGATTGTCTCCATGAACCACGGTTTTGCGGTCGACGCCGAATCCCTGCCCGACGGCGTCGAGGAGACGCACGTCTCGCTGTTCGACGGCTCGAATTGCGGCATCGCGCTGACCGGCCGCCCGGTCTTCTCCGTCCAGCATCACCCGGAGGCCTCCCCCGGCCCGCAGGATTCTCACTATCTGTTCCGCCGCTTCGCCAACCTGATCCGCGAGCGGCGCGGCGAGCCGGCGCTCGCGGAGCGCTGAACAGACACTCCAGTCGCAGAAATCTCTGGATAAGATGCCCGTGAAAATCACGATTTTCAGGGCATTCTTGACCCATCGTTGCCACAATTCTAAACAATGAACTAAGCACGCGGGTGGGGGCTTTGCGTGGAGACGGGTTGTGAAGAGTCCCCTGAAGATCGGCGCCCTTGTTGCGCGGAAGAACAGGCTCCTGACGAAGGCCGGCCGGATTGATCCCGGTCAGGCGCGACGTGTTGCAGGTCTCTCGGCCGCGGGAGCGGTCGTGCTCGGCGTTGCCGCCAGCAGTGCACTGTTTGTCGACTACCTCGCAGATCGGGCTCGCGCGGGCGAGGCAGCAATCGCGTTGAAGCCCGTTGTCACCAACTCGGTGGAAGCGTCGCCTGAGGCGGTCGCGGCCTCGGTAGCGCCTGCCCCCGCAAAGGCTGCATCCTCGGAACCTGCCCCCGCAGAGCCCGAACTGGTCACCTCACAGCCCCAGCCCGAACCGATCGAGGCCCGACTTCCGGACGCGGCGGCAGTCGCCAGGATCGCGGTCGGAGCAGAACACGCTGTCGAATTGCCATCGGACGATCCCGAAGCTGAACCTTCCCTTGCCTATGCCGACGAAAGCGGCAGCGAGGAAGACCAGACGATGACAGGGGCCATTGCACCCGAAGAAGCCGCTCCCCAGCCAGTTCGCAAGCCGAAGAAAAATGCAGCGAAGGCAGAACCTGCCGAGAAGCAGACCGAGATTGCCTCGCTTCCCGGTGTGAATGTCGGCGGACTGGCAGGCCATCCCGCCGATGACGACGACAATTCGGACAGCACGGTCAGGACTGTCGTGAAATCATCCGGCGGAGCGGTGGCTGGAACCGCGCAAGTCAAGAGCGCGGTCAACATGCGCTCCGCTCCGAAAAAAGGGGCGTCGGTCCTTGGCGTCGTGCCGGCTGGCACGTCCGTGAAAGTCATGTCGTGCGATGGCTGGTGCCAGATATCATGGAACGGCCGCAACGGATGGGTCTACAAGAGCTTCCTGTCGGCGACCAAGAAGCCGGCGCCAACAGCAGAAAAGCAGCCCGCCCGAAAGGTCCAGTCCACACGGAGCTGACCTGCAGCGCTTGAACTGGCCTAACCGGACGCTGCTGAAACGCGCGCTCCTGCCCGACTTCAGATCGGATTGTTGAACGTATCGCAGTCCGAAAGCTTGCCGGACTGCAGACCCTTGGCGAACCAGCGCTGGCGCTGCTCGGACGTGCCGTGGTTGAAGCTTTCCGGCACGACATAGCCCTGCGTCTTCTTCTGCAGCGTATCGTCGCCAATCTGCTGTGCAGCGTTCAGCGCCTCCTCGACATCGCCTTCCTCGAGAAGCCCCTTCTGCGCGGTGTAGTGACCCCATAGACCGGCGAAGCAGTCAGCCTGAAGCTCGACGCGCATCGACATCTGGTTGGCTTCGGCCTCGCTCATCTGCTGGCGCATCTGGTTGAACTTCGGCAGCACGCCGATAAGGTTCTGGACGTGATGGCCGACCTCATGCGCGATCACATACGCCTGCGCGAAATCGCCGGAAGCGCCGAACTGGCGGTCGAGTTGGTCGAAGAATGTGGTATCGAGATACACCTTCTTGTCGCCAGGGCAGTAAAACGGCCCGGACGCAGACGATGCAAAACCACATGCCGACTGGACCTGCCCTGAGAACATCACAAGCTGCGGCTCGCTGTATTGCGCCCCTTCAGCCTGGAAAATGCCGTTCCAGACGTCCTCGGTCTCAGCCAGGACCACGCCGACGAACTGCTTCATCTCATCTGACGCACCGGGCTGGCTTTCGGTCACCTGGCCACCACCGCCAGGCACTGACGAGCCGCCAGGGTCGCCGGCAAGTATCTGCAGCGGGTCGATCCCGCATGCCCTAAGCGCAAAGAACAACACCACAAGGATGATGATGGTGGTCATGCTGATGCCGCCACCACCGCGCCCCATGGGAACGCGTATCTGTCGTCCGCCCATGCCGCCCGGCATGCCACGGCCGAAGCCGCCACCGCCGCTGCCACGCATGTCCTGAACGTTGTTGCTTTCGCGACGGCCTTTCCAACGCATGGCGTTCCTCGGTCAGTGTATCAGGATGAAACTAGCCGATGGAGCCAGTTGAGTCACAAGATTTTTGTTGGCGTTCAGCGTTGCTTGCTGGCAGCGCTCTTGCCGTCGGAAAGCGGGACCGCTCGTCGAAACGCGCAGCGCCCTTCTTCAGATCGCTGCCCTTTTCGGCTTCCACCTTGCGCTCGTCGCCGGCTGCGGCCTTGCGCAAGCCTCGCGCCGCCTCGCGTCCTTGTTTGGTCGGTGCCTGTTCGATGCCCATGTGGTTCTCCGTCCGGTTCGGGAACTGTGTAAACGGGCTTGTTCAACTCCGGTTCCCGGCAAGTGAAATCCGCACCCAAGGATTTGTGATCGCACGGCGTCCAAACTGACATTCGGTCGGGGTTGCCTTGATCCCACCGTCAATGTGTAGTGTTTCCCCATCGTAAGGGCTTGGGAGAATATTCGCATGACAAGAAAACGCGTTTGTTTCGCGGCGACGTTGCTCGTCACCATCGCAGGCTCCGCATGCCTGGCGCAGGCACAGAGTGTTCCGGGCAGCCAGGGCGGCGGCGAAATACCGCGCTCCCTTGAGGAAATGCCAGATTTTTCCGCCCGAACCATCGTGGATCTTGTACCGCGCATTGAGGAAGGCGGCTCCCGTTCGATAAAGCCTCCTACCGCCGAGGAATTGCAGGAGGGTTTCAAGACCGTATCGCGCTCGCGAGACGGCAGCGGCAAGACCACCGAGCCCGGAAAAGATATCCGCGAGGGCATCGACCGTCAGATGAACATGGACAAGGAAACGCGTGCCGCACCCGCCACTGGAGCGGATCCGCTTTTCGAAGAGGCCGAGCGCGTGGTTATCGGAGAAGATACCCGCGTACCTATCACCACGACCACCAAATATCCGTTCAGTGCTTTCGGGCAGTTGTGGTCCGCCGTCGACGACAAAGGCAATTGGGGCAAATGCTCGGCCACCCTCATCTCGCCCCGCGCCGTCATCACCGCCGCGCATTGCGTGTACAGCCATGAGAGAGGCGGATGGCTCAAGGACTACGAGTTCTATCCCGGCCGTGACGGAGCCAGCCGTGCGCCGCTGGGCAAATACGGCTGGACAGACGTCTTCATCCTGAACGGGTACATCCAGAACTACAAGGGGATCTATGGCGAGGTTGTGCCGTGGGATTTGGCCGTGCTTATCCTCGACCGCCCGGCGGGCTCGTATGTCGGTTGGATCGGATATGCGGTCTACGACCCCGCCTATCAGTTCACCGCCAACATCGTTGGCTATCCCGGCGACAAGCCCGACACCATGTGGCGTTCTTCATGCGAGATCACTCCAGTCAACGTTTACGACTCCAACATGGACTACGACTGCGACACCATGCCGGGTTCGAGCGGCAGTTCCATCTATGACTACGACCCGATCAGCAAGGAGCGCAGGATACACGGCATCAATGTGGCGGGAGCCAAAACCTACAACACCGGGGTTCGACTGAACTGGGCCTACTTTGCCTGGGTCCATGAGCACGCCCAGCGATAGAACCGGGCCTTCAAGGGAAATTCTTGCTGCCGGACGTCACGCTATGCATCAACCACGCTCCAGGATCGGAAGTCTGGTCGCTGTATTCGCAGCCGCGCTGCTGCTCCTGCCTGCCCTGGCACAGGCGCAGGATGCAGGAAGGCCGTTGCGCGGCGTGGCGCTGGTCATAGGACAGTCGGAGTACGAGCACCTTTCGCCGCTTCCCAATCCGGCAAACGACGCCGATGCCATCGAGACGCTTCTGTCGGACCTCGGCTTCGATTCCGTGCGTCGATCTGACCGCAAGGCGTCAAACCTGTCGCGCGACCTCGAGCGTTTCGCGGAGGACGCGGAGGGGGCGGACGTCGCCGTCCTCTATTATTCCGGGCACGGCATAGAGGCCGGCGGTGAGAACTGGCTTGTCCCGGTGGATGCCGACCTCTCCGCGCTCGACGACGCCGGCGACAAGCTGGTGCCTGTTTCCGCCCTGGTCGACAAGCTCAAGGCCACCGTTCCCGTCGTCATCGTCATGCTGGACGCATGCCGCGACAACCCGTTCCCGCCCGGAGCCGAGCTTCGCCTGTCGCCCGATGCCGAGCCCGTCGCGGTCGGCAATACGGGTCTCGGGCTGTCGCGCAGCGCTGTCAGCCTGAAGGCCACGAATGAGGCCGCCACCCCTGCCGCCGACGAGAATGTCGGCACGGTGATCGCCTTTGCGGCTGAACCCGGCAAGGTGGCGCTCGATGGCGAGGCCGGCACCAACAGTCCCTATGCGGCCGCGGTGCTTCGCCATTTCGACGCCATGGCCGGCGAGGAATTCGGCATGGTCATGCGCATGGTGGCCGAGGAAGTCTACCTGAAGACCGGTGGACGCCAGCGCCCCTGGATCAACGAAAGCCTGCGCCGCCTCCTCTATTTCGGCGAGAAGCCCGACGAAATGACTGGCGACGAAGGCGAGATTTTGCGCGAACGGCGCGGCCTCCTCATCACCATCTCCGCATTGCCCGACCCCGAGCGGCGGACGATCGAAAGCGTGGCCGCCGATACCGGCGTCCCGATGGACGCGCTTTACGGGATGCTGAAGGCGCTCGGCGCGGACGTTCCCGACGATCCTGGCCAGCTTGAAACGCTGCTTCGCGGCCAGACCGAGAAGGTCAAGGCGATGATCGCCGAGCGCGACACGTTGAAAAGCACCGATCCCGAGATCATGCGCCTTTCCAACCTGGCCGACCAGGCTCTGGCGGAGGGTGCGCTGAACACGGCGATTTCGCTGCGCCAACAGGCAAAGGCGCGCGCGCAGGAGGTCGAGGCCACTGTCGAGGACGCCGAGGAGCAGCTAAGGCAGCGGCGTCTCGAACTTGCAGAAGTGTACGCCAAGAGCGCGGAAGCCTACGCGCTGGCGTTCAAGCACCGCGAAGCCGGCGCGGACTACGAGGAGGCTTCGCGGCAGGTCGAACGATGGGATGACGCGCAGGCCTTCTGGTACATGCGCTCCGCCTCGACTGCGTACCTCGAAGCGGGCAAGCTGCGCGGCGGTCTTCTCGATTTCGAGCACGCCTCCGAGACGGGAAAGCGAGCGGCCGAGATGGTAGAGCGCCTCTCCGCGAACAACCCGGACAACGCGCAATATTGGCAGGACATTTCCGCCCAGACGCTCAACAACTGGGCCAATGCCACCAACGCGCTCTATTCTTCAAGCAAGCGCCGTGAGGCTCTTGCCCAGTCCATCGATGCCTACGAACGGGCGCTCAAGATCCTCAACCGCGATCGCGTGGAGCAGGACTGGGTTGTGGTGCAGCACAATCTGGCCGGCGCGCTGAGCCTTCTTGGCGAAAGCGAGGACAGCGACACAAGGCTGGAAGAGGCTGTGAAGGCCTATGAGGCTGCGCTGACTGTCTGGACCCGCGATGCCGATCCGCTCAAATGGGCGCTTGCCACGGCCAACCTGGCCAATACGCAGACCAAGCTTGGCGAGCGCAGGAACGACGAGGAGATGCTGCGCAAGGCCATCGCTAGCTTCGAGAGTGCGCTGGAGGTGCAGACCCAGGACAACGCGCCGCTCGACTGGGCCTGGACGCAGGGAGAACTGGGCGACGCCTACGGGCAGCTTGCCCGCCTCACGCACGATGAAGCCGACATCAGAAAGTCGACCGCCGCGCGGCAGGAGGCGCTCAAGGTCTACACGCTGGACCGCGCGCCGCGCTCGTGGGGCCAGATGATGCACAACATGGCAGTTGACGAACAGGAGGCTGCCCCGCCTGAAAAACGCAAGGAAGCCTTGCAGAAGTCGATGGCGATCTATGGGCAGGTCCTGGCCGCCCTGACACCGCAGGAACAGCCCGTCGAATATGCGCTGAGCGCGGGCAATCTCGGCAGCGTGAAGGTCGAGCTTGGCAAGGCCGAGAAGGATGAGGCGCTGATCGAGTCCGGTATCGAAACCCTGCGTGAAACGATCGCGCTTTACGAGCAGCTCGAACGGCCTATCGACGTCGCGTTCAACATGCAGGACATCGGCATGGGCTATGTGGAGCTGGGAAAGATCCGCTCCAGCACGGTCGAGCCGGAACTGGCGATCGAAACCTATCAGCAGGTAATCGATATCTACACCCGCAACGGAGAGGCCTCGCGGGTCGATGGCGTACGCCGCAGCCTGGCCTTCGCGCAGGTGGAGCTTGGCTATCAGCGTTCCAGGGCGGGCGATTATGCCGGTGCTGTCGAAGCCTATCGGGCCGCACTGGACAACCGCGACCGCGAGAAGGATCTGGAGAACTGGCTGTTTGCCGCCAACCAGGTCGCCATCGCGTTGCATAATGTGGGCAGCCGCGAAGAAGGCGTCGACAACCTTCGCAAGGCGGCCGACAGCTATCGCCTCGCGCTTTCGGCCACTCCGGCCGACAAGACGGAGGACCTCGCCGAGACGCAGGGCAACCTGCTTGGTGTTCTGCGTACGATCAGCGAAAGAACGCAAAGCGCTCAGGACTATGTGGCGCTTGCCGATGCGTACGGGGCTTCCGTCTCGTTGAAGGATCGTACGCGCGACCGCAACAGCCGCGACATTGATGCGGCCAACCGCGCCTGGGCGCTGGGGCTCGCGGGGGAGTACGGCAACGACCTGAAAACGCTGCGGGAAGCAGCCGCCGCCTATCGCGGCCTTCCGAAAACGCCGGACATCCCCGCTGCCGACAGGGTTTTTTACCTGTTGCAGTTCCAGCGCACCCTGTTCCTTGCCGCCAATGCAGGAGCCGGCGACGAGGCGCGGCGCGAGGCGATCGCTCTTGTGGACGAAAACTGGCCTCTCATCGAAAAGGAGGGCAGTGCGGAGCAGAAGGTCAACGCCCTGATCGACCATGCGAACCTGATATACGCACTCTCCTATAGCGATCCGGCGAGCTACGCGCCGAAACAGGTTGAGGATGCGTTTTCCCGCGCCGTCGCGGCCGCACGCGAAACCGGTGACCTCGCGCTGCTTCGTTCTGCGCAAAAAGCCCTCGCCGGCTACCAGTTCGCGAATGTCGAAGACCCGGCCTTTCCGGCGGAAAGCCTGCGGTCAGGCCTTGTCACGCTTCGCGATCTGCTGGACGCCACGCCGAAACAGAGCGAGCCAGCCGCATGGGCGGAGGCCGCCAACTGGTATGGCTACGCGCTCAGCCTGCAGGGCAAGCGCGAAAGCAACCCCAGCAGCTTCGAGGAAGCGCTTCCCTATGTACGCGAATCCCTTGCCCTTTTTGAAAGCGCGCAGGACAAAACATCCGCCGCGCATGTGCGCGACAGTCTCTGCACCGCGCTGGTCGGCCTTGGACGCCTGACGAAGAAACGCGATCTGGTGGCCGAAGGCGTCGAAAACTGCGACCTAGCGGTGACTTACATGCGCGATCAGAAGATGGTAGACGTACTTGCCATCGCCGAGGAAAATCAGGCAGAAGCTCGCAAGGCTCTCGCGGAACTGGGTTCAGCGCAGTAAAGCTGTTCGCAATACATCGAACTCGGGATGGCGTTCATCATGCGATTTCTTGCAGCATGCCTGCTTTCACTGCTGTCCACGGCAGCGCTCGCGCAGGAATGCGTCGTGCTGCTTCACGGGCTGGGGCGAACCGATGCGTCCCTCATGCTGATGGAGGAAGCGCTCGGCAGCCTCGACTACAAGGTCGTGAACGAAAGCTACCCGTCGATGGACCAGCCGATCGACAAGCTGCTGGCGAATGTCGATCAGTCGGTCGCGAAATGCGGAGAGGCCGACAAGGTCCATTTCGTCACCCACTCGATGGGAGGCATCCTGGTCAGGGCATGGCTCAAGGAGAACCGGCCTGAAAACCTCGGTCGCGTCGTCATGCTCGGGCCGCCAAACGGCGGGTCCGAAGTGGTCGACACCTTTGGCGACCTCGCCATCTTCGAGTTCATCAACGGTCCGGCCGGCATTCAGCTCGGCACGTCGCCCGACAGCGTGCCCAACCAGCTCGGCGTTGCCGATTTCGAGGTCGGCATCATCGCCGGCAACCGTTCGGTCAACCCCATCCTGTCGACGATGTTCAACGGACCCAATGACGGCAAGGTGTCGGTGGAGAGCACGAAGCTGGAGGGCATGACCGATCACATCGTCCTGCCGGTCACCCACACCTTCATGATGAACAATCCGCTGGTCATCGCCCAGACGGTCAACTTCCTGCGCGAAGGCAAGTTCGACCACGAATTGACGCTGCGCGAGCTTTTGCGGCGCGCCTTTGAAGATTGATCTGCCTGGACACCCGTCAGTGTCGAGGACCGGGGATTGACAGCACGGCAAAAAGACCCGCGTTCTAGCAGTTCTTGGCGGGACGCCCCGGGCAGAACATGACTTATGTCGGAAACGAGATTTCTTTTGCTGGCTCAGGCATCCGCGCGGCGGGCGGGCACCGGGAACGGCGAGGCTTGGGGACCACGAGCATGAAACTGAAGCATGTCGTCATCATCTGCCTGCTCGCGGTGGCCGGCGTCGTGGCAATGTCGTTCTATCACCCGCCGATGCGGCTCATGCCGGCGCCG
Source organism: Rhizobiaceae bacterium (assembly GCA_019635775.1). Lineage (GTDB taxonomy): Bacteria > Pseudomonadota > Alphaproteobacteria > Rhizobiales > Rhizobiaceae > Mesorhizobium_K. The sequence goes on along the minus strand of JAHBYU010000002.1, from coordinate 266,548 downwards.
GAAGTGTTCGTCGACGGGCAGACGAGCGTCTTCTCATCCAACCCGGTCGCCGTGGCCGATCCGGACATCAGGCTTTTCTATGCCACCAACCGCCTGCCAGTCGGGCCGCGCACCGACCGCATGTACGCCGTGGTTCCCGGCCGCGACCTCTATGCCGGAGAGGCGACGATCCGCATCGGCGAGGAAGGCACCACCTGGGACAAGATCTACGCCTGGTCGACCGGCGCCAGCAAGGACCGCCGCCCCTTCCTCCACCTCATAAACCTGAACGAACAGGCAAGCTTCCCGAGCGGCGAGCCGCTGACGCCGCAGGCATCCGCCTGGTTCGCCGAGGTCAACGCCGCGCTGGAGCGCAGCCGCGACAAGGACATCATCGTCTATGTCCACGGCGCGAACACCACGGTCGAGCGCGCTGCCGGTCAGGCTGCTCAGTTGCATCACTTCACCGGGCGTAATTCCGTCGTCATCCTGTTCGCGTGGCCGACAGCCGAAAGCTTCCTGCGTTATTCCCGGGACATCATCACCGCCTTCGGCGCCGCGCCGCATCTTGCCGAATTCATCGAGCTGCTTGACGCCAACACCAGCGCCCGCAAGATCGACGTGTTCACCTACAGCGCCGGGGCGACGGTCGGAAGCGACGCGCTCGCCATCGTCGGGCGCAAGGCCGATTCAGGCGCGGCCTCCCCTGCCTTGGGCGAAATCTACCACGCCGCGCCGGACGCCGATTTCCGCACCTTCGTGGATGACATGGCCAGCTATGCGGGCAAGTCCGAGCGCGTCACGGTCGCCGTCAATCTCGGCGATTCCGCGCTGAGGCTTTCGCAACTGATCAACCGGGCGTCTCGCGCCGGCAGGCCCGACATGCGCGAACTCAGCCAAGAGCAGACCGACTGGCTGCTCGATGCCGGGAGTAAATACCGTATGGACGTGCTGAGGGTCCGCCCGGAGAACATACCCGGCCTTTCCAACCGCTCGCATGCCTTCTGGTATGACGATCCGTGGGTCAGCAGCGATGTGCTGATCACCCTGCTCTACGACCTGCCCGCCGGCCAGCGCGGGCTCTCGGAGGGAGACACGCCTTCGGGCGCGCGCTACTGGACCTTCCCGCCGGATTATCCCGAACGGCTCGTCAAGGTGCTGGACGACCTGCGCAAGAGGAACGCGCTGCTGGAGCCGGCGGTGGACTAGCGGGACACGCCAACGGTCATTCCCGCGCATAATGGCGCTTGTCCGCCAGCCCGCTGGACTTTTCGTCGGGCGTAGCGCCGGGCCGACGCGATTCCTTGGCGTTGCGCTCCGCATCCGTCAGGGCATCGCCCTTCCAGTTCGGGTCTTTGTCCATCTCCCGAAGTTCCTTCTTCAGCTTGCTGGTGCCGCTGTCGCCATGAGTTTCGGGGGCCTTGTTGTCACGCATGGTGTTCTCCTTGTCGTTGCATTCAAGGCACCAACGGGCAGAACAGGATGACGTTCCGCCGCAGGCTTGAACCGACCGGCTCGCACGAGCTTTTTTGAGCTATCGCTTCCGCCCGCTTGCTCTGGCGCTCGCGCCGTCGATCCGGCATAAAGTCCGGGAAGCGGGGGAAGAATGAGCCAGCTACTCGTCCAGCAATATCTCAACGAAATCGACAGGCTCAGGAAGTTTTCCGGAGTAACCAATGAACAGGTGATCCGGCCTGCCTTTCGCAGACTGCTGGACAACTGGGCCTCCGCGCAGAAGCTCGTCTTCCTCGAAGAATATCCGCACCAGACGACGCAGAAGACCACCGTCTATCCTGACGGCACGGTGCTGCACGACATCCGTGTGCCGCTCGGTCACTGGGAGGCCAAGGACACCGGCGACAAGCTGGAGGAAGAGGTCGAGAAGAAGTTCCGGCGCGGCTATCCGCAGGACAACATCATCTTCGAGAATTCGGAGCGCGCGATCCTCTACCAGAACCGCCAGCCGGTGATGGAAGCCGACATGACGGACGTGCCGGCGCTCCTGAAGCTGCTCACACTGTTTTTCGGCTACGAACGGCAGGAGATCGCAGAGTTCCGGCGGGCGGTTGAGAAGTTCAAGGCTGACCTGCCGACAGTGCTCGACGCGCTGCGCGAAAAGATCGACGCCGCCTATGAGGGGCACGCGGATTTCCGCGCCGCCGCCGACAGGTTCCTCGCCCATGCGAAGGATACCATCAACCCCTCTGTGGGAGAGGCGGACGTCAGGGAGATGCTGATCCAGCACATCCTGACCGAGGAGATTTTCACCCACGTCTTCAACGAGGGCGACTTCCACCGCGAGAACAACATTGCCCGCGAGCTCTACGCGCTGGAGGGAAAGTTCTTCACCGGCGCGGTCAAGCGCGAGACGCTGAAGGCGCTGGAGCCATACTACGCAGCGATCCGCACCAACGCGGCGGCGATCACCAGCCACTCGGAAAAACAGACCTTTCTCAAGGTCATCTACGAGAACTTTTACAAGGTCTACAACCCGAAGGCGGCCGACCGGCTGGGCGTCGTCTATACGCCCAACGAGATCGTGAAATTCATGATCGAAGGCGCTGACTGGCTCTGCCACAAGCATTTTGGCAAGACGCTGATCGACCCCGGCGTCGAAATCCTCGACCCGGCGACCGGCACCGGCACCTTCGTCACCGAGCTGCTGCAGCACTTCGCTCACGACCGGAAGAAACTGGCGCACAAATACAAGAACGAACTGCACGCCAACGAGGTGGCGATCCTGCCCTACTACGTGGCGAACCTGAACATCGAGGCGACCTATTTCGGCATCACCGGCCAGTTCGCCGAGTTCGAGAACCTGTGCTTCGTGGACACGCTGGACAATGTGGCCGGGCTCGGCATCAAGGCCGGCTACCAGCACGACATGTACGCCCGGTTCTTCCGGTGGGCGAGCGACCGGCTGCACGACGATGGCGTGCTGGCTTTCATCACCAATCGCTCATTCATCGACAGCCGCACCTTCGATGGCTTTCGCCGCGCGGTCGAGCAGGAGTTCAATGAAATCCACGTCATGGACCTTGGTGGAGACGTGCGCGCCAATCCGAAGCTCTCGGGCACCAGGAACAATGTCTTCGGCATCCAGACCGGCGTGGCGATCTCCTTCTTCGTGAAGCGGCGCGGGCAGAAGGGCTGCAAGATTTTCTACGCGCGCCGGCCGGAGTTTGACACGGCGGATGACAAGTTGAGCTATCTCGGAAGCAACAAGGCCTCCGAAGTAGCGTGGCAGCGCGTGGCACCGGACAAAGACGCGAACTGGGTGAATCTGACGGAAAACGATTGGGACAGTCTGATTCCCGTTGCGGACAAGAAAACCAAGGCGGCGAAGGGAAAGGGACAGGAAAAGGCGATTTTTCGGCTGTTTTCGTTGGGTGTATCCACTAGCCGGGATGAGTGGGTGTACGCCCTACAAGAAAGTGAGCTTCGTAGTCAGACTGAATACCTAATCAACGCGTACAACGACGATCTGGAACGCTTCCAAAAATCTGGAAAGCCATTTGACGCCGCAGACTTAGACTACGGCATAAAATGGACCAGATCGGTAAAGGCTGATCTTGTGGCGGGTAACCGCTATAGTGCGAATACTGGAAATATGGTGCGGTCGGCATATCGCCCGTTTTACGCACCCATTCTTTACTTCAATGGAAAGCTACTAGAGGTCCAATATCAACAAACAAAGCTCTTCGGCGAAAAAGGAGCTGAAGAAAACACCGCGATTACGTTCACTGACGCCGGTTCTCAGAAGAAATTTATGTCCCATGTGGTTGAGAACGTTTTTGATTACCATTATGTCGGAGCAGCTGCTGCTGCGGTTGGTCTTCCCCGCTATCGCTACACCCCCTCCGGCGAGCGCATCGACAACATCACCGACTGGGCGCTGAGGGAGTTCCAGAAGGCCTATGGCAAGGACGGGCGCGGCATGCCCGCGAAGGCGGGCGGCGATACCGCCCTCCCTTCTCCCCTTGAGGGAGAAGGGGGATCGGCGCGAAGCGCCGAGACGGATGCCGTCCCGCTGCAGCACCCCTCATCCGGCCCTTCGGGCCACCTTCTCCCTCAAGGGGAGAAGGGAGGGTCGCGCAAAACCCGCCAGCTCACCAGGGACGACATCTTCCACTACGTCTACGGCGTGCTGCACGACCCGGTCTATCGCGAGACATACGCGCTGAACCTCAAGCGCGAGTTCCCGCGCATTCCCTTCTATCCGGACTTCTGGCGCTGGGCGGAATGGGGCGAAAAGCTGATGGCGCTGCACATCGGCTACGAGACGGTCGAGCCGTGGCCGCTGACACGCACCGACACGCCGGACGAAAAGGCGCGGGAGGCGGGCGTGACGCCGAAAGCCATGCTGAAAGCCGACCGGGACAACGGCATAATCCGCCTCGACACCGAAACCACGCTTTCCGGCATTCCCTCCGAAGCGTGGGACTACCGGCTCGGCAACCGTTCAGGCCTCGACTGGATTCTCGACCAGTACAAGGAAAAGACGCCGAAGGACCCGACGATCCGCGAGAAGTTCAACACCTACCGCTTCGCGAACTACAAGGAAAAGGTGGTGGACCTGCTCTCACGCGTCACGCGTGTCAGCGTCGAGACGGTCGCGATCACCGAGGCAATGAAGGAGGCAAAGCGATGAGCGCCGACGCCCTATCTCTCCCCTCGCGGGAGAGATAGCAATCCTTGGGTAGCGGCAAAGCCGCCCCTTAGGATTGCTTGAGAGGGGGTCTCCCCGCTTGCCGGCACTAACCCCTCTCAAGCAATTCTAACCGCCCGGCCTGGCCAGGCGGAAGAATTGCTATCTCCCCCGCAAGGGGGGAGATACGCGCCTTCGCATTTTCGGGGTTACATAGCGGGTAATCCTCCCCTATAAGGCCCGCCTAGCCTTACAGATTCCACTTCTTGCGCACCGGCCGGGCGACAGCCCTCGTCGGGGTTTCGTGCAAGCCCGAACCAGACGGATTTCCATGCCAAGACGCACCGACATCAAGTCGATCCTGATCATCGGGGCCGGCCCCATCGTCATCGGCCAGGCCTGCGAGTTCGACTATTCCGGCACGCAGGCCTGCAAGGCGCTGAAGGAAGAGGGTTTTCGCGTCATCCTGGTCAACTCCAACCCGGCCACCATCATGACCGACCCGGAGCTGGCAGACGCGACCTATATCGAGCCGATCACGCCTGAGGTCGTCGCCAAGATCATCGCGCGCGAGCGGCCGGACGCGTTGCTGCCCACCATGGGCGGCCAGACCGCGCTCAACACGGCGCTGTCGCTGCGCCGCATGGGCGTGCTAGAGCGCTACAATGTCGAGATGATCGGCGCGGATGCGCACGCCATCGACAAGGCCGAGGACCGTTCGCTGTTTCGCGAGGCGATGGCGAAGATCGGGCTTGAGACGCCGCGCTCCATGCTCGCAAACGCATCTGACGCCAAGGACGCAGACAGACAAAAGCACGAGGCGCGCCGCGCCGAGCAGAAGGCCGCCAAGGCGTCGGACGCCGAGCTGGACGCGCTGGAGACCGAGTGGAACCTTGGCGAGGGCGACCGCAAGCAGCGCTACATCGCGCATGCCATGGGCATCGCCGCGCAGGCGCTCGACCATGTCGGCCTGCCCGCCATCATCCGCCCCTCCTTCACCATGGGCGGCACGGGCGGCGGCATCGCCTACAACCGCCAGGAATTCTTCGACATCGTCTCGTCCGGCCTCGACGCCTCGCCCACCACCGAAGTCCTCATCGAGGAATCCGTGCTCGGCTGGAAGGAGTACGAGATGGAGGTCGTGCGCGACCGCGCGGACAACTGCATCATCATCTGCTCGATCGAGAACCTCGACCCGATGGGCGTGCACACGGGCGATTCCATCACGGTGGCGCCGGCGCTGACGCTCACCGACAAGGAATACCAGATCATGCGCAACGCCTCGATTGCGGTGCTACGCGAGATCGGCGTCGAGACCGGCGGCTCGAACGTCCAGTTCGCGGTCAACCCCGCCGACGGCCGCCTCGTCGTCATCGAGATGAACCCGCGCGTCTCGCGTTCGTCGGCGCTGGCCTCCAAGGCCACCGGCTTCCCGATCGCAAAGGTCGCGGCCAAGCTGGCCGTCGGCTACACGCTGGACGAGCTTGAGAACGACATCACCGGCGGCGCGACGCCGGCCTCCTTCGAGCCGTCGATCGACTACGTCGTCACCAAGATCCCCCGTTTCGCGTTCGAGAAATTCCCCGGCGCGGAGCCCACGCTCACCACCGCCATGAAGTCGGTCGGCGAGGTCATGGCGATCGGGCGCACCTTCCAGGAATCGCTGCAGAAGGCGCTGCGCGGGCTGGAAACCGGCCTGACCGGACTGGACGAGATCGAGATTCCCGGCCTCGGACATGGCGACGACAAGAACGCCATCCGCGCCGCGCTCGGCACCCCAACGCCTGACCGGCTGCGCATGGTGGCGCAGGCAATCCGCATGGGCACGTCGCTCGAGGACGTGCACCAGATGTGCAAGATCGACCCGTGGTTCCTCGAACAGATCGCGGGCATCATCGCCACGGAGGCGCGCGTGCGCGAGCATGGCCTGCCCGCCGACGCGGACAATTTGCGCATGCTGAAGTCGATGGGCTTTTCCGACGCCCGGCTCGGCTCGCTGTCCAATACGGACGCGGATTTCGTGGCGGCCCACCGCGACCGGCTCTCCGTCCATCCGGTCTACAAGCGCATCGACACCTGCGCGGCGGAGTTCGCCTCGCCGACCGCCTACATGTATTCCTCCTACGAGACGCCGTTCGTCGGCCAGCCGCGCTCCGAAGCGCGCGTGTCCGACCGCCGCAAGGTCGTCATCCTGGGCGGCGGGCCGAATCGCATCGGCCAGGGCATCGAGTTCGACTATTGCTGCTGCCATGCGGCCTTTGCGCTGCGCGACGCCGGCTTCGAGGCCATCATGGTCAACTGCAACCCCGAGACCGTCTCGACCGACTACGACACGTCCGACCGGCTCTATTTCGAGCCGCTGACGGCCGAGGACGTGCTGGAGATCCTGCGCGCCGAGCAGGAGGCCGGGGAGCTTGTCGGCGTCATCGTGCAGTTCGGCGGCCAGACGCCGCTGAAGCTCGCAGACGCGCTGGAGAAGGCCGGCATCCCGATCCTCGGCACCTCGCCCGACGCGATTGACCTCGCCGAGGACCGCGACCGCTTCCAGAAGCTCTTGCACCGCCTCAGCCTGACCCAGCCGAAGAACGGCATCGCATGGTCGGTCGAGCAGGCGCGCACCGTGGCCTCCGAGCTTGGCTTCCCACTGGTCGTGCGCCCATCCTACGTTCTGGGCGGCCGCGCCATGCAGATCATCCACGACGAAAGCATGCTGCAGTCCTACCTGCTCGACACCGTGCCCGGCCTGGTGCCGGAGGACATCAAGCAGAAGTACCCCAACGACAAGACCGGCCAGATCAACACGCTGCTCGGCAAGAACCCGCTTCTGTTCGACACCTACCTGTCGGGCGCCATCGAGGTGGATGTCGACTGCCTGTGCGACGGCAAGGCCACCTTCGTGTCGGGCATCATGGAGCATATCGAGGAGGCCGGCATCCATTCGGGCGACTCGGCCTGCTCGCTGCCGGTGCACTCGCTCTCGCCCGAGCTGGTGGACGAGCTTGAGCGCCAGACGGCGTCGCTTGCCCGCGCGCTGCATGTCGGCGGCCTGATGAACGTGCAGTACGCCATCAAGGACGGCGTCATCTACGTGCTGGAGGTCAACCCCCGCGCCTCGCGCACCGTGCCCTTCGTCGCCAAGACCATCGGCAGCCCGATCGCCAAGATCGCGGCGCGCATCATGGCCGGCGAGAGCCTCGACGACGCCTTCGCGCATTACGGCCCCAAGCCCGACCCGAAGACGCCCGGCCACATCGCGGTCAAGGAGGCCGTGTTCCCCTTCGCGCGCTTCCAGGGCGTCGACATCCTGCTCGGGCCGGAGATGAAGTCGACCGGCGAGGTGATGGGCCTCGACCATGACTATGCGCTGGCGTTTGCCAAGGCGCAGCTTGGCGCGGGCGTCGACCTGCCGCGTTCCGGCACGCTGTTCGTGTCCGTGCGCGACGAGGACAAGGCCGGCATCCTGCCTTCCGTCAAGCGCCTTGCCGACCTCGGCTTCAAGGTGCTCGCCACCGGCGGAACGCAGCGTTTCCTGGTCGAGAACGGCGTGGAGGCGCACAAGATCAACAAGGTGCTGGAAGGCCGCCCGCATATCGAGGACGCCATCCGCAACCGTCAGGTGCAGATCGTCTTCAACACCACGGACGGGCAGAAGGCGGTGTCGGACTCCAAGTCGCTGCGCCGCGCCACCCTGATGCAGAAGGTGCCCTACTACACCACCCTGTCGGGCATGGTGGCGGTTGCCGAAGCCATCGCCGCGCTGAAATCCGGCAGCCTCGAAGTGCGCCCGCTTCAGGACTATTTCTGAGCGCGACGCTCACCCTCCCCTTTGCGGGGAGGGTCGCAACCGGCCTTCGGCGCGTGACGCGCCCTACTTCTCGACCTCGCCGCCTGCCTCGGCCCAGTCCTTGAAGCCGCCGAGATTGTAGACCTCGCCGTAGCCGAAATCCTTGAGCAGCTTGCCTGAAAGCGCCGCGCGGCCGCCCGAGGCGCAATAGAGGATCACGGGGCGGTCTTTCGAAAACGCCTTGTCGTGATAGGGCGATTCCGGGTCGGCGCGAAAATCGAGCATGCCGCGCGACACGTTCAGCGCGCCCTTCACCTTGCCGCTCGCCTGCACTTCCGCTCCGTCGCGCACGTCCACCACCAGCGCGTTCTTCTCGGCCATCAGCCGTTTCGCTTCGTCGGGCGTGATCTTCGGAACGACCGCATTCGCCGCCGCCACCATTTCCTTGACGTTCATCTCTGCCTCCTTCGGATGACCTGGAGAGGATATGAGAAGAAAAGGCGCGAAGACAATGGGCGCACGCCCGGCGAGCGCCATGCACACGGCACCGAACCGCCGCCGCGCATCCAGCCTGCTATTCTTGGCGCTCGTCGTCCTGCGGCGCTTGCGCCTCGGCGTCGTCCGCCTGCGCGTTGCCGCCCCGCTCCCTTGCGGCGGCCTTGGCGGCCAGCTTGTCAGCCTTTTTCTGGGCCTTGGCGCGTTCGCGGTCCTTGCGTTCCATGCTGTAGTTCGGAGGTCTGGGCATCCCGATCCTTTCGTGGTTAGGGCCTGCCTAATGCCTTATGCGCCCGGAGGCAACTTTGCGTCGAAGGCGGGCACGGCGCGGATGCCCTCCCTTCTCCCCCCAAGGGGAGAAGGGAGAAGCGCCCCCGATTGACATCCCGCCGTCGCCGGACCCACAATCTCCCGACCAAGGGGGGAAGTCATGCTTGCGCAGGCAATTGGCGAAATGCTTCCCGTCATGGCGGCGATCGCACTCACGCCGCTTCAGATCATCGGCATGGTGCTAGTGCTGGGCGGACCGAATGCGCGGGCCGCCGGCCCTGCCCTGCTTGCCGGCTGGCTTGCCGCGCTGGCCGCTGTCACGGCGATTGCGATCTTCCTTGTCGAAAGGGCGAGCGAAAGCGGCCGCACCGGCTCTCCCTTCATCCCCTGGCTGCAGGTTGCGCTTGGCCTGCTGCTGTTCTGGGCTGCGCTGCGCCTCTGGAAGACGCGACCGCGCGGTGACGAACAGCCGCCGACGCCCAAATGGCTCGTCTCCTTCGGCGATGCCAACCCGGCGCGCGCCCTCATGCTCGGCGCCATGCTTTGCGTGGCCAACCCCAAGATCGTCGCGCTAGTGCTGGCCGGCATGACCTCGCTTGCCTACCTGTCGCTGACCTCCGGCCAGATCGTCGCCGTTGCGGCAATCTTTGTTCTGCTGTCCTCGCTGCCCGTCATCGCGCTCGCCATCGCCCATGCGGCCGGCGGCGAAGGCATGGCCGCGCACCTCCAGAACCTGAAGACCTTCATGCTGCGCAACAACAACCTCATCCTGATGGTCGTGTTTGCCATCCTGGGGGTGAGTGTGTTTGGCAAGGGACTGGCGGGGTTGGGTGAGTGAGGGGCTGGCGCAGATACGCTCCTGAGCGTGTATTTGCGAAGGTAGACGCATGTTGCTAAATTGTGCGTGTCGTAGGACACGGGGACCGCTGGACCTCGATTGGACACCAAGCCAACGGCCTCCAGACTCCTCAGTCAAAACCGAGGTAAGACTCCCGTTTGGACCGGGAGCCTATTGCCCCGAAGCGGCGGTTCTCTAACAAGGTTCGACAGCTACGCTTTGCTCGAACGCATCACCATGCTAAAAAATCTTCCTATGACGAAACTCGAAAAGATCGAACAGTCCGTCGCTTCCCTCTCCGATGCGGAACTCAAGCGCTTTGCCGCGTGGTTCGCCGACTACCAATGGGAGCGTTGGGACAGGCAGCTTGAAAACGACGTTGAATCCGGCAAGCTTGACCGCTTCGCCGATCAGGCATTGGCCGACCTCGCCGCTGGCCGCACGCGTCCGCTTTGAATCATCGCACAAACGCTGCCTTCTGGTGGCACTATGACAGGCTTGAGCCAGATGTTCGCCGGATCGCCGACAAGAATTTCGCCCTGCTGAAGACCAACCCGCATCATCCTTCCCTTCGGTTCAAGCAGGTTAGTCGTCTTTGGTCAGCGCGCGTCGGCCTTAATCACCGCGCGCTTTGCGTCAGGCAGAATGATGATTGCCTTTGGTTCTGGATCGGCAGCCACGCGGACTATGACCGTCTGCTGAAGTAGGCGGGCTCAGGCGTTCTCACCGGATCGGGCTGTGCCGTGGATAGATTCTCCCCGTCGGGCTCTTTCTGCCGACCGGAAGTCAAACTCTTAAATGATTTCCTATCATGCGCACCCGTCAAACTTATCCACGCCCCCTCGCCCCTCCTCCATACTCCTACCCGCTCCTCCTGCGGGAACATCGGTCGCGACGGTGGTCAGGTGAGGAGGAGACGGCGCCTCCGGTGGCGGGAAGACGTAGCCCGTCGCCCGGGGAGGTTCCGACCGACAGGTTCGCACCGGGGTACTAAGGCCCCGGAGTGCCGCAGAGGGCACGCGGGCGATCCGGGGTAAGGCCGAAAGCCGCTGAAGCGCACCGTGAGCCTGAGGCTAGGCGCGACAGTCCCGGACACCGCCCCGGCGGAGCGGGCGGAAACGAAAAACGCCGGCGGGGTGCGGAGGCCGCGCCACCATCATCTACCCAATCCGAGGCCCGGCTCCGTGCCCCGCTTCCCGACTTCTCCCTCCGTGGCAGGGAGCATTCCACGGCAACAGCCAGACTGCGAAAGCAGGGCGTGGCAACGGCGAGGCACATTCCTCCCTTCTCCCCCTGAGGGAGAAGGTGGCCGAGCCGAGCGAAGCGAGAGCGAGGTCGGATGAGGGGTTTGCTGGCGCAGACCTGCCCGTTATCCCACCTGCCCGTCACCCGATCTGACCGGGCCACCAATCCAACTCCCCCAAGAGAATAGGCAGCTATTCCCCCACCCGGATCAGCGCCAGCCTGAAGGATGCGACGCGCATCAGAGTGGCGCGCCAATCTGCAATCGCCCCGATATTATCGACGAACCAGCGCAGCGAGGAATGCACCTGCGTGAAGGCCGCCGCCGCCATCATCAGCCCACCAAAGGTCAGGTCGCCCATGAAATAGACCGGCGAGGCGATGACGATCGGCGCGACAACCGTCACCCAGCCATAGCCCGCCGTGAACCAGAGCAAGCGGATCGCGGCCGTCATGATCTGGCGCACGGTCAGCAGCGCCGCCGCAAGCTTCGTCTCGAGTGCGGCCCGTGTCTCGGCCTCGTGGCCCGCCGCGGAGATATCGTCGATGGTCCGGCTGGCCTCGACCAGCGACACCCTCAGTTCCGCCTCGCGGGCATAGTGATCGGCGTTCAGCTTCACCAGCGGCCGCGCCAGCAGCCAGGACAGGCCGGACGCGACGCCCGCATAGGCAAGTGCCGCCCAGACCATGTAGCCGGGGATCGCGAAGGAATGCGCGCCATAGTGGAAGACGAAGCCCGTCGAGATCGCCCAAAGCACGCCGATGAAGCTTGCCAGCAGCACGCCCGACTGAACGAAGCCGATGCCAAGGTCGGCCGAAAGGTCGGCGAGGTGCCAGGCGTCCTCGTGCAGCCGCTGGTCGGGGTTGACGCCCATCTCGCCGGACTGCTTGAGCCTCAGCGCCCTGCCCGGAGCGAGCCAGTGCCCGAGCAGGTCGAGCACCAGCCCCTCGCGCAGCTTGATGTGCAGATAGCGGTTCAGCCAGCCCTGCGCCACGTTCAGCACCAGAAGCCCGCCGGCGATATACGCAAACACCATCAACTGGTGCAGGAAGGCCGCCACATTCTTCTTCTGGATGGCGTCGTAGAAGGGCTGGTTCCAGCGGTTGAGCAGTACCTGACCGAAGGCGGTCGCAACGATCAGCGCGAAGATGCCGAAGCTGACCCGGAACAGCAGCCCGCGCAGCGGCGAGCCGAGGAAGGCGCGCCACATCATCATGAGCTGTTCGCGAAACGTGGCCTCGCCGAGCGGCACGCAGCCCGGCTCATGCCGGTGTGCCGGCAGCGCCGTGTTGTCCTTCGCCTTGGGGCCCGTCTTGGGCGGCGCCTTGTGCGCCTGCCCGTCCGCAATCGTGTCGCTTGCCATGGTCCGACCGTCCTTCTGCGCGCAGGCCAGAGGGGAACTTGGCGACCCACCGGCCCGGCAGGCGCATATGTAGGATGAAATTTCGTCCGCGACGATCCATCCACAGGCATAGTGCGCGCCCGAAACTGGGACAAAGGCCCGCCTTCCCCTGCCCCTCACAATCCTCTATGCGTGCCGGGAAACCTTCAGTTGCGCATGACACGCTCCCCGACCCGGCAAACCCTTTTCCTCGGCATCGACACAGGCGGCACTTACACCGACGCGGTGCTGTGGGCCGAGGGTTCGGGCGCGGCTCCCGGAAAGGTCATGGCGAAGGCCAAGGCGCTGACCACCCGCCATGACCTTGCGGTCGGCATCTCCGGCGCGGTGGACCGTGTCCTTGAGGAAGCCGGCGTCGATCCGTCCGCTATCAAGCTCGCCTCCATGTCGACCACCCTCGCCACCAACGCGCTGGTCGAGGGCCAGGGCGGCCGCGCCGCACTCGTCATGGTGGGCTTTTCCGATGCCGACCTCGACCGCGACGGTCTCAGGGCGGCGCTCGGCTCCGATCCGGTCGTGTTCTGCCCCGGCGGTCATGACGTGCATGGCCGCGAAAGCCCGCTCGACCTCTCGGCGCTGGAAGCCGCGCTTCCCGAACTGGGCAGGAGCGTGTCGGGCTTTGCCGTCTGCGCCTATTTCGCAACCCGCAATCCCGCGCACGAAATCGCGGTCAGCAGGCTTATTCGCGAGACGACCGGCCTGCCGGTCACCACCAGCCACGAACTTTCCTCCCGGCTCGGCGGGCCGCGCCGTGCGCTCACCACCCTTCTCAACGCGCGGCTGATCTCGATGATCGACCGTCTGGTCGCCGCCACCGAAGGTTTCCTTGCGGCGCGCAGCATCGTCTGCCCGCTGATGGTCGTGCGCGGCGACGGCGCGCTGGTCTCGGCGGCGTTCGCGCGCCAGCGTCCGATCGAGACCATACTGTCCGGCCCGGCCGCCTCCCTTGTCGGCGCACGCCACATGACGGGCCTGGACGATGCGGTCGTCTCCGACATTGGCGGCACCACCACGGACGTCGCCGTGCTCGATCGCGGCCGGCCGCGTCTCGACCCGGAAGGCGCGACGGTCGGCGGCTGGCGCACGATGGTCGAGGCCGTTGCCATGCGTACCTTCGGGCTCGGCGGCGATTCCGAGGTGCAGCTTGAAACAGGCGCGCTCGATCCGAGGATCTTGCTCGGTCCGCGCCGGCTGCTGCCGCTTGCGCTTGCCGGCATGGTGCATGGCGAGGCCGTCACTCTCGAGCTCGAACGGCAGTTGCGTGCGCCCAATCCCGGCCGGCTGGATGGACGTTTTGCGGTGCGCACCGGCGTGCCGGAACGGCTGGCGGCCGGCCTCACCCCGCCGGAAGCGAGGCTCTACGAAACGATCGGCGCGGTTCCCCTGCCGCTCGACAACCTGCTGTCCACCACCGTCCAGCTCGCAACGCTCAATCGCCTCGTTGCGCGGGGACTGGTCCATGTCGCAGGCTTCACGCCGTCCGACGCCGCCCATGTGCTGTCGCGCCAGTCGAACTGGGATCCGGTCGCTGCGCGGCTCGGCGCGGAGCTGTTCGCTCGCCGGCGCGACGGACGCGGCCAGCCGGTCGCGGCTTCAGGCGAGGCCTTCAGCGAACGCGTCCTTGCCGCCCTGACCCGCCAGTCGGCGGAGGTGATCCTGGAAACGGCCTTCTTCGAGGACGGCCTCGACGGCGCGGCGACCGTCGCGCATGCGCTCGTCCAGCGGTCGGTCAACGCTGAGCACGGCATCGCGCGGCTCACCGTCGCGATCGATCGCCCGGTCATCGGCCTTGGCGCCTCGGCGGGGCTGCACTACGCCGGCCTGCCGCCGCTCGTCGGCAACGCCTGCGTGATCCCGCCCGACGCCGATGTCGCCAACGCGCTCGGCGCCGTCGTCGGCCAGGTCCGCGTTTCCGCCGAAGCCATCGTAAGCCAACCGTCGGAAGGCGTGTTCCGCCTGTCTGCCGGCGACGAGCCGCCGCGCGATTTCGGCAACGAGGATCAGGCCCTTCGCGAGGCCGAGGCGCGTATCCGCTCCCTGGCTGGCGAACGCGCCCAGGCTGCCGGAACGGACGCCGCCGAGATCGATGTCGAGCACGACATACAGGCAACGACGATAGAAGGCCGCCGCATCTTCATTGAGGCCCGCCTCTTGGCTACCGCCTCCGGCCGCCCCCGCATAGCGGACTAGAGCAGGCCTGCTGCCTGTGCCTCCTGAAGCAGATTCTGGCGGGGGCGTGGGCCGATCTGCTGTATGACGAGGGCGGCGGCAAGCGAACCGAGATCGCCGCAAAGCTTCAGATCGAGCCCCTTCGTGTAGCCGTAAAGGAAGCCGGCCGCGTAGAGATCGCCCGCTCCGGTCGTATCAACAAGTTCCCGGATCGGCATGGCGTCCACCCAGACCGTCTCTTCGCCGCGCAAGATCACGGAGCCCTGCTCGGAACGAGTGACGGCTGCGATCCTGCAATCCTTTCGGATGGCGTCTAGCCCGGCCTCGAACGACGACGTCTGGTATAGCGACTTGAGTTCGTGGTCGTTGGCGAACACGATGTCGACGGTGCCGGAACGCATGAGGTCGAGAAATTCCTCGCGATAGCGGTCGACACAAAAGCTGTCAGAGAGTGTCATCGACACTTCCCTGCCGGCTTCGTGGGCGTGCCGGGCAGTCAGCCTGATCGCTTCCTTGGCGCGTGGCGGATCCCAGAGATAGCCCTCGAAATAGGTGACCTTCGCGCCGGCAGCCTTGTCCGCCTCGACGTCTTCGGGGCCGAGTTCCACGCACGCGCCGAGATAGGTGTTCATCGAGCGCTCGCCATCCGGCGTGACGAAGATCATAGAGCGCGCCGTCGGCGGCTCGCCAGGCAATGGCGTCGTGTCGAACGCCACGCCCTGGGCGCGAATATCGTGCGCATAGATCTGCCCCAGCTGATCCTTCGCGACCTTGCCGAAGAAGGCCGCACGCCCACCAAAGCTTGCAACGCCGGCCGCAGTATTGCCTGCGCTGCCGCCTGACGCCTCGGTTGCCGGACCCATGCGGCTGTAGAGCAGACCGGCGCGATCCATGTCTATTAGGTTCATCGCCCCCTTGATGATGCCATTCTGCGTCAGGAACGCGTCATCACACTGCGCGATTATGTCCACGATAGCGTTACCGATACAGAGAACGTCGTAGTCGCTCATGAAACTCCCCGGGTGTCGTCGCTTCGTTGGCCGGATGCCGCCAGCGGGTCTAGCCGCTGCGATCCGTTTTGCATACCCGTACAGCGGTATTCTTGTCGCGGCGCCCCGTCGCGCCTATCTGCCAGCGTAACCGGAATTCGCGACATGATCCTCGACGCCGCCCGCGCCGCCGCAAGACAGCTGTTCTCCCCAGAGTTTCGTTCCGTCTTCTGGAAGACGCTTGGCCTGACGCTCCTTGCGCTCGCTGCACTCTGGCTTGGCCTAAAGGAGCTATTCGAATGGCTTGCCCTGCCCTGGATCGACGCACTGCTCCCCGGATTTCCGGCCTGGGTCGGCTGGCTTGGCTTCGTGGCTGCGATCGCAGCAGGGGTCGGGCTTGCGCTTGGCCTTGCCCTGCTGATCGCTCCGGTGACAGCGATCGTTGCGGGCTTCTTCCTCGATGACATAGCCGAGACCGTCGAGCGGACCGACTATCCACTCGATCCGCCCGGCAGCCCCGTGCCGGTTCTCCGGTCCATTATCCTGGCGGTGAAGTTCTTCGCAATTATCGTAATCGGCAACCTGTTCGCGCTTCTCCTGCTGCTCGTGCCGGGCGTCAACATCGCCGCGTTCTTCCTGGTGAACGGGTATCTGCTGGGCCGGGAGTTCTTCGAATTCGCTGCAATGCGATTCAGGTCAGAGGATGAAGCCAAGGCGCTCCGCCGGAAACATGGGCTGACTGTATTTCTTGCGGGTCTCGTCGTGGCGGGCTTCCTAGCGGTCCCGCTGCTAAATCTGCTTACGCCACTTTTTGCAGCGGCCATGATGGTCCACCTGCACAAGGCGATCAGTGCGCAGGAGCACCGAAACTTGGGCGCGGTTAGCCGTCCTTCGTGAAAAGCGCCTGAGCGCGCGAGAACGCCATGCCTGATCGCGCGAAGCCGAACGTTCCGTCGTCCAGCATTTCGCGCGATGCCTTCTCGATCATACCATAGGCAAAAGTCGCAAGCTTGGAGCCCAGCGAAATGCGCCGGACTCCGGCTGCGTCAAGTTCGTGAAGCGTCAGAGTCGGTTGCGCAAGGACGTTGACCGGCTTCGACAGCGACTCGCAGACGGTCCTTACCGTGCCAATGTCGCTCAGGCCCGGAGCATAGAGCACGTCTGCTCCTGCTGCCTCAAACGCCTGCAAACGACGTATCGTGTCGTCGATATCGGGACGGTCCCAAAGGAAATTTTCCGCACGAGCTGTAAAGACGAAATCCTTCTTAAGCGACCGTGCAGCGTCGGCCGCCGCTGCTACGCGTTCGACCGCATGGTTGAAATCGTAGATTGGTTTCGCCGAATCGCCCGTATGGTCCTCGATGGAGCAGCCAGCCAGCCCTGCAGCTTCAGCCGCAAAGATGGTTTCGGCCGCGCTTGCCGGGCTGTCGCCCTTACCCCGCTCCAGATCAGCCGAAACCGGCAGACCTGTAGCGCCGACGATCTCGCGGCAGTGCTGTATCATGACATCGAAGCTTACGCTTCCGTCCGGAAGCCCGCGCGAGAACGCATAACCTGCACTGGTCGTTGCGAGAGCTTTGAACCCCAGGGAAGCAAGCAGCTTCGCCGTGCCAATATCCCACGGGTTGGCCATGATGAAAGGAAAATCGCCGTTGTGAAGATCGCGGAAATTTGGGCTCATGCCGTCTGCTCAGCCAAACACGAATACCGGCCCCAGCCAGCATCCCGATCCTAAGGCGACTGGCTTATGCTTGTAAATCGGCAGATGACAGGCGCCTTCGTCAACCGGTGCCGGTCGAGCCAAACCCGCCCGCTCCGCGTTCGGTTGAGCCTGCAAGGCTACGCTCCTCGATGATCGCCTGTACAACCGGCGCAACCAGAAGTTGGGCGATGCGCATGCCGCGCGTCACTTCGAAATCGTCGTTGCCGAGATTGACGAGAAGCACCTTGACCTCGCCGCGATAGTCGCTGTCGATGGTCCCGGGCGTGTTGATACAGGTCACGCCATTCTTGAAGGCGAGGCCGGAACGCGGGCGAACCTGCCCCTCGAACCCTTCGGGGATCTCCATGACCAGCCCCGTCGGCACCAGTGCGCGCCTGCCGGGCACGATGACCAGCGGGCGATCCTCCGGCACGGCCGCGCGCAGGTCCATGCCGGCTGCGCCCGCCGTTTCATATGAAGGCAAGGGCAGGCCCTCGCCGTGCGGGAGGCGCACCATACCGATGACTGGAGATTTTCCGGAAACGAGCTTCATTAAAGCCGACCTATCGAAGAAACAGGCAGGCCGGTCAACCTCGGCGCGGCGCAATCAAACGATTTCCCCAGTCATCTTCTCCTGACAGCACCTGTCAGGGGCGGTCATGTAGTAACCTACGCAAATGCGGGAATCGTAGAGCATGGCGGATTCAGAGCAAGGCGCTCCGGCTCTCAAGGAAATCTTCAATCGCGACCGGGTGCGGCATATTGCGCGCGAAACCGAAACGGTCTGGCCGGACTTCGACGCCAAGCGGTTCGTGAAGCTTGCCACCGAGGGGCTCGACGATCTCGGCATCATGCTGCGCATGCGCCGGGTGGCGACCAGCCTGCACGAGACACTGCCGCAGGATTTCCATAAGGCAGTGACCGTCCTCGAAGATCTGGCGCCGCGGCTCGGCCATGCCTTCGTGACCATCTCGCTTTCCGAATATGTCGCGCTTTACGGGCAGAAGCATTTCGACCGGTCGCTCGAAGCGCTCAGATACCTGACCCGCTTCGGCTCATCCGAATTCGCGATTCGACACTTCCTGCTTGCCGACTTCGACCGGACCCTTTCCGTGATGACGGGCTGGGCAAAGGACGAAAACGAGCATGTCAGGCGGCTTGCGAGCGAGGGCTCACGGCCCCGCCTGCCCTGGTCCTTCCAGTTGAAGAACCTCATCGCAGACCCCTCGCCCACAATGCCTATCCTCGACGCGCTGAAGGCAGATCCAAGCCTCTATGTACGCAAGTCCGTCGCCAATCACCTGAACGACATCGGAAAGGACAATCCGGACTTCCTGCTCGAACAGGTGTCTGGCTGGGATCGCCAGGACAGAACAACGGCGTGGATCGTGCGCCATGCGCTCAGGACACTCGTCAAGAAAGGCGACCCGCGGGCTCTGGCTCTCGTAGGTGCGACCGGAAAGGCAAGTGTCACGGTGGAATGCCTTGCGGTTCAGCCCGCCAGCATACGGCTTGGAGACCGGATTGCCCTGAAAGCCCAGGTGCGGTCCCGTTCACAAGACAGGCAGCGGCTGGTCGTGGACTATGCCGTCCACTACCCGAAAAAGAACGGCGTCTCGCGAAAAGTGTTCAAGCTGAAGGAAATCGATCTTCCCGCTCAGGGCGCAGTCGACCTCGCCATCAGCCAGACAGTCAGGGACTACACCACACGCAAGCACAATGCCGGCTTCCATCGCATCGAGTTGCTGGTCAATGGAGAAACGATGGGAGAAACAGGCTTCGACCTGACGATCTGAGGCCGGAACCCATTCTCGACACAGCCGTCGCGCATGGCTATATAACCCGCCATCCAACGGACTCCTGACATGGCCGAAGACATCAAGCAGGCGGTCGCTCGCCGCCGCACCTTTGCGATTATCGCGCACCCGGACGCAGGCAAGACCACGCTGACCGAAAAGCTGCTGCTGTTCGGCGGCGCAATCCAGCTCGCCGGTGAGGTGAAGGCCAAGAAGGACCGGATCCAGACCCGCTCCGACTGGATGAAGATCGAGCGCGAGCGCGGCATCTCGGTCGTCACATCGGTGATGACGTTCGAATATGGCGACAACGTCTTCAACCTGCTCGACACGCCCGGCCACGAGGACTTCGCAGACGACACCTACCGCACCCTGTCCGCCGTCGACAGCGCCGTCATGGTAATCGACGCGGCCAAGGGCATCGAGCCCCGCACGCTGAAGCTGTTCGAGGTTTGCCGCCTGCGAGATATCCCGATCGTCACCTTCGTCAACAAGATGGACCGTGACGCGCGCAACACGTTCGAGATTCTCGACGAGATCGAGCAGAAGCTGGCGCTCGACACAGCGCCCATCACCTGGCCGGTCGGCCAGGGCAAGACGTTCTCGGGCACCTACCACCTTGCGCAGAACGCCGTCAGGCGCGGGGACGCGGAGGTAGAGCGGACCAAGGTCAATGGTCCGGACTCCGACAACGTGGCCGGCCTGCTACCCGAGAATGAGCGCGCCACCCTGATCGAGGAGCTGGAGCTGGCGCGCGAGGCGTGCCGGCCGTTCGACTTGAAGGCTTTCCGCGAAGGCCACCTCACGCCCGTCTATTTCGGGTCGGCGCTGCGCAACTTCGGTGTGCGCGACCTGATCGAAGGCCTGGGCGACTATGCGCCCTCGCCTCGCGACCAGGAGGCCGACCTGCGCGTGGTACACGCGACCGAGCCGAAGATGACCAGTTTCGTGTTCAAGATCCAGGCCAACATGGACCCCAACCATCGAGACCGCATCGCTTTCGTGCGTGTATGTTCCGGCACGCTGGAGCGCGGCATGAAGGCCAAGCTGGTGCGGACCGGCAAGCCGATGTCACTCTCCGCTCCGCAGTTCTTCTTTGCGCGAAGCCGCATCACTGCCGACGAGGCCTATGCCGGCGACGTGGTGGGCATCCCCAACCACGGCACGCTCAGGATCGGCGACACGCTCACGGAAGGCGAGGACATCCTGTTTCGCGGGGTGCCGAATTTCGCGCCTGAAATCCTTCGCCGCGTCCGTCTTGGCGACGCGATGAAGGCCAAGAAGCTCAAGGAAGCGCTCCAGCAGATGGCCGAGGAAGGCGTCGTGCAGCTTTTTCAGCCGGATGACGGTTCGCCTGCCATCGTCGGCGTGGTGGGCGCGCTGCAGCTCGATGTTCTCAAGGAACGGCTGAACGTCGAGTACACGCTGCCCGTCGATTTCGAGATGTCACGCTTTTCGATATGCCGCTGGATTTCGGCAGACAGCAAGGATGAGGTCGAGCGCTTCATCGCGGCGCATCGCGGCGACATGGCGAGCGACCTCGACGGCGATCCGGTTTTCCTCGCTCCGCATGAGTTCGGGCTCAACTACGAGGCGGAACGCTGGCCGGCCATCCGCTTCGTCGCCATCAAGGACTATCAGGTCCAGGACAAGGCGGCCTGACAACGACCATGCTATGGTTCGGACGAAAAGGCGGTCCGGAGAGAAGCGTGATCGATAACGCAGCGATTGACGATCTGGTCGACTGGATGATCGACGGCGCGCGGCCGGGTGGACTGAACCGCATGCTGGACGGCATCGGACGTCGCCTCGTCGCCGCCGGCCTGCCGATCGGACGTTTTGCGCTTTTCGTTGATACGCTGCACCCCAACGTGGCCGGCAGGCGCTTTATCTGGAC
Source organism: Rhizobiaceae bacterium (assembly GCA_019635775.1). Taxonomy (GTDB): domain Bacteria; phylum Pseudomonadota; class Alphaproteobacteria; order Rhizobiales; family Rhizobiaceae; genus Mesorhizobium_K. The sequence continues at coordinate 245,336 of JAHBYU010000002.1, read as the reverse complement.
GCCGGAGGGTGGCGTATCGATGACCGAAGGCGGCATCGATCTGCATTCGCGCGACGAGTATGTGAAGAACCCCCTGCCCGCCGTCACTTCCAAGCAGGTTGCCATCCGACGCCGCCTCACCAACCCGAACATGCTTTCGGACTATCCCATTCTCGGCGAACTGGTCGCCGAAGGCTTTACCGACTATATCGCCCAGCCGCTGATTTTCACGACGGGCGAGACCCATGCGGTGACCTGGTCGACCCGTCATGAGGACGGCTGGAGCGACGACGCGCTCGCCGTGTTCGAGCGCATCCGCAGGCCGTTTGCCCGACTGGTCGAGGCCTACCTGCTCAGGCTCAACGCGGCCTCTATCATTTCAGCCTACGTTGGACGCAACAGCGGCGAACAAATCCTTCAGGGCCGCATCCATCGCGGCGATGGCGAGGAAATCGACGCCGCCATCCTCTTCACCGACCTTATCGGCTTCGCCACGCTTGCCAACACTCGGTCGGGCGCGGAACTGGTGACGCTGCTCAATGCCGCCTTCGACGTCATGGTGCCGCCTGTCGAAGCGCATGGCGGCGAGATCTTGAAGTTCCTCGGCGACGGCTTCTTCGCGATTTTTCCCTATGGACGGGAGATGACACTGGCCAGCGCAATCAGGGCGGCCAGCCAGGCCGTGATGGAGAGCGAGGAAGCATTGGCCAAGGCCGAAGTCGGCCAGCTTGTCGGCTTCCGTTCGGCGATCCACGCCGGCCGCTTCCACTACGGGAATATCGGTGGCGCAAATCGGCTGGATTTCACAGCAATCGGCCAACCGGTGAACTATGCGGCTCGGCTGCTTGCGGCGGCATCCGATCTCGGCGAGACCCGCGTGGCCTCAGCAGTGGCGCTCGGCGACCTCTGCAAGTCGCCGACGCTCGCCGGAGAGGTGGTGTTCAAGGGTTTCGAAGGGGTCCAGCCAGTCTACGCCTACTGATCGCCCTTTACGCTGCCGTGGACATCTGATCCAGAACAGCCAGGTTGCGGCCACGATTCTTGGCCTCGTAAAGATGTTTGTCGGCTGCACGCATTAGGTCCGACACGTTTGCCCCGCTCCGGCATTTCGTGCCGCCGATGGACACCGTCAACGGCACCACACGCTCGCCCATCGGCTCGAAGCGAATGAGTTCGACCTCGCGGCGGATGCGTTCGGCCACCCGAGCCGCCTCCTCATCGGTCGCCCCCGTCAGCAAAGCGCCGAATTCCTCTCCGCCGATGCGGCCAAGGACATCGCCCGAACGTACGGCACGCGCTATCGCGGCTGCGATCTCAAGCAATGCCTTGTCACCCGTCAGATGGCCAAAGTTGTCATTGATCTTCTTGAAATGATCGGCATCGATGATCAGGAGCGCGCCGCGATCCGTCTTGCGACGCGAAAGGTCCAAGGTGGCGAAGAATGTCTCGCGGTTGAGCATCCCCGTCATCGGATCGCGCTGCGATTTCTCCTCGAGTTTGACGTGAGCGGCGGCCAGCTCGGCATGCGCACGCGCCAGTTCGAGGTGCGTGCGCTTCAGTTTCTCGCTTTGCCAGAAGGTGAAGGCGCTGGCGGGCCAAGCGATCGCCAGCGGACATATCGTGAGCATCAGCCAGGCGTTTCCATCCACGACACCCCCCAACGCCGGAACGATTATGAGGGCGAGAAGAATGGAAGCGGCCAGCGAGGAAAACGCTACGACCGCCGATTTCAGAAAAATTCTGTTCATGCACTACTCCCAGGTCCCGGGAGGGTCATGACAGGCCCCGATCAACGGCAGCTTTCGCGCCTGATTAAAATTTTACCGGAACCCGTCTTTGTCGTTGTTATGCACATAATTCCGCCGGGATCGCGCTGTGGCTGGTCGTTGCGATTTGTGACATAGAGCCCGCATGACACAGCTTCCCGACCCAAACCGCTTTTCCCACGTCACTGACTGGGTGTTCGACCTCGACAACACGCTCTATCCGCATCACTCGAACCTGTTTTCGCAGATTGACGTGCGGATGACGTCCTACGTGTCCGAACTGCTGTCCCTGCCCCGCGACGAGGCGAGAAAACTGCAGAAGGAACTCTACCGGGAATACGGCACGACGCTTGCCGGCCTCATCCAGCGCCACGGCATCGATTCCGACGACTTTCTCCAGAAGGTGCACGACATCGACTACACCTGGCTGGTGCCCGACCCAGCGCTCGGCGCAGCGATCCACCAGCTTCCCGGACGCAAGTTCATCTTCACCAACGGCAACCGGAGCCATGCGGAACGCGCCGCGCGGCAACTGGGCATCCTCGATCATTTCGACGACATATTCGACATCGTCGCCGCAGGGCTGACGCCAAAGCCCGCGCGACAGACCTATGAGCGTTTCGCAGATCTGCACGCCATCACCGGGCCCAATGCCGTGATGTTCGAGGACCTTGCCCGCAACCTGTCAGTGCCGAAGTCGCTCGGCATGACCACCGTTCTCATCGTGCCGCGCAACTTCAAGCCGACCTTTTCCGAAATCTGGGAGCAGGACACCCATTACGAGGATGACGTGGACTTCGTGACGGACGATCTCGGCGCGTTCCTCGGATCGATCGTACAGCGGATCGCTTGAAGCGCTTCACATCACTCGAACAGCGCATAGACCATGCCGCGCACGGCGTGCTCGACCGCATGCCGGCCGGCGGTCTCTCAGGCGCGCTGGTCGAATTCCTCGTCTTCGGGCTGAAGCAGGCATGGGCGTGCCTGTTCGGCGGCGCGATGCTCTTTCTCATCATCGCGACCAAGTATGTGTCGCCCGAGCCGCTTGGACTGGCGCGCTACGACTTCCTCTTCCTGGCCGCGCTGGCGATCCAGATTTCCATGCTGGCGTTCCGGCTGGAAACGCTGGGAGAGGCCAGGGTCATCCTGATCTTCCATGTCGTCGGCACTGCGATGGAGCTCTTCAAGACTTCGGCGGGTTCGTGGATCTATCCGGAGGAAGCCTTCTTCCGGATCGGCGGCGTTCCGCTCTTTTCAGGCTTCATGTACGCAGCCGTAGGCTCCTACCTCGCGCGCATCTCACGCATCTTCGACATGCGCTATTCGCACTATCCGCCGCTCTGGGCGACAATCGTGCTGGCGGCCGCGATCTACGTGAACTTCTTCGCGCACCATTTCGTGCCGGACATCCGCTACGCGCTGTTCGCAGCGACATTGCTGCTCTTCCTGCGAACCACCGTGCACTACCGCGTGTTCCGCTTTCGCCACCGCATGCCGCTGCTGGTCGGCTTCCTGCTGGTCGCTCTGTTCATCTGGTTTGCGGAAAACATCGGCACGTGGTCGCGCGCCTGGCTCTATCCCGGCCAGGGCGAACAGTGGACGCCGGTTTCGATTCAGAAGCTCGGCGCCTGGTACCTGCTGATGATCATATCCTTCGTGCTGGTCACCCTGGTGCACAGGCCGCAGCCGGTCGATGCCGGCGGCGAGGATCAGAGATTGTAGAACTTCCTGATCACGTTCCAGGCATCATCGGCCGAGTCGACGAAGTCGATGATGTCCTGGTCGCCCGGAGAGATGGTGCCCTGCTCGGCAAGGTAGTCGAGATCGAGGGCGCGCCGCCAGAATTCCTTGCCGAACAGGATGATCGGCACGCGCTCCATGCGGCCGGTCTGGATCAGCGTCAACGTCTCGAAGAATTCGTCCATCGTGCCGAACCCGCCGGGAAACACCGCGACCGCCTTGGCGCGCATGATGAAGTGCATCTTGCGGATCGCAAAATAGTGGAAATTGAAGCAGAGCTCCGGCGTCACATAGGGATTGGGCGCCTGCTCGTGGGGCAGGACTATGTTGAGGCCGATGGAGGGCGCGCCGACATCGGCCGCTCCCCGGTTGCCTGCCTCCATCACGCCCGGCCCACCGCCCGTCACCACCACAAACTCGCGGTAGTAGGATGCTGCGGAATGTTCCGAGCAGATGCGCGCGAAGGCACGTGCCTCCTCATAGTAGCGGCTGTTTGCCTCGAGGTTCTTCTTCTGCGTCTCGTTCTTGGCGGCCCACGCAGCGCCGCCCGGTTCAGGCAGCCGCGCGCCGCCAAAAAGGATGACAGTTGAACGGATGCCGCGTTCGGAGAGGACCATTTCGGGCTTCAACAGTTCGAGTTGCAGCCTGACGGGACGCAACTCGCGTCGCGTCATGAAGTCCTCGTCATTCCAGGCGAGACGATAGGTCGGAGCCGTGGTCTGTGGCGTGACCGGCACGCTCTTGGCGCGCTCGAGGTCCTCGTCGGAATGTGGCAGCGGCGTCCAGCCCGCCTTTTCAGTCGGATTCATTCTCCAGCCCCTACTTCTTTTCTGCGCCATCGCGCGGCGCTGCCGCGATTGACCCGTCCGGAGGCTTGCCATAGGGTCGCGCGCGCTTTCGGCCAAGCTTACCGGCCAGAGATTTAACGGCACGTTGTAATAGGGGAATTTCATGGCGATGGCCAACCTGTCCGAGCTCGAAAACGTCATCGAAAAGGCGTTTGACGCGCGCGACACAGTCTCGACGTCCACGAAGGGCGAGATTCGCGATGCCGTCGAATCGGCGCTTGGCCTGCTCGACAGGGGCGAGGTGAGGGTCGCGCAGCGCCAGTCCGACGGAACATGGACGGTGAACCAGTGGCTGAAGAAGGCTGTCCTGCTCTCGTTCCGGCTGAACCCTATGGACATCATCAAGGGCGGTCCGGGCAACGCGACGTGGTGGGACAAGGTGCCCTCCAAGTTCGACGGCTGGACCGCCGCCGACCACGAGCAGGCCGGCTTCCGCTCCGTGCCGTCCGCTGTGGTGCGCCGTTCCGCCTATATCGCGCCGGGCGCGATCCTGATGCCATCTTTCGTCAATCTGGGCGCCTTTGTCGGCGAGGGCACGATGGTCGATACCTGGGCGACGGTCGGTTCCTGCGCACAGATCGGAAAGAACGTTCACCTGTCGGGCGGTGTCGGGATCGGCGGCGTGCTTGAGCCGATGCAGGCAGGTCCGACGATCATCGAGGACGATTGCTTTATCGGCGCACGCTCCGAAGTGGTGGAAGGCTGCATCGTGCGCCAAGGCGCGGTGCTCGGCATGGGCGTCTTCATCGGCAAGTCGACCAAGATCGTCGACCGCGCGACAGGAGCGGTGACCTATGGCGAGGTCCCGCCATTTTCGGTGGTTGTAGCAGGCGCTATGCCGGGCAAGCCGATGGGCAATGGCGAACCCGGCCCCAACCTCTATTGCGCCGTCATCGTCAAGCGCGTGGACGCACAGACGCGGTCCAAGACCTCCATCAATGAACTGCTGAGAGATTGATCTTTCCCTGAATCGGACGCACCTTCCGCGCGCGTCGATTCATTGGCGCGACCATCCATGGAGGGGTTGATGGACTGGAAATATCTTTTCACGAGCTTCGAAGGCAGGATCAACCGCGCCAAGTTCTGGGCCGGCATCGGTGTTCTCATCGCCATCAGCATAGTTGCGTCGATACTGGACGCGATAATCGGCCTGCAGATCAGCGACAGCGGGTTTGGCATTCTGGGCCTGATCGTGGCCATCGGGTCCATCTATTTCGCGCTTGCGCTCTATGCGAAGCGTTGGCATGACCGCGACAAGTCGGGCTGGTGGAGCCTGATAGGGCTCGTACCGATCATCGGCGGCATCTGGATGCTCATCGAACTCGGCATCCTCGAAGGTAATCGCGGGCCCAACAGATACGGACCCGACCCCCTTGCCTGAAAAAGACAAGCTTATCTGGTTGTTCTTTCGCTTTTCGGGCCGCGTAAGCCGCGCGGCCTATTTCCTCGCCGGCCTTTTGCTGGCGATCGTGCAGGCGTTCCTGCTCTATCGCTTCACGCTGGTGCCGGAAGACAGCACCGCCGGTCAGGGCTGGGCGGTAGCCTTCTGGCTGGTCATGGTCGTCGCGATCTGGTCGAACATCGCGTTAAGCGTCAAGCGGCTGCATGACATAGGCAAACCAGGCATCATCGCGGCGGCGCTCTTCATACCCATCATTTCCATCGTTGCCTTTATCGCGCTCTGCCTGATCCCCGGCAATCCGGGACCGAACCAGTATGGTTCCCGTCCCAACGCCCCTGCCGGCACCTGAAATGCCAGACGGTTCGCGCCGTTATCGCCACCTCGACCCTAGGCTCATCATCGAGACGGCCGATAAGCTCCAGAGCCGGGTCGCCGACCGATTTCCCGACAGCGGCCTTTCCCGGGTGTCCAAGGAACTCGCCCTTCTGGCGCAGGACGCTTCCATGTCCGCCAAGGCACTGGAAGCGCCAATCTGGTGGATTCGAATCCTGATCGGAGTGGCAATCGCGGCGGGAGCGCTGATCTTCCTGTTCGTTGGCACGATCCTGTCGTTCGACCGAATCTCGACGGACGAGGCCTTCGACTTCGTGCAGGGCGTGGAGGCGTCCATCAACACGATCCTGCTTGCGGGACTTGGCTTCATTGCGCTGACCCGTACCGAAGAGCGCATAAAGCGCAGGCGCGTGTTCGCAGACCTTCATTCGCTGCGGTCGCTGATCCATGTGATCGACATGCACCAGTTGACCAAGGATCCGGCGGCGCTGTCTGACGACTTCAAGCCGACCGAACACTCGCCGTCGCGGATCACAAACCCGAGGGATCTTGCCCGGTATCTGGACTACTGCACGGAAATGCTCTCGATCACCGGCAAGCTCGCGGCGCTTTATGCCCAATCGGTCAATGACGATATTGTCGTGGCAGCCGTAAACGACATCGAGGAGCTCGGCTCGAACCTTTCGCGCAAGATCTGGCAGAAGATCACGATGATCGAAAGCCTGATCCGCACGGCATAGCGTTTTCACCGCAAGTGACATTTTTCGTTCTTTGGATTATCCCGCCCGCATGAAGCTCCCGACCGACCCGGCAGAAAATCTCGCCACCCTCATTCGCTGTCCTTCGGTGACACCTGCCGAGGGTGGAGCACTAGGCGCGCTTGAAGCGATGCTGAAGCCGCTCGGCTTCGCGGTCGAAAGACCGTTATTCTCGGAAGAGGGAACTCCTGACGTCGAGAACCTCTATGCCCGCCGATCCGGCAACGGGCCGCATCTGATGTTCGCGGGGCACACCGACGTTGTTCCGCCGGGTGACGAAGCCTCGTGGAGCCATCCGCCTTTCTCGGCAGCGGTCCACAACGGCGAGATGTACGGCCGAGGGGCAGTCGACATGAAGGGTGGCATTGCCTGCTTCGTCGCGGCGGTGGCACGTCACGTCGAAAAAAAGGGCGGCTTCAAGGGTTCCGTGTCCCTGCTGATCACCGGCGACGAGGAAGGCCCGTCCATCAACGGGACATCCAAGCTGCTGGAATGGGCGGCTGCAAAGGGCGAGCAATGGGATGCTTCGCTTGTCGGCGAGCCAACCAATCCGGACAAGCTCGGCGACATGATCAAGATCGGCCGGCGCGGGTCGATCTCAGGCATCGTCACTGTCAACGGTGTGCAGGGTCACGTCGCCTATCCGCACCTCGCCGACAATCCCGTCCGCGGTCTTCTGACGCTCGCTGACGCCTTGTTGGCCCCCCCGCTCGACGAGGGAACAAAGGATTTCCAGCCGACCAATCTGGAGATCACCTCCATCGATGTCGGCAACCCCTCGGTCAACGTCCTGCCCGCGAAGGCGTCGCTCTCCTTCAACATCCGCTTCAACGACACGTGGACCGACGAGACGCTGCAGGCGGAAATCCACAACCGCCTCGACCGCGCGAGCGGCCGTAAAAAATACCGTGATGGCCGCAAGGAGCCTATCGCCTTCGACCTCGTCTGGCGCGACCGTCCGAGCCATGTCTTTCTCACGCGGGATGACAAGCTCGTTTCGGCATTATCAGGGTCAGTCTCCGCCGTCACCGGACGCACCCCAACCCTTTCCACGTCCGGCGGCACCTCGGATGCCCGGTTCATCAAGGATTATTGCCCGGTCGTCGAATTCGGCCTCGTGGGCAAGACGATGCACATGGTCGACGAGCGTGTCCCGGTAGCGGATCTTGAGACGTTGACGAACATATACGGTCGTTTCCTCGAGGACTGGTTCGGGTAAGCAGATGCCAACCGGCGAAGAAGTCCAGCGATACCTCACCGGTGCCTGGCGGCTCATGATGGGCAAAACCGAAGGGCTTCGGCTGCTCGACCTCAGCGCAGACGGCTTCTGGAACTCCTTTTACGCCATGCTCGTGGCAGTGCCGGCGCTGGTTGTCGGATGGGTGGTCTTCGCCAACGACCTCACTGCGCTGACCGACGCCTTCGGCAGCAGGCTTTCCATCGTGCTGAGGCTCGCCGTCCTTGACTTCGCGACCTGGGTGGCACCGCTGGTCGTGCTGGCGCTGGTGGCAAAGCCGGCCGGCATCTCAGATCGCCTCGTTCATCTCGTCGTCGCGGGAAACTGGGCGTCGGCTGTCATCGCGTGGCTGATGCTGCCGGCTTCGCTGGTCGATCTCGTGCTGCCGGGGTCAAGGGGCGTCAGCGACGTTCTTTCCCTGCTGATCTTCCTTGTAACACTCGCACTGACATGGCGCATGACCAACGCTGCACTCGGGAAGGGAGCCGCGATGGCTACCGCCGTCTTTATCGGCATGTTCATGGTTTCGTTGCTGACACTCTTCATTTTGCAGAGCGCGTTTGGACTGACCCCTACGGTTCAGGCCGAATAGTCCACCTTTGTCAGATACAGGCCCTCGGGCGGCGCTATGCCCGCACAGGCCGCACGATCCTTCGCTTCCAGCGCGGCCTTGACGTCAGCTGCGGTCCAGCCTCCCTCGCCCACACGCTTGAGCGTGCCAACCATCGAGCGCACCTGGTTGTGCAGGAAGGAACGCGCTGAGGTCCGGACCTCGATGATGTCCCCTATGCGTGTCACGTCGAGCAGGTCGAGCGTTCTCAGCGGGCTGTTCGCCTGGCATTGGGAAGAGCGGAAGGTCGTGAAATCATGGCGGCCGAGCAGATGGCGGCCTGCTTCCTGCATCGCCTCGGCATCGAGCGGCGTCGGCACCCACCACGAACGGTTCTTCTCGAGCGCCGGATGCGCGCGCCGGTTCAGGATGCGATAGAGATAGTGCCGGGCCGTGGCAGAGAAGCGGGCGTCGAAATCGTCGCTCGTGCGCAATGCCCGCGTTACCGAAACGGCTTCAGCAACAAGCCTCAGATGTGCGTTGATGGCATCGCGAACCTTATCCTGCGGCCACTCCCTGGCAAGGTCGATATGCGCCACCTGCCCCGTTGCGTGAACGCCGGAATCGGTGCGGCCGGCGCCGCGTAAGGTGATGCTCTCGCCGCTGAACTTCAGGATCGCCTGTTCGAGCGCCGCCTGCACCGTGTGCTGCCCGGCCTGCCTTTGCCAGCCGGCATAGGGCGTCCCGTCATATTCGATGTCCAGTCGATAGCGCGCCAAGGCCCGCCTACGCCGCCAGTTCCGACGTGAAGGCCGGCGCGTAGACCAGCTTTCCGCTCTCGGGAGCCTCGCCCCACGCCTGCGCCTGCAAAGCCTCGCATTGGTAGTCGCTTTGGAACGCTGAGGCCCGGGCGTGACTGTAGCCGAAACGGCCATAATAAGCCGGCTCGCCAAGCACTATGGAAAGCGTCTCGCCGGCCTGCTTGAGGCGCAGATGGGCCTCGCGCACCAGCGCCCCACCGATGCCCGTGCCATGGAAGGACGGTTCGACGGCGAGCGGCGCAAGCGCTACCGCGGGATGGCGATGTCCGTTGGTCTCGACATAGAGGCGAGAGAAAAGGACGTGGCCGACGACCTGGCCGTCTTCCTCGGCGACCAGTTCGAGCACGGAATCGCCGGAGGCCACCAGCGCATCCACGAGCCCGGCCTCGGCCTGCTGGCCAAATGCGTGTTCCTCCACGAGGCGGATCGCTTCTCGATCCTTAATGGTGGCCGCCCTGATCGACATCATGCTCATGACAGTGTCATTCCTTCTTCCATCTTCGCACCACGCAGGAACTCATCCGCCGTCAACGGCTTGCCCCCGGCCCGCTGCAACTCCGTAAGCCTCACGGCACCTTCTCCGCAGGCAACCGTCATCAGGTCTCCGATCACCTCGCCGGGCCTGCCCGTTCCGGACGCCAGCGTCGAACGGAGAACTTTCAGTCTTTCGGCCTTCCCGTAAACGCTCGTCTCGCACCATGCGCCCGGAAACGGCGAAAGCCCGCGAATGTGGTTGTGCACCTTGTCCGCAGGAAGGCTCCAGTCGATGCGCGTCTCAGCCTTGTCGATCTTTCTGGCGTAAATTACGCCAACTTCGGATTGCGGCGTCAGTGCAAGTGTGCCCGCCTCAAGTTTATCCAAAGCTTTCACCATGAGCGCCGCACCGGCCGACATCAGCCTGTTGTGAAGGTCGCCGGCAGTCTCGTCCGGGCTTATCACCAGCTTTTCGACCAGCGCCACCGGCCCCGTGTCGAGCCCGGCCTCCATCTTCATGATCATCATGCCTGTCTCGCGGTCGCCCGCCATGATGGCGCGCTGGATGGGTGCCGCTCCGCGCCAGCGCGGCAGCAGCGAGGCATGGCCGTTAAAGGCACCGAGCCGCGTTGCCGCGAGAACCGGCGGGGGCAGCAGAAGCCCATAGGCGACGACCACGGCTGCATCCGCGTTGAGCGCGGCAAAGTCAGCCTGCTCTGCCTCGCCCCGCAGGCTGCCGGGCGTGCGCACCTCAAGGCCGAGCCGCTCAGCCTCGCGCTGGACCGGCGAAGGCGTCAGTTCCAGCCCGCGACGGCCCGCCGGGCGTGGCGGCTGCGTATAGACGGCCACGATCTCGTGGCCGGCTCCAGCGATGGCGCTGAGTGTCGGCACGGAGAATTCGGGTGTTCCCATGAAGACGATGCGGAGCGGCATGTTCGCTTTCCGGGCGATCGGACTGTGGCTTGACCGACCGAGGGCTCAGCCCACCATCTTGGCCGGCGGACGGTCCTTGGCCATCTTCTTGAACTTCTTGACGACCATGTCACGTTTCAGCTTCGAGATATGATCGATGAAAAGCACGCCGTTGAGGTGATCAATCTCGTGCTGAACGCAGGTGGCCAGCAACCCGTCGGCCTCCATTTCCTGCTGCTTTCCCTCGCGGTCGAGATGACGCACGCGCACCTTCGCCGGGCGTTCAACTTCTGCATAGTAATCCGGGATGGACAGGCATCCCTCCTCATAGACCGAGCGTTCGTCGCTGGAGTCGAGGATTTCGGGGTTGATGATCACCATCGGCGCTGGCGGCTCACCCTCCTTGGCAAGGTCGATGACCAACATGCGCAAGGGCTGTCCAACCTGAATGGCGGCAAGGCCGATGCCCGGCGCGTCATACATCGTCTCGAGCATGTCGTCGGCAAGCTTGAGCAAAGGCGCATCCACGCGCTCTACCGGCTTGGAGACAAGGCGCAGGACCGGATCCGGAAGGATGACGAGGGGCTTGATCGACATGCGCCTCACCTAAGACCTCGCCCGCGAGGCGTCAACAGGCCGTGGGACAGGATGTTCTTGTTTTGATCTGGTATCAAGTCGGGAATCGGCTATGGTGATGCAATGGACCAGCTTGCCGCGATTCTCTGCTCGCCGATCGCCACACTCGGCGCGACCAGCATCACGCTGGGTCATGCCCTGTCCATTGCAGCCGTCCTGTTTATGCTTTTGCTGATGGCTCTGGGCATAGCGCTCTGGAGTTCGTCCCGAGCCAGGACGCTGGCGGCAACGGAAGCGGCCGAGCGTGCCCGCGAGGCAGAGGCGCGCATGGCCGCCATTGTGCAGGCGCAGGCGGAAATGCAGGGCCGTCTCGGCACCGTCGCAGAGGTGTTTGGGGCAAGGCAGGCGGAATTGAACCAGTCGCTGAACCAGCGGCTCGATGCGATGACCGGCCGCATCGGCCAAACCATGACCGAGCAGACGAAGTCCACCCACGACTCTCTGGCGAAGCTGCAGGAGCGACTCGCGGTTATCGACAGCGCACAGAACAACATCCAGTCGCTGGCCGGACAGGTCGTCCAGTTGCAGGCCATCCTGTCAAACAAGCAGACGCGCGGCGCATTCGGCCAGGCTCGCATGGAGGCGATCGTCGCGGATGGCCTGCCACATGGCGGCTATGAGTTCCAGTGGAAGCTTTCCAACAGCAACCGGCCCGACTGCGTCATCCACATGCCGAACGACGCGCCGAAACTCGTCATTGATGCGAAGTTTCCGCTTGAATCGTGGAACTCCATCAGGGACGCCGGTTCCGAGGCGGACAGTGCGCGCGCCGGCCAGCTTTTCCGGCGCGACATGGAAGTCCACATCCGGGCGATCGCGGAAAAGTACTTCATTCCGGGAGAGACGCAGGACACGGCTTTCATGTTCGTGCCCTCGGAGTCGATCTTCGCCGAGATCCACGAAAATTTCGAAGCTATCGTGCAGAAGGCGCACCGGGCGCGCGTCGTCATCGTCTCGCCATCGCTGCTGATGCTCTCGATCCAGGTGGTGCAGGCAATCCTGAAGGATGCGCGCATGCGAGAGCAGGCGCATCTCATACAGGACGAGGTGGTGCGGCTGATGGAGGACGTCAACCGCCTCGACGACAGGGTTCGCAAGCTGCAGGGCCATTTCGGGCAGGCGGCCAAGGACGTGGACGACATCCTTGTATCGTCGTCGAAGGTGCTCAAGCGCGGTCAGAAAATCGAGGCACTGGAGCTCAACTCGGAAAGCGCCGGCGAAACCTCCCGGTCCCTGCCAGCCGCAAACGAAAGCGCGTCGGTGGGCAGCAAAAGCGGTCAGTTGCGGCTTCGGGTGGTCGACGACGGGGCCTGAAGCCCACACGTCAGTGCACGCGCGTTACGTCGTTTCCTTTGTAACCAAACCATCCATCTCAGGCAGCCACGCCACCGCAGACCTGTGCCATATCTGGCGCTTCGGCGGCAGTTGGTCGCGCTGGGTCACAGTGCCGACACGCAGTCCGTAGGCAGTCGGCTTTTCGTCGGCAGACGTCGCGTAGATCGGTGAGCCGCATTCGGCACAGAAGGCCTGCGCGCGTCGATTTCCACTTTCGGCAACCTTTACATAAATTTTTGGCTCGCCTCGCGTGAGGCTGAACTTGTCGGCCGGCGCGAAGACGACAACCCGAAACGCAGTCCCGGAAAGCGTCTGGCAATCCGTGCAATGGCAGATGCTGACCATCTCGGGGTCAATGTCGGCTTCGTAGCGAATTGCGCCGCAGTGGCAACCACCATCGATCTTCATACACCCCTCCTCGGTTCCAAGAAGCGTAGAACGCAGAGGCGTCGAGAAGCAACTGCCACTTGCCGTTCAACTGGAGACTTGGTTCACTCCGCCGTCCCTCAATTGCAGGAGCGAATCATGGCCAAAGGTCAGATGAAGGCGAAGAAGGAAGTTCGCAAGCCGAAGAAGGAGGCCAAGAAGCCCGTGGCAGCCCCGGCGCTCAAGGCGGCTCCCGTAGCGGCCACACGCCAAAAGGACAAGTGACCGCCTGCCGACGGTCGCTCATCCAGTCATATAGTCCGAAAGTCTTCCGGTCGGCTCAGTGCCGACCGGCCCTTGCCTTGCGGGCAGCATAGCGCGCATCGCGCTTTGCCTTGCGCTCCGCCTCGTCCGCCAGCAGGCGGGCGATACGCTCGTTTTCTTCGGCCTCGCGGATTTTCGCCTCTTCGGCAGCACGGGCTTCAGCTTCAAGCCTTGCAGCCTCCTCGGCAGCTTCGCGCGCGGCGCGCTCAGCCGCCTCGCGTGCCAGACGCTCCTGCTTCAGCCTTTCCTTCTCGATGTTGCGCTTCTCGCGCTCCTCGAGGATCCGCTGCCGCTCGGCCTTGCGCGCAAGCACCGCCGGATCGTCTTCCGCGGGCTTTGCCTTGAAACGAGCAAGCAAAGCCTTCTTGGCTTCGTTCGCCGCACTACGGCGCTCGAAGATATCCTTTTCTCTATATACAGCCAATGTCAGTCCCTGAAGTATTCCAAGCGCCGCTTAAATACGCATCACAGGCGAGAGTTCAACCCGTTTCGACGCATCTCTCCCATGAAAATTGAATGGGCCAGCCTGATTTGCCGATAAAAGCGGAACTTTAGCACGGGCTCACGCATTGTTTGGTGCCCGCATGGGCATCTGAGGGGCGATCATGACCGAAGCCAGTAATGCCGAGACGGCTGCAACCACGCAACAGCCGGATGCAGAACTGGCAAAGATACGTTCGGATACGCGACTCATGCGCAGGCTACTTATCTGCATGTTCCTCCTGGCAATGGTCTATGCCCTCTACTTCGGGCGGGACTTTGTCATGCCTGTGACCCTCGCCTTTCTTCTGGCTTTGACGCTGACGCCTATCGTTCGTTTCCTCCGAAAACACGGCATCCCGGAAGGCATCTCGGCTACATTGCTGGTGGTTCTATCCGTGCTTGCCATCGCCGGCACTGGCTATTTCCTGTCCGGGCCCGTTTCGGACCTGGTGAACGACGCACCCCAGATCGGCCGTCGCATCAGCGAGCGGCTGGCAGAGTTCCGGCATCCGTTCGAACGCGTCATGCAGGCATCGGAACAGGTGGAGAAGGTCACAGAGACGGCTCAGGAACCCGGCGTGCAGCGGGTTGTTCTGGCCCAGCCCGGGATCATTTCGCAGGCGGCCGGCAACCTGCTTTCCGGTTCGACGACGGCCGCAATCACCTTCGTGCTTTCGCTGTTCCTTCTTGCATCCGGAACGATGTTTTATGAGAAGATCGTCCAGTCATTCGCAAGGATGAGCGAGAAGAAGCGCGCTCTTCGCATTGTATACGACGTCGAACGCGAAATATCCCGCTACCTGCTGACGGTCGCCATCATCAATCTCGGGCTCGGCACGGTGATCGGGCTTGGACTTTGGGCTCTTGGAATGCCCAATCCTGCCGTCTGGGGCGTTGCCGCGGCGGCACTTAACTTTCTGCCCTATGTCGGCGCGTTTGTGACCATCGTCCTTGTCGCATGCATTTCGCTCATCACCTTCGACACACTGTCCTACGCCCTGCTGGCTCCCACCTTCGTGATTGCATGCAACATTATCGAAGGGCAGTTCGTCACGCCGCTCGTTGTCGGTCGCCGCCTTGAGATCAACGCGGTTTCCATCTTCATTGCGGTTGCCTTCTGGTCATGGCTCTGGGGCTTCGTCGGGGCGCTCATCGCAGTGCCCCTCCTGGTGATGTTCAAAGTCTTCTGCGATCACTTCGACAGCTGGAGACACGTCGGCAACTTCCTGTCCGCGGAAAACCAGAACCCCAACGAAGACATCGAAGACAAACAGCCCTCCGACTCGAAGGCGGCGGTATAGCGGCATACCGTTCATTGCGAGCGGCTGGCGGCATCCCTATATCGACGGCTGTTCCATCAAACGCCGGAGATCGCCATGACCACGCTGTCCGTCCTCGACCTTTCTCCGGTTCCCGAGGGCAGGACGTCGGGCCAGTCGCTGCGCAACACGCTCGACCTCGCCCGCCATGCCGAGCGGCTCGGCTTCCACCGCTACTGGCTTGCCGAGCACCACAACATGCCCGGCATCGCCAGCGCCGCCACTTCGGTCGTGATCGGCTATGTCGCTGCCGGAACTTCCTCAATCCGTGTCGGAGCGGGGGGCATAATGCTGCCCAACCATGCGCCGCTTATCATCGCGGAGCAATTCGGCACGCTGGCTGCGCTGTATCCCGGCCGGATCGATCTCGGGCTTGGGCGCGCGCCCGGAACCGACATGCTGACCGCGCGCGCCTTGCGCCGGAACATGGAGGCAGGCGTCGATACCTTCCCGCAGGACGTCGTCGAACTGATCAACTACTTCGCACCCGCAGAACCGGGCCAGCGTGTCCGAGCCGTCCCTGGCGAGGGCGAAGATGTCGAGGTATGGGTGCTTGGCTCTTCGACTTATGGGGCGCAACTGGCCGCCATGCTCGGACTGCCATACGCCTTCGCATCACATTTCGCGCCAGCGGAAATGGAGCACGCGATCGAAATCTACCGGTCACGTTTCCAGCCGTCGGAACGCCTTTCCAAACCACGCCTGATGCTGGGGCTTAACGTGTTCGCAGCAGCTACCGACGCGGAAGCGAGGCTTCTGTTCAGTTCGCTCCAGCAGGCTTTCGTCAACCTGCGCACGGGCCGTCCGGGCAAGCTGCCTGCACCGGTGGAGGGTTTCGAGGACACACTGGATCCGATGGCGAAGGGCATGCTTGCGAACGCGCTTTCCTGTTCGATCGTTGGCTCTCCGGCAACCGTTCAGAGCGGACTGGAGGCGTTCGTGCGACGCACCGGCGCGGATGAGTTGATGGTTACCGCGCAGATATACGATCACGGCGCGCGCGTGAAATCCTTCGAGATTCTCGCGCAAGCCAATAACGCCCTGTCGAAGGCGGCGTAACGCCTTAAGACCCAGGACAGAAGGGAGGCCACATGAAGGATGAGATCGATTTTCGTTGTCCCAAAATTGTCGCGGACAACGCCGCCAAAGGACTTGCATTGCGCGAGAAATTCGGGCGCGGCGGCACCGAGATCGGCTGGGCCAGGGCCCGCGAACTGAAAAGCCGCACGCCGCTTTCACCCAACACCATAAAGCGCATGGTGTCGTTTTTCGCTCGGCATGAAGTCGACAAGCGCGCCAAGAACTTCGGCAATGACGACAACCCCTCGGCGGGCTATGTGGCTTGGCTTCTGTGGGGCGGCGACGAGGGACGCGCGTGGGCCCTCGAACTCAAGGAAAGAATAGGCAACGCGCCTGATATCTGACAGCGGCCTCAGGCGCTCTGGTTGGAGCGCTTTCGTTTCCTGTCCTTGCCGAGTCCCGTTGCCTCAAGCAAGCCGCGGCGCTTGGCGTCATAATAGTAACCGCGCGCATAATATCGCACCGCCATGTCGTGGTTGCCGTCGGCGACCAGATAGGCCCCACGCAGATATTTCACCGCGTATTTGAGGTTGGTTTCGGCGTCCAGCAGCCCGTTGGCGTTGCCGTCGTAGCCCATGCCCTTGGCAGTCTGGTGCAATATCTGCATCAGACCCCAGTAAGGACCGTTACGCGCTTTCGGGTTGAAATTGCTTTCGCGCTTGACGACCCGCCGCACCAGGCTTTCGGGAACCTCATAGTGCGCGGCGTATTTGGCAATCAACCGGTCGACCTCACCGCGCGGTGTTCCCTTTGGCTGCCAGACGATGTCGCCCGCCGGATCGTCTGGAATACCGGGCTCCGGCGCTTCGGGGAAGACATCCCGTGCTGGATTTTCATTTGGAAAGCGGCCGCCCGAGAAGACATCGTCCGTGGCGTCGTCGGACTGCGGGCCAACAGATCTCGCCGGGCCGGGCAGCGATGCGAGGCGGTAGCTGTCTCCGCCGGGCGTCGATCCGGCATAGGAGCTTGGCACCACCGCGACCGTTTCGGGCAGAACGACCGAACGTTCGCCGGATGCTAACGCTTCGTTTGCGGAGAACACCTTGGGATCGGACAGCGGCACGATATCGGACGGAACCTGCAGCCGGGTCGTTGAACACCCCGCAAGAAATCCGGCACATAGCACCAGCCCTGTCAGAACGCCGCTTTTAGCTGTCGGCAAATCGGAACGCTCAGTGTTGTTTCGTGGCCCGCTCATCTTGGGCTTACACCACCCTCCCCGGGTGGGCAACCCGCAGCGAGAGCATGTTTCGGGTGGCAAGCGGCTCGCGAACATGCCACTATGTTCGCGGTTTGTACCGGATCTTCTCCATGTCCCGTCAGCATGAAAACATGTCGTCGCTGGTCTTCCACACCGATCTGGGCTTCATCGGAATTGCCTGGAGTTCCAAGGGCCTTGCACGCCTTTGCCTATTCCAGAACGACCGTGGGGCAATTGAACGCCTGCTTGAAAGATCAGGGGCCGCAGGACACCGGGACGCGCTTCCGATGTGGGTGGAAGCGCTGCTGCACGACATCCGGGCCTATGCACAAGGGGAAAAGATCAACTTCTCCGAAGTGCCGGTCGACCTGGCGGGCGTAGACGATTTTCGGCTCGCCATTTACGAGGCGGCGCGTAAGCTCGCGTTCGGAGAAGTTACGACCTACGGCGAACTGGCCAAACGCGCGGGTCATCCAGGCCTGCCGCGCGAAACCGGACAGGCGCTTGGCGCAAATCCTGTACCCCTGGTCGTTCCCTGCCATCGCATCCTGGCGGCTGGCGGCAAGATCGGGGGCTTTTCAGCTCCGGGAGGATCGACCACCAAGGAGAGGATGCTGGCGCTGGAGGGTGTACGCGTGGGACCCGCGCCCACACCGCAACAGTCCTTCGCGTTTTGATCGACGGCGTTGAGCTGGATCAGCGCCACCCGGGACGCTGCCAGATGAAGTCGTCGTAAGGATCGTAGTACTTGCACTCCCTGACCGCACAGGATCGCCTGTCCTTGGCAGGTACATAGGAGATCTCCGCGCGCTCGCTCCAGCTGCAGAAGCGTCCGTCGGCCACGAAACGGCCATAACGCTGAATGCCGTTCTTGCTTTTCCAGCGCAGGATTACTGCGCCTTCAGCACGAACCGTCGCCTTGATCCGGTCGCAGGTCATTGAAGTCGAGTTGTATCTGGAAATCGCTTGCGCCTCAGTGGCCAGCAAGGCAAGCGCCGCTGCTGCAACAATCATCTTTTTCATGGATTGCCTCCTTCCGGCAGGAAACAGTTCCAAACCAAATTAGACCTCGCATCATTCTTGTCCAGACCGTGACGAACTACCTCAAACCGCATAAGGTCGCGTACTACGTTCAGGGAGAGAAAGATGGCATTGGAGCGCATTGGTTTCGTGGGTCTGGGGATGATGGGCCATGGCATGGCCAAGAACATTGTCGAGAAAGGTCATCCGCTGACAATCATCGCGAACCGCAATCGGGAGCCCGTGGAAGATCTGAAAAAGCGCGGCGCAACCGAGGTACCAACCTTGCACGAACTGGCCGCCGCCTCCGACATAATCGTGCTGTGCGTGACCGGCAGCCCACAGGTGGAATCGATCCTGACCGGTCAAGGCGGTATTGCATCATCCGGTGTGAAGCTGATCGTCGTCGACTGCTCGACATCGGACCCCTCCTCCACCGTCAAGTTGGCGGAAACGCTCGCGCCGCTTGGCATTACGCTGGTCGATGCGCCGCTTTCGCGGACGCCCAAGGATGCGGAAGCCGGAAAACTCGACGTCATGGCCGGCGGCGACGATGCCGTATTTGAGCGCATCCGCCCGGTGCTCGAAAAATTCGCCGGCAGGATCGTACGGACAGGACCCGTCGGCAGCGGACATACCATGAAGCTGCTCAACAATTTCGTCTCGCTGGGCTACGCCGCGCTCTATTCGGAAGCGCTAATGCTCGGCGCAAAGGCCGGTCTGACCCCGCAGGTTTTCGACAGCGTGATCCGGGGCGGCCGCATGGACTGCGGGTTCTACCAAACCTTTTTCAAGTATGTACTGGAGCGCGATCGCGACGCCCATCGCTTCACGATATCCAACGCGCTCAAGGACCTGACATATCTTTCGGGATACGCAAACGCCGCCCAGACGGCCAATCCGATGGGGGCTGCTGTCCGCAATTCCTTCGCTCTTGCAGCCGGCGCCGGCAGGGCAGACGACTTTGTTCCGATGCTTTCCGATGTCGTGGCGGACCTCAACGGCGTGAAGCTCAAAGAGAAATGACGATGCATTACAAGGTCTTGCGTTTTACACCAACTCTGCCTATATGCAGTGTGTTGAAATTTTCGGCCGATCGATCCAGCGGCCACGCGAACCGCGTTTGCTGACGTCTATCTCCAAAATCTCGATACTAAACGGCGGGGCAATTTCCCTGCAGAGCTACAACGTCGCAAACACGAGGAATACACATGGCATCTGGAACCGTTAAGTGGTTCAACGCCACCAAAGGTTACGGGTTCATTCAGCCGGACGCCGGCGGACCGGACGTTTTCGTCCACATCTCCGCTGTCGAACGTGCCGGGATGCAGAGCCTCACCGAAGGCCAGAAAATCAATTTCGAGATCGAGCAGGACCGCCGTACCGGCAAGTCCGCTGCTGGATCTCTCTCCAAGGCAGGCTGACCTGTCCGCGCGCTCCCGGCATACCGGAGAGCGCGGCAAGTCACAGATGTACTGATGGCTGCGCCAGTGGCGCGCGAGGCCGAAACGGTCCGGGAAGCCAAGCAGCAGATTGCTGCGGCTCCGTATCGGGATGGTTGCGGTCAGTCTCCTTGGAAGCTGAAGGCGGGGGTCGACCCCGCCTTTTTCATTTAACACCTAATCCGATCCGAAAACCGGTTCCCACTTTTCGGGATCAAGTGACCTTCTCAAAGCATGATCCGATCCGAAAACCGGTTCCCACTTTTCGGGATCAAGTGACCTTCTCAAAGCATGATCCGATCCGAAAACCGGTTCCCACTTTTCGGGATCATGTGACCCTTCTCAAAGCATGATCCGATCCGAAAACCGGTTCCCACTTTTCGGGATCATGCTTTGGGCAACCAGCCGATCGGCACATGGCCCGGATCGCTCTCAACCCGCCTAAGCCACGCGAGCACGGATGGATGACCCGACAGGTCGAAGCCACCTTCATGCGCCATGTGCGTATAGGCGTAGAGCGCGATGTCGGCCACGCTCATTGTCTTTCCAGCAAAAAAGTCTGAGGCAGAAAGTCGCTTCTCCATGACACCAAGCGCCTTGTTGCCACGCTCCAGCGTCGATGCCAGACGTTCCGGCGTGGCGTCATTCTTCCGGTTCGGGAAAGTCAGGAGGGCCCGCCTCACGGCGATATAAGGCTCATGGCTGTACTGCTCGAAAAACAGCCACTGGTAAGCGAGCGCGCGTTCGTAGGAATCCTTCGGTATCAGGCGAGTGCCTTCCGCAAGATGCAACAGCATGGCGTTGGATTCCGCCAGAAGCCGGCCGTCTTCATATTCCAGCAACGGTACCATGGCGTTTGGATTCTTGGCCACAAACGCCTGCGCGCGGGTGCCGCCGTCCGTGGAACTCACCTCGATATGCCGGAAGGAACGGCCGAGCTTTGCCATCAGCAGACGCGGCTTGTAGCAATTTCCGCTCTCCACCATCCCGTATATTGTGATCATGCAGGCGCTCCTCCGGATATTGGCCATGAGCCAATATTCATCGACCGGCAAGCGGCTTTCCAGTGACTTTTCCTCGCCGAACGATCAGGGAATGTGATGGATCAGCCGTAAAGCGGCACGATCTTCTCGGCACCACCCAGCTTGTCGCGCAGAGAAACACTCTCCACCAAAGACGACCCGGCAAGCGCCGCAGGCGCAAGATGCCGCCCCGCAAACAGATCGGCTCCAGCCCTCAGCGCCACACCCAGATGCTGTTCGGTCTCGATGCCACTGACAAGCACTCTGGCGTTGCGCTCGCGAAGCCGCGCAACCACCGTGTCGAAGAGCCTGATCGTCATCGGATCGCGACAGATCTTGCGAAACCAGTCTCCATTGATCCTGACAATATCCGGAGCCAGAAAATCCATCTGGCCGTCCGACCATCGACCACTGCCGAAATCGGCGATGGCGACCCCCATCCCCTTGCCACGAATTTCTATCGCAAGAGTGGAAAGCCCGGTTCCGGTCGGAGCTATCGCTTCACTGACCGTGCAGATGATCCGGCTGGTCTCGAGTTCAACCGTCTCGGCTTCCAAGGACATGAAGAGAAGTGTCTTTGCGGTATCCAGACTGGACGGCAGATCAACGAGCAGTGACATGTCCCCGCTCTCGAGAGTCGCGTAGTTTCTCACCGCAATGGCAAGGGCCAGATGGTCGATAAAACCAAGATCGTCGGCCGCCACGGCCTCGAGGAAAACTTCGGCCGGCACTTCTTCTCCAGCAACATGCGGCCGCGTCGTTGCTTCAACGGCAACTAGCCGCAACGATTGCCGGCGACGTTCAAATACCGGCTGATAGAGGCACTTCAATCTATAAAGCCCGTAGCCACCGCTCTCGATGCCGATTTCGTCCACGGCCATCGCAGCGTCGACCCTGGCGCGCAGCGCGGCAAAAGCATCCATCGTCAGGTCACCCGGCGCCCGAACGTCCTGATATGGCGCGTTTCGCCTATCGTGGCGGTATTCGCGCTTCTAGGGGATCTGCCCGGTTGACCGAACTTGTCGCCGCCTGTCTTTTCGATCAAAGCAGGATTTGCCACTGCCATTTCCGGGTGTGCAAGTGCGAAGCCCTGAACGAAATCGACGCCTGCGCTCTCCGCCAGCTCGATCTGCCGGCCCTCCTCTATCCCTTCGAAAAGCGTACGTATTCCTTGCTCGGAGAAGATCGAAACCATCGTTGCAAGCAGCGCCATGCCAGGCGCCGACGCCATCAGGCGCGACACCCAATCCCCGTCGAACTTCACGATATCGGGATGCAGGTCCCGTATTCGCCCCATGTCGGAGCTCTCTGCACCGTAGTCGTCGATTGCGATCCGAAATCCGCTTGCCTTGAGGGACCCTACAAGCGCGAAAAGCGTCTCTTGCGAAACGCATTCGCGCTCCGTCACCTCGCAGACGACACGGAGTGGATCGACGCCGGTCCGGGCCAGCGTCAGACGCATCTCCCGGATGGCGGTCTCGACAACGGCATGATCAATGAAGATCGACGGATCGAAATTGACGAAAATCTGCGCGTCAGCCGGCAGGCACGCAGCGGCGTTAAGCAGATGCATCTGGTGCGAAAGGTTCTCGACTGCGATCCTCTCGGTCAACGGAAGGCCACCGAAAAATGCCATGGGCGGCGAGCCTTGGCCGTCACGGAACGGCCTCAGAAGCGCCTCGTAAGCTACGATCGAGAGCTTGCCATCGCTGAATTCGAAGATCGGCTGGAACGCGGTTTTCAGCAGGAATGGCGCCCAGGAAGCCTCCCAGGTACCGCCTTCCTGGCGAACGATGCGCGAACCGCTACTTGCAGCCACCTGACGCAATACTCCACGAACTATCCAATCTCCTTATGAATGGGAAGGTTTTACCGGTCGTTAATACATGCGCCGACATGCGAACGATCTCCCGTATATCCTGGCCTCCCCACGCAAACTCTTGCGATTCCGGACGGGATGGGACAAAAGAGCCCCGCAGTCGACAGGCTGCATCTATCCTATGAGTGGAGAAACTTTCGTCATGGCCTTCCTTGCCGATGCCCTTTCGCGCGTTAAGCCTTCCGCGACCATTGCGGTCACGCAGAAAGCGCGCGAACTGAAAAACGCGGGCCGTGACGTGATCGGGCTCGGCGCAGGTGAGCCGGACTTCGATACGCCAGACAACATCAAGAACGCAGCCATCGATGCGATCCGTCGCGGCGAGACGAAATACCCTCCCGTTTCAGGTATCGTGCCGCTGCGCGAAGCGATCGCGAAGAAATTCAAGCGAGAGAACAATCTCGACTACAAGCCAGAGCAGACAATCGTTGGGACCGGCGGAAAGCAGATTCTTTTCAACGCTTTCATGGCGACGCTTAACCCAGGTGACGAGGTCATCATTCCTCGTCCCTATTGGGTCAGCTACCCGGAGATGGTTGCGATCTGTGGCGGCACGCCGACCTTCGCAGAAACCACGATTGCCAACGGCTTCAAGCTGACGGCCGACGCCTTGGAAAGGGCGATCACCCCTAACACCAAGTGGCTGGTGATGAACTCGCCGTCCAATCCCTCGGGCGCCGCCTATGCTGAAGCCGAACTGCGCGCGATCGCCGATGTCCTGCTCAGGCATCCGCAGGTCTGGGTGCTGACGGACGACATATACGAGCACCTGACCTATGGCGACTTCGTTTTCAAGACCATCGCAGAGGTCGAGCCGAACCTCTATGATCGCACCCTCACGATGAACGGCGTTTCCAAAGCCTATGCGATGACCGGGTGGCGCATAGGCTATGCGGCCGGGCCGGTGGCACTGATCAAGGCGATGGACATGATCCAGGGCCAGCAGACCTCAGGCGCGTGCACGATCGCCCAATGGGCGTCCGTCGAGGCCTTGAACGGCCCACAGGACTTCATCGAGAAAAACAAGGCGATCTTCCAGAATCGTCGCGATCTGGTCGTCTCGATGCTCAATCAGGCGCGCGGTATTTCCTGTCCTTCGCCGGAAGGCGCATTCTATGTCTATCCTTCCTGCGCCGAACTGATCGGCAAGAAGACCGCTGGCGGCAAGGTCATCGAAAACGACGAAACTTTTGCTTCCGAACTGCTGGAAGCCGAGGGCGTTGCTGTGGTGTTCGGTTCCGCCTTCGGCCTCGGGCCGAATTTCCGCATCTCCTACGCGACTTCGGAGAAACTGCTGGAAGAGGCCTGCACGCGCATACAGCGTTTCACAGGCTCGCTAAGCTAACCCTGCCTGAGACCCGGCCATGCTCGGAGCCCTCCTGGCCTGGGAACATGGCGGGGGCATGGGCCATATCGTCACGCTGAAGACGGTTGCCGAGGCTGTCGACGACCGCTTCACATTCGATGCAGCACTTTGCGACCTCACCCATGCAGGCGCACTTTCAGGCCTGTGCACGCCGGTGCAGGGGCCATGGCTTCCGCTTTTTGAGGACGATCGCAAGGCACGAGGAAGCCCGCCTAGGGCGACCTGGGGCGAATTTCTAGGGGATGTCGGCTTCCGACGGCCTGAAATCCTGCGCGAGAGCATCGGCTGGTGGCAGGGAGTCATGCGCGAATGCGACATCTCGCTGGTGATAGCCGACTGCGCTCCCTGCGCGCTGATGGCCGCGAGAGGACTTGGCATCCCAAGCGTAGCAATCAGCACCGGATATCTGACGCCACCTCCGGCGATGCCGCGCTTTCCTATTCTTTTGTCGCAGCACTCCACTTGTATCTACGACGAAGCTGAAACGCTTGAGATCGTCAACTCAGTCGTTACCGAGTTTGGCGTTCCTGAATTGGCAGGGCTCCCGGAAGTATACCAGGCGACAGACCAGATCATTTTCTCCATCGACATGCTGGATCCCTATGCGGCGTGGCGCGCAATGCCCAGCCTACCCCCCATGATGGGTGGCGAGGTCGGGCCCGTTTCGGACGGAGACGAGATCTTTGTCTATCTGTCAAACGCCAAGATGGCGGATCCGGCGTTCATCGAGGCGATCGGCAATATCGGTCGACCTGTTCGACTCTTCATACCCAAGCTCGACCCAAGCCTTGCCGCTTCATTCAGTTCGCTCAATATCCGGGTCGAACGGGCTGCCGTTCCCGTCAATCTGATAGCAAAGCGAAGTCGGCTTATCGTCAGCGCCGCACAACATGGGATTACGTGCCTCGGCATCGCATCAGGACTGCCGCAGGTTTCAAGACCGTCTGATCTGGAAAAGCAATACAATGCCGAAGCCGTCGAGCGGCGCGGGATAATGCAACTTATTGACGACAAAGACCTGCCAGCACACCTGTTTCGTTCAACCATCCTCAACGCCTACGAGGATGCGGCCATGGCTAGGCGGGCACGCGCCCTCGCTGACGAACTCAGATCGCAATTCGACATCAATCAGCGCAAGATGATCCGGCGGCGCATCGCCGATGTCATGGACAACAGGATATAGGCCGCATACGCGCCCCGCGTGTCACTTTGCGGAATATTGCTCGTCGGAAACCTTCTCCAGCCATTCTACATGAACGCCGTCCAACGCCTCGTGGATCGCCATGTGTGTCATCGCGGTCGTGGGAGCGGCTCCGTGCCAATGCTTCTCGCCGGGCGGAAAGAAGACGACGTCGCCCGCCTTGATCGCTTGGACCGGACCGTCCCAGACCTGCGCAAGACCTGATCCAGAGACGACATGCAGGGTCTGGCCCAGCGGATGGGTATGCCAGGCTGTGCGCGCGCCTGGTTCGAAACTGACGAGTGCAGCGCGCACGCGGGCTGGTGCCTCTGCCTCTATGATGGGCTGCTGGATAACCCGCCCGGTAAAATAGGCCTCCGGCGGATGAACCGTGGCGACGCTGCCGCAGGGCATGATCTTCATGAGCCGCTCCTTTTGCCATGTTCTGCAAGTCTAGCGATTTTCCCGCCCTGAGGCATCAGCCATCTGGATGCCCCTTGCCCTACGGGCAAACCCGTGGAACGATAAGCTTCAGGCAGGAGGCAGAAGACCCCGCCCCGCGACGGCCGAAGGCCGGCCGCCGCTAATTGGAAACGCCCGCGACGGCCGAAGGCCGGCCGCCGCTCAATGGGAAACGCCAGAGTGGAGGCCAGCATCATGGGAAGTCGCGCCGGAGGAAGACGCACGGGACCGAAATGCATCGCCATCGTCGGTCCCTTCGCCAGCGGAAAAACCACACTTCTTGAAGCAATTCTCGCCCGGACAGGCACAATTCCACGCCAGAATCCGGTCTCGTCCGGCAATACGGTTTCCGACCATTCTCCCGAGGCCAAGGCTCATGCGATGAGCGTCGAGGCTTCTGTAGCCACCATAGATTTCATGGGCGAAAGCCTGACTTTCATCGACTGCCCCGGCTCAATCGAATTCGCCTTCGAGGGGGATGCGGTGCTGGCGGCCTGCGATCTCGCCGTCGTCGTTGCCGAGGCGGACGAGAAGAAAATCCCCGCGCTTCAGCTCATCATGCGCAAGCTAGACGACCTCGGCGTGCCATGCATCCTTTTCCTCAACAAGATCGACAGGACCGCCGCCGGCGTGCGCGATACCCTGAAGCTCCTGCAACCCGTCAGCACCACACCGCTCCTGCTGCGCCAGATACCGCTGCGCCGGGAAGGCGCCGTTGTCGGATCCATAGACCTTGCGCTGGAGCGGGCCTATGTCTGGCGTGACTTCGCCGAAAGCGAGGTTGCCGAGATTCCTGACGATGAAAAGGCGCGCGAGATCGAGGCGCGCTTCTCTATGCTGGAAACGCTCGCAGACCATGACGATCTGCTGATGGAGCAGCTCCTGGACGAGAAGGAGCCACCCCGCGACGAGGTTTTCGACGACCTTTCAGCCGATCTCCGGGCCGGCTCAGTGACGCCCGTCCTTATCGGCACAGCGGAAAAGGGAAACGGCGTCCTTCGCCTCCTGAAGGCGATCCGGCACGATGCACCCGACATCGAGATGACGCGCAGCCGTCTCGGCGTCGCTGCCGGCGATACCGCGATCATCCAGGTGATGAAGACGATCCATACGCCGCACGGCGGAAAGCTGTCGGTTTCCCGCATCCTTTCCGGAACTGTTACGGATGGCACTGAACTCTGGGCTGCTGGGCCGGAAAGCGCAAGGATATCAGGAATATACAGGCTGCTCGGAAAGGACCAGTCAAAGACCGCCTCTGCCACGACCGGGGAAACTGTAGCGCTGGGCAAGCTTGACGGCATCCGGACCGGGCAGACGCTCTCCACGAAAAAGGGCGGCACCGAACAACTGGTCGCGCTCGAACCGCCGCAACCGGTCTTCGCCTTCTCCCTGCGTCCACGCGAACGCAAGGACGATGTTCGCATGTCGGCTGCAATCCAGCGCCTTGCCGAGGAAGACCCGTCGCTGACCCTGCACCAGAACCAGGACTCGGGTGAAACTGTGCTGTCCGGCCATGGCGAAATGCATTTGCGCGTCACAGTCGAACGGCTGGAAGGCAAGAACCAGATCCCAGTCGAGGTGCGTCCGCCCCTCGTCCCGTATCGCGAAACCATCCGCAAGGGTGTGACGCAACGGGGCCGGCACAAGAAGCAGTCTGGCGGACACGGCCAGTTCGGCGACGTCGTTCTCGAGATAAAGCCGTTGCCCCGCGGTTCGGGTTTTCAGTTCACCGACACGATCACGGGTGGCGTGGTGCCGAAGCAATATATCCAGTCCGTGGAGGCCGGCGTGCGCGACTTCCTGAAATCGGGACCGCTGGGCTTTCCGGTGGTGGACATAGCGGTGAACCTGTCCGACGGCTCGTACCATGCAGTCGACTCCTCGGACATGGCGTTCCAGATGGCGGCACGGCTCGGCATGAAGGAAGGAATGGCGCAATGTTCGCCCGTGCTGCTCGAACCGATCATGAAGGTCGAGATCGCCACACCGTCCGAGGCGACGGCGCGCATCACGGCGCTTATTCCACAGCGTCGCGGGCAAATTCTGGGATTCGACGCGCGGCCTGGTTGGCCCGGCTGGGATATCGTGGAGGCCACCATGCCGCAGGCCGAGATCGGTGACCTGATAATCGAGTTGCGCTCGGCCACAGCAGGTGTTGCCACCTACAAGGCGACATTCGACCACATGGCGGAACTGACCGGCAGGCTGGCGGATCAGGTGATGAGCCAGCAGGCGGGCGGCAAGGCGGCCTAGAATCAACGGATGATGTAACAAAGGCCGTCGCCACGCGAACGTGATGCAAGGCGGGTTGACCCCGCCTCGCATCAGCATATGTCTTTCGCCAAGGAGTTTCCGATGGTTGCCATAATTCGCCGCCCCTCCTGGGAGATCGCCGAGCGTCTGGCCACGCCAGAGTCCGTCTACCTCAATCGACGCTCGATCCTGAAAGGGATGGGATTCGGGGCAGCAGCCGCGCTTTCTCACGGTGCCGTTGTCGCAGCGGCGGAAGCGGACCCTACAGCGGACCTGTACCCGGCCAAAAAGAATGAGAAGTACAAGATCGACCGTCCCGTGACGCCGGAGGAGATCAACGCCAACTACAACAATTTCTATGAGTTCGGCACGAGCAAGGACATCGCGGCTAATGCGCAGAACCTCGTCGTCCGGCCATGGGAAATCACGATAGACGGTCTGGTCGAAAAGCCCTTCACGATCGCCCTCGACGATCTGGTTCGCAAGATTCCGCTGGAGACCCGCCTTTACCGCCATCGCTGCGTCGAAGCCTGGTCGATGACAATACCGTGGGCCGGTTTTCCGTTGAAATCGCTTGTTGCGATGGCCAATCCGCAGGCTTCGGCGAAATATGTGAGGTTCGAGACTTTCCTCGATCCCGACATGGCCAGCGGACAAGGCAACTTCCTTTATCCGTGGCCCTACATCGAGGGCGTGACGATCGAGGAAGCCGGCAACGATCTCTCCTTCATGGTGACCGGAGCCTACGACAAGCCGGTTGCCAAGCAGCACGGCGCTCCGCTTCGGCTTCACATGCCTTGGAAGTATGGCTTCAAGTCAATCAAGTCGATCCGGAAAATCTCCTTTGTGGAGGAGCGTCCAGTCGGGTTGTGGGAAGCTCTCCAGCCGTCGGAATACGGGTTCTGGGCGAACGTCAATCCAGAGGTTGCCCATCCGCGCTGGAGCCAGGCGACAGAGCGAGTACTCGACACCGGAGAGCGCATCCCCACCCTGCTCTTCAACGGCTACGCGGCTGAAGTCGCCGATTTGTATGTCGGCATGGACCCATCCACACTCTACATGTGAGCGCCTAAAATTTCATCACCCCTAATCTGTGATTAATCGATGTGCACAGAGTGGAAATGTCGGGGGATACAAAAAAAGCCGGATCAAATGATCCGGCTGAGTTTGATTGGAGTGCCAAAAGGCAAAACCTCCAGAGGGGAACACTCAAGAGCGTTAATGGGAGGAGAACACGCCCTTGAGATGATTGTTATATGGGCGCTTTGTGCCCAATGAACAAGCATCCTTCTCGCACACCTCCCATGCAAAAAAGCAAATCTGTGGTGCAGTGACGCCCTTCAATAGGACCAGCTACGCGCTTTCGAGATGACGAAATCCCGGAACGCATGAAGTTTAGCCTGGTCCTTCATGGCTTCCGGATAGGCAAAATAGGTGTCGAATGACGGTACTTCCGTCTCAGGAAGCAGTTGCACCAGCCCGGAATCCTTCTCGATGAGGTAGTCGGGCAGCATGGCTATGCCCACGCCTGTCTGGACTGCGCGCCGTATCGAGAGAAGATCGTTGATCTGGAGCGTCGGGACGCGCTGGCCGCTTTCAAAGTCGCCGACTGTCTCTAACCAGTTAAGCTCGCTCAGATGGGTAGGCACAGGCACCCCGAAGGTCACGATCCTGTGGTCCTTCAGGTCGTTTATCGACTCCGGCTTCCCATGCTTCACAAGGTAGGCTGGCGACGCGTAGAGATGGAAATGCACGGTGAACAACCGCCGCTGGATCAGGTCGGGCTGCTGGGGCTGCCTCAACCGCAGTGCGCAATCCGCCTGGCGCATCGTGAGGTCAAGTTCCTCGTTTGCGAGGATCAGCTGCAGGCTGATTTCCGGGAAAAGCTCGGTGAACTCGTGGAGACGCTGTGTCAGCCACCCTGCCCCCAGTCCAACCGTGGTCGTTACACGCAGCACACCTGACGGCCTGTCCTTCGTCTCCGTCAGCCGGTTCTTGACCGCTTCAAGCTTCATCAGCACGTCATGCGCCGTGCGAAACAGGATTTCGCCCTGCTCCGTCAGAACAAGACCACGCGCATGGCGATGGAAAAGCGGGACGCCAACATCATGCTCCAAGGCGCTGACCTGGCGGGAAATCGCCGATTGGGACAGGCGCAAAGTCTCCGCGGCATGCGTGAACGAACCCGCCTCCGCCGCGGCGTGGAACACGCGTAGCTTATCCCAGTCCAGACTCATCACTTCCCCTCGTCAGCCGGCTTTGCGCCGATCTGGTATTCCCGGTCGATACGCCGGGCGGTTACTCTGCGGCTTCGCGGTGCGCCTCGATGCCAGCCAGATACTTTTCCGCTTCCAGTGCCGCCATGCAGCCAAGACCAGCCGCCGTGACCGCCTGCCTATAGACATCGTCCGCCACGTCGCCGGCCGCGAAGACACCGGGCACGTCAGTACGAGTCGAACCCGGCTCTGTCCACAGGTAACCGTTGGGCTTCTGCTTCAACTTTCCGACAAAAAGCTCAACTGCCGGCGCATGGCCAATGGCGACGAACACTCCGTCGATCGGCAATTGACTGACCGCACCGGTGCGGACGTTGCGCAGAACGAGTCCGCTTGCGGAAGGCGGCAGCGGAGCCTTGCCAGGCGTGCCCGTTATCTCGTCTACAGCGGTATCCCAGATGACCTTGATGTTCTCCTTCTGGAAAAGCCGTTCGCGGAGGATCCGTTCGGCGCGGAATTCGTCGCGACGATGGATAACGGTGACGCTCTTTGCGATGTTGGAAAGGTAAAGCGCCTCCTCGACCGCCGAATTGCCACCGCCGATCACAGCTACGTCCTTGTTGCGATAGAAGAAGCCGTCGCAAGTGGCGCAGGCTGACACGCCGAAACCCTGATAGATGCGCTCACTCGGAATACCCAGCCACTTCGCCTGCGCGCCGGTCGCGATGATCAGCGCATCCGCTGTATAGACAGTGCCGGAATCGCCCTTCGCGCGGAAGGGACGCACATCGAGGTCCACCTCGGTGATCAGGTCGTTGACGATCTCACTACCGACATGCTCGGCCTGAAGGCGCATCTGATCCATCAGCCAAGGCCCCTGGATCGGCTCGGCGAAACCGGGATAATTCTCGACATCGGTCGTGATCATCAACTGGCCACCCTGCTGGAGGCCGGCTACCAGAACAGGCTTCAGCATGGCGCGCGCCGCATAAATCGCTGCGGTATACCCTGCCGGCCCGGAGCCGATGATAAGGACTGGCGCGTGCTTGACGGTCATTTGAGCTGTTCCAAAACGACAGGAATCGAGTCCGGCAACTGGGCACGGAACCGGCCTCAATGTAGGTGTTGGCCTCTTCTCCAGCAAGCGCGCCATGCCGCCATCCCCGGAAACTACGCTCGGCTTGGGGGGCTGTGTGCCAGCGCAAAGTAGTTTAATTACACAAACACGACAGATTCTTGCGCGAATACCCACCATAAGGTCAGAATGCCACTCAAGGCCGAGCTAGACACGATCGACTGGAAGATCCTGCGCGAGTTGCAGCGGGAAGGACGAATCACGAATGTGGAGCTTTCGAGTCGTGTCGGAATCTCCGCGCCTCCCTGCCTCCGGCGCATGAAAAGGCTAGAGGAAGCCGGCATCATCCGGGGCTATCGCGCGATGCTCAACGCACCGGCGCTCGGTCTGGATGTGGTCGCCTTCTGCCTGATCGGCCTTCACCACCAGTCAGAAACCGAACTCAAGGCGTTCGCCGACCGGACCCGGAACTGGCCGATCGTGCGCGCGGCGTGGATGGTCTCGGGCGAATCCGATTTCATGCTTCATTGCGTAGCCAGCGACCTTGCCACGTTTCAGAACTTCGTGATCGAGGAACTAACGTCCTCCCCCAACGTCGATACGGTGCGAACCGCGTTGACGATCCGGCAGGTAAAGGACGAAGGGCTGGTGGCGATCGGCGGGACCGACGCCGCATGACCCCGCGGTTCTCCAGTCCGGTCACAGCGTTGATCATTTGCAAGGATTCGGCCGACTTCATCGCCGACACCCTCGCCAGCCTGGATTTCTGCGCCGAGATCGTCGTCGTCGACTCCGGCTCGACGGACGGAACACTCGATATCGTAGAGCGCTATCGGGCGGACGGCTATCCGATCAAACTGCTGCACAACGACTGGCCCGGCTTCGCGCGGCAGCGCAGGTTCGCGCTGGAGCGGGCAACGCAACCCTGGTGCATTTCGGTGGACGCGGACGAAAAGCTGGATGACGCACTCAGCGCGGCAGTTCAGCGGGTGATCGCCAAGGACGACGAATCGGTTTCCGGATGGTACGTCAGGCGGCGCGACAGGCTGGCAGGATACGGTCCGGCTCATCCGGGCGTGTTGCACAACAGGCTCCTTCGGCTGTTCAGGCGGGACAGTGCCTCGATGGACATCAGCGAACGCGTCCACGAATCCTACACCGTCACCGGCAAGACCAGGGTGATCGAAGATGGCGCGCTGCTGCATCTGCGCGAAGTCTCGCTCGAAGAGGACATCGCCCGCGCCAACACCTACTCCAGCCTGAAGGCCGCCGCCCTTCTGGACAAGGGCACGAGGCCGAGCTGGTTCAAACTCCTGCTGTCGCCACCCTACACGTTCCTGAAATTTTATCTGCTGAAGCGGTATTTCCTCTGCGGCCGGGCCGGTTTCGACTACGCAGCCACGATGGCGATATACTCCCACCTGACCGAGGCGAAGCTCTTCGAGTTGAGCCAGAAGGCCTGATCGTCGCCTGGAGACTCAGGCGAGCAAGCGCCTGACCGAAGCACGGAACTGGCGTTCAATCTGCTCGAAACGCACTCGAGCAGCCTTGCCGCAAGCGGCCTTATGCGTCTCGGGCATCGCGATGGCTGTTTCGATCGCCGCCTCCAGCGAGGCTCGATCGACGAAATAGGACGTTCCAAGATGGCGCGGCTCGGCCCGGCCCGACCTCACGAGCAGCCCGCAGCCGGCTTCCACATGCTCGTTCATGGGTGGGGCATCCGTCGTGATTACCAGCGCACCGCATGACAGTGCCTCGACTATGTTGTGGCCCCAGCCCTCGGAGCGCGAGGGACATAGATGGATGCCACATTCGTTCTGCAGGAGGCGCAGCTTCGCATCGTCCATGTAGCCGTCGAGCAGCGTCACGTTTTTCGGAACAGTGGCAGGCGCGTTCTGGCTTTTCTGCACCAGAACGAGTTCCGGCCATTCCGGATGCCGGCGCCAGAGCGCCAGCACGTCTTCCGTACCCTTTAGCGTACTACCCCCGGCGAGGTGGAGGAAACGGTTCCAGTCCTTTGACACGCCAGCGTCGTGCCTGTCCTCCGACGTGAAGCCCAGAAGCTCGACGGGCGGCTTGCAGCCGGTGAAAACCCGCAACGCCTCCCCTGTCTTGGCAAGAATGAGGTCGATGTGCCGAAGTCTGCGGATGTGGCGGTGGGGAAAGCGCTCCTGGTTGGGAACCAGCATGTTGATCTCGCCAGCCCCGATCCACCGCGGAAAGACGCGTTCCAGGTGGATGATCCGCCGCGCCAGCTTGCGCCTGAAAATCCGGTCGGCAAGCGAGCGCTCTTTTATGCCGGCGATTGCGGTATCTACACCGGCATCTCGCAACGCACGGGCCAGAAGCTCGGCGTCGCGGGTCAGCCCGTAGCTGTTGTTCTTGACGACGATGAGCGTGTCGATCATTGCCCGTTCCAGAGCCTGTCATAGACCCTGCGGACCCCATCGGCCTCTCGCGCAAGGGGAAAATTCCGCCTGACATGCTCCAGCGCTTTGAGTGCCTGCCTTTCGGCCAGCGCAGGGTCTGCCAGATAGGGCTGTAACGCTGCCGTCAGCGCCCTTCCGTCGCCGGCCGGCACAACCGCACCCGTTTCGCCGGGCACGACCATCTCCGCATAGGCACCCGCATCGCTTGCCACCACTGCGGTCTGCGAAGCCATCGCTTCGAGCGGCGTCAGCCCGAAGCCCTCGTTGCGCGAGGGCGCCACGTAAAGCGTCATGCGCCGGAACCAGACCTTCACATCCGGCACCTCGCCCAGGAAGACGATGCGCTCGGACAGACCGACTGCCGCCACCTTCTGCTTCAGCATGTCAGCGAAATCGCGGTTCTCCGCGGTCACCCGGCCCGTGATGATGGCGGCCCATTGCGGGAAACGCGGCAGCAGTTCGATCATGCTGTCGACGAACAGATCGGTCCCCTTCTGCTCCCTTATCCGCCCGAAGCACCCTACGGCGAAGCGCCCCGGCAGGCCGGACGCCGAGAATTCGTCTTCACGACCCCGGGGAGGATGGAAGCGGTCAAGATCGACGCCGTGCATGACCACTTCGTGCGGAACGTCGAGATAGGAGCCTGAGCGCGCGCTGGTGGCGATCACAGCGTCCATCCTTCGGACCAGCCATTTCGTGAATGGCCTGTGATCGCGCTGGGCGGCGGAGGTGAAAAGCAGGTGGAGAGGCGCGCGAAAGAGCGACCGGGCGACAAGCCCGGCCACCATCTCGGTGTTTCGGCGCGCATGCCAGACCCGTTTGCGCCCGGAAGCGGGGCGTTTCAGCAGGGCCGGCAACTGCCACCAGCGCATCTTCGGCAGGCTGTCGGGCAAACCCGGGCCCAATGTGGCTATGCCGAGCGTACGCGCCTGCACCGGCACAAGTTGTACGATCGTGCTGGTGACGCCGGAAAGCCGGAATTTGAGATTTGGCGCGATTACCTCGATCCGGGACATCTCGACCGTCCCGGAGGACACTTCCAACTTGCCGGATTGATGGGAAGAAGCCACGATGTCCACCCGCCGCGGCCCTGGACCGGACTAGATGTACTGGACCTTGAGGACCTCGTAGCCTCGCGCTCCGCCGGGCGCATTGACCTCGATCGCGTCGCCGACCTCCTTGCCGATCAGCGCGCGCGCTATTGGCGAGGAAATCGAGATGCGGCCGGCCTTAACATCGGCCTCCTGATCGCCAACGATCTGGTAGGTTTTCTCTTCCTCGGTATCCTCGTCGACCAGCACGACGGTCGCGCCGAACTTGACCTTGTCGCCGGAAAGCTTGGAAACATCGATGACCTCCGCGCGCGCGATCAGGTCCTCCAATTCGTTGACGCGGCCCTCGTTCAGGCTCTGCTGCTCCTTGGCGGCGTGGTATTCGGCGTTTTCGGAAAGGTCGCCGTGCGAGCGCGCCTCGGAGATCGCCTCGATGATGCGCGGCCGCTCCTCCTGCTGACGCCAGCGCAGCTCCTCCTTGAGCGTCTCAAAGCCGTTAGCGGTCATCGGCACCTTGTTCATTTCTCTCTACCTTTCGTTCCGCCCGAGTTTTCTTCCGCGTTCGGGATGGGCGGGGCAAAAAATAAAAGCGGCCCGGCAGCATTCACTGGCGGAACCACTTGAACTCAACGGTCGGAATATAGCATTCCTGCTGGCATTTTCACGAAAAAAAGCAGGCCTCAGGCGCTGGTACAGCTGTTTTCGCGTGATCAGCCGCCGTTGACCTGTTGCGAGGCGCGAGGTCAACGGATCGTGAAAGCGATTGACCGGCAACGCGGCCACGCAGACGTTGCCGTCCACCAGAGATGACCTAAGTCTGCCTCATGAAGACCACCGCCATTGCCTGTTTCATCGCCTCCGCATCATTGACCTGTGCGGCAACCGCCTCAGAACTGACATTCCGGACGGAGGCCGTGCCCCTAGAGGCGCAAGTGATCGCCAATGGACTGAGGCATCCATGGGGACTGGATTTCCTACCGGACGGCAGCACCGTAGTTACAGAGCGCTCCGGCCAAATCCGGATCATATCGCCGCAGCACGAACTCTCACCGCCAGTCGAAGGCGTGCCTGAAGTCGTGGCTCGTGGCCAAGGGGGACTGCTCGATATTGTTGCATCGCCCGATTTCGCGACATCCAACCTGGTCTTCTTTAGCTTCTCCCAGGCCGGTACGGGTGGTTCCGGTACCGCGGTGGCCCGTGCCCGTCTTGTTCGCGAGGACGGAGGCGCTCGCCTCGAGGACGTCGAAGTCATCTTCTCGATGGCGAAGAAGTCAAGGGTGACCCGTCATTTCGGCTCGCGCCTTGTCATTGCACCCGACGGGACACTTTTCATAACCACTGGGGACCGCGGCGCGCGCAACCGCGCCCAGGACATGCAGGATCATGCAGGCGCCATTCTGCGCATCAACACAGATGGTTCCATACCAGCCGACAATCCCTCTCCAGATGGAACCAAGCACCTTCCGGAAATCTGGTCGAAGGGTCATCGTAACCCGCAGGGCGCAGCGTGGGATCCGGTTCTGGGCGGGCTGGTGACGGCCGAGCATGGAGACAAGGGCGGCGACGAAATCAATTTTCCTCAGGCTGGACTCAACTATGGCTGGCCCGTGATCAGCTACGGCGTAACCTATGGCGACGACAAGATCGGCGTTGGAACGGAAGCGCCCGGCTACGAACAGCCCTTATTCTATTGGGACCCGTCGATTGCGCCTTCGGGCCTTGCCAGCTACCAGGGCGACATGTTCCCGGAATGGAAGGGCGACCTGATCGTCGGATCGCTCAAATTCGCGCTCGTCTCGCGGCTGGACCGTGACGAACACGGCACCATCCGAAGCGAAGAACGGATGATCGAAGGGGCTTTCGGACGGATCAGGGACGTCAACGTCGCGCCGGATGGCTCTATCTGGCTTCTCACCGACGCCCGCAACGGCCAGATCGTTCGGCTCAGCCGGGCTGACTGACGACGCTGTAGCGTACCTTTCTCGGAACCTTCAGCCTTGCGATTCATTGTTGAGGCAGTCGCCCTGTGGGTGATGCAAGGGTCTTGCTCCCCGCAAGATCCGCGCTCCCCGCAAGGGGTTTTGTGGATACTGAAAAAGGAGAAACGCCATGGATTGGAACCGCGTCGAAGGAAACTGGAAGCAGTTCAAGGGCAAGGTCAAGGAACAGTGGGGCAAGCTCACGGATGACGACCTCGACCAGATCGCCGGCAAGCGCGATCAGCTCGAAGGAAAGATCCAGGAACGCTATGGCATCGAACGTGATCGCGTGCGGCGCGATATCGATGACTGGTATGGACGGCTGAACTAGTCCAGGGTTCGAAGGGGTTGCTCAGGCAGCCCCTTCTTTTTTGCTCTCAGCCCTTTAGATAGGATTCGATCTGCTCGGAGAGCAGGACATATTCGGGGCTTTCGCTGCCTGCCCGCTTCTCGATCTCTGAAAGCTGGCTGCGCGCGGCATCCACATCGCCCCGTTGAAGATAGGCCTCGCCGAGATATTCGCGCGCCAGCGTGTAGTCGGGGTTCTGGCGGAGCGCTTCCTCATAGTAGCCGAGCGCGACCGTTACACGCCCCGCCTTGCGATGCGAATATCCAAGGTAGTTAAGGATGCGGGGATCGGTCTTGTCGGCGGCCAGCCCGAGGATCGTGATCGCCTCGCCATAGCGGCCCTGATGGGCCAGCGAGCGTCCGTATTCGTAAAGGCTGTCGTCATCGAGCGCGCCGCGCTGGGCATCCTTGCAGGTTCCGGACTTCTTGTCGTATGCCTTGCCTTTCGGACAAGTCGGCGTGTCACTAGCACCGCCGTCTCCAACGGCAAACGCAGGAGCGCCGAGCAAAGGAAGCCCAAGCGAAACGGAAATAAACAAGGCTTTGACGTGTGTGTGCACTGGAAACCTCCGAGATATCGCCCTCAGGAACAGTCTAGCGCATCCTCCGCAGGATTACATCCTTCATCGAGTGTAGGCTTGAGGTAGGCTCTTTGCGAAGAACATCGACCATGAATAGATCGCCAGCGCGATCCAGATCAGCACGAAAGCCGCCATCTTCCAGACGCTGAAGGGTTCATCGAAAATGAAGACAGCGATCAGGAAGATCATCGTCGGGGCGATGTACTGCATGATCCCGATCGTTGATATGCGCAGCAATTTCGCTCCGAAACCATAGAGCATCAGCGGCACCGCCGTCGCAGGACCGCACAGGATCAGCAACAGTATGTTCTCCGGCTCCAACGGTACGAAATGTCCTTCTCCGCGTATCGCAAGCCAGATAACGTAGGCGAGAGCGGGAACGCTGAGAAGGAGTATTTCCAGGAAAAATCCTTGGCTTGGACCTATCGGCAGCGTCTTTCGCAGGAAACCGTAGACGGCGAAGGTTGATGCAAGAGCAAGGGAAATCCAAGGCAGGCCGCCGGCCTCGAATGTCAGGATCAAGACTGCGGCGACAGCCAGGCAGACGGCAAGGATCTGGGCTCGGCCAAGTTTTTCCCCGAGGAAGACAGCGCCAAGGGCGACCGTCATCAGAGGGTTTATGTAGTAGCCGAGGGCACCCTCGATCGTGCGGTCCGCAGCGATAGCCCAGAGGTAGATTCCCCAATTGATCGAGATCAGAGCGGCCGTCAGCGCGGCCATGCCGAGCGTACGTGGGGACCGGAGCGCAGCCTTGATGTCGGCGGTCCGGCCAAGCGCCAGCAGCACCGCGCCGGCAATGGGAATGGACCAGAGGATACGGTGCGCCACCACCTCGAAGGCTGGAATGTGGCTGACCAGCTTGAGAAAGACGGGCAGGAAGCCCCAAAGGCCATAGGCTGCAAGCGCAAAGAAGAAGCCGCGCGTAGCGGCGTCGCCGGTCTCCACCTGCGTATGGGTCGCGTTGGGTGCCTCAGCGCTCATGCTTGCGATATGGTCCCGCTTGGCGACGATGACCACTTCAAAATTCTGATGGATCAACAGCTTCCGGTTGATGGATCAGTTGCGGTTTCAGGCAGAATTGGCCTACTCAGCGGCCACCAGCCCAGCCATCTCGCGGTTCTTCATCAGCTTGTAGATGATCGAATCCATCAGCGCCTGGAACGAGGCGTCAATGATGTTTTCCGATACACCGACGGTCCACCAACGGGCGCCGGCCTGGTCTCGCGACTCGATAAGGACGCGTGTGACGGCCTCGGTGCCGCCGTTGAGGATGCGCACCTTGAAGTCGGCCAGTTCGAGGTCGCCGATCTCGTTCTGGTATTTGCCGAGATCCTTGCGCAGTGCGATGTCGAGCGCGTTGACCGGCCCCTGCCCTTCGGCGACCGACATACGCTCCTCGCCGTCGATCTCGACCTTCACCACCGCCTCAGAAACCGTCTTGAGATGACCCAGCGCGTCGAACCGCCTTTCGACCATGCAGCGGAAGGAAGTCACGTTGAAGAACTCCGGTACGCTATGCAACGTCCGGCGCGCCAGAAGTTCAAAGCTGGCGTCGGCGCCTTCATAGGCATAGCCCTGCGCCTCGCGCTCCTTGACGATCGCAATCAGCGTGTCGAGCCGCTGGCTGTCCGCCGGGACCTCGATGCCGCGCCGCTTGAGTTCGGTTATGAAGTTCGCCTTGCCACCCTGGTCTGACACCATGACCCGGCGACGGTTGCCGACGGACTCTGGCGGCACATGCTCGTAGGTCTTCGGCTCCTTGACGATCGCCGAGGCATGGATGCCCGCCTTGGTGGCGAAAGCCGACTGGCCGACATAGGGAGCCTGCGGCTCAGGCGCGCGGTTCAGCAACTCGTCGAAATTGCGGGAAAGGCGCGAGATGCCGGCCAGCGCCTCCTGCGATATGCCGGTTTCGAAGCGTTCAGCGAAGGCAGCTTTCAGCACCAGCGTGGGGATGATCGAGATCAGGTTTGCGTTGCCGCATCGTTCGCCGATGCCGTTCAGCGTACCCTGTATCTGGCGCACGCCGGCTTCCACCGCTGCAAGCGAATTGGCGACAGCCTGCCCCGTGTCGTCATGCGCATGAATGCCGAGGTTTTCCCCTGGGATACCCGCTGCGACAACAGCTTCCACGATCGCATGCACCTCCGAGGGCTGCGTGCCGCCATTAGTGTCGCACAGCACCACCCACCGCGCGCCGGCGTCGAAGGCCGCCTTGGCGCATGCAAGCGCATAGTCGGGATTGGCCTTGTAGCCGTCGAAGAAATGCTCGCAATCGACCATCGCTTCCTTGCCGACCGACGTCGCCGCCTGAACCGAGGCGCGGATCGCTTCGAGGTTCTCCTCGTTGGTGC
This sequence comes from Rhizobiaceae bacterium, assembly GCA_019635775.1. GTDB lineage: Bacteria > Pseudomonadota > Alphaproteobacteria > Rhizobiales > Rhizobiaceae > Mesorhizobium_K. The sequence continues at coordinate 205,114 of JAHBYU010000002.1, read as the reverse complement.
AGCCGAGCGCCACGCGCACGTGGTAGTCCCAGCTTTTCGCGACGAAACAGATCGCATCGGACTGCGCCTGCACCAGCGCCGCCAACCCCGGATCGTTCGAGGCCGAAACTCCGGCGCGCTTGGTCATGCCGAAGGCGACGAATTTCGCCGTGCGGGTCCGCCTCTGCTGGAAGAAGGCGGTGTCGGTCGGGTTTGCGCCCGGATAGCCCCCCTCGACATAGTCCAGTCCGAACTCGTCCAGCATTTTCGCGATGGCGATCTTGTCTTCCACCGAAAAGTCGATGCCCGGCGTCTGCTGGCCGTCGCGCAGTGTCGTGTCGAAGAGGAATATCCGCTCTTTTCCGGTCATGCCGTTTTCCTTTGCCGCCCGGTCATGCCGATTTCCCCGCAAAGCGGTCCGTTGCCCGGATGAGCTGGTCAAGGATGCCCGGTTCGGAAAAGGCGTGGCCGGCGCCCTCGATCAGGTGGAAATCCGCGTCCGGCCAGGCCTTGTGCAGCGCCCAGGCGTATTTCGCCGGACACGGCATGTCGTAGCGGCCATGCACGATGACGCCCGGAATGCCCTTGAGCTTGTGGGCATCGCGGATGAGTTGCCCTTCCTCCAGCCAGCCGGCATGGACGAAATAGTGGTTCTCGATGCGCGCGAAGGCCAGAGCAAAATCATCCTCGCCGAACTTGCCTGACGTCTCGGGCTCCGGAAGCAGCGTGATCGTCTCGCCTTCCCACAGGCTCCAGGCGCGTGCCGCCTCGATCTGCGCGTTGCGGTCGTCGCCGGTCAGCCGCTTGCGGTAGGCGGCCATCATGGCCCCGCGCTCGAACTCGGGAATCGGTGCGACGAAGCGTTCCCACTTGTCGGGAAACATCTCGGACACGCCGAACTGATAGTACCAGTCAAGTTCGGCCTTCGTGAGTGTGTATATGCCGCGCACGACCAGTTCGCTGACGCGTTCAGGGTGGGTCTCGGCATAGGCAAGCGCGAGCGTCGAGCCCCAGGATCCGCCAAAAACCTGCCACTTCCCGAAACCGAACTTCTCGCGAAGGCGCTCGATGTCGGCGACCAGATGCCACGTCGTGTTCGCCTCGAGGCTGGCATGGGGTGTCGATCTTCCGCAGCCGCGCTGGTCGAACAGGATGACGTCGTACAGCGCCGGATCGAACAGCCGGCGCTGCTTGGGCGAGATCCCTCCGCCCGGCCCGCCATGCAGGAAGACAGCCGGTTTGGCACCCTTCGTGCCGACGCGTTCCCAGTAGATTTTGTGGCCGTCGCCAACATCCAGCATGCCGCTCTCGAACGGCTCGATCTCAGGATACCAGCTTCTCAGGTCGCTCATGTTCTGCACTCTAGGTTCGGTTATGTCAGGCTTGCGGTTGCCGGGTCGGGGGCCATTCGTCGGTTTCGTGGTCGGGATGCTGGTAGGAGACTAGCTCGGTCAGGAAAGGCGCGTCTTCGATGTCGTCCAGCGTCACGCGCGCCGGCAGCGCAGGCAGCGTATCGACGTAGGGCAACCTTGCCTCGACGCCGAACTGGATCGTCGGCTTGACGTCCTCCGGCGTGTCGAAAGCGCCGATAGCCAAAGCAATCCCATCCGGCCCCTCATAGGTCAGCGGCGTTCCGCACTCGGCACAGAATCCGCGCAGGACATGGCTCGATGAGCGGTAACGCTTCGGCTCGCCGCGCGTCCAGTGCAGTCCGCCTTCCGGCGCGCTAACCAACGGCGCGTAGAAGGAGCCGAACGCCTTCTGGCACATGCGGCAGTGGCAGATGGAGGCGGTGCCGAGCGCACCCTCGACGCGAAAACGCACAGCGCCGCACTGGCATCCGCCGCTGTATTGCGGCCTGTTGTCGAGGCTCATGACGGCCTCCCGAAAAGATTCATGGAAAATGTGCAAGCCATTGTTTTTGTTTACTCTCTCTCATGGTCTGGCTTGTGGCAGACGGCTTCGACATTGTTTCCGTCCGGATCGAAGACGAAGTCGCCGTAGTAGTGCGGGTGATAGTGCTCACGGATGCCGGGCTTGCCGTTGTCGCGGCCGCCGGCCTCCATCGCAGCCTTATAGAAAGCATCCACCTCGGCACGGGAGCGCGCCGAAAACGCGATGTGGCGACCCGGCCCGGGATCACCCGCACCAGTCAGCCAGAAGTCCGGCTTCTCGTGTCCGTAGCCACCCATCTTCACGCCGTTGGTGAGTTCCTCCGGAACGGTCATCACCATCGTTGCGCCGATGGCCCCGAGCGCTGCGTCGTAGAAGGCTTTCGATTCGTCGTAGTCCTTCACGCAAATGCCGATATGGTCGATCATCGCATCACCTCCCATGTGGTTACACGTTCGCCGGTGGCGGGATCCTTGCCGTCCTTAAGCTGGATGCCCTGCGCAAGAAGTTCGTCGCGGATACGGTCGGCCTCGGCCCAGTTCTTTTCGGCTATCAAGGCGAGGCGCCGCGCAACAAACCCGGCTACATCGACATCCGTTTCCAGTTCGGACAGATCGAGACCGATCAGGCTGGCGGCCGCAAGCAACGTGGAAGGTTGCAGGTCGCCAGAGTTCATCAGCCGCAGATACTCAGCCATATCGAGGTCGTCGCCCAGCGCCGAAAGGAAAGTGCCATCAACCGCACCGGGGGTTGTACCCGCCGCTTTCCTTCGCCATTTGGCAAGGAGGCTCTCAGCCTCTGCCAGCTTCCGTACCGAAAAGTCGATTGGTTCGCGATAATGCGTCATCAGCATGGCCAGCCGCAGCACCTCGCCGGGCCATTTTCTTCCGCCAAACGTCTCCGTGTTCAGCAGTTCGTTGATCGTAACGAAGTTGCCCTCGCTCTTGGACATCTTGCGGCCTTCGACCTGCAGGAAGCCGTTGTGCATCCAGATGTTGGCCATGCGCTCGGTGCCAAAAGCGCAGCAGGACTGCGCGATCTCGTTCTCGTGATGCGGGAAGACGAGGTCGATGCCGCCGCCGTGGATGTCGAAGACGTTCTTTTGCGGATCATCGCATTTGAGCCCGCCGCCGAAGGGCTCCAACAGCTTGGCCATCGACATTGCCGAGCACTCGATATGCCAGCCTGGCCGCCCCAGACCGTCGATCCCGGCAGGCGAAGGCCAGCCCGGCTCCCCCTCCTTCGACGGCTTCCAGAGCACGAAATCCATCTCGTCCTCCTTGTAGGAGGCGACGTCAACGCGTGCGCCCGCCAGCATCTCGTCCAGTGAGCGCTTCGCCAGCGCCCCATAGCGCGGCGATTTCACCCTGGCGTTCATCCGCTTTGGCGAAAACAGCACGTGGCCTTCCGCTACATAGGCGACGTCGAGATCGACCAGGCGTTCGATCATCGCCTTCATACCGTCTATATGTTCGGTGGCGCGAGGCTGGAAGCTCGGATCGAGGCAACCGAGTGCCTTCACGTCAGCCTGGAACTGGGTGTTGGTCGCCTCCGTCACCTTGCGGATCGCCTCGTTTAGCGGCAGGTCGGGGAAGTCTCGCGCGGCACGCGCGTTGATCTTGTCGTCCACATCCGTGATGTTCCGGACATAGGTCACGTGCTCGTCACCGTAGAGGTGGCGCAGCAGCCTGAACAGCACGTCGAACACGATGACGGGTCGGGCGTTGCCTATATGGGCGAAGTCGTAGACGGTCGGCCCGCAGACATACATGCGCACATTTGCGGGATTGATGGGGGCAAAATCCTCCTTCGTCCGCGTCAGCGTATTGTAGAGCCGCAAGCCCTTGTTAGCTTCAACCATAAGTCACCCCTGCCTGCCGGCCTGGGCGTTTTTTCATCTCTCAAGAAGAAGGCGAAAACGTCCGGACCAGCGCTGGCGCTAGCCAATAATGCAAATGCCGCAAATGGCAAAAGACGTTTTCATGGCTTTGCTTATGCGGCCGGAGGGGCTGTCGCGTCAAGCGTGTGCTGCCGGAAAGGGCTACCGGCTTGTAACCGCGCCGCAACACTTGCGGCAAAACGCGGATACATTGTGCTTTTACTGAAGTGTGGCAGTCGGGACTCAGTGTAGATGCAATCTGCTGGGAGCTCCGGATTGGTAAGATTCTATTAAACCTGTCTGGACATCAATTCAGGGAGAAGGCGGGAAATCCGGCAGAATGTCACGATTTGGTCCCATTCGGACACCATCTGCAAGGCTCGCAATCACGATCATGACCTTAGGGAAGAGAGAAGAAATGTTACCGAAGAAGAGCGAAGCCGTAAAAGCGCCTGCCAAGGCGGCCCCGGCTCTCGCCACGCAGTACCGAGCCATCGGACCGGCCGCCGTCGTTGCGGCGTTGCTTTGCGCGCCGAAGAAAAAGGCCGCCAAGCCTGCCTGAAAAGCCGACCCGAAAGGGTGACGGCGACGGGCCTGCAGTCCGGCAAAATCGGCCGGTGAGCGGTTCATGAAATCCGGCTGACAAAAGCGGCACGCCGCAATTGGAGTGCTAGAACAGCGACAGTTGCCCGGCATTGCCGGGCTTTTGCTTTTCTGAAGCCTGTTCTTTGCTTGCGGAAAGGATTTCCGCTTCCACCCGCTCTTGAAGGTCCGGCCCTGTGTTTGTGACCTTGTTCACCTTGTCTGACACCGGGATAGGCACGAAGAACCCCTGCTCGGGCGCGCGCATCAGATGCGCAACGTCTCGCGGTTCGCGCGTTCGGCAGTCCAGCCACGCTTCAAAGTCCTCGGGACGGATCACCACGGGCATCCGGTCATGGATGGGCGCAATGTCATCGCTTGCCGCAGTCGTCAGGATGGCAGCCGTGTCTATTTCCGACCCTCCCGGCTCCGCATAGGTTTCCATCAGCCCGCCAAAAGCGACGATACCGCCATGCTTGGGCCTCATCCAGTAGGGTTGGGCACGCTTGCCTGCACCGTCGCGCTGCCATTCGTAGAAGCCTGAGGCCGGCACCAGCACGCGCCTGTGCCGCATGGCCGTCCTGAACGATGGCTTTTCTGCCGCCGTCTCCGAGCGCGCATTGATGTTAAGTGGCATGTCGGCCGGGTTCTTCGCCCATGCGGGGACCAAGCCCCATCGCGCCAGCATGGCGCGCCGGTCGGGCATGTTGGAACCAGGCTCCGGCCTGTCGCCGGCGATGACCAGCAGGATCGGCTGGGTGGGAGCGATGTTGTAGCGCGCCGGAAAATCCTCGACGCCCAGCAGCGCGAAGAACTCCGCAACTTCCCCCGGTTCGGCCGTCAGCGAAAACCGTCCGCACATTTTCCTTGAAGCTTTCGATTCGTCGGGCACAAGGTGGGGGCTGAATGAACAGCCGGCAAGGATCACCGGTGGATAACCGCAGATGACAAAACCCATACTCCCCGCCGTTTCCGTCGCTTTGCTACGCGGCGACCGTCTTTTGCTCGTTCGGCGCGGCCGGCCGCCTTCCTTCGGCTTCTACGCATTTCCCGGCGGCCGGGTGGAAGACGGAGAAACGCTCGAAGAAGCGGCAAGGCGCGAGCTCTCCGAGGAGACGGGTCTGCCAGCCGGCGCGCTTTCGCCACTGATCCTCGTGCGGGCGATGGGCGACGAATTCGACTACGACCTGCAGGTGTTTCTTGGCCACTATACGGGAGGCGAGCCGGTCGCCGATGACGACGCCGACGAAGCGGCCTTCTTCACGCTCGCCGAGATGGAAGACCTGCCGATCCTCGCCGACGTGCTGGAGGTCGGTCGCGGCTTGCTTGAAGGTCGGGGCATTCCCGAGAAATCGGATACCGCCCGATAACCCGTATCCCAGCCCGGCAAAAGACCAATGCGCCACGAAAGGGGATCGAGCCCCAAAATCCGCCTTGCAGCGGTCAAATTGTTTCGCCACAAGGGCGCATGCGGCGGAAAACAGCAATCATCGTTGCAACGGCCTTGATGGTACCCCTTGCGCTTTCGCGCCCGGCGGCGGCCGTCGATGCGCCCTACGAGCCCGGCTTGCTGCGTATCGCCGAGGTGATGGGCTCGCTGCACTTCCTGCGCAATCTGTGCGGCGACAAGGGCGACCAGTGGCGCCAGACAATGGAACGGCTGATCGCGGCGGAAAATCCAGATCCGGAACGGCGCGCCCGCTTTATCGCGAGCTTCAACAGAGGCTATCGCACGTTCGAAAGCACCTACACGACATGCACGGCATCCGCCACTGAGGCGATCGCCCGCTACACTGTGGAGGGCGAAAACCTGGCCCGCGACCTCGCTTCCCGCTACGGCAATTAAGCTGTCGTTAACTTTTCGCCCATGCCAGGGCGTACATTGCCGAACAGCTGTGCTAGGAAGCTTAACGGGACATTAAAGGGACAGGTCAAGTTGGATCGATCAGGCTCCGGCGACCTGCAGAAGGTGGAATTGGGCATGGCACATGGCTTCACCGACCTTGACGCACTTGTCAGGGAAGAAAAGCGGCTGACTGCGGTTGAAAACCATAGCGAAGCTTGGGCCGAAGGCCTTTCGGCGGGAATCGAACCAGAAATCATCGCCGAGGCTGCGCTGACGACAGCCATTGGCGAATTGCTTCGCTCAAGCGGGGAAACCGCCGCGCTGGCGCTTATAGAGCGCGTGCGCGAGCGTGTCATCGCCGGGGAATTTGTGCCGGAGCAGGCAAGGCATTGAGCCGAACAGGCCGGGGACAGGAGCGGAGGAGCCTGTTTCAACGGATCCGATGGAAGGGACATGCAGGAATTGACGGCGCATAGTAGGTACACGATCGATTCTCCGCGCAGGCTTAGGTCTTTCTGGCCAGCCGTGTTGTTCCTGGCAGGTGTAGCTGCCTTCGGTCCGACAAAAGCTTTCGCTCTCAGCGAGATAAACCGCGAGGATCTGCCGCCGCCCGAGGGGACACCTGCGGCTCCCGGCGTCGTCCCCGATACGGCGGCGCCTGACGCCACCGTTCCAGGCGACGATGCTGCAACGCCGACTGCACCCGTAGAGGACGGCGACCCGAATGGCATTGCGCGACCAGAGATCGACGAGAACGGACCACTGCCGGAGATCGTCTACAATCTGGACCGTCTTCCCGAGCCCGTCCGGCGGATGCATGATCGGATCGTCGAGGCGGCCAAGACCGGTGATATCGAAAAACTTCGACCGCTTCTGGGGCTTGGTGATGGCAAGACGCTGTTGTCATTCGGCGACCCCGATGGCGATCCCATCCAGATCCTGAAGGGTAACTCAGGAGACGAGGAAGGGCAGGAAATCCTCGCCATCCTGGAAGAAATTCTGAATGCCGGTTTCGTGCATCTGGAACCCGGTACGCCGAACGAAATCTACGTCTGGCCTTACTTCTTCGGCATTCCGCTCGACAAGCTCGACGCCCGCCAGAAGGTGGAGTTGTTCAAGATCGTGACCGCCGGCGACCTCGAAGACATGAAGCAGTTCGGCTCCTACATCTTCTATCGCGCGGGTATCACGCCTGAAGGCGAATGGGCTTTCTTCGTTGCGGGCGAATAAAAGCTAAGCCGGCAGGGCCTCGGAAAACTCGACAGGACGCCCCTGCCCTTTTTGTATTATCTCGCCTTCCCACATCACGCGGTTGCCGCGGACGATCGTGCCCACAGGCCACCCGGTGACCTGCTTACCGTCATGCGGCGTCCAGCCGGCTTTCGAACCCTGCTGCGCGTTGGTGATGGTCTGCGTGCGCTTCAGGTCGACGATCGTGAAATCCGCATCGTAGCCGGCGGCGATCCGCCCTTTGCGTGCGATGCCGAAAATGCGGTTCGGGCCGTGGCTCGACAGGTCGACGAACCTTTCCAGCGTGAGGCGGCCGGCATTCACATGGTCGAGCATGATCGGCACCAATGTCTGCACGCCCGTCATGCCCGAGGGAGAGGCGGGGTAGGTCTTGCCCTTTTCATCGAGCGTGTGCGGAGCGTGGTCGGAACCGAGCACATCGACAACGCCCTGCGAGATGCCATGCCATATGCCCTCGCGGTGACGACTGTCTCTCACCGGAGGGTTCATCTGCAGAAGGGTGCCGAGCCGCGCATAGTCATCCGAGGACATGGTCAGGTGATGCGGCGTCGCCTCGCACGTCGCGACATCCTTGTGCGCCTCGAGGAACTCGATTTCCTCGGCCGTCGAGATATGCAGCACATGGATTCTGGCGCGCGACTGCCGGGCAATGCGAACCAGCCGTTCCGTGCATTGAAATGCTGCAATCTCGTCACGCCAGACGGGGTGCGACGACGGATCGCCCTCGATCCTCTCCGCAAGACGTTGCCGCAACCTGAACTCGTCCTCGGAATGGAATGCGGCACGGCGTCGGGTATTCCTGAGGATGGACGCGACCCCCTCGTCGTCCTCAACCAGAAGATTGCCTGTCGAAGAGCCCATGAAAACCTTGATGCCTGCGGCACCAGGCAGTCGTTCAAGTTCACCGACATCGCCGGCGTTCTCCCGCGTGCCGCCAACCCAGAAGGCGAAGTCGCAGTGCATCCGTCCCGTCGCGCGCCTCACCTTGTCCGCAAGTGCCGCCTCGCTGATGGTTAGTGGATTCGTGTTGGGCATTTCAAACACGGCGGTGACTCCGCCAAGGACGGCTGCGCGCGAACCCGTTTCGAGGTCTTCCTTGTGTGCGAGCCCCGGCTCTCGAAAATGCACCTGGCTGTCGATCACCCCCGGCAGGACATGCAGCCCTCGGCAATCGATGCGCGTACCCGCCGAACCCTGCGAGAGATCGCCGATTGCAACGATGCGCCCGCCGCGAACGCCAACGTCGCGCGTGCCCTGCCCGTCGTGATTGACCACTGTGCCGCCTGTCAGGATGAGGTCGTAGGTCACTGCCATGACGTCTCGCCGCTCTTGTCGCTTCGCCCGCCGGGGCTTACGTAATGGCTGCCCCGTTTGCAAGATCAGGTTCCCGTCCCATTTATGCCGACCGCTCGCCTAGACGACCGCACGCTCATCTCCGTCTCCGGCCCGGACGCGGAACATTTCCTGCAGAATATCATCACGCTAGACCTCGAAACCTTGAAGGAAGGGGAAGCGAGGCCCTCGGCGCTTTTGACGCCGCAAGGCAAGATTCTCTTCGACTTCCTGGTTTCACGCGGGGGCGAAGGCTCGCTTCTTCTGGAGTGCCGCGCAGAGATTGCTGACGATTTCGTCCGCCGGCTGACACTCTACAGGCTGCGCGCCAAGGTCCAGATTTCCAAGCAGGATGAATCGGTTGTCAGCGCTTCATGGGACATCGATTCATCTCCCCCAGAAACCGATTCAGCTTGGTTGCGCGACCGTCGCTTCCCTGAGGATGCACCGGCATGGCGCTCCTACACCGAACAGTCCGCTGATACGGACGCGTCGGCATGGCATGCATTTCGCATCGCAAGCGGCGTCGCCGAGAGCGGCAGCGACTATGCACTGGGCGACGCGTTCCCACATGACGTGCTTCTCGACCAGAATGGTGGCGTCGGCTTCCGCAAAGGCTGTTACGTCGGGCAGGAAGTCGTTTCACGCATGCAGCATCGCGGGACCGCGAGACGCCGCGTTTTGATCGTGTCTGGCCAGGAACTGCCTGAACCCGGTACTGATATTCTCATCAACGGCCGGCCTGTAGGAACACTGGGTTCCAACGCGGGCGGCAAGGGGCTGGCCATCCTCCGCATCGACAAGGTCAAGGATGCGCTCGATGCCGGAGTTCCGATTGTTGCCGGCGGCGCCCCGGTGTCCGTCGCCATTCCGAGATGGGCAGCTTTTGCTTATCCGGCGCAAGCTTCAGGCGAACACGACTGATGGCGGCCGATCGCGCCGGTGCACCACCCAGAGCCTGGCAGCGCATGCTGTCCGGCCGCAGGCTCGATCTGCTCGATCCTTCGCCGCTCGATGTCGAGATCGGCGACATAGCCCACGGTCTTGCGCGCGTCGCCCGCTGGAACGGGCAGACGTCCGGAGACCATGCGTTTTCGGTCGCCCAGCATTCACTGCTGGTTGAGGACATCTTCTCGATCATTGCACCGGATGCATCGCCTGACGCTCGGCTGACGGCGTTGCTGCACGATGCACCCGAATATGTGATCGGCGACATGATCTCGCCTTTCAAATCGGCTGTCGGCGGCGGATATAAGGCGGTAGAAGAGAGGTTGCAGCGCGTGGTCCACATCCGCTTCGGCCTGCCGGCCGACACCGCTGACCGGCTCAAGCAGGACATCAAGCGGGCAGACCAGATAGCTGCGTATTTCGAGGCGACAAAGCTTGCGGGGTTCTCGGTGGGGGAAGCCACGCAGTTCTTCGGGAGGCCACGTGGTTTCTCGCCTGAAACGTTCGACCTTGCGTGCAAACCCGCCAAGACAATCCAGACGCTGTTCCTCAAGCGCTTTGCGGAACTTGAAGGGCTAAAGGCCTCCTGAATAGCCCGGGATCAGGCTGTTCCGACGACTTCGCCAAGACGCGGACGCGCACGCGCCCCCAGCTGTGTCTTCGCAGCGATTCCATCGGCCACAGTGAGTACGGTGGCGTAGAAGGACGCTCCTGCCTCCGATCGCGGCGGCACCGCGTCGTGCATCACGCTGATCACAGTAATGTCGGGGCAATTGTCCTTGATCGCCTGATGGAATGCGATCTTGGCATCCGGGTCCAGCGCTCCGGTTGCCTCGTCCAGGAACAGCAGGCCCGGCTGCTGCAACAGGATACGGGAGCAGACCAGCTTCTGCTTCTGGCCACCCGAAAGCACCTGGTCCCATATGCCGCCTTCACGAGCGTCCTGATCCAGATACTCGATCATGTCGCCAAGGCCTGCCTTGAACAAGGCGGCAGCGACCTGCGTGTCGGTGTATTGCCCTTCATGTTCCGGGAGGCAAACGAGTTCCTTCAGGGTCAATCGCGGTAGTTTCACGTCCTGCGCGGCGTAAATTATCTTCGCACCTTCCGGAAAGATGATGTCTCCCCGGCCATGCGGCCACAATCCGTTGATGGCCTTGATGAGCGACGTCTTGCCGCTGCCCGACTCGCCCTTCACATAGGTCCATTCGCCGCGCCGGAAACGGACATTGCGGATGGTCAGGAATGGCCGGGCATCGCTGCCCTGATGCATAAGGTCCAGGTTGCGGATCGTAAGGCCGAATATGGGATCCTGGATGCCATAGCGGAAGTCATGCTGACCGGTACGCCGGTAGAAGTCGGCCGGCTGCTGGACTTCCTCGATCGCACAGGCAAGACCGGTCACCCGCCCGGCGTTCGCCTTCAGCGTGGCGATCGCAGGCATGACGTCGATAAACCAGGAGCACTGAACGATCAGCGAGTTCACCAACTCGGCGCCGGTCACATAGCTCTTCAGGCTGATCCGGTCGTTCATGTAGGGCACGAGCCCCGGCAGGTACGCCACAACGCGCGCAGCCAGAAAATTGTAGATGCGCTCGAAGGATGCATAGGCGGTGTGGATCCAGTTAAGCTTCGCCCAGGTGCTGTCGATGTCGGAATAAAGACGGGAGTGCATTCGCTTCTGGGCGTCCTCACCCCGTGCCGCAGAGACATGGAAGCTGCGGCGCAGCAGCGTCGTCAGTTCTCCACGGTACGATCCTTCGAAGCGCTGCATGGCATCCGTAAGGCGCTCGAGCAGCCTGCCCATCTTAAGCGCGAACCAGGTGTTCAGAGGAACGTAAGCCGCCACCGCGGCGAAGGCGAGCAATGCGCCTCCATACGCACCGAGAAATTCGAGCCCGTCGACCACGGTCGATTGTTCGATCAGCTTCTGTCCCACGAAGAAGAGCGACGTGGCGACACCGATGATACCCATTGCCAGGCCGATCGCCCCGCCCGTCATTCCCTTTATGGATTCCTGGACGCGCTGATCGACGTTGTCGGGCGGGTCAACTCTGGCGCCGCTGGCGTCACGCCCGCCGTTCTGGAGATGAAAGTGGGTATGATTAGAATCGAGCAACGCGTCGTTGAACCGGCCGTTCAACCAACCTCGCCATTTTCGATGCAACGTCGTGGAGCAGAGATGGCGAGCTCCGATGATCCCGACATCCTTGATGACCACGAGAAGGACAAGCACCCCGGCACTGGTAAGCAGGTAGGAAAGCGGCTCGATATTTTCCGGATCGTGGAATTTGGCAATCGCATTCACCAACTCGCCGGAAGCTTCCGCCATCCAGACGCTGGTCTTGCTCGCAGCCGCAGTGAAAAGCGCAATGACGACCGTCAGGGTCCATGCTTCCTTCCAGCGCTCCGAGAACCAGTAGGCCCTCATCAGTCCCCAGAAGGTCCGCATTGAGGATACAGGAGTCGATGAGGCGGCCGAGTCGTTGCCGTCGAACCGAAAACCTCGCCAGAACGGACGAGGCATTATCCCGGATTTTCGTCGGTCGTTCCCACCCGATGCCCCTTTTTGGCCACAAAATACCATGATTCGAGGGGCATTGAATCATTTTATCGATTACCCAGCGTTACGCTAGCAACGCTGACCGATCATGTCTGTCCTATAGCCCTTTGTTTAATAAGCTTTTTTTGACTGCAAGCCGAACTGACGGGCTATCTGGCGGTTCGTTCCAGCCGGTCAAGAAACCATTGGGTCAAGCGGATCCAGACTTCGTCCTTCTCGCCTGAATCCTCCCAACCGTGGTCCAGATTCGGATTGTCGTTGACCTCTATGACGAACACCCCATCGCGCGTCTCCTTGAGGTCGACGCCGTAAAGGCCATCGCCAATGCAGCGCGCTGCCCTAACTGCGGTCTCCACGACGAGAGGCGGCGTCTCCTTCAGCGTGAATGTCTTGATCCCCCCTTGCACCGGCTTGCCGGCACGGTCGTGATTCACGATCTGCCAGTGCTTCTTCGCCATCAAATAGTGAACCGCGAACAGCGGCTGGCCGCCAAGCACGCCGACGCGCCAGTCGTACTCGGTCGGCAGATATTTCTGTGCGATCAGAAGATCTGAGTCTTCCAGCCATGCTGTCGCAAGCTTCCTGAGTTCTTCCAGCGTACCCACCTTTTTTACGCCCTTCGAGAAGGAGCTGTCCGGGATTTTCAGGACCAGCGGAAATCCCAGAGTGTCGGCAGCCAGCTCGAAATCTGACGGGCTGGCGATCATGATCGTCGGCGGAACAGGCACCTTGTTGTGCGCCATCAACTCGTTGAGATAGACCTTGTTGGTGCAGCGGATCATCGAGAGAGGATCGTCGATGACTGGCATCCCCTCCTGCTGGGCGCGCCGCGCAAAGCGATAGGTGTGGTTAGAGATGGACGTCGTCTCGCGGATGAAAAGCGCATCGTAGTTGGCAAGCTTGGCAAGATCCTTGCGGGTGATGGGTTCAACCTCCACGCCCATCTTTTCGGCAATCCTAGCCCAGTGGCGAAGCGATGAAATCTCCGAGGGAGCGAGTTCCTCGTTCGGATCGACAAGCGTGGCAAACGTGTAGCGCGCCGGCGTGCGGGCTTTTCCATCCCGCCACTCGCGGTTCGTGTATGTTTCAAGCCCCGCCAAGAAGCGCTTCTTGTCTTCCGGCTCGAGCCTGTTCACGGGCAGGAAGCCGATTTTGCGTATCGACGCCCACTCCATGCCGTCGCGGATGGACACCTCCAGCGAAGGCGCGCGAAACCAGTCGAACAGCAACCTTGCAAATCGATCCCACGCCTTGGACGGACCAATGCCGAAGAAGAAAGAAGCTTTGGCAGGAAACGTGCCGCCCAGATCCTTGCGGCACTTGTTGAGCGCAAGCTCCAGTTCGGGGATAGCGTTCTCGTAAAGCTTCTGCTCGGACAGGTCGATGATCGTCTCGACGCTCGGGATGACCCGGTGACCGCGCGAACTGGCAAGCAGGGAAGCGTAGTACCCCCTGCTCTGGTAGCCGTAATTGTTCGACAGGTTGATGACCTTTGGCCGCTGCCCCCGAAAGAGGGCAGGATGAGCGAGATAATCCCGGTTGGTTATGATCTTGTGTGGGGTTGCGACCTGATCGAGATCGCTCTGCTTGCCGGTGAGAATAACCCACGTCATAGAATTGCCCGTCCCGATGTCCTGGCCGCTGCACGAGAGAACGATGAACCTGTGCTGGGGGTTGCCGGTTCACCCATGGATTCTTTTGCCCGGAGGACCGGCTTCTTCATGCAGATAGACGTGGTTCCGTCTTGGTAATAGTCGCTTCGTGTGCCGGTCCGCCGGAAGCCGGCCCGCTCGTAGATTGAGATGGCCCGGTGATTGTCTTCGCGCACTTCCAAGCCAAGGTAATGCTTTTGCCTCGCGGTGGTCTCCCCCTCCGCGATTGCCATCAGTTGTTGTCCGATACCGCGGGCCGCATGTGTCGGCGCTGTCGCAAGCGAATAAAGACGCGCACCCTTCGTCCCTGCCCGGAAGAGTATAACGCAGTAGCCTGCGACCTCGTTCTGCACTTCGGCTACAACGACCGCAGCGGAAGGGCTGGCAATCAGGCGGCGGAACGATCTGCGCGACAGCCGGTCGGTAGAAAACACCGCTTCTTCGATCGCGAGGAGCGCATCGACATCACTTGCGCGCGCCGGTCGAAGGTCGACAGCCATGCGAACCGAATTCCTCATCAATGAGGGGGCGGAAATTGACGGGACTCAATGTGCCCAATCTCTGACCCAAGGGCATATTTGCGCTATCGCTCCCGGATTTGGGCCGAATTGTGACATGAATCCGGAACACCGTCGCCAACCGCATGATCCCTTCCGACCGTGTTCGTCGGCTGCGTGCATTGCTTTTTTCGCCCTGCTTTTGTGGTTGCATCAACGGGATTGAAGCTTTCCATGCGCGCTATTGATTTTGCACCGGCGGACCGGCGGAGTAAAAACGCGTTTCCCGGAGAAAGCTTGCATGACCCTTCAGACATCCACCGCCTCGACCACCAGAACGGTGCCCTGGCTGATCATCATATGCGGCTGCGTCATAGCCGGACTGACGTTTGGCCCCCGGTCGGCGATGGGCTTCTTCCAGTTGCCTATGCTGGCTGAAAAGGGCTGGGACAGAACCACGTTCGGTCTGGCCATGGCGCTTCAAAACCTGTTCTGGGGCCTTGGCCTGCCGATATTCGGCGCAGTTGCCGACCGGTACGGCACGTGGCGAGTTCTTGCCCTCGGCGGCGTCATCTACGCCATAGGCCTCTATCTGATGGCGAATGCTGACTCGCCGACCATGTTGCACGTAGGCGGCGGCATACTGGTCGGGCTCGGCGTCGCTGCAGGCTCCTTCTCCATCGTGCTGGCGGCGTTCGCGCGCCATACGCCGCCGGAGAAGCGATCGATTGTCTTCGGCATCGGCACGGCTGCAGGCTCGGCAGGAATGTTCCTTTTCGCGCCGATCAGCCAAGGCCTGATCGACGCCTATGGCTGGTCGGACAGCCTGATCATCATGGCCGTGATGATGCTTGCAATTCCCGTCCTCGCCATCCCCCTGCGCGGCAGTTCGCACAATGCACAAGCCGCCTTTAAAGCAGCCCAGCAGACCATCGGACAGGCTCTCAGCGAGGCTCTCTCGCACCGCAGCTACGTGCTGCTCGTCTCCGGCTTCTTCGTCTGCGGCTTCCAGGTTGCGTTCATTACCGCACATTTTCCGGCCTATGTGGGTGACCTCGGCATCGAAGCGCGCTATGCGGTCATCGCGCTGGCGCTGATCGGCTTCTTCAACATCATCGGGTCACTCGGTGCAGGCATCATCGGCCAGCGCTATTCAAAGCCGAAGTTCCTGACCTTCATCTATCTCGGTCGTTCGGTTGCGGTCACAGCCTTCCTGCTGCTGCCGCAGACGCCGACGAGCGTCATCGTCTTCGCCATCGTGATCGGCCTGCTATGGCTCTCTACGGTGCCGCCGACAAACGGTCTCGTCGCCGTCATGTTTGGCACGCGACACCTCGGCATGCTGGGCGGCATCGTGTTCCTGTCGCACCAGATCGGTTCCTTCCTCGGCGTCTGGCTCGGCGGCTACCTGTACGACCATTTCGGCAGCTATGACCCTGTGTGGTGGCTGGGGGTTGCGCTCGGCATCTTCGCGGCGATCGTGCACTGGCCGATCCAGGAAAAGCCCGTGGAGCGGCTCACACTCGCAGCGGCAGAGTAACTGCTCAGCCAGAAGCGTTGGCATCGCTCCTGGCTGCCCTCGTCAGCAGTTTCTGGTAGAACAGTCCTATGCCGATCAGCACGGCACCGAGCCCGATGAAGGAAAGCGCCCTCAGCACGCCCTCCAGTTCCGACATGTCGAACAGGAACACCTTTGCCACGGCAACGGCGATTAGAATGCCCGAGGCAATGCGCAACACCTGCGACCTCTGCCAGACGCCTGCGACCAGGAGCACGACGCCCATGATCAGCCAGAGAGCGGAATAGGAATAGGTCTCGAGCTGGCTCATGCCGGACCACCAGCCGATATGCTCGCCCTTGAATAGCCTCCGGACAGAGAGCGTCGCGTAGGCGAACAGCAGGACCGAGGCGAGCAGGCCTAGCATTGCCGAGTACCATCTCGGGTCGCGTGCATAAAGCGCAAGCGCCGCGGCGGCGATTCCCGGCAGCAGATAAGCGAGAAACAGCAGATTGAAGACCGCGATGCTCCCGGTGGCCTCGTCCGTGACCAATGGATTGAGCCACAGGAAATGGTGACCGACGACAAAGGCAACGGAGACCACGCCGGCAGCCAGCGAACCTATGCGCAACACCGAACTTGGCGAGCGCATGTCGAGAGCAACAAGAATCGCGCCGGCTCCAAGCGCGATCAGCGTGTAGATCGCCTGTTCGGCGAGCGTGGGTGCCGCCGTGTTGATAACGCCGCCATTCATCGCGTGGCGCACCAGCATCGCGACTGTCAACAGGGCGAACAAGGCCGCCGCCGCCTCCATGACCAGGTGGGGCCGGCCTCCGGTTGTGCGCCTGAGTTGCCATGTGGCAAACGCAAATGCCAACGCGGGGATGCCATAGCCCGGAAGAAGCGCATTGAACGCCGGCGTTCGGCCAAGCGCCATGGCGCCGACGATGGTCGGATCGAACGCGATCCGCCCCAGCACGACAAGAACCGCGCCAACACAAAGCCAGCCGAGCACCGGGTAGCCTCGTGAACGGGTGGCGAGGGCTGGGACGACGGCGAATGCGCCGACCAGTATCGTCGTCAAGAGCGGATCAAAGATCATGTGGAGCGCAAGAGCTGCTGCGACACCTGCGCCAAGCAACGCGAAGGATACTGCCCATCCGCCTTTCAGAGCAGGTATCTCTCGCCGGGCAATCGCCTCGCCACCGACAACAAACACCGCAGCCAGCACGGCGGCTACGGCGCCATATGCGAAATCCATATCCAGGTTGCCAAAAGCCGACCAGAGCGACACCAGAACTGTCAGCGGTATCAATGCCCCCCACCCTGCCCAGACAGCGGCGCGAGAAGGTGCGCCGTCGACGCTGCGCCAGGCGCTCCATAAGCCATCAACAAGGAAGATCACCGCCAGCGCCATGCTGGCCGGCCGCAGCGTGGAGGCAAACGGCGATGCTGAGAACCCGTCCAGGGTCAGCGCCTCACCCGCAAACTCAAACGAAAAGGTCCCCGCAAGCGCAAGTTGCAGATGGACCAGTACCGTTGCTGCGCCTGCGGCATGGACCAGCGCCAGCGCGGTCGGCCTGTAGAAGGCGACCAGCAACATGACGAACAGCAGGAGCGTGCCATAAGATACGCCTCCTGCAGCCTGGTTGAGTGGGTCGGAGAGCAGCATCGTTGCGGTGAGCGCCACGAAGAACGCCGGGGCAACGCTCGTCGAGTCAAAGCCGTTGTCCGATCTCTCTGCTTTCAGCCATCCAAAGGCGAGCGTTGCCAGCGCAACGATGCTGATGAACGTCACGACAATGAAGTCGAGCGTTCCCGCCTGAGCTATGTAGAACAGCGTCCACAGGCCAATGCCTATGAAACCGGCGGTTGCCAGCGACGTCCAGCTTCGCATACGGGCGATGACGGTGTTTGCGATCAGAACGATCGCCAGATAACCGAAAAGCGCCCAGGCGTTGGGCGACTGCGAGGAAACGAGCGCCGGCGTCAAAACCGAGCCCAGCAGACCCAGTCCCGCCAGCGCCTGCCCGTGGACAAGCGCCGCAGCGATTGTTCCGACGCCGATCATGCCCAGAAGCAGGAAGGCTGCCGCTGGTCCGATGAAACCATATATCGCATACGCCGCGTAGATGGTGCCGAACAGCGTGAAGGCTCCGGCGGCGGTCAATATTCCGGGCACGTACGCTCCGGCAGCCCCCTCAACGGGAACCTTGAAACCGGTGCGCCTGATAAACTCGCCGCCCCCCACGAGAGCAACACCGAGCAGACCCGCGAGCGCCAGGCGGACACCGGGTCCGAATATTCCCGCTTGGATCGAGTAGCGGACGAGGAACATGCCGCCAAGCGCCAATGCGATGCCACCGACCCAGACAGCCCATCTGGTGCCGAGCGCAGTCTCGATGTCTGCGTCTTTCCGGGTGAACTGCTGTGGTTGAGGCGTTTCCGTTCCCGGTTGCGCCGCGATGGCGGGCTCGTGCGCGACGGACGCGGCCCACGGGCCTGAATCGGCAGCGGACACGGGTTCGGCGACATCCGCAGCAGCGGTCGATGGCGTCTCCTGTTGATCCGGTTCACTAACCGGTTCGGATCGTAGATCGAGAGATTGAGACCGCGTCGACACCGCCGTCGCCCGGGGGAGTGCCAGCACGAAACTGCGCAAGGCGCCGATTTCCCGCTCCAGCAGGCTGACCCGGCCGTTCAGGCGGACTACCAGAACGATCAGAACCACGACCGCGATCGCCCCGATACTTTCTATCATATCTACCCCGAGCATCGTCATCAGCAATCGAACGCGAACATGATGGACCTTCGCCGCCGCAGGAGGGTCGAGAACACGGCAGCCTGACGGTCAAGCGCAATAGCACCCAACCTCTGGCTGGCAAGTACGCCCGCGCGCATGCAGCCGCTCATGAGACCGCGCTGCCTCCACCCTCATCAAAACCGCTTCTATATCGCTTCAGCGCGCCAAGGAACGCAGCGCGCGCCTCCGAGCCTGCCAAGCCGCGCGGTTCATAAACGTGTCTGTTGAAAAAGAAGCCTGTAAGCCTGAAGGCATCGTCGAGTGCAACGGCATCGGCGCGCAGCCCCGCCCGCAGCAGGAAGGCCGGCAAGGCAAGCATCCTGTCGTGCCAGGGCTCGCCGGCAGCGCGCGAGACCGCCCGTCCGGATTTCGGCGAGACATAGGCAAGGTCGGCACGATCGCCAGTTGCCGCGCATTCAGTGAGGTCGAGCCCGAAACCGAGTTCGTCGAGCATCATGACCTCGAAACGCACGGCGAGCTCGCCGGCAGATACTGGATCGTCCAGATGATCGATCACGAGTTCGAGCGTCTCATAAAGGCGCTCGTGCGGATCGCGCTCTGGCAGAAGCCGTAGATGGGCGGCAAGCATCTGCAGCCCGTAGATGGCGGACGCGCTGTCGAACAACCGCGCCGCATTGAGATCGAGTGCCTCCACCTGGAACGTGCCAAGATGCTCGTCCAACCGGGCCCGCCAGATCAGATCGACCTTGTTGCCAGCCTGAAGGACTGGCTGCTGCTTGCGAGAGCGTCCGCCGCGAACCAGTCCGAGATGGCGCCCGTGCGAACGCGTCATCACCTCGAGGATGGCGCTTGTCTCGCCATGCCTTCGTGTGCCGAGAATGATTCCCTCATCGCGCCATTCCATGTCGACAAAGCCTTTCACCGCTTCGGCGACGAAATCAAGGATCATCGGGACCAACTTGGCAGGACGAAAATATCTGACTAAAGTCAGACATCATGCAAAGGTCATTCACGGACAGGGTACGTAGCTTCAACCGGACGGTCACGCTCGGCACGGGAGCGCTCGACGACAGTTATCTCGGCAGAGGACGCCCGCTCGGTCAGGCGCGCCTGCTTTTCGAAATCGAGCCCGACGGCACTGAGATCACCACCCTCAGGACACGTCTGGACCTCGATTCCGGATATGCGAGCCGGTTGCTGAGGGCTCTCGAAAGCGAGGGTCTCGTGGTCCTCGAAGAGGACAGGAACGACAGACGTCGCAGGCTCGTTCGGCCGACAGCGAAGGGCCTGGCCGAGCAGGCAGCCTATGATAGCCTGTCGGATGTACTCGTGACTTCCCTGCTCGATCGTCTCAACGAGACGCAGCGCAATCGGCTGGTAGAGGCAATGGGCGAGGTTGAACGACTGCTGACTGCCGGGTCAATCACCATTGCGGCCGAACCAGAAGACAGTCCAGATGCACAGCGTTGCATATCCGCTTATTTCAGCGAACTGGCGGAACGCTTCGAGGGTGGTTTCGATCCTGGCGCAGGTGGCTATGCGGGCAAGGCTGCTGAAACACCAGCCCACGGCGCTTTTCTGCTTGCGCGCCTTCACGGCAAGGCGGTGGGCTGCGGCGGACTGAAGCAATTCGATGATAGGACGGGGGAAATAAAGCGCATGTGGGTAGCCCCGGCAGTCCGAGGGCTTGGCCTGTCACGAAGATTGCTCGAGGCGCTTGAAGCCGAAGCCGTTCGCGCAGGGATGACGAGAGTGGTCCTTGACACAAATCGGTCGCTGGCTGAGGCCCAGTCGCTTTACCGAAAGGCAGGCTATCGCCAGATAGAGCGCTACAACGACAATGCCTATGCGGATTTCTGGTTCGAGAAACGCGTCGGACGCTGATCCACTCCGATCAGTGGACGGCGATCTACCCCGGCGTCGCTCGGCGACATCAGTTTGGGAGTGACTTGAGTCTCATTCGCAGGCGCCATAGGCGGGTCCGCAAAAATCGGGTTGTCCCGAATGGCAGGCTAGGAAGTCCCGACAAGGCGTCGGTTCGTTCGGACGCTCTCCGGCCAACAAGTTCGGCCAGGCGGTCCATAGCGTCGGTTTCCAGAACATCCAGAAAGGATTCGAACTGCGCGTCAAAGGGCCGTCGACGCCACTCGTGATAGGCTTGGTACTCTGCCGGCGCTCCGAGCAGATGCTTCAGATACCCTGCCAGTTCCCTGCCATCGCGAAAGTCGGACGCATCGATGAAGGAGCCTGCCGGGGCGAATTTCTTCGCATTGGAAGCGCCCAGATAGATCGGAACCGAACTTGCCCGAAGCGGATCGTACAGCTTCTCGGTCACGTAATCGTCGCAGACGGAGTTCTCGAACGCTATGCAAAAGGGATAGTTTCCGATCGTCTCGATCTTCGTTTCGGTTCCTCGATCCGGTCCCCTCAACGTCTTGTTTTTGAGGAAGCGTCCGTAGGAATCCAGATCAATGTGGTCCGCCAGATCCGCAGCAAACCATTCGCGCCCGCTACGATTGATGTTCGACGACTGAAACATCACCACTGGCGCGCTGGATGTCTTTGTCACGACCGGCCGTTCTCTGACCGCATTCCACCAGGACCTCGGTGGGAGGTATGGAGCCCAGACATCCGCGTCGGTTTCATAGGTCATGCGCAAGTCGAACCTGCGCATGAAAGCAGGCGTGCGCATCTCCGGGTAGTTCTCGGAGCTTTCCATGCTCCAGGCTACCCACTGCTGACCGGGATACTTCACCGCATCGCCATGCTCCTTCTGGTTGGGGAGATGGAATACGACCGCATCGGCTTCTGAAATACGACGCTTGTCGTTCGTCCAGTCGACAGAACTGTGCGCGCCAAGCTTGCCCAGATCGACAGGATTTTGAAAAAAGCGTGTGTAGAACAGGATTAGCGGACGACGGGCGGGTTTCATAAACTGCTAGCCAGGAAAGTCCAACCCCATTTCGCGATAGCGTTCCGGATCGTCGCCCCAGTTTTCCCGCACCTTCACGAACAGGAAAAGGTGGACAGGCTGTTCGAGGATTTCCCCGATCTCCCTGCGGGACGCCTGCCCTATGGCGCGGATCGTTTCGCCTTTGTGGCCGAGCACGATCTTCTTCTGGCTGTCGCGCTCCACATAGATCACCTGCTCTATGCGCACCGAACCGTCCGTCTTTTCCTCCCATTTCTCGGTTTCGACGTGAGAGGAATACGGCAGTTCCTGATGCAGGCGCAGATAGAGTTTTTCGCGCGTGATCTCGGCGGCCAGTTGGCGCATGGGCAGATCCGAAATCTGGTCCTCGGGATAGTACCAGGGCCCCTCCGGAAGCGTCTTTGCCAAATGGTCTAGGAGGTCCTTGCAGCCGGACCCCGTCAACGCCGAGACCATGAAGGTCTCCTGGAAAGTCACGCGTTCATTCGCTTCCTTCGCCAGCGTCAACAGCGCCTCGGGTTTGACCCGGTCGACCTTGTTCAGCACCAGAATCTTCGGCTGCGGCGCGGTCGCCACCTTGTCGAGCAATGCGTCGGCATCGCCCTTGATCCCCCGCTCCGCATCGATGAGCACCAGCACCACGTCGGCGTCTTTCGCTCCGCCCCAGGCTGTAGTCACCATGGCCGTGTCGAGCCTGCGGCGCGGTCGGAAAATACCCGGTGTATCCACAAACACGATCTGGGCATCGCCATGTGTAGCGATGCCGCGAACGATCGCGCGCGTCGTCTGCACCTTGTGCGTGACGATTGACACCTTCGCGCCGACAAGCTGGTTGACCAGCGTCGATTTGCCTGCATTCGGCGCACCGATCAGCGCAACGAAGCCGGACCGCGTTTTCGCCGGTGTATCACTCATCAGGCTGCGCCCCTCTCGGCCGTCCAGACGCCTTCGCGCACGAGGAACGCCGATGCCGCAGCCTCCTCGGCTGCCCGACGAGAACTACCCGTTCCCTGCGCCGGTGCAAAGCCAGCGACCTCGACGGAAACGGTGAACATCGGTTGGTGGTCCGGGCCTTCTCGTTTTTCGATCGCATAGACAGGTCGGGCGTCGCTCGACCTGGCAACCCATTCCTGGAGCTCGCCTTTCGGATTAGCCGGCTTCTCCACCGCCATGAGCGCCAGCGGCTCCCAGTTCCGGTGCACGAATTGCCGCGCTGCCTCGATTCCGCCGTCCAGATATATTGCGGCAACCAGGGCCTCCACCGCATCGGCAAGGTAGTTGCCTCCGGCCTTGCGCGTGCGCGCCTTGAGAGCAGCATCGGCCCGCATGAAATGGTCGAGCTCCAGTTTGAGGCCAATGTTGGAGCAGGTCCGGGCATCAACCAGTGCGTTGAAACGCGGCGCAATCTCGCCTTCCCTCGCCTCAGGAAACTGCCTCAGCAGCATGTCAGCGACGATCAGCCCCAGAACCCGGTCGCCCAGGAACTCCAGCCTTTCGTTGTTTGTCGTCGCCTTCACGGCGCTCGAATGGGTGAGTGCCGTTTCAAGCAGACGAACATCCTTGAACACGTGACCGGTTCTCGCAGCGATCTCCGTCGCCAACGTCTCTCCGGTCGGACGTTTCAGGGACATCCGGATACTTCCTAATTCACCCAGGAGAAAAGACGCGATGGGCGCATCAGTGACGGCCACTTCCAGATCTCCAGCGGGCTCGCCCCGCCACCTATCGAGAAGAAGATGACGTTGGCTCGACCGACAAGATGATCTTCCGGCACAAAACCGACAGAGAAGCGGCTGTCGGTCGAGTTGTCGCGATTGTCACCCATCATGAAATAGTGTCCGGGCGGAACAACAAATTCACGCGTATCATCTCCCAGCCCGTTGGGCGTGAGGTCAAGCGTGTCATAGGATACGCCGTTCGGCAGCGTTTCGCGATAGACGTCGACAGGACGGTCAACCTCTGTGATATCGGGATTATCGATCTCGCCAACCTTCACACGAGGGACCGGCTCATCGTTGATATAGAGAACGCCGCCCCGCATCTGAATCTTGTCGCCCGGCAGGCCGATCACGCGCTTGATGTAGTCCAGCGACGGATTGGGCGGGAACTTGAAGACGGCCACATCGCCGCGCTCTGGGGGAGTGTCCCATATGCGGCCCGAAAAGAGATTGGGGCTGAAGGGCAGGGAATACCGCGAATAGCCGTATGCCCATTTGGTCACGAAGAGATAATCGCCCTCCAGCAGCGTCGGGCGCATCGAACCTGACGGGATCGAGAAGGGCTGAAAAAACAGCGTCCGGATGACCAGAGCCAACAGCAGTGCCTGAACGATGACACTGACTGTCTCGCCAAGCCCTCCCGACTTCTTCTCGCTTTTGCCTGCCACGCTCATGTCGTCCTCATTCTTGCGCAGTCGGATATAAGGGGTGAAACCCGATGGAGCAATGATAATGCCGGGATGCACGGCCCAACGAAACGCGGTCGTATGCACGCTCGCAAACGGGCCAATTCATGGCTTGCGCCTGAAGGATCAAGGGTAAGGCAGCGCCTCTATCATGACGAAAGCCTGCGCCGTCGGGAACTCGTCGGTAATCGTGAGATGGATCACGGCGCGGTGGCCGGCAGGCGTCAGCCTCTGGAGCCTTTCGGCCGCGCCGCCGGTCAGATGCATGGTCGGGCGGCCATTCGGCAGATTGACCACGCCCATGTCGCGCCAGAACACACCCTCGGAAATGCCGCTGCCCAAGGCCTTGGCACAGGCTTCCTTGGCCGCGAATCGTTTGGCATAGGTTGCCACGCGCTGCCCTCGCCCCTCTGCGCGGGCCCTCTCTATGTCGGTGTAAATGCGCGCGATGAAACGTTCGCCGTGACGCTCGATCGACTTTTCGATGCGTCGTATGTCGATCAAGTCGCTTCCTATGCCCAGAATCATGGCCAACTAGATGTTCCGGCTGCCCGGTTTGACCGGCGGTATGCTGGCCAGCTCCGGCGGCAATTTGTCAGCCGGGTAAGCCGGCACCTCATACTCGGCCAGCGCGATGAGCGGCACGCCGACATCCACCTTGCCCGCCGAACGGTCGATGATGCATGCTGCCGCAACCACCTCGGCGCCGAGTTCGCGCAGGCATTCGATGGTTTCGCGGATCGAAAGGCCGGTCGTCACTATGTCCTCCACGATGACCACGCGAGCGCCTTTTTCGATCTCGAAGCGCCTGAGCCGGAAGATGCCGCCTTCGCGCTCCACCCATATGGCCGGGACCGCCAGATGCCGTGATGTTTCGTAAGCAGGGATAAGGCCCCCTACCGCCGGGCCCACGACGTAGTCGATGCTGCCCGGAACGTTCGCGCGGATCTTGTCGGCCAGCGCCTTGCAGAGCCGCTCTGTCTTGTCGGCATGCATGAAAACGCGCGCTTTCTGCAAGAACACGGGGCTGCGAAGTCCCGACGTCAAGATGAAGTGACCTTCAAGCACCGCACCGGCCTCGCGGAAAACACTCAACACGTCCTGCGTGTTCATTGAAATACCCCCTACCCGTTCACGCGCCTGGCATCGCTGACACTTGGATTTGCCTTGAGCTGAGTCAACAGCCTGTTCAGATGCTTGAGGTCCCAGACCTCTATGTCGATCAACATCTCGGTGAAATCCGGCGCGGTCCTGATCATCGACAGCGTGTGGATGTTCGCGTCGCTGGCGGCGGCGACCTGCGCGATCTCGGCCAGCGATCCGGGTGCGTTGATCGCAGTGACGGCGATGCGCGCCGGGAACCGCTCCCTGCTGGTCTCGTCAATATCCCAGCGCACGTCTATCCAGCGCTCGGGCTGATCGTCGAAAGCCTGCAGGGAAGGCGACTGGATCGGATAGATGGTGATGCCAGACCCCGGTTGCAGAATGCCCACGATGCGATCGCCCGGAACCGCGCCTTCGTCCGCGAAGCGAACCGGCAGATCGCCTCCTACGCCGCGTATCGGCACGCCGCCATCCTTGACGTCCTGCTCCGGCTTTTCCTTGGCGCGGCGCGCCCGGGCTGGTAGCTGGAACAGCATGCCCGCCGCATTGCGAAGGTTGAACCATCCTTCCTCGCGTTGCGCCTTTTGCTGAGGCTGGAGGACCACCCGCTCGTCCTTGAAGTCGGGGAACACGGCTCGCATCACATCGCTCGAAGCCAGTTCCCCACGCCCGACGGCGCTCAGCACGTCCTCGACGTCTTTTCGGGCAAGCCTATGCAAGACAGGCTTCAGGCTGTCCTTGCTGAAGGTCTTTCCGGCACGTTCGAACGTACGTTCGAGAATGCGAAGACCCAATCCGGAAAATTGCTTTCGAATGGCAATCTTGGTGGCACGTCGGATGGCGGCACGCGCCTTGCCGGTAACGACCATCGACTCCCAAGCCGCAGGCGGAACCTGCGCCTTGGATCGGATGATCTCCACCTCGTCGCCGTTCTTCAGTTCCGTCATCAGCGGCATTATGCGGCCGTTGATCTTTGCCCCAACGCAACTGTCTCCAACATCGGTGTGGACGGCATAGGCGAAATCAATCGGGATAGCGCCACGGGGCAACGCGATCAGCATGCCCTTCGGCGTGAAACAGAAGACCTGGTCCTGGAACAGTTCGAGCCGGGTATTTTCCAGGAAGTCCTCGGGATTGTCGCCCTCAGACAGTTGCTCGATCGTCCGCCGCAGCCATGCATAAGCGTTGGTTTCACTGGTGATCGCGTCGCTGGCGCCATTCGGCTTTCCGGCACCATCCTTGTAGAGCGAGTGGGCCGCAACGCCGTACTCGGCGACGTCGTTCATCTGCACCGTCCGTATCTGGAGTTCGATGCGCTGGCGCGACGGCCCTACAATTGTGGTGTGGATGGAACGGTAGTCGTTCTGCTTGGGAGTCGAAATGTAATCCTTGAAGCGCCCCGGGACCATCGACCAGGTGGTGTGGATGGCGCCGAGCGCCCGGTAGCAGTCGTCCACGGTGTTGACCAGGACGCGAAACCCGAAGATGTCGGACAATTGCTCGAAGGAAAGAGCCTTGGCTTCCATTTTTCGGAAGACCGACCACGCCTTTTTCTGCCGGCTCTTTACCCGCGCATCGATGCCGTGCCTGTCGAACATGCCGGCAAGCGAACGCTCGATCTCTCCAACCACGCCTTTGTTCTGCTGAAAGACGGTGGTCAGGCGTTCCGTCACGGTGCGGTATGCTTCGGGATTGATGTAGCGAAACCCGAGTTCCTCAAGTTCCTCGCGCATCCCCTGCATGCCCATGCGGCCGGCAAGCGGAGCATAGATCTCCATCGTCTCCTCGGCGATGCGCAGTCGCTTGTTTTCGGGGACATGGTCGAGGGTGCGCATGTTGTGCAGCCGGTCGGCCAGTTTCACGAGAAGCACCCGAACGTCCTGGGAAATCGCAAGCAACAGCTTGCGCAGGTTCTCCGCCTGCTCGGCCCTTTTGGACACAAGGTCGAGCTTCTTCAGCTTCGTCAGGCCTTCGACCAGCTTGCCTATGTCCGAGCCGAACAGTTCGTCGATCTCGGCGCGGGTCGCCGTGGTGTCCTCGATGGTATCGTGCAGCAAGGCCACCGCGATGGTAGCCTCGTCGAGACGCATGTCGGTCAGGATGGCCGCCACTTCGAGCGGGTGGGAGAAGTAGGGATCGCCGGATGCGCGCTTTTGATGGCCATGCTTCTGCATGGCGTAGACGTACGCCCGATTGAGCAATGCCTCGTTTACGTCGGGCTTGTAGCGCTGGACGCGCTCGACAAGCTCATATTGACGCATCATGGGCGATTTTCCGCAGGCTTAAACAGATCATGCGCCGCAAGGGTTTGCGACGCATGATGATGATATTCGCCAAACCCCTGCCACGGAAGTGGCCGAGCTTGTTCCAATCAGGCCGATGCCTAGAAGTCGTCGCTCTTTTCCGGGGGCACAAGGCCTTCGATGCCGGCCAGAAGCTCTTCTTCGCTCATGCGGTCAAACACGATGCTGTCTTCTGCCTCGTCGGTCTCGGCAGCAGCGCTCACATCGCTCTGATCGCTCAACTCACGACCATCGGCTTCAGGCTCGTCAACCTCGACGTGCTTCTGAAGCGAATGAATGAGGTCTTCCTTCAGATCGTCTGGCGACAGCGTTTCATCGGCGATCTCGCGCAATGCGACGACGGGATTCTTGTCGTTGTCGCGCGGCACGGTGATTTGGGCGCCCTGACTGATCTGGCGGGCGCGATGCCCGGCCAAAAGCACCAGCTCAAAGCGGTTGTCGACCTTGTCAATGCAGTCTTCAACGGTTACGCGGGCCATTCATATGCCCCTTTCATGTCCTGGATGTACTGGAAAACAGGCGGCGTCCATAACGCGAACGGCCAACAATTACAAGCTTTTTGCCTGTTAGTCCGCCGATTGAAAACCTTGGGCTGGAATTGCTGGTTGATGTGATCACAATTTCTTGTAGGAGAGCCAAATTCCTTGGAAAGGGCGGGTTTGCGCCGATAGTGTCGGAACCAGGGCACCCTGTTCCTGATTAGTGGGAATGCCGAACGCATAAATTGAACGCTTTTGGTCCAGTCATATTTTCAGAAGGTCATCGGGAATGTTTGATCCCCGTGAAAAGATCGCTCTCTTCATCGATGGTGCGAACCTATACGCTACTTCCAGGGCGCTCGGTTTCGACATCGACTACCGCAAGCTGCTGGCGAGCTTTCAGAAGCGCGGCTACCTGATCAGGGCTTACTACTACACCGCTCTTGTCGAGGACCAGGAATACTCGTCGATCCGACCGCTTATCGACTGGCTGGACTACAACGGCTTCAAGGTTGTCACCAAGCCTGCCAAGGAGTTCACGGATTCGACAGGCCGCCGCAAGATCAAGGGCAACATGGACATCGAACTTACAGTCGATGCGCTCGAACTTGCCGACCATGTCGATCACTACGTGATCTTTTCCGGCGACGGAGACTTCAGGACCCTCGTCGATGCGCTACAGAGGAGAGGCCGCAAGGTCAGCGTCGTGTCCACGATGGCGTCGCAGCCTCCAATGATTTCGGACGACCTGCGTCGCCAGGCCGACAACTTCATCGATCTGATGTCACTGAGAGGTGAACTGGGACGAGAGGCAAACGAGCGCCCCGTGCGCAAGCCCGAACCGACAGACGACGATCTCTGACAACCGCCTCATGAACACCAGTCTTCTTCATCCGCAAGCCCTTGCGGAGCCTTCGCGAGATTGCCCGCTCTGCCCGCGCCTGCAGGATTTTCGCAACCTGTGGCGGGAAAAGGAGCCCGAATGGTTCAACGCACCCGTTCCGACGTTTCTCCCGCCCGAAGGCGCCGCCTCCGTTCGTCTCCTGATTGTCGGGCTGGCACCCGGCCTGCGCGGTGCAAACCGCACCGGACGGCCTTTCACCGGGGACTATGCAGGCGACCTTCTCTATTCGACGCTTATCCGGTTCGGTCTGGCGCGCGGACAATTTCTTGCGCGCCCCGACGATGGTCTGGAACTGGTGCGTACGGCCATCACAAACGCCGTCCGTTGCGTGCCGCCGGAAAACAAGCCGACGCCGGCGGAAATCAACACCTGCCGCCAGTTTCTGACGTCCACCATCGAAAGCATGCCAAATCTGTCGGCAATCGTGACGCTCGGCGCAATCGCTCATCAGTCCACCGTAAAGGCGCTCGGACGGCGTCTTGCCGTCATGCCTTTCAAGCACGCCGGACGATATCAGACTGACGCGCTAACCCTGTTCTCGAGCTACCACTGCTCCCGTTACAACACGAACACCGGCGTGCTGACACAGGACATGTTCCTCAGCGTGTTCAACGAGATCGCGGCATTTCTGACGGACCCAGCCTAGGAACCTTGGTCCGGTCGCAAAAGGGTTTGGAAATCTGCTCCGTTGCCCCCGAATACGTTCAGGTCAACGTCTCCCTCTATGCCGTCAACCCGGCCCTTGTCGCTGTATTGCCAATAGATCCATTCCGTGCGTTCCGGAAAACGCGTCAGAGATCGTACCCAGTGGGTCCGATCCGGCATCACGGCTCCATATCGCTCGGCAGCATCATCAGGCAGGTAGATGACCGCCGGCTTGCCGAAATGCGCCTCGACGGGCGCAAGGAACGCCATCAGTTCTTCCCGCAGTTTTTCAGGTGAAGGGCGCTCGGGACAGTTGCCGTGGAATTCGATGTCGACCGCAGGGGGTAGCAGGCGTGGGTCGCGCGGAACCGTGGCAATGAAGTTCTGGGCCTGTTCTGCGCCCGGACGGCAAAACGTGAAGAAATGATAAGCACCGACTGCGAGGCCCGCCTTAAGGGCGGCCGGTAGATTGCCGGCAAAAAGCGTATCGAGATGGTCGCCGCCCTCTGTTGCCTTCATGATAGCAAAGGCAACGTCATCGGCCGCTACCCTTTTCCAGTCTATCGGCCCCTGGTGGTGGGAGACGTCGATACCCCGGACGGGATATTTCTCACGATCCGGCGGGAAGGTTCCGCCAGATCGTAAATAGAGCAAAGCCGGAACCAACAGCAGAAGCAGAACACCGGCGGCCACATAACGCAGGCGCTTCGACATCAAAAGTCCACCCCCGCCCTCGTCGACATTCGTCGCTCAGGCTGGCGTTGTGCAGGCACGCGATGTCAGCCCCGCTCTTTCAGCAGGCGGCCTTTCTCGCGCGCCCAGTCGCGATCCTTCTCCGTCTGGCGTTTGTCGGCGGTATTCTTGCCCCGCGCTAAAGCCAGGAGAAGCTTCGCCCGGCCCTGATCGTTGAAATAGATTTTCAGCGGCACCATGGTCATGCCCTGCCGCTCGACCGCCTGCGAAAGCTTGGCCAGCTCCTTCTTCTTCATGAGAAGTTTCCGGCGGCGGCGCGGTTCATGGTTGAAGCGGTTGGCCTGCAGATATTCCGGCAGATAGGAGTTGATCAGCCAAAGCTCTCCGCCCTCGACGGAGGCATAGGATTCCGCGATGTTGGCATGTCCGCCACGAAGGGATTTCACCTCCGTTCCGGTCAGCATCAAGCCGGCCTCGTAGGTGTCGACCACTTCATAGAAAAAGCGCGCCTTGCGGTTTTCCGCGGCGACCTTGTTGTTGGGATCGGATTTCCGGACCTGGTTCATGCCGCCTTAGGTGGAGTGCCGACGCTAGTTGATCAAGCCGGCGAACTTCATCGCCTCGTCGATCTTCGCGGCAGTCCCCTCTTCCACGGTTGTCAGTGGCGAGCGCACGACGTTCTGAACCTTGCCGAGACGCGACAGGGCATATTTGGCGCCCGCAAGGCCCGGCTCGATGAAGATCGCCTTGTGAAGCGGCAGCAGCCGATCCTGCAGTTCAAGCGCGCGGTCCTTGTCATTGTCCAGCGTCGCAGCCTGAAACTCGGCACAGAGCCTCGGCGCCACGTTCGACGTCACCGATATGCAGCCGACGCCGCCATGCGCGTTGAAACCGAGGGCACTGGCGTCTTCGCCGGAAAGCTGGATGAAATCCTTGCCGCAGGTCATTCGCTGCTCCGACACGCGCTCGACCTTGCCGGTCGCGTCCTTCACGCCTGCGATGTTGGTGAAGTCGTGCGCCAGCTTTCCCATCGTCTCGGGCGTCATGTCGATCACCGAACGTGGCGGTATGTTGTAGATGATGACAGGCAGGCTCGTAGCCTTCGCCACCGCGGCGAAATGCGCATACAACCCGCGCTGCGTCGGCTTGTTATAATACGGCGTCACGACGAGAACCGCATCCGCCCCGGCCTCTTCGGCGAACCTGACCAGCCCGACCGCCTCTTCGGTGTTGTTCGACCCCGCACCGGCGACGACGGGCACCCTACCCTTCGCCGCATCGACACAGGTCCTTACCACATGGCGATGCTCGTCATGCGAGAGGGTCGGCGATTCACCGGTCGTTCCCACCGGAACCAGTCCGCTCGTGCCTTCGGAGATCTGCCATTCGACGAAGTCACGAAAGGCTTTCTCGTCGAAGCGCCCATCCTTGTCGAATGGCGTTACGAGCGCGGTCAACGAGCCTCTCAGCATAAAGGAACACTCCCCAAGGAAATCCGGTTTTCGTTCAACTCCCGAGCGGCTTCTAGCGGAAAGCGAAGCATGGCGCCATAGAGTTCAACCCCGATTCCACCGGCAAACGTTGGCCCTGAAACGGTGCGATAACGCTTCGTTTACCCAACCTTCACCCGGAGCAGGCAAGCTCGGTCTACCCGTACCAAATCATATCGTGTAGAAAATGAGCATGATCAGCAAGCTGCTTCGGGGACCGGCAAGCCGTCTCACCCTTCTTGCAACATCGCTTGCGCTAACGCCTGCGTTCGCGCAAGACGCTGCAGACCGCCAGCCGGGGGCCATCGCCTTCGCCATGCCCGACATTGCCGCGGTTGCGGCCGACGGCCGGCTTGCGCCGCTCAAGGCCGGGCTGGACGCGCTGGGCAGCGGCGACGTCGCGGGCGCGCGCCGCATTAGGGACCGTATGTCCCCTGACAAGTTGGAATACCGCATCCTGGCCTGGGCCATCGCAATGGATGGCGGGCGCGACATACCCAGCAGCGATATCGCTGCTGCCGCAAGCACCCTGTTGAACTGGCCGGGAGCCATGACGCTTCGCAGGAACAGCGAGCGGTCCCTCTACCGCGAAAACCCCGCACCGGCCGCCGTGATCGCGGCGTTCGAGGAATCCCGACCGGTTACGCTCGACGGGACGATCCTGCTCGCCCGGGCATTCACCACCGTCGGCCAAATCCAGAAGGCGCGCCAGATAATACTGCCCTACTGGCGTACCCGGAAGCTCGAGGCTGCAGACGAACAGCGTATCCTGGGAGAATTCGGCGCGATCCTGACCCAGGCGGATCACCGCAGGCGCATGGAGCGCATGCTCTATGCCGAGCGAATTGCCTCGGCCGACCGCATCGCCCAGCTCGCTGACGCGGAACCGCTCGCAAAGGCTTGGGCGGCGGTGATCAGAAACGAGAAGAAGGCGGGTGACCTTCTAAAGGCAGTCCCGTCCGAGATGCGATCGGCAGGCTATCTGTTCGCCGAAGCCAGGTATCTGCGCCGCAAGGAGAAATTCGTCGAGGCGGCAGAGGTCATGCTCAATGCGCCGACGGCCCGCGATGCGCTGATCGACCCCGACGCGTGGTGGCTGGAGCGGCGGGTGCTTTC
Source organism: Rhizobiaceae bacterium (assembly GCA_019635775.1). GTDB lineage: Bacteria > Pseudomonadota > Alphaproteobacteria > Rhizobiales > Rhizobiaceae > Mesorhizobium_K. The sequence continues at coordinate 172,360 of JAHBYU010000002.1, read as the reverse complement.
GCGTGAACTCCTCGACATTGGCGACATGAAGCTTGCCTACCGGATCGCTGCCGCGCACGCCGCCGAAAGCCCTGTCGAGGCTGCCGACGCGGAGTTCCACGCCGGCTGGTATGCGCTGCGCGGCCTGAACGACGCGAAAACCGGCGCGCGGCATTTTGCACGCATTTCCGAGATCGCAAGCGGGCCGATCTCGCTGTCGCGCGCCTATTACTGGCTTGGACGCGCAAGGGAAGCTGACGGCAACGACGACGCAAAATCCTTCTATGCGAAAGCCGCTACATTCGGAACCACCTTCTACGGCCAGTTGGCGGCAGAGCGTATCGGCGACAAGACGTTGAACGTCGCCTATCCCGAACCGTCCGCCGCCGATCGCGACAGGTTCGAGAGACGGGAAGGCGTGCGCGCAATCCGTTTTCTCGAACGTTGCGGCTACCAGTCGCTCGCCGACATGCTCTATCGGTCCCTCGCCGAAGAACTCGACAATCCCGCCGAACTCGCGCTGCTGGCAAACATGGCCGAAGATCGCGGCGACCACGTGCTTGCATTGCGGGTGGGCAAGACCGCTGCCGGGCAAGGCCGGGATATCGGCGCACTGTCCCATCCGGTCGGCGCCATTCCGGAGGAGGCCGACATCTCGGCCTCGGGGAAGGCGCTTGCCTACGCAATCGCGCGGCAGGAAAGCGAGTTCAACATCGCCGCCGTCTCGCATGCCGGCGCGCGCGGCCTTCTGCAACTCCTGCCGTCAACCGCCAAATCCGTGGCGAAGAAGGCTGGGCTGACTTATGTACCCGAGAAGCTGACGACCGACGCGGCCTACAATGCGACGCTCGGCGCGGCTTTCCTTGGAGAGCAACTCGGACGCTTCGACGGCTCGTATGTCCTTACCTTCGCGGGGTATAACGCAGGCCCCGGCCGAGCGAGGCAATGGATGAAGCGCTATGGCGATCCGCGCGGGCAGGACGTCGACGCGGTTGTCGACTGGATCGAGCGCATCCCGTTTGCGGAGACACGCGCCTACGTGCAGCGCGTGATGGAAAACTATCAGGTCTACAAGATGCGGCTCTCCGGCAGCTTCGACATCGAGGGCGACCTGGTGAAGGGACGATAGCGGCCTCTCGGAATACTGCGCGTTCTCCCGTTACCACGGCTGAAGTTTGAACTCGCTCACGGCCGGACCCTCGCCTTGCTCGCTGGCCTGCGTGTGTTCCTTCGCTCGCGGGCCGCTTCGCAGCCTGCCGGCTGCTGGCCCTTCGCGGGAGCGCCGAACGTTCGGCGGCCTGCGGTCGCAGGCTCGGCCTTTGGCCGGATGCACTTTCCCGTTGCCACGCCCTGCTTTCGCAGTCTGGCTACTTCAAAGAGCGCTCCTTGCGCGGCAAGGAGTAGTCGGGAAGCGGGGCACGAGGCCTTGCCTCTCATTTTTGTATTTACGTGGCCGGTTTCCCATGCCCCGCCGACGCTTTCACCCCGAAGAGCGTGGGGTGGACTTGGCATTTGCGCCTCCACCGCTGACCCTCAAGGGGGCACGGGTCCTGGTGATCGACTCACTAAACTGCGCCACCGTCAGCGCAGCCGACCCGTACGTCGCCGCCCTTCCTGATACCCGGTGCGCACCAGGTTCCCGCAAGAGCGATGCAACGGAGTATGCGGGACCAGGGAAAGGCGTGGACAAAACGCGTCAACTTTCTTCCGCGCCCAGGTGAAATCAATGGGTTGGCGAGAAAGGCCGTCCACGCCAACGGACACCGTTCGCGTCGTTGCTTTGCCTGCCCGCGCACAAATGCTATCTGACAACAACATCAGGCAAACCGATCCCATGACCCCTCACCCGACGACGCGCGACCCCGGCTTCTCCGATTTCTTCTATTCCGCGCCGGACGGGCTGAAGCTGCATGCCCGGATATACGGCGACCAGCTTCACACCAGCACCCCCGTCGTCTGCCTGCCCGGCCTTTCGCGCAATGCGCGCGATTTCCACGAACTGGCCCTGCTGCTCTCCCAAAAGGCGGAACGACCGCGTCGGGTGGTGGTGTTCGACTACAGAGGCAGGGGGTTGTCGGCATATGACCGGAAGTGGCGCAACTACAACGTCGTTGTCGAGGCCGACGATGTTCTGGCGGGGCTGATCGCGACCGGCGTCGAGAAGGCGCACTTCATCGGCACGTCGCGCGGCGGCCTGATCATCCACCGCATCGGCGTCGTACGGCCTACGGTCTTCAAATCGATCGTGCTGAACGACATCGGCCCCGTCATCGAAGGCGAAGGACTGGCGCAGATCCGTTCCTACCTGGAACGCTCGCCCAAGCCGAGCGACATGGCCGACGCCGTGGCGATCCAGAAGGCGGCGCATGGCGCCGCGTTCCCGACGCTGACTGACGAAGACTGGAAGCGGTTCGCAAACGCGATCTACCGCGACCAGAAGGGTCGCCCGGTTGCGGATTTCGACCCCGCGCTTCTGAAGGTGCTCAAGGATTTCGACCTCGACAAGCCGATCCCCGCGATCTGGCATCTTTTCGAGGCGCTGCGCGGCTTCCCCCTGCTTATCCTACGCGGCGGCAACTCCAAGCTTCTTTCAGCGGCCACGCTGGCGGAAATGGCGCATCGCCATCCCGACTGCCTCGCCGTCACGGTGGAAGGACAGGGCCACGCGCCGCTGCTGGAAACCGGCGAGTTGCCGCAGATGCTGGCAGGCTTCTTCGACCGCGCCGAAGACAAGACCTGATCCCCACAAGATAGCCTTGTACGACTGATTGGCACGGCGCGCAGCCGCGCGCCTGATTTCGGCACACGTTCCCGCAAACGAAAAGTGGTCCGTGTCTTTCGACACGGACCACCAGAGGTCAAGCAATCAGCAGATTGCTATCAGGAACCCCAGTTGTACTGGAAGCGGAGGTAACCACCCCAGGCGTCTGCATCTTCGATAGCGGAGTCGAAGTTGTCGTAGTAGATGACTTCCGGCGTGATCGTGAAGTTGTTCACGAGTTCGTACTCGACGTTGGCGACAGCAACGAAGTTCTCCCAATCGTCGTAGGAGAGCTGAACATTCAGCTTCGCCTGTTCGTTGAAGGCGAACGAACCACCGCCCCAGACGGCCCAGTCGCCACTCCAGTTGCCGTAATAGTTAGGCTGATAGCCACCGAAGAACGCATAATCGTCCTTGTCGGCGTAGCCACCCATCAAGAAGAGCGAGAAGGCATCGTTGACGTTGAAGTCGACGCGAGCCTTGGCAGCCCAGACTTCCCAGTTGGAGTCGTAACCGACAACACCAGAAACTCCACCCCAACCGCCGGTCCAACCTACGCCACCGACGACATGCGGCATGTAGCTGTCGACCGTGTAGATGTTTGGCCAGGCAGTCGGATCGCTGACGCCGTTGCCGTCGCCCATTTCAAGAGCCACTGCGGCAGTGAAGCCGTTGCCGCCCGTGAAGGTGTAGGCCATCTGGTTGGTGCTGAACGGACCGTAGCCGATGCCGTCGTCGTTAATGACCGCGCCGGCGTAACCGGTGAAGGTCGAGAACAGCGAGTCGGTCACACCGACGCGGAAGCCACCGAGTTCGAGATAAGCGTGCTCGATGTCGACGGTCTCAGCGATATCGGTCATGTCGGTGCCCGGGAAGGCAACGTAGTGCGAATTCACCGAACCCGAATTGAAGTTGATCTGGGCGTAGGCGCGCAGGGTGCCGAGTTCGGTTTCCTGACGGGCGTCGATGCGCAGAGCGAGACGAGCATTCTTGTAGTAGGTGTCGTTCTCGTCGCCGAAGTCCGGGGTGCCGGGAGGCGAACCCTTGTCCAGAACGTCGGTCGCAGCCGAGAAGTAATCGCCGACGCCGACGTCATAGCGCATGTAGCCGGAGAACTTCAGGCAGGTTTCGGTACCGGGGATGTAGTAGAAGCCGGCGCCGTAGGTGTCGCAGATGCGAACGTATTCGAAGGGTTCCGGTTCGGCGATCACCACCGCATCGGCGGCGCGCGCACCGGAGACTGCGACGAGAGCCGCAGCGGAGCCAAGAAGCAGGCCCTTGATGTTCATTTTCTGACCTCCAGTCTAAAAATGGAGATCGGACGCCGCAGACAGGGTCGGCGGACATGCGAAATGCCGCATATCCGATATTTTTCATGGTGTTAGGTGATGGTCCGTCCGACCATCGCTCCGGGCATCCCGTTATGATCTTGCTTTACTCGCAGCGCTCTGCCGCTCGGACTGCATCGAGTATGATGACAACGACCGGCTCCGACAGGCCTGTTGCATGAGCAATTTCGAGCGTGTCGAAAAGCCCGGATCTCCAGAGCGTGATGGCTGCGGCACCTTGGATAACCGTTGTCATTGGTCTGCTCCGGTTGCTGGCGCGGTTGCAGAACGCAGCGCTTGGAGTTCGGCAGCGGTTTCGTCCGCCCTTGCCTTCTGCTCCTGATACATCATCAAGGCGGGGTTGCCGCCAAGCATCGTCGTAAGAGTCTCGATCTCGGCAAGAATAGAATCAGCACAAACGGAAAGAGAAACAAGCTTATCGTGAATCTCAAAGAACCGTTTTCGAGGAACTGTACACAGATCGTCAGGATAGTTGTTGTGCAATTTCACTCATTTCCCCCCATTCCACCTGCGGTTTTAATAGCGAAATTTTTTCTGGCTGTGAATAAATACCACTTGTTTAGGTTAATTTTACTCGCTGCGATTGCATCGACGCGAATCGATAGCGGCCGCCTGCAAGCAAGACGGAACCGGTTGTTCGGTCGGTCGGTGTAGTGAATGACCCCAGCCAGTCAGCAGAAGGGCGCGGTGCAGCTGGTTGTTTCGTTGGAAGTTGCCCGTCCTGGGGTGCAGGGGGAATCGATTCGAACCCGCAGGGTTCGCAAGCCCGACCGGGCGTCGCGCGGTCAGCGCGCCCCATCGGAGCCGTGAGCGAAGCGAACTGGCGTGAGATAAAGAAGCAGGATGGCGGAGAGGATGGGATTCGAACCCACGAGAAGTTTTTCACCTCTACTCCCTTAGCAGGGGAGCGCCTTCGACCACTCGGCCACCTCTCCGTCGCCCGCGGTGGATAAAGAAAAGGCATGGCACAATCAACTGCGCATTCTGTGGATTCGCCGCTTTCCGCAGCAAAAACCGCAGGCGGCGAGTCCGCCCTGATTCCACTGCGAATCGCACGAATCCCGGAAAACCGGGCTTTCGCGAACGTATGCCGCTCGGTTTGGGTGCTCCAGGCGCCCTCATGGTTAACCAGAGCTTTCCGGGGTGGGCTAAATCGTGTCATTTGTGCAACAGCGCGTCGGGATAGAGATTGGACGGGGGCAAACAAGGCCACATCTTGGTTGAACGGCGGCGCGTCATGGGTAATGTCGACCTCGAAGAAGCAGCGCGGTGCGCAGTTTTTTCGGAATTGGGGATGGGGCAGGGAAAGCTGTCCTTCAGCAAAAATACCCAGACCCGTTTATTAACTTTTGACTGGAGGTCAGAAAATGAACATCAAGGGCCTGCTTCTTGGCTCCGCTGCGGCTCTCGTCGCAGTCTCCGGTGCGCGCGCCGCCGATGCGGTGGTGATCGCCGAACCGGAACCCTTCGAATACGTTCGCATCTGCGACACCTACGGCGCCGGCTTCTACTACATCCCCGGTACCGAAACCTGCCTGAAGTTCTCCGGCTACATGCGCTATGACGTCGGCGTCGGCGCACGCGGCATGGAAAACGTGATCGACAAGGAATATTTCTACAACGCTCTTGCCGGCGGCCCGGCATCTGCAGCTGGCCTGCTCGGCTCCGTAGCATTTCCCGACGGGTCCGGCAGCTATCCTGTCTACCTAGGAGACACAAACGACACCTACTACAAGCAGGCTCGTTTCGCGCTCCGCGTCGATGCCCGCCAGGAGACCGAACTCGGCACCCTGCGCGCCTATGCACAGATCAACTTCAACTACTCCACCGACACCAATGGTGTCTCGGTTGCCGGTGTCAATCTCGATCCTAGCTGGATTCCCGGCATGCCGGGCGTGTCGACATCCGACGACGATGCATACATCGAGCACGCCTATCTCGAACTCGGCGGCTTCCGTGCCGGCGTGACGGACTCCTACTTCTCGACCTTCACCGGCTATGCCGGCGGCGTGATGAGCGACGACCTGATCTCCTACGGGCCGTTCCGCACCCACCAGATGGCGTATACCTTCACGGGCGGCAACGGCTTCTCGGCCGGTGTGGCTCTCGAAACCGGCACAGGATATGGCGGGTTCATTCCGAGCTGGGTTGTTGGTGTCGCTCCGGGCGCAACGCCGAACGCGCAGCAAGTTTATGCGCTCACCACGCTGAACACCCTCGTTCAGGGCGATCTGTTCGCAATCGACAGCTACATGCCACATGTTGTCGGCGGCGTAGCCTACACGGCCGGCTGGGGCGGCATCAGCGGTGTCGTCGGCTACGACTCGGTCTGGGAGACCTGGGCCGGCAAGATCCGCGCCGACTTCAACGTTGGCGACGCTCTCTCGCTGTTCATCATGGGCGGCCTGAAGGACGACGGCGACATCTTCAACTACTACGGCCAGTGGGGCGGCGACTGGGCTCTCTGGGGCGGTGGCACCTGGAGGTTCAACGACAAGACTGCCTTCAACATGCAGCTGTCCTATGACGACATTGAGAACTTCGCTGCCGTCGCCAATGTCGAGTACGAACTCGTGAACAACTTCAAGATCACGCCGGAAATTTCGTACACGGACAACTTCGATCTCGATGGCGTAGACGCCTGGGGTGGCAAGGTTCGCTTCCAGTACAACTGGGGCGGCTGATCCCGGTGACCACAGACTAATATAAGTCTGGCAGCCCGCGCTTTTCGAAGCGCGGGCTGTTTCATTTTTGCAACAGAAACGCCGCGAACCAGCAGAACAGAGGCCAATATGACAAGCCAGATGAAAATTCGGGTTGCATATTCTCAAGAATGCGACCTGTGGTTGCATGATGCGGGCGCGGGCTACAGAGAATTCGATGCCAAGCTGGACTGGGCAGGGTTGGGACACCGACCCGTCGAGTGCGGACAGCCATTCCTATTCGATCGGCGCGCCGAGACTTCTTCGGGAAGTCACGACGTTCACCGTAACTGAGCTGTTCGTAAAATACGGCCCTTCCCTCTGGGAGGACGGCCGGCACAAGGAAAACGTCAAGTCCTTCCTTGGTGAAATCGACGAGATCTTCCACAACCACAGGTTCAGTACCTTCAGCCAGAATACAACCGACCGACTGATCGAGGTTCTTCGCGAACGGGGCAACAGCAATGCAACCATCAACCGCAAACTTGCCGCACTGAGCAAACTGCTTCGCAAGGCGTGCAAGATGGGGGATATCCACAGCCTGCCCGAGTTCCGTCGCCAGAAGGAGCGAAGCGGCCGCATTCGCTTTCTCGAACCCGACGAGGAAGACCGCCTGTTCGCGCAAATCCGCAAACATTCCGAGGAATATCATCGCCTTGCGCTGTTCCTTGTCGATACCGGCTGCCGCCTGGGCGAGGCGATCGGCCTGCGCTGGAACGACATCAATGGCGGGGCGGTCTCGTTCTGGCTGACGAAATCCGGTCGCAGCCGCTCGGTGCCGCTGACAAAGCGCGCAAAGGAGGCGCTCGCCGTGGCCGACCGGACCGCGCCGGGGCCGTTCGCGCGGATCAAGCAGTACCAGTTCCGCGCCGTCTGGCACCAGGCGAAGGCCGAGATCGGGCTGGCAACGGATGACGAGCTGGTGCCGCACTGCCTGCGCCACACCTGCGCCTCGCGGCTGGTGCGCGGAGGGATCGACATAAGGCGCGTGCAGATGTGGCTCGGGCACCAGACCCTGCAGATGACGATGCGCTACTCGCACCTCGCAACGCACGACCTCGACGTGTGCGTGCCGATCCTGGAGCGGAGGTCGCGGGCATGACCTCCTCTTTCATCATGATCGGGATCGGCTATCTGGGCGGCCTCGCCACGGCGATCGCCATCTTCCTTCTCGTGTCTTCGTTGGTTGGCGAGACGAGGCCCGACAGGAACTATTGAAACGAGGTGGCAGACTGCCGGGAAAGCCCGGCTATCTGCGCACGCGCGACTTGAGGAAGCGGTCGAACGCCACGGCGAGGATGAGAATGAGGCCGATGACGATGGACTGCGTGTAGGACGACACGTTGTTGAACTGCAGCCCGTTCTGCAGAACGCCGATGAGCGCCGCGCCGACCACCGTTCCGCCCACGCTGCCGATGCCGCCAAACAGCGACGTGCCGCCGATGACCACCGCCGAGATGACTGTAAGCTCGTAGCCGATGCCGGCGACCGCTTCGGCCGAGTTGAGGCGCGCGGCCAGAACGAAGGCGGCAAGGCCGGCGAAGAAGCCGACGATGACATAGACGGAGACGAGGATGCGGTCGACGCGCAGGCCCGACAGCCGCGCGGCTTCCGCGTTGCCGCCAACAGCATAGACCGCGCGGCCATAACGCGTGTAGCGCAGCACGATATGGCAGAGGATCGCCGCGATCATAAAGATGATGACCGGCACCGGCACCGGCCCCACCAGACCGTTGCCGAACCAGCGCATGGAGGAATCGAAGCCGGAGATCGGGCCGCCGTTGGAGATGGTGAGCGTGAGGCCCCGGAAGATGGTGAGGCCGCCAAGCGTGACAACGAAAGGCGGAACCTTCAGGCGCGTGATCGTCATGCCCTGGACGAAGCCGGCAAGCGCACCGATGGCGACCGCCGCCAGAAGGGCCGCGAACCAGCCATAGCCGGACCCGCCCGCCGCCGACAGCGAAAGCGTGTTGGCCGCGCCGCCCTTGGCGACCACGGCGGCGACCATGCCGCACAAGGCAAGCAGCGAGCCGACGGACAGGTCGATGCCCGCCGTCAGGATCACGAAGGTCATGCCGAGCGCGATCAGCCCGGTGATCGACACCTGACGCATGATGTTGAACAGGTTGAGCGGATCGATGAAGTTCGGGCTCATCAGCGTGAAGACGATCATCAGCGCCGCCAGGAACATCAGCGGCCCGAAGCTTACCAGAATGCGGGCCCAGTCCATGCTGCCGCGTCCGCCCTGTTCGACCGTGGTGCTCACTGTCCTGCCCTCCCTGCTGAAAGCCGCGATCTCCCGGATCCGTCCGTGCGCTTCAGCCTGTTGATCTTACGCATGTCCCTTGCCCGAAACCGGTTCCCACTTTCAGGGGGCATGCTTCTGCCTGTCGAGCGCCATCAGTTCCATAAGATTCTCCTCGGTGGCGTCCCTTGCCGGCATCTCGCCCGTGATCCTGCCGCGCCGCATGGTGACGATCCTGTCAGACACGGCGAGCACTTCAGGCAGTTCCGAGGAAATCACCATCACCGCGATGCCACGCTCGGCAAGCTGCGACAGGATCTGGTGGACCTCCGCCTTCGCGCCGACGTCGACGCCGCGCGTCGGCTCGTCGACGATCAGCACCTTGGGATCGCGCGCCAGCCATCGCGCAAGGATGACCTTCTGCTGGTTGCCACCGGACAGGCCCTCGATCGCCTGTTCGGGCGAGGCCATGCGGATGGAGAGCATCTTGCGGTATTCGGCAAGCGACTCGCGCTCGCGCCGCTCCGCCATGAACCCGAACCCGTTGCTGAAACGGCCAAGGGCGGCGACGGAAAAATTGGTGAGGATGGCGAGTTCGGCAAAGATCGCCTGATGCTTGCGGTCTTCCGGCACAAGGCCGATCCCGAGTTCTATGGCGTCGGCGGGCGACTGCGGCGAAATCGGCTTGCCATTGAGCGTGATCGTGCCCGCCGCGATGCTGTCGGCGCCGAAGATCGCTCGCGCAAGCTCGGTGCGGCCCGATCCCACGAGACCGGCGACGCCAAGGATCTCCCCTGCCCTGAGATCGAGATCGACGCCTTCGAGGACGATGGCGTGAGGCGCTTCCGGGTCGCGCGCCGTGCGCAGGCCGCGAACCGACAGGACGGTCTCGCCGGGCGCATGGCGGTCGCCCGGGCGCGCATAGAGTTCGGATGCGGCGCGCCCCACCATCTTCTCGATGATCCTGGGAATCTCGACCGGCTTGCCGTCCTCGCGGTCGAGATGGCCGGCAAGCCTTCCGTCGCGCAGCACCGTCATGCGGTCGCAGATGAAGGACGCCTCCTCGAGGCGATGCGTCACGAACATGATCGCAACGCCGTCCTTGCGCAGCTTGTCCATGATGGACAACAGCCGCTGCACCTCTGCTTCGGTAAGCGCGGATGTCGGCTCGTCCATGATGATGAGGCGGCTTTCCAGCGAAAGCGCGCGCGCGATCTCGACAAGCTGCTGCTCGGCGACAGAGAGCGCGGAAACCGGCGTGCGGGGATCGACGGAAAGGCCGACGCGCGCGATGATCTGGCGCGAATCCTCGATCATCCTTCGCCAGTTGACCAGGCCAAGCGCGTTGACCGGCGCGCGGCCTATGAAGATGTTTTCCGCGACCGTCAGCGTCGGGATCAGGCTCAGTTCCTGGTAGATGGTGACGATGCCGAGACGCTTCGATTCCTCCGGGCTCGCCGGGGCGAAGTCGTGTCCGTCGAACGTGATGCGGCCGCTCGATGGCGGCTGGACGCCCGACAATATCTTGAGCAGGGTGGACTTGCCGGCGCCATTTTCGCCCAGCAGGCCCAGAATCTCGCCAGGCCGCACATCGAGCGACACGTCGTTGAGCGCCATCACGCCGGAGAATTGCTTGCTCACCCCCTGAACGGAGAGAAGCACCTCATTGGCCGAAGCCTTCGCGCCGGTCCGTGCCGTTGCAGCCTGTGCTGAAGCCAAGCGTGTCCCCTGCAAACGCTATGCCGATGGCGGCATGGCCGGCCCACTCGCGCGGGTCGGCCATGCGATGTTCAGTCGGACTTAGCCTGCCTCGCCAAGACGCTCGGCCTTGTCGAGATTGTCCTTGCCGATGACGATCGGCGTGAGAAGCACGAGCTTCTCGGCCGGCTCCGTCTTGTCCTTGGCGTATGCCACCGCGATGCGGACAGCGGTGCGGGACTGCTCGCCGGGGAACTGCTCGACCGTGCCGGCAAGCTTGCCGTCGCGGACGGCGGCCAGCGCTTCCGGAAGCGCGTCGAAGCCGTAGATCTTGACGTCATTGAAGCCGCGGGCCGCGCAGGCTTCCATGGCACCGAGCGCCATGTCGTCGTTGGCGCAGATGATGGCGTCAGGCTTGCCGTTGGCGGCAAGGCCGGCCTCGGTGACCGAAAGTGCCTCGGCGCGGGCGAAGTTCGCCGTCTGCTCGAACACGATCTGGTACTTGTCCTTCATCGGGTCGAGGACGTTGTGCACGCCCTTGTTGCGGTCGATCGCCGGACCTGCGCCGGGCTGACCCTGCAGGTGGAATATCTTTGCCCCGTCGGGGAACGCGTCGATCACGGCCTGAGCCTCGGCCTCGCCACCCTTGACGTTGTCGGCGCCGACATGCGCGAGAATGCCGTCCACGCCGTCGACGCGACGGTCGATCGTGACGACCGGGATACCGGCCTGAATGGCCTGCTCGACGGCCGGCGCCAGCGCGTTGACGTCAAGCGGCGAGATGACGATGGCGTTCACCTTCTGAACGATCGCCGCCTCGACGTCGGCCGTCTGCTTCGGCGCGGAATTCTGGCCGTCGCTCTCGGTGAGATTGACGCCCTGTGCCTCGGCCTCAACCTTGATCTGGTTCAGCATGTGTACGAAGAAGGGAAAGCTGAGGCTGGGCACTGAACCCAGAATGGTCAACTTGTCCTGTGCGAAAGCCATGGGCGCGCCGAGCGCCAGCGCGCCAACTGCCACGGACGAAACCAAAAACTCACGTCTGTTCATTGAATCTGCTCCTCCAAATGAGCGTTGTCCAGCAGCGTATCCTCCCCGCGCCGGCTGGCTGAACGTAACCAAGGCCCAATCGATGCGCAAGCGCAGTTGGTAGCGCTACCGCGCTTATTTCATTGCCTTCAAAAGGCCAGGAACATCACCTTCCGCCTGGAACCTTCCAGACGCATTTCTTGACGTTGCAGGACTTGTCCGCGGCAGGAACGCTGGCGATTGTGACTATCTCGCCGGAACGGCAGAATCGCCGATCCGACACATAGCGCCCATAGAGCGGAAGGCTATTTCTGCCCCGCCACTGCAAAACGACCGATCCGTTGGCCTTCACGGCAGCCTGGACCTTGGCGCAACTCATATTCGTTATGGTGACGACCGGGTCCGCCGCGGCCGGGACAGCAGCAAGCAAAACCAGTCCGAACGGCAGGAATCTGATCATGTCCATATCTCCTGTCTACAGCGCCAGACGGTTGTCCTGCCCCCGATCGTCATTGAACCAGAATGACCGGCGAAAGTCGATTGCGCCAACTGCCGTAGAGTGGCTGTTGCCGCAGCCGATGCTTTCCCGCCCGCTATACTCTTCCTTCACGGCGGAAAGCTGCCTATAGCCGGAACGCACAACAGCCGGAACCATTCGGATGGCCGCAAGGTACAGGATCGCGCTGATCGCGCATGACGAGAAGAAGGACGAAATGGTGGCCTTCGCCAGCGCGCATCGCGCATGGCTCGCGACCTGTTCGCTCGTCGCCACAGGAACGACAGGCAAGCTTATCCTTGAGGCCTGCCCCGAGCTGAAACTGAAGCGCCTGAAAAGCGGCCCCCTTGGCGGCGACCAGCAGATCGGCGCGCTGATCTCCGAAGGCAAGATCGACGCGATGGTCTTCTTCGTCGACCCGTTGACGCCAATGCCGCACGACGTCGATGTCAAGGCGCTGATGCGGCTGGCCATCGTCTATGATATCCCCATGGCGCTCAACCACGCCACCGGCGAAATCCTGCTTGCGCACAGGGAAGCCGGCCACGATGGCAACAGAGGAACGGAATAGATGACGTCCGATACGGCGGCTGCCAGCGAAGATGCGACGGAAACGTTCGAGTTTCCAATCCTCGTCGGCGACATCGGCGGAACCAACGCGAGGTTCGCCGTGGTCGAGCATGCCGGAGCCGAAACCGGCGAGCCGCAGATCGTGCACACCGCCGACTTTCCGACCATAGACGCGGCGATACGCGCCGCCGTTCTGGAGAAGCTCGGGATGCAGCCGAAATCCGCGCTGCTGGCCATTGCCGGCCCGGTGATCGGAGACGAGATTCCGCTGACCAACTGCCCTTGGATCGTGAAGCCCAAGGGGATGGCGAATACTGTCGGCCTGAAAGACGTGATGGTGCTGAACGACTTCGAGGCACAGGCGCTTGCCGTCGTCGCGCTGGGAGACCATCACGTCGAGAAGATCGGCGGCGACGAGGCTTTGCCGCATGCCGGCCGCGCCGTGCTCGGGCCCGGAACCGGACTAGGCGTCGCGGGGCTGATCAAGTCCGGCGGCAAGTGGATACCGGTTCCCGGTGAAGGCGGCCACATGGACATCGGTCCGCGCACACCGCGCGACTATGCGGTCTGGCCTCATATCGAGCCACTGGACGGTCGCGTCTCCGGCGAGCAGATCCTTTCCGGGCGCGGGCTCGTCAACACCTATCGCGCCATTGCCGCCGCCGACGGCAAGACGCCTTCGCTCACGACGCCCGCCGAAGTGACGAAGGCCGCGCTCGACAAGACCGACCCGGTGGCGGAGGAAGCGCTCGCCCTGTTCGCCACATGCCTCGGCCGAACGGCAGGCGACGTCGCGCTGGTGTTCAAGGCGCAGGGCGGCGTCTATCTCGCGGGCGGGATAGCGCAGAGGATCATTCCCGCGCTGAAGGCCGCAAACTTCCGCGCCGCCTTTAACGACAAGGCGCCGCACAGCGAATGGATGGCGCAGATCCCGGTCTACGTCATCACCGATCCACTCGGCGCGCTGGCGGGACTCGCCGCCTATGCGCGCGCGCCCCACACTTTCGGCGTCGAAACCGCCGGCCGCCGCTGGCGCAACTGAGCGGCGAAGGAGACATAGAATGAGCGACATGGGTCTCGTCGTCGTCGGAGCCGCAGGACGCATGGGTCAGGCGCTGGTCCGCGCCATCGCAACCGTGACCGGCGCGAAAGTGACCGCGGCAATCGAGCGGAAAGGGTCCGAAGCCGTTGGCCGTGACGTCGGCGAGCTGGCGGGGCTTGGCCCCATCGGCGTGACGATCACCGACGATCCCCTGCCCGCCTTCGCCAAGGCCGACGGCGTGCTCGACTTCACCGCGCCGTCCGCGACCGTCGAGTTTGCTGGCTATGCGGCGCAGGCGCGTATCGTGCATGTCATCGGCACGACCGGCTGCGGCCCGGACGACAACGCGAAGATCGAGGCAGCAGCGCGCCACGCTACCATCATCAAGTCGGGCAATATGAGCCTCGGCGTCAACCTGTTGGCGGTGCTGGTGGAGCAGGCGGCAAGGGCGCTCGACGCGGAGGATTTCGACATCGAGGTGCTGGAAATGCACCACAAGCACAAGGTGGACGCACCTTCGGGCACGGCGCTGCTGCTCGGCGAAGCCGCCGCCAAGGGCCGGGCCATCGCGCTGGCGGAAAAAAGCGTGCGGGTGCGCGACGGGCACACGGGGGCGCGCCAGGCCGGCACGATCGGGTTCGCAACACTGCGAGGCGGCTCCGTCGTCGGCGACCACTCCGTCATCCTGGCGGGGCCGGGAGAGCGCATTACGCTTTCGCACCATGCCGAAGATCGCGCCATCTTTGCGCGCGGCGCCGTGAAGGCCGCGCTTTGGGGGCGCGGCAAGAAGGCCGGGCTCTACTCCATGCGCGACGTGCTGGGGCTGGGCGCGGCATGATCCAGCATCAAACACCATCGACATAAAACAAAGGAGCTTCCATGTCCGGCACACTCGTGCTCGTCCGCCACGGTCAGAGCGAATGGAACCTGAAAAACCTCTTCACCGGCTGGCGCGATGTCGACCTGACCGAGCAGGGGCGCGCGGAAGCCAAGGCCGGCGCGGAAAAGCTGAAGGCACGCGGCCTGAAATTCGACATCGCGTTCACCTCGGCGCTGCAACGCGCGCAGAAGACATGCCAGATCATCCTCGACACGGTGGGGCAGCCGGACCTGAAGACGATCCGCGACCAGGCGCTGAACGAACGCGACTACGGCGACCTCGCCGGCCTGAACAAGGATGACGCCCGCGCCAAATGGGGCGAGGAGCAGGTGCACATCTGGCGGCGCTCCTACGACATCCAGCCGCCCGGCGGCGAAAGCCTCAAGGACACCGGCGCTCGCGTATGGCCCTACTACATGCACGTCATGCAGCCGCACGTGCTGCGTGGCGAGACCGTGCTGGTCGCCGCGCACGGCAATTCGCTACGCGCTCTCATCATGGCGCTGGAAGGCAAATCGGGCGAGGAGATAGTCAAGCTGGAACTCGCGACCGGCGTGCCGATCGTCTATGCGCTCAACGCCGATTCGACGGTGAAATCCAAGGTCGTGCTGGACTGACGCTTGCCGGAAAGCGTCATCTCCGGAACGGGATGAAAGCAGGCGGACGCACCGTTTCCGATAGCGCCCGCCTGCCTCGCCCCCATGCCCTTGGAGATTGCGGCGAACGGTTCACGGAACGGGCCCGCGGGCCCGTTCCGTCTCCCTGGGTGCGGGGCTGTGGGCAAGAATGCCCATGCACCTTTCCTCCTCGTTCCCGCAAACCGTGCTGCGCCGCGCTCAACCTGCGCCGTGCTTGCGGCGCGGTGCATTCGCCCACGTCATGTCGGCATAAACGAGCGCCACCGTAAAGAACGCGAACGCGGCGAGGACGCCGGTCACAACCACTATTGTCTCGGTCGGCATGATGCCCTCCTGTCTGTTGCGGACAGGATGGGTCCGCCGCGACGCCCCGGCTTTGATCAGGATCAAAAAAAGTCCGGAAAAAAGCGCGTTGACAGGCAGAGCGGGCCCGCTTACATGAGCGCGCACCAGCCCAGATGGCGGAATTGGTAGACGCGCACGGTTCAGGTCCGTGTGCCGCGAGGCGTGGAGGTTCGAGTCCTCTTCTGGGCACCATCTAACTGTTCGCAAGTGCGCGACGGTTTTCAAAATCCTAAACATATCTAGCAGCTTGACGGTCTCGGCTGTTCGACGTTGGCGCCGGAAGCCAGCGCGAAACGGGGTCATCACCGGGTACCAGGCCTGCTGCGATTTACAATGGCAGTGACCGATTGGCGGTCCACGATGCAACGCCTGCCGGCCAGGAGTTCACGCTGGCCGACTGCCGAACGGCCAAGTTGCTCGTGACGCCTCACGGGCGCCAAGCTTTGGTTATCGAAGTTCCGCCCCCTGGCGTGGAGAATTCCCCCTTGGACGACGTTCGGGAATTGCGCGGGTCGAAGCGCGCAGGTCGAGAGGGCAAGCCAGCGCAACGGGCTTGAAGCAGCCACCTGGCCACAGCCAGTCCGCCAAAGGCAGACGCCGAACCGAGCGAGAACTGGACGTCCGGCCACCGATCCTGACAAGTCAGGAAAGGGCATGCACCATCTGTTTCAATGACCGCCCAGCACCAGCGTCTTGACGGGGATGAACAGCGCCTGGACGCGCAGGATCATGGCATGGACAAGGGCTACGGCGTCCACCGCATGCATGCCTAAACGCTGGAACGTTCCGAGATCCTCGTCCCCCAGCTGCTCGTGGAAGCTGGTGTAGGCGTTGACGATGCAGTTGCTGCCGGGCGTCATTCCGTCGAGTCCGCCCGCGAAGAGAGGCTCCAGGTTGACGAGCAGCGTGCCGGGTTTCGCGACCTGACCCACGTCCAACAATTGCTCGCCCGCGCGCATCTGGCCCGACGCAATGACGTCCTGGACGCTGACAACGACGAGCGGAATGATCTGCAGCGGCAGCGAAACGCAGGTCGCCTCCGCCGCCATGCCGGGCTTCAGCACGCCGGCCTCGATCTGGTTGAAGCCGGCCTGGATGCGGCGCGGCCCGTCGCTGGCTGGTATGAGAATGCCCGCGGGGCGCCCCAAGGGGCTCACGATGTCGCCCACCTGCAGCACGAACTGCCGCAGCGAGCCGCTGACGCCCGCATAGATCGTGGTCTTCGACAATTCGACCTGCGCTTGCTGGAGTGCTGCCTCCGCACTCAGCTTCTGCGCCGGCAGCAGCGTGCCTACCTTGATTTCGGCGGCATTCTGGGTGGCCCGCGCAGAGGCGAGCTGGCCTTCCGCACCCGTCAGCGCCGTCCGCAGCCGCTCCAACTCGCGCTCGGAGACGGTGCCCGACTTGCGGTCGAACAGCTCCTGCTTGACAGCCAGTTCGTCGGCAATCTGCTTCAGCCCATTCTCGGCAAGCTGAACCTGGCCGGCAGCCACCTGGATGTCCGCCTGTGCCATCACGATCTGCGCATCAACTTCCGCGACGCGTCGCTGGGCCAGTTCGAGGGCCGCCTGCTGTTCCGAGCTGTCAAGCCTGAAGATGGGCTCGCCCTGGGTAACCTCGTCGCGCGACTCGACATAGATTTCGGACACGCGACCAACCGTCTCGGTCAGGATCGGAACGGTCCGGAACGCCGAAGTGGCGCTGGTTGTCGAAGGATGGAAATAGAAGATCGTGGTGATCAGGAGCGTGGTGAGGATGAGGCAGCCCGTTATGCCCCACCGCAACTCGTACCACACCGAAAAGAAGGTGATCTCCCTACCCTGGTAGTATCGGCGGAAGATGTAATCCGGCACGATGGTGAAAAGCGAGCAGAGGGTGATTTCAAGCATGATCAGGCGTGCTCCAGGGGCCCGGCCGGCGCGTGACTTTCAGCTCGTTGTTTCACCTCGCTGTCGAGATCCGGGGAAACCTCAGGCGGGATGCCGGCCATCTTTTCCGTGGCACCCGCAATGCGGCGGATGGGACCGATGAAGTCCGGAAGATCGATGATGGCGAGCAGCAGGCCGATGATCCAGAATACATGCATGTGCGTGAACAGCGAGATAAGCCCAAGCACCGCTACGATCTCGAACTGCAGCTTCTTGTGACCCATGCGCTCCGGCAGGGAGTGAAGCCAGAAGAAGAAGACGCCCAGCAGTACCACGGAGACGACCACAACGATGGTGGTGATGACGTAGAGCGTGTCCGTGTCGCCGGGAGCCGTCACGAACCAGGGAATCGTGTGCGACGCGAGCGGGTTCATCTCCGACATGATGCTTGACCTTTCAGATGTCCCTGCCGGTGAACTGCAGCTCTCATTTCAGTCCGATGCGGAAATCTTCGTTCTGCGGACCCCAAGTCGGCCCGGAGGGGTGATCGGCCACCGCCGAATCCCGGAAAATCACCAATCCACTCTGCCTCATGCCCAACCCGGTGCCCAGAGCCCAGGCAGCGGGATCGGCAGCATACGCCAACCGACGATCCCCACCAAGGGCGCCGACGCGATAGCAATCCTTGTGATATCCTTGGCCTGCCTGCGCATGCCTCGAACACACTGTCGGTTCCAGAGTACCGCTATTGCCCCTGATCCTTCCATTGATTGTGTGTAAGTTACTGTTAGCAGGCCGGGGTTTCCGCCCGGGTAACGGCCAATCACTCCCGCTTCAGTGGCGTTGCCGAAGGTAATTTCCCGTCGTGCAACATCGCGGGCAAGCCTGGCATGTGCAGAGCCTCGGCCCAGATCGCATCCGCAAAACGTTCCGGCGATCAGCAGATCAAGCTGACGCGGTCTGCAACGCAATCTGTGCTCTATGCGGTTTCCGGACCAAGCTGAAGGTTGCAATTCAGGTACCGGGCAGGCAACTTGCCGTCACGACAGCCAAGAACTGGGTGCGCACGTCATTGGGGCAAGCGCCATCCTTCGAAGGCCCATCGACCGACTGGCCAATTCATCCGAAAGAAAACCAAGAATGGCCGCATGAAACGGGCAGATATAGAGTCGATTGGCAACTGCTTCTTTCCAGCCGACCGTCTGGTGAAAGCGGATGTGGCGATCGTCTTCGGCATGAGCGACCCGACGCGTCCAGCACAGAGAGCAATCGAGCTTTTTCACGCCGGCATGGTAGGGCAACTGGTGTTCACCGGCGGGTACAACAAGAGGCTTGGGGAGGCAGAGGCCCGTGTAATGGCGAAGCTGGCCACCGAAAGCGGCGTTCCCGCGGACGCGATGCTGATAGAAGACCGGGCACAGAACACCGAAGAGAACGTCAAGCTTTCACTTGGATTGCTGTCGGAACGGGTGGGGAGCGCCTTACCGGGTTCGATCTTGCTTTTGACCATCCGCTATCACCTGCGTCGCGCCTATATTGCCGCGCGGCGGCACTTCCCCACAGAAACCGCGATAGGCTGGACATGCTATGAAAGTCGCCATTACACGTCCGCAGACTGGTTCGAGGTGGACCGCGGAAGACGCGATGTAATGACGGAAATCGAGAAGATCGACCGCTATTGTGGGCTGAGCCTGGACGAGGTTGCGAGACAGTCGCGATGAGGCCCGCGTTTTCCCTGGGTGAAACCGCCGGCCCGCCACCCTATGCATCGATGGCCGAGGCCATATTCGGAGGGATCGGGACGTTTCCCGATGGCAGGTTCCTCTATCTCGACAGTGGCGGACAGACGCATGCCGTTTCGTATCGCGAAACGCTTGCCGAAGCCCACCGGCTCGTCGTCGGACTGCGGCAGGAGGGAATGCGGGAAGGAGATGCGCTCCTCATAAGCCTCGCCGATGCCCGTGACATGGTCCCTGCCCTGTGGGCGGCGGTAATAGCGGGACTGGTGGCCATACCTGCCGTTCAGTCGGATTCGCAAAAAGGACCGCAAAGCTACGATATTGCGTGGTTCCGGCAGGTTTTCGGCAGATTTCGCGTCCTTGCGAAGCACGACAACCTGAACACCGAACCGGATTCGACGGCGCTCGACTACCGAAAGCTCGTCGCCTGTTCGGTTTCGGATGAGCCCGAAACCGGGCGCTTTGACCCCCAGCAGCTGCGACTGGCAATTCTGACGTCCGGCACGACTGCACGCCCGCGACTGGTGGGCCTGTCGGATCGCGCTGCCGTGGCACGGTGGTGGCCAAGATTGCCGGACGCGGACCATGCCACGGGATTCCTCTCCTGGGCTTCGTTCGGCCATGTCATGGGGCTCGGGCATGCAATGCCCAACCTGCCCATGAAGGCACATCTGGACGCCGCGCGGTTTGTGGCCCAGCCCCTGTCCTGGCTCGACGCGATCGAAGCAACGGGCGCAACGCATGCGACGATGACAAATTTCGGAATGTCGCTGATATTGCGGGCGGTGGCCGAGAACCCGGATCGGCATTGGCGCCTGGACCATGTCCGCAAGATCGGGATCGGTGCGGAAGCGATTTCGCGCAAGACATGCGATCGCTTTCTGAAATGCCTCGCAAATTTCGGTTTGCGAGAAGATGCGCTGATATTGGGCTACGGGCTTTCCGAGTGCGGTCCGGTCGTGGGCGGCGGCAGTCCGTTTTCCCCGAACGCGGCGGATGACTCGAATTTCCCGCCCGAACTCGACCGGCCGACCTGCGGCCATGCCGTCAGAATCGTCGGAGACAGCGGATATCTCCTGCGCGAGGGCGAGGTCGGACGGATCGAGGTGCGCGGCCCGACAATGACAAGCGGCTATCTGGGGGACGACGAAGCCACTTCCAGCCTCTTTACCGGCGACAACTGGTTGCGGACCGGCGATCTCGGATTGCTGCGCAACGGATGCCTGACGGTCGTCGGTCGGGAGAAGGAAATCGTCATCGTCAATGCGAGGAAACATACCTGCCAGGAAATTGAGACGGCGATCAGGAATCGGGCAGGCTTTCCAGAAGTCTATGCGACACCGCTCGATGACGAGTCCGACATCGACAGCCGAGGCGCCGGAGCGCCCTGCGCGGTCTTCGTCGTTGTCGACCAGATCGACGACGTCGCGCCACAGGACATCGCGGACGCCGTTCGGGCGGCCACGGGCGAAGCTTTCAGGTTCGCGCCCAGAATCGTTGCAACAGTGTCGCCGGGGGACATCCCACGCACCTCGCTGGGAAAAGTGCAGCGGCTAGCGCTGCGCGCGCTCCTTGACGATCCCGCGATCGCCGGCCGGGCAAGCAGCCTCTCCGATCGAAGGCTGGCTTCACGATCGAAGATCGGCAACGGGGAAATCGAGACAGGGATTGCCCGTATCTGGCGCGAACTCCTGCGGTTCGATGGTGACATTGATCACGACGCCGATTTTTTCGCACTGGGCGGCGATTCACTGCTGGCCCTGCGCATGTCCTTTCTGCTCGAGGATCAGTTCGGCGTGCCGGTTCGGATCGATCGGTTTCATGGAAGGCTGAGCATAGCCGAACTGTCACACTTCCTGTCCGGTGACGTCGCCCCGGTCGGGAAGGAGACTCCGACATCCTCGTCCGGTCACGGACTGCCGGACTGGCTGAGGGAACGCCTCCACAGCCTTCTTGCCAGATGGCCCGGAGAACCTGCCTTGAAGGACGGCCTTGTGCGACGGGTCGGAACGGCTCGGGCGGGTATGCCCGTCTTCTGGTGCATGCAACAACCAGAAGAGGCGCTCCACTTCGAAAAGACGGTGGGCGAACGGTTCCCGGCCTACGCGATGCGCTCCGGCCAGTGGCTGCTCGACTACAACACGCCGGTTGCCGACGCGCTGGTCGATCGCTACCTCGACGAAATCAATGAAATCTGCCCGGAAGGTCCCGTTGTCGTTGGCGGAACCTGTCAGGGCGTCAACATCGCCATTGCTCTCGTGCGCCGCCTCGTCAGCGACGGTCGGGATGTGAAGCTTCTGGCGGCTGCCGAATGCCGCTTTGCCGAACTGTGCGACGGAAAGCCCCTCCCGGTGCTCGTGGCCCTGTTCCCCGCCATTCGGAGCAACTTCAACCCCTACAGATATTTCCGTCACCCGGAAATCGGACTGCGCAAACTGGCTCCGAACGGACTGCGTCTTGAGATGATCGACGCAAGCCACACGAAGATCATGATCGGTCCGGCCATGAAACGACTTGCGCATGGGCTGGAAGCGGCCGTTGCGTGGGCGCAGACGCGTGATCGGCGCGACGACGCGACCGCACCAGCGCCAAGCTCCGCCGCCATGTATCAATGTCGTGTGACCTCGCCATCGAAACGGCTGGAACTGCGCACGGGCGAAAAAATGAGCCTGCCGGTGAAGCTGAAGAATTTCAGCCCGGTGGCATGGGAACCGTTCGAGCGAAGCGCCCTGATGATCGGTAACCACTGGTTGTCCGACGACGGCGGAATGCGCGTATGGTCCGATGGACGGGCTCCGCTCAAACGACGCCTTGGACCCGGGGAACGGGCGTACATGACGTTGGAGATCGTGGCGCCGCACGAAGCCGGCAATTTTCTGCTGGAGGTGGACATGGTCGAGGAGGGTATTCGCTGGTTCACCGATGTGCCGATACCACCGCTGCAGATTCCAGTCCGTGTTCAGCCGCAGCCCGAAGGACCGCCTCCCGCAGCCCGATCGCGTCACCCATCTTTCAGAGCCCTTTTCTACCGGTGGGCGGACACGATTCCCTTCCTGACAAGAGCCAAAAAACGGAAGTAATCTCTGCCACTCGGCAACGGCGAAGCCTCTCACCCGATCGCCTGCCTTGCCATCATGATCGCCCCTTCGTTCGCATCGTTGCGTGGGGCACACAGATGGGCGCGCACATCATCCGGCAGCCATGAAATCATTGGCGATGCTATCCCGCCAACCAGCGCTATGCGCCCGAAACCATTCGAAACGAGGCATCCGATCATACGCGACACATGCACCACCGCATCGCGCAGGATCGCAACGGCCACGTCATCGCCTTGCTCCGCGAACTGGAAGACCAGCGGCGCATAGGCCGCATGATCCGCCAGGGTCGCCTTGCGGACTGCCGCTATGAGCGACACAGGCGTTCCCCCGAACATGGCCAGCACATTTTCGGACAGAGGAGTCATCCCGATCCGGCCGTCCCACGCCCAGATGCTGCGCCGCAGGCATTCGCGGCCAATGGAAGCCGCACCGCCCTCGTCGGAAAGCTCCGAGCCCCAACCACCCAGGAAATGCTCGCGGGCTCCGATCCGCCCATAGCAGACCGAGCCTGTGCCGAGAACGACCACCGCGCCATCCTCGCCGCCGTGCGCGCCAAGCCAGGCAATATATGCATCCGATGCCAACCGGATGGTGGCGAATGGCTTCCATCCCTCAAGCAGTTGTTGCTGCCGATCCTTCGTCGCGGCGCCTGCCAAGCCGACACCTGCATGACACAAAATTGTATCGTTCGGCGCAAGGCCTGCAGTGAGCAACGCCCCGGCTGCGGCCTCCATGACGGATTCCCGCGCCTGTTCTACATCGACCGCTATGTTGGCGGGTCCCGAATGGCCTTCTCCCAAAAGCTTTCCCGACATGTCGCGCAGGCGCGCGCGACAACGCGACGCGCCACCGTCAATGCCAAGAAACAATGCTGTGCCGTTCACGGATGCTTTCTATTCTCCCGCATGCTGCTTGCCTGCATTACGCAGCAGTTTTATTGCTGCACCCTGTTTGTCAGGATACGTGAATTTGGATCCGGAAACCATATCACCGCGTCTCAGGGGTTTCGACACCTGGAGCGACATGGATATACTTGAGGCTCTCTGGCAGGGCCAGGCAGGCGCACTTGCTGCTGTGCATGCAATACTGCCATCACTTGCGGCGGCAGCAAGAGATATGGCCAACAGGCTGGAAGTCGGAGGGCGGCTGATCTTCGCCGGCGCGGGCACGTCCGGCCAGATCGCTGCCCTCGAAGCGGCAGAGCTTCCCGCTACATTCGGCTGGCCGCCCGACAGGGTGCGCAGCCTGACGCCCGAATTCAACCCTTTTTCGCCGGAAGCAACCGAAGACAACGCGGACCATGGCGCTCGTGCAATGGAAGCGTTGCAGCTTTCACCGCTTGACGTGGTCGTTGCCGTGGCCGCCAGCGGCGACACCCCCTTTACCTGTGCCGCAGCCGCCCATGCCTTCGCCAGCGACGCGCTGGTTGTGGCCCTGTTCAATCGCAAGAACAGCCTGCTTGGCAAAGCAACACATCATTCTGTCTTTATCGACAGTGGCATCGAGATCCCTGCCGGATCGACCCGGATGAATGCGGGCACCAGCCAGAAGGCTGCGCTCAACCTTTTGTCCGTTCTCGTCATGACCAGGCTCGGGCGCGTGCACGACGGGCTGATGGTCAACCTCATGCCCAGCCGCCCCAAATTTCGCCAACGCGCCACGCGCATCGTAGCGGCGATCATCAGATGCTCGGACGACAGCGCCGAGCGCCTTCTTCTTCAAGCCGGCGGCGACATCAAGCACGCCGTGTTGATGGGCCATGGTTGCGAACGCGCTGAAGCCGAAGCGATCCTTGGGCGCAACGCGGGCAATTTGCGCAAGGCCTTGCTCGCGATCGACCGCCAGGTCTCCCAGGGTTCGAATCCCGTCGATTGAGCCCGATTAGTCTTGGTCGGGATAGTTGTGGGAAAGACTGTATCCCCTCCCCGTGCCGCACTGCACAATATCGCTCAAATTCTGGACAGTTTATTTTGGAGACGTTTACGCCCATAGTCTAAAGCTGCTTGCAGAGAGAAGACGATGGCTCAAAGCGGCTTGGACTATAGGGCGATCTTCGATGCCTGGCCGGCTCCGGCTGCGATACTCGACGTCGAGTTGAAGTACCAGGCATGCAACGTTTCTTATGAGGCGGTGTCCCGTCGCTCGCGCCGTGACCTGGTAGGCCGCGCCCTCTTCGAAATCTTCCCAGGCGGAGACCACGCCCAGAAGGAAGCCCTGATGCGGTCATTCCGCCAGGTGGCGCGAACAGGCAAGCCGCATCACATCACGAACGCCGCATATGATTTCACCATACCGGGCGGACAGACGCTCGCCCGCAAATGGACCACATCCAACATACCGCTGTTCTCCGCATCCGGCGAACTGAACGGTATCCTGCACTGCCCGCTCGACACGACACAATTTGATCGCACCCGCTCTACTCCATCCGCTCCCGACGAGGATGGTCAGAAGGCCCTGGCAGTCCGGGCCGCTCAGACCGTCCTGCGTTCGGAAGGCGACCGCCTCCATCAGCTTTTCCAACAGGCGCCTGGGTTCATCTGCGTACTGGAGGGCCCCCGACATGTCTATGAACTTGCCAATGACGCCTACTACCAGTTGGTGGGGCATCGCGAGATCATCGGCCACCCGCTGGCGGAGGTCCTCCCCGAGGTCATTTTCCAAGGTTTTCTGGAAAAGCTGGACCGGGTCTACCAGACAGGGGAACCGTTCATCGGTCGGGCACTGCCCATAAAGCTCCAGCTGGTCGAGGGAGCCCCGCTCGAGCAGAAGTACATAGACCTCATCTACCAGCCGATATTCAACGAGGTTCATGAAGTCACGGGCATTTTCGTTCAAGGCAACGACGTTACCGAAGCCCATACCCTGGCACAGGAAGTCGCGTTTCAGGCAGCGCACGATGCTCTGACCGGCCTTCTCAACCGTCGCGAATTCGAAAGGCGCACAGGAGAGATCGAAGGGGCAGGACCGCATGCCCTTCTCTACATGGACCTCGACCACTTCAAGATCGTGAACGATCGCTGCGGCCATGCCGCCGGCGACAGTGTCCTCAAGGAGGTCACGACCACACTTTCCGGACTGGCGGGTGAAAACGCCATTCTGGCGCGGCTCGGCGGCGACGAATTCGCGCTTTTGTCGCCTGACAGCACGATCGAGACCGCTGTCGAGCTTGCTCACCGCATGCGTCGAGCCGTCAGGTCGATCAGCTTCGTTTGGAAAGGCAGGCGATACGGCGTGACGCTCAGCGTCGGGGTGGCAGCGTTCTCAAACGCACCGGGCGCTTCCTTCGAGGATGCCCTGGGACTGGCTGATGCCGCCTGCTTCCTAGCCAAGGAGGCCGGCCGCGACAGGGTCAAGCTTGGGCTGGCATCGGACGAGGACATCTGGCGGCAGCTTGAGGAGATGGACAACGCGACCCGTCTGAAGGACGCGATCCGGGAAGACAGGATCATCCTGCACGGACAGCGCATCGTCGACATGACGGCTGCGGCCGGGTCTCCCGTTCGGTATTTCGAGGTGCTGAGTTGCCTTAGCGACCCGGAGGGAAACATCGTTGCCCCATCCGGCTTCATCCCGGCAGCGGAACGCTTCGGCATGATCGAGGCCCTCGATCGCCACATCGTTGCAAAAGCCTTCGCGCACTTTGCCGCCCTTCCAGATGATGTCCGCAGCAATGTGGGGTATTTCATCAATCTGTCAGGGATCACGCTCGGCTCGGTCGGCTTCCGCACCTTCGTGGAAAAATTGCTGACTGAGCTGCCGAGTGTGAACGCTTCGCAAATATGCTTCGAAGTCACCGAAACCGCAGCGATTTCCGATGTCCGACGGAGTGCGGAAGCGATGCGGGTGCTATCTGAGCACGGCTTCCGTTTTGCACTCGATGATTTCGGCAGCGGAATGGCCTCTTTCGCCTACCTGCGGCAACTGCCCGTTCAATTCGTCAAGATCGACGGCGACTTCGTAAGGGCAATTCTGGACGACCCGGCCAGCAGCATCATCGTTGAGTCGGTGATCAGGCTCGCGAACTGCATGGGTATTCAAACCATCGCCGAATCCGTTGAGACCCGGGAACTTTTGGCCAAGCTCCAGCCGCTCGGCACCCATTTTGCACAAGGGTTCGCGTTGCACGTACCGGAGGAGCTCAACAGCGCGGTATATGGGCCGAACAAGACCGATCGGGGGCACTCGGGATTTCGAAGCCAGGTCATTGGACGCAGGAGGTAGCGCGACAGTTCGCATGCACCGGGAAAGGAAACAGCAGAAGGGAAAACTGACGCATATGGAGTGCCTGCACAGTTCGAGCAGGCAATCTCAGTGGACATAACCATGCAACGCAAAGGATCATGCAATGTCCGTCAAAGAGAAAATCCGTGATATGACAGTCAAAGCTGGCGAGACGGCAGCGGATCGCGGCCCGCAATGCAATCAGATAACCAGCTCCATAACCTGGACGAACCGAAAGTATACTTTCGTCGTTTGCGCGACGTCCAAGGCGAAAGCTGCCAGAAAGATCACCAAGCCTCAACTCGACGCAAGGATAAAGGCAGACGCCGAACGAGCGGTGGTGATTGAATGCGAGGGTGGGGAAAGCTGCGGTGATACGCAGGAATGCCTACCCGGCGACCTGGTCTACAACGCCAAACGTACCCACGGCCCTGTGTGCCGTCCAACCGGACAGGGCGCATGCAATCCACCGGAGACCGAATGGACCTGCGACGTCTGGGCCGACGTAACCGCATCCAGGCAATGCGGCTGCAAGGTCCCCTAGGCGTCGAGGAAGGCAAGCGGCCCCTTTGTTCAGGTCCCGCGAACTGGAACGCGAACCGGCCGCTTATTCCATTGCGTCACGCCACTGCGTCAAAGCGGTGGCGCACTGCTCTTCCGTTGAATGTTTCTTGAGGCTGTTCTTCATGGCTTTCCAGCCCTTGTCCGGCGGTGCATGCTGGCGCTGGCGTTCGGAAACGTGAGTCCGGTCCACCAGCAAAACATCGACTTATTCGGAGACAATCGGCCATGAAGCCAAGGCTTCTCATCGTCGGCGCGGGCCCGGTAGGACTGACGCTCGCCGTCGAGATGGCGCGCTATGGCGTGCCGCTGCGCATCATCGACAAGGCGCCGGCGCGCACCGACAAGTCCAAGGCAGTGGCAGTCTGGCCGCGAACGCTGGAACTGTTCGAGGGCGCTGAAGTCGCCGACAGGCTTGTGGCCGCCGGCGTAAAGGTCAAGGCGGCCAATATCGGCAATGGCCGAGAGAGGATTGCCCATATCCGTCTGGACGGCCTCGACACCCGCTACCAGTTCGCGCTGATGATCCCGCAATCCGAAACCGAACGCATCCTGGAGACGCGGCTTGCCGAGCTTGGCGTGACAGTGGAACGAAGCGTCGAACTGACCGGATTCCGCGACGAGGGCAATGCGGTCGAGGCTGAGGTCCGGCATGCGGACGGAACCGCCCAGACGGTGCTGATCGACTGGATCGCCGGCTGCGACGGCGCGCACAGCGTGGTTCGCCATACAATCGGCAGGGAGTTTCGCGGCGAGACGGTCGACGACCATTTCCTGCTGGCCGACATTCGCCTGTCATCGTCTCCAATGCCTGCCGACGAACTGATGATCTGGTGGCACCAGGAGGGAATCGTCGCCTTCTTCCCCCTGCCCGGAGATCGAATAAGGCTCATCGCCAGCACCGAACCGCCCGCCGACCCGAACTCCTCGCCCACGCTGGACGAGGTGCAGAAGATCCTCGATCGCCGCGGGCCGGGCGGGATGACCGCCGAAGACCCCGTCTGGATGGCGCGCTTTCGGATAAACGAGCGCAAGGTCGAGGACTATCGCGCCGGCCGCGCATTCCTGGCCGGGGACGCCGCCCATATCCACAGCCCGGCAGGCGGACAGGGAATGAACACGGGCATGCAGGACGCGTTCAACCTTGCATGGAAGCTCGCCCTCGTGTGCCAGGGCGCGTGCCGGGAACAACTGCTCAACAGCTACAGCGCCGAGCGTAGCAGGATCGCGGCCGAGGTCATCGCTGCGTCAGGCAAGGCGACCCGGCTGGCCATGCTTAAAAATCCGGTCGCGCAGGCCGTACGCAACTTCGTGGCCAGCCACATGCTCGGCCTCAGTCCCGTGCAGCACGCTGCAAGCGAAATGCTGTCCGAGCTATCCATCGGCTATCCGGACAGCAAGCTGACAGGACGGCATGCGCACGGTTTGAAAGGCCCCCTGCCCGGCAACCGCATGCCGCCGAAAGACGATTCCGCCAGCGGACATCATCCGCGCTTCGCGCTTTTCGCGGCAGAAGCAGACACGGCCGTGCTGGCGGCATTTCCCGAGCTTCTGGAAGATCGCCTGCGAGCGCCGCTTGACGCAAATGGCATCTGGCTTGTACGTCCCGATGGCTATGTCGCGCTGACAGCAAAAAGCGACGACTGGCCTCTCGTATACGATTATCTCTCCCGCCTGAAGGCCGACGGTTCTCCCGCCGGCGTGTAGCCTACATCTATCCTCACAGCCGAAATCCAAGGGAAAGACAATGACCGACACGACCACTTCACGACGTGACTTCATGCGCATCGCGGCCGCAGGCGCGGCAGCCGCTTCGGCAGTCGCCATGTCCACGACGACCGCGGATGCCTATCAGGGGAACATGGAGCGCGCGCTTTCTTCGCTCTACGATTCGCTCGCCTCGCTCCGGGAGGCAAGCTCCAACAAGGGCGGCCACCGCATCAAGGCGATGGACCTCATCCAGCAGGCGATTGCTGAGGTCAATGCCGGCATCGAATTCGCCGACGACCACGGTGGCGGGGGACAGCAGTAGTCCGGTTTCCATTCGTGCAAACGCGCGCTTCTGCGTCCCGCCTTCAGGGCAGAAAGCAGAAGCATCGCCGGGATACTGAAACATTCGACCGGGGCTGCGGGTCGCAAGCCGCAGCCCCGGTCGAGATGCCGGCCGGTCACTAGTTCTTGAGTGCCTTCGGCCTGGCGGTTCCGACAGCCTTGGATACCTGCGAGCACTTTCCGTAGACCGTGCCGTTCTTGTCGGTGGCGTCGGTGTAAGTGCCCTTACAGTCCAGTTCGAGCACGAGACAGGATCCGATGCCCTTGCAGACCGCGCCACCCTGTCCGTCGGGATGCGTACCCGCCACGGCGGCGGAAGGAAGTGCGTTTGCGCCCATGACGGCGAGAGCGAACAGGGCGGCGGTATAGGTAGAAGGTTTCATGATTTTCTCCTTTCAATGATGACCCTTCGCAGCATCAGTCGCGCCCGCCGTGCAAAAGGTTCAAATTTTTTTCGCCGAGATCGTGATGTGCTGCATCAATCGGCACGGCGTGGCTTGCCCATTGCCTTCCGGACATTTTGGCAGCAGAAGGCCTCAACAGTTCACGTCTTCCGTCCGGAGCCTACGATGAGCCAGCGCCCTGCCCTTTCGCCAGTCGTCGCCGCCCTGCCGACGACGGTTCCATTCGTCGGGCCCGAGGCGCAGGAGCGCGAGCGTGGCGGGCGGCCGTTCAGGGCGCGTATCGGCGCCAATGAGAGCAGTTTTGGACCGGCGCCTTCCGTGATCGCCGCCATGCGCGCGGCCGCACCCGAAATGTGGATGTATTGCGACCCGGACAATTTCGACCTCAAGGCGGCGGTGGCGGCGCACCACGGCGTCGGGCAGCACCATGTCGTCGTCGGCGAGGGCATCGACGGCCTGCTCAACCTCGTCGTTCGCATGCTGATCGCGCCGGGCCAGCCCGTCGTCACGTCGCTCGGGGCCTATCCGACCTTCAACTTCCATGTCGCGGGCTTCGGCGGAAGGCTCGTCACCGTTGCCTATGAAAACGACCGCGAAAACCTCGATGGCCTGCTCGCCGCCGTGAGGCGCGAGAACGCGCCGCTGGTCTATCTCTCAAATCCGGACAATCCGATGGGGACCTGGTGGGAGGCGAGTGAAATACAGCGTTTCATCGAAGCGCTGCCGGAAACCACGATGCTGGTTCTGGACGAGGCCTATGGCGAACTGGGGCCGGAGACGGCGCTGGTGCCTATCGACGTGAATCGCCCGAATGTCGTCTGGATGCGCACCTTCTCGAAGGCCTACGGTCTTGCGGGCATACGTTGCGGCTACGCGATCGGGGAGGAAACCTTCATCCGCGATGTCGAGAAGGTCCGCAATCACTACGGCAACAACCGGATGGGGCTGGTGGCTGGCGAAGCCGCGCTTGCAGATCAGGCATGGCTGTCGGAGGTCAAGGCAAAGGTCGCGTCAGGCCGGGAGCGGATCGCCGGAATCGCGCGGGACAACGGCCTGTTGCCCATTGCGTCCGCGACCAACTTCGTGACGATCGACTGCGGCGCTGACGGAGCGTTTGCGCTGAAGGTTCTCAAGGGACTGCTTTCGCGCGATGTCTTCATTCGCAAGCCGATGGTGCCCGTGCTCGACCGCTGCATCCGCGTCAGCGTCGGCTTGCCGCACGAACTCGACATCTTCGCGGAAGAGTTGCCGAGGGCGTTGGCCGCCGCGAGGAGCTAGCCTTCGGACAGCAACTCCAGGAGCCTGTCGAGCAGCGGTCGCTGCCCGTCGATGATCTTCCCGGCAGCCTCGTCCAACGCAAACCACCCTGCCCGGTCGATCTCGGGATAGCTTATCTTGCGCCCGCTCCCCGGCGGCCACTCCATCTCGAAATGGTTGCTCCGAAGCGTTGCGGGATTGAAATCGCCTTCCGCTGCAAACGCCGTGACGACCTTGCCGGCCTTCTGCCTGACATCGCCGAGCCGATAGAGCGCCGTGCCGATCGCCCAACCGGTCTCCTCCGTGAATTCACGACGAGCCGCGGCTTCAGCGTCTTCATCGTCACCATACTCGTCCTTGGGGATCGACCAGACGCCGGCGTCGCGCCTGGCCCAGAACGGCCCGCCAGGATGGACAAGCAGCACGTCGATGCCGCCGGCACGGTTGCGATAGACGAGAATGCCGGCGCTTTTCGCCGTCATGATGTCACCGCCAGCCGAACCGACGCATGGCCACGAGTCCCAGCCAGACGCCGAATGTGCAGAAAAAGAGAAAGACCCACCCCGACATCGCCCCGGCGTGGATGCCCGACAGAAGCACGCCGACCGTACAGCCGAGCGACACCATCGCGCCCCAGCCCATCAGCACGCCGCCTGCAAGTCCCTTGGCGATCTGCGCGCCGGTCGGCAATGTCGGTCGAAACTGCCCCGCCCCAAAGGCTGCCGCAAAGCTGCCGAGAACAAGCCCGACCACCAGAAGGCCGTTGGGCGAGAGCAGCGTTTCCTTCACCGCGGTCGCACAACCTCGCAGCGTGTCGAGGCCGAGCAGCGTTCCGGGAAGGATTTCGAGCGACGTGCCCGCCGTGCGCACAAGGCTGCCGAGTTCGGCCGTGACGCCGAGCGGGGCAACCCTGAGGTAATAGATCGCCGAGATAGCAGCGATGAACAGCCCACCGACAACCGCCGGCCAGCGATCGACGAAGACGGCGCGACCGAGCGCCGGCACGCCTGGTGCAAGCGCTGGCCTTGGGCTCCAGCGCCCTGCCGCGAAAAGCACGACAACCACTACTGCGAGGATTGCCAGCGTCGCCGCCAGCGCGCCGGCGTAGCCGAGTTGAAATGGCAACCAGATCGGCCGGCTTTCCGAGATGCTTGCCAGATATAGCGGGTTCCAAGTCAGGAAGCCGAGCAGGAAACCAAGCGCCGCGCCGAGGAGCGCAAAGGGAGATGTCGGCGACCCCTCCCCCAACCGATAGAAGTGCGCCGACAGGCACGAACCCGAAATCGCCATGCCGAGGCCAAAGACGAAGGCACCGACCCCCAGCACCCACCCCACCGGTCCAACATGCGCGTTGGGCGGCAGGCGGTCCGGCTGAGGCACGGGCACCCACGCCATCATGACCGAGAAATAGAGGATGGCTCCCACGCCCAGCGCAACCGCGATGGCTATCAAACCCCACGGATCGCGGTCATCGAGGAAATCGCGGAAATTGCACAGGAAGCAGAAGCGCGCGCGCTGCAGCACGATCCCAAACACCGTTCCGGTCAGGAGCGAGAAGACGAGGTTGCGGGCCGACGGCTCGCTGGAAAGACTCCAGGCCCAGGCAGCGATCAGGAGAAGGACAAGCCCGCTGATCGCGGAGCGCACGGCAATGCTGTTCATTCGAAATCCGGCACATGTGGGACGGGCGGGCGCCTTCGCACCCGCCCGTCTGACTACAGGAAAGCTTTCGCTTCGACTACTTGCCCGAACTTACTTGCCCGTCCAGACCGTCCCCGCAACGTTGACCACTGGAACGCCGACCGCGTTGCCGTATTCGGTCCATGAGCCATCATAGTTGCGGGCGTCATAGCCGAGGATACGTTTCAGCGCGAACCAGGTGTGGCTGGAACGCTCGCCGATACGGCAGTAGGTGATGACAGGAGCCGAACCGTCGATGCCGACCTCGGCATAGATCGCCTTGATCTCGTCCGACGACTTGAAGGTGCCATCCGCGTTGACGATCTTGCCCCACGGCACATTGACCGCGTTCGGCACATGGCCGGCGCGCACGGAAAGCTCCTTCACACCCTCAGGCGCGAAGACCTTGCCCGTGTATTCGTCATTGGAGCGGATATCGACCAGTTTCACGTCGGCGCGGCCCTCGGCGGCGTCGAGCACATCGTTCAGGCGAGCACGCAGCGCATTGTTGCGCTCGGGCAGTTCGATGGCCGAGTCTGCATGATCGACGGGCGCGGTATCAAACGGCAGGCCCTTGGCTTCCCAGAGTTTGCGGCCGCCATCGAGCAGCGCAACCTGATCGCCGAGCCCGTAGACGTCGAACACCCATGCGCCCCATGCGGCGAACCAGTTGTTGTTGTCGCCGTACAGCACGATGGTCGTGTCCTTGTCGACACCGGCATCGCGCAGCAGCGCCTGGAACGCCTCTCGCTGCGCGATGTCGCGCTTGACCGGATCGACCAGATCAGTGTGCCAGTTGAGGTTCACGGCGCCGGGAATATGCCCGCGCTCGTAAACGCCGGTATCGACGCTCACCTCGAAGACGCGAACCTTCGGGTTGTCGAGGTTTTCCGCCACCCAGTCGGCGGTGACAAGGGGTTCGGCGGCATGGGCCGCGCCGGCGAGGAGCGTCCCGAACGCGAACGCCGTCGTCTTGGTCAGTGTCATGAATACCTCCCGTCAGGCTGTTTTCGATGTGGCACTGTCCCCGAGGGCCGATGGCAATCGAAGCCAAATTTTTTCAATTCAGCGGGACATGGGGCAATATTGCTCCGATTGGGCCTTTCATTTCATAACATTCCCGTGAGTTACAAATTTCGGGCACCCGCCTTGCACCATCGCGGCTGGGGGCTATCGTCTCTGCGCGCAACGTCTGCGAGGATGCCATGTACCTGAACACGCTCGATTTCGGCCTTGGCGAGGATATCGATTCCCTGCGCGAAACAGTGCGCCGCTTCGCGCAGGAGAAGATCGCCCCGCTGGCCGCGGACATCGACCGCTCCAATGATTTTCCGTCGCACCTGTGGCGCGAACTTGGCGCACTGGGGCTGCTCGGCGTGACCGCCGACCCTGACTATGGCGGCACGGGGATGAGCTATCTCGCCCATGTCGTCGCCATGGAGGAAATTTCCCGCGCCTCGGCCTCGGTGGGGCTCTCCTACGGCGCGCACTCCAACCTGTGCGTGAACCAGATCAATCGCTGGGGCACGGCGGCGCAGAAGGAGAAATACCTGCCTTCGCTATGCTCCGGCGAAACGGTCGGTGCGCTCGCCATGTCGGAACCCGGCTCGGGCTCCGACGTGGTGTCGATGAAGCTGCGCGCGCAAAAGAAGAACGACCGCTACGTGCTGAACGGCTCCAAGATGTGGATCACCAACGGACCCGACGCCGGAACGCTGGTCGTCTATGCCAAGACCGATCCCGACAGAAAATCGCGGGGCATCACCGCGTTCCTTGTCGAAAAAGGAATGCCGGGGTTTTCGGTCGCCCAGAAGCTCGACAAGCTGGGAATGCGCGGCTCCAACACGGGGGAACTTGTATTCCAGGAAGTTTCCGTGCCGTTCGAGAACGTGCTTGGCGAGGAAGGAAGAGGCGTCGAGGTGCTGATGTCGGGCCTCGACTACGAGCGCACGGTGCTGGCCGGCGGACCGCTCGGCATCATGGCCGCCTGCCTGGACACGGCAGTGCCCTATGCGCGCGAACGCAGGCAGTTCGGCCAGCCGATCGGCGAGTTCCAGCTGGTGCAGGGCAAGCTCGCAGACATGTATTCAACGGCAAGCGCGGCGCGCGCCTATGTCTATGCGGTGGCAGCCGCCTGCGATCGCGGGCAGACGACCCGCAAGGACGCGGCAGGCTGCATTCTCTACGCCGCCGAAAAGGCGACCCAGATGGCGCTTGACGCGATCCAGCTTCTCGGCGGCAACGGCTACATCAACGACTATCCGACGGGCCGCCTGCTGCGCGACGCCAAGCTCTACGAGATCGGTGCGGGCACAAGCGAGATCAGGCGCTGGCTGATCGGACGCGAGATGATGGCTGAAAGCGTTTAGGCTCAGGCTTCTCCTTCGACGCCTCGCCAGCTAAAAGGAAGACATGCCAGCCTTAAGCACATCAATTTCGCCCACCTCCGACGCCTTCCGCGCCAATGCCAAGCGCATGAAGGCGCTGGTCTCCGATATTTCGGCCAAGGCCGCACTCGTGGAAAAGGGGGGGCCGGAAAGGGCACGCAAGCGCCACACGGAACGGGGCAAGCTCCTGCCGCGCGAAAGGGTGGCGCGGCTGCTCGACCCCGGTTCGCCCTTTCTGGAGATCGGGCAGTTCGCCGCCTGGGACATGTATGACGATGCGATCGCCTCGGCGGGCATGATCGCCGGCATTGGACGCGTGTCCGGTCGCGAGGTGATGGTCGTCGCCAATGACGCCACGGTGAAGGGTGGAACCTACTACCCGATGACGGTGAAGAAGCACCTGCGCGCGCAGGAGATAGCCGCGCAGAATGCCCTGCCCTGCATCTATCTGGTCGATTCCGGCGGCGCGAACCTGCCGAACCAGGACGAGGTGTTTCCCGACCGGGAGCATTTCGGGCGCATCTTCTTCAACCAGGCGAACATGTCGGCCGCCGGTATTCCGCAGATCGCCTGCGTGATGGGATCGTGCACGGCAGGCGGCGCCTATGTGCCGGCGATGTCGGACGAAAGCGTCATCGTGCGCAACCAGGGAACGATCTTTCTCGGCGGCCCGCCTCTGGTAAAGGCCGCGACCGGCGAGGAAGTGACCGCCGAGGAACTTGGCGGCGCGGACGTCCATACGCGTCTCTCCGGCGTTGCCGACCATCTTGCCGAAAACGACGCGCATGCGCTCGCCATCGTGCGGCGCATCGTGGAAAACCTGAATCGAAACAAGCGCCTGTCGGTCGAACTCAAGAAACCGATTCCGCCAGTTCATCCGGCGGACGAGCTGTATGGCATCGTCCCGGCCGATCCGCGCCAGCCTTACGACGTGCGCGAGATCATCGCGCGCATCGTCGACGGTTCAGAGCTCGATGAGTTCAAGGCGAACTACGGCACGACGCTGGTGACCGGCTTTGCGCACCTGCACGGCATCCCCGTCGGCATCATTGCCAACAACGGCGTGCTGTTTTCCGAAAGCGCCCTCAAGGGCGCGCATTTCATCGAGCTTTGCACCCAGCGGAAGATTCCCCTTGTCTTCCTGCAGAACATCACCGGCTTCATGGTGGGCAGAAAGTACGAACAGGGCGGCATCGCGAAGGACGGCGCGAAGCTGGTCACGGCGGTGGCGACTGCGCAGGTGCCCAAGGTCACCATGATCATCGGCGGTTCCTTCGGCGCGGGCAATTACGGTATGTGCGGACGCGCCTTCGATCCGCGCTTCCTGTGGATGTGGCCCAATGCCCGCATCTCCGTGATGGGCGGGGAGCAGGCAGCGACCGTGCTTTCGCTGGTGAAGCGGGAAGGCATGGAACGCCACGGAGGCACATGGTCGGCGGAGGATGAAGCCGCGTTTCGCGCGCCCATCCTCGAAAAATACGAGCGCGAAGGCCAGCCGCTCTATTCCTCGGCGAGGCTTTGGGATGATGGCATCATCGATCCGGCCAGATCGCGCGAGGTTCTGGCGCTATCCCTTTCGGCAGCGCTCAATGCGCCGATCCCGGACACGAAAGTCGGCGTCTGGCGGATGTAGCCTTCCGAGGCGTTTCTGCAATCTTTGATAGATTCCGCATCACGGCGGCCCTGAAGGAATGACAGGGTCTTGTCATCCCCGTTGAAAGAAGGTGGACTGCGGCTGCCCGGTGGAGCGAGGGAGGTTTCGTCGCCAGCCAGGCTGCGCTGATGCGCAGGGAGTTCATTTGGGAGGATTTACATGTTGAGGAAGCTGAAATTGCTCGCTATAGGCGCCGCCCTGGCGCTGACGCTGCCCACTGCCGGCGCTTTTGCGGCCGGCAAGACGTTCTACTGGATCTCGCACGGCAGCCCGGCAGACCCGGTCTGGACCTACTTCCTCGCCGGCGCGAAGCAGTGGGAAGCCGATACCGGCAACACCGTCAACACGTCCTTCCACAATGGCGACGTGGCCTCGCATCAGGAAGCCGTGCGCGCGGCCATCGCCGCCGGAGCCGATGGCATCACGACGACGAGCCCTGATCCGGGCAGCCTCGTCGAGGTGGCCAAGGAAGCCAACGCCGCCAAGATTCCGATCATCAACTTCAACACGCCCGACCCGACCGCCAGCTTCGACGCCTATGTCGGCGGCGACAACGTGGTGTTCGGCCGTGGCTGGGCGCAATACCTGGTCGACAAGGGCCTGGTGAAATCCGGCGACTTCGTGTGGATGCCGGTGGAAATTCCCGGCGCAACCTACGGCGTGCAGGAAGAGGAAGGCATCAAGAGCGTGTTCGAGCCGCTCGGTATCACCTATGAGGTGACCGACGCCACCCTCGATCAGGCCGAGGTCATCACCCGCATGGTCGACTACCTCACCGCCAACCGGGACAAGATCAAGGCGATCATCGGTCTTGGCGATCTCGTTACCGGGTCCATCAAGCGCGTCTTCGACCAGGTTGGCGTCAAGCCGGGCGAAATCCCGGTTGTCGGCTGGGGCAACTCGCTCGACACCACGCAGGAAGTACTGACCGGCTACGTCAACGCCGCCCAGTGGCAGGACCCGCAGGCAACCAGCTATGTCGCGCTTTCGCTCGCCAACATGCAGGCAGGCGGCGTACCGGCGGGCTTCAACGTCATCACCGGCGCGCTCTACGAGAAGGACACCGCGCAGATCTACGACGACATTCTGTCCGGAAAATGATCCGACTTCCCGGCTGACGCGCATCGTGCCGACAGCCTGAACAACAACCGCCCGCCGGTCCTCGGCGGGCGGGACCTGAAAACGCAAGACTGCGGCGGGCTTTTCGTGGAAAATCGTTCGATCCTACAGCGCTTCATCGCGCGGCCGGAATTCGGCCCCTTCGTGCTCCTGGTCCTGATGATCGTCGTGTTCCAGTCGATCAATCCGAGCTTCCTCTCGCTGCAGAACATCTCCAATACGCTGGCCTTCACGGTGGAACTCGGCCTGATCGCGCTGGCGATGACCCTGCTGATGACGTCCGGCGAATTCGATCTTTCGGTCGGTTCGGTCTTCGGGTTCTCCGCAGTCCTGATGTGGACGCTGTTCAACGCGGAAGTGACTTCGCTGGAAGTCGCCTTCCTCGCCGCCCTGCTGGTCGCGGCTTTCATAGGCTTCGTGAACGGCATCTTCGTCACGCAACTCAAGATTCCGTCCTTCCTGGTGACGCTCGGCATGCTGCTGGTCGTGCGCGGGACGGCGCTTTTCATCACAGACGGCTTTCCGCAGAGAACTTGGAACGCGGCAGGCAACTGGCTGGCCGAGCTGCTGGTCGGGGATTTCTATATCGGGTCCTTCCGGCTCTACATGTCGCTTGTATGGTTCGTGCTGGCGG
The DNA here is from genome assembly GCA_019635775.1 of Rhizobiaceae bacterium. Lineage (GTDB taxonomy): Bacteria > Pseudomonadota > Alphaproteobacteria > Rhizobiales > Rhizobiaceae > Mesorhizobium_K. The sequence goes on along the minus strand of JAHBYU010000002.1, from coordinate 133,952 downwards.
TCATCGTGCTGGGCTACATCCTGACGCAGAGCCGCATCGGCAACTGGATACAGGCCTCGGGCGGCAACCCCGGCGCGGCATCGGCACGCGGCGTCAACGTCTCGCGCGTCAAGATCGGCCTGTTCATGCTGTCTTCCGTCATGGCGGCGCTGGCCGGCATCATCAGCTCGGTCCGCACCTCGTCGGCCAACCCCAACAGCGGCACGGGCTACGAGCTGGAAGTCATAGCGATGGTTGTGATCGGAGGCACCGCGCTGATGGGCGGGCGCGGTACGATCATCGGCACCGTGCTCGGGATCTTCATCCTGCGCATGATGCGCAACGGCATCATCATGATCGGCGTGCCCGGGCTGGCCTACAACATCTTCATCGGAGCCATCATCCTTGGCATGATGGCCCTGCATTCCTGGCTCGAACGCCGTCACAAGGCGGGAACCTGAACATGTCCAACACCGGGAACCAGCCTCTCATCCGGATGGCCGACATCCACAAGTCCTACGGCCAGGTGCAGGCGCTGGTCGGTGCCAACTTCCATGTCAACGAGCGAGAGATCGTCGGCCTGCTCGGCGACAACGGCGCCGGCAAGTCGACGCTCATCAAGGTTCTGTCCGGAGCGGTTCCGCTGACCAGCGGCGACATCTTCATCCGGGGCAAGAAGGTCGAGTTGCGCAACACCGGCGATGCCATCGCCAACGGCATCGAGACGATCTACCAGGATTCCGCGCTGGTCACGCAGCTGTCCATCGCGCGCAACCTTTTCCTCGGGCGCGAGCCGCTGAAAGGCCCGGCCTTCCTCAACCGCATGGATCAGGACGCGATGAACGACGTCGCGCGCGACCTCCTCAAGCGCGTCGGCATCAGCAAGAACATACCGCCCACGACGCCGATCGGATCGCTGTCGGGCGGCGAACGGCAGGCGGTCGCGATCGCGCGCGCAATGCATTTCGACAGCGACCTCATCATCCTCGACGAACCCACGAACAATCTTGGCGTCGCCGAAACGCAGGGCGTTTTGAACTTCGTGCGCGGGGCACGCGATTCCGGTCACTCCTGCATCTTCATCGCCCACAACATCCACCATGTGTTCCAGGTTGTGGACCGGATCGTGGTGATGCGAAGGGGCAAGGTGGTCGCTGACAACATCGATCCCAAGACCACCACGGTGCAGGCGGTCGAAGGCGTGATCACCGGCATGTCCGAGCACGAGGCCGAAGCCGCAGCCACCTGACCCCTGCCTGGGCAACCTGTCAGGAAGCGGCCGCTCTGGCCCTTGCCGCAGCCTTCCGGCCTGTGACAGTGTTGGGGCTCGCCAAGGAGCCCCTCATGATCCTGATCGGCCAGTTTGACTCATCCTTCGTGCGGCGCGTCGGCATTGCCCTGAAGCTCCTTGAGCTGCCGTTCGAGCATTGGCCGTGGTCCGTTTTCTCGGATGCCCACCGGCTTCGCGCCATCAATCCGCTGATGCGTGTGCCAACCCTCGTGCTCGACGACGAGGACACGCTGATCGACAGCCATCTCATCATCGCCCACCTCGAAAGCATGGTTCCGGCGGAGCGCTCGCTATGGCCTGCCACCGAGCCGGACAGGCATCGCGCATTCAAGGTCGCAGGACTGGCGACCGGCCTTGCCGACAAGGGCGTCAGCCTGTTCTACGAGAAACAGCTGCACAAGGAGGTTTCGCAGCTATGGGTCGACCGCTGCCGCTCGCAGATCGCAGGCGCTCTGGCGATACTCGAGGAAGACCGCGCCGGACGCCAGTCGCCGGCATGGTTCGGGCGGACGATCGGACATGCGGACATCGCAGTCGCATGCGCGATCCGCCACGTGACGGAATCGATGCCCGACCTGATCGCGATGCAGGATTATCCGTCGCTCAGGACGCACTGCGAACAGCTAGAGGCACTGCCGCTGTTTCGCGAGGTTAGCCAACCCTTCATACCGCCTGCATGACGAAGGGGGTCAAAGCCCCAGATTGCTCTTCTCGTTCTTGAGAAACATGATCTGCGACGTGTAGGCATCGACGAGGCAGTCGACGTTGGTCTCGCAGGCGTTGCGCTGGGCGATGAATTTGCTCTGGGACGTCTTCACCATGCTGATGGTTGCCTGCGGGGCGCCGCTGCCGACGATCAGGAAGTACATGCCAGCCGTCTGCTCATCGAGCCTGCTCAGGTTGGCGTTGCCGCAAATCGTCTGCTCGGCCGGCAGCATGGCATGCGCGCAGTTGAACGAAGCGGCACTTGCGCCGGCAGCCGCAAAACAGACCAACACGGACACAGCAGCAGCAACGAGACGATTCTTCATGGCGTTTCCCCAGTAGTCCGAAGCAAAACAGAACACACAGGCAGGCCAGACTAAGGTCGATCTGTATTTCAGGGCCACATTTGCTGTTTGATCCGGCTTGACGAGCCTTGCCTTCCGGGACTAGCTGCCACGGTTTCGATTTGAAGCGCTTCCAGCATGACCATACACCCGCATCCCGGATTCCGACGATGCGGATGAGCATATCACCCCCGTCCAGGAAAACCCCATGACAAAGTCATTCCACGCCCGTCTCTTCACCTCTTTCGCCGGTGCGGCACTCATGCTGTGCGCCGTCGCGCCCGCATGGTCCGTGACCGCACAGATCGGTGTCCTGAAATGCGATACCTCCATCGGCATCGGCGAAATCTTCACCCGCAAGCAGACGATGACCTGCGTTTTCACGCGCAACGACGGAACCGTCGAGAACTACTCCGGCACCGTTCACCAGTTCGGCATCGAACTGGGCGAAGTGAAGGAAGGCCATCTTGTCTGGGCGGTGCTCAGCGGCTCGACATCGAGTGAAAACGGCCTTCTCTCCGGCAAATACGTCGGTGCGGAAGCCGATGTCGCAGCCGGCTTCGGCGGTGGCGCGGACATCCTGGTGGGCGGCACCAAGCATGCCTTCGCGCTGCAGCCGCTGGCCGTGCAAGGCGAAACCGGCATCAACGTCGCGGCCGGCGTCGAGCAGGTCGAGCTCACCGCCACAAACTGAGCGTCGCATACGCGACGAGGCACGACGAAACGCCGGCCTGAAAAGGCCGGCGTTCTGTTTTCGCGCGCAAGATCAGATGCTTATTGCGCAACCCGCAAATGCCGCACAACCCTGAAGATGTTGTCAGGAGGCAGGTCTCCCCGCGCCGTGATCCGTTTGCAGACGGAGATACGCATGCCTAACATGCGATCCGAGACACACAGCGAGGACAACATCATGGCTTCCAGGTTCTTCTGGTACGAACTGATGACGACGGATGTCGTCGCCGCCGAGAATTTCTACAAGGCAGTGGTTGGCTGGACTTCAGAGCCTTTCGGAGGTTCGGACATGCCCTACACGATCTTCAACGCAGGGGAGCAAAGCGTGGCAGGCATGATGCTGCTTCCCGAGGAAGCGGCAGAGATGGGCACCCCTCCCTGCTGGCTGGGATATATCCACGCAGCTGACACCGATGCCGCGACACGAAACGTCGAGAAGGCCGGCGGAAGCGTTCATCGCCAGCCTTCCGACATTCCCGGCGTGGGACGTTTCTCCGTGGTGGCGGACCCGCAAGGCGCGGTCTTCATGCTGATGACGCCGATGGGCCCCGACAGCCCGCCGGTACCCGGCACGACGCCTGGGCACGTTGGCTGGCATGAACTCTACGCCGCCGACTACGGCGCAGCGTTCGATTTCTACGCGAGAGAGTTTGGCTGGACGCGCGTGCGCGAGGTCGACATGGGCGAAGCCGGCAACTACCTCGTCGTCGATACCGCCGGGGCGGATGGCGATGTCGGCATGATGAACAAGCCGCCGCAGATGCCATCGCCGTTCTGGCAGTTCTACTTTACCGTTCCCGACATCTCTTCCGTTACGAAGCGCATAACCGAAAATGGCGGGACCATTACCTTCGGTCCGATGGAGGTTCCGGGCGGCAGCTGGGTGGTCAACGCGCAGGATCCACAGGGGGCGCATTTTGCGCTGGTTGCTGCTAAAAAGTAGGAATGTTCAAGAAGATCCTCATCGCCAATCGTGGCGAAATCGCCTGCCGCATCATCCGCACCGCGCGCCGCATGGGCGTCGAGACCGTCGCGGTCTATTCGGATGCGGATGCGCGGGCCCTTCACGTGGAGATGGCTGATGAGGCGGTGCATATCGGGGCCTCGCCCGTCTCCGACAGCTATCTGCGCGACGACAGGATCGTTGCGGCGGCGATCGACACACGCGCCGAGGCGATCCACCCCGGATACGGGTTCTTGTCTGAAAATGCCGAGTTCGCCGATCTCGTGACGGCGGCCGGGCTGGTCTTCATCGGCCCTTCATCCGCCTCGATCCGGGCGATGGGCATGAAGGACGCAGCCAAACGGCTTATGGAGCGGGCCGGGGTGCCTGTCGTCCCCGGCTATCACGGCGAGGGACAGGAGGTCGTCCTGCTTGCCGGAAAGGCGCGCGAAATTGGCTATCCGGTGCTGATCAAGGCGCGCGCAGGCGGTGGCGGAAGGGGCATGCGAAAGGTTGATGACCCCGACCAGTTTGCCGAAGCGCTTTCCGCCGCGAGGCGCGAAGCCAAGGCGGGCTTCGGGGACGATCGTGTGCTGGTCGAGAAATATATCGAGAGCCCCCGCCACATAGAGGTGCAGGTCTTCGGAGACGGCCAGGGAAATGTCGTCCATCTTTTCGAGCGCGACTGCACCGCGCAGCGTCGCCACCAGAAGGTGATCGAGGAATCGCCGGCGCCGGGCATGACCGACGAAATGCGCAAGGCGATGACGGACGCCGCGGTAAAGGCTGCACGAACCATCGGCTACAGCGGCGCCGGCACGGTGGAGTTTATCGTGGACGGGTCCGAAGGGCTCCGTCCCGATCGCTTCTGGTTCATGGAGATGAACACAAGGCTGCAGGTCGAGCATCCGGTGACGGAAATGGTCACCGGCGTCGATCTGGTCGAATGGCAATTGCGCGTCGCGGCAGGCGAAAGCCTTCCCAGGACGCAGGAACAGATCAAGCTGTCCGGCCACGCCGTCGAAGGGCGAATCTATGCCGAAGACCCCTCGCGGGACTTCCTGCCTGCAACGGGGACGCTGCATCACCTCGTTTTCCCGTCACCGACGCAGAATCTGCGCGTCGAGACAGGCGTGCGCTCGGGCGACGCCATCTCCCCCTTCTATGACCCGATGATCGCGAAGCTCGTCGCACGCGGTTCGGATCGTACCGGCGCGCTGGAGGCCCTTGCCGCCGCGCTGGAAACGACCGAAATCGCCGGCTGCACGAACAATCTCGGTTTCCTGGCGAAGCTGGTGCACGACCAGGATTTCGCCACCGGAACCATCGACACAGGCCTTATCGACCGCAAGCGGGACGCACTAACCGCAAGGCCGACGCCGCCGCCCGACGTCCTTTCGGCAGCGTTCCTCGCGGCATCCGGGCTGGAGCACCTGCCGCGCGACGACGATCCGTGGTCGGCGCTGGCAGGCTACGCCCACTTCCATCCGGTCGAGCAGCGCACCATACTTCGTATCGGCGAAAGCGAACTCTCGGCTGTGGTCGCCCCCGGCAAGGACGGCCGCTGGCACGTCCGCTTCGACGGAGAGGCATCCGACCGCGTCGTTCATCCGGAACGCATGCCCCGCACCGCCCGATGGCCCGGACATCTGGCCGTGTTCGCAAACGGCGCCGCGTTCGAGTTCGCGCTTGCAGACCCGCACGCGACAGCATCGCTACAGGGTGGACAGGAAGCCGGAATGCGCGCCCCGATGCCGGGGCTGGTCAAGATCGTCAGGGTGGCCAAGGGCGACCGGGTGGAGAAAGGCCAGCCCCTTCTTGTGCTGGAGGCGATGAAGATGGAACACGCGATCACCGCGCCACTGGACGGCGTAGTGGCGGACATCGCACTGGAGGGTGCACAGATCACCGAAGGAACGGTGCTGGTCGCCTTCGAGCAGCCTCAACCCGAATGAAAAAGGCCGGGCAAGCCCGGCCTTCTCCCCGAACCAGGATGCTGGCCCTTTACGGCGCGATCGGCGCGTAGGCCCCATCGTGCCACTGGTTGATATCGTAGGTGGCGTTCTTGATGTCGCCCTTCTCGTCAAAGGCGATCTCTCCGACGACCGTGCTCACCGGCGTGCCGTCCTTCAGCGCCTCGGCGACTGCCATCGGGTCATCCGAGCCGGCGCGTTCGATGCCCTGCGCGATCGCCTGGATCACCGCATAGGAGAACAGCGTGAAGCCTTCCGGCGAGAAGCCGGTGGCCTTGATCTTCTCGACGGCTTCCTTTGCTTCCGGCTTGGCCTGCGGATCGGACGGGAAGACGAACAGGGTGCCTTCAGCCGCCGGGCCGGCAACCTGCCAGAACTCGGGCGAAGCGATGGAGTCGGGCATGATCAGCTGGAACTTGAGCTGCTGCTCGGCGGCCTGGCGCAGGATAAGGCCCGCTTCGGGGTGATAGCCACCGAAGTAAACGACATCAGCGTTCAGGCTCTTCAGCTTGGTCACCAACGCCGAATAGTCCTTCTCACCGGCGTTGATGCCCTCGTACATGACCTCGTTGAGGCCAGCAGAGTTCATCGTCGCCTTCACGGCGTCGGCAACGCCCTGCCCGTAGGCGCTCTTGTCATGCAGGATGACAACGTTCTTTCCGGCGTATTTCTGCGCGATCCACGGGCCGATGAAAGCGCCCTGCGCGTCGTCGCGCGTGTAGAGGCGCATGATCGTCGGCCAGCCGTTCTTCGCGGCATCGTCCGTCATGAGCGGATTGGACGAAGCCGGCGACATCATCAGAATTCCGTTTTCAGCATAGACGGCGGAAGCCGGAATGCTGGAACCTGAGCAGGCGTGACCGTCGACGAACTTGATGCCTTCGGCGGCGATGCGGTTTGCGACAGAAACGGCCTGCTTGGGATCGCAGACGTCGTCCTGGATGGAAAGCTGGATCTTGCGCCCGCCGACGCCACCCGCGGCGTTGATCGCATCAGCGGCGGCCTGTGCGCCGATCTTGAACTGGTCGCCAATGGTGGCGAGCTGGCCGGTGATGGGGCCGGCAACCGCGATGACGATATCCTCCTGCGCATGGGCGGCCTGCGCGGTCAGCGCGAGCCCGGCTGCGGCCAGAATGGTTCTGATCTTCATAGGGCACTCCCTCATATTGTTCAGGTTATGCCGGGTCATTACCGCGAGGACTGCCCAAATTCCAAGCAAAACGAAAGCTGGACCAATGAATGGATGCTCGCAGAAGCAGAAAGGCCGCGCCGGCTCTTCGTCCGGTCGCGGCCTTTATCCTGTATGACCGTGCATCCCCATGCCCGGCCTCGCCTTTCACCCTGTCACAGCAGCGCGGTAAGCTCCGCGTCTTTTCCTTGCAGCCGGCCGTCTTTTGCGGCCTTGCCGTTATTCAGATCAGTGTGCGGTCATCCATTCGCGGGCGTCGCGCAGCGCCTTTGCGATGTCCGCCTTGGACATCGTGCCGGAGAGTTCCGAGCGCAATTCCGCAGCGCGGGCCGAACCTTTGATCGCGGCGATGTTGAACCACTTGTGGGCGGCAACGGCGTCGGCCTCGCAGTCACGGCCGGTCGCATACATCATGCCCAGTTCAAAAAGGATGTCCGCCTGGGCCGTCGAGCCCATCGCGCCAAAACCCTGCTCAAACATTTCAAAGCGTGCCATTTTTTATCCCCTGTCTCTGCTCCGGAGAGCCGCTCTATCTGGTGTCCCCAGGGCCGCTCTTCCGATGCTTTCGAGGATGCCGCCGACGCTTGAATCGGCCGTTAAATGGCTTGCTTAATTTGCCGCAAACAAAGTTCAAACAAGCGGTAAACGCCTAAAATCGTTAAGGATAAGGCGCCCCGGTTTTCCGGGGATTTGAAGAAAATATGCGAAAAATGCTGTGACTGGATCGCAAGGCTTCGGTAACCACACGAAACATCGAAAATGCGAAAGTCGAGCACGGCCCAGCTTTCGCGCGGCCACGGCTGGCGCTATTTTAACGCCAGCCAGCGCCCGCGGGAGACTGGCCTTGGATGGAGGGTCATGATGTTTCGCAAGCTCGTTCCTGCCGCCGCCGCGCTTCTCTTCCTCTGCGGCACCGCTTTTGCGGATCCCATAGTGGGCAACTGGCGCACGCAGGCCGGCGCGACCGCGCACATCAGCTCGTGCGGCGGCAGCTTCTGCATACAGCTCAAGACCGGAAAATTCGCCGGCAAGAGCATCGGCAAGTTCAAGGCTGCCGGCGAGAGCAGCTACACCGGCAGCATTACCGACCCGGAGAGCGACAAGACCTATTCGGGCAAAGGCGCGCTGGCCGGCAGCAAGCTCAAGATGAGCGGCTGCGTGCTTGGCGGCCTGATCTGCCGCTCACAGACATGGACGAAGCTTTAGGCCGCTACGTCAGGCCCGCGCGCGCTGCCCGAAGAGAACCTTCTGGGCTTCCTTGTCGTCGGCGAGATTGTTGCGACGCTCCTGGCCTACGACCAGCGCGCGCTCGACAGCCGGCCGCGCCAAAATCGTGTCGAACCAGCGCTTCAGGTGCGGGAAGTCCTCGATCTCCTGACCCTGGTTCCTGTATGGCTTGACCCATCCGATCGAGGCCATGTCCGCAATCGAATAGTCGCCCGCCAGGAATTCGCGGTCAGCCAACCGCTTGTTCATGACGCCATAGAGGCGGTTCACCTCGTTCGTGTAGCGGTCCACGGCATAGGGCAGCTTCTCGGGCGCGTACTGCCTGAAGTGATGCGCCTGTCCGGCCATCGGCCCGAGCCCGCCAACCTGCCAGAACAGCCATTGTTCCACCTCGACGCGCTGACGTTCGTCCGCCGGATAGAACTTCCCGAACTTGCGGCCGAGATACTGGAGAATGGCGCCGGATTCGAAGATCGAGATCGGCTCACCGTCCGGCCCTTCGGGATCGATGATCGCGGGCATGCGGTTGTTCGGGGAGATTTTCAGGAAGGACGGCTCGAACTGCTCGCCCTTGCCGATGTTGACGTATTTGACCTCGTAGGGAACGCCAAGCTCCTCCAGCATGATCGTTACCTTCCAGCCGTTCGGCGTCGGCCAGTAGTAGAGTTCGATCGGCCTGGATTGTCCCGTCATCATCCGTCTCCTGAAGGTTTCGTCGGAGATAGGCAGGCCGTGCCGAAACGCAAGCATCCAAGCCGTTAAAACTCTTCAATAAATTTGAACGTCACATGAACGGGCATCTCAGGGGTGGTTCAGGAGCCTGCGGGCATTCTGCGACACACAGAAGGAGAGACCCGGAATGCTTGCCCGTCGCTTCACCATCGTGTGCCTGCTCGTAACGCTCTTCGGCATGGGATTTGCCGTCTTGGTCGCCGAGGCGGGGCGTACGGGCAGCAAATATCAGATGGCCGGCGCGACGAGTTGCTTCGTCGGACAGAAAATCTTCTGCCGCCGATAAACGCGGTTCCTCCAGAAACCCAACCTGCGAAAGCGAAACAAGATCATGACCCGCCCTGCCCACGAAATCCTGAAGTACCTCCGGCTGCTGCCGCGGGCGCTGGCGGTCATTCTGCTCGTTTCGGCGCCGCTGCTTGCGGTTCCCAGCCTGCAGGCCGCCGACCAGACGATCATCGAGGCGCCGACCATGAAGAAGACCGGCGCGGGCTTCGTGCTGATGGTCAGCCTGCAGCGCGGTTCTTGAGGCAACTGCCGAATTTGCAGGCAGCATCTCCACACCGTCACAAAGGCCCATTATAGTGGGTCATGGAAAAGCGAATCTACCCTGAACCCATCGAATCCGTCGTTTCGCCCGAGCCTGTCGGGCGCAGAAGTTTCACCGACGCCAGCGAAGCCGTATCGGCCCTGCAGGCCCTCTACGAGCGCAACACGAAGTTCCTGAGGGACTCCTTCGCGGCCCTGGCGGAGGGGGTGGACGCCTCGCGACGCTACCGCGCCTTCTATCCCGAAGTCGGGGTCACAACCTCATCCTACAGCCAAGTGGATTCCCGCCAGGCCTATGGGCATATGCCGACGCCCGGCCATTTCTCCACGACAATCACGCGGCCGGATCTCTTCAGGCACTACCTGACCGACCAGTTGCAGCTCATCATGCGCAATCACGGCGTTCCCGTTGTGGTATCCGAGTCCGAGACGCCGATACCGCTGCACTTTGCCTTCCTGGAAGGAACCTATGTCGACGGCGATATCGCCGAGCGAATCCAGCGGCCGATACGAGACCTGTTCGATGTGCCGGACCTCGACGGCACGGACGACCACATCGCCAACGGAACCTTCGAACTGCTGCCCGGCGAACCGCGACCGCTTGCGCCTTTTACGGCACAGCGGATCGACTACTCACTGCACCGGCTGACCCATTACAGCGCCACCAGCCCCGATCACTTCCAGAACTTCGTGCTGTTCACGAACTATCAGTTCTACATCGACGAGTTCACACTGTTTGCCCGCAAGCTGATGGCCGAAGGCGGCGGCGGTTACGAAGCCTTCATAGAGCCGGGAAACATCGTGACGCTTCCCGGCCAGACGTCCGCCGACGGGCCCACCCTGGCACGCCTGCCGCAGATGCCTGCCTATCACCTGAAGAAGAAGGGGCATGAAGGCATAACGATGGTGAACATCGGCGTCGGACCCTCCAACGCCAAGACCATCACGGACCATGTCGCGGTCCTGCGCCCGCATGCGTGGCTCATGCTCGGCCACTGTGCCGGGCTGCGCAACACGCAGGCGCTGGGCGACTATGTGCTGGCGCATGCCTATGTCCGTGAGGACCACGTGCTCGACGACGACCTGCCGGTCTGGATACCGATCCCCGCCCTGGCCGAGGTGCAAGTGGCGCTGGAGGAAGCCGTGGAAGAGGTCACGGGTCTCGCCGGCTACGACCTCAAGCGCATCATGCGCACGGGCACAGTCGCCACGATCGACAACAGGAACTGGGAACTGCGTGACCAGCGCGGGCCGGTGCAGCGTCTGTCGCAGTCGCGCGCCATCGCGCTCGACATGGAATCGGCCACCATCGCCGCCAACGGCTTCCGCTTCCGCGTGCCCTACGGAACCCTGCTTTGCGTTTCCGACAAGCCGCTGCATGGCGAACTCAAGCTGCCGGGCATGGCGTCGGATTTCTACAAAAGGCAGGTGGCACAGCATCTCACCATCGGCATACGCGCAATGGAAAAGCTTGCGTCGATGCCGAAGGAACGGCTCCACTCCCGGAAGTTGAGAAGCTTCGCGGAAACCGCGTTCCAATAGGCTGCCGGCTCCATGAATGGGCCGCAATCCTGCCCAAGAAGGCGCGGATGAGCACCAGCCGAATCCTGCGCGTGACGGGTCTTGTCGCCTTTCTGGCTGCCCTTCCGTTGTCGCTCGCCCTCGTCGGCGGGTTCTTCGGTTCGATGCACCCGGCACTCGATTCGCTGTCGCATTTCCGGATCCATTTTGCCGCCGCACTGATCCTTCTGTCGCCGTTCCTGCTGTTGTCGCCGCGATTTCGCCTGAACGGGCTGCTGGCCGCCATACTTGGGCTCTGGGCGATCGTGAACGTGACCGGCCTTTCCTTTATTCCCGGTCTCGCGCCGGTGCAGGCTTCGCAGGGTGCGGGAGTCGGACCGGTCTATCGGCTGATGCAGCTCAACCTGCGCTTCAACAATCCAGAGCCAGGCAAGGTCCTTTCCCTTGTCGGGCGTGTCAGACCCGACGTCCTCACACTTGAGGAAGTGTCCCCGATGTGGGCCGAAAAGCTGAAGCTGCTGGAAACGACGTATCCCTACCGGCTGTCGTGCACCGTCGAGGGCCGTGCTGGCGGCGTCATGATCCTTTCGTTGCGACCCTTTGCCGAGGGAACAGAAGGACGGTGCCTGCAGGGCAAGCCCTTTGGGGTGGCGAGCGTGGATTTCGGAGGCGTTCCGGTCGATATCGCAGTGATGCACCTGCATTGGCCCTGGCCGTTCGACCAGCACTCGCAGATCGAGAGTTTTGGCCCGGAACTTGAGGCCCTCTCCGACACGGCGATCCTCGCCGGCGACCTGAACGCAGCCCCCTGGAGCTTTGCATCCGCACGCGTCGCCCAACTCGCCGGAATGGCCCAACTCGGCCCGCTCCAGCCGACATGGGTCTGGCGCCGAGCACCTGAGTGGATGCGCTTCGCCGGCCTTCCGATCGACCGCGTCTTCGCCAAGGGCGAGATCGTCGTGCATTCGGTGCAGACACTGGAGCCGGTGGGGTCCGACCACCTTCCGGTGCTGATGGAATTCTCTCCCAAAACGCCGGAAGGCGAGGATGATCCGCTCGTCACGACGGCTCTGGCGGTCGGGCTTGCATCCTGACGGGATCAGCCGTCCTTCAGCCGCCCAAGCAGCCGCTCGACCGGGCCGCCATCCCGATGCTCGCGCGCATCATAGCTGACCTGCCGCGCCTCATACCGTTGCGAGATGCTCGACATCAGCCGCCTTGTTTCGGAACGGGCCTTGCGGCACCCTGGATCATTGGGGACATCGACCTTGGCCACCGCCCTCTCGATCGCCCGCGCCATCTGCCTGGCGATGTCGGCATGCACCTTCTCGTGCCGCTTGACCCCGCTCATGAAACGGCTCCAGCGCGACTTCAGGGCCGACGGAAGGGCTTCGGCAGCCGGATAGGTGTAGGTGATGTCCAGGTGACCGTCGACGCCGCTCACACGGCATGATTTCCGCGTCTCGGTCCATTCGATGGTCCATGACAGCGAATAGCTTGTCTGTGCGATCGCACGCGTCAGAAAGCCATGCCTCGGACCGCGGCGGTCCATGTCATCGATCAGCGCGGAGCCCGTTGTGCCCGAGATCCCGTAGGTCTTGGTCCTGACAGATACCTTGACGCCTGCCTCGGCATACCCGGTTCCCACCGCGCTGGCGGCGAGAAGCAGAAAGATCGCCCGCGCCGCGCTGCGCATCACATGTTCGGGTAGACCGGGCCCTCGCCACCCTGCGGCGGCACCCAGTTTATGTTCTGGTTCGGGTCCTTGATGTCGCATGTCTTGCAGTGGACGCAGTTCTGCGCGTTGATGACGAAGCGCACGTCCTTGATCGACGGGTCGGCCGCCGAATTGCCGTCGGCATCGACCCACTCATAGACACCGGCCGGGCAATAGCGCGTCGAGGGTCCTGCGAACACATCATGCTCGGAGCGTTCCTGCAGCGCCATATCCTTCACGTGAAGATGAACCGGCTGGTCTTCCTCATGGTTGGTGTTGGACAGGAACACGGAGGAAAGTCGGTCGAAGGTGAGCACGCCGTCCGGCTTCGGATAATCGATCTTCCTGTGTCTGGAGGCTGGCTCAAGCGACTGCGCATCGGTCTTGCCGTGCTTCAGGGTGCCGAAGGGCGAGACGCCGAAAAGCGTGTTCAGCCACATGTCGAGCCCGCCAAGGCCTACGCCCAGCACCGTGCCGAAGCGCGACCAGAGCGGCTTGACGTTGCGCACCTTCTTGAGATCGCGGCCGATGTCGCTTTCGCGCCAGCCTTCCTCATAGGCAGTCAGCTCGTCATTCGCGCGGCCCTCCGCAAGCGCGGCCGCGACGTGGTCGGCAGCCATCATGCCCGACAGGACGGCGTTGTGGGAGCCCTTGATGCGCGGGACGTTCACGAAACCGGCCGAGCAGCCGATCAGCGCTCCGCCAGGGAAGGAAAGCTTGGGCACCGACTGCCAGCCGCCTTCGGTGATGGCGCGCGCGCCATAGGAAATGCGCTTGCCGCCCTCGAACGTTTCGCGGATGGAAGGGTGCGTCTTGAAACGCTGGAATTCCTCGAACGGCGAAAGCCAGGGGTTCTTGTAGTTCAGGTGAACCACGAAGCCGACCGCCACCTGGTTGTCCTCGAGATGGTAGAGGAACGAGCCTCCGCCGGTCTTGATGCCGAGTGGCCAGCCGAAGGAGTGCTGCACGAGGCCCGGCTTGTGCTTTTCGGGAGCCACCTGCCAGAGTTCTTTCAGCCCGATGCCATATTTTCCGGGCTCGCGTCCGTCCGCAAGGTTGAACTTCGCGATAAGCTGCTTTGCCAGCGAGCCGCGCGCGCCCTCGCCGATCAGAACATACTTGCCCATCAGCGCCATGCCGGGCGCGTAGTTCGGCCCGTGCGTGCCGTCGCGCTCGACGCCCATGTCGCCGGTATAGACGCCTGTCACCGCGCCAGCGTCGTTGTAGATAACGCCGGCGGCCGCGAAACCGGGATAGATTTCAACGCCAAGAGCCTCGGCCTTGCCGGCAAGCCAGCGGCAGACATTGCCGAGCGACACGATGTAATTGCCGTGGTTGTTCATCAACGGCGGCATGAACATGTTGGGCAGGCGGATCGAACCGCTGTGCCCGAGCACCAGGAAATGGTCCGCCGTTACCGGCGTCTTGAATGGATGATCGTCCTCTTCGCGCCAGCCCGGCAGCAGGCGGTCCACGCCGATGGGATCGACCACCGCCCCGGAAAGAATATGCGCGCCGACCTCGGCGCCCTTCTCAAGCACGACCACGGAAAGCTCGGGGTTCACCTGCTTCAGCCTTATCGCGGCGGACAAGCCCGCGGGACCGGCTCCGACGATCACCACGTCGAATTCCATGCTTTCGCGTTCGATTTCGTCCATCATGTTCCCCGCAATCGGCTTGCCGTGGCTGGCTTGGGCGCGGCCATTCTCTGGCTTACCGGCTCCTTAGCTTATCCGATTGCGACGTGAAACCGCCAACCGGACGGATTTTTGCAATCTCTGCGCTACTTCCCGCCTATAGCTACGTCGCCGGCTTGAAAAAGAAGCCGTGGAAGGCGATTGTCGCCCGATCATGAACATACGAACCGAAACGGAAACGCCGGGGCTGCGCGAACTGCTTGCCTTCTATGCTGAAGCCGGCGTCGATGCGGCGCTCGTCGATGAGCCGATCAACCATCTTGCAGCGCGCTCGGCAGTCGACCCGCAAGAGGCCGTCGCGCAACGGCCTGCGGCCATCGAGCCCGAAAGGGCGCGGCCCACTGCGGCAGCGCCAGCAGCACCGAGAAACAACCAGTTCCAGCCTGGCGGCACAGTCGCCGTTCCCGACGAGGCGCAGATTGCGCTCGCGCGGCAGCGCGCTGCGACCGCCGCCACCCTGGACGAATTGCGCGACCAGATGGCGGCTTTTGATGGCTGCAACCTGAAATTCACGGCCAAGAACCTCGTTTTTGCTGACGGCAACCCGGAGGCAGACATCATGCTTGTCGGGGAAGCGCCGGGCCGCGACGAGGATCTGGAAGGACTGCCCTTTGTCGGGCGTTCGGGCCAGCTGCTCGATCGCATCCTTGCAGCAATCGGGCTTGATCGGGGCTCGGTCTATATCGCGAACGTGATCCCGTGGCGTCCGCCGGGCAATCGAACGCCGACGCCGCACGAAACCGAAATCTGCCGTCCGTTCATCGAGCGGCAGATCGAGCTTGCGAACCCAAGGGTCCTCGTGACGCTGGGCGGCCCCTCGGCCAAGACGCTGCTCAACACGACAGAAGGCGTGATGCGCCTGCGTGGAAACTGGAAGACGCACGTCACTTCATCCGGCATATCCATCCCGGCGATGCCGACACTGCACCCTGCCTATCTGCTGCGGAACCCCGCGCACAAGAAATTCGCGTGGCGCGATTTTCTGGAAATAAAGGTCCGGCTCGACCAGTTACGGGAGCAGGCCCCGTTGTCGTAGCCGCGGGCCGTGGGTGCGTTACTGCGAGGAAACCGCCTTGCGCGCATTACGTCTTTCTATGCCAAGCTGACGCTCGCGCCAGACGATGAAGATGCCCGCCGCGATGACGATTGCCCCGCCAACGATGATGTGGACGGTGGGCCTTTCCTCGAAGACAAGATAGCCGACAACGATGGCCAGAACGATCGACGTGTACTCGAAGGGTGCGACCGTCGACGCTTCCGCATGGCGATAGGCTTCAGTCATGAAAATCTGCGCGATCCCGCCGCAGAAGCCAGCGGAGACCAGAAATGTCGCCTGCCACATGTCCGGCGTCTTCCATCCGAACGGCAAGGTCATCAACCCGACCACGCTTGCCGTCAGCGAGAACCATATGACGATGACGGCGCTTTTCTCCGTGCTGACAAGGCTGCGCACCTGCAGCATTGCAACGGCTGATACCGCCGCGGCGCAGAACGCGGCAATCACGCCAGCCAGTTCATCGCTGCCCAGCGAAGCGCCGCCACTGACGAGCGAAAGCTTCGGCCACGACACGATCACCACGCCAACAAGGCCAACTATGACGGCACTCCAGCGATAGCCGCGCACGACCTCGCCAAGGAAAAGCGCGCTGAACATGACGACGAAGAGTGGCTGTGCATAGTTGATCGTAACGGCTTCGGGCAGCGGGAGCCTCGTCAGCGCGAAAAAGGACAGTCCCATCGAACAGACACCGATCACGCCTCGCGCGATGTGCCCAAACGGCCGTCTGGTGTAGATGGCCGCGCGCAACTCCCCCTGGTAGGCGAGGTAGATCAGCACCGGAATGATCGCAAAGAAGGAACGGAAGAACACAAGCTGGCCGGGTGGCAACTGTCCGGCCGCCTTGATAAAGGACGACATCCCGACGAAAACCGACACGGACGCCATCTTCAGGCCGATGCCAAGAAGCGCGTTCTGTGTCAGGCCGTGCGAGGACTTCATCTTCCGTCGGCGGACCGTATGGCTGCCCATATCCTGCCGGGCGTGGCCGGCATCTCGACATGACCTATCCCATAGGCGCGCCACAAGGCGTCTGTCACGGCGTTCATCGCGGCGGGCGCCGCGCCGATCGTGCCCGCCTCACCGGCTCCCTTGATGCCGAGCGCGTTGGTCGTGGACGGCACGTTGCGCGTGCCGGTCTCGAAGAACGGCAGAAGGTCTGCACGCGGCATCGCGTAGT
The DNA here is from genome assembly GCA_019635775.1 of Rhizobiaceae bacterium. Classification (GTDB taxonomy): domain Bacteria; phylum Pseudomonadota; class Alphaproteobacteria; order Rhizobiales; family Rhizobiaceae; genus Mesorhizobium_K. Next base: position 117,116 of record JAHBYU010000002.1, on the reverse strand, counting down.
CCATGAAACTCGCGCTCAACAATTGCCCGTCCTCGCCGTAGACGACATCCTCAGCCAGTGCCTGCCCGATACCCTGGGCGACGCCCCCATGAATCTGGCCGGCCAGCAGCACCGGGTTCACTGTCACGCCGAAATCGTCGACAGTGGTGTAGCCCAGGATCTCGGTCTGGCCGGTCTCGGGGTCGATCTCGACCTCGCAGATATGCGTTCCGTTCGGATAGGTGGCCTCGTCCTGCACGAACTCGCCTGAGGCGCGCACGTCATCGGGAGCGGCCGCGGCCCGGGCGATATCTGCGTAGCTGATCACGCGATCAGTACCGACGATCCTCGCCGTGCCCTCATGGAGTTCTATGTCATGAGCGGACGCTTCCAGTTCGTCGGCCGCTATGCGCCTGATCTTCTCGGCCAGCGCCTCGCTGGCACGCACCGCCGACACACCACCGAGCGGAATGGATCGCGACCCACCGGTGCCCTCGCCATCGTCGAGATCGTCGGTGTCGCCTTGCCGCATGACAACCCTGTCTATCGGCAGGTTCAGCTTCTCCGCCACAAGCTGCGCGTAGGCCGTCGAATGCCCCTGTCCTGTGGACTGCGTGCCGATCTTCAAGGTGACGGTGCCGTCTTCGTTGAGCTCGACGAAGGCCGGCTCGGAACCCGGAAAGGCACACGCTTCGATATAGGTCGCCATGCCGATGCCGCGCAGCTTGCCTGCCTTTTTGGAATTGGCGGCGCGCTCGCCGAACGTCGACCATCCGGCGCGTTCCATGGCAAGCGTCATGTGGCCGTCGAACTCGCCCACGTCGTAGAGCCTGTTTGTCGGCGTGCGATAGGGGAACTGGTCAGGGCGGATGAAGTTGCGGCGGCGGATCTCGTCGTAGCCCAGACCCATGTCGCGGGCGCAGGCATCGACCATCTTCTCAAGCAGAAAAGCCGCCTCGGGACGCCCGGCGCCCCGGTAGGCATCGACCGGGCAGGTGTTGGTATAGACGCCTTCAATCTCGACATCGAGCGCGGGAATGTCATAGACGCCCGTCGACATCGTCGCACCGATATAGGGAATATCCGCCCCGAACTGGGAGATGTATGCCCCCATATTCGCGAGGAACCTGACCCGCAGGGCCAGGAATCGGCCGTTTGCGTCCATCGCCATCTCGGCCGAAACAACGTTGTCCCGGCCTTGCGCATCCGTCAGGAAATGTTCGGTACGGTCGCCTGTCCACTTCACCGGCCGGCCGAGTTGCCGGGCCGCTTCCATCACAAGAGCGTATTCCCGGTAGGTGAACATCTTCGGCCCGAAACCGCCGCCGACATCGGGGGTCACCACCCGCAGATTGCGGCGGTCGATCCCGAATACGCCTGCAAGGATCTTCTGGACGGAGTGAACGCCCTGCGAACCGATCGTAAGGACGAACCGGTCCTCCTCCGGTTTCCATTCGCCAATCGCCGCGCGCGTCTCGATATAGTTCGCGACCAGGCGGTTGTTGCGGAATTCGATCCGCGTCACTTTCGCCGCATTGGCGAATGCCGCGTCGGTTCTGGCACGATCCCCGTGCCGGTAGGTGAAGGCTCGATTGGAACCGAGTTCGGGCCAGACGAGCGGCGCATCAGGATCAAGTGCCGTTGCGGTGTTTGCCGCGGCGTCCAAGCCGTCATAGTCGATCTCGACGAGGTCGGCGGCGTCCTGCGCCAGAGCCCGCGTATCCGCGACGATGAAGGCAACGGCGTCACCGACATAATGCGCATGGTCGCGGCAGAGGATCGGGATGTCGCGCGTCGGCGCCGTCGTTCCATCGGGCTGCTCGGCCATCGAGTCCGAAACTAGGTCGCCAAGATGGGCGAGGTCATTTCCCGTCAGAACGAGATGGACGCCCGGAGACTTTCTTGCGGCCTCCACGGAAGCGATCGAAAACCGCGCATTTGCGAAAGGCGAGCGCAGCACGTAGCCATGCAGCACGCCATCCGGCGCGATATCGTCGGTATAGCGCCCGCCTCCCGTGACGAAAGCGCGGTCCTCAAGACGTAGCACCGAAGCGCCCATTCCGAATTTCGGCGTGGCGACTGCCATTTGTTCACCGTAGGATTGATAAAGGGATAGGGCCTGAAATAAGCCGTGTTTCAGTTTTGTCGAGTGGAAACGATCGTGTAAAGAGCGGCCAGCTAACGAATACGCCTCCATCCGGCAGCGTAAACGGCTCGACAGGTTGGAATTTCAGAATGCGTACAGATACCGGCCATGTCTTCCGTCTCGAAGACTATCGCCCCAGCGACTACCTTATTCCCCGCACGGACCTGACGTTCCAACTGGACCCGGACGCCACTCTCGTGCGGGCTGAACTCTCGATGGTCAGGCGCCACGGCGTGGCCGCAGGCGCGCCACTCGTCCTCGATGGCGATGGACTGATCCTGAAGTCGGTTGCCGTGGATGGCGCGGCCTTGACCCCGACAGACTACACGGCTTCTCCCGACGAGCTCGTCATCGCAGCCCCTCCGGCCGCACAGGCTTTCAAGGTGGTACTCGAAACCGAAATATCACCATCGTCGAACTCGGCATTGATGGGGCTGTTTCGCACCAACGACGTCTATTGCACCCAGTGCGAGGCGGAAGGCTTTCGTCGGATCACCTATTTCCTCGACAGGCCAGACGTCCTTTCAGTTTACACAGTCCGCGTCGAGGCCCCGAAAAGCGAGACTCCCCTGCTCCTCTCCAACGGCAACCTCGTCGAAAAAGGCGACCTGCCAGGCGGCCGGCATTTCGCGACCTGGCACGACCCCTTTCCGAAACCGTCCTACCTCTTCGCGCTCGTCGCCGGCGATCTTGGCGTGGTGAAAGACAGGTTCGTCACGGCGTCGGGGCGCAACGTCGACCTCGGCATCCATGTCGAGCACGGCAAGGAAGCACTGGCATGCTACGCGATGGATGCGCTCAAGCGCTCTATGCGATGGGACGAAGAGGCCTTCGGACTGGAATACGACCTCGACGTCTTCAACATCGTCGCCGTTTCCGACTTCAACATGGGTGCGATGGAGAACAAGGGCCTCAACATCTTCAACGACAAGTACGTCCTTGCCGACGAGGAGACGGCCACGGATGCGGACTTCGCCAACATCGAGGCGATAATTGCCCACGAGTATTTCCACAACTGGACCGGCAACCGCATCACCTGCCGCGACTGGTTCCAGCTTTGCCTGAAGGAAGGTCTGACGGTCTTTCGCGACCACGAATTCTCGGCCGACCAGCGTTCCAGGCCCGTGAAGCGTATCGCGGAGGTGCGCACGCTGCGCGCGCACCAGTTTCCCGAGGACCAGGGGCCGCTCTCGCATCCGGTGCGACCGCGCCGATATCGCGAGATCAACAACTTCTACACGGCCACCGTCTACGAAAAGGGCTCGGAGGTCGTGAGGATGATCAAGACGATCCTCGGTGCCGAAGACTTCCGCCGGGGCATGGATCTCTACTTCGAGCGCCATGACGGCGACGCCGCCACCATCGAGGACTTTCTCAAGGCGTTCGAGGATGCTTCCGGGCGCGATCTCAGCCAGTTCGCGCTCTGGTATCATCAGGCTGGCACCCCCAACGTGACGGTGTCGACCTCGCATGATGCGGCCAGAGGCGAATTCGTCGTCGATATCGAACAGTCGGTGCCGCCAACGCCCTCGGAGGCCCGCAAGCGCCTCATGCATATCCCGCTGGCCTACGGTCTCGTCGGGCGAAACGGAAAGGATGTTGCGCACAGCGCCGTCGATGGCGCGACCGTGGAAAACGGAGTGATCCATGTGAGGAAGCGCCGCCACGTCGTGCGCTTCCATGACATTTCCGAACGCCCTGTCCTTTCATTGAACCGGGGCTTTTCCGCGCCGGTGACGCTTTCGGTCGCGCAGCGAAAGGAAGACAGGTTCTTTCTGGCGCGGCACGACAGCGATCCATTCTCGCGCTGGCAGGCATACAACACCCTGCAGACGGATGCGCTCATCTCTGCTTTCCGCAAGAAGCTCGGCGGAAAGTCGCCGGAGTTTTCCGAAAAGCTCATCGAACTTGCCGGCCTCGTGGCAAGGGACGACACGCTGGAGCATGCGTTTCGCGCATTGGCGCTGGCTCTGCCGAGCGAATCCGATATCGCGCGGGAAATCGGCAAGGACATCGACCCGGACGTAATCTTCGCCAGCCGAGAGGCCCTCGCACAAGCCATCGCGCTGTCGAACGAAGCCATCATGCGCGAGACCTATTCTTCGCTCGAATCCAGGGAGCCGTTCAGCCCTGACGCGGCGAGTGCCGGTCGGCGTGCATTGCGCAACACGCTGCTCGACTATCTCGCGCTGCTTCCCGGCGGTGCCAGACTGGCCTACTCGCATTTCCAAGCCGCGACCAACATGACGGATCGTGCAGCGGCGCTGACAGTGCTCGTACACCGGCATGGCGCAACCCGGCAGGCGCGCGAGGCGCTGGCGGCCTTCGAGGCGCGCTACAGCGGCGACCCGCTGGTGATGGACAAGTGGCTCGCCATACAGGCGACCGCACCGGGCGCCTCGACGCTGGACCGGGTGAAGAAACTCACGCGCCACGCCGTGTTCTCGATGAGCAATCCAAACCGCGTGCGCGCCCTGATCGGCGCCTTCGCAACCGCCAACCAGACGGGTTTCAACCGGGCGGACGGCACGGGTTACGATTTCTTCGTTCGGTCGATCCTCGAAATCGAACCGCGCAATCCGCAGCTCGCCGCCCGCCTCGCAACCGCGCTGCGCTCCTGGCGCTCGCTGGAGCCGGCGCGGCGCGACAAGGCGCGCGAGGCCCTGCTGCTGATGGCGCGTACGAAAACCCTGTCGGCCGACCTGCGCGACATCGTCGAGCGAACCGTCGCCTGAGCCCGAAATTCGCGCTTTCGAGATCATTTTTTAATCTTTTCGGCTCGCCCCTCTGGACAAGGCGAATCACCTTTGATTCTTTATGGATGATTCGGAAGTGCGGTGTTTGCCGGATCGTCAACTGTAACATCTCGGGGGATCGGCATGGCCGTAGCGGACGCGTGGAGCGCGCCCGAAGGCTCGACTGTTGCCCAGCGCAACGAGGCGCAGGGCTCTGTCGGCGGAAATGCGCGCGCTATCGCGGAACCGGCCTATCGTCGCCTTCTCGCGGCGGAACCCCTGTTGAAGCGCTCGATCCCCATCCTCATCCTGGTGTTCCTGGTTGTCGTTGCGACGGTGCGCGTCATGTCGCTCATGGCGTTACGCGACGATGTGGAGCACGACGCCAGGGCGGTCCTCAGCTTTGCTGCGGGCGAACTTGCCAATTCCCTCATGCTCGCGGATGCGACCCGCAATGCGTCTGACGCGGAATCCCAGCGGCTGATCCAGAAGAGCATGCAGAGCGGCATGCTGGCACGCGGCCACGTGCTAGCCGTCACAGACAGTTCCTTCAAGGTGATCGCCACAACGCCCTCGGCCTCGGCGTGGCGCCAACGCAATCTCGACAGCCTTGTCGTGGGCGGCCAGCCGCTTTTCATGTTCGGCGAGCGCGCCGGGGTGATGGAAGTGAACATCGACGGACAGATATGGCTCGCAACCGTCGACCTGACCGACAACAGGTCGGGCGCAGCTGTGGCGATGGTCCCGCAGGACCGCGTTTTTGCCGAATGGCGCAGGGCGGTCTCCATGAACGTCTCGCTTTTCGTCGTGACGGCGGGCGTCCTGCTGATCGTACTCTATGCCTATTTCAGCCAGGCCGCCCGCGCGCAGGCCGCCGACCGCATCTATGTCGAGGCCCATCAGCGCGTGGATCTCGCTCTCGTGCGCGGACGTTGCGGGCTCTGGGACTGGGACATGGTGCGCGGCAAGATGTACTGGTCGCGCTCCATGTACGAGATGCTGGGGTACAAGTCTTGCGAGACGATGCTCTCCTTCGGCGACGTGGCCGACATCATCCACGAGGACGACGGCGACCTCTTCGAACTGGCCAAGCAGATCGTCGCGCGCGAAATCGATCACATCGACCAGGTATTCCGCATGCGCCACGCCAACGGCCAGTGGGTGTGGGTTCGCGCCCGCGCGCAGGTGATCGATCCGGAAGCCCCCGAAATCCAGCTGATCGGCATTGCGGTCGATGTGAGCGAGCAGCGGAACCTGGCGCTTCGCTCCGAGGCGGCCGACATGCGGCTGCGAACCGCGATCGAGAGCATCAACGAATCCTTCGTGCTTTGGGACTCCTCGCAGCGGCTCGTCATGTGCAACTCGAAGTACCAGCAGGACAACGGCCTCTCCGACCGTGACATCATGCCAGGCGCCGCCCGGGCGGACCTGGAGGCAAAGATGCTCGCCTTTGCAGCCGAGCGGCGACTTGCCAATGCGAACGGCGCGCGCGGCGGGCTGAGTTTCGAGCGGCAGCTGCTCGACGGGCGCTGGCTGCAGGTGAACGAACTTCGCACGCGCGACGGCGGCACGGTTTCGGTGGGTTCCGACATCACCCAGATTAAGCAGCATCAGGACAAGCTTCTCGACAGCGAGCGCCGCCTGATGGCGACCATTCACGATCTCAGCCTCGCGCGCCGCTCCGAGCAGGAGCGGTCGGCCGAGCTCGTGGAACTGAACCGCAAATACATGCGCGAAACTGAGCGCGCCGAGGCCGCCAACCGGGCCAAGTCCGAATTCCTCGCCAACATGTCACATGAGTTGCGTACGCCGCTCAACGCCATCATCGGGTTCTCCGAAGTGATGGAATCGCGGCTTTTCGGTCCGTTGGGATCCGACCGCTACGAGGAATATGCACGCGACATCCAGGCAAGCGGGACCTACCTTCTCGGCGTCATCAACGACATTCTCGACATGTCTAAGATCGAGGCAGGGCAGTTCTCGGTCGAGCGCGAGGAGATCGACCTCTGCCCGCTGATCCACGAGACGGTGAAGGTGATCTCCCTGCAGGCGGCAAAGAAGGAGATCACGGTTGAGACGCAGATCGCCGATACGCTTCGCGTCTATGCGGACCGGCGCGCCATCAAGCAGATCGCCATCAACCTGCTTTCGAACGCGGTGAAGTTCACTGGCGAAGGCGGACGCATCTCGGTGCGCGCGCGCAATACCGCCGGCGCTCTGACGCTCACCATCGAGGACAATGGCTGCGGCATTCCCAAGACGGCTCTCGGCAAGCTTGGTCGGCCGTTCGAGCAGGTGCAGAACCAGTTCTCGAAAAACCATACGGGGTCCGGGCTCGGGCTTGCGATCTCGCGCTCGCTTGCGCAACTGCATGGCGGGGCGTTGAAAATCCGCTCGAAGGAAGGCGTCGGAACCATCGTGTCGGTGCGCATACCGACGCGGGGAACGGAGCAGCCGGCGAAAGCCGCGGCCTGAGCCGTTCAGCGTTTCCTGCGACCGAGCAGCCAATTGAAATGGCCGCGCACTGTACCTGAAACATCATTCAGATGCGCTTCCAGAACCTTGATGTCGGGCAAATCGGTAGCGGCCAGAAGCAGGTCCGTGAGGCCGGGCGGACTGTCCTCCTTCTCGAACGGACCTGTCAGGCAAAGCCGTATCATCTGCGTGAGTGCGGCATAGAAAGCCCATGCCTCGGCCAGTTCCCTGCGAACCTGGTCGGTCGCGAAATCGGGCGAAAGCCGTGCGAGCGCGACGGCCGTCGCTGTCGTTCTCCCCTCGCCCTCGACCTTGCCGGTCAGCGTCGCCACCTGCGCGATGAATTCCAGGTCGATCAACCCGCCGGGGATGAGCTTGATATCCCAGATGTCGCGCGGCGGTTTCTCGGTCTCGATCAGATCGCGCATCTCGGTCGCCTCCGCGGCGATCTTGGACGCATCGCGAGGAAGCGCCAGAATGCCCGCCACCTCGGCCTCGATCTCCGACGCGAGATCGCGATCGCCCGCAACCGTCCGCGCGCGCGTCAAGGCCATGTGCTCCCACGTCCACGCCTCGGAGCGCTGGTACTTCCTGAAGGCATCGATATGCGTTGCGACCGGCCCCTTGTTGCCCGAAGGACGCAGCCTGAGATCGAGTTCGTAGAGCACACCCTCGGCAGTCGGGGCGGAAACCGCGGCAATCAGGCGCTGTGTCATGCGCGTGTAGTAGTAAGAGGGCGCGAGCGGCTTGTCCCCGTCGGACTCCTCGGCGTCGGGCAAATGGTCGTAGAGCAGGATCAGGTCGACGTCAGACCCGGCAGTCAGTTCACGGCTGCCGAGCTTGCCCATGCCGAGGATGGCAACCCTTCCACCAGGTACATGCCCATGCCGGCGGGCGAACTCCTTCTGGACGGCATCCAGCGTCGCACCGATTGTCAGGTCAGCGAGGTCGGAGAAGGCCTTGCCGGCACGGATCGCGTCGATTGCGCCGGCTAGCAGCCTGACGCCAATCAGGAATTTCTGCTCGGCTCCGAAAATGCGTAGCCGATCGAGCACTTCCTCATATTGGGCAGAACTGTCGATGAAGGCTGCAAGCCGTGCCGAGAGATAGGCGCGATCCGGCAGTTCCGCCAGAAGCGCTGGATCGAGCAGTCCGTCGAACACATGGGGCCGCCGCGTGATGATTTCAGCCAGCCGCGGCGCTGACCCCATGATCGTCGCCAGCAGCCTGAGGAGGCCGGGATTGGACTGGAGCAGCGAAAAAAGCTGGATTCCCGCCGGAAGGCCCGACAGGAACTGGTCGAACCGCATCAGGGCCTTGTCGGCCTTCTTCGTCTTGCCGAAAGCCTCCAGAAGCGCCGGTGTAAGCTCGGTCAGCCTTTCGCGCGCCTCGGCGGATTGCGTTGCCCGGTAGCGTCCGAAATGCCAGCTGCGAATGACGCGGCATATGTCGCTGGGGCGTTTGAACCCGAGGCGCGACAGCGTCTCGAGAGTGTCCGGATCGTCCACGTCGCCCGTGAAGACGAGATTTCCGACGGCGGTCGACAGCTCGGGCGCGGTCTCGAAAAGCGCCGCGTAATGCCCTTCCACATCCAGCAGCGCGGCGCGCAGCGAAGCCGAGAACGCGTCGGCATCGGCAAAGCCCAGCATCCGCGCGATGCGCTCCAGTCCCTCGTCGGTGTCCGGAAGGGTGTGCGTCTGTTCGTCCGCGACCATCTGGATCGCGTGCTCGACCTTGCGCAGGAACCAGTATTGCCGGCTGAGCCCGTCGCGCGCCTCGGGCGTGATCCAGCCGCGTGCGGCAAGTTCGCCTAGCATCGGCACCGTTGCCTTGCCGCGCAGTTCGGGAAAGCGCCCGCCCGCAATAAGCTGCTGGGTCTGCACGAAGAACTCGATCTCGCGGATTCCTCCGCGACCGAGCTTGACGTTGTGTCCCTTGATCGCGACCTCGCCATGCCCCTTGTGGGCATGGATCTGGCGCTTGATCGAATGGACATCGGCAATTGCGGCGTAGTCGAGATATTTGCGCCAGACATAGGGCTGGAGCTCTTTCAGGAACGCGTTTCCCGCCTCGATGTCACCAGCTACCGGTCGGGCCTTGATCATGGCAGCGCGTTCCCAGTTCTGGCCACGACCCTCGTAGTAGTTCAGAGCCGCCTCGACCGGTATGGCCAGCGGCGTGGAGCCGGGATCGGGGCGCAGACGCAGATCTGTCCGGAAGACGTATCCATCCGCAGTCCGGTCCTGAAGGATGCGCACGAGACGCCGCGCCATCCTGACGAAATGCTCGGAGGCCTCATAGGGGTCAACGACCGCCGGGGCATCGGGATCGAAAAAGAGGATAAGATCGATATCGGAAGAGAAGTTCAGTTCGTGCGCGCCAAGCTTGCCCATGCCGAGCACGATCCATCCTGAACCTTTTCCCGGCACGGCCGGGTCCGGCAGCTTGAGCTTGCCCTGCCTGTGTGCGTCGAGGAGCAGGAAGTCTATCGCGGCGCCAACGCAGGCGTCCGCCAGTTCGCTCAACCGTCTGACTGTCTGTCCGGTATCCGCCTCGCCGGCGAGGTCGGCAAGCGCGATCAGGAAATGCGCTTCGCCCTTTCGCTGGCGCAGGCTGGCCATCAGGCCGGTTTCGCCTGGCTCGTCTTCATAGGGCGAGGCCTTGATCTCGCCGAGCAATTCCGCAAGCCGCTGATCGATCGACTTGTCCAGCAATCCGTCCAGCATCTCGGGACGACGGAGCGCGCAGTCGCGCAGGAATTCCGAGAGGTCGAAGGCCGCCGCCAGGACATCCTGCGTCTTGCCGCGCGCGGCAAGATATTGCGCCAGGCGGGCCAATCCCTGCTCCTCTGCGGCGGCGGCAATCTCGGCGAGTTCCGCATGCGCATGGCCGGCGTCGAGCGGTACGATCTTCAATCCGGGTTCAATAAGCAGTTCGACCTCCTCCGCCGCCCGCAGACGCCTTTCCTATTCGCTCCTCCGCTTCGGAAAGGTCATCATGACAGTCAAGCCGGGCTCGCCGGGCAGCAATTCCAGTCGCCCTCCATGAAACTTCATGATCGCCTTGGCAAGGCTTAGACCAAGACCGGAACCGGGCTGCGATCGGCTTTGTTCGAGCCGCACAAATCTTTCGGTCGCGCGCTCGCGATCGCTCTGGTCGGGAATCCCCGGTCCGTTGTCGGCGACCCTGACGCTCGTTTCGCCGTCCTTTTCGATGATCGAGACCTTCACAGCCGGCGCTTGCGAGGATGAGGACGAATACTTGATCGCGTTGTCGACGATGTTGGAGAGCGCCTGCGCTATCAGTTCCCGGTTTCCGTCGATGAAAAAGCTCCCGCCGGCATCGGGCGCCTCGATCGTCACGCCGACTTCCTCGGCAGCCGGCTCGTAGAGTTCAACGACGTCATGCACGACGGCGGCGAGGTCGATCCTCACCGAAGCCTCGGCCGAATAGCCTGCCTCCAGCCTCGATATCATCAGGATCGCGTTGAACGTCTTTATGAGCCGGTCCGACTCCGCGATGGTCGCTTCCAGCGCCTCGCGATATCCGGCCTCGCCGGGGTCGCCTGCCAGTGCCGCCTCCGCGCGGTTGCGAAGTCGCGTCAGCGGTGTCTTGAGGTCGTGCGCGATATTGTCGGAGACCTGTCTCAGACCTTCGTTCAGGCCCGCAATCCTGGTCAGCATTGTGTTGAGGTTTTCGGACAGACGGTCGAACTCGTCGCCGGCTCCGGTCACCGGAAGCCGTCCCGTCAGGTCCCCGCCCATGATGCGCTTGCCCGCATCCGAAACGCTGTCGATGCGTTTCAGCGCCCTGCGGCCAACGAAATACCAGATGAGCAGTCCGCCGAAAGCCATGATCCCGAGCGCGAAGGTCAGCGCCCGCTTGACCACGCCCTGCAACCGTTCCGGTTCGCCAAGGTCTCGACCCACAAGCACGATCATCTGGTTGGGCAGACGCGAGATCAGTGCGATTGCGGCATGCCGCGTTTCTATGGAAGTGGCCGGCGCCTCTATGTCGCTGACATTGGGCTGGCGTCGCTCCGAAGAACCTTCGCCGTAGCGCTGATACATGAAAGGCCGGTCGGTCCAGCCTTCCGATTCAAGCACGCCGGGTTCCAGACTTTCCACGTTTCCGGTGAGAATGCGGCCGTTCGCATCGGCGATGAGATAGAGGTTTGCTCCCGGTTGACGGGAACGTTGCTCGATCACCCGGACAAGAAAGGGAAGACCGCCGCGCCGGTAGGCCCGATCCAACCCCTGCACTTCCTCGTTGATCGTCTCCATGGTCTGCGCTGTCAGCATGCTTGCCGACAGCGACGTCATGTAGAAAACGAGGACGATGGCGCAGAGCGCGAACAGGATGAAATAGAGTGCCGACAACCTCGCCGCGGTCGTGCGCATGATCGCCGGCAGCCGCAGCGTCATCAGGCCGCCTTGAGCATGTAGCCGGCGCCGCGAATCGTGTGCAGTATCGGGCTGTCGAAGCCCTTTTCGATCTTGCCCCGCAGGCGCGAGACATGAACGTCGATCACGTTGGTTTGCGGATCGAAATGATAGTCCCATACGTTTTCGAGAAGCATGGTGCGGGTGACGACCTGACCGGCATGGCGCATCAGATATTCCAGCAGGCGGAACTCCCTGGGCTGGAGGGTTATCTCCTTGCCGCAGCGCTTGACGGTATGCGACAGACGATCGAGTTCGAGGTCGCCGGTGCGATAGATGGTTTCCGCTTCCTTCGACGTGGCGCGCCGGTTCAGCACCTCCACGCGCGCGAGCAGCTCCGAAAACGCATAGGGCTTGGTCAGGTAGTCGTCGCCCCCGGCCCGCAGCCCCGTCACGCGATCGTCAACTTCGCCCAGTGCCGACAGGATAAGCACCGGCGTCGTGTTGCCGCGCGAGCGCAGCCCGGCAATCACGGACAAGCCATCCCGGCGCGGCAGCATGCGGTCGACGACCATGACGTCGTACTCGCCTGATTCTGCCAGCGCGAAGCCGGTTTCGCCGTCCCGCGCGACGTGGGCCGTGTGCCCGGCCTCGCCGAAAGCCTTCTCGAGGTAATCGGCGGCTTCGCGGTCGTCCTCGATGATGAGAATCTTCATGGGCGTTCTATACGCGAAAAATGCCGTCTGGAGGATATGGTGAAATGGTGTCCGGCAGCAGGCGGTTTGCCTGCTGCCGCCGTGCCCGCCAGGTAAGACTGACTCAACGAGGCAGGCCCGGTTCCAGCGGAGGGCTCGGGGGTTGTGAGCCTGATGCTGGAAGCTCGCGGGCATGGGACCGACCGCGTCGGGCAATCATCCATGCCGTTCCGGACAGAGAGGCGGAAAGCCGTCCGTTGAACGGCTCTCCGCCCGCCCCGCCCACTCAGCCCTTGGCGACCGGCAGGGTCACGAAGCGGCTGGCATTGTCACGCGTCACCTGGACGAGAACCGCCTTGCGGCCTGCCTGTGCGGCGTCTTCGATGGCCTTTTGGATGTCGGCACCGCCGGCAACTTCCTTCGAGTTGACGCTGGTAATCACGTCACCGGCCTGCAAACCGCGATCAGCTGCATCGCTGCCGGGATCGACATCGGTCACCACGACGCCCTTGCCGTCTTCCGCAGGCGTGATGGTGAGGCCCAGGTCTGCCAGCTGGTCGCTGGCGGCCGGAGCTTCTTTACCGCCCTGCAGCGAAGCCTGCTTTTCGGGAGCCGGCAATTCGCCGAGGTCCACCGTCATGTTCTGCGACTTGCCATCACGCCAGATGGTGACTTCCACCGCCTTGCCGGGGGCGATGCCACCGATCACGCGGGCAAGTTCCTTCGGCGAAGTCACATCCTTGCCGTCAACGGCCACGATCACGTCGCCAGCAACGATGCCGGCCTTCTTGGCAGGGCTTTCGTCCTGGGCGTTGGAGACCAGAGCACCGTTCTCGCCGCTCAGGCCGAGCGATTCGGCGATCTCAGGCGTGACAGGCTGGATCTCGACACCAAGCCAGCCGCGCTGGACCGAGCCGTCGCGGATCAGATCCTGAGTAACTTCGCGGGCCGTCGATGCAGGGATCGCGAAGGCGATGCCGACATTGCCGCCCGACGGCGAGAAGATCGCCGTGTTGATGCCAACGACCTCACCGTTGAGATTGAAGGCAGGACCACCCGAGTTGCCACGGTTCACGGCTGCGTCGATCTGCAGGAAATCGTCATATGGGCCGGCGCCGATATCACGGCCGCGCGCCGAGACGATGCCGGCAGTAACCGTGCCGCCAAGACCGAACGGATTGCCCACCGCAACCACCCAGTCGCCAACCCGGACCTTCGCGTCATCGGCGAAGTCGACATAGGTGAACTTCTGGCCGTCCGCCTCGACCTTTAGGACTGCAAGGTCGGTACGCGGATCGGTACCGATCAGCTTCGCATCGAGCTCCTTGCCGCTGTCGGTCACAACTGTGAATTCCATGCCGTTCTCGACGACGTGGTTGTTGGTCACGAGATAACCGTCTTCCGAAATGAAGAAGCCGGAGCCCTGTGCGACAGGACGCGGTCCTTCGTCACGGCGCGACCGGCGCTCCGGGCGCTGACGGTCCTGATCGCCGCCCCAGCCACGGAACTCCCGGAAGAAGCGCTTCATGGGGTGGTCGTCGGGCAGGTTGTCGAAGCCCTGGCCGAAAATGTCGGCGCCGTTATCGGAAGCGGGCTCGATCTTGGCCTTGACGCGAACGCTGACGACGGCTGGCGAAACGCGCTCGACGACATCGGCAAAACCGGGAGCCTGCGGGGCAGTTACGCGGACGGCCTCGGCCTGAACGGGCAGTGTGCCCGAAGTAATTGCACCAAAGCCGATGGCGCCTGCGATCGCAACGGAAGCGGCAGCAGCAAGCAACCGCTTGCGGTTACCGGAAATGGACTTGGGAATGGTCATTCGATTCTATCCTCTTCTCGGGACGCTTGGCCGCATCCTCGTGAACAAGAGATAGAAACCACCACATTACGGCGCCATTTCCGCCAGATGAAATTTTATTAATGTTGAGCGCTGCTGGAACGCTCAGCGGCGCAGTATTTCGTCAAGCTGAGCGGCTTCCGCCGAGGTAAGTTCGGCGGGCCTTGCCCGTCGCCGTCCACGCGCAATCAGAACGATGAAAACGCCGCCGCCGAGCAGGAGAATCGCCGGCGTACCCCACAGCAGCGCGTTGCGCAGGCTGAAGCGCGGCTTGAGCAGGACGAACTCGCCATAGCGGGAGACGACATAGTCCAGCACCTCCTGGTCACTGTCGCCCGCCATGAGGCGCTCGCGAACCAGTATGCGAAGATCACGGGCGAGCTCGGCGTCGGACAGGTCGATCGACTGATTCTGGCACACCATGCAGCGCAGTTCGGAGGAGAGCGCGCGTGCCCGCTCCTCAAGCCTTGGATCTGGCAGCGCTTCGCCGGGCAGCACCGCGAACGCGGGCGCGTTCCAGAGGACGGCGGCCATCGCCATGACAAGCAGGGCAAACCGCCGCCTCATCGCGCAACAGCCTCCGGCTGCGCCGGTCGCCTGCGCCTGCTACCCGCCGGTGCGCCGATCCTCAGCCGCCGGTCGAAGAGCGACACCGCGCCTCCAAGCATCATCACCAATGTCCCGATCCAGATCAGCGTCACGAGTGGCTTCCACCAGATTCGCACGACAAGGCCGCCATCGGCCGTATCATCGCCTATGGAGATGTAGAGCTGGCTTGCGCCTATCGTCCTTATGCCCGCCTCGGTGGTGGGCATCTGCCGCACCGGGTAGAACCGCTTGGACGATACAATCTGCCCCAGCGGCTGGCCTGATTCCGTGGCGAGCGAGAACTTTGCCTGGCTCTCGGTATAGTTCGGCCCCCGCACCGGCACGACACCATCGAACCGAAGCACGTAGCCGGAAATCCCGGTCGTCTCGCCGGGTTTCATGGCCAGGATGTTCTCGGTTTCAAGCGACATCACGCCGACAATCCCGAGCGTGGTGAGCCCAAGCCCCAGATGTGCAAGCGCGGTGCCGTAAATCGACTTCGGCAAACCCGTCAGACGGCGCAGCATCGTCGCGGCGGGAACGCTTCCGAAACCGGCCTTCAGGGCGATGTCCGTCAACGCGCCGAGGATCAGCCAGACGGAGAGACCCACGCCAAGCGCCGCGAGCACGGAAGCCTTGTCCACGAAAAGCATGGTGGCCATCACGGCCAGAAGCGAGCCCGCGAAAGCCGTCATCAGCCTTTGCGCCGCAGCGAGCGCATCGCCGCGCTTCCAGGCCAGCAGCGGCCCGAATGGCACGAGCAGGAGAAGCGGAACCATCAGCGGTCCGAATGTCAGATCGAAGAAGGGTGCGCCGACCGAAATCTTTTCTCCCGAAAGCGCCTCGACGACGAGCGGATACAAGGTGCCTACCAGCACGGTCGCGGTCGCGGTGGTAAGGAACAGGTTGTTGAGCACCAGCGCGCCTTCGCGGGAGATGGGATGGAAAATCCCTCCGGGCGTAAGCGACGAAGAGCGGATCGCAAACAATGCGAGCGAGCCGCCGATAAAGATTATCAGGATGCAGAGGATGAACACCCCCCTGCTCGGGTCGGTCGCAAACGCATGGACTGAGGTCAGCACGCCGGACCGCACGAGGAATGTGCCGAGAAGCGAGAGGGAAAAGGTCAGTATGGCGAGGAGCAGCGTCCAGATCTTCAACGCCGAGCGCTTTTCCATCACGATTGCCGAATGAAGCAGCGCCGTGCCCGCCAGCCACGGCATGAACGAAGCATTCTCGACCGGATCCCAGAACCAGAATCCGCCCCAGCCAAGTTCGTAGTAGGCCCAGTAGGAGCCCATCGCGATGCCGCCGGTCAGGAAAGCCCAGGCGGCAAGCGTCCACGGGCGCACCCAACGCGCCCATGCCGCATCGATACGGCCGTCGATGAGCGCCGCGACCGCGAACGAAAAACACACGGAGAAGCCGACATAGCCGAGATAGAGCAGCGGCGGATGGATGGCGAGGCCGACGTCCTGCAGGATCGGATTGAGGTCGCGTCCCTCGATCGGCGCAGGCGAAAGCCGGGCAAACGGATTGGACGTCGACAGGATGAACAGAAGGAAGGCCGTGCCGATCCAACCCTGCACCGCCAACACGGTGGCCCGCAGGCTTGCCGGAAGGTTCGCGCCGAAAACCGCCACCAGGCTGCCGAAGAAGGTCAGGATCAGCACCCACAGAAGCATCGATCCCTCGTGGTTTCCCCACGTTCCGGTGATCTTGTAGAGCATCGGCTTCAACGAATGGGAATTCTCCCAGACATTGGCGACCGAGAAATCCGAACGGACATAGCAGATCGTCAATATGACGAAGGCGAGCCCCACCAGCGCGAATCC
Source organism: Rhizobiaceae bacterium (assembly GCA_019635775.1). GTDB lineage: Bacteria > Pseudomonadota > Alphaproteobacteria > Rhizobiales > Rhizobiaceae > Mesorhizobium_K. The sequence continues at coordinate 100,444 of JAHBYU010000002.1, read as the reverse complement.
GGCCAGCGTCACCGGCGTGCCGACCGCCATCATGCGTTCGTTGGCCGACCTTGCGCCGACCAGCGGAATCGTGGACTGGACGAGCGAAAGCGCAAACGCCAGCACAAGGGCGAAATGACCGATCTCAACCATCTGGCTTGATCGCCTTTCGCCTCATCACTGGGTTTCCTCCTGCCAGACGCCTTTGGCTTTCAGCCCGTCGGCCACTTCCTTGGGCATGTAGGTCTCGTCATGCTTGGCCAGCACGCTGTCGGCATGGAAAACGCCATCCGTGCCAAAGCTTCCCTCGGTGATGACGCCCTGCTCCTCGCGGAAAAGGTCGGGCAAGATGCCCGAATAGGCAACCTTCACCGATTGCTCCATGTCGGTGACGGAGAAGCTTACCTCGGTTCCCTGATCGCGCACGATCGTGCCTTTTTCCACGAGCCCACCCAGCCTGATGCGTTGGCCCGGCTCCAGCGTCGCGCCGGCAAGATCGGCGGGCATGTAGAAATACGATGCCTTCTGGCCAAGTGCATAGAATGTAAGCGCCACGGCAAGGCCCAGAAAACCGAGCGCGCCGCCAATCACCGAAAGCCTTTTCTGCTTGCGCGTCATGACCTTACTCTCTCGCCTCAATGCCAACCGATGCAGCGAAGTCCGACAGCCGGGTGGCGCCGGCACTGCCCGGTCCCAGCGCTTCCGTCCCGCGCTGCAGGGCGTCGCGCGCCGCGTCGGCCTTACCGAGCACCATGTAGGAGCGGATCAGCCTCGACCACCCCTCAACGTCGTCCGGGTTCTGTTGCAGCTTCGCGTCGAGGCTTGCGACCATGCCCTCGATCATGGCCGTGCGATCTTCCTCGGACATGTCGGCTGCGGCATCCATGTCATCCCGCGTCGGGCCCGCCGCCTGCTCGTCCGGCGCACCGCCGGCCTCCGCCAGCCTGCTGTCAGCGGCCTGAAGTGCCTGCGTAACTGCGTTGCGCCAGGGCGAATCGGCCGGCATCGAAGCGATCATCTCCTGCCAGGCCTGTCGAGCCTCGCCCACCCTGCCCTCCTGCGCCAATGCGGAAGCCAGGAAGAAGCTGGCCTTGGCGTGTCCCGGTTCGAGTTGCAGTGCCCGCTGGAATGCCGCCTGTGCCTCATCGGTGATCACACCGCCCGCCGCGCCTGCAAGCGCCTCTCCCAATCCTGCCTCGCGTGCAGCGGTTGCTCCGTCGAGCCTTATGGCGTTCTGAAACGCCGTGGCGGCTTCAGGATAGCGCCCCATCCGCGCATAGATCGGCGCAAGAACATCCCAGCCCCGGCCATCGTCGGGATTGGCGGCAAGGTGCGCCTCGGCGCGGGCGATAAGTTCGTCCACCGAGCTGTCAGCGGGGTTCTTGTCGAGACGCGCGGACAATGGCTGGGAGGGAAGATCGGGCGAACCGGTCGCCGCATAGATTCCCCAACTCACAACGGGCACCGCCAGCACCGCGGCCACCGCTACAGCCCGTAATGCCTTGCCTTCCGGTCGGTCAAGCGCGCCGTCCGACTTGATGTCCCTGTCAGCCTTCAGGATCCTGCGGGCGATCTCGGCGCGCGCCTGCTCTGCCTCGGCGGCGGCGATCAGGCCGCGCGAAGCATCGCGATCGAGTTCGGACAACTGGTCGCGATAGACTTCAAGGTCATGGGCGCCGGCCGCGGAGCCCGCGCCACGCCGTCCCGAAAGCGGCATGAGCACCGCAAGGCTGGCGCCCAGCGTCAGCAAACCGGCTATGACCCAGAACAACATGGCGTCCAAATAGCCCCCGGATCGCGGCCTGCCAATATCGCGCCTCTGCGGCTGATTGTCGGAATGCCGATTTCGCCTTCAACAAATCGTCAGGTCAGTGGTGTCCAGCTGCCATCGGGGTTGCGACATGCCGTTGCACGCGCGCTGCGGGTCTGTCCGCCCGCGTAGACTGTCTGCATGTATTGCCGGCAGTCCTGCGAACCGACCCTGTAGGGCTGCGCCGCGGTCACGGACCCGCTGCCGCGCGAACCCTGCCATTCGACAGGCTTGCCAGCCGCGGTGTGCTCCAGCGCCTTGTATTCCGCCTGCAGTGCGATCCGGCGATCGCTGTCGCTCAAGCCAGTGCCAACCGCACCGCCGATCAACCCCCCGTTCAAGGCGGAGATGATCGTTTCGGGTGCCGCCGGCCCGGTCGAAGCGGGGCGGGCACTTGGCCCGGCCGGCCCGCCTCCCATCGTGGTGCAGCCGGACAACGCCAGGATTGTAGCGACAAGCGCCAGCTGAACTTTCATGAAATCACCCGGTTCGGAGGCCGCATCTGCGAAGACTCGGCGTTAGGAGGCATATTTGACCGAAATTTGGCCTGAAAACCATTACGTTCTGGAACCAGCCCCTCCTATTGAACGGCACGCAGTTCTACAACGGCTTTCAATCCTCCAAGTTCCGAGCGCTCCAGCAGCAGCCGGCCTCCATATTCGCCGACAAGTTCGGAGACGATGGCAAGGCCCAAACCCGTTCCTGGTTTGGTTTCGTCGAGACGCTTGCCGCGCTTGAGGGCTTCGCGGGCCTTGTCTTCGGGAATACCCGGCCCGTCATCCTCGATCTCGATGGAGAAGAGCTTTGGCCCTTCTGACGTGATCGGCAGCAGCGAAACACGAACAGAAACCCTGTCCTTCTTCCATTTCATTGCATTTTCGAGGAGGTTGCCAACGATTTCCTCGAGATCCTCGCGCTCTCCCGCGAAGACCACCTCTTCCGGCGGAAGGACCAGCGATACGCTTATCCTGCCCAGTTTCTCGATGACACGAACCAGCCTCTCGATCAGCGGCTTCACCGGCGTGCGATAGATCACGCTGTCGCGCTGCGCGGCCATGCGCGCCCGTCTCAGATAGTGGTCAAGCTGGTCGCGCATAGCCGTCGCCTGTTCGGCGATAAGGTCACCCTTCTGTCCACCCAGCGCCCGCCCCTCATTGGTCAATACGGCAAGCGGCGTCTTCAGCGAATGGGCGAGGTTCCCCACCTGCGTGCGCGATCGCTCGACGATACGCCGGTTGTTCTCGATCAACGCGTTGGTTTCATTGGCAAGCGGCTCGATCTCTGCCGGAAAACTTCCATCCAGCCGCTGCGCCTGCCCTTCTCGCACCATGGCCAGCGCGTTGCGGACCCTGTTCAGCGGACGCAGGCCCAGCAGGATCGCCAGGGCGTTGATGGCGACCATGCCAAGCCCGAAAAGGGCGAGATAGGCGAAAAGCCTGCCTTCGAACGTGGATATCTCCTGCTCCAGTTCTGTCCGGTTCCCCATCACCCTGAACCGGGCAATCCGGTTCTCTGAGTCCAGCACGAACTCGCTTTCGATCACGGTCAGGTCCTCGCCTGCGATCCCGTCGATGAGGTAGCTGCGCTGGAACTGTGGATTGAACGGAACCTCGGAAATCGGAGGTGACGGGATGGGTTGCGTCATGGACGCAGAACGAACCTGCCCGCTCAAGCCGCCGGACACCGGCTCGACGGAATAGTACCAGCCTGAATTCGGTTCCGAGAAACGCAAATCGCCCAGATTGGGACTGCCGGTCAGCGCGCCGTCGGGGGAAACGCCAACAGAGCCGATCAGGTTGAACAGATGGGCGGAGAGAAGGCTGTCGAAGCCTCGTTCGCTGGCCTGCCGGTAGAGTGCCGAGATCACTGTCGATATGACGATCAGCGCCAGTATCGCCCAGCCGGTGGAAAAGGCGATGACGCGGAAGGCGAGCGAACGCGGGCCAAAGCTGCTGCGAAACGCCCGCCCCATCCGGTTCGTCAGGCCTCGGGTTCACGCATGCGATAGCCCATGCCGCGGACGGTCTCGATCATGTCGATCCCCATCTTCTTGCGCAGCCGGCCGACAAACACCTCGATCGTGTTGGAATCCCGGTCGAAATCCTGGTCGTAGAGGTGTTCGACCAGCTCTGTTCGCGAAACGACCTCGCCCATGTGATGCATGAGATAGGCCAGCAACCGGAACTCGTGGGACGTCAGTTTGAGGGGCGTACCGTTTACGTCGGCCTTCGAAGCCTTGGTGTCCAGCCTCAGAGGTCCGCATGTCAGCTCCGAAGAAGCATGTCCGGCCGCCCTGCGGATCAAGGCTCTCACGCGGGCAAGAACCTCCTCGATGTGGAACGGCTTGGTCACGTAGTCATCGGCTCCGGCATCGATCCCGGCCACCTTGTCGCTCCAACGGTCACGCGCGGTCAGTATCAGGACGGGCATCTTCCTGCCGCCGCGGCGCCATCGCTCGACCACACTGATACCGTCCATCTGCGGTAAGCCGATATCGAGCACCACAGCGTCGTATGGCTCGGTGTCCCCGAGGTAGTGGCCTTCCTCGCCATCGAATGCCTTGTCGACGACGTAGCCGGCGTCTGTCAGCGCGTCGGCGATCTGGCGGTTGAGATCCTTGTCATCCTCGACGACGAGTAGCCGCATGCGAAAAATCCTGGCTCCAGATGATATGTCGTTCCCGCTTCGGGTCAGAACCTGTTAATTTGCGGGAACGACGAATTCTTCGCGGCGCGGCCTTCCCCCGTCCTTGCCAGGAATAAGGACCACGACCACGCAGGCGGGTTGCCCGCCACGCTCGGTCTGAGAGACGTTTGCAAGCTGGCCACCGTTCTGAGCCGCGATCTGCTGGCCGATGGCGTAGCAGTCCGCGGCCTGGCCGGGCCCAGCCTGCAGGCCAAGCGTCGCAAGTGCAAAAGCACAGACGACGGCAAGGCTGTTTATCTTGCGAAACCTGTTCATGAGACGCTTTCTAGCGCATCCCCGCTGAACGGGGAATGAACGATTTCACATCGAAATCACCGGCCATGGCTTGTCAATTCAGACAATCCTGCTGCTTGCGCCAAGTCGCCCGAAGATCGCTACCAGTCCGCTGATGGCGGTAACAGCCTGCAAAAGGGTCTCTGTCAGCGCCGAATTGTCGATTCCCGCGACTGGCAGTCCGACGATACCGCCCATCGCCATCAGGATTGTCACGAACGAGGCCCAGATCGTGCGGGAAAGATACCACGGTTTGCTGTCTGTCATTGTCGTTCCTCATGTTGAAGTTTCAGGCTAGTGAAAGGCGTTGCGTGGCGGGCAGCCCCCACCCGACGGACGTGCTCAACTGGCGAACGGTGACGTCGATTTCGGCAGGCGTTGTTCCGAAATCGCCGGAAATCAGGGCGTCTGTGTAGAGATAGCCTTGCGATGTCACGGTTTCGGTCCGCACCACTGGACCGCCGGCATGAGCGATCTGGACCTGATATTCCTCACGCTCCTCGTCCAGCGGGATGTCACCCGCATTCCAGCCATCGGCGTCCATGCGACCGCGTCTGATCCAGGAAAGCCGCACGTCGCCTCCCTCCCGTCGCGCCTTGAGATGGACCGGCGACAGCGGGACCAGCGAACGCCAGCCGCCCGTCTCGGAATGATCCGCGAAATTGGCTTCCGACAGATCAGACCCTGCCGCGCCGACCCGCCAGTTCAGCAGCAGCCCCACCTAGTTTGCCTGCAAGCCGGCTGGCGGCACCCGTTCATCGAGCACGACAAGCTGGGCGCCGACCTCCGCGCCCGAGGCCATCGCGTCATCGGTGCCCAGTTGGCCACGAAGAAGCGTTTCCAGTATCCAGATATCCGGAGCTACCTCTTCAGCAGTCTCGAACTGCAAGATCTCCCAGTCTCCGCTGGCGACCCTGACAGCCACCGTATTTGCGCCGTTCAGCAGAAGGGCGCGGCTGACACTGGAAAACGCGCCTCCGTAAAGTTCAACCTTGATTTTTGCCGAACGGTCGATGCGCCCCGACACGCCTGCTGGCAAAGCTTCCTGAAGAATACCGAAATCCGCCGGTTGGGCGAGCGTGGCTCGTTGAACGAAGCCGCTGCTTTCGGGCGACGCGAAAACGACCTGGCTCTTCCACGGCCTTTGCCACGCAGCGACCCGAAACTGATCGTGCGGCACGTTCGTCCCCGGCATCATCGGCAGATCGAGGAACAGCGCCAGCGGATGCCCGACGACCTGCGGCAAGGCTACCGCCGCCCCCGGATTGGCCGACTGCCATTGTACGGGCGCGGAACGGACGACTTGCCTGGCGGACACCCGGCGGACAAGTCCGTCCTCGACCTCGGTCACCAGATAATCCGTATCCGAACCCGGCAGGCGAATGATCGCGCCCGGTTCTGCCTGGGCGTTCGGCTGCGCAACGGCGAACGAGACCTGTTCGCGCCCTGTCCAGACACGGTGCAGCCAGTCGCCAGCCAGGGCCCTGCCCATCCCGGCCTCGAGAACGCCTGCAAAGCCGATCGTGTGCTGGGCCTTGTCTGCCGTGTCGTTCCATCTCCTGCTGGCCGACACGACCTGATGGTCCAGCAGCGGCTCGCGAAAGCTGAGGACAAGTTCTGACGGCAATTGATGCTCCGGCATGCGCGACCGCTCGATCACCCCGTCGTTTCCGTCGGATACCAGTTCGGCGATTTCCGTTGCCACCCGACCGTTCTGACTGCGGAATGCCAGGCCCTCGCCTGTTTCGATCACCGACAGTCCGAAGAGATCGACCAGCGGCTCCAGCGCGCCTCGTGCCGATCCGGGCTCCGCGATGACATAGCCGTGCACGCACCCATCCGCGCCATCGACATTGGCGGGCGGCAGTCCGTGGTCGGCAAGGATGGCGTTGATCAGTTCTCCGGCCGTGGGATTGCCGAGCCTGCCATTCAGCCAGTGACCGTAGTGCCAGTTGGCGCCGTCCGACCATTTGTCGGAGCGAAGCGGGAAAGCCGGGAACGGCCGTGCGTCCCAGGCCCAGACATACAATCGCCGGGGATCGACCATCCGCTTGCCGTCGACGCTCGACACGGGATTGTCCGTCTCGACGAAACCGGCGCTCTCGGGAAGCCAATGGCGATGATGCGCGGCAAGGAAGCGCGCCTGCGCGAGGTCGCTCCTGCCACCCCCGGAAAAATAGGGCAGCCTGCCCTCGGTCGATTTCGGATCAGGAAACACATTTGGCTGGTTGGTCGCCTTGTCGACCGCGCCGCAGCCGATTTCGGTGAAGAAGAACGGCTTGCTCTCCGGAACCCAAGACGTCGGCTCGTCCAGTTCCTCGCCGCCGATCCTGTTGTATGCGGCTGCGACCACCAGTTCCTGAGGTCCTTGTAGCGGAATACCCAGGGCTTGCCCGCCGTGCCATCCGAAATCGCTGACCGCTCGCGGGAACGTCGTGCCTCGAAGGTCGGGTAATACCAGTCGAACCCCTCACCGCCTGCTATGCTTTCGCGCAACCCGGCTGGATCGCAGGGCCCGGCAAATCCGTCCGGATTTCCGCCTGCATAGTCCGCGTCTCGCCAGTCGGAGAGCGGCATGTAGTTGTCGATGCCCACGGCATCGATCGCCTCGTGTGCCCACAGCGGATCGAGATGGAACCAGACCTCGTCGGAGCCGTCCTGCGGATGGTGGCCGAAATACTCGCTCCAGTCCGCGCCATAGGTGATGGTGGTCGATGGCCCGAGCATCGTGCGCACCTGACCGGCCAACGCGCAAAGCGCCTCGACAAATGGAAACGCGTTCTCCTCATCGCGCAGCGTCGTCAGCCCGCGCAGTTCGCTGCCAAGCAGGAAAGCATCGACGCCGCCGGCTGCCTGCGCGAGCCTGGCGTGATGCAGCACGAAGCGACGATAGCCCCAGTCGCCGGAGGAACCCGAGAACTGGATCGTATTCGACGCTGCCGTGAACTGTCCGGGCATCGCGGCGCCGCAGAAATCCTCCACCTGTTCGCGCGCCTCTGCCGTCCCATCGCTGCTTTCCGGCATCAGCGGGGCACAAGTGATGCGTCCGCGCCAGGGATAGGCCGGCTGGCTGTCGTTTCCGTACGGGTCGGGCAGCTCGTTGCCGGCCGCGATGTCCATCATGACGAACGGGCTGAGCGTCACCTTCAGGCCGCGCGCCTTGATCTCGGCGATCGCATCCATCACGCTCCGGTCTGAAGGCGTTCCGCCATAGGCCGCACCCCCTTCATGCGTGGAGACCAGCATCGCCGAGCCTCGTGACACACCCGACACCTGCCAGTTCTGCGAGAAACCCGATCCGTTCGCTGTCGTCACGGCAGGACGGATCTTGCAGTGCCCGGCGCGCAGGTCGTCGCCAAACCAGGCGACGACGAGCGAGACATGCTCAAGGTTCGGGCAGAGCATCTGCAGTTCGTCGAGCGATGCGATCAGGTCGCTGCGGGCGTGCAGGACGTGCCTGTTGACGGCTTCCGTCTCGCCCTGCCGGTGCTGGCGCGTCACAAGCCCGGGCGAGAGCCCGTACTCCGTCGCTCCGGGGATCAACGAAACCGCGCGTATCATCTTCGGAAGTTCGCCGACCGTACGGATCACCTCGAACTGGAACTGCGGAATGCGGTTGCCATAGTCCGCAAGCGCCATCCGCTCGATCACCACATAGGCGGTGCCGCGATAGGCGGGCGTGTTGTCCACGCCCTGCTTGGCCGAAAGCAACGGATCGACGTCTTGCGCTTCTCCGCCGCGATGGACGCGCAGTTCCATGAGGTCCTTGTCGATCTCGCGCCCGTCTGCCCACACACGCCGCACACCTGCGATCTCGCCCTCGCACAGAGCAAAGACCACGCTTGCGAAATAGCTGTATTCCGTCACGCGTGGGCCGTTCTTGCCCTGTCGGCTCGTGCTGCTCGCCTCCTCGAAACGGGTGGCCCAGATCATGGTCCCACCCATCCGCACGGTTCCGTACACCCGAGGCAAGGCAGCGCCCTCCTCCGCGGTGAACGGCCGTGCGCCCTGCAGCCTCGGCCCGTCGACGCGACGCGTTCCGTTGATCAGCGCCTGGTCGATCGAATAGCCGGCCATGGCGCCGGCCGCCGCGCCGATCGCGCTGCCCACGGGACCCAGCAGGCTTCCCAATGCAGCGCCTGCTACCTGAAGCAGAATGGTTGCCACGCGGCCTCCTCGTCTCAGACGGTTTCTGGAAAGGCGAACACGCCGGCAATGCGCCGGCGCCATTGCGGCACCAGCGGCGACAGCGTTACCGCCATGCCCTCATAGGCGTGTACGAACCCCGTCGGCTCGACCAGCACGCCGGCATGCTTTGCCGGCAGATGGCTGCGCCAGCGGAAGACGAGCAGATCGCCGGCCGAAATATGGTCCATCGGCTTCTCAACGAAATGCCGCCTGACGCCGGCGAGCAACCGCTCCTCCCCCGTCGCCTCGGCCCAGTCGGACGAGTATGGTTCTGGCAATTCGGTCGGCTGGCCGTAGAGCGCGCGCCATATTCCGAGCACCAGGCCGATACAGTCGCAGCCCACGTGCTTCCTCGATGCCTGGTGGCGGTAGGGCGTGCCGACCCACGACAGGGCCTCGGCCACCACGGATTTTCTGGTTTCGCTCTGTGCACTCATGGCACCAGCGGCCCGCCGTCGAACCGTCCTCCATCGACCACGTAGCCATAGGCCGCGTCATTGCCGGGCAGATGCGGAAACCCCCGGAAGTTCAGCCCGTTCGCAAACCGCGCCTTGCAGGTCGGAAACGACTTGTCGCAGCCCGCGACGATGGAGAAGGCATCGCCTTCAGCCGGCCCTGCCCCTGTGCCGGCGCGCAGCACGAGCGCCGTTCCCGTTGCATCCTTCCGATGCTCCTCGATGCGTTCGCTGCGTCCCTCGCCGGTGCCGGACGTCCATGTCAGTTTCCCGAGCGAAAACCAGCCGGCGGAAAATGCGTCCAGCCCGGTCACCACAATCGTGAAGGCCGTCTCGATGCGCTCCACCGTGCCGGTCCCGGAGAACCCGGGGGCGTCAAGGTCGAAGCCGCAGCGCGCATCCCCCAGTTCCGCGTCGCAGATTCGGCTGACGAAACGACCGGCAGGCCGCTCCAGCGAATGAACGAGACTTTCAAGCTCCGCGACGAAGCGGCCATCCGTCCGGACGATCCTGCCGATCGTCGCCTTGCGCAGCCGCATGGGGTCTTCGGGTTGCCGCCAGTTGACCAGAAAGGTCTCCACGGTCGCCCCGTCATAGAGACCGGCGGCAACATCGTCCTCGCTTATATCGTCCGACGAAAGAGCGCCCTCTATGTCGACGGTATCGACGGCAAGGCCCAGCGTGTCGCGTACCTCGCTGGCGCTGAAGCCGGTCTGCGGCCGGTACGTTGTCGCGCCTATCGTCAGGGGCCGGTCATGGTCGGTGTAGCCCGCCACATATCCGTCATTTCGGGTCAGCTTCCAGCAGTGACAAACCGTCGTCACCGTCCGGTCGAGATGCGCCGCCAGCGCTTCGGGATAGCTTGTCACGCCAGCACCTCGATCAGGGGAATGGATGGGATCTGCCCTGCCCTGAAGGCCGTCAGGCTCACGGCAAGCCGTTCGGTGTCGAAGCGCACCGGCACGTCGAACTCATATCCGGCGCTCACCGCTTCACCCTCGCCCGGAACGCTCCCGGCCTGGAAAACCACCTCGCCGGTTTCGAAATCGAAGCTCCAGTCCTCCGGCGATCCTTTTTCCTCGCCCGCCACGGCGATGCGCAGCGTTTCGATCGATGGCCTTGTGATCAGACGCTGGTAGGCATCGTCTCCCTCGCCGTAGGTCTTGATGAGCGCGAACCTTGTCCGTACGCCATCGCCCTCGCCCAGCATCTGGTCCATAGCCGAGATGGGCTGGTCCGGCCGGCACGATTTCATGTCGAACGGGTCGCGGAAGCGGAATGCATGCAACGATCCGCGCCGCGCCTCGAAAAACGCGATCACGTCATGCAGGTCCGAAATCGACCGTACGCCTGTTCCCGCGTCGAAATGGCGTCGCGACTGGGAAAAGCGCGCGTTGCGTTTTTCGCGCCCCGAGGTCAGCGACACGATCTCGTTGCGGCGCTCCGGGCCGCCGGTCGCTCCGAATGCGACGCCGGGCGGAAAGCGCACGTCGTGAAAGCTGGAAAACTCGCTCATGCCTTGCTCCGTTCAAAGTGTGCGCGCGCCGCGTGAGACGGCCCTTGCCAGCATGCCGGTGATCTGCGCCTCGGATTTGCGGAAGGAAGTTGCATCCGGGGTGGAGACGTTGAACACGACGTTGACGCTTGCGCCCCCGCCTGCGGCAGCCACGCCCAGCCTGCCATCGGCCGAACGCTGCAGCGGCATGATCGCCTCTGCTCCGGCCTCCCCCATCACGCCGACGTTCCGGCCAAGCGGAAAGTAACTTGGCGCGGACACGACACCACCCGAGGCAAAGGGAACAACGTGCCCCGGCACACCGCCCTTCGCGAACGGCGTTAGCCCCGCAAGCCCGCCCAGCAGGTTCGAGAAGAACGAACCCGCCAGCGACTGCAACGGCTTCAAACCCTGTTCAAGCGCAAGCCCGGCCAGGTTCAGGCCGATGCGTCGCAACACATCTTCGAGATCCTTGCCGCCCAGCGCGGCGCCCTTCAGCGCTCCCGTAAGCTGGGTACCGAAGCTTGCCGACAGCTTCTCGAGGTTACGCAACGCGTCCTCGAAGGGTTGCGTGTCGGCAGCGATCCTGACTGTCATGTCTTCAGCCACGGTCAATCAATCCTTCCTTGTCCGGAAACCGGTGCATCATGTTCATGAGTTCCGCGCGGTCCGGCGCGCCGCGCCTGTCCCCGGCCAGCACACTCATCGCACGTTCCATTTCGCGCGGTGTCATCGACCAGAAATCCCTGGGTGAAAGCCGCAGCAGGCCGAACGCCGCGGCCATGACGCTGTCCCACGGAAATTCGTTTGTGCCTGCTGCGGAGGTCAGGGGTTTGCCGGATTGGTCTCCGGGCCTGGCGCGCCGAAAGTGGTTGTCAAAAGGTCGGTCACAAGCGCCGCGAACCCGGCCACGCTGTCGGCGCTGCGCATGGTTCCAACCTCTTCGTCCGTGATGTCATTGCCCGCGCCGCGGAGACCGGCGCCGACGATGCGGATCATGTCGTTCGCCGAGAGCCGTCCGCGCGAGAACCGTTCGACCAGCGCACCGAGATCGTCGACGGCGAAAGCATCTTCCAGTTCTGCGAGAGCGCCGAGCGTCAGGCAGAGGCGGTATATCTTTCCATCGAGTTCGGCAGCGACCTCTCCGCGCCTTCGGTTAGCCGTCATTCCGGCACCGTGAAGCTGACTGGGCCGGCCGATTCCAGCGCAACCTCGAAGGTCACCTCGCCGTCATGGCTGCCGGTATATTCAAGCGCGGTGATCTGGAACGCTCCCTCGACCGTTCCGAAGTCGGGCACCACGATCTGCCAGCCGCCAATCTCGCCGGCGAAAAACCGTGCCCTTATCAATTCATCCGACGCGGCGTCCTTGAATATGCCCGACCCGCTGACGGCAGCGCGTTGCACGCCGCTTCCGGCGAGCAGTTCGCGCCAGCGGCCGGCCGAATCCGCATTGGTGATGTCGACTGTTTGGCTGTTGAAGGCGATGCGCTTCGAGCGCAGTCCCGCGACGGTCGTGAAACCGCCCTCGCCATCGCTGTCGATCTTGAGCAAGAGGTCCTTGCCCTTCTGTGCGACCATGTCCGGTCTCCTCTGGAATTTTGATTGTGCTGCTTGCCGTTGGCACGGCTTGCTGATCTTTTGATTCAGGTCAGTCTCATTCAGTCAGCGTGTATCTGCGGACCGTTGTCGCCTGGATCAGACAGTCGGCTCGGTCACTGCACGGAACCGCAGGACCCCGTGATAGGCTTCGTTCCGCTCGTCATAGCGGGCCTCGGAAAACTCCAGCCGCATATTGACCAGCGCATGTCCCTCGAGTTCAAGCGCTCCGTCATGCAGCGTGCTCCGAGCAAGCTCCATGATCTCAAGGGCTTCCTTCTTTCCGTTGCCCTTCGACCAGACATGCAACGTAAAAAGCTGCTCTGTTCCGATTTCCGTTCCCGTGCTCCAGTCGTAGACGCTGGTGCGGCCAAAAGTGATATAGGGAAAGACCACATTTGCCGGCGCGTGGTCGAGTATGCGCGACCCCACCAGCGTGGCGAGTTCCCCGTTGGCAATGAGCGCGGCCAAAATAGTCTTTTGCAGTTCAGCTGCCGAATTCATCACCCGTCTCCAGTCTGAAACGTCGCGACTCTTCCGAAAGAAGCGTCAGTGCCGTTTCGTTCCTTTGCTTCGCCTGGCGGAGAGCTTCGTCGCCATCGTCGCCAAGCTCGCGGGCCTTCATGCGCAATGCGCGGATCATTCCCTCCAGCGTCACCTGCATCGCGAGTTTCAACGGCCCGCCTCCCTGGCCCGGCAGACGAGGTAGCGGCCCGTGTCGTCGGGATCGTGCACCGTCACTATGTCGAAAATCCTGTCCTGCCTGACAAAACGCATGCCGCTGGCGACGGTCTCGCGCCATCTGAGCGTGATCCTGTGCGTCACGGTTTCGACGGTCTGGTCCGGCCCGAAGACGCTGTTGGCCGACACGGGTTCGATCCGTCCAAACGCTGTTGCAACCTCGTTCCAGCTCTCCGTGAACCCGCCAATGCCGTCAGGCGTTTCAACGCGAGCCTGAAGCGACAGTTCGCTGCGCAACGATCCGGGGTCTATGAACATCGTGCGCATCAGAGCCTCCGGGAGCGATGGGAAGCGACAATGCGTTCGTAAGCTGCCGGATAGGACACCGGCTGGTCTTCAGGGCCGAACTGCGCCCGAAACTCGTACCAATACGCCACCAGTATCAGGATTGCTCGTTTCAGCAGGTCCGGTACGTCGGTTCCCGCCTCGCCATAGCCGGCGGAAAAATCGATCTCGATACCATTGAAGACACGCAGAGGCTCGGGTCGTCGTTCAAGATGCAGTCTCGCCGGCCGCGACAGCTTGTCGAGCTGATAGTCCGCCGGGTCGACCAGCGACGCCTCGCCTCCGGTCCCGTAAGCCGTCACCGAAAGCACCTCGCGCACGGGGTGGATGGTCAGCAGTGCGCAGCCCTGGCTCGGCCAGTTGTCCAGCGCCAGCCGCCAGCTTTGGTCGATCAGGGCAATGCTCGTAGAGCGCTCGAGGTCCTGACGCGCCGCGCGAACAAGTCCGGCAAGCAGCTCGTCTTCGCTGTCATGGGCGACCTTCAGATGTGCCTTCACCTCGGCAAGCGTCACCGGCTCGGCCGCCGGTTCGACGGTTCGAAAAAGCGTCATGCGTTCGTCTTTCGATTGAAGGAAAGGGTGCGGTCCCGGGGAGGAGCCGGGACCGCTTGGCGGCGCGCGCACTGCAGGTTGCAGCGCAACGCGCCAGATGACCGCAGGAGCGGAGTTGGAAACCGATCTTAGCTTGCGCCGTACTTCAGGAGCTTGATCGCATCGAAGTCCTGCACCCCGCCGCCAACGCGCTTGGTCGTGTAGAACAGCACATAAGGCTTGGCGGAATAAGGATCACGCAGCACGCGCACGCCGGTGCGGTCGACCACCAGGTAGCCGCGCGCGAAGTCACCGAAGGCAATCGGCGTGGTGTTGGTGCCCGCATCGGGCATCTCTTCGGCTTCCACCAGGGGGAAGCCCATCAGCATGGCGCGGCTGCCGGGTGCGGCAGGCGGCTGAGGGCGAGGATTCCGGCGAGTTCTTCATCGCTTCTTTTTTGTTCCTGCTGCACTGTCGCGTCTTTGAGATCGTCGATCCGCTCGGCCACGCGCACCATCGACAAGAGCGAGTCGACGCGCCCCTTGTCGATCGGGCCGCTCTTCATCTGCGTCACCGTTTCCTGCAGCGCTTCGAGAAGCTGTCTCGCGATGTCACCGGGCGAAACATCGTCGGCCAGTTCGATCAGCGCGACGTCCTTCGCGAAGCCCTCATTCGCCGCCGCCAGCGCGTTCACCCTGGCGCGCAGGTCGGCCTCGTCGCGCAGGTTTTGCTGCGTCACGACGCGCATCATGGAGTTGCGCGGCGCGCTCAGTTTCGGCCAGCCTTCGCGGCTGGCCCGCTCGCGGATCGTGGTCACGTGGCAGCCCGCGATCTTTGCAAGCCTTGGAAAAATCGGTGGGAAAAGACTGCGCAGTTCGCGCATGCCTGTCCACTGCTCCTCGCTGATGGGCGGGTGCATGAAGTCCTCCGATGTTGTTTTCTGTAAAAGCGGTAACGCCCCTCCTTCTCCACTTCGGGAAAAGGGGGTCGGCGCGAAGGCGCCGGGACGGATCATGCAAGACGCTCAGGCCCGCGACTTCAGCCGCCTCCCGTCAACCACTCGCAATTTTCCGACGATAGCGAAAACCTACCAAACCACCGTCACGGTGTCAAGGACTATTTTCCTAATTATATACTTGACGTACTATGATCGAGAAAGCCACAGATTCGGCTGACAGGCCGGCAACCGAGACTGAGATTACACCCTCTATGATCGAGGCTGGCGTATCTCGATTCTATGAACTTGAAGGTACTTCAGCAGGTCACGTGGTGGCGGAGGTATTTCGGGCAAAGGCGGCGGCGAGTGGAGCGCAAAAACAGCGTCCATAAGGTCTTGGCCAAAGCGGTTTACGCGGTGCATGTCGGAGATTGTCGTTTCCCAAAAATCTGCGTCATCCGGAATGTACCGATGAGACAGGTGAGGTGTGGCCTTGTAGGATGAAATGAGAGCGCCATCCTCCTCCTCTATGTATTCGGAGTGCGCTACGAGATTTCGATTTCCAAGGCAAACATCGTAGTAGGATTGAAAGGCGAGGAGAGCTGCAGAAACTTCGGCGGAGAACGATATCTCGGCAATTGCGCCACGAAAGAGGTCGCCGCGCTGTCTGTTTCCCATCGGCTCCACTACTCGGTTGCCAAGCCGAAACGATTTGGCACCAGAATCCAGACCGTAGCCGAGCATTTCCTGTAAGATGCCGACGTGTATGTTCTCGATCTCGTTCCAAAGGATCACGACCACACCAACCGCATGGACGAGTTCGCGAGGCAGCGGTTTGGTTTTTAATGGATAATCCGGCTGTGGATGAGGATCGGGCCAAGAGTAGTTCTCCATGTCAAACACCCCCAAAGACAAAGACCAGGAAAAGGGCGACGAGGTGTTGCGCCGTCTGCTGAAAACGCCGCCAACGCCGAAGCACCCACCAGTCCCGCAAAAAAAGTCTAAGAAAACGAACAAACAGGGGACGAAGTGATTTGCGCTTAACGCGAATCTAACGCAAGGTGCCGACTCATAAAAAGGACCCCGCCGAAGCGGGGCCAAGTAGTGAGGTACTTCACTGTTTAGTGAGCCGGAAGCCCACGGCAGTGTTCTCGGACAAACTCTACACGTCCGAACCGTACACGCACGTACCATGTGACGTGCACGGACTTGGGCCATGAACATGATAGGGTCATGTTCTTGTCTCCAGCCGGGATGGTCCCCGGCGTGACCGGAACGCGAGATTGCGCCCGCCCGTAAAGGCGTTTTCTCGTTTCCGGCTGAGTCGGCCGAATCAGACTCTAGGTATTTTCGGAGCAAAGGCGAGTCCGCTGACCTTTAGGTCAACGGGTTTTTCTACGTATCCACATCAGGCGGCGCGCCTTTTGCTTAGGCGTAACTGGCTTCACCAATCCGCCGATAGGTAAGGCGCTTGTCGCGGGCATTGCGAAGCAAATCTTCGGCGCGTTCGGCGTCGGAAATCTTGAGCGCCGCGCGGCGGTTGTAGCGGAAGTCAAATTCGGCCAAGTAGCGGTGAAGGTAAGCCTCCCCCGCAACCATCCGGGATAGCCCATCACCCCATCTCCCTCGCAAACCTTCCCGGCGGCAGGCCCACATGCCTGCTGAAGGCCGTTGAAAAAGTGCTGGCCGACCCGTAGCCGATCCGCCGCGCCACCTCGTCCAGCGCCAGCCCGCCGCCGCGCAGAAGCGTCTTGGCCACCGCCATGCGCCAGGCCAGCAGATATTCCATCGGCCTCACCCCCACCATGCGCGTGAAGCGGTCGAACAAGGCCGAGCGCGACATGCCCGCCGCCCGCGCCAGTTCCGGCACGGTCCAGCCGCGCTCGACATCGCCATGCATGAAGCGCAGTGCCGCCGCGATCTTCGGGTCGCCCAGCCCGCGCAGCAGGCCCGGCTGCGAAGCGTCCGACGGTGCTGCCCGCAGCGCCTCGATCAGCAGTATCTCCACCAGACGCTCGAGAATCATCTCCCGGCCCATGTCCTCCCGCGCCGCCTCCTCGCCAACCATGCGCACGAGCGCCGCGAGCCTCGGCACGCCCCGGATATGGATCATGCGCGGCAGCAGCGACACCAGAAGTGCCGCGTCGGGCGAGCCGAACGAAAACCAGCCACCGAACTGCTGAACGTCGGGCGGCCCGTTCTGACGGCCAAAGCGCACCTCGCCGCCCGCGATGGCGGCCCTGGCCGGATCGATCCGCAGGACAGGAGCGGGTTCGAAGCCGGACATGGTGAAGGCCGGCGTGGTCGGCAGCAGGACGAAATCCCCCTCCTCCAGCACCACCGGCTCTTCGCCATCGACGGCCAGCCGGCACCGCCCCCCGGTCACGGCACAGAAACCCGGCTCGCCGAACTGCTCGTAGCGCACGGCCCAGCGACCGGCTCCGCTGATCCCCTTGGAGAAAACGGCGCGCGGACGAAGCAACCGGATGACGTCGGACAGCGGATCGGCCATTTCAGGACTATCTCAAACGAAATTCGGACTAAAGCGCGATGATAGTCCTTTTATCGATGAGTAAGTCTGTCCCGTCAACGACCGAATTCAGGAGAACGACATGAAGACCGTCCTCGTCACAGGCAGTTCGTCCGGCTACGGGCTGGAGACCGCCCACCACTTCCACGAACATGGCTGGAGCGTCATCGCGACCATGCGACAACCCCGCCCGGACATGTTGCCCGCTTCCGACCGTATCCGCGTCCTGCCGCTGGACGTCACAAGCGCGGAAAGCATCGCGGCCCTCATCGCGGCGGCAGGCCCGATCGACGTTCTGGTCAACAATGCGGGCATCGGTCTGGTCGGCGCTTTCGAGGCGACATCGATGGAGCATGTGCGGCGGCTTTTCGAAACCAACACTTTCGGCACGATGGCCATGACGCAGGCGGTGATCCCGCAGATGCGCGAGCGTCGTTCCGGCGTCATCGTCAACGTCACTTCCAGCGTGACGCTTGCACCGATGCCACTGGCTGCCGCCTACACGGCCAGCAAGCAGGCGATCGAAGGCTTCACCGGTTCGCTGTCGCACGAACTCGCCGCGTTCGGCGTGCGCGCCAGGCTTGTCGAGCCGGGTTATGCGCCGACGACCCGTTTCGCCCAAAACACGCCTGTCCCGGTCGTGGACCTGATCCCGCCGGACTACGCGGATTTCGCACGACCGATCTTCGCCGCCTACGCCAACCCTGCGTTGACGACAACGGAAAGCGACGTGGCCAAAACCGTGTATCTGGCCGCCGCCGACATGTCTGGTCGGCTGCGTTTCCCCGCGGGTGCTGACGCGGTGGCGCTGGCGGCCTGACCGGCAGACCCCGGCAACGGCTAAAGCGGCTTTTCGAGCTGCTTCAACCGCGCTGCGGTCTTGCCACCGATCCGCCCCGCAGCGCGTCGAGCGCGATGCGCCCCGGCCCGAACACCACCAGCGTCAGCGCCATCGCGGCCCAGGGCAGGTGAAAATTCGCCCATCCCTCCGGCACCGTGATCTGGATGACGGCGGTCATCGCAAGCAGGCCAAGGGCGGCAAAGCGCGTGAACAGGCCGAGCACCAGCAGGATCGGCAGCACGATCTCGGCGGTGCCGGCCGCATAGGCCGCAGTCATCGGAAACGGATAGGGATACTGGTTGCCCAGTATGTGCAGCTTGAACTCCGAGCCGAACAGGAACTGTGCCCCGCCCGAAAGCTGCAGGAAGCCGTCCCACTTGGTCAGGCCGGACTTGTAGAACGGCACGGCCAGCGCGACGCGCAGAGCAAGCAGCGGCAGCGAATGCGGAATGCTGGCGAGCCAGCCTTCGATCCGCGCGATCGGCCCGGCGGTCCGTGGCCGCGCCGCAATGTTCGTCTGGTCGGTCATTTTGGGAGATCCTCATCGTCTGTGCGCGCGCTGAACGCGCCGAGTGAAACCAGGCCGACCAGCGCCGACCCGAAATCGAACGTTGCGTCGGCGGCCAGCGCCTTTGCGGCCGCCGCGTCCAGCGCCTCGCCTGCCAGCAGAGCCTGTGCGAACGGCGCGTCGCGCTCGGGCAGGATGCGCACAGTCACCTCCATGTCGGGGCGCGCGACCAGCACCGTCTCGGGCTGCCATGCCCGCGGCGGCGTCACGGTCTCGCTCTGGTGCGCGGCCCAGATCGAGCCCGCCGGATGGGCCGAGCGCACCAGCGCGGCGGAAGGGTGCGCAACGAGGCGTGTCGCGCCAAGATCCTCGGGCCGGATGGCGGCAAGTTCGGCGATCGTCAGCGGGTGCGCGTCGCGGGCATGATAGGCGCGTGTCCATGCTGCCTCCACGCGCGTCACGTCGGCTAGGTAGGGAAGGCTCTCCGACACCTCGTGCCCCTCGATGAAGGCGGGAAGGCTGTCGCCATATTCGAACAGCAGCGGAGAGGCCGGCAGTTCGTGCCGCATGTAGTCGCGCGCGAGGGTCCGGAAGAACGCCTCGCCGACCAGCCGCCGCGCCACCGGGAAGCGCATTTCCAACGCTCTTATAAGCCCAACCGTCACGTTGTTGCGGTAGACTGCGAAACGCATCGCATCCGCTTCGCCGCGCCGCGACGTCACGCCGGGCGGCAGCGCCGCCTCCGGATCCGTGACGGCGCGCGCAAACGCGTCCTGGCCGGCTTCGAAACCCATCGTCATGCGGCGCGCGCGTTGCGCCGCGCGGCCTCTGCCGCCAGCGCACCGTCGACCCGCCTCGCCTCCGCGTGGAGCACGTCGAAGGCCGGCACGTCATTGTCCCATTCAACCAGCGTCGGCAGCGGCCCCGCGCGCCTCAGCAGGTGCTCGTAGAGGGCGAATACATCGTCCTTCACCTCTGTAGCATGTGCGTCGATCAGCAGCCTGTCGCCGGCGCCATCCTGTGCCTCGTCATAGCCGGCCAGATGCACCTCGCCGACCCGCTCGACCGGGAAGCGGTCGAGATAGGCGTATGGATCGAGCCGGTGGTTCACGGCCGAGACCATCACGTTGTTGACGTCGAGGAGCAGGCCGCACCCGGTCCTGTCGGAAATCGCCGTCAGGAAGTCGATCTCGTCGATCGTGCTCTCCTCGAACAGCACGTAGGTGGAAGGATTTTCGAGCAGCATGCGGCAGCCGAGCGCCTGCTGCGTCTCGTCCACATGGTCGCAGACGCGTTGCAGCGTCTCGTCTGTATAGGGCAGCGGCAGCAGGTCGTTTAGGAAGCCGGTGTCGTGCGTCGACCAGGCGAGGTGTTCGGAAAAGCTCGCCGGGCGGTAGCGCTCCACCAGCGTCCTCAGCCGCGCGAGATGCGCCTTGTCGAGCGGCCCTGCGGCGCCGATCGAAAGCGCCACGCCATGCAGCGACAGCGGATATTTCGCGGCTATCGTTTCGAGCCAGCGATGCGGCGGTCCGCCCGCGCCCATGTAGTTCTCGGCATGCACCTCGAAGAAGCCGACATCCGGTTCCCCGTCGTTGATCGACTGGTAGTGCTCGGGCTTCAGGCCGAGACCGGACCTGCGGGGCAATCCCGTCTCGCGTTCGTCAAATCGGGTCATGATGGCGTCCTCTTGGAAAGAAGAGGGAGGCCGCCGGCGGCCTCCCTCGCACTGCGATCACATGGGTTCGAGCATGCCCTTGTGGCCGTCCACTTCCATCGAGGTGCACGTGCCGGCCGGCACGGCCTTCCAGGCATTGGCCTGGTAGTCCTTGGTCGAGGTGCCAGCGCAGGTCGTGCCGGCGCCGGCGGCGCAATCGTTCTGGCCGGCGAGCGCAATGCCGTAGCACTTCTCCATGCCCTGCATTTCCTCTGCGGTCTTCGGGGCGGCGAAGGCTGCGGTTGAGAGCGCTGCGGCCAGCGAACCGGCGAGCGTCAGGGCGAGCGTGTTGTGTTTCATGGAAAGTCCTCCTGGAGGTTCAGAAATGCCGGCACTGATGCAGCGGCATTGGATGTTTCGCCCCGAAGCGGGCCGGCGTTACGCGTTCACCTCTTCGTGATCGACTTTTCGCCGCCGGTGGACAATAGTCCGCGCCAACGTAACAGAAGCGCCTGCGGTTCGAATAAAAGGGTGTCCGGTTGGACG
This sequence comes from Rhizobiaceae bacterium, assembly GCA_019635775.1. GTDB lineage: Bacteria > Pseudomonadota > Alphaproteobacteria > Rhizobiales > Rhizobiaceae > Mesorhizobium_K. The sequence continues at coordinate 79,368 of JAHBYU010000002.1, read as the reverse complement.
GCAAGGAAGACGCTGAGCTTGCCCGGCTCTTGAATGCCGCGCTCGCGGGCGATGAAAGCGCCTATGCGGAGTTCCTGCGCCGCGCGGCCGGGCTCATGCGCCGCTTCGCGCAGCGGCGCATCAGCTTTGGCGGGCTTGACCCGGAGGATATCGTGCAGGAAACGCTGCTGGCGATACATTTGAAGCGTCACACCTGGCGTCGCGACGCGCCGGTCGGCCCCTGGCTCTACGCCATTGCGCGCTTCAAGCTGATCGACGCCTTCCGCCGCGTGAATCGCAGCCTGGAAGTGCCAATGACAGGCGATTTCGATGCGCCCGCGCCCGAACCCGACGAAAGCGCGAGCAGCCGGGACATCGAGCGGGCCGTTGCAACACTGCCGCCGCGCGAGCAGGCCGTGGTCTCCGCGATTTCGGTCGATGGCCGGTCGATTACCGAGACGGCCGGCGCGCTCGACATGTCGGAGGGGGCCGTGCGCGTGGCTCTGCATCGCGGTCTCGCAAGGATCGCCAGGACGTTTGGACGGATGTGATGGATCAGGAGCAGCTCATCAGGACACTCGCGCTCGACAACAGGCGCTCCGCGCCCATGGGTCAGGCGTGGATGCTTGCGGCCCTGTCGGCCTTCATCGTCGCAGCCGCGGTATTCGCGGCGGTCATCGGCCCGCGTGCCGACATCGCCACCGCCGCGGAGACATGGCGCTTCCTGTACAAGTTCCTGGTCACGGCGGCACTCTTCGTCACCGCCTTCTGGGCGCTCGCCGACCTTGCGCGGCCGGGCGCGTCCGCCCGGCGGCTGGCGGCCCTCGTACTCGCCCCTGCCCTGTTGGCGCTTGCGATCCTGATCGAGCTTCTGTCGGTTCCCGCCGACCAGCTCGGCGCGCGGCTCGTCGGCAAGAACGCGTTGCTGTGCCTCACCTTCATTCCGCTGATCGGCCTCGGCCCGCTGGCAGCCTTCCTGCTGGCGCTGCGCCACGGCGCGCCCGACCGGGTGATGTTGGCCGGCGCTGTCGCAGGCATCGTCGCCGGCGGTCTGGCCGCGACTTTCTACGCGGCGCACTGCACGGACGATTCGCCGCTCTTTGTCGCCACCTGGTATCCGCTGGCAATCTTAATGCTCGCGGCTGCGGGCGCGCTTGCCGCACGACACGTCGCCAGATGGTGACGTAACCAGCGGCATTCCGCCGGGGAGCAGTCCACCGTCAGCTATCCAGGACGCTGCGCACCTTGGCGGCAAGCTGCTCGATGCTGAACGGCTTCTGCAGCAACTGCGTGCCGGCATCGAGAACGCCGTTGTGCACGATCGCGTTTTGCGTATAGCCCGTGGTGAAGAGTACCTTGAGAGTTGGTATCTTCTCCAGCGCCTGTTTCGCGAGTTCCGGGCCAGACATTCCGGGCATGACGACATCCGTGAAGAGCAAAGCCGCTTCCCCGCCCTCCAGCATTTCGAGCGCGGCAGCGCCGCTGCTTGCCTCCAGGACCCGATACCCGAGTTCCCGCAGCGACTCGGTGGAGAAGGCCCTCACGCGCTCATCATCCTCCACCACCAGGATGGTCTCGAGTTCGCTGCCTTTTTCCAATCCGCCCGGCGCCTGCGCCTGATCGGCCTGCGCCTTGCCGTAGTATCGCGGCAGATAGACTTTTACCGTCGTCCCGTGGCCGACCTCGGAGTAGATCTTGACGTGACCACCTGATTGCCGGACGAAACCGAAAACCTGGCTCAGTCCCAGTCCTGACCCTTTTCCGACGTCCTTGGTGGTGAAGAACGGATCGAACGCCTTGGCGATCACGTCCGGGCTCATTCCCGAGCCCGTGTCGGAAACGGCGATTTGCGAATACTGGCCCGGCGGCAGGTCGTGATCCTTGGCATATTCGTCGGCAAGGTGGGCGTTCGCGGTTTCGATGGTCAGCTTGCCGCCGCCCGGCATCGCATCCCTGGCGTTCACCGCAAGGTTGAGGATGACGTTTTCGAGCTGGCTGACATCCACATTCACGGCCCACGATCCAGCGGCTAGAACGGTTTCAACCTCGATATGCTCGCCGAGCGTACGCACCAGAAGCTCCGTCATCCCCGCGATCAGGCGGTTCGGCTCGATCACCTTCGGCTCGAGCGGTTGCCGGCGCGAGAAGGCCAGCAGGCGCTGCGTCAACGCGGAAGCGCGCAATGCGCCGTCTTTGGCACCTTCTATATAACGGGATATATCGGTTTCGCCGCGCGCCAGGCGGCGCTCCATCAGGTTCAGGCCACCGATGATGACGGCCAGCATGTTGTTGAAGTCGTGCGCAATGCCACCCGTTAGCTGACCGATCGCCTCCATCTTCTGGACCTGGCGCAACTGCTCTTCGGCTTGCATCAGTTCCTCGGTTCGATCGCGAACGGCCTGCTCCAGCTTTTCGCGCGACTGCGCCAGCACTTCGCGGGCGTCCACGATTTCCTGGATATCCGTGCATGTGCCGAACCACCGCGTGATCTCGCCACTTTCATCGCGAACGGCTTGCGCACGTCCCAACACCCAGCGATATGTGCCGGATCGATGCCGCAGGCGATATTCGATATGGTACGGCTCGCCTGTGGCCAGACAGTGCCTCCAGACCGCCCATGCCCTTTCCTGGTCGTCAGGGTGGAACACGCCGTTCCACTCTTCGCCGTCCGTCGATCCTTCCGGGACGCCGGTAAAATCATACCAACGCTGGTTGTAGTAGTCGTGGAAGCCATCCGGCCGCGTGGACCAGATCATCTGGTCGATTGAGTTTGTAATCGCACGGAAGCGCGCTTCGCTCTCCCTGAGCAGAGCCTCCGACCGCTTCAGTTCCGTGATATCGAAACTCACGCCTGGAAATCTCAGGCATGTGCCGTCCGGCGCCAGCGTCGGACGCCCGTGTGCCGCGACCCATCGGATTGAACCGTCGGGCTGGATCAGTCGGTATTCGGATGAGAATGTCTCGCCGGTTTCCATCGATTGCGCGATTGCAGCCTCGGCGCTTGCCACGTCCTCCGGGTGAATATTCTTGAAGAACTCTTCGATCGGGGCGCCCTTGGAGGCGAGGTCTTGATTGACGCCGTAGAGCTGAGCGAACCGGACGTCCGCGGTGACCCTGTTTTCAGGAACGTCCCAGTCCCAGGTGCCTACAGTGTTTGCTGCACCGAGCGCATATTCCAGGCGCTGCTCGCTTGCGCGCAGGGCGCGTTCCGCGGTTATCCTGGCAGTTGTCTCGTTCCCCTGATTGAAAATGCCGAGAACCTTCTCCCCGCTTTCGTCGAAGATCGGAGAAAACGAATAGTCCCAATGCGTTCGCTGTACCCTGCCTCCCCTTCTCATGGGCAGCATTTGGTCGGCTACCGAAAAACCCTCGCCAGTCTCCATCACTTGGGTCAGTTGCGGCTCGATGATCTCCCAGATGTCGGCCCAGACTTCGCTCGCCTTTCGACCGAGGGCCCAGGGATGTTTTTCTCCTGCGATGGGTGCCCAGGCATCATTGTAGAGCAGCGCCAGGTCCGGTCCCCAGTAGATCGCAGTCGGGATGCTTGTGTTAAGGCAAAGGCCCAGAGCCAGTCTCAGGGCCGACGGCCATTTGTCGGGTGTTCCGAAACTCGTTGTGGACCAGTCAAGCGAACGCAGGCGTTCGCCCATGTCGCCACCGGCGCTCGCGAGAATGCGGGGAACCGGTGTGCCGGCAGGTGTGGGCGACATAGGCGTACGGTACGGCTCTCGTCAGAGGAAATCGGAATGATACATGAAATCCAAACTCTATCTGTCAAGTGGCGGCTGCGAAACTCTTCTGTCGGTGACGCTGCGTGAGCCCGGCTGAACGAGAAAAGGCAGGATGCGGTCCCCGAAATCCCCCGCCTGATGACAGTCGGATAGTCGTCCTATGAAGCAGGCTGCGGCTGCGGGAAAGTCCAGGAGCCGTCCAGAATCTCCATGTTTGGCCGGTAGAGGCGAACGGTGTAGTTCCAGCCTTTCATGATCGGAAGGCAGTTGGGTACCTTTCCATCACAACCGCCAAACTGGATATCGATCGCCCCGGCGTCGTTCTTGACGGCGGTGATGTTGTTGACCGAATAGGCGTCATAGGGGTTCTTCTCGAAGTAGCCGTCTCCATTGTACAAGCTCACCGACCAGAACCCGTCCACTGGCACATCCCCCACCTGTAGCTTGTATACAGCGGTTCCGTCGTTCCCTTCGGGAGTGACGTTCAGATAGAAGGCGTCCTTGTCCGGGTTGCCGCCCCATCCCGCGGCCGTACCAAGCAGATGCCGGATCGGATCGACTTCGTCCCTGGAACCGAAGGCATTCTTGAAATCGGGAAGCGTCGACTGGAGGACAAGCAGCGCATCGCGTACCTTTTTCTGGCTGGCCTGATCCCAGTTAGGAATTTCGAAACTGCCGCGGCTTGCCTGCTCGACCTTGATCGCATCCTGAAGCGCATGGACGGCCTTTAGGTCTTCCTCGTCCGATGGATTGACCACTGTACGGACAGCGGCGACGACATATCGGGTCCCAACCGTTTCCTTGTCGAGCGTCACCGGCCCGGCGCCGTAATGAACCATGGGCACATAGTGATCTTCGTTCAGGATCATCAGCGACATGAAGCGGTCGCCGGCATCAGGCATGGTTATGGTGACCGGCCCGGCCTCCAGGTCGAATATCGCGGATGAATAGAGGGTGTCGCGATTGAGCCGGATGACTGTCTGATTGTCGATGTCGGCCGGTTCGCGACGGTGCGTGAATTGCCCGAAGCCGCCCTCGTTCACCACGTTGCTGAAATAGAGGTCCGATTCCGCCCGGGCAAAGTTCTCGACACTGACCGGAATTGTCTTGTCTTCCGCTGCCGCGACAGGCAGTGCGACAAACGTGGCGACACCGAGCGCCGCGATGCATAGGTTCCGTTTCAATTCGGCCTCCTTCAGTTTGCCGGCTGCAGCGGTGGAGCCTTCCAGGTTCGGTCAAGGGCCTCCTGTTTTGGCCAGTAGAGCCGCATCACCATGAAAAACGGTCCCGCAGGGGCGGGTAGCCAGTTCGATTCGTCGTTCGGGCCGGGCGAATCGTGCTGCACGTAGAGGGTATAGCCACCGTCAGCATCCTGTTTGAGGCTGGACAGCATGGGCGAATTGATCAGGTAGCGATCGATCTGATTTGCATAGAGCAGGCTGTCGGGAAGCTCGTAAAGCGTCAGCGACCAGAAGGCGTTTACTGGCGGCAGCTTGCCGGGCGGGAAGCTGATTGTGTAGCGATCAGATCCGGAAGGCGGCTTGCCGCTGGCATCGACGAAATAGGCCGGGTACAGGGCCTCCTCCTTTGAGTTGCCGTAGATTCCGAGCACGGCGCTGGCCATGCGATCGAGATAGCGACCGTCCAGGAATGCTCTTGTGCCGAAACCATCGGCACTGGAAACTTTCCCGGTGTCGATCTCGTTCTTCTTGTAGTTCTCGAATTCCGCCCAGGCATCCGCCATCCCGTCCTCGATCGCCTTGCGCATCTCCGGCGACAGCGCTGCCGCATCAAATGCCTTTCCCGGTTCGATGCCGATCCTTGCGAAGCGTTCCCTCAGCGCGGTTTCGGCCGGATTTGGGGGGCAGAACTGCAGGATGAAGTTTAGCTGATCGAAGAAGGCGACCGAGGTCCTCTCCTCTTCCACCCCTATCGGTTTCAGAAAATCGATGGCGGGTGCCACTGGTCGCGCAGCCCCGCCGAGAAACGCCGAGAGTGGCTCCACCGTGTAGCCGGCCTGGATTTTCTCGACCGCATCAATGTCATCCGGGCTGAAAAGCTGGGTCCGGTAGAGGATAAAACTGAATTCGGTCTCGGATCGAATGACTTTCTTGATACCTGCGGGTGTCTCGCCGTTCCAACCTGGCCCGGCCAGCAAAAAGCTGCCGGCCTCGTTGCCTGTCGCGCGGCTGCCTACATAAGCGAAGTTGAATGTATACATATCGATGAACTGCAACGAATAATAACGGCCCTCCTCTACGGCAGGAACCGTAAGTACCAATGGCTCGGAGCGAAGGTCCGCGCCAACGTACGAATATGGCGTATCTGAATTCGGCGTCTGTATCGCCTTGTCTTCAGGCGTGTATACGCGCGCGTTGTTGTAGATCGTGTTCCAGGGTGCCTTGAATTCCGAACCCCTCTCCTCGACAAAATACGAATACTGGATGCGATAGCTGTCAACCAGCGGGAAGCCCCATATGTAGGCTTCCTTTGCAATGGCCCGCGCTTCTTCAGACGTAGGCGTTTGGCTTTGTGCCGGATGGGTTAAGGCCAATGCGCCGAGGAGCAGACCGGCTCCAAGAATCCTGCTGAACCTTTTCGGCATCGGCGACTTCCCTCCGTCCGTTTGCCGCGCAAACCGGTACGTCAGCCAATCATAGCTGTCGCCCCGGTGCAAATACCGGAAAAACACCACAGCGAGTCACCACCGGCCATTGCGGGACCGTGCCCGAAAAGCCATAAATCCAAAGAATCGGGTCACCATTCCGTCAGCGGCCGTCATGCCCCTTGTCCATACGTCAAAAATCGGCCAAGACCGTTGCATAAATGCTTGCTGAAGCCTGACGCGCCTGTTGGCCGCCGGCCATGAACTGCAAGTCACGCTGGACATCCCTATGAACCGCCCGGTACCGCCGCGCAAATCCAGAGCCCCCAAAGCCACCCGCCTCATGGCGATCGATTCGTGGATCGATTCGACGCTCTATGAGGCTGGCTTCAAGGCCAGCGAAATCTGGGAAAACCTCACCATCTTCTTCCGCCGCTTCCGGTTCACCGGCTGGAAGCGCTGGTTCTTCGAGCTTGCCGGCGAAGGCTTCACCCTGGGCGCAGCCGGCTCGGTCGTCATGCTGGCGCTCGCCATGCCGGCCTTCGAGGAGACGGAAGGAAACTGGCGTGCACAGGACGACTTTGCGGTCACCTTCCTCGACCGTCAGGGCAACGAGATCGGGCAGCGCGGCATCATCCAGCGCGAATCGATCCCCGTCGACGAGATGCCGGATCACGTCATAAAGGCGGTTCTGGCCACCGAGGACCGTCGCTTCTTCGAGCACTACGGGATCGATTTCATCGGCCTGGCCCGCGCCATGTCGGAGAACTTCCGCTCGAATTCGGTCGTGCAGGGCGGCTCCAGCCTGACGCAGCAGCTCGCCAAGAACCTTTTCCTCTCCAACGAGCGCACCTTCGAGCGCAAGGTCAAGGAAGCGTTCCTCGCCGTCTGGCTGGAAATGAATCTCTCCAAGAAGGAGATCCTACAGCTCTACCTCGACCGGGCCTACATGGGTGGCGGCACGTTCGGCATCACGGCGGCGGCCGATTTCTATTTCAACAAATCGGTCAAGGACCTAAATCTGGCCGAGGCGGCCATGCTTGCCGGCCTGTTCAAGGCGCCGGCGAAATACGCCCCCCACGTCAACCTGCCGGCGGCCCGTGCCCGCGCCAACGTCGTGCTGACCAACCTCGTCCAGGGCGGGTTCATGACCGACGGACAGGTGTTGCAGGCGCGCCTGCATCCGGCCGGCGTCGTCGACCGGGACCGTCGGGATGCGCCGGACTATTTCCTCGACTGGGCCTTCGAGGAGGTGAAGCGTCTGACCTTGCGCAGCGGCGTCCGCTCGATGGTCGCACGCACCACAATCGACATGAACCTGCAGCGCGCGGCTGATGAGGCCGTCGAATACAACCTTCGCCAGCACGGCAAGGAATACGGCGTCTCCGAAGGCGCGATGGTGGTGATGGAGACCGGCGGCGCGGTGCGCGCCATCGTCGGCGGTCGCGACTACGGCGCCTCGCAGTTCAACCGCGCCACGCGGGCGCTTCGGCAGACCGGTTCTTCCTTCAAGCCCTACGTCTATGCGGCGGCAATGGAGAGCGGCGAGTTCACGCCCGAATCCATCGTTTCGGACGGCCCGATCAACTGGGGCGGGTGGGCGCCCAAGAACTACGCGCGCAGCTATGGCGGCGGCATGAACCTGACCGATGCGCTGGTCAAGTCGATCAACACCGTGCCGGTGCGGCTGGCCAAGGAGCACATAGGCACGGAGCCGATCCGCGACCTGGCCGTTGCGATGGGCGTCGAATCGCCGGTGCTGCTGCACAAGACGATGGTGCTCGGCACGTCGGGCATGACTGTCATGGATCAGGCGACTGGCTACAGCGTGTTCCAGAACGACGGCTATGCCGGACTGCGCCACGGCATCACCCAGATCACCGCCCGGTCGGGCGAGGTGCTCTACGACTGGGAAAGGGATGGGCCCAGGCCCAAACGGGTGCTGTCGCCGCTATCGGTCAAGTACATGAACACGATGATGGTCGAGGTGCCCGAGCGCGGAACGGCGCGGCGCGCGGCGCTTCCCACCATCCGCTCGGCCGGCAAGACGGGCACCACGCAGTCCTATCGCGACGCGTGGTACATCGGCTTCACCGGCAACTATCTCGCGGCCGTCTGGCTCGGCAACGACGATTTCACCACCACGCGCAACATGACCGGCGGCTCCCTCCCGGCGATGGTGTGGCATCGCCTGATGTCTTATGCCCATGAAAACGTCGACCTGAAGCCAATACCCGGCCTTGAGAAACCGTTCGTTGACGAGCAGGTCGTGGCCAAGGCGGAGAAGAAAAAGAAGAACGAAGAATCCGATTACAGCGACATCGAGCGTCGACCCGTGCTCTCCGGTGCGACGACGCGCACCCTGCGCACGATCGCGGAGATTTTTCACAACCAGGCCGCGATCGAGGCTCCAGCCGAACCTGAGACCCTTTCAGCGCTTTGAAAGAATTCTGGCGACCCCGCCGAGTTGCCATTCCAAACGACCAAGGCTATCGAGTGCCGCCTGAGTTCATTCGTGCGTGATGCTGAAAACAGTCATCCTGACCCTTGTCGTTCTTTCGATCTCCATTGTCGGAGGCGGCGCAAGCGTATGGTACGCTCTGAAAGCGAATGAAGGCATGGGGGCAGTCCGGATAGGCCAGTGGACAGCGTTCCCGTCTCTCGGAACAGCCGACGCAGATCCGTACTCGAAAGCGCGCGTTGCACGTGAAGGGATCCTGGCTCTGGGCCGCGCGGAAGGTCTTACCTTTACTGCCGAGCGTGATGCCAATGGCGAGGTGCTTCTGCGGCAGTGCTCCTACGAGATACAAGGACCATTCCCACCTGCACGGTTCTGGACACTCTACGCCGCCGATCCCTCCGGAAAAGTCGTTCCGGGTGGAGAGCAACGCCTCGGCGCAATCCACTCGTACCAGTTCCTCCGCTTCACAGAAAACGCCAATCTCATTTCCGCCGGCAGACACCCCGCTCCCGGTAACTGGCTCGCGCTTTCCGGAAGCGGTCCCATGAGATTCCTGCTCACATTCTTCGATACCCCGATCGCCTCGGGCACAGGCGCCGCCGACATCGTGCTTCCAACGATTACCAAGACGGGCTGCGATGCATAAACTCCTCTATGCATTGCTGGTTGGCCTTGTCGGCGCGGGAATAGTCCACATCGTCGTGCTTCTGCTGCTGCCTCAGTTCTCGGAACGTGATGCATGGGGCAGTCTCGCGGAAACCGCGGACCTCTACAAAGCAGTGCGTGTCGACGAGGGCAACGGCGTCGCTCCGCTTGTCCGGCTTGAGGATCCGCTCTTCAGCGCCTCGGCCTGCCGTTTCGATCTTGATGACGGACCTGTTCACATAAAGGCCACGGGAAACGTACCTTTCTGGTCGGTCTCGATCTTCAACCGCTCGGGCCAGAATGTCTATTCGTTCAACGACCGTGCGACGGAACGCGGCGCACTGGATTTTGTCGTTCTGACACCTTCGCAGATGATCGAAGTGCGAAAGGCGATGCCGGAATCCTACCAGCGCTCCATTTTCGTTCAGGTCCAGATCGGTGAAGGCATCATGATGGTACGCAGCTTCGTGCCAGATCCTACCTGGAAGGAGGCGGCATCAGAGTTCCTTGAGAAGATGGGCTGCACCAAGGAAGCCTAGGTGAAGGCCAGAACTCAGAATCCAGAATACCGACATCCAATGTCGGCATCCTTTGCCTAGTGCTTGGGCTTGTCCGGTTGCGCGCTGTTGACCACAGCTTTACGTCCCCGCTGCTCAGGCCGTTCGTAGCGAACGCCAGGAAAGATGACGATGGTCGCGCTGGAGCCGGAAGCCGGCGGCGGTTTCTGAGTGCTGGCCGCATCTCGCGGCGAAAATGACAGTACGCTGCCCATAACTGCGATTCCCTCTCGGACTGACCGGAGCAACCACGCCACGCCTCCGTATGTATAAGGCCAGCAGACGGTTAACAGGACTTTAATGGATCACGTCTATTTTGAGGCGGATAAATCGGTTTCGAGTTTTTGGCGTACAAAGTTGTCAGGCGTTCAAGCGTGTTTTCTTCAGATTTCCTACAGATCACCCTGAAAGGCGAAGCCAGCAAGTCCGATAGGCTGTTTCGCGCCGCAGTCTCCGCTTTCTGCTCGTTGCCTCGCCCGTCGCGACGCGAAATTTCACAGCTGGAGGATCTGGCGCTACCCCTGTTTGATCAGGTTTCCATAGAGTCGAAACGCTATGTGGCTGCGGCCTTGTCCGAATGCACCCATGCTCCCGTCGTTCTGATAAGGCGGTTGGTGGAAGAAACCGTCGACGTCGCCGCGCCCCTGCTTATCCGTTCCGTAGCGCTCACCGACATCGATCTCATCGCGCTGATCAGTCGGCATGGCTACGAGCATGCGCGTGCTATCGCCCGTCGACCGGGCCTCAATCCAGTGATCGGCAAACTGATTGCCGCGATAGCGCGAAAGGTGGAAGGTTCGCGTGCCAACGTCGCTTCGTTGGCGAGTCGGCCGAAGGTTGTTGCCGTCTCGACAGGAACCGCCCATCCCACGCAGCGGCCAGAAGAACGCCCAGCGGGTCAGGCTGAAGAATCCGCTCGCCGTCGATTGCGAGCGATGATGGTGCCTGCTTCTTCGTCAACCTCGATGCCCGGTAGTTCAGATCGTTCTCACTACGCACGACTGCGGGATTCAGCGCTTAGCGGCTACATCGCGTTTTTTCACACGGCCTTGGCCGACGCGCTCGACAAGGATTTCGCTTCGGTGCGCGAGATTGGCGACGATCCGTCTTACGAATGGCTGATCGATGCCCTGCGCACCCTGGACGTAAGCGACGAGAAGGCATTCCTCGTGACGGCTGCGATCTATCCTTCTCTGTTCGGCGATCTGCAGGCGATCCGCCTCTTCCTGTTGCGGTATGCGGCAGTGAGCCGTGACGAGGCGCTGGAACGAATAGAGCGTTGGCGCAACACGGGACAGGAGCAGCAAATTCCGCAGTCGTCAGCAGCTCGCGCGGCCAGCTGACTTTCAACCCGCGACAGTCACCAACAGGGACTCGACCGGCTCGCGACCTGGCTCTATCTCGACCACCCATATATCGGAATCGAAACGCCGCTCTTTTTCAAGATAGGACTCAAGAGCGCCTTCATCCGCAAGCTGATGTCTGACGAATTGGCGCTCATCGGGCTTGGCGGAATCGTAACTCGTCTGAGGAGCCGGGCCGTAAAGAACCACGTCGCCCATTCGCGACCTCGTGATGACGAAGACCGCTCCGGCCTCGGTCGCGCCGCGACGGACAATCGCCGCAAAACCGCCACCCGAAAACACACGCTTTACCAGTGCCGAAACCCAGAAATCGCTTGTTAGCCTCATGCGAGTTGCTTAGCGGCACGGCTGGCAGAAAGCCAGCGCGGCGATTACTACCGGATCAGCCCGATTTCCTTCATCTTGGCTTGGACCGCTTCGTCAGCCAAGCCGGTTTCGGGCAAACCGAACAAGGACTGGAACTCAAGGATCGCGGCGCGAGTTTTGGATCCCATCAACCCGTCCACCTCGATCATCTCGTTGCCAAACTCCCTCAGACCCGTCTGGACAGCGGCCACACGCTCGTCTCGTGCCGGCAGCCTTGACGAAACCTCGATCGGTGCCGCCGTTTCGCGCGATGAAGGCAATGGAACGGCTGCAGGTGCGACCGACCCCGTGCCCAGGTGATCGAGAAGAGAACCGTCGACAGCGCCGGTCACGGCCAGACCCATCTTGCTCTGGTAAGCTTCGATCGCCGAGCGTGTATTTGGCCCGAAAAGTCCGTCCACCTCGCCGTCGTAAAAATTCAGCCGACTGAGGGTCCGCTGGACTTCCTTCACGGTAGGATCACCCGGTTGGACCTGAGGTTCTGCCGTCGTCTCCGGTTGCGGTCGTTCTATCAGGATCGTCGTTTCTTCAATCGGCGCAGGACCGTCCGATTGCTGAAGGGCCCTGGTCGCAAAAAATGCCCCGGTATGGGCATGTGGTTGGTACCAGAGTGCATTCGCCGACACGAAACTAAGCGCCACGACGAAAGCAGTTGTTCCGCCGACCAGTACCGGATTGCGTGCGATCACGCCCAGCAGTGCTGCCAGGGCATCGCCGAACGTCCAGGGTTCGGCCTCGTCAAGCGCTTTTGCGGAACGGACCATCACAGGCCTCTTCAGGTCTTTTCGTCATACTCGGGGGAATTTCAGCCAAATCTGCGGCAACCTCAAATATGGAGGCGTCTTCCGTGAGACAGATGTTGACCGTCGTGCCATGGCCGAACTCGCTTTCTATGGACATCGTGCCTTTGTGAAGAGCCACCAGTCCCTTAACGAGCGAAAGCCCAAGCCCGGCCCCCTCGGCGTTGCGGGTATAGTCGTTGCGAACCTGGCAGAAGGGTTCTCCTATGCGGGCCAGGTCTTCCTCAGAAATCCCTACACCGGTGTCCGCGACCCAGAAATGAAGGCTTGCACCAAGGCGCTTGGCGCCAATGGCAACCTTGCCACCCTTCGGCGTGAACTTAATCGCGTTCGACATCAGGTTGATCAGTATCTGTTTGATCGCCCGCTTGTCGGCTCGCACCAGTCCGATGGAAGGGCTGATATCGACCTGAAATTCGAGTTTCTTCTCTTCAAGCTGTCGCGACAGCATCGACCGGCACGTTTCGACCGGTTCCTCGAGGCGAAATGACTCCGGATCGACCGAATAGCCGCCTGCATCAAGCCGAGAAATGTCCAGCATGGAGTTGACGACGGAAAGCAGGTGATTGCCCGCTTCGTTTACGAGAGAGATATATTTCTTTTGTCTCGCGTCGGAGAAGCTGCCTGCCATGTCGTGCAGCAACAGATCGGAAAATCCGATTATCGAGTTCAGCGGCGTACGCAATTCATGGCTGACCGCCGCGAGCATCCTCTTGGCTGCCAGATCAGCCTTCTCAGTGCTTTCCCCAGGGACCGGCTGGTGAATATTCGATGGGATGCCAGAGTCGCCAGTTCTCAGGAGCAGGGTGATCGCCTTGTCTTCGGTTGCAGCCCGCGTCATCTCCAGAATGAACGGGCGGTAGTCCCCGGCAGAACTCCCCGTGGCGCCGGGCGCCCTCGCCCGCACCTCTATTCGGCGGACGCCCGCTTCCTGCTTCAAGTCCGACAATGCGCAAAGGTAGATAACGCGATCTGCAACGTGCAAGCGGTCAAACAAACCATTGGACAGCAGGAGTTCCGGCGCGAGGCCGAGTATATCGTGGGCCTGCGAGGAAACATCGGTAATGTCTCCTGCAAGGTCCGTGCGCATGACCACCGCATCGATAATGTCTTCAAGCGGGCGACGTGATCCGGGAACGTCGGCGCGCCCCCCAGACCATGCCGGCACGCGCGGCACCAGGACTGCGACGTAGGCGAGCGGCAGAAGCCAGTTCGCAGCGGAAGGAACAATTGTATCGAATGCCGGTTGCATGCCCAGTAGAGCAACCAAAGACAGCGTCACGACAGAGGCCACAATGCCAAAGGTCAACGCTTTGGATGATCGTCCTGCCCAGCACGCCTCAATCGTCGGTGCCAGGATCACGAGCGCGGTTGGCGAGTTCAGACCGCCGGAGGCCAAGATGATGGCTGCCAGTGAAGGGACGCCAGCTATAAACATTCCGGCGGAGCCGATAACAGGACGGCCGGTGAATGAGACGGAGGCGGCCGCCAAAAATACCATTCCGAAGACGGCTACAACGGCAACGAGAGCTCCGGACACTCCGACCATCGGCGATAGTAGAATGGCCAAGGCAGGGCAAATCAGGAATGGTGAGGCGAGGGCAAGGCCGATCAGTCGTCGTTGCACGTGACGATCGGAAGGAACCACGACCGAAGCGTTCACTAAACGCTCGCAGCGGTCGGCGACGGCATCAAGCAAATCGCCGGTTCTGGTCCCAGATAAACGCAACGCAACGTACCCATATTCGCCTGCTTTGGCAGGTCACCCTTTGTTGGTCTGCAGCTTCGCATCCGAGGCTTTAAGGAATGAATAAAACAGGTCTCACGGACGCTGCCTCTTGCCCGGAGCCTGCCCGGTTGTTCTCAGCGATTGACACCATGGTAAACGAAACCTTGCGTCCGGATTCTCTCGGCGGGCAAGCCAAGACCATTTTTCTTGTAGTTTTTACAAGGGCTTGGAGGCTTACCGAAGTGTCACCGCCGAGTGAGACATCTATATTTCTTTTGAGGGACCTTTAAGTCCAACTATCTTAAAGTCGGAATCGTTCGAATTTTATATTGTTTTGTAGCCCGGCCTTGACACAATCCCATCAGAATAGCCTCATTCACCAAAGGGGGCGAACTTGGGTTTCCTCATCCGAATGACATTCTGGTTCTCGCTGGTGCTGCTGGTACTGCCCCTGGGGCCAGCGAGCGAGAGCGCGCCGAGCGTCAATCCTATCCAAGCCTTTTTTGCGGCAAAGGAAGCGGTCGACGACTTCACCGGCATCTGCGAACGAAAGCCTGAAGTCTGCGAGGTGGGAAAGGCTGCCATGCAGACCATAGGCAGCCGCGCACGGGAAGGCGCACGCATCGTATACGAGATGCTCGACGAAGACGGGAAAGCACCGGAACAGGCAGTTGACACGATAGGCCCCTTGCTCGCGGAAGAAGGCGCAGCTGCCCTCAGCCATACTGATGGCGCATCAACGGGAAGCGTGTCCCCCTCGACGCCATAAGCTGTTTTCGCGTGACCTGGGCGATGCCTGCCCCTATATCCGGCCTATGACGTCTATCCAGGAAATTCGCGACGACTTCTCGCTCCTCGACGAGTGGGAGGATCGCTATCGCTACATAATCGACCTCGGGGCGGCGCTGCCTCCATTTCCCGATGAGGCACGTGTCGACGCGTTCAAGGTGCCGGGTTGCGTAAGCCGGGTCTGGCTTACAACGAGGATCGGTAACGGCCCCGACCCCATTCTTGAATTCCAGGGCGATTCCGACGCGCATATCGTGCGGGGACTTGTTGCGGTTATCCTCGCTCTTTTCTCCGGCCAAAGGGCGAGCGAAATCATGGCAAAGGATGCGGACGTCCTACTCAAGGAACTTGGTCTGGACGAACATCTCTCTCCGCAACGAGCCAACGGATTGCGGTCGATGGTCAAACGAATCAAGCGCGATGCCGAGTTGGCGCTCAAGCAGACAGCCTGAGGCCCGCTACGCCTGTTCCGCTATCGACGGTCGGTAATCCGTCGCCCCCCAATGGACCACTTTCCGTTGGCTGGGTGATTGGCCCGGCGCATAGTGTCGGCTCAGTATGCCAAGCGCAGTCTTGAGCAAGACCTTTGCCGACCGCGCGGGCCACTGGCGCTCCATTTCCACCGCCTCCATGCCCTTAAGAAAACAGCAGACGTCGATCAGCAAGCCTGAGAGTTCCGGTCCGACGGCCTGGCATGCTCGTTCGACACGCATGCGTGCCCCCAGGGCAGCGTCGGTCAGGTCCGCAATACCCCCGCCGCGCCTTCTTGACGACACGCTTGCTTCCCAGTTTGCACCCAATCTCGGCATGATCTGCGCTTGCGTGTAATCTGCCCGCAATCTCTCGCCAGCCTGAAACTCAGCTTCACTCAAAAACGCTTGCCCGCTCTTGCCCTTGCGCCGCATCAACAGAGCAAGCGGCGACTCCGCCAGGTTGACTGCAACCGACACTTTTCTCTCGTCGACCTCAACGATTGCCACATCTACAATCTGGCTCTCCCCAGATGTCGAAGCCGTCAAGACATTGCGTCGTTCAACTTTCACCAGCCCGTCCTGAATCATCTCGCTCAACAACGCACTGTCGACCGAGATTGCGCCACCGTCTCCTGCATCCAGTATGACTTTGTCCTTTGCCGCCGCCCTGACTGGTTGGGCCGGCGCATGAGAAAGAAAACGCACGACGCGCAGCTTGCGCTTCTGCCGCTCGATCATTTTAGAGATTGATCCGGTTGTTGAATGCTGCAGCGGCAACACGCTCTGTCATGATGATGATGCGATCGAAATCCTCATCGTCGCGCAAATCCTCAACCAAGTGGCATGTGGTCTGCCCCCTGAAAAGTGGTCCTCCCTGAAGTAGGCTATTGAGCCATTGGAGAGGACGTTGGAATGCCCCAGAAGAAGCATAAGCCCGAAGAGATCGTCGCGAAGCTGCGCCAGGTCGATGTTCTGCTGTCGCAAGGAAGATCGGTTGGCGAGGCGGTTCGCACGATCGGCGTGACGCAGTTCACGTATTATCGCTGGCGCAAGGAGTTCGGCGGCCTGAAGGGCGATCAGGTGAAGCGGCTGAAAGAACTCGAGAAAGAGAATGACCGGCTGCGCAAGGCTGTGTCGGACCTCACGCTCGAGAAGCTGATCCTGAAAGAGGCTGCCTCGGGAAACTATTGAGCCCCGCCCGTCGCCGTCGCTGCGTCGACCATGTCGTGGCGAAGTTCTCCGTCTCGGAGCGGTTTGCCTGCAAGGTCCTCGGCCAGCATCGTTCGACCCAGCGAAAGAAGCCGCACTGCCGAGCAGATGAGGATGCGTTGACCGCCGATATCATTCGGCTTGCATCACGCTACGGGCGCTATGGCTACCGCCGGATCACAGCGATGCTGCGGTCCGAGGGCTGGACGGTGAACGCCAAACGCGTCGAGCGCATCTGGCGGCGGGAGGGGCTGAAGGTTCCCCAGAAGCAACCGAAGAGAGGACGGCTCTGGCTGAAGGACGGATCGTGCATCCGGCTTCGGCCGGAGCATCCCAACCATGTCTGGTCCTATGACTTTGTCGAAGGCCGGACCCATAATGGCAGGAAGTTCCGCATGCTCAACATCATCGACGAGTTCACCCGGGAGTGCCTGGCGATCCGCATCGATCGCAAGCTCAACTCGACTGATGTCATCGACGCCCTGTCGGACCTGTTTATCCTGCGCGGTGTGCCCGGCCATGTTCGTTCCGACAACGGTCCGGAGTTCATCGCCAAGGCCGTACGGGAGTGGATCGCCGCAGTAGGGGCAAAGACCGCGTTCATCGAGCCGGGCAGCCCATGGGAGAACGGCTATTGCGAGAGCTTCAACTCCAAGCTGCGCGATGAACTGCTCAACGGGGAGATCTTCTATAGCCTCGCCGAGGCAAAGGTCATCATCGAGGCATGGCGACGCTACTACAATACCGAGCGGCCGCACTCATCGCTCGGCTACAAGCCGCCGGCACCGGAGGCAATCGTCTGGCCCGGACAATCACCCGGATCGGCACCCTCATCTGCCCAGGCGATGGCCCAGATGCCCATCATGCACTAAGATTGAAACCGGACCACCCTATGGGGTCAGGCCAGCCTGCCGCGCTCCACGCATAGTCAACCAACGACAAATGAGAGCGTGCTCCCATGCAGAATGAACTTCATCAGGAAGTCCTTCAGTTCCTTTCAGTCAGGCAAGCCAGAAACTTCGACGCGCGTCAGACGGCGGCGGTTCAGATTCTCTGTGGTTTCGATTTGTCAGAGGCGATGAGCGCCGATGCCATTACGCGGTCACGTTACGAGCTTCGCCTAGAAAGAATGATTGAGCGTGAGCGCCTAAGAGGTAGCAGCCGGCACTGGAGCTATGACCTCAATCGGCACATTGCTTTGAAACAAGCGCTCAACCGACTGAGGCTTATTCGGGAATGGCGAAAATAAGATTTCGACCAACAAGAGAGCAGTCCATCACTGCTCTCCTTGGACCACCGAAAGCATGACTTCTTATCTTTTCCGCTTTCGTCCGAGTCCCATCTTCCTTGCGAGTTCAGACCTGGCAGCGGCGTAGTTCGGGGCTACCATCGGATAGCTTGGGTCCAACCCCCACTTTTCCCGATACGCGTCGGGAGTAAGCTCATAGTGAGTCATCAGATGCCGTTTCAGCGACTTGAACTTCTTTCCATCCTCAAGGCAGATTATGTAATCGTCGTGCACTGATCGCTTCGGGTTCACAGCTGGCTTCTGCTTTTCGGCAATGACGGACGATTTCGCTCCACCAACTCTCCCCAGCGCCGCATGCACCTCCGAGATCAAATTCGGCAGTTCTCCGGCTGGCACCGGATTGTTGCTGACATATGCAGCAACCACGTCCGCAGTTAGCTCAATCAGCGTCTCACCCGCGTTTTCGGGCTGATCGGCGGCTACGACATTCATTTCTAAGACCCCCAACGTTATCTACTTTTTCAGCGCGCTCCGGATTCATGCTGGAGCGTCACACGTGTTTTGTTCTGAACCCGCGTTATGATTCGCGTTACTTTCTTATGAAACGGACGGAATTTGGCGTCAATTGAAGCTGCACAATATTGCACTTGAATTGGAATTTTCTACATAGGAAGCCATTCCTTACTGATGTTGAGGGGCGGTTTCTTTAAAAGAGCCACTTAACACGTGGAATCTATGCAAGCCTATTTCTGTAACCGATCGAAAACTGGCTTCTCGCATTTTTGTTCCCAAGCCGGAAAAATTTTTGATCGATAGTCAGATATGCTCCCAACCCTGGCACCACATATCAGTACGGGGCTATATATTTCCCGTAGACCCAACCGGTAACAAAGTCGCCATCCTTGGCTGGATCATGCCATATCTGGCACCATCGATAACGTACGGCCTGCCGCTGTTTCGCTTCAGATTGTCCGGAAATTTCGAATAGGTCCACGCCTCCCGTGCACTTTCCCGTCATTTGCAAGACCGTACCGTTTGGATAGCCCGACTGTTTCTGGGAACTGCTGGATGGATATTTGCGTACGTTCAGCGTATCGCCAAACGGGACGTCGCTTACCTGCCAGGCAACAAATGTATTCGCTTTAGCCTGGAGGGCAGCAACACAGCTCAAAAGAGCGAGCAGGATTGTCGTTTTCATGATCCGGGACATCGTCTTTCTCCCCAATTCGGATATTAGCTGAACGTATCCCTCGACCCTTGAACCCACTCTGGACGAGGTATTCATTCATCATTCAAGAATCGTCCAGCGTGAGGCGCAATGACCGATAAGTCCCGATTCCCCAACATCAAGGCTCCCGAGACCGAACAGCACCCCTTGAAAGATACACGACACGGTATCGAACGTATCGATGAATTCGCTTGGCTTCGTGCCGACAATTGGCAGGATGTCTTCAAGGATCCCGCCGCGCTGGACCCTGCGATCAGGTCGCATCTCGACTCTGAGAATGACTATCAGCAGCAGGTCCTGGCTGATCTCGCCCCGCTTCGCAAAAGCCTCTTTGAGGAGATGAAGGGCCGCATCAAGGAAGACGATTCAACAGTTCCCATGAAGGACGGGCCATATGCATATGGTTCATCGTTCCGGACCGGGGGGCAGCAACCTCTGTTCTTTCGGAACCCTAGGGACGGCGGCACACAACAGATAATTCTAGACGGTGATCTGGAGGCGGAGGGCAAGGCATACTTCCGCATAGGAGGCGTCGATCATTCCAGCGACCATCGAAGGGTCCTGTGGTCCTACGATGACACTGGTTCCGAGTTCTTCACCCTACTTGTGCGCGACATAGAAGAAGGGAAAGACCTTCCAGACCGGGTGCCGGACAGCAGTGGCGGCGGGGTATGGAGCGCTGGGCATGACGGATTCCTGTATGCGCGCGTCGATGAGAACCACCGCCCCTCCAAGCTGCTGTTTCACAGCATCGGCACCGATGCAGGAGACGATGTCCTGGTCTATCAGGAAGACGACCCGGGCTTTTTCATGGGAGTCGAGGGTACGCGCAGCAACGAATGGATTCTAATCTCGATCAGCGATCACGAGACTTCGGAGTTCAGATTGCTCCGGACAGACGATCCTACGGCGACGCCAAAGCTGGTAGCAGCGCGCGAAGCCGGGCTGCAATACGATCTGGAAGAAGGCGGCGATGTTTTCTTCATCCTGACAAACGCCGACGGTGCCAAGGATTTCAAGATAATGACCGCACCGGTCTCCGATCCTGCGCGTGTGAATTGGCAGGAACTGGTGCCGCACGAACCCGGCAGACTCATACTGGCGATTTTGTCCTTCAAGGAATTTCTTGTACGCCTGGAACGCAAGGACGGATTGCCTCTTATCGTGATCCGCGACCGTGACAGCGGGGAGGAGCATTCCATCGCCTTTGATGAAGAGGCCTATTCACTCGGCTTGCTGGGCTCCTACGAATATGACACCGAAATGATGCGGTTTTCATACTCGTCCATGACCACGCCGGCTGAAGTTTTCGACTACAATATGCGCACAAGGGAACGGACGCTCTTGAAGACTCAGGAGGTACCGTCCGGACACGACCCCGACCGCTATGTAACGCGAAGGTTGATGGCGACCTCGCACGACGGCGAACACGTGCCGGTCTCCCTTATACACCTGCGCGATGCACCGCTCGACGGCACCTCTCCTCTGCTGCTTTATGGCTACGGATCCTACGGAACGACAATACCTGCGTCGTTCAACACCAATATCTTGTCGCTGGTCGACCGCGGCTTTGTCTATGCCATCGCACATGTTCGCGGCGGCAAGGACAAGGGTTACTCCTGGTATGAGGACGGCAAACGGGAAAAGAAGACAAACACGTTTCACGACTTTATTGCCGTGGCCTCGCATCTAGTCTCGATCGGCTACACGTCGCACCATCTCATCGTCGCGCAGGGCGGATCGGCAGGCGGCATGCTCATGGGCGCTATTGCGAACATGGCCCCGGAGGCATTCGGAGGCATCATAGCGGAAGTGCCCTTCGTCGACGTGCTGACGACGATGCTGGACGACACATTGCCCCTGACACCTCCGGAATGGCCTGAGTGGGGAAACCCAATAGTGTCGGAAAAAGACTACCGCACGATCGCAGCCTATTCGCCATATGACAATGTGGCGGCCCTCGACTATCCGCCGATCCTGGCGGTAGCCGGGCTGACTGATCCAAGAGTCACCTATTGGGAACCCGCGAAGTGGGTGACGCGGATAAGAACGCGAAGCACGAGTGGGAATCCGGCGCTTTTCAAGATCCATATGGATTCTGGGCATGGGGGGGCATCCGGCCGGTTTTCCCGGCTTGAGGAAATCGCATATGTCTACGCGTTTGCGCTCAAGGCAGTTGGGAAGGCGGACGGAAACGTCGTCTAGCTGGCAAAAGGAAAGTCTATTCCTGCGAAGATGGCGTTCCCGCAAATCCATCTGCGTGGGGGGAAATGGTCTTCAAATAGGCGGCAATCGCCTGGCGATCTTCGGGTCGCAGGCGTGCCATGTTTTGCTGGACATCCACCATCGAGCCGCCAACAGAGTCGAATTCCGGCGTAAAGCCCGTTTCTAGATAGTTGGCTATGTCTGCCTCCGACCATGTGCCTACGACGCGACCGCCCGGAGTTATGTTGGGCACAACCCCCTCGCCTTTTTCCGCCGCTACCGCCCCCGATAGCCATCGGTCGTTTTCAGGACCACCGATGAAGCCGCGGGGCGTATGGCATTCGCCGCAATGGCCGGGACCTTCCACAAGGTGACGCCCAAGAACGACGTCGTCCGGCGCATCCGGAGGCAACGCTATCACAGGCTGATCGCTGAGATACAGCTGCTTCCACAGGCCGAGCCCACGCCTGATATTGAAAGGGAAAGCCAGATCGTGTTCTTGCGCTTCGCCCGAAACCGCCGGCAGTGTTTTCAGGAATGCATACAGATCGCCAATATCGGCGGGCCGCATCCGGGCGTAGGACGTGTAGGGAAATGATGGATAAAGATGGCTCCCATCGGGGGCGACACCGCGCATCATGGCGTTGGCGAAATCCGCCGCTGACCAGCTTCCTATCCCGTCCCGCGCGTCCTGAGAAATATTGGGTGCCGTGAACGTCCCGAAAGACGTCACCAGCTCCAGCCCCCCGGCAAGTTCAAGTCTCGCCGCGCCCTCCGCGCCAGGACGCGCGTGACAGGAAGCGCAGCCGCCGGCCCAGAAAATGCGCTCCCCATCGTCGGCGCTTCCCTCACCGAGGGAAGCTATGATCTCTTCGTCCAGCAATCTCGGCGCGGACAGCGCCCAGAAAGCTACCGCTCCGATCGCGCCTGCTGCAAGCACAGCACCCGCAAGCTTCCGACGCCCGCTCAGTTTTCAGCCCTTCTTGACGCGGAACGCCTGATGGCAGGAGGCGCAATTCTGGCCTATGACTCCGACTTGCGCCTTGAGGGAATCCACATCATCAGGCGCGGCCCCCACGGCGGCGGCCGTATCCAACTTGAACTTTTCCAGAGCGGCCTGAAAGCCAGCGGGATCTTCCCAGATTTTTGGTGACGCTTCGGAGTCGCCCGTGTTGCTGCCGGCGGGCCACAACTCGGGCGAAGAAAGCTTGACGGCATCCTCATTCAACTTAGTGAGCAGGGCCAGAACTTCGGCAGCGTCGTACGACTTCTCGCCTTTCACAAATGCGCTGAGCCCCCCCATTGCCGCGCCGTTCGCCTTCATAAGAGCTTCGCGTTCTTCGATCGGATCTGCCATGGCTATGGACGAGCCGAAGGCCAGAGCTGAGATGGCGAGTACAAGCTTTCTCATAGTTCTCTCCAGGAAATTTAAACTGCGCGATAACCCAAGGTAGCGAATAATCGCGTAACCGTGCTCGCCCACTCTTTCACTGTTTCGTGATCAATGCGGCTAATAAAAAAGCCCCGGCGAACCGGGGCTTTCTGTTCAGCTCTTGGCTGCTTCATACATTTCCAGCACGTGATCCCAGTTGATGAGGCTATCGACAAATGCTTCCAGATACTTCGGACGCGCGTTGCGATAGTCGATGTAGTAGGAATGCTCCCAGACATCGACGCCCAGGATCGGGCTGGCGCCGTGCACCAGCGGGTTTTCTCCGTTTGGCGTCTTGGAGATTTCCAGTTTGCCGTCCTTCACGGAAACCCATGCCCAACCGGACCCGAACTGCGTCGTTCCGGCATTGATGAAATCCGCACGAAACTTGTCATAGCCGCCCAGATCGCTGTCGATTGCTTTCTGAAGGGCGCCGGGGAGGTTTTTGCCGCCCCCGCCCTTCTTCATCCACTTCCAGAAATGGATGTGGTTGTAGTGCTGGGCAGCGTTGTTGAAGAGACCTGCGTTCTTGCCGAAGGATGCAACCACCACTTCCTCGACCGTCTTGCCCTCCATCCCGGCTTCCGCTGCCAGCTTGTTGCCGTTGTCGACATAGGCCTTGTGGTGCTTGTCATGGTGATACTCGAGCGTCTCCTTCGACATGAAAGGCTGAAGGGCCTCGTAGTCATAGGGCAATGGGGGCAGTTCGAAAGCCATGGTTGTACTCCTCTTGGATCGTAGCCCGGCAACTTCGGCCGGGCACCTCATAAAAAACTCAAGCCGTGCAATGGCTGACATCTATCTAGTGCATCAGGTCGCAGACGTCGAATGCGCCCATTCCCAATAAAGCTCGCGCGCCTTCTTGGCGATCGGGCCGGGCTGAAGATTCCTGTCTTCGATGCGGGTGACGGGAACGACCTTTGAATGGTTTCCTGTCGAGAATATCTCGTCCGCTTCCAGGAAATCCCTGACGCTGAGCGTTCTCTCTCGCGTCTTGTAGCCTTCTGATTCCAGCAAGGCGATGGTACGCGATCGCGTGATACCGGAAAGAAAAGTCCCGTTCGGCATCGGCGTCATCACCTCGCCGTTCTTGACCAGGAAGATATTCGACGATCCGGTCTCCGCGACGTTTCCCAGCATGTCCAGAACCAGCGCATTGTCAAAGCCCCGCATCTTGGCTTCCAGAATGGCACGCCCGTTGTTCGGGTAGAGACATCCAGCCTTGGCGTTGGTGGGCATTGTCTCAAGCGTGGGGCGGCGGAAAGGTGAGACGGTGATCGAAAAGCCCGACGGCGGGATCATCGGCGCTTCGTAGAGGCAAAGGCAGAACCGTGTTGAAGATGGATCAGCAGGCACTCCCATGTAGCCGCCATGTTCCGCCCAATACATCGGCCGGATATAGACGGCAGTCTCACCGTCGAACTTCTTGAGACCATCCCACGTCAAGCCGACGATTTCATCAGGGGTCATCGTTGGCGCAAGGCCAAGCGCAATCGCCGATGCGTTGACTCGATGCGCATGCAGATCAAGGTCAGGAGCAACGTTTTCGAACCACCGGGCTCCATCGAAAACCGATGAAGAGAGCCACATTGCGTGGCTACGGGGTCCGATCAGCGGGACGTTTCCCTCATACCAGTCACCGTCCACATAGGTCCATGTCTCGGTCTGCGCGGTGCTTGCCAGTGTCATGGTGTGCTTGTCCGTTGCCGTCGCCGTAATGACATTATTTCATCACGCCGCGTCAACCACGTTCCTGTGAAATCGTGATGCCAGAAGCATCACGATCATCTGTTGCGCAGTTGCCAGGCGCGTGTCTTCGAGGCAACAGCCGGGCCTTGCCACATCTTCGCCTTGCTTTGCTCAATCCCGGGCCAGATTTGGAACCCTTATGTCAGTTCAGCAATTAAAGACCAGAACCATCCCGACCTGAAGAAGAGTAATGACCACATGCCCGCATCACATTTGGACGACAGCTCCCTTTCGCGTCGCCGTTTTTTGGGGCTGGCGGCCGTGACTGTTGCCGGCATAGGCCTTTCGGCATGCGCCACGGTTCCGGCCGGTCCCGGCTATGGCGAGCAGGCGCCGCCTGAGGATGTAGGCTCCCGTTTCGGTAGCTATGCCTTGATGTATGGGCCCGTCTACGATGAAGGCTACGAGGTCCCCGCGGTTCCGATCGAGCGCATGAACGCGCGCTTCCTGAGGCAGGTGGTCGATGATCCTACTGGCGAGCGCGCTGGAACCATCGTAGTCGATACCTCGCAACACTTTCTCTATCTGGTACTCGGGAACGGTCAGGCTATGCGCTACGGCGTCGGCTTGGGCCGAGCCGGTTTCGAATGGGCAGGGCGCGCCAATGTCCAGTGGAAGCAGAAATGGCCGAAATGGACACCGCCTGCCGAGATGATCGCTCGCCAGCCGGAGCTTGAAAAATACAGCGCGGAAAATGGCGGAATGCCTCCTGGGCTCGACAATCCCCTGGGTGCACGTGCACTTTATATCTTCCAAGACGGTCAGGATACGCTTTACCGGCTGCACGGATCCCCCGAGTGGAACTCAATCGGGAAGTCGGTATCGTCAGGCTGCGTTAGGCTCATGAATCAGGACATCATCGACCTTTACGATCGAGTCCCTGGCAAAGCCCCCATCCTTGTTACAAGCGGGCTTGGTTTCGCCTGATAAAGGGCAACCGTCCGGCTAGCGCTTGAGGCTCCCGAGTATGCCCCGGACAATCGCGCGGCCGAGCGAACTGCCGACCGACCTGACAACCGATTTTATCGCAGCTTCGGCGACCGTCTGACGGTTGGAAGGGCGCGGAGCACGCTGTCTGGAAGTAGGCTCCCCGGATGAACGCTCGTTTTGAGGAGCCCGGCCTGCGCCTGTATCGTCGAAGTCGGGCAGCGTCCAGCGTGAGCCACCCTTCGATTCCTGTGCTGTTGCCTGCTCGGGCTGTTTGGCCTCGGCCCTCTTTTGCAATTTTTCGAATGCCGATTCACGATCGATGGTTACATCGTATTGGCCTGCGACCGGGCTTTCGGCCATGAGCCTTGCCCTTTCCTCCGACGTGATGGGCCCGATCCGGGATGCAGGCGGGCGGATCAGGGTACGCTGGACCATAGAGGGTATGCCCTTGGCCTCGAGCGTCGAAACAAGGGCCTCGCCAGTTCCAAGCTGCGTGATAGCCGTCGCGCAGCTAAAGTCGGGATTTGGTCGGAACGTATCCGCCGCCGTCTTCACAGCCTTTTGCTCACGTGGCGTGTACGCGCGCAATGCATGCTGGACGCGGTTGCCAAGCTGCGCGAGGACTGTTTCCGGGACATCGAGTGGATTCTGCGTGATGAAGTAGACGCCGACGCCTTTGGAACGGATCAACCGCACGACTTGCTCTACCCGATCCACCAGAGCACGCGGAGCTTCGTCGAACAGAAGATGGGCTTCGTCAAAGAAGAACACCAGCCTTGGTCGATCCGGATCGCCGACCTCGGGAAGCTCCTCGAACAGCTCAGACAACAGCCAGAGTAGAAACGTCGCGTACAGCCGCGGATTCTGCATCAGCTTGTCGGCGGCGAGCACATTGATCGCGCCTCTACCATCGCGCGTGGTCCGCATAATATCTGGTATCCGCAACGCCGGTTCGCCGAAGAAATTGACTCCGCCCTGTTGTTCTAGAACAAGTAGGCTGCGCTGGATCGCGCCGACGGAGGGTTTAGTGACGTTGCCATAACGACCACTGATCTCGTCCGCCCGGCTCGCGATGTTGGCTAACAGAGCTTGCAGATCCTTCATGTCCAGCAGCAGCAACCCTTCCTCGTCGGCAATCTTGAAGGCGATGTTCATGATGCCTTCCTGCGCATCCGTCAGGTTCATGAGCCGCGAGAGCAGCAATGGCCCCATCTCGGATATCGTCGAGCGCACAGGATGGCCCTGCTGGCCGAAAAGATCCCAGAAGATCACCGGAAACTCTTGGAATTCGTAGGGATCCAGCTTCACCTGCTCGGCACGCTTCAAAAGAAAATCCTTGGCCTCACCCATCATGGCGATGCCGGAGAGGTCTCCCTTGATATCCGCGCAAAACACGGGAACTCCTGCATTGGAGAACCCTTCCGCCAGAACCTGCAATGTCACCGTCTTTCCAGTGCCTGTCGCGCCGGTCACGAGGCCGTGCCTGTTTCCATACTTGAGGAGCAGCTCTTCCGGCTTCTGATAGGTATCGTCCGGCTTGCGGCTCGCTCCAAGGAAAATGCTGTCGTCCGCCATGCCTTACTCTCCGCCCTGCTGTCCTTGAATACGCCGCTTGTGTTGAAAAACGTATAGTTGCGACGCCCTGTGGCTACAATGGCAAAGCTTGACCCATCCAGCGCAACGCGCCACAAGCCGTGGGGGTCTTGCCGCTTTGATGGCGGTGCGAAGGTGCATACGAGGATACGATGAACCTGGCTAAACTGCTCGGCGGAATCGAATTTCCAAGCGCGAACTATGACCTGTGGCACTCCCTCGCCGAAAAGGCGGTATCCGGTCCCAGCTTCGAAGATGCCCTGATCTCAAAGACAGAGGACGGAATTGGCGTCGATCCGGTTCTCGGCCGATCGAACGCTCCCTCTCTGCTGCCGCGGCAGAAGCCCAACATGCCCTGGCACTTTGTTCAGCGCTTGGACGACACTGATCCCGTCCGGGCGAACCGACAAGCACTTGAAGACATCGATCAGGGAGCAACCGGCCTGTCCCTTGTGTTCGAGGGCGCTCCCAACGCATTCGGCCACGGCCTGCCATCGACGCCAGAAGCGCTGGATGCCGTCCTCGCAGATGTGCCGATCAACAGGACACATCTCAGGATCGACGCCCATCCTTTGAGCAGGGCAATGGCGGACTGGTTTGTTGCCTATCTCGCGAAGCGCAGCGTGGACCCTTCAAAGCTCAGCCTTTCCTTCGGCATCGATCCAGCGGCCGTTTTCGCGGGCACGGGACGTCTCTCCATGTCCATCGAGGCGCTTCAGGCGTCGATGCCGCAGTCGCTCGCACATTTCTTCGCAATTGGCGTTCCAGGGGTCCTTCTGGAAGCCGATGGTCGCGTCTACCACAATGCTGGGGCGACCGAAGCACAGGAGCTCGGCGCAATGCTTGCTTCGGCAGCTGCCCATCTCCGACTGTTTGAGGATGCCAGGCAGGCGCTGGTTTACGCAGCACCTCACATAGGCTTTGCGGTGAGCGTCGATCAGGACCAGTTTCTCTCGATCGCCAAGATCCGGGCCCTGCGCATGCTCTGGTCCAGGATGCTCGAGGTGAGCTCGATTCCATTTTCACCGGTAGCAATCCACGCTGAAACGTCATGGCGTATGCTGACCGCTGCCGATCCGGAAACAAATATCCTTCGATCAACAATCGCCTGTCTCTCGGCAGCAGTCGGCGGTGCTGATTCCATCAGCGTCCTGCCGCATACTATTTCCCACGGCCTTCCCGGAGGCTTTGCGCGGCGCATTGCGCGCAATACCCAGCTTCTGATTGCAGCCGAAAGCCATCTCGCTATCGTCGCCGATCCTGCATCAGGCTCGGGCTCCATGGAGGCCTTGACTCGCGCGCTCTGCGAGAGGGCCTGGAATGAATTCCGTGCAATCGAACGCGAGGGCGGCATCCTTCGAAGCCTTGCGGCGGGTGCACTGCAACAGCGCATTGTAGCTGCGCAAGCACAACGCTCTGTACAATTCAGGGATGGCCAACGCCAAATCGTCGGCACAACCGTTTATCGACTCGGCGAAGAACGATCTGTCGAAACACTGGCTGCCGGAACGCGAACGCCGCCCAAGGATGGCGCTGTCTTTTGCACGAAGCTGGAAAGCTCTCGTATCGACGAGTGGCTCGGAGAACGGAAATGATCCCCGATTTCAGCACCATCGCATGGAGGGAACCGGCGAAGGCTTTCCAGAGTATCGAAGGCGATGCCTGGCGGACGCCGGAAGGCATTCCGATCCGGCGCTCCTACGGGGAAAACGACCTTAAGGGACTGCCATTACTCGACACATGGCCAGGGATCGCCCCCTTTGTTCGGGGACCGTATCCGACAATGTATGTCCAGCAACCGTGGACAATACGCCAATACGCGGGCTTCTCGACCGCCGAGGAGTCCAATGCATTCTATCGACGCAACGTCGCCGCCGGGCAGAAAGGCCTCTCTGTTGCATTCGACCTGGCGACCCACCGAGGATATGACAGCGATCATCCCCGCGTTGCCGGCGACGTTGGAATGGCAGGCGTCGCGATCGATTCAATCCTCGACATGCGCCAACTGTTCAACGAGATACCACTCGGTGAAATGACCGTCTCGATGACGATGAATGGGGGGGTACTGCCGATCCTCGCTCTTTACGTCGTCGTTGCCGAGGAACAGGGCGTCGCGCAGAAGGATCTTTCGGGGACCATCCAGAACGACATCCTGAAGGAGTTCATGGTCCGCAACACTTATATCTATCCGCCGAAACCCTCGATGCGGATCGTTTCGGACATCTTCGCCTACACCTCGCGGAATATGCCGAAATTCAACTCGATCTCGATTTCCGGCTACCACATGCAGGAGGCGGGGGCGAGCGCAGACCTCGAACTTGCCTACACAATCGCCGACGGTATCGAATATGTGCGGGCCGGCCTTGCAGCCGGTCTGGAGATAGACAAGTTCGCGCCCCGCCTGTCCTTCTTCTTCGCGATCGGCATGAACTTCTTCATGGAGATCGCGAAGCTGCGCGCAGCCCGCCTGCTATGGGCGAGCCTGATGCAAAAGAACTTTGCGCCAAAGGACCCGCGATCACTGTCATTGCGTACGCATTGCCAGACATCCGGCTGGTCGCTGACCGCACAAGATCCTTACAACAACATCGTCCGCACCATGATCGAGGCCATGGCCGCCACGCAAGGGCATACCCAATCGCTCCATACAAACGCATTCGACGAGGCACTTGCGTTGCCGAGCGACCATTCGGCGCGCATCGCCCGCAACACACAGCTTATCCTCCAAAAAGAATCCGGTACTACACGCATCATCGACCCGTGGGGTGGCTCGGCCTATGTCGAGCGTCTGACGCATGACCTCGCCGCGCGAGCGATGGTGCATATCGAAGAAGTCGAGACGCTCGGCGGCATGGCCGCAGCGATTGAAAAGGGCATCCCGAAAGCCCGCATCGAAGAGGCGTCGGCGCGGACACAGGCCCGGATCGATTCCGGCGAGCAAACCCTTGTAGGCGTGAACGCATGGCGACCCGAAAAGGACATCGAAGTCGACGTCCTCAAGGTGGACAACGCCGAGGTTCGCGCGCGCCAGCTTTCCAAGCTTCAGATGCTGAAGGGCACACGCGACACCGCTGCTGTCGAGACCGCGCTGGATGCGTTGACGCAAGCGGCCCGAGGAAACGGCAATCTTCTGGAGTTCGCCATCCGCGCAGCCCGTGCCAACGCCACGGTCGGCGAGATATCACTGGCGTTGGAAAAGGTCTTCGGGCGACACGTTGCTTCCGTGCAAACCATCTCGGGCGTTTATCGCAAGGAGCTTGGAGACAATCCACTTGCGGACCGCGTGGCAGCCAAAGTCGAGGAGTTCGAGAGGATAACCGGTGCCAAGCCCAGGGTTCTCGTCGCCAAGATGGGGCAGGACGGCCACGACCGTGGCCAGAAAGTCATCGCCACGGCTTTTGCCGATCTCGGCTTCGAAGTGATCGTGGGGGCGATGTTCCAGACGCCGACGGAGATCGCCAAACTGGCCGTCGAGCGCAACGTTCACGTCGTTGGCGCGTCTTCACTCGCGGCCGGCCACCTGACCCTGATTCCGGAGTTGCGTGAGGAATTGGAGAGGTTGGGCGGCCGAGGGATCGTGATCGTGGCCGGAGGTGTAATCCCGCCCCAGGACTATCAGGCCGTGCTCAACGCGGGCGCTTCGGAAATCTTTCCGCCGGGGACCGTGATCCCCGAAGCAGCCGACAGGTTGATCGATAGTCTGCTACGGTCTGCCCAGAAATCGTCTGCATAGACCCTCGGCAGTTGCCGATGACGGCAAAGGTCAGTCTGCGGCGAGGTGGGTAATCTCCCATTCCTTGCCGCTGACGACGACAGCATCGCCTACTCCCTTGCCAAACAAGGCCTGCGCCATCGGCGATATGTGAGAAATGGTGCCTTGAGCGGCGTCAGCCTCGTCTTCGCCGACAATCTTCCAGTTTCTGCTCTTGCCGTCTTCGCCTTCAATCGTGACCGTCATGCCAAACCGGGCAACTCGGCTGTCGGGTTCCGGCTCGGAAATTTCAGCGTTTTCGCGACGCGCGACCCAATAACGCAAATCGCGGGACAACTTGGCGATGCGTTCTCGGTCGGACGCCTTCTCGGCCTTAGCCAGGCCCTCACGCAGGGATCTGATCGCATCCTCGATCAGGAAGAGACCGTGCCTAGTTACAAGATTGCGATGTTGGCTTAACGGACGCTCGCCGAGATCGGCGAAGGCGTTATCGTTATCATCCTCGCGCGTGAAAGCTCTGCTCATCGGAAGAGTTTGACCGGCGCAACAGGCAAATTCAAGGCCCAGGCCCCTCTACGCCAAGCGCAAGGGCTCCGACGGGCCTTATCCTGCCAACGGCCACTCCGCGGCGGCTGGTGACGACAGGCCGTGCCAACTCTCCCAGTTTCCCGGAAACGTCTTCGTCTTTTTCGAGTAGCCTTGCCAGGAGCGCGGCAATCATCGTCTCGCCCGCGCGCCCCGCCCCATCGTCACATTTAAGCGCAACGCCCAACCCCAGCTCCGGCAATGCAGCACAGAACATTCCTTCCGCGCCGCTTTTGACGAAAATGCGGCCGGGTGCGACCCGCATGAGCGATAGATCGGGTACATCCGACCCCGAAACGAAGAAGGGTTCCGCCATACAGGCCCTGAGCAGGCGCGCGGCCGCGCTTGCGCGCTGCGGAGCAAGACCCTGTCCGGTCGCCATGCGTGCAAAACCGAAAGCAAGGCTGCGAAGCGGAATGGCGTAGGTCGGTATAGAGCAACCATCGATCGCGCTATTTTCACGAGAATGAATGGCGGCGGTTACGTTCTGCATCGCCTCCCGAACCATTTCCTGCGACTGATGGTCGAAGTCCACATAACCGCGATGATTCAGCTTCAAATGCCTGCAGGTACACAGAAATCCGGAATGCTTCCCCGAGCAATTGTTATGCAGGTTGGACGGCTCCCCTCCCCGCTGTGCAAGCGCGATCGTGGCATCATGATTGAACGGCCAGTGCGAGCCGCATTCGAGTGCGGTTTCGTCGAGCCCGATGCGCTTGAGCATCGACGAAGCCAGTTGAACATGCTCCTCTTCTCCGCGATGCGAAGCGCAGGCCAGAGCGAGTTCCTTCTCGCCGTACCCGAATGCCTCAGCCGCTCCAGTCTCCACAAGAGGCAGCGCCTGAATCGCCTTTACCGCCGACCTTGGAAAGACCAGTTGATCCG
The DNA here is from genome assembly GCA_019635775.1 of Rhizobiaceae bacterium. Classification (GTDB taxonomy): domain Bacteria; phylum Pseudomonadota; class Alphaproteobacteria; order Rhizobiales; family Rhizobiaceae; genus Mesorhizobium_K. Next base: position 47,092 of record JAHBYU010000002.1, on the reverse strand, counting down.
GGTCGCCGCCTTGCTCCACGATTGCGCCATGGGCATCGCAAACCACGAAGGCGCCACGGTGTGCGCTTTCGACGCGGTCGCCGCGCATTATCTCGACCAAAACAGGATCAGACATAATTACACCCGAAATAACGGATCGCTTCCGAATTAAACTCAACGTCTCCTCGAGCCAAGACTTTCGCCGCCTATGCGCCTTATAAGAAACGTCATTCTCGCAGTCCTGCTGGTGTTTGTCGCGCCGGCTCTCGCTACGGCAGGCTGGTGGAGCCTGCAGCAGCGGCCGAACTCGTGGCGCAACGCGGACTGGTCGTCAGCGCAAATCCTGCCATCCGCGCCAAGCCGGGATCAAGCCGCTGTCTATCTCATGGCAGCCAGGACCGGCGGCATGAAAGGCGCGTTTTCGCTCCACAGCTGGTTGGTGATAAAGAAGCCAGGCTTCGACGGCTACGATCGATACGACAAGGTTGGTTGGGGCTCACCGATACGGCACAACGCTTATGCAGCCGACGGCCGGTGGTATTCCAACACCCCCGAAATCGTGGATTCTGTCGTGGGCGCGCAGGCCGAACGGCTCATACCTGTCCTGGAGAGAGCAATCGCCGACTATCGCTATTCGAAAGTCGGCGACTACCGACTCTGGCCCGGTCCCAACTCAAACAGTTTCATAGCAAACGTCCTGCGCAGCGTGCCGGAACTCGGGATGACCGTACCATCCAATGCAACCGGGCGCGATTACGCACCTGGGCTGTTGGGCTTCGAGATAGCGCCAGACTGGCGCGATCTGCACGTCACCCTCGGCGGACTGGCAGGCTTTGCACTCGGGGTCCGCAGCGGCATCGAAGTCCACTTTGGGGGGCTGGTCGCAGGACTCGACCTTGCCAAGCCCGCCATCAAGATTCCTGCATATGGCCGGGTTCCCATATTCGGGCCTTACTGATCGAATGTGTCCATCAGTATCTGTCGCAAGCTAAGGTCGGGCTCACCATTCGCGACGTTCGCGTAGATCACGTCATCGACCATCGCCTTGCCATCATCGCTCACAACCTTCAGCCTGTCGCTCCAGTCGGCATTGGGAGTGTCAGGGAAGCGATAGGTGACCGTGACCTCGACATATCCGGCTTTGTCGATAACCGCGCCAACGTCGCAACCGGCTGGAACATCGGGAAACGCCTGATACGGAATACCGTCACCGAGAGGCGGCTTCTCGTCGGGAACAGACTTGGCAACAAGGTCACTGCGCGCTTCGGCCTCTTCGATTACCTTTACAAGAGACGGGGTCAGCAGAGCGCGCGTTGCCTCTTCGTCGTTGGCGATGCGCGCTTTGCAGAAGGCCTCGCCCAGCGTGCCGGCATCTGCGCCAGCAAATGAATTCCCGGCCCAGAGCACAACGACAAACAACGATCCTATGAGGGCAAGCTTCATCTGATCCTCTCGAGGATGGAGACATAGTTCGCGACGGCAGCGCCACCCATATTGAAGATGCCGCCTAGCGTTGCCCCCGGCACCTGTATGCCTTCGGCCTCACCTGTCAATTGCATCGCAGTCAGCACATGCATGGAAACCCCGGTCGCGCCGATCGGATGACCCTTGGACTTCAACCCGCCCGAGGGATTGACAGGGAGCCGGCCGCCCCTCTCCGTCTGACCGTCCAAGGCGATCCGGCCTCCCTCGCCGCGTCCTGCCAGTCCCATCGCCTCGTACTCGATCAGTTCCGCTATGGTGAAGCAGTCATGGGTCTCCACGAAGGAAAGTTCGTCAAGCGTCACGCCTGCCGCGTCCAGCGCCCGCTTCCAGGCCTGAGAGCAGCCTTCGAACAGGAGGATGTCGCGTTTGGAGATGGGCAGGAAGTCCTGCACATGCTCGTTGGCGCGAAAACCGATGGTCCGTGGCGCGGTTGCGGCAGCTTCACTTTCCATCAGAACGAGAGCAGCAGCGCCGTCCGATACCGGTGAACAGTCGGTCCTCTTGAGCGGACCGGCCACGAATGGGTTCTTATCGCTCTCCCGCCGACAGAAATCGAAACCCAGGTCCTTTCGAAGTTGCGCGTAGGGGTTGCCAACCCCGTTGCTGTGGTTTTTTGCGGCAATGCGTGCCAGCGCGTCCGACTGGTCGCCGTAACGCTGGAAGTAGGCCTGGGCGATCTTTCCGAAGACGCCGGCGAAACCCGCAGGCGTATCGCCATCCTCGGGAAGGTAGGAAGCCTTCAACAGGTTCTTTCCGATCTCCGGGGCGGGTGTCGTGGTCATCTGTTCGGCACCGACGACCAGAACGATACGCGCTGCACCCGCATCGATCGCACGGATGCCCTGCCTTACGGCCGCCGATCCGGTGGCGCAGGCGTTTTCGACGCGGGTCGCCGGCTTGAAGCGCAACCTGTCATCCGTCTGCAGGACAAGGCTCGCTGTGAAATCCTGAGGCGAGAAACCGGCGTTGAAATGGCCAAGCATGATCTCGTCCACATCTTCGGGCCCGATCCCGGCATGGCCGAGCGCTTCGACGGCGACACCGCCGATCAGGCTCTCCAGTGTTTCGCCTTCCAGCTTTCCGAACCGCGAATGGGCCCAACCGATGATGACCGCCGACATGCTGCCTCCAGCTATCCCAGACTCCAGAACCCTGAAGATGGGCGCGCCAACGCCCAAGGTAAAGCGAAAGCAATGGCGCAAAGCAGCTATCGGCTGCCGGGTTTTTTGTTGATTGACCAGTCAATAAAAAATACGGTCACCCCCAAGGAGGCCATATGCCGAAGCTCGGAATGCAACCGTTGCGCCGTCGGGCGTTGATCGATGCCACGCTCTCCGTGATCGGAGAACGCGGCTCGCTTGACGTCACCATGTCGGAGATCGCCGGGCGTGCCGGCGTCTCTTCCGCGCTTGCACATCACTACTTCGGCGCCAAGGACGAGTTGCTGCAGGCCACGATGCGTCACCTGCTTGCCGAGCTCTATGCCGACGCGAGGCAAGCGTTGTCCTCAGCACCCGATCCGCGCGCCCGGATCTCAGCGGTGGTGGCGGTCAACTTCTCCGACAAGCAATTCAGGCCGGAGACGATCGCAGCCTGGCTGGCCTTTTATGTGGAGGCGCAGCAATCGGAAGCTCTGCGGCGATTGCTGCGCGTTTACGCGCGACGTCTTCATTCGAACCTCATGAGCGGGCTGACGGCGCTGATGCCAAGGGCTGAAGCGGAGCGATCGGCCGAAGCCATCGCGGCCCTGATCGACGGGTTCTACATCCGTCGCGCGCTCAAGGATGGCACCCCGAACGCCGCGAGCGCGATCTCCATCATCGAAGACTATCTCGAAGCCAGGATGACCGCGGCATCGCCAGCACGGACAAACCGGAGTTCGCCGAATTGACCGCCTCCATCCCCAGCATCGAGCATCTGCAACGGGCCTACGAGGAAACAAGGCGGGTAACGCTGGTGACGCCTTTGCTAGAATCCGCAGCCATCGCCAAACAGGCCGGCGCGGCGCGAGTGTTCGTCAAGCCCGAGTCTCTTCAGTGGACCGGCTCCTTCAAGAGCCGCGGAGCTTACTGGCGTCTGAAGACGCTGAGCGCAGCCGAGGCAGCAAAAGGCGTGGTCGCCTATTCCTCGGGCAATTTCGCGCAGGGGCTGGCCGCATCCGGCCAGCGTCTCGGCATTCCGGTGACCATCGTCATGCCCGTCGATGCGCCGCTCGCAAAGCGCGAGGCGACAGCCGGCTATGGCGCGCGCGTTATCCTGACGGATCACGGGCAACGGGCGCGGGAGGAAGTGGCAATGGAGCGGGCGCAGGCCATCGCCAGGGACGAGGGCCTGACACTGCTGCATCCGTTCGACCATCCGGAGGTGATTGCCGGGCAGGCAGGTGTAGGGCTGGAGGCGCTGGACCAGTTGCGCGAGCGCAATGTCACGCCGGACCTCGTTTTCGTGCCGACCGGTGGGGGCGGACTGGTCAGCGGCGTATCGCTGGCCTTCAGTTATCATTCGCCCCAGACGCGGATGATCGTCGTCGAACCGGAGCGCTTCAATGGAATGGGCGCGTCGCTTGAAGCCGGAGCAGCACAGACTGTGCCGCTGACGGCCCCACCCTCGATCTGCGACGGTATGATGGCGCGACGTCCCGGCGTCTCCAACTTTGCCGTCATGAGCAGCATCGGTGCGCAGGCAGTGACCGTCGGCAATGACGAAGTCCGGTCAGCGATGCGGCTCGCCTTCGAGCGCCTGAAACTGGTCCTTGAGCCATCGGCGGCCTCGTCACTTGCAGCTTTGCTCGGCGGTTCGGTCGATGTTTCGAACAAGACGGTTCTGGTCGTCGCGACTGGCGGGAACATTGCACTTGCCGATTTCCTGGAGCACGTACGCCATGCTTGAGGCAGACTACGTCATCATCGGTTCCGGATCGGCGGGTTCGGCGCTGGCCTACCGGCTGTCCGAAGACGGCAAGCACTCGGTCATTGTCATTGAATATGGCGGCACAGACTACGGCCCGCTGATCCAGATGCCCTCCGCGCTTTCAATCCCGCTCAACATGAGCCGTTACGACTGGGGGTTTTCGAGCGAGCCCGAACCGCATCTCGGCGGACGTGTCCTGGCTACACCACGCGGCAAGGTCTTGGGCGGCTCGTCCTCCATCAACGGGATGGTCTACGTACGCGGCCACGCCCGCGACTTCGACCATTGGTCCGAGCAAGGTGCAACGGGCTGGTCGTTTGCAGACGTGCTTCCCTATTTCAAGCGTATGGAACATTCGCACGGCGGCGAAGATGGCTGGCGAGGCCATGAAGGGCCGCTTCATGTCAAACGCGGCCCTCGCCTCAATCCACTCTACAAGGCCTTCATCGAAGCCGGACACCAGGCTGGCTTCGAACTCACCGAAGACTACAACGGATCCAAGCAGGAAGGCTTCGGTCCGATGGAACAGACAATCCATCTTGGCCGGAGATGGTCGGCTGCAAACGCCTACCTGCGTCCGGCGCTGAGACGCAAAAATGTGAGTCTCGTCAGTGGCTTCGCCCGTCGCGTGATCATGGAGAGTCAGCGAGCGACTGGCGTGGAGATCGAAGCTCACAAAACGATTCAGGTCGTTAAGGCAAAGCGTGAAGTCATCATCGCCGCCTCGTCCATAAATTCGCCCAAGCTTCTCATGCTTTCCGGGATTGGACCGGCGGACGAACTCAAGCGCCACGGAATCGAGGTCGTGGCGGATCGTCCGGGAGTCGGCCGCAACCTGCAGGATCATCTGGAGCTTTACATCCAGCAGGAATCGCTTCGGCCGATCACACTGAATTCTGTCTTCAACCCCCTCTCGAAGGCGCTGATCGGCGCGCAATGGCTTCTGTTCAAAACCGGCCTCGGCGCCACCAACCATTTCGAGGCAGCGGCGTTCGTTCGCTCGGCCGCCGGCGTGGATTATCCGGACATCCAGTATCATTTCATCCCGGCAGCCGTGCGGTACGACGGGAAGGCGGCAGCCCCAGGCCACGGTTTCCAGGCCCATGTCGGTCCGATGCGCTCAAAATCTCGTGGGTCGGTCACGCTCCGATCGGCCGACCCCTGGGACAAACCGAAGATTCTCTTCAACTACATGTCGCATCCGGACGATTGGCGTGATTTTCGTCACTGCATCCGGCTGACGCGAGAAATCTTCGGACAAACCGCTTTCGACCCGTACCGCGGCCGCGAGCTTTCGCCCGGCAGCGACGTTAGAAGCGACGCGCAACTGGACGAATTCATCCGGCAACATGTAGAGAGCGCCTATCATCCCTGCGGCACCTGCAAGATGGGCGCGTCAAATGACGCGATGGCGGTCGTCGATCCGGAATGCCGCGTCATCGGCGTCGAAGGATTGCGGGTGGCCGACTCTTCCATCTTCCCGCGCGTGACGAACGGCAATCTGAACGGCCCGTCGATCATGACTGGCGAGAAGGCGGCCGACCATATTCTTGGAAAGACTCCGCTTGCGCCTTCCAATCAGGAGCCGTGGATCAATCCCCGTTGGCGCGAAAGCGATCGCTGACCCGACAAACGTGCTAAGCTGACAATTATCGGCAAGGAGTTTCGGATGAAGGCCCAGCCCCAGGCATCGCACTACATCAACGGCAGCTTCGTCGATGACGAACGTGGCAAACCGATACCGGTGATCTATCCCGCAACGGGCGAGATTGTCGCAACGCTTCATTCCGCCACGGAAAATATCGTGGAACTGGCTGTTGAGGCCGCTCGCGAAGCGCAGCCAGCATGGGCGAGACTCAAACCCGTCGAGCGTGGACGCGTTCTGCGTCGCGCAGCCGACATCCTGCGCGCACGGAACGATGAACTGGCGCGGATCGAGACTCTGGATACGGGCAAGGCCATACAGGAAACGCTCGTGGCCGATCCGGCATCCGCCGCCGATGCGCTCGAGTTTTTTGGTGGCGCGGTAGCCAGCTTCAACGGGGATTATGTCGATTTTGGCGGATCCTTCGCTTATACGCGTCGCGAGCCGCTCGGCGTCTGCGTAGGTATCGGTGCCTGGAACTATCCAATACAAGGCGCGGGTTGGAAATCCGCCCCAGCGCTGGCAATGGGCAACGCGATGGTATTCAAGCCGTCGGAAAACACGCCTCTTTCTGCGCTCGCACTTGCCGAAATCTATGCCGAGGCCGGACTGCCAGCAGGTCTTTTCAATGTAGTGCAAGGATATGGCGACGTCGGCCACGCGCTTGCCAGCCATCCCGTCGTCGCGAAAGTCTCGCTCACCGGCTCGGTACCGACAGGCCGTAAGGTTCTAGGCCTCGCCGGATCATTGATGAAACACGCCACAATGGAACTTGGCGGCAAGTCTCCCCTCATTATCTTTGATGACGCCGACATCGAGAACGCGGTTGGCGGCGCCATGCTGGCCAATTTCTACTCTACCGGACAGGTCTGCTCCAACGGAACACGCGTGTTCGTGCAGGAAGGACTACATGACCGCTTTGTCGACCGCCTGACAGAGCGCACAAAAGCAATCCGCATCGGTGATCCGCTCGATCCGGACACACAGATGGGTCCTCTGATCAACAAGGCCCAGCACGAGAAGGTTCTGTCCTACATCACCATTGGCAAGGAAGAAGGAGCGACGCTGCATTATGGCGGAGCAGTTCCATCGCTTCAGGGCTTCGAGGGAGGCTTCTTCGTAGAACCGACCATCTTTACAGACGTCTCCGATGGGATGCGCATCGCGCGGGAAGAAATCTTCGGCCCGGTCATGTCCGTCCTGAGGTTCGCAAGCGAGGACGAGGTGGTCACACGCGCCAACGACACGGAATATGGCCTTTCCGCTGGTGTCTTCACACGCGACCTGCCGCGCGCCCATCGCGTCATCGCAGAGCTTCAGGCCGGCTCCTGCTGGATCAACAACTACAATCTCGCGCCTGTCGAAATACCGTTCGGAGGCTACAAGCAGTCGGGCATAGGCCGTGAGAACTCACTCGCAGCGCTCGACCATTATTCCCAGCTCAAGTCGGTCTATGTCGAGACGGGGGACGTGGCGAGCCCCTACTGAGGGCGTTCTTCAGTGCCATCGAGATATTGCGTCAACGCGCTGACCAGATGATAGAAAATGCTGGCCGGAACTTCTGTCGCCAGCGATCGCCCTCGCTCGTCTATGCGATCTATCCAGAGACCGGTCGGCGCCGGATCGATGTGCCATCGGAACAGTCGCCCGACCCGTGCCTCAACTTCCGGTTTCAGGTCAGGTCCGTCTGTGCCATCAAGCGCCAGCGCAGCCTTGATCGCCTCCGCCTGCGGCCAACTGCGGGAAATCCGGTCCATCGGAATGCCCTGTCGCGAAACGGATGCATAGGCGAGACCTGTCGCTCGATTCAAACCATTTGCAATAGCCGACGCATAGAGCTTTCGCGCATAGGCATTAAGTTGCGTGTCGCCGCTTTTCGCAGCGTAGTCCACCAGCAGCGACGCCCATTCGAAGTGGTGGCCGGGTTCGGTCCAAATACCGGCTTCGCCGGCCTCGGGATTCCAGTTTCCGTCGAAGAACTCGCCGAGCGTCCAACTGTCCACGTCGAAGAAGTGTCGCTTGAATAGCTCGATGACACGACCTGCCCGCTCAAGATGGCGCGCATCGCCAGTGACCGTATGCCATGCTAGGAACGCCTCCAGCAGATGCATATGCGGGTTGGACCTGCGCGTTGAATCGCCTGCCGGCGTTTCCATATAGCCTCCGGCTGTCGAATCCTCCAGGTGCCGATCGAGGAATGCGAACGTTTCTTCGCCAAGCCTGCGCGCATCTTCGTTGCCGCACAGATGCGCCCATGCAAGCGCGAGCAGAACGCAACTCTGGTCGTAGGCATCTTCGACAGGATCCAACACGCTGCCATCGACACTCAATGTCCGCACCCAGCCACCACGATCCGTGCGGCCGGCACGCGCCATGAACGCCAGCCCATGCGCGATCAACCGGTCGGATGGGCCATCCCAGCCACGCGCGCCAGCCACAGCAAAGGCATAAACCTGCCGCGCCATGGTGCGCATCCGTTTTGGCCTCGACTTCGGCAGCCCGTCAAAGCCGAGCACTTCGTGAAAACCACCATGGACATCGTCCACGCCCTTGCTAGACCAAAGCGGCAGCGTCTCGTCGAACAGCCAGTGATGTACCCGCCGACGCCACGCTCCGCTGACAAGAACCCTGTCAGGGGCGGGCGTGAAACGAGTTTCGAGCCTGCCGCTTTTTTCCAGCTGTTCGACAATCGCCTTGACGTTCTGACTGTGGCTCACCGGCGCTACGAACGTCGCATCCGGCGTCGACACGATGGCCATGTTGCGCAAGCCCATGGCCGAGACCAGTCCGCCCTCGCTGCGGAAATACGAGTTCTCGCAATCGATGGCCACCACATCGCCGACGATCACGTTACCGTCGTTGTCTGCGGGTCCGACATCAAGAAGCGACTGCCACGAACCGAGATCGTTCCATCGGAAACCGGCAGGCACCATCGCGATGCGCTCGGCCTTCTCCATGACAGCGTAGTCAATCGAGGTTGATGGAACCTCCGTGTAGAGGTCGAGCGGCAGATAGAGGCCTGACAGATCGCGTGTTGCGGAAGAGAAGGCGCGTTCAGCCGCATCCCATATGTCGGGCCTGTACCTTTTGAACGCGTCGCGCATCGTGCCGGCCCGAAAAAGGAAGATGCCCGTATTCCAGTAGAAAGTCCCTGCCGCGACGTATTGTTGGGCAGTGGCGAGATCGGGTTTTTCCACGAAACGCGATACGTCACATACGCCGTCACCATTCAGAACTTCGATGTAGCCGTAGCCAGTCTCGGGAATGGTAGGCTTCTTTCCGAAGACGACGACACGGCCATCCAGCGCTGCAGGAATACCTTGTTCGATCGTCTGCCAGAACTGCGCGTCCGTAGAGATTTCGTGATCTGACGGTACGACGAGCATGACCGCGTCGCCATGATCTTCAAGGGTTTTCAGGGTTGCCACCGCAACCGCTGCAGCCGTGTTGCGTCCAATCGGTTCGAAGATCGCACCTCCACCTGCGACGTCGACCCCAGCAAGATCAGCGCGAACTCGCTCTGCATGCTTCTCGGCCGCAATGAGATAGATAGGGGCCTCCCCTGCCGCTCTGGCAGCAAGCCGCCTGAGCGTTTTCGCAAGCATCGAGCCGTCGCCTGCAAAATCGTGAAACTGCTTGGGGTTGTCTTCACGCGACAAAGGCCACAGCCGCGAGCCCACGCCACCACTCATTACAAAGCCGACGATCTTTTCAGCCATTCTGCAGCCTCTGATCCCCGATCTCAAAAAGTCTGATTGTAGGCGCCGACCTCGGGATTGCGCCGCAGAATTGAATCGACACTTTCGAACATCTCACGACGCCGTTCGGCCGAAACCGGGCTCTCGACCACCACTACAAGCTCAGGCTTGTTCGACGAAGCTCGCACAAGGCCCCACGTCCCGTCTTCGGCGACGATGCGAACGCCGTTCACAGTCACGATGTCCGTGATCGCCTGGTTTGCCAACGGTTCTCCACGCTCCTTCATTTCGAGAAAATCGGAAGTGACACGAGCAACCACATCGTACTTCACGTCATCGTCGCAGTGCGGAGACATCGTCGGTGTCCCATAGGTAACCGGAAGCGCCGCGTAGAGCTCGGCCATCGACTTGCCCGGGTTCCTGTCCATCATCTCGCAGATTGCAATTGCGGTTACCAGGCCATCATCATAACCGCGACCTATAGGCGGATTGAAAAAGAAGTGGCCCGACTTCTCGAAACCCGCGACGGCGGCAAGCTCCGACACCCGCCTTTTGATGTAGGAATGACCAGTCTTCCAGTAGTCGGTAACTGCGCAATTCTCCTTCAGCACAGGGTCTGTCTGGAAAAGTCCCGTCGATTTCACATCGACCACGAACCTTGCGCCGGCATGCAGTGTCGAAATATCGCGCGCCAGCATGACGCCGACCTTGTCGGCAAATATCTCGTTGCCGAGATTGTCGACCACGCCACAACGATCCCCATCGCCATCGAAACCCAGACCGATGTCGGCGCCCGTTTCAAGCACCTTGTCGCGGATGGCATGCAACATCTGCATGTCCTCGGGATTCGGGTTGTAGTGCGGGAAAGTGTGATCGAGTTCGGTGTCCAGGGGGATCACCTCGCAGCCGATCCGCTCAAGCGCTTCCGGCGCGAAAGCCCCGGCAGTACCGTTACCGCAGGCCGCGACAACCCGCAATTTGCGCGCGATCTTCTTGCCTTTCGTCAGGTCTCCCAAATAGGCGTTGCGGAAATCCTGCACGAACTCGTAGGCTCCACCGCTCACCTGATCGAAATCACCTGCGAGCACTATTTCCTTGAGGGCCGACATCTCGTCCGGTCCAAATGTCAGGGGACGTTCGGCTCCCATCTTTACGCCTGTCCAGCCATTTTCGTTGTGCGAGGCGGTCACCATGGCAACCGAGGGCGTATCCAATGCAAACTGCGCAAAATACGCCATCGGCGATAGAGCCAGCCCGATGTCGATTACCCGGCCGCCCGCAGCCATCAGTCCGGACACCAGAGCAAGCTTGATCGAAAGCGAATAGCTGCGGAAATCATGCCCGACAACGATGTCGGGACCGATGCCTCGGCGTCGGATCAGGGTCGCCAGCCCCATGCCCAATGCCTGAACCCCAACAAGATTGAGTTCCGGCGGCCTGTCAGAACCGGGATGGCCAAACCACCAGCGCGCATCATATTCGCGAAACCCGCTAGGCTTGATCAAGGCGCTCGTCTCAAAAAGAAAGCTGTTCGGAACTGCGTCTCCGACGATGTTGAACGACAACGATGCAAGCTCCTGGCTCAAAAATAAGCGGTCCTTCGTTCATCCGGTGACCGTCGATGCCGTATAAGGGGTGTCGTCCGTACTTAAAACCGAAAAGCGCCGTGAACCCGGAGCCGGGATCAAAAACGCATTCCCGAGCGCTTGCAGTATGAAAACCGCGCGGCTATAAGCCCGCGTCTGGTCGCGGAGTGTAGCGCAGTCTGGTAGCGCACATCGTTCGGGACGATGGGGTCGCAGGTTCAAATCCTGCCACTCCGACCAGTATTCCAAGGACTTAGGGCTTTTCTGGCATTCGCCGACTGGTCGAGCACGGTGTAGCCGCGTGACATGGCCGGTAATGCACATCTGCTATGCAGAAATAATGCTTGCATCATCCGTGAGCAATCGGATAGGTCAGTGTTACTGACGATCTACCTCCTCCCAGAGAGTCAGTGACGAATGCGGTACACCTCCTCCCGTGCCGCGTTTCAGATCAGGCCTGCCGGACCTCCTCCCCCGGCGGGCCTTTTCATTTCTGGCGATAAAGCTTGCCTAGAGAACGCGGCCCAGGAAGCAACCGCGTGGCGGCAGCGTTATCTGCATCCCCTCCAACCTTGCATGTCGCTCGCCAAGGTCGAATTCCTCAAAGACCAGCGTCCCTCCCGGCAACGTCCAGCGCTTCTCCTCCGAGGAGAAATTGAAGACGCAGACGAGCTTTTCCGCTTTTGCCTCGCGGAAGAACGCAAGCACCTCGTCATCACCGTCAATGAACTTGATGGACCCTTTGACCAGCGCGGGCCGGCTTTTCCTTAAGGCAAGTACCGCCCGGTAATGCGAAAGAACCGAGGCGGGGCTTCCACTTTGGACGTCCGCAGAACGTCCCAGATGCTCACGCGATATCGGAAGCCACGGCTTGCCGGTCGAAAAGCCGGCGTTGTCGGCCTCGACCTCCCATACCATCGGCGTGCGGCAGCCGTCCCTTCCTTTAAAACCCGGCCAGAAACGAATTCCATAGGGATCGCGCAAATCCTCGAAGGCGATCTCGGCTTCGGTCAGTCCCAATTCCTCGCCCTGGTAAAGACAGATGGAACCGCGCATGCAGCCGAGCACAGTAATGGCGAATTTTGCGACGGCATCGAAATCCTCGCCAAGGCGCACCCACCGCGATACATGGCGAACAACGTCGTGGTTGGAGAAAGCCCAGCAAACCCACCCATCGGCGACTTTGCGTTCGTAGGCTTCAACGCGGTCCCGGACATAGGCAGCGGAAAACTCCTGCCCCAGCATGTCGAAGGTGTAGCACATGTTCAGTCGCTGGCCGCCGCTGGTATATTCCGCGACCGTCTGCAACGAACGCGTCTCATCGCCCACCTCGCCGACTGATGCTCGGCCTTCGTATTCGTCGAGCAGGGAGCGAAAACGCTTCAGAAAATCGAGATTCTCCGTCTGCGACTTGTCGAAAAGATGCAGCTGGTAAAGGTACGGATTGGTTTCGCCGATCGTACCTGCGGCGGCTTCGGCGACAGGGGGATTGCTCCTCAGCCAGCGATCCTGAAAGTAGTAGTTGACCGTATCCAGCCGAAAGCCGTCTACGCCGCGCTCCAGCCAGAACCGCACTGCATCCAGCAAAGCATCCTGAACCTCCGGATTGTGAAAGTTGAGATCGGGTTGTGCGGCCAGGAAATTGTGCATGTAGTATTGTCGCCGGACAGAATCCCATTCCCAGGCCGATCCGCCAAAGACTGAAAGCCAATTGTTCGGTGCGCCGCCATCGGGCCTCGCATCCGCCCAGACATACCAATCGGCCTTTGGATTGATGCGGTCTGCTCGGCTTTCCGCGAACCAGGCATGCCTGTCGGAGGTGTGGGAGAGTACCTGATCGATGATGACTTTCAGACCACGCCGGTGAGCTTCCTCGACCAGCGCGTCAAAATCTTCCATCGAGCCGAACATGGGATCGACCGCCGTGTAGTCGGAGACGTCGTAGCCCATGTCCGCCATCGGTGACTTGAAGAAGGGGGACAGCCAGATCGCATCCACGCCCAACGAAGCGATATGGCCCATGCGTTGCGTAACGCCTTTCAGGTCTCCGCTGCCGTCGCCAGTCGTATCCTGAAATGAGCGCGGATAGACCTGGTATATCGCGCAGCCGCGCCACCAGTCCGGATCGCCTTGCGAGTCACCCATCGGCAAACCTCTTCGGCGACCCGCTATCGCTCGATCGCTATCGCGACCGTCCGACCGGTCACGTCCCATCTGATCCCTGGCTGATCTCCCTGGCAAGGCAGGATCAGCCGCCATTCGAATTCATCGCGCAACGGCAAACAGAAGGAAACCCCTTCCGCAGCACCATTGATCATGATCGCTAGCCGACCACCGCTTTCCGTTCCCCCGGCAAGAAGCATGCAAAGTCGGCGCCGGTCCGGTTCCTCCCACTGCCCGGTCTGCAACGGCTCTCCCGTTTCGGAAAGCCACTCGACATCGGCCACTCCATTGATTTTCGCGCCCGAGAGCAATGCAGTGGTCGTAAGCCCCGGAGCGGTATTGCGCAGTTCGCCAAGCCTGAAAGCGAAAGCCTCAAGATCGGTGTCACGCCGCTCCCAATCCAGCCATGTCAACTCGTTGTCCTGCGCGTACGCGTTGTTGTTTCCTTTTTGCGTCCGGCCGAACTCATCGCCGGCTGTCAGCATGATCGTTCCACGCGAAAGGAACAGGGTGCTGAGCAGTGCCTTGATATCGCGTCGGCGCCGCGCGACAATTTCCTCGTCGGCCGTTTCGCCTTCGACCCCGTTGTTCCAAGAAAAATTCTCGTTGTGGCCGTCGCGATTCTCTTCCCCATTTGCTTCGTTGTGCTTGCGCTCATAGGCGCAAGCATCGGCCAGGGTCATGCCATCATGAGCAGCGACGAAATTGACCGTGCGCGTCATCTGGGTCTCGTGACGCCTTCCAAAGATATCCGACGATCCCGCAAGCCGGGTTGCCAGCGTGCCGATCGTGTCACGATCACCACGCCAGAACCGCCTGACGTCATCGCGATAGCGGTCGTTCCATTCGAGAAACCGTTCGGAGAAATTGCCCAACTGATAACCGCCTGGACCTATGTCCCAGGGTTCTGCCACCAAGATGCGATCTGAAAGCACCGGATCAGCAGCAATCGTTTCAAAAAGTGGCGCCTGCGCATCGAAACCGTGCGTCGTCCGCCCGAGGATGGTCGCCAGATCGAAACGGAAACCGTCGACGCCGGCATAGTTCACGAAGGCGCGCAGGCTGTCGACGATCATCTCGCGCATAACGGGATGGTCACAGGCTACCGTGTTTCCTGTGCCGGTATCATTCACAAGCCTGCCTTCGTTGTCGTGACGGTAGTAAGCCAGATTGTCGAGCCCGCGCAGCGAGACGGTCGGACCCTCAACGTCACTCTCGGCCGTGTGGTTGAAGACCAGGTCCAGGATGGTGCCAATGCCCTCCTCGTGGAGTGCCGCAACGGTTTGGCGCAATTCCAACCATCCACCCGGAGCAATATCGGGATCCAGCGCCATAAATGTCACCGGATTGTAGCCCCACGCGTTTCTCAACCCGAGCGGCTGCAGGTGCCGCTCATTCATGGACGCCGTGATCGGCATCAATTCGACGGCACCTACCCCAAGTCTCTTCAGATGTTCCAAGACTGCAGGTTCGCGAAGAGCAGACAGTGTCCCGCGCAGCTCGGGCCGCACATCGGGATGCATACGGGAGAAACCGCGAACATTGAGCTCGTAGATGAGTTTGCCGGAGGTGAATACTGGCGGCCTGGTCTCGGCAACAGTCGGCGCCACGACAATTGCCTTCGGCATCATCGGGGCTGTATCGACCTGCTGCCAGCGCTGCGCCGCCATCAGCGCGTTGTATCGATAGGGCAAGCTTATCGACAGTGCGTATGGGTCCATCAAGAGCTTGGCCGGATCGAACCAGAACCCCTGTTCGGGAGCGTATCGCCCGTCAGCGCGAAAGCCGTAGTGAGCACCTTGCTTGAGGCCAGGAACAAGGAGCGAAAACAAGCCGTCTTCGCCACGCGCTAGTTCAAGTCGGTCTAGTTCGTCGTATCCAGCGGTTTTGAAGAGCGAAACCCACATGCGCTCGGCTGCGCTCGACCACACTGCGAACCGAACGCCGTCATCGGTGACCTGTGCGCCGAAGCGCGGTTCCGTCGCCGCTCCCGACCTTCTATCCATCAGGTGATGACGCTAGGCTTGTTCCGGCCAGTATGGGTGCGAATGCGTGCTATCTCGTCAGCGGCGGCAATGAGATCGGAAAGCGCCTCCTGCGTTTCGAGATCGTGACGCGCCTTGTCCGGCTCGTAGCGCTCGATGTAGACGCGCAGTGTCGCACCACTGGTTCCCGTTCCCGACAGGCGGAATACGACGCGCGAGTCGCCTTCAAACATCACACGGATGCCCTGGTGTTCGCTGACCGAGCCATCGACCGGATCATAATAGGCGAAATCGTCGGCCGCTGTCACTTTCATGCCGCGGATGGTGCTGCCGGGCAGCGACGCGAGTTTGCCCCGCAGATCGGCGACGAGCGCGTTGGCGCGGTCGGTTTCCACTTCCTCATAGTCGTGGCGAGAATAATAATTGCGGCCGTATGCTGCCCAGTGTTTCTCCACGATCTCCTTCACGCTCTCGCCACGCACGGCAAGAATGTTGAGCCACAGAAGCACTGCCCAGATGCCGTCTTTCTCCCGCACATGGTCCGAGCCGGTGCCCGAGCTTTCCTCGCCACAGATCGTCACCTTTCCGGCATCAAGGAGATTGCCAAAGAACTTCCAGCCGGTCGGAGTTTCATACATGCCGATACCGAGCTTTTGCGCAACCCGATCGGCGGCGCCGCTGGTGGGCATCGAGCGCGCGATTCCTTTCAGCCCCTTGCTGTACCCCGGCGCAAGATGGGCATTTGCCGAAAGAAGCGCCAACGAGTCCGATGGCGTCACGAAAATGCCCTTGCCTATGACCAGGTTGCGGTCGCCATCGCCGTCCGACGCCGCGCCGAAATCCGGTGCATCCGTCCCCATCATCTCATCGTACAGATGTTTTGCGTGAACCAGATTCGGATCGGGGTGATGTCCCCCGAAATCCGGCAGCGGCCTGGAGTTCCGCGCCGTTCCGTCGGGAGCACCGAGCCGATGTTCGAATATCTCCTTTGCATAGGGGCCGGTCACGGCATGCATGGCGTCGAAACGCATGCGAAAGCCGCCCTTGAACATTTTCCTGATCGCGTCGAAATCGAACAGGCTTTCCATCAGTTCGGCATAGTCCTTCACCGGGTCAAACACCTCGACCGCCATGTCTCCGACATGGACCGTTCCAAGGGTATCGATGTCCACGGGATCGCTCTCGACAATCTTGTATTCGGCTATTTTCTTCGAGAGCTCGAAAATTCTGTCCGTGATCTTTTCCGGCGCGGGTCCGCCATTGTCGGTGTTGTACTTGATACCGAAATCTTCGTGCGGACCGCCCGGATTGTGGCTTGCTGACAGGATAATGCCACCGAAAGCCTTGTACTTGCGGATCATGTTGGAGGTTGCCGGGGTCGACAATATGCCTCCCTGCCCGACCATCAGCCTGCCGAAGCCATTCGCCGCCGCCATGCGGATGATGATCTGTATTGCCTCACGATTGAAGTAGCGACCGTCGCCGCCCAGTATCAGCGTCTTGCCCTGAAAGCCCTCCAGGCTGTCGAAAATCGACTGCACGAAGTTTTCGACATAGTTCTTCTGCTGAAAGACCGGAACCTTCTTCCGCAAACCGGACGTTCCGGGTTTCTGATCCGGATAAGGCGCGGTAGCGACAACATGTGTCATGTGGTCAGGTCCTTCTCGCCACGAGCGAACGATAGAGATCGGCATATTTTGCGGCACTTCTATGCCAGGAGACGTCCGCTTTCATGCCTTGTTTCTGCATGGTGGACCAGGCGGTCCTGTCAGCATAGACCGCTATTGCGCGCTTCACCGCATGCACAAGCGCGTCTCCGCTCTCGGGCATGAACTGGAAACCGGTTGCCACGCCAGCAGCAAGCGCCGCTTCGTTGGCGTCGATTACGGTGTCGGCCAATCCTCCCGTGCGCGCGACGATGGGTACGCAGCCATAGCGAAGGCCATAAAGTTGCGTGAGGCCGCAGGGTTCGAAGCGGGACGGAATGAGGATGGCGTCACAGCCGCCCTGCATAAGATGCGAGAGCCCCTCATCGTAACCGATGACCGTGCCTACGCGCCCGCTGTGCCGCGCCGCAGCCGCGAGAAGAGCGCCTTCGAGCGCTGCATCTCCTGAACCCAGGATTGCGAGCCTCACGCCGGCGGCCACAAGCTCGTCAAGCGTGCTGGCAAGGACGTCTATCCCCTTCTGCCATGTCAGCCGGCTGATGACGCAAAACAGCGGGCTATCGTCATGGACGAGACCAAAGCGCTCCTCGACCGAGGCCCTGTTGGCGGTCCGGTTCTTGAGCGTCTTCGCAGAGAAACCCGCCTTGAGACTGGCATCAACGGCCGGATTCCAGACTTCCACGTCAATGCCGTTAACAATACCGTGGAGATCGTCGACACGCATGGAGATAAGCCCGTCCAGCCCCATCCCGAAGGCAGGCGTGCGGATTTCATCGGCATAGGTGGGACTGACCGTGGTGATGGCCCATGCCGCCTGGAGGCCGGCCTTCAGATAGCCAACGCCACCGTAATATTCCACGCCATCCAGGCTCATCGCCTGCGCAGGCAAGCCCAATTCGCCGAATATTCCGGCACCGAAGCGCCCCTGGAAGGCAAGGTTGTGGACGGTGATTACCGACGGAGTTGCCTGCGCGGGACCATAACGCATGTAGGCCAGCGTGAGCGCTGCTTGCCAGTCATGCACATGGACAAGATCGGGATGGTAGCCCGAGATCGCCCCGGATGCGATGTCTGCACCAACAAAGCCCAAAGCCGCGAAGCGCCGCCAGTTGTCGGGCCAGTCCACACCGGTGGTATCGCCATAGGGTCCTCCGACACGGTCGAAAAGGTGAGGCGCATCAAGCACCAACAGATCGAGCCCGGCCACTGTTGCCGCGAAAACCACTGCTTCGCCACCATGCAGTGCGGGGTAACGGTGCAGCGCTGCCGTTTTCTTCACAGCCTTCAGCACGGTCGGATAGCCGGGTACAAGCGAGCGCGTCGAAACACCCTGCCGGGCAAGTGCTATCGGCAGGGCACCGGCCACATCGGCCAGTCCGCCGGTCTTGATGAGCGGAAATATTTCTGGCGTTACCGCAAGAACCTGCATCAAACCCAACCTGCCACCGTCACGCTCCAAGCCTGTCGATCATGTCTTGCGTGATCAGGCAGATACCTTTTTCCGAAACCCGGAAACGCTTTGCGTCCAGCGCGGGATCCTCGCCCACTACCAGACCCTCGGGGATACGTACGCCGTGATCGATCACGACACGTTTCAACCGAGCGTTCCGTCCGACATGGCAGTCGGGCAACATCACGACCTGGTCGAGCGTGGAGTAGGAGTTGATGCGCGCCCCGGTGAAGATGAGGCTGCTCTTGAGCGAAGCACCGGAGACAATGCAATCACCCGAGATCAACGACGACACCGCCATTCCACGGCGCCCATCCTGATCGTGAACGAACTTCGCCGGCGGTTTCAGTTCCGCATAGGTCCATATCGGCCAGTCGCGATCATAGAGGTCGAGTTCCGGCTCTATGTCCGTAAGATCGATGTTAGCCTCCCAATAGGCGTCCACCGTTCCCACATCCCGCCAATACGCTTCGCGCTCGGCGCTTGAACGAACGCAGGATTTGGTGAAGCGGTGGGCTACTGCCTTCCCGTGCTGGACTATATGGGGGATGATGTCCTTGCCGAAATCGCGGGTGGATTCCGGTTCCTTCGCGTCGCGTCGCAATTGGTCCATCAGGAACGTCGTCCTGAAGACATAGATGCCCATCGAAGCGAGGGCAAAGTCTGGATTGTCAGGGATCCCGGGCGGATCAGCAGGCTTCTCGATGAATGATATGATCGTGTCTTTGCCGTCGACATGCATGACGCCGAAGCCGGTTGCCTCCATGCGCGGCACCTCAAGGCAACCCACCGTCACGTCCGCTCCCTGATCGACGTGCTGGCGAAGCATCTGCTCGTAGTCCATCTTGTAGATGTGGTCGCCAGCCAGGATCACCATGAATTCCGGCCCATAGGCCTCGATGATGTCGGCGTTCTGATAGACCGCATCCGCGGTGCCTTCATACCATTGGGTTTCCGATACACGCTGGCTCGCCGGCAAGATGTCGAAGCTTTCGTTTCGTTCCGGACGCAGAAAATTCCACCCGCGCTGAAGGTGACGAATAAGGGAATGCGCCTTGTATTGCGTCGCCACGCCGATGCGACGAATGCCCGAATTCAACGCGTTGGAAAGAGCGAAATCGATGATGCGCGTCTTGCCGCCGAAATAGACCGCAGGCTTGGCGCGCCTGTCGGTCAGTTCCTTGAGCCTGCTGCCGCGCCCGCCGGCAAGAACATAGGCCATGGCGTCGCGCGCCAATGGCTGTGTGCTTTTCAACTCCGCCATCCTACCCTCCCTGCTCGACGGTCAGTTCAAGCATAATGGTAGCCAGCGGCGGCAAGGTCACGTTGGCGAACATGACTCCTCCCTCGCCCTGCCTCGCTTCCACCGAGCCGGCGTTGCCCAAGCCCGAGCCACCATAATCCTTCGCGTCGGTATTGATGATTTCGCGCCACCTGCCAGCTGCTGGCAGCGGCAGCCGGTAATCCTCACGGGGCACAGGCGTAAAATTCGAGACGACCACAACCGGACTGCCTCCAGGCGCCATACGTGTCCACGCGTAGACGGATGTCTCCGCTTCGTCGGCGAGCAGCCATGAGAAGCCTTCCGGTTCGCAATCGCGTGCATGCAAAGCAGGCCTAGACCGATAGACGTAGTTGAGATCCGACACGAGCTTGCGAACGCCACGGTGCGGCGCATGCTCCAACTCGTTCCAGTCGAGCGCCCGCGCCTCACTCCATTCGTTGCGCTGCGCAAACTCCTGTCCCATGAACAACAGCTTCTTGCCGGGATACCCCCACATGAAGGCATAGTAGGTGCGAAGGTTGGCGAACTTCTGCCAGTCGTCGCCCGCCATCTTCGTTAGCAAAGTGCCTTTTCCATGCACAACCTCGTCATGGGACAAAGGTAGGACAAAGTTTTCGCTGAAGGCGTAGAGGAGTCCGAAAGTCAGCTCGTTGTGGTGAAATTTGCGGTGCACCGGCTCGCGCGCCAGATATTGCAGCGTGTCGTGCATGAAACCCATGTTCCATTTGAAGCCGAAGCCGAGGCCGCCCTCATGCACCGGCTGCGACACTTTCGGCCAAGAGGTGGATTCCTCGGCGATCGTCATCACGCCGGGATGATGCCCGTAAACTTCCTTGTTCATGCGTTGCAAAAAGCTGACAGCGTCGAGGTTCTCGCGGCCGCCCCGCTCGTTCGGTATCCATTCGCCCTGCTTGCGCGAATAGTCCAGGTACAGCATGGACGCCACCGCATCGACACGCAGCCCGTCGATGTGGAACTTCTCGGCCCAGTAAAGCGCATTGTTGACGAGGAAGGACACCACCTCGCGCCTTCCGAAATTGTAGATCGCCGTGTGCCAATCCGGATGAAAGCCCTGACGCGGATCTGCATGTTCATAAAGCGCAGTGCCATCGAAATGCTCGAGCCCGTGGGCGTCCACGGGAAAGTGTGCAGGCACCCAGTCTAGAATAACGCCGATGCCTGCACGGTGTGCGCCGTCGACGAATCGCGCGAAGCCTTCCGGTTCTCCGAACCGGGCAGTCGGCGCGAACAGACCGGTCGTCTGATAGCCCCACGAAGGGTCGAAAGGATGCTCGGAAATGGGAAGAAATTCGATGTGGGTGAAACCCGTTTCGATCACATAGGGGATCAGCCTGTCCGCCAGTTCGTCCCAGGACAGGAACCCGCCGTCTTCGTGACGTTGCCATGAGCCCGCATGGACCTCGTAGATCGAAATCGGCTCACGCCGCAGATCGGTCTTGCGCCAGTAGGCGCGGTGGGCCTCGTCACCCCACGCATGCGCCAACGGGACATCGGTCACGGATGCCGTTGCCGGGCGTAGTTCAGAACGCTGCGCATAAGGGTCCGCCTTGAGTGGAAGCAGCGCGCCGTCAGCGCCTACGATCTCGTATTTGTAGGCATTGCCGGGTTCGATTTCCGGAACAAAGATTTCCCAGATGCCGGTGTCCCTGCGGTTCCGCATCGCATGACGGCGACCATCCCAGTCGTTGAACGCACCAACGACGGAAACGCGCTTCGCATTCGGCGCCCAGACGGCAAAGTTGAATCCTCGCGCGCCTTCGTGTTCGATCTGATGGGCGCCAAGCTTGTCGAAGAGTCTGAGGTGCGAGCCTTCCGCGATGTAGTAGTCATCCATGGGCCCCAGCACGGGGCCAAATGAATATGGATCGGTTACCCACCAGTCCCCACCGGAATTATGCAAATGGTAGCGCAGCGGTTGGCGTTGGGCGATCTCGATACGCCCCTCGAAAAAACCTGCGCTGTTGCGAATTCCAAGAACGCCGACTTGCCTGCCGTCTAGCGTATGCGCTGACGCTGTTTCTGCATTCGGCATGAAGCATCGTGCAACGAAAAGATCGCCTATCTGCTGCACGCCCAGGATCGAAAACGGATCGCCATGAACGCCCGCCACGATAGCCTCGACGTTCGCATCGGATGCTTCAACCGATTGGGTGTTCGTCGCGGCGGAGCGCGGCTTCTTCATGTACCGGTGGTCCTCCCAGACCGCTCTTGCAACTCGACTGCCTGATGCAATCACATCATCGGGCTACGTTCCAGATTTCCTGTGCGTATTGGCGGATCGTGCGATCAGAAGAGAACCATCCCATCCGCGCGACATTGCGAATGGCGCGTGTGTACCAGTCGGGGCTGGCCTGCCACACCTTGTCGACTTCACGTTGCGTGGCAGCATAGGCATCGAAGTCAGCCGCAACCATGAACCAGTCGTGCTCATAGAGACCGCCAAGCAGCTCGCTGTAGCGCTGCGGATCGTCAGGAGAGAAGACGCCGGAGGAAATCATGGACAGCGCCTGTGACAGTTCGGGCGAACTCTCGATTACCGCGCGAGGATTGTACCCGTTGCCGCGTCGCTCGGCGACCTGCTCGGCTGTCAGTCCGAAGATGAAGATGTTCTCCTCACCCACATGCTCTTTCATCTCGACGTTGGCGCCATCCAGCGTTCCGATCGTCAGGGCGCCGTTCAGTCCAAACTTCATGTTTCCCGTGCCAGAGGCTTCCATGCCCGCCGTCGATATCTGCTCGGAAAGATCGGCCGCGGGCATCATCACCTCGGCAAGGCTGACATTGTAGTTGGGTACGAAAACCACCTTGAGCAGTCCGCGCACCGCAGGGTCGCGGTTGATGACCTTGGCTACGTCGTTGGCGAGCTTGATGATCAGCTTTGCGTTGTGATAGCTCGGCGCCGCCTTGCCGCCGAAGAACTTTACACGCGGCATGAAATCGCGCTCGGGGTGAGATCGTATACGATCGTAGAGCGCTACGGCCTCGATAATATTCAGAAGTTGGCGCTTGTATTCGTGAATACGCTTGATCTGAATATCGAAAAGCGCGGAAGGATCAACCTTCACGCCGAGACGCGCCGACACATAGTTGGCGAGCCGCTCCTTGTTGCCACGCTTGACCGCAGCGAACTTCTCACGGAACGCAGGATCTTCGGCGAACGCGTCCAGCGCCGTCAGTTCCTCCACATCGTCGAGAAACTTGTCGCCAATCGCGTCACGAACGATACTCGTCAGCCCGGCATTGCTCTGGATAAGCCAGCGGCGCGGAGTAATGCCGTTGGTCTTGTTGTTGATGCGATCCGGATAGAGTTTGTGGAGGTCGGCGAAGACCGTCTCCTTCATCAGTTCCGTGTGCAGCGCCGATACACCGTTCACGGAATGCGAGCCCACGAACGCGAGGTTCCCCATCCTCACACGCCGTTCGTTGCCTTCCTGGATGAGCGAAATGCGGCTGATCTGCTCGTCGCTGAAGTGTCCACTTGAACGGGCCTCCAGAAGGACCTGGGCGTTAATGGCGTACATGATCTGCAGGTGGCGGGGCAACAGGCGGTCGAACAGCGCCACCGGCCAGCTTTCCAAAGCCTCGGGCAGCAAGGTGTGGTTGGTATATGCGAAGGTGCGTTTCGTGGCGTCCCACGCCTTGTCGAAGTCGACGCCGTGCACGTCCATGAAAAGGCGCATCAGTTCGGCAACTGCGACAGCCGGATGGGTGTCGTTGAGATGGATCGCCGCCTGATCGGGAAGCGACAGCAACTCGCCGAACTGGCTGAGATGACGCTGTACGATGTCCTGCAGAGACGCTGTTGAGAAGAAATATTCCTGTCGCAGCCGAAGCTCTTGGCCCGCGGGCGTGGAATCGGCTGGATAGAGCACGCGCGACAGCGCCTCGGCCTTGTTGCTCTCGCGCAGCGCGCCGATGTGGTCGCCCGCGTTGAAGGCGTCAAGCAGGATCGGATCGACGGCCATTGACGACCAGAGGCGCAGTGTGTTCACGCGCTTGCCGCGCCAGCCTACAACGGGCGTATCGTAGGCAACTGCCAGGACGCGCTCCACTGGCTTCCAGACGTGATGTTCCAGGCGACCGTCTTTCGAGGTCACCGACTCGACGTGCCCACCGTAGCCTACCTCGAAGGAACGCTCGCGCCGCTCAAACTCCCAGGGATTGCCGTGGTCGAGCCATGTTTCGGGAAGCTCGACCTGCCATCCGTCCGAGATTTCCTGCCTGAACATGCCGTTGGCATAACGAATGCCATAGCCATGAGCGGGTATATCCACTGTGGCCATCGATTCCATGAAGCATGCGGCAAGGCGTCCAAGGCCGCCGTTTCCGAGCGCGGCGTCCGGCTCAAGACCTGAAATCATGTCGATTTCAACGCCCAGGGACTTCAGCGCCACCCGCATGTCGTCCCACAGGCCGATGTTCGAGAACGCGTCTCTCATCAGTCGTCCGATGAGGAACTCAAGCGAGAGGTAATAGACCCGCTTTTCCTTCTCGTCGTAGGCTTCCTTGGTGCTTCTTATCCACTGGTCGATGATCCGGTCGCGAACCACGACAATCGAGGCAGTCAGCCAGTCATAGGGCGTTGCAACAGTCGTGTCCTTGCCCACCCTGTATTTGAGGGCACGCAACACTTCGGCAGCCAGGGTTTCCGGATCGGTCGTCGCGAGAATTGTGCGGGAAAGCTTGGACGCCATCATGCTAGCCATTTCGCCTCAAAAACATTGCGCTGCCTCCCGCAAGCGACAGGTTTCCAGCTCCTCCCGGTTGGATGCTAGCGATTTCCCGGACTTTCTCAATCGGCACAGATCATTTCGAGTAATTTTATTCCGCAACGCAACATCAGGCTGCGGCCAGTTCCGGCGGTTCCTTTGCACCCGTCATGAACGCCACCGCATCGGACATCGTATATTCTTTCGGATTGATGACGGTCAGGCGACGGCCGAGACGGTGGATATGAATGCGATCCGCGACCTCGAACACATGCGGCATGTTATGAGAGATCAGCACGATCGGCAGGCCACGCCGCTTCACGTCGAGGATTAGTTCGAGTACACGCCGCGATTCCTTGACCCCAAGGGCGGCTGTGGGCTCATCCATGATGACCACCTTGGACCCGAAAGCCGCCGCGCGTGCGACCGCCACGCCCTGACGCTGTCCACCTGAAAGCGTTTCAACCGCCTGTCCTATGTTCTGGATGGTCATAAGCCCGAGTTCAGATAACTTTTCGCGGGCCCTCCTTTCCATCGCGGGACGATCAAGCATGCGAAACCACTGACCGGCAAAGCCAGGTTTACGTATCTCCCTGCCGAGGAACATGTTGTCGGCGATCGATAAGGCCGGCGACAGCGCCAGGTTCTGGTAGACGGTTTCTATGCCTGCGCTGCGTGCCTCGATGGGTGACTTGAAGCTGACCGGACGCCCGTCGAGACGGATTTCACCCTCGTCGGGAAGGACGGCTCCCGAAATCGCTTTGATGAGCGAAGATTTTCCGGCACCGTTGTCGCCGATGACCGCCAGGATTTCGCCAGGATACAGATCGAAATCCGCGTTGTTCAGGGCAGTCACACGTCCATAGCGCTTGACCAGGCCACGTGCGGTGAGAATGGGTTCCTGTGCCATCAGCCCGCTACCTTTCTGATCCACTGGTCAACAGCCACCGCCACGATGATCAATGCGCCGATCAACAGGTAGGTCCATTGCGGATCGGTGCCTATCAGACGCAGCCCGAGCGAGAATACGCCGACGATCAGAGCACCGAACAGCATTCCGAGGATCGAGCCTCTTCCGCCAAACAGCGATATGCCGCCGATCACCACTGCCGTTATCGACTCGATGTTGGCGAACTGGCCCGACGTCGGCGAGACCGAGCCGAGGCGGCCTATCAGGACCCAGCCTGCAAGCGCACAGATGAGGCCCGAGATCGTGTACACGGAAATCAGCATTCGGTTGACGTTGACACCCGCAAGATCAGCAGCCTCGGGGTCGTCGCCGACCGCATAGACATGTCTTCCCCACGCCGTGTGGTTGAGCACG
This sequence comes from Rhizobiaceae bacterium, assembly GCA_019635775.1. GTDB lineage: Bacteria > Pseudomonadota > Alphaproteobacteria > Rhizobiales > Rhizobiaceae > Mesorhizobium_K. The sequence continues at coordinate 21,185 of JAHBYU010000002.1, read as the reverse complement.
TACCAGAGGAACAGAACCAGGAGGATCATCACGATGACGCCGAAGGTAAAGACAGCCCCGCCGAAGCGGATGCTCTCTCCGAAAAACTGCAGGAGCGGCGCTTCGGCCTGTATGTCCTGCGAGCGTATCGTCTCGTTGGCCGAATAGAGGAAGTTAGCGGCCAGCACGATCTGCCAAGTACCCAGCGTGACGATAAACGGCGGCAGCTTCATGCGCGCCACAAGAATACCGTTCACCCATCCGCAGAATGCACCGCAGAGGAACCCGCAGGCAATCGCAACCGGAGCGGGCAGCCCGTACCGGAAGGTAAACTGCCCCATCACGACCGACGATAGCACCATGATGGCGCCCACCGAGAGGTCGATGCCTGCCGTCAGGATCACCAGCGTCTGCGCCGCACCGATAATGCCGGTGATGGCGACCTGTTGAAGGATGAGCGTGAGCGTGAAGGCAGAGAAGAATCGGCTGCCGACCATGACGCCGAAGAACGCGATGGACAGAACGAGCACGATCAGCGGCACCGCAGCCGGGTTCTTGTGCAGGAAGTGCTGCGCCTTCTCCAGTGGCGTGCGGCTGTGGGTGTCGAAGCTGGCCACGTTAGCGTCGCTTTCCGAGAGAGACCTCTCGAATTCCTGCGGCCGCCTGGCATCCGCCGAAGCGTCGGTCATCTTGGTTCCCTCCCTTCGGGATCTGCGCCCCGTTTAGCGAAGAGCGGCCGACGCCGCCCTTCGTCCTTAACGGATAGTCCGCCTAGTCGGCGCCCAAATCAACCCCAGCAGAGCTCCAGGCCCTTCTTGGTGTCGATCGATTCCACGCCGGCAGCGGGCTTGTCGGTGACGAGAGTCACGCCGGTGTCGAAGAACTCCTTGCCTTCCGTCGGAGCGGGCTTCTCCCCGCTGTCGGCAAATTTCTTGATAGCCTCGATGCCGAGTGAGGCCATCAGCAGCGGATATTGCTGTGAGGTCGCACCGATAACGCCTTCGGCGACGTTCTTGACGCCCGGGCAACCGCCATCGACCGAAACGATCAGCACGTTGCTCTCCACCCCGACTGCCTTCAGCGCCTCGTAGGCCCCTGCTGCTGCCGGCTCGTTGATCGTGTAGACGACGTTGATGCCGGGGTCCTTCTGGAGACAGTTCTCCATGGCCTTGCGGCCACCTTCCTCGTTTCCGTTGGTGACATCGTGGCAGACGTTGCGCGGATCGTCCTCGTCACCGATCTTGTTGACGTCCTTGGTGTCGATGCCAAAGCCGGTCATGAAGCCCTGATCCCGCAGAACATCCACGGTTGGCTGCGATGGCGTCAGGTCCATGTAAGCAATCTTCGCGCTGCTGGCGGCATCGCCAAGTGTCGCCTTTGCCCAGGACCCGATCAATTCCCCGGCCTTGAAGTTATCAGTTGCGAAGGTCGCGTCCGCCGCATCAATCGGCTCCAGCGGGGTATCCAGTGCAATAACGAGGATGCCGGCATCACGTGCCTTTTTCACCGAGTCGACGATCGCCTTGGTGTCGGACGGCACGAGGAGAATGCCCTTGGCGCCGTCGGCGATGCAGGATTCGATTGCAGCGACCTGGCTCTCATTGTCCCCGTCGATCTTGCCTGCATAGGCCTTGAGCGTAACGCCTAGTTCCTGAGCCTTGGCGGTAGCGCCCTCCTTCATCTTGACGAAGAACGGGTTCGTATCGGTCTTGGTGATGAGGCAGGCGCTGACATCAGCTGCTGACGCAGCGGACGAGAATGACATCAGAGCGACGGCAGCCGCCCCGAAGACAGTCGATTTCAAAAGTGCAGTCCTGGTCACGGTATCCTCCCGGATTGAAAAAGATCACGACAGGCCTGGCCTCGCCGGCCTGGAGGAACATCCGCAACCTTCCCTGACGGATGTCTCCCGATCATCAAGACATCAACCCAAGCCTCGAGTCAATAAATAAATCACTCTTATTTATTATTGACAGGCTAGTCGACACGGAGGATGTTCATCCACGAAAAGCTGAAAGGGAGGACAAGGTGGAGGATACCAGGGCTCCGCGCGGCCTATCTGCGGCGGCCATCGCGCCTGTCCACCATCGCGGCACCAATCAGAGCGGCATGCGTGACCAGAACGAGCGCCTCGTGCTGTCTCTCGTTCGAAAGAATGGCAGCCTCGCCAAATCCGAAATCGCGCGAATGACGGGGCTATCCGTTCAGACCGTATCGGTCATTATGCGCGAATTGGAGGAAGAGGGTCTTCTACTGCGCCAGACGCCTCAGCGAGGCAGGGTAGGCCAGCCATCCATTCCGATGGCGCTTAATCCGGATGGCGCCTACTTCATCGGACTGAAGATCGGGCGACGAAGCGCGGAGCTCGTCCTGATAGACTTTCTCGGCAACTTGCGGGGGATGTTGCAGAACTCGTACCGCTATCCCGCTCCGGCAGACATCCTAGGTTTCGTCGGCTCTGGCATCAGCCGTCTACGCGCGGGCCTCACGGCAGATCAGGACCGGCGCATCGCCGGCGTCGGCGTTGCCATGCCCTTCGAGCTCTGGAACTGGGCCGACACAGCCGGCGCGCCGCGAGAGATCATGGATCAGTGGCGACATCGCGACATCAAGGCGGATATTCAGGCGCAATGCCGTTGTCCGGTTTACCTGCAGAATGATGCGACCGCGGCTTGCGGGGCTGAACTCGTGTTCGGTCAGACAGGCGATTTACGCGATTTCGTCTATTTCTACATTGGGGCGTTCGCAGGCGGCGGCGTTGTGCTCAACGGCCGACTTTACAGCGGCACCAGCGGCAATGCAGGGGCACTGGGATCCATGCCAGTGCCAGGTCCTGACGGCAGGCCGACGCAACTTATCGATGTCGCGTCTCTGGCAATGCTGGAAAAGGCGCTGAACGCCAGAGGGATCGATGCAAATTTCCTATGGACCTCTCCCGATGAGTGGCAATACGCAGGACCTGAAGTCGATGCGTGGTTCGAAACCGCTGGCGCGGCAATTGCCTATGCGATCATCGCATCCGCCGCAGTCATCGACTTCGAGGCTGCATTGATCGACGGATGGATGCCGGAGTTCGCACGGGCACGGCTCGTGGCAGCCGTTCAGAAAGCAATCCTGACGATCGACGTAGAAGGGTTGAGCGTCCCTTCAGTGCGGGAAGGCAGTGTCGGCATTCATGCGCGTGCGCTGGGTGGTGCCAGCCTGCCCCTGTCCGAACGTTTCCTCGTAGGGGCGACAGCATCGTCGGGAGGCGCGTAATGCTTATCGGCATCCCTGCCCTTCTGGGTCCGGATTTCCTGTCCACTTTGCGCGCGATGGGACATGGCGATGAATTGGCCATCGTCGACGGGAATTATCCTGCCGCCGATCATGGGCGACGCGTGCTGCGTGCAGACGGGCACGGGGTCCTGGAGGTGATCGACGCGGTGCTAACCGTGCTTCCCGTTGACGATTTTGTACCCAACGCCTTGTTCTGCGCATCTGTCGGCGGAGATCCGACGCGGCTCGATCCGATACATCACGAAATGAGCGCGCTATGCGCGCGCAGAGTTCCCAACATGCCGCTTCAGCCACTTGCCGGTCCCGCCTTCTACGATCGCGTCAAGGCAGCTTACGCCGTCATTGCGACCAGCGAGCCTCGGCTGTATGGCAACTTCATTGTGCGCAAGGGCGTGATAAAGCCACGCTAGCGCAAAAACGTCACAGTCGTCACTACGAGGATTGGTTCCATGATCATCTGCTGCGGCGAAGCACTCATCGACATGCTGCCCCGCAGGTCGACCCTCGATGAACCTGCATTCTCGCCCTATTCGGGAGGCGCGGTTTTCAACACTGCCGTCGCTCTCGGTCGGCTAGGGGTTCCTGTTGAATTCTTTTCGGGTCTCTCGTCCGACCTGTTCGGGGAGCAGTTGCGTGAGACGCTCGCGGCCAGCCGGGTCGGCTCGCGGTATGCAAATGTTTCAACCCGGCCGACGACTCTCGCCTTCGTCAAGCTGGTCAACGGCCATGCCAGCTATGTCTTTTACGACGAAGGTACCGCCGGACGCATGCTTTCGGACACCGATCTTCCGGTATTTGAAGGAAATGTCGACGCACTTCTGTTCGGCGCTATCAGCCTCATACCGGAACCGTGCGGCCACGCCTATGAAAGCCTGATGCGGCGGGAGGCAGGAAGGCGGGTGACCATGCTTGATCCAAACATAAGGCCTGCATTCATACCCGACAGGGAAAGCCACCTCGCGAGAATGCGCCGCATGATTGCCCTTGCCGATATCGTCAAGCTTTCAGATGAGGATCTGGCCTGGTTTGGCGAAACAGGTTCGTCCGACGATATTGTTCACGGCTGGCTGGATTTGGGGCCGAAATTTATCGTCATCACCCGTGGCAGTGAGGCGGCGGTTGGCTACACCAAAAACCACAAGGTTAAAGTCATGCCGAAACTCGTCTCCGTCGTCGATACCGTTGGCGCCGGGGACACGTTCAACGCGGGCCTCCTTGCCTCGCTGTTCGAACAGGGGGCGCTTGCCAAAGACCGAATCGCGAGGCTCACGCAAGAGCAAATCGAAGCTGCGCTTGCCCTTGGCTCCGCGGCTGCGGCAGTGACCGTCTCGCGTGCCGGGGCGAATCCTCCGTGGCGACGCGAACTCGGTTGATCGAGGGCCGGCGGCTGGCCTAAGCCAATCACTTTATGTTTCGGCGGATTCGCTGAAACTCCACGAAGTCAGGAAAAAGCGGCCTCCTTCCGGCATTTCGAACGCTCTTTGCCGGTAACGCGAAACACTCGGTTTGACCAAGACGGCGCCGTCTCCGGCTTTTTCGATGGAATCTTGTCTGCTATCAGCGGCGAAACACTCTCCCGCAAGTGATTTGACCGCATGCAATTCATAGATCTTGGCGCTCAGCGCGAGCGCATCGGCGACAAGTTGAGGACTGCAATCGACAAGGTGATCGAGGACGGTCGCTATATCCTTGGCCCGCAGGTTGCCGAGTTCGAGAAGAAGCTGGCCGACTATGTCGGCGTGAAGCATTGTGTTGCTTGCGCCAATGGTACCGACGCCTTGCTCCTGCCTCTCTACGCATCCGGCATTGGGGCGGGCGATGCTGTCTTCGTACCAAGCTTCACCTTTGCCGCGACCGCCGAGGTGGTCGCGCTGGCCAAGGCGGAGCCAGTCTTCGTCGACGTCGAACCGGACACTTACAATATCGACATTGCCAGCCTTGAAGCCGCGATTGCGATGATCAAGGCCGAAGGCAGGTTGAAACCCAAGGCGATTATCCCGGTCGACCTCTTTGGACTTGCCGCAGACTACGATGCAATCATGCGGATTGCAGAGCGGGAAGGCCTTCTCGTTATCGAAGACGCCGCGCAATCGATCGGCGGGACCGCCGGCGACATCAAGTGCGGTGCGTTCGGCCATGTCGCGGCGACCAGTTTCTACCCAGCGAAACCGCTCGGCTGTTATGGCGATGGCGGGGCGATGTTTACCAATGACGATGCGCTGGCCGAGAATCTGCGCTCCTTTGCGTTCCACGGCAAAGGCGAGACGCAATATGACAACATCCATGTGGGTATCAATTCGCGCCTCGACACACTGCAGGCGGCGATCCTGATTGAGAAGCTCGCCATACTGGAAGACGAGATGCACGCGCGGCAGGCCGTTGCGCAACGCTATGCCGAGGGTCTCGGCGACATTGTCCGGGCTGCGTCCAACCCGCCTCAGATCCGATCAGCCTGGGCGCAATATGCCATAGAGACACCAAACAGGGATGCCCTGAAAACTCACCTTCAAAAGAACGGTATCCCTTCCGTCATCTATTACGTGAAGCCGTTGCATAGCCAGGTGGCCTACAAGCACTTTCCACGGACTCCCGGTGGGCTGACGGTCTCGGAGACCTTGCCGGAACGGATTCTTTGCCTGCCCATGCACCCCTACCTCACAAAGGAAGATCAGGACCTGATCATTTCCACGATCCGGGATTTCGTCGGCGGCAATTCCGCGAATCTTGCAGCCGCAGAATAGGCGCTTCGCCTGTCAGCTTATGACCCGCCCTTCGCAAGGAAGAACGGGTTGGCGAAGTCGACATCAGCGGGCTGGTTGCGCTTTCCGTAGATGAGCGCTGTGCCGTCCATGGTTTCTGTCATGCCCCCCGCCGCGCGCAGTATTGCGTCGCCCGCCGCCGTGTCCCACTCCATGGTCCTGCCGAGGCGCGGATAAAGATCAGCCTCGCCACAGGCGACCAGACAGAACTTGAGAGACGATCCCACCGAGACAATCTCAGCCGCCTCGAACTGCCGGATGAAATCATCGGTTGCCGGGGTACGGTGGGAGCGCGAAGCGACTATGACCACAGGTCTATGTTGGCGACGAACAGCAATCCTGCGTCGACCGGCCACTCCACCCGTACCGTCCAGATCGATGGCCTCGGCGTGTCCCGGACGTCCTGAAAACAAACGCTCACTACATGGTGCATAGACGACGCCGATGTCTGGCCGTCCATGCCGGATCAAAGCGATGTTCACGGTGAAATCGCCACTTCGGTTGACGAATTCTCTGGTACCGTCAAGCGGATCGACGAGAAAGAAAACCTCACCCACCTGGTCAGGCACGATGCCTTCCGCCGCTTCTTCTTCTGCGACGCATGGGATGTCCGGGAACGCCGAACGCAAGCCGTTTAGAATTATCTTCTCGCTCGACTGGTCAGCTTCGGTAACAGGCGATGCGTCTGCCTTTTTCTTTACTGCGCAACCGGCCCGGAATACCTCCATGACCTTCCTGCCCGCCTCGATCGCAAGCCCTTCGAAAAGCTGCTGGATTGCAAGATCGTCAGATTCCGCCGCCTTCGTCATACTGCTCTTGCGCACTCTCTCGCTCACGCAACCAGGTTTCGATCAGCTCTACCATTTCCTCAGGGGCATTGCCGACCGTGTTCAGGTGGATTTCCGGATTTTCCGGAGCCTCGTATGGCGAGTCCACACCTGTAAAGTTCTTCAGTTCGCCTTTCAGGGCGCGGGCATACAATCCCTTGGTGTCCCGCTTTGCGCATTCCTCGAATGGGGTATCGACAAAGACCTCCACGAACTCAACTGTTTCCATCAGGGCTCTCGCCATCTCGCGCTCCGCCCGGAAAGGGGAGATGAAGGAGACAATGACAATCAGGCCGGCATCAGCCATGAGCTTGGCAACTTCAGCCACCCGACGAATGTTCTCGACCCGGTCAGCGTCAGTAAAGCCCAGATCCCGGTTCAATCCGTGGCGCACATTGTCGCCATCCAGAATATATGTGTGCCGACCGGAAGCATGGAGCTTTTTCTCCAGCAGATTCGCGATCGTCGATTTGCCGGACCCGGACAGGCCAGTGAACCAGAAGACAGTCGGTCTCTGGTTTTTAGCCAGTGCCCTAGCCTGCCTTCCGACATCGAGGGACTGCCAATGAATGTTGTCAGCCCGCCGCAATGCATGGACGATCATACCGGCGCCGACCGTTGCGTTGGTTAAACGGTCGATGAGGATAAAAGCTCCCGTGGTGCGGTTGTCCTCGAAGGAATCAAAAACGATGGGCGACTGCGTCGACACATTGCAGAACCCAACCTCATTCATCTCGAGCGACTTCGCCGCCTCCTGGGCGAAACTGTTGATGTCGAGACGATACTTCAGGTCGGTGATCGTCGCACCCACCTGATCCGTCTCGGTACGGAGCAGGTAGGATCGGCCCGGCTTCATCGCGTTCTCGTCGAACCAGACGATTTTGGCAGCGAACTGGTCTGCGACCTGCGGCCGAGCGACCGCCGATACCAGCATGTTTCCGCGAGATATCTCAATCTCGCTGTCCAGCACTATGGTGACAGCCTGTCCGCTCGTCGCCGCCTCCAGATCACCGTCGAATGAAACCAGCCGCTTCACGCGTGCGCTTTTTCCCGACTTTGCGACGATGACCTGGTCGCCCTTGGCAATCGAACCCGACGCAATCGTTCCCGCATATCCTCGGAAGTCGAGATTCGGCCGGTTGACATACTGGACCGGGAATCGGAACGGAGCTTCCCTCGCCGCGTCATCCACAGCTACCGTCTCGAGATGCTCGATCAGCGAGGGCCCGGAATACCACGCAAGCCTTCCAGACAGGGAAGTCACATTGTCGCCGAAGCGCGCCGAGATCGGGATGGGCACGACTGATCGGAAATTCAGCTCCTTCGCAAACTCTGCGTAGTCGGCGGCGATCTTCTTGAAGACCTCCTCATTGAACCCGACAAGATCGATCTTGTTGACGGCAACCAGCACGTGCCGGATGCCGAGAAGCGAAGCAATTATTGAATGGCGCCTGGTCTGTCGCACGACACCCTGACGGGCATCCACTAGAACGATCGCGAGGTCAGCGGTTGAAGCACCGGTCGCCATGTTCCGGGTGTATTGCTCGTGACCGGGCGTATCCGCCACGATGAACTTTCGCTTTGGCGTCGAGAAAAATCGATAGGCGACGTCGATGGTGATGCCCTGCTCGCGTTCCGCCTCCAGCCCGTCCACCAGCAACGCAAAGTCGACATCATCGCCTGTCGTGCCGTGCTTCCTGGAATCGTGTTCTAGTGCGGCAAGCTGATCCTCGTAGATTTGTCTCGTATCTGACAACAAGCGCCCAATCAGCGTGGACTTGCCGTCGTCCACGGATCCGCAGGTCAGGAAACGCAGCAGCGACTTCTGCTTCTGACTTTCGAGATATTCACGCACGCTTTCGGCTTCATGCGTCAGATCGACCTTCAAGGGCAGCATGAGTTCAAAAATACCCTTCGCGCTTCTTTTTTTCCATCGAGCCGGATTCGTCACGATCGATTAGACGTCCCTGGCGTTCGGACGTCTTGGCCGTCAGCATTTCGGCAACGATGTCCTCAAGACTATCCGCAGTGGAATCGATCGCTCCAGTGAGCGGGTAGCAACCGAGGGTGCGGAATCGCACCAGCCTGTTTTCAATGACCTCTCCGGGACGAAGCATCATTCGATCATCGTCGCGCATGACCAGCATGCCATCGCGTTCGACCACTGGCCGCTTCTTGGCGAAATACAGCGGCACGATGGGAATGCCTTCCTGAAGTATGTACTGCCAGATATCGAGTTCGGTCCAGTTCGACAGGGGAAAGACCCGGATCGATTCTCCTGAGGAAACCCGTGTATTATAGATCTTCCACATCTCCGGCCGCTGATGCTTTGGGTCCCACGCGTGCTGTGCGTTCCGGAATGAGAAGACGCGCTCCTTCGCCCTCGACTTTTCCTCGTCGCGCCGCGCGCCGCCAAACGCTGCATCAAACCGGTATTTGTCGAGAGCCTGTCGCAGGGCGACTGTCTTCATAATATGGGTATGCACGTTGGAGCCGTGATCGAAAGGATTAATGTTGTCGCGGACTCCATCCTCATTGACATGAACAAGGAGATCGAAACCATGCATCTTGGCCATATCATCACGAAAAGCGATCATCTCCCGAAACTTCCAGGTCGTGTCGACGTGAAGAAATGGAAAAGGGGGTTTGGCCGGATAGAAAGCCTTCATCGCAAGATGCAGAAGAACCGAGGAGTCTTTGCCCACCGAATACAGCATCACCGGCCTGGAAAAGGACGCTGCAACTTCACGAAAAATGTGAATTGCCTCGGCCTCAAGCCGATCGAGATGTGTTAGCCTGGCAAGCATAGGGGTTCCTGCAAACGCTTGGTGCGGCGACGCGAAGGCCAAGCAAAGATATTTGCCTGAATTCTCCCAAAAAAAGCAGATCACCTCAAGCGGCGTATGCCCAAAGATTTGCCTGCCTGGCACGTGAAATTTTCACGTCCTTCCACAAAACTAGAACGAGTTTCTTCTTGCCTTGCAACCGTCAATTCCAGAATGATCGCTCCTTCTGGCAACTCAACGAGAGACGGAGCGTGCCCTATGTCCACTGAGCCCCAGACAAAATGTTGAAATACTGGCACAAGCTCACATCGTTGGTGGATAGACTTCTTAGGCACGATGATCACCGGACTGAGATATTCACCTACATCTGCTTTGCGGCGGCGCCAGTCGCGGGTTCGGTAGCGAGCGTCGCGGTGAATGCCGGGGCGGTTGGCGGTGTCATAGAAATCTGCAGGCGCATCATTCCGCTGACTCGCGACCGCCTCGCATTGCTACTGACCTCGTCACTTTATCTGTATTCGTTCGCTTACACCCTATCACTCGCTTTCAATCCTGAACCGTCGTGGAAGAATCTGGTTCCGATTCTGCCATTGCTAATGTTCCCGTTTCTTTATTCAAGCTGGTGCATTTCGCACAAGGCGACCGTCGCCGCGGCGGTCCTTGGGGGGAGCGCGCTGGCCTGTTACGGCGGGGCCGTGATCGCCGCAGTCCAATTTCATCTCTATGGCACGCGCGCCGAAGGCGGAGCCGGCAATGCCATCGTATTTGCGACAGTTATCTGCCTCGCCGCATCCATGGTTTTGGCCGGCGTGTTTTACGCTCGGAAAGAACAGGCAATAGCGCTTCTGGGTGCATATTGCGCCGGCACGATTGCCATCCTGTACTCCGGATCACGTGCGACCTGGATAGCCTTGCTGCTGTCGAGCGCGGTCATACTGTGGATTTCCCGCGACCGTTGGGTATGGCGGGTGTCAAGGCGGACCTTGATCGGAATTTCCGTTGCCATAGCGGCCATCGTACTAGTGGCCTCCCAGACAATTCCACACCGAGTTGGCGAACTGGTGACAGACTGGCACCAAATCAAACTGGAAGACGACTATGATTCCTCACTCGGACGCAGGTTGACACTTTGGGAAATTGCTCTTTCGTCAATAGCGGCCAATCCCTTCATCGGGACCGGCCCGCAATCGACGAAGCCGGTCATAGCCGCCGGTTTCGCATTGAAGGGACTGGACGTTCAATACAGCCATTTCCACAACGGCTTCCTGACAGCCTGGGTCGAAACCGGGATTGTCGGGCTGTTTTCTCTGATCGTTCTTTTTTTGATCGCAGTCGTTACAGGAGTAAGAATTCTGCGTGATGCAACCGCTGTGGAAACCCGATTGGGAGGGACCATGCTGGTTGTCACGGCAGCGACCTACCTGACAACAGGCATGAGCGGGATAATCGTCGGCCATGACATTCTGGACGCAATGTTGCTGGCATTCCTGGCGGTAGGAAGCTACCTGGCAGCGGGTACGTCCGTGCTGGCCACGAGTCTGGCAACAACTGCGGCCGTCGACGTCCGCCACGAGGGCGGACGCCAGCCATAGGCATCAAGCAGTTTGGCGCACGACAGACGGGAATTTGCCGGTCTGACCGCCTTGGTCGGGAATTCGGCCGACGAAATTTCCTCCACATTTGCCGACGGACCTCCCACACGCTCGCTTTCCAGAAAGATCTGCTTGGCAAAGCCGGCCCAACTCGTGTCCCCTTCGCCTGACATGTGGAAGATCCCATAGGGGTGTGTGTCAGCCTTGCCGCTGATCCTGGACGCGACGCGCAACACCCCTTCTGCTATATCAGCAGCTGCGGTGGGATTTCCCCTCTGGTCCGAAACGACCTTGATGACGTCCCTCTCGCTTGCGAGCTTCAGCATGGTCTTCATGAAGTTGCGGCCGAAAGGACTATAGACCCACGCGGTCCGCAGGATCACATGTCGCGGATTTCCTTGCGCAACCTGTCGTTCGCCTTCGAGCTTGCTTCGGCCATAAACGCTCAGCGGTTCCGTCACATCCGCTTCCGAGTGTTCCCCTTCGCCCCTTCCCGAGAACACGAAGTCGGTTGAAAGGTGGATGATGGACGCTCCAACCCTCCTGGCCGCCTCCGCGACCACCCCTGCCCCCGTAGCGTTGACAGCGAAAGCCCGTTCCGGTTCATCCTCCGCCTGATCTACGGCGGTATATGCTGCGGCGGAGACCACGATGTCGGGTCGCGCTCCGAGAACCGTAGATATAATGGAATCGGGATTCAAAAGGTCTAAATCGGGTCGGCCAACGCGAATGATCTCGAGGCTCGGCGATCCGGACGCTTTTTCTGCGATGCTGCGAGAGACCTGACCCTCTGTACCCGTAACCAGAATTCTCATGGTTCAGCCGCAGCAGACAGCCCAAGCCTCTCACCTGCATATCGACCTTCCCGGATGGGCTGCCACCACCACTCGTTGTCGAGGTACCATCGGATCGTTTTCTCAAGGCCGCTCTCAAACGTCTCGGAGGGTTGCCAGCCGAGGTCACTACGAATCTTCGTCGCATCGATTGCATATCGGCGGTCGTGGCCGGGCCGGTCAGCCACGAACGTTATGAGGTCGGCATAACGTCCCGATGTCCTTGGCCTTACCTTGTCAAGCAGGGAACAGATCACCTCGACGACGTGAAGATTGGTGTGCTCTGAATTTCCCCCGACATTGTAGCTTTCGCCAGGAACACCCTTCATCGCAACAAGCTCGAGCGCCTTTGCGTGATCGTCGACATACAACCAGTCCCGCACATTCGCGCCCGCGCCGTAAACGGGAATCTGCCTCCCGCTCAATGCATTGAGAATCGTCAACGGAATAAGCTTTTCGGGAAACTGATAGGGACCGTAGTTGTTTGAGCAATTTGAAAGCACAACAGGAAGCCCGTATGTCGAATGCCATGCGCGGACGAGGTGGTCGGAAGCCGCCTTGGATGCCGAATATGGCGATGAAGGCGCGTACGGGGTTTCTTCCGTAAATAGTCCGCTGTCGAAGGGCAGGTCGCCGAAAACCTCGTCTGTCGAGACGTGATGGAACCGAAAGCAGTCCCGCTTCTCTCCCGTAAGGCCGCGCCAGTAGTCGAGTGCTGCCGAGAGGAGCGTAAAGGTGCCTATGATGTTGGTTTCCATGAATGCAGCGGGGCCGTCGATCGACCTGTCGACATGACTTTCAGCCGCAAGATGGATGATCACGTCAATTTGCCCGGCACGCAAGGCATCAGAGACAAGGGCAGTGTCCCCGATATCGCCTTTCAGGAAGCGGTAGTTCGGATAGTTCTCGATCTGCCGAAGCGAGGCCGGGTTGCCGGCATAGGTGAGCTTGTCGAGATTCGTCACCCCGTTATCGGGGTTCGCGCAGAGCAAACGGCAGACAGATGAGCCGATGAAACCCGCTCCTCCGGTGACCAGAAAGTTCATCGTTCGTGTCGCCTCGGTCGTTGCATTGCAAAGCTTTAGTCGAAAACCGCCGCGTCTGCGAGAAGCGGCGCCCTTGCGTCCTTTTCCGACAGCACCAGGGTTTGGGTGTCGACCCTCCAGTCGATGCCAATCACGGGATCGTCGTACCTGATGGACCTCTCATGATCCGGCGCGTACCGATCGGACACCTTGTAGACAACCTCGGTGTCCGGGAGCAGCGTAACAAAACCATGGGCATAGCCCTTCGGCACCAGGATCTGGTTCCACCTTTCGGCAGACACTTCTAGCGCCAGCCATTTCCCGAATGTTGGCGAACTTCTTCTTATGTCGACCGCGACGTCAAGGATCGCCCCCCTGATAACCCTCACGAGCTTGTCCTGAGCGAATGGCGGCAACTGATAATGCAGCCCCCTCAGCACGCCAGCGGCGCGTGACAGCGACTGGTTGTCCTGCACGAACGTCAAATCCAACCCATGTTCGGCGAGCCGGCTTGCATTGTAAGTCTCGGAGAAGAAGCCGCGATGGTCGCCAAAACGGTCGGGCGTAATCTCGTATACACCCTCCAGCGCCAGTTGCCTTACTTCAAGCATCGGGCTCGGCCATCTCTGCTATGCGCCGCTTGAGATATCTGGCGTACTCGTTGTTTCCCAGGTGCTCGGCCCGGATTTTCACCCGTTCAACATCGAGCCACCCCATCTCGATCCCGATCTCCTCGGGACAGGCGATCTTTATGCCCTGCCGGTGCTCGATCGTGCGCACAAAGGATGCCGCCTCGTGCAGACTGTCGTGGGTGCCGGTATCCAGCCAGGCATACCCTCGTCCAAGCCGATGCACCTGCAGGGTCCCACGTTCCAGATAGGCGTTGTTGACGCTTGTAATCTCGAGTTCCCCACGTGCCGAAGGCTTGGTGGCGACTGCTATATCGATGACATCATTGTCGTAGAGGTAAAGGCCGGTGACGGCCCAGTTCGACTTAGGCTCGGTCGGCTTTTCTTCGATTGTCAGCGCGCGCCCGGAAGCCTTGTCGAAGCTTACGACGCCATAGCGTTCAGGGTGATCGACCTGATAAGCGAAAACCGCCGCACCCTGTATGTTGTCAGCCGCCGTCTGGCAGATGCGCGATAGGCCTTCGCCGAAGAAGATATTATCTCCCAGCACCATGGCGACCGAACCGTCACCTATGAAATCCCGGCCTATGATAAATGCCTCGGCAAGTCCGCGTGGCTGCTCCTGTTCGGCATAGGAGAAGCTCACGCCAAATTCGGACCCATCCCCGAGAAGCTTTCGAAACATGGGGAGGTCATGCGGCGTCGAAATGACAAGGATTTCTCTTATTCCCGCGAGCATGAGAACGCTCAGCGGGTAGTAGATCATCGGCTTGTCATAGATCGGCAGTATCTGCTTGGAAACCGCCAGAGTTAGCGGATACAGACGCGTTCCGCTGCCTCCAGCGAGTATGATACCCTTCATCGGTCGGCCGTATCCTCCGTTCTCGACCGTGGGCGGCGCGAAGTCCCGCGTCGCCGTTCAGAGCGGATCAGTTGCCGCGCTTTGGCAAAAGCGCCCAAACGGCCGGAACCAGAGACGCAGCCAAGGCAACCTTGATCAGGTCAGGCACGATGAACGGCAGTACGCCGAAGGTCCATGCACTCTGGGCGCCGATCAACACCGCCAGCCACGCGAAACCCATCACAAGCATGGCTGCATCCGCAACCAGCATCATCCCGAACAGCTTCAGCGGATTGCGGCCGAGGCCGCGATCGGCAGCCCAACCGACAATTGCAGCCATGGCAACGAAGCCCAGCAGATAACCGCCTGTTGTTCCAAGCATATAGGCTATGCCAATGCCCTTCTCTGGCGTGCTCTGGAACACCGGATATCCCATCGCACCCTGCGCCAGATAGAGCAGGAGCGTAGCGACACCAAGCCGGAGGCCGAATGTCGCCGCGATCAGAAGCACAACAAGGGTCTGCAGGGACATGTCCACCGGCCCGAGCACCACCTTTGTCTTGGCTGAAAGCGTCAGGAGCAGGGTGCCGGCGACCACCAGGACAAATTGTGTCGCAAGCCGCGCCACGCCCTTCTCGGGCAATGCGAGATCGACGAGCGGGCGAGAGGTAAGTGCGAGTGACATGTATCTTCCCGTTTTCTGACCGGCGGCGAACGCCTTCCCTTTCCCCTATATTTCCTTCCGTGATAAGCGGCAACGGTTTCATGAAACAAAGAGCACGGCGCGCCGATGGCTTTGAGCTTCAATCGCGATTTCGACCCACGATATGGCGAAATGATCAAGGTTTTGCGCGATGTATCGCGTGTCACAGCCCCCAACCCCGGGCCATTCACCTTTCATGGGACGAACACTTACCTGGTGGGGACAAGGACGCTTGCCGTTATTGATCCCGGCCCTGAAAGCGAGGAGCATCTGCAGGCCCTGCTCCACGCCATAGCGGGGCGCCCTGTCAGCCATATCCTCGTCAGTCACACCCATCTGGACCATTCGCCTCTCGCTGCTCGCCTTTCCCAGGCCACCGGCGCAAAGGTCTATGCCGAAGGACCTCACCGTGCGGCCCGGCCGTTCGCTGGCGATACCCCATTGGATGGCGGAGCGGACACGGCATTCCGGCCCGACGCGCAGTTGTTCGACGGCGAGTTGATCAAGGGGGACGACTGGCAATTGCGCGCAATCTTGACTCCGGGTCACGCCGCAAATCACGCCGCCTTCGCGCTTGAAGGAACCGGCACGCTGTTCTCAGCCGATCACGTTATGGGATGGTCCACCACAATTGTCGCTCCGCCCGACGGGTCGATGGCCGACTATATGGCTTCGCTCGAAAAGCTGATTCAGCGAAAAGACAATCTTCTGCTGCCGGCGCACGGCGGGCCGATCACCGATCCAGCCAATTACATGCGGGGCTTGAGGGAACACCGTCTCGCACGTGAAGCCGCAATTCTCGAACGACTGAGACAAGGAGACAGGACAGCCGAGCAGATTGTCAGGACTATCTACCGGGACACAGACCCCAAAATGTATCCGGCTGCAGCACTTTCGGTCCTCGCCCACCTCGAAGACCTTGTCGGACGGAAAATGGTCGTGAGCGATGGTGTGCTCTCAATCAGGGGGGTCTTCAGACCGGTCTAGCGGCTCGGCGGGCTCTTCGGCGGGCGGTTGGGCCGGCTGCTCGGGAGGCTTCGGCGGTGGTGGCGGTTCAGCGGGCTCTACCGGCGTCACGATGCTCAGATATGCGACTTCCACGTCGAGTTCGGCCAGGAAGGCCTCTATACGGGCAGCGTTGTCGCCGAAGTCATGCCCCCAATATCGCGTGCTCGATCGCATGTCGACATAGGTCGACGTACCTTCGTCAATCAGGCGAACCGCAATGTCGGCAGGCATGCCGAGGATCGGCGAACGAGCCTCCGCCTCTACAGTGATCTCGGTGGCATCGGGTGGAAACTCGGTTGGTCCTACTATCTCCCACCGTCGTCGCTCGATCAGCTCTTCGACGACCTCCAGAACCTGCACGATCGGCGCTTCGTAGCGGCGTCCGGTAGCGGCCGGGTATGCTGTTTCCTGGAGGGCCCTGCGCTCAAGCGTAAACGGCTCGATCTCGTTCATGTCAACAGTGCGCTTTTCAGCTGCAAGCGTCAGTTCCGGCGGATCGTCGGTATCCGTAGACACATCGCTGAGCATCGGCAGCGTTACACCCCGATATGCAGTCACCGCAAAAGGCGCTCCGACGAAGAGGGCAAGCAACACCGCAAATACAAGGCTTCCTCCACCTTTCCCGCCGTAACGCCAAAAGAGCATGAGTGCTCTAACGGCGACAAGCAGGGAAAGGAGGGTGATCGCCGCGACCACGCCAAGAACGGGCAACAGGTCGGCCGAGGCCAGATAGCCCATTCTGTGGGCGATGCCTCCTGTCAGGAAAAGCACCGCCGCGAAAACGGCGAGTCGACGCGACCAGATGACCGCATTCGATACGCGTCGTTCGTGGTATTCGTCCATGTACCCGTTGCCTCGCCGCGGAGTGTTCTTAGAGCCTTTCATCGCCGGATAGAAGAGCCCCGGCACCCTCGCCGTCTGCCCGCCGGGGGATCGGCACATCCGCTCCAGACCTCACGCTGCATCGGGGCTTGCGCCACAATACGGCCATCGTGCCGTGGAGTCTCAACACCGGAGGGGTTGCCAGCAAGAGGTTCAGCAATGCATTCCCAAGTCCCCGCCACCATCGACATTGACGATGCTTCCATCAACGCCGCCGAGACGTGCGAGACCATCCAGTCGGAAAAGCTCCAGAAGCCTGATGCGGGGCAGCTTTCAAACGAAGATTTCGAAAAAATGGTCGAGGGTGCGCTTGAAGCGGTCGAAGGAACGCTTCTCTTCAGGGTCAAGGTGATCGAAGGCGGCGAAGAGGTTCACGCCGCAGCCGCAGCTTTCGGATTGGGAGACCGCAAGCAATTCCTGCTGTTGACGGCTCCGGCGGGCGGAGGTCCCCTCAAGGTGGAACCCGCCTCAAGCAGTGGCAGCCCATTGGCGCGTATTGCCGAATCCTATGCGGGATTGATGGACGTCCTGAAGGCGGCCGCCTGAATTCAGGCGGCAAGCCATTTCGCCTCAGCCTCGTCCGACGATTGCGGCCTGGGCGGCGGCAAGTCTTGCGATAGGAACCCGGTAAGGCGAGCAGGATACATAGTCGAGTCCGACTTCCTGGCAAAAATGAATAGACGCCGGATCGCCGCCGTGTTCCCCGCAAATTCCGAGCTTGATCTCCGGCCGAGTCGCCCTGCCCTTTTCGGCAGCCATCTTGACCAGTTCGCCAACGCCCTCGCGGTCGAGCGTCACAAACGGGTCCTGTTCGATGATGCCCTTCTGCCTATAGGTCTCGAGAAAGGTCGAGGCATCGTCGCGCGAAATGCCGAACGCTGTCTGTGTCAGGTCGTTCGTGCCGAAGGAAAAGAACTCGGCGGTTTCCGCTATGACATGGGCCCGGACCGCCGCTCGCGGTAGTTCGATCATGGTGCCGGTGAGGTACTGGATGGTCACGCCCTTTTCGGCCATGACCTCGGTCGCAACGGCGTCGATCCGAGCCTTGATGAAATCCAGCTCCTTCTTCAGCCCCACGAGTGGCACCATCACCTCCGGCACGACCGGTCGGCCAGTGCGGAGACCGGCTTCGATCGCCGCCTCGAAGATCGCACGCGCCTGCATCTCCGCTATTTCCGGATAGGATATTGCCAGACGACAGCCCCGATGGCCGAGCATGGGGTTGAACTCGTGCAGGGTCTCCGTTCTCCGGCGCAGCGCGTTGGCGCTAACATTCATGACGGCCGCGACCTCGTCGATCTCCTTGTCCGATTTTGGCAGGAATTCATGCAATGGCGGATCGAGCAGGCGGATGGTGACCGGAAGCCCGGCCATGATCTCGAACAGTTCGATGAAGTCCGAGCGCTGCATAGGCAACAGTTTCGCGAGCGCCGCTCGCCTACCGGCCTCGGCATCCGACAGAATCATTTCCCGCATGGCAAGGATTCGCTCACCCTCAAAGAACATGTGCTCCGTGCGGCAAAGCCCGATGCCTTCCGCACCGAAGGACCGTGCCATCCGCGCGTCTGCAGGGGTTTCGGCGTTGGTGCGGACCTTCATGCGGCGCATCTTGTCGGCCCACTCCATCACCGCCGCGAAGTCACCGGAAAGTTCAGGCTGCAGCATGGCCACCTTGCCCTTGAGAACCTGCCCGCTTCCTCCGTCAATCGTAATGACGTCCCCCTTGTGAAAGGTGGCTCCCATGACCATCAGTGTTCCTGACCGGTAGTCGACGCGCATCGACCCGGCTCCGGAGACGCAGGGCTTGCCCATTCCGCGCGCCACGACTGCAGCGTGGCTGGTCATTCCCCCACGCGTGGTGAGGATACCCTCGGCAGCATGCATGCCGTGGATATCTTCCGGGCTCGTTTCGACTCGGACCAGGATAACCTTCTTGCCTATCGCCTTCATGTCTTCTGCCTCCTGGGAAGAAAACACGATCTCGCCTGTCGCCGCACCCGGCGAGGCAGGCAGGCCCACTGCAATAACCTCGCGCGCGGCCTTCGGGTCGATTGTCGGGTGCAACAACTGGTCGAGCGACGCCGGATCAATGCGTGAAACAGCTTCCTCGTGGGTGATCAACCCTTCTGACGCCATCTCGACAGCAATCTTCAGCGCAGCCTTGGCGGTGCGCTTGCCGGACCGCGTCTGCAACATCCAGAGCTTGCCGCGCTCGATCGTGAACTCAAGATCCTGCATATCGCGGTAGTGCTTTTCCAGCTTCTCCGAAATCGCAACGAAGGACGCGAAGGCCTCCGGCATGATCTTCTCAAGCGACGGGCGGTCGGACCCTGCCTCGATGCGCGCAACCTCCGTGATGTTCTGCGGCGTGCGGATACCGGCCACGACGTCCTCGCCCTGTGCGTTCACGAGAAACTCGCCGTAGAGCGCCCTTTCGCCAGTCGACGGATTGCGCGTGAAGGCAACGCCTGTCGCCGACGTTTCGCCCATGTTGCCGAACACCATCGCCTGGACATTGACCGCCGTCCCCCAGCTTTCGGGGATGTCGTGCAGGCGGCGATAGGTTATCGCGCGCGCATTCATCCAGCTGGAGAAAACCGCACCTATGGCACCCCAGAGCTGCTGTTCAGGATCTTGCGGAAACGGCTGGCCCAGCTCATCCTCGATCCTTGCCTTGTAAAGGGCTATGATCGCTTTCCAGTCTTCAGCAGACAGCTCGGTATCCAGTTCAAGGCCACGCTGTGCCTTCTCGTCTTCCAGTATCTCCTCGAAAGCCTCGTGATCGACGCCCAGCACGACATCGGAGTACATCTGGATAAAGCGGCGGTAGCTGTCGAAAGCGAAGCGTTCGTCTCCCGAATCCGCGGCCAATGCCTCGACCGTCAGGTCGTTCAGGCCGAGGTTGAGAACAGTATCCATCATGCCGGGCATGGAGGCGCGAGCGCCTGAGCGCACCGACACCAGCAGAAGCCGCGAGGGATCGCCGAAACGCCGTCCGGTAACACCTTCAAGATGCTTCAGCGCTTCTTCGACCTGTTTTCCCAATGTTTCGGGGTATGAGCGCCCGGCGGCGTAAAAGGCGTTGCATGCGTCCGTGGTGATCGTGAAGCCTGGTGGCACAGGAAGGCCAAGCCGGCACATCTCCGCAAGATTGGCGCCCTTGCCGCCAAGGAGACTCCTGTCATCGGCCCTGCCCTCTGCCTGGCCATCGCCAAAGGTATAGACCCACTTCGTCATGCTCATTTCCTTTCGGACAGCCATCCTCCACGGCAGTCTTCGGGCGAGCGATAGGATGCTGCACTGCGGAACGCAACCGCGTCTCGGGCCTACAATCGATTAACGTCGTGGACGTCGCGGAAAAAATCATGGCAAGCGGAATGCTTGCAAAGTTCCACACCCCAAACTAGAACAAAAAGGGAACTTATAATATCGACGAGGTGGAACTGAGATGCGGAAGAGCGGCAAGCTTGACTATCTCGAAATGCCTGCCACGAGCGGAACGCTCGACAGCGTAAAAGCCTTCTACAGCGCAGCCTTTGGATGGACCTTCACAGATTTTGGCCCAACCTATTCTGCCTTCGAACAGGGGCTGGACGGCGGTTTTCATACTGATGCCAGCGGGGGTTCCCACAAACCGCTGCCCATTCTCTATTCCGAGCAACTGGAAGCTACGCTTGCCGAGGTGGAGGCTGCCGGCGGCGCGATATTGAAACCGATTTTTTCCTTTCCTGGCGGCCGGCGTTTTCATTTCGCCGACCCTGCCGGCAACGAACTGGCTGTCTGGAGTGATCAACCTCCCGACTGAGAGGCTCCAGAATAAGCTGGCGGCCAATCAAGCGGCGATTGTGCTTTTCGTTTTCGCTGCTATAAGGCCGCTCACTTCCCTGCCTTCTGTGTGATTGGGGCGTAGCCAAGTGGTAAGGCAGCGGTTTTTGGTACCGCCATTCCCTGGTTCGAATCCAGGCGCCCCAGCCATGACAATTGTCTCAATACCTCATCTGCGACAGGTTCCAGTTTGAACTTCGCTCCCTGTGCGATTGGC
>JAHBYU010000019.1 GCA_019635775.1 Rhizobiaceae bacterium | reverse complement strand
CTGGTCTGAGGGTTTCTGCGTGCCCATCTCGATAGCACCCGCTGAAAAGGCAGATGCCGCGGGGCTCGCCGTGCTCGCCGACATTGCGGGGCACGGACTGCCGAGCTGGCTCTGGCAACGCGCCCGTCAGAAGGAGGGCTTTCATTCGGTGATGGAGGTCGGGTGCGAGCGGGTTCTGTCGGAAGATCACGTGCTTTCGCATCGCAGGATGGTGGCGGCAAAGGTCGATGGCGTGCTCGCCGGCATGCTGCTCGACTATCCGCTCGATGAACCCAATTCGGAAACGGACATCGCCGAGTCAGGCCCAGTGATAGGCCCGCTGCTCAAGCTGGAAAATCGGGTGTCGGGCTGCTGGTATGTCAACATGCTGGCGGTTTTTCGCCAGTATCGTGGCATGGGTGTTGGCCGGCGATTGCTTGAGGAATCCCGAAATCGCGCCGTTGCATCCGTCAGGCGCGAAATGGGGGTCATTGTCGAGGACGACAATCCGGCGCGACGACTCTACGAGGCCTTTGGTTTCGAGACGGCGGGCAGCGAGCCTTTCGCGCCTTTTGCCGGATCGCTCAAGCAAGATGGCGAATGGGTCGTGATGAGGCGACCGATAACGGGGGAACGATGAAAACCATCCTTTGCTATGGCGACTCGCTGACATGGGGCTACAACGCCGACGGTCCCTCGCGCCACGCCTACGAAGATCGCTGGCCAAGCGTCCTGCAGGCCGAACTCGGCGCAGGCGTCCGCATCATTCCAGATGGATTGAACGGCCGCACCACAGCCTTCGACGATCACCTCACAGCCGCAGACCGAAACGGCGCCAGGACGCTTCCCACGGCGCTGCTTTCGCACGCTCCGCTCGATCTTGTCATACTCATGCTCGGCGCAAACGACATCAAGCCGCAGATCCACGGCAGCCCCTATGTCGCGAAATACGGGCTGCTTCGGCTTGTCGAGATCGTGCGCGGCACCGAATACGGGTTCGGCTGGTCTGCGCCGAAGATTCTCCTCGTTTCGCCCCCCGCCGTAAGCCGCACCGACAACGTCGAGTTCAGCCAGTTCTTCAGGAACGGCGAGGAGACATCGCGCCTCTTGGCCCCGCTCTATGCCGAACTGGCCGAGGCGACGGGATGCGCCTTCTTCGATGCCGGCAGCGTGGCCAAGACGACGCCGCTCGACGGCATTCACCTCGACGCCGAAAACACGCGCGCGGTCGGACGGGGCATCGCCCCAATCGTGCGCAAGATGCTCGAAATCTGAGCCAGAGGAGAATTTCCATGGCCAATTCCTATGACGTGATCATCATCGGTTCAGGACCGGGCGGTTACATCGCCGCGATCCGGGCGGCACAGCTTGGGCTGAAGACGGCCGTCGTGGAACGCGAGCATCTCGCCGGCATCTGCTCCAACTGGGGCTGCATCCCGACCAAGGCTCTGCTGCGAACTGCGGAAGTATTCCATTACGCTGAGCACGCGAAGAATTATGGCTTCTCGATCGAAGGCAAGATTTCGCCGGACGTGAAGGCGATCGTCGACCGCTCGCGCGGCATCGCTCAGCGCATGAACAACGGCGTCGGCTTCCTGATGAAGAAGAACAAGGTCGACGTGATCTGGGGCGAGGCCAAGATCAGCAAGGCCAACAAGGATGGCGGCGGCGAAATCGTCGTGTCGAAGACGACCAAGAAGCCGATGGAACCTGTCGGGCCTGTTCCGAAGAACACCCTGGGCGAGGGTACTTACAGCGCCAAGCACATCATTGTCGCTACAGGCGCGCGGCCGCGCGCGCTGCCCGGCATCGAGCCCGACGGCAAGCTGATCTGGACCTATTTCGAGGCGATGGTGCCGAAGGAACTGCCGAAGTCCCTGTTGGTGATGGGATCGGGAGCCATCGGCATCGAGTTCGCCTCTTTCTACCGCACGATGGGCGTCGAGGTGACGGTGGTCGAGGTCATGCCGCAGGTGATGCCGGTCGAGGATGCAGAGATTTCGGCCTTCGCCAAAAAGCAGTTCGAGAAGCAGGGCATGAAGATCCTGCTCGAGGCCAAGGTCGCGAAGGTCGAGAAGGGCAAGGACTCCATCACGGCCCATGTCGAGACCAAGGACGGCAAGGTTGAGAAGTTCACCGCCGACCGGATGATCTCCGCTGTCGGCGTGCAGGGCAATGTCGAGAACATCGGCCTGGAAGCTGTCGGCATAAAGACGGAACGCGGCACCATTGCCATTGACGGCTTTTGCCGGACGAACGTGCCCGGCTTTTATGCCATCGGCGACGTGGCCGGGCCGCCCATGCTCGCGCATAAGGCGGAGCACGAGGCAGTGATCTGCATCGAGAAGATAGCCGGCCTGCCGAATGTCCATCCGCTCGACAAGCTAAAGATACCAGGCTGCACCTATTGCAGCCCGCAGGTCGCCTCGGTCGGCTTGACGGAGGCGAAGGCGAAAGAGGCTGGCCACGACATACGCGTCGGCCGCTTCCCGTTCGTTGCAAACGGCAAGGCCATTGCCCTTGGCGAGGACCAGGGCATGGTCAAGACGATCTTCGACAAGAAGACAGGGCAGCTACTCGGTGCACACATGGTCGGCGCGGAAGTGACCGAGCTGATCCAGGGCTTTGTCATAGCCATGAATCTGGAGACTACCGAGGAAGAACTGTTCCACACCATCTTCCCGCACCCGACGCTCTCCGAAACCATGAAGGAAAGCGTGCTGGATGCGTTCGGTCGTGTGCTGAACGCATAAGGGCCCTGCGCAGGGCCACCTGTTTCATATCTGTCACACGGCCTATATGGTGG
The DNA here is from genome assembly GCA_019635775.1 of Rhizobiaceae bacterium. Lineage (GTDB taxonomy): Bacteria > Pseudomonadota > Alphaproteobacteria > Rhizobiales > Rhizobiaceae > Mesorhizobium_K. Next base: position 74,833 of record JAHBYU010000019.1, on the reverse strand, counting down.
TTGGCAGGTCACGCGGAGTCGCGAAATGGATCAGACCGTTGGAATAATGGGCATGCCCGGCGTGGGTTTCTTCGGCATGCTTCTGATCGGCGTCCTCGCCGGCTACGTGGCCGAGAGGGCGATGAACCGTGATCACGGGCTGTTCACCAATATCCTGGTTGGCATCGCCGGTTCTTTTGTGGGCGGCACATTGGCCGGCGTCCTTGGACTGAATTATCAAGGATTTGCCGGCAACCTGATCGTGGCGATAGCAGGCGCAGTCCTGCTTTTGTGGATATTCGGTCGAGCCAGACAGCGTGGAGTGAACTGAGAGCATCATGGTCACTGTACTTGACCGCACAGCGAATCCGCCTCGCGTAAGGCATCCTGAAAAGGCGCATCGCCCGGACCAGGAGGTGTTGCGAAAGCCCGACTGGATTCGCGTCAAAGCCCCGACATCGCGAGGCTATGCCGACACGCGCGAAATCGTGAAGACCCACAAGCTGGTAACCGTCTGCGAAGAGGCTGGTTGCCCCAATATTGGCGAGTGCTGGGAAAAGAAGCACGCCACCTTCATGATCATGGGCGAGATATGCACACGCGCCTGCGCGTTCTGCAATGTCGCGACGGGCGTCCCCATGCCGCTGGATTCCGACGAACCGGCTCGCGTGGCCCACGCCGTCAGGCAGATGGCGCTATCGCACGTCGTCATCACCTCCGTCGATCGCGACGATCTGGCTGATGGGGGAGCACAGCATTTCGCCGAGGTCATACACGCAATTCGCGCCGAGGCGCCGGGCACCACGATTGAAATCCTGACGCCCGATTTCCTGCGCAAGGACGGCGCGCTGGAGGTCGTGGTGGCAGCGCGGCCAGATGTCTTCAATCACAACCTGGAAACCGTGCCGTCGAACTACCTGACGGTCCGTCCCGGTGCGCGCTACTTCCATTCGATCCGGCTGCTGCAGCGCGTCAAGGAACTCGACCCCTCCATCTTCACCAAGTCCGGCATCATGGTAGGCCTCGGTGAAGAGCGGAACGAAATCCTTCAGCTAATGGACGACCTGCGCTCCGCCAATGTGGATTTCATGACGATCGGGCAGTATCTCCAGCCGTCGAAAAAGCATCACCCTGTGAAGCGATTCGTGACGCCAGAGGAGTTCAAGTCCTACGAAACGATCGGGCGGACAAAAGGCTTTCTGCTTGTCGCATCGAGCCCGCTGACGCGCTCGTCGCATCACGCTGGCGACGACTTCGCGAAGTTGCGCGCTGCGCGTGAAGCCCAGCTCGCAAAATCGGCCTGACCGGGACCGATGCCGCAATTCGAAACCGCCCGGCCTGTCGCCCACACTCCCGAAGACATGTACGCACTGGTGGCGGACGTGGAGAAATATCCGGAGTTTCTACCGCTTTGCGAAGCACTGAGCGTGCGGTCGCGGCGCGAGCGCAACGGCCGTACAATGCTCGTCGCCGATATGACGGTTGGCTACAAGGCGCTCCGCGAGACCTTCACCAGCCAGGTCCACCTGAAGCCTGACGAGTTGGCAATCGACGTGAAATACCTTGACGGGCCATTTCGGTATCTCAACAACGAGTGGCGCTTCGAGAAGGACGGGCAGGGCGGCTCGATCGTGCATTTCTTTATCGATTACGAATTCAAGAGCCGCGTGTTGGGCGCGCTGATGGGCACCATGTTCGACAGGGCGTTTCGCATGTTCACCGAAGCCTTCGAGAAGAGGGCGAACGCCATCTACGGCAGATCAAAAGTGGTGTGATTACTTGTCAGACGCGAATCCCGCAGACGGTGACTACTCGTTGCTAGTCGGCATCCCTACGATCCAGACATACCGGGCACTGCGCAGCGTTGCAGGACTGAGCGAGAAGAGCCTTGATGCAGCGGAACGTGGCTTGCCCCACACGATCCACGCGGTCACGGTGACGTGTGACGGCGAAACCGTTGGCATGGGACGCGTAATTGGCGACGGCGGTTGCTTTTATCAGATTACGGATATTGCCGTTCATCCCGATCATCAGGGAATAGGTCTCGGCAAGAAGATCATGCAGGCGCTCGTGGAACATCTGCGCGCAACAGCGCCCGAAACCGCCTATGTCAGCCTCATAGCGGACGGCCCGGCGAAGCATCTCTACGAAAAGTTCGGGTTCAAGGCGACGGCGCCGGCCTCGATTGGAATGGCGCTGCAATTGTAGGCTTCATGCCTGTCCGCCGCCCGCAGTCAGGCGAGCGCCTTCAGCCCCATCGCGAGCGAATGGCGTACGGTTTCGCGCCGGATGAAGTCGCGGCCACGATTCTCGAAGACGACCCGTTCGGCAATCACCGGCTTGCCCTCCAGCGCCATGCCGAACCACACGAGGCCAACCGGCTTTTCGGCAGAGCCTCCATCGGGGCCAGCAATGCCGGTTACGGCAAGCGTTATGCCTGCACGGGAGTTGCGCAGAGCCCCCTGAGCCATCTCAAGCGCGGTTTCTTGTGATACAGCGCCATGTCGGCCCAGCGTATCGGCGGAGACGCCGAGCATGTCCTTCTTGGCGTCGTTCGAATAGGCGACAAACCCCCGATCGACCATCGAGGACGAACCTGGAATGTCCGTTAGCATCGAAATGATCATGCCGCCTGTACATGACTCAGCGGTCGCTACAAGTATGCCGCGGCGCTCGCAGGCTTGCAGGAAATCGTTGGCAAGGTCGCGAAGTTCGCTCATCGACCGACCGCCCTCACTCGGGGATCTCGCCGGGATAGACGACGCTTGCCGTAGCGATCGCCGCAATTCCCTCCTCGCGCCCGACAAAGCCGAGTTTTTCGTTTGTCGTGGCCTTCACGGAAATCCTTGTGGCGGAAACGCCGACAATATCTGCAATTCGCGCAGTCATGGTTTCCCTGTGGGGACCGATGCGGGGGGCTTCGCAGATCAAAGTGATATCCACATTCGCTATTCGACCGCCATGCGAACGCACGATGGACGCCGCATGTTCCAGGAAGATGCTCGATGCCGCGCCTTTCCATTGCGGATCGGAAGGCGGGAAGTGCGTGCCGATGTCCCCTTCACCACAGGTCGCCAGAAGCGCATCCGTCAGGGCGTGTAAGGCGACGTCCGCATCGGAATGGCCTGAGAGCTTTTTTGTGTGCGGTATCTGCACGCCGCAAAGAACGACGTGGTCTCCTTCCTCGAATGAATGCACGTCATAACCATTTCCCGTCCGCACATCCGGGAACGCCGGTCTTGTGGCGAAACGCTGATCGGCAAGCACCATGTCCCGCGCCCATGTCAGTTTAACGTTGTCGGGTGAGCCGGTAACGATGCGCACGGGTATCTTTGCCCACTCGGCGACGGCAGCATCATCCGTGAAGTCGTGCTTGCCGAGCTCGAACGCCTTTTCATGAGCGGCCAAGATGGGCAGGTATGGGAAACCCTGCGGAGTCTGTGCAGCATATAGTCCCGCTCTCGGCACGGTCTCGCTCACGTTGCCTTCGCCGTCCATCCGTTTCAGTGTCTCGGCAACCTGCATGGAGGGCAGGGCGCCTTGGCGCACATCGATCGCTTCGATTGTCCGGTCGATCAGCGCGGCATCGACAAACGGACGCACGCCATCGTGGATCAGAACCATCTCGGGTGCGTCTTCGCGCAGCGCAAGAAGCGCCAGCCGGGTCGAATCCTGGCGGGTGGAACCTCCAGGGATCGCCAAGATGCGGGAGGAATCGAACCCGGTTGCGGCAGCCGCGAACAACTCCTGATCGTCGGGGTGAATGGCCACGACGATCCTCCCGATCCGGGGATGGGCCAGAAATGCCTCCAGCGTATGCGCCACGACCGGCCGCCCTCCAATGGGGCGATATTGCTTCGGACCGTCGGCCTTGCCCGCCCGCTCGCCGCGTCCGGCAGCGACGATGACAACCGCCGCCTTGGGCGCATTCTGCATGGAACTGCTGTGCATCCGCTGACGCATAGTCGCGCACGAAAGCGAAAACCAGACCCTTTACGATACCGGCATCATTTCACGTCACTTCAGGTTGCGTGAAAAGCAGAAACTGTCTATTCCATGTGCAGCTAAGAAATGTGCTTGGTTTTTATGCATGAATGAAATTGCCAAACTTGCCGAGCCACTGCTCGTCGGCGACATCGAACTGCGCAACCGCGTTTTCCTCGCGCCCATGTCGGGCGTAACCGACGAGTCGTTTCGGCTGCGGGCCTACGCGCACGGAGCCGGTCTCGTCGTATCGGAGATGATCGCCAGCGGCGAACTGGCGAAAGGGCGGGTCGATACGGGTCTACGCGTACGACATTCCGGCCTTCCGGTCCATATGGTGCAGTTGGCGGGACGAGACGCCATCCATATGGGGGAGGCTGCACGCATCGCCGAGGGCGAGGGCGCCGACATCATAGACATCAACATGGGCTGCCCTGCAAAAAAGGTCACCGGCGGCTATTCCGGTTCGGCCCTGATGCGCGACCTCGACCATGCGCTGACGCTCATCGACGCCGTCGTGGAAGCAGTCAGCGTTCCTGTCACCGTGAAGATGCGCCTTGGCTGGGACGAGAGCGCGCTGAACGCGCCTGTGCTCGCCCGCCGGGCCGAGCAGGCAGGCGTGAAGATGGTAACGGTACACGGCCGCACGCGCTGCCAATTCTATCAGGGTAAGGCGGACTGGCGCGCGATCGCCCGCGTGAAGGCAGCGGTTTCCATACCCGTGGTTGCGAACGGAGACCTCGCCAGTGCGCAGGACGCTGCCCTGATGCTCGAACAATCCGGGGCAGATGCGGTGATGGTCGGTCGGGCGAGCTACGGCGCACCCTGGGCGCCAGGCATGATCGCGCAGGCTGCCGGAGCGGATGCCGCTGCCTCGCCGCTGCCGGCCAATGCATCGGCAATGGCCGACTATGTAACGTCGCACTATGAGGACATGCTTTCGCTCTATGGCGCCGAAAGCGGCGTCAGGCAGGCGCGCAAGCATCTCGGCTGGTATCTTGACCGGCACGCGCCACATCTCACGTCCGACCTGCGCATTGCGATTATGACATCCCGCGAACCGCGCGACGTCGTCGCCGGCCTGCGCCAGGCCCTTTTGCTCGAAGCCGACGCCGAACCAGAAAAGGCGGCAGCATGAATATGACGGAGCCAGTCGCGGAGTCCGACGCGGCGCAAATCGTGCTGAACACCATCCACCGTCCCGTCATCATGGTCGGGCCGGAAGGCACCATCACCTTCGCCAACGCCGACGCGGAGGATTTCTTCCGGTCTAGCGCCGCAGGCCTGTCCAAAAAGACGCTGGCGCATTTCGTGCCGTTTGGAAGTCCCATACTGGCCTTGATCGAGCAGGTGCGTACCCGGCGCGCTCCGGTGAACGAATATCGGGTCGACGTGTCATCGCCGCGTCTCGGGATAGAGAAGGTCGTCGATCTCTACGTAGCCCCCGTGCCCGAATTTCCCGGCTCCGTCGTCGTCATGTTCCAGGAGCGCTCGATGGCTGACAAGATCGACCGCCAGATGACGCATCGCAGTGCGGCCCGGTCGGTGACCGGATTGGCGGCGATGCTCGCCCACGAAATCAAGAATCCCCTGTCCGGGATCCGTGGCGCCGCGCAATTGCTCGAGTCGTCTCTCTCCGACGACGACAGGGCGCTTACCCGCCTCATAACGGACGAAACAGACCGGATCGTCTCCCTGGTCGACCGCATGGAGATATTCTCCGACGAACGCCCGATCGATCGCTATCCGGTCAACATCCACGTGGTGCTGGATCATGTGAAGGCGATCGCGAAGAATGGTTTCGCCAGCCATATCCGTATTCTCGAGGACTACGACCCGTCGCTGCCGCCGGTCTATGCAAACCGCGACCAGCTCATCCAGGTGTTCCTGAACCTTATAAAGAACGCCGCCGAAGCAGTCGGCAACGACGCCGGCGGCGAGATTACGCTCTCGACCGCCTTCCGCCCAGGCATTCGCGTTTCTTTCCCGGGCACGCAGGACCGCGTGTCGCTGCCTCTCGAATTCTGCGTGAGAGACAACGGGCCAGGCGTCTCGGAGGACATCCTGCCGATACTGTTCGATCCCTTCATCACCACCAAGCCAAACGGTTCGGGCCTTGGGCTGGCTTTGGTCGCCAAGATCGTCGGCGACCACGGCGGCATCATCGAATGCGATTCCACCCCACGCGGGACGACGTTCCGCGTGCTTATGCCCGCCTGGAAAGACACATCGGCTCCACAGGACAACGAAGCCGAGGGAGGCAAGGAGTGACTGTGCAAGGAAACATTCTTGTCGCCGATGACGACGCGGCAATCCGGACCGTCCTGAACCAGGCGCTTTCACGCGTCGGCCATCAGGTGCGGGTCACCTCCAATGCGGCGACGCTTTGGCGGTGGGTAGCGGCGGGCGAGGGCGACCTGGTCATAACCGACGTGGTTATGCCGGACGAAAACGCCTTCGACATGCTGCCTCGCATCAAGAAGGCACGGCCAGAGCTGCCGGTGGTCGTGATGAGCGCGCAGAACACCTTCATGACAGCCATTCGCGCATCCGAGACGGGCGCCTACGAGTATCTTCCCAAACCCTTCGACCTCAACGAACTCCTGAACATCGTAAACCGCGCACTCTCCGAACCGCGCCGGCCGAAAATAGACGGCAGGACCGAGGACCAGGGCGAGTCCATGCCGCTGGTGGGACGTTCCGCCGCGATGCAGGACATCTACCGCATGCTGGCCCGCATGATGCAGACCGACCTGACGGTGATGATCAGCGGCGAATCCGGCACAGGCAAGGAACTGGTCGCCCGCGCGCTGCATGAATATGGGCGTCGCCGGAGCGGCCCCTTCGTCGCCATCAACATGGCAGCCATTCCGCGCGACCTCATCGAATCCGAACTGTTCGGGCATGAGAAGGGGGCATTCACCGGCGCGCAGAACCGATCGACGGGACGCTTCGAGCAGGCGGAGGGCGGCACGCTTTTCCTCGATGAGATCGGCGACATGCCGATGGAGGCGCAGACGCGTCTGCTTCGGGTCCTTCAGCAAGGCGAGTACACCACCGTTGGCGGCCGGACCCCGATCAAGACGGACGTGCGTATCGTGGCGGCAACCAACAAGGATTTGCGAACGCTCATCGGCCAAGGGTTGTTCCGCGAGGATCTGTTCTATCGGCTGAATGTCGTGCCCTTGCGCCTGCCGCCTCTGCGCGAACGCGCCGAGGACGTGCCTGACCTGGTGCGACATTTCTTCAAGCAGGGTGAGTCGGAAGGCTTGCGCACGAAGCGCATTTCGAGCGGCGGCATCGAGCTGATGAAGCGCTACTCGTGGCCAGGCAACGTGCGTGAACTGGAAAACCTTATTCGCAGGTTGGCGGCCCTTTATCCGCAGGATGAGATTTCGCCTGAAATCATCGAGTCGGAGTTGAAGACGGGAGAGCAGCCTGCAGTCGGCGGCGGCACGATGGTTCCCGAAAACCTCACGATCGGCCAGGCGGCCGAACACTATCTGCAACGTTACTTCGCAAGCTTCGGTGGCGAGTTGCCGCCCCCCGGCCTCTATCAGCGGATTCTCGCAGAGGTCGAATATCCATTGGTGCTGGCTTCCATGACGGCAACGCGCGGAAACCAGATCAAGGCCGCGGAACTTCTGGGCCTCAACCGCAACACGCTGCGCAAGAAGATCAGGGAGCTCGGCGTCAACGTCTATCGAGCGTCAAAGCCAGGTTGACCGCACGCAGTCCGAAACCGTGTTGTTGGACCTTTGTTATCGGAACTATCTCTGGAAAACGTGTCCTTAAAGACACGCTTCGTTGCATAATTGCCACAATGCACTGCATGATCGCCACAATTGGACATCATCCCAACCGGCGAAATGACCTATCAGGCAGCGGCGATTCCAGAGCGTCCATTTGAGGCGCCGATAAACCCGGACGGGCGGCGACTTCTCGCCTTGCCCGGCGTTGTCGCCGTCGTGGGCGCGCTTGTTACGGCGGCGATTTCATTCGCAATCCTGGTAGGCGTGACGCCGATTGCGCCGGACGAAACGACCACGATTGCGCTGATCGTTATCAATGCGCTTTTCGTCGTCTTCCTCATCGCCCTGATCGGCCGCGAACTTCATCGTATTTCGGCTGCCAGACGACGCGGAAAAGCGGCGTCGCGGCTGCACGTTCGCATTGTCGCGATGTTCTCCCTGATCGCCGTTCTACCGGCACTGCTTGTCGCGATCATCGCCTCGATCACGCTCGATATCGGTCTGGACCGATGGTTCGAAATCCGTACCAAGACGATCATCAGTTCCTCGCTCTCCATCGCCGAGGCCTACGTACGCGAGAACGCCCGCAACCTGCAGGGAACGACCCTGTCGATGGCCAACGACCTGGACAACGGGCGTTCGCTTTACGGCCTAGACCGGACAGGTTTCCGCGAGTTTCTGAGCCGACAGGCGGTTGGCAGGGCGCTTGCTCATGCCGCACTGGTGCGTATCGACGGCTCGTTCCTCATGCAGGCGCAGACACGCTCCGATTTCGACATGCCCGAGCCGCCAGCGGAAGCGCTTCAGCAGGCGGCAGGCGGGCAACCGGTTCTGATCGAACCGAGCACCAGCAACATCGTGGGCGCGATCATCAAGTTGCGCCAGTTCGACGACACCTATCTCTACACAATCCGGCTGGTAGACCCTGAAGTGCTCCGGGCGCGCCAACTGGTGACGGCCAACACCAGCGAATACCGGGGACTGGAGTCGAACCGACGCACCACGCAGGTCGCTTTTGGCCTGCTGTATCTAGGCCTTACGCTGATCATCGTCCTGTCGGCCATCTGGACCGGCATCGCCGTTGCGGATCGGCTCGTAAGACCGATCCGCCAGCTTATCGGCGCCGCTGACGAGGTCGCGACCGGCAACCTCGACGTTTCCGTTCCCGTGCGTCCATCGGACGGCGACGTCGCATCGCTTGGCGACACCTTCAACAAGATGCTGCTGGAACTGAAGTCGCAACGAAATGAAATCCTTCACGCGAAGGATCTCGTCGACGAAAGACGCCGCTTTTCCGAGGCGGTGCTTGCCGGCGTTACTGCCGGCGTCATTGGCGTCGATAGCAGCGGCACGATCAGCATCGTCAACCGCTCGGCGGAAACGATGCTTGCGCTGCCCGCCGGCCAGTCGGTCGGACAAAATCTTTCGACGCTCCTCCCGCATGTGGGACGGGTGTACGAGATTGGCCGTCGCAGCGGCCGGCCGGTCTACCGCGAGCAGGTGACTTTTTATCGCGCCGGCGCGGAACGAACCTTCAATGTTCAGGTGACGATCGAGGAAGACGACGACGCGCAGGAAGAAAAATCGTATGTCGTGACCATTGATGACATAACCGACCTCGTCCAGGCACAGAGGTCCTCCGCCTGGGCCGATGTCGCGCGCCGCATCGCCCATGAGATCAAGAACCCGCTGACACCCATACAGCTTTCGGCCGAACGCATCCGCCGTCGATACGGCAAGGTCATTACCGAGGATCGGGAGGTTTTCGACCAGTGTACCGACACGATCATCAGGCAGGTCGAGGACATCGGGCGAATGGTCGATGAGTTCTCCGCGTTTGCGCGAATGCCCAAGCCAGAGATGAAGCTGATCGATGTAAGGGAGGCGCTGCGCGAGGCTTCCTTCCTGGTGGAAGTCAGTCGTTCCGACATCAAGTTCGAACGCGACTTCGGCAACGCCCCGCTCAAGGGAACATTCGACAGCCGGCTCATGGCTCAGGCCTTCGGCAACGTCATCAAGAATGCTGCCGAGGCGATCGACGCCATCGGCAAGGAGATCGGCGACACAGGCTCGATACGTATCCGCTCCAGCATGGAAGGTAAGATGATTCGTGTCGATGTCGTTGACAATGGCAAGGGACTACCTCGCGAAAATCGTCAACGACTTCTCGAGCCCTACATGACAACCCGAGAGAAAGGCACGGGCCTTGGCCTGGCCATTGTCAAAAAAATTATCGAAGACCACGGCGGCAGGTTGGAACTTCATGACGCACCGGCGGATTTCCATTACGGCCGCGGCGCAATGATAAGCATGTTCCTCCCCGCCTATTCGTCGGCTGGCGCCGAAAACGACAAGGCGGCGGGAAACGAAAGTGAAATCGAGAAGGTAAGTGATGGCGTCTGACATTCTGATTGTCGATGACGAAGAGGACATTCGCGAACTCGTGGCGGGCATCCTGAGTGACGAAGGCCATGAGACCCGCACAGCGCATGATGCAGACAGTGCGCTGGCGGCCATCGCGGATCGCGTCCCGCGACTGATTTTTCTCGACATCTGGCTTCAGGGATCGCGGCTGGACGGGTTGGCCCTGCTCGACCAGATCAAGACCATGCACCCCAATCTGCCGGTGGTGATGATCTCCGGTCATGGCAACATAGAAACCGCCGTGTCCGCCATCCGTCGCGGCGCATATGATTTCATCGAAAAGCCGTTCAAGGCCGATCGGCTGATCCTGATCGCTGAGCGGGCGCTCGAGACTTCAAAGCTCAAGCGCGAGGTCTCCGACCTTAAGCTGCGCAGCGGCGAAACGTTCGACCTGATCGGGATGTCGTCGGCGATGAGCCAGTTGCGCCAGACGATCGAGCGCGTCGCCCCGACCAACAGCCGCATCATGATCGTTGGCCCCTCCGGCTCGGGAAAGGAACTCGTCGCGCGGGCGATTCACACGATGTCTTCGCGCAAGGGCGGACCTTTCGTCAGCGTGAACGCCGCCACGATCACGCCCGAGCGGATGGAGATCGAACTCTTCGGCACGGAATCCAACGGCGGCGAGCGCAAGGTAGGAGCGCTCGAGGAGGCCCATCGCGGCATTCTCTACCTTGACGAGATCGCCGATATGCCGCGCGAAACGCAGAGCAAGATCCTGCGTGTTCTGGTTGACCAGCAGTTCGAGCGGGTAGGGGGTACCAAGCGCGTCAAGGTCGATGTTCGCATCATTTCATCCACCGCCCAGAACCTGGAGGCGATGATCGCCGAAGGACGCTTCAGGGAAGACCTGTATCATCGGCTTTCCGTCGTTCCGATCGTCGTTCCCGGGCTCGCCGAGCGACGAGAGGACATCCCGTATCTCGTCGACCACTTCATGAAGCAGGTGGCGCGGCAGGCAGGCATAAAGCCGCGACGGATCGGAGACGACGCGCTTGCCGTGCTTCAGGCGCACAACTGGCCGGGCAACGTGCGCCAGCTCCGCAACAACATCGAACGCCTGATGATCCTGGTCAGGGGAGATGACGCGGAAGCGCCAATCACCGCCGACCTGCTCCCTGCCGAAATCGGCGACGTCATGCCACGCGCTCCAAGCCAGTCCGACCAGCACATCATGGCATTGCCGCTACGCGAAGCCCGGGAAATGTTCGAGAAGGAATATCTGATCGCTCAGATCAATCGCTTCGGCGGCAACATCTCGCGGACGGCCGAATTCATCGGCATGGAGCGTTCGGCCCTGCATCGCAAACTCAAATCGCTCGGCGTCTGAGGGCAGCCATAGACTTTGATTACAGTCGTTCGGGAATCATTTAACCAACAGACTTTCCCTCGGGGCCATTTTCATGCCGCGCATTTCCTACGTGAACGGACGATACGAGCCGCATTCCGATGCAATGGTGCATATCGAGGACCGCGGATACCAGTTTGCCGACGGCGTTTATGAAGTCTGCGAGGTTGCGCGCGGTTTCGTCGTGGATATGACCGGGCATCTGGACAGGCTCGACAGGTCGCTTTCCGAATTGCGCATGGCCTGGCCTATTTCGCGCCGCGCCCTGGAAGTCGTGATTGGCGAGGTCGTGAGCCGCAATCGGGTCCGAAACGGCTTGGTCTACCTGCAGGTTACGCGAGGCGTTGCGCCACGCGATTTTCTGTTTCCGACGGCAACGCGTTCCTCGCTGGTGGTAACAGCCCGCAAAATCGATCCTGCTGTCAATGCCAACAAGGCTGAGGCGGGGATCAAGGTCATCACCGTGCCCGAAAACCGATGGGATCGCGTCGACATCAAGACGGTCGGCCTGCTGCCCAACGTCCTCGCCAAGGAAGCTGCCAAGGCGGCTGGGGCGCAGGAGGCATGGTTCGTCGACACCGACGGCAACGTCAAGGAAGGCGGTTCATCCAACGCCTGGATCGTCACCAAGGAGGGCGTTCTGGTGACACGCCCAGCCGATCACGGCATCCTTCGCGGAATTACCCGCACGACGCTCTTCGAGGTGGCGCGCAAGCTAGGGCTGAAGATCGAAGAGCGTCCGTTCTCGGTATCCGAGGCGAAGGCCGCGCGCGAGGCGTTCATCAGCTCGGCAACGACGATTGCAATGCCGGTCGTCGCCATCGACGCCTCCCCCATCGCCAATGGACATCCGGGCTCGGTGGTACTTTCATTGCGCCAGGCGTTTTTTGACGTTGCGGAAAAACGGTCAGCCTGATAACCGCAGGGCGCAACGTACAATTTACTTAGACAGGCTGCCTCGCTGCAGCAATGACAGGTTGTGTGCTTGACACGCGCTGTCAAATTTGGCGCATTACGGACAGGGACAAACCGGGGTAGGCGAAAGATAAGAACAATGGCGGAACGCTCGCAGAATCTGCAGGATCTCTTCCTGAACTCGGTCAGAAAGACCAAAAATCCTCTCACGATTTTTCTTATCAACGGCGTCAAATTGACCGGCGTCGTAACTTCATTTGACAATTTCTGCGTGTTGCTGCGGCGCGACGGCCACTCGCAGCTGGTTTACAAACATGCCATTTCGACCATTATGCCGAGCCAACCGGTTCAGATGTTCGATGGCGAGGATCCCGGTCAGGGCAACTGATTGGCTAAACAAAAGCGCGCAGGCCAGGGGACTGGTGGCGTAACTGGCGGGAATTCCGGCGTCGACCACGTTGGGAAGGCCACGCGGTGTGCTGTCGTTGTCCCTGTATTGCCGAAGGCATTGCGACCCAACGATGAGGCCGGGCAAGGCCGACCGAGACTGACACGTACCGCTGAGGCCCGTCAGGAAGAGGCGCTGGGGCTGGCGGGGGCGATCGATCTGCAGATTGTATACAGCGTCGTCGTTGCCGTGAACGACCCGCGCCCGGCAACGCTTTTCGGATCCGGCAAGGTCGAGGAGCTTGCGAAAGTCGTCGCGGAGGAGAAGGTCGAGGTCGTGGTGGTCGACCATCCGCTGACGCCTGTCCAGCAGCGAAACCTCGAGAAGGAACTCAACGCCAAGGTGCTGGACCGCACCGCCCTGATCCTGGAAATCTTCGGCGAACGCGCCAGGACCAAGGAAGGCGCGCTGCAGGTCGAACTCGCGCATCTGGAATACCAGCGCGGACGTCTGGTCAGGAGCTGGACCCACCTTGAGCGGCAAAGAGGTGGCGGCGGCTTCCTCGGCGGCCCCGGCGAAACACAGATCGAGGCCGACCGCCGCGCACTCCAGGACAAGATCATCAAGCTAAAGCGCGAACTGGAAACGGTCCGACGTACGCGCGACCTGCATCGCAGCAAGCGCAAGAAGGTTCCTTTCCCGGTGGTCGCCATAGTCGGATACACCAATGCCGGAAAGTCGACGCTTTTCAACCGCTTGACGGGCGCCGACGTCCTTGCCGAGGACATGCTGTTCGCAACGCTGGACCCCACCCTGCGGCGAGTGAAACTGCCGCACGGCACGCCGATCATACTTTCCGACACCGTCGGGTTCATCTCGGACCTGCCAACCCATCTGGTCGCCGCGTTCCGCGCAACGCTTGAAGAAGTGGTCGAGGCGGACCTGATCATCCACCTGCGCGATATCGCCGATCCCGATACCGCCGCGCAGGCCGAGGATGTGGAACGCATTTTGGGTGACCTGGGCGTCGATGCCAGCGACAGCAGGCGGGTCATCGAGGTCTGGAACAAGATCGACCTTCTTGACGAAGGCAATCGCGAGCGTCTCCTTGCGGAGAGCAATTCGCAACGATCCGAGCCCCAGATTGCGATCTCAGCCATCACGGGCGAGGGGATCGGCACACTTACCGCACTGATCGAGCAGCGCGTGTCAGGTGAGCTTCAGCAGGTTGATGTCACGCTGCGTCCAGATCAGTTGTCCCTTGTCGACTGGCTGTACAGGAACGGCGAAGTCGTATCGCGAGAAGACAACGAAGACGGCAGCATCTCGCTGTCGATCAGGGCGACCGAAGCAGCCCGGGAAGAAATTGCAAACCGCCTGAAGGGGCGCCCGGGACACTAGACCGAAGCGGAAGGTTGCCGGCTCCGATACAAGGTCCAACGATCGCGCGGATATCGGCACGTCAGCCACGTTACCTTAGAACCATTTTCGGCCGAAACCTGCCTGCTGCGACGCAGCAGGCAGGTTCTCACGCTATTAGCACTCGGACTCAAGCGGCGATCCGCTCGATCAAGACCGGAACCGGGCGGCAGGCGGCGTTTCCGAGCATAAAGTAGGACGGGTCGCGGAAGGACATCAGACCGGGTTTGGACAGAAACGGTCCTTTTGTGCCACAATGTCAGATCGCTTTGATGCAGGTGTTGGACGCCATGCCTATTGAAGCCCTTATCGTTGCGATCCCGGAAAGTGCCGGTTCGGCACTTTACGGGATGGTGGATGTGCTTGCCGCGACGGGAACGCTTTGGCAGGAGATGGTTGGAAACGAAGCCGCCCAGAGGCCTATCCGACCGAGGATCGTCTCGCTGTCGCGCAAACCGTTCACGTGCGGCAACGGCATTCCGGTCAATCCGGAACTTTCCATTGGCGAGGTGGGAGCGTCCGACGCGGATATCGTTATCCTGCCGGAACTGTGGCTTGCGCCAACAGATGACCTCAGCACACGATATGCCGATCTAAAGGATTGGATACGGCAACGCTTCCGGTCCGGAAGCACCATCTACTCCGCCTGCTCAGGCTCGATCCTGCTGGCATCGACCGGCCTGCTGAACGGGCGTGAGGCCACGTCTCACTGGGGATACGGCGACCTGTTTCGCAGAAGCTTCCCCGATGTCCGGCTAAATATCGCTTCCAGCCTGGTGTTCGCCGATCCTACCGGGCGGATCGTCACTGCCGGCGGCGCCACGTCGTGGCACGATCTGGCAATTCATATCATTTCACGTCATTGCAGCCCGGGCGATGCCTTGCAGATCGCCAAAGTCTATCTCTTGAAATGGCACGCCGAGGGGCAACTTCCCTATGCCAGTCTGGTGCGAAGGCAGCCGCACGCCGATGCCGTGGTCCGGCAGGCCGAGAGCTGGCTTTCACGCAACCTTCGAACACCCAATGCGGTATCTGCCGTGGTTTCGGTTTGTGGCCTGCCGGAGCGCAGCCTCAAACGGCGCTTCCGCGCCGCGACCGGCTGCTCCCTGATAGAATATGTGCAGAACCTACGGATCGAGGAAGCAAAGCGACTGCTGGAATCCGCTGCGGATTCGGCCGACGACATCGCCCAGCATGTCGGTTATGAGAACCCGGCTTTCTTCCGCCGGCTGTTCAAACGCTGCACGGGGCTAACCCCGGGACAATACCGTCGTCTTTTCCGGCCTATTGCACAAGCAGCCACCGATACGATGCCTGAAGCAATCATATAGTCCTTTGCGCCGATGCACGGTTCAGATTGACCATCGAACGTGCGCCGATCACGTCACCCAGCGTTCTTTGCCTGCTGCCAGAGCGCTTCCATTTCCTCCAGCGTCGAACCTTCGAGGTCGCGACCTGCGGCTTTCAGCGATCGTTCGATATAGTGAAACCGACGGCGGAACTTGTCGTTCGTTCCCGAAAGCGCCACTTCCGGGTCGATTTTGAGGTGCCTGCCCAGATTGGCGAGCGCGAACAGCAGGTCGCCCAATTCGTCCTGCGTGGCAGTTTTATCGTTACGGGCCATAGCCTCACGCAACTCACCGATCTCCTCCTCGATCTTGTCCAGGATCGGCTCAGCCTCCGACCAATCAAATCCCACGCGGGCTGCCTTCTCCTGCAGCTTCAAAGCGCGGGTCAGAGCCGGAAATGCGAGCGGTACGCCATCCAGAAAGCCTTTTCCGTGATCTTCCGGGTCGAGCCCGCGCGCCAACCGTGCCTTCCGCTTCAGAGCCTTTTCCTCGGCCTTGATCTTTTCCCACATGCCCTTGGCCATGCCGGCGCTTCGGGCCTCGGCATCGCCAAACACATGAGGATGACGCCGGATCATCTTTTCGGTGATGGCCTGAACCACGTCGCCAAAGGAAAATTCATTAAGCTCCTGAGCCATCTGCGCGTGGTAGACGACCTGAAGGAGCAGATCCCCCAGTTCTTCCCGCAGATCGTCGGTATCCTTCCGGGCGATTGCGTCGGCAACCTCGTAGGCTTCCTCGATCGTGTAGGGGGCAATCGTCTGGAAGTCCTGTTCGATATCCCAGGGACAGCCAGTCTGCAGATCACGCAGTGCGGCCATGATTTCCAGGAGGCGGGAGATATCTCGGGAAGGCTTCATCGGCCGACCCTAGCCGCGGGCAAAGAGTCGCGAAACGTCCAGACTAAAGATTTTCCACACTTAAGCCGTTGTCCGCTTGTCGCGCGGACATGGCACTCCTATGCAATAAGGATCGAAGGCGAGAGCAAACCACGGCTGATGCAAAAGTCGGTTACGGACACGACAGGGCCGTTCGCCTTCTTCGTTCGCCGCTGGCAACGACAGGTCTCGCTCGACCTGCTGTTCTGGCGGGACATGGCGATCGTCGGTTCGGTCCTCAACCTTGTGGCTGCGTTTGCTGGCCTGATGGCACTCGGCTTCAAGGCAGGACTGCCTGTCGCCCTTGCCGTCTTTCACGCACCGATGCCATACAATCTGTTCCTGTTCGCCGCAGTTTGGAGAACTGCCGAACTGGCGACGCCGGCAAAGGCGTCATCTGCAAGGTTTGGGGCAATTGTCTGGCTGGTCGCCGTGACGGTGCTTTAGCCGAGCGCACGAAAATTCTACACTTGACGCAGATTGCACGGCACCCGGCAAGCGACTTCATGCCACGCAGTCGTGACTGGAGCGAGCCCGGTCGGGCGTCTATATCCAGCCGCGAACAACGGAGCGGCGGCAGATGGCGCTGGATATCGGCTATGCAACGGCGCTTGCGGCGGGAGCGCTGTCTTTCGTCTCGCCATGTGTGCTGCCGCTCGTGCCGCCCTATCTCTGCTACATGGCTGGCGTCTCGGTCGACGATTTCAGGGCGGACCCCGCTGCCGGAGCAAAGACCGGTGCCCGTTCGGCATTGCTTGTCGCTTCAATCGCCTTCGTCCTCGGATTCTCAACCGTATTCGTGGCACTTGGAGCAGGGGCCTCGACGATCGGCAGGCTGCTGAGAGTATGGCAGGAACCGCTGTCCATCATGGCCGGCATACTCATCATCCTGATGGGCCTCAACTTCCTCGGCGTGATCCGCATTCCTTTCCTGTCGCGCGAGGCACGGTTCCAGTCCCAGGCAAAGCCCGCCAGCGCAATCGGCGCATATCTGATGGGACTGGCCTTTGCCTTCGGCTGGACCCCCTGCATCGGGCCTGTCCTGGGACCGATACTGACCCTTGCCGGGGGGCGCGAGACCGTGATTGAAGGCGCTGCCCTCCTTTTCGCCTATTCGCTGGGACTTGGCATTCCCTTCATCATCGCCGCTTTTTTCTCGGGCGCCTTCATGCGGTTTCTGCAACGATTCCGGGTGCACCTCGGGCGTGTGGAAAAGGTAATCGGCGGCCTGCTGGTGATCGCGGGCGTGCTCTTCCTGACGGGTGGAATCCAGACCACCGCCTACTGGCTGCTCGAAACCTTCCCGGGACTGGCAACGCTGGGGTGAACCGTCTTCCGACGACCACGCACCTTGCTGCATTGGCGTACAACAGGGCAGGTGGGCTATAGAGCTTATCCTCTCGACTCATGCCGCAAGGTAGAACCATGACTGAAAGAAGCTGCCTGTCGATCATCCTCGCTGCCGGCGAGGGAACGCGCATGAAAAGTGCCAAGCCAAAGGTCCTGCACGAGATAGCGGGACTGCCGATGGTGGCGCATGTGATGAATGCGGCGCGTGGCGCTGGAGGCACCGAAGTCGCGCTTGTGATCGGACATGGAGCCGACGAAGTGCGAAAGGCGGCCGGCCGCTTCAAGCCCTCGCCTGAGATTTTCACGCAGGAACAACGGCTTGGGACGGCGCACGCCGTGCTCGCTGCGAGAGAGGCCATCGAGCAGGGTTACGACGACATACTCGTCATGTTCGGCGACACGCCACTCATTGAAGCCGAGCCCTTGCTGGCAGCGCGGGCGAAACTCGCCGAAGGGGCAGCCGTCGTGGTCGTCGGCTTTCGGCCGGCGGATCCGGCAGGCTACGGGCGACTGATCGAAAGGGATGGAAAGCTTGTCGCCATTCGCGAGGACAAGGATGCTTCCGAGGCAGAAAGGAAGATCGGCTTCTGCAACGGCGGCCTGATGGCAATTGCCGGCAAGCACGCGATGTCCTTGCTGGAGCGGGTAGGAAACAGCAACGCAAAGGGCGAGTACTACCTGACCGACATCGTCGAGATTGCAACATCGGAAGGCCTGGAGGTTGTGGCTACGGAAGCCAGCGCCGAAAGCGTTCTGGGCATCAACAATCGCTCCGAACTGGCCGAGGCGGAAGCTATCTGGCAGCGCCGCCGTCGCCGCCAGATGATGCTGTCTGGCGTGACCCTTATCGCGCCGGAAACCGTCCATTTCTCGCACGACACAGAGATTGGGGCCGATACGCTGGTGGAGCCGAACGTATGGTTCGGGCCCGGAGTCAGGGTTGCCGAAGGCGCTACGATACACGCCTTCAGCCACCTCGAGGGCGCTTCGGTGGCCACTGGCTCGCAGGTCGGACCCTTTGCCCGGCTGAGACCCGGCGCGGAACTTCAGGAAAAGTCCAAGGTGGGCAATTTCTGCGAGGTCAAGAAGGCTGTCATTGAGAAGGGCGCGAAGGTCAACCACCTGACCTACATCGGCGATGCGCGCGTCGGGGCCGGTGCAAATATCGGCGCAGGCACAATTACCTGCAACTATGACGGCTACGGCAAGCATTTCACCGACATCGGGGCCGGGGCCTTCATCGGCTCCAACTCCTCGCTTGTCGCCCCGATCATCCTTGGCGATGGCGCATACGTCGCTTCGGGAAGCGTGATTACCGAAAATGTGGATGGCGACGCGCTGGCCTTTGGCCGCGCGCGACAAAAAGCAATCCCCGGCAAGGGCAGGGAATTGCGCGAGCGCTTTGCCGCCGCAGCTGCCGCAAGGAAAGCAGAGAAGGAGTGACAGGCGGCATAGGCGTCGTCGGGCTCGAAACGCTTCGGCCGCTATCAAACGAACGCCGCAAGCCGGATTTTGATCGTTCCGACTAACGTTGTTTCAACAGACATGTGCGAAGCGGTAGCTGATACGGAACGAAACGCAAATTGAATTCCGCCACGTCCGGCCTCTCCGTAAATAGGTTCCGGTGCAACCAAAGGCGGAATCGGGGCAGGCAGCATGTGCGGTATTGTTGGAATAGTCGGCCACTCGCCAGTCGCGCCACTGATCGTGGATGCGCTGAAGCGGCTGGAATACCGCGGCTATGACTCGGCCGGCGTCGCGACGATCGAGCGGGGCGAACTCGCCCGTCGCCGCGCCGAAGGCAAGCTGGTGAATCTCGAGCGCCGCCTCAAGGATCAGCCGCTGGACGGCACGATCGGCATCGGCCACACCCGCTGGGCGACGCATGGGGTGCCTAACGAAACCAACGCGCACCCCCATTTTTCAAACGGCGTGGCGATCGTCCATAACGGCATCATCGAGAATTTCGCGGAACTGCGCGACGAATTGCAGCGCGACGGCTACGAATTTGCCTCCCAGACCGACACGGAAGTGGTGGCTCACCTGGTCGCCCGCGAGCTTGCCGCCGGCAAGAAGCCGGTTGAGGCCGCCTACAATGCGCTGAAGCGACTGCAGGGCGCATTCGCACTGGCAATCATGTTCAAGGGCGACGAGGACCTGATCGTCGGCGCGCGCAACGGACCGCCCCTTGCAGTGGGACACGGCGATGGCGAGATGTTCCTCGGCTCCGACGCCATCGCACTTGCACCCTTCACCAACTCCATCACCTATCTGGAGGATGGCGACTGGGCGGTGATCCGCCGCAACGAGATCCTGATATTCGATATGGACGGGCAGAAGGTCGACCGGAAGCGCCAGCAATCCATCGGCACGAGCTTTCTGGTCGACAAGGGCAACTATCGCCACTTCATGCAGAAGGAAATCCACGAGCAGCCCGAGGTGATCGGCCATACGCTGGCCCACTACGTGGATTTCACCAAGGGCTCGGCAAAGGCGCTGGAACTGCCTTTCGACTTCGCCAAGATCGACCGCATCTCGCTTTCCGCCTGCGGCACCGCCTATCTGGCGGGCCTCATCGGCAAGTACTGGTTCGAACGTTACGCGCGCCTGCCTGTCGACATCGATATAGCGTCCGAATTCCGCTACCGCGAGATGCCGATTTCCAAGAACAGCGCTGCCTTCTTCGTCTCTCAGTCAGGCGAAACCGCGGACACGCTGGCATCTCTGCGTTACTGCGGCAAGGCCGGCGTGCCGATCGGCGCAATCGTGAACGTGCGCGAGTCAACCATCGCGCGGGAGTCCGATGTCGTGCTTCCGACGCTGGCCGGCCCGGAAATCGGCGTGGCCTCCACCAAGGCATTTACCTGCCAGCTTTCCGTGCTTGCTTCGCTGGCCTTGAAGGCCGCCGGCGCACGCGGGACGATTTCGCAGGAACAAGAGAAGTCGATGGTGCGCAGCCTGTCCGAAGTGCCGCGCATCGCGACGCAGGTGCTGAAGCTTGAAAACCAGATCGAGCAGGTGTCGCGCGAGCTTTCGCACTACAAGCATGTCCTGTACCTCGGCCGCGACACGAACTACCCGCTGGCAATGGAAGGCGCACTGAAACTCAAGGAAATCAGTTACATACATGCAGAAGGTTACGCGGCAGGCGAACTAAAGCATGGACCGATCGCGTTGATCGACGAACATATGCCGGTGATCGTGATCGCGCCTTATGACCGCATATTCGAGAAGACCGTCTCCAACATGCAGGAGGTGGCCGCGCGCGGCGGAAAGATCATTCTGATCACCGACCAGAAGGGTGCTGCCCATGCGACGGTGAACACGATGGAGACCATCGTGCTGCCCGACGTGCCTGAGTTCATCGCACCGATCGTCTACGCGCTGCCCATCCAGATGCTCGCCTACTGGACTGCGGTGTTCATGGGAACGGACGTGGACCAGCCGCGCAACCTGGCGAAATCGGTCACCGTCGAATAGCCGGCGCAACTTCGCCATTTAAAAGCCATCGCTGCTCCACTATCGTGCAGCGCAGCAGCAGCGGTGTCTTTCCATGTCCGATTCTCCGAGTGTCATCTCCGGCATGACCCGGCTCAGGAACTATTTCCTGACCGGGCTGATCGTCGCCGCGCCGCTCGCGATCACGATCTACATAGCCTGGTCCTTCATCGGCTGGATCGATTCCTGGGTAAAGCCCTACATCCCGACCGCTTACAGCCCGGACACCTACCTGCCTTTCG
The DNA here is from genome assembly GCA_019635775.1 of Rhizobiaceae bacterium. Taxonomy (GTDB): domain Bacteria; phylum Pseudomonadota; class Alphaproteobacteria; order Rhizobiales; family Rhizobiaceae; genus Mesorhizobium_K. The sequence continues at coordinate 53,307 of JAHBYU010000019.1, read as the reverse complement.
CGGTGCCGGGCTTCGGGCTTCTCGTAGCCGTGTTCGCCATCACCATGATCGGCTTCCTCGCGGCGAACATAGTGGGGCGCTCCATTGTCGGGTTCGGAGAACACCTGCTCGGACGCATGCCGCTGGTGCGTGGCGTCTACAAGGCGCTCAAGCAAATCTTCGAGACGGTCCTCTCCAACAAGAACGAGATGTTCAGGCAGGTAGGGCTCGTGGAATATCCGAGGAAAGGTGTCTGGTCGCTGGTCTTCGTGGCCAACGAAAAGCAGACCGAGATCAATGCAAGGCTGGACAAGGAAGGCGATCCGCTTGTCGCGGTCTTCATGCCCTGCACACCCAACCCGACAACCGGTTTCCTGATGTATGTCCATAGGTCTGAGATCGTGATGCTGGACATGACGATCGAGGACGCCGCCAAACTCATCGTATCTGCCGGCCTCGTTGCGCCCGAATACAAGCGCAAGGTGTTGACCCGGGACGGCAAGACGATGGAGGTCGGGCTCTCGAATCCCGGCATCGAAAAGGTGTCGAACCTTAAGTTCAAATAGCCGAACTATCCCGCCCGCAGCAGCCGGACGGCTTCGTCGCGGCCGAAGAGATAGAGCAGGACACGCAGCGCCTGTCCGCGTTCGCCCTGTAAATCCGGATCGCGCGCCAGGATAAGACGCGCATCGTCGCGAGCGAGATCGAGGAGGTCGGCGTGGAATTCGATCCTTGCGATCTGGAAGCCCGGGGTTCCTGACTGGCGCGTGCCGAGAAGCTCTCCTTCCCCACGAAGCTTCAGGTCTTCCTCTGAAATCAGAAAACCGTCTTCCGTCTCGCGCATGACCGAAAGACGCCTTTTTGCGGTCTCGCCAAGAGGATCCTTGTACAGCAGCACGCAGGAGGACGGCTTGTCGCCGCGTCCGACCCGTCCCCGCAACTGATGAAGCTGGGCCAGACCGAAGCGTTCGGCATGCTCAATGACCATGATCGTTGCATCGGGGACGTCGACGCCGACCTCGATGACCGTCGTCGCGACGAGGACCTTCGTCTCGCCTTCCTTGAAGGCGCGCATGGCCTCGTCTTTCTCGGTTCCCTTCATACGGCCATGCACAAGACCGACCGACGCCCCGAATTCGTGCTTCAGCGTGGCAAAGCGTTCCTCCGCCGACGTCACTTTGATCTCGTCGGAATCCTCCACAAGCGGGCAAATCCAATAGACCTTTTGGCCTTCCGCGATCTGGTCCGTGATACGCGAAACGAGATCGTCAATGCGATCAAGCGGCAGGGTAACAGTCTTGATCGGTCGCCTACCGGCAGGCTTCTCGGTAAGGCGCGAAACGTCCATGTCGCCAAAGGCCGTCAGCACGAGCGTGCGCGGGATGGGCGTTGCCGTCATGACGAGCATGTCGGGCGCGTTGCCCTTGGCGGTAATCGCCAACCTCTGGTGCACACCAAAACGATGCTGCTCGTCGACGACGACGAGCACCAGATCCCGAAATTTCACCTGGTCCTGGAAAAGCGCATGAGTGCCGACCACGATGTCGACCGATCCGTCCTCAAGACCTGCAAGCGTTTGAGTGCGCTCTCGACCCTTTTCGCGTCCGGTGAGGATGGCGATCCTGAGCCCAACCCGTTCGGCAAGGGGAGCAATCGTCGCAAAATGCTGGCGCGCCAATATTTCCGTCGGCGCCATAAGGGCAGCCTGCCCACCGGCCTCGACGGCGCGAGCCATGGCAAGCAGGGCCACCACCGTCTTGCCAGACCCGACATCACCCTGCAAAAGCCGAAGCATGCGCTCGGGCTCGGCCAGATCCGCGTTGATCTCCGCCAGCGCAAACTCCTGCGAACCCGTCAGCGAATAGGGAAGGGCCTCGTGGATTGCGTCCTCGATCTTGCCGTCGCCCTTCAGCGGCCGGCCGGAGAGCCGTCGCACGTTGGCGCGCGTGAGGGCAAGCGATAGCTGTCCGGCGAGAAATTCGTCGTAAGCCAGCCTGCGCCATGCCGAGCCTTCTGGAGAAACGGCCAGCGGGTCCGGGGGCTCATGGAGTCGCTGCAAAGCGTCGGCAAAGGACGGAAAATTCTGCTTCCGGACAATCGCCGGATCCAGCCAGTCGGGCAGTGAGGGAACGCGCGACAGAGCCTGTGTGATGGCGCGGCGCAACACTTTTCCCGAGAGACCGGCAGTGAGCGGATAGACCGGCTCGACCAGCGGCAGGCTATCAGCACCCGAAAGCGGGGCGATGTGATCGGGATGCACCATCGACGGGCGCCCGTTGAACCATTCCATCCGCCCCGAAACCACGACATGCTCGCCAACCGGCAACTGCTTTTCCAGATACGCAGCATGGGCATGGAAGAAGGTCAGCGCGATCTCGCCGGTATCGTCGTGGGCAAAGACACGATAGGGGACAGAACGGTTGCCGCGTGGCGGTGGCTGATGGCGGTCAACTCGCAACTCAAGCGTGACGACCGCGCCTTGCGCAGCCTCGACAATGGCGGGCCTGTTTCGCCTGTCGACGACCGAATGGGGCAGCGTGAACAGCAGATCGCCAACGCGGGCAGGGCGGTCGCCAAGATCGGCGGGCACCACCTTCTCGATAAGCCCACCAACCTTGGGCCCGACGCCGTCGAGGGCCGTGATCGGCGCAAAAAGCGGATCGAGGATGGAAGGGCGCATATTGTCAACTTAGGCAGGAATGACCCGTCCGCAAAGCTGACAAGCTCGGCTGTCCACGCTATATGCGCGTCGCAAAGGGATTGCATGATGAGCGACACCGCCCGATCGAGCGAAGGACTGGATCAAAGACGACGCAGGTTGCTCTTTCGCTCCTGGCATCGCGGCATAAAGGAAATGGACCTTATCCTTGGCAGATTCGCAAATGAGGCGATCGAATCCTTGAACGACGACGAACTCGACCAATATGAGCGGTTGCTTGAGGTGCAGGATGCCGATCTGCTCAACTGGGTCACCGGCACGAGCCAAATCCCCCTCGCATTCGATACGCCGATCCTCACCAAGATACGCGCCATAACGGCCGCCTGAAGATTGATTTTATGAGCCTTCTCGAGAAAATCGGCCTGCCCGGGAACCGCACCGGGCAATTTGTCGTCGACGGCGTTGCCGACGGATTCGAAGCGTTCGCGCTGGCTTCCGCTGCGGCCGAGACAGCCCCGGATCGACCGCTTCTGTTCGTCGCGCGAGACGGCCAGCGCCTGCCGGCCATCATGGAAGCGCTCGCATTCGTCGCTCCAGACCTGCCGGTGCTTGAGTTCCCCGCCTGGGATTGCCTACCCTACGACCGCGTATCGCCCGGAGCGGATGCGGCAGCCCGGCGTCTCGATGCGCTTTCCGCTATGGCAGCGCTCCGAAGAAAACCACACCGCGCAATCGTCTTGACGACCGTCAACGCATTGCTGCAGCGCGTGCCACCGGCCGAAATAATCGAGGCGCAGGGGTTCCGCGCGAAACCCGGCAACCAGGTCAATATGAACGACCTGATCTCAAGGTTGGAAAAATCAGGTTTCGAGCGGGTGCCGACCGTTCGCGATGTCGGCGAATTTGCTGTTCGCGGCGGCATTCTCGATCTTTATGCGCCCGGCGCGGAGGAAGCTCTGCGGCTGGACTTCTTCGGCGATACGCTTGAAACGATACGCGCCTTCGACATCGCGACACAGAGGACGACCGGCTCGCGAAACGAAGTGTCGTTGCAGTCCATGACCGAAGTGACCCTGTCGGCCGAAACCATCAGCCGCTTCAGGCGCAACTATATCGAGGCCTTCGGCGCACCCTCGCGCGACGACGCGCTGTACGCATCAATCAGCGAAGGGCGGCGCTTTGCCGGGATGGAGCATTGGCTGCCCTTCTACTACGAGCGGCTGGATACGCTTTTCGACTATCTGCCCGATGCACCGGTGATCCTGGATCACCTCGCCAAAGAGGCGGTCGATGAGCGCAACAAGCTGATCCTCGATTACTACGATGCACGCCGTCAACAGGCAGGCGCAGCGCTGAAGGATGCCGTGCCCTACAAGCCGACGCCTCCGAACCTGCTCTATCTGACGCCCGAAGATCTCGCGGCCGCCTTGACCAACCACTTGACGGGCGAATTGACGCCTTTCGATACTCCTGACGAGGGACCGCGCGCTGTGCGACATGCCGGGGCACGGTCCGGTCGAAGCTTCGCAGAAGAGCGCGCCGACCCTAACGCCAATGTGTTCGAGGCGGCGGTCGAGCATATCGCCGCGCTGAGGGTTGCAAAGCGCCGCGTCGTCATCGCCGGCTGGACGGAAGGTTCACTGGATCGCCTGACGCAAATCCTGGCCGAGCACAAGCTTGGCAACATCAAGCCCGTCGCGACGCTGGCCGACGTTGAGAAACTCGAAGCGGGACAGGCCGGAGCAGCGGTTCTTCCGCTGGAATCCGGGTTCGAAACCGCCCGACTGGTGGTGGTCGCCGAACAGGACATCCTCGGCGACCGCCTGGTTCGCCGATCGCGCAAGCACAAGCGGGCATCGGACTTCATAGCCGAGGCTTCTTCGCTGTCGGCCGGCGACATCGTGGTCCACGCGGACCACGGCATAGGGCGTTTTGTCGGGCTGAAAGCAATCGACGCTGCCGGCGCTCCGCACGACTGCCTGGAAATCCACTACGCCAGCGACGGAAGGCTCTATCTGCCGGTCGAGAACATCGAGCTGCTATCGCGCTACGGCTCCGATGCCACCGAAGCGCAGCTCGACAGGCTGGGCGGCGGGGCGTGGCAATCGCGCAAGGCAAAACTCAAGAAGCGCCTGCTCGAAATGGCCGGGCAACTGATCCGGATCGCTGCGGAGCGCAAGATGCGGGCCGCAAAGGCATTTCATCCACCGGACGGCCTCTACGGGGAGTTCTCGGCCCGTTTCCCCTATGAGGAGACGGATGACCAGCAGAACGCGATCGATGCCGTGCTGGACGATCTGGGCGCGGGCCGGCCGATGGATCGCCTGGTCTGCGGCGACGTCGGCTTTGGCAAGACAGAGGTAGCCTTGCGCGCCGCGTTTGTGGCCGCGATGGAGGGCGTCCAGGTTGCGGTCGTGGTGCCGACCACCCTTTTGGCGCGCCAGCATTTCAGAACGTTTTCACAGCGATTTTCAGGGCTGCCGATAACGGTGCGCCAGGCCTCACGCCTTGTCGGATCGAAGGACCTTGCCGAAACCAAGAAGGGGCTTGCCGACGGTACGGTCGATATCGTCGTCGGTACGCATGCGCTGCTCGGCAACGCTATTTCCTTCAGAAATCTCGGACTTCTGATCGTGGACGAGGAGCAGCATTTCGGCGTCAAGCACAAGGAACGCCTCAAGGACCTCAAGAGCGACGTGCATGTGCTGACGCTTTCTGCCACGCCCATTCCAAGAACGCTGCAACTCGCGCTGACGGGTGTACGCGAGCTTTCGCTGATCGCCACGCCGCCGGTGGACCGCATGGCGGTGCGCACATTTATCTCCCCATTCGACCCGCTCGTCATCCGCGAAACCCTGCTGCGCGAACGATACCGGGGCGGACAGAGCTTCTACGTCGTTCCGCGCATATCCGACCTGCAGGAAATCGGTGATTTCCTGCGCCAGAGCGTGCCCGAGCTCAAATTCGCAACCGCGCACGGCCAGATGCCTCCGGGCGAACTCGACGACATCATGAACGCCTTCTATGACGGTCAGTATGATGTGTTGCTGTCGACCACGATCGTTGAGTCCGGGCTCGATATTCCAACAGCCAACACGCTTATCGTGCACCGGGCCGACATGTTCGGCCTTGCGCAGCTCTACCAGTTGCGCGGGCGCGTCGGTCGCTCGAAACTTCGGGCCTATGCCCTGTTCACCCTGCCTGCCAACCGAAAGCTGACGGACACGGCAGACCGTCGCCTGAAAGTGCTGCAGTCACTGGATACGCTTGGCGCGGGCTTCCAGTTGGCAAGCCACGACCTGGACATTCGCGGTGCGGGCAACCTGCTGGGCGAGGAGCAGTCCGGACACATCAAGGAAGTCGGTTTCGAACTGTACCAGCAGATGCTGGAGGAAGCGGTTGCCGAAATCCGCGACACCGGCGAAGCGACGGATAGCGGCTGGTCGCCGCAGATCACGGTCGGCACCGCGGTGATGATCCCGGAGGGCTATGTGCCGGACCTGCAATTGCGGCTGGCGCTGTACCGACGCCTTGGCGATCTCGAGACGCCGGAGGAAATAGATGCATTCGGGGCCGAACTCATCGACCGTTTCGGGCCGTTGCCGGACGAAGTGCAGCATCTGCTGAAGATCGTGTTCATAAAGGCGCTGTGCCGTCAGGCCAATGTCGAGAAACTGGATGCCGGACCGAAGGGCGTCGTCATTCACTTCCGCGACAAGAAGTTCCCAGATCCTGCCGGGCTGGTCCGCTACATCGGGGAACAGGGTTCCCTGGCGAAAATCAGGCCCGACCACAGCATCGTCTTCATCCGCGACTGGCCGAACGCCGACAAGAGGCTCGCCGGATCTGCCGTGGTGATGACGCAACTGGCGCGGATGGCAGGGAAGGCGGCGGCCTGACTGTGCAAGGCGAAACCGACATCGAAAGGCTACTCGCCACCATGTCGCCTGAACTGCGGCAGGGCGTCTTCGTATTCGTGACGCTGGCGCCGGGTACACCAATGCCCGCGGGCGTCGATCCGGTCATGATCTTCCAGGAACGTGAAGGAACCACCCTGATCCTTGCGCAGCAGGAGGCCGAGGCTGCTAACCTTGCCTTCGCCTTCAGGAGCAGAATGATCACGCTGAACGTCCATTCCTCGCTGGAAGCTGTGGGCTTCATCGCGGCCATCGCGACACGACTGGCGGCCGCCGGCATGGGGGTGAACCCTGTCGCCGGCTACTTCCATGACCATCTATTCATCCCGGCTGAGCACGCGGATGACGCAATGAAAGTCTTGCGGGAGATGGCCGGGAACGCGACATAGGTGGTGCTCGCTCACGGCTAGCGGGAACATAAAAAAGCGCGGTGTCAAAACACCGCGCTTTTTTCAATGCCATAGAAGCTGTGTCAGAAGAAGCTGCGGCGCTGCCACCAGCCGCCACGCTTGGGCTGTTCGCCCGCGCCCTCGGCAGTTCCCTCGGGAACCGAGGATGACACGATCGGCTCGGAAGGCTCGCTGGCTGCTGGCTTTCGCTGTGAAGCGCCTACGGCATCGCCTTCAGGCTCCAAGGCAACCGCCTTTGCCTCGGCGGGCATCGCCATAGGCTCCTCGCTCGCCTCGGCAACGATTGCCGTCGCTTCTTCCTTTACGGCCTCAGGTTGCGAGGCTTCCACCGCTTTTTCCGCCACTGTTTTCTTGGCACGGGTCCTGCGCGGCTTCTTCACCGGGGCCTCTGGCTCGGCAGCAATCGGCTCGGCGATGGGCTCTTCCACCGTATCTGCGCTGACTGCTTCGGACTGCTCGCCCTGTTCCGCTTCGTCGCCCGTACCGGACAGTTCGGCGCCCTCGGATGCGCTTTCCTCACCTTCACCATCGCGCCGGTTACGCTTGCCGCCACGCTTGCCGCGCCTGCGTTTTTTGGCCTGACCTTCCTCTGCATCCGCAGCGCCGGCCTCGGACGTAACGGCCTGGACAGCTGCATCCTCATCTTCAGCTACAGTGGCGTCGACGTCGCTGTCGCCGTCGGTTGCGGACGATGAAGCTTCAACATCGTCGGAAGCAGCGGAATCCTGGTCGGCACCCTGCGCGACGCCGTTCTGATCGTGGTCGCGGTCACGACCCCCGCGACGACGCCGACGGCGGCGACGCTTGCGCCCGCCTTCCTCGCCATTCTCGGCGTGCCGCTGCTGATGGTTCTGCTGCGGCTGAACCACTTCTTCCTCGTCCTCCACCTCAAGGACGATGTCTTCTTCCTCTTCAACGACAGGCGCCGGCAGGAATTGCTGCTCCTTGAAGCCAATTGGCTTCTCGGCGACCGCGCCGCGCATGATAGCGTAGTGCTGGCTGCCCACGGTCTCGTCGACCTCTACGGTGATCGTCAGCCCGAAACGGGTCTCAAGCTCCGTCAGAGTGCTGCGCTTGTGGTTCAACACATAGAGCGCCGTCGATGCGGGGGTCTTGACGATTATGTGGTTGCGCGAGTCCTTGAGCAGGAATTCCTCGATCGCACGGACCACCATCAAGGCAACCGATGAATCCGAACGCACATGACCGGTGCCACCGCAGTGCGGGCACGGCTTCATGGTCGATTCCAGAACACTCGCCCGGATCCGCTGGCGGCTCATCTCCATCAGGCCGAAATGCGAGATCCGGCCAAGCTGGATCCGCGCACGATCGTTCTTGAGGTGATCCTTGAGGCGCTTCTCGACCGCACGATTGTTGCGGTTCTCCTCCATGTCGATGAAGTCGATGACGATCAGGCCTGCAAGGTCGCGCAGACGAAGCTGGCGAGCGACTTCCTCAGCCGCTTCAAGGTTCGTGTGGAGCGCGGTCTCTTCGATGGAATGCTCCTTGGTCGAGCGTCCCGAATTCACGTCGATCGAGACAAGCGCCTCGGTCTGGTTGATGATCAGGTAGCCGCCGCTCTTGAGCGTGACCTGCGGCTGCAGCATTCTGTCGAGCTGCGCCTCCACGCCGAAGCGGGCGAACAGCGGCGTCGTTTCGCGATAGGGCTGCACGACCTTGGCGTGGCTGGGCATCAGCATCCGCATGAAGTCTTTCGCTTCGCGGTAGCCATCCTCGCCAGAGACGAGGATTTCGTCGATATCCTTGTTGTAGAGGTCTCGGACCGACCGCTTGATGAGCGAGCCCTCCTCGTAGACGAGGGCAGGGGCGGTGGACTTCAGCGTCAGTTCACGGACATTGTCCCACAGTCGCATCAGATATTCATAGTCGCGCTTGATTTCCGCCTTGGTGCGGCTTTCGCCGGCGGTACGTAGGATCACACCCATGCCCTGCGGCACTTCGAGATCGGACACGACTTCCTTGAGGCGCTTGCGGTCCTGCGCATTGGTGATCTTGCGCGATATGCCGCCGCCGCGCGCGGTATTCGGCATCAGAACCGAATACCTGCCGGCAAGTGACAGATAGGTAGTCAGCGCCGCGCCCTTGTTGCCGCGCTCTTCCTTGACGACCTGGACAAGAAGGATCTGGCGGCGCTTGATGACCTCCTGGATCTTGTAGTGACGACGCGGCGGCTTGCGGCGGTTGCGCACTTCCTCCAGCGCGTCCTCGGCGCCAACGGATTCCACCTCATGCTCGCTGTCATCATGACCAGCGTGATTTTCCTCGACCGTTGAGCCGTGGTCATTGTCGTCTACCGTCGGATGCTCGGGCAGTTTTTCCGAGATTTCGTCGAGCTCGACCTCGGCGGCAATCGACTTGGGATCGCCTTCCGATGGAGTCTCATCAGATTCGTCGGCATTCACCTCAGCGACAGCCGGCCCTTCGTCCGCCGCAGACGCTACCTGATCGGCGGCTGAGAGCGCGTCGCCCGCATCCGCTTCTTCCGCAGTCAAGGTCTCGACGATTTCACCATCCCCGACGTCATCGGGAGCAGCTTTATCGTACTCGCCTTCATCAGATGCGGCGGAGACCGCCTTGGCGCCTTCGTCGCCCCTGTCGCGGCTTCTGCCGCCGCGCCTGCGACGGCGGGTTCCGCGATTGCGCTCTTCACCGTCCTCGTCTTCTTCTTCGGCCTCTTCTGCTTCGGCACGAAGCAGCGCCTGCCGGTCCGCAACGGGTATCTGGTAATAGTCCGGGTGAATTTCACTGAAGGCGAGGAAACCGTGACGGTTCCCGCCATATTCGACAAAAGCGGCCTGCAAGGAAGGCTCTACCCGGGTTACCCGGGCGAGATAGATGTTTCCTTTGAGTTGCTTCTTGTCCTGTGATTCGAAATCAAATTCTTCAATGCGGTTACCGCGAACGACGACAACCCGCGTTTCCTCCGGGTGGGAGGCATCTATAAGCATCTTGTTGGGCATTATATGTTTTCCCTCCGGCCCGTACCGACCGCAGCGTCAGGGGAAAAACCCTCCGCCGCGCGCCTGATGCGTTACCGGAATTTGCGTCCGAAAGGGGCTGACGTTCAGCCAAGGCGGTGCCGCCCGCGGCCAAACCGGCGCGGGATCCTGCGGACCTTTCCGTGGCAGCACTGGAACCCATCGTTTCCCTTGCGGAACCCTTTGAACCTAAGCCCGGCGTAGCCGGACCAGCTTGTTTGCTCTCGAAGAGCCGGCACGGATCCTTCGTCTTCCGGCCGTATTCCTTGCGACAGGGGTCCGCGCCACCGGGGTGCCCTGACGAAATCCTCTGAGATCAGCCCTGCCACCATCGCAGGTTGCGATTGGAGCCTCCTTGATCCGCCATTGGAATAACCTTTGGGAGTAGCGGAGGGGTCCGGACAATATGCCGATCTGTTTCCGCTTTTATGATTTGGCGAAGTTTTAGGCAACCCTGATTTCTGACGCCGGCAAGCCTTCGGCTCAATAAGGCTGACGTCTTGTTTGCGGCGTTCTCAGGGCAGCTTTACTACAGCAAAATATTGATTCTAAGGGCGTAATGCCCTGCTAACCGTTCGGTTCACCGAGCTTCTTCGCCCCAGCAATTTGGCGAATCGCGTCAACCAGGACGGATGTTTCTTGCGCACCCATCACCGCATATTTCCCTTCAAAGAGAAAGCATGGCACGCCGGTAACGCCCATTCGCGAGGCGGTTGAAGCCTCGTCCAGAACGGCTTCCCGGTCGGCGTCACCCGACAGAAGGGTCTCGACAACAGCCCTGTCCATTCCGACCTGTTCAGCCGCATCCGCAAGCACGGTTCGATCGCCGACGTTCCTGCCCAACTCGAAATAAAAACGGAAAAGTTGCCTTACAAGTTCGTTCTGGACATCCTCGCCCTGTCCGCCGGCCCAGCGGATCGTGCGGTGTGCGTCCAATGTGTTGGGCGAAACGGCAATCGCATCGAAGTCAAAATCGATGCCAACAGCGGCTCCCATTTCCGTCAGCCGCAAATGTGCCTGCTGAAGCCTTTCCTTATCGCCAAACTTGGCCTCCATATACGCCTTGCGGTCCAACCCCTCGGCAGGGATGGTGGGGTCAAGCTGGTATGGGCGCCATGCAACGCTGACGGCTACACCAGAGGCGGCAATCGCTTCATCAAGGCGTTTCTGGCCCAGATAACACCAAGGACATACAACGTCCGAGACGACATCGATCCGGAGCATTTTTGCTTCCGTCATGCACTCTCCTATTGCGCCGCATGCCACCAGGTCGGCAACTGCGCGCCCTGCAAGGGTACGGTTTGCGGGCGATCTATCCGCTTCCAGTGCGCGATCCACTGTTCCGGCTTGAAATACATGGGAACGATGTAGGCGCCACTAAGCAGCACGCGGTCGTAGGCACGTACCGCATCGGTAAATTCATCCCGGGTTCGCGCGTTGATCAGCGCATCGATCATTGCGTCGACGGCCGGACTCGCAACGCCAGCATAGTTGAACGTACCGGGCTTGTCCCGCGCGGTTGAACCCCAGCGGCTCAACTGCTCGATACCCGGCGACAGGGAAGCTGTGTAGTTGAAGAACATGGCATCGAAATCATAGTTGATCTGCCGCTGGAGGAACTGGGCGGCGTCGACGGAGCGTATCGATACGGCGATACCGAGCTTGGCCAGGGTCTGCTGGTATGCGACGGCCACTTGTTGATTCTCGTTGCTTTTCAACATGATCTCGAACGCCACGGGCGCACCGTCAGGGGTGGTCAGCCGGCCATTCTTCAGCACGTAACCGGCTGCCTTGAGCTTTTCGAAGCCGGCGCGCATGAAGTTGCGGTCGAGGCCGGTTCCGTTCGAAACGGGTGGCTTCCAGCCATGCTCCATGATTTCGGGCGTCACCGCGTCCGGAAACGCGGAGAGCATCTCTCGCTCCCGGTCGCTGGCGGCTTTATCAGCCGTGGAAAGATCAGAGTTGTCGAAGAAGCTTCGCGTGCGGGTGTAGACGCCCGAAAAGAGTGTTCGGTTTGCCCATTCGAAATCAAAGAGATCCATCAGCGCGGCTCGTAAGCGCGGGTCATTGAACACAGGCTGCCTTGTGTTCAGCACGATGCCGAACATGCCGGACGGCAGCCTGGTCCTGATGCTCTCCTTGATGATATCGCCGCGCAAAACCGCAGGAAAGTCGTACTGGCTCGACCACCGGCCGCTGTTTTCCTCCATGAAAACATCGATTAGGCCCTTCTTGAACGCCTCGAACATGGCATTCTCGTCACGAAAATAGGTCAAGACGATCGTGTCATAGTTGTCAAAACCACGTTTGGAGGGAATTTCCTTTGCCCAGTAGTCCGGGTTGCGCCGGAAGGTGAGCGCGTCACCGGCCTTGACCGTTTCAAGTCGATACGGACCGCTTCCGATCATCGGGTTCAGTGTGGATTTTTCGAAAGTGTCCGCGTCGATTGCGTGCTTTGGCAACACAGGAAACAGGCCCAGGATAAGAGGCAGTTCCCGATCAGGATTCTTGAAAGTGAAGCGAACGCCGCGCGCTCCGACCTTCTCTACCTTCGCGACCTTGGCGGCTGTAACGCCGTAGCGAGGAAGGCCCTTCTCGGCGAGAAGTTCAAAGGTGAAGATGACATCCTCGGCCTTGACGGGTTCTCCGTCGGAGAAGCGGGCCCGCTCGTCCAGTGTGAACTCGACGAAACTGCGCTCGTCATCGGTTTCGATGGACTCCGCCAGCAACGGATAGAGCGAAAACGGTTCGTCGGCCGACCGCATCATCAAGGTCTCGAAGACATTGTTGCCGAAGACCAGATCAAGGCTGCCGCGAGCCCCGCTTCCCTGCACGATGAACGGATTGACGCTGTCGAACGTGCCGGGCCACGCGTAGTTGATCGTCCCGCCCTTGGGGGCATCGGGATTGGCATAGGGCATGTTTGCGAAATCTGCAGGCAGGGCCGCTTCGCCATGCATGGCAATTGCATGTTGTGGCGCGGCGTATACCGGATTGCCGGCGGCCAACGCCACCAGCATCAGATACAAAACCAGACCCTTGCTTCGCATGAAGCCTCTCCCACTAACGACTGCCTTGATTCGATGTCCGAGATTAACATGGCACTCACATGGCATGCCCCAAGACCTGCAGGCCACGAAATCTGCCGTGGGGATGCATCGAAAGCTGGATTCCGGACCCGCAGCGGTGTAGACGCGGGCGCAGTCATCCTGTTGCCTCAATTAGACAACAGGTAGCGTGAACGAACGGCCGAGGCCGCTCCGATCAGTTGAGAGGAATCGAACGAGATGACAAGCCTGAAAACCGACGCTTCCCGTGTCTCGGTGATGGCCGCCGGTATTGTTGGCGTGCTTGCCGCCGCTCTGACCCCGGCCTCCGCCCAGGAACAGCCTCCACAGATCCCGAAGGGCTGGTTCAAGGCCTGCGCGAAGCAGGAAGACGTCGACATCTGCAACGTGCAGAACATCCTGACCGCCAATACCGGACAGGTCATCACGGGAATCAGCATGCTTGAGCTCAAGGGCAAGGTGAACCGCAAGGTGTTTCAGGTCACCGTGCCGACCGGCCGGCTCGTACCCCCCGGAATCGGGCTGCAGGTCGATGGCGGAAAGGCCCAGAAACTGGAATACGTCCTGTGCTTCCCGGATCGCTGCATCGCCGAAGCACAGCTTTCCGACCAATTGGTCGCGTCCTTCAAGAAGGGCACCGAGTTGACGCTCACCTCGGTCAATTCTCAGAACCAGGCCAATCCGGTGAAGGTTTCGCTGAGCGGTTTCACCGCCGCGTTCGACGGAGCGCCTTTGCAGCAGTCCGATATCGAGGATCGCCAGAAAAAGCTCCAGGAGTTCGTCGCGAAGAACAACGAGGACTTCGCAAAAAAGCTCAAGGAAGAGCAGGACAAGGCGAAGGCTGCGAACTAGTAGCGGACGTAACCTGAATAAAAAAAGCGAGGCCTGCGTGCCTCGCTTTTTTATTGGCAGTCGTGGCCGCCGGTAGTTTGGTTCAATGCCGGGCGAGTGTCCTCGGCGAATATCCGCCCTCGGGGTTGTCGCTGAACAACTCGGCCAGTTGCGGATGGCGAACCGGCTCTCCAGAGACATCTTCAAGCAGATTCTGCTCGGAAACATAGGCGATGTATTCCGTCTCCGAGTTCTCAGCCAGCAGATGGTAAAAGGGCTGATCCTTGCGCGGTCGAGCACCTTCGGGAATGGACTGGTACCATTCCTCGGTGTTGTTGAACTCCGGATCGACATCGAAGATCACGCCCCGAAAGGGGAAAAGCCGGTGGCGCACCACCTGACCAATCGCAAATTTCGCTGTTTTCATATCATTCATGGTTCATGCCTTGCGTCATATTTGGCGCAGTGCAACATACAATTCAATCCCGGACGTCACGCCGTCTTCGCCACGGCGGCATAGGAATACAGCATAGATGTCAAACGTCCTCGGTCTGGTTCTTCCGTTCTTCGGTTTGATCTTCCTCGGTTTCTTCGTTGCGCGCATCACCCGTCAGCCTGTGGGGGCGCTGGGTTGGATGAACACTTTCATCGTATATGTGGCCTTGCCCTCGCTGTTCTTCCAGCTGCTGGCCAAGACGCCCTTCGACAAGCTGACCGAATGGACGTTCATTCTGGGTTCGGTCCTGTCGACCTATTTCATTTTCGTGCTGATGTTCCTGGGATCCTGGGCGATCGAACGCAGTAACATCGCTGAGACGACGATCAAGAGTCTGGCTGCGGCCTACGGCAACATAGGCTACATGGGACCCGGTCTGGCATTGCTGGTATTTGGTCCGGAAGCTGCCGTACCGGTCGCGCTGATTTTCTGCTTCGAGAACATCCTGCATTTCGCAATTGTGCCCCTGATGATGGCGCTGTCTGGCAGCGAGAAGCAGCCACCGCTCCAGTTGGCACTCGGTGTCATGCGCAAGATTGCGCTTCATCCGTTCATCATCGCCACTGCAGTTGGGGTGCTTGCCGCATATTTCCGGATAAGCCCTCCGCTGCCGCTCGAGCGCCTGCTTGTGTATCTGTCCGCAGCGGCCGCGCCATGCGCGCTTTTCGCCATGGGCGTGACCCTGGCGCTCAGGCCGCTGAAACGGGTGCCGCGCGAAATGGGGCCAATCGCTTTCCTCAAACTGATCCTGCACCCCATAGTCTGCTATGTCGTTTTGAGCTGGATCGGAGGGTTTTCGGACGTATGGCTCTTTTCGGCGGTGCTCCTGGCGGCGCTGCCTACCGCCACCAACGTGTTCGTCCTGGCGCAGCAATATCATGTCTGGGTGGAGCGAGCCTCGGCGAGCGTCCTGCTCACCACCTGCTTTTCCGTCGTGACCGTTACCGGGCTGCTCTACCTCATCAAGGGCGGCATGCTACCGGCGGATCTGTTCCCGTAAGTCGGACGCCAGGGTCGCTAGACCGCTTCCGGGCTGTAGTCCCTCACGCATGAAAAGAGCGCGCAGAGCAGCAAAACCGCCGACGAAGCCCAAAGCCGCGCTTCGCGCGACCTGTGCCGGAAGCAGGTCGGATAGCAGGGACAGGTTGAGAAGATTGACGGCCGAAGCACGCGCCATCACATCGGGCCTGCGCCTGCGATCATAGTCCTGCAAGACTGACTCGTGTTCCGGATATATGCCGTTTTTAGAAACAATATCAGCCAGATCTCGAACGTCCCTGATTCCAAGGTTTAAGCCCTGCGCGCCGATCGGGGGGAACACATGCGCGGCCTCTCCGACCAGCACGACCCGGTTTTGTGCGAAGCGAAGCGGCAAGGTGGCACTCAGCGGATAAATCTGCCGGCCCGGCTCGACGACGACGCGCCCCAGCATCGACTGCATCTTGTCCTCGACCGAGCGCGCCAATTCGGCGTCGTCATATCGGGAAAGCTCTTGAGCCGTCTCGGGCTTCACAACCCAAACGAGGCTCGACCGATCACCGGGCAGGGGCACCTGGGTGAAGGGGCCCGTTTCTGTATGGAACTCTGTCGAAACGAAGCCATGCGGCCGGCTGTGCGAAAAATTGAAGACCAGGGCAGACTGCGGGTAGGAATGTGTCACGGTCTTGATCCCGGCCGCCTCGCGCGTCGGCGACAGCCGTCCATCGGCGGCGACGGCCAGTAATCCGTCCACCTGCTCACCGTCAGCGAGAAAGGCTTTAACGCCCTCGGTTCGAATATCCCATTTGTCGACAAGCGTACGACGCCATTCGATTGAGGGAGCTGCGTCGATTGCGGACTGGAGGGCAGCGCTCAGATCGCTGTTCGGAATGTTGAGCCCGAAATGATCGGCACCTATTTCGGCAGCGCGAAATGTCACGACAGGGCTGCGGACAAGCCGCCTTGTTGCGTCAACAATCCGCATGACCTTTAGCGGTGCGGCAACTTTCTCGAGCCTTTGGAGCACCCCAATTCCGTCGATAAAGTCAAGCGCCGGCGTCATGAGCGCGGTGGTCCGCCTGTCTGACGCGGGCGGTTGAGGACCCACAAGTAGGACCGGAATATCGGCCTTGGCCAGAGCAAGAGCTGCAATAAGGCCGGCCGGCCCGGTGCCGACGACAATGACCCGACTGCGATCCTTCATGCTGTGCATGCATGAGCTATAGGGAGACCAAGGCTTGTGATCAATGCGACGTGAGGCCACTTAGGCAAGCTTTTGGATGTGGTTGGGGTGGATTGCGTCGCGACATGGCTTGTGCCGCTCGCCGGGCTGCTAGTACTGTCTCAAACCATCTCGCCGACCTGCTGGTCGACGCCGAACAGGGGGATTGCCGGCCATTGAAACCAAGAAGAAAAGTGACGTGGCCTCAGGCACGTGCCTTCTCGGTGCACCTGCTGACTGCGTCGGGGTCGTTCCTGGCATTCCTCTCGCTCGTGGCGGCGAGCGAAGAGCGCTGGACAGCAATGTTCTGGTGGTTGGGTCTGGCACTGTTCGTCGACGGCATCGACGGGCCGATCGCACGGAAGCTGGACGTCAAGGAGGTCTTGCCGACGTGGTCGGGTGAATTGCTCGACAACATCATCGACTACGTAACCTATGTGCTGATCCCCGCATTTGCGCTTTATCAGTTCGGGCTGATGGGCGAGGGGCTATCATTCCTGTCCGCCGCTATCATCGTCGTGTCGAGCGCGGTCTATTACGCCGATACCGGCATGAAGACGACCGAGAACTTCTTCAAGGGCTTCCCGGTCGTCTGGAACATGATCGTCTTCACGCTGTTCGTCATCGAGCCTGGCGAATGGGTGTCCTTCGCGGTGGTTCTGATCGCAGGGATACTGACCTTTGCCCCCGTGCACTTCCTCCATCCGGTAAGGGTCAAGCGGCTTCGGCCGCTCAATCTCGGCATGACCTTGGCATGGTGCGCATTTGGAATGCTGGCTCTTGCCGAATCCTATCTGGCGCAGTTCTACACCCAGATCGGCGTTTTGGCCGAAAACGTCAGCGCCTTCACCAAGATCGGCATCGGGGTAACGAGCATCTATCTGTTCTGCATCGGAGGCATCATGCAGTTGTTCCCGAACCTTGGCGCAAAGCCAGAGTCGGGAAAGGCCTGATCATGTCGAAGGCAGTCTTTATCCACGCACACGGCGGACCTGACGTTCTTTCCTACCAAGACCACGATCCCGGCAGGCCCGGACCCGGCGAAGTGCTGGTGAAGCACACGGCGATCGGTCTCAACTTCCTCGATACCTACTACCGCACAGGCCTCTATGCCGCGCCGAACGGCCTGCCTCTGATCCCCGGGGCCGAAGCTGCCGGTATGGTGACGGAGCTTGGAGAAGGTGTCGACTGGCTGAAACCGGGCGACAGGATTGTCTATTTCACGGCCACGGGTGCGTATGCCCAGCAGCGCGTGGTGGCAGCTGAAAAGCTGATTAAGATTCCCGACGGCATCCCCGATGATCTGGCTGCGGCCATGATGCTGAAGGGAATGACGGCCGAATTCCTGATACGGCGGACATACAGGGTGAAACCGGGGGATACGCTGCTGTGCCACGCGGCTGCCGGCGGCGTCGGGCTTATCCTTGGCCAGTGGGCCAAACATCTCGGCGCGCGAGCCATCGGTACGGTCGGCTCCGCCGACAAAGTGGAACTTGCCAAGCAGCATGGCTACGACCACGTGATCAACTACCGGGAGACGGACTTTGCCGGGGAGGTCGCCTGGATCACGCAGGGCAGCCTCTGCGACGTGGTTTACGACTCAGTCGGCAAGGATACGTTCCCCAAGTCACTGGACTGCCTTCGCCCACTTGGAATGTTCGTCTGTTTCGGCCAGTCGTCAGGACCCATTCCGCCCTTCAATCTTTCGATCCTGGCGCAGAAGGGCTCGCTGTTCGCCACACGGCCTACTCTTTTCGCCTACACCGCAAAGCGCGAAGACCTCGAACGCGGAGCGGCCGCGCTGTTCGACGTTGTCCTGTCAGGCAATGTCTCGGTCAGGATAAACCAGCGCTATGCACTGGAGGACGTGACGCAGGCTCACGCAGATCTCGAAAACCGCAAGACGACCGGCACGACCATTTTGATTCCATGAACAATCCGGGGAATTCCTGGCAAAAATCTTGAAAATCTTTCAAGCGTGATCCTAGTTTGCGTTGCGGCATAGGCGGGACTACGATGTTCACGGGAACAAAAGAATTTGTCTGGCAAACAGACCGGGAGACATTGTGAGCGTTGACACCACAGGCGGGAACCTGCTCGAGGTTCGCGGCCTTACAAAGATATTTGGGACGCTCAAAGCCTGCGACGGAGTCGACCTGACCATCCGCAAGGGCGAAATTCATGCTCTGCTGGGAGAGAACGGAGCCGGAAAATCGACTCTGGTGAAAATGCTTTTCGGCTCGCTGGAACCTCACTCCGGCGAAATCCGCTGGAACGGCAAACCGGTCACGATTAGCAGTCCGAGCGTCGCCAAGAAGCTGGGCATCGGCATGGTGTTCCAGCACTTTTCGCTGTTCGAGGCTCTCTCCGCAGCCGAAAACATAGCGCTCTCGCTGGCCGACCAGACCCCTATCTCCACAATCGCCGCCAAGGCGCAGGCACTTTCCTACAGCTACGGGTTGCCGCTAGATCCCTATTCGGTGGTGGGCGACCTTTCGGTCGGTGAGCGGCAGCGCATCGAGATAATCCGTTGCCTGCTACAGACACCGGAACTGGTCATCCTCGATGAACCGACGTCGGTTCTGACGCCGCAGGAGGCGGACAAGCTTTTCGAGACGCTGGAAAGACTTCGGGTCGAAGGAAAGTCGATCCTCTACATTTCGCATCGCCTCGAGGAAGTGAAACGCATGTGCGATGCGGCGACTGTCATGCGCCACGGCAAGGTCGTCGCGCATTGTGACCCAAGGCAGGAGACGGCAGCGTCTCTTGCCCGCATGATGGTGGGGTCGGAAGTGCACGCAGTGGTGCGCGCGCCCGTCGAAGGCGTCGAACGGGCAGAAGCGCTGCTTGAGATCAGGAATCTCAACAGAAAGCCGGCAACGCCTTTTTCCGTGCCGCTCAGAAACATATCGCTGAACGTGAGAGCCGGTGAGGTCATCGGGATTGCTGGCGTGGCAGGAAACGGCCAAGGGGAGTTCTTCGAGGCAATATCTGGCGAGGCGACGCAACCGGATGCCGGAACGATCCGTATTCGCGGCAAGGACGCCGGGCGTCTCTCCATCACCGGCCGGCGCCTTTTGGGCGCTGCTTTCGTGCCCGAGGAAAGACTGGGGCACGGCGCGGCCCCCCGCATGAAGCTCTCCGAAAACCTGCTCCTTTCCCGCTATGCCACGGATAGTAAAGCATTTCTGGGGCCCGCCGGTTTCGTAAAGGAAAGCACGATCGACGCCGCCACGCAGCGCATTATCAAGGACATGGACGTCAGGAAAAGCGCACGCGATCCGGAAGCCGCGGCGCTTTCCGGCGGCAATCTTCAGAAGTTCATCATCGGCCGGGAGCTGGATCGCCAGCCAACTGTCATGGTCGTCAACCAGCCGACCTGGGGAGTGGACGCAGGCGCGGCGGCCAAGATCAGGCAGTCGCTGATCGAGCTTGCCCGCTCAGGTTCCGCCGTGCTGGTCATCAGCCAGGACCTTGATGAGCTGTTTGAAATCTCGGACGCCATCGCCGTCATGCACAATGGGGCTCTATCGCAGCCGCTTTCACGTACAGAGGCCACGCTCGAAAAGATCGGCCTTCTCATGGGCGGTGCCGAACCTGGCCATGTCGATCATGGCCTGGAGACGGCGTGATGCGGATCGAACTCGTCCGTCGTCCCCAGCATTCGGCCCTGTTTTCGGCTCTGTCACCGTTTATCGCGCTTGGCCTCACCCTTGTTGCAGGCGCCATAATGTTCTCGCTGCTGGGCAAGAACCCGGTCGATGCGCTGTACTACTATTTCATCGATCCGCTGACTGGGATCTGGGACCCCGGAAACCGCTGGCAGCTTCACGAACTTGCGATCAAGGCCGCGCCGCTGATCCTTATCGCTGTCGGTCTTTCGGTCTGCTACCTTTCAAACAACTGGAATATCGGAGCTGAGGGCCAGTTCATAATCGGAGCCGTGGTGGGCTCATTCATCCCGGTCGTCTTTCCCGGCTGGCACTCATGGATCGTGCTGCCGCTGATGCTGCTGCTCGGGATGCTCGGCGGTGCCGCGTATGCAGCAATACCAGCCTTCTTCAAGGTGAAGTTCAACACGAATGAAATCCTGACCAGCCTGATGCTGGTCTATGTCGCGCAGCTCTTCAACGACTGGCTTGTCCGTGGGATCTGGCGCAATCCTGAAGGCATGAGTTTCCCGGGCACCATTCGCTTCAGCGAATGGGCCATCCTCCCACAGGTATGGCCTGAATCCGGCCGCGCGCATTGGGGTTTTGTCTTCGCGCTCGTAGCAGCCGTCGTCGTTTGGTTCATGCTGTCCAAGACCCTAAAGGGATTTGAAGTAAAGGTTCTGGGGCAAAGCCCAAGGGCAGGGCGCTTTGCCGGCTTTTCATCCGGCAAGGTGGTTTTCTTCGCGTTCCTGCTTTCCGGCGCACTTGCAGGCCTGGCCGGAATCAGCGAGGTCGCCGGACCGATCGAGCACCTCAACGAGAAGATTTCGATCGGCTATGGCTTTACCGCAATCATCGTTGCCTTCCTTGGACGCTTGAACCCGCTTGGCATCGTGGCTGCCGGCATCATCCTGGCCTTGACCTATCTGGGAGGCGAATCCGCACAGATTGCGATCGGCGTCTCCGACAAGGCGGTGCGGGCATTTCAGGGCATGTTGCTCTTCTTCGTGCTCGCCTGCGACACACTCATCCACTACAGGGTTCGGATCGCAGGCGCGCCTGCCGCGAAAGCTGCCGAAACGAAGGCCGGGGAGGCGACCCAGGGTGCTTGAGCAGATACTCATAACGATCGCCACGGCCGCAACGCCTTTGCTCATCGCTGCAATCGGCGAACTGGTTGTCGAGCGCTCAGGTGTGCTCAACCTGGGCGTCGAAGGCATGATGGTTATGGGCGCCGTAACAGGATTTGCCGTTGCCCTGACAACCGGCTCGCCCTGGTTAGGCGTCTTCGCCGCCGTCATCGTAGGCGCGCTCTTTTCGTTGCTGTTCGGGTTCCTGACGCTGACGCTCGTCACGAACCAGGTGGCAACAGGTCTTGCCCTCACCTTGCTCGGCCTTGGGCTTTCGGGAATGATCGGCGAGGCTTTCGTAGGACAGCCGGGCATCAAGCTGTCGGCGATCTACATCCCCGGACTGACGGATATTCCTTTCGTTGGCAGGCTGTTTTTTGGCCAAGATCCGCTGTTCTACGTGTCGATCCTGCTCACCGTCGGCGTTGCGTGGTTCCTGTTTCGCACCCGCGCCGGGCTTACCCTCCGCTCGGTTGGAGATAACCACGGTTCGGCGCATGCGCTCGGGATCAACGTGATCGGGATACGCTACCTGGCCGTCATGTTCGGCGGAGCCTGCGCGGGGCTCGCAGGAGCGTTCCTGTCGTTGGTCTACACCACCCAGTGGATCGAGAACATGAGCGCGGGACGAGGCTGGATCGCGCTTGCACTGGTGGTCTTTGCATCCTGGCGGCCGCTGCGCGTCCTGGCCGGGGCCTATCTGTTCGGCGCGGTCTCCATCGGACAGCTGCATGCACAAGCTTTGGGGATAGGCATCCCCTCACAACTGCTTTCCGCGCTCCCCTATCTGGCAACCATCGTGGTGCTTGTTCTAATCTCGCGCAACAGGCGACTGACGATGATAAACACACCGGCATCACTGGGGCGGCCGTTCGTGCCAGATCGCTAAAAAAGAGACGGGAACAGACCCCTGGTAAACCGACAAGAGGTACTCAGAATGAAAACGAGATTTTTGACACTGGCGGCAACTGCTGCAGCGCTCGCATTCGGCACGATGGCCGCCGAAGCGAAGGTCAAGGCGTGCTTTATTTACGTTGGCCCGATCGGCGATTTTGGATGGTCGTACCAGCACCATCAAGGTGCCCTCGAAGCCCAGAAGAACCTTGGCGGAGAGGAGCAGGTTGAGCTTGCTTATCTCGAAAGCGTGCCGGAAGGCGCCGATGCCGAACGCGCGATCGAGCGCTTCGCCCGGTCAGGCTGCAACATCATCTTCACGACGTCCTTCGGCTACATGGATGCCACCAACGCCGTCGCCAAGAAGTTTCCTGACGTGAAGTTCGAGCACGCCACGGGCTACAAGCGTGAATCCCCGAACATCTCGACCTACAATTCGAAGTTCCACGAAGGCCGCTACGTGCAGGGTATCATTGCGGCAAAGATGTCGAAGGCCGGCGTCGCAGGCTACATCGCCTCCTTCCCCATCCCCGAGGTCGTGATGGGCATCAATTCGTTCGTGCTTGGGGCACAATCGGTCAACCCGGACTTCAAGGTGAAGGTCGTCTGGGCGAATACATGGTTCGATCCCGGCAAGGAAGCCGATGCTGCCAAGGCGCTGATCGACCAAGGCGTGGACATCATTACCCAGCACACCGATTCGACCGCCCCGATGCAGGTCGCGCATGAGCGCGGCATCAAGGCGTTCGGCCAGGCATCGGACATGATCAAGTTCGGCCCGGAGACACAGCTCACCTCGATCGTCGACGACTGGGGTCCGTATTACACCAAGCGGATCAAGGCCGTTGCCGACGGAAACTGGGAACAGATCGACATCTGGGGTGGCATGAAGGACGGACACGTTGTCATGGCGCCCTACACCAACATGCCCGACGACGTGAAGGCTGCGGCCGAAGCCGCGCAGGCCAAGATCACCTCGGGCGAGCTCAACCCGTTCACCGGCCCCATCAACAAGCAGGATGGTTCGGAATGGCTCAAGGCCGGCGAAGTTGCCGAAGACGGCGTTCTGCTCGGCCTCAACTTCTACGTTGCGGGCGTCGACGACAAGCTGCCGCAGTAAGCCATTCGGTCAGTCTGAAGGGAAGGGCGCTTCGGCGCCCTTTTCCATATATGCCGATGGTGTCAGGGCATCAGACAGCACTACCGTAGAGATCGTAGGCGTCAGCGCGATCGATCTTCACGGTCACGATATCGCCTGACCGCAAAGGCCGGCGTGACTGGACGTGCACCGAGCCGTCGATTTCCGGGGCATCGTATTTCGTGCGTCCCCTGGCCGAATTGCCATGCGCCTCATCGATGATGACGGAAAGGCGCTTGCCGACCTTTTTCTGATGAAGGGCAGCCGATATCTTCTGCTGGCGTTGCATGAACCGATGCCAGCGCGCTTCCTTAATCTCTTGCGGAACCTGCTCGAGGCCCATTTCATTCGATCGTGCGCCGTCGACAGGCTCGTACTTGAAACATCCCGCGCGCTCGATCTTGGCTTCGTCCAGCCAGTCGAGCAGCATTTCGAACTCTTCATCCGTTTCGCCTGGAAAGCCCACGATGAAGGTGGAGCGTATCGCGAGATCGGGACAAATCTCGCGCCATGAACGGATGCGATCCAGCGTCTTTTCGCCATGCGCGGGCCGCCGCATGTTCTTGAGCACCTGCGGCGCGGCATGCTGGAATGGAATGTCCAGATAGGGAAGTATCTTGCCCTCTGCCATGAGCGGAATGACGTCCGCCACATGAGGGTAGGGGTACACATAGTGCAGCCGGACCCATATGCCGAGGTTCCCGAGTTCCTGGCAAAGGTCGAGGAACTTCGCCTTGACCTCGCGGTCGTTAAACAGGCTTGTCTGATATTTGACGTCGACCCCGTAGGCGCTGGTGTCCTGTGAGATCACCAGCAATTCCTTTACTCCTGCCTTGGCCAGCTTTTCGGCCTCACGCAGAACATCGGCTGCCGGCCTGGAGACGAGATCGCCACGTAACGCCGGAATGATGCAGAAGGTGCATCGATTGTTGCAGCCTTCAGAGATCTTCAGATACGCGTAGTGGCGCGGCGTTAGCTTGACCCCCTGCGGCGGCAGCAGGTCGACATAAGGATCATGCACCGGCGGCGCGGCCTCGTGTACGGCCGCCATGACGCTCTCATATGCCTGAGGGCCGGTGATCGCCAGGACGTTGGGATGTTTCTCGCGAATAAGCTCAGGTGTCGCGCCCATGCAGCCGGTCACGATAACCTTGCCGTTTTCCTTCAGCGCGGTGCCAATCGCGCCAAGAGATTCATCGCGCGCGGAATCCAGGAACCCGCATGTATTGACGACCACGAGATCGGCCCCGTCGTGCTTTCGCGCGATCTCGTATCCTTCCGCACGCAACCGCGTGAGGATGCGTTCGGAATCGACAAGTGCTTTCGGACAGCCGAGACTGACAAAACTGACGCGTGGAGCTGCCATTCGATAAATCCGGTAGGTCGGGAAGGCGGCGCAGTATCACAGTTCTTGGGGTTTGTAAGCACCGACAATAAGGTCGAAGAGCGGCGAGGGGCCACTACTACGTTGTCTGAGTGCACTTCCGTACCTGCTGCAGGTCAGTCGATCCGCTTGAAAGGCTTGAGATTCGATTTGGTCCGGTGCGATCCCGGCGCGGTGTTGCCGCGCGGGTCCACCCCGCGCTGGTAGTGCTTCTGCCACTTAGCCATCCGGGCTTCGGAACCCTCGACCTTCAGATCGGCGTTGAATTTCGCCCGCGCGACTTCCCATTCTTCATAAGCAGTCTTCAGTTCTGTATCAACCGATATCGAAATCATCTCTGGCTGGATGCTTTCAAGCGCTCCCCGCCTTACGGGAAAGATGTGGCAGAAAGGCTCACCCTTGGCGAAACGTATCGCGGTCTTCGCGCGTGTGAACTTCCAGTTCATCGTGAAACTGAACGGACCCCAATCACTCTCCACGACCCCTGTCAGCGGCGCGATGGCGTCCTTCGGCCGGTTGATAGGTCCCTGTACAATAAGGTCCGTGTCCGGGTTCGTCCGGAATACGAACGGTAGCCTGAAGGTCAGTATCCCTTCGCCAAAATGGCTGTGGGCCGGCGGTTTGGTGCCGATGTCCTCCATGACGACGATGCCTTCAGTGGCCTGACTGCCGTTCCAGATCGCCGTGAAACCGACGGGTGACAGGATTTCCCAGCCATGTCCGTTTGCCACCACCAGCGGCAGGCAACGGTAGGGCGCTCGCTGATGAGCCGCGTCCATCCAGTCTCGACGCTGCGGAGCAGGCCTGATCTCGAAGCCCGTGTCATCGCCTTGGACATAGCAGATCAATTTCATCACGCTGCTCCGGCAAACTATCCTGCTGCGATGGCCCTCGCGTGCTCGTAGAGTGCTATATCGAGCTTGTTCTCGCGTTCGACATGTTCCCTGACCATGGCTGCGATTTCGTCCGGGGCGGTCGACTTGTTGTGATGCCGCAGTTTGATCTTGCGCTCCAGTTCCATAGAAAGGCGACTCACCAGCTTTGGAAGCGTGTCCATTGTGCCGACGAAATCGCATTTATCGAGTGCGCGTCGTGCTTCGTCGAGCAATTTGACAGGGTCGGAAATCGGCGATCGAAACATGGCATGGAGGCGCTGATCGGCATCTTGGGAAGATGAGTAGTCGAACGTTCCGGCAAGCCTGCGGCACATCTCGTTGTCGTAGCTGAGCTTGAAACCGTTTGCACGGAACTTTTCTTCAAATGACTGCAGCGTAAGGTTCTGCCGCTGATACCAGTAACGGTAGTACGATATCATGCGTTCGACGGGGTCACGGAGGGCCACAACCGTCTTTGCGTCCGGGCCTAACAGACCCGCGCAACTCATGTGAAAATGGCCCCAAATGTAGTGTATGCGTTCGGGTCTGAACTTCATAGCGTCGATGACGACGTCGAGAGGAGGGTAGTGCCCATCGTTGCGGGCACACATGCAAGGGTCCGGCAACACCGCCCAGTAAGGATAGGCCTCAGCCAGCGCTGAGGAGAGCGATACGCCTCCCGTCTTTGGCATGTGAAGGAAGAAAATCCGTGACTTTGGCGGCGTAGTGGCGCGCCGCTGCTTCAATCCCAGCCAGGTTTTGAGACCCATTCATTTTCCAAAAAACTCGACACGCTGGCAATGCGGCCAATGCGACGATCTACAAGCAGGTTAAGATAGCTAGCCCGATTGCCGCCCACCCGCATCTGTGAAGGCGACAATCGAGACAATATTGACTATATGAAACTCAGGGAACCGACGGGGGAGACGGCGGCGAGGGGGGAGCTGACCCAATCGATTGTGATGTGATCGCCGGCAGAACAGACCGCTTAACCAGCGTGGGCGTCTCATAAGTCTTTTTCATCTTACCTCTCATTTCTCGCGCCCAAGCCCAATAAGAAAACTAGCCTGAAAATAGAGACATTGGAAGCGCTTAAGTCTCAGAATTTCCTAGGGTCTTCGCGTTATCCTGCGCCCGGATATTCACGAATCCGGCGAGACAGACTCCGTCAGGCCCACCGCGAGTGGTGCACCCAAGACAACGGAACCGGACATACGCCCGCCTTTCCGTTTCAGGACATTCAGGCAACGCGATCGAAACGAAGCTTAGCCGGGAGCCTGCGGAGATGGAGGCGCACTTGGCGGGGAAGGCGGACCCGAGCCAATCGATCCCGCGGTGACCACGGGAAGAACGGATCTCTTCACAAGCGTGGGGACGTCGTAAGGCTTTTTCATCTTACCTCTCATTTGCTTGAGGCCCCAAGCCCGAAGAAAAAGTAGCTTGAAACAGGATGCAATGGAATAGGTAAAGTCCCGCGTGCACGCGTTGGGACCAAACACCGTGCGGGCTAAGCTTTCTTCTGTGGTGAACGATGGGGCGACCGCAAATATTCCTAGCTTGGATAGCGCCACGCGACTATTTGCCGCCAAACCAGAAATCGAGGAACGCAAAATGCTCGGGCCATTGGCCGTGCATTCCCTTCAGCGTCATCTCGATAGCCACGTAGAGGATCACCAAAAGACCGATGTAGGCGATCCAGCGATGCTTGTGCAGCAATCGGGCGATGAAGCTGGCCGCAAAGCCCATCAAGGCAATCGACAGCGCGAGGCCAATGATCAGGACGGTCGGATGATCCATTGCCGCACCGGCAACGGCAAGAACGTTGTCCAGCGACATGGAGACATCGGCGATTACGATCTGCCACGCGGCCTGTGCAAATGTCTTTCTGGGCGCCTTCGCAACCGGGACCGAATTGCCAGCCTCGGAGTAATCCAGCGCGTCTTCGGCAACGTGAGCCTCATGATGCGACCCGCGCAACTCCCGCCACATCTTCCAACAGACGTAAAGCAAGAGTGCGCCACCGCCGATAAGCAGGATCGGTCCGACCTGCAACAGCTGCTGGGTGATCAAGGCGAAGCCGATCCGCATCACCGTCGCGACGGCGATACCGACAATGATCGCTTTCTTTCGCTGATCGGCCGGAAGCCCGGCTGCAGCCAACCCGATGACAATGGCATTGTCACCGGCCAACACGAGGTCGATTGCAATGACCTGCAAGAGTGCCGCAAATCCGGCAGCAGAAAAGATTTCCATGAAGTCCTTAGCCTCGAAAAGTCGGCCGCGGGAGGCGCTAGGGGCCTACAAGCGCTGCCGCTTGGCGTCAAGTAGAGTGTACCATCGGGAGGTCAACCAGACACACGCAATGGTCGCATAAGATATATTATGGAACTTTCTTGTGTGGCATGGGAACCAAGAACTGAAAGACGCAACGAGCACCGAATGGCGCATCAGATCGGGATCTCGATTGCCATGCCGTCATAGGCCGGCTCCACGTGATCCGGTGTCTCGGCGGCAACGGTCGAATAGTCCAGAGGCGTATGCATATGCGTGAGAATGGCACGACCGGGTTTTACACGGCCGATCCAGTCCAGCGCTTCGCCCAGCGAAAAATGACTCGGATGCGTGGTGTACTGCAGAGCGTCGATGACAAGCAGATCGAGCCCCACCAACCGGTCGACGGTGGCCGCAGGGAAATCGCTTACATCCGGGCAATATGCCATTCGGCCGACGCGAAAGCCTAGCGAGACGATGTCGCCATGCACCTGCGGCAAGGGCTCAAGGGTGAGGGGACCGCCCTCTCCTTCCACCGTGAACGGCGCCGGTGCGTCAATGAACCGTGCACGGACAATGGGTGGATAGCTTCCGCCGGGAGGCGTCTCGAAACAATAGCCAAAGGCCTGCCTGAGCCGCGTCAGCGTGGGCGCATCGGCATAGACATCGATCAGGTCGCGCTGTTGAAGCCAGTAGCCGCGAAGATCATCGATGCCATGTATGTGGTCCGCGTGCGGGTGCGTGTAGGCAACCGCGTCAATCCGATCCACGCCTGCGGCCAGCATCTGCGCGCGGAAGTCCGGTCCCGTATCCACGACTACGCGAGTGGTACGACCGTCCGGCGCAATCCGCTCCAGCATGGCGGCCGCCCTGGTTCTTCGGTTCCTGGGATTGGCCGGATCGCACTGGCCCCAGTCGCCTATGATGCGCGGAACACCCGGCGACGAGCCACAGCCAAGTACGGTTAGGCGCAGGACGTCGCCCGGCATGATCAAACGCCCAGTTCTATGGAACGAGATGCCTTCGCAAACAGGCGCAAAAAGTTTCCCGTTGTAATTTCTTTTATTTCATAAACAGTTACGCCAATTACCTCAGCCAGAACATTTGCCGTATTGACCACGTAGGATGGCTCGTTGCGCTTGCCACGCAAGGGCACCGGCGCAAGGTATGGCGCATCCGTTTCAACCAGCAGCCTGTCGGCAGGAACGTCTGCTGCGATCGAGCGGATGTCTGACGAGTTCTTGAACGTCAGAATGCCCGAAAAGGACACATAGCCCCCGAGCCTGACCCCGACACGCGCTAGCTCCTTGCCGGAAGAAAAGCAGTGCAGGACGAACGGGAAGGCGCCCTTCCCGCTTTCCTCCTCCAGAACCATCGCGATGTCGTCATCGGCGGCACGGGCGTGGATGACGAGAGGAAGACCGGTGCGTCGGGCAGCGTCGATATGTGTGCGGAAGCCGTCCATCTGTGCTGCGCGTGGCGACTTGTCGTAGTGATAGTCAAGACCAGCCTCGCCGATGGCAACGACCTTCGGGTGCGCCGACAGACGAACGAGATCGTCGGCGCTCACGTCGAGTTCTTCGGCAGCATTGTGCGGATGGGTGCCGACGGAACAAAAGACGTTATCGAACTCCTCAGCGATCGACAGCACCTCCCCAAAGCGCCTGACTCTTGTGCAGATCGTGACCATGTGGCTCACACCCGCTGCAACTGCACGCTCGACTACCGCTGCACGTTCCTGCGCGAAATCGGGAAAGTCGAGATGGCAGTGGCTGTCGATGAGCGTGGCCGTCATCAACCTTCCTCGGCCTGCTCGACATAGCGCGGGAATACCGGCAACGGTGCAGGTAGCGCGGAGCCGGAAACGAGCCCGTAGCCGTCGTCGAGATGCGCAAAGCTGCGTTCTGCCGCGCCGACAGCCAGCAGATCCAGGAGTTTGGCTGCCGATGTGGGAATGTACGGCTGGCACAGGATTCCAACCCTACGCAACACCTCGGCCGTGGTCCAGAGGACCGTTTCCATCCGCGCAGGATCGCTTTTTTTCAGCGCCCAGGGTTCCTGGCCTGCGAAGTAGCGGTTTGCTTCCGCCACGACGGCGAAGATCGCAGCAAGCGCCTGATGAATGGCCTGCTCGCCCATCGCCTTGCGCGCCGTCGCCAGCGCGTCAGTCGCCTGCCGCAGGATTGCCGTGTCAGCGTCGGCCAGTACGCCCCTGATTGGGACCAGCCCGCCGCAGTTCTTCGCGATCATGGAGAGCGAACGCTGCGCCAGATTTCCAAGGTCATTTGCGAGGTCGGCGTTCGTTCGGTTGACGATTGCCTCGTGGCTGTAGCTGCCGTCCTGGCCGAAGGGCACCTCGCGCAGAAAGAAGTACCGAACCTGGTCAAGGCCGTAATGGTCGACAAGAGCAAACGGGTCGACCACGTTGCCTACCGACTTGGACATCTTCTCGCCGCGGTTGAACAGAAAGCCGTGCGCGTACACGCGCTTGGGCAATTGAATGCCCGCCGACATCAGAAACGCCGGCCAGTAGACGGCATGGAAGCGCACGATGTCCTTGCCAATAATATGCGTGGCAGGCCAGTAGCTCCACTTTTCGGCGCTTGTATCCGGGTATCCCGCGGCTGTGATGTAGTTGGTCAGCGCGTCGACCCAGACATACATCACGTGCTTGGGATCGCCGGGAACAGGTACGCCCCAGTTGAATGTGGTGCGAGAGACAGAAAGGTCCTGCAGGCCCGATTTGACGAAGCTCATCACCTCGTTGCGGCGCTCGGCAGGGCCGATAAAGTCCGGATTGCTTTCGTAGAGTGTGAGGAGCTTGTCCTGATAGGCCGAAAGCCTGAAGAAGTAACTCTCTTCCTCGTTCCATTCGACAGGAGATCCCAAGGGCTCGCGACGAATTCCGTCATCGCCGACCGTCGTTTCCTTCTCGTCGAAATAAGCCTCCTGCCGCACCGAATACCAGCCGCTGTATCGATCGAGGTAGATGTCTCCGTTGGCCGCCATGCGCTCCCAGATCGCCTGACAGGACTTGTAGTGGCGTTCCTCGGTGGTGCGGATGAAATCGTCGTTGGAAGCGCCCAGAGCTGCTTCCATGTCGCGGAAAATCGCTGAATTGCGATCAGCGAGTTCCTTCGGCGCGATCCCTTCCTTGTCGGCGGTCTGCTGCATCTTCAATCCGTGCTCGTCGGTTCCCGACAGGAAGAAGACATCCTTGCCGTCATGGCGCTGGAACCTGGCCAGCGCATCACTGGCGATAACCGTGTAGGCGTGGCCGATATGGGGCTTGCCATTGGGATAGAAGATCGGAGTGGTGATGTAGAATTTTTCGCGTGACATGAAAGACGCCGTTCAAAAGCAGAGACAAGATTTCGCGGAGATAGCGCATCGGGATGGGCAAAACCACCCGGCTCAAGGCGCGCTATCACATTCGGAACGAGTCTTGCAGCCTGACGATCATGTTCAACGCGTGCTGTTTGCGGTCGAGGTTATACGTCTGCGCCTCTTCGATCGCAACACGCGAGTCGGCCCACCCCTGCGACAACCGGTTAGCCAACTGCGTGTCGCCCCGTAAGGCAGCTTCAGCGGCGGCGTCAGCAAAAAGATCAAGCACCCGCCGATTGAACATCTCGAAACGGATCGGACCGTCGCGCGCGCTCACGGCTTCGGCAACGCGATGTGCCCCGGCGACGTCCAGGCTTCGAGAACGGACGATAGCGTCCATCGCTTCAGCAATCTCCAGCCCGCCATACTGGGTGAGCAGGATCGCCATACGCACGCTACCGCCGGAGCGCTCGGCCAAGGCCTGTCGCGACGCCTCGTCAACCGGCTGAGGGATTTCGAATTGCGACAAGGCCGAGAACAGGGCCTGGCTGCCAAGCGGTGTGAAACGGATCACTTGGCAACGCGAGCGGATGGTTGGCAACAAGCGCCCGGGAGAATGCGTGATCAGGATGAAGACCGTGCGCGCCGGCGGCTCTTCCAGGCTTTTCAACAGTGCATTGGCAGCGTTCGTATTCATGTCGTCGGCAGGATCGACGATCACTATCCGGTAGCCACCGTTGTGCGATGTCATGGAGAGGAAGCGGTTCACCCGCCGAATCTCGTCGACGGTCACGACGGTCTTGAAGCTCTGCGATTTTTCGTTTGCAGGACGCGTCAGATGAAGGATCGCCGGATGCGAGCCGATGGCGATCTGCCGAAACAGGCTGGACGAGACATCCGGTATCGCCAGCTTCTCCGGCGCAGTGCTCCCGTCCGGATGCTGCAGCAGATGATATGCGAAATGGAAAGCAAGGGTCGCCTTGCCAACGCCCACCGGGCCGGCAAAGAGAAGGGCATGTGGCAATTTGCCTGCACGGTAGCTGGAAACCAGCATACTCGCCGGATCATCATGCCCGAAAAAATAAGGGTTCTCTGCCGGCTCCGGTACGCCATCCAATGTGTCATGCTGCTCCGGCGCCATGCGTTCGAACATGCTCAAGCCCCCTGCTCCGCATGCCGTCCAGCCAGCCCCCTTTCCGGAAGCGCAGCGAAGACCGCGTGCGTCACCGCTTCCTCGACAACCTCAGGAGCCAGCGACGCATCGATCACCACACAACGCCTGGGCTCCTTCAATGCTATATCGAGAAAGGCTTTGCGGCGGCGTCTGTGAATGGCAAGAGTCTCCCTTTCAAAACGGTCAGCAGCATCTTTTCCCCGACGGGCAGCTGCGCGCCGAAGCCCCTCCTCCGGATCCAGATCGAAAATCAGCGTCAGGTCCGGCATGACGCCGTTAAGCGACACCCGCTCAATCTCGAGCATCAAGGCGGGATCGACGTCGTCCTGGTAGACGCGCCAGGAATCGACAAAGCGATCGCACAGCACGACCTTGCCGCGCTTGAGCGCGGGTCGGATCAACTGCTCGATGTGATCGGACCTTGCGGCTGCAAACAGCAACGCCTCCATGGTCGGTCCGAATGGCTCGGCCGCGCCAGAAAGGATCACATGACGGATTGCCTCCGCGCCCGCTGAACCTCCCGGCTCTCTCGTCACAGTGACCGCATAACGATTGTCGCGAAGCTTATACGCGAGCCGGTCGATCTGGGTCGACTTGCCGGCTCCCTCCCCGCCCTCGAATGTTATGAAAAAACCGCGCTTCAAAATCCGTCATTCCATTTCCGGGTCCGCGAGCCGACCGCGACCTGACGGTATTTAGAGCAATGCCAGTCCGGATGAAATCGATTCTGCAGGAGACGACATGGTGATCGCCTCTCAGCGCAGCCAGCCAACCATCAATTCGCCAACTGCATCCAGAGCACGCTGTTGGAGCGTTCCAAGCTCGACCGTCTCGGCGGCGTAGAGCGGAGTTTCCTGACTGAGATTGTCGCCAATCCAGACCTTTAGCATCCCCACCTGCGTTCCTTCGCGTACGGGCGCGGCCAACGGGCCCCTGTAGACGATGCGCGCCACCAGCCGATCCGTATTTGTCAACGGGAGGAAGATGCTGATCGGGCCTTTTGCCTTCACCGCCACGCCGGACTTTGCCCCGCCGAAAACCTGTGCCTCGCCGATGATTTCGTCCGCGTCGAAGAGTGCGGTCTTTTCGAAGGCCCGCAAGCCCCACTCAAGAAGCTTGCGCGATTCTTCCGCACGCTCCTGTTCGCTCTGCATTCCGCTCATGGCAGCGAAAACACGATGCCCGTCCCGCTCGACCGAGCCAACGATCGCGTAGCCTGATGCATCGGTGTACCCGGTCTTCATCCCGTCAGCGCCGATATCCATGCCCAGCAACGGATTGCGATTCGGTTGGGTGATCTTGTTCCAGGTGAATTCACGAATGCTGTAGAACCGATAATAATCCGGGTACTCGCGCCAGATGTGCTGCCCCAGCCGAGCCAATTCGTTCATCGTGACGAGTTGCCCCTCAGCCGGCAGTCCGTTGGAGTTCTTGAACACCGATTTGGTGAGTCCGATTTGCCGAGCGCGTTCGGTCATCAGAGCCGCAAAATTTTCTTCTGTTCCCGCCAGACCTTCCGCCAGCGTGATGCAGGCGTCGTTTGCCGATTGCACGATCACGCCCTTGATCAGATCTTCCACGCGGATCTCGGAATTCACCTTGGCGAACATGGTCGAACCGCCGGACTTAGCTCCGCCCTTCGTCCATGCGTTCTTGCTCACTGCAAACTTGTCATCCATCGTCAGACGGCCGACCTTGAGCGCATGAAAGATGACCTCCACCGTCATCAGCTTGGCAAGCGATGCCGGCGGAATGAGCTTGTCTCCATCCTTGGAATAGAGAATCGTGCCGGTTTCCGCATCGATCATCACGGCCTGTTTGGCGCGCGTTTCGAACAACTGGGACTGGGCCAGTGCACGGTCGCCGGCGCTGGACGCGAACACCATCATCAGCCCGATGACGAAAGTGAATGCCCGAGTTGCCATTGGCGCGAAATCCTGCAGGGTTGCGGCTGAGGCGAGAAGGCTATCAGCCAGCACCTCAAGCGATCAACCGTAATGCGGGAAAATCGCGTCTTTGTGTTCAGGTTTGGTACGATCAGTCACGGATGACGATGGCATCGGGCGCGCCGTGCGACCACGCCGCCTGAAGAAGGGAGTCAATCGGCTGTCCGTTCGACCGCAGGTTGACACTATACCACATGATTCCGTCAATCTCGGTCTTCTCGATGTCCGGCCGCCCGTAGGCAGATAGTGCTCTGGCCAAGCTGTCCGCTGCTTCGGCATCGGTGAAGGATGCAGCCGCCACATACGCTTCTCCAGCCGGAACCAGATCATCATTCATTCGCTTCCACGAACTGGCGATGGTGTCGGAAGTCAGTACCCCAAAAGCCGAAAGAGCGCCGCCGGCCTTGCCTGCCTTCTCATCGGCATATGAGAGGGACGCCATCGCGAGTTGCACCTCGCCCCCCCCGTCAAAAGCCGGCCTCTCCGGCGCAATGGGTCCGACTGCCGGCAAGGTGACGCTGCTGGTGCCAGTCGCCATCATGTCGAGTTGCCTTCCAGGCTGACCAACATCCGTGGACGGGGTTGGCCCATTCATAGCGATCATCACGCCCGTGGGCAGTCCATCAGACGGGTCTGGAGCACGGTTGCCAGGACGATAGGACGCCATCAGGTATTCATCGTCATGACCGTCGAGCGGCGCACGACCGACATACTCGACCTTCACCTTGGCGGTGCCCGAATGCGTATAATCCAGCATCTCGGCCGCGCGTTTCGACAGATCGATCAAACGGTTGTGCGAATACGGCCCGCGATCGTTTACGCGAACGATAACCGAGCTTCCATTTTCCATGTTTGTCACACGCGCATAGCTCGGCAGCGGCATGGTGGGATGCGCCGCCGTCAAATGCGTCATGTCGTAAATCTCGCCATTGGCAGTCAGACGCCCATGAAAGGCATCGCCATACCAGGAGGCCAATCCCGTCTTCTTATAGTTCTTCTCTTCTTTCGGGTAATAGACTTTGCCGCGCACCTTATAGGGTTTGCCTATCTGGTCCCGCCCGCCGCCGCGCGGCAGATTGGCCTTTTTCATTGAAACGCGGGGGCTCGCCTTCACCCCGTATTCCGTTTCAGAAAAATACTCTTTCGAGCGCTTCTTGACGCTCTCGGTCGCATTCGGCTGCGTGGAAGTGCAGGCAGCTAGAAAGCCTGCAGCGGTGGCACAAAGCAAAACACTGGTAGCGCGACGGAGACGCGCGCGCGCCGGAATATATATTCTCAAGATCGTCCCCTACGACTTGCCAAGTCCGCCGCTAACAGTCCCTGCCCCTCAATATGCATCGGAACCATTAGCAGCTTGTTAAGCGAATATGTCGAGAAGCGGGCGGCAATATGGCAAAATGCGCGGTACCCTTGCCTCGGGATTTCGGGAGTGACACCGTGTTACGTCACTGATCAGGCAACCGGCTGGGAGATACGAATGCAATTTGTGCGCACAATCCTTCTCTGTATGGCCTTGGCCAGCCTGCCCTATCAAGCACTTGCCGAAGATGGGCAACAGGGTTGTGCCGGGCAGGCAGGCTGCGTGCCGCCAGTCTATGTCGATCCCAGCCAGCCGACCTGCGACGATGGTGACTGCGAGCCACATCCGGCCATCACCTGCCAGGGCGAGAATTGCATGCCGGCCCAGGAGAATCCTGTCGAGGCATGCGAGGGCGAGAATTGCATGCCCTCTGGGTCTGGTCCGCTAGAGGATTGCGAGGGGCAAGACTGCGAGCTGGCGCCGCCGCCGGAATAAGAAGCGCCTCTTTCTTTCCAGAATCCGGACCAAGTAACGCCTCGATCTCAAGCGAGCTTCGCGTCCAAGGTCCGGAGAACGACGCCATGCTCAAGACAGCGCTTGTTGCGATGACAATTGTCGGTTGCGATTGCGACGCAAAACTGTGCGAATTCGTGTCTGAGACACCGGCCAAGTGGGCATCCGTCGAGGAGTGCGAAAGCGCCGTCAAGGCTCGCGTCCTCCGCGCTCCCGGCGTTGACTATCCACTCGTGACCGGCAGATGCCGCACCGTTTCTGATCCTGACGGAATCGGGCGAACTGCGCCGGCCACGGCCCTCGCCTCGCTTCAGGACGCCGACGGATTCACGCTCTTCGAGATCGCGCGGAACAAAGGCAATTCCGTTTGGCGAAAGACTACGGAAGGCTATCATCTTGCGAAAGCCGGGCTTGTCTGGACCGCGGATCGTGTAACGCCTGCGGCCCTGACCGCCTGGATTCCTGTTTCCGACTGAGCTGGTGCCTGACGTACAGATCTTCGATTCGGCTTTGTCGCGCCCGCGGACCGGTTATAGTCGGCGAAGTGAAACGAGCTCGGATCAGATGATTTTTGACGGACCGGAAGGTGCCTCGGTGACCCTCCTGCTCGCCCACGGCGCAGGGGCACCCATGGATTCGCCGTCGATGACGGCATCCACAAAGGCCATGGCAGCGGCTGGTTTGCGTGTCGTGCGCTTTGAGTTCGCCTACATGGCCGCGAGGCGCTCAGGCAGTCGCAAGCCACCGCCACGTGCGGACACGTTGTGTCCTGAGTTCTACTCGGCGATCGACGCTCTTCGACCAAAAGGATCGCTAATCATCGGCGGCAAATCCATGGGCGGGCGTGTCGCGAGTCTGATCGCCGACGAAGCCTATCGCTCAGGGAAAATCTGCGGTCTGCTCTGTCTTGGCTACCCGTTTCATCCACCTGCCAAACCGGAACAACTTAGAACTGGGCATCTGGAGCATCTCGAAACTCCGACACTCATCGTGCAGGGTACGCGCGACGAGTTCGGCACACGGGCCGATGTGGAAAGGTATCGCCTTTCAACAAATATCGAAATTCTCTGGCTGGAGGATGGCGATCATGACCTTAAGCCGCGCAAAAGCGTCTCGGGGTTTTCGGCAGCCGATCATTTGAAGACCATGGCGGAGACAGTGCGTGGCTGGAGTGACGGGCTTGTCGAACTGCAGGCTCAGATACGATCTCGATAGTTGCAGAAGCTCCCAACGCACTTAGCACTTGATCCGCCATCGCCCAACTCGGAGGCAAAATTAGGTTCGGGCAGATGCTGATCTAACCGTCAAAAAACGGTCGATCATCGCGTTCACCTGTTGAGGGACTTCCAGCTGACAGAAATGTCCGGACCCCACTGTCCGCCCTGTCATCAATTGCGGTACCAGAGCTTGTAGTGCTCCAATATCGGTTCGCGGGATCGGTTGATCTGCCGAGATGAAGACGCATGGGGCGTTTATCAGCCCGCTGGCATAGCTGGGGTCATAATCGCGCAGACCAATCATCGCACCCAGCATTACATGGGCCGGTGTCGCAGCCATCCGATTCAGAATGCTGTCCCGGCGGGCCGGGTCATCCGTTGCAATAAAGAGCGCATTGTGAACGTACTCGCGCGCGATCCTTACGCGATCCGGCCCTGCCAAGGCGTCGCACAACCCGTCGATTGCACGGAGCGCAGCTATCGATCTGACGACCGATGAATCGATCATGACTACACCGGAAATAAGGTCGGGATAACGCGCGGCAACATCAAACGCGACGACACCTCCCATGCTGTGCCCGACGATCACCGGATCCTTGACGCCGATTTCCCTTGCGGACCAGGCGACGTCGTCTGCAAAAACCTGCATCCCATACGAACCAGGCGGTGCATCGCTTTCGCCGTGACCCCTGAGATCGACGGCCAAGATTCGATACCCTGCGTTTGAAAAATACTCGACCTGTGGGTGGAAAAAGCTCCGGTCACAACACCAACCATGCACCAAGACTATCGCCTCGCCGTCCCCGCCCGTATCGAGGACGGCTAGCTTGGTACCCTGCCGATCAAGTACCCTGATATCCATAACGCCTCTCATCGGTCTTCACACGACGAACTTACCGTAGCTCTTCTGGAAATAAAGAACAGCTGAGTTCCCAATGCTCCAGGCGGTCGCAGATTGACCCATATCAATGCTCCGAGCCGGGATGGAACTAAGTTCCATCAAAAGAGAACAGGAGAGCAGCATGCCCAATACGCCACACACTCTGGGAGAAGATTTTCCGGGCCAGCTGGAAGCTATTCATGCCCTGAAAGCCAAACAACCGGAGTTTGCCCGGTTGCTGGTCGACTACGACGAAATCAACGATCGCATCCACCGTGCAGAAACGAGAATCGAGCCGGTTGATGAAAAGACTGAGGTCGAGATGCGCAAAGCCCGCCTCTCCCTCAAGGACAGGATCGCGGCGGCGCTCAATCGGGTTTGATTACTGCTTGCGCGATGGACAAAAAAAGGGGCCGCACGGCCCCTTTTTTGTAAGTAAAAACGCGCATGAACTCAGGCGGCGACTGCCTCGCCTTCG
Organism: Rhizobiaceae bacterium; assembly: GCA_019635775.1. Classification (GTDB taxonomy): domain Bacteria; phylum Pseudomonadota; class Alphaproteobacteria; order Rhizobiales; family Rhizobiaceae; genus Mesorhizobium_K. The sequence goes on along the minus strand of JAHBYU010000019.1, from coordinate 14,568 downwards.
GTGTCCTCAGCCTCGGCACGCGCGCGGTCGCCGGCACCCTTGGCGGACGTGTCGCGATCAACGAACTCGATCACTGCCATGGGCGCATTGTCGCCCTGACGGAAACCAGCCTTCATGATGCGCAGATAGCCACCGTTGCGCGTCGCATAGCGGGGGGCGACGACATCGAACAGGCGCTTGACGACATCGTCGTTGCCGATCTGGGCGATGACCTGGCGGCGGGCATGCAGGTCGCCACGCTTGCCAAGCGTCACCAGCTTCTCGACGATAGGACGCAGGTCCTTCGCCTTGGGCAGGGTGGTGACGATCTGCTCGTGCTCGATCAGAGACACGGCCAGATTGGCGAACATGGACTTGCGGTGGCTTACGCTGCGGGCGAAGCGACGGCCTTTGAAACCGTGGCGCATGGCTGTCTTCCTTCTTCAGTTGTTCAAGAGGCCACGGCCTCTGATGGTTTTCCGCATGGCCGTCGGACCGGACCAGCCGGCCCTCGGCACCATGCTCTATTCAGGCTCAGTACTGGTCTTCGTAACGCTTTGCGAGGTCTTCGATGTTCTCCGGCGGCCAGTCCGGCACTTCCATGCCGAGATGCAGGCCCATAGCCGCAAGCACTTCCTTGATCTCGTTCAGCGACTTGCGGCCGAAGTTCGGGGTGCGCAGCATCTCCGCCTCGGTCTTCTGGATCAGGTCGCCGATGTAGACGATGTTGTCGTTCTTCAGGCAGTTGGCCGAGCGAACCGAAAGCTCCAGTTCGTCAACCTTCTTGAGCAGGGCCGGATTGAAGGCCAGCTCCGTAACTGCCTCGGTCGCAACTTCCTTCGTCGGCTCGTCGAAGTTGACGAACAGCCCAAGCTGGTCCTGCAGGATACGCGCTGCGAAAGCCACGGCGTCCTCGCCGGTGACCGAGCCGTTTGTCTCGATGGTCATCGTCAGCTTGTCGTAGTCGAGAACCTGGCCCTCACGGGTGTTCTCGACCTTGTAGGAGACCTTCTTGACCGGCGAATAGAGGCTGTCGACCGGAATAAGGCCGATCGGTGCATCCTCGGCACGGTTGCGGTCGGCAGGCACATAGCCCTTGCCGGTGTCGACGGTGAACTCCATGCGGATCTCAGCGCCCTCGTCGAGGGTGCAGATAACATGGTCGGGGTTCAGGATTTCAACGTCGCCGACCGTCTGGATGTCACCGGCGGTGACAGCACCCGGACCCTGCTTGCGCACAACCATGCGCTTGGGGCCGTCGCCTTCCATCTTGATGGCGATTTCCTTGATGTTGAGGACGATATCGGTAACGTCCTCACGCACGCCGGCAATCGACGAGAACTCGTGCAGAACGCCGTCGATCTGGACGGCGGTCACGGCAGCGCCGCGCAGCGAGGAGAGCAGGACGCGGCGAAGCGCGTTGCCGAGCGTAAGACCGAAGCCGCGCTCCAAGGGCTCGGCGACGAGGGTCGTCAACGTCTTGCCCTTCGAGGAGAACTCGATCTTGTTCGGCTTGATCAATTCCTGCCAGTTTTTCTGGATCATGGGTCTTCCTTCCGTTGTGCCGCCACCATCCAATCGTGGCGGTCGCCATGGAAAGCCGTGGAGGAGCGCCGGTCCTTGACTTGAAGGCCCCGAGCTCGCGCGGCGGTTCTAGAACTTTAGACGCGACGCTTCTTGCGCGGACGGCAACCGTTGTGCGGGATCGGCGTGACGTCGCGGATCGAAGTAATGGTGAAGCCGCCGGCCTGAAGCGCACGAAGCGCAGACTCACGGCCCGAACCCGGTCCGCAAACCTCAACTTCCAGCATGCGCATGCCGTGCTCCTGAGCCTTCTTGGCAACGTCTTCGGCCGCCATCTGGGCGGCGAACGGGGTCGACTTCCGCGAACCCTTGAAGCCCTGAGCGCCAGCCGACGACCAGGCAATCGTGTTGCCCTGCGCATCGGTGATGGTGATCATCGTGTTGTTGAAGGTCGAGTTCACGTGTGCGGTGCCCGACGAGATGTTCTTGCGTTCGCGACGGCGGACGCGTCCGGCTTCCTTGGCCATATGGTAGTCCTTTCGTTCGATATCAACGCCGCCGTAATGCCAGCGGCTACACCATGGTTGACGGCAATCGGACGATGCCGACCGCCAACCAGATTCGTGGAATTCTTACTTCTTCTTGCCTGCAATGGCCTTCGCAGGACCCTTGCGGGTGCGAGCGTTGGTATGCGTGCGCTGGCCGCGAACAGGCAGGTTGCGGCGATGACGCAGGCCGCGATAGCAGCCAAGGTCCATCAGGCGCTTGATGTTCATAGAGGTCTCACGACGCAGATCGCCCTCGACCTGATAATCGCGGTCGATCGTCTCGCGGATCTGGAGCACCTCGGCGTCGGTCAACTGGTTGACGCGGCGGTCAGCGGGAATGCCGACCTTGTCGACGATCTCCTGCGCGAACTTCTTGCCGATGCCATGAATGTACTGAAGCGCAATCACAACGCGCTTGTTGGTCGGTATGTTGACGCCAGCTATACGGGCCATCTTCATCTCCATCTGGGCCGGCTTCAGCCTTAACTGTCCGGCGGGTTATCGTTTGACCCGCGTCCGGTGGAGGCCGGCCCTTGCGGGGTATCTTCCAATTCAACAAGGCCACCCTGTCCCAAGGACCGAGCAGCCTCACGCCGGATTTGGAGATGCGCCGCTATAGTCCAGCAGCGCAGCCCAGTCAACAGTCGGTTCTTGCCTATTTCAGGCCGACTTGAGCAATTCGTCGATCTGCGCCGTGACAGCGTCAATATCCGCCATCCCGTCGACCTGCTTAAGCGAGCCCTTGGCATAGTAATAGCCGATCAGAGGCGCAGTCTTCTTGTAGTACTCGCGAAGCCTCTCCGGGAACACGGCCGGATCGTCGTCCTTGCGCACCGGCTTGCCGGCGGCCCTGGTTTCCTCTGCACGGTTGGCGATCCGGCCAACCAAAGCCTTGTCGTCGACAACAAGCTCAATCACGACATCGAGCTTGATGCCTCGCTCATCGAGCATTTTCTCGACCGAGTCCGCCTGCACCAACGTGCGCGGGTATCCATCGAGGATGAAGCCCGTTGCGCAATCCGCCTGATCGATTCGCTCGGCCACGATTGCATTGACGATCTCGTCGGATACAAGCTCGCCGGCATCCATCACCGCTTTGGCCTTTAGTCCGACGGGGCTCCCCGCCGCCACGGCAGCCCGGAGCATATCCCCGGTGGAGAGCTGCGGAATGCCGTATTTCTCTACCAGCCTCTGTGCTTGCGTCCCCTTGCCCGCTCCCGGCGGCCCAAGCAGTATAAGCCTCATCGTCCCCTCTTCCCTCCGCGCAGCTTCGACTTCTTGATCAGCCCCTCATACTGGTGCGCAATCAGGTGTCCCTGAACCTGCGCGACCGTATCGAGCGTTACACTGACCACGATCAGAAGCGAAGTGCCACCAAGATAGAAAGGTACGCCAGTCGCTGAAATGAGGAACTCGGGGAGCAAGCAGACCAGGACGAGGTAGATCGCTCCGACGACCGTGATGCGAGTCAGGACGTAGTCGATGTACTCGGCAGTGCGCTCGCCTGGGCGGTAGCCCGGAATGAAGCCTGAGTGCTTCTTCAGCTGGTCCGCCGTGTCCTTGGGATTGAACACGATCGCCGTGTAGAAGAAGGCGAAAAACGCAATCATTGCCGCATACAGGAACATATAGAGCGGCTGCCCGTGCCCGAGGGCGGCCAGAACGGTCGATGCCCACGCCGGCATCTCGGTCGTAGCCGAGAAGCCCGCGAGTGTCGCCGGCAACAGCAGCAGCGAAGATGCGAAGATCGGAGGAATCACGCCGGCGGTGTTGAGCTTCAGCGGAAGGTGGGACGTATCACCCTGGAACATGCGGTTGCCGACCTGGCGCTTCGGATACTGGATAAGCAGACGGCGCTGCGCACGCTCGAAGAACACGATCAGGCCGATCACCACAACCGCCAGGATGATGATGCCGAGGATCAGGCCGGTCGACAGCGCACCCGTGCGGCCAAGTTCCAGCGTGCCGGAAATGGCGCCAGGCAGACCTGCGACAATACCCGCGAAAATGATCAGCGAAATACCGTTGCCAATGCCCCGCGCCGTGATCTGCTCGCCGAGCCACATCAGGAACATCGTGCCACCAACAAGAGTGATGACGGCGGAAATGCGGAAGAACAGTCCCGGATCCGTGACGATACCGTTGCCGCTCTCGAGCCCGATGGAGATGCCATAGGCCTGAACGATGGCGAGAAGGACAGTGCCGTAGCGTGTATACTGGTTGATGACCTTGCGGCCCTGTTCGCCTTCCTTCTTCAAGGCTTCAAGACTCGGGATCACCGAAGTCATGAGCTGCATGATGATGGACGCCGAAATATAGGGCATGATGCCCAGCGCAAAAATGGCCATGCGCTCCACGGCGCCGCCTGCAAACATGTTGAACATGCCAAGCACGCCGCCCGACTGCTGCTGGAAAGCCTGGGCAAAAGCGTTTGGATTGATGCCGGGCAGCGGAATATAAGTGCCCAGCCGATACACAAGCAGCGCACCCAGCGTGAACCAGATGCGCTTCTTCAAATCTTCTGCCTTGGCGAAGGCTGCGAAATTCAGATTGGATGCAAGTTGTTCTGCAGCCGATGCCATGCAATTTCTCCGCTGGGTCGCGCCAAGCAGCGCCTGTCGGACCAGTGTCCGGTCAGCCGCATCGCCGAGCCATCGAGATAGGCTCCGGACGACGAAGTTGCAAGCGGCGGCAATCCCCTTTGCCGCCGCTTGTCAGAGGGCCCGTTACTCGGCCGCTTCCGCCGAGACGGGAAGCTTGACCGATCCCCCGGCCTTCTCGACTTTTTCCACGGCCGCCTTGGAAGCGCCCGCGATGTCAAAGGAAATCTTCGTCTTGATCTCGCCATCGGCAAGCAGGCGAACGCCATCCTTGGCGCGCCGGATAACGCCAGCCTTCACAAGCGATTCGGCGTTGACGACTTCCTTGGCGTCAAGCTTCTTGGCATCGATAGCCGCCTGGATGCGGCCCACCGATACGGTGTTGAAGTCCTTGGCGTTCGGGTTCTTGAAGCCACGCTTGGGCAGACGGCGATAAAGCGGCATCTGGCCGCCCTCGAAGCCGTTGATGGCGACGCCGGAACGGGCCTTCTGGCCCTTTACGCCGCGACCGGATGTCTTGCCCGAGCCGGAGCCGATGCCGCGGCCAAGGCGCTTGCGAGAATGCGTCGCGCCTTCATTGTCACGCAGTTCGTTGAGTTTCATTGTCTTTCTCCTCGCGCCCTACCCTACTTCTCTTCGACAACGCGAACGAGATGGGAAACGGCTGCGATCATGCCACGAACCGAGGGCGTATCCTCTAGCGTGCGGCGGCGATGCATCTTGTTGAGGCCGAGGCCGACCAGCGTAGCCCGCTGCTCCTTCGGCCGACGGATCGGCGAGCCAATCTGCTCGACGGTCACGGTCTTGGTTGCTTTCTTTGCCATCGTGATGATCCTCTGGCTCCGGCCTACTCTTCAGCCGCAACCGCGCTGCCGCGGCGAGCCTGGAGGGTCGAGTACTTGATGCCGCGCTGCGCAGCCACATCCTTCGGATGCAACTGGCTCTTCAGCGCATCGAACGTGGCGCGAACCATGTTGTAAGGGTTCGAGGAACCCATCGACTTGGCGACGACGTCATGCATGCCGAGCGTTTCGAAAACGGCACGCATCGGGCCACCAGCGATGATGCCCGTACCGGGCTTGGCTGCACGCAGCAGGACGCGACCGGCGCCGTGGCGACCCTCGACATCATGATGCAGGGTGCGGCCGGAACGGAGCGGCACGAAGATCAGATCGCGCTTGGCGGACTCGGTCGCCTTGCGGATCGCCTCCGGCACTTCACGCGCCTTGCCGTGGCCGAAGCCAACGCGACCCTTCTGGTCGCCAACAACCACCAGAGCGGCAAAGCCGAAACGGCGACCACCCTTCACAACCTTGGCGACACGATTGATGTGGACCAGCTTGTCGACGAACTCGCTGTCGCGCTCCTCGCGGTCCCGGCCACGGTCGCGGCCGCCTTCTCTACGTTCCTGTGCCATATCCTGTCCTTGTTCTTTTCCGGAAGCACGGGTTGAAATTGCCGACGCTCAATGGCGATCGGCGGCGAAAAAATCAGAAGTCGAGACCACCCTCGCGAGCGGCTTCGGCGAGCGCCTTGACGCGGCCATGATAGATATAGGGGCCACGATCAAACACGACTTCCTTCACGCCGGCCTTGGCGGCGCGTTCAGCGACAAGCTTGCCGACTGCCGCAGCCGCAGCCGTGTCGGCGCCGGTCTTCAAAGAACCCTTGAGGTCCTTCTCGAGCGTCGAGGCCGAAACCAGGGTGTGGCCCTTGGCGTCATCGATGATCTGTGCGTGGATGTTCTTGGACGAACGATAAACCGACAGGCGCAACCGACCATTCGAGACGGCCTTGATCTGACGGCGGATGCGCTGCGCGCGGCGCTGCGTGCTTTCTTTCGAAGCCATGACGTATTCCTTGCCTTCCTTGACCGGGGGCCGCCCTGTGCGGAAAGTCAAAGTCTTCCCGCGGCTTTGCCTCCGTGGCGTTGCCTTTCGCACCAGACCCCGAAGCAGCGCTCCGGGGCCAGAACGATCCTTACTTCTTCTTGCCTTCCTTGCGCACGATGCGCTCGTCGGCATACTTCACGCCCTTGCCCTTGTAGGGCTCTGGGCCGCGATACTTGCGGATCTCAGCCGCTACCTGCCCGACCTGCTGCTTGTCAATTCCCGTCACGGTGATTTCGGTCGGCTTGCCGACGCTGATCGTGATGCCTTGCGGGGTCTCGTAGACCACGTCATGGCTGAAGCCCAGGGCGAGCTGCAGGTTCTTGCCCTGCATCGCTGCACGGTAACCGACGCCGTTGATCTCGAGCTTCTTCTCGAAGCCGTCCTTCACACCGGTCAGGATGTTCACGATCTGCGTGCGGCTCATGCCCCACTTGGAACGTGCGGCCTTGGACTGGTCGCGCGGCTCGACTTCGATCGAACCGTTGTCCAGCTTGACCAGAACCTCTTCGTTGACGACGAACTTGAGTTCGCCCTTCGGGCCCTTGGCGGTAACCGTCTGGCCATTGACCGTTGCGGTCACGCCTGCCGGCACGGGTACGGGTTTCTTGCCAATACGAGACATTATCGTCTCCTCGCTTCCTGTTCTGTTCAGCCGATCAGAAGATCTGGCAGAGGATTTCGCCGCCGACGTTCTGCTCGCGCGCTTCATGGTCGGCCATGACACCCTTCGGGGTCGAAAGAATGGCGATGCCGAGACCATTTGCCACGTGCGGAATCGACTTGGCCGAAACGTAGACACGACGGCCTGGCTTCGACACGCGGGCAATCTCGCGAATGACCGGCGAGCCGTCGAAATACTTCAATTCGATCTCGAGCTCGGACTTGCCGTTGTCGAAATCGGTCTGGCTGTAGTCGCGGATGTAGCCTTCCGACTTCATCACTTCGAGAACACGCGCGCGCAGCTTGGAGGCCGGCGTCGAGACGCTCGACTTCTTGCGGCCATAGGCGTTGCGGATGCGGGTCAGCATATCGCCGAGAGGATCACTCAAAGACATGTCAGTCCTCCTTACCAGCTGGACTTGACGAGACCCGGGATAACGCCCGAGTTACCGAGTTGACGAAGCGCGACGCGCGACATGCCGAGCTTGCGATAATACGCACGCGGACGGCCGGTCACTTCGCAGCGATTGCGGATACGGATCTTGGAGCCGTTGCGCGGCATCGCCGACAGCTTGAGCTGAGCGCGGAAACGCTCCTCAAGCGGCTTCGACTGATCCATGATGATCGCCTTAAGCGCCTTGCGCTTGGCAGCGTCACGCGCCACCAGTTTGCGGCGGTGGTTGTTCTTCTCGACTGAGCTGGTCTTTGCCATTCAGATGTTCCTTTTCTCGCTGCCGTTACTGCCGGAAGGGGAAGTTGAAGCCCTTGAGCAGCGCCCTGGCCTCGTCGTCCGTCTTGGCGGTCGTACAAACGATGATATCCATGCCCCAGATCTGATCGACCTTGTCGTAGTTGATCTCCGGGAACACGATGTGTTCCTTGATGCCCATGGCATAGTTGCCGCGGCCATCGAAGCTCTTCGGGTTGAGACCGCGGAAGTCACGTACACGCGGCAGCGCGATCGTGACCAGGCGGTCGAGAAACTCGTACATACGCTCGGCGCGCAGGGTAACCTTCGTGCCGATCGGCATGTTCTCGCGAACCTTGAAGCCGGCGATCGACTTGCGGGCCCGCGTCACGACCGGCTTCTGGCCGGCGATGAGCGCGAGATCCTCGGCGGCAACCGAAGGCTTCTTGGAATCCGCTGTCGCCTCGCCAACGCCCATGTTCAGAACGATCTTGTCGAGACGCGGCACCTGCATCTCGTTCGCGTAGTTGAACTGGTCCTTCAGAGCCTGACGGATCTTCTCTTCATAGACCTTTTTCAGGCGCGGCTTGTTGGCCGCGGTCGCCTGGGCTTTTGCTGCTGCCTTAGCCATTGATGACTTCTCCCGAGCGCTTGGCGATACGCACCTTCTTGTCGCCGTCGACGCGGAACCCTACACGGGTCGGCTTGCCGTCCTTCGGGTCGGCGATGGCGAGGTTCGACAGGTGGATCGGCGCTTCCTTGGTTATGATGCCGCCTTCCTGAGACTGGCTTTGCTTCTGGTGACGGCGAACCTGGTTCACGCCACGAACGACAGCCTTGTCTTCCTTCGGCAGGACCGACAGCACCTCACCGGTGCGCCCCTTGTCCTTGCCGGCCAGGACGACGACCTTGTCGCCTTTTCTGATCTTCTGCATGGTCCGGTTCCTTAAAGCACTTCAGGTGCCAGCGAGATGATCTTCATGTGGTTCTTGGCGCGAAGCTCGCGCGGAACCGGCCCGAAGATACGGGTGCCGACTGGCTCTTTCTTGTTGTCGACCAGAACGGCTGCGTTCTTGTCGAAACGGATCACACTGCCGTCGGGACGGCGGATGTCCTTGGCCGTGCGAACCACGACCGCCTTCATCACATCGCCCTTCTTAACGCGGCCGCGCGGAATGGCTTCCTTGATCGAGACGACAATGATGTCGCCGACCGAAGCATACTTCCGCTTCGAACCGCCCAGCACCTTGATGCACATGACACGACGGGCACCGGAGTTATCCGCGACGTCGAGGTTTGTTTGCATCTGAATCATGACAGGCCGCCTTCTTCTTCACCGGAGCCGGGCAACCGCCCTCCCCGTCAGTTCCTATTGTTATTCTCAGGCCTGCGCTTCGGTAACCACGACCCAGCGCTTATCCTTGGAGATCGGCTTCGATTCCTGGATGAACACGGTGTCACCTACCTTGCAGGCGTTGTTCTCGTCATGCGCCTTGTACTTCTTGGTCGAGCGCACGGTCTTCTTCATCACCGGATGGGTGAAGCGACGCTCGACCTTTACGACAACCGTCTTCTCGTTCTTGTCGCTGACGACGGTGCCCTGCAGAATGCGCTTTGGCATGGTCTTTTCCTTATGCCTTCTTGGCCGAGGCTTTCTCGGCGGCGATGGTCTTGATGCGCGCTATGTCCCTGCGGACCTGCTTCACGCGTGCGGTCTTCTCAAGCTGACCGGTGGCCTTCTGGAAGCGCAGATTGAACTGCTCCTTCTTGAGGCTGGCCAACTCGTCATTGAGCTGGTCGGCGGTCTTGGTCCTGACTTCGGAGGCCTTCATGATGGCGTCCCTTCCTATTCTGCGATGCGCTGTACGAAGCGCGTCCTGACCGAAAGCTTGGCCGCGCCGAGGCGCAACGCCTCACGGGCAATCTCTTCCGAGACGCCGTCGATCTCGAACATGATACGTCCCGGCTTCACACGGCACGCCCAATAGTCGACACCGCCCTTGCCCTTACCCATGCGGACTTCCGTCGGCTTCGACGTCACCGGCACATCGGGGAACACGCGGATCCAGACACGACCGGCACGCTTCATCTCGCGGGTGATCGCGCGGCGGGCCGCCTCGATCTCACGCGCGGTGACGCGGTTCGGCTCCAGCGCCTTCAGTCCGAAGCCACCGAAATCCAGATTGGTACCGCCCTTGGCGGTGCCGTGGATGCGGCCCTTGAACTGCTTGCGGAATTTCGTGCGCTTTGGCTGCAGCATCTTTCGTTACTCCAATTCCCTCGCCGCTCAGGCGTTCTCGCGTTCGCGACGACGTGCAGAAGGCTGCTGTTCGCCTTCGGTCGCGCGACGCTCGGAAGCCATCGGATCGTGTTCCAGAATCTCGCCCTTAAAGACCCAGACCTTTACACCGCAGATGCCGTAAGCGGTCTGCGCCTCAGCCGTACCGTAATCGACATCGGCACGCAGCGTATGCAGCGGCACGCGACCCTCGCGGTACCATTCCATACGGGCGATTTCAGCACCGCCCAGACGGCCGGAACAGTTGATGCGGATACCTTCAGCGCCAAGACGCATCGCCGACTGCACGGCGCGCTTCATGGCGCGACGGAAGGCAATACGACGCTCCAGCTGCTGCGCAATTGACTGCGCGATCAGCGTTGCGTCGATCTCCGGCTTGCGGACCTCGACGATATTGAGGTGCGTCTCGGACTTGGTCATCTCGGTCAGCTTCTTGCGAAGCTTCTCGATGTCCGCACCCTTCTTGCCGATGATCAGGCCAGGACGGGCGGCATGGATCGTGACGCGGCACTTCTTGTGCGGACGCTCGATAACGACCTTGGAAATCGCTGCCTGCTTGAGTTCCTTTTCAAGATATTCGCGGATCTTGATGTCCTCGTGCAACAGCTTCGAGTACTCGCCGGTGTTTGCGTACCAGCGGGAGTCCCAAGTCCGGTTAATGCCGAGGCGGAAGCCGATCGGATTGATTTTCTGGCCCATTATGCGGCCTCCCCTTTTTCCTCGACCTCACGAACAACGATCGTCAGGTGCGAAAACGGCTTCTCGATACGGCTGGCGCGTCCACGGCCACGAGCATGGAAACGCTTCATGACAATCGACTTGCCGACATACGCCTCGGCAACAACCAGCGCGTCGACATCGAGATCATGGTTGTTTTCAGCGTTGGCTATCGCCGATTCCAGCGTCTTCTTCACCGTCCCGGAAATTCGCTTGCGCGAGAATTCCAGATCGTTGAGAGCAGCCGCGACCTTCTTGCCGCGGATCAGCTGCGCAACGAGGTTGAGCTTCTGCGGGCTGATACGGATCGTGCGCAGCACAGCACGTGCCTCGTTGTCAGCAAGCCTGCGCGGAGCTTTGGCCTTGCCCATCTTTATTTCCTCTTCGCCTTCTTATCCGCGCCGTGACCGTAATAGGTCCTGGTCGGAGCGAACTCACCGAACTTGTGCCCGACCATATCCTCGTTCACCGATACCGGGACATGCTTCTGGCCGTTATAGACGCCAAAGGTGAGCCCGACGAACTGCGGCAGGATGGTAGAGCGGCGGCTCCACATCTTGATCACTTCCGAACGACCGCCCTCGCGAACCTTATCCGCCTTCTTGAGCAGATAGCCGTCGATGAACGGGCCTTTCCAGACTGAACGTGTCACTTCAGACTACCTCTTCTTAGCTCTTGCGCTGATGGCGCGAGCGAACGATGAACTTGTCGGTCGACTTGTTCGACCGGGTCTTCTTGCCCTTGGTAGGCTTGCCCCACGGGGTAACCGGATGACGGCCACCCGAAGTACGGCCTTCGCCACCACCGTGCGGGTGATCGACCGGGTTCATGACCACGCCGCGGTTGTGCGGGCGCTTGCCCATCCAAACCTTGCGACCCGCCTTGCCCAGGTTGATGTTTCCGTGGTCCGGGTTCGACACCGCGCCAACCGTGGCGAGACACTGACCCGATACGATGCGCTGCTCACCGGAGTTGAGACGCAGGATTGCCATGCCCTGATCGCGACCGACAAGCTGCGCATAGGCTCCCGCGGAACGAGCAATCTGCCCACCCTTGCCCGGCTTCATCTCCACATTGTGGATGATCGTGCCAACCGGCATCGAAGCAAGCGGCATTGCGTTGCCGGGCTTCACGTCAACAGAATTGCCAGCGATAATCTTGTCGCCGGGCGCCAGGCGCTGCGGCGCAACGATATAGTTCAACTCGCCGTCGTCGTACTTCACCAGCGCGATGAAAGCCGTGCGGTTCGGATCGTATTCGATCCGCTCAACCGTCGCAGCGACGTCGAACTTGCGACGCTTGAAGTCGATGATGCGGTACGACCGCTTGTGACCGCCGCCGATGAAGCGGGCAGTGATGCGACCGTAGTTGTTGCGACCACCCGACTTGGTCAAGCCTTCGGTCAGGCCCTTTACAGGCTTACCCTTGTAAAGGGCAGACCGATCGACCAGCACCAGCTGTCGCGTGCTCGGCGTTACGGGGTTGTAGGTTTTCAAAGCCATCTTCTTATCCTCGCCCCTTCAATCAGAGGCCCGTCGCGACGTCGATCGAATGACCGTCGGCCAGCGTTACCACCGCCTTCTTGACATCGCTCTGACGGCCGACCGTGCCACGGAACCGCTTCATCTTGCCCTTGCGGACGAGAGTATTGACGCCGGTCACCTTGACGCTGAACAGCGCCTCGACGGCCGCCTTGATCTCGGGCTTGGTCGCCTTGCGGGCAACGTTGAACACGACCTGGTTCTGCTCTGAAGCCATGGTCGACTTTTCGGTAATCGCCGGGCTGACGATCACGTCGTAGTGGCGAAGGTCAGTCATTTAAAGCGCTCCTCGAGAGCCTCGACGGCGGCCTTCGAAAGGACCAGCGTGCCGCGGCGCAGAATGTCGTAGACGTTGATGCCCTGGATCGGCAGCACGTCGATGTTCGGGATGTTGGTCGCAGCCCGCTTGAAGTTCTGGTCGAGCTCGGCGCCTCCGATGACCAGCGCATTGGACAGGCCAAGCTTTTCAAGGCTCGCCACCAACGCCTTCGTCTTTGCCTCGGCAAGCGTCAGCTCATCGATGATGATGATGCTCTCCGCCTTAGCCTTGGCCGAAAGCGCATGCTTCAGGCCGAGCGCACGAACCTTCTTGGGAAGGTCATGCTCATGGCTGCGAACCACCGGGCCATGGGCCTTGCCGCCGCCGCGGAACTGCGGAGCACGAGCCGAATGGTGGCGGGCGCGGCCCGTACCCTTCTGCTTGTACATCTTCGCGCCGGTACGGGCGATTTCCGCGCGCCCCTTGGCCTTGTGGGTGCCCTGCTGCTTCTTGGCGAGCTGCCAGCGAACGACGCGCTGCAGGATATCCTCGCGCGGGTCCAGCCCGAAAATCTCGTCACTCAGCTTCAACTTGCCGGCGTCCTTGCCGGCGAGGGTTGTGATCTTGAGATCCATTGTCATGCTCCCTCGGCGACGGTTTCGGCCTTGGCATCAGCCTTGGCACGGATCGCGGCCGGCTTCGGCGCATCCTTCGGCAGTTCGACCTTGGCAGCATCGCGCACCAGGATCCACGCACCCTTGGTGCCGGGAACAGCGCCACGGATGAGGATCAGGCCACGGTCGATGTCCGTCGAAACCACCTCTACGTTCTGTGTGGTGACGCGGGTCGCACCCATGTGACCGGCCATCTTCTTGCCCTTGAACACCTTACCGGGGTCCTGGCGCTGGCCAGTGGAACCGTGCGTACGGTGCGAAACAGAGTTACCGTGCGTCGCCCGGCCACCACCAAAATGGTGGCGCTTGATGACGCCCTGGAAGCCCTTGCCCGTCGTGGTGCCGGTAACGTCGACCTTCTGGCCGACGACGAAGTGATCAGCCGTGATCTCGGCGCCGACTTCGATCAGATTTTCGGGGCTGACCCGGAACTCTGCAAGCTTCGCCTTCGGTTCGACGGACGACTTCGCGAAATGGCCGCGCATGGCCTTCGACGTATTCTTTACCTTGGCGAGACCGACGCCGAGCTGAACAGCCGTATAGCCGTTCTTCTCCTGCGTGCGCTGTGCCACGACCTGCAGGTTCTCCACACGGAGAACAGTGACCGGTACATGCTCGCCGGCGTCGTTGTAGACGCGGGTCATGCCGACCTTCTGTGCAATTACACCTGAACGCATTTTTTCGTTCTTCCTTCAGAGGAGCCTTCGGAAACCCTCCGGCTCATGTCCTTGCCTTTTACAGCTTGATCTCGACGTCCACGCCCGCGGCGAGGTCGAGCTTCATCAGCGCGTCCACGGTTTGCGGGGTGGGGTCCACGATATCCAGCAGGCGCTTGTGGGTACGCATCTCGAACTGCTCGCGGCTCTTCTTGTCGATGTGCGGCGAGCGGTTGACCGTGAACTTCTCGATACGGGTCGGCAGCGGAATAGGTCCGCGGACATTGGCGCCCGTGCGCTTTGCCGTCGAGACGATTTCGCGGGTCGATGCATCGAGCACGCGATGATCGAACGCTTTAAGTCGGATGCGGATATTTTGCCCGTTCATCTGGTCGTTCCTTGTTCTGGCGCGGCGCGGGCGATACCCCGCCCGCGACAGATCTGTTTTCTTGTTCTTACTCGATGATGGAAGCGACGATGCCGGCGCCGACGGTGCGACCGCCTTCGCGGATAGCGAAGCGCAGGCGCTCT
>JAHBYU010000018.1 GCA_019635775.1 Rhizobiaceae bacterium | reverse complement strand
TAGACGGAAAGACCCCGTGCACCTTTACTATAGCTTTACATTGGCATTCGTAGTGGCATGTGTAGGATAGGTGGTAGGCTTTGAAGCCGGGGCGCCAGCCTCGGTGGAGCCACCCTTGAAATACCACCCTTATCGTCATGGATGTCTAACCGCGGCCCGTTATCCGGGTCCGGGACAATGTATGGTGGGTAGTTTGACTGGGGCGGTCGCCTCCTAAAGAGTAACGGAGGCGCGCGATGGTGGGCTCAGAACGGTCGGAAATCGTTCGCTGAGTGCAATGGCATAAGCCTGCCTGACTGCGAGACTGACAAGTCGAGCAGAGACGAAAGTCGGTCATAGTGATCCGGTGGTCCCGTGTGGAAGGGCCATCGCTCAACGGATAAAAGGTACGCCGGGGATAACAGGCTGATGACCCCCAAGAGTCCATATCGACGGGGTTGTTTGGCACCTCGATGTCGACTCATCGCATCCTGGGGCTGGAGCAGGTCCCAAGGGTATGGCTGTTCGCCATTTAAAGCGGTACGTGAGTTGGGTTCAGAACGTCGTGAGACAGTTCGGTCCCTATCTGCCGTGGGTGTAGGAATATTGAAAGGATCTGTCCCTAGTACGAGAGGACCGGGATGGACGGATCTCTGGTGGACCTGTTGTGGCGCCAGCCGCATTGCAGGGTAGCTATATCCGGACGGGATAACCGCTGAAGGCATCTAAGCGGGAAACCCACCTTGAAACGAGTATTCCCTGAGAGCCGTGGAAGACGACCACGTTGATAGGCCGGGTATGGAAGTGCGGCAACGCATGAAGTTTACCGGTACTAATAGCTCGATCGGCTTGATCGTTCTCATTCTCTGTGCCCATCACGCCTCAAGGCGTTGATTGGACGGCACAACAAGAACAGCTTCTCGAAACAAACATGCTCTTTGCCGACCTGGTGGTTATGGCGGGGTGGCTGCACCCGTTCCCATTCCGAACACGGCCGTGAAACGCCCCAGCGCTGATGGTACTTCGTCTCAAGACGCGGGAGAGTAAGTCGCTGCCAGGTCTGCAAAGTGCATGTTTAAATCTTCTCTCTACGACAAGGCCCGCCAAACGGGACTTCGGGCCGCGCAAGCGGCCTTTTCATTTGGCGAAGTCTTTCAAGGTTGACGCGGGGTGGAGCAGCCCGGTAGCTCGTCAGGCTCATAACCTGAAGGTCGCAAGTTCAAATCTTGCCCCCGCAACCATCTTTACTTGCGACCCCGTAGCACCCGCTGCGGGGTTTTTGCTTTGCGTGGAAATCGTAAGGATTCCAGCGAGATCGCCCTGAACGTCGATCTCCACCTTGCCGTCGACTGGGGTCAGCACGATCTGATCCACGAGCGAGCGCAGCGTGTCGGCGGCCTCGATCCGCTTCCCCTCATCTTCGTCCTGCAGAGCGTCGTAAAGCTGTTGGACCCGCTTGCGGTATTGCAGTGCCATGCTCGGGTGCAGCAGCGGTGGCGGCTCGTCGGCTTCGGCCAGGAACTGTTCAAGTTCGGTCTTTCGGGCCTCGAGCTTCTTGCTGCGTTCTTTCACCATGTCGAGCGAAAGGGCGTCGCTCAGGTACAGGTCGAGGATCTTTTCCAGTTCTCGATTGACCTTGGCCAGTTCCGCCTCGGCCGACGCGATACCCGCACGGCCTTCCATGCGCAGGCGGTTCATCTCCTGCGTGAAGACCTCGCAGAAATGGGCGAAGAGCTCCGGATCGACGAGCTTGGTGCGCAGCGCATTGAGTACACGCGATTCAAGCTCGTCGCGGCGGATGTTGACCCGGTTGTTGCAGGTCCCCTTGTTGCGCGCTGTCGCACATCCGATCAGCGTCGCCGAAATCGCGGAATAGCCGCCACCACAGCAGGAACATTTGGTCAGTCCCGAGAAGAGGTATTTGGGACGGCGGCGGGTATTGATCCGGGAGAGATCGGCCTCGCCGTTTTCCTTCCGGGCGATCTTGTTCTTTTCCTGTCGCGCCTTCACCGCGCTCCAGAGGTCGTCGTCGAGAATGCGCAACTCCGGCGCCTCCTGGATGACCCATTCCTCTTCCGGGTTGGGGCGGGCCTGCCGCTTGCCGGTGCTCGGATCTTTGACGAAGCGCTGTCGGTTCCAGACGATCTTGCCGACATACATCTCATTGTTGAGGATGCCGTTGCCCCGTTTCGGGTTGCCGTTGATCGTGCTGAAGCCCCAGTCGCCGCCTGACGGAGCGGGAATGCCTTCCTTGTTCAGGGCGAAGGCGATGGTCTTGGCCGATTTGCCGGCGGCATAGTCGCGGAAGATGCGGCGCACGACTTCGGCCTGGAATTCGTTGATGGTGCGATCGCCGCGGATCGGCTCGCCGTTCGCATCGAACTTCTTGACCACATCGTAGCCATAGGCATTGCCGCCACCCGATTTGCCTGCCTCGACGCGGCCGCGCTGCCCGCGGCGGGTCTTGTCGGCCAGATCCTTCAGGAACAGCGCATTCATCGTGCCCTTGAGGCCGACATGCAGATGCGTCACCTCGCCTTCCGACAGGGTGAACATCTTCACGTCGGCATAGGACATGCGCTTGAAGATGCCCGCGATGTCTTCCTGGTCGCGGGAGAGGCGGTCCATCGCCTCGGCGAGGATCAGGTCAAAGCGGCCGCCCATTGCGTCGGCCATGAGCGCCTGAATGCCCGGCCGGATCAGCGAGGCGCCGGAGATCGCGTGGTCCGAATACTCCTCGACGATGTGCCAGCCCTGCTTCTCGGCATGGAGACGGCACATACGGAACTGGTCGGCGATGGAAGCGTCGCGTTGATTGTCGGAAGAATAGCGAGCGTAGATCGCGACTTTCAAAACTTGGCTCCCATCCATATCAGGAGGAGCGCTTCCTCCTTTGCCGTGACATCATCACTTCCTCTGCATAGCACTCCTGCGCCGCCTGCCTCGCCAGGATGCCGACCAGTCGCAGAAGGCGTGGGTCGGGATTGCCGCGTGGCGTAAACGTCAGCTCCGGCACGTCCAGCAGCAAGGATTCGAGCAGCGCTTCGCGCTCTCCTCCTGTCATCTTTGCCGGGTTTCCTGGGGCTCGCAAGGTCATAACTTGCAGCATTCGCCCCGAGGGAAGCATAAGCAACGGAAATTGAAGGCGAATATTCGGCGGCAATTGGCGCGGGTGAGCGTGCTATCGCGTAGCTCAGCGTGTCCTGGCGAGCCATGGCGTAGCAAAATAACCTATCGGAATCCCTCGCTGGCCCGGTCATCATTGGCCTCGTCGCCTCTCCTCATGAGGTCATTGACTGTAGGCGCAACCTTATCGTATTGTAATTCGCGATACAAGGCGCTATATGCCGACCAAGGAGATTCGCCATGGCCACGACCGCCGAACGCAAGGAATACCCGATCTCGATGCGCTTGCCCGAGGCGGATGTCGCAATGATCGATCGCGCCGCCAGCTTGCGCGGCCGCTCGCGCACCGATTTCGTGCGCGACGCCGCTGTGCGCGCGGCCGAGGAGGTCGTCATGGAGCAGGGCCTGATCCGGATGAGCCCGGAGGGCTTCGCCGAGTTCATGGATGTGCTGGCGCGTCCGGCCGCTCCCGTTCCGGAGATGGTAGACGTTCTGAAGCGGCCCGCGCCATGGGAGCCCGGCTACGTGGCGAAGCGGTAAGCTCTTGCACCTTTCGGGTCCTGAACCGCTCTCTGCCGAACACGATGTGTCCGAGTTCACCTGTGGCAAGCCCACGCTTGACCACTGGCTGAAATCACGCGCCCTCTCCAATCAACAGAAGGGCTTTACCGCCGTCCTCGTCGTGCATGAGGCTAGACGCGTGGTCGGCTTCTACGGCCTTGCGCCTACCGGTGTGGTGCCTTCGGTTCTGCCGCGTTCGATCAGGACGGGGCAGCCGCCCAACCCGGTCCCCTGTATGCTGCTCGGCCAACTCGCAACCGACACCGGATGGGCAGGGCTGGGCATCGGGACCGGTCTTGTGAAGCATGCTTTCCAGCGCTGCGTTCAGGCCGCATCGCTGATCGGCGGGCGGGCCTTGCTGGTCAACGCCGTCGACGGTGAAGCCGCCGAATTCTGGAAGCGGCGCGGCTTCAAGCCGTCCAGGGATGATCCCCTGGTTCTGCTCCGCTCGATCGACGACATCGCGGCGTCGCTCGGTGAGGCTGGAAGTTGAAAGCTTGGCTGGCTCCAACCATAGCGATTCGCCTCTTCAAATTCATCTCCACCAGACCGCCAACCCCGAACTGGCCCCCAGCAGTCTTGGCCCGCAGATGAACGGGCTGGCAAAAACACGCGGCGAACAGATTCAGCAAGGTCAGGAATCGGGCGAGACGCTGACCAACGACATCAATGCTCGCGAGGCAAAATGCGGCTTTACCCAGGCCGGCAGACAGTAGGCGCCACGTTTGACTGGGCGGTTGCGGCCAACCGGTGCCTTGGGTCGTTCGGTCCTGCCCCACCACGCCAGACTTGTTCCGATGCGTTCTGGTGGTTTTGAGAAGTGGGTCGAGCGTGGCGGATTCTTCTTTCCGCCGCATCTGGCTTGTTGTCCTGGCCCTTGTTCTGTTCGAATTCACAAAGGACGGCCCGGCCGACGCGGTTGCCGCGCCGGATGCGGCGGCGCTGACATGGGAGTGAGAACGGATCGCGACCGTTGAAGGGATGGGCCAACTGCTGGCTACCTGCCCCGCCGATATCTGGCAGACGCGCGGCAGCATTCCGCTGGTGGCGGGCACCCAAAACTGGACGGAGGAAACCTGCCCCCGTAACCCTTGAGGCGTGTGTCGAGGCCTGCGTCACCGGCGGATCTAGTGCGGCCTTTCGGCAGGTGGCGCGCACGATCGACCTGTTTGACATGCCGGATGACGATCTGGACCGGCGTAGGGCCAATGCGCTGTCCTGCGCGCGCGGATATCCATCGGGTTGTACCAATCGCGCGGCCGAGATCCGCAATGCCTCGATTCCATCCGATCCCATGGCCGGGCAATCGGAAAGGGTGCGGCAGTTCTGCACCTATCGCAGTTTCGATATCACCTGCAATTCCGACAATGGCTGGGGTTGCGCCATGCTGGGACAGGCTTTCCGGCTGGGCGAGGGAGTTGAGGCCGATCCTGATGAGGCTCGATCGAAATACCGCTTGGCCTGCGCCCTGCATCCGGGGCCAGAGCGGGAACGGACAGAATATGCGCCCTGCCGTTTTGCCCGCAACGGTTTGGCCGCCATGGGCGAGCCACTGGACGCGACTGATTAGGCCAGTCCGATCCTAGGCGGGGCCAAGAGCGCGTGACTAGTCAACAGATTGCCCGGTCAGGGGGGATGCGCCGCCAAAAAATGAGTGATCTCAGTGCCACCTCCCGGTCCTGCCGAACTCAGGTCACTGGCTGCGCCAGTGGGACTGACAGAATCAATGCCACCAGTTCCGCCTGCCTTTGCACCCCGGTCTTGGAGAAGATGTTTCGCAGATGGAAGGCGACGGTCGTACCCGAGATCGCCAACCGGTCTGCGATCTGGCTGCGGCGCAACCCTTCGGCCAACAAACACGCGACCTGGGCTTCCATCGGCGTCAGGCCGAACAACTGGCCAAGGGTCGCAGTGTTCATAGGGGGCTTGCTGTCTGTGCCGCTCAGTATCAGCATGGCGACCGCCTCATCATGGTGCGAGTGCGCTGGCAGCGACATCCCGATAAGCACGAGCCGGCACCCATCGTCCAAGCGCAACCCCGTGGGGGCCATCCCTTTACCCGGGGCCAACCCTGCGATCAACGCGGACAGCTTCCGGCCATTTTCGCCGCTGGCGGTAATACGCCCACTCAGCGAGATTCCGGCCGCGCCCGACAAGTTTTGGGCGAGAGGGTTGGCATGGACCACGCCGCCATTGGCGTCGAGCAGCACCACGCCAAGAGCCAAGCGGTCGAGGGCGGTCAGGCCGGACCGGTCTCCCGGCATTTCGCGCAACCTTTGCATCCGGTTCAGGCGCGCTTCAACGGTGGCACGAAGCAGGTCGTAATCAATGGGCTTGGTCACATAATCGTCGGCCCCCGCCATGCGCCCATCGATTACCTGC
Organism: Rhizobiaceae bacterium; assembly: GCA_019635775.1. Lineage (GTDB taxonomy): Bacteria > Pseudomonadota > Alphaproteobacteria > Rhizobiales > Rhizobiaceae > Mesorhizobium_K. The sequence goes on along the minus strand of JAHBYU010000018.1, from coordinate 80,244 downwards.
TGGCGCGAGGACAGGGCAGTCAGAAAGACAAAGGGCACGTCATCAAGATCGGGTCTCGTCCGGCGCAAATGGGACATGAACCTCTTGCCGTCCATGCCGGGCATCAGGATGTCACAGAGGATCAGATCGGGGCGCTGCCTTTCCAGACAGGCCAGCGCCTCGCGCGCATCTCCGGCGGCGCTCACGATGTAACCGGCCTCGTGCAGTTCGAAGGCGATGTCGTCGCGCAGGGATGGTTCATCCTCGACACACAGGATCAGTGGCGCGGTCATGCGACGTCATCCTTCGGCAGGTAAAGCGCGGCTGTCAGGCCTCCCCCGTCACGCTGCGTCAAGGTCACGTCTCCTCCCTGTATTCGCGCCAGATCGCGCGCAAGCGTCAGCCCCAATCCGGAGCCGGGCAAAGTCTCGTGCCCGCTGCCTCGGTAGAACCTGTCAAAAGCACGCTCAATCTCTTCGGGCGACATACCCCTCCCTCTGTCCTCGATCCGACAGACGATGCAGTCCCGCGACTGAAAAACACTCACATCGACGCGGCAATCGGGCGGAGAATACAAGAGCGCATTGCGCAGGAGGTTGGACAGGATTTCGGCGGTCAGCATCGGATCGCACAGCGCGACAGTTGGTTCTGTTTGCACCGACTGCCGAATACGGGCCGGGTCGCGGTCCCACGCCGTCGCCATCAGGTCATCAATGACTGAAGATACAAGATCGTTTAGGTCATGGGCGCGCAGGCTAGGAAGAACCGCATCGCGTTCCAGCCGGGACATCATCAATGCGGTATCTGTCAACTTCACGAGCCGCGCGACCGCCTCACGGGACACCGCCGCCTTTTCCGAGATCAGTTCTGGTGGAACCGGGCCGCCGCTGCGCCGCGTCAGGCGGTGCATCGCGCTGTCGATTACGGCTAGCGGCGTGCGGAACTGATGGGCAATCAGGTCGGCGAACCGGCGGTGGTTCTCGGAGGTTTCGCGTTCGCGTTCCAGATCGCTGGCGAGCTTCTCAGCCCGCAGGTGGTCCAGCTGTCCGCTCATCAGCCGCCTCTCACGATCGATCAGGATTGCCACCAGCCCCAATCCCGCTACAGCAGCCCCCAGCACTGACATCAGCGCAAGCAAATGCAGGTGCCTCAGGCTGTCCAGGCGCGTGGCCTGACTCTGCCATTCATGGGACATCACCAGACTCGCCTTGGTCCTTAGTGCAGCGACCAGCGCCGTGACATGTGCCCGCAGCGCGGCCGGATCGGCACCTTGCGCGGGGTCAAGCGCCAGAAGCCCACTGCGCCAGCGTGCAAGTGTTTCGGACACTCCCGCATTCTCGAGAAAGCGACGTTGCGGCCCTTCTTCCAACAGCGTCAGCCGCGAAACCAATATATCAAAACGGGTCTGGATCTGTTGTGGCGCTGCCTCATCCGAGAGCGCCAGCGCAAGGTTCAAGGCCTCGATCTGCGTCTGGCCAAAGACCCAGATCATGTTCTCGGTTGCGGCAATGCGCATCTGGCGTTCCAGCACCACAAGCTGCCACGCAGCCAGCGCCAACAGGCCCAGGCAGATCGCCACCAGCCCACCAAGCCACAGATAGCGGGCCCGCCCGCCTGTGCCGGTCATTGCACATGCAGCGCGACAAGCTGCCAGACCCATCGCATGTCATACCGTATATCGGCCAGAACGCCGTGATTGTCGCGCGGATAGACGATCCAGACTGGACCCTTGTCACGCGGGGTCAGAGGCACGTCATCCATGTAAAGCGCGGCTAGAACATCAAACCGGTGAAAATCCTCGACAGGTATATCGACGACATAGTCGTTCAACGCTGTCGCGCGCACACTACTTCCCTCGGCTCCGGCATGGGCGAGGACGTCTCGCATCAGCACACCGCGGAACTCCGGCCTGCCATCTGTGACGCTGGTCGATGTCGAAAACTCATGCCAGTCCATCGTATCGAAATCCGCGCGCGTCATCTCCACTCTGCCGTCCGTGACCGCGCCGGTCAGGGTCAGCAGGACGTCCTCGGCAGCCGCTGGTACGGCCATGAACACAAGTGCCGTCATCAACGCGGTCTGAACGATGTGATACCGCAAGCTCATCACCACAACCCAAAATGAAAACCAGGTTCCGGACTGAACTCTATCACAGGAGACTACATGTTCCCCGTTCAAACGAACGGGGCGGCCAGTCTTGAGCAGAACTAAACTCGGAATCAAACAGCAGGAGGATCTACGCTTGACCATCTTCTCGACCATGCGAAGAGCGGGCATACCTGTTCTGGCCTGTCTTCTGGCGCTGCCGGCGCTGGCCGACGAGCCTGGAGGGCTGGTTACCGGCAGTTTTGGCGATCAGCCGCTGGAGCTGACTGTTGCCCCCGAATTGTCCGGCGCGACGATCATCGGCAACTATGCCGATGCCTCCTTGCTTGCCTCACAGATGGAGGGCGATCAGGGGCCGGTCAATCTGGAACTGACGATCAATGGCGAATTGCCCGCGCCCGGCGAAATGGCGCTGACGATCACCTTTGCGCGCGACATGGGACGGAATTGGACCGGCGATCAGGACAGCCTGACACTGACCCTGGAGGAATTCACGCCGGGCGACGGGATTGTCGCCTTGAAGGGCACGCTCACCGGGCAAGTCAGTGGCGGCCCCTCATCCGAAACCCGGCCCGTCACCTTCAGCTTCGACACCCGGCTTGAAGAGCTTGACTGAGATGGCTGGACCCGCCTTTGCCCAAACTGCGGCCCTGCTGCTGATCGCTACGGCAACCTCAGCACTGGCCGGTGAACCGTCCAACCCGGTCTGCCACGCGGACGTCCATCGCGCCGGTAATTTTGACCTGCGACAGATTGGTCCGCTGATCGCGGGAACGTGGACCGAAGCCGCCATCGGAACGAGTGTGGCAATAGGCGTTCAGGAGAGCACCTTCGAGATCATTTATGATCGGAACCGCAACCGATTGTATCTGGGTTCGGACGGCATTCAGACCGAACTGGTGCCGGTTCGAGGTGGCAACAAGCCGCTGCGCTTTGACTTTGTGCGTGGCGAGGCAATGGACCCGCAGTTTTATATGTTGACTTCAACGGGTTCCGAGCCCGGCGCGGAGCCTTGGGAATGGGCGTTGGTTCAGGATTGCCAGATTGTCTCGGCGCCGCAATTCGAATGGCAATTCGGCACCGGTGCGCGGCGCTCGGACGGGATCATCAGTTTCTTCTCGGCCAATGAGGCGATGGGAACAAAACGCAATTCGGCGCGGGGCGTCCGCGAACAGCTGATCAGCCGATAGGAATGCCAATGAAGGTGCTTGTCCCGCTTGTCCTGGCCCTCGGAATCGCAACCCCCGCTGGTGCATTGGACGCCATCGGCGAGATCGGGGCAAACTTGGACGGTGAAGAACTGAACTGGCAGGTGATGCGTCAGGATGATGGCTCGGCGATGGTGCAGATCACCGATATCGGCCCGCTGACCATGATCGAACTGCATGCACTTGGTGACGGCAGCATTTCTATCGGCCTGATCTTTCACGGCAAGCCTTCCGGAGATACGCCGCCCGCCGGTCTGACCATCGACATGCGGCCCGATCGCGGGGCGATGGCGGGCGCGGTCTGGGAAAGCGAGGAAGAGCCGCCGCAGATGTCGATCGACCTGCTGGATCTTGAGGATGAAGGCCGCATCCAGGCCAGCTTTGCGGCAACCCTATGCCGCCGGGATGCCCCGGACGACTGTCGCGACGTCGAGGGGCGGATCGACACGTCGTTGGGTGCAGGCCCATGACACTGGCCGAGTTTCTGGCTGATCCGCTGCGCGTGACGCAAATCTCCGACAGCGTGCTGGAGATCGAGAATCGTCCGGTCCGGCGGGCGGTGATTGCTGCGGCGGTGATATTGGTGGCGATCGCGGCGGGCCTGGCAGCCATCGGGGATGGTGCGACCGGAACGGGGATCATCGTGCTTGCCGTGGTGGGCCTGATCGGTTGGCTCTACATGCACGAGTTGGTGCAGCTGACTCAACTGAGCCTGGACAGGCATGCCGGTCTTGTCCGGCTGCGTGTGACCACATTGCGCGGGCGGCGTGAAGAGACATTCGCACTCTCGGACCTGCACAAGCTGGAAAGCATCGCGCACTATGGCACGGCGGCAGGAAACGATGAGACCCGGCTGGTGCTGATTTGCGGATCGGGACCAGAGCGGCGCGAGATCATAGTGCCCATGTTCCGCCCGGATCCCGAAGAGGTGGCGCATCTGACGGGCGTCGTCAATGGCTGGCTTTCCCGCCAGGGAAAGGGAAACCCGTCATGAGTATTGAGACGAATACGCCCGAACGACTGGAACTGGAACTGGCGATACCGCGCTTTATCCTGTGGTTCGTCATACTGCCTGTCCTGCCGATCACCCTGATCGGGCTGGCCAATCTGATCGGGGGAGAAATCCTGACCGCGCTGGTGCTGCTGGTCGGGCTGAACGGGGCCTTTCTCGCGGGATATATCGCCCTGTCCGAGCGCACACGGCTCAGGTTGGACGCAGGGTCGGGGTTGGTCAGCATCATCCGGACATCGCGCCTCGGCACGCGTCAGCGGGACTATCCGCTCGAGGCGCTCGACAGTGCCGAACTTGACCGCAGCCATACCTCGCGAGAGGACCGCAGCACCTCGAAGGTGGTTCTGGTTTTTCGCAACACCCGCCCGGCAACACGGGTTCCGTTGTCACGTTGGGGCGTATCGGGCGATGGACCTGGGCAGGTCGCCAATGACATCAATGCCTGGCTGCGACGCCATTTCGGGGGCGAACAGACTGCCCCCGCATCTCAACCTTCAAGCTGATTGCCCCAAAAGGAACCGGAGCCATGTGGGATTTCAATATCGGACAAGCTCTCGGACTGTTGGGCCGAACATTGCCTTTCGTGCTCCTGCGTGCCGCCGTCTATTTCGGAATCACACTGGCCTATATTCTGGCCACCGGCGCCGGTATCGGGGTCGGCTGGGGCGTTGGCGCCTTCGGGGATGACGAGTTCCGCGCGACCGCGATGGCTTGGGGCGGCATTGCCGGCTTTGGCCTGACCGGCGCTGTAATGTACTGGCTTCGGGAATACATTCTCTACATCGTCAAGGCAGGCCATGTCGCGGTTCTTGTCGAACTGATTGACGGCAAGCCCCTGCCGGAAGGACGCGGCCAGATCGCCCATGCAACGGCCGTGGTGAAGGGGCGCTTCGGCCAGGCCTCACTGCTCTTCGCGCTGGACCAACTGGTCAAGGGAGTCATTCGCGCCGTCATCGGCCTTGTGCGCGGTGTATTGTCCATCCTGCCGATCCCCTATGTCCGGCATTTGATGGGCATTGTGCAGGCCTTCCTGCGCGTGGCGGTGGGCTTCATCGATGAGGTGATCCTCGCCCATGCCATCCGCACCCGCTCGACCGATCCCTGGGGATCCGCACGCGAGGCGCTGGTGCTATATGGCCAGAACTGGAAGGCGATGCTCCGGAACGCCGCCTGGCTGACGCTCTTCACCTATGGTCTCGCCTTCCTGATCTTCCTCGTGATGCTCGCCCCGGCAGCGGCACTGGTCTACGTCATGCCCGGCGCCTGGTCGGCGGGCGGCTTCGTTTTCGCGTTGCTGTTCGCCTGGAGCGTCAAGGCTGCCTTTCTCGAGCCCTTCGCCGTCACCTGCCTGATGCAGGTCTATTTCAGGATCACCGATGGCCAGGAGCCCGACCCTGAGTGGGATGCGCGGCTGGAGCAGATGTCCTCACATTTCCGCAAGCTGAAAGAGCGCGCCGGTGCCCGCTTCGGGACAGCGCGCGATGGAGAAGCCGCATGAGATCTCTTGTGACCGCCGGGCTTATCGCCCTGACATCCGCCCTTGCGCCGGCGGCGCTTGCCCAGGAGCGCCCCAGCACGATCCTTGTTTTGGACGCCTCGGGGTCGATGTGGGGGCAGATCGATGGGATAAACAAAATCACCATCGCGCGCGATGTCGTCGGGGACATTGTGTCGGATTTCCCCGCCGATCAGAATCTCGGTTTCGTCACCTATGGCCATCGCGAGCGCGGGCAATGCGCGGATATCGAAACCTTGGTCGAACCCGCGCCCGGCACTGCGGCAGAGATCGCCGGCATCGTTGAAGGGTTGAACCCGCGGGGCATGACCCCGATGACCGATGCCGTCGTCACCGCGGCTCAGGCGTTGCGCCACACCGAACAGGCGGCGACGGTGATCCTGGTTTCCGATGGGATCGAGACCTGCAATCCTGATCCCTGCGCCGCCGCCCGCGCATTGGAAGAAGCGGGCGTAGATTTTACCGCCCATGTCATTGGCTTCGATGTGCGGGGCGAAGCCGACGCCCTGTTGCAGATGCAATGCATCGCCGAGGAAACCGGCGGCCGCTTCCTGACTGCCGACAATGCCCAGGAACTCAACCAAGCCTTGCGCGAGGTCACTGCCGCGCCGGCCTCAGGGAGTTTCACCTTCACCGCAAATCTCGGAGGCGAGGAGATCGGCGACGAGACCATCTGGGAGCGGCCAGCAGCGCCACTGGAGCTTCCGCTTCTGTCCGGCGAGGTGATCTGGGAGATATCCGATACTTCGTTCAACATGGTGCAGACCGGCACCGCAAACCCCTTCATCACGGATCTGCCGTTCGGCGACTATATCGTGACGGTCCATTCGACGGCGCAGGACGACTTCTCGCAGACCGAGGCCAGTTTGGCGTTGGACAGCGCGCGCAATGTCCACGCCATTTTCCCGCCCATCACGTCGCAACAGCCCACCGCCCAGGTCTTCGGCCCTGCACAAACCTTGGTTGGCTCCGCGTTTACGGTGAGCTGGGAAGGTGAGGGTCTGGCTCCGCGTGATTATGTGACAATTGTCCCCGCCGACGCCGAAGACGGAGCCTATGCGGACTATGACCGGCTGGAGAACCGTACCGAAGGCGAGCTTCGTGCACCTGCCGAGCCCGGTCTCTACGAAGTGCGTCTGCAATTGGACGCGGGGGACCGCGTGCTCGCCCGCACCCCGGTCGAGGTGGTTGATGCCGACGTCACGGTCTCCGCACCCGCCCAGGTCGTTGTCGGGTCGGCATTCCCGGTCACCTGGCAGGGCGAGGGCCTGCACCCGCGCGACTACGTGACAATCGTTCCCGCCGGTTCGGCGGACGGCACCTATGCCGACTACGATCGCATGCAAGGTCGGAGCGAGGGCGAGCTGCGGGCGCCTGCCGAGCCTGGCCTCTACGAAGTGCGCCTGCAATTGGACGTGGGGGACCGCGTGCTCGCCCGCACCCCGGTCGAGGTGGTCGATGCAGAGGTCACGGTTTCCGCGTCGGCCCAGGTCGTTGTCGGTTCGGCGTTCCCGGTCACCTGGCAGGGTGAGGGCCTGCACCCGCGCGACTACGTCACGATCGTTCCCGCCGGCTCGGCGGACGGCACCTATGCCGACTACGATCGCATGCAAGATCGGAGCGAAGGCGAGCTTCGCGCGCCTGCCGAGCCTGGCCTCTATGAGGTGCGCCTGCAATTGGACGCGGGGGATCGCGTGCTCGCCCGCACCCCGGTCGAGGTGATGGATGGTAATGTTTCGCTTGACGGACCGGACAGGGCGCGGGCCGGCGCCGAGATCACGCTATCCTGGACCGGTGCCATACATCCGCGCGACTACATAGCCATCGTTCCCGGCGGCACACCGGACGGCGAGCAAAGTGGCTATCGCCGTATTCAGGACGAAGATCAGGCCACGTTCACTGCACCCGCGGAGCCTGGTGCCTATGAAATCCGCTACCATTTGGACCGCGGCGATCGGGTCATGGCCCGGCGACCGCTCGAGGTGCTGGCGGCGGATGCGCCGATAGACGAGGGTGCCGGGCTTATGGTTCCTGGTACAGCAAGGCCGGGCGATATCGTTACAGTTTCGTGGACAATCGAAGCTGGCGATGCCGACCGGCGCGTGGCGCTGGCACGAGCTGATGCGCCCGACTTTACCTGGATTACAGTCCATCACGTGGGCGACGAAACCGAAACGGTAATCAAGCTCCCGGACGAGCCGGGACAATACGAAGTGCGGTTTCTCGACCTTCAAAGTCAGAGCGTTCTCGGACGCGCGATGATCACGCTCGGTGAATGATCTGCGACAATTACAATGAATCGGGAGTACTCACGACCATGCTCAGATCAGCCATCGCTGCATTTGGCTTTCTCGCCCTTGTCGTACCCGTCATCGCTGCAGAACCGGGGGGAGCGGCGTCAGGGACGATCGCAGGCGAAGAGATAGAACTGTCGGTCTGGACAGAGCAGTCCGACTTCACGTCTTCAAGTTTTTCGATCTATTTTCAAGCACCGGCACTGAGAGAGCGCGGCCTGGGCAGCTTGTCCCTCGGCGCAGAGTGGATTGGCGATCTCGATGGTGACTTCTTTTCCGCAGAAATCGATATCCCAATTCTCGATACCGATCCGTATCGCATTTACCGTGCGGACCTGGACGATGAACTCTCCCTGACAATTACGAGCGCCTCGCACCAAGGCGGTGTGCTGGCCATCGCGGGCCAGGTGGAAGGTGTTCTAACCAGTGTGGACCGGATTGCCCTTCGAAATCCTGATCCCGACGATACTCTCAGCGTTAGCCTGACGTTTGAAGCCGTATTGGGTGAGTTGCAGTGAGGACCGCGGCGCTTTCCCTAATTGCGATCTGCCTGTCCGCGCCTGTGTTGGCCGATCAGCCGGGTGGGGATATGACTGGGTTTCTGGAAGAGACGCCTGTTTCATGGCGGATCGACGCCGAGCGGTCAGAATACCATTTCGAGAGCGAAGGCATTGGCTCTCTGCGGATTCTTGCCGAACCGCAGGAGGTGCCATCGGGCATCGGTTCCGTTCGGTTGATGGTGATGGTGGCCGATGGGACCACAAGTCTTCTCGAACTGCGGCTCGAGGACGAAGACGGAAATCCCGCTCTTGGACTGTCAAGCGAGGCCGGGGGCCAGGCAATGCTCGACATCGACCACGACAATGACGGTTCACTTCACTTCACCGGCGTGATCAAGGCAGGTCTGATGGCCTACCCGATGTCAGGCCGAACTGCCGGCGAACGACAAATGCTGGTTCTGGATGTGGATGGAGGCCGGATCACTGCTACCGGGCACTAGCGTTCTGCGGCAGGGAGGACAAATCCAATGAGACCGGTCATCGTTTTGACAGCCATTTTGTCCTGCGCCGCCGTTCCCGCGCTGGCGCAGCGCGCGGGCGACATTTCGGGCCTTTGCGGAACGTCCTCGCCGGCAACGTGGCAGGGGCTGCGGGAACACTTCGTGGGTGACTGGCGCGTTGACCACCTGTCCGGCTACGTCCATGCCGGCAGGATGGTCATCCCTATGGAGCCTTCCCCCGAAACAGAGACCATGTCGATCTGGGTATTGGGCGAGGATCTGCTGCTCGACCATGCGGAGATGACCGAGCCGATGGCTATCACCCTGGCCGACGAAGGCCGTTGGGTGATCGAGGCCAACCATCCCGAGATCCCCGAGCCGGCACTGACGCCGGACGAAGCCGTGCTGGCGTGGGCCGGAGACTGCGATCAGGAGGACCTGCCCCGTCTCATCGGTCAGAGCCATGTGGCCATGGCGGGGTCGGTCATGGACATGACGCTGCGCATGCTGCCCGTCGATATGGACACGATCTACGCCATCCTTGAGATCGAGGGTGCCGCCCAGGGCCAGTATGTCGTCGCGCGGCGTGTGGTCTGGCTGAACCGGGCCGGCGAATAGGAGGCATTATGAAACGATATCTCGCCACTCTGTTGGCTGCGTTGATCTTCCCCGCGGCAGCGGCGGCCCAATCTGAGATCGCATTGGCGGGCTGTCCAGCAGAACGCGCTGTCTATACATTGGCGACCGAGGGCGACGAGTATGCCATCACGCTCGTCCCGGCACGGACGAGGGCCGGGTTTTCCTCGGATCTCTATCTGCGGCTCACCGCGCCTCAACGCGACTATTGGTTTGTATTCGACGTCGCCGCGTCGCAGGGAAACATAACGCTAAATCCGGTCGGCGATCCCTACGCGTCCGATGCGCGTGCAACCGGTCCGGCAAACACCATCGAGGCCTTTCGTTCCCGCTGGCCGGATGCGCCGATGGATGAACTGCCGTCACTGCTGCGCTTTTATGCGTTGGATGCGGAACTGGGCTTTACCTTGGCGCAGCCGCAACAGGGGCAGCCGGCCCCACCTTGGCTGCTGATGCCGGAATTGAACACGGCGCTTTGGTATCACTTGCCGGCATTGACCGACGATCCGGGGGCCGAACGTGACCCCATGCCACGGGGAATCTTCCGGCTAACGGCCTGCCTCGACACCACCCCACCCGCAGCTTTCCCGTGATACCGAAGGTGGCCGGGGGCGCTTTTCAGTTCATGCCGGCTTCAGCCCGTTTGAACGAACGGGGCGGAGTGCGTAGCGCAGTGCTATAGGCTCCGGCACGAGGGTTGGGGAATGCCGTCGCGTGACGGCGAGTGGAGACCTTTCAACCATAGCGCATGGGAAGGTGAAGCCGACGATGAAACTTTCACATATCCTGCTCGCAGCCTGCATGTTTGCGCCGCTCGCCGCTCATGCAGAGACCCCGAAGGACCGCACGGTGGCTGTGATCGAAGAAGCCGGTTGTGTCCTCGATGCCTCGAACGTGAACGAAGTCCTCGACGGTCTCGGACTCAGCGATGAGGAGTTCCGCGTTATCGGCGAGGAACTCGTCGCCGAAGGGTTGGCCGATGTTTCAGAAATGGGCGTGTTCCGGCTCACCTCGCCAAATTGCCCTTCCGCACCCCTCAACGCACATGCCGGGACCCCGAAAGATCGCACAGTTGCCGTGATCGAGGAAGCCGGTTGTGCTCGATCGCTCAAACATCAACGAGATCCTCGACGGCCTTGCGCTCAGCGATGAGGAGTTCCGCGCTATCGGCGAAGAACTTATCGCTGACGGTCTGGCAGAAGTTTCCGAAACGGGTGCGTTCCAGCTTACCACGCCATTTTGCGTATCAGCGGAGTGAGGTGGGCCGGCGCACCGCGAGGGGGGATGGGCCGTCAAGGGGCTGCGCGACGAGGATATACCGCCCTTTGCCTCCTCGGAACGGGAGAATCCGACCGTTCCGGAACTCGATGAGCCGACGATCGCGCAGAGGGCGATGCCTGCTGGCCGTGAGCCGGTCGGGGACTACGGGTATACCGGCTTGTCGCCGCGCCGCCATTCGGTGTCCTTCCTGCGGCAAGACCCGGCTGTAACGACGGTGCGACATATCTGGTACAGGGTTTGTTTGGTTGGGAGGCCTTCCCCCGGAGCTGTCAGAAGAACCGGTTGCCGGGAGGGCAGGGGCCGCCATAGCCTGCCAGTATGACCCAGCGATCGCCTTTCCGCTACTTCAAGACGTCACCGGAGATCATCCGACTGGCTGTCATGCTCTACGTTCGCTTCCCGCTGTCGCTCCGCAACGTCGAGGACCTGCTGCACGAGCGTGGGATCGACGTCAGCCACGAGACCGTCCGCTTCTGGTGGAACCGCTTCGGTCCATTGTTCGCCGCTGAGATTAGGCGCCAGCGAGCCTCACGTCTACGGACCGGCCGGCAGTGGCGATGGCACCTGGACGAGGTCTTCGTGAAGATCAACGGCCGCACGCACTATCTTTGGCGCGCCGTTGATCATGAGGGCGAGGTGCTCGAATCCGTGGTGACGAAGACCCGTGACCGCCGGGCTGCGATGCGGTTTCTGCGCAAGCTGATGCGCCGTTATGGCTCGCCGGAGACGATCGTCACGGATCGCCTCCGTACCTACGGCGCTGCGCTGCGTGAGATGAGGGTCGAGGACAAACAGGAGTGCGGGCGGCACGCGAACAATCGCGCTGAGAACTCACACCTTCCGTTCCGACGACGAGAGCGGGCGATGTTACGCTTCCGCCGCATGCGAAGTTTGCAGAAGTTCGTCGCCGTGCATTCGTCCGTCTCCAACCACTTCAATCAGGATCGCAGCCTCTCGAAACGAGCTCATTTCAAGGCCAGCCGCACCGCCGCTCTCGCCGAGTGGCGGAAACTCGGCACGGCCTGAAGGTTGACATTCTGGCGTACGCTGAGACGAGTTTGCATTAGTCTGACAGCACCCGGCGAGACGCTATCCGCCGCCGATGGCGAGCGCATCGTGCGCCTGGTTGCTCATCATGTCGGCGTCGAAGTCCACACCCGTAGCCCACGCGTGTCGGCAGAACTGCCCGAGACCGGCGAGCGCTTTGAGGGCTTGTTGCCGCCGGTCGTGGCCGCGCCCGCCTTCGCCATCCGCAAGCCCGCCGTCGCGGTGTTCACGCTTGATGACTATGTGGCGGCCGGCATCATGTTCGCCGGCCAGGCGGAAACACTCCGCGCTGCCGTTCTGTCGCGTGCCAACATCCTGGTGGCCGGCGGCACCTCGACCGGAAAGACCACGCTGACCAATGCACTGCTGGCCGAGGTGGCGAAGACGCAGGATCGCGTCGTCATCATCGAGGACACCCGCGAGCTGCAATGCGCCGCGCCCAACCTCGTCGCCATGCGGACCAAGGATGGCGTTGCCACTCTGTCCGATCTGGTCCGTTCCTCGCTGCGCCTGCGTCCCGACCGCATTCCGATCGGTGAGGTGCGCGGCGCCGAGGCGCTCGATCTCCTCAAAGCCTGGGAAACCGGCCATCCGGGCGGCATCGGCACCATTCACGCCGGTTCCGGAATTGGCGCGCTGCGCCGCCTCGAACAACTGATCCAGGAAGCTGTCGTTACCGTCCCGCGCTCCATGATCGCCGAAACCATCGACCTCGTGGCTGTCCTTGCCGGTCGCGGTTCCGCACGGCGGCTTGTGGAACTCGCCTGCGTCGATGGTCTCGGTCCCGACGGCGACTACCGGATTTTCCCCGCCTTTTCAGAACCCGACACCACTCGCAACACTGGAGACCCTGCATGATCCGTCGTGCCTTCCGCATCCGTCGCCATATCGCAACCGCCTCGGCCGTCGCCTGGGTGAGCCTCATGACTTCCCCCGCCTGGGCTTCGGGCTCCTCGATGCCCTGGGAAGCGCCGCTGCAATCCATCCTCGAATCCGTTGAAGGGCCGGTGGCCAAGATCGTGGCGGTGATCATCATCATCGTCACCGGCCTGACGTTGGCCTTCGGTGATACGGGTGGGGGCTTCCGGCGACTGATCCAGATCGTCTTCGGCATCTCCATCGCCTTCGCCGCCAGTTCCTTCTTCCTGTCGTTCTTCAGCTTCGGCGGCGGGGCGCTGGTCTGATGGCGGTGAGCTTCGAGGCCCTCGACGCGGTGCCGGGCTTCGCGGTGCCGGTTCACCGCGCCCTGACCGAGCCGATCCTGCTCGGCGGTGCTCCACGCTCTGTCGCAATCCTCAACGGCACGCTGGCCGGGGCGGTCGGCCTCGGCCTCCAGCTCTGGCTGGCAGGCATCCTGATCTGGGCGGTCGGTCACATCGCCGCCGTCTGGGCCGCCAAGCGCGATCCGCTCTTCGTCGAGGTTGCGCGCCGCCATCTGCGCATCCCCGGCCATCTCTCGGTGTGAGGTTTGATCCATGATGAATCTCGCAGAATACCGCCGCACCGCATCCCGTCTGGCCGATTATCTTCCTTGGGTCGCCCTGGTCGGGGAGGGCGTTGTCCTCAACAAGGATGGTTCCTTCCAGAGGACGGCGAAGTTTCGCGGGCCGGATCTGGATTCCGCCGTCGCGGCCGAACTGGTCGCGGTCGCCGGGCGGCTGAACAACGCCTTCCGCCGTCTCGGCTCTGGCTGGGCCATTTTCGTCGAGGCGCAGCGCTCGGAAGCCGCCATCTATCCCGCCAGCCGGTTCCCCGATCCCGCCTCGGCGCTGGTCGATGCCGAGCGCAAGGCCGATTTCGAACAGGAAGGCAGCCATTTCGTCTCGGGCTACTTTCTCACCTTCCTCTGGCTTCCGCCCGCAGAAGGTGCCGCCCGCTCGGTGTCCTGGCTCTACGAGGGCCGCGAGACTTCGGGCGTGAACCCCTGGGAGCTGGTGCGCGGCTTCATCGACCGCACCGACCGCGTTCTGGCGCTGCTCGACGGCTTCATGCCGGAATGCCGCTGGCTCGATGACGCCGGCACGCTGACCTATCTCCATTCCACGATCTCGACCAACCGGCATCGCGTCCGCGTGCCGGAAGTGCCGATGTATCTCGACGCTCTGCTGGCTGACCAGCCAATGACCGGAGGATTGGAGCCGCGGCTGGGCAATCAGCATCTCCGGGTGCTGACGATCACCGGCTTTCCCGGCACCACCACCCCCGGCCTCCTCGACGAGATGAACCGGCTCGCCTTCCCCTACCGATGGTCCACCCGCGCCGTCCTCATGGACAAGACCGACGCGACCCGGCTACTGACGAAGATCAGGCGGCAATGGTTCGCCAAGCGCAAGAGCATCGCGGCGATCATCAAGGAGGTGATGACCAACGAGCAATCCGCGCTCGTGGACACCGATGCCGCGAACAAGGCGGCGGACGCGGACATGGCCTTGCAGGAACTCGGCGCCGACATGGCCGGGATGGCCTATGTCACGGCGACCGTCACCGTCTGGGACGAGGATGCCCGCCGCGCCGACGAAAAGCTGCGCCTGGTCGAAAAGATCATCCAGTCCCGCGATTTCAGCGTCATGGTCGAAACGGTCAATGCCGTCGACGCCTGGCTCGGCAGCCTGCCCGGACATGCCTACGCCAATGTCAGGCAACCGCCAATCTCGACGCTCAACCTTGCCCACATGGTCCCCTCAAGCGCCGTGTGGGCGGGGCCGGAACGGGACGATCACTTCGGCGCACCCCCGCTGCTATACGGCAGGACCGAAGGATCGACCCCGTTCCGGCTCTCCCTTCATGTCGGTGACGTGGGCCATACCCTCGTCGTCGGGCCGACCGGCGCCGGCAAGTCGGTGCTGCTGGCGCTGATGGCCTTGCAGTTCCGCCGCTACGCGCGCTCACAGGTCTTTGCCTTCGATTTCGGCGGCTCCATCCGTGCCTCCGCACTCGCTATGCAGGGTGACTGGCACGATCTCGGCGGCGAACTGACCGACGCTTCCGAGACATCCGTTTCTCTGCAACCGCTGGCCCGCATCCACGAAACATCCGAACGGGCCTGGGCCGCCGACTGGATCGTGGCGATCCTGATGCGTGAGAACATCCAGATTACGCCCGAAGTGAAGGAACATCTCTGGACGGCGCTGACCTCGCTTGCCTCTGCCCCGGTCGGGGAACGCACCATCACCGGCCTCGCCGTGCTGCTGCAATCCAATGACCTGAAACAGGCGCTGCGCTCCTATTGCGTCGGCGGCCCCAATGGCCGGCTGCTCGATGCGGAGGCCGAACATCTCGGCGCGGCCGACGTGCAGGCGTTCGAGATCGAGGGCTTGGTCGGCACCGGCGCGGCGCCCGCGGTCCTGTCTTACCTGTTCCACCGCATCGGCGACCGCCTCGATGGCCGCCCGACGCTGCTGATCATCGACGAGGGCTGGCTGGCACTCGATGACGAAGGGTTCGCGGATCAACTCAGGGAATGGCTCAAGACCCTTCGTAAAAAGAACGCCAGTGTCATCTTCGCCACGCAGTCGCTGTCAGACATCGATAATTCCTCCATCGCGCCCGCAATCATAGAGAGCTGCCCGACACGGCTCCTCCTGCCGAATGAGCGCGCCATCGAGCCGCAGATCACGGCCATCTATCGCCGCTTCGGACTCAACGACCGGCAGATCGAAATCCTCGCACGGGCTACGCCCAAGCGGGACTATTACTGCCAGTCGCGGCGCGGCAACCGGCTGTTCGAGCTTGGCTTGTCTGAGGTCGGCCTCGCGCTGTGCGCCGCATCCGCCAAATCCGATCAGGCGCTGATCAGCGAAATCCTTGCTGAGCATGGCCGCGATGGTTTCCTCGCCGCGTGGTTACGGGCGCGCGATGTCGAATGGGCCGCCGACCTGATCCCGGACCTCACCAATCTCGCGACCGAAAGCGAGACCTTGCCGCTCGCGGTTCCTGATGGCGGCGACATCGAACTCACCCTGGAAGAAGAGGAGATCATCCCATGACGTGCAAAATGCCTCGGATCACGCGCATGGCCAGTGTCTCGGCACTCACCCTTGCGCTCGCTGCGCCGCTGGCTCTGGCGCCGGTGTTCACGACACCTGCCCATGCCTTCTTCGGCGGGTTCGGCCGAATCGTCTATGATCCGACCAATCACGCAGAGAACCTGCTGACCGCTGCCCGCACGCTGGAGCAGATCAACAACCAGATCACCTCGCTTCAGAACGAGGCGCAGATGCTGATCAACCAGGCCCGCAATCTCGCGAGCCTGCCGTATTCGTCGCTCCAGCAGCTTCAGCAGAACGTCCAGCGCACTCAGCAGCTTCTCGGTCAGGCCCAGAACATCGCCTTCGACGTGCAGAACATCGACCAGATGTTCCAGCAGGACTACGGCAATCTGTCCCTGACCGCGACCGACCAGCAGCTCATCGCCGATGCCCGGTCCCGCTGGGAGAATACCGTCGGGGGCCTCCAGGATGCCATGCGGGTGCAGGCCGGCGTTGTCGGCAACATCGACAGCAACCGGGCCGAGATGTCCGCGCTCGTTGGCGAAAGCCAGGGCGCGACCGGCGCGCTTCAGGCCACCCAGGCCGGCAACCAGCTTCTCGCCCTCCAGTCGCAGCAGCTTTCCGACCTGATCGCGGTCATATCGGCCAATGGCCGGGCCGAGGCCCTCATGGAGGCCGAACGCGCGACCGCCGCCGAGCAGGGCCGCATCCAGCGCGAGCGGTTCCTCACCCCGGGTTCGGGCTACCAGCCCGGCAACGCGCAGATGTTCAACTGAGCCGGGGAGGGCAGATCATGGAAGGGAAGGTGCTGGCCCGGATTGCCGCCATCGTGTTCGTCGCCGTCGCGATCACCGCGGCGATCATCGAGATGATCCGCGAGGAAGCCCCCGCGCCAGCATCTTCCGCTCCTTCACTTACGCGACAGGTCGATCCCCTGCGCGAAGGGCAGCGTCGCTGTCAGGAGATGGGCGAAGCGGCAGCCAATGATGCCGAGTGCCTCGGTATCTGGGCCGAGAGCCGCGACCGCTTTCTTGGCCGGGCACCCGCGCAGTCGACGCCTCGCCCGGATGGGGGGCGATAGTCATGGGCGGAACGGGGGTCATCGACAATTTTCTTGGCACCTTCACCAGCTATATCGACTCCGGCTTCGGCTTGTTGGGTGGCGAGGTGGCGTTCATCGCCACGACGCTCATCGTCATCGATGTCACGCTCGCCGCCCTGTTCTGGGCCTGGGGTGCTGACGACGACATCATCGCGCGCCTAGTCAAGAAGACCATCTTCATCGGGGCGTTTGCCTATATCATTTCCAATTGGAACAACCTTGCCCGGATCGTTTTCGAGAGTTTCGCCGGCCTCGGCCTCATGGCCTCGGGCACCGGCTTTTCCACCGCCGACCTTCTGCGCCCCGGTCGTGTCGCCCAGATCGGCCTCGATGCTGGGCGGCCACTTCTCGAATCCATCTCCGATCTTATGGGCTGGATCGCCGTCTTCGAGAACCTGGTGCAGATCCTCTGCCTGTTCTTCGCCTGGGCGCTGGTCATCCTCGCCTTCTTCATCCTCGCCATCCAGCTCTTCGTCACCCTGATCGAATTCAAGCTGACGACGCTTGCGGGCTTCGTGCTGATCCCGTTCGGCCTGTTCGGCAAGACCGCCTTCATGGCCGAGCGCGTGCTGGGCAATGTCGTCTCGAGCGGCATCAAGGTGCTGGTTCTCGCCGTCATCATCGGGATCGGCTCGACGCTCTTCGGCCAGTTTACCGCCGGGTTCGGTGGTGCGACGCCGACCATCGACGACGCGATGGCGATTGTGCTGGCGGCTTTGTCGTTGCTGGGTCTCGGTATATTCGGCCCCGGCATCGCCACCGGCCTCGTCTCTGGCGGCCCGCAACTCAGCGCTGGTGCCGCTGTTGGGACCGGCCTGGCTGTCGGCGGCGCCGCAATCGCTGCCAGTGGCGCGACCATGCTCGCCGCGCGGGGCGGCGGTGCCGCACTCTCGGGCGGTGCTGCGCTTGCGCGCGGTGGCGCCTCGGCCGCAGGTGCAGCCTCGTCAGCCTATACCCTCGGCTCTATGGGCGACTCCGGTGCGGCCGGGGTCGCCTCCGGGCTTGGCGGTGTGGCGCGGGCCGCAGGCTCGGCTGCCATCTCGCCTTTGAAACGAGCAGCCTCCCGCGCCGCCGACAGTGTGAGATCCAGCTACTCCGATGGCGCAAAAGCCGGGTTCGCGGCGTCCGGCGGCAGCTCCTCCATGGGCACGGTCGGGGGCGGCCCTTTGCCCGAGCCGTCATCACCCTCAGCCGCCGATGGTCCGCCGGCCTGGGCGCAGCAGATGCGCCGCAGTCGGGCCATGAGCCATGGCGTCACCGCTGCCGCCCATGCCGTCCGGTCCGGTGACAGCCACGGTGGCGGCTCCTCCGTCAGCCTTTCCGAAAGCGACCGCACACGAACATCTTCAAACGACCGACGACCCACTACGGCAAGGTGCCGGAACCCGAGACGCCCTATCAGCGCGCCGCGCAGGTCTGGGACGAACGTATCGGCTCTGCCCGCGTCCAGGCACGAAACTGGCGCTACATGGCCTTCAGCTCCCTGATCCTCGCGGCAGGTTTCGCCGGGGCTCTCGTCTGGCAATCGGCGCGCGGAACCGTCGTGCCCTGGGTGGTTCAGGTGGACAATCTCGGCCATGCGCAGGCCCTCGCGCCGGCAGCGGCCGATTATCGACCGACCGATCCGCAGATCGCGTTCCACCTCGGCCGTTTCATCGAACAGGTGCGCTCGCTCCCGGCCGACGCCATCGTCGTCCGTCAGAACTGGCTCAGAGCCTACGAGTTCACCACCGACCGGGGCGCGGCGGCGCTGAACGACTACGCCCGCTCCAACGATCCGTTCACGCGCGTCGGTCGACAGCAGGTCGCCGTCGAGGTGTCGAGCATCATCCGGGCGTCCCCGGACAGTTTCCGCGTAGCCTGGACCGAACGCCACTACGAGAACGGCCAGCTCTCCACCACCGAGCGATGGACCGCGATCCTGACCATCGTGATCCAGTCCCCGCGGGACGCCGAGCGGCTGCGCGCCAATCCCCTGGGAATCTACGTCAACGCGATCAACTGGTCGCGGGAGATGAGCCAATGATCCGCACGTCTCTGAGTAACCCCGCCTTTCCGGTTTTCCGTAAACCCTGTGCGGCTTTGCTGCTTTCCGCCACCATGCTGGCCGGCTGCGCGACCAATCGGACGCCGCAGTTCAGCTACGATGCCGATGTGCCGCCCTTGCCGACCGTGCAGGCGGCTGCGACCGACACAACGCCCCGGCCGCTGCATGTCCCGCCCGCCTGGACTGTGGCGCGGGGCGGCGAGGCTGCCGGCACGGCCACGGCCCGCGTCGAGAACGCCAATGCCGCGGCCCGCGTCGAGCCGCGCCGGGAAGGCTACTACAATGCCATCCAGATCTATCCGTGGAGCGAAGGCGCGCTTTATCAAGTCTATGCCGCCGTCGGGCAGATCACGACCATTGCGCTGGAGCCGGGCGAGAGCCTGACCGGCGCGGGACCGATTGCCGCCGGTGATACTGCCCGCTGGATCATCGGTGACACCGAGAGCGGCAGCGGCCCGACCCGCCGGGTGCATGTGCTGGTGAAGCCGACTCGGCCGGACATCGCGACCAACCTCGTCATAACCACCGACCGCCGGATCTACATGATCGAGCTGCGCGCACGAGAAGCACTCTACATGCCCGCCGTCGCCTGGGCCTATCCCGCACCACCGCCGGGCAGCCGCGCGACCGCGCCGTCGGCCCCCGTCATCCCGGCCGAGGCCGCGCGCAACTATCGTTACGGCTTGCAGTTGCAGGGCAGCAGTCCGCCATGGCGGCCGGTTTCCGTCTTCGACGACGGCAGGCGTGTCTATGTCGTTTTCCCGCGCGGCATCATTCAGGGCGAGATGCCGCCCCTGTTCGTCCTTGGGTCGGACGGTGAACCGCAGATCGTCAACAGCCGCATTCATCAGAACATCCTGATTGTGGACAGGCTGTTTGGTGCGGCCGAATTGCGCCTTGGCTCTGGCGACCGCCAGCAGGTCGTCAGAATCGTCCGCGTCGAGCAGACGGAGGCCGCAGCCCAACCAGCCGGAGCGACCACGGGAGGATCACCCTCATGAGCGGCACCGACACCACGGCTCCCATGCGGTTGCGCGCCGAGCCGCCCCGCGTCACCCGCCTGTCGCGCAAGATGCTGGCGGGCGTGGGAGCCGTCGCGCTTCTCGGCATCGGGGGCGCACTGATTTACGCCCTCCAGACCCGCGATGCAGGACCGGCAAGCGAAGAACTCTATTCGACCGAGAACCGGCCCACGGCAGATGGGCTTGCCGGCTTGCCGCGCGACTATACCGGCCCGGTCTTGGGACCGGCGTTGCCGGGAGACCTCGGCCGTCCGATCCTCGAGGCGCAGAACCGCGGACAGCCGGTCGTGCCGTCAACCATCGCGACATCGACCGTCGATCCCGAAGAACAACGCCGTCTCGCCGAGGAAGAAGCCGCACGCTTGAGCGGTGTGTTCTTCCAGGCCGGCCCGCGCACGGCAACCCCGTCGGGAACGTCCATGTCCGGCCTTGCTGGCCTCGGCCTCGGCGGGCAGCCGGACGGACAGAACCGCCATACGGATTTCCTCAACGGCCCAGTGGATCGGCAGACCGTTGCGCCGGATCGCGTCGCGCCGCCGGCATCGCCCTATATCCTTCAGGCCGGGGCCGTGATCCCGGCCGCGCTCATCACCGGCATCCGTTCGGACCTGCCCGGCCAGATCACCGCGCAAGTGACGGAGAACGTCTATGACAGCCCGACCGGCAGCCTGCTCCTGATCCCGCAGGGAACGCGCATCATCGGCCAATACGATGACGGCGTGACCTTCGGCCAGCGCCGCGTGTTGCTGGTGTGGAACCGCCTGATCCTGCCGGGCGGCCGTTCCATCGTTCTGGAGCGCCTGCCGGGCGCGGACGCCAGCGGCTACGCCGGGCTTGAGGATGGCGTTGATTACCACTGGTGGGATCTGATGAAAGCCGCAGGGCTGTCCACGCTGCTAGCCGTCGGCACGGAGCTGGCGACGAGCGACGAGGACCGGCTGATCCGTGCCATCCGCGACGGGGCGCAGGATACCGTCAATCAGGCAGGCCAGCAGATTGTCCAGCGCCAGTTGCAGGTCGCGCCCACGCTGACCATCAGGCCCGGTTTCCCGGTCAGGATCATCGTCACCCGCGACCTTGTGTTCGAGCCGACAGGAGGTTGACCATGACCAAGCTGAAACTCGGTCCGCTGCCCGACGACAAGCCCGTGAAGGTCACGCTAGAGCTGCCCGCGCCGCTCCACCGCGATCTGACCGCCTATGCCGAGGTGCTGGCCGGTGAGACCGGCCAGCCTGTCGCTGATCCCGTCAGGCTGATCGTGCCGATGTTGGAGCGGTTCATCGCCACGGATCGTGGCTTCGCCAGGGCGCGCAAGGCCCGTTCATGAATTGTTGGGGCACTTGGCCGGGCCGGTCGCCACGATCATTTCCATGAGCGCATCTATCACGCTCTGCGTCGAGTCCCACTTCGCGGCGTGGTCCAGCAGGCGGTTCTGAAGGTTCAGACTGACCGCACCATGGACCGTTGACCAGAACATGAAGCCGTAACGTTGCAGGTCAGCGCCCGGCAAATAGCCATGTTCCTGAGAGGAGCGAAGGCCGGTCAGCAGCAGACTCAAGATCTGGCGGCCCGCTTCGCTTGACCAAGGGTCATCGCTCACCCCGAGCTTCGGTGGTGGCGAGAACATCAGCCGGTATAGAGTGGGGCTCTCCAGGGCGAAGCGCGCGTAGGCATAGCTCCCATCGCGCAGGTAGCCGAGCGGATCGCCTCGCATCTGTTCGAAAACCGCGAACTTCTCATTGTAGAGCCGTCCGAAGCCTGCGTCGCGCACCGTGTGCAGCAAAGCATTCTTGTTGCGGAAATGGCCGTAAAGGGCCGGTGCCGTGCATCCCACGGCTTGTGCCACCGCCGTCAGTGGAACATCGAAGTCGCCCTGCTGTGCCAACAGGCGGATCGTTTCCTCGACCGCGCGGCGAGCAATATCAAGTTCCTGCTCCTTCCTGGGCCGAGCCATCGGGATCCTTGTTGCAACTGTGCGTGAAAACTGAATGCGGTTTATTTTTTTTCGTTGACGGAGCCGATGTCAAGCAGCACCATTCCAGGAACTGAACGACATTCAGTTTGAAGCGGAGAGGAGGGGAGATGGTCGCGTACGAATCTGGGCAACATGGCGCGCGCCTCTCTCGTGGCTCGCGCCGTCGCCTTCCTCGGCAGGTCTCGACCCAACGCCGACCAGAAGCCGACTGCGGTTCGGGATGATGCGTCATGCCTGCGCACCGGAACAGGGACGCCTCACCTGGTAGCACCCCCCTCGCGAAAATTGTCGAGGGCAATGCCAGCAAGAGTACGATCCGGTTGCGCCAGCTGCGCCATTTCCTCGCGGCAGCCGACCACGGGAGTTTCCGCAAGGCAGCAGTTGCGCTCGCCATCAATGAATCGTCGGTCAGCCGCCAGATCCGCGACCTTGAGGATGAATTGGGAGCTTCGCTTTTTCTACGACACTCCGGCGGGGTGCGATTGACCGTCGCGGGGCAGGAATTTCTGCGCAGTGCCCGGCATGCTCTTCGGCAGATCGACATCGGTGTGACCAAGGTTGCTGCGATTGGCCGGGCCGACCTGGGACTTCTCAAGGTCGGGATATTCTCATCGCTGGCGTCGGGATTTCTCTTTGACCTCCTACGGACGTTCGGGCAACGCCATCCGACTGTTCAGATCGACCTCATGGACGGAAATCCGGCCGAGCATGTCGCGGCTGTCCGGAAGCTGGACCTGGATATCGCCTTCATTACCGGAACTGCTCGGTGGGAAGGTTGCGAAACCGAGCACCTCTGGTGCGAGCGGGTCTTTGTGGTGCTGCCTGCCGACCATCCGCTGGCAACCAAGGCCGAACTTGGCTGGCCTGATCTGACAGGTGAACGCTTCATCGTGAGCGATGTCGCACCGGGCCAGGAGATCCACGACTATTTGGTTGCTCACCTTGCCGGTCTCGGTCATCACCCTGACATTCAATGCCACCAGGTCGGCCGCGACAATATCTTGTCGCTGGTAGGCGTCGGTTGGGGGCTTACGTTGACGAGCGAGGCCACCACCGTCGGGCAGTTTCCGGGGATCGCATTCCGGCAACTGGCGGATGAAGTGTTGCCGTTCAGCATGGTCTGGTCAGATCAAAACGACAACCCGGCCTGCCGCCGACTGCTGAGCATGGCTCGCGCGATGGGGAAAGCGTCCGTAACGTCACAACCGCCTCCGTGAGGATGGCAGCCCTCGAATCAAGAATGTCGTGGGGTTTGACGACCTGGAACCCGGACACGATGCCCGCCCCGATCACCAGAACCAGTGCGAGACCGTTCGGGGCGCGTCGTTGCTGACGATGGCGGATGTCATGGCGCCGCATCCCCGCACAGGCCGGACGAGCCAATAGGGCCGCAGCGCCGTCTCACGATGAAGTATGTCAGGCATGTTGGAATCCTTCAGATGACGGCTCATGATTCTTCTCCCGGCTTCTCCGAGCAGACCAGAAAGACCTTGCCCGGCCATGGCGAAGTCGAGGATGGAGACGGGAACCGGCGCTGTGCCGACGCGCGTACCGATGATCTCTGGGGACATGTTGTCTTCTCCGGATAGGCTGATGCTGCCGCAAACAGATGCGCCATCCGCTAGGAGCAGTATTCGTGCCCCGGCAGATGGATTTCGCTCTGGGTCCGCTGAATACGGAAATCACCGGACCAGAGGACCTGATGACGGCTGTGGCCGTCATCAGGCATTGGCGTACAGCTACTGCGCGACGTAAGCCTCGGTATCCGTGATTGTCGCATAGGCGAAGCCAAGTGCCGACATCATGGCGGCATGGACGGAAGCAGCCGGCACGGTGACCCCCTCATGTTCCAGATCGCGCGTCGCGCAGGCGTCCTGAACGACAGTCGTCTTGTAGCCGAAATCGCTGGCGGCTCGGGTGGTCGCGTCGATGCACATATGGCTCATCGCACCGACGACCACGACATCCTCGATCCCGTTGGCGTCCAGGATCTCTTTCAGTTCGGTCTTGAGGAATGAATTCGGGTAATTCTTGACCACGACCGTTTCGTCCTCGCGCGGAGCGACGACCGGATTGATCTCGATGCCTTCTGAATCGGGCGTGAAGAACGGCGCGTCCTGGCTGGGGAAGATGTGCTGGACGTGGATGACGCGATCGCCCTTCGCGCGGGCCGCCTCGATTACACGGGCTGCGTTTTCGGCGGCCTTGTCGATGCCGACAAGTTCGTACTTCCCGCCGGCAAAATAGTCGTTCTGGAGATCGACGACGACGATGGCGCGTTTGCTCATGACTTGTCCTTTCTCTTTACTGATCAGATTGCGATGACTGGACAATAGGGGCCGCCCCGGCCTATGCCCATTGGCGATATCGACATAATCATGGGCAATAGTGACAAATGGCTGCGGAACAGGAGACAGAGGTCGGGTTGCTGCTCTATCCGGGCGCGCAGATGTCGGCGATCCTTGCGATGACCGATCTCTTCGTCGTTTCCAACCGGTTCCCGGCCCCGCACGCGACCTCCGGGCCGACCCGGATCGCCGTCAGTCATTGGCGTATCGAGAAGGAAGGCAGCCCGCCGCAGCGGGTCTACAATAGTGGTACGTCCATGGGCATCGGACCGGATGTCCTGATCCTGCCGCCCAGCCTCGGTTCTCCGGCGACGGCCGAAGTTGCCGCGCCCTATCTCGCCTGGCTGCGCGAGCGCCATGCCGCCGACACAATTCTCGCCTCGGTCTGCGCCGGAGCGTTCCTTTTGGCGGAGACCGGCCTTCTCGACGGAAGGCCATCGACGACGCACTGGATTCTCGAAGACCAGTTCCGAGACCGCTTTCCGCGCGTGCCGGTCGATGTGGACCGGCTGTTGATCGATGGTGGCCAGATCCTGACGGCAGGTGGGGTGATGTCGTGGACCGATCTGTGCCTGCGGCTGGTGGAACGCCTGCGCGGTGCGGAGGTGATGACCCAGGCAGCAAAGTTCCTGCTGGTGGACCCGCCGGGGCGCGAGCAACGCTATTACAGCATCTTCTCGCCGCGGACGGGTCACGGCGACGCCGCCGTTCTGGAGGTTCAGCGCTGGTTACAGGACACCGGGGCAAAGGACATCACTCTGGAAACGCTGGCGACGAAAGCAGGTCTCGAACGGCGCACCTTCCTGCGCCGTTTCCGCAAGGCGACCGGCATGACGACGTCGGAATACGGGCAGCGGCTGCGCGTCGGTAAGGCCTGTGAGCTGCTCCAGTTCAGCGCGCTCACGGTCGAGCAGATCGCCTGGGAGACGGGCTATGCCGATCCGGGGGCCTTCCGCAAGATATTCGCCCGGTTCATCGGATTGACACCGGGCGAATACCGCCAGCGCTTCGGCCACGCCTCGTGAGAGACGCGGCCAGTCTGATCATGCGGCCGCTGGCTGCTCCGCTGGATAGCCGGCTTCGCCGAGCGCGGCGAGCAGCGCCTGCTCGTTTGCCTTTGAGATGACCTTCACGTCGCGCGACGGTGGATCGGTGACGATTTGCGCCTGCGGATCGACGCTCAGGATCGCATTGGTGACCCGGCGGGCGCAGCCGCCGCAGGTCATGCCGGGGATGGTGAACTGGAACATGCGAACTCTCCTCAATGGTGTGTCCGCTGCCTGATATGGACGTTGCCACGATGGCAAGGTCAAGCGTGGCCGCCAGAAAAAAAGATCTTGTTCGCAAGCATTGACCTTCCCATTGTTGGAAGCCTTATCTGGGGTGCAATGGATTTGAGAAGGAAGACTGCCATGACCAATGTCGTTCCATTGCAGCACGGGGCCGGTGACGGCTCCACGCTCAGCATCCCGATTGAAGGGATGACCTGCGCGTCCTGTGTTTCCCATGTGGAAAAGGCGGTCGCCAAACTTCCGGATGTGGCAAAGGTGAGCGTCAATCTGGCGACCGAACGCGCCGATGTCGCTTTCACGGGCAAGCCCGATGCGGCCGCTGTCGTCCGCGCCGTCGAAGGCGCGGGCTATGGCGTGCCTGAAATAACGGCCGAATTCGGTGTAGCGGGAATGACCTGTGCGTCCTGCGTCGCCCATGTCGAAAAGGCCGTGAACGCTGTGCCGGGTGTCAATGCCGCCACGGTCAATCTTGCGACCGAACGGGTCAGCGTGCGCTATCTTGCCGGTGTCGCATCGCTTGAGGATCTGGAGGCCGCGATCCGCGGCGCCGGTTACGAGCCGCATCGGATCGGCGGCGACGACGCAGCAACCGAGCGCGAACGGGAGGCCCGCGAGCGTGAGATGAACGGCCTTCGCCGCTCGCTTCTCGTCGCAGCGGTGCTGACGCTGCCTGTCTTCGTCATCGAGATGGGCTCGCACCTCGTGCCGGCGATCAATGACATTGTGATGAACACGATCGGAATGCAGACGAGCTGGCTGATCCAGTTCGTGCTGACCACAGCCGTGCTGTTTGGACCGGGACGAATTTTCTTCAAGCGGGGCGTGCCGGCGATGCTGCGCGGCACGCCGGACATGAACTCGCTGGTGATGGTCGGCACGGCCGCCGCCTGGGGCTATTCGGTGGTCGCGACCTTTGCGCCGCAGGTGCTGCCCGCAGGCACGGCCAATGTCTATTACGAGGCCGCGGCGGTCATCGTCACCTTGATCCTGCTTGGCCGTTATCTCGAAGCGAAGGCCAAGGGCCGTACCTCCGAGGCGATCAAGCGGCTGGTCGGGCTGCAGCCGAAGACCGCGCGCGTGGAGCGTGACGGTCAGACGGTCGAAATTCCGCTGTCTGAGGTTCTCACCAATGATATCGTTCAGGTTCGTCCCGGCGACAGGGTGCCCGTCGATGGCGAGGTGGTCGAGGGCAGTTCTTACGTCGATGAATCGATGATTACCGGCGAGCCGGTGCCGGTTGCCAAGCAGGCCGGGGCGGAAGTCGTGGGCGGCACGATCAACAAGACCGGCGCCTTCTCGTTCCGGGCGACCAAGGTCGGCGCGGATACCATGCTCGCGCAAATCATCCGCATGGTTGAAGAGGCGCAAGGGGCGAAGCTGCCGATCCAGGCGCTGGTCGACAAGGTGACGGCATGGTTCGTGCCCGCCGTGATGGCGGTTGCAGCAGCCACCTTCCTCATCTGGCTGGTCTTCGGCCCGTCGCCCGCGCTCACCTTCGCGCTGGTCAATGCGGTCGCCGTGCTGATCATTGCCTGCCCTTGTGCAATGGGGCTGGCGACGCCGACCTCGATCATGGTCGGTACGGGCCGCGCCGCTGAGCTCGGTGTGCTGTTCCGCAAGGGCGAAGCGTTGCAGTCACTGCGCGACGTCACTGTTGTTGCACTCGACAAGACCGGCACGCTGACCAAGGGAAGGCCGGAACTGACCGACCTCACCCCATCCGCCGGGTTCGAGCACGACGAGGTGCTGGCGCTTGTGGCGGCCGTGGAAGCAAAGTCCGAGCATCCCATCGCCACCGCCATCATCGCGGCGGCGGAAGAACGCGGCTTGCAGATCGGCACGCCCGAGGACTTCGACGCGGTACCGGGCTATGGGGTTGCCGCTACTGTCGGCGGTCGCCACGTCGCGGTCGGCGCCGATCGCTATATGACGCAGCTAGGCCATGACGTGACCGCATTCGCGGGCGAGGCCGCCCGACTCGGCGGCGAAGGCAAATCGCCGCTCTATGCCGCTATCGACGGCAGGCTCGCGGCGGTGATTGCCGTCGCCGACCCGATCAAGGAGACAACGCCGGAGGCAATCCGCGCATTGCATGATCTGGGACTCAAGGTCGCGATGATAACCGGCGACAACCGCGCCACGGCGCAAGCCGTCGCGCGTCAGCTCGGCATCGACGAGGTGGTTCCCGAAGTGCTGCCGGACGGCAAGGTGACAGCGATCCACGCGCTTCGCTCGGGCGACCGCAAGGTCGCGTTCGTCGGCGACGGCATCAATGACGCGCCGGCGCTGGCGGAAGCCGATGTGGGCCTCGCGATCGGCACGGGAACCGACATCGCCATCGAATCGGCCGACGTAGTGTTGATGTCGGGTGACCTGCGCGGCGTGGTCAACGCGATCGCGCTGTCGAAGGCCACGATCCGCAACATCAAGCAGAACCTGTTCTGGGCCTTCGCCTACAACGCCGCCCTGATCCCGGTCGCTGCCGGCGTGCTCTATCCGGTCTGGGGCACCTTGCTCTCGCCGGT
Source organism: Rhizobiaceae bacterium (assembly GCA_019635775.1). GTDB lineage: Bacteria > Pseudomonadota > Alphaproteobacteria > Rhizobiales > Rhizobiaceae > Mesorhizobium_K. The sequence goes on along the minus strand of JAHBYU010000018.1, from coordinate 51,865 downwards.
GCTGGCGGCTGGCGCGATGGCGCTGTCGAGTGTCTTCGTTCTGTCCAACGCGCTGCGGCTCAAAGCTTTCCGACCCGTGCTCGCGGCTGAAATGGAAACCGCCGATGCCGGAATCGGGACACAAGCGCGGCTTGCTGCTGCATAAGACCCAAACATGCAAAAGCCGGGGCGAGAAAATCGCCCCGGCTCCACCTATCAAGGATCGAGGATCACCGCATGGACAAGACTGTCGTCATCTATACCACACCGACCTGTCCCGACTGCCATGCGCTCAAGCGTTGGCTGGAGGTGTCAGGTATCCCATATGATGAACGTGACCTGACCGACGTGACGATCATGGAGGAAGTCAGGGCGAGGACCGGGGTGCGTGTCGCACCCATTACCTTCGTGGCCGACGAATTCTTCTACGGCACGTTTACAAGCCAGCGGCCGAAGATCGCGGCGGCTCTCGGCTTGAGTGCGGATAATGCGGAGAAAGGACAAGACGGATGAATATTGGTGAAGCATCCCAGGCGTCGGGGGTCAGTTCCAAGATGATCCGCTATTATGAACAGACCGGCCTGATCCCGAAGGCGGCGCGGCGCGACAGCGGCTATCGCGATTATGACTATGCCGACGTCCACCGTCTGCGTTTCATTCGCGGGGCGCGCGATGTCGGCTTCACGGTCGAGCAGATCGGTGAACTCCTCGCTCTGTGGAGCGATCGCGAACGAGCAAGCGCCGACGTGAAGGCGCTGGCGCTCGGTCATGTCGACGCGCTGAAGCAGAAGCAGGCCGAGATCGCCGCCATGATCGCAACGCTGGAAAATCTCGCCAAACGTTGTCATGGCGATGATCGGCCCGACTGTCCGATCATTGAGGGACTGGCCGAAAGCGACGGCCTCCTGACGGCAAAAGGCAAGCCCCGCCGCTTCGGTAAGGTGGATGAATTGCGAGCGTAACAGGAAGCGTCGAGACAGGAGGTCGGATACTGCCATGAGCAACATCGAACGGGTAGACGTCGCTATCGTCGGTGCGGGCACCGCCGGGCTTGCCGCGTTGCGCGAGATTCGCAAGCGGACGGACGATTTCGTTCTGATCAATGCCGGGTCCTACGGCACGACCTGCGCCCGCGTCGGGTGCATGCCATCCAAAGCGCTCATCGCCGCGGCCAACGCCTTTCATGCACGAACCCGGCTCGACGAGTTCGGAATCCGTGGCGGCGAAGCGCTCGTGGCCGACATTCCCGCGGTCTTGCATCGTGTGCGGGTGCTGCGCGACCACTTCGTTTCCGGCGTTTTGAAAGCGACGGAGGATCTGGGCTCGCGCAACATCGCGGCCCATGCGCGCCTCGACGGCCCAAACCGGCTGATCGCCGGCGAGCACGTCATCGAAGCGAAGCGGATCGTGCTGGCGCCGGGATCGAGCCCGATCGTGCCGGAACAGTGGCGCGCGTTCGGCGACCGGATCATCACTTCGGACACGCTGTTCGAGCAGAAGGACCTGCCGCGGCGGATCGGGGTGGTCGGCCTCGGCGCGATCGGCGTAGAGATCGCGCAGGCTCTGGCGCGGCTGGGGATCGAGGTCTACGGCTTTGACGGCGCCGACCGGATCGCAGGCGTTTCGGACGAGAGGATTGCACAGGTCGCACAAGACCTGCTTGCGCAAGAGTTCGCTATTCATCTCGGGGCGCAGGTCGAGCTTGCAGAAGCCGATGACGGGATAGAGATGCGATGGGATGGCGGCAATGTCGTCGTCGACAAGGTCATCGCTTCCGTCGGTCGGCGGCCGAATCTGAAAGGACTGGGACTTGATACTCTCGGCGTGCCGCTCGATGACAAGGGCATGCCGGAGGTCGACTCAAACACGATGCGGATCGGTGACACCACAATCTTTCTTGCTGGAGACGCCAACGGGCAGAGGCCGCTGCTGCATGAAGGAGCCGACGACGGCCACATTGCCGGGCTTAACGCCACCAGCGAAAATCCGATCCATCTGTCCCGCCGCATCCCGTTAAGCGTCGTATTCTCCGATCCGCAGATCGCCTCGGTCGGCCAAAGGGCGGGGGAACTCAATCCCAGGACGATCCTGACGGGCGAAGTGAGCTTCGCCCGTCAGGGGCGCGCCCGCACCATGCAGGAAAATTACGGGCTGCTCCGGCTCTATGCTGCGCGTGAGAATGGACGGCTGCTCGGAGCCGAGATGGTCGCACCGGCAGCCGAGCATATGGGCCATCTCCTCGCCCTGGCGATCGGCCAGAAGCTGACGGTCCACGATCTTCTCCGGATGCCGTTCTACCATCCGACCCTGGAAGAGGGTTTGCGAACCGCGCTCCGCATGATCGCACGCGAACTGCCACCATGCAGCATATCCGATCTTGCCGGCTGCGGGCCGATCGGCGTCGAGGCGCTGGAGTAGCAGGAACGAAGTCAGGCCGCAGTCTGCATGCGGGTGGGCTGCGACGTAATGGTCGCCGCAGCCCGCATCGTCAAAGGCCTGAAACCTTGCGCTGATGCAGGGCCTCACGCTCCGGCCAGGTGCTTTTGATATAGTCCAGCACGGCGCGGATGTCGTCATCGCCGAGACTTTCGCCGAAGCCGATCATGTCGCTCTCATAGCCATTGCCGACGAGTGCGGCGGTTCCGAACTTGGTGATCGCGAACAACTGCTCATCGGAATGATGCCAGGTGTGGCCGCTCGCATCATGCGGCGGCGCCGGCAGGCGGCCGTTGGAGCCCGGCGACTTCCAGTCCGGCTGGCCTTCAAGATCGACGCCACGGCAGCTCGCGCAATTGTCGGCGTAGAGCGTGCGCCCGAGCGCGATCCGTTCGACCTGTTGCGCGGGCGATGCGCCCCCGCCGGTGCTGCGCCAACCCCAGATGCCTGCTGCGACCAACGCGACGGCAAGAAACAGAAATCCCGCCTTTTTCATGCCGTCACCTGGAATTCGGTCATCATGCCGGTTTCCAGATGCGGCATGTGGTGGCAATGCAGCATCCAGCGGGCGGCTTCTCCCGCATCGAGCGAGACGGTCACCATCGACATCGGCGGCACATAGACCGTGTCGCGCCGCGCCCCGTCGACCTTGCGGCCGTTGATGTCGACGACCTGAAAGACATGGCCGTGCAGATGCATGGGGTGGCCCATCATCGACATGTTGTGGAAGCTGAGTTGCACGCGCTCGCCGGTTGTGGCGACGACGGGGCGATGCTGGCCCCAGACGGCGCCGTTGATGGTCCAGACATAAGGATCCATCGTGCCCCCCAGCATGACCATATGGCTGCGCTCGACCGAGCGCTCGGGCAGGCCGTGCAGAGCCTCAAGCAGAAGTTCCTGCGACAGGTCGGTGTCGAAGGCCGGCGCCTCCTGCTCCGCCAGCTCGGGAATCTTCGTAATCTGCGCCCCTGCAGTGGCCAAAACGATGCCGGTGCGTTCGCGGGCGCCTTCACGCAGGGCAAGGATCGGCCAGCTTCCGGCCTCGTCGGGTAGATCGAGTTCCAGATCCAGCCGCTGGCCCATGGCGAGGCCGAACCTGTTGCCGTCAAGAGGCCGGATGTCATGGCCATCAACGGCAATCAGCCGGGCAGCGGCCTTGCCGGTATCGATCCAGAACACGGTCGCGGCGGCGGCGTTGATGACGCGCAGCCGGACGCGGCCACCGCGCTCGACCCTGACGATTTCGGGATCGGCCAGCGTGCGATCGTTGGCCAGATAGGCGTCCCAGTCGTAGTCGTTGAGGTCCATCTCCATCCCGGTCATATCGCCCATCATGCCCGGCATCATACTCCGCATCATGCCTTGCATGCCGCCGCCCATGGCGTCGTGGTTCATGGTTCCATGCCCCATCGCGCTATGATCCATTTCCTTGGTTTCCGTCGCCGGAGCCATCGAATGGCCTGCGCCTTTAGCCGGTTCATCATGGGTGCCACCGCTGCCATGAGAGCCCCCGCCATGGCCCTGCTTGATCTCCGCCATCACCTCCTCCGGACTCTTGAAGGCAAAATCGTGCAGGAACAGCGTCACTTCCTGTCGGTCGGCGGCGACATCCTGCGCGCTGCGCACGATCAGCGGTGCGGCAAGCAGGCGTATCTCCTGCATGGGTACATGGCTGTGCATCCAGTAGGTGCCGGCCAGCGGCTCGAAATCATAGGATCGGGATTCCCCGGGCTTGAGCATCGGCCTCGGAATATCGGGCACGCCGTCCTGGATGTTGGGCGGAATCTGGCCGTGCCAGTGGACCAGCGTCGGCTCCGGAAGGTTATTCGTCAGGTCAACCCGGAAGCGCTGGCCGGGATCGAGCACAAGCCCCTGGCTGGTCGGGCCGGCAAGGCCGAAAACCGTGGCTGCGCGCCCGTTGACATCAAGCACGCGGGTGGTGGCCGCCAACCGGATCGGGGCGGGAAGCTGTTGTTGGGCAAAGGCGGGTAATTTCGCTGTGGCAAGGGCAGCGGTTCCTGCGGCCAGAAAGCCGCGACGGGTCATAGTCATGTTTCACATCCTGTTGCGGGGCAGGCTGTCGTCTAGGAGCGTGATCATGCCCCAAAAGTCTGCGACTTATCGGGGTCATGCTCCAAGCCCGCCTTACCAATATCGATACGTCAGGCGCACTGCCTGCCGGTGGCTACAGAAGATGAAGTCTGGGAGGGTGTTCGGGCAGGGCCGGCTTTTGCCCCGCCCCGAGCCGGGCGCGTTCGAGCAGCCACTGCGAATCCACGCGAGCCATCAGCCTCACGCCATCCGCGCCCGACAAGGCCGCAGGCAGACTGATGCAGGCAATGGCGCATTGTTTGAACGACGTCTGGCATCCGTCGTCGCTGCGTGCCGGCGCGGCATGATGCGCGGCTTCGGATGGGCCGTTCATGGCGGCGGCCATCATTTCCGAATGCATGCCGATCTGGTTCGCGAGCGCCTGCACCGGTGCCGCAAACAGCGAGAGCATAATCAGGAAAGAGGTGAAGACACGCAGCATGATGCGCAACTATACAACCTGTCGCCTGGATGCCAACCATCGGGCAGTCGTTGTGACGCCCGGCCGCAGGTTCCGACTTTGGTTGTCGAAAGACGGCAACCATTTAGAAATGGACTGTATCCCTATTATTAGCGAGCCGATTCACCTTTCGCTATCCGGCGGAAGCCGCCGCTGGCAACGCCGCCCATAGCACAAGATTAAGCTCGTGCCTGAACTGTCGTGGTGGATGCTCATCGGGGATTGTTCAACATGATCGGGTGTTCTTTGCTTATTCAGGCGTCGGCCAGCCTGCCGTCGCGCAGGTGGACCAGGCGGTCGAAACGGTCAAAAATCTTCTCGTCATGGGTGACGGTGACGATGCAGGCTTCTTGCTCAGCGGCAAGCTTGCGCAACAGGTCCATCACCAGCCCGGCCCGTTTGCTGTCGAGTGCGGCGGTCGGTTCGTCGGCCAGGATGATGCGGGGCCGGTTGGCCAGCGCCCGCGCAATGGCCACTCGCTGCGCCTCGCCGCCCGACAGGAGTGCCGGTTTGGCCGCGGCGCGGTGGTCGACTTCGAGATAGCCAAGCAGATCGCCGGCACGCGCCCGACCCTTCTCAACCGACCAGCCGGCGAGGTCGAGGACCACGGCGACGTTCTCCTCCGCGGTCAGGAAAGGCAAAAGGTTATGAGTCTGGAAGATGAAGCCGATCTTGTCGAGCCTGAGTCGCCGCAGGTCGCGCCGCAGCCATTGCCCGTCGAACACCGTCTCGCCGTCCAGCGTCACCCGGCCCGCCGATGGCGCCAGGATACAGCCGATGACGTTGAGCAGCGTCGTCTTGCCCGAACCCGATGGGCCGAGCAGCGCGATCACCTCGCCGGCATGGACTTGAAGGTCGACGTCGCGCAGCGCATCGACGCGGGTTTCGCCCTCGCCGAAATGCTTGGCCACACCCCTCACGTCGATCAGGATTTCGCCGTCCGCCATGTCAGCTTCCCAGAGCCGTGGCGGGGTCGACCTTCATCGCCGCCCGTACGCCAAGGCCCGAGGCGGCGATGCAGACGGCGAAGATGATCCCGGCCAGCATCATCACGTTGAACGGTTCTAACACCACCCGGCGCGGGAAATAGTCCTTCACCGTCAGGATCAGCACGAGGCCGATCCCCCAGCCTGAAGCGCCGAGAATCAGCGCCTGCTGCACGATCAGCCCGATGATGGTGCGGTCGGGCGCGCCGATCAGCTTCAGCGTGGCGATCTGCTTCAGCTTCTCCATCGTCATCGTGTAGATGATGAGCGCGATCACCACAGCCGAGACGCTGAGCAGGATGGCGAGAAACAAACCGATCTGTCGCCGCGCCAGATCCACCACCGAGGAGACCAGAATCTCCTCCTGCTCGGCTTGGGTCAGCGCCGCCAGATGTTTCCACTGCCGCACGGTCGCGGTCAGCAATTCGACATCCGCGCCCGGCGCTACCCTTGCGATCACGGCCGCGACCGAAGCGGACTTGACCGAAACGGCGCCCCGCGCCGCCTGAACGCGCTGGGCTGCGGGATCAAGCTCGGTCTGCAATGCCATCGCGTCGGACAGCGTGATATAGACCGCTGGATCACCGCCCGCGTTCATTGCCCCTTCGACCAGCCCGACCACGGTGAAACGGTTGCGCCCGAGACGGATCGTCTCACCGGTCAGAAGACCGGTCTTGCGGTCTGCCACCAGTTCGAAATGGCTAGTGCCGATGCCGCGCCCTTCGACGATACTCTGCGGGCCGCCGGGATGTCCCGGCTCATAGCCGATGACGTAGAGCCGAAGCGAAGCGCCGGCATGGGAAGCCTCGATGTTCTGAAAGTTGATCGCACCGGCCTCGGCCACGCCGGGCATGCGCGACACCGCATCGCGCGTGGTCAGCGGGATGTTCGAGGCTTCGGCGAACGGGCCCTTGGTGCCGCTCTCGACCACCCAGACATCCGCCGCCGGGGCTTTCACGACCGCCAGTGCGTCGGCGACAAGGCCGTTATAGATGCCGATCATCGACAGTACGACCGTCATCAACAGCCCCAGCCCGAAACAGGTGAGGACGAAGCGGAACAGTCCGTGGCGTATATCCTTGAGAGCAAGGTTCATGGCGTGGTCCTGGTCCGCGCCCGCCGCCCCTCGGTCGCGCCTTGCGGTATCCGGGCGACGATGGCGGCATCGTCCGGCAGACCGCCCGTGACTTCGACTCGGCCACGATCATCGCGCGCGCCGAAGGTCAGTTCGGCCTGCTCCAGCCGTCCGTCCCGCACCAGCCAGACCCGGCCGCGATGCCCGTCGAAACCGGTGATCGCCACCTCGGGCACCATCAGCGCGCTGTCGCGGTTGCCGGTCGTGATGCGAACTTCGGCCTGCTCGCCAAGATACATCGGCTGGGGGCAGTCCGTGCAGGTCAACCAGATCCGGCGTTCCTCGTTCACACGGTCGCTTTCAATACCGATGCGCGCGATGGTGCCCTGGAATTCAGCCTGCGGCTGCGAGCGCAGCCGGATCGTGCCGGGTTGGCCGAGCGCAAGCTGGCCGGCGCGCTCCTCGTCGACATAGGCCTGTATCCAGACCGTTTCGGGAGCGATCAGGGTGAAGATCGGATCGCCGGCCCGCACCACGGTTCCCGCTTCGGCATGCCGCGTGACGATCACCGCGTCATAGGGTGCGCTCAGCCGATGACGGGCGAGAAGGACATTCTCCTGTTGCAGGGCTGCCGCAGCGTCCGCGCCCTGAGCACGGATCACTGCCACATCCGCCTCGGCAACCGCAAGATCGGCACGGGCCACATCCTCGTCGCGCTGCGCTTCCTCGGCGCGCTGGATCGAGGTCACATCGCGCTGCGCCAATCCCTGCTGACGCTGATTTGCCGCCTGGCGCTGCGCCAGAACGGTACTGGCACGCGCCACCGTTGCCTCGGCGCGGGCGAGGGCGGCGACATTGGCCTCGACCGCAGCATGTGCGCGTGCGGTGCGCGCCTCCTGCTCGTCTGGATCGAGGATCGCCAGTTCCTGCCCTCTGACTACCCGGTCCCCGACGTCGGCGGCCAGCCCGGTCAGGGCAGCTCCGACCTCGAATCCCACCCGGCTGAGGATCCGCGCCTCGACCGAGCCGAGACCGTAAATACGCAGAACTACATCCTGCTCGGGCTGCACCACGCTGACTGTGAGCGGTCGCTCGGTGAAGAACAGCGCTCCTGCGCCCAGCACCAGAACCGCCGCTGCCGCACCGAACAACCACCGACGCCGCATGGCCTACTCTCCTTTCCCGGCCAGAAGCCGCAGTTGCACATCAAGGAGTCGGGTCCCTTCCTCGATCAGGGAGAAGTTGCGCGCCCCGAGCGACCAGCGGATCGCCATCCCCTGCACCAGCGACGTCAACAGAACGGCGGCATCCTCCGCAGCGACTTCGCGGCGCAAGAAGCCAGCGTCCTGACCGCGCGCCAGTTCAGCGACAATCAGCGCCTGAAACTTCATCAACAGGCCGCGAAAGGCGGCGCGCAGATCCTCATTGCCGACATTCAGTTCGCGGGAGAACAGGAGCATAGGCAGCGTCGGCGTCGCCACGATCTGTCCCAACTGCGCACCCATCAGCGCCCTGACCAGATCGACAGGGTCATCGGCCTCAGCCAGGGCCCGCCTCCACGCTATCGACAGCTCCCCGGCCACATGATCCGCCACCGCAAGCCACATGGCATCCTTGGTTGGGAAATGCCGGAACAAGGCAGCCTGGCTTACGCCCACAGCCGCTGCGGCAGCACCTGTTGTCACCCGATCCGGCCCGATCCGATCGGCCAGATCGAGGACGGCCGCGACGATTTCGGCCTTGCGCAATTCCGCGGATTTTCGCATAAAGTACCTAGTAAGTGAGCAATCACATACTTAAGTGGAGCAATCATCGTGGTCAAGCTTTTCTGACGGGGCAAAGCGAACGCGCGGTGTTGCCGGCAAGTTGGCGACAAGCTGCCGGCAATGGGAGCAGGCTTGGAAGGGGTGATCCTTCATGGATGCACAGAACCAGAACTGGGACGATCTGCGCTTCTTTCTCGCTGTGGCTCGGGCGGGCACGCTGTCGGGCGCAGCGCGCAGCCTTGGCGTAATGCACTCGACCGTGTTTCGCCGTCTCGGGGCCTTCGAGGAACGTCTGGGCGTCCGGCTCTTCGAGCGGTTGCCGGACGGCTATGCGCTGACGGGCGCCGGAGAGGCCATGCAGGAGACCGCCATCCGGATCGACGAGGAAATTATCGCCCTGTCGCGTCAGGTGATAGGACAGGACCAGCGCCTGAGCGGGCTCATCCGCATCACCGCCATCGATATGCTGGCGACCGGGTTATTGCCGCCGCATCTGGCGGCCTTCCATGCCGCGCAGCCGGGGATCGAACTGGAGGTGATCGTTTCGGACAGCCCCCTGGACCTGACCCGACGCGAGGCCGATGTCGCACTGCGCATCGGCAACACGCCGCAGGAAATATTGGTCGGCCGGCGCGTCGGCCGGCTGGCATTCGGAGCCTATGCCTCGGCAGACCGTGCCGCTCAGGGAATCGACGACGATCTTGCCGACAACGACTGGATCGGTTTCGGTCGGTCGCACGGAGCGATTGGCAATCAGTTGGCGGATTGGCTGCCGAAAATGCGGCCGATCTATCGCACCAACTCGATCTCGGCCGCCCTTGCCGCGGCGAGGTCCGGAATCGGTCTTGCGCCGTTGCCCTGCGCTGTAGCCGACCGCACCCCCGACCTTGTCCGGATCGCCATGTTTCCGGAAGATTTCCGGCTCGATCTGTGGCTGCTGACCCATGAGGACCTGCGCAACACCGCCCGTATCCGTGCCTTCATGGATTTCATGGCTGACGCGCTCGCCGATGACGCTGATCTTCTGGAGGGCCGCCGTCCGCAGGCGAGCGGTCTCCGGACGGGCATGGCATGATTCATCCATATCTCTCCTGCAGGGTGCGGTCCCGTGGACGCAACTTGCGATGCCGATGGAATGACGAGGCGCGTGCTTTCGCAGTCACCTGCCTGTCCCATTGTCCCAATATAGGGGCAACGATCGCACGCGCCTGCCCGAGGCGCCTCGCGAGCCCTGCATTGCGAACATCACGGAGACATCATGCCCGCCAATGACACGCGGAATGTTATGCCTCAGCGCCAACAACACGGAACACCGGGCGAGGTTCTGGCCGCTTTTCTAAAACTGGGCCTGACCTCGTTTGGCGGGCCGATCGCGCATCTCGGCTATTTCCGCGAGGAATTCGTTGCCCGCCGCGACTGGATCGACGATCGTGGCTATGCCGATCTGGTCGCACTGTGCCAATTCCTTCCGGGACCAGCATCCAGCCAGGCCGGCTTCGCACTGGGCTTGCAGCGTGCCGGACCGGTGGGTGCGCTGGCTGCCTGGGCCGCCTTTACCTTGCCTTCCGCCCTGCTCCTGATGCTGTTCGCGCTCGGAGCGGGGGCGATTTCAGGCCCGCTCGGCACCGGGGTATTGCACGGGCTCAAACTGGTGGCGGTGGCCATCGTTGCGCAGGCAGTCTGGGGCATGGCGCGCACGCTTTGCCCCGACCGCACCCGCCAGACCATCGCGCTCGCCGCCGTCCTGATTGCGGTGCTGATCGGGGGCGCCATGGGCCAGTTGGGTGCAATCCTGCTCGGTGGGTTCGCCGGGCTCTGGCTTTGCCGGGACACGGCCGGATCGCCGGGTGAAGCGCTGCATTTTCCGGTCTCGCGGCAGGCGGGAATAATCGCGCTGGCCCTGTTCTTCATCCTGATCTTCGGCTTGCCGCTGGCGGCGGCGATGTTTCCCGCGCAAGGGCTGGCGGTGATCGACGCCTTCTATCGCGCTGGTGCGCTGGTATTTGGCGGCGGCCATGTGGTCTTGCCTTTGCTGGAAGCCGAAGTGGTTCGCCCGGGCTGGGTCACGCCCGATGCGTTCCTGGCCGGCTATGGCGCGGCCCAGGCGGTGCCGGGGCCGCTCTTCACCTTCGCCGCCTATCTCGGCATGTTGCTCGAACCCGGCCCGAACGGGATCGCCGGCGCGACGCTTGCCCTTTTTGCGATCTTCCTGCCGGGCTTCCTGCTGCTTGTCGGCGCGCTGCCGTTCTGGAACACGCTGCGCGCACGCTCCGGCGTGCGGGCGCCGATGGCAGGGGCCAATGCCGCGGTGGTCGGCATTCTGGGCGCCGCGCTCTACGATCCGCTCTGGACCAGCTCGGTCGGTTCGCCCCGTGACTTTGCGCTGGCGCTGACCTGCTTCGTGGCCCTGATGAGCTGGAAATTTCCGCCCTGGCTCGTGGTGCTGATCGGGGCTGCCGGCGGTGCGGTCCTGGAGGTAAGCTCGATGCTGTGATGGAAAAGGAATAACGGAACCTGATCGACCGGCAATGTAACGCCAGCCTGCATGGCGCACCGCTGCCCGGTTTCCCCAGCCACTGCCGCCGTCGCGGCACAGCCAGGAACACAAATTGCAAATCGACCTTTCTTCCGACCGCTTTATGACAGCATTGACCGGCATCACACTTGCCGGGATGGCGCTTGCGACTGTCGATGCCTTTTTGATCCCCGGTCTTTGGGGACCGGTCGGTCTCGTGCTGGTCTATCTGGCCGGTGGTGTGCCGACCGGGGTCCGAGCCCTGACGTCGCTCTGGCACGAGCGGGTTCTCGACATCGATCTTCTGATGATCGTGGCCGCCCTTGCCGCCGCCGCGGTGGGTGCTGCGCTCGAAGGGGCGGTGCTGCTGACGCTGTTCAGCCTCTCGACCACGTTGGAGCAGCGGGCGATGGGCCGGGCGCGCCATGCCGTCGAGGCGCTGATGGCGCTGCGTCCCGACACCGCGCTCAGGCGCGCTCCTGACGGCACCGTCACGGAAGTTTCGGTGGGCGATCTCGTGGCCGGCGACCTGGTGGTGTTGCGCCCCGGTGCGCGTGTGCCGGCCGATGGCGAGGTGGCGGAAGGGGAAGGCTCGCTCGATGAGGCGACGATCACCGGCGAATCGATGCCGGTCGGCAAGGGCCCCGGCGCAAAGGTGTTCGAGGCCACGGTGAACCTCAACGCCGTGCTGCTCGTCCGCGTTACCCGTCCGGTCGCGGAAAGCACCGTGGCGCGGATGATCGAACTGGTGACCGAGGCTCAGGCCGCACGCGCTCCTTCCGAACGGTTCAGCGCCTGGTTCGGCCAGCGCTATACCATCGCGGTGCTGGCCGGCGCGGTGCTGGCACTCATTATATTCCTCGCACTCGGCTGGACAATGCAGGATGCGCTTTATCGCGCCGCGACGCTGCTGGTCGCGGCCAGCCCCTGCGCGGTAGTGATATCGGTCCCGGCGGCGATCCTCTCGGCATTGGCGGCGGCCGCGCGCGGCGGTGTTCTGTTCAAGGGCGGCGCGGCGCTGGAGACGCTGGCCGAGGTCGATATCTTCGCCTTCGACAAGACCGGTACGCTGACCACAGGCAAGGCCGAGGTGACGCAGGTGATGGCGTCGGAATCGGGAGCACAGGCCGAAGAGCGGTTCCTGTCATTGATCGCCGGTCTCGAGGCGCATTCCGAACATCCAATTGCCGATGCGATCCGCCGCCACATCGACGAAAAAGGCATAACCGTCGCCGAGGTGCGCGATGTGGAAACCGTGCCAAGTGAGGGGATTACGGGGGAGGATGCCGTGGGCCCGCTCTGGGCCGGCAATCCGCGCATGGCCGCGCGCATGGGCGCATCGCTGGATGCTCCGGAATTTGTGAAACTGACGGATGGTAGCCAGACCGTGGTGTGGCTGGGGCGGGGAGATCGGGTCTATGGTGCGCTCACCGTCGCCGACCGTCCGCGCGAGACCTCGGCCGCCGGACTGGCTGCGCTCAGGACGGCTGGGGTAGATACTATCGCCATGATGACCGGCGACCGGCGCCCTGTCGGCTTGCGGATCGCCGCGGAACTCGGACTGGAGGCAAAGGATGTCCATGCCGATCTGCTGCCTGAAGACAAGGTCCGGTTGGTGGGCGAACTGGCGAAGAATGGAAAGGTGGCCTTTGTCGGCGACGGGGTGAACGACGCCGCCGCGCTGGCGCGGGCCGATGTCGGCATCGCCATGGGCGCAGCGGGCAGCGACGTCGCCTTGCAGGCAGCCGATGTCGCGCTGTTGTCGGAGGACATGGCCCGCCTTGCCGCGGCGCATCGGTTGGCGCGCCGCACCCGCCGGATCATCCGTCAGAATCTGACTTTCGCCATCGGCATGATGCTGCTTCTGGTCGCCTCGAGCCTGTTCTTCGCCCTGCCGCTGCCGCTCGCGGTGGTGGGGCATGAGGGCGGCACGGTTCTTGTGGTGCTGAACGGCCTCAGGCTGCTCGCCGACCCGATCCGGGCGCGCAGTGCGACCTCACTGCGACGCCAACCCGACGCCGGCTCGGTAGAGCCTTCATACCAGTCAGGGGTTTGACTGGATGACGGCAATCCCGCCCGAAACGCGCGTAGATGAGGAACCGACCGCTCTTCAGTAGGCGTCGAATGCCGGTCAAGAACCTGTGGTGCGAATGGCGGCCGAAGGCGGCGATGCCATGCCCAGGAACAAGAGGACAATTCTCTCCGACAAAACGCGGCTCTTCCAGACGGAACCATTCCGCTGAAGGGAGAAATTCTCACAAGGCCGTTTCCCGGTGCGGCCGCTTCTGAACATTCGCGATTTGGCAGGCGGCCTTATCGGTAGACGATACCGCCATCGGTCAGGATCGACTGTCCTGTGATGTAGTCGGAATCGGCGCCCGCGAGGAAAGCGACCAACGCTGCCACGTCCTCCGGTGTCTGCGCGCGACCCAAAGCGATGCCTTCGACATACTTCTTGTAGGTTTCGCCCTTCGGCGTTCCAGTGATCTCGGAAAAACGCTCATCGATCTCCACCCACATGTCGGTGCCGACGATGCCGGGGCAATAGGCGTTCACCGTGATGCCCGCGCTGGCATATTCCTTGGCGGCGGCTTGCGTTAGCGCCCGCACGGCGAACTTGGTCGCCGAATAGACGCCAAGCATGGCGAAACCGTCATGTCCGGCGATCGAGCAGGCGTTGATGATCTTGCCTTTCTGTCCGCGATCCTTGAATTTCTTCGCAGCCGCCTGGATACCCCAGAGCACGCCGTCGACATTGATGCGGAAGATCAGGTCCATGTCCTCGGGCGTGACGTCGGCGATCGGCTTGACCTGAGCGATGCCGGCATTGTTGACGATGACGTCGAACCCGCCGAGTTGCTTTTCCGCATGGTCGATAGCGGCGTAGACATCGTCGCGTTTGCTGACATCGGCAACAACGGTGGTGGCCTTGCGTCCGAGCGCTTCGACTTCCTTGCGAACGGAGTCGAGCTTGTCGGCCTTGACATCGGCCAGCGCGAGGTTGGCGCCTTCCTTTGCAAGCCGCAGCGCAATGCCGCGTCCGATCCCCTGGCCAGCGCCGGTTACCAATATGACTTTATCGTTCAAAGACATGATTTTCTCCTACAGAAAGTCGGCCAATCCTTCGCAAGTCGGCATGTTCCCTTTCGGACAATACAGCCAGGGCAAAACCGACTACACTCCCTGATCATGGCCCATTTTAAGGCCCCGGCCCAGAAATGATGCGACGGCGCCGAAACTGGCAGTAAGGCTACTTCAAGGGGCTGCTCGCAATAGCAACAGTAATTGTCCGACCCCGCAAGAGTATGACATGATCCCGCATAGAGGGCCGGGTGGCATATTTTCATCGCTTGGATAGGGGCGGTGTTGCTGAAGGATGCGTAGTTGATGACGGAAGCGGAGCGCTACGACGCCGTCGTAATCGGCAGTGGCGAAGGCGGCAAATACCTCGCCTGGCATATGGCGCAAGCCGGCCAGAAGGTGGCTGTCATCGAGCGGCGCTGGATCGGCGGCTCGTGCCCCAACATCAACTGCCTGCCAAGCAAGAACGAGATCTGGAGCGCGGGTATCGCCCATGCCGTTGCCCACGCCGGGGAGTATGGCGTTGCGACCGGCCCCGTCTCGGTCGACATGAAGACGGTTGTGGAGCGCAAGCGCGCCATGGTCAAAAGCCTCGTGACGTTTCATCTGGAACGCTACGAGGCGACGGGCGCGGAACTCATCATGGGCAACGCCCGCCTCGTCGCGCCAAGCGCGGTCGAGATCGCGCTGAACGATGGCGGGACGCGGCTGCTCGTCGCTGAAAAGCTGTTTCTCAACCTTGGGACGCATGCAACCATTCCGCCCGTCCCCGGTCTGGCCGAAGCCAAGCCGCTCACCCATATCGAAGCGCTCGAACTGGACCGGTTGCCGGCCCACCTGATCGTTCTCGGCGGGGGCTATGTCGGGCTTGAACTGGCGCAGGCCTATCAGCGCTTCGGCAGTCGCGTCACCATTGTGGACCGTGGCCCGCGACTGCTGAAGCGCGAGGACGAGGATGTTTCCGAAGAAGTTCGGCGGATTCTGGAGGCGGAAGGCATAGAGGTGCTTTTGTCTGCCGAAGTCGAGAAGGTGGAGGGCCGGTCGGGCGAAAGCGTGCGCGCCACCATTCGGACGCCGGACGGTTCAAGAACGATCGAGGGCACGGACATTCTGGTCGCGGCCGGCCGCACCCCCAACACGCAAGGCATAGGGCTTGAAGAGGCAGGCATTGCGCTGACGGATCGCGGCACCATCAAGGTGAACGATCGACTGGAGACGACTGCAAGGGACGTATGGGCCATCGGAGAATGCGCGGGAAGTCCGCAATTCACCCACGCATCGCTCGATGATTTCCGAATTATCCGGGACAATCTCGATGGTGGGGACAGAACGACCACAGGGCGGCTGATGCCCTATTGCATGTTCATCGACCCGCCGCTTGCCCGCATCGGCATGAGCGAAGCGGAAGCGCACGCCAGTGGAATTGATATGCGCGTCGCGAAACTGCCGATGAAGGCAGTGCTGCGGACGCGGACGACCTCGCAAACCTCGGGCTTCGTGAAGGCGCTGGTCGATCCGCAGACGGCGGAACATCACCTGACCCATGAGGGTCACACTCACTATTTCTGCTCGGCTTCCTGCAAGGCGAAATTCAAGGCGGACCCCGCCCGATATCTTGCAGGAGACGCGACGCCCGCTCCGGACGCGCCCGAGGGCGCGATCTGGACCTGTCCGATGCATCCCGAGATCCGGCAGGATGGGCCGGGAAGCTGCCCGATCTGCGGCATGGCGCTGGAGCCGTTGATGGTGACCGCCGACAGCGGCCCCAGCCCGGAACTCGCCGACATGACACGGCGCTTCTGGATCGGGCTGGTCCTCGCCGCTCCGGTCTTCGTGCTCGAAATGGGCAGTCACCTTATTCCCGCACTGCATCATCTGGTGCCGATGCGGATATCGATCTGGGTTCAGCTCGTTCTGGCGACGCCGGTGGTTTTGTGGTGCGGATGGCCGTTCTTTGAGCGCGCCTGGGCGTCGCTGGTCAATCGCAGCCTCAACATGTTCACCCTGATCGCCATGGGCACGGGCGTCGCCTGGGCCTACAGCATCGTCGCCGCCCTTGCGCCGGGTATTTTCCCCGCCGCCTTTCGCGCGGAAGATGGCACGGTCGCGGTCTATTTCGAGGCGGCGGCGGTCATCACCGTTCTGGTGCTGCTTGGCCAGGTGCTGGAACTGCGCGCCCGTGAGCAGACCTCGGGCGCGATCAGGGCGCTTCTCGATCTGGCGCCGAAGACGGCGCGGCGCGTCGGTGACGATGGCGTGGAGGAAGACGTTCCGGTCGAGCACGTTGCCCTCGGCGACAGGCTGCGTGTGCGGCCCGGCGAGACCGTGCCGGTCGATGGCGTCGTCGAGGACGGACGCTCCTCGCTTGATGAAGCGATGGTCACCGGCGAATCCATGCCTGTCACCCGCACTGTGGGCGATCAGGTCATCGGCGGCACGCTGAATCAGACCGGGGCGCTGGTGATCCGCGCCGAAAAGGTCGGCCGCGATACCATGCTGTCGCGCATCGTGCAGATGGTCGCCGATGCGCAGCGCTCGCGCGCGCCGATCCAGCGCATGGCCGATCAGGTCTCGGGCTGGTTCGTGCCGCTGGTCATCGTCATCGCGATTCTGGCCTTCATCGTCTGGGGCATCTGGGGTCCCGAGCCGCGCTTCGCCTATGGGCTGGTCGTGGCCGTTTCGGTTCTGATCATCGCCTGTCCCTGCGCATTGGGGCTGGCGACGCCGATGTCGATCATGGTCGGCGTCGGCAAGGGCGCCAGCGCCGGCGTCCTGATCAAGAACGCCGAAGCGCTCGAACATATGGAGAAGGTCGACACGCTCGTCGTCGACAAGACCGGCACGCTCACCGAGGGCAAGCCGTCGGTGACGGCGATCGTGGCGGCAGGCGGTTTTAACGAAACGGAAATCCTGCGGCTTGCCGCTGACGTCGAGAAGGCGTCGGAACATCCGCTGGCATTGGCGATTGTGGAGGCGGCGGAGAAGAAGGGCATCGAGGTCCCGCCCGTGGTGGACTTCGACTCCCCTCTCGGCAAGGGCGCGCTCGGCACCGTCGAGGGCAAGGCGATCGCGCTCGGCAATGCGGCGTTCCTCAAGGAGCATGGTGTCGATGCGTCGGCCCTTGCCGAACGGGCGGACGCCTTGCGCCATGATGGCGCCACGGCGATCTATATCGGCATCGAGGGTAAAGCGGGTGGCATCTTCGCCATTGCCGATCCGGTGAAGGCGACGACGCAGGAGGCGCTGAACGCGCTGCATGGCGAAGGCATCCGCATCGTGATGCTGACCGGCGACAATAAAACCACAGCCGAAGCTGTCGCGCGTCAACTGGGCATCGATGAGGTCGAGGCCGACGTGCTGCCGGATGCAAAGAGCGCCGTGGTGAGCCGTCTCAAGGCTGAAGGCCGTGTGGTTGCCATGGCGGGCGACGGCGTCAATGACGCGCCCGCGCTTGCCGCCGCCGATGTCGGCATCGCCATGGGCTCGGGCACCGATGTCGCCATCGAAAGCGCCGGCGTCACCTTACTCAAGGGAGACCTCATGGGGATCGTGAAAGCGCGGCGTCTGTCGCAGGCGACGATGGCGAATATCCGCCAGAACCTGTTCTTCGCCTTCATCTACAATGCCGCCGGCATCCCGATTGCCGCGGGCGTGCTTTACCCTTCTTTCGGCCTCCTTCTGTCACCGATCATCGCGGCCGCCGCCATGTCGCTGTCGTCGGTCAGCGTCATCGCCAACGCGCTGCGATTGCGCGGATTGAAACTTTGACTGAAACGCTGGCGCGACGGACGCCCTCGCATCAGTCGTAGGCGAGGGCGTCAGTCGCGCCAATAATTGTTGGCGGCCGCAACCGTCTGGAAATGGATGGCGATCACCTGCGAGGAAGCGATGAGTTGCGCGGTATCCTGATCGTAGGCCGCGCGCAGCTTGTCGCGAATCTCGGCGGAAGGCTGGGTCACCTTGACGCCGACCCGCGCCATTTTGGTGGCAAGGTCGAACCCCTCCTGCGGGGTCGCTGTCTTGAGTGAGGGAAGCCAAGTGTCAGCCATGATGTTTTCCTTCCAGAGAATATGAGTGCGCAGCAACCGTAATCTACCCGAGCAGCTAGCGAAAGCATCACCCCGTGATGAGTTTCGTTTCCAGAAGTTACGCCTGAAACGCCCTGTCGTGCGGGAAATCCCCTTCGGCGATGTAAGCTTCTTCCGCCTGCGTCGATTCCCGGCCGAGGACCTGATTGCGGTGCGGGTGACGGCCAAAAGCGGCGATGACCTTGCGCACATCACCGGCCTGTTTCACCAGTGACTGGTATATCGGCTGAAGGGAAGCGGGGGCTTCCGCTGCGATCTCTTCGCGAAGCCTGATGAGCAGATCGATGCGCGCAAGGTGATCCGGGCCTTCGCAATGGCCAAGGGGCTGACTGTAGACGATCCTGAACCAGGGCGTGCCCAGCGATGCGTAGTGGCCGTTGGAGAACCCCTCCATCGCCAGCGACAGCGCGGCAGGGTCTTGCGCGAATGCGCGTGGCGTGCCGCGCCAGAGCGAGCGCGAGAACTGGTCGAGCACGATGATGAGCGCCAGCCTGCCTTCGGGGTCGCCGGCCCAGTCGTCGAGATCGCCTGAAGCTGCGCTGCTCGTGAGGTCGGCGAAGCGCGCGACGATTTTGTCGTCTGCGCCGCCATGCAGCCGCCACGACCAGTGATCGCGATGAGTTCCAGCCGCTATCCCTGACGAGCGGCCTTCGGGAAACCAGAAGTCGAGAACGTCGTTCCACGGGGCGGTCCTGGCATCCATATCGATCCTTTCAGATAGTTCCGGACGATGAGACAGGATTGACGCTGCAAAAACAACAGACCCCGCATCGGAACGGGGTCTGCCAGGAGGCGAGGCGTCAGCCTCGCGCGGCCACAGTCGCCGGCCGGGTGGCGGCGGCTTTTGCTGCCCTCCCGCCGGGTGCGGTGGCCTTCGGCACGCGCAGTAGACGCATGCCGTTGGCGATGACGATCAGCACCGAAAGCTGGTGGACCAGCATGCCGCCCGCCATGTGGACATTGCCGGAAAACACGCCCGCCAGCAGTCCGGCCACCGTCACCAGCGCGATGATGAGGTTCTGGCGCATATTGCCCAGCGTCGCGCGCGAGATCGCCATCGCCTCGGGGATCTTGCCGAGATCGTCTTTCAGGAGCGCGATGTCGGCGGTCTCGATGGCGACGTCGCTGCCGGCCGCGCCCATGGCGATCGAGGTGTCGGCGGCGGCAAGCGCTGGCGCGTCGTTGATGCCGTCGCCGACCATGGCGACATGCGCGCCACCTGCCTTCATCTTCCGGATCAACTCCAGCTTGTCTTCGGGCATCAGCCCGGCATGAACCTCGTCGATGCCGACCTCGCGGGCAATGGCTTCGGCGGCGCCATGCTGGTCGCCGGTCAGCATGACCACGCGGCCTATGCCGATGTCGCGCAGCCGGGCGATGGCCTCCGCCGCGCCTTCACGGGCCATGTCAGACATGCCCAGCAGCCCGATCAGCTGCCCGTCACGCGCCACCAGGATCGGCGTCTGGCCGTTGGACAGCAGGCGGTCCAGTGCGGCTTCGCCCTCCTGGCCCAGCGCGATGCCGAGCGTATCCATCAGGCGTCGGTTGCCAGCGGCAACGGTCCGGCCGTCGATGCGGGCGCTCAGGCCCATGCCGGCGTGCTCCTCCAGCGTTTCAGGCGTGGAAAGCGGCCCGTTCTTGCGGCCGGCCTCGACGATCGGACGCCCGAGCGGGTGGGTCGATCCAGCCTCGGCGGTTGCGGCCAGATGCAGCAACTCGGCTTCCGTCACTCCGCCCAGCGCGACGATGGAGGCGAGCTGTGGTTTGCCTTCCGTCAGCGTGCCGGTCTTGTCGAGCGCCAGCGTGTCGATCCGGCCCGCACTTTCCAGATGCTGGCCGCCTTTGATCAGGATGCCGCTGCGCGCCGCGCGGCCGATGCCGGCGACGATGGACACCGGCGTCGAGATCACCAGCGCGCCGGGGCAGCCGACGACCAGCAGCGTCAGCGCCAGACGGATATCCTGCGTCACGGCGAAGGCGACGACCGCAAGTCCGATGATCGAGGGCGTATACCATTGCGCGAAGCGCTCGATCATGCGCTGACTCGGGGCTTTTTCCTCCTGCGCTTCCTCGACGCGCTGAATGATGCGGGCAAGGGTGGTGTCGGCGCCGACATTGGTGGCGCGGATGCGCAGCAACCCGTTCTCGGCGATCGTTCCTGCATGAACGTGGCTACCAGGCGCTTTCTCGGCCGGCATCGGCTCACCGGTAATCGCCGCCTCACTGACGGCGGCGGTGCCTTCGGTCACCTCACCATCCACCGGGATGCGTTGACCGGCCCTGACCAGCGCGGTCTCGCCAAGCTGGACCATATGCGCCGGCACCTCGACGGGATCGCCGTCGCGCAGCACGGTCGCGGTGGCGGGCGCGGCATCGAGCAATGCCTTCAGCGCGCCACGGGTCTGCCCCATGGTGCGCGCCTCCAGCCAGCCACCGAAAATGAAGAGGAAAGTGACGGCCGCCGACTCCCAGACCTCGCCGATAAACAACGCGCCGACCGCCGCGACGGTGACGAGCAGTTCGATGCTGAAATGCTTTACACGCAACGAGCGCCAGGCGCGGATGGCGATGTCGGAGCCGGCGACAAAAGCTGCCGCGACCATCAGCGCCGTCCATGCCTCGACCATGCCGAAGCCGTAGCGCGCCAGAAGGCCGGCCGCGATCAACCCGCCGCTGCCGACCGTCAACCACAAGCGCCGCCGTGCCGGATGCACGAAGGCGCTTCTGATCCTGCTGACAAGATTGCTCATCTCATCGCTCCTTTCATCTTCATCCATGCCGGGAGAGCGTGCCGGCCGCGCCGTCTCGCGGCGCGGCGAAATAAGCGGAGTGCCGATCAGAAGGCGGCAGGCTGCGCCTCGTAGCCGGTGCCACGCACCGCTTCGACCAGCGCTTCAACGCTCGATTGCGCGGGGTCGTGCTCGACCTCGATCTTGCCGGTGTTGAAGCGCACCTCGGCCTTTGCCACACCCGGAAGGGCGTTGAGCGCTTTCTCGATCTTCGGCACGCAGGAGGGGCAGGAAAGTTCGTCGCTGCGAAGGATGGTTTTCTGGGTCATGATCGGGTTCCTTTCGATAATGGGGGAGGGGTGTTCCCCGCCTCATTGATCTAAGGGTTTGACCCCGCATTGCGATTGGCGAAACCGGCAAGCCAGGCTTGCATGAATGCACAGGTCGCTGCCTTGGTTCTGGTTCATCGGGCGACCAGATTGAGGTCTGCGGTGGAATTGCCGCCTAAACCAAAGGGACCTCCGTGCGTAAATGCACAGGTCGACGATTCTCGATTTCCTGGCGGACGCTTTGATGTGGACGCGCCGCTGCTGGAGCGACAGCTTGAGGATATTGTCGCCGAAGTCGTATCGGCGACAAGACCATATGCGAAGGTCTCATTGGGCGGATTTGAGTGAGATCAACGAAACGAGCCAAACTTGTGAAATGAATTGGAAGAAGGAGCATATCATGCGTGGATTTGTTGATGACATCGAGGAACTGACCGAAGGAAACACGGATTTTCGCCGTGTTCTTTATACGGCAACAAATATGCAGCTCGTGCTGATGACGCTTCAGCCTGGCGAGGAGATCGGCGAAGAGGTTCACGACGACGGCGATCAGTTCTTCCGTGTCGAGGACGGCGAAGGTGAAATCCTGATCGATGGCAACGTGAGCAGGATCAGAGCCGATATGGCCATGATCGTACCCGCCGGGGCGCGGCATAACGTCAAGAACACCGGCAATGAGCCGCTGAAGCTTTATACGATCTACAGCCCACCCGAACATGTCGACGGTGTCGTTCATCCAACCAAGGCTGAAGCCGACGCCGCTCATGAACACTTCGACGGCAAGACCAGCGAATAACGCCGTTGGGCGAGCAGTGGTTTGCGACGACAACACCCATAAATGATGTTCCTGCTTTGAGAGCGGCGGTGCAAAATTCGTCCACGGTAGCGGCGGGGTAGTCCCGCTGCGGGCGGCTTAAAAGTCGTCCACCTATTTTCCTTCTGCACAGAGCGCAGGAGGGTTAGGGGATCTACACCGTGGAACTTTATCTGAAGGTCCGTCTGGCTTGCTCGGAAGGGATGACGCAGCGCCAGGCGTCGAAGCATTTCAACATATCGCGCGACAGCGTGGCCAAGATGCTGTCGTATTCGACCCCGCCCGGCTATCGGCGGCGGTCACCGATCCGGCGGCCGAAGCTCGACGCGTTCGTTTCGACCATCGATCGATGGTTGGACGAGGACAGACAAGTGCCGCGCAAGCAGCGCCACACGGCCAAGCGGGTGTTTGACCGGCTTCGTGAGGAGTGCGGCTTCACCGGCGGCTACACGATCATCAAGGATTACATGCGCGAGCGCGATCAGCGTCGCCAGGAGGTGTTCGTGCCGCTGGCTCATCCGCCGGGACACGCGCAGGCCGATTTCGGCGAGGCACTGGTGATGATCGGCGGGGTGGAGCAGAAGGCGCACTTCTTCGTGCTGGATCTGCCGCACAGCGACGGCTGCTATGTGCGGGCCTATCCGGCGGCGGTGTCGGAAGCCTGGGTCGACGGTCACGTCCATGCTTTCGCCTTTCTCGGGGCCGTGCCGCAATCGATCGTCTACGACAATGACCGCTGCCTGGTTGCGAAGATCCTGCCCGACGGCACACGCAAGCGGGCGGCGCTGTTCAGCGGCTTCCTGTCCCACTACCTGATCCGGGACCGCTATGGCCGTCCGGGGAAAGGCAACGATAAGGGAAGCGTCGAGGGTCTTGTCGGCTATGCCCGGCGCAACTTCATGGTCCCGATTCCGCAATTTGCGACATGGGGTGCATTCAACACCTGGTTGGAAGAGCAATGTCGTAAGCGTCAGCGCGACAGGCTGCGTGGTGAGAGCGAGACGATCGGGGAACGGCTGCAGCGCGATCTCGCTGCCATGCGTCCGTTACCGGCGTCGCCTTTTGATGCGTGCGACCAGGCCAGCGCCCGTGTCACGGCCCAGTCGCTGGTGCGTTACAAGACCAACGACTATTCCGTCCCGGTCGCCTTCGGCCATCAGGAGGTCTGGGTTCGCGGCTATGTCGACCAGGTGGTGATCGGCTGCCGTGGCGAGATCATCGCCCGCCATCCCCGCAGTTGGGAGCGGGAAGACGTCGTCTTCGATCCGCTGCACTACCTGCCGCTGATCGAGCGGAAGATCAATGCGCTGGATCAGGCAGCGCCCTTGCAAGGCTGGAACCTGCCCGAGGAGTTCGCAACCCTGCGCCGGCTGATGGAAGCCCGCATGGCAAAGCATGGCCGGCGGGAATACGTGCAGGTGCTGCGCCTGCTGGAAAGCTTCGAGCTTGCCGATCTGCATGTGGCTGTGAAGCAGGCACTCCAACTCGGCGCGATTGGCTTCGACGCCGTCAAACATCTGCTCCTGTGCCGGGTGGAGCGCCGGCCGCCGCGACTGGACCTGTCCATTTACCCATACCTGCCGAGGGCGACGGTCGAGACGACATCGGCGAAGGCCTATATGCGCCTTCTGTCGACGAATGCGGGAGAAGCGGCATGAGCAATGAAGCGCCCGAGATCCTGATTTCCCATTATCTCAAAACCCTCAAGCTGCCGACCTTCCAGCGCGAGTATCAGAAGCTGGCCCGGCTATGCGCCGCAGAGGGAGTGGACCATACCGGATATCTTGCCCGGCTCGCCGAAAGGGAGATGATCGAACGGGATCGCCGCAAGGTCGAACGCCGCATCAAGGCGGCAAGGTTCCCGGTCGTCAAAAGCCTCGACAGCTTCGACTTCGCCGCCATCCCGAAGCTAAACAAGATGCAGGTGCTGGAACTGGCGCGTTGCGAATGGATCGAGCGGCGCGAGAACGTCATCGCCCTTGGTCCCAGCGGCACGGGCAAGACACACGTGGCGCTCGGCCTCGGCCTGGCGGCGTGTCAGAAGGGCCTTCCCGTCGGCTTCATTACCGCTGCCGCCCTGGTCAGCGAGATGATGGAGGCGCGCGACGAGCGGCGATTGCTCCGCTTCCAGAAGCAGATGGCCGGATACAAACTCCTCATCATCGATGAGCTCGGCTTCGTGCCGCTCTCCAAGACCGGGGCTGAATTGCTGTTCGAACTGATCTCGCAACGCTACGAGCGCGGCGCGACCCTGATCACCAGCAATCTGCCGTTCGACGAATGGACTGAAACGCTGGGATCCGAACGGCTGACCGGCGCACTGCTCGACCGCATCACCCACCACGTCAACATCCTCGAGATGAACGGCGACAGCTATCGTCTCGCCCAAAGCCGCGCCCGAAAGGCTGGCTGAAACCCTCTCCGAAAATCGCCACGCAGGCATGAGACCACCGCTCGGGCTACGCCCTCGGGGCGGTCTCAAGCCTGCGCCACAAGTGGCCGACATTTACGCCGCCCATTGACCTGATTTTGCTCCGCCGTTGACACCGTATACGTCGCAACAGCGCAGCAAGGCTTGGCTTCTCCTTTTTAAGCCAGAAGCCATCAACCTGCTCGGCAATGATGCGCTCGGTTCTCGGGTCGAGCCTGACAGCGCCTTCGTGAGTACCACGTTTCCTTGGTCGCAGACTTGATGTGCGTTGCGTCTTTCTGAACCGCGCAGCCAGCCGGAACAGCGTCGATCGCGGGATGCCAAACCTTTCGCGCGCAGCCGCAACAACCTCAGCGGTTACTTGCCCGCCTGTACGGCGAAGCAGATATCGAAGGAACTCTTCCGGGTTGTCATCTTGATCGGGGTTATCCGAGGATGAGATCATACCCGACACTACGGTCGATAGACCGGTCGATCAATCTCAATTTGAGTGTAACAAATGCCCGCCAGAGTCTCATTTGAAGCATAAGGCGTTACACTTCAGTCTCACGCAAACCGTTGAAAACACTCAATGCGTGAGTCCCAGCTTCAAACGTAAATTGACAGCTAGCGATGCCGTGATCCGAACTTGATATGCGTGCATGGGCCCCGAGCCGCGATTCAAATTGCCTGCAATCCGCCGTCTCTCAGTTTTTCTGAAACCTGCGCCTTCCACGGAAACCCTGCAGCTCCACGCGGCGGGTCACGGTTCGGATCTGCTGACCATGGGAGGCTACGGTCATTCGAGACTCAGGGTCTACATTCTTGGCGGCGCCACCGAAGGCGTGTTGTCGGATCTAAGGATGCCCGTACTGGTATCACACTGAACGCCGGGCTGATGATCAATGCCTTCTATGCCTGACGGGCGGTGGCGGATCGTCTGCCTCAGACGAGCGCTTGTTGCCGTTGCGCTTGCTGGCCTCGCAATGGGAGCCATTGGATGGGCGTCTGGCACGCATTGGCATGCTATGCCGTGGGCTATCGCGACTGCTTTGAACATTGAGACAATAAGTAGTACCAAAGCAGGCGCAACTGATCGGCGATAGACAAGCCCGCTCATGGCGTTGTGAAATACAGCAGAAATTCCGTCAAAGTGCGCTTGTCACTCCACCACTGCTGGTGAGAAAAGCCTGAATTCCTGGCCTTCTGCGCGACACTAGGCGAATTGCGTCGCGAGACATGAGACCAAATGCGGTGGAAAGGGCGTCGGCGCTCACTGCATCGGGAGCAATCACGGTCACGCTCTCCTGGCCGCTGGCGGTGGAGCCGTCTCGTGGATCCAGCAGATGAGTGTATTTCATGGCGGTGTCGAAGGCGAAGCCTTTCCCGCTGGAGGTCGCCGCTGCCTTGTTTACAATGCTGATTGATCGATGCGGTTCCTGATCGAATTGAGCGCCTCGAATGCCAACGAGCCATGGCTCTCCGTCAGGTTTGGAGCCCAACGCGCGAATTTCCCCCATGTCCACGATGCTGGTTTCGATGCCGCCCCGGCGCAGAATATTGACAGCTCGATCGGTGATGTAGCCCTGGGCAATACCGTTGAAAGTGAGTGCCATTCCACGTTTTCCGAATGAAACCCGATTGCGATCGAAGACAACTTTGTCGAATCCTACCAAGCTCAAGGCTTTCCGAATCTCTTCGGGGACAGGACCTGATTGGTCCACGCCCGCACGAGAGAAATGATCGGCCAGCAGTCTCCAAAGCGGCTGGACAGTCGGATCGAAGACGCCATCCGTCAGCTCCCAAGCTACCCGACATCTTTCCAGAAGAGTGATCAAGTCAGCAGGCGGCGCCGCCAGCGCGCCCAGTCGGTTCAGTCGCGAAAGCGAGGAATCGGAGCGGTAGAGACTGAACACCTGCTCCAGTCGTTCCGTTTCGGTTACCACCTGGCGAACAAGGCGCTCGGCGCTCGCGCGGTCATGGTGATGGATCGAAAGCGATGCGATGGCACCCAAGGCTTTCCCGCGCCAGACCACGGTATTTCGTGCGGAAGCCTCGGTAACGCTCTGGCCGAGGAGGCTGCAGCCTGCGGCAGCGGCGCTTATCGCAATGAATCGGCGGCGATCTATCATGATCTGTATCTCGTCTCTTCAGCCGCTGGGTCGCTTATCCGGAGGGGCCGATTCTGCGGATCCCAGTACGTATTCGGGCGGGATGTCTTCGAATTTTACCACATCGCCACCATTCCTGTTTGCGAACAATTCGGCGGCTTCGCGCGTCGAAAAAGGCACGGTTTCAGCAGCTCCCATACCGCCCTTCGCGGAGCTGCCGATCACATAAAATGCCTTACGGGCGTCGATCCAGTTCTCCGCACCAGGATTCTCCCAATCTTGAGCAGCCGCCATATCCGATACGTAGATTGCGGCGACATCTCTTGGTTCCTCCGGAAGCATGGTGAAAGCGACAGCATCGCGCGCCGAAGAGAACCAGATCGGCTCCGGAATCCGGCCGAGTATGATCTGGCCCTTAGGACCTGGGTGCTCCAGCACGTTCATTCCGCAGTATCGGCCAATAGCTTCGTCCGTCAAAGCGAAGGGGCTTGGAATCTCAACCGGTCCATCGTCGCTGCATCCGGCCAGAGCCACGGCGGCTGCGGCCGCTAGAATCAGTAGGCGTCTCACAATTCTCTCCTGGCAAACACGAGGGCGGCGGCGGCCAACGGCATCAGCGCCCAGATGGCCAATGCGCTCACCAGCACGCCTGGTGAGAGAGCCGCATTCTCGGCCACTCCGCCCATCCCGGAAAGCGCGCTGACATCCCCGGAACCCAAGTTCAGAAGCCGATAGGCATCGGTCGGATTGGCTAGGAGCAGCGCGTTCAGCACGCTTCCACCGATAAGCTGCCCCTGGTCAACGACGAGCAGCCCGAGCAGCGCCATGTCGTAAATCAACACGAAAAGGAGCCAAACACCGATCGCGACGCCGGCCGCTGTACCGCGCTCGCGCACTAGCGCGCTGACAAAGTAGCCGATCGCGATGAACACGGCGCCGAGAAGGATCGACGACAGGATCATCTTGGCAAAGGCCACCAAACTGCCTCCCTCCACTATCCCGCCCATTGTCGCAAGCGCGGCTGCAGCGGCGCCGTAACCGAGCAGCGTCGCGAAGGCGAGTATGCCGAGGTGACCCAGGAACTTCCCGGCGAGTACCTGCCAGCGCCCTACCGGGTAGCTCAGGAGCAATAGCATCGTGCCTCGCTCCACCTCGCCGACGATGGCATCGTGCGAGATCAGCAACGCTATTAGAGGTACCAGGAAGATCGTCAGGCTCGACAGGCTAACGATCACCACGTCCAGCGCGTTCGCACCGACATTGCCGGTCGGCGCGCTGCCGAGAAAGGTCAACGTCAAGGCAAGCGCGGCGAGGAGCAGCGTCGTGGCGAAAACCCACCGGTTGCGGAGGCCCTCCTGTACCTCCTTGCGGGCAATTATCAGGATATTGTTCATCCTCCGCCCTCCCGTGCGCCAAGGAAATGCGCATACAATTCATCAAGCGTCGGCGGTATTACATCGAGATCAGCCACCGGGGCGTCGGCTGACGCCGCACTCCGCAACAATCTAATCTTCTCGTCAGGGCCGGCATCGATCTCGAGCAGGTGGCCATCAACACGTCGCCATCCGCTGGTCCGGGCCCACTCGTTCACCCTGTCCGCAGCATCTTCCGTGACCCGGAGGCGAATACGGGTCGGCAGCTGCGCGATACGGCGCAACTCCTCGAGCGTTCCATCGGCTATTTTCGCGCCTCGATCGATGATGACGACGCGGTCCGCCTTGCCTTCCAGTTCGGTGAGTGCATGTGAAGACAGGAGTACGGTTGCTCCGTCACTACGCAGTTCGGCGACAATGTCGTAGAAGCTGCGACGAAGCGCGGGGTCAAGGCCGGTGGTCGGTTCGTCGAGCAGCAAGACCCTTGGCCGACCGAGAAGCGCCTGAGCCAGGCCGAGCCGCTGCCGCATGCCCTTGGAGTATGTACCGACACGCCTGTCCGCCGCCTCGCCAAGTCCGACCCGCACCAGCAGGGTTGCGATCGATGCGAGGGGAACGCGCTTCAGTCGCGCATAGAAGGCCAGCGTCTCGCGTCCCGTCAGCGCCAGGTTGAAGGAGACGTTCTCCGGCAAGTATCCGAGCCTCTGCCTGGCTTCGAACCGTCCGGAAGCGGGATCCTCGTCCAGAACCTTCACAGTTCCCGACGTGGGGCGGATCAGGCCCAGCATCAGCTTGATCAGAGTCGTCTTGCCGGCACCGTTGTGGCCTACAAGAGCTATCGTTTCGCCTTCACGGAGCTCGCAGGAAACGTCACTAATGGCGCACACACGGCCGTAAGATTTGGTGACGCCGGCGACCAGGACCGTTTCCGCTCTCATTGCGCCCGCTCCAGGTTCGGAGGAGCGATGAGCGGTGTGCTATCGACAACGCCTCCCGGCAAGATGGCGGGGAAGTGAGCCTGTGCCCAGCGGATCACCTGCACGGCGGGGCTGTTGACGAGAACCTTAGCCTGGGGGGAAGTCCACAGAACCCGGTCGACAATATCGTTCGGTCGGTACGGGTTGTCGCCGATGCCATCTCCATCAAGATCGAAGGCGGGATTGTCGCTCCAATAGTTGCCGCGGCCTTCAAACGACCAGTCGAGGTGGCGGGTGCCGACATACTTGATCTGGTTTCTGTTGCGGATGAAGGCATTGCCAGCCATGGCGTTGCCTTCGGAACCGGCTGTGAAATGGATGCCGATCGCACATCCCTCAAACCAGTTGTCGGTAAAGCGGTTGCGGTTGGCATTGTAGATGAAGACGCACTTTTCCGGACCCAGTCGCATGCCGTTCGCCGCAAGGTTCGTGGTCGCGTCAGGATCGGTCGGCACGCCGTGCGTCCTTCCGCCAATGCGTGCTGCCGCGGTCCATCTCTCGTTGTGCTGCATGCGCCCGCGAACTATGTTGCGGGAAATCTCGGATCCGTTGGCATAGTTCAGCAGCAGGCCGTGGTCCCGGTCGCCGTCGGACACGTTGTCGGTGACGCGTAGACCATCGGAGAACATGATTGCATAGCCGGCATTGTTTCCGACAGACAAGTTTCCGCTTATCTCGCTGTCGTTGGTATACATGTAGTGGATGCCGAAACGGGCGTGCCGGACCGTGTTTCCGCGGAATATGTTGCGCTTGCTGGTTTTGGTGAAGATACCGTCCCGGCCGTAGCTGATTTCGTTTGCTATGACCTTCGCGCCTGGCGCGTTCCACACCGACACGCCATCCCCGGCTTCACTGGTGCGGCCTTGTTGCAGGCCGACGATCGTGTTGCCTTGTGCGACAGCATCCTCGGACCCGTGCAGGTAGATGCCGACAAGGTTCCCGATGATCGCGTTCTCCTCGATGCGCGCTCCGGTAGCGGTCTGCGCCACGAACACACCGGAATCCATATCGAAGAGATCCCGGCCGGATCCCCTGATCTCCAATCCGCGAATAACGGTTCGCGGCGCGGTCACGGTGATGACGCTGCCTTTGCCGCCGCCGGCGATTATCGCTCCCTTCTCGCCCTGAAGCGTCAGAGTCTTGTCGATTTCCAGCGGCCCCGCATATTCACCGGGGTGCAGCCGGATAACATCCCCGGGTGACGCGGACTCGATGACCGCCTGGAGAGCCACGGTCCCCGGAACGTGGTCGATGACCTTCGCCGCAACTGGCAGAGTGGGGATGGCGGCCACAAGTGCCGCCATCCCCAAAGTCGATATGATGCGACAGTTCATCATGCGCCCTGAGGCTCGACGAACATGCGGCCTTTCATTTCCATGTGCATCGCATGGCAGAACCACGAGCAGTAGTACCAGTAGACGCCCGGCTGGCTCGCCGTGAAGGTCACCGACGCGGTCGCCTGCGGCGGTACTTCCATGTTGATGCCGTAGTTGGTGATGCAGAAGCCGTGCGTCAGGTCCTCGACCTCGTCGATGTTGGTGACGTAAACCGTCACTTCATCGCCCTGCCGGACGGAGAAATCCTCCATGCTGAACGCAGGAGCCACGGACCAGATATAGACGCGCACCTTGTTGCCGTCCCGGATAACCGTCGAGTCCGCCGTGAGATCGACGCCGTCGGCCTCCGCCTGCCTCACGGCGTCGGCAAAGAACGGATCGTCGCGGCTCCAGACGTGCACGGGGTTGATCTTGGAACGGTGGACCAGTGTCGCGTCGTGCGGTTCGGCGAAGGTCGGGTTGTCGTGCACCAGCACCATCTCGTCACCGGAGATGTCGATGAGCTGGTCGTTCTCCGGCTTGAGCGGACCGACGTTGAGATATCGATCCTTGGAGAACTTATTCAGCGAGATCAGCCACTTGCCATCCGCCTCCTTGGTCTGGCCCATGGAGGTGTGGTTGTGCCCAGGCTGGTAATGCACGTCGAGCTTTTGCCTGATCGGATCGACCTGCTCACCCGCGAAGGCTCGCTTGGCGTCTTCGATGTTCCACTTGCAGATCTGGCTGTCGATGAACAGCGTCGTATAGGCGTTGCCGCGGCCGTCATACGCTGTGTGCAACGGTCCGAGACCGAGTTCCGGCTCGGCGACGACCGTATCCCGTGGTTCGATCTTGTCGTCGAACAGGTCATCGAACTTGCGGACGTCGAACACGGTGACCGTCGGCGACAGTTTGCCGTTGGCGACCACGTGGATCCCGTCAGGCGCGGTGTTGATGCCGTGCGGGCTGTTCGGAACCGGCACGTAGCGGGTGAAGGGCGAACCCTTGCGCCCGTCGAGCACCGGCACGCCGTTGATCTCTTCGAAGTCGCCGTTTGCGACCGCTTCTTCGATCCGCGCCAGATTGAAGATGACGACCCAGTCCTGCTCGTTCGCCATCATCTCGGCGAGGTTCACGCCCTCCTCCGAGTTGTAGCAGGTGGCAAAGCAGTACTTGCCCTGGTAGTCGGCATCAACATTATCGAGGTTGCCGTCGACCATGACCTGCCACGCGACCTTCATCGTCTCACCGTCGACCGCGGTAAAGATGGCCCGATAGGTGCTTTTGTCGGCCATCGTTGTCCCATCATTGACGAGCGGCACGCGATCTTCACCATTGCAGAACACATAGCCGGTCTTCGGATATTTCTGGACGCGCAGGCCGTGCACCGTGTGCTGGTTGGGCAACTGGATGATTTTGTCGCACTTCATCACATCGAGACGGATGCGGCAGACGCGGGTGTTAGCCTTGTCGTTGGCATAGAGATAGCGGCCGTCATAGGTGCCGTCGGTCTGCGACGGATGGGGGTGGTGCAGGTCGCCGTTGAGATAGGTGCCGCCCTTATCCTTGAGAAATTCGACCGTCTCTGGGAGGAGATCTTCCGTGAGCACTTTCAGGCTCTCGTTGGTTTGCCCCCATCCAGTAGCGCTGCAGCGATTGAACACGGGAATGCGCATCATCTCGCGCATGGATGGCGCTCCCACGACGCGCACCTCGCCGCTCTGGCCGCTGGAGAAGAACACGTAATATTCGTCAAGCTCGCCTGGCTTCACTTCGTAGGTGTTTCCGCTCCCCGCGGCCGACTGCGCCGCAGCCGGCGTGACTGCGCTTCCCGCAACGGTGAACGCGCCTCCGGCTCCCGCCGCTCCTGCGGCCGCCACCGCAGCCGTACTGCCGAGCAGTTGGCGCCGGCTCCATCCTTTCCTGGTCTCATCCGATTGCATGGTTTCTCTCCTTCTTGCTTCACGTAGTGGGTTGAGTTTCGGCATCCGGTCTCTCCACCGGAGCACCCTTGTGCGAAATCACCGGCTTTGCAGGTCCTTTCCCCCTCGTAGCTGGAGAGGAAAGCGCCTGGAATTTTTCCCGCTTCATGCGGACCTGGATCATGTGTGGGCATCGGTGATCGTCGTGGTACAGCTCCTGGCAATGCATGCAGTAGATGCACTCATTGACGTTGATCTGCCCTTCCGGATGGATTGCCTGAACGGGGCACTCCTTTGCGCAGCGCTGGCAAGGCGTACCGCATTCGGGCCATCGCTTGAGCCATTCGAACATTCGGATCCGGCCCGGTATGGCGAGGGCAGCGCCAAGCGGACAGAGATAGCGGCAGTAGAATCGCTCAATGAAGAGACCGATCGCGAGCAGCCCAAGCGCGAAGACGACGAACGGCCAGTCGCGTATGAACTTCAGGATGATCGCGGTCTTGAACGGCTCTACCTCAGCCGCGATCTCAGCCATGGCCATGGAATGGAATGAGAGTCCGAACAAGCCGAGAAAGATGATGTACTTGATGGGCCAGAGCCGCTCGTGCAGTCCGAACGGCACTTTGATCTGCGGCACCTTCAGCCACTGGGCGATGTTGTTGGTGAGTTCCTGCAGCGCCCCAAACGGGCAGAGCCAGCCACAGAACGGGCCGCGCCCCCAGAACAGGAGTGCAGCCGCCACCGCTGCCCACAGGATGAAGATCAGAGGCGCCGAGAGGAAGAACTCCCAGCTGAAATCGGTGACCAGCGAATTGGTGAAGGTCAGGACATTGACCACCGAGAGTTGCGCGTTCGCGTACCAGCCGAGCCAGAATAGGGTGAACACGAGATAGCTACGTCGCACCCAGCCAAACAGTACCGGGCGCCGCACCAGCCAATCCTGAAAGAAAAAGATGGCGGTAAGCACGAGCAGCGCCGCAACCGTGATGCCGATGAAAACCGGGTTCATTTTCCAGATGCGTTGCCAGAGCGGCTCGTCGACGACCGCCGCGTCGGTTCGCGCGGCAGTCTCACGCTGCAACGCCTCCGGAAGGATGCTTTCGTTTCCTTCCCGCACTGGAGGCGGCGGTGTCGTCTGTGCAACCGGAACCTCCGTGATCGTGACGTACTGATCCGGCAGCGTGTATCCCAGGTCGTAGGAAATCGTTGCCTTGTCGCGCGCGCCGACGCTGCGCTGCACAAGGAGCTGAAGTTCCCACGGCTCGGTGACATCGAATTCGAAGTCGTCCGGCACCACGAACAGTGCGATCTCGCGCAGCCGTGGTGAGCCTTCAGCCGCAAGATCTCCCAGACGCGTGTGGTTGCGATCACGGAAACGGATGCCCTGACCATCCTGCAGCAGCTCGATGCGGTCGAATATCCCGCCCCGCACGTAACCTGAGCCCTTGAAGGAATATGCGCCGTCGCCGGCGACGACGATTGCGTGCTGGCCTGGCTTCAGCCGATCCATCAGGCGGTCATACTGGACGTCTCCCAGGAGGCTGCGGCCGATGGTCGGCACGCTGACTGGCGCAACATATAGTTCTATGAACCGATCCTGCGGATTGCGCGTTTCTGGCCGTTCAGCAGCTTCGGCATGACCTGCTTGGCGAAACGCGTCGCTTACCTCCCCCACCGCAAGTTGCAGGGACCGGACGGAGCCGTCGCCAACCAAGGTCTGCCAGTCACGCGTCTCGCCTTCCTCCGCGTTAAGTTCCCGTGTGACGACAGACGTCGCCGCCTGGCCCTCGCCCGACGATAGACCGAGCCTGTTGCTGCGGATGAGGCGTACCGCCGAGCGCACCACGCTGTCACCCATGACCAGCACAGTCACCGTGGCGCCGCTGACGATATCGACCTGCGGCGGCCGGTCTGTGCCTGCCGTGACGCGGCCGAGATCTCGTCCGATCAGCGTATTGAGCGAAGCGACAACTTCTTCTTCAGGAATTCCGATGAGCACGATGGGCTCGTGGTGCTCGACCAGCTTCAGACCATGCACCACGCCGGACATATCGATGCCGATCAGGATGTGGATCGGCTTCCCCGAATAGCCGACAGCGCTCGTCACGTCCGAATTCAGGTAGACGTATCCAGCAAGCTCGTCACCGCGATAGACGGACACGAGCGGTGGGTCGCCTTCAATCGCGCCAAACCTGTCGGCGCCCTCAAAGAATTCGCCCGGCTGCGCCATCGGCAAGAACTGCTCAAGACGCCCAGCTGCGCTCGCCGTCATACCTGCCGCGAGCAGGATTATCGCCGCCATCAGCAGATGAACCGCCACCCGTATCAGAGTTGACAGCACATCCGGCAACAGGTGTCCTCCGCGGCTACTGCGCATTCTTTGCTCGCCCGCCTTTGTCGCAGCCCTTGTCTCTCACCTCTCCACCACCAATCCCCGTTCATGAACCTAACTCCAACCTCGAGGATTTCAAGCCGGGCTTCTTTGTTGCAGGACAAACTCCCGCGCGAATGATATGGGTGATCAAAGGGAACTTAAGAGGAGATTGCGGTGTCACTGCTAAGATCCGAGCCCTTCGCTGCAGTCGAAACGATGGATGAACTGCTGGCTATCGCTTTCCAGATGGAGCAGGAGGCGATCAGCAATTATTCGGATCTCGCCGACCGGATGCGCCGTGAGGGCCGCCCGGATATGGTTCCGGTCTTCGAACAGCTGGCCGGCGAGGAAGCACAGCATCTCGACAATGTCGTCCAGTGGTCTGAACGTACCAGTGGATCGAAACCTGACCTAGCGAAACTGAAATGGGAACCAGCGGATACCTTCGATGACGAGGGCGCAAACGCCATCGCGCCTGAATTGCTAAGCGCATACCGTGCCTTTTCGATGGCCGTACGCAACGAAGAAAGGGCGTTCCTGTTCTGGACCTATGTCGCCGCGCAGACGGACCAGGAGAGGCTGCGTATCGCGGCAGAGCAGATGGCACGTGAAGAACTTGGGCACCTTTCGACACTGCGCCGGGAGCGACGACGGGCGTTCCACGCGCAGCGTGCGGAGGCGCAGCAAGCAGCGAAATTCGAACTGCCGGAACTCGAACTCAAATTTCATGACCTGCTTCAGGCCTTAGCCGCCCGACAGCGGGGGAGCGGCGCGCAGAAGCTCGAAATCGCCGCGCAGAATGCACGCGAACGGTCGGCCACAGGCAGCGTGTTGCCGTTCGGCCCTTCGCCACTACTGAAAGATGGCGTCGCACCCTCCGTGATCGGCCGCGTCGTGCCTCTATGTGAACTGATACTTGACTGCTATCTGGATTTCGGAGAGCGCCTGCCGATGGAAGAAGAACGGACCAGAGCGCAATCGTTCGCCGGTCAGGTCGTCGAGTGTCGCTCTCTGATCGGCGCCGTCCTCCGATAGATTCCCCTCCCTATCCCATTCGGGGACCATGTTTTGCGAGCTGAAGCCGCATCGCCATTGGCGGTGGCTATTGTCTCGCCTATTCCCGGTCAGCTTTTGGCACCTATCCAGCTTGCGGATGGCGCCTGCTTTCGCAGTCCTTCATTGTTCTTGCGCAAAGACGAGGTCGACATCGGGTGGCAATCTGTTCAACGCGGCCTCTGAGGGGCGCACAGGGAAAGGACAATTCCATGGCGCAACCTACAACACCTGTCGTTGAGAACTCGAACGGGACGCTGGCCGTCATCGCCGGAATCATGCGCGGATACTTCCAGGCTTGGAAACTTGAGCGGGAAATCGACGCACTCGGATCGAGCGAGGCTGCGCGCGTGCTTGGAGAGGCCGGACTCGACCGCGCGGACTTTTTGGCCAGACCTACCCGTCGCACACCAATGGATGATCTCCTTCTTGAAACCGGAATGGAGGCTTGCGGCATAGACCGGGAACACCTGCGCGCCCGGGAACCGGGTTGGTTGCGCGACATGGAGCGCACCTGCATGAGATGTCCGGTGCGGAGCCGTTGCAGGAGAGCAACCGTACGAGGAGAGTTCCTCCAGACCCATCACGAATTCTGTCCCAACAGCCGCGACTTGGCCTTCGCACGCGAATTCCAGTTGTCTCGCTGACGCGCCGCAAGCAGCGATCTACTTGGAACACCTTTACGCTGCGGGATCTGATCTAACCACGTGCGGACAAGACCGGTATCCGGCTGGCAGGCGACACGAACATGGAGCGTTGTGATAATGGTGCAGTCTTCCATTGCAGATCCACGGCTGCTGGACCTCGCGACCACAACCGTTCCTCGATACACCTCATATCCGACAGCGCCGCAATTCACCGCCGATGTTGGACCCGAGACATACAGCAGGTGGCTGGAACTCGAAGCCGTGCGCGGCGGTCCGGTGTCCCTTTACCTGCACGTCCCGTTCTGCAGGTCGATTTGCAATTACTGCGGCTGCACCACGAAGGCAGCGCTTCGCGATGATCCCGTCCGCGCATATGCCCGTGTCCTGAAGGATGAGATTCGAATCATAGGCGCGCGCATGGGGCGTATCGAGGTATCCCACCTGCACTGGGGCGGCGGCACACCCAATATCCTGCCGGCGGACTGCCTGGAAGGACTCGTTGACCTGCTTTCAGAGACCTTCAGCTTCCGGTCGGACATGGAGCATGCGATCGAGCTGGACCCGAGGCATCTCACGTGGGACGGCATGCGCCGTCTCGCGCGGCTTGGCGTAAACCGCGCGAGCCTCGGCGTCCAGACGCTTGACGCCACCGTTCAGGAAGCGATCGGAAGGATACAGAGCTGGGCGGTGGTGGAAGATGCGGCTCTGGCAATCAGGGAGGCAGGGATCGTCGATGTCAACTTCGACCTGATGTTCGGCCTTCCCTTCCAGAACGAAGCTTCGATCGCGAGCACCGTCGAACAGACGGTCCGCCTCGCTCCTTCCCGCTATGCGGTGTTCGGTTACGCCCATGTACCATGGATGAAGGCGCACCAGCGGCTGATCAGGGACGAGACGCTTCCCGACGCCGGGACACGGATCGCGCAGGCAAGGCTTGCGCGGCGACTTCTTGAAGCGTCGGGCTATCATGGTGTGGGCATCGACCACTTCGCCCGCGCGAACGATCCGCTCGTGGCGGCGATGAAAAATGGAAGCCTGCGGAGAAACTTCCAAGGCTACACCACGGACACTGCCACTCGCTTGATCGGAATTGGCGCATCCTCCATCAGCCGGACGCCCTCAGGCTACGCGCAGAATCTTCCCGACAACCTCGGCTGGCAACGGCGCATCGCGGCTGGCGAGCTTCCCGTGGCGCGCGGCAAGACGATGAACCTGGAGGACAGGATGAGGGCCGACGTCATCGAGGCTATCCTCTGTTTCTTCGAAGTCGATCTGGGCGAGATCGCCGAGCGCCACGGGGCCGGGGTCGACCTCTTCGGGCCGGACGTCGTCAGGCTCGCGGCGCAGATGGGCTCCACGCGGGTCCGGATTGACGGATGGAAGGTCTCGATAGAGAGAGACGCCCACGAAACTGCCCGTCTGGTGGCGAGCCACTTCGACGGCTACTTACATGCCGGGGGCCGCTATTCGGTCGCCGTCTGAGGAGGCCCATGCGACTTTTCTGGACTGCGTTGGGCTACACCTCACTGGCGGTCGGCGCGGCGGGAGCCTTCTTGCCGCTCCTGCCCGCGACGCCCTTCCTCATCCTCGCCCTCTATGCATTCTCGCGCGGTTCACCAAGGATTGAGTCCTGGCTGCTTGCTCATCCTCGTTGGGGGCCGCTTATGCAAGACTGGCGGCACGAACGCGCAATCTCCCGTAGAGCCAAAACGGCATCCATCTCGGTCATCCTTGGAACACCTGTGGTGACTTGGCTTTTGGGTGCAGGGCCGTTCGTAATCGCGGCTCAGTCAGCCGTTCTCGTTTCGGCAGCCCTGTTCATCGCTACCAGACCCGACCCGCTGAGACGTCGCATCGCAGCTGATGAATGATTGCGGCAACTGCGCATCAGCATCGACATGGCGTCCGTCTGCGTGCGCAAGCCGCGTTTCTTGCCGCCGTGACTTTAGCGGCGCTTCGACGACAGCAGCGTGGCCGTGAACGAATGGCGGAGCGACGAGCGATACTGGCGCCGGATGCACTGCCGGCGGCGTTTTCGTTTGTGCTGGCGCAAAGAGAGCTTGCGGGCACTCTGCTCAACTTCGCCCATCGGGCGGCGAACGGCCGCCATTTGCCGACTTCTCGAATCGGCGCGCCGGCAGAGGAGGGTATCATGTCAGGCAGGTTGAATATCACCGTTGCGCGCTTCTGGTGCTTCTTTTCCTCTTACTTGCTCGACGGGCGAACAAGGGCCCGTCTGCGAAACGAGCTTCACGGACTTGGTCGGGAAGAGGAAGACCGGTTCTTTCGGGAGTGCGGTCTGAACCGGAACGAGTTCGCAACATCGATACGTAACCCTCTGGTGTCGGAGGATCTGCTCTCACCGGCCATGGAGTTTGTGGGCCTGGATCCTGCCTCGCATAGGGCCCGCCACCCTTCCTGGAACCGCGACATGACGCGGGTCTGCATGGCGTGCTCCAATCGTCGACGCTGCCGCGACGACGTTTCCGCGCGCCGCATTGGCGCGTTTCGCGGCTACTGTCCGAACGATCGGAACTTCGACGAAATCGCGGCGATGGAGCAGCAATCGCCGGCTTGAGGCTCGGACGCCGCGCGGGGCGCGCGACTACCAGGTCCGCTCAGCGCCCCGTTGCGCTGTAAGCAGCCTGAAAGCGATTGCTCGCCGGGGAGATGGTCGCGTTCAGCGGGCGCGTCCATCGCGGCCGCGGAAGACGCGTTGGAAGAGAGCATGATTCCGACAGTACCGAGGCGCTTCGTCCGCCTTGGCATTGGCATCGAGCCACGCCGCGCACCTCTCGGCGTTTTCACATGACTGGCACCGGTCCGCCGCCCGTTGCAGGACGTTGACCGAATCGGGAAGCGCCTCGACCGCGGACCGCAATCCGAGCGCGTCCATCATCCGGTCGAGCTGGCCCGGATGCCTCGCCAGCCAGTTGAGTGAGTTGCGCAGGCTCATGGCGGTCCTCTCCCGGGAGCCATGGCCGCACTTATTACTCCGTTCATCGAAGTGCAATTTGCTGTGGCGCAATGAGCAGCGAACCAACGCGTAGCGAGCCGGCCGACGACAAATCGCGCTTGCGGTCGCATCGCGTCATCCAGGTCGGTAACTGGCGACTATCGCGGGGTCGACGTCGATCCGTGCCGCGTCGATCAATTCCAGGCAGTAGGGGATAGCCGGAAAAACGGCGGCGAGGCATACGTCGATCGACGATGGCCTGCCCGGCAGGTTGACGACCAGCGTACGAGCTCGAATCCCAGCCGTCTGGCGCGACAGGATCGCCGTCGGCACCTGCTCGAGGCTACTCCGCCGCATGAGTTCCCCAAAACCCGGAAGCTGCTTGTCGGTCGCCGCGCCAGTCCCCTCGGGCGTCAGATCGCGAGCCGAAGGACCCGTTCCTCCCGTCGTCAGGATCAGGTCGGCGCGCTGTCGATCGGCGAGATCGATGATCGCGTCGCGGACCGGCTCCAGGCCGTCCGGAATCGTGCGGCGCATCACCTCGAACGGTGAAAGCACCGCCCTGCGGAGCCAAGCTTCGACAGCGGGACCGCCGCCGTAGCCTGACACAGGCGAAACCCGCGAGCTTGCAGGCCGTTTCGACGTTTCCGGCATTTGCCAATTCGGAAAGACTCTCCAGCAGGATCGAGGCAAGGTCGACGGCCGGCGCAGCGTCACCCTGCGGGGCATTTTTCGCCGCCGTGCGTATCATCACCATCCGCTGCCTCTCATGATGCCGAGGTGCTGCTTTGCATCGTCTGTCATCATCTCAGGCGTCCAAGGCGGCTCATAGGTCAGCGACACATCGACGAACTCGATCCCCTCCACGGTCCAGGCAGCGTCTCGCGAACCTTCCTTGAGATAGTTCGTTGCCGGGCACCCCTTGGTCGTGGTCGTCATCACGATGTTGGCGATGCCGCCATCCTGGATGACGACGAAATAGATCAGCCCGAGATCGACGATGTTGTAGCCAAGCTCGGGATCGATCACGAGCCGAAGCGCGTCCCGCACGTGGTCGGCGAGCTCATCGTTGGCCTCGACGGTCATGCAGCCTCTCTCCCGGCACCGACGCGGATCAGGATCCTGTAGGTTCCGCCGTCCTGCGAGAGGGCGCCCTGCCATTTGTGGCCACGCTTGGCGAGTTCAGGGAACAGGAACACCGGTTCTCGGCACAGCAATGCCGACAGAACTTCGCCATCCTGCATCTCCTCGATGGCGGCCAGGATGCGCACCATCGGCTCAGGCGGATCGAGATCGCGATTGTCGAGCGAGCGTGACGGTTCGGGCCAGGTGCTTTCCGCAGGCGCGCCAGCATCGGCAACTTCGACCGCGTCGGCTGCGCCTTCCCGCGTGAAACGAACCTCCCAATCACCGCCATCCAGCTCCGTCATCTCGTGCGAAAAGCCCTTGGAGCCCAGTACGTGCAGCAACGGGACCGGCTTGAAGGATGCAATGAGACGGAGCCCTTCCCCTTCCTGCAGGCTCGCCACGGCCGCCATGATGAGGCCGAACGGCTCTTCCCCCGCGCGCAACGCGGGCCGGACATCGAGATCCACAAAATTCGATACCATCAATCTTCTCCTTGGCTTGCAGCTAGGTGGCGGACATGAGCAGGCGCGGTCGCCCGCTCTCCGGCAGCGATGTCAGCGTGAGCACGTGGTCGAGTCGGCGCGTATGCATGAACTGGATGCATAGACCGACAGTCGCGATCGTCATTGCCCCGGCGGACACGCGGAACACTGTTGCCTGCTCGATCAGCAGGGCCACGGTACCGCTCCAGACGGCGACAAAATAGATCATAAACCAGGGAAGCGCACGACGTTCCACGACGAGGTCCTGGACGCGTGGCGTTGGCATCTTGCCCAAGACCGGCCCATAGCATTCGAGCCAGGTTATGAAAGCCACGATCTTGTAGAGCATGGCCAGACCCAGTCCGCTCAGCCAGCCGAAGGCGGTGAGGAACGCGACCGCGCCGGCAAGGCGCGGC
Source organism: Rhizobiaceae bacterium (assembly GCA_019635775.1). Taxonomy (GTDB): domain Bacteria; phylum Pseudomonadota; class Alphaproteobacteria; order Rhizobiales; family Rhizobiaceae; genus Mesorhizobium_K. Next base: position 10,351 of record JAHBYU010000018.1, on the reverse strand, counting down.
AGCACACCAAGTATGTTCGCTGCGAGCGCAAGCGTTGCGGCCAGACCGAGCGATATTAGCGCGAAGCCCGCCATGCGGCTGTTGAGTTCGATGACGCGTCGCTTGCGCGCCCGATAAAGGTGAACCATGTCCGTCCAATAGATCGCAACGCAGACAAGGCCGAGCGTGCCAGCGGCTGCCAAAGCAAATGCCAGGTGACCGCCAAGCAGGATCAAGCCGACACCACCGAATATTACCAGCGCGAGCGCCACTGCCCCGAAGTGGAAGGCAGCGCGCGTGCTCGCACCATCGAGTTCGGGCGCGAGCATGAACATGGCGAGAAGACGATAGCTGACGCCCATGGCTGTAAAGGTGAGCCAGCCCCCGAGCCCCACGATTGCATGAACCGGCACGCCCTGAGAGGCGATTGCCAGGAGTGCCGGATGGGAAACAACACCCCCGAGGGTGAGGGCGAAGAGGATGCCGAGCAGCGCGGTCACCGCGATAGAGGCAAGTCCGACGGTAACGAAGCGCGCGGAGATCGGCAGCGGGCGGGCTGCCCAGAGCGTCCGGCCCAGATTCCACAATGCGAGCGAAACGCCGGCGCCAAGCAAAGCGCTTGCTGCGGGGAAACAACTGTGCGGGAGGGCGAGATAACCGCCCATCTGCAGGAAGCCCAGTAAGAGGGCAGCGAGCCCCGAGAGTATCAGCACGAGCGAAGGAAGCGGCAGACGGTTGCTATGCAAGGGACGCGCGACAAGCACCGGCACGAACTGGAACAGGGCGCCGAGCATCAGCATGCTCAACCATCCGATCGCGACCAGATGCACCAGCACCAGTGTCTCCGGTCCGCGGATTGGCGCATTTGGGAAACCGAAGCCCGCCACCATCAGTCCTTCGGCTGCGATCAGAGCCAGAAGCGCGGCCGCAAAATACGACATCGTCCATTTCGACAGGGAAGCGCCAACCATCGCGGATGCTCCTTCGCCGGTAGCGGGATGCGTCGCGCGCTCCCATCGCGCGACGCCCCGTCGCGTCAGGCGGCCAGCTTCTGCTTGCCGATCTCGACGCGCCAGACGTCCGGTCCCCGCTCCAGATACGTCCAGGAGAACTGGCCAGGATACTCGGCCTCGAGTTGGTAGTAGAGCGGCTTGGGATCGTGATCGTTGACGAGCACGAAGGCCTTGCCCGGCTGCAAATCATCGACAAGCTGGAAGATCTTCTGATGGCGCTGGGCGGGCACGAGCATGCGCACGTCGACCGTCTCGGCTATCTGTGTGGTATCGGACATTGGTGTATCTCCTTACGTCAAGTTCTTGCGATCGGCATGCCGAACACTCCCGGCGATGCTGAGTTTGTGAAACGGCCTGCCTGTCACCCTGGCCGTCGGCATCGGTAGCTGGGCAGCTCGACCTGGCGTCAATGCTGGTCGCATCCTGGCTTGGCGAGCTGCCCACGCACCCGCGCCGCAGGTTCGTTCTAGCAGCGGGTTCACCGTCTTCTTTGCGCCTGAACAAACAAGGCAGGGAAAGTCCCACAAAACTGGAGTGGGGTTGAACTTGACGATCAAGACTGCCGGACTCGTCGTCGGAACAGCCTACTGCTCATAAGGTCGTGCAAACAGTCGATGGAACGCGCCGCATAATTAGGATTCGGTTGCGAATCCCGATTCTCTCCGAGGTACTCGGCTTCTATCCAGCGTCAGCACTGACGGGACCAAACTCGTCTTTGGGAGACGGCAGCCAGGCAAGAAACGATGACCCTGATTGCCGCAGCCACTCGAACAGCACCTGAAAGATGGGCGCGCCGACAGACGATGGGGCGGTCAAGAATTGGGCGGCCGTTGCTGGGCCGCCCGGATGGTGTGGTGCTATCATCGGTACGATCAGTTAGCGCCTACCTGGGCTATTAATTCCGCCATCCGCGACTTGGCCTTGCCGGGGAGCTTCGCCGTTTTCGCAGCATCGAGGTTGTCGGTATTCTCACCGACCTGGACGATGCCGACCATGCCCATGCCGAAATGCGGGGTGCACTTGTAGCCATAAATGCCCTCGACATCGAAGGTCAGCGTGATCTCCTCGTTCATCTTGCCTTTCCAGGTGTCCACACCTTCCGGAATCATTCCCAGGATCGACTCCGAATTGTGTCCCTTGTCGGTGGCCACGAATTTCACGCTGTCGCCCGGCGCGATCTTCAGGAAAGCAGGATCGAACTGCATCGGTTGTCCTTCCGGCCCCTTGTTCAACATTCGGACCTCATGCTCTGCCGCATACGCTGCGGACCAGATCACAGTTGAAAACACCGCTGCCAGGAGCGTGGTCGATCTAAACATTATGATGTCTCCTACATATTGTGGTGGTCAAAAAAATGGGTGGAAGGAAGCTCAACGACGCATATCCTACAAAGTTCCTGTTGCGTTTCTACCCTTAGTGGCAGACCCACTCTCAGGTGAATCCGAGATAACGGCCCGGCTTGTGGTTGACCGCGAGAATGAGGTTCAGAACCACTGCGCCTGCGACCGAGAGCAGCAATCGATCCGGCGTCAGCACAAAGACCGCGGCCGTGAGAATTGCGAGATCGACCGCGAGCTGGAAATAGCCAGCCCGGATCCCGTGTCTTTCCTGGAGATAGACCGCGAGGATATTGACGCCGCCGAGCCCGGCGCCGTGACGGAACAGGATCAGCAGCCCCATCCCGCAGAGCGCCCCGCCCATCACAGACGCATAGGCCGGATCCAGATAGGCGAAATCAACCCACCAGACGATCATTCGCGAGAACAGAGAGACCAACGTAACGGCAATCAGCGTCCGGAATGCAAAACCCCAACCTAGCCGCCTGACGGCCAGCACATAGAAGGGCAGATTCAGCAGGAAGAACAGCAGCCAAAACTCGATGCCCGTTACATATTGCGCAAGCAGCGCCATGCCGATCACCCCGCCCACCAGCAGGACAGTCTCGGTATAGATCAGCATTCCGAGCGCAACGAATAACGTGCCCACCACAATCGCAAGGGCGTCTTCGAACCGCCCGTGACGGTCCAGTAAGGAGGCGCCGGCATGATCGGCCTTCGAATTGTTCGACATTCGCGAAATTTCCAATATGCCGGCTTTAGACCACCGTCATCACCACGCCCGCTCCGATGACAATCAAAGCGAGGCCGCCGAACAGCATGGGAAGAAGGGTGCTCTCTTTGGCTTGGGTCGGCTCGGCATTGCGAACAGTACGCCTTTCGTTGCGATCTTGAGTCATGGTTCGTCTCCTTCAGCACGATCACGGCGGGAATTCCGCCACGCCTAGGGACATGGATGTGTTTCGCCGCTCCTTCTTTGTGCTAGCGCAAAGAAGGCATCGACGGCGGCAGGAACCGGCACCGGATCACCGGAAGAATGACAGGACGCATCCTTGCGACACATTTGACGACCCGACACGCAGGGCGCGAAGTGACAACGGCGAAAAGGTTTTGATAAATGAAATGGCTCGCCCTGGTTGCCGAATCCGAGATGGGAGGCCCTGTGACTCACCAGCTCGGCATGCTGCTCGGCAGGTTGGGCCGCATCTAGTAGAAGTCTAACCGTCCGGCGCGGGGCAGGAGCCAAGGCTGGGCTGATCATCCACGACTTCCGCTACAGATTACAGTGTTTGGCGAGCGCAGCGGGTACCTGACCGGCTAGTGGACAATAGGATGCAACATGGCTTTGAAGCATGCGGAACCGGGGGAGGTCATCGATCTCTCACAACTCGGACCAGAATTGAACACTGCCAAGACGGCGGCACTCGTCAAGACTGATGCCTTCGAGGCGGTTCGACTTGTCGTTCGCAAGGGAATATCCATCCCAACACACTCGGTTCCCGGACAGATCATGCTGCACTGCCTGGAGGGCCACGTCGTGATCGGTTTGAAACACGGTGAGGCGACGCTGCAAACGAACGAATGGCTCTATCTTAATGGCGGCGAGCCGCACTCGGTGCACGGACTGGAAGACTCCTCGCTCCTTCTCACTATCCTTTTCACAAGGTGACGGTCGGCGGGCGTTTTTTCCTTGCGGTGCGACCATGCTCGCCGCCTCCACTGCCCCATTTGTCGATCAGATCACACCCAGGGCGCGCATAGCTTCGGCCACGCGGACGAAGCCAGCAATATTGGCGCCTAGGACATAGTCGTCCGGCGCGCCGTACTCTTCGGCGGTTTCAGCGCATGTGTCATGGATGTTGCCCATGATCTCTGCAAGGCGGCCCTCTGTCTGCTCGAAAGTCCAGCTGTCGCGCGAGGCGTTCTGCTGCATTTCGAGCGCCGAGGTTGCCACGCCTCCAGCATTTGCGGCCTTGCCGGGAGCGAACAGAACCTTCGCTTCACGAAAGACGCTCACGGCCTCCGGCGTACATGGCATGTTCGCGCCCTCGCCGACCGCGATGACGCCGTTTTCGACGAGAACACGCGCGTCCTTCCCGGAAAGCTCGTTCTGCGTTGCGGACGGCATGGCGACCTCGCATGGCACGTCCCAAACCGAACCTTTCTCCAGGTAATGGGCGCCAGAGCCCTTGAGTCGTGCGTATTCCGAGATGCGCTCGCGCCGAACCTCCTTGATTTCCTTGACGAGATCGAGGTCGATGCCTGCCTCGTCCGTCACATACCCGCCTGAGTCCGAACAGGCGACCACCGTGCCGCCGAATGCCAGAACCTTCTCCATGGTATAGATCGCGACGTTGCCCGAACCCGACACCACCACGCGCTTGCCCTCGAATCCGAGCCTGCGCTTCTCGAGCATCCGCTGGACGAAATAAGTCGCGCCATATCCGGTCGCCTCCTTGCGCGCGCGAGAGCCTCCGTAGGAAAGTCCCTTGCCAGTCAAGACGCCCGCCTCGTACCGATTGGTGAGCCGCTTGTACTGTCCGAACATGTAGCCGATCTCGCGCCCGCCGACGCCGATGTCGCCCGCCGGCACGTCGGTATGTTCTCCGATATGCCGGTGGAGTTCGAGCATGTAGGACTGACAGAAGCGCATGATTTCGCGATCCGAGCGGCCACGCGGGTTGAAGTCGGATCCGCCCTTGCCGCCACCGATCGGCAGCCCGGTCAGCGCGTTCTTGAATATTTGCTCGAAACCCAGAAACTTGATGATTCCAAGGTTGACCGATGGATGGAACCGGATGCCTCCCTTGTAGGGACCGAGCGCCGAGTTGAACTGAACGCGAAAGCCACGGTTGATCCGGACCCTGCCTTCATCATCGATCCACGGCACGCGAAAGATGATCTGTCGTTCCGGCTCGCAGATGCGCTCGATGAGGGCGTTCTCGGCATAGTCTGGATGTTTGGCAACCACGCGACCGAGGCTTTCCAACACCTCCCGAACTGCCTGGTGGAATTCTGTCTCGCCGGCATTGCGGCGGAGGACTTCGTCAAGGATGGGTTCTAGCTTTTCGTCTATCTTGGTCATCTGCTTTGTTCTCGTTGCGGGATCGGCGCCTTCGTCATCGGCATCTTCCGCCCCTTTGGATCGGGTACGGATCTACGCTGAACCGAACAGCCAGCAGTCTAGGGCGCGCTCCAAGCCACTCTTTGCGCTGGCACAACATGGCTATCTGCGGATCAATGGGCCAGATCGCATGACCGAATGGCCAGCCGACGAAGATTTCACTTATGCGTTCGACCCCTTCCGCGTGTCGATCAACTCTTGCGGTGGTTGTGATACTCACTATCCTCACAGTTACGTTCGGCACCTGAATTTGGTGCCTAGGTTGGAGGAAACCGTTGGCCTCGCCAAAGGCCGTTGGAAGTGGGGCACGGATGCTTGTCGATCGATTGCTGCCCGAGGCGCGCCAGAGGCTGGTGGCCATTGCAGATGGTGCGCCTCTGATCGAGGCAGCGAAACTGCTCAAGAGCGGGACGGATATCGTCGTCGTATGCGACGAGGCAGGACGGCTTTCGGGGGTGCTCACCAAGACCGATGTCGTTGGCCGGATAAGCGAGTGTCGTGGCGCGAGTTGCGTAGCCGCAGCGTCATTGGTGATGATGCGGGACGTCGTGACCTGCCGACCTGGCGACTGGCTTGACGATATCTGGTCAGTCATGAAGTCGCGAGAGCTCAAGAACATACCCGTCATCGACCAGGATTTCCGGCCGATCGGCGTGTTGAATGCCCGGGACGCGCTGCAGGCGCTCCTCAAGGAAGTTAAGGACGAGGAGACACTGCTGCGGGATTACGTGATGTGCGTCGGTTACCGTTGAACCATAAAGCCGTGGGGAGTTCGTCCGCTTTCGTCGTGCGGCAAATCGTTCACCGTACTACCCGCCGCTGATCAGGCTGAGGTCGATGCCATGCCCTTCAACGAACGTTCGAAGCACATCACACAAGGCGTAGCGCGCTCTCCGAACCGGGCCATGTACTATGCGCTCGGCTACGAGAAGGGCGATTTCGACAAGCCGATGATCGGCATCGCCAACGGCCACTCCACCATCACGCCTTGCAACGCCGGACTCCAGCCCTTGGCCGACGCGGCGGCTTTCGCCATCAAGGCCGCTGGCGCCAACCCGCAGATGTTCGGCACTCCGACGATATCGGACGGCATGTCCATGGGTACGGAAGGCATGAAGTACTCGCTGGTATCGCGTGAGGTGATCGCGGACTGCGTGGAAACCTCCGTGCAGGGCCAGTGGATGGACGGCGTCCTGGTGCTGGGCGGCTGCGACAAGAACATGCCGGGCGGAATGATCGGCATCCTGCGCGCCAACGCGCCGGCGATCTACGTCTATGGGGGAACCATCAAGCCCGGCCGCTGGAAAGGCGAGGACCTGTCCATCGTCTCCGCCTTCGAGGCGGTCGGTGCCTTCATGGCCGGGACGATGAGCGAGGAGGACTTCGAAGGCATCGAGCGCCATGCCTGCCCTTCCAACGGTTCGTGCGGCGGCATGTATACCGCCAACACGATGAGTTCGTCTTTCGAGGCGCTGGGCATGGCGCTGATGTACTCCTCGACCATGGCCAATCCCGACCGCGAGAAGGTCGACAGCGCCGCCGAGTCCGGCCGCGTGCTGGTCGAGGCGGTGAAGGGGAACTTGCGTCCGCGCGATATCGTCACCCGCCACTCGATCGAAAATGCCGTTGCGCTGATCATGGCGCTAGGCGGTTCGACCAACGCTGTGCTGCACTATCTCGCCATCGCCCACGCCGCCGGTGTCGACTGGACGCTGGACGATTTCGAACGGGTGCGGCGCAAGGTGCCTGTGCTCTGCGACCTGAAGCCGTCCGGCAAATACATGGCGGTGGATCTTCACCAGGCCGGCGGCGTGCCGCAGGTCCTGAAGATCCTGCTCAATGCCGGGCTCGTCCGTGGCGAGTGCCTGACCATCACCGGCCGCACGCTGGCGGAAGAGCTGGTCGCCCTGCCGGACGTGCCGCGCGCCGACCAGGACGTCATTATGCCGATCGAAAGGGCGCTCTACCGCGAAGGCCATCTCGCCATCCTGCGGGGCAATCTCGCCGAGGACGGGGCGGTGGCCAAGATCACCGGAGTCAAACGCCCGGTTATCTCCGGCCCTGCCCGGGTGTTCGATGACGAGCAATCGGCCATGGAGGCGATCCTGTCCGATCGGATCAAGCCGGGCGACGTGGTGGTGCTGCGCTATCTCGGCCCGAAGGGCGGGCCCGGCATGCCGGAAATGCTGGCGCCGACCTCGGCCCTGGTCGGCCGCGGACTGGGCGAAAGCGTCGGCCTCGTCACGGACGGGCGATTTTCCGGCGGCACCTGGGGCATGGTGGTCGGCCATGTCGCGCCGGAAGCCTATGTCGGGGGTACCATCGCACTGGTCGAGGAAGGCGATACCATCACGATCGACGCCCACGAGCTCCTGCTGCGGTTGGAGGTCGATGACGAGGAACTCAGCCGCCGCCGAGCATTCTGGAAGCCGCCTGAGCCTCGCTACACGCGCGGCGTGCTGGCCAAGTTCTCGGCGCTCGCCCGCCCGGCCAACGAAGGCGCCATCACCGGCTAGCTCCGCGCGCTCCTTCCTTCGCCAGACGTCGCTCAAGACACGATCCGAGCGGCATACCCGCGCCTTCTTTGCGCCAGCACAAAGAAGGCGCCAACGGTAGCCGATACTGGAAACGAAGCGACGCAGCGCTCGATGACAGGCCGGCTGCCGTCCTGAAGACCGCAGGGAAACGCAGATGTTCCTTCCCGGCGTAGAACCGGATGCACGCCAATCGATTCTCGAGGAAGGTCCCGAACGACCAACTGAGGAGCCGCAGACATGTACAAGCACATCCTGATCTCCACGGACGGATCGGAGGTCGCCCGGAAAGGCGTGGATCATGGCTTGTCGCTGGCCAAAAGCCTTGGTGCGAACGTCACCATCGTGACCGTCACCGAGCCATTCCCGTATCATGCAAGTGCCGCGGGTGCGGGATGGGTCCCCATCCCCGCCGACATCTCGCGCTACGAAGAAGGCCAAAAGCAAGCCGCGCAAAAACTGCTGGCCAACGTCCGGGAATCTGCCTCCAGAGTTGGCGTGAGTGCAGCCGTCCTTCATGTACCCGACGCCCAACCAGCGGAAGCGATAGTTGAAACGGCGAAGACCGAAGGCTGCAGCCTGATTGTCATGGCGTCGCACGGCCGGCGCGGCATCGGACGCCTGCTGCTCGGCAGCCAGACCTCTGAGGTACTCGCCCACAGCCCTGTCCCGGTGCTCGTCGTGCGCTAATCCGGACCGACATTGAAGGGATCGATCAATATGAACCTACAGGCGCTTGCACCCTATCTAACCTACCCGGACGCAAGCACCCAGGCGTCTGTGCGCAACACTGTCGCGGTCGCGAAGCTCCTGGGGACTCACCTCCATGCACTGGCGCTCGAAACGGACATTCCACCCGTGTCGAACGCCCTTTCCCGGGTGCTGATGAACCTGCCGGAGATGATTAGGCAGGCCGAGGGGCTCAGCGCCCAAAACGGAGCCGATCTGCTGGCCGCCGCCAAGGCGGAAGCCGGTAAGAGAGGACTGGAGATCTCGTCTGGCGTGATCAAAGCGCAGCCGGCGATCATCGGCGAGACCGCCGCGCACCATGCACGCTATTTCGACCTGGTGCTGATCGGGTGGAGTTCCGGCAACCAAGGCGTGAAAGGTCTCGCGGAGGCGGTTCTGTTCGGCTCGGGGCGACCGACGGTGCTCATCCCGGATGACCAAGAATCCGTTCGGCAATTCAGCCATGTGGCGATTGCGTGGGACGCAAGCCGGGTCGCAGCACGCGCCGCTGCCGATGCGAGGATGCTGCTCGAACGCGCCGAGGATATCAATGTCATCACCGTCACCGACGAGAAGCCTCTTGAGGACGCCAACGCCGGAGAGCGATTCGCGGAAAGCCTGCGCCGAGCCGGTCTGAAGGCGAGCTACTCGGCCGTTCGTGCCGAAGACTGCCCGATTGCCGAAACCCTGCAGCGCCACGCCGTTGAGCTCGGCGCTGACCTCCTCGTCATGGGCGGCTACGGCCACTCACGTTTGCGCGACTTCGTACTCGGCGGCGCGACGCGAGGCGTGTTATCGGAGCTCAAGCTTCCCGTCCTGTTGTCGCACTGAGGCGAAGCAGAAGCGATCACGGAGAGTACCCGATGCACGATTTCAGCGGCAAGGTGGCGTTGGTGACCGGCGCAGCCTCTGGCATAGGCGCGGCGATTGCTTGCGAACTCGGGGCGGCTGGCGCGCACGTGGTGGTCGTCGACCTAGGGCATGCGGCGGTCGAAACGGTCGCCAGCGAAATCCGAACCGGCGGTGGTACGGCTCATGCATTCGCTGCCGATGTTGTCGCTTGGCAGTTAATTGTAAGAATGCGGCGGTTTGATCTATGCTTGGCATTTAATTGTGAGAATAAAGGCGGTCGGATTCTCAAATTAACTGCATTTGAGAAGAGGCCCTCGACCTTCGAGCTCGGGCTATAATGTTCTCGGCGGCGTCGGTGAATCTCACCCTGTTGTCACCCATCATGTGACTACGCAGCATTCGGAGCATCTCCGGTCCGGCACGCTCGATGATAGCTACCCCTGCCAGCAGAGCCGGCCGCAGGTGAAGCGGCAGGATCGGCTTTGCAGGTGTGGGAAGATGCTCCTGATACTCGGCAATGATATGATCGAGATCGGGGATGATTGCGCCGAGAACTCTGAACCGCCAAAGGTCTTTTTCACGCGGCGGTGGCCACGTTATCCGGCGCATCAGCAGAAGCCGGGCGATTTCCGATGGCGAAGCCCAGGTGTGAATGCTGGTCTGCCCCCTGAAAAGTGGTCCTCCCTGAAGTAGGCTATTGAGCCATTAGAGAGGACGTTGGAATGCCCCAGAAGAAGCACAAGCCCGAAGAGATTGTCGCGAAGCTGCGCCAGGTCGATGTCG
>JAHBYU010000017.1:2500-98573 GCA_019635775.1 Rhizobiaceae bacterium | reverse complement strand
TTCCTCAAAGCGCGCATTGCTTGGTTCGCGGCTGAGCGATAGCCAGTCGCGACTATCGGCCCGCCTGAATTGCGGGCTTGTCCCAGTACAGGACCGGATTGGCCGGACTTGAACTGGAGACGAACAATGGCAAGCAAACTCGGCAGCACCGCAGTGCCGGGCATCGAAAAGGGCGCGCTGGAAGAAAGCGTCCAACGGAAAGTTCCTGCCAAGATAAGCGGCGCGAGCACTCCCGCAAGGCAAAAGCCGAAGCCGACCAAGCGTAAGAAGGTCGCGAATGCCACCCAGCAGTCGAAGCCGGCAACAAAGTCCGAGACTTCCAAGAACACCAAGGCAGAGCTGATTCTCAAGAAGCTGCGCACGTCGAAGGGTGTCAGCATCGATATGCTGATCACCGAGACCGGCTGGCAGGCACATTCGGTTCGCGGCTTTCTCTCTGCGGTCGTGAAGAAGAAACTGGCGCTCGATCTGGTCAGCGAGAGCGGGAAGGATGGTGCACGCCGCTACCGCATCGCCAGCGATGCGAAGGCTTGACCTCATGTCGAACAGGATATTGGTTGATCGGGAGGTCGCCGCGCTCGGCGACCTCTCTCGCGAAGAACTCGCAGAGAGATGGACAAAGACTTATGGCCATCCACCGCCGAAGGGCGCACGGCGCGATTTTCTCCTGCGTGCTGCCGCCTGGCATCTTCAGGCAAGCAGGCTCGGCGGCTTATCGCCCGACACGCGCAGGATGCTTCGTGCGGCCACAGCCCAGGTCAAGGAGAAGCCAGCGGAGACGCGATCCGGTAAGGCCGCTTCGGAACTGGATCCCCCGGCATCCCCGGTGACTCGCAAGCAGCTCTCGCCTGGCACACGATTGGTGCGTGACTGGAATGGACGCTCTCATGTCGTCGATGTGCTGGAGGAGGGGTTTGCGTTCGAGGGCAGGCTGCACAAATCGCTGACGGCGATTGCCCATCAGATCACCGGTGCCCACTGGTCCGGCCCGAGGTTCTTTGGGCTATGAGCACGCATCAGATAAAGCTGCGTTGCGCGGTCTACACCCGTAAATCGACCGAGGAGGGGCTCGACCAGGAATTCAACTCGCTGGATGCGCAACGTGAAGCCTGTGTTGCCTTCATATCATCACAGGCCGGGATGGGGTGGCGTCTGATCGCCGATCACTATGATGACGGCGGCATCTCGGGCGGTACGATGGAGCGGCCGGCTCTAAAACGCCTGCTGCAGGATATCCGCAACCGGAAGGTCGACGTGGTCGTCGTCTACAAGATCGACCGCCTGACTCGGTCGTTGATGGACTTTTCGAAGATCGTCGAGGTCTTTGATGCCAACGACGTCTCCTTCGTCTCGGTGACGCAGCAGTTCAACACCACAACGTCAATGGGCAGGCTCACTCTGAACGTGCTCCTGTCCTTCGCGCAATTCGAACGCGAGGTCACGGCGGAACGCATCCGTGACAAGATTGCTGCCTCCCGAAAGAAGGGCATCTGGATGGGAGGTACGGTGCCGCTCGGCTACAAGGCTGTCGACAAGAAGCTGGTGGTCGACCCCGAGGCTGCCAACAAGGTCCGCGGGATCTTCAATCGCTATCTGGAAGTGAAGTCGGTTCCTATACTGGTCGACGAACTGAATGGCGAGAGCGGTGTAGACCATGATTCGTCACCATCCCGGCAAAGCCATCAGCCCTTCACGCGCGGCAAGCTCTATCACCTGCTCTCCAACGTCGTTTACATCGGCAAGGCCAGGCACAAGGACCGCATCTACGACGGCGAGCACGAGCCCATCATCGACGAAGAAAGGTTCGCTGCAGTGCAGGCTCTCCTGAAGGGTCAGGCCCCAAACCGCAGGAATGGCTCCAACGTCCGGAACCGGCATATGCTGACCGGCCTCCTGTTTGACGAGACCGGCGATCGGCTGAGCCCCGTCTTTACCGTCAAGGATGGCAAGCGCTACCGCTACTACATCTCCAACCGGCTAGAGACTACAACCCGAAACGATCCTTCCGGTTGGCGCTTGCCGGCTGACGAGCTGGAGCGGACCGTCCTGCATCAACTGGAGGCGATGCTTCGGGATAACGTCAGGCTGTCCGAGTGGGCCGGCATGATGGTGCCTGCAATACCGGTGCATACCGCCATCGCCTGGGCAGGGGCGCTCCGCGATAAACTCCAGACCTCATCCCCTGAGCAAGCCAAGTCATTGAGGCGTCTGGTTCGCGCCGTCCACGTGAAACCCGGCGAATTGGTCTTCGAGATCGATCCGCGCGCCGCGATTGGCGAGGCAGGCAATACTGATGATGCCAGCCAACCCGAAGTCGACCCAGTCACCATCTCGGTGCCGATGACGCTGAGGCGCAGGGGTGCGGAGGCAAAGCTTGTTCTGGAAGGCCAATCGGCCAGCAGGAAACCCGATGATGGTCTCGTTGAAGCTCTCGCCAAAGCTCATATGATGCTGGGCATGCTGACCGACGGCTCAGCCAGAACCATCGCCGACGTAGCGAACGAAACGGGCATCCATGTCGCAGATGTCAGCCGGATCCTTCCGCTCGCTTTCCTGGCGCCCAAGATCACCGACGCAATACTGCGGGGCCGCCAGCCGGTCGAACTCACAGCCCGCGCTTTGATGCGCGACGACCTGCCCCACCTCTGGAGGGATCAGCTCCAGCAGTTCGGCGTTTAAAGCGCGCTTCAATAGTTCTTAAATGGCACGTCACGACCATCGCTGCCGAAATCTATTGGACACGCTCCCCCGCCAGGAGAGACGAACCGGCGAATAGGCCGAAATCCCGGCGTCTCACCGCGTCTCTCTCCCAACAGTTCGCCGATTGACGATGCTAAGTCACGGAAATAACGTGGTATTTCCCGTGCTAGGCTGGAGACTGAAAAATTGCCGGACTGAATGGTGATCCCGACAGGAATCGAACCTGTGACCTACAGATTAGGAATCTGCCGCTCTATCCTACTGAGCTACGGGACCAACCGGAAGCACACATAGCGTTTTCCTTGGTCTTCGCCAACACTCTTGCATCCAACTTTTATGATCTTGGAGCAAGGGCCGTCTCAGCGAGCCTCACCCAATAGCTGACGCCATACGGTGTTATCTCGTCGTTGAAATCGTAGCCCGGGTTGTGGAGGTTCGGAGTATCTCCGTTTCCAACGAAGATGAAGGCGCCTTGCCGGGCGTTGAGCATGTACGAAAAATCCTCGCCGGCCATCAGAGGCAGGGCTGATCGGTCAATACCCGCCTCGCCAACCACAGCTGCTGCAACGTCCCCGGCAAATAGCGCCTCGTCCGGGTTGTTGTCCGTCACGGGATAATTCGCCTTGAAGTGAAAATTAGCTTCCGCTCCGTTTGCCTGAGCGATCCCGATACAGACCGCGCGCATGCGATCTTCGGTCTCCGACATCACGGCCATCTTCAGGGCCCGGACAGTGCCGGACATATCGATATATTCGGGTATCACGTTATAGGCGTCTCCACCTTTGATCTTCGTGACCGAAAGCACTGCCGAGTCGATCGGATCCACGTTGCGCGAAACGATTGACTGGAAGGAAAGCACGATCTGGCTGGCGACGACGATGGGGTCAATGCCGCGATTTGGCATCGCCGCATGGCTGCCCTTGCCACGGATGCGGATGTCGAACTCCGCAGTTGCGGCCATGATGGGGCCAGGCTTTATGGCGAACTGCCCGACGGGCAACCCCGGCAGGTTGTGCATTCCAAACACCCGGCCGATGCCGAAGCGTTCCATCATGCCCTCGCGCACCATCTCGCGGCCGCCGCCGCCGCCTTCCTCCGCCGGTTGGAAGATCACAGCTACCGTGCCTGAGAAGTTGCGCGTTTCGGCCAGGTATTTCGCCGCACCGAGCAGCATCGCGGTATGCCCGTCATGGCCGCAGGCATGGGCTCTTCCTTCTATGGTCGAAGCATGCGGCACGCCGCTTGTCTCACGGATGGGCAGCGCATCCATGTCGGCGCGCAGGCCGATTGCCGGTCCGTCACCCCGTCGCCCAACAATGGTACCCACCACGCCGGTGCGGCCGATCCCGGTTACTACCTCGTCACAGCCGAATTCCTTGAGCTTTTCGGCGACGAATGCCGCTGTCTTCTGGACCTCGAAGCCGATTTCCGGCTCCCTGTGGAGATGACGCCGCCATGCAGTGATCTCGTCCTGCATCTCGGCAGCGCGGTTCAGAATCGGCATGGATCTTCCTGTTGCTTCGAAACGCGGGCGGTTGCCCGTTTCCAGGCTTTTTGCCATCTTGAGGTCACATAGGCTAGATAGCAAGGAAGGACTCCTTGGCTTGTGAGGCGGCTGGCCGGGAGTTTTCCTTTTTGTTCAAATGCTTGCAGTTCAGGTGACGGACTGCTGTCGGAAGGCGGATTATCGATGCGGCGCATGCTTTCTTTGGGTATCGCGACACTGGCTTTTGTGGCAATGGCGGCTTCGGCGAATGCCGGACCAACGCTGCTGTTCGATGCCAAGACCGGACAGGTGATCGAGAGCGAGGAACCCTTCGCGCGCTGGTATCCGGCCTCGCTCACGAAGCTGATGACGACCTATGTGGCATTCCGCGCGGTTCAGGCCGGCGAGATGACGCTCCAGTCGCCTGTGAGAGTCTCAAAGAATGCGGTCAACGAGCCGCCCAGCAAGATGGGTTTCCCAGTCGGAACGATTCTGACGCTGGATGACGCCATAAAGATCATAATGGTGAAGTCGGCAAACGACATAGCCACCTCGATAGGCGAGAGCGTCGCCGGGTCCGAGGAGGCTTTTGCCGCCCGTATGAATGCGGAATCGAAGCGTCTCGGCATGGTTGGCTCCCATTGGGTCAACGCGCATGGCCTCCACAATGACGAGCAATACACGACTGCCCGCGACCTTGGCATTCTCGCCTCCGCGCTTCGTGACGAATTCCCCCAATATGCCGCATATTTCTCCATTGAAGGGATTTCCTTCGGCAAGCAGGTGCTTCCAAACCACAACAACCTCATTGGCCGCTTTGAGGGCGCCGATGGTATGAAGACCGGCTACACATGCCCTGCCGGATACAATCTGGTCGCCTCCGCGACGCGAGAAGGCCGGACCCTGATGGCGGTTGTGATCGGCGCTACGTCGGTCAAGGCGCGCAACGAGAGGGCTGCCGCGCTCCTGGCGAAAGGCTTCTCAGAGCCGACCGCTAGCAGCCTCACGCTTGCAGCGATGAAGCCGTCTGGTGCCGGACTGGATCAGGCTACCAACATGCGGACGGCTCTCTGCACCAAGGCCGGCAGCGAAGCACTCCGCAAGAAGGAGAGGGAGCTTGCGGCGCAGCGCAAGAAGGAGGGCAAGCCCGAACCGGCTTCGTTTCTTGCCAAGCGTGACGGGCCGCGAGACCTCGTACCCGTCAGCATAGGGTCCGCGACTGGCCCGGCGACGCCCGCAGTAGCAGCCTTGCTGGTACAGGACGCAGCGGAGAAGGCCGCCCAGCTTGCCGAGGAGGCGAGGAAGCAGGCGGCTGCGGCGGCAGGTTACGATCCCGACATACCTTTGCCATCCTGGCGTCCCGACAAGCCCTTGCCAGAAGGCTCGGAGCCCGTCGCCCTTGGGGACTCGGCAGCGCTGGATGCCGATACGGCGGTCCAGGATGAGGCCACGGTCGAGCAATGATGACGGTTCCTACCCCGGTCACGGTGCTGACCGGGTTTCTGGGCGCCGGCAAGACGACGCTTCTCAACGGGCTGTTGAAAGATCCGGCGCTTGCCGATACGGCCGTCATCATCAACGAGTTTGGTGAAGTTGCCATTGACCATCTGCTTGTCGAAAGCTCTTCGGACGGCGTGATCCAGCTTGCCGACGGCTGCCTCTGCTGCACAGTGCCCGGAGATCTGGTCGATACGCTCGCCGATCTGGTCGACCGCATGCAGACCGGGCAGATCTCCGTGCTGAAACGGGTCATCATCGAAACGACGGGCCTCGCGGACCCGGCGCCCGTCCTGCAGTCGATTATGGGTCATCCCGCGCTCATACAGGCGTACAGGCTCGACGGGGTCATCACGCTCGTGGATGCGATCAACGGCGAGACGACACTGGACAACCACGTCGAGGCAGTCCGGCAGGTTGCTGTCGCCGATCGGATCGTTCTGTCCAAGACGGACCTTGTTCCTGATCAGGAAGCCTTGGTTGCAGTGAAGCGGCGCCTTAGGGAACTGAACCCGTCTGCGCCGATCCTCGATGGTATTGCCGAAGAAGCCGGCTATGCGGCGCTTTTTGAATGCGGCCTCTACGATCCCGCCACAAAGACGCCCGACGTCCGCCGCTGGCTGGGAGAGGAAGCTGAGCATATGCGTCAGCATGAAGATGCGTCCCATGAGCGCCATGAGCATCATCATCACCATAATCACGATCCCCGTATCAGGACGTTCTCGCTGGTGCATGACCGCCCGGTGCCTTTTTCCGCGATAGAAATGTTCCTGGACCTGATCCGTTCGGCGCACGGCGACAAACTGCTCCGCATGAAGGGCGTCGTGGAAATCGCGGAGGACCCATCCAGGCCGCTGGTTGTCCACGGGGTGCAGAGGCTGCTGCATCCTCCGGTTCGGCTGGAGCGGTGGCCGGATGAAGCGCGGGGGACGCGTCTGGTCCTCATCACGCAGGACATGCCCGAGGACTATGTCAGGCGGCTTTTTTCGGCCTTCACCGATACCCCGTCCATAGACACGCCGGATTGGGCGGCACTGCAAAGCAATCCTCTTGCCATTGCCGGCATGCGCTGAGCGCCGCCAAAGAAAAAGCCGGCCTTTCGGCCGGCTTAATGTTGGACGACAAGCCGATCGGGGGGGGGCGGGGACGGCCTGTCGCGTGCAATCAACGAGCCGGGTCGAAAAAGGTTCCGTCGAAAAGATGATAGCTTGATCTCAGCCGGAGGGACCCCTTTCGACAAGGAAGCGATTGCCGTCTCCGGCGACTTCCGTCTGGATCAGTGAGTGTCCCTCCTTGGCGCAAAAGGCCGGAATGTCGATCACCGCCAGCGGGTCAGTTGTTTCCAGCCACAGCGTGCTGCCCGGGGGCATGGCTGCCAGCCGCTTCTTGGCACGCAGCACAGGAAGGGGACATTTCAGCCCCCTCAGATCGTAGATCCCCACATCTGCCAAGCAGTTCAGCTGCCGAAAATATTGACGATGCGCTTGCGGGCACCGCTGAGGAAGCCAGTCTTTGCCTCGGGAGCAGCTTCCACCACTGGTGCTTCCTGCGCAACCACGGGTGCCGTCTCGGCAGCTTTTGCCTGCTCCGCAAGCCTTTTCTTTTCCTCAGCCTGGGCGAGTGCCGTCGCCTTTTTCTCGGCCTCTTCCTTGGCCTTTTTCGCCGCAGCTTCATCGAGCGCCGCCTGACGGCGACCGGCCGGAGAATCAATACGGCCCATCTGAGCGGTCTGGGTAACCGTTCCGTCCGCGTTCAGGGAGGGGGGCTCGATCGGGATGCGTTCGCCGCGAGCGCGCTTCTTGGTCCATTCTGAAACGAGATTGGCTTCGTTCAGCCCGGCGATTGAAGGCTTTCGCGGCAACTTTTCGCTTTTCTTCGTGGCCAAGGCGAAGGCGGCATCATAGTCCTTCTGATAGGACTGATAGGCGGTCGTAAGCGTCTCGGGCTGTGCCGAAGCTGGGCAGGGGCCTGTAGGGTTGAAGGTTGCACCGCTTTCAGGCGTGCGGTTGAAGACGTAGCGTTTCTCGCACACGTCAACCTTGGGTGGAACCTTTGTGATTTCGAACTGGTCGTAGCCTTCCTTGAGCATCGTCCAGAACTCGTAGTTCGGGTCGTTGCGGTATCGCGCCATGTTCGCCGCGGTCATGCGGAAGGGGAATGCCTGGATCTGGAATTCTGTCTGGCCGCCGCGGAAGGCATCGCGGCCGAATGCGTAGATTTCCTCTATTTCCTGGTCGGTCACGGCGTAGCAGCCGGAAGACGAGCAGGCCCCGTGCACCATCAGGTGAGATCCGGTGCGTCCGTTCGCCCGGTCGTAAGCGTTGGGGTAGCCGATGTTGAATGCAAGGTGATAGCTTGAGTTCGGGTTCATCTGGGACGGGCGAACCGTGTAGAAGCCTTCGGGCGCCTGGCGGTCGCCCTCGACGAACTTCGGTCCGAGCTTGCCGGACATCTTGCAGATATTGTAGCTCGCTATGATGTCGTAGCGGCCGTTCTGCTTCTGCTTCCAGATCTCCAGCTTGCCTTCTTCCTTGAAGATGCGGGCCATGACTGGGGAAGTCCGTGTCATCCCGCGCTTCTGGATTTCTGCGAGCCTTTTCGGCGACAGTTGCTTCTCGGCCTTGATGTTGCCAATGGTGGTGACCTGTTCGATGTCGGACGCGTTGCACCCGGCAAGCGCGACAGCGGCGATCAACATTCCTGCTCGGAGTATATTGGCAATCATACGGTTGCTGCGTTTGCGTTTCGTCGTGTCTGGCCGGCATCTGCCTGCGAAACAGGTGATCAGACTAGTCCGGTTAACCTTGAAAACTGATTACCGTAAATCTCGACGGCTGTCCCGGCCCCGCGGCACCACACAATCATCCTTCGGCGATTTTGTGGCAAAATGCTGCCCGCTCGCCACAATTCTAGAGGGAACGCCCCATCGCGAGGTATTTTTCGCGCCGATGCTCCCGGAAGTCCGAACTGGACTGTGCGAATTCGCCCAGCGTCTTGGCAATCAGGTCGCCGGCAGCCTGAATCACGGCTTCAGGAGCCCTGTGTGCACCCCCGACCGGTTCAGGAATGATGCCATCGATGATCTTCAGGTCGAGAAGGTCCTGCGCTGTGATCTTCATGTTGGTCGCCGCTTCCTTCGAACGCGTCGTGTCGCGCCAAAGAATGGAGGCCGCGCCTTCCGGCGAAATAACCGAGTAGATCGCATGTTCCAGCATATAGACGCGGTTGGCCGTCGCAATCGCGATCGCGCCGCCGGACCCGCCTTCGCCTATGACGATCGACATGGACGGGACCTTCAGCGCGAGGCAAGCCGAAGTTGATCTCGCAATCGCCTCAGCCTGTCCCCGTTCCTCGGCACCGATGCCGGGATAGGCGCCGGCCGTGTCGACCAGCGTGACGAGCGGCAGCTTGAACCGGTCGGCCAGTTCCATGATGCGCACGGCCTTGCGATAGCCCTCCGGACGGACCGAGCCGAAATTGTGCTTTAGGCGGCTTTTCGTGTCGGAGCCCTTCTCCTGGCCGATGACCGCTACCGGCTGACCGCGAAAACGGGCGAACCCGCCCACGATTGCGGCGTCCTCGCCAAACTTGCGGTCGCCTGCGAGCGCGGTGAAGTCGGTGAAGAGGGTTTTGAGATAGTCAAGGCAGTGCGGCCTGTCGGGGTGGCGTGCCACCTGCACCTTCTGCCATGGGGTCAACGACTTGTAGACTTCCCGCAGCGCCTCGGACGAGCGCTTTTCAAGCCGCGCGATCTCGTCGGCGACATCGACCGCCTCGCCGCCTTCCGAAAGTTTCTTCAACTCGAGGATTTTTCCTTCGAGGTCCTGAACAGGCTTTTCGAAATCGAGGTAATTATACATTGCTTGGACGAACCGCTGCACGGGAGCTTAAGGAACGCGCGAGACCACCAGATCGGGACCCCGGGTCGCGAAATCAAGCTTCACATAACCTTACGGGGACGGGTCGGCAAGCGGATGGTGGTCATTGACCAGCCTCACAAGCCTCTCCTCCAGCACATGGGTATATATCTGCGTTGTCGATATATCGGCGTGGCCGAGCAGTTGTTGTACCGCCCTGAGATCGGCGCCATTCTGCAGCAAATGGCTTGCGAAGGCATGCCTCAGCACGTGTGGAGACACCTTGGCGGCAGGAATTCCGGCTCGTGCGGCGAGATCTTTCAGGTCACGTGCGAAAACCTGTCTGGTCAGGTAGCCGCTTTCCGAGTTCGCCGGAAATAGAAAGGGACTTTGCGCGAAGGCTGCGTTCCTGCCTCTTAGCTCCAGCCATGCCTGCATCGCCTGCCGTGCCTTGGGCGACAGCGGAACCATTCTTTCCTTGTTGCCCTTGCCCCGGACGACGAAAAAACGGTCGTCGCGCAATGCGACAGTCACCGGAAGGCTTACGAGTTCGGAAACCCGCAATCCCGTCGCATAGAGCACCTCCACCAAAGCATGCAGGCGCATCGCGCGCCCCTTGTCGCCGCCGTCTTCGGCGGCCTCAAGCGCTGCGCGGTCGAGCAGTTGCCCTGTTTCGGCTTCCGACATCGTCTTGGGTAGCGAGCGTTCTCTCTTGGGACTGTCCAGCGTGCCGGTGGGATCGTCGGGCCGCAGGTTTTCGGCATAAAGGAACTTGAAGAACTGGCGCAGGGACGAAAGCCGGCGGGCCTGCGACGATGCTGCAAAGCCTCGCGCCGTGATGCCTTCGAGATAAGACCTGATGCTCGCGCTGTCCGCGTCGGCAAGCTTCCCGCCCAATGTGTCCGAGGCGTCCTCGAGGTCGCGTCGATAGCTCGACAGCGTATTGTCGGATGCACCGCGCTCGACGCTCATCATCTCAAGGAAAGCCTCGATAAGCGCCGCGCTGTTCATTGTCGCTGGATGTTGAGCCTTTCGGCGGGGATGCGTTCACTTATCTCGGCGGTTCTGGGTTCGACCAGAATGACAAGCGCCAGCATTGCACCGTAGCCGAGTGCCGCCAGAATGCAGAGTGTTATGACAAATCTGAATAGCGTCGGCATCGATCTTCCGACTCGCCCGCCTCTGTTTTTCGTCCCGGGCCCTTATGCGGTGCGAATCTGGACAAGACAAGGGCGATGGTCCGAATCGCTTGCTTGACGCAACTCCGCTTTTGTGTCGAAACGCGGCGATGACGGGGAGTCCTTCGATCACCGACGATGAGGTTCGCGGCCTGATGGGCGCGTTGGGTTCCCGTTCGGTCGTTTTCGTCGGCCTGATGGGGGCAGGAAAAACCGCTATCGGACGGAAAGTGGCGACCATGCTTGGACTGCGGTTCGCCGACAGCGACCATGAGATAGAAAGCGTGTCGCGGATGACGATCCCGGAACTGTTCGAGGCATATGGCGAAGCCGAGTTCCGTGCGCTGGAGCAGCGGGTGATCCTGCGCTTGCTGGAAAACGGGCCTCAGGTGCTCTCCACCGGGGGCGGTGCGTTCATGAACGAGCATACCCGGCAGGCGATCTCGGAAATGGGCGTCTCGGTCTGGCTGAAGGCCGACCTGGACACGTTGTTCGGCCGGGTATCGAAGAAGCAGAACCGACCTCTCTTGAAAACGGCAAACCCGCGGGCGGTTCTCGAAAAGCTCATGGATGAACGCTATCCGGTATATGCGCTGTCGGACGTGACTGTTCCGACACGTGACGAGCGCAAGGAAATAATCGCGGGCGAAGTCATCGACTCGCTGTCACGGTACCTGCAGAGGCCTCCAGCAACCGACGGGAATGCTTCATGAACATGGAGATCGTGCCGGTCAGCCTCGGCGAACGAACCTACGATATCCGCATTGGCGGGCGTCTTTTGGAGCAGGCAGGGGATGAGATTGCAAAGGTCCTGCCCGGCGCGCGTGTTGCGATCGTGACCGATGAAAACGTGGCGCGTGCGCATCTTGCTGCGCTGACTGGCAGCCTGGACAGGATCGGCACGCAATATGCCGTCATCACACTGCCTCCGGGTGAAAGGACAAAGAGCTTCGCGTCCTTGCAGCAGGTCGTGGACGGCATCTTGTCAGCGCGACTGGAGCGTGGCGATGCGGTGATTGCGCTTGGCGGCGGTGTGATAGGGGATTTGGCTGGCTTCGCTGCAGGCATAGTCAGGCGCGGCATGCGCTTCGTTCAGATTCCGACGTCCTTGCTGGCGCAGGTCGATTCTTCCGTCGGTGGCAAGACAGGCATCAACAGCGAACACGGAAAGAACCTCGTCGGAGTGTTCCATCAGCCCCAACTGGTCCTTGCAGATACCGGCGTCCTCGACACGCTGCCGGAACGCGAGTTTCGCGCAGGCTACGCGGAGGTTGCGAAATACGGGCTGATCGATCGGCCTGATTTCTTCGCCTGGCTCGAGGGCAACTGGCGGGAAGTTTTTTCTGGTGGCC
The DNA here is from genome assembly GCA_019635775.1 of Rhizobiaceae bacterium. GTDB lineage: Bacteria > Pseudomonadota > Alphaproteobacteria > Rhizobiales > Rhizobiaceae > Mesorhizobium_K. The sequence goes on along the minus strand of JAHBYU010000017.1, from coordinate 86,503 downwards.
CGGCTCGCACGCGGGCCATAGCCGAATCCTGTCGCGCAAAGGCCGATGTCGTCGCGCGTGACGAGTTCGAGACCGGGGACCGCGCGCTTCTCAACCTCGGACATACGTTCGGCCATGCGCTGGAGGCCGCGACCGGCTATGACAGCGCAAGGCTCGTCCATGGCGAAGGGGTTGCGATCGGCATGGCGCTCGCCCATCGTTTCTCCTCGCGCCTCAATCTTTGCAGCATGGACGACGCACTGCGGGTCGAGACGCATCTGCGGGCAGTCGGATTGCCCTGGCGGATGTCTGACATTCCGGGTGGCTTGCCCGATGCCGAACGGCTTCTTTCCTACATCGCACAGGACAAGAAGGTTTCCCGTGGGGAACTGACCTTCATCCTCACGCATGGCGTCGGCAAGAGCTTTATCGCGAAGAATGTGCCGTCTTCGGAAGTCCTGTCTTTCCTGGATGTCAGCCTGAAAGCTTGACTGCCCATGAGGACGGGCCCATGAGGTCGGGCCCTAAATCACCAGCGCGTGGCTTCTCCAGGGGCGGCGGCTTCGATCGCCAGCGCGTGTACGCCGCCCTTCAGCTCGTCGCTCAGTAACTCATTGATCGCTCGATGGCGTTCAATCCGGCTCATCCCGGAGAATTTGGGAGAGACCAACCTGACGCGAAAATGCGTCTCGCCGGTCCCGTCGAATTCCGCATGATGGCCGGAGTCAGCGTGATGGTGGCCGGCATGGAGATGGCTCTCGTTGATGATGATGAGGCGATCGGGCAACAGAGCGCGCCTCAGTTTTTCTTCCATCACGGCCTGTATCGACATCGGCGTCTCCTTTGCCCATATATGGTCCGGTCGCTCGCGTGCGCCAGTCGCAATCATGGCCTCGTACACGATCCGGTGATTTGCACCGGGTTGGGAGCGTTTCCCGGAAATGTCAATTCTTGTATCGCATTGCCGATGCGCTCATAACGCTGCCAGATGAAGCCGTATCCGAAATATTTCGAGAAGATTCGAATCCGCCCGGAAAAGGATGCGGAGCTGAAGTCGCGCGCGCCGGCCTGCCAGTGGGATGGCTGCAAGGAGGCCGGCACACACCGCGCGCCTGTCGGCCGGATGAAGGAAGGCGAGTATTTTCGTTTCTGTATCGACCACGTGCGCGAGTACAACAAGGGCTTCAACTACTTCTCGGGCGTGCCGGACTCAGACATCGCACGTTTCCAGAAGGAGGCGCTCACCGGGCATCGGCCGACCTGGAAGATGGGCACAGGCGGCGGTACGCGCTCATCCCCTGATATGGCGCAGATGCGTTCCGGTCGCGCCGGCTACTACAATCGCATGCGCGATCCGTTCAATCTGTTTGGCGGACCGAAGGACCAGCGCCAGCCGCGCGAGCGCAAGGCCAAGCCTCTTGAGGCCAAGGCGCTGGAAACGCTTGGCCTTGATACGAAGGCGACTGGCGCGGAAATCAAGTCGCGCTATAAGGAGCTGGTCAAGAGGCACCATCCAGATGCGAATGGTGGCGACAGGGGTTCTGAAGAGCGGTTTCGCGATGTGCTGCAGGCCTATCGAGTGCTGAAGCAAGCGGGGCTATGCTGAGGCAATAAAGCCCGTTTGTGCTTGCCGCAGGGTCTGCTAAGACGCCCCCGGACAGATCGAGGTATTTGCCGGCGCATGATGTGCCGCGCGTGAGGATGTTATGAACAAGGTCGACCGCGACATAGCCAACCTTCCCGACACGACCGTTTCGGTCAAGGATACGTTCGGCTTCGAATCCAGCATGGTGGTGCCCGCCTATTCGGTGGCGACGGAACACGTGCCCGATGTCGATCCTGACTATCTGTTCGACAAGCAGACAACGCTTGCCATCCTTGCCGGCTTTGCCTTCAACCGGCGTGTCATGGTTTCCGGATATCATGGTACCGGCAAGTCGACCCATATCGAGCAGGTGGCCGCCCGCCTGAATTGGCCTTGTGTCCGCGTCAATCTCGACAGCCATGTCAGCCGCATCGACCTAGTCGGCAAGGATGCTATCGTCCTGCAGGACGGGCAGCAGATCACCGAGTTCCGCGACGGCATCCTGCCATGGGCCTATCAGCACAATATCGCACTGTGCTTCGACGAGTATGACGCAGGCCGGCCTGACGTCATGTTCGTTATCCAGCGAGTGCTTGAGTCCTCCGGCCGCCTGACCCTTCTGGATCAGAGCCGCGTCATCCGCCCGCATCCGGCATTTCGCCTCTTCGCAACGGCCAACACGGTCGGTCTTGGCGACACGACGGGCCTTTATCACGGCACCCAACAGATCAACCAGGCGCAGATGGACCGCTGGTCCATCGTTACCACGCTCAACTACCTGCCGCACGACAACGAGGTGAACATCGTTCTGGCCAAGGCGAAGCATTATCGCGACGCCAAGGGCAGGGATATCGTCAACAAGATGGTGCGCGTTGCCGACATGACCCGGCAGGCGTTCATCAATGGCGACCTCTCGACGGTCATGAGCCCGCGCACGGTGATCACATGGGCCGAAAACGCCGAAATCTTCGGCGATATCGGGCTCGCTTTCCGGCTGACTTTCCTCAACAAGTGCGACGAACTGGAACGGTCCATCGTCGCCGAGTTCTTCCAGCGCGCCTTCGGCCAGGATCTTCCTGAATCGGCGGCCAACGTCGTGCTGGGCTGATACGGGGCATCGATGGCCGGTCCCGGCGACAACACGCGCAACAGGTCGAAGAGCGGCCCAGACACCGACGTTTTCAAGCGGGCGGTGACGGTATGCATGCGCGCCATCTCGGGCGACAACGAGATGGAGGTGGGGTTCGCCAAGGACAAGCCCGCGCTGGCCGGCAATCGTGCGCGGTTGCCCGAATTGCCCAAAAAACCGACCAGCAATGACATAGCGGTGACGCGCGGTCTTGGCGATTCCATGGCGCTGAAGCGCGCCTGCCACGACATGCGCGTCCATACGAAGTTCGCCCCGGAGGGCAAGCAGGCCCGCGCCGTCTTCGACGCGGTGGAGCAGGCTCGCGTCGAGGCGATCGGTTCGTTGCGCATGGCCGGCGTGGCCGACAATATCGACCACATGCTGGAGGAAAAATACAGCAAGGCCAGCCTGGCGGATGTGCGCGACCGCACTGATGCGCCTATCGAGGAGGCGCTGGCCCTGATGGTTCGCGAAAAGCTCACCGGCCGCGCAACGCCAAAGAGTGGCGAGCGCGTGGTCGATCTCTGGCGCGACTGGGTCGAGGAGAAAGCCGGAGCCGATCTGGACCATCTTGCGGGCAATGTGGAGGACCAGCAGGCCTTTGCGCGTGTTGTTCGCGAGATGCTGGCTTCCATGGAGATGGCCGAGGATTTCGGCGACGAGGAACAGTCGGACGAATCGGAAGACAGCGAAGACCCCCAGCCGCAGGGCGATGAGCAGTCCGACGATGGCGGCGAGGACGATTCGGGCGCTGATCAGTCCCAGTCCGAGGATCAGGATACCTCCGCTGAGGAGGAACAGGCCGGCGAGATGGAGGCGGCAGACGCCACATCAGATGAGTTTTCCGACGAGGACGACCCGGACGCCGAAACGCCGGGAGAGGCCAAGCGCAAGGACAATCCGTTCGATGATCTGCCCAGGCAGGTCGACTACAAGATCTTCACCACCGCATTCGATGAGACCGTCGGCGCCGAGGAGCTTTGCGAGGAAGAAGAACTCGACCGGCTAAGAGCCTTCCTCGACAAGCAGCTCGCGAACCTGCAGGGCGTCGTGGGGCGCCTTGCCAACAGGCTGCAGCGACGCCTCATGGCACAGCAGAACCGTTCCTGGGACTTCGATCTGGAGGAAGGTTATCTCGATCCGGCCCGGCTTGTGCGCGTCGTCATCGACCCGATGCAGCCGCTGTCGTTCAAGCAGGAGCGCGATACCAAATTCCGTGATACCGTCGTCAGTCTCGTGCTCGACAATTCGGGGTCGATGCGCGGTCGACCTATCACGGTTGCAGCGACATGCGCCGATATCCTTGCGCGCACGCTGGAACGCTGCGGGGTTTCGGTCGAGATTCTCGGCTTCACGACCCGTGCATGGAAGGGTGGCCAATCGCGCGAGAAGTGGCTGAAGGACGGCAAGCCCCCGAATCCGGGACGGCTGAACGACCTGCGCCATATCATCTACAAGTCAGCCGACGCGCCCTGGCGTCGAGCCCGACGCAATCTCGGGCTGATGATGCGCGAAGGTCTGCTCAAGGAAAACATCGACGGCGAGGCGCTGCTGTGGGCGCATCAGCGCCTGATTGCTCGCCCCGAACAGCGCAAGATCCTGATGGTGATCTCGGACGGCGCCCCGGTCGACGATTCCACCCTTTCGGTCAATCCCGGCAATTATCTCGAGCGCCACCTGCGGGGCGTCATCGAACTAATCGAGACGCGCTCCCCGGTGGAACTGCTCGCCATCGGCATCGGCCACGATGTCACGCGCTACTACAGGCGCGCCGTGACCATTGTTGATGCGGAAGAGCTTGCCGGAGCGATGACGGAACAGCTGGCTTCGCTGTTCGGTGAAGAGACGGTTCGCGAAACGCGGCGAGGTTCGTTGAGACGCGGCGGATGAGCCAAGCCATGCGGAGGGGGCTGTTCTGGCTCGTCTTCGTCGCGGCCGGGCTGAGCCTTGTCGCTCATCTTACCAGCCATCAGCAGTTACGTGCCGAAGCGGGCGCCCCCGGACAAATCGAAGTCTCGGCCCGTCCCATCAGCAATTTCCGGATAGGAAGTTCAGAGACTCGTTTCGGGCCTCTCGAATTCGTTGGTGGCCTGGAAATGACGTCGTCGTCGCGTGACTTCGGCGGGTTTTCGTCGTTCCGCTTCCTGAAGCCCGGCAGCGACTTCATCGGCGTATCCGATAACGGCTTGTGGTTTTTCGGATCGGTCGAGCGAGGTCCGGAGGGGAAGCCAGAGGGGTTCGGCCATTTCCGCATGGAGCAGATGTTCGACCGCTCCGGCAAGCGCTCCGGCAGCAAACGGGAAGTCGACGCTGAAGGACTTGCCGTGAAGGATGGCATCGCGACCGTCGGTTTCGAACGGGATCACCGTGTCTCGCAGTTCAGGATTGCGCCAGATGCGATGAAGCCGGCCTTCAGGGAACTCGATTTCCTGATTCCAAAGCGTGAGTTGCGCCAGAACCGGAGCTTTGAAACCGTCGCCTATTCCTATCCCTACGGGCAGCATGAGGGTGGGCTGGTTGTCGTCACGGAAAAAAGCCTGGACCGGCATGGCAACGTCTTTGCGGCCATCATCGAAGGCCCGAACAAGGGCATCTTCACGGTCAAGCGCCACGGCGAGTTCGATATCACTGACGGTGCGTTTCTGCCCAACGGAGACCTTCTGCTTCTCGAACGCAGCTTCTCGATGCTCTCGGGCGTCAAGATGAGACTGAGACGGATCTATGGGGAGAGCATCTCTAAAGGTTCGGTGGCCGACGGCCCGGTGATCATGGAGGCCGACATGCTTAACCAGATCGACAATATGGAAGCTCTGGACATCTGGACCCGCGACGATGGCGCCCAGATGGTATCGCTCATGTCGGATGACAACCAGTCGATCCTGCAGCGCACTCTCTATCTGGAGTTCGTGCTGCACGACGAGGCGGAGCCTCAGGCAAGCCGCACGCCGTAGCCTCCAGTGCCACGACGCAGACGCGCATCGCCTGGGTTGGACGGCTATTTCGTTGCGAGCCAGATGGTATGGCGAGCTCCGCTTTTTCCGGCATTGGCGCGGACCTTGACTTCATCGACGGAGAAGCCAGCGGCTTTGAGTCTCTTTGTAAAGCGCGGATCGGGGCCTTGCGACCAGACGGCCAGCACGCCGCCCTTTGCCAACGCGCGATGCGCCTGCGCCAGCCCGCGCGCATCGTAGAGGCTGTCATTTGCCTCCCGCGAAAGGCCTTCGGGTCCATTGTCGACGTCCAGCAGGATCGCATCCCAGGCCGACACTGCCTTGAGGATCGGCGCGGTTACATCGTCCTCAAGCAAGCTCAGTCGCGGATCGTCGAGGCATCCCGCAAAGACCGGAGCCATCGGGCCTCTGGCCCAGGCCACAACCTCAGGCACAAGTTCTGCCACCGTGATGCGTGCATCGGGACCAAGGGCTTTCAGCGCTGCACGGAGCGTGAACCCCATGCCAAGTCCGCCGATCAGCACCTGCGGCGCCTTCGGGCCATTCAGCTTTGCTATGGAAAGCCGTGCCAGCGCTTCCTCCGATCCGGAGAGCCGGCTGTTCATGAGCTCGTTCGCACCGAGCATGATTGAGAATTCATCGCCGCGTCGCTTCAGACGCAATTCCCCGCCGCCGGGAATCGGGGCGCTGTCCAGATGGACCCAGGGTATCAAGACGTCGCCGCGGCCGGTTGCGCCCATCTCGCGGCGATCAGCCGGTAGGGGATTAGCGCAAAGATCGCGATCAGGAGCTTCACTGTAAGGTCCCCGGCGGCCCAGGATATCCACCGCGCGGTTTCGAGCGAAAGGAAGCCCAGAAGAGGCGCGCCTTCCAGCGCAAATGCATCGTTGGGCCCTACGAAGGAGAATGTGGCGGAGAAGGCTACCGAAAAGAAGATCGCGGTGTCGAGGACCGATCCGGCAAGTGAGCCAAAAACCGGAGCCCGCCACCAGGACTGCCGGCGCAGCCGGTTGAACACGGTGATGTCGAGAAGCTGGGCGATCAGGAAGGCCGCGCCCGAAGCAATGGCGATGCGAACAAGCCGGTTTGCCGCCATCTCGAACTCGATCAGACCGTGGCGGAAAAGCAATGGCGGAACGACGATGGAGCAGATGACCGCCAGCATGAAGCCGACAAAGACGATGCGCCGCGCGGCCTGTGGCCCGTGCCGGCGGTTGGCAAGATCGGTCACGAGGAATGCGAACGGGTAGGTGAAAGCGCCCCAGGTCAGGATGTCGGCGAGCGCGATGTCGCCAAGGTGCCCGTTGACCGGAAACTGCACGAGCACATTGGAAGCCACTACGACAAGCGCCATGGCTGCCACGAAAGGCAAATAAGCTTTTAGGCGAAGCATTTTTTTATCCTGGGTGATGGAACCAGTCGGGCGGCTTGCACCGCCCGGATCAATTCGATCAGGCAGCCTGTTCGGCGACCTTCTTGGCAATCTGCTTCTTCAGCAGGCGGGCGCGCTGCGACAGTTCGGCTGCATCGGCCTTGGCCAGGAACGCGTCGAGGCCACCGCGATGCTCGACAGAACGCAGGGCGTTGGCCGAAATGCGCAGGCGCACATTCTGGTTCAACGCTTCGGAGATCAGCGTAACGTTGACAAGATTCGGCAGGAAGCGGCGCTTCGTCTTGTTGTTGGCGTGGCTGACATTGTTGCCTGTGAGAACGGCCTTGCCAGTCAGTTCGCAAGTACGGGACATCTTACTTACCTTTGGGTCTTCAACGGCAACCTGACAGCGCACCCGAATATTGGCGCGCAGTGCTGCAGGCGGCCTTATGGAAAAGTTGGCGTTCCATAGTGGCATTTGTCTTTGGCGTCAAGCTTTGCGGAAGCCTGCGTGCCCCGCGCGTTCTTTTTCACAGAATGGCCGGATTTCAAATGCCAATCTCGAGCCGGGCAAGCAGGCCTTCAATCCCGAGCCTTATACCGGGAGTTTCGTAGCCTGAGAAATAGGATCTGATCCTGGCAAAATCTTTCCGTCTTTTGGCTTTTGCCTTGCCGGTTCTGGCACTTGCTGCGGCTTCTACCCACGCAGAAACGCCCGGCTATCGAAGCGAGTTCACGATTTCCTTCCTTGGTCTCACTGTTGCTCACCTGAATTTCGACAGCCGTATGGAGGGCGATCGCTATCGCGTGGAAGGCAATGTCGAAAGCGCCGGGCTTGGAGCCCTTTTCTACGATACCAGCGGCGTGCTCACGGCTTCCGGCCGGATAGGGGACCGGATCGTGGCCGAGAGTTTCCGCGCTGAATACAGTTACGATGGCAAGCCGACGCTTGTGGACATCGGCTTTGCGGACGGAAATGTGGTCAAGGTCGTCAATGAGCCGCCCCTGAAGAAGCGGGGTGCGGACTGGGTTCCGATCCCGCCGGTGGACCTCAAATCGGTCGTCGACCCTCTTGCCGCGAGCCTGGTCAAGGCCGACAGGCTCGAAGATGTGTGCGCGGGCAGCTCGCGCATGTTTGATGGCGAGCTCCGCGCGAACCTCACGCTTTCCTTCGTGGAGATAGGTAAAATGTCGGTGCCCGGCTTCGAAGGGCCAACGGTGACCTGCAGGCTCAAATTCACGCCGTCTTCCGGCTATCGCAAGGGCAGACGCGCTCTCGAATATCTCAGGACCAAAAGCCGGATCATGGTGACATTTGCCCAGATCGGCCAAACCAGCATATACGCGCCAATCCACGCCACGATCGGAACCCAGATCGGCACGATCACGGTTCGCGCACGGCGTTTCGAGGCAACACGGGCGTCCTGAGCCAAGGGCTCGCGCCGGAGGCTGGCATGGCGCGCGCGACTCTTATCGGCTTTTCGGCAATAGCGATGTGGGCGCTGCTTGCGCTTCTGACGGACGCGTCAGGTCAGGTTCCGCCCTTCCTGCTTGCCGCAATCACTTTTGCCATAGGTACGGCCGTGGGGCTGGTCGCCCGGCTGTTCGTACCTTCGGCGGCGGAGCCAGTCAGGGTTCCACTCCAGGTCTGGTTGATCGGGATCGGAGGCTTGTTCGGCTACCACTTCTTCTATTTCACGGCCTTGCGAAACGCCCCGGCTGTCGAAGCAAGCCTGATCGCCTATCTGTGGCCGCTGTTCATCGTGCTGGGATCGGCGCTGATGCCCGGAGAACGATTGCGCTGGTTTCATGTGGCAGGCGCTTTTCTCGGCCTTGCCGGAACCGCCCTGATCGTTACGCGCGGCGGTGGCCTCTCGTTTGAAGGCCGCTATGCCTTCGGCTACACGATGGCCGGGGTCTGCGCCTTCCTCTGGTCGGGTTACTCGCTTCTGTCGCGAAGGTTTCCGGCAGTTCCAACGAGCGTCGTGACATGGTTCTGCGCAGCCACCTCTGCACTCTCCCTGCTCTGCCACATCGCTTTGGAAGAGACAGTCTTGCCCGCAACGCCCTCGCAATGGCTGGCGGTTGTCGGCCTCGGCCTCATGCCGGTGGGGGCCGCCTTCTATGCCTGGGACATCGGCGTCAAGCGCGGCAATATCCAGGTCCTAGGCGCTGCGAGCTATGCTGCGCCGCTGCTTTCGACGCTGATCCTGATTGCGGCCGGCGTGGCGCAACCGTCCCTGCGTATCCTTGCTGCCTGCCTGCTGATCACGGTTGGCGCGGTGCTGGCCGCCAAGTCCATGTTGTTCGGCCGCAAGGTTAACCCTTGGGAAGGCTGACTAGGACGGCGCGCCGCTGCGAGGCGTCCAGCCTTCGCGCGCAAGTTCGAATTCGGAAAATTCAAAGCCGGGAGCGACCGTGCAGCCGACCAGCGTCCATTGTCCGAGGCTGCGGGCCGTCTGCCAACACCCTGCCGGCACGACGACCTGAGGTCGCTCGCCAAGGTTGAGATCGATGCCGAGCACCGACGGTATCTCGTGCCCCCGTTCGTCAATGACACGAAGTTCAAGCGGCGATCCGGCATGAAAGTGCCAGACCTCGGCTGCGTCCTTCACGCGATGCCATGCCGAGACATCGCCTTCCTCGAGCAAGAAATAGATCGCGGTGGAGTGGCCGCGACCGCCTTCTGCTGAATTGTCCCGGAAGGTTTCCACATACCACCCGCCCTCGGGGTGGCGCGTCATGCCAAGGGTTGCGATGATTTCGCCGGGTGTCAAAAGACATCCTTGCGCTTGCGGATTTCAGCGAACACTTCCTCGTCGGAAGCCTTTTCCATTCCGAGGTTCCTGCGGATCGCCGGATCGTGCCAGCGCAGGAAGGGATTGGTCGCCAGTTCCTCGGCCAGGGTCGTCGGCAGGGTCGGCTTGCCCTCGGCCCGCAGCTTCTCAACCTTGGCCGCACGTTCCTTCAATGCCGAATTGGTGGGGTCCACGGAAAGCGCGAAGCGTGCATTGGAAAGCGTGTATTCGTGGCCGCAATAGAGCGTTGTCGCGGCCGGCAGGGCAACGAGCTCGGTCAGGGATTGGAACATGACCGGTGCCGGCTTCTCGAGCAGCCGGCCGCAGCCCATGGCGAAAATCGTATCGGCAACGAAGGCGACATTCGATTGCGGCAGGTAGTAGCAGATGTGGCCGGCAGTATGGCCGGGCGTCTCGATAACCTCGACGGGCTGTCCAGCGAATTCGAGCTTAGACCCTTCCTCAACCTCGACGTCTATGCCGGGAATCTTGGCGGCTTCAGCTTTCGGTCCGACTATCTTGAGCCTGAACCGCTTCTTCAAGGCCAGGTTGGCCTCGACGTGGTCTGGATGGTGATGGGTTGTCAGGATCACTGTCGGCGTCCAGCCCGTGCGTTCGACCGCGGCCAGGATTGCCCGTTCCTCAGGTGCATCGATAAGCGCAGTCTCGCCGCTCTCCGGGTCGTGAATGAGAACGCCGAAATTGTCCTCGCGGCACATGAACTGGTCAATCTGCAATGTCATCTGGATACTCCAATCTGTTGGGCGGAACATAGGGTGACAGTCCTGCCCTGTCATCACATCGAGGAGACGTTGCTTCAAAAATCGGGCCCGAAAGGTTACGTTCTTCCCATGAACTCGGACATCGTGGACCTGCGTTCCTTCTATTCGTCGCTGCTCGGACGTCTGGCCGAGAGGTCGATCGCCATGGCCCTGTCGTCGATCTGGACCAAGCTGCCCAATGAAAGGCTAGTCGGCCTGGGCTATGTTCTTCCATGGCTCGATCGTTTCGGCACGGATTGCGAGCGTGTGTTCGCCTTCATGCCGGCGACGCAGGGCGCGGTGGCTTGGCCTGCCGGCGGACCTTCCGCGACCGCGCTGGTGTTCGACGAGGAACTGCCTCTGGTCGACTCGTCCATCGACCGCATGCTGCTTGTCCATTCGCTTGAGCATGCCGAAAACCCTCGCGAGACCCTGAAGGAGATCTGGAGGGTGCTATCGCCAAACGGTCGCATCGTGATCGTCGTGCCAAACCGGCGCGGCATATGGGCGCGTTTCGAACATACCCCGTTCGGCACCGGTCGCCCGTTCTCGCGCGGCCAGATTGCCGCGTTGCTGCGCGAAGCGAACTTCACGCCGTCGGCATGGTCCGAGGCGTTGCTTTTCCCACCTTCCAAGCGCCGCTTCATGATGCGCTTCCACGGCATACTGGAGCGCACCGGCCGAAGGTGCTGGCCCATGTTTTCCGGCGTCATCATCGTCGAGGCCCAGAAACGGGTCTACCAGGGCGTTCCGGTTGCCAAGCGCGCCTCCCGGCGCGTCTTCGTTCCTGTGCTGTCGCCGCAGGGCGCTACGAGGCTTGGCATCCGGCGCGAGACCGGCTCGTCGAAGGAAACGTAGCTCGGTCGGCGGCTCGCGATCCCGGGTACTCAGGGCCGGGGCGCGGTGCCGACCTTGCTCAGCTCGAACGACGTTGTCTGGTAGACCCTGTTGATCCAGTTGCCGAACAACAGATGCGCATGGGAGCGCCAGCGGTTGAGCGGCGGCCGGCTCGGATCGTCCTTCGGGTAGTAGTCATGCGGCACCTCTATTGCTGTCCCTGCGGCGATGTCGCGGTCGTACTCTTCCTTGAGCGACGTCGAGTCATACTCGATGTGGTTGAACATATAGAGCCGGTTGCCCGTGACTTCCGACAGCAGGCACGGCCCGGTCACGTTCGATTCCATCAGCAGTTCCAGCCCTGACTCTGCGGGAATGTCGGCACTGCGGACTTCCGTCCAGCGTGAGACGGGCACTGCGAAATCGTCCGAGAATCCGGCGAGATAAGGTGACGTCGGGGCATTGTTGAGGTGCCGGTAGATGCCGAAGGCCTTCTTGGGGAGCGTGTATTTCGGGATGCGATGGAAATGCCACGCGGCTGCCATCGCCCCCCAGCAGATGAAGAAGGACGAATGCACGTTGGTCGCCGTCCAATCAAGGATCTGCTCCAGTTCCTTCCAGTAGTCGACCTGCTCGAACGGCAGCAGCTCGATCGGCGCTCCTGTGGTGATGAAGCCATCGAACTTGCGGTCCCGCACCTCTTCCCAGGTATGGTAGAAGGAAATCAGATGCTCTTCCGGCGTGTTCTTGGATTTGTGGTTCCCCACACGCACGAGTGTCAACTCGACCTGCAAAGGGGTAGCGCCCATAAGCCGGGCGAACTGCGTCTCGGTGCGAATCTTGTTAGGCATCAAATTGAGAAGCCCGATCTGCAGCGGACGTATGTCCTGCCGCATCGCCGTGCGCTCGTCCATGATGGACACGCCTTCGCGCACGAGGATCTCGCGGGCGGGAAGCTGATCGGGGATCTTGATCGGCATGGCACAAGCTCCAGACAATAGACCGGCGGCGAATAGCGACCGGTCCCGACGTGCTTGTCAGCCACGGCCTCTTTAGCGAGTTGTTTAACGTGGCTGCAAGCCGACCGGCCAAATCACCACGGATATTGACTTTCAAATAATCCTGCCCGGCGGCCGCGTCAATGGCGCTGCGCAGGCTGCGCCGCCCGACGGCTGGACCAGCAAGCTCTCGACATTGCCGTCTCCCGCCTGTATTCCGCTGCCGACCCGCGGTTTTTGGGCTTTTTCCGGATCAAGTCATGACCAACGCAGCCGATCTTTCCCGTCCCCAGCCGCGCGCAGGCGTGATGGACATCGAGGCCTATGTGCCGGGCAAGAGCGGGGCTCCCGGTGCTGCCAAGGTCCACAAGCTTTCCTCCAACGAGAACCCGCTCGGCTCCTCGCCCAAGGCGATCGAGGCAGCCAGGGAAGTCGCCGGCAGGCTTGAATTCTATCCGGACGGTTCGGCGGCGCGTCTGCGCGAGGCAATCGGCGAGGCGCATGGCCTGAACCCGGCAAACATCGTCTGCTCGAACGGCTCGGACGAGGTTCTGGGCCTCCTTGCGCAGACCTACCTCTCTGCCGGCGATGAGGCGATTTTCACCGAGCACGGTTTTCTGGTCTACAAGATCTACATACAGGCGGCTGGTGCGATCCCGGTTTCCGTGAAGGAAATCGAGGAACGCGCCGATGTCGACGCAATCCTCGCTGCGGTGACCGCAAGGACGAAGATCGTCTTTCTTGCCAACCCCAACAACCCGACGGGAACCTATCTTCCCTTTGAGGAGATAAGACGCCTTCATGCAGGCCTGCCGAAGCATGTGCTGCTCGTGCTGGACGCAGCCTATGCGGAGTATGTCCGCCGCAATGACTATGAGGCGGGCGTCGAACTGGTCGGCAATGCGCAGAATGTCGTGATGACCCGCACCTTCTCGAAGATTCACGGTCTTGGTGGCGTGCGCCTGGGTTGGATGTATGCTCCCGCACACGTTGTCGACGCCATCAACCGCATGCGCGGCCCGTTCAACGTCAATGCAACAGCGATCGAGGCAGGTGTCGCGGCAATGAAGGACCGCGCCCATGTGGAACGCACCATCGAGCACAACGACCGCTGGCTGGCCTGGCTGTCGGAGGAACTGCCGAAGCTGGGGCTTCGCGTGACGCCCAGCGTCGGCAATTTCGTGCTGATCCATTTCCCGGACGGAGGCAGGCGCACGGCGGCCGATGCCGACTCATATCTCTCCGCGCGTGGCTATGTGCTGCGCCGCGTTGCCGCTTATGGTTTCCCCAATGCCCTGCGCATGACCGTGGGAACCGAAGAGGCCAATCGCGGTGTCGTCGCAGCCTTATCGGAATTCCTGAAAAGCTGACCTGATGGTTGAACCTCTCTTGGACCGGATCGCCCTTATCGGCATTGGCCTGATCGGCTCTTCGCTGGCGCGTGTCGTGCGCCGCGAGAATCTCGCCCGCCACATCGCCATCTCGACCCGCAGTGCGAAGACGCTCGAGCGGGCCGAGGAACTCGGCCTTGGCAACAGCTACACGACGGATCCAGCAGCCGCGGTCGCCGACGCCGACCTTGTTGTCGTATCGGTGCCGGTTGGCTCATCGGGCGCGGTGGCCGAAGAGATTGCTCCTGCGCTGAAACGCGGCGCGATCCTGACGGACGTGGGCTCGACCAAGTCTTCCGTGATCGCGCAGATGGCGCCCCACGTCCCGGAAGGCGTCCATTTCATTCCGGGCCATCCGCTGGCCGGCACCGAGAAATCCGGCCCCGACGCCGGCTTTGCCGAGTTGTTCGAGAATCGCTGGTGCATCTTCACGCCGCTTGCGGACACCGATCCGCAGGCGCTTGAGAAGCTTTCCGAGTTCTGGAGGCGCTGCGGTTCCAATATAGACACGATGGATGCGGAACATCACGACCGGACGCTCGCCATCGTTTCGCACCTGCCGCACATCATCGCCTACAATATCGTCGGCACCGCGGACGATCTGGAGACCGTGACCAAATCGGAGGTCATCAAGTATTCCGCCTCGGGCTTTCGCGATTTCACGCGCCTTGCCGCCTCCGACCCCACGATGTGGCGTGACGTCTGCCTGCACAATCGCGAGGCGATTCTCGAAATGCTGGCGCGCTTTTCCGAGGACCTAGCCTCGCTGCAGCGAGCGATCCGGTGGGGCGAAGGCGACAAGCTGTTTGAGCTTTTCACCAGGACCCGGGCGATTCGCCGCTCAATCATCGAGGCCGGTCAGGACATCGACGCGCCGGACTTCGGCCGTCAGGCGGTCGAGCACCCGAAGAGCTGATTTCAGACCGGTATCAGGCAAAGCCTTCCCGAATGCCATGAGCCCGCTTTTCGTCACATACATGGAGCAAGTCGCGCCGCCCGACGGCAGCCCGCTGTCGCCGCCGCTGGACGCAGTTTCCTTCGCCAGGGAAATGCCAGCCACCGAGACATATCTGGAGCTCTATCGCGCGATTGGCGGTCCCTTGATGTGGGACGAGCGGCTCCGGATGTCCGATTGCGAATTGAAGCACTTTCTCTCGAGTCCTTCGACTGCGCTATTCATACTGCGGCAAAGTGGAAAGCCGGTCGGGCTGTGCGAGTTTGATGGTTTTGCAGGACGTGAGGTCGAGTTGAAGCACTTCGGACTCACGCCCGAGGCCCAAGGCAAGCGGCTCGGACCGTATCTGCTGGACCGCGCCGTTCGGGCCGTATGGCTGCAAAATCCCGATCGCATATGGCTTCACACCGATACAAACGACCACCCCAAGGCGAAATCCACTTATGAACGCAGCGGTTTCAGGGTTTTCCACGAGGCCTGGGAAGATTTCCCGGATTAGAGCGGCGGGATGTTGCCGATTTCGAAGAAGGCGATCTTCGCGCGGCCCCGCTCGACCACGAGGGGCAATGTCGGGTTGCTGCCCATGAAGGTCAGCGCCGATGCGACGTTGCGGATTTCCCGGCGCTTCTCAGGGAACGCCTCCTCGAGGACAGTGGACAGGCCTTGAGGATCGCGCACCGTCACGCGAAGATCGGCGTCGATGAGGCCGTCCTCGGCCACAGAAAAGGGGCCCGTCACGGTAAACCCGCCCCTAGGTCCGATGTTCAGGGACGCATCGCGGATGGTCCCAGAGCGCCCGCGCAGATCGTCTGCCCGCAGACCGCGCAATCCTACCCCGTCCTTGATCGTCAGGTCGTATTGTCCGGACAGGACGGGCAGCGTGCGGCCCTCGGCCAACGCCGGATCAAGCGTGACGTCGCTGAACGTGCTGGCTAGGTCGAGATCCTGTCCGCTTGGGCGCATATGCGCCTCGAAGGTGCCGACGGTCGCGAGCGCCGTGCCGGAAGCGGTGGAGGCCCGGAGTTGTCCTCCCTCAAGGGATATTCTTTCCGGAAGCGGACGGGCCCAGCGCACGCTGGCGCGCAGCTTGTCCCATTCAAGGTTCACCAGTCCGCTGTTGGGCGTGGCCACCGTTGCCGGGCCGTCGAGCTCAGCGATAAAAAACAGGGGGTCGTAGATCTGGCCGGCCGTGCGGAGGTTTCCGGCGGTCAGCCCAATTGCGTCGGTTGCGTTGGCATATGCGACGCTGTCGCAATAGATGCCAAGCCTGAATGGGAAGCCGCGCGCGACGGGATTGGCGCATTCGACCGTGACGCCCTGCTGGTTGAGCTCGGCGATCGTCGCCTTTGTGCGCGCCACGACGCCTCCGGCGAGATAGTACCAGCCGGCGGAATAGGCTCCGAAGAGGACGACGATAAAAACCGCCAGCCAGGCGATGCGCCGGCCATAGTTCGGCGTCCTTTCCTGCGCTGAGTTCATATCGTCTCCCCCGCTTTCTTCACTCGATCGACGAAAGGCCTCAACCTTTCGGGAATCATGCGCTACTCGTTTACGCTGTCTGGAATTGTTGTGAAAAGGACATTGGCTCGGCGATATGGGCGATTTTTGGGTTTTTGGCTATGGTTCCCTGATGTGGCGACCCGGTTTTGCTCATGTCGAGACATGCCGGGCGCGCCTCAACGGCTTCCATCGCTCGCTTTGCGTGACCTCGGTCATCTATCGCGGCTCGCCCGAGCGTCCCGGTCTTGTGCTGGGTCTCGACCGCGGAGGGTCCTGTGTGGGACTTGCCTTCCGGGTACCGCAGGAACTCCGCGATGAGGTTCTGGACTATCTTCGCGGTCGGGAACTCGTCACCAATGTCTATAGGGAGCGCATGGTGCCGGTCCGCTTGAAAGATGGCGGCAACGTCGAGGCGGTGACCTATGTCGTGGATCGCACGCATGGGCAGTACGCCGGGGCGCTGGACCAGGAAACCGCCGCCCGAATCGTCTCGGGTGCGGTGGGGCGGGCCGGCCCTAACGAAGAGTATGTCCACAACACGGTTGGACACCTCAAGGCACTGGGTATCCGCGACCACTGGCTGGAAGACGTCGCAAGGCGCGTATCGTGACCTTCCGTTGCGTCTCGGCTGCGTCATTTGAACTTCAGTGATCACGGCTCTACTGTGCCGCCGGTCGCCGTCGAGATGGTGGCCATGACGGAAAATTGCTGATTGCGGAGAAGCGCCTTGCAGAAACGTCGCCTGGGAAGAACCGACCTCGAAATCGCTCCACTCGTTCTGGGCGGCAATGTGTTCGGCTGGACCGCCGATGAGAAAACGTCTTTCCAAATTCTCGACCGTTTCGTGGATGCGGGGCTGAATGCCATCGACACTGCCGACGCCTATTCACGCTGGGTTCCCGGCAACAAGGGCGGCGAATCGGAGACCATTATCGGCAAGTGGATGAAGAGCCGCGGCAACCGCGACAAGGTGATCGTCATCACCAAGGTCGGTTCCGACATGGGCCAGGGCAGGAAAGACCTCTCCGCTGCCTATATAGCGCGGGCGGTTGAGGCATCGCTTCAGCGCCTTCAGACCGACGCGATTGATCTCTATCTCTCCCATTGGCCGGACGATAGCGTTCCGTACGGTGAGACGCTCGGCGCATACCAGCGCCTCATCGAACAGGGCAAGATTCGCTGGTGCGGCTGCTCCAATCTCGATGCAGGCCAACTCGAGGCTGCGCTCAGGGTCGCCAGCCAGCGCAAGCTGCCGCGCTACGACGTCCTGCAGCCGGAATACAATCTCTACGACCGGTCTTCATTCGACGGGCCTTTGCGTGACCTGTGCATGCGCGAGGACATTGGCGTGATCACCTATTTTGCGCTCGCCAAGGGGTTCCTGTCCGGCAAATACCGCAGCGAGGCCGATCTCGGCAAAAGCCCGCGCGGCGAGGGTATCCGCGACTATCTCAATGCGCGTGGCACACGCATTCTCGCTGCGCTGGACAGCGTTTCGGCCAGGCATGACGCGAAGCCGGCGGAAGTTGCGCTGGCATGGATCATTGCTCGGCCAGGCGTTACCGCCCCGATTGCCAGCGCCACCTCGATCGAGCAGACCGACAGCCTCGTTCGGGCGGCCCGGCTTCAGTTGACGCCTGTCGATCTCCAAGAGCTCGATACGGCCAGCGCCCCCTGATAGTCAGCGCTTTGGCAGCGCTCCGAGTTCCTCCAGGCGCTTGACGGCCGTTGGTGGCAGCGGCGGCGCGTTTGGTGCCCGTGCCGCTTCGACCAGAAACTGGTCGCAGGCAGCCTCGGTTTCGGAAATCAGCCGCTGCATGAACTCGTCCTTGGGCAGGCCAGGTGGGATCGGCGGCAGGAAGCGCGCCTTTATCGTGCCGGGAAAACGAAGGAACTTCCGGCGTGGCCAGTAGAGGCCGGCGACATGGGCGACCGGCACCACGGGCAGGCCAAGCTGCGCATAGAGCTCGACAATGCCGTATTTGTAGGCCGGTTCGGCGCCCGGTGGCCTGCGTGTACCCTCTGGATAGATGATGAGCTGGCGCGGATTGCGCGCAAGCTCTTCCTTGGTCGCCGCGATCACCGCCTTGAGCGCCTTCGCCCGGCTGCCGCGGTCGACCGGAATCATGCGCATCTTCATGATGTACCAGCCGAAGAAGGGGATCCATGTCAGTTCCCGCTTCAGAATGTAGATCGGGTCATTGAGATATGGATAGAAGGCGATCGTGTCCCAGAACGACTGGTGCTTGGGGGCAAGTATGAACGAGCCTTCCGGCAGGTTCTCCATTCCGGTGATTTCGCTCTTCGTCGCGGCAATCTTGTCGTACAGCCACATGCTGCTTTTCGACCAGAAGCGCGGCACGAACCACGCCTGAGCGCGAGGCGACAGGAAATAGAACGGGCTCCAGAAGATCATCTGGACAATCAGGCTGACGTAGAAGGCGAAGTTGAACGCCAGCGAGCGGATATGGAGCATGCGCGACAGTCCGATGAAAACGCCCGCGTTCGTTACACCAGTAGGTGGCAGTAAGGAAAGTCCGACGCGTCTTCAGTCCTTGGCGGCAGCCGACGCGTTCATCGAAATCGCGTCATCGTCGGAAGATGCAATCGGCAGCGCGCTGCGCGCTAGCGCCACGAGATATTTGCCATATTCGGTCAGAAGTACGCGAACCACGCTTGGCTGCGCGATCCATCCGCCCTTGTCGATGTTGCTGTTGACGACGGGATAGGGCTCCAGTTGGGCCTTGTCGAGAAGCCGCTGCATCTCGAGCAGGCTGCGCGGCATGTGGTAGTTGTTCGTGACGAGGATCACCTTCTCATAGGCGTGGCTGCGCACCCATTTCGCGCTTTCCGCTGCGTTGCCGATTGTGTTCAGCGCATCGCGGTCGATATCGACGCAACAGGAAAACAATTGCTCGTCGCCGCCAGTGGCGGCCTGGAGGGTCTTTCTCGTCGTCGAGGGGTGCACACCGCTGATCAGCAGGCGTTGGCCCTTGCCCGATTTAAGCAGGTCCACGGCAGCATCGAGCCTTGCCTGGCCGCCGGTCAAGACGATGATGGCGTCTGCTTGGGCAGGGTTGGTGGGTGTCGACAGGCGTCCGACATGCGTGGCGAAGAGCGCGAAACCTACCAGGAAAATGATCAGGCAGCAGGCGGCTAGCGTCCCGACCATGCGAAAGGGAATAGGCAGCCGGCGCGGACGCGCGACAGCCTCGACCTCGCGTCCGGGCCCCGTGCCAGACGCGTCTTCGATTTGATGTCCCTTCATCGCGAGCATGATTAGCCGTCAATTGAGGCGAATGGTAGAAGGCGCGTCATTATCCCGCATCCGTCTGGCGGTTCTCGATATCCGTCAGGTAGGTCACGACCGTGACGTGCGACGTCGCCGCCGTCAGCGCGCCGATCAGCAGCACGATGAGGGCCACCCCGCCATATCCACTAAGGCCGATCGCGAAATTTCCGAACAGTGCCGTGGCCTGATCGGCCTCCGGCGTTGCAAGGTTGCGCGCCGACCAGAAGGATACGACGAGAAAGACCAGGATGGCTGCAACGCCGCCCGCTGCTGCGCCCTTCATGCCCGTGGCGAGAAAGTGACGTCTGAACTCCCGCGCTATGAAACGCCCTTCGGCGCCGACGAAGTGCAGCACCTCGATGATATGACCGTTTCCGGCCATGGCGCCGCGCGTTGCGAACACAACCGATAGAATCGTCGCGGCCAACATCAGCACCAGTGCGGCCATCCCAATCGCCACGGTCGTGCGCGCCATGGTCACGAGCCTGTCGACCCAGGTCCGATGGTCGTCCAGCGAAGCCTGCGGCACTTCCGCCACGATCGCCTCGCGCAGGCGCTGGAAGTTCGGCGGGTAGTCTTCGTTGATGGTCACGACGATGAGGCGCGGCACCGGCAGTTCGTCGATGTTGAGCCCGCTTCCGAGCCAGGGTTCCAGCAGTCGCGACGTGGCCTCCCGGTCGACGATACGCGCGCCCGTGATGCCGGGGAAGCCACGCGCGATCAGCGAGGCGCTTTCCAGCGCCGCTTCC
This sequence comes from Rhizobiaceae bacterium, assembly GCA_019635775.1. Lineage (GTDB taxonomy): Bacteria > Pseudomonadota > Alphaproteobacteria > Rhizobiales > Rhizobiaceae > Mesorhizobium_K. The sequence continues at coordinate 66,206 of JAHBYU010000017.1, read as the reverse complement.
ATGTCCATGCCGTCTTGCGGTTTGATCTGGATCGTCGCTTCGCGCGAAATCTGGCTTTCCCATACCGTTGCCGTGTCGCGCACAAGCGTGACGGCTCCGAGCGTCAGGCAGGACAGGAAGGTCATGATGGCTATGACCGAGACGAGTGCGCGGCCAACGACGTTCTGCGCCGGCACGATGGGCGACATGCGGCGGCGCACGCGGGGCGTCGCCTCGCTTTCGGCGATGCCGTCCTCGGTGAAGCTGTCGCCGGAAATCGTGTCAGTCATAGATATCCAGCCTTCCGCCCGACAGGATCATGCGCCGCGCGTCGACCTGCTCCATGAGGCCGAGATCGTGTGTCGCGATCACGACTGCCGTACCCAGCCGGTTCATCTCGATGAAAAGCCGCAGCAGCCGTCTCGCCAGCGGCGGGTCGACGTTGCCGGTCGGCTCGTCAGCCAGCAGGATCTCCGGCTGTTCGATCAGGGCGCGCGCGATCGCCGCACGTTGCTTTTCGCCGCCCGAGAGAACCGGCGGCAGGACATGCATGCGTTCGCCGAGTCCGACCCATTTCAGCAATTCCTCCACGTCGCTGCGGTAGCTCGATTCCTCGCGTCCGCGCACGCGCAACGGAAGCGCCACGTTCTCGTAGGTGGTCAGATGGTCGAGCAGGCGGAAATCCTGGAAGACGACTCCGATGCGCCGCCGGATATGCGGCAACTCGCGCCGCGTAATACGCGACCGATCCTTGCCGAAGACCGAAATCAGCCCGCGCGTCGGCTTCAGCGAGAGAAACAGCAGCCTGAGGAGCGAGGTCTTGCCCGCGCCCGAGGGGCCGCTCAGGAACTGGAAGGATCGCGCAGGGATCTCGAACGAAAGATCGCGCAGGATTTCCGCGCCCATCCCGTATCGCAGCCCTACATTTTCAAAGCGGATCAAGTGCTGGAATACCTTCTTTGCGGCTTCGGCTGCCCCGCCGTCCGGCCGGATGACCATCGGGTCGGGATGGTTAATCGCGGGTTAATTTCGCGCCTGATTCGGGCGGAAGTTGTGAAACATTAACCATTTGGGCTTAACCCGGACGGACAACATCCACAGGATGCCCGCCGGATGGCTGACGACACGAAGCCTCGCGCCGTTTCCGGCGACATCATGGCCGGCCCGGCTCAATCTTCTGCGACCGGCAGGGAAGCAGCCAGGATCGAACCTTCCGACGATATCGTCGATGCAGACTACATAAGTGTGCCGCCCGCCTCGGCAGGCAGCCAGCGGATCACTTCGTCACCTCCTGCGGGTGGTGCTTCGGCGGCAATAGGATCGTCCGCCGCGCCGGCTGCCGGGCTTGAGATGCTGCGGCGCCAGGATGCCGGCCAGCCAACCGGCCCGGTACGGGGCGGTCCGCTTTTCTGGACGACCGGTATCGCGCTGGTGATTGCATCTTTCTGGGTTTCGGGCGGCCATGCGCTTGTGCGTGAGCTCGCTTCTGTCGGCACTCAGGCATCACAGGGTGCTCTGCGCATATCCGGAGTGACCTCCCGCATAGACGCCTCGGGTGTGCGCCAACTGCTTCTGGTTGACGGCGAGGTCGCCAATGACGGGAAGGCGACCGAGCACCTGCCAGCCCTCGAGATATCCGTGATCGGAAACGACAGTGTCGTGACCCGCTATCGGCTGGGGACATCGGGCCGTCCACTCTCTCCGGGCGAAACATTCGCCTTTTCCAGCCGTCTCGATGCCCCTAAAAGCGGAGTGAAGACCGTCACGGTCAGTTTCTCGGAGTAGGGGGAAGGCATGCCTGTTGTAAGGGGCAAGCAGATCGAGGTTCTGTTCTCCGCGTCGGCGATTGCCCGGCGCAATCTCGAACTCGCCAAGGATATCGCCGGCAAGGACTATCAGGATCTGCTCGTCATCTCGGTGCTGAAGGGTTCCTTCATCTTCGCGGCCGACCTGATCCGCGCCATGCACGACGTTGGGCTGTCGCCCGAGGTGGAGTTCATCTTCATCTCCAGCTACGGCACCGGCACGACCAGCGGCGAGGTCAGGGTTCTGCGTGACATCGACAACGAGGTCGCCGGGCGCGATGTGCTGCTCATCGACGACATATTGGAATCCGGGAAAACGCTGAAGTTCACGCGTGAACTGATGCTGTCGCGCGGAGCCAAAAGTTGTTCCATCGCGGTGCTTCTGGACAAACGCATGCGTCGCCAGACCGATCTCAACGCAGACTATGTCGGTTTCGACTGCCCGGACTATTTCGTGGTCGGTTACGGCATGGATGTGGCGCACGCTTTTCGCGAGTTGCCTTTCGTCGGGATCGTCAAGGGCGACGCCTGAGCCACATGGCCCTGCATCTGCATGGCTATCGCTTCAGCGTTTACCTGCGCATTGCCGCCATGACGCTGACGGAGAAGGGGCTCGACTGGACGCATGTCGAAGTCAATCCTTTCAACGAGCCGGTGCCTGACTATTACCGTGAGCTGCATCCGTTCGGTCGCGTACCGACGCTGGTGCATGACGGGTTCGCCATCTACGAAACGACCGCGATCACGCGCTACATCGACGAAGCGTTTCCGGGCAAGGCGCTGCAACCGGCCGAGGCAGCACATCGTGCACGCATGAACCAGATCATCGCGGTTGCAGATTCCTACGGCTATTGGCCGATGGTGCGGCAGGTCTTTGCGCAGCGCGTTTTCGCGCCGGCTACGGGGCATCACGCCGATGAAAAGACGATCGCCGAGGGGCTGGAGAAGTCGGCCACGGTCCTGGCTGCCTTGGACAGGCTGGTGGCCGGCGAGGCTTTTCTGGTCGGCAGCAGCCTGACGCTTGCCGATCTCCACCTGGGGGCGATGATGGCCTATTTCGTCATGGCAGGGGAGGGCGCTGCCGAACTCGCCCGACATGATCGGCTGGCGACATGGTGGGCCTCGATGTCGTCTTGGCATTCGTTGCGCGCGAGCGATCCCGGTCTGCCTTCCGGCTGACCCTAACGCATCTCCAGCAGGCGCTCGAGGTAATTGCGCTCCAGTTCTGGGCTCAACGCGTTGCCAAGCCGCTTGCGGATCGCCTCCAGGATCTGGCGGGCACGCTGTACGTCGATTTCATCCGGCACCCGTACCGTATCGCCGAAGTCGGGGCCGGTGGTGGCGCGCGGCCGACCAAGCGGGTCCCGGTCGGCGTTTTGCTGGCGGCCGCCTTGCTGACCCTGTCCGTCCTCGCCCTGCTGGGCCTGCATCATCTGGTTCATCATGTCCTGCGCGCCGCGCCGCAAGGCTTCCAGCGCGCGGCCCTGTTCGCCGACCGCCCGCCCGCCTTCGGCGCGCCCCAGCGATCCCTCTGCCTGTCCCATCGCTTCACCAGCTTCGCCGAGGCCTTCGCCGGGCTGCATGCCCATGCCTTCAAGTCCCTTCATCAGGGCTTCCAGGTCGCCCTGAAGCTGTCCCTGTCCTTCCTGCAGTTGGCGCAGCGCGTCAGCCAATTCCTGCGGCGTCATCTGCTGGCCCTGGCCGGGCTGCTGTCCTTCGCCCGGCTGCTGGCCCTGGCCGTTCTCGCCGCGCTGCTGTGACCGGTCCTGACCGCGCTGCATCTGGTCGCGCTGCATCTGGTCGAGACGGAATGTCTCGTTCATCATTTCCTGCTGGCGGCGCATGATCTCGCCCAGCTTGTCCATCTGCTGGCGCATTTCCGAGTTCTGCTGGCTGTTGCCATTCTGCTGCTGGCGCCCGGCCTGCAGGTTGTTCATCATGTTCTGAAGCTGCGAGAGCAGGTCGCGCGCCTGGTCGCGATTGCCGGATTTGGCAAGGTTCTCGATCTGGTCGAGCATGCGCTGCAGGTCGTTCTGCCGAAGCTCCTGGCTGTTCTGCGGCATCTGCTGCGCCATGTTCGGGTTCTGCATCGCGCGCTCCGCGAACTCGCGCAGGAACTCGTCCATGGCCTGACGGAGTTCGGCCATCAGGCGGTCGATTTCCTCGTCTGAGGCATTGTTTTCCAGCGCTTGCTGCAAGGCTTCCTGGGCCTGTCGCAGCCGCCGTTCCGCCGCCGATAGATCTCCGTCTTCGATCGACAGAGCCATTGCCCACATATAGTCGGCCACGTCGCGCAACTGCTCGTCGCTCTGTGCCATCACGAGCTTGGTGCGCCCGGTCATGATTCCCAGATAGTGGGACGGGTTGTCGAACGTGTCTTCGGGCCGCAGCGTGATCGCGTCTATGAGGTTCAGCACATCCTGCTTGCGGTTGGCGTCGAGCGAGAAGATCTGGCGGTGCTCGACCACGGCCCTTGCGAGCGGGTTCGTGAAGATCTTTTCTGGCATGACCAAGGTCTTGGTCTCGCTTGAAGCTTCCTGACCGGCGGCGTCCTTGACCTTCAGCGTCAGCTTCACCCTTGATCCCGACCAGACATGCTCCGTCAGATCACGCGACGTCTTTGCGGCTGGTCCCTTGGCGTCGCGGCGAGGCAGCGAAAGCTTCATCTCGGGCACCGGATATAGCGGTCGCGTGTCCGGCGCAGGCGATGCCTCAAGTTCAAACTGGGCGTAGGCCTCTGTCGGCCCATAATCGTCCTCGACTTCGTAGGCAAGCTCCAGCGCGCCGTTCACCGCACGCTTTGGCTCATCGGCGAAGCGGATGACCGGGGGGTTGTCGGGCGTGACCATGAAGGTCCAGCTGGAAATATCCCGCGTCCCGGATTTCAGCGTCAGCACGCCATGTCCTGTCAAACTGCCGGAGAACTGCCGCACAGTCGTACCGGCAAGTAGCGGCGCCGCAGGGGTTGATTGGGCTTCTGCTGCCGGGTCTTGGGCGCCTTCAGGAGCAATCTCCCGCGAGTTGCCGTCCGCATCCAGGAAGGAAAGCGTTTCTTCGCCCGATCCGCCGGTCACGCGCAGCGATAGTTCGCTGTTTTCGGGCACCGTGAAAAAAGTCTCTGCCGAGTCTGCTGCAGTGTCGCGCGACTGTGCGTCCGGCAGCGTCGTCAGGAACACGGGTGGCTTGCCGGTGTAGGCCGGCGGGGTGACCCAGGCGTCGATACGCGGAGGGATCGCTTCCAGCCAGCTGTGCGAGCGGAAGCCGTCGGCGATCCTGCCGCCCAAAGGCCCGAAGGAAAAGGCAAAGGCAGTGACCAGAAGCAGCGCAACCGCTGCGCGCAGGCCCCACGGGTCTCGCTCCGGTACCCGCGTATGTGGCATGTCGCCGCTTATGCCATCAAGGCTTGCGGCCATGCGGCGCTGGTGCTCGTGCCACAGAGCTTCGGCAAATGCCCCGCCGCGGCCTTCGCCGGAAAGCTTGTCGGTCTGGACCAAAACCGGCGTGTGGGCGAGGCGGTTGGCGCGCTCGATGCGCCGGTCGATTTCCGTGGCGGTCGGGTGCCGGTAAAAGCGAAGCGGATAGAGCGCCGCGATCGCGGCAAGCGCAAAGCCTGCGACAAGGGCAAGCCGCGCCGCATCGGGGACGACGCGAAACAGGCCAAGCCAGGAAAGGCTCAGAAAAAGACCGAGGACGACCAGAAGGGGAAGGACGACGGGCCAGCCGCGTTCGACGATCATCGTCGCGCCGACGGCAAGCCGAGTCCGCGCCAGGGGCGAGGCCAACAAGGCCGTCAAAGCTGGAGTACTTCTTGCCGCGTTTTGTTCCGTCATCCGCTCGTCCTGCCGCCGCGCAGACACGCAGCCTCAGCAATGGCACCATAACAGCAATCGCGGCAAAGGCGAGGCGGTCGAGAAATCGTGATTGGCTTCGATACCCGGCTTTCCGGGGATTCTGCTGGCCTACAGCCAGTCCGGTAGGGAATCGAGGCCGATCAGGTCGTCATAGGTGGGGCGTGGCCGCACGACGTGGAAACGCTCGCCATCCACAAGCACCTCCGGCACGAGCAGGCGGGAATTGTACGTGCCGGCTTGGACCGCTCCGTACGCTCCGGCAGTTCCCACGGCGATCATATCACCCGGGCTGAGCTTTGGCAGGTCGCGGTCGAGGCCGAGGAAGTCGCCCGTCTCGCAAACCGGGCCCACCACGTCAGCAACGATGCGTGGCGTATCAGGGGCTGCTTCCAGCACCGGCCTGATATCGTGGAAGGCGTCATAAAGGGTCGGCCGGATAAGATCGTTCATCGCGGCATCCACGATCAGGAAGTTCTTCGCGTCGCCTTCCTTCACGTAGATGACTTCCGACACCAGTATGCCGGCATTGCCGACGATCATCCGGCCCGGCTCGAACAGCACCTTCAGCCCCAGCGGAGCGACCCGCTTGCGTACGATGTCCGAATAGGCGTCTGGGAGAGGGGGCGGATCGTTGTCAGTCCGGTAGGGTACGCCCAGGCCGCCTCCCAGATCGACGTGCCTGATGTCGTGCCCGTCGTCTTTCAGCGTTGCGACCAGTTCGGCCAGGAGCGTGAACGCAGCGTCGAAGGGCTCCAGATCGGTAATCTGGCTGCCGATATGCATGTCGATGCCGGCTACTTCCAGATTCGGAAGCTGCGCGGCACGGCCATAGACTTCGCGCGCGCGCTCGAAGGGGATGCCGAACTTGTCCTCCTTCTTTCCGGTCGAGATCTTCTTGTGCGTCTTGGCGTCGACATTCGGGTTGATGCGCAACGACACGGCTGCGGTCACGCCAAGCCGCATGGCACGTGCCGAGAGCAGTTCCAGTTCAGGCTCGGACTCGACGTTGAAGCACAGGATTCCCGCGTCGAGGGCGAAATCCATTTCGCGCGCCGTCTTGCCGACGCCCGAAAAGACAATCTTGCTCGCCGGAATACCGGCTGCCAGCGCGCGTCGCATCTCTCCTTCGGAGACGACATCGGCGCCCGCGCCGAGTTTCGCCAGCGTACGGATCACAGCCTGGTTGGAGTTTGCCTTCATCGCGTAGCAGATAAGGCTGTCCATGTCGGTGAACGCCTTGGCGAACACCCGGTAGTGCCGGGTCAGGGTCGCCGTTGAATAGCAGTAGAAGGGCGTGCCGACCACAGCTGCGATAGCCGGGATGGCGACATCTTCGGCGTGCAGCACGCCGTCACGGTAGTGGAAATGGTTCATGGCCGTACGGGCAACCGGGTTCTACAGGAGTGGGTCGAGAACGAACCTCTTGTCCTGGTCCGGTTTTTCCGGCTCCGGCGGAAGTGGCGCGCCTGTCCGCTCTGCTTCCTTGCGTGCGTCCACCTGCGCCTCGTAGGGCGTATCGAGGCCGGTCTTGCGTCCGCAGCCCGCTATGACCGACGCCGCCACGACAAGGGTGACCGCCGCGAAGATCCTGCTGCCGTTCATGAAGCCCATCCGTACGCTCAGAAATCCGTCCGCCGCTTGTAGCGAAGTTTTGTTGCCTTTGCACCCGGCAATTCGGACGCCGCGATCAAAGCTTCGCCAGCTTCCTTTTCCATGCGCGGACCTGCTTTTTCACTTCCGATGGAGCTGTTCCGCCATAGCTGGTGCGGCTCCTGACCGAGTTCTGGACCGACAGGACAGAGAAGACATCCTGCGTGATGCCCGGATGGATCGACTGCAGTTCGGGCAGGGTGAGTTTCTCCAGCCCGAGCTTCTTCGATTCCGCGAGAGCGACTGCGCGGCCAGTGACGTGGTGCGCCTCGCGGAACGGCAGGTTCAGCGTGCGCACAAGCCAGTCTGCAAGGTCGGTCGCTGTCGAGAAGCCCGCGCCCGCTGCCTTCTTCATGGCGGCGGTCTCGATCTTCATGTCGCGCACCATGCCGCTCATGGCGGCCAGCATCAGGTCAAGCGTCTCGGCGGCGTCGAAAACCGCTTCCTTGTCTTCCTGCATGTCCTTTGAATAGGTCAGCGGCAGGCCCTTCATGACCGTCAGCAGCGCTACGAGATCGCCGTTGATGCGGCCCGTCTTGGCGCGCACCAGTTCGGCGGCGTCGGGGTTCTTCTTCTGCGGCATGATCGACGAGCCCGTCGAGAAGCTGTCGGAAAGCCGTACGAAACCGAATTGCGGAGTCGACCAGATCACGATCTCTTCCGCCAGCCGGGAAAGATGCGTTCCGCAGATCGCGGCGACCGACAGGAACTCCAGCGCGAAGTCGCGGTCCGATACGGAATCCAGCGAGTTGCGCGTAGGCTCGCGAAAACCGAGCGCCTTTGCGGTCATGTGCCGGTCGATCGGGAATCCGGTTCCGGCGAGTGCGGCCGCGCCGAGCGGACTTTCGTTCATGCGCTCCACTGCGTCCCTGACGCGCGAAAGGTCGCGCGAGAACATCTCGACATAGGCCATGCAGTGGTGTCCGAAGGTCACCGGCTGCGCCGCCTGCATGTGGGTGAAGCCGGGCATTACGCTTGCCGCGTGTTCCTCCGCCCTTTCGAGGAAGGCTGCGATCAGTTCCTTCAGCGCATGGGCCACGCGCAGGAACTCGTTTTTCGTCCAGAGCCGGAAATCGACCGCCACCTGGTCGTTGCGTGAGCGCGCGGTGTGCAGCCGGCCGGCCGCTGGTCCGATCAGTTCGGCAAGCCTGGCCTCGACGTTCATGTGGATGTCTTCGAGCTTCTCCGAAAACTCGAAGGCCCCGATTTCGATCTCGCCAAGGATGGTCTTCAGGCCCTTGGCGATCTTCTTCTGGTCGGCCTTGGTGATGATCCCCTGTTCGGCCAGCATCTCGGAATGTGCGATCGATCCCTTGATGTCCTCGGCGAAGAGTTTCTTGTCGAAGGAGATCGAGGCGTTGATCGCCTGCATGATGGCCGCCGGACCCGACGCAAAACGGCCGCCCCACATCTGGTTGCCCGACGTCCTCTCCGGCATGTTACTGGTCTTGTCGCTGCTCATCGTGTACCGGGCGCCCTGAGTGAGGTGAGTGGTTCCATGTCCGAAAAGAAAAGATCGATGTTTCCGACGTTGCGTCCGATCCTCATCGCGGGGGTTGCCGGTGCGCTCGCCGGCGCCGTGGCGGTATATGCCACCAGCCGCATGGCTGGCAACAAGCAGGCCGAAACACCGCCCGTGGCGATGGCCGAGGACGGGACCGACATGTGCGCCGCAAAGGCGCAAACGGCCGAAAAGCTCTCCGCGTCCGCCACCGGCGCGGTAGCGGCAATGCTGCCAGCCGATCCGCCGCAATCGCTCGCTTCGCTCGCCTTCAATGCACCTGACGGAAAGCCCATGACGCTTGCCGACAGGTCGGGCAAGACCGTATTGCTCAACCTCTGGGCGACCTGGTGCGCGCCGTGCCGCGAGGAAATGCCGGCGCTCGATGCGCTTCAGAAGGACGCCGGCGGCGAAGCGTTCGAAGTCATTGCCGTCAACGTCGACACCGGCGACGACAGCAAGCCGAAGCGCTTCCTTTCGGAGACGAATATCCAGTCGCTCGGCTATTATCGCGACAACACCCTGGCGCTTTTCAACGAGCTCAAGACACGTGGACTTGCGCTTGGCCTGCCTGTCACCTTGCTCGTCGACGCGGAGGGGTGTCTCCTGGCCCACATGAACGGGCCGGCAGACTGGGCCGGAAGCGACGCGAGAACGCTTATCTCGGCCGCGACGGCACCCTGAACGGGAGCCGGACGCGCCTGACGGCCGCCATAAGATTTATCGCGTCGGGACCGGGTGCTCGCCGCGATAGTCGTAGAAGCCCCGGCCTGTCTTGCGGCCGAGCCAGCCCGCCTCGACATATTTCACCAGCAGTGGGCATGGCCGGTACTTCGAGTCCGACAGGCCGTCGTGCAGCACCTGCATGATCGAGAGGCAGGTATCGAGGCCGATGAAATCCGCCAACTGTAGCGGGCCCATCGGATGATTGGCGCCGAGTTTCATCGCCGTGTCGATCGCCTCGACCGTGCCGACGCCCTCATAGAGCGTGTAGATCGCCTCGTTGATCATCGGCAGGAGGATGCGGTTGACGATGAAGGCGGGGAAATCCTCCGAAACCGTGACCGTCTTGTCGAGTTTGGCGGCGTAGATCTTGGCTGCCTCGAACGTCGCGTCGTCCGTGGCGATTCCGCGCACCAGTTCGACAAGCTTCATCACCGGAACCGGGTTCATGAAGTGCACGCCCATGAAGCGCTCCGGCCTGTCCGTGGCTGCCGCGAGGCGCGTAATCGAGATGGACGACGTGTTGGTGGCGAGGATCGCCTCCGGGTTCAGCACCGGGCATAGCTGCGTGTAGATCTTGCGCTTGACCGACTCGTCTTCGGTGGCCGCCTCGATCACCAGATCAGCGCCCGCAAGGGCCTGCATGTCGTTGGCCGGCGCGATCAGTGAAAGCGCTTGCCGGCGGGCATCCTCGGTCAGCTTGCCGGAGGAGACCATGCGCGCGAGATTGCCGCTGATGGTCGCCAGACCCTTCTCGATGCGGTCCGTCGAGATATCGTAGAGCAGTACCTTGTAGCCTGAAGTCGCGCTGACCTGGGCGATGCCGCCGCCCATCTGCCCCGCACCTATGATGCCTACAGTCTCGATTGCCATTTTACACTGATCCCGTCGCAGGCTGTTGTCGCCTTGTTTTTGTGCAGTGCAAACTAAAGGGCCGGGGCGATTTCGTCCACCCCGGCCCCTGGAATTTAATGCGATACAGCTTGAAAGGTCAAAGCGCCTTTTCGAGTTCGGGCAGTATTGTGAAGAGGTCGCCGACGAGGCCGTAGTCGGCGACCTGGAAGATGGGGGCTTCCTCGTCCTTGTTTATGGCGACGATGACCTTCGAATCCTTCATGCCGGCGAGATGCTGGATCGCGCCGGAGATGCCGACGGCGATGTAGAGCTCGGGCGCGACGACCTTGCCCGTCTGGCCGACCTGCCAGTCGTTCGGGGCATAGCCGGCGTCGACGGCGGCGCGCGAGGCGCCGACGGCTGCGCCCAGCTTGTCTGCGACCGGCAGGATGACCTCCTGGAACTTCTCCGAGGAGCCCAGCGCACGACCACCCGAGATGATGATCTTTGCCGAAGTGAGTTCGGGGCGCTCTGAGGCAGACAGCTTGTTCTCCACGAAGGAGGACAGGCCCGGGTCGGCCGCGGCATTGATGGTCTCGACCGAAGCCGAACCGCCCTCGGCGGCAGCAGCGAAGGAGGCGGTGCGCACCGTGATGACCTTCTTGGCATCGGTGGACTGCACCGTCTGGATCGCGTTGCCGGCATAGATCGGGCGCTTGAAGGTGTCGGGCGACACCACCTCGATGATTTCCGACACCTGCATCACGTCCAGCAGGGCCGCCACGCGGGGCATCACGTTTTTGCCTGAGGTCGTGGCCGGGGCGATGATCGTGTCGTAGCCGCCTGCAAGCGAAACGATGGTGGCCGCGAGCGGCTCGGCGAGCCGGTTTTCCAGCGCCGGGGCCTCGGCGAGCAGCACCTTGCGTACGCCCGAAAGCTTCGCGGCCGCGTCGGCCGCCGCCTTCGCGCCATTTCCGGCAACCAGCACGTCGATGTCCGGGCCGATCTTCTGCGCGGCCGACAGCGCCTTGGCCGTCTGGTCCGAGAGGCTCGCATTGTCGTGTTCGGCGATGAGGAGAATTGCCATTGTCTTTGTCCCTTTCCCGATCGCCTAAAGCACGCCGGCTTCGGTCTTCAGCTTCTCGACCAGTTCGGCAACCGAACCGACCTTCACGCCCGCCTTGCGGCCACCCGGCTCCTCGGTCTTCACGACCTTCAGCCTCGGCGTCACGTCAGCTCCGAAATCGGCCGGCGTCTTCTCGTCAAGCGGCTTCTTCTTCGCCTTCATGATGTTGGGCAGCGACGCATAGCGCGGCTGGTTGAGGCGCAGGTCGGTCGTCACGATGGTCGGCAGCTTAACCTCGACAACCTGCAGACCGCCGTCGACCTCGCGTGTCACCTTCGCCTTGTCACCCTCGATCTCGACCTTCGAGGCAAACGTCGCCTGGCTCCAGCCCAGAAGCGCCGAAAGCATCTGGCCGGTCTGGTTGGCGTCGTCATCGATCGCCTGCTTGCCAAGGATCACAAGGCCGGGCTGTTCCGCCTCGACAACACCCTTCAGAACCTTCGCCACGCCGAGTGGTTCGACAAGATCGTACACCTTCACCAGGATCGCGCGGTCCGCGCCCATCGCAAGCGCCGTCCTCAGCGTCTCGGCAGCCTGTGCAGGCCCGATCGAAACCACGACGATCTCGTCCGCCTTGCCGGCTTCCTTCAGACGGATCGCTTCCTCGACCCCGATCTCGTCGAACGGGTTCATCGACATCTTCACGTTCGCCAACTCGACGCCCGAGCCGTCCGACTTCACCCGGATCTTGACGTTGTAATCGACAACCCGCTTCACCGGGACCAGAACCTTCATTGCTTGCAGCCTCTCCGTGGATTTGTTGCGCATGTAGCAGCGCTGCTTTCGGCTCGGTTGTCGGTACCCGACATTCCTGGCGCGAAAATAGACCTCTTTAGCGATTTTTGGGACCTTTAAGCCCGCAAAGCGCGCGGACCCTAGTGGGGGCTGCGGCGGGCGTCAATATCGCCGGATGCGTCAAATCGGTTCAGTTACTGCCGTCCCCAGCGTGGCGCCGGCTCGGCCCCGACGGGCCGTACGGCGCTGGGCTGCTCCACCACCACGGCTCGCGGCGTCACGATTTCCCGGTCGAACAGGGGAACGCTGCGGTCGCGCAGAATGACGACAAGGAACGCGCCGGCGATTATCCCGCCGATATGGCAGGTCCAGGAGATCTGCTCTTCGCCGCCCGCTCCGAACATCACGAACTGGAAGAGTATCCAGAGCACCAGCGCTATGTAGGCGGGTATGCGCAGGGGAATGCGCCCGAATGCCAGGATCCAGATCTTCACGCGCGGATGCAGGATCAGATAAGCCGTTACGACGCCTGCGATCGCGCCCGACGCGCCGATCAGCGGCACCTGCGACGCCGGGGCCAGAAGACCGTGCAGCAACGCGCCAGCAACCGCGCACAGCATGTAGAAGATCAGGAACTTGATGTGCCCCATCGCGTCCTCGACATTGTCGCCGAACACCCAGAGAAACAGCATGTTGCCGCCAAGGTGGAAGATGTCCCCATGCAGGAAGGCATAGGAGATGTATGTCAGGTCTTCGGGAATGATCTCGAGGTTCGCCGGCAGTTCGACAGTGTCGAAAACCACCGACGGTATGTAGCCGAGGCCGTAGACGGTGGCGATCTGGGCTTCTTCGGAGCCGAAGGCGGTGAGGAAATAGACGAGAACGTTCGAAACGATCAAACCGATGGTGACATATTGCAGCCGGATGCGCTTCAGGCTGTTGGCGTCGTGGAGCGGGATGAACATCTGTCGGTGTCTCGCTCAACGCCTTTGGCGGCTATCTGTTTTGACCGGGAACCCATAGCACGTCGGCCTTTCCGTTGTCATTGACCACGCGGCCAGCGACGAACAGGAAATCCGAGACCCGGTTTATGTAGCGAACGCCTTCCGGGTTGACATGTTCGCCTTCCATCTGCGTCAGGGCAACCATCATCCGCTCGGCGCGCCGCGTCACCGTCCTGGCGAGATGAAGCGCAGCCGCTGCAGGCGACCCGCCTGGCAGGATGAAGGATTTCAGCGGCTGCAGCTTGGTGTTCAACGAGTCGATGTCGGCCTCGATGCGCGCCGTCTGCGCAGCGATGATGCGCAGCGGCTCATAGTCGAGCTTTTGGCCCGTGTCGGGCACGCTCAGATCCGCGCCGAGGTCGAACAGGTCGTTCTGGATACGGCCGAGCATCGCATCAAGTTCCGGATGCGAAGCGGCGGTGTGAAGCCGGGCCAGTCCGACGCAGGAGTTGGCCTCGTCGACGGACCCGTAGGCCTCGACCCTCAGGTCGGACTTCAGCCTCCTTTCGCCGCTGCCAAGCCCGGTCGTGCCGTCGTCGCCGGTCCGGGTATATATCTTGTTGAGCTTGACCATCTCAGAACCTGCCGGCGACGTACGCCCCGAGCAGGATGAGGACGAGCGCAATGAATTGCAGCAAGACACGCATCTGCATCAGCTTGTTCGACGTGTTGCCCGAGCCGCCGCGCATCATGTTGACGAGGCCGCGGATCAGGACGACGACCACGGCGACCATGACGACAAGGGCGAGCATGTTGAAGACGGTAGACATTGGCTGATCCAGTTTCGCGTTAGGAGCGTGCCGCCAGGATGCGGTAGACGATCGCTGCGGGCAGAAGACGTTTCATCGTTGCGCCGATCTTCGCCGGCCAAGTGACCACATAATGCGGCTTGGGCCGCGTGGAAAGGAGGGCGTGACGCAAAGCCTTGTGGACGATCTCCGGACCCGGTTTGAATCTGGAGACGCTGCCGCCGCCTTTCAGCCGGTTGAGCTGCAGGCGGTACTGCTCCCGGTGAACCGACTTCTCGTAGTCGACATTTCGCAGGAACCACGGCAGCGAGTTGCTTGCGATTTTGGATTTCACCGGCCCCGGCTCGATCAGAGATACGTGGATGTTTGTGCCGAGAAGTTCCGAACGCATACACAGCATCAACCCTTCGAGCGCATGTTTGGAGGCGGCATAGGGCCCGCGATACCGGAATGGCGCAAGGCCCAAGATCGATGAGCAGTGGACGATTCGGCCATGTCCCTGTTCGCGCATGACCGGCACGATACGGCGGGTAAGGTCGTGCCAGCCGAAGAAATTGGCTTCGAACTGCTCGCGCAGCGCTTCGACCGTGACGTCCTCGACTGCCCCTGGCTGAGCGTAGGCGCCGTTGTTGAAAAGAGCGTCCAGTCTGCCGCCCGATCTGGCCAGAACCTTCTCGACCAGCGCGGCTATCGAATCCGGTTCCCGGTAGTCGAGGTAGAACGCCTCTATGTCTTCGGCCTCGAGCGCGACAATATCCTCAGGCTTGCGCGCGGTGGCGAAGACCCGCCACCCTTCGGTCTTGAGGGCGCGGGCGCAGTAGGCTCCGATGCCGGAGGAGGCCCCGGTCACGATGATCATGCGCAACCCATTCATCGCCCGGCCTTTCGTGCGGACTTGTCATTTCCAGAAAACCCTTCCCATATTCGCGGTCACGAAACAATGATGCCGGCATTGGTGGAGGACAGCGCTTTTGTGTAAAATTCTGTCGCTCGCGAAAGCGGGGTGAATGCGCAAGATCGTCGCCCTGAAGCGCGTCCTCTACGATGCACTTGGTCACTTCAATGATGACGACGGCTGGTCAATGGCCAGTCATCTCGCGATCAGCGCTCTCATGGCGTTGTTTCCGTTTCTCATCTTCGCCACCACGCTGGGAAGCTTTCTGGGTGCGGATTCCTTCACCGAGGATATCGTCCATATCGTCTTTGACACATGGCCGGAGCAGATCGCCGAACCGATCGCGAGCGAGGTCATCAACGTGCTGACTGTCCCGCGCACCGATCTCCTCACCTATGGTGTGGTGCTTGCGGCGTTTTTCGCGTCGAACGGGATAGAGGCCCTACGCACGTCGCTCAACCGGGCCTACCGCGTCACCGAGACGCGGTCCTTCGTTTTCCGGCGCTTGCAGAGCCTGGCTTTCGTCTTCATCGCAACGGTCGGATGCGTTGTCATCAGCGTGCTTCTCGTCTTCGCCCCGCTGATCGTGCGCGTGCTGGTCGCCAATTTCGAGTGGCTGGAGCCCTATCTAGGCACGATCACTGTGTGGCGTTTCGCGATCGCCTCCACGGTTATCGTGCTTGGCCTGATCGCTGTCCATGTCTGGCTTCCCGCCGGCCGGCGACGCTTCGTCGATATCGTGCCAGGCATCATTTTCACGCTGATCGGGTGGCTCGTGGGGTCGACGGTCTTTGCCTCCTACATCGACAATTTCTCCTCCTACGTCACCACCTATGCGGGCCTTGCATCGATCATGGTCGCCGTTGTTTTCCTCTACATCATATCGATGGTGTTCATCCTGGGAGGCGAACTGAACGCGGCCATAAGGCGTTATTTCGAGGCACGCGCCCGCGTACCCAAATGATCGGCGTTCAGGCCGCCGTCCCAGGCCATCGCCTGCCAGTGGCCAGCGCGACGCCGAATGTCGTCAGCGCCATGCCGCCGATCTGTATCCAGGTCAGTGTTTCTCCGAAGAGTGGCCATGCGATCAACGCGGTCACCGCCGGTACGAGATAGAACAGCGATGCCACCTTCGACATCTCGCCGTCGCGGATCATGATCATCAGCAGCACGATCGCCCCGATGGACAGCACGAGAACCGCCCAGGCCATGGCGAAGACGAGTTCTCCGGTCAGCGTGAACTCGCGGGTCTCGAAGGCCAGCGACAGGAGGCAGACGAAAAGCGCCCCGCCGGCATATTGCCAGCACGTCCCCGAAAGCAGATCGCCCCCTGTCAGGAAGCGTTTTTGCCAGATCGTCCCGGCGCTCATCGCAGCAACGGCGATGAAGGAGGCCGACAGCGTTGAAGCGTTGACCCCGCCGTGGATGTCGCCCAGTTTCGGCGCCAGTACGATGGCGATGCCGACGAAACCAGCAGCCAGCCCGGTCCAGTGTCGCGGCAGGATTTTCTCGCCGAGCAGCCAGCCTGCCAGAAACGCCGTGATCAGTGGCTGCAATCCGACGATCAAAGCGGAAAGGCCCGATGGCATGCCGTGCCGGATCGCCCAGAACACGCCCCCGAGATAGATGCCGTGCATCAGCACACCGGCAATCGCCGACATCAGCATGTCGCGCGGGCGCAAGCTCAGCGAGCGCAGCAGACCAGCCGCGACCCCAAGTATGGCGAAAGCGAGGATGAAGCGCACCGCCAGGAAGCTGAACGGCTCCGACCACGGCATGGCATAGCGCGCGCCAATGAATCCGGTCGCCCAGAGGAAGACGAAAAGTGCAGGGATCAGACTTCTGAACGAGGGCATATGCGAGTGCGGGGCAAGAGGAAGGCGTTTGCTCTAATGCACGACATCCCATCAAGCAAAACTAAACGATTGATCCATATCATGAACTCCGTTGAAGCGGGTCTCCGGTTCGATCCGCCGTGAGCGGCATAGAGGGCTGCGCATGATCTGGAACCTCGATACGGGCTGGCTGATGATGGCGATTGCCGCCGTCGCGGTCATGGCCATGTTCTTCGGTGCCGCGCTCGACGCGATCATGCGTGAGGACGGATTCGGCCCGTTCGGCAACATGGTGCTTTTCACCGTCGGCTTCTTTGCGGCCATCATTATCGCCAACACCCTCGGCATCAACCTGCGGGATCTGAAGCTGGCCATGGCATACGGGCTGGGAGGCGCGTTCGCCACCGTCAGCGTAATGGCGATGTTCAAGGCCGTCGTCGCGCGGATCTGATTGTCAGCCGCGATTTCCGGGAAGTCCGATAGCATGAAAGATGTCCTGCGGCGTCTTTCCTGCTTCCCTCAACTGAGCCAGTCCCGTGTCCCGCTCGCTCTTCGAGAGCTTGCGTCCATCCGGCCCCTCGATCAGCCTGTGGTGAAAATAGGCCGGCTGGGGCAGTCCGAGCAGTTCCTGCAACAGGCGATGAATGCTCGTGGCGGCGAAGAGGTCCATGCCGCGCACGACATGCGTGACGCTCTGGAGCGCGTCGTCCGCGACCACCGAAAGGTGATAGCTGGTCGGCACGTCGCGGCGTGCCAGCACCACATCGCCCCAGAGTTCCGGCTGGGCCGCGACTGGGCGGATTGAAGACATCTGCTCGTTTGCGAATTCGGCCCAGGACAGCGTCGCCTTCATTCCGGCCAGCGCGCGAGCGGTATCGAGCCTCCACGCAAAAGGTTCGCCTGCATCGATACGCATTTGTCGCTTCCGTGCGGACAGGTGCTTTTCCACGCCGGGATAGTGGGGAACGCCGTCGGGATCGCGCGGCCATGCGTGGCCGGGCGATTGCACCTCCGTGATGTGGGCGCGCGCTTCCGCGCGGCTCATGAAGGCGGGATAGACGAGATCGTCGGCAATCAGCCGCCCGAGCATCCCTTCATAGTCGGGGAAATGCTCCGACTGGCGGCGAACGGGCTGGTCCCACGTGATGCCCAGCCATTCGAGGTCGCGGTAGATGCCTGCCTCGAATTCGGGCGTGCAGCGCAAGACGTCGATGTCCTCAATGCGCAGCAGCAGCTTTCCTGCGACACGGTCCGCCATCCGGCGGTTGAGGAGCGCGGAAAGGGCATGGCCGAGATGCAGTTGCCCGTTGGGGCTCGGAGCAAAGCGGAATACGGGTCTGGTCATCTGGCCGGATTCAGGCGTTGCGCGGTTTTCGGGTTGTCGCCGTCATGTCCCGATTGCTAGCTGTCGGCCGACAACGACACAAGTGAACCCGTCGCCAATGCCGATCATTTCGACACTCGACGACATCCGCACTGGCCTCGACGCACTTTGCGCGCTTGATCCGCGCCTGGAGCGGGTGCGCCGCGCAGCGGGTGACATCCCGTTGCGCCGCAGCGCGCCCGGATTTGCAGGTCTCGTTTCCATCGTCGTCTCCCAGCAGGTCTCGCGGGCCAGCGCGGATGCGATCTTTGCCCGCCTTTCGGGCCTTGCTGATCCCCTGTCGCCGGATGGGCTGCTGGCAGCCGACGATGCGCTTTTCAGGCAGGCGGGCCTTTCGCGGCCGAAGCAAAAGGCGCTTCGTGCCATATCCCAAGCGGTGCTGAACGGCCTCGACCTGTCAGGGGTTTGCAACCTTGAGGCGGAGCAGGCGATCGCGGCCATGACGGCGGTGTCGGGCATCGGTCGCTGGACCGCGGAGGTCTATCTGCTCACCGCCGCCGGCCACCCGGACATCTTTCCCGCCGGCGACGTCGCCCTGCAGACAGCTGTCGGGCATGCACTGGGCATCGACCCCAGGCCAGCGGAAAAATCGCTAGTCAGAATAGCCGAATCATGGGCGCCACATCGGGGGGTAGCGTCCCGCCTGTTCTGGGCATACTATCGCGAAATCAAAAGCCGAGAGGATGCGCCGCCTTCACTACGATAGCGAAAACGGCAGAATTCGTGAAATTTTCCTGCGTCTGCCGGCGCGGGACCAGCTTCACATTCATGTCACCTCCTGCTTACAATATCCCCGCGCATCGCATTGAGGTCCAAGGAGGGAATCGCAGGTGACGATCGCGGTATCCCCGGACGGGCTGCCTGCGCTGGTGCTGAACGCGGACTATCGGCCGCTCAGCTACTATCCCCTGTCACTGTGGTCCTGGCAGGATGCCATCAAGGCCGTATTCCTGGATCGCGTGAACATCGTCGCGGAATACGACCACGAGGTTTCGTCCCCCTCTTTCTCGATGAAGTTGCCGAGCGTGGTAAGCCTGAAGGCCTATGTGAAGCCGTCGCGGCACCCGGCTTTCACACGGTTCAACGTGTTCCTGCGCGACCGTTTCCAGTGCCAGTATTGCGGAACGCCGGAGGACCTTACCTTCGACCATGTGATCCCGCGTCATCGCGGCGGTGCGACGACATGGGAAAATGTGGTCGCCGCCTGCTCGCCTTGCAATCTGAGGAAGGGCGGCATGATGCCTGCGCACGCCAAGATGTGGCCGCTGCAGAAACCCTTCAAGCCTACCGTGCAGGACCTGCACAACAATGGCAGGCTCTTTCCGCCCAACTACCTGCATGAAAGCTGGATGGACTATCTCTACTGGGATGTCGAACTGGAGCCCTGAGCCGGGGCTTGTCAGACCTGCTTTTTCTTCAGGGCCGCAACCGCGGTGATGATCGCGATCACGCCGCTGGCGACGACATTCCATCCGGCAAAAGAGAGGCCGAGGAAACGGCCCGCGGCCTGGTCGCAGGATGGAGGTATGAGCGTGTCGAGCTGGTCGAGCAGGTTGCCGTCCTGCGGAGCCGAGACGACGCCGCAATCGGTCGGACCCGCCCAGAAGCCCCATTCGACGCCGGAATGAAAGCCACCCAGCCAGATGCTCCACAGCATCAGCGCGGTGCCCACGAGCAGCAATCCGCGCGTAACGACCGGCGGTAACCTGAGCAGCGAGGATATCAGCGCGAGCGCCATTACCGGTATGCCGATATAATGGGGTATCCGCTGCTCGAGGCAGAGCTTGCATGGTATGTAGCCGCCCAGGTGCTGGAAGCCGAGCGCGCCCCCCACGGTGACGGCCATGCCCAGAAGGCCGAGCGTTGCGCCGATCGTCTGCGTCCGGCCGGCTGGACTCTTCAACCCCATTGTCGTGACCTCAGAAAACGTAGCGGACTGCTATGAAACCGCCGATCAGCAGAACCATGAAAAGGGTAAAAAGAAGGCCGAGATGCTTCTCGATGAAGAGGCGGATGGGTTCGCCGAATTTCCTGAGCAGCCAGGCAACGAGGAAGAATCGGAAGCCGCGTCCGATGATCGATACGACAACGAGGGTCAGCAGGTTGAAACCCGCGAAACCCGAGAAGATTGTCAGTATCTTGTAGGGGAAGGGCGTCACCGCGCCGAACAGGATGCCCCAGGCGCCCCAGTTGTCATACCATTGCTGGATGCTCTGGAAGGCGTTCTCGGCTCGGTAGAACGCGATCACCCGTTGCCCGATCGTATCGAACAGCACAGCGCCGATGAAATAGCCGAGCAGCGCACCCAGCACCGAAGCAACCGTGCATACCAGGGCGAAACGGAACCACTTCCTCGGTTCCGCGAGAACCATTGGGATCAGCAGGACATCCGGCGGAATGGGAAAGAAGGAGCTTTCTGCAAAGGAGATGCCGGCCAGCGAACGTTCGGCGTGCCGTGTGCGCGCAAGCGCCATCGTCCAGTCGTAAAGGCGGCGAAGCATGACTACCCCCGATTTGCGCGCCTGTCGTAGAAAGAAATATCGCCTGGCGCAATGATGCTGTCAGCCGCAGGCCTCCCGTCCTTGACGCATTCGCGCGTACCGTATAGTTCCGTCGCACCCCGCTTCCGGGGTGGAACTGCTTGGCCCCTGTGGCGGAATTGGTAGACGCGCTCGACTCAAAATCGAGTTCCGCAAGGAGTGCTGGTTCGATCCCGGCCAGGGGCACCAAGCTCAGTATAGCGCTAATGAAATCAACGCTTTAGGGGACGTTTTCCCCTCACCGGGTCAGGGTGCGGGGTTTTGATGTTCCCGATCTGCTTCGCGACCCTCAAGACTGCAGGCGACCGTGAGTCTGTCCTGATGGTTGACGGTGGGTCGCTGCTCGGGCAGTCTCGGCAGCGATATTGCTCACGGGGGAACACATGAAGAAGCAGTATGCGAAACCGTCACTCACCAAATGCGGAACGCTGTCGCTTGTAACCGCCTTCAGCGTATCCAGCGACGACGGCGACAATGGCGGCACGGCCAGCGACATCAGACTGAAGACGAACATCGAGCAGGTGGGCGTCGCTTCGAACGGCCTGCCTCTGTATCAATTCCGATACTTCTGGAGCGATGTTGTCTATCGGGGCGTCATGGCGCAAGACGTCCTGAAGGTCTTCCCTGAGGCTGTCCAGACGATGCCGAACGGATTCATGGCCGTGAACTATGGCGCGCTCGGGATGGAGATGACGCGAGTTCACTGACTCACCATCGTCATCGCCGCAACGCCAATAGGGCCGGCCAACGCGCCGGCTCTGTCTATTTTCGGGCCAGTGTCAATTTTGGGGCAACCATCTGAACCTGAGCAACCAGGAACGGTGGTCGCCCCGACCTGCATGGACGACGCAAGCGAAACTCGGTGGACGTGATCGTCGGTGATAGCGGCCCTATCGGTGCCGGGCAGGCCCCGTGGCAAGGGACTTGACGTGCCGTAGTGCCGGTGGCAATTCGAGCCCAACATACGCGTGAACATGCATGGTCGCGTCCTACCGGGCCTACCGGGACCGGGCAGGGCGGACTGTTCCAGGGGACTGGGAAGAGCACCCTTGGAGTCGTACTGTTACGGGCCAAGATAGCCCGCTGCACGAACGTGTTGGGCGCAAGCGGTGTTCTGGCGACGGTATGGGCCAGGGCACCAAGAACGGAGGCTGTCGCGGAGGAGCGGAGACAACTGTCCATGCTCGAATGGCGCGATGACTATTCTTCTCTCTATCGCGATTTCGATTGGAAGATACCCGCCCGCTTCAACATCGGGGTAGCGGTTGCCGATCGCTGGGCCGCGCAGGATCCCGGTCGGACGGCGCTCTTTGACTATCGCGCGGACGGATCGCCGGACAGGCTAAGTTTTGACGAACTTGCGCGTCGGTCCAACGCGTTCGCGAACGCGTTGCGGGCGCGGGGGATTTCGCGCGGCGACCGCGTCGCGCTGCTGTTGCCGCAGCGTTTCGAGACGGTCGTCGCGCATATCGCCATCTACAAGCTGGGCGCGATCGCGGTGCCTCTGGCCCTGCTTTTCGGCGTCGAGGCACTGGAATATCGCCTTCAGACCGCCGGCGTGAAGCTGGTGGTGACCAATCCGCTGGGTGCGTCGAAGCTTGCGCCGATCAGCGGCCGGCTTCCGGGGCTTTCCGGTATGGTCGTGGTCGACGGTTCGGGCGCGGACGATTTCAGCAGGCTGGTCTCGAGCCATTCGCAGGATTTCGCAGCCGAGGACACTAGTCCGGACGATCCGGCGCTGATGATCTTTACGTCCGGCACGACGGGTCCGCCCAAGGGCGCGCTGCTGCCGCACCGCGTATTGCTTGGCCATCTGCCCGGTTTCCAGATGGCCTATGAATTTCCGCCAAGGCAGGATGATATAATGTGGACGCCCGCCGACTGGGCCTGGGCGGGAGGCCTGCTCAACGCGCTGCTTCCCTCCCTCTATCTCGGCATTCCGGCGATCGCTGCCCGGTTCGAGAAATTCGACCCCGAAAACGCACTTGTGCTGATGGAAAAGATGCAGGTGCGCAACGCCTTCATTCCCCCGACGGCCCTGCGCATGCTGCGGTCGGTCCCGGACATTCGCCGGCGGTTTCGCATCGACCTTCGAAGCCTGATGTCGGCTGGCGAATCGCTTGGCCGCGAGACTTACGAATGGACGAAGGAGGCTTTCGGCGTGACGCCGAACGAGTTCTACGGGCAGACCGAATGCAACCTGGTGCTTGGATCCTGCGCGGTCCTCGGCGTCAGCCGTGCCGGCACGATCGGCAAGGTGGTTCCCGGCCATCGGGTCGCGATCATCGATGGCGGCGGAAGGTCGGTAAAGCGTGGGGAGGTCGGGCAGATCGCCATTCGCAGTCCGGACCCTGTCATGTTCCTTGAATATTGGGACAGTCCGGAGGCGACGCGCAACAAGTTCGTCGGCGACTGGATGACCACGGGCGATCAGGGCGTCAAGGACGAGGATGGGTACGTCCAGTTCTTCGGCCGGGACGACGACGTGATCACCTCGGCTGGTTTCCGGATCGGGCCGGGCGAGATCGAGGACTGCCTGACCGGGCATCCAGCCGTTGCGCTGGCTGCGGCTGTCGGAAAGCCCGATCTGGTGAGGACCGAGATCGTCAAGGCCTATGTGGTGCTGAAGGATGGCGTGGCGGGCAGTCCGGAACTGGCCAGCGAGATCAGCCGGTGGGTCCGCGAGCGCTTGTCCGCGCACGAATATCCACGCGAGGTTGAATTTGTCGATTCCTTGCCGCTGACCACGACGGGGAAGGTAATCCGCAGGATTTTCCGCGATCGGGCACGTCGCGAGGCAGTGTCTGTTACTGGTGTGGCTACCGGCGCTTGAGCAGGCCGCGCACCCGCGTGCGCACCAGGCGAACGAAATTGCGCGTTTCGCGGTAGAAGTGCAACTGCGTCGCCGCCTGCCGCGTGATCCGGTCGGTGGCTGGCGTCATGCCGATCAGCATCGTGCCCATCGGCCTGCGCTCGCTCCAGAGGCGCGAGGCGATCGGATGATCAGGCACGGCGCAGGAATCCGTCCGGTCTATGTTGGGGTCTTCCAGGTGCTGCATGGTCACGTCGATCATCAGCAGCATGCCGGGTGAGAACGACGCGTAGTTCTCATCATAGGCGGTCTTCCACGTATAGGCGACGCCGGCTTCCACGAAAACAATCAGGCTGGCGATCAGCTTTCCATTCAGCGTCAGGGAATGGACGCGACACAGGTCCTGTTCGGCAAGGCCGTTTGCGGCTTCCCGCGCGAAGGCCGCACGATAGCGGTCGGTCGCCATCGCCGTGCGCTTGCGTCCCTTCCAGCCGGATGCCTCGAGCGCCAGGAAACCCTCGATCGCCGGCCGGATGTCTTCAGGTCCGCGCGCCACCTCGTGGACGAGTGCGCCTTGTTCGGCAAGGCGGCGCCTCAGCCGCCTGTACTCGCCGAGGTGGTGTTTGCTCAGCGTCTTCTTCAGATAGGCTTCCCCGTCGAGCGGACTCTCGAGGAAAGGCCGCTCCGTCTGGCCGGTCGCGATAAGGGGCAGCCCGCGTGTCTCGGCAACGGTGCGCAGGATCGAGGCAACCGGCCCGTCGAGCCTGATGTCCGGCAGCATCATGACCTTCGGCAGCTTCAGATGCGGCCGAGAAAGCATGGCGAGAAAGTCCTCGACGACGCCGACCGGGTCGTCGCGGTCAAGCAGGGGCGTTCCGAGCGGAGCGAACGGATTCGCCCATGTCCTCATCACGGATATGCCGAGCGGTACCGGCGGCCGCTCGATCGAGAAGGGCATAAGCATGCGTAGCCGATTCTTGTGCTCGTCGCCGTCACGGATCACCGCAAGGCGAACCTCGCGGTCTTCCAGTCGCGGCATTGCCGGCGCAAGGAAGTGGGGATTGAAGAAGATGTTGGGTTCCACCGTGCGCACGCACAGATAATCGAGTTCTTCGACAAGGTCGAACCCGGCTGCAGCCGGATAGATGGCGAGCCGCCGCGGCTGCCGCTTGCTTTCGAGCAGTTCGACCAGCGCCGGATCGACTGGCCGGTCCGACGCGCCCACCAGTCCGGCGATCATCGTGCCGGAAGGGCCGCCATTGGTTTCTTCGAGAAGCGGAATTGCTGCCATCA
Source organism: Rhizobiaceae bacterium (assembly GCA_019635775.1). Taxonomy (GTDB): domain Bacteria; phylum Pseudomonadota; class Alphaproteobacteria; order Rhizobiales; family Rhizobiaceae; genus Mesorhizobium_K. Next base: position 41,490 of record JAHBYU010000017.1, on the reverse strand, counting down.
GACCGTGTGTCCCGCCCGAGCGTACTTTCTCATGCCGGTGCAAGGCCGGCCCGACAGGCTCGATAGCTCGACCGGGATTATTCCGCGCGCCAAGGGCAATGCCACCCGGGACGCACGTAAGAAAGTGCCGACGTACCGGCTTCGCGACATGGTTAAGTCGACGGCCGATAGCGCGATGCGCAGCGCCTGGCGCTGCGGCAAAAGCTTGTCAGCGGTTTTCGCCGCCCAAAAGCGCACGCCCCTGTCTCCGTTTTCGGTCTGGGCCTCCAACATAGGATGGAGTCTTTAAAAAACGGTTCGGCCCCCGGCCAAGGACGGGGGCACTTTTCGGTCTTCCGGACCTTCGGCGTTCAATCGCTCAGGCGAATGCGCCGTGGCAGTGCTTGAACTTCTTGCCGGAGCCGCATGGGCAGGGCTCGTTTCGTCCGACCTTGCCCCACGATGCAGGGTTGTTCGGATCGCGCTGCTCTGGCGGGACGGTGCGGCTGTCGGCCAGCGTTGCGGTCTGGGAATCGCCGAAACCAGCGAACTCGTCTTCGCCCGTGCTCTCGTCGATGTGGTGGCCGAAGGTTTCCGGCGCCTGCGGGGGTGGCGCTTCGGCGGCCTCGCGAACGAGTTCGACGCGCATCAGCTGCGACGTCACGTTCTGGCGCAGGCTGCCAAGCATGGACTGGAAGAGCTCGAAGCTCTCCTGCTTGTATTCCTGCAGCGGGTCGCGCTGCGCATAGCCACGGAAACCGACGACCGAGCGCAGGTGATCGAGATTGACGAGATGTTCGCGCCAGAGATGATCGAGCGTCTGCAGCATGATGGAGCGTTCGACATAGGTCATGACCTCCGGTCCGAAGCGGCCTGCGCGATCGGCGGCCGCGGCGTCGGCCGCCGTCGTGATGCGCTCGCGGATTTCCTCTTCGGCGATACCTTCTTCCTTGACCCACTCGTCGATGGGCAGGTCCAGATTCAGGCTCTGACGCACGCCTTCCTTGAGGCCGGCCGCATCCCACTGCTCTGCATAGGCGTTTTCGGGGATGTGCTTGGCGACCAGATCCTCGATGACGTCGTTGCGCATCTCGGCAACGGTTTCGGAAAGGTTCTCGCCATCCATCAGCGACAGGCGCTGGTCGAAAACGACCTTGCGCTGGTCGTTGGCGACGTCGTCATATTTCAGCAGGTTCTTGCGGATATCGAAGTTGCGCGCCTCGACCTTCTTCTGGGCCTTTTCCAGCGCCTTGTTGATCCAGGGATGGATGATCGCCTCGTCTTCCTTGAGACCGAGCTTCTGCAGCATGCCGTCCATCCGGTCGGAGCCGAAGATGCGCATGAGATCGTCCTGAAGGGACAGGTAGAATTTGGATCGGCCGGGATCGCCCTGGCGGCCGGAACGACCGCGCAGCTGGTTGTCGATGCGGCGGCTCTCATGGCGTTCGGTTGCCAGCACGTAGAGACCGCCGGCGGCGAGCGCCTTTTCCTTGAGCCGCTGGATGTCCTCGCGAATCGCCTTTTCCTTTGCCTCCCGCTCGGGTCCGGCTTCAAGCTCGCCAAGTTCCTGGGCGATGCGCATGTCCGCGTTGCCGCCGAGCTGGATGTCGGTGCCGCGACCAGCCATATTGGTGGCGATGGTGATCGCTCCTGGCCGTCCGGCCTGGGCGACGATTGCCGCTTCCTGCTCGTGGTAGCGGGCGTTCAGGACCTGGAATTCCTTGATGCCTTCCTTGCGCAGGCGCTCGGCCAGTTGCTCCGACTTTTCAATCGACGTCGTGCCGACGAGAATGGGCTGGCCCTTCTCCGCTGCCTCGCGGATATCCCTGACGATCGCCTTGTACTTCTCCTCGACGGTCCGGTAGACCTCGTCGTCCTCGTCGATGCGCTTGACGGGCAGGTTGGTCGGCACCTCGGTCACCTCGAGGCCGTAGATGTTGCCGAACTCCTCGGCTTCCGTAAGGGCCGTGCCGGTCATGCCGGCGAGCTTCTTGTACATGCGGAAGTAGTTCTGGAAGGTAACGGAGGCCAGCGTCTGGTTCTCGGGCTGGATGGCCACGTGTTCCTTGGCTTCCAGCGCCTGGTGCAGGCCTTCCGAATAGCGGCGGCCCGGCATCATGCGCCCGGTGAACTCGTCGATGATGACGATCTCGCCGTTGCGCACGATGTAGTCCTTGTCCCGCTGGAACAGGCGGTGCGCCTTCAGGGCATTGTTCACGTGGTGGACGATGGCCACGTTTTCGACGTCGTAAAGCCCGTCGCCCTTCAGGTGCCCGGCTTCGCGCAGCAGGTTCTCGAGTTTCTCCGTGCCCCCTTCGGTGAAGATCGCGGTACGCTGCTTCTCGTCGACTTCGTAGTCGGCCGCATCGAGCTTGAGGATGAAGGCATCGATCGTGTTGTACATTTCGGAGCGGTCTTCGAGCGGTCCGGAAATGATGAGTGGCGTGCGTGCCTCGTCGATGAGGATCGAGTCGACTTCGTCGACGATCGCATAGTTGTGACCGCGCTGCACCATCGAGGCACGATCATATTTCATGTTGTCGCGAAGATAGTCGAAGCCCAACTCGTTGTTGGTCGCGTAGGTCACGTCCGCGGCGTAGGCTTCGCGGCGCTCCTCGTCTGACAGGCCGTGCACGATCACGCCGACGCTCAGGCCGAGAAAGCGGTAGACGCGACCCATCCATTCGGCGTCGCGCTTGGCGAGGTAGTCGTTGACGGTGACGACATGCACGCCCTTGCCGGAAAGCGCGTTGAGGTAGACGGGGAGGGTTGCGACCAATGTCTTGCCCTCGCCGGTGCGCATTTCCGCGATGCCGCCATTGTGCAGCACCATGCCGCCGACAAGCTGCACGTCGAAGGGACGAAGCCCGAGCACGCGGCGGGCGGCCTCGCGCACCGTGGCGAATGCCGGAACCAGCAGATCGTCAAGGGTCGCTCCGTTGGCGACATCCGCCTTGAACTGCTCCGTGCGCGCAGCGAGCTGCTCGTCGGAAAGAGCGCGAAGCTCGTTCTCCATCGCGTTAATCGACTCGACGCGGGGTCGGGTGGATTTGATGCGACGATCGTTTGCGGATCCGAAAATCTTGCGGGCGAGAACGCCGAGACTGACCATCAAATGGTCCTTTCAACCGTGTTTGACCGGCTCTCGCCGGCTTAAATCCGCTCGACCCGTTAGAGGGCGGCGAACCGGAAAACAGCAAAAAGCGCCCGGAAACGCTCCTGGACGCAAAGACGCAGGACAGATAAGAGGGGCCTCAATCGATGTCAACGCGCCGATCGACGCCGGATGGCGCGCAATTCCGCCACAATCCGGCGCGTTGAAAGCCCTTCAGATTCCCCCGATTGGAGAAATACATGTCCCTTTCGTTCCGACGCGTCGTGCTTGCAAGGCTGGCGCTTTCCGTTTCGCTCATGGCAGGCTTGACCGCGTCGGTTGGCGCTCAGGAAACCACCGCGCCGGCCGAAGCGGCGCCGGCCGAGGCCGTTGCGCCGGCACAGCCGGACCCGAACAAGGTCGTCGCCACGATCGCGGGTCAGCCTGTCACCGAGGCCGACATGGCGCTCGCCCTGGCCAGCGTCGATCAGCAATATTCGCAGCTTCCGCCCGAACAACGCCGCGCCGCGGCGTTCATGGCCGTGCTGGAGATCAAGCTTCTGGCCGCCAGGGCCGTGGCCGAGGGGCTCGACAAGGATCCGGAGTTCGAGCGCCGCGTGGCTTTCCTTCGCGACCGCGCGCTGCACAGCGAGGTCATCGACAAGGACATCGCCGCCAAGATTACCGATGAGGAGATTCGCGCGCGCTACGACAAGCAGATTTCCGAGACGCCGCCCGTCAACGAAGTCCATGCGCGCCATATCCTGGTCGAGACCAGGGAAGAGGCCGAGGCCATCATAAAGCAGCTTGACGAGGGCGCGGATTTCGTGGCGCTGGCCAACGAGCATACCAAGGACCCCAGCGGCAAGACCAGCGGCGGCGACCTTGGCTATTTCGGCCCCGGCCAGATGGTGCCGGAGTTCGAGAAGGCAGCGTTTGCGCTCGATGTCGGCGGCTACACCAAGGAGCCGATCCAGAGCCAGTTTGGCTGGCACGTCATCAAGGTCGAGGACAAGCGAGCACAGCAGCCCCCGGCCTTCGACGCGGTGAAGGACCAGATCCGCAATCTCGTCTTCCGCGAGAAGTATTTCGCGCTGGTGGACCAGCTCCGCAAGGCCGGCAATGTCGACATCACCGATCCCGAGCTGAAGACGGCCGTCGAAGCCATGGATGCGGCAAACCCCTGACCTGATGAAGGCCGCGCAGCCCTGAAATTGGCTTGCGCGGCCTTTTTTCATGGGGCAAACGAAGCCATCGCAGCACAGGTCATCCGCACAGAGGCCCCATGTCCACGACCGTCTCACCGCTCGCCCCGAAGAAATACCCAAGGATGCCTGCCATCGAGGGTGTCCGCATGGCGACCGCCGAGGCCGGAATAAAGTACAAGGACCGCACCGATCTTCTGGCAATGGTTTTCGATGCGGGAACCGAGGTCGCCGGCGTCTTCACGAAGTCGAAATGCCCGTCAGCGCCGGTTGACTGGTGCAGGCAGAACCTTGCCGGCGGCAAGGCTCGGCTGCTTGTCGTGAATTCCGGCAATGCCAACGCCTTTACGGGCAAAAAGGGTCGCGAGACGACGGCAATGACCGGCAAGGCCGGCGCGAAGGCTGCCAAGTGCGCGGAGGGTGAGGTCTTCCTCGCCTCCACCGGCGTCATCGGCGAGCCGCTCGACGCGTCGCGCTTTTCGCATCTGCTTGCCGGCCTGGTGAAGGACGCGCGTCCGGATTTCTGGCGTGAGGCCGCCAGCGCCATCATGACCACCGATACCTATCCCAAGGTCGCGACCGTGACGGTGAAGCTTGGCGACACCGACGTCACGATCAACGGCATCGCCAAGGGCGCCGGCATGATCGCGCCCGACATGGCGACGATGCTGTCCTTCGTGGCAACCGACGCGCCCATTGCCGCGCCGGTCCTGCAGGCGCTTCTGTCAGGTGGGGTGGGCAAGACCTTCAACGCCATCACCGTGGACAGCGATACCTCGACCAGTGACACGCTGCTGCTTTTCGCCACCGGCGCGGCGGCGGAGCGTGGTGCGCCACGCATCGATTCGGCGAAGGATCCGCGCCTTGCGGCCTTCAAGCGCGGGTTGGGCAAGGTGCTGAAGTCGCTCGCGCTCCAGGTCGTGCGGGACGGCGAGGGCGCCCGCAAGCAGGTAGAGGTCACTGTCACCGGCGCGAAATCTTCACGCTCGGCCAAGAAGATCGCGCTTTCGATCGCCAATTCACCGCTGGTCAAGACGGCGGTCGCAGGCGAGGACGCCAACTGGGGTCGCGTGGTCATGGCGGTTGGGAAGTCCGGTGAGCCGGCCGACCGCGACCGCTTGTCGATCTGGTTCGGCGACAACCGCCTTGCCTTCGAAGGCGAGCGCGATCCTGGCTATTCGGAAGAGCGCACCTCCATCTACATGAAGGGCGAGGACATACGGATCCGCGCCGATATCGGCATCGGCCGGGGCAAGGCGACGGTCTGGACCTGCGACCTCACCAAGGAGTATGTCGCCATCAATGGCGATTACCGTTCGTGATGGCAGGGCGGCCGCAACCGATGGCACTTGCGGCCGTACGCCAGTTCGAGGCGGCAGGCTTCCGTGCCTGGCCGGCCTCTGCTGTCCACTATGACGGCACATGGGTCATCAGGCTGACGGCCGGCCATCCGGCCAAGCGGCTCAATTCCGTAAACCCTCTCGATCCGGACGACATGAAGGACATTGGCGAGCGTATCGTGCGCGCCGAGCGGCGCTTCGAGGCGTATGGCCGGCCGCTGACCTTTCGCCTTTCGCCGCTCGCCGGTTCCGCGCTTGCCCGTCATCTGGATGCGGACGGCTGGTCCGTATTCGGAGAATCGCTTGTCATGCAGGCCGATATCGAAAGCATGGCCGTGCAGGACGCGATGGACCAGATACCGCTCAAGGACATGGGGCGGTTTGTCTCTGCCTCTCTGGTCACGCACGGCGTCGACGCAGCGCTTCGGCCAGGGCTTTCAGAGGTCATCGGTGGGATCCAGCCGGAGGTCGGACTGTTCGCACTCGAAGAAGAGGGCAGGCCCATTGCCACCGCCATCTGCGTTCATGAAGGTGACCTCGCCGGTTTGTTCGAGGTCGCGACCGTCGAGACCGAGCGGGGCAGGGGACACGGACGGCGGCTGCTGATGTCGGCGCTGAAATGGGCCCGCCTGCGCGGAGCGCGCAGGGCATGGCTGCAGGTCGAGGCGGAGAATCTGTCGGCCCGCAAGCTATACGAAGCGCTCGGGTTTTCCGAACTCTACCGGTATCACTATCGCCGCCGGGGGACCGCTTGACCGATGGATACTGGAAAGAAGCTCCTGCTCGTCGCCGCCGTCGCCCTCGTCGATTCCGACGGTCGCGTGCTGCTGGCGCAGCGTCCTGAGGGCAAGACCCTTGCGGGTCTCTGGGAATTTCCGGGTGGCAAGGTCGAGCCTGGCGAGACGCCCGAAGAAACCCTCGTGCGCGAGATCGAGGAAGAGATCGGCGTCGAGATGAAGATCGCCTGCCTTGCGCCGTTGACCTTCGCCAGCCACTCCTACGAGACGTTTCATCTCCTCATGCCGCTCTACGTCTGCCGGCGCTTCTGGGGCATTCCCCAGCCAAGGGAGGGACAGACGCTGAAATGGGTGCGCCCGCGCGACATGCGCGACTACCCGATGCCTCCGGCCGATCTGCCGCTGATCCCTTATCTGATCGACCTTTTGTAAGCCTGACGGGCGGCTGGCGGGCAGCGTTAACAGACCGTTCAGCAAGTTGTGAAAAATTGAACCATCAACCGGCCCCGTTCGGCGGCTGTGTGGGCCTGACCGTGGCGCAAGGGGATGGTCGACCGTGACACATGACGATTGGGATACAACGGGTGGTCGTGCTCGCAACCGGGCATTTCCCATATTGAGCAACGCAGGAATGGGGGTGTTGCGCGTCACGCTCCTGTTCGGCTCGGCGGCTGTTGCGCTCGCGCTTATCCTTGCACCTGCGGCAGATCGCTACGCGAAGTCACATGTCGTCGGCGGTGACGGCATCGACTATATGGCTACCGGTTCGATTGGCCAGTCCGGAAGCTACACGATACGGCGCAGCGTGCTCCAGAAAAGCGGAGCGGTCTGCATAATCCTCGCCGACGGGCGGCGCAGCGGTGACTGCTGAAGCGCTAGGCCTGTTTGGCCAGCGTTGACCGGCATTTGCATTTTCGGGCTCAACCTTTCTTAACGCAGCGTCATTAACCTTTCTTAACGTGTCCTCGTTAGGGTGGGCTCTGAAAAGGGAAGGACATCATGCAACTGCTTCGTCGATTCTTGGCAGATACAAAAGGCGCTACGGCCATCGAATACGGCCTGATTGTCGGGCTCATTACGCTGGCGATTGTTTTTGGCGTTGGCCGGGTCGGCAACGAGGTTGGCGGCATGTTCGGCGACCAGGATCGCGAGTTGCAGAAGGCCTTCAACCGATAGGCGCGCGCGGGCGAGCAGACCAGCCCGCTTCTCCTTATCAACCTCTCTTGCTTCAGTCTTGGTCGTCTTCCTTGAGGATGCGGGCGAGCGAAACCTCTGCGCTTCCGGGCCTGAGAGGCTTTTGTTGCGTGGCGGCGGGCGCCCATCCCGACATCCAGATGAAGGAGAAGGTGGCGCGAATCCTGCCGTCAGGGTCAGAGAACCGCTCCGCGTAGATCTGCGCCGCGCGAGCGAAGAAGTCACGCGTCGAGGGCTTTCGCGTGCGTCCGTTCATGGGATTATTCGCCCCCATGGCGCGCAGGTCGACCATAAGGTCGAACATTGTTGAATAGCGGGCTGTCACCGTCTCCACGTCGGTTACGGGCAGTGCGAACCCGGCGCGCTGCAGGAGAGCGCCGGCTTCCCGCACGTCGGCAAAGGGCAACACCCTCGGGCTGGCTCCACCAGTCAGTTCGGCTTCCGCCGCAAGCAGGCTTTCGCGCAATTCCGCAAGCGTGCCCGCGCCCGCCATGACCCCAAGGAAAAGCCCGTCCGGGCGCAAGGCGCGCCGGATCTGGACCAGCATTCCCGGAATGTCGTTCTCGTCCTGAAGCGACAGAAGCGAGACGGCGAGGTCTATGCTGCCAGCCTCAAGCGGCACGAAACCCGGTGCGGCGATCTCGCCTTCGTCGTGCCCGAGCAACGCACTGTCGGTCTCGATCCGGATCACTTTGTCGACCTTGCCCGACGCCAGCATGACGTCTCTGGCATGCGATGTGGCGCAGAACAGCGCGGCCCCCTGCTTGAAATGCCGGCTGACGGCAGCCAGCCTGTCCGCCAGGTCTTCGCCGGCCCGTCTCATCAGGAAGTCCGCGCCGTCCGCGGCGCGCTCGACCGCGCGGCGCTTGCGGCGGGTCAGCAGGCTGGTGTCAATGAGCTGGTCTGGAGGCACTGCGGTTCCCGAAGCGGACAGGGATTGCGAAAAATCGGTCGAAACGCGAACCGTTCTGCTATTGTCGGGCGGCGACTGCAAGGGGCGGGGGCACTATGACGGCGTTGAGGGAGCTTGCAAGGGATGCGCTGGCGCTACCCGCCAAGCTGTTGTTCCCGCCTGCCTGTCCGGGATGCCGCAGGCTGGTCGCCGTCCAGGGCGTGCTTTGCGGCGAATGCTGGCGGCAGGTTCGCTTTCTGGACAAGCCGTGGTGCGCGGTGATGGGAACCCCCTTCACGCACGACATGGGAGAGGGCTTTCTGTCCGCCGAGGCCATCGCCAACCCGCCGCCTTTCGATCGGGCGCGTGCTGCCGTGGCCTATGGTGGCGTCGCCGGCCGGATGGTGCAGCTTCTGAAGTATGGCGATCGAACCGATCTGGCGCCGTGGATGGCGGGGTGGATGATGCGGGCCGGTGCTGAACTCATTGCCGATGCCGATGTCGTGGTCCCGGTGCCACTCCACTGGGGGCGCTTCTTCGCGCGCCGTTTCAATCAGTCGGCGGAGCTTGCACGGGCGATCGCCGAACGTTCAGGCAGGCCCTTCGAACCCTCGGCCATGAAACGCGTGAAGAAGACCCGACAGCAGGTGGGGCTTGCCCTTTCCGAACGGCAGGAGAACGTTCGTGCGGCCTTTTCGGTGCCAGCGGAGCATGACATCAAGGTGCGTGGTCGCCGCGTTTTGCTCGTCGACGACGTCTACACCACCGGCGCCACTGTCTATGCTGCCGCCCGGGCGCTGAAGAAAAGCGGGGCGCTGTCGGTCGATGTGCTGACCTTCGCGCGCGTCCTGCCTGGCGGTTCCGGGCAGGGTGACCTCAAGTCAGGGGGCTTCCGGGCAGAAGAGCTTGACCCTATATAGTCGACGAATGGAAGGTCAGGATCTGGTAGACCGGCAGGATGTCATGGTCGACGTAACGATCTATACGCGAATGATGTGCGGCTATTGCGCGGCGGCCAAGCGGCTGCTCGACCGCAAGGGTGTGGCATACACGGAGCACGACGCCAGCTTTTCGCCCGAACTACGCCAGCAGATGATTTCGCGCGCCAAGGGCCGCAGCACCTTTCCGCAGATATTCATCGGCGACTACCATGTCGGCGGATCTGACGACCTCCATGAATTGGAGAGGCAGGGCAGGCTCGACGGTTTGCTTGCCAACGGACAATTGAACTAGGAACAGGCGCATGGGAATTTTCAAGGCTGCCGTCGTCCAGATGCGCTCCGGTACGGAGCCCGCTCGCAACGTCGTCGATTTCGATGCGCTGGTGCGCGAGGCGGCCGGCAGGGGTGCCAGTTACGTGCAGACGCCTGAAATGACCGGCGCGATCATCCGCGACAAGGCCGATCGCGCCAACGCCTTCAAGGCCGAGGAGAAGGACGAGGTGGTCGCCGCTGCGCGCCGCCTGTCGGCCGAGCTTGGCATCTACCTGCATGTCGGTTCCACCGGAATCCTGCGGCAGGACGGCAAGATCGCCAATCGCGCCTTCCTGTTCGCACCCGACGGCACGCTTGTCGGCCGCTACGACAAGATCCACATGTTCGACGTCGATCTCGACAATGGCGAGAGCTGGCGGGAGTCCGCTACCTACGAGCCAGGCCATGAAGCGGTCGTTGCCCATCTCGGAGTGGCAAAGCTCGGTTTCGGCATCTGCTACGATATCCGTTTTCCGCAATTGTTCAGGACAGAGGCGCTGGCCGGCGCAGAGGTCCTGACGGCGCCCGCTGCATTCACCCGTCAGACCGGCGAGGCGCACTGGCATGTGCTGCAGCGCGCCCGCGCTATCGAGAACGGCGCTTTCGTCATTTCGGCCGCGCAGGGCGGGGTCCACGAGGATGGCCGCGAGACGTTCGGCCATTCGCTGATCGTCGATCCCTGGGGCCGTGTCCTGGCCGAGGTCACCGGCGACGAGCCGGGTGTAGCGATCGCCGAGATCGACACCGCCCAGAGCGCTGCCGCGCGCGCGAAAGTGCCAAATCTCAGAAATGCGCGGGAGTTCGCCGTCTCCCATGTCGAATGGCACGCGCAGAGGGCTGCTTCGTGATCCGGTTTTCCCTGATCTGCGAGCATGACCACGAGTTCGAGGCATGGTTCCGCAACAACGAGGATTTCGATCGCCAGAAAAAGCGCGGTTTTATCGAATGCCCCAGTTGCGGCACGGGCAAGGTCGAAAAGGCGCTGATGGCGCCCGCTGTTTCGACCGGGCGGAAGCGAGAGAAACTCGCGCTCGCCATGAACGAGATGCAGAAGAAGGCGATAGCTGAGCTGAAGGCTCTGTCGGAAAAGGTGCGCCAGAATTCGGACTATGTGGGCGACAAGTTCGCCGAGGAAGCGCGCAAGATTCATTTCGGCGAGACCGAGGCGCGCGGCATCTATGGCGAGGCGACGCTGGACGAGGCCAAAAGCCTTGCAGAGGACGGCGTAGGCTTCATGCCCTTGCCCGTTTTCCCCGAAGACCAGAACTGACGCAGCTTTTGCTGTCCAACTTCACAAGAATCCGAATCGAGTTCGCAAGCTGGAAATCCAACGTTTTTGATGACGTCCGCAATTGATTTCCGGGATACCGAGCGCAAGACGAGTGAACTGCTCGAAGATGTCATTCGCTCCCTGAATGGCGATCATATCACATTGCGGGACCTGATCGTCATCATGGGCGAAAACGGCCTGCTTCTGGTCTGCGGCATGCTTTCGCTGCCATTCCTGTTCCCTGTCTCGATCCCGGGTGTATCCACCGTTTTCGGAGCCGGCATCGTCCTGATCGCTGTGGCCGTCACGCTCAACAGGTTGCCCTGGCTGCCGGCCAGGCTGGCCGACCGGAAACTGGAACGCGAGAAACTGGTGCCGGTTCTTGAAAGGGGTGTCCGCTTCCTGAAGCGCATCGATGGTGTGTTCAGGAAGAGGTGGTCGAGCTGACGAACGGCACGGTTATGAACCGCCTCAACGGACTGGCCCTGATCGGCGCGGGCGCGCTGCTGATGTTGCCGCTGAGCCTGGTTCCCTTCTCCAATACGCTTCCCGGCATTGCGATACTGCTACTTTCGACAGGCATTTCACAGCGCGACGGACTAGTCGTAGCGGGTGGCTATGTGATGATCGTTCTGACGATCGTCTATTTCGCGGCACTCGCTCTTCTTGCCTATGGCGTTGGAGCAAGCCTGCTGGCTTGAGGGCCGGCCTGCCTTTTCCCGTTGGATGGCGAACCGGCCCTCGATGTCAGCCTGCTGGCTTCTCCGCCAGCACCATGTAATTGACGTCCATGTCCTTCGATCGCTGCCAACGGTCGGCAAGCGGATTGTAGGTTACTCCCGAGCGGTCGATGATCGCCATGCCGGCGTGGGCCAGTGCCGTCTCCAGTTCGTCGGGCCGCACGAGCTTGCCATACTGGTGCGTCCCGCGCGGCAACCAGCGCAGCACGTATTCGGCCCCGACGATGGCCAGGCCGAGTGCCTTCAGCGTCCTGTTGATGGTTGCCACGAACATGATGCCGCCTGGTTTGACCATCTCGGCGCAGCGTGAGACGAACAGCCCGACATCGGCCACATGCTCGACCACTTCCATGTTGAGCACGACGTCGAATTTCTCTCCTGCGTCGGCCAGCGCCTCGGCCGTCGTGGCGCGGTAGTCGATGTTCACGCGCGACTCGGCAGCATGCAGTCGCGCCACCTCTATGTTGTTTTCAGACGGGTCCACGCCCACGACCTCAGCGCCCAGCCGCGCCATCGGCTCGCAAAGCAGGCCGCCACCGCAGCCTATGTCGAGGAAGTGTAGCCCCTGGAAGGGACGCGCCTCACGCGGATCGCGGCCGAACCGGGCGGCCACCTGGTCTCGGATATAGGCCAGCCGGATCGGATTGAACTTGTGCAGCGGGCGGAACTTTCCGTTCGGGTTCCACCATTCGGCCGCCATCGCAGAGAACCGTTCCACTTCGGCGGTGTCGATCGTCGTCCGCTGCGCCTCGGCCATGGTTTCTGCCTCCATCGAAAAGTCTTTCGCGCTAGGAAGTCGTGTACGATCGACGCAATGTCAACCCGAGGCTTGCCCAACTTCCGCCTCCGACGTCGGCGACAGTGGCGTCTGGCGAGCGAAAGGCATAACATGCCTGCCGGCAAAGTCTTTCACGGCCGGAGGCCGTCATGACAGACACCGCAAGTCTTTTCGCATTGCTGCGCCAATCCGCCGATGCCCGCGTGGCCGATGCCATCGAACGCGTGATCGGTGAGGGAGTCGACCGCGAACTCTGTCGCATCAATCCGCTGGCATTTGCGGCGGCGAACGGGCTTGATGAGGAAAGCGCCGTTGCCGCGTTCCTGCACTGCGCGCGCATCGGCATTTTCGACATGGCCTGGAACGTGCTTTGCCCCGGCTGCGGCGGGGTGCTGGACACGAACGCGACGCTCAAGACCGTACAGAAAGCCGAATATACCTGCGCGCTCTGTGCTGATTCCTATGAGCCGACGCTTGACGAGATGATCGACGTCACATTCACGGTCAGTCCGCGATTGCGCCGTATCGAGGCGCACACCCCGCAGGAACTGCCGCTTACCGAATACTACCGGCAATTGTACTGGGGCTCCGGCGTCGATCTTCCCGAGAACTACGACAGCGTCGTCGATGATTTCATTGTCGATCATGTCGAGCTTGCCCCCGGCGAAAAAGGCGTTCTGTCGATCCAGCTTCCGCCGGAGTTCGTCATCATCTTCGAACCCATCACGCATTCAGCCCAGTTCATCGATGTGAAGGGCGAGCCGACCCGCGAGCGGCAGGCCCTGTCGCTCACCTACGACCGCGAGCACATGCGCAACGAGACACTGGAGATGCGGCCCGGCCCGCTCCGCCTGAACCTCGAGAACCGGACCGACACGCGGGTGCTGCCAAGCGTGTGCGTCGCCGGCGAGGCGCTGCACGGCATGCTCGGCAGAAGGCGGCCGTTCCTTACCGCCAAGCGGCTCCTGTCGAACCAGACTTTCCGGGACCTCTACCGCACCGACACGCTCGACGTCGATCAGCGTCTGAAGATCACAAGCCTGACCTTCCTGTTTACCGACCTTCGCGGCTCGACAGAGCTTTACGAGCGGGTAGGCGACCTTGCGGCCTTCGATCTGGTGAAGGCCCATTTCCGCGTCCTCCACGACATCGTCGCCGCGGAAGCGGGGGCGGTCGTCAAGACGATTGGCGATGCCGTCATGGCCACTTTTCCGGTGCCGGATCGAGCGGTGGCGGCGGCCCTCAGGATGCGAGACGCCATGCGCGACCTCAACAGCGACAATGGCCGGGAGGACCTTCTCCTGAAGATCGGCCTGCATGAAGGGCCCTGCATCGCGGTGACGCTCAACGAGCGGCAGGATTATTTTGGTCAGACGGTGAACATCGCAGCCCGTGTGCAGGGGCTGGCCGACTCGCAGGCGATATTCGCGACACGCACAGTCATCGACGACATCGGCACAGGCGATCTCCTGCGGCATCGCGCATTGACGCCTGAGGCCCGCAATGTCTCGTTGCGCGGCATCGAGCGGGAAGTGCAGGTCTACGTCATTCCCTGACCCGCCCGCAGCGCATGCCCTTGCCTGCAAAGGCCTGATTGGATATGGAGGCCGCGCATATGCGGGGGCTGGCGATCGCCCTCAGGCTTTTCTGGCAATTCCGGGCTCCCAGCCCGTCAAGGTATCCGGTTTCCATGGCGCGCATCGTGATGAAATTCGGCGGAACCTCCGTGGCCGACATCGGCCGCATCCGCAATGTCGCGCGTCATGTCAAACGTGAGGTCGATGCCGGTCACGAGGTGGCGGTCGTTGTTTCGGCAATGGCCGGCAAGACCAACGAGCTGGTCGGCTGGGTGCAGGAAGCCTCGAAGGCCGAAGGCGCGAACTTCAACATCTACGATGCACGCGAATATGACGCCGTGGTTGCTTCGGGCGAGCAGGTCACGTCCGGCCTTCTGGCGCTGGTCCTCCAGTCGATGGGCATCCATGCCCGGTCGTGGCAGGGCTGGCAGATTCCGATCAAGACCGACAATTCGCACGGCGCGGCCCGTATCGAGGACATCGACGGCTCCTTCCTAATGCAGCGCTTCGGCGAGGGGCAGGTCGCGGTTATCGCCGGCTTCCAGGGCATCGCGCCGGACAACCGCATCGCGACGCTTGGTCGCGGCGGCTCCGACACGAGCGCCGTCGCCATCGCCGCTGCCGTCAAGGCCGACCGTTGCGACATCTACACGGACGTGGATGGTGTCTACACCACCGACCCGCGCATAGAGCCCAGAGCGCGCCGGCTGCCGAAGATCTCCTTCGAGGAGATGCTGGAGATGGCCTCGCTCGGTGCAAAGGTGCTGCAGGTTCGCTCGGTCGAGCTTGCCATGGTGCACAAGGTGCGCACTTTCGTGCGTTCTTCCTTCGAGGATCCCGATGCTCCGGGCATGGGCGATCTCCTGAACCCGCCCGGAACGCTCATTTGCGACGAGGATGAAATCGTGGAACAGCAGGTCGTCACAGGTATCGCCTACGCCAAGGACGAAGCGCAGATATCGCTGAGGCGCGTGGCCGACCGGCCGGGCGTCGCAGGCGGCATATTCGGGCCGCTGGCCGAGGCCAACATCAATGTCGACATGATCGTCCAGAACATTTCCGAGGACGGCAAGTCGACCGACATGACCTTCACCGTACCTTCGGGCGATGTCGCGAAGGCGCTTGCCGTGCTCGACAGGGTAAGGCAGACGGTCGGGTTCGACGTCGTCCAGCACGACGAGGGCATGTCCAAGGTGTCGGTAATCGGCATTGGCATGAGGAGCCATGCCGGCGTCGCCGCGACAGCCTTCCAGGCGCTGGCAGAGAAGTCGATCAATATCCGCGCGATCACCACGTCGGAGATCAAGATATCGATCCTGATCGACGGGCCCTATACCGAACTTGCCGTACGGACTTTGCATTCCGTATATGGGTTGGATAAGCATTAACGCCGTTCCAGCGTAAGTGTGTCGCGGTTTGTGTTCCGAACCGCGTGAAGGCTGCAGGCCACGAATCTCCGGTTGTTTTTGCAACAACGGTGGAAATTCGAGGGCTTGAACGGCTATTCTGTTTGCGCCGGAATCGTCCGGCATCGCAGGCTCGGTTAGCGCCGGGCCCTTGGAGAACCGCTTGATGCGTGACATGGCCGCAGGCCCGCGCGTTCTTCTGAAACGACTCCGCGAGTTGATGGCGGAGGCGCTCGAGCCGCAGGAGCGGCTCGATCGCATCGTGCATGACATCGCGCAGAACATGGTGGCCGAGGTCTGCTCGCTCTATGTTCTTCGCGCCGACGGTGTGCTGGAGCTCTACGCAACCGAAGGCCTCAAGCGGGAGTCCGTCCACCTTGCGCAGTTGAAGCTGGGAGAGGGTCTTGTGGGCACTATCGCGGCTTCGGCGCGCGCGCTGAACCTGTCGGACGCCCAACAGCACCCCGCCTTTGCCTACCTTCCGGAGACCGGCGAGGAGATCTACAATTCCTTCCTCGGCGTGCCTGTTCTGCGGGCCGGCCGCACGCTTGGCGTCCTGGTGGTGCAGAACCGCACCCAGCGCCAGTACCGCGACGACGAGGCCGAGGCGCTCGAAACCGCCGCGATGGTGCTCGCCGAGATGATCGCTGCCGGCGAATTGACGCGGCTGACGCGTCCCGGCCTTGAGCTCGACCTGCGCCGGCCGGCAAGCTTCACCGGCATTTCCTTCAACGAAGGTGTCGGTCTTGGCCATGTCGTCCTGCATGAGCCGCGCATCGTCGTCACCAACCTCTTCAATGAGGATTCGGACGAGGAGATGCGCCGCCTTGAGGCTGCGCTTGGTTCGCTGCGCCTTTCCATCGACGATATGCTGTCGCGCCGGGACGTGGCTTTCGAGGGCGAGCACCGCGCGGTGCTGGAAGCCTATCGCATGTTTGCCAACGATCAGGGCTGGGTGCGCCGGCTTGAGGAAGCCGTGCGCAACGGCCTGACGGCCGAGGCTGCGGTGGAGAAGGTCCAGAGTGACATGCGCGCGCGCATGATGCACATGACCGATCCTTATCTCCGCGAGCGGATGAGCGATTTCGACGATCTGGCGAACAGGCTCCTGCGCATGCTGCTTGGCCGCAGCCCGGACGACGTGGCGGCTGCCCTGCCGAAGGATGCGATTATCGTCGCGCGCTCGATGGGCGCGGCCGAACTGCTCGACTACCCGAGAGAAAAGCTGCGTGGCCTCGTGCTCGAGGACGGCACGCTCACAAGCCACGTCGTCATCGTAGCGCGCGCCATGGGCATTCCTGTCTCCGGTCAGGTGAAGGGCGCCGTCTCCATGTCGGAAAACGGCGACGCCATCATCGTCGATGGCGACGAGGGCACGATCCATCTGCGCCCGCAGCCTGATCTCGAGGCGGCCTATGCGGAGAAGGTCCGCTTCCGCGCCCGCCGGCAGGAACTCTATCGCGAACTGCGCAAGAAGCCTTCCGAGAGCAAGGACGGCGTCAAGGTCGATCTCCTGATGAATGCCGGCCTGGCGGTCGACCTGCCGCAGCTTGTCGAATCCGGTGCTGCCGGCATCGGGCTTTTCCGCACCGAGCTGCAGTTCATGGTTGCCTCGACCTTCCCGCGTGCCGAGACGCAGGAGGGTCTCTATCGCGACGTGCTGGAGGCGGCGCGCGACAAGCCGGTCACCTTCCGCACCATCGATATCGGCGGAGACAAGATCCTCCCCTATTTCAAGAACGTGGCGCATGAGGAAAACCCAGCCCTCGGCTGGCGTGCCATAAGGCTGACGCTCGACCGGCCCGGTCTCCTGCGCACACAGATCCGCGCGCTGCTCAAGGCGGCGGGCGGCCGGGAGCTGCGGCTCATGCTGCCGATGGTGACAGTGCTTTCGGAAATCGCCCAGGCGCGCGAGATAATCGACAAGGAAGTGCGGCATCTTTCCCGATTTGCCCACCACCTGCCGACCCGCCTCAAGCTGGGCGCTATGCTTGAAGTTCCGGCCCTGCTCTGGCAACTCGACGAGTTGATGCAGGCCGTCGACTTCGTTTCGGTGGGCTCGAACGACCTCTTCCAGTTTGTCATGGCGGTGGACCGCGGCAACACGCAGCTTGCCGACCGGTTCGACACGCTGTCGGTGCCGTTCCTGCGCGTACTGAAGCAGATCGCCGACGCCGGCGCGCGCAACCATACGCCCGTCACTCTGTGCGGCGAACTTGCCGGCAAGCCTATTTCGGCGATGGCGCTAATCGGGCTCGGCTTCCGCTCGATCTCCATGTCGCCGGCGTCGATCGGTCCGGTAAAGGCGATGCTGACCGAGCTCCCGGTCGGTGAACTGACGACATTTTTCGAAGAAAACCTTGCCGCCAACGCGGCCAACCTGCCCATGCGGGCGCTCCTCCAGGCCTTTGCCGACGATCGCGGAATACCGTTGTAAGCCATGATAGCTCTTCCCCGCGACCGGATGGACCAGCTCGTGAAGCGTTTCGACATGCTCGAGGCGCAGATGGCGGCCGGACCCGATCCCGATGCCTATGTGAAGCTCGCTTCGGAATATTCAGAGCTGCAGGATATCGCCGCGAAGATACGCGAGCTGTTCAGGGCGGAAGGCGAACTTGCCGATCTTGAGGCCATGTTGGCCGACAAGGGCACCGATTCCGAGATGCGCTCGCTTGCCGAGGCTGATCTTCCCGGTGTCGAGGATCGCATAGAGGCGTTGCGCCACGACATCCAGATACTCCTCTTGCCGAGGGACGCAGCCGACCAGAAGAATGCGATCCTCGAGATCCGTGCCGGCACCGGCGGCGACGAGGCCGCGCTTTTCGCCGGTGACCTCTTCCGCATGTATGAGCGCTACGCCGCCGATCACGGATGGCGCATGGAGGTTGTCTCCGCGAGCGAAGGTGACGCCGGCGGCTACAAGGAAATCATCGCCAGCGTCTCCGGTAAGGGCGTGTTCGCGAAACTGAAATTCGAATCGGGTGTCCACCGTGTGCAGCGGGTCCCCGCCACCGAGGCGTCGGGTCGTATCCACACGTCGGCAGCAACGGTGGCGGTGCTTCCGGAGGCGGAGGAAGTCGACATCGATATCCGGCCGGAGGATATCCGTATCGACACCATGCGGGCGTCGGGTGCCGGCGGCCAGCACGTCAACACGACCGATTCGGCCGTGCGAATCACGCATCTTCCGACCGGCATCATGGTTGTCTCTGCCGAGAAGTCGCAGCACCAGAATCGCGCCAAGGCAATGCAGATCCTGCGCGCGCGTCTGTTCGACATGGAGCGCAGCAGGGCCGACGAAGAGCGTTCGGAATCGCGCAAGCTGCAGGTCGGTTCAGGCGACCGTTCCGAGCGCATCCGGACCTACAATTTTCCGCAAGGCCGCCTGACCGATCACCGCATCAACCTGACGCTCTACAAGCTTGACCGGGTGATGATGGGGGAGCTCGACGAGGTGATCGACGCGCTCATCGCCGATCACCAGTCAAAGCTGTTGGCGGCGGAGGCTGGTTGACGGGATGGGCAGCCGCGCCCCTCTTTTCCGGTGAAGCTGGCCGACATCCTGGCCGAATCGCGCGCTTCCCTTGCGGCAGGCGGGGTAGACGATGCAAATCTCGATGCGCGTCTTCTCGTTGAGCATTTTTCGGGAACGACCCGGACCGATGCGATCAGCCGGCCTGAAATGCCGGTCAGTGTCGAAGCTGTTGCCGGCATACGCGCGGCGGTGGCTCGTCGGGTCGTGGGAGAACCGGTCCACAGGATCATTGGCTTTCGCGAATTCTATGGGCTCAGGCTTTTCCTTTCTGCCGAGACGCTCGAACCCCGGCCGGATACCGAAATACTGGTGGATGCGGCGCTTGCCAGGCTGCGATCGCTTGCCCCTGCGGAAGGCGGGTTGCGCATTCTGGATCTTGGCACGGGTACCGGAGCGGTTGCGCTTTCCCTGCTTTCGGAAATGCCCGAGGCGAGGGCGGTGGGCACCGACATTTCCGCTGACGCACTTGCCACAGCGACGCGCAACGCCTTGGAAAACCGGGTTTCTGAACGATTCGAGGCCGTTTTTTCCGACTGGTTCGAAAAAATATTTGGGACCTTCCATGCTATTGTCTCAAATCCACCCTACATAAGGTCTGAAGAGCTTGAGACCTTGCAACGCGAGGTCAGGAACCACGATCCGCAAGCAGCGCTTGATGGCGGAGCTGATGGGCTCGATGCCTACAGGTCCATCGCGCAAGGCTCGAAGGAGCACCTCGAAGAAGATGGTTTTGTCGCCGTCGAGATTGGCCACACACAGCAGGCGGAAGTGATCGACGTTTTCGCGGCTCACGGTTTGCGATTTGTCGAATCGAGACAGGATTTCGGCGGGCGTGATCGTGTGCTCGTCTTCGTCCTGGAAGAAAATCCGGCGGTATAAAAACCGCTTGGCAAGAATGGCGAATGCGGCTAGGTTCCGACTAACCGGATGAGACGAAGCAGGCAGTGCTGTTACCACCGGGTTCTCCTAATGGACACAGTCTGCCTTCTTGCGATGACGACGCTATAGCTTCGTGCAGGGGATCATCCGGTAGTTAAACACGTAACTGGAACGGGACACGTGGCGCCGACGCAGACGCGGGCGAGCACCGTTAGGACAACATGGAACGGCGGCTTTCCCTGCTTCCCGTATCCGATGCTTTGTAACCCAAGAGAGACTTTATGAGGCCACAACAGCAGAACAGGCGCATGCGCGGCCGCAATGGTGGCGGCAACAACAATAACAACAACAACCGCAAGGGCCCGAACCCACTTACGCGCAACTATGAAAGCAACGGTCCGGACGTGAAGATCCGCGGTTCTGCCCAGCAGATTGCCGAGAAGTACGCGCAACTGGCCCGCGACGCGCAGAGTTCCGGCGATCGCGTGATTGCCGAGAATTATCTGCAGCACGCCGAGCACTACAATCGCATCATCGCGGCAGCGCAGGCGCAGATGCCGATCCAGAATTTCCAGCAGAACCGCGATGCGTCCGACGACGACGACGATGAGCGCGACGACATGGAGAATTCAGGCCAGGGCAATTTCCAGAATAATCAGGGCCAGTACACCGGCGGGCAGGGCGAACAGCCCCAGCCGCAGCAGTTCGCGTCCGGCGCCGAGCAGGGCTCGGGTCCGCAGCCTGACATCGAGGGCATGCCCGCCGAGGTCGCCCTCAATCCCGAAGCTTCCGGCGAGGGCAATGCCGCTCCGCGCGAGCGTCAATCCAACGAGCGTCAGGCCAATGAGCGTCAGGCCAATGGCGACAACCGCGAAGGCGCGCGCCGCAGCCGCCGTCCGCGCCGTGGCGAGCGCAATCGTTCCGATTCCGGTGATGCGGGTTCAGACGATGCCGGCGACGATGCCGGTGCCGGCGGACTTGCCGCGACTCTGTCGCGCGGCGCAGGCGCGGTTTCGCTCAAGGAAGCCTCGCCGGAGCCGCAGACCGGTGGCGACGCGGCGCTGGCAGACGCCGAAAGCTGATTTCCGTGCCGCGAGATAGCGCGGTGATGGATGGTGATCCAGATTGGCGGGGATGAAAGTCCCCGCCATTTTTTTGTTTCTTGATGCAGGTCAAGGCGTCTTGAGGAATTCGGGCGCATCCCCATATCAGTCGTGATTTGGACCCAGCTCCGAAGGAGGGGGTTCGTCAACCAGCCTGACCGGTGCCGCAAAGCGGGCCGCAGACGGATAGGAGACAGATATGAATATTGAGAAATACTCGGAGAGGGTGCGCGGTTTCATCCAGTCCGCCCAGCAGTACGCGTTGAACCGCAACAACCAGCAGTTCACGCCCGAACACATCCTTAAGGCCTTGATAGACGACGAGGACGGTTTCGCCGCCTCGCTGATCGAGCGCGCCGGTGGCCGGCCACGTGATGTTGAACTCGGCGTCGATGCCGCTCTTGAGGCGCTGCCGAAGGTCGAGGGCGGCAACGGCCAGCTCTACATGGCGCAGCCGCTCGCCAAGGTCTTTTCCACGGCCGAGGAGCTTGCCAGGAAGGCTGGCGATTCCTTCGTCACGGTCGAGCGGCTCGTGCAGGCGCTCGCCATGGAAAAGACGGCCAAGACGGCCGACATCCTCGCCAGGGCTGGCGTGACCCCGCAGGCGCTTAATGCCGCGATCAACGATATCCGCAAGGGCCGCACCGCCGACACCGCGTCGGCTGAGCAGGGCTATGACGCGCTGAAGAAATATGCGCGCGACCTCACAGCGGACGCCCGCGCCGGCAAGCTCGACCCGGTCATCGGTCGCGACGACGAGATTCGCCGCACCATCCAGGTCCTGTCGCGCCGCACCAAGAACAACCCCGTCCTCATCGGTGAGCCCGGCGTCGGCAAGACGGCGATTGCCGAAGGCCTTGCGCTGCGCATCGTCAACGGCGACGTGCCTGAATCGCTCAAGGACAAGCAACTGATGGCGCTCGACATGGGCGCGCTGATCGCCGGTGCGAAATATCGCGGCGAGTTCGAGGAGCGCCTCAAGGCGGTGCTCAACGAGGTGACGTCTGCCGCCGGCGGCGTGATCCTGTTCATCGACGAGATGCACACGCTCGTCGGGGCGGGCAAGGCCGATGGCGCGATGGATGCGTCCAACCTTTTGAAGCCTGCGCTCGCGCGCGGCGAACTGCACTGTGTCGGCGCGACCACGCTCGACGAATACCGCAAATATATCGAGAAGGACGCGGCGCTTGCCCGTCGCTTCCAGCCGGTCTTCGTCGACGAGCCGACCGTGGAGGATACCATTTCGATCCTGCGCGGCCTCAAGGAGAAGTACGAGCAGCATCACAAGGTGCGCGTCTCCGATTCGGCGCTTGTCGCTGCTGCCACGCTGTCGAACCGCTACATCACCGACCGCTTCCTGCCCGACAAGGCGATCGATCTCGTTGACGAGGCCGCGTCGCGGCTGCGCATGCAGGTCGACTCCAAGCCCGAGGAACTCGACGAGATCGACCGCCGAATCATGCAGCTCAAGATCGAGCGCGAGGCGCTCAAGCTGGAGAAGGATGACGCATCGCGCGATCGGCTGGAGCGACTGGAAAAGGAACTGGCCGGGCTTGAGGAAGAGTCTGACGCGCTGACGGCCAAGTGGCAGTCGGAAAAGCAGAAGCTCGGCCTTGCCGCCGACCTCAAGAAGCAGCTCGACGAGGCCCGCAACGAACTTGCCATTGCCCAGCGCAAGGGCGAATTCCAGAAGGCCGGCGAGCTTGCCTATGGCCGCATCCCCGAGCTTGAGAAGAAGCTTGTAGAAGCGGAGGCCGGCGATGGACGCGACGGCATGGTTCAAGAAACCGTCACGCCCGACAACATCGCGCAGATCGTATCGCGCTGGACCGGTATTCCGGTCGACAAGATGCTGGAAGGTCAGCGCGAGAAGCTCTTGCGCATGGAAGACGAGATCGGCAAGCGCGTCGTCGGTCAGGGCGAGGCGGTGCAAGCTGTGTCGAAGGCCGTGCGGCGCGCCCGCGCCGGACTGCAGGATCCGAACCGGCCGATCGGCTCGTTTATGTTCCTCGGCCCGACCGGCGTCGGCAAGACCGAGCTCACCAAGGCGCTCGCGAACTTCCTGTTCGACGACGAGACCGCCATGGTGCGCATCGACATGAGCGAGTTCATGGAGAAGCACTCGGTCGCGCGGCTCATCGGCGCGCCTCCCGGCTATGTCGGCTACGAGGAGGGTGGTGCCCTTACGGAAGCGGTGCGCCGTCGTCCCTACCAGGTCGTGTTGTTCGACGAGATCGAGAAGGCGCATCCGGATGTCTTCAACGTGCTGTTGCAGGTTCTGGACGACGGTCGCCTGACCGACGGTCAGGGCCGCACGGTCGACTTCCGCAACACGCTGATCGTCATGACGTCGAACCTCGGCTCGGAATATCTGGTCGCGCTCGGCGAGGACCAGGACGCCGAGGCCGCGCGCAACGACGTGATGGCTATGGTGCGCGCGCAGTTCCGGCCCGAGTTCCTCAACCGCGTCGACGAGATCATCCTGTTCCACCGACTGCGCCGGCAGGATATGGGCAAGATCGTCGCCATCCAGCTCAAGCGGCTGGAGAAGCTTCTGGAGGATCGCAAGATCGTGCTCGACCTCGACCAGGAGGCAGTCGACTGGCTTGCGGCCAAGGGTTACGACCCGGCCTATGGCGCGCGTCCGCTCAAGCGCGTCATCCAGAAGGAGCTTCAGGACCCGCTGGCCGAAAAGATCCTGCTCGGCGACATCCGCGACGGTTCTGTCGTGAAGATCACCAACGGTTCCGACCGGCTGAACTTCCGCTCGAAGCCCGCTGCGGTGGAAGCCGTGGAAGAAGCCGAGGAAGCGGCGTAACGCCCGGTGAAGGGTTCTACCCACCCGGCAGCCAAAATGCCCCGCCCCGCGCGGGGCATTTTTTTGAACCGATCACCATCCAGAAAAACGCGCTTGTCCCCTTGCGAATCTGGCGGCGTTTTCCTTAAGCTAAGCGCGGATGGTGCCGGAGGTCGGAAGGCCGAAGGTGAAAAGGGAACACGGTGCGGCGACGAGCCCAGGCCGTGGCTGCCCCCGCAACTGTAAGCGGCGAGCCTGCTTCCAAACGCCACTGGCCGAAAGCCGGGAAGGCGGAAGCAGGCAAGGACCCGCGAGCCAGGAGACCTGCCATCCGACTGAGACGACCGGACGGGGTGTGCCGGGAAGCGCTGCGACGCCTCCCGCACTCGTGCACCGGGCTCCGCATCCTTCCCGATAGAAAGCGGAGAAGGATGCGATGGACGCAAAAGCGGCCTCCTATGCCATTATTGTCTGTACGCGGTGTCGTGACCCGTTGAGCGGCGCGGCGGCCGCCGAGCGGTTGCTGTGCGAATTTCGAACGTCCGGCGGTTTCCAGGGATTCGCGGTCGAGACCGTCGCCTGCATGGCAGGCTGCGATCGGCCACTCGCCGTCGGTTTTCGCGCCGGGAACAAAGCGAGCTACCTGTTTGGCGACATCGATCCCGCATCGGACGCGGGCGCCTTGTCGGCTTTCGCGGAACTTTACCGGACACGTCCGGACGGCTGGTCCAGCGAGCGTGACCGTCCGGCGGGCCTTCACGGCAAGATCATCGCGCGCATTCCGGCCGCTGCAACCTCTGCGCCCGCAGGCGACCGGACATGAATCCCGGCGGGCAGGCTGCTCTCGCGGGAATGTCGCTTTCGTATCGCGCCCGGACGGGTACGGTTCTTGTTGATGATGTTTCGCTTCGTATCGACGCTGGAGAGCGGCTGGCGATCATCGGCCCCAACGGCGCCGGCAAGACCACGCTGCTGCGCATGCTCGCCGGTACGCTCAAACCTGCTGCCGGCAGCATCTGTCTGTTTGGCGCTGACATCGCCCGGATGCGCCCGGTTGAGCGCGCGCGGCGCGTCGCCGTCGTGGGCCAGACCGACCAGCCCGACCCCAGGATCACGCTCTGGGATTACGTCGGGCTTGGCCGTGTCCCGCATTCCGGCATGCTCAGCCGCGCCGAGGAATGGGGCATCCTCCGCGATGCGCTGGCCGAGGTCGGGCTCGGCGACATGCGCGACCGGGCTGTCGGCACATTGTCCGGCGGCGAGCGCCAGCGGGCCCAGATCGCGCGCGCGCTTGCGCAGCAACCCAGGGTGCTGTTCCTGGACGAGCCCACCAACCATCTCGATCCTCGCGCCCGTGGCGCCCTGTTGCATCTGGTTGCTGGCCTCGGCCTCACCGTCGTCGCCGTCCTGCACGATCTCGCGCTGGTCCCGTCCTTCGCCACTGAGGTGGCCGTCATGGATGGCGGTCGGCTGGTCGCGCATGGCCCGCCCGACGAGGCGCTGAAGCCGTCCGTCGTCCGTTCTGTCTTTCAGGTCGATGTGCTGCGTTTTCCCCATCCGGTCGAGAACCGGCATCTCACCGTCTTCGACATCCCTTCGAACCAAAACAATGGAGCCAAACCATGAAAAGATTGCTGTTCGCCGGCCTTGCCTCGATCCAGGATCGAGCGTATTTGCCTTTCCCGTCACGGTCGACAATTGCGGCCAGCCGCTTACCTTCGAGCAAGCGCCGAAACGCATGGTCGTCCATGACCTTAACATGACCGATGGCGTTTGCGCTCGGGCTCCAGCCGTCCATCGTCGGGCTCACCGGCATCACCGGCTGGTACAAGGTCGGGCAAGAGTTCAAGGCCGCACAGGGCGACATTCCCGAGCTCGCGCCAAAATATCCGACGATCGAGAACCTGGTCGCCGTCGAGCCCGACCTGTTCTTCGCGGGCTGGTACTACGGCATGAAGCCGGGAGGCGACGTCACGCCCGACACGCTGGCGCCGTACGGCATCAAGACTTTGCTGCTGACTGAAAGCTGCGTGCATCTCGACAAGAACCGCCCGGCCGCGTCGATGGAGCTTCTCTTCGGAGACATGCGCCGTCTCGGTCAGGTGTTTGGCAAGGAGGCGGAGGCCAACGCGCTGGTCGAGGGCTGGCAGAATGACCTCGCCGCCATCGAGGCGAAGGTCGGCGACAACAGGGGCACGCGCGTCTTCCTCTACGATTCGGGCGACGACAAGCCGTTCACGGCAGGCAAGTTCGCCATCCCCACAGCCATGATTGCGGCTGCGGGCGGCGAAAATATCATGGCCGACATGGAGACGAGCTGGGGCACCACGGACTGGGAAACGGTCGCGGCGCGCAATCCCGAATTCCTCGTCCTGCTCGACTATCAGGACGACGCCGGCGACGCGAAACTGCTGAACTTCCTCGAACAGCATCCGGCGATGAAGGAAACCGACGCGGTCAGGAACAAGCGCTTTGTTGCGTTGCGCTATGCCGAACTGACGCCCGGCCCCGCCAACATCGAGGCCATCGACAAGATTGCCAGGGCGATGCATCCGGAAGCGTTCTGACCTTTGAGCCGCTTTGCGTTTTCCATGATGGCGGCAGTCCTGGCCGTCATCGTTCTTGCCGTTGCATCCATCGCCTACGGATCGACGCCGATTCCTTTGGACGAGGTCGCGGCGGTGCTTGGCCATGCGCTCGGCCTCGACGTCCTGGCGCCTGAGGGACCGGTCGGCCGCATCATACTGGACCTGCGCCTGCCGCGCGTGCTGCTCACCATCTGCATCGGTGCAGGGCTTGGCGTCGTCGGCATGCTCCTGCAGACGGTCACGCGCAACGACCTTGCCGACCCCTTTCTCTTCGGCCTTTCGGCGGGGGCGGCGGCCGGCGCCGTCACCGTCATCACCGTCACCGGCGACGCGCTCGGCATCTGGACGTTGCCGGTTGCAGCCTTCATCGGTGGCATGCTGGCCACCGCCACCGTGCTGCTCCTCATCGGACGCAGCGAGGGACATGGGCCGGAACGCATGATCCTCGCCGGCCTTGCCGTCTCCTTCCTGTTCATCGCGCTGACCAACTATCTCGTCTTCTCCGGCGACCAGCGCGCGGCGCATTCCGTGCTGTTCTGGACGATGGGCGGTCTCGGCCTCGCGCGCTGGGACAATCTTCCGCTTGGCTTCCTCGGCGTGGCGATCGCCGTCCTTTTCGCGCTTGCCAGCCACAGGCGTCTCGACGCGCTCTTGGCGGGTGAACATGCGGCCGAAAGCCTCGGCGTCCCCGTCGCACGGTTACGGTTGATCGCCTTCGTCGCCGCGAGCGTGGCGACCGCGCTTTTCGTCGCGGTCTCCGGCGTCATCGGCTTCGTCGGCCTGATGGTGCCGCATATCGCGCGGGCGCTGGCCGGACCGCTTCACTTACGGCTGACCTTCACCTGCGTGGCGCTCGGCGCAACGCTCCTGCTGGCGAGCGATCTCGCCGCGCGTCTCCTCCTCCACGCGCAGGAGCTTCCGATCAGCATCGTCACGAATTCGCTCGGCGCGCTTTTCGTTGTCGCGCTTCTTTTCAGCAAACGCCGCTCCTGATCCGGATCACGCACGTCCCGCGGCCTTTGACGGCCTCCTCTTGACCGTAACTTGCTTCCGCCCGTTCGGTCTGCCATGCGAGTTGCTGTGTGCAAGACCAGGTGCTGGCCATCGTCAAGGCGAGCGTCAAGCCGGAGTTCTACAACCGCATCGACGAGATCGTGCTGTTCCCCCGGCTTCGCCGTAAGGACATGGGCCGCACCTGAATCAGCCCGCGTCGGTTTTCCCGCACACAGGTGATACGTCCGGCAGGATGACGTTGTTTGTCTGCACATACTCGTCCCAATGCCCGGCAAGCAGGTCGCGGATATCCGGCCTTTGCGACGCAAGGTCCGTCGTCTCGCCTGGGTCATCCTCAAGGTCGAACAACTGCCACTGCCCGGCGCCAAACGGCTTGCACAGCCAAAGCAGCTTCCAGTTGTCCTGCTGGATGGCGCGGTTTCCGAAGAGCTCCCAGCCGATCCAGTCGTTGGGGCCGCGAACCGTATCGCTCCCGTTGCTCAGCACCGGGGCAAGCGTCTTGCCCTGCAACGGGGCCACCTTCTTTCCCTCGAACGTCTCCGTATGGGCAACACCGGCAGCATCGAGGATCGTCGCCGGAATATCCATCACGTGAACCAATGCATCGGAAATCCGTCCGCTGCCCGTCACGTCCTTGCCCGAGACGATCAGCGGCGTACGGATACCGCCCTCCGACAGGAAGCCCTTGAACATGCGCAAGGGACCTGCGCCCACTTGCGCCCAGGCGGGGCCATACTGGATGAAGGTTCCCTTTTTCCCCCAATCCTCCATGTTGCTGTTGTCCCAGGGCGCACCAATTTGCCACGCATTGCCTTCCGGGCCGTTATCGGAGAGGAAGATGATGAGGGTGTCGTCGTAAAGCCCGCTTGTCTTGAGATAGCCGATCAGCCTGCCGATGTTTTCATCCATGTTCTCGACCATGGCGGCATAGAGTTCCATGCGGCGTGCCGACTCCCGCTTTTCTTCAGCCGAAAGCTCGTTCCAGGCCGGAACGCTCGGCAGGCGCGGGAACACGGTGGCGTCGGGAGCGAGAAGCCCGAGCGCCTTCATCCGCTCGATGCGGGCGGCGCGTGTGGCGTCGTAGCCTTCGTCATAGCGCCCCTCGTATCGGTCAAGCCATTCTGCCGGGAGCTGGAACGGATCGTGCGGCGCCTGGAGCGCGAGGTAGGCGAAGAACGGCTTCCCGTCGGCGCGGTTCTCCTCGATGTTGTCGATGATTGCGGTCGTGTAGTCCTCGCTCGAGTGGAAGCCGGGGCGCAGCGCCTCTAAGGGCTTGCCGTTGTAGGTATAGAGCTGCCGCTCGCCATGCGCCCCCCACATGTCGTCCATGTGGCTGCCGCCTCCGGGTATGAGGGTCAGGTCGCGTATGAAGCCGCGCGCGGCCGGATAGTGCCGCGGCTCGTCGCCCATGTGCCACTTCCCGGCCATGTAGGTGTTGTATCCGGCGTCCCTCAGCAGCGCCGGGAGCGGCGCGATGTTCTCGCTCAGATAGCCTTCATAGCCGGGCTTGCCCTTCTGGTTCGGTGCCGTGAACTCCGCCATGTTGCCAAGTCCGGCGCTGTGGTTGTCAGCGCCGCTCAGAAGCATGGAGCGCGTCGGCGAACATGTGGGGCTCACATTGAAATTGGTGAACCGGACGCCGACGGAGGCCAGCGCGTCGATGCTTGGCGTCTGGATCTCACCGCCAAAGCTGCCGATGTCGGAATATCCGGCGTCGTCCGCGACGATCAGCAGCACATTGGGTCGTCGCTCCTGCGCGACACCGGGAAGGGATGCAAGGATCAGGCTGTTTACCGCCGCAACCGAGATCGGTCGCGTCCGACGGATAAGGCCGCTCGCCCAGGTCATCGACATATCATCTCTCCCTCATTTCAAATGCCTACCAGAAAGGACCCCAGCCGGACGCCAAGCGTGGCGGGCGGGACTTGGCCACATGATCGCTTGGTGATGTCCGGTCGAGCCGCGATCAATGAGCGCTACCGATATCTCAGCTTCACTTCTGATCTTTCTGTGACTTCAGAACCTTGTGACGGAACGGAGCCCGAGGAAAATATCGGTGTCTTGTCCTAGACTTGGATTGATAACCTGCACGTCCGCACCCACCGTGTGCCACGGTGTCACTTCGAAGTTGTAGAAAGCTTCCACCCCCTGTTCGTCACTGATCTTCAGAAGGGGAAGGGCATCCTTCAAATCCCGGCTCGGCGTATTGTAGTAATAAGCGACTCCCCAGTTGTCCTCGCTCCGGCCCGGTATCAATAATCCAGTGCCGCCTATGCCCACGAGGGCCGACCAGTACAGCTTGTTGGGATTGCCGTCCGAGATGCCGAACTGGCCAAAAATCCCGAAGCCTTCCTTGGAATTTTCGCTCACCCGATAGAGAGCTTGGTCGAACGAATAGGAGAAGTGGTAACGACCATCCTTGATGCCAGGATCACCTGGAGGAAATGGTGGCAGGAGGATGTCGCCGGTGTCGCTCAGGTCGGTGCCGTCCTGGGTACTGTACAAGGCGGAGAACCCTTGACGCCCGCTGAGACCACCGATGGTAACGGGGAAATCAACGCTCCCACGGACGGAGACTCCGTCGGCGAAGGGCTCTTCGAAACCTGACTTGTTGACCACGCTGACGGGATCATAGACCCACAAGCCGAAAGTGGCGCGCTCAGTTCGCACGCTCATCAAGGCACCGAAGAGATAGGGCGGGACAGCGCCGCTGGGAGGAGCGGCGAAGGTAAGGTTCCAGAAAGAGTTGATGCCGGAACCGCCACTGAACGGCTTCATGCCGGCGAGATCGATCATGTTGATCTTGCCGACAAGCAGGGTGACGGAGTTGTCAAACTTCTGCTGAAAATAGAAGCTCGACAGATCAAAGGAGTCAGCGCCCTCCAACCCTGGAAAAAGCAGCGCCGTATTGGGCGGGGACACCACACCCCCAAGCCCGTTGACGCTCCTGCCATAGTTATACTCGCCGTGGACGGTTAACGAGAGACCATCCCAAAAACCCAGCTTGCTGAGGTCGGCATTGAGCAGGACGTCAACCTTGCCGCCATATTTGAAATCGTGATCACCGTCGCCGGCAGTCATCCCCTGATAGAATTGTGTCAGTCGAGGGGCGAGTGTGATGCCATGTTCTTTCAACCGAGTCCGCAGGCCGCCCCAATCGCCGGTGAGCGTATCACGTTCCAACCAACTGGCTGGCGGGTGTGCATCAGCATTGGCAGTGGCTTCACCGCCTGTTTGTCCTTCTTCCGCAGACAACGGACCAGAGATGAAGGCAGACAACAGGGCCGCAAGCTGCACTTCGATGAGTCGCATTTTTATGTGTTGCACCGTCAACAAATCACAAAAACACTTCCATGCTGCGAAACATCTCAAGCGCGCCGAGTGATTCTCAAAGATCGCGGGGGCGCTTGGGGTCTGTTTAGTGTTGCGATGCCTGAGGCGCCTGCCCGCCCAACGGAATAACCACGTTGAAGAAGCCGACGTGGCCCTGCATTCGATTCTCCACGTTGAACTCGTAGAAGTATCGCAGGTTGGTCACGACGGGCGTCTTGCCCACATGGAAGGTGTAGTCCAGCGCCGGGCCAAGCGCCACGACCTGGCCTTTGAAGTCGCCCAGCACGGCGCCCGGACCGCTGTCGCCGGTGATCTGCTTGTACGCATAGCCGTTCACGCCCAGGCTGAATGACGGCGAAAAATGCATCATCGCCGCCGCTTCTGCATGGATTTCCGTGCCGGACTGGTAGTCGGTATCCGGGTTCTCGAAGTTGTACGTGATGCCCGCCGCGGCAGACAGCTCGACGCCGGTCTGGGGGTTGAGATAGGTGACCGCGCCGGTGGTATCGATTGCCCAGCGGTTGAAGCCGATGTTGACGGGGTTGCCGAGTTCCCACTGCCCGATCGGGATGTTGAGCAGCGACCCGAGCGTGTAGTGCAGATTGCCTTCATGCCACCCAAGCGAGGCCCCGAAGACCGGGTCGCCGAACGCGAAATTGTCGCGCTGGGCATTGAGCTCGACGCCGGTCAGCCCGGTCAGGATGCCGACATCGACCTTCTTGCCACCGAAAGGTGTGGTGAGGGAGAAGGCGAGATCGGCGCCGAAGATATCGGTGTCGAATACACCAAGCGCCGTCGGCAGCACGATATAGGCGTCGGCGTCCACGCCGCCTGAAAGCTCCACGCCGCTGGTTTCGAAATCGATGTCCGCGCTGCCGGAATACACATAGTTCTGCACTGCGCCGTACATGCCGGGGGGCGGCATGTAGCCGCCCATCGTGGTCTTGGATCCAAGAAGATAGAAGCTTAATCCACCCTCGACCGCCTGAGCGGGTGCGGCCAGCAGAGCCGTACCTGCCATCGCGACCGCAAAGATGGACGAAACGGTCCGGGTCATTCTGTGCCCGGGTCTCATCGCCGAAGTGCCGCAGCCCGATGCGCACTTTTTAGCTGAAGCTAACACAGCACACTGCCGCACGATATCACTTGATGTGGATCAATCCTCGACGGACAATCTGGACGCGGCGCAACCGTGGCCAAGGGCTCGTCCTCTCCCCCATCAGACGGGGGCGCCCGAGGGTCACGCGCACGCGCCGCTTTACCGTAAGTTACTCCCGCCCGCTCGCCTTCCGATGCAAGGTCGGGCGCTCGCCTCTGCAACAGGCGATGACGGAGGGATTCGGATGCACGGTCTTTTGAAATTCGCAGCGGTGGTTTCAGTGTCGCTTTCCTGCGCCACCGCGGTTTTCGCGCAGCAACAGAGCCCGCTGCCGCTCGCCACCGACAAGCTCGTCAGATATGGGCCCGACATCGAGGGCTGGACCGTCTATGCGAACAAGACGCGCGGCGATTGCCTGATCGTCAGTTCGTTCGGCCCGGCGTCGGTTCAGATGGGCGTCGACCAGGACGAGGCGGTCGGATATCTCGGAGTGTTCACGACGCTGGATATCGGCATCCAGAACGGAGCCAGTGAAATCTTCGTCGAAATCGGCGGCAAGCTCTATGCCGGCGTGGTGACGACCACGACCGGCCAGCTGAAAGGCGGATATTCCGGGGGCTATATCCTTACCGACGATCCCGCGTTCAAGCGCGCCGTGGCCAAGCAGTACACGATGACGGTTTTCCCTGAGACCGCGGGCGCCTTCGTCATCGATCTCAAGGGAACCTACAAGGCCATGGCGGCGGGGCGCAAATGTCTCGCGGAACAGACCCCCGGCTGATCTTTCGGTCTGGTCCGCCTCCGACCCGAATGCGGGTCGTTCGCGAACGACGGGACAGTCCGGAAAGCTGCCACTCATCCCGACCGACCGTCAGGCGGTCGGGACAGTGCCGCCGTCGATCACATGCTCTGTGCCGGTGATGGACGACGCTCGGTCGGAAGCCAGGAACGCGATCAGGTCGGCAACCTCCCCAGGAGCAGCGGGGCGTCCGAGCGGTATGCCGCCGAGTGTGTCCATGATTACCTGTACCGCATCCTCGTAACCGATCCCGGCCTGTTCGGCGATGCGCAGCGCCAGACCATTCTTCCCCGGATCAGCGATCCAGCCAGGCGAGACCCGCACGACGCGGACGCCTTTCGGCGAGACCTCCTTGGAAAGGCTCTTGCTGTAGGTGTTAAGCGCCGCCTTGGCAGACGCGTAGCCGGTCGTGGCTTGGGGCAGCGGCATTCGACCCTGGATTGACGTCACGTGAATGACGACGCCTTTGCCCTGAGCCAGCATGCCGGGGATCAGCGCACGATCCAGCCTGACGGCCGGGAAAAAGTTCAAGCCGAACTCCTTGTCCCATTCTCTATCGTCAAGCGCGGCGAAACCACCAGAGGGCGCGGACGAGCCGCCCAGGACATTGACGAGAATATCGAGCCCGCCGAGTTCCCGCTGGACTGCCTCCACGACCGTTTCAATACCATCCCCGGTGGTAAGATCTGCCGCTGCGAATGCAGCGCCAGCAAAGTCTGCGGGCTTGGTCCGCGCGGTGGTCAACACGCGTGCGCCAAGCTCCTGGAAAAGCGATACTGTCGCTGCGCCGGCTCCCATTGTGCCGCCGGTGATCAGGGCACGGCGGCCCTCAAGAGTCAGGAACTGGTTCATACCGTGATCTCCAGATCGGCGATCTTGTCGCCCTTGAGAACGAAGAAGTACCGCAGATCGACGGGGCTTCCGGGGAAGTCGCCGGACACGTGCGCCGTCACATGGACCCTTCCGTCTTCGGTGGTGATGAAAAACGGCTCGCTCAGGGTGTGCGAGTACTTCCGGTCGGTTTCGACTTTCCAGGCCCGGATGGCTTTCCGGCTGGTGTGGGTTTCGCCCGCGTCCCGCACGACTGCATCGTCAGTGAAGGCAGCGGCGACTGCATCGGGGCTGCGGGCATTGTCGGCGTCGAAATAGGCTTGAATGCTCGGTGGCAAATTGATCGTCATTTGGATCTCCTGTGTTTCACAAGGCCTTCTCCCTTGGCCCAGCCTCTGTGACGGCCGGCAAGGCTGATCTAAGCCTCGACGACCGACCTGATAACTGGGATAAACAGGCATGAAGAATTGCGAAAATCGGGACAGTGACACGAGATTTTCTTTCTGACATCGACGCCGTTCTTGGCATCGCGCGCCACGGCTCGTTTCGCGCCGCGGCACTCGATCTGGGCATGTCCACGACCGCCCTGAGCAATGCCATCGCCAAGTTGGAGCAGCGCTTGGGCATCCGGCTCTTCAATCGGACGACACGCAGCGTATCCCTTACAGACGCAGGAAGGACCTTCGTTGAACGGGTCGGGCCGGCCATGACGGATATCCACGATGCGATGCTGGCTGCGCAGGCGCTTCAGGAAACACCGACCGGCACACTCCGCATCAACGCATTTGCGTCGGCGGCGCGCGAGGTGTTGGCGCCCCTCATTCTTCCGTTCCTGCGGCGCTACCCGCAGGTTCACATCGATCTGGTGACAGAAGGAAAGCTCGTTGACATCGTCGCCGCTGGCTTCGACATGGGTCTGAGGCCAGCCGACCTCGTGCCGATCGACATGATCGCCTTGTCGCTCGGACTGCATCGTCAGAACGCCGTCGTGGCGTCACCGGAGTTTCTGGCCAGGCACGGCAGACCTCACGTGCCTACCGACCTTTATCGCTTCCGCTGCCTGCGCGCCCGCCTTCCGAACAACGCCCTGTTGCGATGGCGCTTCGAGAAAGACGGAGACGCTGTTCAGATCGACGTGCAGGGTTCGCTCACCCTGGATGAGCCGAGCCTTGTCCGGATTGCTGCACAAAATGGCGTCGGTCTCGGCTACATCATGGAAGCGGATGTCCGGGAGGACATCGCCGCCGGTAGGCTGGTTCAGGTTTTGGCGGATTGGACGCCCATCCTGCCGCCGCTTGCGCTGTACTATCCTGGCCGAAAGAACCCGCCCGCCGCCTTCACGGCATTTGTTCAGGCAGCACGTGAGTTTGCTTCTTCTGCGGCCTCGGCCCAGAGCAGCGCTCCGCAACCTGCTCACCCTCGCAAACCGTGAGTCCATTTGCGCGCCACAAACGCCACCGCCGGAAAAATCTCCCAGCCCTCTCAACCGCTTGGCGCTTGCCCCGTCAAAAATCCGCGTGCGTTTTGTCCACGCCTTTCCCTGTTCCCGCATACTCCGTTGCATCGCTCTTGCGGGAACCTGGTGCGCACCGGGTATCAGGAAGGGCGGCGACGTACGGGTCGGCTGCGCTGACGGTGGCGCAGTTTAGTGAGTCGATCACCAGGACCCGTGCCCCCTTGAGGGTCAGCGGTGGAGGCGCAAATGCCAAGTCCACCCCACGCTCTTCGGGGTGAAAGCGTCGACGGGGCAAGGGAAACCGGCCAAGTAAATATAAAAATGAGAGGCAAGGCCTCGTGCCCCGCTTCCCGACCATTCGCTTTCCCGGCCGTTTTCGGCGGGAAGTCGCTTTCGCGCGTCTTTTCGCCGGCCGGCTCGCCACACCAGAAAGGACAGGTTCATGGCCCCTTCGAAAACGCGTCCCCGCGACACCATCCAGGCCCAACGCGAATCCCGCGCGCGACGCGCATTCTCGGCGGCCGTCTTCCGGAACTGGGTTTCTGGCATGGTCTGGCAGCCGGCGTTGCATTTTGCATCAACCGCCAACGGCGCGCCCGCACGTTGCCAGAGGCGCGCCTGCCAGCAGACGGGCCGATGCCATGTCTCGACCGACGGGCCGGAGCCGCTTTCCTGCGGTGGTGGGTTGGCCGACGAGACCTTGGTCGAGGCGGCCCGGATGGCAACCTTCTGCTGCCTCATGGTCGAGCAACTCCTTGACGAAGTCGTCAGCCAGATTCCGGCTATGGCCGAAGCGGTCGCCGCCTTCCTCGATGGGCTGAGCGCGGAGGACCGGAAGTTCCTCAAGTCGGTGATTCAGTCCGCGGCTACCGGCGAAAGCGTGAAGCAGTGATCCGCGTCCGGTCATCGTCCCCGGGAAGGAGAGGGGGTCGAGGAGCCGGATATCGGCCATCTTCATGCCCCGTTCATGTTGCAACCGTTAGCCTCGAATCCACGTTAGAGCCAGCTTCGGGGTGTAGGAGGGGTGGGCTGCCGGATGCGGGCGGATGATGGACGGAGAAGACCTGAATGATGCGTGGCATACTCGTTTTTTCGGCATTTGTTGCCGGCTTTGCGGCCTTTGGCGCGCAGGCCGCCATAGCGCCCGGCCAGCAGGAGACCCGACAGCAGGTGTCGTCCGAATCGCGGGCCGCGGCTGAAGGCATCCGCCTCGCCCAGTATGGCGATGTCGAGATCTATTATGACGAATATGGCCGGCGCATCGTGCGCGACGCTTATACGGGCGAGATCATCGCCATCGAGCGGCCGCGCCGCAACGAGCGTCGGCTGCGCCGCGACGAGATGCGTGAACGGCGCGACGCCATGCGGGACGGCGGCGAGGAACGCTACTATCTCGACGATCCGCAGGACATGGAGCGCCTTCGCCAGCGCAAGCTGCGCGACGCCGGCATCATTCCCGCTCCGCCGGTCGACGATTATCAGGACTATTCGCGCCGCGGCCTGCCCGAAGGCATCGACGACTATCCCGAACCGCCGCGCGAGGCGTTCCCCGAGGACCCGCCGCCGGACGTTTTCGCGCGTGAGCCGGCGCCCGGTTCCATCGAACGCATGCCTCTCGAAGACCCCGCCGCGCCTGGGTCCTACGGCGAATCGCCGTCGATCGCGACCGTGCCGGACGATTCGGAAACGCCTGTCGCCGCAGCGCCGCCGCCATCCACGCCCAACATCGTCGAGGGCGCTATCGATCCTTCACTCAAGCTCGGCGCGCGCGAGGACGTCGCCGCGCTCCAGATTCTGCTCGACCGCCGTGGTGCCTCGCCGGGCGTCATCGACGGGCGGTTCGGCTCGAACGTCGACAAGGCGATCGTGGCCTATCGCGCCATCAACCGGGACAATCTGAAATCCACCGACGCCGAGGGTATCAAGAAGGCGCTTGCCGAAACGGGCGGCGATCCCTTCATGAACTACACCATCACCGCCTCCGACGCGGCCGGTCCCTTCGTCGCCTCGGTTCCGTCCGACTATGGCGAGAAGGCCAAGCTCGAAAGGATGAGCTATACGTCTGTCTCAGAGATGCTCGCCGAGCGCTTCCACATGGACGAGGCCTATCTCAAGGCGCTCAACCCGCAGGCCAATTTCGGCCGCGTGGGAACGATCATCCGCGTCGCCAATGTCGGCAAGCCGGCGACGGGCGCGGTGACGCGAATCGTCGCCGACAAGGGCAAGAAGCAGGTTTTCGCCTATGACGCCGACAACAGGCTCGTCGTCTCCTATCCCGCGACCATCGGTTCGACCGACACGCCGTCGCCGACGGGAACGCACAATATCTCGCGGGTCGTGATCGATCCGGACTACACCTACAATCCGAACATCAACTTCAAGCAGGGCGAGAACAGCAAGATCCTCACCATACCGCCGGGACCGAACGGGCCGGTCGGCAATGTGTGGATCGCGCTCGACAAGCCGACATACGGCATCCACGGCACGCCGGACCCCTCCAAGATCGGCAAGACGGAAAGCCACGGCTGCGTGCGCCTCACCAACTGGGACGCGCAGGAACTCGCCAAGCTGGTCAAGCCGGGCGTGCCGGTGGAGTTTGTCGATTAGGCCCGCGGGCCGGGGCTGCGAATCGGTCCCGCGAATCAAAAAAGGCGCCACTGGCGCCTTTTCATTTCAGGAAGGAACGTCTCAGCCGCTGACTTTGGCGCTCGCCATCTTCAGCGAATTGCCGCCGTTCTCGTCCTTCAGCAGTTCGTCGATGCGGGTCCGCTCGCGCTTGAACGCCTCGAGCTCCTTGTTCTTCAGCACCTTGCCCACCGGCAGGCGCACGCGCATCGGATCCACCTTGCGGTTGTTGACGATCAGTTCGTAGTGCAGGTGTGCGCCGGTGGAGAGGCCGGTCGACCCGACATAGCCGATCACCTGTCCCTGCCGCACGCGGGCACCCGGCTTGATGCCCTCGCCGATTCGGCTCTGGTGGTTGTAGGATGTTTCGTAGCCGTTGGCGTGACGGATGATCGTCTGCTTGCCATAGCCACCGGCCCAGCCCGCCTTCTCGACTACGCCGTTGCCGGCGGCGAGGATTGGCGAACCCGTCGGCGCTGCCCAGTCTACGCCGGTGTGCATCTTCGTGTAGCCGAGGATAGGATGGCGTCGGCCGCCGAAGCCGGAACGGAACTTGCCGTTCGGCAGCGGGTTGCGCAGCAGGAACTGCTTTGCGCTGCGGCCTTCCTCGTCGAAATAGTCGGACGAGCCGTCTTCCATCTGGAAGCGATAGAGGTTGCGCGTGTTGCCCCCGAACGTCGCCGAGACGTAGAGCAGTTCCGAATCGTCGGAAACCTCGTCATTGCCATCGGGTTGGGAGAAAAGGACCTCGATGCTGTCGGCCGGTTTCAGCCTCGACTGGAAGTCGACGTCGGATGCCAGCAGCTTGATCAGCTGCTTGGTCATGCGTTTCGACATCCCGTAGGAATAGGCGGTGCGGTAGATGCCGTCATAGATGGAAGGCAGATTGCCGCGAACCACCGGCCTCGGGCGATTTTCCTCGAAGGCAGTCAGCAACTCCGGATTGGGTTCGGGTTCCGTGGCCGGCACGAACTGACCGCGGTCGTCGAGGGCGATCGACACCAGGTGAGTCTGGCGATCGTAGACGCTTGTTCGCACAACCTTCGCGATCTCGCCTTTCACTTCCACGCCGACCCGCAGGACGGTTCCCGCCTTCAGGGCAGAAGCGTTGAGAAGTTTGGCAATGGCGTCGGCCATGTCGATCGCGTCCTGTCCGGCATAGCCGGCGTCCTCGAACGCGCTCTTGATCTTGCGGTCGGTTGTGAACGGAATGATGTCTTCCGCATAGGCCACGCCCTGCTCATCGAAATCAGTCCTGGGCGCGACCGAAACATTCTCGGGAACGATTCGTACCCCGTAGGAAGCGTTGAGCGCCTGATTCGCCAATGTGTCGCCAAACCGCTCCGGCACGATATAGTGAAGCGCCGCGACCTGCACCGCGCCGTCGGAGAGGACCGCGCCTGTTTCGCGCACCACTTTCTCGACCTCGTCGGCCGAAAGCCCGCTCTTTTCATCGAAAGTCGCGG
>JAHBYU010000016.1 GCA_019635775.1 Rhizobiaceae bacterium | reverse complement strand
GGAAGCACGCTTGCTGCACTTCCCCAAGCTGAATTGCTCGGCATGGTTCGACGGTTCCGATCTCGTCGGGATCGAGCTATGGGGTGGCCATGAAACGCGCTGGTGCAGCGTGCAGGAAATGGCCCTTAGATCCGCTGCCGAGGTGGTGTTGGGGTTAGCCGCTTCCGTTGCTCTTGATCTCGCCAAGGGCGGCGGCGAGGTCGTCCTCTAATTTCTTTGCTGCTAGAGCCTTGTTTCGGTCCTGCAGGTCTTCCTCCAGAATCGCGATAATCGCCGACCTCACGACCGGGAAATACCTTTTGCAGGTTTCCTCATCAAGCTCGTGAATCCCCTTACTCAGGATAGCATAAGCCGACCGCTTCGTGACGAGCGCCGCCGGCAGCACCGGCTTAAGAGCCTCAATTTTTTCGTCGACGCCCATAGTTTCGAAGCCTGGTATCGGTACTGCGAGAGCCGCGTGGTGATTGAAGATCAGTCGCTCAAAAATCCTTCGGAGATAGACGAAAGCACCAATCCCAATACCATGGCTCATTAGCCCACCGGCACGATGCAATTCCGAAAAATACTGCGGTTCAATTACCTTTCGATATGGCTGAATGTCGGACGCAGCGATGTCTTCCATCGACGGGTACTGGCCGATCTTGAAGATTTTATCCGGGTGAACTCTGAAAACATAATCGTACTGGTGATGATCGCGCCGCTGGCAATCCATCGTCACTGCCGTCGTGAGGTCGGGAAGCACAAAGGCTTTCCTTGCGGCAGTCATTGCATCGTAAGTCGATGTCGAACGTGCGGCCCGAAATGTTGTCTCTTTCTTGCAGTAAATGCAGTAGCAGTCGAAATCGAATTCTCGATATTGAAGGATTGCCGCCTCGCTAACCGAGCCAGGGCTAAGCACGGACGAATATGTCATGGGAGTGTAGAGCGGTGTTTTTAGGAAAAGCTCTCTTACCCGTTCGATTTTCTCGCTGTCCAGCTTGACGACCATCTAGCGCCCCCTGTGTTTGATCGCGAATAGCTTCGCAGGCGCGGTCAACAGCAGCAAGATGCCGGCGCGATCGTAACGCTGCCGAAATGAAAAGCCCGGCCGTCTCCAGCCGGGCCAATGTTTGCGCCCAGTGCAAAACATTCAGCGCTTGGCGCGCTGCTCGTGTTCGATCCGCTCAAGCTTCACGCGGTCGAGGATGCGGCTTCCGGCCTCGCCAAGCGCGTTGCCAGACTTCAGCAACCACTTGGCGAGATAGAGCATGCCCAGGCGCGTCCTGAGCGCCAAGGCAACGATGATGAGGGTGATGGCGGCAAGGATCATGCTTCCGCCCTCTGCGCGTACAAGCGAGGCAGCGAGCCGATCAAGGCATCGGCCCAGTTCCGGTCCATAGCGCCATTTTCCCCAATAAGCTGAGTGAGGAAATTTGCTTTTATCCTAGCCTCATGCGCATGCCCGGGAACGAATGCGCAGATAGCTACCGCGGCATCGTCCAGGGCTTCGCCGGCGAGACGCTGCACCTCATCAGCAGCCTCGCGTTCTGGCGTACGTGGATCGGTATCGTCTGCAGCATCCATTGCCGCGCCAAGTGCCTCATAAGATTCCCAGTAGGTGGCGAGCAGCCGGTAAATTGAGGGAGACGCACTCATTCGGCAGCCCTCCGCTTCCGGACGAAGGGTGCCTC
This sequence comes from Rhizobiaceae bacterium, assembly GCA_019635775.1. Classification (GTDB taxonomy): domain Bacteria; phylum Pseudomonadota; class Alphaproteobacteria; order Rhizobiales; family Rhizobiaceae; genus Mesorhizobium_K. Next base: position 105,488 of record JAHBYU010000016.1, on the reverse strand, counting down.
ATCCCTCTCGAAATAGACCCCGGCAACCGCTCCGCTCGCTGCGCGGTTCTCCAACATCAGCGTGTTGCAGACCCATCCGCCTTTGATGGTCGGATCGATCGCCTTGGCGTCGTTGAGGAACTGGACTGCCAATTCATTGAGATGCGCGTCGACACCAGCGTCGGCCTTGACGTTCCGATAAACGCGAGCGAGGGCTGGCGATATCCTTGTGAGGGTGTCGCTCATGATGTCACCTCAGCGTCAAAAGCTTCGTAGAACTTCGCCTTGAGGTGCAAGGCTCGTTTGATGACGTCGTTCCAAGCGAACGACAGACACTCCACCTGCTCATAGCCCAGGTGGACGGTCATTACCCCTCCGGGCTCCGGTATGCTGATCTTCTTGTCGCCCTCATAGCTGACGAGATCGCCATCGAGCAGGTCGCCGAGGATGCGAGCCATGTTCAGCAGCGAGCATACATCGTCTTCTAAGTCGCGCATTGCCGTCGCTACGGCAGCTTCTTTCGCCGCGTCGTTCGCAGCCCTGAGTCGTGTGGTGACGTGCATGTCTGTCCTCTTTCCCGAGTGAGTTTTCACATTGGGAACTGCATTAGGGACAGAGGTAGGCAAAAAAATTATTGTCAAATGAAATCAGCTATTTAGGCCGCATATCTGGCGGAGAGGGTGGGATTCGAACCCACGGTGAGGTCACCCCCACGGCGGTTTTCAAGACCGCTGCCTTAAACCACTCGGCCACCTCTCCAAGAACAGTTCCCAAGGCAAGTTGTCGATTGCCCAACGGTCCCTGGATGTCAGGCTTTAGCGCCTTCGGGATTGTGCCGTCAACGACCTCTGCGGTGCAGGCGCATATTCCTTGGCGTCTGCCCCGTATTCGGCGACCAGTCATTTATTTTGCACAATCGTCAGGAAAATGGCATGCGTTCAGCCCAAAAATTGAGGGAATCGCATGCGCGTGACAAGAATTGGCCTTCTGGTGTTCAGCCTGTGTCTTGGCGTGGCAGGGGCAATGACCGCGACCGCGCAGGAAGGGGAGGGACTAAGCGAAGTCCTGACCGATCTGCTGCGCGGGTCAGACGGCGCGACAGCGGGGCCTGACCGCCGCGTTCCTTTCGGTCGGCAGGAGGTGCAGCTTTCGTTCGCACCCCTGGTCAAGGAGACGGCGCCAGCGGTCGTCAACGTCTACGCGTCCAAGAAGCCGCGTGAGGTGCGGTCCCCTTTTGAAGGCGACCCGTTCTTCGAACAGTTCTTCGGCCGGCAGATGCGCCCAAGGGAACAGAATTCGCTTGGCTCGGGTGTCATCGTTGATGCGAGCGGGCTCGTCGTCACGAACCATCATGTCATTCGCGGTGCCGATGAGGTTAAGGTCGCCATGTCTGACGGACGCGAGTTTGCAAGCAAGGTGCTCCTCCAGGACGAGTCGCTGGACCTCGCCGTGCTGAAGATAGAATCACCCGAGCCGTTTCCGGTGGTGCCGATCGGCGATTCCGATGCGCTTCAGGTTGGAGATCTCGTGCTGGCCGTTGGCAACCCCTTCGGCGTTGGCCAGACCACCACGAGCGGTATCGTATCGGCGCTCGCGCGCAGCCATGTGGGCGTCTCCGATTTCGGCTTCTTCATCCAGACAGACGCGGCCATCAACCCCGGTAACTCCGGCGGCGCGCTGATCAACATGGGCGGTCAACTCGTCGGCATCAACACGGCGATTTTCAGTCGCAGCGGTGGCTCCATCGGCATCGGCTTCGCAATCCCGTCGAACATGGTGCGGGCCGTGACCCAGGCAGCCGCCAACGGCAGCGATTTCTTCGAGCGCCCCTATATTGGAGCGGGCTTCGAGGAGGTGTCGGCGCAGATTGCCGAGGCGCTCGGCATGCCGCGACCCGCCGGAGCACTTGTAGCATCTGTCGAACCTGACAGTCCGGCTGGAAAGGCAGGACTGCGCCCCGGCGACGTCGTGCTGACCATGAACGGCGGCGCAATCGAGCATTCCGATGCGCTGAACTATCGGCTGGCGACGCAAAGCATCGGTACGACGGTTGAACTGGCGGTGCTGAGCCAGGGCGATGAGAAGACAGTAAGCATCGAATTGATCAGGGCACCGGAAGGTGCCGCCAGCATGCCAGTCACCATCCGCGGTCGTACGCCGTTTGCTGGTGCCAAGATCGCGGAACTCTCGCCCCGGCTTGCACAGCGTCTCGGTCTGGACAATGACATAAAGGGTGTAGCCGTCGTCGACATTGATGGCGGCTCGCCGGCGGCCCGCTTCGGCTTCCTGCCTCGTGACATCGTACGTGAGGTCAACGGGGAAGAGATCGATACGGCAGCCAAGCTCAAGGAGATTGCGGAATCGCAGACACGTTGGTGGCGTTTCACTGTCGAACGAGACGGCAAGCTGCTGCGCCAGACGCTGCGGTTCTGACAGCGAGGCAGCATGGCCGACCTCTTCGGTGCGGACGATGACAAGCCGGTAAAGGCAGCTACCCCGCTTGCTGATCGGCTTCGTCCCACGACGCTTGCAGAGGTGGTCGGGCAGGAGCACCTGACCGGAGAGGACGGCGCGCTGACGCGGTTGATCCGGTCGGGATCGCTCGGCTCGATGATCTTCTGGGGACCGCCCGGTACGGGGAAGACCACAGTGGCGAGACTCCTGGCTGGCGAAACGAACCTCGCCTTCGAACAGATTTCGGCGATATTTTCAGGTGTAGCCGAACTGAAGAAGGTGTTTGAAGCAGCGCGCCTGCGACGACAGAACGGTCGCCAGACACTGCTTTTCGTTGACGAAATCCACCGCTTCAACCGCGCACAACAGGACAGCTTTCTTCCGGTGATGGAAGACGGCACCGTCGTTCTTGTTGGTGCAACGACGGAAAATCCTTCGTTTGAACTGAACGCCGCGCTTCTGTCGCGCGCACGCGTCCTGGTCTTCCACACGCTTGGCGAGGAAAGCCTGCGTCAGCTGCTTTCGCGCGCCGAGGAGATCGAGGAAAAGCCACTGCCACTCGACGAGGAGGCGAGGGCGGTATTGATCCGGATGGCAGACGGGGACGGTCGCGCCTCGTTGACGTTGGCCGAGGAGGCGTGGCGGGCCGCGAGACCCGGAGAAGTTTTCAACGCCGAGACGCTCCAACGCGTGCTGCAGCGGCGAGCCCCGGTGTACGGCAAGAGCCAGGATGGCCACTACAACCTGATCTCGGCGCTGCACAAATCCGTGCGCGGTTCCGACCCTGATGCCGCCCTCTATTACCTGGCGCGAATGCTGGATGCGGGCGAAAACCCTCTTTATCTGGGGCGCAGGCTCGTTCGCATGGCAAGCGAGGATATTGGCCTCGCTGATCCTCAGGCGCTTGTGGTGGCCAATGCCGCAAAGGATGCGTACGACTATCTCGGATCGCCGGAAGGCGAACTGGCGCTTGCCCAAGCGACCGTCTATCTCGCCACGGCGCCGAAATCGAACGCGGTCTACACCGCATTCAAGGCCGCGATGCGGTCCGCAAAGGAGCATGGCTCCCTCCTGCCACCGAAGCATATCCTCAACGCTCCGACCAAGCTGATGAAGGAAGAGGATTACGGGGCAGGGTACCAATACGATCACGACCAGCCCGACGCCTTTTCCGGCCAGGACTATTTCCCCGAAAAGATGGGGCGACAGACATATTACGATCCTCCCGAACGAGGATTCGAGCGCGAGATCCGCAAACGGCTGGATTATTGGTCGAAGGTCAGACGCGAGCGCGGTGCCATGGACAGGTAGCCGGTCATCGGGTGATGATTTTGACGACCGTCGAAAAAATTAAGAGTTTTCAGCTGGAATTAGCGGAATTCAAAGGAATTTCTGGCTAGTTTCAACGATGAGCACGCGGACGAGTTCAACGCATCCCGTTGCGCCATTGACGCGCAAGGCAGGAGGCGCGTGGCCCGACCATCTTTTGGGTTCGTGCGCCTATTGTGGATCTTTCATCGATTTTGCTGCCAACAAACCTGGGCGCGCAAGTGCAACCAAAGACCACGTAATCCCCCGGTCGCACAAGGCAGGCGGATTGTGGATCCCTGCATGTGCGCCCTGCAACACAGCCCGAGCAGCCAAGAGCTTGCCGGAATTCCTCGCCTCGGAGCATTTCGATCGGGTCAGGCGAAAGAAGCAATCCGCCAATGCGTGGAGCCTGCGAAATCTGTGGCTTGTTCTCGCATATGCAGCGGTGGAACAGGCCCATAAGAGTTCCGAACAATAAGTGACCGACGGTACAATCACCGGTGCGGTTGACGGGAAAAGCTCATCGGCGCATCACATCGGCATGATGTTCCACCTTCTGCTCGTTGCGCTCGGCGGCGCCATCGGCGCCTCGCTCCGTCATATGGTCAATCTTGCCGCACTGAGGCTGCTCGGGCCGAATTTTCCCTGGGGCACCATGGCGATCAACATTGCGGGTTCGTTTGCGATGGGCATCTTTATCGAACTCCTCGCGCGCCGCTTCAACGCCTCGAACGAACTGCGCCTTTTTGTGGCGACAGGCATCCTTGGCGGCTTCACGACGTTTTCGGCCTTCTCGCTCGATTTCGCCACGCTCCTGGAACGAGGTCCGAGCGTCCCGGCGGTCGCCTATGTGCTTGCCAGTGTCGTGGGTTCCCTGGTCGCCATACTTGCCGGCTTATGGCTCGCAAGAGTATTGGCCTGACAGACGGGGCTGGCTGACAGGCGAGGCGGGTGCTATTGCGCGCAGCTTGAAGGTTGAGCAATGGCTGGCGTAGAGCAAATCAAGGTAGAAGACGGCGAGGCCGGCATGCGCCTCGACCGGTGGTTCAAGGTGCACTATCCGGGGCTGGGCTTCGGGCATCTTCAGAAGCTGCTGCGCTCGGGCCAGATTCGCATCGACGGTGGACGGGCAAAGGCGGATTCGCGCGTTGAACCGGGCCAGACCGTGCGTGTTCCTCCGCTACTGGTCGACAAGGCCGGTGCCGGTCCGCTTACCTCCAAGACGATACGCGGCCAGGACGACGGCGATGTGCTTCGCCAGATGCTGCTGCACGAAGATCCGAAGGTCTTCGTCTTCAACAAGCCGGCAGGACTTGCCGTGCAGGGCGGCTCAGGCGTGACACGAAGCGTCGACTCGATGCTTGAGGCATGGCGTAACAAGAAGGGCGAGAGACCACGTCTCGTTCACAGGCTTGACCGTGATACCTCCGGCGTCCTGGTGGTGGCGCGGACTCGGCTCGCGGCCATGAAGCTCGCTGAAGCGTTCCGGGAGCGCGAGACGAAGAAGACATACTGGGCCCTGGTCAAAGGCGTGCCACCCAAGCGTGAGGACAAGATATCGACCTGGCTGATAAAGGAACAGACGCCGGACGGCGACCGCATGCGCGTGGCTAGGCATGGGGAGAAGGGCGCCGATCACGCCGTGTCGTACTACCGCGTACTCGAACAGGCCGGACAGACGCTGTCATGGGTTGAGATGGAGCCCTACACAGGGCGGACCCATCAACTGCGCGTCCATGCCGCCTATATCGGCTGTCCGATTATCGGTGATCCAAAATATTTCGAGGCAGACACCAACTGGGATTTTCCCGGCGGGATGCAGAACAGGCTGCATCTGCATGCGCGGCGGATTGTCGTTCCACACCCGGATGGCGGAAGGATCGACGTGACCGCGCCTATGCCGCCACACATGCGCCAGAGTTGGAATCTGCTCGGCTTCGACGAGGCAAACGGGGAAGCCGAGTGACGGCCATGTCGCCTGCCGGTCGACGCGATGCGATCGATGCTTTTGCTGTCGCGGTAATGATCGCGCTGACCTTCTCTTGGGGACTGAACGGTGTGGCTGCCAAGATTGCAAACACCGGATACAGTCCGATCCTCGTTGCGCTTACGCGCTCTGCTGCGGGCAGCTTTCTTGTCTTTCTCTGGTGTCGCTGGCGTGGCGTGCGTCTGTTCGAGCGGGACGGAACGCTATGGGTCGGGCTGCTTGCGGGTTTGCTTTTCGGGCTTGAGTTCCAGTTGATCTTCGTTGGCCTCGACTACACGTCGGTGGCTCGCAACACGCTTCTTGTGAACACCATGCCATTCTGGACCCTGATTGCAGGCCACTTCCTCCTCGGCGAAAGAATATCAGCGCGCAAGTTTGCTGGGTTGATCCTGGCGTTCGCGGGGCTTGTGCTCATCTTTTCCGACAGGCTGAGCGCACCGGGGCCGGACGCGCTGTTCGGCGACATCCTCAGCCTTGCCGCGGGTGTGGCATGGGCCGCGACCATGATCCTGATCAAGGGAACGCGGCTTTCGACCATCGCGCCTGAAAAACTGCTGCTCTACCAACTGGCGACGGCCGCCTTGATGGCCGCCGTCACGTTGCCCTTTGCCGGGCCTGCGATCCGTGATGTAGGACTGGCAGCGACAGGGGCGCTCGCCTTCCAGGCGCTTTACATCGTCGCGGTCACCTATGTCGTTTGGTTTTCGATGGTGCAGCGCTATCCGGCTTCCGGACTGTCGAGCTTTACCATTCTTACCCCGGTGTTCGGTGTACTTCTTGGAGGCGTTCTCCTTGGCGAGGCGTTGGGAGCAACTATCTTTCTGGCGTTGGCGCTGATCGTTGCTGGACTTGCGCTGGTTAACCGACAGCCACGCAACGCGACAGGAACCTAAGGCTTGAAATGCGTGACATTCTAAACGACCTCGAGGCGGGAACATATCTTTCCGATCCGGATCCGATACGCCGTGCGCAGCTACAAATGCGCACGCCGCAGCCGAAGCGTTTTTACAAGGATGTTTCCGTCGTCGAGGGGGAGGGCGGTCATGTCGTTAAGCTCGACGGCCGGACCGTCAAGACGCCTGGCAAGGCTACGCTTTTGCTTCCTAGCAGGCGCGCAGCCAAGTTGGTTGCGGCCGAATTCTCGGCCCAGGGTGAAACCATCGACCTGGCCTCAATGCCAGTCTACCGGCTGGCAAACACGGCACTCGACGGCGTTGCCTCGGACCCGCAAGCGGTGCTGGAGGACATACTACGCTTCTCGTCGTCTGATCTCCTCTGCTATCGTGCTGATGGTCCTGACACGTTGGTTCGTCGCCAGAACGAAGCCTGGGATCCGGTCCTGGACTGGGCGAGGGGCTCGCTCGGCGCACGGTTCAACCTCGCCGAAGGCGTTGTCCATGTCGAGCAGCCACGTGAGGCAATCGCTGTGCTGGGCGTCCATCTCAGCCAGCGCGCCGATCCGCTGCGGCTTGCCGCCCTACATGTGATGACGACGCTAACCGGTTCGGCGCTCCTCGCCTTGGCGGTGGACTTCGGTGAGCTAGACGTGGAGCAGGCCTGGAGTGCCGCGCATGTCGACGAAAGCTTTCAGGCGGAGCAATGGGGGCAGGACTCTGAGGCGCTTGCCAGACAGGCATCCCGCAAGCGGGATATGATCGCTGCATCGGAACTTATCAGGGCGCTCGCACCGGGCGCCTGAAGCCTTGAACTTGCACCTGCTGGAAGCCCTAGCGTTATCTTTGCCTTTCCCTCAGGGATACCGTTCAAGCCCGGGAAACGGAAATCTCTTCCATGAAGAGTTGCCAGGAAAAAATGGAACCTCTGCTACAAGCGGCAGCGGTGTAGAAATCGATCACAGCTACCACCGACAAAAAGGCCCCGCATGTGCGGGGCTTTTCATTTCGTCGGCAATTCTCAGTTTTTGCGCGGGTTCAAGCTATCGATTGCATCCTGATGATACCAACTCGTTTCCGGCGCAATTTTCAGATTGCGGATGGCTCGAACCTCTGCCGCAAATTTGGCTTTCCAGCCTAAATTAGAGGCACTTCTCCGGCCACCGGCTGGAAAGGCGAGAATTGTTGCCGACGGGCGATGGGTAGTCGCGTCCATGTCGGATTCCTCTTTTTCTGTTCCGTGACTCAATCAATTAGACAGAATCGGCGGCCTTGCAAGTAGACGAGGCAACTTGCCTAAAAAAAATTCACCAAATGCATAAGATATGAGCAACAAGAATTCTTGCCGGGCTCCCAAGCAACTGCTGTTCCCTGAGCGTCTTTCGCGGTGCGATATCGCGCCGCACCATCTATAGACGAACCAAGCTGGCACGCCCTTTGCTTAACCATGTGCGACTGCGGCTTTTCAGGCCGGAGGCGCCCGACAGGGCACTGGTTACACTCATCGCTTATGTGAGGTCAGAATGACGAAATATAAACTCGAGTACATCTGGCTCGACGGCTATACCCCGGTACCGAACCTGCGTGGCAAGACGCAAATCAAGGAGTTCGACACCTTCCCCTCCCTTGATCAACTGCCACTTTGGGGGTTCGATGGTTCGTCGACCATGCAGGCTGAGGGCCATTCTTCCGATTGCGTTCTGAAGCCTGTTGCCGTCTATCCTGATCCTGCACGCAAGAACGGTTTGCTTGTCATGTGCGAAGTCATGATGCCGGATGGCGTCACGCCGCATTCGACGAACTCCCGCGCCACCATCCTAGACGATCCGGGCGCATGGTTCGGCTTCGAGCAGGAGTACTTCTTCTACAAGGATGGGCGTCCGCTCGGTTTCCCGGAGCACGGCTATCCGGCACCGCAGGGCCCGTACTACACCGGCGTCGGCTTCAAGAACGTCGGTGATGTCGCTCGCGAGATCGTTGAAGAACACCTGGAACTCTGCCTCGAAGCGGGCATCAACCACGAAGGCATCAATGCCGAAGTGGCCAAGGGCCAGTGGGAATTCCAGATATTCGGCAAGGGATCCAAAAAGGCGGCTGACGAAGTGTGGATCGCGCGTTACCTGCTTCTGCGCCTGACGGAAAAGTATGGTGTGGACATCGAGTTCCACTGCAAGCCACTCGGCGACACCGACTGGAACGGCTCGGGCATGCACTGCAACTTCTCGACGGAGTACATGCGCACTGTCGGCGGCAAGGACTATTTCGAAGCCCTGATGGCGGCATTCGACAAGAACCTGATGGACCACATTGCTGTCTACGGCCCGGACAACGACAAGCGTCTCACAGGCAAGCATGAGACCGCGCCGTGGAACAAATTCAGCTACGGTATAGCTGACCGTGGCGCGTCGATCCGCGTTCCGCATTCCTTCATCAAGAACGACTACAAGGGCTACCTTGAGGATCGGCGTCCGAACTCGCAGGGCGACCCCTATGCGATCGCATCGCAGGTTTTGAAGACGATCTCGGAGGTGTCGACAGACGCTTTCAAAAAAGCAGTTGCCGCCTAAACATTTCGCTTCGTTCAAAAAGGGCCGTGCGTAACGCGCGGCCCTTTTTGTTCGGAGCGCCCGGTTACGACTTGTGCACCGATCAGTCCAAGCCCAGGGCTTTGAGTACGTTGGGTACTGCGGGCATGGCTAGCAGCGCCGCTCCAGCCAGCCATATTGTCGAGGCGATCATGTTATTCGGGGTTGACGACAATCTTTTGTAAAGCGCTGCCGGCACCCCAGACACCATCATTGTCAATGTAGACAGAATCAGCGCGCTGGCCATGTAGACAAACTGCGTGGTCGCAGGCGCCCATGACGGATACCAGACTGGATAGAGCACGAACAGTACGAGCACCCACGGCGAGAAGATCCCGTTGACGATCGACACGGCCATAACTGGAACCAACCCCGAGCGATCACCCATCTCAGTTCGTTCCCGATGCGGCAGGCGTCAGCCCTGCGTTGAAGAGGAAGAGGAAATAACCCAGCCTTAGTGCCATCAGCCACAATGTGGCAAAAACCAGGACTACAGGTTGGGCGAGAACGTCGGGGGTAATGAACCGCACCACGCGCACAACCGGGTCTGTTACCAGCCGAAAGCCACGCCAAATGAAGTTGTCCCAGTTCTCTGGAACGAAAAAACCGAGTGCGAGGCGCCCGAGCAATGTGTACATGATCGCTGCGAGTATGAAGTTCGGGACATGAAAATACCAATAGCTCCAGAACGGGCTCATCCGACCTCCATGACCGTCACCAATGTCTTAGAATAAGTCCGTCGTCGGTCATATCGGGATATTCACGGCGCAGAGTCATTTTGCGATATTTCGAGGGTCAAATAATACGTAAACAAGACTGGGCCCGGAAGCCGGGCCCAGTCTTGCGTCGACAACAGCCAGTGTCAGGCCGACTTTTCTTCCATCAGGGTGTTGCCACGTGGAATACGCAACTCCTCGATGAAGTTCTGCAGTTCGCTCGACGGTTCCTTGGTGAGGCGCGAAACCACGTACATCACGAGGAAGCCCACCGGCAGACCGAACGCGGCGGCTGAAAGGTTCTTTACCCCCCACCAATTGGCAATCGACTGCGCATGCTTATCGAGGGCTGCCCAAGCTGCGGCTTGAGCGTCTGGTGCGGCCGCGGCGTAGGCGGCCTTCAGTTCCTCGAACTTGGCTATCGCTTCCGGTGTCGCGGTAGAGAGCCCACTCCACATCTCATAGAAGCCAACCGCTCCGTAGCGGGTGCCCAGGAGATAATAGAGACAGACGCCAAATCCGGCTATCATGCCCGCGATCGCGCCTGGCGAGTTCGCGCGCTTCCACCATACACCCAGAACCAGCGCCGGGAACAAGCCGGCGGCGGCTAGCGAGAAGGCCCAGGACACCATTGCAAGGATGTCCGCCGGCTTTGTGGAGGCCACATATGCCGCGGCAATCGCAACCAGCACAAGCAGAACGCGCGAGACGACCAGGCGCCGGGCCGTAGGTGCGTTCTGATCGATCATCTTGTAATAGATGTCGTGGCTGAGTGCGTTTGCAATGGCCAGCAGGAGCCCATCCGCCGTTGACAACGCGGCCGCAAGACCGCCTGCGGCAACCAGGCCCGATATGACATATGGCATGCCGGCCATCTCGGGTGTTGCAAGCACGATCATGTCCGCGTTGAGGTTGATGTTTGCGAACGCGATGTTGGTCACGCCGGCCTCGCCGCACGCGGCCGCAACGGCCGCCGCATCAATCGCAGCCTTGCCGCAGATTTGCACCAGCGAGTTGTCTGCAGCGGCCCATCTGAACATCCACGATGCCTTGTCAGCGATGTTCTCGGGCGTCAGGCCGGAGGCTACCAGGTCAAGCATCGTCCACTTTGCAAAGGCCGCATAGGCTGGCGCCGTGAAATAGAGGATGAAGATGAACAGCAGCGACCACGCCACGGAAACGCGGGCCTCGCGCACCGAAGGTGTCGTGAAGTAGCGCATGAGCACGTGAGGCAGCGATGCGGTTCCGACCATCAGACACAGGATCAACAGGAAATAATTGAGCGCGTTGTATCCACCATGTGAGAACGGCGTCGCATGGCCAACTGCGATACCCTGTGCGGCTTCGAGCGCCGCGATGCCCTGAAGCGCTTGCCCCTGCATCAACTGCGGGATCGGGATGCCGGTCTTGATCGTGGACATCCAGATTGCCGGAATCAGATAGGCGATGATCAGCACGATGTACTGGGCGACTTGCGTCCAGGTTACGGCGCGCATGCCGCCGAGCATCGAGCAGACAAGGATACCGGCCAATCCAACATAAACCGCCACGTTGAAATCCAGGCCTAGGAAACGGGCGGAGATGATGCCGGTCGCGTAGATCTGTGCCACCACATATGTGAACGAGCAGGAGAACAGAACAATCACGCCGATGAAGCGCGCCAGGTTACCGCCGTACCGGGCGGAGAGAAAATCCGGAACGGTGTAGGCGCCGAATTTACGGAGATACGGGGCGACCAGGATGGCCACGAGAACATACCCACCCGTCCAACCGAGTACAAAGGCCAGTCCATCATAGCCCAGCAGGTAGAGTGTACCGGCCATGCCGACGAAGGATGCGCCGGACATCCAGTCTGCGCCGGTCGCCATGCCGTTGTAGATAGCGGGTACGCGTCTGCCGGCAACGTAGTACTCGCCGACCTGCATGGTGCGGCTGAGGATGCCGATCACCGCGTAGATCAGGATTGTGAAACCGACAAACATGTAGCCGATGATGCGGTTTGGCACGCCAAGCGCGCTGAGGATCGCCATCAGGATGATGAAGGCGATGAACCCTCCAGTGTAAATGGTATAGATGCGGCCCAGGTTGGATACGAAATCCCCTCGGCCGGCTGCGACTGATTCAGTTGCCATCGTTTCCCCCGATCAATCTTCAGCCACGCCGAATTCCTCGTCTATGGCGTTCTGCTTGCGGGCAAACCAGAACAGCATGACGACGAAAGCGATGAGCGACCCCTGCGCGGCCATATAGAAGCCAAGCGGGAAGCCAAGGATGACGATCTCATTGAGGCTCGTCACGAACATGTGGACGATGAAGCCGAAGAAAACCCAGAGTGCCAGCATGGTGAACATGAGGCCCCTGGTCTTGTTCCAGTAGCCGATGCGGTCATTGACAGCCATCGTGCCTATCCCTCCCTTTGACGCCAAACCATCGTCAAGACGGTGTTGGCGATTTTTCTTTGTGCCACCGGCGATCGCCGGGTCCCAAAAATTGCCGATGCACCCCGGAATCCTAGAGCGCAATGGTAGGCTTTCGTAGCACTTGTGGCCCGGCGTTGTTCATACGACTTTAGAATCGTTGGCTTGTCGTGACGCTGACGGGTATCTGGTCGCGGTGCGCAGGGAGGTTATATGGGCTTGCTTGATGGGATCGGCCGCGCCATCGGCCTTACGCGGGACCGTATCGAAACCGGCGCTGAGCTTGCAGCGTTCATCGACTCGCGGGCAGCGTTCCTCGCGCAGAAATGTGTTGTCGAGTTCTGCCGCGTGAGGGCGGGAGTGTATTGGCAGAAGCTTTTCTCGGAGAAGGACTTTCAGCTCGAACTCTCACGTTCGCGCTGGCGCAGTTACCCGGCGGCCTACGGAATGATCGCCGAGATGGTGGAGGCTAGCCTTCGCCCAGAGGCTGGTGTGAGGAGGCTTGAAATCCCCGAACGGCTTGTGGTGCTCGCGGCCACGACATTTGCCGCATACCCGGTGCCCGAGGGAGAGGGGGACGGGTTCTGGCGCGATGCCGAAGCTCTGGTTCGGGAAACGTTGCTGGAGGCGCGCGCTTTACCTGCCCGCCCCGTGCGCGAAATGCCCAAACCGCTCGCAAGGAAGGTTTTTGACGCGTTGCCGCTCCACAAGACCATTGTAACCAACGACTACGACTACATCTTCAACAACCTGCGAATGAACCTCTTGCGAGCTCACGAGGAGTTTGTGGCGATGGCCGCCCCCAAACCGTTGCTCGTTGATTTGCTTGGCGATGATCCACAACCGCAGGCAAGTATCTGAAAAAAGAAGAGCCCCGGCTCGTGGCCGGGGCCCACAACCAGAATCCGACGATAATCAGACCGAGTAGTACATGTCGAACTCGATTGGGTGAGGCGTCATCTCGAAGCGCATCACTTCAGCCATCTTCAACTCGATATAGGCGTCTATCTGGTCGTCGTCGAAGACACCGCCTGCTTTCAGGAAGCCGCGATCCTTGTCGAGCGACTGCAGCGCCTCGCGAAGCGAACCGCAAACCGTCGGAATCTTCTTCAACTCCTTCGGCGGCAGGTCGTAGAGATCCTTGTCCATTGGCTGACCGGGGTGGATCTTGTTCTTGATGCCATCAAGACCGGCCATGAGCATCGCGGCAAAGGCGAGATAGGGATTCGCGCCCGGATCGGGGAAGCGGACCTCGACGCGCTTCGACTTCGGCGATGAGCCGAAGGGAATGCGGCAGGACGCAGAACGGTTACGCGCCGAATAGGCGAGCAGCACGGGAGCCTCGTAGCCTGGAACCAGCCGCTTGTAGCTGTTGGTCAGCGGGTTGGTGAAGGCGTTGATGGCCTTGGCGTGTTTGATGATGCCGCCGATGTAGTAGAGGCAGGTTTCCGAAAGGCCGGCATACTCGTTTCCGGCGAAGGTTGGCTTGCCGCCCTTCCAGATGGACTGATGGACGTGCATGCCTGAACCGTTGTCGCCAAAGATGGGCTTCGGCATGAATGTGGCGGTCTTGCCGTAGGCGTTTGCGACCTGATGAACCACATACTTGTAGATAAGCATTTTGTCGGCGTTGCGCACGAGCGTGTCGAACTTGATGCCGAGTTCGTGCTGAGCGGCGGCGACTTCGTGGTGATGCTTTTCGACCTGCACGCCCATTTCGGCGAGCACAGTCAGCATCTCGGAGCGCATGTCCTGTGCGGAGTCGATCGGCGGCACAGGGAAATAGCCGCCTTTGACGCGCGGACGGTGGCCGAGGTTGCCTGTCTCATAGTCGGTATCGTCGTTTGAGGGCAGTTCAGTGGAGTCCAGCACGAAGCCGGTGTTGTAAGGGTCGGCCTTGTATTTGACGTCGTCGAAGACGAAGAACTCCGCCTCTGGACCGACATAGACGGTGTCGCCGATGCCTTCCGACTTCATATAGGCTTCGGCCTTCTTGGCGGTTCCACGAGGGTCGCGATTGTAAGGTTCGCCAGAAACCGGATCGAGAATATCGCACAGGATAACCATGGTGGACTGCGCGAAGAAGGGGTCCATGTGAACGGTGTCGGTGTCGGGCATCAGTACCATGTCGGACTCGTTGATGGCCTTCCAGCCGGCAATCGATGAGCCGTCAAACATGACGCCGTCGGCGAACATGTCCTCTTCGACCTCGGCAACATCCATCGTTACATGCTGCAGTTTCCCCTTGGGGTCGGTGAAGCGCAGATCGACGAACTTCACGTCGTTGTCCTTGATCTGCTTCAGGATGTCCTTGGCTGTCGTCATGTCTTTTCCCTAGATGAAATTGTTGGACTTGATTGTCGTATTGTTTTGATCAGACCGCGTCTATGCCCGTTTCACCGGTACGGATGCGAATGACCTCTTCGATATTGGAGACAAATATCTTTCCGTCTCCGATGCGGCCAGTCTGCGCCGCCTTGCGAATTGCCTCGATTGCGCCTTCCACGGCGTCGTCGCCGAGCACGACCTCGATTTTGACCTTTGGAAGGAAGTCGACGACGTATTCGGCGCCCCGATAGAGTTCAGTGTGGCCTTTTTGCCGGCCGAAGCCCTTCGCCTCGGTAACGGTAATGCCCTGAAGGCCGGCTTCCTGAAGCGCTTCCTTGACCTCGTCCAGTTTGAACGGCTTTATGATTGCCTCGATTTTCTTCATGTCTGCTTCAGCCTCCAAATGAGCTTTTCGGTTGCGCTAACCGCTTGATGCAAGAGCTAGCAGGAAGCGTGCCAACCGGCTTGTCCTGCATCAAACTTGCGTCGAGCAAGGCGGCTGGAACGATGTTCAATCAGGAATGGCAAATTCACCCTGAAAAGCGCCAGTTCCTTGCGCAACCATAGGATCTGCCGCCGAAAAAGGCAGCACAATAAATAGTCAAGCTGATTAAATTGCGGGCACTCACTGAATTCGGAAACCAGCCTACGCCAGAACCCTACTGTATGCTACCCAAGGCCGAACGAGGCTTTTGGCATGGACGAACTTCTGACGCCGGACCAGATGAACCAGGCTGATCGCCTTGCAATCCAAGCTGGTCCTTTCGACGGAATTGGCCTGATGCGACGGGCCGGCGCTGCAGTGGCTGCGATCGTGCTCAAGCACTATCCAGACGCATCTGTTGTCGATGTGCTTTGCGGACCCGGTAACAATGGTGGGGATGGCTATGTCCTGGCCAGATTGCTTGCGGAGTCCGGCTTGCCCACACGTGTTTGGGCAATCGGGACGCCTCGGACCGGCAGCGACGCCGCCATCGCCATGCGGGAATGTCCGATGAATGCCGAACCGCTGGCAGCGTTTGTTCCGCAACCGGGGAGCGTGGTAGTCGATGCGATTTTCGGCGCAGGTCTTTCCAAGACGGTCGAGGGCGACGTGGCTGGGGCGATCGCGCGATGCGCCGAAGCTGCCGTTCCTGTCATCGCAGTCGATCTTCCATCGGGTGTATCGGGAGACAGCGGCAAGCTGTTTGGCGCCGCTTTTCGGGCAAATCATACGGTCACCTTCTTTCGAAAGAAGCCTGGGCACCTATTATATCCCGGCCGCGAGTTGTGTGGACAAACTCACGTTGTGGATATCGGCATCAAATCCGAAGTCCTTGAAACCATAAACCCAAGCTGTTGGGAAAACACGCCGCGGCACTGGCTCGGCGACTTCCCCCATGTGGCGGTCAATGCACATAAATACGCGCGGGGCCATGTCGGCGTCTTTTCCGGCGGACCGTCTTCGACCGGGGCGGCCCGCCTCTCGGCGAGGGCGGCGGCGAGGGCCGGCGCCGGCGCCGTGACGCTTCTGTCGCCTGCGAATGCATTGCTGGTGAACGCCGCACATCTGACTTCGATCATCTTGCGCAGGACCGACTCGATAGAGGATTGTGCGCGGTGGGTCGATGAGCGCAAACCGGCTGCGCTTGTTTTCGGTCCGGCCGCAGGTCTGGACGAGAGCGTCGGCGAGTTCGCGCTGAAGCTGGTCGGCATCGCCACCGACATAGTGCGCTACATCGTCTTCGACGCGGACGCGCTGACACATCTGTCGGGCAGACGGGACGCATTTCTGGACGCGTTCAGCCAAACAGGAGCACCGCATGTGATCCTGACTCCTCATGAAGGCGAGTTCGCGCGGACATTTCCAGAGTTGGCGGCAGACGCTTCGCTCTCGAAGCTGGACCGGGCCAGGTCGGCTGCGGTACTCAGCAAAGCGACGGTGATCCTGAAGGGGCCGGATACCGTGATCGCCGTTCCGGACGGTCGGAGTGCGATCAACACGAACGCCCCCGCTTGGCTCGCGACCGCCGGCTCGGGCGACGTCCTGGCCGGCATAACGGCAGGACTGCTTGCCCAAGGCATGCCGGCCTTCGAGGCCGCTTGCGCGGCGGTCTGGCTGCACGGCGAGGCCGGGTCGCTGTTCGGTCCTGGCCTGATCGCCGAGGACCTGCCCGATCTGCTGCCTCGCGTCCTGCGAAACCTCATGGGCGGGAAGCCTGCTCCGGAGGCGTGGCGATGATGCGCGTGATCGTCGCTATCCTAGCTCTCCTGTGGATGACTGCCGCAAGCCGCCCGGCCGAACCGGTCCTCTATGTCGAAGACCCAGGACTGCTCGCACAAATGGAGAAGATGGGGTTCGCGTTCGCCGATATTTTCTCCCAGGCTGGCGACGGTAACCTTGAGACGCTGCACGCCAACGCGCCGGCCTATCGCGCATTGACCGACACCATAACGGCCGACGTCGAGGAACTGCGTCGGGAGATCGAGGCCGGCGGGCGACCGCTGCGAGAGTTCACCGTCGCCGAGACAGGGCGCCTCATGGACATGCGCTGGCTGAACACGAACGTTGCGCGGTTCAGGCTCGTTGCAGTTGTGAACCGGCTCGACCGGCGCGATTTTCACAATGCTCTGGGGGAGGCTGGTTGCGGAGAGGTGCGGCTGGTCTATCGGCTCGCCTATGCTTTCCGCAAGGACGGCAGGGGCAAGCTGCTGTCGTCGCGCATGCCCTTCAACTTCAACGCCGTCTTCGACGTGAAGCCGGACGCCGACGGCGGCTGCGTCGGGGTAGCCGGACGATGGACACCGGCAATCGACGAGAACCTCGATGCCGGCTGGTTGGCGGGCGGACCGCTCGATCGCGAGGCTCTGTCGTTTCGGCAGTTGGAACTGAATGCGCAAGTGGTTCGCTTTCCGTCCGGACAGGAACCGGAGTTCGGTGGCCAGGCGGTCTATCTCATGCGCATCTTCGGCATCGAAGGTGATGCGATCATCGAGCGTACGCTTGAGAACACGCCCGACAGCGAGCGCATCGCAGGCGATGCCGAGCTGAAGGCGAGGCTCACAGCCTAT
Organism: Rhizobiaceae bacterium; assembly: GCA_019635775.1. GTDB lineage: Bacteria > Pseudomonadota > Alphaproteobacteria > Rhizobiales > Rhizobiaceae > Mesorhizobium_K. The sequence goes on along the minus strand of JAHBYU010000016.1, from coordinate 87,767 downwards.
GTCGCCGAGCACTCTGCTGCGATCGACGAGGGCGTCTATCAGGTGCCGTCGGAATTCCTAGCCCGCAAGGTTGTGTCGTGGTCGACCTTCGGAAACGCGCGGGCTGCCAACCATCCTTTCGGTGCGATCTTCGAGCCGGAGGATTTTGCCGGTCTCGATCTGGCTGGAGGCAATCTGGTACGCTCACCAAAGGCGCTGATCGAAAGACTGGACAACGGGACGTGCCAAGGCTGTCACCAGGCGGGAGGCACGGCTGGCTTCCATGTGATCGGACTGGATGATGGTTACACGTCGCCACTGAACCGGGTGCAGGTCGGGATCTCTCCGCATCTGCATGCGGAGTTGCCGCGACGGGCTGCCTGGGTCAACGCGGTTCGCGAGGAGCGCGAGCCGAACCGCTTCCGCCAGCTATCGTTCGCGCCGCCGTCCGAATGGCGCGCGGACGGGGCGATGGCGTATGAAGCGGCTGACGCCGGGGGCGGATGCATCGCGCCGCAAGATGAAGAAGCCTTCGGTGAAACATGGTCCTGCGGTGAGGGAACGAGCTGCACGCCGCTCGCTTCGGGCGACGGGGAAAGGATCGCGCTCGCGCAATGCCTGCTGCCGGCGGAGTCGCCCGAAATGTTCTCCGGCCACCCATGTCTTGCAGGAACCGTTGAGACGGCAACCGGGATGCCGTTCAACGACCGGTTCAAGCTCGCGCAGTTCACGGCGTTCGCGCAGAAGGCTTCGCCGTCGACCTATACATGCCGACCGCCGCGCATCGGCGTGCCGGGCGGCATGGCCTACCGGCAGTGCGACGGCAGGGACCGGGCGTTCGCGAGCTTCAAGTCGGGCGCTCCCATGCCGCGCGAGATATGCGGGTTGACGGGTGGCAAGGCGTTCGACCGGTGCGTGTCGACCGGCAACTTCGACAAGTGCCTTTCAGGTGCGGTGCAGCGCGGAAATCGCGCGGCCTGCTCGGCCGACCATTTCTGCCGCGACGACTATATCTGCCAGGCGTTCCCGGACGACACCCCCAACATCGGCAAGGCGAAGGGCGTCGGATTCTGCTCGCCGACCTACTTCGTCTTCCAGATGCGGATCGATAACCATGCGACGCCCTGGAGCAAGGGACCGGGCCGGAGCGGCGAGGGTCGAGCCGGCGGAGAGGAGGCGACTTACCGTTCCATCGAAGTGGACGGCGACCCTGACGATCTTTGGTAAGGCAATGCGCTACTGCTTGCCGACCTTCTCCATGAAGGCCACCGCGCCATGGGGCGCGCGCACTTTGCCGGACGTGATGAAGTAGACGAACACGTCGCGAGGCTTGACCGGCGCGTCGCTGCCCGGATCGGCGCGCTTCAGATCATCGGGCGACTTCCCCTCCGCCCAGAGCTTCGCACGCTTGACCCAGCCGCTCATATCCTTGGGCGTGTAGCAGGTCGGCTCGTCGTCGGAGCCGGTCTGGAGGCGGGCATAGACGAAGTCGCCGGTGACGTCGGAGATCGACGGGTACTTTTCGTGGTCGGCATAGACGATGGCGACATTGGCCTTGCGGCAGAGCGCGACGAATTCTGGTACGATGAAACTGTCCGTTCGCACCTCGACGGCGTGGCGTAGCCTCACGCCATCCTGCTTTTCCGGAAGCAATTTCAGGAAAGCCCCGAAATCGTCCGAATCGAATTTTTTCGTCGGGGCGAACTGCCAGAGGATCGGCCCGAGCTTGTCGCCGAGTTCCGTCAAACCCGACGAGAGAAAACGCTGCACGGATTCGCCGGCCTCGGCCAGCACCCGGCGGTTTGTGGCGTAGCGGATCGCCTTCAGCGAGAAGACGAAGCCGTCCGGCGCATCGGCCGCCCATTTGGCGAAGGTAGGCGGCTTGAAGGTGGAGTAGTAGGTGCCGTTCACCTCGATGGTCGGCACCTGCCGGCTGGCATAGTTCAGCTGCTTCGCCTTGGCGAGTTTCTCCGGATAGAAGGACGTATCCCAAGGCTCGAAGGTCCAGCCGCCCATTCCGGCGCGTATTTTTCCTGAGGGCACCTTTGCCTCCTTTTGTCGATCGTTGCCGCGAAGATGCGATTGGCTCGTGCGCTTGTCCACCCGATGTTCGACGGCTCCTGACAGGGCAGGGAATGATGAGCGGCCAGGACGGTCAGCGCGCACGAAAGCGTGCGCGGCATCGCGAAGCCGCGCGACACTTTTGCTGCTGCAATGCGCTTGATGTCATGAGGTGTCGGGATACTGCAAAGCGTAAAGCGCCAGTGGATGGGCATGGGCGAGAACTTCGTCGATGTCGCGTATGTTGACCCGACGCGTCTCGGACGGGTCGAAGCGCGAGAGCCGACCACCGGGCGGACGGCCGGGACGCAACGGCGAGGTGCGTTGGTGCCGACCGGACGCGACCTCGCGTTGTCGCGCTCTCAAGCGGGCGAAGCGCCTCGCCTGGCCCGGAAGGTCGTCAAGTGCCGCGGCGAGCGCAGCGAGACGATGGCCGAGGCGCGAGGCGTCCACCGGATCGTCGGGCGAGGGGGGTGGCGGCAACCTGTGCGGCTCGGCCAGGCCCGGAAACAGAATGCGCGGTGCGGCATGAGCGGGGACATGCCTCATCGATGACGGCGTGAAACGACGCAGCGGATCGAACAGCGGCAGGGTATGGCTGCGCGGCCTCGCGGCGGCTGTGGCCGCCTGCCTTCCGGCATGAAAAACATCGTCGGCGGCAAGGACCACGGCGATGCCGAAGCAGCGGAGCAACCGCGTCTCATCGACTGGCTTTGGCGATGTCTTGCGCGGCGGCGGCAAGGTGACAACCAGACCGCGTGCGGCCGCGATGATCAGCCGCCGCGCGGCCGATTCAGCGGGACGCAGCAGTCGCAATATCGCCAGACGCAGATGGCGGGGGAGCGTGGGTCGGCCGTCAGACCCCTCATCAATTTCGGCTAGGGGCTCGGCCTGGCCCTGCAAAGCCGATCCATCCTCTCCCGGCGAGGAAAGGCGGGCAAGTCCGGCCATCGCGAAGAGACCGCTCATGATGCGCCTCAGCGCTTCAATGTTGGCGGATATCGCCGCGCGTCCGTCCATGACCGCCTCCTTTCAAGGCGGCGCATTTTCGCCTGGTTTTGGGACACGTGAACAAAGTCTGCGCGGAAATCGTGCCTACCTCCTTGGTGACGTCAATCTCCCAAGCTGGCCCGGCTAGGGACGGACAACCGGTCGGACTGATGGCAGCCTTATTGCGCCACAACGATCGCTGGCGGCTGCCAGCTGCCTTCGCCGGCCGGCAGGATGGATGGCGCTTCGGTCTTCGGCCAGTAGAGGCGCATCACCAGATAGATCGTGTCGTTAGGCGCAGGCAGCCAGTTGGCTTCCTTGTCCGCGCCGGGGCTGTCCTTCTGGATGTATAGGGTGACAGAGCCATCCTCGTTCTTCTTCATGCCGGGCAACATCGGCGAGTTGATGAGGTAGCGGTCGATCGGGTTCTTGATCAGGAGCTGGCTCTTGCCGTCGTACATCGTGACCGACCAGAAGGAGTTCACCGGCGGCAACTGGCCGGCGGGGAAGGTCAGCGTGTAGTTGTGCTTGCTGCCGTCGAGCGTCTGGCCGTCGCCATCAACGCGCGTGTAGGGATACATCGCTTCCTCGGGGTCGTTGCCATAGATGCCTGCCTGGGCGGCGACGGCACGCTTCAACCAGTCGCCATTGTAGTGTTGGCTGTCGCCCGGCAGGCCCGCGACCTGCCAGCCGTTGATCGTCTTGCCGGCTTTGGCGACTGCCTCGTCCACCTTCCGCTGGCCTTCCTTCATGCCAAGGCCAATCTCCAGCCTGTGCTCCAGCGGCAGGTCCTTGAAGTCGAAGGTCTTACCCGGCCCGATGCCAATCCGCGCGAGTCTGGCGCGAATTTCCTTCTCGTTATCCTGCGCCGGCGCGAACTGGAGCGAGAAGTCGAGATAGTCGAGGAAATTGGTCTTCACCAGTTCCTTGTCGATCTTGGGGAAGTCGATGGTGGGCGCCGCAGCCGGCGCCGGCTGGCCGAGGTAGGCGGAAAGGGGCTGCGCCTTGTAGCCGGCCTGCACGGCCTTGACGTTATCGAGATCATCCGGGCCGAAAAGCTGCGTGCGATAGCCCGCAAGCGAAAACTGCGTACTCGAACGGAACACCTGTTTGATGCCCGCCGGCGTCTCGCCCTTCCAGTCGGGACCTACCACCATGTAGTCACCGGCCTCACCCCCCGTCGCCCGGGTGCCGATATAGCCATAATTGTAGGTGTTGCCGTCGCAGAGCATGACCGAGTAGTAGCGCTTGGTGTCGATTGCAGGCACCGAAAGCACCATCGGCTCTGCCCGCAGATCCATCCACACGAAGGAATAGGGCGTGTCGCTGTTCGGCGTCACAATCGCCGTGTCCTTGTAGGTATAGACGTTGGGCTCGTTCTTTATCTCGTTGAACGGCGCCTTGAACTGACCCGAATTGCGATCGATAGCGTACTCGTTCATGACAGCGTAGTTCATTACGATCGGCAGGCCGTAGATGAAGCCCTGTTCGGCTATTTCCTTGGCCTCGAGGATGTCCGGATAGTTCTGCGCCATGAGGCGGCTTGGCTTCGCAATCACCGTGACCGCGACAAGCGCGGCGGCAGCGCGAAGCAGATCGCGTTTCGTAAGCATTGGCCATTCTCCAGCTAACATAAGCGACAATCGAATTGCGGAACGCGAGGGCGAATTGCGGAACGCGAGGGCGAATTGCGGAACGCGAGGGCGAATTGCCGCCAGCGCCTGCTACCTTACCAGTTCAATCTCGCCCGGCTTCCAGGTCTGGTCAAACCACGGCTCCAGCGGACCGTAGAGGCGGAGGATCATGAACCAGCCCTTCCCGGGGATCGTCTGCACCCAGTTGTTGGCCATGCCTTCCGGGGCCTTAGGACCGAAGAAGACATCCACCGACCCATCGGCATTGATCTTCACGTCCTTGCTCTGGCTGCTGACACTCGGCGCCTGCTGGTCGGTCTGGACCATCGAGCGCGTCTGGTTGTCGTAGACGATGACCGACCAGAAATCCTTGACCGGGATGTTTGGCGGCAGGCGCATCTTGTAGGTTTTGCCGCCGTCGAAGGGATCGCCATTCGAATCCTGGACCGACCAGGGGTATTGCGAGCCCTGGCCTACCATCTTCTCCTCCATCGCCGGCGTCACGCCGATTGCGAAGTAGTAGTAGAACACGGCGCCATCCAGATTGCTGACGCCAGGGGCCACCTCGAACTTGTAGCCGCCGAAGAATGGAAGACGCCATGTGCTGTCGGGATAGAAATACGCATCCTCGGCGCGGACCTTGAAGGCGATGGTGCGCGCCGTCACGGCCCCGATGTTGGCTGCGTCGGTAAGGATACCCTTCATCCGCTCGTCTGGATTGAACGGCTGACCCTTGACGATCCCGATCGAGGCGAACAGTCCAAGCGTCGTCGGGTCGGAGCCTTCCGCCGGCTCTTCCTGAATCACCTGGTTCAACAAGCTCCAGAACGAGTAGTCCCCGGGGGCAACAAAGTTCGATGGAATTCCGGAGGCATTGACGAAATTCATTGGCGGAGGGCTGGCGGCGTCGGCGAGCGAATAGATCCGCAGGTTCTTCTTGACCGAGTCGACTCCCGGCTTGGTTGAGCCGTCGACGACGAAGGCACGGAAGACGAGGTAGCTTCCGAACGTGCTCGGCCGCACGACGTGATACCCGGACGGAATGTCGCCACCGTATCCGGGCGGCAATATCAAATATTTCCCACCCTCGCCCTTGTCGGCCCCGGTGATGCCGACATCGGCGACCCATTTGTACCAGAAGTCGTCGATCATCCCCAGCACTTTGGGCGGAATCTCGGCCACCAGCGGTCCCTTGGACGTATCGATCCACATGAAGTTGTAGATTGTGTTGTCGTTGCCGGTGAGTGCCACGGTTTGCGGACCGAGCAGATCTTCCCAGATCACATTGGTCTGGTTATCCGGTCCGAACTGGCGGATCGACTCGCGCATGCCGGCTTGGTTCACGATCGGAATTGCCAGCAGGTAAGCCTGCAGGGCACGCGAACGGTCCAGGTTGTCGTAGATCTTTTCAACGGTGTCTGCGGAGGGGTAGCCGTAGTCGAGATTAAGCTTGCCGATGGAGGATTCGACCTCATCCGGTACGGCGACACCGGGTGCGAAAGGTGTTGTCATCTTGAACGTCTGTTCGGATGCGGCCACACGGTCGCTCGAAGCGGCAACGAGGCCGAGCAAAATCGCTGCGCCTGTCGTGCGAACCAGCCTCATGAATTGAGCCATTTCCCTCTCCTTGTCGACAGCCGAACATGACGGATGGCATTTGTTGCACACATTGCCATTGCGGACGACTATTTGTCGGACACGACGTTGCGTCACCACTCATTTTGCGCCAAGGCTGGGAAAATGCCTCGAGGGCAAAAAATGCTGACGACGCCGGTCATCTCGAACCTGACAATGCACGGCCTGCCGCAGCTCATCCGCCACGAACTGGGTGAGCGGGCGCTTGCCAAGGCCGTTCTGACGGCAGGCGTCGATCTCGAGGCGATAGAAGGCGAGAGCTGCTTCATCCCTCAGGCAGCGCTGTTGAGGCTGGTGGAAACGGCAGCGCGCGCTGCCGGCGAGGCAAATTTCGGTTTGCTGATGGCGCCACAGATGGATGTCGCCAACTACGGGATCTACGGCCAGTACATCTATGCTGCAGATACACTAGGAGCGGCGCTCGGCCGGGCCATGGAGGCGCTGCCCTTTCATTCGACCGGCGATGTGATGGGCCTCGTCATTGACGGCGAAGAGGCGTTTCAGCTACGGCTTCGCAACTGCAGGCCATCCAGGCTACGCTCATGTAGCCAACGTCGCGGCCGGCGTCCTTGCAAGCGTGTGCCGCCACTTCCAGTCCGCCAGCTGGTACCCGCTGCGTGTCGAACTCAACATTCCACGGCCCCGCAACATCGGTCCGTTCGAGGACATGTTCCAATGCCCTGTCATCTTCGACGCGCCGGTGATCACCATAGTGTTCAGTCGCAGTAGCCTGGATGCGCACCGACCTGTGCGGCGCACTACACCCGTCGTCACCATCGCCGACGTGGCGCGGGACCGATGCGGCGAGGCTCCCCGCGATACGCTGGGCGTCATTTTTGAACACATCCGCCTGCAGGTTCGGAGCGGCTCAATCTCGATCGACAGCACCGCACGCGCGATGGACACCAGCATCCGTACACTGCAGCGCGAGTTGAATCGCGAGGGAAGGGATTTTCGGACACTGGTGAACATGGTCCGGGCGAAACGTGCCGATGAACTGCTCCGGTACTCGAATGGATCCATCACCCGCATCGCAACCGAACTCGGCTATTCAACACCGGCCAATTTCAGCCGCGCCTTCCGCAACGCAACAGGCGTCAATCCGAGCGCGCTAAGGGCGGCAGGCTGAGCCGACCGCCACCATATGGCGCTGCCGCGCTGATCAACCGCCGCGCTACGGATTCGGCCGGTCGCCAGGAGAGCGGAAAGGCCTGCTGGAGGGCCGGCGCGGAACCTTCCGCTGGCAAAGGCGTTGCGGTGCATTCCGGCTGACGCCCGTCGCCGGTTCGTGCACGCTTCGGAGGGGGAATGCGCGTCGGCAAAATCCTGCTTCTCATGGCCGCGGCGGCCTTTGGCGCCGTTGCGACCCTGCTGGTTGTCAACCTGATGCCGGAAACGCGCATCGTTCGCAAAACCGTGCCGCATGCTTTCGCAGCGACGGACGAGCAGTTCCAGCGCACGATGGCCGGCTATTCGAACGGCGCGATCGCGGGCGGAAATGCCATCCAGACGCTTGTCAACGGCGACGAGATCTTCCCTTCGATGCTGGCGGCGATCGCAGAGGCGCGCACCTCCATCAATCTTGAGACCTACATCTACTGGTCCGGCGACATCGGCTACGAGTTCGCCCGCGCGCTCGCCGCGAAAGCGCACGATGGGGTAAAGGTGCGCGTGCTGATCGACTGGGTCGGCAGCCTGCCGTTCGACGAGGAACTGATCCAGATCATGACGGACGCAGGCGTGGAGTTCGTGCGCTTCCGCCCGGTGCACTGGTATACGCTGGACCGCGTCAACAACCGGACGCATCGCAAGCTCATGATCGTCGACGGCCGCGTGGCGTTCACAGGCGGTGTCGGCATTGCCGACAAGTGGCAGGGCGATGCCCGCAACCCCGACGAATGGCGCGACACGCACTACCACGTCACCGGGCCGGTCGTGGCGGCCTTCCAGGCTGGGTTTGCAGAGAACTGGCTGGAGGCAACCGGCGAGACGCTGGCGGGCGACGGCTTCTACCCCCCGCTGGAGCCGACCGGCGACCTCGACGCGCAGTTCGTGCTCTCGTCGCAGCCCAACGGCTCGCAGGACATGGAGCTGATGTTCCTGACCGCAATCGCTTCAGCGACGCAGCGCATACGCATCGGCATGGCCTATTTCGTCCCCGACGAGACGGCGCTCGCGCAGATCCTCGACGCGCGCCGGCGCGGCGTGACGGTGGAGGTGATCGTGCCCAACCACCTGACCGACGTGCCGCTGGTGCGCAAGGCGTCGCGGCACTTCTGGGGCGAGTTGCTGGAGGCCGGCGTGCGCATCCACGAATTCCAGCCGACCATGTACCACCCCAAGGTGCTGATCGTCGACGACGTCTGGACAAGCTTCGGCTCGACCAATTTCGACGAACGCTCGCTCAGGCTGAACGACGAAGCCAGCCTGAACGTCTACGGCGCCGACTTCACCGCCACGCAGATCGATGTGTTCGAGGAAGACTTGCGCCGTTCCCGCGAGATCACGCTGCAGGAATGGCAGGCGCGGCCGCTGCGCGAAAAGGTGACGGACTGGCTGGCGAGCTGGCTGAGGTCTCAGCTCTGAGAAATTCCGGCCGGTTCAATCAGGATCGGCTAAATATCTACTGTATTTTTCTCTCGGCTCAATTTCGGGGGCAGATCACTCCCAGTATAGACAAGCATCCGGATTCCTGCCACGCAGCTTGTCGGCTGCAGTTGTTCAGCCCAGGAGGGATCCCGTGACACGCATTTTTTCCATGCTTTCGACCATCACTTGCGCGGCAGCACTCGCAGCGACGAGCCTCTCGCCAGCGGCCGCATGCACCCGCGCCGTCTACATGGGAACGGCAGACACGGTGATTACCGGCCGGTCGATGGACTGGGCGGAAGACATGCACACCAACCTCTGGGCGTTCCCGCGCGGGGTCGAGCGCGACGGCGCCGCCGGCGCGAACACGCCAAAATGGACCGCGAAATATGGCAGCGTCGTCGCTTCCGGATATGAACTCGGTTCGGCCGACGGCATGAACGAGAAGGGCCTTGTCGCAAATCTCCTGTTCCTCGCCGAGTCCGACTACGGCACGACGGAGGGAAAACCCGCTTTGTCGATGGCGCTGTGGGCCCAGTATGTGCTCGACAATTTCGCAACTGTCGGCGAGGCGGTCGCTGAACTCGAAAAGGAACCGTTCCGCGTCGTCACCGCCGAACTTCCCAACGGCAAGACGGCGCAACTGCACCTCGCCATCTCGGACGCCAGCGGCGATTCCGCGATCTTCGAATATATCGCCGGAAAGCTCGTCATCCACCACGGCAAGGAGTATCGCGTCCTCACCAATTCGCCGACCTACGATCAGCAGCTCGCGCTGAACGCCTACTGGAAGGAAATCGGCGGCCTGACCTTCATGCCGGGCACCAATCGCGCGGCCGACCGCTTCGCCCGGGCGTCCTTTCTCATAGAGGCGATCCCGACCGACGTCGCGCCGGGCTACATCAAGGCCGTGCCGGACCAGAGCTACCAGAACCAGGCCGCCGCGAGCGTGCTGAGCGTCATGCGCTCCGTTTCGGTCCCGCTCGGCATCACCACGCCCGGCGCACCGAACATCTCCTCAACGATCTGGCGCACGGTCGCGGACCAGAAGAACAAGGTCTACTTCTTCGACAGCGCGACCAGCCCCAACACCTTCTGGGTGCCCCTTGCCGACCTAGAATTTTCGGAGGGCACGCCCGTGAAGAAGCTGACGGTGGCCGGCGGCGCGGTCCACGCCGGAAACGTCGCGAAGGAGTTTGTGCCGGCTGAGCCATTCACCTTCATGGCTGTCGATGTGAAGTAGGGGGACGGGAGCGGCGCAAGGGTTCGACCTACTGCCGCTTTCGGCCGCGCACGCGATGGGGGCGGGAGGGCTTGCAAGGGAGCATCGTCACTCATTCGACCGGATGCTCGTGGCGCAGGCGATGGTGGAGGGGCTGGCGCTGGTGTCGATGGACGAGGGGTTGGAGGGGGATGGGAGCGGAGGTGCTGTGGGGATGATGAACAAGGTACCAGCAAATGTCCCACGCATTATTCCTAAGTATGTGGCGGCGACCGCTAACACTGCGATTGATTTGGGGACTGCACCTGTTGAGCTTCGAACGAGTAGGGCAACTGTTACGAGTTTTGGTAAAGCTCGTCTTGAGTTGACCGACAAAGAGCGGGTAGTCGTGGAGGTCGACACGACCTTCGATGGATACACAATCGCCGATGATCCCGACCTCAAGATGAAGTTCGGCGCCCGCGGTCAGGTTATCCCTGTCATCGCGACCAAATCACAAATCAGTGGCCACGGCGGAAAGGTGTGGCTGTTGGTCAACGGATCGGCATTCACGCAAGTTCGCGATGGTCGAGTTCGGCTGTCATCAGCAATAGTTCACATCCTCAACTTTCCCGAGTTTTACTGCCTTGGCGGTAGCACGAGTGACTTTCAGCATGCAAATCGACGGCTAGGACGCGTTGTCTTTCGGAACTCAGATTGGGACATCGAACTTCAGGCGCTTCCTTCAACACACGCGATTGTTGAGCAACTCAAAAGCAAAGGCGGTAACGCAATCACCCACGTCGCTCGTATAATCCGAGCGGACCGCAGGGTGTTCACATGCAAACAACTGGAAATGATAATTCACGATTTACAGCGGTTCCTATCGTTCGCGCGCGGCTCGTGGACATCTGTGTTTGGCACCGTCGGTTATGACCGAAACGGCAATGAGTTGTACGAAGACTGGAGCCAACGCATAGCAACCCCATGGCAGGTCTGCCGAAGCTGGTTTGATATTCACCACGGGGAGACTCTCTGTGCCGCTTTTCCTGGATTTGTGAGGCTGATGCATGATCCGCTTCTGGCAAAGGCAGGATACGCGGCCCTTCATTGGTATCTACGAAGCAATCGTGCGGGCGAAGGACCTGGCGTCGATGGCGGACTAATACTCTCTCAGGCCGCTCTCGAAGGTTTGTCTATGTCGGTCCTCAGTAAGGCTGGAGTTACACTTCCAAGGAAGGCGAACGCCGCAGAGAGAATTAGAGCGGCCTGCCAACACTTGAAAATCCGTGTGGAAATTCCTGCTTTCTGCAAAACAATGCGGCTGTGGCACAGGCAGGGCGCGTTCTCGGACGGACCAGAAGCCATAACAAGACTTCGCAATGAGCTGGTGCATCCAAAACGCCTCTTACCGAGGAAAATTCCTTCGGCGGTTCCAGAGGCGTCGAAACTTGCGCAATGGTACATCGAGGTAATGTTGCTCAAGCTTTGCGGATACCAAGGAGTCTATTCGCATCGTCTGGCGGCCAAGTGGGTTGGACAAGTCCAACCGTTTCGCTAGCTGCATGATTTTATCGGGAGTTTCTGGCGATGGAGGCTACCGATTGTGCTTAAGGCTAACTGGAGCGCAGAAGTCCTTCGCGCTCCAAAACTGACCTGATGTCTTCGAATGCAGCGCCTATGTTTCCCTTCGGGTAGCGAATTTGCCCTAGGCCAGCTATATTGGAGAACTCCTCGCATTCCTCCTCGAGAACAACAATTGCTTTGCGCCAACCAAGTTTTCCTTGGAGTGTTCCAACTGTTGGATGCGCTCCTCATAGATTTTTCTTGCAGCGTGGAGATCAAACGGAAAATCTGTGCCAGCTAATTGAATAGCCTCAGCTTGAAGGTCTCTTAGTCGATCAACTAAATTTTCCACGCGTTGCACACCAGCTTGGCATCCTACTCCGCCGCCTGCGCCTTCTTGCCCGGCCGCCGGCCCAGCAACTCCTTGAGGAACTGCCCCGTATAGCTGCGCTTCTCCGCTGCGATGTCTTCAGGCGTGCCTGAGGCCACGAGTTCGCCGCCGCCATCGCCGCCCTCAGGGCCGAGGTCGAGCACCCAGTCGGCAGTCTTAATGACTTCAAGATTGTGCTCGATGACGACGACCGTGTTGCCCTGGTCGACCAGCTCGTGCAGCACTTCGAGCAGCTTGGCCACGTCGTGGAAGTGCAGGCCGGTGGTCGGCTCGTCGAGGATGTAGAGCGTCTTGCCCGTTGCCTTTCGGGACAGCTCCTTGGCGAGTTTTATCCTCTGCGCCTCGCCGCCCGAAAGCGTGTTGGCCTGCTGGCCGATATGGATGTAGCCGAGGCCGACATCCTTCAGCGTCTGCAGCTTGTCGCGCACCGCCGGCACCGCCGAGAAGAAGTCGACGCCTTCCTCCACCGTCATGTCCAGCACGTCTGCGATAGACTTGCCCTTGAAATGAACGTCCAGCGTCTCGCGGTTGTAGCGCTTGCCGTGACAGACGTCGCAGGTGACGTAGACGTCGGGCAGGAAGTGCATCTCGATCTTGATGACGCCGTCGCCCTGGCAGGCCTCGCAGCGGCCGCCCTTGACGTTGAAGGAGAACCGGCCGGGCTGGTAGCCGCGCGCCTTGGCCTCCGGCAGGTTGGCGAACCAGTCGCGGATCGGCGTGAAGGCGCCGGTGTAGGTCGCGGGGTTGGAGCGCGGCGTGCGGCCGATGGGGCTCTGGTCGATGTCGATGACCTTGTCGAGGAATTCCAGCCCCTCGATGCGGTCGTGCTCGGCGGGGTGCTCCCGCGATCCCATGATCCGCCGGGAGGCGGCCTTGAAAAGCGTCTCGATGAGGAATGTGGACTTGCCGCCGCCCGACACGCCGGTGACGGCGGTGAAGACGCCGAGCGGGATTTCGGCCGTGACGCTCTTCAGGTTGTTGCCGCGCGCGCCGACGACCTTGATGCGCTTGTTCTTCTTCGCCTGGCGGCGGGCCGACGGCGTCGCGACCTCCAACTCGCCCGACAGATACTTGCCGGTGATCGAATTCGGGTTCGCCATGATGTCGCGCGGCGACCCCTGGGCGATGATCTGGCCGCCATGGATGCCGGCGGCGGGGCCGATGTCGACGACATAGTCTGCCGTGAGGATGGCGTCCTCGTCATGCTCCACGACGATGACGGTGTTGCCGAGGTCGCGCAGGTGCTTCAGCGTGTCGAGCAGGCGCGTGTTGTCGCGCTGGTGCAGGCCGATGGACGGCTCGTCCAGAACGTAGAGCACACCGGTGAGGCCGGAGCCGATCTGCGAGGCCAGCCGGATGCGCTGGCTCTCGCCGCCCGACAGCGTGCCGGAATTGCGCGACATGGTGAGGTAGTCGAGGCCGACATCGTTGAGGAAGCGCAGGCGCTCGCGAATCTCCTTGAGGATGCGCACCGCGATCTCGTTCTGCTTGGCCGTGAGATGGCCGGGCAGGTCGGTGAACCACTGGTCGGCTTTGCGAATGGACATGGCCGAGACTTCGCCAATGTGCTTGCCGGCGATCTTGACGGCCAGCGCCTCGGGCTTGAGCCGGTAGCCGTTGCAGGCCGGGCAGGGGGTGGCCGACATGAAGCGCTCGATCTCCTCGCGCATCCAGGCGGATTCGGTTTCCTTCCAGCGCCGCTCGAGGTTCGGGATCACGCCCTCGAAAGTCTTGGTGGTCTTGTAGGAACGCAGCCCGTCGTCATAGGCGAAGGTGATCTCCTTCGAGCCCGTGCCCTGAAGGATGGCGTTCTGCGCCTCCTTCTTGAGGTCGGAAAAACGGTCACCCAGCTTGAAGCCGTAGACCTTGCCGAGCGCCTCCAGCGTCTGCGCGTAGTAGGGCGAGGACGACTTGGCCCAGGGCGCGACCGCGCCGTCGCGCAGCGAGACGTTCTCGTCCGGCACGACGAGCGTGGGGTCTATGGCATTCTGGCTGCCAAGCCCGTCGCAGGTGGGGCACGCGCCGAAAGGGTTGTTGAACGAGAACAGGCGCGGCTCGATCTCGGGGATCGTGAAGCCTGAGACGGGACAGGCGAATTTCTCCGAAAAAAGAATACGTTCGTGCGTTTCGTTCGCGCTCTTGTTTACCGCGTCCGCGCCGGTGAGGCTGTCGTCGAGCGGCTTGTCGGCGAACTCCGCCACCGCGATACCTTCGGCCAGCTTGAGCGCGGTTTCCATCGAATCCGCAAGGCGCGTGGCGAGGTCGCCGCGCACCACGATACGGTCCACCACCACGTCGATGTCGTGCTTGTATTTCTTGTCCAGGGCCGGCACGTCGGCGATCTCGTAGAACGTACCGTCGACCTTGACGCGTTGGAAGCCCTTCTTCTGCAGCTCGGCAAGCTCCTTGCGATACTCGCCCTTCCTGCCGCGCACGATGGGCGCGAGGATGAAGAGGCGCGTACCCTCGTCGAGCGCCAGCACGCGGTCCACCATCTGGCTGACCGTCTGGCTCTCGATCGGCAGGCCGGTGGCCGGCGAATACGGGACGCCAGCGCGCGCGAAGAGCAGGCGCATGTAGTCGTAGATCTCGGTGACGGTGCCGACCGTGGAACGCGGATTGCGCGACGTCGTCTTCTGCTCGATCGAGATGGCCGGCGACAGGCCGTCGATCTGGTCGACGTCCGGCTTCTGCATCATCTCGAGGAACTGGCGCGCATAGGCCGACAGGCTCTCGACATAGCGACGCTGGCCCTCGGCATAGATCGTGTCGAAGGCGAGCGACGATTTGCCGGACCCGGACAGGCCGGTCATGACGATCAGCGAATCCCGGGGGAGATCGAGGTCGACATTCTTCAGGTTGTGTTCGCGCGCACCGCGAATGGAAAGGTACTTGTGGTCGGCCATGACCGGTCCGCAGCCTCGTCTGTAATCGATATCGGGATGGCAGGGTACTGGCCGGCCAAGCCCCTATTTAGGTGTTTTTGCCGCTACGTCGAGAGCCGCTTCCTTCCCCGCAGACGGTCTAGCCTCCGGATAGAGGTCCGGCAAGCGAAAAGAACAAAGGTCGAACAGCCTCCTGACACTGAATGGGCGCAGGCGACGGCTTTTCCACAGCCCGGCTAGCGGAGGTAGTCCCGGTTTTCGACAATGAGCCAGCGGCCTTCGACCTTGCGCGTCGAATAGGTCTCGCGTTCACTTTCGCGAAGCACCTTGCCGTTCTTGAAATAGAAGGCCATGTCGTATGACGCGTCGAACGAGGCGACGCCTTCATCGAAGCCGCGATACCAGACCTGGTAACGTTCGACCTCAACGCGCGCCAATCGCGGAAAGAGCTTGGCGCGCCGGGCGATGATGTCGGCAAAGCCGCGCTTCTTGCCACCGACATGCTGCACGGCGCTGGCCGACCACTGCGCCGCATATGCATCGAGGTCCAGTTCTTCCCAAGCGGCATAGAGCGCGTGGATCGGCTGCTGCATCGCATCGAAATCCATCGCGATGTTGCGCAACTGGGGGCTTTCGGCTGTTGATGCCTGCGCAGACTCGACCCCGGCGACGCTGAACTCTTCCAGGGGTTGCGCCGATTTCGCCGCCGCCACGTCAAACATGTATTCGCCGAACGCGTGGCCCGGGAGTGCGCCCGATGTCGGCGTCTGCGTGCCATTGCTGGCGCGCGGCAGGAGGTAGGCCTGCATCTCGGGAAAGGTAACTATGCCGTCGCCATCGAGGTCCGCGCCACCGTCCTCCACGGCTTCGAGGAAATAGTGCGTGAACCAGCTCAAGCCCCCGGGCCCGCCGTCGAGCACCTGCTGGTCGGGGCCGCCAGCCGCCATGAACTGCCGGGCAGGGCGCTGCGAAATCTGCTCCAGATAATCGGGACGCTCCTTGCGGACCAGCGACACGGCGCCGCGAAGCGTGCCGATCGTGCCGCCATAACAGGAGTTCAGCACGAAGAGCTGGTGGCGGACATTGTTCATCAAACCGGAAAGGTTGCGGATCTCTTCCATCGCAATCATTCCGCCAATGCCCGTTGCCCCGGACGGAACGAGATATCCCTGCTCCGTGCCGACCAGCCGGTCGGTATGGCCGTGACCGCCAAAATAGAAAAGAAAACGGTCATCCTGGCCGAGGTTTGTCGCAGCTTCCCGGAAAGCGCCAAGGATCGATTCACGCGTCGCCTCTGCATCGAGAAGCAATGTCACGCTGTACCCCTGCGCTTCAAGAAAATGCGCCACGCGCCGGGCGTCCGCGACGGCATAGCGCAACGATGGCCATCGTCCGCCATATTCATCGACACCGATCACGACGGCGTGGTTCGAGCCGAAAGTGGCAGCCCGGGCGCCTGCCGTGAGGCTCAGCATGCACAATGCGGTCATCAATATGGCGGTGAGGCGAAGCATCGCGGGCATGGCACTCCAGTTCGTATTTCTCCTCAACGCTGCGACAGCGCGCAAAATTTGTCCAGCATCGACTGCCGCCTGCCGGGCGTTCAAAACGGCAGCGATCACATTTCTTTGCAACGGAACCTTGGCGGTTGACGCAGGGGCCATGAAGGTACAGATTCGGTCATGCCTCAAGGCACCCGATGTCTACAGGACATCATCCGCCGCCATAAGGGCAGTTTGCGAGACGCCGCAAACGGGCGGACAGGTTCCCGGAGAGGCTGAAGGAAACTGACGAAGGAGGAAGGAATGACTCCACCGGACAGTACCAAGCGGCTCCGCTAGAGACCGGGGCCGGGCAGGACGAAACCTGCTTCCCACAAAAAATCAGAGACCATTCAGTCGGATCGTCGGCGATTGCCGCGTAGCATCCGAACAAGGCCGGTCATAAAGTCCCGGCAAGCGGCTAGAAGCCGGTAAAACAAGACCCCGTCTCCCTGACAGGAGCGGGGTCGCCCTTTTTGCCAATTCTGAACAAGAGTCGCGTCAGCAGGCGAGCCCGTCAGCGTGGCGGCTGCCTTGACCCTCCGACGCCCACGTCAACGATGACACTTCCAGAAATATTCACATCCCAGTCGCCGACGCGCAAGGCCTGCGTGTCCTCGCCGGACTTCTGGTCAACGGGTTCAGGGACCGGCTGCACGATCTGCTTTGGCTTGGTCACGCCGGGGAGGTCTTCGGCGAAGGCGGGCACGACCAGCCAGGTGGCGATGAGACAAAGGATCGGGCGCTTCATTTCCGCTCCATAACCCGACCGTGAGGGCCGGGCCAGTCACGATTGCTTGCAGGCCAATTGACTCCGGCACCTGGGCCAACTAGAACAAAATAGGAACATATTGGTTGTGGATAGCGGGCGTTCGGGCGACCTTATCCCGCCGTCGCACTTTAATTGGTGTAGAGCAGGGCTGGTTTAGGACAAGCGAAGGAGACATGTGATGGCCGGAAGCGTCAACAAGGTCATTCTGGTAGGCAATCTCGGGGCCGATCCCGAAATCCGCCGCCTCAATTCCGGTGATCCGGTCGTCAACCTGCGCATCGCGACCTCGGAATCCTGGCGCGACAAGAACACCGGCGAACGCAAGGAAAACACCCAATGGCACCAGGTCGTCATCTTCAACGACAACCTGGCGAAGGTGGCCGAGCAGTATCTGAAAAAGGGAATGAAGGTCTATATCGAAGGCCAGCTTCAGACCCGCAAGTGGCAGGACCAGAGCGGGCAGGATCGCTACACGACCGAGATCGTGCTGCAGAAGTTCCGCGGTGAATTGCAGATGCTCGATGCCCGCGGTCAGGGCGAAGGCGGGCAGGTGGGGTATTCCGGCGGCGGTGGCGGTAGCCGCGGCTCGGATTTCGGCCAGTCCAGCCCCAACGAGGGCTACGGCCGTGGCGGCGGAGGCGGGGGCGGTCGCAGCGGCGGCGGCACATCCCGGGAACTGGACGACGAAATCCCGTTCTGATCCAAAGCATCGGGATAAACCGCAACACGAAGATCAGAGTGCAAGTCCTTGAAAGCTAGGATAAAATGGGTTGAGGGACGTACATTTGTCGGGTCCACCGAGTCCGGTCACAAGATCGTTTTCGGAACGGCGTCCGGCCCGGATGGAACGATCCCCAAGCCGGGCCCGAGTCCAATGGAGCTTGTCCTCATCGGCGCGGGCGGCTGCTCCAGCTACGATGTCGTTAATATCCTCGAGAAGGGGCGCGAGGCGGTCGAGGACTGCGTGGTCGAGATGGATGCCGACCGCGCTGAAACGGATCCCAAGGTGTTTACGCGCATCCACATGCACTTCATCGTGAAGGGCCGGGCACTGTCGGAAGCCAAGGTCAAGCGCGCAATTGATCTCTCGATCGAGAAATATTGCTCGGCAACCGCCATGCTGGCGAAGACCGCAACGGTCACGCATGATTTCAAGGTGATCGACACTTCGGCCTGACGGGTACGGTGAAGCGTTGCAGCGGAGCGGTCAGGCCGACATCAGCGCCTTTATGCCGTCCGCAACGAACTGAACCGCCAGCGCCGCCAGCAAGACGCCCAGCAGACGGGTCAGGATCGACCGTCCAGTCTCGCCGAGAACGCGATCGACCCGCTCCGAAAGCACCAGGACGATATAGGTCAGTACGAGGCAGATCGCGATGATTCCGACCAGCGCGGTGCGACCGACCGGATCCTGATGCGTGCCGGACAGGAGAACCGTGGCCGATATGGCTCCGGGCCCGGCTATGAGCGGGAGGGCGAGCGGAAAAGCGGCGATGTTATGGATGAGGTCCTTCGTGATCGCGACGTCGGCCGTCTTTTCCTTCCGGTCCTGTCGTTTCTCGAAGATCATCTCGAACGCGATGTAGAAAAGCAGCAGACCACCTGCGACCCGGAAGGCCGGTAGCGTGATGCCGAACACCGACAGGATGTCGGAGCCTGCAAACGCGAACAGTGCAAGGATCGCGAAGGCGATCAGCGAGGCGCGCCCTGCCACCTGATAGCGCTGGCTGCGGTTCATCCCGGCTGTCAGCGCCAGGAACAAGGGCGCCAGTCCTGGCGGATCTAGGGTCACCAGGATGGTCAGGAAGGCACTGAAAAGATTGTCATAATCCGGCATTGCAGCTTCCCCTCACATGGAGGCTATCGTGTCGGCAGGCATAGCGCCAGCCTGTCATCATCGATGCCGAGGAGCCTGCGGCAGGGGCTTACCCTTGGGCAGGCCGGTTCGGCAGCCGCGCAAGTTTGTTGTAAAAACCGATTATCCAATTGAAATAACTAGAAAAAACGAACTCTGGAAAACTGCGCCGTGTGTTTGGAGAATTGGCTTTGCTTCCTATATAAGGAAGACCTGATTCCCAGATAGCGTGAAACATCTTGAACGACCAGAAA
Organism: Rhizobiaceae bacterium; assembly: GCA_019635775.1. Taxonomy (GTDB): domain Bacteria; phylum Pseudomonadota; class Alphaproteobacteria; order Rhizobiales; family Rhizobiaceae; genus Mesorhizobium_K. The sequence goes on along the minus strand of JAHBYU010000016.1, from coordinate 68,414 downwards.
ACAGCAGGCGGTCCGGGCGGTCCTTCCGACATCGAACCGATTTCCATCATCGAGGAGATGCAGCGCTCCTATCTCGATTACGCGATGAGCGTGATCGTGTCGCGTGCGCTCCCGGATGTCCGCGACGGCATGAAGCCGGTCCACCGCCGGATCATGTATGCCTCGCATGAGAGCGGCTATCACTGGAACCGCAAGCATGTGAAATCGGCGCGCCCGGTCTCCGACGTGATGGGTAAGTATCACCCGCATGGCGACGCCTCCATATACGACGCACTCGTTCGCATGGCGCAGGACTGGTCGCTGCGCGTGCCGCTTATCGACGGGCAGGGCAATTTCGGCTCGATCGACGGCGATCCGCCGGCGGCCATGCGCTACACGGAAGCGAGGCTCACCAAGGTCGCGCACGAGCTTCTGGAGGACATCGACAAGGACACGGTCGATTTCCAGGACAATTATGACGGCACCGACAGCGAACCAAAGGTGCTTCCGGCCCGGTTCCCGAACCTGCTCGTCAACGGTGCGGGCGGTATCGCGGTCGGCATGGCGACGAACATTCCGCCGCACAACCTGATCGAAGTCTGCAACGCTGCAATCGCCATCATCGACAATCCGGCGATCGACCTGCCCGACCTGATGGAAATCATTCCCGGTCCCGATTTCCCGACCGGCGGCATCGTGCTGGGCCGTTCGGGCATCTACAACGCCTACTCGACGGGCCGTGGCTCGATCATCATGCGCGGCAAGGTGCATGTCGAAGAAGCGCGCGGCGACCGTGAAGCCATTGTCGTGACCGAAGTTCCCTTCCAGGTGAACAAGGCCACGATGATCGAAAAGATGGCCGAACTGGTTCGCGACAAGCGCATCGATGGCATCTCAGACATTCGCGACGAGAGCGACCGGCAGGGCTATCGCGTCGTGGTCGAGCTGAAGCGTGACGCGGTGGCGGACGTCGTACTGAACCAGCTCTACCGTTACACGCCGGTGCAGACATCGTTCGGCGCCAACGTGGTCGCACTGAACGGCGGCAAGCCGGAAGTGATGACCCTCATCGACATGCTGAAGGCGTTCGTAACCTTCCGCGAGGAGGTGGTCAGCCGGCGAACCAAATACCTGCTGCGCAAGGCGCGGGAGCGGGCTCACATCCTCGTCGGCCTGGCGATCGCGGTTGCCAATATCGACGAGGTCATCAAGCTGATCCGGCAGGCGCCCGACCCGGCGACCGCACGCGAGCAACTGATGACGCGGCGCTGGCCCGCGGGCGACGTGGAGTCGCTCATCCTGCTGATCGACGATCCGCGCCACCGGATCAACGAGGACGGCACCTATAACCTATCCGAGGAACAGGCGCGCGCGATCCTTGCCCTGCAGCTCTCGCGCCTGACGGCGCTTGGCCGAGACGAGATCGGCGACGAACTGGGCAAGATCGGCGAGGAAATCCGCGACTTCCTCGATATCTTGTCGTCGCGCGCACGCATCCAGCAGATCGTGAAAGACGAGCTAGCCGCAGTGCGTGACGAATTCGGCACGCCGCGGCGCACCGAATTGACCGATGGCGGCGCGGACATGGAGGACGAGGACCTCATCCAGCGCGAGGACATGGTCGTTACCGTCACGCATGAGGGCTACATCAAGAGGGTCCCCCTTTCCCTCTACCGTGCGCAGGCACGCGGCGGCAAAGGCCGCTCCGGCATGGCGACCAAGAACGAGGATTTCCTCACCCGGCTGTTTGTCGCCAATACCCATACGCCGATCCTGTTCTTCTCTTCGCGCGGCATAGCCTACAAGGAGAAGGTCTGGAGGCTTCCGATCGGCAGCCCCCAGTCGCGCGGCAAGTTCCTGCGCAACATGCTGCCCCTGGAGGAAGGCGACCGCATCACGGCGATCCTTCCGCTGCCGGAGGAATCCGAATGGGACAAGCTGGATGTGATGTTCGCGACGACGCGCGGTACCGTCAGGCGCAACAAGCTTTCCGATTTCGCCGACGTGAGGCGAAACGGCAAGATCGCCATGAAGTTCGAGGAAGAAGGCGACGCCATCCTGGCCGTCGAGGTCTGCACGGAGAATGACGACGTGCTGCTGACGGCAAGCTCGGGTCTGTGCGTTCGCTTCCCCGTGAGTGATGTGCGCGTGTTCCAGAGCCGTGGCTCGCAGGGCGTGCGCGGCATCAGGATGGGCGACAATGACCGCGCCATCTCCATGACGATCCTCGAACATGTCGATGCCGAGCCATGGGAGCGCGCGGCGTTTCTCAAGCGGGCAACAGCCGAGCGCAAGGCTGCGTCAGCCGAAGATGGCGAAGAAGACATCGCGCTGACCAATGAGGAAGTGAGCGAGGAGCGAGACCTGTCAGAGGAGCGCTATGAGTTCCTGAAGGCACATGAGCAGTTCGTCCTCACTGTCACCGAATATGGCTACGGCAAGCGCTCGTCTTCCTATGATTTCAGGGTGATCGGCCGTGGCGGAAAGGGCATTCGCGCGACGGACCTTTCCAAGGTGGAAGAGATCGGCCCCCTTGTCGCGGCATTCCCGGTGGCCGGTGACGACCAGATCATGCTCGTTTCAGACGGCGGAACGGTGATCCGCGTGCCGGTGGGCGGCATCCGCATCGCAAGCCGCGCCACGAAGGGCGTGACCATCTTCAACACGGCCGAAGGCGAAAAAGTCGTGTCCGTCGAAAGAATTTCCGAGCCGGAAGGCGAAGAAGACGAGACCCAGAGCGTCGAAGAGGCCGCTTCCGATCAGTCACCGCCAGAGGGCGGAGCGCAGACGGAGTGACAAGCGAACCGGACCGGCACGCGTCAGGCGTGTCGGCCACCGAATCCGCGCATATTGGCGCGCTTGGTCCTGAGGCTGACGCGCGCGGCTTCCTGATGGAGCGCAAAAGCAGTTGCGATCAGCATGGCGATGGTCATTGCGGCGGCAAGCATGAATATCATCATAGCGAAATCTCCTGCCCATAAACGTATTGTGGCCGGGTTCGGTTCCGTAACTGTACTCGCGTATAGTCAGGTCACCTTAAATAATGGCTGAGCCGGTGATTCATCTTGTATTCATGTCCATTTGCGTTTGGCGCGGCCGCTCGCTAGAAGCACGCGCATGACACGACGCCACGCCATCTATGCCGGTTCCTTTGATCCGCTGACCAACGGGCACCTTGATGTGCTCAAGGCGGCGCTCGCGGTCGCGGACACGATCTACGCAGCCATCGGCGTCCATCCCGGCAAAACGCCGCTTTTCAGCTTTGAGGAGCGCGTGTCGCTGATCGAGAAGGTCGCGGCGCAGGAATTCGGCAAGGAAGCCGGTCGCATCAAGGTGGTTGCCTTCGACGGTCTGGTGATCGACGCGGCAAGAAAGCACAATGCATCGATCATGATCCGCGGTCTTCGTGACGGCACCGACCTCGACTACGAGATGCAGATGGCCGGCATGAACGAGACGATGGCGCCCGAATTGCAGACGGTTTTTCTGCCGGCCAGCCCTTCCGTCCGAACGATTACCGCCACACTTGTACGCCAAATTGCGTCGATGGGTGGAGACATCCGCCCCTTCGTCCCGAAGGCGGTTGTCTCGCCGCTGAAGTCCAAATTCAAATCCTAGGAGAAATCCAATGCTGAAAATGCTCGCTTCGGCGTGCGTCGTGGCCGCGACATTGCTTGCATCGCAGTTTGCCTATGCGGCCGATCCCGAAGACACGCTCGTCATAACGCTGAAGGACGGCGACGTGACGATCGCGCTGCGCCCCGACCTGGCGCCGCAGCACGTCGCACGGATCAAGGAACTGGCGCGCGAGGGCGCCTATGACAACGTGGCCTTTCACCGGGTCATCGACGGCTTCATGGCGCAGACCGGCGACGTTCAGTACGGCGACATGAACGACGGCTTTGACGCCAGCGCGGCGGGCATGGGCAGCTCGGACAAGCCCGACCTGCCAGCTGAGTTCTCCAAGGAGCCCTTCGTGCGCGGAACAGTCGGCATGGCGCGCGCCCAGAACCCGAACTCTGCAAACTCCCAGTTCTTCATAACCTTTGACGACGCGAGCTTCCTCAATGGCCAGTACACCGTGGTCGGCCAGGTGGAGAGCGGGATGGATCTCGTCGACAAGATCAAGAAAGGCGACGAGGCCAACAACGGCTCCGTCTCCAGCCCGGACCGCATGATCAAGGTGCGCGTCGCGGCCGACAACAACTAGAATTTCAAGGAAAGGACTTCCAGAATGGCCGAGATCAAGGATCCCGAAAACGCGCTCATAATCGAAACGACGAAGGGCAAGGTCGTCATCGAGATGTTGCCTGACCTTGCACCAGGGCACGTTGCCCGCATCAAGGAACTGGCCCGCGAAGGGGCATATGACGGCGTGGTGTTCCATCGCGTGATCGACGGCTTCATGGCGCAGACCGGCGACGTGAAGTTCGGCAAGACGGACGGCAAGGACTTCAACCCGGCCCGCGCAGGCATGGGCGGTTCCGACAAGCCGGACCTGAAGGCCGAGTTCTCCAACATGAACCACGCACGCGGCACCGCTTCCATGGCGCGCGCCCAGAACCCGAACTCGGCAAACTCTCAGTTCTTCATCTGCTTCGAGGACGCAGGCTTCCTGAACCGCCAGTATACGGTGTGGGGCCAGGTGATCGAAGGCATGGAGAATGTCGACAAGATCAAGCGCGGCGAACCGGTGCAGGATCCCGACAAGATCGTCTCGATGAAGGTAGCCGCAGACGTCAAGTAAGACGGGCGGGTTGAGGGCGCGAACGCGATGATCGGTGTTTTCTGGTCCTTGCTGGGCATGCTTGCCGGTGCGCTCCTCGCCGCCCAGGCGCCGATCAACGCGCAACTGGCGCGCGGCCTTGGCCTGCCGGTCGCGGCCGCTGCCTTCTCGTTCCTGTCCGGCGCGGTGGTGCTTGGCATCGTCACGCTGTTCGTCATGCGCAGCCAGGGCATGTCGATAGACCTCAAAGCGCCGTCCCCCTGGCTGTTCGTCGCTGGCGGAATCCTTGGCGGTTCCTATGTGACGATCACCACGATCCTGATCCCGCGTCTCGGCGCGGCTGTAGTCATGGCGTTTCTCGTGGCCGGGCAGCTGCTCGCTGCGTTGTTACTCGATCGCATCGGATTTCTTGGAATGGCCGTGCGGGAAATCTCGATCGGACGACTTTCTGGCGCGCTTCTGGTGCTTGCCGGCGCGATCCTGATGCGACTGAGTTGATGCGCGTCGATCTTTTCGATTTCGACCTTCCCGAAGAGCGCATTGCGCTGCGACCCGCAAGCCCGCGCGATTCAGCCAGGCTCCTCGTCGTGCGCGCGGAAGGCGAGCTGGAAGACAGGATCGTGCGCAACCTGCCGACGCTGCTCGACCCCGGCGACCTGCTGATCTTCAACGACACCAAGGTGATCCCGGCGCAGCTTTCCGGCATGCGGGTACGCGGCGACGCAAGCGCGCGTGTAGACGTCACCCTGCACATGCGCACTGCTCCAGATCGCTGGCTCGCCTTTGCCCGACCCGGCAAGCGCGTCTCGGCCGGCGACCGCATCCATTTCGGCCATGACGGCAATTCCTGCTTTCTTGGGAAGCTGGATGCGACCGTGGTCGAGAAGCGCGAAGGCGGCGAGGTCCTGCTCGCCTTCGACGTGGCAGGGGCCTTCCTCGATGAGGCGCTCGAAGCGGTCGGCCATGTGCCGCTGCCGCCCTACATCGCTTCCAAACGGGCCGAGGACGAGCGCGATCGCTCCGACTACCAGACCATCTATGCGCGCGAGGAAGGCGCGGTCGCGGCACCCACCGCCGGGCTGCATTTCACGCCCGAGCTGTTCTCGGCGCTGGACGCGCGCGGCGTGGAACGGCATTTTGTGACGCTGCATGTCGGGGCCGGCACGTTCCTGCCGGTCAAGGCGGACGACACGAACGATCACAAGATGCATGCCGAAACCGGCCATGTCTCTGCCACGACAGCCGAAGCAATCAACACCGCCAAGGCCAGTGGTCGCCGGATCGTCTGTGTTGGCACCACGTCGCTGCGCCTGCTCGAAAGTGCCGCTCGCGAGGACGGCACGATGACCGAATGGTCAGGCGCCACCGACATCTTCATCACGCCGGGCTATCGCTTTCGCGTGGTGGATGCGCTGGTCACCAACTTCCACCTCCCGCGTTCCACGCTTTTCATGCTGGTTTCGGCGTTTGCCGGACTGGAGCGCATGCGTGCGGCGTATGCTCACGCTATCTCAAGCGGCTACCGCTTCTATTCCTATGGCGATGGCAGCCTGCTGTCCCGGGCGGAAAAGTCATGAGCGAAACCTTCACGTTCCGGGTTCTCGCAACAGATGGGAAAGCCAGGCGCGGCGAGGTGTCGATGCCGCGCGGGACCGTGCGAACGCCGGCATTCATGCCGGTGGGCACCGCTGGCACTGTCAAGGCAATGTATCTCGATCAGGTGCGCGAGCTTGGCTCCGACATCATTCTCGGCAACACCTACCATCTGATGCTTCGGCCGGGCGCGGAGCGGATGGCGCGGCTGGGCGGGCTGCATGAGTTCGCACGCTGGCCGCATCCGATCCTGACCGACAGCGGCGGCTTCCAGGTGATGTCGCTGTCGCAGCTCAGGAAGCTGACCGAGAACGGCGTGACTTTCCGCTCGCATATCGATGGCGCGGCATACGACATGTCCCCGGAACGGTCGATCGAGATACAGGGGCTGCTCGATTCCGATATCCAGATGCAGCTCGACGAATGCGTGGCGCTGCCAGCCGAGCCGAAGGAGATCGAGCGCGCCATGGAGCTGTCGCTGCGATGGGCAGAGCGCTGCAAGACGGCATTCGGCAACCAGCCGGGCAAGGCGATGTTCGGCATCGTGCAGGGTGGCGATGTCCCAAATCTGCGCGTGCGGTCGGCGCAGGCGTTGAAGGCGCTGGATCTGAAAGGATATGCGGTCGGCGGCCTTGCCGTCGGCGAGCCGCAGGCGGTGATGCTCGAGATGCTCGACATCACCTGTCCCGAGCTTCCGGATGAAAAACCGCGCTATCTGATGGGAGTTGGTACGCCTGACGACATCCTGAAATCGGTGGCGCGGGGCATCGACATGTTCGACTGCGTCATGCCGACAAGGGCAGGGCGGCATGGCCTCGCATACACGCGGCGCGGCAAGATAAACCTGCGCAACGCGCGCCATGCCGACGACCCGCGCCCGCTCGACGAAGAAAGCGATTGCCCCGCCGCTAGGGACTACTCACGCGCCTATCTGCATCACCTAGTGCGCTCTCAGGAAGCGCTGGGTGCGATGCTGCTGACCTGGAACAATCTCGCCTACTATCAGCGGCTGATGCGCGATATCCGTGACGCGATCGAGGCGGGGAGATTTGCCGAGCGATCCGCAGAAATCTCCGAGGGCTGGGCGCGAGGCGACCTGCCCGCGCTCTAGGCGCCTATGGCCTGCGACTTCTTCAGCCTCACGCTTGTGATGCGGTAGATTCCGTCAGGCTGCAGCTCAAGCGTATACTCGGCCTCGTATTCCAGACCGTCCGGGCCGGTAAGCAGCACATCCTGTTCAATCCTGCCATTGCCCAGTTCCTTAGCCTCGCCGAATGAAAAACTCCGGGGCTTTCGGACGGGCTGATAGGCTGTGTCGACCATGCCCATGAAGATGTCGACGGTCGGGAACATCCGCTTGATGCTTGGAGCCGCGAAGGAATAGGCAAGCTCGCCGTTGTTGGACTGGAAGGCCCTGAGCTGAGATTCAACCGTGCCCTGCGCGGCCCGCACGTCCGTATCGCCGGCGAAAGCGAGAGAGGGGAGCAGGGCGACAAATGCGAGCAGTGCAGGACGGGCTATGCTCATGGTCAGTCCCCTTTGTGGGCCGGATCTGGAGCTATCCGGAAATCAGTCTCAAACGTGATACGCGCAGCGCGCTCGTTTGGTTCAGTCTCATGACATGTCGGCTTAACGCTCTTCCCTGGCGATTCCGCCCCGCAATTCTGTCCTGGCAAAACGTCTGCCCGGCGAGTTGCATGGCAAGTGTGCAGTTTTCGCTTGTCCTGACGCGGTCCGTGCCTGCATTTTCAGCAAATTTCGACAAATGATCAAAACCTAGCCTTTTTCGGCGATTGCCCTTGCTTTTCCCGCGCGAGACATTTTGAAATGGTGTCACAGGGGAGTATGCGCTTGGTAGCGTTCGATGAAATGCAGCCGGATAGCACCGGCGTTCGACAATCATATGCTGCCTATGATCGTTGGTGGCAGCAGCAGGATCCGGCAAGACTAAGCGAGAAGATGCGCGACGCCGAACGCGTGTTCCGAAAGACGGGCATTACGTTCGCGGTCTACGGAGAGGAAGAGGCGGCCGAGCGCCTGATCCCGTTCGACATCGTTCCGCGTATCCTGTCCGGAACGGAATGGCGGCGCCTTACCCAGGGCATAGAGCAACGGGTGCAGGCCCTGAACGCCTTCCTCGACGACATCTATCACCGTCAGGAAATTTTGCGTGCGGGTCGCGTGCCCAAGCGGCTCATCGCGGAAAACGAAGCCTTCCTTCCCGAAATGATCGGGGTGCGACCCCCAGCAGGGGTCTACACGCATATCATCGGCGTCGACATCGTACGGACCGCCGAAAACGAGTTCTTCGTCCTCGAGGACAATGCTCGGACACCTTCCGGGGTCTCCTACATGCTGGAGAACCGGGAAACGATGATGCAGCTCTTTCCCGAGCTGTTCCAGAAGATCCGGGTGAGGCCGGTCGAGAACTATCCGCAGTTGCTTCGCCAGTCGCTTGCGGCCGTGCGCCCCGAAAACCTGCGCGGGACGCCGACCATCGCCGTGCTGACACCCGGCAGCTACAACTCGGCCTATTTCGAACATGCCTTCCTTGCCGACCAGATGGGCGTTGAACTCGTGGAGGGGCACGACCTGCGCGTGGTTGACGGTCACGTCGCGATGCGCACCACCGAGGGATACAAGCAGATCGACGTGCTCTACCGGCGGGTGGACGACGCCTTTCTCGATCCGCTGACGTTCCGGCCGGACTCGGCGCTCGGCGTACCCGGCATCATGGATGTTTACCGCGCCGGCAACATAACCATCGCCAACGCGCCGGGAACCGGCATCGCGGACGACAAGGCGATCTATTCCTACATGCCCGACATCGTGGAATTCTACACGGGTCGGAAGGCAATCCTGCAAAACATCCAGACCTGGCGATGCTCGGAACCGGACAGTCTGAAATACGTACAGGAGAACCTAAAAGACCTGGTGGTAAAGGAAGTTCACGGTTCGGGCGGATACGGGATGCTGGTAGGCCCGACGGCGACGAAGAAGGAACGCGAAGACTTCTCCAAGAAGCTGGCGGCCAAGCCCAGCAACTACATCGCCCAGCCTACGCTTTCGCTGTCGACCTGCCCCATCATGACAGAAGCGGGCCTGTCGCCGCGCCATGTCGACCTTCGGCCGTTCGTGCTGGTTTCGGACCGTATCCAGATCGTGCCGGGCGGGCTGACACGCGTCGCGCTCAAGCAGGGGTCGCTGGTGGTGAACTCCTCGCAGGGCGGTGGAACAAAAGACACCTGGGTGCTGGACGACTAGAATGCTTCTCGGACGCGTCGCAAACGGTCTTTACTGGATGAACCGCTACATCGAGCGGGCCGAAAACATGGCGCGCCTCGTCGATGCGGGCCTGCGCATGGCGCTGACCAGAACGCAAAGCGCCGAGGAAGAATGGAAGTCGGTCGTGCTGTCGGCCGGAGTGGATTTTGCTTTCGCCGCAAAGTATGGCGAGTACACGTCCGAGACGGTGTCCGATTTCCTGATCCGCGACACGACCAATCCATCGAGTGCTCTGTCATCCATGGAGACCGCGCGCTTCAACGCACGCATGGTGCGCACAGCCCTTACGCGCGAAACGTGGGAAGCGATCAACGAAGCGTGGATGTCGCTGAAAAGGGTGCTCGCCAACCCGATCGACGAGCGCGACCTGCCCAGCGTGCTCGACACGATCAAGCGCGAGACGGCGCTGATAAGGGGCTGTTTCTACGGCACGATGCTGCGCAACGAAATCTTCGACTTCGCGCAGATCGGGACATATGTGGAGCGCGCCGACAATACGGCGCGCATCCTCGACGTGAAGTACTACGTGTTGCTGCCGTCGGTTTCGTGGGTCGGCTCGACACTGGACAATTCGCAATGGGAATCGATCCTGCGCTCCGTGTCGGCGCACCGCTCCTACCGCTGGGTCTATGACGCCGCGTACAAGCCGACAAATATTGCCGACTATCTCATCCTGAATGGGCGCATGCCGCGCTCGCTGACCTTCTGCTACCGGTTCCTGGCCGAGCATCTGCGCTTTCGCGAGGAAGACTACGGCCAGAGGCTGCCTTGCCACGCGCTCGTCGAAAACACGCTGACGAAGCTGAAAGTCAGCTCCGTCAAGCAGATATTCGACGAGGGCCTGCACGAATTCCTGACGGACTTCATCCGCGACAACAACCGGCTCGGCGATGAGGTCGCGGCCAGCTATCGTTTCCACTGAGCGGCACAGGCGATGGGGCGGCCATGAGGCTTAAAATCTCGCACCGGACCGAATACCGCTATGACGCGCCGGTGCAGTATGCATTGCAGCGCCTGCGGCTGGTGCCGCGCAGCGGCAGGACACAGACCATTCACAACTGGTCGCTCAAGGTAGAAGGCGCCAGCGAAGAGGCCCGCTTCGTCGACCATTTCGAGAACGACACGCGGCTGGTCAGCGTGGCGAGCGATGCCACCGTCATCGGGATTGACGCCTGGGGCGAGGTGGAAACATTCGACACCGCCGGCGTGTTCGGCGAACACAAAGGATTTGCGCCTCTCTGGCTCTTTCAGCAGCAGACCGACCTGACGGAACCTGGAGACGGCGTCCGTGAACTCGCCATGTCTGTGGGGCAGGGGTCCGAACTGGAGAGGCTGCACCAGCTGATGACCACGATCGGCGTTCGGGTGGCATACACTATCGGCGCCACGCATCCTGGCACCACCGCAGAGCAGGCGCTGAAACAGGCATCGGGCGTGTGCCAGGATCATGCGCACATCTTTGCGGCTGCCGCGCGGCTGCTGGGCTTTCCGGCGCGCTACATCAGCGGCTACCTGATGCTTAACGAGACGATCGACCAGGCAGCCGGTCATGCCTGGGCTGAAGCGCACGTTCCGGGCCTGGGATGGGTTGCATTCGACCCCTCGAACGGCATCTCGCCCGATGAGCGCTATGTGCGCATGGCTGTGGGACGCGACTACCGCGACGCCATGCCGGTGTCCGGGATACGCCTGGGACCGGCTGAAGAACAGCTTGCCGTATCGGTCACGGTGGAGCAGTAATCGCGCTTACCGCAGCCAGAATTGATTCCATGACCTATTGCGTTGGATTGAAGATCGATCGGGGACTCGTGTTCATGTCGGACACGCGGACCAACGCGGGCATCGACTCCATTTCCACGTTCCGCAAGATGCACGTCTGGGAAGAGCCCGGCGAGCGGGTCATCGTGCTGATGTCGGCCGGGAACCTCGCCACCACCCAATCCGTCGTCAGCATGCTCGACGAACGGACGAAGGCCGTCAGCGACCGCGCTCCCACCTTGCTGGAGATGCCGTCCATGTACCAGACGGCGCGGCTTGTCGGTAACGTGGTCAAGGAGGTCATCGCCAATTCCGCGCCCGTCGGCCAGAAAGCAGACAGCTATTTCAACGCCTCATTCATTCTCGGCGGACAGATCAGGGGCACAGAACCCCGGCTCTTCATGATCTATCCGGAAGGCAACTTCATAGAAGCAAGCGAAGATACGCCCTTCTTCCAGGTCGGAGAGACAAAGTACGGCAAACCGATCATCGTAAGGGCCTATGACAAAGGCATGAGCTTCGCGGAGACGGTGAAACTGCTACTTGTCTCGTTTGACTCCACCCTGAAATCGAACCTTTCCGTCGGGTTGCCGCTTGACCTGCTCTTTTATGAGACGGACAGCTTCAAGGTTGGGATGAGAAAACGCATCGCGCAGGACGATCCCTACTACCGCACCGTCTCGGACGGCTGGTCGAACGCGCTCAAGCAGGCCTTCAAGGCGCTGCCGGACTTTGCGGAAGACTGAACGTCTGGCGTTCCCGACAACGGGGTTATCCGGTAGAGGCTGGTAGCGATCGAGCTTCGGCGGGGAGGGGATATGGACAGCGAAGAGTTCCGAGACTGGTCGCGACGTGCAGCCGACTGGGGAGTGGACTACCGGGCCAGCCTGCGCGACAAGCCAGTTCGCTCGAAGGTGCAACCCGGCGAGACAGGATCGCGTATCGCGCTTTCCGCACCCGAAGCCCCGGAGCCCATGGAGGACATATTCGCCGATTTCGAGCGCGACATCGTGCCGGGGATGACCCATTGGCAGCATCCGCGCTTCTTTGCGTATTTTCCGGCCAATGCGGCGCCGGTTTCGGTGGTGGCGGAATATCTCGTCAGCGCCATGGCCGCGCAATGCATGCTCTGGCAGACATCGCCTGCCGCCACGGAACTCGAAACGAAGGTGATCGACTGGCTGCGGCAGGCCCTGGGCCTGCCCGAGGACTTCTCGGGCGTGATCCAGGACTCGGCATCGTCGGCAACCCTTTCGGCGGTGCTGGTCATGCGCGAACGGGCGCTGCAATGGACGGGCAATCGCGAAGGGCTTTCTGGCCAGCCGCGACTTCGCATCTACTGTTCCGACCAGGTCCACACTTCCATAGACCGCGCCATCTGGGTGGCAGGCATCGGCGAGGAAAACCTCGTGCGGATACCCACGGGAGGCCGCTGGCGTTCGATGGTGCCGGCAGCACTCGAAGAGGCAATCGAGGCGGATCGCACCGCTGGCTTCATGCCGGCCGGCGTGATCGCCAGCGTCGGCGGCACAAGCGTGGGCGGGACGGACGATATTGCGGCGGTCATCGATATAGCGCGCAGGAACGGACTATATGTCCATGTCGATGCCGCGTGGGCGGGCTCCGCCATGATCTGCCCGGAATACAGGCATTTCTGGTTTGGTGTGGAGTACGCCGACTCGGTTGTCTTCAACCCGCACAAGTGGCTCGGCGCGCAGTTCGACTGCTCCATCCACTTCATTAGAGATCCCGAATCTCTGGTGCGGACACTTGCGATCCGCCCGGAATACCTCAAGACGCACGGCAAGGACGGGATCATCAACTATTCCGAATGGACCGTGCCGCTCGGACGCCGCTTCCGCGCGCTCAAACTCTGGTTCCTGCTGCGCGCGCATGGGCTGGAGGCGCTTCGCCAGATGATCCGGAACCATGTGCGCTGGAGCGAGAACCTCGCGTCGCGGTTGGCTGAGGTTCCCGGATTTGAGATCGTCACGGAGCCTATGCTCTCGCTCTTTTCGTTTCGCCACCAGCCGTGCGACGAAACCCGCGCCGACGAGCACAACCTGGCGCTGGTCAACGCCATCAACGACGACGGCCGCATCTACCTGACGCAAACCCGCGTGGACGGACGCCTGGCGATCCGTTTCCAGACCGGCCAGTTCGAGGTGACGGAGGCAGATGTCGACACCGCCTTCGACGTTATCGCCGAGATCGCGGCGCGGATAACGGCAGACGCAACGCGGTAGCCACGGAAGATTAGCGATAAAATTCGGTCGTCCGGAAAGTGACGGATATTCGCTTTCGTTTATGCTCGCCTGTGCTAGAAACGAAAGTGGAGGCGTCCCATGTTCCTTTCCCCAAGGCATACCGAAATCATCCAGATGGCAAAGGACCGCGGACGCGTCCTTGTCGATGAACTGGCGCAGCATTTCGCCGTAACACCCCAGACGATCCGCAAGGATCTCAACGACCTGTGCGAGCAGCGGCTCCTCACGCGTATCCACGGCGGGGCGCTTTTCCCGTCCGGGATCGAGAATGTGGAGTATGAGGCCAGACGCAAGATCGCAGCCGACGAAAAGGATGCCATCGGGCACGCAGCCGCAAGGCTCATTCCCGACCACGCCTCGCTCTTCATCAATATCGGCACCACGACGGAAGCGGTGAGCAAGGCGCTGCTCGACCATGACGGGCTCATGGTGATCACCAATAACATCAATGTTGCCAACAGGATGCGGGTATATCCGTCGATCGAGGTGGTTATCGCCGGCGGTGTCGTTCGCGGCTCGGACGGCGGCGTCGTCGGAGAGGCTGCCGTAGACTTCATCAAGCAGTTCAAGGTCGACTACGCCGTTATCGGCGCCTCCGCGATCGACCATGACGGCGCGCTTCTCGATTTCGACTTTCGCGAGGTGAAGGTCGCGCAAGCGATCATTGCCAATGCGCGGCACGTGATCCTCGTCGCCGACGCGACCAAGTTCGAGCGAACGGCCCCTGTGCGGATCGGTCATCTGAGCCAGGTGGACACCTTCATAACCGACCGCTGCGAGATCGCGCCCATCCGGGATATATGCCGCGATGCCGAAGTTGAACTGATCGAAACATCGCAATGATGTGATCTCGCGCTATTTCGTTTGACATTCGTTATTATTTCGAAATAATTCCAAAACGCTTTCGCGTAGATACCACAATGGTGCAGTGCGGAAGCGAGGAGGAAGCTTGGACACGCCCCCCATCCATGACGTCTTTGTCATCGGCGGCGGAATAAACGGCTGCGGCATCGCCCGCGACGCCGCCGGGCGTGGCTATTCGGTCTACCTCGCTGAAATGAACGATCTCGCCAGCGGCACTTCGTCCGCTTCCACCAAGCTCATTCATGGCGGGCTTCGCTACCTCGAATATTACGAATTCCGGCTGGTGCGTGAATCGCTGATGGAGCGCGAAGTGCTCTGGCGCAATGCGCCGCACATCATCTGGCCGCTCCGCTTCGTCCTGCCGTTTACGAAGGGCGGGCCACGACCGGCCTGGATGGTTCGGCTCGGGCTGTTCCTGTACGACCATATCGGCGGTCGCAAGCTGCTGCCCGCCACGCGCACGCTCGACATGCGCAACGATCCAGCCGGCAAACCGCTCAAGCCCAACTTCGCCCGCGCATTCGAATATTCCGACGGCTGGGTAAACGACGCGCGATTGGTGGCGCTCAATGCGCGTGACGCCGCGGATCGTGGGGCCACCATCCGCACCCATGCGAAAGTGACGACAGCGCGGCGCGATGCGGATCACTGGTCGATCGACGTGCTGGACGAGCGAAGCGGGGAATTGGAGACGGTCCGGGCGAGGTTGCTCGTCAATGCGGCCGGACCTTGGGTCGACCATGTCCTGGCGGAGACGATCGGCCAGAATGACGTGCACAATGTGCGCCTCGTTCAGGGCAGCCACATCGTCATTCGCAGGAAGTTCGAAGATCCGCGCGCCTATTTCTTCCAGAACGAAGACGGTCGCATCATCTTCGCCATACCCTACGAGGAAGACTTCACGCTGATTGGCACCACGGATCGCGACTATCCGGGCGATCCCCACGAGGTGAGGATCAGCGAGGAGGAGATCAACTACCTCTGCGACGCGGCCAGCGAGTATTTCGCCGAACCGGTGACGCCCGCCGACATCGTATGGACCTATTCGGGCGTGCGACCGCTCTATGACGACGGCGCGTCCAAGGCGCAGGAAGCGACGCGCGACTACGTGCTGAAGGTCGATCATCCGCAGGGGCAGGCTCCGCTGATCGACATCTTCGGCGGGAAGATAACGACGTATCGCCGGCTCTCGGAGCACATGCTGGAGAAGATCGGGCACGCGCTTGGCGTCAAGGGGAAGTCCTGGACGGCCGAAGCGCCTTTGCCGGGCGGAGATTTCCCGGCGACCGGGTTCGACGCACAGGTCAGGCGCTTGCGGGACGACTATCCGTTCCTCGATGAGCGCTTCGCCCGTCGCCTGACGAGGCTCTACGGCACACGCGCCAGAAAGGTTCTCGGCTCTTCCACCGCGATCGATCAGCTCGGACGCAATTTCGGGGCCGATCTCTACGAGAAGGAAGTCCGGTACCTGATAGACCAGGAATGGGCTGTAACCGCTGAAGACGTGCTCTGGCGCAGGACTAAACGAGGACTTGTCCTGACTCCGCAGGAGGCGGGCGATCTTGACAGGTTCATGAAGGAAAACGGCCGCGGCTTGCAAAATGCCGCTGCGGAATAGAAGCTTGACCTGAGTGTCAGCCTGGGAGGAGGCGAAATGCTCGAACTGCGTAACGTGACGAAGACGGTCGGCGCCGTGGATCACATCCGCGACGTGTCGCTGGTGCTTCGCCACGGCTCCCTGAACGTACTTCTGGGGCCGACGCTGTCGGGCAAGACCAGCCTCATGCGCCTGATGGCCGGACTGGACGAACCTACGGAAGGCTCTGTCTGGTTCGATGGCGTCGATGTGACCGGCGTTCCGGTGCGCAAGCGCAACGTCGCGATGGTCTACCAGCAGTTCATCAACTACCCGGCCATGACCGTGTATGAGAACATCGCATCTCCGCTGCGCGTGGCGCGGGCTGACGCCGCGACCATCGACCGGGAGGTTCGTCGCGCAGCCGAACTGTTGCGGCTTACGCCCTATCTCGACCGGACGCCGCTCAACCTGTCCGGTGGACAGCAACAGCGAACCGCGCTTGCAAGGGCGATCGTCAAGAACGCCTCGCTGGTTCTTCTCGATGAACCACTTGCCAATCTCGACTACAAACTGCGCGAGGAACTTCGCGAAGAGTTGCCGAAGATCTTCGCGGCTGCCGGGACGATCTTCGTCTATGCGACGACTGAGCCGCATGAAGCGCTTCTGCTGGCCGGAAACACGGCCACGCTGTCGGAAGGCAGGGTGACCCAGTTCGGCCCGACGATCGAGGTGTTCCGCCGGCCGGACGACCTTGTGACCGCAAAAACATTCGCCGATCCGCCGTTGAACACGATCGTGCTCAGGAAAGCCGGATCGAGCCTGCTGCTTGATGGTGGGGTGAACCTCCCTGTACCGGACGACCTCGCCGGTATTGCCGACGGTGAGTACACGATCGGCTTTCAGCCCCACCATCTTTCTTTATCGGGATCGGGACCCCACTCTGTCCCGATCCGTGCGAAGGTCACGGCAAGCGAAATCACGGGCTCGGAGAGCTTCATCCATCTGGACTTCGCGGACGTGCGCTGGGTGATGCTCGCCCATGGAATCCATTCGTTCGAGCAGGATCAGGAGATCGAGGTCTTTCTCGATACTCGCCACATCATGTTGTTCGATGCGAGCGGCCGCGCGGTCGGTTCGCGTGAAAAGCTGGCGGCGTAGGGGGAGGCGATGGCTCGGGTCGAGTGCAACCATATCCGTCACGCCTACGGCGCAAATCCGACTTCGCCCAAGGACTATGCGCTGAAGGAAGTGAACCACATTTTCGAGGACGGCGGCGCCTATGCGCTGCTCGGCCCATCTGGATGCGGCAAGACAACGCTGCTCAACATCATATCTGGATTGCTGCACCCGTCTCACGGCGAGCTTCGCTTCGACGGCCGCGACGTGACCAACCTGTCAACCCAGGAGCGCAATATTGCGCAGGTGTTTCAGTTTCCGGTCATCTACGACACCATGACCGTTTACGACAATCTGGCGTTCCCGCTGCGCAACCGTTCGGTGCCGGAGGCCGATGTCGACCGACGTGTACGCGAAACGCTCGAGATGACCGGTCTTTCGGACATGGCCGATCGTCGCGCACGCGGCCTGACCGCCGACCAGAAGCAGAAGATATCGCTGGGCCGCGGGCTGGTGCGCCACGACGTCAACGCCATCCTGTTCGACGAACCGCTGACGGTTATCGACCCGCATATGAAGTGGGTGCTGCGTTCGCAACTGAAGCAGCTTCACCGCCGCTTCGGCTACACGATGGTCTATGTCACCCACGACCAGACCGAGGCGCTGACATTCGCCGACCAGGTCGTGGTGATGTATGAGGGCGAGATCGTCCAGATCGGGACGCCTGCCGAACTGTTCGAGCGCCCCAGGCACACATTCGTCGGCTACTTCATCGGATCGCCCGGCATGAACGTCATGCCGGTATCGGTTTCCGGACGCAGCGCAAGGCTCGGAAGCCAGACGATCGAATTACCCGGCGCGCTGGCCGGCGAAACGTCGGTGGATGCCGAACTCGGCATTCGTCCGGAATATGTCCGCATCGGCACCGAAGGCTTTCCGGCAACCATCAGAAAGGTCGAGGATATCGGGCGGCACAAGATCGTGCGCGCAACTGTAGACGGTCACGAGATCGCGGCGATCGTCGGCGAGAACGCAGAAATCCCTTCCGAGCCGAAGATCGCCTTCGATCCGGCAGGCATCAACATCTACGCCGATTCCTGGCGCGTTGAGCTGGGAGGCTAGGGCATGGACAAACCGTGGAACAACAAGGCGTGGTTCATGGTGCTGCCGGTGCTCGTGCTGGTGGCGTTCTCGGCAGTCATCCCGCTGATGACAGTCGTCAACTATTCGGTGCAGGACACATTCGGCAATAACGTTTTCTTCTGGGTTGGTACTGCCTGGTATGAGGACATCCTCGCTTCCACCCGCTTCTGGGAGGCGATGGGCCGCAACCTCGCATTCTCGGCGATTATCCTGGCCATCCAGATACCGCTTGGCATTTTCGTGGCTCTCAACATGCCCCGCAAGGGCTGGGGCGTACCCGTCTGCCTCGTGCTGATGGCGCTTCCGCTGCTTATTCCGTGGAACGTCGTCGGCACGATCTGGCAGGTGTTTGGCCGCATCGACATCGGCCTGCTCGGCTACACGATGAATTCCCTGGGAATCAACTACAACTATGTCAGCGATCCCGTCGCGGCGTGGATCACGCTCGTCCTCATGGACGTCTGGCATTGGACGAGCCTCGTCGTGCTGCTCTGCTACGCCGGCCTCGTCTCGATCCCCGACGCCTACTATCAGGCGGCAAAGATAGACGGCGCGTCACGCTGGGCGGTGTTCCGCTACATCCAGTTGCCCAAGATGAACCGCGTGCTGCTGATCGCCGTGCTCCTGCGCTTCATGGACTCGTTCATGACCTATACCGAACCGTTCGTGGTCACCGGGGGTGGCCCCGGCAACTCCACGACCTTCCTGTCGATCGATCTCGTGAAGATGGCGATCGGCCAGTTCGACCTTGGACCGGCGGCGGCGATGTCGATCGTCTACTTCCTGATCGTCCTGCTCCTGTCGTGGGTGTTCTACACCGTGATGACCAATTACGGACGGGACAGCTGACATGGCGGACACAAAGCACAACGCCGCTGTTGCGAACCGCACCGATGCACAGGCATCAAGAGAAGACGCAACCGTGTCGCCGGAAGCCATCGCCCGCGCCATGCGCAAGCGCGGCGAGCCATCGCGCTTCTGGTGGCTGGTGCCGACGATCTACATCCTATTCCTGATGCTGCCGATCTACTGGCTGGTCAACATGAGCTTCAAGACCAACCAGGAGATTGTCGGCCCGATCACGTTCTGGCCGCAGGACCCTACCTTCCGCAACTACATGGTGATCTTCACCGACCCATCCTGGTATTCGGGCTACATCAACTCGATCATCTATGTGGTCATGAACACGACCATCGCAATTGCGGTGGCGCTGCCGGCAGCCTACGCGTTCTCCCGATACCGGTTTCTCGGCGACAAGCATCTCTTCTTCTGGCTTCTGACGAACCGGATGGCGCCGCCGGCGGTCTTCGCGCTGCCATTCTTCCAGCTCTATTCCGCTTTCGGCCTGATCGACACGCACATAGCGGTGGCGCTGGCACACTGCCTCTTCAACGTGCCGCTCGCCGTGTGGATCCTCGAAGGCTTCATGTCGGGCGTGCCGAAGGAGATCGACGAAACGGCCTATATCGACGGCTATTCGTTCCCGCGTTTCTTCGTGAAGATATTCATGCCACTGATCGCGTCGGGCATCGGCGTCGCCGCCTTCTTCTGCTTCATGTTCTCGTGGGTGGAACTCTTGCTCGCACGGACGCTGACGACGACGGCGGCCAAGCCGATCTCGGCCATCATGACGCGTACCGTCTCCGCCTCGGGCATGGACTGGGGCGTTCTGGCCGCAGCAGGCGTGCTTACGATCATTCCCGGCGCGCTCGTGATCTGGTTCGTCCGCAACTACATCGCCAAGGGCTTTGCCCTGGGGAGGGTCTAGGAATGGCTGTCGCTCGCACACGTCGCTGGCAGGTTCCTTTCGCGGCCGTGGTCCTCGTCTATGCGCTTTGCGCGTGGCTCCTGACACTGAAGCTGCCGGTCAAGGACGACAAGATCGACTGGTTCGGCTCGCTGATTCCGGGCGGCTGGATGGCGTGGTCGTTTCCGACGGCGCTGTTCTTTCTGACGATCTTCCTGCTGCTCGCGCTCATGGCCGTGTGGGAATACGCAAGCCCCGGCGGCAATCCCCGCGTCGGCATACTGCGCTTCGAAACGACCCGCGGCGACCGCCTTTTCATCTCGCTTCTCGGCGCCGCATTCATCAATCTCGCCTGGCTGGGTCTCGTTGGCCCCAGCCTGTGGTGGGCTCTCGCTCTCTCCGTAGTCTACGCAATCGGCGTGTTTCGCTACGTTTAGGGGGAGGAACTGTTGAGGCGGCCGCGTGCCTGCGACCGCCTCGATCGCAAAGTAACCTGGTGGAGGAAACCAAATGCGAAGGCATCTACTAACATCGACTACCGCGCTTGTCCTGCTCGTCGCGGCGGGCAACGCCTATGCCGGAATGGACGAGGCAAAGGCCTTCCTGGATGCGGAAATCGGCGACATGTCGTCGCTCGACCGCGCAGCCCAGGAAGCGGAGATGCAGTGGTTCATCGACGCGGCCAAGCCATTCCAGGGCATGGACATCAAGGTCGTGTCCGAAACGATCACGACGCACGAATATGAGTCCAAGGTGCTTGCGCCGGCCTTCACAGCCATCACCGGCATCAAGATCACCCACGACCTGATCGGTGAGGGCGATGTCGTCGAAAAGCTGCAGACGCAGATGCAGTCAGGCGAAAACATCTACGACGCCTATATCAACGACTCAGACCTGATCGGCACCCACTGGCGCTACCAGCAGGCTCGCAACCTGACCGACTGGATGGCCAACGCCGGCAAGGACGTGACGAACCCGAACCTCGATATCGACGACTTCATCGGCAAGTCATTCACCACGGCACCGGACGGCAATCTCTACCAGTTGCCCGACCAGCAGTTCGCGAACCTCTACTTCTTCCGCTACGACTGGTTCAACGACGAGAAAAACAAGGCGGACTTCAAGGCCAAGTATGGCTACGACCTCGGCGTGCCGGTCAATTGGTCGGCCTATGAGGACATCGCCGAGTTCTTCACCGGCCGCGAGATCGACGGCAAGAAGGTCTATGGCCATATGGACTACGGCAAGAAGGATCCGTCGCTGGGCTGGCGCTTCACCGACGCCTGGCTGTCCATGGCCGGTAACGGCGACAAGGGTATCCCGAACGGCCTGCCGGTCGACGAATGGGGCATCAAGGTGAACGAGAAGTCGCAGCCGGTAGGCTCGTGCGTGGCTCGCGGTGGCGACACCAACGGCCCTGCCTCGGTCTACGCTATCGAGAAGTACCTGGAGTGGATGAAGAAGTATGCGCCGGCGGCTGCCCAGGGCATGACCTTCTCCGAATCCGGCCCGGTTCCGTCGCAGGGCGAGATTGCTCAGCAGATGTTCACCTATACCGCCTTCACCGCCGACTTCGTGAAGCCGGGTCTGCCTGTCGTCAACGAAGACGGCACGCCGAAGTGGCGCTTTGCACCGTCTCCGCATGGTGTCTACTGGAAGGACGGCATGAAGCTCGGATATCAGGACGCCGGCTCCTGGACCCTGATGAAGTCGACGCCCGATGACCGTGCCAAGGCCGCATGGCTGTATGCCCAGTTCGTGACGTCCAAGACCGTCGACGTGAAGAAGAGCCACACCGGCCTGACCTTCATCCGCCAGTCGACGCTCGACCACCAGAGCTTCACCGACCGCGCGCCGAAGCTCGGCGGCCTCGTCGAGTTCTACCGTTCGCCGGCCCGCCTGCAGTGGTCGCCGACCGGCACGAACGTCCCTGACTATCCGAAGCTGGCCCAGCTCTGGTGGCAGGCGATCGGCGATGCATCCTCCGGCGCAAAGACCGCGCAGGAAGCGATGGACTCGCTTTGCGCCGAGCAGGAAAAGGTGCTCGAGCGCCTTGAGCGGGCAGGCGTGCAAGGCGACATCGGGCCGAAGCTCGCCGAGGAGCACGATCTCGAATACTGGAACAAGGATGCCGTCGCCAAGGGCAACCTCGCACCCCAGCTCAAGATCGCTGACGAGAAGGAAAAGCCGCTGACCGTCAACTACGACGAACTGGTCAAGAGCTGGCAGTAACGCCATAGCCCGGGCGACATCGCCCGGGTCGCCCAAACGCGGGGAGGTGGCTTAGAGCCGCCTCCCTGTTTCCATGAAGGGGAGACGACATGACCGGCTACGTACTGGCGATAGACCAGGGCACGACCTCGTCACGCGCCATCGTTTTCGATGGAAAGATGAAAATCGCTGGCGTCGGCCAGAAGGAATTCACGCAATTCTATCCGGCTTCGGGCTGGGTCGAGCATGACCCGGACGAAATCTGGCAAAGCGTCGTCTGGGCCGTCAAGGAAGCCTTGCGAAAGGCCAAGGTAAAGGCAGCGGACATCGCCGCCATTGGAATCACCAACCAGCGAGAAACCGTTGTCATCTGGGACAAGGCGACCGGCGAGCCGATCCACAAGGCGATTGTCTGGCAGGACCGGCGAACCGCACCCCTGTGCCAGAAGCTGAGGAAGGCGGGTCTGGAAAAGACCTTCACCCGCAAGACGGGCCTGCTGCTCGACCCGTATTTCTCCGGAACCAAGATTGCCTGGCTTCTCGATCACGTGAAGGGCGCGCGGGGCCGTGCGAGGAAAGGCGAATTGCTGGCAGGAACGATCGATTCCTTCCTGATCTGGCGGCTCACAGGCGGCAATGTCCACGCTACCGACGCAACCAACGCATCCCGTACGCTGCTCTACAATATTGAAAAGAACGAGTGGGATGCAGAACTGCTGGACGTCCAGAACGTACCTGCCAGTCTCCTGCCAGAAGTGCAGGACTGCGCGGCTGATTTCGGCGCGACCGAGAAGTCGATCTTCGGCGCCGCCATTCCGATCCTTGGCGTTGCGGGGGACCAGCACGCGGCGACCATCGGCCAGGCGTGCTTCAAGCCCGGCATGATGAAATCCACCTATGGCACCGGCTGCTTCGCGCTGCTGAACACAGGCGAGGAGATTGTCCGGTCAAGGAACCGCCTGCTGACGACAATCGCCTACCGGCTGGACGGCAAGACGACCTATGCGCTCGAGGGCTCGATCTTTATCGCCGGCGCTGCGGTGCAGTGGTTGCGCGACGGCGCGAAGATGATCTCGAAGGCCGCGCACAGCGGCGAACTGGCCGCAAAGGCGGACGATGCGCAGGAAGTCTATCTCGTCCCGGCATTCGTGGGGCTTGGCGCGCCTTATTGGGACGCCGACGCGCGGGGCGCGATCTTTGGCCTGACGCGTAATTCCGGTCCTGCCGAGTTCGCGCGCGCCGCACTGGAGGCCGTCGCTTTCCAGACGCGCGACCTGCTGGACGCGATGAAGAAGGACTGGAAGGGGGCAGCGGCGGGAACGGTGCTGCGGGTCGACGGCGGAATGGTTGCGTCTGACTGGACGATGCAACGCATCGCAGACATCCTCGATGCTCCCGTTGATCGGCCGGAGATACTGGAAACCACCGCGCTTGGCGCAGCGTGGCTAGCCGGATCAAGGGCAGGGGTCTGGCCGAAAGCGTCCGCGTTCGCCAAGAGTTGGGCGCTTGAACACCGGTTCAAGCCTCAGATGGACGATAAGGTGCGCACCCGGAAGCTGAAAGGCTGGCGCGACGCAGTCAAGCGAACCCTTACGGCATAAAAAGGGCCCGCATGTGCGGGCCCTTTTTTCGAAACGCCAAGGCGTCAGCTATAGGGCGAATAGCACTGGCGACGCGGGCCGTTATAAGGCTGGAACGTGTTGTCATAGGCGCGATAGGACCGGTAACGATCGTAGCACCAGCGTACGTGCGCATTGCCGCCCCTGTAGGCGGGAGCATCGTTCGCAATAGCACCGCCGATGATGGCTCCGGCTACGAAAGCACCAGCAGGGAACCACCAGCCGTTATAATACCGATAACCTGGGCGCTTGTAGCGGTATCCGCGATGGCCATTGTGCCAGCCGTGTCTTTGAGGCCCCCTGTAACCGGGACCATTCCAGTCTCCACGCCGGTGCATATGACGGCGGTTCTTTTTCCACCGCCAGTCCTGAACCTGCACGACATCGGAGCGCTGTGCAGTCTCCATCTTGGGCATATACGCCGGCGCGGCAACCGCCGGGGCAACTCCCGTAAGCGCTACGGCTGCAGTCATCGCCGTAGCGCATATGGCCGATACGAATTTCCTCATCACGCATTCCTCATTCTTCATTCTTCAAGCGGACCAAGTCCCTTCAGGTCAAAAACGGCATATAGGGACGATTGTTCCCGCACGTCACTGAATATTGCGCAATCGTAATGTTCAAGCAGCCAATCCGAACGCCTTTCAGCTCCATTTGTCTTTCAGGCAGGAAACGCGTCTACAGCCTGATTTTCCGATTGACCCTTATGGCCTGCCTCCCTATGTTCCGCCGCAATTTCGGGGTCGCCCTTCGACCGCGGGAGCGCGTAGCTCAGCCGGTAGAGCAACTGACTTTTAATCAGTAGGTCCAGGGTTCGAATCCCTGCGCGCTCACCAGAAACTCAGCATTGAAGATCTTTATGCTGCATTGTCTGCGGGTCGCAAACTCAAGCCGGTAAAACCTGTCAAAAAATGAGTGAGTTCGACTGGAAAAACCTGATCGAGACGTTTGCCTCCGGAGGGATGGATGGCCCCACGTTCGAGCAGGCGTTCCTTCAAGCTCGTAGGGCGGACATCGAGGCAGGCCTGTCCGGGCGATTTGCGGTGGACCTGTTGTTCTACGAGGTTGACGCCTATTGTTCCGACCCGGCGCTGATGGGGCCGGAGGATATCGATGTCGAGCAGTTGCGTATCGCAGCGCGCAGATGCCTCGCCAGGTGGGATGAGCCCTGGCCAAAAATCTGAGCGCCAATTGCATGCGCGAAACGACGGCTGAAGAGGTAGGGACTGCCATCCAACCATGACGGTCGAGATTTCGTGATCGCCTGCCACTTGGCTCGCCTCTCAGGCGCTGTTGTCAAAAGCCCCAAGAATCTGGTCTAATGACGTCGCGATAGCTGGGGAGCTCGCATGGATAGGAAATACGTTCTTGCCCTGTTGGGTGGAGCGGCGCTTGCTTTTGTGGGCATGGTTCTGCTCGATGATGCTCAGGTTGGAGCGCTGCTCGGTGGCACGATCGGCGCGGGCTTCGGCTTCACGTTTGGTTTGTTGCGCGAAAACACCTGATTGTGCTGGCGTCCTTGCTTCGCCGTAGTCTGCACATCAGGGAGGCGGCAATGAGAGACGTGACTCTATCTTATCTCCTCAAGAATATGATCGTATAGAAAGCGCGCAGCAGGTGACAGCGCCCGGTTACGCGCCGTGATGATGCTGTAGGGCTGCACGTCGATATCAAACGCGGTCGGCAGTATTTCGATGGCTCCGGCAAGCCCGTCGCCGGCATTGATGAACTTTGCCATGTCGAGCGCTACCGGCGCGATCGCGTCGGTTTGCGAAACCATGACCATCGTTAGCAGCAGCGACGTCGTGTTCAGGATGCGGTCGGGCAGGGGCACATTCTGGCTGATGAACGTGGTCTCTATCGCACGTCGCAAAAGCGATCCGCCGGGCTGAAAAACCCAGTCAAAATCGGTCAGGTCCTCAGGACGCACGACACGCCCGTCGGCCAGCGGATGGCCACGGCGCACGATGAGGCACGCCTTTTCGATGCCGATGACGCGGGCATCAAAGAGCCGGGGATTCAGATCATCGGGAATGCGGGCGATGATGAAGTCGTGGCGCGACGCAAGCAGTTCGCGCGCCAAAACGCCGCTCGTATCGACCTGCATGCTGATCTCTATACGCGGATAATCCTTGCGTATCCGCTTGATCGCCGGAACCGCGAGGCTGATTGCAGGGGCCGTCACGGCGCCGAGGAAGACGACGCCACCCTTGCCCGTCTTCAGGTCGTTGATCTCGCGGTCTACTTCCCGAAGCTCCAGAAGCATTGTGCGACCTCGACGCGCCAGCGCGGCTCCGAACGGCGTCAATTCCACGCCTCGCGGCAAGCGACGGCAAAGCGGGACACCGAGGATGTTTTCCATGTCGGCGATCATGCGCGATGCGCCGGGCTGGGAGATGTTGAGCATCTGCGCGGCGGCGCTGATCTGGCCCGTGTCCTCGAGCGCCACGATCATGCGCATGTGGCTGACCTTCAGGGCGCTGCGCAGCAATCCTTCCGTATCGTCGTCGAAGCTTTCCGGGCGGGAAATGTAACCGCTCTTTTCCATCATTTGCCGTCCAGGGCGAACAACACCCGTCACTTATCCATTCATACTATTTAGTTACGTCAGGAAGCACAAATTGCATTTGACAGTTATATCGATTGAAGCCAATTTTCATGCCTCACCGTTTGCGGGTTGTTGCGTGCAAAAGCTCGCCCGGCCTGCGGCCTGGCGGTGCGGAGGATAATTGACACAGAACGGCGCATCAGGCGCCAGACACAAGAGGGCAGGCGCTCGCCTGTCCGCAAGATGTTCATCACCAAGGGAGAGAACAGTGAAAATCATGAAGGCAATGGTCGGCGCACTGGCGCTGGGCCTCGCGGCGATGAGCTACAGCGCTCATGCACAGGACAAGGGCGCGGTCGGCATCGCCATGCCCACCAAGTCCTCCCTGCGCTGGATCAGCGACGGCAACGAACTGAAGGCCGCGCTCGAAGCCAAGGGCTATACGGTCGATCTTCAGTACGCCGAGGACGACATTCCGAACCAGCTCGCCCAGATCGAGAACATGGTCACGAAGGGCTCCAAGGCTCTGGTCATCGCATCGATCGACGGAACCACGCTTTCGGCCGTGCTTCAGCAGGCCGCCGACCAGGGAATCAAAGTCGTCGCCTATGACCGCCTGATCCGCGATAGCCCCAATGTCGACTATTACACCACCTTCGACAACTTCAAGGTCGGCGTGCTTCAGGCGGAGTCGCTGGTGAAGGGGCTCAAGGAGCGCTTCCCCGACAAGAAGCCCTGGAACGTCGAGCTGTTCGGCGGCTCGCCGGACGACAACAACGCCTTCTTCTTCTATGACGGCGCGATGTCCGTGCTGCAGCCGATGATCGACAGCGGCGACATCGTCATCAAGTCCGGCCAGATGGGCATGGAGAAGGTCGGCACGCTTCGCTGGGACGGCGCCGTTGCGCAGGCCCGCATGGATAACATCCTGTCGGCCAACTATTCCGACGGCAGCCGCGTCGATGGCGTTCTCGCGCCGTATGATGGCCTCTCGCGTGGCATCATCTCGTCGCTTCGCGGCGTCGGATACGGTTCGGCCGACCAGCCGTGGCCGATCGTGACCGGACAGGACGCCGAGACGCCTTCGGTCAAGGCGATCATCGCCGACGAGCAGTACTCGACCGTGTTCAAGGACACGCGCGAGCTTGCCAAGGTGACGGCGAACCTCGTCGACGCTGCTCTTTCGGGCGGTACGCCGGAAATCAACGACACCAAGACCTACAACAACGGTGTGAAGGTTGTTCCGTCCTACCTGCTCGTTCCGGTGTCGGTCGACAAGTCGAACTACGAGGAAATCGTGGTCGGCTCCGGCTACATCAAGGCCGAGGATCTGCAGTAAGCTGCAAGGCCAATAGCAACGAAAGGGTCAGTGGCGCACCTGCGCCACTGACCCTTCCAGGTGAGCCGGGTGCCTCTTCCATTCGACCGTCTGACCGATCGACGCAATGCGTCCGTGCCAAGCAATGACAGTGACATGACCGACACAATTCTGGAGATGCGAGGCATCACCAAGACGTTTCCGGGGGTGAAAGCCCTTCAGGACGTCAACCTCACCGTTCGCGCGGGAGAGATCCACGCGGTCGTCGGTGAAAACGGCGCCGGAAAATCAACGCTCATGAAGGTGCTGTCGGGCGTCTATCCATTTGGAACCTACGAAGGCACGATCAATTTCCTCGGCAAGGAATGCCGTTTCTCAGGCATCCACGATTCAGAGCGCGAAGGCATTGTAATCATCCATCAGGAACTTGCGCTGGTTCCTCTGCTCTCGATCACCGAAAACATCTTCCTCGGCAACGAGCAGGCGCATTTTGGCGTCATCGACTGGAACGCAGCGCGCAGGAAGGCCGCGGCACTCCTACGCAAGGTGGGGCTCGAGGAAGATCCCGATACGCTGATTACGAACATAGGGGTGGGCAAGCAGCAACTCGTGGAGATCGCCAAGGCGCTGGCCAAGGAGGTGAAGCTGCTCATTCTCGATGAGCCCACCGCTTCACTCTCCGAAAAGGACAGCGAGGCACTGCTCAACCTGCTGACCGAGTTCCGCGGGCAGGGGATCGCCTCGATCCTGATATCTCACAAGCTCAACGAGGTCGGAAAGGTCGCCGACCGGATCACGGTGCTGCGCGACGGCCGCACCATCGAGACGATGGAACAGGACCAGATCAGCGAGGATCGTATCATAACGTCGATGGTCGGGCGTTCGCTCGACGACCGGTTTCCGCCCCGAACGCCGAAGATCGGCGAGACGGTGTTCGAGGTCCGCGACTGGGTTGTGCATCATCCTTCCCACCCCGATCGTACCGTGATCAGGAACGTCAACCTGAACGTTCGCCGCGGCGAGGTGGTGGGGATAGCCGGCCTGATGGGGTCTGGTCGCACGGAATTCGCAATGAGCGTATTCGGACGTTCGTGGGGCGTCGGGATTTCCGGCGAGGTGCTGCTGAACGGAAAGCCGATCGACGTCTCGACAGTGGGACGGGCGGTCGACCACGGACTCGCCTACGCGACCGAGGATCGAAAGACCTACGGTCTGAACCTGATCGATCACATCAAACACAATATCAGCGCGGCCAACCTCAAGGGCGTGTCTTCCGCCGGAGTAATCGACGACATCCGCGAACTGAACGTCGCGAACGAGTATCGCAAGAAGACGAACATCCGCTCGTCCAGCGTCTACCAGATCACGGGCAATCTCTCAGGCGGCAACCAGCAGAAGGTCGTCCTGTCGAAATGGCTGTTCGCAGACCCCGACGTCCTGATCCTCGACGAGCCCACGCGCGGCATCGACGTTGGCGCGAAATATGAAATCTACACAATCATCAATAAGCTGGCCGAACAGGGCAAGGCAATCCTGGTGATTTCATCCGAGATGCCTGAACTGCTCGGCATCAGCGACCGCATCTACGTCATGAACGAGGGGCGTATCGTAGGCGAGATGCCGGCAGCAGAGGCCAGCCAGGAAAAGATCATGCGCATGATCGTGCGCGGCGAGGCCAAGGCCACGGAAGGCGACGAGAAGGTGAGGGCTGCATCATGAGCACGGAAACAGCGGGCGTTGCGCCCAAGCCCGACCAGGCAAGCACCCAGACGGCCCTGAAGCAGAACCTGCGCGAATACGGCCTAGTGCTCGCACTGATCGCGATCATGGTCTTCTTCCAGTGGCAGACGGGCGGCGTGCTGTTCAAGCCGGTGAACCTGACCAATCTGGTCCTCCAGAACTCCTACATCATCATCATGGCGCTTGGGATGCTGCTGGTGATCGTCGGCGGGCACATCGACCTATCGGTCGGCTCGGTCGCCGGTTTTGTCGGCGCAGTCGCGGCCGTCATGATGGTGCAATACAAGATTGATCCGATCACCACGACGCTCGCCTGCCTCGTGCTGGGTGGCCTCATCGGGGCGAGCCAGGGTTACTGGATCGCATACATGAAGATCCCGTCCTTCATCGTGACGCTGGCGGGCATGCTGGTGTTCAAGGGTCTGGCCCTGTGGATTCTCGGCGGCATGTCCGTCGGCCCGTTCCCGCGTGAGTTCCAACTCCTATCAGCCGGCTTCATCCCCGATGTCGTCGGACCGGTCACGCTGTTCGGCACGCCCTTCCACTCCACGACGCTGCTGATCGGAATTGCCATCGTCGCAGCGATGTTCTGGTTTTCCGTACGCAGTCGTAGGGCGCGCGAAAGCCACGGCTACGCCGCAGAGCCATTCGGGCTGTTCGTCGCGAAGAACGTCATCATCGGCGGCATGGTGCTTTTCCTCATTTTCATGCTGGCGTCCTACAGGGGCCTTCCAAACGTGCTGATCGTGATGGGCGTGCTGATCGCGCTGTTCGTTTTCGTTACAAAGCGGATGACCATCGGACGGCGCATCTACGCAATGGGTGGCAACGTGAAGGCAGCCGCGCTGTCCGGCATCAAGACCGAGCGGCTGACGTTTTTCGTGTTCATCAACATGGGCGTACTGGCGGCACTCGCCGGCCTCATCTTCGCGGCACGCCTGAACACCGCGACGCCAAAAGCCGGCCTCGGATTTGAACTGGATGTCATCGCCGCCGTCTTCATAGGTGGCGCGTCCATGGCAGGTGGCGTCGGGCAGGTAGCCGGCGCGGTTATCGGCGCCTTCATCATGGGCGTCATGAACAACGGCATGTCCATCATGGGCGTGAACATCGACTGGCAGCAGGTCATCAAGGGTCTCGTCCTGCTCGGTGCGGTCGTCTTTGACGTCTACAACAAGAACAAGGCCTAGGGACAGGACCTGCCAAGGAGTACGAAGATGCTTATCTCCCAGATCGTCGATGGATCGGACATGATCCAGGTCGTTGCGCGCACCAATGGCGGCCCGCGGGTCGTCAACGGCGCCAAAAGCGTTTACGCACTGGCCCTGGAGGCAGCGCGCAGTGGAGTAGGCATCGCCTCGCTCATCGAGCGAAAGGGTTTCGGGAAGGCCGTCGACCTGGAGGCGGCCTATCGCCAGGGTAGGCTTATCGCGCCTATCAATCACCCTGATCCAGCCCACCTTCACCTGACCGGCACAGGCCTGACCCACCTCGGTTCGGCAGCCACGCGCGATTCAATGCACAAGAAGCTGGCGGCGGACGGCGAAGAGAGCCTGACCGACTCCATGAAGATGTTCCGCATGGGCCTGGAGGCGGGCAAGCCGAAGAATGGCGAGGAGGGCGTCCAGCCGGAATGGTTCTACAAGGGCAACGGAACGATGGCCGTTGCACCGGGCGCACCGTTGTTGTCGCCTGCCTTCGCCAAGGATGGCGGCGAGGAACCCGAGATAGCAGGAATCTATGTGATCGGTGACGACGGTACACCGTTCCGGGTTGGTTTTGCCCTGTCCAACGAATTTTCCGACCACGTCACTGAACGCGTGAACTATCTTTATCTCGCGCATTCCAAGCTACGGAATGCTTCATACGGACCAGAAATACTGGTGGGAGACCTCCCCGAGGACATCCACGGCATTTCGAAGATCCTTCGCGGCGGCAAGGAACTCTGGCAAAAGCCGTTCCTGTCGGGCGAGGCGAACATGTCCCACACGATCGGAAACCTTGAGCACCACCACTTCAAGTACAGCGTTTTCCGCCAGCCGGGAGACGTGCACATCCACATGTTCGGCACCGCCACGCTTTCTTTTGCGGACGGCATAAAGCCCGAGGACGGAGACGTGTTCGAGATTTCCGCGCCGGAGTTCGGACTGCCGCTGCGCAACCCGCTGAAAGTCGAGGCGCCTGTCGCGGTGGCGGTCAGGCCGCTTTGACAGCTTAGCCTGATCGTGGGCAGTCAAGGCTTGCCAAGCCTGGTTACCAGGATGTGACGTCAATTGGTGGCCGGGGCTCCAGCGGCCTCCGCCATCATGCGCTCATTCAAAGGGCAGACGAGCGAGGATTCGACCGGCGAGGTCAGCGACCACCTGACTTTGCCTGGCGCATATTCAAACTTGGCTGAACCATTGAGTGCCTGTGGCGCGACGCGCTGCAGCACCACGCTGCCAAACCCCCGACGCGGAGCATCCGGCTCTCCGCCTGACGCCGTTTCAGGAATCACCTCCTCCCAGGTGATCTCGAACTCTCGCCGGCCCGCGGTCGAGCTGGCTATATGCCAATTGATCGAAATGCTCCCCAATCCAACAGCCAGAGCGCCATATTTGGATGAATTGGTCGCAAGCTCGTGAAGCGCCATGCCCAGATGCTGGACCGCATTGGGTTGCAGGGTCACCATAGGTCCGGACACAGAAATCTGCTCGTCGTGACCGAACGGGCTCAGGTGCTCCTGGAGCAGGTCCACAAGACTGGCGCCGGACCAGTCCGAGGAGACCAGCAGGTCATGCGAGCGCGAAAGGGCCATGATCCGGTCCCGGACCTGTTCCTCGAATTCACGCGGGTCTGTCGCCCGCCGGCTCGTCTCGCTTATCACCGAGAGAATGACGGCGAACTGGTTTTTGACCCGATGATTGACTTCGCGCATCAGCAGACGAATGCGGTATTCGTTTTCCTTTGCTTCTGTGACGTCCCGCGCGATCTGTGATGCGCCGACGATCTTCCCGTCGGCATCCCTGATGGGTGAGATTGTCAGCGATACAGCAAAGTAGGTCCCGTCCTTCCGACGGCGGGTTGTCTCGAAACTCGCCACCATCTCTCCGCGTTTGACACGCGTGATGATGTCAGCTTCCTCGCCCTGCAGTCCGTCCGGGATCAGAAGAAGGATGGAATTCCCGACAGCTTCGGCGGCCGAATAGCCGAACATCCGCTCCGCCGCCTTGTTCCAGTTCGTTATAACGCTGTTCAGATCCTTGCCGATGATTGCGTCGTAGGAAGAATCCACAATCGCGGCAAGGCGCCAATCCGCTTCTGTTGTCATTGCGGAACCTGAGATTTTACCGTCTGTCACGAATTCGCCCAATCGCCCTTAACTGTGGCAAATGCGCAATTCGGCATTTGGTTCCGTCAGGCCGCAGATTTTCTTTTCGAGCCGGAAGTACCTGTTTTCTTTGATTTTGCGGCAGCGTCTATGCCTTCCTTTGCCAGGCTCTTTCGCAACACGTCGGCAAGGTTTACGACGTTTTCCTTCGGCGCAGCGACAGGCTTGGGCGGCGCCTTTCCGGCCTTCTTGGCGTTGATCATCTCGATCAGCGCATTTTCATAGCGATCCTCGAAACTGGCCGGATCGAATGCCTTCTTCTTCTTGTCGATGAGCAGCGTCGCGATCTCGACCATGTCAGGCTCCACCTTCGGCGCTGTGATGCCCTCGAAGATCGCCTTTTCGGAAACGACATCCTTGGCGTTGCGCAGTGTCGTCATCAGCAGCCCCGTTCCATGCGGCTGGATGACGACCTCGCGACCGCGCTGATAGAGCACAATGCTTGCACGTGCGGCGGCTTTCTTTGAAGCCAGCGCCTTTTGAATTACCGCGAATGGCTCTTGCGATAGGGCATCGGCCGGCGCGATGTAGTATGCCTTGTCGAAATATCGCTGGTCTATGGAGGCGAGATCGACGGTTTCCTCGATCTCGAGCGTGTGCTCGGTGGTCGGCTTCAGCTTCTTGATCTCTTCAGGCTCGATCAGGAGATAATCGCCACTGGCAAGCTCATAGCCCTTGAGCTGGTTTTCCGAGCCAACGACATCTCCGGTTACCTCGTCGACATACACCGATTTGACCGGCAGGCGGTCTTTCCGGTTGAGGATTCGAAAACTGATTTTGTCGGAATCGCTGGCTGCATTGATCAGCCTGATCGAACAGGAAATCGCCCCGAATTTCAGAAAGCCCTTCCAGACCGCGCGCAACGCCATGAACCTTACTCCCGAACAAAACGCCACAGCATATGCCGAAGCTTCCATACAGAATGCTACCGGAAGCTGCAGGTTCCTGAAGTTTCCGCCCTGATTGCCGTTCCGTCAACCCAGCGGGTAAGGACAACTGACGAGTGAAGTTCGAAGTATCGGGCGGATGGCGGCAAGAAAAACATCTGGTACGATGCAAGCCGGGTATGGCGGAGACAAAGATGAAAAGACTTTTGCTAGCTGCGATGGTTTTTGCGCTGTTGCCGAGGGATGCCTTCGCCATCGTCCGTTACATGGTCCAGGACATGACATGTTCGGAAGTGCAGGCCGCAGTGGAGCGTGACGGGGTCGCGATCCTCTACCGCAAGGCAGGTCCTTCCGGGACCCCGCTCTATGATAGATACGTGGCGAACCAGTCTTTCTGTCAAGGCGGCCAGATAACGATAAAGGAAGCCATCCCGACGGCTGACACCAAAAGTTGCCGAGTAAGCAAGTGCATCGACCAGAATCGCTTTGGCAGCGACCGCTAGAAATCGATCCGCTCATATATTAAGCACACGCACTCGAATGCTTAATATGCAGGCATATATTTGTGCGGTGCGCAATGGACCATCCAGTGCCCATCAGTTGCGGAGATGGGTCGTCGTCTCCTTGTAGTGGACTGATAAAAAAGCAAAAAACAAAATAATTGAGTATATCGCGGTAACTGGCATGCGCGTTGCTTCACCTATTGCGGTGCAACACCCAATGGGAGAATTCTGCATGAGGGGTCGTTTTTCATCACTGAGCAAGTTCCTGTCCGCTGGCGCAATTGCCGCAGGCATCAGCCTTTCCTCGCCAGCAATGGCTCAGGAGGACACCATCAAGGTTGGCGTCCTCCACTCTCTGTCCGGAACGATGGCCATTTCGGAAACCACATTGAAAGATACCGTTCTGTTCTTGATCGACGAACAGAACAAGAAGGGCGGCGTCCTCGGCAAGAAGCTTGAAGCAGTGGTCGTCGATCCTGCTTCCGACTGGCCGCTCTTCGCCGAAAAGGCGCGCGAACTGCTGTCGGTCAACAAGGTGGCGGTCGTTTTCGGCTGCTGGACCTCGGTGTCACGCAAGTCCGTGCTGCCGGTGTTCGAGGAACTGAACGGGCTGCTGTTCTATCCGGTCCAGTATGAGGGAGAGGAAAGCCAGCGCAACGTGTTCTACACCGGCGCGGCCCCCAACCAGCAGGCGATACCGGCCGTCGACTATCTGATGAACGACGAGGGGGTCGAGCGCTGGGTGCTCGCCGGCACCGACTACGTCTATCCGCAGACAACGAACAAGATCCTGCAGGCCTATCTGGAATCCAAGGGCGTGGCCAAGGAAGACATCATGATCAACTACACGCCTTTCGGCCATTCCGACTGGCAGACGATCGTGACCGATATCAAGAACTTCGGTTCGGCCGGCAAGAAGACGGCCGTTGTCTCCACCATCAACGGTGACGCCAACGTGCCGTTCTACAAGGAACTCGCCAACCAGGGCATCAAGGCCGAGGATATCCCGGTCGTGGCATTCTCTGTCGGTGAAGAAGAACTCGCCGGCCTCGACACCGGTCCGCTGGTTGGCCACCTGACGGCGTGGAACTACTTCCAGTCCGTTGACGTGCCGGAGAATGCGGACTTCATCGCCAAGTGGAAGGAATTCATCAAGGACGACAAGCGCGTGACAAATGACCCTATGGAAGCCACCTATATCGGCTTCAACATGTGGGTTAAGGCCGTCGAAAAGGCGGGCTCCACCGATCCTGACGCCGTGATCGACGCCATCATCGGTGTATCGGTTCCGAACCTTTCAGGTGGCTTCTCGGCCATGATGCCCAACCACCACATCACGAAACCTGTCCTGATCGGCGAAATCCAGGCTGACGGCCAGATGGAAACCGTCTGGCAGACCTCCGGTCTCGTCGTCGGCGACGAATGGTCCGACTACTTGCCCGACTCCAAGGACCTGATCTCCGACTGGCGTGCTCCGATGTCGTGCGGCAACTTCAATGTCGCCACCGGCAAGTGCGGCGGAAAGGGCACGAACTAAGGCGACTGTCCGGGCTTTACCGCCCGGACCCGCCAACTGCTCCGGGCGGACCATTCCCTCCTTACGCCCGGAGCTTTTCCCTGAAACAAGGTTCGACCGTTCCGTGATGCTCATTTTTCGACGGCTTCTGGCGGTGCTGCTGATCACGATGGCTTGCGCCGTTCCGGCCACTGCCGACGACGCTGCTTTACGCGCCATAATCGCCAAATTCGCTATCGCCAAGAACTTCCCGGCAACTGAAGCGGTTGTGCGCGAACTGGCAGCGACCGGCGATCCGGCCGTGGAGCGCCCGCTCGCCGCGTTGGCCGATGGCAACCTCTATTCTCGCAAATCCGACGCGGCGGTCTTCATCGGCTCGGAGACCGGAAAGGCGGTCCGGCTCAGCGATCCGCTGACCGGTGCGGAAGCGGGAGAGGAGCCAAAAGCCGCAATCACCAAGATACGGGTCAACAACGGACTGAGGCGTACGATCCGCGATGTGCTGGGCACGCTGACGCTAGGATCGAAAGATCCTGGCGTAAGGCTTGCCGCCGCGGAGACCATGTTCGCCAACCCAGATCCCGAGGCAATCGCCGCACTGGATGCAGCAATAGAGAAGGAAGCCGTCGCCAGCGTGAGGGCGAGGCTCCAGCAGGCGAGGGCGGCGGCAGTGCTGCAATCCGATCTGCCCGACGCAGACAAGCTCGCCGCTATCGAAATTATCGCCGAACGCGGGGACCGCACCGCTCTCTCCCTCCTGACTGCTTACGAAACACGCGCCGAAGGTCCACCGAGGGATGCTGCGGCTGACGCGATCACCACCATCAATGCCTCGCTTGCCATCTGGGCGGCGGCGCAAAACGTCTGGTACGGCCTTTCGCTCGGCTCGGTTCTTCTTCTGGCGGCCATCGGCCTTGCCATCACATTCGGCGTCATGGGCGTGATCAACATGGCCCACGGCGAAATGGTGATGCTCGGCGCTTACACGACCTTCGTCGTGCAGAACATCATCCGTACCTCGTTTCCCGGCCTGTTCGACTGGTCGCTCGCCATTGCGCTGCCGCTCGCCTTCATTGTTGCCGGAAGCGTAGGGCTTGCTATCGAACGCGGCATCATCCGCTTCCTCTACGGCCGTCCGCTCGAGACGCTTCTGGCCACGTGGGGCATCTCGCTGATCCTGCAGCAGACCGTACGGTCCATCTTCGGTCCGACCAACAAGGAAGTCGGCAATCCTTCCTGGATGTCGGGGGCGTTCCAACTTGGCGAGCTGTCGATCACCTGGAACCGTCTCTGGATCATGGTGTTCTCGCTCACGGTCTTCTTCCTGCTGCTTTTCATCATGAAGCGTACGCCCTGGGGCCTGCAGATGCGGGCAGTGACCGCAAATCGCCGCATGGCATCCTCCATGGGAATACGCACGCCCTGGGTGGACGCCCTGACCTTTGCTCTGGGTTCGGGAATTGCAGGCATTGCCGGCGTGGCGCTCAGCCAGATCGACAACGTTTCGCCCAATCTCGGGCAGGGCTACATCATCGACAGCTTCATGGTCGTGGTGTTCGGCGGGGTGGGCAACCTTTGGGGTACCCTGGTCGGGGCATTTTCCCTCGGCGTGCTCAACAAGTTCCTCGAGCCCTATGTCGGCGCGGTGCTCGGAAAGATCCTCGTGCTGGTGCTGATCATCCTGTTTATCCAGAAGCGGCCGCGCGGCCTGTTCGCGCTCAAGGGCAGGGCGGTGGAAGCATGATCTCCGGCCGCCTCTTCGATTCAGATCGTCGCATTCTCATCACGCTGGTGATCCTGGTCGCCGTCGCGATTGTCGTTCCGGTTCTGAACCTCGCCGTTCCGCCCGACAGCGCATTCCACGTCCCGCCATACATGGTTGCGCTGGTGGGCAAGTATCTCTGCTATGCGCTCCTGGCACTCTCGCTCGACCTCGTATGGGGCTATTGCGGCATACTTTCTCTCGGTCACGGCGCGTTTTTCGCCCTCGGCGGCTATGCCATGGGCATGTACCTGATGCGCCAGATCGGCAGCCGCGGAGTCTACGGCAATCCCGATCTGCCCGACTTCATGGTGTTCCTGAACTGGAAGGAGTTGCCTTGGTTCTGGTTCGGGTTCGACCAGTTCTGGTTCGCGGCGATCATGATCATGCTGGTGCCGGGTCTGCTGGCCTTCGTCTTCGGATGGTTCGCCTTCAGGAGCCGCGTGACCGGCGTTTACCTCTCCATCATCACGCAGGCCATGACCTATGCCTTGCTGCTTGCCTTCTTCCGCAACGACATGGGTTTCGGCGGCAACAACGGCCTGACAGACTTCAAGGATATACTGGGCTTCAATGTGCAGGCAGACGCGACGCGTTCGGCCCTCTTTGCCGCGAGCGCGCTTGCCCTGGCGCTGGGCGTGTTCCTCACCTGGCTGGTGGTCACCTCGAAATACGGAAAGCTCCTCATCGCTGTCCGCGACGCGGAAAGCCGGACGCGCTTTCTGGGCTGGCGTGCAGAGAATGTGAAGCTTTTCGCATTCACCATGTCGGCGGTGATGGCGGGCATTGCCGGCGCGCTCTACGTGCCGCAGGTCGGCATCATCAATCCCGGCGAATTCGAACCCTCGAACTCCATCGAAGTGGTCGTCTGGACTGCCGTCGGAGGACGCGGAACGATCGTCGGGCCGATAATCGGCGCCTTGCTGGTCAACGCCGGCAAAAGCTGGTTCACCGGCGCCCTGCCTGAACTCTGGCTCTTCGCGCTGGGCGGGCTTTTCGTAGCCGTAACCCTCTTCCTGCCCAAAGGCATCGTGGGTCTTTGGGATCAATGGCGCGGCGGCAGGGCCGAACGGAAGGCGTCCATCGCCAGGGAAGAAGGCACCGACCCGGACGATGCCGGAGCGGGCGACACCGAAGCCGGTGTCGTGCGCGCGCAATCGCCTGAATGGAAGCGGCCGGACCGAGGCCCCGAACCCCAGCCGGCGGAATAGGACGCGTCCATGTCGAAATCCGGAACCATCCTTTATCTAGACGGCGTCTCGGTTGCATTCGACGGGTTCCGTGCGATCAACAACCTCTCGCTTGTGCTGGACAAGGGCGAGATGCGCGCGATCATCGGCCCCAATGGCGCGGGCAAGACCACGATGATGGACATCGTGACCGGCAAGACGCGGCCTGACGCAGGCGAAGTCTACTTCGACGGGCAAACCGACCTGACGCGCCACGACGAGGCGGAGATCGCCATGATGGGGATCGGCAGGAAGTTCCAGAAGCCGACCGTTTTCGAGAGCCACACGGTCGAGGACAATCTTGTGCTGTCCCTCAAGGGATCGCGCTCGATTTTTCCGGCGCTGTTCCACAGGAGCACGGCGGAGGAAAAAAAACAGATCGACGAAATCCTGGGCGTTACGCGCCTCGGCGACAAACGCGACATGCTCGCGGCCAATCTGAGCCACGGCCAGAAGCAGTGGCTGGAGATCGGCATGCTTCTCGCGCAGGACCCGAAGCTTCTGCTCGTCGACGAGCCCGTCGCCGGCATGACCGATGCCGAGACCGAAGAGACGGCACGCCTGCTGAAGGACATAAACCAGATGCACTCGGTGATCGTGGTCGAGCACGACATGCATTTCGTGCGCGAGCTCGGCGTGAAGGTGACCTGCCTGCACGAAGGCTCGGTGCTCTCGGAAGGCTCGCTCGACTTCGTGTCATCGGACGAGCGTGTCGTCGAAGTCTATCTGGGGCGGTGACGTCGATGACGCGGAAGAATTTCACGAACCCCCTCTGGCTTGCGCGGGTGCCGGCCACCCCCTTCGCGGGGGAAGAGGGGGACCAGGGTTGCGGGCAAGGCGAGGCGCTGCGATGCTCCAGGTGACGGACGCCGTATTGCATTACGGGGCAGCACAGGCGCTGCGCGGCGTCTCGCTGACCGCGCAGCCTGCAAAGATAACCTGCGTTCTGGGACGCAACGGCGTCGGCAAGACAAGCTTGATGAGATCGATCGTC
This sequence comes from Rhizobiaceae bacterium, assembly GCA_019635775.1. GTDB lineage: Bacteria > Pseudomonadota > Alphaproteobacteria > Rhizobiales > Rhizobiaceae > Mesorhizobium_K. The sequence continues at coordinate 28,660 of JAHBYU010000016.1, read as the reverse complement.
GGCCACCACAGGCTGACGTCGGGCAGCGTAGCCTTCGAGGGGAAGGCGCTCGACCGGAGCGCGGCGTACGATCGCGCCCGGTCGGGCATCGCATTCGTGCCCCAGGGGCGGGAGATATTCCCGCTTCTGTCGGTCAGGGAAAATCTCGAATCCGGTTACGCGCCGCTTAAGCGCGCCGACCGTAACGTGCCCGAGTACGTCTACGAGCTTTTTCCTGTTCTACGGCAGATGCTTGGCCGACGCGGCGGCGATCTTTCCGGAGGCCAGCAACAGCAACTCGCCATCGGACGCGCTCTGGTGATGCGGCCCGAACTTCTCGTTCTCGACGAGCCCACGGAAGGCATCCAGCCATCGATCATCAAGGACATAGGCCGGGCGATCCGCTACCTTCGCGACACAGCCGGCATCGCGATCCTGCTAGTCGAACAGTATCTCGATTTCTGCCGTGAACTCGCCGACGAGGTGAACATCATGGACCGTGGCCTGATCGTCCACACAGGCCCTGCCGAAGACCTCGACAAGGCCGAGGTCAGGAACTACCTGACTGTGTAAGTGACTGCAGACTCGACTTGGCAAATAGGGGAACTGCGACCGCCCCGATGGACTGCTCGGCCGCAACAAGCGCTTTTGAATACCGCAGCCACCGGCTGTCGCCTTCAGGTCGCATTCCCGGCATCATCATGTAACCGGTGGATAAAAGCCGCCTGAAGGTCTGTCGGATCGGATATTTCAGGGACTGCTCGTGGAAACGATCAGGCCACGGGCTTTCCAACAGGTCCGTGCGCCATTCGTCGACAAAGCGTTTCTCGATGCCGACCTTCTTCTTCGCCCAGGGCTTGTAGCCCGCGAAATGGCGCAGAAACGGCCTTCCGGGCAGCCTGTCGGTGAAATGACTCAGAACATTCCATCGCCAGTCCAAAACCTGCCAGCGACCATCGAGTACGGCATTCAACGGATCCTGGTCCACAAAGAAACATCGTTCAGGATAAGTAGAGGCGTATTGTCTCGTGTCGACAAAAATGCCGTCACTGCGGATGGCCTGAAGGTCCATGACCATCAAGCCGCTGTTGAGGTATGGCGCATCCATACCGAGGCGGCTTCGATACTGACCTCCGATCGTGATGGGAATGTCATGGGTTGCCGCAATTGGTCCATTTCTCGGCATCACTTCAAGAAGCGGCGCAACGTCGACCAGCACAGAAACATCACTGTCAATGTAAACGGCCGACCTGAAATCAGAGAGAATCTCGTCGAGAAAGAGCCGAAGATGCGCCGCACGGCTGAACGACCCATGCACGGGAAGATTCTTGCCATCGAGCAGGAAGGAAGCTTCGATGAAGCTCACTTTCGGACAAAATTCCCGCGCCAGCTTCTTGTTGGCTTCTGACACACCGTCGGACACAATAACGATGGGAAAATCAGCAGAAGATAGCATTGCAATGCGCCGTGCGACGACGCTGGCATAGGGGATAAAGTTGTCGTCACAGGCGAGAGCAACTACGCTTTTCATGGTCTCACGGGCTGATGTTTTTGGCCAGGCTCGCTGCTTGCGCCGCTTCTTCAATTCCCGAAAGGATCGCCGGAAAGTCGGAGAGAAATCGCGATCTCCTGCCTCGCTTTCCTGAAGCGTTTGCGAAGGCGATTGTCTTGGCACCTCGCAAAAGCGACTCTGCCCGTCGATAGAAACCGGCCACCCTTTTTTCGAACGGTTCCTCAAAAAGGCGTCCCGGCCAAGGACTCTGCGCAAGGTCGTCGCGCCACTGATCGACAAACTGTTTTTCGAGGCCAGCCTTGTTGCGGCCCCACGGCTTGCGTCCGGCGAAATGACGGATGAAAGGCTGCTCGGGCAACAGGTCATTCATATAGGTGAGAACATTCCACCGCCAGTCGAGAACCTGCCAACGCCCGTCGAGGACAGCATTCAGCGGATCCTGATCGGCCCCCCTGCAAAGATCCGCATGATCGAGCGCGAAAGACAGAGCATCCGTGAACACAGCCTGCGTCCGAAGCGCCTTCAGGTCGAGAACAAGGACGCCGCTGTTGAAATAGCCACCCGTCATTCCAAGTGCCTTTGGACGATCGCCGGAAATCATGATCGGCAGGTCATAGGCAGCTATCACTGGAGCGGCCTCGGGAACCATCGCCAGCAAGGGCGACAGGTCGACAAGGGGCGAAAGATCGCAATCGAGATAAACCGCGCGCTCGAAATCCGACAGGATCACGTCCAAAAAAAGACGCAGATAAGCTGCTCGCGTAAAAGCATCACGTTCGGGCAAACTCTTCCCATGCAGGTGAAATCCCGCCTCGATGAAGCTGATCTGAGGGCAGAATTTCTGCGCAAGCCGCTTGTTCTCGTCGCTCACGCCGTCGGAAACCACGATGATCGGAAACTTCTCGGCCGCAAGGTGAGCAGCCCTGCGGGCGACGACAGCGGCATAGGGGATGAACTTGTCGTCGCATGCAAGTACGAGCGGGGTCTTCATGACGCGGGCCTAGCAGATCGTCCGGATTTTAGCACCGACAAACTTGCGCAGCCGGACATCACCGAGTGGCAACCAGCTGCTCTATCCTGTCTAGCTGTGCTTGCATTTTCGTCAGATCGTCGCGCAAAGTCATGATCTGGCTATGTCGCATCTCGTCAAGCTTCTCATGCAGCGCCATGATCTCGATTTCCGCCTTCAGGTTGACTTCGTAGTCGTGCGAGGCATCAAGCCGGTCGCGCTCGCTCTGCCGGTTCTGCGACATCATGATGATCGGCGCCTGCAGGGCGGCGACCATCGAGAGGACCAGGTTCAGGAAGATGAACGGATACGGGTCGAAACCCTGCCGCCCCAGCAAAAAAGCGTTGCCGGCTGTCCAGAGTATCAGAAACACAATGGCGCATATGATGAAGGTCCATGAACCGCCTATGCGTGCAATGGCATCCGCAAGACGGTCTCCGTAGTCCGATTGACCCTTCACCACCTGATTGACGTCGACGGCAATCGGCTTGCGCGCCACCGTGCTTTCCAGGACGCGATTTTCTTCACTGCTGAGTGCGCCGGGCTGACGACGCAACCAGCGACTTGCAAGTTCGGCGACGGTTTTGTGCATGGGCTTTCCTGTCCGGCTTGGCAGAACACCATCCTTATAGGAGGATGCGAGGTCGCCAGAAAGAGCAGGAACGGACAATGACGAGCTTCAGGAAAATCCGTGAACGGGCCGCCAAGAGAAAGGGCGGCGAGGCGATGCTCGAAAAACTGCTTGGCCCGAAGCCCGACAACGCCACCGTAGCCGCGATGACCGACGACCGCATCCTGTCGGTAATGGCCGAACGCATATTTTCGGCAGGTTTCGTGTGGTCTGTCATTGAAGCAAAGTGGCCGGGTTTCGAGGAAGCATTTCTCGGCTTCGAGCCCAAGGTGCTGCTGTTCCAGCCCGAGGGCTTTTGGCATGCCCTGACATCGGACACGCGTATCGTTCGCAACGGGCAGAAAATCTTGTCGGTTCGCGAGAACGCCGCATTCGTGGAGCGGATCGCAGGCGAACACGGCTCCTTCGGCAAATTCCTGGCCCAGTGGCCAGCGGACGACCAGGTGGGTCTAACGACCTATCTGGGAAAGCAAGGCAGCAGGCTCGGCGGCGCTACCGGCCAGTACTTCCTGCGCTGGGTAGGCTGGGACACCTTCATCTTCTCGCGCGACATGGTTCTTGCGCTGCGCGACGCGGGGCTGGACATCGCCGAAACCCCGACGTCGAAGAAGGATCAGCAGAAGGTGCAGAACCAGTTGAATGCTTGGGCGAAGGAAACCGGGCTGCCGCGTGCCCACATCTCGCGCATCCTCGCCATGTCGATCGGCGAGAACAATTCGCCCGAAAAGTTGCAGGCCTATATGGGCGACTGAAGGCTCAGGGCGCGCACTAAAGCACGACGACTTGTGCGCGGTTCCGAACCGTGCCGAAGAGCTCGAAGACATGCTCGTTCAACATCCGGATGCAGCCTGACGACGCGGCGGTGCCGATAGACCAGGGTTCGTTGGTGCCATGAATGCGAAATAGCGTGTCTCGCCCGTCACGATAGAGATAGAGAGCCCTGGCTCCCAAGGGATTCTGCGGACCGCCGGGTACTTGTGCTGGCAGGCTGGGATTGCGGCGGCGCATATTCGCGGTGGGTGTCCATGTCGGCCATTTCGCACGTCGCTGGATGGTCGTCGTCCCGCTGAACCGAGCCCCGTCGCGACCGACTGCGATGCCGAAGCGGATCGCCCTTCCGGGAGCTTCGATGTAATACAGGAAGCGCTCCGCCTTGTTTATGAGGATCGATCCGACGGCTTGCCTGCCCGAATACGGCACGGAGTGCCGGTGAAACTGGCTTGGAATGAGTGACATGTCGACAAGTGGGATGTCGAAGGGCTTTTCCGGAATGCGTCCGATGTACCAACTCTTGTTCCGCGGTGAGGCTTCCGCGCGTCCGGGCAGCATCAGATATGACGCAAACCCCGCGATCAGAGTCCGCCTGTTAAGAGAAGCTGACAAACGAATCTCCCTCAGCCTGCCAGTGGTCGTCGAGATAGACCAGACGCGGTGAAGCCTGACAAGCTCGGGGCATCGGTGCTTATGCCAGACTACGGAGGCGTGGCGGGTTTGGCCCAAGAGCACCCCCGCGACCAACGGCATTGCGGCCCGTAGAAGGCCGCGCTACATCGCAAGCCATGGCAAACGAAGCACCCGACATCCTCCGCATTGCGGTCGCCCAGCTTAACCCGATCGTCGGCGACATCGCCGGCAACCTCGCGAAAGCCCGCGAGGCGAGGGCGGATGCCGCGCGGCAGGGCGCCGATCTCATCCTGTTCACCGAGTTGTTCATTGCCGGGTACCCGCCGGAGGATCTCGTCCTGAAGCCTGCCTTCCTTAAGGCGTGTGAGAAGGCGGCGACGGACTTTGCCCACGACACGGCAGACGGCGGACCCGGCGTCGTGATTGGTACGCCCCTGAAACGCGCCAGCGGCATCCACAACGCGGTGCTGATCGCGGACGGCGGAAAGGTTCTCGCCGAACGGCTAAAGGTCGACCTGCCGAACTATGGCGAGTTCGACGAGAAACGGGTTTTCCAGGCAGGCCCTGATTTGCCGGGACCGGTTAATTTCCGCGGTGTGCGCATCGGCGTGCCCATTTGCGAGGATATCTGGGGCGATCTCGGCGTCTGTGAAACACTGGCCGAAAGCGGCGCCGAACTCCTGCTCGTGCCGAACGGCTCTCCCTACTATCGCGGAAAGGTGGACGTTCGCCAGCAGGTGGTGATCCGGCAGGTGGTGGAGAGCGGACTCCCCCTAATCTACGCCAATCAGCTTGGCGGACAGGACGAACTCGTGTTCGACGGAGCGTCCTTTGCGATCCAGGCGGACCGGACTCTCGCTTTCCAGATGAGCCAGTTCGAGGAAACGCTGGTCATCACCGAATGGAAGCGCACGGACGAAGGGTGGCGGTGCGTAGACGGGCCAATGTCGCGCATTCCTGAAAATGAGGAAGCGGACTACCGCGCCTGCATGCTGGGCCTGCGCGACTATGTGAACAAGAACGGCTTCAAGAACGTCGTGCTCGGCATGTCGGGCGGCATCGATTCCGCCATCTGCGCTGCACTTGCGGTCGATGCGCTCGGTGAGGAACGTCTGCGCGCCGTCATGATGCCCTACAAATACACATCCAAGGATTCGTTCAAGGACGCCGAGGACTGCGCCCGCGCGCTCGGCTGCCGCTACGACATCGTGCCGATCTTCGAGCCAGTCGACGGTTTCAGCCACGCGCTGACGCAGCTCTTCGAAGGCACGAAGGAGGGCATTACCGAGGAAAACCTGCAAAGCCGCGCGCGCGGAACCATCCTGATGGCGATCTCCAACAAGTTCGGCTCGATGGTGGTAACGACAGGCAACAAGAGCGAGATGTCGGTCGGCTACGCCACGCTCTACGGCGACATGAACGGCGGCTTCAACCCGATCAAGGACCTTTACAAGATGCAGGTCTATGCGCTGGCGGCCTGGCGCAACACGACCGTGCCGCCCGGAGCCCTCGGCCCGTCCGGCGAGGTTATCCCGAAGAACATCATCGACAAGGCGCCGTCGGCCGAGTTGCGCCCGAACCAGACCGACCAGGATTCGCTGCCGCCCTATCCAGTGCTGGACGACATACTGGAATGCCTGGTCGAGAACGAGATGGGCGTCGACGAGATCGTCGCGCGCGGCCACGACCGCGACACGGTGCACCGCGTGGAGCATCTGCTCTACATCGCCGAATACAAGCGCCGTCAGGCGGCGCCGGGTGTGAAGATAACCCGCAAGAATTTTGGCCGCGACCGGCGCTATCCGATCACCAACCGCTTTCGCGACAGGGGATAGGGTGCAGATCACTTCGGACCTGGATTGTCTCGACTTCGAGGCGACGCACGCCTTGCTCAAAGCAACATACTGGGGCAGCCAGCGAACCGCAGAGCTTGATCGGCGCGCCTTCGGCCATTCGGTCTGCGTGATTGCGATGGAAGACGGCCAGCAGGTCGGCTTTGCGCGAGCGCACGGCGACCAGACGCTTTTTGCGCGCATATCGGACGTCATTGTGTGGCCCGAGCATCGCGGCCAGGGCATCGGCAAGGCGCTTGTCGAAGCATTGCTAGGCCACCCCGAACTCCGTACCGTGCAAACCTGGATGCTCAATACCGCCGACGCGCAGGGGCTTTACAAGCGTTACGGTTTCCGCCCGTGCACCGACGGTCACGAGATGCGGCTTGATCGCAGCACGTGACCGGCTTCTTCATCTTCCTCCGTGAAAACGCACGCTGGCTCGCGGGCGGGCTCCTTTTCACCTTCTTCTCATCGTTCGGGCAGACGTTCTTCATCTCGCTGTCGGCCGGTTACATTCGCGAGGATTTCGGCCTGACCCATGGCGGGTTTGGCATGGTCTACATGATTGCCACGCTTGGGAGCGCGCTGACACTCCCCTATCTGGGCACGATCGTCGATCGCTACAGTGTCCGGCAGGTCACGTTTCTTATCGTTCCTGTGCTTGCGGTGGCCTGTGTCCTGATGGCGCTGGCGCATCATGTTGCCGTGCTTGTGACCGCCATCTACCTGCTGCGCCTCTTCGGACAGGGGATGATGGTTCACAACGCGGTCACCGCCACGGCGCGCTGGTTTTCCGCACAGCGCGGACGGGCGATCTCGGTGATCATCCTCGGCCACAATGTCGGGGACGCCCTGTTGCCGGTTCTTTTCGTGGCGCTGGCTGTCGCGTTCGGGTGGCGCAACACCTGGCTGATTGCGGCGGCAGTGCTGATGGTTATCGCGCTGCCGCTTCTTTCCACGCTTGTCGCTGTCGGTCGCACACCACGCTCTACGGACCCCGCGCCCCGCATTGTCGATGCAAGGGACTGGACACGGGCGGAAGTTGTCCGCGACCCCATGTTCTACCTGTTGATGCTTGGCGTCATGGCGCCAGGCTTCATCGTGACGACCATCTTCTTCCACCAGGTCTATCTGGTAGAGCTTCGCGGCTGGTCGCTCGGTGTCTTCGCGGCTTCTTTTACCGTGGCCGCGCTGGTCAACAGCATCTTCACGCTGGTGTCTGGCCAGCTCATCGACCGCCTGTCAGGGTTGGCGCTCCTGCCTTTCGTACTCGTCCCGCTCGGCGTTGCCTGCCTGATACTCGGAATACTCGAGGCACAATGGGTACCGTTCCTGTTCATGGCCTTCCTTGGGTTTTCCAACGGCCTGTCCACCACGCTGTTCGGCGCGGTCTGGCCGGAGGTCTACGGGCTGAAAAATCTCGGGGCGATCCGCGCGCTGGTCTTTTCCGCGATCGTTTTCGCCTCAGCCGCAGGACCTGGCATCACAGGCTACATGATCGACCATGGCGTCGACTATCCGCACCAACTCGTCACCATGGCGCTCTACTGCTTTGCGGTGTCGCTTCTGATGCTGCACATCTCTCGGCGGCTTCGCAAACGCGCCATGGCGGATCACGTTTCGTGACCGACCTTTCTTGCCGCAAGAACCTTGCCGGCTTCCCAAGAGGCGCACCATGCTCTATGTCTTGCCGCCGCGGTGGCCCTTTTTGAGTTGTAACTTTCCTTTCCTTGGTCTACGGCCCGCAAATGCCCGTCACCGTTCGTTTCGCACCATCGCCCACCGGAAATATCCACATCGGCAACGCCCGCACGGCGCTGTTCAACTGGCTCTTTGCCATGAACAACGCCGGAAATTTCGTGCAACGCTTCGATGACACCGATCAGGCGCGGTCGAAGCAGGAATATGCCGACGCAATCCTCTACGACCTGCACTGGCTCGGCATATTCCAGGATTCCATCGAATATCAGTCGAAGCGCTTCGAGCTTTACAACGACGCTGTAGACAAGTTGAAGCGGGCAGGGCAGCTCTATGCCTGCTACGAAACCCCCGCCGAACTGGACTTGCGACGCAAGGTCCGGCGTACGCGTGGATTGCCTCCGGTCTATGGGCGCGAGGCGTTGTCACTCTCACACTCACAGATCGCCGAATACGAAGCTGAAGGTCGCAAGCCCCACTGGCGCTTCATGCTGCCCAATTTCCCCGAAGATCCGATGCAGCCCGAGCGCACGGAAGTCAGCTGGAACGATCTCGTACGCGGCGAAGAAACAATTGATCTGGCGTCACTCTCGGACCCGATCCTTATCCGCGAAGACGGCACCTTTCTCTACACGCTGCCATCCGTGACCGACGATATCGACATGGGGATAACCCACGTGATCCGCGGCGACGACCACGTCACCAACACGGGCGTCCAGATCGCGCTTTTCCAGGCGCTCGGCGCAGAGCCGCCCGAGTTCGGCCATCACAATCTTCTAACGGCTGCGAGCGGCGAGGCACTCTCCAAGCGCACGGGAGCATTATCCATAGCCGGCCTGCGTGAAGCAGGGCTGGAGCCAATGACGATCGCCTCTCTCGCGGTTCTGACCGGCACTTCTGAAAATGTCGTACCGGCTGCCTCCATGTCCGAGCTTGCCAACCTGTTCGACCTTTCTGCGACATCCAAGTCCGCCGCCAAGTTCGATCCGGATGACCTGAAGACGCTGAACCGCGACCTGCTGCGCCAGATGCCGTTCAGGGAGGCCCAGGACCGGTTGTCGGCACTCGACATCTTCAGCGAAAAAGCGGAGCCCTTCTGGCTCGCCGTGCGCGGCAATCTGGATAAACTTTCCGATGCAGCCGACTGGTGGCGGATCGTCGAGCAGGGGCCTGATACGCTCCCCGATCTATCCGACGACGACAAGAGCTTCGTTCGGGAAGCCTTCGACATGCTGCCGCCCGAACCGTGGGACAGGGACACGTTCAAGACGTGGATCGGCGCGGTGAAGGAAAAGACGGAGCGGAAGGGCAAGGCTCTCTACGAACCGATAAGGCTGGCCCTTACTGGACTTCAGTCCGGCCCTGAGCTTGCGGATCTGCTGCCCCTTCTGGGTCCGGCAGGAATACAGGCCCGACGACCCTGATCCGGCGTTGCTCGGCCGCCGGTCCGGGCTTGCCGACCTTTGGAGCGACGGCTATCCCGCCGAGCGCCTCGGCATCCATGCCTCGATCTGGATGGGCCTGCGTTTCGGCATCTAGTCCGGGGCCGGGTTGTTCGCCTGGCTGAGGCGTGACTGGTTCGATCGCTTGGTCGGGCACCGGCGCATTGCCGGCAATCACGCTATAGCCGGCAGCCTCGTTGCGTCTTGGAATTCCGCAGCCACACCCGGCGGGGTTTGGAACATCCGGTTGCTTGTAGAGCCATGCCGCGGGGAGGTCGGAATAGGGACGTCCCGACAGGCCCGAAACCATCGTCTCGGACTCTTGTCCCTGCCGGTGATAGTAGATCTGGACATCGGTTCCGGGACAGCTCGACTGGCAATTTGCCTGGTCCCGTTCGAAATCCGACGGCGCAGATGCGTTCGAGACCGGGAAGTAATAGCCATCGCAGGTTCGCACGCACAGGGTTCGGTAACGGCCTGGGGGAGCAGAAAAACGGATACGCCCGTCTTCGTTGACCCAGCCGCCTTCCGGCTGCCTGGCTACGCGCCTTGCCGTTTGCTCCTGGCCACGTCCGGCCGCCGGGCCAAGCTCGTCCAGGGAGCCGCGCTGACGAATGCCGCCACCGAAAATGTGGTCGATCAGATTTCGGGGACCTTCAAGCGCGCGAGGCGTCCGACGCTCGGCAACGGCGTCGTCGCGGCAGCCATTGGCGCGCAGGGCCGCCATGATCTTGGCGCGCGAACGGCCGGCTTTGGCCGAACCTCCGGATTTTCGCTCCAACGCCAAGAGATTCTGTTCCATCCGGTCGATCTTGCGGTCGAACGTCGTGCATGTTCCTGACCCGCTCTTGAACAGCCGGAAACCGCACCCCGCACTGCGCGCATGGCTTTTGGTAAGCTGAAGCTGCTCTCGCTGCTTGGCAATCGCTGCGTCGTTCCTGCGTGAGCGGGACGAAGAGGCAGTTCCACCCGATGCAAGTTCCGCCTCCAGTTGACGGCACACGCGCGAGGCAGCAAACGCGATGTCAGGCATCAGCGATACCGAGACCAGCACGGCAGCAATCAGCCACACCCATTTTGCAGGGCCACGCCTGTCCGGCCTTTGTGGCGCTGCCGCCATGTTGCGTCTGTCCTGCATCACATCGATTCTAGAGGCCGCCAAGTTAACCATTCGTGTGGTCGTTGTCGCTGCACGCGATACGGTACATCACGTATGCGAGAGCTCCTGAGTCCGATGCGCTCCCTCCGCGACCGCAATGGCTGTCATGTTCACAACGCCGCGAGACGTGACGGACGGCGTGAGAATATGGGCAGGCTTCTGTGTGCCGAGCAGAATGGGGCCGACATGCAGCGCATCCATCATCTGCTTGAGCGCCGTCAGCGTGATGTTTGCCGCGTCAAGGCTGGGGAAAACTAGGAGATTGGCCTCTCCCTTCAGCCGTGAGTGCGGATAGACACGCTGTCGCAGCGTTTCGGAGATCGCCGTGTCGGCATGCATCTCGCCATCGAACTCGAGATCCGGCGCTATCACGCGGAGGATCTCGCCGGCCTTTCGCATCTTGAGCGCGCTAGGAGTATCGCGCGAGCCGAAGTCGGAAAGCGACAACAGCGCGGCCTTCGGCTCTATGCCGAAACGTCGTATTTCCTCGGCCGCCAGTACGGTCATCTCGGCGATCTCCTCGGGACCCGGATCGATCGTCACATAAGTGTCCGTCATGAACATGACGCCGCGCTGGGTGATCAGCATGGAGAGGGTCGACAAGTCACGGTCACGTACCAGATCCCGCTTTCCGACGATGAGCGTCACGTTGCGAAGGTGACGCTCAAAACGCCCCTCCAGGCCGCAGATCATGGCATCGGCGTCACCGCGCCGAACGGCTAGCGCGGCAATCACCGTCGGATTACCGCGAACCATAAGACGTGCGGCTTCCTGCGTCACGCCGCGACGGCCCATGAGTTCGATGAGCAGATCGACATAAGCCCGGTAGCGCGGATCGTCTTCAGGATTGATCAGTTCAAAGTCTGTCCCCGGCCGGATGCGCAGACCGTACCGCTTGAGCCGGACGTCGATCACATGCGGGCGGCCGACAAGCGTGGGCAAGGCGATGCCCTCCTCCAGAACCACCTGCGCCGCGCGAAGCACGCGCTCGTCTTCGCCATCGGCATAGATGACGCGTTTTGCCTGCGCGCTCTTGGCGATCGAAAATACCGGCTTCATGACGAGTCCGGAACGGAAGACAAAGCGGTTCAGCTTGTCGATATAGGCGTCGAAATCCTCGATCGGCCGGGCAGCGACCCCGCTTTCGCAAGCGGCCTTGGCGACCGCAGGAGCGATCCGCAGGATCAGCCGGGGATCGAAAGGCGAGGGGATCAGGAAATCCGGTCCGAACGTCGGTGTTTCCTCGGCGTAGGCGCGCGCCGCGACGTCCGAGGGCTCCTCGCGGGCGAGGGCGGCGATGGCGCGGACGGCCGCCATCTTCATGTCCTCGTTGATCGCGCGCGCCCCGCAATCTAGGGCGCCACGGAAAATGTAGGGAAAGCAAAGGACGTTGTTGACCTGATTGGGGAAGTCGGAGCGGCCGGTGCAGATCATGGCGTCCGGCCTGACAGCCCGAGCCTCGTCGGGCATGATCTCCGGCGTCGGGTTGGCAAGCGCAAGAATAAGAGGGTGCGCCGCCATCCCCTTCAACAGTTCGGCTCCCAGCACGCCTGCCGCCGAAAGGCCGAGAAACACGTCAGCACCACCGATGACATCGGCAAGCGTGCGTGCTTCGGTGTCCTTGACGTATGGATCCTTCCAGCGATCCATTTCCTCGACGCGGCCCTTGTATGCCACGCCGTAGCGGTCGGTCACCCAGATGTTTTCGAGCTTCGCGCCGAGCGACACCAGCAGGTTGAGGCACGCGATCGCCGCCGCACCCGCGCCCGAGGTCACGATCTTCACCTCCGACAGCTTCTTGCCAGCCAACTCCAGGCCGTTGAGGACCGCGGCAGCAACGATGATGGCAGTGCCGTGCTGGTCGTCATGGAAGACCGGAATGCCCATTCTGGCCTTGAGGCGCTCCTCGACCTCGAAACATTCCGGCGCCTTGATGTCCTCAAGATTGATGCCGCCAAAGGTCGGCTCAAGCGCCGAGATCGTGCTCACCATGCGCTCGATGTCAGGCGCGTCTATCTCGATATCGAACACGTCGATGTTGGCGAACTTCTTGAACAGGACCGCCTTGCCTTCCATGACGGGCTTCGACGCAAGCGGACCGATATCGCCCAGCCCCAGAACCGCCGTTCCGTTCGACACCACGCCGACCAGATTGGCGCGGCTCGTATAGTCGGCGGCCATTGCAGGCTCGTCGCGGATGGCGAGACAGGGAGCGGCCACGCCTGGCGAATACGCAAGCGCAAGATCGCGCTGGTTGCCAAGCGGCTTGGTTGCCTGGATCTCGAGCTTTCCGGGCGTCGGATATTTGTGAAAGAAAAGAGCGGCCTCTTCCAGGTCGAAGCGCGAATTCTTGTTGTTGCCGGTATCCATAAGGCGTCCCTTGAACCCCACAGTCGTTGCACAGCGTTCTAGAGCGGTTCGGTTACCAAATCCAACCTTCGGCACATATCAGTCCCGCACTTGGAAGCGAAGGTACGCGTGTTCGAGCCGCAAGGCACTGTTATTCGACCCCGAGAGCGAAATCTGGAAGCGTTGCGGCAATCGTGCGGCAAACCCCGCGCTTGCCTCCGCTGGCGCTTTGGACTAGCGAAAACCGAACGCTTTCGACACACAGGCTGATATGTCCATCATCGATACACGCACGCCAGATCCCAAGCGCCTCATACCGGGGGCGACCGGAGACTGGGAGATCATCATCGGCATGGAAGTCCATGCGCAGGTGACCTCCGAGTCCAAGCTGTTTTCCGGCGCCTCAACGGCGTTCGGTGCCGCCCCCAATGCCAATGTAAGCCTCGTCGATGCCGCCATGCCCGGCATGCTGCCAGTGATCAACGAGGAATGCGTCAGGCAGGCGATCCGCACGGGCGTCGGCCTCAACGCGCGGATCAACCTGAAATCGGTTTTCGACCGCAAGAACTATTTTTATCCGGACCTCCCGCAGGGCTACCAGATTTCTCAATATAAGCAGCCCATCGTCGGCGAAGGCACCGTCACCATCTCCGTGGGTCCTGACCGGCAGGGCCAGTTCGAGGATGTCGAGATCGGCATCGAGCGCCTGCATCTCGAACAGGACGCCGGCAAGTCGATGCATGACCAGCACCCGACGATGTCGTATGTGGACCTCAACCGCTCCGGCGTGGCTTTGATGGAGATCGTCTCCAAGCCGGACATCCGGTCTTCGGACGAAGCGAAAGCCTACGTCACGAAGCTGCGTTCGATCCTGCGCTATCTCGGCACCTGCGACGGCAACATGGATGAAGGCTCGCTGCGCGCTGACGTCAATGTTTCGGTTCGGCGTCCGGGCGAGGGGTTCGGCACGCGCTGCGAGATCAAGAACATGAACTCGATCCGCTTCATCGGCCAGGCCATCGAATATGAGGCCCGCCGCCAGATCGCCATCCTGGAGGACGGCGGCTCGATCGACCAGGAAACGCGCCTGTTCGACGCGGTAAAGGGCGAGACGCGCTCGATGCGCTCCAAAGAAGAGGCGCACGACTACCGTTATTTCCCAGACCCGGACCTGCTGCCGCTCGAGTTCGACCAGGCTTACGTGGATGCGCTGGCGAAAGACCTGCCTGAACTGCCGGACGTCAAGAAGGACAGGCTGGTGAAGAGCCTCGGCCTTACCGTGTACGACGCGTCGATCCTCGTCTCGGAAAAGGCGATTGCCGACTATTTCGAGCAGGTCGCATCCGGCCGCGACGGCAAGACCGCGGCGAACTGGGTCATCAATGATCTGCTCGGCGCATTGAACAAGGCCGGGAAAGATATAGAAAACGCTCCGGTCACGCCCGCCCAGCTCGGCGCCATCCTCGACCTCATCAAGGAAGGCACGATCTCGGGAAAGATCGCCAAGGACCTTTTTGAGATCTTGTGGAACGACGGCGGCGACCCGCGCCAGATCGTTGAAGCCCGCGGCATGAAGCAGGTCACCGACACCGGCGCCATCGAAAAGGCGGTCGACGACATCATCGCTGCCAATCCGGACAAGGTGGAACAGGCAAAGGCAAAACCGACGCTTGCCGGCTGGTTTGTCGGACAGGTCATGAAGGCGACCGGTGGCAAGGCGAACCCGCAGGCCGTCAACGATCTGGTCAAGGCCAAGCTCGGGATCGAGTAGCATGTACGTCCGCACCGCCGGCGAATGGGACGTGGCTGCCATCCGCTCGCTGCTCGCCGAGACGTGGCATGCGACCTACGACACCATTTACGGTAAGGACAAGGTCGACGCGCTGCTGGCTGACTGGCATTCCGCCAAGGCTGTGGGTGGCCGCGTGACGCAACCCGGAAGCGAATTCCTGGTTGCCGACGACGGCAAGGCGATCGCAGGCGTTGCCTTCGCCACCTTTGATGCGGACACGCGAAAGGTGGCGCTTCACCAACTGTACGTGCGACCGCCGATGCAGGGCCACGGCGTAGGCGGCCTGCTGCTCGACGAGATCGAGGCTGCATTTCCCGAGGCCGAAACCGTCCGGGTGGAGGTCGAACCGGCCAACGCAAAGGCCGTCGGCTTTTATGTGGGGCAGGGATTTGCGAAAGCTGGCGAGACGTCCGCTTGCGGCCGGCCCGATTCAGGCATTGCAGCGGACATCTACGAGCGCGCGATCGTCTGGGCAGACTGAGCTACATCCCGCCCTCAAGAGACACCGGCTGCCCGTTCTCGTCCCAAAGCTGGCCGACAAAGCACTGATCTATGAACTCGCGAAACTGGGTGTCGCAGAGCACAGCGCCGGCGGCCAGAGCCGCCTCGCGGGTCGGCCAGCCGCAACTGTATTCGCTCCAGTGGATACCTTCCTTGTGCATTACGCCGACACCGACCGACCACCCCGCCGGATAACACCAGGCAACGGGTGCACAGTCATCGGCGCTGCCTCCATTGGCAATGCACTTCTCCTTCGCGCACTCGATCGTGCTTGCGGGATCTGTACCCGAACACATGCCGCTTCCCTGCTCGGGGGCATAGGCGAACGCAATACCAGTATCTCCCTCCTGCGCCAGGGCCGGCGCGGATAGGAAGATCAAGGCGGACAGAACCTGCCCGCATCTGGGAAAAAGGCGGAGCATCGGAATCCTCCCTGGCGACAACCGGAATTCTTTCCGGTCCAGAGAGCTTCCGCAAGGGGATAGATCAAGGCTTAACGGCAGACCATCCGCACACGGCCGTCCACATTCTTGTTCTCGCATTCAATATTGCCGGATCCCGTCTTGATCACAGGGGGCCCTGCCTTCCGGCGTTGGCCCTTCTGAACTTCCGGCGGTGGCGGAAAGTTGGGAGCCGCTTCGCGCTCAGGAGGCTTGCGTTTCAACCACGACGGAACATAAGCCGGGGCGGCAGGCGCGAGGCTCACTCCGGGCATCTCTATCGGCAGATCGGATACGATCGTTCCGTCGGAGGTACGCGAACAGGCAGTTAGCGACAGGAGCACGCCGCCCGTCGCAATAACCATCCCAATTCCACGCATTCCATGCATTGAATAGAATCCCGCATCCGCCACTTGGTGGTGGCAGCAACATCGTGGAGATTTTGCGGCAAACTGTTTAATTTCTGGTGCCGGCCATGGCGGTGACGCGGACCCTGCCGCTCACAAAACCGGATTGCGAGGGACGAGACGACGACGTTCCTCTCGATCGCAAATTAACTCTGCGACCGCTCCAAGTTCGTCTGTAACCAGACAAGATGGCGCAGTTTCTAGATGTCGCTGGCCACCTTATCCAGCCCGTCCAGGCTGTGTGCGTGTGCCGGAGCGTCACCGATCTCCTTGCCGTCGATGCCGATGAATTCGACTATCAGATGCTCGGGAACCGGTGGGGCGGCCTTGCCGCCATCGAAAACGATCGGAACGCCCATCAAATCGGCGAACGCGAGAACCGCCTGTTCGATTTCCAGAAGCGGCATATTCGGATGCAGTACGCGCACATCGCGCGCGACAACGGTAACGTTGACCATTCCTGTCGCTTCCGCGGCCTCTCTGACCGAATGCCTTGCACTGTCTATCCATCGATTGGATTGAGTCATGGCTACCTCCATTTGGGTTAGCCCCATGCCATTCTAGATATGGCGGCTCCCGCCACATGGAAATAACAAATGATAAAAAAACAAAACTAAATCAATTAGTTAGTTGGTTTGTCATCAAGGCCATGTCAAGCAGCTTACCAAACATGCACCTCAATAGCCGTTGCAACCTTTTGGCCAGACAACTAATTGTCGGTGAGGTTAGCTACTTACTCATGAGGGGAAGGAAGATGGCTGCGCTGGAGCGTCCCGACCGATTACAGGTCATGCTGAGCTCGGACGAGCTTGAAGCGTTGGACAATTGGCGGTTTGATAAGAGAATGCCGACGAGGGCCGCTGCCGTTCGCGAACTCCTGCGCAGAGGACTCTCTGCGGAGGGCTTTCTGACCGCGGCACAGAACAGCAAGTCGGCCGACTTCGGAATTCTCAAGGATAGCTCAAACTCTGACGGCGAGTAGTTGCCGATGCGACAGCGCGTGCTTCTGCCCCGGTTTACTGGCACCAAGCCATACATCATTCCACGCTAATTGAATTGTCGTCAGATTTCTGGTGCCGGTTGAGGGGATTGAACCCCCGACCTTCGGTTTACAAAACCGCTGCTCTACCGCTGAGCTAAACCGGCGCCGGGCGCCCCGTAGCACATCTCCGGCAACAGTAAAACCAAAAGTGGAGAAGTGGGAACGCCCGAATGCGGCCCTTAAATGGCCCTTAACGCGACCTATATGCCCTGCGCGGCCATTGGGGGCCGGGAGGCATCTGGCAAAATGCTCAGGTTTGTCATTATCGCGCTCGTTGTCATCTTCGCTTGGGTCGTGATCCTCAAGCTGACCCGCGATATCCGCGCCGCGCGGATCGACTGGAAAGGGTGGGCGTTTATCGTCGGTTTCGTCGCGCTCGCATTCTATCTTAGCCATGTCACCGGGATAGGTAGCGGATTTTAGGTTGGCAATTTTTTCCGATTTTTTTGAACCGGCTTCGAACCTTTTTCCTGGTCGCTGCGACTGATCGTCATGAGGCGAAAATGACGCCTCCCAACGACCAGGAGATTATCATGTCGCTCAAGACCAAAATCGTTTCCAGCCTGCTTTCGCTCAGCGTCGTCGCAGGCGCCATGGCCGCCACAGTCGGGCAGTCCGAAGCACGACGGCTTACAAGAGGCGAAGTCGGCGCCATCGCCGGAATAGGCGGGTTCGTGCTCGGAATGGGCATCGCAAACGCCAATCGTGGACCGGACTACTACGGCTACCAGCGCAGTTCGTGGGACGCTCATGTCCAGCGCTGCTTCGCCCGCTATCGCAGCTACAACCCCTACACCGACACTTACATCGGGTATGACGGTTACGAACGTCGCTGCCGCCTCTGACCGCTGGGGCCCTGAACCGCAGCGATCTGCAACGGGAGGGCTAATGCGTCCCTCCCGTCCGTTGCATGTCAGCCCAGATATTTGCGCGCCGCATACATGGCCACCGCAGCCGCGTTGGACACGTTAAGCGAACGAATCGCTCCGGGCATATCCAATCTGGCCAGCGCATCGACGGTTTCGCGCGTCTTCTGGCGCAATCCCTTGCCCTCGGCACCCAGCACAAGCGCAACCTTGTCGCCTGCAAAGGTCTGTTCCATCTCGGCCGGGCCATCCGAATCGAGGCCGATTGTCTGGAAGCCCGCGTCACTCAGTTTTGTCAGCGCATCGGCAAGATTCCTGACCTCGATCAGATCGATATGTTCAAGCGCGCCAGACGCCGACTTGGCCAGCACACCGGTTTCGGTCGGACTGTGACGCGACGTCGTGATGAGCGCACCGGCGTCGAAGGCAACGGCAGAGCGGATGATAGCACCCACATTGTGCGGGTCCGTCACCTGGTCGACAACGACGACAAGCCGTGTATCCCCAAGCGCGTCCAGCGGCTTGGGTTTCAACGGACGCGCCTCCACGAGTACGCCCTGATGCACGGCATCGCTGCCCGTCAGGCGGTCGATATCCTTCGGCTCCACCAGTTCCGCCGGAAAGGGCAGGGTAGCCAGATCGGGCAGGGAAAGCCGCTCGGCAGCGTTGCGCGTCACCAGCATGCGCGCGATCTTCCTGCGCGGATTGTCGATTGCCGCCCGCACAGTGTGAATGCCGTAGAGGCGCACGAGCCCTTCAGCGGGCGCCTCGCCGGGCGGGACGGGCTGGCGCGGCCGAAACCCAGACGGATGACCTGCGACACCTGTCTTCTGGTCGCGATGGGCACGACGCAGCCGGGCATAGTGCTGGTCTTTGGGCGTGCCTGATTTCTTATCGTCTGTCATGCCCGGCTCTATACCGGGAATGCCGACCGTTGCCTATGGCGGCCTTCTGGCCTTCGACGCCGGAAAACAAACCGTTGGGAAATTTCGAGCCGAGCGAGACTGTCGTGGTTGACACTGCCGAAGCGCGCGGCCATAAGGCGCTTCGCTGATTTAAGGGTTGGCCGCAAGGCTGCACCGAAGACCAGCGAAAGCCTCGTTGCATGGCTCCGGCGGCAGTACGGAGGAGTGCCCGAGTGGTTAAAGGGGACGGACTGTAAATCCGTTGGCTCAGCCTACGTTGGTTCGAATCCAACCTCCTCCACCACTGCCGCACCGGAAGCCAAGCACCGCCAGACTGCAGTCGTGCCGAGGACAAGTCGCTTTTTCCTCGCGGCTGTATTATGAAGGTGCCGCGCAACCAGCGCGGTGCGGGTGTAGCTCAATGGTAGAGCAGCAGCCTTCCAAGCTGAATACGAGGGTTCGATTCCCTTCACCCGCTCCAGCTTTCGTCGCAATGTCTCGTGTCGACCTCAGCCGAGCCTGATCCACACCGGCGCATGATCTGACGCGCCCTCCACACCACGCACCTCGCGGTCAACCCCTGCATCTTCAAACCTGGCCCGGATGGAAGGGGACAGCAGGAGGTGATCGATGCGTAGGCCCGCGTCGCGCTGCCAGCGCAGCCGCTTGTAGTCCCAGAACGTGTATATTCGCTGTTCGGGGAACCGGGCACGAAGCGCGTCAGTCCAGCTTCGTCCGACTATCCGCTTGAACGCCGCGCGGCTTTCGGGCTGCACAAGCGCATTGTCCGCGTAGGACCTTGTTGGATAAATGTCCAACTCCGTCGGCACGACGTTGAAATCGCCCGCGAGAACGACCGGCGCTCCGGTCTTTCGCAGGGCGGTCGCATGCAGGCGAAGTCGCTCCAGCCATGCAAGCTTGTAGTCGAATTTCGGACCCGGCTGTGGGTTGCCGTTCGGGGCGTAAAGCGACGCAATCAGAACTCCGTTCACCGCAGCCTCGATGTAGCGCGCCTGAGTCTCGGACGTGTCGCCCGGCAACATGTCCCTGGTGAGGACCGGCGTTTTTCCCCGGGCAAGGATCGCCACGCCGTTCCAAGTCTTTTGCCCTCGCCAGACGGCCTTGTAGCCGATCGCCGCCAGTTCCTGTTCGGGAAACCGGCCCTGATCCGCCTTGAGCTCTTGCAGGCACGCGACATCGGGTTTGCGCGCCGCAAGCCAATCAAGAAGGTTCGGCAGGCGACGTTCGATGCCGTTGATATTGAACGTGGCGATGATCATCATGGGACGTCCGTTTCACGGTCACAATAATCAGGGCGGCCTCGTGCAGGCCAGCACTGTTCGTACGTCCGTCTGCCGGCTATCGGATCCCAAGCACGCAGACGATTCGTTTTTCCATCGATCAGCCGCGGGTGTTCCCGATACGCCAACGCTGCAAGGGCAGGGCCTGATGGTGTCCGCTTTTCCCGAGACTGCGTGGTTGCGCCTCGCTTGTTGCGCAACGCAAGGCAAACCCTATATGAGCGGATATTCCCCAAGAGATTTGGAACCGGACGACGATGCGGTCGCGAGACAGTTAAGCGACACAAAGCCCTTGTCTTTTATGGCCTTTGTCGCTAATCGCCCCGCATTCGAACCCGTTCCTGTCTTGCTGCCCTAGGAAAAGTAAAATGGCAAAAGGTAAATTTGAGCGCACCAAGCCTCATGTGAATGTTGGCACGATTGGTCACGTTGACCATGGCAAGACGTCGCTGACGGCGGCGATCACGAAGTATTTTGGCGAGTTCAAGGCGTATGACCAGATTGACGCTGCGCCTGAGGAGAAGGCGCGCGGCATCACGATTTCGACGGCGCACGTCGAGTATGAGACGGAGAACCGTCACTATGCGCACGTCGACTGCCCCGGCCACGCGGATTATGTGAAGAACATGATCACGGGTGCTGCGCAGATGGACGGCGCGATCCTGGTTGTTTCGGCTGCTGACGGCCCGATGCCGCAGACGCGCGAGCACATTCTTCTGGCGCGTCAGGTTGGCGTTCCGGCGATTGTGGTGTTCCTGAACAAGGTCGATCTTGTTGACGACGCCGAGCTTCTGGAGCTTGTCGAGCTTGAGGTTCGCGAGCTTCTGTCGAAGTACGAGTTCCCGGGCGACGACATTCCGATCGTCAAGGGTTCTGCGGTTGTTGCGCTGAACGACGGCGACAAGGAGATCGGCGAGAACGCGATCCGCAAGCTGATGGAAGCTGTCGACAGCTACATCCCGACGCCTGAGCGTCCGATCGACAAGCCGTTCCTTCTGCCGATCGAGGACGTTTTCTCGATCTCGGGCCGCGGCACGGTTGTGACGGGTCGCGTTGAGCGCGGCATCGTGAAGGTTGGCGAGGAACTCGAGATCGTGGGCATCCGCCCGACGACGAAGACGACCTGCACGGGCGTCGAGATGTTTCGCAAGCTGCTCGACCAGGGCCAGGCTGGCGACAACATCGGCGCGCTGCTTCGCGGTGTTGACCGTGAGGGCGTTGAGCGTGGCCAGGTTCTGGCCAAGCCGGGTTCGGTTACGCCGCACACGAAGTTCAAGGCCGAGGCCTACATCCTGACGAAGGAAGAGGGCGGCCGTCATACGCCGTTCTTCACGAACTACCGTCCGCAGTTCTACTTCCGCACGACGGACGTGACGGGCATCGTGACGCTCCCCGAGGGCACCGAGATGGTGATGCCGGGCGACAACGTGACGGTCGACGTGCAGCTGATCGTGCCGATCGCCATGGAGGAGCGCCTGCGCTTCGCTATCCGCGAAGGCGGTCGTACCGTCGGCGCCGGCATCGTCGCTTCCATCATCGAGTAATCGATGATCGCGGCATGCCGAAAGCTGCCGACGGGACCACGGTATCGTTTCTGGAAAAGGGCGGCGTTTGCCGCCCTTTCTGTTTAGTCGCCTGAAGTGCTTCACAAGGGCCTTGAAACGTCCGGGGCTTTGTGAAATGAACGCTTCCGCGCCTTAGGGGTATAGCTCAGTTGGTAGAGCGGCGGTCTCCAAAACCGCAGGTCGCGGGTTCAAGCCCTGCTGCCCCTGCCATTTCCTGCAAATCATCTGATCGCCATAAGCCTGCGCGCCGCACACCGGTATGCGCGGCTTGAAGCGTAGCGGGATTTGATGCACATGGCCGGCACGATCTTTGCAAGAGGCGCTGCATGACCCCCAACAACTCCGTCACCGTCGGCAAGGCGCTGTTTTCCAATCATGCGCCCCTGGCGCTTATCGCCGGGCCATGCCAGCTCGAATCCCGCGGGCATGCATTCGACATGGCCGGCAAGCTCAAGGAATTGACCGACCGGCTAGGTTTGGGGTTCGTCTACAAGAGCAGCTTCGACAAGGCCAACCGTTCATCGCTCGGAAGCACGCGCGGCGCCGGGCTGGAGGCCGCCTTGCCGGTTTTTGCTGATCTTCGCAAGGAACTCGGCGTGCCCGTCCTGACCGACGTCCATACCGAGGAACAATGCGCTATAGTCGCGGAAGTCGTCGATGTGCTGCAGATCCCGGCCTTTCTGTCCAGACAAACCGATCTGCTCGTCGCGGTAGCCCGGACGGGCAAGGTGGTGAACGTCAAGAAGGGGCAGTTCCTTGCCCCCTGGGATATGAAGAACGTGGTCGCCAAGGTCACCGATTCGGGCAATCCGAACGTGCTGGTGACCGAGCGGGGCGCATCTTTCGGCTACAACACACTGGTGTCCGACATGCGTGCCCTTCCGATCATGGAGGAGATTGGCGCGCCGGTCATCTTCGACGCAACGCATTCGGTGCAGCAACCGGGCGGGCAGGGAGCGACATCAGGCGGCGAACGGCGCTTTGTCGCCACACTCGCGCGTGCCGCCGTCGCGGTCGGCGTGGCCGGTGTCTTCATCGAAACACATGAGGATCCCGACAACTCCGCGTCGTCCGACGGACCCAATATGGTTCCGTTCAAGGACATGCCGGCGCTGTTGGAAAAGCTGATCGCGCTGGACCGTGTTGCAAAGGCAGCCTGATCCTCAATTCTTCGGAACTTTCGCGCACGCCGGTCATTCTCCTCGCATGTCCCAAACTAAAAGCGAGGAGTGTTTCCCATGAACATGCATACACCTAGCGGACACACCAACGCCATCACCGCATCGAAAGTCATCGGCACGACAGTCTACAATACTGCCGGCGACCGCATCGGCTCCATTGAGGACGTCATGCTGGAAAAGATGTCGAATGGCATCATGTTCGCAGTCATCGGTTTCGGCGGCTTCCTTGGCATCGGCGAGAAATACCACGCCATCCCGTGGTCCAGCCTGGACTATGACGAAGATAAGGAAGGCTACGTCGTTCCGTTCACCAAGGCCCAACTCGAAGCCGCGCCATCTTACTCGATCAACGACCTGACCAAGGGTGACGGCACGATCGCGCGCGACGCGTCTTATAGCTACTATAACGTCGATCCTTACTGGTAAAAACGGGTCGGCCAAATCCGGCCGATAGCAAAAAGCCCCGCCAGCATCACGCCGGCGGGGCTTTTTTGCATTAGTCACTCCGAAAACATCGGCGCGACGGCTACGCTGTCCCCCTGCAAGGGCTGCGGCTCGCACGATGTCATGAACGCCGCAACGATAAGCAACAAACTCAGGATACCAGACAACTCGGACATGGCGAAACTCCCTCTGTTTCGCCCCGCGCAAGATGACGTTAGCCGAAAACACTCCGTCTGGAACTCTCACAATTCATGACAGGCCGGTCATTTTCGTGAAATACGCATATGGCATCGATAATTCGACCGTTCAGATTGAATTTTGTCGCGCTTCGACTAAGACGGGCGCGACTTCCGACACATTTGAGGATCTCCGGACATGACAGCCATCGTCGATATCGTAGGCAGGGAAATTCTGGATAGCCGCGGCAACCCGACCGTCGAGGTCGATGTCGTGCTTGAGGATGGTTCGATGGGCCGTGCGGCCGTCCCGTCCGGCGCATCAACGGGCGCGCATGAAGCCGTTGAGCTTCGCGACGGCGGCAAGCGCTACCTCGGCAAGGGCGTCGAGCGGGCCGTGGAAGCGGTCAACGGCGAGCTGTTCGAGGCAATCGGCGGCATGGAGGCCGAAAACCAGATCCACATCGACCAGACGATGATCGAACTTGATGGCACGCCCAACAAGTCGCGGCTTGGCGCCAACGCCATTCTCGGCGTCTCGCTGGCCGTCGCGAGGGCTGCGGCAGAAGCTTCCGGCCTTCCGTTGTATCGCTATGTCGGCGGCGCGGGCGCGCATGTGTTGCCCGTGCCGATGATGAACATCATCAATGGCGGCGCACATGCCGACAACCCGATCGACTTCCAGGAATTCATGATCATGCCCGTCGGCGCGCCATCGCTTCGCGAGGCGGTGCGCTGGGGCTCGGAAATCTTCCACACCCTGAAGAAGGGCCTCAAGGACGCTGGCCACAACACCAATGTCGGCGACGAGGGCGGCTTTGCTCCCAACCTGAAGAGCGCCCCCATCGCGCTGGACTTCGTCATGTCTTCCATCGAGAAGGCCGGCTACAAGCCGGGCGAAGAAGTCGCCATCGCCCTCGATTGCGCCGCGACCGAGTTCTTCAAGGACGGCGCTTACGTCTACGAGGGCGAGAAGAAGACGCGTGACCCGAAGGCTCAGGCCAAGTACCTCGCCAAGCTGGCGGCGGACTATCCGATAATCTCCATTGAGGACGGCATGGCCGAGGACGATTGGGAAGGCTGGAAGTATCTTACAGACCTGATCGGCTCGAAGACACAACTGGTTGGCGACGATCTTTTCGTTACCAATTCGGCGCGGCTCAGGGACGGCATCAAGATGGGAGTGGCCAACTCCATCCTCGTGAAGGTCAACCAGATCGGATCGCTGACCGAGACATTGGATGCGGTCGGCACGGCCCACAAGGCAGCCTACACCGCAGTGATGTCGCACCGCTCCGGCGAAACGGAAGACTCGACGATCGCCGACCTGGCGGTCGCCACGAACTGCGGGCAGATCAAGACCGGCTCCCTGTCGCGCTCGGACCGCATGGCGAAATACAACCAGCTCATCAGAATCGAAGAGGAACTGGGCAAGCAGGCGCTCTATGCCGGCAAGTCCGTCCTGAAGGGCTGACGCACCGAAAGCTGCTCCCGCTAACCGTCCATTAAGCACAGTTGGGCGAAATGGACGGGTGGAATGGGAGCAGCTCCATGTGGACGCGCCAGCATAAGCAACGCAAGACAGGTCGGCTGATCGTGCCGGCTATATCAATGCTGTTCCTCGCCTATTTCGGGTTCCACGCCTATCACGGCGAATACGGCATCTACTCCAAGTATCGTTATGAAGCGCAGGGCGTAGAGCTGCAGGCTCGGCTGGATGCGGTGCGTGCCCAACGCATGGCGGTCGAGAAGCGGGTCCAGCTTCTTCATGACGGTACGATGGAGAAGGACATGCTCGACGAGCAGGCCCGCAGGGCACTCAATCTTTCGCAGGCTGACGAGATTGTCATCATGCGCAGCTCGCTCCAGCCAAATTAATCTGATTTCAGTTAATTTGGGAATTTTTCAACGATTTTAGCCGGTTCAGCCGCATGCCAGCCATGCGTTTTTCCGCATGGCTCAACTTGCCTCGGCATGTTAGCGTCTGTTCAAATCGAGGACGAATAGCTCCTCGGGAATGTCCGAAAAGAGACACCAACAGGGAGTGATGAATGGCCGTAGCCGCCAAGAAGGCATCCGCTGGTAAAGCCAAACCGGATGCGAAACCCCTCCAGGGACCGAAAACGCCAAAGCCGGCGAACTTCACCAAAGAGCAGGAGCTGTCGGCCTATCGAGGCATGTTGCTCATCCGCCGCTTCGAGGAAAAGGCCGGACAGTTGTACGGCATGGGCTTTATTGGTGGATTTTGCCATCTTTATATCGGCCAGGAAGCGGTCGTTACAGGCATGAAGCTCGCGTTGGCAGAAGGCGACCAGATGATCACCGCCTATCGGGATCACGGCCATATGCTGGCGATGGACATGAGCCCGCGTGGCGTCATGGCAGAACTTACGGGCCGCCGCGGAGGATACTCCAAGGGCAAGGGCGGCTCGATGCACATGTTCTCCAAAGAGAAGAATTTCTATGGCGGCCACGGCATCGTTGGCGCGCAGGTCTCGCTCGGTACCGGACTTGCCTTTGCAAACCGCTATCGAGGCAACAAGAACGTGTCGCTGACCTATTTCGGCGATGGCGCCGCAAACCAGGGCCAGGTCTACGAGAGCTTCAACATGGCCTCGCTCTGGAAGCTGCCAGTCATCTACATCATCGAGAACAACCGCTACGCCATGGGCACCTCGGTTTCGCGGTCGTCGGCGGAAACCGACTTCTCGCAACGCGGCGTGTCCTTCCGCATTCCCGGCATGCAAGTCGATGGCATGGACGTGCGCGCGGTCAAATCGGCGGCGGACATCGCGGTCAAGTGGTGCCGTGACGGAAACGGACCGATCATCCTCGAGATGCAGACCTATCGTTATCGCGGCCATTCAATGTCGGATCCCGCCAAGTATCGTTCGAAGGACGAAGTGCAGAAGATGCGCTCCGAACACGATCCCATCGAGCAGGTGAAGGCACGTCTGATCCAGAAGAAGTGGGCGAGCGAGGACGACCTGAAAGCCATCGACAAGGAGGTACGGGATATCGTGGCCGACGCCGCGGAATTCGCGCAGACCGATCCCGAGCCGGAAGCTTCCGAGCTCTGGACCGACATCGTACATTGAGGAGCGCGAAGATGCCGATCGAAATCCTGATGCCCGCGCTTTCCCCGACCATGGAGGAAGGCAATGTCTCCAAATGGCTGAAAAAGGTTGGAGACAAAGTCACTGCAGGCGACGTCATAGCCGAGATCGAGACCGACAAGGCGACCATGGAGGTCGAGGCGGTCGACGAAGGCACGCTGGCCCGCATCATCGTTCCTGAAGGCACCGAAGGCGTGAAGGTGAACACGCCCATAGCCGTCCTTGCCGCCGAAGGTGAGGATGCCGAAAGCGCGGCCAAGGGCGGTGAAGGCGAGGCGCCCAAGCCACCCAAGTCCGAGAGCGAACCTGACAAGGCGGAGGCCGCAGGCGGAAAGGCGCGCGAAGCGGCGGATGAGCCGGGCGCGCAGAAGGAAGCCGCGAAGGCTCCCGCTGCCCCCAGGACCGAGGCCGCCGCTGATCCGGACATTCCGTCCGGAACCGAGATGGTCTCCATGACCGTTCGAGAGGCTCTGCGCGACGCAATGGCCGAGGAAATGCGCCGCGACGAAGATGTCTTCGTCATGGGCGAGGAGGTCGCCGAGTACCAGGGCGCCTACAAGATCACGCAGGGGCTGCTGCAGGAATTCGGCCCGCGCCGCGTTGTCGATACTCCGATCACCGAACACGGTTTTGCTGGCGTCGGCGTCGGTGCGGCTATGGCCGGTCTGAAGCCGATCGTGGAGTTCATGACGTTCAACTTCGCCATGCAGGCGATAGACCAGATCGTCAACTCGGCGGCAAAGACGCTCTATATGTCAGGCGGCCAGATGGGTGCTCCGATCGTCTTCCGCGGACCGAACGGCGCGGCAGCGCGCGTTGCCGCCCAGCACAGCCAGGATTACGCGGCTTGGTACAGCCACATCCCGGGCTTGCGCGTGATCCAGCCATATACGGCGGCCGACGCGAAGGGACTTCTCAAGGCTGCGATCCGCGATCCGAATCCCGTCATCTTCCTCGAAAACGAAATCCTTTACGGTCATCATTTCGATGTGCCCAAGCTTGACGATTTCGTGCTGCCGATCGGCAAGGCGCGCATTCACAAGTCTGGCCAGGACGTGACGCTGGTCTCATGGGGCATCGGCATGACCTATGCCCTGAAGGCAGAAGCGGAACTCGCTGGCCTGGGGATCGACGTTGAAGTGATCGACCTGAGGACGATCCGACCGATGGACCTGGACACGGTGATTGCCTCCGTTCGCAAGACGAACTGTCTCGTCGTGGTCGAAGAAGGCTTCCCGCAGTCGTCCGTCGGCGACTTCATCGCCAATCAGGTTTCGCGCCAGGCCTTCGACTATCTGGATGCGCCGGTGATCACCATCGCCGGCAAGGATGTGCCGATGCCCTATGCGGCAAATCTCGAAAAGCTCGCCTTGCCGAATGTCGGTGAAGTCGTCGAGGCGGTGAAAGCCGTCACGTATCGCTGAGCGGCGAGGGAGGAAGCCATGCCGATCAACATCACAATGCCGGCCCTCTCTCCCACGATGGAAGAGGGCAATCTCGCCAAGTGGCTGGTCAAGGAGGGTGACAAGGTTTCGCCCGGAGACGTGATCGCCGAGATCGAAACGGACAAGGCGACGATGGAAGTCGAGGCGGTTGACGAGGGGACCGTGGCGAAGATCGTCGTGCCGGCGGGTACCGAAGGCGTGAGAGTCAACGCGCTGATCGCCGTTCTGGCCGGTGACGGCGAAGATGCTGCCGCTGCCGCAAAGGCCGGCGGCGCTGAGAAGAAGGCAGAAGCGCCGAAAACTGCCGAAGCTCCAAAATCCGAGGCTCCAAAGGCCGAACAGCCGAAAGTCGATAAAGCGCCTGCTGCTTCGGCCAATGGTGCCTCCGGCGAACGTGTATTCGCATCGCCTCTGGCGCGCCGAGTGGCGAAGGACGCAGGCATCGACATCGCGCAGGTGG
>JAHBYU010000015.1 GCA_019635775.1 Rhizobiaceae bacterium | reverse complement strand
CGGTGGTTGAAGTCGTCGATGTCGTCGCTGCCCCGCAATGGAACTGGTCGGGCGCCTATATCGGTCTCCACGGCGGCTATGGCTTTTCGAGCGGAGACTCGAACTATAACGACCCACCGACCGGGCCCTGTGGTCCTGGAGGTTTCATCAGCTACGGCTGTGCGGTCGATCTCGATCCGGACGGGGCCTTCGGGGGCGTGCAGGCCGGCTACAATTACGTCTTCGACAACGGGGTGATGCTTGGCATCGAGGGCGACTATTCCTGGGCGAGCATGACAGATGACGGTCTGGGTGCCTTCACCTGGTTTGGCGATCCGAGCTACACGCACGTCGATATGAAAATCGACCAGATGGCGACGATCCAGGCGCGTTTGGGCTACGCGATGGGCCGCTGGCTGCCTTTCGCCACGCTCGGCTGGGGCTGGGCGCATGTAGAGCGCTCAGCATACAACCCGGATACGCTGCCCACGCCAACCAACGATGAACGGTGGCACGACGGCTGGACGGCCGGCGTCGGTGCGGAATACGCCATCGACGACAACTGGTCGCTCAAGGGTGAGTACCGTTACTTCGACGCCGGCGACGAGGACTATTCCCTCGGCTTCGCCGATGGCACGAACGTCGACCTGCAAATTCATACGCTGCGCGTCGGCGTGAACTACCGCTTCTGATCAGGCAGGCCCGCCTGACCCATAGGCAAGCCAAGAGCCCGCGCTTTCCGGCGCGGGCTCTTCTCTGTTGGGAAGATCGGAACATGAAGCCGGGCTGAGGCGAAGGCATCCGGGCTTGACCGCTCCGTCGCGACGGCCCACCAATCGGGCATGAGCGACCTGTCTTACGAATCGTCGGCCTCCGGCCGGACCAACGCTACGGAATACACCGTCAGCGAAATCTCCGGCGCGCTGAAGCGAACGGTCGAGGACACGTTCGGCCATGTGCGCGTGCGCGGGGAGATTTCGGGCTATCGCGGGCCGCACAGTTCCGGCCATGCCTATTTCAGCCTGAAGGACGACAAGGCCAAGATCGATGCCGTGTGCTGGCGCACCACCATGCAGCGGCTGAAGTTCAAGCCCGAGGAAGGGATGGAGGTCGTCGCCACCGGACGACTGACCACTTATCCCGGCAAGTCGAGCTACCAGATCGTCATCGACAATCTTGAGCCGGCGGGAGCCGGCGCGCTGATGGCGCTTCTGGAGGAGCGCAAGAAGCGGCTCGCGGCGGAGGGCCTGTTCGATCGCGAGCGCAAGCGTCCCCTGCCCTACATGCCTGCCGTCATCGGCGTGGTGACATCGCCGACCGGCTCGGTCATCCGCGACATCATCCACCGCATCAAGGATCGCTTCCCGCTTCACGTCATCGTCTGGCCGGTGCGGGTCCAGGGCGAGACCTCCGGGCAGGAGGCAGCGGCGGCGGTTGCCGGCTTCAACATGCTCGCGCAAGAGGGTGCAATACCAAGGCCCGACGTGCTGATCGTCGCGCGTGGCGGCGGTAGTCTCGAAGACCTTTGGGGATTCAACGACGAGGCGCTGGCGCGCACGGTCGCGGCATCCGGCATACCGGTGATCTCTGCGGTCGGCCACGAGACGGACTGGACCCTTATCGACTATGTGGCCGACATCCGCGCGCCCACACCCACGGGAGCGGCGGAATTCGCCGTGCCGGTGAAGGCCGAACTGGAGGCGACGCTCGCCAGCCTTTCGGCGCGGCTCAGGGCCTGCATGTCGCGCGGCTTCGAACGCAAGCGGCAGGGTCTTCGCGCAACCGCGCGCGCCCTCCCCTCCGGCGATCAGATCCTTGCCGAGCCACGCCGGCGTTTCGATGAAGCAACGAGCCGGCTGGGACGCGCGCTGGAACTCTCGACCGAACGCAAGCGCGCGAGACTGACGACCGCGAGGCTGACGCCCGCGACGCTGCAGCGCCGTCTTGTCGAGGCAAAGCGACATCTGGTCCGCGCGGGCCAGCAGCTTCCGAAATGCGCTGCGGCAAGCCTGAGGCGGCACGCCCAGCACGTGGAGAAGGCGGGAGCGAGGCTGACGCCTGCTCGGCTGGAGCAGCGGCTTTCCGACGCGAGACGCGCAACCACGCGCGACCTGCATCGTGTGCAGGCGGCATTCATCGCAATCGTGCGCGAGCGGCGTGGCAAATTCGACCGAGCAAGGCTGAGGTTCGGACCGGAACCCCTGTCGCGTCGGCATCAGGTCCATGCTGAGCGTCTTGCCGACCTCGCACGGCGAAGCGACCAGACGATCGCGCTCCAGCTTGAACGCAGCGCCACACGCCTGGCGCACGCCGACCGGCTGCTGGCGACCCTGCGTCTTTCCGACCAGTCGATCCTCGAGCGCGGCTACGCGCTTGTCATAGACGCGGACGGCAAGCCGATCCGTCGCGCGGTGGAGGTCACACAGGGCGCGGAGCTTACCCTGAAATTTGCCGACGGGACCGCGCAGGTGACCGGCGGAGCGCAGCGACAGAAGGCCGCTCGCCCCTCACCGAAAACCCGCGACCCCGGCGAACAGACCTCGCTTTTCTAGAAGGCCGCCCATGAGAAATCCGCATCTTGCCACACCTTCCGGCAGGCCGCGCGCCCGCAGCTTCGCCATTCCTTTCGACGGCACTCCGGGCGCCAACAATGCAATCACGGACGTACCGGGCGTGAGCGTCGGATACACCACGCTGATTTCCGGCGACGGGCCGCTCGTCGTCGGTCAGGGCCCGGTGAGGACAGGCGTGACGGCGATCCTCCCACGGCCGCTCGAAGACCTTGTGCTGCCTGTCCACGCGGGCATGTTCAGCCAGAACGGCGACGGCGAGCTGACCGGATCGCACCTGATTGACGAGTTCGGTGCATTCAACTTCCCGATCACCATCACCAACACGCATTCCTGCGGCGTGACGCGGGATGCGACGCTGCGCTGGATGCAGAAGCATCACCCGGACTCGCTGGATGACGGCTGGGCGCTGCCGGTCGCAGGCGAGACCTATGACGGCTTCCTGAACGACATCAACGGTCACCACGTGGCCAACGAGCATGTGTTCGCTGCGCTGGATGCAGCCGGCAGGGGCGCCATCGAAGAGGGCAGTGTCGGCGGCGGCACCGGCATGATCACCTTCGGCTTCAAGGCAGGCTCGGGTACGGCTTCGCGCATGGTCGAATGGGGCGGCAGCCGGTATACCGTCGGCGTGTTCGTGCAGTCGAATTTCGGCACCCGCAACAACCTGACCATACGCGGCGTGCGCGCCGGCCCTGAACTTGCCGAACCGGCCATCCGGGAGGGCAAGGCACGGGCCGAAAAAAGCTCGATCATCGGCATCGTCGCCACCGACGCCCCGTTCATGCCGCATCAGATGAAGCGGCTGGCAAAGCGCGTTCCGCTCGGCGTCGCGCTTACCGGCGGCTACGGCTACACGACGTCGGGCGATATCTTCCTCGCCTTCACGACTGCCAATGGCGAAGCTGCGCGCGGGACGCCAGGGATGCTGTCGCAGGCTGAATACATTCCCGACACAGACATCAATCCCTTCTTCGACGCGGTCGTTCAGGCGACAGAGGAAGCGATCCTCAACGCTTTGGTCGCCAATGAGGACATGACGGGGCGTGATGGCAACTTCGTCCCCGCATTGCCTCATGACTGGCTAGAAAAACGCCTCCCGCGCGCTTGATCTGCATCAACAACGCAGGCCGGCCTATATGTCAGGGTGGCAAATCGGAGGAGGCTTGGTCGTGAGCGAGGCGACGCGCAGACAACCATCCGCCTATGAGCGGCTCGGCGGTGACGATGGCGTGCGGGCGCTGGTCGAGGCGTTCTATGACATCATCGAGCAGGAAGACTATGCGGCCGACCTGCACCTCCTGCACCGTCGCGGCTTCGGCATCGCACATTCCCGCGACGAGCAGTTCAACTATCTGAGCGGCTTTCTCGGCGGGCCGCAGCGCTATGTGATGAAGCACGGGCATGCGCGGCTGAAGGAAATCCACGAGCATGTGCCAATCGGTCCCGAGATGCGGGACCTTTGGCTGCGATGCATGCGCGAGGCGATGGACAGGGTCGGACTGGACAGCGAACTGGTCTCGCTGCTTTCCCGGCACTTCAAGGCGGCAGCCGAGACGTCCCGCAACATGGACTGAGGATTCGTTCTGCACGCGTTCCGATCGCGACCAGAGCGACCGGGCGGCGCCGTCAATCCAGCTTTTCGACCTGCGCTGCCTGATCGGGAACGAGCCGAACGCGATAGGAAGCATCCGCGCAGGTCAGCAACCAGACCGCGTCGTCATCGACCGAAGGATCGCGTTTGGCGCTTGCCGGTTCGGCGCAGGCATAGCCCTGCGAGCGTATCTGGTCGGCAACCAGCGCGCTGGCCGCAGCATCGTCCCCGCCCGTCTGGGCCGCCGCCTGAAAGCCATAGGCGACAAATGCAAGGAACCACAGTGAAGCTCTTCTCATGCTCGGTACTCCAATGGGCAATGCAGCCATGTTGTCGACTTCCTACCCTCGATCATGGTGATGATTAAACCCTGTAGCGCGAAAAATCGAACGGGAATTGCTCCTTATCAAAACGATGCGTCCGCCTCTCGGCTGGTCCAGCCGTCCGGCTCTTCACCTGCGCGCACGCCGATGCTATCGACGCCTCACGAATGGCGCAGGGGAGGAAACCATGAATCGCAAAAAGCATCACGAAGCCGGCCGGGAGCCCCGCTGATCCCATGCGCCACGATGTTTCAGTGATCGGACTCTACATTCTCGACATACTCGGGCGGCCGGTCGAACGCATACCGGATCGGGGCAACGTCGAATTCATCGATGAAATACGCCTGACGGTTGCGGGCACCGCTGGCGGCACGGTGGTCGACACGGCCAAGCTCGGACTCAACAGTCTCGCCGTCGGCGCGGTGGGCGACGACGAAAAGGCCGACTGGGTGCTGATGACGCTCGGCAAGTTCGGCGTCGATATTTCGGCCATGCAGCGCATAGCCGGTGTGCCGACCTCCGCGACAATCCTCAATGTCAGGCCGAACGGGGACCGCCCGGCGCTGCATGTGCGCGGCGCGTCCGACCATTTCGACGTGACGGAAGCCGACTACGACCGCGTGCTCGACGCACCGATCGTGCATCTTGGCGGCACCGGCCTCCTGCGCGAGCTGGACGGCGAGCGGAGCGTCAAGCTGCTCGCCGAAGCAAGGCGGCGCGGCCGCACCACGACGTTCGACCTGCTGGGGGCAAATGCCTCCACGGCGCATCTGGTGCTGCCGCTCCTGCCGCATGTCGACTATTTCATGCCCTCCATCGAGGAGGCGCAGGACATTTCGGGCAAACAGGGTCCGGAAGCCTGCGCGGAGTTCTACCTCGAAAAGGGCGCCACGGCCTGCGTCTTCACGCTCGGCGGCGACGGCGCCTATTACGCGCATCGCGACGGCACGCGGATGAAATCGCCGGCCTACGCGATCGACGTGGTGGATACGACCGGCTGCGGCGATGCATTCGACGCCGGCTTCATCACGGCCCTGCACCACAGCATGGACCTGGAGACGTCGCTGCGTTTCGCGCAGGCAAGCGCGGCGCTCGTGGCCGGCGGCCTCGGCTCGGACGCCGGCATCCGCTCTTTCGAGCACACGCTGGAAACGATGCGGACGCTGACGGTCAAGGGCTGACCCCGCCGCCAGTTAGAAGCGGAGTTGCACCTTCATCGAGCGGGCCTTGTCGGACGCAAGCTCGAAGGCTTCGCGGGCATCGTCGGCGTCGACCACGGCCGTCAGCAGTGGCCCGACATCGATCAGCCTGTCGCCGAGGAAGGAAACGGCAGTGCGGAACTCCTCGTGGAAACGGAACGCACCGCGCAGTTCGATCTCCTTTGTGACGATGGTGGAGATGGCGAGCGCCGCCTCCCCGCCCTGCCCGACGCAGACGAGAACGCCGCGCGGGCGCAACAGACGCATCGCGTCGGCCATCACCGCCCCGTTGCCGGATGCCTCGAAAACCACGTCGAAGGTGCCCTTCACGCCCTGGTGCCGGTCGAGGTCGCCGGGCCGCAGAGCGACATTGACGGTCTCATCCGCACCAACGCTGCGCGCGAATTCGAGCGGCGCCTCCAGAACGTCCGTCACGACGATCGTTGCGGCCCCGGCGCGGCGCGCGACCGCCGCGATCAACACGCCGATCGGCCCCGAACCGGCGATCAGCACCTTCGCGCCCAGCAGCGGGCCGGCCCTGCCTGCAGCATGTAGCGCTACCGAAAGCGGCTCGGCAAAGGCGGCTTCGCTGACCGAGACGTTGCCGGCCACCGGAACGGCCTGCTCCTCCGTGCAGACAAGCTGCTCGCGAAAACCGCCATCGACATGCGGGAAACGCATCGCGCTGCCGTAGAAGCGCATGTCCAGGCAATGGTTCTGCATTCCGCGCCGGCAATAGTCGCAGGCCTCGCAGGGCCGGCTCGGATTGACGGCCACCGTCTGCCCGACCTGCACCTTGCGCACGTCCGCGCCGACCTCGACCACCGTGCCGGCGATTTCGTGACCGAGGATCATCGGCTGCTTCAGCCGGACGGTCCCGAAGCCGCCATTGTGATAATAGTGCAGGTCCGAGCCGCAGATGCCGCCGGCCCCGATGCGAACGCGCACGCCCGACGCGCCAAGCGGCTGCGGCTCGATCTCGTCGACCCGCAGGTCGTGGGGCGCGTGGATGACGACCGCTTTCACCAATTCTCCTCCCGGTAAAGCCTGACCGGGCGATCCTAGCCTGCTGCCGGCGGCAACGCCAATACAAGCAGGGGTGCCGCAGGACGGCGCAAGCGCTTAAGCAACCTGTGATTGCCGCAATTAGTGATTTATATTTATGGTTGTAATTCCGTCCGGCGTTCTGCTACCCAAGCGTGTGTGCACAACCATGCGGCCCAGTCGGTTGAACCCCTGCCATGCGCGGCTATGTCCTGACCATCGATCCCACCGGGGGAACCCGGCGCGAAAGCATCGCGCGCGAACTGGCCGACATGCCGTTCGAATGGGAGTTCGTGGAGGGCTTGCGCAAGGGCGACGCCGCGCTCGATGCGCTCTATTCGCCCGCCAGGAACCTGCTCCTGAGCAAGCGCTCGCTCAGCGCCGGCGAGATCGCCTGCTATGCCGGGCACCGGATGATCTGGCAGAAGATCGCGGCGGGGCCGGACGCTTGCGCCATCGTCTTCGAGGACGACGCCGCGATCACCGACCGCGAGGCCTTCGATCGCGCGGTGCGGGATGTCACCGCCGCGCCCTTCGATATCGTGAAGCTGTGGGACATCAAGCCAAAGCCGGTCTTCGTGCGTCGGCGGATCGGCGACACCCAGATCGTGGTCCACAAGATGATCGCGTCTGGAACCGGCTGCTACCTGATCTCGCGCGAGGCGGCCTGTAAGATGCTCAGGCGAAAGACTGTCTTCAGGGCGGTGGACGAGGACTTCTCCCACGCCTGGGAATTCAACGTCCAGATCTGGTCGGTGTGGCCCAATCCGGTTTCCGAGCGCTTGCTGGAATCAAGCCTGGAAGCCGACAGGGTGTCTACCAAGCGCAGGGCTCCCCTTCGGTCGCTGTGGGGAGAGGCGCTGCAGTTCGTCAAGAAGCAGCGTCATCGCTTGCATGTGCCCCATGCACCTCACGACGTGTGACATGCGGGCGCTCTACATCAACCTCGACAGGTCGCCCGACAGACGCCGCTGGATGGAGGAGCAGGCGGCATCGCTCGGCCTCACGCTGGAGCGGATTGCCGCCATTGACGGCACCTCGCTGACCGAAGCTCCCCCACCCGGTCTTCCGGCCGGGGCCCTCGCCTGCTTCCAGAGCCACCGCAAGGCCTGGGAGATGGTCGCGAACGGCGAAGACCGCCACGTCGCGATCTTCGAGGACGACATTCACATGAGTCCCGACCTGCCGGGCTTCCTCGGTGATGCGTCATGGATTCCCGACGACGCCGACATCGTTCACATCGAGCGTGTGCGTGAGCACTGCATCGTGATGAACCGCCGCCTCAAGGCTGTCGACCGCGCTCTCTACCGGACGGTCTCGGAAAATTCCGGCACAGGGGCATATCTGGTCTCACGGGCTTGCGCGCGGCGTCTCGTCGCGGAGTTCACGGATGTCGGCCGGGAATTCGATCTCGATCTGCTCGACCGCAATCTCCTTGGCCTGATCATCTACAAGCTCGTGCCGGCGCTGTGCATTCAGGACGAGTTCCTCGAAAGACCCAAATTCCCGAGCGGGATCGGCAGGAGGCAGCGAGCAAAGCAGCGCGAGGGCAAGCTGCGTCGTGAAATCTCGCGTCAGCTCGGCAAGTTCAGGCGAGGCATCAGCGCGATCCTCGGCCTCAA
This sequence comes from Rhizobiaceae bacterium, assembly GCA_019635775.1. Classification (GTDB taxonomy): domain Bacteria; phylum Pseudomonadota; class Alphaproteobacteria; order Rhizobiales; family Rhizobiaceae; genus Mesorhizobium_K. The sequence continues at coordinate 112,836 of JAHBYU010000015.1, read as the reverse complement.
TGCGCCCGTCCGCATAAGGGTTGGATTTCGGTGATGCGGGCCGTCTACATCAATCTGGACCGCTCACCCGACCGGCGCGACTGGATGGAAGCGCAGGCAAGCAATCTCGGTATTTCGCTTGAGCGATTCCCCGCCGTGGACGGTTCGACGCTCGCGTCAAATCCTTTTCCAAACGTACCCATCGGTGCGGCGGGCTGTTTCCTCAGTCACAGGGCGCTTTGGTCGGATATTGCACAGGGAAACGACCCATACGTCCTTGTCCTCGAAGATGACGCTCACCTCAGCCCGGACCTGCGCCTGTTTCTCTCTGACAGGTCCTGGATCCCGGAAGACGCCGATATCGTTCACGCTGAACGAACACAGAAGTACGTCATGGTGACCGGACGATCGCGCCGTGTGCTGGGTCGGAAGCTGATCAAGACTATCGGAGGCGGAACAGGAACCGGTTGCTACGTCATCTCACGTCAGTGCGCCCAGCGATTGGTCGAAACGTTGACAACAATAGACACTGAGTTCGATCAGATACTGTTTAACCAACCTCAGCCCGATCTGACCATCTACAAGCTTCTTCCGGCACTCAGTATTCAGGACAAGCTGACTTCTGAACCGTTTTTCCAGTTGATGATCGAACGGACACCGGAGGCGTCTGCCATCAGGATGAATTTGGATTATAGGCAAAAACTCGCGAGAGAAATTGGTCGAATTGCAAAACGACTCTGGACTTTGCGTCCGACAAAGACACGAGCCACCCGAGTGGAGTTCAGGTAACATGGCAAACGAATTGATTTTTGATGTGGGGGCACATCAAGGTGAGGATACCGCATTTTATCTCTCGCGGGGATATAGTGTGGTGGCCGTAGAGGCCAATCCGGCTTTGGTATTACAACTTAGGGCTCGCTTTCGCAGCGAACTTGCATCTGGGCAACTAATACTGATCGACAAGGCAATAGGTTCGGCTCCGGGCACGGTCACCTTCTATGTGAATCCCCAAAAATCCGATTGGGGTACGATAGACGAAGGTTTCGAGAGGAGGAACAGACACCTCGGCAAACCCGCCAATCCGATTCAGATTGAAAGTATTACTTTCAGTCAATTGCTTAATAATTTTCCAACTGCCTATTATATTAAGATTGATATTGAAGGTTCTGATATATATTGCTTACGCGATTTACGTGTGTCTCAAAAAATTCCAAAGTATATATCGATAGAATCAGCCGTCACAAGCCCATCAGGTAGTTGGAAAGAAGAAATTAGCACGCTTTCATCACTGGGTTATACAAATTTCAAGTTTGTGAACCAGACGAAGCTCACCGAGCTTGATGAGACTACGCTAACTCACCATGGGATCGCTATCAAATACCGACACGAAGAACATGCCAGCGGCCCGTTTGGAGAAGAGGCCCCAGGGGTCTGGTTGAACGAAGTGCAGGCTAGACGGAGCGGATTTCGCCTAGCCTCCGACTATCGTTTGTTTAGCAAGACATCGGGCACACCGCTTGCCCTTCTGAAGCTGACACGCTTGTTTCGAAAGCATGACAAAAGCTGGTACGACTTACACGCTAGGCTTGGAGGGTAGCTCAATCGCTCATCGGAAGACCCGGGACTGAAGCTATTCGCTCAAATGAAGGTGAAAACGCGAATCTTCCTTACACAGGGCGGCAACGAAAAGCCGCTCCGAATCGAAATTATGAGTGTTCGTATCTTGGGTTGCGAAACCCGACAACGAAAGACTTTCAAAGAAATCGAAACCATATAAATCGATCTTTTTACTATTTGATCGATGGACCATATCTATTACAACAAGTCCGCTAGATGGTTGCCGATTAAGTATTTTGACAAGGCGTTGATTGTTTTTGATACTATCTAAAAAAAGCGACTTGTCGCTCAACATCCGGCGTGACAGATATTGTCTGTATGGAGCCACCCAGAGAGTTCGCCTCACACCTCGACGCTTTAAAAACTCTTCATCTAAAGGCACTCCTCCAGCGATCCAGTCCGTCTTGCTACCGTGACTCCTCAGACTCGCGATCGGCGCACGATTGAAGCGTATCACAACGTCATGAGCGTCAATTTCTTGCCCATAGGTCGCTCTGCTCAGAGACCTCGCGTTGCCGACGACGGCGACAGTCTTGCCAGCAAGATCACGCATCAAGTCGCTTTCCTGCGCGTACCATCCAAAGCAGTTCTTTATAGTACTGACCGCTACTGCGGTCATGGGCCACAAGGCTGCCTTCAATTTTCTGATTTTCCGGGTACGCAACGACCCGCCATCGATTTTCCTGAGCTTACGCCGAGCCGCTCTGGAAATTCGCCAAGTTACAAACGCGCAGGTATCCGGGGCTGTCAATACCACTCGCTCGACATAAGAGAAATGCCCGGCGATTTTCTCACGCCACCATTCTTCCGGCCTGACTGTACAATGAGCGTTCATGCCATCGTCCAGCAAGGTGTCTGCGTATCGCGTAGAGATTACAAAGAAGCAGCGATCAGAAAACGACCGCATATCCCCCAGAGCGGCATCTAGCTGATCTTCCGGAATGTGTTCCAACACATCGGTATTGACGAGAATGTCAAATCGCCCGGTTGGCCGAACCGAAAACTTCGGTACGTACGGGTCGAAAGAGACAACCTCCATATCGGTCCGGGCGGTGATGGCTTGTCCCAAAGCCCCCTTCCCGCACCCATAATCAATGAGACGTTGGCCGCATAGGGACGATCCCAACACTTCTGCATACCGAATGAGTTTCCAGTCGGTGACTCCGTATTCGCTTTGTCGATGATGCAGGTTTGCATACTGTTGGGCGATGTTATTCATACTAACCAATCTATAAGTGCATTGACCGTTTTTCTACCCTCATTGGTTGCAATTGCTCGTCTGTCAAGGCGGCACTCCCAGTGACGCCACAGCGGGTTCTCAGGTGCATATTCCTCGTAAGGGAGTATATGCGCTGCCAAGAAGCCTATGCCCGGCCCTGAAGCTGCTTACTAAAGCCTAGCGGGCTGATGGTCAGCTTCGGCTGTTGAGACGCCACAGGGCGAAGAGCGCGACAAGGATGCAGACAAGGCCGATGTAAAGCCATTGCGACTGTCCGGTCATGAAGCTGCCGCCGATGACATTGGCGCCCTGCAACGTCCAGACGGCGCCGATCACCAGCAGCACGATGGCCCCGATGTTGCCCCATAGCCTCATCTCAAGTCCTCCCTGTGTGTCAGCCTACAGGCTTCCGTTGTCCCGTTCGCCGAGTGTCGACGAAAACCGCGGGAAATCAAGCAGCGCCGGTTTCGACACGAACGCTACGGGAAGGCGGGGACCTTCGCGGGGATGCCAGATTTTTGATGGTATCGTCCAGGTCGCCCAGCAACTTGCGAATGCGCCCCTCATTTTCGTTTCCGGTCCCGACCTGATTGCTCCATTCCACGGGCAGAGACATGAACACCTTTGTGACCGTGATCATGTTTGCGTGGAGATTGTCCAGAAACTGCTCAGCGCCGTTTAGCCCAGCCCTTTCGCCCGTGACAGCCATGCGCTCCCATTTGGGTCGTCGGGGTCAATCATATCCGCTCATAAGAGGGGACGTTGGCCTCGGCGTGCCCAATCGCCACCGGCGCGCAGGGGATCCATCCAACCTATGGTGCGCAGCCTGATCGGCTGGTTCCGCTGTCGAGCTGCCACTGCACGGCAGGTCAACCTCTGTCATCCACTACGGCTGCCACATGAGGCCCGTGACCGAGAAATCTGTGTTCCAACGCACTCTACGCGTGACAAAACGGCCAATGTAACGTAACTGGATGGGTCAGTGGTCCAGTTGTCCGGTGCTATGATGGTGCCTCTATCTCCTCTTCACGAGTCAATCAGGAAGCAGACAGCCAAGGAATTGATCCGTGACAAGCTTGTCGCGCTCATTGCCTCGGGCATCCTGCAGATGGACGACGAGATACCGAGCGAACGGGAACTGGCGAGCATGCTGTCGGTCAGCCGAGAGACTGTCAGGGGTGCGATTCAAAGATTGGTTGGGGAGGGAATCGTACAGGTCTCCCAGGGCGCGCGCACACGTGTGGCCAAGGTTGACGTGACCATAGCCGCCCGCCAGATCGGCATAGCCAACCCTTCAGCCATAAACGGATACGATCTCCAGGCTGTCCACGGCGCGCGCCTTCTGGTCGAGGCGGCGACGGTTCATGACGCCACGTTGCGGATCAGTGACGAAGACATTGATCGTCTCAAGGCCTCCCTTGAGGTTCAGCGTGCGTCCAAGAACGATCCGGTCCGTTTCCTGATCTGCGACAGGGAGTTTCACCTGACCATCTACTATGCCTCGGGCAACAGGCTGTTGGCCGACTTTGTCGTCGACCTGTACACATACATGCTCGATCACCGGCGCGCCGCGATGGGCAAGCCCGGCGCCATCGCGCAGAGCCTTCGGGATCACGAGGCGATCGTCGCGGCTCTCAGCAGCCGGGATCCGGGCCGCGTCGCGGATGCGTTCCGCCAGCACATTCTGCGAATCTACGAGACCACCGTCGCGCTTGGCCCGAGCAAGCCGAAGAAAAAACTCTCCAAAAACCGCAAGTGAAGCAAGGCACGAGGTCAAGTAATGCGCGTCATGATCATCGGTGCTGCGGGAATGCTGGGTCGCAAGCTTGCGGCTTCACTTGCTGATGACGGTTCGCTGGGCGGACGCAAAATCGACAGCCTGATCCTTGCCGATGTCGTCAAACCCAACACCGTCAAGTTCTCAGGCGAGGTCGAACTTCTGGAAACGGATCTTTCCGAGCCCGGCAAAGCCGAGGCGCTGGTGGCGCGCCGGCCGGATCTGATTTTCCATCTGGCGGCAATCGTATCCGGAGAAGCGGAGGCCAATTTCGAGAAGGGCTATCACGTCAATCTCGACGGGACACGATCGCTGTTCGAGGCAATCCGCAAGACCGCCGAGATGGATTCCTACACCCCCAAGGTGGTTTTCACGTCGTCAATCGTTGTCTACGGGGAGCCCCTGCCCGAATGTATTGACGACGACTATGTCGTCGCGCCGCTCACGTCCTATGGGGCCCAGAAGGCCATCGGCGAAATCCTGCTGGCCGACTATTCCCGACGCGGATTTTTCGATGGCATCGGAATCCGGTTGCCGACAATTTCCATTCGGCCGGGAAAGCCGAATCGAGCGGCGTCCGGCTTCTTTTCCAGCATTCTGAGGGAACCGCTGATTGGCGAACCTGCCATCCTGCCGGTTTCGGACGATGTGCGGCACTGGTTCGCGAGTCCCCGGGCAGCGGTTGGCTTCATGCTTCATGCCGCTACTCTCGACACGCGGGCGCTGGAGGCCCGCCGTACGCTGACTATGCCAGGCGTTTGCGCCACCGTCGGCGACCAGGTCGACGCGCTTCGCCGCGCAGCGGGCGAGAACGCCACGAAGCTCATACGCCGCGAGTACGACCCGGTGATCGCCAACATCATCGCGGGCTGGCCCCGGCGCTTTCGCGCGGCGCGGGCCGAACAACTCGGCTTCAAGGCGGAGGCCAACTTCGACGAGATCATCCGGGTACATTTGGAGGATGAACTTGCGCATGTGACTTCCCACTGAGCGCAGGCGCAATGCGAAGAGACTGCTTTAAATCCACTGGCCTGCTGTCAGTACCAGTTGACAAGTTTGAGGCAACCATTCAGTTTGGGAAAAATGCCATTGGTCGCGACCGGAAAATGCGAGCCGCGAGCAAGAGTTTCGAACAGCGCTTGTCGGGGAGACGAGCGTGGCTTGTGGCGGTTCCCCAACGGGGATCCCGCCGATGCGAGCGGACGGAGTTGGAAATGCCGCTGCTGGCGGCTGTGTTTACACTCGGGAGGAATGTGGAATGAAATCGCGTCTTTCGATATTGGTATTGGCACTGCTCGGCACGGTGGCGTTGTCACCGGCGGGAATGGCCGGGGAACTCTCCGTTCCCGCATTCTCGGCGGATGAGATCAAGAGCACCGGACCGCTCGGCGAGGCGGCCGTCTCGGCGACACAGCTGACGCTGACGGACGAGGAAAAGCAGAAGCTGAAGGATGGCAAGTTCAAGGTGGGCATGGCCTTCCACATGCTCTCCAACGAGATGAACCAGACCGTTCTGATGGCGCTGAAGGACACCTTCGCCGATCTCGGCGTCGAAGTGGTCGGTGTCACCGACGCACAGATGAAAGTCGAAACGCAGGTCGCCAACATCGAGAGCCTGACCGCCCTCGATCCTGACGCCATCCTCAGCGTGCCCATCGATCCGGTGTCCACGGAGGCCAGTTACCGGGCGGCTATCGAGGCCGGCGCGAAGATCGTTTTCATTGAGAACATTGCCGCCAACATGGAAGCGGGCAAGGATTATGTCAGCTCCATCGCAGCCGACAATTTCGGCAATGGCATGGCCGCGGCGGACATCATGGCAGAGGCGATCGGCGGTAAGGGTGAGTCGGCGTCATCTTCTTCGACGCCAACTTCTACGTGACCTCGCAGCGCTCGGACGGCTTCAAGTACCGGATCACCGAGGCCTATCCGGATATCAAGATCGTCGCCGAGGCCGGTTTCACCGACCAGAACCGCGTGAGCGAGATCGCCGACGGCATGCTCGCGAACAATCCCGAAATCGACGGTGTCTTTGCCGTGTGGGATGTTCCGGCCGAAGGCGTGATGGCCTCTGCCAAGTCAGCCGGAAGAGACGACCTCGTCATCACGACGATTGATCTCGGCGCCAACGTGGCGCGCATCATCGCCGAAAACGGCATGATAAAGGGCCTCGGTGCCCAGCGTCCATACGATCAGGGCGTCGCGATCGCCATGGCGACTGCATACGGACTGCTAGACAAGCCTGCCCCCGCCTTTATCGCGGTTCCCGCACTTCCTGTGGTGCGCGCTAACCTCGCGGAAGCCTGGAAAGAGGCCTATCATGTCGACGCTCCCAAGGAACTGACCGACCTCCTGGCGAAGTAGTGGCAAAACGGCACCAAGAACTCTTGCCGGGCGGCGTATATGATCGCCGCCCGGCAAGCGCAACAGAGCCCTGAGAAGGCATGCGCGATCGCCGCGCGGCTAATCGGCCATAGCGCCTCAAGGGACAACGCAGATTGCACAAGCCGGGTGTCGCTGCCTCGCCGAAACCATGGCACAATCGATTGTCCGCCTGACCTGGAGCCTTACGAATGGGCCACCCCACAGACATACAGCCCGTTCTTCAGCTTGAGGCCGTCTCCAAATCCTTTGGCGGCGTCAAGGCCCTGCACGACATGCACTTCGACCTGCGGCCGGGCGAAGTCCACGCACTGGTCGGAGGCAACGGGGCCGGCAAGTCGACCCTCATGAAGATCATCAGCGGTGTCTATCAGCGAGATTCCGGGACGATCAGGATCAGCGGCGACGTCAAGACGATCCAGACGCCGAACGATGCCATGGAAAATGGCATACGCATGGTGTTCCAGGAACTCAGCCTCATCCCGACGCTGACGGTGATGGAGAACATCTTCCTCAACCACGAGGATGTGAAATGGGGCTTTGTCCTAAACAAGAAGGCGATGCTGGAGAGGACGGAAGAGCTATTGGCGGATCTTGGTATCGACCTCGACCCGGACCAGAAGGTCAGCAGCCTCAGCGTCGGCTATTGCCAACTGGTCGAGATCGCAAAGGCCCTGTCCGTGCGGGCTTCGATCCTTATCATGGACGAGCCCACCGCTTCGCTCACCGCCTCCGAAACGGAACTCCTGTTCAATATCATCAGGCTGCTCAAGGCGAAGGGTGTTTCCGTCATCTACATCTCGCACCGGATGAAAGAGATTTTCGAGATCGCCGACCGGATCACCGTTCTGAAAGATGGGCGGTGGGCCCTGACCGAGAAGAAGGAGGATCTGGATCTCGAACGCGTCATCGACAGCATGATCGGCAAGGCAGTCGAGAAAGCGTTCGAATGGAAGGATCGGGCAACCCAGATTTCCGATGAGCCCATCCTCGAAGTCCGGGGGCTCACTCAGGACGACATCGTGCGTGACGTCAGCTTCGACCTCAAGAAGGGCGAGGTGCTCGGTATAGCGGGGCTGATGGGAAGCGGTCGGACAGAGCTTCTGGAGGCGCTTTTCGGCCTCAGGAGCATGTCGGCAGGCTCGATTCGCATCCACGGCAAGGACACGAAGATCTCGGGCATCTCCGACGCGCTTGCAAACAAGATCGCACTGGTCCCAGAAGACCGAAGAAGAAGCGGCCTCATCGCCATCCACAGCGTTCGAGACAATGCCACACTCCCGACTTTGTCGCGGTGGAGCAAGTTCGGCGTTCTGGACGGGACTCGTATTGCCGGGATCGTTGGCGCGAACATCAAGGATCTTCGCATCAAGACGGACTCTGCAGACCGCCTCGTCTCGCTGCTTTCCGGCGGCAACCAGCAGAAGGTGGTTTTGGCTAAATGGTTGAATACTTCGCCGGACATTCTGCTCCTCGATGAGCCGACCGCCGGCGTCGACATCAGCTCGAAGGGTGAGATCATCGACTTCATCCGCACCTTCGTTTCTTCGGGCAAGAGCGTGATCCTGGTATCGTCTGAGATCACCGAACTGCTGGCAGTGTCGGATCGGATCCTGGTGCTGGCCGAAGGACGTATAACCCGCGAACTGATGCGGGAAGCGATCAAATCCGAAGAAGAAGTTCAACTCGCCATACAGAAATGAGCCCCGGTCTCATGCACAGCATCCTCAGCCGCTTCGATCTTACCAAGAACATCGTCTACATCGCGTTTGTCGTGGCGATCATCTTTTTCTATCTGGTCATCGGCGACAAGTTCCTGTCGACGACGAACATCCTCAACATCACGCGACAGACTGCAATGATATCCATCATGGCCGTCTCGATGACGTTTGTGATTGCAACCGGCCAGATCGATCTTTCGATCGGCTCCGTCGCGGCGCTGGCATCGCTGATCGTCGCGCTGATGCTGGAGGCTACGGACAGCATCCTGCTCTCCGTTGGCGTCGGCCTCGGTTTCGGCATCCTGACCGGTGCGCTGAACGGCGTTCTAATCACCGCGCTCGGCGTTCCCTCGTTCCTCGTTACGCTGGGAATGATGGGCATCATCAAAGGGCTCGCGATGTGGATTACAGCCACGAGTGCGATCCCCATCAGGAACAACGGCTACAATACGATCTTCGGACTCGGGACGGTGTTCGGCATTCCCATTCTCTTCGTGTGGACACTCGTTGCGCTCGCGGTCGGACTGTTCGTGATGAACTATACGACGTTCGGCAAAAAGGCACTTGCCGTCGGCGGCAATGAAGTCGCCGCGCGCTACAGCGGCGTGAACGTCACGGCCATCAAGATCATCGCGATGACCATGTCCGGATTCACGGCGGCGTTCGCGGGCATCCTCTATTCGGGACGCATGCAAGCGGGGCGCTTCACGTTCGGCGAAGGCGATGAACTGACGGTGATTGCGGCGGTAATCCTCGGCGGGACCAGCCTTTTCGGCGGAACCGCCAACGTCTTCGGCTCCGTGGTCGGGTCTTTGCTGATCGGGATCATCAACAACGGTCTCATTCTCGGAGGTCTGACCGTCAGCCAGCAGATGATGGTCCGTGGCGCCATCGTCATCCTGGCGACTGCACTCGGTACGCGGGGGTTCCGCTTCCTGAGGAAGGGTCCGAAGGGCTAGAGGCGAGGTCAGGCATGGAGCGGCGGCGAGACACACCGCCGGCTGTGCTCGTCCATTGAGCGTGATATCCGTGCGGGTTTAGAGAGTCGCAAGACGGCGAGCCAGCCGCACTCCGCCTCGGGCCAATCTTCTCGAGATCCAGGGTATGGACGTCGATCCCTTCAACTGGCATGTCACCGGCCGCCGCGGCATACAGCATATCGCGGGCCGACTCGCTGCCTGCCACGCGCGAAGGTGGCCGGCTGAACCGATATGGAGGCGCGCCGGGCGTCCTCCGTGCGGGGCGGACTCAGGTTGAGAGATTGAGGGCGGCGTGCCGCCCTAGGCCGGAACTGCCGCCGGCGCTTCGTCGGGCGTACCGAGGACTGCGCCGCGCGCCCTGAGCTTCGACTGGATATCGGCAACCGGAACATTGGCGACCTCGATGCCGTCCCGCGCCGCGATCGTGGCCGCATAGGCCGCAGCCTCTCCGGTCATCGTGCAGGCGGGAACGTTGCGCGTCGAACCATAGGCGATCTCGTCAACCGAGATGCATCGGCCGGCCATGACAATGTTGCCCGTGCGTACCGGCAACATGCATCGGAAAGGAATCCCGTACCCGGCACCGACGTGGTCCATGATAGCGCGGCTGCCTCCGGGCTCATGGACGTCGACCGGCGAGTTGCAGAGACCGATCGCGTCGTCAAAGCGCGCCTGGCCGCGTACGTCCGCTTCCGTAAGGACATACTGGCCGAGGATGCGGCGTGTCTCGCGCACGCCAAGCTTGGGTGCCACTTCAAGGAAAATCGCCTTGTCGAAGCCGTCGACGTAGCGTTGCAGGAAGTCGAAAGCGCAGTAGGCCTGCTTGCGAATTTCGATCTCGGCGCGACTGAGATCCCGGTCGTCGAGGCCGTTGCCCTGAAAACGCGTGACGTTGACGCTGATCTCGCCGGGGATGAGCCCTGTCTTAATGGTGATATGGTCTTTCGGAATGATCCAGTTGAACCCTTCCTTGCGTGCTTCCTCGATCCGCCGTGTGAAGCCCGTCAACAGGACGGCCATCACATAGTCCTCGTTGCGATCGCCCGCCTCCTTGGGGTGAACCAACTCCCACATGTCGTCACTGTGCTTCCGGCAATCGGCCACCAGAGCGGGCACATCGACGTTGAGTAGGCGGAAGTAGGACGTGATCGGCTGGGTCAGGCCGTCCTCCTTGCGGCCGAGCATGAACTCGGCGCCGGCAAGCGCGGCCACGTCGCCATCGCCGGACGCGTCAATGAAGGTCTTGGCTAACACCAGACTCGTGCCGGATTTCGTTTGGATCGTCAGGCCCTCGAGCCTTTCCCCATCCATGACGACGCCCGTCACCATTGCCCGCAACAGGACTTCGACACCGGACTCCTCAACCATCTCAATGATGACCCGCTGCATGACTTCGGCGTCGAATGTGCCGGTGTACTTGCCCCAGTAAGACTCGCGAATGCGGCCGTCCGCACCCTTGTACGCAACGCAGCGGTCGATCATTTCCTGAAAGATGCCGCCATTGATCAGCCCGGTCGGCTTGGTCAGCCGTCCGCCGGTGATAAGGCCACCGAGAAAGCCCGACCCCTCGAGCAGCAAAGTCCGGGCGCCCTCTCGCGCCGCACGAATGGCAGCGACAATGCCCGATGATCCAGCGCCGACAACGACGACATCATACGATCCAAATAGATTCATTATCTTCCTCTGACGATCCGGTGATTCGCGATTTTCATGGGCCAGCGGTCAGCCGCCGAACTCCATGACATAGAGACCGGCGTTGTAGTCGGTCACATAGATGAGTCCGCTTTTCTCGACGAAGATGTCGCAACTCTGGATGATCTTCTTCTTTCCGGGTCTGGCGTCCATCAGGTCCGTCGGCGCGGGCGGGACCAACGCTCCGACTTCCTTCGGCGCGTATTCGTCGGAGATGTCGTGAACTCGCACCCCGGCGTTCTGCCACGTCGAGAAGATGATACTGGAACTGATGAACGTGCCAGGCCGGTTCTCATGGATGTTATGAGGACCGTAGTGCGCTCCGCGATAGCGATAGTCGGCCTCGGCGGGCGCCGGCAGCGTGGAGATCGAGATCGGATTTGCCGGAACGCGGACGTCGAAGATCCAGATGTTCTTTCGCCCGTCTTCGTAGTCGTCGAGCACCGCCTCATCCAGAACGACCAACAGATCGCGGTCCGGCAGCGGCAGGCAGTTGTGGGTGCCACCCTGGAAAGGGGGCGACCAGTTGTGATGCTTGATAAGCTTCGGGCTGGATCGATCGGCGACGTCCATCACGACGAGCCCCGCGTCTCGCCATGCGCCATAGGCGATGTCGCCATCGACCAGCGCGTGGTGGAGGCCGAACTTGCTGCTGGCCGGCCACGTTGGAGTCTCGCCAGCCGCCAAGTTCATTCCCGGCAGCCAGTAGCGACCGGCTTCGCGCGGATTCGTGGGATCGGACATGTCGACCGTCATGAAAATGAAGTCGCTAAACCCATCGAGGAGCGCCGAGACATAGGCCCAGCGCCCACCGGTGTACCAGATCCGGTGAATTCCACCTGAAACCGGCATGAAGCCGATGCGGCGCGGGCTGTCACCCCTGGAAATGTCGTAGACGGCAAGTCCCGCGTCCCAGTCGCGCGGCTTCTTGGGGGCGGCCGTGCCTAGAGCGGCACCGGCGGAAGCCTTGTAATAGCTTGCCTCGTCAGCGAACGCGGCGTCGGCGAAGACGTCCTTGCCGTGAATGACCAGCAGCAGGTTGTCGTGGGCTTGAAGATGGACATTCCAAGTATTGGGCGGCGCCTGGATGTAGTCACAGAAGCGGATGTTCTTCGGGTCCCTGACGTCGAGGACTGTGAAACCGCGGCTGAATAGATGACCGACGTAGGCATAACCGTTCTGAACCATGACCTGGATGCCGTCGCGGCGCCCCCCCTGATCCGAGTGGCCGATGAGGCGCATGTTGCGGGAGTATTCCGGGGATGGAAGAGTATCAGTCACGGTTCTGCGGCTCCGGCATGGTGGACGGACATCGATTCATCTGGAGTACCGGGCCCATGTTGATCAGGCGCTACCGTGCGTACTGTTGCGACGGTTTGGGCTTTGATCAAAAGTCGGCGCTCCCTGGTCGATTCCACTCCTTGTCTCTCGATCGGGCGATGATGGAAAACACCGTAGTGGTTGACTTGAACTTGTCAACTGGTACTAACAGCGGACCAGTTTCACGCGAGATGATTTTCGATGACCGCACACGACCTGCTCGTTCACCGTCCCCGCCTGACGATTGCAGCGGCGAAGGCCGTTGCCGCCGCCGCGGAAGCCGCCGCTGTCGCGCAGAAGCTCAGGCTCGTGATCGCAATCGTCGATGAAGGAGGACACTTGATGCTGCTCCATCGCGACGACGACGCGCAGGTAGGCAGTGTCGAGATCGCGACGCTAAAGGCGCGCACCGCCGTTCTTTTTCGTCGACAGACCAAGGACTTCCAGGACGTCGTCGAGGGACAGGGTCGTCTTGCGCTCCTGTGCATCCCCAATGGCGTTCCCCTGGACGGCGGCGTGTTGCTGAAATCAGGCGACGTTATCATTGGCGCGATCGGCGTGAGTGGCGCATCCGACGAGCTGGACGGCGATATAGGGCGGATCGGAGCCGCAATTTTGGGTTGAGCTTCTGCGCCGCAAGTTTCTGAACTGTTCACAATCCGCGGAGGGATTGTGGACCGTCTAGGCTGATCGAAGCCGTGTGGAAGGCTCCTGGCATGACTCTCCTCGGTTGCATCGCGGACGACTTTACGGGTGCGAGCGATCTCGCCAACACGCTTGCGAAGGGTGGCATGGCGACGACGCAATTCGTCGGCGTACCGAAAGGCGCAGCGCCTGCCGGCTGTGAGGCAGCCGTCGTGGCGTTGAAGACGCGGTCCATCAATGCGGCCGATGCGGTGAGGCAATCGCTGGAGGCGGCCGACTGGCTGATCGCGCAGGGTTGCGAGCAGTTCCTGTTCAAATACTGCTCGACCTTCGATTCGACGCCCGAGGGAAACATCGGCCCGGTGGCGGAGGCGCTGCTAGACCGTCTCGGCGCGGATCTCGCCGTGGTCTGCCCGGCGTTCCCGGCAACCGGTCGGCGTCTCTTCATGGGCCATCTCTTCGTCGGCGACAAGCTGCTCTCGGAATCGGGCATGGAGCGACATCCGCTGACGCCCATGACCGATCCGAACATCCGTCGCTGGCTGCGCCTGCAGACGAGCAACGAGGTCGGCCTCGTCGAGCTCGACACGGTGCGCGCAGGGCCGGATGCGCTTGCCATTGCCTTCAGTGCCGAACGCGCCAAGGGAGTGCGCCTTGTCGTCACCGACGCGGTGGCCGACAGTGACCTTATGACGCTCGGCGAAGCGCTGGCGGGCCACAGGCTGGTCACCGGCGGCTCAGGGATTGCGCTCGGCCTGCCGCGGAATTTCCTCCGCGCCGGCAAACTCGCCACGCAGGCAACGGCGAAAGCGGTCGCAAGAGGCCCCGCCGTGGTTCTCTCCGGTTCCTGCTCTACCGCCTCGCAGCGGCAGGTCGCGGCGTACCTTGAGGGGCATCCCGGCCTCGCGGTCGATCCCGACAAACTCATGGACGGCTCACTGACAGTCGACATCGCCGCTGCGTGGATCGCGGCGCGGGATGGCGCGGCGCCGATCGTCTATTCGACCGCCGACCCGTCGACTGTGACCGATGCGCAGCAGAAGTTCGGCCGCGCCGAAATCGCCGGCAAGGTCGAGCATTTTTTCGCGGGCCTCGCGCGGCGTCTTGCAAACGACGGCGTGCGGCGCATCGTGGTCGGTGGTGGCGAAACGTCCGGCGCCGTGGTCGAGGCGCTTGGCGTCACCAGTCTCGGTATCGGCGCGGAAATCGATCCGGGTGTCCCGGCGCTGGTCGCCGATCGCGGCGGACCGCTGGGATTGGCGCTCAAGAGCGGCAATTTCGGCTCCGACGACTTCTTCGAAAAGGCAGTGAGACAGATAGGCACGCCATGAACGAACAGGATCTCCGCAACGGCCTCGTCAAATGGGGCAAGTCGCTGTTCGAGCGCTGTCTGACCGCCGGCTCTTCGGGCAACATGTCGGTCCGGCTGGACGACGGCTTTCTCTTCACGCCGACCAACTGCTGCCTCGGCTTCCTCGAGGCCGACCGCATCTCCAAGCTCGACCTGTCGGGCAAGCACGTCGCCGGCGATCCGCCGACCAAGGAACTGCCGCTGCATTTCGGCTTCTATGATCAACGGCCCGCCTCGCGGGCGGTGGTGCATCTTCATTCTACCTATGCGACAGCGCTCTCCTGTCTCGCAGACATTGACCCGAAGGACGCCATCCCGCCGATCACCCCCTACGTGGTGATGCGTGTCGGACAGGTGCCGATCGTGCCTTACACCCGACCGGGCTCCGCCGAGGTGAAGCCGTTGATCGATGCGCTTGCGGCCGATCACCCCGCAGTTCTGTTGGAGAATCACGGCCCGGTTGTCGCCGGCGCTTCGCTGGAAGCTGCCGTCTTCGCGATCGAGGAACTGGAGGAGGCGGCCAAGCTCGCCATCATCCTGCGCGGCATGAACGTGCGACATCTCTCCGCCGATGCCATCGCCGACCTCAACAAGACCTTCAAGTTGAAGTGATCATGCCAAGATTTTCCGCGAATCTGGGTTTCCTCTGGGCGGACCGCCCGTTGCTCGAACGGGTCGACGCTGCCGCTGCCGCCGGATTCAGGGCGATTGAACTGCATTGGCCCTACGCAACGCCGGCTGCTGACGTAAAGGCGCGCTGCGAGAAGCACGACCTCACCCTGCTCGGCATCAACACGCCGATCGGTAATGGCGACAAGGGCGATTTCGGCCTCGGCGCGCAGGCAGGCCGTGAACCGGAATTCCGCAAGACTTTTCTGCAGACGGTCGCCTATGCCCGAGAAGCAGGCGCCTCGGCGGTGCATGTGATGGCCGGCGTCGTGGCTGCCGACCGCAAGGAGGAAGCACGCAAGGTCTTCGTCGAGAACCTGCGATTTGCCACCGCCAACGCTGCTGGCCTCACTTTGCTGCTCGAACCGATCAACCAGCGCGACAAGCCGGGCTACTTCTACTCGACCATCGGCGAGTCGGCCGACATCATCGCTGACGTCGGCGCGCCGAACCTCAAGATCATGTTCGACGTCTATCATGTCGGCGTCAGCGAGGGCGACGTGACCAAGCGGCTCGAAAAACACCTCGCCGACATCGGGCACGTGCAGATCGCCGCCGTACCGAGCCGCGCCGAGCCTGATGAAGGCGAAATTGCCTATGCGTCGATATTCGCCACGCTCGACCGGATCGGCTGGGCCGGGTGGACCGGCTGCGAATACAAGCCGCGCGGCGATACGGACGCCGGGTTGGCTTGGATGCGGAGGCTGGGTCAATAGCTGACCTCAATTAGGCTCCTGGTATGCAGATATCGCTGCGCCTGCCGGGAGGGACACGTCCAGTTCGAGAAGCAAATGTGTGGTTCAGATTGCTGGCGGCGACTTTGACCTTGCGATCGAACGAAGACCATCTATTACGCGCCTTCTTGTCGTCCGTGCTGTCCAGGACGGCCAATTGCAGGACCTGACTTCGATATGAATGAAACTGTCTTGGCTGATGCCGGCGGCAATCCGGCTGAAAGCGCGCCTCTGACTCGCCGCGCGGCGGCGCTCGTGATTCTCGCTCTTGCAGCCGGCAGCTTTGGGATCGGAACCGGTGAGTTTGCGATCATGGGCTTGCTGCCCGATATCGCCTTTGGCCTCGACGTATCGGTCCCGACGGCAGGACATCTGATAAGCGCCTACGCGCTGGGCGTGGTTATTGGCGCGCCCGCCATTGCCCTCATCGCTGCCAAAATCAGCCGCCGTAACCTGCTGCTTGTCCTCATGTTCGGCTTCAGTCTCGGCAACCTGCTCGGCGCTCTTGCGCCCAATATGCTTTTGCTCACGCTGTCGCGGTTCCTTTCGGGCCTGCCGCATGGCGCATATTTCGGTGTTGCCGCGCTGGTCGCGGCTTCGATCGCCGACCCCGGCCGCCGTGCACAATCCATTGGTCGGGTGATGCTCGGCCTGACCATTGCGACGTTGATCGGTACGCCAGTCACGGCCTGGCTCGGCCTGCAGTTCGGCTGGCGCTCGCTGTTCCTGCTTGTCGGCAGCATCGGTATCCTGACCGTGTTCCTGCTTTGGCTGACACTGCCGCAAGACGAAGTTCACCCCGAGGCAAGTGCCTGGCGCGAACTCGGAGCCCTTATGAAACCGCAGATATGGCTTACCTTCGCCTTCGCCTCAGTGGGCTTCGGTGGCATGTTCGCAGTGTTCAGCTACATCGCCGCGACGGCAACGCTCGTCTCGGGCCTGCCTACGGACTTCGTGCCGGTCGTTTTGGCCATCTTCGGAGCTGGCATGATCATCGGCAACATCCTCGGTGCGTGGCTCGCCGACCAGTCGCTTGTCGGCACGATCGGCGGCGTGCTGAGCTTCAACATCGTCGTTCTCATCGTGTTCTGGCTAACTGCGCAGTACCCGGTGATGCTGTGCATCTGCGTGCTTTTCATAGGCTTTGGCGTAGCCTTGGCCCCCGCCGTGCAGACGCGGCTGATGGACGTTGCGGGTGACGCGCAGACGCTTGCCGCAGCGTCCATGCACTCCGCCTTCAATATCGCAAACGCCGCGGGTGCATGGCTGGGCGGCCTGGCGATCACCGCCGGCTACGGCTACGCGTCGACCGGCTGGGTCGGAGCCGCACTCGGCTTGGCGGGCCTGATCGTATTCGGGATATCAGTGGGGTTTGAACTGCGGCATACTATCGCTCCATAGCATGCAGCGCGCTTGGCAGGCGATGTCACGACATGTTGCGTCGAGTAGGCGCGTGTCTGTGGAAACAGTTGGAAGGCAACGGAAACTGATCGCAACATGCACGCGACATGAATTCGGCAGCAAGAGGGCTAACTGATTGATTTTGATGGTACCGTTGGCTGGGCTCGAACCAGCGACCTCCGGATCCACAATCCGGCGCTCTAACCAACTGAGCTACAACGGCATCGGCCGCCCGCAAGGCGGCTCGCCTGTCAGCGAGCGGTGCATACGGGCTAACGCATTTTAATTCAAGCCCGTCCGCGATCCAACCGGCAGTTTCCAGGCCACAGGCCGGTGCGGCGTGTTTGCGCACCCTCGCCCGCGAAGGGCGCTCACGCGGGCAGGTCCGGCCCGACGCAGCCGTTCGGAACGCGAACTGGCGGAAGGCAGGCGGATGAAACAGGCAAAGAAAAAGGCCGGGGGGAGGAGATCCCGGCCTTTTCCTTTTACACGCCGGCGGGAGGAGGTGCCGGCTTACTCCGGAAGGAAGCGGGAGGAGGTGCCGCCTTCCGGTATTCGCTTGAAGATCAGGCGACCTTCAGTTCCTTCACGGCCTTCTCGAAGACGCTCTTCATCGGCGTGGAAACCTTCTCGGCGGCCTTGCTGGCGGCGGCCTGGAAGTCCTTCGCCTGCTCGACGCCGGCTTCGACGCGCTTGCGCAGGAAGGAGGTCTGCAGCTCGACAACCTCGGCCAGCGTCTTGGCGCCAAGCAGGGCCTCGAGATGGGCGAAACCGGCCTCGGCGTTGTCGCGGAAGGCGGAGATGGTCTTGAGCGACAGGTCGCCCGAAACGGCCTTGGCGTTCTCGAAGGTGGATTCGAGCGCCTTCTGGGTCTCTTCTGCGCCGCTCTTCATCTTGGCGTAGGCTTCCTTCGACTGCTCGACGCCCTTCTCGGCGAAGGCACGGAACTGGTCGGTCGCCTTGGTGGCGTCGAAGCTCGGAAACTCGATGTTTTCCATGAATTCTGCTGCTGTTTTCTCTGCCGTCTTGGCCATTTTCCTGTCCTTTGCTATTGCGGCCTGCCTGCCGGTGGCGGTGGCCGTCTCGTTCACGATGGTGCTGATATAGGCGATTTCCTTGTGCAGTGCAACATTTTTTGTGCGATGCACCATAAATCCCTGTAAACATTAACCAAACCGTGAAATTGCCGCATTGCAACGGCCACCTGTGTGGACGCAAACTGCCGGACGGCTTTATTAATAAAGTGTTAAAAGCCGAGGGGGCCTTGGACGGGCGTCTCGACGCACAGTTTTTTTGACCGACCGTTTGGGAGCCTATGGCGCAGTCGTCCTATTCATTCCTCGATGTCGCAGCGCTGGAAGACGTGCGGACGCGTTTCGCCTCCGGCGATGCACTCGTCATCCTTTCCACCGACCTGGCCGATGTCATCTGGGCTAATGGACCTGGCGCTGCGCTGTTCGGCCATGACGATGTGGAGACGATCCTCGGCGCTCAGGCGCCGCTCGGGCCGGCCGCAAGGCGCCAGATCTCGGCGCTTCGCGGTTTTCCGGCGATCGGGCGCGACAGACCGCTTCTCGTACGAATCACGCTCGGCATGTCGAGCGATGCGCTGCGGTTCCTTGCCAGCGCAGTGACCCTGCCCGACGGCGAGGCGGCGATCCTGCTGGCGCAGCCAGCCGTCGCGGAACGACAGGCCGAAGCGCTCGCCGCCGCCATCGGCGGCTTTTCGCAACCGGGACATTTCCTTGCGCTGGTCGACGGCGCGGGCAAGGTCGAGGCGGCCTCACCGGGCTTTGCGCGGCTGCGGCTGACAGACGAGGCGCTGGCGGCGCTCGCCGCTGACGGGAACGACGACGTCCGCGTCGTGAAGCGCATGATCCCCTCCCCCCGCGGCCCGCTGCCGGCGGGGTTGGGGAGGCTGACGGAAAGCAGGAACCTCGTCGTCGTCGTTGTCGAGAACTGGGCAAACGAGCAGGACGAAAGCCTGGACGAAACGCCCGACATGCTGGTGGAGCCGCAGCGCGAGGTCTGGCATCTGGGCAGCGAGGCGTTCGCACCCGCCGACGAGGACGATGACGACGCCGAAGGTGATCTGGCAGCCGTTGAACCCTCCGTCGCCAAGGTCGAGGAAGTCCCGGCCAGCATCGAAGAGGTCGAAGCGGAGGAGGTAGCCGCAGAACACCAGGACGAGGTTGACGAGGAGGACGAAGACGAGCCTGCACCGGATGCCGCGCTCGTGCCTGCGGAGACACTCGCTGCCGACGAGCCCAACGTTGCCGACGAACCGGCTCCACCCACCGCAAGGCCGACCGGTCCAGTCCGGTTCGTCTGGCGGACTGACGCCCAGGGGCGCTTCAGCCAGCTCTCGACCGAATTCGTCGAGGCCGTAGGCAAGCCCGCCGCGGACATCATCGGGCGCAGTTTCCAGGACGTGGCAAAGGCTTTCGGGCTCGATCCCACCGGCGAGGTCGCAGGCCTGCTGGAGCAACGCGATACGTGGTCTGGACGTACCGTGTCATGGCCCATCGCCGAAACCGACCTGAGGGCTCCGGTCGACCTTGCGGCACTGCCGGTCTATGACCGCAACAGGGACTTTCAGGGATTTCGCGGTTTTGGCGTGGCGAGGATCGCCGACGCAGCCATCGATCCCGCCGGCACCGGGCTCGCCCTGCCCCTCATTCCATTGACGGAGACGAGCCCAGCCGCCGAACAGGCGACCGCAGGCAACTTGCAGGAAGCACCTGCTCAGCCGGATGTCCCGGTTGCAGACGCCACCAGCTCGGCCACGGGGGAAAGGGCGGAGGAAGAAGACCAGTTCCGGGGCGAGACGCCGGCGCTTTCGGTGACGCCAGTCCCCGACCGGCGCCAGTCGGACAAGATCATACGGCTTGCAGAACACCGCTCGCCCGCACCGGCGCGCGAAGCTGACCCTTCAAATGAAAAGGGATTGTCGGCCGGCGAACGTATCGCGTTCCAGCAGATCGGTGAAAGGCTGAGGCGCGAAAGCCGCAAGGGCAAACCGGACGGCACGGCAAACGTAACCGCGTCCCCGACGGACGAGGAAGCCGCCCCAAAAGCGGAAGCCGGTTCGGCAACTGACACTCCGCTCACCGGCCAGGACGACATGCCTGCGATCGCCGAGGCGATGCCTGAAGCGAACGGTCTTCCAGAGCCGGAACCTGCGGAGCACGACAACGAAAACGTCGCCGAACTGCGCGCGCTCGACGGGGCCGACAGTGACGACAGGGTCGATGCCACGACAGGTTCGACCGAGGACGCGGCCCCCGCTCCCGCCAGCCCCGAGGCCGCCGTTCCGGTCGAGACCAAGCAAGTGCGTTCGCGGCCGGGCATGTCATTGCTCGACTTCACCAAGGAGAAGACCGAGGAGCCCGCGGCACCGGCCGGCGAATCCGAGCCTGACCAGCCAATCAGCAGCGAGGCGCACGAAGCAGAGGCGCCGTCAGCCGAGGGTGGTGCCGAGGAACCGCTGGTCGAGGCTGGCGTCGTGGCGGGTGAAGACGCCCAACCGGCGGGCGAAACGCCGAGCGATCCCGATGCCGTCCTCATGGAGACAAGTCTTGAGGACGATGGCACCGTTTTCGCCGAAACCGACTTCGAGCCGATCGAGCCTGCGACCGAGAAAGCCCTCGAAGCATCAGAGAAAGGCGCCGCCCAGGACGTCGCGAGAGCGAAGGCCGATGCCGGCCTTTCCATCCTTGAAAAATTGCCGGTGCCTGTCCTCGTGCACTCGGGCGATACGCTCCACTACGCCAATGACGAGTTCTTCGCCCTGACGGGCTATGCCTCGACCGACGAACTGGCCGAGGCCGGAGGCATCGGGGCGCTTTTTGTCGACTCCTACGAAGACGAGCAGGATCAGGACGCACGCGGCAAGAGCGATCGCCACATGCGGCTGACGACCAAGGCCGGCCAGGAATTTCCGGTGGAGGCGTTCCTCCAATCCATCCCTTGGGAAAACGGCAAGGCTCTCGTGCTGGTGTTGTCGCGCATACGCGACGGAGCGGGCGCTGGCCAGTCGCCGCTGATCGCGGAACTGGAGGCCCGCGTGGCCGAGATGCGCACGATCATCGACACGGCGACCGATGGCGTCGTGCTCATTTCCAGCGAAGGCAACATCCGTTCGATCAGCCGTCCCGCAGAAGCGCTGTTTGGAGCTGACAGCGACGAAGTTGCCGGCAAGCCATTCAGTTCGCTGTTCGCGATCGAAAGCCAGAAGGCAGCGCGCGACTATCTTGCGGGCCTGACCGAGCATGGTGTAGCCAGCGTGCTCAATGACGGGCGCGAGGTGATCGGGCGCGAGGCAGAGGGGCGTTTCATCCCGCTCTTCATGACGCTTGGCAAGCTGCCCGGAGACAGCGGGTTCTGCGCCGTGGTGCGCGATATCACGCAGTGGAAGCGCGCCGAGGAGGAACTCACGCAGGCCCGCTCGACGGCAGAGCGCGCTTCGTCGCACAAGAGCGAATTCCTCGCGCGCGTCAGCCATGAGATCCGCACGCCCCTCAACGCCATCATCGGCTTCTCGGAACTGATGCTGGACGAAAAATTCGGGCCGGTCGCGAACGACCGCTACAGGGACTATCTGCGCGACATCAACCGTTCGGGCAATCATGTGCTCGACCTCGTCAACGACCTGCTCGACATCTCCAAGATCGAGGCTGGCCAGCAGGACATGAGCTATGAGGCGGTGTCGCTGAACGAGGCGCTTGCCGAGACGGTCGCGCTGATGCAGCCGCAGGCCAACCGGGAACGTGTCATCATTCGTTCCAGCTTCGCCTCCAAGCTGCCCGACGTGGTCGCCGATCTGCGCAGCGTCCGGCAGATCGCGCTCAACATCCTTTCCAACGCCGTGCGCTATACGCAGGCCGGCGGACAGGTGATCGTATCCACGGCCTACGAGTCACACGGCGAGGTGGTGATGCGCGTGCGCGACACCGGCATCGGCATGACGCCCGGCGAGATCGAGCAGGCACTGAAGCCCTTCAAGCAGATCAACTCGCTGCAACGCCGGCGCGGCGACGGGACCGGCCTCGGCCTGCCCCTGACCAAGGCGATGGTGGAGGCGAACCGCGCGAAATTCTCGATCCATTCAACGCCCGGCGAAGGGACGATGGTCGAAATCGCGTTTCCATCCACGCGCGTCCTGGCGGAATAAGGAACGCATATCGTCCAGCGCGAGTTAGCCGGATTTGACAGTCATGACGGTCTTCAAGGAGCCAACTACTCTTGCGGGCATGCCTGTGATCGAGATCAGAAACGCGATGCCTGGGGAAATCGGTGATCTGGCCAAACTTGGGTTGGCCGCATGGCGCAAGGGCATCATGCCGCTCGTCCCTCGCGATACGGTCGAAAGAACCGAAAAAGCGAACCCTTTCGTTCCATTTCTTGAAAAGATGGGATCGCGCGTTCTGGTTGCGGTTGTCGGCGACCGGTTGGCAGGCATCGCGGCCTGCGAGCATTCCGATGATTATATCAGCGATGTCTGGGTCGCTCCCGCGTTCGAGGGGCGCGGCGTCGCATCGGCCCTGATCAGGGCACTCGAGGGAGAAATCGTGGCGCGAGGTTTCGCTTCGGCCCGCATTCATGTCGCCGCTGCCAACGACCGCGCGCGCGGCCTTTACGACCATCTCGGCTATCGCGAAACGGCGCGCCGGACAGCCTTCGATCCCGTGCTGGAAACGACGCTGGAGAAGATCGAACTCGCAAAGGACCTTGTCGGAGCCGCACCGCCATAGCGGCGCTGCTCCTTCACGTGTGTTAGTCGCCTGCGTTGAACAGCACGGACGGGTCGCCGGTCACCGGCGGCGCGTAGAAGGTGAGCCGGATCGCCTCCAGCAGCAACAATGGCGGCGCCATCTCGCCGGCGAGGGTTTCGATCCGGTCGCGCAACGCGCCGACCGTTTCGGGCTCCTTGTCGATCAGGTTCGTCTTTTCGGAAGGGTCTTCGGCAATGTTGAAAAGCTCCATCTTCTGGGGCAGCGCCGCCTTCCAGACCAGCTTCCAGTCGCCCTGACGCACCGCGCCGGCCATGGGATCGACGTTGTAGACGATCTCGCTGCGCGGCGATGGCTTGCCCTCTCCAAGGGTTGGCCAGACGTCGACGCCGTCGAGTGGCTTGGCCTTGGCGGTGTCGGCTCCCGCAAGCGCAGTCAACGTCGGATACATGTCGGCCACATGCATCATGCCGTCGACCGCGCCGGGCTTGATCCTGCCTGGCCAGTTGGCGAGCGCGACGACGCGCGTGCCACCCTCGTAAAGCGTACCCTTCCCATCGCGGAAGGGACCGTTGCTGGCGGGCAAGCCGCCCGAAACTTTCGTGTCACCGGCAAACAGAGAGTTCGTCACGCCGCCATTGTCCGAATGGAAGACGATCAGGGTGTTGTCACGCATGCCGCGCTCCTCAAGCGCGGCGATGACCTTGCCGATGCCATCGTCCATCACGGAGATCATGGCCGCATAGGCGCGCCGGTTTTCGTCAGCGATATTGGAATACCTGTCCAGATATTCCTGTGGCGCCTGGAAGGGCGTGTGAGGGGCGGTGAACGCGAGATAGAGGAAAAGCGGCTTCGAGTCGTCGTGGTCGCGGACCACGCGGGCCGCCTCATTGCCGAAGAGGGTGTTGTCGAAACCTTCCTCCTCTATCGGCGTGTTGTCGCGATACCAGTCGGGCACTCCGTGCGATGAATGGCTGAAATGATCGATCTCGCCAACCAGCGCGCCGTAGAAATAGTCGAACCCGCGCTGGCGAGGCCAATACTCCGGCTTGGCGTGGCCGAGATGCCATTTGCCGACCAGCGCGGTATGGTAGCCGGCGTCGCCCAGCGCCTGCGGCAGAAGATACTCGTCGGTCGCAAGGCCATACGTACCCGCTCCTGGAATCACGCCGACCTGCAAGCCGTATCGCATCGGATAGCGACCGGTCATGAGGGCCGCGCGCGTCGGCGTGCACATGGGTTGCGTGTAGAACTGCTCAAGCACCGCGCCTTCGCCGGCAAGCCGGTCAAGGTTCGGGGTCTGGATATCGGAACCGCGGAAGCCTGCATCCGCCCAGCCCATGTCGTCGGCCACGACATAGATGATGTTGGGCCTGGGCTGGTCTGCGGCGACGGCTTGTGTTGCGGATATGCCGGTCAGGAACGCAGGCCCCGCGGCCAACTGCAGCACCGTCGTCGCTGCGCCTGCCAGCAGAACATCCCTGCGCGACGGCCCGGAAGCCGCTTGCGGGGCATCAATCGTCTTGCTCGTCATCTCATCCTCCGCGCAAACAGGGGTGCTGGACGCACCTCGTGCGACGGCTGGAAGATTTATAAGGTCCAGTTTATTCTGCTATCCGTTTTGCGCAAAAATGGCACCCCGCCTTGAACCGCCTTCTGCACTCTCCGTTTTCGCAGACGATCGAACTGCTGCCCGACGAACTCGGAGACGCGGCCTCGATGACGCCGCTCGAGGTCGATGTACTGTCCGCAAGGGGCGGATTGTCCAGGATCCGAAAAACCGGATCGCCGGGGGGATGGGCGTTCGACACGGCGGCGCTCGATGCCCATGTGCGCGCGCGCGGCGCATTCCAGGAAGGCCACGTCGTGGTGCTCACTGTCATGAAGGGCGGGGATGCGGCGATAAACGGAGTCCCGCTGCAGGACGGCACGATGCTCATGCTCCCTGATGGCGCCGAGATTACCGCAAGCATTCGCAGCGAGGTGTTGTATTCCGCTTCGGTTCTGCCCGTGGATACATGGAGGGCAATCGTCGGGATCGCGACCGGGGAGGAAACCGAAGGTGTCGATCGCGGGCACGCGCTGCGGCAGAAGCCCGAAGACCTGGCGCGTACGTCCGGGTCGCTTGCATACGCGATCGATTGGCTGGATCGCCAGCCCGTTCTGGAAAGCGTCATGCCCGGCCCATATCTCGACTATCTCGGCACGGTCGCCGCGATCATCGCAGGCCCGGATCAGATCGACCGGCATCTCAGCCGTTCAGTACGCCAACGGCAGAGACAGGCATGGCTGGCGGAGGAACTGATCCGCGCAAGGCTGCACGAGCAGCTGTCGATCACCGACATCTGCCGGGAGACCCGCATCAGCCGCAGACAGCTCGAATATGCGTTTCAAACCACTTTCGGCGTAGGGCCCGCGGAGTATCTGCGCGTGCTGCGCCTCAATGAAAGCAGGCGACTCTTGAAGATGGGGCGCGCGGCGCAAAGCAGCGTCACCGAGATCGCCCTCGGGGTCGGCGTTACCCATCTTGGCCGCTTCGCCCAGCACTACCGATACCTGTTCGGCGAGACGCCCCAGCAGACATTGCGTGGCGGGCACCGCACATAGACGGTTGCTGCCGAAGGGGGCTGAACACAAATTCGTGATCGCGACGTCGGACGATCGTCTGCGCCCGCCGGCGCAAAGGGCATCCGCTTGAAAGTGGTGAACAATCGTCCAGTTTAGAATCATTCCAACCTATTGATTTCTCGGAGAACTTCTCAGCGGCTTATCTTGACGCCATTAGTCAGATTTAAGATAGAGGGCCGGTTCCGACACGGGACCAGGGAAGAGCCAGTGCCAACCCTTGACCCAAACGAGGCCAGGAGAAGACACATGAAGACCATCGGGAATTTCGCTGCTGCGGGCATTGCGCTGGCAACGCTGGCAAGCGGAACCGCTGCCTATGCGGAGGGCGTCGTCAACATCTACACCTATCGCCAGCCCACCCTGATCCAGCCCGTGCTCGACGCCTTCACGGCCGAGACCGGTATCAAGACCGAGGTGCTGTTCCTCGACAAGGGGCTTGAAGAACGCGTGCAGTCCGAAGGCACGAACTCACCCGCCGACGTCATCATGACGGTCGACATATCGCGACTCACGAAGGCCAAGGAAGCCGGCATCACACAGGCGCTGAACGACGATGTCGTCAACGCGGAGATACCCGCCGAATATCGCGACCCGGAAGGCCACTGGTTCGGCCTGACCAAGCGCGCACGTGTCGTCTATGCCTCCAAGGATCGGGTGAGCGACACGGCGATCACCTACGCCGACCTGGCGGACCCCAAGTGGAAGGGCAAGATCTGCATCCGCTCCGGCCAGCACGACTACAACCTTGCCCTCTTCTCGGCAGCGATCGAGCATTGGGGCGCGGAGAAGACAGAGGAGTGGATGAAGGGCCTGAAGGCCAACCTCGCCAAGAAGCCGGATGGCGGTGACCGCCCGCAGGCCGGCGCGATCTTCGCCGGCGAGTGCGACATCGCGCTCGGCAACACCTATTATGTCGGACTGATGCGCACCAACGAGAAAGAGCCGCAGGAGAAGGAGTGGGGCAACGCCATCAACGTGATCTTCCCGACCTTCGAGAACGGCAAGACGCACGTGAACATATCCGGCGCGGCGCTGGCGAAGAACGCGCCGAACCGCGACAATGCGGTGAAGCTCATCCAGTTCCTGGCGAGCGACAAGGCGCAGCAGATCTATGCCGAGAAGAACTACGAATATCCGGTCGAGCCGGGCCTTGAGCCTTCGGCCGAGGTGAAGTCGTTCGGCGAACTCAATGCCGACACGCTGTCGCTGTCCGAGGTTGCCAGCCATCGCAAGGAGGCATCCGAGATGGTCGACCGCGTCGGGCTCGACGACGGCCCGTCGAGCTGAGACAATCCGGCAGTCCGCTGACTGCCGACCGCATCGCTTGACCAACCGGGCCGCTCGCGGCCCGGTTTTGCAATGGGAACTATCTGAACTGGCAGGTATTCGTTGAGGGGCATTCACAGGACGATCGAAGCTTTGCCGGGGGGTGTTCCGCCCCTGCATGCCCGTTCGTTCGCCGCGAAACATCCTCGCCACCTCTGGCTACGACTGATTGCGCTCATCGTCTGCCTGATCGTGCTGCTGCCCGTATTCTCGCTTGCCTATGTCGCCCTGTCCGGCACCGGCGAGGACTGGCCTCACCTCGTGCGCAACGTCCTGCCTGGCGCGAGCATCACCACGTTCTACCTGCTGACGCTGGTCGCCGCGGGCACAGGTTTTGTCGGCGTAGCCACCGCATGGATGGTGGTGGCCTATGAGTTTCCGCTCAGGCGCACGCTGTCATGGGCACTGGTGCTGCCGCTGGCCGTTCCGTCCTATCTCGCCGCCTACGCGTTCGCGGAGTTCTTCCTTTTCTCCGGGCCGGTGCAGACATTCTATCGTGGCCTGTTCGGTTTCCAGTCGGCGCGCGACTACTGGTTCCCCGATATCCGGACCACGGCCGGCTGCGCGCTCGTGCTGTCGTCCGTTCTCTATCCCTATGTCTACCTGACCACGCGCATCGTTTTCCTGATGCAGGGCCGCAACATCGCCGACGCGGCCCGCACGCTCGGAGCACGCCCTTCGAGGGTATTCTGGCGCGTCCTGCTGCCGGTTGCCCGCCCCGCCATCGTCGCCGGCGTGGCGCTGGTTCTCATGGAAACGATCAACGACATCGGGGCGGCCGAATATCTGGGCGTGCGCACGCTCACCGTCGCCGTCTACCAGACATGGCTCGCGCGCGGCAGCCTGGAGGGCGGAGCACAGATCGCGCTGATCATGCTGCTGCTCGTCTTCGCTATCCTGGGCGCGGAGCAATGGGCGCGTTCCAGCCGCCGTTTCCACTCTGGCAGGGCGACCCATATGAAGGCGCATCCGCCGCGCGTGGTGCTGAAAGGCATGCGGGGATGGGCGGCGACGCTGCTTGCCACGCTTCCCGTTCTTCTGGGTTTCGGCATTCCGGTCTTCGTCTTCGGCCAGTATGCGTCGCGCAGGCTTGACCAGTTCGCCTCGCCCGCCCTCGCCGATGCCTTCCTGAACACTGTGATGACGGCGAGCATCACCGCACTGCTTACCGTGACGCTGGCGCTTTTCCTGCTCAATGCGGTTCGCCTGGTGCGGGCCCGAGACGTGACCGTGACCGTTCGCCTTGCCTCCATAGGCTATGCGCTGCCGGGTGGCATACTCGGTCTCGGGCTGCTCTTCGTCCTGGCGCGTTTCGACAACTCGCTCGACACGTTCATGCGCGACCACTTCGACCATTCGACCGGACTGTTGCTCACAGGGTCGGCCGCAGGCATCATCATCGCCTGCACGATCCGCTTCGTGGCGCTGGCGGAGGGCGCCATCCGGTCCGGGCTGGAAAAGCTGCCGGGGCGGCTCGACGAAGCCGCGCGCAGCCTGGGACGCACACCGACGCAAAGCGCCGTTTCCGTCCTGCTGCCGCTGCTCAAACCAGCGATTTTCACAGCGGCCGTTCTGGTTTTCGTCGATACAGCCAAGGAACTTTCCGCCACGATCCTGCTTCGGCCCTTCGGGTTCTCGACGCTTGCAACGCATGTCTACGAGAACGCTTCGCGCGCCGCCCCGCAGGATGGCGCCGCCGCCGCGATCGTCATCATACTGACCGCACTTGTGCCGGTGGTGGCGCTGTCGAAGGCGCTTGCCCGCGACCGAGAAGCGACGCTTTAGCAGACAAAGAAAAGGCGCCCGAAGACGCCTTGAAGTTGGAATTTGCTGTGACAACGGGGCTTGAGCGAATGTCGCCTCCTCGGGGGATCAAGAGGAGCGGGATTTCTCCCTCAAGTTGATACCGACTATCCACGCACGGCGCTTAACAGAACCTTACCGGCGCGGGAAAAAATTTACGAATGTGTATCATGTCTGAAGTCTAGGTAAATTTGCCGGTTACGGTTGATTAACCAATCGACACCGGCTTCCCTCTGCCTCAGGCCTGCAATTCCTCCAGGTCGCGGAACAGCTCCAGCGCCTCGGGATTGGCGAGCGCTTCCTTGTTCTTCACCTCGCGGCCATGCACGATGTCGCGCACTGCAAGTTCGGTGATCTTGCCGGACTTGGTGCGCGGAATGTCGGCGACGGCGACGATCTTCGCCGGCACGTGGCGAGGCGAGCAGCCGGTGCGAATCTTCAACCGGATGCGCTTCTGCAGGTCGTCGTCGAGCACCGCACCGGGCGCCAGGCGCACGAACAGCACGACGCGCACGTCGCCATCGAAGTCCTGCCCGATGCACAGCGCCTCGGCAACCTCAGCCATGTGTTCGACCTGGTTGTAGATTTCAGCCGTTCCGATGCGGACCCCACCCGGATTCAACGTGGCGTCCGAACGACCGTGGATGATCAGTCCGCCATGCTGCGTCCACTCGGCGAAGTCGCCGTGGCACCAGACATTGTCGAAACGCTCGAAATAGGCGGCGCGGTATTTCGCGCCCTCGGGATCGTTCCAGAAGGAAACCGGCATGGACGGGAAGGCCTTCGTGCAGACCAGCTCCCCCTTCCCGCCGCGAAGCGGACGGCCCTGGTCGTCCCAGACGTCGACGGCCATGCCGAGGCCCGCGCCCTGTATCTCGCCAGACCACACAGGCTCGGTTGGCACGCCGAGCACGAAGCACGAGACGATGTCCGTGCCGCCGGAAATGGAAGCCAGATGCACGTCGCGCTTGATGCCGTCATAGACAAAGGCGAAATCCTCCGGCGAAAGCGGCGAGCCGGTCGACGAGATGGTGCGCACCGTTGACAGGTCGTGGCTGTCGATGGGCCGCAGTCCCGATTTGCGCAGCGTGTCGATGAACTTCGCCGACGTACCGAAATAGGTCATCTTCTCCGCGTCGGCATAGTCGAACAAAACGTTTCCGTCGGGGTGGAAGGGCGATCCGTCGTAGAGCAGAAGCGTGGCACCGGTGGCGAGCCCCGAGGCAAGCCAGTTCCACATCATCCAGCCGCAGGTGGTGAAGTAGAAAAGCCGGTCGCCATCCTTCACCCCGCCGTGCAGCTGATGCTCCTTCATGTGCTGCAGGAGGGTGCCCCCGGCTCCGTGGACGATGCATTTCGGAATGCCGGTCGTACCGGAAGAATAGAGGATGTAGAGCGGGTGGTTGAACTCCGTCCGCTCGAAGGTGACATCCTTCGCCTCGAAGTCGGCAAGCGCGTCATCCAGCGCCACGGCTTTCTGCATGGCGCTGACAGCCTGTCGCGCCGTCCCGAGATAGCTGACGACGATGCCGAGCCGAACGGTCGGAAGCTTCGCCAGAACGGCCTGCACCTTTGCCGACACGTCGTTCTGCTTGCCGTTGTACCAGTAGCCGTCAGGCGCCATGAACACGACCGGCTCGATCTGGCCGAAGCGGTCGAGCACACCCTGCTCGCCGAAATCGGGCGAGCATGACGACCAGACCGCGCCGATGGACGCGGCAGCCAGCATGCCGGCGACAGCCTCGGGCATGTTGGGCATCATGGCGGCGACACGATCGCCCTTCTTCACGCCGACCGAGATGAAAAGCTGCTGCAGCCGCGACACCAGCGCGTGGAGTTCATCCCACGACAGGCGGCGCAGCACCTTGTCCTCGCCCTTGAAGACTATGGCATCTTCCGGACCCTTCCTGCGCAGCAGGTTCTCGGCGTAGTTCAGCGACGCGTCGGGGAAGAAGGAAGCGCCGGGCATCCTGTCGCCATCGGCAAGCCGACGTTCGCCCTTCTCGCCGATGACGCCGCAAAAGTCCCAGACAAGATCCCAGAAGGCCGCGCGATCCTCGACAGACCATCGGTGAAGCTCCGCATAGGAGGAAAAACCGGACGCGGCCCTTTGCGAGGCCTGCTGCATGAACGCCGTCAACGGCGAAGATGCGATCCGCGAGGGCGTCGGCGTCCAGAGCGGGGCGTTATCAACCATTTATCGATCTCCAGCGGCGCGCCCTTTTTGCATATAGGTTCCAGCCGGGGCAAGATGAGTTTTACGCAACGAGAGTCGCGGGCTTCCGCCATCGCGGAGCCACAATGGGTTGAAATGGCTGTTGCGGGTTTGTAAGCGGGCGATCAGACAATGAAACGAGCAGCCGTACCATGCTGCCTGTTCGGGCGCCGAAGCCTGAATGGGAGAGCGCAGGAAATCGAAACGGGCCGGAGCTGATACGGAAGATGCCGGCACGCTCCATCAAGCGCACAGCCTGGGCCGTCGGTCTCGCGACCGGCGCGATGGTGGTTGTTGCCCTGGCGCTGCCCTACGTCGCATCGACCCATGTCGTGGGCGACCGCATCGCCGATGAAATGGCAGCGTGGAGCGGCATGGACGTCTCGATTGACGCCGCACCCGAGATAAGCATCTGGCCTGACCTGAAGGCGACGCTGACCGACGTGACCTTCTCGCTGCCCGGCGGCGAGACGGTCGCCACCGCAGACCGCGTGGAGGTCGACCTTTCCGCGCTGGCTGCGCTGCGCGGCAGGATCGACTTCAGCAAGGCCGTCTTCTTCAGCCCCACCGTGCGGCTGGACACTGACGGCTTGCTGCCTTCACTGCCAAAGACCGGGCGGATAGCGCGCGCCGTTGCGGCCGCGAAAGACATGGTCGCTGAAGGCAAGATGCCCGACGCCGGACTGCTGCCCAACGACAATTTCGGAACGGTGGAATTCATCGACGGCCGGGTGGTGCGCCCGCTCAGCAGTCTGGACGTACCGATTGTCACGGCGCTTAATGGACGGATGAACTGGGCGACGCTTGACGGGCGCCTGAGCGCCACGGCAAAAGGCGCATTCAAGGGCGAGGAGTTCACGATCGAACTCTCGTCCGCAAGTCCCCTGTCGCTGCTCGGCGGAGCCCCCTCTGCCGCCACGCTCGCCCTGAAGTCCGAACCAGTCAAACTGTCATTCGACGGCACGGCCAGCCTCGGCAACAATCCCTATGCGACAGGGCAGGCAAGCTTCTCCACGCCGTCCGTACGCAAGCTGCTCGCATGGTCGGGCGCGAGCATCCCAGTGGGAAGCGCCATCGAAGCGTTTTCCGTCGAAAGCCGGATCATGGCGGACCCGGCGCGCATACGCTTCGAGGAAGCGTCGATCACGCTGGACAACAAGCCGGCAAGGGGCGTTCTGGACCTGCTGTTGAATGGCACGACGCCAAAAGTATCCGGAACGATGGCGTTCGACACGCTGGACCTCGGGGCGTTTCTGGCAGGCTTTACGCCCTTCGATCCGCTCGCCGGCGATGGGCCCGGACGCATCGACACCGACTTCGCCAGCCAGCTCAATCTGGACCTGCGGCTTTCCGCGGCACAGGCCGTTCTGGGCAACGTCGCGCTGACCGACCTTGCAGCGACCGCACGCGTCGAGGACGACCTCGCAGCCTTCGACATCTCGGATGCGACGGTCTTCGGTGGCGACATCCAGGCTGGCCTTCGTTTCGACCACAAGACCGAGGGTGCGCAGGTCGAGATGCGCCTGCTGGCTTCCAATGTCAGCGGCGAAGCGCTGGGCAGCGCCGCGAACCTCGGTGACATGGCGCCGACAGGCAAAGGTGCGATCTCGCTCATCCTGAAGGGGACCGGCGAAAGCTGGAAATCCCTGCTGACCGGGGCCAGCGGGTCCTTTTCGGCGAATTTCGGAGGAGGTGCGCTGCGGGGCATAGACCTGACGGCACTTCTGGCCGCTACAAAGGGCGACACCCCGTTTCCGCTTTCGCAAGTCGCCGCCGGCAGTTCGCAGATCGAGGGACTGGACCTGAAGGCCGTGATCGCCGAAGGCACGGCGCGTATCGAAAAGGCCGAAATCCGCTCCGCCGGCCAACGGATTGGCTTCGTCGGGACGGCGCCGTTGAATGGAGGCAGCCTGAGCCTTTCGGGCCGCGTGGATCCGCTACAGAAGGCGAACGGCGAAGCGCCGACCGAGCCCGCCACTGCTACCTTCCTGATCGGCGGCCCCCTGGTCTCCGCGACTGTCACGCCAACGACCGGGCTGAGTGCTGAATAAGCCCCACTCGCGCTAGGCGCGAAATGCAGCCTGCTCGTCGCGCTGGCGCTGGACCTCGCGCCGCTTGTTGACGACGGATGCCGCCAGAACGCCGACAGCGACCACGCCGATCATCAGCGTGCAGGCGGCGTTGATCTCGGGCGTCACGCCCAGACGCACCTGCGAATAGATCTTCATGGGCAGGGTTGTCGCGCCGGGACCGGAGGCAAAGCTGGCGATCACCAGATCGTCAAGCGACAGCGTGAAGGCCAGCATCCAGCCAGAGACGATTGCGGGTGCGATGACGGGCAGCGTCACCTGGAAGAATGTCTTGACCGGCGGCGCCCCGAGATCCATGGCAGCCTCTTCCAGCGACCGGTCGAAGGTCATCAACCGTGCCTGCACCACCACGGCAACGAAGCACATCGTGAAGGTGATATGCGCCAGCGTGACAGTGAAGAAGCCTCGGTCGAGGCCGATCGCCACGAACAGCAGCAGCAGGGACAGGCCCGTGATCACTTCCGGCATGACCAGCGGGGCAAACACCATGCCCGAAAACAGGACCCTGCCCCGGAACCGCGTGTAGCGCGTCAGCGCAAGCGCGGCGAGCGTGCCAAGCACGGTCGCGACCGTTGCCGACAAGAGACCCACGCGCAGGGTGACCCACGCGGCGTCCATCAGACCCTGGTTACGGAACAGTTCGCCGTACCACTTGGTCGAGAAACCGCCCCACACGGTGACCAGTTTCGATTCATTGAACGAGTAGATGACCAGCAGGACGATCGGCAAATACAGGAAGGCGAAGCCCAGCACGATCGAGGTGATGTTGAAGCGCGTCCAGTTGGTCATGGCCTCACCTCCCCTGCTCTTGCGCACGCGCCTGCGAGAACTGGAAGATCATGATCGGCACGATGAGAAGCAGCAGCAGGATGACCGCTACCGCCGAGGAAACGGGCCAGTCGCGATTGGCGAAGAACTCGTTCCACAGCGTCTTGCCGATCATCAGGGTCTGCGAACCGCCGAGCAGATCGGGGATCACGAATTCGCCGACCGCCGGAATGAACACCAGCATGCAGCCAGCGATGACGCCGGGCAGCGACAGCGGGAAGGTGATCTTCCAGAAAGCGCTGATCGGCGGACAGCCAAGGTCCTGCGCGGCCTCGATCAGCGAGTAGTCCATCTTCTCGAGCGCCGAGTAGAGCGGCAGGATCATGAACGGCAGGTAGGAATAGACGATGCCGATGAAGATCGCCGTATGGGTGTTCATGATCAGGAGCGGCGTGTCGATAATGCCGAGATTGAGCAACAGCTGGTTGAGCAGGCCCTCGGGCTTCAGGATGCCCATCCAGGCGTAGACGCGGATGAGAAAGGACGTCCAGAACGGCAGGATGACCAGCATCAGGAGCGTCGGCCGCAGCGAGGCCGGAGCGCGCGCCATGCCATAGGCCACCGGATAGCCGACCAGCAACGCGAAGAAGGTGGAAACGCCGGCAATCCAGACGCTCGATACATAGGCGTTGAAGTAAAGCGGATCGTCGGCGAGCCAGAGATAGTTGTCGAAATTCAGTTCGCTGAGCTGCGAGATAAATCCCGAAATCCCGTCCTCAAAGCTCAGGACGGGCGTGTAGGGCGGCATCGCGATTGCCGTCTGCGACAGCGAAATCTTGAAGACGATGAGGAAGGGTACGAGGAAGAAGACGAGAAGCCAGAGGTAAGGGACGATGACGACGAGACGGCTAGTCACCGCCTGCAGGGCCCGCGCGGCGAAGGATGGCGCGCCTTGCCGCGCGCTGTAGGGGGAAACGGCTGCCTCGGTCATGACGTCACCTATTGTGTCAGGACCACGCCGGCGTCCGGCTGGAAGGAAATCCAGGCGCGATCGTTCCAGGTCAGCTGATCGTCGGCGACGCGCGAACTGTTGAGCGAACTCGCCTTGACCACCTGCCCGTCGTCAAGCCGCACGTGATAGACGGTCATGTCGCCCAGATAGGCCAGATCGTAGATCTCGCCTTCCATGGCGTTGACCACGCCGTCAGGACGCTTCGAGGACACCTTGATCTTCTCTGGCCGCACCGCGAAGGCTACGGTATTGCCCGGAGCGGAATCGCCGGCATTCTCGACCAGTATCTGCGCGCCGCTTGCGCCGGTGATGCGAACGCTCGCCTCCTCGCGAGCAGCCACAGTTCCCTCGAACATGTTCACGTTGCCGACGAAATTGGCGACAAACCGCGAGGCAGGCGCCTCGTAGATCTCGGCCGGGGTCGCGACCTGCATCAAATGTCCCTTGTCGAGGATTGCGATTCGGTCGGCCATAGTCATGGCTTCTTCCTGGTCGTGCGTGACGATAATGAAGGTCAGGCCGAGCGATTGCTGCAAGTCCATAAGCTCGAACTGCGTCTCTTCGCGCAATTTCTTGTCGAGCGCGCCAAGCGGCTCGTCGAGGAGCAGGACCTTCGGCCGTTTCGCCACGGCGCGGGCAAGCGCGACACGCTGACGCTGACCGCCGGAAAGCTGATGCGGCTTGCGCTTGCCGAACTGCTCCAGCTTCACCAGCTTCAGCATTTCGGTAACCCGCGCGTCGATGTCCGCTTTCGGCATGCCTTCCTGCTTCAGGCCGAAGCCGATATTGGCCTCCACCGTCATGTGCGGGAAAAGCGCGTAGGACTGGAACATCATGTTGAGGGGGCGCTTGTAGGGCGGAATGCCCCGCAGGTCCTGCCCGTCGAGCAGGATGCGACCGCTGGTCGGCTCGTCGAAGCCAGCCAGCATGCGCAGAAGGGTGGACTTGCCGGAGCCGGAACCGCCAAGCAGGGCGAAGAACTCGCGCTCGTAGATGTCGAGGGAGAGCTTGTCGACAGCGGTAAAGTCGCCGAATACCTTGGTGACGTTCTCGAAGGAAATGTACGGCCTGGCCGACGGATCGTTCCACGGCGCAAAGGAGCGCCTGATGCTGCCGAGCGACTTCATCGATGTTACCCCCGAAACTTCGACTGCAAAGAAAAACCCCGGCGTCTTGCGCCGGGGTTATCTGACTTATTGTCCGGTGACGACCTTGGTCCAGCTGCGCGTGATGAGGCGCTGTGTCTTCGGATCGTATGGCGAGACAGTGAACAGCTTGGCCATCGTGGCTTCGTCAGGATAGATCGCCGGATCTTCCATGATCTCCTTGTCGATGAATTCCTGCGAGGCCTTGTTGCCATTGGGGAAGTAAACGTAGTTCGTCGCCTTCGCGATCACTTCCGGCTTCATCATGTAGTTGAGGAATTCATGCGCCTCTGCGACATGCGGAGCGTCGGCCGGGATGGCGAACTGATCGAACCACATCTCGGCGCCCTCGGTCGGGATGGCGTATTCCACGACGACGCCCTGGTCGGCCTCGGCTGCGCGGTCACGGGCCTGGAAGACGTCGCCCGACCAGCCGATGGCCAGGCAGATGTCGCCATTGGCGAGCGCGTTGATGTATTCCGAGGAATGGAACTTGCGCACATACGGCCTGATCTTCAGCAGGGCCTCTTCGGCCTTGGCGATATCTTCCGGTGAGGTCGATTCCGTATCTATGCCCAGATACTTGAACGTGGTCGGGATGATGTCCGTCGGCGAATCGAGAATGTAGACGCCGCAATCGGCGAGCTTCGAAAGCTTCTCGGGATTGAACACCACGTCCCAACTGTCGATTGCCTCGATGCCGAGCGCTTCCTGGACCTTCTTCTGATTGTAGCCGATGCCGACAGTGCCCCACATGTAGTTGATGGAATACTCGTTGCCGGGATCGTACTTGGCCGTACGCTCGGATACGACGTCCCACATATTGGAAAGGTTCGGCAGTTTCGACTTGTCCAGCTTCTGGAAGACGCCTGCCTGGATCTGGCGCGCGAGGAAGTTGCCGGTCGGCACGACGACATCGTAGCCGCTGCCGCCAGCGAGAAGCTTTGTTTCGAGCAACTCATTGGAATCAAAGACGTCGTAGACGACCTTGATGCCGGTTTCCTTCGTGAAGTCCGCGATGACAGATTCATCGATATAGTCGGACCAGTTGTACACGTTGACGGTACGTTCCTGGGCCCAGGATGTTCCTGCAACGATCGCTGCGACAGCGGTGGCGACGGACAAAACAGAAAGTTTTTTTATCATTCACAAAATCCCCTTGTGGCTTCAGCCGGCGACGTTCTCATGGGACGCCCCCGGCATCGCGTGAGGCGAGCCTATTGGGGTTTTTGGACGACGACAAGGTTTTGAATCGCCGCGGCCGCAAACGTCGCGTCAGTTGGGCGTCGGTATGCCCGTAACGCCAGGCCGCACGGGCGCGGCCATGCGGCGGAACTCCAGCCCAAGATGGACCAGCAGTGCGATGAAAATCACGCCGCCACCGAGAAGCGTGCGTGTTGACGGAACCTCGCTATGAACAAGCCAGACCCAGAACGGGCTGAGCAGTGTCTCGAAAGTTCCTAGCAGCGCGGCGAAGGCAGCCGGAATGAGGCGCGCCCCTGTCGCGAAGAATGCAAGGCCCAGACCGAGATTCAGGGCTCCGAACGCGAACAGCCATGCCATGTCGTAGGAAGACACCGCAAACCCGCCGACCTGGGTGGCGGCAAATGTCGCGGCGATCATGGTGCCAAGGCAGTTGGCCGGCGTCATCCGCACGTGGGAGTATCGTCTCGTAATCACGGTCGCGGTGGAGAAGGCGAGCGCAATAAGCAATGCCAGGCTGTCGCCGATGGGAGACACCGTTCCATCGAACGATTCCGAGACCATGATCGCTACGCCGCATATGACCGCGGCGATCGCACCCCAGGTCGCGGGCGCCACCCTCTCGCCGAAGAACAGGAAGGCGAGCAATGCCGCCAGAAGCGGAACCCCGCCCTGCATCAGCGCGACATTCGCGACTGTCGTGTAGGATATGGCGATCACGAAACATGACGACGCGGTGGCGAAGCATATACCAACCGCCACGCCGGGCAGGCCCATGTCGCGGAAGAGCCTGAGCGTACCGCGCGCGCCGTCGCGAAAGAGCATGAAACCGATCAGGAAGAGAGTCGCCCAGACCGAACGCCAGAAAATGATCGCCCAGCTGTCCTGCGTCTCCATGAAACGCACCATTGCGCCCCCGAAGCTCCAGCAGAGAGCGGACAGGAACACGAGCAGGAAGCCGATGCGCTCCTCGTTTCGCGAGGGACTGGCTGCGGGAGATGTGACAGCGTCTACCATGGCGCAAGAATGGACCGTTTTGCCTGCTGGCGATGCGCAAAAAGCGGCATCCGCTTCCGATCACGCGTACGCCAAAGGCTGGACCCCGGCATGATCCAGCAAGACGGTGCGGTTGTGTCACAGGCCCGCCCGGCTCGTCCGGAATCTTGCCGGCTACTGGAAGTCGAAGACGCTCAGGCCGGTCACCATGTCATCGAGTCCGAGCGGCCTCGTGACCGGTGGCTCCGCACGCGAAATGCATCCGGCGCGCTCGCACAGCCGGCATGCGGGGCCGATAGGGGTGGCCGCCGCCACCGGCAAAAGCGTCCCATAGACGACCTGGTCGCGCAAACTCAGATCGCAACCGAGCAGCAGCACGGTGCGGCGGGGGCGCTCGCCGAAGCCGCCCTGCGGACCGTCGACGGTGCGCGCAATCGTGAGAAATGACGTTCCGTCAGGCATTTCCACGGCTTCGGCGAGAACCCTGCCCGTCTCGAAGAATGCGTCGTGCATGACGAGCCTCGGACAGGCACCCCCGAAGGCGCCGTGCGGAAAACCGGCGGCGCCTATGCGACGCACCCGGTTGCCGGCGCTGTCCACCTCCATCAGGAAGAACGGGATGCCGGCAGCGCCCGGTCGCTGCAATGCGACCAGCCGCGTCGCGGCCTGCTCGAATGACACGCCGAAACGCGCTGCGATGGCGGCGATATCGTAGCGGGCGCGCACAGCCGCCTGCTGAAAGGCGGCATAGGGCAGCATCAGCGCCAGCGCCGCATAGCGCGCAAGTTCGAAGCGGGCCAGCCGTCGCGCCTCGTCGGAAGACAGCTTCAGCGCATTCATTTCCAGGGCCAGCGCATCACGCATGCGAATGAGGCAGCATTCCATCGCCACCTCGCGCAACTGGTCGGCGCGCGACAGCCGCTCGGACAGGAACAGGCGTTGCGAATGGCGGTCGTATCGCCGGCGCCAGTTGGGCATGGTCGCCACGGGCAGGAGACGCACCGAGATGCCGTGCTCCTTGCGAAGCCACGCCTTGAGCGAGACGAAAAGATCGTCACCGTCTTCCAGTTCCGCGCGCAGCAGTTCCGCAGCCTCCTCGAGCTTCTCGAAGCACCACGGTCGGCGCTCGAACGTGTCGCGCACCTCGTCGACAGGCAGACGCGCAGCCGAAAGCGACGTCGCCCTGCCCTCGCCCGCCAGCAAGACGTTGAGATCCGACAGGCGCTCGGCCTGCTCGCGATAGGCGCGGAACAGTTTCTGCATGGCGGCCGCAGCATTCGGGGCGGTTTCCGCCAGATCGACCAATTCCTGGTCACCCGGCAGTTCGCCGGCCAGAAGCGGATCGGAGAACACCTCCTTCAGGGCCGCGACGGAGCCACGCGTCTCGGCCTGCAGTTCATGCGGATCTATGCCGTAGACCGAAGCAAGTTTCAGGATGAGCTGCACGGTGATCGGCCGCTGGTTGCGCTCGATCAGGTTAAGATAGGACGGCGAGATGCCAAGTCCCTCGGCCATCGCCGTCTGGGTCAGCGAGCGCTCCATGCGCAGGCGTCGGATGCGCGGACCAGCGAAAATCTTCTGCTCGGCCATCGATGCCGCTTCCCGTATTGACAAGATTTACATTTTTACAATTGGCCTTTGTCAAAGCCCAGACCGATTTTCCTTTATTTTCCCGCATTTCACAAGTCCGCGCTGGCACATCCGCCGCCATTTTGTAAATGAAGTCACATCAGTCCAGCGCGGGCAGCAGCCCTCGCAAGCTTACCGCTTGCATATCAGGAGCCGAGAATGACCGATTTTTACAACCTTGTCCCATCCGCGCCGAAGGGGCGCTACGACGGCATCGAGCGCCCCTACTCGACTGCCGACGTTGAACGGCTTCGCGGCTCCGTCCAGATCCGCCACACGCTGGCGGAAAACGGCGCGAACAGGCTCTGGAAGCTGATCCATTCGGAAGACTTCGTGAACGCGCTGGGCGCCGTCACGGGCAACCAGGCCATGCAGCAGGTGCGCGCGGGCCTCAAGGCGATCTATCTCTCGGGCTGGCAGGTCGCGGCCGACGCCAACACGGCAGGCGCGATGTATCCCGACCAGTCGCTCTACCCGGCCAACGCCGCGCCCGAGCTTGTCCGTCGTATCAACCGTACACTGCAGCGCGCCGACCAGATCGAAGTCTCCGAAGGCAAGGGCCTGTCGGTCGACACATGGTTCGCGCCGATCGTCGCGGACGCGGAAGCCGGCTTCGGCGGGCCGCTGAATGCCTTCGAGATCATGAAGGCCTTCATCGAAGCAGGTGCGGCCGGCGTCCACTTCGAGGACCAGCTGGCTTCGGAAAAGAAGTGCGGTCATCTCGGCGGCAAGGTTCTGATCCCAACCGCAGCGCATATCCGCAACCTCAATGCAGCGCGGCTCGCCGCCGACGTCATGGGCACGCCCACGCTGATCGTTTGCCGCACCGACGCGGAAGCCGCAAAGCTGCTCACCTCCGACATCGACGAGAACGACAAGCCCTTCGTCGATTATGACGCCGGGCGAACTGCGGAAGGCTTCTACCAGGTGCGCAACGGCATCGAGCCGTGCATCGCGCGCGCCATTGCCTATGCGCCGCACTGCGACCTGATCTGGATGGAGACCGGCAAGCCCGATCTGGCGCAGGCGCGGAAGTTCGCCGAAGCCGTGCACAAGGCGCATCCGGGCAAGAAGCTCGCCTACAACTGTTCGCCATCGTTCAACTGGAAGAAAAACCTCGACGACGCGACGATCGCGAAGTTCCAGCGCGAGCTTGGCGCGATGGGCTACAAGTTCCAGTTCATCACGCTGGCCGGGTTCCACCAGTTGAACTTCGGCATGTTCGAACTGGCGCGCGGCTACAAGGAGCGCCAGATGGCGGCCTATTCCGAGCTGCAGCAGGCAGAGTTCGACGCTGAAGCCAACGGCTATACCGCCACCAAGCATCAGCGCGAGGTCGGGACCGGCTACTTCGACGCCGTGTCGATGGCGATCACCGGCGGCCAGTCGTCGACAACCGCCATGCACGATTCAACCGAACACGAACAGTTCCGCCCGGCGGCGGAATAACAATCTTCAGAAAGGGAGAACGAC
Source organism: Rhizobiaceae bacterium (assembly GCA_019635775.1). GTDB lineage: Bacteria > Pseudomonadota > Alphaproteobacteria > Rhizobiales > Rhizobiaceae > Mesorhizobium_K. Next base: position 71,329 of record JAHBYU010000015.1, on the reverse strand, counting down.
CATGAACGTCAGGCCCCAAGTCAAGCAGCGCGCGGAAGAACAGGCTTCAGCGATGAGCACGGACCAGCAGGCGGCGATCCGCATCCTGGCCAACGACCTGCACCGGCTGAACCAGGCGGTGATGCAGGCTGTGGACGCCGGCGTCTCGGTCGAACTCGTGCGCTCGGCGCGCCATCACAGCGGCAATGGCAACTGGGGCGACCTCCTGATCCCGGTGGTCGTGACGCAGCAGGGCTGACCGGGCAACCGGAAGGTCATGCAGGCAGGGATCGCGGCGGCGACCCCTGCCCCTTTTGGCTACAGCCAGGCGGTGTGATCCTTGACCACCACCGCGAAGGCGTCAGCCAGTTCCGCAAGCGCGGTACGTCGCACCGTTTCGGCTGGCACCACGCCTCCCAAAGGGTCCGGAAGATCGCGGGCGGCGGTTGCATCCCCGACGACAGTCACCCTGAACCCATGCTGTTCCACCGCCGACCGGGTGGAGGTCGAGACGCAGACATGCGTCATGTCGCCGGCGATGATGAGTTCATCGCGCCCTGTCGCCCGAATCTTTTCCACAAGCCCGGTTCCTAGAAATGCATCGGCGTGGGTCTTCCAGACCAATTCCTCGCCGGGGCCAGGCTTCACCGGATCGAGGTGCTCGATATACGGGCCATCGGTTGCGAAAACGGGGGCGCCGGGGCCGGAACCATGCGCGACATGGAAGACCGGCACACCATGTTCGCGCGCAAGCTCAAGCAGCCGCCCCGCCTCGTTCGCAGCCGCCTGAACATTTTCCAGAGGCACGACGCCGTCGAGATATTCACGCTGGATATCGATGAGCACCAGCGCCGCCCGGTCCAGTGGAGCGGGATGGCGAGGCTCTCCGACGATTTCGAGAAAGGTCGTGGGGGAATGCATCGGGTTCTCCTGTTTTGAGGGATTTCTGAAGCAGTGGCGCGTGAGAGAAGGCACTCACGCGAGCAGGTCGTCCACCAGACGTTCCATCGTCCGGTGGAACGGCATGGCGCTGCCAAGTGCACGCGAAACGACAAGCGCGCCTTCGACGCGAACGACAGCATCCTCCGCCCGGCGCACAGCCTCGTCAGGGCCAACGCCAGCCTGTTCGACGACGCGCGCAATCGCAGCCATCCACGCATGGATCCCGCCCGCCAGCGGCGAGCGGATCGCGTCGGGAACGCCTTCGACCGAAAAGAGATCCGCAAGGCACGACAGCTTTCCTCCGTCGTAGAATTCCACGACGCCGTCCCGCATCGCCGACAGTTTCTGCCGAGGCGATCCTGCACCATCAAGGCGCCGAAGCACGGTCACGGCCATATCGCGACCAACGTCGTTCAGCACCGCGTGCGCCATCTCTTCCTTGCCACCCGGGAATCGATGGTAGAGCGCCGCCTTCGCCAGCCCCGTCTCCCGCGCGAGCAGTGCAAGCGATGCGCCTTCGTAGCCGACCGAACGGAAAACGCCGGTAAGCCTCGCAAGCAGATCACTCCTGGAAATCGTTTCGGGTCTGGCCATCGAGTTTCCGTTATTTACCAATCGTTCGGTAATTATCATGTAGTGGTGGAAAGTCAACCGGTTTCGCGCAGCAGCCGAAGGCCGATCAGGCTGTCTAATGAGCGCTGGCAATATCGGTCCGTTAGGCATAGTTTTCTGGCTGAAAGACTTTGCGTGCCAGGATTTCGGAATCATGACGGCTTCTAGGGTCGAGCCAGACTTCGGCCACGACAGGCACAAGACCGATCCCGACGCGGCCAATGGCTTGAAGCCCGACCTGTCGCGCGTCCTGATCGTCGGAAACTCGCAGATCAACCGCATCGTGGTGTCAAAGATCGTCGAGCGATGCGGTCTCAAGCCTATATGTGAAGCCCCGCCGGGCGCATTGAGGGTTCTGCCGCTCATCTTCCCCGCTCTGGTCATCCTGGACGCGGGCCCGGAAAATCGCGACTGCGACAGCGTGGTGGCGGGCGTCCTCGCGCTCAGACGCGTTTCGGGGAACAACAGGCCGTCGGTCATCCTGCTATCCAACCAGACCCGGCCTCCGCCCAATTCGTTGCTTGCCGGCACCACCGATGCCGTCGTGACGAAGCCTTTCACCACGGAACAGTTGCAGCCGGTGGTCGACCGGCTGATCAGGTGGCCACCATCGAGCTGACGCTATCTGACTTACGTGTCGCTGGCCGGATCGAACCATTGCCCCCCTTTCCTTCCGCCTCATGGCCCGGCTATAGTGGGAAATCTGCAACATCCAATCGGTGATTGATGCCGTCCGACAAGAAGGAAGCCCGTCCGTCGAGCCGCGGGGGGCGTGCGCGTACGCCTGCTTTCGTGAAAAACCTCCGGGGCGTGAAGAACTGGAAGGAAGCGGGCGCATGGCTGGACTGGCGTTCGATCGAGGACATCGAGTGCATCACGCCCGACCAGGCCGGCATTGCACGCGGCAAGATGATGCCGTCCAAGAAGTTCACGTCTAACACCTCCCTGGCGCTGCCTTCTGCCGTCTTCATGACGACGATTTCCGGCGGCTACCCCGAAGACGGCAACGGGTTCTCCTACCCGGAGGACGATGGCGACCTGAAGCTCCTGCCCGACCTAGGCACACTGTCTGAAGTTCCTTGGGAAACCGATCCCACCGCGCAGGTGATATGCGATCTCGTGCACCAGGACGGCAGGGACGTAGAGTTCACGCCCCGAAATCTCCTGAAAAAGGTTCTGAGAGCCTATGCGGACAAGGGCCTGAAGCCTGTCGTCGCGCCCGAGATCGAGTTCTATCTTGTGCGCAAGAATCCCGATCCGGACTATCCGCTGACACCTCCGGTCGGCCGCTCCGGGCGACCCATCGGCGGTGGTGCCGGTTACTCCATCGCAGGCGTCAACGAATTCGACGAGCTGATCGACGACATCTACCATTTCTCCGAGGCGCAAGGGCTGGAGATCGACACGCTGATCCACGAGGAAGGCGCCGGCCAGCTCGAGATCAACCTTCGCCACGGCCATCCGGTGGAACTCGCCGACCAGGTGTTCATGTTCAAGCGCACCATCCGCGAGGCAGCGCTCAAGCACGAGACCTATGCCACCTTCATGGCCAAGCCGATGCAGGGCCAGCCGGGTTCGGCCATGCACATCCACCAGTCGCTGATCCACGTGAAGAGCGGCCGCAATCTCTTCACCAATGAGGATGGAAGCGAGTCTGCCGAGTTCCTGCACTTCATCGGCGGCATGCAAAAGCACGTGCCGAACGCGCTCGTGATGTTCGCGCCCTATGTGAACTCCTATCGCCGGCTGACGCAGGCCGCGTCCGCGCCGGTCAACAACAAATGGGGCTACGACAACCGGACAACGGCGTTCCGCGTTCCGCGCTCCGATCCGGCTGCTCGGCGCGTGGAAAACCGCATCCCCTCTTCCGATGCCAACCCCTATCTCGCGCTCGCCGCCTCGCTCGCCTGTGGGCTGATCGGCCTCAACAAGAAGATCAAGCCGGACGCGCCTATCCTCACCACCGCAAACGAGGACGAGATCGACCTGCCTCGCGGGCTGCTCGAAGCCGTCGATCTGTTCGAGGCGGACGAGGATTTGCGTGCGGTACTTGGCGACTCTTTCGTAGCGACCTATGCGGCCATCAAGCGTGCCGAATTCGAGACCTTCATGGAAGTGATCTCGCCGTGGGAACGTGAATTTCTCCTTTTGAACGTGTGAGCATGAAATACCAGTCTCCGATCTCCCCCGGCTATTCGTGGTATGAAGAAACTGCCGGGCCTCGACCCCACTATGCGCCGCTTGATGGAGACGTGCAGACCGATGTCGTCGTGGTCGGCGGCGGATTCACGGGGCTTTCGGCGGCGACCCACCTTGCAAAGGCCGGCACGAATGTCGTGCTGATCGAGGCGCACCGCATCGGCGACGGCGCATCGGGGCGCAACGGGGGCCAACTCGGCACCGGACAGCGCGCTGGCGCGGAGGAAATCGAAAAGGAACTCGGCTTCACCCGTGCCAAGGCCCTGTTCGATGTGGCCGAGGAAGCGAAGGCGCATCTGCTCGAATTCGCCGAGACCAACAAAATAGAGATCGATTTCCGTCGCGGACACCTCAATGTCTGTCACAAGGAGCGCCTGCTCCCGGAATATGTCGAGCACGCCGAAGCGATGAACACGCGCTTCAACTATCCCGACATCGCCTACATGGACGCTGCCGAAACCCATGAGCGCATGGGTTCGGACCATTATTGCGGCGGCGTCCGCGACATGGGAACGGGACATATCCATCCGCTGAAGCTGGTGCTCGGAACCGCGCGCGTGGCGGCGGAAAGCGGCGCCAGGCTGCACGAGAACACCAAGGCGACCAGCATAAAAACAAATGGCGGCAAGGTGGTGGTAACGACGCCAACCGGCACGATAACGGCCAAAAAGTGCCTCATCGCCGTCAACTCCTATGGCGGGGACATCGAACCGCAGACCGCATCACACGTCATGCCGATCGGCTCTTTCATCGGCTCGACGGTTCCCCTCGGCGACGACAGCCCGGTGTTGCCGGGCGGGGAGTCCGTATCGGATTCGCGCTTCGTGGTTCGCTATTTCCGCCGCGCGAAAACGGGCGAACTCCTGTTCGGCGGCAGGGAGATATACGCGCCGGGAAATCCACAGGATATCCACATCCACATCCGCAAGCAGATCGTCGAGATCTACCCCAAACTGAAGGATGTCGAGATCACGCACGCCTGGGGCGGCTATGTCGGCATCACCATGCCGCGCAAGCCCTTCGTGCGCGAAGTCATGCCCGGCGTGATCTCCGCGGGCGGCTATTCCGGCCACGGCGTCATGCTGTCCAATTTCATGGGCAAGCTCTACGCCGAGACCGTCGCGGGCAACCGCGACAGGCTCAAGCTGTTCGAGGAACTCAAGATCCCGCCCTTCCCCGGCGGGCGCACATTCCGCGCGCCGCTGCTCTTCCTCGCACTCAACTGGTATGCGCTCCGGGACCGCTTCTAGGAACGAACCCGCCTGCTACCAATTCTTCATCTCGATCCTGACGCCGTGGACCGTCTTGCCTGACGCGTTGAGAACCCAACCCGCCGGCTGCGGTGCCATGTGCACGACGAGACATCCCTCGCCATCCCACTTCTGGATCGCCTGCATCACATCGCGGTTCGGCGGCAACATGGCGCCGTCCGGCGAAAAGTCATGGATCGGACCCTGCACCTGGTCGAAGACGAAGACTGACGGCCAACGGTGATGGTGAACCGGCTCCTCCTCGTCCGGCTCCAGCGTAACCTCCAGGACGCGAAGCCTGTCGTTCTCGAAGAGGACCTTGTGGTTGGCCGGGGCAGCGGCGACGGCATCCAGCGCCGGGTCCCAATTGGAAGGATGATCAATGCTGCCATTCGAAGCCATGCATTCCCTCCTGTTCTTTTCTATTGACTATTATATCTTCACTTGACTGGACGATACTATGCCGCTCCCAAAACCAACTCAATCATTTTTAATATATAGCAAGGGAAACTCTTGGAACCCGTCAGGTTCCGTTCGCGACGGGGTGACCCTTGGCGTCGAGCCTTTTTGCTGAGCCGGCGGGCCTGAGGCCGCCGGCGACAGTCAGGAATTGTCCCGCTTGGCCTGGGCAACGGCGGAGGCCTTGCGAAGGCGGCCGAGCTCCATCGGGCGCACGAGCTTCTCGCGACGCTGCGACACGATCTTGCGCATGCCTTGATGCGCATGGCGCGTGTTGGCAGGCGCCTCGCCGCTATTGCTCGCATCCTGCTTGAGCTTCAGCGCGGCGCGCGACAGTTCGACCTGCGAGGCCATACGCTCGCGGCGTGAACGCTCCGCGTTCACCCTGCGCACTGCAGTGCTCAGCACCTCCAGCTTGACCTTGTTGCCTTCTGCCGATCTGGAAGCCGCGGCGCCCTTGGGTTCGGCCTTGCCGCGCATCTCGCGCTTGCGGCGCTTGGTTTCCGATTGGGCCTTGTCGCGGCGTTCGCGCAGAAGCTTCAGGACAGACGCCAGCTCCTTGTCGTCGAGTTGCTGCAGTTCAGGGTGACGGGACTTCGCGACCATCTCAAGTTCGCCTTTGTCCAGCGCGCGTTCCTCATGCTTCCTGCTGACGGCCATTTGATTTCCTTTCGTGCTGGATGACCCTGATCGGCTCGACAACCGTGGGCCCGTACAATGTAACACGCTTCGGGCGATCCCGTTGCATGGGCTCACAAGCGCGTGAGACTATGCCATATCCCCTGTACTGTCACAAAGGCGGGGCTATCTACCGGCTTATGAACCGACGCGCTGTCCTCGCACTTCCCCTCCTCCTCGCCTCGACGCGGCTGGCACAGCCGCAGTCGGCAGGAACTTTGCCGCTCGTTCTCGACCGGGCGAATGCCCTCGGGCCTCTGCGCAACGTGGCGGTTTCGCTTGATGGGCGCGAGATCGCCGCGCGCGGCTATCATGGCGGCTCGCCCGACGCGACCACGAATATCAAGTCGGCGTCGAAGTCCGTCATCTCGGCGCTGGTCGGCATCGCCATCGACAAGGGGATTCTCGAAGGCGTCGACCAGAAGATCGCACCGCTGCTTTCAGGCGAACTGCCGGACGATCCCGACCCGCGCCTGAAGGAGATCACCATCGGCAACCTGCTTTCCATGCAGGCCGGCCTCGGCCGCATGTCCGGGCCGAATTATGGCCGCTGGGTATCGAGCCGCAACTGGGTGCGGACGGCGCTCGCCGAACCCTTCGAGGGCGATCCGGGAGGGCCCATCCTCTATTCGACCGGATCGACGCACCTGCTCTCGGCCATACTGACGCGCACGGGCGGGAAGCCGACCCGCGAACTGGCGCGCGACTGGCTGGAGCCGGTCGAGGGCTTTGCCATCGGGGCGTGGGATCGCGATCCGCAGGGCATCTACATCGGCGGCAACCAGATGGCGATGTCGACGCGCTCGCTTCTGGCGTTTGGAGAGCTCTACCGCAATGAAGGGCGCAACCACGCCGGGACGCAGGTCGTGCCGGCAAGCTGGATCGCGGAATCCTGGAAGGTGCGCACCCACTCCATCTATTCGGGCGACGGCTACGGCTATTGCTGGTTCATGCGCGAGATCGCGGGACAGCAGGTCGTGTATGCCTGGGGCTTCGGCGGCCAGATGCTCTATATCGTGCCGGCGCTCGACCTCACCGTGGCGATGACCTCCATCCCCGACGACCCTTCGGCCCGCAGCGGCCATAGGGACGACCTGCACGCGCTGCTGGGCGACATCATCGCGGCGGTGGGCGACTAGACAAGTCAACTCCCTTCATATGCATCGTCCGCCATCCACCTCGAGCGCGACTCCCGTGACCAGAGCGGCCTCGTCGGACACCAGCCAAAGTGCAGCGTTGGCGATGTCGAGCGGCGTCGACAGGCGGCCGAGCGGGATCGACGCACGGAACTTCTCGCGCATCTCTGGCGTGTCCTCGCCCATGAACTGGGCCAGCATGCCCGTCTGGCCCGCCACGGGGCAGAGGCAGTTGACGCGGATGTTCTTCGGCGCAAGCTCAACGGCCATCGATTTGGTGGCGGTTATCGCCCATCCTTTCGAGGCGTTGTACCATGTCAGGCCCGGACGCGGACGCAGGCCGGCCGTCGAGGCGGTGGTCAGGATGGATCCGCCACCCTGCCGCTCCATGATCGGCACGACCGCGAGCGCGGCGTGGTAGATCGCCTTCATGTTCACCGCGTAGATCAGGTCGAACACATGCTCGTCCACCTTGAGCATGTCGCCGTTGCGATGGGTGTAGCCGGCATTGTTGACCATGATGTCGATGCGGCCGAAGGCGCTCTTGGCGGCATAGACAAGCTCGTCCATTTCGGATCGGATCGCGACGTCGGTCTGGACCCAGATCGCGGCCTTGCCGATTTCCGACGCGACGCGCTCGGCCTCCTTCTCGTTGATGTCCGCGACGACGACCCGCGCGCCCTCCTCGGCGAATCGCCTGACCATGCCTTCGCCAAAACCTGACGCCGCGCCGGTGACAACGGCAACCTTGTCCTTCAGTCGCATCTTTCCTCCCGTTTCAGCCTTTAACCCCGATCCGTACGGCAGGCCGCGCGGGCAAGGCAAGTGCGGTGGCAATCCTGACACTTTGCCGATCCCCGCGACCAGGCGCGACGGGTGAGGCGAAATCTTTCTTTGAAATCTGTCACAGGGAGGCTTTATGTTGCGGCTGCAAAGTGATCCATACCAGCCCACGGTCGCGCACCTGCGGCACCCTGGCACAGGACAGGCACTAGCAAAACTAAATCGATTAGATTATTGTGCTGCACTGCGGTACGGAGTGGACCTTTAAATGACCAGCCAGATCATTCCCGTCGATCCGTTCGATCTCATCATCTTCGGGGGCACGGGCGACCTTTCCGAGCGCAAGCTGCTGCCCGCACTCTATCATCGGCAGCTCGACCACCAGTTTTCCGAGCCGACGCGCATCATCGGCACGTCGCGTTCCAAGCTGACCAACAAGGAATTCCAGGAATTCGCCCGAAAGGCGCTGACCGAGCATGTCGCCAAGGACTATCTCGACAAGGCCGAGGTGGATAAATTCGTCAAGCGCCTGAGCTATGTGCCGGCGGACGCGACGAGCGGCGCAGGCTTCGACGACCTGAGGAAGGCGATCGGCGACAGCAAGTCGATCCGCGCCTTCTATCTCGCGGTGACGCCGGCTCTTTTCGGAAGCATCGCGGCCCAGCTCAAGAAGCATGACGTGATCACCGAGAACTCCCGCATCGTCGTGGAAAAGCCTATCGGGCGTGACCTCGCTTCGGCCCAGCAGCTCAACGACCAGATCGGCAGCGTGTTCGGCGAACACCAGATCTTCCGCATCGACCACTATCTCGGCAAGGAGACAGTGCAGAACCTTATGGCTGTGCGTTTCGCCAACGCACTTTTCGAGCCATTGTGGAACTCGGCGCATGTCGACCATGTCCAGATCACGGTCGCGGAGACCGTCGGCCTGGAAGATCGCGTAACCTATTACGACACGGCCGGCGCGTTGCGCGACATGGTGCAGAACCATATCCTTCAGCTGCTCTGCCTCGTCGCCATGGAGCCCCCTTCATCGGCGGTTGAAGCCAACGCGGTCCGCGACGAGAAGCTGAAGGTGCTGCGCTCGCTCAAGCGCATCAACGGACAGGAAGCGCCCAAGACAACAGTGCGCGGCCAGTACCGCGCGGGCGCTTCGGCCGGCGGCCCGGTAAAGGGCTATCTGGAGGAGCTCGGCAAGCCCGACAGCACGACGGAGACATTCGTGGCCATCAAGGCCGAGATCGACAACTGGCGGTGGGCCGGCGTGCCTTTCTACATCCGCACGGGCAAAAGGCTGACGACCCGCGTCTCGGAAATCGTCATCGAGTTCAAGCCGGTGCCCTACAACATCTTCGGCGATGGCGCCGGCAACATGGCGCCAAACCAGCTCGTCATCCGCCTGCAACCGGACGAGAGCGTCAAGATCTACATCATGATCAAGGATCCGGGGCCCGGCGGCATGCGGCTGCGCCAGTTGCCGCTGGACATGATCTTTTCCGACACGTTCGGCGGCCGTTCTCCGGACGCCTATGAACGGCTCCTGATGGACGTGATCCGTGGCAACCAGACGCTGTTCATGCGCCGCGACGAGGTGGAGGCCGCGTGGAAGTGGGTCGGTCCGATCCTCGACGCCTGGGCCGACACGCGGCAGGAGGTGCAGGGCTACACCGCCGGCACATGGGGACCATCGGCATCGATCGCGTTGATCGAGCGCGATGGCCGCACCTGGCATGAAAGCGCCTGACGACATGGCGCTTTCCTGCGAAATGCACGTCCTGCCAAGCCGCGCCGAACTGGCCACGACGCTCGCCGCAACAATCGCCGGACGCCTGTCGGACGCGATAGCCAAACGAGGCACAGGCTTCATCGCCGTGTCAGGCGGCTCCACGCCGGCGCTGCTCTTTGCGGAGCTCTCGAAGGCGCGGATCGAGTGGACGAAAGTGATCGTCACGCTGATCGACGAGCGGCTGGTACCGCCAGACCAGCCGCGTTCCAATGCAAGGCTTGTCGCCGACAAGCTGTTGCAGGGGCCGGCGTCGGCGGCGACCTTCATTCCGCTCTATCACGGAACCGACGATGGCGAGGAAGCGGCAAGGCGCGCACGCGCCGAACTGGCCGGACTGCCCTGGCCGCTCGACGTCGCGATCCTCGGCATGGGGCCGGACGGCCACACTGCGTCCTTCTTCCCCGACGCGTCCAATGTTGCCGAACTGCTTGCCGCGGACGCGGATCTGCTCGTCCTGCCAGTGGAATCGGCGACCGCGCATGAACATCGGCTTACTCTGACGCTTGGCAGGATTGTCGAGGCCGGGTTCCTCGCGCTGCATATCGAAGGACCGGACAAGAAAGAGGTTCTGGATCGCGTGCTGGCAGGCGAAAACCTGCCGGTCGGCGCAGCGATCGAGGCCTCGCCGCGTCCGGTTCAGATTTTCTGGGCCGAATAGGCCCGTTTGAAGGGGCTTCCTCCCAAGGGCCCCCATTCGCGTGTCGGCTGAAAAAGCCAATCACTTTCCAGCGGCACGCCGGAAGGACGACCGATGACGGCAAGAAGCGACATACAGGCAATCACACAACGAATCCGGGAACGCTCGCGGCCCGCGCGCGAACTCTATCTCGACCGCGTCGACAGGGCGGCCAGCAAGACGGCCAACCGCGCCACTCTCTCATGCGGCAACCTCGCGCACGGCTTTGCCGTGTGCAGCCCTTCGGAGAAGGCAGAACTCAGCGGTGACCGGGTGCCCAATCTGGGCATCATAACCTCGTACAACGACATGCTTTCGGCGCATCAGCCCTTCGAAACCTATCCGGCCCTGATCAAGCAGGCCGCCCGGGAGGCGGGTGGCATCGCGCAGGTGGCGGGCGGCGTGCCGGCCATGTGCGACGGCGTCACGCAGGGCCAGCCCGGCATGGAACTGTCGCTTTTCTCGCGCGACGTCATCGCGATGGCGACCGCCGTCGGTCTCTCGCACAACATGTTCGACGCGGCGGTCTATCTCGGCGTCTGCGACAAGATCGTGCCCGGACTTGCCATCGCCGCATTCACGTTCGGCCATCTGCCGGCCGTGTTCATACCGGCGGGACCGATGACCTCGGGCATCCCCAACGACCAGAAGGCGAAGGTCCGCCAGCTCTACGCCGAAGGCAAGATCGGCCGCGCCGAGCTTCTTGAGGCGGAATCGAAGTCCTATCACGGACCGGGCACCTGCACATTCTACGGCACCGCGAACTCAAACCAGATGCTGATGGAGATCATGGGCCTGCATACGCCGGGCGCATCCTTCATCAATCCCGGCACGCCGCTGCGCGACGCGCTGACGAAGGAGGCGACGAGGCGTGCGCTTGCCATCACGCAGCTCGGCAACGCCTATACGCCGGTCGGCAGGATGATCGACGAACGCTCCATCGTGAACGGCATCGTCGGCCTTCATGCGACGGGCGGCTCGACCAACCACACGATCCACCTGATCGCGATTGCGCACGCGGCCGGCATCTCGATCACATGGCAGGACATCTCGGACCTGTCGGAAGCGGTGCCGCTGCTTGCGCGCGTCTATCCGAACGGGCTTGCCGACGTGAACCATTTCCAGGCGGCGGGCGGCATGGGCTTCCTGATCCGCGAACTGCTCGACGCAGGTCTTTTGCACGAGGACGTGCAGACCGTCTGGGGAGAAGGCCTTCGTCCTTACGCCATCGAGGCGAAGCTCGGCGCTGATGGGAGCGTCGTGCGCGAGCCCGCGCCGAAGCTGAGCGGCGACGAGAAGGTGCTTGCTCCTGCCGCGAAGGCGTTCCAGCCGACCGGTGGACTGAAGGTTCTCTCGGGCAATATGGGCCATGCCATCATCAAGACATCCGCGGTCAAGCCGGAGCGACGGGTAATCGAGGCACCGGCAATCGTGCTGGACAGCCAGGAAGCACTCACCGCCGCCTTCAAGGCCGGCGAACTGGATCGCGACTTCGTGGCGGTCATCCGCTTTCAGGGCCCCAAGGCCAACGGCATGCCAGAACTGCATCGGCTGACGACCGTCCTTGGCGTGCTCCAGGATCGCGGCCACAGGGTCGCGCTTGTGACGGACGGCCGGATGTCCGGTGCCTCGGGCAAGGTGCCGGCTGCCATACACGTGACGCCGGAAGCGCTCGAAGGCGGGCCGCTCGGTCGCCTGCATGACGGCGACATCGTGCGGCTCGACGCCGACAGCGGAACGCTGGAAGTGCTGGTTTCCGACGAGGAACTGGCAAAGCGTCCTATTGCCACGCCGGACCTGTCGGCCAATGAAAACGGATTTGGCCGCGAACTGTTTGCAGGCTTTCGCGAACTGGCCGGTCGCGCCGACCAGGGCGCAAGCGTTTTCGGCTTCGCCTGAGCCTGGCCCAATTGTCAATCGGCACCTTGCGGGACCAAACCGGTCGCCTGATCCATGCTTTTGTAGTATCGGGATAGCGAGTTGGGGCCGGCAAGATTGGAGCATGTCATGCGGAACGATTCCGGAAGCCTCATCCTGGACACGACGCGTCGCACACTGATGAGTGGTGCATTCGCCGGGGCGGCATTGCTGTCCCTGTCGCCTTCGCTTGGCTGGGCGCAGGATCAGCAGGCCGAAGCGCCTGAATCCGCCAAGGCTGCCGCCGAGGCGGTCGAGGCGGTTCGCGAGGCAATCCTGCGCATCTCGCGGGAGGTTTGGGAAAATCCGGAGCTATCGCTGCATGAGGAGGTCTCCTCCGAGATTCACCTGCGCGAACTGCGGGAGGCAGGTTTCACCATCGTCAGCACCGGAACCTCCGGCATCCCGACCGCTTTCCTCGCCGAATGGTCGCAGGGCGAAGGCGGGCCGAAGATCGGCTTCCTGCCGGAATATGATGCGCTGCCCGCGCTCGGAAATGCCGCTGAACCGCGCCAGACGCCCGGCCCTACGGGCGTCGAGGTCGGCCATGGCTGCGGACACAACATGCTCGGCGCCGGCTGCACCGGCGCGGCGTTTGCGCTAAAAAAGGTGATGATCGACAGGAACATTCCCGGCACCATCCGCGTCTATGGCTGCGCGGCGGAAGAAACCGAGGGCGCGAAGGTGTACATGGCTCGCGATGGCCTGTTCGATGATCTGGACGCGTGCCTTGCGTGGCATCCCGGGCCGATGAACGCGACCGGCCTGCTGCGCACTGCAGCCGTCAACATGCTTCGCATACATTATACGGGCCGAACCGCCCATGCAGGCGTCGATCCATGGGAAGGCCGCAGCGCACTCAAGGGGGCCGAGCTGTTCGGGACCGGCATCCAGTTCATGCGCGAGCACCTCAAGCCGACTACGCGCCTCCACTACGCCTACACCGATGGCGGCGGAGCGCCCAATGTCGTCCCGGATACAGCCGAAGTGCTCATCATGATCCGCGATCAGGATCGCGCCGAGGTCAATGAGGTGACGGAGTGGGTCAGGGACGTGGCCAATGGAGCTGCGACCTCGACGCAGACCACCGTCGAGATAGACCACTTCTTCGGCATGCACGACCTGCTGCCCAACGAGACGCTCGCCGCCAGCATGCACGCGCATATGTCGGCGCTTTCAATGGAATGGACGGACGAAGAGCAGGAATTCGCAAAGGCCTGCCAGCGCGAGATGAGCCTTCCCGAAGCCGGCCTCATGTCGCAGATCATGCCAATGCTTCCAGAGATCACGACGGGCGGCGGCACCGATGTGGGCGACGTGAGCTTCAACACGCCCACCGCGCTCTTCGCGCTGTCCACAATGCCCATCGGCGTCGGCCTGCACACATGGCCGGTCACGGCCTGCGGCGGCATGAGCATCGGCGACAAGGGCTCGATCTATTCAGCGATCGTCATGGCGGGCGTTGGCTATGACCTGATGACCGATCCCGATCTGCGCGCAGCGGCACGGGCGGATTTCGATCGGCGCAAGGGCGGACGCGCCTATGTATCTCCCCTGCCCGATGGCCAGGTCCGTCCCTCCGGTATCCCGCAGCATCTTCTGCTGAGGGACGGCAGTCAGGAGCTTGGCGTGGATTTCGTCGAAAACAAGTAACCTGACATGATCGCCTCGAACAAACTCCCCCACTCAATCTGCCTGTCGAAAGAAAACGCAAAATGACGTTCCTGCGCACCATCCTCATCTTGCTTGCCCTTGCGCTGCCGCAAGCTGCGGTGGCTGGAGAATGCGTCGTCCTCCTGCATGGGTTGACGCGAACCAGCCAGTCCTTGAAGACGATGGAGATCGCCCTCAAGAAGGCCGACTACAAGGTGGTCAACGGCAGATATCCGTCGACCCAGAAGCCGATCGAGGAACTCGCCAACTACGTGGGCAAGGCGGCGGACAAATGCGGCGGCGACCAGCTGAACTTCGTAACCCATTCGATGGGCGGGATCCTGGTTCGCACATGGCTGAAGGAACACCGGCCGGCCAATCTGGGGCGCGTCGTCATGCTGGCGCCGCCCAACCAGGGTTCCGAAGTCGTGGACATCTACGGCAAGCGGGAGTTCTTCGACGTACTCGGGCCGGCCGCGAAGGAACTCGGCACCGGTCCCGACAGCATATTGCGACGGCTGGGGCCCGCCAATTTCACCGTCGGCATCATTGCCGGCGACCGCTCGGTCAATCCGATCCTTTCAACGTCGCTGAAAGGACCGAACGACGGCAAGGTGTCCGTCGCGAGCACCAGGCTTGCCGGCATGAAGGACCACATCACGCTTCATGTGACGCACACCTTCATGGTCAACAATCCGGTCGTCATCGCCCAGACCATCGCCTTTCTGCGCAAGAGTCGCTTCGACCGCGCGCCGGTGATGGCCCAAGCCGAGAAGGCGCAGCGCAGGTAATAGGCTATGCCGCCTCGCAGGACAATTCCGGCGGGGCGTCCTCTCCCTTGGTGAGGTCGTAGAAGTCCGCCTTGTCGCCCTTGGTCCACCACACGAATTGCTGTCCCGTGTAGCGTGCGCCGCTGCCGGACATGACGCTCACCATCAGGATCGTCTGTCCGTTCGTGGTGACGATGGCGAGGGCATTGGCACCGGCGTTGACATATTCCGCAGTCACCTTGCTACCGCCGGTGCACGAATAGTCGACCTTGTTGCGTTCGGCGGACGAGGCGCTCGGCAGATCTATGCTGAGCGGATCGGCAAGCGCGTGGCCGCCAGCGCATATCAAAACCGCTACGGCCAATGCCGTCTTCCTCATAACGTCATCTCCCGAAAGTGATCCAGACACAGACAGCCTGCCAGCGGCTTATGACGGAACCGTGTCCTACTCGATCTTGAGTTCCGTACGCTCCCCGGCCTTCACCGTAACGGCGGTCTCCTTGACCGGGCTGCCGTCCTCGCGATCGGTCACCACGACATAGTCGCCTGCCGGCAGTGTCGTCTGGTGCTCGCCGTCGAAGCCATATCCCAACTGCTTGCGCTCGCCCTGTATGTCCTTCTTCTCCTCGAAGACCTTGATGCTCTTCGCGCCCAGCGCGGTGATGGCAAGTACCCCGGCATTCAGCACGGCCGTGACGTCCTTGGCCTCACCGGCGCGGATGTTGAACGGCTGCTCGACGACAGCCTGGTCCATCTGCACGACAGCCACATGATCTCCGGGTGCGAGATCGAACTTCGAGTCGGGCCCGAAGCCATACGTGACCTGCTCGCGAGTACCGTCGATGTTGACCTTGGCCTTGAAGATCTTCACGTCGAGGCCCGAGGCTTCGACCCTGTCTCCCCCGGCGGCATAGAGCGCGTTGACCGTCACGCGGCCGATCCCGACGACGATGTCCTTTTCGACCTTCGCGCCGGCGGCAAGCTGGATCGTTTCCGTGACAACGCCATTGCCCAGCTTGACGGTGACCTTCTCCTCACCTGCCGGGACGACGACTTTGGTCTCGCCGTAGCCGATGTAAGGCCCATCGCTGCCCGGATAGACGATTTCCACGCTCGCGGCGGAACTGACGTCCTCTCCCTCGGCGGCATGCGGCCGGATCACAAGCGTGCCTGCATTGAGGACAAAAACGGGTTTGTAGACCTGCCCGGCGACAACCGTCAGTTTCTGCTCGGCCCTCGCCTCGCCATGGCGCGCGCGGATGATGTAGTCGCCCGGCTCGAGCGTACCCTGCCACTGGTCGTAGTCAGTCGAAACGTGTTCGCCCGCGCTGCCGTCAGGGTTGGCCTTGAACACCTCCCAGGCGTTGCCCTGGCCGCGTAGCGGCTCGCCTCCCTCGACCAGCACGGCCTCCGGCGCGATATTGAATGCCGGCGCTTCGGCTTCCGCAGGCGGCTCCGGGGCCGGCGCGGGCTCCGGCTCGGCAACCGGCTCCGGCGCGGGTTCGGGCTCAACAACAGGCGGTGGTTCGGCGGGTGCTGCGACCGTTGTCGCAAGCGCCTCCTTCAGGCCTTCCGCATCCGACGCCTGCAGATATTTTCCGCCGGTGTTCTCCGCAAGGCAAGCGACCTCCCTGCCCTCTTCCGCCGTCAGGCCGAAGCCGACGACATGGGCGGTGAAATCGATGCCGTTCTCCTCCAGTTCGCGCCCCAGCGCGCATGGATCGGCCTCGCAGGTCTCGACGCCATCGGTGATCAGAATGACGGTGGATTTCTCTTCGGTGTATTTCAGCTCTTCCGCGGCACGCCGCACCGCCGTCGTCAGCGGCGTCTTGCCGAGGAACTTCATGCTGTCCGCCGCCTGGGTTATGGCGGACGCCGTGCCGGCTGCGGGCGGCACGACCAGTTCTATGTCCTCGCAGGAGCCCTTTTCCCGGTGACCGTAGGCCATCAGGCCCAGTTCCATGTCGGCCGGCACTGTTTGCAGGACGGTGCGCAGCGTGTCGCGCGCGATCTGCAATTTGGGCTTGCTGTCGATCTGCCCCCACATGGAGCCGGACGCATCCAGCACGATGATGGCGCGGTCGGCGGCCTGCGCAACCGAGGTCAGGGACGCGACAAGCAGACCGGCCAGCGCAACGCGTGAAAGACTTCTCATTGTCCGGGGGCTCCGCGTGAATCATACAGGGTGTGCGGGACGCTAGTTGACGCTTCGGAAACTGGCAACCCGGCGCGCGAAGCGCCAACCTCAATATGTGGTGCGCCGTTCCTCGCTAGGGGGACGGCCGAACTGCAGCCGATAGCTTTGCGCGAAATAGGAATGCGACGTGAAACCGGTTGCGATGGCCACGTCGAGGATCGGCATGTTGGTCTGCCGCAGAAGTTCGCGCGCGCGCTCCAGCCTGAGCCGCATGTAGTAGCGCCCCGGCGTCATGCTGAGGTGGCGCAGGAACAGCCGTTCCACCTGCCGTACCGACAGCCCTGCCGCCCTTGCGATCTGTACAGCGGAATACGGCTCATCGAGATTGTCGGCCATCAGTTCGACGATCTTGCGCAGCTTCTCCGACTTGCCCGTCAGATCCCGCTCCGGACCGACCCGCTGGCGATCGACGGCCGAGCGGATGCGCTCGTGCTGGAACTGGTTGGCGACGCCGTTTGCGACATTGGAGCCGAAGTCGCCGCGTATGATCTCCAGCATCAGGTCGATGGATGTCGTGCCGCCCGCGCATGTGTAGCGCTTGCGATCGATCTCGTAGACGTTTCCGGTGCAATCGATATCCGGGAAGCGCTCCATGAAGCCTGCCCTGTTCTCCCAGTGGATGGTGCAGCGGTAGCCGTCAAGCTGGCCCGCTTCCGCAAGCAGGTAGGAGCCGACCGACAGGGCGCCGAGCGCACCGCCGCGACGGCCCCACGACCGCAGGGCGGCCAACACCTTGGACTTGCCGGGGAACTCGTAGGAAAGACCAGCGCAGATGAACAATATGTCGACCTGCGGGATATCGCTGACGCTGTAGTCCACCTTCAGTGGCAGGCTGTTGGATGCGATCACCGCCTCGCCATCGGGCGACGCCGTCGTCCAGCCGTAATAGTCCCGTCCCACGAGGCGATTGGCCGAGCGCAGGACGTCGATGGCCGCGGCCAGCGAAAACATCGAGAACTTGTCGACCAGCAGGAACGCGAACTGCCGTCCGCCTTCCGGACCTCCGGAAGGCGACGGGATCGTCGGTACGGGCGGCGTCTTCGACATTGCTGGCCCTGCGGCGGGTCTCGCCGGTCAGAAGGTGGGGCGTTTCAGCCCGGCCTTGAGATAGGCCGAAACCACGGTGTTGGCCATCAGCAGCGCGATGGTCATCGGCCCCACACCACCTGGCACCGGCGTGATGGCGCCGGCGTTCTTTGCTGCCTCCTCGAAGGCGACGTCGCCGACGAGGCGGCTCTTGCCTTCGCCCTTTTCGGGAGCCGGGATCCGGTTGATGCCAACGTCGATCACGGTCGCGCCGGGCTTGACCCAGTCTCCCTTGACCATCTCGGGCCGGCCGACGGCGGCAACGAGGATGTCTGCCGTGCGCGCCAGCGCCGGCAGGTCCTTCGTTCGGCTGTGCGCCACCGTGACGGTGCAATTGGCGGCCAGCAGCAGATTGGCCATCGGCTTGCCGACGATGTTGGAACGACCGACCACGACCGCGTTCAGTCCCGACAGGTCCTTGCCGCGCACGCGCTCGATCAGGATCATGGAACCGGCCGGCGTGCAGGGCACGAAGGCTGTTTCCAGTTCGCCGGTTCCGAGCTTGCCGACATTGATGAAGTGGAAGCCGTCGACGTCCTTCTCGGGCGCTATGGTCTGGATGACCTTGCCGGAATCGATATGGCCCGGCAGCGGAAGCTGCACGAGGATGCCATCGATCGCGCTGTCGGCGTTGAGGTCGGCGATGAGCTTGAGCAGATCTGCCTCGCTCGTGTCGGCCGGCAGCGTGTGCTGCACGGAGACGAAGCCGCATTCCTTGGCCTTCTTCGACTTCGAGGCAACGTAGACCTGGCTTGCCGGATCCTCGCCGACGATCACCACGGCCAGTCCCGGGGCCGCCTTGCGCTTGGCGACGAGATCGGACGTCAGGCCCTTGACCTTCGCCACCACGTCCTCGGCGACCAGCTTCCCGTCGATTATTTCTGCCATTTGCACGTCTCTCCCTGATGCGAGGGCAATCGATAAAGGCGAAAGCTCCGGCGGGCAATCCGGCTTTGCGCCGTTATGTGCCGCGAAACCGAAATCCTTCCCCTTCGCGACGGCTGGACGACGCATGCCGCGCCGCCTAAAAGCGAGCGAATTGCGATCATCGGCGAAACGCCGGGTGGAGACAGACATGACAATCCGGGTTCTTCTGGTCGGCTGCGGAAATATGGGCTTCGCGATGCTCTCGGGCTGGCTTGCTTCGGGAAAGCTGACGCCCTCCGAGACGCTGGTCATCGAGCCAAACGACGAACTGCGACAACGCGCGGCGGGTGTGGGCGCTGGTGTCGCCGCTTCAAGCGCGGGGCTCGGGCCGGACGTGTCTCCCGAGATTGTCGTGATCGCCGTCAAGCCGCAGGTGCTGCGCGAAGTGCTGGCGGGTTACAAGGGGCTTGCCGGCAAATCGACCTTCCTGTCGATTGCCGCAGGCGTTGGCGTTTCTGCCTTCACGGAAATACTTGGCAGCGGTGCGGCAGTCGTCCGCTGCATGCCCAACACCCCGGCTTCCATCGGCAAGGGCATGATGGTGCTGTTTTCCAACGCCAATGTTTCCGAGCAGGCAAAGCAGTTCGTCAATGACCTGATGTCGGCAAGCGGTGAAGTCGCGACCATTGATGACGAGGGTCTGATGGACGCGGTGACCGCTGTTTCCGGTTCCGGACCGGCCTATGTTTTCCATTTCATCGAATGCCTGACGGCCGCGGCTGCAAAGGCAGGGCTCCCTGCGGACGTCGCCAGGCTGCTTGCCATGCAGACCGTAAATGGAGCCGCGGCGCTCGCCGCCGAAAGCCGGGAAGACCCCGCGGTTCTGCGACGGCAGGTAACGAGCCCCAACGGCACGACGGCCGCGGCCCTTGAAGTCCTGATGGGCGAGGACCGCCTGAAAAATCTCGTCGCTGAGGCGGTAGAGGCTGCGCGTGCGCGCAGCGTCGAACTGGGAAAATGACGTATTCCCCCGGAAAGCGGTAGCGGCGGCCTCTTTTTAACCATCGGGCAAGACGAATGTCGGAAAATCGTCCGGTGCAAGACCAATTCATGTCTCTGGATTGCGGGTGAAATCGAGTGCCTGACGAACCGTCGATGAAGGACTGGCCGACGAGCTATCTTGGCAGGCTTGTCGTCGTGCAGGCTGGCCTGAAGGACTCGGCGCGTGGTTTTGTAGCGGAAGCTCTGGCGCGCCGGGGGCGTGACGTGACGCCCTTCTATTCCACCTCGGCAAACGGGCAGGTGCTTGCGCTTTGCGGCAAGGATCCCGCCTTCCTTTCCCTCATGCGCAAGGCCGACCAGATCCACGCCGACGGAATGCCGATGGTGCTCTATTCGAAGATGTTCTCCAAGGTTCCGCTGCCCGAGCGCGTCGCCACGACGGACCTCGTCGAGGATGTGGCGCAACTGGCGGAGCAATGCGGCGTATCCTTCTATTTCCTGGGCGCGAGCGAGGACGTAAACGCCCGGGCCGTGGAAGCAATGCAGAAGCGCTATCCGAATCTCGTCTTCGCCGGCCGCCGCAACGGTTATTTCAGCCGTGACGAGGAAGACGCCATCGTTGCCGAGATCAACGCCGCGAAACCCGATATTCTTTGGATCGGCCTTGGCGTACCGCTGGAACAGCAATTCCTCGACCGCAATATCAGCAAACTGACGGGCGTAGGAGTGGTCAAGACGTCCGGCGGTCTCTTCGACTTCCTTTCCGGCAAGAATTCGCGCGCGCCGGTATGGATGCAGAAGGTCGGCCTCGAATGGCTCTACCGCGCCTATCTGGAGCCGGGCAGGCTGCTGATGCGCTACGTCACCACCAACCCGCAGGCAATCGGCGCGCTCATCCGCCATTCCTCCTGACTGAGGCCGGAACACACCGCTAAAGCCGGCATTCAAGTCCCTAGCCTCTCGGCCGCGACCACCAGTCCACCCAGTCGGCGGCGAGCTTCAGCTTGGGCCGCCGGTTGTAGCCATCGATCGTTTCGAGGCGGCCGTTGTAATTCAGGCTGTGGATGCGCTTTCCCGGCCACTCCGGACCCCCTGCGGAAATGCGCCCGTGCGGCTCCTGGACAAAGCCTTCGCGGTCCAGCTGCCTCACCTTCATCAGGCCGAGATCCGCGCCATAGGCACGACGGCAGTCCTGAACGGGGCGGAAAAGCCCTCCGTTCATGCGGATGAAGTTGCCAGCCGGCCGTGCAGTGCGGTCGTTTACCAAGACCGGATTCTGGCGATGCGGATGCCAGGGGCCGAACAGATCCTCAGCCCACCAGATCGCCAGCGTGTCCGAATAGCCGCCGAAGCCCTCGCGCGTCACGGCGAACATGTAGAATAGCCCATCATGTTCGACGATGGTCGCGTCGGCTGCCTCGACATTCTCGACCAGCACGGCATGACGTTCCCATTTCAAGGGGAAATCGCTTGCGCGGTAGATGACGATCTCGCGGTTTGCCGAGCTTTCGGGGATCATGAAAACCTCGCCGTCCCGTTCGATGAGGAACGGATAGGAAAGGTGCCACGGCTCCTCCAGCACGGTGACGGCCTGCCCCGGACGACCCGCATCGTCAAACGCGGCGACCGCGATCACCCCTTTGCCGACTTTGTGGTCGAGATCTTCGAAGAACAGGTAGTCCCTGCCGCGCCAGTGAAGCGGAAACGGGTCCGCGTAGAAGTGGTCGACGGGGTCGGGAAGCACGTTCCATCGTTTCCCTGCAAGGTCGCCCCGCGACCAGACGTCCTGACCAGGCTCCACGAAACGCCAACCCACGCGCCAATGCGACTCGTAGCAGCAAAGCCTGTACATCGCGCGAGCGGCCTGTTGTGCGATGTCCCTGACTGAGGCAACCGCGACATCTTTGCGGCCTATGGGACGAACCGGGATCGAGGACGCAATCAGACCTTCGCCTGCGTAGCCCGAGAGAACCTTCAGCAGCAATGTGATCACGCGTGACGTGACAGCCTCCATGCCGCTGCCGATGCACGACTTCGCCTCCAGAGAGGCCGTCCCGGTGGCTACGATCATTCCCAACGCCTGACCCGCCTCCATCTTCTCAATGGCGATTTGCGGCGTCTCCCGGAAAAAAAGCGCCGACACGAGGGCCTGTTCGCCGGGATGCCCATCGTAAAGCGGGCGCAGTCGAATGGCTGAAGCGGCAAGGTCGGAAGAAG
Organism: Rhizobiaceae bacterium; assembly: GCA_019635775.1. Lineage (GTDB taxonomy): Bacteria > Pseudomonadota > Alphaproteobacteria > Rhizobiales > Rhizobiaceae > Mesorhizobium_K. The sequence continues at coordinate 49,120 of JAHBYU010000015.1, read as the reverse complement.
GGCTCGCCCGCAGGTCGATCACGACGTCGGGTGCGAAGCCCGCTGGTTCGAGGAACGACCCGTCGATTTCAGAGCGCGGTATCCTGTCGCCGCCGGCCACCAGTCTCCTGGAGACGAGCATTTTCTCCAGACCCAGCAGCGACGCGAGCGCCGTCGATGCTTCGCAAGGCTTTTCCTCGACGCGCAGGTAGACTTGCGCGCCGGGCCTTTGTCGCAAGGCCTCCACAAGCCACACCACCCAGCGCGCCAGCGCCGGACCATCGACGGCCACGAGGATGCTTCCGGGAAGCGGCTTCGATGTGGTTGCGGACATCAACGCGACGAACGCAGGGCTGAGACTGGGTTCGGCAATGCCTCGGATTGACTGCCGGCATTCTCACCAAGGGACTGACGGATGAGGCTGGCGTAGGCACCCACCATGTTCTCGACCGTGTAGCGCCCGGCAAGCTTTCGCCCGAGCAAGACCATGCGTGCGGCCTGCGCGTGATCGTTGAAAACGGTGTCTATGCAGGCGGTGAACGCCTCGACGTTGGAAGCGTCAGCGAACAGCGCTGATGGTTCGCCGTCCACGGCCAGCACCTCGCGAAGCACCGGCAGGTCGTTGGCGACGACCGGTATGCCAGCCTGCGCGGCCTCGACCGCGGCCAACCCGAACGTCTCGGCCGTCGAGGGAAACACGAATACGTTGAGAGCGGCCAGGAAGATGCCGATCTTTTGCGGCGGCATGTCACCGACAAGGTGAAGCCGTTCCGCTACGCCAAGGTCCGCCGCGATCGACCTGAGCCGCTGCTCGTCCGGTCCCTGTCCGGCGATAGCCAGATGCAGCGCCGGCCGACGGGCGAGAACCGCGATTGCCGCGTCGAGCCGCTTCAGCGGATGCAGGCGCGCGACCGAACCCATCAGGGGCACGCCGTGCGGCAATCCGAAGACGGAGCGCGCCTCCTGCCGTCCGATATTGACGGACTTGTCCTCGAAGCCGTGCGGCACATGGACGAGGTGTCTGCGATACCGCGCCGGATAATCCTGGTAGTCGCGCCACGTCTCGTTGGAATTGACGGTGATCACGTCGTAGACGCCGGCCAGCCCGAGCAACCGGTCGATGCTTCTGGCGGCTTTCGAGATCGTCGCCGGCGCGGAGACATGGTTGGCGATGACCAGCGGAACGCCGGCCAGCCTGCCGGCCGGCGCGCCGAAGATGTTGCCGTAGTGCTGGAACGTCAGCAGCACGTCGGGCTGGATGCGGCGGATCATGCGCACCAGCTTCACCATGAAGGAGGCGACGGAAAACGGTCCCTTCGGGCTGTCCTGAAGGCAGAAATGCACGTTCTGCCAGCGATCGAAGGCCGACGTCTTGCGATAGAAGAAAAGGTGGTGGACCTCGAACTCGGGCTCGCCGTTGGCCGCGCGCTCACGCGCAAGCCCTTCGCCAAGAAGGCGGGATATTTCCTGCGCTCCGGCCATCTCGGCCTGTGTCTGGACGAAGAGCAGACGCACGGGTCCGCGAATCGATTTTTTCCTCATTGTGTGTGCGCCCGTACCCAATTCAGCCGTATAGGGCCACAAAAACCTCAAGAAAGGGTTGGCGCGGCGTGAACAATGCGCGGCGCAGCGTCAACCCTTGCCTTGCGCGTCCCCCTGCTGGCCAGTACCTCCTCGATGCGCCCCCGCGCCGCGAAGGAGATGGAGAGGAAGATCAGGAAGGTCAGCGATGTCGAACGGCCGACCTCGTTTTCGGTGAAGTTGCCGACAAGGAACATGCCGGTATAGGCCAGCGCCAGCGCCACATAGCCGTCGCGGATGCTTCCGACCGCGACCACATAGAGAAGCATCAGGAAGCCGGCGGCAAGCAGCAGCAGGCCAAGGCCGATGATCCCTCCCTCCACCAGGATGGTGACATAGCCGTTGTGGAAATTGTCGAGCACCCAGCCATGCAGGTCCTGGAACGCGATGATGCGTTCCGGCGTCCAGAAGCCGCCCACGCCAAAGCCCAGCAGTTCGCGCCCGTCGAGCTGGGTCAGCCCGTAGAGCCACAGCGTCATGCGTCCGTTGGTGTCGATCGTCTGGCCCAGCACGTCGATCAGGTCGACGCGAACACCCAGCGTCGCGCCGGCAAGCACGACCACCGGTATGGCCAGCAAGACGAGAACGACCAGTCCGACGCGCTGGAACGCGCCGGGCAACCGGGCCGCCACGACCAGCGCGACACCGAGCGCGCCGATCACCAGCGCGCCGCGTGAGCCCGAATTGACGGCGCACACACCCGCCGCAACGATCACCGCGAGCCTTCCCATGTAGGTCCAGCCTGTCGCCGGCCGGCCGCTCCACGTCACGAGCGGCAAGGCCAGCGCGGCGACGAACACCATGCTGGACACTGCGCCGAGCCCGTTCTTCTGGCCGGCTATGCCGCGCCAGTCGCCATCGAGCAGCCAGCCGGTCTCGATGCCGCGCTCTGGAAACGCGAAGACGACGAACAGCGAGACGAAAACGAAGACTGTCATGGCGTTGTAGAAGACACGCAGCATCACGGACAGCCCGAGCGAGGTGGCCAGCGACATCGCCACGAGCATCGAGGTGAAGATCAGCGCACCCTTTATGGCCGCGCTCGCGCCGCCATCGCTCCAGATCGCCGAGAGCGAGGTGTAGATCAGGAACGCGGCGAGCATCAGCCATTCTGGCGCGCGCGAAATGACGATGCCGCGCTGCAGGATCGTGGCGACCACGATGAAGCCAGCAAGCGAGCCGAACAGCGCATAGCGCAGCATCTCGAGCAACGCCGGCGGGGTGGGGTCCGCCCCGCCGGGGTTCCACAGCGATACGGCGGCCAGGGCATATGTCGCGGCTATGATTGCGCGGGAGGCCATTGACGAATGATCCAGGACCGGCGGCATTCGGGATCGTTGGCGCGCGCCGGCGTCCAATCCTTAGCGGAAATGGTAAACAAAACGCTACCCGGGCCGACACACGCGACGCGCACCGGTTTGGCGTCAAAGCATCGCCGACGGCGAAATAGCCTTGATTTCCACATATTTGACGTCTTCTGAAACCAATCGTTAACGATACCGACGATAAGCATTATGGCACCGTACCGCCTCATCGGCCGACGGCGCATGTTAACACGAGGCTCCGCCGATCATGCTCAAAGTCGAAGCGCGGGACATGCGCGCTGATCCTGCGACAGATGCGCTGGACCGCTATCTGCGGATCGATCTGCCGCTCGTGTTCTCCTGGCTGCGCAGGGGTGCGAAATGGATCTTCCTGGCCGCGTTGATCGGCGCCGTTGCCGGCGTCGGCTATACGGTCATGGTCAAGCCCCGCTATGCGGTGACGACGGAAATCCTGCTCGACCCGGCGGGATTGCAGGTCGTTCCCGACGATCTCTTCCGCCAGGAAGGGCAGCAGCGGGATGCGGCGCTGCTCAGCCTGGAGAGCAAGCGGCAGACACTTGTGTCGCGAAGCGTGCTGATGAAGGTCGTGGATTCGCTGAACCTCCAGCGCGATCCGGAATTCGTTCCGCCCCTGTCGGCAACCTCGCAATTCAGCCTGCGCTCGCTCATCGGCGGCGACGAGGCAACGGCCCAGAGCCCGGAGATCGTCGCTCTCGACAATCTGATGCGTCGGGTATCGGCGCGGCGCGACGAACTCTCCTTTGTCATCATCCTGACGACCTGGACGGACAATCCGCAGAAATCCATCCTGATCTCCGACGAGATCGTGAAGATTTTCAGGGAAGAACTCATTGCCGCCGATGCCGACGGCGCGCGGCGCAGCGCCGACGCACTCATCCAGCGGATCGCCGAACTGAAGGACGACGTCACCGCGTCCGAGCGGGCGGTCGAGAGCTTTCGCAGGGAACACGGACTGCAATCGTCGCAGGGCGAACTTGTCCGCACGCGGTCCATGTCGCAGGTGAACCAGCAACTTGTTGCGGCGCGCGAAAAGGTCATCGAGGCGCAGTCGCGCTATGACGACCTGATGTCGAGCGATTCCACCGATGCCGCGGCGATGCAGTCACCCACCGTGTCGTCGTTGCGCACGCAATATGCGACGCTGAAATCCAAGGCGGACGCGGACGCGCTCATCTACGGGCCGAGACACCCCAGGATCGAGCAGCAGCAGATCGAGTTGCGTGGCTTGCAGAACGAGATCGAGGCGGAAAAGCGCCGCATCGTCCAGTCCGCCAAGAACAATCTGGATCAGGCCAAGGCCGTTGTCGCGGCGCTGGAACAGGATGCATCGGAAGCAAGCGCGGATGTCTTCACGGATAACGACTCACAGGTTCGGCTGCGCGAACTGACCCGCGAGGCGGCCGCCAAGACGGCGATCTATGAGGCGTTCCTTGTGCGGGCAAGGCAGATCACCGAGCGCCAGCAGATCGATACGACGAACATGCGCGTCATCTCGCCGCCGATTCCGCCGCGCACACGCAGCTGGCCGCCAAGCACGCTCCAGATGGCCGGTCTGGGCGCCATCAGCGGTTCGGTTCTCGGCGCGCTTGCCGTCATAGCGCTTGGGATAGCGCACGAGATGGGCTCGGGCCGCTCACGCGTCCCCTCCCGACCGACCGCTCCCGAAATCGACGAGACTCCTCTCGTGCAGGCCAACTCCGAAACGGTCCCGAAGCCCGTGGCTGTCTCCGCTCGTCCTTCAAATTCGCTGCTGAGCCTGCAAACTCCGCCTCCCGGCGGACCCGAGGGGCCAGATGCTCCGCAACGCAAGCGGAAATACAGCACCGGCTTCTGAAACGCCCGGCAAATCGTCTGCGTCCGATCTCCACACTTTCTTAACCAAAACACAACGCTTTGCCTGAGCGTTTACCGCACCGCCATCCCCGGCATTTAGCAGGATGTTATTCAAACTGCGGGTGCAACGGTGCGGGACGGTCTGGATATGGCAGCTCTATCAGGTGTCCACAGGATTGGAGCCGGCGAACGGCAGGAAAGCATGACGACAGCCTCTGGCGTCGCCGTCACTTCCTTGGGTGAAGTACGGCATGGGAGTTTTTCCGCACGCGTCCTGAAAGGCGTGCGCGACCCGTTCTTCAGGCAGGCTGAGCGGTCCAACAGCAACGTTTTCCTGAGCGCCCGCTTTGTCGCCGCCGTTGAGCACCATCTGCTCGAAAACAACGGCGCGCTTGCTCTGGTCGGCGTCGCCGACGAGACGGATGCGCCCGTCGCCCTCTTTCCTTTCGTCAAAAGGCGGAAATTCGGGATGCAGGTCGTCGAGGGGCTCGACTTCGACATAACCGACTATTTCGCCCCTGCTCTGCTTCGGAAGTCAGCGCTGACCCCGTCGGAGACCATGCAGGTCTGGCAAGCGGCCGTGAAGGCCGTTCCGGGCGCGCACGCCGTGCTGTTCAAGAAGATGCCGCGCCTTCTGCATGGCCAGCCGCATGCGCTGACCAATGCGGGTTTCGTCAAATCCATGTCTGCCAGCGCCGCCTCGCTCTCCATGCGCAAGGCCGATGGCAGCCTGATCAACCTCGACAAGGTTTCCGTCGCGCGCGAAGTTCGCCGCAAGTCGAAAAAGTTCGAACAGTTCGGAGCGGTCTCCTTGCTAGAGGCGGAGACGAACGAGGAAGTCGATCTGGCGATGGCGCGTCTGGTATCGTTCCGAAAGAGCCGCTTTGCGGAACTCGGCCGCCGCGACGCGATGCTCGATCCGCGTGTTGTCTCATTCTACCGCTCACTCGCCGACCGTAATCAGGACAACCCGACCGGGCATCTCCTCACGCTGAAGGCAGGCGATCAGGTCGTCGCCGTCGTCTACGGCTTTTCCTGCGGGGACGTGTTCACGCTGATCGCCCCCGCCATCACGCCCTCCAGGCAGCTGCAATCCGGCTCTCCGGGACTGGCGGTGCTCTACAGGACCCTCCTGTGGTGCGCGGAGAAGGGCTTTTCAGTCTTTGACCTCAGCGTCGGGTCGCTCTTCTACAAGAGCCGCTTCGACGCACAGGAAACCGAGCTTTACGAGCATCATCAGGCCTTGTCGCCCCTTGGCCTGCCTGTCGTCTGGGAGGCGGCTTTGCGCCTGCGGGTACGCCAGTACGCGCGCAACAATCCGGCGCTTCGCGAGCGGCTTGAAAGGCTTGCCCGTCTCGGCCAGACTTTTGGTCGCAGTGGAAAAAAATCCCAGCCTGACGCAGAAGACGTTACCGGAACTGACGGAAATTGAATAAAATGCGAGGCCGAGCGGTAACTTGCTGTTAACCGGCGCTCCATCTTGAGGTGCCGTATTTACACATGTTGCGCGGGTTTCGCGCTATCTACACAAGCTGTAATCGGTCCGGTTCCGAAGACCAGCCAGTAAAAGCAAGCCGGGTCTTGCGGAAAAATCGTTAAGGTTTCGCGACGGGATTTCGCGGAACAGCAGAGGAGCGCGGCAGAATGAATTCCGTGGTCGTGCAAAAAGACATCATCTCCAATTGGGAACCACGCCATGCGGAGTTGTTCGGTGTCGAACTTGTCAGGCTCAACCACCGGCTGATCGAAACCGGCTTGTTCACGCGCGAGGCTCTCGGCCGCGTCATCGAGCGTTGTCCGGCTGAACATCTGGGCATTCGCGCAAGGGGGACCGAGATCGACGACCCCGCGACGATGGAAGGCGAGCTGGGCGGCGCGAGCGGGATCGACGCCATCCATGCCATCGAAAAGGGCCGCATGTGGATGAATATCCGCCGCGTCATGGACTGGGCTCCCGAGTACAGGAAACTGCTGGACGACGTGTTCGACGAATTCGAAGCGCGCATGCCGGGCTTCCGTACGTCGAAACGCAACCTCGGCATCCTGATCTCATCGCCGAACGCGAACGTCTTCTACCACTCCGACATCCAGGGCCAGTCGCTCTGGCAGATCGAGGGCAGCAAGAGCGTCTACATCTATCCTCGCTCGAAAATATTCATCAAGCCGCAGAACATCGAGAAGATCCTGCTGCGCGAGACCGGCGAGGACATGCCCTACGAGAAATGGTTCGACGACTACGCAACTGTCGTCGACCTGAAACCAGGCGAAATGGTCACCTGGCCGCTTTACGCGCCGCACCGGGTTCACAACCATGATTGCCTGAACATCTCCGTGACGATGGAACATTGGACGAAGGAAATCTGGAACGCGTACGCCGTGCACTACGGCAACGGCGTGCTGCGTCGGACGCTCGGGGTGAAGAACCCCTCGACGGCAGACAATGGCCTTCACGTGTATCCAAAGGCCGGGGCCGCCTTCATTTGGAAAAAGCTTGGCAGGCAGATAAAGGGCGACGGAATCAAGAAGCGCGATTTCCGCATCGACCTGAACTCCCCGCTCGGGCGCGCAAGCATTCGCTGAGCGCCTTGCTGGCGGGAAGGTTAGACACGTGGAGCCTGTCGATCAGTCTTCGCCCGGGCTTCGAGCCGATGTGCGGATCGAGCCATCTTTCGACTTTCTTTCGGACGAGTATCGCACATTTTATCGGCCTGACCGAGCCACCGCTTTCCAGGCGCCGCTCTGGATGGACATGGTGCACAAGCGACTGGTCCCGAACCTTGGTGCCAGTCAGCGCACCCTGACCGTCCGCGATCGGGCCGATGGCAGGCTGCTGGCGCTTATCCCCTTCGTCCTCCAGCGCAGCCGGGGCGTGCGAATACTCTCGCCGGCCGATTTCGACGTCTGCGACTACAATTCGATTGTCGGGGATCGCAGCGTTCTGACGGCGATCGCCGCAGACCCGTTCCTCGTCCGGCGCATCGCCGCCGAGATGAAGGACTGCGACATCGTCATGTTCCGCAAGGTGCGCGAGGACGATTTCGACGTCGGTCTCATCGTGCGGAAGTCGACGAGCAGCCCTGCCGAAAATGCAGCATACCACAGCGAGGTTGGCGACGATTTCGACGCCTGGCAACGCCGAACCGTGCGGCGCAAGTTCTCGAAGGAACTCGGCAGGCTGCAGCGGCAGACCGAACGTGATTTCGGCGGGTACGAGCATCGGCTGGCCACCACCGAAGAGGAAATCAGGCGTGCGTTCGACCTTATGCTCGCCTGGCATGCCGAACGCTTCACCGACGGGCTGATCAACAATCCTGTCTATTTCGAATTCTACCGCGACTGCGCAATCGCCGGCCGCGCGACCGGCGAATCAGCGACCTATGTCAGCTATGCCGGTGGCGTTCCCGTTGCCGTGATCTTCGGCCCGACAGGCGACGGCGATTTCCATGCCGTCCTGATCGGGGCCGACATCGACAAGCTCGGCAAGCAGTCACCCGGCCTCCAGCTGATCTTCCGCGTCATAAAACAGCGCTTCGAGGAAGGTCACAGCATTTTCGACATGGGTCTCGGGAATACGGGCTACAAGACCCATTTCCGCGTTGACGAAACGCCACTGCGCAACCATACGAAGACGTTCACCCTGGCAGGATTCGCCGTGGCGCAGATCTACCATCACGCCAAGCCCATCAAGAACTTCCTCAGGAACTACGCGCCTAATGTCCGCTGAGGAAGGTCGAAACCGCCGGCTTGCGGGAATTGCCGCGCGGCTGGCGACGCTTGCGCGCAATCCCGCACTTCATGGCATCGCCGGGGTCTTCGTCATGAAGGCGGCGATCATACTGGCCAATTTCTCGCTCATCATGCTCGCCGCGCGCGTGCTCGACACCGACGGATTCGGCGTCTTTTCGGTCCTGTTCGCAGCGGCCGGCCTTTTCGCGGTCATAGCGAGCCTCGGCCAGAACGTTTCGATCATGCGGTGGTGGAACGAATACACGGCAGCCGGCGACACCGCCACGCTCAAGGGTTCTCTGATCTTCAGCATCACCACGGTTCTTGTGGGTTGCGCGGTCGTCGGCACCGGATTTTTCGCCTGGAAGGCCTACGCCTATGACTGGCTGCTGACCACTGCCGTCACCCTCTACATGATCGCCCTGGTGATCGTGACCGTCTCGGCGCATCTCGTGCGCACCGCCATCGGCGTCGGCATCGGGGACGGTTTCGGCAACCTCATGGTCTCCGTTCCCGCACTTCTCTATCTTGCGGTGGTCTTCGCCACTGGAGCAAGCGGGTCGGCAACCTACGTCTTTTTCGTGTTCGCCGCTGGCGGAGCGGCGTGCGTCGTGCTTCACGCGATCCTGATGCGCCGGAAAATGCGCGCCATTCTGCCCGACTTCGCATCCGTGCGCCCTCGCTTCCATCTCGCGGAATGGCGCGCGCGATCGTTCAAGCTGTGGGTGTCGAGCGGTCTTGAGGCCGTCAACCAGTATCTCGACGTCATCATCATCAGCTACCTGCTGAGCCCTGCGGTGGCCGGCGCCTATTTCGTGACCACGCGCCTCGCCAACATCTTCGCGACCGTCTCGGATTCGATGCACATGTTCTCGACCCGGCATATTCCGGGCCTCTACTACCGGCGCCAGTTCGGGGAGCTGAACAGCCTGCTCAACTCCGTCGCGATCATCACGCTCGCCGTCACGGTGGGCGGCCTGGCCTTCGTGCTCGTGACCGGCCAGTTCCTGCTTGGCATCTTCAACGAGGAGTATGTCGCCTATTATCCGGCACTGGCCATATTGTGCATCGGTACGGCCGCGGTGGCCGCGGCAGGGCCGTCGGGCTCGATCCTTATGCTCACCGGCCACGAAGGATCGTATCTCAGGATCGTCGCGGCTTCGGTGCTTGTGCGCGCCATCGGCTTCTTCGCGCTGATCCCGTTCTTCGGCATCATCGGCGCGGTCTCGGCAACGACGATTTCGTTCATCCTGATGACCGCGATGCTCCGCCACTCCGCCAAGAGGCTGACGGGCCTCGATGGCTCCGTGTTCCGCCTCATGGGACAGCGCAACAGGCAAGCCGCCGGTGAATGAATAGGTCACGGCCTCAGATTTGGCGGCGGACATCCTCGAGAAGGTCGTCATTGGCGGGGTCGCGCATCGCGGCAAGGCTCCTGTTGTCGAGCAGTTCCGCGACAGCAAGGCGAACTTCCATCATGATATGACGGACCTCGCAGGTCGCCTCGTCGCAGTCTTCGCAACGCTGATACTGGCTGCGGCTGGCGCAGGGTATCGGCGCGAGCGGGCCGTCCAGTACGCGCACGACATGGCCGATCTTGATGTCGCTCGGCGCCTTGGCGAGGCGATAGCCACCTTCCTTGCCCTTGCGGCTCTGCACGAAGCCCGCATTGCGCAGCTCGCCCAGGATCGCATCAAGGAACTTTTTCGGGATGTTGTTTTTCGCGGCTATGTCGCCGACGAAGGCCAATTGCCCAGGAGGTATGGTGGAAAGGTACACCAGGGCCTTGAGCCCGTATTTTCCCTTTTTTGTTAACATCGCCCCAGAGCAGCCCGCTTTAGTCGCACCTGCAACGACCATTGGAATTCAGGTGTGTGCGAATGGTGACCGCGCCCCGGTTTACCGCCTGCACGCAGCGATTGAAACCCCGAGACGTTTCGATTTCGTGTCTTTCGGACCTGTCTGCGTGCAACGGTGACGTTTCTGTCCAAACACCATCGATCTCGATGACGACCGGTCGTCCAGTCGCGGGTAGCGGGGGATTACAACAAATCGTATTCGATGAAGCCGGTCCGGCGAGCGACGCGATCGTAGAGCCGTCGCGCCACCTGGTTCGTTTCATGCGTCATCCAGTAGACGTTGGTGACGCCGACCCTGGCCGCTTCAGACTTGACCGCCTGGATCAGGGTCTGCCCGACGCCGGCTCCGCGGGCTGATGGATCGGTGAAAAGATCCTGCAGGTAGCAATTGTTCACCTGAGACCAACAGCTGCGATGATAGAGATAGTGGACCAGCCCGACCGGCTTGCCGTCGATCAACGCCAGAAAGCCTTTCGGCTCGAACTCGTCCGGATCGAACAGCCTTTTCCATGTCGTCGCGTATACTTCCTCCGGGACGGTGGTCTCGTAAAACACGAGATACGCGGTCCAGAGCCTGCGCCAATCTTCCTGATCGGACGCTTGCAACGGTCGGACGGTTACTTTTGACATGGCCATAGCTCCAGCAATTGCAACCGGTGTAACAAGAAACCGCGGCGCCGGAAATCGTTTGTACGCCGATGCAGCGGTCCGGTCCGCCTGCTTCGCCTGCTTCGCCTGCTTCGCCTGCTGAACGATGCAAAGCGCGCGCAGTTTGTGGAAGCGCAAAGAGAGCGTCCCTGCCCGGATGTAGTTTCTCCTCATCGACAACGATGGATCGAAAAAGGAGAACTCTCATGTTCACGCGTCGTCAGGCATTGCTTGGAGCCGTCGCCGCCGGAACGATCGCCGCGACGCTGCCCAGGCTCGCTTCGGCCGCCCCGACCCATGCTACCGAGGCCGAGATCGCCGCGCTTCCGCGCGAGAGGGTCACATTGGTGGCGCCGCCTTACGTGCATGCTCACGAGCAGGTCGCCACCGGAGGGCCGAAGGTCGTTGAGTTCACCATGCCGATCGTCGAGAAGAAGGTCGTCATCGACGATGACGGAACCGAGTTCCAGGCAATGACCTTCAACGGTTCCATGCCCGGTCCCATGATGGTCGTGCACGAGGGCGATTATGTCGAGTTGACGCTGATTAATCCCGAGACGAACTCGATGCCGCACAACATCGATTTCCATGCGGCGACGGGGGCGCTGGGTGGCGGAGCACTGACACTCATCAACCCCGGCGAACAGGTAAAGCTGCGCTTCAAGGCAACGCGCAGCGGCACCTTCGTTTACCACTGCGCGCCTGAAGGCGCGATGATCCCATGGCACGTCGTGTCGGGCATGAGCGGCACCATCATGGTGCTGCCGCGAGACGGCCTCAAGAACGAGAAGGGGGAGCAGGTCCGTTACGACCAGGTATTCTATATCGGGGAAAACGACTTCTACGTTCCTCGCGACGAGGACGGAAACTTCAAGACCTACGAGAGCCATGGCGACTCTTACGCCGACACCCTCGAAGTCATGAAGGGGCTGATCCCCACCCATGTCGTCTTCAACGGTGCGAAGGGCGCGCTGACGGGAGACAATGCCATGAAGTCGAAGGTCGGGGAAACCGTCCTGATCGTCCACAGCCAGGCCAACCGCGACACGCGACCCCACCTGATCGGCGGACATGGCGACTATGTCTGGGAAGAAGGCAAATTCGCCAACCCTCCGGCCAAGGATCTTGAGACATGGTTCATCCGCGGCGGATCTGCGGGAGCGGCGCTCTACACCTTCCTGCAGCCGGGCGTCTATGCCTACGTGAACCACAACCTCATCGAGGCGGTGGAACTGGGAGCGACGGCTCACTTTCTTGTCGAGGGCGACTGGGACGATGACCTGATGAAGCAGGTCGAGGCGCCCGGACCCATCCCCATGATCTGAGCCTTGGAACCAACATCGATGTGAGGCGGTCCAGAAAACGGGACCGCCTTTCAAAGGACACAGCCATGCATCTCCATCTGTATGAAGCGGCCATCGGCGCGGCGGCGACGCTCGCGGTTCCCGTCGCGATCGTCGGAATGAGCGGCGAACCGGGGCACGCAACCCTGCACGAGGTGCATCCGACAGTCGTGATCGCCGAGGCGGTCCTCGACTATCCTTTGCCCGGCGAGTTTCTCGTCGGCGGAACTCCTGCTGCAGCCCCTGTAGACAGGATTTCCGCGCCGGCATTTCAAATCATGAAGCAGCAGGTGAGCCTGGCTGACTACGACCTCTGCGTGGCCGCCGGCGCTTGTAAGCCGGCGGAAGCCGCCTCATCCCAGGCGGATATTCCTGTCACGGGCGTGAACTTCCTGGACGCGGAAGCCTATGCCCGGTGGTATTCGAAAGCGACGGGACAGACCTGGCGGCTTCCGACCGCGATCGAAGCGGCAGCAGCGGCAGCCGAGCGCTTCGGAGGAGAATCCTTCTCGGCTGCTGCAGACGATGCAGCCAACCCATCGGTGCGTTGGCTGCGGCGCTATCGCGAGGAGGCCGCAGCCAAGCGACCCGCCGATCCTGAGCCCAAGGCGCGCGGCCACTACGGCCCGAATACGCGGGGCATTGAGGATTTCGGGGGCAACGTCTGGGAATGGACCGCGACCTGCTACGCCCGGACGACGCTGGGCGCCGACGGTACGATAGAAAGCGTGATCGACAACTGCGGAGTGCACGTACTCGAAGGACGACACCGCGCCTACATGTCGAATTTCGTCCGTGACGGGAAGAGCGGCGGGTGTGCCGTCGGGACGCCACCGGAGAATCTCGGTTTTCGGCTGGTCCGCGACGAGGATTCAATGATCGCGAGAGCAGGGAACTGGCTGCGAAGCGCCTTGCGCCGGGCAACGGCGGACGCCGCCTGAGGACTGTCATGAGAACCAGAACCTTCGGAATGCTTGCCGCAAATCTGCCCGCAGCCAGCGAATCCGTCGTCGAGCGTCTGCGCCGCGGCATTGCCGAGGCAGGTCTGGACCGCAACTGCCGTGAGGCCGCCAACGACCTGCTCGACCGTGCGGGGCTGGAAGAAGACCTTGTCCGGCGCGCGGCAGGCCTCGCGGACGCAAGGAAGATGCGCGATGCGATCGTGATCGTGCTTGCCCTGCTGGGCGAACTGGACGAACTCATGCCGGACGAACCGGACCGCAGCGCATTCCACGAGATCGCGGGCCTGTTTCAGGACGTTGCCGACTTTGCGACCTGCGGGGCAGCCGCCGCCACCCGCGCCGCCGGACAGGGGAACGCATGATGAGCACGGCAGCCGCCGACCGCTCGGTCCCAAGGGCCGCGCTGAAGTCCGGGGACACGTCCAGGGATGGCCGCGGCCGCATACGGACGATGCCGCCGATCCTGCACTACGGATTCCGGCCGTTCTTCTTTCTCGCAGCGCTTTATGCAGGACTCGCTATCCCTGTCTGGCTCGGAGCCTATTTCGGGGGCTTCGAGATCAACGGACCGTTTGGAGGCATGCATTGGCATGCCCACGAAATGCTGTTCGGCTACCTCTCTGCTGTCATCGCCGGATTCATCCTCACCGCCATTCCGAACTGGACCGGACGGCTGCCGCTGAGCGGCCTCCCGCTTGCGGTGCTCGTGGGGCTGTGGCTGGCCGGTCGGGCGGCCTGCCTGGCTTCGCCCGATCCCTGGCTCGCGATGGCGGTCGACATGGCGTTTCCAGTCACGCTCGGCTGCGCGATCTGGCGCGAGGTGCTTGCGGGCAGGAACTGGAAGAACGCTCCCGTGGCCGTGATGATCACATTATTCGGTGTGGCGAACGCCGCCGACCATCTCGCAAACGCCGGGTTCCTGGACCACGATCTGGGTCAACGGCTGGCCCTGGCGGTCGCCGGATTGCTCATCGCGTTGATTGGCGGGCGCATCGTACCCAGCTTCACCCGCAACTGGCTGGTCAAGGAAACCTCCACCTCCCTGCCCTCGCCCTTTGGCAAGCTGGACAGGGCTGCCCTTGGCGTCACAGCTGCCGCGATCTTCGGGTGGGTGCTGTTGCCATACAACACCGCCGTCGGCGCGCTTCTTTGCGTCGGAGGAGCACTGCTTGCTGCGCGGCTTTTCCGCTGGCGCGGGCTGGCGACGATGCGTGAGCCTATCCTCCTGGTTCTGCATGTTGGCTATGCGTGGCTCGCCGCCGCGCTCGCGCTGCTCGGCCTCGCCGTCGTACTACCCGATATCGTTCCCCATTCGTCAGCCGTTCATGCACTCACCGCCGGAGCTGTGGGAACCATGACGCTGGCCGTCATGACGAGAGCCAGCCTGGGCCACACGGGCCGGCCGATCGTCGCCGACCGGTACGTCGTCGGCATGTACGGCATGGTCTCGGCTGGAGCGGTCTTGCGTGTCGCTGCCCCGGTTGCCGGAGATTGGTACGCCCATCTGCTTGCCTGTGGTGGCGTGCTCTGGGCCGGCGCTTTCCTGCTCTTCTCAGTGCGATACGCACCTGTTCTCTGGGGACGACGCGCCTGAGCGGCCAAGTCACGCTGCACCGCCAATTTCATAAAGGTGGACATCTGGAAATGCTGCGTTAGTATTTCCAAGTATTGGCGAAAAGCCGGAGTCCCAGGCATATGATGAGGAGGTCATGACCCAGGACAGTCCCGACGCGACCGTACGAACGGATCTCACGCCCGCGAAGACTCGGCGACGTGAACTGTTGACCTTCCTTGTTCTCGCATTCGGGATCTGGCCAGTCGTCGCCGTCGGAGTCGTGGGCGGCTACGGCTTCCTTGTCTGGATGTATCAGATCGTGTTCGGCCCGCCCGGGCCTCCGGGAGGTTGATTTCATGCGCGCCATCACACGCAGGGATCTCCTGACAGCCGAGCCAGACGGCCGTCACCACATATCCAGCGCGGTCGTGCTGGCTCTGCCGGAGCATTGCAAGGCGGTTTGCGAACGGCTGGCGGACATGCCGGGGGTGGAAGTGCATGCCTTCGAGAAAAGCAGGATCGTCATCACGATAGAGGGCCGGACCAGCGGCATGCTTGGGGCGACGCTGACCGCGATTTCGGTTATGGACGGAGTGCTGGCCGCCAACATGGTGTTCGAACACGCCGAAGACCAGGAGGCCCGGTCATGACGGCTGCCATCAACAGACGCGACCTGCTGAAAGCCCATGCCGCAGCCCTCGCGGCCGCGTCCGCGGGCGTTGCACTGCCTGCCTCGGCCCAGCCCGTTCCCGGCGGCGTGAATGCGCTGGAGATCAAGTGGTCGAAGGCGCCCTGTCGCTTCTGTGGAACCGGATGCGGCGTGATGGTCGGAGTCAAGGACGGCCATGTCGTCGCCACTCACGGCGACATGCAAGCGGAGGTCAACCGCGGGCTGAACTGCGTTAAGGGCTACTTCCTTTCGAAGATCATGTACGGCCAGGATCGCCTGACCACTCCACTTATGCGCAAGTCCGGCGGAGTCTACGACAAGGACGGTGAGTTCGAGCCGGTGTCGTGGGACGAGGCGTTCGACCTCATGGCGGAGAAGTGCAAGGCCACGCTGCGCGAGAAGGGACCGGAAGCCGTTGGCATGTTCGGCTCCGGACAGTGGACGATTTTTGAAGGCTATGCCGCCACCAAGCTCATGCGCGCCGGCTTCCGTACAAACAACCTCGATCCCAACGCCCGCCACTGCATGGCCTCGGCGGCCGTCGCCTTCATGCGAAGCTTCGGCATGGACGAGCCGATGGGCTGTTACGATGACTTCGAACACGCCGACGCCTTCGTGCTGTGGGGCTCGAACATGGCCGAGATGCACCCCATCCTCTGGACGCGGCTCGCCGACCGCAGGCTCGGACATCCGCACGTGCGCTGCGCGGTGCTCTCGACCTTCACGCACCGGTCAATGGACCTCGCCGACATCCCGATCGTGTTCAGGCCGGGGACAGATCTGGCCATCCTGAACTACATCGCCAACCACATCATCCAGACGGGACGGGTCAACGAGGCATTTGTCCGCGACCACGCCGTCTTCATGCGCGGCGCGACCGATATCGGCTACGGCCTGAGGCCGGACAATCCGGTCGAGATGGCAGCAAAAGGCGCTGCCGATCCGGGCAAGATGGAGCCGATCGACTACGAGGCGTTTCGCGCGACAGTCTCGGAATACACGCTGGAGATGGTGTCGGAACTGTCCGGCGTGGAGCCCGGCTTCCTGGAACAGCTTGCCGAACTCTACGCCGACCCCGCCGTCAAGGTGATGTCTCTATGGACCATGGGCTTCAACCAGCATGTCCGTGGCGTGTGGGCCAACCAGATGGTCTATAACATTCACCTTCTGACCGGGAAAATCTCGGAGCCGGGCAACAGTCCGTTCTCGCTTACCGGCCAGCCTTCGGCCTGCGGAACCGCACGCGAGGTCGGCACCTTCGCCCACCGCCTGCCAGCGGATATGGTGGTCACCAACCCCGAGCATCGTGAACATGCTGAAGCGATCTGGCGCCTGCCGCACGGATTGCTGCCCGACAAGGTCGGATTCCATGCGGTCCAGCAGGACCGGATGCTTCACGATGGGAAGCTCAATTTCTACTGGGTGCAGGTCAACAACAATGTCCAGGCCGCGCCCAACAACTCGAACGAGACCTATCCGGGCTACCGCAACCCCGACAACTTCATCGTGGTGTCCGACGCCTATCCGACGGTAACGGCGCTGTCTGCCGACGTGATCCTGCCCGCCGCGATGTGGGTGGAAAAGGAGGGGGCTTATGGCAACGCCGAGCGCCGCACCCATGTTTGGAGGCAACTTGTGAACGCGCCCGGCGAAGCGAGGTCCGATCTCTGGCAACTGACCGAGTTCTCCAAGCGCTTCACCACGGACGAAGTCTGGCCCGCCGAGATTCTCGACGCCAATCCCGAATACAAGGGCAAGACGTTGTTCGACGTCCTGTTCAGGAATGGCAAGGTCGATGCGTTCCCACTGTCCCAGCTCGATCCCGAATATGAGAACAGGGAGAGCCGCGAATACGGTTTTTATCTCCAGAAGGGACTGTTCGAGGAATATGCCGAGTTCGGGCGCGGCCATGGTCACGACCTCGCACCTTTCGACACCTATCACGAGGTTCGTGGTCTGCGCTGGCCCGTGGTGGACGGCAAGGAGACCAAATGGCGCTACCGCGAGGGGCTCGATCCCTACGTGAAGGCTGGCGAAGGCGTTCGCTTCTACGGCAGGCCGGACGGAAAAGCCGTGATTCTGGCCGTCCCCTACGAACCGCCCGCGGAATCCCCCGATGAGGACTATGACGTCTGGCTGGTCACCGGACGTGTGCTGGAACACTGGCATTCCGGATCGATGACGATGCGTGTGCCTGAACTCTACAAGGCGTTTCCTGGCGCGGTCTGTTTCATGAACGCGGACGACGCACGACGGCGCGGCATCAACCAGGGGGCCGAGGTGCGGGTGGTCTCCCGGCGCGGTGAGATCCGCGTGAGAGCGGAGACGCGCGGGCGCAATCGCATGCCGCGCGGCGTCATCTTCGTGCCGTGGTTCGACGCCAGCAAGCTCATCAACAAGGTCACGCTGGACGCCACCGACCCCATCTCCAAGCAGACGGATTTCAAGAAATGCGCGGTAAAGATCGTCCCCGCGTGACGCGTCGCGCGCACCTGTTCGTCGCCCTCGGGTTTTTTGTGCTCGCGGGTACCGCGGCGCTGGCGCAGATGTCCGCCGAGATCGTGCCGCCGCTGACAGGAGCCGCGCAGCCGATGGAGAACCTGCAAGCCGACCCCATTCCGCGCTGGGTCGTGGACGACATCCGCAAGATGCGCGCCTATCCCGAGCAGCCGCCGGTGATCCCGCATTCGATCGAGGGTTATCAGCTTTCTGTGAACGCCAACCGCTGCATGTCCTGCCACAAGCGAGAATTCACGGAAGGGTCCGGCGCGCCGATGATCAGCGTCACACACTACATGAACCGGGAGGGGCAGACGCTCGCCGACGTTTCGCCCCGGCGTTATTTCTGCACGGCTTGTCACGTTCCACAGGCGGACACGCCGGCACTCATCGGCAGCACCTTCGTCGACATGATCGAGCTTGGCGTCGGCCACGCCGGGGACGAATAGATGTGGTGGCGGATCAAGGCGGCCGCGCTGTGGGCATGGCAGATTATCTCGACCCCGGCGGCTACCCTCAGCCTCGGCTTCCTCACACTGGGCGGCTTCCTCGGCGGGGTGATCTTCTGGGGCGCCTTCAACACCGCGCTGGAAGTGACCAACACGGAGCAGTTCTGCATCTCCTGCCACGAGATGGAAGCCAACGTTTACGAGGAACTGACGCGAACGGTGCACTTCTCAAACAGGTCGGGAGTGCGTGCGTCCTGCCCGGACTGTCATGTGCCGCATGAATGGACCGACAAGATCGCCCGCAAGATGCAGGCGTCGAAGGAAGTGTGGGGCAAGATATTCGGCACCATCAACACGCGGCAGAAGTTCCTTGACCACCGGCTCGAACTGGCCAAGCACGAATGGGCACGACTGAAAGCGAATGACAGCCTGGAATGCCGCAACTGCCACTCCTCCGTCGCAATGGACCTGTCGAAACAGGCTCCGCGCGCCGCCGAGATTCACACCCGCTACCTGCTGTCGGGCGAGGCAACCTGCATCGATTGCCACAAGGGCATCGCGCACGAGCTCCCGAACATGGAGGGCGTCGATCCTGGCTGGAAAGCGCCGCCGGAACTGCAGGGAAAGGAACTGCCCCAGGCATCGGTGTTCGACAGGCTTGAGCGGTTCAACCGGATGCACGCCGGGCTGGACATCCCGATGTCCATCCCGGCGGCAGCAGGTGGCGTGGTGGATTGACGGCGGCAGAAGTTCGTCTCTCGAGAGAGAACTCCTCCCTCAGTTCGCGGCAAGCACCTGGCCGAACAGTTCGGCGAAGACCGCCTTGGCCTTGCCGGTCTGTTTCACAGCTTTCGCCTGTTCGGTGTTGGCGGGGTTGCCGACGCGGATCAGCGCCACCATGCCCATCGCATAGTGTGGTGTGCACTTCACGCCGTAGACCCCTTCGGCCGTGACGGTGACGGTGAACTCTTCGTTGAACTTGCTCTTGAACGGCTTCACGCCCTCCGGGAACATGCCCTTGATGGTCTCCACGTTGTGTCCCTTGTCGGTGGGCACGAAGCGGATCGTGTCGCCCGGAGCGGCGACGATCAGGTCTGGCTCGAACACCATTGCCCCCTTCGCGCCCTTGTTGAGCATATGGACTTCGATCTCCGCCGCCTGGGCGGCGCCGGCGAGGATGACCGCTGCGCCGAGGGCGAGAGCTGCGAGGATGCGTTTCATTTTCCTGTCCTTTCATGTACGCGGCTTGATCTGCCGTTGCCGTTCCAATAGCCCGCGACGCCGCAAGGCAGTTTGCGCGAGCGCAAACAAGCGGTAGAAACTCGTGACCCTCAGACTCGGGACGGCTTCCAGCATGGCGCTAGACAGGTCACTCGTAGCAGGACTGCCCACCTTCGCCGGACTGAGCGGCGAGGACACCGACGCGATCCTTGCTTCGGCGCGCTCGTCACGGTTCCCGAAGGATACGGAAGTCTTCTCCCAGGACGAGGAAGCCCGGCAGTTTTTCCTGCTCCTGTCTGGTCACATCAGGGTGGTGAAGACCACGCCCGATGGCATGCAGGTCATCGCCCGCTACATCAACGAGGGCGAGCTGTTCGGCATCGCCATCGCGATGGGACGGACGACCTATCCAGCAAGCGCTGTCGCGGCGGTCGACTGCGTGGTGCTTTCGTGGCCGAACGCGGTCTGGCAGGATCTGCAGTCCCGTATTCCCGGCTTCGGAGCGAATGCCTACCAGACGATCGGCGCACGCCTGGTGGAGACGCAGTCGCGTGTCGTGGAGATGTCGACGCGCCAGGTCGAACAACGAATCGCCAGCGCGGTGATGCGGCTGGTGCAGCAGTCCGGCCGCAAGACGGCGGAGGGCGTGGAGATCGATTTTCCGATCACGCGGCAGGATATAGCTGAGATGACCGGCAGCACGCTCCACACGGTCAGCAGGCTGATGAGCGCCTGGGAGGAAGAAGGCATCGTGCGCAGCAGCCGGCAAAAGGTGATCGTCACCAATCCGCACGCGCTCATGCTGGTCGCCGAGAACCGGCGGAAGAATTGAGCTCCATGACAGAGTCTCTGGCTGGGCTGCGCAGCGACCCCAGGCTAGGCGTGTGACGCCTCGCCTTCAAGGGCGCCTGGCCTCACGGCGTTCGTCTCGAAGGCCGACAGCGCATCCACGGACAGATCCGCCCTGATTGCAGCGAGCAGCTCGGCGGTGAGGAAGGCCTCGTCAATGGCATGGGCTGCGGCGGCGTCAGCGAGAGTATGGAATATCCCGATGGGGCAGCCGATGCACAGCATATGATTTCGCATCATGACCCGGATGGTTGCGGGCCATCGTCGCATGATTTCGTCGACCGACATGTTTGGGTTCAGGGTGGAAGGTCTCATCCATCTTGTCTCCTCAACCTCAAAGCCTAGTCGGCCCGCCTTGCCGTTCGTTGTTCCCGCGCAAAGAACAACACGAAAGGAGACTGCGACATCTGGGAGCTTTTCTTTGCGGGCCCACTATGGCTAAATGTGGCATTGGTGATACCACATTAAAGAATCGAGCCATGCAGTTGCAGCGCCCATCGGAGGAAGGAGCCGTCGTTCATCCGGACGTCGACCGCGACTCCATCGGCAGGTTTGTAAGGACGTTTTACGCCCGCATTCGCGCGGACGAGCGGCTCGGCCCCATCTTCGCCTCTGCCATTGGGGACCACTGGGAGCCGCATCTGGAAAAAATGACCGACTTCTGGTGTTCTGTCATGCTGAAGGACGGCAGCTACGAGGGGCGCCCGGTGCCGGCCCATCTGAGGCTCAAGCAGGTGCGTGAGGATGACTTCGTGGTTTGGCTGCAGCACTTCCGCGCCACTGTCGCGGAGGTGTTTCCGCAAGCCGTGGCTGCCGTCTTCGTCGACCGCGCCGAGCGCATCGCCCGAAGCCTGCAACTGGCCATGTTTTTTCGGCTCGACGGCACCAAGCCCCACGTGGCGGAAAGTTGAATGCGGCTTACGGTCTACACCGACTACGCTTTGCGTATGCTTATCTACCTGGCCATCGGTGATGACGGGCAGGCTCGCGTCGGCGATGTCGCCGACAGCTACGGCATTTCCCGGAACCATCTCCTGAAGGTCGCCCTCGAACTGGGGCGGTTAGGCTACGTCACGACAACGCGCGGCCGTTCCGGCGGCATTTCTCTGGCCAAGGCGCCGCAGGATATCAACCTGGGCGAAGTCGTGAGGCACATGGAAGACGACTTCGGGCTCGTTGAGTGCCTGCGCGCGCACGGTGCATGCTGCATCGCACCCTCGTGCCGACTCAAGGTTCTGGTCCGGGAGGCAATCGGCGCCTTCCTCGCGGTTTTCGACGAATACACGCTTGCCGATCTGGCTGCGGACAACACAGCCTTGCGATCACTGCTTGATCTAGGTCAAGGACATGGCAAACTACCGTCGGTAGCGTGACGGTCATTTGAGGGATGAACATGATCAGGCAGCTAACCGGATCTGAACGCCAGTTGGCGGCGATCATGCTGGGCCTTGTGGCCGTTGTTGGCGTTGCCATGGCGGCCGCCGGACGAAATGACACGATGGGAGTCCACGGCCTCATCGTGATGCTGTTTGCCGGTGCCCTGATGTACCCCCTCTTCTCCGCGATTGGCGCGCCAGAGCCCACGGAAGACCGGGAAGCATCCTACTATGATGACCCGATCAAGGTCGGCATCGTGCTGTCCATGATCTGGGCTGTCTTCGGCATGTTCATGGGCGTCTGGGTCGCGGCGCAACTCGCCTGGCCCGGACTGGCCTTCGATGGTGCGTGGTCGACTTTCGGTCGGCTGCGGCCCACGCATACCAGCGGCGTCATCTTCGGTTTCGGTGGCAACGCCCTGATCGCCACGGCCTTCCACGTCGTGCAGCGCACGTCGCGCGCCCGCCTCGCCGGCCAGATCAGCCCGTGGTTCGTCCTCTTCGGCTACAATCTCTTCTGTGTCCTGGCGGTGTCCGGCTACCTGATGGGCGTCACGCAATCGAAGGAATACGCCGAGGCCGAGTGGTATGCCGACCTCTGGCTCGTCGTCGTCTGGGTCACGTTCTTCGTGCTCTACCTGCGTACCATCGCACGCCGCAAGGAGCCACACATCTACGTCGCCAACTGGTACTTCATGGCTTTCATCGTGGTGGTGGCGATCCTTCACATCGTGAACAACCTGGCGCTTCCGATCTCGTGGGGCAGCGCCAAGAGCTACACTGTCTGGCCAGGCGTTCAGGATGCGATGGTGCAATGGTGGTACGGCCACAACGCGGTCGCCTTCTTTCTCACGGCAGGCTTCCTCGGCATGCTCTACTACTACCTGCCGGTAAGGGCGCAGCGACCGATCTTCTCCTACCGGCTCTCGATCCTGAGCTTCTGGGGCATCACCTTCTTCTACATGTGGGCGGGTTCGCATCATCTGCACTACACGGCGCTTCCGCATTGGGTACAGACGCTCGGCATGACGTTTTCCGTGATGTTGCTGGTTCCGTCGTGGGCGTCGGCCGGAAACGCACTGCTGACGCTGAACGGCGCATGGCACCGCGTTCGCGACGACGCCACGCTGCGTTTCATGACGGCGGCTGCGATCTTCTACGGCCTTTCCACCTTCGAAGGCTCGTTCCTGGCGATCAGGCCGGTCAACGCGCTTTCGCATTACACCGACTGGACGGTGGGCCACGTTCACGCGGGTGCGCTCGGATGGGTAGCGCTCATCACCTTCGGTTCGCTGTACACGCTCGTTCCCTCGCTCTGGAAGCGGGAGCGCATGTATTCGGCTACTCTTGTCGAGGTTCACTTCTGGCTCGCGATCGCCGGTACGCTGATCTACGTCTTCGCCATGTGGAACTCCGGCGTCATCCAGGGGCTGATGTGGCGGACCTATACGGGCGATGGAGCACTCGCCTATTCCTTCGTGGATTCGCTGGTGGCCATGTACCCCTACTACATCGCCCGTACGATTGGCGGCCTGCTGTTCCTGATCGGCGCGATCATAGGCTGCTACAACATGTGGATGACGGTTCGCGCGGTTCCGGAGACCGTGTCTCGCCAGGGCGATCTGCCGGTCGCCGCAACGGTGCCGGGAGAATGATCGATGGCTGAACTTTTCCACCGCAAGCTAGAACGATCGGCCATCGGCTTCGTGCTGGCCATCATCGCAGCCGCCAGCGTCGGCGGCATCGTCGAGATCGCACCCCTCTTCACGATCGACGATACCGTCGAGGAAGCCCCGGATATGCGGGTCTATACCCCGCTGGAGCTGGCAGGCCGCAACATCTATGTGCGCGAAGGATGCTACGCCTGCCACAGCCAGATGATCCGCACGCTGCAGGACGAGGTTGAGCGCTACGGCCCCTACTCGCTGGCGGTCGAATCCAAATACGACCGGCCCATGTTGTGGGGATCGAAGCGCACCGGTCCGGATGTCGCGCGGGTGGGTGGCAAATATTCCGACAGCTGGCACGTCGCGCATCTGATGAACCCGCGCGAGGTCGTTCCGGAATCCAACATGCCATCCTATGCGTTTCTCGCGCGCACGACGTTGCGGACCGGCGACCTCTCCGAGCATCTGGCGGCGCAACGTGCGCTCGGCGTTCCGTATACGCCCGAGATGGTCGAGAACGCTGCGCGGGACGCGTTCGGCCAGGCGTTTCCCGATGGAAGCGAGGCGGCAGGAGTCGTCGAGCGCTACGGCGCAGCGACCAATGTCAGCGCCTTCGACGGTCAGTCGGGCAAGCTAACCGAGATGGATGCGCTGGTCGCGTATCTGCAGGTTCTCGGCCGCCTTACCGATGCCGCCCACAAGGGCTCGGCCGTGGCCGAAAACACCCCCGACACGGCAAACTGAGGCGCGGCCATGGATCTCGATCACGATACCGTCGTCGCCTTCTCGAAGAGCTGGGGGCTCTTCTATCTGATGGGCTTTTTTCTTTGCGCGGTCGTATACGCCTTCTGGCCGGCAAACCGGAAGCGCTTCGACAGGGCAAAGAACAGCATCCTCGACCAGGACGACAAGCCATGGCGCTGAACGAACGGGATCCTGTCACCGGCCGCGAAACGACCGGGCACATATGGAACGGTATAAAGGAACTCGACACGCCGGTGCCGCGCGGCGTCCTGATGTTCCTTGTCGTGACGCACATCTGGGCCATAGGCTGGTGGTTCCTCGTACCCGCCTGGCCACTGGGCTCGACCTACACGAAGGGCCTTCTCGGCGTCGACCAGCGCACGACGGTCGAAGAGCGGGTGGCGGAAGCGCGTCGCGAGCGGGCTTCCTGGACGGCGAAGATCGAGACCGAGCCCTATGAGGCCGTTCTGGCCGATCCAGAGCTCATGGAGACGGTGCGTCAGACCGGAAACCAGCTCTTCGGCGACAACTGCGCGGCCTGCCATGGACGCGACGGGCGTGGAAGCGCAGGCTATCCGAACCTGACGGATGACGACTGGCTGTGGGGCGGCACGCCTGAGCTCATCGAGGAGACCGTCCGTCTCGGCATCAACTCCACGCACTCGGGCAGCCGGATAGGTCAGATGCTTGCCTTCGGCCGCGACGGCATCCTCGACCGAAACCAGGTTACCAACGTCGCCGCTTACGTCTATTCGCTCAGCCATGCCGACTACTCGACCGACAAGACGGCAGAACAGATCGCCGCCGGCCGTGAGGTCTTTGCTGCCAATTGCGCGGCCTGTCACGGCGATGACGCCAAGGGAAATCAGGATCTCGGCGCCCCCAACCTTACCGACGACGTCTGGGTCTACGGGGGTGACATGCAGAGCATCGTCAGCACCATTCACGGCGGCAGGCAGGGTCACATGCCGACCTGGGACGAGCGCCTGACCGACGGCGAGATCCGGACGCTTTCTCTCTACGTCCACGATCTCGGGACGGTTCAGCCATGACCGGCCCCGCTGCAGCCGGCCGCGGACGTTGGAAGTCCGCCTGGCTCCTCATTCCCGCCGGACTGCTGCTGGTCGCTGGCGCGAACGCACACCTCGTCTACGTCGCGGTCACGTCACAGCCGGACTGCGTGCCTCATCTCAAGGAGGCGGGAACGAGCGGCAATTACCGCGCCGCCAAGTCGGCGTGTTGAAGGAGGAGGTTCGATGGGCGAGACCGACAAGTCCTACTGGTTGCTGAGCGAGACCTCCGGTATCGGGGAAACGCGCGACCCAGCGCTCCAGCGGGGCCTGCCGGCGCTGGAGGGCCTTCGGTGGCTGGCGCTTGGCTGGCGTGACTTCTGGCGAGAACCTGCCACAAGCATTGCCTATGGCGTGGGCGTTTTTCTGCTGTCTGCTGCCTTTGTATGGACCCTGTTCGAGTTCGGGCGGGACTATATCCTCTTCCCGTCGCTCGCCGGCTTCCTCATCGTCGCCCCGTTCCTTGCGATCGGCCTCTACGCCAAGAGCCGCGCATTGGGGGAAGGCAGGACGATCGGGCTTGCTTCGATGCTCAAGACGCGTCCAAAGGCGGGAGCGCAGATCTTCTTCGCGGGACTCCTGCTCAGCCTTCTCATGCTGCTCTGGACCCGGGCCGCGGTGCTTCTTTGGGCGCTGTTTTTCGGCGTCACGGCGTTTCCCGGTCTGGACAATGTCATAGGCGTGCTGACCGGTTCCGCCTACGGCTGGACGATGGTCGCCGTCGGAACGGCGATAGGCGGTCTGTTCGCGGCGTTTGCCTTCGCGATCAGCGTGTTTTCCGTTCCGATGATGCTGGATCGCAAGGTCGACGCGCTGACGGCAATGGGCACGAGCATGAAGCTGGTGTGGAACAATCTGCCGACGATGATCGGCTGGGGAGCGATGGTTATCGGGCTTTTCGCGCTATGCGTCGCCACCGGACTGCTGGGCATGATCGTCATCTTTCCGCTTCTCGGCCATGCCACATGGCATGCCTATGTCGCAATTGTGCGGCCGGAGGCCTGACTTGAGTTGCTGTGCGCCCGGAACGGAGGCCGCCCTGATGGTGGGGTCTGGCCGGGATGTGCCGTCCGAAGAAATCCGGATGGCGAGCCGGGATCTCGGCGACGGGACCATGCAGACCGACCTGAGCGTTCCCGGAGTCCACTGCGGCGCATGCATCGGGACCGTCGAAAGAGCCCTTGGCACGCTCGCGGGCGTAACCGCCGCGCGTCTCAACCTGACATCGCGCAGGGTTGCTGTGAAATGGCGGGGGGATGGCGCGGTGCCGCCCATGATCGATGCCCTGCGGAAAGCCGGATACGAGGCCTTCCTGTCGGATATCGGTACACAGGACGATCCCGAAATGGGGCGCCTCCTGCGTGCGACGGCGGTCGCGGGCTTCGCGGCGATGAACATCATGCTGCTGTCCGTGTCCATCTGGTCCGGCGCCGAGCCGGGCACCCGCCATGCCTTTCACCTGATCTCCGCCGCCCTCGCGCTGCCCGCCCTCGTCTATTCCGGCCGCATCTTTTTCGCATCCGCCTGGGGGGCGCTTCGTGCGGGCCGAACCAACATGGATGTCCCCATCAGCGTGGGGATTCTGCTGGCGTTCGTCCTCAGCACCTATGATGCGCTGTCCGGCGGCGAACATGCCTATTTCGACGCGGTGACGTCGCTCCTGTTCTTCCTGCTTGCCGGGCGCACCCTGGACCACTCGATGAGAGGCAAGGCGCGCGACGCGGTGCGGTCTCTGGCCCGCATGATGCCGCGCGGGGCGACAGTGGTGGACACTGACGGCGGTCGCGAATTCAGGGACGTCCAGTCGCTGCGGGAGGGAAACACGGTTTTCGTGGCTGCCGGGGAGCGTATCCCGGCCGACGGCACCGTGCTCAGGGGTGAAGGCACGGTCGACCTCTCCATCGTGACGGGGGAGACCTCGCCGGAGAGCATCGGGCCAGGGTCGGCGGTGCTGTCAGGCGCGCTGAACCTGAACGGCCCGATCGAACTGCGAGTCGACCGCCGTCCGGCCGACTCCTTCCTCGCCGATATGGTCAGGCTGATGGAAGCGGCAGAAGGCAGCCGAGCCCGCTACCGCCGGATCGCCGATCGCGCCGCCGCCCTCTATTCTCCCGTCGTCCATGCGGTCGCGCTGGCAACGTTCACAGGATGGTTCCTGGCGACGGGCGACTGGCACCGCTCGCTGACGCTTGCGATCGCCGTGCTCATCATCACCTGCCCCTGCGCGCTCGGCCTTGCCGTACCCATGGTCCAGGCCGCTGCCGCGCGCCGGCTGTTCGGAATTGGGGTCACCATGAAGGATGGCAGCGCGCTCGAGCGGCTTGCCGAAGTCGACCACGTCGTCCTTGACAAGACAGGCACACTGACGACCGGGCGGATGCGCGTCTCCAGGCATGACGTGTCGCAAGCCGAACTGGCGGTCGCCTGCGCGCTTGCGCGGCTGTCGCGCCATCCGGCGGCTGCTGCTGTCGCGGCGCTTGGAAGCGGTGAAGGCATCCAGCTTAGCCAGGTCCGGGAAACCCCGGGCGACGGGATCGAAGCGCGGATAGGTTCGCACCTGTGGCGGCTGGGCAGACCGGGCTGGGCGGCCCGAGGAGAAGGCGAGCCGAACGGCTCGGGGCCTTGGCTGTCCCGCGATGGCATGGCTATCGGGCGGTTCGACGTGTCGGACACGCTGCGCGAGGGCGCGGCCGCGGCCATAGCGACACTGACGAGTTCCGGCCTCTCTGTCGAGCTCCTGTCCGGGGACACCGGGGAAGAGACCCTGCGCGTCGCGAAACTGACAGGCATCGGCCAGGCCTCCGGCCGACAGCGACCGGACGACAAGGTGCATCGACTGGAAAGGCTTCGATCCGAAGGACAGCGC
Organism: Rhizobiaceae bacterium; assembly: GCA_019635775.1. GTDB lineage: Bacteria > Pseudomonadota > Alphaproteobacteria > Rhizobiales > Rhizobiaceae > Mesorhizobium_K. The sequence continues at coordinate 20,877 of JAHBYU010000015.1, read as the reverse complement.
GTGCTGATGGTCGGCGACGGCATCAATGACGCGCCGGCGCTCGGAGCCGCCCATGTTTCGATGGCGCCGTCGACCGCGGCTGATGTCGGACGCAGCGCTGCCGATCTCGTCTTCCTGGGTTCCAGCCTTCTCAGCGTGCCGGAGGCGATATCGGTAGCCCGCCAGTCCATGCGTCTGGTCCGGCAGAACATCGCGATCTCCATTGCCTACAACATGCTGGCGCTACCGTTGGCCGTTGCCGGCTACGTCACGCCACTCGTTGCCGCCGTGGCGATGTCGACCTCGTCCATCCTTGTGGTGGCGAATTCGCTTCGGGTGCTGGGACGGAGGCGCGAGGCCGCGCCGCCGGCGGCAAGGGCGGACGTCATGCGTCCGGCGACGGCATGACAGGACTTCTCGCATGGCTGGTTCCCGTCGCTCTCGGCATGGGCCTTACCGGCCTGCTGGCCTTTCTGTGGTCGATGAAAAGCGGACAGCTCGATGATCTCGACGGGGCGGCGGAGCGAGTTCTCCATCAGGGCGACGACGCGCCCTTGCCAGGGCCGGAACGCCGTCCGGACAACGGACGTTGATGAGATGAGGAACTGACCATGGGAATGACGGCTGACAGGAAATTCGACTGGATCGCGGCGCTTGCAGTCGCCGCGGGCGTGACGGTGATGGTTCCGTCGCTTGCCGCGCTGGCACTCAGCGTGGCGGCGGTGGCGTCCAGGCTGTTCTAAGGGCTGCGCTGGAACCGCACGCCGACGCCGATGCCGGCCAGCGTGGATGAACGACGGCACGACCTCAGTTTGCCGTGTATGCTCGCGTCCGATGGGCGGTTCCCTTTGGAGGGGAACGGCGCTGCCAGAGAGGATACCACCGGCTTTCTCGATCGGGATAAAAGAGACGGCTTGCCGCCATTTCCGCCAACGATCAATCTCCTGCGAAGCGGTAGCCGACGCCGGGCTCGGTGCGTATGATCTTGGGATCGGTGGGATTGCGCTCAATCTTGGCTCGCAACTGACCAATAAAGACGCGCAGGTAGTGCAGGTCCTCGCCGTGCGCGGGTCCCCACACGGATGTCAGAAGGGTCTTGTGGGTGACGACCCGACCCGCGTGTCGAGCCAGTATCACCAGGAGGTCGTATTCTTTCGGGGTGAGCTTCAGTGGCTTTCCATCGCGCTCAACCACACGTCGGACGGTGTCGATAGACAGTCCGTCAATCGCGGCTCCGGAGAAACCACCTGCGTCCTGGATCCGGTGGCGCAGTGCGGAGCGCATGCGTGCGGTCAATTCGCCGATGCCGAAGGGCTTCTCGACGTAGTCGTCGGCGCCGAGATCGAGAGCGGAGATTTTTTCCGTCTCTTGGTCGCGCGCGGAAAGAATGATGATGGGAATCTTTGACCAGCCGCGCAATCTCGCGATTACGTCCTTGCCGTCCATGTCGGGCAGCCCGAGGTCGAGAATGATAAGCGCGGGCGCGATTGTTGCTGCTGCCCTGAGCGCCTCTTCGCCTGTCCTCGCCTCTATGACGTCATAGCCAGCCGCATCAAGCGCCGGGCGCAGGAAGCGCTGGATCTGTGGCTCGTCGTCGACCACAAGGATGCGTTCGCGGCTCATTGGCCCTCCGACGGGTCGCCGTCGGCCGCAGCTGAAGGAAACCGCAGGGAGATTCGCGTTCCCCGCCGCTTCACCGCTGGGCTTTCAACACTGATCGTGCCGCCCATCGCATCTACGAATCCCTTGGCAATGGCAAGGCCGAGGCCGGCTCCCGCAGCCCTGCCGTCCGGTTTTTCGTGCCGCGCGAACTTATCGAAAATAGTGTCTACGTCCTTCGCCGGAATACCCTTGCCGAGATCTGTGACAGAGATGACGATCTTATCCGAGTCGGTCCGGGCATATATCTTGATGGGCTCGTTGCCGCCGTATTTCACGGCGTTGTCGAGCAGGTTGAAGAGCACCTGCCCGAGCAGCACGCTGTCGCCCCGGATCAGCGGGAGGCCGTCGGCAATGCTCGCCTCGATCGCCTTTCCGGGGAAATATCTGGCGGCGCGTTGCAGTACGCCATGGATGACATCGCCGACGTCGACCCAGTCGCGTTTCGCGTCCAGCGTCCCGGCCTCTATCTTTGTCATGTCTAAAAGGTTCGCAACGAAGCGGGCGAGCCGGTCACTCTCTTCCCCCACGGAAGCGAGCAGGTCGTCGCGGCTTTCCGGAGTCATCCTGTCGCCCAACTCGCGCAGGCTGGAAACCGCGCCTGTGATCGTGGCGAGCGGAGTCTTCAGGTCGTGCGAGACCGACGACAGAAGTGCCGAGCGAAACCGCTCGCCTTCGAGCCGCGCCGCCTGCTCTAGCCTTTCCTTGGACAGCCGTGCACGGTCAATGGCGATCGCGGTCTGATCGAGGATTGAGCCGAAAATCTGCTCCTCCTCCGCGCCCAGTACCTGGCCTGCCTGCCGGTAGCCGATGACTGCCGTCACCCCGGCCGACGTACCCAGCGGACGGAACTGGAAGGGGCTGTTGGGCAGCGTGCCGGTGCCATTGCCGGCCGGCTCGTTCTTCTCCAGCGCCCAACGCGCAGCCATCGTATCGGTGACGTCGAGCTCTGTGTCAGGGGGCCAGGCGCCCGACAGCGCAATGTCGCCGCCCCCTGTCACCGACAAAAGCACGACGTCGCGCCTGAGCGACGCCCGCAGTTGCGCCACCGCTGCCCAGACCACGTCTTCGTAGTTGACGGTGCCGGACAGTTTCCCTGAGAAGTCATAGAGCGCCTGTGTCGAAGCCGCGCGGCGACTGGCTGTCATTGCCTGATCGCTCAGCCGCGACGCCAACCCGCCGGCGATCAAGGCGGCGACGACGAAGATGAACAGTCCGAAAACCTCGTGTGGCGACGCTATCGTGAATGTGTGGAAAGGCGGGATGAAGAAGAAGTTGTAGGCAAGACCCGAAAGGACCGCAGCCAGCAGCGCCGCGACATAGCCGGCATAGACCGCGGACAGGAGCACGGCCAACAGGTAGAGCAGCGATACGTTGGGAAGGTCGACGAAACGCTCGATCAACGCTCCCAAGTAGGTTGCAACGGCGACGACGACGAAGGGGAAGCCCAGTTCCCATCTGGGGTTGTTCAGGCGGAACCAGCCTGGCCAACGCCGCTCGGGGCGCGCTGGCGGGCCGGGAGCCTCGCTGGTGACGACATGGATTCCGAGGCCGGCCACACGCTCGATCAGCGCATCCGGAAGCGACTTGCGCCAAAGGCTTGCGGGAAAAGCCTGCCGGCGTCCGCCGATGACAATCTGCGTGACATGCTCACGGCGGGCAGTCTTGAGTATTTCCTCGACGAAGTCCCGCCCAGTCACCCTGTGGGTTTCTGCGCCCAGGCTTTCGGCCAGCTTGAAGGTGGCTGCCAGCCGCTGCGTGATCTCTGGACGCGGCGGCTGGCTGTCGGCGCGTTCGATGGAGATGACCAGCCACGGCGCGTTCAGTCCCGATGCAAGGCGCGCAGCCGTGCGCACCACCTTCTCCGACAGGTGATCCGCTCCGATGCAGACGAGCAGCCGCTCGGTTGTCTGCCAGGGGCAGCAATGGGTTTCAGATCGATTGCCCAAGCAGGATCAACGCGAAGAGGTCAGCAAGCGGCATGAGGCCCGCGAGACAGTCCGAATGCTGATTGCAGCGGGGCACCCGCAAGCGGAGATCGTGCGTCGGACGGGGCTGTCGCGGGCGCTTGTTTCGTATCATGCGGGGAGGCTGGCCGCGTGACTTGTCAAATGAAACCCGTCCTTCTCTTATAAAAGAAAAATCCCCGATTGGGGACTGACCAGAGGACGGGCAGGTGTCCGTACCGGCCATCTCTATGAGTTAAGCCTTTATCGGCGCGTCGACATCGACGAGCGATAGAGGACACGCTCATGCCGTCCTCGTCATGCCCCTTGATCCTACGTCGACGGCGAAGCCCGTCAAAAGACAATCCTGCTTACAGCCTTGTCACAGGCAGCCATGAGGGAATGTCTCCACGGGCATTGTTACGCAATGTGCCCGAGACGACCTGTCATCAACTGAGCAGGTTGTCGGTCGGGCTTCCGCCCTCGGTCGTCGTGGAGGCAGCGCAGGTGTGGCTATTCGGCCGTCTCCAGCAACATCCACGTGCCTGTCTCCAGCAACATCCACGTGCGTGTCGGGCTCCCGCTAGATACCCCCGCGCCGGAATGCGCTCCGACAGCAACCCGCTACCGTTGTCTCGCCACAGAATCAGTCAACGAGTAGCGGGAAAGTTTCCGTATCTCGCGTGACAACGCCTTCATCGTGTTCTCGCCGTATTGGACCGACGCGCTTCCATCCTCATGACCTTGGATGGCGTCCATATAACGCTGCTCAATTCCCGCGTCACGGGCCTGGGTCTTGAAACGATGTCTCCAACCGTGGTTCGGCTGAACACGCCTGTCGGTGATTTTCGCGACATCACGCACCCACTTGCTGACTTTCCCAACAACGTAGCTGGCTTGTGTAACGCCGTCCTTCCGCTTTCGACCGCTCGGCTTATAAAACAGCGGTCCTTCTTTCGCATCCGCCACAAGCTTAAGAAGGCCCTGCTCGACTAGATGAGGGTGAAGCGGGACAATCCGGAACTGTCCCGTCTTGACGGACCCAGCCTCTGGCGTAATGCGGATGCAAGAGACACCCGCCTCCTTCACAAAGTCGTCTTTGCGGAGTTGGGTGATCTCCCCACATCGCGCCCCAGTGTAAGCACAAATCCACGGGACCCAGCGATAGGCCCGCCGGTTCTCCAGAGACGTATTTCCGGGCGCTTCCGGGGCCTCCAAGGCAGCGTTCAGGATTTGCTTGGCCTCATCGTCCGTGAAGCCCTTGGGTCTCTCTATCTTGCGCTTGGGGACCCTTATGCTCACGGGCGCAGCCGGGTTGTGATCAATCCGAAACTTCGCGACCCCTGCCCCGAACACGGCACGCACCGCCGATAGATACTTATCGGCTACCGTTTTAGCTGCCAGCTTTCGTTCATGGCGCAGATGCTCTGTCCAGTCCGACACGTTTTTGGGCGTTACCCCCTTGGCGTCGTCGTGGCCTAGAAAGGCAACAAGGTCGTCTAACTTCTGCCGGTGATCACGAGGCGTCCGCGCCGACTTGCCGTCAGCCAGATGGTCGCGCTCCCACAACTCGAAGAGATCGATGATACTGATAGCCCCGGACTTCTTGCCTTCGTCGGGTTTCGAAACATCGGGGAACCGGTCGGCGTCGGGGTCAGGCCGATAGTCGCCTTGGGAGCGTTTGAGTTGTTGATCGGCGGCTTGCCTAAAGGCGCGATGCGCCTCTTGAATTAGTCGAGCACGGCTGTGATTGTCGGTCGCAAGACCTTCCTCTGCCAAGATTGCGTCGGCGCTTTCCCCATACCACTGCTCCATCGCGTCAGCGCGACCGTCCAATTCGCCTACTATGCGGAGCGTCTGCTGCCATATTCCGGGTTCGCCCGGTTCAACCTCATGCATTTCCATGACGCGGCGGTACAGCTTTCCCGAGAGGGCCACCAATTGCTGATGTGGCAGAGCCTCAGGTTTGGCCCGCAAGGATTTCCAGCGGAGATCGAGCTTTCTCTTTTCTTCTGCGTGAAGCCCCTTCGCCATCGCTGGCTCTTTGGTCCGGAGGGACTTCCAGATTTCGCGCCGCCCGACCAAGGCCACCAAATCGGCCGGGACGCGCTCCCGAAGATAGTAGACGCCAGTCTTGGGGTGCTTGAGAGGACGGGACATAGGCAGGACCACGGTGTAGCACCTCTGTGTAGAACCGAGGTGTCTCCAAGCCCTTGATAGCGCCTATCTTTTTGATTTCCAATAAGGAAAGATGGTGCTGCCAGAGAGGATTGAACTCTCGACCTCTCCCTTACCAAGGGAGTGCTCTACCACTGAGCTACGGCAGCCCTTAACCGCGGCGCTTCTGCCATATCGATCCGGCCAGCGCAAGGCGGTATTGTGGATCTTGGAAACCTGTTGGCCTGACGGCGTCGCGCAGGCACAATGGCCGGCTTAGATCCGGCGAGCGTCGAGATTCCCGCAGGAGGGGAGGAAGAATATGGCTCCAAAGCCCTCTAGGCCCAAGACCGTCAGGGACCCGGCCGTGAAGGAACAGGCTGGCGCGGATCAGGCCAGCGGGGAACAGACCGAAACAAAACCGGCCCCTGACCGCAAGGCCCGGCTTGCCGAGCAACTGCGCGCGAACCTGCAGCGCCGCAAGGCGCAGGCGCGCTCGCGCCGCACAGGCGACGCAGACCAGCGGCCGGACGGCTTGGCAGCGGGGCAAGATCCTGCGTCCGACACACGTTCGACACAAGATTGAGCAAACAAGTCCGGCCAACCAGTCTCTGGCAGCAGCGCCTGACCGTCCCCATATCGTGCCTGGAGCGAGGAACCGTGTTCCTTGAACCGGTCGGGGTGATGGTTTAGACGGGCATCTTTGAAGACCGAAGCCGGCGTGCCCGGCCAGGGGGACAACTCATGGACAGCATCAGGGTCAAGGGCGGAAACGAACTCAACGGCCGCATACCGATCTCGGGCGCCAAGAATGCGGCGCTGCCTTTGATGATCGCCTCGCTGCTCACCGACGACACGTTGACGCTGGAGAACGTGCCGCATCTGGCAGATGTCGAGCAACTGATCCGTATCCTCGGCAATCACGGCGTCGACTATTCGGTCAACGGCCGCCGCGAGAAGCAGCAGGAAGGCTATTCGCGTACCGTCAATTTTTCCGCGCGCCATATCGTCGATACCACGGCCCCGTATGAGCTGGTGTCCAAGATGCGGGCCTCGTTCTGGGTCATCGGACCGCTTCTTGCTCGAATGGGCGAGGCGAAGGTGTCCCTGCCCGGCGGCTGCGCCATAGGCACCCGTCCCGTCGATCTCTTCCTCGATGGCCTGCAGGCTCTCGGCGCCGAACTCGACGTCGATAGCGGCTATGTAATAGCCAAGACCAGGAACGGCCGGTTGGTCGGCAACCGTTTCGTGTTTCCCAAGGTTTCGGTCGGGGCTACCCATGTGTTGATGATGGCGGCCACACTGGCCAAGGGCGAGACGGTGCTCGAAAACGCCGCGCGCGAACCCGAAATCGTCAATCTCGCCGAATGCCTCAACGCCATGGGCGCGCGCATCACCGGCGCCGGAACCTCCACCGTCACCATCGAAGGCGTCGATTCACTCTCTGGCGCTCGCCACAGGGTCATTCCGGACCGTATCGAGACAGGCACCTATGCGATGGCTGTAGCCATGACGGGCGGCGACGTGGTTCTGGAAGGCGGACGCATCGACCTTCTGCAGCGCGCGATGGACATACTTTCGGAAACAGGCGCGGAGATAACCCAGCTCGAGGACGGCATACGCGTGAAGCGCAACGGAAACGGCGTGCGCTCCGTCGACGTTACGACCGAGCCTTTCCCCGGCTTCCCGACCGACCTGCAGGCCCAGTTCATGGGTCTGATGACGATGGCCAGCGGCCAGTCGCGCATCACCGAGACGATCTTCGAGAACCGCTTCATGCATGTGCAGGAGCTTGCACGGCTTGGCGCGCATATTTCGCTGAACGGCCAGACTGCCATCGTGGACGGCGTATCGCGGCTGAAAGGCGCGCCCGTCATGGCCACCGACCTGCGCGCTTCCGTCTCGCTGGTCATCGCGGGCCTTGCGGCTGAAGGCGAAACCACTGTCAGCCGCGTCTACCACCTCGACCGGGGCTTCGAGCGGCTCGAGGAGAAGCTGGGCAATTGCGGCGCTGTCGTCGAGCGCCTGTCCGGCTGAACCTGCTGAGTTAGTCGCCCTGGTCGCGATCACGCAGGACGTGGATGGAACTTCTTTAATCCCGTAGTCGGGACAATTTTCCATCCATCGTCGCCAGCTCATTGATTTGGTAAAAAAACAAGCGATTTCAATCGCCTGATCTGACCAGGACTGGTCACAGGGTCTGCCTGCAGGCGAAATTTCTTCCCTTGTTCATTTCCACGCCTTTTGCTCCTCTCGCATACTCCTGCGCATCGCTCTTGCGGGAACCGGGTCCGGACCGGGGATCAGGTGGGGCGACGGCGCCGGATCGGTCGCGCCGGGGCAGATTGCGAAAGCGGACAACCGGTTTTGCGATCATGTCCCATCGGTAGCGCGGCTGGGTGATGACCCCCCAGATCCGGGCCTTGATGGAGACCAGCGGCAACGGCCGTGTCCTCCTTCAGGGCAAGAACGCCGGCGGGGCGCGGGAAACCGGCCACGTACATACAATCAAAAGAGGCAAGGCCTCGCGCCCCGCTTCCCGACCTTCAGGGGTCTGCTCTTTGAAATGGCCAGATGCTTCGGCAGGCGTGGCAACGTCCACGCATGCCGCAAGCCCGACCGGGCGTCGGCCGGTCAGGCCGCCCTCGCGGAGGCCAGTGAGCAAGGCGAGCGTCCGGCCGTGAGAGAAAACAACACCCAGCAGCCGGCAGGCTGCGAGACGGCCCGCGAGCGAAATGAACATTCGGAGGCCAGCGAGCAAGGCAAGGCATATCAGCCTTCTGGTTGCGCGCCCGGCAAAGACCGCATAACTAGGCCGAAACCGCAACGACAGGCTGACGCCAACAAATGGATCTCCTCAAGCTGCTTGCCCTCGATGACGAGGATCTTCGCGTCATCTCGACCTATGCGCAGGACGCGGTGCTGAAAATCGGCGACCTGAACTACATTGCCGCCTCAAGGCAGTTCGTGGTGCCGATGTACCGGTTTGCATGGGAGAAGGAAGCAAGCCTTGCCCGGCCGCAGCCGGAGCGCCGCAACAGCGTGCTGCATTTCGATCGCGTGCTGTCGGCAAGACTCTCGGGCATCGCGCGCGACAAGCGCGACGATGTGCTGTCACTGCTCGCGGTGACTTACACGCCGACCGACCCGCCGGCGGGTCATATCGATCTGGTCTTTGCGGGAGGCGGCACGATCCGGCTCGGCGTCGAATGCGTGGAAGCGCGCCTTGCAGATCTTGGCGGCGCATGGGGCGCTTCGTCTCGTCCGGTTCACAGGGACTAGCAGACAAAGATGGCCGTTACACTCGTCCAGTCCGACGCGGATTTCGAGCAGCGTTTTTCCGCACTGCTTGCCGCCAAGCGTGAAGCCGCGCCCGATGTCGATGCGGCGGTGCGCGACATCATCGCCCGGGTGCGGACAGACGGGGACGCCGCACTTGTCGACTATACGCAGCGTTTCGACCGCGCAGACCTCACCGAGCTTGGAATTGCCGTGTCCAGCGCGGATATCGCCAGGGCATATGAGGAAGCCGATCCGGAGACGGTCGAGGCGCTCAGATTTGCCCGCGACCGCATACGCTCGCACCATGAGAGGCAGAGGCCGGTCAATGACCGCTATACGGACTCCGCCGGCGTCGAGCTTGGTTCGCGATGGACCGCGATCGAGGCTGTCGGCCTTTATGTGCCGGGCGGCACCGCCAGCTATCCCAGCTCGGTGCTCATGAATGCCGTGCCTGCGGTCGTCGCCGGGGTCGAGCGCATCGTCATCGTGGTTCCCGCTTCCGGAGGCGTGATCAATCCGCTCGTGCTGGTGGCGGCGGACATTGCAGGCGTGTCCGAGATCTACCGGGTCGGTGGCGCGCAGGCGATCGCCGCGCTGGCCTACGGCACGCAGACGATCCGGCCGGTTGCCAAGATCGTCGGCCCGGGCAACGCCTATGTGGCGGCGGCCAAGCGGCAGGTCTTCGGCACGGTCGGGATAGACATGATCGCCGGTCCTTCGGAGGTTCTAGTCGTGGCCGACCGCGACAACGATCCCGACTGGATCGCTGCCGACCTGCTGGCGCAGGCCGAGCACGACGCCTCGGCGCAATCGATCCTGCTGACCGACGACGCCGACTTCGCCAGGGCCGTGGAGGCCGCCGTGGGTCGGCAACTGAAATCGCTGCCGAGAGCCGAAACGGCGGCCGCTAGCTGGCGCGATTTCGGCGCGGTGATCCTTGTCGACGATCTTTTCGGGTCGATTCCGCTGGTCGACCGGATCGCCGCCGAGCATGTTGAGCTTGCCATCGCGGACGCGGAAGCTTTCCTTGGCCGGATGCACAACGCTGGAGCAGTGTTTCTTGGCCGGCATACGCCGGAGGTCATCGGCGACTATGTCGGCGGCTCCAATCATGTCCTGCCCACCGCCCGGTCGGCGCGCTTTTCGTCGGGCCTTTCCGTACTCGATTTCGTCAAGCGCACATCCGTCCTGAAGCTCGGGCCCGAGCAGTTGCGGACGCTTGGCCCGGCAGCCATCGCGCTTGCGAAGGCCGAAGGGCTCGAAGCGCATGGGCGCTCCGTCGCCATCAGGCTCAATCTGTGACCGCGATGTAGGCGATGGACAGACCCGACCCGCAGCGCGCGCGCCTGATCGACGTCGAACTCGACGACACGATCGGCCGCTCGACGCCCGACGTCGAACACGAACGCGCCGTCGCGATCTTCGACCTCATAGAAGAAAACAGCTTTCGCCCGGTCGGCGACTCCGGCGACGGCCCCTACCGCCTCAAACTTTCGCTCGTCGAGGCGCGGCTCGTTTTCGCCATCTCGCGCGAAAATGGCGAAACCGTCGTCACGCACATCCTGTCGCTGACGCCGTTCCGGCGCATCGTCAGGGACTATTACATGATCTGCGAAAGCTACTACCAGGCGATCCGCAACGCGACCCCCAGCCAGATCGAGGCGATCGACATGGGACGTCGCGGGCTGCACAATGAAGGCTCCCAAACACTGAAGGACCGTCTCGCGGGCAAGATCGAGATCGATTTCGACACGGCGCGGCGGCTGTTCACACTGGTCTGCGTATTGCACTGGCGTGGATGACGAGCAATCCCCTGCCCCTCTCCGCGCCGCCGCGTTCGGTTTTGTTTGTTTGCGGCATGAACGTGGTACGCTCGCCGGTGGCAGAACGCCTCGCAAGGCATCTTCTCCCGCCATCCACCTTCATCGCGTCTGCCGGCGTGCAGGTCGGCGAGCCTGACCCCTTCGTCGATGTGGTGCTTGCCGAAGAAGGATTCGAATTGGAGGAGCGCAAGGGCCGAACGCTCGACGACCTTGAGGATGATTATTTCGATCTCATCGTCACCCTCTCGCCCGAGGCGCATCATGCCGCGCTGGACCTCACGCGCACGCTCGCAAGCGAGGTAGAGTACTGGCCGACGGTCGATCCGACCGCCACGCAAGGCTCGCGCGAACAGGTCATTTCAGCCTACCGGGACATGCGAGATAGGCTGAAGGCGAGGATTCTGGAGCGATTTGGCTTGGAAACGAACAGAATGGGTAACGAATAGGCTTGTTCACACAGGGGGGTGTATCATATAGGTTCGGCGCGCTTCCGGTCGGAACCGAAATCTCGCGCCGGAAAATCTGTCCAAACCGAAGGTAAAGTATGCCGAAGGAAGAAGTCCTGGAATTCCCGGGAACGGTAACCGAACTGCTGCCCAACGCGATGTTTCGGGTGAAGCTCGAGAACGAGCATGAGATCATCGCGCACACCGCCGGTCGAATGCGCAAGAACCGCATCCGCGTGCTGACCGGCGACAAGGTTCTCGTAGAGATGACGCCCTACGACCTGACCAAGGGCCGCATAACCTACCGCTTCAAATAAGACCTCTGCGGAGCTCCGGATGAGCGTTTTCCAGAAGCTTGTGCTTGCCTCCGGTTCGGCGCGCCGCATCGAGCTTCTGCAACAGGCCGGAATCGAGCCCGACCGGCTCCTGCCCGCCGATATCGACGAAACACCGTTGAGATCGGAACATCCACGTTCGCTGGCCAAGCGGCTGGCGCGCGAAAAGGGCGAAAAGGCGCTCGCTTCGCTGAAGAGCGAAGCCGACTATCAGCCCTGTTTCGTACTCGCTGCAGACACCGTCGTTGCGCTTGGCCGTCGCATCATGCCGAAGGCGGAGATGATCGATGAGGCGTCGAACAGCCTGCAGTTGCTGTCGGGTCGCACGCACCGCGTGTATTCCTGCGTCTGCCTCATCACGCCTTCCGGAAAGGTGCGACTGCGGCTTGTCGAGTCCCGCGTGCGCTTCAAGCGCATCAGCCGCGACGAACTGGAAAGCTATCTCGCTTCAGGCGAATGGCGCGGCAAGGCTGGGGGCTACGCCATCCAAGGGCTCGCCGGTACTTTCGTCGTCAAGCTTGTCGGCTCCTACACCAATGTCGTGGGTTTGCCGCTTTACGAAACCGTCGGACTGCTGAACGCCGATGGCTATCAGGTCCATTTCAACTGGCTGTCCGGCGCAAGAGGCTGAGCGCGCACTGAACGGCCTTGGCTTTCGCGGCCGAGCACACTATCTCCAGCCGGATGAGCAATCCAGGCGCGACAGTCACCCCACTTCGTCCCAAACGACCATGCCCGGAATGTGGCAGGCCGTCCGAGCGGGAACACTATCCGTTCTGCTCCGTGCGCTGCAAGAACGTCGATCTGAACCGCTGGCTGACCGGTGCCTACGCCATCCCGGTGCACGACGAAGAGGACGAGCACGAAACCCCCGACAGGCCATCCTCCAATTCTTCGGACCCGCAAAACTGAACTTCCGAAATGACTGAAAAAAGGCGTATCTGAACGCTGGACAGGTTCATTTCCCATGCTATAACCCAGCCGCTTTCCGAGAGATTTCCTCTCTCGTTCCGGTTCGGCAAAAAGCACGGATCGGTGAAATGCCCAGGTAGCTCAGTTGGTAGAGCATGCGACTGAAAATCGCAGTGTCGGTGGTTCGATTCCGCCCCTGGGCACCATACCCTCCCCTCCCAACATGATGCAGGAACGCTTCCTTGGTTGGAGCGTCACCCGAGACATGGACGCCCTCGGCCGTGAAGCGGGAAAGGCGTTCGGGCTGCAAGCTTCCGAGAGAGGCGTTCGTAGGGGTCATCAGCATCTCGCCATTCGACAGGCGTGCGCTAGTGTTGCCCGTGCAGCCAAAGGTCAGCCCCCTGTCGAACAGCGACTTGCCGACGCTGGCGACCTCGTCGCGCAGCCTGGTCTCCTCGGAAAGCACCGCGGTCACGGCAACAGCCTCCAGGCCTTCAGGAAAAAGTCGTCGGCACCGAAATTGCCCGATTTCAGCGCCAGGGCAACAGGTGGCTCCATGCCAACGCTGACCGTCCACGGCACCCCGGGATCGATTTCGGGGCCGATCAGCATGGCGCTGACACCGAGGCCGTTGACCACCGCGCCGGAAGTCTCGCCGCCCGCGACGAGAAACCGGGAGAACCCGCGCATGTGAAGCAGGCGCGCCACGCCGGCCAGCAACTGCTCGACCGTCTTCCCTGCCCGCTCGCGCCCGAAGGCGGCCTGCGCGCGCTGAACTTCGGCGGGATCGGCGCTGGAATAGACGAGCGGCACCGCCGCGCCGGCGCCTGCCGCCCAGTCGGCCACGCTTTCGGCCGTGGTGCGGCCTTTCTCAATGTCGAAAGGGTCGACCTTTAGAGCCGTGACACCTTCTTGGATCGCAACTTCGATCTGCCGGCGTGTGGCCGTGGAGCAGGAGCCGGCCAGGATGACAGCGCGCCCTTCGGGAACGTCGAAGCGCCGGGATTCGACCAAGGCAAGCTTTCCGGCGCGGCGGAAATTTTCGGGCAGGCCGATGGCCACGCCCGAGCCGCCAGTGACGAGCTTCAGTCCGGCGGCGGCCTGGCCGATCGCGCGCAGGTGGCAATCGGTGACGGCGTCGACGATCGCTATGCGATTCCGTCCCGCCTCGCCGAGGCGAAGGCCTGCTCGATGCGGTCGTGCCCGGCATCAACGGCCTCGTAGCCGACCAGACCCACTTTCGCCGTGGTCTGCGCCTGCAGCACCCGGACCAGATTGGCATCGGTCATCGGCGTCAGCGGATGATCCTTCATGGGACTTTCCGAGAGGAGTGCCTGCCCGACGAACAGGTGCCCGCGATAGACGGTGCGCCCGTTGGTCGGGAATGCGGGACAGGCGATGGTGAAGTTGGCGCCGAGCAGGTCGAGAAGGGCGTCCGCCGCCGGGCCTATGTTGCCGGCCGGCGTCGAGTCGAATGTCGAGCAATATTTGAAGAAGAGCTGTTCAGCGCCCGCGTCCAACAGGACTCTGGCGGACGCGACCGACATCGCCACGGCCTCGCCTGCGTCGATGGTGCGGGATTTGAGCGCCACCACGACCGCTTCGGCATCGCCGAAATCGAAATCCGCCTGGGGAACACCGACCACCTGGATCGTCCGCATGCCCTCTCGCGTCAGCGATAGCGCCAGGTCGGTGGCGCCGGTGAGATCGTCGGCGATTGCACCCAGGAGCAAGATCAGACCTCGTCGCGCGGCGTTTCGTTGGCGGCCGGGCGCTCGCCGGTAGCGGCGAGCCATGACAGGCCGGAGACCGTGTCGACCTTCGGCCGGTACTCGCAGCCGACATAGGCCTGATAGCCGAGTTCCTCGAGCAGCCGCAGGACCCGGAAATCGTCCAGTTCACCCGTTCCGGGTTCATGCCGGTCGGGAACGGAAGCGACCTGCACGTGGCGGATCAGCGGCACGAACGCCTTCAATGCGGTCGTGACGTCGCCGCGCATGACCTGCCGGTGGTAGATGTCGAACTGCAGGCCGACATTTCTGCGATCGACTTGCGTGACGATCTCCGCCGCGCGCTCGAAATCGTCGAGGAAACAGCCGGGCATGTCGCGGGAGTTGATCGGTTCGATGACCACGCCGATGCCGGCCGCGGCGGTTGCATCGGCCGCGAATTTCAGCGCATCGAGATAGGCCGCTTGCGCCGCCTGACTTCGGGGGTCGGCGATGCCGGCCATCATGTGAAGCAGCGGCGTGCCGATCGCACGCCCGTAGCGCACGGCCGTTTCAACGGAGGCGCGGAATTCCGCCTTGCGCTCCGGCAACGCGGCCATGCCGCGTTCGCCCTTGCTCCAGTCTCCCGGCGGCAGGTTGAAGAGGGCCTGCTCCAGCCCCGCGGCCCGCAGGGTCTCGCCGACAAGCTCGGCGGGATGATCGTAGGGGAAGAGATATTCGACCGCTGTGAAGCCCGATTGCGATGCGGCGGCAAAACGCTCCAGGAACGGCCGCTCGTTGAACATCATCGACAGATTTGCGGCAAAACGCGGCACTGGCAAACTCTTGGCTGCTTGAGCGGGACAACCGCTCGAAAATGGGCGTCCGGCCCGGATCAGCGGGCCGGACGCAGGAGATCAGAAGTCGAACTGGTCGACATTGTCCTTCGTGAAGATGAAGGGGTCGCCAAGCAGCACCGTATCATCGCTGATGAACTTGAGCTTGCCCAGACGGCCTGCATCGACGCTGCCAGACTTCGGGTCCAGCGTTCCGTCGATCTCGGCCTTGGCTAGGTAGATGGCGCCGTAGCCGATATCGATCGGACTCCAGAGCGCGGCCTCCTTGAGCGAGCCGTCCTTGAGGTAGGTGCGGATGAGGCTCGGCACGCCGAGGCCCGTCACCGCCACCTTGTCGACCATGTCGAGCTGCTTGACGGCTTCGATCACGCCGGGCGTGGCTATGCCGGTGACGGCGATGACGCCCTTTGTTTCGGGGTTGGCCTGGAGATAGTTGAGCGTGACGTTCTTGCTCTTCTCCAGATCCTCGTCGCCCGGGAGAATGGCCGGGAAGTTCATCTTCGGATATCTCTCGGCGGCGTATTTCTTCAGCTCCTCGATCCAGCGGTTCTGGTTCGGCGAGGTCAGGACCGCGGTCACAATGAGGAAGTCGCCTTCCGAGGTGCCGGCCGAGCGGACCATCATGTCCACGAAGGTCCTGCCCATTCCCTCGAACGTCGCCTGGTTCAGGAACACCGAACGCGCATCCGGGGTCACGTCGGCGTCCCAGGTCAGGGTCTTGATGCCGGCGTCGCGCGCGCGCTTCAGGGCCGGAGCAAGCGCGGTCGGATCGTTGGCCGACACCGCGATGGCCGTCACGCGGCGGCGGACGAACTTGTCGATGATGTCGGACTGCGTCGCGACGTTCGCATCGACGGGGCCGTTGAACTCGACCGTGTAGCCGAGTTCCTTGGCGGCCTCCTGCGCGCCCTTGTCGGCGGCGACGAAGTACGGGTCGCTGGTGAATTTCGGGATCAGGCCGATGACGACGTCCTCGGCCGATGCCTTCATGGCGCCGCCCGCCAGGGCGATGATCGCCACGGCGGCGGCCAGGAAGGCGCGCCGCGTCTTGAAGCTCATTGCAGTCGATCTGTGCATAGTTTCCTCCATCTTGCTGTTAAAATAGAAAGTCGTCGTCACCGCGATCGCTCGCGGAACACCTGGTTGACGAACACGCCGAGGATCAGGAAGACGCCGATGAAGATAAGCCCCCAGTCGGCGCGCACGCCTGCAAAGGTCAGCCCGTCCTGAAGGTAGGACAGGATCAGGATCCCCATCATCGTGCCGACGATGGTCCCCGATCCGCCGGTTATCTTCGTGCCGCCGAGCACGACCATGGCGATGACGGTGAGCTCGAGCCCGAGCCCGGCATTGCCGCGGGCGCTGGCGATGCGGGAGGTGTAGATGAGGCCGGCTAGCCCTACCAGAAAGCCGTTCAGCGTGTAGACCGCCAGCAGCACGGAGTTCGTCGAGATTCCCGCGAACCGCGCCGCCACCTCGTTGTGTCCCACCGCATAGACGTAGCGGCCGAAGGCGCACCTCGACAGAACGACCCAGAAGATCACTACGAACAGGCAGAGGAACAGGAACTGGAGCGGAAACCAGCCGAGCGTGGTCTGGCCGAACAGCGAGAACCAGTCCGGGAAGCCGGAGACCGCGTTGGCGTCCGAGACCGCGTAGGCGATGCCGCGGAAGAGCGCGAAGGTTCCGAGCGTGACGACGAGAGGATGCAGACGGAAGTAGGTGATGAAGGCACCGTTAAAAAGGCCGCCGAGCGTGCCGACGCCGACGCCGGCCATCGATGCCGCCCAGAGCGGCAGACCGGCCTGATAGCTGAAGCCGATGGTGACGGAGACCAGCGCCAGCAAAGCGCCGACGGACAGGTCGATGCCGCCGGTTATGATGACCAGCGTCATCCCGAGCGCAATGAGCCCGGCCTCGGAAAACGACCGCGTGGCGTCGAGCAGCCCGCGGATATCGAAATAGCCGGGCACCAGCAGGCTCGTGACCGCGATCTGAATGATGAATATCAGCGCCAGGACCATGCTGCGGTTGACGCGGAACCTGTCCATGGAAAGGGAGCGGGCGTTCATTTTAGTGGCCCCTCGTCAAGAGCTTCTGCCGGACGCCCTCGAAGGAGACGGCGCCGAGGATGAGGGAACCGAGGATGAGGAGTTCGTATGTCCCCGGCACGCGGTTCAGCGTCATCGCATTGAGGATCACGCCCACGAGGACGGCGCCGACGACCGGCGAGACATTCGAGCCCTTGCCGCCGCGAATGCTGGTGCCGCCGAGCACGACGGCCGCGATGACCTTAAGTTCGAAGCCGGTCGCCGCCGTGGCCTGAAGCTGACCGATCTGGCCGAGGAAGACGGCGGCGGCCAGGCCGCAGCACAGGCCGCTGAGGACGAACGCGATCAGCCGCGTCTTGCGGATCGGCAGGCCGAGGGTGCGCGCAGCGCTCTCGTTGCCGCCGATGGCAATGGCGTTGCGTGCCCAGATGGTGTGGCGGCTGACGATCTCCATCACGAGGAAGAGACTGGCCGCGATGAGGATCGTGACCGGGACGCCGGCGAGCATGCCCTGTCCGAATATGCGCGACTCCGGCGCCATGTTGAGGACCTGGGCGCCGCCACCGAGCAGCACCGCGCCGCGAAGGATGAAGAGCATGCCGAGCGTGGTGATGATCGACGGGACGCGGCCATATGTGGACAGGAAGCCGTTCAGCAGCCCCACCGTGCCGCCCGCCGCCAGGGCAGCGAGCAGGGGCAGCCAGGCTCCGCCGACGACGTTGGCCGTGTTGCCGAAGACGAAAGCGCAGACGGCGAGCAGCGAGCCCGTCGAAACGTCGATCTCGCCGCTCAGGATCACCTGATTGACCGCCAGCGCGACGATGGAGATCAGGACGGCCTGTTCGAGAATGCTGCGCAGGTTTGCGATGGTCAGGAAGCCGTCCGTCACCATGCCCACGCCGAGCGTCGCGACGACGAGAAAGATGATCGACGGCGCGGCAGGCCACGACAGGATCGAGCGCCACTGCGGCACGTCATCGGCTGCGAAGTCGACCGTCCGGGTTTCGGATCCCGCATCAAGCGACATTTGACAGCACCTTCTGGCCTGCCGCCGCGGCACCGATGGCCTCCGGCGAGAACTCCGACCGCTCGAAAGTGCGGACCGCGACCCCTTCCCGCATCACGAGGATGCGGTCCGACATGGCCAGGACCTCATTCAGTTCCGACGAAATCAGGATGACGGCGCAGCCCCTTCGGGCCAGATCGTCGATGATCCGGTAGATTTCCGATTTCGCGCCGACGTCCACGCCGCGGGTGGGTTCGTCCAGGATGATGATCTCAGGGTTCCTGGCGAGAGTCTTGGCGATCAGCACCTTCTGCTGGTTGCCGCCCGACAGAACGGAGACGGCCGCGTCGATGCGGGCGCCCGACACCGTGAAATCCGTCGCAGCCTTGCGCGCGAAATCCGCCTCGCCGCGCTCGCTGACGATGCCGAGCCGGGTGAAGCGCTTCAGGCTGGCGAGCGTTATGTTGTGCTGGATCGAGAACGGAAGGATCAGTCCCTGCGAGCGACGCTCCTCGGGCAGGTATGCGATGCCGAGACGGAACGCGTCGGCCACCGAGTTGATCCGCACGCGGCGTTCGTTCACCGCGATCGTTCCGGCAGCGTAGGCGCGCAGGCCGAACAGGGCGTGCGCGAGTTCGCTGCGGCCGGCGCCGATCAGCCCCGAAATGCCAAGAATCTCGCCCTTGCGCACCTGGAAGGAAATGTCGCGGAACGCCGGCTCGCTGGTGAGCCCCACCACCTCGAGCGCCACGTCGCCGATCGGATGGGGGCTATGGGTGAAAAGGCTCTCCAGCGGACGGCCGACCATCTTCTTCACGAGGCTGCCCTCGGTGAAGTCCGAAACGGGGCCGTCGTCGACCAGCGAGCCGTCGCGCAGGACGACGATGCGGTCGCAGACGTCGAATATCTCGTCGAGGCGATGCGTGATGTAGACGATCGCCACGCCGTTCTTCTGCAGGTCGCGCACGATCGAGAGCAGCCGTCGCACCTCGCGGTCGGTCAGCGCGGCGGTGGGCTCGTCCATGATGATGACGCGGGCGTTGCGGTTGAGCGCGCGCGCTATCTCGATCAGCTTGCAGTTGGCCGCCGAAAGCAGATGGACCGGCTGCGACACGTCGAGCCTCAGTCCCAACCTCGCCAGGATCTCGCGCGCGGTCTTCTTCATCGCACGCCAGTCGAAGGTTCCGAACCGGGTTCGCGGGCGCTGCTGGCCCATGAACATGTTCTCGACGATCGAGAGTTAGGGGAAGAGATCGAGCTCCTGCGGGATCATCACGATGCCGGCCGCCTCGCCGTCGCGCGGCGAGCGGAACGTCATCTCGCAGCCATCCACCTCCACATGCCCCGCCGTCGGCGAATGGAAGCCGTAGAGGCACTTCGCCGTCGTGCTCTTGCCGGCGCCGTTCTCGCCTGCGAGCGCCACCGCCTCTCCGGCGAAAAGCTCGATGGAGATGTCCTGGCAGGCGGAGATCGATCCGAACCGCTTGCTGACGTTGCGCAGAGCGCAGACGGGGCGACGTTCGACGAGCGACATCAAGCCGTATCCCCAGCCTCATGGCCGCGGGTGGCGACATCGAAGGCGACCGGCCGGTTGGTCGCGACCGATCTCGCGGCGGCATCCGCCATCACCTGCGCGACAAGGCCGTCCTGGAGGCTCGCGCCGATCGCGCTTCCGCCGTTGACCAGTGACACGAAGCCATCCAGCTCGATGAGATAGGTCGCCTCGAAACGCTCGAACCAGTCGGGCAGGCGGCGGGCGGCTTCCTCCGGCGTCCGCACACCGGACAGCGGCATGGTGATCACGTCGCCGCCGGCACGGAAAACGCCCTTCGATCCGAACACTTCGAGCCGCTCGTCGTGCCCATAGGTCGAGCGCCAGCCGATATCGAGCTGGAACAGGGCACCGCGCGACATCCGGACGATCGCGGCGGCCGTGTCGATCTGGCCGACGGCGCGGTAGCTTTCGTCCGTAAGGATCGAGCCCATGGCGAAGACCTCGACGGGAACGTCGTCGGTCAGCCAGCATGCGAGGTCGAAGAAATGGATGCCGAACTCGCCGAACAGGCCGCCGGAGGTTTTCAGAAACTCCGCCGTCGGCGGCGTCGCCGTCTTCACGGTGAAACGCAGGCTCTCGACATTGCCGATCCGGCCGTCGGCGATCGCGCTGCGTATTTCCGAATAGCCCGGGTGAAACCGGCGGTTGAAGCCGACCATGGACGGGATGCGAGCCGCGAGGGCCGCGTCGCGAACGCGGATCGCCGCGGCCTGGTCCTGAGCGACCGGCTTCTCGACCAGGAACGGCTTGCCGGCCTCGACGCAGGCCAGCGCGACGGCCTCATGCGACCCCGTGGACGACGCGATGATGACCGCGTCGGCCTTGGCGCAGGCCTCCTCGACGGTGTCGGCGACCACGCCGCCATGCTGCGCGGCAAACGCCTGCGCGGCTTCCTTGCGGATGTCGAACACGTAAGCCAGCTCGGCGCCGGCGCAGCGCTTCAACCGGTCGGCATGTATCCCGCCAATCCAGCCCGTTCCTACAATTGCGATCCTGATCATATCCAGCTCTTCAATCTCTTCCGGCGTTTTTCGCGGCTAGCGCAGGTTCCATCCCCTGCCCGCGTCGCCGAACGCCTCCCAGCCGTCCGCGGTGACGGCAAGCGTGTCCTCTAGCTTGATGAAGCCCCGGGTCGGGTGATGCAGCGTCGTCTCGATCGA
>JAHBYU010000014.1 GCA_019635775.1 Rhizobiaceae bacterium | reverse complement strand
AGAGGTCGCGTTGTTCTACTATCTTGATTGGCGTCCCCCGAGGCCGCCCGTCATTCCCGACCCATCCAATGGCCAGACCGGAAACGGGGCGTGGCAACGGGACACCACATTTGCATTCGGCGGGGCCTCGCATACATAAGCACTTTCCTCGTACTGCGCCGGCTGCCATTTGAGGGCCCGCGTGAAATCGGAGCATAAAATGTCGAACAACCTGACCATGCACGCCACAACCATCGTGACCGTGCGCAAGGGCGGAAAGGTCGTGATCGCAGGCGACGGACAGGTCAGCCTCGGCCAGACGGTCATGAAGGGCAACGCCCGCAAGGTCCGCCGCATCGGCGCGAACGGCAATGTGATCGCCGGCTTCGCAGGCGCCACCGCCGACGCCTTCACCCTGCTGGAGCGACTGGAGGCCAAGCTCGAGCAGTACCCGGACCAGCTCACCCGCGCAGCCGTGGAACTCGCAAAGGACTGGCGCACCGACCGCTATCTGCGCCATCTAGAGGCCATGATGCTGGTCGCCGACAAGAACGTATCGCTTGCGATCACCGGCAATGGCGACGTGCTGGAACCCGAGCATGGCGTCATGGCGATCGGATCCGGTGGCAATTATGCGCTTGCCGCGGCCCGCGCGCTGATCGACACGGACAGGGATGCAGAGGAGATTGCCCGCAAAGCGATGCAGATCGCCTCCGAAATCTGCGTCTACACCAACAACAGCTTCATCGTCGAAACGATCGAAGACGCAGCCGCATAGGGACACCCCGGATGACGGACAACGTCTATGATTTTCGCGCGTTGACCGAAGCCGACATGCCCCTCCTGGCGGCATGGCTGGCCGAGCCGCATGTCGCCGAATGGTGGGACGATGGCCCCGAGGCCTCGCTTGAGGAAATCCGGGAGGCGATGAACAGCGACGAGACCGAGCCGCTGATCGTGGAACTGGACGGCCGGCCGATCGCCTATCTGCAAAGCTACGACCCGCATCTGGAAGATGGCCATCCCTATCAGGACCAGCCTTTCGGTACGCTTGGGCTGGACATCTCCATTGGGCCGCCCGAGCTGATTGGCAAAGGGCATGGTTCGGCCATTCTCAGCCAGTTTGTTGAGCTGCTGTTCGAGGAGGGTTGTCCGCGTGTCGTCATCGACCCGCACCCCGACAATCTGCGCGCCATCCGGGCCTATGAGAAGGCCGGCTTTCGCACCTTCGATCGCCGAACGAGTATTTATGGACCTGCCCTGATGATGGCGCGGGACGCGCAATAGCCAGGCCCTCTGTCCCCGTCGTTTTCGATCCACCTGCCGCCAGTAGGCTGTTAAATGTCGCGGTCGATGATTCGCGATGAGGGATGATTTCCGTGGTCCATCAGACGGGTTTGCAGGACAGTCGACCGTGGGGCCTCGACTGGAAGGCGGGAATCCTTGTTTCGGTCCTGCTGATCGGGGCGCAGGCGCTCATTCTTCGCTGGCAGGGTCATGTCTGGATTTGCGAATGCGGTTACGTCAAGCTCTGGCACGGCGTTGTCGTCAGCTCCGAAAACTCGCAGCATATCGCCGACTGGTACACCTTCTCCCACATCATCCACGGCTTCTTGTTCTATCTCCTGTTCTGGCTGATCCTGCGCCGCTCCACAGTCTGGACACGGCTCTCCTTCGCCATTCTCCTCGAAGCAGCTTGGGAAATTCTGGAAAACAGTCCGATCATCATCAACCGCTATCGCGAGGCCACGATCTCGCTCGACTATTTCGGCGATAGCGTCATCAATTCCGTCTCGGACACGCTCTGGATGGTGTTCGGCTTCTTCCTTGCGGCGCGCTTGCCGGTCTGGCTAACGGTGGTCATCGCGATCCTGTTCGAGGTCGTCGTCGGGTGGCTGATCCGGGACAACCTCACGCTCAACGTCCTCATGCTGGTCTATCCGATCGATGCGGTGAAGGCCTGGCAGAGCGGTGGCTGAGCCTGTCCGCGCATGAACGTCGCTCTTCGGTCGCCTCGGCGGCCTAATCTTGTATGCGGGCTCAGGCCCCATACATAAGCTTCAACACCCGTTCCAAGAGTACCCTCCCCGACATGACCAGCTTTTCTCCCCGCGAAACAGTTTCGGAACTTGACCGCTTCATCATCGGCCAGAAAGACGCCAAGCGCGCCGTGGCCATCGCCCTGCGCAACCGGTGGCGTCGCCAGCAACTGGAAGGCCAGATGCGCGAAGAGGTCATGCCCAAGAACATCCTGATGATCGGCCCGACCGGTGTCGGCAAGACCGAGATATCGCGCCGCCTTGCACGGCTGGCGGGCGCGCCTTTCGTCAAGGTCGAGGCAACCAAGTTCACCGAGGTGGGCTATGTCGGCCGCGACGTCGAGCAGATCATCCGCGATCTTGTCGAGATCGCCATCGGTCTTGTGCGCGAAAGGATGCGCGAGGACGTCAAGGCGCGCGCGCATGCAAACGCCGAGGAACGTGTCCTTGAGGCGCTTGTCGGCAAGACGGCCTCACCCGCCACGCGCGACAGCTTCCGCAAGAAGCTGCGCGACGGCGAACTCGACGACAAGGAAATTGAGATCGAGGTTGCCGACACCGGCAATGGCGGCATGCCCAGCTTCGACATTCCCGGCATGCCTGGAGGCAGCGTGGGCGTTCTCAACATCAACGACATGCTGCAGAAGGCGATGGGCGGCAAGCGCACCAAGACGCGCAAGACGACGGTGAAGGATTCGTACGACCTTCTCGTCAACGACGAGTCCGACAAGCTGCTTGACCAGGACGAAGTCATCCGCCAGGCGCTGGAATCTACCGAGAATGACGGTATCGTCTTCCTCGACGAGATCGACAAGATCGCCGCCCGCTCGGGCGTCGTAGGCGGACCTTCGAGGGAAGGCGTGCAGCGCGACCTGCTTCCCCTGGTCGAAGGAACGACGGTCGCCACCAAATACGGCCAGGTGAAGACGGATCACATTCTGTTCATCGCGTCGGGCGCCTTCCACGTGTCCAAGCCGTCGGACCTGCTGCCCGAGCTCCAAGGCCGCCTGCCGATCCGTGTCGAGCTGCGCGCGCTCGAAAAGGAAGACTTCGTTCGCATCCTGACGGAGACCGAGGCGAGCCTGATCAAGCAGTATGTCGCCCTCATGGCGACCGAAGGCGTGACGCTCGACTTCACGGACGACGCCATCGACAGCCTTGCCCAGATCGCCGTCGATCTCAACGCCAATGTCGAGAACATTGGCGCGCGGCGTCTGCAGACCGTCATGGAGCGCGTGCTGGACGATATCTCCTTCGACGCACCGGACCGCAACGGCACGACTGTCTCGATCGACGCCGACTACGTGCAGAAGCATGTCGGGGACATGGCCCGGAACACAGATTTGTCGCGTTTCATCCTTTAATGGGCTCCGGGCAAGGACGGCGCATGGTCACGTCGCCGTCGGCCGCGACAACCGGGAAAGCTGTTTGCTCTCGACTCAGGCGGGAGCATTTCCTAGTTTGCGCGGCAGTTTGAGGGGCAACCCTCGTGGGTGCGGGCGGATGATCAGGCATATTGCGGGCATACATGCATCGTTGGCGCGGGCCTTCTGGGCCGCAATCCTTGTCGTCGCCCTGCAGGGTGCCGCGTTGGCCGCGACCGTCGTGCCTCCAGGCAACCGGTCGGTCGAGCAGCCCGGTGTCCCCGGCGCGTCCACCAAGCGCACCAAGGCCGGCGGCACCACCTTCGAGGCCAAGTACCGCAAGGTCTATTCGCTTCTGAAGAACGACCGGAAGCTGCGTTCCAAGATCGTCAAGACGGCTGGCAAGTACGGCATCGACCCGATGCACATTGTCGGAGCCATTGTCGGCGAGCACACCTACAACGTTGACGCCTACGACCGGCTCCAGACCTACTACGTCAAGGCTGCCGCTTACCTGAGCGCTGATTTGTCGTTTCAATATGACGGCGAGGACGTGGATGACTTCGTGCAACGCCCGCAGTTCGCCGATTGCACTTCTGCCGACAGTTACCAGCTCTGGACCTGCCGCGAACGCGTTTGGAACACCTCGTTCAGGGGCAAGTCGGTTGACGGCAAGTCCTTTCCGGACAACCGTTTCGCGGCGGTGTTCTTTCAACCCTACTATGCGGGTCAGACCTTCGGCCTCGGCCAGATGAGCCCCCTGACCGCCCTTCAGATGAGCGATCTCGTCAACCAGGTCTCGGGCCTGCCGAGGCTGGATGCCGCGAAGCCAAACCAGGTCTATGAGACGATCATGGACCCCGACCTGACGCTGAATTACGTCGCCGCGACGTTGAGGACGTCGATCGACGCCTATGCCCGGATCGCGGGGTTCGACATTTCCCAGAATCCCGGCGTGACCGCGACGCTCTATAATATCGGCAATCCCGACGCCCGGGCCGCGGCCTTGAAGCGCGAGAACGATCAGCGGGCGGCCAACGGCGAGCCGCCGCGCTATCCCGAGGAGAACTATTACGGCTGGCTGGTCAACGACAAGATGGCCGAACTGCAGGCGCTGTTCTGATCGTCACCAGCCAGGCAACTACCGCTCTAGCTAGTCGTCGTAGCGTGCCGGCGCCCTGTTCTCCCGGCTGCCCATTATCTCCAGGAGCCGCGTGATCGTATCCGCATCCAGCACGGCAATGCGGTCGGCAAGCGTGTTGGCCAGTTGGGTCGCTTCGGGGGAAAGACCGGACGTATCGATCACGATCCGGGGATGAGACTGGTCGGCGAGTTTGAGGACTTCCTCGGCATCGTCCCAGATGACATTGAAGTAGCCGATGATCTTCTGGAGCATGACCCAGGTCGGCACGCCGCGCCTGCCATGTTCGAGCGCGGAGAGGTAGGCAGCACTCACGCCGATGGCCTGCGCCATCTCCTTCTGGCTCACGCCTTTCTGCCGCCGCAGGTCGCGGAGCTTTTCGCCAAGCGGTGTCACCCCTTTTTCCTCAGCCGGACGTAAAGGGCGCCTTCGCCTCCGTGATGGCGGGCGGATATGTCGTGGCTGGACACCAAAGCGCGAAACGGTGGAGTGGATAGCCAGGCTGGAACCTGACGACGCAGGATCCCGTCTCCGCCAGACGAAAATCCCTTTCCGGTGATGATCAGCACATAGCGAATGCCGCGTTCACTCGCCCTCTGCAGAAAGGAAAGGAGCAGGGCGTGGGCCTCGCCTTGCGTCATCCCGTGCAGGTCGACCCTGCCCTCGATTGGCAGTTTTCCGCGCGAGAGTTTCTCGATGGTTGGCTTGTCGAGCGTCTGAGCAACAATCGGGCGCTTCGGCGGCATGGGAGCCTGGATAGCAGGCGGCGGGCCCTTCTCCGGGACCGGTTTTGCCTCGGCAACAGGTTTCGACGGAACGCCCTCGATTGCCTTTCGTCCTTTGAGGGGCGTGGCAGATCGAGCGACAAGGCTCCAGAGGACCCGGTCTTCGTCGCTCAAGGGCTTTGTGCGCTGACTCACGTCGAGCCACCTTCGACAAGGCCGCGAGGCAGGAGGGCGTAGAAATCCGCCGCATTGCGAACAACCCCTGCAATCTCGCCGGCTTCGTCCCCGGACCCCACGAAGAGATCGCCCCGGGCCGGGCCCACGATCGCCGAACCAGTGTCCTGCGCGATCATGAGTCTGCGAAAGCCCTGTCCTCCGAAAGCGTTCAACGATGGCGCGTGAATGAAGAAGGGCGTTCCAAAGGTATGCAGCAATCGGTCGACGGCCAAGGAACGGCCTGGGGTCAACGGGACCTTTGCTGCCGCAACAGGGCCCAGCGTCGGGTCATCCACCATCGCTTCGCGGAAAAAGATGTAGGAGCGATTCTTCCACAGGATCTCGTCGTGGCGCTCCGGATGCGATGCGAGCCAGGCGCGAATGGACTGCATCGTCACGCGTTCGAGAGGAATCTCGCCGAGATCGGCAAGCACCTTGCCTATGCCCGTGAAACGCTGACCCGACTTCGCGGCGTAGGTCACACGCCGCGCGCTCCCGTCGGTCATATTGAGCCTCGCGGCTCCCTGGACGTGGATAAAGAAGGCATCAATCCGGCTTTCGAGCCAGGCGATCTCCAGGCCCTCATCCGCCAAAGCACCCTGCTCAATCGCCTGGCGATCATGGTATTCGGTCAGGCTCGGGCCTTTCACCCGGCCAAACGCCAGGTAGGGGTCCATCCCTGCTGGTCTGTTCGTATCATCGACGTCCACAAGATCAGCAGGCCGGGCAAGCAGGGGTACGACGAATGTATCCGTCGGTACCGGCGAGGCGTCCACCACAGGCTCATAGAAGCCCGTTATAAATCCCCGCCCTGTCGATTCAGGAATGACCAACGCCGGAACGAAGTGC
Source organism: Rhizobiaceae bacterium (assembly GCA_019635775.1). GTDB lineage: Bacteria > Pseudomonadota > Alphaproteobacteria > Rhizobiales > Rhizobiaceae > Mesorhizobium_K. Next base: position 121,116 of record JAHBYU010000014.1, on the reverse strand, counting down.
TCCTCAAAGAACGCACGTGCCGAAGCGGCGTTTGCGGCCAGTGTTTCACGTGAATCGCGATAGGCTTGGCGAAAGCTCTCAAAGGCGACTCCAAGGGATCCCGTCCTGTATGGCCTTTCAAGGGCTTGGAATGCCGATCGCCGGAAGGCCCTGTAGGCTTCCAAATGATCGTCTTCCAGCCATCCGTCCAGGTCGGCAAAGGCGACTTGCCTGAAACAGGATGACAGCGGGACGGTGTCCATTCACGCGCGCCCGCAAACGACCTACTCTTCCTCTTCGGTCGCAACCAGCTTCCAGTTGGGATCCTTGGAACGGGTGTCGCGCGCAAACGTCCAGACGTCCTTGACCTCGGCCACGGTTTCCGGGTCTCCGTCGATGACTTCCCCCGCCTTGTCACGCGTGGCGGAGATGAGTTCGCTGACCACGCGCAACGTCACATGAGCCTCAGACCCCTTCATTTCGGCTGAAACGATGTTGATCTTGTCGATACCGACAAAAGAGGACTGCACCTTCTCCGAGCGAGATTCGCGATCCGCGATCGCTGCGACAAAACCGTCGAATACCTCCCGCGACAACAGATTCTTCAGGGTTTTCCGGTCGCCGTCCGCGTAAGCCATAACGATCATCTCATAGGCCATCTTCGCGCCTTCAATGAAGCTCTTGGGCTCGAAGGTCGGGTCGGCGTCCCTGATCGCGCGCAGACCCTTGTTCAGCTCGCTGCCCGGCTTTTCGAATGCGTCGATCTCGGCGTAGCTATCCTCGACACCCTCGACGGGCGTCTTTCTGCCCCGCGGCAGCGATACAACGTTCTCGGATGTTTTGGCAGGAGCATCCTTGGCCGTGCGCCCTGCCGTATAGGGATCGAACGGTGGCCGCTCGTTACCCGTGCGGCGGCCAAGCACATTCCGCAACTGGAAGAAGATCACCACCGCAGCGATGAGGAAAAAAATCGTACCGAAGTCGAAGAATTCCATGTCTTCTTCCAAAACCCTTGTTTCTCCAGCCGCCGGCAGGCAGGCTGCAACCTGCATATAGAACGCAGGCGACCGTCATTCAAATTCAACGCCTGCATACATATCTACCACAAAAAGCGCCAGCCGCAGGCTATTTGGTTCTGCTAACGGCATGTTGATGATTAATGGCTGATGCGAATCCCATTCATTTCCATTTTCCTGCTGGCACTGCCTTTCCTTGAAATCGCCGGTTTCATCCTAGTGGGGCGGCAAATCGGCGTGCTGGCCACACTGGGACTGGTGATTGGAGCAGCGGTAGCCGGTGCGGCCCTGCTGCGCATCCAGGGTCTCGGAACCATGGAGCGCGTCCGCAGGGAGATGGATGCCGGCAGGGATCCAAGCCGGCAGCTCGCCAATGGCGCCATGATGGTCGTATCGGCGATTCTCCTCCTCATCCCGGGCTTCGTTACCGATCTGCTGGGCCTCGCGCTCCTGCTTCCGCCCGTGCGGCATTTGGCATGGCGGTTTCTGCAGAAGCGTATTGTAGTCGTATCGCAGGGATTCTCGGGCTTCTCCTCCGAGCGCCGATCGCGTGGCCAGACGATTGATCTCGACATCGATGAATACAGTCGCGATCCTGACAGTGACGAAGATACCCGGTCGACAGATTCGCCCTGGCGGCGCATCGAGAAGGACTGAAGGCAAGCTTGAGCCAGGCTTTCCGGCCGTCGAGAGGCAAACCTTGTCTTGCCCGACCCGCCATGCTAGCCAACGCCCGATTTTAAAACGGAGGCGGCCTGCGGCATGTTGCCGTCGGCCACAAGAAGACAAGGATCGGCTTTATGGCCAACGAAGACAAACCGGCGGGCGCTGCACCGAACGGGAACGGCGAAGGCAAGCAGACGCTCAGCGTGCTTGCGCAATACGTAAAGGATCTTTCCTTCGAAAGCCCCGGGGCTCCGAATTCCCTGCGGGCCCGCGAGAAGGCTCCGGGCATCGCCATCAACGTCAACGTCAACGCCAATCCGCTGTCTGACAAGGAATTCGACGTCAATCTCACGCTCAACGCGAAGGCTTCGCTCGAGAAGGACGTGCTTTTCAACGTGGAGCTGGTCTACGGGGGCGTCTTCCGGATCGAAGGCTTCCCACAAGAGCATATGCTGCCGCTTCTGTTCATCGAATGCCCGCGGCTTCTCTTCCCGTTCGCACGCCAGATCATTGCCGAGGCGACCCGCAACGGTGGCTTCCCGCCGCTGATGCTCGACCCGATCGATTTCGCCCAGATGTTCCAGCAGAAATTGGCCGAGGATCAGGCGAAGGCCAAGGGTCAGGTCAGCTAGCTGACTGGTCTGCTTTCGATTGAAACGAAAGACCCGGCCTCGTGCCGGGTTTTGTTTGCGGTCCAATTGTCGGCGCTGTGTTGCTAATTCAATCCCTGCTCACGCCCGGTTGCCCTCAGCCAGCTTCATCCAGACGGCCTTTTCGCCAATTTCCTTCACAAGCGCCGCATGGGCTTCGAATTCTATTTCGCTGATCCGTGGTGCCAGCGGCACGGGTCGCTGCCGCACGGTTATTTCCACCGTCGCGATCTCGATTGTTTCGGCTGACGCGACAAACGTATCAAGGCTCAATGCGGCCTGCTTGCCACCGATAAGTTCTATGTAGACTTCCGCGAGAAGCTCGGAATCGAGCAGCGCTCCGTGCTTTGTCCGGTGACTGTTGTCAACGCCATACCGCCGGCAAAGAGCGTCGAGCGAATTGGGTCCCATCGGATGCTTGCGCTTGGCGATGGCCAGCGTGTCGATCACACGGGTCTGCTCGACTTCCGGATGGCCAAGCCGGCCGAACTCGGCGTTGAGGAAATTGATATCGAAGCTGGCGTTGTGCGCTATGAGATGCGCCCCGTCGATGAACTCCAGAAACTCGGCGGCAATGTCGGGAAAGGTTGGCTTGCCGTCCAGATCAGCCATGCTTATCCCATGGACCGCTTGCGCCTCCGGATTGATCTGCCGGCCCTGCGGGTTGATGTATCTGTGAAAGGTGCGCCCGGTCGGAAACCGGTTGACGAGCTCGATGCCGCCAAGCTCGATCACCCGGTCTTCGCGCCAATCCAGGCCGGTCGTTTCAGTATCGAAGACAATTTCCCGCATCGAATCAGCAACTCCCTGCCATCAGAGGATGGGATTTTCAGGGTACCGTCGCAAGGAAATTGAGGGGTGCGTCCACTGCCGAGGCTACAGGCTTTCGCCCGCAGTCTCGCTCGCGGGCATCGGGCGCTTGCCTGTCAGTTTCTCGATGATGTCGGCGACCTGCCGGCGAGCAGCCTCCACGCCGAGGCTTGTGTCTATGATGAAATCCGCCATCCGGCGCTTGTCTGCGTCGGGTACCTGCTTGGACAGTATCTTGCGGAATTTCTCCTCGGTCATGCCGGGTCTGGCCAGGACGCGTTGCCGCTGCACCTCGGCAGGTGCGGTTACCACAACGACCAGATCGACCCGGTCTCGGCCGTCCGTCTCGTAAAGAAGCGGGATATCGAGGACGGCAAGCGGCGCTCCAGCTGCATGAAATGGCTTCAGATAAGCAGTCGCGTCAGCGCGGATCATGGGGTGAACAAGATCTTCGAGCCTTTTCAGCGCCGCTGTGTCACCCAGCACCCTCTCTGCCAGCTTTGCACGATCGACGACACCACCGCTGGTCGTTCCCGGGAACGCGGCCTCCACGAGAGGCGCCGCCTTGCCTCTGTAGAGCCGATGGACTGCTTCGTCTGAATCATGGACTGGAACACCGAAGTCCGAAAACATCTTCGCGGTTGTCGACTTGCCCATCCCTATCGAGCCAGTCAGACCGAGCAGGATCATGAACTTCTTACCGAAGCTGTCGGCGCCATATCCGCGACGATCATGTCCCTCAACTCCCTTGTCACATTTGGTCGTACGCCGAACCATCGCTCAAACCCGGGTACTGCCTGATGGAGTAGCATACCGAGCCCATCGACCGTCTTGAGACCGAGCGCTCGCGCTGCGGCAAGAAGCGGGGTCTCAAGGGGTACATAGACAATGTCTGTAACGACGGCATGCCGCGGCAGCATTTCAGGATTCGCCGCCATGGCGTCGGCATCGCCTTTCCCCGCCATACCGAGGGCCGTCGTGTTGACCAGCAGGCCAGCATCGGACAGCAGTTCCCGAAGCGCTGCTGGCGGATGAGCGGAGATTCCCATCCCGAAGCGATCTGCCAGTTCGACAGCCCGAGCGACGGTCCGGTTGACGATTCTTATGTCCCGGAATCCCCTCTGCTTCAGCGCATGGATCACCGCTCGCGCCGCACCACCGGCGCCGAGCACCAGCGCCGGCCCCGACTGCGTCCACCCGGATGCAAACTCATCGAGATTTGCCGCGAATCCTAAAGCATCGGTATTGCCGCCGATCAGCAGATCGTCTTCGAACCAGAGCGTATTGACCGCACCGATCAGATCCGCGGCTTCATCGCGTCGCTCGACCGCGGCAAACGCGGCTTCCTTGTGCGGGATCGTGACGTTTCCGCCCGCCAGTCCCTGGCTGCGCAGTGTGGAAAAGAAGGTTGCCGCGTCATGCGGTAACACGTCGATCGGGACGTAGCTTCCCGCGATGCCATATTGCCTAAGCCAGTGATTGTGGATTTTTGGCGAACGCGAATGCGCGATGGGATGCCCGCAGACGAAGGCGCTGACCGGAACGGAATCAGCCATCGATAGCTCCGATAGCCCTAAGTTCCCTGAGCAAGGGCAACAATGGCAGGCCGACGATGGTGAAGTGGTCGCCTTCGATCTTCTCGAAGAGCTGAACCCCCTCACCCTCTATCTGGTAGGCACCAACGGAATTCAGCGCGACTGGCCCGACACGAGCCAGATGCCTTCCTATGAAAGCTGGGTCCAGCTTTCGCATGGTCAGGCTTGCAACACCCACATGACGCCAGATCGTTTCCCCGCTGCGGGCCAGGACGGCGGCGCTGTTCAGTTGATGGGTTTTTCCTGAAAGTGCGAGCAGATGATGTCGGGCGCTTTCCATGTCTGTCGGCTTGTGAAAGAGCTCCCCGGCAAGGGACAGCGTCTGGTCGCAGCCGAGCACCAGACGGCCCGGATTCTTCTCGCTCACATCCAGCGCCTTTGCCTCGGCCAGGATCTGCGCAACCTCATCGGGGGACGCGCCCGTGCCTTCAAGCGTCTTCTCAACCGCCCGCTCGTCGATTTCGGCAGGTATCACATCGATATCAATACCTGCAGCTTCAAGCATTGCTTTCCGGAAGCGACTACCGGAAGCGAGCACCATTCGTTCTGCCATGTCGGATACCTCGGCCTCTTCTATCCCCGCGCGTATAGCACGTATGAACGGCGGTCATCGTCCTTTGGGCCTCAAGGCAAGAATCGCCGCCGCCGTCTCCTCGATGGACCTGCGGCTTACGTCGATGGTTGGCCAGCCATGTCGGGCGAAGAGCTGCCGTGCGTAGCCCAGTTCCTCGCTGATGGAAGCCCTGTCGGCATAGTTTTTCGAGTCAAATCCCGTCGTTGTGCCCAGAAGCCTGTTCTGTCGCACATGGGAAATCCGCTCGGCGGTTGCGATCAAGCCGACGATGAGGGGGCTTCTTGCCGTCACCACGCTGTCCGGCAGCGGGACACCCAGAACGATGGGTATGTTCGCGGTCTTTATACCCCTGTTGGCCAGATAGATCGACGTAGGTGTTTTCGACGTCCTGGAAATGCCAACAAGCACGACATCGGCCTGTTCAGCTTCTTCCGGAAGCTGGCCGTCATCATGTTCCATCGTAAAGTTCAGTGCATCGATCCGGCGGAAGTAGTCCGCATCCAGGACGTGCTGCGCACCGACGCGACGGCCTGCGGGCGCGCCGAGATAGGATTGGAATACGGCCAAAACGGGTTCCAGGACGGATACTGCCGGCAGACCCAAGGCAGCGCATCGCTCATCGATGATCTGGGCGAGTGCCTTGTCGACAATGGTGTAGAGGACTATGCCGGGCTCTTCCTCTATGTCGTCGATCACCTTTGCCAGCTGCTTTTCTGTCCGGATCAGTGGGTAGATATGCTCGATGGCGCGCGCATTCTTGTACTGTGCCGCAGCGGCGCGACCCGCAGCTAGCAACGTTTCGCCGGTCGCATCCGAAATGAGATGAAGGTGAAAAAAATTCTGCGCTCGGTTCATCTTTTCACCAGATAGTCGCGGGCCTTGTGGGTCATTGTGGATAAAGACGTGCGGATTGCTGCCGGGGGTCCGGAGAACTGTATCACGAGCCTACATGTCCACAATTTGGGTTGCGGTGCGCTCGACGCTACACCTTTGGAAAACAGCGGGGATACGTGCCGGGCAGGATCGAGTTTACTGAATGTCAACAATCTGGTGGTGCCGCAAGTTACAGAAAACCATTGCAGATTCTCACCTGTCCCCAGAGTTTTCCTTTTCCCTGCAATATTAGTCCTGTATGACCGCCGGCAGAATCCCGTGGCTTATGTGGACCAGTCCGAACCATCGATTCTCACAGAGTCTAAGAATCAGAAAACCATTAAGAATCTTTGATTTGAATTTAGAAGAAGAGCCGATGGTCTCAACGAAACGAGGTGGAAAAGCCGAGAGCATGACCGGAAGGCCGATGCTGGACGTGCTTAAGGGAGCAACGGTGTTTCCACCGCCTGTCTGGATCATGCGCCAGGCCGGTCGTTATCTGCCGGAGTATCGTGAAACCCGGAAGCGCGCGGGAAGCTTCCTTGATCTGTGTTACAATCCCGACCTGGCGGTAGAGGTGACCTTGCAGCCCATTCGCCGGTTCGGTTTCGATGCATCGATCCTGTTCTCAGATATTCTCGTCGTGCCTCATGCGCTCGGCCGTGACCTTCGGTTCGAGGAAGGGCGTGGACCGTTGATGACTCCGCTTGAGGCCGAAGAAATCGATGGACTGAACGGTGACATGTTTCACGTGAATCTGTCGCCGGTGTACGAAACGGTTCGTCGACTTCGTTTGGAACTGCCCGCCGAAACCACGCTTCTGGGGTTCTGTGGCGCCCCCTTCACGGTCGCCAGCTACATGATCGCCGGGCATGGCACGGTCGATCAGGCGCCGGCGCGGCTTTTCGGCTACCAGCATCCGGAAGCGATGAAGAGGCTGCTGAAAATTCTAGCGGACTGGTCGGCGAGGTATCTTATCCGGCAGATCGAGGCCGGAGCAGATGCGGTTCAGATATTCGACAGCTGGTCGGGAGTTCTCGATGAACGTGGTTTCGCGGAGTTCTGTATCGAACCCGTGGCAGACATTGTCAGGCAGGTGCACGCGGCATGTCCCGGCGTTCCGGTAATCGCCTTTCCTCGTGGAGCGGGAAGCCGATATACCGGGTTTCGGAAGGCTACCGGTTCTGATGCACTTGCGCTCGACTGGACGGTACCGTTGGATCAGGCCCGAAAATTGCAGCAGGAGGGGCCCGTGCAGGGCAATCTTGATCCCCAACGGCTTGTCGCTGGCGGCAAAGCGCTGTCCGATGGCGTTGGAACGATTCTCGCCGCCCTTGGTGATGGGCCGCTCGTCTTCAATCTGGGCCACGGGATCACACCTCAGACACCGGTCTCGCATGTCGAGCAGATGCTTCGCGAGGTAAGGGAGGCCAGAAGGGGATGAGCGCTACGGGAGCGTCACCCGTCGTCAGAGCCCTGGTAGCGATCATCTCCTTCGCCGCTCTGACCGCGCTGCTGTTCATGTTTGCATCGGACGGGCTCTATCTCTGGATCAAGGCGATCCATGTCATCGCGGTCATCTCATGGATGGCTGGGATGCTCTATCTGCCGAGGCTTTTTGTGTATCATGCCGACACACCGATAGGGTCTGATCAGTCGGAGACGTTCAAGGTGATGGAGCGCCGGCTTCTGCGGGCGATCATCAACCCGGCAATGATCGTGAGCTGGGCTTTCGGTTTGTGGCTGGCATGGCGGGGTTTCGGTTTTCATGGCGGTTGGCTGCACGCCAAGATTGCTTTCGTCCTGCTATTGTCGGGTGTGCATGGTTATCTGTCCGCTTCGGTCAGGCGATTTGCCGATGATCGGAACACTGCTTCGTCGCGGCACTGGAAAATCGTGAACGAGGTCCCCACCTTGCTTATGATTGTCATCGTGATCCTCGTCATCGTAAAACCATTCTAGAGCGATACCGATCGATTCACGGCTTGCTCTTTGAATGAGGCGCCGTTAAAACGCGATTCTTCCTTTTTCGTCTTTCGCTGCATGCCCTTCCCTGGCCGCCGCGGCGTTATCGACGGCAATCGCCTTAGCCGAACCGTATTTCCCACACATTGCCCATCCAGAGTCCGTCCATGCAGGAAATGAAACTCGCAGAGTTCAAGAACAAGAAGCCCCCGGAGCTGATCGCTTACGCAGAGTCGCTCGAGGTCGAGAACGCCAGCGTCATGCGCAAGCAGGAACTGATGTTCGCCATTCTCAAGAAGCTTTCGCAGCAGGAAGTTGAAATCATAGGCGACGGAGTTGTCGAAGTCCTTCAGGATGGCTTCGGGTTCCTTCGGTCAGCAAATGCCAACTACCTTCCAGGACCGGACGACATCTACATCTCTCCATCGCAGATTAGGCGGTTTTCCCTGAAAACCGGCGATACTGTCGAGGGGCCGATCCGCAGCCCGAAAGAGGGTGAGCGGTACTTCGCTCTCCTGAAGGTGAATTCCATCAACTTCGATGACCCGGAGAAGATTCGCCACAAGATCCATTTCGACAATCTGACGCCGCTTTACCCGACGGAGAGGCTGCGCATGGAGGTCGAGAGCCCGACTACCAAGGATATCTCGCCGCGTGTAATCGATCTGGTTTCGCCGATTGGCAAGGGTCAGCGTTCGTTGATCGTCGCCCAGCCTCGCACGGGCAAGACTGTCCTGCTGCAGAACATTGCGCACTCGATCACGACAAATCATCCGGAATGTTATCTGATCGTCTTGCTGATCGACGAGCGACCGGAAGAAGTCACGGACATGCAGCGGTCGGTCAAAGGGGAAGTGATCTCATCGACTTTCGACGAGCCGGCCGTCCGGCACGTTCAGGTGGCCGAGATGGTCATCGAGAAGGCGAAAAGACTCGTCGAGCATGGCCGGGATGTGGTCATTCTACTCGATTCGATCACCAGGCTTGGGCGAGCCTACAACACCGTCGTGCCCTCGTCCGGCAAGGTATTGACTGGCGGCGTGGACGCAAACGCGCTGCAACGCCCAAAGCGCTTCTTCGGTGCGGCGCGCAACATCGAGGAAGGCGGATCACTGACGATCATCGCGACCGCTCTCATCGATACGGGCAGCCGCATGGATGAGGTCATATTTGAAGAGTTCAAGGGGACTGGCAACTCCGAAATTGTTCTGGACCGCAAGGTGGCTGATAAGAGAATCTATCCTGCAATGGACATTCTCAAGTCCGGCACGCGCAAGGAGGACCTCCTGGTTCCGAAATCCGACCTTCAGAAGATATTTGTACTTCGGCGGATCTTGGCCCCTATGGGTACGACAGATGCGATCGAGTTCCTGATCGACAAGCTGAAACAAACCAAGACGAACGCGGATTTCTTCGACTCTATGAACACCTGATTCTGCAGGAGCCGATTCGGGTCCGGTACGATCCTTGGCAGGCTATTAACGTGGAGATGGACAGATGATATCGTCCTCCTCCGGGGATTCTATCGTAGCGCTATCCAGCGGGCGCCTTCCGGCAGGAGTCGCCGTGATCCGCCTTTCCGGGCCACATACTCGATTCGTTGTCGAAACGGTTTTTGGCACCGTACCGACACCAAGACAGGCGGCCTATGGTGCTTTTCGCGATACCCGGCGGGAAACGATCGATTCGGGCCTGTTACTTTTTTTCCCAGGGCCTCGCAGCTTTACCGGAGAAGATTGCGCAGAGTTTCATGTCCATGGCGGCAAAGCGGTGGCTGCGGCGTTGCTCCGGGAAGTGACGTCGGTCCCGGGTGTACGACATGCGGAAGCTGGCGAATTCACCCGACGCGCGTTTCTGAATGGCAAGCTTGATCTTCCTGAGACCGAGGCTCTTGCGGATCTTCTACTCGCGGAAACAGAGGCCCAAAGACGCCAGGCGGTGCTCAATGCCTCGGGTGCCCAGTCAGAACTTTATGCCTCTTGGCGCCGTCGCCTGATCAATGCCCGCGCAATGATCGAGGCGGAACTCGATTTCGCCGATGAGGCAGATGTCCCTGGTTCGGTTGCGGACACGATTTGGGCTGATGTGGAAAGTCTTGCCAATGAAATGCGGGCGCATGTCTCCGCCTATCACAGGGCGGAGATGATTCGCGACGGCTATGACGTGGTGATCGCGGGTGCCCCGAATGCTGGAAAATCAAGCCTTTTGAACGCGCTGGCACGCCGCGACGCGGCTATTGTGTCCGATGAGCCGGGCACAACCCGTGATTTGGTGGAAGTATCGCTTGATCTGTCCGGCGTTAAGGTTCGGATAACAGATACGGCGGGGATAAGAGACGCCGCCGGCAAGGTCGAGGCGATGGGGATCGAACGCTCCCTCAGGCGTGCGGGAGAAGCTGACCTCGTTCTCTTGTTGGAGCACGGCGCCAGTCATGCCCCACGGATTGCCGAGATCGGAGGCGAAAATATCATACGGATCGCGAGCAAAGCGGACCTTGTGACAGGAGAGGCTGACGCGGACCTGGCGGTTTCGTCCCTAACTGGTGAGGGGCTGTCCGAGCTGATCGAACTGATTGCCAATCGTGCTGTAGAGGCTGTTGGTAATATCGGGGATATCCTGCCGTCGAGGCTTCGGCATATTGACCTGCTTCAGCAGACGCAACGCTGCCTCGTGAAGGCGCTTGGTGACGGACTGTTGGAACTCAGAGCCGAGGAGTTGAGGCAGGCGACGGGCTATCTGGGACGATTGACCGGCGAAATTGACGTCGAAGATCTCTTGGATGTGATTTTTTCACAATTCTGCATAGGGAAGTAGCTCCCTCTCGGTGATTCACGTGAAACAGCGGGTACAATTTACGTTTCACGTGAAAGGGCACACCCGTTATTGACAGCTGGCGGCGATAGGAACATGTCTCGAGGTATAGGGCGGTAACGGATATGGATCAAAACTACGATGTAGTCGTGGTCGGCGGGGGTCACGCAGGGTGTGAAGCGGCCAGCGCTGCGGCCCGATGCGGTGCATCCACGGTCCTGATCACACTGCAGGAAAGCAAGATCGGCACCATGTCCTGTAACCCGGCTATCGGCGGACTAGGCAAGGGTCATCTCGTTAGGGAAATTGATGCTCTGGACGGGCTGATGGGACGCGTCGCAGACGCCGCCGGCATCCAATTCCGCTTGCTTAACCGCCGAAAAGGTCCGGCCGTTCGCGGTCCCCGAACACAGGCAGATCGTAAGCTTTATGCCGAAGCGATGCAGAAGGCCGTTGCCGCACAACAAGGCCTCGAAGTTCTCGAAGGCGAAGTCGACGACTTGGAATTGGTTGATGGGTGTGTCGCCGCAGTCAAGCTGGCTGACGGCCGGCGCCTTGGTTGCGGCGCAGTTGTCTTGACCACCGGGACATTCTTGCGTGGCCTGATCCATATAGGCGAGAAAAGGACTGTAGCTGGACGTTTGCACGAAAAGGCCGTTCACGGCCTTTCGATGACGCTTTCCAAGGCCGGATTTAAACTGGGGCGCCTCAAGACCGGCACGCCGCCACGGCTGAACGGAAGGACAATCGACTGGCAGTCTCTGGATATGCAGGCAGCGGACAAAATTCCAGTTCCGTTCTCGCTCATGACGGACCGGATTTCCAACCCGCAAATTGAGTGTGGTATCACGAGGACCACAGCTGCCACGCATGACGTCATCAGGTCCAATCTTGGCCGCTCGGCGATGTATTCCGGCTCGATTCAGGGGGTAGGACCTCGCTATTGTCCGTCGATTGAAGACAAGATCGTACGGTTCGGGGAGCGTGACGGCCACCAGCTTTTCCTTGAGCCGGAGGGCTTGGGGGACGACACGGTCTATCCCAACGGGATTTCGACCTCGTTGCCGGAAGACGTGCAAAGGGAGATCCTGAAGACGATCCCGGGTCTCGAACGAGCGGAGATGCTTCAGCCAGGCTACGCGATCGAATACGACCATATCGATCCGCGTGAACTCACGGTCACGCTGGAAACGAAACGGATCGGTGGGCTCTATATGGCCGGCCAGATCAATGGAACAACCGGTTACGAGGAGGCGGCGGCGCAGGGATTGGTGGCTGGTGTGAACGCTGCTCGGCGGCTGGCCGGCGACGACGAAATAGCTCTCAGTCGGGCGGATGCCTATATTGGCGTACTTGTTGACGATCTCACGACACGGGGTGTTACAGAGCCCTATCGAATGTTTACCTCACGTGCCGAGTTCCGGCTGTCATTAAGGGCAGACAATGCCGACGAGAGGTTAACCCCGCTAGCCATACGCCTCGGAATAGCATCTTCTGAACGACAACGGCGATTTCGCTCGGTTCAAAAGGCGTTGGAAGAGGCTCGCGCATTGGCCAAGAGCTTGGAGATCACCCCTAATGAGGCCAGAAAACGCGGGGTAGCGCTCAACCAGGATGGAGTCCGACGTACGGCTTACGAGCTGCTAGTATCCGACGATCTTTCAATTCCACAGCTCATTTCTGTTTGGCCCGAGCTTTCCAGGATTGACGCCGCGACCGCGGAGCGCCTTGAAATCGAAGCCAGATACTCTGTTTATATAGAGCGTCAAAGGATCGACGCAGAACAGCTTCGGAGTGAAGAGAACCGACGGATACCGGAGGAAATCGAATTTTCTTCCGTTTCTGGATTATCTAACGAAATCAAACACAAGCTTCAGGTTCATCACCCGCGCACTTTAGCCGACGCCCAGAAGATCGAGGGGATGACTCCTGCGGCGTTGGCTCTCATCGTTGCGCATATCTCCCAAATAGAGCGCCGGGGCGCGAAGGCGGTCGCTTGAGTACTGGGTCCTATGTAGAACTGCAGCAAGTCGCCGGTCCCGTTTCACGTGAAACATTTGAGCTGCTGAAACAGTTTGAAAGTCTGTTTCAGCTGTGGGCTAGGCGCATAAATCTTGTAGCGCCGTCAACTCTCGATGACGTATGGCGCAGGCATATCCTCGACAGTGCTCAATTGTGGCCGTTCTTGCTTCGAAGTGGTTCGAATGTTTTGGATTTAGGCTCGGGAGCAGGTTTTCCGGGCCTGGTCTTGGCGATTCTCGTCAAGGGTGAGGAGGTTCCCGGAACAATAAGCCTGGTAGACTCCAACCGAAAAAAGACGTCCTTTTTACAGAACGTAGTCGGCACCCTGTCGCTTCCAGCAAAGATATACGGAAAAAGAATCGAATCTGTTTCGCGGGAGGTGATGGACACTCCCCACTTCGTTACGGCGAGGGCCCTGACCTCTCTGGACAGCCTTTTGAGCCTGTCCGCACCTTGGCTCACCCGCGGCGCAAGAGGTCTTTTTCACAAAGGCCGGGATTATCAGAGGGAAATAGAAGAAAGCGCTCACCAATGGCAATTCGATCTGGTAAAACACGCTAGCAAGATCGATGACGAAAGCGTTGTTCTCGAGGTAATCAATCTCAAACGCAGGTAGCTTGGTCGGGCGTGAGCATAAACCAATCGCATACATAGGGTTACAATGAAACCCGGACCTAGAATCATAACTCTGGCAAATCAAAAAGGCGGCGTCGGCAAAACCACGACCGCGATAAATCTTGCGACGGCTCTGGCCGCCATCGGAGAGCGCGTGCTCATTGTCGATCTCGATCCTCAAGGCAACGCGAGTACGGGGTTGGGGATCAATCGGCGCGAGCGCTCAGTATCTTCCTATGATGTCCTCACCGGTCACATGACGCTCGAAGAGGCTGCCATGGAGACGGCCGTACCCGGCCTTTCCATAGTGCCCTCGACACTGGATTTGCTTGGCATCGAAATGGAAATCGCTGGCGCTCCCGACAGGGTTCTGCGCCTCCGCAACGCCGTCAACGACTCGTCGTTGCGCAATGCGCCTTTCACATACATCCTGATCGACTGCCCTCCTTCGCTCAACCTGCTTACACTCAACTCGATGGCAGCTGCCGATTCGGTTCTTGTCCCTCTGCAGTGCGAGTTCTTCGCCTTGGAGGGTTTGAGCCAACTTCTTGAAACTGTTGATCAAATCCGGAATTCGATCAATCCGGACCTGACGATACAGGGAATTGTGTTGACGATGTTTGACGGGCGCAATTCCTTTGCCCGTCAGGTGGTGGATGATGTTCGACAACATATGGGCGCTACAGTCTATGAAACGGTAATCCCTAGGAACGTTCGGGTGTCGGAAGCGCCTTCATACGGGAAGCCGGCAATACTCTATGATCTGAAATGCTCGGGTAGCCAGGCATACCTGCAGCTGGCTTCAGAGGTCATTCGCCGAGAGCGACAGCTACGCGCCGCGTAAGTTCCGATTCGGACTCGAAATAAACCGGATTCATAATGAACGAAGATCAATCAAAGAAAAGACTTGGGCGTGGACTTGCGGCCCTCATTGGCGAAATGGATCGCCCTGCCCAGCCCGGCCAGCAGCAGGCAGCGCCTTCACCATCCATGGCCGATGGACGCGTACCGATCGAGTTTGTTTCTCCGAATCCGAAGAATCCAAGGCGCTCGTTTGCGGATGAGGAGCTGGCGGACCTCGCGCAGTCGATAAGGGAACACGGCATCGTCCAGCCTGTGCTGGTTCGTCACCGTGTCGATGGAAAATACGAAATCATCGCCGGTGAACGCAGGTGGCGGGCTGCGCAACGTGCCCGCCTTGCCGAAATACCGGTCCTGGTTCGTGACGTTGACGACCGTACCGCGCTTGAGCTGGCGATCATCGAGAATGTCCAGCGCGCGGATCTCAACCCCGTCGAAGAGGCGCTTGGCTACCAGCAACTTATCGATGAGCACAGCTATACCCAGGCTGATTTGGGTACGGTGATCGGGAAAAGCCGGAGCCACGTCGCCAATACGCTTCGACTGTTGAAATTGCCGGATTCCATTCGCGACCTTCTGGTCAACGGTTCACTTTCCGCAGGACACGCGCGTACGCTGGTCAACGCGCCGGATCCGGCTTCCCTTGCGAAACGTATTGTCGACGGCGGCCTTTCGGTCCGCCAGGCAGAGGCTCTTGCACAGCGAAGCGAGGCCGGTGACACGAAACCGCGCAAGACAGCGCAGGCCGACGAAAAGGATCCGGATACGCTCGCGCTGGAGAAGTTGCTCTCCGACGTTACCGGCCTTTCCGTCGCGATCTCGCATAAGGAGAAGGGCGGTGAGGTGCGTATCGGGTATCGTACGCTGGATCAGCTCGACGATCTCTGCAGACGGCTGCAACAGTAGTCATTAGCCGGCTATCTACCGGCGTCTGGCCTCGATTGCCGTTGCAAGCAGGGCAAGCCGTGCCAATTCGCCCGATAATTCCGGTTGGCGGCGGGTCGCAAGGACCGCTGAATGCAGGCGGGCGAGCGCGCGCTGAAGGGTCTCCCCGGATGCGCGTTCCAGGACGCGTTCGACAAGTTTCCTGCGCGAAAAAAACGCCGGAGGTCTGGCCGCAGCGACGACCGATGCCGCCGTCCTGCCGTCTTCAACGGCGGCGCGCATTATCTGGAGAGACTGCAGCTGCCGGATAGCGCCAGCGAGAACCAGATACACCTGATTTCCGCCGAGCGTAAATCGGGAAAAGGCGCTGTCAAAGTCCGTGATCCTTCCGTCGAGGACCGAGTCGACGATCTCGTCCACGGAAACGGCCGAGACGTCCCCGGTCAGCGCCTGAACATCCTCGACATCGACCTGCCGCTTCCCACGAGCATAGAGCGCCAGCTTGGCTATCTCGCCGCGGCTGGCCAGGCGATCGCCGCCAAGGTTGCGCCTCAGAGCCGCGCGCGCCTCCATCGTTATGGCGAGACCAGCCTTGCCCAGTTCGTCGTCGATGAGAGAATCGATGCCGCGATCTTCGTCGGCGTAGCACGGAAGGGCCATTCCGATGGCGCTTCCCTCGACGACCGCTCGCAAAGGCGCGCCCTTTTTGAGCTCACCAGCCTCCATCAGGATTATTGCGTCACGAGGGGGGTCGGCCGAAAGCGACTTCACGTCCTCCGCCAGAGATTTCTGGCCGCCGGCGTTGCGCACCCACAGCAGCCGGCGGTTTGAAAACATCGGCACCGTGCGTGCTTCATCCAGCAAACGCCCTTCCTGTTCCGCCTCGCTCGCTTCCAGCCTCACCACAGAAAAAGGATCGTCCAACGGCAAGCCGGTTTGGGCGGCAAAGGCTGTGGCGCGTTCCGAAACAAGGCCCCGGTCAGGCCCGTAAAGGAGGACGATCGTGATATTGTCCGACGGCCGTCGCAGGAACGCCTCGACCTCGTGTGCCTTCTTCTGTGCCATGCATGCCTGCTACCATACTTGGGAGCATCAGGTGAATCCTCATTGGTAGCGCCTTGACCCACACTTGTTTTGAGCGATCAATCAAGGCCGCAACACGCACGAAGGCCATCGCATGCCCGACATCCATTCCAGGGAATATCCCGATTACGGACTTACCGCAGAAGAGCGGCGCTTCTCGGTTGTCGGGCATTATTACGAATATCCCGGAATGGATGGCGAGCGCGGTGAAATCTGGTGCTACACGGACCGCATCTCCTACCAGAAAGGCGACGTGGCGCGCTTATACGTCAGCGCTACGCACCGAACATTTTCAATCAGGATCGATCGCGACGGCGCGGTCGAAACAAGAGTATTCGAGAAGCACGATCTGGCCTGCGATTGGCAGGACACGCCCGACCAATGTTCGGTCAATGGTTGCGGGTGGCGTGTCACTCTTGACATCGCTGTCGGCAAGGACTGGCCGTCGGGAGCCTACAGGGTGACCCTTGCCTCGCAGGGCCGAGACGGCAACGAAATCTCCTGCCAGCATCTCTTCATCGTGACGCCGGGTGTGCCGGCAACGGCGCAGGAAAGGAAAGGCAGGCGCGTCCTGCAGGTTGCGGCCACCGGCACTTGGCTCGCCTACAACACCTGGGGCGGATCTAACGCATATCAGGGCATTACGGGCCATGGCCGAGACCAATATGCGACGGCTGTTTCGACGCAGCGCCCCTGGTGCAGGGGCTTTGTCAGCCTGCCATGCGAGGCGCCTCGCGTTCCGATCGACATCGCACTGCAGCCGGCAGTCGTTCCGCGTTATCCCCATATGGAGTGGGCTTTCGCCACCGGGCATTCGAAGAAATACGCATCCGCCGGTTGGGCCAGTTACGACAGCCTTTTCTTTCGATGGGCCGAAAGGTCAGGGTACGGGATCGATCTCTGTTCGCAGCATGACCTGCACGATCATCCGGAGATTCTGGCCGGCTACGACTGCGTCGTATTCGTGGGCCACGACGAATACTGGACATGGGAGATGCGCGATGGCGTCGACCGGTACGTTGAAAAGGGCGGACACGTCGCGCGTTTTGCAGGCAACTTCATGTGGCAGACCCGTCTGGAAGACGAGGGGCGACGCCAGGTCTGCTACAAGTACCGGGCACGGGCGGAGGATCCCGTCTACCAGACCGGCGATGTGACCAGGGCAACAAACTCCTGGGAGGCGCCCGAGATTGGTCGCCCGGGGGCGTTGACGTTCGGCCTCAACGCGACAAACGGCGTCTATGCCGGGTGGGGTGGATGTGCCGCGCGGGGCGTGCGGGGCTTTCCGGTCTACAGGCCCGGACATTGGGCCTTTTCGGGGACGGGCATTTCCTACGGCGACGTGCTGGGCTCTGAAGGGCACGTCTTCGGCTACGAGGTGGACGGACTCGATTATGAAGTTCGTGGCGGACTCCCATACCCAACAAAGGAGAGCGGTGCACCCGAGGGCCTCGAGATACTGGCGCTCGGGCTTGCCAGTCTTGTCGAGGAAAGCGACGACCTCGCTGTGGAAGACCGCTTTCTCGGCGACGAGGATGCCCGCTTCACCGCGGAAACGTTGTTTGGCGAAGCGAGCGACGAGAACCTCGAGAAGGTAAAGCGGGGAAGCGGAATGGTGGTGAACTTCAAACGTGGATCAGGTGAAGTGTTTCACGCGGGAAGCTGCGACTGGGTCGCGGGACTCAAGAGACGCGACCCGATGGTTGAGCGTGTGACAGCGAACGTTCTCGATCGATATCTGGGAAAGGGAGCGGAATGAATTGCCCTTGTCCCGATGGATCGGTAAGCGATGACTAACGTTCAAGGCTTGACCATCCGCCCCGCTGCCGAAAGCGACGTCGACATGATCTTCAATGCACTTGCCGGAATAGCGGAGACCGTCGGGGAAAGACATAAGCTCACGAGCAGTCCGGAAGATCTGCGCCGCTACGGCTTCGGCGATCGTCCGGCTTTCGGCTGCCTGATTGCGGAGATCGAGCAGCGATTTGCCGGCTGCTGCCTCTATTTCCCCAGTTTCTCGACATGGATGGGCAAGCCTGGCGCTTACGTTCAGGACTTCTATGTTGCCGAGGAGTTCAGAGGCCAGGGTGTCGGTGAAGGTCTTTTGCAACGCCTGGCTTCAATGACCCGGGCGCAAGGGGGGAGCTATATACGGCTCGCCGTGGATAAGAAGAACCATCGTGCGCAGGCCTTCTATCGTCGCTGCGGTATCCTGCACAGCGATACCGAACAGATCCACATGGCCAGAGACGAGGACTTCGACCGTCTGGCGGATGCCGACCCGCTCGGGTAGAAGACTGGTATGAAAGCATTTTTTGCGGAACAGCAGAGACTACACGATCCAAAATCGTTTCTTTCGTCGGGAGTTCCAAAACCGAATCCGGAAGTTCCCGAGCGCATCGACAGGCTTCTGAAGGGAGCAACGGATGCCGGCTGTTCGATTTCGAGCCCCGGCAATTATGGCCTTGGACCGATCGCAAGCGTCCACACGCCGGAATACATCGATTTCCTTCAACGGATCTACGAGCGCTGGCGCGGTATAGAGGGCGCATCGGCAGAAGTCATTGCCAACATTCATCCCTTCCACCGCGAAACGTCCTATCCTGCATCTCCCGCAGGGCAGGCAGGGTATCACATGGCGGATACGTCCTGCCCTATTTCACAGCACACATGGGAGAGCGCCTGCTGGAGCGCTTGGACGGCAGTCGCCGCCGCGGAGGCAATCGATGCCGGCGCGGCCAGTTCATACGCCTTGTGCCGTCCTCCGGGGCACCATGCCTTTGCCGACGTCGCCGGCGGATTCTGCTTCTTCAACAACTCCGCCATTGCAGCGCAGAGGTTACGAAAGAACGCCGACCGCGTGGTCATCCTTGATGTCGATCTTCATCACGGCAACGGAACCCAGGGCATCTTCTATCACCGCGCCGACGTGCTTACGGTTTCGATTCATGCGGACCCTGCAGGGTTTTATCCCTTCTTCTGGGGGCATGCCGACGAACGCGGCTGTGGCGCAGGCCTTGGAGCCAACCTGAACCTGCCGCTCGCGCGCAAATCCGGTGACGACATATTTCTTGAGGCGCTCGCCACTGCCCGGAGACGAATCGAAGCCTTTGCGCCGGATGCGATGGTGGTCGCGCTGGGCCTTGATGCTTTTGAAGGCGACCCTTTCGGTGGATTGTCCGTGACGACTCAGGGCTTCGCAAGAATTGGCGAAGAGATTGCAAAACTGCGCCTGCCCACGGTTATAGTTCAGGAAGGCGGGTATATCTGCGATACCCTGTCGGACAATCTCTCAACCTTTCTCGGTGGTTTTTCCAGCAGTCATATTACTTAGCGATAAAGCAGCGACTGGACCGTCGCAGGGTATTTGTTGCAAACTGGTCAAACCAACTTCAGCCGGGGACGGGCTTTGCTGGTAGGAGAGGATAGAAAGCACGATGGACGCAGTGACCGGAGGTAGCTCTCAGGCGGTCAAGCCGCCATTCGACCAGGAACGACTGGACCGGCTCATGGACGAGGCGGATTTCGATTTCGTGATCGCGGCCTCGAAGCACAACGTGCAGTACCTGCTCGGTGGGTACAAATTCATCTTCTTCTCGGCGATGGATGCGATTGGCCACAGCCGCTATCTGCCACTGGTCATCTACGAGAAGGGGCGACCGGACCGCGCGGCGTATATCGGCAACAAGATGGAATCCGGCGAACACCAGAACAGGCCATTCTGGACGCCTGAGGTCCACACAGCCACCTGGGGCTCGCTCGATGCAGCAGCGCTTGCAGCCGAACATCTGGCAAAGATTGGCAGAAGCGACGCCCGCATTGGTATCGAGCCGGCGTTCCTGCCCTCCGATGCCTACATTGCCCTGAGGAAGGCTTTGCCGGAAGCCAAGGTATTTGATGCCACCTCGGTCTTTGAACGGTTGCGTGCAATAAAGACGCCGGAAGAGCTCGCGAAACTGCGCAAGGCATCCGACCTGATCACCGAATCCATGCTCGCCACCATTGCCTCTGCTCAGGAGGGTTCCACCAAGGGCGAGATCATAGAAACGTTGCGCCGGGAAGAGACCAAGCGCGGCCTCCATTTCGAGTATTGTCTGCTGACGCTGGGCTCGAGCCACAACCGGGCAGCATCAGACCAGGCCTGGTCGCAAGGTGAAGTTCTCTCGATCGATTCGGGCGGGAACTATCACGGATATATCGGTGACCTTTGCCGCATGGGTGTTCTTGGCGAACCCGATGCCGAGCTCGAGGATCTCCTTCATGAGATCGATGCGATCCAGCAGGCCGCCTTCTCGAAAATCAGGGCGGGGGCGCCGGGCGAAGAGATGATCATCGAGGCCGAGGCGACGCTCAAGACTTCGCCTTCCGCAGCCTTCACCGACTTCTTCTGTCACGGCATGGGCCTGATAAGCCACGAGGCGCCGTTCCTGATGACCAATCATCCGGTCGCCTATGAAGGTATAGATGCCGACAAGCCGTTGGAGGAGAACATGGTGATCTCCGTCGAGACCACCATGCTGCATCCGAAGCGGGGCTTCATCAAGCTCGAGGATACAGTGGCCGTCACGGCAGATGGCTACGAGATGTACGGGCAGACGGGCCGCAGCTGGAACAGGGGCGGGCACCGGGCTGATTCAGAGCCTGTTTCGGGTGAACGGATTCCAGCGGACGACGCCCAGCCTGATTCTCTCGCGGGCCAAGGTGAGCAGCCCCGATCCGGCGATCACAGCGAGACCGACAAGTGAGATGACGTCCGGGTGCTCGTTGAAGAAGAGCGCTCCCAGGATCACGGCCCATATGATCTGAGAATAGTGTGTCGGCGCGAGCTGGTTTGCAGGGGCGAATCGCGTTGCGCGCAGGATGAGGATGTTGCCTCCCGCCGCGCAAATTCCCGCCAGCGCCAGAATGGCGGCCTGCTCGACGTCGGGAAGCGCGAAGCCAGTGAAGACCATCGCAACAAGGTTGAACAGCACCATGTACAGCATGAGGTAGCCGAGCATGGTTGTGCGCGTTTCCTGACTGGAAAGCGATCGCATCAGGATAACGCTGGCCGCAGCCAAAAGGGCTATGATCACGGCTGCGAAGTGACCGAACTGAAGCTCCCTGAAGCCAGGCCGCACAACGAGCAGAACACCCAGGAATCCGACGACCACCGCGAACCAGCGCCAGGGGCCGACATGTTCCTTGAGCACGAACAGTGACAATAGCGTCACGAACAATGGCGCAAGGAAGATGATGGCATAGACTTCGGCCAGCGGAATGGTGGTGAAGGCGACCACGCTCAGGATACTGGCTGCCGCGCCCGAGATCGCGCGTGCCTGTACGCCCCAGGGCCGCTTCATGTGCCAGAAGTGGAGCAGCTTTTCGTCTTTGGGTGTCGTCACGGCGATGCAGACTGCCGAAACCAGCGTGAGGTAGAACCCGATCTGGAAGACGGTCAGTCCGCCGCCAAGTGCCTTGATGGCCGCGTCGCTCCACGAGTAGATGGCATAGGCGAGGAGCGCCAGCAGTATTCCGTTGTTCACGACGATCTCTGAAGAAGTCCGCCGGGATCAGCGGTTGGCTGATCTATATCTCCTGCCTTGCCTGACGAGAAGCGGTGTCAGGATCAAAAAATACCGGGGCTCACGCGTTAGCTTCCAGCCGGACAAGCTTGAAGTCGGGCAGGTCGCGCAAGCCAAGCTCTGGGCCCGCCGGTGAATAGACGACAAAAAGCTGCATTGGTGCGGGACCGGTGTTCAAGGTCGAATGGAAACGGCTCTCCGGCACGTATATCGTGCAACCTGGTCCCACCTTCTGCGTGATCGGATTGCCCTGGTCATCCTCCACCATCTGTTCGCCATTGCCCGAAATCACGAAGATGATCTCCTCGGCGCCCGGATGATTGTGGCGGGAGTGTCCCTGCCCTGGCGGTAGATCGACGACGCCGCCCGAAAAGCGGGAGGCTCCGTTGACCTCTGGCGCGACGGTCAGCGCGAGCTTTCCCCAGTCGAAGCCGAAAGCGTCGACGTCGCGTGGATATACGAAGAACTTGTTTGTACCAGTCATGTCGCCCTCCGAGCTATTTTCTGATTTCAAGAGCCTTGAAGCTTGCCGTCTGGTCCTTGATCGCCTTTTCGGCGGGTAGTCGCTCCATCGAGCTTGCACCGTAGAATCCGTGCAGGCCGGAGCAGCGTTCGAGGATGTAGCGCGCATCTTCGGGCATGGAGATGGGACCGCCGTGGCACAGCAGGATCACATCTTTGCGAACGGCGCGCGCCGCGTCGGCGATGGCGTCGATCTCCCCTACGCAATCATCGAGCGATTTGGCCGACGTCGCGCCGATTGTGCCGCCGGTGGTGACGCCCATGTGGGCAACGACGATGTCGGCGCCGGCCTGCGTCATCGCCCGCGCCTCCTCGGCGTTGAAGACATAAGGCGTGGTCAAGAGATCCAGCTTGTGTGCCTCGGCGATCATGTCGACCTCCAGGCCGAAGCCCATGCCCGTCTCCTCGAAGCTCTGGCGCATGGCGCCGTCGAAGAGTCCGATGGTAGGAAAGTTCTGTACCCCTGAGAAACCCATGTCCTTCAACTCAGCGAGCAGCCGGGGCATGATGACGAAAGGATCGGTTCCGTTGACGCCTGCCAGCACAGGTGTGTGCTTCACGACAGGAAGCACCTCATAGGCCATTTCCTTTACGATTTCGTTGGCGTTGCCATACGCCAGGAGGCCGGCTGCGGAACCCCTGCCCGCCATGCGATAGCGTCCCGAATTGTAGATGATGATCAGGTCGATCCCGCCCGCCTCCTCGGCCTTCGCGGAAATGCCAGTGCCGGCGCCGCCACCGACAATCGGTTGGCCGCGTTCGATCATATCGCGGAATTTCTCAACTATCTTGCGTCGCGGAATGGCCGACATTCTGTCCTCTTGCGCTGTGGTTCTAGCGGTCTTCAATCTCGGTGAAGGCCGCAGCGGCGGCTTCGGCGAACGCCGGGTCATTTATGTGAAGCGGCAGACGGACTACCTTGCGTCTTGGAGTCTGGGTCACAGTTGCCTCGATGGCGTTGAAAAGCGCCTCGTCTGCGCCGGGATCCCAGAAAGCGCCGCCTTCGATATCCAGCGCCGAGACGCCCTTCTCCGGAATGAGAAAACGGACGAAACCCTCGCAACTGTTGAGCTTACGTCCGATCCACTCGCCGATGGCTATCGACTCTTCGCGGGTCGTACGCATCAGCGTTACGTTGGAATTGTGGTTGTAGAATAGCCTGCCCCTGTATCTGTCCGGAACGGTATCCGGAGCCCAGAAGTTGACCATGTCGAGCGCGCCAACCGACCCGACATAGGGTATTCCGGTACGGGCGACCGCGCCCAAGCGGTCTTCGGTTGCAGGAAGGACCCCGCCGAACAGAAGGTCGCAGATTTCGGTCGTGGTGATGTCTATCACTCCACCAATCAATCCCGAATCAACAAGCTTCTCCATGGTTCGGCCACCAGTCCCCGTGGCATGGAACACCAGACATTCGAGGGAAGCCTTCAGTCGCTCCACGATCTGCGTGACGCAGGCTGTCGTGACGCCAAACATCGTAAGGCCGATGGATCGTCCGGCATCGGAAGCCGGACTGTAATGCTGCGCCATTGCGCTTATAGCCGAGGCAGCGTTCGCCAGCACCATCCGGCTTATGCGGTTGAGGCCTGCGAGATCGGTAATCGAAGGCATCATGATGATGTCGGAGATGTCTACGTAAGGAGAGACATCGCCGGACGCGAGTGTGGACACCATGACCTTTGGAACACCCAAGGGCAGGCGACGCATTCCCGCCGTAGCGATCGATGTCCCGCCTCCTCCGCCAATGCCGATGACGCCCGCGACGTCGTTGCGAGAGGCCAAAAAGGCAGCGAATGCTTCAGCCATGGCGCCAACGGCTCTCCCCCGATCTCCGGACGCCAAATCGGCCTGGGCATGCTGCGTTCCATGTCTGGCAACCTCGTGCCGGTTTACGTCAGGCGCAAGGGACGGCTCGGTCGTGCCGACATCCACCAGCACCGGTTTTCCGCCGGCCTTACTGATGCAGTCGACGAGGAATTCAAGTTCCCCACCCTTGGTATCGGCTGTGCCGACCACGTAGATGCGCTTCAAGGTTTCCTCTCCTCAGGCGGTACTCTTGCCGCTCCCGCCGTCTCATTGACTTGGGCCAATCCAAAGTCGTTGACTTTTTTTGAGACGATCGTATCGTATTGACATGCTAGTCTCACGTCAATCCGATAGCGGTCAGGAGGTTGGATCTGCCTCAATCGGGGTCAAGGCAGGCCCGCGAGCACGCACTGGTCGTCTTATGCTTGAAACGGCAACAAGGCTTATGCAGTCCGGTGTCACGCCTTCGGTCAGTGAAGTCGCCGAGGCGGCAGGGGTTTCGCGTGCGACCGCCTATCGGTATTTTCCAAGCCAGGCGGCCCTCGTGGACGCGGTGGTCGACGAAGCGCTTGGTCCAATCTTGAGCTGGAGGCCTGTCGGGGACGACGCGGCAAAGCGAGTTGCTGAACTCGTCGATACAGGCTTGCCGCGAATAGAGGCCTTCGAGGCAACCTTCAAAGCAGCCCTCAAATTATCGCTGGAACAATGGGCCAAAGGCCATGCCGGCACGCTTGGCGAAGAGCAGCCTTTCAGCAGGGGTCATCGTATCGATCTCCTGAAAACTGCTCTCCATCCGCTCGAAGGGAAGATTTCCGCAACGAGTCTGGATCGTCTTGCCCAAGGCCTGTCGCTGGTTTTCGGGGTGGAAACGCTCACAGTGCTGAAAGACATTTGGAAGCTGGATGGTCAGGAAACGAAATCTGTGGCTCAATGGGTTGCTGGCGCACTTGTTCAGGCAGCCTTGGAAGAAGGTGGCGTAGACCGGCATTAATTCCTGATAGGGGCGAAGACGCTTATCTGGTTCGACCAGTTTTTCGTTTTTGCTTTCATTCAAGCGTCGGTGACTATTTGTTGAAGGTCCGCCCCGGGATGCTGCCCGGCAGGAGGCCGGACCCATAAGCATCTTTAAATCAAGGTCTTCCTTTTCAGCACGGTGTTTTCGTCAGGGTAATTTTCCATCGAGAAAGCGCTTGACGAAGCTTGCCGATTGGTAATACCAGATTGGAAGGTGGGGTGGTTTCGAGAGGAGTGCTCGGACTGCTTCGAAACTGGTCGGGGAGGAACCTGAGCAGAACCGCCTGGGAACTAGAGACTGGTTGAGGCTCTGTCCGCACAACGGACGGATACCAAGGGAGGAGTACACATGCGCAGCAAATTGACTGGCCTTTTGGCTGGCCTTTCGATCACTTTGGCGTCAAGCACCAGTGCTTGGTCGCAGGAGTTGACGATCTTCTGGGCTGAATGGGATCCGGCAAATTATCTGCAGGAGCTCGTCAACATCTACGAAGCCGAGACCGGCGTTAAGGTCACGGTCGAAACGACACCGTGGTCGGATTTCCAGACGAAGGCTTTCACCGAGTTCAACGCTAAGGGGTCGGCATACGATATGGTTGTCGGCGACTCGCAGTGGATCGGCGCCGCGTCGGAGGCTGGGCACTATGTCGACCTGACTGAATTCTTCAACAAGCACAACCTCACCGAGGTGATGGCGCCGGCGACGGTCAAGTATTACGCCGAATATCCGTCCAACTCGGGCAAATACTGGTCGATCCCAGCGGAAGGCGATGCCGTGGGCTGGTCCTATCGCAAGGATTGGTTCGAGGATCCGAAGGAAATGGAAGCGTTCAAGGCCAAATATGGCTACGACCTCGCTCCTCCGGCAACCTGGGCCCAGATGCGCGACATTGCGGAGTTCTTCCATCGTCCGGACGAAAATCGCTACGGCATCGCGATCTACACCGACAACTCGTATGACGGCCTCGTGATGGGCGTCGAAAACGCGATCTTCTCCTACGGCGGAGAGCTCGGCGACTATGCCACGTACAAGGTCGACGGCATCATCAATTCCGAGCAGAACGTGAAGGCGCTGGAACTCTATCGCGAGCTCTACGGCTTTACGCCTCCGGGCTGGGCGAAGGCCTTCTTCATCGAGAACAACCAGGCGATTACAGAAAACCTGGCGGCGATGAGCATGAACTACTTTGCGTTCTTCCCGGCTCTGGTCAACGAGGCTTCGAACCCGAACGCAAAGAACACCGGCTTCTTCGCGAACCCGGCTGGTCCAGGTGGTGATCAGTTCGCTGCACTCGGCGGCCAGGGCATCTCGGTCATCGAATATTCCGAAAACAAGGAAGAGGCGATGAAGTTCCTTGAGTGGTTCATCAAGGACGAGACCCAGAAGAAGTGGGCGGAGCTTGGCGGCTACACGGCAAGCGCAAAGGTTCTGGAGAGCGAAGAATTCCAGAACGCGACGCCCTACAACAAGGCCTTCTATGAGACGATGTTCAAGGTGAAGGACTTCTGGGCGACCCCGGAATATGCCGAGCTTCTGATCCAGATGAACCAGCGCGTCTATCCTTATGTGACTGCCGGCGAAGGCACCGCAAAGGAAGCTCTGGATGCGCTCGCGGCCGACTGGAACGCGACGTTCAAGAAGTACAACCGCGTGCAGGAATAGCACTCTCGCATGGGTGGGGAGGCGAGAGCCTCTCCACCCATTTTTGTCTTTACCCTGTCACCGAAGATACCGGGGATGGGCGAAAATGGGCTCTTCCGGACAGCCGTCCGGTTTGCTCGATGAATGTTACGAACGGGCCTCCTGGGCATGTGCCGGAGCTGCTCCGAGGATGGGAAGGGAACGGGCCTTGGCCACCGCAGTCATGACAACGCTGGATCCAAAATCACGGGCCGCCTCCCGCGGCATGAGTGATATTGCGATCCGTAACCTCTTCATCATCCCGACGATCGTGTTCCTGATCGTCTTCAACATCTTTCCGCTGCTCTATTCGCTGGGCTATTCTTTTACGGATTTCCGCGCCTCATCCCCTGCGGCGGCAAACTTCGTCGGGCTGCAGAACTATCGGGAGCTTCTGAACGATCCCTTCATCTGGACAAACTTCGCAATCACCGCGAAGTACGTGATCGTTTCTGTCGTGGGGCAGGTGATCGTCGGTTTCGGGGTCGCGCTGCTTCTCAATCGCGACATTCCCTTCAAAGGGCTTATCACGACGCTCCTGCTTCTTCCCATGATGCTTTCGATGGCGGTCGTGGGCCTGTTCTGGAAGCTGCTTTACGATCCGTCCTTCGGCATAATCAACTACGTGCTGGGTCTGGGTCGTTTCGAGTGGCTTTCCAACCCCGACGTGGCCCTTTACGCGGTCGCGATCACCGACATCTGGATGTGGTCGCCATTTGTAATGCTGCTCTCGCTGGCCGGCCTGTCGGCTGTGCCGAAGCACCTTTACGAGGCGGCGGCCATCGATCGTGCCGGAACCCTCTACACTTTCTTTCGCATCACGCTGCCGCTGGTCGCCCCGATCCTCATGATCGCGATCATCTTTCGCACGATGGAGGCGTTCAAGACGTTCGACCTGGCCTACATCATGACCAGCCAGCCGACGACCGAGGTAATCTCGATCCGACTTTACAAAATGGCCTTCCAGGAATGGCAGACAGGCCGTTCCTGCGCGCTCGCATACATCGTGCTGATCATGGTTCTTGCGATCACCAATATCTACGTGAAGTACCTCAACAAGGTGAAGGAGCGCTGAGATGGCCGCTGTAAGAACATCGGCCGAGGTTGCGGGAAACAGAGTTGCAATTGTTGCGGTTCTGATCATCACGCTGATCTTCCTGGCGCCGATCTACTGGATCGTCTCGACGTCCTTCAAGCCACGGAACCTTTCGACGACGATTCCGCCAACCGTCGTCTTCACGCCCGAAGTATCGCCCTTCGTGAAGCTCTTCACCAAGCGTTCGCAGCTGCGCGAGCAGCCGACACCCGAAGAATACGAAGCCGCGCCCTGGTGGGAACGGATCGTGTTCGATGGCGGCGAGAAGGTCGTGCGCGACGGCAAGGGCAACGTGCAATGGTCCGCCTATCCGAACCGATTCATGAATTCGCTGATCATCGCCATCACGTCGACAGTCTTTGCCGTCTCGATGGGTACGATCACGGCCTACGGGTTCTCGCGCTTCAAGGTGAAAGGGGAAGGAGACCTGCTCTTCTTCATTCTGTCGACCAGAATGCTGCCGCCAGTGGTCGTCGCGATCCCGATGTTCCTGATGTACCGGACATTCGGATTGAACGACACGCACATAGGGCTGATCATCCTCTACACGGCCTTCAATCTCTCCTTCTCGGTGTGGTTGATGAAGGGCTTCATCGACGAAATTCCGAAGGAGTATGAGGAAGCGGCGCTGGTCGACGGCTACACACGCATGGAAGCGTTCTTCAAGATCGTCATTCCAGAAGCTGCGACCGGCATCGCAGCCACCGCTGTGTTCTGCTTCATCACGGCCTGGAACGAATACGCCTTCGCGCTTATCATGACGAACAGGCGCGCACAGACGGCGCCTCCCTTCATCCCCAGCCAGGTGGGCTCCGGTCTGCCGGACTGGACGGTGATCGCAGCAGGCACCTTCCTGTTCCTGCTCCCGGTCGCGATCTTCACCTTCCTGCTCAGGAACCACCTCCTGCGCGGCATGAGCTTCGGAGCAATCCGCAAATGATCGACAGTGCAAGACTGCAAAGGGCTGCCGAGATCGTGATGGTGCTCGGTATCATCGCTCTCTGCCAGCCCTGGAACCTTTTCCTTCACCGCTACGGTGTGACGATTATCCTCATCGGCCTGGTGACGTTCCTGTGCACCAACTGGTTCGGCGGCAAGGCGGATGAGGAAGAACACACGGATGGAGTCTTCGATGTCTCCGATCATCATGAGGGGCTCAAGTGACACAGATCGAGCTTCGAGGCGTCCAGAAATGGTTTGGCGCCGTCCAGGTCATCAAGGACCTGAATCTCAGCATTGAGGACAATGAGTTCATCGTCCTGCTCGGACAGTCCGGCTGCGGCAAGACCACCACGCTGCGCGCGGTTGCAGGGCTGGAGACGATAGACGAAGGCGACATCCTGATCGACGGAAAGCCGGTGCAACATCTCAAGGCCGCCGACCGCGACATAGCGATGGTGTTCCAGTCCTTCTCGCTTTATCCGCATATGAGCGTCTACGAGAACATCGCGTTTCCACTCCGTGCGACGCGCATGAAGAAGACGGATATCGACAAGGCCGTACGTGACGTTGCGCAGGTGCTTCGCATTTCCGACCTTCTGGATCGTCGCCCGTCGGCGCTTTCCGGCGGCGACATGCAGCGCGTGGCGATCGGTCGCGCGCTGGTCAGGCGTCCCAAGGCGATGCTTATGGACGAGCCGATCGGTGCGCTCGACGCCAAGCTCCGCGAGGAGATGCGCGCCGAAATCAAGCGCCTGCACGTCAAGCAGGGTTCCACCACCATCTATGTTACGCACGATCAGATCGAGGCGATGAGCCTGGCAGACCGGATCGTCATCATGCATGAGGGCGTGTTGCAGCAGGTTGGAACGCCGGAGGACGTTTACGGACATCCGCAGAACCTGTTCGTCGCGCAGTTCGTCGGTAGCCCGGTCATGAACGTCGCGCCTGCGGCAGTGTCCGACAGCGCCGGCAAGGCATCCGTGACCGTAGAGGGTGCCGGCGAAGGCTTCGCGTTCCCCAGTGAACTGCTCTCTAAGCTGAACGGGAGCGCCGGCAAGCCTCTGTCGCTCGGCATCCGTCCGGAGGGCGTGATCGTTGCGCATGAAGCTGCCGAGGGTTTCCTTCCCGCCGAAGCCCACATAATCGAACCACTGGGCTCGTACGATATCGTCGATCTGAAGTTCGGCTCGCAGATGCTGCGTGCCCGGACGCGGTCCGGCTTCGTGGCGAAGGCAGGCGACCGTGTTTTCGCGCGCCTCGATCCAACCCAGACCCATTTCTTCGACACCGCAAGCGGGCAGTCTCTCGGGGTGAAGCTCTGATGGCGCATATCCAGCTCAAAAATATCACCAAGAAGTTCGGTTCGCATACCGCGCTGCGCAATCTCAATCTCGATATAGGGGACGGCGAGTTCTTCGTGCTGCTGGGTGAAACCGGCGCCGGCAAGACGACCACGCTCAGAATCATCGCGGGACTGGACAAGCCCACGGCGGGTCAGGTGTTCATCGACGGCATCGACGTGGCGGACTGGGGCGCGGCCGAACGCGATGTTGCGCTGGTGCTCCAGCAATACTCGCTCTACCCGCGCTACACCGTGCGGCAGAATCTCGAATTCCCGCTCAAGTCCAAATTGCGCCGTGTGGGGGACGCCGAGATTGCCGAACGCGTTGACCGCGTCGCAAAGACGCTCAGGATCGATCACCTGCTCGAAAGAAAGACGGATCGACTGTCGGGCGGCGAGATGCAGCGTGTTTCGATCGGCCGCGCCATCGTGCGCAAGCCCCGGGTATTCCTGATGGACGAGCCACTTTCGGCGCTCGACGCCAAGCTGCGCGAGGCACTGAGAACCGAACTCAAGAATATCCAGATGAATCTCGGCCAGACCTTCCTGTTCGTCACGCACGACCAGATCGAGGCCATGTCGATGGGTGACAAGATCGGCGTTCTCAACCACGGCAACCTCGTCCAGACGGGTACGCCATCCGAGATCTACAACAATCCGAAGAACACCTTCGTGGCGCGTGCCGTCGGCTCGCCGCCGATGAACCTCGTTCACGGCAAGCTGGTATCCGGGCGCGCCGTACTCGATGCCGTCGAGCAGGAGCTTCCGTATGCTGGCAAGCTTGGCGCGACAGTAGGGGATGGGCGCGACGTCACCTTTGGCATACGTCCCGAGGACATCGTGGTCGACAGCGGCGCGCCGATCGCAGCGAGAGTCCACGACGTAGAAAACCACGGCGTGGAGAAGATCCTGACGCTGCGGGTTGCCGACACCACGCTGCATGCCACTGTTTCGGCGCAGACCAAGCTTGCAATCGATGAAGACGTCCGTTTCTCCTGGAACCCGGAGAAGGTCGTCGTCTTCGACAAGGCAACGGGAAAGTCGCTGCAGCACGCTGCCTGACCGACAGGTTCATCGAGCGTGACGAGGAAAACGCGTCACGCTCGAACCCTTCTACTTCTATCCAATACCTGCTTTTTGGGCCTCGACCTCAGGCCACCCAACGCTTGTGGAGGTCGGAGGCGCGCAGGAACTGGGGCGCGGTCCTGATCTCGTGGCCGAGCGCGGCTGCCGCGCGCCAGGGCCAGCGCGGGTCAGCCAGGATCGCGCGGGCAAGCGCCACCATGTCGGCCCTTCCTTCGGCTATGATCGCTTCGGCTTGCTGCGGCTCGGTGATGATGCCGACCGCACGCACGGGAACGGTAACAGCTTTCTTCACCGCCTCGGCCAGATGCACCTGGTAGCCGGGGCCGGTCGGGATTTTCTGGTGCGGAGAATTGCCGCCGCTCGAGCAGCAGATGTAAGCCGCGCCGGCTTCCTCCAGGGCCTGGGCCACCTGCACGCCTTCGTCAACCGTCAGGCCGCCTTCCACCCAGTCGGTAACGGATATGCGCGCACCCAGCATCAGCTCTGGAACTTCGCCCCTGATTGCCCGCGTGACCTCGACCGCGAGGCGGACACGATTCTCAAAGGAGCCGCCCCATCTGTCCGTGCGAAGGTTGGACAAGGGCGAGATGAACTGGTGCAGCAGATAGCCGTGGGCGGCGTGCAGTTCGATGAAATCGAGGCCGGCGCGTCTGGCGCGGTGCGCGGAACTGACAAAATGGCCGATCAGCGTATGAATCTCGTCTTCGGTCATGGCATGGGGGGTATGCCAGCCGTCGGCGAACGGCAGCGCAGAGGCCGAAACGGTCTGCCAGGGATCCTGACCCGCCTGCAGCGGCCCTCCGCCTTCCCACGGTCGCCGGCAGGACGCCTTGCGACCGGCATGAGCCAGCTGGACGCCGAAGACGGTCCCGGGCTGGGCTACGCGCCGCGCCGCGTCGAGCGTGCGTTTTGCCGCGGCTTCGTTATGGTCTGAATAGAGCCCGAGGCAGCCATGCGAAATCCGACCGTGGCGTTCCACGTCCGTCATCTCGAAAGTGACCATACCGGCGCCGGAAAGCGCGTAGGTCATCCACTGGTGGAGATGCCAGTCGCTCGCCGTTCCGTCATCGGCGGAGTACTGGCACATCGGGGCGATGGCGATGCGGTTGGGCACTTCGAGATGGCCGATACGGATCGGCGAAAAGAGATGATCGGTCATGGATGACTCCTGGGAAGGTCAGGCTAGTTACATCGCGTCAAGCTGGCCGTGCAAGCATACGTTTGTATGCAAGCTGATCGCTGGCCCTCGCGGGGACGGGCGTGCTTCCGCTCCTTCGCCCGGATGCACTTTCCCGTTGGAGTTTTCATTTCGCTCACGGCTGGACGCTCGCCTTGCTCGGTGGCCTGCGAGTGTTCATTTCGCTCGCGGGCCGTCTCGCAGCCTGCCGGCTGCTGGCCCTTCGCAGGAGCGCCGAACGATCGGCGGCCCGCAGTCGCGGGCTCGGCCTGCGGCCGCTTTGCGCACAATCCGTTAGCGCCACACCCTGCTGTTTCGCAGTCTGGCCATTTCAAAGAGCAGACCCCTGAAGGTCGGGAAGCGGGGCACGAGGCCTTGCCTCTTATGATTGTATGTACGTGGCCGGTTTCCCGCGCCCCGCCGGCGTTCTTGCCCTGAAGGAGGACACGGCCGTTGCCGCTGGTCTCCATCAAGGCCCGGATCTGGGGGTTCATCACCCAGCCGCGCTACCGTTGGGACATGATCGCAAACCCGGTTGCCCGCTTTCGCAATCAGCCCCGGCGCGACCGATCCGGCGCCGTCGCCCTCCCTGATCCCCGGTCCGGACCAGGTTCCCGCAAGAGCGATGCGAGGAAGTATGCCGGAGAAGGAAACGGCGTGGATGAAACGCGCGATCTTTCGTTCGCGGCAAAGTGAAATCAAAGGCTTGGCGGCGATGGCTATCCACGCCACACCGGCGGTGACCCATGAGCTGCGCGAAGGTCGGGCCGCCGCCGGCCGTCCCGGAGAGGGGTTCAGGGTCAGGCATCCGGGTATAAGAAGCCGTGGACGATCCGCCAGGGCCTATTCTGGAAAGCGGCGACGGTAGTGTTCGACAACCTCCGGATTGCACAGGTTGACCGGAAGGTCGCCGTCAAGGACGCGAAGCGTTTCGCCGGCGGCGCCAACACCCATGCGCATCATGCTTTCTTCCGTGATGCCCGCCATGTGCGGAGTGATGATCACATTGTCGAAGCCGAAATAGGGATGGTCCGGCGGCAGCGGCTGGGTGACGAAAACGTCGAGCGCCGCGCCTCCGACATGGCCGGACGAGAGGGCTTCGATAAGGGCCTCGTCGTCCACGACCGCACCGCGCGAAACGTTGACCAGCAGGGCACCGGGCCGCATCCGGGCGATCCTTTCGCGGCCAACAAGCCCCGTCGTTTCAGGCGTAAGCGGGCAGCAAAGGACGATGATATCGCTCTGGGCCAACAGTTCGTCCAGTTCGGTGAAACGGACATATTCCGGCAACGCCCGATCACTGCGGCTATGCACGACGACGTCGAGGCCAAAGCCGTTGGCAGCCATCCGCGCGACATTGCGGCCCACCGCACCGAAACCGACGATGCCGATGGTACGTCCAGAGAGATCGTGCCCGTCATTGGCGTTGTCGCGTCCGGCAAGCCAACCCCTTTGACGCAGGTCACGGTCGACGCGACGGAATTTTCTCAAGAGCGCCATTGAGGTCCACAACACGTGTTCGGCGACGGTTTCGGCGTTTGCCCCGGGGACGTTGGCCACAAGGACGCCGGCGCGGGTTGCTGCATCGACCGGAATCATGTCGAGGCCAGCGCCATGACGGATAGCCGCGCGAAGCTTGTGGGCGCGTTCAAAAAGCACAGGCGGCAGGCTGGCGCGCACAATGACGATGTCGGCGTCGCGCGCCTCGTCAGCCAGCGTCACCGGATCGATCGCGGATGCGATCACGAGATCGCCATGACCTGCAAGCATCGCCGTGGGGCGCGGATGCAAGGAGTGCGTCGAGAAGATGACAGGCACGGCGAACAATCCCTCAAGCGTGAATCCGATGATATGGCGTTCGGGCGATGCGCTGGCGGAGCAGGCGGCAACACCGGATCAGGCGTGCTCCAGCGCCTTGCCGGCCTCCTGCGAGCCGCCCTGGATCAATCCCTTCCAGTAACTTTCGACGCCCTGGAGATGCGCGCTCATCAGCGCCTGCGCCAGGTTGCCGTCGCGCTTGAGCAGTGCGTCGTAGATCTGCAGGTGCTCGGCGTGGGACTTGCGGCCACGGTCGGGATCCTGGAAGTAGATCGGAAGACGCTGCTCACCCATGACGTAATAGACGCTGCAGACGCGGTGAAAAACGCTGTTCTTGGTGGCACGCACGATCTCGAGGTGGAATTCGCGGTCCTCCTTGGCGATGTCCTCGCCCTTGGCAAGCCTCTCTTCCGACTCGCGAAGAATCTCGCGAAGCCTCTCGTAATTCTCTTCGGTGGCCCTGGTGCAGGCCAGTTCGGCGGCCTTGATCTCGTGAATCTTGCGCAGTTCCACGGTCTCATAGATCTGGACGGGATCGAGCGGCACGCCAGCCTTCGCAAAAAGCGCCATCGCCTCGACGCTTGCCTGGCGCGTGGTGAGGTAGATGCCCGACTTGGCGCGGCGTTCCACGATCCGCATCGCTTCGAGGATGGCCAGCGCCTCGCGGATCTGTCCCCTGCTGACGGAAAAATGCTCGGCCAGTTCACGTTCGGAAGGCGTGCGGCCGCTTTCCGCATTGGAGGCGGCGAAGAGATAGGCGGCCAGCTCGGCCAGCAGGTTGTTCTCTTTCATGCTCTATCTTTTCGTTCGAGCAAGATCCTGTCCCGAAACCGGGTTCCAATGCGCGCCAATGCGGTCATGCGGTTCGGGATCATGTTCAGGGGACCTGCGCGTGCGCCTCCAGGAATTTTTGCGAAATGGTGAAGCCAAGCCCCGGCTTCTCCGGAATTTCCATCATGCCATCGCGTGCCTCCACCTTTTCCTCGATCAGGTCGTGGATCATCGGATTGGCACCCAACGAATATTCCACGGTGAAGCTGGCCGGCGACGCCGCGCATATATGCAGACCCGCAAAGAAGCAAGGCGCGCCGGCCCATAGATGCGGCGCGAGCCTGAGATTGAAGGCGCTGGCGATTGTGCCGATCTTCATCGCCTCGGAGATGCCGCCGCAAAAGGCCGGGTCAGGCTGAAAGATGTCCGCCGCCCTCAGCATGGCGAGGTCACGGAACGCATAGCGCGTCGCCTCGCTCTCGCCCGCCGAGATCGGAACATTGCCGGCGGACCGCACCTCGGCCATGCCGGGCTTGTCGTCGGCGATCACCGGCTCCTCGAACCAGGCGAGGTCGCAATCATCCACCATTTGGATGAAGCGGCGCGCGTCCGCCACCGTGTAGGTGCCATGCGCGTCCACGGCGAGCTCGACCTCGGGACCGATGGCTGCACGGGCGGCACGGACGCGCGCGGCCGAAACATGAGGCGCGCCGTCCATCGCGCCAACGCGCATCTTGAGCGCCTTGAATCCCCCCACCGCAATGTAGCCCCTGAGCTGCTCGCCGACCTTGTCGGCGGAAGCCCAGCCGCCCGACGCGTAGGCCGGCATGCGGTCGAGCTTGCGGCCACCGAGCAGACGCCAGACCGGCATGCCCAGCGACTTGCCGAGAATATCCCACAGCGCTATGTCGACGGCGCTGATCGCGGCGACCGTCATTCCGCGCCGTGAGATCTGTGGCATCGCATGGCCTTCCTTGACCGCCAGGCCGGAGCGGACGCCATTATAGAGCATTTCCCAGATGACGCCGATGTCACCGGCATGCAGGCCGACCAGTTGCGGCCCGACCTCGTGGTTCAGCATGTGGACGAGGGCGCCATAGTCGCCGGCGCTGCCGGCGGCGTTCTTGCCCTCTCCCCAGCCGACCAGCCCGTCATCCGTCTCTATGCGAAGAATGGCCGCGTCGAAGGTCTGGACCTGACCGAAGTCGCTGCGGTGCTGCCTGCTCGCCTCAATCGGGATGCGAACCCACCAGGCCCTGACACTCTTGATACGCATGGTTCTCCTTCGCCGATGCCGGCCGCAGACGGACTGATCGTTGCGGGCCCGACGTCAGGCCGGCATCTTCTTGCCGATAAGCGGCAGGATCGTCTCGGCCGTGATGCGCATCTGGTCGGTGTAGAACTTCTCGGTCAGCACGCTGGAGCCGTGGTCCTGAATGAACTTCAGCTGTTCGGGCGAAATGTCGACGGGATTGCGCTCGACCATTTCGGGATAGCGGTTGGCCGGCGTGCGATCGACCGGCGCGACGAACTCGTTGGTAAGCGCGCCTTCGTAGCCGATGTCGTTGAGGATCCCGATGATCTTCGGCCAGTCGATGGTGCCGACGCCTGCGGCGAAACGGTTGTTGTCGGCCACATGGAAGTCGAACAGGCGCTTGCCAGCCTTGCGGATGGCCTCCTCGACATCGAACTCCTCCATGTGGATGTGGTAGGCATCGAGGCAGACGCCGCATTCGGGGCTGACGGCATCGGCCAGCGCCAGCGCCTGCTCGCCACGATTGAAGATATAGGTCTCGAAGCGGTTGAGGGGCTCGATGGCGATCTTCACACCGACCTTCCTGGCATGGGTGAAGCACTCGCGCGTGGCGTCGACCAGCCACTCCCACTCCTCTTCCTCGGTGCCGTCGGGAACGACCTTGCCGACGGTGCCGGGAACGAGCGTGATGATCTCGCCGTCAAGCTCGCCGACCATCGTCAGCACGTCCTTGACGTATTGGACCGACCGTTCGCGCTGGCCCTGGTCCCTGGCGGCCAGATTGCGCTCGCCAAGCATCAGCGTGACGGCGCCCCAGCATCGGATGCCGTGTTCCTTGAGCAGCGCACGCGTTTCCGCAACCTTGTAGATCTCCGGCTCGCCGGAAATCTCGATGGATTCGTAGCCGAGCTTCTTGATGCGCTTGAGGGTGACCTCAAGCGGCTCGGCGCGCATCCAGTTGTGCGTGGACAGGTGCATGTCTTCTCTCTCCCGAAATTCGCCGGCCAGGCCGGCACCCTCTGCTGCTCCCCCGACCCTTGCGGCTGACCCTATCCCCGCATCCGCCACAACGGGAATCTGGTTCGACCAATTTGAGCCAGCTTGACCTCTATATCAAAAAAAAACTTGCGGCAAGCCGGCTGCAACGGCGCACGGCAGTGCAGACTAAGTTGTTGACATGTTGCAAATAAATGCGAGCGCCGAAATTTATCCCAGCGCTGGTCTGGAGCCTGTGCAGGCTTGACCGAGGCGCGAAATTTGGTAATACCAGAACGGGCGAACACGACAGAACCGTGCATTCCTCGAGGGTGGCGTTGTCGTGGGGAGAGGTTGATGGCCGGCGGCCACGGAGTGGTGGCACCGGCCACCCCTTCGATCGAAGCCGCAATGGCGTGTCCGCTGCGCTTCGCATCGGTCGCTGGACCGTGCGTTGGCATTGCGGTCGGGCGAAGCATCGCCCTTCTGAACAGCGCTCATGCTTTCCGGGTCCATACGGATGGACTACAAGGCTGGGACTGCAAGGCTGCGGCTACAAGAATGATTGCCGGCCGACGAGGCCGGAACGAGGGAGGATTGACGTGCCTAAGACGATGAAGGGACCCGCACTATTCCTGGCGCAGTTCGCGGGCGACGCCGCGCCGTTCAATTCATTGCCGGCAATCGCCAAATGGGCGGCCGGGCTCGGCTACAAGGGCATACAGATCCCGACCTGGGACGGCCGGCTGTTCGATCTCAAGAAGGCGGCGACCTCGAAGGCCTATTGCGACGAGGTGAAGGGCATATGCGCCGACGCCGGCGTCGAGATCACCGAGCTGTCGACGCACCTGCAGGGGCAGCTCGTGGCGGTGAATCCGGCCTATGACGCGCAGTTCGATGCGTTCGCGCCGTCTTCCGTGCACAACAATCCCAAGGCGCGCCAGAAGTGGGCGGTCGAGCAGATGAAGTTCGGCGCAAAGGCGTCGCGCAATCTCGGCCTCGACGTATCGGTGACGTTCTCGGGCGCGCTGGCTTTCCCCTATCTCTATCCCTGGCCGCAGCGGCCAGCCGGCCTGATCGACGAAGCCTTCGCGGAGCTGGCCCGGCGCTGGAAGCCGATCCTTGACGCCTATGACGATGCCGGCGTGGACGTCGGCTACGAGATCCATCCGGGCGAAGACCTGTTCGACGGCGCGACCTTCGAGATGTTCCTTGACGCCGTGGGCGGGCACAAGCGCGCCAACATCAACTATGACCCGTCCCACTTCCTGCTGCAGCAGCTAGACTACCTTGCCTTCATCGACATCTATCACGAGCGCATCAAGGCGTTCCACGTAAAGGACGCCGAGTTCAATCCGGACGGCCGGCAGGGCGTCTATTCCGGCTATCAGAGCTGGGTGAACCGCGCCGGACGCTTCCGCTCGCTGGGCGACGGGCAGGTGGACTTCAGCGGGATCTTCTCCAAGCTTGCGCAATATGACTACGACAGCTGGGCGGTGCTGGAGTGGGAGTGCTGCCTGAAGCACCCGGAAGACGGCGCGGCCGAAGGCGCTCCCTTCATCGCGAGCCATATCATCCGCGTCACCGAAAAGGCGTTCGATGATTTCGCCGGCGGTTCGACGGACAAGAAGCTGCTCAAGCAGATGATGGGGATCTGAGGCGCGCAGGCGCGACAGGGAGCAACGCGGCGACGGGCTAATCTCGTGGCCGGTTCCCCGATCGCGCCTGTTCGGTTACCCCTTAGGGACTGTGATTTTCAGGGAGAGGCAAAATGGTCAGCGGCAGGCAGGTCGAGTCGGGCAAGGGCCCGATCCGTTACGGCATGGTGGGTGGCGGACAGGGAGCGTTCATCGGCGCGGTGCACCGGCTGGCGGCGCGGATGGACGGCGAGTTCGAGCTTGTCGCCGGCGCGCTGTCGTCCGACCCTGCGCGGGCCAAGGCGTCGGCCGCCGAACTGGGGCTCGATCCTTCGCGCAGCTATGGCAGCTTCGCCGAGATGGCCAAGGCTGAAGCCGCGCGCCCCGACGGCATCGAGGCGGTAGCGATCGTGACGCCCAACAACGTGCACTATCCCGCCGCAAAGGCATTTCTGGAGGCGGGCATCCATGTCATCTGCGACAAGCCGCTGACGTCCAACCTCGCCGACGCCAAGAAGCTGGCGGCGCTTGTCGAGAAATCGGGCAAGGTCTTTGTCCTCACGCACAATTACACCGCCTACCCGATGGTGCGGCAGGCGCGCGACATGGTGGCGAAGGGGATACTTGGCGACATCCGCGTCGTACAGGCCGAATACCCGCAGGACTGGCTGACCGACCCTATCGAGCAGAGCGGTCAGAAGCAGGCGTCATGGCGTACCGACCCGAAACAGTCTGGCGCGGGCGGCGCTTCGGGCGACATTGGCACGCATGCCTATAATCTCGCGCGCTTCGTTTCGGGGCTGGAACTCGCCGAGCTTTCGGCCGACCTCGACGCGTTCGTTCCGGGCCGGAAGGTGGACGACAACGTCAACGTGATGCTGCGCTTCAAGCCATCGGGCAAGGCTCCGGCAGCCAAGGGCATGCTCTGGGCGAGCCAGGTGGCTCCCGGCCATGAGAACGGGCTGAAGCTGCGCGTCTACGGCACCAAGGGCGGCATCGAATGGGTACAGGCCGACCCGAACTATCTCTGGTACACGCCCTTCGGCCAGCCCAAGCAGCTTATAACAAGGGCTGGCGCGGGAGCGACGGAGGTTGCCGCGCGGCTGACGCGCGTGCCGTCGGGCCACCCTGAAGGCTATCTGGAAGGCTTCGCCAACATCTACCAGGAGGCCGCGCGCGCCATTCGCGCAGCCCGCCGGAAGGGCGGGAAGCTGCCGAAAGACGTCATCTATCCGACCGTGCAGGACGGCGTTGAGGGCGTCGCCTTCGTGGAGGCCTGCGTGAAGTCGTCCAAGAAGAACGGCGCCTGGACGAAGCTTTAGTCTGATCATCGGTTATATCGCTCGGAGCGCTGCCAAGCCTCCGAGCGCAGTTATCGCTTGACATACATATGCACGACAATGCATATATATGGTGATGCATATAGATACCTTTGAGACCCTGGCCGATCCGACACGCCGCCGCATCATCGCGACGCTGCGCGATGGGGAGCGGCAGGTAGGCGACATCGTCCTGCATGCCGGCATTCACCAGTCCGGCGTGTCACGCCATCTGCGCATCCTGCACGAAGCCGGATTCGTGGCCGTTCGGCCGGACGGCCAGAGGCGCTTCTATGCGCTCAGGCCGGAGCCATTCCGCGAACTGGAAGCCTGGCTCGGCGACTACCGGAAGATATGGGAAGCCCGTCTGGACCGTTTCGGGGCTGCCCTCGAAGAACGGCGAAAGACCGTCGCCACGGAAAAGGCCGGCGTGAACGAAGCCGACGCGCAGAAGGCTGGCAGGGAAAAAAAGGAGCGAGGATCATGATCAATGCGAAGCCGTCCGCAGGCGCTTCCCTGCCGCAAGCCGCCGTTGTTGTCGAACGCCTGTACCACGCCAGCGTTGAAGAACTCTGGGCGTTGTGGACGACCAAGGCGGGGTTCGAATCCTGGTGGGGCCCGGAAGGCTTCCGTGTCGAAGTGCACGTGCTGGAACCGCGAGAAGGCGGCGCGCTGGAATACGACATGATTGCGGATGCGCCTGAAGCCATCGCGGCAATGCAGGCGATCGCCCAGCCGATCTCCCACAGCACGCGCGGGCGCTATGCGGAATTTCGCCCCGGCAAGCGGCTGAAGCTGGTTCACGTCATAGATTTCATCGCGGGCCAGGAGCCCTATGAGAGTGTCATCGACGTGGCGTTCAGCACCCTTGGCGAAGATGCGCGCATGGTGGTAACGCTTCATCCTCACATCGATCCGCACTGGACCAAGATGTCGGCCGAAGGCTTCGGCAGTCAGCTTGCGAAACTCGACAGGCGGTTTGGCTGGACCGAACACCGGACATAGCAAAGGCAGTTGCCGGAAATCCCGATCGGGTACGAGGCTCAGGCCACGGACCAGCCGCCGTCGACCATGATGTTCGCGCCGGTGATGAGCGAGGCGGCGGGCGAGGCGAGGAAGACGACGGTGCCCGCAACGTCTATGGGGTCGCCGATGCGGCCGAGCGGAATATGGTTGAGCACCTTCTGATGGAATGCCGGATCCGACAGCGCCGGCTTCGTGCCATCGGTGTGAATGAAGGTCGGCGCGACGGAATTGACCGTAATGCCGTGCTCGGCCCACTCTGCGGCAAGGCAGCGGGTCAGGTGGTTTATGCCGGCCTTCGACATGCAGTAGATCGCCTCGCCGCGCAGCGTGACGGACCCGGCCTGCGAACTCATGTTGATGATCCGGCCCGATTTCTGTGGGATCATCAGTTTTGCCACCGTCTGCGTGGTAAAGAAGGTGCCCTTGAGGTTGATGTCGACCGTGTAGTCGAAATCCTCCTCGGTGACGTCGACGGCCAGATTCATCGGGCCAATGCCGACATTGTTGACCAGAACGTCGATGCGGCCGAAGCGTTCATGCGCCGCCGCGACGGCTGATCGCACCGTGGTGAGGTCGGACAGGTCCATGCCCACCGCGAGCGCGCGGCGGCCAAGCGCCTCAATCGCGCCGACCAGTTCGCGCCCGTCCTGCGTCTTGCGCACCCCGACCACCAGATCCGCGCCGGCTCCGGCACAGGCAAGCGCACAGGCGCGCCCGATGCCACGCGACGCGCCTGTGACGAGAACGACCTTTCCCGTAAGGGCAAAGCTTGGCGTGGTGGGTGCAGTCATTCGTTCCTCCTGATAGTGTACGGCACCTTATCCGGGCTGGACCCTCCGGTGAAGCGGCCAAGGGCGGAACCAACCGGTCGATGTCGGCATTTGTCATGAACCTGCGCCGTTTTCGGCGCGTCTTTACGCGTCTGTCTTTCCGTTTGCGTTTCGTGAGCTTAAGCTGGGCGTGTTGGAGTGGAGTTGGTCATGGCCCCCCGCCCCGCCTGGAAAGGCTACCTGAAGCTGTCGCTCGTAACCTGTTCGGTCGAGCTATACGGTGCGACGACGCAGGCTGAAAAGGTCTCGTTCAGGACGCTGAACCGCGAGACCGGCAATGCCGTCCGCCGGCAATATATCGACCAGCAGACCGGCAAGCCCGTCAGCGAGAAGGACGAAGTGCGTGGCTATGAGGTGGAGAAGGACGAGTTCCTGCTCATCGAGGACGAGGACATAGAGGGCGTCAAGATCGAGTCGTCCTACACGATCGACCTCGAGAGCTTTACCAGCAAGGCCGATGTCGATCCTGTCTATCTGGACAAACCTTACTACCTGGCGCCTGCCGACAAGGTGTCACAGGAGGCATTCGCGGTCATCCGGCAGGCGCTGGAAGAACAGAAGATGGCCGGGCTGGCGCGTGTCGTCCTCTACCAGCGCGAGCGGCCCTGCCTGATCGAGCCGCTGGGCAAGGGCATGCTTCTGACGACGCTGCGTTATGGCGATACCGTGCGGCAGGCCGAAGATGCCTATGATGGCGGCAAGAAGGTCAAGGTGGATCCCGACCTGCTGGAGCTGGCTACCAAAGTGATCGAGCGCAAAAAGGGCAAGTTCGATCCCTCGACATTCGAGGATCGCTACGAGAAGGCGGTGATCGACTTCATCAAAAAGAATCAGAAGAAGGGCAAGAAAGCGCCGGCGCGCAAGGAGGACGAAAAGCCGTCCAACGTCATCAACCTGTTCGACGCGCTGAAGAAGAGCCTTGCCTCCGGCGACGGCAAGGGAGACGACGACGATCCGCCGAAAAAGGCCGGCGCCAAGGCCTCGTCCGGCAACAGTTCGTCCGGCAAGAAATCGTCGCCGGGCAAGAAGAAGTCCTGACGGTGCGTCATGGGCAAGCTCGAACCCTATCGCGCCAAGAGAGACTTCAGCCGGACACCGGAGCCGAAGGGTAGAAACGGAACCTCGGGGGGAGGCGCGGGCAGAGCCTTCGTGATCCACAAGCACGACGCGCGCCGTCTGCACTATGACCTCCGCCTTGAACATGACGGCGTGCTGTGGAGCTGGGCGGTGACGCGCGGCCCGAGCCTCGATCCTGCTGACAAGCGGCTGGCCGTCCATGTCGAGGATCACCCCCTGGACTATCGGAATTTCGAGGGGATCATTCCAGAAGGCTACGGCGCGGGCACTGTGATCGTCTGGGATGAAGGCAAGTGGGTGCCGGAATTCGATCCCGAATGGGGCCTGAAGAAGGGGCACCTGCGCTTCGAGCTTGAGGGTGAAAAGCTGCGCGGGCTGTGGGACCTCGTGCGCCTGAAGCCGAAACCGGGCGAGAAGCGTGACAACTGGCTGCTGATCAAGGCTGAAGACGCCTTTGCGCGTCCGGGCGGAACGGACATCCTTGAGGAAGAACCCCGCTCGGTGAAGTCCGGCCGAACGGTGGAGGACGTCAAGGAAGGCAAGCCGCCGCCCCGCAAGGCAGAGAGCAAGAACGGGACCGCTGCGAAAAAAGATAATGCGGCGCGCGGGAAGCGCATGCCCAAGCCGGGTTTCATCGAGCCCGAACTTGCGACGCTGCGCTCCAGCCCGCCCGAAGGAGATGAATGGCTGCACGAAATAAAGTTCGACGGATACCGGATCCAGGCGCATGTCAGCGAGGACGACCTTAAGCTCTTTACGCGCAAGGGCCTCGACTGGACGACAAAGTTCGGTCTACCGATCGCGGAAAGCCTTGCCAGGCTCGATTGCCGCGACGCCATTCTCGATGGCGAGATCGTCGTGCTTTCCGAAAAGGGCGTGGCCTCGTTCTCGGCGCTGCAGGAAGCGTTGTCCGCAGGCCGGACCGGGGGCATGCTCTATTACGCCTTCGACCTGCCGTGGCTCGACGGAAGAGATCTGCGCGGCGAGCCCCTTTCGGAGCGAAAGGCCAGACTGCGCAAGCTGATCGGAAGGCCGAGCGCCAAGTCGCCGCTTCACTACAGCGAGGATTTCACGGAGCCGGGCCGGACCCTTCTCGCGCATGTCTGCAAGATGGAGCTTGAGGGCGTCATCTCCAAGCGGGCCGACGCGCCCTATGAAAGCGGGCGCAGCCGCGATTGGGTCAAGACCAAATGCACGCTGAGGCAGGAGTTCGTGATTGTGGGCTATGTGCCCTCGACGGCGGCGGGCCGCGGGCTGCGCTCGCTTGCGGTGGCGTACTACAGGGATGGAAAGCTGCGCTATGGCGGCCGGGTGGGCACCGGGTTTTCCGGCGCAGTGTTGCACGATCTGAAGGCGCGGCTCGACAAGATCCGGGCGAAGAAGGCAGCCGTTTCGGGTGAGGCGGCGAAGGACCGCGAAGTGGTGTGGGTGAAGCCGGAACTGGTCGCCGAGGTA
Organism: Rhizobiaceae bacterium; assembly: GCA_019635775.1. Taxonomy (GTDB): domain Bacteria; phylum Pseudomonadota; class Alphaproteobacteria; order Rhizobiales; family Rhizobiaceae; genus Mesorhizobium_K. The sequence goes on along the minus strand of JAHBYU010000014.1, from coordinate 76,318 downwards.
GAGTTCAGAAGCTGGACCCACGACGGAGTGCTCAGGCAGGCCTCGTTCCAGGGACTGCGCGACGACAAGCCGGCAAACGAGGTGGTAGCGGAAACGCCGGCGCCAGCTGACGCTGACGACGAGGCTGGCGAGGCCGTTGCCAAACGCGCTGCCAAAGCGCCATCGCGCCGGATGCGTGCTGCCCCCAAGTCCCCTGCGAAACGGAGCAAGGCCATGTCCGTGACCCTGACCAGTCCCGACAAGCTGCTGTGGCCGGAGGCCGGGCTGAGCAAGCAAGGCCTGCTCGACTATTACGAGAAGGCGTGGCCGCACATGGAGCGCTTCGTGGTCGACCGGCCGCTCAGCCTGGTGCGTGCGCCGGACGGGATCGACGGAGAGCGCTTCTTCCAGAAGCATGCGTCGAAGGGCATGCACGAGGCGATCATCCGGACCCGCGATCCGCACGACGGAGGGGAAGTTCTGTCGATCAATAGCTTCGACGGGCTGGCCGCCCTTGTGCAGTTCGGCGTCGTCGAGGTGCATGTATGGGGCTCGACGCTCGACGCCATCGAGACGCCGGACCAGATCATCTTCGACCTCGATCCGGACGAAGGGCTTGGCGTGAAGGACGTTCGCGCTGCGACGCTGGACGTGAAGGACAGGCTCGACCAGCTCGGCCTGCCGGCCTTCGTGAAGACGACCGGCGGCAAGGGCTTCCATGTCGTCGTCCCGCTGAAGCCCAAGGAAGACTGGGACACGGTGAAGACCTTCGCGCATGATTTCGCCAAGGCGATGCAACAGTCCGACCCAGGCCGCTATACGTCTGTGCTTTCCAAGAAGGCGCGGACGGGCCGTATCTTCGTCGATTATCTGCGCAATGGACGCGGATCGACGGCGGTCGCGCCCTGGTCTTCACGCGCCAAGCCGAAGGCGACGGTCGCGGTGCCGGTGACGTTCGACATGTTGCGCGACGGAGTAGGGCCCGCCGACTTCGCGATCGGATCGCCAGCGCTCGAGAAGGCGCTGAAAGGCCCCGACCACTGGGCGGACTTCTTCAAGGCGGCAAGGCCGCTGAAGCGATAGCGCCTATTTTGCCGATTTGGCCTTGCCGGCAGGCTTCTTCGCCAATGGAGCCTTGGCGGCCGCAGCCTTCGCCTTGGGAGCGGCTTTGCCGGCGGGCTTCTTCTTCGCCGAATCTTCCGCCTCGATTTCCCTGGTGGCCTGGGCCCAATGCTCGCGATCCTGTCCTTCGGGCCGTCCCAGGCCTTCCCAGATGGCGTGCGCGCGTTGGCGAATGCGATCCTGCTTGTCGTCGCTCATGCTTGCCTCCGTCCGTCGAAGCCTGATCGTAACACAATTGCGGCAGCGGTATAGAGGATTATGCCGCAGTGCAGCATTTTTCGTTTGGCGCCTCAGCGGGAGAGCAGCGCGAGGACGCAATCGGCGGCGCGCGCCGTTCCCGGCGTCTGCGCCATCCTTGCCGCGTTGGCGCGAAGCCTTTGACGCATCGCGTCGTCGTCAAGCAGGCTTTTCATTGTGGAGACCAGTTGGCCGGGCTTCCACGAGGAGCGGTCCAGCCGCAACCCGACGCCTGCTTCCACGGCGCGTTGAGCGTTGTCGTGGCCATCCCAGCAATAGGGCATGATCAGCGACGGCACGCCGAAATGAAGGGCCTCGCAGAAACTGTTGTTGCCGCCGTGATGGATGAACAGATCGCATTGCGCGACGACCGAAGGCTGAGGAAACCAGCCATCGAGATACACATTGTCCGGCACCGCGCGATAAGCTTCGCGGAAGCCGCCGACATTGACGACGAAGCGCGCCGGGAACGTCGCGAAAACGGAGAGCATGCGCTCGATGAGGTCGACGTCGCTCGCACCGAGACTGCCGAAACCGAGATAGACCAGCGGACCTTCTCCAGACGGGAATTCGGGAGGATCGAACGGGCCTTCGCTGCGCACGCAACCTTCGAGATAGACGAATTTTTCCGGGTCGAGCGGATTTGCGCGCTCGCGCTTCACGATGGCGGGCGTAAGCAACAGGTTCAGCCAAGGCGACGGCTCGAGGAATTCGCCGGCAGGAAGAGACGGCAGGCCGCATTCGGTCCGGAAGCGGTTGAAGCGCTGATGCGCCGGGGCGACCGCCTGCAGATAGTGCGCCTCGAAGGATGCGCGCGACGGGTCGTCGGCAGCGAGACCGGAAAGGTAAGGCGGCACGTCAGGGTCGGGCAGTTCCGTCTCCGCGCAGGAGACGACCCTGACCCAGGGGATGCCGGAGTTTGCGAGCGCGGGGAACATGATCACGTTGTCGAGGACGACGGCGTCGGGCTTGAGCCTCGCAAGCAGGTCGCCAAGGCCCTCCTCGGCGTCGATCGCCGTATCGACGATCGCCTGCCATGTCGGCGCGACATAGGTGTCGAGCTGTTCGGCGGGCGAAAGGTTGAAGTGGGGCAGATGGCGCCGCACGAAATCCTGCCAGGTGTCGGCCTTCGACCCGCCGGCTGCCGGCAGGTGATGTTCCGCGAAACCGTAGTCGGCAAAGAGCCCCGTGAAGCCGGGATGGCAGATGAAGACCGGGCGGGCTCCCCGATCGCGAAGCATTTGCGCTATGCCCACGCAGTTGAGCGCCGCGCCGAAACTTGCTTCGGGAAACAGGGCGATGGTGGGGGCTGCGCGCGCCATCAGCGCCGGCCCCGGATGGCCTGCGCCGTTGCCGGAAGCACGGGCGCCCCCCGGCTCGCCGCCTGCGGCCGTTGGCTGCGCGAAAGCCGCAGGTGCAGCCGCATGAGATCCGCCGCCGCCTCGAACTGGCCTGCCTCGATCTGGTCGAGGATGGCGAGGTGCTCGCGGGTGGACTGTTTCAAGCGGAAGACGTTGACGCCGTGAAGCATTCCCGGCAGGCGACGGAGCCGGAGATGATCCTCCAGGCTCTGGCCGACGAAGCGGTTGGCCGCGCCCTGCGCGATCATGGCATGGAAGGCCATGTCGAGCCGCTGGAATTCGCGCACGTCGAAGCCTGATTCCGGCGAAGCCAGAAGTGCCTCCATGCCGAGACGCAACGCCGTGGCCTGCGCCTCGTCCGCCTTGAAGCCCGGAGCCGTCAAGGCCGCCGGCTCCAGCATCAGGCGGAAGTCGTAGCTCTCGGCGGCTGCCTCGGGACCATCCTGGGCGGCCTGGAACAACCATGACTGACCGGGGGCTTTTTCGATCCAGTTTTCCGCCTCCAGTATTTTTAGTGACTTTAGTACCGTCCTCTTGTCGGTCTGATATCGCCGCGAGAGGGCCGACGCTGTTACAGTGTCGTCAAGCCTGCGGGCCGCGCGGTCGCGCAGGATGGATTCGGCAAGCCGGCTTTCCTCCGCAGGAGGCAGTTCGGACACAGCGCCGGTTGCGCCGGACGGATCGACGGCGAGCGTGAAGCCTGACGTCTTTTCCCGATGAACGACTCCCTGATCGGCCAGAAGCTGGAGCGCAGCGCGAACCGGCGTGCGCGAAACGCTGCACAGCGTCGCGATCTGCTGCTCGGGCAGGCGGTCCCCGGAGCGAAATCCGCCACGCCGAACGGCCTCAAGGATGCGCTGGGCAAGATCCAGGTGGTTTGAGCGGGGCCTTTTGCGAACTGTCTGCATGGAGAGCTTTCATATGCCGTCGCGATTATGGATTGACGTTTTTTTTGTTTCAATAATACTGTTGGCAAAATTCGGCAAAAAAGCCGGGGAACGTAAATGGCGCTGCGACGGACAAACAACCGCGGATGCGCCTGAACTGCGACACCGCGACACTTACAACGCGACAATGGGAGTCTGCCATGAAGAACACGAACAGCCGCCGCGCCGCACCTGCAATCCTGCTGGGCCTGACGCTTGCCGCACTGGCGTCAACCGCAAGTGCTGCCAATCTCGTCATCTCCAACTGGGACGGCTACATGGCGCCAGACGCCATGGAAGCCTTCAAGGCGGCGACGGGCAATACGGGTGAGGTCGTCAAGCACGCGACCAACGAAGAGATCATGGGCAAGCTCATCGCCTCTGGCGGCAAGGGCTATGACGTGGTCTTCGTGTCTTCGCCTTTCGCGGAAGTGCTGAACAAGATGGGACTGGCGGAGACGATCGACGCCTCCAAGATACCCAACCTTGCAAACCTCTATCCCGAAGCGACGAAGCTCGCATACGATCCGGGCAACACCTTCTCGGTCCCCTACACCTGGGGTACGACGGGCCTTTGCTACCGTTCCGACCTGCTCAAGGCAGAGCCGACCTCCTGGAATGACCTCCTCAAGCCGTCCGACGACGTGAAGGGCAAGACGACGATGCTGGCAACCGACCGCTGGTTGCTGGCGGCCGGCCAGCTTGCCGACGGCTTCTCCGTCAACGAGACCGATCCGGCCAAGATGGAGCAGGTGAAGAACACGCTGATCGACGCCAAGAAGACGCTACTCGCCTATGACGACACGACCTTCTATTCGAAGCTGGTTTCCGGCGAAGCGGTTCTCGTGCAGGCATGGGACGGCTGGTGCAACTACGGCATCGGTGAAAACGCCGACATCAAGTATGTGATCCCGAAGGAAGGCTCCGACCTCTGGCTTGACACCATGGTTGTTCTGAAGGCGTCCGAGAACAAGGACGCGGCCTTCGAATTCATCAACTTCATGCTGGACGCCAAGAACCACGCCTGGGCCGCGGAAAACATCCTTTACAAGGTGCCGAACAAGGCGGCGATGGACAGTCTGCCAGCCGAGCTGTCGACGACCTATCCGAACATGGCGATGCCGGTGGACGAACTTACCAAATACGAAGTCCTTCGCGATGTCGGCGAGGCGCAGCGTGAATATTCGCGCATCGTCAGCGAGATCAAGGCGGCGCAGTAATCTGCGTGGTCGCGGGACGGGAACCTTAGATTGACGACCTCCCGTCCCACCCTTCTGATGATGCCGGCGCTGGCCTGGCTCATCGGCCTCATGGTCGTGCCGTGCGGGCTGGTGCTGGCGCTGGCGTTCTTCCAGCGCGGCATCTATGGCGGGGTCGACTACACCTTCACGCTCGAGAATTTCGCGAAGGTTGTCGATCCGCTCTATGCGGGCATCTTCCTGAACTCGGCGCGCATCGCCGGCACGGCGACGCTGATCGCCGTTGTCATCGGCTATGCGGCTGCCTACGCCATTGCATCGTGCCGCCGTTCGCTGCAGCCGGTGCTGCTGTTCTTCGCCGTGCTGCCCTTCTGGTCCAACTACCTGATCCGAACCTATGCCTGGATCGTGCTGCTCAACCGAGAAGGACTGGTCACCCAAATGCTGCGGTGGTTCGGCTACACGGGCGAGCCCCCCTCCATGCTCTATACCGAGGGCGCGGTGATCGCGGGGCTGGTCTATAACTATCTGCCCTTCGTCATCCTCGCCTGCTACGCACCACTGTCGCGCCTGAACCCGGAGCTTGCGGAAGCCTCCCGCGATCTCGGCGGCTCGGCCTTCACCACCTTCCGGCGCATCATCCTGCCGCTGACGATGCCGGGCATCGCGGCAGGGGCGGTGTTCGTGTTCGTGCTCTCGATCGGCAATTTCGTCACCCCCGCGCTGCTCGGCGGCGGGCGCTTCCAGATGATCGGCAACCTCGTCTACGACCAGTTCCTGACCGCCAATGACTGGCCATTCGGCGCAGCGCTGGCGGCAGCCCTGATCGCCATCATGATGCTGTTGCTGCTCGTGCAAGGCTATGCGTCGGATCGGGCGTCGACGCGCAGTGCGCCAGTCAGGGAGGACGCCTGATGGCCGAACGCTCCGCAGCCGCGCGGCGCAGCGGCACCACCGTCCTCGTGCTCGTCTTCGCCTTTCTCTATGTTCCGATCGCGGTGCTGGTGGCGCTGTCGTTCAACGCCGGAGGACTGCCGACGGTCTGGTCGGGCTTCTCGACCAAGTGGTACGTCTCGCTGGCCTCCAACCGAGACATCCTGCATGCCGCGCTCAACACGCTGATCGTCGCCGTGGCGTCGACAATCATCGCGACGCTGCTCGGCACGCTCTTGGCGATCGGCGTCGAGACGAGACGACGCAAGGGAACGGTGCTCGAAGCGCTGGTGTTCGCGCCGATGATCATCCCCGACATCGTGCTGGCCGTGGCGCTGCTTTCCTTCTTCTCGATGCTCAACGTGACGATGGGGCTGCACACGATCGTGCTGGCGCATGTCGTCTTCAACCTCGCCTTCGTCTGCGCGGTGGTGCGCGCGCGGCTGAAGAGCTTCGACTGGTCGATCACCGAGGCGTCGGCGGATCTGGGCGCTTCGGGGTTCACGACCTTCCGGCGGGTGACGCTGCCGGTGATCCTGCCCGCTGTGGTGGCCGGTGCGCTGCTGGCCTTCACGCTGTCGGTGGACGAGTTCATCATCGCCTTCTTCACAGCGGGCGCGGGGCGCGCCTCCACCACGCTGCCGATGCAGATCTATTCGATGATCCGTTTCGGCATCACGCCCGAGATCAACGCTTTGGCAACGCTGGTCATGGCGGTGAGCGTCATCGCGCTCGCGATCTCGCAAAGGCTCAACAAGGGGATGGTCGGGCAATGAGCCGTCCGGTGCTCGAGATAGATCAGGTGAGCAAGAGGTTCGGGACGCTGACTGCCGTCGACGGTGTGTCGCTGTCGATCCGCGAGAACGAGTTCTTCGCGCTGCTCGGGCCCTCCGGCTGCGGCAAGACCACGCTGCTTCGGATGCTCGCCGGCTTCGAGACACCAACCGGCGGGCGCATCCTGCTCGACGGCGCGGACGTTTCGCGCGTGCCGCCGAACCGCAGGCCGGTGAATCTGATGTTCCAGTCCTACGCGCTGTTTCCCCATATGAGCGTGCGCGCCAACATCGCCTACGGGCTCGAAATGGAAGGAAGGCCCTCCGCCGAAATCCGGAAGCGCGTGGACGACATGCTGGCGACGACGCAGCTGGGTGGGCTCGCCGAGCGCAAGCCGGATCAGCTTTCCGGCGGCCAGAAGCAGCGCGTGGCGCTAGCGCGCGCACTGATCAAACGGCCGCGCGTGCTGCTGCTGGACGAGCCGCTCGGTGCGCTCGACAAGAAGCTGCGCGGCGACATGCAGATCGAGCTGAAGCGCCTGCAGCACGAGGTTGGCATCACCTTCATCGTCGTGACGCACGACCAGGAGGAGGCGCTGGTCATGGCGGACCGCATGGCGGTCCTCCGGGATGGACGCCTGCTGCAATGCGACACGCCGCATGCGGTATACGAGCATCCGGCCGACGCTTTCGTCGCTGGCTTCATCGGCGTGATGAACTTCGCGGCTGGCATGATCGCGGGACAGGGCGTTGCTGTGCGCGATGGGTCGATCATCGCAGGTGCGCTGCCGGAAGGCATGGAGCAGGGAGCGGCAGCGCTCGCCGCAATCCGGCCCGAACGCATCGTGCTGTTCCCGGATGAAGAGACCGCCAACCGGACGACCGGCCGGATCGAGGCGCTTGCCTATCATGGCCTCGACCTGCAGCTCCATGTCCGGACCCCTTTAGCCGACAAACCATTTCTCGTCCGCATCACCGCCGATACGGCGGATCGCAGGCCACTAGCCGTCGGCGATCCGGTGGAGCTCGGATGGTCGGCGACTGACACGCGCATCTTCAGGAATTGAGACCGGAGGCAGACATGACAGCCAAGACCATCGCATTCTTCCCGGAGGCCGCCTACGGGCCGGCGCTGAATTCGGTCGGCATCGCGCAGGCCGTGCAGGCGCGCGGACACAAGGCCGTATTCCTCTCCGATCCCGGCTTCGTCGAGGTCTATCAGGGCTACGGCTTCGAGGCGCATCCGGTGAACCTGTCCGAGCCGATGCCGCCTGAGGTGATGGCGAAATTCTGGGAGGACTTCATCAACGGCCATATCCCGAACTTCGCCAAGTCACCCTATGACCAGATCGACAACTACGTGAAGGATTGCTGGACGGCGATCGTGGACAGCGCGAAATGGGCTGAGAAGGACCTGCCGGGCGTGCTTGCGCGGATAAAGCCGGACGTCATCTGCGTCGACAACGTGATCCTGTTTCCGGCGATCAAGCAGTATGGCGTGCCGTGGGTGCGCATCATCTCCTGCTCGGAAAACGAGATAGAGGACGAGGGCATTCCGCCGCATCTCTCGGGCTGTGGCGAGAACGACCATGCCTGCCACAAGGCCTATCGCGACCGCTTCAACGAAGTGATCAAGCCGATCCATGACGACTTCAACGAATTCCTTAAGTCGACCGGCGAGGAACCCTATCCGGTCGGGCAGTTCTTCGAGGCGTCGCCGCATCTCAACCTGCTGCTTTATCCGGAGAGCGTGAAGTTCAAGCGCAACGTGCCGCTCGACCCGAAGCGCTTCCAGTATCTGGAGGGATGCGTGCGCAAGGAGGCGGCCTACGAAGTGCCGACCTTCGCGAAGAACGATGACGGGCCGCTGGTCTATGTGTCGTTCGGCTCGCTCGGCGCGGGCGACACGGATCTTTTGAAGCGCATCATCGCGACGATCGGCAAGTCGCGCTACCGGGCGCTGGTCAATGTCGGCGGCTACAAGGATCAGTATTCCGACGTTCCGGGCAATGTCGTCATCGAAAGCTGGTTCCCGCAGCCTTCGGTGATCCCGCAGGTCGACGCGGTCATCCATCACGGTGGCAACAACTCGTTCACCGAATGCCTGTTCTTCGGCAAGCCGGCGATCATCATGCCCTATGTGTGGGACGGTCACGACAACGCGACGCGCGTGCAGGAGACCGGCCACGGCTTCAAGATGCCGCGCTACGACTGGACGGACGACGAACTGATCGCGAAACTCGACGCCTGCATCGGTGACCCGGCGATCCAGTCGAAACTTGCAGCGACGTCGAAGCACATGCAGGCGCAGAACGGACCCGAAAAGGCTGCGGACCTCCTGGAAAAGCTGCTGTGACGTCATCCGCGCCGCATCTCCATGAGGCATCGACGCGCACCGACCTGGTCGACTGGGGCGTCCAGGCGGATGCAATCGAGGGCGTTTCGCGATCGTCGGGCAGGCTCGTCCACAAGGGACCGGACAACCGGCCGGAGGTTGGCATCTGGGTCTGCACGGAAGGACGCTGGCGGCTTTCGATCCCGCGCGACGAACTTTGCCATTTCGTTTCCGGGCGGGCGACCTATCGGGAAGACGGCGGCGAGACGATCGAGGTGGAGGCCGGGACGGCGGTGATGTTCCCAGCCGGCTGGACTGGGGAATGCACCGTCCACGAGACGATGCGCAATGTTTACATGCTGGCAGAGGATGGGCCGGCGACAAAGGAAAAGACAATGACGACAACACCGCTGATGAGGAAGCCACTCGAACAGACCGACCTCGTGGACTGGGGCGTGATCCCGACCATGATCGAGGGCGAATCCCGCACGTCCGGCCGGGTAATCCACAAGGGGCCGGAGGGACGTTCGGAATGCGGACTTTGGGTCTGCACGCCAGGCAAGTGGGAATGCCATGTGACGCGCGACGAGTTCTGTCACTTCCTGGAGGGGCGCTGCACCTATGTGCACGAGAGCGGCGAGGTCATCGAGATTGTGCCGGATACGGCGGCCTTCTTCCCGCAGGACTGGAAGGGCGTCTGCACCGTGCATGAGACGATCAAGAAGGTCTACATGATCCGGTGATGGGCAGGTCCATGAACGCGTTCTCGCCCGATCGTCCCGTCTACTTCATCAACCCCGCCTATCGTGACATGGGAGGGCCCGTGCGGCCGGTCATCGATCCCGCGACGCTGGAAACGGCAGGCACGATTGCCGAGGCGACGCCGGCCGAGATCGACGCGGCGCTGACGGCTGCGCAGAACGCACAAAAGGCATGGAAGGCGCTCGACGCGAAGACGCGCGCGAAGCATCTCCACGCGGTCGCCGGCGCGATAGAGGCGGCGGACTTCACGCGCTGCGCGGAACTGATGGTTCGCGAGATGGGCAAGCCCTATCCCGAAGCGATAGGCGAGATCGCCAACTGTGCGCCGATCTTCCGCTACTACGCGGAGATGGCGCGCGACGAGGCCGGAAAGATCGCCGGCACGACGCAGGCGGGTTCGTTCCAGTATGCGCGCTACGAGCCCTACGGCGTGTCGGTGCACATCATGCCGTACAACTTCCCGATCCTGCTGATGTGCTGGACGGTCGCCGCCTCTCTGGCTGCCGGAAATGCCTGCATCATCAAGCCGGCGGAGGCGACGACGTTGTCCACGCTGGATTACATGACCGTGTTCCGCTCGTTGCCGGAGGGGCTGGTGTCCTGTCTTCCAGGCGGCGCGGCGACCGGCAAGGCGCTGGTGGAGTCGGATCGCACGCACGCCGTGGCGTTCACGGGCTCGGTGGCGGCCGGGCGACGCGTTGCGGTGGCCTGCGCAGAGCGAACCAAGCCCTGCGTGATCGAGGCCGGCGGCAGCGATCCGCTGATCGTTTCGGCCCATGCGCCGCTGGAGGTCGCGGCAGCCGGCAGCGTGACCGCGGCGTTCCATCTTTCGGGGCAGGTCTGCACCTCCGCCGAACGCTTCTTCGTGGTCGATTCCGTGCATGACCGGTTCGTCGAACTCTTTGCGGAGAAAACGCGTGCCCTGCGCATCGGCAACGGCATGGACGAGACAGAGATCGGCCCTCTGGTCAGTGAAGCGGCGCGCGCCAAGGTCATGCGTCTGGTTGACGACGCCGTCGCGCATGGCGCGAAGGCGGTGACGGGCGGGCGTGTTCCGCCCGCGCACAACACAGGCTGGTTCTACGAGCCGACGATCCTGACCGGCGTGACGCCCGATATGGCGATCTGCCGCGAAGAGTGCTTCGGTCCGGTCGCCGCGATCTGCCGTGTCAAGGATTTCGACGAGGCGATCAGGCTCGCCAATGACAGCCCGTTCGGGCTCGGAGCGTCCATCTTCACGACGGACCTCGCCGAGGCGATGGAAGCGTCGGAGCGGCTTGAGGCGGGCATGGTGTGGGTCAACAACCCGCTGATCGACAACGACGCGCTACCCTTCGGCGGCTGGAAGGCATCGGGAATCGGGCGTGAACTGGGTCGGCAGGGGCTTGACGCCTTCCGCAGGACGAAGATGGTGATCATCGACCACAAGCCTGTCGTGCAGGACTGGTGGTATCCTTACCCCGACGACTGGTTCCGCAAGGCGGGAGGACGCAAGCATGTCTGACGTTCCGGTTATCATGCATGGGTGACGCGGCCGACTGGATCGAGAAGCACGGCATAGAAGAGGTGGAGTGCGTCGTTCCGGACATGAACGGCGTGCCACGCGGGAAAATGCTTCCCGTCGCCAAGTTCCTCAAGGCGCTTGAGGGATCTCCGCTCTACCTGCCGACAAGCGTGATGCTCGTGTGTGCCGACGGGCGCTATTCCGGCTCTGTCGACGAAGGGTTCGCCTATGGCGATCCGGACATGCGCCTGATGCCCGATGCCGCAACATTGCGCATTCTTCCAGGCGACGGGCCGAAGCGCGCGCTGGTGCTGGCCGATGCATGCTATCCGGAAGATGCCGCATGGCCCGCGCTGCCGCGCGTTCTGTTGCGAGAGGTGCTTGCGCTCTACGCTCGAAAGGGCTGGAAGGCGGTCGTCGCGCCGGAACTTGAATTCTACGTCACAGCCCCAAACCCGGACCCGCGCGATGCGGTGGTTGCGCCGGTCACGGCGAATGGACGCCGCGAAAACGAGCAGAACCCCTACGATATGGAGGCGCTGGAGCAGTTCGACCTGGTGATGCGACGGATCTATGCGGACTGCGCCGTCGCGCGCGTGGCGCTCGATGCGCTCAGCCATGAAACGGGGTCGGCGCAGCTCGAGGTCAACCTGTTGCATGGCGACCCGATCGAACTCGCCGACCAGGTGGTGGTGTTCAAGCGTATCGCACGCAGGGCAGCGGTGGACCAGGGCATGAACATCACCTTCATGGCCAAACCGATGGAGGACCATGCTGGCAGCGCGATGCACCTGCATGTGTCGCTTGTCGACTTCGGCGGGACCAATGTCTTTGCCGGAGAAGATGGCAAGGACACGCCGTTGTTCCATCACTTCATGGGCGGCCTGCAGCACTATCTGCCGCAGATCATGCCGCTGCTAGCGCCGCATGTGAATTCCTATCGACGCATGCGTCCTAACCTCAGCGCGCCGGCCAATGTAGAATGGTCGCACGACAACCGGTCCTGCGGGTTACGTGTGCCAAAGGCGGACCCGTCCGCCCGTCGGGTGGAGAACCGCCTTCCGGGAGCGGACGCGAACCCGTACCTGGCCATCGCCGCGACGCTTCTGGCGGGCTATCTCGGCATCGAGGAAAGGCTGGGGCGCAGGCCCGAGGCGCTTGGCAACGTCTATCTGGCGCAGAGCACGTTGCCGCTCTCCCTGCCGCATGCACTCGACCGGCTGCGGGCTTGCGAGCCGGCACGAACGCTGCTCGGAGAGGAGTTCCTGCGCATCTTCCTTCGCGTGAAGGATCGCGAGATGGAGGCGTTCGACAATGTGGTGACCGCCTGGGAGCGCGAGCACCTGCTTCTCAAGGCCTGAGACTGCGCTGACGGTGCTACTGGCTGCGGGCTGTCGGACTGAAATATCGCGATACGGCCCTTACGACCTCGTTGCGAACGCCCGGATCGTCGTCAACGTTGAAGTGATTCAAACCCGTCTGGTTCGATAAATCCACATTGTTGAGGGAACCGCGGAAATCTGACGCGCCCGTGAAAAAACCGCCCCAACCGCCGGACTTGAAGTAGAAATTCAGGACGTTGCGGACGTTGGACGGTACCGTCATTGGCGCTGTCGATGCGAAGCTGACGATCAGGTCGACCTGTATGCCCTTTTTCTTCAGCTCGTTGGCTGCCAGCACCGCGTTGTTCCCGCCGAGGGAATGCCCGATGATAACAACAGGCCTGCGGCCATACTTGCCCTGATTTTCCGCGATGGTTCGTGCGACCCTGCGCCAGCTCTGATAGCTGACGAGGGAAGCGTTGACCCCGTTTTCCTTCAATTGCTTTCTGAGACCGTCGAGGCCGGTGGAGAAGACACCGAAGCCGCCGCGCAGGATATAGACATCGTCAGCCATCGGCCCCGCATGCGCCTGGAGCGGTGCAAGAAGGATCGCAAGAAACACCGCACAGACGCGGAGCAAGGCAACCTGACCGTTCGTTCGATCAGCATGACTGTTTCGGGCAAACATCTGCATCGATTTTCCTGGGAGTTTAGCTGAGCCTGAGACTGTTGCGTTAGAAGACTCGCGGGATGACCCGACCAGTCCTTGCCGCATAGCTGCGATACTCGTCACCGAAGAACGCCAGCATCATCGCTTCTTCCGCGCGTACGCGAACAAAAAAAAGTACCCCTATCCCGACCAGCCCCGCCAGACCTGCAACCCAGTTGGGAATCAGCAGCGCCTGCGCGATCGCCCACAGCCAGAAGGAAGAATACATCGGGTGGCGAACATAACGGTAGAGGCCGTCTGTGACCAGCCGATGTCCGTCGCGAATTTCGAGCGTGACGGACCAGTTTCGTCCCAGCTGGCGATGGCTGGCGTAGAACAGGGCCAGGAACAGGATTTCGACGACAAGCCCGCACCACCCCATCCACGGCCGGAAGGGGTAGTCGGCAAAGGCGGGAATGCCCGTGAGCAGGTAGAATGCCGGCAGAACGGAAAGACCGAACCCGGCAGCGGCGAGCGCTGCGCGATCAGCCGGTGTCCTTTGTTGCGCGGCGATACCGATCTTGCGCGCCCTACGCTGATAGGGAAGGCGTATGACGAACCAGGCGACGAGGCCCGCCGTCCAGACAATTGCGGCAACAGTCTCTGTCATCTGCCGGCCTTGCCCGTCGCGTAGGCGGGGTTTGCGACCTCGGAGAGGGTACGCGGCCCGAAACAGATGCTGAAGAAGTCGTAGTAGTACCTGCGCGTATTTGCCATGATGAACTGATAGTGGATGCGAAAGAATCGTCTCTTTATTCGCTTGTAACCCGTCGCATCCAGCATGTCGCGCAAGTGAACCCTATCAACGACGGGAAAGGCGGACGGGTTCTCGGAATCGCGTGGCCGCAAATCCATTTCGAGGACAGGGTTTGTTCCGTAGAAATTGACCACATCCACCATGCACTGGAATTCGCTCCATTTCACGGATGGATTGTCGACGATGCGCTGGACCTTCTGCCTGAAATCCTTCGCCGCCGGGTGCAGACCGAACTTCAGGGCCGTCGATCCGAGCGTCAGAAGGCTGACGCTTGCAGCCCTCTGGGCAAATGTGGGATCCGCGTTCAGGGTTCTCGCCACAAGATCGAGGATCAGTCCGCCACCGGTGCTATGGCCGATGAAGAGTATTTCGTCGAACGGATGCGCTGCGGCGGCCTTGCAGGCCATGTCCGCATAGCGGTCGAGCAGAGCGCCTGCGGCGGGCCTGCGGCCGCGCAGATACTCAAGCGAAAAGGACCACAAATCCATCAGATGAGGAACGAACCATCGCTTGCCGAGCGTGGCCAGCAAGGGAAACAGCGCCAGCAGCGCGATCAGCCACGACAATCCCGGAATTTCGATGCCCGCAAGATTGATCACAAGGCGCGCCACGACCCATGCGACGAGGTAGAACAGCAGCGCTGCGACAAACGGATAAAGGAAATAGAGGCCGAAACGCCAGCTGCGCGAAAAGATCGCGAAGGCGGTGCCACTCAGCCAGTAATCCAGGAAAGCCGCGAGATATCGGCCGATCCGCACCGGCAGAGGCCGGGCCGCGTCCTTCGTGACGATCGAATCGAGCCCGAGGAAATGAAATTCCGTGACCGCCTGCCAACCGTCGCCAGCGGCCTCAACCGTCGCTACACCGACATCCTTGGCGGGATTGGCGATGCCGGTGATTTTGGCCGTGACGTTCCACGTCGACTCGTAGCGGCGCATTTCCCGGTCAAGCCGCCCGAAAAAGGCTTCCGGCGATTTCGGGTCGTAGCCTCCGATGAAAAAAACGCATCGCCGGCTCACCATGCCGTCAACTTCCACCACGCATTCTCTTTCAGGATTGTCAGGGCCCCGTCAGCACGTCGTTTGTCGAATAGCCGAACATTCCCCAATGTTATAGTCCGGCCAAGTCAAAAACACCGAAGAAGGCATAAAAGTGACGCTGCTGATCCGCGCAGTCCTCATCATCAGCCGAAAAATCGGATATGTGATCAACGATGTCAAAACAGAACGCAGCGCGGCGTGAACAGAGCGGAGACGAAGCGTGGAAAGGGTAGCGATCGTGACGGGCGGCGGCACGGGAATAGGCCGCGCCTGCGCCGAAAAGCTAGCCGGCGCCCATCGTGTGATGTGCTGCGGCCTCGACCGGGACGAAAGCTGGCCAAAGGAAATGGCGTTCACGAAGCTCGACGTCACCGACGAGGACGCGGTCAGCGACTTCGCCCAGCACTTTCACACAGTGTCCGCGCTGGTGAATTGCGCGGGCATGATCCTGCATGAAGGCCGCGAGTTCTCCGCGCCCGGATTTCGAAAGGTCATCGACGTCAACCTGGCTTCGGCGCATATCGTTACAATGGCGCTGCGGCAGGCACTCGCGTTGGCGCAGGGCGCGGTGGTCAATGTCGCCTCGATGTGGAGCTTTTTCGGTTCGGGCCGCAACCCGGCCTATGCGTCGAGCAAGGGTGCGATCGTGCAGCTTACCCGCTCGCATGCCGTTGCCTTTGCAGACGAAGGTATACGGGTGAACGCCGTCGCGCCGGGCTGGATCGAGACAAGGCTGTCGGTCGGCGCCCTGCACAACCCGGAACGAAGCGCCGCGATCATGGCCCGGCTTCCCATGAAGCGCTGGGGCAAGCCCGCCGACGTGGCCGACGTCGTCGCTTTCCTGCTCTCCGATCAGGCAAGCTATGTCACCGGGGCCGTCCTGCCGGTCGATGGAGGCTACTGCATAGCCTAGTCATTGCTTGTAACGAACGCACGCTAACCCTGTCTGGCAAGGTCGCGCAGCTTGAATTTCTGGATCTTGCCGGTCGACGTCTTGGGGATTTCGGCGAAGATCACGGTCTTGGGCACCTTGAAGCGCGCAAGCAGGGCGCGACAATGCGCGATGATCTCCTCCTCGGTCGCGCTCGCGCCGGGCTTCAGTTCGACATAGGCGACGGGGACCTCGCCCCACTTGTCGTCCTGCCGTGCGACGACGCCGCAGGAGGCGACGGCCTTGTGCTTGTAGAGCGCGTCCTCGACCTCGATGGACGAGATGTTCTCGCCGCCCGAAATGATGATGTCCTTGGAGCGGTCCTTGAGCTGGATATAGCCGTCGGGGTGCATCACGCCGAGGTCGCCCGAGTGGAACCAGCCGCCCGCGAAGGCCTCGTCGGTGGCCTTCCTGTTTTTGAGATAGCCCTTCATGACGATGTTGCCGCGGAACATCACCTCGCCGATCGTCTGGCCGTCGGCCGGCGTTTCGGTCATCGTTTCGGGGTCCATCACGGTCAGGCCCTCGAGGGGAGCATAACGAACCCCCTGCCTTGCCTTCCTCGTCGTGCGCGCATCCCTGTCCAGCGCGTCCCAGGAATTGTGCCATTCGTTGACGACGGCCGGCCCGTAGGTCTCCGTCAGGCCATAGAGATGGGTGACGACAAAGCCTGCGTCGGCCATGCCCGCGAGCACTGCCTCGGGCGGCGGGGCAGCCGCCGTGTTGAAGGTGACGGTCTGGGGAAAGTCACGCTTTTCCTCCGGCCGCGCATTGATGAGCACGGACATGACGATCGGTGCGCCGCAAAGATGCGTCACGCCATGGTCGGCGATGGCGTCGTAGATAGGCTTTGGCCGTACCCAGCGCAGGCAAACATGCGTGCCTGCGTGGACGGCCAGCGTCCAGGGGAAGCACCAGCCGTTGCAATGGAACATCGGCAGCGTCCAGAGATAGACCGCGTGCTTTGCCATGCCGGCATGTATCGTGTTGGCGTAGGCCATCAGCGCCGCGCCGCGATGGTGGTAGACCACGCCCTTCGGGTTGCCGGTGGTTCCCGACGTGTAGTTCAGCGACAGCGAATCCCATTCGTCGTCGGGCATCGACCACGCAAAGTCCGGATCGCCTGTCGCAACGAAATCCTCGTAGTCGATGGTGCCAATGCGCTCGCCCTTGGGGTAAGGCGCATCGTCGGGATATTCCGGGTCGTCGAAATCGATGACGAGCGGCTTGACCCTGGCGAGTGCGAGCGCCTCGCGCATGACGCCCGAAAACTCGCGGTCGACGATCAATATCCTGGTTTCCGCATGGTCCAGCTGGAAGGCGATGATGGCTGCGTCGAGCCGAGTGTTCAGCGAGTGCAGCACGGCCTTGACCATGGGCACGCCGAAATGCGCCTCAAGCATGGGGGGCGTGTTGGAAAGCATGACCGTGACCGTGTCGCCCTTTCCGATGCCGCGCTGCGCAAGCGCCGAGGCGAGCTGCAGGGAACGTCGCCAGAACTGCGCATAGCTGGTGCGGCTGGAGCCGTGAATGATCGCGGTGTGGTCCGGGTAGGTCTTTGCCGTGCGCTCCAGATAGGTGAGCGGCGTCAACGGCTGGAAATTCGCCGGCTGCCTGTCGAGGTCCTGTTCGTAAGGGTTGGTCATCACGCTCTCCCCCAAGGGACGTCTGTTGCCCGTCAATATCCGCTGTCAGTACAGCACGTCCAGCACGCCATCATAGATCAGCTTCACTGCTATGACCGCAACTGTACAATAGGTGAAGGGATAGAAGATTTCCGGGCGCATGCGCCTGACAAGCCATGCCCCGGCCAGTGTCGCCAGTGGGGCGATCGGCATGAGGACGGCGGAGGCTGCGAGATTGGTCGAATCGAACTGCCCGAGCATGAAATAGGGCACCAGCTTCACGGCGTTGGTGATGGCGAAGAAGATCGCCGCGGTGCCGCTGAGCACCTTCGGATCCAGCCTGAGCGGCAGCGCGTAGACCTGAAAGGGCGGTCCGCCGACATGGGCGACGAAGCTGGTGAAGCCGGAAACGGTTCCCCAGAAAGCGGCGGCGAGCCTGTTGCGGGCAACGCGATGGCCGCTGCCGTGGCGCAATTGCTGGTAGATCCAGCGCGCGACGAAAACAAAGGCAACGACGCCGACGATAAGACGCACCATGCCCGCCGTGACCATTGCCGCGGTCAGCCAGCCGGCGCCGATGCCGAGCATGGCGCCGGGCATCATGGAACGCAGGACGCCGCGGTCGTAAACGCCGCGCCAGGTCCATACCGAGACGATGTCCATCAGGCAGAGGATCGGCAGCAGGATCGCGGCCGCCTGCACCGGGCTCATGACCAGCGCCATGAGCGGCACGCCGACAAAGCCCACCGCGCCGCCAAATCCGCCCTTAGACAGACCGACGAGAATGACGGCCGGAACGGCTGCAGCGTAGAACCAGGGATCTGTGAGAAGTGCATTCATGAGGAGGGATGCGGCGGATTTGCGCCCGGCTTACCCCGAAACGGACGGCAAAGCGACCGCATTATGCGCGCAACGATGAGTTTGGCGACCTGTTCAAGCGTCCTGCGCTCGTCTATGCCGCATTCCAACCAAACTTGCCCCTCATAGCCCGGAATCGCCGATGACCGATACGACGCCAAACCGTTGCCGAATTGTCCTGATCGCGCCAGCCGGCGTGGATGCGGAAGACTTCGCCGCGCGTTTCCGACTGGCGACAGAAGGCGGCGACATCGCCTCAATCATGCTTCCCCCCAACGGGATGGACGAGGCTTCCTATCAGGCCTTTGCGGAGAAGATCGTGCCGATCGCGCAGGAAGCCGGCATCGCCGCGATCATCGTGGACGACACCCGCATCGCCGGCCGGGTCAAGGCCGATGGCATCCATATCGACGGCGGCAAGGCCGAACTTGCCGAAGCGATCAGGAACTTCCAGCCAAAGATGGCGGTCGGCGCAGGCGGCGTGAAAAGCCGCGACGACGCGCTGGATCTCGGCGAGGAACGGCCCGACTACATGTTCTTCGGCAAGTTTGGCTACGACAACCAGCCGGAGGCGCACCAGCGCAACCTTTCGCTGGGTGGCTGGTGGGCCGAGATGGTTGAAATACCCGGCATCGTGATGGCAGGCTCCGACCTGACCTCCGTCGAGACGGTTGCCGCGACTGGCGCCGATTTCGTCGCTCTTTCGTCTGCCGTCTTCGGCGAAGGCGTCGATCCCAAGGCGGCCGTGGCGCGCGCCAACGCCATGCTGGATGCAAGTGCTCCGCGTTTCGAGCCGGTGGAATGAAGGCGATCTGGCGTTTCCTGGCGATCTTTCTCGCGGTGGCAGCAGCCTTGCCTGCGCGCGCCGAGGACGAGGCGAAGCCGGCCGAGGAAACGACTGGCGCAACGCAGGATGCGGATTCGACGGGAGTCGATCAGGAAAGGTTTGGCGGGCCGCCTGCCGATGCTGCCTATGGCGCCTTCCAGCGCGGCCTCTACATGACGGCGCTCAATCTTGCCCGACCGCGCGCAGAAGCTGGCGATGCCGCGGCGCAGGCGCTCGTCGCCGAAATCCTGTCGCGCGGACTGGGGGTCAAGCGTGACGAGGCGGAAGCGGCCAAATGGTACCAGCTCGCAGCCGAGCAGGGGGTACCGGAAGCGCAGTTCCAATACGCGCTGATGCTGATCGACGGTCGCTTTGCCAAAAAGGATCCAAAGCAGGCCTATGCCCTCATGCAGGCGGCAGCCGAGGCTGGCAACCGGCTGGCGCAGTTCAATTTTGCGCAGTTGCTGGTGCAGCACGAGCGTGGCGAGGCCGGCATGGCAAAGGCCGTCTCCTATTATCAACGTGCGGCGGAAGCGGGCCTGGCAGACGCGCAATATGCGATGTCGCAGATCTACGCCAACGGCTCGGGAGGGAAGGCGAAGGACGAGGCCGAGGCGCGCCGCTGGCTGACGCTTGCGGCGCGGCAGAACTTCGATACCGCGCAGGTCGACCTGGGCACCTGGCTGGTCGAGGGCCGCGGCGGACCGCGCGACCTTGCCGCAGGGTTCGGCTGGATGAAGCGCGCAGCCGATGGCGGAAACGTCGCCGCGCAGAACCGGCTGGCCAAGCTTTACATGGGCGGCATCGGCACCGAGCCGAACGCAACCGACGCCGCTGCCTGGTATTTCCTTGCCCGCCGCCGGGGTCTCGTCGATCCTGTGATGGAGGATTTCCTGCGCGGTCTCACCGAGGACGAGATGAAGAAGGCGCTCGAACGCGCCAACCGGCTCCGATAGGCTGCCGACCCGCCCAATCTGGGGCGCGCGGCTTGCCTCTGCCGGTATTTTGTGGTCATGGAAGCGCAAAAGCGCGGCGGGCCGCTCAAACCTGTCCGCCGCAGATCTCCTTCCGAAAGCTCCGGCATGGCCAAGATCAACGGCAACGAAATCCGTCCCGGCACCGTCATCGAACATCAGGGCGGGCTCTGGGTGGCTGTGAAAACCAACACGGTCAAGCCCGGCAAGGGCGGGGCGTACAATCAGGTCGAACTGAAGAACCTCGTCACGGGCACCAAGCTGAACGAGCGTTTCCGCTCGGACGAGAAGGTTGACGAGACACGGCTCGACCTCAAGGACTTCTCCTACCTCTACGAACAGGGCGACCAGCTCGTCTTCATGGACACCGAAAGCTACGAGCAGCTTGAACTTGCCAAGGATTTCGTCGGCGACCGCGCGGCCTTCCTGCAGGACGGCATGATGGTGACCGTGCGCCTCTATGGCGAGAAGCCGATCGGCGTTGCCCTGCCCGACCAGGTGACGCTCGCCATCACCGAGGCCGACCCGGTGGTCAAGGGCCAGACGGCGGCGTCCTCCTACAAGCCGGCCGTGCTCGAAAACGGCATCCGCATCCTCGTGCCGCCCTTCATCTCGTCCGGCGAGCGGGTCATCGTGGATACCAACGAACTCACCTACGTCCGCCGCGCGGACTGATATCGGCAGCAGACATATGGCACGATCAGCACTTCTCAACGTCATGGTTCAGGCCGCAATGAAGGCCGGCCGCTCGCTGTCGCGCGATTTCGGCGAGGTACAGAACCTGCAGGTCTCGCTGAAGGGCCCCGGCGACTATGTCAGCCAGGCCGACCGCAAGGCCGAGGAAATCATCCATAGCGAACTTGCCCGCGCCCGGCCGGGATACGCATTCCTGATGGAGGAACGCGGCGCCGTGCCCGGCGAGGACGACCAGCACCGCTGGATCGTCGATCCGCTGGACGGCACCACGAACTTCCTTCACGGCATACCGATCTTCTCGATATCGATCGCGCTGGAACGGCAGGGACAGCTTGTCGCGGGCGTCATCTACAATCCGGCGATGGACGAGCTCTATACCGCCGAACGCGGTGGCGGGGCCTTCCTCAACGACCGCCGGCTGCGCGTGTCCGGCCGAACCAAACTCTCCGACGCGGTGATCGGCACCGGCGTCCCGCATCTCGGGCGCGGCCATCACGGCAACTTCCTGGTCGAGCTGCGCAATGTGATGGGCGAGGTTGCCGGAATTCGCCGCCTCGGCTCGGCCGCGCTAGACCTCGCCTATGTCGCGGCAGGACGCATGGACGGCTTCTGGGAGCCGGCGCTTTCGCCGTGGGACATCGCCGCCGGTCTGCTCCTCATCCGCGAGGCGGGCGGCTTCTGCACCGACATGGACGGCGGGCAGGAGATGTTCGACAAGGGCTCGATCGTCGTCGGCAACGAGGCCATCCAGAAGGCCCTCCTGAAGACACTGAAGAAGCCGCTGCGCTGAGCGGCGCCGGCTGCGTCATCGCGCCGGGATTGCCATTTCGCACAAAGAACGGTCACATGGGGCTGGTAGACCGGCCCATGACCAAATTCTCAGACCTGCCCTTCCACGGGCGTTTTCACTATACCCGCGCGGAACTGATCGCGGACGGCATCGTGCACGCGGTCGGGATCATTCTTGCGATAGCGGCCGGCTCGGCCCTGCTGTCGCTCGCCGTTTTCCATGCCGGTCCGGGCGAATATGCGGCTGCGGTCTTCTATGTCGTTGCGCTGCTCACCGTCCTGTCGATCTCGCTGGCCTACAATATGTGGCCGCTCACGCCGGCCAAATGGGTGCTGCGCCGTTTCGACCATGCGGCGATCTATCTCCTGATCGCAGGCACCTACACGCCCTTCCTTGCACAGCTCGACGAGGGAGCGCCCGTCATGATCGCGGTTGTGTGGTGTGCCGCGCTGGCCGGCATGGCGATCAAGCTTTTGCTGCCGGGACGCTTCGACAGGCTCGCGATCGTCTTCTATCTCGCGATCGGCTGGAGCGGCGTCGTGGTCGCCAGACCGCTGCTTGAGTCGCTTCCCGCCGCCACGGTCGCGCTGATCCTCGCCGGCGGCATCGTCTATTCGGCGGGCGTCGTGTTCTTCGTTTGGCAGCGACTGCGATTCCAGAATGCGCTCTGGCACGGCTTTGTCGTGACAGGGGCCGGACTGCACTGCGCCGCCGTCATCGACTGTCTCGTCGTCGCGCGGTTTTGAACGGCGTGGCCCGACGCTGCGTCAAGTCTTTCCATTTCGTCATAATTCCGCTTAGAGTCGCGGCCATTGCATCGCCGGGAACGGAATCGGGGCGAGAATGGGTATATTGAGGAGTTTGGGCCTGACGGGCTCGTCGGACGTCATGGACTACGATCCCTACAGGCTTTCGAGCCCGCAGGTTTTCGTTCTGTCCATGCTGATCTTCCTGGCGATCGTCGCCTTCATCGCAGCAATCCTGGCGCGACAGATTTCGGCGGCCTTCGCCACCAATCCCGGCCTTAACGGCCTGATCCTCGGCGTTCTGGTCGTGGGCATCCTGCTGAGCTTCCAGCAGACGGTGCGCCTGTTCCGCGAAGTACGCTGGGTGAACTCTTTCCGCGCGGGCTCCGAAGTCACCGATCCCGTCCTGCTCGCCCCGATGAAGGCGCTGCTTTCGCGCTCCTCTTCGATGGCGCTCTCGACCAGTTCGATGCGGTCGATGCTCGATTCGATTGCCACGCGCCTCGACGAAAGCCGAGACATCTCTCGCTATCTGATCGGCCTTCTGGTGTTCCTGGGTCTGCTCGGCACCTTCTGGGGCTTGCTGGCGACGATCGGTTCGATCGGCGAGACGATCCAGTCGCTCGATCCCGGTTCAGGCGGCACCAGTTCGGTGCTCGATGCGCTGAAGGCAGGCCTATCAGCGCCGCTTGCCGGCATGGGCACGGCATTCTCGTCCTCGCTCTTCGGCCTCGCCGGCTCACTGGTGCTGGGTTTCCTCGACCTGCAGGCCGGCCGCGCGCAGACCCGGTTCTACACGGAGCTGGAGAACTGGCTTTCCTCGGTGACGGATCTTTCCTCCGACATCGTCTCGGTCGGTGGCGGGAAGGGCGAGACGTCGGACGAGATCCGGGCGCTTTCCGAACGCCTGCGCGGCTTGCAGGAAAGCGGCGGATCCAGCCCGCGCGTAGCGACCGCGATGGCCAATCTCGCCGACGGCATATCAGGCCTCGTAAAGAACATGCGTTCCGAACAGCAGATCATGCGCGACTGGGTCGAGGCCCAGTCGGAAGAGCAGAAGGCCATGCGCCGCACTCTGGAGCGCCTCGCCGACACGTTGAAAAACCGGGAACCGAACTAGGGTCGCGTCATGGCGCTTGCAAAAGCGAGGCGGACCCCCCGCCATATCGATTACTGGCCGGGCTTCGTCGACGCGCTGTCGACGCTGCTGCTGGCCATCATGTTCCTGCTGTCGGTCTTCGTGCTGGCGCAGTTCCTGCTCAGCCGCGAGATCAGCGGTCGCGACGAGGTGCTGGCGCGGCTGAACTCGCAGATCAACGAGCTGACGCAGCTTCTGGCGCTCGAGCAGGGCAACACGCAGGACGCACAGGATTCCATCGTCAACCTGCAGGCCTCCCTCTCGGCCGCGGAGAGCGAGCGCTCCCGCCTGCAGCAACTGCTCGACCAGGGCGCCGGCGCGGATTCGGCCGCAAATGTGCGCATCGGCGAACTGACGGGCCAGCTCGACGACCAGAGGCAGATCAGCCAGCGCGCGCTGAGCCAGGTCGAACTGCTCAACCAGCAGATCGCCGCGTTGCGCAAGCAGATCGCTGCGCTGGAAGATGCGCTGGAGGTGTCGGAAGCGCGCGACCGCGAATCCAACACCAAGATCGCCGATCTGGGCCGCCGGCTGAATGTCGCGCTGGCGCAGCGTGTGCAGGAGCTGAACCGCTATCGCTCCGACTTCTTCGGACGCCTGCGTGAAATCCTCTCCGACCGCGAGAACATCCGTATTGTCGGCGACCGCTTCGTCTTCCAGTCGGAAGTGCTGTTCCCGTCTGGCTCTGACATCATCAATCCGGCCGGACAGGTGGAAATGAAGAAACTCGCCGACGCCATCATAGAGTTGCAGCGCGAGATTCCGCCGGAGATCAACTGGGTGCTGCGCGTCGACGGACATACCGACAACATCCCCGTCTCGGGCAATCGTCGCTGGACGGACAACTGGGAGCTTTCGACGGCGCGCGCGACCTCGGTCGTCAAATACCTGATCGCCAACGGCGTGCCGGCCAACCGGCTGGTTGCGGCGGGTTTCGGCGAATACCAGCCGTTGGACGCCACCGACACGGATGCCGCGCGCGCGGCCAACCGCCGTATCGAACTCAAGCTGACCGAACGCTGACATTAGCAGTGCCGGTTCAGGCGGTGGCCCATTGCCCACGGCGCGGCGGAACATCACAGCAGGAGACATCATGAAACGTCCGGTTTTCGCTTGGACCCTTGCGACACTTTGCGCTTTTTCCCTGCCGTCGCACGCGGATGAAGTCGATGACGCAATCGGTGTCTTCATGAACGAGGACGGCTTCGAGCGGCAGGATGTGCAGGCAGTGGATGCCAGGCTTCTCGGTCAATTCAAAGAGACGGGAGCCATGCGTCCCGATGGCGCCGCCAGTCCGCTGGAGAAGGCTCTGCTGCTCATCGATGCGATGGAGCCGCCTCTCGTGCGAACGCGCTACATGGTGCGCTATGGACAGATGCAGCAGGAAGACACCCCAGTCTCCTTCGTAACCGTGGAGCGTTATAATCTAGGGCCTGCGATCCGCACCATGGTGGCGCAGGACTATGGCGAGGAGAATACGGCGGGACCAGAGGAATTCGGCGTTGGGCCGCATGTCGAGTGGCGCATCGTCACCATGCCGCTGATGGGCCAGAGCGCAGCCCTCCTGGAGGTTGCCCGCCGCGAGATTCCAGAGAAGGAGGCTGGGTCTGTCGACTGCGCCGGGCGCGGCTGCCTGTCGCTCGACGGCAGCCTGGATACGGTGAGGGAGTGGAGCGAGGCTCCGTTGAGCGTGAACATCGCGACGGCCTATTCGCGAACCAACGAAGCGGGCTCGCCCGTACCAGCCCTGGTGGCCGCTGAGCTTGCCGTCGCAAGCGGTATCGCCACAGGCGATGGCGGCGAGCCCTACTGGACGGGTCCCGAACAGCCGGAGGCGGCGCGCGACTCCGAGCCGTTCCTCTTCGTTACAGTCGATTTCGACCTTGGGCAGGACACCAATGTCGACGCCGCGCTCGGCCAGACGCTGCTCAACGACGACTCGCTTGCCGAAACCTGGATTCGCCGCAACCAGTTTGCAGGCGCTGAAGACGTCTACTGGTTTACCTTCAATACAGAACGGACCCGCTGACCATGTCCTTCGACAGGCTCGACGAACTCTGCCACAGGCTCGAGGCGCTGGAACATGCGCTGGCTATCCTCGGCGCCGACGAGGCGACCCATATGGCTGTCGGCGGCGGCGAGAAGCGCGCCGAGGCCATGGCCGGGCTCGCGGGCATGCTGCATGCCCGTGCGACCGATCCGCAGATAGCGGACTGGCTGGAGGCCGCCGGCGAGGAAGAGCTGAACGAGGACCAGCAGGCCGCGCTGCGCGAATTGCGCCGGCAGTACACCAACATGACGTGCCTGCCTTCCGAATTTGTCGAACGCCAGACAACTGCGCGCATGCGCTCCGAACAGCTGTGGCGCGACCTCCGGGAGAAGAACGACTGGGCGTCCTTCCTTCCTTCGCTGGAAAATGTCGTCGCGCTGGTGCGCGAGGAGGCGTCCATGCGCGCCGAGAGGCTCGGGCTCGACCCGTATGACGCGCTGATGGAACAGTACGACCCTGGCAACCGCGCCGCAGGCATCAATCCGGTGTTCTCAGAGCTCAAGACCTTCCTGAAGGACTTCGTTCCCGAGGCGCTCGCCGTTCAGGAGGAGCGTCTGGCGAAAAAACCTCTGAAGGCGCTCTCCGGCGACTATCCCATCGAGCGGCAGCGGGAACTGGGGCTTTCCATGATGGCGGCAGTCGGCTTCGACCTGACCCGGGGAAGCCTGTCCGTCTCGCATCATCCGTTCTGCGGCGGCGTGCCCACCGATGTGCGGATAACCACGCGCTATCGCGGCACCGAGTTCCTCTCGGCGCTGATGGGCGTCCTGCACGAGACCGGGCACGCGCTCTACGAGCAGAACCTGCCGGCCGAATGGTCGCACTGGCCGCTCGGCAAGGCGCGGGGCATGGCGGTGCATGAGAGCCAGAGCCTGTTCGTGGAAAAGCAGATCGGCCGCAACCCGGCGTTCTGGCAATGGGCGCTGCCGGTGGTAGAAAAGCATCTCGGCGAAGACTGGCTGCTGGACGACATCCTGCCCCATGTCCACCACGTCGAGCGCGGGCTGATCCGCGTCGACGCCGACGAGGTGACTTACCCGCTGCATGTCATCCTGCGCTATGAGCTTGAACAGGAGCTGGTGTCCGGACGGCTGGAAGCCGCCGACATACCGGACGCCTGGGACGCGAAGATGCGCGACTATCTCGGGCTTTCAACCGCGGGCAATTTCGCGGACGGACCTATGCAGGACGTGCACTGGCCGGGCGGCGCATTCGGGTATTTCCCGTCCTACACCCTCGGCGCCCTGATGGCGGCGCAACAATGGGCGGCCCTGAAGCGCGAGCATCCCACCGCCGATGACGATCTGTCGGCGGGCCGTTTCGAGGCCGTGAACGACTGGCGGCGCGCCAACATATGGTCGCAGGGTTCGCGCTGGTCCACGCCTGAACTCATGGAGCGTGCAACCGGCGAAAGCCTGTCGGCGCGGTATTTCATCGACCATCTGAGGCAGCGCTACGGGAAAGCCTGAGCAGACGGCCATTCGTATCCTTCGTGAATCGAATTTGCATCGTGGCGACATAGTTCCGATACTGGGCGGTCTCAAACAGGCGGAACATCACCGCACCAACATTCCGAGGGGGGACACCCATGAGTGGCACCGCACGCAACTTCTTTACGCTCGCAATCATCTATTCGCTGCTTGGCATGATGCTTGGCCTTTCGATGGCAATGTCGCATGACCACGCGCAGATGCCGACCCACGCCCACATCATGGTGCTTGGCTGGCTTATGTCGGCGATCTTCGCATTCTTCTATCATCTGGTTCCGGTGGCAGGACGTTCGATTCTGGCCAAGGTGCACTTCTGGCTGGCTGCGGTGAGCACCGTTGGCATGTTCGTCGGGCTCTTCGTGCTCTATGGCGGAAACCCGGCCATCGAACCGGTCCTGGGGGTAGCCTCGCTCGGCTATTTCGCGGCAACCTTCATCTTCGCGTTCGTCGCGTTGTCCGCGCTGTGGCGGACGTCCGCGAAAGTCCCGGTCGAGCAAGGCGCCGTCCGTTGAAGACAATTTTTCGCGGTTTGCCAGTCCGGCATTAACCCGAAATTAAGCTTTACAGGCGTTTACTGTGTCCATCCAGTGATCTGGATTCTTACCAAGTGGCTGGAGCCACTTCGTTTGACGCCTCCCTGTTAAACTCCTGAGAGCCGCGGTCTTGCGGCTCTTTTTTTATGTATTTTGCCCGCCAATCCGAAGCCTGGGATGCGGGGGCGAATCCCGTTCATTAACCTTTTATTAAACATACGCTTGCGTTGCTTTGCATGACGGCGCATTTTCGCTGCGCCGGTTGGAGGGGTGGGTACAAGACGACCGGCAAACGGATGAAAAGACCCGCGGAATGCAGTGCAGGGGCGCTAACGGAATGAGCGAGCCGTCAACCGAAAACAAGACGATCAAACTCGCGGAGCGCCGCGTGTTCTCGCAATCCTTCAAGCCGCTTTACGATGAAGGCATGACGCTGGTCGAACACGCCGCGGAGTATCTCGACGGTGATGGGCGCGTGGAAGCCAAGAAACTGTCGCGGCTGGCCGCCACGCTCTATGCGGCCGAGTCCATGCGGCTGACGACGCGTCTGATGCAGATTGCATCCTGGCTCCTGCTGCAGCGCGCTGCCAATTCGGGAGAGATGAGCCGCGACCAGGTCGCCATCGAGAAGGCGAAGGTAAGGCTGGACACCGCGTCCGCGCATTCGGATGCCACCGGCTGGGCCGAACTGCCACCGGCCTTCGTGGAACTCGTCAACCGCTCGCTCAGCCTGCAGTCACTCGTGCGGCGTATGGACGACGAGATCTACGGCAAGAACACCGTGACGCATCTTTCCAGCGCGCGCAGCTCCAATCCGGTTTCCGACCAGATCAGCCTGCTGAACACGGCGTTCGCGCGCGGCTGACGCCCTCCAAGGCGATATCCCCTGAAAAGGCAGCGATAGAGCCTCTCTGTTTCTGCTTTGTTCACATTTGTCTGGCATCGCCGTTGCGGAGAGGTAAGAGTTCCGCAATGGCTGACGCGATTCGCATCATGGGGATTGATCCGGGACTGAGACGCACCGGCTGGGGCGTCGTGGAGGCGTGCGGCAATTCTCTGCGATTCGTTGCCGCCGGCACGGTCAGGTCCGAGGACAAGGCACCGCTTGCCGTCAGGCTGCGGCAGCTTCACGACGGGTTGGTCGATGTTGTCGCTCGGCAGACGCCGCACGAGGCCGCCGTCGAACAGACATTCGTCAACAAGGACGCTGTGGCGACGCTCAAGCTTGGACAGGCCCGCGGCATCGCCATGCTGGTGCCCGCGCTGGCTGGTCTCGACGTAGCGGAATACGCGCCGAACGCGGTCAAGAAGGCCGTGATCGGCGTCGGCCACGGCGAAAAGCAGCAGATACACATGATGGTGAAGGTGCTGATGCCGAAGGCTTCCTTCGACAGCGAGCACGCGGCAGACGCGCTGGCGATCGCG
Organism: Rhizobiaceae bacterium; assembly: GCA_019635775.1. Classification (GTDB taxonomy): domain Bacteria; phylum Pseudomonadota; class Alphaproteobacteria; order Rhizobiales; family Rhizobiaceae; genus Mesorhizobium_K. The sequence continues at coordinate 47,277 of JAHBYU010000014.1, read as the reverse complement.
ATCTGCCACGTTCATCACATGCAAAGCCCGGCAGCGCGGCTGGCAAGGGCCGTCGCTTAAAGGACCAGAGTTGAAGGCGGGGGCATGATCGGCAAGCTCAGGGGTACGCTGGACGAGATCGACGAGGACCACTGCACCATCGACGTGCATGGCGTGGGCTACGTCGCATACTGCTCGTCCCGGACACTGGCGCATCTGCCGAATCCCGGCGAAGCTGTTATCCTGTTCATAGAGACCTATGTGCGCGAGGACATGATCCGGCTCTACGGCTTCGAATCGGCACTGGAACGCGAATGGTTCCGCCTGCTGATGAACAACGTACAGGGGGTCGGCGCCAAGGTTGCGCTTGCCGTGCTGTCGACGCTTGCACCGGCCGACCTCGCAAACGCAATCGCGCTGCGCGACATCGCCACCGTCAGCCGCGCGCCGGGGGTCGGCAAGAAGGTCGCCGAGCGGATCGTGACCGAACTGAAGAACAAGGCTCCGGCCTTCGCGGGGGCGGCGTCCGGGACCATCGGACTGAAGCAGGAACTCGGGGAGGGTGTGGCTCCCGCTCCTATCGCCGATGCCGTCTCGGCGCTCGTCAATCTCGGCTATTCGCGCGACATCGCCGCCAATGCCGTGGCAGCCGCAATGAAAAACGCCGGCGAGGGCGCGGATTCCTCAAAACTGATCAGGCTGGGGCTGAAGGAACTGGCGCGGTGAGCATGTGCTTGTCTCCGGGCATGGCCTATGCGAGGAGGGCGGCGTGAACGAGCCTTCCAGATTGATCTCCGCCGAGCCGCGCGGCGAGGACGCGGACCAGACGCTCCGGCCCCAGTCGCTGGACGATTTCGTCGGACAGGCCGCGGCGCGCGCCAATCTGAAGATCTTCATCGAGGCGGCGAAGAATCGCGGCGAGGCGCTCGACCATGTTCTGTTCGTCGGTCCTCCGGGTTTGGGCAAGACGACGCTTGCGCAGATCATGGCGCGCGAACTGGGCGTCAATTTCCGTTCGACCTCCGGCCCGGTGATCGCCAAGGCGGGTGATCTTGCCGCGCTGCTGACCAACCTCGAGGACCGCGATGTCCTGTTCATCGACGAGATCCACCGCCTCAACCCGGCTGTCGAGGAAATCCTCTACCCGGCGATGGAGGACTACCAGCTCGACCTGATCATCGGCGAGGGTCCGGCGGCGCGCTCGGTCAAGATCGACCTTGCGAAGTTCACGCTTGTCGCGGCAACCACGCGGCTTGGCCTTCTTACCAATCCGCTGCGCGACCGTTTCGGCATTCCGGTGCGCCTCAACTTCTATTCCGTCGAGGAACTGGAACAGATCGTCAGGCGTGGGGCGCGCATCCTCGGCCTGCCCCTTGGCGAAGACGGGGCAACCGAGATCGCGATGCGATCGCGCGGAACGCCGCGTATCGCAGGCCGCCTGCTTAGACGCGTGCGCGACTTCGCGTCCGTCGCAGGCGTCGACAGCGTCACAAGGAAAGTTGCGGACGAGGCGCTGCTCAGGCTGGAGGTCGATGCGCTCGGCCTCGACCAGCTCGACCGACGCTATCTGTCGATGATTGCACATAATTTCGGTGGCGGGCCTGTCGGCATCGAGACAATCGCGGCCGGATTGTCGGAACCGCGCGACGCCATCGAGGATATCATTGAACCTTACCTTATCCAGCAGGGCTTCATCCAGCGGACGCCGCGCGGCAGGGTGATGACGGCGAGGGCGTGGAAACATCTCGGCCTCGATGTGCCGAACGACCTGGCCCAGCAGCAGATCAACCTGTTCCAGGAAGGCGACTGAGGTGACCGAAGAGGAAGCGCTGGCAAGCGGCCTTTCGGGCGAGCTGACCGCGGAAGGGCATCGCCTTCTGGCGCGTGTCTACTACGCAGACACGGATTTCTCCGGCGTCGTGTACCATGCACGCTACCTGGAATTCCTCGAACGCGGGCGTTCCGACTACCTCCGTCTCGCCGGGGTGCGCCATACCGAACTGCTTGAAGGCATGCGGGGCGGACATATCGTCTGGATCGTGCGACGCATCGAGATCGATTTCGTCCGGCCGGCACGCATGGACGACGTGCTCGTCGTGGAAACGCGCACCGAACGGATATCAGGTGCGCGCATCTTCATGGCGCAGCAGATCAGCCGGGGTGGAGAGACGCTTATACGCGCGAAGGTCGAGGCCGCGATCATCGATGCGAACGGCAGGCCGAAACGCTTTCCTGCCGAATGGATCGCGGCTTTCATGCCCGCACGGACTGAGGCCTCCTGACGCAGGCCGGTGCCCTTGTCCTAACCGTTCCTTAACCATAACCCTTCATGAAGGAAGCGGTTAGAATTGGACGGAATCCAAGCGCCTTCCTTTTACCAAGATTTGCCCTGAAAAGGCCGGCATTGGCGCATTTTGGGGCACATCCGGAAGCATCGCGCAAACGGATCGACGGGATATATGCGCCAGGGGCCAGCCGCGAGCCACGCCCGGACTCTTTAAGGACCTCTTACTATGGAAACTCTTCCCCTCGCCGAGCCCGGCGCTCAACTGTCCTTGTGGCACCTCTTTGCCCAGGCCGGATGGGTCGTCAAACTCGTGATGATAGGCCTGCTCGCGGCATCAGTCTGGACCTGGGCAATCGTAATCGACAAGGTCATCGCCTACGCCAGAATGCGCAGCGCGCTTAACCGCTTCGAGCAGATATTCTGGTCGGGTCAGTCCCTCGAGGAGCTTTACCGGACGCTCGCAGACCGCAAGACGACCGGCATGGGCGCGATCTTCGTCGCCGCAATGCGCGAATGGAAGAAGAGCTTTGAGAAGGGCGCAAAATCGCCGCTCGGGCTCCAGACCCGCATCGACAAGGCGATGGATCTGGCGCTGACGCGCGAGATGGAACGGCTTGAAGGAAGGCTGGGGTTCCTCGCGACGATCGGCTCGGCCGCGCCCTTCATCGGCCTGTTCGGCACCGTGGTGGGCATCATGACGTCGTTCCAGGCGATCGCGGGATCGAAGTCGACCAACCTGGCGGTCGTCGCGCCCGGCATCGCCGAAGCGCTGCTGGCAACCGCCATTGGCCTGCTGGCCGCCATCCCCGCCGTCATCGCATACAACAAGCTTTCCTCCGACGCCTCCAAGATCGGGCTGCGTATGGAGGGCTTCGCGGACGAGTTCTCCGCCATACTCTCGCGGCAAATCGATGAAAAAGTCTCGCAGAAGGCGTGAGGGCTGATAGATGGGAATGGCAGTAGGAAGTTCGGGCGGCGGCGGACGCGGAAATCGCAGGCGCGGCCGCAAGCACGGCCTGATCTCCGAAATCAACGTGACGCCCTTCGTCGATGTCATGCTGGTGCTTCTGATCATCTTCATGGTCGCGGCGCCGCTTCTGACGGTCGGCGTGCCGATCGACCTGCCCGAAACGCAGGCCAACGCCATGAATCCTGAGACGCAGCCGATCACCATCTCCGTGAACGAGAACGGCCAGATCTACCTGCAGGAGACCGAGATCGCGCTCGACGAGGTGGTGCCAAAGCTCGCGGCAATCGCGACCACCGGCTACGAGGAGCGGATCTATGTGCGGGGCGACAAGACGACCAATTACGGCATCGTGATGCAGGTCATGGCCCGCATCCAGGCCGCCGGCTACACGAAGATCGGTCTGGTGACGCTTCAGGAACAGGACAACGGCTGAGCATGAGAGGCGCGCTTCCAGCAAGGCAGGCTTCAGGAGGGATCGTGGTCCGCGCATGAAGACTGGCCTTACGACATCCGTTGTCTTGCATGCGGCCGTTCTCGGCTTCGGGCTGATCTCGCTGTCGGCTCCGAAGCCGTTCGAGGTGATGGATGTCGAGTCGTTGCCGGTCGATATCATACCCATAGAGCAACTGACGCAGATCCAGCAGGGCGACAAGAAAGCGCCCATGGCGGACAAGGCTTCTCCCAAGCCGACCGAGAAGACCGAGACGATACCGGACGCCGAGAAGATCGGCGAGAACAAGGTCGACACCGACAAGAAGGCGACACCCGAGGTCACCCAGAAGGAGGTCGAGGCTGCAGCTATGCCGGAATCGGCACCGCAGCCCGAGCCCAAGCCGATCGACCCGCCGAAGCCGGATCCTGTCGTCGAGCCTGAACCAAAGACGGCTTCCGTGCCGGCGACCGAGACGACGCCCGACCCCCAGCCGAAGCAGGAGGTCATGCCTGATCCGGTCAAGGAGACGATCGCCGCGGCCGAGACCAATGCCGACGCGGTCCAGTTGCCGACAGAAGCGCCCGCGCCGCAGGCAAAGCCGAAGCCGCCACAGGCGCAGACGGCCAAGGCTCCGGAGAAGAAGGACACCCAGAAGCCGGCAAAGGAAGCCGCGGCGAAGCCGAAGAGCGAAGAGAAGGAGTTCGACGCCGATGAGGTCGCCGCCCTTCTGAACAAGGAAAAGGCCTCTGGAGGCGGGGCCAAGCGGTCGACCCAGACGGCCTCTCTCGGCGGTGATCGCACCACCGGCGGACAGAAGCTGTCGCAAAGCGAGATGGATGCCCTGCGCGGGCAGGTTCAGCGGTGCTGGAACATTCCCGCAGGCGCAGCCGATGCCGAGAATCTTCGCGTCTCCGTTCAGTTCAAGCTGAACCGGTCGGGCGCGCTGGAAGGCAGCCCTGAGGTCATACGCGGTGGCGGCAGCAGCGGCGTCGAGCGAGCGGCTGCGGAAGCCGCCCGTCGCGCGGTCGCACGCTGCGCGCCATACAATTTGCCCGCGGAAAAATACGACGCATGGGCTGACGTCATCGTCAATTTCGATCCAAGCGAAATGTTCTAGGACCGACCAGTTCGCGTTCCAGGGACTTTAGCCAAAAGAGGTTCTGCCGCATGAAACGATTCTTCCAGGCGATGCTGACAGCTGCTGCTCTGACGCTGGGCGTCAACGCGGTTGCCGTCCTGCCAGCGCACGCGCTTGTCGAGATCGACGTGAACAAGGGCAATATCGAGCCATTGCCGATCGCCGTCACCGACTTCCTGTCCAGCGATGCGCTGGGTGCGGAAATCACCGGCGTGATCGCCGCCGACCTGCAGCGCTCGGGCCTGTTCGCGCCGATCGACAAGGGCGCGTTCATCGAGAAGATATCCAATCCGGACGCCGCCCCCCGCTTCGAGGACTGGAAGGTCATCAACGCGCAGGCGCTTGTGACGGGACGCGTCACGCAGGAAGCCGACGGCCGGCTGCGCGCCGAGTTCCGGCTGTGGGACACGTTTGCCGGCGAGCAGTTGCTCGGCGAACAGTTCTTCGCCAACAAGGCCAATGCGCGCCGCATCGCCCACATCATCGCCGACGCCATCTATGAACGGCTCACGGGCGAGAAAGGCTATTTCGATACGCGCATCGTCTACATCGACGAGTCCGGCCCGAAAAACCAGCGCGTGAAGCGGCTGGCGATCATGGATCAGGACGGCGCCAATGTCCGCTATTTATCCAACGGCAAGGCGATCGTTCTGACGCCACGCTTTTCGCCTACGCGCCAGGAAATCACCTACATGTCCTATGAGGGTGGCGAGCCGCGCGTCTATCTGCTGCAGATCGAGACGGGCCAGCGCGAACTCGTCGGCAACTTTCCCGGAATGACCTTTGCACCGCGCTTCTCGCCTGATGGGCAAAAAGTCATCATGAGCCTGCTGCGCGAGGACGGAAACTCCAACATTTTCGCGATGGACCTGAGGAGCCGCACCACCACGCGCCTCACAAACTCGAATTCGATCGATACATCGCCCTCCTATTCGCCCGATGGCAGCCGTGTCGTCTTCACGTCCGACCGCGGCGGACAGCCGCAGATCTATGTGATGGGCGCGGACGGCTCCGGCCAGACCCGCATCTCCTTTGGCGGCGGCAGCTATTCGACTCCGGTATGGTCGCCGCGTGGCGACCTGATCGCCTTCACGAAACAGACTGGCGGCGAATTCCAGATCGGCGTGATGCGAATCGACGGCTCGGGTGAACGCATCCTTTCGACGGGTTTCCAGCAGGAGGGGCCCACATGGGCGCCGAACGGGCGCTACATCATGTTCTTCCGGGAAGCCGCCGGTTCCGGTGGACCCAAACTCTATTCCATCGACCTCACCGGCCGCAACGAGCAGCCCGTTCCGACACAGAATTACGGTTCGGATCCTGCCTGGTCGCCGCTCCTGGAATAGATAAAACTTTAACCAAGGGTCGCATCGCCACGGCAGCGCCGCCTTCGTGCCGCATTTCCGCCAAGCCGACACGGACACTGGCAAATCAAGGGATGGCTGGGCGCGGACGGGCGACAGTCAGAATATTTAACCACGTTTCTTGAGCGCCGGTTAACCGCGATGTGGTTACTGGTTGCTCAACGAAATCACTCGAATGCGAAGGAGAGGCCGACATGCGCGGCATCGCAGCAATGACCCGCAACCCGCTGATCGTGGCGTTGTTCCTGACGCTTGCCATTGCCGGCTGCGCCAACAAGAAAACTCCGAACAACGCCGCTGACCTCGGCCTTGCCGGCGGGGCCGCAACGCCCGGCTCGGCCAAGGATTTCACCGTCAATGTCGGCGACCGCATCTTCTTCGACACGGACAGCTCGGTGATCCGCGCCGACGCGCAGGGTATCCTGACCCGTCAGGCACAGTGGCTAAACCAGTACCGCCAGTACGCAATCGTGATCGAGGGACACGCCGACGAACGCGGAACGCGCGAATACAATATCGCGCTGGGTGCTCGCCGTGCCGCCGCAACGCGAGACTTCCTCGCGGCGCGCGGGGTTAACGCCAGCCGCATGAAGACGATTTCCTACGGCAAGGAGCGCCCCGTCGCGGTCTGCGACGACATCTCCTGCTGGTCCCAGAACCGCCGTGCGGTGACGACACTGAGCGGCGCGGGAAGCTGATCGCTTGAATTGAGGCTGCAAAGCCACATAATTCGGGAAAGGCGGCCGATCTGGCCGCCTTTTTCGCGTTAGGGTAGGAAAAATCAAAATTTGGCCGAAGTCTCGACTTGGATTAAATGTCGAGATGCGCGTTTGCGCAATGCAGATCCCTCCTTTGTAGAGATGCCAATGTATTTTCGAACCCTACTGAGCGGAACGCTCGCAATCCTGCTTGTATCCGGTGCGCTCGCCGGGGCCGACGAGCGCACAGGCTCATCAACGGTCCTGGCTGCGGCGGGCGGCCTTTCGCTTCCGAAGATTTCGCTGCCGAAGCTGTTTGGGAGCAAGGATCAGCCCGACGGCAATTTGCAACTGGTACAGGCCGGCGATCCCCGCATCACCGCCATGGAAGAGCAGTTGCGCGCGCTTTCCGGAACTGTCGAGGAGCTGAACTTTCAGATCCTGCAGTTGCAGGAGCAGCTCCGGAAGATGCAGGAAGACAACGAGTTCCGTTTCCAGGAACTCGAGAAGAAGACGGACGCCGGCGCGCCGACCGACAGCAATGTCGCGTCGGCCACGGCCAACGCACCTGCTCCCGCCGAGCCTGCAGATGATGCAGCATCCGTACCGATGGAGCCCGAGGTCCTCGTCGATAACGGGACCGGGGATCCCGCGGCCGTGCAGTCCGGCACAGGCGGGACCGGCGAGCCGCCGAAGACCTTCGGCACCATCACCTTCGACGAACAGGGCAATGTGACCGGCGGCTCGGTGGGAGACCAGACGACAGAGTCTGTGGTCGCAGGCAACGGTGGGGGCGAGACGGTTGTGCGGCAGGCAATTCCCGACGAAGCCGCCTCCGGTGAAGCCGCCGATATGCAGGTTGCCGCGCTGCCTTCCACTGACAATGCGGATGAGCTTTACCGCAACTCATACGAATTCATCCTGTCCGGGGACTACGGGACCGCGGAACAGGGCTTCCGGGATCACATCGAGCGCTTCCCGCAGGACCAGAAGGCGGCCGACGCCAATTTCTGGCTCGGCGAGGCGCTGCTCGGCCAGAAGAAGTATCGCGAGGCGGCGGAAGTCTTTCTGGCGGCAAACAAGAACTACCCGTCGGCCAAGAAGGCCCCGGATATGCTGCTCAAGCTCGGCGTTTCCCTCGTAGGCCTCGACCAGCGTGACGTCGCCTGTGCGACATTCGCCGAAATCGGCAAGAAATATCCTGATGCCTCCGGAGCGCTCAAGGATCGCATCAAGCAGGAACAGGCGCTCGCCGCGTGTTGACCAGGCCGACAGGCATCACGCCTAAAGGCATAGATATTCCAACGCAGCTCTCGCGTCTCGACATTGCCTCCCGGCGCAGCGTGATCGCCGCCGTTTCCGGTGGCAGCGATTCAACCGCCCTGCTGCTCCTGACAAAAGATCACATCAGCGCTGTCGCTCCCGGCGCGCGGCTGGTTGCCGTGACGGTGGACCACGCCTTGCGAGCCGGATCCGACAGCGAAGCACAGGATGTCGCGAGGCTCTGCGCGAGGCTCGGAATCGCGCACCGCATTGAAACATGGACAGGTGAAAAGCCCGCTACCGGAATTCCGGCCGCAGCGCGCGAGGCACGCCATGCGCTGCTGTCGCGCGCCGCTCAGGACGAGGGAACAGACCTTGTGCTGACCGGGCACACGGCAAACGACCAGGCCGAAACCGTGCTGATGCGGCAGGAACGGAGCAGCGGCGACCTTTCGGGAAGAGGGCTTGCAGGGATTGCGCCGGCGACCCTGTTCGAGGGCAAGGTTTGGTTTGCTCGCCCGCTGCTTGAAACACCCCGCGCCGCTTTGCGGGGGTTCCTGCAACTGCGCGGCGTGGGCTGGGTAGACGATCCCACCAACATCGACATGCGATTCGAAAGGCCTCGCCAGCGCGCGGCCATGTCCGGCAGCGCTGGCGACGCAGGTTTCGTCGCGGCCCTTGAGCAGGCTCGCCGGATGGCCATGCAGCGGGCAGACGTGGCGGCCAAGGCCGCGCGCATCATCGACAGCTTTGCGCAGCTGCCTGCACCCGGCCTGTTACGCCTTGACGCGGAAATGTTCGACCTGTCCGAGAAGCAGGCGGTCGTCTATGCCTTGCGTCTGTTGCTCGCCGTCATGGGCGGCACGACGCATCTCCCCGACCAGGAGCGCGCCGCGGCGCTTGTCGACCGGCTTTCAAGGGAAGAATCCATGCGCGCAGTTCTGTCACGGGCGCTGGCGGACAGACGCAAGGCAGGCATCTTCGTCTTGCGGGAAGCGCGCGACTTGCCTGCGTCAGAGGGGTTCGCGGATGGAGCGACATGGGACGGGCGTTACCGCCTGACATCAATGACGCCGGATTGCTCAAGGATTGCCACTGGACATGGCGGGAGTCTGGCTCCCGAAAGCCTGCTCCGCAAGGCCGCGGCCGGCCAGCCACGTCTTGGTCCAGGGCTTGCAGCCGTACCCCTGCTGGCGCCTTTCGCGAGGTACCTGCCATCCTTCGACCTGGAACCCGCAAGAGCAATCGCAAGGCTTCTGGGTGCCGTGGAAGTTCCCGCGCCGCCTTTCCACGGACACATTGAGAGTAAAGCTTAACCGAGACAGGCTGTCACGCTTGGCAAGAAAAGGCGTGGTCCCTATGTTAGGGTCACACAAATGCACTCCGGCGGGCGCACCTAGAGGCGCTGAAGGACATTAGATGAACCCCAACTACCGTAACCTGGCGCTCTGGGCGATCATCGCCGTGCTGCTGATTGCCCTGTTCAACCTGTTCCAGGCGCCGCAGCAGCGTGGAACCGCGCGCGAGATCGCCTATTCCGAGTTCCTGACGGAGCTCGATGCGGGACGCGTGAAGTCGGTGACGATTTCGGGTGACCGTATCAGCGGCACCTATTCGGACAATTCGACAGGCTTCCAGACCTATTCGCCCGGCGACGCTTCGCTGGTCACGCGGCTTGAAGAAAAGAACGTGACGATCAACGCGCGTCCGGAAACAGACGGTTCGGGTGGCATCGTATCGATCCTTCTGGGCTGGCTGCCCATGATCCTGATTCTCGGTGTGTGGATATTCTTCATGCGCCAGATGCAGTCTGGCTCCGGGCGAGCGATGGGCTTCGGCAAGTCGAAGGCCAAGCTGCTTACGGAAGCGCATGGCCGCGTGACCTTCGCCGACGTCGCCGGCGTGGACGAGGCCAAGCAGGACCTTGAGGAAATCGTCGAGTTCCTGCGCGATCCACAGAAGTTCCAGCGCCTCGGCGGCAAGATTCCGCGCGGCGTGCTGCTGGTTGGCCCTCCGGGTACCGGCAAGACGCTGACTGCGCGCGCCGTTGCCGGCGAAGCCAATGTTCCGTTCTTCACCATCTCGGGTTCGGACTTTGTCGAAATGTTCGTCGGCGTCGGCGCAAGCCGCGTGCGGGACATGTTCGAGCAGGCGAAGAAGAATGCGCCCTGCATCATCTTCATCGACGAGATCGACGCGGTCGGCCGTCATCGTGGCGCAGGCCTGGGTGGAGGCAATGACGAGCGCGAGCAGACGCTGAACCAGTTGCTGGTCGAGATGGACGGCTTCGAGGCTAATGAAGGCGTCATCCTGATTGCCGCGACCAACCGTCCGGACGTGCTCGATCCCGCGCTTCTGCGTCCGGGCCGCTTCGACCGCCAGGTCGTCGTCCCGAACCCGGATGTCATCGGCCGCGAGAAGATTCTCAAGGTGCATGTGCGCAACGTTCCGCTTGCTCCAAATGTCGATCTCAAGGTGATGGCGCGCGGTACGCCGGGCTTTTCCGGCGCGGACCTGATGAACCTCGTCAACGAGGCTGCCCTGATGGCCGCGCGGCGTAACAAGCGCCTCGTCACCATGGCTGAGTTCGAGGACGCCAAGGACAAGATCATGATGGGCGCGGAGCGTCGCTCCAACGCCATGACACAGGCGGAAAAGGAGCTGACTGCCTATCATGAGGCAGGCCACGCCATCACCGCTCTGCATGTGCCGGCAGCCGACCCGCTTCACAAGGCGACGATCATTCCGCGTGGCCGCGCCCTTGGCATGGTCATGCAGCTGCCCGAGGGCGACCGCTACTCGATGAGCTACAAATACATGACGTCGCGGCTGGTCATCATGATGGGCGGGCGCGTCGCCGAGGAGATCAAGTTCGGCAAGGAGAACATCACGTCTGGCGCGTCGTCGGACATCGACCAGGCAACCAAGCTTGCGCGTGCCATGGTGACCCGCTGGGGCTTCTCCGAAAAGCTCGGCCACGTCGCCTATGGAGACAACCAGGAGGAAGTGTTCCTGGGCCACTCCGTTGCGCGCCAGCAGAACGTGTCTGAGGAAACCGCGCGGCTCATCGACACCGAAGTTCGAAAGCTGATCGACGACGCCTACAAGGAGGCGCACCGGATCCTCAAGGACCATCGCGACGAGTGGCTGGCGATCGCCGAAGGGCTGCTCGAATACGAAACGCTGTCGGGTGACGAGATCAAGGCGCTGATCGCAGGTGAAAAGCCTGCCCGCGATCTCGGCGACGATACGCCGACCAGCCGCGGCTCGACGGTGCCAAAAGCCGGACAGGGCGGTCGCCGCAAGAAGGGCGGCGAGGAACCTGAAGGCGGCATGGAGCCACAGCCGCAGGGCTGATCATTGTGGGTCCGTAAAACAAAAAAAGCGCCGCGATTTTGCGGCGCTTTTTCTTTGTGTCTCAGGCGCGTGCGGTCAGTGCCCGCATGAACATGAACTGCCGAAACAATAACAATATCCGCTGTTGTCCCAGCCGCGCGATCCCGTCGACTGGATCTCTTCGATGAGCTGCTTGATGCCTGCGCTTGCACCCGCATATTCGGACGCCAGCTTCAGCGCATCCTCGGTGCTGGTCGCTGCGGCCGCCTGCGCTGCCCCATCGGCAAGGTTTGCGCGAAGCTGCACCGCAGCGAGAATAAGGATCGGATCCTTGCGTTCGGTGCCGTAGGCGATGAGCTTGTCGGCGATCGTAAGCTGCTCCAGCATGGATGGTGTCACCGGGCTGGATTGCTGCGCCATGGCCGGCATCGAAACAAAGCCCGGAATGGCCAGGATGGCGCCGAATAGGACGCGTCTTACCATGATCATTGTCATGAGAATTTACCCCAATTGCCCACTGTTAACCCCTGCATAGCAGAACGGCGCATGCCGTTGCGTCAAGGGCGTGAGACAAATGACCGGGCTTGCGGGCGGCAATAGGGCAAAACGCAAAAAACCCGGCACGAGGCCGGGCTTTCAATTCATGAAAAGCCGTCTTGTGCTCAGCTTTCCTTCGGCGTCAGCACCTGACGACCGCGGTACATGCCGGTCTTGAGATCGATGTGGTGAGGACGGCGCATTTCGCCTGAATTCTTGTCCTCGATGTAGGTCGGGGCCTTCAGCGCATCGGCCGAACGGCGCATGCCGCGCTTGGACGGCGAAGTTTTTCTTTTTGGCACAGCCATGGAAGTGCTCCAGTAATCCGTAAAAGCCCCGGCGACCCTTGCGAAAGGGCCACGCTACAGGCCGATAGCTTGAGAAAGTGGCGTGTCCATACACGCAAGCGGCCGTTTTGACCAGTGCCGCCGCGATTTTTTTCCTGCCGCCTATTGCAGGCAGCCGACATAGCCCCCGGCACGGGCTGCCCTGCGCTCGATGATATTGGCAATGCGCCGCATGCCGGGGCCGGGCTTGGCGGGATTGCGCGTGATCGGATTAGGCAGAGCGGCCGCCAGGAGGGCTGCCTGCCGTGCAGTCAGGTTCTTCGCCGAGCGGCCGAAATAGTGTTGGGCGGCGGCCTCGATACCATAGATATTCGGTCCCCATTCGGCGATGTTCAGATAGATCTCCATGATCCGCGGCTTGGGCATGGCGAGGTCGAAATAGACCGCGAGCGGGAGCTCGACGACCTTTCGGACCGCTTCCAGAGGACGGTGCCAGAGAAACAGGTTCTTGACCGTCTGCATGGTGATGGTCGAGGCACCACGCGGCTTTTCACCCGATATGGCGTCGTCGATGACAAGCTTGAGTTCGGCCAGATCCACGCCATGGTGCGCACAGAACTGGCCATCCTCCGACATAACCACCGAATTCATAAGGACCGGCGCGATATCCTTCAGCGGAACCCATTGGCGGTCATATCCCCGGAGGGTGACAACGTCCTTGATCATCGGCGTGGATATGGGATGCACGAAGGGCGGCAGGTAGGCAATCGTCAGCACGACGGGCAACAGCACGAGGACTGCCAGCACGACGATAACGCGACGGAGCCACCGCCCTTTCCGGCGGACGCGTCCTGACGCCATGCCCGATCCTTCGGTTTGAGTATCCGTTTCGGTCACGCATCCACCCTGCACGTCCCTCTGGCATACTGTCGGCCATCCAGATACGCAACATGGCACAGGGCTTTCGTTACCCGCTTGACGCTTTGCGGCTTTGCCGTAAACGGTCGCCTGATGAACTCCGTCGAAGCTTTCGAAACCCGCCTGGCACAACGCGCGCTCGTCGTCGAGCAGGAGCTCGACCGCCTGCTCGACGCGAAAATTCAGCCGGGCGAGATCGCGCGGCCCGCAAAATTGCTGTCGGCCATGCGCCATGGTGTCCTGAACGGAGGCAAGCGGCTGCGGCCCTTCCTGCTTCTGGAGAGCGCATCGCTTTTTGGCGCCAATGAACAGGCAGCGCTGCGCGTGGGCGCTGCGCTGGAATGCGTTCATTGCTATTCGCTGATCCATGACGACCTGCCGGCGATGGACAATGACGATCTGCGTCGCGGCCAGCCGACGGTGCACAAGGCGTTTGACGAAGCGACGGCCATTCTTGCCGGGGATAGCCTGCTGACATTTGCCTTTGACATCATCGCGGACGAGGAAACGTCATTGCCAGCCGAAAGACGTGCGGCGCTCGTGCTTTCACTGGCGCGTGCTGCGGGCGCGGGAGGCATGGCGGGCGGGCAGGCGCTCGACCTCGAGGCCGCGCGCAATCCACCGGACGAAGCCGGCATCATCAGGTTGCAGGCGATGAAGACTGGGGCGCTGATCCGCTTTGCCTGCGAGGCGGGCGCGATCGTCAGCGGGGCATCCGCCGCTGACCGGGAAAGGCTTTCGGAATTCGGGTCGGCCATAGGGCTTGCCTTCCAGCTTGCCGACGATCTGCTCGACGTAACTTCCGACCCTGCGACTTTGGGCAAGGCGACAGGCAAGGACGCCGCCGCCGGGAAGGCTACGCTCGTCGCCATGCACGGCCCCGAATGGGCTCGCGCGCAGCTGTCCGGCTTGGTTTCACAGGCTCGAGAATTGCTGCAGCCATATGGTCCGGCCGCCGCAACGCTCGTCTCGGCTGCAAGCTTTGTTGCGACGCGGCAGCGATAAGGCCGGCGTAGCGTTTGGCGCCATTCGCGAAATTTTAATTCAAATACCGGTTAATCGCACTTTCCTTCCTGCGCACGTTTGGGGTGATGCGCTTGACCGGCCAGACGTCCTTTATCCGCTCGATACGGCTCCGTTACCTTTCGGGCCTGATCATTCTCGCAGTGACCTTTGGCGTTATCATCTTCGCGATGAATCGCGCCAATTCATTCCGGCACGAGATCGACCAGGTTGCGGTGGATTTTGCCAACCTCTCGCAGGACCTGCGGCGCGCCGAAGCATTCGCGGGCCTAGCCATCGTCAACGGGCAGGCGACCACGCGCGAACAACTGGCAAGCGCTGCGAAGGGCCATGTCGACAGGCTGACCGGGGCGATTACCAAACTGGACGGACGTGTCGCGACGATACGGGAGCGCCTGTCGGCCGCGACGGTCAGCAGCCTTCGGTCGGCAGCCATCAACGGCGACCTGTTCTGGTCGGCCCGGGACATGGTCAAGAACCTTATCCTGTTCGCTGAGGGCGGGCCGGTCGGGGAATCGACCTACCGGGAAATCCGGAACCAGAACGAACTCTTTGCACAAACCATGCTGACGCGGGCGCAGAGCGCGTTCGAGGCGGAGCGCAGGCTCGCGGAGGGACAGGCGGGCAAGCTGCTTGGCTGGGCGACCATCGCGCTCATGGCCGTGATGGCTGGCGTCGCGTACTGGCTCTTCCATCCGATGGAGCAGGCCATCCGGCAAGCATTCGCGCAATCGGCCCAGGCGCTGTTCCAGGCTGAGGCTGCAGACCGGGCGAAATCTGAATTCCTGGCCAATATGAGCCACGAGATACGCACGCCGATGAATGGCGTCCTCGGCATGGCCGAATTGTTGGCAAGAACGGAACTTACGCCGCGCCAGAAGACGTTCACGGACGTCATAACCAAGTCCGGCAACGCGTTGATGACGATCATCAACGACATACTCGACTTCTCCAAGATCAACGCCGGACAGCTTACGCTGGACCACGAGCCCTTCAGGCTGACCGAAGCTGTGGAGGACGTCGCGGCGCTGGTGTCGGCTCGCGTTGCGGAAAAGAACCTTGAGCTGATCGTGCGCATTGATCCCCGCCTGCCCTCATCCGTCGTGGGCGATATCGGCCGCTTCCGGCAGATCATCACCAACATGGTCGGAAATGCCGTCAAGTTCACCGAGAGAGGTCACGTGCTGATCGACGTCTCGGGCGAGACCGCCGACAAGATGACGCAGCTGAGGGTTCGTGTGGAGGATACCGGAATCGGCATCCCGGCCGACAAGCTTTCTTCCGTCTTCGAGAAGTTCGCACAGGTGGACAGCTCATCGACGCGCAGGCACGAAGGCACAGGGCTGGGGCTGGCCATAGCCGCCCGCCTCGTGGACCTGATGGGTGGCAAGATTGGCTTGGAGAGCGAGTTCGGCCACGGATCGACCTTCTGGTTCACCGTTCCCCTGCCGGTGCATGACGCTCCCGAGACCGAGACCGCCGTGCCTGTGGACGTGACAGGCGCGCGCGTGCTCGTGATCGACGACAACGCGATCAATCGCGAAATCCTGCTCGAACAGCTACGGAGCTGGGGCTTCGATTGCGCCGCTGCGGAGTCCGGTGCTATCGGCCTGGCGTTCCTCGACCGTGCGGCGCAGCTTGGGGCGGCCGTCGATTGCGTGATCCTCGACTACCAGATGCCTGGCATGACCGGGGCGGATGTCGCCCGCGCCATCTGTTCAGATGCGCGGACGGCGGCGATCCCGATCGTGTTGCTGACTTCGGTAGACCAGATCGACTTCAGCCGGTTCGCCATGGACTACGGTATCGCCGCGCTTTTGACCAAGCCGGCCCGCTCGGCAGCCCTGCTTGGCACTGTGGTTGGCGCGATCCAGAGGGCGCGGACCCAGTCAGCGCGCGCCGAGTTCACGCGCGAGCCAGCCGATGGGGCTGCGCTGACGGCAAAGGGAATGAAGGATACACCTTCCGAAACCCCGGCGGCCAAGTCTTTGGCTCCCCTCGACGTCCTTGTCGCCGAGGACAACGACGTGAACCAGCTTGTGTTCGCGCAAATCCTGTCGGGGTTAGGGCTCAGCTACCGCATTGCACCGAACGGTCGCACGGCGGTGGAAATGTACCGGGCATTGAAGCCAAGGCTCGTCCTGATGGATGTGTCGATGCCCGAACTCAACGGCCTCGAGGCGACACAGGCGATCCGCAACATCGAAGCTGGACAGGAGGCCCGTACGCCGATTATCGGGGTTACGGCGCATGCGCTCAAGGGCGACAGCGAGAGATGTATGGAAGCTGGCATGGACGATTACCTGCCGAAGCCAATTTCCCCCAACAGGTTGAGCGCCAAGATTGCCACCTGGCTGGGCGAGTCTGAAACGGCCCGGATCGCCTAGAAGCAGCTTTATCTGTTACGCATGACCACGCAGGCGCCGCCTGCCTTTCGAAGACTTGCACAGATGCGGTCAGCCTCCTTTCGGGAATCGGCGCCTATGCGAACGGCATAGATTCCGCGTGGAACACGGGCTGACCGCACCCGGCTGACGGAGGGTTCGTGTCCGGCGAGCAAGCCGGAAAAGCGGCCCTTGACGCGCTGCCACTGCTTGATGGCGACGGCGCGCCGCGCATGGCCGGCGACCTGTATGCCCCAGGGCCTGGCGTGGACGCTCGCCATCGCCACCACCGCGCTCATGGTCACCGGCAGCTTTCGGCACGCCTCGGCGAATTCGACCGTCGGGTGCAGCCGCTGGACGGTGCCGGAATAGGACGCGTCGATGAACAGATCAGCCGGCTCACCCATGATGTCGAGTACATAGTTTTCGGTTTCCAGCGGCAGGAAACCGCCCGAGGACAACCAGCGCGAGACACGGCCTTCTCCGGCATTGTAGGCCGCTGCGGCGAGACCAAGATTGCCAAAGGCCGTCTTCAACTCGCCGAGATATTTTGCCGAGGCGGGTAGGGCGGTTTCAATATCGAAACTGTCCTTCAGACCCCGCATCGCGGCCGTACCCGGCATGAATTGCGCGATGCCTTCCGCGCCGGCAGGGCTGACCGCCCCGGGATCGAAGCGGCTTTCCTTGAATATCAGCCGGGCGAAGAAGTCGCGCGGAATCCCGTTCCGGTCGGCCTCGTGCTCTATCAGGGTGCAGATCCTGCCGATGGTGACAGGAAGTGAGCGACCGGGAGGATCGGCTGCAGCCGGCAGGGACGATTGGGTGGTGGTGAACGCCACAGCCAGCAGCAGCAAAGTCGCCCGCACGACGACGGACATCCTACTCGGCCGCCGCCCTGCCGCGCCCGAAGCGCTGCTCGATATAGTCGGCGACCATCTTCTGGAAATCGGCGGCGATGCCGGCACCGCGCAGGGTGGCCGCCTTCTTCCCGTCGATGAAGACAGGCGCGCTCGGTGTCTCGCCGGTCCCCGGCAGGGAAATGCCGATGTCAGCGTGCTTGGATTCGCCCGGTCCGTTGACGATGCAGCCCATTACTGCGACCTTGAGTTCTTCCACTCCAGGATATTTCTCGCGCCACGCCGGCATGTTGCGCCGGATGTCGTCCTGAATGGTCTGGGCAAGCTCCTGAAAGACCGTGGATGTTGTGCGACCGCAGCCTGGGCAGGCAGCGACGATCGGCACGAACTGCCGAAAGCCCATGGTCTGGAGCAGTTCCTGTGAAACCTGCACTTCCCGCGTACGGTCCCCGCCTGGCTCGGGCGTAAGCGAAATGCGGATCGTGTCGCCGATGCCCTGCTGAAGCAGGATACCCATCGCGGCCGACGAAGCTACGATACCCTTGGAGCCCATCCCCGCCTCAGTCAGGCCGAGATGAAGCGCATGATCTGACCGGCTGGCGAGCTGCGTGTAGACCGCAATCAGGTCCTGCACTCCGCTCACCTTCGCCGACAGAATGATGCGGTTTCTGGGAAGGCCGATCTGCTCGGCCATTTCCGCCGACAACAAAGCGGACTGGACGATCGCCTCGTGCATGACCTGAACAGCCGTCAGCGGAGAACCCTGCTTCTGGTTTTCGTCCATCAGGCGGGTCAGAAGCTCCTGGTCGAGCGAACCCCAGTTGACGCCGATACGCACAGGCTTGTCGTAGCGGATGGCCATTTCGACAATGTCGGCGAACTGACGGTCGCGCTTCTCGCGGAAGCCGACATTGCCGGGATTGATGCGGTACTTCGCAAGCGCCTCGGCGCAGTCGGGGTGGTCGGCAAGAAGCTTGTGGCCGATATAGTGGAAGTCGCCCACGAGCGGGACATGGACGCCCAGCCGTTCCAACCTGTCGCGAATGCGCGCAACCGCGGCGGCCGATTCATCGCGGTCGACGGTGATGCGTACGATCTCCGAGCCCGCCCTGTGCAGGGCAGCGACCTGTGCGACGGTCTGGTCGATGTCGGCCGTATCGGTATTGGTCATCGACTGGACGACCACAGGGGCCTCACCGCCGACCTGTACGCCGCCGACATCTACTCCGACCGACCGTCGGCGCGGAAAGGGCGAGGAATAATATCCGGTCATACCGGCCTCATGAACGTTTCGCGCATGAGGTGGAGGAGCATGCCCCTGTTGTCAATGGCTGCGCCGCAACAAGGCGCCAAAGCGCCAGAAGGGCCCGCCGAGGCGGACCCTTCCGGAGTCGATAGAAAACCTGTCCTTACTGAGCAGGAGCCGGTTCGGCCGGAGCGGGTTCGGCGGGCGCCGGTGCTGTGGATTCAGGCGCGGGCGCATCCGGATCGGCCGGCGCGGCAGGAGCCGTGGATTCGGGAGCCGGCGTTGCAGCTTCGGGAGCCGGCGTTGCCGGGTCAGCCGGTGCTGCAGGCGCAGTCGCATCCGGGGCGGGTGCTGCCGGCTCGGTCGTGACCGCCGGCTCAGCTGGAGCGGGCGGAGCGTTGTCGGAGCCTGGCGCGAACACGAAATAGGCGATGACGGCAAGCACGATCACGATTGCAGCGATAAGAACGCTGCTTCCGCCACTGCGGTTCTCCACGCGGTTGACAACGCGTGGGTCGGCGGTGTTTGCAGGATGACGAGCCTCCGGCGCTAAAGGGTCATGGGCCGGATTGAGCGGATCGGCGGCATGATGATCACGCGGATCCGGTACGCGAGCAGGATTGGCCATGGATAGTCCTCCGTGATTGCAGGTGCACCACAACGCACCGGCAGCGTTTAAGTTTCACAGAGAGTTGAACTTGCGCAGGGTATGCGTCAGCCATAGCGTTCCATGCCCAGCCCGGCGGTATCGATGTCGGGCGTCCGGTTGCTCATGATGTCGGCAAGAATCTTGCCGGAGCCGCAGGCCATGGTCCAGCCCAGCGTACCGTGGCCCGTGTTGACGAAGAGGTTCGGATAGCGCGTCTTGCCAATTATCGGAGGACCATCGGGCGTCATCGGGCGCAGGCCGCACCAGAAGGAGGCCTGTGACAGGTCGCCGCCGTCCGGGAACAGGTCTCGGACCGAATGCTCGAGCGTCTCGCGCCGAGATTCGTGCAGGGTCATGTCGAAACCCGAAATTTCCGCCGTGCCGCCAACCCTGATGCGGTCACCCAGCCGGGTAATTGCAACCTTGTATGTCTCGTCCATGATGGTCGAAACCGGCGCGGCATCCGGATCGGTGACCGGAATGGTGATGGAGTAGCCCTTCACGGGATAGACCGGAGCCCAGATCTTCCGCTTGTGGAGCCACCGCGCCGAATAGCTTCCGAGCGCCACGACATAGGCATCATAGGTTTCCCAGCCGTCGCCGATCTTGACCGCCCTTATGTCCGCGTCGGTGACAGTGTTGTGGTACAGCCTGGCGCTCTCCACGCCGAAGCGGAAGGTGACGCCGCGCTCCTTGCAGATCGCGGCAAGCCGCTCGGTGAACAGCTTGCAGTCGCCGGTCTCGTCGTCCGGCAGGCGCAGGCCGCCGACCAACTTCTCCTTTACGCGCGCCAGCGCGGGTTCGGCTGCGATGCATCCGGCCGGATCGAGCAATTCGAAGGGAACACCGAACTGTTGCAGGACCTCTATGTCCTTGCCGGTACCGTCAAGCTGAGACTGCGTGCGAAACAGCTGCAGAGTCCCCTGGCTGCGCTCGTCATAACGGATGCCGGTCGTCTGCCTGAGGGTACGCAGGCAGTCACGGCTGTATTCGGCCAGCGGAACCATGCGCGCCTTGTTGACGGCATATCGACTGGCCGTGCAGTTGCGCAGCATCTGGAACAGCCAGACCCACATGGCCTTTTCCATCCGCGGCCGCACGACGAGCGGGCCGTGGCGCATGGTGAGCCATTTGATTGCCTTCAGCGGAATGCCGGGGCCGGCCCAGGGTGACGCGTAGCCAGGCGAGATCTCGCCTGCATTCGCGAAGCTGGTTTCCATGGCCGGGCCGGCCTGTCGGTCGATCACCGTGACCTCGTGTCCGGCCTCGTTGAGGTAATAGGCGGTGGTCACTCCGACAACACCAGCTCCGAGCACCACCACTTTCATGTCGAACACCCCTGCCGGTGCGTCCCCGCACCCTGTCCATTATAATCGTAGATCCTGTGGAACCGTCCGCCGAGCCCCGTCAGGATTTCATAGCCGATCGTGCCAGCCGCCTCCGCAACGTCATCGACGGTCTGCTCGGAACAGATGAGGTCCACGAGATCGCCCGCGTGCAGCGTGCCGGGCGGCAGCTCTGAAATATCGAGCACGATGGAATCCATCGATACCCGTCCAACAAAGGGCAGACGCACGGACTCGTACCATGCGGCCATGCCCGCCCGCCTTGGCCAGCCATCGGCGTAGCCGAGCGCGATCGTCGCGGTGCGGGTCGGTCGGGTCGTCCTGTAGGCATGGCCGTAGCCGATACCGATGTCGATGGGCAGTTCGCGTGTCTGGATGACCTTTGCCGAAAGCCGGACTGCCTGTTGCATGGGATTGTCGTGTCCCGGCGTTGGATTGACCCCGTAGAGGGCGGCTCCGGGGCGGGCCAGATCGAAATGGAAGCGCTCGCCGAGGAAAATCCCGGAAGAATTCGCCAGCGAAGCGGGTGCGTCAGGCAGTCGGCGGCGCAACAGTTCGAAGGCGTTGCGCTGCGCCTCATTGGCCGGATTTTCTGGCTCGTCAGCGCAGGCGAGATGGCTCATCACAAGCCGCAGATCGAGGCCCTCCAGAGCATCCGGTGCGAGGCTGCCAACTTCCGAAGGCGGCATGCCGAGCCGCGACATTCCGCTGTCGATCTGGATCGCGACGGGTAGCTGCCGGCCGAGCCGGCGCCCGGCGGCCCGCCACGACGTGAGCTGTTCCATGCTGTTGGCGACGGCGACCAGGCGAGCATTGGCGCATTCCTGCTCCGCGCCGGGATAGATGCCGTTGAGGACATAGATCGCCGGATTTTCACCCAATGCCTCGCGCAGCGCGATGCCTTCGGACGGATGCGCGACGAACAAGGTGCTGCACCCTTCCCTTCCGAGCGCCTGGGCGACCACGGTGGCTCCGAGCCCGTAGCTGTCCGCCTTGACCACGGCTGCGCAAGTCGCCCGGCCAAGGCGCTGTCGCAGCCGACGATAGTTCTCACGGACGGCGGCAATATCGACCGTGAGAACAGCACCGGCGGCAAAGCTCGATGGGGTTTGGGAGACGCGCACAGGCCTTCATCGCTAAAACAGATTGACGCAATGATCCTTAGCCCAACGGGCCGTATCATGCAATATATCGCGCCTCAATAAGACATATATGCATGATTATGCGATTATTGGCGCTGCATTCGCTTCTATTGTGCGTTTCGCAACAGGGGGAAGGGCCATGTTGCAACAATCGGCGAAGAGACTCAGCCTGCCAGATGCCGGAACGCCGAGACGACCTCGTCGTACACCCTTCTCTTAAAGGGTACGACAAGCCCCGGAAGGTCGTCCATATGGCGCCAGTCCCATCCGTCGAATTCGGCAGTGTGGCCACCGGGTGGCGGAGCGATCCGAATTTCCGAGATGTCGCCGTAAAAGCGGAACGCGAACCATTTCTGCGTCTGGCCGCGATATTTCCCCTTCAGCGCTATGCCCACCAGATGCGCCGGCAGATCATAGTTGATCCAACCGGGTGCCTCGCCGATCAGTTCGACGGTCTCCATCCCGGTTTCCTCGTAGAGCTCCCGCCTTGCCGCCGGCAACGGTTCCTCGCCCTTGTCGATCCCGCCCTGTGGCATCTGCCAGAGGTGAGCCGCACCCTCCATCTCGCCTTCGGGCTCGGCTATGCGATGGCCGACCCACACAAGGTTCTGATGGTTGAGCACCATGATGCCGACGCAGGGGCGGTATGGCAACGAATCCGGATCGACCGGCTTTTTCATTTTCGACACGCGTGGACCTATCCTTTTTCGGGATCGAGCGCGATCGCCGATACCGGAACAATCTCTATGCCCCGCTTCTTGGCCTCTGCCACCCAAGAGGTCACGGCATCGACAGTCAGGTCGAAAGCAGAGCCGGTGCCGAGCGCAAAGCCCTTGGCCCTCGCGGTCGCCTCGAGCTGGTCGAGTTTCTTCAAGATCGCGCCACGTTCGCGCTCGCCGTCGATGACCGTGTCGCCGGCCGCGAAGGGCACGCGATCCTTGAGCGCAAGATCGGCCGCGACGCTTCGAGCGGTGGTGCCGTCGTCAAGGTAGAGCAGGCCACGTTTGCCAAGCTCCTCCATCAGTGGAGTCATGGCGGCGGAATCCGCGACAAACCGTGCACCCATGTAGTTCATGATGCCGGTGTAGTTGGTCGTTCTCGCAAGCGTCCAGCGAAGGCGCTGCATGTTTTCTTCCGGCGAGGCATCCACCGTCAGCGTGTTGAGGCCGGGGTCGACATTCGGATAATCGAACGGCTCCAGTGGGGCCTGCATCAGGATCTCATGGCCCTTGCGACGGGCCGCCTGCATCCAGCGTCCGATGGAGTTGCCCTGCGCTGCAAAGGCGAGGGTAACTTCTGCAGGCAGCTTCTCGATCGCCGCCTGGGTGCCGGTCTGGGACACGGCGAGGCCGCCAATGACAATCGCCACGCGTGCGCCGCGCGCGCCCGACCACGGCCGGGCATAGACATCGACCGGCCTGCGTCCATCGGCTGCCCGGATCGGAAGCGGCCCAGCCTCGCTGTCCTCTATGAGGGCCCGGTCCGGCAGATGTGCAACCCTGAGATCCTGCCCCACGGCAGATGGATCCCGGATGACGATGACCCCATTGCCGGATTGCTCGCCATCCGGGCTGACGCGGATGATCGACGGGCCTTCCTTTCGCGCCGGAGGCGGCTTCGTGACGGTCGGCTCCGGCGCGACGACGGCTGGCGCAGCTTCCGTAAGAAGGGGTGTGGAAGTGACGCTGATCTCGGGATTGCGATAAGGCCGGTCTCGCAGCGAGATCGATGTGGAGACGGCAAGCAGCGCAGCTGCAGTTCCTAGAAGCGCGAGCGACCGCCCGGACGGCAACAGGCGGCGCGTCGACGAGGCAGTGCTGGTTGCCTGGCCAAGCGGGCGTTCGATCTCCCTCGTCACATGCGTCAAGCGATGGCCCCGTTCCTGTGGAACCGTCTGGAGCGACCGTTCCAATTTGAAACCCCCGAATCAGACTGCCGGAACCTTGCGGTTCCGGCAGCGACGCATTCACACCGATACTTTGAACTTGCCCACTACCCGGGCAAGCCGTCCTTACTGGTTCATCACGGCCTTGTCCGGATTCGGAGGGAAGGCCGGATCGGTCTTCGTGCCGCGAAGCAGGTCGAGTGCGTAGCCGAGCTGGACGTCGTCCTTCGGATCCGGCGGCACATAGGCTGCCGAGCCAGACCCTTCCTCGCTTTCCTCAGCGCCCTTGATGTGGCCGCGCAGGTCCGATTCGCCACGGGTCACGTCGCGACCTTCAAGATCTTCCGGCAGAGGCTGCTCGACCTTGATGTCGGGCGAGATGCCCTTGCCCTGGATCGATTTGCCGGCCGGCGTGTAGTAGAGCGCGGTCGTCAGCCTCAGCGCACCGTTTTCCGACAGCGGAATGATGGTCTGAACGGAGCCCTTGCCGAAGGACGTGGTGCCGACGACAGTCGCACGCCGATGGTCCTGGAGTGCGCCGGCCACGATTTCAGAGGCACTGGCCGAGCCGCCGTTAACGAGCACGATCAGCGGCTTGCCGTCGATGTCGTCACCGGCCCGCGCGTCGAAGCGCGAGACGTCCTTCGGATCGCGACCGCGTGTCGAAACGATCTCGCCGCGATCGAGGAACGCGTCGGAGACGCTGACCGCCTGATCGAGCAGGCCGCCGGGGTTGAGGCGCAGGTCGAGCACATAGCCCTTCAGCTTGTCGCCGGGCACCTGTTCCTTGATCTTCGCGATGGCTTCTTCGAGATCGTCGTAGGTCTTTTCGGTGAAGGATGTGATCTTCATGTATCCGACGTCCTCCTCGACGCGGTACTTCACAGCCTTGACCTTGATGATGTCGCGCACGACCGTGATCTCGATCGGCTTGTCCGTGCCTTCGCGCAGGATCGTGAGCTTGATCGGCGTGTTGACGAGGCCGCGCATCTTCTCGACAGCGTCGTTTAGGCTCAGCCCGCGAACCTCCTCGCCATCGATCTGCGCAATGTAGTCTCCTGCGCGCACACCAGCCTTTGCCGCCGGCGTGTCGTCGATCGGCGTGATCACCTTGACCAGTTCGTTTTCCATCGTCACTTCGATACCCAGCCCGCCGAACTCGCCCTTGGTCTGGACGCGCATGTCCTTGGCGGCATCGGGGTTCATGTAGGAGGAATGCGGATCGAGCGAGGTCAACATGCCGTTGATCGCGCTTTCGACCAGTGCCTTCTCGTCAGGTGGAGTGACATACTGAGCGCGAACGCGCTCGAAGATGTCGCCAAAAATGGCAAGCTGCTTGTAGGTTTCGGAGCCCGCAGCGTTGGCCGTTGATCCTGGCGCTCCATAGACGAGGCTCATGGCCGAGGCGCCCATCAACGCGCCAGCGAACAGAAGCGACAATTTACGTACCATTTGTTGTCCTTCCAGACTGCCGGTCCGCCCACCAAGGGGAAGGATCGACGGGTTTTCCATCCTTCCGGAACTCAACGTAGAGTTCCGCTTCGGCATTTCCAAGGGCCTCGGCCGAGGCGCTCGCGACCCTTGCCTCACCCATCGCGCCAATCGGTTCGCCTGCCAGCACAGCCTGCCCCGACACGACGCTGATTCTGCTCATCCCGGCCAGTACGACATGATAGCCGTCGCCGGCGTTCAGGATCAAGAGTTGTCCATAAGAACGGAATGGCCCCGCATAAAGAACGCTCCCGTCAGACGGCGAGGTGACGATTGCTCCCGATTGTGTCGCAACCATGTCGCCTTGCATCACGCCGCCGTTACCGTCCTTTCCGCCGAATCGGCGGACGAACTTGCCGGAAACCGGCGGTGCAAGCTTGCCACGGAGCGAAGCAAAGGGAGCGGCCGGGGCAAGCTGGTTCGCCTCGGGCACCGGCAGCGAGGCAAGCTCCTCGTTTCGTTGCTGCTGCTCAGCCCGCGCGAGCCGTTCCTGTTCGACCTGTGCGGCCTGTTTCTCAAGCGCGGCGACAAGGTCCTTGAGGGACTTGGCCTTGCCGGCAAGCTCCTCGGCGCGTTCTCTTTCGGCAACCAGCGCCGTTTCCTGTTCCGACTGGAGACGCTGCTTCTCGGCCACGAGAAGCTCAAGCCTGTTTTTTTCGGCAAGTTGTTCGGAAAAGGCAGCGGCAAGGCGTGCGCGCTCGTCCTCTATCGACGATGCGATCCTCGACAACTCGGTCAGGTCGGCGACCAGCGCCTCGGTTTCCTTGCGCAGCCCCGGAACGACGGCGCCAAGCATGATTGCGCTGCGCACCGACGCCAGAGCGTCTTCCGGCGTTACGAGGATGGCCGGAGGCGGATTGAGTCCCATCCGCTGCAAGGCGCCCAGAACCTCGGCTAGGACATCGCGCCGCGCCGCCAGGGACTCGCGGATACCTGCCTCCTGCGCCTTCAGAGCCTCGACCCTGTCGGTAATGTCCTCGATGTCCTGACTGAGTTTTCGTTCGGTCTTGGCGGACTGGATGAGGGCGGCAGTTATCGACGCGCTGTCCTTCTTGATCTTTGCGATATCGGCTGCAAGCGTGGCGCGACGTTCTTCCGAAAGGGTAATCTCGCGCGCAACGCGATTGTACTCGGCGCGCTGCGCGTTCATTTCGCGCCTCTCAATGCTGACGGCCTGTGCGGTCGCGCCTGTTGCGGTGGCGATGACGAGGACAAGCGAAAGCGCCGCCGCAAATCCGCGCCGCAAAGAAGACCGTTTCTTCCGCGAAGCCGTCATACTTTCCGAAATCCTCAGCGCCGACGCGCCGAATACCGACTTTATCGGCCTCTTCGTTAACGAAACATCAACCATGCGAGACCGGCACGCACGACCATCCGTGTAAACTTTGTCGGAAATTCATATGCAGGGCGCGATAACTCAGGCGCGATGATAAGGATGACCGGAAAGTATGGTGACGGCGCGGTAGAGCTGTTCGCCGAGCATGATCCTCACCATCTGGTGGGGCCAGGTCTGCGCACCGAAAGAGAGGACGAGATCCGCGCTTTCCCGCATCGCCGGATCGTGCCCGTCCGGCCCGCCTATCGCCACCACCAGTGAGCGCACGCCCCCGTCGCGCATGACGGCAATTCGGCTGGCGAAATCTTCCGAAGGAAGGTTCTTTCCGCGCTCGTCGAGCAGGATGAGCGCGCCGCCAACAGCATGCTGCCTCAGTCTGTCGCCTTCTTCGCGCTTACGTTCAACGGCGCCGGACGCGCGGCTCTCAGGTATTTCGACGAGGCCGGTGAATTCCAGGCCAAGGGGCGGTCCGCTGCGGGCAAGGCGGTCGAAATAGCGATCGGCAAGTTCCTTCTCGGGGCCCGCCTTCATGCGGCCCACTGCAAATACCGAAATTTTCATCGCCCACGGTCCGCTTCGAGTCACGCAAGAACTTTACCCGAAATCGCTGCCGATTCCGGCACTCACGTTTTCGGGCCGAGACTTGCCCCAGGGGGGTGCCCCTAGTGGATCGTCTCTTCCTCGAGGTCCGGAGCCTGCCACATCTTCTCGATGTTGTAGAACTCGCGGATTTCGGGGCGGAAGACGTGCACGATCACGTCGCCTGCATCGATCAGCACCCAGTCGGCGCCAGCAAGGCCTTCCACGCGCGCATTGCCGAGGCCGGCATCCTTCAGCGCCTTGAGGAGCTGATCGGCGACGGCGGCGACATGGCGGTGCGAACGACCCGACGCGACGACCATGTAGTCGCCGAGACTGGATTTGCCCTGAATGTCGATGGTGACGATGTTTTCGGCCTTGGAGTCTTCCAGACTGGCAAGGACAGTTTCAAGGGCGCGGGAGGAAGCGTCGGTTCCGCTTAACCCGGCCGGCGAAGGCAGGATATCCGCCTTCTTCCGCAATGCTGTTCCCAGTGTCTTTCCTTTCGCGACAGAACAACCACCGGCACAAATCAGCCGGCACCCTGAAGATAGGCAGAGTTAGGTTGCAGTTTCAAGACGGGCGCGCATTGAAGACGGGCGCGCGCGAAGATTGGAGGCGGAACGCATCGGCGCAAAACGGGTTATCGCTCCATAAGGCAGAGGGAGAAAAGGCATGGAAATCGACCCGCAGGGCACATGGATCGCCATACAGGCCGGCATAGCGCAGATCAGTGGCCTGGCAATTTCCTACGCCTTCTCGATCATCGGCGCGGTCATCCTGCTGGTCGCGGGCTGGATGGTGGCCGGATTTGCGGAGCGCTCGATTTTTTCCGCCCTTGGCAGGGTGCGCGGGTTCGATTCCACGCTTTCCCGCTTCATTTCCACGGCGGCGCGCTATGCGATCCTCATCATCGTCGTCGTGATGGTGCTCGGCCAGTTTGGCGTTCAGACGGCATCCATCATTGCGGCTATCGGCGCGATCGGCCTCGCCATCGGCCTTGCGTTGCAGGGGACCTTGCAGAACATCGCGGCGGGCATGATGCTTCTTTTCCTCCGGCCGTTCAAAATAGGCGAGTACATACAGGTTGGCTCCGTCGAAGGAACCGTGGAGGAAATTGGACTGTTCGCAACACGGCTGCGGAGCGTTGACGGCACCTTTATCCTTTCGCCCAATGCCAAGCTCTGGAACGAGCCAGTCTATAACAAGAACCGCAACGGGGTGAGGCGAACCGACATCACCATCGGCATCAGCTATGACGACGACATCGATTTCGCCCAGGCCACGTTGATCGACATCGCCCGGTCGGACAGTCGCGTCAGCGGGGAGCCCGCACCGACAGCCTTTGTCAGCGAACTCGGCGACAGCGCGGTTTCCATCACGCTTCGCTACTGGACGAACGACAAGGACTTCTTCAGCACAAAGCTGGACCTGACGAAGCTCGCCAAGCAGACCTTTGACCAGAAGGGCATCTCCATTCCATTTCCGCAACAGGAGGTGGTTTACCGGGGGCAGGTGCCGACGCAGTGATGCCCTGTGGCCGCTATCGGGCGTCCGGATCAGTCGGAAAGGCGAGATCGACCGCAACCGGTGCCTGAGCCGTCATGGGCGCGAAGTTTCCGGTCTCTTCGGCAGGAACCGCACGTGTCGTCGATACGCGCCACACTACAAAAAGGGCGTAGGCCAGCGCAATCGAGATCGCTACATAGATGAAGGATTGCGTCCCGAACCGCGCGGTGAGCGCGGTGCCGAGGGCAGGCGCGATGATTCCTCCGATCGACCAGGCGAAGAGAAGGGTGGAGGACAACGCGACGAGGTCCTCCTTGGAAGCGCGATCGTTGGCATGCGCCGTCGCGAGCGAATAGATCGACTCCGACGCTCCGCTCCACACAAGATAGATGACCAGCACGACGCCCAGCGACGCACCGTCGAAGCGCGCAGCTGCCGCTCCGATAAGCGCCACGAGAATCGATGCGGCTATGAGGACATAGCGCCGGTCGGTCCTGTCAGAGACCCAGCCCATCGGTATCTGCAGCAGCAGTGTGCCCAGCGGCATCGCGAACATAAGGGCCGCGACTTCCTGCTGGGTAAATCCCTTTGCCGTCGCGTGGATGGGCGCGAAACCAGCCACCATCATGGAAAGGCCACCAATCGCGAACATTCCAGCCACGCCGACGGGGGATATCTGCCAGGAGCGCCTTAGCGCCACGGAAGCCGACTGTGGCGCAGGCGGCTGCGCAAGCCGTGTCATCCCCACCGGCAGCATGGAAAGCGCGGCGAAAACGATACCGATGAGCGGTGCCTGCGCGGAGCCGGCGTCGAGCAGAGCCAGCATCAGCGAACCAAGACCCATTGCGACGATGTAGCTGACATAGAACACGGCCATGACACGGCCGCGGATGGCGTTGCCGACGACATCGTTCAGCCAGCTTTGCGACACGATGAAAAGTGCGCACATGCCGAAACCGTAGAGCGCACGCGCGGCGATCCAGAGCACGGGATGAGGGCCTGCCGCGATACCCACATTGGAAATCACGATGAGCGCAGAGAGCACCATGTAGGCGCGCGCATGCCCCGTGCGCCGGACGAGCGCACCAGTGAGCAGGCAGCCGGCAATTCCGCCCGCTGCCAGGCCGGTGAGGATGCTGCCGGCCCAAGCGGGCGCAAATCCCTCCATGCCAAGCCGCACAGGGATGTAGGCGAACATCAGGCCGTTGCCGATCGCAACGAGAATCATGGAGAGGATGACCGAGACGGTAGCCACCAGCATGCGCGGCGATTGCCGCGCAACGTCAGGTGCCGCCGGAATGCTTGCTGTCTTCAGGTCCATTACCGGACATTGCCTGTCCCGCAGACTTTGCGTAGCGGCAAAAGCGACATTCGAGATGGCCAGACGGACGCCTCTGGCGGCATCCGTCGGGCAAACGCAGGCTGGCCGCGCCTAGGCGAGGAATTTCGCGATGATTGCGTCGCCCATGGCCGCGGTGCCGACCTCGTTCATGCCGTCCGACATGATGTCCTTCGTGCGCAGTCCGTCATCCAGGACGGCGGCAATCGCCGCGTCCAGCCGATCCGCTTCCTCGATCATGTTGAACGAATAGCGAAGGCACATGCCGAAGGAGGCAAGCATGGCGATGGGGTTCGCGATGCCCTGGCCGGCGATGTCGGGCGCGGAGCCGTGCACGGGTTCGTAGAGCGCCTTGCGCTTGCCCGTCTTCGGATCGGGCGCGCCAAGCGAGGCAGACGGCAACATGCCGAGCGAGCCGGTCAGCATAGCCGCCACGTCCGACAGCATGTCGCCGAACAGATTGTCGGTCACGATCACGTCGAACTGCTTGGGCCAGCGCACAAGCTGCATGCCGCCGGCGTCGGCCAGCATGTGGTCGAGCTTCACGTCCGAATACCTCGCCTTGTGCGTGGCCGTTACGACCTCGTTCCAGAGCATGCCCGACTTCATGACGTTGCGCTTTTCCATTGAGGTGACGTGATTTTTTCGCGTGCGGGCAAGCTCGAAGGCAACGGACGAGATGCGCTCGATCTCGAACGTGTCATAGACCTGCGTGTCGATGGCGCGCTTCTGGCCGTTGCCAAGATCGGTGATGGTCTTGGGCTCACCGAAATACACACCGCCGGTCAGTTCGCGGATGATCAGGATATCGAGGCCCTCGACCACGTCCTGCTTGAGCGACGACGACGCCGCCAAGGCCGGATAGCAGATGGCAGGGCGCAGGTTGGCAAAAAGTTCAAGGTCCTTGCGCAGGCGCAAAAGACCGGCTTCCGGCCGCACCTCATAGGGTACGCCATCCCACTTCGGGCCGCCGACCGCGCCGAAAAGCACCGCATCGGCGGCAAGCGCCTTCTTCATGTCCTCTTCGGAGATTGCCTGGCCATGCGCGTCGTAGGCCGAGCCGCCAACCAGCCCTTCCTCGGTCACGAAATCGCTGCCGAGTTTCTCGTTCATGGCCGCAATGAGCTTCTTGACCTCTCCCATGGCCTCCGGGCCGATACCGTCGCCGGGAAGAAGGAAAAGCTTTTTCGATGCCATGAAATGCCCCTGTGAGCCTTGTGGTGGATAGGTTGGTCAAAGCCGGTGCCTTGCTAAACGCCCGGCGATTGACGCGCAAGGGTCAAAGCTTCAGGCCAGCCAGCCAGTTCGCTACTACGCCGATATCGGCATCCGAGAGATCGTGGCCGGCGTCGACCGTCTCGGTCTGCACCGCGGCACCGAGATCGCGAAGCGCAGCAGCCAACGCTCTGCCACCGTCGAGGAAGGAATCGCGCGAGCCGAGCACCACCAGAACTTCGCTGCCTGCGAGATCGGGCGACGAGCTGGCCTCGAGAACCGGCACAGGACGAAGCAGAGCCGCGCGCCGCACATGGCCGGGATGCAGCAGCATGAAGGCGGCGATGAAGTTCGCGCCGTTCGACTGGCCGAGGAAGGTCGTCGATTTCAGGTCGATGCCATAGGCGGACGCTGCGCCTTCGACGAAGGCGGCAAACGCTTCGGCCTCTGCGCGAATGTCGGCCTGGTCAAAACCCCCGGGGAAGCGCCGGAACCAGCGCGGAGCCCCTTCCTCGACGCTTCTGCCCCTTGGAGCCAGAAGCTTGGCTTTCGGCGCGACCCGCCTGCCAAACGACAGCAGGCTCGTTTCGTTGCCGCCCGAACCGTGCATGAGGACGAGCGTCGATCCGTCGGGATTTTCCGGCACGAAAAGCCTGTGCACGAAGGGCAGGTCGCGGTAGATCGTCCGCGGCTCCCCCGGCATGCCGAACTGCGGCAGGCGCGCCGCCATGTCTTCTTCCGGTTCGGGCAGGCCCGGTGGGAAAAACAGCCTTTCGCCGAGCTGCTGCGCCGGTTCGTCAACGGTCATGCCCGGCCCGTCCGTCGCCAGCTCGATCAGCACGCCGCCGGGCTCCCGGACGTAGAGGGAATGGAAATATTTCCGGTCATGCGCCGTTGTCGCCGAGGCATTGGACGTCGCGAGATCGGCCTGCGCGGCTTCGATCTCGGCGATGTCGCTCGCTCGCAGCGCGACATGATCGACGGTTCCGGTGCCCGGCGCGCTTGTCCAGAATCCGGCGGCCTGCCTCAGATCGATCGTATCGCCCGAGGGGGAGACGAGGCGGGTGATGGCTTCGCTGCGTTTGCCCTCGCGATAGCCGAAATGGCGGGTCAGGAAGCCTGCCGTCAGGTCGACATCTTCGGCAAGGATCGTCACAGCGCGCACGGGCCCCACGGCATCCTTCTCGGGAATGCCCTTGGCAGCGAACGGGGCCGGCGGCCGCATGTGGTGTGTGCCGACCAGTTTCACGATGATCCCGTCGGGGTCCTTCAGCCGCAGCACCGGCTCGCCGAACTCGTCGGCCGGCCCCTCGACAGCTACGCCCGCCGTCAGCGCGCGCGTCAGCCAGAATCCGATGCTCGCCGGATCGATGACGAGCGCGATCTCGCTGATCTGGCCAAGACCGACGCGGCCAGGCGAACCGTCTTCCCAGACAAGGAAAGTAACAAGTGTGCCGGGGCTGCCGGCCGCGTCGCCATAGATCAGATGGAGCTGGTTGGCATCCTCGAAACCGGCGGTGCGCTTGACCAGCCGGAGGCCCAGGAAGCCGGCATAGAAGTCGACGTTGGCCTGAACCTTGCGGGTTATCAGCGTGACATGATGGATGCCGTGCGCCATGACGCGATCAGGCCGTTCGCCTCAGCGCCGTCACCTCGATCTCAATCTTCATTTCGGGCTTGTTGAGCAGGCAGACGATCATGGTCGCCGCGGGACGGATGTCGCCAAAGGTCTCGCCGAGGATCGGGAACACGATGTCGGCATAGGACTGGTCGGTGATGTAATAGTGCGCGCGCACGACATCCTCGAAAGAGAAGCCGCCTTCAGCGAGCGCCTTGCCTATCGTCGCGAGGCAGTTGCGGGCCTGTTCCTCGACACTCTCGGGCATCGTCATGGTGGTGTAGTCGTAGCCTGTCGTGCCTGCCACGAAGCACCAGTCGCCCTGAACGACCGCACGGCTATAGCCGGCGGTCTTTTCGAAGGGCGATCCTGTTGAGATCAAGCGCCTGTCCATGAGGTCTCCATTTGTCCGAGCCGTTTGCGGGTCGCTGCCAGGTTTCTGATATCCGTGAGGTCGACGCTCATGCCTGCAACCGGCGGACCAGGCCGGTCTCCCGCCAGGGGCTGCGCTACCACGCCTCCGAACCGGGCTTCCGTAACCAGGACCGGACGGGTGCAAATGAAACAGATGACTTCTATCACATCCCTGTCGGCTGCCGAAGGGTCGTCGGCATACCGCCAGCCAAGCCCACCGCTGATCGAGATGTTGAAAAAGACGAGTCTTTTTCCTTCGCAATCCTCGGCCTGTTCCAGACATCCCTGGCAGAAGTACCAGGGATATCGTTCAAAATGTTTCAGGCGAATGCCGCAGCCCGGACAGGAATGCGTCCCTGGCTCGGCCTTGTCGTTCGAGTGACGGCCGCCGGCGCTCACGCCCAGGGGCGGCTTTCGGCGAGCTTCTGCTCGTAACTTGCGATGGCCGGAGCCTTCTCCATGGTGAGCCCTATGTCGTCCAGTCCATTGAGCAGGCAATGCCGCTTGAACTCGTCGAGATCGAACTTGATCACGCCGCCGTCCGGCCCGCGAATCTCCATCGCTTCGAGGTCGACGGTGAGCGTGGCGTTGGAGCCACGCGAGGCGTCGTCCAGGAGCTTCTCCAGGTCTTCCGGGCTGACCGTGACCGGCAGAATGCCGTTCTTGAAGCAGTTGTTGTAGAAAATGTCCGCGAAGCTGGTCGAGATGACGCAGCGAATGCCGAAGTCGAGCAGGGCCCAGGGCGCGTGCTCGCGACTCGATCCGCAGCCGAAATTGTCGCCCGCGACGAGAATCTGCGCATTGCGGTAGGCCGGCTTGTTCAGAACGAAGTCGGGGTTCTCCGAGCCGTCCTCGTTCAGCCGCATCTCGGCGAAAAGCCCGGCGCGAAGTCCCGTCCGCTTGATCGTCTTCAGATAGTCCTTCGGGATGATCATGTCGGTGTCGACATTGACGATCGGCAAGGGCGCCGCGACGCCCGTCAGCTTGGTAAACTTGTCCATGGCTTTCCTGACCTGCCTTTCCGGCCTGTTTTCGCTGCGGTCGCTTTACACAAAAGCAGCCGCCGAATCAAAGTCCCCGGAAACCGGGCGCCTGCTCAGATGACGTTCAGCTCGCGATAGGGGCGATTCTCTCGGATACGATCGTAGCCGAAGACGGAACAGTCGATCGTACGGTAACCGCCATGCAGGACCAGTTCGGCGATTGCGCGGCCGACCGCCGGCGCCTGCTGCAGCCCGTGACCAGAGAAGCCGTTCGCGAAGATGAAGTTGGAAACTTCAGGATGCGGGCCGACCACCGCGTTCTGGTCGAGGGTGTTGTAGTCATAGTGCCCTGCCCATGCACGCGTCGCCTTGATCGCCTCGAAGGCGGGAACGCGAGTTGCGAGCGCGGGCCATATAGCTTCTTCGAAAAGCGACCAGTCGGGCTCGAAATCGTTGGGATCGGCGGGGCCTTCATTGGCTTCGTCCTCCGCGCCGCCGGTGATGTAGACCGAACCCTCAGGGCGAAAATAGACGCCACCGGGATCGACCACCAGCGGCATGTCGGGGAAGATGTCCCGCGCCTCGAAAATGAATACCGAGCGCTTGCGGGGTTCGACCGGAAGCGGAATGCCCGCCATGGCAGATACCTTTCCGCCGTTCGGCCCCGCAGCATTGACCACGATGCCTGCTTCAAGCTTCTCGCCGTTGTCGAGCGTCACCGCCGTCACACGGTCGCCCTGGCGTTCAATTCCAGCGACCGCGGCATGCATGAAATCGACGTTCTTCGTGCGCAACGCCTTTCGGAACAGCTGCAGATAGGCATGCGCATCGAACCAGCCCTCCCCGGAACGGCCGAAAGCGCCCGCAGCGACACCGTCGAGCGCCAGCCATGGAAAGCGTTTCGCCAGGGCCTGCGCGTCCTCCACGACGATGTCGGTGCCCTCGGCCTGCTGCGCCTCGTTGTTGGCCCTGAGGACGGGCAGGCCTTCCTCCGTCGCGAGGATCAGGTAGCCGTTCTCGCGAAAACCTATGTCGGCTTCGGGGCCGAACTCTTCCTTCAGGCGTCGGAAGAGGCCGAGTGTGAACTGCGACAGGCGGATGTTTTCCGGGATGGAAAACTGTTGGCGGATGGAGGCGCATGAAAGCGTGGTCGCGGCATGCGCGAATTGCGGGTCGCGTTCGACCAGCGCGATCGTGCCCGTGAAGCCCAGATCGCGCAGGTAGTAGGCGACCGAACTGCCAACGATTGCGCCGCCAATGATGACCACATCATATTTCTTCATGTCGTCTTCTTCCTGTCCCCATAGGGGCGAAACATCCAGGCCATACCCTTGCAAGGGCCAGCTTTGCCGGGCAAGAAGGCCAAATGCCACAGAATTTCTGTCTTTCGGATATTCCCTGATGGGACGCATGCGCAACCCCCGCCGGGCCGTCCTCTATGTGCCGGCATCGAACGAGAAGGCCATCGCCAAGGTATCGTCGCTCGCCTGCGATGCGGTGATCTTCGACCTTGAGGACGCGGTTGCGCCCGCGGAGAAGGTCGCCGCGCGGGAACGGCTTCGCAAATGGTTCGCGGCCCGCCCGCAAAAGGCTCCCGAACTGATCATCCGCGTCAATCCGCTGGCGAGCGAGTGGGGTACCGAGGATCTGTTGGCGGCCCGCGCGTGCGCGCCGGACGCGATCCTGCTTCCCAAGGTAAACACGCCGCGCGACATACACGATTTCGACGACATGCTCGACGAGTCCGACGCGCCCGAGAACCTGAAGCTCTGGATCATGATCGAGACGCCCAAGGCGATGCTCAACCTCGGCGCGCTGGCCGAGTTCGGCCGCGACCGCGCAGCCCGGCTGGACTGCTTCGTCGCAGGCACCAACGATCTCATCAAGGAGACCGGGGTTCTTGCCACGCCTGACCGCCGCTATATCGCCCCCTGGCTGGCCCATATGGTGTTGGCCGCGCGCGCCGGTGGACTGGACGTTCTCGACGGCGTGAGCAATGATTTTCGCGACCTCGATGCTTTCGAGCGGGAATGCGTGGAAGCGTCGGCGATGGGCTTCGACGGCAAGACACTGATACATCCATCGCAGATCGAAGCGGCGCTGCGCAGCTTCTCCCCCTCTCCGGAGGCGATCGGCGAAGCGGAAGCCGTCCGCGCCGCCTTTGCCCTGCCCGAAAATGCCGGAAAGGGCGTCATATCGATGGATGGCAGGATGATCGAGCGCCTGCATCTCGCGCAGGCCGAAAGGCTGCTGGCGCGGGCGGGAAAATCGGAGACGAAGGCATGAGGCTCTACAGGTTTCTCAGCGGGCCGGACGATTCCACTTTCTGCCACAAGGTGACCGCGGCGCTGAACAAGGGCTGGCACCTCTACGGCTCTCCGACATACGCCTTCGACACCGAAACCAGATGCATGCGTTGCGGACAGGCGGTCGTGAAGGATGTCGATGGCG
Organism: Rhizobiaceae bacterium; assembly: GCA_019635775.1. Taxonomy (GTDB): domain Bacteria; phylum Pseudomonadota; class Alphaproteobacteria; order Rhizobiales; family Rhizobiaceae; genus Mesorhizobium_K. The sequence continues at coordinate 10,600 of JAHBYU010000014.1, read as the reverse complement.
TGGATTACGATCCCGAGATCAAGCTGTCGGAGTACTGATGCAGCCTATTGGCCGGGCGGCGGCTGGTCGGGCTGCTGGTCAGCGTTTTCCTCGATCCTCTCCATGTCATCGTCCGAAAGGCCGAAATGATGGCCGATTTCGTGAATCAGGACATGGGTGACGATTGAACCAAGCGTCTCTTCGTTCTCGGCCCAATAGTCGAGGATCGCGCGCCGGTAGAGCGTTATGCGGTTCGGGCCCTCGCCCGTCTGGGGGTTCCAGCGCTCGGCGATCCCCCGCCCCTCGAACAGGCCAAGCAGGTCGAAGGGGCTCTCAAGCGAGAGATCGTCCATGATATCCTCGGTCGGAAACTCGGCGACCTGGATGATGATCTCGCCCGTCAGCGCGCGGAACTGCTCGGGAAGGTGGGCATAGGCTTCAAGCGCGAGCAGTTCCATCTCCTCCATCGAGGGCGACAGATGCTCGTGCCACGAGCGCGTCTGGTAGATACGGGCCATTCTTTATCCTTTTGCCGGCCATATAGCCTTTCTGCCCCGCCGTTTCGAGGCCGCCCGCGTTGTTAAGACAATTAGCGCTTCAAGCAGAGGAATAAATTCTTCTTCGGTTCGGCTTGACTCTTCGGGATCGCTCTGGAATCTAATAGAACATAACATGAACAAATTTCTGGAAGAAGCATCGCCATGGCCTCGTCAGCCGTGGTGCGGGAAACACTTGTGTCCCTGCGCCATCAGATTGCGAAGATCGAAGGCCGCCTCGCCGAGACACTCGACGGGGAAGACGAAGGGCGCACGGTGCTACGCCGGTCCGGTATTCCCCAGGCGGGTTGCCTTGCCACGGGCGTGGAAGCTCTCGATGCCGTGCTGGAAAGCGGCATACCCACGACAGCCCTGACTGAAATACACGGCAGCATCCTTCATGGCGGCGGCGCGGCATCCGGTTTTGCCTTGGCTCTTGTCGCGCTTTTGCAGGCCCATGCCCTGGATCAGGGAGAAGAAAACCTGCCGGTGCTCTGGATCTCGGTCGACGACGCGCTGGCAGAGGCGGGAGTCCCCTATGCGCCCGGGCTGGCCCGGCATGCCGGTCTCAGCCCGCGGAATCTGCTGATCGCGCGAACCCCCTCGGTGGAAGATGCCTTGTGGATTGCCGAGGAAGCGGCCGCGTTGCGGCATCTCCTTGCGGTGGTTGTGGAGGTTCACGGCAATCCTGCCTGCCTTGACCTGACAGCAACCCGTCGCCTGCATCGCCGCGCATGCGCGGCGGGCCGCCCGGTTTTTCTGGTCAGGCAGTCCGCTGCACTTTGGCCGACCGCCGCTCCATTGCGTCTTCTCGTCCTGCCGGCGGCAGCCATGCCACGCTCCACCCTTGCCGGACCGCTCGAGGGGACGATTGGCCTTCCGGCCTTCCTCGTGACCGTGAGCAAGAGCCGATCCGGCAAACCCCTTAGACTGATCCTGGAGTGGAACCCCGATGACCGCGCCTTTGAGGAAAGACCCGCGCAGGATTCTCGCGCTGTGGTTTCCGTACCTGCCGTCCGACCGCATCTTCCGGCAGCGGCTGGGACGGTCATGGCGTTCCCTGCCGGCCAGCAATCTGCCGCCGCTCGTCTTCAGCCGGACGGAGAACAACATGCGCCGTATCGCCGCGCTCAACGCTCCGGCTGAACGGCTGAAACTGAAATGCGGCATGGGCCTTGCGGACGCGCGCGCTATGCATCCCTCGATCGAAGTCATGGAGGAGGAGCCGGAGGCCGATCGCAGGTTGCTGGATGGCCTGGCCGACTGGTGCGACCGCTACACGCCGCTGGTGGCGCTCGACGGCACCGACGGATTGTTGCTCGACATAACGGGCTGTGCCCACCTGTTCGGGGGTGAGCATGCCATGCAGGACCATATCGTCCTGCGCCTGACCGAACAGGGTTTTCATGTCCGCGTCGGCATCGCTTCGACAGCCGGTGCGGCATGGGCGGCTACCCGATTCCTCGAAGACACTCCCATCGAGCAGGGTGCGGAGGAGCATGCGCTTGCAGCCTTGCCTCTGGCTGCGTTGCGTCTCGATCCAGCGGTCCGGGCCAGCATGGAAAGCGTTGGCCTGCGCAATATAGGCGCCATAGCATCGACGCCGCGCGCGCCCCTGGTTCGCCGTTTCGGTCAGATCGTGGCGCTACGGCTGGATCAGGCGTTGGGCCGGGTCGAGGAAGCGATCTCCCCCCGCCATCCCGCCCCGCCTCTTTCGGTCGAAAGGCAACTGGCCGAGCCCGTCCTGTCGATGGACGGCATCGAAACGTTGACGTCGCGGCTTTGCGAGTCGCTTGGCGTCGAGCTCGAAAGGCGCGGCGAGGGAGCCCGCGCCTTGCGACTCACCCTGTTTCGGGTCGACGGCGCAGTTCACCGAATAGACGTCGGCACCTCCAGGCCGTTACGCGAGCCCCGGCTTATGCAAAGGCTGTTTCACGAACGGCTGGGTGCGCTGGCCGACGACATCGATCCCGGTTGCGGTTTCGAACTTCTGCGCCTGGGCGCAATGGCGACCGGACGCCTCGACCTGCGCCAGACCGACCTTGCCGGTGCGGGGGTTCCGGAAGAAGAAGGGCTGGCAGATTTCGTCGACCGTGTGCAAGCGCGGCTGGGAGACCGCGTGATGATGAAAGCCTGTCTTGCGCAGAGCCATGTTCCGGAACGGGCGGTCCAGTATATCGCATTTGCCGAAACCAGCGGGACGCCATTGGCGGCCTTGCCGAAGCAGGCCCGTCCGATCAGGTTGCTCTCGCGGGCCGAGCCAATCGATGTAAGTGCGGCAGAAGTGCCAGAGGGGCCACCCAGCGCCTTTCGCTGGCGCCGCATGACGCATCGCGTGGTGCGCGCTGAGGGCCCGGAGCGGATCGCGCCCGAATGGTGGCTGAACGGCATTCCTCATGTCGAGGCCGATGAAGAGCCAAGGCGTGAGGTTGCGCAAAAGCAGGCCATGCGCACCATGACAGCGCAGACGACGCGCGATTATTTCCGCGTCGAGGACGCAGAAGGTTGCCGCTTCTGGCTCTATCGCGAAGGCCTCTATGGCCCGGGAACGAAGCCGCGCTGGTTCCTGCATGGGCTTTTTGCATGAACCAGCCCGCCTATATCGAATTTGCCGTGCAGTCGAATTTTTCGTTCCTGCGCGGCGCGTCCAAGCCGGAGGAAATGATTGTGACCGCGGCCCTCCTCGGTCATGCCGGCATGGGACTTGCAGACCGAAACACGGTCGCCGGCGTGGTGCGCGCCTGGAGCCAGTCGAAAAACATTCCGCTTGAGAAAGGCGCCCCTCCGATCGTCCTTCCCTATCACCCTGGAGCACGACTGGTCTTCTGCGACGGCACGCCCGACGTGCTTGCCTATCCAAGGGATCGCAGGGGCTGGGGCAATCTTTGCCGCCTCCTCACTCAAGGCAATATGCGCGAGGACAGTCCCAAGGGCGATCCGCAACTCTGCAAGGCGGACCTGATGGAGTGGGGCGATCGCATGTCGCTTGCCGTGCTGCCCGATCCGGAAGCGGAAACCGGTGCGAACCTGACCCTGCTCGAAAAACTCGCGCAGCGCTTCGGAAACGCGATCCGGCTTGCGGTTTCGCCGGCCTATTCAGGCAATGACCGTTTCCGCTTCGAGCAGGCGGCCGCCCTGGCGTCGGCAACGGGCATGAAGCTCATGGCGGTGAATGACGTGCTCTACCATTGCGCGGAAAGACGTCACCTTCAGGATATCGTGACTGCGATCCGCCTGAAGTCGACCATCATGGAGGCAGGTTTCGAGCTTCGCGCCAACGCCGAACGGCACATGAAGACACCGGCCGAAATGGCGAGGCTGTTCCGCAGCCATCCGCAGGCGATCGCCGAGACAATATGTTTTGCCGGCGAACTGACGTTTTCGCTAAGCGAGCTCAAGCACAACTATCCCGACGAAAAGACCCGCGACGGCGCCACGCCACAGGAGGAACTGGAAAGGCTCACCTGGGAGGGTGCGGCCTTTCGCTGGCCTGGAGGCATAAGGGACAAGGACAGGAAGACGCTGGAACACGAATTGGCGCTGGTGCGAAAGCTCGGTTACGCGGGGTACTTCCTGACCGTGCATGACATAGTCCGCCACGCGCGAGAGGAGTTGAAGATTCTTTGCCAGGGCCGCGGCTCGGCGGCGAATTCGCTCATCTGCTACTGTCTTCGGATTACCGATATCGGACCAGACCGCATGGATACGCTGTTCGAGCGGTTCATTTCGGAGGAACGCGGCGAGCCGCCCGATATCGACGTCGATTTCGAGCACGAAAGGCGGCCCGAAATCCTCCAATATATCTATGACAAATACAGCGAGAAGCACACCTCCCTCGCGGCCGCCGTGATCAGCTATCGCGGCCGTTCGGCGCTTCGCGAAGTCTCCAAGGCAATGGGCCTGTCGGAAGACGTCCAGAGCGCCCTTTCAGGATCGGTCTGGGGTTGGTGGTCATCGAGAATGGGTGAGAAGGAAGCCGCAGCCGGAGGTCTTAAGCGCTCAGACCCGGTGGCCGGCCACGTTATTTCTCTCGCGAACGAGATTCTCGAATTTCCCCGCCACCTGACCCAGCATGTCGGCGGTTTCGTCATCACGAAGGACCGGCTCGACGAGATTGTGCCCGTGATGAAGACAGCCATGCCCGACCGCAGGATGATCGAATGGGACAAGGACGACCTGGATGCCGTTGGTCTCTTCAAGGTGGACATCCTGGCGCTTGGCATGCTGACCTGCCTTCGGCGTTGCTTCGACCTGCTGAAAACACATTATCCGCAGGAGCCCGCACACAGCCTCGCCACCATTCCGGAGGGACTGCCGGAGGTCTACGACATGATCTGCCGGGCAGACACGCTTGGCGTCTTCCAGATCGAGTCGCGCGCGCAGATGTCCATGCTGCCGCGCCTGAAGCCCCGCGAGTTCTACGACCTCGTGATCGAGGTTGCGATCGTCCGACCCGGTCCTATCCAGGGCAACATGGTTCATCCCTATCTGCGCAGGCGCACGGGAAAGGAGAAGATCGAATATCCGGGCAGGCTGAAGAAAATCCTGCGGCGCACACTCGGTGTTCCTCTCTTTCAGGAGCAGGCGATGCGGATCGCGATCGAATGCGCAGGGTTTACCCCCGCCAAGGCGGACAAGCTGCGCCGCGCCATGGCCACGTTCAGACGCACGGGCACAATCCACAAGTTGCGCGACGAGTTCATCAAGGGCATGACCAACAACGGCTATCCCGACGAATTCGCGGAACGCTGCTTTGCGCAGATCGAAGGTTTCGGAGAATATGGCTTTCCCGAAAGCCACGCCGCGTCCTTCGCGTTGCTGGTCTACACTTCATGCTGGTTCAAGACCTTCTATCCCGACGTCTTCTGTGCGGCGATCCTGAATTCCCAGCCCATGGGCTTTTACGCGCCCGCCCAGCTCGTGCGCGACGCGCGTGACCATGGCGTCGAGATTCGTCCGGTCGATATCAATCACTCGGCCTGGGACTACATGCTTGAAAAAGCGCCCTTCGATGCGGAGCGCATCCTGAACAAACACGCTGAGATGCGCCGCGTCATCAAGACGGGATATGCCGTCCGGCTCGGCTTCCGGCAGATAAAGGGCCTGTCCAAAATCCGAATGGAAGATCTGGTCGCAAGGCGTGGAGCCGGATATGAATCCGTGCGCGACGTATGGCTTCGTTCGGGCCTTGATGTCGGCGCGATCGAAAAGCTTGCCGAGGCGGACGCCTTCCGCTCAATCGGTCTCGATCGCCGTGCAGCACTTTGGCAGGTCCGTGCGCTCGATCGAAAATCAGCCGCCGAAACCATGCCGCTTTTCGACAGGCCGGGTCTGCGTCTGCGCGACAATGAGCCTGAAACCCATCTCCCGATGATGCCGCCGGGGGAGCATGTCATCCACGACTATCGGGCGCTCGGACTGTCGCTCAAGGCGCATCCGCTGACCTTCCTCCGGTCGCGCCTGAACGCCAGCGGCGTCACGCCCAACGAACGCCTAGACGCCATCGCAAACGGCAGACGCATCATTGTCGCAGGGCTGGTTCTCGTGCGCCAGCGGCCCGGCAAGGGCAATGCCATCTTCCTGACGCTGGAGGACGAGAACGGCGTCGCCAACATCATTGTCTGGCATCGCGACTTCGAACGGATGCTTCCGGTCATCATGGGATCGAAGCTGGTTCGCGTCACCGGCAAGCTGCAGTGCGAGTCGGGCGTCATCCACATCGTCGCACAGCAGATGGAGAACCTGACGTCCTGGCTTGATGATCTGTCAGAGAAAGCCAGACGCATAGAGACCGTTGCACGCGCCGACGAAATAAAGCGACCCGGCAACGACGCGCGTCTCAAGCCGGCGCCACGTCAATCGTTCGCGCAGTCCGCGGCAAGCCAGGTTATGCCGAAGGGCAGGAACTTCCAATAAGGCTGCTGCTGCTAAGCCTTGCCCCGGGCCCCCTACTTCTTCACCGTCACGGGTGTTTCATCCGGATCGATAGCCCGAGCCTCGGACGGTAGCAGGACTGGAATGCCATCATGCACCGGATAGGCCAGCCTTGCTACCTTGGATACGAGTTCGCATCGTTCGGGATCCCATACAAGGGGCCCCTTCGTCAGGGGGCAGGAGAGGAGTTCGAGCATCCTGACGTCAATGCCGGAAATTCGCTCTGCCTCACTCATTTCATCTTACCTGTCCGCCGTACTGCACTATTGCAGGCTGGAACCGAATTCGTCATCGTCGCGCGCAAGCGCCATCTCCGTCAACGCTACCAACGTGTCTGCCCGCGTCTTCAGGTCCGGTGCCTCCAGCAACGCCTGTTTTTCCGCCGGGCCATAGGGGGCCATCATCGAAAGCGCGTTCACCAGCATGGCGTTATCCGCGCGGCTCACGCTTCTCCAGTCCGCCTCGAGATCGTTGGCTTCCAGATAGGAACGAAATGCGTGCAGCAGCGCTGCCCTGTCCACATCCGCACCAGAGCGGTCTTCTTCGAGATCGGCAACAAAGGGCGATATCCGGCATTGCCGAAAAGGCGTCTTGACCGCAAGCTCTTCCGCGACACGGAACCGGCAGATGCCCTGCAAAGCGACGAGGTAGCGTCCGTCTCCCGTCTCCGACAGAGAGGTAAGCCGCCCAAGGCAGCCGACATTGACGATCTCCGGCTCTCCGTCGCTGCGCGATGCGCCGTCGAAGGCGGGCTGGATCATGCCGACGATCCGTTCGGAAGCCATTGCCCGGTCTATCATCTGCAGATAGCGGGGTTCGAATACATTAAGGGGCAGCCGGCCGCCCGGAAGCAGGAGGGCGCCCGACAGCGGAAAAACCGGCACTGTGTCCGGAAGGTCGGCAAGCCGACGATAGTGGATGTTACCTGCCTGCACTGGCTGCTCCGAATACCCCGATCGCCCGATCAGGTTAATCTGGTGCTGCGCCACGCATGCTCAAGTGCCACGGCTACGAGAAGAGCAGCGAGGACAGCTTTCTGCGGGCCGACAGCGTTGCTTCGTCGGTCATGCCCCATGCTTCGAAGAACCTCAGCAGCTGCGCGCGCGCCGCACCGTCGTTCCATGTCCTGTCGGCCTTGAAGATGGCAAGCAGATTGTCTGCCGCCTCTTCCCGGTTGCCTTGTGCGTTCTGGATCATGGCGAGGTCGAAGCGGGCCTGATGGTCCTTCGGATTCTCCGCCAGCCGCCGCTCCAACAGGGCAGGATCACCAAGGCCGGCAGCCTCGGACGCCAGCCGGATCTTTCCTGCGACAGCAGCGATTGCCGGCGTTTCCGTCTTGTCGGCAGGTGTGCGGGAAAGAACCTCCTGTGCACCTGCAGCGTCGCCAGCTTCGAAGAGCAAATCTGCCAACCCGGCGATGGCTTCCAGGTTGTCTGGCTGCTCCTGCAGGACGGCGTCAAAAATCCCTGCGGCCGTCTGCATGTCGCCGGCTTCCTTCGCCTGTGCGGCGGCTGCCAGCGCCTCGGCCACCTGCGGTGCGCCGCCATTGGGGCCGACGAGCTTCTCAATAAAGCTGCGGATCTGGCTTTCGGGGACTGCTCCCATGAAGCCATCGACCGGCTGGCCATTGTGGAAAGCGATCACGGCGGGGATCGACTGTATGCCCAGTTGACCGGCGATCGCCGGATGCTCGTCAATGTTCATCTTGACCAGCTTCACGGCACCTTTGGCCTCGCCTACCACCCGTTCGAGCACGGGCTGCAACTGTTTGCAGGGGCCGCACCACGGCGCCCAGAAGTCAACGAGAACAGGCAGCTTGCGCGACTCCTGGATAACCTCGGCCGCAAAGTTCGCGGTGGTCACGTCCTTGATCTCTGCCGGCGCGCTGGCGGCTCCGCTCGCCCCGGCCGAGCCATTGGCGCCGTAGCTGATGCTCGTCGAATACTGGCCGCCCGTAGTGCCGAATGGATTGTTCTCACTCATATCAGTGTCCCGATAACCAGATCGCGATTGACCACCATGTGGCAATCAGGTCGTGACTTTCAAGATGGACGGTTCATGTCCGGTCGCCCGAGCGAAGAGGACAAGGTCCTGGCTGCGGATCGAGGTCGTTGCCTCGTTGGTCAGCGGATGGGCGTTGATGATTTCTTGATCGGCCAGCGCGGCATCAATGACGAAGCGGACCCTGCCGGCCTTATCGTTCAGGAGACCGAAGGCGGTGACCGCCCCGGGCACGACGCCCAGAAGTTCCATCAACGCCTCAGGCTTTCCAAAGGAAACCCGGCTTGCGGCGCCGATCACATGATGAATCTGCTTGAGATCCACCGTGGCATCCTCCTCGACGGTGACGAGAAAGAAATTATCCTTCTTGTCCTTGAGAAAGAGGTTCTTCGTATGAGCGCCGGGAATCTCACCCCGCAGGGCCTGCGAATCCGCCACCGTGAAAAGCGGGGGATGAGAGACCGTCGTCACGCTTATCCCGAGCCCCTGAAGGTATGAGAGCAACTCGTCTTGTGTCCTGGGCATCGAATTCCCGAGATGGATCCATATGGCCGATCCTTTAAAAGGAAAGCGGTTCGGCAGACAAGGCAGGTCGACGAATTTCGGCATTTTGCCCTAATCGGCAGACTTTTCGTCCGGCGATATTTCTTTGTTGCATTCGGAGGGCTCTTCAGCCATATAGGCGCGGCTTGTGGCCCAAGGGTCGCGCGAGCGGGTGTAGCTCAGGGGTAGAGCACAACCTTGCCAAGGTTGGGGTCGAGCGTTCGAATCGCTTCACCCGCTCCAATTATCCCCACATCGAAAAGCCGCGGTTCTCCGCGGCTTTCGTGTTTTCCGGACAGGCGAAATGGCGAAAATTCGGAGACCGGCCGAAGGTTCGGGTTACCATCGGGTCACCAATTCGCGGATTCGACGCGGCGTGAAATCGCCGTGTCGCTGGGGTGCGCGGCAACAACGAAGTCATTTCGGCTCCTTCGCATAGAGCGCCTCTACCGCGGCCCTCGCTGCGATCGCATCGATCTGGGCCTTCACGATCTTGTCGAGTTCACCGCCTTCTGAATAATTTGCTGCCGCTACGCAGTGTACGCGTCCATCCGACACGTAGCCCTCGGCTTTGTTATGAGCGCCGTGTGAACGCTGCTTGTAGACTGCGACCGATAGTCCGCCCTGATCTTTGACCAAGCGGAAGCAGGGGATGTCGGTAGACCCGTCACCGATGAAGATCATGTTCTCAAACGGGACTGCCCGTTCCGACTTGCGGACGAACCTGTTTACCGTGCCGTTGTCACTGAGATCGTGAGCGCCTTTGTTAATCCGGAACAAATACTGCGTCTTCGTCGTATAGTTCACCGCCAGGGCGGGCCAAGCGGCGATCCCGTGGTGATCGAAAATGAACTTCGATGCGTAGACGTGCGCGAACTTGGAAGCGATCGCTGTGCCGGCGAAAATCTCTGCATTCCCGGAAGAGATCAGAACATGCTCCAGCCGAACTGACTTTGATCGAGCGTATTTGTTGAGCCTGTCGAACCATCCTTCCACGCCATCAAACAGAGTGATGGACTTACCTCGCTGCTTGAAGTCGTTACGACGGACCTTTACACCCGCTGCGTCGGCTTTACGTAGCATCAGGTTCATATATACGAGCACTTCGTCGGCCTGATGCTCCTTCGTCAGCTTCTTGACCTCTGTCCAGAAGGCTGCTGCTGTCATTCCAATATCAGGCAGAAATTGATGCTCCTGCATATTGCCGTCTGCGAGAGTGCCATCAAAATCGTATGCAATGGTCATGGGCACCAACTTGCGGGGCATCGCATCAGTCCTTTCTGTGATTGGTGACCATCCGCTCGTATACGTCCTACAGAAGACCCTGCTTCCAGCCTGCAACGCTAGTTGGTCTCAATTGCAGTGTCGCAGAGGTATGCGGCCCGAACGCCATGGCGCGCAAATGATAAAAACGTCGGGCAATGACCAAAAGTGCCACCCTACCTGGCCGCGAGTATTTCCCCAACCTTGGCTATTTCCGAAACGATCTCGTCGTTTCCTACCACAGACTCCACGATTATTGGCACTTGCGACATCGCCGCTGCGAATGGCTCGTACGCACGCTTTGCAGCAATCGAGATCCCGAAATGCCTTCCCTTATTATCAAT
>JAHBYU010000013.1 GCA_019635775.1 Rhizobiaceae bacterium | reverse complement strand
ATGCGTAACCTCATGAAGAATTTCGTCAACGACGAATCCGGCGCAACTGCCATCGAGTATGGCCTGATCGCCGCTCTTATCGCCCTCGCAATTATGGTCGGCGCCGGCGCCGTCGGCGACAATATCGGTGCGAAGTTCAACGACATCGCCGAGAAGTTGGAAGGCGATGCTCCGACGGCACCATAATTTCAGAGCTTCCTAGTCGCGTTACAGCACGACAGGACCTTGGACTGCCTGGAAACGGGCAGTCCTTTTTTTATCTGGTAGCATCATGGAAGCGGCAGGCTTGGAAGCCCGACGGCTCCCCTGTGCCACACCTATGTATGCCTTGCGCTGACACCCATGTCGGCACAGAATATCGCGATGAAACGAATCCTAGCGGCAGCCCTGATCTCGATGGCCACGTCCGATGCATTGGCCGTCGAGCGCTTCGAAATATCCAATGTCACTTGCGAGACCGTTCAGGCGCTGTTGCGGACCGAAGGCTCCGTTATCCTTGTCTACCGATCAAGGGGTGTCCTCGGCCTGCCCATCTACGACCGCTACGTGCAGGGACAGCAGAATTGCAATCCGGGCGAAGTTGCGCGCGGCGCGGGTGTCCCGACGGCGGACAAGGACTATTGCCCGGTCCGCAAATGCGTCACCAGCCAGATATTCACGACGCGCTGAATTTCGGCCATACCCCACGCCTCAGCCCAAAGATGCATCGCGCAACGGCAAGCGCTGGCAGCCGTCTGATTCCGTGCCAAAAAAGAGCCCGGCCGGAGCCGGGCTGAAGTCGCGGGAGGAACCCCCGACGGGATTTCAGAGCCAGGCGACTTTCTAGCGCCTGGCCGGATGATCAGGAATGGTAGGCCACTTCGCCGTGCGACGTGACGTCGAGACCAACGCTCTCCTCTTCGACGGTCGGACGCAGGCCGATAATGACATCAACGATCTTGTAAAGGATTGCCGAGACGACGACGCCCCAGACGATGGTGATCGCAACGGCCAGTATTTGCGTCCAGAGTTGCGAGCCCATCGTCACGCCTTCCGCGTAGCCCACGCCACCGAAAGCGGACGAGGCCAGCACACCGGTGAGTATGGCGCCGATGATCCCGCCGACGCCGTGTATGCCGAATACGTCGAGCGCATCGTCGTAGCCAAACTTAGCTTTCACGCTGGAGACGAAGAAGAAGCAGACCACGCCGGCGATGAGGCCGAGCACGATGCCGCCGACCGGACCGATGAAACCGGCCGCCGGGGTGACTGCAACCAGACCCGCGATCATGCCCGAAGCCCCGCCCAGCATGGAAGCTTTGCCGCGCACCATCTTCTCGATGAGTGACCAGCCGATGATCGCGCCAGCTGTGGCCGTGAAGGTGTTGATCATGGCAAGAGCCGTGACCCCGTTTGCGGCCAACGCCGAGCCGGCATTGAAGCCGAACCAGCCGAAGAAGAGGATCGAGGCGCCGATCATGGTCAGCGGCAGCGAATGCGGCGCCATGTTTTCCTTGCCGTAACCCGTACGCTTGCCGATGATTATTGCTCCGACAAGCGCCGCGATGCCCGAGTTAATGTGAACGACGGTGCCGCCAGCAAAATCCATCGTTCCCCACCCGAAGAACAGACCATTTGCATCCCACGCCATGTGGGCAATCGGGAAGTAGACGAAGGTTACCCAGAGGATCGAGAAGAGCACAACGGCTCCGAACTTCACGCGTTCCGCGAAGGCGCCGATAATCAAGGCCGGTGTGATGCAGGCAAACGTCATCTGGAAGGCGATGAAAACGTATTCTGGAATGCTGCCCGATTCGGAGTCCGGCGTGACCCCGACCAGGAAGAGCTTACCGAAACCGCCCCAGTAGGGGCTTTCGCTGCCGCCGAAGGCAAAGGAGTAGCCCCACAGGACCCAAACGACGCAGATGACGGCGAATATCATCGTGCACTGCATCAGGACTGACAGGATGTTCTTGGCGCGAACCAGACCGCCGTAGAAAAGCGCGAGCCCGGGCAGAAGCATGAACAGGACGACCATGGTCGACACAAGCATCCATGCAGTGTCGCCGCTGTTTAGCGCCGACACTGCTGCTTCGACGGGAGCTTCCGCGGGAGCCTCGGGCGTAGCTTCCTGCGCAAATGCAGCCAACACGCCCATCGACGCATAGGCGCCTGATCCTATCAACGCGGAGCGGGCCGCGCGCTTCAAACTGTTTGGAATGTTCATTGAAATCTCCATGAAACTTGGAATTGGCCCGCCTAGAGCGCGTCTGCGTCTGTTTCGCCGGTGCGGATGCGCACCGCGTGATCAAGTGGGAAGACGAAGACCTTGCCGTCCCCGATCTGGCCCGTCTTGGCGGCCCCGACGATGGCTTCGACGGCCTTGTCGACAATATCGGTAGCGACAGCCACCTCGATCTTGATCTTCGGCAAGAAACTGACGGCATACTCCGCGCCACGGTAGATTTCCGTATGCCCCTTCTGACGCCCGTAGCCTTTGACTTCGGTGACGGTCAGCCCCTGAATCCCGACGGTGGTGAGCGCTTCGCGCACCTCGTCGAGCTTGAAAGGCTTGATGATTGCCATCACGATTTTCATAAGGTTTCACCCTTTGCTGATTGCGGGTCCCCCGCGTTACACGTGACTTTCCGGAGACCTTGCGGATACCGGGCAGTGCCAAAGGGAAATCAAGCTCCGTGCCAATTGCCGAATGCCATGTTAACCTGTTGGAAATAAATGGATCTGAGCCGGCACCGCAGCCAATAGCTGCCAAAGGTTACGGCATGCCTGATTACAAAACAGGCAGAAAAAAATATTTGCCTATTTTTTGATCTACCGCTTTACGCGGATCAGGCCTTCCTGAGCGACCGAAGCGATCAGCGTCCCGTCCTGACCATAGATTGCACCGCGCGAGAGGCCCCGCCCGCCCTGCGTGGTTGGACTGTCCTGCGTGTAGAGCAGCCATCCGTCCAGGGGATGCGCACGGTGAAACCACATTGCATGATCGAGGCTTGCGGCCTGGACGTCGGGATCGAAGACCGCCCTGCCATGCGCAAAGGTCGACGTGTCGAGCAGCGTAAGATCGGAAAGATAGGCGAGCACCGCAGCCTGCATGGCGCGGTCCGCCGGTACCGGACCGGTCGTGCGGATCCATATGTTCTGGTGTGGCGCGAGTTTTTCCCGGCTCGTGTAGTGCTGGAGCATGATCGGCTTCACCTCTAGCGGCCTGTCGCGCTCCCAGTAGCGCCGGACTCCCTGCGGCACGCGTTCACCGAACTCGGCCAGCAATTGCCGCTGGTCCAGCAGCGTGTCGGGCGACGGAACGTCAGGCGGCATAGGAACCTGATGTTCGAGGCCGGGTTCATCCAACTGGAATGAAGCTTCCAGAGAAAAGATCGCGTGTCCGTGCTGGACCGCGACCACCCGCCTTGTCGTGAAGCTTCCGCCGTCCCGGATGCGGTCGACCTCGTAGATGATAGGCAGAGTCGTGTCGCCGGGACGCATGAAATAGCCGTGAAGCGAATGCACGTGACGATCGGGATCGACTGTGCGCTGGGCGGCCACCAGAGCCTGCGCGATCGTCTGACCGCCGAAGACGCGCTGCCAGTCGAGCTTGGGGCTGCGACCTCTGAACAGGTTGTGCTCCAGCCTTTCCAGGTCGAGAATGGCAAGAAGCTCCTGTATGGCGGACATGATTTCGCACTCTTCCTGGAACAGGGTATTGCGGATCGGTTTCCATCACGGAGGCGGGACGAGTCAAGGCAAGGACCGGAGAAGCGCGATGTCAAAAGCCAGGAATCGCTCGGAAGCGGCGCTCGACGTGCTGGTAGCGGGGGCGGGATATGTGGGACTGGCGACCGCTGTCTCACTGAAACAGGCCCGGCCGAGCCTTGCGGTCGCCGTCGTCGACGCCGCCCCAGAGGGCGCATGGGAAAAAGATACACGTGCTTCGGCTATTGCCGCTGCCGCCTGCCGCATGCTCGACCGGCTCGGCTGCTGGGACGAGATTTCGCTTCACGCGCAGGCAATCACCGAAATGGTGGTGACGGACTCGCGCACGTCGGACCCCATCCGTCCCGTGTTCCTCACCTTCGACGGCGAGGTCGCGCCGGGCGAGCCATTCGCGCACATGATCGCCAACCGGGTTCTCAACGGCGCACTACGCAGACGCGCGGCATCGCTTGGTATCGACATTGTCGAAGACGTGGCGGTGTCGTCCTTCGAGACCGACAGCGCGCTGACAACGGTTCACCTGGCAGACGGCGTCGCACTGGAAACCCGCCTTCTGGTCGCCGCCGATGGCGTCAGGTCGAAACTGCGGGACATGGCGGGCATCAAGGTGGTGACGTGGGACTACGGCCAGTCCGGAATTGTCTGCACCGTCCGTCACGAAAGGCCGCACAACGGCCGTGCGGAGGAACACTTCCTGCCCGCTGGACCATTTGCAATACTGCCCCTGAAGCCGGGCAGCGACGGATCTAACCGTTCATCCATCGTCTGGACCGAGCGGACAGGCGATGCGGCGAAGCTTGTCTCGGGCGACGATCTTGTGTTCGAGGTCGAGCTTGAGCAGCGCTTCGGGCTGAAGCTTGGAGAGATTGCGGTCGAGGACAGGCCACGCGCATTTCCGCTCGGCCTGACGCTCGCCCGCTCCTTTGTGGCGCCCCGCTTCGCACTGGTAGGCGACGCTGCCCACGGCATCCACCCTATTGCGGGGCAAGGACTGAACCTAGGGCTGAAAGACGCCGCCGCATTCGCCGAAACGATCGTGGAGGCCGACCGTCTCGGCCAGGATATCGGCGCGCTCGACGTCCTTGAACGCTACCAGCAATGGCGTCGCTTCGACACCGTTCAGATGGGTGTGACGACGGACGTACTGAACCGCCTCTTCTCCAATGATCTCGGGCCAGTGCGGCAATTGCGCGACATCGGCATGGGCCTTGTCGACCGAATGCCGCGGCTGAAGGAATTCTTCATCAAGCAGGCTGCAGGGCTGGCGGGCGAAACGCCCCGTCTGCTGAAAGGCGAGCCGATCTGACCAGAATTATCGGCCGGGGACATCGTAGATGGCACGGACCTCGATCGTGCCCCATTCCGCAATTGGAACGCCTGCCGCGATCTCCAGTGCTTCTTCACGGCTTTGCGCATCTATCAACAGGAAACCGAGGAGCTGTTCCTTTGTTTCGGCAAACGGACCGTCCGATATCGACACTTTGCCGTTGCGCTTGCGTAGAGACGACGCAGTGGCAACCGGCTGAAGAGCTTGCGCGACCACGAGTTTGCCCGCCTCTGCGATGGACCGGTCATAGGCAACCGAGCGACGGTCGAGCTCCGCCGCTCCGTCCTTGTCGAGGGCCCGCAGGTGACTTTCGTCGCCGTAAACGAGACATACATAGTTCATCGCATTCCTCCGCTCTGGTCGATCAGGGGTGTGATCTGGTTTCGGTCTTTTCGCGCCTGTTCGAGCAGGCCTACCACAGTACCTATAATGACGAGTGCGAGCAGCAGGCGTCCGATGCCCGTGCTGCCGGTCGTCAATCCTTGGCCTTCTGCCTGGGCTTTGGCATTGCAGCTGGCTTTCGGTCCTTCTTGATAAATCACGCGCTGCTGCGTCCTCACCGGTCTGCGACGATCACAGGACGGGGCTGGATGGCGTCAGCCGACATTTCTCACGTAGCGCTCACCGAAAAAAACATCGTTCTTGCCCGACGCGGGCTCAGCGGGTAGGTCATCGACATGAGCCTCGAGTCCGTTCGCGCCTTCCTTTCAGAAAAAGCACCAGACATCACCGTGATTGTAACCGGGGAGAGTTCGGCCACGGTCGAGCTTGCAGCCGCCGCCCACGGCGTGAAGCCGGAGCAGATCGCCAAGACCATCTGCCTGCGGGCTGGCGACCGCGTGATGCTGGTGGTCGCTAAGGGCACCGCGCGGCTGGACAACCGGAAATTCAAGGACACCTTTTTTGCCAAGCCGCGCATGCTGGGGCCCGACGAGGTCGTTGAACTGACCAGTCACCCAGTAGGCGGCGTATGCCCATTCGGCCTGCCGCAACCCCTGCCCGTCTATTGCGACGTGTCGCTCAAGGCATTCGACATTGTTGTTCCTGCAGCCGGAGCGACCAACTCAGCGGTCCGCATTGCCCCCCAGCGCATGGCAGAGTTGGCCGACGCACAATGGATAGACGTCTGCCAGTAGGCGGAATCCATGCCTCGTGCATAGTGGACTCCCGAATAGTCAGGCCTATGTTGTGGGCCGGGCACGCTGCCCACACAACACCAGTTCCAGCAACGCAGGTTTCAGGAGAACAAGCATGGATCGTCACGCGACAGCCGTCTGGCAAGGAAGCCTCAAGGAAGGCAAGGGCACGATCGATACACAAAGTGGTGCACTCAGAGGCGTACCGTATTCCTTCAAGGGTCGTTTCGAGGATGAGAGCGGCAAGTCGGGAACCAACCCCGAAGAACTGCTCGGCGCCGCCCACGCAGGCTGTTTCGCCATGCAGCTTTCTCACTTCCTAGCCGAGAACGGCACACCGGCTGAAAAGCTGGACGCAAAGGCAGTTGTGACATTGAACCCGGGCACGGGCATCACGGGCAGCGCCATCACCCTGGTCGGTACGGTTCCCGGCATCGACGCAGCCAAGTTCAAGGAGCTTGCAGACAAGGCCAAGGCGGAGTGCCCGGTGTCGCGCGCCCTCGGAGCGATCAACGTCTCCCTTCAGGCAAGCCTCGCTTGAAGTCGGAAGGCGCGGAGGCAACGCCTTCGCGCCCATCTGAAGTCCGCGCCTCTCCGGAACCGGCGCGCCGATCAGGCGTTGCTGTCTGCCGTCCAGCCAATTGAGGCATCATGGAACAACTTGTCGAGGAATTCGCACACCCGACTTACACGTCTTTCCCGGTGGTGGCGGCGCGGTTGCTGCTTGCAACCGCGTTTGGCGCGGCAATCGGTTTTGAACGAGAGTGGCGCAAACGCCCCGCAGGACTAAGAACACACGTCCTCGTCTGCGTGGCATCCGCTACCTTCGCGCTTCTGACCATCGAAATCGTCCACGCACCCATGTTCGAACTCGACAGCAGCAAGTTCGATCCGATCCGCATAATCGAGGCGGTCACCGCGGGCGTTGCCTTTCTGGCCGCCGGAATTGTCATCTTCTCACGTGGACAGGTCCATGGCGTCACCACGGGAGCCGGCATGTGGCTGGCCGGAGCGATCGGCGTCGGCTGTGGGCTCGGTCTTTGGCAGATCGCGCTTTTCGCCACCATTCTGGCTTTGATCGTGCTCACCTTGCTCTATGTTTTCGAGAGCAAGCTGGACATGAATAATGGTGCGAAACTCGGCGATAAACCGGAAGACGAACCAGGGCCGGACTGAACCGGTACAACGTCTTCAGGCAGGATCGGCCCGATCCCTGCCCTCATTGCCGCACCTCGAAAAGCTTGGTATGAGCCAAGCCATGGAAGAGTTGTTTGGTAATCCGGCCTACAAGGGGTTCACGTTGCAGGATAAGAAGCGCCTGCCGGCGCGGTTCTACGCGCGCGTGGCCGGCGCCCTCACCAGCCGACTACCGCTGGCCTGACAGAACCGGCCCAGCCGGAAGCAACCCGCATATCTCTTCAAGATCGACGGATTTACGCACATGAGCGCACCGCGCACACTCTACGACAAGATTTTCGACGACCACGTCGTCCAGCGCGATCCGGACGGAACGTGCCTTCTCTACATCGACAGGCATCTCGTGCATGAGGTGACCAGCCCGCAGGCCTTCGAGGGCCTGCGCATGACCGGACGCGCAGTTCGTCACCCAGAAAAGACGCTGGCTGTCGTCGACCACAACGTGCCCACCTCGCCAGACCGTGTGAACGGCATCAAGAACGAGGAAAGCCGGATCCAGGTGGAAGCGCTGGCGCAGAACGCGGCAGACTTCGGCGTCGAATACTACTCCGAGAAGGACCGCCGCCAGGGTATCGTGCATATCATCGGGCCGGAACAGGGCTTCACCCTACCCGGCATGACCATCGTGTGCGGCGACAGCCATACGTCGACGCATGGTGCCTTCGGCGCTTTGGCGCATGGTATCGGCACGTCGGAAGTCGAGCATGTGCTGGCCACCCAGACGCTGATCCAGAAGAAGGCCAAGAACATGCTGGTGCGTGTCGACGGGCAGCTGCCCGAGGGCGTCACCGCAAAGGACATCATCCTTGCCATCATCGGCGAGATCGGAACCGCAGGCGGTACGGGTTACGTTATCGAATATGCCGGCGAGGCGATCCGGTCGCTCTCCATGGAGGGCCGAATGACCGTCTGCAACATGTCGATCGAGGGTGGCGCGCGCGCAGGCCTGATCGCTCCGGACGAGATCACTTTCGCTTATGTGAAGGACAAGCCTCGCGCGCCCAAAGGACAAGCGTGGGACATGGCGCTGGACTACTGGAAGACGCTCCGCACCGACGAAGGCGCGCATTTCGACAAGGTGATCGTTCTTAACGCAGCGGAATTGCCGCCCATCGTCACCTGGGGCTCCTCCCCCGAGGACGTCGCCTCGGTGACCGGCATCGTGCCCGATCCTCAAGAAATTCAGGACGAGAACAAACGCAACTCAAAGAAGCGCGCGCTCGAATATATGGGCCTGACCGCTGGCACGAAGATCACCGACATCGAGATCGATCGTGTCTTCATCGGGTCCTGCACCAATGGCCGCATCGAGGATTTGCGCGCCGTCGCCGCAGTCGCCAAGGGCAGGAAAGTTAACCCCCGCGTCAATGCCATGATCGTTCCAGGCTCCGGGCTCGTGAAGGAACAGGCCGAAGCCGAGGGGCTGGACAAAATCTTCGTCGAGGCCGGTTTCGACTGGCGCGAGCCGGGCTGCTCGATGTGTCTTGCCATGAACGACGACCGCTTGAAGCCGCATGAGCGCTGCGCGTCGACCTCGAACCGCAACTTCGAGGGACGGCAGGGCTTCAAGGGCCGCACCCATCTGGTTTCCCCGGCAATGGCAGCCGCCGCCGCGATCGCGGGTCATTTCGTCGATATCCGCGAGTGGAAATAGGACCGGCGACTAATCCTTGAGCAGAAAAGGCGTCCGGCAAACCGGACGCCTTTTTCATATCGCCATCAATCTCAGACTTTGATTACCCCGGAAGCCGCACGATCTCGTGAAAGCTGTCGCGGCGGCCCGGAATGTCCTTACTTACCACCAGCGCCAGCTTGTGCTCGTTGAAGACCTTGAACCACTCGTCCCACTCCACCAGTTCATAGCCGCCCGCGTTGGCGGCGCGTTCCGCTTGATCCTGGTCCTGGTAGGCGTGCTGGCCAAAGACGATGCGCAACATCGGCTGCGTGCCGCCGGCCGGTGACACGTCGACGATCGCCGGGAATCCGGCCCTGGCCGCAGCCCAGTCGCGGATCGCTTCGCGGTCGGTCAGCATGATCGTTTCAGCCATTTCTTTCTCCTTGTGCGAACCAAGCCTACCTTCAGGCTCGGTCAAATTCCATCGGACAGCTTAACGCTATTTTTGTGCCTCGGCACTAGTCTTGCCGTCAAACCGCAAATGGGGCAGCGGCTTCTTGGACAATGGAATCTTCATATCGCTGGTAAACCCGGCGATCGCATTGACGCTAACGGCGGCATTCCTTGTCCTGTGGTTCTATGTCCGGCCACGGCCTTACCTGGTGATGGTTGCAGCGGCCTATGCCGCCTCCGCCTTCGGCTTCATTTTCCAGTATGTGGTCCTGCCTTTTGGGCCAGCACCGACAAAACTTCTTTCCTCAGTATTTTTCATGACAGCCGTTGTCGGGATCGCAGCGGCAGTGATCGCCCGCTTCGGCCGGCCGATCCCCTGGTGGCCACTCGGCAGCGTCGCAGCCGCTGGATTGGCTGGCTTCTCATGGTTCATGTTCGTCCAGCCAGACATCGCGTGGCGGGTGCTGGTCTTCAACTTCGCCCTGGGCGCCATCTGCCTTGTCGTTGCAGGCCAGGCCAGAACATTTCATCGTGAAGGCCGTCTTGCGAGAGCGTTCTTCGTCCTGGGCGTCTTGTCGGGGCTGAACTTTTTCGTGCGGCCACCGATTACCATGGCGCTTTCTGAACCCTTCAGCAACTACACGGACCTCCATACGTCGCTCTACTGGACCACCGCCCTCTTTTCGCACAGCGTGTTGTCTTTGATCATCGCGCTCTGTCTTTTCACCGACGAGGCGCTGGCAATGATGAGGACATTGCGCTCCGAAACGCTGACCGATCCTCTGTCGGGCCTCCTCAATCGGCGTGGCTTTGAAACGAAAGCGTCCGAGTTGCTTGAAAGCTGCAAGGCATCCAACCTGCCGGTTTCACTTGTGGTCGCCGATCTGGACCGCTTCAAATCGCTCAACGACAGGCATGGGCATGCCGCAGGCGACCGGGTTATCGTGGAGTTTGCTACTAGACTGAAGGACGCTGCAGGCATGAGAGCCGTCGCAGCCCGCATAGGTGGCGAGGAATTCGCAGTGCTGCTTCCAATGGCGGATCCGGCGGCTGCACGCCTCTTTGCTGAAGCAGTCCGAACGGTCTTTTCAGGAAATTCGATCGACGGGCTGCCGCATGATCTGCGTGTCACAGGAAGCTTCGGCATCGCATCGCTATCCGGCCATGAAGACCTGTCGCAACTGCTGCAACGCGCGGACGCAGCGCTTTACCACGCCAAGCGGGATGGCAGGGACGGCGTGCGTGTTTCCTACCAGCGCAAGCCGGAACCGCCGCCAGCGGAAAGCGGCCAGCAGGTGGCGTGAACCAGAAATCGCCGCTCGTTAGATTTTGAGCAGAAATTAACATCTTCTTCGCTGCCTTCGTGCTGAAATGGGGCACGGAAGAAGGCATTCGGCAGCATGACAGGCGCAGGCTTCATCCTCGCGATAAATCTTTTCATGGCGGGACTGTTCGCGGCAGCCTTCATGACGATCGCGATTTATGACCCGCGCCGGGAGTCCGCGCGCTGGTTTGCCCTCGGCTATGCGGTGGGCATGTCTAATTTTCTGTTCGAATTCGCCATTGCATCGTTCGGAGTGTCTGCGATCCTGGCGCTCGCCGCCTTCGGTTCATTCCTGACCGCACTCGCCATCTTCAATGTCGGCGTGGCACAAAAATATTCCATACCCGTGCCGTGGCTGACGATGTCAATGATCATCCTGGCAGCGCTGGTCGCCTGCTATTTCACGCTTCACATGTCGCGTGAATCCTTCGTCCGCATGCTGATCTACCAGTCGCCCTATTTTGTCATGCAGGCGATTGCCGCCGGACTGGTGGCGCAATCAAGGGCGCGCGAAACCCTCGACAACCTTCTCCTCGCGCTGCTTGCCGCCAGCGCGCTGCAATTCCTGTCAAAGCCCTTCCTGTTCCAGATGTTTGGAGGGACCGGAAAAAGCGCCGACCTGTACATCACCACCGGCTACGCCATGTTGTCTCAGTCGATGGGCACCATCTTCGCCATGGCCATTGCGCTAATGCTGCTGGTCATCCTTGTGCGAGACGTTCTTGCAGATGCACACGAGCGCTCCGAGACCGACGCACTGTCCGGTCTCCTAAACAGGGGTGGCTTTGGACTTCACAGTGCCACCGCGATCGAGCAGGCCGATCGCCAGGGCATACCTGTCTCACTCATCATCGCCGACCTTGATCACTTCAAATCCGTCAACGACAAGTTCGGCCATGCCGCAGGCGACGCGGTTATCGTGGCGTTTTCCAACTTCCTGCGCTCCGCAATGGCACCGCATCATGTCGCGGGCCGCATCGGCGGAGAGGAATTCGCAGTCCTCCTGCCAGGCACCAATCTCGTGGCCGCCCGGCTGTTCGCGGAAGGCGCGCGCGGCGCTTTCGCCAATCTCGACATAGAAGGAATGCCACCGGGTAGACGCTGCACGGCAAGCTTCGGCGTGGCTGAACTTGGCCAACGTGAAACCATAGGCGAACTGATGGCCCGCGCAGACGAGGCACTCTATCTGGCTAAGAACAGCGGCAGGGACTGCGTCAAGATCGCACCGCGATCCGGCCGCCGCCGAGATGAATGCCAAGGCACGGCCATCAGCATCGTCTAGTCCTGATTACTGCGTCTGCGCGGTCCGGATCGGGGCGTTAACCAGCCGGTACTGCATCATCTCAGCCGCCGACAGATAGTAAAGCGCCTGGGGTGGCGTATCTAGCGCATGTAGCCAGAGCGCAGGATCGACACCCATGTCGATCAGATGGCGCGAGATGCGGGCGGTTATCATCTGTGCGTCTGCCATGACCTGCTGCGGAGCGGCATCCTCCCTGGCGGCCGCGTAGAACTGGTGGACCCCGACGGCTGCCGACGGGGCAACAGTGCGTATCTCGCCGCCAGCAAGAACCAGCGGGCAGGACGAAGCACAAAGTGCGCCATCCAGAACTTCCGTGGCCAGTTCCCTTTCCCGGATCATCTTCGCCATCTTCATCGCGTCATCCAGCGAGCCGCCCGGTGAATTCAGGGAAACCACCTTCACATATTCGCCTCGCGCTTCCAGTTCGGCGGCCAGCCGCGCCGAAGCGCCCTGGTCGATACTGCCCTCAGCCGCAAGCACCCCTCCTGCGCCGAGCGTGAAGGACATCGGCTGTCCGAGAAGCGTTTCGTCGGCTGTCACGAGACGACGAGGATCGTCGGAGGGCATGGGCGCGTCTGTCTGGATGAAAGGCGGGAGGATCGGCTCCAACTGAGTGGCGGATACGGCCTTCTGCCCCGCCCACCACCCGTTTTTCTCGGCAAGATCGAACAGGTCGAGCGCCAGGACGCCGATCGACCCAGCCAGCAAGCCGAAAAAGACCGCCCGGGTCAGTTGTCCGTCGTCAAACCGGGACAGGTAGCGCAGGACGACATTCGGCCTGCGTGGCGCATTGCCGGGAAGACCAGCGGGCTGCATGTCGCTCATCACTCGCTCCTCTTGCGTTCGCCAAGAGACAGTGGCGTCACATTTTCCGGCGTCGACCTCGGTTCGCTTCCCGCCTCGGTAAGTTCCCGCGCGCCCGCGACTTCCGGTGTCCCAACGGCTGGACGCATCGTCTGCAGCCTTTCGTTGAGGTCGAGCGCCCGCATCAGATCGCCTGCAGTAATTTTGTCGGCCTCAGCCATTTCGTCCTCGCCACGCCGCATTGCCGCATGCACGACACACATGATGCCGACCAGGACCGCTGGCAGCAGGTCGATCGAAATCGCGCCGGCCCAGCTCGGAACGAAGTCGGACGCGTAGCGAATGACGGCCTCGGCGGAAGTCAGCGGCACATAGCGCCTCTCGGGCACCTTCGGCTGCGCGAGGATTTCTGCTGCTGCCTCCGAGAGAGCCTTGGACTGTGCCTCGACGGAAGCGCGGATCGTCGCCATCACCTGGTCCTGACGCCCGGCCAGATCGGCCGAACTACCGTCGGCGACCGGCGCTATGAAGCCCACGGAAAGGTCAGCGGACGCCCGAAGAACGGAGGGGGCTATCGAAGTCTGTTCGAGGGCGGAGATGACACCGGTTAGCTTGACAGCTTCGGCGGCGAATTGGTCGGAGCGCTCCGCGATTGGGCCCGGGGCGGAAACGAGCCCACGCATGGCGGCCAGATGCGCCTGGCCTTCGGTGAAGCTCGACTGGACGGTCTCCCGCGACGCCTCGATGGTTGCGGCAAGCTCGTTCATCTGTGCTGACATCTGCGTCAGCAATTGAACCACGCTGCCCGAACCGGATGTGCCGGTTAGGGCGCCGGTCGCCTGTTCGTCGGCAGCGAGGCGCGAAAACCGCTCCGAGGCGCGCTGGATGTCGGGAAGCAGCGAGAGCGCTCCAAGCGCATTGGTGTGCGCCTGATCCAGGTCTCCCGTGTAATCTTCGAGCGTAACGGCAAGGTGCTGCTCCACTGCGGCGGAACCGGCCAACGCTGCTGCGTTTAGCCATGACGACATGGCGACGATCATCGCACAGCCCAGCGCCATGATGCCGATAAGCGACAGGCGCGAGCCCCCGTCTCGTATTTCCGGCATGAATCGGATGAGGTAGACCCAGAAACCGTACATTGCGACGGATACGGAGACGGAATAGATGATCGCCGCGAAGAACACGATCGTCGCCGACCCGTCCAGCAGGGATCTCACGCCGAGATAGGTGTATACGCCGCTGCCGAGCGCCAGCGTCGCAAGCACGAAGCGGGTCATCGTCTCCAGCGAGACGATTTGCTCCTTCAGGCGCCGTGTGTGCGCGGCGCGACTCATGAACAGCTCACTTCAGGCAGCCTCGTCTCAAGGTCTTTCCGCAGTCCGGACCGGAGGCCATCCGGCTCAGGGCTGTATGCGCCGGATTGCGGCGCCGGGGGCCGCGCGTTCCGGTATGCCGCACCACTTCCCGGGCAGGTCGGGCAGTTCGCCGTCTTCCAGCCCGTACATATAGCTGCGGCCCTTCAACAGAACGGCCGGTCTCCAGCATTCATAAGGCACCGATTCCTCGTCGCCCTCGTTCATGTAGATGACATCGTTGCGGTCATAGGGCCGCTCGTATTCGGCTAGTTCCCGCGCCATGTAGCCCTTGCCGACGACAATCCGCTTGTAGCCCGAGCGGCTGTGGACGACGAGATTGCCGAAACTGTCGGCATAAATCCGGTCGCTGTACCGGCTCTCGGCCTGGGTGGGCAGGACAGGGCCCAGGACCGCAA
This sequence comes from Rhizobiaceae bacterium, assembly GCA_019635775.1. Lineage (GTDB taxonomy): Bacteria > Pseudomonadota > Alphaproteobacteria > Rhizobiales > Rhizobiaceae > Mesorhizobium_K. Next base: position 120,866 of record JAHBYU010000013.1, on the reverse strand, counting down.
CGCAAACCGCAGCCAGCCCCAAGGCCATTGGCAGGAAGGCAAATTCGCTCAGTTTCCAACGCATGCGCGTCATCCTTCGTGCGTTTGGTCGCAATCTCCGCCGCAGGCAGTGCGACACCATCGCCTCCCCACAGGACAAATTAACCTTTTATTAAGGATTGTTAAGGGGCAAACGCCCACAGGCGGTCACGCCTTCGGGAAACATGGTTAATATCAACAAGCGCATTGTGCCACGCCGGCGCGCGGGACCAGCGGCTTTCCATGGGTCGAATCGGGCCGCCCTGGCGTGCGCCGCAACAAACCCTTCGCGACTGGAGCAACAGACCAACTAAGCGCTTCAATCGATTGAAGTTTGCGATGAAACCCTAGGCTCCTTGAATTGTCGTCCAATATCTCGACCGCGGTGACTTTCGCACTTTGACGCGGTGCAAAAAGAGTTTTAGGAGACGACAGCAAACGTCGCGAATTCGCATCCGGCGAACCTTCCCGCCAATGTAGCCGATGCCTATCTGGGGGAGCCATGAGCAAGGCCGCAGCCACCCGAGCAAGACCGCTTTCGCCGCACCTGACGATTTATCGGCCGCCAATGACGATGACTATGTCGATCGTGCATCGCATAACCGGCGGAGCGCTTTATTTCGGAACGCTGCTCCTTGTTTGCTGGTTGCTCTCGGCCGCTGTTTCCGAAGACTGGTTCAATGTCGTCAACCGGCTGTTCGGCTCATGGCTCGGACGACTGGTCCTTTTTGGTTACACTTGGGCGCTGATGCACCACATGCTCGGCGGAATCCGCCATTTCATCTGGGACACCGGAGCGATGCTGGAGAAGCATACCGCCACGAAAATCGCCTGGGCGACGCTTGTCGGGTCCATACTTCTTACGGTGCTGATCTGGATCGCAGGCTACATGGCGCGGGGGACCCTGCTATGACCGACATGCGCACCCCGCTGGGCAAGGTTCGCGGTCTGGGCTCCGCACACGAGGGAACCGACCACTTCTGGCGCATCCGTCTGACGGCGGTTGCCAACGTGCCTCTATTCCTCTTCTTCGTCGGTTTCCTCGTGTCGCTCAACGGCGCGGACTACGCGACCGTGAGGCAGGCGTTGGCAAACCCGTTCGTGACATTAATATTCGGCCTGATGATCCTCTCCGGGCTCTATCACATGCGGCTCGGCATGCAGATCATCATCGAAGACTACATTCACGGCGAGGGCATGAAACTCGCGCTGCTCATGCTGAACACCTTTTTCTGTATCGCTGTTGGCGCTGCCAGCGGCTATGCGCTTGCCAGACTTGCATTCGGGGGCTGACGTGGCTGAAGAGAAGAAAGCCGGGGGGGCCTATACATTTGTCGACCACAAGTTCGACGTCGTCGTTGTCGGCGCAGGCGGCGCCGGGTTGCGCGCCACACTGGGCATGGCCGAGCAGGGACTGAAGACTGCCTGCATCACCAAGGTCTTCCCGACCCGCTCGCACACGGTCGCCGCACAGGGCGGAATCGCCGCCTCGCTGCGCAACATGGGCCCCGACAGCTGGCAATGGCACATGTACGACACCGTCAAGGGATCGGACTGGCTAGGCGACGTCGACGCGATGGAATATCTGGCGCGTGAGGCGCCCGCCGCCATCTACGAGCTGGAGCATTATGGCGTGCCCTTCTCCCGTACCGAGGAAGGCAAGATCTACCAGCGCCCGTTCGGCGGCCACATGCAGAATTTCGGTGACGGCCCGCCGGTCCAGCGCACCTGTGCCGCAGCCGATCGCACCGGCCACGCCATCCTTCACACGCTCTATGGCCAGTCGCTGAAGCACAATGCGCAGTTCTTCATCGAGTATTTCGCGATCGACCTCATCATGTCGGATGACGGGGTGTGCACCGGGGTGGTCGCCTGGAATCTCGACGACGGCACCATCCATCGCTTTTCGGCAAAGATGGTGGTGCTTGCGACGGGCGGCTATGGCCGCGCCTATTTCTCCTGCACTTCCGCGCACACCTGCACGGGCGACGGCGCCGGGATGGTCGCCCGCGCCGGCCTGCCCCTGCAGGACATGGAATTCGTGCAGTTTCACCCGACCGGCATCTATGGCGCCGGCTGCCTCATCACCGAAGGCGTGCGCGGCGAAGGCGGCTATCTCGTCAATTCCGAGGGTGAGCGGTTCATGGAGCGCTACGCGCCATCAGCCAAGGACCTAGCGTCACGTGACGTGGTTTCGCGCTGCATGACGCTTGAGATCCGCGAGGGTCGCGGCGTCGGCAAGCTGAAGGACCACATCTACCTTCATCTCGACCACCTTGACCCGGCGGTCATTCACGAGCGACTTCCGGGCATTGCCGAATCAGCCCGGATTTTCGCCGGCGTGGACGTCAGCCGCGAGCCCATCCCCGTCCTGCCGACCGTCCACTACAACATGGGCGGCATCCCGACCAACTACTGGGGCGAGGTGCTGAGCCCGACGGCCGACGACCCGGATCGCGTCGCGCCCGGCCTGATGGCCGCCGGAGAGGCCGCGTGCTGCTCCGTCCACGGCGCGAACCGTCTTGGCTCCAATTCACTTACCGACCTTGTGGTGTTCGGCCGCGCCGCAGCGATCCGCGCCGGTCAGGTTGTCGACCGGGAGGCACCCGTCCCCGCGATCAACGAAGCCGCCGTCGAGAAGATCATGGAACGTTTCGACCGGCTGCGCCACGCAAATGGCGGCACACCGACCGCAACGATCCGCGACAGGATGCAGCGCGCAATGCAGGAAGACGCCGCCGTCTTCCGCACCGAGGAGACACTCCAGCAGGGATGCCGGCGCATCTCGGAAATCTGGACGCAGTTGCCCGATATCAAGGTGACCGACCGTTCGATGATCTGGAATTCCGACCTGGTGGAGACGCTGGAGCTGGAGAACCTGATGGCATGCGCCATCACGACGATCTTCGGCGCGGAAGCCCGTCAGGAAAGCCGTGGCGCGCAGGCCCGCGAGGACTATCCGGATCGCGACGACAAGAACTGGCGCAAGCACACGCTGGCGCGTCTTTCGCCAGATGGCAAAGTCACGCTCGACTATCGTCCCGTTCATACCGAGCCGATGCTGCCCGTATCCGAAGGCGGGATCGATCCCGCGCGGATCGCGCCCAAAGCAAGGGTCTATTGAGGTACTGCCATGGTTGAACTGACCCTGCCCAAGAACTCGCGCATCAAGGAAGGCAAGACCTGGCCGAAGCCGGAGGGCTCCAAGAACCTGCGCGAATACCGCATCTATCGCTGGAACCCCGACGACGGCGAGAACCCGCGCGTAGACACCTATTTCGTCGACACCGACGATTGCGGGCCGATGATTCTGGATGCGCTGCTCTGGATAAAGAACAAGATCGACCCAACGCTGACGCTTCGTCGTTCCTGCCGCGAGGGCATCTGCGGCTCCTGCGCGATGAACATCGACGGCTCCAACACGCTGGCCTGCACCAAGGGTGCCGACGAGATCAAAGGCGCGGTCAAGGTCTATCCGCTGCCGCATATGGAGGTCGTGAAGGACCTCGTTCCGGATCTCACCAATTTCTATGCGCAGCACGCATCGATCCAGCCCTATCTCCAGACGGTTTCGCCTGAGCCCGCGAAGGAATGGCTGCAGAGCCACGAGGACCGCCAGAAGCTCGACGGCCTCTACGAGTGCATCCTGTGCGCTTGCTGCTCGACCTCCTGCCCAAGCTACTGGTGGAACGGCGACCGCTATCTCGGCCCGGCCGTGCTGCTGCAGGCCTATCGCTGGCTGATCGATTCTCGCGACGAGGCGACGGGCGAACGCCTCGACAATCTGGAAGACCCGTTCCGCCTCTACCGCTGCCACACCATCATGAACTGCACGCAGACTTGCCCGAAGGGGCTCAACCCCGCCAAGGCAATCGCCGAGATCAAGAAGATGATGGTGGAGCGCAGGGTCTAGTTTACCGGGCTGTAGTGCCCTTTTAAGCCACCTGCTTAGCCCATCAAGCCTTGGTTAGACAACTCGCTCGGCGATGTTGGACTGGTCTAATTTATCCCTAATTTCCCATTTAATTGCGGCCGGGACTACAACTCTTCGGGTGTTTTTTGTATATTTTGCAAGCCAGTGATTCATAGTCCATAGTATTACCTATTATGAGGTTAGAATATGTGAAATCGAAAACCCGAATAACAATCCACACAGTAATAGCTGTCATGATAGCGGGAAATGCTATCGCGGCTTCCTCAGAAAAAACGATTGAATGCAAGGGCGCGGCCGCGGACCCGTATCAAATTTGGTATGGAATTGAGAATTCTGCGCAAGCTACAAACTTTCTAAAAACACAAACGATAACACTTCGGCATGTAAATGTTGTTGCTGAGTGGCTCTCTTGCCAAGGATTCAATGTTGTAGTCGAAAAAGCAATACAAACAACAGAAAAAACAAATATTTATAGCGATTGGGGGTGGAGAATCGATGCTTCATATCGTGTACATTGGTATCGAAAGCCAGCTCTTTGGGATCCAAGATTTTTCAGGTTCCCTCCTGTATATGCGCACTCGATAATGATTTTGTTCGACAAAAGTGGAAATCCAATTCGGGTTGATGCCTCCAACACCACAGAATAGGGTTCAAGATGATTACTAAAATCATGCTATCCGCGCGTAGACAAGCCATGGTGCTGCGCAACTGATAGCCAAAGCCAAAAGGAGTCCCTCTCCACAACATCTCGATGGGCGTACTTTACGAAATTCCGCAATAGATCCTTCTCAAGTGATGCGTATGATCCCCCTAGTCTCATGAGAGATGTCGATACATGCCAGCTGGCATCTACCATTCCAGGAAACGCGTATTCGGAGCGATATCACGGGATCCCAATCATCTGTATACAGTACCCGGATCGCATCCTCGAAATTTTCGCGACGTGTTCTTCCATTTCCCCACCCAAATCGTCGATAAACGAGACCCTGTGTCCCAGTTTGTAAAAACGTTAGTTGCACCTGAAGCTTGGAAAAGTTAGTCGCCAGCGATGTCGGAAGACCTTCCCATCCTCAATCCCACCGAAGCGCGTGTTCTCGGCTGCCTGATCGAGAAGAGGGAACTTACGCCGGACGTCTATCCGCTCACGCTCAATGGCGCGGTTGCCGCCGCCAACCAGAAGACGGCGCGTGAGCCGGTCATGGCGCTGGAAGAGGTCGAGGTGAACCGTGCGCTGAAGACGCTGGCAGAGAAGGGACTTGTGCGTCAGGTCTACGGCTCTCGCGTCGAACGCTACGAACATCTGCTCTCGCAGAAATTCTCGCTGACCCAGCCGCAGATCGCCATTGTCGGGCTGCTGCTTCTGCGCGGACTGCAGACGGCGCACGAACTCCTGGCGCGGTCGGAGCGCATGGCTCGCTACCAGTCGATCGAACAGTTGCGCGGTGACCTCGACCTGCTGATCGGCCGGCGGCCGCCACTGATCCAGCTGATCGAGCGGGGCGCCGGTCAACGCGAGGAGCGCTATGCGCATCTTCTGTCCGGCGAGGTGCAGGTGCCGGTCCATGCAGCCCCGGTTACAACCTCTTCACGCCGGTCCGATCTTGAAGAGCGGGTCGAGGCCCTGGAGAAGCAGGTTGCCGATCTGGCGGAGAAGCTGCGCATCCTCGTCGGCGAATAAGGTGCCGCCGCGCTACAGAATGCGGAACACGAAGGCCTGAACTAGCACGTCCGGCTCTGCGATTGCGAAGGCCCGGAAGGGTGGGCTTTCCTCCACCGCAGTCCAACGGCCATCCCGTTCGAACTGGAGAAACTTTGACCGAAAACCCTGCGCTTCGAGAACGGTGTCACGCACGGTGACGATCGCATGCCCGTCCCCACGCGTGATGCGGACGAGTTCGTCGAGCGCCGAGGCCGGCGCATGGCCTTCGGTGAAGACCCCTGTTGAGAAGAAGGCAGCGAAATGCCCGTCCGGCCACGGAAGGGTTTTGCCAAGTTCCGCCTGTGTCAACTTCGCGTAGCCGCCGCGCGCGCCCGCCACCGCCAGCATCTCTGCCGAAAAATCCAGCCCCTCCAGTTCGCCATAACCGAGCGCCTTGACCAACGGGCCCGAAAGACCAGTGCCGCATCCGGCATCGAGCAGCGGCCCTGCTTCCTTGGGCACATGGCGCGCAAGCCAGCTTGTGACCACGAAAGGCAAAGCGTAGCCGAGCGACAGCGTCTCGTGGTCGTAAGAGGCAGACCAGTCAGCATACGCGCCTGCCAGCTGTTCCGGTGACGCGGCGGCATAGACGGCTTCCAGAGCCTCGCTGTGATCCTCGCTGCTCATTCGGCTTGCTCGCCCTTGTTACGCATGCGCCTTTCCAGCGCCCGCAGACCAATAGAAAGGCTGACCGTCAGGATAAGGTAGATATAGGCGACTATCGAATAGGTCTCGAAGAAACGGAAAGAGCCCGCGGCGTAGACCTTGCCCATCTGGGTTATGTCGGCGACGCCCAGCACTGAGACCAGAGAGGAGTCCTTTACCATCGCAACGAAGTCGTTGCTGTAGGGGGGCAGGATGGTACGGAAGGCCTGCGGCCAGACGACATGGCGAAAGCGGCGATAGCGCGACAGGCCAAGTGCCTTGGCCGCCTCGATCTGGCCGGTGCCCACCGCCTGTATTCCGGCGCGGAATATCTCGGCGATAAAGGACGAGTAGGCGATTGTGAGCGCGATGACCGCCCGCCACAGCAGGGACACATCCCGCACCTGCATCTCCTCGATGATGCCAGCCTGCTGCAGCGGCGCGGCCAGGTAGTTCCATCCGGCCACGAATGCCGGCACGCCCGCGAAGGCAATCCAGAACAGCAGGACGAGGATCGGTATCCCGCGAATGATTTCGACATAGAAGCGCGCGGTCTGCCTGAGCCAGCGCGAATCGGAAAGCGCCATGAGGGCGATAAGGAGCCCAAGCGCCGAAGCCATGCTGAAGGCGACGGCAGTGACGAACACCGTGATGCCGATGCCCTTGAGGACGATTGCGAATACCTGCGAATAGATTTCGCTCGTCGCGATGACGACGGCTGCAGCGGCGGCGAGGACAACCGCGGCAACAAGCCACCATGGGAACTCGCCCTTTGTGTTTGGCTGCGGACCCGCCAGGCCAGCCATGTCAGGGGCGGCCCGGTTCGGGTAACGTTCGCTCGAATATCTGCTCGCGCACCCCGCCGCTCCACTGGTCGTCTTGCTCGACTTCGCTGGTCAGTACAAAGCCGTGTCGCTCATAGAGTGTGCGCGCAGCGTCGAGCCCCTTGAACGTCGTCAGCCAGGTGCGCTCGTAGCCACGCTCGTCGCAGAAGCCTAGCGCCCTGCCAAGCAGTCGCGCACCGAGGCCTTTGCCCTGCAGTTCCTCGGTTACGATGAACCAGCGCAGATGCGCACCGCTGGGGCCTCCCCCGCTTGCATCGATAACCACCGATGCAAGCGCACCTTCAGGTCCGTACGCCGCAAGAAAGAGGTCCTTGTCGGCGTCACGCCGGGCGATGAACTCGGCAAGCTCCATGCCGACTCTGGTCGTGAAGGGCAAGCCGAAGTTCCAGTGCCGGCCGTAGTAACGGGCATGCAGGCTGACGATGTCGGAGAGCGCACCTGGCCGATAACCATCGATGACGTATCCGTCGAGCTCGTATGCCCCTTCGACCAAAGACATCTCAGGGCTTGTAGTCGACGAACCATTTCTGGGTGAGCTTGTCGAGCGTGCCGTCAGCTTTCAGCGCTGCGATGCCGGCGTTGATCGGCGCTACGAGATCGGAACCCTTGGGGAAGATGAAGCCGAATTCTTCGGCCTGCAGCGGTTCACCGATCAGCTTCAGCGCGCCGCCCGAACTGTCGGATATGAATTTGCCCGCGGCGCTGTCTGTGAGCACGAGGTCAACGTCACCGGACTTCAGGGCTTCCACGGTGGCAGCGAACGTCTCGAGCAGCTTGATGCGCGGATTGGCCTCGTTGCCGTCAAGCACGTTGTAAACCGCGACATAGAAAGGCGAAGTACCCGCCTGTGCGCCGACCAGCAGCTTGTCGTTGGCGGCGAAGCTCTTGGGATCGTTGAAACGCGTTTCGTCGCCCCGCACCAGCATGAAGATCTCCGACTTCATGTAGGGGTCGGAGAAATCGACCTTCTCCTTGCGGTCGTCCTTGATGGTGATGCCGGTCATGCCGATGTCGTACTGCTTGTCGGATACGGCCTGGATCATCGCATCCCATGACGTGTTCTGGTACTCGACCTTGAAATTCAGCCGTTTGGCCAGTTCGTCCATGGCGTCATATTCCCAGCCGATCGCCTCGCCGCTTTTCGGGTCGACGAACTGAAGCGGGAAATAGGCGTTTTCCGTCACCACGGCCACCGACCGGCCGCCGAGATCGGGCAGAGCTTGCGCGAAGGCGGAAGTGGAAAGAACGACGGTCGCGACGAAAGCTGCCAGCGACGAGCAGAACCGGATCATATGGTGACGCTCCCTGTACAAATGCCGGCATCGCGCCGGCCCTGATCGCTACTCTATTCGGCGCGCGGCGCCTTGCAAGTGGGGGCGTTCCAAAGGCCAGACGAGAGCCGGAAAAGGCTAGTCGAGCCTGGTCGCTCCGATGGAATATGAAAGCGGGATGCGGGGCGAGCCCTCAGGCAGGGCGAACTGGTCCTCACCCACCTCGACCATTCCAGGAAAGGCATGCCAGACGACAATCTCGTGCTCGCGCAGGAAATCGATCCGCATGCCGGCCCCTATCAGCCCTCCCACGACGTCGCTGACAGGGTGGATCCATTCATAGTTGCGGGTGTTGACCAACGGCCTTTCGTCGCCCGTGTAGGTCTGCGTCTCGTCGAACACAAGCGGATCCGCCTCGGGCGTCCGCCAGTCATAGGCGAGTTCGAGACGGCCATCGCGCATCTCGTACTGGTTCATCTGTGGATGCCCTTCCAGCAGATAGAGACGACCTCCGGGCCTCAACACGGCCGCCACGACCTTGGCCCAGGCGCGGATGTCCGGCAGCCAGTTGAGCGCGCCCCATGTGACGAAGACCAAGTCGTAGGCCTGCCCCAACGCGGCTGGCGCATCGTAGAGCGACGCCTGCACGAATCGCGCTTCGGTCCCGGCGCGTCCAGCGAAATCACGCGCTGCGGAAATCGCCTCGTGCGAAAAGTCGAGACCCGTGACGCTGGCTGCACCGAGATGTTTCAGGCTGAGCGTGTCGAGCCCGATATGACATTGCAGATGCACAACATCCTTGCCGGAGATGTCGCCGACCTCCGAGGTCTCCAACGCATGCAGGGAAGAGCCGCCGGAAAGCACGGCCGCAATCCGGTAGGAACCGGTCGTGTCGGTGGCGTGCAGAGTCGCGCGCTCGTTCCAGTTCGCCAGATTGGCGGAATAATAGGTTTCCAATGCACTCCCCCCAACAAAAAAGGCGGCCGAAGCCGCCTTTCCGATTCATGAAAAAGACAGCGCTTATTCGCTGGCGGCAGCAGCGGCCTTCTCAGCAGCGTCTTGGGCTGCCTTCTCGGCGGCCAGCGCCTCAGCGGCTGCGACCTTCTCGGCCTCGAGCTTTGCCTTCTCGGCCAGCATGGCCTCGCGCTCGGCATCGTTCAGCTTGCGGGCGCGCACGCCGGTGTTTTCCGAGATACGAGCCGACTTGCCGCGACGATCGCGCAGGTAATAGAGCTTGGCGCGACGAACCTTGCCGCGACGAACGATCTCGACGCCCTCGACCAACGGCGAATAGACCGGGAACACACGCTCCACGCCTTCGCCATAGGAAATCTTGCGGACAGTGAAGTTCTCGTTGAGGCCTGCGCCTGAACGCGCGATCACGACGCCTTCATAGGCCTGGACGCGGGTGCGCGAACCTTCCGTGACACGCACCTGGACGCGGACGGTATCGCCGGGCTGGAACTCTGGCAGGGTGCGCTTGGCTTCGATCTTGGCGGCCTGTTCGGCCTCGAGCTGACGGATGATGTCCATCGGAATGTTCCTTTAGTTCTTGCGAACCGCCAGAGCGCCCATCCTGCAGGCAGTTCCCGACCGCCTGGAAAGTGCCCCTTCTTGCGAAGGTAGCAGGAGCGAATTCACGTGTTCTGGTTGAATTCCCGGCATGAGCCGTTTGTGGCGCGGCACATACACCACATCCGGGACTGAATCAACTGCTGGCGCAGGACCCAGCGTCTTGCCAGATCCTCACTTCTCTACCGGTAGTGTGCTTGCACGCTTCGCCAGCAAGTCCGGACGCCGTTCGGCGGTGAGCCTTTCGGCCTGCTCGCGTCGCCATTTCGCGATCTTTCGATGATTGCCGGATGTGAGAACAGCGGGAATTTCCAGTCCCTCGAAGCTCTGCGGCCGCGTGTAGTGCGGATGTTCCAACAGGCCGTTCTCGAAACTCTCCTCGTCGCCCGAAGCCTCGTTGCCCATGACGCCGGGCAAGAGCCGCACGACGGCGTCGAGCAGCACGAGCGCCGCCGGTTCGCCCCCCGACAGGATGAAATCGCCGACGGACACCTCCTCCAGACCCCGCGCGTCGATCACCCGCTGGTCGACCCCCTCGAAGCGACCGCACAGGATGACCACGCCAGGACCAGCCGCCAGTTCGCGCACCCTTTCCTGCGTCAGGGGCTTCCCGCGCGGGCTCATAAGCAGACGCGGGCGCGCGTCGCCCGCCGGCGAAGCATGGTCGATCGCCTTGGCGAGAATGTCGGCGCGCATCACCATACCCGCCCCGCCACCTGCCGGTGTGTCGTCCACCGTGCGATGCCTGTCGACCGCGAAGTCACGGATTTGCAATGGCTCCAGCGACCAGCTCCCTGCATCGAGGGCGCGTCCGGCAAGCGAGAGGCCCAGAGCACCGGGAAACATCTCGGGATAGAGGGTGAGAACTGTCGCGCGAAAGCTCATCGGTTGCCGCCAGCTTCCCTCGGTCCGCGGGGACGGCTTTTGGCATTGAGCTGATCGGACCGTTCGGGTCTTCCGTCCCCGTCCTCATCGTCCGCCAGTCCCGCAGCAAGCGTATCCACCCGAACAAACCCACCGGCAATGTCGACTTCCGGCACGGCCGCCTGCGTGAATGGGATAAGCATGCCTTTGCGGCCGCGGAAGGTGATTTCCAGAATATCGCCGCCGCCATAATTCTGCACGGCTGCAACCCGCCCAACCTCAGCCCCAGTCTCGTCGCGCACAGCAAGACCAATCAGATCGGCGTGGTAGAACTCGTCCTCCTCCTCGGGCGGGAGCACAGAACGGTCCACGAAGAGCTCGGTTCCTGTCAGTCTCTCGGCCGCCGTGCGATCCTCGACCCCCCTGAACCGGACAACCACGACCTCGCCGGCAGGACGGATGGCCTCCACCTGGAAGGTCCGGCCATCTTTCGAATAAAGCAACCCGTAGTTGGAGAGCGCCAGCGGATCACCGGTGAACGTCTTGACGCGCACTTCTCCCTTGATTCCGTGTGCTGCGCCGATGACGGCCATCTGGACGGGGTTTTGCGGCTTCATGTCTATCGGTTTCACAGCTTGCTAACTTCGTTGCTTCAGCATTGACTTATTCCAACCGGATGCCCGATGCCAATGCAGGAATTCCTCCTCTCCGCCAAGGCGGACCTCCAGAAGGCCCGCCAGCAATGGCTGACGTCGCTCGAGAAGGAGCGACGCCTCTCCCCGGAAACGGTTGAAGCCTATGAACGGGATTCGCGGCAGTTCCTGCAGTTCCTGACCGGGCACAACGCAGGGCCTCCCGGCCTCGCCGACATCGCCGGCTTGCGTCCGGCCGACCTTCGCAGCTTTCTCGCCCATCGCCGCTCCGGCGGCGCGGGGGCTCGTACGCTGGGGCGCGGGCTTGCCGGTGTGCGTTCACTGCTTCGCTTCCTCGAAAAACGTGGCCTTGCCAACGCAGCAGGCGCCACTGCTCTGCGTGCACCAAGACAGCCAAAATCGTTGCCCAAGCCGCTGACGGCGTCGGACGCGCGGCGGGTTGCCTCCTTCGATGGTCAGCTTGCCGAGGAACCATGGATCGCCGCCAGAAACGCCGCCGTTTTCACCTTGCTTTACGGGTCCGGCCTACGCATTTCCGAGGCTCTCGCAATCAAGGCGGGCGACCTGCCCGGCCCCGGCGTTCTTCGAGTACTCGGCAAGGGCGGCAAGACCCGCCTTGCCCCTGTGCTGCCCATCGCACAAAAGGCGACAGCGGAATACCGCCGACTGTGTCCCTATCACCTCGATCCCGACAAGCCGCTCTTCAGGGGCGCGCGCGGCGGCCCGCTCGATCCTGCGATCATCCAGCGCGAAATGCGCAAGTTGCGCTCGGCGCTGAATCTTCCAGACACGGCGACGCCCCATGCGCTGCGCCACTCGTTTGCAACGCATCTGCTCGGTCGGGGCGGTGACCTGCGCACAATCCAGGAATTGCTCGGCCACGCCAGTCTCTCGACCACCCAGATCTATACGGGCGTTGACACCCAGAGACTGCTCGACATCTACGACGCCGCGCATCCACGCGCATGACGAGAATTGTAGGCCGGCTGTTAACGGTTTGGCTTTGATTTGCGGCCTACGATCACGCCATGACAAAGAAACGCGCCATCATCATCGCAGACCGCACCGCTCCGCTTGCGCTGACACTCGTCTCTGCAGCGAACTTGCTCTTTCTTGCATCCTTCCTCGCTGCACTTGCTGTGGCCATCGACGTCGTTGGGCCGTGACACGACCCTGACACGACCTCGCTTGCCTTGTCGCGTCATGGTTCCTGAAGAACCAAGGTAGGCACTCAAACGGTACCAGGCTGGCCAGTTCCCCGTTGCCGTGCGCACGTCCCGCCGCTATCAGATACGGCGTTCGTCGTTCAGGCCGAAAGTTCCCATGAGCCGTCTTGAAAGTTTCATTCGCCGCCTGACGGCGCAGCGAGACATACTCGACATGATCTGTCGCGACACGGATCTTATCGACGGCCCAGTCATCGAACTGGGGCTGGGCAACGGCCGTACCTACGACCATCTGCGCGAAAGATTGCCCGGACGCCGCATCATCGCCTTCGACCGCGTCAATGCCGCGAACCTGCGCTCTCTGCCCCCTGAAGGCGACCTCATATTGGGTGAAATCAGCCAGACCGCCGGCGCGTTCGCCGGCATCGACGCAGCGCTTGTCCATGCCGACATCGGCAGCGGCTATGACGACATGGACGAGTTGAACCTGCGCTGGCTGCCCCACCTCACGGTCGACCTGCTGGTCTCGGGCGGCATCGCGGCAAGCGGCGTGCCGCTAGACCATCGCGAATTGAAGGCATTGCCGTTACCGGAAGGAATCCGCCCGGGACGGTACTTCCTCTACCGAAAGGGCTGATCGTTCCATCAGGCCGCAGGGGCCGGGGCGTCTCCAGTCAGCGGCTTGGGAACGACCTTTATCCCGTTCTCGCGGAAGGCATGGTGGACTGCCTTCAAGACTTCGCGGCGTATCCCGGATACATCGGCCGGTTTAGCGGTAAACTTGCCTCTGACGACCAGCGTGCCATCCTCGACGTTCGCGATGCCCTGGCTCTTGAACGTCTCGATGATACCCGGCGACAGTTCCGGATTTGTGAGGAGATCCTGCCCTATCTTCTTGAAGAGTTTGCGCACCACTTCCATGTCGGTGTCGAAGGCAAGACGGAACGCGATCTTCTCGATCGCCCAGTCACGGCTGAAGTTAACCACCTTGCTGATCTGGCCGTAGGGTATTGTGGCAACCGGCCCGCGTGGATTGCGAAGGGTGACCGAGCGCACCGAAATCTTCTCCACCGTGCCCTTGGCTCCTGACGTCTCGATGTACTCGCCGATACGGAAGGCGTCATCCACGAGAAAGAAAAGACCCGAGACGATATCCTTGACGAGTGTCTGTGATCCGAAGCCGATGGCGAGACCGAAAACGCTCAGGCCTGTGATCAGCGGCCACACATTGACGCCAAACGAGACGAGAACCGAAAGAAATGCAAGTGCGGCGATGGCGGACTTGCCGACCCAACCTATGAGCGGCACCAACGTGCCAAGGCGGGAATAAGGTGTCGCCGGGTTGCCTGCAGCCTGCCTGTCACGCAGCGCTATCCGTCCCATCACCGTCCCGAGCAGGTTCCAGCAGAATGCAGCTGCAGTAGCGATCAGGCCTATGTGGATCGCTTCGGTTCGAATGCTGTGGAGGTTGAGGCCAAAACCTGAAGCCAGCGGCGAAGCCCATATGGCGCCGAGCATAGTAAGCATGAGGATCAGCACGGCAAACCGCAGTGTCTGCTGCAGAGCTATGCCCACAAACGATACGCTTCTTGCTTCCAAGGCAGTGTTCGCTCGCGTTGCTATGAGCGCATCAATATGCGGTAACAGGAAAACAATGACGATGGTTATGAGCACCGACCCGCTCGGCAGCGCCACCCCAAGCGTCTGTGCGATCTGCGTCGTCGCCAACGTTGTGATCAGAAACCCTATAACGATCGCAGGCCAAAGCCGGGCAAGCCATCCGTGCCAGCGCGCTCGCGGCTTTGAGCCGGCAATGGCAGCGGAGAGAGTTTTGCCGTGATACCAGACTATCCAGCAGAAGATTGCAAAGAGGGGCAGCACAAACAGCACCGTGCCCAGCACATCGCCCATCCCGGGCCCCGCCTGCCAGAGGCGCAGCGTCGCCATGGTAGCCATGCCAACCAGGGCCCAGCCGATGGCTACGCAAAGATCCCGCGCCAACTTTCCAAGATGTCCTCGGCCGAGGGGTGATTTCGACAGGAGCGCGTGGAGCGCTTCAAAGGCAACGAGCGCGATTACGGCAGCGGCTATCCAGATACGCAGGGTGCGGACTGCAAGTCCTTCGGCCGGCAACAAACGTTGCACGACGACGCCAGCGACGATGGCGACAAACACAGCAGCGACAAGTGCAAAAAGCCTGCGCCAGGCACCCGCATGCGCACGCCCGATCCAGCGCCGGCACAAATGGAACGTCGCCACAGTGGCAAGGACGACGAGCAGAATTTGGAGCGCAAGCGAACCTAAACTCGTGCCCCCAGCCATAAAGGAAGAGTGCAACGTTTCGATTTCGGTTCCGATGGTCCGGAATGCGCTAGCGCGCGTTTCCAGCCCGGAAACGAAACGGCCCATCATTTGTTCGAAGCCGGATACGATGGATGTGACGTCCGTTGCCGGCAAAGAATTCTGTTCCGCCATTTTCCCCTCTTAAGTCCACCGGGCGGAGCCGGGCAACACCTGCACTATTATAGCAGATTTTCAGAGAAACAAAGGCGACTCCCAGCGGCAGGAAGCTTCCAGATGTCCGAGTGTCAAGTCATCCCTAGCGCGGCCTTGTAGAGGTCGAGGATTGCTTCCTCCTCCTGACGCTCCGCCTGATCCTGCTTGCGCAGGCGGATGATCTTGCGAACGGCCTTAGTGTCGAAGCCGGTACCCTTCATCTCGGCGAAGACTTCCTTGATGTCGTCGGCGATGGTCTTCTTCTCTTCCTCAAGACGCTCGACGCGCTCGATGAAGGCGCGCAGCTGGCCGGCGGCAACGGTCTGGCTGGTCTCGGTGATTTCGTCGGCCATCCTGCTCTCCTGATCGTTATGCGGCATCGTCCCGACTCGGGATTCCGCGAGGCGTGCGGTTCGATGCCCCAACCGGCCGGAAGGGTCAAGAGGCGGAGGTGCGATGTCCGAGCCGGCAATCCGGCTCGATTTCGTCAGTGATTTTTCGGGCGGTTTGCTTCGAAGGCTGCCTTTTTCGCGTCCGAGGCCTCGGTCTGGTGCAGCCTCTGCCATTCGCCGTACGGCATACCGTACACCATCTCGCGCGCAGCATCCTTGGAGAGCGCCACCCCTTCGGATTCCGCCGCCTCGCGGTACCAGTTGGAGAGGCAGTTGCGGCAGAAACCGGCAAGATTCATCAGGTCTATGTTCTGCACGTCGCTGCGTTCGCGCAGGTGAACGAGTAGCCTGCGGAAGGCCGCCGCCTCGAAATCGCGCTGCTGCTCCTCGCTGAGATCGCTCATGTCGATCCTCCATGTTTGGATGGCACCGGCCCGGTTCGCGAACCGTACTGCCTTACCTCATGTATATCAGAGCGGCAGTTGATCGCGTCAACGATCGGGGCAAGGCGGCTGGCCCACTCTTGTGCGCCGGCTTCTTCGGCGATCAGATCCTGCCTGATCTCGATCAGCGCATGGGCGAAACCGTTGACGATCGCGTGCCGGTACATTGTGTCGCCGCGCAACGCTCCGTCATAGGGCTCATTGTCGCCGACGACTACTAGCGGATCGGCAGCCAGCATGTCGATCATCGGTCGCGCCGCACGGTCATCAAGGTCCCACAGCACGCCTGCATACCAGGGGCGGACGAAACCCTGCATGACCGGGGTGAAGGAGTGAACCGATATGATAAGCGGCGGCCTGCCCGTATCGGCGGCGACCGACGCGATCATCGCGCCAACGGCATCGTGATAGGGTCGGTAGAAGCGGTCGAGCCGCCTCTCCCGTTCCGTCTCGGTCATCGGATAGTTCGCCGTCACCAACGTTCCGTCATAAAGCTGCCGGATCAGGGTCGGGTCGTCCTCTCCCCGGTTCGGATCGATCAGCAGGCGCGAGAAACCGGCCATCACCGCGGGCGCGCCCGTAATCTTGGCCAGTTCGCGTGTGACTGCTTCCACGCCTATGTCGTAGGCGATATGCCGGTCGAACTCGCTGGCGGGCAGGCCAAGGTCGCCATACTCGTCAGGAAGGTCGCGCCGGGCATGGTCCGCGAGAAGAACGAGCCCGAGCCCACGGTCGCCATCGACGATTTCGAAGGGGGCAAAAACGGCCGTACGGGTCATGGGCGGAAAGTCCAGGAGTAGGGAACTTCGAAATCGCAAGCGTCATGCAGAATGCCGTTGTTTGGTCACGCTTTTCAAGAAATTCTGCCCTACGCGTCGTGACGCATGAGAAACCCGGCCTCAAACGATTGGACAGATCGATTGAAAGCGGCCCTTCTGCGCGTTGACATGCGCGCGGACTTTTCCGAAAAGGGGCGCAGACAATGCTTCTGAAATCCAAAAGAGGTTCGGGAATGGCTCTCGCCGGGCAGCGCATCCATGTCGCGTCCCCCGTACCGCTGCTCTTGCTGGCGATGGGTTTTTTCTTGGCGCTCGGTGCACCGGGCGCGAGGGCGGATTTCCGTGTCTGCAACGCTACACAGAGCCTTGTCGGGGTTGGCATAGGCTATCGTGCGCAGGCCGGCTGGGTGACTGAAGGCTGGTGGCACATAGAGGGATCGACCTGCAAGACGCTGATCGAGGGGCCGCTGTCATCGAGGTTTTATTATCTCTATGCAGAAGACGCGGAGCGGGGTGGCCGATGGGATGGTCCGATCAGCATGTGCGTAGCCGAAAAGGAATTCAAGATCGCTGGCGTAAACGACTGCCTCGCTCGCGGATATCAGCGCGCCGGCTTCCAGGAATATGACACGGGCGAGCAGGCGAGCTGGATGGTTCAGCTGACCGACGAGGCCGCGACCGACGACGCAGAGTCGATCGCGGAACAGGAAGCCCCCAACGGACAGATCGCTCAATGAGACGCAGCCGCAAGGTCAAGATACTCGCCACAATCGGACCAGCCTCATCCAGCGAGGAAATGCTGCGCAAGCTCTTCGAAGCTGGCGCAGACGTGTTCCGCATCAACATGAGCCATACCGACCACGACCTGATGCGCACGCTGGTATCCCGCATCCGCAAGGTTGAGGCCGGCGTCGGAAGACCGATCGGCATCCTGGCCGACCTTCAGGGCCCGAAGCTTCGGGTCGGCAAGTTTGCGAATGGCAGGGAGACTCTGAAGCCGGGCCAAACCTTCACGCTGGACGATAACCCGGAGCCGGGCAATGCCGAGCGCGTCTACCTGCCGCATCCCGAAATCCTGAAATCCGTCGAGCCAGGGCACCGCCTTCTGGTCGATGACGGCAAGCTGGAACTGAAGGCCACGGCCTGCGACGGCCGGTCGATCACCTGTGTGGTGGTCGCCGGGACGGCGATCTCCGACAAGAAGGGCGTCAGCCTGCCTGACACCGATCTGCCGGTCGGCGCGCTGACTGACAAGGACCGCGCCGATCTCGACGCTGTTCTGGAAACCGGCGTCGACTGGGTGGCGCTGTCCTTCATCCAGCGTCCGGACGACCTCGCCGAGGCCCGTCGGATCGCGCAGGGCCGCGCGCTCCTGATGTCCAAGATCGAGAAGCCGCAGGCAGTGGCACGGCTGAACGAGATCATCGAACTTTCCGACGCCTTGATGGTGGCGCGGGGCGACCTCGGCGTCGAAATGCCGCTGGAGGCTGTACCCGGCATCCAGAAGAAGATTACCCGCGCAGGACGTCGCGCCGGCAAGCCGGTCGTGGTCGCGACCCAGATGCTGGAATCGATGATAACCGCACCGGTCCCGACACGCGCGGAGGTCTCCGACGTCTCGATCGCCGTCTTCGAGGGCGCCGACGCGATCATGCTTTCGGCCGAATCCGCGGCAGGCGCCTATCCTGTGGAGGCGGTCGCTACGATGAACAAGATCGCCACAAAAGTCGAGACCGACCCGCTTTATGCCGGCATCATCAATGCCCAGCGTTCCGAACCGGAAGCGACCGGGGCCGACGCCATCTCGCTGGCCGCACGCCAGATCGCGGAAACGCTGAAGCTCTCGGCCATCGTCACCTATACCGCGTCCGGGACCACCGGCTTGCGGGCCGCACGAGAGCGTCCCCAAGTGCCGATCATCGCGCTTTCGCCGATCGTCAACACGGCCAGAAGATTGTCCCTGCTGTGGGGTACGCATTGCGTGGTATCTCCGGATGCGATCGACCTCGACGACATGGTGGCAAGGGCCTGCCGGATCGCCCAGGAAGAGAACTTCGGCAACAAGGGTGATCGGATCATCATCACGGCCGGCGTACCGCTCAGGACGCCCGGCTCCACCAACATGCTGCGCATAGCTTATATCGGCGTGGACGAGGGTTCGGTCGATCCGGAGCGTGGACGCATCACGCCGCAACGCGAGAAGTGACTGGCTCTGGTCAGATCCCCTGAAACTCGCCGTCGGGCGCGGCAGTCGGCTTGCAGCCTTCCGAAAAGCGGTCGGATGCGATGCGGGCCGCCACCTGTTTCCCCATCGCCTGAAGGTCGCGTGGCTGCCCACCTAGACGCTCGATCGCAGCATTGGCGAGGTCGGGCGCGATCCAGTCCGGTTTGTGGCCCAGGTTTTCGACCCAGACAAGTTCGGCGCCGGGAATGTCGCGCGCCAGCCCAAGCGAGTGGATTTCTTCATAGACCACGGTGTCGGAATCTCCCGAAATGACAACCGCGGGCGCTGCGATCTCGCCGTAGCGTCGCGCGTTGTCCAGCGCGAAACGATAGAGCCCTTCGACATCAGCCGCATTCGCACGAAACGCGGCCGGCCGCAGCACAAGCGGGATCTGCGCGCGTTCCAGATAGTCTTTCGGCATGGTGTTGGGCGCAAACACGCATTCGGTGGCCCGTCGCATCTGAAGCGTTCCGGCCAGGCTGACCACCGTCTCGGAGAAGAGCCAGCCCAGAACCGGCAGGGTCGTCAGGCGGTAATACCATGATGTCCTGCCGCCCGGCCAAGGATGTGTGGCCGCCGCAAGAAACAAGATGCCCTCCGTTCTTTCCGGGTGAGCGAGCGCAAAGGCCGCGGCGACAGAACAGCCGAAAGAATGACCAACGACAATCGCCCTCTCGATGGCAAGGCGCTCCATCAGCCCTGCGATCAAGGCAGCCTGTCGGAATTGTGTATCGTCTCCGCGGCCTCGCTCCGACCAGCCGTGCCCAGGCCGGTCGACGAACAGCATCTCGGCCCTGCCTTCGAGCGGCGCACGGAGTGACGCCATCTGGTCATTCAGGTTGGCGCTCGCGCCGTGGATGAAGACGATCGGGGGCAGGTCTGGCTCTTCCGCCCTGACATGCACGTGATGTAGCCGCACGCCATCGACATCCGCGAAACCGCCGACGGGCCGATATCTCCGCCTGATCGCCCATGTGTTCAGCCGGGTAAATACGACGAGTAGGAGGATCGAAACCAGGACAAACGACACGACCACGATGGCCGAAGCGAGCGACATCAGAAAATGAGGCAGGTTGGAGGTGAAATGCTGAGCTGGCTCAGATGCCTTCCCCGGCAAGCTCTTCGGACAGCGTCGCGACCTCGTCCTGCGCACTGCGCATCATGGGGTAGATGTCGAGGACGCGCTGCCACGCCTCAAGGGCGAGTTCGTTGCTGCCGGAAGTCTTCATGATCTGCCCCATACCCGAGAGGGCACCGAAATGCCGTGGCTCGATCTGAAGCGTGTGGTTTATGTCCGACATCGACTTGGCATAGTTGTGCATGAGAAAATGCACGGTCGCGCGACGGTTCCACCCCTCCGCATAGTCGGGGCGCATCGTTACCACCTGGTCGAGGAAGTCAAGCGCCACGTCGAACTTCCTGCTGTCGATGGCATTCTTGGACCAACCCATCATCAGGTCGATGGATGCGCTGCCCGAGCGGCTCCATTCCTCCCAGATACGGCCAGCGATCCGTTCAGCCGCCTTCTCGTTGCGCTCGCGTTTCAGCTGCGCGAACAGTTCATCCACACGGGTCTTCTGGCGGTCTTGTGTACCAGCCGGTTCCGGCGGCGCGAAAGCCTCGCTTGGCATGGCTTCATGCGGCAGGGTCTCGGTAAAGTCCTCGTCCGGCTCATTGGCAAAGGCCGGGAAAAGCGCGGCAGTGAGAGCCATGCCGCAGATGGCAAAAAAGAAGCGCATGGTGCGAATCTATTCGCACCCGCATAAAGGTCAAATTGAATTTTTCGTGTCGAAGGCCTCTCGGCGCTCGCGACCGATCAGCCCTGGCGCGCCTTGTAACGCGGTGCGCTCTTGTTGATCACGTAAACGCGACCCTTGCGGCGAACCAGACGGTTGTCGCGATGACGGGCCTTCAGGGCCTTGAGGGAGTTCTTGATCTTCATTGGTCTGGCCTGTCGAATAGGCCCGCGTTGGGCCGAACACAAAGGCGCGCCCAAGAGCGCGCCCGAATTTGTGAAAGGCTCATAAACGAGGAGCATCGTTCATGTCAACCATGCCGGAAGGCGGCAGTCCTTAATCACTGTTCCTGCCTTGCGACCAGAACCGGGCTTTCATAACCTCACGAGCCACGCAGGAATAAACAGATGCGACGCATGATCCCCATGATTGTCCTTTTCCCCTTGGCATT
Source organism: Rhizobiaceae bacterium (assembly GCA_019635775.1). Taxonomy (GTDB): domain Bacteria; phylum Pseudomonadota; class Alphaproteobacteria; order Rhizobiales; family Rhizobiaceae; genus Mesorhizobium_K. Next base: position 99,678 of record JAHBYU010000013.1, on the reverse strand, counting down.
TTCCTTGCACGCCCATGCGCAGGAATGTGCGCCCAGCGACGAAACCCAGATGTGTTTGAACGTTCGAGCCGAGGAAGCCCACAAGGCCGAGGATGCCAAACTCAACAAGGCCTATCACGAGATCATGGGCCGTCTTGCGGATTCCCATGAGGACAAGGCGCTTTTGCAGGCCGCCCAGCGCGCGTGGATTGCCTTTCGAGACGCCGAATGCGCCTTCGCGACCAACCATAGCCAGGATGGGTCGATCTATCCTCTGCTTTTATCGGAGTGCAAGGCCGAGTTGACGAAGGCACGGGTGGCGCAACTTGGCGCCTACCTAAACTGCGAGGAAGGCGACATGTCCTGCCCGGTGCCGCCTGCCCAATAGGCCTAAGAGCCGATCGGGCGGATGCGGGTGAAATGCCCCATCTTGCGGCCGGGCCGGGCTTCGGCCTTGCCGTAGAGATGCAGTACAAGCTCCGGCTCTGCAAGAAGCAACGGCGCGCGTTCGACTTCGTCCCCTATCAGGTTTTCCATCACGCAATCCGAATGCCGTCCCGCACTGCCCAGAGGCAGGCCGACGACCGCGCGAATGTGCTGCTCGAATTGCGACACCGCGCAGGCGGCTTCCGTCCAGTGACCCGAATTGTGGACGCGCGGCGCGATCTCGTTAACCAGCAGCGCTCCACCGGGTAGCGCAAAAAACTCGACGCCGATAACGCCGACATAGTCAAGCGCATCAAGGATGGCGAAAGCTGCCGCGCGGGCGGCCTCGGCGGTTGCCGTCTCGATGCGAGCCGGCACGGTGGAACTGTGCAATATGCCGTTGCGATGAACGTTCTGGGCCGGATCATAAGACGACATCGCACCATTGGCCGTACGTGCCGCAATGATGGATATCTCACGCTCGAAGGCGACGAAGGATTCGAGGATCAGCGGCACTCCGCCCATCGCCGCGAATGGGCCGTCCACTTCACCGTCGAAATCTCGAAACACGCGCTGTCCCTTGCCGTCATATCCCATGCGGCACGTCTTCAGTACGCCGTTGCCGCCGAAATCCGACAGCGCCGCGGCAAGATCCAGATCCGATTCCACGGCACGGAAGCCTGCCGTGGCGATACCGATCCCGTTGAGGAAGCGTTTCTCGGCAAGGCGATCCTGGCTGACCTCCAGCGCTTTTGGCGGCGGCAGGACAGGCACCTCGTCAGCAAGACGGATGGCAGCCACGACGGGAACGTTCTCGAATTCGTAGGTCACTACGTCTGAAAGCCGCGCCAGTTCGGCCAAGCCTTCACTGTCATCATAGGCGGCCACGAGCTGCCGGTTGGCGACCTGCGCGGCGGGGCAATCGGCACGTGGCTCGAGCACAACCGTGCTGTAGCCAAGTCGCGCGGCAGCCATTGCAAGCATCCGTCCAAGCTGGCCGCCTCCGACGATCCCGACAGTTGCTCCCGGAGCGAGCGGCACAGTCATCGCAGGCTCACTGCCCATCCGATGGTTCATTGGCAACTTTGGCGGTCTGTGCAGCACGGAACTTGTCGAGCCGCATGGCGAGCGCGCCATCGGACAGGGCCAGCACCGCGGCCGCCAGAAGCGCTGCATTGACCGCACCCGCACGTCCGATTGCAAGCGTACCGACCGGAATGCCTGCCGGCATCTGCACGATAGAGAGCAGCGAATCCTGCCCGGACAGCGCCTTGGATTCTACCGGGACGCCAAAGACGGGGAGCGGCGTCAGCGCCGCTGTCATGCCCGGGAGATGCGCAGCGCCGCCAGCGCCCGCGATGATCACCTTATAGCCGGCATCCCGCGCGCCCCGGGCGAAGTCATAGAGCCGTTCAGGCGTGCGGTGAGCCGAGACAATCTTCCTGTCGTGGCTGATGCCCAGTACCGAAAGGGTTTCCGCCGCCTGGCGCATCGTCGCCCAGTCGGACTGGCTGCCCATGATGATCGCGACATCCGAGCGTTTGCTGTTCAAGAACTGTTCTCCCGGCGCTTCTTAGGACTATGGACCCGCTTGCGAAGAACGCCCTAGTGGAATTCGCCTGACGCCGCAAGGATCAGCCTCCCTCGGCGTCAGGCGACACCTTTTATTGGCGAACTGGCGAATCAGGCGATGATGTCGGGTATGATGCGGTCTTCGAGCGCCTTCAGGCGGTCCTTCAGAGCCAGCTTCTTCTTCTTCATGCGCTGGATCTGCAAGGGGTCGCAGCCCGTCGCCATCATGGCGTTGATCGCAGCATCGAAATCGGTGTGTTCCTGCTTCAGCTTGGCAAATTCCAGGCGAATTTCGCTCTGTTCCTGGTCGGACATGTCTACCGTCTGCAGGGTTTCGGGCGCCGAATGACGCCAACCAGTGGGTCCGGAAGCAAAGACCACCGGCGCGGCAGCCCATAGCACATTTTTCCGCTCACGTGAATGCTACCAAGACCCCCTTCGACACCGGACCCGTTAAGTGGCAAACTGTCATCCTACCGTCATGGACGGAACCGGCGGCGGGGCCGTCTGTTACGGTTAGCATCGAGGAAAACCATGAAAGGGAGAACCAATCATGTCTCTTGCCAACCATCTTGAAGAGCTGCAGCGGAAGCACGGCGATATCGAGCGTGAGATTGACCAGGCATTGCTTCATCCATCGGTCGACGACCTCGAAATTGCAACTCTCAAGCGGCGCAAGCTGGCCATCAAGGACGAGATTGAGAAGCTTAGGGCGCAACCCACGAAACACTGACCCGTCATAACGCACCAAGTGTGACAGGATCGCCGGCGACACCATGTGTGTCGCCGGATAGAGTTTTGTTAATGCAACAACCGGCTGTGATTTCAGCGCGCGGCCTTCCCACGAGTAGTAGGTCCCTCACCCACGAGCCTTCGGTCAGTCGCCCGCATCAGACCCGCAGATTGGGTGCCGCTATACTAGTCGAAAGCACAGGGCCAGCTTGCTGGCACGGCAAGTCCCTCAGGCAACTTCGTCTTTTCATCCCCGCATGACATGTCAATCTGCCACTGCTGCAGGCCCGTCGCCGCCGATAGGTCAACTCCCTCGAATCGGGTCAGGAAGAGAAACGCATTGCTGAAGTCGAGGGGGCCGGAGAACTTCGCGCCGCTGAGATCTGCGCGCGACAGATTGGCAAGCGGGAAGCGCGCCCCGGTAATGTCGGCGCCCGTGAAGTCTGCGCGACCAAGGTCCGCCTTGGTGAAGTCCACATCGACAAGATTCGAGTTGCTGAAGTTGGAACGCTGAACATCGGCGCTCGCGAAGGTAGCGCCCTTCGCACGAAGTGCGCTGAAATTCGTCCGGTATGCCTCGATCCTGTCGAACTTGGCCCCCTCAGCATGCGAACCGGCAAGCGATGCGCGCACCAGCGTGGCCTTTTCGAGGTCTGCGGCCATCAGGTTGGTTTCGCGCAGGTCCGTGGACGTGAAATCGGTCCCGACGAGCGTGGCTCCCTTGAAGTCGCTGCCGCTGAGGATGATCAGCTTCTTGTCGCATTCAGTCCAGTCGACGCCAGGCCCCGCCGACGCCGAACATTGCGGCTTCGCCCATGAGGGCGCTGCTGAAATGACCAGAAGACAAACGGCGGCGAGCAATCCAGCTTTCATGATGGACTCCGTGGACACCATTGGGACTGCCCTCCTGAAAAACTGCCGTACCGTATCAACTCGGCTGGGCTCCGTCATGCCATCATGCATCCCAGAATTGATCCAGCCAAATGTTGAGTTTCATGAATCCAACCATTGAAACCGCATAGACCCGGCGGGTGCCCCGCGCTTCGACGTTCACCAGCCCCGCATCGAATAATATCTTCAGATGTTGTGAAACCGCGGGGCGCGATACGGGCAGTCCCGCCGCGAGTTCACCAACAGTCTTCGGCCCACGCCGCAGTTCCTCTAGGAGGTAACGCCGGTTGGGATCGGCTATCGCCAGGAATGCATCGGCGAAGGTCATCGCTTTTTGTGCGGCAGATCGCGTCCGATCTCAACTACCTTCTTTAGTCCACTCATCCGCGGCAGGACGCCGGCCCTCTTCGGAGTCCTCTGCGGGCGTGCGCGGATCGAGGAGCGCTGCTTGCGGGGTTGCACCACGCTCCGACGGCATGGTCTTGAATGCCTCGCGGTCCTCCAGGGGAACAGGCGCACGCTTGCCTATGCGGAGGACCGTGTAACCGACCAGCAGGAAATGCGCGAGCGCGGTGGCCAGAAAGAGGCTTTCGGGCCTCATCACTTCCATCAGCGCAGCACCAATGACCGGGCCGATCATGGTGCCGAACCCGTAGAGCAACAGCAGCCCGCCAGACACCTTGACGAAGTCTTCCGGTCTGGCGTGGTCATTCGCATGGGCGACGGCAAGCGAATAAAGCGTGTAGGCGAATGCGCCATAGGCAGCCGTCATGGCGATAACGAACGCACCGGAACGAGGAGCAAGCGCGAAGATCAGCAGTCCGACCACCGCACATGCGGCGGATGCGCCGACAAGGACGTAGCGCCTGTCCGTCTTGTCGGAAAGCCGTCCGACCGGCATCTGCATGGCAGCGCCGGCGACCACGACAAGGCTCATCATGAGGGCGATCTCGGCGGTCGATATGCCAATCCTCGCACCATAGACCGCACCCAGGGTACCCCAGGCGCCATTCGCGACGCCGATAAGCAGACATGCCGCCGAAGAGACGGGTGAATTTGCGTAAAGCCCCCGTATGTCGAGCGTCACGTCCTGCAATGGCTGGGGATGCGCGGCGGTGGAAACGGCGGTGGGCAGCAATGCCGCGCAAAAGAAGATGCCCGTTACCATGAAAAGGGATGCAGAACCGACATCGCCGGCGGCCAGGATCATCTGTCCCGCCATGATCGAGCCATAGGTCACCATCATGTAAAGGCCGAACACAGTGCCTCTGTTCTCGTTCGATGCGCGCTCGTTGAGCCAGCTTTCGATGACCATGAACGCGCCCGCCATGGTGAAGCCGGTAAAGGCACGCAGCAGGATCCAGACATAGGGGTCGATCATCAGACCCGTCAGAAGCGCGATGATCGCGCCTGATGCCGCAAATGCGCCAAATGCGCGAACATGACCGGCCCGGCGAACGATCCGGGGTGCGAAGATGCAGCCCGCCACGAAACCGCCCGCCCATGCCGTTCCCATAAGGCCGAGAGAAGCGGTCGGAAAACCTTCGAGCTGACCACGCAACGGCAGGAGCAGCCCGTGCAAGCCTGACGCCGCGAGCAGGAAGGCCGTGCCACGCAGCAGCGAAAAAATAGGTTTGTAGGCAGCGAAGTTGAGCATGCGGGAACTTCAGCTTTCCTGGGCCAGTTTCACGAATCGGGGGAACTCGAGATGGGAGCACTGGAGGTTGGAGCAGTTTTGCGGCAGTCCTGCGACACGCCGGCTTCACGAACGCCTAAACAGGGCTTCGGCGGCATTCTTTGTACTTCCTTTTGCTGTCAACTCAGCCTCTATCCTGGCGATCTCGGTACGCAGGATCTCCACACGGTCCTGCAGCTCGGCAACGGAGAGCGCAGAAAGGTCCTGACCGACTTCATGCGTCTTCGGCTTCTTCTTCGGTTCGTCGTCGAAAAACGCCATGGGCTCCTCCTCCGCTTTGCATGCGCCGTCGGCAAAGAATACATAGTCCCCGACAAAGCACCAACCAGAGACGCGAAAGAGGAAGAAATCGATGGCAAGGACGGTGAGCATCCCATCGCACATGACGGTCGTCGCCATCACCGAACCCGGCGGGCCTCGCGTCCTCAAGACAGAGCAGCGCGAAGTCCCGCGTCCGGGTGAGGGCGAGATACTGATTCGTGTTCGTGCGGCAGGGGTCAACCGGCCTGACGTGCAGCAGCGCAAGGGTCTCTACCCGGCGCCGCCCGGCGCATCGGACCTGCCCGGCCTGGAAGTTGCCGGCGACGTGGCGGCGGTGGGAGCCGGAGTGATCAGATGGCACGGGGGAGACGCCGTCACGGCGCTGACGGCAGGCGGCGGCTATGCGGAATATGTCACCGTTCACGAAAGCAACGCCCTTCCCGTGCCCAGCGGCTACACCTTCACCGAAGCTGCTGCCCTGCCCGAGAACTACTTCACCGTCTGGCACAACGTGTTCCAGCGGGGCGGCCTGATGCCAGGCGAAACGTTGCTCGTCCATGGAGGCTCGTCGGGGATCGGAACGACTGCCATCCAGCTCGCCGCAGCTTTCGGAGCAAAAGTTATCACTACTGCCGGTTCTGCCGAAAAATGCGCTGCCTGTCTCAGGATAGGGGCCAATCGGGCGATCAACTACAAGGAGGAAGACTTCGTGGAAGTCGTCAGGCATGTAACGGACGGCAACGGAGCCAACGTCATCCTGGACATGGTGGGCGGCGACTATGTGATGCGCAATTATCGCGCGGCGGCGGAAGACGGGCGCATCGTACAGATCGCTACCCAGGCCGGCGCTGTAGCCAGCACGGATTTCGCAAGGCTCATGGTCAAGCGGCTCACGCATACCGGCTCGACTCTCAGACCCCGCAGCATCGCCTTCAAGGGCGCCATCGCCGCAGAACTTGAAGCGAAGGTCTGGCCACTTCTCGAAACGCGAAAGGTCGCGCCCGTGCTCGACATGATCTATCCGCTCGCGGACGCTTGGCGCGCGCACGAACGCATGGAGGAAAGCGAGCATATCGGCAAGATCATGTTGGACGTTGCATAGCTGCGTCTGACTGAGTCACAACGTCCTCCCGGCATCGGACGAATGTGATCAGCAGCGGGACACGGGTCGGACTATCCAAACCGCCAGACGATCGTTCGCTTCACCTCGGCATCCTCAAGCGCGCAGGTGACCGGCACCTGGTACTCTGCCAGCTTGGCCAGCCGTTCTTTTGGCAGATACGATCGTCCCGGATCCCCAATCAGCACATCGATGCCGCGTTCCGACAACGCATTAAACCAGGGAACCAACCTGTCGGCGAATTCCCGGTCATAGAATACGTCGCCTGCAAGCAGTACCTCGGCCTCGATTTCCTGGCCGACAAGATTGTCCCCCACAAAGGCAAGTGAAACGCCGTTGGCAATGGCATTCAGCTTCACCGCCGCTCCGCAGAACGGATCTATGTCGGCCGCGGTCACCCGCCCGGCACAGGCCATTGCGGCTGCAATGGCGACGAGACCCGAACCCGTCGCAAAATCGATGACGCGTTTCCCCGCCACGGATTCCGGGTTGTCGATGATGTAGCGTGCCAACCCCTGCCCACCCGCCCAGGCAAAAGCCCAGAACGGCGGCGGCAGGCCCATCTGCGCAAGTTCGTCCTCCGTTCGCTGCCAAAGGTCGTGCGCCTCGTCGGCCAGATGGAGCCTGATCTCCGGAACATGGGGCGGAGCCTGCAACGCTGTGTTTCCGGCGATGAAGCGCTCGGCGTTCACGGAGGAAAGGCGGTTGCTCAGGGCGCCGGCTTGAGCCCGCCCATGCGGCAGACTTCCTTCCATTCCGCCGCCGTCACTGGCTGAACCGAAAGCCGGCCAAGTCTCACCAGCGCCATGTCGGCAAGCTTCGGGTTGGCCTTGACGTCGGAAAGCGTCGGAGCACTGGGCATGTCGGCAAAATACCGGACGTCCACGCATTCCCAGCGAGGATCGTCGGTCGTCGTGTCGGGATGGGCCAGCGCGCAGACCTCGGCAATGCCGACGATGTTCAGGCCTTCATTGGAATGGTAGAAAAACCCGAGATCGCCGACCTTCATGGCCTTCATGTTGTTGCGCGCAGCGTAGTTGCGCACGCCGTCCCATTGCGTGCCCTTCTTGCCAGCCTTCTTGAGGTCGTCAAAGGAGAACTTGAAAGGCTCCGACTTGAACAGCCAGTAATTCATGGCCGGCTCCTTTACGGATTTGATGGGTTTGCCGGATTGTTGAAGACCCAGTTCCAGGCACGGATACGCACGCTCTCGAACAGGCCGGCCTTAGCGTAGGGATCCTCTGCACCGATCTTCGCCGCCTCCATCTTGTTGTCCGCCTCGATAACCACGAGGCTGCCATAAGGCTTCTCGTCGTCGTTCAGGAACGGGCCTGCAAATTTCAGCGTGCCTTCTGCATTCAGCTTCTTCAGGAACTCGACATGGGCGGGACGGTTATCCATCCGCACCTGGAGATGGTCTGGCTTGTCCTTGCAGATGAGGGCGTAAAGCATGGTCTCAAACTCCCGATCGTCTATTACTTCGATCTATTCGGCTTCCGCGCGCAACGGGCGTGTCATCAGCGCAGATACAGCCTCGGTTATATTCATCCGTCCAGCCAGAATCGCCGCCACGGCGGAAATTATGGGCGCCCTTATGCCACGTTCGGAAGCTATGCGGGCCGCAATGCCTGCCGTAGCGACACCTTCGGCCAGCGGCAGCCCCAGCAGGCTTTCGCCGCGTCCCAGGGCCAGCCCGTAGGAGAAATTGCGCGATTGCGCCGAGCCGCAGGAGAGCAGAAGGTCGCCGAGGCCTGAGAGGCCCATGACGGTTTCGGATTCTGCTCCGAAGGATTGGGCAATGCGTCTGAGTTCCACGAAACCACGCGTCACCATCGCCGCCTGCGCGCTCGCACCGAGGCCTGCGCCGGTGACCGCGCCGGCTGCTATGGCGAAGACATTCTTGAGAGCGCCGCCGATCTCGACGCCGACTAAATCGGCGGTCGAGTAACAGCGGAAGCGCTCCGTCGAGAAGGCCTGCGCAAGCGCGGCAGCGCGTTCTTCTTCCTCCGCCGCAATCACCACCGCTGTTGGGAGGCTGCGAGCCAGGTCGGCCGCGAAACTCGGGCCGGAAAGTGCCGCGACAGGATTGCCCGGCAGGAACTCGACTGCAATCTGCGACAACAGCAGGCCGGTGTCGTGCTCAATACCCTTCGCGCAAAGCACGACGGGAACATTCTTCGGTACGTGCTGCCCGATCGTGCCCAGAACCGCGCGCAATGCCTGCGCCGGCGTTACGACAAGCACGCAGTCCGCCCCGTGCAGCGCATCGGAAGCGACGATGGTTGCGCCAAGCCCGCCACCGATAGTCACCCCGGGCAGGTATCGCGGATTTTCTCCTCTACGAATCGCCTCGACCAGCTCGGCATTGCGCGCCCAGAGCCTGACGGCATGGCCGGCTCGTTCCATCTGCATGGCCAACGCCGTCCCCCATGCACCTCCGCCGAGTACGGCAACCTTCATGCTCATGCCTTGGCTCCGCGCCTGCCGGAACCCACCACCGGAGCGGATACCTCGTCGAGAGGCCAGCGGGAACGAGGCACGAATCCGAACGCGTCGTCTGCGTCCAGCCCGGTACGTATGCGCTCGATCCCTGCCCAGGCGATCATGGCAGCGTTGTCTGTGCACAGTTCATGCGGTGGCGCGATGAAGCGGAAGCCGCGTCGCCTACATTGGTCGTCCAGCGCAGCCCTGATCGCCTTGTTGGCTGCCACGCCACCAGCGACGACAAGGGCGGGATCGGCAATATCGGGAAATTCCTCCCGGAAACGCGCCAGGCAACGGCCCACGCGGTCGGCCAGCGCATCGGAGACGGCAGCCTGAAAGGAGGCGCAGATGTCGGCAACGTCCTGGTCGGAAAGTGGCGCGACCCCCGCCGCAGCCTGTCGCACCGCGGTCTTCAGGCCGGCAAACGAGAAGTCGGGCTGCGTCGAGCCTTTCATGGGCCTCGGAAACACAAAGCGCGTAGCATCGCCAACCCGGGCCGCCTTCTCGACATTCGGTCCGCCCGGATAGGGCAGGCCGAGCATCTTGGCCGTCTTGTCGAAGGCTTCGCCAAGCGCGTCGTCGATTGTGGTGGCCCACCGCCTGTAGTCACCGACGCCGCGCACGAGAACGATCTGCGTGTGACCGCCGGAGACGAGCAGAAGCAGGTAGGGAAATTGCAGACCGTCGGTCAGGCGCGCCGTCAGCGCATGGCCTTCAAGATGGTTTATCGCCAGAAGCGGCTTGCCGGCGGCAGCGGCGATAGCCTTGGCCGTCATCAGGCCAACGATCAGCCCACCTACCAGGCCGGGTCCTGCGGTTGCAGCAATCGCATCCACCTCGAAAAGTTCCGTGTTCGCGTCAGCAAGCGCTGCCTCCACGATGCCATCCAGTGCCTCGACATGCGCGCGTGCCGCGATCTCGGGTACCACGCCTCCGAAGGCTGCATGTTCCTCGATCTGGCTGAACACCACGCTGGACAGGATTTCCGGTTCGGCTCCCTCACGCAGCGCGACAACGCTTGCGGCGGTTTCGTCGCAGCTTGTCTCGATGCCGAGTACGCGGATCATCTTGTCGCGCGGTTCAAACATTGCCGGTCCGGCGGGTCCTGGGGTAGGAGGTTGCGGGCAATACCCGGTTGGCCAAGTCTTGAAGTGCCGGGCCTATCACGGACCATGCCATGCGAACAACCTTGCTGAAGATCGGAACACGCGGCAGTCCCCTCGCCCTTGCGCAGGCGCATGAGACCCGCGCAAGGCTGATGGCTGCCCACAACCTCCCGCAAGAAGCTTTTGCGATAGAGGTCATAACCACCAGCGGCGACCGCATCCAGGACAGGCCTCTTTCTGAAGCAGGCGGCAAGGGTCTCTTCACCAAGGAGATCGAGGAAGCCTTGATCGATGGTCGTATCGACATCGCGGTGCATTCCTCGAAGGACATGCCGACGGAATTGCCTGACGGCCTCGAACTCTCGGCCTTTCTACCGAGGGAGGATCCACGCGATGCCTTCATAGGCAAGGCCGCGCGATCGATCATGGATCTGCCGCGCGGGGCGACGGTTGGATCGTCGTCACTGAGACGACAGGCGCTGATCCTGCGGATGCGGCCCGACCTCAGGGTGATCAGCTTCCGGGGTAACGTCCAGACGCGCCTGCGCAAGCTCGACGAAGGGGTGGTGGACGGCACGATTCTGGCTTCCGCAGGCCTGAAGCGGCTCGACCTCGAGCACATCGCGACAGACCTCATGTCGCTCGACAGCTTTCCCTCCGCGCCCGGGCAGGGTGCGATCTGCATCGAGAGCCGAACGGGCGATGCGCGCACGGGGGATTTCGTCGGAGCGATCAACGATCTGCCCACGGCACAGGCGCTTGCCTGCGAACGCGCCTTTCTTGCGGCCCTTGACGGTTCCTGCCGGACACCCATTGCGGGCAACGCGAACATCGAAGGCAACAATCTGTCTTTCAGCGGCCTCATCCTGACGCCGGACGGTTCTCGTTCGCATGATGTTTCAGCCCAAGGCGAACCAGACCAGGCTGCCGAAATCGGCCGCGCCGCAGGCGAAAAAGTGCGAACGGACGCAGGGGCGCACTTCTTCGAGGGGTGGAATTGAGTTCCGCCAGCGGCAGACGCGTTCTGGTGACACGTCCGGAACCGGGCGCAAGCGAAACGGTCCGGCGTCTTGAGGACATGGGCTTCAGCCCGGTCACGATGCCATTGCAGGAAACAAGAACCCTGCCCGTGCAGCATGGGGCGATTCGAAACGACGTCGCTGCTGTTGCGGTGCCCAGTGCGAGTGCGATCCGCCACGCTCCCGGCCATCTTCTGCAAGCATGGACGGGATTACCCTGCTTCGCGGTTGGCGCCGCAACGGCGAACATTGCAAAAGGTGCCGGTTTTTCCCATGTGCTTGCCGCCGAGGGCGACGCGGCCTCGCTTGCTGATATGGTCATAAGAAGCAGACCGGCAGGATCGGTCGCCTATATATGCGGAAGGGTTCGCCGGCCCGTCTTTGAGGAAAGGCTTGCTGCGGCGGGCATTCCCGTAGGGATTGTGGAAACGTATGACACTTTGCCGCTTGGTCCTGATGCGGAAACGGTCGAAAGCGTGCTGGGAGCCGGTGCGGTCGACTATGCGTTGGTTTTTTCGGCCAACGCCGCAACCCTTCTCGTCGATCTCATCGGGCAATCGGAAGACATGTTCCGGGACGCTGTCTTCCTGTGTATTTCGGCTCGGGTAGCCGGCGCTTTTGCGGACAAGGGCCGAAAAACGATCGTTGCATTGGAACCAAGCGAAGCCGCCCTGCTTGATACGCTTCGCGAAACTGCAGGGCGGGCGTCATAACCCTGCCCCTTTTCTCGTCGCACCGGTATGATAGTGATCGGTCGCTCCTTCACGTTAGCAGATTAAGACAGTCGCGGAGGCCGCAATGGTCAAGACACCCAGGACACGGCATTCGAAGACCGAACGCGAACCGGTCACCATAGAGCTTGGACCCGGCGAGATGTCGCGCGTCGAACCGGCAGGCGATGAGGAAGCGCAGGCGGACATTTCAGCAGAACCCGAAGCAGCTTCTGCGGGACCGCAGGACGATCACGGCTTGGGACAGCCTGACAATACGGATGAAAAGATCGCTGCCGGCTCGGCGGAAACCTCTCCAGCTGAGGATCCGAAGCCCGCGCCCCATGAAACCGCATGGAACGATTCGCTCTCCAGCAGCGCATCGGCGCAAAAGCGGCCATCGCGGGCGCCGGTGTTCGGGGCTGGCCTCGTTGGCGGCATAGTTGCGCTGGCGACAGCCGGGCTCCTGCAATATGCAGGCGTCCTTGGCACGCCTGGCACAGCCGGCGGTCAGGCAGCGCCCGCCGTACCAGAAGCTCTTTCATCCGAAATAGCCAGCCTGAAATCGGAGATCGAAGCCCTGAAGTCAGGCGCAGCTGCGCCCGTGGACGTCAGCGGCGTCACCAACCAAATCGATGGTCTGTCGCAGGCGCTTGAGCAAGTCAAGGCCGATGTCTCCGGACTTCGGGACGCGGTAGCGAATGGCGGAGCCGGCGACGGAGCCGCCGTCGAGACACTCAATGCCAAGATCACCGAGATCGAGAGCAGGATCGCGGCCATCGGTACAGGCAGCGATGGAGCCAGTGCGCAGGAAATTGCGTCGATCAACGAGCGGATAGCCTCCATCGAGGCCCTGGCCGGCAGCGCGCGCGAGGCTGACACGGATTTTGCTGGCCGGATCGGGGCGTTGGAGCAGAGTGTCTCGGCGCTGGGCACGAAGGTTGATGCACAGGCGGGCCAGCCCAAGATTGCCATGGCGATCGCAGCGGCAGCGCTCAAGTCTGCGATTGACCGCGGTTCCCCATTTCTGTCCGAGATCGAGACGTTCGCGGCGATTGCGCCGGGGGCAACCGGCCTGACGGAACTGCGCACCTACGCCGAAAAAGGCGTCGCAACGCGGGCTGACCTGGTGGCCGAAACAGACGTCGCTGCCAAAGCGATGATCGCGGCCGCCAATCCGCCTCCGGTTGACGCTGGCTTTTTCGAGCGACTTCTTTCAAGTGCGGAGTCCCTCGTTTCCGTCAGACCTATCGGAGCGGTCGAAGGACCGGGCGTTCCGGAAACGGTCGCCCGGATGGAGGTCGCGGTAAAGGCTGGGGATCTTTCGAAGGCAATTGCCGAATACGAAACGCTGCCTGAAGTGGCGAAATCCGCAGGCGCGGCGTTCGCCGACAAGATCAAGGCTAGGCTCGCGGTGGAAAATCTTGCCGATCAGGCGATAGCCGCCGCTATGCAGGCTTAAGGAAGCGACATGATCCGCATCCTGATCTTTCTGATCATCGTCTTCGCCCTCGGCTTGGGCTTCGCGTGGCTTGCCGACAGGCCGGGCGACATGGTCGTGACGTTCGGAGGCTACCAGTATCAGGTGAGCCTGATGGTCGCCGCAGTCGCCATCACCGCCATTGTAGCGGCGGTGATGATTTCCTGGTGGCTGGTAAAGTCTATCTGGAACAGCCCCTACACAATCAGCCGCTATTTCCGGGTGCGCCAGAGGGATCGGGGCTATCAGGCCCTTTCCACGGGCATGATAGCTGCTGGCGCGGGCGACGCCGCGCTTGCGCGAAAGATGAACAAGCAGGCAGCCAAGCTGATCCGTTCTGAAACAGAGCCGCTGATCGGTCTGCTGGACGCGCAGGCCTCGCTGCTCGAAGGCGATCACGCCTCCGCGCGCGAAAAATTTGAACGCATGCTGGATGATCCGGAGATGCGGCTTCTTGGTTTGCGCGGCCTTTATCTCGAGGCGGAACGATTGGGCGATCGGTCGGCAGCGCGTCACTATGCGGGCCGAGCAGCAGACATCGCTCCGCAGTTGGGATGGGCTTTGGATTCGACGCTTGAGGAAAAAACGGCGGCTCATGACTGGGATGCCGCCCTCGGCCTTATCGATGCCCAGAAGAGCGCAGGACAGGTCGACAAGGCCGTGATCAACCGGAAACGTGCCGTCCTGCTTACCGCCAAAGCGGAGGAGTTGATCGACACCGATCCTGCAGCTGCCAAGGTCGCGGCGATGGAGGCGAACAGGCTGGCACGCGATTTCGTGCCGGCGGCCGTCATCGCCGCAAAGGTGCTGTTCCGGCAAAACGACATCCGCAAAGGCGCCAAGATACTTGAGGCTTCTTGGAAGGCGGAGCCGCATCCGGCCATTGCCGAACTCTACGTGCATGCGCGCCCCGGTGATGCGGTGCTGGATCGTCTTGCGCGCGCCAGAAAGCTTCAATCCATCCGTCAGAACAACGTGGAATCGTCCCTGGCGGTCGCGCGCGCAGCCCTCGATGCGCACGAGTACAAGATCGCCCGCGATGAGGCCGAAGCCGCAGCGCGGATGCAACCGCGCGAAGGGGCGTATCTTCTGCTTGCCGACATTGAGGAAGCCGAAACTGGCGACCAGGGACGCGTCAGGCAGCTTTTGGCGCGTGCAGTGCGGGCACCGCGCGATCCCGCCTGGGTCGCCGACGGATTCGTCTCGGAACGTTGGGCGCCTGTGTCGCCCGTGACCGGCAAGCTCGATGCGTTCGAGTGGCGCGTACCGGTCGAACGGCTTGGACCGTTGATCGACCAGGATATGCCTGAACATCCTTCGCTGGCGCTGGCGCCCTTTACTGACAAGGCAGAAGTCTCGGAGCGAGACGATGCTCCGCTTGTCGAAGCTGATGTGGTCGTTGCCGGGCCGCTTGAAATTGTCGAGCAGGAATCAGAGAACGAGCCTGAGCCTACGACTGAGACACCGCCCGAGGACACCGGCAAGCGACCAGAAGAACCGGTTCGCATGCCCGACGATCCTGGCGTCGACCCGGACAAGGATACCGGACAATCGGAGCGACGGTTCCGCCTCTTTTAAGTCATTGGAGACAGGATGTTCGAGCGCATCATAGCTTTTCTGAAGGATATTCCCGCCGGTGAGGCCGGCAAGGGGTCGTCTGGCGCGGATGATCCGCGCGTGGCCGCTGCGGCGTTGATGTATCACGTCATGGACGCGGACGGCGTCCGCCAGGACGCCGAGTGGGAACGAATGAAGCAGGTGTTGTCGGAGGCTTATGAACTGGACGGCGCGGCGCTCGACAGCCTTGTCGTGGCCGGAGGCGAAGCGGATGACGAAGCGGTTGACCTCTACGCTTTCACAAGTGTCCTGAAGCGCCACCTCGATGCCGGGCAGCGGGTGGAATTCATCGGCCTGATGTGGGAGGTCGCTTATGCCGATGGCGAGTTGCATGAGTTGGAGGACAATACCTTGTGGCGGGTCGCCGAGTTGCTGGGTGTCGACAGCCGCGACCGCGTACGGGAGCGTCTGAAAGCTAAGACGGCAGCCGAACATGCAGGAAACGCGTCGGACGAATAATGCCGAGACGAGAGCGTCCGAGAGAGCGGATTCTGGTCATTCTCCATCAGGAGAGTTCGAGTGCCGGACGGGTCGGGCGCCAGTTGATGGAGGCTGGTTTCGACTTGGACATACGCCGACCGCCGCTCGGCGACCATTTGCCCGAAACGCTTGAGCGTCACGCGGGCGCGGTCGTCTTCGGCGGTCCCATGAGCGCGAACGACAAGGACGAGTTCGTGCGCCGGGAGACGGACTGGCTCAGCATTCCCTTGAAGGAGAACCGACCGCTCCTCGGTATCTGCCTCGGTGCGCAAATGCTGGTGAACAACCTCGGCGGCAGAGTTGAGAGACACGAGGAAGGTCTCGTCGAGATCGGCTGGTACCCATTGAAGGCGACCGAGGAGGGCAAGGCGCTGATGCAATGGCCCCAGATGGTGTACCAGTTCCATCGCGAAGGTTTTTCATTGCCAAAGGATGCGACGCTGCTCGCTACAGCCGACACTTACCCAAACCAGGCGTTTCGCTATCGCGAGAACGCATGGGGCATCCAGTTTCACGCGGAGTTGACGCAAATGATGATGCACCGCTGGGTCGTGCATGGCGCGCACCGGTTTGAACTGCCTGGCGCACAGCCGGGACGCGACCATCTTGGCGGACGCCTGATCTGGGACATGTATCTGAAGCGCTGGCTTCACGAGTTTCTCGCCACCATTTTCGGCGTTCAGGCGAACCGCAAGACCGGCAACTGAGGACCGGAGCATGAGCAACTACATCATTGCCCCGCCTGCGACACCAGCGCTTCCGATTGCGGGGTCCGATCGCCTTTTTCCGATACATCGCGTCTATTGCGTCGGACGGAACTATGCCGATCATGCCCTCGAGATGGGTGGCGACCCTGACCGAGAGCCACCTTTCTTCTTCCAGAAGAACCCTGACAATCTCCAAGCATGCGACAGCTTTCCCTATCCGGCAGCCAGCCATGACGTGCACCATGAGATTGAGATGGTCGTCGCCCTCAAAAGCGGCGGCGTCGACATTCCTCCTGAGGCAGCGCTTGATTGTGTCTGGGGCTACGGTGTCGCACTCGACATGACCCGGCGAGACCTGCAGGCAAGAGCAAAAGAGATGTCTCGCCCGTGGGAGGTGGCCAAGGCTTTCGAACAGTCCGCGCCTTGCTCGCCCCTCGTTGCCACAGAAAGCGTAGGTCATCGCGCAGCCGGTGCGATCTGGCTCGACGTCAACGGAACACGGCGACAGAGCGGCGATCTCGCACAAATGATCTGGAAGGTACCGGAGATGATCAGCTATCTGTCCGGTCTTTTTCGCCTTGCGCCGGGCGACATCATCATGACCGGGACACCCGCAGGCGTCGGCCCTGTAGTCCGGGGTGACCTCATGCATGGACACATTGAGGGCATCGGCGACCTTCGCGTTCGAGTCGTGTGACGAAGTAATTTAAGGCTCGAAGCGGCTGGTGTCGTCGCGGTCGCGCTCGTAGCGTCGTGATACCGGAAACGGCGGCAGCCACGATTCACGGCGCAGGGTCCACAGTTCGTAAGTCGGCTTCAATTGATCCGGTGCATCGAGTGATCCGAGATTCACCTCGGTCTCGTCTCCGCTGCGCGAAAACACCGACGAGCCGCAGCGCGGGCAGAAGTGACGACCCTGATAGTCATGCGTCTGTCCCTCGACGGTGACAGCATCGCTGGGGAATATGCCAGAGGAATGAAAGAGCGCGCCGTGATGTTTGCGGCAGTCAAGGCAATGGCAGACGCCGACCCGATAAGGGCGCCCGGTCGCGACGAAGCGAACGTCGCCACACAGGCAACCGCCGGTGAACCGCTCCATTCCGTGCCTCCTCTCGATCAGGTTGCCCATCCTGCCCGGCCCGGCGAATCCGGTCAAACCCCGGTTCCCCAAACGAAAGGCGAGGCCGAAGCCTCGCCTTATCGGTAACGGCAGGAGACGAAGCCCAATCGCTATACAGCAGCTTCCAGCGTCTTGAGATGGTTGAGGTATTCCTCGGCCTTCTGCTTCGTATGCGAGTCTTTCGCGTCTGCAACATCCTCACCTGCATTCCTGATGCGCTTGGCGAGGTCCTCGCGGTCAATCGAGTCGACCGGCACTGCAGACTCGGCAAGCAGCGTGCAGCCCGATGGCAGGATGTCGGCAAAGCCCCCGAACACACAGTATCGTTCGGTCGACCCTGCCGCCGTCTTCACGGTGACGACACCCGGCTTGATCGTCGTCATGACCGGCGCATGGTTGGCGAGAATCGTCATCTCGCCTTCCGTGCCAGGAATGACGACCGACTCGACCTGCTCGGAGACAAGCAGGCGTTCCGGGGAAACGAGTTCGAACTGGAAAGCTTCAGCCATGTCGTTAGGGGAGTAGGGCGATAGGACAGTAGGGCAACAGGGGAATATCCCAAGGACCCGACAACCAGCTTCCCTCTTCCGCTCTCCTTACTGCCTTATTGACCTACTGCCTTTGTGCCCGGATCAGGCTGCTTCGGCCGCGAGTTTCTGCGCCTTGGCGATCGCCATGTCGATGCCGCCAACCATGTAGAAGGCCGCCTCAGGCAGGTGATCATATTCGCCTTCCACGAGACCCTTGAAGCTCTTGATCGTGTCCTCGATGGGGACGAGCTGTCCGGGGGAGCCCGTGAACACCTCGGCGACGAAGAACGGCTGAGACAGGAAGCGCTCGATCTTGCGGGCGCGGGCAACGGTCAGCTTGTCCTCTTCGGACAGCTCGTCCATGCCTAGGATCGCGATGATGTCCTGCAGAGACTTGTAGCGCTGCAGCGTCTCCTGCACGCGGCGGGCAACGGCGTAGTGCTCCTCGCCGACGATCAGCGGATCGAGCATGCGAGAGGTGGAGTCGAGCGGATCCACCGCCGGGTAGATGCCCTTTTCCGAAATGGCGCGGTTGAGAACGGTCGTCGCGTCAAGGTGGGCGAAGGATGTCGCCGGCGCAGGATCGGTCAGGTCGTCGGCCGGCACGTAGATGGCCTGAACGGACGTGATCGAGCCCTTCGTCGTGGTGGTGATGCGCTCCTGCATCTGGCCCATGTCGGTGGCGAGCGTCGGCTGGTAGCCCACGGCCGAAGGAATACGGCCGAGAAGCGCGGACACTTCCGAGCCGGCCTGCGTGAAGCGGAATATGTTGTCCACGAAGAACAGCACGTCCTGGCCCTGATCGCGGAAATGTTCGGCGATGGTCAGCCCAGTGAGCGCGACGCGGGCGCGGGCGCCCGGAGGCTCGTTCATCTGGCCGAATACCAGCGCGCACTTGGAACCTTCGGTCGAACCGTTGTTCTCGTGCGGGTCCTTGTTCACGCCCGACTCGATCATTTCGTGATAGAGGTCGTTGCCCTCGCGGGTACGCTCACCGACGCCGGCGAACACCGAGTAGCCGCCATGTGCCTTGGCGACGTTGTTGATGAGTTCCTGGATGAGAACGGTCTTGCCGACCCCAGCGCCACCGAACAGGCCGATCTTGCCGCCACGGGCGTAAGGTGCCAGCAGGTCGATAACCTTGATGCCGGTGACCAGGATCTGCGCTTCGGTTGACTGGTCGACATAAGGAGGTGCGTCCTGGTGAATGGCGCGTCGCGAGGCCGTCTTGACCGGGCCCGCTTCGTCGACCGGCTCGCCGATGACGTTCATGATGCGGCCGAGCGTCTCGTCGCCGACTGGAACCGAGATTGGCTCGCCCGTGTCATAGACCGGCTGGCCGCGCACGAGGCCTTCGGAGATGTCCATGGCGATGCAGCGCACGGTGTTCTCGCCGAGGTGCTGGGCAACCTCGAGGATCAGCTTGTTGCCGCCATTGTCCGTTTCGAGAGCGTTCAGGATCTTCGGCAGTTCGCCGTCAAAATGAACGTCGACAACGGCGCCGATGACCTGGGCGACGTGACCGGCCTTGCCGGCTTCGGCCTTCTTGGTGGTAGCTGCTTTAGCCATCTTTCGTGCCTCTCGTCTTTATCCTGTTTTCGGGAACGGGTCGGTTCGGCCGTTCCTAGAGCGCTTCGGCGCCCGAAATGATCTCGATGAGTTCCTTGGTGATCTGCGCCTGACGCTGACGGTTGTATGTAATCGTCAGCTTGCCGATCATCTCGCCTGCGTTGCGGGTCGCGTTGTCCATCGCGCTCATCTTCGCACCCATTTCGCCTGCTGCGTTCTCCAGCAACGCACGGAAAATCTGCACGGAAATGTTGCGTGGAATGAGGTCGGACAGGATCTCGCCCGGCTCCGGTTCGTATTCATAGATCGCCGCGCCCCCCGATTCCGGCTCGTTGGCGGAGACGGAGCCCGCAGCCGGGATGATCTGCTGCGCGGTCGGGATCTGGCTGATCACCGACTTGAATTCGGAATAGAACAGCGTGCAGACGTCGAACTGTCCGTCATTGAAGAGCTGGATGACCTTGCGGCCAATCGCGTCGGCATGCGTGAAATTCAGTGTCTTCACTTCGCGCAAGTCGACGCGATCGATGATCAGCGACGCGAAGTCACGACGCAGGATGTCGAATCCCTTCTTGCCCACCGTGATGATCTTGACCGTCTTTCCTTCGCCCTGGAGGCGGCGGATGTGATCACGCGCGAAACGGGAAATCTGGCTGTTGAAGCCGCCGCAAAGCCCGCGCTCGGCCGTAGCGACGATCAACAGATGTACGTCGTCCTTGCCGGTGCCTGTCATCAGGGCCGGAGCATCGCCCCCCGAGCCAACGGCCTGGGAAATATTGGCAAGCACCGCGCCCATGCGCTGCGAATAGGGACGCGCGGCCTCGGCGGCCTCCTGCGCACGGCGCAGCTTGGCCGCGGCGACCATCTGCATCGCCTTGGTAATCTTCTGCGTCGCCTTGACGGAGGCGATCCGGTTACGGAGGTCTTTTAGCGAGGCCATGCCTTACCCGTTCAGATCAAGCGAAGTTCTTGGCGAACGCGTCGATCTGCTCCTTGAGCTTTGCCCTGGTCTCGTCACTGATCTGCTTTTCGGTGCGGATCGTGTCGAGAACAGCCTTGCCCTCGGAGCGGAAATGCGCAAGCAGGCCCTGCTCGAAGCGACCGACCTGGGGAATGGTCAGCTTGTCGAGATAGCCGTTGACGCCGGCGAAGATCACGACAACCTGCTCCTCCGTCTTCAGCGGCGAGAACTGCGGCTGCTTCAGGAGTTCCGTCAGCCGCGCGCCGCGGTTCAGCAGGCGCTGCGTGGCGGCGTCCAGATCGGAGCCGAACTGCGCGAAGGCAGCCATCTCGCGATACTGGGCCAGTTCACCCTTGATCGAGCCGGCAACCTGCTTCATCGCCTTGATCTGCGCGGACGAGCCGACGCGCGACACCGAAAGGCCGACGTTCACGGCCGGACGGATACCTTGGAAGAAGAGGTTCGTCTCGAGGAATATCTGGCCATCGGTGATCGAGATCACGTTGGTCGGAATGTAGGCCGACACGTCGTTGGCCTGCGTCTCGATGACGGGAAGCGCGGTCAGCGAGCCCTTGCCGTTCTCGTCGTTGAGCTTGGCGGCGCGCTCCAGAAGACGCGAATGCAGATAGAACACGTCGCCCGGATAGGCTTCGCGACCCGGCGGGCGACGCAGAAGCAGAGACATCTGGCGGTAGGCAACGGCCTGCTTGGAAAGGTCGTCATAGGCGATCACGGCATGCATGCCGTTGTCGCGGAAGAATTCGCCCATGGCGCAGCCGGCAAACGGAGCCAGGAACTGCATCGGCGCTGCGTCAGAAGCGGTGGCGGCGATGACGATCGAATATTCCAGCGCACCGCGCTCTTCGAGAACCTTCACGAACTGCGCTACGGTGGAACGCTTCTGGCCGACGGCAACGTAGACGCAATAGAGCTTCTGGCTCTCGTCATCACCCTCGTTGAGCGGCTTCTGGTTCAGGAAGGTGTCCAGGATGATGGCGGTCTTGCCGGTCTGGCGGTCGCCGATGACCAGTTCACGCTGGCCACGGCCGATCGGGATCAGCGCGTCGATGGCCTTGAGGCCCGTCGACATCGGCTCATGCACAGATTTGCGTGGGATGATGCCAGGCGCCTTCACGTCCACGCGACGGCG
Source organism: Rhizobiaceae bacterium (assembly GCA_019635775.1). Classification (GTDB taxonomy): domain Bacteria; phylum Pseudomonadota; class Alphaproteobacteria; order Rhizobiales; family Rhizobiaceae; genus Mesorhizobium_K. The sequence continues at coordinate 78,068 of JAHBYU010000013.1, read as the reverse complement.
CTCGGTTGCCTCGATCGGACCCTTGCCGTCGATCGGATTGCCCAGTGCGTCAACGACTCGACCCAGAAGACCCTTGCCGACCGGCACGTCCACGATGGAGCCGGTACGCTTGACGATGTCGCCTTCCTTGATGTCGCGGTCGGCGCCGAAGATAACCACGCCGACATTGTCGCTTTCGAGGTTGAGCGCCATGCCGCGGATGCCGCCGGGGAACTCGACCATCTCACCAGCCTGGACATTGTCCAGACCGTAGACGCGGGCGATACCGTCGCCGACCGAGAGAACCTGACCGACCTCCGATACTTCGGCTTCCTTGCCGAAGTTCTTGATCTGGTCCTTAAGGATTGCGGAGATTTCCGCGGCGCGGATGTCCATCAGCCGACCTCTTTCAGTGCAAGCTTGAGCGAATTGAGTTTTGTCCTGAGCGACGTGTCGATCTGGCGCGAGCCGATCTTCACGACGAGCCCGCCGAGAAGCGACGGGTCGACAGTGGCGGCGATCGCCACGTCCTTGCCGGTGACGCCCTTGAGCGCCGCCTTGAGTTCATCTTCCTGTGCCGCCGTGAGCGGGTGCGCCGAGGTCACCTCGGCAGCGATCTCACCGCGCGCTTCCGCAGCGATCGCATGGAAAGCCTTGATCATGGCCGGCACCGCGAAAAGACGACGGTTCTGCGCAACCACACGCAGGAAATTTCCGACCAGACCAGTGATACCCGCCTTGTCTGCGATGGCCGCAACGGCATTCAGCTGATCGTCGGCCGAGAAGACCGGGCTCCTGATCAGGCGGTCCAGATCGGCACTTTCCGACATGAGCGCCTCAAAGCGGGAAAGGTCAGCCTCTACCTGGTCGACAGATTTGGACTGCGCCGCAAGCTCATAGAGCGAGCCGGCGTAGCGTTCGGCGATACCGGAGACTGGCGAGGAAGACTGTGCCACGGATCGTCTTTTCTCTTGTCTGTTTGGCCGCAGGTTCCATGTGGCTAGCTGTCAAGCTGGCTAAGTACCTGGCCTTATTGGATTTTTTCCGGCCTGAGCGTACGCGCTCCGCATCCCCTGCCGAAAGTCGATTGCCGTCTAGCACAGGCTTTCGGATACCGCAACACGTTGCCGGGCGGGCTTTTCCGTCACTTTTGTCGCACTGTGGAAAGAGGCCGGCCCGACGCGGCGGAAATCAGGCCACCAGGCCAAAGGAAAAGCCCAGCGCCAGCGCCGCGAGCGCAAAGTCGAGCACCAGCCACAGCCAGTTGGAAAGCCGGTTCGCCTTATCCGACATCATGGAGACGATTCGGCCGAAACCGGTGAACAGCCAGGAGAAACCGAGCGCCATGTATAGCAGCGGCTGGGCCAGCAGCAGGGCGGTCAGCCCGAGCCCGAGATAGAAGCCGGCCATATTGGCGCGCGCGACAGAATAGGCCTCGGGCCGCTCCGGCTTGGCCGGCAGCCTGAGCAGCCTGAAAGACGTGCCGGGTGCGAACAGAAGGACCACACCCAACACAACCGTTACGGCGGCGGACGCCCAGGCAAGCCATTCGCCCTGTGTGACGGGCCAAGGGAACGCGAACTCCAATGTTTCCTCCATTCGAATCGCACGGTCAGAATACCGAATGGGGGCAGTGCTGTCGCGCCGGTCGGACAGGCGTCAGGGAAGATTGAACAGGATTGGCGGATAGCCGGCATCCCTGAGATGTTCCACGATCTCCACCGCCGGCAGCACGGCAATGAAGAGAAGTCCATCGAGGAAGGTCCGCCTGAGCGCGGCAGGGGAAAACACAACCTCGTCGGCGTCATGATACATTGCGAGCTTAGGCCAGAACATCGGTGTCCGCCGTGCATAGTCCCGGTATGCGTCGCCGAAGAGCACTTCCAGATGCCCCGCCTCCTTGCCGGCGGTAATCACAAGCACCAGCCACGCGGCAAGCCCGAGCACGGAGGCCAGCACGACCGACCCGACAAACAGCCCGACACCGACCGCACCGATCACGGAGAAGACGTAGAGCGGGTTGCGCGTGACCGAATAGGGACCCGCAATCACGAGTTCCAGGTTCTTTTTCGAGCCGATGTAGAGCACGCTCCACATGCGGCCGACTACACACAACAACACCAGCAGCACGCCGATAGCCTCGACCACATCGCTGCCGTCACCATGAAAGCCGGGATTCGCCATCAACACCGCCACGGCGAGCCCAAGCGCACCCCATTGCAGTATGCGAATGCGCGTTTTCTGGTTGACCGGAACCAGTGTCATTGAAGCCCTCATAACTTTATCTGTTACGAGATTCGGTCCGTTTGCGGCTTTTTTGCGCCGTCAGGACACTACTCCCGGAAACCCGCGGTCATACGCGCATCCTCACAGGAAGCTCTGCGGATCGATATCGACCGAAACGCGAACCGAACCCCTGATCTTGGGCCCGGCGGCGAGCATTGCGCGGATATAGGCCTGCATGTCGGAACGTCGCTCGCCATGCACGAGAAGGCGGAAGCGATGCCGGCCGGCCACCAGCGCCAGCGGCGCCTCCGCCGGCCCGAGCACCTGGATGTCAGGAGCAGGCGGTGCCGCGCGGCGCAGGCCGCGCGCATGCCCCTCGGCTTCCGGTCGGGTCATCGCGCTGACGATGATGCCCGCGAGCCTGCCGAAAGGCGGCAGGCCAGCTTTCTCCCGTTCGGCGATCTCGCGCTGATAGAACGTTTCTGCATCGCCGGACACGATTGCCCGCATGACGGGATGATCGGGCTGGTAGGTCTGGAGCAGGCCGAGGCTTTTCTTGCCGGTACGCCCTGCCCTTCCGGTGACCTGGCTAAGAAGCTGGAACGTGCGCTCGGCAGCGCGCGGATCGCCATTGGCCAGGCCGAGGTCCGCATCTACGATCCCGACCAGTGTCATTTTGGGAAAATTATGCCCCTTGGCGACGAGTTGCGTGCCTATGACGATGTCGGCTTCGCCCTTCGCTATGGCTTCCAGTTCCAGCCGAAGCCGCTTGACCCCACCTAGCAGGTCGGACGACAAAACTATGGCGCGCGCATCGGGGAACTGGCCGACGACCTCCTCGGCGATCCGTTCGACCCCCGGCCCGCAGGCGACCAGATGGTCGAAGGTGCCGCATTCCGGGCAGGCTTCCGGTCTCTTTTCGTGATGTCCGCAATGGTGGCAGACCAGTTGGCCGCGGAAGCGATGCTCGACAAGCCAGCTCGAACAGTGGGGGCACTGGAAGCGGTGGCCGCACACGCGGCATAGCGTCAGAGGGGCATAGCCGCGCCTGTTCAGGAACAGCAGCGACTGCTCGCCGCGCGCAAGCGCCTTGCGCATTTCTTCTATCAGTGTCGGCGACAGGAACCCGCCGCGGGCAGGCGGCGCGCGGCGAAGGTCTATCGTCTTGAGGTCCGGCAGCGAGGCGTCGGCGAAGCGGGCTGGCAGGATTGCGCGGACATAGCGACCCTGGTCGGCATTGACGCGGCTTTCAATGGACGGTGTCGCGGACGCCAGAACCACAGGAAACCCACCAATGCGACCGCGCACGACGGCCATGTCGCGCGCATTGTAGGTAACGCGATCCTCCTGCTTGTAGGCGGGATCGTGTTCCTCATCGACCACGATGAGCCCCAGCTCGTGGAATGGCAGGAAGAGCGCGGATCGCGCACCCGCCACCACACGGATGCTGCCCTCGGTCACCTGCCGCCAGACTCGCTCGCGCATGCGCGGCGCGAGATCTGAATGCCATTCGGCTGGCTTTGAGCCGAAGCGATCCTGGAAGCGTTCGAGGAAGGCGTGAGTAAGCGCGATTTCAGGGAGCAGGATGAGGACCTGCCTGCCCTTATCGAGCGCCGCAGCAACGGCCTCGAAATAGACCTCGGTCTTGCCGGAACCCGTCACCCCGTCGATTAGGGTAACGCCCGCTCCGCCCTTGTCGACGGAAGCCCGCAGCATGTCCGCGACTGCCTGCTGGTCCGGCGAAAGCTCTGGCGCGGAATAGGCCGTGTCGGGAGGGGCCACCACCGGGCGAGGCGGGATCATGACCGTCTCGAAAACGCCCTGATCGCGCAGGCCGTCGATCACCGTGGAAGACACGCCGGCGGCATGCGCAAGGCCAGAGCGCGTCCAGGCGAGCCCGTCATTGGCGGCCTCGAGGACGCGCGCGCGCGCGGCAGTCATGCGGTCCGGCGCCGCTTCAGTGCGCTGCAGCCCTTCGGTCCACGGCTCGGGGTCGAAGGCAGCCGGCGCGCGCAGGATCATGCGCGCCACCATTCCCGGCGCGGCGAGCGTGTACGCCGAGATCCAGTCGACGAAACGGCGCGTCTGCTCGTCGATCGCAGGACAGTCGAATACTTCCGAGATGGGCTTCAGCTTTTTCGGATCAACAGGATCGGTCGGCGTGTCCCACACCACACCAGCCACTTCGCGTGTGCCGAGCGGCACGCGCACGATCGATCCAGGCTCGACATGCATGTCCCCGGGCACCGCATAAGTATAGGGACGCTCGGCCGGCATCGGTACCAGAACAGGCGCCGACCGTTTCGGAAGCGTATGCGAATCGTCTCTCATGGCGCGTGACCTTGCCGTGACTTTCGGCTAGAGCAAAGGCCAGCCGGGGTCGAAGATCCCTGAAGAACACGCCCGAGCATCGGAAGGAAACCGCCATGAAGTTTTTCGTCGATACCGCAGACATCAAGGAAATCCGCGAATTGCACGATCTCGGGCTGGTCGACGGCGTGACCACCAATCCGTCGCTGATCCTGAAATCCGGTGGAAACATCACCGAGGTCACGAAGGAAATCTGCTCGATCGTCGAAGGACCGGTCTCGGCTGAGGTCGTCGCCACGGAATATGACCAGATGATCAAGGAAGCTGAGGTTCTGGCCAGGATCGCGGACAATGTCTGCATCAAGGTGCCGCTGACGCTTGACGGGTTGAAGGCCTGCCGCACCATCCGCACAAGCATGAACCGCCTCGTTAACGTCACGCTCTGCTTTTCGGCCAACCAGGCGCTTCTCGCCGCCAAGGCCGGCGCGACCTTCATTTCGCCCTTCGTCGGCCGCATCGACGACACTGGCTCGGACGGCATGGAACTGATTGCCGAAATCCGTCAGATCTACGACAATTTCGATTTCCCGACCGAAATCCTGACCGCCTCCGTGCGCACCGTGAATCATGTGAAACAGGCCGCCTTGATCGGAGCCGATGTCGTTACGGCGCCGCCCGCGACGTTGAAGGCGCTGGTCAATCATCCGTTGACCGACAAGGGGCTGGCCGCCTTCCTGGCTGACTGGGCCAAGACCGGCCAGAAGATCGGCTAAGTCCAGTCAGTTATGGACGTCGCCGCAATCGCCAGAACCGTTCTGGACGCAACCGAGAGCGGCATCCAAATAGAGCCGTTCACGGCCAGCGATCCGGACCTCTCCGAAGCTGACGCCTATGCCGTGACGGCCGAACTGCGCTCGCTTCGCGTGGCGCGCGGCGAAAAGCCGGTGGGTCGCAAGATCGGCTTCACAAACCGCACGATCTGGGACGAATATGGCGTCTTCCGGCCAATTTGGGGTGACATCTACGACACGACGGTTCGCTATGCCTCGTCGGACGACCGCGTCGGGGTCTCTCAATTGCCAGAACCGCGCATCGAGCCGGAGATCGTCTTCGGACTGTCGCGCGACATCACGCCGGGTATGGGCGTTGATGCCATTTCCCGCTCCATCGGTTGGGTCGCCCACGGCTTCGAGTTCGTGCAGTCGATTTTTCCGGCCTGGAAATTCAAGGTTGCCGATTGCGTGGCCGACGGCGGCCTTCACGGAAGACTCTTTGTCGGTCCGAGGCGGATGCTTTCGGAAGCCGATCTGGATACGCTCGCCGCGGACCTGTCCGGACTGACGATCCGGCTGAGCTGCAATGGCAAGGTGGTCGACACGGGCTTTGGGACCAATGTGCTGGACGGGCAGGTGCATGCGCTGGCTCATCTGGCGGAGGTACTTTCACGCGACAGGCTCAATCCCCCGCTGATAGCCGGCGAGATCGTGACGACGGGGACGCTGACGCGAGCATTCCCTGTTCTGCCCGGCGAACGCTGGTCAACCGAGATCGATGGTTTCGACCTTCCTGGATTGTCCGTGGAAATCGCCTGACAGTGGCCGCCTGTTATTTTGACAGATCCTGCGCAATGGCCAGATTGAGAAGTTCAGCAAGCTCACGCGCCGCGCGATCCTCTGCATTGAGACGAGCGCGATAGGCTGCGAACTCCTGCTGCGGCACGTCATACTGCGACGCGATTTGCTTGCGACCCGTCGCGATGATTTCGCCGCTGCCTGCCGCCGTCAGCGAATAGCTTGCTGTCATCGTCACCGTGCCGGCGGTCGGCTCGTTGTCCTGTCCACGCTGCACCACGGCACCGGACTGATGGACTGACGTGACGTTGAGCGTCAGCGTATACGCAGGCGTCGCTGGCTGGCCGGCGCCACGACCAAACAGGAAGATCAGGTTGTTTCGCACCTGCTGGGCGTAACGGGTGGAAACCGGCTTGATGCCGATCAGCGACAGATCGGCCGTGACCTCGCCCTGCGGCTTGCCGGACGCGGGGTTTGAATAGAGCGGCTTGACCGTGCATGCAGCCGCCAGCGGCAGGACCATCAGGATCGACAGCATGGCTGCGCGGCGGCAAACACTGCGGAAGGACCGATCAGATGACGACATTGACGATCCTCTGCGGCACGACGATGACCTTGCGCGGCGTCTTCCCCTCGAGAGCCTTCTGCACGACATCGAGTTCGAGCGCGGCTTTCTCGACGGCAGATTGATCTGCGTCGCGGGCGATTGTCAAATCCCCCCGCTTCTTGCCGTTTATCTGCACCGGCATGACGATCTCGCTGTCCACAGTAAGTTCCGGATCATAGGCTGGCCATGGTCTGTCGGCCACAAGGCCGGAGCCGCCAAGCGCAGCATGGCACTCCTCGGCAAGATGCGGCATCATAGGGGCGATCAGCCCGATCAACATTTCGAACGCTTCGCGTGTCGCCGCCTTCAGCTCTGGCGAGGCCCTGCCGGCCGCGATATCCGAAACCGGTCCCTGCAGCGCGTTCGCGAGTTCGTAGATGCGCGCCACTGCCTTGTTGAAGCCGAGCCGTTCAATCTCTTCTCCGACAGACTTCACGATCCTGTGAGCCGCCCTGGACAGTGACAGGGCATCGCCCTCGCGGCCAGCCGCCGGAGCAACACCGGCAACACCGGGCGCAGCTTCGGAAACGAGCCGCCAAAGACGCTGAACGAAACGATGCGCGCCCTCGACGCCGGCCTCGGTCCAGATCACGTCACGCTCGGGCGGTGAATCGCTGAGCATGAACCAGCGGGCGGTATCAGCGCCATAGCTGCCGATGATGTCGTCGGGATCGACCACGTTCTTCTTCGACTTCGACATCTTCTCGATCGAGCCGATCTCGATCGGCGTTCCATCGGAGAGAAGGAATGCCCGGCGCGAACCGTCGAACTCCTCGACCTTGATCTCGGCTGGCGTTACCCAGCCGTCAGGGCCCTTGTAGGTCTCGTGCACCACCATGCCCTGCGTGAACAGGCCTTCGAACGGCTCGTCGACCGCGTTGAGGTGGCCGGTCGCCTTCATCGCCCGGGCATAGAAACGGGAATAGAGCAGATGCAGGATCGCATGCTCGATGCCCCCGATGTACTGATTGACCGGCAACCAGCCCTTCGCGCCGTCGACGACGGAGAGCGTCGTCGGAGACGTCTCGTTCCACGGGTCGGTAAAGCGCGCGAAATACCAGGACGAATCGACGAACGTATCCATCGTGTCGGTGTCGCGCCGAGCGGGCTTGCCGCATTGCGGGCAGTCGACATGCTTCCACGTCGGATGGTGGTCGAGCGGATTTCCCGGCCTGTCGAAGGTGACATCCAGCGGAAGTTCGATAGGCAGCGCCGATTCGGGAACCGGCACGGCCCCGCAGGCCTCGCAGTGGATGACGGGAATCGGGCAGCCCCAGTAGCGCTGGCGCGAGATCAACCAGTCGCGCAGGCGGAACTGCACCTTGCGCTCTGCTTGTGGCCGTCCGTTCAGTACGTCGCCAGACAGGCGCTCGGCAACCGCGTCGAAGGCTTCCTTGGGCTTCATGCCGTCGAGGAAGCGCGAATTGATCATCGACCCATCGTCGACAAACGCCTCCTCCAGCACGCTAAAGGTGCTGGCGTCGGCCCCATCGGGCATCACCACGGGCGTGACCGGCAGGCCGTATTTGTTGGCGAAGTCGAGGTCGCGCTGGTCGTGCGCCGGGCAGCCGAAGATGGCGCCCGTGCCGTATTCCATCAGCACGAAATTGGCGACATAGACCGGCAAGGTCCATGCAGGGTCGAACGGATGCACGACACGAATCCCGGTGTCGAAGCCTCGCTTCTCGGCGGTCTCCAGTTCTGCGGCGGCAGTGCCGCGATGACGGATTTCATCGATGAAGGCCGACAGTTCCGGATTGCCCTGCGCCGCCTTCTTCGCCAGCGGATGGTCGGCCGCGATCGCCATGAACGACGCGCCGAAGATCGTGTCCGGGCGCGTTGTGTAGACTTCCAGTTCAGTCTCGCCAGCCGGCGCGGTTCCCGCATCGAGCTTCCAGCGCAGCAGCAGGCCTTCCGAGCGGCCTATCCAGTTGGCCTGCATCAGCTTGACCTTCTCGGGCCACTTGTCGAGCGTGTCCAGACTGTCCAGCAGATCCTGTGACATGGACGTGATCTTGAAGAACCACTGCGTCAGGTCGCGCTGCTCGACCAGCGCACCCGAACGCCAGCCGCGTCCGTCGATGACCTGCTCGTTGGCAAGCACCGTCATGTCCTCGGGGTCCCAGTTGACCTTGGCCGAGCGACGCTCCACCAGCCCCGCCTTCCAGAAGTCGAGAAACATCTTCTGCTGGTGTCTGTAGTAGGACGGATCGCAGGTGGCGATCTCGCGCGCCCAGTCCAGCGAAAGGCCCATTACCTTCAGCTGCGCCTTCATCGCCTCGATGTTCTGGTAGGTCCAGGCACGCGGATTGACGCCACGGTCCCGCGCTGCGTTCTCGGCCGGCAGACCGAAGGCATCCCAGCCCATCGGATGCAGGACGTTGTAGCCCAACGCGCGGCGGTGCCGCGCCACGACATCGCCCATCGTGTAGTTGCGCACATGGCCCATATGGATGCGCCCGGATGGATAGGGGAACATCTCGAGCACGTAATATTTCGGCCGAGGGTCGTCGTTCTTCGTTTCGAAGAGCTTTGCGGCGTCCCAGGCCTTCTGCCATTTCGGTTCGGACGCTCGGGCGTTGTATCGTTCGGTTGCCATGACCGGTATTTCACTTAAAAGAGCAGGCGATCCGCGCGTTGCCGCCGGATCAGGGAATTCGGGGCGGACCTTCACCATGTATTGCCCCAAGCGTCAACTCCGGGAGGCCGCCGAACGGCCCCAAACGGAACGGAAAAGGCATGGGCGACGCCGTAAAGCAGTTGAACGAGGTGCGATCCACGATAGCCGCCGCGGAACGTGAGGCGCGGCGACCTGCCGGGTCGGTGACGCTGGTCGCCGTGTCAAAGACATTCGACGCCGATGCGATCCGGCCGGTGATCGAGGCCGGCCAACGGGTATTCGGCGAGAACCGGGTGCAGGAGGCCCAAGGAAAATGGCCTTCGCTGAAGACCGATTTTCCGGACATTGAGCTCCATCTCATCGGCCCGCTACAGTCCAACAAGGCGAAGGAGGCGGTGGCGCTCTTCGACGTCATCGAGACGGTCGACCGCGAGAAGATCGCCGCCGAACTGGCGAAGGAAATTGCCAAGCAGGGCAAGGGTCTCCGGCTGTACGTGCAGGTCAATACCGGTTCCGAACCGCAGAAGGCCGGCATAGAACCAATGGAAGCGGTGGCATTCGTGAAGCGGTGCCGAGAGCTTCACGGTCTGGCCATAGAGGGGCTGATGTGCATCCCGCCGGCCGACGAGAACCCCGGCCCGCATTTCGCGCTGCTGTCAAAGCTCGCCGCAGAGGCCGGTGTCGGCAGGCTGTCGATGGGCATGTCGGGCGATTATGAAATAGCGGTCGCCTTCGGTGCGACATCTGTGCGCGTCGGATCTGCGATCTTCGGGTGCCGGTAGCCAGCCGGCGACCGGAGCCTTTGAAGCCCAAGACCTGACAGGAAACGCGACAGGCCGGTGATATCAGCCGGCCTGATCGCAGCACAACTGTCCTCAGTTCAGAGCAAACTCGCCGCTCACGTTGCGCCACTCCGAAGGCGAGATCAGTTTCTTGTGCGTGTAGCGCACGGAATGAAGCGGCCCTTCCAGTCTGGACTTCCAGAACTCGATAAAGCGGCTCATGGCCGGAAATTTCGGCGCGAGGTCGTAGTCCTGCCAGATATAGCTTTGCAGGACATGCGGGTGGTCGGGCATGTGGTAGAATATTTCCGCCGTGGTGAGACCGTAGCCTTTCAGTATCATTTCCATTTCAGCGTGACTGCGCATTCCGGTACCCTGCTCCTGAGAATCGTCATCCTCCGAAATCCAAGTCTCCAGAAATTTCCTTACCCGTCTATTGAAATTCGCATTCTGCGGGAATAAAAGCTTCGTGATTTCAGTATGTTAGCAGCACATCACGGCAAGTGCTAACATAATTCACCCATGCAATGGCGGCCTACTCCTCCGCGCCTAGGTGCGGCAAGCCGCCGCGCGGATCGAACGTCTAATGTTGCCCTCAACGGTGAACTGATAATAAATGCGCGCACATTGCAGGCTTGCGCAGCCGCCCATGGCCGCAACGCAGCCACAGGGGAGGAAAAGGCCAACATGTCCGAAGTTCACGTTCACAAGGTTAAGGCGGCGTGGAAGAAGCGCGCGCTGATAGACAACGACACCTATCTGAAGTGGTACAAGGACAGCATTTCCAACCCCGACAAGTTCTGGGGCAAACACGGCAAGCGCATCGACTGGTTCAAGCCCTACACGAAGGTGAAGAACACCTCATTCAAGGGCAAGGTGTCGATCAAGTGGTACGAGGACGGCGTCACGAACGTCGCATACAACTGCATCGACCGCCATCTCAGGAAACGCGGCGACCAGGTCGCGATCATCTGGGAAGGCGACAACCCATATGATGACAAGAAGATAACCTATCGCGAATTGCACGACCGGGTGGCGCGTCTTGCAAACGTGATGAATAAGCACGGCGTCAGGAAAGGCGACCGCGTCACCATCTACATGCCGATGATCCCGGAAGCCGCCTATGCGATGCTGGCCTGCGCCCGTATCGGCGCGGTTCATTCCGTGGTGTTCGGCGGCTTTTCGCCCGACTCGCTTGCCGGACGCATCGTCGATTGCGAATCGACATTCGTCATCACAGCGGACGAGGGACTGCGCGGCGGCCGCACCATCCCGCTCAAGGACAACACCGACAAGGCGATCGATATCGCCGCGCGCCAGCATGTTATGGTCAAGAACGTGCTGGTGGTGCGCCGCACCGGTGGCAAGGTCGGCTGGGCCAATGGCCGCGATCTCTGGTACCACGAAGAGATGCAGACGGTTACGCCGGACTGCCCGCCCGAGAAGATGAAGGCTGAAGACCCACTCTTCATCCTCTACACCTCAGGCTCGACCGGCAAGCCCAAAGGGGTGCTTCACACGACCGGCGGCTATCTCGTCTATGCGTCGATGACCCATCAGTACGTCTTCGACTATCACGACGGTGACATCTACTGGTGCACGGCCGATGTCGGCTGGGTTACCGGCCACAGCTACATCCTGTACGGACCGCTGGCCAACGGCGCGACCACGCTGATGTTCGAGGGCGTTCCGAACTATCCGTCCATGTCGCGCTTCTGGGAGGTGATCGACAAGCACCAGGTCAACATCTTCTACACAGCCCCCACCGCGCTGCGCGCCCTGATGGGCGCCGGCAACGACTTCGTGACCAAGACCTCGCGCAAGTCGCTTAAGGTGCTGGGCTCGGTCGGCGAGCCAATCAACCCGGAAGCCTGGGAATGGTATTACCAGGTCGTCGGCAACGGAAAGGTTCCGATCGTCGACACCTGGTGGCAGACCGAGACGGGAGGCATCCTGATCACACCGCTGCCCGGCGCAACCAATCTCAAGGCGGGTTCGGCGACGCGGCCATTCTTCGGCGTGCAGCCGCAACTGGTCGATGGAGAAGGCAAGGTTCTCGAAGGTGCTACCGACGGCAATCTCTGCATCGTCGATTCGTGGCCGGGACAGATGCGCACGGTCTATGGCGACCACGACCGTTTCGTGCAGACCTATTTCTCGACCTACAAGGGAAAATACTTCACCGGCGACGGCTGCCGGCGTGACGGGGACGGCTACTACTGGATCACCGGCCGCGTCGACGATGTACTCAACGTGTCGGGCCACCGCATGGGGACAGCGGAGGTCGAGTCGGCGCTCGTCAGCCACGACAAGGTCTCCGAGGCGGCCGTGGTAGGCTACCCGCATGACATCAAGGGTCAGGGCATCTACTGCTACGTGACGCTGATGTCAGGCGTGGAGGGCTCGGAACACCTGCGCAAGGACCTCGTCGCCCATGTGCGAAGGGAGATCGGCGCCATCGCCACTCCCGACAAGATCCAGTTCGCGCCCGGCCTGCCCAAGACGCGCTCCGGCAAGATCATGCGCCGAATCCTGCGCAAGATCGCCGAGGACGATTTCGGCGCGCTCGGCGACACCTCGACGCTTGCCGATCCGGGCGTCGTCGATGACCTCGTCGCCAACCGCCAGAACAAGAAGGCTTGAGCCACGCCCTTCCCCACATGGATAATTCGTCCGGTCAGGTCGCCGGGCGCATAGCCGGCCTTTGGCGTTATCCGGCGAGTTCGCTCGACGGCGAAGGGCTCGACACGGCAGCATTCCATAGAGACGGTGTCGAAGGGGACCGCCTCTTCGGCCTGATCGACGCGGCAACGGGGGAAATTGCACGGCCGGACTCCGACCGTAAGTGGCATGGCGCGCCCCGGATCGCAGCCCGCCTGGTTGGCGATGCACTGGAGATCAGGGTACCGGGCGGCGCCTGGCTTCCTGCACCGAGCAATGAGGCGGATCGCGCGGCGAGCACTTTTCTGGGATTTGAAACCGCCGTTCGGCGCTTCAAAGCAGGAAGCGTTCCGGAAGCACCACGTTACCGGAAGGCGCCGGTCCATCTTCTGACGACCGCGTCTCTTGCCGAACTGAAGGCGCGCCATCCGACCGGCAGTCCTGACCCGCGGCGGTTCCGGCCCAACATCCTGATCGATATGCAACCGGTCGCTGGCCGCTTTCCCGAAACCGACTGGATTGGACGGCGGCTCATGGTGGGCGCGGTCGAGCTCGAGATCACCGAACCCTGCCGCCGATGCGGCTTCACCATTATCGGCCAGCAAGGCCTCGACTTCGACCCGGACATCCTGCGCACGCTGGTGCGCCACAACCGGCACAATATCGGCGTCTATTGCGAGGTGATCCGGCCTGGCCCGGTGCAGGTCGGCGACACCATGCGGTTCCTCGACTGAAGCCTAGCGATACAGATCGGCGCGCGTCGGCGGAAGGCCGCTCGGGCCTTTCGCGCGTCTGGTCGCGACTGTCTGGTAGATCATGATCGATCCGCCGTCGAAGCCGAGCGAACACCCCGCAAGGTAAAGCAGCCAGAGCCGTGCCTTCGCCTCGCCCACTTCCGCGATCGCCTCGTCGAATCGCGCCTGCAACCGCTCGGCCCACAGGCGGCAGGTGCGTGCATAGTGCTCACGCAGGTTCTCGATGTCGTGGACCTCGAAGCCGTGCGATTCCAGGTTGTTCGCAGTCAGGCCGATCGCGTCTAGCTCGGCGCCGGGGAAGATGTACTTGATCATCGCCCGGTAGCCCGGTCCCTTGCGATGGAAGGTTCGCATGTCGCGCTTCATCCGTCTTGTGATCGCGTGATGCAGATAGATCCCACCCGGCTTCAGCAGACGATGCACCGCGTTGAAATATTCGTCATGATGCGCAAAGCCGACATGCTCGAACATGCCGATCGACGAGATCTTGTCGAAACTCCTGCCGTTCAGCTCCGTATAGGGCTTCACCTCGATGGAGATCCTGTCCTCAAGGCCTTCGGAACGGATGCGTTCGCGCGCAAGCGCCGTCTGAGCCTCGGAAAGCGACACGCCCGTCCCGGTCACACCGTAATGCTTGACGGCGTGGATGAGCAGCGCGCCCCAGCCGGAGCCGATGTCGAGCATCGTTTCGCCGGGCTTCAGCCTCAGCTTGCGGCAGATATGGTCGAGCTTGTCGAGCTGGGCTTTGTCGATATCATTGGCGAAGTCCGTGAAATAGCCGCAGCTGTAGAGCATCCGCTTGTCGAGGAAGAGCTGGTAGAACTCGTTCGAGATGTCGTAGTGGTGGGTGATGGCCTCTTTGTCCGAGCCGCTGGCGACCCGGCTAGCCAGATCGCCGACACCCTGGCTACGCCCCGATGAAAAGAAGAGTGCCGACGCCTCGCGCAGGAGTTTCCACCTGGGCAGGCCGCGCAGCTTCGCCTTGAGCTGGCCGCCGCGCTTGCGGCGCTCCACGATGTCGAACAGCGAGCCGTTTTCTATGTCCACGGCTTTCGAGACCCAGAGTTCGATCAGCGTCCTGAATGTCGGCCGCCGCAGCACGCGCCCGACAATGCCGCTGTCGTTGATCACGAGTGTCGGCCCGTCCGTACCGCCATCGGCAGGCTCTATGCGCTCGCCGCTCCAGAGACGGACGGCAAAGCCTGGCTGCAATTGCCCGACGATTGTCCGGATCACCTGTGCGGTCCTGTCTGCGCTGTCCATTCGCCACCCATTTCCGCGCGATGTCGCGGCCCACTTGTCAATCGCTCTTCGGCACCCCATCATATCCTCTGTGTTCAACGAAACGAAAGGAGGTGATCCGATGTCGAGTGGTTTCGGTTTCCAGAGCGTGGCTCGTGCGGATTGCCCTTTCGGGAAGCAGCCTTCCTGATCGCGGCATGAAGCGCGGCCGGTAGCCTTGCTACGGCCACGGGCCGCGCCACGGACGAAAGCACGGGGCCGCCTCTCGCGAGGCGGCCCTTGCTTTTTGCGGAACACCCGGTGTTGCCTGGACGGTCCGCGCGGAAGTCTCAGTTCGTAAGGACAAGCGCCTCGATGTTTCGGGCGATCGTCATGAACGCGTCGTTGAGTTCCTCCGCCGATGAGGTCTCGTAGTAGCGCTTGAAGGCGCCGGTATCCGGCGAGGCACACTTCTTCATCACACCCTTGGCGTCGCTGTTTGTGAGCTTGAAGCCGATGGTGAATACCTCGATGCCGTCCTTCTTCATGTTGTCGCAAAGCGATTCTGCGTAGGATCGTGACTTCGTTCCCTGTGAACGAACATTGCCGGTAACGTCTGCATGGGCCGTGTTGAACTCGCCATCGGTCATCAGGATGGCAATCTTGGCGACCTCTTTGGGATCGGCCTTCGCTGGACCATCGCCCAGACCGGCCTTCTTGATCGCGGGCGCCCATTTCTCCGAGAGCATGTAGTAGGTCCACTGCACCCCGGTGGCACCGGCCGTATAACCCGCAACCGAGAAGTCGTTGATCTGCTTCTTCAGCGCATCGGCATCCGCGCTGAGCGGCTTCAGCACCGCCTTGGCGCAAGCGTTGAGGCGGTCGTCGCGGTTCACTTTGGCCAGATAGTCGCGAGACTTGCCGCTGATCTTACGCGTGCGGATCGAGTCGGGCCCATCGTCGCTGAAGTCCGCCTTGAGGTCGACGGTCTTGCGCTCTGTCGCGCAAGTGTCCGAGGCAGTGCCAGTGTTCGAATTGATCTCGGATTTGCTGGCGTCTTCCGGAGGCGGCAGATCCCATCCTCCAGACTTCTCAACGAACACCACATCCTTCGCCAGAGCAGAGCCCACGTTCACACCATCGGAATAGGGAACCAACGCGATGCGAACGCGCGGATTGGCCTTGTTCTGGTTCTTGGTCAGCGCATCGACAGCATTGCTGGCAGCGGCCTTCAGGTCCTTGATCTTCTGGCCGCCCATCGAATCGGTGACATCGAGCATCATGGCGACCTCGATTTTCTTGTCGGAATAGAGAGACGCCGATTGCGCGCTGACACGACGTTCGCTGTCGGCCCCGAAAAGCGGGAAATAGAGCGCAACGTCGACATGGGCCGTGGCGTCGAGCGTGCCCGCGATCTTGTCGACCAATAATGTGTCGAGCACGATGCGCTCACCGTCCATGATGGTCGGATCGCCATTGACCTTCAGGAACCGTTCGACCCATTCGCGAGCATCCTTTTCGTCGATCACGCCCGTCGTGATGTCGCGCGCCGTCGAGGTGACCGCTGCGTCGAGCGAGTTCCGCAGCGCCGCACGCACATTGTAAAGCTGAGCCAGATTGACCGCGAAACCGGCCGAGAGCGCCAGGACCGCGCCGACCATGGCGGTCAGGATCGCGAAGCTGCCCGACCGGTCAGACCTGAAAATGTTAACCTTTTGAACCCCGAAAAGCCGCATCATAGCCTCCATCCGCGCACATCTGCTGGGGACAGAGCAGGATTCCGGCCAACCTTCGCTGGTCGCCGACAGGAGCGGTCTGGAAAAGGCAAGTTATTGAAAACATTGGATGTCGACGACCAGCGTGGTTAATCGTCGGTAAACACAGCTGCGTTTGGGAAAAAATCCTGACGACTTGTTTACCGCGATCCGGAAGGTGACCCTTCGTGTTAACGAAGCCGTGCCAGGACGGGACGCTACACTGTGCCTCGTTGGATCAGTCGCACCACGAGACTCGTCGGCCACCGCCGTAGCGCCTCACCAATCCGTCTTGCAGCAGGATTGGTGCCACATCCTCCCCGTTTGGCGTCATCACGTCGGCAAGAACGCGGCCGTAATATTTCGCACCTGCAATGTTGGAGATGAGGACTGGTCCCGCGCTCAGCAGTCCGGACAGCGCATCGCGTGCCCTGTTTGCCGCTATCCGCTCGGCGCCGCAGCGCGCCTTCATTTCCGGTGCGTCTATCCCGCGTATGCGGATGTTGATCCGCACGGAATGTCCCGGCCAGACATGAGCCTCCGCCAGAAACGTGTCGCCATCGAGAACCTTGAGAACGGTCGCCTCCACCGGCCCGGCGACGCGTTTGATAGCCGCTGGTCCCGGTGCAGGCGCGACCAGTGCCGAAAGCGCGATAGACAATGATAAGCTTCGGAGATTCATGCTAGGAATTTAATCCTTCACATGAATCTTCTCCACAAACCGCAGGTTGTCGCGGATTGCCGCGGCTCAGCCCGCAATCAGGCCAGCATCTGAACGCTTGCGGTGCGGTCTATGCCATGAAGTGGTGGCTTCGCGGGATGGTTTTCCTGCTCGTATGTCCAGACCTTGAACAGGTCGAGCTGGTGCGGACCGAAGCTGTGCAGCAGCGGTACGTCGGTCGCGTCCCGGCCACGCGCAAGGACGACGCGACCGATTCTCCGCTTGTTGTGGCGCGGATCGAACGTGTACCACTTGCCGTCGAGATAAACCTCGACCCAGGCGGAAAAATCCATGGGCGCCGGATCGGCCGGCACGCCGATGTCGCCGAGATAGCCGTTTACGTAGCGCGCCGGAATGTTCATGCAGCGGCATAGTGCTATAGCCAGATGCGCGAAGTCGCGGCAAACGCCGACCTGCTCGTCATGCGCCTGCGCGGCGGTACGCGTGGCGCGTGCGTAACCGTAGCCGAAGGACAGGCGGTTATGCACGTAGTCCATGATGGCCTGCACACGCGTCCATCCACCCGGCAGATGGCCGAACAGGCTCCACGCCAGCCCGCTCAGGTGATCTGTCTCGCAGTAGCGGCTTCCGAGCAGATAGCCGAGCGCATCCGGCGGCAGTTCCTCGACCGGCGTCTCGCGGGCAAGCGAATTCTCCTCGTCCAGCCTGCCGGAATCTTCCACGAGTGCGTCGTAGAGAATGCGAAACGTTCCAGCCGGTGCAACAAATCGGCGGCAGGCATTACCGTATCGATCCGTGTAGACGGAACTCGCGACCGATGGCGACGTGATCACGCGAGTCTGGCGCTTGATGTCGGCCTGCCGGTCCGCGTGAATTTCCAGAAGTGATATGATCGGGGTCTGCTGCTGGCATTGGATGGCGATTTCATAGCCGAGCCGGATGAGCATCGGTAACCTCGTGTGCTGGCATTGTCGGATAATCTGCAGGACAATGCGCCACGGGACTTCCGGTTCCGTTGGATCGGCACGATTCGGCGTTTCTAGAAATCGGAGGCTAGGCCTTTCACCTCCCAGTCGCCATACCGCACCGGCTCCTTCCCGCCACGCCCGCCTATCTCCCTCGGCCGGGCGGCTTCCGCTTCGGCATAGCCGCGCCGTCGCGCTTCGGCTTCCGCCAAGGCCCTTTTGGCGGCTTCGGGCAGCGTCTTGTTTTCGGTATCCGGCTTTGCCTCGGATTGTTCCTGGCTGGTCGACATGATTCCGTACCCGGCAATCGTTGAAACGGGACGATGACTTTACCATCATATAGTGGCAATTCACTGGCTTGATCGAGCGCTTTTCGTCAGCCTCAACGGAGACCGGCATGAACATCCTTCGCACAGCCATGCTGCTGGCCTTCCTGACTGCCCTCTTCATGGCGGTCGGCTATATGATCGGCGGACAGGGCGGCATGATGATTGCCTTCCTGATCGCGGCGGGCATGAATTTCTTCAGCTACTGGAATGCCGACAAGATGGTGCTGCGCATGCATCATGCCGTCGAGACGAACGAACGCAATGCACCGGAATATTACGGCATCGTGCGCGATCTGGCCGCGCGCGCGGGCCTGCCAATGCCGAAGGTCTATCTGATAGACAATCCGCAACCCAACGCGTTTGCCACTGGACGCAACCCGCAGAACTCCGCAGTCGCAGCCACCACCGGACTGCTGGAGCGACTCTCCTATGAGGAGGTCGCCGGCGTCATGGCGCACGAGCTTGCCCACATCCAGAATCGCGACACGTTGACCATGACGATCACCGCTACGATCGCGGGTGCCATCTCGATGCTCGGCAACTTTGCCTTCTTCCTTGGCGGCAATCGCGAGAACAACAACCCGCTCGGGGTCATCGGAACGCTGATCGCGATCATTGTCGCGCCGATGGCGGCTGCGGTTGTGCAGATGGCGATCAGCAGGACGCGTGAGTATTCGGCCGACCGGCGCGGCGCCGAGATTTGCGGCCATCCACTATGGCTCGCCTCAGCGCTCGCCAAGATCGCCAACGCCGCGCAGCGCATCCGCAATCCCGATGCCGAACGCAGTCCGGCGACGGCCTCGCTCTTCATCATCAACCCCCTGTCGGGCGAGCGCATGGACAATCTGTTCTCGACGCACCCCAACACCGAAAACCGCATCCGTGCGCTGCAGAAGATGGCCGATGAGGGATTTGCGCCCGTAACCCGTCAGCAAAGGGAGCAACCACCGCAGGGGCCTGCCCGGCAGGCACCACGGCAGGCCGAGCCGGAAATGCCGCAGCCACAGGCTGATGGTCCGTGGTCGCGCAGCGGCACGACACCGCCCGCCGAGCCGGAGAAGCAAAAGCCCAATCCCTGGGGCCGTAATCCTACCGGACCGAAGGGCCGCTGGTGATGTCGTCCCCCGCGGGGAGCGACGTCCGACGCACGAAGCACAATGGCAACGGCGCTAACGCCGGGAATAGCAACATTCCCGGCCTTGCCGCGCGCATGGCAGCCGCAAAGCTTCTCGCCGTCGTCATCGAGGCCAAGACCCCGCTGGACGGCTTGACCGACAATGACAACGGCCATCCGGACTACCGCGCGCTGGAGGCGCGCGACCGGGCGCTGGTTCGTGCGATTCTCACCACGGCGCTGCGCTTCCGGATCACCATCGGCAAGCTGATCGCACAGCGACTCGAGCGGCCGCTGCCGCCCAATGCCAGCACGCTGGGACACATCCTGCATGTCGCCGCGGCGCAGATCCTGTTTCTCGACGTGCCGGACAGCGCGGCGGTGGACCTTGCAGTCACCCATGCGAAGTCCGATCCGCGCACCGCCCGTTTCGCCGCGCTTGTCAACGGCCTCCTGAGGTCCCTGGCGCGCGGCAAGGCAGCGGAACTCCAGCCCATGCTCGACGCCACGCTGGATGCGCCCGACTGGTTCTGCGATCGCCTGACGACGGCGTATGGAAAGGAAAGGGCGGCCGCGATCCTCGCCGCTCATCGCATCGAGGCGCCTGTCGATTTCAGCGTGAAGGCCAATCCGGCCAGATGGGCCGAGTGTCTCGGTGGGATCGTTCTGCCAACCGGCAGCGTGCGTGTCGGCAAGCTTGCGGCCAACGTCTCCGACCTTCCCGGTTTCGCCGAAGGGGAGTGGTGGGTCCAGGATGCGGCGGCTGCCCTCCCTGCCCGGCTTATGGGGGATATCGCCGGCAAGCGTGTTGCCGATCTCTGCGCCGCTCCGGGTGGCAAGACGGCGCAGCTCGTGCTCGCTGGAGCACAGGTCACCGCGTTGGATACGTCGAAGAACAGGCTGGCGAGGCTGAGGCACAACCTCGATCGTCTTGGCATGAACGCGGGAACGGTCCAGGCCGACCTGCTCGACTACGAACCCGAAGACCTGTTCGACGCAGTTCTGCTCGACGCGCCATGCTCCTCCACCGGCACGGTGCGCCGTCACCCGGATGTTCCCTGGACGAAATCGCCAGCCGACATCGCAAAACTGGCAGCACTTCAGGCCCGGATGGTTGTCGCGGCGACAAGGCTCGTCAAGCCAGGCGGTCGTGTTGTCTTCTCCAACTGCTCGCTTGATCCACTCGAAGGCGAGGAACTTTACCGTGATTTTCTGGCCGGATCGCCTGACGTGGACCACGATCCGGTGATGCCCGGCGAAATCGAAGGGGCAGACGCCTTTGTGACCCGCGATGGCACGCTGCGGACAACGCCCGCCGACCTCAGGCTCGAAAATCCTTCCATTTGCGGGCTGGATGGCTTTTTCGCGGCGCGCTTCCGGCGCAGGGGTTAGAGGATGGGCGGTGCCACCAGCTTGGCAAAAATGACCCGGTCGCCTTCACCTAAAATTCACTCTCGTGTAAACTTCTGAATCGACTGGGCATTCAGGTCGGTTGGGGCGGCCGTTGGCCGGATGCGAGCGGGAGAGGAACTGCATTGGCGAGTGCGACGGGCAACACGACGCGTCTCTGGACGCTCGTCGCGCGCGACATGTGGCGCAAGACACGGCGTCGCCTCCGCGCCGGGCCAGTCTATCGGTGGCGCTATTCAGGACGAACGCCAGAGCGCGTCCTTATCGCCCCGCCGGATCTGCGCCTCGCCGATCCCCAGATCGCGCTCGAAATCTACTACGGCCGCTTCCCGCTTTCCGGTCACCTTGTGGAAACCGGCGGGCAATCGCCCTTCCAGATCGAAGTGCAGAACCGGGGATGGCTGAAGACACTGCATGGCTTCCGCTGGCTGCGGCACATGCGTGCAGCTGGAACCGAGCTTTCCGCCGCAAACGCGCGGGCGCTGGTGTCGGACTGGATCGTTACACACGGCAACAGGATTTCCGGTGTCGCATGGGAGCCTGCCACGGTCGCCAAGCGGATTATCGCATGGCTCCAGCATTCGCCCGTGGTGCTGCAGGGTGCGGAATTCCCCTTCTACCGCGCCTATCTGAAATCACTGGCCATGCAGATCCGTTATCTGCGTTCGGTCGTCAAGGAAATGCCCGACGGAAAGGACAGGCTGCGTGCGCGCATCGCGCTCGCCTTCGCCGCACTTTCACTACCGACGCCGGCCTCCGCACTTCGCAGCGCGACCCGCCATCTTGCCGAGGAACTCGACCGCCAGATTCTTCCGGACGGAGGCCACATTTCGCGCAATCCGATGACCGTCATGGAGCTACTGGCCGATCTGCTGCCCCTGCGCCATACCTACACCAACCAGGCTGAGACACCGCCACCCCAACTGATGAACGCCGTGGACCGCATGCTCCCGGCGCTTCGCTTCTTTCGGCATGAGGACGGTGCGCTTGCCCGCTTCAACGGCATGGGTGCGACGATCCACGACCGGATCGCGGCGATTCTGCGCCATGACGACACCCAGGGCGCGCCCCTGCTTCATGCCCCTCATTCCGGCTATGAACGCCTTTGTATGGGCGGGGTCACGGTTATCGCTGACACGGGCAAGCCGCCGCCGGTCGACGTGTCCAACGCCGCGCATGCCGGATGCCTGTCCTTCGAAATGTCATCAGGCAGGCAGAACTTCGTGGTGAACTGTGGCGTGGATACCTATGGCGCTTCGGAGTTCCGGCCGCTGGCCCGCGCCACCGCCGCGCATTCGACGGCGACGCTCAACGATACCTCGTCGGCCCGCTTCAATCACGCATTCCGGCTCAACGATCTCGAAAGCCCTCCCCTGATTGGCGGCCCCCAGAACGTGCCCTGCCGACGCATCGACGAACCGGGGCTGCAGGGATTCGTCGCCAGCCACGACGGATACGTCGCGCGCTTCTCGCTCTACCATGAACGCGAACTGTCGCTTTCGTCGGACGGCAACGTGCTGATCGGGGTTGATCGTTTCCTGCCCTCGGGAAGGGCGGCCGCCCGTGACCGCGCGCAGGACCTTGTGACCATACGCTTTCATCTGCATCCTGAGGTGGAACTCTTCCAGGACGAGGCAGACCGGCTTGTCTTGACCGCGCCGAATGCCGACCGCTGGGTGCTTTCCTGCACGGAGGTCGTGCCCACGATCGAGGAATCGATATACTTCGCTGGTCTCGGTGGCCCTCGTCGCAGCCGACAGATCATTCTGTCGTTTCACGCATCCGACCTTGCCGAGGTGCATTGGCAGTTTACCCGAACCCATATCGCCGAATACGAGCAGAGGCTGTGACTCTCGCCGCATTCGCTTGATTTGCCGGCCCCGACCGGCTACGCGCTGCCATCGTGTTCCCCAGATGCATGTTCCCGGGTTTGAACCGGCTTCCGGACAGGGGCATGATCCAAATATGCGAAAGGCATCCCCGATGGCGGTCGCCTCCAAGAAGATTCCGGCACCCGATCTCGTCCCTGTGCGCCGCGCACTGCTCTCCGTCTCGGACAAGACCGGGCTGGTCGAATTTGCGGCCACCCTGGCGAAGGCAGGCGTGGAGCTCGTCTCCACGGGCGGCACCGCCAAGGCCATCGAACAGGCCGGCATTGCAGTACGCGACGTGTCGGAACTGACGGGTTTTCCCGAAATCATGGACGGCCGCGTCAAGACCCTGCATCCATCGGTGCACGGTGCGCTGCTCGGCGTGCGAGACGACCCCGAACACGTCGAGGCGATGGAAAGACATGGCATCCACCCCATCGACCTGGTCGTGGTCAATCTCTATCCGTTCGAGGAAGTCCGCCAGTCGGGGGCGGACTACGCCTCCATCGTGGAGAACATCGACATCGGTGGTCCGGCGATGGTGCGCGCCTCGGCCAAGAACCACGCCTACGTGGCTGTCGTCACCGACCCGGAGGACTATGCGGCCGTTCTCAATGCGCTGGACATGAATTTCGGAAGCCTCTCCCACGAATTCCGCCAGAAGCTTGCGGCCAAGGCCTTTGCCCGCACGGCCGCCTATGACGCCGCCATCTCCGGCTGGTTCGCCGATGCGCTGTCTATCGAGCATCCGACATGGCGCGCTTTCGGCGGAAGGCTGGAAAACGTCATGCGATACGGCGAGAACCCGCACCAGCAGGCGGGCTTCTACGTGACCGGCGAAAAGCGCCCGGGAGTAGCCACCGCACGGCAACTGCAGGGCAAGCAGCTTTCCTACAACAACATCAACGACACCGACGCAGCCTTCGAGCTCGCCGGCGAGTTCAATCCTGAACGCACCGCCGCGGTCGCAATCATCAAGCATGCCAACCCGTGCGGGGTCGCCGAAGGCGCGACTCTGAAGGACGCCTATCTGAAAGCGCTCGCCTGCGATCCCGTGTCAGCATTCGGCGGCATCGTGGCGCTGAACCGGCTGCTCGACGCCGACGCCGCCGAGGAGATCGTCAAGACATTTACCGAAGTCATCATCGCGCCGGAGGCAAGCGAGGAAGCGCAGGCGATCGTCGCGGCTAAGAAGAACTTGCGCCTGCTGGTGACGGGTGGCCTGCCAGACCCACGTGCCGCAGGCATTGGCGTAAAGTCGGTAGCGGGAGGCTTGCTTATGCAGAGCCGCGACAATGCGGTCGTGGACGATCTCGACCTGAAGGTCGTGACGAAGCGTACGCCCACCGACAGGGAGATGGCTGACCTCAAATTCGCATTCCGGGTCGCCAAGCACGTGAAATCCAACGCCATCATCTACGCGAGAGACCTCGCCACGGTCGGCATCGGCGCCGGCCAGATGAGTCGGGTGGATTCATCGCGCATCGCGGCGCGCAAGGCGCTCGACGCTGCGGAGGCCGCAGGCCTTTCGGAACCTCTGACCAGGGGCTCTGTCGTGGCGTCGGACGCGTTCTTCCCCTTCGCCGACGGATTGCTTGCCGCCGTCGAGGCAGGCGCGACGGCGGTCATCCAGCCGGGTGGATCGATGCGCGACGAAGACGTGATCGCGGCGGCCGACGAGCATGGGATTGCGATGATCTTCACCGGAACCCGCCACTTCCGACATTAGGCAGGGAACGGGGGGGGGGGGCGGGTTAGCGCCCGTCCGGCCAAAAGGCTGAGCCCCGACTGCGGGCCGCCGGGAGATCCGGCGCCCGCGGAAGTCCACCCGCGTCAGCTACGATAGCGCCCGTGAGCGATGGTCACGCCGCCTTCTTCTTAGGCTGGATTAGCCCGCGCGCGACCAGAAGCTCGGCGATCTGGACCGCGTTCAACGCCGCGCCCTTGCGCAGATTGTCCGAGACCACCCAGATGTTGAGGCCGTTGTCGATGGTCGAGTCCTCGCGAATGCGCGAAATGTAGGTCGCATCCTCGCCAGCACTTTCGATCGGCGTGATGTAGCCGCCGTTCTCACGCTTGTCGATGACAAGGCAGCCGGGCGCCTCGCGCAGGATGTCGCGCGCCTCTTCAGCTGAGATCGGATTCTCGAACTCGATGTTGACGGCTTCCGAATGGCCGATGAAGACCGGCACGCGCACGGCCGTGCACGTCACCTTGATCTTCGGATCGAGCATCTTCTTGGTCTCGGCGGACACCTTCCATTCTTCCTTGGTCGATCCATCATCCATGAACACATCGATGTGCGGGATCACGTTGAAGGCGATGCGCTTGGTGAACTTCTTTGCTTCCACCGGATCGGCGACGAAGACGGCGCGAGTCTGCGTGAAGAGTTCGTCCATGCCTTCCTTGCCGGCGCCCGAAACGGACTGGTAGGTCGACACGACGACACGCTTGATGGTGGCTGCCTCATGAAGCGGCTTCAGCGCCACGACGAGCTGCGCGGTCGAGCAGTTCGGGTTGGCGATGATGTTCTTCTTCGAAAAGCCCTCGATCGCGTCGGGGTTCACCTCCGGAACGATCAGCGGCACGTCCTGGTCGTAGCGGAAGGCCGAGGAGTTATCGATCACCACGCAGCCCTGCTGGCCGATCTTCGGCGACCACTGCTTGGACACCTCGCCTCCGGCCGACATGACGCAGATGTCCGTGTCCGAAAAATCGTAGGTGGCGAGATCCTTCACCTTCAGCGTCTTGTCGCCGTAGGACACTTCGGTTCCCACCGAACGGCGCGAGGCAAGGGCCACAACCTCGTCGGCGGGAAAGCCTCGCTCCTCGAGGATGTTGAGCATTTCGCGCCCGACATTGCCCGTGGCGCCGGCGACTGCAACCTTGAAACCCATGGTAATTCTCCTGCCCTCGCCTGTTGTCTCTGGAGGAAACCCGCCAGACCGTGGCGGGCCTCGTCTCCCCGGGCCAGACCCGGGAGGGACGGTTAGGCCAAGGGAGATCAGACCGTTTTACGGGTCGTTTTTTTGCTGATCGTCTTGGTCGTGGTTGTCACGGACAGGAAGGGCACGCCGAACCGCCCGGCCCAATGGTTCGCCTTCAGCGATCCGTCGCGGCCGGGGAAGTCGAGAGCAAAGAGGGCCATGGCAAGGCCGCGCATCGTGCGAATTCCCGTTCGAGGCGGGCTTTTACCGGGAATCGGCAAATAGTCAATCAGGCGAGCTGCCCTGAACTCATCCGCTTGTGATTGGACAGCAGGCCAGCATGGCCTAGAATTTGGAAGCGGGCATGGAAGGAACATGAGCAATGCCGATACCCAGACGAATGCTGCTTGCCACCGCGCTTGCCGGGCTGATCGGCCTTTCGGTTGGTACGGCATCAGCCCACCACGGCTGGGCATGGACCGAGGATGGCTTCTTCGAGCTAACCGGAACGATCTCGGCCATCTATTTTGGGAACCCGCATCCGACGCTGGATGTCGACGTGGAAGGCGAAATCTGGCGCGTCGATCTCGCGACGCCCTCGGCTACGGCGCGCGCCGGCTTCATGGAGGACACGGCCACGGTCGGCGACGAGGTCATCGTGCTGGGAAACCGCTCGCGCGAAGAGACAGAAAGACACATGAAGGCGGTTCGCGTCACCGTCAACGGTCAGTCCTATGACGTATATCCGGGCCGCGCGCCTGGCTGACACGCCACGCCAGCGGCATGGAACTCCTCGAAGCCATCGAGCATTTTGGTCCGGCCCGTCTGCTCAGAAGCTCGTTCTTCGTCTATCCGGTCGTCAGCGCTATCCATGTCGCAGCTCTCGGAGCCCTCTTAACAAGCGTTATGCTCATGGGCTTGGCCACGCTCGGCGTCATCCGCTCGATAGCAACCGAAAAGCTGGTCGGACTGCTGCGTCCCGTCGCGTTTCTGGCGTTCGCCCTTGCTGCTTCCACCGGCCTGATGCTTTTCTCGGTTCAGGCGACGACCTACGCTCAGAACGCCGCCTTTATCCTCAAGATCGGCCTGATCGTGCTGGCGGCGATCAACTTCCTGGTCTTCGTGGAATCCGCCCGGCGCAATCCCGCCGTCTACCCGTCGCCTGCTATGCGCGCTGGCGCAGCCCTTTCGATTCTGCTCTGGGGCGGCGTCCTGCTTGCCGGCCGCTTCATCGGCTATCTTTGAGAGCTCCATGAGACCACAACGCATTGGCTCTACCGCTCGGGCGATGCTATTTGTGACCGGGGATTCGGAGGGACACGATGCGCGGGGAAGTGCTCCACTACGACGAAGCGCAGGGCTTCGGCTTCATCACCGGAGCTGACGGCAACCGCTACACCTTTCGGCGCGAGGACATGCGTCGCGCCTTTCCAGTATCGAGGGGGACGGCGATCGAGTTCCGCGAATCCGGCAGCCAGGCAAGGGACGTGGTTCCGGCCGGCGAATCGTCTGGCGAACGGGCACGCGCCTCGTCGGTCCCATCGGTCAGCACGCCGGCTGCAACCGGTACCCAACCCGCCCCCCGGCTCCCTGACCCGCATTTCGGTCGCAATGCCGTTTTGGGCGAACAGGCAACCGCCGCGCCTACACCCTCGATGGGGATGTGGGGCTATTTCTGGAAGTGCATGACATCCGACTATGCAACGTTCCGCGGCCGCGCCAGACGCAAGGAATACTGGGCTTTCGTGCTGTTCTGGACGCTGGCGCTGACTGCCGTTTCCTTTGCCGGGCTCATGATCGATGCGCTGGTCGGCAATTTTGATCCCTACGGCGACGGACCCATCGTCGTCCTCATTGTGGCCGGGCTGGCCGTTCTGGTTGGCCTCCTGCCCGGAATGGCCGTGACGGTACGGCGATTTCACGATGTCGGAATGTCGGGCTGGTTCTACCTGCTCTTCCTCGTGCTTTCGTTCGTCACCATTGGTGGCCTGATCATCTTCGTGGTCACGCTGATCCCAACGCAGAAGCGTGACAACAAATGGGGACCGGTTCCGGACGGCGTGCCCATACCCCCGCCTTACAACGGCTAGTGTCCGCGCAGGCGGCGTCGGTTCACCACATCGACTTGCGGTAGGCGTCGTCCAGCCAGCGATCGGTTTCGTCCGACGGTTCCGCGAGCGAGAGCTGGTCGTGCAGGATCTGGCCGAGCGTCGGCATGGAATTGCGGTCGGGCCAGCTTTCCGGTTTCCACAGTTCCGAGCGCATGAAGGCCTTTGCGCAATGCATGTAGGCCGCTTTCACGGTGACCACGACGACGCTGATCGGCGGCTTGCCGTCCACCGCCAGTCGTTCGCGCAGGCCGGCATCGACGGTGATCTTCGCCTCGCCATTGACCCGCAGCGTCTCGTTCATGCCGGGGATCAGGAAGAGCAGACCTACCGCCGGATTGACGATGATGTTTTCCAGCGTGTCGAGCCGGTTGTTGCCCGGGCGGTCCGGAATCGCAATCGTGTTGTCATCGAGAATAGACGCGAAGCCTGGCTTGTCGCCCTTGGGTGTCACATCCGCATTACCCTTGGCGTCCGACGAGCCGATCAGCACGAACGGGCTTCTGGAGATAAAGGCCTTTGAGTGGCCGTCGAGCTTCCGCAATTCCTTGCGGATGGAGTTGGCTGTGGGATCGGGCGTCTTGTAGACGGTTCGCAAGTCGTCATGGGAGACGATAAAGTCCACGGCGTATTCCTCCGGCTATTTCTTCTGGAACCTGTCATCAAGCGAATGGCGCATGATGAGCGGCATCTGGCTGAATGTGAAGACCAGCGTGATGGGCATGACCGCCCACACCTTGAATGCCACCCAGAAATCGGTCGAGAAATTGCGCCAGACGATCTCATTCAGGATCGCTAGGAAAAGGAAGAATAACCCCCAGCGTAGCGTCAGCTTGCGCCAGCCTTCTGCGTCGAGTTTGAAGGCGGAATCGAAGACATAGCCTAGCAGAGACTTTCCGAAGAAAAGTCCGCCCAGAAGAACGGCGCCGAACAGTGTATTGATGATGGTCGGCTTCATCTTGATGAACAGGTCGTCCTGCAGCCAAAGCGTCAGGCCGCCGAAGACGAAGACGACGACGCCCGACACCAGCGGCATGATCGGCAGGCTGCGCGTCAGCACCCAGGAAACGGAGAGCGCAATTGCCGTCGCGATCATGAACAGGCCGGTTGCGATGAAAATTGGCCCGCCAAAGGCGGCAAGCGCGGGAAAGCGTTCCGCAAGCCATTCTCCGCGCGCGTTTGCGAAGAAGAAGACCAGCAATGGTCCGAGTTCAAGCGCCAGCTTCAGGAGCGGATTGATCTCCTTTTTCCTGGGGTCGCCCGGCTCGCGTTCGAGAATGGCATTCATGCGTCAGTTCACTCCCGCGATCGCCTTGGCGAAATCGCCGGCGGAAAATGGCTCGAGATCGTCTACGCCCTCGCCCACGCCGATGAAATAGACCGGCAGCTTGTGTCTGGCGGCAATCGCCACGAGGATACCGCCCCGCGCCGTCCCGTCCAGCTTGGTCATGACAAGGCCGCTGACACCCGCCACGTTGCGAAAAATCTCGACCTGGTTCATCGCGTTCTGGCCGGTCGTCGCGTCGACGGTCTGCAGCACGGTATGCGGCGCGTCCGCGTCGTGCTTGCCCAGCACGCGCACGATCTTCTCCAGTTCGGCCATCAGCTCGGCCTTGTTCTGCAGCCGACCGGCCGTGTCTATGATGAGGACGTCCGAGCCAGCTTCCTTCGCCTTTTCATAGGCTTCGTATGCCAGGCTCGCGGCATCCGCACCGAGCTTCGAGGCGACGACTTGAGATCCGGTGCGCTCGCCCCAGATTTTAAGCTGTTCGATCGCTGCGGCGCGAAACGTGTCGCCGGCGGCAAGCGTTACCTTCAACCCGCCCGCCGTAAGCTTTGCGGCCAGCTTGCCGATCGTGGTCGTCTTGCCGGTGCCGTTGACGCCGACCACGAGAACGACGTGAGGCTTGTGCAACAGATCGAGTTCGAGCGGCTTTGCGACGGGCGCAAGCACCTTCTCGACTTCCGTCGCCATGACGGCACGCACATCCGAGTCCGACACGTCGCGCCCGTAGCGGCTCGCCGACAGCGCATCTGTGATGCGCAACGCGGTTTCCATGCCGAGATCGGCGCGGATCAGCACGTCCTCGAGGTCCTGCAGCGTCTCCTCGTCGAGCTTCTTCTTGGTGAAGACACCGGCAATGTTGCCGGAAAGCTCACGCGAGGACCGCGCCAGTCCCTGGCTGAGCCGCTGTAACCACGAAAGTTTTGGCGCTTCTGACGGAGCGGAGGCTGGAGGTTCAGCGGATTGCCCGACTGTCTTGCCCACAACGACCCGCGCGCCGGGGCGGTACGCATCGGTCGCTGTCGAGGCGGGCACCTCGATTTCAGCAGGCACTTCCGGCGAGGGTTCGTCGGACTGAGGTTCCGGCGCTTCGGGTATCTCGGCCGGTGCGGGCTCGGAGTCCGGGAGCGGTTCGGCTGGCACCTCGCGCGGCGTGCCTGGCGGAACTTCTGCGGGACGCTCCGGCGCGGGAGGCGATGGCGTTTCAGGTGGCGCCTCGGACGGCTGCGGTTGCGTCTCCGGGGTGTTTGGCGGCGCTTCCGGCGGAGAAACAGGCGTTTCCGGAGGCAGCGGCGGAACCGGATCGGGCGCTGGCTGACCGCCGAAGGAAAAGACGCGTTTGAAGAAACCGGTAGCCATGGTTATCAGGCAGCCCGTACCTGTTCTCTCGAAAGGGGCTCCGCGACCAGCCGCTCGCCATCGTCGCCGGTGACCACAGCCTTGATGATCTCGCCGGGGTCGCCGGCTGCGAGCGCCGTAAGCGTGAAGCCTTCGGTGCGGCCAAGCCCCTCGCGCTCTATCAACACCGATTGGGTGGTCCCGGCAAGAGAGACGAGATGCGCCTTGTACGCCCCAGCACCCACGGCGCGCAGCCGCGCAGCGCGTTCCTTGACGACTTCCCTCCTTACCGGCGGCATCCGCGCCGCCGGCGTTCCCTCGCGCGGCGAGAACGGAAAGACATGCAGATGGGTCAACCCACATTCTTCGACGATCCTCAGCGAATTCTCGAACATCGCCTCCGTCTCCGTCGGGAATCCCGCAATGATGTCGGCTCCGAAAACGATGTCCGGGCGCAGTGCACGCACGTCCGAGCAGAAGCGGATGGAGTCGTCGCGCAGATGACGCCGCTTCATACGCTTGAGGATCATGTCGTCGCCAGACTGGAGCGACAGATGAAGATGTGGCATCAGCCGCCGTTCGGTCGCGATTGTTTCCATCAATTCGTCATCGGCTTCGATGGAGTCGATCGACGACAACCTTAGCCGGCGAACATCGGGAACCTGCCGCAGGATAGTCTTGACCAGCCTGCCCAGCTTCGGCGCGCCCGGCAGGTCGACGCCGTAGCTGGTGAGATCGACGCCCGACAGCACCACCTCGGCATAGCCATTGCCGGCGAGCCGCTTCACCTGCTCGACCACCGCGCCCATCGGCACGGAACGCGAGTTCCCACGTCCATAGGGGATGATGCAGAAGGTGCAGCGGTGGTCGCAGCCGTTCTGCACCTGCACGAAGGCGCGTGCGCGGCCTTCTATGGCGTCCACCATGTGGGACGCGGTCTCCCGCACCGAGAAGATGTCATTGACACGCGCCTTCTCGAAATCGTTGACGCCGAAATCCGGTAGGGCGCGGTAATTGTGCGCCTTCAGCTTCTCCTCGTTGCCGAGCACGAGATCAACTTCGTCCATGTTGGCGAAGGTTGCCGGCTCGGTCTGGGCGGCGCAGCCGGTCACGATGATGCGCGCGGCCGGATTTTCGCGTCGTGCCTTTCGGATGGATTGCTTTGCCTGCCGGACAGCCTCGGCTGTCACCGCGCAGGTGTTGAAGATAACCGCGCCGTCGCCCAGTTGGCCGAGGCCGGCCGCCGTCGCCTCGCGGCGCATGACTTCGGACTCATAGGTATTGAGTCGGCAGCCGAAGGTGACGATTTCCACGCCCTTTTCGGAAGCGGGCATCACGCGGCGCTTTCGGCGTCGCGCACCCATCTTCCGGTCGCGGGGTCGAAGCTGCCGGAAAATTCCCAGGCGGCGGGGCCCGTCATGATGACATGGTCGTCGTCGCGCCATTCGATAGCGAGCATTCCGCCCGAAGGCACGGTGACGGCAACGTTGCGTCCGGTCCTGCCCGTCCGGGCGGCAGACACGGCCGCGGCGCATGTCGCCGAGCCGCAGGCAAGCGTCAGGCCCGCACCGCGCTCCCATGTGCGGATCGTCATCGTGTCGCGTGACGTGACCTGCGCGAGGGTGATGTTGGCGCGTTCCGGGAAAATCGGGTGGTTTTCAAGCATTGGCCCGAAGCGATCGAGCGCATAGCTCCAGACGTCGTTATCGACCCAGAAGATCGCATGCGGATTGCCCATGCTGGCAACCGAGGGCGAGTGCAGCACCGGCGCGTCTATCGGCCCGACCTGCAACTCTATCATGCGCGTATCCCGGAATTCTTCGGCAAGCGGGATGTCCTGCCAGCCGAAGCGGGGCTTGCCCATGTCCACCGAGATCAGCCCGTTGTCATGTTCCTGGGCGGTCAGGATTCCGGCCACGGTCTCGAAGGTGAAGCTCTTCTTCCCGGTCTCGGCGGAAAGCGCCTGTACCACGCAGCGCATGCCGTTGCCGCATGCCTGTGCCATCGAGCCGTCGGAATTTAGGATCTCGACATAGTTGTCGGTTCCCGGCGTGCGCGGATCGTGGATCGCCATGATCTGGTCGAACTTCGTCGCCGGATCAGCGTTGAGCGCCACCGCAGCTGCCGGCGTAACGCGATCGGTACGGCCGCGCATGTCGGCAACGACGATGTCGTTGCCGAGCCCGTTCATCTTGGCAAATGGGACTGCGCTGGCCATGCAAACCGGATTTCCTGCCGTCTTGGCGGCTATATGGCTGAAACAGAGCCAAATTACCAGTGCGCAGCCCAAGTCAGGCGACGGCAAGGAGGCCCAGCACCACCAGCAGGAAGATGATAAGCACGATGCCGATCAGGATACGCGCGCCGGTCGCAGCTGCTCCCGCCAGCGACGGCATGCCGAGCAGACTGGCTGCAGCGGCCACGATGAGTAGTATCAGAATCCATTTGATCATGATTTTTCCCCTTTTCCGCTTCGCTTCCAGACGAGAGGAGAAACGCAGCTCGCGCGGGCACGTTCCAGTGCTGGCTCAAGAACTCGCTCCGCCTTGCACACCCGCGGTCACGGCGGCCGGTTTAGTGTTGCCGTCAATAAGGGAGCTCGACAATGGTTATGAGGCGGACCGGTACACCCTGGATGAAGGCCGACGACTTCGGCCGTTCGCTGCCCCTTGGTATCGGGATCAACCTCCTCGTTCCCAAAATTGCACCGATGGAGGCGTTCTGCCGCGACGTGCTCGGCGCGACGGTGATCTATGCTGATGAGGATTTTGCCGCCGTTACGCTGCTCGGTTCGGTATTCATGTTGCACGCCGACCATTCCTATTCGGACAATCCGATGCGCGGCGTCATCGATGGCGTCGACCAGCGCGGCCTAGGCATGGAAATCCGCGTTTACGGCCTCGATCCGGACCTGACCGAGGCAAAGGCGCGCGAACATGGCCATCATGTGCTCGCAGGGGCGCTCGACAAGCCGCATGGCCTGCGCGAATGCCATATTGTGGGCCCGAGTGGATACGTCTTTGCGCCGAGCCTGGCCCTCCCGGCAGCGGCCGACCGACACAAACGGTCATAAATTTTGAGAATATTTTGGATCAAAATCGCTTCCACACCCAATTTTAACCATATCGCGCTGAAATTTGGCCACCTTCACCGTCTTCAGGTGACGGTAGATTTTTTCCTGTGGCGCGTTTGCGCGCCCTATGGAGTGGTATGATGGCTTTTTCGAAGACAGGTCTCATTGCGGTTTCGCTGGCGATTTTCGCCGCGGGCTGCTCGAGCGCCCGTTTCTCCTCCATGAACGACCAGCCGGCACCCTTGCAGGCAGCGCCATCTGGAACCGTCACCTCGTCGACTGCGCTGCCACCACCGGCGTCGGCGGCCACCAAGCCGGCTGACCCTGCTGCATTCCCCGACGCACCGGGAGCGGGTGAGCAGATGGCAGCCCTGCCCGGAGCCGATCCCGCCGCTTCCGCGGCACCGGATCTTACCACCGGCAATGTAGTCGGCGCATGGAGCGCATCCGTCGGCGGCCAGAACTGCCAGTTGATCACCTCTCTGACCAAGCTTGGCTCCAACAATCGCGCCGCCTCCCGTCAGTGCGCGGCCCCAATCAACAACGTGAAGAGCTGGAACGTCTCGGGCAAGCAGCTCTCGCTTTATGACGAAAGCGGGTCGTCGGTCGCCACGCTCTATTCGTCCGGCGAGGGAAAATTCAATGGACAGACCTCCACCGGAATGCCTATTTCGCTTTCCAGGTAATTGGTTCCTCCATCCATCCCTTGACCCATGCATTTGCGTGACGGCCCAGAGTCGTATTCCTCCGTCGCGCAGCGCTATGCGCAGCTCATCGACAGGGGTGAGATCACCGACGATCCCGGGCAACGTCCCGTCGTGGACGCCCTCGACCGGCTTATAAGCGACATCAGGGTCAAGCGGCTGCAGCGCAAGTCCAGCGCACTGGGTTGGCTATTTGCAAAGAACCGCGCCGCGCAGGAAAAGATCACCGGCCTCTACATCCACGGCGATGTTGGACGCGGCAAGACGATGCTGATGGACATCTTCTTCGAAACGGTGCCGGTTCGCCGCAAGCGCCGGGTCCATTTTAACGCCTTCATGGCCGATGCGCAGGATCGCATCCAGAAGCACCGTCAGGCGCGCAAGAACGGCGAAACAAGGGAAGACGACCCGATTCCGCCGGTCGCCAGGGCGCTCGCGGACGAAGCCTGGGTTCTTTGCTTCGACGAATTCACGGTCACCGACATCGCCGATGCCATGATCCTCTCGCGGTTGTTTTCGGCGCTGTTCGACAACGGGGTGGTACTGGTCGCCACCTCGAACGTGGCGCCCGACGATCTCTATCGCGACGGCCTGAACCGGCAGCTCTTCCTGCCTTTTGTCGCCCTGCTCAAACGCCACGCGCGGGTGATGACCCTCGATTCACCGACCGACTACCGCACGGAGAAGCTGAACCGCCTGCCGGTCTACCTGTCCCCCTTGACGCCCGAAACCGGCGACATGATGGATGAGAACTGGAGAACCGTCACGAAAGGACTGCGGGCTGCTCCTGCGGCCTTGACCGTCAAGGGGCGTGAGGTCGCCGTGCCGCTGGCGGCCGGTAAAGCTGCACGCTTTCACTTTGCCGACCTTTGCGACGCTCCACTCGGTGCCCGTGACTACCTTGCGCTAGCCGACAGGTTCGACACGGTCCTGATCGACGCAGTTCCAGTACTCGACCAGAGCCGCCGCAGTGCGACCAAGCGCTTCATCCTGCTGATCGATACGCTCTACGACCGGCATATGCGCATCATCATCAGCGCTGAAGCTCCACCGGACAGGCTTTACGCAGGGCAGCAGGGTACTACCGAAGCCTTCGAGTTTGACCGAACGGTGTCTCGGCTGATCGAAATGCAAAGCCGCGAATGGCTGGACGAGTGGGCTGAAAGACATACCGAACCCGGAGGCCCCGAGAAGACCTCAACCGGACCTGATTCACGCATCGAGGGGCCTGCCGCCTCCTGATACACGTCGCGCTGAACATCGAAAAAACGGCGAATCCGAATGCAAAAGTGACAATTGGATGACAAAGTTTTGACGTTTACGTAAGTGAATATTTATCTAACCGATTGAAAACATTCACTCCAAAATAATCGTTTGAACTTTATTGTCTCCGGGGCTATTGGCATCCGCACATTTTTCCGGCTGCAATGCCGTTTATATCTGGCTTTACGCACTGCCGGGTCAGGCGCCCGGCCCACGGATTAAGGGAAAAATCCTCACATGGCACGCAACAAGATTGCCCTCATCGGGTCCGGCATGATCGGCGGCACGCTTGCGCATCTGATCGGCCTCAAGGGTCTCGGCGACGTTGTTCTTTTCGATATCGCGGAAGGCATCCCGCAGGGCAAGGGTCTCGACATTGCCGAGTCCTCGCCGGTCGAAGGTTTCGATGCGAGGTATGTCGGCGTGAACGACTATTCCGGCATCGAGGGCGCTGACGTCTGCATCGTCACCGCTGGCGTGGCGCGCAAGCCCGGCATGAGCCGCGACGACCTGATCGGCATCAATCTCAAGGTGATGGAGCAGGTTGGCGCTGGCATCCGCAAATACGCGCCGAAGTCCTTCGTCATCTGCATCACCAACCCGCTCGATGCGATGGTCTGGGCCCTGCAAAAGTTCTCCGGCCTGCCCAAGACCCATGTCGTTGGCATGGCCGGGGTACTCGACTCAGCGCGCTTCCGCTATTTCCTGGCCGAGGAGTTCAAGGTGTCGGTGGAAGACGTGACGGCCTTTGTCCTCGGCGGTCACGGCGACACGATGGTGCCGCTGACCCGTTATTCCACGGTTGCCGGCATTCCGCTGCCCGATCTCGTCAAGATGGGCTGGACCACCAAGGAGAAGCTCGACCAGATCGTCCAGCGCACGCGCGACGGCGGCGCGGAGATCGTCGGCCTGCTCAAGACCGGCTCGGCCTACTATGCGCCTGCCTCTTCGGCGATCCAGATGGCCGAGTCCTTTCTCAAGGACAAGAAGCGCGTGCTTCCCGCCGCTGCCCACCTTTCCGGCCAGTACGGGGTCAAGAACCTCTATGTCGGCGTGCCGACGGTCATCGGTTCGGGCGGCGTCGAGCGCGTCATCGAGATCGACCTCAACAAGGCCGAACAGAAGATGTTCGACAAGTCGGTTGAGTCCGTGCAGTCGCTTTGCGAGGCTTGCGTCAAGATCGCGCCCAACCTCGCCAAGAAGTAAGGACGAACGGCCATGAATATCCACGAGTATCAGGCCAAGCAGGTTCTGAAGGCGTATGGCGCCCCGGTGGCGGAAGGCGTCGCGGTCCTGAACGCCGACGAGGCTGAAGCCGCCGCCAGGAAGCTGCCCGGGCCGCTCTATGTGGTGAAGAG
The DNA here is from genome assembly GCA_019635775.1 of Rhizobiaceae bacterium. Taxonomy (GTDB): domain Bacteria; phylum Pseudomonadota; class Alphaproteobacteria; order Rhizobiales; family Rhizobiaceae; genus Mesorhizobium_K. The sequence goes on along the minus strand of JAHBYU010000013.1, from coordinate 41,155 downwards.
CCAGATCCACGCCGGCGGACGCGGCAAGGGCAAGTTCAAGGAACTCGGCCCCGACGCCAAGGGCGGCGTGCGGTTGGCGAAGTCGGTCGACGAGGTCGTCGCCAATGTCAGGGAAATGCTCGGCAACACGCTGGTCACCAAGCAGACCGGCCCGGCGGGCAAGCAGGTCAACCGCCTCTACATCGAAGATGGCGCGGACATCGATCGCGAGCTTTACCTTTCCATTCTCGTCGACCGATCCGTTGGCCGCATAGCCTTCGTCGTGTCGACGGAAGGGGGCATGGACATCGAGACCGTCGCTCACGACACGCCGGAGAAGATCGTCACCGTGGCCATCGACCCCTCGACCGGTGTGACGCCCGCAGACGTCAAGGCGCTCAACGCCGCGTTGAAGCTCAACGGCGACGCCGCGAAAGACGGCGAAACGCTGTTCCCGCTGCTCTACAATGCCTTCACCGAGAAGGACATGAGCCTGCTTGAGGTCAACCCGCTGATCGTCATGACGGACGGTCACCTGCGCGTACTAGACGCCAAGGTTTCGTTCGACAACAACGCGCTTTTCCGCCATCCCGACATCGTCGAGCTCCGCGACACGACCGAGGAAGACGAAAAGGAAATCGAGGCGTCGAAATACGACCTCGCTTACGTTGCGCTCGATGGCAATATCGGCTGCATGGTGAATGGGGCCGGCCTGGCTATGGCCACAATGGACATCATCAAGCTCTATGGCGCTGAGCCGGCTAACTTCCTTGACGTCGGCGGCGGCGCATCGAAGGAAAAGGTCACGGCTGCCTTCAAGATCATCACAGCCGATCCGGCCGTGAAGGGCATCCTGATCAACATCTTCGGCGGCATCATGAAGTGCGACGTCATCGCCGAAGGCGTGATCGCGGCCGTCAAGGAAGTGGGCCTGAAGGTACCGCTGGTCGTTCGACTGGAGGGCACCAACGCCGAACTCGGCAAGAAGATCATCAACGACAGCGGCCTGAACGTCACCTCGGCGGACGATCTGGACGACGCGGCGAAGAAGATCGTAGCGGCGGTGAAGGGGTAATCGGCATGTCCATTCTCGTCGACAGGAACACAAAAGTCCTCGTGCAGGGTCTGACCGGCAAGACCGGCACCTTCCACACGGAACAGGCACTCGCCTATCACGGCACCAAGATGGTCGGCGGCATACATCCGTCGAAAGGCGGAGAAACGTGGGCCGGCAAGAATGGCGAGAAGCTGCCGATATTTGCCACCGTCGCCGAAGGCAAGGCTGCCACCGGCGCGGACGCCTCCGTGATCTATGTGCCCCCTGCCGGAGCCGGAGCGGCAATCATCGAGGCGATCGAGGCGGAAATCCCGCTCATCGTGTGCATCACCGAGGGCATCCCCGTTACCGACATGGTCAAGGTCAAGGCTAGGTTGGACAAATCGAAGTCGCGGCTCATCGGACCGAACTGCCCCGGCATCGTCACACCCGACGAATGCAAGATCGGCATCATGCCGGGCAACATATTCCGCACAGGCTCGGTAGGCGTTGTTTCGCGTTCGGGAACACTTACCTATGAAGCTGTGTTCCAGACTTCGAATGAGGGCCTTGGCCAGACCACTGCGGTCGGCATCGGCGGCGACCCGGTCAAGGGCACCGAATTCATAGACGTGCTCGAGATGTTTCTTGCCGACGAGGCGACGAAATCGATCATCATGATCGGCGAGATCGGCGGATCGGCCGAGGAAGACGCAGCCCAGTTCCTGATTGACGAGGCGAAGAAGGGCCGCAGGAAGCCCATGGCGGGCTTCATCGCGGGCCGTACCGCCCCTCCCGGCAGGACGATGGGCCATGCCGGTGCGGTCATCTCAGGCGGAAAGGGCGGCGCGGAAGACAAAATCGCGGCGATGGAAGCGGCTGGCATTCGCGTTTCACCATCCCCCGCAAGGCTTGGAAAGACCTTGGTCGAGGCGATCAAGGGTTGAGGCAGCCGGCAGTCTGGCCTTCATATGGCTGCCGACGACCAACAAGGAGACGGAGCGCGGCGCTCCGAGGCAAAGATGGCACGACAAGATCAGGCCAACGACGAATTCTCCCTCACCTCCTTCCTGTACGGCGGCAATGCCGACTATCTGGAGCAGTTGCAGGCTGCCTGGGAGACCGACCCCCAGTCTGTGGATCCCCAGTGGCAGGAATTCTTCGCGGCCTTGAAGGACGACGCGATAGACGTCCGCAAGAACGCCCAGGGGGCTTCATGGTCGCGGCCATCCTGGCCGCTTCAGGCCAATGGCGAGCTAGTCTCGGCGCTTGATGGCAACTGGGGGCTGGTCGAGAAGCATCTCGAAAAGAAGGTCAAGGAGAAGGCCGCAGCGACAGGCGTTTCCGTGTCCGATACCGACGTCATGCAGGCGACTCGCGACAGCGTGCGCGCCATCATGATGATCCGCGCCTTCCGCATGCGCGGCCACCTTCATGCCAAACTCGATCCGCTGGGCATGGCAAACCCGCAGGAAGACTATAACGAACTGTCACCCCTATCCTACGGCTTCACCGAAGCGGACTACGACCGCAGGATCTTCATCGACGGCGTACTTGGTCTCGAATATGCGACCATCCGCCAGATGCTGGACATTCTGACGCGAACCTACTGTTCTACACTCGGCGTCGAATTCATGCACATCTCCGATCCCGCCGAGAAGGGCTGGATTCAGGAGCGGATCGAGGGAACCGACAAGGAAATCAGCTTCACCGCAGAAGGCAAGAAGGCGATCCTGTCCAAGCTGATCGAGGCGGAAGGCTTCGAGCAGTTCATCGACGTCAAGTACAAGGGCACCAAGCGCTTCGGCCTTGACGGCGGCGAAGCCCTTATCCCCGCTCTCGAGCAGATCATCAAGCGTGGCGGTTCGCTCGGCCTGAAGGAAGTCGTGCTCGGCATGGCTCATCGCGGCCGGCTGAACGTGCTGACCAACGTCATGGCAAAGCCTCATCGCGCCGTGTTCCACGAATTCAAGGGCGGCTCGTATGCGCCCGACGATGTCGAGGGCTCCGGCGACGTGAAGTACCATCTGGGCGCGTCCTCCGACCGCGAGTTCGACGGCAACAAGGTCCACCTGTCGCTGACCGCAAATCCCTCGCATCTCGAGATCGTCGATCCCGTGGTGATGGGCAAGGCGCGCGCCAAGCAGGACCAGATCTTCGGCCGCACCCGCGAGGAGATCGTGCCGCTCGAGGAGCGCGCCAAGGTGATGCCGCTTCTGCTGCATGGCGATGCGGCCTTTGCCGGGCAGGGTGTCGTCGCGGAGTGCCTCGGCCTTTCAGGCCTGCGCGGCCATCGGGTTGCCGGCACGCTTCACTTCATCATCAACAACCAGATCGGCTTCACCACCAATCCGCGCTTCTCGCGTTCCTCGCCGTATCCGTCCGATGTCGCCAAGATGATCGAGGCGCCGATCTTCCACGTGAACGGTGATGATCCCGAAGCGGTGGTCTATGCAGCCAAGGTCGCGACCGAATTCCGCATGAAGTTCCACAAGCCGGTCGTGGTGGACATGTTCTGCTACCGGCGCTTCGGACACAACGAGGGCGACGAGCCGGCCTTCACGCAGCCGCTCATGTATCGCGAGATACGAGGTCACAAGACAACGGCGACGCTTTACGCCGAGCGGTTGATCGCCGAGGGCCTTCTCACCGAAGCCGACGTCGAAAAAATGCGCGCCGACTGGCGTGCCCGTCTGGAATCGGAATGGGACATCGGCCAGGCCTACAAGCCCAACAAGGCTGACTGGCTGGATGGCGCGTGGTCGGGCCTGCGCGCAGCCGACAATCAGGACGAACTGCGCCGCGGCAAGACCGCCGTGCCGGTCAAGACGTTGAAGGAGATCGGCAGGAAGCTCACTGAAGTGCCGAAGGACTTCGAGGTCCATCGCACGATCGGCCGTTTCCTGGACACCCGCCGCACCATGATCGACACTGGCGAAGGCATCGATTGGTCGACCGCCGAGGCGCTCGCGTTCGGTTCGATCCTGCTCGACGGGAATCCGGTGCGCCTATCTGGGCAGGACTCCGAGCGCGGCACGTTTTCGCAGCGCCACTCCGTTCTCTACGACCAGCGCGACGAGACGCGTTACATCCCGCTCAACAACCTGTCAGCCGCTCAGGCCGGCTACGAGGTCATCAACTCGATGCTCTCGGAAGAGGCCGTGCTTGGCTTCGAATACGGCTATTCGCTCGCGCAGCCGAACGCACTGACCCTTTGGGAGGCGCAGTTCGGAGACTTCGCAAACGGTGCGCAGGTCGTGTTCGACCAGTTCATATCGTCAGGCGAGCGCAAGTGGCTGCGCATGTCGGGCCTCGTCTGCCTGCTGCCGCATGGCTATGAGGGCCAGGGGCCCGAGCACTCGTCGGCCCGCCTCGAGCGCTTCCTCCAGCTTTGCGCGGAAGACAACATGCAGGTCGCCTATTGCACGACGCCGGCAAACTACTTCCACATCCTGCGCCGCCAGTTGAAGCGAGACTTCCGCAAGCCGCTGATCCTGATGACGCCCAAGTCGCTGCTGCGCCACAAGCGCGCCGTTTCGACGCTCGCGGAGATGTCGGGCGAGTCGGCCTTCCATCGGCTACTCTGGGATGATGCGCAGTATCTCGGCGACCAGCCGATCAAGCTGGTCAAGGACTCGAAGATCCGCCGGGTCGTTCTGTGCTCCGGCAAGGTCTATTACGATCTTTATGAGGAGCGCGAGAAGCGCGGCATCAACGACATCTACCTGCTGCGCGTCGAACAGCTTTATCCGTTCCCGGCCAAGGCGCTCATCACCGAGCTGTCGCGTTTCCGCAATGCGGAGATGGTCTGGTGTCAGGAAGAGCCAAAGAACATGGGCGCGTGGTCGTTCATCGACCCTTATCTGGAATGGGTGCTGGCGCACATTGATGCAAAGCATCAACGTGTGCGCTACACCGGTCGCCCTGCTTCGGCGTCCCCGGCGACCGGCCTGATGTCGAAGCATCTCGCGCAGCTTGGGGCGTTCCTTGAAGACGCGCTCGGCGACTGACGATTGGCCTGATGCCGGGGTTGCTGCCCCGGCACAACATGTACGCAACCGAAGCAACGGACAGGCAGGCAAAAATGGCTACCGAAATCCGCGTTCCCACCCTCGGCGAATCCGTTACCGAGGCGACCGTCGGCAAGTGGTTCAAGAAGGTCGGCGACGCCATCGCCGCCGATGAGGCCATCGTCGAGCTCGAGACCGACAAGGTCACGATCGAAGTGCCCGCGCCGGCGGCTGGCACGCTTTCGGAGATCACGGCAAATGAGGGCGAGACGGTTGGCCTCGGTGCGTTGCTCGGCCAGATCGGCGGCGGCAGCGCAGCCGCTCCAGCAAAGGAAGCACCGAAGAAGGCGGAAGCCGTTTCCCAGGCTGCCGGTGCGTCAGGCGCCGATACCGTGAAGGAAGCGGCGAAGAAGACGGCGGCTGTCGCCGGTGAAGGACCGGTAGAGGAACGCAAGATGCCGCCCGCGCCGTCGGCTGCCAAGCTGCTCGCGGAAAACAACCTTTCGGCCGATCAGGTCTCGGGATCGGGCAAGCGCGGTCAGGTCCTGAAGGGCGACGTGCTTGAGGCGATCGCCAGGGGCGCAGCCTCGCAGCCCGTCGAGACGCCGCGCGTAGCCGAGGCGCCTTCCGTCCTGCGGCCCGCCTCGTCGGAGGGCGACGCGGTGCGCGAGGAGCGTGTTCGCATGACCAAGCTGCGCCAGACCATCGCGCGCCGCCTGAAGGAGGCCCAGTCCACTGCGGCCATGCTGACCACCTTCAACGAGGTGGACATGAAGGGAATCATGGACCTTCGTGCGAAGTACAAGGACGTGTTCGAGAAGAAGCACGGTGTGAAGCTCGGCTTCATGGGCTTCTTCACCAAGGCGGTGACGCATGCGCTGAAGGAAATTCCGGCGGTCAACGCCGAAATCGACGGGACCGACATCATCTACAAGAACTACGCCCATATCGGCGTGGCCGTCGGCACCGACAAGGGCCTTGTTGTCCCGGTCGTGCGCGACGCGGACCAGATGTCTATCGCTGAGATCGAGAAGGAGATCGGCCGGCTGGGGCTTGCCGCGCGCGACGGTAAGCTGTCGGTTGCCGACATGCAGGGTGGCACCTTCACCATCTCCAACGGCGGCGTCTACGGCTCGCTGATGTCAACGCCGATCCTCAACGCGCCGCAGTCGGGCATCCTGGGCATGCACAAGATCCAGGATCGTCCGGTTGTCATCGGCGGGCAGGTCGTCATTCGCCCGATGATGTATCTGGCGCTCTCCTACGACCACCGCATCGTGGACGGCAAGGAAGCGGTTACCTTCCTCGTGCGCGTCAAGGAAAGCCTTGAGGATCCGGAGCGGCTGGTTCTGGACCTCTGAGCCGCGGGCGTTCGCTGGTAAAGGGAACGGTCGATGACGCATACCAGATCGCTACTGGTTACCGGCGCAAGCCGCGGCATTGGCGCATCGGTCGCAAGGCTTGCGGCTCGAGCGGGATACAGGGTCGCGATCAATTTCGTTTCCGACTCTGATGCCGCCGACAGGATTGTGCGTGACATTCAGGCGGAAGGCGGTGAGGCGTTCGCGATCCGTGGCGACATAGCCAGTGAGCCGGACGTGTTGGCGATGTTCGCGGCGGTGGAGGAGCGGTTTGGCCGCATCGACGCGTTGGTCAACAATGCTGGCATCGTCGATCGCAAGTCTCGGCTGGACGAAATGGACGCATCACGGCTGGAGCGCATGATGAAGGTCAATGTGGTCGGGCCGATGCTTTGTACCAGACAGGCGGTGCGGCGGATGTCGACGCGGCACGGCGGACGTGGCGGGGTGATCGTCAACGTTTCGTCGATGGCCGCCGAGCTTGGCAGCCCCTCCCTCTATGTCGATTATGCGGCCTCAAAGGGCGCTATCGACACGTTTACGCGCGGCCTGGCCCTAGAGGTCGCCGCCGAAGGCATCCGGGTCAATGGGGTGCGGCCCGGGATCATCGAGACGGACATTCATGCTTCCCGCGGGGAGCCTGACTGGCCCAAGGAGATTGCGGACAGCCTGCCGATGCGGCGCACCGGACAGCCTGATGAAGTGGCGCGTGCGGTTCTTTACCTGCTTTCCGACGATGCTTCCTATGTGACCGGCAGCATCCTAAATGTCAGTGGAGGCCGCTGAAGCGGCGAGAAGCGAGGTTTCGAAAATGGCTTATGATCTCATCGTCATCGGTTCGGGACCCGGCGGATATGTCTGCGCCATCAAGGCCGCGCAGCTTGGCCTCAAGGTCGCGGTCGTGGAGAAGAACGCGACGCTGGGCGGCACCTGCCTGAACGTCGGTTGCATCCCTTCCAAGGCGCTGCTCTATGCTTCGGAAATGTTTGCCGAAGCCGGCCATTCTTTCGATTCGCTTGGTGTGGAGGTGGCTCCGAAGCTCAACCTCAAGAAGATGATGGCGCACAAGGATGCGACGGTTTCGTCAAACGTCAACGGCGTTGCCTTTCTCTTCAAGAAAAACAAGATCGACTGGCTGAAAGGCACCGGCAAGGTTCTGGCAGCCGGCCGGGTCGCCGTCACGGGTGAAGATGGTAAGACCGAGGAGACCGAGGCCAAGAACATCGTCATCGCGACAGGTTCCGAGGTTGCCGGCATTCCCGGTGTCGATGTCGCGATTGACGAGAAGGTCATTGTGTCTTCCACCGGTGCGCTTTCCCTCGCGAAGGTCCCAGGGCATCTGGTCGTTGTCGGCGGCGGCGTGATCGGGCTCGAACTCGGCTCTGTATGGGCGCGGCTCGGCGCCAAGGTGACGGTTGTCGAATACCTTGACAGCATACTGGGCGGCATGGACGGCGAAGTCGCCAGGCAGTTCCAGCGCATGCTCGGCAAGCAGGGTTTCGAGTTCAGGCTTGGAGCCAAGGTCACGGGCGTACAGAAGGCCAAGAAAGGCGCTTCGGTCGTTTTCGAGCCGGTCAAGGGTGGCGACGCCGAGACGATCGACGCCGATGTCGTGCTGATCTCCACCGGCCGCAGGGCCTACACTGACAAGCTCGGCCTGGCGGAAGCCGGCGTTGCGCTCGACGAGCGCGGACGCGTCCAGACCGATGGCCACTACCAGACCAGCGTGCCGGGCATATACGCCATCGGTGATGTCATCGCGGGACCGATGCTTGCGCACAAGGCCGAGGACGAGGGCGTGGCCATTGCCGAAATCCTCGCCGGGCAGGCAGGGCACGTGAACTACGATATCATCCCGAGCATCGTCTACACCAGCCCCGAGATTGCTTCGGTCGGCAAGACCGAGGAGGAGCTCAAGAAGGCAGGCATCGAATACAAGGTCGGCAAGTTCCCCTTCTCGGCCAATGCGCGGGCGCGCGCCACGTTGCACACCGAAGGCTTCGTCAAGATTCTTGCCGACAAGGCGACGGACCGCGTGCTGGGCGCCCATATCGTCGGCTTCGGTGCCGGCGAACTGATCCAGGAGGTCTCTGTCCTGATGGAGTTCGGCGGATCGTCGGAAGATCTGGCACGGACCTGCCACCCTCATCCGACTATGTCGGAATCCGTGAAGGAGGCAGCACTCGCCACCTACTTCAAGCCCATCCATATCTGAAAGCGCAACCCCGAAGCTGACGTGGCGTAAGGCCGAAGCGACTGTCCGGCCCCTGTCAGACTGCTGGCAGGGAGCATGTCAGGACTCATAACCGCATCAGTTTTTGTGGCTTTTTCGCACTGCAAAACTGATGTAAAGAGTTGCCGCCTCTGCGTAAGCCCGCCGCGGAAGCGTTCATGCTGTTTTAAGCTCGGGCAAATATCTGGACAGACGCGGCTATTTTTTGGCCACGCGCAAGCGGACAGATGAGCATGGCTAAATTCAGGTTCCACAAGCTGGCGGCAATCGCCGTGCTGATCGGGGTGGGCGCGTGGGTGGCCACCGGTGAATTCTCTTCGGTCGGCAGTGCGCAGGACGAAGCTCCCCCCACGCCGGCCGAAGCAGCCGAGAAGGTGGAGGTGCCGTTGCGCACCGTCGCCGTTGTCACCCCCCCGCGCGTCATGCACGAGCGGGCAATCCGCATCTCGGGGCGCACAGACGCCGAAAAGCGTGTGACGCTGGCAACCCGCGTCATGGGCATCATCGAAAAGCTCCCCGTCAAGCAGGGACAACGCGTCGAACGGGGTCAACTGGTGATGCAGTTGAATGCCGAAGACAAGGAAGCTGCGGTGCGCATGTCGGAAAGCATCGTCTCCCAGCGCCAGGCCGAGGCGGACGCAGCCGAGCGGCTCGTCGGTGGCGGCAATGCGCCGAAACTCCAGGCCGATCAGGCGCGTGCAGCGCTCGCCACGGCAAAGGCTCAGCTCGAGAGTGCCAAGGCTGAACTCGCCCAGTACAGCATTTACGCGCCATACAACGGCGTCATCGATCGGCTGCCCGTGCAGCGCGGCAGCGCGATCCTCGCGGGCACCGAAGTTGCCACGCTGATCAATCTCGATCCGCTTCTTGCGATTGGCGAAGTCAGCGAGCGCGATCTGAAATATATCAAGCTCGGCGATGAGGCCGACATCCAGTTGGTGGATGGCACGGCAGTGAAGGGGACGCTGACCTACATAAGCCGCGATGCGACCTCGGCGACCCGCACCTTTCGAATCGAGGTTTCCATTCCAAATGAGGACAAGTCGCTGCCCGCCGGCATGACCGCTGAGATTACGCTTCGCGCAGAACCGACCGATTCCGTCATCCTTCCGCGTTCCGTCGTGACGCTGGGTTCGGGGGGCAACCTGGGCATCCGCGCGGTCGACGCAGACAACAAGGTCGTGTTCTATCCGATCGACCTCGTGGACGACACGGCCAAGGGCCTTGTCCTTGGCGGCATCCCGGCTGACGCCCGGGTCATAGTGGCCGGGCAGGCGCTCGTGAATGACGGAGATGAAGTCGTTCCCGTCGAGGCCGACGCGGCGACCATACAGAAACTCGTCGGCCAGGCCACCGACGGAACCTGAACGAAGCAGGGACGCGCCAGCCTTCATGGACATCGTCAAGATTGCGATCAACAACGCGCGGCTGACGCTCTGTGTCCTGCTGTTCCTTGTCATTGCGGGGGCGCTTGCCTATCGCGCAGTGCCGAAAGAGGCAGAGCCCGACGTCGCCATTCCGATCATGTATGTCAGCCTTGTCTATCAGGGCATCTCGCCGGAGGATTCCGAAAGGCTGCTTCTGCGGCCGGTCGAATCGCAGCTCAAGAACCTCAAGGGTCTCAAGGAGATGAAGTCGGCCGCCTATGAGGGCGGCGGCTATGTTCTCGTTGAATTCGACCCCTCTACCGACCTTTCCGATGCCCTCATCGACACGCGCAACAAGGTGCAGGACGCCAAGCGCGACCTGCCGTCCGGCGTCGAGGAGCCGACCGTCAACGAGGTCAATCTCTCGGAATTCCCGGTTCTCGTCGTGACGCTTTCGGGCAACATCCCCGAACGCACGCTGACCGCAGCCGCCAAGGAACTGCGTGACCGAATCGAGGAAGTTCCCGGCGTGCTCGAGGGCACGATCCAGGGTTCGCGCGACGAGCAGGTCGAGGCGATCATCGATCCGGTCAAGCTGTCTTCCTATGGCTTGCGGCTCGATCAGCTGATCCAGGGCATCGGCGCATCGAACAGCCTTGTCGCGGCAGGTGCCCTCGAAGGCTCCGAAGGGAAGTACGCCGTCCGCGTCCCTGCGCTGATCGAGACGCCGGAAGACATAGCCAACCTTCCTGTCGTCGCGGGGCCGAATGCGATCGTGCGGGTACAGGACCTCGCCACCGTCCGCTCGACCTTCAAGGATGCCGAGACAATCACCCGGCTGGACGGCAAGCCGGCCATCGCCATTGAGGTCAAGAAGCGGATCGGCGCCAACATCGTCGAGACCATCGAGGGCGCCAAGGCCGTTGCTGACGAATTCCTGGCCTCCGCTCCGGAAGGCATGGAAGTCACCTACACTCAGGACAAGTCCGTCTTCGTCAACACGCTGCTTAACGACCTGCAGAACCACGTCCTTATCGCCGTCATTCTGGTCTTCATCGTCATCCTCTATGCGCTTTCGGGACGCGCCTCGCTGTTGATCGGCCTTGCGATACCCGCGTCGTTCCTTATGGGCATCCTTGCGCTCGCCCTGATGGGTTACACGATCAACATGATCGTACTGTTCAGCCTGATACTGGCCGTTGGCATGCTGGTGGACGACGCGATCATCGTCACTGAATTCGCGGAACGCCGGATGTCCGAGGGCATGCCGAAGGAACAGGCGTTCGAGCTCGCCGCCAAGCGCATGGCCGGTCCCGTCATAGCGGCGACGATGACACGCATCGCGGCCTTCTCGCCACTGCTGTTCTGGCCCGGCATCGTCGGCGACTTCATGAAGTACCTGCCGATCACGCTGATCGTCACGCTCGCGGCCTCCATGGCCTACGCGCTTATCTTCGCGCCGACGCTCGGCGCCATGTTCGCCAAGGCGCCGATCCACGAAGACGACGAAAACCGCGACGGGCTCTACATGTCCATCGTCAAGCGAGCCGTCACCTATCCCAAGACGGTGCTTGTGCTGACGGTCGCGCTTCTGGTCGCCGTCCCTGTTGCCTATTCCAAGTTCGGCGCGGGCGTCGAGTTCTTCCCGCAGGTCGAGCCCGACTACGGCCTGCTCTACGTCCATGCGCGCGGCAACCTTTCGCTTGCCGAAATGGACGCTGCGACGCAGGAAGCGGAAAAACGCATTCTCAACTGGCCAGGCATCAAGTCGGTCTACACCCGCTCCGGCAAGACACAAGGCGGCCAGGACATACCGGAAGATGTTGTCGGCGTCATCCAGTACGAGTTCATCGACTGGCGCGAACGCAAATCCGCGCATGAAATCCTCGACGAACTGCGCGTCGCGATGGCTGGAATCCCAGGCGTCGATGTCGAGGTTCGCGTACCGGACGCGGGTCCCCCGACCGGCAAGCCAATCCAGGTGCAGCTGTCCGCCGTCGATCCGACGAACCTCAACGAGAAGGCGATGGAGGTGGCTGCCGCCGTCGCGAAGGTTCCGGGCGTCATAGACATCTCCGACGGCCTGCCTCCGCCAGGTATCGACTGGTCGCTCGAAATCGACCGTGCCAGGGCTGCCCAGTTCGGGGTCAATCCGATGTCGGTCGGCACGGTCGTCCAACTCGTCACCACCGGCCTGAAACTGACTGACTATCGACCCGCCGGCGCGGACGACGCGGTCGACATCCGCCTGCGCCTGCCCGAGGACCGCCGCACCCTGGGCACGCTGGACCAGCTTCGCATCGAGACCAGCCAGGGTTCGGTGCCGATATCGAACTTCGTGTCGCGCAAGCCGGAGAAGACAGCCGGCGTCCTCAACCGTATCGACGGCAAGCGCACGATCACGATCCAGGCCAATGTCGCCTCAGGCTATCAGGTCGCCGCCGTGCAGGCCGAGGTCAGCCAGCTGGTAGGCGGCATGAACCTTGAACAGGCAGGCATAGGCTGGAAGCTTGCCGGCTCCAACGAGGACAGCGAGGAGGCAGGCGCATTCCTTACCAGCGCGTTCGGCGCAGCGATCTTCCTGATCTTCCTTGTGCTGCTCGCGCAGTTCAACAATTTCACCAGCGTCTGGCTCGTGCTTTCCTGCGTCGTGATGGCCACGATCGGTGCGCTGCTGGGCATGATGCTGACAGGGCAGGCCTTCGTCATCGTCATGTCGGGCATCGGCGTCATTGCCCTTGCCGGCGTGGTGGTGAACAACAACATCGTGCTTATCGACACCTATGATCGCCTGCGCGAGGAAGGCTGGAACAGGCTGGATGCGGTACTGCAGACGTGCCGAGAGCGGGCGCGCCCCGTGGTACTCACTGCCCTGGCTGCGATTCTCGGCGTCCTGCCAATCGCATTCGGGCTTGGCCTCGAACTCTTCCATCACGAGACGACGATCAATGCCCCGTCGACGCAATGGTGGATCGCGCTGTCCTCTGCCATCGTCTTTGGGCTGTCCTTCGCGACAGTCCTGACGCTTATCGTTACGCCTTCCATGCTCATGGTATTCACGCGCGACGTACCGAGACAGGGGGAGCGGCGCGGATGGTTCAGACGGCTCTTCCGCATCGGGCAGCCCAAGGCTAAGGTTCCTGCCGAAACGCCCGCTACGGCGGACGCCCTTCCCAAGCCGGCGGAATAGGATAAGAGCGTCAGAAGGCGGGTCGCAGGGAACAAGCCCGCGGTCTCGTGCATTGTCATGTCACGGCAACGCACTTGAGGACTTAGTTATGACCCTGACGACCCTTCTGATCATCATTCTCATTCTGGTCTTGCTCGGCGCGATACCCGCTTGGCCCTATTCGCGCTCATGGGGGTATGGCCCATCAGGCATAGCCGGCGTTATCCTGCTGATCCTCATCGTGCTGTTGCTGATGGGACGAATCTAGCCCTAACCATCATGCGGAGTGCTCAGATCGGAAGCACCGGATCATTGCTGTCCGGCGAAAGATCGGCACTCCGCGTTATGCTCGATGCGAGGAAGACCAGCATCAGGAGCACGGAAATTCCGATATAAATCGGCGCGAATCCGGTGCGCTCTCCAACGAACCCGATAAGCGAAGGCGCTATCAGGATTCCAGAGTAACCCATCGTGGTGACGACGCTCATCCCTGCGCCCGCGCTTGTTCCGGGTTGGTTACCTGCCGCCGAGAACAGGATAGGGATGGTGTTCGCGATGCCGACTCCGGCAACGGCGAACGCGGCAATTGCCAGCCAGGGCCATGGTGCCAACCCGGCGACCAGAATGCCACTAGCGGCCACCAAGCAGGATATCCTGAAGGTCGTCACGGCGCCGAACCTCTTTCGCACCCCGTCACCTAGGAAGCGCATGAGCGCCATTGCACCAGCGAACACCCCGAAAGCTAGGCCTGCCGTGGCGATGTCGCTGCCAAGCTCCTGGTTGAGATAGAGCGCGCCCCAGTCGAGAACCGCGCCTTCGGAATTCATGCACAACAGCGCCATGATGCCGATGAGGTAGACGCCGGGCTTCCGTGGCAGCGAGAATTTGCGATGTTCCTGTGCCAGAGGCAGGTCCGGAACGATATGCCGGATCGCAAGCGCGGTGATGGCCCCTGCTATCACGGTCACGATGATCGCATGCGGCAGATGGCCGAGATACTGGATTGTGACCCCGCCCGCGCTGCCGCCCACGAACCCGCCAAGGCTCCAGAAGCCGTGCGACGATGACATGATCGGTCTTCCGAGGCGCCGTTCGACAGTCACCGCATTGGCGTTCATCGAAACATCGGTCGCGCCGAAGGTGCCGCCGAAGACATACATGGCTACGGCTGCCGTGGCCACACCCGGCGCCAGCGCGACGAACAGCAATCCAAAACAGCAGGAGACGGCAAATGCGATGGTTACCACACGCGACCCGTACTTGGGGATAAGGTGACCGGCCATGATCATCGCGCTGACCGCGCCTGCCCCGAACAGCAGGAGAAGCAGGCCCAGCGTGAACTCGGTGATCCCGAGCCGGATCAGCAGGACAGGAATCTGGGGAGCCCAGCTGCCCAGCACGAAGCCGTTCATGAAAAAGATGGCAGCGACCGCCCAGCGGCCGCGAATGGCAGAAGCGGCAGCGTTGCTCGCGTCCATGCTTGTCTCCCGTACTCGGCAACCGCTCTATAGCGGCCTGACGTGAAGTCAACCGCGAGAACCTTGCAAGTGGTGGGCCAGAGGGACCCACCAACAGAAGCGGAAACTAGGAAAGAACGACCAGAAGGTCCTTGGCGTCGATCTGGTCGCCGGCCTTGACGAGCACTTCCTCCACCGTGCCGTCGCGTTCGGCGTGGAGGGCGGTCTCCATCTTCATCGCCTCGATCGACAGCAACACGTCGCCGGCCTTGATCGCCTGCCCGGCCGTCACGCCAAGCGTGGAGACGACACCCGGCATGGGCGCCCCGATATGGCTGTCGTTGCCGCTCTCGGCCTTGCGCCGGACAGCACCCGCTGCCGCACCTGCCGTGCGGTTCGGCACCTTGACGCGGCGTGGCTGGCCGTTCAGTTCGAAGAACACCGTCACCATGCCCTTGTCGTTGGTATCGCCGATGCCAAGGCAACGCACGACGAGCGTCTTGCCCTTCTCGATGTCGACGAGAATCTCGTCCTCCGTCTTCATGCCGTAGAAATAGGTGGGCGTCGGCAGGACGCTGACGGGGCCGTAATTGTCCTGTGCGGCGGCGAAGTCCGAAAAAACCTTCGGATACATCAGCCAGGAGGCAAACTCGTATTCGGAGAGAGGCCGGCCGAGCTTTTCCTCGATCTCCTTGCGGCTGGCCTTGAGGTCGGCAGGCTTGAGAAGCGAACCAGGCCTGACCGTAATCGGCTCGGCGCCCTTGAGCGCCTTCTTTTGCAGCGCTTCCGGCCACCCGCCTGGCGACTGTCCGAGATCGCCGCGCAGCATGGAGACGACCGAATCCGGGAAGGCGATGTCCTTTGCCGGATTCTCTACGTCGTCGACCGTCAGGTCCTGACTGACCATCATCAGCGCCATGTCGCCAACCACCTTGGAGGAAGGCGTCACCTTCACGATGTCGCCGAACATCAGGTTCACGTCGTGATAGGCCTGCGCGACCGCGTGCCAGCGTGTCTCCAGCCCGAGCGAACGCGCCTGCTCCTTGAGATTGGTGAACTGCCCGCCCGGCATCTCGTGCAGATAAACCTCCGAGGCCGGCCCCTTGAGATCGCTTTCGAACGCGGCATACTGGTTGCGCACGGCTTCCCAGTAGAACGAGATCTTGCGGATGGACTCGGGGTCCAGCGCCGGGTCGCGCTCGCTTCCCTTCAGCGCCTCGACCAGCGATCCGAGACAGGGTTGCGAGGTGTTGCCTGAGAAGCTGTCCATCGCCGCGTCAATCGCATCGACGCCTGCATCCACCGCCGCCAACACGGTGGCCGCCGAAAGGCCGGACGTATCGTGCGTGTGGAAGTGGATCGGCAGTTCCGTCTCCTCGCGCAGCGCCTTGAACAGCACGCGGGCGGCGGCAGGCTTCAGCAGACCGGCCATGTCCTTTACGGCGATGATATGCGCCCCGGCCTTTTCGAGGTCCTTTGCCAGACCGACATAATATTTCAGGTCGTACTTGGAGCGATCGGGATCGAGCAGGTCGCCCGTGTAGCACATAGCCGCTTCGCAAAGCTTGCCCTCGGCGACGACTGCGTCCATCGAGACGCGCATGTTCTCGACCCAGTTCAGGCAGTCGAATACACGGAAGAGGTCGATGCCGCCAGCTGCCGCCTGTTTCACGAAATGCTGCACCACATTGTCGGGATAGTTGGTGTATCCAACGCCGTTGGCGCCGCGCAGGAGCATCTGGAGCAGGAGGTTCGGCGCGGCCTCGCGCACGAGCGAGAGGCGCTCCCAGGGGTCTTCGGTGAGGAAGCGCATGGACACGTCGAACGTCGCGCCGCCCCAGCATTCCAGGGACAGGAGTTCCGGCAGCGCGCGCGCATAGACGCCCGCGATCTTCGCGATATCGTACGTGCGCATGCGGGTCGCCAGCAGCGACTGGTGTCCGTCGCGCATCGTCGTGTCGGTCACGAGGACCTGATTCTCGGCGCGCATCCATGCCGCGAATTTTTCCGGGCCGAGCTCGTCGAGGCGCTGTTTCGAGCCGGACGGAATCCTGCCGTTCATGTAGGGCACGATCGGCTCTGCCGCGTCCGGGTTGGGCGCAGGACGGCCGCGCGTCTCTGGGTGTCCATTCACGGACACGTCGGCAAGATAGTTCAGGAGCTTGGTGGCGCGATCCTGGCGCTTGACCTGCGCGAACAGTTCCGGCGTCGAGTCGATGAAGCGCGTCGTGTAGGAATTGTCCTTGAAGGACGGGTGGTTGATGATCGCCTCGAGGAAGGTCAGGTTTGTCGCCACGCCACGGATGCGGAACTCGCGCAGCGCCCGGTTCATGCGCTGGATCGCTTCAAGCGGCGTCGGCGCCCAGGCCGTGACCTTTTCGAGCAGCGGATCGTAGTAGCGGGTGATGACGGCGCCGGAATAGGCGGTTCCGCCGTCGAGCCTTATGCCGAAGCCGGTCGCGCCGCGATAGGCGGTGATGCGCCCGTAGTCCGGTATGAAGTTCTGTTCGGGGTCCTCGGTCGTGATCCGGCACTGCAACGCATGACCGTTCAGCCTGATGTCCTGCTGTGCCGGGACGCCCGATTGCGCAGTGCCGATCGCGAATCCGTCGAGGATGTGGATTTGCGCCTTCACGATATCGATGCCGGTGACCTGCTCGGTCACCGTATGCTCGACCTGGATGCGCGGATTGACCTCGATGAAATAGAACTTTCCGGTGTCGGCGTCCTGCAGGAATTCAACCGTGCCCGCCCCGATATAGTCGGTCTCGCGGGCGATCTTCAGCGCATAGCCGCACAGTTCCTGGCGCAGTTCGTCGCTCAGATAGGGAGCCGGCGCGCGTTCCACGACCTTCTGGTTGCGCCGCTGGATGGAGCAGTCGCGTTCGAAGAGATGCACGACGTTGCCATGCGTGTCGCCGAGTATCTGCACCTCGACATGGCGCGCGCGCTCGATCAGCTTCTCAAGGTAGACCTCGTCCTTGCCGAAGGCGGCCTTCGCCTCCCGCTTGCCTTCCGTCACCTCACGCGCGAGGTCGGTTTCATTACGAATGGCGCGCATGCCGCGCCCACCGCCGCCCCATGAGGCCTTGAGCATCACCGGATAGCCGACTTCGGCGGCCAGCTTCTTCACCGCTTCCATGTCGTCCGGCAGCGGGTCGGTCGCGGGAATGACCGGCACGCCGACCTCTATTGCAAGGTTGCGCGCGGCCACCTTGTTACCGAGCCGGCGCATCGTTTCCGGCTTCGGTCCGATGAAGGTGATGCCGGCGGCCGCGCAGGCTTCAGCGAATTCGGGGCTTTCCGAGAGCAGTCCGTAACCGGGATGAACGGCATCCGCACCCGACTGCCTGGCAACGCGCAGCACCTCGTCGATCGAAAGATAGCTTTCGATCGGGCCCATGTCCTTGTCGAGATGCGGCCCGCGTCCGACCTGATAGCTTTCGTCCGCCTTGAAGCGATGGAGCGAATATTTGTCTTCCTCGGCCCAGATGGCGACGGTTTTCAGACCGAGTTCATTGGCCGCGCGAAACACGCGTATGGCGATCTCGGAGCGATTGGCGACAAGAATCTTCGTGATGGGCACTAACACGCTCCGGGCTGACGAGGGACAGAGACGACCCTTGTTTAACGGTAAAATGCTGCAGTGCAAACAGATTAAGCGGCCCATGCCGGACGTATCAGCGCGTGATGCCGCGCTCGACCAGCAGCGTGCAGGTCAAGAAAAAAGCCCGGCGGTTTCCCGCCGGGCTTTTCAAATCGGTTGAGAACGGGCGATCAGCGCATGAAGTAGCTGATCTTGCCGTCGTCGCCCTTCTTCCACTCATAGACCACGTAATCGGCCTTGGTGATGTCGCCCTTGCTGTCGAAGGAGAGTTCACCGAGCGCGGTGGCGAACGGACCACCGGACTTGGCTGCTTCCGCGACTTTCTGCGGGTCGAGGTCGCCGGCCTTCTTGGCGGCTTCGTTGAACACCTGCACGGCGGCGTAAGCGTAAAGCGTGTAGGCTTCCGGCTCGAAGCCCGCGGCGCGGAACTTCTCGACCAGTTCCTTGGCCGCCGGGTTCTGGCGCGGATCCGGAGCGAAGGTATTGAGCGTACCGATCACCGCGTCGCCGGCGATCGCCGCCAGTTCGTCGGAGACGATGCCGTCACCCGAGAAGAGCGGAGCCTTCAGGCCCTGGTCGGCGGCCTGACGGATGATCAGGCCGGCTTCCGTGTGCAGGCCGCCCCAGTAGATCAGGGTCGTGCCGGCGTCCTTCATCTTCGCGATCAGCGCCGAGAAGTCCTTGTCGCCGACATTCACACCTTCATAAAGAACTTCCGTCACGCCAGCGGCGTTCAGGGCCTTCTTGGTCTCGTCGGCGAGGCCCTGGCCATACGGCGTCTTGTCGTGGATGACCGCGACCTTGGCGTCCTTGAAGTTTTCGGCGATGTAGGCGCCGGCGACAGCGCCCTGCTGGTCGTCACGGCCGCAGGTGCGGAACGTGTTCCACATTCCGCGATCGGTGAAGGTCGGGTTGGTCGACGCAGGCGAGATCTGCATGATGCCGTTCTCGGCATAAACTTCCGAAGCCGGGATAGAAGCGCCCGAGTTGAAGTGGCCGACCACGAACTTGACGCCGTCGGCGGCAAACTTGTTCGCGACCGAGATGGCCTGCTTCGGATCGGCCGCGTCGTCACCGATGACGATCTTGATCTGCTCGCCATTGATGCCGCCGGCGGCATTGATATCTGCGGCAGCCTGCTCGGCGCCGCGCTGGAGCTGCGCACCGAAGGCTGCGTTGGCGCCGGTGATCGGACCGGCCACGCCGATCAGAACCTCCGCCCACGCGCTGCCGCTGAACGCGACCATTGCGGTCAGGGCAACTGCGGACAACAGTGATTTCTTCATTGATGACTCCCATTAAACCGAGTGGGCGAGAATGAAACTTTCATGCGATGCCCACCCTATCGCAGAAAAGCTAGTTTGCCGATTTTCCGGCGCTTGTCACGCCGTTTTCAGACCTCGCATACGCCGTCTGAGGTGATTCCAGAGACATTTGCCCTTCAGGCTCCTGCCTTCGGTTTCCAGGTGAGTGGTGATGCACGCTCGTAGAGCCAGTGGTATTGCGTAACCATCTGGTTGGTACGAGTGTACTTGAAACCGACGATACCGAAGAACATCAGGATGACGGTATCGACGACATAGTATTGCAGCGTGAACATCGTGCCTTCGAACAGCGCGTGATGGATGAAGCGCACTGCTATGCCGAGCAGCAGCAGGAAGACGACAAGGCTCGACATCGGCCGCCATGTCTGGGCGCAGGCGCGTCCGGTCATCCATGCGGCCCATCCTCCGAGCAGGCAGGTGATGAACATGAACTGCCAGACCGACTCTTCCTCATAGAGAATGCCGTGCATGGTCTTCTATGCCCCCGCGATCAATGCCTGCCGCCCTCGAGATACGCCGCGCGCACCTCGGGGTTGGCAAGCAGTTCCTGACCGGTCCCGGTCATCGTGACGTTCCCGTTGACGAGCACGTAGCCCCTGTTGGCAAGCTTGAGCGCGCCGAACGCGTTCTGCTCGACGAGGAACACGGTCAATCCTTGCGTCCGGTTCAGTTCCATCACCGCGTCGAAAATCTGCTTGACGATCAGCGGCGCAAGACCGAGCGAAGGTTCGTCAAGCAGGAGAAGCTTGGGCCGGGCCATCAGCGCGCGACCGATCGACAGCATCTGCTGCTCGCCGCCCGAAAGCGTCCCGCCGCGCTGGTTGATGCGCTCCTTGAGGCGCGGGAAGAGCGCGAACACCTTTTCCACGTCCTCGTCATAGTATTTCAGTTGGTCGAGGCCGGCACCCATCTGCAGGTTTTCCATCACCGTCATGCGAGGGAAGATCCGGCGGCCCTCCGGCGACTGCGCGATACGCAGCCTTGCGATCTCGTGCGTAGGCATCTGGGTGATGTCCTTGCCGGCGAACGTGATCGTGCCGCCCCGCGCGCGCGGCGTCCCGAAGATGGTCATCATGAGCGTCGACTTGCCGGCGCCGTTGGCGCCGATCAGCGCCACGATCTCGCCTTCGTTGACATCGATCGAGACGCCGTTCAGGGCCCGGATGTTTCCATAGAAGGTCTCGACACCCTCGACCCGAAGCAGGGGTTGCGCGGCCATTATTCGACGCCTCCGGTCTTTTGCACGAACGCCCTGGCCTGTCCGATCCAGTCCTCGCGCGCGATGCGCCCGTCGAAATCGAGATAGGCTTCGGCAGCCGCCACATCATCCTCGGTCCACGCGGCGATCTGCTCGAAATGGAAGATGCCGTGCTCGTGCAGCTTGCGCTCGTTTACTGGACCGATGCCCTTGATGCGGGTCAGTTCGTCGGCCTTGCCGCCCCTCGGCGCGGCGATCGCGTTGGACAAGGCAGCGCGACGTTCGTACTGGCCGGCTTTCGATGCGCCGGGGTCGACCTTCACGGTCTCTCCATCCTCGTCGCTGTGGCCAACCGAATCGGATACGGGTCCGGCCATCATGGATGAGGAATCCGACGGACCGTGGGCGCGATCGGGTTCGGCGTCCAGCTGCTCGATGACCTGTTCGTCGCCGACCTCTACCAGCACGTCGGTGACTTCGGTGTCGTCGACGCCGAGATAGGCGGCGATGACCTTCGGATCGCTCTTCACGGAAGCAGGGTCGCCGTCCGAAATCTTGCGGCCATATTCAAGCACCACGACGTGATCGGAGATCTGCATGACGACCGACATGTCGTGCTCGATCAGCAGGATCGAGGTGCCCGTCGACTTGATGCCGTTGAGGAGATCGTTCAGCGCGAGCGACTCCTTGGGATTGAGGCCCGCGGCTGGCTCGTCGAGGCAAAGCAGTTCCGGGCCGGTGCACATCGCGCGCGCGATCTCCAGCCGCCGTTGCGCACCATAGGGAAGATCGCCGGCCGGATCGTCCGCGCGATCGACGAGACTGGCTCTTTCGAGCCAGTGTTCCGCGAGATCGATCGATTCGGCTGACGCCTTCCGATAGCTGCCGAGCCCCAGCAGGCCGAGCACGGTGTAGCCGGATGCTGCCATCAGCCTGTTGTGCTGCGCAACCAGAAGGTTTTCCAGAACCGTCATGCCCGAGAACAGGCGGATGTTCTGGAAGGTTCGCGCCACCTTGGCCTTGGCTGGAATCTGGAAGTCGGGCAGGCGTTCGAGCAGGTACTGGCTGCCGTCGGCCCGGGTCAGCGTGATCATGCCTTCGGACGGCTTGTAGAAGCCGGTTATGCAGTTGAAGACTGTCGTCTTGCCTGCGCCGTTCGGTCCGATCAGTGCGGTGATCTCGCCGCGCTTCGCCTCGAAGGACAGGTCGCCGATGGCGACCAGCCCGCCAAACTTCATGGACAGGTGCTCGACCCGGAGAATTGGGCCGGCTACGGGGGTCTGCGCATTCATCAGCCGTGCCCTTCCTTGGTGAAGGAACTGTCGACGGTCTTCCGTTCACGCAGGAAGGCCGTCGGCTCACGGCTGCCGACGAAGCCGCGCGGTTTCCACACCATCACGACCACCATCGCAAGGCCGAACAGCAGCATGCGGTAGAGTTCCGGCGTGAAACTGTCGCCAAACACCTGTTTGAGGAACTGCAGTTCGCGCAGGATCTCCGTGCCCCCGATCATCACGGCGGCCGCGATCGCGATGCCGACGAGAGAACCCATCCCGCCGAGCACGACGATCGCGAGGATGATCGCCGATTCCAGGAACACGAAGGATTCCGGGCTGACGAAGCCCTGCCTAGCCGCGAAGAACGAGCCTGCAAACCCGCCGAACATCGCGCCGATGGCGAAGGCCGTCAGCTTTGTGTTGGTGGTGTTTATGCCCAGCGAGCGACAGGCGATCTCGTCCTCGCGAAGCGCTTCCCATGCACGACCGACAGGCATGCGGCGCAGACGGATCGTCACGAAGGCTGTCAGCAGCGCGAGCGCCAGAATAAGATAGTACAGGAATACCTTGTAGTAGACGCCCGAGGCGCCGATTTCAAAAACCTTGCCGAAATAGTTCTCGTCCGAGACGTTGAAGGTCGCAAATCCGAAGAAGGTCACCTTCGGGATCCCCGAGATGCCCGCGGTTCCGTTTGTCACTTCGCGCCAGTTGATCAGCACGAGGCGGATGATTTCTCCGAAGGCGAGCGTCACGATGGCGAGATAGTCCCCGCGCAACCTGAGCACCGGGAAGCCCAGTATGATGCCCCAGAAGGCCGCCATGATGCCTGCGGCGGGCAGCAGCAGCCAGAACGACCAGCCGTACTCCGTCGCCAGCAGCGCGTAGGAATAGGCGCCGACCGCGTAGAAGGCCACATATCCGAGGTCGAGCAGGCCGGCGAGGCCAACCACGATGTTCAGGCCCCATGCCAGCATCACGTAAATCAGGATCTGGATGCCGAAATTGTCGACCCACTTCAGCGACCCCTGCAGCCCGGCCGTGAAGAGCGAGATGATCGGGAAGAGCATCAGCAGGATAATCGCGACCGTCGGGAAGTTCTTCTTCAGATACGGACGGCGGCGGTCGATGAAGAGCGCCGCAGCGACGATAATGATGAAGAACCAGGTCTTCCAGTTGAGCAGCAGGCCAACGAGGCCGCTCATGTCCGGCCGTGCGTAGAGAACGAAGGCAAGGACAACGGCGGCGAAGGCGCCGAGCGCCCCGTTGCGGATCTTTTTCATGTCGCCCTTTGCCAGCGCCGGAGCGACGAAGGCGACGTAGACGAAGCGGCCCACCATCACGAGCGCCACGACGATGGCGAGAAGGCCGAAGCGCGGCACGAGGATGAGTTCGTTGCGCATGTTCTGGTCGGTCTTGAGTCCGATGAAGAGCACGAACAGTCCGAACGAGATGAGGCCGGCATAGAGCGCTTCGCGCAACGCGGAAGCGTAGGGCGAGGGAGTTCCCGGCGATGCTGTTTCAATGGCCATGATGTTAGACCTTTTCCACTTCAGGCCGGCCGAGAATGCCGGAGGGCAGGAAGATCAGCACGATGGCCAGGATGGAGAAGGCCGCGACGTCCTTGTAGTCGATCGAGAAATAGGCGGACCACATGCCTTCGATGAAGCCGATCAGGAGGCCGCCCAGAACCGCGCCGGGTATAGATCCGATGCCTCCGAGCACCGCTGCGGTGAAGGCCTTCACCCCGGGTATGAACCCGTCCGAGAAGGAGACCACGCCGTAGTACATGAGGTAAAGCGTTCCGGCCACGGCAGCGAGCGAAGCACCCATGATGAAGGTGATCGAAATGGTGCGGTCGACGTCGATGCCAAGCAGCGCGGCCATCTTCCGGTCCTGCTCGCAGGCCCGTTGCGCGCGTCCGAGCGCGGTCTTGTTAACGAGGTACCAGAAGATCGCCAGCAGGCAGACCGTAACCACGACGATCACGATCTGCTTTGCCGAGATCGAGATGCCGAAGACGTTGTATACGGTCGAGATCATCGGCGGGATCGGCTTGTTGCGGGGCCCCTGCGTCACCTGCACGAAATTCGACAGGGTGATCGACATGCCGATGGCGGTGATGAGGGGAGCCAGCCGGAACGATCCGCGCAACGGCCGATAGGCAACCTTCTCGATTGTCCAGTTGTAGAGGCTGGTCAAGAGCATCGCCACGATCATCATGATCAGCAGGAAAAGCACCACGGACACCGATGCGAAGACGCTGACGAGGAAGAGAAAGACGATGAGGGCGACAAAGGCGCCGATCATGAAGATATCGCCATGGGCGAAGTTGATCATGCCGATGATGCCGTAGACCATCGTATAGCCGATTGCGATCAGGCCATAGATTGATCCCAGCGTCAGCCCGTTAACAAGCTGCTGGACGAAATATTCCATCTATAAACGGCTCCCCGCGAATGTCGCCCGAAGGACGCATTCTTTTTGATTTCCCCTAGTCGTAAAGTCTCAAGCCTGGATTGCAACGTCAATTTCTCGCGATACGGCGTACCCCTGCGGAATGCGTTCCCGTTTCGGCCGGCGGCCTGATCCTCCCCTGGACCATTGCGGACGCTACCATTGGCACAAGGCAATGTCTTTGACTAATCACCTTTGTGCAACCCCGCCAACCGAAGATAATTCGGTGACGGATGCCTATTGCCGGTGAAAAATTGCGCGCGCCTCTTATTGAAACGGCGTCGGCTGCCTGCTCTACTTGACCACAAATCCATGTGCGAACGGGTCACGATCGTCGATGAAGATCGTGTTCAGCCCGGTCTGGCGCCCCCAGCCCCCGATCGAGGGAATGATGGCCGGCTTGCCCGCAACGCTGGTTTCACTTTCGACGCGCCCCTTGAACAGCGACCCGATGATCGATTCGTGTACGAAATTGTCGCCGGTCTTCAGCCGGCCCTTGGCGTGCAGTTGCGCCATGCGTGCCGATGTACCAGTTCCGCATGGGCTGCGGTCTATCGCCTTGTCGCCGTAGAACACCGCGTTGCGCGCGTCCGCGTCCGGCCGCGTCGGCCTCCCGGTCCACAGCATGTGGGAGAGCCGGTTGATGCCCGGATTTTCGGGGTGTTCGAAAGCGTATTTCTCGTTCAGCCGCTGGCGAAGGATCGGGCTCCAGGCAATGAGCTGGCCTGCGGTGTAGTCCGCCATGTCGGCATAGTTTTCCTGCGGCTCGACGATTGCGTAGAAATTTCCGCCATAGGCGACGTCGACGGTCAGTTCCCCCAGATCAGGGCACTCCACCGTCAGCCCCTCGGCATAGAGAAAGGACGGCACGTTGGTGATCCGCACTTCCTCGACATATTCGCCTTCCTGCCGGTATTCCGCGATCACCAGCCCGGCCGGCGTGTCGAGGCGCAGCACACCGGGTGTCTTCGGTTTCACCAGGCCGTTCTCGATTGTCATCGTCACCGTTCCGATTGTGCCGTGCCCGCACATCGGCAGGCAGCCCGAGGTCTCGATGAACAGGATGGCGATATCGCAATCGTCGCGCGTCGGCGGATAGAGGATCGAGCCCGACATGACATCATGCCCGCGCGGCTCGAACATCAGGCCGGTGCGGATCCAGTCATATTCGGCGAGGAAATGCGCGCGCCGCTCCATCATCGTCGAGCCGTTCAGCAACGGCCCTCCCCCCGCTACGAGACGAACCGGATTGCCGCAGGTGTGACCGTCGATGCAGGTGAACGTGTTTCTGGCCATGTCTTTCCTGAAAGCCCTGGTTTCCTAGAATCGCTGCGGACTGAAGGGGGAGAGGTCGATTGCCGGAGCCGCGCCCGAGACAAGATCGCGGATCAGGCGGGCCGTGCCGGCAGCCTGCGTCTTGCCGAGATGGCCATGACCGAAGGCGTAAAGGATGTCGGGCGAGCGGCGCGACCGGCCGATCACCGGACGTGAATCCGGCAGCGACGGGCGATAGCCCATCCATTCGCGTCCGCCTTGGCTTTTCAGTCCCGGCAGGAAACGCCGCGCCTTTTCCAGCATGGCCTTCGAGCGCGCATAGTTTGGCGGCAGGTCGAGACCGCCCAGTTCCACCGCGCCCCCAACGCGTATCCCGGTTGAGAGCGGCGTGACGACGAAGCCGTGGCCGCCGAAGATCAGCATGCGCCGGACGTCGAACGCGTCGGCCGGCAGCGTCGTGTTGTAGCCTCGCTCGGTTTCGAGCGGGATCCTGTCGCCGAGTTGCGCGGCGAGACGATGCGACCAGGCTCCGGCTGCGATCAATGCCTTCCCGAACTGCTCGTTGCCGCCACCGGAAAGGCGCAACGTTACCCCTCCACCGGCTGTCTCGCCATCCGCGATTGCGACCACCTCGCGCTGCTCGAAGTGCGCCCCCAGACCCTGCGCATAGGCCCAGATTGCCTTGCCGAGCAGTTTGGGATCGATGGAAGTCTTCCATCCGGGCACGAATGTCGCCTTCACGAACTGCAGCGACAGGCCCGGCTGAAGGGCAGCCATTTCTTCGCCATCGACATGCCTGTAGGAAATCCCGAAACGGTCGCGCGCCTCCCATCCCGGCAGCGACGCGCGAAACTCCGATTCGCTCTCGTAGAATTCCAGCGAGCCGTCCTCGCGCAGCATGCTCTTGTTTCGCGAGCGATCGAGAAGGCCCATCCACTCCGGCTCGGCCAGGCGCATCATGGCGGCCTGGGCGGCGAGACTCGCCTCGTACAGGTCAGGCGAGCCGGCGCGCCAGAACCGCCAAAGCCAGGGTGCGAGCTTCGGCAGGTAGGATGGCCGGATCGCCAGCGGCCCCAGTGGGTCTGCCAGCCACCGCGGAAGGTTCTTCATCATCCCCTTGTGGGCGAGAGGCAGCACGTCGGAGAAGGCAAACGCCGACGCGTTGCCGGAGCTGGTTTCCTCGCAGACCCCCGTCCGGTCGTAAACCGTTACCTTGTAGCCTGCCTCTGCGAGATAGGCCGCCGCGCAGATCCCTATAATGCCCGCACCGATGACAGCAACTGCATCCTCGCGCTCGCCCGGCGAAGAAAACTGTCTGGGGTGATGAAGGGACGGCATGATCTCGATGGCTATCAGGCTGCCTTTTGCAAGGAAAGCCCCGAAAGATCGGGCCTGGTTGCAAGCGCCCGTTTCACGACCTTCTCGACCGCCGCGCGCCGCTCGCCGGACAACGGCTGCCTGGGCATGCGTACGCGATCATTGGTGCCAACCACCATTGCTTCGACCAGTTTCAGGTTCTGCACCAGGTAAGTCGATACATCGAGGTCGAGTAGAGGGCGGAACCAGCGGTAGATCGCCAACGCCTCGTGGCGACGCCCCTCCTTCATCAGGCGGTAGATCGCCACCGTCTCCTCGGGGAAGGCGACGACCAGCCCGGCCACCCAGCCGATGGCGCCGACCGAAAGTGCCTCAAAGGCAAGGTTGTCGACCCCTGTGAACAGGTCGAAGCGGTCGCCGAACGCATTGATGATGTCCGTCGAGCGCCGGATGTCGTCCGACGATTCCTTGATGGCGACGAAACGCTCATCCTTCGCGAGCCGTTCCATGTCGGCGATGCTTACGTCGACGCGGTAGGCCAGCCGGTTGGAATAGATCATGATTGGTAGATCGCCGGCATGCGCCACCGCGGAGAGGGCCGCGACAGTCTCGTCGGGATTGGTGTGATAGATCGGCGAGGGAACCACCATGAGGCCGCTGGCGCTTGCCTTGGCCGCGCGCCTGGCCATCTGCGCCGCCTCGCGTGTTCCCGGCTCGTTGACGGTCAGCAGCACAGGCTTTCGGCCCGCTACCCTAAGCGCCGTCTTTAACACCTCGACCTTCTCGTCCTGGCTTAGCATCGGGCCTTCGCCGAGCGAGCCGGCTACGATCAGGCCGTCGCATCCGGCCTCCATCTGCAAGGCAAAGCAGCGCTCCATCTCGGCATGGTCGAGCCCGTCATCGGTTGTGAATTTCGTTGTAACTGCAGGGAAAACACCATTCCACATGACAACCTCCATCTGATATATCAGTGATATATCTAGAATGTCGGAGTCTGTCAACAGACGATGTTTCGTGATATGCGACAAATATATCAGAAAGGATGCACAGTGCTGAACACGCCTACGAGCGAACCGACACCGAGCAACGAGCCGGCCGCGGCCAAGGCATACCGCGCGCTGGAACGGATGATCGTGACGCTTGAACTGGCGCCGGGCAGCATCGCGACAGAGGGTGCATTGATAGAAAGACTGGGCCTCGGCCGCACACCGGTCAGGGAGGCCATTCAGAGACTGGCATGGGAAGGGCTGGTCGAGATCAGGCCGCGTGCCGGTCTGGCGATTACGCCGCTTCACCCCGGCGACTGGGTCAGGGTCATCGATGCGCGATGGGGTCTCGAGCTCGTCCTGGCACGATCAGCCGCGCGATATGTCACGACCGAAGCCGCGGCTCGCTTCCACATTGCCGCGATCGGCATGCAGGACGCGGTCGTCGCCAACAATGTCATCGCCTATCTGGAAGCGGACAAGGCCATGGACGAGGCTCTCTCGCTTGCAGCGGAAAATCCGTTTGCCGCGCGCTTCGCGGCTCCGCTGCAAACCCATAGCCGAAGGTTCTGGTATCGCTACCGGACGGAAACCAGCCTTGCGGAAGCTGCCGGCCAGCACGTCCTGCTTATTCAGGCGATCCTCCAGCATGACGAGGCTGCCGCCGATCATGAGGCGGACAGGCTGATGACGCTCCTGCGCGCCCACGCCGAGGCTGTTGCCCGGCGGTAGGCCTTTCAATACGTTCAGGCACCGTCTCCCAGGGCCGCCACGCTCAGCTCCCAGTTTTCGCCTGCCGAGAGCACGCAGCTCTGGCCGTCGGTCCCGGTGGCAAGGATCGTCCAGGTACCCTGCTGCGAAACGAAAACCTCGATCACGGCCTTGCCGCTGACCTGGCCAACGGCTGCCGGCGATTCGCGGTACTGGTCGGAAAGCGATTTCACCATCGCTGCGCGATCCGCGCAGAATTCCATGGCGGGTGCGGGCGTTGCCGTCACCATGAGCATGCTGGTCAGGAAGGCTGAAACCAGTACGATTTCGCTGTTCATCTCCGCATCTCCAATTCCACAAAGGCGCGGCGCGCCGGTCCGGGAAATCAAGTCTGCGAAATCAAGCAAATGCCCCGCTGGCACGTTCCATCACGAAAATGTAACGTCGGATGGTCAACGTGATGGAACCAACCAGAAAAAGGCAGCGCGCCAACTTCTGCAGGCCGAGCGCGGCTTGTCAGCCTGGTTGGGAACCATGCGCGAGCCGAATACCGTGAAGCCTGCCCAATATCGGGGATGCAGGTAACGCTCCCTCGTCTTCATCTGCGCATGGCGCAGCGCCTCGGCTGGACTCATAGTCCCGAGATTTTCCACGAAGTCCACCATGATGCCCTCGGTCGCATCGTCGTCGACATTCCAGAGGGTCGATACCGTGGCGCTCGCCCCCGCTATCACGAAGCTGCGGGCAAGTCCGACAATGCCGGCGTCGAGTGGCCCGCCGAGACCAGTCTGGCAGGCGCTCAGAATCACAAGCGGGCTTTCGCGCAGACCAAGGCCAAGAATCTGGCGCGCCGTCAGCCGCCCTCCGTGCAGTGCAAGAAAGCTCCCATCGAGAGGATTGTCGACGCTCCTGAGGCCATGGGCAGCAATGTGTACATAGTCCGCATCTACTATCCGGTCGGCGACGAGCTCCGGAGTCACTGCAGAGCCTACCAGCGGCATCGCATCGAACCGCTCTGCTATTGCGGCGATCTCCCGTGCTGCACCCGGCAATCTGGGAAAGGACCAGTCCGGATCCCCAACGGCATCTGGGTCGCCAAACAGCACGGGCGCCTTGATGTTGCCGTCCCAGGCAAATGCACGGTTTTCGTAGACATGCCTCAGTTCGGCCTCGACATTGATCGCAGTGACTTCAACGAAGCGTTTGCCGTCCCGGTCGGGGTCAAGCGCCGCGAACGGCACGATACCGATGTTCAGGCAGGGAATGATCGTCAGGCTCGCAAGATCGCCCACATGGTCGGCGATGGCGCCCGGAAACAGCAAGTGCGAAAGCTCTGCGAGAAGATCGGGGACGGCGCGCCCGGTGGATGCCTTGAGCCTGATTGCGCCTCTGGTCATCTCCGTAGCTGCCGCGTCTCTGGGTAGAGCCTGACGGAGGGTCCCGGCATCGGCATCCTGCATGCCCTGCACAAACGCGTCGATCAGCGGCACGATGTCGACCGGCGGCACCGCGAGCCTCTCGACGATGAAGACACTGTCCTCGCTGCCGTCACCGATCCGCCAGAACATGGCGCACAAGGTCCGTGAATTGCCGATGAAGAACAGCAAGGCCCTGTCCCGCGCATCGCCGTGGCTCTGGCGGTGAGAAAGGTAGCGCTGGACGCTGCCCTGCAAGTCCGAAGCCAGCAGTTGTGTGAGGTCGTAATCGAGACCGCGCTCGCGGAACAGGTGCTGTATCTGTTCGCGTTCGAGCGTTACCGTTTCGTTCATCGAGATCGGGCAGAGCGAAGCATCGATTTCCGACGCCTGTGCCGGCTGCAGGCCGCCGGAAAGTACCATCATCATGGGAAAGGCGGCTGCTGCAAACCGTGTCAGCTGCCTCCCGAATCCCATTGTCATCTCGAATCCGAACATCTGAAACCGCAGTATGGCATCGTCACCCAAAGGGTAGCTGCGATGCGTGGCGATCACCAGCGGTCAGTTCATGGCCGGGATCACGAACTCGGCACCATCCTTGACGCCCGCCGCGCGCCCGCAGGCGCGAAGCGGCGAGGACGCGCAGCCTCAAGGACCGTCAAGCGTCAGTTCATCGTCGGGATGACGAACTCCGCCCCGTCCTTCACGCCGGACGGCCAGCGCGAAGTCACCGTCTTGGTCTTGGTGTAGAAACGGAAGGCATCCGGGCCGTGCTGGTTGAGATCGCCGAAGGAAGACGCCTTCCAGCCGCCGAACGTATAGTAGGCGATCGGAACAGGGATCGGCACGTTGACGCCGACCATGCCGACCTGGACGCGCGAGGCGAAGTCGCGCGCCGCGTCGCCGTCGCGGGTGAAGATCGCGACCCCGTTGCCCATCTCGTGCTCATTGGTGATCTTCAGCGCATAGTCATAGGTTGGCGCACGCACCACTGAAAGAACCGGCCCGAAGATCTCTTCCTTGTAGATCTTCATCTCGGGCGTCACGTTGTCAAACAGGCAGCCGCCCATGTAATAGCCGTTCTCGTAGCCCTGCATCTTGAAGCCGCGGCCGTCCACGACGAGCTTGGCGCCTTCTTTCACCCCGGTATCGACATAGCCCTTCACGCGTTCCAGCGCCTGTGCCGTCACCAGCGGACCGAAATCGGCCGAGCTGTCGGTCGAAGGCCCGACCTTCAGGCTTTCAACGCGCGGGATCAGCTTTTCCATCAGGCGATTGGCCGTATCCTGCCCCACCGGCACCGCAACCGAGATTGCCATGCAGCGTTCTCCGGCCGAACCGTAGCCGGCGCCGACCAGCGCATCGACGGTCTGGTCCATGTCGGCGTCGGGCATGATGATCATGTGGTTCTTCGCGCCGCCGAAGCACTGCACGCGCTTTCCATTGCTGCAGCCGCGCGCGTAGATGTACTGGGCGATCGGCGTCGAGCCTACGAAGCCGATGGCCTTGATGTCCGGATCGTCGAGGATGGCGTCGACCACTTCCTTGTCGCCGTTGACGACATTCAGCACGCCGGCCGGTAGTCCCGCCTCGATAAACAGCTCGGCGATGCGGATCGGCACGCCGGGGTCACGCTCGGACGGCTTCAGGATGAAGGCGTTGCCGGCGGCGACCGCAGGCGCGATCTTCCAGAGCGGGATCATCGCCGGGAAATTGAAAGGCGTGATGCCGGCCACCACGCCGAGCGGCTGGCGCATCGAATAGACATCGATGCCGGGGCCTGCGCCGTCGGTGAATTCGCCTTTCATCAGGTGCGGCGCCCCGATGCAGAACTCGACCACTTCCAGCCCGCGCTGGATATCGCCCTTGGCGTCCGCCACGGTCTTTCCGTGTTCGCGGGCGAGGATCTCGGCCAGTTCGTCATATTCCTTGTGAACGAGGTCGAGGAACTTCATCAGCACGCGGGCGCGGCGCTGCGGGTTGGTCGCTGCCCAGCCCGGCTGGGCTGCCTTGGCGTTCTCCACTGCGGCGCGCAGTTCCGCCGTGGAGGCCAGCGCCACTGTGCCACGCACGGTTCCATCGAGCGGCTGCATCACGTCCTGCTTGCGTCCGCTGGCTCCGGCAACACGCTTGCCGCCTACGAAATGGCCATACTCGATCATGTTTCTCTCCCTTGGAGTTATCTTCTGTGTTGGAACCATTCTCCCGCTTCCCGCGCGTCATGGCAACGTGAGCGGCCCCGCAACCGTTGTGCGCAGAATAGATAACGAATAAGATAGACCTTCATTTTCTGCGCAGAAAGCTCCACCTGATGGCCTTCACCACAGACCTTTCAAAAGACCATGAACTGGGATGACGTCAGGGTCTTCCTTGCCGTAGCTCGTGCCGGCCAGATTCTCGGCGCGGCACGCCGGCTGGAGCTGAACCACGCCACCGTCTCGCGCCGCGTTGCTGCGCTGGAGGATGCACTTGGCGCGAAACTATTTCGCCGGCTTACGACCGGAAGCGAGCTGACGGAGGCCGGCGAGCGCTTCCTTGGCATCGCGGAGCGCATGGAGACCGAAATGATCGCCGCGCGCGCCGAACTCGCAGGCGGCGACGAAGCGATTTCCGGCACCGTGCGCATCGGTGCGCCGGACGGTTTCGGCGTGGCCTTCCTCGCATCGAGGCTGGGGGCGCTCACCGCCCAGCATCGCGACCTGCGTGTGCAGCTCGTGCCGGTGCCGCGCTCGTTTTCCCTGTCGCGTCGGGAGGCGGACATAGCCATCACCACCGAGCGGCCGACGGAGGGACGTCTCGTCGCCCGCAAGCTAGTCGACTATTCACTCGGCCTCTATGCGTCCAGTGACTATGTCCAACAATACGGCCATCCCGCCACACCGGCAGAACTCAGTGGACATCGCCTTGTCGGTTACGTGCCCGATCTCGTCTTCAGCCCTTCGCTGGACTATGCCGGCGAATTCAGCGCGGAATGGGAGGCAACCTTCTCCATCTCGTCCGCGCTGGGCCAGGTGGAGGCGGTTCGCTCGGGCGCGGGCATCGGCATACTGCACGCCTTCATCGCACGTGCTCATCCCGATCTTGTGCCGGTCACGACATCCGGCCCCATACGCCGCGCCTACTGGCTGGTGCACCACGAAAGCGTTCGCCAGCTAAGCCGCATACAGGCGGTCAGCGCATTCATCACGCAGGCGGTCGAGCGCGAAAAGCACCTCTTCCAGTAGTGTGATCCGTCTTCGGTGACAGCCTCAATCTCCGCACGAAATGCACCCGCGGACATTCCGGCCTAACGCCCGGAAATTCCGGCATTTTTCCGAAGATTGGGACGTCACTTCGCAATGCAAAATCCCAACATTTTCTCTAAAGCATTGCAATTCATTGATAATTATGCCTTTATTGAATGAATGTTCAACAATTTCAGGGCGTCTCATGAACCCACATCTGCACAATGTGGCGGTGCCTAACGATTGGGACCGGCGAGGTCTTCCGGGCTGGGCGTATCACAGCCCCGCGCTTCTGGAGCTCGAGAAGGAATTCATTTTCCGCAACCACTGGCAGATCGCGGGTCATGTGTCGGACGTACAGAAGCCCGGCGACTATCTCACGATGGATGTCGTCGGCGAACGTGCCCTGATCGTGCGCGGCAAGGATGGCGTCGTGCGTGGCTTCCACAACATCTGCCGCCATCGCGGCAGCCGGGTGGTGGCCGAGGACCATGGCAATTGCAAGAACGCCCTGGTCTGCCCTTTCCATGGCTGGGTCTACAATCTGGACGGCACGCTGCGCGGTGCCGCGCGCCCGCGCTCATTCCCCGAGCTGGACAAGACCGAGTTCGGCCTGATGCCGCTCGATCTGGAAATCTGGATGGGCTTCATCTTCATTCGCTTCCACAAAGGGCCGCAACCATCGGTCGCCGAACTGATGAAGCCGGTGGAGGCGGAGATCGCTCATTACGACGTGGCCAACATGAAACCTTCATGGGGCATCTGGAGCCAGACGTCGCCGGTCAACTGGAAGTCGGTGCGCGATGTCGACAATGAAGGCTATCACGTCGCGATGGCGCATCCCGCCCTGCAGGATCTCTACGGCGCGACCTATTTCGACGAGCCGTTCGTCAACGGCGTGTCACGCTCTTTCGCAACCTACAATCCGCATGCCGGCCGTCGCTGGAGTGTGCGAAACTACGTCAGGATGAGCCCGGATCAGGAGCGCCTGCCTGAACATTTGCGCAAAGCGTGGATCTACTACGGCATCTTCCCCAACAACGTCATCACGCTGACGCCCGAGACCGTCCAGTTCTATCAGGAGTTTCCGCTGTCGACCGGCGAAAGCCTGCTTCGTGGCGCCATCTATCGCTACGCCGATGAAAGCCGTGAACAGGCCGCCGCGCGTTACCTCGCCTACCGAATAGATCGCGACACGATGGCAGAGGACGTCCAGCTTTCGGTATGGTCGAACGAATCCATGCTGTCGCAATCCTTTGCCGGCTTCTACCTGTCCGACCTCGAATATGGCGTGCGCACGCATCACGACCATCTGCGTGAGCAGATACCGGTGCTCAATCTCGAAACCGCACCCGACGAGAAGGATATGGCGAGCCTCAACGCGGCGCTGCGCAGCCATTCGTAGCGCGGCGTTGAGGCTCTCTACACCGCGCCGGCGGCGCTACTTCTTCGCACCTTCTTCTTGCTGACATACTGCTCGCGGTCGTCGTAGGAAACGGGTGTCGCCCGGGTGACCTTGTTGGAGATGCGCCTCAGATAATTGTCTATGTGATGGTCGGCGAGGTCGGCGCGCCCGATCGACCGCCCCAGCTCTCCCTCGGATATTCGCTCGGCGTCGTGTGTAGGAAGGAACACATAATGTGGACCCTCCAGCAGGATGACCTCAGGGCCGATATGTTCGTAGATGCCGTGCAACCTGTTCACGATCGTCGTGGGAGGCAACATCGGTATGATGTCGTTCTGGTCGACAACCCGGGTGAGGTTCAGGTAGCCGAGCTTTTCCACACCCTTCGTCGTGGTGAATTTGGGCTGCCCGAACGTCACTATCTTTGCAACGTCATAGCCGTCCTCGGTCAGATAGATCGCGATCAGCACTGCGATCGCTCCACCCAGCGAGTGACCCGTGACATAGGTTTTGTAGCCGGGCTTCAGATAGGGCTTCATGTCCTCGTAGAGCAGCCTCGCCGTATTGTCGAAACCGATATGCACCGGTATTGCGATGGCCAGGTCGACGCGAATGCGCATCTCGACGTCTTCCAGCACGTTCTTGCGGTTCGCCGTGCCGCGTATTGCGATGTACTGGACCTTCGCCTTGTCGTCGCGTTCCAGGAAATACTGCGCATCGGTCTTGTCCGGCGAACTGACGCGCACGGTGGCGGGGTATCTGCTGCGGATGGCGGCTTCGTTCGCGTATGCCGCCTTTGACCTTTCGGCATAAGCGTTGAGTTCGATGAAATCCACACTGGCGGGCGCGATGGACGAGCCCAGCAACTGCACTTCCTGTTTGGAAATGGTCGTGCATGCCGTCAGCGCCAGCATGAAGAAGGCTATGGCTGCTGGCAATCCAATGCGAGATCTCATGCATCCCCCGTCGGTAACAACCCGGAAACCGGACCGAACGATGGATAGCACAGCTTTTTTAAGGAGCAATCACTGGCGGGCGCTGGGAATGCGGCCGGGGCACGATCCGACACATTACGCATGATCCCGCTGAAGAACGGTGTACTGAAAGGACTGCGCGGCCCCCCAGGGCGTCCTGTGCAGCCTTCGGTGCGCCTCCACCAGCCTGAACCCGTTGCCTATGGCAGCGACGAGCCTACCCTCGTCATAGCGCTCCACAGGCAAGCCACTACAGCGCTCCGGTCCGTCCAGTGCGAAGCTTGCGATGATCGCATGGCCTCCCGGCTTAAGGGCTGTCCGCAGTCGTTCGACATAGGCCTGGCGATCTCGGCGTTCGGTCAGAAAATGGAATGCGGCCCGGTCGTGCCATATGTCGTAGGCGGTGTTCGGCTGCCACGTCGTGACATCGGCGACGATCCATTCCACCGCGCCTGCGGAAGCACCGAGCCGCAATCGGGCGGCGTCGACAGCTTGCGCCGAGATGTCCAGCACAGCCATCGCCCAGCCTTCATCCAGTCCCGCGTCGACAAGGCGCGACGCACCACCGCCTATGCGATAACCGATGGACGGGGGCCCGCGACGAATTTCTTCGTCAGTTCGATCGAAAAGGTCGGCCGTTCCTTATACCACGAAACTCCTGCTTCGCCCTTTTGCGAGTATGCGGCGTCCCAGTGTTCTGCGCGATCCGTCACTTTGCCACTCCAGTCTGGGCAGGTTGCCGGCATCCCGAAGATTGCCGGCGTCACATTCCTATCCCTGCCAGACGCCTTCTTTCCTTAGATCGTCCATCGTGCGCGAAATGCCCTCGCGCAATATGCCGACCAGGTCGTCGACCTGCTCCTTCGTGATCACCAGGGGCGGGCTCATCACGCACATGTTGATCAATGGCCGCACCAGCAGGCCGAGTTCGTGGCAGTGCTGGTCGATACGCTTGCCGACATTCTTGTCGAGCTGCAGCGGATCATTGCTCCCGCGGTCCGCGACGCATTCGACACAGCCCATTAGGCCGGCACCCCGAACCTCGCCGACCAGCGGCAGCTCTTCCAGCATCTTCAGTTGCGCCTGGAAATAGGGGCCTACCTCGTGCACGTGGTCGAGGATGCCGCCTTCCAGCAGATCGAGGTTCTTCAGCGCAACGGCGCAACCGATCGGGTGGCTCGTATAGGTCAGCCCGTGGCCGAACATGGCATCGGGATGGTTGGAACGGTTGAGGTCGCGCAGCAGGCGCTCGGAAATCATCACGCCGCCAAGCGGGAAATAGCCCGAGGTGACGCCCTTGGCGAAGGTGATCATGTCGGGCTCGATGCCGAACACGTCCTGTGACGCGAAGACATGGCCAAGCCTGCCGAACCCGGTCACCACCTCATCCGATATGAAGAGGATTTCATTCTCGCGGCAGATTTCGCGGATGCGCTTCAGATAGCCCCTGGTCGGCACGATGACGCCGCCCGAGGCCTGGATCGGCTCGCCGATGAAGGCACCTATCCTGTCGGCGCCGGTACGTTTCACCGTGTCGCGGAACTCGTCGATGAGAAAGTCCTCGAAGGCCTCCGTCGTCATGCCCTTGGGCCTGCGGAACGGATCGGGCGAAGACAGCTTGACCACCAGGTCGTCAGCCGCATCCATCCAGTCGCGGTCGCGCGGACGTCCGTTCATCGATCCGGACAGGTAGGTCGAGCCGTGATAGGCACCGCCCCTGCTGAGGATCTTCTTCTTCTCTGGCCGGCCGCGCACATTGTTGTAGAACTGCATGAAGCGCAGCGCCGTCTCCACCGCCGATGAGCCGCCGGTCGTGTAGAACACATGGTTTAGGTCGCCCGGCGCATGTTCCGCGAGCCGCCGCGACAGTTCGGCCGACGGCGTGTTCATCGTGTACCAGGGCGTGTTGTAGGAAAGCTCCGTCGCCTGTTCGTACATGGCGCGGGCAAGTTCCTCGCGGCGATGGCCCGCATTGATGCACCACATGCCGGCGGGGCCGTCGATTAGCTTCTTTCCGTCACCGTCGATAAGATAGATTCCGTCGCCCGACGTCACCAGCGTGCGCGCCTCGGCGCCGATGTCTCCGGCATAGGGCCATGGTTGGACGAGATGGTTCTTCGCCAACGCTATGGCATCGCGGTTTTCGGCTTCCCGAAGATCGCCGTTCGCCAAATCCCTGACTGCCGCCATGTCATTCTCCACCGTGTCCGCTCCGGGCCACAGCCCGGAAATTCAGCCTCATTCCATATCGTATTGAATGATCGTTCAATCAATATCGCAGAAATAGCGCTTGCTTTCAATCGCCGACTGCGTTCATGATGACCAAAAGCCGGCAAGCGTGACGGGAACCGCGCGACCGGCGAAACGCTAAGACGCGACGGGCATGTCGGCTTCAGGGGACACGGAAAATCAGCCATACATCCGTTACGGCGGGCGCGATCCGCTGCCGGCCTCGTTGGCGCGCGATAGAGCCCGAAATTTCAGCGGGCCGCGCGGATGACGGCAGTCGCGGAAGGGAGCCAGGCCACGCAGGGCCATCGAAAATCCCTTTTGCAGTCCGAGCAGGCGCAGGGCCTGGCGCTGATCAGCCCTACCCTTCTCTACGCAATGATCCTGCTGGTCGTTCCGATCGGCGTCATCATCGCCTACAGCTTCTGGACGCAGAACTACCTCACGATCGACCGCACCTTCACGCTGGAGCAGTACCGCACGGCGCTCGGCGAGCCGATCTACCGCGATCTCCTGCTGCGCTCGCTCTGGGTGTCGCTGCTGGTCAGCGTGTTTACGGTCGTTCTTGCCTACCCGATCGCCTATTACATTTCCTTCCACGGCGGACAGCGCAAGAGCCTGTGGCTGTTCCTCATCACCATTCCTTTCTGGACCAGCTACCTTCTGCGCGTCATGTCGTGGAAGGTCATCCTCGGCTACAACGGCGTGCTGAACTCCGGCCTCATGGGTCTCGGCATCATCGACGAGCCCTCGACCGCTCTGCTCTACAATACCTCGGCTGTCGTCATCACGCTGACCCATGCGTGGGCCGCCTTCGCGATCCTTCCCATCTTCGTGTCGCTGGAGAAGGTAGACCGCACGCTGATCGAGGCGGCGCGCGACCTTGGTGACGGTCCGGTGCGCTCCTTCCTTCGCGTCACCCTGCCCCTCTCGCTTCCGGGCGTCATATCCGCGCTGCTGATCGTCATGATCCCAACCGTCGGAGACTACGTCACGCCCAAGCTCGTGGGCGGCAAGGATGGCGTCATGATCGCCACCGCCATCGAGACGCAGTTCAAGCGCGGCGCCAACTGGCCGCTCGGCTCGGCGCTTTCCGTCGTGACCATGACCGTCGTCACGATGATGGCGCTGGCCTGCGTCTTCATCATCCGGCAGGCCGGGAGGCGTGTCCGATGAAACGCCTGCTGTCGCGCTGGCTTCCCGTCTATGCCTTCCTGTACATCGTGTTCCTGTATCTGCCGGTGCTCTTCCTGCCGATCTTCTCGGTCAACCTCTCGCATGTGCCGAAGTTCCCGCTCACCGGCTTCACATGGAAGTGGTACGAGGAGTTGCCGCGCACGCCGGCCCTGATCGACGCGACATGGAACAGCCTGATGGTCGGCATCACCGCAGCCATCCTGTCGACCATCCTTGGCATATGCGCCGCCCGCGCGATCACGCGCTATCGCTTCCCCGGTCGCACGGCGGCGTCGGGGCTGATCATGGCGCCTCTCGTCCTGCCGGAGATAATCCTCGCCGTATCGCTTCTGGTCGTGATGCTATCACTGGGGCTGGAGCTTTCCCTCTTCACGGTCGTGCTTGGCCACGTGCTCATCTGCATCCCCTATTCCGTGACCGTGCTCAATGCCGGCTTCGAAGGCTTCGACCGCAGCCTTGAGGAGGCCTCCACCGACCTCGGCGAAACCGCTTTCGGCACGTTCCGGCGCGTGACGCTGCCCATGGTCGCGCCCGCCATCATCTCGTCGCTGCTCGTTTCCTTCACCATCTCGCTCGACGAGTTCATCATGGCTTTCTTCCTGGCGGGATCGGACGCCACGCTTCCGGTCTATATCTGGGGCCAGCTCCGTTTTGCCGCCAAGCTGCCGAGCGTGCTCGCGCTCGGAACGCTGCTTCTGATTGGTTCCTTCCTTCTCCTCACCATCGCCGAAGTGCTTCGCCGCCGCGCGGAGCGCCGCGTCCACGGAGTTGCCCGTGCCTGAGACCCCGAGCAAGACAAAGCCTGCAACCGGGGCTGCAGCCCGAACCATGATCGACATACGTGGCGTCACCAGAAGCTACGGGACATTCAAGGCGCTCGATGATGCCAACCTTGCCATCAGGGAGGGCGAGTTCTTCTCGCTGC
Organism: Rhizobiaceae bacterium; assembly: GCA_019635775.1. GTDB lineage: Bacteria > Pseudomonadota > Alphaproteobacteria > Rhizobiales > Rhizobiaceae > Mesorhizobium_K. The sequence goes on along the minus strand of JAHBYU010000013.1, from coordinate 1,024 downwards.
TTGGTCCGTCGGGTTGCGGCAAGACCACGCTGCTGCGCATGATCGCTGGCTTTGACACGCCCACGTCCGGCTCGATCCACATCGACGGCCTGCCCATGCAGGGCATCCCCGCCAATCGCCGGCCGACCAACATGGTGTTCCAGAGCTACGCCATCTTTCCGCACCTCAACGTCGAGCAGAACGTCGCTTATGGGTTGAAGCGCATGCGGCTCGGCGCGGCGGAGGAAAAGCGTCGCGTCGAGGAGGCGCTCGGCCAGGTTTCCCTTTCTGGTCTGGGCAAGCGCGGCGCAAACGAGTTGTCCGGCGGCCAGCGCCAGCGTGTGGCGCTTGCGCGCGCACTCGTCATGCGGCCCAAGGTGCTGCTGCTGGACGAGCCTCTTTCGGCGCTCGACAAGAAGCTGCGCGAGCAGATGCAGGTTGAGCTTCGCCGCCTGCAGCAGGCGGTCGGCATCACCTTCATCCTCGTCACGCACGACCAGTACGAGGCGCTCGCGCTCTCCGACCGCATTGCCGTGATGTTCGGCGGCAGGATCGCGCAGGTCTCGTCGCCGAAGGAGATCTACCAGCGCCCGGTCAACCGGCAGGTAGCCAATTTCGTTGGCGGAATGAACTTCATGAAAGGCGATGTGGTCGAGGTGAACGGATCAACCATCACGCTCGACACCGCCGGCTTCGGCCGGGTGAAAACCGACAAGCCGGCGGGCTTCGCCCCCGAAGGACAGGCCACCCTCGGCATAAGGCCCGAGCGCCTGCGCGTCCTTTGGGACAACGACACCGCGCCCCACGAGGTGGCGGGCAAGGTCGTCGAACGACATTATTTCGGCGAGATCACGCAGCTTGTCGTGGATGTTCCGGGCTTCGAAAAGCCGCTCTCGGTGACCGAGACCAATGATTACGGTGCCGACGACCTTCCGGTCGGTGCCGCCATCCGCCTCGCCTACGACCCAGACGCGCTTGTCGCGATGGCCGATTGACGGCCATCTGAAGAAGAAAACTCGTGGACATCCATCCACGCTTTTTCAGT
>JAHBYU010000012.1 GCA_019635775.1 Rhizobiaceae bacterium | reverse complement strand
GCGTCAGGCTCGCTCCAGCGCGATCGCGATGCCTTGTCCGACGCCGATGCACATGGTCGAAAGTGACCGTCTTCCGCCTGTCTTGACAAGCTCCAGGGCGGCAGTGCCGGTGATGCGCGCGCCTGACATTCCGAGCGGATGGCCAAGCGCGATTGCGCCGCCATTGCGGTTGACGCGCGGGTCGTCGTCGGCAATGCCGAGGTCACGCAGAGTCGCCAGGCCTTGTGCGGCGAAAGCTTCATTCAGTTCGATCACGTCGAACTGATCCTGTGTCAGGCCAAGCCGAGCCATAAGCTTCCTGGAAGCCGGGACAGGGCCCATGCCCATTATGCGGGGTGGGACGCCTGCCGTCGCGCCGCCCAGCACGCGTGCGACCGGCGTAAGCCCGTGCTTCTTCGCTGCGGCTTCGGAAGCGACGATCAGCGCGGCCGCGCCATCGTTCACGCCGGAAGCGTTGCCAGCCGTCACCGAGCCATCTGCGAAGAGAGGCTTGAGTTTAGCCAGCGCCTCCATCGATGTCGCGCGCGGGTGTTCGTCGCGTAAAACCATTACCGGATCGCCCTTTCGCTGGGGAACCGCCACCGAAACGATCTCTTCGGCAAGCCGGCCGTTATCCTGCGCGGCGGCCGCCTTTGCTTGCGAGCCAAGCGCCATCCTGTCCTGGTCCTCGCGGCTGATGCCAAACTCGTCCGCCACGTTCTGGCCGGTCTGAGGCATGGAATCGGTACCGTAGAGCTTTTCCATCATCGGATTGACGAAGCGCCAGCCGATAGTCGTGTCATAGATCTCCGCCTTGCGTGAAAAAGCTGTGTCGGCCTTGGGCATGACGAATGGCGCGCGCGACATGCTCTCGACGCCGCCTGCGATCATCAGTTCGGCCTCACCCGTCCTGATCGCACGAGCGGCCGTGATGACGGCATCCATGCCGGAGCCGCAGAGCCTGTTGATCGTGGAGCCCGGGATATTCAGAGGCAGGCCTGCGAGCAACAGAGACATGCGCGCTACGTTGCGATTGTCTTCGCCGGCTTGGTTCGCGCAACCGAAGATCACGTCATCGACTGCAGCCCAGTCGACGGATCCGTTGCGCTGGGTAAGCGCCTTGAGCGGAACCGCGCCGAGATCGTCGGTCCGGACAGATGCCAACGAGCCTCCGAAGCGGCCGATCGGCGTGCGGACGTAGTCACAGATGAAAGCCTCAGTCATGTCACACCTCTGAACAGCAAGCGCGCATAGGCGATCAGAATGCCTCCTGCAAGGCCTGCGGTCTTCCAAGGACATAGCGGAAAATCGCGCAGCGCACGAAACGGGACTCTCGATGTCCACAAGCGTCGACGATGCGCAGACCAGCCCACTCCTGTGAAGCCAGCCATGACGATCGTGATCTTTTCAGTTTCGCGCGCGTGTCGCTTCACCCCTTTTCGATCTGGCGCAGGAACTTCTCGAGTTCCTCCGGCGCCATGCGAACGACATGTCTGTCCTCGGGGAACGCGCCGCTCTCCACGTCGGCGACATATTCCTTGAAGGCGGCGACGCGCTCGACCTGCAGCCGGTCATATTCCGCAGCGAAGTTGCGATAGACCTTGGAATGTCGCGGCATGTGCCCGCGGTTTTGCCCAAGCACATCGTCGGCGAAAAGATATTGCGCGTCGCAGCCGGCGCCCGCCCCCATCGACCACATGAGGAGAGACGTGCGCCCGCTGATGGCCTCGGCCACCTCGACCGGCACCACTTCGATTTCAGCCCCGATAGCGCCGGCCGCCTCCAGTTGGCGCACCGCCTCGAATATCTGCATGGCGCTGTCTGCGGTCTTGCCCACGGCCTTCCATCCGCCGGTCCATGTCCGCCGGGAGGGAATGAGGCCAACATGGCCTACGACGGGTACCGCATCATCCGCCATGCGCTTGATCGTTGCATAGCCCGCACTGCAATAGATTGCGTCAGCGTCAGCCTTGAGCATCCTGAACGACCAGCGGATAAAGTCGTCGGCGGTGCCAATCTCATAGAAGTTTTCGCCCGTCATCGAGAACAGGCTTGGCGCGGCGTCGCGGTACTGGGGATTGGCCAGCAGTTCCGGCGGAATGGAAACGATGTCTATGCCAGCGCGCTCGGCGGCCTCTGCCTCGTCGAGCGTCATCACGCGCAGCATCGTAAGCTGCCGCTTGCCCTTCATCGCACGCAGGTCATGCACCGTAGGCCGAGTCCTTGCCATTCTGATCCTCCGTTCAGGCTGCAAGCAGCGTTTTCAGTTTGACGGCGGCGGATGCGAGGCTGCCAGCTGCGGGCACGGCGCGCCGCGCGACAAGCATCTCGGCCAGCCTTATGTCGCGGGCGATGGCATTGCCGATTCCTATGCCGCTGGCGGCGACAAGACGGCCGTCTCCAGCCAGATGGAAAAGCAGGAAAGCACCGTCGGCAAGGTCGCGGCGAACGGTCTGTGTCCCTTCATCGGGCAGGCCCGCGATCTGTAGCGTACGATCGTACTGATCCGACCAGAACCACGGAACGGCGGCGTGCTCGATATTGCCCCCCGCCATGTTTTTTGCAGCCAGCGTTCCCTGCTCCTGCGCATTGCGCCAGGTCTCCAGCCTTACGCGTCGACCGCCATAGATCGACAGCGGAAAGGAGCAGCAGTCGCCCGCCGCAAAGATATAAGGATCATCGGTGCGAAGCGTCCCGTCGACGCGGATACCGTTATCGACGGCAAGTCCCGCCTCCTGCGCAAGCTCCGTGTTCGGCACCGCACCTATTCCTATGATGCAGAAATCTGCCCGAAGCGGCGCGCCTTCCGCGAGATGCACCTCCACGCCCCTGTCCATGTCCTGGAACCCGGCGATGGAAACGCCCAAGCGGATGTCGACACCGTTGGAGCGATGCACATTCCCGATAACTTCGGCGATCTCCGGCGGAACCGCGCGTGCTAGCAGCCGCGGCGCGGCCTCAAGCAGGCTTACCGTGCATCCATGCCGACTCGCAGCCGCCGCCAGTTCCAGCCCGATGAAGCCGCCTCCGACAATGACGACGTGTGCGCCCTGACGAAATCGACTCGCGATTGCATTCGCTTCATCTTGGGTGCGAAGGTAGAGGCAGTGGCCCGATGCTTCTGCAAGCGGCAACCGGCGTGGGCGCGCGCCCGTCGCGAGCAGCATCATCTCGTAGGGGATCGTGCTGCCACTGCGAAACGAAACCGTTTTCGCCGCGCGATCGATAGCAATCACCTTGCTGCCGAGCAGCAGCCGTATCCCCGCATCCGCGAAATGCGCCGCATCGGCAATTAGCTTCAGGCCGGAGGCATCCGACGCCATGCCCTCCTTTGACAGGGGCGGACGTTCATAAGGAAGATGCGTTTCCTCACCAATCAGGGTTGTCGGGCCCGCATAGCCCTCTTCCCGCAACGCGAAGGCTGCGCGGGCGCCACATTCGCCTGCACCGACGATGACGGCTCCGCGCGCATCCATCGCGTCAGTCCAGTTGGATCATGACCATTCCGGCTTCCAGCTTTACCGGATAGGTCCTGAGGTTCACGCAGACAGGAGCGCCCTTGGCCGCGCCTGTCTTGTAGTTGAACCGACCGTTGTGCTTGGGGCATTCGATGATGTCGTCCATCACTAGCCCATCGGCAAGATGGACCTTCTCATGCGTGCAAAGACCGTCTGTCGCAAAATACTCGTCATCGGGCGAGCGATAGATCGCAAAGGTCCGGCCGGCGTGGTCGAACCGGATAACATCCTCCTCCTCGACATCGTCGGCGGCGCAGGCTTCTACCCATTCGGACATGGTCTTCTTCCATCTGGCTCCCGGAGCTGAAAACTGTGTCCGGATGGCTGGTTAAGGCTTATTCGGCAGCGGCGGGAATGATGAGATTGTGGAACTCTTCCTTGTAAGGCCGGGCCGTCGGCGGCAGTTCGCGCTTCAGGTAGTAGTCTTCGTAGCGCAACTGCCGGAGCACCACCGGCCAGACTTCCTTGTAGGCGTGCCACATGGACGGATTTGGCGCCGGCAGGTCATGTTTGATCAGTTCGTGCAGCCTTGGCAGCGCATGATAGGGCACCATCGGGAACATGTGATGTTCCACATGGTAGTTCATGTTCCAGTAGATCCAACGGCTGATCGGATTCATGTAGACGGTGCGCGTGTTCAGGCGGTGGTCGGTCACGTTGTCGGCAAGGCCGATGTGCTGCAGCAGCCCGGTCAGCACCATGTGCCAGGTACCATAAAGGCGCGGGCCGCCTATCAGCATCAGGGGGAGGAATGATCGCATGTAGATGGCGAGCCCCGCCGTCGCGACATAGATCGCGACATGCCAGCGCGCCGCGACGATCGCCTTCAGCCATTCCATCTCGGGTATGTAACTTTTTTCCTCGTCGGTCAGACGGCCCGCCGCCTGCCGAAACAGCCCCGGTAGAGAATAGCGAAAGTCCAGCAGTCCGGTGAAGCTTAGGAGCGCACGCAAAAGATCGGGCGGACGCATGACCGCGATTTCCGCGTCGCGCCCGACGATGATCGTATCGGTGTGATGGCGGGCGTGGCTCCAGCGCCACTGCACCGGATTGCGCATCTGCATGAAGGACGCGATCTGGTAGACCGCGTCGTTCATCCACCGCGTCCGGAAGGCAGTGCCGTGGCCGCACTCATGCCATCGGGAATCGCTCGATGATGCGTAGAGCACCCCATAGACGACGAAGAACGGTACGCACCACCAGCTTCCCCAGAACCAGATAGCCCCGACAGCCGAGCCCAGGATAAGCGCGATCCAGAGAAGGGTGTCGCGAATGGCTGGACCATCCGAACGCTGCATCAGTTCCTTCATCACCTTGCGGGGAACGTCGGTGTGATACCATTCGGCGGACGCCAGTCCGGTTTCTACGGCGCGCTTGGTGCTCTCGCCGACAAGACTATAGTCGCGCTTGGAACCGGTTTTATTTCCAACCTCGACGGCGCTCATCGCTTCCTCCTGGACTGCCCATCACGCTTGACGCGCTGATGGCCTCTCGTCCGCTCAGTGAGATATAGCTTTTGCGAGATAATGCCTCAATAATTCTGCCGATGAATCTATCATTTCTATCATCTCTGCGGCAGATTCATGGGCCCGGATGCGGGGCCTGTCGCATCCGAAGCATGCGGCGCCGTGCATGTTCTCGGCGTGAGTTTCGGGCGTTGTGCGCGGCTACGCGGAGGCTTGCCTCAGCTCGCTTCCCGTAGCCTTTCGGCGGTCTCAAGGTTGACCGAAACAAGCTGGCTTACGCCCTGTTCGGCCATCGTGACGCCGAACAGGCGATTCATGCGCGCCATCGTGATGGGGTTGTGGGTGATGACCACGAAACGGGTCTCGGTCGACGCAGCCATTTCATCCATAAGGTTGCAGAACCGCTCGACATTGTGGTCGTCAAGCGGCGCATCGACCTCGTCGAGCACGCAGATCGGCGCGGGGTTTGTCAGGAATACCGCGAAGATCAGTGCCATTGCAGTCAGCGCCTGTTCGCCACCAGACAAGAGGGTCATGGTCTGAGGCTTCTTGCCCGGCGGCCGGGCAAGGATTTCAAGCCCGGCTTCGAGGGGGTCTTCGGATTCTATGAGTTGGAGTTCGGCAGTGCCGCCCCCGAAAAGGTGGGTGAATAGGCGCTTGAAGTGGTCATTCACGACCTCGAAAGCTGCCAGCAGGCGTTCGCGTCCCTCGCGATTCAGGCTCTGGATCGCCTGACGCAACTTGCGGATCGCCTCGATCACGTCCTCGCGCTCCGAAACGATCGTCTCGTGACGTTCAGACAGTTCCCGCTGCTCCTCCTCGGCGCGCAGGTTTACGGCGCCGAGACGCTCACGCTCCACCTTCAGCCGATCGAGACGCCGCTCGATGTCGACCGTATCCGGCAGCGGCGCGTCCGAATCGAGCTCGGCCTGCCGTATAGCAAGATGGGGTGGTGTGTTCAGAACCTCCTGAATGCGCGCTTCCGCTTCCTTGCGGCGCTCATCAGCAGCGTTCAGGCGCTCCTCGGCACGAACCCTCGCCTCACGCGACTCCGAAAGCTGCTGGACGGCGGCAAGCGCGGCCTTGTCCAGCAGCGCCTGACGGTTCTCTGCTTCCTGTAGCTTGTCGGCGGCTTCCTTGCGCAGCGCTTCCGCCTTCGACAACTCGCTTAGAAGCGAGCGACGCTTCGCGTCGATTTCATCCGGAGCGTCCTCCAGGCCCTGCAACTCCGTGGCGGTCTCGACGCGGCGTTCCGCAAGAGAAGCGATCTGCTTGTCGGCATTGGCTGCGCGCTGCATCCAGGTGCTGCGTTCCGTGCCTATGGCAGCCAGGCGCCGTGTCCGTGCTTCCGCTTCTCTTTTCAGTCCCTCGTGGATGGCGCGGGCATCGGCGAGCACACCTCTATCACGGGCAACCGTGGCCGCTAGCGCTTCCAGCCTTTGACCGAGATCGCCAAGATCGGGTGCGGCGGCCAGTTGCGCTTCGGCCTGCGTGACGGCATTTGCCGCCTCTGCCAGATCGTCGGCAATACGGGTACGCGACTCGACAAGCGACTGGCGGCGAGCGCCGAATTCTCCGGCAGCCTTTTCAGCACGCGCCAGCGCGTCGCGCGCCTCTCCAAGCACGCGTTGTGCATCGCGCCAGCCCTGACGGGCATTGGCTTCGGCTGCGACGCGCTCGCGCACGGCGGCTTCGGCAGCCGCAAGCAAAGCTTCCGCCGCCTGCACCTTCTGCGTAGCAGTCGCCATCTCGGCGTCGAGTTCCAACAGTCTGTTCTTCTGCGCAAGGCGCTGCGCGGCAGCCGTCGGTGCATCCGCGCTGGCGGTAAAGCCATCCCAGCGCCACAACGCTCCCTGTCTGTTGACCAGACGCTGTCCTGTTTTCAGGAATGACTGCAGGCGAGCACCCTGGTCATCCTCGACGATGCCAATTTGAGCCAGACGCCTGGCGAGCTCGACGGGAGCCTTTACGACACTGGCGAGGCTGCGCACACCCTCGGGCAGTGCGGGATCGTGAGCGAAGCCTTCAATGCTTGCCCAATGAGCCGGCGCTCCGGGATCCAGCGCGGCATCGAGATCCTCGCCGAGGGCAGCGCCCAGCGCAGCCTCGTAGCCGCGCTCGACACTGATCTGCTCAAGGACGGCAGGGAAAAGATCGCCTGAGACCGCGCTCAGAACTTTTGCCAGCGTCTTGGCTTCGGTCTCTATGCGCGCCAAGGCCGCACGAGCTTCCTGAAGTGGCGGGCGGGCGGCACTTTCGGCGGCGCGCGCTTCGGCAACTGCCCTTTCCGCAGCCGTTGCGGCTGCCTCGGCGCTTTCGAGCCTTGATTGCGCTTCATCGGCCAGCTGCTTCTTTTCCGCCGGATCGGCAAGCCCCGCAATCCGCTGGGCAATCTCGTCTGCCTCCCGGTCAACACCGGCAAGCTGGCGTTCAAGCCTTTCACGGCGCTCGTCTGTTTCCCTCAGCGAGCGTTCGAGCTGGTTGCGCGCGGCGACCGCTTCGGCACGCTCCGCCTGCAGCTTTGCCAATGCGGCTTCCGAAAGCGTCAAGGCTGAAGAAGCGGCCTCGAAAGCTGCGCGTGTCGTGGTTTCTCGTTCCTGCGAGGAGGCGTTTTCCCCAGCAAGCTCGGCCTCCTCGGCATCAAGGCGCTGCAGCACGTCCGCGTTGTCCCGGACCATCTGTTCTTCGCGCGCCACGTCGGCGTCGAACTGCGCCAGGCGGCGGGCCAGTTCGCCACGGCGCTGCTCCATGCGTTTGGCTTCTTCCTCGATCTGCGCCTTTGCGATGGAAAGGCGCTGGAAGGCGGCGGCGGCGGCGGCCTCCGTGTCGCGCAGTTCCGGCATCTTGTGCGCGCCGATCGCCTGCTCCTTCGCGGCTTCCATCTGGGCGCTGGCGCGCTCGCCCACGACCGATGTCGCCGCCGAAAGCGCGGACTGAGCCTCCGCCTCGGCCGCCTTGGCGAGCGTCCAGCGCACGTGAAGAAGCGTCGCCTCGGCCTTACGTATGTCGGCAGAGAGGTTCTTGAAGCGCGACGCCTGACGTGCCTGTCGCTTCAGGTTCTCGATCTGGGCTTCAAGCTCGGCAACGACGTCGTCGAGACGCTCCAGGTTCTGTTCCGCCCCCCGCAGCCGCAATTCAGCCTCATGACGACGGGTGTGGAGACCGGAAATCCCGGCAGCCTCCTCAAGCAACGCCCGGCGGGCCTGCGGCTTGGCTTGGATCAGTTCCCCGATGCGTCCCTGACCAACCATCGAGGGCGAACGGGCACCAGTCGACTGGTCGGCAAAAAGAAGCTGCACATCCTTGGCGCGCGCTTCCTTGCCGTTGATACGATAGACCGATCCGGCTTCCCGCTCGATGCGACGGGAAACCTGCAATTCGTCCGCATCGTTGAAAGCAGCCGGAGCGGTTCTATCCGCGTTGTCCAGAAAAAGCGTCACCTCCGCCGTATTTCGAGCCGGGCGCGTACCAGATCCGGAGAAGATGACGTCGTCCATGCCGGACGCGCGCATGTTCTTGTACGAGCTTTCGCCCATCACCCAGCGCAGCGCTTCGACAAGATTGGACTTGCCGCAGCCGTTCGGCCCTACGATTCCCGTGAGGCCGCGCTCGATGACGAACTCGCCGGGCTCGACAAATGATTTAAAGCCAAGAAGACGGAGGCGCGAAAACTTCATGCCTGCCATCCGATAGGCGAGCGAAAGCCCGCCCAATTGCACATGAGGCGGGCGTCAGAGCATGCCGTCGATGATCGCCGACATTTCCTCAATCGTCAGGGCCCCCTTGTAGGTGTTCCCGTTAATGAAAAAGGTAGGAGTAGAGTCGACCTTGAATTCCTCTGCACCCCGCTTTTGCACAGCCCTCACATCGTCCAGAAGCTTCTGATCCGTCAAGCACGCCTCGAAGGACTCCTGTGAAAAACCGGCCAAACGGGAAATCTGCAGCAAAGCCTCCTTGGCATTTTGTACGGACGCCCAGTTGCGCTGTTGTTTAAACAGCACATCGACCATGGCGAAATAGTTGTCCTTCGAGCAACGCGCCAGCATGAAACCTGCTTCGGCACGCGGATCAAAGGGGAATTCGCGCAAAATCAGACGGGCCTTGCCAGTATCGATATACTTCTTTTTCAACTCAGGCAGGGTCGTCTCATGAAAATGCGCGCAATGCGGACAGGTTAGGGAGGCATATTCGACGATGGTGACCGGAGCATCGTCGTTGCCGAGCGCCATGTCAGGCAATGAGCCGGGCTGGAGCACCTCGGCCATGTCGACGCTGCCGGCGGATGCCGGCGCCTCGACGGCGGCGGCAGGCGGATCGGCAGGCGCGGGAGCCTCTGTCTTGGGTGCATCGCCTGAATCGCTGCAGGCCGCAAGGACAGCCACGCCGGACACGGCGAGCAGGGAAAGGACGGTTCTGCGGTGCAGAGGGCGTGTCATGCGAATCACCTGATTTTGGTTCGATCTTGCAACACCTGGGCCCCGAAAGGCGAGTGTTGCGGGCATTAGGCCATCCCAGTGGGCAATCCAATCGCCAAAATTGTGGCCGTCATCACGTTCGCGAGAGGCAAATCAGCCTTTGCGCGCCTTTGACGCAAGGACGCTTTCGCCAAGACGCTCCAACGCGGCGCGAAGCCCATCGTCCTCGACGTTGCCGACAACCCGGGCGATACGTGCATTTTCCTCAGGCGCAAGCGCCCGTCGGGCCGGCTTTTCGCGAAGCTGGCCGCTTTCCACCGGCTTCTGGACGATCCGGACGCGGCCAATGGCCGAAAAGCCCAGAAATGCGTTGACGCGGGAGATAACCTCGCCGGTCTCATGCTGGAGATGGAGCGCGGCAGCACCTTCGCAGGCAATAACGAGCACCGCCGGCTCGAAAGGGTCGTCGTCATGCATCCGCCGTGGCCACTGGATCTTCTCGGGCCGGGACGTCCTGGCCAGCCGTGGACCAACGATATCCTCCCACGACTGCACCAGTCCGATCGAGATACCGGCGCGACGACGCAACACCGGATCGAGAATATCGGTGGCGAGGTCGCTTACGGCGACGGCGTTGCGATCAGGCCTTTTTCCTGCCATGTGCCTCAAGCATCCAATGCCTCCCCAAACGTTCCCGCGACCAATGGCATCCACCGAGCAGGCCCGCAAGACAAGGACCGACAAAGGCGACATCGCCGGCAGGCTCCTTGACTGGTACGACGCGCACCATCGCGAATTACCGTGGCGAACCGGCCCGCTCGCCCTCGCAAAGGGGGTTCGGCCGGAACCCTATCACGTCTGGCTTTCGGAAATCATGCTGCAACAGACCACGGTCGAGGCCGTGAAGCCCTATTTCCGGAAATTTCTCGAGAAATGGCCAACGATAACGGACCTCGCGGAAGCGCAATCCGAGGATGTCATGAAAACCTGGGCCGGACTGGGCTACTATTCGCGCGCGCGCAACCTAAAGAAATGCGCCGATACCGTAGCCAAGGACATGGGAGGCAAGTTTCCCGACGATGAGGCAGGCCTGCGCGCACTGCCCGGGGTCGGCGCCTATACCGCAGCGGCAATAGCCGCGATCGCCTTCGGCCGCAGGGCTATCGTCATTGACGGCAATGTGGAACGCGTCACCGCAAGGCTTTTCGAGATTCGAACGCCCCTGCCCCTTGCAAAAGCCGAAATCCGCGTTGCCCTGGACGATCTGGTCCCCGACGAGCGGCCCGGCGATTTCGCCCAGGCCATGATGGATCTCGGCGCGACGATCTGCACGCCGAAGCGACCGCGCTGCATGCTGTGCCCGTTGCTGGACGATTGCGAAGCTGTCGTCGCAGGCGATCCGGAACTGCTGCCCGTCAAGGCGGAGAAGCAACCGAAGCCCGCACGGCACGGGGCTGCATTCGTCGCATTCAGCCGGGACGGTTCAATCCTGCTGAGGACGCGCCCGGAAAAAGGCCTTCTTGGCGGAATGAGCGAGGTGCCGACAAGCGACTGGACCGCCCGGCAGGATGGCGACAAGACCGTCGAAAGCGCCCCCTTCCCCGCGGACTGGCGGCGAGCCGGCAGCATCACGCACGTCTTCACCCATTTTTCCCTAGAACTGGATGTCTTCCGCGCCGATGTCTTCCGAATGGACGCGCCCGAAGGCCATCGGTGGTCGCCCATCTCGGGCGTGCATGACGAGGCGTTGCCGACCGTGATGAAAAAAGTCATTGAATCCGCCATACCCGGCGCTACGAAACGCAGGCATTGAAAGGACAGGCATGAACGAGATCCGGCACATCGTTTTCGACATCGGCAAGGTGCTGATCCACTACGACCCCGATATTCCCTTCAGCAGGTTCATTCCCGATGCGGAGGAGCGGCAATGGTTCTTCGACAATGTCTGCACGTCGGCCTGGAATATCGAGCAGGATCGTGGACGCAGTTGGGAAGATGCCGAGGCGGAATTGCTGGCCGTCTATCCAGAGCATGAGGAGAACATCCGGAATTTCCGGCGCCATTGGCACGAGATGGTTCCGCATGCCTACGAAGACAGCGTCGAACTGATGGAACGGCTGATCGATTCCGGTCACGATGTTACGCTTCTGACCAACTGGGCAGCCGACACGTTCGTCGAGGCACGAGCACGTTTTCCCTTCCTCGAGAAGCCCCGAGGCGTCACCGTCTCGGGCGAAATCAAGCTCATCAAGCCCGACCGCGCCATATACGACCATCATGCCGATACGTTCGGGCTCGTGCCTCCCGCCACGCTGTTCATCGACGACAGTCCGAAGAACGTCAAAGCCGCCGAGGACGCGGGATGGCAGGCCGTGCTTTTCACCGGCGCGACGCCGCTCGAGGCCGACCTGCGCAGGCTTGGGGTCCGCGTCTAGGCGCCAGCGCGTTCCATGCCGAGGCGGGCAATCCGGCGAAGCTCATCGATCTGGGTCAGCCCGCCGTTGCGTTCGTAGTGCCAGAAGGTCCAGCCGTTGCACGCATCCAGCCCCTGAACGACCGCGCCCATCCTGTGGATAGAGCCTGCGGCGTCGCCAACGGCAAGCGTTCCGTCGGCTCGAACCTTCGCGGTCCAGCGCCTCCTCGAATCGTAGAGCGTGGTGCCAGCCTTGAGCATTCCCGCGTCGATAAGGCTGACGAAGGCCACACGCGGCTCCGCACGCTTGCCCGAGATGGTCGCCAGATGCTCGCTCGCCATCGGCTTGACCGACGCTATGCGATCGGATGCGGCGTCGATATAGGCCTGCTCGCGCTCGATGCCGACGAAATTCCTGCCGAGGCGCTTCGCGACTGCGCCGGTGGTCCCGGAGCCGAAGAAGGGATCGAGCACGACATCGCCCGGCTTCGTCGACGAAAGCATGATGCGGGCAAGCAACGCTTCCGGCTTCTGCGTCGGATGAACCTTGTCGCCATTCTCGTCCTTGAGACGCTCGGCTCCCGTGCAGATCGGGAACAACCAGTCCGACCGCATCTGCACGTCGTCGTTGGCCGCCTTCATCGCTTCGTAGTTGAACGTATAGCCCTTCGCCTTCGGATCGCGTGAGGCCCAGATCATCGTCTCATGCGCGTTCTGGAAGCGGCGACCGCGGAAATTCGGCATGGGATTGGTCTTGCGCCAGACGATGTCGTTGAGGATCCAGAAGCCCAGATCCTGCATGATCGAACCGACGCGGAAAATGTTGTGGTACGAGCCGATGACCCAGATGGTGCCATTGGGCTTGAGGACGCGGCGGGCAGCCAGAAGCCAGGCGCGGGTAAACGCATCGTAGGCGGCAAAGCTCTCGAACTGGTCCCAATGGTCGTCCACCGCGTCGACCCTGGACTGGTCAGGACGATGCAGATCCCCGTCTAGCTGGAGATTGTAGGGCGGGTCGGCGAAAATGACATCGACCGACTTTTCCGGAAGTTTGTCCAGGGTGGCCACGCAGTCGCCCTTGAGGATGGCGTTCAGCCATTCCGGCCTGACCTCTGGAGCGAAGGAATCGTCAAGAACTGCTACTGCTGCGGACATGTTACACTCGGAAAACACGTTACTGTTCACTGTCCGTTATGGTTACCGTTCTCGGTAAAGATTTAATGAAGCGGGCTTTCCTGGTTTGCGGCATGCGGCGGCATGGTGTAAGGCGCGCCACTCCAATGTCCTTGAGATTGCTCCCAAATCATGTCCCAGCCTGATCTTGTCATTTTCGATTTCGACGGCACGCTCGTCGACAGCGAGTTCGTCGCGGCAAGGATCGAGGCCGAGATGATCACGCAGGCCGGCTACGAAATCAGCCCGGAGGAGTTGTCGCAGCTTTATGCAGGGCTGACCTTCAAGGACATTCTGCTGCGCATCGAAGAAGTATCGTCCATTCCCTTCCAGGCTTCCCTGATCGATCAGGCCGAGGAGCTTGTCGACAAGCGCCTGCGGTCTGAAGTGCGGGCCATCGAAGGCGCACGTGAAGCGGTCGCATCCGTCACCTCGAAGCGTTGCATCTGTTCCAACTCTCAGGCCGACAGGATCGGCTTCATGGCTGAACGAACCGGGCTTGCTCCGTTCTTTTCCGGGCACATCTACAGTTCCCTCGACACGCCCTCTCGCAACCCCAAGCCGGCACCTGACGTCTTCCTCTATGCCGCCCAGAAGATGGAGGCAGCTCCGGCGAAAACGTTCGTGGTCGAGGATTCCGTTCATGGCATCGCCGGAGCCAAGGCGGCCGGCATGCGCGTGATCGGCTTCACGGGTGCCTCGCACAGCTATGCGGGGCATGCCGACGTCCTGACAGAGGCAGGCGCGGAAACGGTGATAAGGCGCTGGGCCGATTTTCCCGGTGTGCTGGCCGCGCTGGCCGAATGGTCGGACGCTTAGGGAAACCGCGCGCCGACGGTTGCCAAGAGTATCCTGACGTCAAGCATCAGCGACCGGGTCGCAAGGTATTCGGCATCGGTCTCGGCGCATCTTTTCGGGTCGGACATATCTATGCCCCTGACCTGCGCGAGACCGCTTATACCCGGCCTCAGCGCATACACGCCCAACTCGCGACGATAGCGTATCAGATCGCGTTGCGTGGCAAGACATGGCCTGGGACCGACAAGGCTCATCTCACCCTTCAGAACGTTCCACAATTGGGGAAGCTCATCCAGCTTGACGCGACGAAGGAAGCGGCCGGCCGGCGTGACAGAATCCTGCCCGACCTCGTGGGTTGGCAATGCCTCCGTGCCGACAAACATCGTCCTCAGCTTGTGGCACCGAAAGACCTTCTCATGGCGCCCGACGCGTAGCTGAGAGAAAACAGCGGGGCCGACCGAGGACATCCTGATCCAGAGCGCGGCCGCCAGAACTATGGGCGACGAGAGCACCAGCAACGGCAGGGCGAGCGCTATGTCGAGAAACCTGTTCACGGACTAGATGCGCGCCATCGCGCAAGCAAGCCAAAGGGCGATCGTTCCCTTTCGCGTCTGGCGATAGACCCCGGAGCGCCAAAGGTTCGCCAGCCTCGACACGAAGCCGCCCTTTCGTGCCGCCTCGAAGAGGTCCAGAGCTTTCAGCGCATCCGGCGTAAGCATGTCGCGGTTGTGTTGGAGCCCGCGCATGTTGATGTCGTTCCAGTTCCTGAAACCGCCCTCCATGAGGAAGCTTACGCGGGTGAGCCTGGCTGCCCAGGAGGTGTTGGCCCCTATGAGATTGGCTGCGTGCTGCCGGTAGCGCACTTGAGGTTGGGCGGTGTAGCGCACCGTTCCGCCTACTCCCGTCACCACCTGATATGCCCACCAGTCGTGGCTCACGAAGCCCGTTCCCTCAGATGCCTGCCGCAGGCTTTGCCATGCCGCGCGATTAAGGACCATCGTGTTGCCGCCTGCAATGCTCTGCACGAGCGCGTTGCGGAATGACGGCTGCCTGCGGAAGAACGGAGACAGGCCTATTGCCTCGCCGCCGGACGAAACGTTCAGGGTGCGGCCGCAAAACAGGACGGGCTTGACCATGCCGTCATCGTGAATGCTGGCCAACGCCGTTTCCAGCTTGCCTGCCTCCCAGATATCGTCCTGGTCGCAGAAGGCCATATAGTCCGCATCGATCGCTTCGTTCAGAATGAGGGAGCGGAAGTTCTCGGCGAACCCCCTGCAGGGACCGGCAGCGATGTGGAATGCTCCCTTGTCCCAGCGGGCCTGCCAGTCGCTCAGGATCGCCGATGTGCGATCCGTCGACCCGTCGTCGGAGGCCCATATGTCGATCAGCGGATGGGTCTGTCTTGCCAGCGACGCCAACTGCTCGTCCAGAAAGAGCTCGCCATTCCTGGTGGCAAGCAGGATGGCGACCCTTTCGGAAGCCTTGCCCGCCTGCTGAACATTTCGCGTCGTCGCCATCGCGGGGCTTCAGGTGAAATCGAACAGCAAGGTGCGAAGCCCCGCTTCGTCGCGGATCTCGATCCGCTCGCGCAGATCCTTCAGCCTGGCCGGGACGTCGACAGCGACGTCGTTGACCTGGCCATCGCGCAATATCTTCGGGTGCGCCGTGGGGGCGACAACGGACGGGTCGTAGAACAGCTCCTCGTGCAGTTTCTCCCCCTCGGCAGGACCGATCGTCACGATTTCGATGTCGCCCTCGGGGTTTTCCTCGTTGCGGATGGTGAGGCCAGAAAGCATGATCATGTCCTCGGCCAGCGCCCTAATCCGGACAGGGTCGCCCATCTCCAGCAGCAGCACATCGCCCGACCGGGAGAGAGCGGTCGCCTGGATGATCAGTTCGGCCGCCTCCCGAACCGACATGAAATATCGTGTCATCTCCTCATGGGTCAAAGTGACCGGGCCGCCGGCAGCGATCTGCTCGCTGAAAAGTGGCACGACCGAGCCGCTGGACCCAATGACATTGCCGAAGCGCACCGATGCAAAGTTGCCTTCGCCGCCGGATTTCGCGCCGATTACGGGAAAATGGCGCACGATCAGCTCAGACCACCGCTTCGTCGCGCCCATGACGCTGCTTGGCCGGACCGCCTTGTCGGAGGAGATCAGGATGAAGTTGGCAACGCGCTGCTCGCGAGCCGCTTCTGCGATGGTCCATGTGCCCAGGATGTTGTTGCGCGCGCCCTCAACACAGTTGGCCTCGACCATGGAGACATGCTTGAACGCGGCGCAGTGGTAGACCGTCTCGACCTCGTTTTCACGGAGGACCTGGCGCATCAGCGACCCGTCCGTTACCGAGCCCAGGACTCGGACAAGCGGAAAGCGCGCGGATGAAGCTATCTCCCTGGTGATCTCGAAGAGCCCATGCTCGTTGAAATCCACGAGGATCAGCTTCTTTGGATTGAGCCTTGCGATGGTGCGGCTCAGAGCTGAACCTATCGAGCCGGCAGCACCGGTGACGAGGATGACCTTCCCCTCGATGACGCCACGCATCAATGCCGGATCTGGAGCGACCGGAGACCGGCGCAGCAGATCGTCGATGTCGATGTCACGCACGTCGCTGATCGAATACTTCCCTGAAGCCAGGTCGGCGATCGCCGGCAGGATGCGGAACCTGACCGGCAACGCCCCGAAGCGCGCGACCATCTCGCGGCGGGCCGCGCCGTTTGGCAGGGGCGTGGTGACGATGATCTCCCTGACGCCGAACCTGGTGACCACGTCTTCCAGCCCGGCGACTGGATAAACCCGCAGGCCAAGCATCTCCATGCCCGCCAGACCGGCATCCTCGGTCACGAAGCCCATGACGTTGCGTTCGCTGGTGGCCGCAAGAGCGCCAGCCAGTTGCAAAGCCGGCCCGGATGTTCCGTGATGAGCGCGCGCGGGGCGTTTGCCGAACGCGCATTCGTCCACAGAAGCCGCTTGGCGCCGAATCTGCTTCCCGCGATCACCACGACGCTGAGCGCCCAGTAAAACAGCGCGACCGATCGCGGGACACCCGAAAGCCCCGTCATCTGCGTCAGGAACGCGAGACTGACCCACGCTAGGGCCGCCACCGTCACGGCCTTGAAGATGGTGCCGACGAAATGCTCGGGAAGGTAGCGCAGCACGGAGCGGTAGAGTCCCATGCGGATGAATATCGGCAGCGCGATGGCCGGTGCGGCCAGCATCAGGAGGGCCTGCTCAAGATTGGGAACGAAGAGATGATTCAGCCTGAGAGAAAAGCTGGCCCACAGGACGACCAGCAGTGCAACGAGATCAAAGCTGATGAAGAGAAACTTCTTGGCGCCGCGCGGCATCGCCACGATGCGCCTGCCGAATGATCTTCTATGCATCTTGCGTCAGGGTTTCCATCGAGGTTGGGCCAAGCGGCACAATGTTTTCCATCATGGCATACCTCAACAACCTGCAATTACACCAACAATGCGCGAAACGATTATCAGGTTGTATCCATTGGAAAGGGCGGAGGACAGCACAAAGCACGGAATATCCACGATGAACGGGGCCAGGCAGGCCGTGCCCAACCGGCAAAGTGAAGAATCCGGCGTGGAAACCCGTCCACGCCCGACGGCCGGCCCCTATCCTTGGCGAAGACCGACCGTGAAGGAGTCGCCATAGAAACCACTGCCAATCTCGACCTTCCCTACATCATGCCATCCCAGGCGCAGAAGCACGTCACCTACAATGAGGCCATCCGGCGGATGGATGCGCTGGTTCAGCTTGCGGTGCTGGACCGCGACAGCGTCGAACCGCCGGCCTCGCCGGCAGACGGCGCCCGCTACCTCGTCCCTGCTGACGCCACGGGAGCCTGGACCGGCAAGGATGGCGACATCGCTGCATGGCAGGACAGCGCCTGGGAATTCCTGACGCCGAACGCCGGATGGGTGTTGTGGATCGGCGATGAGGAACATCTCGTCGTTCATGACGGCACAGAGTGGCGAGACATTGGCTCCGGAGGCCTCAACCCCGCCGCGATGGTCGGCGTCAACGCAGTCGCCGACCTGACCAACAGGCTGTCGGTGCGCAGCCCCTCGGTCCTTTTCGACGAGGAGGACGGCGACCACAGGCTCATGATCAACAAGGCAGACACGGACGATACCGCTTCGCTGATCTTCCTGACGGGTCATTCCGCCAAAGCCGAATTCGGCCTTACCGGCGACGACGACTGGCACGTCAAGGTTTCTGCCGATGGCGAAAGCTGGATCGAGGCCCTGAACGTGGATATGGCCAGCGGACGGGTGAGCCTGCCGGGCGCACTGCCTCTGCTTCACGATGATCAGGTTGCCACCAAACGGCATATTCGCGACAGGTTGACCGCAAATCTCGCTCTCTATGTCCGCACTGACGGGTCCGACAGCAACGACGGACTTGCGGACACGAGCGGCGGCGCCTTCCTGACAATACAAGCGGCGTTGGACTTCGTCCTCGGCACCCTCGACCTGGGGGGCTATGACGTGACTATCAATGTCGCTCCAGGAACCTATCCCGGGGCCATCAGCTTCGCTTCGGCTCAGGTTGGCGCGGGCAAGGTCACCCTCAGCGGCGATACGACGACGCCCGCAAACGTCACCGTTGGAAACATCACGGTGGATGGCGCCGGCTGCAGGCTGTTCTTCCAGGGACTCAATGTTGCCAAGGGAACAGGCGCGTACTGCGTCAATGTCCGCAATGGCGGATATGCGAAGACGACAGGAAAAAACCGCTTTTCCTCGACCAGCGGCGGTCACCGCATCCTGCTGGAGAACTTCGCTTCCGCCGATTTCGTCGCCGCGGAAGAGATACAAGGCACTGTTGCCGGCGGGCACTATTTTGTCCAGAACAACAGCGTTCTCTATTGCCAGGGCGCAAGCTGGGCAGCGATCGGCAGTGCCGCGCAAGGGACCTTCGCCTACAGCCAGACCGGCGGCGTCATCTTCGCCTTCGTCAATACGTCCAGCGGCACTTTCACGGGCGCCAGATACAGCGTCACTTTGAACGGCGTTATCCAGACGAATGGTGGCGGAGCTTCCTACTTCCCCGGAAACAGCGCGGGATCAACGGCAACAGGAGGCCAGTATGCCTAATTACACACCCCAAGACTGGTACTGGATCGTCAACGGCGACGGCAGCCGTTACTGGTCGAGCGCAGCAAGGGCCTACGTTACGGAAATAGCCGGGAGCGGCGGCGTGAGCCCGATTGCTTCCGAGGCCGAACTGGACGACGTTCTGGCGCCCTATGGACTCCTTGGCCCGACCGCGCGCCGCAAGGTCAGGAAATCGGTGGTGCAGGCTCGTCTCATCGATGCGGGCAAGATGGACGCTGCCTATGCGGCGTTAACGTCGAACCCTACGTCCTTCGCCCGCTGGTTCGCGCCAGACCATCCCGAGGTCTATGCCGATGACCAGGGTGCTGTGGCGCTGCTTGGCTCGATAGGAGCGGACGTTGGAGCAATCATGGCGCCTGGCGAGGCCTGAATCCAACCAGCAGGTTCTTGAGTGAGCGTAGTGAGGCTGTGATCCTCCATGAGTTCGAGCCAAGCATTGCCGCTTGGGCGACCTCAAGCTCGCGGATACGCTTTTTTGCGGCTTCAAGCTCTTCCGACAGATGCGCAGGCGCGGGCTGTGGCTCGCGCCTCGGCGCAATTTCGCGGATCTCTTCCTGAACTGTCTTGAGGAGTTCCAGATCATCGTCGGCTATCGGCGGCGCCCCCTTGGAGAGGCTGACGTAGAACTCGTGCATTCCGGGCTGAAGGCCGGGATGCTTGTAAAACGCGACCTCACCGAGATTTATGTATCCCAATCCCTGTAGCGTCTTGATCAGGTAACGAAAGGATGTCGGGGTGAATACCCAGCCATGGGCGTCACGATAGTCCCCCGACAAGGCATCAACGACCCGTTTTCCCGCCTGTGGGGATCTCATCAACTTCAGGTCTTCCATGTCGGGCTCGATCCAAACGATTGCGCCGGACTTCGTATGAACGGCATAAGCCTCGCTATCGTATTGAATCGAAGGCGGATGACGTGTCCAACTTTCGGCATGGGCCTGCAGCGCCTGACCCACAGTCGATATTGGCCGAAGCGCATCAAAGCAGTAACGTTTGTCGGGGACTGCCAGCACCAGCGTTCCGCCTGGTTTCAGGAGTTGCTCGCAATCCTGAAGGAAGCGGACAACGTCCGTCATATGCTCAATGACATGGGAAGCGACGATGAAGTCGTACCTCGCAGCCTGGCCGATCGTATCGAGCATGCCACCGCCGTCGGACACATAGTCCACCTCTTCGATCTGCGAGGCATTGTCGTGGTATTTTTTCCTGAGCGTTGCAGCATCGGCGTGATCGATCGTTTCGACGCGGTATTTCGATTTTGGAAGAAGAGGATTGTAGCTCGGACCTACTTCGAGCCCGAAGCCCGACGCATCGAACATGGAGAAAAGTCGTTCTTCCCGGTCCAAAGTCGGGCCTCCTGACACTGTTTCCAATTTGAGAGTGTTAGATCAAAGCTTCACAGAAGAGCGCTCTTCTCAAAAGGGGCTGCAAATCGCCTTTCCCCTTGCGCCGCATGTCCGAAAGGATCTCGGCCAGATGTCCTTCGTGCCCCACGACAGTGAGACAATTCTCAACATCGTAGACTGAGTATTGATCACGCCGCCAAACAATATCGCGCTTCATCAGCGGACTGTTGGCGAACTTTCTGTACAAAAAACCCGCACCGTGAATCTGAGAATAGCAGTGCAGCCTTTCGATCAACTGCTGTTCACCCTCCACCTTGAAGTTCATCGACGAACCGACAGGGATTCGAATCCGTACCGGAAGGTAGGTGTTGAGCACGTCGACATCGGTTTTGGCCAACTCGGTCACTGCCGAGCGAATCGAATTCGGCGTGTACACCACGTCGAACGACCTTGCATTTGGAGCAATGGCTGCAGACAGGCCGATTTCCCCCTTGTGGATAGCCCAAAGTCTTGAACTGACCGGCAGGTAATTCAGCCAGAAAGCTCTCACATCAGGCGTGTCCATCAGATGCCGTGAAACGGAGAAGCAGAATGACTGCACGTGATAGCTGAATTCCCAGTTTTCGAAGGCCGTGCAGACATCGGCTTTTGACGTCGCCAGACGTGTGAAGAGATTTTCCAGCCCATCGCGGAAAAAGTAGACGCTATCATTGACGTAGATCAGCCGCTCATAGGGAAAACTGGCTCGAATGAAGGCTGTTCCGTCCTGGTAGCCGCCAAAGTCGAAACCGGTATTGTCGCGGACAAGGACATATCTGGTCGATCGAACGAGCTCTGCGCGCATCTCGTCGGTCAACGTATGGTTGACCACGGCCACGACATTTACTTTCGCAGCGGCAAAAGCCTCGAGAGCATTCCTCACATACCAGGGAAGACCACCGGGCTGCCAGATAATAAACACGGCGTAGTAGCCACTCTCAAACGAGCGCTCGCCTTCCAGCCGTTCCACTATGAACGATCTTTTTCCCCGCAAACGCAGGAGATATGTCGCGGCAATTCTCAGATAGTGGAAGTAGAACTTGGCAATCTTGCGAACGCAAAAAAAGGCAATCTGCCCTGGCAGTCTACGCAGCATCATTCCTCTTGCGTTCTCCTGCTCGGATCGCAGCCGCCGGGCGAACCCAAACGCACAACCTCATACAACCCCCAAGCCTGCCTCACACGATGAAAGAGGAATTGCAATAGGCCAGTGCACTTAAACGCAACAGAAGGAAATGGCGGTCGGCTCAGACCCCGCAGTCAGCAACGCAACAGTAAAGAATCGACCTCTAGAAAAGCTCTTCGCTCTGCTTCTTCTTCGACGTTCCCGTGTCGAACCCCGCAAAGACCTGCAAGGTGTTGTCAGCCGGTATCGGCACCACGACATTCTGATCGCTCAGGAGGAACTGCTGAGCCTGGGTTCCTGCCAGGGTAACCTGCTGGTTGAACGTCTGCGTGTAGAGCGCCGTCCCGTCGCCTTGCATCACGGTCACCTTGACAGGCAGGGTGACCGTTCCGGATGCACCGGCCGGGCCCGGAACGACGCGGCCGGCCACAGCGACGTTCATCTGCAGCATGCCGGTCTGCCGGCTGCAACTGCGTGTCGATTCCGAGATGGACGCCTGCCAGGAAAGCTTCGCCGGATCCCCTTCACCGCCCTTTGCGTAGCGGTTGATCGTGCTCTCCGCCTCCTTCACGATGACGCGGGGGCAATAGGCCGTCAACTCGCTGGCGAGAACCTTGCCCTCTTCAGGCGGCTTCGGCTCTTTTGCGCCGCCGAAACCCAGCATATTGCCGCTGCCACCGCCAGAATCGCCGGATTGGCAGGCCGCGAGAGCCATCGCACAACCCAAAACAGCGAAACCCGGCAAAAAACGACCCTTCGCCAATCGAAAACTCCACTTCCCTCTCACATAGCCGCTGCTCTATACCAACCACCCGGCAAAATTGCGACGGCGAAACGAAACCGGCGCGGGAACAAAATTAACCGATGGCCGTCAGGCTCGGTGCAGTACGACCAAACGGGAAAGACATGCGATACATCAGTACGCGGGGAGAGGCACCTGTCCTCGGATTTTCGGATGCCCTGCTGGCCGGCCTTGCAAGGGACGGCGGGCTCTACCTGCCCCACGAATGGCCGACATTCAGCCCGGCGGAAATCCGCGCCATGCGCGGCCTGCCCTATCCCGCGCTCGCTGCCAGGCTTCTCATGCCGTTTGTCGAAGGCGATATGCTTCCAGACGTCTTTGAAAGGCTGACGAAGGAGGCCTACGGGACTTTCCGCCACAAGGCGGTCTGCCCGATCGTCCAGCTCGACCAGAATTCCTTCGTGCTTGAGCTTTTTCATGGCCCGACCCTCGCCTTCAAGGACGTGGCCATGCAGCTTCTCGCCCGGTTGATGGATCATGTCCTGGCCGAACGCGGACAACGGGCAACGATCGCTGGCGCAACCTCCGGCGATACCGGTGGGGCGGCCATCGAGGCGTTCGCCGGGCGCGACCGGACAGACATCTTCATCCTGTTTCCGCATGGAAAAGTGTCGCCCGTCCAGCAGCGCCAGATGACGACCCCGACAGCAGCGAACGTGCACGCGCTGGCCGTCGAAGGCAACTTCGACGACTGCCAGGCGCTGGTGAAGGACATGTTCAACGACCATGCCTTTCGTGACCGCGTAAGCCTTTCCGGCGTGAACTCGATCAACTGGGCGCGCATCATGGCGCAGATCGTGTACTATTTTTCGTCGGCGATTTCGCTGGGCAGCCCGGACCGGCCCGTATCCTTCACGGTGCCCACGGGCAATTTCGGCGACATCTTTGCGGGTTATGCGGCCAAGCGCATGGGACTTCCCATCGATCGGCTGGTGATCGCCACCAACGACAACGATATCCTGGCCCGGACTTTGGAAACCGGCGACTACCGAATGGAAGGCGTTGTCGAGACAACCTCCCCATCCATGGACATCCAGATCTCCTCCAACTTCGAGCGGCTGCTTTTCGAGGCCAGCGGCCGAGACGCCGGGGCGGTTCGCCGCTACATGGACGGCTTGAAGCAATCGGGAGCCTTTACAATCGCGTCTGATGCCCTGGCAGCAATCCGCCACGAATTCGATGCGGGGCGGGCCTCCATGCAGCAGGCCGCCGACACGATCCGCTCCACGCTGAAGGAATGCGGCTACCTGCTCGATCCGCACAGCGCGACGGGTTTTCATGTCGCGAGCGAGAAGTCTGCTCCTGAAACCCCGATGGTCGTGCTGGCGACCGCTCACCCGGCAAAGTTCCCGGCCGCGGTCCAGGCAGCCTGCGGTGTAACCCCCGCCCTGCCCGACTGGCTGGCGGGAATGATGGGTGCAGAGGAACGGTTTACGGTACTTCCATCCGACCTTAAAATGATGGAAGATTACATAAGCCGCCGCGCAAGAGCGTCGCGTTAGGGAGTTAAGTCCATATGGGTGTTGAGGTAAGCCGTCTGTCGAACGGCCTGACAGTCGCAACCGAAACCCTTCCCAGCACTGAATCCGTTGCCCTCGGCGTGTGGGTCAAATCCGGCGCGCGAAACGAGCGCGACGACGAGCATGGCATGGCTCATCTGCTGGAACACATGGCCTTCAAGGGCACGGCGCGCCGAAGCGCCTTCCAGATCGCTTCGGAAATCGAAAATGTCGGCGGCGAGATCAATGCCGCCACCAGCGTCGAAACGACCTCCTATTATGCACGCGTCCTGTCAGACGACGTGCCCCTGGCGGTAGACATTCTCGCCGACATCCTGACCGACTCGAAGTTCGATCCCGCCGAACTGGAGCGCGAACAGCACGTCATCCTGCAGGAGATCGGCGCGGCCCATGACACGCCTGACGATGTCGTCTTCGACAAGTTCACGGAGACGGCCTACAGGCACCAGACCATCGGCCGCTCGATCCTCGGAACGCCGGAGACGGTCAAATCATTCACGTCGCAGCAGATTCACGACTTCATCAACCGGCAGTACGGCGCCGAGCGGATGGTCGTCGTTGCTGCGGGCGACATACAGCATGACCAGTTCGTGCGCGAGGTCGAGAAGCGGCTGGGAACTTTCCGCAGCAAGGCCAACGACACGGTGCCGACCTATGCGCAGTATATCGGCGGCGACTTCCGGGAAAACCGCGACCTGATGGATGCCCAGATCATCCTCGGTTTCGAGGGGCGCGCCTACCATGTGCGCGACTTCTATGCGTCGCAGGTGCTTTCGATGATCCTTGGCGGGGGCATGTCGTCGAGGCTGTTCCAGGAAGTGCGCGAGAAACGCGGCCTGTGCTATTCGGTCTATGCCTTTCACTGGGGCTTTTCAGACACCGGCATCTTCGGGGTTCACTCTGCAACCGGGCAGAGCGACATCTCCAAGCTGATCCCGGTCATCGTGGACGAGCTTCAGAAGGCCGGCGAAAGCATCTCGCAGGAAGAGCTGGACCGTGCCAGGGCACAATACAGAGCCGGGCTCATCATGTCGGCGGAAAGCGCCTCCAGCCGCGCGTCACAGATCGCGCGCCAGATGCTCCTGTTCGGACGGCCGGTCACCAAGGAAGAACTGATGGAACGGCTTTCCGCGCTCACCATCGACCGATTGAGCGACCTATCCTCCCGGCTGTTCAGCACGACACCCACCATTGCCGCCGTCGGCCCTGTGGGCAAGCTCGCACCCTACGAAGCG
Source organism: Rhizobiaceae bacterium (assembly GCA_019635775.1). Taxonomy (GTDB): domain Bacteria; phylum Pseudomonadota; class Alphaproteobacteria; order Rhizobiales; family Rhizobiaceae; genus Mesorhizobium_K. The sequence continues at coordinate 127,358 of JAHBYU010000012.1, read as the reverse complement.
ATTCGCGATTCTTTACCCGGACAGGATGTGACCCTGCGCCGCCGGGCGGTTTGACAACGAGGCATCTTCGATGTTCTCGCTTCCCTTCTTCCGCCGCGACACCCCGGCGCTGAAGGGACCACGCATCCTGTTGCGGCTGCCTGTCCAGGGCGACTACCGCGAATGGATGCAGGTCCGCGGGGAAAGCCGCGCCTTTCTCGAACCCTGGGAGCCAAGCTGGGCAGCAGACGAGCTTGGCATCTCCGCCTGGCGGGAAAGGCTGAGGCGCTATCGCGAGGACTTTTCTCGCGGCTCAGCGCTCCCCTTTTTCATTTTCGAAAACCAGTCGGGGCAACTGCTCGGAGGCGTAACGCTTGGGAACATCCGTCACGGCGTGGCCCGCTCGGGTCATATCGGCTACTGGATCGGCGAAAAACATGCCGGCCATGGCTACATGCTCGAAGCGCTTGAACTCCTTGCAGGCCATGCCTTTGATACGATGCGGTTGCACCGCATTGAGGCTGCCTGTATTCCGGGGAACCGCAGGTCCGTTCGTGTGCTTGAAAAAGCCGGATTCACGCGCGAAGGGCTGTTACGATCCTACCTGAAGATAAACGGAATCTGGCAAGATCATTACCTCTACGCGCTGATTGAAGACGATCCGCGCACCGCCAGGACAAGGGACTGAATTCTTTGGCGATCGATAGGCTCAAAGTGCGGCTTGCAGCGTTTGTCCTGGCGGCAATCACGCTCCTTTGCGCAAGCGCGGCCGCTTATGCGATCGAGCCCATCAAGATTTCGCGCGACAACGTCGCGCTGGACCTCTCGCGCGCCGTCCAGATCTATCGGAACCAGGGCGAGAATTTCCAGGTTTCCACCGCGCCTGGCCCGGACGGCATCGTCAGGCGCATCGAGGTCGCGGCGAATGACGAGCGCTCAAGCGGAGACTGGGCCGTTTTCGCGCTTGCTAACACGACGGACGAGCAGATCGACCGGCTGATCGTGGCGCCGCATTTCAGGCTGGTGAACTCCGGCCTGTTCTGGCCAGATCTCGGCTCCAGCCGCATCGCCGCGATCACGCCGAGCGAGGGCTTCGCGCTGGACAGGCAGGCGAGCGCCGATTCCGACGTCTTCCTCGTGACGCTGAACCCCGGCTCGGTCATCACGTTCATCGGGGAACTTGCTTCGCCGAACCTGCCGCAGGTCTATCTCTGGGATCCGGAGGCCTACAAGGATTCGGTGAACTCCTACACGCTCTATCGCGGCATCGTCATCGGGATCGCGGGCCTGCTTGCCCTGTTCCTGACCATTCTTTTCGTGGTCAAGGGAACATCCATGTTCCCCGCCACGGCTGCGCTTTCGTGGGCGGTCCTGGCCTATATCAGCGTCGACTTCGGCTTCCTGAACAAGATCATCGAAATCTCGCCCGGCAACGAGCAGATGTGGCGCGCCAGCACGGAGGTCGGTCTGGCGGCGACTTTTGTCGTCTTCCTGTTCGCTTATCTCAATCTCAATCGCTGGCACGGCCATTTCAGCTATGGCGCCTTCGTCTGGATTTGCGGCCTGGTTCTGATCGCAGGCGTCGCGATCATCGATCCGGCGGTTGCAGCCGGCATTGCGCGCCTATCCTTTGCAGCGACGGCCATCACCGGCATCGGTCTGATCGTCTTCCTCGGCTTCAGAGGCTATGACCGCGCGATCATGCTCATTCCCAGTTGGGTCATGGTCCTGATCTGGCTGACCGGCTCGTGGATGGCCATCACCGGCATCATAGACAACGATGTGGTTCAGCCGGCGCTCGGCGGCGGATTGATCCTGATCATTCTGCTGATCGGCTTCACCGTCATGCAACATGCCTTTGCCGGCGGCGCGCTGCATCAGGGCCTGTTCAGCGACATGGAACGGCAGGCGCTTGCCGTCGTAGGCTCGGGCGACATCGTCTTCGACTGGGATGTGCTGCGCGACCGCGTCGTGACCAAGCCCGACATCAGCCTGCAACTCGGCCTTCCTCCCAACAGCCTCGGCGGCCCTGCCCGCACATGGCTGCCCGCGCTGCATTCGGACGATCGCGACACGTTCCGCACGACACTCGACGTCGTATTGGAACACCGGCGCGGCAAAGTCGGCCAAAGCTTCCGCCTGCGCGGCGCGGACGGCCACTACCACTGGTTCTCGTTGCGCGCACGTCCGGTCGTGGGTTCCGACGGCGAGGTCATCCGTTGCGTCGGAACGATGGTGGAAATCACAGAGCAGAAGAAGGCCGAGGAGCGGCTTCTGCATGACGCCGTGCATGACAACCTGACCGGCCTGCCCAACCGGGAACTGTTCATGAACCGGCTCGAAGCGATCATCTCGGTCGCCCGGTCGGAGGACAAGATCCAGCCGACGGTTTTCGTCATAGACATCGACCGGTTCAAGCAGGTGAATGACGGGCTCGGCATTTCGGCGGGCGACACAATCCTGCTGACCATCGCGCGCCGCCTTCACCGCTTGCTCAAGCCGAAGGATTCCCTGTCGCGTTTCGCAGGCGACCAGTTCGCCCTGATGCTGCTCTCGGAGCAGGATCCTTCGCGCATCGCGGCAGTTGCCGACGCGATCAAGCAGGCGATCCGTGCGCCGATCAATTTCGCGAAGCGGGAAATCGTGCTGACGGCATCCATCGGCCTGATCACCTGGACCAACTCGCAGAACACCGCAGAGGACATGGTCAAGGACGCCGAGCTGGCGATGCATCAGGCAAAGCGTTTCGGCGGCGATCGTATCGAACCGTTCCGGCCTGCGTTCCGCTCTGTCGGAACAGACCGCCTGCAACTCGAATCCGACCTGAGGCGCGCGACCGAACGACAGGAATTCACGCTCGCCTATCAGCCGATCGTGCGCCTCGAGGACGGCACCGTTGCCGGTTTCGAGGCCCTGCTGAGATGGGACCATCCGCGTCGCGGCTCCATACCGCCTTCGGATTTCATTCCAGTGGCGGAGAGCTGTGGGCTCATCGTCCAGCTCGGGCTGTTTGCCATGCAGCGAGCGGCCGAAGACCTGGCCTACTGGCAGAAGCAGATTGGCGATGCGCCGCTTTCCGTATCAGTCAACCTCTCCAGCAGGCAGTTGATCCGCAGGGACCTCGTCAGCGACGTTAGGTCGGTCATCGCCCGGGCCGGGCTGAAGCCGCGTTGCTTCCGGCTTGAGCTGACCGAGTCCCTGGTCATGGACAACCCCGAGCAGACCAATCATGTGCTCAGCAAACTCAAGCAATTGGGGATCGGTCTTTCACTCGACGACTTCGGCACCGGCTATTCGTCGCTTGCCTACCTGACGCGCTTTCCCTTCGACACGATCAAGATCGACAAGAGTTTCGTCGACGACACCACGCCGAAGCGTGCGGTGCTTCTCAAATCCATGGTGAACATGGCGCATGAACTTGGGCTGTCAGTCGTTGCCGAAGGCGTTGCCGACGAGAACGACGCGCTGGAACTGCGGCAGATGGGCTGCGAATATGTGCAGAGCTACATGTTCGGCGCACCGATCCCGGGTGACCAGGTGCTGCGCATGTTGAAGGAGCAGTATCCGATGGCGCCGGCCTGAGCCAAGGCGCTATCGATCAAGCGTGGCCGGCGGTCATGCTCAAGTGAGCGGGATCGACCCCGATCGATGCGAGGATGCGGTCGTATTTGCGATCTATATCCGGATCGAAGATGAGATCCGCTGTCGCGGGACAAGTCAGCCAGCCATTTTCCGCAATCTCGGTTTCCAGCTGCCCCGCACCCCAGCCCGAATAGCCGAGCGCCATGAGAGCATGACGCGGACCGCGACCGGCCGAGATGGCGCGCAGCATGTCCACCGTCGCGGTCAGGCAGATGTCGTCTGACACCGGCAGCGAGGACTCGACCGTGTAATCTCCCGAATGAAGCACGAAGCCTCGGCTGCGATCGACCGGCCCGCCGTTTCGCACAACGAAGTCACGCGCCTTGCGCGGCAGACGGATAGCCTCCTGCTCGTTCATGATGCCGAGCTGCACGAGAAGGTCGGGAAACTGCATCTGCTGAGCCTGGTTGATGATCAGCCCCATCGCGCCCTCTTCGCTGTGGGCGCAGATGTAAATCACGGAGCGAGCAAAGCGATCGTCCTTCATGCCAGGCATGGCGATGAGGAATTGATCGTCCAGGAACCCCCGGACGGCGTGCTTCTTGTGCCGAATAAGGTCCATGATGCAAAAGTAGCTGCTTTTTCGTTCGCTTGAAAGACGGGGCTTGCCGTAAAAACGTCAACCGGCTCACGCAATTATGATGCCAATGACCGGCCAATCCACGTTGCGGCAACGCATCTACAGGTCCATGAGTTCTCCCATGAAGCCCGTCCTCATCATTACGGCCACCCTTTTTGCCGCGACAGCGAGTGCTGCATTTTCCGCGTCCAGCGAGTGGTTCGAGATGGAGGGTGCCCGGATACGGCTTGTGACAACCGGAGAACCGGATGCGCAGGGACTCTTGAAGGGTACTCTGGACATAGCGCTCAAGCCTGGCTGGAAAACCTACTGGCGAGACCCCGGCGACGCCGGCGTACCGCCGATGATCGATGTCCCTGCAAACATCCTGGATGCAGAACTCAGCTTTCCGGCACCACAACGGCACGATGAAGGAGACTTCCAGTGGGCGGGATACGACTATCCGCTCGGCCTGCCCGTGACCTTCACGATCAAGGGAGCGGCGGCTTTGCAGCCAATTACGGCTGATGTGTTCCTTGGCGTCTGTGAGGCGATCTGCGTTCCCGTCCAGGCAAGGTTGTCGGTCGATCCCGGAAAGGGGCCGGAAAACGCTGGCGACAAGGCAGTGGTGGAAGCAGCCTTCAGCGCCATTCCGAAGCCGGCAAGTGACGAATTCGGGGTCAAGGTGGTGAGCAAGCCGGGCGACACGAATGTCCTGCTTGAGGCGATGTTTCCCGGAAATCCCGACACCGCCGAACTGTTTCTGGCGGGGGAGGATGGCTACAGCTTCACGACCCCGGTGCGGACAATCAGGGACGGCAAGACCTATTTCGAGACCTCCGTCAGCCTGCCAGCCCGGCTCGGAACCGGGCCCGGCCTCCACTACACGCTGGTGACCGATACCGGCGCCGTGAACGGGCTGCTTCCTTATTTCTGAAGTCGATTGGTTTCTATCTGAAACGGCGGTTGCCCAGTGTCGCGCGAGCCGATAACTGTCTGGCTCACTGAGTTTCCGGAGAACTTTCCATGACTATAGCCGTTGGCGAAAAGCTGCCCGCCGTGACTTTCAAGACGATGACAGAGGACGGACCCAAGGAACTGACCACAGCCGACATCTTCGCCGGCAAGAATGTTGTCCTGTTCGGGGTTCCCGGTGCCTTTACGCCTACCTGCTCCAACAACCACCTGCCCGGCTACCTTGAAAATTTCGAAGCCATCAAGGCGCGCGGCGTGGACACCATCGCGGTGGTCGCCACCAATGACGCGTTTGTGATGGGAGCCTGGGCGCGCTTCACCGGCGGCGAGGGCAAGATCCTCTTTCTCGCGGACGGCAGCGGCGATTTTGCAAAGGCGACAGGCCTCGATCTCGATCTCAGCCAGAACGGCATGGGGCTGCGCAACAAGCGCTTCGCGCTGATTGCCGAGGACGGCGTCGTCAAGACCATCAATGTCGAGGCGCAGGCAGGTGTCAGCGGTTCCGGCGCGTCGGCGATCCTCGACGAGCTCTGAGTCCAGCCTGCTTCAATAGCTTTGCGTGGACCGGCGCGGCCTCGGCTTCGCCGGCCTTTTGCTTGCCGGAGGCTTTGACGCGGCCCCGGTTGACGCGGGGGACGGGCCTGAACCCGGCTTCTTGAACGGAGCCATTCCCTCTCGCGCGAGCTCGTCGGCGCGTTCGTTTTCGGCATGGCCGGCGTGCCCCTTGACCCACTGCCATGTCACCTTGTGGCGCCGGTTTGCCTCGTCCAGTTGCTGCCACAGCTCCCCGTTCTTGACCGGCTTCTTGTCGGCCGTTTTCCAGCCATTGCGCTTCCAGCCGTGAATCCAGCTGGATATGCCGTCCATGACATATTTGCTATCCGTGTGAAGCGACACCTCGCACGGTTCCTTCAGGGCATTGAGCGCCGAGATCGCAGCCAGAAGCTCCATTCGATTGTTGGTCGTTACAGGCTCGCCGCCGGACAGTTCCCTCGTCGTGCCGTTGAACCGCAGGATCGCGCCCCAGCCCCCCGGGCCGGGATTGCCCGAGCATGCGCCGTCGGTGAAAATCTCGACCTTCTTCATTCGAGCCCGTACTCCGAGGGCGAGGTGACCGCACGGTGGAAGCGCAGGCGGCGGACATATTCGAGCGGGTCGCGCTTCTGGACCAGAGCACCATCGGGGATGGTCAGCCAGTCATAGAGGCGTGTCAGCATGAACCGAAGCGCGGACCCACGCGCCAGCAGCGGCATGGCAACCTTTTCACCGTCTGACAGCGGCCGCACCGACTGATAGCCCGACAAGAGCGCCCTGCCCTTTGTCAGGTTGAAGGAGAAGTCCTTCTCGAAACACCAGGCGTTGAGGCAGGTGGCGACATCGTAGGCATAGAAATCGTTGCAGGCGAAATAGAAGTCGATCAGGCCGGAGAGCTTGTCGCCCAGAAAGAAGACATTGTCAGGAAAGAGATCGGCGTGGATCACCCCGCAAGGCAGCTCCTTAGGCCAGTTGGCGTCTATCGCCGCGAAGTCTGCATCGACCTCCTCCGACAGCCCCTTCTCCACCTCGTCCGCACGGTCTCGCGACGCAGCCCAGAGCTTGTGCCAGCCATCGATGGCCAGCGCATTCGGCCGCGACAGGGAAAAATCCGATCCGGCAAGATGCAGCGCGGCAAGCGCCTTTCCGACTTCCCGGCAATGCGCAACGGATGGCCTGCGCATCCACATTCCTTCGAGGAAAGTGATGAGCGCTGCCGGCCGGCCGGCAAGCGTGCCACACAATTCGCCATCGGAACGCTCTACCGGCAGCGGACAGGATATGCCCTTGCCCGCCAGGTGGTGCATCAGCCCCAGGAAGAATGGCAGGTCGGCCGTATCAACGCGCTTTTCATAGAGCGTCAGGATGAACGAGCCTTCCGAGGTATGCAGGAGGAAGTTCGAGTTCTCCGAACCCTCAGCGATGCCCTTGTAGGAAAGCAGCTTTCCCGCGGGATAATCACGCAGGAACGTTTCCAGCTCGCCTTCCGAAACGTCGGTGTAGACTGCCATGCGATCAGCCGTTGACGAAGGCCATATCGGCCCGGGTGAGTTCGACGTCGCGCAGGGTGCGCATCACGGGGAAGTTTTCCGTTTCGGTTGCGGTTATTGCGAGGTCGACCGTGACCTCGAAGCGATCACGGAAGGCATCGATGATCTCGTCCACGATGATTTCAGGCGCCGATGCGCCGGCCGACAGGCCGAGCGTTGTGATCTCTCCAATCTCGTTCCACGGAATGTCGGACGCGCGCTGGACCAGAAGCGACGTCCTGGCACCGGCCCGCTCCGCAACCTCGACCAGTCGCCTTGAGTTCGACGAGTTGGGCGCACCTACGACAAGGAACAGATCGGCGCCCGCCGCGGTCTCCTTGACCGCCTCCTGCCGGTTCGTCGTGGCATAGCAGATGGATTCGGCAGCCGCGGCCTGAATAAGTGGGAACTTCTCCTGCAAAGCGCGGATGACCCCTGCGGTGTCCTCGACGGACAGGGTGGTCTGCGTGACGAAGCCCAGCGCTGCCGGATCGGCAGGCTCGAAGCTACGAACGTCCTCTTCGCTTTCGATCAGGGTTACCGCACCCTCGGGCAACTGACCCATCGTGCCAATGACTTCCGGATGGCCCGCATGTCCGATCAGAACAACATGCCGGCCGAGCCGCTGATGACGCATCGCCTGCTTGTGCACCTTTGAAACCAGCGGACAGGTCGCGTCCAGATAGAACAGGTTGCGTGCCTGCGCGTCGGCAGGCACGGACTTCGGCACCCCATGGGCGGAAAAGACGACGGGACTGGAGTGATGTTCCGGCGGAATTTCGTTCAGTTCCTCAATGAAGACGGCACCGAGGTTCTGCAGGCCTTCGACCACATAGCGATTGTGCACGATCTCGTGCCTGACATAGACCGGCGCCCCATACTTTTTGAGCGCCAGAACGACGATCTGGATCGCGCGATCAACGCCGGCACAGAAGCCACGCGGCTGGCAAAGCCGGATCGTCAGGGGTGGTTTTATGGTGCGGTCGAGCATGTTCCCGACATGGCGTCGGGTGGTATGGCATGTCAAGGGCACCGGTGAAATTGCGCCTGCGGTGAAGACCAAGACGCGACCGGGTCGCTCAAGGTCGAGACTTCAGCTGCTGCGCCGGTTCCAGAACCAGAGGCCCATCACGCCGACCAGCGCAACGGCCAGACCATACCATGTCAGCGCATATTGCAGGTGACTGTTGGGCAGGCTGATCATGGTAACGCCACCAACCGGCAACCCGCCGGGATTGGGCGTCGCATCGGCATCGATGAAGAAGGGGAATATGCGGACGGCCGATCGCAGCCCGGCGCTTCGCGCCATGGCATCTCGATCCTTCCAGTAGAAAACGTTCTTGTCGGGATCGTTGTTCGGCAGGATCCACGACGGCTTGCCCGTCAGGGGGTTGCGCGCAAGGCCGCTGATGGTCACTTCCCCTTCCACCTGTCCCTCCGCACGCGTGGATCGAGCCTTCCTGTCATAGGGAACAAAACCCCGGTTTATGAAGACGATCCCGCCTTCGTCGAGCTCGAAGGGGGTGTAGACGTAGAAGCCGGACTGCCCGTTCCACGTGGCCAGGAAATGCCGTTCGCCCGCATGATGGAACCGGCCGGACGTCGTGACCGGGATATAGTCCACGTCGCCAGTGGTCTCGTAAAGCCGCTCAACTTCGCCGAAGGACAGCGGCGCGGCATGGGTGCGCGCGTCTATGTCTGCGAGCAGAGCCTCTTTCCAGTGCAGGCGCTGGACCTGCCAGGTGCCGAGCGCCAGCAGGATGCACAATGCCACAAGGCCAGAAAGCAGCGCAGCCCAGGGAAAGCGCGCGGACGCGGGCGCCGCCTCATCCCTCATCGGTCAAGCCGGCCCTCGGCGGCCTTGTTTGAATACTGGAGCGTGATGAGCACCCCCTTGATAAGCCGGAGCGCGCCAAGGGACAGGATCAGAGTGAGGGGAATCCAGAGCAGGAAATGCAGCCACAGCGGAGGATTTGCGGTCACCTCCATCCAGAGCGCAAGACCGACCACGATGAAGCCGATGATGAGGATGACGAAAACGGCTGGTCCGTCACCGGCATCCGCGAAGGAATAGTCCAGGCCGCACGTCTCGCAACTGGGCGCGACCTTCAACAGACCACTGAAAAGGCGGCCCTTGCCACATCGCGGACAACAGCCCTTCAACCCCGCCATGATCGGTTCAACCGGCGGGAACATCCCCTTGTTATCGTTTTCTGCCATCACCCCAATTCTGCCATACCCTTGGCCGCCGCCCTTTCCCTGCGCCGATTATGCAGGTCATCGCGACAGAAAAAAGGTCGGACGCATGCCCTGCGTCCGACCTTTCATATCAGATCGTCAGAACTGTCCGATCAGTGCGCGGCGATAGGCGCGCCAATCGAACCCCAGACGTAGATCGAGGCAAACAGGAACAGCCAGACCACGTCGACGAAATGCCAGTACCAGGCTGCCGCCTCGAAGCCGAAATGGGCCTTCGGCGTGAAATCACCGCCGATGGCGCGAATCAGGCACACGATCAGGAAGATCGTGCCGATCAGGACGTGGAAGCCGTGGAAGCCCGTCGCCATGAAGAATGTCGCGCCATAGATGGAGTCGTGGAAGTTGAACGGCGCGTGGATATATTCGTAGGCCTGCACGAAGGAGAACAAAACGCCCAGCCCGACCGTCAGCGCCAGGCCGTTGACGAGCCCCTTGCGGTCGTTGTGCAGCAACGCGTGATGCGCCCAGGTCACGGTCGTACCGGAAAGCAGCAGGATGATGGTGTTGTAGAGCGGCAGGTGGAACGGATTGATGACCTCGATGCCCTTGGGGGGCCATACTCCACCGGTGTATTCGGCGCGCGCGACCTGCGCCGCCTCGCCCGGGAACAGGCTGGCATCGAAGAACGCCCAGAACCACGCGACGAAGAACATCACCTCCGAGGCGATGAACATGATCATGCCGTAGCGCATGTGCAGCGAAACGACGCGCGTGTGATGCCCTTCGTGGCCCTCGCGTATTGTGTCCGACCACCAGCCGAACATCACGTACAGGACAATCGCCAGACCTATGAAGAACAGCCACGGCGTCGCCAGGTTCAGGCCAAGAAGATGGAACTCGTTGCCCTTGATATCCTGCATCCAGCCGATGCCGCCGATGGCCATGACGAGCGCGCCGATCGAACCCAGGAAGGGCCAGGGGCTCGGATCGATGATGTGGTAATCGTGGTTCTTTGCGTGAGCGTCGGCCATATCATCCCCCGAGATTTTCGTCGGTCGTTTCGTTTGCACCCGAACCGGCCTGTGGCGCTGCCGCCACCGGCTTTTCCACCTCTATGGGGAAGAAGGTGTAGGACAGGGTTATGGTCTTCAGATTCTTCAGTTCAGGCACGTTCACGATGTCCGGATCGACAAAGAAGACGACCGGCATATCGAGCGTCTCGCCCTTCTTCAAGGTGGTGTCCGTGAAGCAGAAGCACTCGACCTTGTTGAAATAGGCGCCAGCAAGCTCCGGCGTGACGTTGAAGGTAGAGCGGCCTCCGGTCGGCGTCGCAAAGAGATTGGTGGCGGTGTAATGCGCCTGCGCCGTCTCTCCGATCTTCATCGTGATAGAGCGGGCGACCGGTTTGAAATCCCAGGGCAGTCCGCCCGCCACATTGGCGTCGAAGCGCACCGTGATTTCCTGATCGAGCACGCGGTCGGAATATTGCTCGACGCGCTGGGTCGTTCCGCCATAGCCCGTGACCTGGCAGAACATGGCGTAAAGCGGCACCGCCGCATATGACATGCCAACCATGCCGGCGAAGAAGGCGACGCATATCGCCGCCACCCGCCGGTTCGAATTTCTCTTCTTCTGGTCGATATCGTGCGCTGTCATCGATCCGCCCCTACAGCGTCCGTTCGAAGACGGCGGAGCCGAGCTTGGCCAGCGAAACGACATAGACCAGGACCACGAATGCGGCGAGCGCCAGCGCAATGGCGATGTTGCGGCTGCGGCGCGCCTTTTGCTGGGCTTCGGTTGGCTTGAAGGTCTCTATATCCATCACGCTCACACCACGCCTCCCGCCAGCAACGGGAAGAGGCCCAGGCGTTCCACCACGGCATCAGCCAGGTAGATCGCGAAAATCGCGAAGAGATAGATCACCGAATAACCGAACAAGGCCTTCGCAGGGCGCATCGCGCGATCTTCGTCATGCATGCGCAGAACCTGCCAGGCGTACCAGACGAAACCAACGCCCAGCGCAGTCGACAAGACGCCGTAGACCACGCCGGAATAACCCAGCACCCAGGGCAGGATGCCAACCACCGCGACCACCAGCGAATAGGCGAATATCTGCCGGCGGGTCGATGCTTCGCCTGCAACGTTCGGCATCATAGGTATGCCGGCTCGCGCATAGTCACCCGACTTGAACAGCGCCAATGCCCAGAAATGAGGCGGCGTCCAGAGGAAGATGATGAGGAAAAGAATGATGCTTTCCAGGCTGATCGCGCCAGTGGCGGCCGCCCAGCCGATCATGGGAGGGAAGGAGCCCGCCGCACCGCCGATGACGATGTTCTGTGGGGTCCAGCGCTTCAGCCACATCGTGTAGATCACGGCATAGAAGAAGATGGTGAAGGCAAGCAAGCCGCCGGCCAGCCAGTTGACGAAGACACCGAGCGTCATGACCGATAGAGCAGACAGCACGAGTCCAAAGACCAGCGCCTGTTCCGGCAAAACCCGGCCGCTCGGTACCGGTCGCGATGCCGTTCGGCCCATCACGGCGTCGATATCCGCGTCGTACCACATGTTGAGCGCGCCGGAAGCGCCCGCGCCGATGGCGATGCAGAGGATCGATATCGTGGCGATAACCGGGTTGAGGGCGACCGGAGCCGCAACCATGCCAACGAAAGCCGTGAAGACGACAAGCGACATCACCCTCGGCTTCATCAGTTCGAGGTAGTCGGCGGCCATTGCCTCGGACAGGCCGGCCTCGTCCCCTACGGTCTTTTCCAAAAGGCTCATATCGACTTGCGTCTACTTTCAGTCCGAAGCCCGCCGGGACAAAATGCTCAACGGGGGGCCATGCGTAAAATGCGTCCGTTTGGCCCGATGCCGCCGGTGACGGCGGCATCGACATTGGAACAGGCCTACTTGACCTTGGGCAGTTGTTCCCACTGGTGATATGGCGGCGGCGACGACAGCTGCCATTCCAGCGTCGTTGCACCCTCGCCCCAAGGATTTGCACCTGCGACGCGCTTCTTGGAGAAGGCCTCGAACACGCCATAGAGGAAGATGACGACGCCCACGGCCGACATATAGGAGCCCCAGGACGAAACCATGTTCCAGCCCGCATAAGCATCGGGATAGTCGATGTATCGGCGGGGCATGCCGGCCAGACCAAGGAAGTGCTGCGGGAAGAAGATCAGGTTCACGCCGATGAACGTGACCCAGAAGTGGGTGCGCGCGATGAAGGGCGAGTACATGTAGCCGAACATCTTGGGGAACCAGTAGTACCACGCCGCGAAGATGGCGAAGACCGCGCCCAGCGACAGGACGTAGTGGAAGTGGGCCACGACATAGTAGGTGTCGTGCAGCGACCGGTCGAGGCCCGCATTGGCGAGCTGGACGCCGGTGACACCGCCCACCGTGAACAGGAAGATGAAGCCGATTGCCCACAGCATCGGCGTGCGCATGGAGATCGACCCGCCCCACATGGTGGCTATCCATGAGAATATCTTCACGCCGGTCGGAACCGCGATGACCATGGTGGCGAACACGAAGTAGCGCTGCGTGTCGAGCGACAGGCCGGTCGTGTACATGTGATGCGCCCACACGATGAAGCCCACCACGCCGATGGCCACCATAGCGTAGGCCATGCCGAGATAGCCGAAGATCGGCTTGCGCGAGAAGGTCGACACGATATGGCTGACGATGCCGAAGCCCGGCAGGATCAGGATGTAGACCTCGGGATGGCCGAAGAACCAGAAGAGGTGCTGGAAGAGGATCGGATCACCACCACCGTCCGGCGCGAAGAAGGTCGTGCCGAAATTGCGGTCGGTGAGCAGCATGGTGATGCCCCCGGCCAGAACAGGAAGCGAAAGGAGAAGCAGGAACGCGGTGATCAGCACGGACCATGCGAAGAGCGGCATCTTGTGCAGCGTCATGCCCGGAGCGCGCATGTTGAAGATGGTGGTGATGAAGTTGATCGCACCAAGGATCGAGGAAGCGCCCGCTATGTGCAACGAAAGGATCGCGAAATCGACCGCAGGCCCCGGTGTGCCTGAGGTAGACAACGGCGGATAGAGTGTCCAGCCACCGCCGACACCATAGCTTCCGGCCGGGCCGGGCATGAAGATCGAAATCAAAAGAAGCAGGAAGGCCGGCGGCAGCAGCCAGAAGGAGATGTTGTTCATGCGCGGGAACGCCATGTCGGGCGCACCGATCATGATCGGGACCATCCAGTTGGCGAAGCCGCCGATCAGCGCCGGCATCACCATGAAGAAGATCATGATCAGGGCGTGGCCGGTGGTGAAGACGTTGAACATCTGCTTGCCGCCATCAAGGGCAGCATCGCCGTCATACCCGTAAACCATCTGGGCAAGGCCGGTGAATATCTGGATGCCGGGCTCCTGAAGCTCCATGCGCATCACGACCGACAGGCCGCCGCCGATGATGCCCGCGATGATCGCGAAGATCAGGTAAAGCGTGCCGATGTCCTTGTGGTTGGTCGAATAGACCCACCGAACCCAGCCCGACGGCTTGTGCTCGTGATGGTCGTCCTGATGGTGGGTTGTCGCGCCTGCCATGGTCCCGTCCCTTACTTGATGCCGGTCAATTGTCAGTTGCCGGCGACCGTAACCGCCTTCGCCGCCTCGACCTCGGCCATGAGCGCCCTGTTGGCGCCGCCGATATCGGTGCGGGCCGCAGCCAGCCACGTCGAATATTGTTCGTCGTTCACCACGCGAATGGCGATCGGCATGAAGGCATGATCCTTGCCGCAAAGCTCGGAGCACTGCCCGTAGTAGAGGCCTTCCTTGTTGGCCCTGAACCAGACTTCGTTGATGCGGCCGGGAACAGCGTCAGTCTTGATGCCGAAGGCCGGCATCGCAAAGGCATGGATGACGTCCGACGCGGTGACCAGAACGCGCACCATCGTGTTTACCGGAACAACAACCTCGTTATCGACCGCCAGAAGTCGCGGATAGACCGCCCTGTCTTCCTTGCCGGCCTCAGCCCGCTGGTCTTCCTGCAGCATCGAGGCGTTGAAGGTCAGCGGCTCCTCGAGCTGGTACTCGTAGTCCCAATTCCACTGGTTGGCGGTCGCCTTGATCGTGATCTTGGCTTCCTCGTCAGGCGTGTACTGCGCGGTCAGCAATTGGAAGGAGGGCACAGCCAGCGCGAGCAGGATGACGACCGGACCAACGGTCCAGATGACCTCGATCAACGTGTTGTGACTGGTACGCGAGGGCGTTGGGTTCACGCTTGCCCGGTACCTTACGATGCACCATGCCAGCAGCAGCAGAACAAGTATGGTGATCGGTATGATGAACCAGAGCGTGTAGACCTCGAACCACTCGATCTGCGCCATGATGTCCGTGGCAGGCGCCTGGAAGCGCGTCTGCCAGTCAACCGGCTGGTCGGCCCAAGCTGCGCTGCCCGCGAGGAGCGCGATACCAGCGCCTGCCATAGAAAGAAGTCTTCTCATGGAACCGTTCGTCTCCCACCTGAGCATTGGCAGATCCCCGACCAGATCGCGACTGGTCCATCACGGGAATCCTGCTGGATACCATTGCCGGTTCAAACCATACTCTCTTTCCTATCGCAAGAAAGGAGCGGAGCAAACCATGCGGCATTTTGCTCTTTCCTGAAAACGGCGCCTGAACGGTCCAAAACCGGCCGCGGGCGAGACAGTGCGGGGCCTTGCAGCGCCGCGCGTCGCATTTCAGACCAATTTTCACTGGAAAAGCGCCAAAAGCTGCCGTCCGCCGTCGGGCAGGGCATGATCATCCTGCTAAAATGCGGATGCGCCGGTATATATCGTGCGCGTGATTCGTTATGGAGTCGTCATGAGATCGAGGTTTGCCAAGTCCGTCGCGGGGGCCACATGCGCGATTGCGCTCGCGGCCCTGGCTCTGCCAGCAAACGCTCAGCAGAACGGCCAGGTTCGCGCCACGCATGGCTCATGGTCCATAATATGTGACACGCCCGCCGGCGCGAGTGCCGAGCAGTGCATCATGATGCAGAATGTGGTGGCCGAGGATCGCGCCGACCTCGGACTGTCCGTGGTCATCCTCAAGACCGCCGATCGCAAGGCCGAAATCATGCGGGTTCTGGCGCCTCTGGGCGTGTTGCTACCGACGGGCCTCGGCCTCTACATCGACAAGAAGGACAATGGCCGGGCCTATTTCAAGCAATGTTTCAGCGACGGCTGCTACGCCGAGGTGATCCTCGAACAACAGCTGATCGATACGCTGAAATCCGGGAAGGAGGCGACCTTCATCGTCTTTGCTACGCCGGAAGAAGGCATTGGCATCCCGGTCGACCTGGCCGGCTTCAGCGAAGCTTTCGACGCCCTGCCCTGACGTCACCGGGCGTCAAGAGACTAGGCGGCAAGATTGGTCGACGTTGACCCTTGCTGGGCCAAACGCCTTGGTTTCGGGAATGCCAGACGAACCTGCGCGCGATATGCCAGGATCTGGCGTTCGATGCATTTGTGCTCCTGCCGGACCCTGGCCATGACAATCGCACCGTCGATGACGCAGGCGAGCATGTCGGAAAGGTCTTCGAGGTCGACACCTGGCGCGAGCTCGTACTGTTTTGCAACCTCGCCCAGATAGCCCTCAAATCTCTGGCTCCATGATCCGGCAAAGTCCCGGATGGAGGCCATGACCTCGCGGTCGAATAGCCGTTCCTGGTAACAGATGCTGGCGATAATGCATCCCGAGCCGTCACGATGGTCTTCGGCCACCAGTTCCGCGAAGAGCTTGAGGCCAATCAGAAATGCCTGAAGCGGATCGTCCGTCAGTTCGCCCCCCCGTCCGAAGGTATTGTCCAGCGCGTCTTCGACCTGCTCCCGGAAACGGTGCACCAGCGCCCGCGCCAACTCGTTCTTGTCACGGAAGTGGTAGAAAAAACCGCTTTTGGTGATGCCCGCTTCGGCAATGATCTCTTCAATAGAGGTTGCATTGAAGCCCTTCGCCAGAACGGCAGCCTTGGCGATTTCCAAGATTTTCTCGCGCGTTTCCGCACCTCGTCTCATGCCGGACTCCTCCGTCGTCAATTCGATACTTCAGGTACAGTTTCGCGGTATCAAACAAGTGTCGGCCAGAAACGCGTTCGTTACACGAAGCAATAAATCACTGATCGAAAAGGTTTTCTTTGTGCTGCCTGGAGCAGGACCACAAGCCGGCTAGTTTCAATCCCGGCAAAAAAGCATCTTCAGCCCATCTTCCGGGCCTGTCGACACACGACAAGCCTGAAACACACGAACGACGTGCACTGCACGTACTGGATTGGGTCATGAAAACGCGAATTTACTTGCCTCCGGTCCCCCTGTTTCTGCGCCTCGGGGGCATCCTGAGCCGGACGAATGATTCAGGCGGCCAGCGGTACGACATCGGCATGTCGAACCACCTTCTGCGGGACATCGGGCTGCGGCGCGCTCCCGAAGGCCCTGATGGAACGAGCTTTCTGCCGTTCTAGGCGGCTTCTCCAGATAGGGTTTCCCCGATTCCACTTCCCCGGATTCCGGGCAAGTCCTGCCCGGTACGTCGCCACGCGCGAAGGCCGCGCGGCGATCGTCCCCCCACAGCCTTCGAGAAGGATCGTGAACATGAAACATGCAAGAACACTTGCCGCCACTGCGATGCTCGCAGCAGCCCTCGTCTCCCAGGCCGGCGCGGAAGAGCCCATGGCCGTCGAGAATACCTACAAGGAGATCGAGGCGGCCTTCGGAGTCGTTCCAGGCTTCATGAAGGCCTACCCAAAGAGCGCAATCGCCGGCATGTGGGAGGTCACGAAGAACTTCGAGATGTCGGACAAGACCGCGCTCGATCCGAAGACCAAGGCGCTCATCAGCGTGGCGGTCGCAGCCCAGATACCGTGTCGCTACTGTATCTGGCTGGACACTGAGACGGCCAAGCAGCACGGCGCTTCGGAAGCCGAAATCGCAGAAGCGGTCACGATGGCGGCCATGACGCGCCACTGGAGCACCGTGATCAACGGCATGCAGATCGACTTCGAAACCTTCAAGTCGGAATTCGGCGGCGGTAGCTGACCATCTCGCCAAAAGGGATGCCCGGGCCACGTCGCCCGGGCGTCCCTCTGGATAGCCGGCGGCCAAACGCCTAGATAGGAAGCATTCCAATCGAAGGCCGCCGCAATGACAAAATCCCTCACCTCCCTTTTCGACTGCTCGGAAGATCGGCTGAAGCAGATCGTGGCCGACGCGGTTCACGGCGCGGACGACGGCGAGCTCTATCTCGAAAGCAGCGAGAGCGAGGCGCTGATGTTCGACAACGGGAGGCTGAAGACCGCCAACTACAGCACAGACCAGGGTTTCGGCCTCCGCGCCGTGGCGGGCGAAGCGGCCGGCTACGCGCACGCAAGCGAGCTTTCGGAGGCTGCGCTCCTGCGTGCCTCTGACGCGGCGTCGGCGGTGAAGACCGGTTATTCCGGCACGCTGGCCGACGCCCCTCCCCGCACCAACCGACATTTGTATGGAGACGAGAATCCGATCGGTGCGCCCTCCTTCGAGGAAAAGGCGAAACTCCTGACCGAGATCGACGCCTATGTGCGCAATGCCGACCAACGTGTCAGGCAGGTTACCGCATCGCTTGCCGCTTCGTGGCAACATGTCGAGATCATACGCGGCGACGGCCAGATTGTGCGCGACATCCGCCCGCTGGTTCGAATGAACGTTTCGGTCGTGGTTGGCGAAGGCGAGCGGCAGGAGAGCGGCTCCTACGGAGCGGGAGGCCGCAAGGGCTTCGGCGAATTCGTGGCGGAGGGCAGTTGGAAGCATGCTGCCGATGAGGCGTTGAGGCAGGCTCTCGTGAACCTGAAGGCCATCCCTGCGCCTGCCGGGACGTTCGACATCGTGCTTTCGTCGGGCTGGCCGGGCGTCATGCTGCACGAAGCGGTGGGCCACGGCCTGGAAGGCGATTTCAATCGCAAGAAGACCTCCGCCTTCGCCGGACTGATGGGACAGCAGGTAGCCGCGAAGGGCGTAACCGTTGTCGATGACGGCACGATCTCGGAACGGCGCGGCTCGCTCACCATCGACGACGAAGGCACGCCGACCAACCGGACCGTGCTCATCGATGACGGCAAGCTCGTCGGCTACATGCAGGATAGGCAGAATGCGCGTCTCATGGGGGTGAAGCCAACCGGCAACGGACGGCGCGAGAGCTATGCCCACCAGCCCATGCCGCGCATGACGAACACCTACATGACCGAGGGTCCTCATACGCCGGAGGAAATCATCGCGTCGGTGAAGAAAGGCGTCTACGCTGTCTCCTTTGGCGGCGGGCAGGTCGATATCACCTCGGGCAAGTTCGTGTTCGGTTGCACGGAGGCCTACATGATCGAAGACGGCAAGGTGACACAGCCCATCAAGGGCGCGATGCTGATCGGCAACGGGCCGGACGCCATGCATCGCGTCAGCATGGTGGGCAACGACCTGAAGCTCGACAACGGCATCGGCATGTGCGGCAAGGCCGGGCAAGGCGTGCCGGTGGGCGTCGGCCAACCCCATCTGCGCATGAACCAGATGACACTGGGCGGCACGCGGGTATAGGCAAGGCGGCCTCCCGCAAAGCTGGGCCGTGATCCACCTGGGGAAGTGTTGCTCTCTCGTTACTGGCATGGACCCGCGGGGAAGATCGTGCCAGCTTTACAGGTGACGGTTCTGCCGGATGGAACCGATTCGATTTACAGAATCGTAGGCGCTTGGGGGCACCTGTCGTGACCATGACGCGGAAGGACAGCCTGACGCTCGAACTCCATCTCGCAAGGCTGGAGGAATTGCTCGTCCCGCCAGAAGTAAGTCCGCTCGACGGGCGCTTTGAAGATCGTTCCGGGGTCGAGCGCGTTCTGGACCGGCTGCGGGCGCAAAACACGAGACGGCTCTCTGCAATCCAGTCGCGGCTGCTGCTCGATGAAATGCCCGATGGCGAGACAAAGCGCCGAATCGACGCCGCGCTCGCAGACCTGGGTCGCTACCAGGACGAACGCCACGGCGAACAACTCACGGCCATCCGCAAAGACGGCATCCGCGCCCTCGGCAAGGGCCTTCTGTTCATGCTGGCCTGCATGATTGTCTCCGCCATAGCGGGACAGACGACGATCCTGCCGGACCTCATCAGGAACCTTGTGTCAGAAGGCTTCGTCATCGCGGGATGGGTTGCGCTCTGGCACCCGATGGAACTGCTGCTCTACGAATGGTGGCCTGTATCTCGCGACCGCAAGCTCTATAGCCTGATCGCAGGCATGAGCTACACGATCGAACCGGCGCTAAAATCCGAAGTCTGAGCACCTCGCTGCCGCTATAGCCACGACGCCGGCGATTTCGGAAGGCGATTGTCCGGGTCGATGACCTCGAGGCGCGGGCTGCCGCTGCCGTTCCATCGCCAGAGCGCGACGCAAGTGCCGCCGGGTGACATGAAGGACGGATAGACCACGCCGTCAAAGCCTTCTGCCAGAAGGCGCTTTCGCAACCTGTGCGTTTCGGGGACACGACCCCGGTCCATCGCATCGCGCCACTCGCAGCGGTGGATGTCCGCGTGGACGCGTAGCGTCTCCAGCGTTTCGCTATCCGTAAGGTCAGCAAGGCGCGCGCCGGACAGTTCCATACGGGCGATCAGGGCGGGATGCTGGACAAAGCCCTGATTGTATTCAGCCCATGCCGTCGAAAGCTCGCGCGCAGCGTAGATCGTCGGCACGCCGACCGGGTTCCAGCGTCCGCCAAAGCGCGCCGCGCCCTCCCCCGACAAAGGCAGATGCGCCCAGCGGGGAACATAGGCGCGCCAGAGCGCGAGGGGAGCCGCGGCAGACTGTTCAGGCATAAACGCCGGAACGCACGGCCTCCAGATAGGCGAGAACCTTGTCGGCCTTGCCCTCGCGGACGAGATCGTAGGCTGTCTTGCCAGCCCAGCCGGGGATGGGCTGATGCTTGAACCAGATCGCCGCACGCTGCTCGTTGCCCGCCATCTCGCCGGCCATCGCGACAATGCGCACGACCGGGCTGAGCGCAGCATCGACCTTTCGCCCGCCGACGCGGGCCGCCAGCGTGTTGCGCGCGACGCCTACGAGGTCCGCTAGTTCCGACAGGTTCACGCCAAGCGTCTCGGCAACGCGGCGCGCCGACAGGAAAGGAGCCGGTTCATCACCGAAACGGGCCGCAGTCATATTGAGCGTGGTCGCGACCATGAGCATGATCCTTCCATGAAATGACGCATCGGTGTCAAAATAGGCGCAAAACTCGCCCGTTTCAAGTTAGCGCCGTTTGCGCGGTTTCTCCAACAGCGCTACCGCCTCGACATGGGGCGACCACAGGAACTGATCTATTGGCGTGACCGACGTGACGCGATAGCCGCCCGCGACCAGGATCTGAAGGTCGCGGACCAGGGTGCCCGGGTTGCAGGACACCGCCGCGACAAAAGGCACGTCCGACCGCGCGATCTGCTTCGACTGGTCTTCTGCGCCGGCACGCGGCGGATCGAAGACGATGCCGTCAAAGGCATTCAGTTCCTTGAAGGTCAGCGGACGGCGAAAAAGGTCGCGACGCTCGGCAGTCACCCGCTTCACGCCGGTTGCCTGACGGAACCCGCGATCGAGCGCGGCAAGTGCGGAAGCATCGCCCTCCACCGCATGCACCTCGGATTTTTTTGCAAGCCTCAGCGCGAAACTGCCGCAGCCGGCGAAAAGGTCGGCCACCTTCTTCGCGCGGGATAGATGCGACAGGACCAGATCGGCCATCGCCTGCTCTGCGGCCGCGGTCGCCTGAAGGAAGGATCCGGGAGGGATTGGAACCGCCGCATCGCCGAAAAGCACCGCTGGCTTGCGCGGCTCGATGACGATCTCGCCATCAGCCGAAAGCCTTGCGAAGCCGGCTTCCGACGCAAAGGCTGCAGCCGCACGGCGTTGCTGGTCGTTCATCTTGCCGGAATCGCGGGTGGCGATGTCCAGGCCCGATGCCGTTGCCGTGACCGTCAGATGGAAGGCTTGCGGGGTTGCGACCATCACGTCTGCCAGGGCACGCAGTTTCGGCAAGGCTGCAACGATCTCCGGCAAGGATATCGGGCATTCCTCAATGTCGATGATCTCCTTCGACATGGCGCGATTGAAGCCGAGAACAGCGCCGCGTTCGGTATGCCGTGCTGAAAAGGTCACGCGACGACGGGTGCCGGGCTCGCACGGAACAATGGGTGCTGTCTCCAGATCGATGCGGCCCCCCCGCAGCGCATGCGCCACCTTCTGACGCTTCCAGTCGAGGTAGGCGCCCCGCTCCAGATGCTGTACGGCGCACCCACCGCAGGCCGTAAAATGGCGACAGGCGGGATCGACGCGCTGTGGCGAAGCCTTCAACACCGAAATCAGGTCAGCGCGATCCTTGTGGCGTGCGGCCGTTACCGTTTCGCCGGGAAGGGCAAAAGGGACGAAGACCTGTCCTGCCTGCGTGTCGGCGATGCCGTCGCCCTGAGCGCCCAGTCGTGAAATCTCGAACGTGACGCTCATCTGTCCTTCACTCCGGCGAGCAGGAATTCGCGGTTGCCGTCGCCGCCTTCGATGGGGGAAGGGCAGACGCCGATTGCGCGCCAGCCGGGCTGCGCGCCCAGCCATTGGTGGAGGCTATCGGCGATGCGGGGTCCATCTTCAGGGTTTCGGAGGATGCCGCCCTTTCCGATGGCTTCACGACCCGCCTCGAACTGCGGCTTGACCAGAAACACCCCTTTGGCGCCCTGCGCCGCGAGCGCCAGAGCAGGCGGCAGGGCAAGCCGAAGTGAAATAAAGGATACGTCGGACACGACGAAATCCGGGCGCCTTCCCTCCAGATCCTCACCTGTCAGGTCACGAGCGTTCAGCCCCTCGATGACGGTGACGCGCGCGTCGTTGCGAAGGCTCCTGTCAAGCTGGCCGTGGCCGACATCAAGCGCAACCACATGAGTCGCGCCGCGCTCCAGAAGCACCTGCGTGAAACCGCCCGTGGACGCGCCGATGTCAAGCGCATGGACGCCCGCGGGATCAAGGCGGAAATGATCGAGACCGGCGACAAGCTTCAGCGCGGCCCGCGAGACATAGGCTGACGCGGGATCATCGACGCGGATATCGGACGACGACGCCACAGACTGGCCTGGCTTGAGGACGACTTTCGTGCCGACGATCACGGACCCGCGTTCTATCGCATCGCGGGCGCGCGAACGGGTCGCGTAGAGGCCCCGCCTGACGAGAAGTTCGTCAAGCCTCATGCGTTCATCGTTTGTCGCGGCAGCAGTCGCCATCGTCCTTCCTTGGAGAAGGAAGGGTCTTTAGGCAAGCCCGGCAAGTGATCTAGCGCATGGAAGTCGAAATGGCGGCGCCTTCGACTGCGCGCGACATGCCTTTCGGGACCGCGACCGATTGCGCTTCGGTAGCCGCACTGACGAAATAGTCCTGCACGACGACCATCCCCGGCCTTGCGTCCAGCCCAAAACCGCCCCTGATATCGCCCACCTTCGAGGCGACGATTGCCATAACGGCTTCTTCGAGCTTGCGGTCGTAGCGCGGCTGGGCAACCGACGGCACGCCCATCGGAACAGCAAGCAATACTACAAACGTTGCGCTGAAAAGCGCTTTCATCCCGCCAGAACTCCCCTTGCGAAGGGAACGAATAGCAGGACAGCGCTAAGAAACGGCCAAGAGACAAGGTAAGCAAAGTGCCAAGGCGCAGCGTAAACAGCCGGTTAGTGACCGCCTCAAGAGGTTAACGGCGAGCCTTCGCTAGGCACGGGCTGCTTGGCTAGCGCGGCTTCCGAGTGCGGCAAAAACCGTCCGAACGATCCCCGCCGCGTCAAGCCCGGCCTCGGCATACATCTTTTCTGGCTTAGCATGATCGGTAAATGCATCGGGCAGCACAAGCGGCCTTACTTTGACGCCGCTTTCCAGCAGCCCCTGATGCGCGAGGAAGTGAAGGACCTGAGTGGCGAAACCGCCAATCGCGCCCTCCTCCACGGTGACAAGAACCTCATGCTCCCGAGCCAGCCTTCGAACGAGATCCTCGTCCAGCGGCTTGGCGAAACGGGCATCGGCAACCGTTGTGGAAAGGCCGGCGGCGGAAAGCTCCTCGGCCGCGAGCAGGCAGTCTGCAAGCCGCGTGCCGAAAGAAAGAAGCGCGACCTTGCTGCCTTCGCGTAGCACCCTGCCCTTGCCGATTTCCAGCACGGAGCCGCGCTCGGGCATGTCGACGCCGACACCGTTGCCGCGGGGATAGCGGAAGGAAATCGGTCCCTCATCATAGTCCGCTGCGGTACGAACCATATGGCGAAGCTCGGCTTCGTCCCCGGCCGCCATGACGACCATGCCCGGCAGGCTGGCCAGAAAAGTGGTGTCGAACGCGCCGCAATGTGTCGCGCCGTCCGCTCCCACAAAGCCTGCGCGGTCAATCGGGAAGCGCACCGGCAGGTTCTGCAACGCAACGTCGTGCACGATCTGGTCGTAGCCGCGCTGCAGGAAGGTGGAATAGATGGCCGCGAAGGGCTTCAGGCCTTCCGTCGCAAGACCGGCCGCGAATGTCACCGCATGCTGCTCGGCAATTCCGACATCGAAGGTACGCGAAGGAAACAATTCGCCAAACAGGTCCAGTCCGGTACCGGACGGCATGGCGGCCGTGACGGCCACGATGCGCTCGTCGCGCGCCGCCTCCTCAACCAGCGTGTCGGCAAAGACGCGTGTGTAGGCTGGCGCGTTGGCCGGCGGCTTCGCCTGGGCCCCGGTGATGACGTCGAAGCGGTTGACGCCATGGTATTTGTCGGCGGCGGCCTCGGCGGGCGCATAGCCCTTGCCCTTCTGGGTGACCACATGGATCAGCACCGGACCGTCGATCGTATCGCGAACGTTCTTCAGGACAGGCAGCATGTGTTCGAGATTGTGGCCGTCGATCGGCCCGACATAGTAGAAGCCCAGTTCCTCGAAGAGCGTACCGCCGGTGAGGAAGCCGCGTGCGTATTCCTCTGACCGGCGCGCCTTCTCGGCCAAGAATTTCGGGAGCTTCTTGGCCAGTTGCTTTGCCGTGTCGCGCAGCGAACGATATGTCCGGCCCGATACAAGGCGCGCCAGATAGGCGCTCATTGCGCCCGTCGGCGGCGCAATCGACATGTCGTTGTCGTTCAGGATAACCACAAGCCGGGCGTCGAGCGCCCCTGCATTGTTCATGGCCTCGTATGCCATGCCGGCGGACATGGCGCCGTCACCGATCACCACTATGACGTTGTTGCACGCGCCCTTGAGGTCGCGCGCGACCGCCATGCCCAGACCTGCCGAAATGGAAGTCGATGAGTGCGCCGCGCCGAATGGATCGTATTCGCTCTCCGAGCGCCTAGTGAAGCCGGAAAGTCCCCCCTCCGCCCGTAGCGTACGGATGCGGTCGCGGCGGCCGGTCAATATCTTGTGGGGGTAGGCCTGGTGGCCGACATCCCAAATCAGGCGGTCGGACGGCGTGTCGAAGACATGATGAAGCGCGACAGTCAGTTCGACCACGCCAAGCCCGGCGCCGAGATGCCCTCCGGTCACAGACACCGCGTCGATCAGCTCGGCGCGCAATTCGGCGGCAAGCTGCGGCAGGTCGCTTTCGGGCAGCCGGCGAAGATCGGCCGGAACCTTGACCTTGTCGAGAAGCGGCGTATTCGGTCTGGCGTTCATCGGCGTCACCTTGTCCAGATGGCGAGCATGGTCCGCAAGAGAGGCGGCACGGCGGCATGTAAACGTAAAGGCGTCACCCTTGCGGCAGAGGGATGAATTCCTTGTCGTCGCCCGGAACGATGTCGAAGCGGCCGGTCTTCCACTCTTCCTTGGCCTGCTCGATCCGCTCCTTCGAGGACGAAACGAAATTCCACCAGATGTAGCGTTTCGAACCCAGCGAAGCGCCGCCGAACAGCATGAAATGCGCGCCGCGTTCCGACGAAACGACGATCTCGTCACCCGGCTTGAAGACCAGCAGCCTGTTGTCGGGGAAGCTGTCGCCGGCGATCGTGACCGTTCCGTCAAGCGTGTATATGGCGCGCTCCTCCGCGTCGGAGGGGATGCGCACGCTGGCGCCGGGTTTGAGGGTGACGTCGGCATAAAGGGTATCGGAAGCGGCGCGGACGGGGGATTTCAGCCCGTCGAAGGCTCCGATGACGACGCGCCCCGAAACACCAGCATCGTCGAATTCGGGCAATTCAAGCCGCGCCGTATTCTCGAAGAGCGGCGCAACCTCCTCGCCGCCGTCGGGAAGCGCAAGCCATGTCTGGAGACCCGACACCGACATCGGCGCGCCGCGCATCTCTTCCGGCGTCCGCTCGGAGTGCACGATGCCGCGGCCTGCCGTCATCAGGTTCACGTCGCCCGGCTCGATCACCATTTCGGTGCCGAGCGAATCGCGGTGCCTGATCCTGCCGTCGAAAAGATAGGTCACGGTGGCGAGCCCGATATGGGGATGTGGCCGCACATCAAGCGCCTGTCCCACGCGCAAAAGGGCCGGCCCCATGCGGTCGAAGAAGATGAAGGGACCGACCAGCCTGCGTTTGGCGGTCGGCAGCGCGCGGCGCACCTCGAAACCGCCAATATCCTTGGCGTTCGGTATCACCATCAGTTCGAGTGCGTCGCAGGCGAACCTGTGGCCAACCTCGGGATCGGTGCCGGGAAAGAAGCTCATGGCCGCATGATGCTATGAACCGGTCCGGCAGCCAAGCCCGAACCTCAGGCGAAACGGATAAGCGTGCGAGCACGGGCCTTGGCCGCTTCTTCCTCGCGGTTCTTCGGCGGCTGGGTCGTTTCCATGGAATCGATCAGTTCGCGCACGCTCGCCTGGATGGCATCAACCGCCCGGTCGAACGCTTCGGCGTTGCGTTGCGAGGGCTTGGTGGAACCGCTGATCTTGCGCACGAACTGGAGTGCGGCATTGCGCACCTCGTCGTCCGTCGCGGGCGGATCGAAGTTGAAGAGTTGTCTGATGTTGCGGCACATGGCGGCCTCCCGATGGCGATTGACCCATAATCTGGGAAAATCGCCATCGGGATCAACCGTGTCAGGACATGTCAGTTGAAACGATAGGTGAAACCCACCACCGGACCGGACATGTCGACGTCGAAGACATAGCCGTCATCGGCGTAGTCGACGGAAAGATACTTGTAGCCCACCGAGGTGGACCAGTTATCGTTGAACACGTAGTTGAAGGTACCAAGCACCGACCACGTCAGTTCAGAGCCCACTCCGAAACCGCCAATGTCGGCCTGCGCCAACACAGAGACCTTGTCGCTGAAGTTGTACAACGCGCGGGCTCCGACAAGCGGATCGATCCAGGTGAAATCCGCCCCGCGCGAAAGCGAGAAGCCGTTGTAGCTAACGGTGATGTCGTTTGAGATGTACCAGAACCGGCCACCGGCCATCGCATCCAGCGTGAACTCCGGTGTGTCGACCACGCGGTAACCACCCAGCGCCGCCGCATAGAACTGCACGGTATCCAGTGAAGCATCGACCGCGCCGCCGGGAAATCCGGGCAGCGTTGGCAGTGTTCCTATCGTACCGGCATCCGACAGGTTCACATACATGATGTCGCCGGAGAACACGAAGCGGTCGCGCCGCGCCCCGATATTGAGAAAACCGCCGAAGTTCAGGCTGTCCCATATATCGGAAAACGGGACGTCGACATTGACCGTCGGAGCGCGCGTGAACGGTGATATCGCGCCCTCGATTCCAGACGCCCAGAGATAGGGTGTCACCTGGACAACCCAGTCGGACGCGCCGACCGGCGGCTCCTCCATCACACCCGGGTCCGCCGCCAATGCCGCTCCGGAACAGAGTAGCCCCGCCGCAAACACGCCCGACGCAATCCCGGCCTTCATCGCAGTCATCCCCTCAACGTGTCCTTGTGGATGCGTCCGTCCCTGACGATCATCCGGAAATTGGCCTCCGGATCGGAAACCAGCTCGATGTTCTTCAACGGGTCTCCGTCGACAACAATCATGTCGGCGAAGGCTCCAGCTTCGATGACGCCGAGCTTTCCACGATAGGGGCTACGTTCGCCTGAAAGTGCCAGCAGATCGCCTGCGTGTCCAGTCGCCATGCGCAGGATTTCCACGTTGTCGAACCAACGGGCCAGCTTGGCAAGCTGTCTTCCCTGGCTGGATGTTCCGCGCGGATTGAACAGTATGTCAGTACCCCATGCCACCTTGACCTTGTGCTTCTGGCACAGTTCGAAGGCGCGTACCGTTCCGACTGCGATCTCTTCCTGCTGCTGGCGCATGAGGGGATCGGACTTGGGATTGGAATCCTCGTCCGCCAGGAAAGGCTGCAGGCTCCACCATGTGCCGGTATCAGCCATTCGGCGCACCGTGTCCTCGTCCGCCAGCTGGCCGTGCTCGATGCATTTCACGCCATTGTCGATGGCCCGATTGATGCCGGCCGACGTGTAGACGTGGGCGCAGACATATGTGCCCCAATCCGTAGTGGCGTCGACCGCGGCGCGAATCTCATCCGGGAGGAACTGGTTTGCATCGATCGGATCGTAGGCGGAGGATACGCCACCGCCGACCATGATCTTGATCTGGCTGGCTCCGAGCATCAGTTGCTCGCGCACGCGTCGCAACACCTCCGGCACGCCGTCCACGATCGCGGATATGCCGGCAGCCTCGGCATGGGAAATATCGTTGCCCGAGCCACGTGGCACCTCATAGCGGAACCGGAAGTCGCCGTGCCCGGAGGTCTGCGAAATCATCGCGCCCGAAGGGAATATTCGTGGCCCCGGGAACCTCCCTTCGTCTATCGCTCGCTTGAGCGAGAAGGCGGGACCGCCAACATCACGCACGGTTGTGAACCCGCGCAGAAGCGTGGCTTCCGCCTGCTGCGCCGCGACCAGATGCACGTAAGGAACGTCAGCCGTCATGGCGACGAGCTCGGGAATACCCGCCAGCATCGAGTGCCAGTGCGAGTCGATAAGGCCGGGCATCAGAACCCGACCACCGCAGTCGATCACATCCGCGTCCGTAACCATATCTGCGGCAGGGACAAGCGCCTGGATGCGGTTGCCTTTGACGAGAACGCTTACTCCTTCGAGAAGCGCGCCCTGCCTGCCGTCGAAAACGCGCACATTTGAGAACAATAGCGGCTTTCCGGCCTCCTGCGCGGCCACCGGCCCGCCACCAAGTGCTGCCGCAGCGAAACTTGCCGCTATGCCCTTCAAGGTCGAGCGGCGATTCAGTCCTTCGGAAAGACGCCGGTTGAGTTCAAGGACCGCCGGGGTATGACAGGGACAGCCGGCTCCATGAACCAACCCGCCGTAACGTTCCCCCAAGTTAAGCATATTGTCGACCTTCCTGCCCCACAGGCTCAATGAATATCCTGCGGGTCCGGGAAGCAAGCGCTCAAATCATTCAGGGTCGAGCGGCTCCGTACCCGCGGGCTTGCCGTCGCGGGACAGGCGTATTTTTTCCACGCGATCCTCGGCTGCCTTCAGCAGGCGATCGCAATGCGCCTTGAGCGCCTCGCCGCGTTCGTAGATGCGGATCGACTGGTCGAGCGGAACATCGCCGCGCTCTAGGTCGTCGACGATCTTTTCCAGCGCCTCGAGCGCCTTCTCGAAGCTCATGGTCTTGATGTCTTCGTTCGCCTCGTCGGACATGGTCATCCCCTCATCATGCGGCTGACATGGGCCGCAACCGAAAAAGCCAGGCCGTGCAGGTCATATCCTCCCTCGAGAAGGCTGACGAGCCTGCCGCCGCAATCGCGCGAAGCGCTTTCCATCAGTTGCCCCGTTGCCCAGTCGAAATCGTCCTCGACCAGATTGATCTGGGCAAGCGGATCGCGGTGATGCGCGTCGAAGCCCGCGGAAATGATGATCAGGTCCGGCGCAAAATTTTCGATAGCGGGCAGGACGCGCGAACGCAACGCCTCGCGAAAGACATCGCTGCCTGTCTGTGGCGCGAGCGGGGCGTTGACGATGTTGCCCGCACCGGTCTCATTGGCTGCGCCGGTGCCCGGATAGAGCGGCATCTGGTGCGTCGAGCAGTAGAGCACGCTCGGATCGTCCCAGAAGATGTCCTGCGTTCCGTTGCCGTGGTGCACGTCCCAGTCGACGATGGCGACACGCTCCGCGCCATGCGCCTTTTGGGCATGACGGGCGGCGATGGCGGCGTGGTTGAACAGGCAAAATCCCATCGCCGTGGCCTTTTCCGCGTGATGGCCGGGCGGCCGGGAAGCGACGAACACATTGTCCGCCGCGCCGGAAAAGACGTCGTCCACGGCGGCGTTGGCCGCGCCGATGGCGGTCAGCGTCGCCAGCCAGCTTTTCGGACTGACGCAGGTGTCTGCCTCGATGCGTTCCAAACCTTCGGCGGGGATGGCTGCACGAACCTTGTCCACGAACGATTGCGGATGGGCATAGAGGATGGTTTGCGGGTCGCCTTCGGGAGCCTCGACGCGATCCAGATAGGCGAACTTCTCGTCTTCCAGAACCCGCTCGATGACGCGCAACCGGTCCGGGCGCTCCGGATGGCCGGCTGGAGTCAGGTGCTCCAGATAGATCGGGTGGGAATAAAGTCGGGTGACCATGTCCCGATATAGGGGCGCAGCCGCGCGGTTTCCACGCCTTGCGGCCGGATAAGCCCGATGTTCACAGCTTAGGCCGGGCTGCCATCCGGATGCGAGCCGCCCATCGACGCAAGCGCCCGATCCTTGAGTTCGCGGAACTGTTTCGAGGTTTCGGCCAGGCGTGCGTCCCAGGCAGGGTCCGGCACCTGACCCTCAATGACCCTGAAATAGACCTGCATCAGCGCGGCGATGACGAAAGGTTCGATGAACGCCGAGATGAAAGCCCAGGCGAAAACGATGGCAAGCACGAACGACCAGCCTGCGAGTTGGCCGGGCATGGCGTAAAGGATCGCGGCTGCCGGGGCGAGCGTCATGAAGAAGATGACGATGGCCAGCACCCACGTCATGACAGTGAGCCATATGGCGTTCTTCAGCATCGTCCTGCCGTTCTGGGCATAAAGCACAACGCCCTGCCGTCCTGTCTCGAAGGGTGCGGTGCTTTTCCGACGGATGTTGTAGCCCAGGATTATCTCGTCGACATAGGTGAGTGACATGCGAATCACGGCATTGGCGAATATCGCGACGCCGTTGAGACCCGGGATCGGCAGCAACGCCGTGAGGCCGCCAATCATGCCGGTGATAACCCGAACCACACCCTTTATGAGCTGGTCCAGGACGAAGAGCACGTTGGCCTCCGCAAAGCGTTCGCGCACGATTGCCTGCGCGTAGCCGATCTGGTTCTGTCCCGCGGGGACATCATGGCCGTCGATCAACTCGACCATCACTGCGATGTGGCCGGCCTTGACCATGTAGAGAATGTATTCGCGAAGCCAGTAGAGCAGCATCGAGACAAGGCCGAACCCGAAGATCCCGCCCCAGAGGGCGAAACTCGTCGGCCCGCCCTCGCCAGCAACTTGGCCGACGCCGTAGCCAACTCCCGCGCCGGTCCCGGTGGCCAGGATGTAGGCCACGGTGATGCCGAAATAGACGGTGATGCGCAGGATGACGAAGGGCCAGGTACGGACGACGATGCCGAGCGTCCTGCCGATCTCGAAATCCCACATGCCGAATCGCCCTCACCTTCCGTTGAGGCAAGTATAGCGCAAGCGTTTCGTTCGGCGTCAGGTCCGGCGGCCGGCGCGTTCCAGCCCGTGGGCGACAAGTCGGTCGATCAGTTCGCGATAGCCGATGCCGCTTGCTTCCATCGCCTTGGGATACATCGAGATGTTGGTGAAACCGGGTATGGTGTTGAGCTCGTTCAGCACGAGGCGCAAATCCCTTGTGACGAAGAAATCGACCCTGGCCATTCCGTCGCAACCGACCGCGCGAAAAGCTGCGGCAGCCGTATCGCGAAGGACCTGTTCGACCTCGTGGGGCAATTCGGCGGGAACCTTGAGCGCCGCACCATCGGCGTCGATATACTTGGCGTCATATGTGTAGAAGCCATGGCTTTCGGCGGGCACGATCTCGCCGGGGCGCGAAACGAACAGGCTTCCGTCGGGATTTTCGAGAACCGCGAGTTCTATTTCGCGTCCGTCGATGAATTCCTCGGCGAGCAGCCGCGAATCATGCCGGAAGCCTTCTTCCAATGCAGCGGCATAGTCGGCTTCGGACGAGACCTTGCTCACACCCACCGACGAGCCCTGCCGCGCAGGTTTTACGAAGATGGGCAGGCCGAGCGCCGCTTCCACTTCGGCGAAGGCCGATGGCGCATCCTGACGGATGGTCAGCGAACGGGCGACGGGCACGCCGGCCTGCTTCAGGAGATTCTTTGCGATGTCCTTGTCGAGCGCCGCCGCCGAACCGAGTATCCCGCAACCGACAAGAGGCACGCCGGCAACCTGTGCCAATCCCTGGACCGAGCCATCCTCGCCATGAAGGCCGTGCAGAGCCGGGAAAATCGCATCGATCTTGGCAATCTCGTGAGGCGCGGCGTTGTCCGGAACAGCGAGAAGGCGTCCGTCGCCCCCCGGCAAGACCGACAGCTCGACGCCGCTTGCCGGTTTCTCAAGCTCGCCGCCCTCGAAGCTGCTGAGCAACCAGCGTCCTTCACGTGTCACAAAGATCGGAACGGCTTCGTATTTCGAGGGGTCGAGCGCGCGCATCACATTGGTGCCAGACATCACCGAGACATCGTGTTCGGACGAACGCCCGCCAAACAGAACGGCGATGCGCAGTTTTCCCGATGCAGCGTTCAACTGTCCCCCCTGTCGGATGATTTCGCTGTCAGATGATTTCGGTGCTGGTGATCGCGATGCCAAAACCTTCTATGCCGACATAGTGGCGTTCGCGCGACGCCAGCAGCCTGATCGAGGATATGCCGAGATCCTTCAATATCTGGGCGCCAAGGCCGATCTCGCGCCATTCGTTCTCGCGCCGGCGCGCCTCGTCATGGCTCTCGCTCGTCTGGCCGGGACGGTTTCGGTCGCGATGGCCGACGCCGACGGAACCTTCTCGCAGGTAAACGATGACGCCACGCCTGTTTTCGCCCATCTTTTTCATGATGGCGTCAAGGCGATGGTTCGTCCCGAAGACATCGCGAACCACTTCTTCCGGGTGCAGGCGCACGGGAACGTCCTCGCCGTCGCGGATGTCCCCGAAGACCACCGCAAGGTGCTGCATCGGGTCCCAGGGCAGCGTGTATGAGTGGGCGGTCGCCTTGCCGCCGGGCGTTTCAAGCTCGAAGCTCTCGACACGCTCGATCAGCGTTTCCTTGCGCTGGCGGTAGGCGATGAGGTCGGCTACCGATACCTGCTTCAGTCCGTGTTCCTCGGCGAAGGCCTTGACCTGAGGGCCGCGCTTGACCGAACCGTCGTCGTTCACCAGTTCGCAGATGACGCCGACAGGCGGCAGGTTCGCAAGCCTGCACAGATCGACCGCCGCCTCGGTGTGGCCCGAGCGCATGAGGACGCCGCCTTCGCGCGCGATCAGCGGGAAGATGTGGCCGGGACGCGTGAAATCGGACGCGCCGACATTGCCGTTGGCGAGGTTGCGCACCGTAAGCGTGCGGTCGTCGGCGGAGATCCCGGTGGTCGTGCCGTGCTTGAAATCCACGCTGACCGTAAACGCGGTCGTGTGTGCGGAATCGTTGTCGGCAACCATCGCGCCGAGATTCAGGCGTTTCGCGTCCTCGCGTGTCATCGGGGTACACACGATGCCTGACGTATGGCGCACGATGAACGCCATTTTCTCGGGGGTGCAATGAACCGCGGCGACGATCAGGTCGCCCTCGTTCTCCCGTCCGTCATCATCCATGACAACGACGATTTCGCCGCGCTCGAATGCGCGCAACGCCTCAACAATCTTCTTCTGGTCGTACGACATGGGATGCTCGGTTCACTCGCATATAATGGAAGGGGGTATCAGGGACTTCAGGGAGCCACCCTCATTCCCTTCCGGTTTGGCCACGATGGCGCAGGTAATGGTCGGCGATGGCGCAGGCAACCATTGCCTCGCCGATTGGTACCGCGCGGATGCCGACGCAGGGATCATGGCGGCCCTTGGTCATGACATCAACGTCGTTGCCGTCACGATCAATGGACCTGCGCGGCGTCAGGATGGAAGAGGTCGGCTTCACGGCAAAGCGGGCGACGATGTCCTGACCCGTCGAGATGCCGCCAAGAATCCCGCCGGCATTGTTGGAGAGGAAAACCGGCCTGCCGTCATTGCCCATGCGCATCTCGTCGGCGTTCTGCTCGCCGGTGATGCGCGCCGCCTCGAAACCGTTGCCGATCTCAACGCCTTTGACCGCGTTGATGGACATCAGGCCAGACGCGATATCCTGGTCCAGCTTGGCATAGATCGGTGCGCCAAGACCTGCCGGAACGCCTTCGGCGACAATCTCGATCACGGCGCCGACGGAGGAGCCGGCCTTGCGGATGCCGTCGAGATAGTCGGCGAACACAGCCACCGAAGCCGGATCAGGCGTAAAGAAGGGATTTTCGGAGTCGCCGACGAAATTCCAGTTCCAGTTGGCCCGGTCAACGTGCTTGTCGCCGATCGAAACAAGCGCGCCACGCACGAGCATGCCCGGTACGATCCTTCGGGCAATGGCTCCGGCGGCAACCCGCGCCGCGGTTTCGCGCGCCGAGGAACGACCGCCGCCGCGATGATCGCGGATGCCGTACTTGGCCTCGTATGCATAGTCGGCGTGGCCCGGACGATATTGTCTTGCGATCTCGCCGTAATCCTTGGAGCGCTGATCGACATTCTCGATCAGCATGGAGATCGGCGTCCCGGTGGTAACCAGAACACCATCCTCCTCCAGCACGCCGGAAAGGATCTGCACCTCGTCAGGCTCACGGCGCTGCGTCACGAAACGCGACTGCCCCGGCCTGCGGCGATCGAGTTCGCGCTGGACATCCTCGCGGGTGAACCGCATTCCGGGAGGGCAACCGTCAACAACGCAGCCAAGCGCCGGCCCGTGGCTTTCGCCCCAGGTCGTGACCCGGAAAAGATGCCCGAACGTGTTGTGCGACATAAGGAACCGACCAGAAGCGCCTGCGGGAAAAACCGGCAACGGCTGCCTTCTATTGGCCTTTTCCGCGATGGTCAAACAAGGTTACAGCAGGGCCGAGGTTACACACTGTCGACCCGTGCGCGCCAAACAGATACCCGTTCGTCATAGCCTCGGTGTCGACATCCGAAAATAAGATGGTGAAAAACCGGACTTCACTTTTGACACATTCGGGATGTTTCTGCTCTGCTTCGCGCGGACGCCGCCCGTCCCGCACGAAAGCAGAAAAATAACGAGAGGTCGATCATGCGTAGCCTTTTCGCCGGCGCCTTTGCCGCCGCCCTTGTGTTTTCAGCCGCCGCCCTTGCCGCCCAGGCGGAAGGCAAGATCAAGTCGGTCGACCGCGACAACCTCACGATCACGCTGGACAACGGCAAATCGTACAAGCTGCCCGGAGAGTTCGACATCGATGCGATCCAGGAGGGCATGACGGTTCTTCTGGCCTACGATCAGGTTGGAGACCAGAATCTGATCACCGACATGGAACTGCCGGAATAGCGCTGAGCGCCAGCACTACTAGAACCACTCGAGCCGCGCGTCCTTCAGCCGAAGCACGCGGTCTTGAGGAACGTCCATAGCCGCGACGTCGGCGACCGGCCTGTCCTCGACCAGCTTGAAGAGCGTTCGAATGACGCCTCCGTGCGTGACGCAGATCGTCGGCATATCGAGCGCCTCGAACCAAGGACGCACGCGGTCGAGCAGCATCTGGTAGCTCTCGCCCCCGGGAGCAACGAAACCCCATTTGTCTGAAAGCCGCGCTGCGGTCGATCCTGGCCGCAACGCCTCGAGTTCGGCATAAGTGTAGCCTTGCCAGTCGCCGAAATGGACCTCCATAAGGCGACTGTCGACGCGGTAGCCGCGAGCCGGCAAACCCATGCCGGTGCGCACCAGTTCCATCGTGTCGCGTGTCCGCTTGAGCGGACTGGCCACGAAATCGAACCGGTGCGGGTCTTCGATCAGCCCGGCAAGCCTTTTACCGTTGCGGGCGGCCTGCTCGCGGCCAAGGTCATTAAGTTCGGTGTCGGCCTGGCCCTGGAGCCTCAGTTCGGCGTTCCAGCCAGTCTGCCCGTGCCTGACGAAATAGCAAAGAGGTGGCATGCGCAGGGTCGTCGCTTCATCCGGCCCGGCTCAACCTCAATCCTTGACGGTTGAAATGTCGGGAGCGTCGACCGCCTTCATGCCAACGACGTGATAGCCGGAATCGACATGATGCACCTCGCCGGTGACACCGCGCGACAGGTCGGAAAGGAAGTAGAAGCCCGCGTCGCCGACTTCTTCGATCGACACGGTGCGGCGCAATGGAGCGTTGTATTCGTTCCACTTGAGAATGTAGCGGAAGTCATCGATGCCAGACGCGGCAAGCGTCTTGATCGGACCGGCCGATATGGCGTTGACCCTGATCTTCTTCGGCCCAAGGTCGACGGCTAGATATTTCACGCTGGCCTCGAGCGCAGCCTTGGCAACGCCCATGACGTTATAATTGGGCATCACCTTTTCCGCACCGTAATAGGTCATGGTGAGGAGCGAGCCCCCATCCGTCATCAGCCGCTCGGCGCGTTTGGCAACGGCTGTGAAGGAATAGACGGAAATGTCCATCGTGCGGAGGAAATTCGCGTGGCTGGTGTCGACATACCGGCCGGTCAGTTCGTCCTTGTCGGAGAACCCGATGGCATGGACTACGAAATCGAGCTTGCCCCACTTCTTGTCGACCGTGTCGAACACCGCATCAATGCTGGCCATGTCGGTGACGTCGCAGTGGCCGGCCACAATAGCGCCGATCTCGGCTGCAAGCGGCTCGACGCGCTTCTTCAGCGCATCGCCCTGATAGGTGAAGGCCAGTTCCGCGCCGTGTTGCGCGCAAGCTTTTGCTATGCCCCAGGCGATAGAACGGTTGTTGGCGACGCCAAGAATCAGACCCTTTTTGCCGGCCATCAGGCCCTGACCAACCGTCATATGGGATTCTCCGTGCTGGAATAGGCGAGAAGCCTATCGCACAGGCACATGAGACCTTCAAGCCGCCAGAAACAGCGTGATGCCACCCGGAAGCAACGATCCGGAACGCGTGAAGCCCCCAAGGCGGCGTTTCAGCCCTTGCGCATCAGCGATTCCAGCGCCGGGTCGCCGCCTTCGGGCAACATGATCCGGACATGGACGTAGAAGTCGGCGTGGCCCCCTGTCTTGACCGGCAATCCGCGCCCTTTGAGACGCAGGACCTTGTCCGAACTGGACCAGGCAGGGACGGTCACGGCGATCCGACCCGTAGGGGTGTCCACCGCCAGCTTTGCGCCAAGAACGGCGTCCTTCAGGGGAACGGGCAAATCGACATGCAAGTCTCGCCCCTCGACACGATAGAGCGGATGCTTGCGCAACCGAATCTTGACCAGCGCATCGCCTGGCTGACCCATGCCGGGCTCACCCTGCCCCTTGAGCCGAATGGTCTGGCCGTCCTCGACATAGGCCGGCAGCTTGACTGCAATCTTGCGGCCGTCCGGGAACTGCGCCGTCACCTTGGGCGCGGTCGCGGCTTCCTCGACCGTGATGTCGAGCGTTACATTGACGTCGCGACCGGGCGGAGCGGCGCGTGTGCCGCCGCCCATGCCGGGGCCCGCCTGACCTCCACGCTGCGAGAAAGCCTGGCCGAACAGCTCCGAAAAGATGTCGCCGGCATCACCGCCGCCGCCACCGAACGGATGGCATCCTGTGCTGCGAAACTCGAAATGCTGCGCGCCCGGCCCGCCCTGCTGGCGTCGAAACCCGGCAAAAGGATCGCCCTGCGCGCCGGCGCCCTGGAAACCCTCGAACCCCTGGAAACGCGGCTTGCCCTCAGCGTCGATCTCGCCGCGATCGAAAGCTGCGCGCTGCTTTTCGTCGCCCAGTATCTCATAGGCCTGATTGGCGGCGGCAAAACGGTCCTTGGCCTTCGCATCGCCTGGATTCTGGTCCGGGTGATGTTTCTTGGCCAGCTTTCGATAGGCCGACTTGATGTCCTTGGCTGAGGCGTTCTTGGCAACGCCCAGTACCTCATAGGGATCACGCATCGTTCCTTGCCTGCGATTCTCCAGCTTTTCAGCTGCGAATATAGGGAGTTTGTTCGCCCTGATATATGCGTTCGGCTAGGAAGAAATTCCAGTGGTGAAAGACTCCAAACTGCGCATGCGCCATGCGCCTTTTGCAACCATACAGGCTTCACCACGGAACATCGCTACCCCGTCAAAGCTTTCGCGCGTTGCGTTGAAGCGGCGGCAGATCGCGCCTTCCGCCTTGCTCTCGACTATCGCCGTTATCTGGCCGCGCGCACCCGTGCCGGCATTGGCCCACGGCAACGCGCCGCCCGCCAGCGTTTCAAGATCCGCCGACGTCACAGCATTGCGGATCGTTGCCTCGTCGGACAGAAGCTCGGCGTCAAAGGGCTTGCCCGAAGAGGGCGCACTGCTGGTATAGAGGCTGCGATCGACCTCGGCCTTCTGGAGGCTGAAACCGCCGGAGCCGCAAGCTGACAGCAGGATTGCAACAGGCAAGAGGGCCGCGACGTGCAGCACGCGCAGCGCAGGACCACCGAAAATCGACGGCTGATCGTCTTGCGCAGAGCGCGGCAATCGGCAATCTCCCCGCGAACGGAAGGGTTAAAGTTAAATTATGAGCGATACGGGGTTAACGAGCGGTGACTTTACAGAGGCTTCAGAGCCGTTCCGGCTGTTTTCCGCATGGCTGGAAGACGCGACGAAAAGCGAGTTGAACGACCCCAACGCGTTGGCGCTGGCGACGGTCGACGCGGACGGACTGCCGGATGTGCGCATGGTGCTGCTGAAGGGTCTCGATGAGCATGGCTTCGTCTTCTACACGAATTTCGAAAGCGCCAAGGGCCGCGAAATTCTGGGTAACATGAAGGCGGCTATGTGCTTTCACTGGAAATCGCTGCGCCGCCAGGTGAGGGTGCGCGGCCCGGTGGAAGTGGTGAGCGACGAGGAAGCCGACGCTTATTTCGCCACCCGGCCCCGCGGCAGCCGGATAGGCGCCTGGGCTTCAAAACAGTCTCGACCGCTGGAAAGCCGCTTCGCGCTTGAGAAAGCGGTCGCCGAATATACCGCGAAATATGCCATCGGCGAAATTCCGAGGCCGAGGCACTGGTCAGGGTTTCGCATCGTGCCCTCCCAGATCGAGTTCTGGCACGACCGCCCCTTTAGATTGCATGATCGGGTGGTCTTTACGCGGCCAGTCGACGGCGAGTGGAAAAAGTCGCGGCTTTACCCGTAGGCGGAATCAATAAGAAGACGGCGACGCAGCCAAGATCGCGGCGAGCCCGAACAAAAGGTAAAGCGCCGCCATGATAGCCTGGATGCGCCGCCGGGTCGTAACAGCCGCGGCCACACAGATCACCGCGAGCCCGATGATTGGCAGAGCCTGTCTAGCCCATGGGGGCTGGTTCCACAGCCACCAGTTCGTGACCAAAGCACCGAGGTGAAACCCGGCGAGTGCAAGAAGTGCGTAGCGCCCATCGCGCTGAAAGAAACCCGGCCCTTCTGCCAGGTCGGCCTCGCTGGGTGATATTAGCGCTGCCGCCAGGAACAGTGTCATCACGAGGGCGATCAAAAGGCCGAAATCGATCATGGACCATTGCGGGCGCTCGATAAGCTCGGCTAGCGCCCACCAGAACTGAAAGATTTCTGTCAGGACGACTGCTGCCATCAGGAGCGGCAGCCAATCGGGTGTTATCCGGCGCCTCATCTTGAAGGCCGATACGAAGCCGCTGAGGATACGGGTTGTGGCTAGACCAAGGATGGTCGACAGAACAACGGCTAGCCAGCGGAATGTGTCCATAACCTAAACTAGACCGGACCATCCCAAGTGGCGAGATCAACCTCAAAAAATGGTGGTGAGGCGGTTAGGGCTCGAACCGCTATCCCTTCTTCCGCGTCATGAAGGCCATGAGAGCGGCTCTGGCCTCGTCGGACTGGAGGCGCTCCCGAAACCGCTCGCCCTCCTCCCGGATGCGGGCGAGCAACGGCTGGCGCGGGCCAAGCATGAGATCGCGGGCGATCTTCATGGCTTCCGGCGGTTTCGACGCGATCAGCCTGGCAGCGTCCAGAACAGCGTTTTCCAAATCATCCTCGCCCACCAAGGCGTAGATCAGACCGCAGGCAAGCGCCTTTTCGGCCGAAAACCCCTCCCCCAGACCCAGCAGCGCAAAAGCCTGCTGGCGGCCGACAACGGCCGGAACCAGCAGGCTTGAGCCCGCTTCGGGGACCAGCCCGAGATCGACGAACGGCGTGCGGAAGACGGTGCGCGGGGTGGCGAAGGTCAGGTCGCAGTGGAGGTTGAGCGTCGTGCCGATACCCACAGCGATGCCATCGACGCCGGAAACCAGCGGCTTTTGGGCGTTAGCCAGCGCCATAAGGAAATCCCAGACCTCATTGCCACCTGCCCCGCCCGTCGCGATCACCATGAAGTCTTGCAGGTCGTTGCCGGCGGAAAAGATGCCCGGGACACCGAGGAAAACATGCGCCCTGATGGCCGGATCGGCATCGCCCTCTGTCAACGCCTCAGCCATCGCCGCGTACATGGCGCGCGTCAGCGCGTTCTTCTTGTCGGGCCGGTTGATGCGGATGACCTGGACCGCGCCGTCCCGCTCGATGAGGATATGTTCGGTCATGCCGCCCTCCTCAGGTCGCGACCAGCGACTTCCCAGCAAGCAGAAGGCCTTCCGCACCGATGGTGATCGCCGAGCGCAGTGCTTCCGTTTCGGCAGCCATGTTTTCGGCGAAGAACCGGCATAGCGCCAGACGATCCGGCGTCTGGTCGGCAAGCGCGGCGCGGGCCAGATAGACACCTCCCGCCGTAAGGGCGAAGAGCCTCAGATAGGGCGTTGCTCCCGCCAGCGCGATGTCCGTCATGCCTGCCGCAAGAACCTCCTGAAGATATTCGGTGGTTGCGGCAAGGTCGTCGATGGAGTCCTGCAGGAAGGCCACTGCCTGGTCCATGCCCTCGAAACCGCCATCGCCAAGCTCAGCCACCGTTTCGGCCAGTTCCGCGATATAGCCGTGAACGTGCGCGCCGTCCGACTGGGGCAGCTTGCGCGTCACGAGGTCTATGGCCTGTATGCCGTTTGTGCCCTCGTAGATCGAGGCGATGCGCGCATCACGATAGAGCGCGGCAGCACCCGTTTCCTCGATATAGCCCATTCCGCCATGCACCTGGATGCCGAGCGAGGCTACTTCCGAGCCGATATCGGTCGAAAAGGCCTTCGCGACGGGGGTCAGCAGGTTGGCGCGCTCCTGCCAGTACAGCTTTTCATCGCCGTCCGATACACGTGCCATATCGAGCGCATGCGCGCAGGAATAGGCGATGGAGCGGGCCACCCGGGTCAACGCCTGCATGGTGAGCAGCATGCGCTGGACATCGGGATGATGGATGATCGGGGCCATCCCCTCGCCGGCCCAGCCTGACGCCTTGCCCTGCCGGCGTTCATTGGCGAAGGCGAGTGCCTTCTGGAAGGCTGTTTCGGCAATACCGATGCCCTCAAGCCCGATGGCAAGACGTGCATTGTTCATCATGGTGAACATGCAGGCCAGACCACGGTTCTCCTCGCCGACCAGCCAGCCGACCGCGCCTTTCTCCTCGCCTTCCACGAAGCCGTCGCCATAGATCATGGTGCATGTCGGCGAACCGTGTATGCCGAGCTTGTGCTCGATGGAGGCGCAGAAAAGGTCGTTGCGCCTTCCAAGCGAACCATCCGCGTTGACGAGAAACTTGGGCACGAGAAACAGCGAGATACCCCGCGTGCCTGCCGGCGCGTCCGGCAGGCGGGCAAGCACCATATGGACTATGTTGTCGGTGAAGTCGTGCTCGCCATAGGTGATGAATATCTTCTGGCCGAAGATGCGGTACGTGCCATCCCGCGCGCGCTCGGCGCGGGTGCGCAAGGCATTGAGATCCGAACCGGCCTGCGGCTCGGTCAGGTTCATCGTCCCCATCCATTCACCCGAGACGAGCCTGGCAAGATAGGTCCGCTTGAGTTCATCGGAGGCATGTTTGTCGAGCGCTTCGACCGCACCCATTGTGAGTGTCGGCCCGAGCGCAAACGCCATCGCGGCCGAATTCCACATTTCGAGCGCCGCCACCGAAAGTATGGCCGGGAGGCCCTGCCCGCCGTATTCCTCCGGGCCGGTCAGCGCGTTCCATCCGCCCTCTCTCCAGCGACGGTAGAGCTCCTTCCAGCCCGGCGGCGTGGTCACGGCCGCGTCCCTGAGCGTCGCGCCGGTCTGATCGCCTTGCCCGTAGAGCGGCGCGATCTCCTCGGACGCAAAGCGCCCTGCTTCCGACAGAATCGCCTCGACAAGATCGGGGGTCAGGTCACCGAGGCGCCCGTCCTGAAGGGCAGCGCGCAATCCGGCGACCTCATTCAGGGTGAAAGCGATCTCTTCGACAGGTGCGCGGTACATGGAATTCTCCGGTGGCGAGGCGGCTGGCCGACTTCAGGTTCGGCGTGGCAGGCGTATGGCCTTTTTACGTAAACGTCAATTCTTTGGACCTGAGGTTGATGCTGCAGGATTCCGACTATAGTTTCGCCCGCCATTGAGGGAATCAAGCGGAATGCTCGCAAGACCGGAAACCCGTCGCTGCATCGAATGCGGCTTGCCATACGGGATGGCCGACTTCTGGTGCCATGAGGGCAGAGCGGAAAACGGTCCGGCCTACTGGTCGGATCGCGGAATCCTGTGTTCGCCGAAATGCTCGCTGGCTCACTGGCGGTTCCGTGAAGCCGAAGGCTCGCTGCCTGCCCTTCCGGCTGCCGATCCTTTTTTACTTGATCAAAACAGGGGCGGCAGGCGATAACGTGTCGGACGGCGGGAAAAAGATGATTGCAAGCAAGCTGTTGCCTTCCCGGGGAGAGGGATGGTCGGCCAGCAAGGGAACGCCGGATCATTGTTGAAGTCGGTTGATCACTTTGTCAGCGTAGTCCTTGCGACTTGTTGCACCGTGCTTCTGGGCGGAGCGATTGGGCAGGCGTCGGACTTTTCCGAACCTTGGAAACGCAACGACCGGGCGCTGGTCATCGACGCTTATGAGTATAATCCGATAGACTGGCAGAAGCTGGTAGGCGACAAGCGGATCGCCGGCTTCATCAACAAGGCTTCGGACGGGCTGCCACCACCTTACAAGTGCAGCGGCGGTGAAACGCAGGTTCGGCTGTGCAAGGCGCTCTGGAAGCGCCACGCGGTCGCTCGCGAGCTTTTCCACACACGCCGCACCGTCGCAAAGACCCTGAACCTGAAATGGGGCGCCTATCACCTTGGCCGGCCTGGCAATCCGATCGACCAGGCGAATAACTTCATCGATTTCGCGGAGCCTGCCCCGGACGACCTGATCGCGCTGGACATCGAAGACAACGATCCGCAGAAATGGATGTCACTCGAAGATGCCGAAACTTTCGCGCGTCACGTCTACACACGCCTCAAGCGCTGGCCCGTGCTTTACACCAACGGCAGCACCGCGCTTTATATCGCCGAAAACCGCGACCGCTATAAGGTCCTCTCCCGGCTGCCGCTTTGGTATGCGCGTTACAAGCCTGCAATCGGGCTGCATTTTCCCAAGGGTTATTGGAAAACCTACGCCCTCTGGCAATTTTCGGCCTCAGCCAACTGCGATGCAAAGTCCTGTCCATACCGCCCGCCGGGAACCCCGCTCGATATCGACGTGAACGTGGCTTCGATGAGCGTCGATGAACTGCGCGCTGAGTGGCCGTTCGATGAGCTGGTCGAAGAAAAGGAATATCCAGATACCGAAACCGTCCCCGTTCCGGTTGCGCGTCGCGATGCTCTGAAAGCCGACGAGATCGATGTGGAATTCGTGAAGGTCTCGAACGGTGAGGAA
The DNA here is from genome assembly GCA_019635775.1 of Rhizobiaceae bacterium. Lineage (GTDB taxonomy): Bacteria > Pseudomonadota > Alphaproteobacteria > Rhizobiales > Rhizobiaceae > Mesorhizobium_K. The sequence continues at coordinate 84,034 of JAHBYU010000012.1, read as the reverse complement.
CCGGAGATCGAAGTCGCCCAGGCGGTTCCGCCCGTGGAAGCCGTGGTGGAGAAGCCTCCTGTCGTACCTTCGCTGCCCGAGACGATAACGGTCGAGACAGGGGAAAAGATACCGCTGCCGATCTGGCGGAAGGATGCGCGCAAGAAGCGCGCGGACGTAACGCTTAAATTCGTCGCGGTCGAGCAAGTGATCGTAAAGGGAGCCGTTGAAACGGCCGTAGCGAACAAATCGCCATTCCAGGCGCTGCTTGGAAAACAGGCAGTCGCCACAGCACCCATCGTGCTCGCGGGCTATGCGCAGATGCAAACCTTGCGCACTCCGCGCCTGCCGACCAAGCAGACTGCGGCGAAGCCAGGTTACGTGCCTAGCGGCGAAGTCTCCACGGCCGCCCGTGACGAGCCTGGTCCGGTCCTTTCGGCCACCCAGTTCTCCCGCAGGGAACTGCCGATCTTCCTGTTGAAGAAGCTTGACGGACCGGACGAAGTCCAGCCCTAGGCCTGCCTACGACACGCCCGCGCGCTTTTCGCGGTCGACCGCGCGCCAGCCGATGTCACGGCGGCAGAACCCCTCGGGCCAGTCGATCCGGTCGACAGCCTCGTAGGCCAGCCGCTGGGCTTCGATTGCGGTCTTTGCCATAGCCGTGACGTTGAGCACGCGCCCGCCATTGGCAACGATCTGGCCATCGCGCAGGGAAGTTCCGGCATGGAATACCTCGACGCCATCGGATGCCGCCCCGTCGAGGCCGCGAATGACGGACCCCTTCAGAGGCGTAGCGGGATAACCCTTCGCTGCCACAACCACGGTGAGCGCGGTCTCGTCGCGCCAGCGGGCCGACATGTGCGAAAGCTGGCCATCTGCCGCCGCCTCGAGCAGGACGAGAAGATCGTCCTTCAGGCGCATCATAAGCACCTGGCATTCCGGATCGCCGAAACGTACATTGTATTCGATGAGCTTTGGACCCGACTGGGTGATCATGAGGCCTGCGAAAAGCACGCCGTAGAAAGGCGACCCCATCTCGGCCATGCCACGCATGGTCGGCTCGATGATTTCCTTCATGGTGCGTGAGACCATGTCAGGGCTCATCACCGGCGCCGGCGAATACGCGCCCATACCACCGGTATTCGGCCCCGTGTCGCCCTCGCCGACCTGCTTGTGATCCTGCGCCGTTCCGAAGGGCAGCGCGGTCGTTCCGTCGCACAGGCAGAAGAAGCTCGCCTCCTCGCCGGTCAGAAACTCCTCGACGACGACTTCCACGCCTGCAGCGCCAAAAGAACCGGAAAAGCAGTCGTCTATTGCCTGGAGCGCCTCCGCCTCAGTCATTGCAACGGTGACACCCTTGCCGGCCGCAAGCCCGTCGGCCTTGACGACAATCGGCGCACCCTGCTGCCGGACATAGGCTTTTGCTGTTTCGGCGTCTGAGAACCGCCCGTAGGCAGCGGTGGGAATCCCGTAGCGCGCGCAGAGATCCTTGGTGAAGCCCTTCGATCCCTCAAGCCGTGCAGCGGCCTTCGAGGCACCGAAAACCTTGATACCCATCCTTCGCAAATCGTCCGCAATCCCGGCAACGAGGGGTGCCTCCGGCCCGACGACGACGAGGTCGATTTTCTTGCCTGTGCAAAAAGCGCAAACAGCTTCATGGTCGGATATGTCGAGCGGGATAAGCTCGGCTTCCCCGGCCATTCCTGGATTGCCGGGCGCGGCGTAGAGCTTGGTCAACAGGGGCGATGCCGCCAGCTTCCAAGCCAGCGCATGCTCTCGGCCACCCGATCCAATCAGAAGTACATTCATACGGTCAAAACCCGTCGCTGGAAGCAGTTGCTTCCCGGTATGGAAGCAAGCGCGGCCGGTCAAGCTTTTGCAGGGTGCAAACGACCATTATCGCATCCCTTGACGCTTTCGCGCGCGCCTGCCACTCCACGGTCATGGAAGAGATACAGTCGAAGACGGCGCAGGGGCGTGTCGCCGATGCGCCCAGCGATCATTGGGTCTATCGCGTTTTGCCTCGCCCGATGTGGCCCTATGCCCAACTGGCGAGATGGGACCGGCCTATCGGCTGGCAGCTCCTGATGTGGCCATGCTGGTGGTCGGCCGCGCTTGCCGCGAGCGCCTTTGCCCGACCCACCGACAGTTTCGAATCGCTCATCCCGTCGCCTCTGAACCTTCTCCTCTTCTTTGTCGGCGCCGTGGTAATGCGGGGAGCGGGCTGCACCTACAACGACATCGTGGACGCAGACATCGACGAGAAGGTGGAGCGCACCCGTTCGCGCCCCCTGCCCTCCGGAAAAGTCAGCCGAAAGCAGGCGTGGGCGTTTCTCGTGGCACAGGCACTCGTCGGCCTTCTGGTCCTCGTCCAGTTCAACAGTTTCGCGATCCTGCTCGGCATCTGTTCGCTTGCGGTAGTCGCAATCTATCCGTTCATGAAACGCTTCACCTACTGGCCGCAGCTTGTGCTCGGGCTCGCCTTCTCGTGGGGCGCGCTGATGGGTTGGGCGGTCGAGTTCGCCGACGTGACGGAGCCCGCGATCCTGCTGTATCTCGGCTCGATCTTCTGGGTGGTTGGTTACGACACGATCTATGCCCACCAGGACAAGGAGGACGACGCCCTTGTCGGCGTGAAGTCGACCGCCCGACTGTTTGGCGACTCCACCAAATCATGGCTGATCGGTCTTTACGGAGGCGCGCTGATCCTGATGGCAAGCGCCTTTTCGGCGGCAGAGGTGCCCATGCCCGCGATGGCGGGGCTTCTGGCTGCCGGCGCGCACATGGCACGCCAGATATTCACCCTGGACATCAACGATCCCGATCAATGCCTCAGGCTGTTCCGATCAAACAACACGATCGGCGGGCTGATATTTCTTGGCCTGATAGGCGGCGGCGCATGGGTGGCGCTCAAACCGCTCCTCTAGCAAGATCACTCCGGCGCGATGATTTCCTCGCCGCCGACGACAAGGCGAAGGCCGAGATTGCCCAGCTTCCTGCGCATGAGGAAGCGCGGGCGGCGGGCCGGCGTGACGCGACGCTTGCGGCGGTCCTGCGAGGGCAACGCCTTGATGGCGGCGCCGAGCGATTCTTCGAGCGTGCGGGCTACACCGTCCGCCTCGATGAGGAGCATCGGAAGCCGGTAGGCATCCGCCCAGGCGCGCCAGTCGGCTGCGACATCCTCAAGGTTGTCGGCAACCAGAAGTGGCACTGACAGCATCTGGTCGCTGTGAAGCAGTTCGAGCGTCACCGTCACGTTGCCCTCGGCATCTTCCATGGCGCGAGCAGCGACACCACGAAACGCATTTGCCGGAAGCACCACCGTCGCCGGCAGGCCGCTCATCTGCAGGATGCGCTTCACGATTGCGCCGCGCTGGTCGATCGTGAACGTGACATCGCCGAAATCGTCGCGCGTCGCGTAGCTCACAACCTGCGGCAGACGGAATGGGTCGAGCCGCATGTTGCGACCCGCCCAGACTGGCATCAGTCCGGTGTTCATCTGTTTTGCCTTCCTGTCTCTCCTGAGAGCCGGGTTTTCCCGATCTCCCACGGACCGGTTTTTCCGGTCTCGTTGATGAGCACGACAGTAGCGGCTGACCCTTACCCGCCCGCTTAAAAAAGTCGGTTAAATTTTGCTGATCTCAGGATTGGTTACTGGAATCCAACCTGTGTAACGAACGATCAGGCTTTGTTTACAGCACCTTACCGGGGTTCATGATACCGGCTGGATCGAACGCCGCCTTGACGCGCCGCATCAGGTCGATGCCGACGGCCGGTGCAGTCGCCAGAAGCTCGTCCCGCTTCAGCTGACCGATGCCGTGTTCGGCCGAGATGGAACCGTTGAGGTCCCTTACGATGTCGTGCACCGCCCTGTTCATCGGGCGGTAGAGGTCCAGGAAGGCATCCTTGTCCATGCCGACAGGCTGGCTGACATTGTAGTGCAGGTTGCCATCGCCCATGTGGCCGAAACACGTGATGCGGGCACCGGGGCAGACACCTTCTACAGCAACGGCCGCGCGCGCGACCAACTCTGGCACCGACGCAACCGGCACCGAGATGTCGTGCTTGATCGAGCTGCCCTGCGGCTTCTGGGCTTCGGAAATGTTTTCGCGCAGTGCCCAGAACGCATTCGCCTGTGCGATGCTTTCAGCAATCGTTGCGTCGCCGGCGAAGCCCTTTTCCAACCCCTCGGCAAGTATCGCCTCAACAAGGGCCCGGGCATCCTCCTGGGAACGTCCGGAAGAGATGTCGAGCAGGACATGCCAAGGCCAGTCGCCCGACAGCGGAGCCTGCGCGCCGGGCGTGAAGGCGACCGAAAAGTCGAGCGGCGTCTTGCCGATCAGCTCGAAGCCGGTAAGGCCTGCTCCCGCAACATCGCTGGCCAGTCCGAACAGCGAAAGCGCGGCTTGCGGCGACGACACGCCTGCCCAACCGACCGCATGGCCACGCGGCTTGGGAAACAGCTTAAGCACGGCCGCCGTGATAACGCCCAGGGTTCCCTCGGCTCCGACAAAGAGGTTCTTCAGATCGTAGCCGGTGTTGTCTTTCTTGAGCTTGCGCAGATCGTCGAACACCTCGCCAGTCGGCAGGACCACCTCGACGCCGAGACATAGCTCGCGCGTGTTGCCATAGCTCAACACCGCCGTGCCGCCAGCATTGGACGACAGATTGCCGCCGATCTCGCACGACCCCTGCGAGGCAAGCGACAGCGGGTAGAGGCGGTCGACCGCATCGATTGCGCGATGCAGGGTCTCCAATATGACGCCGGCCTCCGCTGTCACCGTGTTCGATAGCGTGTCTATCTCCCTTATTCGGTTGAGGCGCGACAGGGAGATGAGGATTTCGTCGCCGCCCGCACGCGGCACCTGCCCCCCGACGAGGCCGGTGTTGCCTCCTTGCGGCACGACCGGCGTGCGCGTCTCTGTGGCCAGGTTCAGTATGCGGCTGACCTCATTCACGCTGCCGGGCCTCAGCACAAGCGGCGTTCGGCCTCGCCAGAGCCCACGCGGCTCCTTCAGATAGGGCGCAATGTCCACCTCGGTGCGCAGCGCATGGGCTTCGCCGACGATTGCAGCGAAGCGATCGAGCAGGGACGCTTCAAGCATGCCAGTCACGACGCTTATGACCTCGGCGCCGCTGCGCGGCGCAGCCGGTCGTTGATGGCTTCGCCGAGCCCGGTCGACGGTATCGGCTCGACGGCTATGGTTGCGGCGCCTGTACGGTCGAGCGCCTGCATGTGCGCGAAGAGGTTGGCGGCCGCCTCGCGCATGTTGCCCGACGGCGAGAGGTTCAGGATGGAAAGGGCCTGGTCGCTGCCGAGCGCCCTGATCGAGCCGAAGGCAAGCAACGCCTCGCCGGGCATCACGGCGGTGGCTTCCAGGCGCAGGGCAGTGCCCGGAGCGTAGTGGGAGGCCAACATGCCTGGAGCCTCGACCATGGCACCGCCCGTCCGCACAAGTGACTGGCCGGAAACCGCCTCGATGACCTCCGCAGCGATCCCGCCCGGACGCAACAGGCGCAGAGTCTCGCCTTCCACCTTCACGATCGTCGATTCGACACCGACCTCGGTCCGGCCGCCATCCACGATAAGCGGAATCCGCGCTCCCAGATCCGCCTCGACCGCGGCTGCGCTGGTTGCGCTGATCTTGCCGGAGGAGTTTGCGCTTGGGGCGGCCAGCGGGCGCCCCAGCCGGGCGATCAGTTGCGCGGCAAAGCCCTGCGGCATGCGCAGCGCGATCGTGCTCAGGCCCGCCGTGACCAGCGGATGGATGGGCGCATCGGGCAGCAAAGGCAGGACAATTGTCAGCGGGCCCGGCCAGAAGGCCTGCGCCAGCTTCTCCGAGAGCGGATCGAGGACGGCAATCTCCGAGGCCATGACCTTACCGGACACATGCGCGATGAGCGGATTGAAACGGGGGCGGCCCTTGGCCTCGAAAATGCGCGCGACGGCCTCGCCATTGGTGGCGTCGCCGGCAAGGCCATAGACGGTCTCGGTCGGGATCGCGACGACTTGGCCAGCCTCCAGCAGCGCCAGCGCCCGATCCATCGCTTCAACAGTTTTCAGGATTTCGGCCACGGAGATGCCCCGGATTTTGCTCTCTGGTTGCTACCGCGCGGCAACAAAAGCCGCAACAAGCGCATCACCATTTTGTTAATCGCTCAAATGCTAATGTTTACGGCAATCGGCCGCAAACCAGCCAGATGGCAGGATCGGCCTGTTCCGGCTTGTCGATTTCCGGGAGTATCGTTCATGCGTATCCTGAGTGCCGTCAGCGCGATTGCGGCCCTTGCCGCGACGGAAGCCTGCGCTTCTTCCATCGTCGCGCTCGCGCCGAGCACCACATGGCCATCGATCGTCACGTTGGGCGAGGCGCATGCCATAGACCCCTCCATCGTTGCGGCAACGCCCGCGCCCCCCGGCGCGACCCCATCCATTCTGCGGCTGCCCGACGTGCAGCCTGGGCACACGCCATCGATCATCGCGCTGGGAGAACCGGAGCCGGCGGGGGAAACTGTCGCCGCCACTCCCTCGGGAGCGGGTGGCCCGGTGCCAATTGTCATCCGTGCCGGCGAGATCGGCCCCGCCGACCCGCGCCCGGCACAGGCGTCGGCACCGGCGCAACAGCGAGTTCCGCTGCTTGACCCGAACGACAAGGGTACGCCAGCGAAGCGAAAGGCGCTGAAGCGGCAGGCCGAGCGGTTGGCGCAGGAAAAAGCGAAGGGCGCGACGGGCTCTTTGCAGCCGGACCCGGGCGCACAGGCGCCTGCGCCCGGCTCCTGATCCGGCGCTGCTATCCGGCAATCTTCGAGAAATCCGCGACCTGCCCGGTGGCGGCGCGTATGCGCGAAAGCAAGGCCAGACGGTTGGCGCGCACCGCCTGATCCTCATCATTTACGAGAACGCGCTCAAAGAATGAATCAACCGGTTCACGCAACGCGCTAAGCGCACGCATGGCGGCCGAAAAGTCTTCATTCTGAATCGCTTGGCCGGCTTCCTTCTCAGCCTGATTCACCGCTGCATCAAGGTTTTTCTCGGCCTCGTCGCGGAAAAGCGCGGGATCGACGGCCTCGGCGATTGCCGTTCCCTTCTTCTCCTCGGCGGCGAGAATGTTGGCCGCGCGCTTGGTTCCGGCGAGCAGGTTCCTGCCGTCCTCGCTGTCGAGGAAGGAGCCCAGCGCCTCGACGCGGCGCACGATGGTGAGGAGGTTACAGCTCTCAGGCGTAATCGCCGCATCGATAGTATCGTGGCTTACGCCGTTGTCGCGAAGGTAAACCTTCAGGCGATCCTGAAGAAACGTACGCAAGTCGTCACTGACTGACGGATCGTGCTCTTCGATCAAGTTGAGCCACCGGGGTGGATCTGCCTTCGCCTTGGCGACCAGCGCGCGAGTGTCCTGGCTAAACAGCCCTCCCCTGACGGCTGAAGACAATATCGGACCAAGCTTTTCCGGCGCGACCGGAGACGCACCGATCTGATGGCGAAGCACTTGGACGTCATTGATGGGATCGATGGAAAAATTCAGTCCATTCTCCAGCACGATCCGGATCAAGCCCAGCGCAGCTCTCCTGAGCGCATAGGGATCCTTCGAGCCGGTCGGCTTTTCGTCGATGGCCCAGAAGCCTGTCAGCGTATCCAGCTTGTCGGCGAGCGCCACCGCCACCGAAACCGGATCGGTGGGCACCCGGTCGGACGGACCCTGCGGCTTGTAATGTTCCTCAAGCGCAGCGGCAACAGAGGGGTTCTCGCCCTGCAGCAAAGCGTATTTGCGGCCCATCAGGCCTTGCAATTCGGGAAACTCGCCGACCACCTCTGTCTGCAGATCGGCCTTGGCGAGGACCGCGGCACGGCGCGCCAGAGCCGGATCGGCGCCAACGAGCGGGGCAAGTTCTTCCGCCAGCCGCGCAATGCGCGCGACGCGCTCGCCCTGCGTGCCGAGCTTGGCATGGAAGGTGACGCCGAGCCTGTCGAGACGGGCCATGCGCTGGTCGAGCGGCTTCTTGAGGTCCAGCCCAAACTTTTCCGCCGATGCGCTCAGCATATCGAGGTCCGGCAGATCGGCCTGATCGGTCTTCCAGAAATAGAGCGCGTCGGACAGGCGCGCACGGACCACCTTGCCGTTGCCGTGCGCGATCTCCTTGCCGTGGTCCTTGGCCTCGATGTTGGAGGTGACGACAAAGCGGTTGGACAGGACGTCCTCCCGGCCCTGCGGGCGGGTGACGAAGCACTTCTGATTGGCGCGGATGGTGAGACGGATGACCTCGGGAGGAATAGACAGGAAGTCTTCCTCGAACGCGCCGAGCAGGACGACCGGCCATTCGACCAGCCCTGAAACTTCCTCAAGCAAGCCTTCGTCCTCGACAAGGTCAAGCCCGCTGGCAAAGGCAAGGTTCTGAGCCTCGGTCAGAATGATCTCCTTGCGACGGTCGGCATCGACAACGACCTTCGCCGCATCAAGCTTCGCGACATAGTCGTCAAAGCGCCTGACCGTGATCGGCCCCGGCGCATGGAAGCGATGCCCGTAGGTGACGTTGCCAGAGCGGATGCCATCGATCTCGAAGTCGACCACCACGGGCTCCTCCGTCTCAGGTCCGAAGGTGCAGACGATGGACTGCAGCGGACGGACCCAGCGCAGGCTGCCCGGTTTCGCCGAAGCCTGCCCCCAGCGCATCGATTTCGGCCACGGGAACGTCCTTATGACCCCGGGCATCAGGTCGGCGATGATTTCTTCCGCCGCCCGACCCGGCCTGGAGATATGAGCAACGTAGAAATCGCCCTTCTTCGGGTCGGAATGCACGTGGGCCTGGCTGACATCGGACAGGCCCGCCTTGCGCAGGAAGCCCTCGACAGCCTGCGGCGGGGCCTTGGTGGACGGGCCCTTGATTTCCTCATGCACGTCCTTCGAGCGGGCCGTCAGGCCGCGCAGGTCGAGAACCAGGCGGCGCGGCGTCCAGTATTCGCGTGCCGCCTCGTAGGTCAGGCCGGCCTCGACCAGACCATCCGTGACCATCTTCCTGAGATCGCCGGCCGCCTTCCGCTGCATGCGGGCGGGTATTTCTTCCGAGCGAAGTTCAAGCAGAAGGTCGGGCATTTGGGGTCTCGTAAGCGAAAGATGCGCGGGAATAGCAAGTCATCCGCTACCTGTCACCCGCCCGGCAGGCTTGCGTGAACCTTTTGCGATCATCCAGCGACAAAAGGATATCGAAAGGAAGGCTAAAGGCCATGAAAACGATATCCGCCACCATCCAGATCGCAGCGCTCGCCATCTGCTTTGCAGCGCAATTCCACCCGGCGGGCGTCACCGGCATGCCCGGAACGCGAAAGGCGTTGCAGACGCTGGAGGTTTTCGCCGAACCTGCCAAGCCCGCGACGCAGGCGATTGCCTGGACCAACCGCTAGGCGGCGGCCGAAAACCCGCCGGCGTCCGTCAGCAGGAAAGCCTCGCCGCAGGCCTTTGCAAGGTTACGGACGCGCAGGATGTAGCTCTGGCGCTCTGTCACCGAGATGACGCCGCGTGCATCGAGCAGGTTGAAGACGTGCGACGCCTTGATGGCCTGGTCGTAGGCCGGCAGCACCATCCGGTGCGCACCGCCTTCGCCGGCCTTCGCGCCGGCGTCGAGCAACGCCTTGCATTCCTTTTCGGCGTCGTCGAAGTGGCGCAGCAGCATCGCCGTGTCGGCATATTCGAAGTTGTGGCGCGAATATTCCTGCTCGGCCTGCAGGAATACCTCGCCATAGGTCACCTTGTCGGCGCCTTCCAGCCCGTTGAAATTCAGGTCGTAGACGTTGTCCACGCCTTGCACATACATGGCAAGCCGCTCAAGGCCGTAGGTGAGTTCACCGGATACGGGCGCGCATTCGATGCCGCAGACCTGCTGGAAATAGGTGAACTGCGAAACTTCCATGCCATCGCACCAGCACTCCCAGCCCAAGCCCCAGGCGCCAAGCGTCGGGCTTTCCCAGTCATCCTCGACGAAGCGGATATCGTGCAGCAGCGGGTCGATGCCGATCGCCTCCAGCGAGCCGAGATAAAGCTCCTGCAGGTTCGGCGGATTGGGCTTCAGGATCACCTGATACTGGTAATAATGCTGGAGACGGTTGGGGTTTTCGCCGTAGCGACCGTCCTTCGGCCTGCGTGAGGGTTGCACGTAGGCGGCATTCCAGCGGCGCGGGCCGAGTGCGCGCAAGGTGGTCGCAGGATGGAAAGTGCCTGCGCCGACCTCCATGTCGTATGGCTGGAGGATGATGCAGCCCCGTTCCGCCCAATAGTTGTGAAGCGTCAGGATAAGCCCCTGAAACGAATTCTGCGGGCGCATATGGGCGGGAAGATCGACGGACAAGGAAACCTCGGACGGGTCGGAACGCTATGCCGCCCGTCCTAGTGCCCCCCCGTCAGACCGTCAAGCGCATGGGTTTTCAGTTGCCCGCAGGCGGAAGCGTCAGTTCCTGGCCAGGCATCAGCCGGCCGGGGTCGCCCTGCAATTGGGGATTGAGGTTCAGTATCTCGATGTAGCGGCTGCCCCGGCCGAGTTGGTCGGCGGCGATCGACCAGAGCGACTGGCCCGGCGACACCTTGTATGATGCAGGCTTTGCCGTGACGCCCGGAGAAGGAGTGGGCCCGGCCTCGGAGCGCTGTTCGGGAGCAACAGGGGCTGGTTCAACGGCAGGCTCCGGCGGCGCAACTCCGGGCTGGCTCACCACAGCCTTGTCATCCACCGGCGGCAGCCCCTCCTTCAGCTTCTTTTCCACCGCGGCCAGAACGGCTGGCTCAGGCTTCATGTCGCGGGCATGCGACCACTGGAACGTCGCCTCCAGCTTGCGGCCAACGCGCCAGTAGGCGTCGCCGAGATGGTCGTTGAGCACCGGATCGTCTGGCTTGAGCGATACGGCGCGCTCGAGTTCGCGCACGGCCTCGTCATATTCGCCGAGGCGGTAATGCGCCCATCCGAGAGAATCGACGATGTATCCGTCGCTCGGGCGCAACTCGACTGCCTTGCGAATGAGATCCATGCCCTCTTCGAGGTTCATGTTCATGTCGATCCACGAGTAGCCCAGATAGTTCATCACCTGCGGCTGGTTCGGGAACAGTTCGAGCGCCTTCTTGAAGTTGGGTTCGGCCTTTGGCCATTGCTTCAGACGCTCATAGGCGATGCCGCGCTGGTAGTAGATGTTCCAGTTGGCAACGTCGCGCGGATCCTTCGGCAGCGTGAACTTCCTGGATTCAATACGGTCGACCGCACGGTCGTAGACCTTGGCGGCATCGGCATAATCCTCCTTGGACGCGTAGACGCCGCCGAGGGCCAGATAACCGCGCATGTCGTCGGGATTCTCGTCGACAAGCTGTTTCAGCTGGGAGATCGCCTCGTCGCGTCGGTCGAGGTCGGCCAGGTTGAGGCCAAGCTGGAGCTGGGACACGCGCTTCAGCGGCGAGGAAGCTGGAACGCGCTCGTAAAGTTCGATGGCGCGCGCTGCATCCTGCTGCTGCTCCGCGACGCCCGCGAGTTGGACGAGAACCTGATCGCTGTCGGGACGCAAGGCCAGCGCCAGTTGCAGGTAGAGACGCACGAACGGCTCCCCGCCGCCACGATTGAGCGCACTGGCCAGCACCATCAGATGCTCGCTTGCGCCGTCGGAGGGCGTCGACACGATCGGCGCGATACTCTCGCCTTTTGTGATGCGTTCACGCAGGCTCACGATGGGAAGCCGGCCCGGAGCAAACTCGTCGGCCTTTTCGAGCACGGCAAGGGCAGCATCTTTCTTGCCCTGCCGGGCCAGGAAACCGGCGTAGGCTTCCGCCGCGCGCAGCCACGCGTCGGGCGCGGCCCTCCCATCGGAAACGGCGTCCATCGCGGAACGGTATGCCGCGTCTGCCTTCTGGGAAAGGCCGGCCTGCTCCGCAATCAGCCCCTTGGCGTAGGATGCGAACAGCCCGTACCAGTCGGGCCCGGACAAGTCGTCCATTGTCTCGATAGCGCCGTCCTTGTCCCCGCTTCCAAGCTTTGCCCAGGCAACCATGACCTTGGCGATCAGCGCATCGAGATCAGACTCCTCGTCAAATGTCAGCCAGGACTGCGCAACGTCGAACTTCTTTTCGCGAAAAGCATCAATTGCGAGCGCTGTCTTCGACAGTCGCTCGACTTCAGGGGAGGATTTCAGCTTCTCGGCATGCGGCAGGGCTTCGTCAAAGCGCCCCTCCGACAGCAATGCCAGCATCAGGCTCTGGCGTAGCGCATCGTTGTCGGGGGCGAAAGCGAGCGCCTTCTTGTAGTAAACGATCGCGTCCGAGAGGTTGTTGTCGACCTCGGCAACGCGTCCGGCAAGGTACGCGCCTGAGAAAGAATTGACCTCGACCGGCTGCGACTGGGCCGCATACAGCGTCTGAGCCGAAACCGACACCATCAGCGCGGTCGCTGCGGTCAGCCCGGCCAGCCAACGTCCAGATTTCAGCTGCATCGTTTTCCTTTCAGCGCGGCGGTTCCACGGTGGCGCAAAACCGTTAGAATTTATCCCGGAATTGTCGGACAAGCATGGCCTTTTTGGGGTCAACCGACAATCCGCCCGCCTTCACAAAGCGGTCAGCCAGCCAAGAATGCACCCAAACTCGACCCTCAAACGACACGGCTTATGCAGAAATCGATGACGTCGAGCAGCGCGGCCTTTTGCGGTGTCTCGTCGAGCGGAGCAAGCGCGTCGCGCGCGATGCCGCCGAAATGGGTCGCGCGCCCGATCGTGTCTGAAATGGCGCCATGCCTGGTCATCAGGCCGATGGCTTTCTCCAGCGCGGCGTCATCGGTCTGGTTCTCCTCGATCGTCGCCTTCCAGAACTTGCGTTCGGCCGGCGTTCCCCTGCGATAGGCGAGAATCACCGGCAGTGTGACCTTGCCCTCGCGGAAATCGTCACCGACATTCTTTCCCAGATCCTTGCTGGAGCCACCATAATCAAGCGCATCGTCGATGAGCTGGAAGGCCAGTCCGAGATTCATTCCGTAGGATCGAAGGGCTGCGCGGTCGTTGCGCGAGGCGCCTGCAATGACCGGCCCCACCTCCGCCGCAGCGGAGAAAAGCGCAGCCGTCTTGGCCTTTATCACAGCGAAGTGCTCGTCTTCGGTCGTCTCAAGATTCTTGGCCGCGGCAAGCTGCATCACCTCGCCCTCGGCGATAACAGAGGCCGCACTGGACAGGATGTCGAGCGCTTCGAGCGATCCGACCTCCACCATCATGCGGAAAGCCTGACCGAGCAGAAAGTCGCCAACCAGCACGCTTGCCTGGTTTCCCCAGATCATGCGCGCGGTCTTCTTTCCGCGTCTCAGGTCGCTTTCGTCAACCACGTCGTCGTGCAGCAGCGTGGCGGTGTGCATGAACTCCACGCTCGTGGCCAGCTTGACGTGACCCTCACCGCGATAACCGAACATCTGGGCAGCCGCCAGCGTCAGCATGGGGCGCAAGCGCTTGCCGCCCGACGAGATCAGGTGGTTGGCAACCTCCGGGATCATCTCGACATCCGACCCGGCCTTGGAAAGGATCAATTCGTTCACCCGCCCCATGTCGGCCGATGTGAGGGCGATCAGCTCCGCGATCGAAGCAGATCCGCGCTTTCCGCCTTCCAGATTGACTACTACGCCCACCAGAAACTCCGTGCCTCGCCTGCCCAAATTCCCTTCACTGCCGAACCGGTCGCCGGCAGCTTTATGATCGATGGATTCTAGGGCGATGCAGGACAGGACGGCAAGGGGCGAATTGGCGCGCTTTGTATGGGCTGCCATGCCGCTCGTTTACATTGCCCGTGCAACCTGCGATTCTGCATTGCATGAAAGAACTCTTGCGCACCAATGACGCGGTTGTGATCTCCTTCGTGGAAGCGCTGCTCAAGGATGCCGGCATAGGCGCCATCGTGGCCGACCAGAACATGAGCGTTCTGGACGGCTCCATCAGTATTTTGCCGCGCCGTGTCCTCGTGCTGGACGAAGACTTGGAGGAAGCGCATCGCATTCTCGCGGATGCGGGCATTGCCAACGAAATCCGCAAAAGCTGAGCCTTTCCTGATGTCCGGCCCGGCGCAGATACGCGAAGACACCGATCGCTTCACCGTGGACGCATTCCATCGAGGCGACTTCCATCTGGTTCAGCCTGCGCGCCGCGGTCACCGTGCCGGCACCGATGCGATGATGCTGGCGGCCTCGGTTCCGGGCGACTTTCGCGGGCGACTGGCCGACCTGGGCGCGGGTGCGGGCGCGGCCGGGCTGGCAGTCGCGTCGCGCTGTCCCGGCGCGAGTGTGCTTCTGGTTGAAAACGCGCCGGAAATGGCCAATTTCGCGCGCCGTTCACTCTCCCTTGCAGAAAACGGGCGGCTGGCTGGTCGCTGCTCGGTGCTTGAAGCCGATGTGAGGCTGCCCGAAGCCGCACGTCGAGCGGCCGGGCTTGCAGACTTTTCCTTCGACTGGGCAATCATGAATCCACCCTTCAACAGCCCGGGAGACCGTCCCTCGCCGGATGCGCTGCGCCGCTACGCGCATGTCATGGACGACCATGACGTTTTCCAGTCCTGGCTGCGAACCGCCGGATGGATCGTCAGGCCCGGTGGCGGCGTCGCCGTCATTGCACGCCCGGAATCGCTGCAAGCGATCCTTTCGGGGATGCATCCGTATTTCGGGGCGCAGGAGGTAAAGGCGCTGCACCCACGGACCGACCGACCCGCGACACGCATCGTCGTCAGGGCGATCCGGGGCAGCAACAAGGCGCTTTCCGTCCTTCCTCCGCTTTTCCTTCACGCACAGGGCAGCGACCGGTTTACCGAGGAAGCTGACGCGATAAACAACGGCAGGGCCTCGCTTTTCGGCGACTGAGCGTCCCACAAGGCATTGCGCATGCGGCGTTTATGCCTACATGCACTTCAAAACACCCGTCCGGAGACGCCTTTCGGTGAGACGACTTTTCAACCGCCTGCTGCCGAAATCCATGCGCTCGGATGCGGTCACAATTCCCGTCATACGCCTGCACGGCACGATCATGGCAGGCGGTGGCCAGTTCCGGCCAAGCCTGTCCCTGGCGTCGACAGCCGGCGTGATCGAGAAGGCGTTTTCCTATTCTCGATCTCCTGCAGTGGCGATCTCCATCAATTCGCCAGGCGGATCGCCCGTGCAGTCGAGGCTTATTTTCAAGCGTATCCGCGACCTCGCGGCGGAGAAGAACAAGAAGGTCCTCGTGTTCGTCGAGGATGTCGCGGCATCGGGAGGCTACATGATCGCGGTGGCCGGCGACGAGATCATTGCCGATCCATCCTCTATCGTCGGTTCGATCGGCGTGGTCTCAGCCTCGTTCGGTTTTCCGGAACTGCTGAAGAAGATCGGCGTTGAGCGCCGGGTCCATACCGCCGGCAAGAACAAGGCGGTGCTTGACCCGTTCAAGCCTGAAAAGAAGGAAGACATCGAGAAGCTGAAGGCACTGCAGCTCGAGGTCCATGAAACCTTCATCGATCTTGTCAGGGAACGGCGCGGCAAGACGCTCAGGGACGACCCTGACCTTTTCACCGGGCAATTCTGGACAGGCAAGAAAGGCCTTGAACTCGGTCTGGTGGACGCGCTTGGTGATATGCGCCAGGTCCTGAAAGACCGGTACGGGCCGAAAACGCGGCTGGTCCTGGTGTCGCCCCCGCGCGGCTTTTTCGCCCGCAGGCTCGGCTTCTTCGGTGGGCGCGCGCCCTCGCAGATGGCCGCGGAGGCCGCACATGGACTGTTTGATGCAGCGGAAGAGCGTGCGCTCTGGTCGCGCTTCGGACTCTAGCGTGGGGGAACCCTTTGAATTTTGCGGGCGGCATCGCTAGACTGGGGTTAGCCTCGTTAGGTCGACGCCTCAAAAACGCCAGCCTTTGAGGGAAGGAGTGGACGCATGCCACAGCTCATCTTTTTCGCCCTTGTCGGCGTAGTCGGCTATATTGGTTATCGCTCCTTCGTGCGCGAAGCGGAACGCGTGACGGCCAAGGTGCGACGCGCTGAAAAACAGGCTGCGACCGGCGCGAACGGCACTTTGGTCAAGGATCCGAAGACCGGCGAATATCGCCTGGCGAAGGACTGACGCTGACAACGTTCGATCCAATGCAGGATGTCGTGCCGCGCGTCGAGTTCGCGCCAGCCAAGATCAACCTCGCGCTCCACGTGACAGGACGGCGGACGGACGGCTATCATCTCCTGGATAGCCTTGCCGTGTTTACCCGCTTCGGCGACCGGATCGAGATCGAGGAGGCCGATGAGGATTCCTTTTTCATATCCGGCCCCTTCGCGGACGGCATGCCTGCCGATGAGGCGAACCTCGTGATCAAGGCGCGTGATGCGCTGCGCGCCGCCCTGCCCCATGCCTCCGCTCGCGTCGCGATCAAGCTGCAGAAAAACCTGCCCGTCGCCTCCGGCATCGGTGGAGGTTCCAGCGACGCGGCCGCGGCGCTGCGCGGGCTGGCAAAGCTATGGGAAATCGATGCCGGCAATGAGCGATTGGCCGCCATCGGAGCCGAACTCGGCGCCGACCTGCCAATGTGCATTGAAGCCAGGCCACTGACCGCGCGCGGGATCGGCGAGATTTTGTCTCCCGTCGCAGGCTTCCCTTCGCTAGGGCTGGTGCTGGTCAACCCGGGCGTGGCGGTCTCCACGCCTGCCGTTTTTTCTGCGTTGAAGAAGCGCGAAAACGCCCCACTGCCGCCACTGCCATCCCGTATCGATTTCCACTCGCTCCGCACTTGGCTGGAGCAGACCCGCAATGATCTGGAAGACGCTGCACTTTCCATCGAACCATCGATCGGTATGGCGAAGCGGACACTCGAAAAAGCCGATGCCGGCTTTGTGCGCATGTCGGGATCGGGCGCAACATGCTTCGGCATCTTCGAAACAGGCAATGTGGCCAAGCGCGCCGCCGCCGCGATCCGCAAGCGACACCCCGACTGGTTCGTCGCTGCGACCCGCACAATGCCTTCTGAGGATGCGCATGAGCCGGATTGACGAAAGCCGTCCGTTCATTCCCGTCGGCATCGCGGTGCTGACCGTCTCCGACACGCGAAGCCTCACGGAAGACAGGTCAGGCCAGACCCTGGCAGACCGCATTGTGGAAGCAGGCCATCTTCTCGTCGACCGCGCCATCGTGACGGACGACGCCGACCTGATCCGTGAAAAGGTTCTCGGATGGTCGCGCGACGACCGGATCGACGTCGTGATCACGACGGGAGGAACCGGCTTTACCGGGCGCGACGTTACGCCAGACGCGCTGGAGCCTATATTCGAGAAGCGCATGGACGGCTTCTCCGCCGTATTCCACCGCATCTCCTACGAGAAGATCGGAGTCTCCACGATCCAGAGCCGCGCCACGGGCGGCGTCGTCAACGCGACCTTGGTCTTCGTGCTGCCGGGATCGCCCGGAGCATGCAAGGACGCGTGGGACGGCATCCTCAAGGCGCAACTCGATTATCGCCACATGCCGTGCAATTTCGTGGAGATCATGCCGCGTCTGGATGAGCACCTAAAACGCGGCGCCTGACACCTCGCTGAAGCATCTATCCCGTCGCTCGACCTCCGGAGGAAGTCGGTGACTTCTCCGGGTCATGCCTTTGCGGCGACAGTGATTTCGCCTTCCAGCCTGCGACCGGCCAGACCGCGTGCGATAGCCTCGGCGCTTGAGGCTGTTCGAGATAGCGCCGTTGCTTGGCGCTTGGTGATGACAAGCCCCTCTGCCAGAGCCGTCGGCCGCGAGAAGGCGCGCGAAAGAAACGGCCGCCGGCTGCCCTTGGCCCGAGAGAACCGCGCGGGCATGGTGGATTTCGCCGTGTGCGCGATAACAGACTCTGCCCAGTCTTCGGCGAGACGCGCGCCAGGCTCGAGCAAGAGAAGCCACTCGCCCTTCGCCTGCCTGATCCCCGCAACAACACCTCCAGTTGCAAGAAAATGGCACCCCGCATGCTCGGCGACGTAGTGTGTCTGGTCCGTCGAGCCACGGTCGCAGACGATCACGTCCCGCACGACGCCCTCGACGGCTCCGCCCACCAGCGAAGCCAGAGTTCGCGCAAGCCCCTCTTCATCGTTCCTTGTCTCGATCAGAACGGTCAGCATCCCTCAGCCGGAATAGCGGAAAGAACAGCGCGGCGCCAGCCGCACGCACACAAACGAAAAGTTCTTGATTTGTTCTCATTCCGCAAATAGGAATTATTTCATGAGAACAACGATTCGCCCCTCCACCGAAACGCCTTGGCAACGCGCCAGAATGGAACAGATCGTGCGCGCCGACATTGCTGCTTTTAGCAGCGGGAGAGCTGAAATGGCCAATGCGATGATCGAGGAGAGCGGTGTCCGTGTGCGGCCCGAGCGCAATCGAGGCCGCTCTGCTGGAATCAATCCGACTGGGCGCTTTGAACCTGTAACACGCCATGTGTTCGACGATGGCTGGGATTCGATCGAGGATCTCCCCCCGTTCAAGACCGAAGTACAGGTGGAGAAGTCGCGGACCATCATCACGCGCAACGAGTCGCCGGACATCTCTTTCGACCGCTCGATCAACCCTTATCGAGGCTGCGAGCATGGCTGCGTATACTGCTTTGCCCGGCCGACCCACAGCTATATGGGGCTGTCACCGGGACTGGACTTCGAGGCGAAACTCTTCGCCAAGCCGGACGCGGCGAAGTTGCTGGAAAGGGAGTTGTCAAAGGAAGGCTACCAGCCGCGTACGATTGCGATCGGAACCAATACCGATCCCTACCAGCCCATCGAGAAGCAGTGGCGCATCATGCGCGAGGTCCTCGAGGTTCTCGAGGCGCGCAACCACCCTGTGGGCATCGTCACCAAGTCTGCCCTGGTAACACGCGACATCGACATCCTTTCGCGCATGGCCGAGCGCGGTCTGGCCAAGGTTGCGCTCTCCATCACGACGCTCGACCGCACGCTTGCCCGAACGATGGAGCCACGTGCCTCAACGCCGACCAAGCGCCTTCAGGCAATCCGGCAATTGAGTGATGCGGGAATTCCCACCTCGGTGATGGTCGCTCCTATCCTGCCCGGCCTTACGGATCAGGAGATCGAGCGTATCCTTGACGCGACGAAGGCCGCCGGCGCCGGAGATGCCGGTTACGTGCTGCTGCGGCTGCCGCTCGAGGTAAGCCCGATCTTCAAAGATTGGCTGCTTCGGCACTATCCCGACCGCTACCGGCACGTCATGTCTTTGATTCGCTCGATGCGCGACGGCAAGGACTACGATTCGGAATGGGGCAAACGCATGCGCGGCACCGGCCCCTACGCATGGCAGATCGGCCGCCGCTTCGAGATCGCCGCCCGGCGTCTCGGACTAAACGCGCGCCGTACGCCGCTTCGAACCGACCTGTTTGTTCCGACTGCAAAGGCCAGCGAGCAGCTCATGCTGCTTTGAACGCTGCGGTTTGCCTCACGATATCCGTCCTGCCCCGCCCCTGGCATTGGACGGCGCTTGCCAGATCCGCTCCCCTACGGACCGGCAGGCCTTGCGGAGAATCGGGTGCGATGCGAGCATTGCCGCAACATGGCTCGTTCACATCCCGATTCTCCGTCCCTCTTCGATCTGGTCCAGAAGCCGGATTTCTCCTTCGAGAAGCGAGGAATGAAAGACGGGCTGTGGCCGGTGGCCGGGCTGGATGAGGCAGGACGCGGTCCGCTTGCGGGTCCGGTGGTGGCCGCCGCCGTGGTGCTCAACCCGAAACGCATACCCAAGGGCCTCGATGATTCGAAGCGGCTTACCGCCGCCCAGCGCGACGAACTGTTTGGCGCCATCCTGAAAACCGCGCTGGGTGTCGGGGTCTCATCCGTTTGTGCCGAGCGAATCGACGGTAGCAATATACTGCGTGCCAGCCTGGAGGCGATGCGACGCGCGCTTGCAGCCCTTCCTCTTGCGCCGCGGCTGGCGCTGGCAGACGGGCGTGACGTGCCCCCCGGACTGCCCTGCGACTGCAAGGCTCTCGTCAAGGGAGACCAGCGCTCGCAGTCGATCGCGGCGGCGTCCATCGTCGCCAAGGTGATGCGCGACCGGATGATGCAGGGATGCGGGCAGGCCGATGCGCGATACGGGCTGGAGATCCATATGGGATACGCGACCGCACGCCATCGTGCCGCTATTGAGGTGCATGGGCCCGTATCCAGACTGCACCGGATGTCGTTTGCCCCCTTCCGCCTTGTCGAGGGGACGGAGGAAATCGAGTTCGACCTGCTTGAGGTCGAGATGGAGACAGTGCGCGTTGCCGGAAATGAAAAAGCCGCCTGACCGGCGGCTGTTTCTTCGCGTTCCTGTCATCAGGATCTAGTTCAGCTTGGACTTCAGTTCCTTGAGCGAAGATTTGAAAAGCTCCTCGCCGGCCTTGATCTCGGGATTGTCGGCAAGCAGCTTGCGCGCTGCCTCCACGGCGATGTCCACGGCGCTTGAACGTACCTCGTTCACGGCTTCACGCTCAGCCTGCGCAATCTTCTGCTCGGCCATCGCGGTACGGCGCGTGACATAGTCCTCGGTCTTCTTGTGCGCTTCCTCCACCAGAAGTTCAGCTTCGCGCTTGGCTGCCTGCACGATGTCGGCAGCCTCCTTCTCGGCTTCCTTGCGCTTCTGCTGGAATTCGGCCAGCAGGCCCTGCGCCTCTTCACGAAGGCGACGTGCCTCGTCCAGATCGTGCCTGATCTTGACCGCGCGCGCATCGAGCGCCTTGGAGATCATGCCCGGTACCTTCAGGTAGACGAGCAGGCCCAGGAAAATGAAAAGCGCTACGGTCGTCCACAGCGAAGCGAGTGATGTCGCGTCCATTGGCGTTTAGCTCCTGACCGACTTCACGGCGGCGGAAACGTCTGCCTTGGCGGACTTTCCGCCAAGCGCCGAGACGATGGCCGACGCGGTTTCTTCAGCGATCGAGCCTACGTCCTGCATGGCCGCATCCTTGATCTTGGCGACACGCGCCTCGGCATCGGCAAGCTTCTGCTCGAGGGTTGCCTCGATCGACTTGCGCTTGGCCTCGGCCTCTGCTTTGGCGTCGTCTCGTGCCTTCTGGCCAATCGTGTTGGCATTGGCGCGAGCCTCCGCCAATTCCTGCTCATAAGCAGCAACGGCAGCGTCGGCATCGGCCTTCATCTTTGTCGCCTGTTCGATGTCCTGCGCGATGCGCGCATCACGCGCATCCAGGATGGCGCTCAGGCGCGGCACGATGACCTTCTTCAGGAAAACGTAGAAGAGACCGAAGGTGATGGCGAGCCAGAGGAGCTGCGACGGAAAGGTCGAAGAATCAAAGGGCGGAAAAGCCGCCCCATGCCCACCCTCGTGCGGCACTTCCGTACCGGCATGAGCAGCGTCAGCAGGCGCTTCGGCGCCATGCCCACCTTCAACGGCAGGCGCGGTTTCTTGCCCGTAGGCTTCCGTCACGAACATCTCAGGTCCCCGAACCGGAGCCCGCCGCCCTCAGGCGGCTGGCTCAAAGCGGACAACACGTATCAGCCGAACAGAGCCAGCAGCGCGATGAGCAGCGAGAAGATGCCCAGGGCTTCCGTCACGGCGAAGCCGAAGATCAGACGGCCGAACTGACCGTCGGCAGCCGACGGGTTGCGCAGTGCGCCAGCCAGATAGTTTCCGAAGATGGTGCCCAGGCCGATACCGGCTCCGCCCATGCCAAGGCATGCAATTCCAGCGCCGATGTACCGTGCTGCTTCAGCTTCCATTTTTCTACTCCTTAGGTGGATCTGGATAGTTTCGTTGAACCGGCTTCATGCCGGCGTTCTTGTGTTTCCTCAGTGACCCGGATGGATCGCGTCGTTGAGATACATGCAGGTCAGCACTGCGAAGACATAGGCCTGGAGGAACGAGACCAGGAATTCGAGGCCAGTCAGGGCGACAGCCATGCCCAGCGGCAGGACGGAGCCCACGATTCCGCCAACGCCGAGTGCGCTCAGCGACACCACGAAGCCCGAGAACACCTTCAGCGTGATGTGCCCAGCCAGCATGTTGGCGAAAAGACGGACCGACAGGCTGATCGGGCGCGAAAGGAAGGAGATAACCTCGATCGCCACGACGAGCGGCAGCAGGATGCCTGGAACGCCACTCGGCACGAAGAGATTGAAGAAGTGAAGGCCGTGCTTATACAGGCCATAGAAGATGACAGTCAGGATAACCAGCATCGCCAGTGCGAAGGTGACGATGATGTGGCTGGTGACGGTGAAGAAATACGGGAACATGCCGATCAGGTTGGCGACCAGCACGAACATGAAGAGCGAGAAGACCAGCGGGAAGAACTTCATGCCCTGCTCGCCGGCTGCATCGCGCAGCATGTTGGCGATGAACTCGTAGGACATTTCCGCAACGGACTGCATGCGGGACGGAACCACGGCGCGGCTCGACGTCGCGAGATAGAGGAAGGCTCCGGTCAGAACGACTGTTACCACCATGTAGAGCGACGAATTCGTAAAGGAAACGTCCAGGCCGCCGATGTGGAGATCGACGATCTTGTTGATCGCAAACTGGTGGATCGGATCGACCTTGTCCGGTGAAGCCACTTGTCATCCCCTGAGGCCGCCAACCGGCCTCCGTTCGAAATCAGACCCCGGCCAAGCCAGGAATTCACGTTCAGCGTTTCGAATCCGGCCCGCGGTTTGCCCCCTGGCCGAACTCGGCAACTTTCCCGACCGAGCGCATGACGTTGAGTACGCCTGCGGCAAAGCCGAGCAAAAGGAAGACGATCAGACCCCAGGGCGATGAACCCGCGAATCTATCGATCACCCAGCCAAGAGCCGCTCCGACGCCTACACCAGCGATGAACTCGCTGGAAAGCTTCATTGCCTGGCCGTAGCCGGTAACGCCAGAGGCGCCTTCCTCCCTCTCCTGCCGGGCCGGCTTTCTCGCGGCAAGCGATGCTTCGAGATGTCGACGGCGGCGGTCGAGGTCGTCGTCGCGTGGGTCCGCATTCGGCTGTCCGTGTGGCCCGGTTTTTCCGGTTTCGTCTGGCTCGCCATTGACGGCCATCTCAACCTCCATGCCCCGGCCAGCGGGCTGCTTTCCCGTCCGCTCCAAGTCGCGCGCAACATAGTTAGGGGCCTCCGCCCCGTCAAGCCGGGCAAAGGGCATATATTCAGGCTAAAATTTACTTAGAAATCAATCACTTGTTGAAGTGCGACATAGTGCGCGCCAGTTTCCCGTTCCGCCGACCGGCGAATCCCGCCGCGCATGACCGCTGGAGTCCGCCGAAACAAACCTCAACTCCAGCCACCACCATAGGTACGGTAGAAGATGTGCAGGCCGATCTTCTTCATCTTCTGCATGGAGCGCGCCCAGCCCGGGCTCACATATTGCGCATAATAGTGGGTCGAGGATGCGACCTCCGGCAGGAAGATCTTGCCGGCCGTGACAGCCATCGCGATATCCTCGGCGGTCTTGTAACTCTTCCGGTTGTTGACCACGTCCTTCTTGCCGTCACAGGCGAAGGAGAACTGGCAGCGATTCTTCAGGTGCTGGTTCTGGTAGACGACGCCGCAGATCGTGCCGGGATAGGTTGGATTGCGCACGCGGTTGAGGACAACCTGAGCGACAGCAGCCTGCCCGCGCAGGCTTTCACCGCGCGCCTCGAAATATATCGCCGTGGCCAGGCATTTCTGTTCCTTCGCGGAAAACACCTCCGGCGGCAGCGGCTTACTCATCCAGGCGTGGTCGCCATCCGCCACCGGCGGGATGAAGCGGCCGGTGTCATTGGGATCCTTCAAGAGGCTTTCGAATGGAGAGGCGCTCGCATAATCGGGTTTCGACGGCGCATAGGCGGTGGCGAGGATGTCAGGCTTGTCGTTGTTGACGAGGCTGGCGATGACGGCGGGCACACCTGCCGAAATCTTCTTGTCCTTCTTCATGTAGAAGGCGGCGGCGATCTCCACTTCCTTGCCGCGGATGTCCGGCACGGCGAAGGCCATCTTGATTTCGCCTGCCTTGGGGCCGACGAGCAGGCTGGTCCGCTTGAAGATGGAACCGGCGTCGAACGTCTTTGGCGGACGGACCTTAACGACCTGGACAAGACGCCCACGCTTGTCGGAACGGCTGACGCGAAGTTCGTCGGGAATCGGATTGGCAATCTTGGCGTTAAGCGAAACCTTGCCGATGCCTGGTGCCGCGAACCCAGAGCCGGCGATTGACGCCGTCTTGATGTCGGCATCGACGAACTTCATCTCGGCGGCATGAATCGAGCCCGCTGCCGACTTTTCCACCACGGCGTTCCAGCGCGTGTTCTTCGCTTCTATGCCCGAAACAAGACTGGCCATGTCTTGGTAGGCGGCAACCGTCGGGAAGCCGAGCCAGATTCCAAGACCCACGATAAAGGGAGACAGAAAGGAACGCTTGTCTCGGCTGGTGGCGGCTACACGCCGCATCATCAGTCGTCGATGCACAGACCCATACTCCAGAACGCGACTAACCCTCTGGAGGGCAGACTGCGATATTAACCTTGATGTACGGTTAACAGGTGCATGCTGGTCCGTAATATGGCGCGGGTTGCGTCAGGACGCCGCATTACCGCTTCTTTTTCGCCCGCGATGCGTAAGGATTGTCGGACGCGTGGATAGACATGCGGATCGGTACGCCCGGAATGTCGAAAGTTTCACGCAATCCGTTAACCAGATACCGGACGTAGGACGCGGGCACTTCATCCGGCCGCGTGCAGGACAACATGAAGCCCGGCGGCCGCGTCTTCACCTGCGTCATATATTTGATCTTGAGCCTGCGCCCGGACACCGCTGGCGGAGGGTGGTTGCCGACCGTCTGCTCCAGCCAGCGGTTGAGGCGCGCGGTCGAGATGCGCGTGTTCCATATCCGATGCGTTTTCAGCACCGCGTCCATCAGACGGTCCAGTCCCCGCCCCGTCTCGGCTGACACCGGCACGGCCTGTATGCCGCGCACCTGCGGCAGCAGCCGGGTCGTCTTTTCACGCAGTTCGGCCAGCGTCTCCTGCGGGTGTTCGATCAGATCCCATTTGTTGAAGACGATCACTGGCGCCCGGCCCTCGCGGATGATCAGGTCGGCAAGCTGCAGGTCCTGCTTCTCGAAGGGAATGGTGGCGTCGAGCACGACAATGACCACCTCGGCAAACCGGATGGCGCGCAGGCCGTCCGCAATCGACAGCTTCTCGAGCTTCTCCTGCACTCTGGCCTTGCGGCGCATCCCGGCTGTGTCGAAAAGCTTCATGGCGCGACCGCGCCATTCCCACTCGACGGAAATCGAATCGCGCGTGATGCCCGCTTCCGGACCTGTGAGAAGGCGCTCCTCGCCGATCAGTGCGTTGATGAGGGTGGATTTGCCAGCGTTCGGTCGACCGATGACGGCGATCCGCATCGGCTTGGTGTCGTCATAAGCAGGCTCGGCATCCGGATCGATGATATCCTCTCCGACCAGCGTGTCGCTGACGGCGGGCAGATCGTCCTCGTCGTCCTCGCCCAGCGCCTGCTCCTCGCCCAGCACCTCCACAACCGCATCGCGCAGTTCCGGCATGCCTTGTCCATGTTCGGCGGAAATGCCGACCGGCTCCCCGAGCCCGAGCTCGTATGCTTCGAGCATGCCAGTCTGCGCGCCGCGCGCTTCCGACTTGTTGGCGACGAGTACCACCGGCTTGCCGGACTTTCTGACCACTTCGGCGAAGGTGCTGTCATCCGGCGTCACGCCTGCCTTCGCATCGACCATGAAGAAGACGAGGTCGGCTTCACGGATGGCGATCTCGGTCTGCTCGCGCATGCGCGCCTGCAGCGTTCCGGCTGCCGCGACCTCGAAACCGGCGGTATCTATGACGTCGAAATGAAGATCGTAGAGCCGTGCCCGATGAACGCGGCGGTCGCGGGTCACGCCCGGCGTATCGTCGACAAGCGCCAGCCGGCGGCCGGCAAGACGATTGAAAAGCGTGGACTTGCCGACGTTCGGCCGACCTATGATGGCGACCTTGAAGCCCATCCGTTCACGACGCCGTGCCCTGGCCGCGGATCAGTTCCGCAAGCAGGGTGGCGCGCTCGCGATTGTTGCGCGGAGCTTCGTTGTCGGCTGCAATCTGCTCGAACAGCACCAGCGCGTCGGATGCACGTCCCTCCTTCCACGCGGAAAGGCCGAGAGCCTCACGGGCGGAATGGCGAAGCGGATTGGTGTCACCGGTCAGCGTTTCGGCGCGCGCGGAAACGTCCGCATAAGAGCCGCTGTCGACAAGAATGAGCGCGGCGCGCAACCGCGCCATGTCGCGTATGGCAGCGGGAATCGAAGAGTCGGCTGCCACCTGGTCGAAGCTTGCCACGGCGCCAGCCGTATCGCCCTTGGCCTCGAGGACAGTGGCCGCCCGCATGCGGGCAAGCAGCGGATAGGCGCCGTAGCCATCCGTCTCCAGTTGCTGCAATGCGCCAAGCGCCTCGTCGTTCTTGCCTTCATTGGCAAGGGTCAGCGCCTGCGAAAACGCGTCGCCAGAGCGGTTGGCGCGTTGGGTCGTCCAGTATTCCCATCCAACGAAAGCCGCGGTGCCGAGGACAACCAGCACGGCAAGCGCCAGCGCCCAGGGACCATATGTGTCCCAGAGCTTCTTCGCCTGCTCCTGGCGGATTTCCTCATTGACCTCGCGGAAGAAGCTATCGTCCGACATTTTTTCTCTGCACCGCCAAACCTATGGCCAGCCCCGTTGTGAGCGTGCGTTGTAGCGGAAATTTGTCGGCATGGAAGGGGGCCGACAAATTTTGCGGCTTTCGCGCCCGTCGCGCCAACCCATGCATGCCACATTTGCGGGCTAGCCCGGTCA
The DNA here is from genome assembly GCA_019635775.1 of Rhizobiaceae bacterium. Lineage (GTDB taxonomy): Bacteria > Pseudomonadota > Alphaproteobacteria > Rhizobiales > Rhizobiaceae > Mesorhizobium_K. The sequence goes on along the minus strand of JAHBYU010000012.1, from coordinate 57,296 downwards.
GCTCGTGTATCACAAAGTCCGGGTTTCCATGTCGTTTGCCTTCCGCGCCGCGTTTGCCATGAGCCTTTCCGTATCCCTCTTGCTTGCAGGTCCGGCACAGGCAAGCCCGGTCAAGGTCGAGCCGGCGGATGCACGATCCTCGGACGCAGTTAGCCCAGACAAACCGCAGTACGTAATCATCTCCTTCGACGGCGCGCACGATCTCGCCCAGTGGAGACGCAGCCGCGCGCTTGGAGAACGCACAGGCACCCGTTTCACCTATTTCCTGTCCTGCGTTTTCCTTCTCTCCAAAGATCTCCGTCAGGAATATAACGCGCCAGGCAAGGGTGAAGGACGCTCGGAGGTCGGCTTCGCGCAGACGAAAGACGAGGTCGCACAGCGTCTCGACCAGATACGGGCTGCGGCTTCGGAGGGACACGAGATCGCCAGCCACGGCTGCGGCCATTTCGACGGCGGCAAATGGAAGAAGGCGCAATGGCTGGAGGAGTTCTCCGCCTTCAAGCGCATCATGACGGATGCCTATGCAATCAACGGTATCGAAGGAGAGCCGCCCGGCTGGCGGGACTTCGCCAAAGATTCGGTCTCGGGTTTTCGCGCGCCTTATCTGAGCGTAGGCCCGGCACTCTATCAGGCGCTGAAGGAAGCAGGCTTCCGCTACGACGCCAGCGCGGTCTCCAGCGGACCAACTGCGCCACAGACGGAAGGTGGAACCGTCCGCTTCGCCCTGCCCCGCATTCCGGAAGGGCCGAAGGCGCGACGCGTTATCGCGATGGACTACAATCTCTATGTCCGTCATTCAGGCGGTTTCGAGCGCCCGGACGAGGCGGCCGCCTTCCAGGAACGCAGCTACGAAGCGTTCAAGGCGGCATTCGACCACGAATATTCGGGGCATCGCATTCCGCTGCAACTCGGCTTCCATTTCACGCTCATGAACGACGGCGCCTATTGGCGCGCGCTGGAGCAGTTCGCCGAAGAGGTCTGCGTCAAGGCCGACGTCGTCTGCACCAGCTACGAGGACTATCTGGAGCGCACGCAACCGGCCGGCGGCCAGGAAAACCCGGCTGGCGGCTGACTGTTGCCTTCAGCGAAAGCTGTCGGCAACCCTCCACCAAAGGAAAGGACGACGATTCCGGGAGCGGGCTATTTCGACGTAGGAGCGGGTCAGGTCGTCGGCCGATCCATCCCAGGCCATGAGAGCGGCGCGGGCCGAGCCGCTCGTCCGGGCGAGCAGGCCGGTGAGTCGCTCCTGATATTCCGCGATATCATCGCTTGAATCGCCGTCCCACGCCGGCAACGCATGACGCTCGCGCGTCAGCTCCTCCAGCTTCGCGACGATATCCGCGACGTCTTCGGGCGCGAGTTGCCGGGCGACATTTCGAAGCGCGCTGTCGCTTGGCCGCCCGTAAGGGCCCAGACCGGCCGTTTCGGCGCCGAGAAGGTCTTCGAAGCGTTTCCTGCTCATCCGGTTCAGGACGCTGGCTGATCCGCCGGAGGCACGCCGGCTCTCTCCCGTTCGAGATACCGGCGATCGATTTCGGGCAGTTCCTCACCCCTAAGCGTTGCCTCGAACGCGCGCAGACGCTTGTGGACGGATAGCAGCTCGACGATGGTCGACCACGAATTTACGAGAAACTGGAAGGAGCTCGTCACCTGCGAGAAAGCGTAGCTGATCTGGTTCATCAGCCCCAGGGTGATGGTGCCGGCGATGATGGACGGTCCAAGGATCAGAAGCGAGAAGATGTTGTTGGCCTGCAGGTAGGTGTAGCGAACCACGTTGAAATACACGTAGTGGAAATAGAGCCTGAAATAGTTGCGGCGCACATTGCTGAACAGTTCCTTCACTGTCGGTGGCTGCGCGCGGGTTTCGTCATCCTCTCCGTAGACCAGTTCCTTGCGGTAGGCCGCCTCCACGCGCTGGTTGCGGAACTGAAGTCCCGGCAGCTTGTATCCGGCGACGATCAGGCTGATGGTCCCGAACACCGACCAGACAATTGCCGCCACGACAAGCGGATGCGCGATCGCCCCAACAATGGGCAGTTCCGTGATGTTGGCGGAAAGGCGGATCAGAACCGGCATGAAGGCTATCAGCGTCATGATCGAATCGATGAAGGAAACGCCGAGCCCCTCCATGATCTGCGAGAAGCGCATCGTGTCTTCCTGGACACGCTGCGAGGCTCCCTCGATGTGGCGCAGTTTGCTCCAGTTCATCATGTAGTAGTCGTTCATGGCGTTGCGCCAGCGGAAGATCCAGTGACTGACGAAGAAGGCGTTCAGCACGGCAACGTTCATGCCGACCAGCGCCAGACCGGCAAAGCTGCCAACCTGACTGTAATATTCTCCGGTAGTGCTGGTGGTGGTCTTCGAAAGGATCGCCTGAATGTAATCCCAGAAGGGACCGTACCAGTTGTTGACGGCAACAGAGACCTGCACCTGGAAGTAGACGATGAACAGGATAAGGGCCGAGCCGAGGATCGACCAGCGCTGCCAAGGGTGCGGCGAGTACCAGTTCCAGAAGGCGTAGAAGATCAGCACCCCGGCGAAGAAGTAGATGTAGAACCAAAGAAAGGGGGGCGACCAGAACACCGACACCCCGATGATGGGCGCGGCATCCGGCGCAGCCGGCGGCAGTCCGATAAGAGCGCCCCATTGCTCCGCGCCGAAAAACCAGACGAGGACAAGCACCAGACTCCAGGCGGCCGCGGACGTGAAGAAGAGCTTCGGTTGCGGGAAAAAAGATACGAACAAGCGGCGGCTCCTGAGTGAGGCGCGGGAATTCAGTTGTCGTGCGGCATCATCCACACTTCACCGGGAAAAGGAAGGAATGCTGCCTGATTATGCAAGCGTTGGCGCGCTCCCCATGTCGAAATAATGGCAGAAATTCCCGCTCGTCCGTAGCAAGCGCCTCTCAGCCGACAGCCTGCTCGTAGATTTCCGGCTTGAAGCCGACCGTTATGGCGCCGTCCACGTCGAGAACAGGGCGCTTGATGAGCGTCGGATGCGTCTGCATCAGGGCAAACGCCTTCTTTCCGTCGATGCTCCGCTTGTCGGCATCCGGCAGGCCCTTGAAGGTCGCGCTCGTCTTATTGAGCAGCTTTTCCCAGCCGACGGCCTTTTCCCAGCCGGCAAGCTTCTTCGGGTCCAGCCCTTCGACGCGATAGTCCACGAAGCGATGCTCCACGCCCTTCGCGTCAAGCCAGTTTCGCGCCTTGCGGACAGTGTCGCAGGTCTTGATGCCGTAGATGGTAACCGTCATGCCGAATCTCCCTTCCGGCCATTTAAGCCGACAGGGCGATTGATAAAAGCTCAGGCCGCGCTCTTCGCCCTCTCGGGAAACAGCGCTCTCAGGCCTTCAGGAGATGCTTTCGCGATACCCCGTTCTGTGATGAGACCGGTTACGAGGCGAGCGGGCGTCACGTCGAAGGCAGGGTTGGCTCCCGGGGTCTTTTCGGGAGAGATGCGAACCTGCGCGATTTCACCCGACGCCGTCTTGCCCTGCACGTATGACACCTCGTCGGCGGAACGCTCTTCGATCGGTATTTCCTTCACACCGTCATGCACTGTCCAGTCGATGGTCGGCGACGGCAGGCCGACATAAAACGGAACGCCGTTGTCATGTGCGGCCAGAGCCTTGAGGTAGGTACCGATCTTGTTGCAGACATCGCCGTTCGCGGTGGTGCGATCAGTCCCGACGATCACCATGTCCACCATGCCGTGCTGCATCAGATGCCCGCCCGCGTTGTCCACCACCAACGTGTGCGGCACGCCGTGCCCCGCCATCTCCCACGCCGTCAGCTGCGCCCCCTGATTACGCGGTCGCGTCTCGTCGACATAGACATGAACCGGAATGCCTGCCTCGACGGCCAGATAGATTGGGGCGGTGGCCGTGCCGTAGTCCACGGTCGCCAGCCAGCCGGCGTTGCAATGGGTCAGGATGTTGACCGGCTCGCCGGGCTTCTTTTTCGCTGCAATCGCCTTGATGACCTCGAGGCCATGACCGCCGATCGAGCGGTTGAGTTCGACGTCCTCGTCTGCGATTTCCGCAGCACGGCGATAGGCAGCGGTGGCGCGTTCCGAAACCGGTAGCGGCGACAATACGCGCTTCATTTCGTTCAGCGCCCAGCGCAAATTGATAGCCGTCGGCCGCGTCTCGTTAAGCTCGTGCCAGACCTTTTCAAGCGCAGCATCCGACGCATCCTCGCGCATCTGCAAGGCAACGCCATAGGCGGCCGTGACGCCAATCAGCGGCGCACCGCGCACCCACATGTCGCGTATCGCAGTGGCTATGCCATCGACCGTGCCCACGGTCTCGATGCGAAACTCGTGCGGAAGCCAGCGTTGGTCGATGATGTCGACGGAGCGGCCGTCCTCGTTCAGCCAGATGGTGCGATAGTGGCGATCTTCGACCTTCACGCGACAATTCCCTTCTCGATACGCGCCGCCAGCGCATGGATTTCGTCGAAGCTGTGGATGCGCTCGCGGTTCACGCAGATATGGCGCCCGAATTTCAACGCCTTCGCCTCGCATGTGGCGCGCAGATCCTGGTCGGCAATGGTCTCGAAGTCGGCATTGTGCGCGAGCCCGAGGATGCGGCGATGGATCTCGACGCCGGCAAAGCCCAGCATGTCGACCCAGATGTCATGGATGAAGCGGTCCAGCGCCTGCTCCGACCCGAGAGGATCGCCGCGATCCTCGAAGAGGCGGCGATCGTAGAGCATGCCGTTGCGTTCCGTATGCCACAGGCGGCTGAACTCGCTGCGGAAGATCGACCACGTCTCGACAATCACTCCAAGCAGATACTGGCGCATAGACTCCCGGTCGCCGCCCTTTTCGTGGCCGGCCCCTTCATGACCAGATTGGGAGAAATAGGACATCCAGAAATTGGCCATCAGCATGCCCACGTCGAAGGCGATAGGGCCGTAAAAGGCGAACTCGGGATCGATGACCCGCGTATCGTCATGGGTCACCATGATGGAGCCGGAATGCAGGTCGCCATGCACCAGCGTCTCGGCATTCGCGGCGAACATGTGCTTCAGCTTCTGCGCCTCGACCTTCAGGTCCCGGTCGGCGCGCAACTCGGCAACAAGCGAATCGAGCTGCGGCGAGGTGTGTCGATTGAGCTCTGTCTCGTAATAAGGATCCGTGAAGACGAGATTTTCGGTGATGTCGCACAGTTCGACATTGTCCGCGAATATCCCAACGTCGGCCTTGCGATCCTTCGCCTTCATCGAAAGGTCGGAACCGCGAAAAAGCGTGCGCGCCATGAACAGGCCGAGATCGTTGGCAATCTTCGGCAACTGCCGGCCTTCGATCAGCGCATGCCGAAGGATGACGTGCGGCGTCAGGTACTCCATGACGATAAGCGCCTGTGCCTCGTCGAAATGGAAAATGGCCGGCACGGTCCCGACGCCCGCGCGCGCTTCCTGCCGCGTCAGCGCGTGATATTCGAAGAACGAACGCTTAAGCGGCAGGGGCCAGCTTTCGCCGACCAGACGCACATAAGGCAGCGCCTGCTTGACGATGACGGCGCCCTTGTCGCCTGTCACGATGAAGACGAGATTGAGGTTGCCGTCGCCGACTTCCTTCACCGTCCACTGCGCGGCATTGGTTCCGATGCGTGATGTCAGGGCGTCGATGCCGCCCAGCCGCGCTGGAAGCGTCTCGATGGTCAGGGCCTGAAAAGCCTCGGCTCCGCTCATCCCAGTCCTCCCTTTGGTCTTCCTTTTCGGGCGAAACTAGGTAGCGTTCTGGCAATTGTCAATCGTATTGACAATTGCCGAGCAACTTCATAGCGTGGCTCTGGGAGGAATGATGGCAGACCCCGTGTTCCGCATAGCGGACCTGAGGAAATCCTTTGGGCCGACACAGGTGCTTGACGGTGTAAGCCTTGAGCTTAACGCCGGCGAGGTCACCGTGCTCATGGGTGCCAACGGCGCCGGCAAGTCCACGCTCGTACGTATCGTCTCGGGCGTCTATGATCGCGACGGCGGCACCATAACCCTCGACGGAAAGAACTTTTCTCCCGCCTCGCCGGCGGACGCGATCCGCGCTGGAGTGGTGACTGTCCACCAGAACATCAATGACGGCGTGGTTGTGGCGCTCGATGTGGCGACCAACCTGACGCTCGACCGCCTCAACGGCTCCGGCGCAAGGCTTTTCTTCAATCCGCGCAGCGTTCGCAGGCAGGCCAGGGAAGTCGCCGCGCGCATGGGCCTCGAAGTCGACCTCAACGCCGAGATCAGCGCCCTGTCGCTGGCCGACCGGCAGATGGTGGCGATCGCACGCGCCATGGCGCATGAGCCAAAGGTCCTCATCCTGGACGAGCCGACCTCATCGCTTTCAAGCGCCGAGGCGAACCGTCTGTTCGAGGTAGTCGACCGGCTGCGGGAGCGCGGTGTCGCCATTCTTTACATATCGCACCGCATGTCCGACATCAGGCGGCTTGCCGATCGCATCGTCACCCTGCGAGACGGGCGCATCACCGGCACATTCAACAGCAAGCCGCTCGACTATGAGGGTGCGGTCAACGCCATGCTCGGCCAGACCATACATCGCGCAGAGATCGCCGCGCGCGACGGCGCACATACGATCTTCTCGGCCGAGCACCTTCGCATCGCAGACCACGCAAGACCTTTCTCGCTGGGGCTTGGCGATGGCGAAATCGTTGCCATCACCGGCCTTGTGGGCGTCGGCAAGACCGCGCTTGCCGAAACCCTGTTTGGCGTGCGCGCCCCGCTTGGCGGCATGATGAACTTGAACGGCAATGCCTATGCGCCGCAATCGACCGCCGAAGCAATCAAGGCAGGCGTGTTCCTTGTTGCCAAGGACCGCGCCGAAAGCGGGATCATCAAGGACTTCAATCTCTACGAGAACCTGAGCCTGCCGTTCCTCGACCGCATCTCGCGCCTTTCAGTCGTGCCCCGTCGTACCGAGCGGGCTGTTGCGCGCGAGGCCATCTCCGAACTCGGCATCGTCTGCAGAACCGAGCGCGACGACATGGCCACGCTTTCAGGCGGCAACCAGCAGAAGGTCATGGTCGCGCGCTGGATGTCGCAGCCGGCGAGCCTGTTCATCCTCGACGAACCCTTCCAGGGCGTGGACATCGCGGCACGGCGCGACATCGCCAACAAGCTGCGCGAAAGCGCTAGGGGCCGCGCCACGCTCATCTTCGTCACAGAGCTTGACGAGGCTCTGGAAACCGCCGACCGAATCCTCGTCATGTCTGAGCACACCATCGTGGGCGAACATCGCAATGCCGACGTGGACATCGACCGGCTTCTGGCCGAAATAGCCGGGCAGAATCTGAAGGGTGCGGCGTGACCGACAATAAGAAAACCCAGGCATCCTCATGACCCTTCGCGACTTCGCCATCCGCTACGGCTTCCTCGCCCTGCTTGTTGGGCTGGTCATCTTCTTCTCGCTTGCGACGGATGGCTTCGCATCGCCGCAGGCAGCGGTTTTCATTTTCCAGTCCGTGGCAATTACCGGAGTTCTGGCGCTGGGCGTTACAGCGACGCTGGTCGTCGGCGGCTTCGATCTTTCCATCGGCTCGGTCGCCACGACGGCGATGATGGCCGCCGCCTACGTTATGGTCATCATGGAGCAGAATGCCTTCGTTGCCGTGGTTACCTGCCTTGTCATCGGCGTCGTGGTCGGCCTGATCAATGGCTATCTGATAGTCTACATGCGCGTGCCGGACCTGCTGGCGACGCTTGGCATGATGTTCCTGCTCGTGGGCCTTCAGCGAATTCCTACCGAGGGCCGCTCGATCGCGACGGGCATGACGCTGCCGGATGGCTCAACGGCGAACGGCACATTTTCCGCTGGCTTCCTTGCGCTGGGCCGCCATCGCTTCGACTTCTTCCTGCCGAACCTGATCCCGGTTTCGGTGGTCGTGCTTCTCGTTCTCGCGGTGCTGATCTGGTTCTTCCTCGAATATACGCGCTTCGGACGAATGATGTACGCCGTCGGAAGCAATCCGAAGGCGGCCGAACTCGCCGGCGCGCCCGTCAAGGCATATAAAATCTGGGCCTATGTGATTTCTGGAGTTTTTGCCTCAATCGGCGGCATTTTGCTGGCCGCCCGGCTTGGACGGGGCGACATCGCATCGGGTAACAATCTGTTGCTGGATTCCGTTGCGGCGGCGCTCATCGGCTTTGCGGTCCTTGGCGCGGCCAAGCCCAACGCGTTCGGCACAGCGGTAGGGGCGCTGTTCGTCGGCATCCTTCTGCAGGGCCTGACCATGATGAACGCACCCTACTATACGCAGGATTTCGTGAAGGGGGCGGTCCTGGTCGTGGCCCTCGTCTTCACCTTTGCCCTTTCCAACAAGGGCAGAACGTAACAACGCAACCGACCAACATCGAGTGGAGGAAAACATGAACTTTACGCGTAGAACTCTGGGCAAGCTGGCAGTAGGCCTGGCTGCCGCGACCTGCCTCATGCAGGCGTCCGCAATGGCGCAGGACAAGCCGGCCCCCTTCGACAATCCGGGCGACGTGAAGATCGCGCTGGTACGCTATCTGTCGACCGGCGACTTCTTCCAGGCCTATCTGTCCGGCGTGGAAGCCCAGGCCAAGGCGCTTGGCGTCGATCTTCGCGTCCTGGACAGCCGTCAGGATGCAGCCCTCCAGGCTGACATGGTCGACCAGGCGATCGCGCTCGGTGTCGACGGCATCATCATCCAGCACGGCCTGACCGAATCGATGAAGGAAGCGGCACAGCGCGCCGTTGACGCCGGCATCAAGGTTGTCGCCTTCGACGTGAATGTCGAAAACGACAAGATCCCGCAGATCGAACAGTCCGACCGAGACCTCGCAAGGCTGGCTCTCGAGCAGGCGGTCAAGGACAACGGAGAAGATTGGAAGGCCGGCTACGTTTACGTCGCCGGTATTGCGCCGCTCGACCGTCGCGACGAGACCTGGAGGGAGTTCAAGGCCAAGTATCCGGGCATCGAGGAAGTCGCCATGTTCGGCACGCTCGACAATCCCATCGCCAACTCGGTCGCCAACCAGGCGCGGTCCGTGCTGACAGCCAACCCCGGCATCCAGGTCATGTTCGCTCCGTATGACGAGTTCGCCAAGGGCGTGAAGATCGCGGTCGACGAGGCCGGCCTGTCGTCGGACATCAAGATCTATTCCGCCGACATCTCGACCTCGGACATCGCAGCAATGCGCGAGCCCGGCTCCGCGTGGGTTGCCACTGCCGCCACCAACCCGGCCGTCGTCGGGCAGGTTTCCGTCCGCGCGCTCGCTCAGCTTCTCGCCGGCGAAGAAGTCGGCAAGTCGGTCATCATCCCGCCGACGCTGATCACGCAGAAGGACCTCAACGACAACGACATCAAGAACATGGAAGAGCTTTCGGCCAAGCTGCCGCAGTTCGCCCATGCCGATGTCGCCATCTCGCCGTGGATCGCACTGCCAGGCAAGTGACTTCGGCTTTTTCTGCTTGAAGAAAAGGGCGCCTCACGGCGCCCTTTTTTGTTAGTTGCCTTGACCCTGCGACTACCGTAGCGCTGCCGCGATGTTGCCGCCGTCTACCGTGGTGACATCGGCCGTGGTGCGCTCGGCCAGCGCGTGGTGCAGGAAGGCCTGAGCCACGTCGAAGGCGGTGACCTCCTGCCCGAGCAGGTTTCCGGACATGTATTCCTTTTCGGACACGCCGCGCGCGCCCGAGCGGTTGGCGATCATGCTGTCGGTGAGCAGGCCGGAACGGATGCGGTCGGCGTTGACCGCATTGGAGCGGATGCCATCCGGGCCGTATTCGAGCGCGTACTGGCGCGAAAGGAACAGCGTCGCCGCCTTGGGCAGGCCGTAGGCGCCGAATTTCGCTCCGGGGTTCACAGCCTGCTTCGAGGCGTTGAACAGGAGCGCGCCGCCCGTGCCCTGCTCGCGCATGATGCGCACCGCGTTCTGCGCCGCCGTCTGGTGGGCGAAGAAATTCAGTTCGAAGCTCTTGCGCAGAAGTGCGTCGTCGATCTCGCCGATCTTGCCTTCCCAGGCAGCACCAGCGTTGGAGACGAGGATGTCCACGCCACCAAAAACCGCCACGGCCTTGTCGAAAGCCGCGCGAACCGACGCGGGATCGGTCACGTCCGCGCCGACGCCGATGGAGGCGTTGCCGGCCTTCTTCGCGGACTCAGCCGCCTTGTCGGCGTCGAGATCGACCACCACGACATGCGCACCGTAGTCGGCGAAGAGTTTTGCTGTCGCGGCGCCGATCGCGCCTGCACCGCCTGTCACCAGCATGACCTGACCAGTCAGTGGCTTGGGCTTGTTGGAGGCGAGCTTGGCCTGCTCGAGCGACCAGTATTCGAGCGGGAAGAGATCCGCTTTTGAAAGCGGCTTGAAAGTGCCGATCGCTTCTGCACCCTTCACCGCCTCGATCCACATCTCGCCAACATCGGAGGCGATCTTCGCATCCTTCAGCGTACGGCCATGACCGAACATGCCGACTCCCGGCACGAGGCTGAGGCGCGGCATCTGGTCGAGCATGGTGCGCTTGACGTCGTCGGCAGCGTCGTTCGTCTCGAAATAGGCGCGATAGTCCATGGCGAACTGCGCGACATGCTCCTTCACGACCTTGCTGTAGTCGCCTAGCTTGCCGGCTTCCGGCGCGGGCAGCGCCATCGGGCCGGTCTTGATGCGGATCGAGAGATCGGGCGTGGATACGCCGCTTGCCGCAAGCTCACCCAGTTTCGAAGACGAGAGGAAATCGAGGATCGCGTCGGAAACCCGGAAGTCGCTGATCATGCGATCGAAGTGCCCTTCGCCCTTGTCGACGGCCACCGCGCCTCGCAGCATCGGTGCGATCTCGGCTGGCTTTGCGAGATTGGCAGGGAGCGCGGCTTTCGGCGCGGCAGGCTTCTTGCCCTTGGCGATGTAGTCTTCAGCCTTGGTCACTGCGTCGATCATGCGCGTGTAGGCTTCCTCGGCGGTCTCGCCAAAGGTGAATATGCCGTGCTTGTCGAGGATCAGGCCTATGACCGACGTATCCTGCTCGAACACTTCAGCCGCCGCCTTGGCGAGGTCGAAGCCTGGCATGATGTAGGGCACGAAGCCGAAGGTCTTGCCATAGACCTCGCGGCAGATCTCCTCGCTGTTTTCCTGGTCGACAAGGCCGAGAATCGCGGTCGAATGGGTGTGGTCAACAAACTTATGCGGCAGGAAGGCATGGAGCAGCGTTTCGACCGACGGGTTGGGCGAGGACGGATCGATGAGGTTGGCACGCTGCAGTGCCACCATGTCCTCATCCGACAGCCTGTCCAGCTTGCGTGCCTTCAGCAACGCGCCGAGCTTCACCGCCGGCAGGCCCTGCGGCTCGATCACGCCCATGTCCCAGCCGCTGCCCTTGACGCACAGCACGTCCCATTCGTCGCCGACAAGATCAACAGCCTTCGACTTGACCGACGTGTTGCCACCGCCATGCAGCACGAGGCGCGGATCGCCGCCCAGCAGGCGCGTCGTGTAGACGCGAAGCGCCAGCTCACGGCCGATGCCTTTCGCGGCGTAGTGCTCCACCAGCTTTTCCGCTTCGGCGTCGTTCCAGAGGTTCTTCATCGTTTATTCCCAGGTTTTCGAAGTTTGCGTTTGATTGGTTTTGGCGACAGGCGGATGACAGGTCGCAGGTATCAGGATGCCTTGCGCCGTTCATCCAGCTTGGCATGGGCGAGCAGGCGCGTGGCCATTGCCGAGTTGATGACCAGATGCGTGCAGAGGCCGCCAGCCAGGCCGGCCAGCAGCGGCTCGAACTTGTTGGGCTCCTGCACAACGACAAGGCGCTTTGGGATGGCGCGCAGCGAATCCAGATCGGCCGAGATGGCGCGGCGATTGTAGCTGCAGTCGAGCAAGTCGCCCTTGGCGTCGATGATCTGGCCGGCGATGACGCCAGCGGCGCCTTCCCTGCGCAAAGCATCCATCTCAGCTGGCGTCAGCGCGCCGCATTTGACGACGTGGCTTTCGGAATCAACTGTGCCTACCGAATAGAGGGCGAGGTCGCAATCCGAGATGCCTGCAAGCTGTTCTCGGATGACTGGCTCGTCGCGAAGCTGCTTGGCCAGTTCTTCGGTAGACAACACCAGGGGCGCATAGAAATTGAGACCCTTGGCGTTCAGCCGCCGCGCGATCTCCATCGTGCACTGGTCGGGGCGGTAGGCGAACGGCGCACCGAGATTGCCGCAAAGCTGAACGACGGTGACGTCCTGCAAATCGGCGTAGGCCATGACATCGGCGATAGCATAGACCGTCTGGCCCCAGGCGACGCCGATCCTGTCGCCCTTCTTCACCAGTTCGAGGAATACGCCGGCCGCCAGCACTGGCACTTCCGCCGCCGGATCGACATGCTCTCCATGTGGCGCGATCCAGACAGCATCGAGCCCGTAGGCATCCTCGATCTCGCGCGCCGTCACGTCGTCGGTGAAAAGCTGGGTTGAGGTCGAAATGTTGACGATGCCGGTATCCCGCGCCTTGCGGAGATACATGGCGACGGACGCACGCGAAATGTTAAGCTGCTGCGCGACCTGATCCTGCCTCAGGCCGTGCGCATAATAGAGCCACGCAGCCTTGTGGATGATCTGGTCTGCCGGTCGGATTGCCATGATCGACAATAGTCACGACTGCTGACAAAAGTCAATTTCGGCACCTCCAGGCTACTCGCCCAGCGTTGCCACTGTCTTCAGCGCGCCGTCGAGCATGTCGCCTTTTTCGTCCTTGAGCGCTGCCTCGCGCAAGCGACGGAGCCAGTCGGCGGCATCTGGCCGGCCCTTCAGCATCGGCAGGGCAGACAGTACGCGGTCGAACTTGGACTGCGCGCGGACGTGGGTGTCGCTGTAGCCCTTGATCAGGCGGCGCGTGTTTACAATTTCCACTGCCAGCGCATAGTCCCGCGGCACGGTTTCCAGCGCCAGATCGTACCAGCGGTCGAGATGCTTCTGCTCGACCCGGTGTCGCAGCAGCCCGCGCCGGAAGCGGCGCATGCCGCCAATCAGCCAGAGCATGGCAAAGCCCGAAAAGCTGTCGGTGCGGATGCGGCGACCCTTGTTGATGCGGCGGTCGATGAAAGCGGCAAGCTTCGGGCGGTTCTCGATGTAAGCGCCGATGGCCGCCGGCATCGCACCGCAGAATTCCTCGACTCGCGGATGGAAATATTCGGTGGTCTGCAGGATCGTGTCACCCTTCACGCCAACCTCCCGGCGAACGCGCGCAGCGCGCGTCGAGCGTGTCTTGAGGTCGGCGACGCGAATCATGTCGTCATAGCAAAGCGCGTTGGCGAGATGCTTGGCCGCCGCGATGGACAGCGCGTAGTCCTGCCCCTCCGTATCCAGCGCAACCACCCGGTCCAGGCGATCGAGATATTCGGCGCCGTAGCGCGTGTCCTGATAGTCCACGACCTTGCGCAGCCCGCGCATCGTCATGTCGCGGACCAGCACGGGCAGTTCCTCGATGCGCGACACAAGTTCCTGCCAGCCGGCGACAAGCCGACGCGGGCCTTCTACCTCGGCAGTCTTGTCTTCGACCGGAGCCGCATTCTCGGCGGCCGTCGCGGAAGTGACCGTGCTATGCACCGCAGCCTGATCATCGGGTCCACCCGGCTCGACGGCGCGTGCAATGTGGACCTTGTGGCCGCGAGCACCCTCATAACCGCCAGTGAAAGCCGCAAGGCTCGCCTTGACGCCGCGACCGGACGCATTGATTGTCGCTTCATAGCTTTCGCGCGGGAAGGGAAGCACCCCGGAGCCGGCCAATGCGCCGAACAGGCTGGCCGAAACCACCGAGCCGGCCTGCACAGCAATCTTCTCCATGTCGAAGGCTATGAAACGCTTCGAGGCAAGTTCGGCCGTCTCCCGCACCTTTGCGGATGATGCCCGTCCATCGCCCGGCTCGATCTTCTCGGATACGGCGGCGATGCGGTGCGACGAGGCGATGAGTGTCGTCTTCTCCGGCGTCACGAAGCCGCGCATGATGGCGCGGCCTGCCTCCATCAGTTCCGCTGCGACCAGCACGTCTACATCGCCCTGCGATGGCGAAAGGGCAAAGACCGGCAGCCTGCCTTTGTCGGGGCACATCTCGATATAATAGATCGTAGCGCCGGTCCGCTGGGCCACGCCAGCAACCGAAGTGGACTGCGCAAGATAGCCGTTGCGTTCGGCGACATCGACAATCCAGTCGGAAAGCACGCCACCGCCCTGCCCGCCAACGGCAAGGACGGCGATCTTGATCATGCCGCCGTCGCCGGCGTTCTGCCGCGTGCCGGACCTCGAGACTGCATCAAGCATCGGCGAAGACCAGCCGGCGGCCTTCGCGTCGGCGCTGGAGGAAACCGATCACGCCGCTGCGCATCCTGTCCATGAAGCGATCCCAACCGCTCGGATTGTGGACGACGTCGGCACGATAGAAGGATGGGCAGAGCACGGCAGCATCCGCCACCTCGCCGCAGTTGCCGCAGCCGACGCAATTCTGGTCGATGCTCGCCACCGGATCGTCTCGCAGCGGATCGTCCAGGGACTTTACCGACAGCGACGGGCAACCGGACAGCCGCATGCAGGCGTGGTCGCCCGTGCAGATGTCTTCGTCCACGCCGAATTTGGGCTTCACGACGCGCGCGCCGTCCTTGATTGCCTGGTTGACCAGCGGACGTTCGCGGCGCTGACGGTTGAGCATGCATTCCGAAGAGGCGACGATGACCTTCGGTCCGCCCTCCTCGGTCGTCAGCGCCTCCTTCAGCGTCGCCTGCACCTTTCCGACATCATAGGTCCGGTCGATATGGCGCAGCCATTTCACGCCCATCCCCTCGACCGCCTTGGTAATCGGGTGCTGCGTCGATTTCGTCCGGTTGTTCGCACGTGACGACAGGATGTCCTGCCCGCCGGTCGCCGCCGAATAGAAATTGTCGACGATCACGATCACGCCGTCATTCCTGTTGAAGACGGCGTTGCCGACGGAAGACGTCAGGCCGTTGTGCCAGAAACCGCCGTCGCCAACGAACGAGATGGAGCGCCGTTTCGCTTCGGGCGAATTGAAGGCGGAAGCGGAGGCAGGCCCGAGGCCGTAACCCATCGTTGTCGCGCCAAGCTCGAAGGGCGGCATGATCGAGAACAGGTGGCAGCCGATGTCGGACGCGATGTGGTGCTTGCCGAGTTCCTGCTCGACAAGCTTGGTCGCGGCGAAGATCGGCCGTTCCGGACAGCCGATACAGAAGCCCGGCGGGCGGCCCGGTACGACCTTGCTCAGGTCGGGTATTTCCTCGCCTTCGCCGGACTTGTTCGGAGCGCGAATTTCGGCCGAAAGAAGCTGTGGCGCTTCGGTACGCAGGAAAGCCCCAAGCCCGTCCAGCATCACCTGCCCGGTGTATTCGCCGGCGACCGGGAGATACTCCTTGCCGACCAGCCGCGTTCCACGCCCGGCCTTGTGCAGCATGGCGGCAAAAGCCTGCTCGATATAGTTGGGCTGGCCTTCCTCAACCACGAGAACCGAATCCTTGCCCTCGCAGAACTCCAGGAATTCGTCGTCGATGAGGGGGTAGACCGCGTTCAGCACATAAAGCGGCACGTCCGTCTCGCCATAGGCGTCGGCAAGCCCAAGGCGCTGCAACGCCCGGATCACGGCATTGTACATACCGCCTTGCATGACGATGCCTACCGAACCGGCGCCGGGCCCGAAGAACTCGTTGATGTTGTTGTTGCGGATAAAGTCGACCGCGGCCGGCCAGCGTTTCGCCACCTTCTCCTTCTCATGCAGGAAGGACGCTGGCGGCAGAACGATACGGCCGGTATCGCGGCGGGGATTGTCCAGCGCGTCGGCCACCGTCATCGCAGGGCGTTTGTTGTCCTTGGCGATGAACTTGCCGTGCACGTGGCAGCAGCGGATGCGCACCTGCAGCATGACGGGCGTGTTGGAGACTTCCGAAAGCTCGAAACCGTCTTCGACGGCCTTCACGATGGAAGGCAGGTTCGGGCGCGGATCGAGCAGCCAGACCTGGCTCTTCATCGCGAAGGCGTGGCTGCGCTCCTGCATGATCGAGGAGCCTTCCCCATAGTCCTCGCCCACGATGATGAGTGCCCCGCCGGTCACACCACCGGACGCAAGGTTGGCGAGCGCGTCGGAGGCCACGTTGGTGCCGACGGTGGACTTGAACGTCGCCGCGCCGCGGATCGGGTAATGCACCGATGCCGCCAGCATCGCGGTGGCGGTCGCTTCGGATGCAGACGCTTCGAAATGCACGCCGAGTTCGCCCAGAATGTCCTGCGCGTCGGCCAGCACGTCCATCAGGTGGCTGATCGGCGCGCCCTGATAGCCGCCGACATAGCCCACGCCGCATTGCAGCAAGGCCTTGGTGATGGCGAGGATGCCTTCGCCGGCGAATTCCTCGCCGTCACCCAGCCTCAGCTTCTCCACTTCCTTGGCGAATGACCGCTCGGCCATCTTCTTTGTCCTGTTTCCGTTGCCGCCGCTGCCCTCCAGCGCGGCGCTGCGTATCGATTTCTTAGATGTCGTGCTTTCGGATGTTCCTCAGCATCTTCTGCAGCGTCACCACAAAGGCCGAATATTCAGCGTCGTCTATCTCGTCGAACATCCTCTCGAACGCGTCATGCATCGCCGGCCAGACGCGATTGAACTCGGCGCGTCCCTCATCGGTCAGAAATACCTTGCGCACGCGGCTGTCGCTCTCGGCCAGTTCACGGCGCACCAGCCCGTCATGTTCCATCGCGTCGAGCGTGCGCGACAGCGTCGACTGCTCGATGACGGCGTAGACAGCCAGGTCGCCGACGGTCACGCCGTCGCTTACCGCCAGAACCGCCAGCATGCGCACCTGCGCGACAGCACGCCCCTCCCGTCCATAGGCCTCGCGAAGCGTCGCGTTGTAGCGTCCCATGATCCGGTTCATAAGATAGGGCGCGAACTGCTGCAGTCCGATCTGGCCAAGCGTCGAAATCCGCTCGCGCTTCTCGGTGACCTTCTGATCCATCAGAGCCTGCTCCCCAACAGGAAGCCGGACCCGCCGCCCAGGCCCGCGCCCGGATGGGTCGACGCACCGATATGATAGAGATCCCTGATCCCCGTCTCGTGGTTGCGGCTGGACTTGAAAGGACGCCACAGGAAAGACTGGTCTATCGTCGAGGATCCGCCATACGGATCGCCGCCGACGAGGTTGATGTTCATCGCCTCCAGATCGGCGGGCGAGTAGGCGCGCCGGCCAAGCACCGTCGCGGAGAAAGCGTCGACATGGGATGCGAGGATGTCCTCCACGCGGTCTGCATAGGCTTCGCGCAAATCTTCGGTCCACCTGCCGTCGGCGGGTGCCTTCAGCTTGCCTGCTGCATCGCCCTTTATGTGGCGCGGCGCTTCGGGAAGCTGCAGCCAGAGGATCGCCTTGCCGGGCGGACACCGTGATGGATCGAGCGCATGCGGCTGGCCAATGCAGATTGTCGGCACTTCCGGCAGCATGCCGCGCACCGCTTCGTTCGACGCCTTGGACACGCCGTCGAGGCCCGGCGTCAGATGCAGCAATGCGACCTCGCCAAGCTCCTTCTTGCGCCACGCCGGCGGGCGATCCAGGGCATAGTGTATCTGGAAATTTCCCTTGCCGTAGCGATAGGCTTTTGTTGCGGCGACATCGCCCGCAGGCGCGTCCTTGCCGAGAAGGCGCTCGTAAAGCTGCGTCGGCGTGACCGAGCAGATCACACCTCTGCCGGCCTTGATCGTCTCTCCGGAGGCAAGTCGAACGCCGGTTGCCTTGCCGCCTTCGACGACGACGGCTTCGACATCCGCACCGGTGCGGATCTCCCCGCCCTTTTCCGTGATGAGAGCTTCGAAGGCGGCGAGGATGTTCTTCGCCCCGCCCTTGACGATCGGTGCGCCCGCAGCCTCAAGGGCAAAGGCGATCACCTTGGCGATCTGACCCGAAAACGCATCTTCCGGGCCGATGCCGGCATGCAGCGACCACGGCGCCCACAGGGCGCGCGTCAGATCGGACTTGTAGGAGCTTTCCAGCCAGCTTCGCGAGGATGTCAGCGCCTCGCCCATGAAGGCGGCCAGTCCGCGCGGCCCGCGCTTTCGTGCCTCGGCAAACAACAGCTTGAAGGTCGGCCACGACCATAGGCTACCGCCGAGCAGGCCGAACAACAGGCCGGCATTGCTGCCGATCTCATCGACGTCAGCGGCGTACTGCGCGCCGTCCTCGCCGAAGGCCGCCACGTTGGCCTGCCGGTCCATGTGCTGAATGAGATGGCTTCCGTCCGGCCGCAACACACCGGTGGGCGCATTGGCATGGCAAAAATCCAGCCCGTGCCGGCCAAGATCGGCGGCGAGCACCGCATAGGCCGGCGACGTGATGAACAGCACGAAGGTGGTGGCCATCACGTCGTGCACGAAACCCGGCACGGTGACCTCCTCGGTGCGGATGCAGCCGCCGATGCGATCGTTGCGCTCGAGCACGAGGACCTTGCGCCCCTTGCCGCCAAGAATGGCGGCGCAGACCAGCGCGTTGATGCCGCTGCCGACGATGATATGATCGGGGGCGGTCATGTGAACATCGCCTCCGGTCTTGTCCTCAGGACTTCGGCACCAGCGCTATGGCGCGGATCGGGCTGCCCGTGCCCTTCTCGATCTTGAGCGGAGCCGCAATCAGGATCGCGCCCTTGGGCGGCAGCCGGTCGAGATGGCAGAGGCTGGCGAGGCCGTATTTGTTGGCCTTATGCATCAATGTGTGCGCCGGGAACGGCGGCTCCATGCCGCCGGCAGCACCCGCGTCGGTCCCGATGGTCTCCGAACCCCAGCCGGCAACGTCCTTGTCGATCAGATACAGGATCGCTTCGGCCGTCGGACCGGGCGTATGCGGCCCAGTCTCGTTTGCGTTGAGGAATTCCGCTTCCGAGCCGTTCTTCTTGTACCAGTCGGTGCGCATGACAACCCATTCGCCGGGATTGATCGCGCCATGCTCGGCTTCCCATGCCTTGATGTGATCCACGGTCAGCAGGAAATCCGCGTCCGCTGCGGCCTCCTTCGAGAAGTCGAGCACGTTGACGGGGCCAACGAGCTTCTGCACCGGCAGCGTGTCGGTAGAACCGTCGGCGTAGTCCTTGCCTGAAATCCAGTGGATCGGCGCATCGAAATGCGTGCCCGAGTGCTCGCCAAGCTTCAGCCAGTTCCAGGCCCACCACGGACCATTGTTGTCATAGGCGCAGATCTTGTGAATTTCGACCTTCGGCGTATCGACCGCGAGTTCCGGCGGCAGCTTGATCAGCGGGGTATCAGGCCCCAGAACAGCCGTGAGGTCGACGACCTCGATCGAGCCCGAGAGAAGCTGGGTGGCGAGTTCGCCGAGAAGTTTTCCAGAGTCCATGTGGTTCCCCTTGTCGATGGCGTCAGCTCTTGTTGGCCTTCAATATGCTACTAGACGAAAACATATGCATCTGCAATTATCTTTAAGCCTAAAGGAAATGGGACTGGGGCGTGAGCGAATTCGACGCCATCTTTGTCGGTGCCGGCCACAACAGCTTGGCCTGCGCTGCGCATTTGGCCTTGAAGGGCTGGAAAACAGCGGTTTTTGAGAAAAATCCCGTCAGCGGCGGCGCGGTCCAGACGCGTGAAGTGACGCTGCCAGGCTTCCGTCATGACCTTGGCGCAATGAATCTGAGCCTCTTTGCCGGTTCGGGATTCCACAAGAAATATGCAAATGAATTGAAGTCGGCAGGGCTGGAATTCGTCCCTGCTGCCGATTGCTTCGCATCTGTGTTCCCCGACGGACGCTGGTTCGGCGTCAGCACGGATATCGAAAAGACGGCTGGACGGCTCTCGCACTTCTCGCAGGAAGATGCAGATGCATGGCGAAGGCTTGCCGGTGGCTTCATGGGAGAAGCCGAGCACCTGTTCCGTCTGCTCGGCTCGCCCATGAGCGCAAGGTCGCTCGCCGGCACGGGCTGGAACCTGTGGCGCAAGAAGGGCGTGAAGGGCTCGCTCGATACCGCCAAGCTTCTTCTATCCTCCCCCCGCGCATGGCTGGACGAGACCTTCGTCTCGCCGCACGTCAAGGCGACGCTTGCGGCCTGGGGAATGCATCTCGACTTCGCTCCGGACATCGCCGCCGGAGCGGTCTTCCCCTACCTCGAATCGATGGCCAATCAGAGTTTCGGCATGGTCATCGGCAAGGGCGGGGCCGACACGGTCATACGCGCACTGGAAAACATGCTGGCGAAGGCCGGTGGCAAGGTGTTCCACGACGCGGAAATCGTCGAGATCATGACGTCGGGCGGCAAGGCAACGGGCGTCAGGCTCGCCAATGGCGAGACCCATACCGCAACAAAGGCGGTGATCGCAGGCGTTGCGCCCGGCGCGCTTGCCGGCAAGCTGCTGCCTCGCGGCTCGGGCGATACAGGCTTCGACGGCGCGATGAAAAAATTCCGCCATGCTCCCGGCACGATGATGATCCATCTTGCGCTGGATGGACTGCCGGACTGGAAGGCCGGCGCGGAACTCAAGAATTTCGCCTATGTTCACATCGCCCCGTCGCTTGACCAGATGGCAAGGACCTACCAGCAGGCCATCGCGGGATTGCTGCCCGACGAGCCCGTGCTTGTCGTTGGCCAGCCAACGACCGTCGATCAGTCGCGCGCACCAGACGGCCAGCACGTGCTTTGGGTGCAGGTTCGTGCATTGCCCGCACAGGTGCAAGGCGATGCCGCAGGCGAGATCGAGCCGGCGCATTGGGACGAAATCAAGGAACGTTATGCCGACCGGGCTCTCGCGCTGATCGAAAGACATGCCCCCGGCCTGTCGGGCAAGGTGCTCGGGCGCTCTGTTTTCTCGCCGGCCGACCTGGAGCGTGAAAACCCCAATCTCGTCGGCGGCGACCAGGTCTGCGGCAGCCACCACATTTCGCAGAACTTCCTGTTCCGCCCCGCGCCGGGCTATGCGCGCTGGAACACGCCGATCACAAATCTGCATCTGATCGGCGCTGCCACTTGGCCCGGAGCCGGAACGGGTGCAGGCTCCGGTTTCATGCTTGCACAGCAACTGGCAGGCGCATGACGATGATCACACAAATCGAGGGAGCGAGGATACAGTGAAGCGCAAGGCGATAAACCCGGCATCATTGTACGAATCCACGCAGTTCGGCTTCTCCCACGCCGTCGAGCAGAATGGCGGCCGCACGCTTCACCTGTCCGGGCAGGTCGCATGGAACAAGGAAGGCGAGGTTGTTGGTCCCGGCGATCTTGCTGCCCAGACGCGTCAGGCGCTCGCCAACCTCAAGGCCGTTCTTGCCGAGGTCGGCGCAACGCCTGCCGACATCGTGCGCCTGCGGACCTATGTCGTCGATCATTCGCCGGAAAAGCTAGGGCCCGTGATCGGCGAGATCATGGCCTTTTATGACGGCGTCGTGCCGGCGGCCAACACCTTCATCGGCGTCCAGGCCCTGGCGCTTCCGGATTTTCTGGTGGAGATCGAAGCCACGGCAGCACTCTAGAGCAACCGCGCCCGAGGGCGTTCAAAAACCAATCAACAATCAACTGGGGAATATGAACATGAAAAATGGGATCAACAGACGAACTATATTGAAACTGGCGGGCGCAACCGCAGCCATGGCGGGCATCTCGATGCCACGCATGGCGCTTGCGCAGGCTGACGAACTCGTCATCGCCTACAACGTCAACCTTCCTTCGTGGGATCCGACGACCGGGCCTTCCGCGGTCAACCCGACAATCCAGGGCATCTATCAGTCGGTGTTCGACCAGTTCATCCTGCAGAAGCCGGATCTTTCGCTTGCCCCCGGCCTGCTCACCGAATGGGGCTTCTCCGACGATCTCAAGCAGGTCCACATGACCGTTCGCGAGGGCGTCACATGGCACGACGGCTCGCCCTTCACCGCCGAGGACATTGTCTGGTCGCTGGAGCGCGCCGCGAAGGAAGAAACCGGCAACCCGATCCAGTTCGTCTGGAAAAACGTCAATAACTTCAAGATCGACGGCAACAAGATCACCGGCGATGTCGTGCAGTTCGACCCCACATACTTCAAGTGGATGTCGTTCCTCACCGGCTACGTGCTGCCCAAGGCCTATTTTGAGAAGGTCGGCGCGGAAGGCTTCGAGGCCAAGCCGATCGGCACCGGCCCATACATGGTCGAGAAATACGAGCGCAACGCCTTCGTCCAGTTGAAGGCAAATCCGAACTACTGGGGCGACAAGCCTGCATTCGAGAACGTGACGATCAAGTTCGTCACCGACGCCGCCAGCCGCGTCGCCGAGATCGAGTCGGGCGCATCGCACGTCACGCTCGAAATTCCCTACGAGGAATATGACCGCCTGATCGCCAAGGATGGCCTGGGCGGCTCCGCCGACACCGTGTCCGACATCGGCATGATCTTCTTCAACGATATAGACGTCATGCTCGATCCGAACGTCCGCAAGGCCGCCGTCATGTCGGTCGACAAGAAGCTGCTGGTCGACCGCCTGTTGCGCGGCTACGGCCTGCCGATCGACACGCTGGAAACGCCGGAATACGAGGCCTACGACGAAACGATCAAGGTCGAGTACAATCCGGAAAAGGCGATGGAACTGCTGAAGGCGTCCGGCTATTCGCCCGAAAATCCGGTCAAGTTCACCATCCAGACGACGCGCGGCTTCAAGCCGAAGGACTACGAGATGATCCAGGCGATCGTCGGCATGTGGCGCAAGGTCGGCATCGAGGCCAATATCGAGGTCTACGAGATCGCCAAGCACTACGAGTTGCGCGCTGCCGACCAGCTCGCCCCGGCAGCTTTCTACAACTGGGGCAACTCGATCGGCGACCCGACAACCTCGACGGGATTCGCCATCTATGGTCCGAGCCCTCACTCGGTCTGGGACAGCCAGGACGTCATCGACGCGATCAACCCGCTCTGGGGCGAGGCCGACGAGGCCAAGCGCATCGCCGGCTGGAAGGGCGTCAGCAAGCTGATCGCCGACAACGCCTACGCGCTGCCGCTTCTGCAGTATGCCCAGCCGATCGTCTATTCCGATACGGTCAAGGTCGTGCCGCACAAGTCGGGCGCGTTACTGCCGCATCTGATGTCGCCGGCCTGATCGCTGCACCCGGAACAGCGCCGTCCCGCCTTCGGGGCGGCGCGCATTCCTTCCAGTTTCCTTGCCATGCCGCCTCGCGGGCGGCTTGATAGATCATGATTTTTCAACGGTTCCTGATCCGGCTTCTCACCATGGCGATCACGCTTCTCGGCGTGTCCGTGGTGGTCTTCGTGATCATCCGCGTCGCGCCGGGCGACCCGATCGCCATGATGCTGCCGCCAGGCGCGAGCGATGACGACATCGCCCGGCTGCGCGCGCTTTACGGGCTCGACCGCTCGATCGTGGAACAATATTTCATCTGGTTCTCCGGCGTTCTCCAGGGCAACTTCGGAACTTCCATATCGCTCAGGCAGGACGTCATGTCGCTTGTGCTGAGTCGCCTGCCCGCCACGCTTGAGCTTTCCATTTTCGCGCTTTTCATCGCGCTTCTGATCGGCGGGCCGCTGGCCATTCTGGGCGCACGCGAGCAGGGCACCGCGGTTGAGGCAGGCATCGACGTCGCCAACGGCGCGGCGCTTTCGATTCCCGATTTCCTGTGGGGACTTGCGCTCATCCTGCTGTTCGGCGTGCTGTGGCCGGTGTTCCACATTTCGGGTCGCGTCTCGCCACGCCTCGACCTGCCCTTTGTCACCCAGTTCTACCTGTTCGAAAGCATTCTCCGTTTCCGGTTCGATCTGACGAAGGACCTGATCGGGCATATGTTCATGCCGGCGTTGGCGCTTGCCCTGCCGCTCGCGGCGATCATCTCACAGCTTCTGAAAATATCGCTGAAGGAGGTGATGACGCTGGACTATGTCACGCTGGCGCGCGTGAAGGGGTTTTCCGAGACCAGCGTGATCCTGCGCGAAGCGTTGAAGAATGCCGCGTTGCCGACGCTCACGCTGATCGGCGTCCAGTTCACTTTCCTGATCGGCGGCACCGTCATCATCGAACGGCTGTTCTCCTATGAGGGGCTCGGCAACATGGCGATCGACGCCGTGATCAATCGCGACCTGCCGCTGATCCAGGGCATCGTGCTGGTCTTCGCGCTCATCTTCGTGCTGATCAACCTCGCTGTCGACATGATGTATGCGCTCCTCAATCCGAGGCTTCGTCATGGCTGACGCCCGCGCCCTACCCGGCCGCCGCCTCGACGCAAGGCTCATTCTTGCAGGTGCATGGCTGGCGATCGTGCTGATCGCGGCGATCTTCGCGCCGCTGGTCGCTCCGCACGACCCGTTGATGCAGGACCTCATGCTGGAGCGCCTGCCGCCCTTCTGGATGCCGGGCTCGGAGCCAGGATTCTGGCTTGGCACCGACAGCCTTGGACGCGACCTGCTCTCGCGGCTGATCTTCGGGGCGCGCATCGCGCTAATCGTGGCCTTCGCCGCGGCGATCGCCGCCTGCGTCGTGGGGTCGACGCTTGGCCTGATCGCTGGTTATTTCGGCGGCTGGCCCGACCGCATCATCTCGCGCATCGTCGACATCTGGATGGCGTTCCCGCCGGTCCTGTTCGCCATTCTTCTCGTTGCGGTTTTCGGCACGGGCCTCATGTCGGTCATCATCGCCATCGCCGTCATCGACTGGACGCGCTTCTGCCGCGTCATCCGCGCCGAGGCCATGAGCCAGTCGCGCATGGACTATGTCGAGAACGCCCGGATCGCCGGCTTCGGCCGCTTCAGGATCATGATTTCGGAAGTCCTGTCGAACGTGCTGCCCTCCATCGTTGCGCTGCTGTCGCTGGAGATGGGCATCGCCGTCATCGTCGAGGCGATCCTGTCCTTCGTCAACCTGTCCATTTCCAGCGACGACCCGACATGGGGTGGCATCATCGCCGAGGGCCGGCTGTCCATCCATCAGGCATGGTGGGTGCTTGTCTTTCCGCTGATCGCGCTTTTCCTGACCGTGCTTTCCTTCAGCCAGTTTGGCGAGGGGCTGAAGTCGCGCTTCGACCCGGTGCTGCGATGAGCGCCTGCTTGGACATATCGAACCTCAGCGCCAGGCTGCCGTCTGGCCAGCGCGTGCTACGTTCGGTCTCTCTTACCGTCCAGCCGGGCGAGGTGCGCGCGCTGGTCGGCGAAAGCGGTGCCGGCAAAAGCATGATCGGCAAGGCCGTGCTTGGCGTGCTGCCACCGAGCGTGCGCATCGTGGAAGGATCGATCCATCTGGAAGGCGCGGACCTTGGACAGCTCTCGGCCAAAGAACGCCGCCGCGTCATCGGCGCAAAGGCCGCGCTCATCCCGCAAGACCCGCTGACTGCGCTGAACCCCTCGCGGCGCGTCGGTCCGCAGATGACCGACCGGCTGATTCATATCCTCGGCTGGGCCGCCGACAAGGCAGACAGGCGCGTCCGGCAACTGCTTGACGAGGTCCATATCCGTGAACCGGACCGCGTGATGCGCTCCTATCCGCACGAACTTTCCGGCGGCATGCGCCAGCGTGTTCTCATCGCAGCAGCCTTTGCGTCGGAGCCGCGCCTGATCGTCGCCGACGAGCCAACCACGGCGCTCGACGTCACCGTACAAAAGCAGATCCTGCGCCTCATCGCCCAGCTGCAACAGGAGCACGGCACGGCGATCCTGTTCGTCACACACGACCTCGGCGTCGTCGCCAAGATCAGCCAGAGGGTCACAGTTCTCTATGCCGGCAAGGTGGTCGAGGAGGCGGATACGCCCGCCCTGTTTGCCGACCCGCAGCACGCCTATACGCGCGCGCTGATGGCCGCCACGCCGAAATACACCGACCCGATGGCATCGCTGATGCCCGTGGACGACACCGTTCTCGCGGGACTCGCTGCAGAAATCGCTGTCGCGGATCACGACTGGAAACCCGGCGGGGGAACTGGCCGTGGCTGAAAACCTGTTCAAGGTGAGCGGGCTGAAGGTCGCGCTACCAGACATGACGAAGAAGCCGGTCATCGGCAGCGCACCGATGGTCGAAATCCTGAAGGGGCTCGACTTCGAACTGCCGCGCCACTCGGTCACGGGCATCGTTGGCGAGTCCGGCTCCGGAAAATCCACACTCGGGCGCGCTCTGGTGCGGTTGATTGAGCCCAGCGCCGGCAAGGTCCTGTTCGACGGTCGCGACATCACGCACCTTCCGGAGACCGAATTGCGGCCGCTGCGACGCAATCTCCAGATGATCTTCCAGGACCCGATGTCGTCGCTCAATCCGCGTCGCACCATCGGCGCGATCATTGCCGCACCGCTGAAACTCAACGGGCTCGGCGACAACATCAGTCAACGTGTAGCCGAAGCGCTGAAGCGCGTCGGCCTGCCGGAAAACTTCGCGAAGCGCTATCGCCACGAACTGTCGGGCGGGCAGCGCCAGCGTGTCGGCATCGCGCGTGCTCTCGCGCTCTCGCCAAATTTCGTGCTGGCAGACGAGATCGTCTCCGGCCTCGACGTTTCCACGCAGGCGCAGATCCTGACGCTTCTGGAACGCCTCGCAGACGAGATGGGGCTGACCGTCGCCTTCATAAGCCACGACCTTTCGGTCATTCGTCGCCTGTGCAGGCAGACTATCGTCATGCGTCACGGAGAGATCGTGGAGCAAGGACCGACCGACGCACTCTTCGCCGACCCGCAACATGCCTACACGCGCGATCTCATCGCAGCGATCCCGCTGCCCGAGATCGACGCAAACTGGCTGAAGGCCGGATAGCCGTTCACTTCGAAACCTGCTCGGCCAAGCGGGCGGCCGATCCGGAAACTCAGGGGATTGCCCGCCATTGGGAGACTAGCATGAACCGTTCTTTACGCAGCGCATTCCTGTCGGCCGCGTTTCTCGGCACGCTCATCGGCGGTGCCTCGGCCGACGCCATTCCAGGCATGCGTGGCCACGACCACACCGGCATCACCGTGCCGGACATGGCGCAGGCAGTGGATTTCTTCACAAATGTCGTCGGCTGCCAGAAGGCCATGTCTTTCGGTCCCTTCGCCGATGACAAGGGCACCTTCATGCAGGATCTTCTGGGCGTTGATCCCAAGGCGGTCATCAAGGAGATCACACTGTTGCGCTGCGGCTTCGGCTCGAACATCGAACTGTTCGAATATACCGCGCCCGACCAGAAGGACCTGGCGCAGAAAAACAGCGACATCGGCGCGTTCCACATCGCCTTCTATGTCGATGACGTAGCGGCGGCGGAGAAATATCTCAAGGAAAAGGGCGTGGCGACCCGCATCGTGCTGCCGGTCGGCGAAGGCCCTGCGGCGGGACAGACCGTCATGTATTTCCAGGCACCCTGGGGGCTCCAGTTCGAGGCGATCAGCTATCCCGACGGCATGGCCTACGAGAAGGACGGCGGAACCATCCTGTGGAGCCCGAAGGACCCCACCAAATAGCACCGCCGCGTATCTGACGTGGTCAGGCGGGCCGGATGCAGCGGCTCTGGCTCGCCTTCAGGCAAATTTCCGACAGCTTGAAATTTTAAGCTTGAAGTAATTTGCATCCGGCGCGATAGTACCCTTCGAAGAATTCAGGAGGCTACACGATGAAGGTCGCGATTCTTGGTGGCGGGCCTGCCGGTCTCTACTTCGCGATCTCGATGAAGCTGCGCAATTCCGCGCACGACATCACCGTCATCGAACGCAACAAGCCGGATGACACGTTTGGCTGGGGCGTGGTGCTGTCGGCCGAAACGCTCGAAAACCTCAATCGCAACGACCCCGTCAGCGCCGTCTGGATCAAGCGCTACTTCGCCTATTGGGACGACATCGCCGTCATCTACAAGGACACGCGCACGGTTTCCACCGGCCACGGCTTTTGCGGCATCGGCCGCAAGCGTCTCCTGCTGCTGCTGCAGCGCCGAGCGCGCGAACTCGGCATCAACGTGCAGTTCGAGACCGAAGCGCCTGACCCGCGCCCCTACATGGAAACGCACGATCTGGTTGTCGCGGCGGACGGTCTTAACTCGCGCTCGC
The DNA here is from genome assembly GCA_019635775.1 of Rhizobiaceae bacterium. Lineage (GTDB taxonomy): Bacteria > Pseudomonadota > Alphaproteobacteria > Rhizobiales > Rhizobiaceae > Mesorhizobium_K. The sequence goes on along the minus strand of JAHBYU010000012.1, from coordinate 29,345 downwards.
GCTCGACTTTCGAGGACGTTTTCAAGCCCGATATCGACACGCGCAAATGCAAGTTCGTCTGGCTCGGCACACACCAGAAATTCGACGATGCCTTCACCTTCATCTTCGAGAAGACCGAGCATGGCTGGATCTGGGCGCACGCCTACCAGTTCGATCCGGAGACCGCGACGTTCATCATAGAATGCTCGCAGGAAACATGGGACGGCTTCGGCTTCGGCGAGATGACGAAGGAAGAGTCCATCGCTACTTGCGAGAAGATTTTCGAGAAGCATCTCGGCGGCCATCCGCTGATGTCCAACGCCAACCACATCCGTGGTTCGGCATGGATCAACTTCCCGCGCATTCTGTGCGAGCGCTGGTCATACAAGAACCTCGCGCTGATGGGCGACGCCGCCGCTTCCGCCCATTTTTCGATCGGCTCGGGCAGCAAGCTGGCGCTGGAAAGCGCGATCGCACTTGCGGACTACGTGCATTCCGAACCCGACCTTGAATCCGCCTTCCAGAAATATGAGGACACGCGGCGCACCGAAGTGCTCAAGCTTCAATCGGCCGCGCGCAATTCGCTGGAATGGTTCGAGGAGGTGGAGCGCTATCTCGACCTCGATCCCGTTCAGTTCAACTATTCGCTGCTGACCCGTTCGCAGCGCATCAGCCACGAGAATCTGCGGCTGCGCGATCCGAAGTGGCTGGGTGGGGCGGAAGAGTGGTTCCAGCGGGAGGCCGGTGCGCCGGAGGAAAGCTGGAAGCGCGCGCCGATGTTCGCGCCCTACCAGTTGCGCGACATGAAACTCGTCAACCGCGTCGTCGTCTCGCCGATGGCGCAGTACAAGGCCGTCGATGGCTGCCCGACCGACTGGCATTTCACGCACTACGCCGAACGGGCGAAGGGCGGTGCTGGCCTCGTCTATATCGAGATGACCTGCGTCAGTCCCGAGGGACGCATAACGCCGGGTTGTCCCGGCTTCTACAAGCCCGAGCATGAGACCGCGTGGAAAAGGCTGGTCGACTTCGTGCATCGCGAGACGCCTGCGAAAATCTGTGCGCAGATCGGTCATGCGGGTGCAAAGGCTTCGGTGCAGGTGCCGTGGGAAGACGACGGCATGCCGCTGAGGGAGGACAACTGGCAGATTCTCGGCGCTTCGCCGGTCGCGTGGTCCGACAAACACCAGACGCCGAAGGCCATGACCCGCGCGGACATGGACTTGGTGCGCGACCAGTTCGTGGCGTCCGCCGAGATGGCCGACCGCTGTGGCTTCGACATGCTGGAGATTCACGCCGCGCATGGATACCTGCTGTCCTCGTTCATTACGCCGCTGACCAACAAGCGCACGGACGAATATGGCGGCTCGCTCGAAAACCGCATGCGCTATCCGCTTGAAGTCTTCAATGCGGTGCGCGAGGCCTGGCCGCTGCACAAGCCGATCTCTGTGCGCATCTCCGCCAATGACTGGGTTGGTATCGAAGGCGTGACGCCGGCCGATGCGGTGGAGATCGCCAGGATGCTTTCCGCCGCCGGCGTCGACATATGCGATGTCTCGGCCGGCCAGACGTCGACGCGCGCCAAGCCTGTCTATGGCCGCATGTTCCAGACGCCGTTTTCCGATCGCATCCGCAACGAGACCGGCATGGCGACGATGGCGGTCGGCAACATCTACGAGCCGGACCATGTGAACTCGATCCTGATGGCTGGTCGTGCCGACCTCGTCTGCCTGGCGCGTCCGCATCTGGCCGACCCCTACTGGACGTTGCACGCAGCCGTTTCGCTCGGCGACCGTGGCGTCAGATGGCCAGACCCCTACCTGCCCGGTCGCGACCAGGCCTATCGCCTCGCCGCGCAGCGCAACGCCGTGCCGGAGTTCAAGGTATGAGCCACCACGCGCTGGTAACGGGTGGTGGCTCCGGTGTCGGACGATCGATCGCGCTGGCGCTGGCCGCCACCGGCATCGATGTCACGATCTGCGGCCGGCGTCTCGACGCTCTCGAAAAGGTCGCGGCTGAAAATCCGCGCATCCATCCGGTTGCAGCCGATGTCACCGACGAGCAATCCATGCTGGCGCTCTACGAATTCGCCGAGGCCGCGCGCGGGCCGTTCGGCATCATCGTGGCGAATGCCGGGTCTGCCGAAAGCGCGCCAGCGCACAAGGTCACGCTGGAAGACTGGAAGGCAACGCTCGACGTCAACCTCACCGGCGCATTCCTGACCGTGAAACCCGCGCTTTCAGGCATGTCGACGCGCAAGGCCGGGCGGATCGTGTTCGTCGCCTCGACCGCCGGATTGAAGGGCTATGGTTATGTCGCGCCCTATGTTGCGGCCAAGCACGGCGTGGTCGGCCTGATGCGTGCTCTGGCGGCGGAACTGGCACGGACCGGCGTGACCGTGAACGCAGTCTGTCCCGGTTTCGTCGAGACGGAGATGCTGGAGCGTTCGGTCGAGAACATCGTGCGCAAGACCGGCCGCACCGTCGAGGAAGCCCGCGCGACCCTGGCCGCCACCAATCCACAGAACCGCTTCATCCAGCCGGAGGAAATCGCCGACGCCGTGCTTTGGCTTTGCGGAGACAATGCCCGGTCGATAACGGGCCAGACCATATCGATCTCCGGTGGCGAGACATGGTGAGCGCACCGCTGTCCGGCATCTCGAAGGACTACAAGGAGCGCCTGCGCCTCTGGATCAGGATGCTGCGCGCCGCGCGTTCCATCGAGGCCGAACTGCGCGAACGGCTGCGCCGCGAGTTCGACACCACGCTGCCTCGCTTCGACGTCATGGCCGCGCTCTATCGCACTTCGGACGGTATGCTGATGAGCGGCCTTTCAAGCTTTCTCTTGGTGTCCAATGGCAATGTCACCGGCATCGTCGATCGTCTCGTGTCTGAAGGCCTGGTGGAGCGGGCGCGCCGCAACGGCGACCGGCGCACGTCGGTGGTGAAGCTGACGGAGGCCGGGCGCGCGCAGTTCAAGGCGATGGCTGCCGCGCACGAGGCATGGATCGGCGAGCTTCTTGCCGGCGTCGGCGAAGACGATACCAAACGGCTCGCCGCCATGCTGAAGTCGTTCAGCAGCAGTTGGGAGGGACACGAATGACCGCAATGGCTATGCTGAAACCCAGCCATTTCCTTTGGGAGGTGGAAGGGCGCATTGCGAAGATCCGCCTTGACCGGCCGGAGCGCAAGAACCCGCTCACCTTCGAGTCCTACGCGGAACTGCGCGACACCTTCCGCGCGCTCGTCTACGCAAACGACATCGACGCTGTCGTCTTCCTGCCCAACGGCGGAAATTTCTGCTCGGGCGGCGATGTGCATGACATCATCGGTCCGCTGGTCCGAATGGACATGAAGGAGCTTCTGGCGTTCACGCGCATGACCGGCGATTTCGTGAAAGCCATGCTCAACTGCGGCAAGCCGATCATCTCTGCCGTGGATGGCGTGGCGGTCGGCGCCGGCGCCATCATCGCGATGTCCTCCGACATACGCATCGCCACGCCCGAGGCCAAGACCGCCTTCCTGTTTACGCGTGTTGGGCTCGCCGGCTGCGACATGGGCGCCTGCGCAATCCTGCCCCGCATCATCGGCCAGGGCCGCGCCGCTGAACTCCTTTACACCGGCCGCACGATGAGCGCGGCGGAAGGCGAGCGCTGGGGCTTCTACAACCGTCTTGTCGCAGCGGATGCACTCGAGGCCGATGCGATGGAGATGGCTGGCCGCATCGTCTCTGGCCCGACCTTTGCGCATGGCATCACCAAGACGCAGCTCAACCAGGAATGGTCGATGGGCCTGGAGCAGGCCATCGAGGCCGAGGCGCAGGCGCAGGCCATCTGCATGCAGACAAGGGACTTCGAACGCGCCTACACTGCGTTCGTGGCGAAGCAGAAGCCGGTCTTCGAGGGGAACTGATGCCCGACCGCTCCTTCCTCGATTGGCCTTTCTTCGAGCCGCGCCATCGTGAATGGGCCGAAAGGCTCGACGCGTGGTGCGCCGCCAATCTGCCGGTGGATCATCATGACGTGGACGACGCCTGCCGCAAGCTCGTCGGCATGCTGGGACGAGACGGCTGGCTGAAACCAACGGCCATCGACACGACCAACCCGGCCCCGCTCGATGTGCGCACGCTGTGCATCACGCGCGAGACGCTTGCGCGCCACGACGGGCTGGCCGATTTCGTCTTCGCCATGCAGGGGCTGGGCACCGGCGCGATCAGCCTGTTCGGCACAGACGCCCAAAAGGAATGGCTGTCGAAGACGCGCGCCGGCAAGGCGATTTCCGCCTTCGCGCTTTCCGAGCCGCGCTCCGGTTCCGATGTCGCCAACATGGACATGGCAGCCACGAAGGACGGCGACAGCTACATCCTCGACGGCGAGAAGACATGGATCTCCAATGGCGGCATCGCCGACCTCTATGTCGTTTTCGCCCGTACAGGTGAAGCGCCCGGGGCAAAGGGCCTTTCGGCCTTCCTGGTTGCGGCCGACACGAAGGGCCTGACCGTTGCGGAAAGGCTGGAGGTCATCGCACCGCATCCGCTGGCGCGCCTGTCGTTCGAGGGCGTGCGCGTCCCAGCCGCCGCCATGATCGGCAAGCCCGGCGAGGGCTTCAAGATCGCAATGTCTGTGCTTGACGTGTTCCGCTCGACGGTTGGCGCCGCTGCGCTCGGCTTTGCGCGGCGCGCCTTCGATGAAAGCCTTAAGCGTGCGGCCGATCGCCAGCTTTTCGGTGCGCCGCTCGCAGAACTGCAGATGGTTCAGGGACATCTCGCCGATATGGCGCTCGACATCGATGCGGCAGCGCTTCTCATCTACCGCGCAGCATGGACTAAGGATTCCGGCGCGCCGCGGGTCACCCGCGAGGCCGCGATGGCAAAACTCTTTGCGACCGACAAGGCGCAGGACGTGATCGACAGGGCCGTCCAGCTTCACGGCGGCGACGGTGTGCGCAAGGGACACATCGTCGAGAGCCTTTACCGGGAGATCCGCGCGCTTCGCATCTATGAAGGTGCGTCCGACGTGCAGAAGGTGGTTATCGCAAGACAGGTACTCGCAGACGTCCGCAAAGCATAAATCCAGAGGGAAAGGAACTGCGCATGACAAACGAACTCGAAAAAGGCATCACCAGGAACGGCACCGGTTTCGAGGATGTCAAATGGAACATCCTCGGTCAGGTCTACTACCCCAAGGCGGTGTGTGAGAGCACATTCTCGTTCGAGACCAACAGCGATCCGGGCCAGTTCGTCCCGGTGCACATCCACCCCGACCAGGACGAGTTCATCCTCGTGCAGGAAGGCCAGCTCGAACTGAAGCTGGACGGCGTCTGGACGACCGCGAAAGCGGGAGACCTCGTGCGCATGCCGAGGGGTATCCCGCACGGATATTTCAACAAGTCGGACAAGCCATGCCGCGCATTGTTCTGGGTTTCGCCGGCCGGCAAGCTGAAGGAACTTTTCGAGCAGTTGCACGACAAGAGCGACATTCCGACCATCATCAAGCTGTCGGCCGAACACGCCGTCGACTTCCTTCCGGAAGAAGCGAACGCCTGAGATGCTGGGGCCTTCTGCTCACACGGATACGTTCACGCGGGATAACCTGCCGCCGAAGGAGCAGTGGCCGGATTTCCTGCTCGACGGTTTCGACTATCCGGAGCGGCTGAACGCTGCGGTCGAACTGACTGACCGCTTGGTCGAACAAGGGTTCGGCGACAACACCGCGCTGATCGGCAATGGCCGGCGGCGCACTTACAAGGAACTGTCGGACTGGACCAACCGGCTGGCGCATGCGCTGGTGGAGAATTACGGCGTGAAGCCGGGCAACCGGGTGCTTATCCGGTCCGCCAACAACCCTGCCATGGTCGCCTGCTGGCTTGCCGCCACCAAGGCCGGCGCGGTCGTGGTCAACACCATGCCGATGCTGCGCGCGGGCGAACTGACGCAGATCGTCGACAAGGCCGAGATCACGCTGGCGCTTTGCGACACGCGGCTGATGGACGAGATGGTCGCCTGCGCCAAGACCAGTGGTTTCCTGAAGCAGGTGATCGGCTTCGACGGCACCGCAAACCACGACGCCGAACTCGACCGCGCAGCGCTCAGCAAGCCGGTTCGTTTCGACGCCGTCCAGACCGGCCGCGACGACGTCGCGCTGCTCGGCTTCACCTCTGGCACCACCGGCGTGCCAAAGGCGACAATGCATTTCCATCGCGACCTTCTCATCATCGCCGACGGCTATGCAAAGGAAGTGCTGGGCGTCACGCCCGACGACGTTTTCGTCGGCTCGCCGCCGCTCGCCTTCACCTTCGGGCTTGGCGGGCTCGCCATCTTCCCGCTGCGCTTCGGCGCAGCAGCCACGTTGCTCGAAAGCGCGACGCCGCCGAACATGATCGAGATCATCGAGACGTACAAGGCGACGATCAGTTTCACCGCGCCGACCGCATACCGCGCCATGCTGGCGGCAATGGACAAGGGTGCCGACCTTTCGTCGTTGCGCATCGCGGTGTCGGCTGGCGAGACGCTTCCGGCGCCGGTGTTCGAGGACTGGACCACCAAGATTGGCAAGCCGATCCTCGACGGCATCGGCGCAACCGAGATGCTTCACATCTTCATCTCGAACCGGCTCACCGACATGGCCCCCGGCCGCACCGGCAAACCCGTCACCGGCTACGAGGCCAAGATCGTCGACGAGGATATGAACGAGGTTCCACGCGGCACGATCGGGCGTCTGGCCGTGCGTGGTCCGACTGGCTGCCGCTACATGTCGGATGACCGGCAGACCAAGTATGTGCGCAACGGCTGGAACCTGACCGGCGATTCCTTCGTGCAGGATGACGAGGGCTTCTTCCACTTTGCCGCACGCTCCGACGACATGATCATTTCGTCAGGCTACAACATCGCCGGACCCGAGGTGGAGGCCGCACTTCTCGCCCACGTGCATGTGAGGGAATGCGCTGTCATCGGCGCTCCGGACACGGATCGCGGCCAGATCGTTGAGGCGCATGTCGTTCTGGTCGAAGGCGTCGAGGGCGACGACCTGATGCGCAAGGTCCTCCAGGACCACGTCAAGGCGACGATCGCCCCATACAAGTATCCGCGCTCGATAAAGTTCGTGGACGCGCTGCCCAAGACGCAGACCGGCAAGATACAGCGCTTCCGGCTAAGGGACATGCAATGACCGATTTCGCCCGCACGCGCGCGCTGTTCGAAATCCCCGAAGGCGTCATCTATCTCGACGGCAATTCGCTCGGGCCGTTGCCGGTCGCAGCGAAGAAGCGCGTGGCCGACATGCTCTCCGAGGAATGGGGCAAACACCTCATCAAGGGCTGGAACGTATCGGGCTGGATGGCTCAGCCGCGTCGTGTCGGAGACCGTATCGGCAAACTCATCGGCGCGCCGGAAGGCACTGTAGTCATGGGCGACACGCTGTCGATCAAGGTCTATCAGGCGCTTGCCGCGGCGCTGGACCTCAACCCCGACCGCAAGGTCGTGCTTTCCGACAGCGGCAACTTCCCGTCGGATCTCTACATGGCACAGGGGCTGATCGGTTCGCTGGGACGCGGGTTGGAACTGAAGGTCGTGGAGCCCGAAGAGGTCGAGGCGGCCATCGACGAGACTGTCGCCGTGCTCATGGTGACCGAGGTGGACTATCGCACGGGTCGCCTGCACGACATGAAGGCGCTGACGCAAAAGGCGCATGCGGCGGGCGCGCTCGCGGTCTGGGACCTTGCTCACTCGGCTGGCGCGCTGCCGGTCGATGTCTACGGCGCGGATGCGGATTTCGCGGTCGGCTGCACCTACAAATATCTCAACGGCGGGCCTGGCGCGCCGGCCTTCATCTATGTCGCGCCAAAGCACGCCGAGACGGCCCGCCCCGCCCTTTCGGGCTGGCTCGGCCATGAGGCGCCCTTCGCCTTCGATCTGGACTATCGCGCCGGACAGGGCATCGACCGCATGCGTGTCGGCACGCCACCGGTCATCGCGCTGACCGTGCTCGACGCCGCGCTCGACGCATGGGAAGGCGTCTCCATGCTCGATGTGCGCGCCGCGTCCATCGGACTGTGCGACCTATTCATCCGCGAAGTGGAGGGACGGTGCCCCGGCCTGGAGCTCGCAACCACGCGCCACGGCCATCAGCGCGGCAGCCAGGTGTCCTTCCGACATCCGCAGGGCTACGCAATCATGCAGGCCCTGATTGCGCGCGGCGTCATCGGCGACTTCCGCGCGCCCGATGCGATCCGTTTCGGCTTCACGCCGCTCTATATCGGCGAGAAGGAGGTGCTCGGCGCAGTCGCAATCCTCGAAAGCATCATGAAGGATGGGCTTTGGGACCGCCCCGAATATCATCGGAAGGCTGCCGTCACATGAGCAACAAGCCCTACGATCCTTCAAGCGAAGGCGCGCAGATGTCGTTCCAGGGGCGCATGTCCTATGGCGACTATCTGCATCTGGAGCGGGTGCTGGATGCGCAGGAGCCGCTTTCGTCCGCGCATGACGAGATGCTGTTCATCATCCAGCACCAGACATCGGAGCTGTGGATGAAACTCGCCATCCACGAAATTCGCGCGGCGATGAAGGCGATCCGTGCCGACAGGCTGGAGCCCGCCTTCAAGATGCTGACGCGCGTGGCGCGCATCTTCGAACAACTGACTGGCGCGTGGGACGTGCTGCGCACCATGACGCCCAGCGAATATACCGAGTTCCGCTCTTCCCTCGGCCAGTCGTCCGGCTTCCAGTCGTGGCAGTACCGGGCCATCGAGTTCCTGGCAGGCAACCGCAACCTTGCCATGCTGAAGCCGCACGAGCACGTACCCGACGTCTCCGCAAAGCTGGAAGACATCCTCGCGGCGCCGAGCCTCTATGACGAGGCGCTTCGCCTTCTTGCCCGCAAGGGGTTCGACATCGGCGACGAAGCCACCCGTGCGGACTGGCGCGAGACGCGCGCAGAGAACCCGAAGGTGCTGGAAGCCTGGAAGATCGTCTACCGCGATCCGGAAACACACTGGATGCTCTACGAACTCGCCGAGAAGCTGGTCGATTTCGAGGACTATTTCCGGCGCTGGCGCTTCAACCACGTCACCACGGTGGAACGCATCATCGGGCTGAAACGCGGCACCGGCGGGACTGCCGGTGTCTCCTACCTCAGGCGCATGCTTGAGGTGGAACTGTTTCCCGAACTCTGGAAAGTACGCACGGAGCTTTAGGCATGGATCTGAAGAAACAACTGATGCACGAGGTCCTGCAGCCAGAGGGTTGGGCAAAACCTGTCGGCTACGCGAACGGCGTGGCGGCGAGCGGGAGGCTTGTCTTCATCGGAGGACAGGTTGGCTGGAACGGCCAGCAGCAGTGGGAGACAGACGACTTCGCCGGACAGGTCCGGCAGACGCTCGAGAACGTCGTCGCAATCCTCGCCGAGGCGGGAGGCAGGCCCGAGCACATCACAACCATGACCTGGTACTTCACCTCGAAGCAGGAATATCTCGCCAATCTGAAGGGCGTCGGGCAGGCCTATCGCGAAGTGATCGGCAGGCATTTCCCTGCGATGGCTGCGGTCGAGGTCACGGCGCTGGTCGAAGACCGCGCCAAGGTCGAGATCCAGGCAATGGCCGTCCTGCCAGAAACGGGCGAGGCCTGACAGCGTGACCCTGAACTTTTCGCAGTCCGTGACTGGCGCCGTCGTCGAAGGCGTTCTTGTCGTCACCATCGACAACCCTCCCGTCAACGCCGCTTCGGCGGATATGCGGCAGGGCCTTTTTGCCTCGATCGATCACGCCTCGACCGACGCAGGCATCTTGGGCATTGTGGTCACCGGAGCGGGCAAGACGTTCGTTGGCGGCGCCGATATCCGCGAGTTCGGAAAGCCGATGGCCGATCCGATTCTGCCGGCCGTGATCGAGCGCATAGAATCAAGCGAGAAACCCGTTATTGCCGCGATCAACGGCGCGGCGCTCGGCGGTGGGCTGGAAGTGGCTCTTGGCTGCCATCATCGCATCGCGTCCCCTTCCGCGAAAATAGCCCTCCCCGAAGTCAAGCTCGGCATCGTGCCGGGCGCGGGTGGCACGCAGCGCCTGCCCCGTCTTGCCGGCGTTGTCGCCGCTGCCGAATTGGCGGCCACCGGCCGCATGGTCGCAGCGCAAGAGGCACTTGGCCTCGGCATCGTGGACGCCGTTGCGAATGGCGATCTCGTCGCGCAGGCCATCGGCGCGGCTCGGGATCTGGCGGGCAAACCGCCGCGCCGTACGGGCGCGCTGGACGTTCCTCCTTTCGAGGCAGAAGCCTTCAGCGCGATGACCAGAAAGGTGCTGTCGCGCGCACGCGGCCAGCATGCTCCGGCAGAAGCATTGCGGCTCGTGCGCTCCGCTGCCGAGAAGTCCCTGTCCGATGGTCTGGCAGACGAGCGCGAGACCTTCCTGCGCCTGCGCGACTCCGATCAGGCGAAGGCGCTGCGTCATGTGTTCTTCGCCGAGCGCGCGGCCACGAAGATCGATGCGCTGGAAGGCGTCGCGCCCAGGTCTGTAACGCGCGTCGGCATTGTCGGCCTCGGCCTCATGGGCTGCGGCATCGCAGTTGCCGCGCTCGACGGTGGCTATCATGTCACGGGCGTCGACATGAGCGAAGCGGCCGCGCAGAAGGGCCGTGAGCGCATCACCGCTCTGCTTGACCGCAATGTCGCTTCCGGCAGGCTGGATGCCGAAGGCCGCGACGAGAGGCTTTCGCGCCTGACGACATCGCACGACATGGCCGCGCTTGCCGATGCCGATCTCGTCATCGAAGCGGTCTTCGACGATCTCGCGGTGAAAGCCGATCTCTTCACGAAGCTCGACGGCATCGTGCGCGCCGACGCCATACTTGCCACCAACACGTCATACCTCGATCCGGACACACTCGCCGCAGCGACCACCCATCCCGAGCGCGTCGTGGGGCTGCACTTCTTTTCGCCGGCCAACATCATGCGACTGGTCGAGGTGGTGAATTGCGCGAAGACCGCACCCGACGTTCTGGCGACCGGGCTGGCGGTTGCGCGCAAACTCGGCAAGCTGCCCGTCGTCACCGGCGTGACGGAAGGCTTCATCGGCAACAGCATCTTCTCGGCCTATCGCCGCGAAGCCGAATTCCTGCTGGAGGACGGCGCGCTGCCCGAAGAGATCGACGCCGCGATGGAGGCCTATGGTTTTGCGATGGGGCCGTTCGCCGTATTCGACTTCGCGGGGCTGGAAATCGCATGGGCGCGCCGCAAGCGGCAGGCGGCCACGCGCGATCCCGCCGAGCGCTATGTCGAGATCGCCGACCGGCTTTGCGAGGCCGGCCGTTTCGGCCAGAAGGCCGGCAGAGGGTGGTACGCCTATCCGGACGGCAGGCGCACGGTCGACCCCGAGGTCACGGCCCTGATCGAAGAGGCGCGGACCAGAAAGAACATCAAGCCGCGCGCCATCGATGACGGCGAAATCGTCTCTCGGCTGCTCGGCGCGATGGCTGCCGAGGGAGAGAAGCTCCTCGCGCAGAAGGTTGCGCAGCGCGCCAGCGACATCGATCTCGTCATGATCAACGGCTACGGTTTTCCCGCCCATCGGGGCGGGCCGATGTTTGCGGCGGGACTGGTTTAATCCACCACCGCTTCGGCCTCGATCTCAACCTCGTAGTCGCCGATCAGGTCGCCTGCCTGGAGCATCGTATTGGCGGGCAGCACCTCGCCGAACACACGGCCATGCGCCCGCGATGCCGGCTCCCATTGCGCGGCGTCCTTCAGGTAGACGCGCGTGCGAACGACATCGTCAAGTTTCCCGCCCAGCGCCGTGATCGACGCGGCGATCTTGTCGAGGATGTATGTCGCCTGTGCACCAACGTCGCCGGGTGCGACGCAGCGGTCCCCGCCATGCGTCGCCGTCGTTCCCGATACCCTGATCGTGTCCTTGACGCGCACGGCGCGGCTGAAACCGGCGATCGGCTCCCACACGCTGCCGGAGGAAACGCGGCTTCGGCCCGGCTTGCCCGGAACCGGCACCGCCTTGAAGACGGATGGTATCGCGTCGAGATGATGGCTGAGGTCGCCGGATGCCGTGAGATACGGTGGCTTGCGGTATTCGTCGCCACAGTCGCCAGGGATAGGCTTTGTCGCGGCGAAAGCGGCTTCGAGCCGGGCGTGGTCGTCGCTGTCGAGCGTGAAGCCGAAGACCTTCAGATTGTCGTCGCGATGCTCGTTCTCGCCCAGTCGCGCGCCGATGATGGTTGCCGCCACGGCCTCGTGCTCCAGAACCCAGCGCGACGCGACATTGGACAGCGAGACGCCATGCTTGCGTCCGATTTCCGATGCGGCTGCGAGAATGCGCTGGAACGGCTCCCAGCCGCCGGCAACGTCGATGAAGCGTTTGTATTTCGAGCGGCTCCAGTCGGCGATCTCGGTCGGCTCCGTCTTGCCCAGCCATTTGTCGGAGAGAAACCCGCCGCAAAGCGTGCCATAGGCGAGCAGCCTCACACCCTTCTGCCTGCACAATTCCGAAAGTTCGCCGGCCGCGCGCCTGTCCACCAGCGAGAAGGACACCTGGTTTGTGGCCAGCGGTACGCCGTCCGAAAGCGCAACACGAAGGTGGGCCGCATCGAAATTGGTGACCCCGATCGCGCCGATGAGGCCTTCCTCCTTCAACCGCGCCATTTCATGCAAAGCGTCCAGCCAGGCCGGATGCTCGAAGGTCCACCAGTGGAATTGCAGCAAGTCGACCTTCTCGACGCCGAGCCTGTCCAGCCGTTCCTGCACGCCCTTGCGCACGATCTCGGCTGTCATCGGCCCCGGCTCGGGGCACCATTTGGTGAAGGCGAGCGGCCGTTCCTTATTCGTCGGATACCGCGATAGAAGACGTCCGGTTATGATCTCGGCGCTGCCGTAGTGATCGGCCATGTCGAACGTGTCGAACCCGGCCTGCGTGTAAGCCTGCAAGGCATCCGCGCCTCGCTCCGGATCGATCGTCTCGCCGGACTTCTCGATGTCCGCGACCTGCCACAGGCCGCAAACGAGGCGGCTGATCGACATGCCCGCGATGTTCGTGCGCTCAGGAGTTCTTTGCATCGGAAGTCTGTCCATCCTTGGAGCCATCGTCGCGCGCGCCGATGTGCCGTGACACCACACGTTCCTCGCCGAGCAGGCCGCGCGGGCGCAGAAGCAGGATCGCGCAGAGCGCGACCCCGATCATGACGATCTGGAGCGCAGCCGCTCTCGCCTGCTGGCCAGGCGGGAACAACCCCGAGACGGCCGCGGCCGACATCGCCCATATCCCCCAGACCAGCACCGCGCCGAGGATCGCACCCTTGTTGTTGCCGGAGCCGCCAACGATCAGCATCGCCCAGACCTGGAAGGTCAGCATCGGTACGTAGTTGTCGGGCGCAATGAAGCCTATGAAATGCGCCTGCACCGCGCCGGCCAGCCCCATGATACCACCGCCGATCGCAAATGCCTGGAGCCTGAAGCGCGTGGCGCTCTTTCCGAGCGCGAGCGCAGCCTGTTCGTCCTCGCGGATCGCACGCAACACCCTGCCCCAGGGGCTGCGTGCGAGCCTCTCGAGCATCAGGTAGAGAAGCAGGACGATGACGACCAGAACGCCGAGATTGGCCAGGCCGAAGACAAGCGGATTGCCGGCATAATCGGCAAATGGGCGCGGGATGAAGCCGATGCCGAAGGGACCGCCGGTTATCCCTTCCAGGTTGAGCGCCGCCAGTTGGACCACCACCGCGACGCCGAAGGTTGCGATGGCGAGGTAGTCCGCGCGAAGCCTTATCGTCAGCGCGCCGATCAGGAAGGAGACGAGCCCTGTCACCAGAGCGCCGCCGATCCAGCCGACGATGATCGGCAGGCCGAAACCGCCAAACCTGACAGCGTCGTCCGGCGTGGTCAAAAGCGCGGAGGCATAGGCGCCAATTGCGACGAAACCCGCTATGCCGACATTGAACAGGCCGGTCTGTCCCCACTGCACGTTCAGGCCGAGGCAGATGACGGCATAGGTCAGCGCCATCGTCAGGAAGAACGCGCCGTAGCTCAGCAGGTCAGCGCTCATTGCGCCGCCCTCCCGAACAGGCCCTGTGGGCGCAGCAACAACACCAGCACGAGTATGACGAACGCCACGGCCGACCGCCATTCCGCGCCGATCAACTGCACCGCGAAGGCTTCGGATAGGCCGACGACAAGGCCAGCCAGCATGGCTCCGGGCACCGAACCGATGCCTCCCAGAATGGCGGCGGCGAAGAGCGGCAGCAGCAGGTCGAGGCCCATCTGCGGACGTATCTGCACGAGCAGTCCGGCGCTCACACCGGCGATGCAGGCAAGTGCTGCGCCAAGCAGCCAGACGATGCGGATCACCTTGCGCGTGTCGATGCCCGCAACGCCTGCAAGCTGCGGGTTTTCCGAAACCGCACGCATCGCCCGCCCGATCGGGGTTCGAGAAAGCAAAAGGTGCACGGCCACCACCAGCATTGCCGCCACGGCGAGCGACAACAACTGGTCGGGCGTGGCCCTTATGCCGCCGCCGAGCGGCATCGCGATCTGCAGCGCATTGGAGAAATAGCGCGGCTGCGCCGTGAAGATGAACTCAAGCAGGCTGCGCAGCGTCAGCGCCGCCCCGAAACTTGCCATCACCATGATGATAATCGTGCTCTTGTGCGAGCGCAGCCGGCCGAAGAGAAGAGCATCGACAAGCAGCGCCAGCCCGCCATTCAGCACCACCGCGACCAGAGTGGCGATCACCAGCCCCCAGCCGAAGGAGAACGGGCCGATCGGCGCGGCGAGACTGCCGCTCAGCATGCCGAGCGCGCCTGCCAGCGCGAAGGCGAAATAGGCGCCCCAGGCAATGAATTCGCCATGCGCGAAGTTGGCGAAGCGCAGGATCGAATAAGTCAGCGTCACGCCGACTGCCCCCAGCCCGATCATGGAGCCCGCGATGAGTCCGTCCATGAGCGCCTGCGGGTTCATGTGGCGGCCTTCCGGTCGTGGCGCGCGCCGAGATAGAGTTCGGCCACCAGCGGATCGTCCATCAGCCCGGCTGCCGTCCCCTCATGCGCGAGTTTTCCTTCCACCAGGATGACGGCGCGGTCCGCGATGGCGAGCGCGGCCTTCACGTTCTGCTCGACCAGAACGATGGTGACGCCTTTCGCATTGATCTCCTTCAGCCGCGCGAACACCTCCGCCACGATCTTGGGCGACAGGCCCGCCGAAGGCTCGTCTAGGATCAATACCGATGGCTCTACGACGAGCGCGCGCGCGACAGCCAGCATCTGCCGCTGGCCACCGGACAACGCCCCGGCGCGGCGCGACGGCCGCTCCGCAAGATCCGGAAACATCGCGTAGAGCGCCGCGACACGTTCGCCGCGCTTTTCCTTCGGCAGGATGTCGGCGGCGAGCAGCAGGTTGTCGTGGATGGAGAGCGTCGCGAAGATGTTCTCCGTTTGCGGCACGAAGGCCAGGCCATGCCTGATCTTCTCATGCGCGGGCACGGCCGTTATGTCGAGATCGCCGAGCCTCATCGAGCCCGAATGCACCGGCACGAGCCCGGCAATCGCCTTGACGAAGGTGGATTTTCCCGCGCCGTTCGGCCCGAGAAGGACGACCAGTTCGCCGGCATTCACCGCAAAGTCCACGCCGCGCACGATCGGCAGGTCGGCCTCGTAGCCGGCGACCAGCGCGGCGGTTGAAAGCACCGGAGCCATCACGCAACTCCGCCGAGATAGGCGTCTACCACGGCTGGGTCGCGCGCGATGTCATCCGGCGCACCCTCCGTCAGGTAGCTGCCGGCGGCCATCACCACGACGCGCGAACAGAGCCGCGCAACCATCTCCATATTGTGCTCGATCAGCAGGATCGACGTGCCGCGCGCGTTCAGTTCCAGAACCCGCTCGATGATGAATTCCAGTAGGCTTGGATTGACGCCGGCCGCCGGCTCGTCGAGCAGGATCGTCTTCGGGTCGGCCATCAGGATGCGCGCCAGTTCGAGAAGCTTGCGCTGGCCGCCTGAAAGCACGCGCGCCGGCTCGTCCTCGAGCTTCGAAAGCGTCACGAAATCGAGAAGAGCCCTCGCCTTCTCCACCGCGGCGCGTTCTTCCGCCGCGACACGTCCGGGCCTCACGATGTTGAGCCACGCGCGCTCGCCGGACTGATGCTGTCCGCCTGTCAGCACATTTTCCAGCACCGTCATCTCCGCGAAGGGCCGAGGTATCTGGAATGTCCTCCCGACACCGTTGGCGATACGCGCCTCGGGTCCTGCGGAGGTCATGTCGCGCCCCTCGATCAGGATCGCACCGGAACTGGGCTTCAGGCTGCCCGCGAGCAGGTTGAACAAGGTCGTCTTGCCCGCGCCGTTGGGGCCGATCAGCCCGAGCAGTTCGCCAGGCCTCAGGGCAAGCGACATGCCATCCACAGCCCTCAGCCCACCGAAAACCTTCACCACCCCGCGCGCTTCCAGCGGCGATGCGGCGAGGTTGTGGGCGATATCCGCGGCAGGCTGCATTGCAAACCACAATCTTGATACGTGATGTTTGATCAAACTTTACAACATTGGATTTTGCAACTACAAAATTTGCCAGCAGCAGGAAATGGCGTTCGGATGTCGGTATCGAAGTCAGGGTGCTCAGCATGTCTCCGGGGGATCGCAGGGTGACCTCGCGCGGCGCACTGTCCCCTGTCGGCAGGGAAACGCTGCATGACCGCGTCTACGCCGAAATCCGCAATTCACTCATCCACGGCATGCTCGACGCCGGCGCGGCGCTGCGTATCGTCGATCTTGCCGAGACCCTGCAGACAAGCACCATGCCCGTGCGCGAGGCGCTGGGCCGTCTGGTTTCGGAGCAGGCGCTGGAAGCGCTTCCCAACCGCACCGTGCGCGTGCCCGTCATCACCCGCGAGAAGCTCGACGATCTCGCCCGCGCCCGGTGTCTCATCGAGGGCGAACTCGTCGCGCTGGCACTGCGCCGCCTGACCGACGAGGACTTCGCGCAACTGCGCGAGTTGACTTCAAGGTGCGACGCCGCCTTCGCCGCCGACGATCCCGACAAGCCGCACCATACGTCGGAGCTCAACCACGCTTTCCACTTCCATATCTACCGCGCTGCCGGTTCAGCCGTGCTGATCCCTGTGGTCGAAAGCCTTTGGCTCCAGTCCGGTCCTTATGTGCGCGCGGCGGCCCAGATCCACGACGAGTTGCGCGACATGTCTGGCACGCACCATCATTGGGCGCTGATCGAGGCGATGGAGCGCGGCGAGCGGGCACAGTCGGTCAAGGCCCTGAAGGACGACATAACCCGCTCCTTCGATCTGGTCCGCAGCCGTCTTGTGGAATCCGGTAACGGTGAGGAGGCGCTGGCCTATGGCTGACAAGAAGGACGACACTTTCCAGCTTTTCGACCTCAAGGTCGAGGTCGTCGCCGACGAGGGCGCGAAAATCTACTGCGGCGCGAAGGTCGGCGATCATTTCGAACTGCGCGGCGAGATGCTGCATCTGCCGCCCGGACAAGGCATCTCGATCTATTCGCTGTCTTCCGTGCTGCCGCTTCTGGCCGCCAAGCAACGACCGACCCACAAGAACGACTGGATGACCACCGACGCCGAGATAGCCTGCCCCGATCCGCATTGCGGCTCGCGGCTCAGGATAACCCGGCTCGGGCTGCGGACATTCAGCCACGCCGAAACAACAGCGGTGCCGCTCGATGACTGACCCCCTTCCCGTGCAACGCATCAAGCTTGCGCCGGACTACGAGATTTCGCGCGTCATACGCGGCGGCTGGCAGCTTGCCGCGGGCCACGGCGCGGTAAGGAGCGACGATCCCGTCGCCGACATGGTTGCCTTCGCCGACGCCGGCATCACCACCTTCGACTGCGCCGACATATACACCGGCGTCGAGGAGACGATCGGCAGTTTCCGCGAGCATTATGGCCGCTTGCGAGGCGCGGACGCGCTTGCCCGCATCAAGGTACACACGAAGTTCGTTCCCGACCTCGACATCCTGCCACGCATCACCAAGGCCAATGTCGAGACCGTCATCGACCAGTCGCTGCGACGCCTGAAGCTCGATCGCCTCGACCTCGTGCAGTTCCACTGGTGGGACTATGACGCGCCGCTCTGGCTGGAGACGGCGGGCTGGCTCAACGAGCTTCGCCTTGCCGGCAAGATCCACAAGGTCAGCGCCACCAATTTCGACACCGATCACATGCTGGCCATCATCGGATCGGGCGTGCCGCTCACCTCCATGCAGGTGCAGTATTCCCTGCTCGATGTCCGGCCCGAAAAGCGCATGGTGGAGGCTGCCACCGCCAACGACGTGGCGCTGTTCTGCTACGGCACGGTCGCGGGCGGCTTCCTCGGGGACGGCTGGCTCGGAAAGCCGGAGCCGGCAGCTTTCGAGAACCGTTCCCTCATCAAGTACAAGCTTATCATTGACGATCTCGGTGGCTGGGATTTCTTCCAGTCCCTGTTGCGTACCCTGCGCATGGTCGCCGACCGACATCATGTCGACATCGCGACCATCGCCAGCGCCGCCATGCTGCCGCGGAAGGCTGTCGCGGCGGTGATCGTCGGCGCGCGCAACAGTACGCATCTGGCTTCAAATCTCGCCATTTCGTCCGTGAAGCTGACAGAGCGCGATCTGGCTGACATCGCCGCCGTCCTGTCGCACGCCAGCGAGCTTGAAGGCGATGTCTACACGCTGGAACGCGACCGCCACGGCCGCCACGGCTCGATCATGAAATACAACCTCAACAAGGGAGCGGCCTGAGCGTGATCCGGACCAGGACCATTCCTCGAAGACAAAGCACCTGACCTGCGACTGACAGACGATCCACATCGCTCCGGGAGAGCGCCAAACCAAAGGGGAATACGATGAAAAAGCTTCTGCTCGCTTCAACCCTGCTCGCCACGGCAGCCTTTGTGCTGCCTGCCGCTGCCGCAGACTGCGACGTCACGGTCGGCGTCGTCATGGAACTGACCGGACCCGCCGGCGCCTATGGGCAGGCGGGAGCCAAGTCGGTCGAAATGGCGTTTCGCGATTTCAACGAGGCGGCTGGCGCTGACGGCTGCAAGCTGACGACAGACACGCGCGACAGCCAGAGCCAGGGCACGGTCGCCGTCGATCAGGCCACGCAGCTCGTCAACATCCAGAAGGTGCCGGTCATCATCGGCGGCATCATCTCCTCGGTGTCAATCCCGATCCTTACCTCGGTGACAGGCCCGGCCGGCGTCGTCCAGGTGTCGCCCGCCTCCTCCTCGCCGACGCTCACGCAACTCGCCCGTGACGGCAAGACCAACGGCGTGTTCTTCCGCACCATCACGTCCGACGCGCTTCAGGGCACGGCGGCTGCGAAATACGCCATCGACCAGGGCCTGAAGAAACTCGCGATCATTCACGTCAACAACGATTTCGGCGTGAACATGGTGCGCGAGTTCTCCTCGGCCTTTGAAAAGCTGGGCGGCACGATCACTTCGACGACGCCCTACAACGAGAAGCAGGCGAGCTATTCGTCCGAGGCGCGCGCGGCGATGGCAGGCGAGCCCGAAGCGCTTTACCTGGTCAGCTATCCGGTGGACGGCGCAACCATCGCGCGCGCATGGATTTCCGGCGGCGGGCCTGCGAAGTTCCTGCTCAATGACGGCATGAACGCCCAGGAGTTCATCGATGCGGTCGGGGCGCAGTATCTCAACGAGGCCTATGGCACGTCGTCGGGCACCGCCAAAACCGCCTCCACGGACTATTTCTACAACAACTACGAGGCGTTCTCGGGCGGTATCAAGCCCGACGCTCCTGCTGCCGACCGTTCCTATGACGCCGGTGCGATCGTCGCGCTCGCCATCGCGAAAGCCGGTAGTGGCGATCCCGCCGCGATCAAGGCTGCCATTCCGGAAGTCGTCTCGCATGACGGCGAGAAGATCTTCGCCGGCAAGGACGAGTTCGCCAAGGCTTTGGCCCTCATCAAGGAAGGCAAGCCGATCAAGTATGAGGGTGTCATCGGCCCGGTCAGCTTCGACCAGTATGGCGACATCACGGGCCCGTTCCGCCTCTGGAAGATCACCGATGGCGCGGTTACCACTGTCGGCGAGATGAGCGCTGACGATGTCGAGAAGGTAAAGGCGGACCTGTCGAAGTAGGCTGCCCATAGCCGATGAAAAACGAGCCGGCCGTCCGAAAGGGCGGCCGGCTTTTTCTCAGGCGTCGAACCGCGTCGGCCGGTACGCTCCGCGCCAGTAAAGCAACGCCTCGCCGACATCGTTGGTGCGCACGGCCGCCACCGAGCCAACGATGATCGAATGCGAGCCGCGGTCGATCATTTCGTCCAGCCGGCAGTCGAAAACCGCGGTCGCTCCCTTCAGCAGCGACGCCCCGGTCTCCAGCGTGAACCATTCGGCGCCCGCGTACCGATCCGGCCCCTTGATGCCGCCGAAGCCGGAAAAGCGCTCGGCCACGGGCTGGTGGTCCGCCGCCAGTGAGCTCACGCCGAAGCAGCCGTAGCGCTCGATGACCGGCCATGTCGATGACGAGCGATTGACGCAGGCGATCACCTTCGGCGGATCGGCCGACAGCGACACCATCGAGATGACGACGAGCCCGGTGCGGTCCTCGCCCGAGCCCGCCGTGATGACGCTGACATTGCCGACGATCATGCGCATTGCGGCGCGGAAGTCCGCGACGTCGACCGTCGCTGGCTCGCTCATCGCAGACACCTATTCAGCCGCGACGGCCGGGGCCGGCAATGGAATACGTACGCCGCGCTCCTCGAGCAGGGGCAACACGTTATCCCGGAAGTAAGGGAACTCCTCGGCGTAGTCCACGAAGGAGAGGGTCGTTCCCCGGAAGCCGGCGGCATGGAGCGAAGCGATGCCGTCGGCCACCTGTTCCGGAGTGCCGGTCAGCGGGAAGCCGCCATGGCCAGCCGCCATGCGGTCGCGGATCAGCGCCAGCAGGTCGTGCGGGAAAGACTGCGCATGCGCGAACTGCAGTCGCACCAGATTGTCGACAGCCTCCCAATCGGCGTTGTCCTGGCCGAAATGCTGAAGATAGTCCTTCGCCTCCTTCTCGGTGGGACGGCAGACGACATGGCAGAAGGTCAGGACATCGACATCGCGACCGGCTTCCCTTCCCTGCGCCTTCAGCGCGGCAATCTCGTCCTTCGAGCGCGCGAGATCGATCGCCGGCGTGAACAGGAAGTCGGCGTTGCGCACGGCGAACTTGCGGCCCTGTTCCGAGCCGGCCGCGTTGAGGATCGGCAGCGGCGTGGAAGGACGCGGGTCACCCAACACGTTCTTGAGTTGGAAAAACTTGCCGTCCCAGTCGAAAGCTTCGTCCCGTGTCCACAGAGCCTTGACGATATCGAACCACTCCTGCGCGTAGCCGTAGCGTGTCTCATGGTCGTCGGGCAGCGTCAGGCCAAGCGCCTCGTATTCAGGCTTGTTCCAGCCGGCGACAATGTTGAGGCCTATGCGCCCGCCGCTGATCTGGTCGATCGTAGCGAGTTGCTTGGCCACCACCACAGGATGGTTGGCCGCCGTATGGGTCGTCGCGAACACGGTGATGTCGTTGGTATGCGCCAGCAGGCCTGCCGCCCAGGTGATCGTTTCCAGCACGCTGCCGTGGAAGTTCGTCTCGCCGCCATAACCGATCCAGCGCGCGATCGGCAGCATGAAGTCGATTCCGGCGTCGTCGAGCAGCTTGGCGAGCTTCAGATTGTTATCCCAGCTGCTCTTCCAGCGCTCAGGCAGCTTGGTCACGGTCATGCCGCCCGAGCAGTTGGAGGCGAATGTGCCGAGAAGGAACTGGTCACGATTGAACATGCGGTTGCGTGGCGAAACCATCGCATTCTCCTCTCAAGATGAACCCCAATTTATGTTTTATTTTATAATAGAAAGTCTATTTGATTTTCGAAGTGGACGCAAGCCGTGCCCTGTTGCATCCTCGGCGACGGAGGGAGAACCATGCCGCGACGCACACCGCCGACTGCCGACCAGCCGAAGCTGGACCGCTCATGGCATCTGGCCCGTACGCCGCAGGAGATGGAGGTCGCCGACATCGAATATGCGCTGATCCGCTGCTTCGAGGCGTTCGGCCACTGGCAGGCCGAATGCCTTGCGTCCGTTGCTGACTTTGCCGCCAGCGGGCCGGAGAACGCCCTGCTTCACATGATCCGCATGAACGACCGGCCGAAAAGCATTCGCGACCTTTGCCACATGGCCAACCGCCAGGACATTCCCAACATCCAGTACAGCCTGCGCAAGCTCATCAAGGGCGGGCTGGTTGTGAGAAGCGGCAGCGGGCGTTCCGGCGTCACCTATGGGACGACGGAACTCGGACGCAACGTCTGCGACCGCTACGCAGACGTGCGTGCCGAACTTCTCATCGGCTCGGTCAGCAGGTTGCCTGAACTCGCAAGGCGACTTGCGGAAGCGACCCACGCACTGGACCTGATGACGGGCATCTACGAGCAGGCGGCGCGCGAGGCCGCCACGCACCGCAGTCTTCTGGGCAGTTTCGGCGGGCAACCGCCAGCAAAAATTCCGGGGAGGAAATAACCATGTCCGCACTCGCACGAACTGCCGTCGTCGCGCTGGTTCTGTTCGCCGCGCCCGCGCTCGCGCAGGACGCGCCGTCGGGCATCAAGCGTACCCCGCTTCAGTCGATAGATTTTCCCGAAGGTTACAAGACCGTCACCGGCCTCGCTGAAGTCGCACCGGGCCACTCTTCCGGCCTGCATACACATCCGGGCATCGAGACCGGTTACGTGCTGGAGGGCGAGGTCGTCATGTCGGTGGAAGGAGAGCCCGACCGCACGCTGAAGCCAGGCGACTCCTTCGTCATCCCGCCCGGCGCGGCGCATGACGTGAAAAGCGTCGGCAGCGTTCCCGCCAAGGCGCTCAGCGTCTTCGTGGTCGACAAGTCGAAGCCGCTCGCGAGCCCGGCGAAGTAGCGCTATGTCCGGTATCCCGCCTGCCTAAGCAGCGGCAGGACGCGGTCGCAGAAGAATGGAAGCTCCTGCGTATAATTGACGAAGGAAAGTGCTATCCCGTCATAGCCCTGCGCTGAGATCGCGATCATCTCGTCCGCGATCTTCTGCGGCGAGCCGACCAGCGGATAGGTGCCTGCCCCGCCGGCGAAGCGCTGGCGGTAGCGGTCATAGGCATGGGCGTCATGCGACTGCGAGAACTCCTTCTTGCCGGCCATATGCTGGTCCACCGCGGCATGGTCGGCCATCGTCACTGCATAGCGCTCGTAATAGGCGTCGGCTTCCGCATCCGTTTCGCGGCAGACGACATGAGCGACCGTGTAGCAGCCTACCGTCCTGCCGATCCTGTCGGCGCGCTCGGCTATGTCGGCTACATGCCTGCCCGCTTCCGCGATTTCGGAAAAGGTCGTGAACAGGTAGTCGCAATGCGCCGCCGCGAAATCGCGACCCGGATCGCCAAACGCCGCGTTCATCGTCACCGGTCGCGGCATCTGCAAACTCGCCGGTCGGCTCACGGCGTCCTTCAGATGATAGTATTCACCTTCGAAATCGAACGGCTCGTCCGCGCCATAGAGCCTTTCGACGATATCGATCCACTCGGCCGCCTGGTCATAGCCCTTCTCGACCAGCGGCGTGCCGAACATGCCGAACTCCTTCGGGTTCCAGCCGCAGACGATGTTGAGCCCGGCACGGCCATGGCTGACGTGGTCCACCGTCGCCAGCGCCTTGGCCGCATAGAGCGGATGCACCAGCGGCACATGCACCGTCATGAAAAGGCCGATCCGCTCGGTCGCGGCTGCAAGAGCGGCTGCCCATGTGAAAGTCTCGAAGGAATGCTCGCGCACGCGGTTCCGGCCGCCGAACCCCTTCCAGCGCGCGATCGGCAGGAAGAACTCCAGCCCCGCACGGTCGGCGATCTGCGCGGCGCTCAGATTGTCGTCCCAGCCGGCCTGCCAGCGCTCCGGCACGTCGGTGATGGCGAGCCCGCCATCGGCGTTTGCCGAAAAAACGCCGAGCTTCAGGCGGTTTTCGCCCTTGAGCGGATGCTGCTTCATCACGATGGTCCTCCCCGAAGCCTCACGCTACGAGCGTCGCAGATTATTTCAAGCCTGAAATAGCGTCTTCGCTCGGGCGCTATTTGGCGCTATGGCTTTGGAGAACCAGGGAGGCGCATGATGAAAGCATTTCGGGACAGGACCATAGGCAAGAGCGCGCTTGTGGGCGCCTTCGCGGAGATCCCTCACCCGGTCGCGGTAGAGGTGGTGGCGCAGACCGGACCGGATTTCGTCTGCATCGACTGGGAACATGGCCAGATCGCCCGCGACCAGATCGAAAATCTCGTCCGCGCCTGCGACATCCATCGCGTGCCCGCCATGGTTCGGGTACCCGGCCATGCGCCGGAGGAGATCGCCGCGGCGCTCGACAGCGGCGCGCGCGGCGTCCTCGTGCCGCGTGTCTCGACGGCGGAACAGGCAGCGGCGGTCGTCAAGGCGTCGCGCTATCCGCCGGATGGCGAGCGCGGCGTGGGTCCGGGCCGCGCCACCGGCTACGGCTACCGCATCTTCGATCACCTTACGGAAGCCAACGCCGCAAACGTCGTCGCGATACAGGTAGAGACGGCCGAAGGGCTGGAGAACGTCGATGCGATTGCCGCGACGGAAGGCGTCGACGTCGTGTTCGTCGGCCCCGGCGACCTTTCCGTTTCGCTCGACGCCTACCGACCGGAAGACGCGGCAAGGCTCGCAAAGGCGATCGAGAAGATCATCGCTTCCACGCTGAAGCACGGCAAGGCAGCTGGAATCTTCTGCTTCAGGCCGGAAGACGTAGCCCGCTGGGCCGCGAGCGGCGCGAGCTTCTTCATCCTTTCCAGCGACACGATCCTGCTTTCCGCCGCCAGTGCAGCAGCACTTTCGGACGCGCGATCAGGGCTCAAATCGACCAGGCTGGCCGCACGTCCTGCCCCGAAAAAGCGGAAACGCTAATCTTTTATGCTTAAACTTTCTTCTTGAAAACTGTCCCGGTTCGGATAGCATCGAGAATGGAATTCCACGTGGGGGCGTCGTGCCTCGGTTGCGCACTCACGCGGCGTGAACGTCAAGCAATTCCAGCAGAAGTGATCGGTGGTCGCGTCCGGAATTGCGCCAGTGCAGTGCGCAAAGGGTTCTGTCTTGTCTGTCCTGCCTCCCCAGTCGTCGTCTGAAGCGAAGTCCCGTTACGCGTTCGAAGGCATTCGCGCCCAGATCCGCGACCTGCACACCGAAAATATCGCCAAGCTTGCGGTGCGCGCGCAGCAGCTGGGCGACGTGATCGCGCTCTGGTATGGCGAAGGCGACATGGTGACGCCCGCGTTCATCCGGGATGCCGCCAAGGCCGCTTTCGACGATGGGCTGACCTTCTACATCCCCAACATGCGCGGCTATGGACCGCTGAACGAGGCACTGTCGGACTACCAGACGAGGCTTCACGGCCAACCCATCTCCGTTTCGCGCAGCACAATCGCGCCAAGCGGCATGCAGGCGCTCTACATGGCGCTGGAGCTTCTGGTCGATGTCGGCACCAATGTCGTCTACGTCGCGCCGCAATGGCCCAACATCCACAACGCCATTCATCTCATCGGCGGCGAGCCGCGTCCCTTCGCGCTGGATTTCGACGGCGACTGGAAGCTCGACCTCGATGGCCTGTTCGCCCGGTGCGACGCGCGCACGCGCGCCATCTTCCTGTCGACGCCATCCAACCCGACCGGCTGGACCGCGAGCCGCGCCGAAATGCAGGCGCTGCTCGACTTCAGCCGCAGGACCGGCATCTGGATCATCTCCGACGAGGTCTACAACCGGCTCTATTTCGACGGAGAGGCCGCGCCCTCCATTCTGCAGATCGCCGACGATGGAGATCGTGTCCTGTCGGTCAACAGCTTCTCGAAGGCGTGGGCCATGACGGGCTGGCGCGTCGGCTGGCTCACCCATCCTTCCGGCGTTTCCGACCAGCTCGGCGCGATGACGCAGTACATCAACAGCGGCACTGCCGGTCCCCTGCAGGCCGGTGCGACCGCCGCCATCACAAAGGGCGAGCCGCTCGTCGCCGAGATCAGGCAGCGTATCAAGACCGGTCTCGACCTCGCCTATGAGAAGCTCGCGCAGATACCCGGCATCATCCTGCCGACGAAGCCGCGCGGCGGCATGTATGTCTTCTTCGCGATGGAAGGGCAGAGCGACTCACGCCAGCTCTGCGCCGACATCCTGGAAAAGTCGCGCGTGGGCCTGGCGCCCGGCTACCTGTTCGGCGAGTCCTCCTCGGCTTTCGTGCGCATGTGCGTGTTCCGCGACACCGCGCAGATCGAGACGGCTCTGGAGCGCATGCTCGCCATGAAGAGTTGACGCTGCGCCCCAAGGCGCGGCGACTAGCAATACCGGCGGGAGGAACTCGTCCGGAACAACCAGAGGGAAAGAAAGATGAACTTCACCCGACGCAGCCTTCTCATCCTGTCAGCCGCCGCCGGCATTGCGGCTGCGCCCTTCGCAGCCCTTGCGGAAGGTACGCTCAATGTCGGCTCCTACCCCAACAACCCGCCGTTCGAGTTCAAGAATGAGAGCGGCGTCTTCGAGGGCTTCGAGGTCGACATCGTCACGGAGGCCGCCAAGCGCGCCGGCATGACCGTCAACATCGAAGGCTACGACTTCCAGCCGCTGTTCGCTGCCACCAGCTCCGGCCGCATCGACGCCGCGATCTCCTCGATCACCATCACGCAGGAGCGTCTTGGATCGCAGTCCTTCACGCAGCCCTATTACGACGCCGACATGGGTGTCGCGGCAAAGACCGACGGCGCCGTGAAAAGCCTGGCCGACCTCAAGGGCAAGGTTGTTGGCGTGCTTTCCGGTTCGACCGGCGACAAGTGGTCGAAGGAAAACCAGGAAAAGTATGGCTTCGCCGAGGTGACCGGCTACCCGAACCAGCAGGCGGTTCTTCTAGACCTCGCCTCCGGCCGCGTTGACGGGCTGGTGAGCGACATTCCCGGCATGGAATACGCCTTCACCAAGATGCAGGGTCTCGGCATCGTCGAGCGTATCAAGACCGGCGAGCAGTACGGCCTGATGATGACGAAGGATTCGCCGCATCTGGCCAAGATCAACGACGCGCTGACCGAGATGAAGAAGGACGGCACGCTGCAGGCCATCCACAAGAAGTGGTTCGGCACGGACGCACCGGCTGAATCGTCGACCGCCAAGGAAGCGCCGATCCCGACGCCCTGACGAACGCATCCTGAACCGCTTCGCAATGGTGCCGGCCCGGAACTCCTGGCCGGCATTGTTCTTGGAGCATCCGACACCTCCGTTCTCCGGGCGCGCCGATGACCCTCGTCGATACGTTTTTCAACACAACCGTGCTTGCCTCCGCGTTTCCAGCGCTGCTGCGCGGGCTGATCAACACACTGAAACTCGGTCTGCTTTCGATCGCCATCGGCATTCCGCTCGGACTGCTCATCAGCGTGGTGCGTCTCTACGCACCGCGACCGTTCCGCTGGCTCGCCATCGGCTACATCGACATCTTCCGCGCCATGCCTGTTCTGGTGGTGCTGATCCTGATCTACTACGCGCTGCCCTTCGTCGGCATCCGCTTCTCGGCCTGGGTATCGGCCACGCTCGCCTTCACCTTCGTGATGTCGGCCTATTCGGCCGAGGTCTTCCGATCCGGCATCGAGGCCATCCCGAAAGGCCAGTTCGAGGCAGCGCAGGCGCTCGGCCTTCCGTTCTTGCTGACTCTTCGCAAGGTCGTCCTGCCGCAGGCGATAAAGCTCGTCATTCCGCCTACCACCAGCAACTGCGTATCGATGTTCAAGGATACCTCGCTTGCGTCGGCCGTCGCGCTGCCCGAACTGCTCAAGGAAGCCAACGACGCGCAGGCGCTCTACGCCAATCCGACGCCGCTCATCGGCGCGGCGCTCATCTATCTGGCCTTCCTCTGGCCGATGGTGCGCCTCGTAGGATGGGTGGAAAAGCGCAGCAAGGCTGCCAACGCGCGGTGATCGCCGCGACATCAACCGGGGACTGTCCATGAACCACCATCAATCCGCCGCCGCAACCTTCCCGGTCGAGAAGATCAGGGCGATGTTTCCGGCCTTGCGGAAGGCCGGCGACTTCATATTCATGGACAACGCCGCAGGTGCGCAAATTCCCGACAGCGTCCTGGAAGCGGTCACCGATCACCTCGTTTCGCACAATGTTCAACGTGGCGGCCGCTACGCGCGCAGCGTCGCCGTCGATCGCGTGATAGACGAGGCCCGCGAGAGCGTTGCGCTCCTCGTCAACGCATACCGCCCGGCCGAAATCTGCTTCGGCATGAACGCCACCTCCTTCATCCGTCTCGTCAGCCTCGGCATAGGCCAGATGATTTCCCGCGACCGGACGCGGGACGAGATCATCGTGACCGACATGGACCACGACGCAAACATTGCGACATGGCTGGCCCTTGAGGCGCAGGGCGCTAAGTTGCTCTGGTGGCGGATGCGCGAGGACGGCAACCTGCATGTCGAGGACCTGAAGCCGCTCTTGGGCCCGCGAACGAGGCTGGTGGCCTGCACTGTGACGGCCCATGCCATCGGCTCGATTGTCGATGTCGGCTCGGTCGCCCGGATGGCGCATGCGGCCGGCGCGGAGGTTTTCCTGGATTGCGTGCACTACGGACCGCACGGCCTGATCGACGTACAGGCATGGGGTGCCGACTATCTCGTCTGCTCGGGCTACAAGAATTTCTCGCCCCATATTGGTTTCCTGTGGGGCCGCTTCGACCTCCTGAAGCGCCTGCCCACCTTCCGCGAGGATTTCATTCCCGACGAGCCGCCCTACAAGGTCGAGGCGGGCACGTTCATCTATGAGAACGTCGCCGGCATGGATGCCGCCGTTCGCTATCTCGAAGCGATCGGGCGCAACTTCGCACCGGCCAACAACCGTACCCGGCGCGAGAACCTCGCTGCCGGGATGGATGCCATCCGCCAGTACGAACTTGTGCTTGCGGGCGCCATGATGAAGGTTCTGAAGGATTGCGGCGCAACCATTTATGGCGTGGCCGATGAAGCGCGGTTGGCCGAGCGCGTGCCCACCTTCTGCTTCACCATCGGAAAGCTGTCGCCGCAAGCCGTAGTGGAAGAGATGGCCGCGCGCGACATCGGCATCCGCGACGGGCACATGTATGCTCCGCGCCTGATGAACCGGCTGAACCTGTCGATGGATTCCGGCGCCATCCGCGTTTCGCTGGTCCACTACAACACGCTGGATGAGGTGCGCCGCTTCGAGGAGGCGCTCAAGACGGTCATCACGAAGCTGGGTTAGCCGCTTCTGGCGCCTGCCTTTTTACGGTCGATCATCGCCCATCGCAGAAAATTCGTGGAAATTCATCCACGCCGTTTCTTCGTCCCGCATACTTGCTC
>JAHBYU010000011.1 GCA_019635775.1 Rhizobiaceae bacterium | reverse complement strand
TGTAGCTGGTGCCGCTTGCGTGACTCGAACACGCGACCCCATCATTACGAAAATCCTGCTGTTGAGTAGGGGGCGACGTTAGAACGCCCTCAGCTGTGAGCAACGAGCGGCGCCGCTTGTTCTGCCACTGGGGCAGAATTCAGCAACGGATAGTCTGAGAGGGCAAGGGGTTGTCGATCGTGGAATACAAACTCAAGGTATCTCCGAATAATTTCGTTGATAATCGAAAGCACAGTTTTGCGCTGGTCTGAGATGATGAAACCAACCTCGCCATGTCGGGCCCAATCGGCATGTTCTTTGATGATATTTATTGCTGTCCGGTCAACATTGAGACTGGTTCGCAACGCCTCCCAACCAGCTTCCTTTGACTTTGTCCCGTTGTCACGAAACGATTGCATACAGGCTTCAACTGAGCGGTAGCAAAAGAAGCCTGTCTGTAATGGGACTCGCATCGCCTCTCGATAGTCAGACAGCATAATTTCTACAGTGCTGTCGGACAGAACCTTTTTAAGAAAAGCCTGATCGATCTCGCTGTGCACATTGGCGCTGTAGTCATATAGAAACGGTACCTCCGCTCCGAATATCTGCCAATCTCCATCCAGCGAGGCACAGGAGACGATTTCGACATCAAGACTGATACCCTGCAGAAATCCGATCAAATCGAGGTTGGAGCGGACAACGCCTTCAACAAGATTCCGCAAGGTGTAGATGTCAGGCTCACCGTGCAGCAGTTCTATACGGGCAACGATTTGTGACGAGTGGATATGGGCCACCATTTTGAACGAAACATTGAGGTCGGGCACATTTCCAGTCAGACCCGGTAGGTTGAAGGTAAGCCCCACTCGCTCTGGAAGGACGCGCCCAAAGAACGACCACTGCTGCGGAAAGCCCTTATTTGACATGACGTTTCCCCGGATTGGCTAGTGATTTCGCTTATTTGAGGATCGATCACAAATAACTTTTTTGGCGTCGAAACGATAAAAGCGCAGCAATTTCAGCTATTTAAGTGGTGCCGCTTAGGTGACTCGAACACCTGACCCCATCATTACGAAGAAGCCCGGATAAGGTTGGCGTGAATATTCACAACCTTTCCGGGCTTTTCTTTTCCCTTGTCCTGCAAGGCTTTGCGGCTTTCTGACGCTCTCCCGAGTTTTCCGCCATCTTCCCACGTTTCCGTTTTCGTGGTGAGTATTTGGTGAGTTTGCGAAGGAGCCGCTATGCCGAAGCTCACCAAGAGCGTGGTCGACGAGAACGAACCGCGCGCAAAGCAATACACCGTCTGGTGCTCTGACCTCAAGGGATTCGGTGTGTTCGTGAACCCCGCCACTGCCAAGAACCCGAAAGGTACGAAGACCTACTTCGTCGATTACCGGGCCGGGAACGCGCGTCGGCGCATGACGATCGGCCGGCATGGCTTGCTAACCACGGAAGAGGCTCGCAAGCTCGCGATCAGGACGCTCGGCAGTACCGTGCAGGGCGAAGACCCCCAACTCGAACGCAAGACCAGGCGGAAGTCCCTGACCGTGGCCGAACTCTGCGACAACTATTTCGCGGCGGCTGGGAAGGGCCTTGTCATCGGGCGCAAAGGGCTACCGAAGAAGGCGCGCACGCTCTCGGCCGACAAGAGCATGGTCGAGGCGCATGTAAAGCCGCTGCTCGGCAAGAAGCTCGTCATCGACCTGAAGCGGGCTGACGTGGTGAAATTCATTCGCGACGTCCAGTCGGGTAAGACGGCAAAGGCCAAGGAACCATCCGGAAAGCTGCGGGGCAGGGTGCGTGTGTCAGGCGGCGCCGGCTCTGCGACGCGCTCGGCAGCGGCGCTCGGCACGATCCTTTCCTATGCAGTTGGTGAGGGAATTATCGAGGTCAATCCGACATTCGGCGTGAAGAAGCCCGCAGGCAACAAGCGTGAGCGCCGACTGACGCCTGCCGAATATAAGGCCTTCGGAAAGGTTGTCGCTGAGGGCATGGCCTCGCCGTCCTGGCAGGGGCCGGCAATGCTCAAGCTTGCCGCTCTGACTGGCTGCCGAATCGGTGAGGTGGAAAACCTGCAATGGTCAGAAGTCGATCTTGAAAACTCGCTGCTCGTGCTGAGTGATTCCAAGACCGGGAAATCCGTCCGACCGCTTGGCGCTCCCGCGAAGGCTCTTCTCGCGCGCGTGCACGCGTATAGGCGCGAGGAAAACCTCTACGTGTTTCCCGCTCCTCGGCTCGATGATCTGCCGTATGCCGGCGTCAAGCGGTCGTATCGCGGATTATTCAAGGCGGCCGGGTTGGACGACGTGACTCCCCACGTTCTCCGGCACTCCTTTGCCAGCGTTGGTGCCGACCTCGGCTTTACGGACAGCACGATCGGAGCGTGCTTGGGGCATGGCGGGTTAGGCATAACTTCACGCTATACCCATCGGCTGGATGCTGTGTTGGTCGCGGCGGCGGACAAGATTGCCGGCGAAGTCGAGAAACAGATGGCCTAGCGGCGTGTCTTTCTTGGTTTCTTCTCCGAAGGGAACTCTCCGCGCGGAACTTTCTGAACGGGTGGCGGCTCCTTGCCGGTCAAAAGCTTTATCATTTCTACAAACTGACGTTCTCGCGCGACGGTGAAGCCGGCATATTCGTCCGCGCTCCGCCTCTGCTCCTCAGCGTATTGCATGATCCTTTGATATTCCGCTTCCAGTTCCTCCCGCCGGGCGGAAATTGCCATCTCGATCACGTCCACTTTATCGTTCAGCAACTGATTGAGTTCAGCCTCCCGCTTCTGCAGTCCCTTCGCCATCTGGTCGTAGTTCCAGATGCGCTCGGTAAGATTCTTTCGTAGCGACTCAACTACCAACGTAGCCTCAAGCAGAGCCTTGCCATTGTCGCTGAAACTTTCTTCGAGTCGGGCGATCATCTCTGCATTCATTGATCGATTGCTCGCTTTCGCAGCCGTTTCAATTTTGTCTCGCAGGTCACCGGTTAGCCGCAGCTTGAACTGCGGATCGGTTTGCTTTGGCGTCGCCATGGTTTTCCCCACATTTCCGTGATTGGGGCCGTTATGAACCATTTAGGTCCTTGACGCCAGAGGTACCTGTAAGGTACCCGTACCTATCAGGTACATTGGTTAAGGAAGGCTCGCGCGTGGATACATCCCGCCAACTGAAAATCCGCCTGCCCGCTGATGCAAAGGCATTCGTCGAAGCTGAAGCGAAAATAAACGCCAGTTCACAGAACAGCGAAATCGTGCGCGCTATCCGCGCAGCGATGAAAGCAAAGGGTTTGTCCTCGACCCCTTCGCAGGAAGCGGGGGCTCGTTGATGGACATGCCTCGCCTGCGCCGGTCGGAAGTGCCTGGCTACATGTTGAGGAAGCACGGAATCAAGATAGCCGTCGCGACCCTCAACAAGATGGCGACTGTCGGCGGCGGCCCGCCGATGGAATACTTCGGTCGCATTCCGTACTACCGGCCGGAATTCCTCGATGTCTACGCGGCCGAAAAACTCTCCAAGCCGGTGAACTCCACGGCGGAAAGGGGTGCTGCTTGACCAGAGAGGCTGAAATCCAGGCCGCGTTCGACGCGTGGGAAGACTGGAAAGTCAAGAAGGCGAAGTCGGACAAGTCGCTGTCATTCGCTGACTGCCACGATACGGCTCAGGCATGGGTCCGATTCCAGAACCTCTACCTAGGCGACAATTCCAAGCTGGCGAAGATGCCTGTCGTCGCAGCCAACGTGCTGCCGTTTCTGCGCCGTCACGATGTCGGAGGCGCTGCCTGAATGAGCAAGAACGGCGGTGTCTTCGCGGTCGCGCGCGACATATTTGAGCATGATTTCTTCGCCCAGGAAGCGTTCACGGAACGCGAGGCGTGGATCTGGATGATCCGTGAGGCGGCTTGGAAGCCGCGCAAAATTCGTGTCGGCCGTAAGCGCTGCTCGATAGGTCGAGGGCAGTTCGCTACGTCGCTGCGCTTCATGGCTGCCAAATGGCAATGGCCCGAAGCTCGGGTTCGACGTTTCCTGAAGCGTTTGAAAATCGACGCAATGATCGACGCAGTAAGTGACGCGCTCGCGACGCAGATAACCATTTGTAATTACGACGATTATCAGATTGTCGGCTTACCAAGTGACGCGCCATCTGACGCAGCAAACGACGCACTCGCGACGCAAACAAGAAAAAGGGAATATTCCTTAGCTAAAGCTAAGGCGCATTCTGCGCCGCCTGATTTCAAGCAGGAACTCTTCGCCGAGGGTTTGGCATCCATCTGCCGTCAGACGAGCAAGACGGAGGGACAAGCCCGGCGCCTGATCGGCAAGTGGTTGAAGGAGGCGGACAACGACAGCCGCAAGGTGCTGACGAAAATCAGGCAGGCTGAAGCGGATCAGGTTATCGACACGGCGGCATGGGTGACGAAGGCGCTGGCCTCGGACAGCGAGTATGACTTCCTCTGGGCGAGGGGCTGATGCAGGACACACGTTCAGCGCTCTCCGAGCATGGCATACGGCTTCGTGACGACAAGCCCGGCAATCACAAGACGACATGCCCGAGCTGCTCAAGCAGCCGGCGTAAGAAGTCCGATCCATGCCTATCGGTTACGATCGAGCATGACGGCCGGGCAGTCTGGAACTGCCATCATTGTAGCTGGAGCGGCGCGACTGGCGGCGAAGGGTATCGTCCGGCCCGCGAACGACGGACATATCGGCGTCCTGATCGGGTTGTTGAACCGCAAAGACCCGAAACGCTGCTGGCATGGTTTGCCAAACGCGGAATCTCGGCCGCGACGGTGGCAAAGTTTGGGGTCTACAAAACCCGACAGTGGTTTCCCCAGATCGAACGCGAAGAGGATTGCATAGCGTTCCCCTACGAATGGGACGGAACACTTCGCAACGTGAAGTATCGGACGGCGGACAAGCAGTTTCGCCAGGAGAAGGACCCGGAGCCGGTTTTCTTCAACGCTGACAGTATCGCGGACAGCGAAGACCTCATCGTCTGCGAAGGCGAACTCGACGTGATGGCGATGGTCGAGGCGGGCTTCCTGCATGTCGTCTCATTGCCGAATGGTGCGCCGTCAGGACCGGAAACAAGCGACAAGCGCTATGAGCCATTTGGGACGCATTGGGATTCCGTGATGAAGGTCCGGCGCGTCCTGATCGCGACCGACATGGACGAACCGGGCGAACAGCTTGCGCAGGAAATCGCTCGGCGGGTAGGCCGTGACCGATGCTACCGCGTCCGCATGCCGTTGCACGGCGACGTCCAGTGCAAGGATGCCAACGACTGCCTGCTTGATCATGGCAAGGAAGTCCTTCGCGAGTGTGTCGAGCATGCCGAACCTTGGCCTATCGATGGCCTGCACGAAATCGAAGACTTTGCACTGGAGGTTATGGACCTCTACGACGGTAAGGGGCCGCAGCCACAGACAACGGGCTTCGTCGAACTCGACAAGGCCTTCAAATACGTCCCCGGCCAATTCATTGCCGTTACAGGCATTCCAAACCACGGCAAATCACGGGTCATCGACCAGATCATCGTCCAGACGGCACGGCTACGGGACGAGAAATGGGCTTTGTTCTCGCCTGAAACCGGCAATGGGAACCACATCGCGGACCTCTGCGAAATCTGGGTCGGCGCTCCGTTCTTTGACGGGCCAACTCCACGCATGTCCAGCCGAGACGTGTCTGACGCGATGGCATGGCTTAACGAGCGCGTGTTCATGCTCGGGGCGGTCGAGCATACGCCAAGCATCGACTGGCTCCTGGAGCGCGCACGAGCAGCTGTCATCCGGCATGGTGTGTCGAACATTGTCATCGATCCATACAACGAACTGGAAGCCTCCCGGCCGGACAAGTTGACCGAAACCGAGTTCGTCTCGCAGCTGATCTCGAAGTGCAAGAAGTTCGCGAGCCATCACGGCTGCACTGTCTGGATGGTCATTCACCCCACGAAGCTGAAAGCCCCCGACGGCGGCCGGGAACCTGTACCGGGGCTATACGACCTCGCGGGCAGTGCTCATTGGCGCAACAAGGCCGATGCGGGACTGGTGGTCTATCGGGATTTCGAAAAGGACTGCACGTTTCTCATCGCGAAGAAGATCAGGCGTCAACCGATGTGTGGGCGACCCGGGTCAGTGAAGTTGGAATTCATCGGAGCCGCCCGGCGCTTTCATGCCGTGCCGGATAGCTATCGAACGCTTGGGAGCGAATAAAATGAACATTGTGACCGAACGGGACGGGCTTGAGGCTGTTTGCGAACACCATGTCTGGACGCTCTACCTCGTGGAGAACGACGGCGGATTGTATACGCACCTCGCCACGCTAGAGAGCTACAGCGCGCTCGAAAAGCTCTGGAAATATTTATCGCTCGACCCGCGCAAAGCGCAGAACGACAACTCCCCGATTGCAGGCCAAATACCGTGGGCCGGGGCTCCGCTTCCCGACGATCGACCTAAGCTGTTCGATTTGGAATCGTGCAAGCGTATCCTACCTGACGAAGCCCTGCCGTTCTGAGGCCCGCTATGAACATTCGCGTCGAAACCGAACGTCCCTGGATTGTCGTCCGCACAAGGCCGATGATGGAACGGCAGGCCTGCGCCGAAATGGAAGACGCCGGCATGGTCGTCTACTGCCCGATCTACCGGCGCGAATATCGCAACCGGGCCAAAAAATGGATTATTCGAGAATTCCCC
Source organism: Rhizobiaceae bacterium (assembly GCA_019635775.1). Taxonomy (GTDB): domain Bacteria; phylum Pseudomonadota; class Alphaproteobacteria; order Rhizobiales; family Rhizobiaceae; genus Mesorhizobium_K. Next base: position 169,919 of record JAHBYU010000011.1, on the reverse strand, counting down.
TTGCTCCAAGGCTACGTCTTCCTGCGGGCCGACACGGTTAACTGGTACAAGCTTGCCGGCTGCAAGCAAGTCGCCTCGATCCTCCGCAGCATCGGCGGCGAACCGATCGGCATTTCGGAAGTCGCGGTCGAGGATATCCGCTCACGCCAACTTGCCGGCGATTTCGACACTCTGCGCGTCCATGACGAGTACGTGAAGCCCGGGCAGAAGGTGAAGGTATCCACTGGCGCCTTGGCCGGGCTGGAGTCTGTCGTGGCCAGCGTGAAGAACACGACGGCGGTGAACATCCTTGTGCAAATCTTCGGCAGAGAGGTACAAGCGACCGTGCCCCTTGAAACCCTGGAGAGAAAAGAGTAGTTTCGGTATCGAAATGATTTGGCGATACGCGTGATCTGTGCGGGGCCCTAGAGTCGCCAGCCGGCGCGGTGCAGGACAATCGCCTCCTGCTGACAGGGAAGTTGCGCCCTGAAACTATCTACGTTTCTTTTAAAATTTCAAAAAATGCCTGAGCGTAGATAGCGTTTCTAACATTGCGCCCGCTTCAAATATGCCCTCAATGGGAGGCCTCAACAAAGGAGGCATTTCCATGAAAAGCGTAGCTCAGCGAATCCTTGAAGCCGTGGCACGGCAGCCCGGTATTTCTTCTGCCGACCTGTCAGTCGCAACACACGGTGTTCGAAAGCAGCAACTTGTAAATGAAGAGTGCCGCCTTCTGGAGAGGGCGGGAAAACTGATCCGCCGCCCTCGGCCCGACGGCATCATAGGCAACTACTTGCCGTGGCGCGTTGTTAGCTAACCAATTGCCCCCAGGATCTCCGCCGCTGATACCGGCTATGCGGACAAGGATATCTGCTCGTCTCCGAAGAAGAGCTTGGGTGGGGGCAGCGGCCGGCGGGTCGTGTCATTGACCCGAGAAAGCAGGGTCGCCGGTTAGATTCTCATGTCGACGATTGTACATGCCTCCGTAGCATAGTTGGTGTCGAAACCGAGGTCTGCAACTAGCATCTCAGGCGTCCAAGCATGGAAAGCAGGGTTGGAGACCCGGTATTCACGCAGGCGCGGCAATGGGATCCGCTTCATGAAATGAAGTGCGAATTCTAAAGCTCGGCGATAATTGACGGGCATCTGCTTGGACGTCTCTGCCACATAGAAAGGCTTCGAAACCTGCAGACTGAACCAAACCGCCAGCCCCTCTTCTATCAGCGGCGCGCGAACGGGGGCTGGTGAAAGGAAGTGTACGGCTTCGTGCGCCAGTTGGTATCGGAGTTGATGCGGGAACTGCAACACTTCTCTCTTCAGACGCACGGTCATCTGCCTGCCTGCATGCTTGGTAGGGTACCAAATTATCGGGGCGTCATCAAAGGCTCCTACTTCAACTGGCGTAACGTCGAAGCCGGAATCACGGGCTCCGAATAGCTTCTCAGCCCTCGAAATGAACATCTTCAATTGATGGTCGATTGCTGCGGTCATCACCGTCTCCCTAAAGGAATCGTCGTACACGATGTCGGAACTTACTCCGAAACAGGAGGCGTTCGCCCTCGCGTATGTCGAGACGGGGAATGCCTCTGAAGCATACCGGCGCTCCTATGACGTGAGCCCGGACACCAAGCCGGAATCGATCTGGGTGAACGCTTCCAAGCTCCTTGCTGACGCTAAGGTGTCGCAAAGGGTGAAGGAGCTTCAGAAAGAAGCGCGCGCGCTGTCTCTGGTGACCGTCGGCACACTGACGCAGGAACTCGACGAAGCCCGTCAGAAGGCGATGGCTGAGGCCAAGGGTGCATCTGCTGCCGTCTCTGCCACGATGGGCAAGGCGAAGCTTCACGGCCTCCTGGTCGACAAGGTTGCGCAGACCGACACAAGCGGGAAGGACATCCCGGACGCCTCCAACCGTGAGCTTGCCAAGGCTGTCGCCCTACTCCTGCAAAAGGGCATGAAGGAAGCTGGTGGAAGCGGCGCTTGATCTGAAGTCGCTGGAAGCCATGATTGCCACGCTCTCGGTTGAAGACCGGGCGCAACTGGTCGATCTGGCTGCTGGTGAACTGGCAAAGCCCTTCCGGCCTAATCCCGGGCCGCAGACGATGGCTTTGGAGAGCCTGGCCGATCTCCTGCTCTACGGTGGGCAGGCAGGCGGGGGCAAGTCGGCTCTGGAAGTCGGGTGTGCGGCGAACAATCATCACTCGGGCATCATCTTTCGTCGCGAGGCGACGCAGCTTGACGGCCTGATAGAGTTCTCGAAGGAAATCCTCGCCGGTCATGGTGAGTTCGTCGGCGGCAACGAAAACCGCTGGAAGCTGAACAATGGCGGGCAACTGAAGTTTGCAGGCCTGAAGCAGCCCGACGACTGGCGCAAGCATGCCGGAACGCCTCGCGACTTCATGGCGTTCGACGAAGCCGGCGAGTTCCTGAAGGAACAAATCTTCAGCCTGATTGGCTGGCTGCGCACTACGAAGGAAGGGCAGCGGACAAGGGTCATCCTCGGATCAAACCCGCCTCGTGGCGGTGCTGGCGCATGGATGATCGAAGAGTTCGCGCCGTGGCTCGATCCTTACTTCCCGAATCCTGCAAAGCCCGGTGAACTGCGTTGGGCCATTGTGGTCGAGGGCGTCACGCAATGGGTGGATGGGCCTGGCACATACGAGCGGAACGGGGAAAGCTACGACGCTCTGTCGCGGACGTTCATCCCGGCCTCGCTCGATGACAATCCATATCTGAGAGACACGGGCTACCGGGCCAAGCTGCAATCGCTTCCTGAGCCGCTTCGCTCGCAACTGCTCTATGGCGACTTCCTCGCCGGCCGGACGGATGACGAATGGCAGGTGATCCCGCAGGACTGGGTAAAGCAGGCGCAAGCACGCTGGAAGCCGGACGGGTTCAAAGGCCTGAAGATGACGGCGCTGGGCGTCGATGTCGCTCAAGGCGGTGCTGACCAGTCGATTGTTGCTACTCGGTATGGAACATGGTGGGCGCCGCTGGTGGTAAAGCCCGGTGCTGAGACGCCAGACGGGCCAAGCATAGGCGCAATGGTGTTTTCAGCCCGGAGAGACGGGGCAGGGGTCGTTATCGATGTTGGCGGGGGATATGGCGGCGGTGCTGTCACCTTCCTGAAGGACAATGGCATAGCGGTTGGCTCCTTCAACGCCAGCAACGCGGTGTCGAGCCGGACGGCAGACAAGAGCTTCGGCTTCAAGAACAAGCGGGCAGAGGCATGGTGGCGGTTCCGGGAAGCGCTCGATCCATCGCAGGAAGGCGGTTCACCGGTCGCTCTGCCTCCTGATCCGCTGCTCCTGGCTGACCTGATCGCTCCGAAGTGGAAGCCGGTCGGCAAGGGTGAAATCCAGATCGAAGCCAAGGAAGACGTGAAGGCTCGCCTTGGCCGTTCGCCTGATCGTGCTGATGCGGTGGTGATGTCGTGGGCGGACGGCCAACGCCTCGCAATCCGAAAGCTGACATCGCCGGGCATGGGCGGGCGGGCCCCACAAGTGAAGCTTGGCTAGCCGACAATGCCACGGTGAAGGACGTTCGCGCCTTCATCGATCGTGTCATGGCGGCTGAGCGCAACACCGAAGGCATGGACAGCCGCATTGCACGGCTCGAATACGAACTGGAGAGGTTCGACGAGACAACGGACAAGCTCATCAACGAACGCGATATCACCAAGGCAGAAGCGAATACCGCTCGCGAGGCAATGGATTCGCTGGACGCTGAACTGGAGCAGGTGGGTGACATCGCCAACGTATCGCCGCGCGTGTCGCTGATCGTCGACCTCGCCACCACGAAGCGGAACTTGTTCAAGCAGAAGCTGAAGGCAAACGCGCTCGTGAAGCGGGTAGACGCCATAAAGCGGCTGGATGCCGAAGGTGGGGCAAACGACGAAATCCTGGCTGAACTTGCGGCAAAGGAAATTGAGCTCGGACAGGTGCGCGCGGACATTGAGGGTCTGAAGACCAAGGCTGACCGGCTTGAGCCGATGCAGCCCAAGGTGAAATCGGAGATCCCCGAATTCCTGTCGCCGCAGGACCGCGCCGACTACGTCAATCAGATCGTCGATGACATCTTCAACCAGCTCACTGGCCGCGCAAGGCAGGGCATGCCGTCCTACGATATGGTCATGACCGCTCGCGGGCCGCTGAAAGAGCGTACCTTCAACATCCCCGACGAACTGATTGAAGACTTCCTCGAACAGGATATCGAGCTGATCGCCCGCCGCTATGCGCGTGTCATGGCTGCGGACGTCGAGATGACCCGCATGGACAAGCGCCTGGGTGGGCCGGGCAAGCCGGACCTTGTGGGGCAGGTGGATCGTGTCAGGGCTGACTATGCCCAGTTGCGCGACAACCTGAACGCCTCCGATCTGGATGAGCCGGCAAAAGCCAGGGCCCGGCTTGAACTGAAGAAGATGGAAGCGCGCGACCTCGAAGACCTGGGCAGCGTTCGGGACATTCTGAGGGGCCAATACAAGATGGACAGCCAGCACACGAATTTCGCACGTGTGATGAACCTGGCGCAATCCTTCAACTTCATGCGCTCTCTCGGCGGCGTGCTCGCCTCATCGCTGGCCGATGCTGTTCGTCCGCCAATGACCCACGGCATGCTTCGCTACATGGGTGAGGGGATTGCACCTCTGGTCACGAACCTGAAGGGCGTGAAGCTGGCTGTGGCCGATGCAAAGCTCATGGGCGCCGTGACAGAGCGGGTGCTGCAATCGCGCCTCGCGACGATGGCGGAACTGAACGATCCCTATGCGCAGAACTCGCCCTTTGAGCGGTTTGTCGCCAACATGGCGAACACCTTCTCCAAGGCCACGCTGCTGCCGTTCTGGAACGACATGCACAAGTCGATTGCCTCTGTGCTGGTGCAGAACCGCGTCCTGAAAAACGCGATGCTCGACTATGACAAGCTTGATTCCGGCGAAAAGAAATACATGGGCTTCGTCGGCATCGACGCGCACATGGCCGAACGGATCGCCAGGCAGTTCGACGAGTTCGGTGACGTGACCGGCAACGTCCATGTACCGGGGATTGAACGCTGGACCGACGACGGTGCAAGGCGTGCCTTTGCAGCGGCGGTGAACAAGGATGTCGACGGTGTCATCGTCACCAAGGGTGTCGCGGATGTGCCGACCTTTGCCCATACGCCTGGCGGGCGTGCGCTTCTGCAGTTCCGGACCTTCGCACTGGCGTCTCACCAAAGGGTGCTGATGCGCGGCATGCAGGAAAGCCAGTCGCGGTTCTTCACCGGCATTGTCGGCATGATGGCCTTCGGAATGGCTGCCTACGCGTTCAAGCAGTTCGAATCCGGCAGAGAGTTCACCAGCAATCCGGGCACATGGGTAGCCGAAGGACTGGAACGGTCGGGCATCTTCTCGATCGCCTTCGAAATCAACAATACCTGGGAGAAGCTGGGCGGGCCGGGTTTTTTCACGCTGGCATCGCTCGCCGGCAAGACGGCCAACCCGGAAGCGGACATGAAACAGCCGGCTTCCCGCTATGCGAACCGGGATGCGTTCGGTGCGCTGCTCGGGCCGTCATTCCAGCTTGGCACGGACGCGGCTCAGCTACTCGGTATCCCGGCGCGCGCCACGCAAGGCGACGTCGACCTGAAGCCTGCCGACATCAACCGCGCGACAAGCATGGTGCCGTTCTACACGCTGCCGTACTGGCGCTGGTTCATGGAAGGCGGGTTCGGGTTGCAATGGAATGAGGGCGGCTTCCAAGGTGTCGAGCCGGCTCTGAAACAGGCGGTCGAATAGTCAGCAATTCCAGGTGTTGTCGGATCGGCCGCCGTAGCTCCAGCACTTTTCCTCGGCGGTGTCCGGGCGTCCCTTGTAGTCGATGATCCCGACTGCGCATGCGATGGCCGCAAGGAAGACGCAAGCCACCCAGGTGACGCCGATCGTCGGCCACCATTCACAATACTGAACATCTGACCAAAACAAGCTGAGCCTGCGCTGGAATGGCGTGGGCTGTGCTCTCAAGAGGGGGCGGTTCTTCATGGCAACCACTTATGTCGATCAGATCAGCGGCTCGGGGTCGCCCCCGGTGCCGGTCGATCCGGTTACAGGTGCGGGCGAAACAGTAGCCTACAAGGCTCCCTGCCGTCTAGCGACCACGGGGAACATCACCCTGAGCGGTTTGCAGACGGTCGACGGGGAAACCACGGTCGCAAACGACCGCGTGCTGGTGAAGGCCCAGACCGACGAGACGCATAACGGTATCTGGATAGCACAGGCCGGCTCCTGGTTCCGCGCTCGGGATTTCGACCAGAACCGGGACATCACCAAGGGCACGCGCGTCACCGTCATTGAAGGCTCGACGCTCGCCGGCAAGGAATACCAGATCACGACGTCCAACCCGATTGCGCTCGGGACGGATGACATCACGTTTGCGGAAACGCTGTCGAGCAATGCGGGCTCAAGCGCTGCGGCGGCTGAGGCTGCTCGTGACGATGCAGTCGTCGCGAAGGATGCGGCTGTCAGTGCGGCTGGAACCGCGACGTCTGCCGCTGGCGCTGCATCTAGCTCTGCCGGCAATGCTGCGACGTCGGAGAGCAATGCATCTTCCTCTGCCGGGACGGCTACGGCCGCCGCGGGCACGGCAACGGCCGCAGCCGGGGCTGCTTCCACGTCTGCCGGTAACGCTGCGACTTCCGAGACGAACGCGGCGAACTCGGCTATTGCTGCCGCTGCTTCCGCAGCTTCGATCGGCTTCACCAAAGACAGCGACGGCACGATGGCGGCGAACAGCAACGCCGTGGTTCCATCGCAAGCTGCCGTCGTCACATTCGTTGCCGCTGCCGTAGCTGGACTTCGCAACGGCGTCTCTTCCGCCTTCGACACTCTCGCCGAGATAGCGACAGAACTTGGCCTGAAGGCACCCCTGAACAGCCCGGCGTTGACAGGTAACCCAACCGCTCCGACGCAGACGGCCGGCAACAATACGACCCGCATAGCGACCACGGCATTCGTCACCACAGCCATCAATGCGGTCCTGAACGGTGTCTCCAGTGCGTTCGACACTCTTGCGGAAATCGCTACCGAGTTGGGGCTGAAGGCCCCACTGAATAGTCCTGCGCTGACAGGAACACCGACCGCACCAACCGCTTCGGGCGGAACAAACACCACACAGATTGCGACTACGGCCTTCGTCCTAGCGAATGGCGGTGGTAGCGCAGCGACAACCTCCGCAGCCGGCATCGTGGAGCTTGCGACCAACGCAGAGGTAGCCACTGGCACGGACACAGGGCGGGTGCCCTCGGTTGCCAGCATAGGCGCTCACCAAGGCATGGCGAAGGCGTGGGTCGCCTTCAATGGTGAGGGCACCGTAGCCATCCAGGACAGTTACAACGTGTCCTCGATCACAGACAACGGAACTGGCCTCTACACCGTCAATTTCGACAACGCGATGGCGAATGCGAACTACGCAGTGGCGGGTACATCCGAAGCTGTTTCCGGTGGTGGCCGGCGGTGGATGAACGTCAGAAATGCCGGCCGGGCCACTGGTTCCGTTGCAATATCCGCAACCACTGCAAACACAGCAGAAGCGGATGCGCCCGGTGTCTTTGTCATCATTTATGGAGACTGAGCATGAGAATTATCTACCCAAACGGTGATGGCGTATCGGTCATCATTCCTTCTCCGCGCTGGGAAGGCACCATGGAAGAACTCGCAGCGAAGGACGTCCCAGCTGGCGTTCCCTACCGCATTGTCGAAGACGAGGACATTCCTGCGGATCGAACAGAACGCGACCTGTGGACCGCCGATTTCTCCAAGCCTGATGGATACGGCCAATGAACGTCATCACGATACGGCCCGCGCCGGCTGTTCGGCGGCTGATCGCCAAGAGCCTCGTGCAGCAGCGGCTTATCGACGCCGGCAAGATGGATGCGGCCTACGCGATACTCACCGCATCGCCCTCTGCATTTGCCCGCTGGTTCGCACCGGGCAAGCCAGAAGTCTATGCTGATGATCCGGAATCGCTTGCGCTGCTGGCAGCGATCGGGGCCGACGCCGAAGCGATCATGGCGCCTTAGTCCTGCTGGCCCGGAAGCTCAGGATCGTAAGGTGCGGGTCATATCCCTCATACTCGGGCGAATTGTAACGCTCATAGACATGCTTGGTTTCGCTTGCGAGCGTGAAGCCTAAGCGCGAAAGCGCCTGAATATAGTCAGAGGCATCCCGGTTAAATACTGGCACTCGGCCGGTCTTGCGTCGCCATTTTCGACTCATCAGTTCTGCAATCACGATCCGCTGACTTCTCGCCGCCAGCTTGAGAACGTCTCCTAAATCGGCATCCGACACATGGAGGAGCACGGTGTAGAAAAGGGCGGTGGCAGCGGCAGGGTATTCATACCCTTCGTCGTGCAGCCTGAGGTCGTGGTTGGGCAGACGTTCGCGGGCGAGCTTCAGCGCTCTGGGGTTCACGTCGATTCCGACATACTCCTCAGGTGCAAAGAGTGATGCTATCCGGCCAACGCCGCACCCGACCTCAAGGAAAGGACGGTCATCGCCGAGATGCGCGCGCAGCGCAGCGCCGACGTCGAAACCTTCAGGAAATTCGGTCCCCGTCTCTGGTTTGATGTGGTCGGTTCCTTCGGTGATCCAGAAGCCGACTTCGGATGTGCGCCACAGATTGTTGGCATGTCGAGCGCGGTGACCAGACTTGTTTAGGCTGGGGCGCTCCCTGGCAGTCGTACGACCGTCCTTTTTGGACGAACGCGAAGCTTGCCAATGTCGAATGACAGCCCCGGATTCGACGGGCTTGTCGAAAATGTCGAGATAGGTCCTAGGAAGCCAGATAGTCTTCAGCGGTGCGATGCTGTTGATGTCGCACCAAGCAGAGTGGAGGTGGACCTGATCGTAGGTTGCCGGGTCTGCCTCGCATCGGATAGCCCACTGATCGATCAGGCGCTTGGCCAATGGTGACTTGCCAAAGTAGAGCGTGCCGGAGGCGAACTCCATACCTTCCCATTTGTGGATGCCGAAATCGGCGTCGATCGAGCGGAAGAGAACAGGGTCGGCTACGACTGTCGCGTCTGCATCGAGCCAGACTATCGGAACATCACTCTGTTCCCACTGCTCGCGCATGAACTGAGCCTTGTAGGCGCAATTAAACTCCCACGTCCCTTTGCTCTTTTTTGACGATAGGGAGTACGGAAGTCCGAAGCGCTCTAGAGATGTTTGTAGTCTCGCTGCGTGGTCTTTGTACTCGTTGTCTTCCGTATAGAAGCTCACGACTTTGTATGGCTTCGCCCTGTCATCGGGCCATGTGGTTCCCAGCACATTCCTGGCCGGTAGCGACTTCGCCGGGTCACGGCCAATAAAGCCGATCTGGTTCCTCGGAGAAGACGCAGATGCTGTCGCTAGATGCGCGCCCGGGAATTGGTTGAGAAAGCAAAGTTGCTCGGGATCGACGGGGCTGAAGTAAGAGCGGAGTCTGTCGAACCCAGTGGACAGTCTCATCCAGCATTCCCCCGGCAACTACAGCATTTACACGAAAATAAACCGCAACCCGTGATTGCGCAACGCTGACCTCTCGGTCTAACCCCGAAAGCTCCCCATGCGCCATGCGTCGGCGCGCCTGCCTGACCTCCTGAAAATCTGAAGGGACCATCATGTCCGTGCTCGCTTTGCAGCGGCGCCTGACGGCGCTTGGCTTTGACCCTGGCGGTATCGACGGCGCTATCGGCCCGAATACGCTGGCGGCCATCAACGAGGCATTGGACCGCATCCCCGGAGCTCCAGTCTGGAAGGTTGACCTTCCTCCTGCGGGCGTCGTGCCGTTGGACTGGATGCCGTGGGCAGTCATGACCCGCATCATCTTCCACTGGACGGCCGGGCAGCACAAAGCCAGCGCGGGCGACCGGAAGCACTATCACATCCTCGTCGAGGGCGACGGCAAGCTGATCCGGGGCATCCCGTCGATCGACCTCAACGACGCTCCGGTGAAACCCGGATATGCGGCTCATACCCTCAATGCCAACGGTGACGCCATCGGCACGTCCATGTGCGGCATGGCAGGGGCTCAGGAAAGCCCGTTCAAGGCCGGCCCGGCTCCGATGACCGAAGAGCAATGGAACAGGCTGGTGAGCGTCCATGTGGCGCTCTGCCGTCGCTACACCATCAACGTCTCGCGCAAGACGCTGCTCAGCCACGCTGAAGTCCAGGAAACCCTCGGCATCAAGCAGAGGGGCAAATGGGACGTGGCTGTCCTCCCGTTCGACCGCTCCGTGAAGGGCGCTCGTGCCATCGGCGACCGCATGCGCGCGGAAGTCGCCGCCCGTCTCTGAAACCAGAAGGAACTGAAATCATGAACGCCAATGCCATCCACAACATCCTGAACCTGATTGGCCTCATCATCGGAGCGCTCGTCACGTTCGACTGGGCAGGCCTCGGTCTGTCGCCTACGACTGCCGCGCTTGTCGCGGGCTGGGTGCTGATTGCCGACAAGGTCATCAAGCTCGCCATGAACATCGTCCGCGACGGAATCGGCGGCCTGTTCAAGGTGCAGCCTCCGGTCCAGAGCTGATGGAAATCTGGCTCGCGCTCATCATCGTGCTCGGGCTGGCCTTCCTTGCCGTGTTCGTCGCTGGTCGCCAAACCAAGGCCAGCGACGTCCGGGCGAAGGAGGCAGAGGACCGTGCGGAAGCAATCTCCGACAAGAAGGAAAAGGATGATGAGGTTGCGAACCTTGATCCTGCTGAGCTTGACGACCGCTTCGATCGCTGGATGCACGACAAGCGGTAACTTCTGCGATGTGTCGAGTGCGTACCGTCCCGAGAAGGGGGAAGTCTATGGGGACCGAAACAAGCGCTGGATCGTTTCTCATAACGAATACGGCGAAGCGAAATGCGGGTGGCAGCCATGAGCGCGCGACGGATCGCAGACCTGACGGAAGACGAGTTCGAGGACCTTGTTCGGACCTCGCTGCGCAAGGAACTGTTCTCGACCGTTGGGCTTCGTCTCGACGATCAAGAGGATCAGGATGAGGCGAGGGAGGACTTCCGGCTGCTGCGGAAGATCAGGCGATGTCTGGACGGTGCGTCATCGAAAATCGGCGGCGCCATCATCATGGCTTTGGTGTCAGGCTTGCTCTGGCTGATCTATCTTGGTGTGCATGCCTTCGTAGGCAAGACGCCGTCGTGAAATCAAAAGCCCGGCGCAATGGCCGGGCTGTGGAAAATCAAGTCTGGCCGCCGATATCGACGATAGTGTCATCATCCGGAGGAGCCGTGCCCGCTGTCTGGGCGGTCACTGACTGCAAAATCAGTGACTTCTTCAAGGTAGGCTTCGCACAAGGACGCTTGGTGGATTTCATAGGCGACTCCCTCTCAAGTTGTATTCCCACAACCAGAGAGAGCATGCCGGAGTTTCGGGATGCTGGCAAGGCAGCTTGACGCCACCGATACTGAGGAAGATATTCCTCTTAGGGGATTAACCGCAACCTCAGGGGCACTGAGGAAAGCCATGCCGGGCCGCAAGAAACTGAGGACTGAAATCTACCGCACCGACTTCGACAAGATCGAACGCCAAGCCGATCTGCTGGAAATAGCGATCATCCACGCCAGTATCGGCATGAACCATTACACCCCGCACGGGGAGGCAATGATGCAGCTCCGAAAGGATCTGCGGAAAGCCGTCAACGTACTCGGCAACCGGCCTGCGGACTATTTCCGCCACAACGGGCATATGTCGCCTAGCGAGAGTACGATGTTTGCTGAGATTGAGCGCAAAGGACGGGAATCGCTGCCGGAGAAAACCGACGAGTGAACTCTCTTATGCGCTTCCCTTCGTCCTTATGCGCTTCCCTTCGTCTCGGTATCCTCGTCCAGGTCGGTCCAAGGTAGGTCGCCTTGGCTGATCGACCAGTCGTCCAGGATAGATTCGAGCCCGAGCAAGGGTTCTCCCCGCTGAGCGCGCAAGGTATTCAGAGCGTCAAGTCGCTCCAGCGCTTCGAACGCGTCATTGCCTCGAATCTTTTCAGAAGCCTGTCTTAGAAGCTCCTGCAATTCCTCGCGGGAGATGTCTTCATCTTCCGATGCAGCAAGGAGCTTGTCGGCGAACTTTTTCATGGCAATGCGATGTTTCGCACATATCGCCGCTTCTTCCAATCGAACACGACGCCGGCCGGGACCTGAAAACCCCGCGCCGGCTTTTTCTTTGCTCCTGCCTGAGCCATACGCTTCGCTCTGGCGATGGCCGGGATATCCTGTTGGGCGGTTTTCACGTCGGCGCATGCCTTGTGTGCCGGGCCGCAGTTCGTGTTGCTGTCCTTGCCGAGAAGCCCGAGGGCGCGCTTGTGCTCGATGATCCATTCGTCATCGTGGCGGTGGATCGGCTGGCCGCATATGCAGCACGGCGCGACATGGTGCCCGGTGCAGTGCTCGGAGAAAATGTGCTGCCGGCGCTTCTGGGACATGCGTCCGCGCGGGGTAGGGGAAGTCATGGCTCACCTAACAGCCGAACACCTGGCCGCCCGTGGTTGAGGAATTCCACACCGCGACCTTCCAGAGCCCGCTGGACCGCCTGCACGTTCTGTGCGCGCCCCGCTATGGGTCCGCCGGCCGCCGCCTCCATGCTGCGGATCGTGTTGACGTTCACGCCAACAATATCCGCCAGCTCCTTTTGCTCGATGCCGACCAGAGCGCGTGCCGCCTTCAACTGATTTCCCGTGGTGAGCATGCAAAACCCTCAAAATGTATTTTCTAGTTATCGCACCTAGAAAAGGCGTTGACAATACCTAAACCGGTATTTACGTTATCGAACATAGTAAACGCATTCTGATAACTAGATACGGAGAAACCCCCATGCCGAACAAGTCTGTTCGGGCAGCCGCCGAAGGCATGCCTAAGAACCTATCGACGACCGACAGGCTCGACCTGTGCGACCGGCTTCAGACCGCCAAGGAATACGCGACGATCATTGCAATGGCCGCGCACAGCATAGGCGACCGCAGGCAGATGAACGCTATCGCCCGCGCCAGCTATGACCTCTTTGACATGATTGAAGAGGTGCAGCGGGATCTGGAAGGAGCAAGCAAATGACCAGTCCCCGCATCAATGACGTCGTCGATCCGAACATCCTGCCGAAGGCGTGGCAGACCGTCTGCAATATGGAAAACTCGCTGGCAACAATCGTCGACCTTGCGAGCGCTTTGGCGCTTGTCTCCGAGGCTATTGACGAGGCTTCCGTGTCCGGCGCGATCCAGCGGGTGGCGTGGATGATCCGTGACAGCGCTAACGAAGCCGAAGAACTACGCGGCCAGCTATTTCATATGACGCATGCGAACAATCGCAGCCGTTTGGCGACAACGCGCGACGAGGTCAGCTACGCCACGCAGGGAGGCAAGCTATGAGCGCTCACCGGTACACTCTCGACGATTTGCATGCGGACCTTGGCGACCTACAGCAACTGCTCGGCGTTGTCCGTGCCATCCTGAGCGATATGGACTATGGCTCCGGTGAAACTCGAAACCACGAACTTGATCAGGTGGCAGCGCTCAATCGCATCGCGGATGAGCTTGCCCTTCGCTTGGTGGGCCTCATCGACCGAAACTACAAGTCGCTCAAGGGAGGATCAAAATGACGGCCGATCCTCTCCTGACCCTGATCCAGGAATACAATGCGGCTCGCGTAGTGATGAACGCCGTGCCGGAGGGTGATCCTAGCGAGAAGCCTTTCTGGGATGCGTACAAACAGCTTTGCGAAGCTCCGCCGATCCCGACCACGTTGGCCGGCGCTGTCGCGGGTATCCAGCTGGTCCGCGATGAAGACCGCGACTGCGGCTGGCAACCGGAACTCACGGAAAACGTCCTGTCGGCGGTCCTCTCGTATTTTGCCGAAGCGAAGTCATGACCTTCACCGCCGTCATCCTCCTGCTGCTTGCCGGGGCGCTGCGTACGCGCCTCGGAAGGCTCTACCTTGCCCGGTATCTGCTGAGGGCCGGCAATGTCCTGGGCGAAGCCGGGAGCCGCGTGCTCGATCAGGTCAAGCGGGAGAGAATGTGAGTATTTGGTGAGTAGGGATTTGCGCCGGGTCGATACGAACGCGCTAAGGCCTTGAATTTACTGGTGCCGCTTGCGTGACTCGAACACGCGACCCCATCATTACGAATGATGTGCTCTACCAACTGAGCTAAAGCGGCTTCCGCTTCCGGCGCAAGGCCAGCGGATTGGGCGCGTGATAGCCGCAATGCGTCGGGATTTCAAGACGCGTGCTGTTCCATTCGAAAATTCAGTCTTCCGCCGGATGCCGACGCTTAACTTTATCGCCTGCAGGCGCTATGAAGCTTCCAAAGCGCTTTGGAGGATCGGATGTCTATACGTGCTGTCGTGTGGGGGGAAAATGTTCACGAGCAGACAAGCGAGGCAGTTCGCGCGATCTATCCTCACGGCATGCACGAGACTATAGCGTCCGCGCTTCGCCAAGACGGCAAGATCGATGTATCGACCGCCACCTTGCAGCAGCCCGAGCATGGGCTGACAGTGGAGCGGCTTGCCGCAACTGACGTGCTTCTCTGGTGGGGACATGCGGCGCATGGCGAGGTCGCCGACGAGGTGGTCGAGCGGATCGCGCGGCGAGTCTGGGAGGGCATGGGACTGATCGTGCTGCATTCGGGGCATTATTCGAAGATCTTCAAGCGCCTGATGGGCACGCCTTGCTCGCTGAAATGGCGCGAGGCCGGTGAGCGCGAACGCGCCTGGGCGATCAATCGCGGCCACCCCATAGCGAAGGGGGTGGCCGAGTGCATCGAGATCGCGGAAACCGAGATGTATGGCGAGCCATTTGCTGTGCCGGAGCCGATGGAGACGGTCTTCGTGTCCTGGTACGAGGGTGGCGAGGTGTTCCGCTCCGGCATGACATGGCAGCGCGGAGCCGGGCGCATCTTCTATTTTTCGCCGGGTCACGAGACCTATCCGATCTATCACAATGAGGGCGTGCGCAGGGTTCTGAGAAACGCCGTGCACTGGGCATGCAATCCTGCGCCGGCCTGGGCGGCCATCACCGAAGCGCCGAACGTACCTGTCGATCAGGCCAAGGAACCGATCGTCCAGAAGGGTGCGCGCCTGCACGCCGACGGCGACAAGGGACTGAGTTGAGGTGCACGTCCGATGACCAAGAGACTGCTGCTTCTGGGCACGGGCGGCATCGCTGCCCATCATGTCGAGGAATTTGCGGCGATTTCAGAGTGCGAGATCGTCGCCTGCGCTGACGCGATTGCTGGGCGGTCGGCCGTATTCGCGGCGGAAAACGGCATAGGTCGCGCCTTCGACGGTCTGGACGAGGCGATTGGATGGGGCGGCTTCGATGCAGCCATAAACTGTACGCCGGATGGCGTCCACAAGGAAACGACCCTTGCGCTGCTGGCCGCCGGCAAGCACGTCTTCTGCGAAAAGCCCCTCGCGCCGCGCTATGCGGACGCCTTGCAGATGACGGAGGCAGCCGAACGCGCCGGGCTCGTCAACATGGTCAACCTTACCTATCGCAATTCCCCCGCCATCCAGCGTGCGCGCGAATTGGTGCGGGCCGGCGAGATCGGCGCGCTGCGCCACGTCGAGGCCGCCTACCGGCAGAGCTGGCTGGTGTCGAAGGCTTGGGGCGATGCGTTGACCGAGCCCAAGTGGCTGTGGCGGCAGTCCAGCGCGCATGGTTCGACAGGCGTTCTGGGCGATGTCGGCGTCCATATCCTCGATTTTGCAAGCTTTGGTGCTGACGACGCGTTTGTGAGCGTGAAGGCCGAACTGGTCACCTTTCCCAAGGTCGAAGGGGGCAGGGTCGGCGACTACCTGCTCGACGCGAACGATTCCGTTGCGATGACAGCGCGTCTGGCCTCGGGTGCGCTCGCAACGGTCGTCGCCACGCGCTTCGCCACGGGCTATCTCAACGAACTTTCCCTTTCCCTGCATGGCACCAGGGGCGCGCTCCGGGTCGAGACGGACGGCGTCAAATCCAGCCTGTCGGCATGCCTGGGCAGCGATGTCGACGACGCCGTCTGGCGCACAGTCGAGACACCGCAGGTCAGGCGCAATGCAAGGCGCTTCGCCGATGCGCTGCTTTCCGGCCAGAACGGCGATCCGTCCTTCCGCAGGGCCGCAGAAATCCAGAAAGTGATCGACGCGGCAATCGAAAGCGCGTCCTCCGACCGCAGGGCTACCGTCAGCTAGGCTCTCCGCCCGGCAGATTCTCGGGGCTTTGCCGTCACCAGACGTTGCCTGATCGCGTTCGGGCGGTTAACCATCGACCACGCGAATGGTCGCGATGGGGAAGAGCGGTAATTGGATCCGGTAGAAAAAGCGATCCGCAACGCGCTTGAGAAGGGAAATGCAGGAGACCGGGCCTTCCGCGAGAAGGTTTACCGCTCGGCTTTCGCCGCGCTTGAGCGTGCGACGAAGTCGCAGCCGCAACTGACGGTCGAGCAGGCGATTCGGCGCAGGCAGAACCTGCAGGCCAGGATCACCGCGATCGAGGCGGAATATCTGCCTGCCCCGCCCGACACGCCCATTACCCCTGAAGGCGTTGCCGACGAACTTGTCGAGACCGTCAGGATCGAGCGTGACGCTGGCGCTGCCCCGTCTATCGAGGCCCCATCCGTTGACGACCCTGGGCAGGGCGAAGTCGCGCCCGAGGTGAGCCCGATCAACCAGGCAGGTCCACCAGAGACGGCTCCGTCGGTGGATTTGGGTATGCCGGGTCGCGACGAGCCTGTTCTGGCGGGCGCTCCCGCCATCGAGGTCGCGCACGACCGACGACCCCAGGAGAGGTCTGGGCCAGACCTCGTTGCCCCAGATCTCGTTGCCCCAGACCTCGTTGCGACAGACCCGAACGCGCGACGGCCGCGCCGTCGCAGGCCGTTCGCCGCCATGTTCATGATCCTGACGTTCCTGTGCGTGGTCGCCATCGGTGGCTGGTGGGCCTATAAGACAGGGTTGCTGGACGGGTACACGGGTTCGGGTCCGGTCACTCCGCCGCAGCTTGTCGAGGAGGAGGATTTCGATCCAGGCGAACAGGGGCCGGCGCAGCCGGGCGACCTTGGCGGTTCGCAGGAACTGCGCCAGTGGATCACCGTCTTTTCACCGCGCGATCCCTCCGGCGTGAACGCTCCGACCGGAGCGTCAGCCGATATAAGCGAGGACGAGTCCGGTCAGTTCATCAGGATACGCTCCGGTTCGGGCGGCGCGGACGTGATATTCGACGTCGGCCAGGGCGTTCTCGAGCAGATCGCCGGCAAGAAGGCGGTATTCGACATATCCGCTCGTGCCGAGGACGGCACACAGACGCAGATCTCTGTCAGCTGCGATTTCGGCGAGATGGGTGACTGCGGCAGGAAACGATACGCGGTGGGCTATGAGCGCGGGGAGTTCCTGTTCGACGTGTCGCTGCCTTCAAACAGGCCGGGCGCCGGCGGTTCGATTGCCATCAATTCCGACTTTGCCAACGAGGGCAGGGCGGTCGACATCTATGAGATAAAGGTTTCGGTGCTCGAGTAGCGGCACCGGCTCAGTCCAGCAGCGCCTTGAGTGTCTCGATGCGGTCGGCCTCGATGGTCGGCTTGTCCCAGCGCAGCCTCGAAATGCGGGGAAAGCGCATCGCAACACCGGACTTGTGCCGGGTCGACCGGTTCAGTCCCTCGAACGCCACTTCCAGCACGAGGCCGTTTGTTCTGTCCGCTCGCACCGAACGCACTGGTCCGAAACGTTCGATCGTATTGTCACGAACAAATTTGTCGATCTGCTTCAGCTCTTCGTCGGTGAAGCCGAAATAGGCCTTTCCGACAGGCACAAGTTCTTCCTCGCCTTCCGGTCCTTGCCAGACACCGAACGTGTAGTCGGAATAGAAGCTCGATCGCTTGCCGTGGCCGCGCTGGGCATACATGAGCACGGCGTCGACGGTGTGCGGGTCTCGTTTCCACTTGAACCATGGGCCCTTAGGCCGGCCAGCGACGTAGGACGAATCCAGCCGCTTCATCATCACGCCCTCGATCACCGGGTGCGGCGGGTTGGTGCGCATCCCGTTGAGTTGCTCCCAGTCGGCGAAGGGTGCCAGCGGCGAGAGGTCGAAGCGTGTCGGGTCGAGCGTGGCGACGAACGCCTCCAGACGCTTGCGGCGCTCTATAAAGGGCAGGGCGCGCAAATCGTCGTCTCCCAGTTGCAACAGGTCGTAGCAGCGCATGAAGGCCGGAAAGCGTTCCCGCATCTTCGGCGACACCGTCTTGCGGTTCAGGCGCTGCTGGAGGTCCGAGAACGTGCCGGTTGCGTCGCGCGGGTTCCCGACCAGAAGCTCGCCGTCGAGCGCCGCGGAGAAATCCATCGCATCTACGAGGTCAGGAAAGGCGCCGGACACATCGTCGCCGGTGCGCGAATAAAGCCTGCGCACGTCGTCCTGGGAAACCGCCTGTACGCGGATGCCGTCCCATTTCCATTCGGCTGCGTAGTCTGCCGGATCGAGCTTTTCGAGGTCGCGATCCTCGACGGGGTTGGACAGCATGACCGGCCTGAAGAGCGCCTTTACTGCGGTCTGCGGCTTCGGCGTGCTCCCTTCCAGCCAGGCGAAAAGCTCGATGTAGGGTGGTTTCAGGCCGTGCCACAACTCCTCGATCTCGGTAACGTCCACCTTGCCGAAATCGGCAAGCGACTGTTTGGCAAGCCGTGCGGAGACGCCGATGCGCAGGCCGCCGGTCACCAGCTTTATGATGGCGAAGCGCGCTTCGATGCTGGCGCTGTCGAGCAGCCGCGCAAGCACGTTAGGCCCGTCCGAGCGGCTGGCGGATTGCAGCGCGTCGACCACCCCGCCGAGCGTCGGGCGATGGTTTGGCGTCTGCCCGGGCGGCGGATCGGGCCAGACCAGCGACACGGTTTCGGCAAGGTCGCCGACATAGTCGTAGGAGTAGCCGAACAGCACCGGGTCCATGCGCTCTGTGACGAGCATACGCAGCATCGCCGGCTTGATCGCCGGGATCGAGAGATCCCCTGTGATCGCCGCCAGCGCATAACCGCGATCCGGGTCTTCAACCGTGCGGAAATAATCGGCCAGAAGGGTCAGCTTGCCATTGCGGGCAGGCGTCAGCACAAGGCGGTCGAGCAGTTCGGCGAAGCGGTTCATCAGTCCCCCTCGTCCTCGTAGCCGACCAGATGCAGCGCCTTGGCCGCGATGCCCTGCAACTCGCACCAGCGCACCAGCGCTTCCTCGCGGCCATGCGTCACCCAGATTTCGCCGGCTCCCGTTTCAACGATGGTCTCCAGAAGCTCGTCCCAGTCGGAATGATCCGAGATGATCAGCGGCAGTTCTACGCCGCCCTGTTTGGCGCGCTGGCGGATCCGCATCCAGCCGGACGCAAAGCAGGAGATCGGGTCGGGGAAACGCCTGGCCCAGCGGTCGGCGAAGGCCGATGGCGGGCCAACGACGATCGCTCCCGCGAAATCTCCCTTGGAGCCGCTGTCGACTGTCGCGGGTCTCAGTTCACCGAGATCGATTCCTTCCGACTGGTAATAGTCGCAGAGCTTGGCAAGTGCGCCGTGGATGAAGATTGGCTTTGCATAGCCTGCGTCGCGGATCAGCCGGATGACGCGCTGCGCCTTGCCGAGCGCGTAGGCGCCGACGAGATGGGCGCGGTCGGGAAACTGTTGCGTCGAGCGTATGAGCTTGCCGATTTCGTCCACATCGGGTGGGTGCCTGAACACCGGCAGGCCGAACGTGGCCTCGGTGATGAACACATCGCAGCGGATTGGCTCGAAAGGCTGGCTGGTTGCGTCGGGTCGGCGCTTGTAGTCGCCGGACGCCACGATGCGGGTTCCCCCATGCTCGACGCAGATCTGCGCCGAACCCAGAACGTGTCCGGCCGGATGGAAGGTGACGGCAACCCCGTTTAAAGTGGTCGTCTCCCCGAACGCGGCCTCCTGTGTCGAACCGGCGAAATTCTCGCCATAGCGCAGCGCCATGATGTCGAGCGTCTGCCGTGTCGCAAGCACCGAGCCGTGGCCGGCACGGGCATGGTCCGAATGTCCGTGCGTGATCAGCGCGCGCGCCACGGGCCGCACGGGGTCGATGTAGAAATCGCCGGGCGCGCAATAGAGGCCGGCCGGTTTGGGACAGAGCAGGTCGCGTGGACGCATTGGCCAAAGATAGGTCTTTTGCACGCGCGGAGAAGCCCGGTTTGTCAGCAGTCCTGCCGCAAAAAGCCGCTTGCGCTTTTCGGCTGGAAGCAGCATAGACGCGCGTCCTTCCCGAGCGGCCCCATATGAGCGTCACGTTCAGCCTGTCTTCCGGTGATCCAGCGGCAGACCGCCGGGTGGATTTCGCGCTTTTGCTTTTTGCCGACGGAGACCACGCCGCGGCTGCCGAAACGCTGCTTTCGGCGCTTGAGCTGGTTCCTGGTTGGGCGCTGGGCTGGTTCCAGCTTGGAGAGTTTCATGAGGCCGCCGGCAACATGGAAGCTGCCCGGACAGCATGGCGAACAGCGCTTGCCCTCGATCCGGCGGATCACACTGGCTCAAGCCTCAAGCTTGCGCTGGCCGAGGCGCATGGCGATGCGCCGACCCCACCAAGCGCCTTTGTCGAGATGCTGTTCGACCAGTATGCGCCGAAATTCGACCAGGCGCTGGTGGACCAGCTAGGCTATCGAGCACCGGTCCTGCTGGAGGCGGCCATCCGCTCGCCCGGCCGCGACCATTTTGGCCTCGCTCTCGATCTTGGCTGCGGCACGGGCCTGATGGGCGAGAGGTTGCGCACCATTTGCGACCGGCTGGAAGGTTTCGACATATCGTCGGGAATGCTGCGCAAGGCGCGTGCCAAGGGCCTCTACGACCGCCTGGAAAAGGCCGACCTGCATGACTTCGCTTATGACGGGCCGCGGGCCGATCTGGTCACGGCCGCAGATGTGTTCATGTATGTCGGCGCCCTGGATGGAGTCTTCGCCACTGCCGCGAGGATCATGGCGCGCGACGGACTTTTCGTCTTCTCGGTCGAAAAACTGGACGCCGAGGACGGTTTTGCGCTGCAGGCATCGCGTCGCTACGCGCATTCCGAGGCCTATGTGCGCAGGCTCCTGTCGGAAAACGGATTTGCGCCCTTGTCGATCAGGACGGAGCCGATCCGTGACGACCGCAAGACGCCCGTCAGCGGCCTTATTGTCGCCGCCTCACTTGCCTGATCCCTTTTTGTTCCAGATTTCGCTTGGCGCGGACTGAGCTGCGCGCTACCTCTGCTGCGTGACGCGACAGCAGAAGCCCAAAGCCTTACCGGAAGCCACCGCCGCCATCTTGCCGGACCAGTTCATACGATGGTTCGCCGAGCGCGGCTGGTCGCCGCGCGCGCACCAGATCGAGCTCCTGGCCAACGCCCAAGCCGGCAAGTCCGTACTGCTCATCGCGCCTACGGGCGCGGGCAAGACGCTTGCGGGCTTCATGCCGACGCTGACCGACCTCGCCAATCGCCCGAAACGCAAACCTGGAGAAGCCCGTCGCGGCATCCACACGCTCTACATCTCGCCGCTCAAGGCGCTTGCCGTCGACATCGAGCGCAATCTGACGAGGCCGGTGAGCGAGATGGGCTTGCCGCTCACGCTTGAGACGCGCACCGGCGACACGCCGGCACACAAGCGTCAGCGCCAGAAACTCGTCCCGCCCGACATTCTTCTGACCACACCGGAGCAACTGGCGCTGCTCATCGCGACCTCGGATGCCAAACGCTTCTTTTCGGATCTGCGCTACGTCGTCTTCGACGAATTGCATTCGCTGGTCACCTCCAAGCGCGGCCATCTTCTGGCGCTCGGTCTCGCACGGCTTCGCGCCATCGTGCCGGGCCTGCAGGCGATAGGCCTGTCGGCAACGGTCGCCGATCCCGACGAGCTGCGCCGCTGGCTGGTGCCGCAGGAGCCACCGGGTGCCATGGCCGGGCTGATCACTGTCGCCGGCGGCGCAAAGCCTGATGTCACCGTGCTGGACTCGAAGGAGCGTGTGCCTTGGCAGGGGCATTCCTCGCGCTACGCGATCCCGGAAGTCTATGAGCTGGTGAAGCGCCACAAGACGACGCTGCTTTTCGTCAACACGCGCAGCCAGGCCGAGCTGCTGTTTGCCGAGCTATGGCGCATCAACGAGGACTCCCTGCCGATTGCGCTCCATCACGGCTCGCTCGATGTCAGCCAGCGCCGGCGCGTCGAGAAGGCGATGGAAACCAATTCCCTGCGCGCCATCGTCGCCACCTCCACGCTCGACCTTGGCATCGACTGGGGCGATGTCGATCTGGTCATCCATGTCGGCGCGCCCAAGGGGGCCTCCCGTCTCGCCCAGCGTATCGGGCGTTCGAACCACCGGATGGACGAACCCTCCAAGGCAATCCTCGTGCCGGCCAACCGTTTCGAGGTGCTCGAATGCCGCGCGGCCCTTGAGGCGTCCACGGTCGGCGCGCAGGACACGCCGCCCTTGCTGCAGGGTGCGCTCGACGTGCTGGCCCAGCATGTGCTGGGCGTCGCCTGCGGCGCACCCTTCGACGCCGAGGATCTCTATCGCGAAGTGCTGACCGCCGCGCCCTACGCCTCCCTTGATCGCCACACCTTCGGCCGCGTCGTCGATTTTGTCGCGACCGGTGGCTATGCGCTGAAAAGCTATGAGCGCTATGCCCGCATCCGCAAGACCAAGGAGGGGCTCTGGCGCGTCGGCCACCCACGCATCGCCCAGCAATACCGGCTGAATGTCGGTACCATCATCGAAGTGCCGGCGCTGAACGTTCGCTATGTCCGTCACGGCAAGGGGCCGGTCGCGCGGGGCGGGCCAACGCTTGGCAAGATCGAGGAAGCGTTTCTGGAAACGCTTGTCTATGGCGACACCTTCCTGTTCGCCGGCAAGGTCCTGCGCTTCGAGGGCATTCGCGAAAACGAGTGCTACGTATCGAATGCTCCCGGCAAGGATGCCAAGGTGCCCTACTATGGCGGCGGCAAGTTTCCGCTTTCGACCTATCTGGCAGACCAGGTGCGCGGCATGCTGGCCGACCCGAAGCGCTGGAAGGCGTTGCCCGAACAGGTGGCGGACTGGCTGCGGCTGCAGGCCGAATTGTCCGTGTTGCCGAAACGTGGCGAGCTTCTCGTCGAAACCTTTCCCTATGGCGACCGCTTCTACATGGTCGCCTATCCCTTCGAGGGCAGGCTGGCGCACCAGACGCTTGGCATGCTTCTGACGCGCCGGTTGGAGCGGGCCGGCGCGCGCCCGCTCGGTTTCGTCGCGACCGACTATGTGCTCGGCGTGTGGGCTCTGGGCGACATGGGAACCCTGTTCAAGAAGGGCAAGCCGTCCCTCGGGCGGCTGTTCGACGAGGACATGCTGGGCGACGACCTTGACGCATGGCTGGCAGACTCATGGATGCTGAAGCGCACCTTCCGCGCCTGCGCCCAGATTTCGGGGCTGATCGAAAAGCGTTTTCCCGGACAGGAGAAGAGCGGCCGGCAGGTCACGGTTTCGGCCGACCTCATCTACGACGTCTTGCGCACGCATGAGCCGGACCACATCCTGCTGCAGGCGACGCGGGCGGATGCTGCCGCCGGGTTGCTCGATGTCAGCAGGCTAGCCGACATGCTGTCGCGAATCAGGGGCCATATCGTGCATAAGGACCTCGACCGCATCTCGCCGCTGGCTGTTCCGATCATGCTGGAGGTCGGGCGCGAGCGGGTCGACGGTGAGGCTGGCGACTCGCTTCTTTCCGAGGCGGAGGAACTGATCGCCGAGGCAATGGGAAGTTCGAAGGAAGAATAGGAATTGAGAGGGGCCGAGCCGATCTTTCTACCGGGGGAGCCACATGTCGCCGAGATTTCGGTGGCTGGCGAGGCCGCGTTGTGTGACCGGCGCGGCGCGCTCTATTTCCCCGATCTTGCTCTGCTCTGCGTCTCGGACCTGCATCTGGAGAAGGGTTCGTCGCTGGCGCGGCGCGGCCTGCTGGTGCCGCCCTACGACACGGTCGCGACGTTGTTGCGCCTGCAGGCAGTCATCGACCACTACCGACCGAAGATGGTCGTCAGCCTTGGCGACAGTTTCCACGACGTCGAAGGTTCCGCGCGCCTTCCCGAGAAGATGCGCCTCGATCTGACGGCGATGATGGCTGGTCGCGACTGGTTCTGGGTTTCGGGCAATCACGATCCTCAGCCGCCCGCCGGCCTGCCGGGCGATACGGTGGAGGCGCTCGCTGTCGGTGCGCTCACCTTCCGGCATGAGCCATCGAGAGAGGCGCCACCCGGCGAGATTGCGGGCCACCTCCACCCGTGCGCGCGCATCGTTCAGCGTGGGCGCTCGGTGCGACGGCGCTGCTTCGCGAGCGATGGCGGGCGTGTCGTGATGCCTGCTTTCGGCGCCTATACGGGCTCACTGAACGTTCTGGACCGGGCCTATGCCGGTCTGTTCAACGCCGACGGGCTGTTCGCCTACATGATCGGCGCGACCAAGGTGTTCGCGATATCCGGCGCGATGCTCAGGCCGGGCTGAATCCTCAATCCCTCCGGAACACAAGCCGTCCAAGCCAGCCGGTCAGTACCGCCAGCAGGGTCGCGAGAAGTCCGTAGGCGAAGCCGTGATTGTTCGAGAAGCGATAGATGGTCTGCTCGAAGCCGGCTTTCACGATGGTCAGATAGTCCGAGCTTTCGCTGATGAAGACGCCGTTCTTGAAGAGGAAGGCGCGCGCCTTGTGCGTGCCGACCGGAACGCTTGGCGAGAGCGGAAGCGAGGCGCGAAACAGGCTCTGCGACAGGAATTCCACGCCGCCGACGCGCATGTTGAAGAGCCCTGCTGCAGCCTTGCGATCGCGCAGCGCCTGCCGGAATTCCTCGATCGTGACGGGATTGCCTTCGCGGTCGATCGGTTCGATGTGCAGGTTGTCCGCGCCAAGCGAAAGCCGCTTGTAGCTGTTGGCGTCGGTGATGTCCTGCGGCATGCGCGTGGTCGCCACCGAGTATGACGTCGGCACGTTGACGAAGGTTTCCGACGCCATGTTGATCCACATGCCGAGCACGCGATCCTTGCGGCGCACGACGACTTCGCGCGGCGGCCCCTCCAGCACCACGACCACGTCATAGCGACCCTGCCTGGAGACCAGCGGATCGAGGTTCTCGACCGAACCGAAGATCGTCAGGTCGGCTCCGTCAAAATCGGCGGTGATCTCGACGCGGTTGGTCGACAGGCCGATCTGGATCAGTTCCGGATTGACGTTCTGTTGCAGCGGTTGTTGCTCGCTGGCGGGCGCCAGCGCTGGCAGGTTCTCCGGCGCTTCCTGCGCGGCAACCGGCATCGCCATGATGATCAGCATCAGGAACAAGGCTGCTGTTGAGGCGCGCGTCATCTCAGTAACCCGGCGTCGCGAGCGAGTATATCGATTGCGGGCGTACGAACAGGTCGAAGCCCAGCCGGATGGCCACCGCCAGAACGAGCAAGGCAAGCAGTGCCCGCAACTGTTCGCCGCGCAGACGCTGGCCGGCCTTTGCGCCATATTGCGCACCGGCAACGCCGCCCAGCATCAGCGCAAAGGCAAGCACGATGTCGACGGTGAAGTTCGTCGTGGCGTGCACGATCGTCGTGTAGGCGGAGACGAAGATGATCTGGAAGAGCGAAGTCCCGATAACGACATTGGTCGGCACCTTGAGCAGGTAGATCAGCGCTGGCACCATGATGAAGCCGCCGCCGACACCCATGATCGACGACAGGAAGCCGATGCCTGCGCCGATCGCGATGACCGGAATGACGCTGACGAAAAGCTTGGAGGTGCGGAAGCGCATCTTCAGTGGAAGGCGGTGGATCCAGTTGTGCTGGCCGGATTTCTTGAGGGTGGGAACCGCGCCGTCGCGCGCGCGCCGCATCGCGCGTACGCTTTCCACCAGCATCAGTCCGCCGACGATCCCGAGAAGCACGACGTAGAGCAGCGAGATGAAGAGATCGAGCTGGCCGACGGCCCGCAACAGCGTGAAAACATAGATGCCGACTGTGGACCCGACCACGCCTCCCGCCAGAAGGATCGTGCCGAGCTTGAAATCGAGCGTGCCCTTCTTCATGTGCGAAAGGGCACCGGAGAAGGATGAGGCCACCACCTGGTTGGCACCGGTCGCAACCGCGATGGCGGGCGGGATGTTGTAGAAGATCAGAAGCGGGGTGATGAGGAAGCCGCCGCCGACTCCAAACATGCCGGACAGGAACCCGACCGTGGCGCCCATCGCAAGCAGCACGAACAGATTGACCGACATTTCAGCGATCGGCAGATAGATGCCCACCTGGAACCAGTCCCGACAGAAAAGTTGCGCCCGGCCATCCGTTGCGGGAAGGCACGGGCGAGTTAGCCCGTACTTGCGCCGACAATACGGCGAAGTCAAACTTCACCGGTTTTGTAGAAATAAGCGCGATCTCAAGCAGTTAAGCAGGAATAGCTGCTCGCTGCGGGCCAGCTTGCGACGGCTTCTGTCGTCAACCCCGCGCCATAAGGGCGCGCACGAGTGTCTCATCGACCTTGCCCGTGGGGGCCAGGCCGTTGTCCTTCTGGAACTGAGTGATCGCGGCTCGGGTCTTGCCGCCCATCACGCCGTCGGCCGATCCGGCGTCGTAGCCGCTCTTGTTGAGCATCTGCTGGACGCTCTTGAGGGCCTTGGTCACGTCGATCGTGGCTGCGGTTTCGACTGACTCTCTCCAGGCCGCGGGAACATCTACGGTATTGGCATCGGCGACCAGCGCCTTCGGCCGCCAAAGTTCGGTAGCCGCGCGGGCGCGCTCCAGTTGTTCGGGACGCAATACCTTGCCGATCTCGTCGCGCTTGCTGGCGGCGTCCTTGTCGCCGGTCTTGGCCACGAGGGCGAACCACTTGTAGGATTCCTCGAGGCTCTGTTTCATGCCTGCGCCCTTGGCCGCCAGAATGCCGAGGTTGAACTGGCTGTCCTTCACGCCGTATTCAGCCGCTTTGATGAACCACTTGGCTGCCGCGTCGTTGTCGGCCTGGCCGGCTGCGCCCATGGCATAGAGTACGGCGAGGTTGTGCATCGCGCTCGCGTTGCCCTGCTCGGCGGCCTTGAGGTACCAGTCGCGGGACAGCGTGAGGTCGCGTTCGACGCCGATCCCCTTCTCGTACATGTTGCCGATGCGGTACTGCGCAGGCGCGAGGCCGGATTCAGCCGCCTTTTCGTACCAGACGGCTGCCTTGGCCATGTCGGCTTTTGCGCCCTTGCCTTCGGCATAGCGCGTGGCGATCTCGTAGAATGCCTTTGCATCGCCGATTGAGGCCGCTTCGCGTAGCGCTGCGGGGCCGGCATCGGCAGGCACGTCGACCGATACTGGCGTGGCGATGCTCTCCGTCGCGGCTCCAGTCAGTTCGGCAGGCGTTACCGACGCCACCTTCACGCCGTCCATGGGCACGCCCTCTTCCGGCATGGCATTAAGCTCGCCGAACCGATCGGCCATCGCGTCCTGCATGGCGGCCTGTGGCATAGGGGCCTCCGGAGGTGTCGCCGAGGCCTCGAAATCCGTTGTGGTGGCGCCGGTTTCCAGGCTCGCGTCCACGTCGTGTCTTTCCGGTGAATCGACGGTGTGGACAGGCTTGCCGACTTTGGCGGCTTCTTCAGTCACCGGCTGGATGCTTGGTGCTGCTGTCTTGGCGGCAGGCGCGCTGGCGGATGAAACCGGGCTCGCCTTGACGGTTGCGACCTGCTCGTTGTCGCTCAGCAGGGTCTTGCCAAGCTGAAGGCCGGCAAGTGCGGTCACCAGTGCTGTAGCGCCAAGCAGCAGGTGCTTGCGGCGCGTCTTCAGGATATCCCCGATGCGCAGAGCCTTTACCGGGCTCCCCACATCCGACTTGCGCCGTTTGACATCAGCCTCGGCTGCGGCGGCCTGCGCGGCCCTGCGTGCCGCTGCGATGAAGTCGGACTTTCCGGCCTCTGTTTCGCTGTGTCGCACGATCGGGCTGCGCTCGTCGCGCACGCGCTTCATGATCGCGTTGAGGTCGGGAGCGCCGGAGCCGGGCTCCAGCGGACGATTGAGAGCTTTCGCGTCGAGCGGCTTGTCGAGATCGACCTCGGGTGCTGCCTCCGCGGAGATTGCCGGGAGTGAAGTGCCGGCAAGCTCGGGCTCCCGCTGCTTGCTGGTTTCCTTCGGCTTCTTCTTTAGGTTCTTTGTCAGGGCGCGCGTCAGGCTGACGAACAGCGAGCGCGAAGCCGGCTTCTCGGCACTCTCCTCGGTCTTGTCGGCACCTACGGCTGCCTGCGCTGCTGCGGCTGCCGCCTGCGCGGGCGTGCGTTCTACGATCGTTTCAGTGAGCGGACCTGCCTCGGCAGCTTCCTGCTCGGAATGCTCGAAAATGTCTTCTGCCTGTATGGAAGGAGCGTCGGCGATCGCGATCTTCGGGTCGGGCGCAGCGGCAACCACGTCGGGCAGGGCGGTTTCCGCCTCGGGTTTCGTGGGCTGGCTGGTTGCTTCGCGTTCGAGTGTTGCCATCCGGTCGACGATCTTGAGCAGCGTGTCGTGGATCGCCTCGAACGTCTTGGAGTTGCGCTCGTCCGAGCGACGGGCAAGCGCCTCCAGAGCCTTCAATTCGTCCGAAAAGCCGCTGACCAGGGTAGAACCCGGCTGGCTGGCTGCGAAGGAGCGGGCGGCATTCTCCGCCGCGGTGCGTGCCGCCTCGAGGATGGTGTCGCGGCTCTCGGAAATGGATCTCTCGATTTCGTTCAGCCGAGGCGAGATGTCGACGAATTCCGGCAAGGCGGCGCCAGGCGTGGCAAGATGCTGGGCAAGGCCCGAAACCTGCGCCTCCAGATTGCGCACGAGTTCCGGATCGATGCTGGCGAACTGGCTGGCCGACTGGTCGAGGCGCCTGGAGATATTCTCCAGCCTCTCCTCCAGCGCCCGGATCGCCTCCCCGGCGAGCGGTTCGCGCGGAGCGTTTTCCATCTTCTCTGCGAAGGCCGTGAGGCGCTGATCTATCGCCTGAATGATGGTGTCGTTGTCTACCGGAGCGGCGCCGGGGCGCTGGTCAATGCGTTGCGCGACGTCGTTTAGCCTGCGCTCCAGATCGCGGAACAGTTTCACACCCTGTTCGAGGGCATCGTCCTGACGCCTGTCGAAGAGGCTTGAAAGCGCATCGAGGCGCTGCTCGATGCCGGTGAAGATCTCGTTGGCGTCGGGCATTGCGGGAACGCGGTCGATCTTGTCGGCGATGACTGCGAGCTGGCTTGCAAGCCTTGCGATCGCTTCGTCCGGCATCGTTGCCTGGCTGGCAAGGGCATCGATGCGCTTGGCCAGGGTCTGTAGATGCTCCACGACGCCCGGTGCGGTCCGGTCTTCGGTGACCTCCTCGATCTGCTTGGCCAGCGCGGATATGCGCGCCTCGATCCGCTCGAACGGGGCAGGGTCCATCTGCATCTGCTGGGATGCCATTGTCGCGCTGACGATTGCCCTCGATATCTCGTCCAGCCGTTCCTCGATGTGAGAGAAGACCTGGCTGGTCTGTCCGTCCTGTCTTTCGATGAAGGTGTCGAGAGCGCTTGCGAGCGTGCGGACCTTTTCCTCGAGGTTTCCGATCGGCAGCGATCCCGGCAGCTTGCCGACCGCGCCGTTGATCTGCTCCAGGCGTTCCGTGAGTGCCGCAAGATCTGCGGCGTAGGACTGCGGGGCATCGCCCGTGGCCATCCTGCTCTCGAGTGCGTCGAAACGACGGTCGACGGAACGTACCGTTTCTTCGCGCGCGACGACGTCGAGCGCGGCCTTCAGGTGTTCGAACTCCCGGCGCACTTGGTCGTCATTCTGGTCGATGCCGCGTTCGGCAAGCGCCTGCACGGCTTTCGAAAGGCGTTCGATGTCGCCGGTGATCGAGTCTGGCGTTCTTTGGTCCTGCTGGTTTGTCTGGCGGAAATCCCTGCGCGGCGCGTCGAACTCCCGGCTCATGCTCGATGCCATCTGGTGGCGCAGTTCCTCGCGCAGGCCCTGGATCTCGCTGGCAATCTTGCCGAACGCCTGCACGTTGATGGAGTCCCTGCGCACGCGTTCGAGGTCGCGTGCTATGGACTGGTAGGATGCGTCGAAATGGCTGCCCTGCTCGGTCGCCATCAGTTCGGCCGGCGTCCGGGGCAACTGGAAGGAGGCTGGCTCGGCCACGGCGCTCGATGCTTCGCCCTCCATGGGTGCGGCCTCGGGGGCCGCCTCGTCGCGGTTGCGATCCAGGCGCCTTTCCAGTGATTCGAGAGATCTGTTCAGCTGTTCCAGCGACGCATAGGATCTGCGCTGCCGCCCCGCGTTCACTGCGTCGAGATAGGACCGCTTGCTGTTCATCGAAACGCCCGTTTGCTTGCTGGTTTTCAGGCCAGCCGCCGTGATTCTCCCTTGTCGGGCCGTTGGAACTGGCCGCTTCAAGCGCGGCTGACGGCATCATGCCGTCGCCCCGGGAAACCGTGAAAAATCAGTTACTGGATGGACACGGTGGACCGACGCGCTCACCATTCCCCAAACGTGGTAAACAAGGCGTTAACCACGTTTACGAATTGGCAAACTTCGTAAAAAATTCATGCCGGCCCCGGCAGGCTGGGGTATTTTCATGGTTCAAACTGACGCATGGGAGGGTTGCGTTCGCGTGCTTGCATATGCGAGTCATCGGGACTATAGGGCTGCCCTTAACGTAAGCTGGCGCTTTGGCGCAGCCTGCGAAGCATTTGTCGAAACCACGACCGGAAGCCGCTCCCCCCGCCGCTCCGGTCAGGCGCTCTCCCAGCGCCGCAAAGGGATGTTCAGTGATGATGACTTTCAATCAGGCCGGCGCCGCCGCGCCGGTGAATGACGATGTTGTTTCCGATGGCCAGGAAGAGTACACCCGCATCGGCGACATGGCCAAAACCTTTGGCGTGACGCTCCGTACATTGCGCTTTTACGAGGACAAGGGGCTGATAAGCCCCAAGCGCGACGGCTCGACCCGCCTCTACACGCGACGCGACAAGGCCCGGCTCAAGCTCATCTTGCTTGGCCGCAAGGTTGGTTTCTCGCTGCGCGACGTGAAGCAGATGATCGATCTCTACGATCCGAATGGCAGCAACACCAAGCAGTTGCGCCTGACCATGGAGAAGTCCGAGCGTCAGCTGACCCGTCTCCAGAAGCAGCGCGTCGCTATCGACGAGGCGATTTCGGAGCTTTCCGACCTGATGACGGCCGTTCGCGCCCAGCTTGCGGAGAGGTTGCCCACAGCGGTGGCCAGCTGACTCCAGCCCGAGCGACCCTGGTCGCTCTTGAGTTCCAACAAAAAAGCCGGTGGCTCGCGTCACCGGCTTTTTTGTTGTCGTGCGACGCAAGCACGCAGCCGGCGCAATATTGACGTTTGCGTAAACGTCAATATTTTAGGATGACGTACCCGGCGCGGCGGGCTAGGGTTCTCCTGTCGTCCGCTGCCGCAACGACGCCTGGAGAAAATGAATGCCGACCTATACGGCCCCCGTGCGCGACACGCTTTTCGTGCTCAACGAAGTCCTGGGCTACGAGCGCTACTCCAACCTCCCGGGTTTTTCCGATGCCTCCCCCGACATCCTGGAAGCCATCTTGGGCGAGAGCGCGAAACTCACCGAAAACGTGATCCAGCCGACCAACCGCGCCGGCGATCTGGAAGGGTGCACACGTCACGAAGACAGTTCGGTGACGACGCCGAAAGGTTTTCGTGAGGCCTTCGACGAATATCGGCAGGGGGGCTGGCTCGGGCTGGCGGCGCCGGTCGAGTTTGGCGGGCAGGGCCTGCCCTATGCAGTTCACACGGCAGTGTCGGAGTACATGATATCCGGCAATATGGCCCTGCTGATGTATGCTGGCCTTACGCAAGGTGCGATCGCCGCGATCGTCGCCCACGGCAGCGACGAGCAGAAAGCCATGTGGCTGCCGAAGATGGTGGACGGCACGTGGACGGGCACCATGAACCTGACCGAGCCGCATGCAGGAACCGACCTTGGCCTGCTGCGCACCAAGGCAGTGCCCGCCGAGGACGGGTCCCACCGGATTTCAGGTCAGAAGATTTTCATTTCCGCCGGCGAACACGACATGGCGGAGAACATCGTTCATCTGGTTCTCGCCCGCATAGAGGGCGCGCCGGAAGGCACCAAGGGCATCTCGCTCTTCATCGTGCCGAAATTCCTGCTCGACGGCTCGGGCAATCCGGGCGAGCGCAATGCGGTCTCCTGCGGTTCGCTGGAGGAGAAGATGGGCATCCACGGCAACGCGACCTGCGTCATGAACTATGATGGCGCGACCGGCTGGCTGCTCGGTGAGGCAAATGGCGGCCTGAAGGCGATGTTCACGATGATGAACGAGGCGCGTCTCGGTGTCGGTCTCCAGGGGTTGGCGATGGGCGAGGCGGCCTATCAGGGTGCTGTCGCCTACGCCAAAGAGCGCCTCCAGGGACGCTCGCTTTCGGGGCCTAAGGAACCGGAGAAGAAGGCCGACCCGATCATCGTCCATCCCGATATACGACGCATCCTGATGACGATGAAGTCAGTCAACGAGGCCGGCCGTGCGCTTGCGCTCTGGACTGCATTGAAATCGGACATTGCCCATCGCTCGCCCGATGAGAAGGACCGCCAGGCGGCCGACGACCTGCTCGGGCTGATGACGCCTGTGGTCAAGGGCATGCTAACAGACATGGGGTTCGAGCATGCCGTCATGGCGCAGCAGGTCTTCGGCGGGCATGGCTATATCGAAGAGAACGGGATGAGCCAGTATGTGCGCGATGCGCGCATCGCCATGATCTATGAAGGCGCAAACGGCATCCAGGCGCTCGACCTTGTCGGACGCAAGCTGCCTGCTCATGGCGGACGTGCCGTGCAGGCCTTCTTCAAGGATGTCGGTGATTTCTGCGAGGCGAACCGTTCCGACGAGAAAATGGCGCCCTTCACCAAGGCGCTGAAGAAAGGGCTGAACGACCTTCAGGCCGCGACGATGTGGCTGGTGCAGAACGCGATGGCGAAACCCGACAATGCAGGTGCCGCCTCTACCGACTACCTTCATCTCTTTGGCCTCGTGGCGATGGGCTACATGTGGGGCCAGATGGTGAAGGCCGCGCAGGACAGGCTGGCTGCGGACGCCGGTCAAGGCGCGTCGTTCTACGAGACCAAGATCGTCACCGGCCGTTTCTTTATGGAGCGTGTGATGCCCGAGACGGCTGTGCACCTTGCCCGCATCTCGACGGGCGCTGGCACGATGATGGCGTTGCCTGCGGAGGCGTTTTGACAGCCCCTGCTTCGATTCTCGATGTCCCCACGCCCGCATGGCGTGGCGAGGATGTCGTCATGCTCTACGACATGGCGAACCATTTCATGTCGGATGAGATCCTGCCCGGATACGAAGGGTTCGAGAAGAACGGTGTTGTTGATCGCTCATGCTGGGAAAAGGCAGGCGCGGCCGGCCTTCTGTGTGCTTCCATGCCGGAGGAATATGGAGGCGCCGGCGGCTCCTACGCGCATGAGGCGGCGATCATCGAGGCGATCGGGCATGTCGGCATGGATGGTTTCGGCATCGCGCTCCACAACGCCATCGTGGCGCCCTACATCCTTCACTACGGCTCGGAGGAGCAGAAGCGCAAATGGCTGCCGAAACTCGCGACCGGCGAACTGATCGGCGCGATCGCCATGACTGAGCCAGGCGCGGGATCAGACCTGCAGGGCATCCGCACGCGCGCCGAAAAGGACGGCAACCGCTACCGTATCAACGGCTCAAAGACCTTCATAACGAACGGCCAGCTGGCCAATCTGGTCATCGTCGTCACCAAGACCGATCCCGACAGGGGCGCTAAGGGAACGTCCCTGTTCGTCGTCGAGACGGATGAGGTCGAGGGGTTCCAGCGCGGTCGCAATCTCGAAAAGATCGGCATGAAGGCCAACGACACGTCGGAGCTGTTCTTCAACGACGTCAGCGTGCCGGCTTCTGCCCTCCTCGGACCCGAGGAAGGGCAGGGATTCGTCCAGCTCATGCAGCAGCTTCCGCAGGAGCGTCTGCTGATCGGCACGCAGTCGATCGCAATGATCGAGCGGGCGCTTGCCGCCACCATCGAATACGTCAAGGATCGCAAGGCGTTCGGCCAGAAGCTCATCGAATTCCAGAACACCCAGTTCACGCTGGCCGAGTTGAAGACGGAGGCCACCATCGGCCGCGTCTTTCACGACGATTGCGTGGCGCGCCATGTCGCCGGCGGCCTTGATCCCGCCACGGCCTCGATGGCGAAATACTGGCTGTCCGACCTGCAGGGAAAGGTTGTGGACCAGTGCCTGCAACTTTTCGGTGGTTACGGCTATATGACGGAGTATCCGATCGCGCGCATGTTCCGAGACGCGCGCGTGCAGCGCATCTATGGCGGTACGAACGAGATCATGAAACTCCTGATCGCGCGCACGCTTTGAGCCGCGTCGGAGAAAGCTAGGAGACGAAGATGGCCGAAGCCTATGTCTATGATGCCGTGCGCACGCCGCGCGGCCGCGGCAAGAAGGATGGCGCCCTGCACGAGGTGCCGGCGGTGCGGCTTGGCGCTAAGGTGCTGGAAGCGCTGCGCGA
This sequence comes from Rhizobiaceae bacterium, assembly GCA_019635775.1. Classification (GTDB taxonomy): domain Bacteria; phylum Pseudomonadota; class Alphaproteobacteria; order Rhizobiales; family Rhizobiaceae; genus Mesorhizobium_K. Next base: position 135,417 of record JAHBYU010000011.1, on the reverse strand, counting down.
TCGCAACGGGCTCGATACCGCGACTGTCGACGACATCATCTTTGGTTGCGTCGATCCGGTCGGCGAGGCGGGCGCGGTCATCCCCCGTTCGGCTGCCTTCGAGGCGGGGTATGACGACAGGGCGCCGGGGATGCAGATTTCGCGCTTCTGCGCATCCGGCCTCGATGCCATCAATTTCGGGGCGGCCAAGATCGCGCAAGGAGCGGACGACATCGTCATAGCCGGCGGTGTGGAATCGATGAGCCGCGTCGGCATGGGCATGTCGGGCGGGGCATGGTTCATGGACCCCTCGGTCGGCCTGCCTGGCTGGTTCGTTCCCCAGGGCATCTCCGCCGACCTCATCGCGACGAAATACGGTTTCTCGCGCGATGACGTGGACGCCTATGCCGTCGAGAGTCAGAAGCGCGCGGCGAACGCGTGGGACAAGGGTTACTTCAAGAACTCGGTGATCCCGATCAGGGACCAGAACGGGCTGACCATCCTCGACCGGGACGAGCACATGCGGCCGGGCACCGACATGCAGGCGCTTGGCCAGCTCAACCCCTCCTTCGTCATGCCCGGCGAAATGGGTGGTTTCGATGCGGTGGCGGTGCAGAAGCATCCCGAGATCGAGGAGGTCATTCACGTCCATCACGCCGGCAATTCTTCCGGCATAGTGGATGGCGCTGCAGGTGTCCTGCTTGGCTCGAAGAAGGGCGGCAAGATGATGGGCCTGAAGCCGCGCGCGCGCATCCGCGCCTTTGCCAACATCGGCTCCGAGCCCGTGCTGATGCTGACCGGTCCGGTCGACGTAACGGAAAAGCTGTTGAAGCGCGCCAGGATGAGGCTTTCCGACATCGATCTGTTCGAACTGAACGAGGCGTTCGCTTCCGTCGTTCTGCGCTACATCCAGGCCTTCGACATTCCGCAGGATCGCATCAACGTCAACGGCGGCGCGATCGCCATGGGCCATCCATTGGGCGCGACAGGCGCGATGATTTTTGGAACCGTGCTGGATGAGCTTGAGCGGCGCGACCTCAACACCGCTCTTGTGACGCTTTGCATCGGCGCGGGCATGGGCACCGCGACCATCATCGAGCGCGTTTGATTTCGACGGAGGAAAGCGACATGACCTACAAGAACTTCACCGTCGAAACCGACGCCGATGGCATCGCACTCGTCACATGGGACATGCCCGACCGGTCGATGAATGTCTTCACCGAGGAGGTGATGAACGAGATCGACGCGATCATCGACGCGGTCGTGGCGGATGCTTCCGTCAAGGGCGCTGTCTTCACCTCCGGCAAGGAGACATTCTCCGGCGGCGCGGATCTCGGCATGCTCCAGAAGATGCTCGGCATATTCCACGCCGAGAAGGCGAAGGATCCGGACCGCGCGACGAAACTCCTGTTCGAGGGGGCCGGCCGCATGAGCTGGCTTTGGCGCAAGCTCGAGACCTGCGGCAAGCCTTGGGTCTCGGCGATCAACGGCACCTGTATGGGTGGAGCATTCGAACTGTCGCTTGCCTGTCACGGCCGCGTTGCGGCCGACGCGGACCATGTGAAGATGGCGCTGCCGGAGGTGAAGGTAGGCATATTCCCCGGTGCCGGCGGCACCCAGCGAGTGCCTCGGCTGACCGACCAGCAGCAGGCCCTGCAGATGCTGACCTCCGGGCAGAACCTGACGCCGAAGAAGGCCAAGGCAATGGGCCTGATCCACGAGATCGCCGAACCGGAAAAGCTGATCGACACCGCCAGGGCGATGATCAGGAACGGCCTCAAGCCGGTTCAGCCGTGGGATGAGAAGGGCTTCAAGTTACCGGGCGGTCCGATCTATTCTGCGGCGGGCGCCAATCTCTGGCCGCCGGCCATCGCCATCCTGCGCCGCGAGACATATGGCAACTATCCTGCCGCGACAGCCATCCTGAAATGCGTCTACGAGGGCTTGCTGGTGCCCTTCGACACCGCGCTTCGCATAGAGCAGCGCTACTTCACCGAGATCATGCAGACCAGGGAAGCAGCGGCGATGATCCGCTCGCTCTTCGTCTCCTTGCAGGAACTGAACAAGGGCGCGCGCCGTCCGGCCGACATGCCGGAAACGAAGTTCAGGAAGATCGGCGTCATCGGCGCCGGCTTCATGGGTGCCGGCATCGCCTATGTCACCGCCAAGGCCGGCATCCCGGTCGTGCTGATCGACCGCGACATGGAGTCCGCCGAGAAGGGCAAGGCGCATTCCGACAATCTGATTTCGGACGCGGTCAAGAAGGGCAGGGCGAAGCCGGAGGACAAGGAAAGGCTTCTCTCGCTCATCACGCCGTCGGTCGACTACGCCGATCTTGAAGGTGCCGACCTCGTGATCGAGGCGGTGTTCGAGGATTCCGCAGTGAAGAAGACTGCGACTGAAAGGGCGGAGGCCACCCTCAAGTCTTCCGCCATCTTTGCCTCGAACACGTCCACGATCCCGATCACCGCGCTGGCGAAGAATTCGGTGCGGCCGAAGAACTTCATCGGCATTCATTTCTTCTCGCCGGTCGACCGCATGATGCTGGTCGAGGTGATCAAGGGCAAGAAGACCGGAGAGAAGGCGCTGGCGGTGGCGATGGATTATGTCCGCGCCATCAGGAAGACGCCGGTCGTGGTCAACGACACGCGTGGCTTCTACGTCAACCGCTGCGTTCTGCGCTACATGTCCGAAGCCTACCGGATGCTGATCGACGGGGTGCCTGCGCCGATGATCGAGAATGCCGCCCGTCAGGCCGGGATGCCGGTCGGCCCGCTCGCACTTGCCGACGAGGTGGCCATCGATCTCGCGCAGAAGATCATGAAGCAGACCATCCGCGACCTCGGCGAGAAGGCCGTCGATCCGGAGCAGATGAAGCTGATTGATACGCTGGTCGACAAGCACGGCCGTTTCGGACGCAAGAACGGCAAGGGGTTCTACGATTATCCGGCCAAGCCGGCGAAGAAGAAGCTCTGGCCGGGCCTTGCCGACCTTTACCCGCAGAAGCGGGCCGAGGATGTCGACTACGACGAATTGCAGAAGCGCTTTCTCTACATCATCGCGCTTGAGGCCGCGCGCGTGATGGAAGAGGGCATCGTCACCGACCCGCGCGAGGCCGATGTCGGCTCCATCCTGGCGTTCGGCTTTGCGCCCTTCACCGGCGGCGCGCTGTCCTATATCGACGGCATCGGCGCGAAGGAGTTCGTCGCACAAGCCAAGGCTTTGCAGAAAAAGTATGGCGTTGGGTTCAAGCCGCCGAAGCTTCTGCTCGACATGGCAGCCAACGGCGAAACCTTCTACCAGCGCTTCGACCCTTACGACCGGGAAGCGCGCGAAGCGGCATAGCAGGCGTTTGTTGAGGACAGTGCGGCAGGCGTCGGACGCGGGGAACTGAAGGCATGTATGTTTGGCTGCGCTTTGCCCGCATGGCCGCGACGACGAAAAGCCGCGGTTCCTATACACCGGGCGAGGAAAGCAGTCTGTCCTTCCGCTGCTTGCCGACCGACATCGATTTCAACTGGCATCTGAACAATGCGCGCTATCTGATGCTGGCCGATGTCGGCCGCATCGATCTGTTCTTCCGCTCGGGCCTCTTCGCGCTGATGCGAAGGAACAACTGGGCGCCGATGCTGGGCGGCGTACAAACGGCTTTCGTGCGCGAGGTCAGGCTCTGGCAGCGCTTTGAGGTCGTCTCCACCATCGAGACGTGGGACGGCACGCAGGTGCTCGGCCAGCATCGCTTTGTCCACGAAAACGGCGAGGTCGCGGCGCTGGTGCTGACGACGGCAGGCGTCTACGACCGTGCCGGCCGTCGTTTCGTTCCGATGGGCGATGTGCTGCGCGAACTTGGCTACGATGCGGTCGCGCGCGCTCCGAGCGAAGCGGAAAAGAAATTCATGACCTCTCACGCCGGCCTTCGTTCGCTTGCGCGACAATACATTGGCCAATCAGGCGTCATGAATGCTTCCAAATCTCTTTGATGCTGGACAAGCGCACCTGTTGGTCCTACAACAAAAAGGTATTTTTTCCTTCTCAAAGGAGGCGGGCCATGCTCTCGCATGAGCGCGTCTGGGCGGCGATAGACGCTCTTGCCGCACGTTACTCTCTCTCCGCATCGGGCCTGGCCAAGCGCGCGGGTCTGGACTCAACCGCCTTCAACAGGTCCAAGCGGCAGTCGGCCGATGGCAGGCCGCGCTGGCCTTCGACCGAGTCACTCGCCAAGATCATCGAGGCGACGAATTCGTCCGTGGACGAGTTCTTCGCGCTTCTGGATGACCGCAAGCTTCCGGCAAGCTCTTCTCGCCCGCAGGGGACCTCCACTGTACCGTTCATTGGTTTCGCGCAGGCGGGCGCGGGCGGGTTTTTCGACGACGCAGGCTTTCCATCGGGGCATGGCTGGGATCTCATCGAGTTGCCGGCCGCGGCCGGTGAAGGCTCTTATGCACTTCAGGTGCAGGGCGATTCCATGTTGCCGCTCTACCGTCACGGTGACATGCTGGTCGTGCAGCCCAGCGCGCCTTTGCGCAAGGGCGACCGCGTTGTGGTCAAGACCACTTCTGGCGAGGTCATGGCCAAGGTGCTCGACAGACGCACTGCGACCGTAGTCGAACTTCTGTCGCTCAATCCGGATCACCCCCATCGCAGTCTCGCCGCCAGCGAGATCGAGTGGCTGGCGCGCATCGTATGGGCGAGCCAGTAGGCCGGCAGGTGCTTCAAAAGGTTCTTGCGCCGGCGCTCGCGCTGGCGCTATCCGCATTTCTGGTGCTGGCCGGCGGCCACATGCTGTCCGGAAAGCAGCCGGTCGATCAGCCGTCGAGCTACGACTTCGCCGCCGAGGACCTGCCGCCGGACTTCTTCGATCCGCAGGACGGGCAGCAGTCCGAGGCTGTCGTCGCGCCGCAGGACACCCCGCTGCTTCCAGAGGTTCCGGATGCGCCATCGATCGATAGTCCGGTCGCGAATGCCGCGGAAGAAGCGGTGGCAACCCTTCCACGTTCGATGGAGCCGGGGCAGACCGCCGCCTCCCGCATGGTGGAACCGAGTGTCGTTGCGCCCCCTGAACTCGCAGGCGAGGAACTGCAGCGCGAGGCGCCGCGCGAGCCGCTGAGCGAGCTAGGGCTGGCCTTGCCGCCTGCGCCGCCGGAGACCATCAACACATGGGCCGGCAAGCCGCTGTTCAGGCCGGTCGCTTTGGAGTCGGCGGTTTTCCAGTCGGGCGATCATGTCATCGCCATTTCTGGCGTCAGGAGCATTCCCGCCGAGGAAAGCTGCACCTATGAGGGCGCGACGTGGCCCTGCGGCGTCAGGGCCCGTTCCGCTTTCAGGGCATGGTTGCGGGGTCGCGCGCTGGTGTGCCGGATGCCCGATGAGGAAAGGGATGTCACCCGTGCCCGCTGCCGCCTTGCCAAACAGGACGTAGGCGCATGGCTGGTCTCGCATGGCTGGGCGTTCGCCGACCCTGACGGCCCTTATGTGCAGGCCGAGGAAAAGGCGCGCGAGGCGAAGATGGGTATTTTCGCCGGTCCTCCCGACACGTCCGCCGTACCGGATGTTCCCGATGCGCCGACGAGCACGGGCATCGAGATGCAGCCCGTCATGACAGAGGAAGGTATCGACCCCCAGCCCTCGGCGACCGTTGGCGGAGCATTCCCCCCAGCGCCGCCTCCGCCCTGAGTTTACGCGGCCAGTTGGCCGGTCAACGCCTTTTCGATTAGCGTGCGTGTCTCCGCAATGCCATAGAGCGCGGCGAACGAGCCGAAACGCGGGCCGCGCTCCTGGCCGATCAGCACCTGGTAGATCATCTGGAAGAATACGACCGAGACGCCCGGTCCGCCTTCCGGGCTCTTCTTGGCGTGATCCTGATAGCGTTCGATGCGGCGCGCCACATTCAGGGCGGCGTTCTGGATCGCCTCTCCGTCGGCGTTTTCCGGCAATTCGCCCAGCGCCTGCGAGAGCCCTGCCAGCGCCTGCTTTTCCACCTCGTCGGGCGCGCGGAAAACCTTGGTAGGCTTCACGAAGTCGTCGAAGTACCGAATGGCGTAGTCCGTCAGGCGATCGAGTTCCGGATGTGTCTGAGGCGTAACGCCCTCGACATGGCGCGAGATGAAGCCCCACAGCACGCTCTTGTCATGCGCGTTTGAGGCGCTGACGAGGTTGAGCAGAAGCGCGAACGTCACCGGCAGGTGGATTGCTGGCGGATTGCCGTCATGCATGTGCCAGACAGGGTTGCCCAGCCGTTCCTTCCAGTCCTGCCGCGGATAGGCTGACAGGAAGGAATAATACTCGTCCACCGCCTTGGGAATGACGTCGAAATACAGCTTCTTGGCCTGCCTTGGCCGCTGGAACATGTAGAGCCCGAGGCTCTCGGTCGGCGCATAGGTCAGCCACTCGTCGATGGTCAGGCCGTTGCCCTTTGACTTGGATATCTTCTGGCCCACCTCGTCGAGGAACAGCTCGTAGACGAAGTGTTCGGGCGGCTTGCCCCCGAGGATCGCGCAGATCTTGTCGTAGATGACGGAATTGGTCTGGTGGTCCTTTCCGAACATCTCGAAATCGACGTCCAGCGCGGCCCAGCGCATTCCGAAGTCCGGCTTCCACTGCAGCTTGACCCGCCCGCCGGTGACCTCGAGCGTCGTCTCCTCGCCGTCCTCGTCGTCGAAGGTGATCGTGCCGGCAGCGGCGTCCACCTTCTTCATCGGCACGTAGAGCACGCGGCCGGTCTTGGGTGAGATCGGCAGGAAAGGGCTGTACGTCGCCTGCCGCTCCTCACCCAGCGTCGGCAGCATCACCTTCATGATCGCGTCGTACTTTTCCGCCGCCTTCAGCAGCATCGCGTCGAACCGGCCGGACTTGTAGTAGTCCGTCGCGCTGGCGAACTCGTAGTCGAAGCCGAACGTGTCCAGAAAGCGCCGGAGCATCGCGTTGTTGTGATGCCCGAAGCTTTCGTAGTCGCCGCCGAACGGGTTTGGTACCGAGGTCAGCGGCATATGGAGGTAGGGCTTCAGGAATTCGGGGTCCGGCACGTTGTCGGGGATCTTTCGCATCCCGTCCATATCGTCGGAGAAGCAAAGCAGGCGCGTCGCAACCTTGTCTCGTGTCAGCACGCGGAAGGCGTGACGAACCATGGTCGTCCGCGCCACTTCGCCGAACGTGCCGATATGCGGCAGGCCGGATGGCCCGTAGCCGGTCTCGAACAGCACCGTTTCGGGAAAGTCGCGCCCCTTGTAGCGATCGACGATTTTCCTGGCTTCCTCGAACGGCCACGCCTTGCTCTCGGCCGCTGCCGCTAGCATTTCCGGGTTGAGGTCGATGCTGGCTGTGGCGGCCATGTGTGACGTCCGATGCTGTTGTCCCGATGCTTTGCCGGTCGCAACCGGCTAGCCGGCATGCTCTATGGAACCTCAGTGATTACGTCAACGATTCCGGTCTTTTTGATTGCGGCGGGAAAGCAGGCTTCCTAGATTCGTGTCCTCAACGAGGGAAAACGCATGACGAAGAGGAAGCCCACCGCGCACGAGGCGCTCATTTACCTGATGGTCGTCACGTCGGCTGCTGATCGTGACATGACCAATGTTGAGCTTGCGCGGATAGGCGAAGTCGTTCGCACCTGGCCAATCTTCGAGGATTTCGACGAGGAAAAGCTCGTCAAGGTCGCACAGAAGTGCCAGGAGCTGCTCCACGAGGATGGCGGACTGGTCAAGGTGATCCGGCTTTCGCAGGCGGCCATCCCGCTGCATCTCCACGAGACAGCCTATGCCGCTGCCTTCGAGGTCGCGGCGGTCGATCTTGAAATGCGCATGGAGGAACTTCGTATCCTGCAGTTGCTGCGGCAGGAACTGGCGGTCGATCCGCTGACGGTCGCTGCGATCGAGAGAGCCAGCAAGGCGCGTCACCGCAGCCTTACCTGAATCTCAGTAAAAACTGACCGGAAAGTAACGGAGGTAGAGTTCGGCAAACCGGCCCTTGAGGGAGATTTGCTGCAGCGCGTAGTCGAAGGCCGATGCAAGGGCAGCGTTGTCCGCATTGGCAGCGATCGCAAGGCCGTAGCCGAGATATTCCGGCGCGAGATAGGGGCCACCGGCAAATCTGCAGCAGCCGCTTGCATCCGAGCCTGCCAGCCAGAAGGCGAACCGCATGCCGTCTCCGAACGCTCCGGCGATCTTGCCTGCCTTCAGGTCCGCGTACATCCACTCCTGTCGCGAGTAGGTCACCACCTTCACGTCGGGGAAATAGGCGCGCAGCATCTTCTCATGTCCGGAATCGGCGATCACGCCTATGCGCTCACCGGCAATTTTCGCGTAGATCGGCTCCGTCTTGGCGCTGGTCTTGGGCATCATGAAGCGGGCGGGGAACTGGAGATATGAGCGCGAGAAGGCGTATTGCTCGCGCGCTTCCTGCGTGATGGCAACGCCCGCGATAATCGCTTCGCCGCGTCCCCTTTGCAGCGCATCCCCTATCTGTTCCCACGGTACCGCCTGTATCTCGCATTTCTCGCTGACGCCGAGCTCATCGCAAATCGCTCTCACCAGATCGATGTGGAAACCCGACAGGCGCTCCTCGCGGTCGAGATAGTTGAAGGGCGGAAAATCCGTTGTCGTCAGGAAGCGGATGCGCGGCACGGCGCTGAGGTCTGGCTTTGGAAGCCTTTCCTTGACATCCCAGAACATCGGCGCGGGCGACTCGACGGCCTGCGAGACGCCGGAAAGCGACATGACTGCCGCAAGGGCAAAAATCAGCGCGCGAAGGGTCATGCGGTACGGTTTCTCTCCGGATCGAAACGTCTTGACGCCTTTACTCCCAAACTGGCTTCCGGCAAAAGGCTTTCCGGCACCGATCCCCCGGCGGGAGCTCTTTCTGCGGTGATCAGGCCCCCGCGTGACCATGTCCCGCTGGACCAACGGGGAAGGTTTCTACCGCGCAGCAGCCGAATGTGCTATATTGCAATCAAAGGTTCATGGTAGTGCGGGGTCCGAACCGTTACGATGCGTTTTGCTGATTGCGGCAACATGGGTGGATGTTGCGATGGGACACTTCGACAGGACGTTGGCATATATAAAGGCTCTGCAGGATGCGGATACGCCCGACGCCGTGTGTCAGAAGTTGCTGGAAGTCACGTCAGCCTTTGGCTTGACGGCCCTTATGGCGGGCACGGTTCCTCAGCCCGGGACGCCCGGCGGAAAGCAGAAGGATCACGTGCTGCTCTGCGACTGGCCGGGAGAGTGGCTGGAGCGGTATGTCGCGCGCAACTACGTCGACCACGATCCTGTCGTCAGCCGCATGAAGCAGTTGCAGGCGCCCTTTCAGTGGCGTGAGGCAGCACAGGAGATCAAGCCTGATCGCGACGGTGAAATCGTGATGGGCGACGCCGGTGAATTCAAGCTCAAGGATGGTCTCGCCTTTCCGCTCGTCACCGTTGACGGCCGCATCGTGATGGTTTCGCTTGGCGGCGAGCAGGTCGAGATGTCCGGCCTCGAGTTCGGCATGATATCGCTGGTCTCGACCTTTGCGATCGGTCGAGCCATGCAGTTGCATACCGGCGCAGTCAAGACGATCGATCATGTCGAGTTGACGCCGCGTGAGCGCGAGTGCCTGAAATGGGCAGCGGCCGGCAAATCGGAATGGGAGATTTCCCAGATACTGGGCATATCGGAACACACCTCCGAGAAGCACCTCCTGAACGCCAAGACGAAGCTTGGCGCGGTGAACCGTGTTCAGGCGGTCGCGGAGGCGATCAGGCGCGGATATATCTGACCCGGAACTCCCGGATTTGAAAGAAATAGTAGAGATCGTTACATTCCTAAATGTTCATGTAAGCCTCTTTAAGGGAAGGATTTCCTAGTCTGCCTTGAGACATCAAGGAGACTTTCGTGCTTTACGCGCTTACTACAGAAGAACTGATGGACAGGCCGGATCTCTGGGAGGCAGTTCACCGGCTGCGCCACAGCATCTTCGTGCAGGAGATGGGCTGGTCGGATCTTTATCGCGATGATGGTCTGGAGATAGATCAGTTCGATCACGACGAGGCAGTGCATCATATCGTCATTCGCAATGGCGAACTGGCGGGCTACCAGCGGATGCTGCCGACCACGCGCCCGCATCTGCTGACCGAGGTCCTGACCGACCTGTTCGTAGGCGATCCGCCTTCAGGTCCGAATGTATGGGAACTGACGCGCTATGCCGTCGCCGCCAACTACAGGGATGGTCGTCGTGGTGTATCGACCGTGGGCACGGAACTGATAGCGGGTTTCGTAGAATGGGGCCTGCCGCGCGGGGTCAACCAGGTCATCATCGAATTCGAGCCGATGTGGGTTCTGCGTGCGTTGCAACTCCACTTCCTGGCGCGTCCGCTTGGCTATCAGCGCACCTATGGCCGCCAGCAGGTCGTGGCCACGTTGCTGACCTTCAACGAAAAGACGCTGGAGGTGGTGCGCGAAAGGCGTGCCCATCATGCGCCTGTTCTCTCGCGAGGCTATCCCGAACTTCTGGGCCAGCGGCAGGCATCATGACGATTGGGCAGGGCATTTCCGACGGAACTGCGTTGGGCGGCTTCCGGGCGCACAGCGAATTTCGCAACCACATAATGACGATAACGGTTGCAGCCGATGACGGCCGGCCGTTGCTCGACCGCAAGGCCTACGATCGGCTGGCAGCCACGCTGGGCGAGGCAGCCGACGACGATCAGGTGCGCGTGGTCGTCTTGCGTGGCCTTGCCGGTTGTTTCTGTCTCGGCGGCGACCTCTCCGAATTTCTCGACGCCACCAAGCATGCCGGCTTGATCGATGCGGTCACAGGCATGTTTCGCAGGCTGGCGACTTTCCCCAAGCCTATCATTGCATGCGTGGATGGCGACGCGGTGGGGGTTGGCTGCACCATCCTTTTCCATTGCGACATGGTCATAGCATCCGATCGCAGCACGTTCCGCGTCCCATTCGTCGACCTCGGTCTTGTGCCGGACGCTGCCACCAGCATCCTTGCGCCCCAGCGCATGGGCCATCCCGCCGCGTTCCGCTTTTTCTGTCTCGGCGATACGTTCACCGCTTCCGAGGCAAGGCAACTCGGCCTGGTTGCCGAGCTTGCTGAGGGCAGTGCCGAAGGGCGTACGTTCGAGCGAGCCCGCCAGCTCGCACGCAAGCCGGTCGAGGCGCTTCGCCAGACACGTGGCCTTCTGCGGAGAGATGGCAGCCAGCTTTGCGAAAGGATCGACGAGGAGATCTCGCTGTTCCATAGGGCCCTTCAGGATGAGACGACACTGCGTCGTCTTGCAAGGATCGCCCGGCTGGTCGCATAGCCTGCGGCCGGCTCGGGCCCGTCACTTGCGTACAGGGCCTGTCAATCCCGCATAGTCCGGCCTTCACGCGCAACGCCATCCGTCACGCCTTTTTCTTCTCGGTTCGTGTCATCCTGCGGCTAGAGCCACGTTGCGGCAGGCCGACCGGTGCGCATGTTTGGCCTTCTTGAGGTCGAAGCTCTTTCAGCAACGTTTGCCTTGATCTTTGTTTACTGTAGGTTGTATTCCGTTGCAGGGTGGATGGAAATTCGACCACGCAGAAAGCTGATCTGGGGGCGGGCGGCGTGAATTTGTGCTTCAGGGCAGCATGCCGCTGCTGAGCGACTACGGCGTAGCGCATGAAAGACCGTTTGAAGGAGCATCCCCGTTATCGGGTGAAGCTGACGGCTTGTCGCATCTCGCGGCTGTGTACCCGAAGCTTCGGCCCTGGTTGCCGGTGCTGACACGGCTGAAGCTGGCGGCTGATGATGTTGCGAATTGTGCCCGGCTTTCCGAGCGCCACGGGACGGGCCTCATCGCCGAGCTTGTGGCTTCGGGAACAGTCAGCGAGGAACAGGTCTGCCGCGCCGTAGCGACCTCAATGGATCTCGACTCCATGGAGCGGGTCGATCCTTCCAGGCTCATCATTCAGGACGAACTCGCGATGCTGCATCTGAAGGGTGCGGCCGATTTGAGGCCTGTCAGGTTCGCCGCTGAAGACGGCACGATCGGTTACCTCGTTCCATTCGCGGAATCGGGGATTGCCGGCCTGCGCCGCTGGATCGACGACAATGCGCCGATCGGTCGCCGGCTGAAACTCGTTCCGTCTAAGACGCTTCGCGCCGCGCTCCTCGATCGCTTTCGCATCCACCTTCTGGCCGGCGCGGTTTCGGGTCTTTTCGACCGCTATCCGTATCTTTCCGCCCGCTTCGTCATGAATGCCTGGCAGGGCACGATTGTCGGCGCGCTGCTTGTCGCCCTTCCCGTGCTTTTGTGGCTTGTGCCGAGTAGCTCATGGCTTGCGCTGCATATCCTGTTTTCCTTCTTCTTTCTCGCCTGTATCGGGCTTCGCTTCGCCGCCCTTTTGGCCATCGGCGGCAAGCGTGAAAAGGCCCCGCCATCCTTTTCGGCCGACATGCCCGTCTACTCCCTGCTGGTCGCGCTCTACAGGGAGGCGCATATGGTGCCGGAACTGGTTGTGGCGCTGGAGCGGCTGGAGTGGCCACGCAGCAAGCTTGAGATCAAGCTGGTCTGCGAGGCGGACGACCGCGAAACCCTGGATGCTCTGCGTTCCCTCTCTCTGCCCCGGCATTTCGAGGTGATCGAGGTTCCGGAGGGAGGCCCGCGCACCAAGCCCAAGGCGCTTTCCTATGCCCTGCCGCTGGCCGGCGGCGAAATCGTCGCGCTTTATGACGCGGAGGACCATCCCCATCCCAGGCAGCTCCTGCATGCCTGGCAGGTCCTGCGCGATTCTTCGCCTGATGTGGCTTGCGTGCAGGCGCCGCTGGAGATCGCCAACAGGAGCGCGGGCCTGCTCGCGCGCATGTTCGCCTTCGAATACGCTGCGCTTTTCCGGGGTATGCTTCCGTGGCTGTCGGGCAAGCGCTTTCCCGTTCCGCTTGGCGGCACGTCCAATCATTTTCGCCGTTCCGCGATTGATGAGGTGGGTGGCTGGGATCCCTACAACGTCACCGAAGATGCCGATCTCGGGATGCGTCTTGCCCGCTTCGGCTATCGCACCGAGACCACACGCTGCCCGACATGGGAGACGGCGCCCGAGAAACTGTCCGACTGGTTGCCCCAGCGTACGCGGTGGTTCAAGGGGTGGACCAAGACCTGGCTCGTCCACATGCGATCGCCGCGCGTCCTTTTGCGCGAACTTGGCTTCTGGCCGTTTCTCGTTGCCCAGATCCTGTTTGCCGGCATGGTCCTGTCGGCGCTCGCCCACCCGTTCCTGCTTGTCACCGGTCTGGTGCTGGCGATCGACTTCGCGCTCCAGCGGCCCACCGCCACATGGAAGTCGGCGCTGCTGACGATCGACTTCTTGAGCGTAGCCGGCGGCTACTTGTCCTTCCTGCTGCTTGGCTGGCAGGTTCTCAACCTGCGCGAGAAGTTCGCCTTCTGGAAGATCGTCCTGTTCACGCCGGTGTACTGGATGATGCTGTCATGGGCCGCGTGGAGGGCGATCTGGCAGCTATGGCGCACGCCGCATGTGTGGGAGAAGACGCCGCACCGTCCGTTGCGGGCGACGCTCCCCCGCCAGTTGAAAGGCGGCTGATGCTAGCTCAGTCCAGAAGCTGCTTCGGCCCGGTGCCGATGATTTTGGGGTCGGGCTTGCCTATCAGGTCGAGGTCGCGCCCCGTGTAGTCGAGCGCCAGCAGCACATGGCGGATCGTCTCGATCCTCGCGCGCCGCTTGTCGTTGGAGCGTACCACGGTCCACGGCGCGTAGTCGGTGTGCGTTTCCTTGATCATCAGGTCGCGCGCCTTGGTGTAGTCGTCCCAGCGCGTGATGCCGGCGACGTCCATCGGCGAAAACTTCCAGTTCGTCAGCGGGCTGTGCCGCCTTTCATGGAAGCGTTTCAGCTGCGTTTCCTGACCGAGGTTGAGCCAGACCTTGAAGAAGCGGATGCCCTCGCTGACGATCATCTTCTCGAAGCGCGGCGCCTCCTTCAGGAACTTCTTGTGCTGCTCGGGCGTGCAGAACCCCATGACGGGCTCGACGACACCCCTGTTGTACCAGGAGCGGTCGAAGGTGACGAACTCGCCGGCCGTCGGAAAGTGGTAGATGTAGCGCTGGAAGTACCATTGTCCGCGCTCTGTTTCGGTTGGTTTCGTCAGCGCCACGTTTCGGGCCGTTCGCGGGTTCATGTAATAGCGCATCTGGCCGATCGTGCCGCCTTTTCCCGCCGCGTCGCGCCCCTCAAAGAGGATAAGCACGCGTTCGCCGGTTGTCTGCTGCCATGCCTGCAGTTTCACCAGTTCGGCCTGCAGTTGTTCCAGCGTCTCTGCGTATTCGTCCTTGTTCATCCGCTTGTCGTAGGGGTATCCGCCTGCGCTCAGGTCGTTGTCCTCGACCCAGTCCGGCAGTTGCGGATTGTCTATGTCGAACACGCGCTCCACGCCTGCCACCTTGATCTTGAGCGGGCCAGTGGCCTTCACGGGTTCTTCGGTTTTCGCAGTTGCCATTGCGGCGGACCCCTTTCCTGTCATGAAAGGCATGCTATTGGGTGCCTGTAGAACGGTCCAGAGTGAAAAATGGCCGTCGATTGGTGCTTGTCGTGGCGATGTCGGAATCACGGGAAGAACATGCGCGCCGCCTGCTCGGCGCCGTTGCAGGGCGGCTTGCCCTGAACCGGTGGCTGCTGGCTGTCGCAATGACGCTTCTTGTCGCCGTGGGCTGGTTTGGTTCCGTCGATCCCGTACTCGTTGTGGCCGCCAGCCTTCTCCTGATCCTCGTCGCCGCGCTGTCGCCGCGCAGCCCCGCGCAGCGCGAGCGGGCGGTCCGTTCCGCTGCGGCGGATGGCGCCAGCCTGGAAGGTCTGTCCGCCCGGAGCCTCGCGGCGGCCGTCGTGGATCCGCTTGTCGTCTTCGATGCCGCCGGCACGGCTGTTCTGGTGAACGACGCAGCCCGCGTGGCGTTCGGGGCCGTGGCGCCTGGTCTGTCGATCCTGATGAAGTTTCGTGCGCCCGAGATGCAGGCGGCCATCGAGCACATACGCTCGGGCGCTTCTCAGGCGGAAACGGTCGATTATGCCGAGCGCGTGCCGATCGAGCGCGTGTACAGGGTCACTCTCTCCGCAATCGGGCAGGGAAGCGGCCTGTTCGTCATGGCCTTCAGGGACCAGAGTGAAGCGCGCCGAATCGATCGCATGCGCGCGGATTTCATCGCCAATGCCAGCCACGAGATGCGTACGCCGCTCGCATCGATTTCGGGCTTCGTCGAAACGCTGCGTGGGCCGGCCAGGAACGACCCGGCGGCGCGCGAGCAGTTCCTCCAGATCATGCAGAACCAGACGCAGCGCATGGCCCGCCTCATCGATGATCTGTTGTCGCTGTCGCGACTGGAGATGAAGCCCTACCTCCCGCCCGGCGCTTCGGTGGACGTGCGCCTGATCGTCCAGAATGTCATCGATTCACTGTCACCGCTTGCTGCCGAGTCGGGCGTTGTGATCGAGCGAACCTTCGGCGACGAGCCGATCGTGGCGAGGGGGGACCGGGACGAATTGTTTCAGGTCTTTGAGAACCTGCTGGAAAACGCCTGCAAATATGGTCAGTCGGGCGGCCGCGTCGTGGTGTCGATAGAACGGACAGAAGTGCCGGAGCCCGAGGTGGCCGTCACCATTCGCGACTTCGGGCCCGGCATAGCGGAGGAGCACATTCCGCGTGTCACCGAACGCTTCTATCGTGTCGATGTCGACAACAGTCGTGCCCAGAAGGGCACGGGGCTCGGACTGTCCATTGTCAAGCACATACTGACGCGGCACAACGCAAGGCTGACGATCAAGTCGAAGGTCGGCGAGGGAGCGTCCTTCACGGTGCATCTGCCGGCCAGGTAAACCGGTTACCGCTCTTTGCCGAGTGCAGGTGTGCCGCCGGCGGAAATCCGCGCGCGCGAGGTCTTGCTGGTTATGTTTCTTTTTTCTGTCACCGGATTACCCTATGACGGAAGGTCAACAGCCATGCATGTTGCCCCTACGTGAGTCGCCGGATCGCAATGAACACGCACATAGTACGCTCATATGACGAGGAACTTAAATATCTGCGCAATCGCCTCGCGGCGATGGGAGGACATGCCGAGCGCATGGTGGATCAGTCCGTCCTGGCACTGGTGAACGCGGATGCCGGACTGGCGCGCAAGGTCATCGAGGACGACGTCTTCCTCGACGAGACGCAGCGTGAGGTTGACGACAAGGCGATACTCTTGATCGCGAGGCGGCAGCCTATGGCCGACGACCTGCGCGAAGTTGTCGGTGCGATCCGCATTTCGGCGGACCTGGAACGGGTAGGGGACCTGGGCAAGAACATTGCCAAGCGCGTTGTGGCTGTGACGGAGGGCCGCCAGCCGCTCAGCCTGTTTCGCGGGTTGCAGGCGCTGGCCGAGCTGGCACTCACGCAGCTCAAGGATGTGCTCGACGTCTATGCGTCTCGCTCTGTCGATCGTCTCGCCTTCATGCGCGATCGGGACGATCAGATTGATGCGATGTATACGTCGCTGTTCCGCGAGCTCCTGACTTACATGATGGAGGATCCGCGAAACATCACGCCCTGCACGCATCTGCTTTTTTGCGCGAAGAACATCGAGCGCATCGGAGATCACGCAACCAACATCGCCGAAACTGTCTACTACGTGGTCAAGGGCGAGCAGATGCCGATCGAGCGTCCCAAGGAAGACAAGAGCCACGGAGTTGTCTTGTCGAAAGAATGACGCAGGCATGGACTTCATTGCAACCGGGTTGACACAATAAAAATCCGGCGCAGCTTACGAGCTGCGCCGGATTTTTTCGTCTTGTTGCCGAGACGGTCGGATCAGTTGCCGCGCGGACGGCCACCCTGCTGACCGCCGGTCTGCTGCGTCTGGCCACCGGACTGCTGGCCACCGGACTGCTGGCCACCTTCGCGGCCACCGGACTGCTGGCCACCTTCGCGACCGCCGGACTGCTGGCCACCTTCGCCACCGCCGGACTGCTGGCCACCTTCGCGACCGCCGGACTGCTGGCCACCTTCGCGACCGCCGGACTGCTGGCCACCTTCGCGACCGCCGGACTGCTGGCCACCTTCGCGGCCGCCGGACTGCTGGCCACCTTCGCGGCCGCCGGACTGCTGGCCACCTTCGCGACCACCGGTCTGCTGGCCGTTCCTGCTGTGCTGGCCATTCTGATAGCCGCTGTGACGGTTGGTATTGCCGAAGTCCTTGCCGTGGCGCGAGCCGTTCTTGCCGAAGTCCTTGCCGTGGCGCGAGCCGTTCTTGCCGAAGTCCTTGCCGTGGCGCGAGCCGTTCTTGCCGAAGTCCTTGCCGTGGCGCGAACCCTTCTTGCCGAAGTCCTTGCCGTGGCCCTTCTTGCCCCAGCCGTGCTTGTCGCTCTTGTGACCGTTCTTGCCCCAGCCGTGCTTGTCGCTCTTGTGACCGTTCTTGCCCCAGCCGTGTTTGTCGCTCTTGTGACCCTTCTTGCCCCAGCCGTGCTTGTCGCTCTTGTGACCCTTCTTGCCCCAGCCGTGCTTATCCTTCTTGTGGCCTTTCTTGCCCCAATGCTTGTCGTGCTTCTTGTCTTTCCAGTCTTTCTTGCCGTGCTTGTGCTTATGCTTGTGCTTGTGCTTGTGTTTGTCTTTCTTCTTCTCGGCTGTTTTTTGTCTGGGCTACCGGCTTGTTTTCCCGGTCCGGGTCGGTAGCGCAAGCGCGCCGCGCCTCGTCGATGCTGGGCGGGTTTGCTTTGACGATCTCGCCGGTATCCTCGCAGGTGTACGTCGTGGGTAGCCTGACGTTTGCCTGAGCCATTCCTGTCAAAAGAAGAAACCCTGAAGCCGCTGCTGCGGCCAGGGCAAGTCGTTTGGATAAGTAAGACATTGATACTCCCCTTTACCCGTTATTAACCCTCCTTTTCTTGCCATTGTTATCCACAGTTTATCAATTGTTTACTATTGACGTAGTTAATTTCACTTATGAAAGTAAGTATATTTCGGTATTTAAATCAAATTTTACAAACACAAAATTATGTTTTAAATCATCTTTAATCGCGAACTGGCGAATCAATACTATTTTAGGAAAAGTCTTTGGGGCGGGCGTATCGGCCCGGCCGGGCGCGCCGGAATTGTGGAAAAAGTGAGGGGCCTTGGCGAGGTGTGACGCGGGATTGGAAAAGTGGACATGTGACTGTCCGTTCCGATGGTCGAGCCTACAGGCACGCGTCCGCCTGCTTGCGCTCGCCCGCAAAAGGACAAATCCCTCCGGGCGCGGGCACTGGATTAGTCATCGACTGATGAACGGGAGCGTGCGGGGAGGGCGGCGCTAGGCAGCCAAAGGGCGCCTGCACCACGCCAAGGAGCTTCTATGTCGCGAAGCCCCGCATTTTAGCGTGGCGAGGCTAGGGAGTATGATGTCCGCTGGCGGATGTCAGCGGCTGCGCCGCCTCTCCGCCGCCGGCTGGAAGGCAATGCGGGAGTGATAGGTGCAGTATGGGCCGTTGTCGCCTGCGTCGTTGCCGCAAAACGAAAAATCTTCGCTGAGCGGGTCGCCGTTGGGCCATTTGCAGGTGCGCTCGGAGAGCTGCACGAGTTGCAGGCGCCGGGAGATCGGAACCACGACATCCTCCACCGGCCGGACATGGTAGCGAGCGACCGGCTCGGCGTCGAACTGCGCCTGGAGTGCGGTTGCACCGATCGTCGTGACCGAACGGGTCACCGTCGTACTGCGGGTCACGCTTTTCGTGACGCTGCCGCCAGCCGAAGGGGTCTTTTTCTGTCGCGTCGGCGCAGCCGTCGTTCGGCCGCGGCTCGACAGCTTCAGGCGATGCACCTTGCCGATGACGGCGTTGCGCGTGACCGAGCCGAGCTGCGCGGCGATCTGGCTGGCGCTAAGGCCCTCTGACCACAATTTACGCAGAAGCTCTACTCGTTCGTCCGTCCAGTTCATGGCTGTTTGCTCCATGTCGTCCTTCTTGCGGAATCCGGAATCCATCGGCACCCAGGGCTTGCCTGGCTCGACACCACATATACGCTGAGGATTAGTTTTGCCGCACGAGATGTAGTCGTTTGTTGTTCCCAAACTAGCCCATCGGCTGACTCGGTGACAAGAGTCCCGGATGCAACACGAATCGGTTTTTTCGGTTTTCCCCAACTTGCCTGACCTGACATGCGGGCCAGCGGGGATAAGGTTGTGGCGCGTCCTTGCACGCGCGTTTTCTTGACTTCACCGCCGAAACCCACAATATGGCCCCGGTCGGCCGCCGCTTGGGCGGCTTTTTTGATTTTTGGCCGTGTGCCTGGGCGACAAAGCCGGTTGCCGGCGAGGCCAAGGCTCGGCCCCGGAGTGACATATAATGAGCGGTTCGGCGCTTTTCGATACCTACGCACGCTCGCCATTGTCCTTTGAGAAGGGCGAGGGCAGCTGGCTGGTTGCGGAAAGTGGCGAGCGATATCTCGATTTCGGTGCGGGCATTGCCGTGAATTCGCTCGGCTACACGCACCCGCATCTTGTCTCCGCACTGGTCGAGCAGGCCGGCAAGCTCTGGCATCTTTCCAACCTCTACCGGATACCCGGCCAGGAGCGGCTGGGCGAGCGACTTGCAGCCGCCACCTTCGCCGACAAGGTGTTCTTCACAAATTCCGGTGCCGAGGCGATCGAGGGCGCCATCAAGACCGCGCGTCGTTATCATTATGCCAACGGCCAGCCCGAGCGCTTCCGCACGATCACTTTCGAGGGTGCGTTCCACGGTCGCACGCTCGCCACCATCGCCGCCGGCGGCCAGGCGAAATATCTGGAGGGCTTTGGCCCCAAGGCGGACGGATTCGACCAGGTTCCCTTCGACGACATCGACGCGGCGGAAAAGGCGATCGGTCCGGAAACGGCCGCCATCATGCTGGAGCCCGTGCAGGGCGAGGGCGGCATTCGCCCGTTCCCGGCGCAATCGCTACGCCGTCTGCGCGAATTGTGCGACGCGCGCGGCCTGCTGCTGATCTTCGACGAGATACAGTGCGGCGTCGGCCGTACCGGCCGGTTCTTCGCGCATGAATGGGCCGGCGTCACGCCCGATATCATGGCGGTCGCCAAGGGTATTGGCGGCGGTTTTCCAATGGCCGCGGTCCTCGCCACCGAGGAGGCGGCGAAGGGCATGGTGCCCGGCGTGCACGGAACCACCTTCGGCGGCAATCCGCTCGCGATGGCGGTCGGCAACGCCGTTCTCGACGTCATCCTCGCCGACGGTTTCCTCGACGAGGTGGTCCGCAAGTCGCTCCTTCTGAAGCAGGGGCTGGCAGCGGTGGCCGACGAGTTTCCCGATGTGATCGAGGAAATCCGCGGGACCGGCCTGATGCTCGGCGTGAAGTGCAAGGTTCCCAATGCAGGCTTCAATGCCGCGCTGCGCGAGCAGAAGCTTCTTGCGGTCCCGGCAGGCGGCAATGTCGTGCGCCTCATCCCTGCGCTCAACGTGACCGACGAGGACATCCGCGAGGGGCTGCAGCGCATTCGCGGCGCAGCGAAAGCGCTGTCCGCCGCCGCGTCGAATTGATCCGGAACGTATTCATGTCAGAACTTCGCCATTTCACCGATCTTTCCGCTATTCCCGCCGCCACGCTGCGCGGCATGCTGGACGACGCAGCCGCCCGCAAGGCGCGCCTGAAGGCCGGCGAGCGTTCGAAGCCGCTGGAAGGCAAGGTGCTTGCCATGATCTTCGACAAGCCCTCGACGCGCACGCGCGTTTCCTTCGATGTCGGCATGCGCCAGCTCGGCGGCGAGACCATCATGCTGACCGGCACGGAAATGCAGCTCGGCCGTTCCGAGACCATCGCGGATACGGCGAAGGTCCTGTCGCGCTATGTCGATGCCATCATGATCCGCACGACCGATCATGCCCGCCTGCTCGAACTCACCGAGCATGCCAGCGTCCCTGTCATCAACGGCCTCACCGACGACACCCATCCCTGCCAGCTCATGGCCGACATCCTTACCTTCGAGGAGCATCGCGGCCCGGTCGCCGGCAGGACGATCGCGTGGAGCGGCGACGGCAACAATGTGCTGCATTCGCTGCTCGAGGCGTCGGCGCGCTTCTCCTTCAACCTGCGGATCGCCACGCCAGAGGGCAGCGAACCGCAGGCTCGGTATGTCGACTGGGCACGCGCCAATGGCGGTTCGGTGCACATGACCCATTCCGCGGAGGAGGCGGTCAGCGGCGCCGACTGCGTGGTCACCGATTGCTGGGTTTCGATGAACCAGGAGCATCGCGCGCGCGGCCACAACGTCTTCGGGGCGTATCAGGTCAACGAGGCTCTGATGGCGAAGGCGAAGCCCGACGCGCTGTTCATGCACTGCCTGCCGGCACACCGTGGCGAGGAGGTCACCGACGGGGTGATCGACGGGCCCAATTCGGTCGTCTTCGACGAGGCCGAGAACCGCCTGCACGCGCAGAAGGCCGTGCTCGCCTGGTGCCTTGGGGCCTGATGGCGCGCGGCTTGAAGATGCGGTCTGCGATGCCTATCTCACCCGCATCCCGGAAAATAAGGGCGTAGTGCGCATGCTTCCACGACGGCGGCATTCGCCGGCGCTGGAGATGTGTCATGTTGGAAACCACAAGCGTGCCCAGTAACAACCAGAACGACGACACCAGGAAACTTGGCGATTTCGGCTTTGCCGGCGAGGACCATGTCATCCCCTACGAGGTCGGCCCGCTCGATGCGCGCGGCCGCATCGTTGTGCTTGGCCCGCTGCTGGATGCCATCCTTGGCCGGCACGACTATCCGGAACCGGTCGCGCGCCTTCTGGCCGAGGCCGCGCTGGTCGCCGTGCTGCTCGGTTCGTCGCTGAAGTTCGAGGGCAAATTCATCCTCCAGACCCGCACCGACGGGCCGGTGGACATGCTTGTCGCCGACTTCACCACGCCGGGATCGCTGCGTGCCTATGCGCGCTTCGACGCCGATCGTCTGGAGGCGCTTGTCGCCGCGGGCGAGACGTCGAGCGAGACGCTTCTGGGCAATGGCGTGCTGGCGCTCACCATCGACCAGGGCGCCTATACCCAGCGCTATCAGGGCATCGTCGAGCTGAACGGCACGACCTTGCAGGAGGCCGCGCACACCTACTTCCGCCAGTCCGAGCAGATCCCGACCGAGATCAGGCTGCAGGTGGCCAAGCTGGTGCGTCCGGGCGAGGGCGAGGTGTGGCGTGCGGGCGGCCTCATCGCGCAGTTCCTGCCGGAATCGCCGGAGCGCATGCGTTCGGGCGATCTTCCCGGTGGCGACGGCGCGCCTGAAGTCGAGGTCCTTGCGGATGATGCCTGGCGCGAGGTGCAGGCGCTGGCCGGCACCATCGAGCCCGGCGAACTGATCGATCCGACGATCGAGCCGGAGCGGCTGCTATACCGCCTGTTCCACGAGCATGGCGTCCGTGTCTTCGAAGGCGCGCCCGTCGCCGACGAATGCTCCTGTTCGCATGACCGCATTCGCGGCATTCTCGAAGGATTTTCCGCCGAGGAGATCGTCGAGTCGACGGAAGACGGAAAGATATCGGTAGCCTGCGAATTCTGCTCGAAAAGCTATGAATTCGAGCCGTCGGAATTCCTCGCCGCGAACTGAGTGCCATGGTCCTCCTTCCCGATCGGGAGGGGGGACGATTTCCGTCTTCCATGCTACCAGAGGGATCATGACTGACGGATTTCTCCACCGCTATTTCCTCAACCACGGCAATCTGGGCGTTCACAAATGGACGCACTATTTCGACATCTATGAGCGACATCTTGAACGCTTCCGGGCGAAAAAGCCGGTGGTGGTCGAGATCGGTGTGGCCTCTGGTGGTTCGCTGCAGATGTGGAAGGCCTATTTCGGCGAGGGAGCCCGCGTCGTGGGCATCGATATCAATCCCGATTGCAGGCAGCATGAGGAAGAAGGTATCGAAATATTCATTGGCGAACAGGGCGACGCGCGCTTCCTTGAAACCGTTCTGGAAAGATACCCGCTGATCGATATCGTCATAGACGACGGCAGTCATGTCATGAAGGACATGATCGCGTCGTTCGAGCATCTGTATGACCGCGTTTCGCCCGATGGCGTCTATCTCGTCGAGGACACCCACACCTGTTATTGGGACCGCTACGGCGGCGGGCTGAAGCGTGCGGGAAGCTTCATGGAGTTCGTGAAGGACCGTCTTGACGACATCAATGCCGCTCACTGCGCGGACCTGCCGGACAGCCGGTTCTCCCGCTCGACATCGTCGATAAACGTCTATGACAGTGTTGTCGTCTTCGAGAAACGCCCCCAGGGAAGACGTCTTTCAATAGAGACCGGCGCCGTCCAGGAGGGCACGGTTCAGCCGTCTCCCGTGCCGCAAATCGCTGAAGTGAGATTGCCGCCCGACAGGGCCGAAATCGATTCCGCGTTGCGCCGTATCGACGAGCTGGAAGCCGCCAAGTCCGCGCTGCTGGGTTCGACGTCCTGGAAAGTGACGGCCCCGCTGCGCTCCATGAGAAGACTGTTTGGCAGGTCGTGACGTCCGCAGTCGCCGTCGGTCAATTCAGGCGCCTTGCCAGTCTGCGAATGCGCTCATCAGCCCTTCATAGGCGTCCATCGGCGGAAGTTCGTCGTAGCTGTGCACCGCGGCGGTCGTCGCCCACGGCAGCTTCTCGCTTGTCCACGTCTCTATGTAGGGTGTCGACCACGCCGCATCGTCCAGCATTGTTGGACGCAGGTTCACGAACCAGTCGATGCCCTCCGGCCGGGTGAACAGCCAGCTCATGCACCAGCCGCAGAAATAGTGCCTGGAGGCTCCGTGCAGCCCTCCGATAACAGGCTCGCCTTTTGTAACCTCGAATCCGTCTGACGGGATCGCCGCGCTGAGCGAGAATGCGCTCGAAGTCATCTTCTGGCATCCAGTGCAATGACAGGCCATGGTCAGAAACGGTCGCTTCGTCACCTTCAGGCGCACTCGACCGCACCGGCAGCCACCTTCCTTCGCGAGCGTCGTGTCATTCATTGGGTTTTTTCCTCAGTTCAGGCTTCGCGTGGTGTCGGGCAAGTCCAGGGAGAAGGCTGGAATGTCGATCTCGAACGTTTCGCCCTTGCCGTTGCGCATCGTGTAGCGCCCGACCATGAAGCCCGATGGCGTCGAGAGCGGGCATCCCGACGTATATTGGTAGCTGTCGCCCGGATCGAGTTCCGGCTGGTCCCCGACCACCCCTTCGCCGCTCACTTCTTCGACACGTCCCGCCCCGTCCGTGATCCGCCAGTAGCGCGAGAGCAGCTTGACCCATTCGTCCGACTGGTTGTCGATTGTGATGCGGTAGGCCCAGACATAGCGATTTTCCGACGGCTCGGATTGCTCCTCCAGATAGAAGGGCTCGACATTGACGGCAATGCTGCGCGTAACGGCGCTGTACATGAGGTGGCTCCGATCGTGACGCGGGTCACTTTACCCGGGACATCTGCTTGCGGATTGTGATCTTGGCAAGGCAATATAAGGGACCGAAGCCACGCGGACAGGTGCCATGCAGCAGGACGAGTTTCGCGCCATAGCCTTGAGCTTTCCGGAAGCGGTCGAGTCCAGCCACTTCGAGAGCGCCGATTTCCGTCTGCGCGGAAAGATATTCGCCACGTTGCGCGAAGCCGACGGCCGCGCCGTGCTGAAGCTCTCGCCTGACCAGCAGAAGTTGCTCCTGGAAACCGCACCCGGCCTGTTCGAACCGGTCAAGGGATCGTGGGGCTTGAAAGGCTGGACGCGAGTCGTTCTCGACCGGGCGGATGAAGCCACCGTCCGCCACGCGATGGAATATGCCTGGAGGTCTGTCGCGCCGACTTCACGTTGAAGGCTATGTTGCGCGTGACACCGACCCGATTACCCGTGGAAACGCTTTTGCCTCAACCGGATGATTTCATTGCCGATCGCGAGAAAAATCGTCCCGGTCTTTCCACGCGCTTGCCGTCACCCGCATAATCTCCCCATCGCCCTCACGGGAACCTGGTGCGCACCGGGTATCAGGGAGGGCGGCGGTGCCGGATCGGTCAGCGCTGCGGTCGCGCTGGCTGGGTGATGAACCCCCAGATCCGGGCCTTGATGGAGACCAGCGGCAACGGCCGTGTCCTCCTTCAGGGCAAGAACGCCGGCGGGGCGCGGAAGACCGGCCACGTACATACAATCAGTAGAGGCACGGCCTCGTGCCCCGCTTCCCGACTACTCCTTGCCGCGCAAGGAGCGCTCTTTGAAGTAGCCAGACTGCGAAACAGCAGGGCGTGGCAACGATTAAGTGCGAACTCCCTTCTCCCCTTGAGGGAGAAGGTGGCCGAGCGAAGCGAGGTCGGATGAGGGGTATCGTCAAGCATACCCCTGCCTTCCGGCCGAGGGCCGAGCCCGCGTCCTGAGCGTGTCGAAGGGGCGGGCCGCCGATCGTTCGGCGCTCCCGCGAAGGGCCAGCAGCCGTAAGGCTGCGTTACGGCCCGTGAGCGAAAGATGGCCTCGCGGAGGCCAGCGAGCAATGCGAGCGTTCGGCCGTAAGCGAAAAGAATCAGCAGGGCGTGGCAATGTGATAGTGCATCCCGCCGCAAGTGCCTATCGCAGGCGGTCCAGCGCCTCGCCGATATCCGCGATGAGGTCGTCGGCATCTTCCAGCCCGACGGAAAGCCTCAGCGTCCCGCCGCCAATGCCCAGTTCGGCGCGCGCCTCGTCCGTCAGGTTCTTGTGCGTGGTCGTCGCCGGATGGGTGATCAGGCTTTTTGCGTCTCCGAGATTGTTGGAGATCTTGATGATCTCAAGGGCGTTCTGAAGCGCGAACGCGTCCTTCTTGCCGTTCTTGAGATCGAGGCAGATCAGCGTCGAGCCGCCGCTCATCTGCTGCTTCACGATGGCGGCCTGCGGATGATCGTCCCTGCCCGGATAGATCACGCGCGAGATTTCCGGCCGCCCTGCGAGGAAATCCGCGATCTTTCCTGCGCTTTCCGTCTGCTGCCGCACACGCAGCGGCAGCGTCTCCAGCCCCTTCAGCAGCGCCCATGCATTGAAGGGCGAAAGGCTGGGGCCGGTATGGCGGAAATAGTCGTGCAGATTTTTGTCGATCCATTCCTTATCGGAAAGGATGATGCCGCCCAGGCAGCGGCCCTGTCCGTCGATGTGTTTCGTCGCCGAATAGACGACGACATGGGCACCCAGTTCCAGGGGTTTCTGGAAAAGTGGCGTGGCGAAGACATTGTCCACCACGACCCGGGCGCCGATCGAATTGGCAAGGCCCGCCACCGCCGCAATATCCACCACTTCCAGCGTTGGGTTCGTGGGGCTTTCGAGGAAGAAAAGCCTGGTGTTGGGGCGAACGGCCTGCTCCCAGTTCGCGATGTCCCGGCCGTCGATGAGGGTTGCCTCGATACCGTATCTGGGCGCAAGCGTCTCGATCACCCAGCGGCACGATCCGAACAGGGCGCGCGCCGCAACGATGTGGTCGCCTGCCTTCAGGCCGCACAGGACGGCCGCCGACACCGCCGCCATGCCGGACGCGGTCGCGCGCGCATCCTCGGCGCCTTCCAGCGCGCACATGCGCTTTTCGAACATGTCGACCGTCGGGTTGGCGTAGCGCGAATAGATGAAGCCGGGTTCCTCGCCCTTGAAACGCGCTTCCGCCGCTTCGGCCGTCTCGTAGACGTAACCTTGGGTCAGATAGATCGCCTCGGACGTTTCTCCGTGCTGCGAGCGCAACGTCCCGGAATGCACCATCTGCGTAGCAGGCTTCAAATTGCGCTTCTTGCCAGTCATGGACGTGCCTCAAACAACAAAAAAACCGGCCGCGAAGTCGCAACCGGTCCATGTGGCTCGCGCCCTACGGTCCTTTAGCGACTTGTTTAACGTGGCTGCAAGCCGACCGGCCAAATCACCACGGGATAAAGGCCCTTTAGACCTGTCCCCGGCTTGCGTCAATTGCGTCGATTGCTAAACCACTGTGCCAGTATGGGGTCCGGCATCGTCTGATGCCGCATGGAGAAGAAGCGTTTGCGCCAGACCGGCATCCTGCCCGACACCGACATCGCCGCTCTTTTCGAGGCCGGCGCGCTGGCGAGCCGTCGCCCGCTGGATGCGGACCAGATACAGCCGGCCAGCCTTGACCTCCGACTTGGCGAGAAGGCCTGGCGCGTGCGCGCCAGCTTCCTGCCTGGTCCGAACAGCAACGTCGCCGACAAGCTCGAACGCCTCAGGCTGCACGAGATCGACCTCGCCGGCGGAGCGGTGCTGGAAACGGGTTGCGTCTACATTGTCCCCTTGCTGGAGACGCTGAAGCTTCCGGCCGGCATCTCCGCCTCGGCCAATCCCAAAAGCTCGACGGGTCGGCTGGATATCTTTACCCGGGTAATGACCGATCAGGGCCAGGAATTCGACAAGATCGCTCCCGGCTATTCGGGCCCGCTTTATCTCGAGGTCAGCCCACGCACCTTCCCCATCGTCGTGCGCACCGGTTCGCGTCTGTCACAGATACGGTTCCGCACGGGCAATGCGCTGCTTTCGGAAGGCGAGTTGCAGATATTGCATCGTGCGGAGACGCTGGTGGCGACCGAGCCGCCCAACATTTCAGGTGGTGGTATCGCGCTCTCCATCGATCTCAGCGGGGAAAAGGGCGCGCTGGTCGGCTATCGCGGCAAGCACCACACCGGCTTGGTCGACGTCGACAGGCGCGCGGCGCATGACGTACTCGATTTCTGGGAGCCGCTCTATGCCCACGGCGCGCCCGAACTCGTACTCGATCCGGATGAATTCTACATTCTGGTCAGCAACGAGGCGGTTCACGTGCCGCCGCTCTACGCGGCCGAGATGACGCCGTACGATCCGCTGGTCGGCGAGTTCCGCGTCCACTATGCGGGCTTCTTCGATCCCGGTTTCGGTCATTCCGTCGCTGGCGGCACGGGCAGCCGTGCTGTGCTGGAGGTGCGCAGCCACGAAGTGCCTTTCATCCTTGAGCACGGCCAGATCGTCGGCCGTCTGGTGTACGAGCACATGCTGAAGCGTCCGAAGGCGCTCTACGGCACCGACCTCGGCTCCAACTATCAGGCGCAGGGCCTCAAGCTTTCCAAGCATTTCCGGCCCGCCGACTGATGCGTGTCGTCCGACTGATCCGCCAAGCCGGGATCATCTTCGCCATGATGGCCGGCATGGCCTCGGCGGAGGATCTGGTCATCGGGACTGAGGGGGCCTATCCGCCCTTCAACAATATCTCCTCGGACGGCCAGATCGTCGGGTTCGATGTGGATATCGCCCGGGCCCTCTGCGAGCGCATGAACGTCGAGTGCAGCGTCGTCACAATAGACTGGGAGGGGCTGATTCCGGCCCTGCAGGGCGACAAGATCGACATCATTGCGGCTTCACTCACCATTACCGAGGAACGTCGCAAGCAGGTCCTGTTCACGGACAAATATTACGCGACGCCGCTGGCGATCGTCGCGCGCAAGGAGGCAGGCGTTGCCGGCGTAGATGCTTCGGAACTGACCGGCAAGGCGCTCGGCGTGCAAGGGCAGACTTGGCAGGCGGATTATGCTGCCAGGACATTCGGCAAGGCCGGCGCGGAACTGAAGCTTTATCCGGGCCAGACGGATGCGATGCTCGATCTGTCCGGCGGCCGTCTTGACGCGGTTCTGTCGGATAAACTCCAGCTGATCGACTGGATGAGGACGGACGGCTCCGATTGCTGTGTTATGGTTGGCGATGTCCCGGGGACCGGCGCTGAGGCGGGCCTGGCCGTCAGGCTCGACGACCGCGACTTGCACGACCGCCTGCAGGCAGCGCTGAATGCAATCCTCGCCGATGGGACGTACGACGCGATCCGCAAACGCTATTTCGACATCGACATCTATGGCGAGAAGTGAACTGGAGCGGGTAGCGGGAATCGAACCCGCGCGTTCAGCTTGGGAAGCTAAAGGGTTCCTTGCAAAATCAACGACTTACACCAAATGCCATACCCAAAACGCCTGTTACTAACCCATTGATTTGTAAAGCTTCGGACGGCGAACTGTAAAACAATTCTAGCCATTTTCAGCCTCGCGCGAAAGCTTTTTGATGCGCTCTTTCAACGCCGCCGTAAGGCTCACATAGCGGCGAATGATCTTGTCCACAGAGCCTTCTTCCCAGCCCATCATCTCGGCTATTTCCCGAACCGTGAATCCCGCCAGATAGAACTTCGTTGCGGCGGTCCCGCGCAGGTCGTTGAAATGGAGGTTCGTTCCTTCCGGCCATGCCTTCGTCTTGATCTCTGGAAACAGTCCGGTGATGCTGTCCTTGTGCCAAGGGCGCTTCTTGCTGTTGGTCAATATCTGCGTCGAGCGCTTTGGGATTCTCGCCAGCAAATCCCTTAGCTCGGGATAGAGCGGGATGATGGCTTCCTTCTTTCCCCGCGACTTTCCCGTTCGCATGATGATCGCGTCTTCCCCGACATGCGACCAGCACACCTTGACCAGATCGCCCAATCTCAACCCCGTATGCGCAGCAAGCTCGACCGCGTTCCATATGTCGGATGAACAATGCGGCTTGACCCTCGCAAGGTCTTCCGGGGTCCAAATGATTTCCGAGCGGTTGGCGCTGTAGAGTTGTTTCAACCCCTCGCAAGGGTTCCGGTTCAACTCACCCAATGGGTCAACGGCATAGGCAAGGACGCGTGACAGAACCTGGATACCGTAGTCGGCTGTCCTTGGGTTCTGCTCCCATTTTCCACGCCAGCGGCGGATGATCGGCAATATCTTTTCGATGCGCCCGAATTGCGCTGTCCTGATCTTGCCGAAATGTTCCTCTATCCGGTCAAGCCACGGTCGCCAGTTCTTCTTGGTGGAATCGGCGAGGGCGTTGAATTGCGGGCTTGCGCGGTAGCGGATGATAACTGATTTGAATGCTTTCCGATTCGGAACCGCATTGGAGGTTATGACTTCCTGATAGGCTGCGAAAAACTCGGGGGTTCCGGGGTCCGCATCGCATTTGACGGCAGGCCCGCCGCGCCATGCATAGACGTAGGTCTTCCCTCTTGACTTGACGACATGCAGGCCCTTCATCTCAACGGTAACCATGTTCTTCCTCGAATGCCTTTAGTTCGGCATCGAGGATATCGTCTTCGGTCGGGTCAACCCTTCCGGCTATGTGTTTAGCGGGGATTAGGAGGATACCGCCGTCTCTAGTAAGCTTCACGGCAACGTCTTCGTCGCGCACCAGTTCAACAGCGCGCTTAAGCTCTGCCTTGCTGAACCGGAGCGCCCTCGTCATCCCTGGCCTCCTGTAGGGCGGGGGCGGGCGAGGATTGCGAAAGCCGACTGAAGGGTTTCGTTCTCCGCCTCAAGTTCCCTGATACGGATACGCTGCTGTTCCATGCACTCGTTTGCTGCGTCGATGGCGCATGGGAAGCAGTGAATGGCCCGTTTATCCATGTCGATGAACTGTTGCTCACAACGAACGCAGGTCGCCATGTATCCGCCCGGAGCATACCCCGCCAGCGGCCATTTCGGCGTTCTGTGTGTGAACGCCTCTTTCCATTCCCGCACAGTCTCAGCCATCGCCTTGCTCCGAGAGGATGGCGGGCGGGGAAGGAAGCGGGTGCCACCAGACCACAGGCCACAGGGTATCGCGCTGGCCATCACATTCGATACGGTAGAAGTCTCGCCATCCGCCACCTACAGTTCCGTGGTTCTCGTGCTGCGCGCCACCTTCCCATAAGCCGACCCGCATTGAGCCGTGTTCACTCCCAAGCCAGATGGGCGTTCCGTCTTTCGGCGCTGTCTCGATAGGCTGCCACCCCTCCCTTTCCTCCCGCCGTCCAGCTTCGTGCGCCTCGCGTAGGGCGGTAAGGATGTCGCCATACAGAACGCCGCCAACTGGACCGCGCCACCGTGCCGCAATCTCCTGCGCCTTTTCCTTGTAGTCAGGCATCGGACGGCTCCATATCGAGAGATTGGAGAAGGGCAAGGATAAGCGCTATGGCGGGGGTGTGACCGGCATGGAAGGTGGCTCTTTCGCCATAGTCAATACGGGCCGCGCACCCGTCCTCGTGCCCGTTAGAAACTTGCCAGTCGCATCCCGGCCTGACGCGCTCTACAAGCGCTACCGCAGCGTCGAGGGAGGAAGTGTATAAAGGGACGTATTCGTTGGCAAAGCCCCCGATGTGCTGTTTACTTGGCCTGCGGGAAGCGGGATAACTCTCCATAGTATAGATCGCCATCTTCCATACGGTTTCGCCTCCGAAAAGATGAACATCAATCTCGGCGTCCACTTCCCGATCCGCCCCCTCTAGCTTCGCCACTCTAGATAGTAGGCTCATGGCTGGCTCCTTTCAGGGCTGTACGGGCGGCAAAGAAGGCAGACGGTCCTAACCAGTCGCGTATTCTGTCATTCTGGCATGCGGCATCCGTCCAGCCATTTTCATCTGCCCACGCCTCTCCGGCTATGTCAGCAAACGGCCTCAGCGCCTCCCTGCATTGCGCAAGCACTGCGTCGAGGGAGTCGGCGCGTCGAGACGCCATCCTATGGTTATTCTCACCTAGATCGCTTGCCGCTTTGTAGAGCAGGTCCAGTTCATCCCGCTCCCGCCGCAGGGCTTCTACTTCTGCGGCGAGGGTGGCGATCTGATCGCGATACCCTTGCACAGGCGATGCGACAGGCTGGAGGCGGGTGGCCTCTCCCTGCGGCTCCGGTCCTGCGCTTGCTGGAGGGGTGGCGGACACGGAACGATCCGCGATTTGGGTAGCCTTATGCGCATCCGTGCGACCTGATATCGCCAGCGCGGCAACAATTTGGGCCGACTCTTCGTCGGTGGCGTCCTTTACGATATCGCAGTCATCTATGCGAGCTTGACACGTTGGCCAGCCGCATGGGGCCATGTAACCCGTTTCGTAATCGGCCCATGCTACAACCCACGTTTCCTGACTTGGTCGATGAAGCACATGATCGCCAGTGCGCATTTTCACCACGGGCTGCACAGGCTGGGCGGATAGCGCGGCGGGAACGAGAGCGGCGTCTTGGGCATCGCGCACCAAGATCGCGACAGCGGCAGCAATCGCCAGCGGTGCATTCTTGTGTGTCGGCCAAGTGTCGGGGTTTTCTCCAATAAGCTCCGCGACCGAACGGCGCAGACTGTCTAGCGCGCCCGCTGCATCTCCCTTGAAGGGCCCAGTCCATTCCCGCGCCCGCTCCATCACGTCTTCCGGTATCTCGCTCATGGGGTCGTCTCCCGCTGCTGGTCGGCCCAAAGTTCAGCAGCATCCGCCAGACGCTCCACGGCATTGACGAAACGATCCATGAGCTGCTCGGCGCTGTCCTGCCTGTCCAGACGATCCTTGCGCTGCTGCTGCTCGCGAAGGTCGTTCTCCAGCCGGAGCCGCTTGCGCTCGTCATATTTCTGCTTGGGAGTCATCCTTCCACTCCTTTGAAATTGCGAAACCTGGGAAGCTCCGGGGCCCAATCGTGCCGGGATTGCTTCGGTGTTTTAGGCTTGGCTGCGAGGGGAGATTTCCCCTTCGTCTTCATGCCCATGAATTGCTGGCGAACGGTCTTGGCCGCTGTAGGCGTGTCATGATTCCGGGTTTTCCAGCCGTGACATTTCGGGCAAACCGCCCGGCAGTTTTCCAGGCTGTTGTCCTTGGAATTGGCGTCGAGAATGTAATGATCGTACTCGACGCCATCGCCCAGATTGCGGACGCACCGCTGACCGGCGGGAAGCCCGTACCATTCACCAACAGCCTCGCAGATCAGGCCGGAGCGCTTGAGCGCAGCCTTGCGGGTTTTGACGGTGAACTCGCGGCGGGGCATTAGTATGTCTGCTCCATGCGCGCCTTGTCGTCACGCGACAGGTCGTTGAACTGGGGGATCGTCAAGAACGTCCCGCTCGATTATTTCGGACAGGTCACGCTCAAGTACGGGAAGGGCGTATTCGCAGGCCTCAAGTGCCCGCCATTCACGCTCTAGCCACAGGTCGGCAAGAAGCTGCTCGCACTTCTCCATGAAGGCTGCAGGCCTTGCTGGCGGGCGACGGGTATAGGAGCGGACGTGTCTCACGCTGCCATCCTCTCATCGCTCAGATGGATGCCCCTCTCGGCGCACCACGCGTAGATGAAGTCCAGAAGGTCGCCCATTTCCTGCTTGGTCAGCCGGGAGGAACGGAAGCCGGTCGGGAAGGGCTGGCCGTTCAAGCCAAGCTCGAATTGCACCGCATGGCCGCAGGCATGCATAAAGAGTTCCTTCCATACTTCCGGCGTATGGCAGCGACCGTCTGGCTTTGCCCGCGACACTTCCGACAGAAGCGCCCACATGAGCGAGTTCTGGTCTTTCGTTCTGGATGCCGCCTTGATGGTCATCACCGCGTTGTGTGGGGCGAGATCCACAAGCTCGTGAGCTTTCGCTCTGTGGCTTCCAAGGATGACTGTCTGCATGGGAAACCTTTCTCCCCGGCATTCGCGCCGGGGTTATCTGGTTGTCAGAAGGGGATTTCCGAATCTTCGCCGCCGCTCTGTTCGGCGTAGGACTGCTTTGAAGCCTCGCGCCGTATCTCTTGCGCGCGCTCCTGCTTGGGCTTGACGGTGAGGCTGTAGAACTTGGAACCGTCACGGCTGTTCGTCTTCAGCCAACCGTTAATCCAGTAGTCCTTACCGTCCACGTTGAGCGATCCGGCTATATCGGGGTGGTTGTCCGACTCCTTACGATCGTTCTTGGCGATGGTGCCCTTGTTGGTCGGGTCGAAATTGGCCATGTTAGCCTCCTGCTAGAATGTTGGTGCGCGTGGACGGGCGGTCGCCGGGGAACGTGTCGTCGTCCGGAACAACCTTCAGCACGTCCTTGCGCTTGTTGATTTCTTCCTTGGCGAGTTCGCGCCACTGCTCCGGCCACTTGTCATCCTCGGCTTTTTTCGACCAGATCAGGGCAAGCTTGGTGAGAGAATGGAGCGTCTCGCACTCGCGGAGTTCCATCTGGAACTCATCCCAGACGCCTTCCTTCTTGAGCGAATGCGCCGTCCGCGCGGTACCGCTGGCGTTCCATCCGACTTGCCGCTTCTGGCCTTCGTTGGCTGGTTCGGCGAACTCATCCCTGAGCGAGTTGACGTATTTGCTATCGTCAAACATGCCCATGTGAACGTCCGCGCCGACGCCAATCATCTTCAGGGCGTTTGTTACCGCGTCCGTGAAAGACTTCTTGAACGCCTCATCGTCGCTCTTGAGCCCGCTGGAGAATTTGCCGACCGCCTTGTCGCCGCCGACGCCTACAAGCTCATGGCGTTCCGGGCCGTACCAGACAGTAACCGTGCAAAAGACAAGCTTCTCGTCATCCGCGCCCTGTAGAACCTGGAATTGTGGTGCGCCTATTCCCCAGCCTGTGCCGCACGGCCCAAATTCCTCCGTCATTCGACGGTAGGACCACATTGGCTTGATGGCCGTGCCCTTGAACCCTCCGCCGCGAGTGAAGGATTTCGTCTGCGCCGGATCGGTCTTGCCGAGTTTGTCCCACAGTTCGGTATTGCTCACGATCTGCGCTCCACTTCTTCCTTGACGAGTTCGATAGCCAGCCCCTCGGCAATCTTCCGGTTGCCGCCGCATTCCTGGATAAGGTCAGCTACAGCTTCCCTGAACTTCCATTCGGCATAGCCTTGGGGGAGGCTCTTGAGCTTGGGTTCTTGCTCTGAGGGGATGAGGTGCTGATTGCCGCCCATCACGCACTCCTTTCAGCTTCACGTCTGGCAAGTTCGGCCCGGCAGGCCTTCACGTATTCATCGTCGCCGTGCTCGGCCGCCAGAACCATGTGGCGCTCAAGAACCTTGCTCTCCTGCCTGCGAAGGTGAGGGAAGGTGACGACTGGGGCGGGCCGTTCGTAGCCGGGGAGCGGGCCGTCATAGGCGAGCATCTGGCGGATCATCACGCAGCCCTCGGTTGGCGGGGGACGATTAAGCGTGACGAGTCCTTGGCGAGCCGGTCGTACAAAATGACGTTTACCGTCGCTGCGAGGTTCATGCAGAGCCGTGTCGGCACCATGACGCGGTATTTGCACCAATCAAGCGTTGCCTTCCCGAGTGTGCCGTCCTCCGGGCCGAACACATAGAATGCCCGCTGCGGGTGCGAGAAATCCGGCAATGGAACAGCGCCTTCGACCAAATCCACGGCGACTGGAGCCGCATCAAATGGGATAAGCGTCCGCAGGTCTTCGCCGCGCAAAACAGGCATATGACGCCACGCCTTCGCGGTATCGATGTGGGACCTCACAGGAGTCCGGTCGCCCTGGATTGCGACCATCGCCGCGTCATAGCAAAACGCCGCTCTCAGTACCGATCCGACGTTCGCAACGTCCTTTGGCCGCACAAGGCCGATGGAAGCAAATCCGCGCATCTAAGCCACTCCCTCCATGCGTTCCTGGTAAAGCCTGTCGCCTTCCGAAGCAGAGCGATCCCATGCGGAACCTGCCCATTCGTCTGGCTCGGGCTTGATGAAGTCGTCAGTCACGTCCCGGACAAGCTCGTCAGGCGTGACGCGGTGAACACGAAGGTTCTCAGGTTCCTTGAACCACGAGATACATTCGAGAGCGTCGTTACGGCCCTTGCACAGGGAGGCGTGTTGAGGCTCTGCGGTGTCGAAAACGAGAAACCAGTCAGGGGCGTTCATGGTCCCACTCCGTAAATCGCTTCACGCATAGCACTGGCGAGTTGCATTTCCTTGTTCGGCTCAGGGATGCCGTAAGAGCCGTCCACAACATCTGACTGGTTGGTGAAATACTCGGCGGCTTCCTCAAGTGCCTCGACTTGCGCTGTGAGGATTTTGCGAAGTTCGCCAGCCGTCTCTCTCAGTATTGGCAGATCCAGACCTTGGGTATCAAAGGCCTGTGCCATGCCCTCAAGCCTTGCAAGCGCGCATTCTATTTTAAGTGGGAGCATGCGTGTCGTGTTCATTGAGAGTCCCTCGTCAGACGGTGGATGGGGCTAGGCGCGATTTGCCCAGCGGAGTTGCTCTTGAAGGCGCTCAATCTCTTTTTCGAGGTCGGCAATGCGCCCGTCCTTGATCGGATCGCTATGGAGTTTCGCCAGCGCCTCGCGGACCTTCTGGCCTTCGCGATATGGGTATTCGATGTACTTGACGTTGGCCCACTTCTCGCCGCCTAGAAGGGCGCGGACGGACTTCTCAACCATGTCGCGCATTTCGCTGGCGATGTTGCTTTCAGTGTCGGAAAGCAGGTAATCCCGGAAGGCGTCCCAAACGCGATCTTGCACGGCGTCCAGAACCGGATTCATAATCTCGCTGGCCAGCTTCTCGGCATGCTCTTCCTGCCAATGGGCCATGAAGCGCTCAGCGAAGCTGTGGGCTGCAAAATACTCTGCGCCAAGCGCTGGGTGTGCTTCTGCATTTTCGGTTTGTTCGACGGTGTAGGTGTTGGCGGCGTTCATCGTCTCAGCCCTCACTGGCCTTACGGAGAGCGGCGCGGGCACGGTCGGCCCACGGCCCATCTTCGTTGCGGGTGGCGATTGCGAGCGTCTCCTTCAGAGCCTCGAACATGTCGGGGGCGGCGGCGAACATGTCAGGGCCGTAGCTTCCGAAATAGCCGCTAAAGTCCACGTAGATATCGTCCCACTCGCCCTTGCGGCGATGAACGTCGCTCTGGATGGAAAACTGCCGGGTGTGGGTGCGGTTTGCCACCTTGAGCGGACCCGGCCCAAGTTCCTGCCCTCTGCGTGTCGTGTTCATGGGGTGGCCTCGGCGGGAGAAATCGCCTCCACAAGCTTGCGGTTTTTTTCAAAGGCGGTATCCAGGCGCGGGTCGTCGTGCTTGACGAAATCCATGCGGTAGCCGTCAGGATAGTGGGCTTTGAAGCTCTCATGCATGTCGGGCCGTGAACCTTCGACAATGCCTAGGTCGTGCGGCATGTAGCCTTCGTTGGAGCAGATATGACCACCCATGACTGTGCCATCCTCGGCAATCAAGGCGGCGTTCAGCCATCCCGGCGAACCGCCATTGTTGAAGCCGAAGATGATGGGCAATTCTTCAAGCGGCTTATCGTGCGGGTTGAACGAAGCGTAGCCGCGCCCTGCCCATTCTCGGAGGTGTTCAGAAAGGTACGCTGCTTCTGCAAATGCGGTTGTCATGGCCTCGGGCCTCTGTTGGTTGGGGGTTAGCGGAGCAGTGCCGCGACCGGCCTGAATGATGTTGTCGCGGTGGGTGTGGTTATGCGGCCCGCCTTCAGACATCAGACTCTCCTGATGCTCCTGCCATGCGTCCTCGTCTCGGGCCTCTTGAATGGCCTTGCACCTTTGCGGGATGAGGCGTGCAACGCTGTCGATTTCCTCGGGCGTCAATTCCCACTCGTCCATCAGCACCTTGCAGGCGTCGATGGTTGCTCCCCTGAGCCGGTCGATAAGTTCGGCCATATCCATTCCCCTTGTTTCGCTTCCGAAGCAGATCAGCTCCGGGGTTGGTGTTCAGGCGGCGGGATTTGCGGCAAACTCTGCCACTCGCTGACGCGCCGTTTGGCGTCGGCAACACTTTGGTGCCCCTCAAAAGATGTAATCTCACGGGGCCCGCTGCACATGCAGGAATAGTCAACAATGCATCTGCACTTGGAGCATGTGAAAAGCAGAGCCGTCATTAGATGAAGCCCCGCATCCACTTTGCATCGCATTCGATTGTCTTGACGTTGCGATACTTTGCGAACTTCCAGATTGCCTCGCCCTTGTTGTCGCCAGTCACGCGGTCTTGGGTTTCGGCGCGGCGACCTTTGATCCAAACGTAGTAGGAACGCTCGCCTCTGCGTCGAAGTGGGTTGCTCGTCATTCCCGTTCTCCGTTTCCTGTGAAGCAGATCGGCTCCGGGGTTGGTGTTCAGGCAGGCTTGTTCTTCCGATCACGCAGCCAGTGCTTGGCTTCCTCAATCTTTGTGAGGGCGAGCGAATAGGAACGATGCCTGCCGAGGTCTTCGATCGCCGACATGAGCTTCACGCACTCAATGATGAGATCGTCCAGGCGGTCGTCCTCGTCCGGCGACAAGCCGTTGCTGAAAGTCATTGCGGTTTGCTCGTTCGTCATTTCCGTTCTCCGTTTCCTGTGAAGCAGATCGGCGTTGGCTTCTTCGTGCTTCGATGGGGAGATAGTTGCATAACGTGCAACGCGCGTCAACACATGAAATTGCATAAGTTGCAACTTTTTTGTTGCAGGGCAGTATGATGTGGCCTACAAAAGCGAAACCCCGGCGCGATGGCCGGGGCTGATGCTGAGCGGAAAGGTTGAGAAGACGGTGGCGCTCACACCTCTGTGCAAGAGGTACCTCCATACCACCGGGCGCATACAAATGGAAGCCCCAGCCCGAAGTTCCGAAGGGGTGTATGCCGGTTCCTAACGGGGGATCGTGAAGTAGCGGAAAATCTGACAGCGCCGTGTTCGTCTGTCAGGCCCGAGGCGGCGGATGGCTCCGACTGTCAAGGGAAGGGGACTACCCCGGATGCTGATGAAGCACGGGGCTAGTCACCCTTTTGCCCGGACAACAGATTCACCGGACTGTCATGGACTATATGAAGCAAGATAAGGGTTAGAGCAGGTTAACCGTCTGTTCCAGTGCGGTCTTTCTGGAAAAAGAGCTTGAGCATGTCAATCGCCCGCTCGCGGTCTGCTTCCGACTTGTCCCGGAATAGTTTGGCCAGCCAATCGTCGTCCGGGTGCCGGAAAAGGCCATGAATATCGGTCCCGAAAAGTGCGGCCAGCTTCTCCAGGTACTCACCTTTAGGAACGGTGCCGTCGAACCATCTGGATACCAGTCCCTTGTCGGCCCCGATCTCACGAACGATGTCCGCCTGTTTCAAATTTCGGCGCTCGGCCCACTCCTCAATGAAATGGATGCGGACGGGCGTTTTGTCGGCATGAATCGATCGCGTGTTGACCATGCTGCAACAGCTAATGCGCCGGCCCCTTCGTTTCGTTAGCGTGGTCTGCAACTTTTTCTCTTGCGCATAGTTGCAACTTATGCAACAAATGCCTGCATGGAACACGCATCCCCGATTTCAACGTACCGCGCCGACAACGACAGAATGAGCCTTGAGCAGTTCGGGGCCTTGTTCACGCCGTCCGTCGATAAATCCACGGTCTTGAGGTGGGAGCGTGGGCAGATACCGCCAGAGCGCGCGGTAGAGGTCGAGCGCATCACCGGCATATCCCGTCACGAGCTTCGTCCCGACATTTTTGGCCCCGCTCCATCCGAGACAGGAGAAGCGGCATGAGCCTCGCACACCAGATCGCGCAGCCGAACGGAATTGCAGCGCGGGCGGTAGCGGCACGTGCAAGCGCAGGCGTTCCCCTGAACCTTATTCGCGTCGATGGTGGCACGCAGTCCCGCGCCATGCTTCAGAACTCTGTGATTGAGGAATACGCCAGCGCCATAGCGGCGGGTGTCGAGTTCCCGCCCGTGGTGCTTTTCTATGACGGTACCGATCATTGGCTGGCGGACGGCTTCCATCGCGTCCGTGCTTTTGCAGTCGCCGGCATTGATCTTATCCCCGCCGACATTCGCCAGGGCACGCGCCGCGATGCCATCCTCTACAGCGTAGGCGCGAACGAGACGCACGGCCTTCGCCGTACCAACGACGACAAGCGCCGCGCGGTCCTTGTCCTGCTGAACGATGAGGAGTGGGCGAAGTGGTCCGATCGCGAAATCGCCCGCAAGTGCAACGTCGGTCATCCCCTCGTTGCCAGCCTGCGT
This sequence comes from Rhizobiaceae bacterium, assembly GCA_019635775.1. Classification (GTDB taxonomy): domain Bacteria; phylum Pseudomonadota; class Alphaproteobacteria; order Rhizobiales; family Rhizobiaceae; genus Mesorhizobium_K. The sequence continues at coordinate 95,823 of JAHBYU010000011.1, read as the reverse complement.
CCGAAGCTCACTGGAATTTCTTCCAGTGACAGCAAGCCACGCACCTACACCACGAAACACGGCACGAGGGCGACGATGAACACGTCTGCCATCGGCAAAACGAAACAAGCGGAACCGGAGATGGATGTAGAGGAAGACGAGGATTTCGAAGAGACGCAGATTGATCTGCGGCGCGGCAACAAGATCATTTTGCCTGATGGGATGACCCCTGTTGACGTTGCCCGTCAGGGTATGGCTCGGGAACAAAACGGTGAAGACGCGGCAACGATCGCCAAGTCGCTGAAAATCAGCGCCATCAATTATCGCGCCGCTTGCGACATCGTATTCCTGGCAGACCGTAGCGGTTACTCGCCTTCTGACGCAGCGATAGTTGACCTCGCCTTCAAGACGATGCTCGACATGAAGATAGCCGATGCCCGCGAGATCATCGATCCTGTCGCGGTCAAAGTCTGGGGCAAGAGCAAGGCACCGCGCGCAGATCGCGAACAGGCGCGCGTCGATCAATTTGAACATGCGTTCGGCGTCATCAATCACACTTGTGCGGCCGCCGCCGAACTGGACCTCCCATATCTGTCGGTCGCCCAAGCCAAGGCTGCGGCGCGCGAAGTCAAGACTGCGCGCAAGCATCTTCAAACCCTTCTCAACCGTATAGAGGCGATTCATCATGACTGACGGCTTCACCAAGTCGGCGCATGCTACGCAGTGGATTCCGGTAAAGAACCTCTCGATCGTCTGGGCTACCGCTCAACGTGAGTTCAACGAACGCCACGCCGACAAGATTGCATCGGGCTTCGACCCGGACCTTTTTGACGATCTTGTTGTCACGCTCCCCAACGGTAACGGCATCTATCACGTAGTTGATGGCCAGCATCGCAAGGCGGCAATTCAGAAGCTTTATGGTGAGGACGAAAAGGTTCCGTGTCGTGTCGTTAATGCGACGGACCCGTCCCGTGCCGCCGCGATCTTCGACAAGATCAATACAGGGCGACGGTCGCCGTCTGCGGTCGAAAAGTTCAAGGTTCGCGTGACAGCCGGCTATGAAGATGAGGTTGCCATCAACAAGGTGGTGACATGGCTTGGCTATCGCATCACCGGGGAAACGTCGGATGGAACAATCCGCGCCGTCGCCGCGCTGATGTCGGTCTACAAGACGTTCGGGCTGGAAGTCCTCAAAGAAACCTTGATGACGATCAAGGGAACCTGGAGCGACGACTGTCATGCTGTAGACGGGCCTATCATCGAAGGCTTTGCAGCCCTGATTGGCGAACATAGAGGCCACCTCGATTTCAAGCGGCTGCGTGAACAAACAGCCAAGAAGTTTACGCCCGGTCGCCTGATCGGAAACGCGAAAGGCGAGCGTGAGATCACGGGCGGGTCTCTCGGACATTGCGTAAGCCGCGTCCTTATCCGCCAGTACGATCAAGGCCTCCGCAACGGTAAGCTTGGTGGTTGAGATCGTGCCCCGTCCCGCCCCCTCCGATATGAGGGCCGCGTCGTGAGCCGTCACCACTTTTCCAATCCGTCTGCCACCTCCCAGACGGTAAGCGCCGGGGCCTCGAATCCCCTCACGAGTGTCCCGGCGCACAATTCCGAGGCAGCGTAGATGCTCAACCTCATCGTCGGCCTCATCATCGGACTGGTAGCTGGCTTCTGTGCTGGTGCCCACCTCATGCGCCCCTATTCCCGCCCACGTGTCGAACTGGACGAAACGGAGATCGGGCTATGAGGCAGATTATCATTCATATGCAGTATTCTGTCCCCGCGTCCTCCCAAGCATGCGGCGGGCCACTGGCCGGGATTGAGCGCCTTCGGCTTCTTTGCGTCATCCCGGCCAGCCCCATCACCGACGCTATGAGGGACTTCCGCGTCGGATTGCTGAATCTCTGCCGGTATCTCACCGGCTGGTCTATTGGCGCGCTCGCTCAGCCTGCGAAGCAATCGAGCCGCCGCTTCGCCAAGTGTTTCTACTCCTCTGTCGCTGCTGTTCTTCATGAGCGCAGTAAAGCAGAGGAGTTTTGCAATGTCCGACAAAGGCTTTGAAGGAACTGACAAGATGAGTGTCGAGTACGTCAGTGAGGCTAGGGGGATGGCCGACTTCATTCTCCAGAAGGTCCATCGCGGTCCCGGCGACACGGTGGACGCAGCAATGCACCGGGCCGAACGCATGTATGGCGTCCCCGCCTCATGGCTGCACCGGCTCCGGTATCGACAAATAACAGACATGCCGGTCTCCGCTTTCGGAGCAATCGTGCATGCGTACAGGGCGGCATGTGAGGCAAGTGAGAGAGCCTACGAGGCCGAAAGGAAACTGGCTGATGCGCGCGGTTCGAAACTTCTTGGCCTGGCTGATCGTGTGGCTGGAAAGAAAGCTGAAGGGTGAGCAATGAAACCTCTATCGCAATTCCAACAGAAGATGATGGATTCCGCATTTCGCCGGTCATGGCGGGATGATGCTCGCGCCGCTCAGAAGTCCAAGTGCTTCTATTGCGAGGAACCCATCAACTCCAAGACCGCGACCGCCGACCACGTGAAGGCCAAGGCGGTCTTCGGAACTGATCATCGCAACAACATTGTTGCCGCATGCGGCCACTGTAACCGCGTCAAGGGCAGGATGCCCGAGAAGGAATTTCGCAAGGCAATCGAGAAACCGGAACCGGGTCAGCCGCTGCATTTGTGGGTGATCTGGTCCCGCCTGAAAATCAACCGGCGACTGGCGCTCATGGAAAAGCGCGTCGGCATCGCCTGAACTCAAAGACGAGAGGACACCCTGACAATGGCAAAGCAGGCAGACAACGACGCACGGGCTACCGACTGGAGGCCTATCGAAACAGCGCCAACCGATGGAACTGTGTTTCTGTCTGTCAACCACGACCGAGAAGTATGGGTCACGCGATACGACGCCCAAGGACGGCTGAACTACCGAACCAATAACAGGTATGAGCCGCGTAGTTTCGCGCATGTCCCTGTCGGTGATGAAGTTCTTCTTCGCGAGGACGTGGAATTTGCCAAGCGCAACGAATGTTGGCGTAGCGATTGGACAATCTGGTCACGGCTTTATGAGTTCAAGCCGACGCATTGGCTTCCGTTGTCGACCCCGCCGTCCGCCTGAGTAACCCCACCCAGTGTTCCCCGGCTGGGGGAGTACCAGCCTCCGCTTCATGGGAGCGGGAAATGAGACAACCGCATACTTCAATACCAACAGCCATCGCTGCCGGCTTGGCGGTCGGGATGATGTTCATAGCATGGTCGTGGCCAGCACTGGCTCATGACGCGCTGCCAACGGCTGCGCAGCCTCAAGGGTGGTCATATCCATTCTCTTGCTGCTCTGGCTACGACTGCCGCGCTGTGGCGCAGGACGCCATATCAGAGCGGCCGGAAGGATATGTCATCAAGGCCACTGGCGAGGTTATAGCCTATGGCGACACGCGGCTGAAAAACAGCCCTGACCAAGACTACCACTGGTGCAGCGTAGCCGGTGCAGATGATGGCCGCACGATATGCCTGTTTATCCCGCCGAGGGCCTTCTGATGGCCGAACTGGGCGACACGATAACCGTTCCATACGAGCAGTCCAAGGTTCTCCGCCGCAATGGATGGCGACCGACCGACATGGTTGTGATGACCTATGTAGGCAGGCCCGAGAATCCCCGCTCCAATCGTATCAGCCAACGCAAGGCAAAGACAGGATGGACGAAGGCAGAGCACGATTTCGTAGCGCGCAAGCTGGCGGAGGTATCGCAATGACAGACATCATTAAGGCAGCAACAGCCGGTGTCTTGGTGTGGGCATACGTCATGGTGACCCCGTTCCTTGCTGTAAGCCCCGATTGGGCCGGGGCGTGGGTGTTTGGTGGCGTTGGCGGACTCTCCTCGTTCGGCTTGACCTGGTTGATCCTCAGCGGGGAGGTGAGATGATTCAGATCGATCTCCCTTGGCCGTCCAAAGACCTGTCCCCGAACGCTCGGGTGCATTGGGCTGAAAAGCATCGGACGGCCAAGAAGCACCGCGAGGATGCCCACTGGCGCACTAAGCCTCACGGCCCAATCGAGGCAGACAAAGCAATCGTTACCATCACGGCATATCCGCCGACGCGCGCCGCCTTCGATGATGACAACTTCATAGCGCGCTGCAAGGCCTATCTCGACGGCATAGCGGACGGGTTGGAAGTCAATGACAGAGCGTTCCGCATTCAACCGCTTCGCCGTGGCGAGCCAATCAAGGGTGGCAACGTCAGATTTGAAATCGAGGTGCCACAATGATCCGCCGCGAGGAAATCATAGGCGACTGCCGGCTGTTGCTGGGCGATTGCCTCGAAATCCTTCCGCTACTTGGCAAGGTCGATGCTGTCGTCAGCGATCCACCATACGGTATGGATTGGGACGGCAAGGTCACAGTTGGCAAGGGCGGACATGGTGCAGCCGGGGCCAAAGCCAAGCACTACGGGACCAAGATTATCAACGATGATCGCCCTTTCGATCCCGAACCCTTTTCTGGCATTCAAAACCGGCTTTTCTGGGGCTTCAACCATTTCCCCGAAAGGCTTTCGAAGGGCAGGGCGCTCGTATGGATTAAACGGTCTGATGAAGCGTTTGGTTCGTTTCTAAGCGATGCGGAATTGGCGTGGTGTTCTTCGGGCCACGGCGTTTACTGCTTCCGCGATCAATCCTTGATGGCAGAAACGAAAGAGCGGGCGCATCCGACACAGAAGCCTGTTCCGCTTATGAAGTGGTGCGTCCAGCAATTCCCCAAAGCTGAAACCATACTCGACCCGTTTATGGGAAGCGGAACAACCGGAGTTGCTTGCGTCAAGCTTGGCCGCAAGTTCATCGGCATAGAGATAGACCCTGGCTATTTCGAGATCGCCTGCGAGCGCATTCGCAAGGCCTATGCGCAACCCGATTTTTTCGTGGATCAAGCCAGACAAATCCAGCCAGTTCAGGAGCAAATGTTTTGAAGAAGGTTCGCACTCCAGAGCCGGACGGGTTCGCCACCTTCTGGGCTGTCTGGCAACCCCACATGCGACACACAGACGGGCGCGGCGATGCCAGAGAGGCATTCCGCAAGCATATCCTCATGGGTGCCGATCCGCAGGACATCATAGACGGCGCAACCGGCTTCTTCCGCTTCATGCAGGAAAAGGACAAGCCCTATGTTCCGCTCGCTGCCTCATGGCTGAACAAGGAAGCCTATGCCGACTGGGCGGTAAAGGAACGCGCCTACCAGGCTCGCATGGCAGAGCAATCTCAGCGCGCGAATGTCGTCAGCATAGGGCCAAGAGGCCAGACGGCATTCCTGAAGCAATACGAAGGCAGGTAAATGTTCATCGATTCATACAGGCCAGACGGGATTACGACCTATCGCCCCGCGCCAGTGCGTTCCGAGTTCAGGAAGATCGAAGCGCTGGCAATGCGGATATTTAATATCACCCGCGACGAATTGCATGCCGTCCGTTCCAAGAGACGGCAAACGCTCGCCCGCCAGTTCGTCATGTACTGGACGCGGCGCCGTACCAAGCTGTCCCTGACACAGATTGGCCGGCTCATGGGAGGACGTGATCCGACGACAATCAAGCGGGGCCGCATTTCGTATGTGGAGAAGCGCGCGAAGATGGGTCGCAGTTTGAGAAAGGCTCCCTGATGTCCATGCACTGGGTCGATCTGACGACAGAAGGTCGCATTGAGGCGATCAAGGCCGTTTATGAGCCTGGAATGTCGGCAAGCGAGATAGCCGCCTCGATAGGGGGGCCGACGCGCAACGCCATCATCGGCATGTACGGACGCTATTCAAAGCAACTGGAGCAATTCCCGCTTCGCCCATTCCGAGCGTGTTCAACAAAGCCGAGGACAGGCAGGAAGCTTCCCAAGCGGAAGAAGCAGAATATCCCTTTCATCCCGGAAGTCGTGTTTGAGCCAACGTATGCGGGCGATCACACGTGCGGCAGGCCGATTGTGATGCTGGATTCTCGTCAATGCCGCTGGCCGGTAAACGACGCGGATCGCGGTGAGATGCATTTGTTTTGCGGAGCGCCATCGACAGGATCGTTCTGCTCGCATCATTCCTCCCTAGCCTACAGGAGCGGTGAATGACCAAGCTTGAGGAACGGTTTTGGGCAAAAGTCGCTAAAGGCGAGGGTTGCTGGTTATGGACAGGGAGCGTGAATCGTCAGGGGTACGGGGCAATTAGAGTCGGGAAGCGGATGCGCAAGGCAACGCACGTATCCATTTTATTGGATACTGGCTCATGGCCAGCGCAAGGCTTGATCGCGTGTCATAAATGCGACAACCCCTCCTGCGTAAGACCTGATCATCTTTACGCCGGAACCTACAAGGACAATGCACGGGATAGGGACGTACAAGGTAGGTTTGTGCGTCCTCCCCGGTGCAGCGCGGCTAGGCAAGTTAGGGGTGAGCGCCAACACCTCGCTAAATTAACGCCAGATAAAGTGAGGATGATCCGCAGCGGCGCGGGGACACCCGAGCATCTCGCGGCAAAGTTTGGGGTAGCAAAGCGAACCATATATCAGGTGCTAGCCGGGAAGACGTGGTGCCATGTCAAGCAAGCTTGAGGAAATAGCGCGGGCGATGGAGGCCGCCGCTGAAAAGTGGTACCAGGATTATATCGCAGCGCACCCCGAGAGAGTTGCATTCGCCCACAGGGGCATCATACCGCCAGAGGTTAGGGCCCTCGCCGCTGTCAAGGCAATGCGGGAGCCGACAGAGGCGATGCTGTGGGCTTATGAACTGCCCCATATCGGTCCCGACGAACAGCGAGAGGCATGGCAAGCCATGATCGACTCCATCATCGCAGAAGCCGAGCAGGAGGGGAAATGAACCTCACCTGCCCATGCTGTGGTCGCTCGACACTGGACGGATTCAGCCGTGGCGAGGAACACATCATTTCCGCGCTCGCAAACGCAGACGAGCCACTGACTGCCCCTGAAATTATGAATGGCTCATCAATGGATGTCCTTAGCTTCCCAAGCACCCTTTCCAAGATGAAGCGCAAGCTGGCCGGCATGGGTTACCGGATAATCAACACGAGCAAGTCAAAAGGCAGAGGCAACCGCGCCCGCTACCGGCTGGAGAAGCTGCCCGAAACAGAAGCGGGGAAATGCTGAATGGCCTACTGGATAGCGGCAACCACGGTCCCAGGCTCTCAAAAGCCGCAACGCGAGTATGTTACCGAAACGACAGAGTGCGGCAAGGGCTACAGGATCGTCCCCAGCCTCAACCCGAACTATTCGGCTGTGGAGCTTGCGCTATCCAAGGCGGGCTTTGAATACTACATGCCGGCAGAAAAGCGCCTTGTCCGAGACAGGCGGCATACGGACCTGTGGAAGCAACGCAGGTTCGCCCTGATGGTTGGGTATATCTTCATTCGCATGCCATGCAATCTCGACGCGCTTCTAGGCAGGCCTGGGTATGCTGGCGTCCCCGGCATTAAGGGGATCGTTACTGTCGATGGCGGCACTCCCATGCCTATTTCCACGGCTGAAATCCTCATGATCCGGGTTATTGAGGCAGAAGCGGAAGTCGAGTTCGACAAGCAGACCAGGAACGCGCGCAAGCAACTCAGGAAGAACGCCAAGACAGACCCGAGACTGCAAAAGCTGGTGGAGAAACTGGACATAGCGGGCACCATTTCAATGCCGCTGGATAGCGATGTACTAGCGGCTTGACGGTTGGCGCTGAAGGTAATATGTTACCACAAGTGATTTGCGCGGTGCCAGGGATTCGTCACGGCCGCCATGCCTGCCTTCACAGCAGAGCGCTTGAGAAATATTGCCCAGAATCGCTAGGGCACCACCCCTTGCCGCCGGCCACTTCTAAGCCTCAGAGCCCCTTATCAACGCAGAGTGAGCGCGGGCGGCAAACCTACACATACGGCTCCATACGATGGAGTAATGCGCGACAAGCAAGGGCGGTACGCAGATCGGCCCCGCTCCTCTTCATGTTGACTATAGAGTTCGCGGATATGCCAAGCAGCCGGGCGCATTCGGCGTCTGAACGGGCAAGCCCCGCTGACTTCATGTCAGCGAGCCAGGAATTGAAAGATGTTGGGGTCACGCCGTGGCCCTCCCATATGATGCGCCCCGGCGGTAGGCGAGGAAAAGGCGGTTGATTTCGCCGGACTGGTAGACGTTTCCCCTGGGCCACAGAGCCTTGTCTTCCTTGTCGAACCGGCCTTCGCCGTGGAACTCCTTCTCGAACATCTCGATAAGGTCGTAGTGCTCTTTTGATGTGAGGGTCATCTGCGTTCTCCCTTGTTGATGTCCTAATCATACAAGGCTTGACTGAGTTGTCAATAGTGGGTACTCCTTTACTAGTGTAAATAGTGAAGGAGATAATTATGCAGGACTCATCAAGGGATAAGCTTAAAAGGCTAGTCGCCCGCAACCCGGAAATCACAGCTAGGGAGGCGGCTGAGAAGCTTGGGGTGTCAAGGCAGCGCCTTTATCAGATCCTAAAAACTGAGGGCATCGTTTTAGCTCGGCCGACCACGGTTCTGTCTAAGCCCGTCGACAAGGTGAAGGTTAAGTTCTCCAAGCATGAAGGCTTGCCGCCTTATGTCGTTGGGGAAATGAACGAGTTGCTTGTTGCGATCGACCTGCTGAAGCTCGGCTACGACGTTTACCGGAGCATCACAGGGCGCGGTCTTTGCGACTTGGTGGCGGTTCACAGGGTAGGTGGTGCTGTTATTCGCGTTGAGGTGAAGACGGCCTACAACGTCAAAGGCAAGGTCCTCGCGAGCAAGGGCGCGCAAAACAAGTTCGACGTGCTGGCCAGAGTGTTCTGGAATGGCGAAATTCAGTATGACCCGCCCCTTTCTTAGGGGCGAAGTACGTCTGGCCGGGAAAATATCAACGTAGCTTTGATTGGCCCGTCCTGATCCAACCGTAAGGCGAGGCAATATGACGCCTGAAGACGTTCTCGGAACTCGCGTTGAATTCTTCCCGGTGCAAGGCACCGTTGACGCGGTGCTTAAGGATAAGCGCATGGTGCGCATCGAGGATCACTGGTTTGAGCTTTCCCGCGAGCATGTTCGTATCCTGGAAGTAGCGTGGGCAATAAAGGAAAGCTTGGACCATTTTGGCTCGGACATGTCACGGTTCATCCCTGCCGCCAAGATGGCTATCGAGGCTGAGAACCGGCACAACCAGCAGCGAGCAATGGCAGACGCAGCATGAGCCGCCCAAGCACATACCTCCCAAGCTATTGCGATGACGTGATCAAGCTCGGGAAGGAAGGCAAGAGCAAGGCTCAGATGGCCTCCTTCTTCGACGTGTCGCGCCAGACAATCGACAATTGGGCCGATGCAAACCCTGAGTTTTTAGAAGCGCTCAATCGCGCAATGGCTCACTGCCAGGCTTGGTGGGAAGACAAGGGCCAGACCGGCATGGAAAAGGCTGGCTTCAATGCAGCCGTCTGGAAGAAATCCGTCGAGGCGCGATTCCGCGATGATTACACGGAACGCAAGGAAGTCGAGCATTCGGGCGAAATGACGGTCAGCACCAAAGAGCAGCGGGACGCAGCAGTTGCAGCCGCAACACGCGCCAACACCTGAAGACTTCGCGTTTTCGCGGCTCATCTCATACGCAGCATACCAATGGCCGGGATACCGTGACGCGCCGCATCACAGGCTGATCGCAAGGAAGCTTGAGGCAGTTGAGCGGGGTGAGATAACCCGCCTCATGATCACCATGCCGCCAAGGCACGGCAAGAGCATGCTGGCAAGCGAGTTCTTCCCTGCATGGTATCTCGGAAGAAACCCGGATCACTACGTTGTATCGGCTGCTTATGCGCAGGAGTTGGCCGACGACTTCGGCCGCAAGGTCAAGAACCAGATAGAGGACCCCGCGTACTCTGCTGTGTTCCCTGGTGTGACGCTAGCGGGAGACAGCAGGGCAGCCAAGCGCTTCCATATTCAAGGCTGGGAAGGCGGCTACGAACATTCGACAAAGCAGAACGGCGCATTCTATGCCGTTGGTGTTGGTGGCCCGCTTACGGGTCGTGGCGCACATCTGCTGCTGATCGATGACCCGGTAAAGAACCGCGAGGAAGCGGACTCAGAGCTTATCCGCAAGAAGACAAAGGACTGGTACACCTCAACAGCCTACACCCGCTTGATGCCTGGTGGCCGCATAGTCATCATCCAAACCCGCTGGCATGAAGACGACCTTTCGGGCTGGCTTCTGGCGGAACACAAGCACGAGGACTGGGAAGTCCTCGACCTGCCGGCCATCAACGATGCTGGCCAGGCCCTGTGGCCCGAGCAGTACGATATCGCGGCGCTTGAGAAGATCAAGCAGGCAATCGGCCCCAGAGACTGGTCCGCACTCTATCAGCAGCGGCCATCGCCCGAGGAAGGCAATTACTTCAAGGCTGATTGGTTCAAGCCAGTCCAAAAGCTGCCTGATCCTAAAACACTACGGGTTTACGGCGGTTCTGACTACGCAGTCACGGCAGATGGTGGCGATTACACTGTCCATGTCGTGATTGGCGTTGACCCGGAAGGGCGCATTTACATCCTCGACCTGTGGCGCAAGCAAGCCTCATCCGATATCTGGATTGAGGCGTTCTGCGATCTGGTTAAGGCCCACAAGCCGATGGGATGGGCAGAAGAACAAGGGCAGATCAGGGCTGGTATCGGCCCGTTCCTTGACCGTAGGCAAAGAGAGCGCGGCGCCTGGGTTTATCGTGAGCAATTCCCCACAAGGGGCGACAAGGCAGTTCGGGCTCAGTCCATCAGGGGCAGGGCAGCTCTGTCGAGCATCTATTACCAGGCAGACGCCAAGTGGTGGCCTGACCTTCGAAGCGAACTTCTGAGCTTTCCTGCCGGCAAGCATGACGATCAGGTGGATGCATTGGGTCTTGTCGGCCAGTTGCTTGACCACATGCAGCACGGCTCAAAGCCGCCGGCTCCCAAGAAGAATCCAGACCCGAGTGGCTACAGTGAAGTCGAGCGTGACACCCATGACGACTGGAGACAGGTCTAATGCAGGCTGATTACAGCGCAGGAACGCCGACCAGCGGTTCTCAGTCTGCGTCCATCCCTCAAAAGCAGGTCGAATACTGGGATATAGGGAAGCTTCGCCGCGCCTATAACGACTATCTCGGCAACAAGCGCGCTGAAATCGATGAGGCAAAGGACGCCCGGCGCTACTATCATGGCGCGCAGTGGACCGAAAAGCAGATCAAGGTTCTGAGGGCCCGCAATCAGCCCGTCCATACCGATAATGTCATTTCCCGTAAGATCGATGGCGTTGTTGGCGTTCTGGAGAGGATGCGCCAAGACCCGAAGGCCTATCCTCGTACGCCACAGCATGAAGAGGGCGCTGACCTCGCCACAGCAGTCATCCGCTATGTGCTGGACCAACAGGAATGGCAGCCGAAGTCATCTGAAGCGGCTCGTGACGGCGCTATCGAAGGCATAGCCGGGATTGAGATCGAGCTTATCCAGGGCGATCAGGGCGACCCTGATATCGGGTTTGAGATTGTTGAGCCTGACACGTTCTTTTACGACCCGCGCTCATATCGGGCTGACTTTTCGGACGCTCGTTACATGGGCGTTTCGAAGTGGATGGACATCGAGCTCGCAAAGGAGATGTTCCCGGACAAGGAAGATGCGATCGATGCATCGGTGGAAACTGGCACCGACCTGACCACGCATCCCGACCGTGAGAACATGTGGTACGACTCGACCAACAAGCATATCCGTCTCGTGGACTGCTGGTACAAGCATAAGGGTAAATGGTGCTGGTCCATCTTCACCGGGGCCGACATTCTCATGGAAGGCGAAAGCTTTCTGGTGGATGAGAAGGGTGAACCGCAGTGCAAGTACATCATGTATTCGTCCGGGGTGGACCATGACGGCGACCGCTACGGCTTCGTTCGCAACCTGAAGTCGCCACAGGACTCCATCAACTACAAGAAGGCCAAGGTTGACCATATCATGGCGTCCCGTCGCCTCATCATGACGAATGTGTCAGTTGAGGATGTTGAGGTTGCGCGCAGGGAATGGGCCAAGCCTGACGGCGTGGTGCTGGTCAATGGCGGGCCAAACTCCGAGATCAAGGCGGATGACCAGTCGTTCGACTTCGCTGGATGGACAAAGCTTCTGGAGCTTTCCCGCACCGAGATTGAGAACTTCGGGCCTAATCCGGCTGTTCTGGGCCAAGGTGTTGAGAAGCAATCAGGACGCGCCATCCAGCTTCTACAGCAGGCGGGCATTGCCGAGCTTGGCCCGTACATCGTCGGGTACAAGGGGTGGAAGGTCCGCGTCTACCGCGCGATCTGGAATGCGGTCCAAAGGAACTGGACGGCAGAGCGCTGGATTCGCGTGACCGATGATGAAGGGCTGGCGCAATTCATACAGGTGAACAGCCTTGGCATTGACCCGAATACTGGCCTTCCTGCCATCATCAACGGCCTTGGCTCGCTGGACGTGGACATCATCATTGATGAGGGCCCGGATACCCTGAACATGCAGGCCGATACCTACGACGCGCTGCTTGCCCTTGCGCAGGCCGGTGCACAGGTTCCGCCGGCTGTTCTGATCGAACTGTCGCCCGGTATCGATTCCAGGACCAAGAAAAAGGTTATGGGCCTTATCGAGCAGGCCAGCCAGCCCGGTCCAGAGCAGCAATTGCAGATTGCAGGCGCTCAGGCTGAGATCGAGGAACGCAAGTCCAAGACCATGCTCAATGTGGCCAAGGCTCAGGAAGCCGGTCGCCCCGAGATGCAATCACCGCAGGCTCCTGAAGTGCCCATCGAGCTTCAGAGCATGAAGACAATGGCTGAAATCGACAAGATCGAGGCCGACACCCAAAAGAGCTATGCCGACGCATTCAAGACCGCCGAGGAAGCCCGCCTTGCGCCGATGAAGGCGCGGCAGGAAGCCATTGACCGGCAAGCCGACAGGCAGAGCCGCGAACAGCAGTTTCGCCAGCGCTCCGCTGCCTAGAGATCGTCCGCGCCACGATACGGCGCATTCGTCAGTTGCCACGTAACGGCAACCGCCACGCCCGGCGATGAAGGGTGAATATCGTAATCGCACGACAAGCGAAAGGACGTATAGGCTATGGCCGAAGACGACAAGGAACTGTTTGACTCTGCATTCGAGGAACAAGCGATCGATACGCCGGCACCTGAACAGGCTCCGGCACAACCCCGCGATGAGCATGGCCGGTTCGCCGCCAAGGCTCAGGAGCAGGAACAGTCCGCACTTGATGAAGATCAGGAGCAGGCACCTGTTCAGCAGCAGGAACCCGAACAGAAGCCGCAGGGGATACCCTCATGGCGTCTGAAGGAAGAAGCTGAGGCCAAGCGGGCCGCTGAAGAACGGGCATTGGCTGCCGAAAGGCGGATGGCCGAGCTTGAGCGCCGTATCGAGGAAATGGGCAGGAAGCCGGAGCCGGAAAAGCCGACCCCGGAGATATGGGATGACCCGCGCGCCTTTGTGCAAGCGGAAATCAGCCCGATCCAGACCCAGATGCAAAGCGCTATCCAGCAGCTTGCCAAGGAAACCGCAATCGTGCGTCATACCGAGGCAGTTGTTACCGAAGCAGAGCGGGCATTCATGCAGTCGATGGCGGATCGGACACTCGACCCCGCCGACTACAACCGCGTCGTCAACTCCCAGAACCGCTACTCCGCAGCCGTGGAATGGTACAAGCGCAGCCAGACATTGCAGAAGGTCGGCAACGACCCTGAGGCATGGCTGGAGGCTGAAATGGAACGGCGTCTTGCCGATCCTGAGTATCAGGCCAAGGTCATGGAGCGCATTCGCGGAACGGCACAGCAGCAGCGTCCTGTCACGCAACTCCCGCCCTCTCTGAACAAGATGACCCGAGCCGGGGGGCACCCGGACGGCGACGATGAGAGCGATGCGGGGCTTCTGAAATCCGCTTTGCGCCGATAGACGACCCCACTTCGACAGAATGAACACCCCGCTCTTGGAGGCGGGTTTTTTGTCGTGCGGTCGCGGCGCTTGGGAAGGAAATTCCAATGGCGCTCACTGCACCTCAGTCCAACAACAAGCTCGTCCAGTACCGCAAGGAAATCATCCGCGAGTTTGTTCGTGAAAACATGTTCTCGCCGTACATGGGCGACAGCATGAACTCCATCATCCGCACGCTGCACGACCCCAAGAAGGGCGGCGAGCAGGTCAACATCCCCCTCGTCACCTCCCTGAAGGGCACTGCCAAATCCACCGGCACGCTCACCGACCAGGAAGAGGCGATCAACAACTATGGCATGCGCGTCTGGGTTGACTGGGCACGTCACGCCGTGGCCACCAACGACGCCGAAGAGCAGAAGGATTCTGCTGACATCTTCGGTGAAGCCAAGCCGCTCCTGTCTGACTGGGGCAAGGAATTGCAGCGCGACGAGATCATCGAGGCCTTTGCTTCGATTCCCTCCGAGTCTGCTCCTGCTGGCCTTGGCTCTTCGACCGGCCAGCGCGTCAACGGCGTGACCTACGCAGCCGCGACGACTTCCCAGCTTAACGCATGGGCGGTCGATAATGCTGACCGTATCCTGTACGGCAATGCCGTGGGCAACTACTCCGGCGTACACGCGACGGACCTTGCGAAGATCGACGCATCTGCCGACAAGTTCAAGGCATCGTCTGTCTCGCTTCTGAAGCGTGTGGCCAAGCTGGCGAACCCTCGCATCCGTCCCTACAAGACCAAGGACGGTTATGAGTACTTCGTCGCCTTCGCGCCGACGACTTGCTTCCGCGACCTCAAGACCGACATGGGTACGGCGCATCAGAACGCTCTTCCGCGCAGCAAGGACAACATCATCTTCCAGGATGGCGACATCATGTACGATGGTGTGATCATCCGCGAAGTCCCGGAAATCGACACTTTCGTTGATGAGGTTTGGGATAGCGGTATCGACGGCAACCTGAAGACGGGCGGCGACAACACCAGCCGTGTGGCACCGGTCTTCTTCTGCGGCCAGAGCGCTCTTGCGATGCCGTGGGCGAAGATGCCGACCCCGACCTTCCGCGACACGACCGACTACCAGTTCATCAAGGGTGTCGGCGTGAAGATGTGCTACGGCGTGGCCAAAATCTTCCAGAAGGACTCCAACAGCGACCTCACCCAGTGGGGCGTCGTGAACGGATTCTTCTCGGCAGCGGCTGACGCCTGATCAGGGGCATGACGGGAGGGCTTAGGCTCTCCCGTTTCTCATTTTCAAAGGAGAAATGACATGCTTCCAGGACGCACAATCCCTGGCCTTGATGGCATTGGTTCCGTATCGGAGCCTGCCAACGGCAAGATCGAAGTAACGGGCGTGTACAAGGAAGGGCCATACTATCGGCTCGACCTGAAACTGTCCAAGGCGCGTGTGCCTGTAACGGACGCGACGACCAGCGGCTCGCATGGAACGCTGAAGCTGTTCACGTTCGACCAGCAGGCGATTTCCTTCCTTGGCTCAAGGCAGGATTACACGGCCTACGCCAGTGACGGAACCGGCGTTCCGAATGATACCGCATTCGAGATCGGCGTTGGTTCGGCCGCCATTAGCTCCGCTGCTGACGGCACTCTCGGCAACGGTGTGAATGAAGACATCGGGCAGGCGGTAAGCCAGACGCTTTCGTCCGGCACTACCACCGGCTCAGCCGTCACGGCCTCAACCACGGCCATCAACGGCACGGCAACGGCTGCATCGCTCAACCTGAACGTTTCGGGATCGGCGGCGACCGTTGACGGCAACGGCTGGCTGGCTGTCACTGGCACCATATCGGTGAACTTCACCTTCATGGGCGACGACTGATCGATTGGGGCTGGCCTTGCGCTGGCCCCTTTCTCTTTTGCGAGGTGAGCCATGACCATCGTTTCCATCGCGAATGAACGCTTCCGTATCAGCGGCGACGGGCCGAACGGTCTTGTCGAAATACAGACGTTCAACGGCGCGCAAGGCTGGTGGCACTCCGCTTACCTGAAGCCTGACGACATTCGCGCGCTTAGCGCCGCGCTCCTGGCAGAGGCGGATAGGCTGGGGGAACTTGCGCATGAAAACGCGTGAAGACCTCGTGAACCTTGCCCTGTCGCTCTGCTATGCGGATGGTGGCTCCGGGCAGGACGCAGACCCCGAAGACTTCAGCTTCGTGAACAATCTCGTTCCTTCGGTCCTGTCCTCTCTCGATGCCCGCAAGGTCTATCCTTACGGGGACGTAGACGAGATCGAGGACGCTCCGTTTACCTATCTCGCGACGTGCCTTGCCTATACGCCCGCTGTAGCCGGGAGGTTTGGCGCATCGATCGATCAGGCAGCCGTGATGGAAGCGGAGCGCATGCTGCGTGAGATCAACGCCGAAACGTTCTCCTACCAGACGGCAAAGAACCTGTACTTCTGATGGAAATCCTTTTTCCTCTCTCCACCGCTCCCTCGCAAAACCCGAGCGAGAACGGCGGACGGCTCATCAATGCCTATGCGGAGACAGCACCACAGGGGGCACGTTCCAAGGCAATCTATCGACGCGCACCGGGGCTTGATGCTGCGTTTACGGTTGGTTCTGCCACCTATCGCGGCTCGCTTCTGGTCGGCTCAATCCTCTATGTCGCCAATGGCGATAAGGTCTATTCCGTCACCAAGTCAGGGAGTTCGTACAACGTCGATGTGTTGACCGGCGACCTTAGCGGCGAAGGTCTGGTGACAATGGCGCACAATATGCGCGCTACGAAGCAGATCATCATCCAGACCACCTCCGGGCCATACGATATCCAGGCGACCACGGTCGCGGCTTTTGTTGATTCCGATCTGCCATCCTCCACGATGGTTGCCTATCAGGATGGCTATTTCTTCTGGTGCGCCACAAACGGCAGGGTAACGGCTTCCGACCTCAACGATGACGAGGTGAACGCCAACTCATTTGTGACGGCAGAAAGCGCCCCGGATGGTCTGGTCCGGGTTGTGCCGTATCGCCGTGATACCCTGTTCATGGGCGACTATTCGACCGAAGTCTGGACGAATGCGGGATCTACACCGTTTCCATATGAAAGGCAGACGGTTCTCCCGATTGGCTTGTTCGGGCTTAACGCGGTTGCTGGGTATGAACCGGGTTTCCCCGGTCCTCTTGTCTTTGTTGGGCAGAACTGTGTCGTCTATCGCATGGGCGCGGTCGGGCAGATGGAGCCGGTTTCGCAGTCCTATCTTGAAAGGCTGATCAGTCAGATATCCGACCGTGGAACGCTTCGGCTGTTTTCGTTCATTTCCGCCGGCCATCATTTTGTTGCCCTGACAACTCCTGACTGGACGTGGGTGCTCGATACCGCAACCGGCCAATGGCACGAGCGCGAGTCCTATGGAGCCACTACCTGGCGCGTCGGTGCAACAGCCTATGCCTTCGATGAATGGCTGGCCTTCGACAAGGATTCCAATCAGGTCTATCGCGTCAACGACCGCAACCCGAGAGAGGCGACACACCCGCTTATTGCCGAGATCGTATCGGCCCAGCATCCTTCATTCCCTGCCCGTTCTGTCATCACAAGAGCGGCTTTTGATTTCGTGACCGGCGTCGGCATGGACAGGGGTATCGACCCTATCGAGAGCGGTCCAAGGGTTTCCATTTCGTGGTCGGACGATGGCGGCAGGACGTGGGGCAACCCGCTTCTGAGAAACCTTGGAACGCAGGGCGAATACCGCACGATCGATATCAGGAATTGCGGCCGGACAAAGCGCGAAGGCAGGCAGTGGAAAATCCGTTGCTCCGATCCGGTTGAGTTCTCGCTTCTTGGTGGATCGATGTTTGGGGATAGCAGGCTGTGACCAAGCGCCCGACCGTCATTCCCGACTTCAATCTGAGGGTGATGAGTACGGACGGGAACATGCACCCGGACTGGTACAATTTCTTCAAGGACATGCGCAACGCGCTGGTCAACGTGGTGGACTTCTCCAATATTGTCCCGCCTGACCCCGAGTTCACGCTTGACGAGCAATGGCCCGCGCTTGTGCCATTCCCCGCGAACAAGGACTATGTTCTGATCCAGAACAACGATGTTGAGCGGGAGGTTGTCGCGACTGTCACTGATTGCGATTCAGGGACTTGTACGGCCACTTTCAAGGTGAACACGACCGCGCTGGGCGGGACGGCCAACAGCGTTTCATCAACGGAGCAGAGCCAGGCCCACTCCACATCCAACGTCCTTGGCGTCGGGGATGATCTGGTGATGACCATTTCATCCAATTCTTCCTGCGTCGAGATGCGCGTGAACGTCAAAACAGCGCGAACCATTGTGGTCGCATGACAAGGATCAATATTCTGGATGGTGGTGGGCCGGTTGATGTTGAGTGGATCGATGTCATCAACAATGCGACTGGTCTGGCGTCTAGTCATTCTTTTAGCGTTGATACAGGCAGCGGGGTCTCCAACAAGACCGTAATTCTCGCTGTTCACTATCGTGCGGCCGCCAGCACGAATGCACGGATAGGGTCCGCAACGATAGACGGGGTTTCTGCATCTATCCTGAGACAGGATGCGTTAGACGCGGGAACCGAATTTTCGGAAGACAATTGCATAGCCTTTCTTGGGGCCAAGGTAAGTTCCGGCGATGCAAGCCTGCCAATCGTAATCAACGCAACGGGCGGGAATATTGGTATCGTCTATACCGGCAGCTACAAGGTCAGAAACCTGCTTTCGCTAACACCTGTCGATGTGGGTGGCGGGGCAACCGGGATAACCGGGACGATAGACGGCATCACCCGCAACGTGGACTGCCTTGAAGGCGGGGTCGTATTTGGCGGCGTCGGCAAGACCAACCCCGGCACTTTTACCCAAGGCGTAACAGACGACTACAACACAGACGGTGTGTCTGCGGGGCATTATCTCGTGACCGCAGACGAATTGAACAGGGCGGTTCGCTACCAGCGCACATCCGTCACAATCTACGTAGCGATGAGCGTCGTTTCGCTCCGATAAGGAACATCATCATGGGCTTCCTCTCCGATATGTTTGGCGGGGCCTCGAAAAAGGCCGCCAAGGCGAACATGGCCATGCTTTCCGGTCTGAAG
Organism: Rhizobiaceae bacterium; assembly: GCA_019635775.1. Classification (GTDB taxonomy): domain Bacteria; phylum Pseudomonadota; class Alphaproteobacteria; order Rhizobiales; family Rhizobiaceae; genus Mesorhizobium_K. Next base: position 76,803 of record JAHBYU010000011.1, on the reverse strand, counting down.
ACCGAGGGCATGAATTATATCGATCAGGGGCAGCAGCAGTCTCAGGGCTACCTCAACGAAGCCAAGGGCCTTTATGGCGACCTTACCGGCACGTCACAGGGCAATCTCGGCTATTACAAGGATGCTCTTGGCCTCAATGGCGCACAGGGCAGCGCAGATGCTCTTTCCCGGTTCCAGGCTGGCCCCGGCTACGACTTTACGATGAGCCAGGGGCTTGATGCGCTCAACCGCACGGCAGCGGCAAGGGGGCAGTTGAACTCCGGTAATACCAACATCGACACGCTGCGCTATGCGACGGGTCTGGCTGACAATACGTGGCAGAGCTACCTGAACAACCTTCAGGGCTACGATCAGCAGCAGAACAATAACATGCTGACGGGCATTGCAGGACAGGCCGGGGCGCTTGGTGGACTGTCCAATCTGACACAGGGCGGGGTTGACCAGCGCCTCAACCTTGCTTCCGAGATCGTCAACGGCCAGATGGGCGCGAATAACCAGCTTGCACAGGCCCGCAATCAGGGCGCATCGGCTGGCTTGAGCCTTCTTGGCCTTGGTCTGGGGTATCTCTGATGGCGATCAGCATTCGCACTCCTCAGGCCCCTCAGGGCGTTGATTACAGCGGTCTGTTCGGCGGGCTTGACCAGCTTGGGCAGAACATACAGGGCCGCAGGGCTTTCGACGCCTATAACGAATGGCTACAGGGCGTTGCTCCCCAAGCCGCACCGCAGCAGCCCACGCTTTCCAATCTTGCACCGATCGATCAGGCCCAGCCGATGGATTACGCCTCTCAGCGTGTCTCGCAGGCGCATGCTGCATCGGGTGGGAATCCACCTCAGGGTGCGATTGAAAGCTATATCCGCCACGCTGCCCAGAAAAGGGGTATTGATCCCGATACGGCCATCAAGGTTGCCATGTCGGAGGGTGGGTTGGAAGATCCGGTTCGGCAGAGCGATGTCGTGAAAAACGGCGTTCGCGAGCAGTCCTATGGCCCGTTCCAGCTTTACATGGGTGGCGGGCTCGGTAATGAGTTTCAGCAGGCCACGGGCATGCATCCAGGCGACAGGAACGCATGGCAGAAGGCCATAGATTTCGCGCTCGACAAGGCCAAGGAAAACGGCTGGGGCGCATGGTATGGTGCGGCCAAGGCAGGAATAGGCGACAGGGACGGCATAGGGACGGCTCAGGGCGCTGTAAACGCTATGGCTGGCGGTTCTGCGCCTCAGATGGTCCAAGCCGATCCGCAGGCCACGGGTGGCTCGGTGCTGCCTCCTCCCGAAGTCATGCAAAAGCTGTTCAGGAGTGAACAAACCCGCCCGCTTGCCATCCAACTCGCCCAGACCGCACAGGCGGCTAGGGGTGGTGACCCGGAGGCTGCGCTTAAACTGCGCAAGTTGCAGGCCGAAGTTCAGGCGCTGGAAAATCCGCAGGAGAAGCCTACCGACGACATGCGCGAATATGCAGCAGCGCGCGCTCAGGGCTTCCAAGGCTCCCTTCAGGATTGGATTGTCGGCAACCGTAGGGCAGGTGCAACCAATGTCAACGTGAACAGCGGCGAGAAGTCGTGGGATCAGGAAAGCGCAAAGCTTTTTGCCAAACGCTACGATGACATCACGGCCGGCGCTGGTAACGCGCAGCAAATGCTCGGCATGTATGACCTCGCAGAGCAGGCGCTTAACTCTGGCGTTCGCACCGGCTTCGGAGCCGAGACGGAGTTGAATCTTCGCCAGCTTGGTGCGGCAATGGGTATCGATACCGACCCTGAGAAGCTGGCGGGCGGTGAGTTGATCCGCTCGATCCAGAACCGGATGGCGCTGACCATGCGCTCGCCTGATGGCGGCATGGGCATGCCGGGGGCCTTGTCGGATCGGGACATCAAGTTCCTGAAGGATTCGCAGATTGGCATCGATCGATCTCCCGAAGGCAACCGCCGCATGCTGGCCGCGTATCGCAAGGTCGAGCAGCGCAAGGTGGAGATTGCCGCTCTGGCTGACCAGTACGTGCAGGAAAATGGCCGTCTCGATGCAGGATTCAATCAGATGGTTCGCGAATGGGCGGCGCGCACCCCGCTGTTCTCAGAGGAAGACCTTGCAAGCCCTACAGGCCTTCCGGCAGGCGTCACGGAAGACGACATCATTGAAACCATGCGCGCCAACAACATGACGCGCGAAGAAGTCATGAAGCGCTTGATGGGCGGGCAGTAAATGGCCGGACGCAACCTTTTCGCAGAGCAGGAGAAGCCGAAAGGCCGAAACCTGTTTGCGCAGCCAATGTCTACCGGAGAAGATGTCGCGCGTTCGGTAGGTTCCGGCGCTCGCAATGTCCTTGAGATGACACTTGGCGCTCTTGGCGATGTAGGGCGCGTACAGGGTGATGTTGCCGGCTGGGCAGCGGAAAAGCTTGGGGCATCCCGCGAGACTGCGGACTGGGCGCGCACGATCGCCAGCAAGGCAACGCCGCTTCCTTCAGGGCCGGATACAGAGTTCATACGGGAGAACGTGACTGACCCTGTAATGGGCGATGCGCTCAAGCATGATCCACAGACAAAGGCGGGTAAGTACGCCAAGACGGTAACGGAGTTTGCCCCCGCCGCATTCGGCAACAAGGCCGGTGCGTTTCGTCGGGCCGCGCAGGTGGTTGTTCCAGCCATCGCCTCAGAGACGGCAGGACAGTTTACTGAGGGCACGGCTCTCGAACCGTGGGCACGGGCTCTTGCTGCTGTATTCGGTAGTGGCACTGTAGCGGCCACTCAGTCCAAGACAACGGGCAAGGCCATTGCTGATGCGATGAAAGGGGCTTCGCCAGACCAGCGTCGTCAGGCTGAATTGCTGTTCCGTCAGGCGCAGGACCAGGGGACGCCGATCACGCGCCTTGAGGCTATCCAACAGGTAACAGGTGGCGGAACCCGCGCGGGCGACCTTCAGAGGGTTGTGGAAGGGCAGGGCGGGCTTCGTGATTTCATGGCGGCTCGACCGGCTCAGAATGAAGCCGCTGCGCGCCAGGCGTTCGATACCATCACGCCGCCGACGCAGGCTCCATCCACGATAGGACCGGCTGTTGGCCGTGAGGCAGAAGGCATCGTCACGGACGTGCGCAAGAAGATCAACGACGTTACCGATCCGATCTATACGGCGGCGGAAACCAAGCGCATCGACGCGGCTACATTCAAGCAGGTGCAGAATGCGCCGGGTTGGGAGGAAGCCCGTAAGGCGGTCAGGGAAAACCCCCAGCTTGAACGCTATGTGAAAGGCCTCCCGGACGACTCCGTAGGCTTCCTGAACGAAGTCCAGAAGTATCTCAAGGAGCAGTCGGATAACGCTGTCGGCCCGTTTGCGCAGCAGCGTAACCAGCAGGTGTCAGCGGGCTATGGCTCCGATCAGCGAATGGTGAAGCAGGCAGCGGAACAAGCTTCTCCCGAATTTGCCCAAGCCGTGCAGGTGCAGGCCGATTTGAGGCAGCGTTACCTAGACCCCCTGCTGCAAGGTCCGCTTGGCAAGATTGCCTCGAAAGACACCGCGACACAGGACGCCATCAACGCGCTGTTCCCGAAGAACCCGCTTCCGAACTCTCAGGCCGAGATTGGCCGCACGGTCGGCATGTTGTCGAAGCGCAACGCCTATGCCGCACGTCAGCTTGTCCGTGCCCATATCGAAAGCACGTTCAATCAGGCGACAAGGGAATTGCAGTCCGGGGCTAACCAGTTTGGCGGGGCTGGCTTCGCCGCGAAACTGAAGGGCAATCCACAGCAGGCCGCGAACCTTGAGGCGTCGGTGCGCGCCCTCCCGAACGGCGATCAGGTGTGGGAAGGCTTCGACAAGTTCCTGACCGTCCTTGAGGCTCAGGGGCAGAGGCAGCGCATCGGTTCGCAGACGGCGTTCAACGCGGAAGCGCTGAAGGATTTGCAGTCAGGCTCACCGCTTGGAACCGCTGCCACCCTTGGGGCTGGTGCCGGTATCAGTTGGCCCCGGAAGGCCCTTGAGACTGTCGAGCGCTGGAGGCTCGGGCGTAATGTCGATGAGATTGCGGCGCTGATTACCGATCCACAGGGGGCCAGGGTCTTCCGTGAACTTGCCGGGACCAAAGCGGATGCTGGGGTCGTCAATAACACGATTCGCCTCCTCTACCTCGCGCGCGTAGGCAGCGGCGGCGGCTCTGTCAGCGGGGCTGGCCAGTAACTCGGCAATCTTCATATAGGCCAGCGTAAAGCCGTAGGCGGCGCAAAACGCCCACACGGCGATCAGGTATCCGTTATCCGTCCACTTCCAATAGGCAGCGGCCCCGGCAACGGCGGAAGCGATTGAAAGCTGGATGAGGCGCATAAGCCAGTTCGGCATTCGCACTCAATATCAGGGTGGCCCGCCGGGGTCCATAGGATCGAACGGACGCCTGTCGAGTTCATCTGGCAGCCAGTAGGGCAGCCAGATCGGTCGCGGGCTTCCGTTCAACTTCAGATTCAACCTAGACGAGAGAAAACCAGATGGCTGTTCTCTGGGATAAATCCCTTGTGCCTTGGCATGACGCATCGAATGCACCATATACGGGCGCAAAGGCCTATTTCTTCGATGTAGGGACAACCACGCCGCAAATCACCTATACCGATGCTGCGCTTTCCATCCCGCACGACCATCCGGTTGTTGCTCTCGCGAATGGCTGGTTCCCTCCGGTCTTCCTTCCCGACCAGTCCTCTCACCGGCTGCGCATCCTTGATGGCGACGACAACACGCTCTGGGATGTGGACAACATCTCCGTCCCGACAACCACGCCTCCAGAAATCCCCGATTCCGAGACGCCGACCGAGCAGCTTTTCCAGACCGGGGATCTGAAATGGGCAATCCGCTCGTCCGCCCCTACGGGCTGGGTGAGGGCGAATGGCCGCACTATCGGCTCTGCGGCATCTGGTGCTTCTGAGCGCGCCAATGCGGACTGCGAAGACCTCTATCTGCTTCTCTGGAACAATACCACGCTTTCAGTTGCTGGTGGACGAGGCGGCACGGCAAACGGGGACTGGGCTGCTGATAAAGCGATAAACCTTCCCGATCTTCGCGGGCGTGTTGTCATTGGCCCTGACTCTTTCGGCAATTCGGCTGCTGGCCGGGTTACCGACGCAAACCTCGGGGCAGACAGCGACACGCTGCTTTCCGCAGGCGGTGCAGAGACGCACACGCTGATTGTTGCGGAGCTTCCCGAGCATACCCACGACGCCGCCGTAACCGATCCTGGACATACACACGCGCTGACAAATGCAACTGGCGTTTGGAGAGGGACGGGAACCGGTAACAATTTGAGTGCCGGTTCGCAATCAGCCCAATACACGCTGACCGCCGAGTCAAACACCACTGGCATCACCGTGGCCAACTCGGATGTCGGTGAGGACACGCCGCACAACAACCTCCAGCCGTCTGTTGTCATCCCGGCCTTCATAAAGCTCTGATCCAATGGCAAAGAATTTCACCATCACATCCGGCGAAGACTGGGCGCAAACCGTCGAAGTCATCAGCGACGATGGCGGTCCGCTGACTGACATTGATACCGGCCTCATCGAGCTTCAGGTGCAGGACGATTGTGGCAATGTCGTCCTCTCCGGTTCGTCGGATGATGGTACGATCATAAAGCCCGGCGAGTCCGGGATGTTCACATGGCGGTTCCCGTGGTCGCGGGTGTCCGCTCTCCCTTCAGGACAGAAGTACAAGGTGGCGTGTCGGCTGACTGTCGATAGCGCCATAACGATGCTCTTCCTCGAAGGCCTTGTTGTCGAAGAACGAGGATTTACCTGGCGATGACGTTCAAGGTCATAGTTCGCCCGAACCCGTCTTTCCAGGTAAGGGCCATCCCCCGGATTGTTCCGAATATTTCGGACGTTGGTCCGACTGGTGCGACAGGCCCATCCGGCCCGTCTGGTCCACAAGGCCCGTCAGGGCCGACTGGCCCCACTGGACCGTCAGGTGTGGGCGCGACTGGAGCAACCGGACCCACAGGTGTAGGGACGACCGGCGCGACCGGTCCAGCAGGTGTTACCGGCGCAACGGGTCCGACTGGCCCTTCGGGGGCGGCGGGCAGTGTTGGCGCAACCGGCCCTACGGGTCCAACGGGACCGCAAGGGGATGCTTCCACGGTCCCCGGTCCTACGGGTCCGACTGGACCGGCAGGGCCGACGGGGCCAACAGGTCCGTCTGGTACGCCTTCGTCTGTTCCGGGACCAACTGGACCGACCGGCCCGACTGGAGCCACAGGGCCATCAGGAGCGCCGGGAACGGGTATTTCATGGCAAGGCCCTTGGGATATCGGCACGGCCTATGTCGCGAACGATGGCGTCGAGCATAACGGCTCGTCGTGGATCGCGAACACCTCGACCACTGGCGATGAGCCCGGCGTCGACCCCGAATGGGATTTGTGGGTTGAAAAGGGCGTTACCGGTGCTACCGGGCCAACGGGGCCAACAGGCGCAACCGGGCCTCAGGGCGATGCAGGCTCGGCGGGTGCCGTGGGTGCGACAGGTCCGACCGGCCCTACGGGTCCGCAAGGTGATGCGGGCTCTGCCGGGGCAGTAGGTGCCACAGGACCAACCGGGCCAACGGGGCCAACAGGTCCTGCCGGGGTAACCGGTCCAACCGGCCCAACTGGCGGCACTGGCGCGGCGGGTAGTGTAGGTGCCACAGGTCCAACGGGTCCGACTGGACCGGCGGCCCCTACGGACGGGATTGCCAAGGCTTGGGTGAACTTCAACGGCACGGGCACAGTCGCCATCAACGACAGCTTCAACGTGTCCAGTATCACGGATCATGGGACCGGCGATTATTCTGTCAACTTCACCAACGCGATGGCGAATGCGAACTACGCCGTGGGCGGCAGTATATCCACACAATCAACGGGCCGTATGCGCGGTCCCGGCGTGACAGCAAGAAGCACTACTGCCGTCCGTGTGCGTTCATGGGCGCTCTTCAACGAAACAGCGCTCGACGCTGATGACTGTAGCGTCATTGTTTTCGGAGATTGACATGCGGATCATCTATCCCAACGGCGACGGCGTGTCCGTCATCTATCCAGACCCGAAGTTTCTGGTGGCCGGCTTCACCGTAGAGGACGCGGCGCGCAAAGACACGCCGGCGGGCATTCCATATCGGATTGTCAATGACGATGACATTCCGGTTAAGGATGAACTGCGTAACCTTTGGACCGCGGATTTTTCCGATCCTGATGGCTACGGCATCGGTCCTGATGCTTGGAGAGCGGAGAAGGGGCTATGAGCGTCATAACCATTCGCAAAGCCCCCCCTGTTCGTCGCAAAGTCAGCAAAGCTCTTGTTCACCAGCGCCTTATTGAGGCTGGCAAGATGGCAGCGGCAAAAGTCGCCCTCGATGCCGACGCAAATGCATATGGGCGCTGGTTCGCCCCCGGCTTTGACGACGTCTATGCAGATGATCCGGACGCGCTCGCTCTACTCAAGGCAATAGGAGCCGATCCTGATGCCATTATGGCGGAAGATACGGCCTAGCGAGGCGAGCAAACGAGCATCTGCGTGGCCTGCTCCCTGTTGGTGATCTTCTGCTCTTCGATGGTAAACCAACGGGAGGTGTATCGGCTAAACTCTCTCGCGCTCCATTCTCGGCAATGTGCCCTGTTGCTTGGAGGGCCGGAGTGATTGAAGCCGTACACAAGGAATCGCTCGGGTGTCGAAATGACGAGCTTCTTTCCGGTGAGGCGAACCAGATAGGCCATCAATTCGTCCGGGTTCGGCAGGTGCTCGACAACATCGGCGCAGATGACGAGATCAGACTTTTCTACTTGGGCACTGAAATCGGAGATGCGCCACTCTCTCTCCGGATATCGCTCGCGTAAGATGGACACGGTAGGCTCTAGATCGGACCCGATAGTGCGCTTGTCGGGGAAGAATTTCAGCAGCTTGAACGCCGAGCCGCAGCCGACATCGACCACATGCTGGGCATCAATCTCTTGGGCTAACTCTGCGGCCCGCTGGTAGACTTCATTCTGATATTCATCCGCGTGCGGAGTGTCGTCAAAGAACGCGTTGTCGGGCCGATGACGATAGAAGCTGCGGACCCCGTAGCGCCTTGAATAGGTCAGGGGCTCCGGGAATTCACCCTTCCAGCCTCGTCGTGCGTATTTGTACCGTCGCCGCAAATGCCTGACGCGCTCACGCAGACCCATGCATCCCTCCGCAATCCTGTGATGCGGAACAAATAACAATGCAACCGAGGATTGTCGAGCTTGATGCGCTTCCATGTCGTTTCCCTCCCGCACACCCACACCTCGGCAACCTTCCCCTCCTGCGCCTTTACCCAGAAAGTTGTCCGCTTCTGCAAGATGATGACGGACTTGGGCCATGAGGTGTTCCTGTATTCGGGTGAGGAAAACGAAGCGCCATGCACAGAACATGTGCCCTGCATCTCGGAAAAGCGCCGTGCCGAAATGGTTGGCGACAAGCACTACACAGAAGCGGACTGGGGCCATCCGTATTGGCAGGGCTTCAACGCCAACGTGATCGGCCAGATGCATGAGAGGATTCAGCCTCGCGATTTCATCTGCCTGATCGGCGGCTACAGCCACAAGCCGATTGCAGACGCCTTCCCGAACCATCTCTCTGTCGAGTTCGGCATAGGCTATGCCGGGACATTCGCGAAATACCGCGTGTTCGAGTCTTACGCATGGCTCCATGCCGTATACGGTGCTGAAGCCGGGACGCCCGACAAGAAGGATGGCGGCTGGTGGGATGCTGTCATTCCGAACCAGACAGACAGCTTTCTTCATTTTGACGAGCCGGGCGCCGGTGAACCCGGAGCCTGTGGCGGTCCCTGCGGGCCGACCGGCGACAAACGCGCCGACTTCATCCATGATCTGCACTGCCCATGCACTCGAAACTATCGAGGCCCCTACGCTCTCTATGTAGGGCGCCTGATCGATCGAAAGGGCTATCGGATTGCTCAAGAGGTTTGCGAGGCGAAGGGTGTGCGGCTGATCCTGGCGGGGCCGGGTCCGCAGTCTGGATACGGTGAGTTTATAGGCGAGATAAATGCAAGCGAGCGTTTCTGGCTTATGGCCCGCGCCCGCTGTCTATTCGTCCCGACGCAATACATTGAGCCGTTCGGAACCGTCCACATCGAGGCGATGGCATGTGGCACGCCGATCATCTCGACCGACTGGGGCGTCTTTACAGAAACCGTCCAGCAGGGCGTGCACGGCTTCCGCTGCCGAACCTTTGCCGAGTTCTGCGATGCGCTCGACAAGGTGGACAGTCTCGACCGCAAGCGCATCCGTGATGACGCATTCGCCCGCTTCTCCATGCCGGTCGTCGCCAAGCAATACGAAGCCTACTTCACCCGGCTTTCGTCGCTCTGGGGACAGGGCTGGTACGAAGGCAAAGACGTAGCCGCAAAGGCCGCCTAACCCCCAACAACCGAAGGAAGACCAGATGTCCCGATCCCTTAGCACGGGGGACAGTCGGCTGATTATTGACGCCTGTCTGGACCACAACCTTCTCCGAAACCAGTGCGCTTATGTGCTGGCCACGGCCCATCATGAAACCGCCGCGACGATGAAGCCGGTACGGGAAGCGTTGGCCAAGACGGACGCTGGCGCAATCGCTGCCCTGAACAAGGCATGGAAGGCTGGGAAGCTGCCTTGGGTGAAGTCCGACTACTGGTCGGGCGGATACTTCGGACGCGGCTACGTACAGCTTACGCACAAGGCCAACTATGCCTATGCGGGCGAGCAATTGGGCGTTCCTCTTGCCGAGCGTCCTTCCCTCGCTCTTGAGCCTGACATTGCCGTCAAGGTTCTGGTCAACGGCATGCGCGACGGATGGTTCACCGGCAAGAAGCTATCCGATTACATCACGCTCCAGAAGTCCGATTTCAAGGGTGCGCGCCGCATTGTCAACGGCACCGACAAGGCCGACCTGATCGCGGGCTATGCCAAGGAATACGACGCGCTACTGAAGGCTGAAGGCTATGGCGAGAAAAGCCACGAAATTCCAGAAGCGGCACACGAAATTCCAAAACCGACATTGCCGCTCGATCATGGCACTGTCGTCGTAATCGTCCCCTCAGAGCCAAAGCCTCCCGAGACAAAGAACCGCTTCGTTGCATGGCTCATCGACATCATCACCGCAATCTTCTGGCCGGAAAGGAAGTGACAATGTGGTCCCGCATCAAGAAGTTCTTTGCCGACAGCGAAACCATATTCTGGGCTCGGCTACAAGCATTCATCGGCGTAGTGGCTGTCATCGTCACCTACGTTGATCCGCAGGTGCTTGCGCCTGTCATCCCCAGTGACTGGTTCCCGGCCTTCCTCGTCGTCAACGGCGTGCTGACCGAGTTCCTGCGTCGTCGCCGGGCGGACCTCTGATGTTCGGCCCCAACGGCATTTTCTACCTGCTTGGCGCGGCCATTATCGGCGCTCTTGTCGCATACATGAAGGGCAGGCTCACAGGCGCCCGCCTCGAACGCAATCACCAGCGCGCAAAGGACGCGGACGCCTATGAACAATCTCTCAAGGAGCTTGCTGATGCTGCTGATGCTCGCCCCGTTGGCAGCATGCAGCACGACAGGAACAACCGCGACAACCGGTAAGGCTGTCTGCGCCATCTGGGGCAACGTCACCTATTCCGGGACGCAGGACACGCCGCAAACCGTGGCCGAAGTCCGCGCCCTTAACGCCAAGCGTGATGCGTACTGCCGGGGCCAGAAATAACCCCACTTCTCCAGCCACGAAAGGCAACCGACATGCGCAAATTCATCCTCGATCCCGCTCACTGGATTCTCCTGCTTGTCGGCATAGGGGCAATCATCCTCTCGCTTGGCGTTGCCTTCGCTGGCGAGAACAAGCTGCAATCCCAGGCTCTTTCCATGACGGGGCAGCTTAACGGCAACTGTTCCGCAACGCTCATAAGCTCCGTTCGGGATAACGAGTCAGGCGATGTCAAAACCGTCTTTCTCACGGCAAAGCACTGCGTCGATAACGACAAGGCCGATATGTTCATCGACATGCCCGTTTACCAGAAGGGCAGGGTGGTGAAGAAGGACCGCTATATCGCCCGCCTTCTGGGCAAGTACTTCAACGCGGACCTCGCCCTTGTCGTCCTGAAGGACAAGCAGACGTTTTTTGCAAAGACCGCGAAGATTGCGCCTGTAGACGGCATCCCCTCAATGGGCGATCAGGTCTGGACGGTAGGCTATCCCCTTGGCCTTCAATTGACGGTCACAGCAGGGCTGTTTGGCTCGCTTGAGACGATAGATTATCCGACCATCGGCGTCGAGTATTTCCGGGCCACTCCTGACGTTGTGGGTGGCAGCAGCGGCGGTGCAATGTACCGCACCAATGCCACGGGCGATTATGAGCTTATAGGCGTCACGTCAGCCGGACATAGAGCCTTCACATTCGTAGCGTTCTACACGCCCCTTGAGGTGATCCACAACTATTTGAAGGTGGCTCTCCCGGAGACGGTGAAATGAGACGGGATTACGTCATCGTCCGATCTGCGAAGATCGATGAGGAAGTTGACTGTGAACAGTACCTCGCCAGAACCGGCTATGAGCCGGAAGAATTGATCGACATTGGCGTTCTGGATTCAGACGGCAACCGTGTCATGGCCCGCCAGAAAATGGACCCTATCGGCTTCGTTCGGTGGAGGGATGCATGACTGGCCCGGAGAACGAGCGCCTTGCTCGCGTCGAAACCCAAGTAGACGACATGAAGAAGAAGGTGGACGCGATGTATGACGCCTTCGTGCAGGCAAAGGGCGCGCGGTGGGTAATCATCTCGCTCTGGATAGGGATCGGAGCCGCCATTGCCAACATCAAGGTTCTACTCGCTGCCCTTGGCGTGAAGTTCGGGGGATGATGGATGGCAAACCCGTGTGGCGCTACATCGACCGATCCCGCCAAGTGGGAGCAATTCCAGAAACTCGCAAAGGAACACATAAAATCGGACGGCACGATTAATATAGCAGCCATATCCGGCATCATGAATGTGCCGCGGCAGACCATCCAGGGGTGGAGGCATAAGCTGGCCGCTGAAGAAAAACATCAGGCCATCCAAATGCCGGCCTTCCTCGCTTCCGACGAAGACGAGCCAATAGCGGACATCCTGGACAGGAAGCGCAAGCACTTCGAACGTAAGCATGCCGCCAACGCCGCTCGCCAGTGGTTTGAAATCAAGGTGAAAGAGAACAAGCCCTATGGCGTCCTTCTCTGGGGCGACCCCCACCTTGACGATGACGGGTGCAACATTCCCTTGATCGAAAGGCACCTGACGGTTGCCCGTCAGCCGGGGATCTACAGCGTCAACATAGGCGACACGTCCAACAACTGGGTTGGCAGGCTTGAACGCCTCTATGCCCATCAGGAAACAAGCAGGAACACCGGAAGGCGGCTTGTTGATTGGTTCATGTGGGACAGCGGGGCGACGTGGCTTTGCTGGGTTGCGGGCAACCATGATGCATGGAATGAAGGCGTCGATTTTCTTACCCGTCTCGCAAAGAAGAAAATCCCCGTCATCGACTGGCGGGCTCAATTCCGCCTCTCGCACCCTGACGGCTCCGATGTGAAGGTGGATGCGTCTCATGGGCGCAAGGGTTCCTCGATATGGAACAATCTCCATGCAACCCTCAGAGCGGCAAAACTCGGTGAGGCAGCAGACCTCTATGCGACGGGCCATACCCACAATTACGGGTTGGAACATCTGGAAATAGCGGAGCAGGGGCGCTCCTGCTGGCTTGTCCAGCTACGCGGCTACAAGTTCATGGATTCCCATGCACTGCACAACAACTTCGCAGAATCGCAGATGGGATCTTCCGTGCTTGCCGTCATCAATCCCGGCTCACGGACGCGCATTCAATGCTTTGAGGATGTGGAGCAGGCCGCTGAGTATCTAGCGTGGCTTCGGAGATCGGCATGAACATCACACTGGACGACCACGAGCAAAGGCTTAGGGATGATGTCGTATATCTCGCGGGCGGGGACATTGAGCTGGCACTGGATTTGCTGGTGCGCTGCCATGCTGTTTCGTGCTATCGTGTTTCCGCTGGTTTTGTTCGGGCTGGCTCTTTATCTTCTGCCCGATCTCTTCCCAAGACGCGGGTCGAAGCGCTCGACATCCCAGCCCCAGAATCTCCGGAAGCTACAACGCCCGCTTAGAGAGGGAAGCGAGATATTCGTACTCAATCCTGACGGTACGAAGGTTGCCATTGAACCTCTGGAGGCTTCAAACCAGGCAAGGGCATGGCTCAACGTGGTATCCGGGGCTATGGTTTACGAGAAGACGAAGCTGTAAACCACCACCCCCACCATTCCGATCAGGATAGCCCTTAGAGCAAGGGATTCAATGCGGCGGGTGTTCATTGACAATCCTGCCGTTCGTTCTGCGCATCTTCCAAAATATAGCCGACCCAGAATAGAACCTGCGAATTGGGCCTCTCCTCACCCCATCGCCAAAATTCGTACCATCTCGGGAGTCGCTTGAACCCACTGGCGATCAGATCTCGGGCAATGCGCATTGCATCGTTCTCAACCACGTCCATCTCCATGCTCCTTATCGGTGGGGTGGGCTAGCCGATAGAAGCTGTGTGACGTTAACAACCCAAACCCTACGATCACGTAAGCCACAATTGCCACCTCTGTGGTAAAGCCAGTTATCCAGATAGGCGGCATTAACCAGAACGGCATGCCGAATATGACTCCTAACGCCAGCCCGATTGCGTAGTACTGCGCGCGCTTCATCCTCTCACTCCCTTTCCCTGATAGCGTTGAAGGCGACGAAACAGGAACGCAACCTGTAAAACAGGGTGTAAAACCATCTGATTTTGGCAGGATGGCCAGAGGCCGCAAACCCTTGTGCTGCAAGCTGGAGCGGGTAGCGGGAATCGAACCCGCGCGTTCAGCTTGGGAAGCTGACAAGCTACCATTACATCATACCCGCGCTGGCGATTGACTATCACGGCTGGCGGCAGGTGTGCAATCGGCTCAGCGGCGCCGTCGGTCACCAGCGGTTGCTTCGAAACCGACACGCAATCCCGGATTGCGTAGGCGTCTTCAAGCGCTTGTCAGATTGCATTTGACTGGAACCGAAGGTAAGCGGCGGTTTCATGCCAGGAGGCGCATCCAGATGATTGCAGGCCGTTCCCTATCGGAAACAGTGGGCAAGGTCGCGCTCCTGACAGGGGTTACAGGGCAGGATGGGGCATATCTGGCCGAGTTTCTCTTGAACAAGGGGTACGTCGTTCATGGAATCAAGCGGCGGACGTCCATGTTCAACACCGCCCGGATTGACCACTTGTTCGATGGCGAGGCAGGCCGCGAGGGGCGCTTCGTGCTGCATCACGGGGACATGACGGACTCCTCCAGTCTCACCCACATCATCCAGCAGGTGCAACCGGACGAGCTCTACAATCTTGCCGCCCAGAGCCATGTCGCGGTGTCGTTCGAGGAACCAGAATACACGGCCAATTCCGACGCGCTCGGGACGTTGCGCCTGCTTGAGGCGATCCGCATCCTCGGACTGGCGGGAAAGACCCGCTTCTATCAGGCTTCCACATCGGAACTTTATGGTCTTGTGCGCGAAACACCGCAGACTGAAACGACGCCCTTCTATCCACGCAGCCCCTACGGCGTTGCCAAGCTTTATGCGTACTGGATTACAGTCAACTACCGGGAGGCTTATGGCATCTACGCCTGCAATGGCATCCTGTTCAATCATGAGTCTCCGCTGCGTGGCGAGACCTTCGTCACCCGCAAGATCACGCGGGCTCTGGCGCGGATTAAACTTGGCGTTCAGGACAAGCTGCTGCTCGGCAATCTTGATGCGGCCCGCGATTGGGGGCATGCGCGGGATTATGTAGAAATGCAGTGGATGATGCTGCAACTCCCAGAACCAGAAGACTTCGTCATCGCGACTGGTGTCCAGCACAGTGTGCGCGATTTTGTTGATGCCGCAGCGAAGGTCCTCGATATCAATCTCCATTGGACCGGCAACGGGGTGGAGGAGACAGCGCGGACGCCCGATGGTCGCGTCGTCGTTGCCGTGGACCCGAGATATTTCCGTCCAACCGAGGTGGAGTCGCTGCTTGGAGATGCGTCCAGGGCTCGCGAACGGCTTGGCTGGAAGCCGAAAACGTCGTTCCACGAACTCGTGAAGGAAATGGCGCTGGAAGATTTCAGGTCGGCGGAACTGGCGCTACGGTCCAACAGTCGTGGCTGACCTTCCCTACAGCCTGACTGGAAAACGCGTGTTTGTCTGCGGACACAAGGGCATGGTGGGCAGCGCCATCGTGCGAAGGCTTGATGCCGAGACCTGCACGATCCTGACGGCCTCCCGCGCGCAGCTTGATCTTCGAGATCAGTCCGCTGTCACCCGCTGGATGGCGGACAATCGTCCAGACGCCGTTTTCCTCGCCGCGGCGAGGGTAGGTGGCATTCTGGCCAACGCCACCTATCCGGCCGACTTCCTCTACGACAACCTGATGATCGAGGCCAATATCATTGCCGCCTCCCACCGGTCCGGCGTGGAGAAGCTGTTGTTTCTGGGTTCTTCCTGCATCTATCCCCGTCTGGCAGCGCAACCGATCAGGGAGGAGGCGCTTCTCACAGGCCCTCTCGAACCGACGAACGAATGGTATGCGATAGCCAAGATTGCCGGAATAAAGCTCTGTGAGGCTTACAGGGAACAGCACGGGTCCGATTTCATCTCGGCGATGCCGACAAATCTCTACGGTCCCGGTGACAATTTCGATCTTCAGACGAGCCATGTTCTGCCTGCGCTGATCCGCAAGGCGCACGAGGCCAGGAAAGCGGGACTTTCCTCGATGACGATCTGGGGCTCGGGAACGCCGCGCCGTGAGTTCCTGCATGTCGATGACTGCGCGGACGCGCTGGTCTTCCTGATGCAGAACTATTCAGGTCGCGAACATATCAATGTCGGAAGCGGCAAGGACCTGACGATCCTCGACCTTGCGAAGACCGTCTGCAGGGTTGTCGGCTTTGAAGGTTCGCTCGAACTCGACCCCGGCAAACCAGACGGAACCCCGAGAAAACTGATGGACGGAAGCAAGCTTGCTTCGATGGGATGGTTGCCGAAGGTCAATCTCGAAACAGGGATCCGATCGACCTACGAGCATTTCCTTAGAGTCTTTCACGATTTGACGGAAGCGTAGCCTGCGTTTGCGAAGTAGTTATCGCATTCGCCAGGGTCGATGGTGGCGACGAGGTTGCCGATATGTCGCCATGTGTCCTCGATCGATCGTTTCTGGGCCTTGCGCATCCAGTGCTTGATCTTGGCGAAGGCCTGCTCGATCGGATTGAGGTCGGGCGAGTAGGGCGGCAGGTACCAGAGCCTGGCGCCGGCGGCTTGGATCGTCTGCCGGACAGCCGTCGACTTGTGGGAGCCGAGATTGTCGAGGATGACGATGTCGCCTGGTTCCAGGACTGGAACGAGCTGCTGTTCGACATAGGCGCGGAAGCACTCGCCGTTGATCGGCCCGTCGAAGACGCAAGGTGCGGTGAGCCGGTCGCAGCGCAGCGCGCCGAGGAAGGTCAGCGTGCGCCAGTGACCGTGCGGGGCGAAGCCGCGCAGCGGCCTTCCTTTCGGCCCCCAGCCGCGCAACGGGGTCATGTTGGTCTTGATCCAGGTCTCGTCGATGAAGACCAGCCGGCGCGGATCCAGGCCGGCCTGCCAGGAGCGCCAGCGCTGTCGTCGCCGCGCGATGTCGGCGCGGGCCTGCTCAAGGGCGAACAGCGTTTTTTTTGAACCGCAGCCCTTCGCGCCGCAGGAACAGCCATACCGCGTTGTGCGATACCTTGACCCCGCGCGCCGCCAGTTCCTCCTTCAGCCCATGCAGCGTCAGGTGCGAGGTCTGGTTGATCCGCTCCACAATGAAGGCGCGATGCGGCTCCAGAAGCCGCTTGCGATGCCCGCCCATCTTGCCCGGCGCAACCGAACCTGTCGCACGATAGCGCTGCGACCATTTCACCACGGACGAAACCGCAACACCGAACCGTTCGGCAACCGATCGGCAGCTCTGACCGGCAGCCACCGCCGCAACAACACGCCCTCGAAGATCATTGGAAAGAGCTCGGGTCATCAGATGCTGGCCTCCAATCCAGCCAGCATCTTGAATCACAATTCCGACCGAACGGGAATCCGGTCCGATTCGGTCAAGCCGTGAACCGCTCTAGCGAACTGCCCGCCGGCTGATCGTCATGCCTCGGCAGTCCCCATAACCGGCATGGGTCACCTGTTCGGTCAAGCGGCGCTGAGCTTCTCCAGCGTCGCTTCGTCGACCTCGAAGTTGGCATAGACGTTCTGGACATCGTCGTCATCCTCAAGGGTAGCGACGAGCTTCATCAGCGACTGTGCACGCTCTTCGTCAACCGGAACGCTGTTCTGCGGCTTCCAGATAGTCTTGACGGATTCAGCCTCGCCAAGCGCGTCTTCAAGGGCTTTTGACACATCGCCGATGGACTCGAAGGCGCACAGGATCGTGTGACCTTCCTCGTCAGACTCCACATCGTCCGCGCCAGCCTCGATTGCCGCTTCCATGACTTTCTCGGCATCGCCCGCCGAGGCGGGATAGTAGATTTGGCCCGCACGGTCCCACATGAACGAAACCGATCCCGTTTCGCCAAGCGAGCCGCCGGCTTTCGCGAAAGCCGCGCGCACGTTTGAGGCCGAGCGGTTGCGGTTGTCGGTGAGAACCTCGACTATGACGGCTACGCCGCCGGGGCCGTAGCCCTCGTAGCGGACCTCTTCGTAGTTGTCGCCTTCGCCGCCGGCTGCCTTGTTGATGGCCCGTTGGATGTTGTCCTTAGGCATCGACTCGGCCTTTGCGTTCTGGATGGCTAGCCGCAGCCGGGGGTTCATCGCCGGATCTGACATGCCCGTCTTGGCCGCGACGGTGATTTCACGCGCGAGCTTTGAGAACAGCTTGGACCGCATGGCATCCTGCCGGCCCTTGCGGTGCATGATGTTCTTGAACTGTGAATGGCCGGCCATAGAGCCCCCGTCGTGATCGAAAAAAGGTTTCAGGAATGGCGCGCCTTATAGATAAATCGGGAGCAAACGTCCAGCAGACGTTGGCAAGCCGGCTCGCGAAAACGTGACCTCGCAATAGCGGCGCGGTCTGGCGATTGTCGTCGTGCCAGCTATCGTTACGGCAACGCATCTGCAGGAAACCCGATATGTTTCGACGTCTCGCTATCGCCCTGGGTGCATTGCTACTGGTGCCTGTTTCCGCCGGGGCACAAGAGGAGCCGCCACCTTCCAAATGTGTTGCGATCGCAAACGCGTTGCCATCGGCGACCTATGCGAACCTCTCACCTGGTCAGGCCGTGTCGCCGATCCTTGCGCAGACATTCGTCGAAGGCGATGTGACGATCACCTACGCAGGGCATTCGACCTATGTCATCGAGACTCCCGGCGGCGTCCGGATCGCGACAGATTTCTCGGGAGTTTATGGCCATGAACCCCTGCCGCGGGTTGTGACTATGAACAAGGCGCACCGCACACACTTCACCGACCATCCAGACCCGGCCATAGAGTACGTCTTGCGCGGCTGGAGCCCCGACGGCGGGCCTGCCCGGCATGCGGTCGTTGTCGACGATGTCTATATACGCAACGTCGCGACCGACATCCGCCACTGGGGCGGGGGCCTCGAACCTGACGGCAATTCGATCTTCGTCTTCGAGGTCGCCGGTCTGTGCATAGGGCATCTGGGGCATTTGCACACCAGGCTGAGCGACAGTCAGTTCGGACAGATCGGCCGCCTGGACATTTTGATGGTGCCGATCGATGGCGGGATTACGCAGTCGCTGGCATCCATGAGCGAGATCGCGACACGGCTTTATTCATCAATGATCCTGCCGATGCACCGTCACGCCACGCCGCTCGGCGAGTTTACGAGCAGGATGGGCGAAGGCTTCCAGGTCGAATTTCGCTCGAGCCGATCGCTGACTGTTTCATTGCGGACGCTTCCCAGCCGGCCGACGATCGTGGTTCTCGAGGGCGTTTGATCGTCAGGTCTTTGCTGGCGTCAGTGCGGTTCGACGGCCTTTTGGGATTTCTTTCGGCGCGCCAGCATGTTCAGTCCCTCGACGAGAGCCGAGAAGCCCATCGCGGCGTAGATGTACCCCTTGGGCACGTGGAAGCCCATGCCGTCCGCGATCAGCGTCATGCCGATCATCAGCAGGAAGCCGAGCGCGAGCATGACGATCGTCGGGTTCTTGGCGATGAAGTTGGCGAGCGGCGTCGCTGCGAGAAGCATCACAGTCACGGCGCAGATGACAGCGATATACATGATCGCGATCTCGTCGGTCATGCCTACGGCCGTGATGATGGAATCAATCGAGAAGACCAGGTCGAGCAGAAGGATCTGGAATATGGCGCCACCGAGCGAAAGCTGGAGTGTTGCGCCCACCATGTCTTCCTTGTGGTCCGTTGGGTCGACGGTGTGATGGATCTCCTTGGTCGCCTTCCAGACAAGGAACAGGCCGCCTGCGATGAGGATCATGTCGCGCCAGGAGAAAGCATGGCCGAATAGCGTGAAGACGGGGGTTGTGAGCTGCACGATGAAGGATATTGTGGCCAGCAGCAGCAGGCGCATGATCAGCGCCGCGCCGATGCCAAGCCGCCTGGCGCGCACACGCTGATGTTCGGGAAGCTTGTTCGAAAGAATGGAAATGAAGATCAGGTTGTCGATGCCCAGGACGATTTCCAGCACGACAAGTGTCAGCAGGGCGACCCACGCAGTCGGATCCTCAAACCACACGAAGTGCGGTGCAAGGAAGTCGATGATCGGCATGTCTTTCGTCCCCAAGGCATGTCAGCAGGATCGGCTTGCCGCCAATTAGGGCCGGGGCTGGCCCCCGTCAATGTCGCGCGCGGAAAATCTCACCTCCAGAAGGAAGGAACGGCTTCTTCCAGGCGGGGGCCCCGGCGAAATGGTGCGATCCTTTCCGTAAGCCCTGTGCGGTCGGAGATATCCACTCCCAGGCCGCAGAGCGTGGCGGGCCCGTTTGCCGCTTCGAAGCGGCCCTTCGGCACTTTGGACAGGAAGCGGTTCAGCGGCTCTTCCTTGTCCATGCCGAGCGAGGAGTTGTAGTCGCCACACATGCCGGCATCGGTCAGGTAGCCGGTGCCGCCGTTCAAGATTTGGTGATCGGCGGTCGGCTGGTGGGTATGCGTCCCCACCACGAGGCTGGCGCGCCCGTCGAGGAAATGCCCGAAACACATCTTTTCCGATGTTGCCTCGGCATGGAAATCGAAGATGGCCGCATCTGCCTGCTCCCCAAGGGGACATGACTCGATTTCCCTTTCCGCGACCATGAAGGGATCGTCCAGTTCGGGATGCATGAAGACCCGGCCCATGATGTTGGCGACGAGGACCCGGGCTCCGTTTCGGGCAACATAAAGACCAGACCCGCGACCAGGCGTGCCCTTGGGGTAATTGGCAGGGCGCAGGAAACGATCTTCACGCGCCGCGAAGGTCAACGCTTCGCGCTGGTCCCAGACGTGATTGCCAGTGGTCACGACATCGGCGCCGGCGGCAAGCGTCGTCTGGAAGATGTCTTCGGTTATGCCGAACCCTCCGGCAGCGTTCTCGCCATTGACGATCACGAAATCGAGGCGGAAGTCGGAGATCAGCCCAGGCAGTTGTTCCCACACTGCCGTGCGTCCGGATTTCCCCACCATGTCGCCGAGAAAGAGGAGTCTCATGGTTCCTCTATAATGACGGTGCGAACCGACGCAAACCGCTTTCGGTAAGGATTTCGGGTATGACCACGTCGTGCGGTTCGTCGGGCACGCGCGCCACTTCCTGGCAATCGAAGGCTATGCCGATGAGGCGAGGGGAGTGGCCCGCGTCGACGAGCCTGGCGATTGCGCGGTCGTAGTAACCGGCACCGTAGCCAATACGATGGCCGCGGCTGTCGAATGCCGCAAGCGGAACGAGAATGATGGATGGGTCAAGCGTTTCCGCGTTCTCCGCCGGTCCCATCGTGCCATAACCCATGTCGACGAGTTCGCCGGTGCGGGTAAGCTCGCGAAAGGCAATCGTAGTCCTGTCCAGAATCGCGGGCAGGCTCAAACGCGCCCCGCGTTCGCCAAGCGCTGTCATCAGGGGGCGAACATCGACCTCCGATCGCATCGGCCAGAATCCCGAAACGACCGTGCCCGGCGGGCATTCAATCTCATTGGCGGCCAAAGCCATCGCTAGCGAAGCCTCGATTCGAAACGACACATCGAGCGCGTCGCGCCGGGCCAGCGCCTCGCGCCGCAGATCACGTTTGATATCTTTCGGATTGAGCATGGGATGACGTCTGAGGGAGAGATAGTGGCGATCCACACAACCGGTGAACAAGTCGATCCCGGGAACCTACAAAGTAGGTGGGCGCCGTGTGTCCGAACCCACGAGCTCGGCCAGGGACAGCTCCCTAGGGATCAATAAGGCCCCGGGGATATGTCTCTTCTGCCGGGAAGCGCAGACCGCCAAGACCAATATAGGCGGCCAGGCGCGCAACCGCCATCGAAATTGCATTATGCGATGCCTGCATATCCACCCAAAAAGGAATGCGACGTGCCCGTGGGCTCGCGAGCATGGTTAATCGGTACGGTTAAGCAGGGTTTAACCTTTGCAATTCATTATCCCTAACGAAGTTCGAATTCGGGCGCCGCCCGAGAGACCAGGGGTGACCAGCATGTATCGATTCGTAAAGGGCGCATTCTTTGCCGTATTCGCGGCCGGCGCAGCCGTTCCTGCCTATTCCGCCGACCTCATCGAGGAACCGGTGATTGTGCCTGTCGTCGTGGGCGGCTGGTACATTCGCGGCGATATCGGAATGAGCAACCAGTATTATGACGGCCTCGAGTCCGACCTGTTCTCGCAGCCTTTCGCCTTCGGATGGCTCGACAGCGGCGGCTTCTCGGCAGCCCCAACGTTCAGCGTCGGACTTGGCTACGAATTCAACGACTATTTCCGCGGCGACGTGACGGTTCAGTGGCGCGGCAAGTCTGATTTCAGTGCGCTGGACTGGGTTGAATTCGCCGAAGACGATCCAGTCTACAGCAACCAGTATACCGGCAAGAAGTCAGAACTCGTCTTCATGGCCAATGGCTATTATGACTTCGGTACGTTTTCTGGAATCACGCCCTATGTCGGCGCCGGTATCGGTGGATCCTACAACACGATATCGCACTTCACGGACGTCAATCCCCAGAACAACGGCCTCGCCTATGCGGATGATGATTCCCAATGGAATTTCGCCTGGGCCCTTCATACCGGCGTGGGCTTCCAGGCCACGGAGCGCATGACGCTCGACCTCGGCTACAGCTTCATGTCCCTCGGCGATGCGAGAACCGGCAGGCTGACCAACGTCGATCCTCTAAACAACCCCGACAACACCGGGGTGAAATTCAACGACATCTACTCGCATGACTTCAAGCTCGGCATTCGCTACGCGCTGAACTAGTCGAAACAAATCGTCTTTCGAAGAACGGCCCCGGCAACGGGGCCTTTCTTTTGCCCGGACTGAATTTGCGGCAAAAGTCAATGCATCTTAAATAACTGAATTTATTGGATATTCGTGAGATCTATGGTTAACCTGCATTTAACCTCTATGGTTAACAATGCTCTCTCGAACGGACAGGCATATGTCGTGTCCGCCGCTATTCGGGAGCCCGCGCGATGAAAATGTCACTGCGTATCTTGCTGTCTCTTGCGGCCCTTTCGCCGCTTGCCGCCAATGCCGCCGACTACGACCCGCCCATTTTCGTGGAAGAGGCGCCTGAGTTCGTTCCGGTCGAGGTCGGCAACGGCTGGTACCTTCGCGGCGACGTCGGCTACATCTTTTCCAGCAACGTCGGTGGGGTCGACTATTCCATCTACGACCCGGCGGTTCCTTCCTATTCGGCGGCCTCCTTCAGTTCGTCGGAACTGGACCCTGACTTTTCCTGGGGCGGAGGCTTTGGCTATCGTTTCACGGACTTCCTGCGCGCGGACGCGACAGTGGAGGGCTACCGTGCCGGCTTCAGCGGCTCGACGACCAGCGACGAGACCTGCCCGGGCCTGGCAGATGACGACACAACCTGCCGTTCATCGAACAGCTCCGAAGTTTCCGCCATCGGCGTCATGGCCAACGGCTATGTGGACCTCGGAACCTATGTGGGCTTCACGCCCTATGTCGGCGCGGGCATCGGCTACTCGCTTGTTCGCTGGCAGAATCTAGACGATACGACCTATTGCGTGGACGGCGGGGCGGACACCTGCGCTTCGCTGCTTCCCGTCGGCAGCACTTCGCATTCCGGCGAGGACGGCTGGCATCTCACCTACGCACTGATGGCGGGTTTCGCATACGACATCAACAAGAACCTGAAGCTTGATGTCGGCTATAAGTATCGCAGCATCGACGGCGGCGACATGTTTGGCTGGGATGGGGATTTCGGCAGCGGCGTGAACGGCAATCTCGATACTCACGAGGTCAAGCTTGGACTTCGCTACGAGCTTTGGTAGCCGTCACTTTAACCTTTGGAATTTCCGAGGCGGGCTTGTCCCGCCTCTTGCATTTTTGAGAACAGGGTAATCCTCGACGCAACAATTTGTCTTGACGCCGGTCGGTCGCGGGAATAATGCCCGCCGTGGGACACCCCTCCCCAACGAGGGGCTTTCTATCTGGAAGGATAGCCACGATGACAAGCATTACCCAGCCCGGACTCCGTCCGGCAAATCCCAATTTTTCATCAGGACCCTGCGCGAAACGTCCCGGCTGGTCGCCGGACGCTCTCAAGGACGCTGCGCTCGGCCGCTCGCACCGCGCCAGGATCGGCAAGACCAAGCTCGAACAGGCGATAAACCTGACCCGAGATGTGCTTCGGGTTCCCGCGGACTACCGCATCGGCATCGTTCCAGCTTCGGATACGGGTGCTGTCGAGATGGCCCTCTGGTCCCTTCTGGGTGAGCGCGGCGTCGACATGGTCGCCTGGGAAAGTTTCGGTGAAGGCTGGGTCACCGACGTGGTCAAGCAGCTGAAGCTTTCCGATGTTCGTATCCTGAAGGCACCCTATGGGGAACTGCCGGACCTTGGCGCGATCGATTTTGACCGCGACGTGGTGTTTACCTGGAACGGCACCACTTCCGGCGTAAGGGTGCCCAACGCCGATTTCATTCCCGCCGACCGCAAGGGCCTCACGATCTGCGATGCCACGTCGGCCGCTTTCGCCCAGGAACTCGACTTCACCAAGCTCGACGTCGTGACGTTCTCCTGGCAGAAGGCGCTGGGAGGGGAGGGTGCGCACGGCATGCTGATCCTCAGCCCGCGCGCTGTCGAGCGGCTGGAGACCTACAAGCCTGCCTGGCCGCTGCCGAAGATTTTCCGCCTCACGTCCAATGGCAAGCTGATCGCGGGAATCTTCAAAGGAGAAACCATCAACACGCCGTCCATGCTTTGCGTAGAGGACTACATCGACGCCTTGGAGTGGGCGAAGTCGATCGGTGGACTGGATGCGCTCGTGGCGCGTGCCAACGCCAACACGAAGGCCATCTCCGACTGGGTGGCGCGGACGACCGCTGTCGAATTCCTCGCCACTGCAGAAGACACGCGCTCGAACACCTCCGTTTGCATCCGCTTTGCAGATCCTGCGGTCGCCAGCCTCGATGACGCAGGTCAGCAGGCTTTTGTGAAGGGATTCGTTGCGCTGCTCGAAGCCGAGAAGGTGGCCTTCGATATCGCAGGATATCGCGACGCACCGCCCGGACTTCGTATCTGGTGTGGCGCAACCGTCGAGACGGCGGATGTCGAGGCTCTTCTGGCCTGGCTCGACTGGGCGTTTGCCACACAGAAGGCGACGCTCAAGGCCGCTGCCTAGCCTGGCCGCAACTTCCACTCAATTTCGATCCGGCTGCTACGTGCAGCAAAGCAAGGATATCAAGCCATGCCCCGCGTACTCGTTTCCGACAAGCTTTCCCCGACGGCGGTCCAGATATTCAAGGACCGCGGCGTAGAAGTCGACTATCTGCCCGAGGTCGGCCCGGACAAGGAAAAGCTGATCTCCATTATCGGCCAATATGACGGGCTTGCCATCCGCTCGGCCACCAAGGTGACAGAGAAGCTGATTGCGGCTGCGACCAATCTGAAGGTGATCGGCCGCGCCGGCATCGGCGTCGACAACGTCGACATACCGGCCGCGTCGCGCAAGGGCATCATCGTGATGAACACGCCTTTCGGCAATTCGATCACGACAGCCGAGCATGCCGTCGCGATGATGTTCGCGCTTGCCCGGCAACTGCCCGAAGCGAATGCCTCGACCAAGGCGGGCAAGTGGGAGAAGAACCGCTTCATGGGAACCGAGATCACCGGCAAAACGCTGGGTATCATCGGTTGCGGCAATATCGGCTCGATCGTGGCGACGCGTGGCGTTGGATTGAAGATGCATGTCATCGCCTTCGATCCGTTTCTTTCGGAGGCGCGTGCCTCCGAACTCGGCGTCGAGAAAGTGGAACTGGATGAACTCCTTGCGCGCGCAGACTTCATCACGCTGCACACGCCGATGACGGAGAAGACCAAGAACATCATCCACGCGGACACGATCGCGAAGATGAAGAAGGGTGTCTACATCATCAACTGCGCGCGAGGTGGTCTGATTGTAGAGGCTGATCTCGTCGCGGCGTTGAAGGAGGGCAAGGTCGCCGGCGCCGCGCTCGATGTTTTCGAGGTCGAACCGGCGAAGGAAAGCCCATTCTTCGAGCTGGAGAATGTCGTGGCAACGCCGCATCTGGGCGCGGCAACCACAGAGGCGCAGGAAAACGTGGCGCTCCAGATCGCCGAGCAGATGTCGGACTATCTGATGAAGGGCGCCGTCTCCAACGCCATCAACATGCCCGCGATCACGGCGGAGGAAGCTCCCCGTCTCAAGCCCTTCGTAAAGCTCGCCGAAGTGTTGGGTGCGTTTGTTGGTCAGGTCACCGAGGAGCCGATCAAGGAGGTCGAAATCGTCTTCGACGGGGCGACCGCGCAGATGAACACGCGCGCCTTGATCAGCGCGGCACTCGCGGGGCTGATCCGGCCGCAGGTGGCCGACGTCAACATGGTGTCCGCACCGATCATGACCAAGGAGCGCGGCGTCATCGTCTCCGAGGTAAAGCGCGACAAGTCCGGCGTCTTCGACGGCTATATCCTGCTCAAGGTGACGACGCCCTCCATGACCCGCACGATTGCTGGTACCTGCTTCTCGGACGGCAAGCCGCGCTTTATCCAGATCAAGGGTATCAATCTCGATGCCGAGGTCGGGGAGCACATGCTTTATACGACCAACGCTGACGCGCCGGGCATCATCGGCCTTCTGGGAACCGTTTGCGGCCAGAACGGGGTCAACATCGCGAACTTCCAGCTTGGGCGCAATCGTCCCGGTGGCGATGCAATCGCGCTGCTCTACCTCGATGCACCGTTCCCCGAGGACGTCCTGAAACAGGTCCGAGCCCATGACGCGATCGCCTCGGCTAAGAGGCTGCGGTTCGACATCGGGGCGTGAAGATGTGGCTGGTCGGGCAGGAGGTGCTTGACCCGACCCTCCAAGCTTGCTTTCACGGGAAGCCTTGAATCGGAGGGACCAAGCCATGGCGACAGACGCAACAAGATTGCCTGGGGAAGGTATTTTTCTCGGGCGTGCCATGGCGGATGGCTGGCCGCACCCGGCAATCGTCACCGTTCGGGATGGGGTGGTGGTCGACATCACTTCCAAAACGGCGCCGACATCGCGTGACGTCTGCGAGAAACCCGACCCGGCCGCTTATATAGCGTCGGTTGAAGGAAAGCCTCTCGGCACCCTGGTGGACATCGCCGCCAACAGCTTGTCTGCGAGCCGTGACACGACAAGGCCTTACCTTGTCTCGCCGATCGACCTGCAGGCCGTGAAGGCCGCAGGAGTGACCTTCGTCGTATCGCTTCTGGAGCGTGTGATCGAGGAACAGGCGCGCGGTTCGGCTGAAAAGGCCGAGGCGATTCGCGCCGACATCGCCTCGCTGATCGGTCATGACCTGTCGAAGCTAAAGCCTGGGTCCGACGAGGCAATGGCGGTCAAGGCGAAGTTGATCGAACGCGGTGTCTGGTCCCAGTATCTAGAAGTCGGGATCGGCCCCGACGCGGAGATCTTCACCAAGTGCCAGCCGATGGCCTCTGTCGGGTTCGGCGCAGATGTCGGTCTCCATCCGATCTCGACCTGGAACAATCCCGAGCCGGAAGTTGCTGTCGTGGTGGCCAGCAGCGGACAAATCGTCGGGGCGACATTGGGCAATGACGTGAACCTGCGTGATGTCGAAGGCCGCTCGGCCCTGCTGCTCGGCAAGGCGAAGGACAACAATGCCTCCGCGTCGCTCGGTCCGTTCATCAGGCTGTTCGATGCAGGCTTTTCGCTTTCTGACGTCGAGTCGGCTGTCGTCAGCCTGAAGGTCGAAGGACAGGACGGTTTCGTGCTCGACGGGGCGAGCTCGATGTCGGAGATCAGCCGTTCTCCGGAAGAACTGGTCGCTTCCGCGATCGGCTCCCATCATCAATACCCGGAGGGCTTCGTTCTCTATCTTGGAACGATGTTCGCCCCGGTAAAGGACCGCGGCGAGGCGGGCAAGGGTTTCACCCATCAGATCGGCGATGTCGTGACTATTTCGACCGAGAAGCTCGGTGCGCTGGTCAACCGCGTCCGGCTGTCCTCCGACTGCGCGCCATGGACCTACGGGGCCGGCCAGTTGATGCGAGATCTGGCGAAGGCAGGGCTGATCTAGCTTCGATTCGCCCTCAGCGCGCTTGTCTCGGCGATCCATATGCCGCCGAGCACAAGCGCCGCGGCGACGGCATGATAGAGGTAGAATTCTTCGCGCAGGATCAGCAGGGACAGCAGCATTCCGAAAACCGGAACCAGATTGACGAACAGCCCGGCACGGTTCGCGCCGATCAGCTCGACCGATCTGACGAAGAATATCTGGCCGAGTATCGATGGAAATATCACGGCGTAGAGGATGACCGCCCAGCCGCGGGAGTCAGGCAGGATCATCTGCCCGTTTGCCGCCTCGAACCACAATGTCGGGATCGATATCAGCGTAGCGCCGGCCAGAAGTGGGATCATAAGGCTCTGCCAGTGTACGTTCGGCTTGAGCCGAAGACCCACCGCATAGGCGGCGTAGGCGGCGATGCCCCCCAGCATCATCAGGTCGCCCATGTTGAGATCGAGGGACAGAAGCCGCCCGATATCGCCGTGGCTTGCCGTGATCACCACGCCGATGCAGGACACGACGAAACCAGTGACCTGCAACAAGGGCGCCTTCTGGCCGAAGAACACATAATTGGCGATCAGGATCAACAGCGGAACACCGGCCTGCTCGATGCTGACGTTTATTCCAGATGTGTAGACCAGGGCAGAATACATCGCGATGTTGAAGCCGCTGAAGCCGATAGCGCCAAGCAGGACCAGATAGAGAAAGCGGGGCCGGATCAGCGTCCAGTCGCGGGCAAACCTCTGCCAGCCCGTAGCCGAGAGGATGACGAGCGCCACGCTCCAACGCGCGGCATTGAGGACCATTGGCGAGACATGGCCAAGCGCCAGCTTGCCGATGACGACATTACCGCCCCAGAAGATCGCCGTGAGGAACAGAAGCGTGTATGCGGTGCGGTGCATGGCGTTGACCGATTCGAAAATCGGCCGTGCCTATTCCCCATGGCCGGGTAAGTAAACCCTGCCACAGGCGCGACTTGTTGTGCCTCAGCGCTGCGTGGCGGTAAAGAAATGTCGCGCAACGCAAGCCTTGCGGCTATAGAGGCCTTGCGCCGCGCGAAGGCGTGCATACCAGCGTTTTGGTTGAAGGAAAGAAATATGGCCAATGTGGTGGTCGTCGGCTCGCAATGGGGCGACGAGGGCAAGGGCAAGATCGTGGACTGGCTTTCCGAGCGGGCCGATCTGGTCGTTCGTTTTCAGGGCGGACACAATGCCGGCCATACGCTTGTGGTGGACGGCAAGGTCTACAAGCTTTCGCTTCTTCCATCCGGCGTGGTTCGTCCGGGCAAGCTGTCGATAATCGGCAACGGCGTCGTTTTCGACCCGCACGCTTTCGTGACTGAGCTTGAAAAACTCCGCGTTCAAGGCGTGGTCGTGACACCGGAACGCCTGAAAATAGCCGAAAACACCGCGCTTATCCTTTCCCTGCACGGGGAGCTGGACAGGATGCGCGAGGCGAAGGCGGCCAAGGGCACCAAGATTGGAACGACGGGACGTGGAATCGGGCCTGCCTATGAGGACAGGGTCGGTCGCCGCGCCATCCGTGTCATGGATCTGGCCGACGTGGATACCCTTCCCGCCAAGATCGAAAGGTTGCTCGCTCACCACAATCCCCTGCGTCGCGGACTGGGCGAAGCCGAGCTTGACCCGCAGGACGTCCTTAACGAACTGACGTCGGTGGCGGACCAGATACTTCCATACATGGATCGAGTCTGGAAAGTGCTGGACCAGCATCGGCGCGCCGGAAAGAGGATCCTTTTCGAAGGAGCGCAGGGCACCTTGCTCGACATCGACCATGGCACCTATCCGTTTGTCACTTCGTCCAATACCGTTGCGGGCCAGGCCTCTGCCGGTTCCGGCGTGGGGCCAGGCGCAATCGACTACGTGCTCGGCATAACCAAGGCGTATACGACGCGGGTCGGCGAGGGACCATTCCCCACCGAGCAGGACAATGAGGTCGGCGAATTCCTGGGTACGCGCGGACATGAGTTCGGAACGGTCACCGGTCGCAAGCGTCGCTGCGGGTGGTTTGATGCAGTTCTGGTCAGGCAGGCTGTTGCGGTAAATGGCATCAAGGGCATAGCGCTGACCAAGCTCGATGTGCTTGACGGAATGGATGAGATCAAGGTCTGCACCGGCTATCGACTCGACGGCGAGGAGATCGACTACCTGCCGGCCAGCCAGGGCGCGCAGGCTCGCGTAGAGCCGATCTACGAAACGCTCGAAGGATGGAAGGGCACGACGGCTGGCGCACGCAGCTGGAACGAACTTCCAGCGCAGGCGGTCAAATATGTCCGCCATATCGAGGAACTGATCGGGGCGCCGGTGGCGCTTCTTTCAACCAGCCCGGAACGGGACGACACGATACTTGTGACGGACCCCTTTCAAGATTAGTTAATTGGCTTTGCGGCATAATGTGGCCAATACCTTAACCATATTATCGCAAAAGCCGGCTTTATAGGTCTAGTGGAATGGCGGATTTCGTAGCGGTTTTGAAGAAGACGCTTGATGGCATGGGTGAAACCACGCCGTCCAGCCGCCAGCGCGTCTATGAAAAGGCGCGCCAGACCGTTGCCGCAAAACTCGCGGCGATAAACCCACCGCCGCCGCCCAGCGTGGCGGATCGCCAGCGTCGCGCGCTGGAGGATGCGATCCGCCAGATCGAAAAGGAATATGCGGCAAGCTCGGACCCGCTTTCCGAGCTTGAAGACGTCTTTGCTTCGCTCAAGAACCCTCAGCCGAAGGTTCTTGATCGGCCCGTAGCCAAGCCAAGCGCAGCATCTCCAAGGCCGGCCGCCGCGTCACCGAGGCCGACAGCAGCACCGCAGCGTCCGGCTGTAGCGCCGCCCCGCCCTGCGACCCCGGCTCCCGCGCGACAGACCGAGGCAACTCCACCCAATCCCCGGCAGCAAGCTGCTCCACCGACCCGGAAGGCTCCGCCTCCGCCGGAAACGCTGGGTCTCGAAGCGCCTGATGCGCCGCAACAATATGCGCGCCGGCAGGCCGAACCTTCCCGGAAACGGAGCTACGGTCCTTTGCTCGTGGCCGCAGTTTTGCTGGCGGTGGTCGCTGGCGGTGGTTATGGCGTCTGGCTCAATCGCGATGCCTTCGGCAGCCTGTTCGGTATGGACGGCAGCGGAACCGAGACTGCTGAAACGGATGCAACCGCACCTGTTCCGGCAGACGGCGGTGACGATGCGGCTCCTCCCGTCGAGACGTCGGAGACGCCGAAATTCACTCAGCGGCTGACCCCCGAGGGGACAGAAACAGATCCGGGACCGGCCGGTGGCGGTACTACGGTCGGCGAAGGCACTTCTGTTGCCGGCCTCACGCAGCCCCCCGGAGCCACTCCGCCGATGTCGTCGGATCCGACGGCGGCCGGCCAGGAAGCAATACCCGGGGCGACCGAGTCGACACCGGGTGCCGCTACCGCCGATCCCGCAGTCGCTGTCGCCCAAAAGGCCATATTCTACGAGGAGCGGACCAGCGCATCCGAAGGTTCGGCCGAACCAGGCCAGACGGTGTGGTCGCTGGTGCAGGAATCGCCTGGCAACGGATTGCCGCCCGAGCCGGCGATCCGCGCTGAAGCAACGATTCCCGGCAAGGACGTCAGACTGCGCATGACGATCAAGCGCAACGCCGATGAGTCGCTGCCCGCGAGCCACATCATCGAGATGATTTTCCTGATGCCCGAAGGGTTCCCGGGCGGCGGTGTCGACAACATCCTGCGTGTCGCCATGAAGGGATCGGAACAGGAAGCCGGAAATCCGCTGATCGGCATTCCGGCGAAAATCGCCGACGGTTTCTTTCTCGTTGCCTTGAACGACAGCAAGGCCGAGACCGACGCAAACCTGACGCTTCTGCGGCGTCAAAGCTGGATCGACATCCCTGTGGTCTACAAGTCGGGGCGGCGTGCGCTGTTCACGATGGAGAAGGGTGTTCCCGGAGACCAGGTGTTCGACGAGGCGCTCAAGGCCTGGGGGGCGGCAAGCGCGGGCGATACGACGACCAGCAACGCACCGGGCTGATCCCCGCTGACTCATTTTTGCAGTCGGTAGTGCCTGCACTGGACTTGTGGGATCTCTGATTGAGGTTTGGCTGGCGTCAGGACGACGGCTTCCGGGCGAGACGCCTGTTAGCCGTCGAGTTCTTCTCGAAGCATTTCCAGCTCAAGCCATTCCTCCTCCATTGCAGCGAGGGACTGACGCTCTCTCTCCAGGGCCGCGACCGTCTTTGCGAACGAGGCGGGGTTCCTGTCGTAGAATGACGGGTCGGCGATCTGGTTCTCCAGATTGGCGATCGTAGCTGTTGCGGCGTCGATCCGGCCGGGGAGAGATTCAAGCGCGAATTTCTGCTTGTAGGAAAGCTTCTTTGGCGGGGCTGCCTTTGGCTTCGCGGCCTCAGGCTTCAGTGCGTTCCGGGCTCTCACGTCCTTTTGCTCGTCCAGCTTCGCATTGCCGCGCTGGATGAGCATATCCGAATAGCCGCCAGCGTATTCCGTCCATCGGCCGTTGCCGTCCGGGGCAATCACACTTGTTACCGTGCGATCGAGGAAGTCGCGATCATGGCTGACTAGGAGGATCGTGCCGGGAAAGCCGGCGACAAGCTCCTGCAGCAGCTCAAGGGTTTCCATGTCGAGGTCGTTGGTTGGCTCGTCAAGGACCAGAAGGTTGGCCGGCCGTGACAAAACCCTCGCCAGGATCAATCGCGCACGCTCACCACCCGAGAGTTCCCGTACTGGCGTCCTGGCAGCTTCCGGCTTGAACAGAAAGTCCTTCATGTAGGCCACGACATGGCGTTCCTCGCCGTTGACCAGAAGCGTTTCGCCACGGCCGTCGGTCAGGAAATGCGCCAGCGTCTCGTCGGGGTCGACGGCAGCACGCTTCTGGTCAAGGGTCGCAATCTCCAGGTTCACACCAAGCCTGACACTGCCCGTGTCGGGGGCCAATTCACCGGTCAGCATCTTGAGAAGGGTGGTTTTGCCAGCGCCGTTAGGGCCAACCAGACCGATGCGGTTTCCCCGCTGGATGCGGGTGGAAAAGTCGCGGACAACCGCGAGGTCTCCGAAACTCTTCGAGATCGACTTGGCCTCGATGACCAGTTTTCCGGAGTCGGCGGCATCGCTGGCGGCCATGGCTGCAACACCCTCGGCACCGCGATGACTGCGGAATTTCTGCCGCATGTCCTGCAGCTCGCCTAGGCGGCGCATATTGCGCTTGCGCCGGGCGGTCACACCGTATCGCAGCCAATGCTCCTCGCGGACGATCTGGCGACCCAGCTTGTGCTGTTCGCGTTCCTCCTCATCGAGGATCGTGTCGCGCCACTCCTCGAAATGCGAGAAGCCCTTGTCCAGACGACGCGTAAGGCCACGATCGAGCCACACCGTGTTCCTGCTGACGCGCTCAAGGAAGCGTCGGTCATGCGAAATGACCACCAGCGCTGAGGAGGAACGGACAAGCTCATCTTCCAGCCATTCGATGACTGAGAGGTCGAGATGGTTGGTGGGTTCGTCGAGGAGGAGAATGTCAGGTTCCGGGGCCATCACGCGCGCGAGCGCGGCTCGGCGCGCCTCCCCACCGGAAAGGGTCTCCGGCTTTTCCTCGCCGGTGAGGCCGAGGTGCTCCAGCAGGTACGTGGCGCGATATGGATCGTCGGCCGGACCAAGTCCTGCCTCGACGTAGCTGCGAATGTCGGCGAACCCGTCCATGTCTGGCGACTGCGGCAGATAGCGGATCGTGGCGGTCGGCTGACGAAAGATCGTACCGTCCTGAGGCTCGATCATCCCTGCGGCGATCTTCAATAGCGTCGATTTTCCCGAACCGTTGCGACCGACGAGGGCGATACGGTCACCAGCCGAGACCGATAGTTCGGCTCCATCGAGCAACGGCGTGCCGCCAAAGGTCAGCACGATGCCGTCCAGCGTCAAAAGGGGAGGAGCCATCGGTGCGCGTCAGTAGTGCTCGTCCGGATAGGGATGTGCGAGCAGTACGGCTCGTCCAACGCCTATCGAGATACGCAGGTCGCCGCGAACCTCGTTGGAAAGCGGCAGGGAGGTTCCAAACGGAATTTCGACACTGTCCAGCGGCCATCGCGCACCCATCACGGTGACGCCAGAAAGGTGGGAAAATCCCAGGATGCTGAAAATCGTCCCGTCATCGTAATCGAAGTCACGTGCGCCGGGTAGCAGCGGATGAGCTTCCTGGTTACCGCTCGTGATGAGAACCGGCAGGCCCTCCTTGGCGCGGCGGATCGCAAGCGCAGTGTGCAGGAAAGCGTGATCGGCCCGCCCGCCGAAAGCCCCGGCAAGCACGAGCGAGGTTGCGCCGCGCTTCAGCGCTTCGGCGACTGCGAGTTCACCGTCCGTATTGTCCTTGTCCTCAGGGTACCGGTCCTGCTGGACGTGAGCGTATTCGGCTGCGATCTCGTCACTGACGGAATCGAAGTCACCCACCCATAGTTCAGGAGTGATGCCGAGTGTCTTGGCATGATTCATACCGGCATCGGCGGCGATCACGCGCGCGCCGGCCACCTGAGCGTCGAGGCGCGGAGTTCGCACCAGCTTTCCGCCAAGGAGGATGATGAATCTGCTCATGTGCAGGCCTTACCACGCACTCCCTTGGAGATGGAAGCTGCAATGAATGCGGGAGAGCGAAGAAAAGCTTGCGTGCCTAAGGCTTGGGCACTATGTCTCCCAATGCTCTAACGGGGTGCCGGCTTGACCGGCTGAGAGGCGAATGCCGACCCGCTGAACCTGATCCGGCTAGCACCGGCGGAGGGATTAGACGCTCTGGAATGTCCGGCGCCTTATTTCCCTTCAACGCAAACGAAGGAGGCGCCTGTGCGCAGAACACTTTTACCACTTTTGTCCATTGCATTCGCAGTGTCGACCCTCCCGGCCTCGGCTCAAGACAAGCTGACGATCTACACCTATGACAGCTTCGTTGCCGAATGGGGGCCTGGCCCGCAAGTAGAGAAGGCATTCGAGGCTGAGTGCAACTGCGACGTGGAGTTCGTTGCGGTGGCCGATGGTGCTGCGCTTCTCAACCGGGTTAAACTGGAAGGTGCGAATACCAGGGCCGATATTGTGCTCGGGCTCGACACGAACCTGACCGCCGAGGCCAAGGCAAGCGGCCTTTTCGTCCCGGCGGATATAGACCACGGATCCGTGAACGTTCCGGGTGGCTGGAAGGATGATGTATTCGTCCCATACGACTATGCGCATTTTGCGATCGTCTACGATTCCGAAGTCCTGCCCAACCCACCGCGTAGCTTGCAGCAACTGGTCGACGGCAATCCCGAAGAAAAGATAGTTCTGCAGGACCCGCGTACTTCCACGCCAGGCCTTGGCATGCTGCTTTGGATCAAGGCCGTCTATGGCGAGAAGGCGCCCGAGATTTGGGCAAAACTCAAGAATCGGGTTCTGACCGTTACCCCAGGTTGGAGCGAGGCATACGGGCTTTTCACCAAGGGCGAAGCACCGATGGTTCTGTCCTACATGACGTCGCCTGCCTATCACATGGTCGCGGACGACACGGAGCGCTACAAGGCGGTGGCCTTTCAGGAAGGCAACTATCTTCAGATCGAGGTTGCGGGAGTGACCACGACCGGAGCGAAGAACCCCCTATCCGCTCGGTTTCTCACCTTCATGACCGGGCCAGGCTTTCAGGACATCATCCCCGAAACGAACTGGATGCTGCCCGCCGGTGCAACGGACAAGCCACTCAATGCTGCGTTTGGCAAACTGCCCGAAGCGACGAAGACCATACTCTTTCCAGCCGATGAGGTGGCGGCCAATCGAAAGGCTTGGATTGATGAATGGCTGACGGCGATGAGCCGGTAGGGGTCGACTAGGCGACACCTTTCCAGTCTGGCGAGGTGTTGCCATTACGTCCCATGTTGCGTGCTACGGAAGCTCCGATGGAACAGCGCATTTCTGCAGGGCGCCTGGCGATACGTGACCTACGGGTCGTCGCTGGTGGCGTAGCGCTAGCCATAATCGTCCTGTTGGTCGGCGGTGCCTTTGCCGGGCTTGCGGTGGAGGGTATCCGCGATTTCGAGAACGCGTTGGCGGCCTTTGATTCCTACCTTGCGCGCATTGTGTGGTTCACGCTTTGGCAGGCGATACTGTCCACTGCGTTTTCGGTTATTCCCGCCATTGCCGTCGCCCGCGCGCTTTCGAGGCACCGGGCTTTTCGGGGGCGCGGTCTGATCCTGAAGCTTTTCGCGCTGCCGCTCGCGCTACCGGCCATCGTTGCCACGCTCGGCATCCTGGCCCTTCTTGGGCGTGCCGGCCTGCTTGCCGGACCCTTGTCTTCGCTGCTCGGCGGGACATGGCCTGGAATCTACGGCCTGTCGGGCATACTGGTTGCCCATGTTTTCTTCAATTTACCGCTGGCAACACGCCTTCTTCTCGAGGCACTTGACACGGTGCCGCAAGACCAGTGGCGGCTCGCCAGCCAGTTGGGTATGGGGCCGGGGTCAACGTTCCGCCTGATCGAATGGCCCGCCATTCGCTCGGCATTGCCGGGCGCCGCCGGCCTGGTCTTCATGCTCTGCGTCACCTCGTTCACCGTCGTATTGACATTGGGGGGTGGACCCGCCGCGACCACACTTGAGGTGGCCATCTACCAGTCCTTGCGCTTCGATTTTGATCCGAC
The DNA here is from genome assembly GCA_019635775.1 of Rhizobiaceae bacterium. Lineage (GTDB taxonomy): Bacteria > Pseudomonadota > Alphaproteobacteria > Rhizobiales > Rhizobiaceae > Mesorhizobium_K. The sequence goes on along the minus strand of JAHBYU010000011.1, from coordinate 40,393 downwards.
GCGGGCGGTAACGCTGACGGTGCTACAGATTGGATTGACAGTCGCGGTCATGATTGTGTTGGGCCTGCTTGGAGCCCGCACGGCGCTTGACGGCAGCCTGTCGGTGGCTCCGAGAAAGTTCCTCGCAATCGGACCTGTCGAGTCCGCTGTCAATTCGGTTGTGATCCTGATTGCGCTTGCGTTGGTCGCAGGCCCGATCGCGGCCGTTCTCGTCTCCGGCCTCAAGGCTGATCTGGCGCGTCTGGTCCTCGATCCCGCCGTCCATGCCGCAACGACAACGAGCGTCGTACTGGCTGTACTCTCATCATCCTTGTCGGTGGCTATGGCGTTGTCCCTCGTTGCAGCCCGGCGGGCGGTTTCGGCAAGACGTGGATGGCTTGCCCGGTCGTTCGGCTGGATTGCGGGGACGGGCGCAGGTTTCGTGCTTGTAGTGCCGCCGATCGTAATCGGTGCCGGTTGGTTCATCATGCTGCGCCACACGGGCCTTGTCTTTGCCGCCGCGCCGGTCATGGTCGTCATGGTCAATGCCGCTATGGCGATGCCCTTCGCGATTCGCGCCATCCGCCCCGCATACGAAGCGGCTGGCGAAAGAAACGACCGCCTGTGCGCGCAACTCGGCATTTCGGGCTGGAACAGGGCAAGGCTGATCGATTGGCCCGCTTTGCGGCTGGCGCTGGCGACGGGCCTTGCGTTCTCTATGGCTCTCTCGCTCGGCGACCTCGGCGTGATTGCGCTCTTCGGCAGCGATTCCGTCCAGACCCTGCCCTTTTTGTTGCTGGCGAGAATCGGCTCCTACAGGACAGACGACGCAGCAGGCCTTGCACTTCTCCTGGGGCTGTTGTGCCTGACCCTTATCTTTTTGGCCGACCGGCTGGGCACAAGAGGAACACCGTGACCGAAAGTCCATCCGCCGGCACACCAGTCCGGCTCGACGAGGTTCGCTTCAGCTACGAACGGACGTCGCTTCGCTTTGATGTGTCCTTTCAGCCGGGTGCTATAACGGCGGTGATGGGCGCGAGCGGTTCGGGAAAATCGACACTTCTCAATCTCGTTGCGGGGTTTGAGGTGCCGGAATCGGGCCGCGTGCTGATCGGTCAGGAGGACGTCACCAATCTGTCGCCGGCCGACCGTCCCGTCTCCATGATGTTTCAGGAGAACAATCTCTTCGCCCACCTGGACGTGGAAAGGAATGTCGGACTGGGCCGATCTCCATCTCTGCGCCTGACAAATGACGACCGTAAGATGGTTGCAGACGCTCTCGCTAGAACAGGTCTTTCCGGAAAGGAACGCCGCCTGCCGCGCGAACTGTCTGGCGGCGAGCGCCAGCGTGTGGCGCTTGCCCGGGTTCTGGTGCGCAACCGCCCCGTCCTGTTGCTGGACGAACCGTTCGGATCTCTGGGGCCGGCGCTCAGGGCCGACATGCTCGACCTTCTGCGGGACGTGCAATCCGAGAGGGCGATGACGGTTCTGCTGGTGACGCATCAGCCCGAGGATGCGCGCCGTGTCGCCAGCCACATCGTGTTCCTTGAGGAAGGCTCGGTGGTCGCTTCCGACCTCACGGACAATTTTTTTGCTGACGGTGGCCCCGAGGCTTTTAGGCACTATATCGGGGAGAAGATCACGGATTCTGCCCGGAAGCGGACATAATTTACGATCAAATCGTACTTGAAGGCGATACTGTGTTATCGAGGACGCGGGGCACCGGCGCTGCGTCCATGTAGCGTGGATTGAAAGGACATAGTGCTGCAGTTGCGTTTGATCAGCCGAGGGGGGGCAGGTTTGCGGTCGTCCCGCCCGCTGGGCCATGCCGTGCGCTTTGCCGCAGCCGTGGGCGTTACTGCGTTGTTGTCCGGCTGTCAGGCTCTGTCAGGCCTTTCGACAAGCGGCGAAATCAAGGAATCTGCATTCCGCCCGGCTGAAACGCCGGTAACGGTCGACAGCGTCCAGCGGAACGATCGCCTTGCCGAACTCGCAAAGGCGCAGCATCCGCGTATTCTTGCGACCTACGGCGGAGAATATTCCGATCCGAAGCTGGAGCGTATGGTGGCCAAGGTTGTCGGTAACCTGACGGCTGTTTCAGGTGGCCCGGCCTATCGCATCACGATTCTCAATTCGCCCAACGTCAATGCCTTCGCGCTTCCGGGCGGCTACCTCTATGTCACGCGCGGGCTGCTGGCGCTTGCCAACGATTCCGCTGAGCTCGCCGCCGTCATCGCTCACGAGATGGGCCATGTGACCGCCAATCACGGTGTGCAGCGTCAGCAGAAGGAAGCCGAAGAAGTCCTTGCAACCAAGGTTGTGACCGACGTTCTGGGCAACAATCAGAATGCCAATGTGGCGCTCCTGCGCGGAAAGCTGAGGCTCGCCCAGTTCTCGCGAAATCAGGAACTGGAAGCGGACGGAATAGGCATCAAGACCAGCGGCCAGGCGGGTTATGACCCCTATGCGGCCGGTCGTTTCCTCCAGTCCATGTCCGCCTACACGGATTTTCGTTCGGTGAGCGGGGCGACCGATGCCAGCCTCGACTTCCTTGCGAGCCATCCGAACGCGCCGCAACGCATCGAGCTTGCTCAGCGCCATGCACGCCAGTTCGGCGGCCCTGGCCAAGGCACGCGCGACCGAGACTCGTTCCTGGCGGGGATTGATGGGCTTCTCTACGGGGATACTCCTGAAGAAGGTTTCGTGCGTGGAAACACGTTCCTGCATCCGCGCCTTGGCGTTTCTTTTTCCGTCCCCGAAGGCTTTGTCATAGACAATACGGCCGCGGCTGTAACGGCTACCGGCCCGGGCGACCTCGCGGTCCGGTTTGACGGCGTCGCTCTCAATGGGCGCACGTCATTGGCTGACTATATCCGCTCGGGCTGGGTGGCCGGCCTCGATCCCAACAGTGTCCGTTCCATCACTGTGAACGGAAACGAGGCGGCCACCGCACGCGCCTCCGCCGATGGCTGGAAGTTTGACATCACGGTGGTGCGTGCTGGAAGTCAGGTCTATCGCTTGCTGACCGCGGCTCCCTTGAACAGCGATCAACTCGACTCGGTCGCGCAGACGGTTGGAGGAAGCTTCAGGCTTCTTACGGCAAAGGAGAAATCGGCGCTGAAGCCGCTGCGTATCCGCGTGGTGACGGTCAAGCCCGGCCAGACGGTGGGAACAATGGCCGCTTCGATGGTTGGTGTTGATCGCAAGCTGGAGCTTTTCCGGGTCATCAACGCACTGGCGCCCGGAGCGACAGTCTCGGCTGGCGATAAGGTTAAGATAATCACGGACAGCTGACGGCTGTCGACGAACGACGCATAGCGCTCTTTCCCAGCGTGTTTCAGGCGACCAGAAAACCGGGCCCCTGCTTGATCAGGGCTGATTTCAGCTTTTCCAGAGCCCGGTTCTCAATCTGTCGAACCCGCTCCTTCGATATCCCGAGCGTGGCACCGATTGCCTCAAGCGTTGCGCCATCTTCTGAAAGCCGACGCTTCTTGATGATTTTCATCTCGCGATCGTTGAGTACGCTAAGCGCATCCTTCAGCCACAGAGCTCGGCGCTCCACGTCGATGACCTCCTCGGCCACTTCGTCCGGCAATGGTCCGTCCGAGACGAGGAAGTCAGCACGTTCTGAGGCGGAGCCATCATCCGAAACAGGTGCGTTCAGAGAGGCGTCCGCAGCGGAAAGGCGGGAGTCCATCAGAGCGACATCGCTTTCCGAGACGCCGAGCGCGATAGCGATCTCATGTCTGATGTCGGCGCTCGACAGCATGCCGGGCTCTTGCGCAAGCCTGGCCCTCAAACGGCGAAGATTGAAGAAGAGGGCCTTTTGAGCGGAACTCGTGCCGCCACGGACAATCGACCAGTTACGCAGAATGTAGTCCTGGATCGACGCCCGTATCCACCAGCTTGCGTAAGTGGAGAATCGTACGTCTCGTTCGGGCTCGAAGCGGGCGGCAGCTTCGAGCAGACCAACATGTCCTTCCTGGATCAGATCGCCCAACGGAAGCCCATAATTGCGAAATTTCGAGGCCATCGAGATCACGAGGCGCATATGTGAGGTGGCGATGCGGTGGAGCGCCTGCCGATCGCGCTTTTCCTTCCAGCGCACTGCCAGGTCATGCTCCTCATCGCGATCCAGGTAAGGCGCCCGCATGGCGGCCCGAACCAAAGCTCTATCGACAGGTTCCTTGCTCAACATGGGACTCCTGTGTTGCGCGTGGAAACGACAAGAAGCCCACGCACCGATCAGAACGCAGCGCGTAGAGAAATGTTCCGGGAAAGGAACCTGGAAATAGGGCGGCCCAGCTTTCAGGCAAGGGTGCAACTGGTAAAGCCGCCATCCAGTGGACTTGCCAGACGACGGGCTTCCGGCCAATAAGTCGCGTCTGTTTTCGGTTAAATCGAAGGGAGAGTCGTTTGAAGCTTGGATTGCTGACCGCGCCGTTTGCGGATACGCCACTTGACGAGGTTGCTGAGTGGGCGTGTTCCGAAGGGTTTGAGGCGCTGGAGATCGCGTGCTGGCCCAAGGCCGCCGGACCATACCGCAGATACGCCGGAACGTCTCACATCGATGTTGCTACGCTTTCTGCTTCCGAAGGGAAGGAAATCGTTTCCCAACTGGCGGACAAGAAACTCGTTGTCTCGGCTCTTGGATATTATCCCAATCCGCTTCATCCCGATCTTGCTCGTCGCGAGGCGGTCATCAGTCATCTGAAGACTGTCATCGCCGCAGCGGGGAAAATGGGCGTCGGGCTGGTGAACACGTTCTGCGGTGGCGACGCCTCACGCAATGTTGAGGAGAACTGGAGCGAGGCCGAAAAGGTCTGGCCGGATATCATCGCCTTTGCGCGAGACAACGGCGTGAAGCTGACGTTCGAGAATTGCCCGATGATCTTCAGCTATGACGAATGGCCCGGTGGGCACAACATCGCCTATTCGCCCTACATCTGGCGCCGCATTATCGAGACCTGGAAGGGCGAGGTCGGCATGAACTACGACCCCTCGCATCTCGTCTGGCAGATGATCGATCAGGGACGCTTCATCCGCGAGTTCGGCAAGCACATGTTCCATGTCCACGCCAAGGACCTGATGATCGATCGCGACGGACTTTATGAACGCGGAATCATGTCCGCAGGCATCGGCTGGCAGGTTCCCCGAATGCCGGGCCTCGGCGAAGTGGATTGGAACGGCTTCTTTTCCGGCCTGTACCGTGTCGGTTATGACGGCCCTGTCATAATCGAGCATGAGGACCGCCGTTTCGAGGGCAGCGACGAAGCCGTCAAGCGCGGCTTCCTGCTGGCTCGCGACGTGTTGAAGCCGCTGGTCAAGTAGGGGCCTCAGAACCTGGCCGTGGCTTGAACGCGGCCTGGCGAATGCGTATCTGGTTTTCCGCTCTATCTGTTGCAGGAGATGCCACGTGTCGTCACTCGACCGCTTTTTAGGCGACTCGCCGCTGCGGGTGATCATCAAGCTCGTCGTCATCTCCTTTCTGGTCGGCGTGGTCATGAACGCTTTTGGCTGGTCGCCGCTGGATGTCCTTAACGGCATACGCGACTTCTTCGTCGATCTCTGGAACACGGGCTTCCAGGCGATCGAGCGTTTCATAGGTTATTTCCTGCTGGGCGCCGCGATCGTCGTACCCGCCTTCATTCTGCTTCGGCTGCTAAGCTATCGTAAGTAGGGGGTCGGTTTCACCTGGTCTTGATCAGGTGTGCTGACGCTTGTCTCTTTGGTTGCAAGCGTGAGGGTAGCTTTCAAAGGCTATGCTTTGCTATCTCATCAATCTTGATCGCGCGACGGAAAGACGCGCACATATGCTGGCGCAATTCGGGCGACACGGCATACAGGCGCTGATTGTGTCGGCTATTGATGCTCAGGATTTATCATCTTCCGACCGTCGCCTCTGGCTGTCGCGAAATTTGGTGTGGAACCCGATGACTTCCGGGCAGATAGCGTGCTTTCTCAGTCACAGGAATGTCTGGGCGCGCATTCTCGAGGCTGGTGAGCCTTGGGCTTTCGTCTGCGAGGACGACCTCCATCTGGCCGAAGACTTTCTGGCCTTCGTGACTTCGTCATCCTGGCTTCCGGCAGACGCTGATATCGTGAGAGCAGAAACCGACTGCTTGTCAGGAGAATTTTCTTTCAGGGGCGAACGTGTATTCGGTCGCAAGGTCAGACGTGCCAAGTCCGATCTGATTGGGTCGGCTGGTTATTTTCTGTCTCTTCAGGCCGCGAGACGGCTGCTGGCGCTCAGCGATCAGATCTGCGAGCCGGTAGACTGCCTTCTGTTCTTTTCTCGTGGGAGTGTCCCCGCGCCGGTGAAGACTTACCAGCTAGATCCCGCTATCTGCATCCAGGATTGCCATCTCGTCGGTGAGCCCGGGCGGATCGGGTTCCCGACCCAGATTTCTCCTCAAATGCCCATCAAGCGAGAATACGCAAGGCCGTTGAAACCGGCTGGAATCGCGAAGGTATGGCGCGAGATTCGGCGGCCCGTTTTGCAGGCTAGGACATTCATCAGGCCGCATTGGTTGCGGTTGACCCACCAGTCCGTGTTCAAGGTCATACCCTTCAGGCAGAGCGTATCGAACGCAGGATCCTAAAGCGGTTTGTCTGCCCAGAATGCCATACGGCTGTCACGCAGCTCCGATACTGCCGTGATGCCTTCCCGGTCGAGATATCGGGACATGCCCTGCACAATCTTGCCTGGCAATGCAGGCCCTGCGTACACCATGCCGGTGTAAATCTGGACGAGATCGGCGCCCGCACGGATTTTCTCAAGTGCCGTGTCGGGGTCCTCCACGCCACCAACACCTACAAGCGCAATATGTGAACCGAGCAGCCTTCGCATTCTTGCAAGAGCAATCGTAGAGCGCTCGAACAGCGGATGTCCCGACAGTCCTCCCGTTTCGCCGCGAGCGGCCGACTTTAGCAAGGGACGCGAAATCGTGGTGTTGGAGACAATCACGCCTTCGATGCCATTTTCCATCACTTCAGCCGCGATATCTCCGAGATCTGCTTCATGCAGGTCCGGTGCGATCTTGAGAAAGATCGGGACCTTCCGCTCCGCTGACCTTGTCGCCTGATCGCGAACCGCGACGACCCGCGAGAGGAGCTCTTTGAGGCTGGCGCGGGCTTGCATGTCACGCAGGCCCGGGGTGTTGGGCGATGAAATATTCACTGTAAGGTAGGCGGCGAGCGATGCGAAACGCCGGACGCCAAGCTCGTAGTCGCCGATGCGGTCAGTACTATCCTTGTTGGCGCCGATATTGACGCCTACGATCCCTGCGCGCCAGGCTCGCCCTGCGAGACGGCCTTCTGCCGCCTCGTGCCCGCCGTTATTGAAGCCGAGCCGATTGATGACTGCCCTGTCCTCAGGCAGACGGAAGATGCGGGGCTTCGGATTGCCTTCCTGCGGGCGGGGGGTGAGGGTGCCGACTTCCGTGAAGCCAAAGCCAAGTGCAAGGAGCGCGTCAGGAACCTCGGCATTCTTGTCATAGCCCGCAGCCATGCCAAGCGGATTGTCGAAGGTGATGCCGGCAACCGTAGTGCGCAGTCGCTCGTCGTAGCGTGGCGACTTTGCGACCGGCAGCCCTGCCTTCAGCGCCTTTATTGAAAGGCCGTGGGCCGTCTCCGGGTCGAGGCAGAACAGTGCCCTGCGACCGATCTTTTCAAAGACGTCGAGCATCATGGGAGGTCAGCCGGAAATATATGAGTGTCGTGATCGTCCAACGGAAGCGGTCGCGTCCACAGAACCACTGAAAGATCTAGTGACGCGTATAGGTGCGGAAACAAGGCGCCGCCACGGGAGACCTCCCATTTCAGCGCCGGACCGAGTTGCTTCGCCGGCACAGCTACCAGCACAAGGTCATGCTGACCGGAAAAATGCTTCGCGGCCGTTTCCCGGACCTGTGAAGCAGTCGAAAAATGGATAAAGCCGTCGGCCAAATCGATTGCCGCCCCGTCGAAATGTCCTTGTCTCTTTGCTTCCTGCCAGAGCTGTTCGGAACAGATTTTGTAGACGATTTCGGCCATCATGCGGCTATAGGCTGAAAGCAGCGCACGTGAAAGCCGGCCCCCCTCCATCTCCCCAATTTCGGCGCAAAGCATCCTGAAAATCTGTTAAGTTGAAGGTATAGGCAGGGTTACGCCGCCTGATCGAACGAATGGAGGATGCGATGCGTCCACTCGTCATTGCCGTGTTGGCCGTGGTTGCCCAATCGGTCACAGCGGCCCACGCAAGCGAGCCTGACCGCTACAGGCTGGAAAAGACACCAGACGGCTATGTCCGGATGGACACAAGAACGGGAGAAATGTCGATCTGCGCCGAAAAGGCGGGAGCGCTGGTCTGCCGGATGGCGGCTGACGAAAGAAGCGCTACACAAGACGAGATCGAGCGCTTGCAATCTCAATTGAAGGCTCTCGAAAACCGGGTGGCCAGTGTGGATGCACTGGAAGAGCGTGTTTCGCGACTCGAGAACTCTCTTGCCGCCAAAATCGAGCAGACCCTGCCGACCGAGGAGGATTTCAACCGGACGATGGGCTACATGGAACGGTTTTTCAGAAGCTTCATGTCGATCGTCAGGGAATTCGAGCAGGATAAACCCACGGATGGCGAACCCGGCGTGAACAGAACCTGACTGGTATTCCCTGTGACGGGAGAATACCGTGCCGAGTCACGGGATTGAAAATACCTCGCAGCGCCGCATAATCGCGTCCTGCGTTCATAGCCAAAGCACATCAGGGGCGTTGCGGGAGGGGCATTTGTCGTCTGGCTACAAGTTCGTAATCGCAGACGACCATCCGCTTTTCCGCGGTGCCCTGAAGCAGGCGATTGCAGGGCTGGGCGATGTTGCATCCATTCTCGAGGCAGGCGACTTCGACAGTGCCAAGGCCTTGATTGCGGGCAATGACGATCTCGATCTGGTTTTACTCGACCTTGCCATGCCCGGTGCATCGGGGCTCTCCGGCCTGATCTCGCTGCGTGGCATGAACGCGACCGTGCCGCTGGTGGTCGTCTCGGCCCATGACGATGCGGAAACCATCAGGCGGGCGCTTGAGCTTGGAGCCTCCGGGTTCGTTTCGAAATCCGCGAGCCTGGAGGATATTCGCATTGCGGTTGAGACCGTGCTGCACGGCGGGGTGACAACCCCGACCGGAATAGATCTTGGCGTCGAGCGCGATCCAGAAATCTCCGACCTGATAAAGCGCCTCCAGTCTTTGACGCCACAGCAGACACGGGTTCTGGGGATGCTTGCCGAAGGGCTCCTCAACAAGCAGATTGCCTATGAGCTTGGTGTTTCGGAGGCAACCATCAAGGCCCACGTCTCCGCAGTGCTGCACAAACTTGGCGTCGACAGCCGAACCCAGGCCGTGATCCTGCTCTCGCGCATTGGGGCCGATCCGGTTCAGCCTTCGGGCTGAAAATCTACTCCGCGGCTGCGGGCGTCATCCTGCGAATTCGTGTAATCAGCGAGCGGAGCACGGCAGGCTTGAGGGGCTTGTTTATCACCGGGACGTCCATGCGGTCGGCTGCCTCCCGAACCTCGTTCGAGCGATCCGCGGTCACCAGTATCGCGGGTACCGTCACGGAGAAGCGTGTCCGTAGGTCCGAGATGACGTCAAGCCCGGTCTCGCCGTCGAGGTGGTAGTCGGCCAGAATGATGTCGGGCATCGGCATGGAGGGGGCTGTCGCAAGCGACGACGAGCCGGAATGGGTGGAAACCTGGCAGCCCCAACCTGAAAACAGAAGCCGCATGCCTTCGAGGATGCGCGCGTCGTTGTCGATGCACAGGATGTTCATCCCGGTTAGCGCCGTCCCCGGCAAAACCGGCGCGGCGGCCTCTACCGTCGCGGATATTTCGGAGGCTTCCGAGATCGGCAGGATCACCGAGAATCTGGTACCGTTGCCGGTACCGGAATAAACCTGCAGCTCGAGCCGCAGGACGCGGGCTATACGATCGACAATGGAGAGGCCAAGCCCAAGCCCCTGAGCCTCCCTTGCACCTTCCTCGAGCCGGGTGAACTCGCCGAAAATGGTTGGAAGCTTGTCAACAGGTATGCCGATGCCGGTATCGAAAATCTGGATCTCGGCCAGTTCACCTCGACGGCGCACACCGACAAGGATCCGGCCGGTCCGGGTGTATTTCACAGCGTTTGACACAAGGTTCTGGATAAGGCGGCGCAACAGGTTACGATCGGTCTTCACCGTCACCGAGGAAGGCACTATCGTCAGAAGGAGCCCCTTCTCAGCCGCCGAAGGCTGGAAGTCAGTGGCTATCTGGCGCAACAATGCATCAAGCCTGAACACCGTTTCGACGGGCTTCATGGCGCCGGCATCGAGGCGTGAGATATCGAGCACCGCCCCAAGGATGGTTTCCACAGATTCCAACGAGGATTCGATGTTGGAAACGGCTTCCGCTTCGGGGTTGGAGCCGGTCCTTTCCATAAGCGACGAGCAGTAGAGGCGTGCGGCGTTCAGTGGCTGGAGGATATCGTGGCCTGCTGCGGCGAGGAAGCGTGTCTTGCCGAGGTTGGCCTCTTCGGCAAGCATCTGTGCCTGTGCAAGCTCTTCATTGACGCGGGTAATCTCGGCGGTTCTGCGGGCGACACGTTGCTCCAGCGATTCATTTACCCGCTTCAGCGCAAGATCCGCCTCGACGCGCTGGGTGATGTCAGCGTAGGTCGCGACGATCCCGCCATCCGGCATGGGGTTGGCACGCAGTTCGAGGATGCGTCCGCTCGTCTTCAACTCCATTTGCCACGCCGTGCCGAAGGTTGTCAGGCGATCAAGGATGGCGACCTTGTCATTGGGCTCGATATCGCCGCGCTGCGCCAGGTAACGCAATATCTGATCCAGAGAGACGCCGACCTGTCCCATCTCGTCAGGCAAGTCGAACAGCAGCCGGTACTGCCTGTTCCAGCAGGTCAGGCGGAAGTCCGGATCGAAGACTGTGATTCCTTGTTCCATCTGATCGAGGGCGATCTGAAGGAGGTCGCGATTGTGCTGCAATGCCTCTGTTGCGTCGTCGAGCAGGCGGAATGTGTCGCGCGAAGCGCTGTCCGCGCGCTTGAACAGCAGTGACAGGATGAGGCGAGCCGACGAAGACCCGACGGCGCTTGCAAGCAGCTGTTCGGAGTAACGAACAAGGTCCATCCCGGCCTGTTCGTTGCCGTTAAGGCGGCCGTTCCTTGCCTCAAATGTCTGGAACGAGCGCTCGGTCCGCTCAACCCCGAGATAGCGCGAGATCGTGTCCTTCAGGTCGTTTACAGTAACCGTGGTGCGAAAGCGCTTCAGGCTTGGCATCGGGCCTGCGTCGCGCGGGACGAAGATGGCGGCCTGGATGCGTTCGAGCGGAACCGAGGCGCGCGACAGGGAGCCCAAAATGAAGAAGAGCAGGTTGATGGAAAGGCTCCACATGACGCCGTGGTTGAGGGGCTCGGCTTCCGTGCCGAAAAGTGCCTGGGGCCTGAGCGCGTCAATGCCAAACGGACCGTGAAGGATAATGTCGGTCTCGGGGCCTGCCAGCGACGGTAGGAGGAGCGTATAAGCCCAAACCGCAATTCCCGCCGCCATGCCAAGTGCGGCGCCACGCGAGTTAGCCCCGCGCCAGATAAGCGCGCCGAAAAATGCCGGTGCGAACTGGGCAATGGCAGCAAACGACATCAGGCCGATCGAAGCCAGCCGCGTGTTGTTGGTACTCTCGCGATAATAGAGGAACGCGACAAACAGCATTATGAAGATGGATGCCCGCCGAATATTGAGGATGAGAGTGGACCAGTCACCGTTCTCATCGGAGCGACTTTTGAGCTGCCGCCGCACGAAGAGGGGGATGACGAGGTCGTTGGAAATCATGATGGACAATGCGACGCATTCCACAATCACCATGGCGGTTGCGGCGGACAGCCCACCGACGAAGGCCGTCATGGCCAGCGCGTCGTGACCGTTCAGCAAAGGAAGGGACAACACATAGAGGTCGCTGCTTGTTGCTCCACCGACAAGCACGAGCCCGGCTAGCGCGACGGGAATCACAAACAGGTTGATTGCGATCAGGTAGAGCGGGAACACCCATGTTGCCGTCCGCAATTCGTCTTCGGCACGGTTTTCCACGATCATGACGTAGAACTGCCGGGGCAGCATGATTATGGCGAAGCCGCTGAGCGTCGTCATGACAAGCCAGGTTCCAAGCGAGGTCCGGTGTTCCAGCGAGGCTTGCACCTGCGGATTGGAGCCAAGCGCCTCGAACAGGCCTTGCGGGCTGCCGAAAAGGAAAAAAAAGACGAGTATTCCGATGGCTAGGAACGCAGCAAGCTTGACGACGGATTCCACCGCGACCGCAATAACCAATCCATCCTGATGTTCAGTAGCGTCGGCGTGCCGGGTGCCAAACAGCACTGCAAACAACGCCAGCAGCATTGCGATGATCAGCGAGATATCACTGACGAACGGGTCGAAGGACAGTGGCGAACCGTTATAGTGCTCGACCATCAGGCTGACCGATCCGGCGATCGCCTTCAACTGCAGGGCAATATAAGGAACCGCGCCGACCACCGCGATCAGCGTGGCGATAGACGCCACCGAGAAGCTCTTTCCGTATCGTGCGCCGAGAAAGTCCGCGATCGATGTGATTTTCTCGGCTTTGGCGAGTGCCACGATCCGTTTGAGGAGCGGGAAACCGAAAACGAATACGAGGATAGGGCCGATATAGATGGTGAGGAATTCAAGACCGCGTTCAGTCGCAAGGCCGACCGAGCCGAAAAATGTCCAAGAAGTGCAGTAGATGGCGAGGCTCAATGCATAGATATACGGTCTCGACCGCGCCGGAGTCCTTCGCGCAGACCATCGGTCCCCGATGCTGGCGATAGCGAACAGCAGCGTGATATAGGCGACAGCGACGAAAATGACGACCCAACCCTGCACCGCCTGAAACATCCTCCCCTGGCGCTGTGGCAGCCGTGTCACGCAAGCACAGCTTGCCTTTTAAGTCCATCGGCCGACCTATCCGGCTTTCTAGCTAGAAGGCCTTTGCGGTTGAATTTGTAAGGTATTTCAGGTCAATAAATTTGGTAGGTTTGCGCGGGAACGAATCTCATCCGCCTGCAGAAACCAAGGAGGGTTTTTGATGCTGAAGGAATTCCAGGAATTCATCTCGAAGGGCAATGTCATGGATCTCGCCGTTGGCGTGATCATCGGTGGGGCCTTCGGTCTGATTGTCAATTCGTTGGTTGGCGACATCATAATGCCGGTCGTAGGCGCCATTTTTGGTGGCTTCGACTTCTCCAATTATTTCCTGCCGCTGTCATCCAACGTGACCGCGGTAACTCTGGAGGAAGCCAAGAAGCAGGGCGCAGTCTTCGCCTGGGGTAACTTCCTAACGGTTGTGATCAACTTCCTGATCCTTGCCTGGATCATCTTCCTGATGGTCAAGGGCGTGAACACGATGCGCCGCAGGCTCGAAAAACAGAAGGAGGCTGCGCCGGCCGCGCCGCCACCCGCCGATGTCCAGTTGCTGACGGAAATACGCGATCTGCTGGCGAAGAAGGCCTAAGGCCTGCCTCTGGCTCAAAGGCCCGGCGACGCTGGCCGCCGGGTTTTGATTTCCGGCGCGGAGTAAAACCGTTAAATCGAGCCATTGAATTCAAGGCTCGAATCCCAATGACTTTGATAGACGACCTGCGGGCGGACGCGCGCCGAGCGCCAGTAAGCGGAATAGAGGCCGTAGCAAACTATGGCCGGGACCGAAAGGGACTGATCCCGCTCTGGTCCGGCGAAAGCGACCAGCCCACCCCCGACTTCATCAACGAAGCAGTCAAGCAGGGGCTCGACGCCGGCGAAACCTTCTACACCTGGCAGGGTGGAATACCGGAGTTGCGTGATGCGCTGGCGCGCTACCACAGGCGGCACTTCGGGCTCGAGTTTTCTCCCGACGAATTCATTGTAACCATCGGCGGCATGCAGGCGATTGTGCTTGCGATTGAGGCGACGGCCGGCGCGGGCGACGAAGCGATCTACCTTGAGCCGGCATGGCCAAACTTCGCAGGCGCGGCAGGTGTCGCCGGCGCAACGCCGGTTCCAGTCCCGCTCGTCGAAGGTGACAACGGATGGTATTGCGATGTCGGCCGTGTCGAGGCGGCGATCTCGCCACGCACCACGGTGATGTTCGTCAACACGCCGGCCAATCCGACAGGCTGGACGGCCGACATGGACACGCTGAAGGCTTTGCTCGATCTGGCCCGTCGGCATGGAATCTGGATCATAGCGGACGAGATCTACGCGCTGTTCCACTATGGCGCAGGCCGCGCGCCATCCTTCATGGATATCATGGAACCCGAGGACAGGATTCTCTTCGTCAACACCTTTTCCAAGAATTGGGCGATGACAGGCTGGCGCATCGGCTGGATGAAAGCGCATCCGTCGCTCGGGCGAACCTTCGAGAACCTGGTCCAGTATTCCAGTTCCGGTGTGGCGCAGTTCCTGCAGCGCGGAGCGATTGCGGCCCTGGACCAGGGCGATGCATTCCTCTCGGCACAGATAGCGCAGGCCAGGGCTTCGCGGGACCTCGTATGCCGCAAGCTGGCAGCGACGGGCAGGGTGCGTTTCAGCGTCCCTCCGGGCGCCTTCTACCTGTTCTTTCGGGTTGACGGCATGGACGATTCGACGAAGGCGGCGTTCGACATCGTCGACAACGCACGGGTCGGTCTTGCTCCGGGCATCGCCTTCGGGCAAGCCGGCGAAGGCTATCTAAGGCTGTGTTTCCACCGCCGCCTCGATCATGTCGAGGAGGCTGCCGACAGGCTTGCCGATTGGATCGGAAGGCTTTAGCCGCCAGACTTGGGCACCAGCAGGGGAATGATGCGATCGGACGAGGCAACGGCCGGGCGTCCGGCGGCGCCATAGGGTATGCCGAGCGCTTCCCAGGTCTCGATCAGCGCATCCTTCAACCTGTAGATCAGCGTGTCGTCATGGAACGGCGTTGGCGTGATGCGCAGGCGTTCCGTCCCGCGCGGCACGGTGGGATAGTTGATCGGCTGGATGTAGATGCCGTGAACGCCGAGCAGGCGGTCAGTCGCCATCTTGCAGAGTTCCGGATCGCCGACCAGCACCGGAACGATATGCGTGGCCGAAGGCATCACCGGAAACCCGGCTTCAATCAGCACGTCCTTGGTGCGCGCAACCTGCTTTTGTTGAGCCAGCCGTTCTTCCTGCGAGGATTTGAGATGGCGGATCGACACCGTCGTCGCAGCAGCAATCGCAGGCGGCAGCGCAGTCGTGAAGATAAAGCCGGGAGCATAGGAGCGTACGGCGTCGATCACGGTCGTGCTGCCGGTGATATAGCCACCCAGCGTACCGAACGCCTTGGCGAGCGTACCCTCGATAACGTCGATGCGGTCTGCCAGGCCCTCGCGCTCTGTGATGCCGCCGCCGCGCAGTCCGTACATCCCAACCGCATGAACCTCGTCGATATAGGTCATGGCGTTGTATTTCTCGGCAAGGTCGGCGATCTGCCCGATCGGTGCTATATCGCCGTCCATGGAATAGACGCTCTCGAAGACGATCAGCTTGGCCCGCTCACGGCCGGCTGCGGCAAGGATGCTTTCCAGATGGGCGACGTCATTATGGCGGAAGATCTTCTTCTCGGCGCCTGAGCGGCGTACGCCCTCGATCATCGAGGCATGGTTGAGCTCGTCGGAGATGATCAGGCAGTTCGGCAGGAGGCGCCCGATGGTCGAGATCGACGCCTCGTTCGAGACGAAACCGGAAGTGAAGACGAGCGCCGCTTCCTTGCCATGCAGATCGGCGAGTTCGAGCTCAAGTTCGACGAGCGGATGATTGGTTCCGGAGATGTTGCGCGTGCCACCCGCGCCGGAGCCCATCTTGCCGGCAGCTTCCTGCATGGCTGACACGACTTTCGGGTTCTGACCCATCCCAAGATAGTCGTTGGAACACCAGACGGTGATTTCTTCGGCACGGTCGCCGGAGCGCCAGATTGCACGCGGGAAGGCACCTGCGATCCGCTCGAGATCGGCAAACACCCGATAGCGCCGCTCGGCATGCACCTGATCGATCGCTTCATCGAAAAAACGCTGGTAATTCATTCCGGCCTTCCAGATTTGCGACGGATCATAATGGCCTCGACCTTCGGCGTCCATTGGACCAGTATGGTCAAAATGCCACGCCGCCGAAGGGCAAAACCACGCGCGTCGATGTCTTGCGCGACAACATCATCAAATCATGATTGCTTCCTTGATCCCGGTCAAATTCGTCTCCGAAGCTCGATCCATCAGATGCGCGAATTGCGTAACTGGTCTATGCCTTCACGTGATTTTCCTGGTTTCGAACCGGTTGCGCCCGCCGTCGACGACGAAGCCAACATCTGGAGATTCTGAATGAGCGTTCTTGTTACTGGTGGAGCCGGTTATATCGGAAGCCACATGGTCTGGGAGCTTCTGGACCATGGTGAGAACGTGGTTGTGCTCGACCGGCTGTCCTCGGGCTTCGACTGGGCCGTGCCTCCCGAGGCGCGGCTTTATGTCGGCGATGTCGGCGACAGTGCGCTGGTTACCGAGATCATCCGTGAACATAAGGTCAATGCGATCATCCACTTTGCCGGTTCGCTGATCGTGCCCGAATCAGTTTCCGACCCGTTGCTCTATTATGAAAACAACACGTGCAAGACGCGCAGCCTGGTGGCCACGGCCGTCGCCGAGAAAGTGCCCCACTTCATCTTTTCGTCGACCGCCGCCGTCTATGGCACGGCGGGAGTGGACCCTGTGAAGGAGGATGCGCGTACCTTGCCGGAATCGCCCTACGGCACCTCCAAGCTGATGACTGAGTGGATCCTGCGTGACACGGCAGCGGCCTACGAGGATTTCAACTACACCGTGCTGCGCTACTTCAACGTGGCGGGCGCCGATCCCAAGGGGCGGACAGGCCAATCGACGCCGGGCGCCACGCTGCTGATCAAGGTGGCGGCAGAGACGGCGCTCGGCAAGCGACCCTACATGCAGATCTACGGCGATGACTATCCGACGCCGGATGGCACTTGTATCCGCGATTATATCCACGTCAGCGATCTGGTCGCCGCGCACCGGCTGGCGCTGAACCGGTTGCGAAAAGGCGGCAAGAGCCTTGTCGCCAATTGCGGCTACGGGCACGGCTATTCCGTGCTTGAGGTCATGGACAGCGTCAAGCGAGTCTATGGCGGCGAGATCGACGTCAGGATCACGGGCAGGCGGCCGGGGGATGCGGTGGCTGTGGTTGCCAACTCCGATCTGGCGCGGCAGGAGTTCGGATGGGTACCCGAACTCGATGATCTGGACCGCATCGTGGCGGATGCACTGTCATGGGAACGCATCCTGGCTCAAAAGAACTGGCCGGATCGGTGACCAGGCTGGACTGGGCGCTGCCATATCTCTGGCAGTTGTCTTTTCGCGGCGATCTTCCGAAAATTGCTGGCAAGATGACTACCCCTTGTTTGGATGGAAGGCCGTAGCGTGACGCACAAATTCAATCAGCCTCTCGGCGGCAACGAAATGCCGCGCTTCGGGGCGCCCGCAACCTTCATGCGGTTGCCGGCCCAGCCGACCGCTGCAGGCCTCGATGCCTGTTTCGTCGGCGTTCCGATGGATATTGGTACCTCCAACCGGCCTGGAACACGCTTCGGTCCGCGCCAGATTCGCGCCGAGTCGAGCTTCGTCAGGCCCTACAATATGGCGACCCGCGCGGCGCCTTTCGAGAGCCTGCAGGTGGCCGACATAGGCGACGTGGCGATCGACACGTTCAACCTCCCGAAATGCATGGATATTATCACCGATGCATATGACAGGATTTTTGCCGAGGGTTGCATCCCTCTGACGCTGGGCGGTGACCACACCATCGCCTATCCGATCCTGCGCGCTGTTGCGAAGCGACACGGACCGGTCGGGCTGATACATGTCGATGCTCATGCCGACATCAACGAACACATGTTCGGCGAACCCATCGCGCATGGCACACCTTTCCGCCGCGCGGTGGAGGCGGGGGTGCTGGACACCAGGCGCTGCGTCCAGATCGGCCTGCGCGGCACAGGTTACGCCGCTGACGATTTCGACTGGACGCGCAGCCAGGGATTCCGGGTCGTGCAGGCTGAGGAGTGCTGGCACAAGTCGCTGACGCCGTTGATGGAGGAAGTGCGGGCGCAGATGGGCGACGGGCCGGTCTACCTCTCATACGATATCGACAGCCTCGATCCCGGCTTCGCGCCAGGTACGGGGACGCCGGAAATCGGCGGCCTCACGACCATTCAGGCGCTCGAGATCATTCGCGGCTGCTGGGGCCTCGATCTCGTCGGGTGCGACCTGGTCGAGGTGTCGCCGCCCTACGACACGACCGGCAACACAGCGCTGACGGCGGCCTATCTGCTCTTCGAGATGCTCTGCGTCCTGCCGGGCGTCGAGCGACGCGTGTAGCGGCATGAAGATCGCAGTTCTTGGAGCCGGCGTCGTGGGCATTGCAGCCGCATGGTGGCTGGCCCGTGACGGTCACGAGGTGACGGTGCTCGAACGGCATCCCGGGCCCGCGCAAGGCACCAGCTACGCCAATGCCGGTCTTGTCTCCCCGGGGGACGCGACGGCTTGGGCGTCACCGGATGCGCTCAAGACCTTTTTCAAGGGGCTATACCGGCGTGACCTGGGCATCCGTGTGCGCCTTCAGGCCGACCCCTACTTTTATGCATGGACGCTGCGTTTCCTTCGTGAATGCACCACGGAAAAGATGCGTGCCAATACGCTGGTGAAACTGCGCATGGCGCTCCACTCGCGAACCTGCATCAACCTGATGGAGGAAGAGACAGGCGTGGCATATGACCAGCGCAAGCGAGGGATCGTCTATTTTTTCCGATCTCAGCACAGTCTCGACACCGGAACGACGAACTATCGTTTTCTCGGCGAGAACGGCTTGCCGATCGAGATCGTGGACCGCAAGCGGTTGGTTGAACTGGAGCCGGGCCTGGCCGGTGCGGCTGAGAAAATCGCCGGTGCCGTTTATTCTCCGATCGACCAGACCGGAGATTCGCGGCTTTTCGCCACCCGGCTTGTTGCTCTTGCCAAGGAACGGTTTGCCGTCGATTTCCGCTTCGATACGGTGATCGAGGGATTTGACGTGGAGCGCGGTCGTGTCACGGCGGTGCGAACCTCGAACGGTCCGGTTGCCGCAGACGCTTTCGTCCTTTCGCTTGGACCGGAAAGTGGTCTTCTCGCCAGGGCCTACGGGATCGACCTGCCGGTCTACCCGGTGAAGGGCTATGCGCTCACCGTACCACTCGACGATCCGGCCAAAGGGCCAACGATGGGCGGCGCGGATGAAGACCGGCTGATCGGCTATTCGCGGCTGGGAGACCGGCTGCGACTGACCTCGACCGCTGAATTCACGGGATTCGACCGAAGCCACAGGCCTGAGAATTTCAGGACGATGCTTGCGACCGGGCACGACCTTTTCCCCGGTGCCTTTGACGAACGCCGCGCCGAGATGTGGGCGGGTCTGCGGCCGATGATGCCGAATTCCGTACCCGTGTTCGGAAAGGCGCGCTTTGAAAATCTCTATCTGAACACCGGCCATGGTCATCTTGGCTGGACGATGGCTGCCGGATCGGGGCAGTTCATCTCCGACCTAGTGGCGGGGCGCAAGCCGGCTGTCGATCCCACTGGCTTGCTTTACGAGGGATAACCTGGAACCCGCGGGCGGTGCCCGTTCTATTCTTTCATTACCGTGGCGGGTGAGCCTTTGGCTACCTGGTCGATCACAACAAGCTTTACGGGGTCAGGGCCGATATTCGAGCCTCGATGCCACTGATCGACCATTTCGACGATGAAATCTCCAGCTTTGAAAGTGTCGCTGTGGCCCGTGTCGACGTTGGTAACCACCAGTGTACCGGCCAGCACGTACGCGTAGCGTGGAAAAGGATGCTTGTGGACGGGCAGGGTCGCTCCTGGAGCGATCTCGAAGATCGATGCGGCCACCTCAACGTCCCCCTGTGGCAGGATGATAGGTTGCCCGGTTGAAGTGACAGTTGTCGACTTGATCGGGGTCACGACGACCGGCTGTTTGGAACTGTCGAGCCCGAATGCTGTATTTGCCAGGAGAGACGCGCCGAGGAGCGCGCTGGCGACTGCGACTTTGCGCATCATGTAGCCTCCCACGATTCGAAGAACACTAGCAGAAGGCCAACAAACGAAAAGCCGACGCGAACCGGCCAAGGTAACGTCTGTTTCGGATGTTGGGCGGGAGAGGCGAAGGCCGGCGCCTAGCTGGGGGCTTGGGAGTGGGCGGCGCCGGCCATGCGGAGGGTGGTCCGCCGCCAGTCCATAAAACATCGAATGGTCGCCCAGCGATATTACGTTATCGCACCATATGGTTAAGTCGCGGTATGTGAGTGTTATTCAATTTACGCGTAAAACCTCTGCAATCAATGCGTGCAAATTGGGAATAACATATTGTTTTACCATAAGAATCACATGTTTTACGGGTCGAGCAGAAACTTCCGCTTGGTAAGGCGCGAGGGGGCGGGCCTGCAGACTGAAAGGGGGGCGTCTAATCCTTCAGATTGACGGTTGCTGGTTCCTGACCGGAGGGAACATTGTCTATACGCAGAGCGTCCCAATTGGTGCGTGGCCTTACCCTCTCCTTGTTTCGGACGAGGCGTTCGATTTTCTTCTGCCACCTACCGAAAACGGGCGGATCCTCCTTGCGACAGGGAATCGAATCCGCCTTTCATCCGCTGGAAGTCCTCCCTTCATCGGCGATGATGAATATGTGCGGAGGGCACTACGCGACGGCAGAAATTGTCGCAGAGAGCCTGATGCGCGCACCGGACGATTTCAGGCTCGTGCGGGGACACTATCATTTGTCGATGCGCTCCCTGGTCAAGCGCCCGTTGAGCATTGTCGTGCTTCGTGATCCGGTTAGCCGCGTAGTCTCGAATCTCAAGCACAACGTGCAGCACAATGGCATGACTGCCGCAGATGTGATCGTCGCACTCGAAAAGGGCGAAACCCTTGAGGTTCCGCTGAACCAGATGACCCGGTATATCGGCGGCAGGGTATCCGGGGCTACGCCTCACGAAATCGGGTCGCGTCACGACGATCTCCTGTATGGACCCATTCGCAACGAAAAAGAACGATTGCGGTCAGCCGTTGGCGCGCTGGAAACGATAGATCTGCTGGGGATTACAGAAGACATGAAGCCACTTTCTTCCGCGTTGGCGAAACTCGGCATCCGTATCCCTGAAGAGCGGTCCAACGTGTCGGACGTTGAACTTGACCTGTCCGAGGCCCACCTGCAGACTATCCGGGAACTCAACAAGCTTGATGTCGAGCTTTACGAGAGCGCCAAGAAGCTCCTGGCTCGGAGGGCATTTGTCTGAGATCTGCGGGGTCGGCGATCGTGGGGCATGCTCGCACTGTTCGACCCATCCCGTCCCTTGCCGGTATGAAGCTGGAAGCTCTGCCGGTTCACGTACTAGCCAGGTTGGGTTTGCGAAACTGCCGCGGACGGGGTCGGCGTAACCGGGAAGAGCCTTCTCAGCACCGCGTAGAACACCGGCGTCAGGAACAGTCCGACGAAGGTGACACCGATCATGCCTGAGAACACGGCGGTACCGAGTGACCGGCGCATCTCCGCTCCGGGTCCGGTTGCAATGACCAGAGGCACGACGCCGAGGATGAACGCGAAAGCCGTCATGAGGATCGGGCGCAGGCGCAGGCGGCAGGCTTCCACGATGGACTCCACCAGTGTTTCGCCGCGCTCCTGAGCCTGCCGCGCGAATTCCACGATCAGGATCGCATTCTTGGCGGCGAGGCCGATCAGGACGACGAGCCCGATCTGCACCAGCACATTGTTGTCGAGACCGCGCAGCGACACGCCAATCAGCGCGGCGAGGACTCCCAGCGGCACGACCAGTATGATCGCAAACGGAATGGTCCAGCTTTCGTATTGGGCAGCAAGCGCCAGAAAAACGAAAAGCACCGACAGCCCGAAGATGAACAGGGCGGTGTTGCCGGTCTGGCTTTCCTGAAGTGCGAGTTCTGTCCATTCGAACGAGGTTCCGGATGGCAGCGTCTGTCTGGCGATTTCTGCCATCTTGTCGAGCGCCTCGCCGCTCGCGACGCCGGGTGCTGCGTTACCCTGCACGGGGACGGAAACGTACATGTTGTAGCGCTGGACCAGGGTCGGCCCGGAGACGTCGCGTATCTCAACCAGCGTGCCGAGCGGCACTAGGGCGCCGTCAGCCGAGCGCACTTTCAGCTTGAGGATGTCCTCGCGCTCCACGCGAAACTGCTGGTCCGCCTGTGCCTGCACCTGGTAGACGCGCCCGAAGGCGTTGAAATCGTTGACGTAGGCAGTGCCAAGATTGATCGCCAGCGTTTCGAAGATCTGGGGGATCTCGACATTCAGGATCCTCGCCTTGTCGCGATCGATCTGGAGGAAGAATTGCGGGCTTGATGCCGAGAAGGTGGTGAAGACCCCGGCTAGTCCGGGAGTCTGGTTGGCCTTGCCGACGATTTCATAGGCAAGCGCAAGGATCGGGCGCATGTCCGAACTGTTGCGCTCCTGTAGCTGCATCTTGAAGCCGCCTGAATTGCCAACTCCGGGGACCGGTGGGGGAGGGACGGCGATTATGAAGGCTTCCTGTATCGACTGCAGTGACCCGAACAGCGAGCCGATGATCTGGTCTGCGGACTGTCCGTGAGCAAGCCTCTCCTCGAACGGCTGGAAGGCTGCGAAGATGACGCCTGCGTTGCTGGCATTGGTGAAAGTGGCGCCGGAAAAGCCTGCGAAAGCCACCGCGTCCCTGACGCCAGGCGTCTTCTGGATGATCTCGGATGCGTCGCGGATGACCTTGTCGGTTCTCGACAGCGAGGCACCGTCGGGCAGTTGCACCACCACGATGGCATAGCCTTGATCCAGCGTGGGGATGAAGCCTGTCGGCACGGTCTGAAGCATATAGACCGTCGCATAGATCAGCGCGGCGAAAACCCCGAGCATGACGAGCAGGGCCGTCCATGTGCGCACCAGCACCCTGACGACCTGCGCATACCATCCCGCAAGGCGCTCGAAGCCCCGGTTGAAGCCGTCCGCAAGCGCATAGGCGACCCGCGTCGGCCAGAAGCGCGGGGTGGGGTGAGCGTCGTGCGGCTTGAACAGAACCGCGGCCAGCGCTGGGGAAAGCGTCAGCGAGTTGAGCGCCGAGATGATCGTCGCCACCGCGATCGTGATGGCGAACTGGAGATAGAACTGGCCGGTTATGCCGGGGATGAACGCTGTCGGCACGAAGACGGCCGTCAGCACCAGCGAGATGGCGATCACGGCCGCGCCAACCTCGTCCATTGTCCGGTGCGCCGCCGTTTTCGGGTCGTAGCCGAGCCTGATGTTGCGCTCGACATTCTCGACAACGACGATGGCATCGTCGACAACGATGCCGATCGCCAAAACAAGCCCGAAGAGAGTCAGCATGTTGAGCGAGAAGCCAAACGCATAGAGTACGGCGAGGGTGCCGATCAGCGACACGGGTATCGCCACGATAGGCACGATCGCCATACGCCAGCTTTGCAGAAACACGATGATGACGATAACGACGAGGGCGATGGCCTCAAGGATCGTCTTGTAGACCTCGTTGATGGATTCGGCGATGAACTCGGTCGGATTGTAGACGATGTCGTAGGTCAGGCCGGGTGGAAAGTCCTTGGCCAGTTCCGCTATGGTTGCCTGTATTTCATGGGCGGATGCCAGGGCGTTCGTGCCCGGCCGCTGGAATATTCCGAGCGCTACCGCGTTCTTGCCGTTCAGATAGGAATTGGTCACGTAGTCGCGGGCGCCGAGTTCTATCCTCGCCACGTCACGCAGTTGGATCAGACGCCCGTTTTCGGCCTTGACAATGACATAGCGGAAATCGCGCGCGTCGTCGAAGCGTCCCTGCGTCGTTACCGTGTATTGAAAGGCTGTACCGCGGTCATTGGGCGGTGCGCCGATGGAGCCGCCGGAAACCTGCACATTCTGCTCGCGCAGTGCCTGGACGACGTCGCCCGAGGTCATGCCGAGCGCCGACAGCTTTTCGGGATCGAGCCAGATGCGCAATGAATATTCGCGCTCGCCGAACAGGATCAGATTGCCGACGCCATCGAGCCTCAGAAGAACGTCTCGAACCCGCGATCGGGCGTAGTTTGAGACGTAGAGCTGGTCATAGGTGTCGTCCGGCGACAACATGTGGATGACCATCATCAGGTCAGGCGAACTCTTGTTTGTCACAACGCCCTGCCGCCGTACCTCCTCGGGAAGCCTGGGCTCGGCGGTGGCCACCCGGTTCTGAACCAGCACCTGCGCCTGGTCGAGATCCGTGCCGAGTTCGAAGGTGATCGTAAGCTGCATAGATCCGTTGTCGGCGGAGTAGGACGACATGTAGAGCATGTTCTCCACGCCGTTGATCTCCTGCTCGAGCGGCGTGGCGACGGTAGCCGCGACTGTCTCCGCATCGGCTCCGGGATAGTTCGCCTGGACTACGATGGTGGGCGGCGCAATCTCTGGATATTGGGCTACAGGCAATTGGGTGTAGGCGATTGCGCCCACGATGATCAGAACGATCGACAGGACCGATGCGAAGATTGGCCGGTCGACGAAGAAGTGGGAGAAGCTCATTGTGCCGCTCCGTCGCCTTCGGCCTCCGTTCCCCCGGCTTCTGGTGGCAGTGTCACAATCTCAGCCTTAACCTTGATACCGGGCCTGACCCGCATCAACCCTTTGACGATCACCGTTTCGTCGCCGGTCAGCCCGTCGCGGATGACGCGGTAGCCCAGGTTGCGTGGGCCGGGACGCACGGGCTTCGCGCTGACAGTTCCTTCTGAATCAATTACGTAGACGATACGTCGGTCCTGATCTGCGCTGATGGCTTCGTCCGGAAGCATCACGCCGCGATAGGGCAATGATCCCGGGACGTTGATGCGCCCGAACATCCCCGGTTGAAGCACGTCATCCGGATTGTCGAAGCGCGCGCGCACCCTGACTGTCCCGGTGCCGGAATCGATGCGGTTTTCCGCGAAATCGAGCTTACCCTGAAAGGCATTGTTCTGGCGGTCGGCAATCCGGACCGTGACATCGAGGCCGCCGGCGCCCTGCTGTAGCGCGCCGCCGCGTTTGCGCGCGTCTTCGGCGTAGGCGAGGAAAAGCCGTTCATCGACGTCGAAGTAGAAGTCTATCGGGCTTTGCGTCACAATGGTCGTAAGCAGAGTCGAATCGGCTTGCACCAGATTTCCGACCGAGACGAGGCGGCGGTCAATTCGACCCGAAAGCGGCGCCCGAATTTCGGTGAATTCGAGATTGAGACTTGCTGTCCTGAGGTCCGCGGTCGCGCCTTGCGCTCCGGCCTCGGCGGCAAGATATTCGCGTCTGCGGTCGTCCAGCGTGGCGGTCGAAAGGTTGCCGCTTTTTGCCAAATCTTCGGCCCGCTGGAGCTGAAGCTTCGTGAAATCGAGGAGGCTGGTGGCAATGTCCACGCGAGATCTAGCCGCTTCGAAGGCGGCTTGGAAAGGGCGTTGGTCGATGGTGAAAAGCAGGTCTCCCTCTTTGACGATTGCGCCGTCGGTGAAATGGACCTCCTGAAGATAACCGCCGACCCGGGACCGGATCGCAACCTCATCGAGAGCTTCGAATCGGCCGACGAATTCGTCGTCCTCGACGATCTCCCTGACAACCGGCTTGGCGGCGGTTACAGTTGGTGGCTCTTGTTGCGCTATGGCATCGACAGGTATGAGAATAAGGCTTGCGAATGCCATTCGCCTGAGCAGGGTATATATCCTCACCGTGCCGGAGTTTGCGTTGCTGTCCAGCAGTGTCATGCGAGGGCCTCGTGGGCGTTGGCATCAGCATCATGGCTGACACAAGGCGGTTTGCAGTGCAACATCGACCTAAGGGTTTTCCATGCCTGCGGATTCCGGTAACCGCAAGGATGCAGCTTCACCAAAAGATTCCCTGTTACGTCAGTTGAACGTCTTTACGTGTTCCCCGTAGCATCGACGATTCCAGCCTGAAGCATCAATCTCTCGAAAGGCGCTCAATGGATAAGCTGTTTGTTCCGCTTGATATCTATTGCGAGCGGATCAATCCGGGCTTGTGGTCCGAGCCGATCAACGCCGTCACCAATATTCTCATCGTTGCCGCTGGCTTCCTGGGCCTTTGGCAGGTGCGCGTGCGTAAGACGGGAACGTTCGCCGAGCTTCTTTGCTGGTGGGTGGTCGGCATCGGCCTTGGCTCCCTGTTGTTCCATACAACTGCGCTGGAACTGACCAAATGGGCTGATATCGTGCCAATTGCTACTTTCACCCTTGCCATGATGCTGTTCGCATTGCGCCGGTTTGCGCGGCTGAGCTGGGCGAGAACTCTGGTCTACAGCGCCTGCTACTTCGTCTTTATCGCGATCGTGACCTATCTCCTGCCGAACTCGGTCCATGCGGCGACGAACG
The DNA here is from genome assembly GCA_019635775.1 of Rhizobiaceae bacterium. Classification (GTDB taxonomy): domain Bacteria; phylum Pseudomonadota; class Alphaproteobacteria; order Rhizobiales; family Rhizobiaceae; genus Mesorhizobium_K. Next base: position 13,927 of record JAHBYU010000011.1, on the reverse strand, counting down.
GGACGACATTCTATCTTCCTGCCCTCGGCGGCTATGTGTTTTGCGGGCTGGTTGCGCTCGCGAACCGCGGACCGGGCGGCTGGTATGCACTGGCCTGCTCGGGCATCCTGCTTGTGGGCTTTTTCTTCCGCGCCATCGATCAGGAAGTATGCGCGAGCTTCCCGATAGGCACCCACTTTCTGTGGCACGTGCTGATCGCAGCAATGCTTGCGTTGAACCTGGTTGGAGTAGCCCGGCACGGTGCGCCGTCGCCGAAGTCGGCGTGACATGCAACCGTTACGATAGTATGGGTTGTTACCCAAATGTCACATCGCTTTACGTTGGTAAGGTTGGTCAGCCGTTATGCGTGTCCTTGTGGTTGCGGTTGGCACCGAACTGCCGCAAATATTCAGGACGCCACAAAGTTCTTTAGGCCGCGCTGCAATCCGACCTACAAGCCGAGGTACGCATGTCTTCAGGAAGACCTCTTCTGGCCTTCGCTGCGACACTGACGATCGCAAGTGCCGCGCATGCGGCTGACGCGGTCGTGATCGCCGAGCCGGAGCCCTTCGAATATGTCCGTGTCTGCGACACCTACGGCGTAGGCTTCTATTACATTCCAGGGACGGAAACCTGCATCAAGCTTTCGGGCTATATGCGCTTTGATGTCGGGGCCGAGGCGTTCGGCCTGTCCAATGTCGTGAACAAGCAGGATTATTACGTCAACAACCCTTGGGTCGACGAAGAACTGACCGACGATACCTATGATGTGCGTGCGCGGTTCCAGTTGCGTACGGATGCCCGGCAGGAGACAGAACTCGGCACGCTGAGGGCCTACGCTGCAATAAACTTCGACTACGAGACCTACACGGCATACGATTACGAATGGGATGCATACGCATACAACAACGAGTTTACAACCGCAGCCGATTTCGTCTCGATTGAACATGCCTATTTGGAACTCGGAGGTTTTCGCGCCGGCAAGACCTATTCGCTTTTCTCCACCTTCACCGGCTACGCCGGTGGTGTCATAAACGACGATATCATCGGCTACGGCCCGTACGGGACAAATCAGATCGCCTTTGGCTGGGGCAATGATAATGGTCTGAGCATTGCGCTGGCTCTGGAAGCGGGCGATGGAAATATTATTGCGCCGTATCTGCTGCCGGATTTCGATGTCAATCTATACACCATCGACAGCTACGTCCCCCACGTGGTCGGCGGTATCGGCTGGCAGGGCGCCTGGGGCGGAGTATCGGCCGTAGCGGCCTATGACTCCGTGTGGGAGCAGGGGGCCGTCAAGGCACGCGTGGACTTTTACCCGACCGACAGGCTCGCACTGTTCGCCATGGCCGGTTGGGCGACGTATGACAAGGACTACTATGACCTGTACTACTATCAGTGGCCGGCGGGTTACATTGATGTAGCTGTGAAAGACAGTCCCAACTATTATGCGCCCTGGGGCGGTAACTGGGCGGTCTGGGGTGGCGGATCGTTCATGCTGACCGACAAGGCGACGATCAACGTGCAGGCCTCCTACGACCAGATGGAGGATTTCGCCATTGTGGCGAACGTTGCCTACGAGGTTGTTCCCAATTTCGTCATAACCCCGGAAATCGCCTATCTGGACAATTTCAACGACGATTTGGCGGCATGGTCTGACTACTGGAACGACAGTGATCTGGTTTCGAAGAACTGGGGTTTCTTCGTTAGAGCCCAGATGAATTTCGGCGGTTGACGGAGCATTTCATGCGGGGATTGGCAAAAAAGACCACGATAACCGCCGCTGCCGGCCTTCTTTGGACGTCGGTGGCGTTCACGCAGGAGCAGGTAGGACAGGCAACGCTGATCAAGACAGCGGTGACGGGCGCCAACGGACCGCTGGCTGTTCAGTCGCCCGTCTTCCGGGACGAGCGGATAACGACCTCGCAGAGCGGACTTGGTGAATTCACCTTTCGCGACGGCACGAAATTCGCCGTCGGTGGAAATTCGTCCGTGGTCATCGATCGTTTCGTGTTCGACGATTCCAACACGTTCAACCAGTTGACGCTCAATGCCGCGCGCGGCTCTTTCCGCTGGATCAGCGGAAAGTCCAAGTCGCAGGCTTACCAGATCGTCACGCCGGCGGGCACGATTGGTGTCCGCGGCACCCGTCTCGATATCTTTGTCGGACCGGCTGGACAAACCTCCGTCGTTCTCCTGGAAGGCGCTGCGCAGTTTTGCGGTGCAAATGGTTGCGAGGAACTGCGCCGCCGCTGCGATGTGGTCGTCGCGACGCCAGGCGGTGGTGTCACCGATCCGTCGCGCGTCAACAGAGATATCTTCCAGACAGTAGGCTCGAACAATGCATTTCCCTTTCTGTCGGGAAGGCAGCGCCTGACACGCGGCTTCTATGGCTTTGCCAGTGGAAGCTGCGGGCTCGGCGGTTCGCGTGGCGGCCTGCAGCGCACAGATCCGGGTGGCGCGGATAGACCCGAGCGGCCGCAGTTCCGCGGCGGCTACAGCTGACGACTGGCACGGGCAGCGCTCGTTTCTGCGAAGAGGGTTGGACTGGTGGCTGCTTGGGGTCCTTAGCAGCCATCGTATCTAGGGTTGAGATATGACACGACCGTGCTCCATGTGTATTTTACGGGTGCAAAAGCGGTTGAGAATATCTTGCGAATGAGAGGCCAGTACGACGATGCTGGCCCGCTCGACCAGTTCGCCCATCCTTTTTTGAGCCTTCACCTGGAAATCCATATCTCCTGCTCCGAATACCTCGTCGATCAGCAGGACCTCGGGATGTACGGCAGTGGCGATGGCAAACAGCAATCGGGTCAACATGCCGGCTGAATAGGTCCTCACCGGCACGTTCAGGAACTCCCTGAGTTCCGTAAAGGCTTCGATTTCCGGTATCGATGCTTCGGCTTCCTCGAAGCTGGCACCCAGCAGCATCGACATGCGACGGATGTTTTCATAGCCGCTAAGATCGGGAACCATGCCGGTTCCAAGTCCGAAAACCGTCGATATGCGCCCGACGATCCTGATCTGGCCGCTGTCGGGCGCGTAGATTCCGGCAATGGTCTTCAGAAGCGTTGTCTTGCCGGAACCGTTGTGACCCACAAGACCCAGCCTGTCTCCGTCTCTCAGCTTGATCGTGATGTCGTTCAACGCCGTTACCTGCGCGATGTTTCGACGCTTTTTCGAAAGAAAGCCCCCGACGCCGGCTCTTATGATGTCCCGGCGCAGCGACCCTGTCTCTGCGCCATAAATGGGATAGCAAACGGTGACATTCTCGAGTGTTACTTCAGCCATTCGGGGGACATGCCTACAGCGTTTCGATCCAAGCCCTAGAGCCAGTAGGGCAGGCGTTTTGCTTTAGCCCCCGTTGTCACAAGGGCAGTGACCCACAAGACCACGCAGGTCGACAAGGCTACAGAATAGTTCAGCAGGGAGGGCACCTGGCCCATCATCGGATCCCGAAGCAACAATATCCAATGCGCCAACGGATTGAAGAGCATTATCGATTCGAGATGCCCCAATTGCCGCGTCTCGTAGAGAATTGGGGTCAGGAAGAACAGGATGGGCATGATAGCCACGAAAAACAATTCGACATCTCTGTATCGTGCGCCGACGAAACCTACGATCTGAGCGACCGCCAACAGACTCGCGGATACGATCAGCAGGCCCGGCAGCGCAAGCAGCATCACCCAACTCCAGTTTTCCGGAAAGACGATCCAGACGAGGAGGATTACCAGCAGGTTGTGTCCGAGTGTTATCAGTTGCCTCAGAACAAGCTCTATCGTGAAGGAAAAGCGCGGGACATAGAGATTCGTTATGGTCGAAGCATTGCGTGCGAATACGCTGCTTGCCTCAAGGATGGTTCCTGAAATGAACTGCCATCCGATCAGGCCAACCGTCAGCATAGGTATGAAGTGCGCCTTTGGAATGCCCAGCAACACGCTCCAGACAAGCCCTAGCCCGACCACGCCGACGGCCGTTCCAAGCACGATCCACATCGGTCCGATTGTACTGCGCCGATAGCGCGCAAACGTGTCGGTCAACGCGAAGTAGGCGGCGACGTGTCGCCTCTGCCAGGCCCCGTGTAGATCATCCAGTCCGGCAAGCGCGACATTGTCCCGCGGACTGGAAAAGGACATTGCTTTGAATTTCGTATTCAATCGATTCTCCGACCGGCGGCGTCAGGCGTGCCTCCAATCGCATAGCAGGTCGACAGCAGGCCTAACAAGGCTGGCTGTAGCTTTGGACCAAGCGTGCCGCGCGCGCCGACATATACGGAACGGTCCATCCGGGATCCGCAACTATCGGGATTTGACCAAACCGGAAAACCCTGCAACGGCAAGCAGGCTCAGCGACCAGCCCAAGAGAGATTGGAGATAGAAGTAACTCAGCGCTATGCGGCCGATCGTCTGTCTCGGATCCGGTCGCCAGAACTCTTTCTGGCCCAGTTCTGTGACCGGAAGTAGCGTGTCGAGCGAATACATCGCCGAATTCATCTCCGGATAACTGGTTGCTTCCGGCTGCGCGAGAAAGCACTCAAGTTGCCCCTGCCCGGGTAGTGCGCGGCCTGGCAGGACGGTATCGGCCGTCGGCATGTATCGGGTCTGGCCCATTTCGAGCGAGCACATCGTCCATTCCAGTGACCGAAGGACAACGGCGCTGTTGGGCTTGAATGCTCCCCGCTCATGCGCGACATCAAAGACGATTGCCCCGATTGCCCAGAAGAGGGTCAGCCAGATGAACGCATACAGCGGCTGGTGCCCGTAACGGACTGTCACGGCTAGAATCCCGTCGGAGACGGCGAGCAGCCAACGCATCAGCAGATAGGGCGACCGCTTGCGCCGCGCGCGCCGTTGAAGACGTTCCTTTTCGATGAGTATGGCCTGCGAGTCTTCGTTATGTCCCATCTGGCGCAGAACGAGAGCAAGCTGCTCGTAAGGCTGGGGCAAGAACTCCCCGAACAACTGCGAAGGCCCTTGTCGCGCCAGCCATTCCAGGCGGCTTTCCGCATCGACTGGACCGCCAATGATTGCGCCGAAGAGACATCTGTTGAGAACGAGGTTGCCGGTGTGAGGCCAGCTTTCACTATCATCGAAAATGGCGCCAACCGATGATGCGGTGAGGTCCAGCTTTCCTTCGACTATCGCCTTTCGCCTGAGGAAGAACACCCCGTTGATCCGCGCACGATTGAGGCTGAGCGCGTACGCGCCCGGCTTTCGAAGCGTAGAGGAGGTGCAATCCACATTACCTCCGAACGAGGCACCCCAAAGGCGGACTTCGCCGGAGACGTTTGCGTCCCTCAGCACGATATCGCCCCGCGCCTCGAGCCCTTCCCCGTTTATTGCGATGTCGTCGGGACAATCGACCATGGCTCTGGCCAGGTTGAGGTCACCGCCGATCGTGATTCCAGAAACGTTGATGCCCCCCTTTATTCGGGCACCGCGCAAAAGGATGTTGCCCCTTGCCTCGAATCGATCCGCATCTATGGCGAGCCCTTCAGGTGCCTCGATGGTAGCGCCGTCAACGGCTAAGCTGCCTCCCAGCCTTGCCCCCACAATTCTGATGCCGCCCATAAGGGTTGCGCCTCGGAGCGAGATATCACCTCGAGCCTCGAGCCGGTCGGCTCTCAAGCCGGGCAAGACGGACCTGTCCAGAAAAAGGCTGTCGACGATCGCAGATCTCAGGACGGGAGCAGAATCGAAGTGGCAGTCCCGCAGGCCTAGGTCACGATATATGCGGCAACCCTCGAGATCGAGGATGCCGGTAATCCTCGCGCCGCTGACACGCAGCCCCTTTTCATGGAGTGGATAGTCCTTGTCCCCGCCTAGGATCAGGAAGCGGAGCAACTCTGCGCGAACAAGACGTTCCGGGGTATGGATTCCGGGTTCTCCCTCACCGACCCTGTCGAATTCTCCGGAGCCCAGCCGGGATACCACAATAGCTTCGGCGGGGCTGAGCGGCTCGAAGTCGCTGAGGACTTGGACATGGGTTAACGGTGATTTACTCATGCGAAGACCCTTGCGAGTGCGTTGAACAAGGTATGTCTGCAACTAGGCTGCTCAACGGGATTGCTGGGGGATATCGACGAGGCCCTGCCGCGTGCATAATTGACGAAAGCAACGAGCAGGCTCCTCTCCCACTATCTCAGTCGGATCATGGCAAACCATCTATGTTTTATACGGCTGCGGCAAGGTCATCGGAGAAAGCTGAATTGAATTCTCCTTCCATCAGATCGCTATCATGGTTTCTGGAAAGCTATGTGCAGCTTTTCAAGGGACGGAAAGCAGTATAGATTTTTGATGATTAAGCTGAATCCCTATTTCGGGAAATCGATTGGCCTGACGAGGGCGTGGCCGATCATGAAAAGAAAGAAAACGAAACCGCGCTTGGTCCATTGGGCTCCAACGACCATGCCGAGAGGAGGAGAGAGATCATGAAGAAGAGCATTGCTGCGCTGGTGCTGGTCGTTGCGCTTGCAGGTTGTACAACGACTGAAAAGGATGTGGCTACAGGAGCCGCGCTGGGCGGTGCTGTCGGTCTTGCGGCGGGCGGTGATGCGGGAAGTGCCGCCATCGGTGCTGCTGCGGGCGCTGCTGGCGGCTTGCTGGTGCGTAACCTTAGGAATGGTTATTGCGAGTACCGCAACCCGAATACCGGGCAGCTATATACGGCCCGCTGCTGATCTCTGCGCCCCGTCAAGTGAGGTGTTCGTCGGTTTGCCGGCGGCCTGCCGCTTTGCGGTAGATGTATCGTTATCCGCAGGTCCCGCTGGTCCCGAAAGCCTGTGACATAGGCATCCTGTCTCGACTAACGCGATATGGACGGCATCCGGGTCAACTCTTTGCTCGCAGACTCAGGATAAAAAAATTACGCCACCGGTTCGGCCGGTGGCGTGATTTCATTCAACGCCTTCGAAGGAGAAGGTTTTGGTCAGGCGCGCTTCAGCCCCATGCCGAAAGCGATGTAGCTGATGCCCTGTACCATAAGGTCGATCGACAGGAAGAGGCCGAGGATCCACAGGCTGTTGATGGGCCAGCCGCTCAGGATGATCAGGCCGGCGATCACCGTGACCACGCCGCCGGCCACCACCCATCCCCAGCCCTCAAGTTCCTTCGCTGTGAAGCCGATCACGATACGAACGATCCCGGAGGCGATCAGGCTGAACGCCAGGAACAGCGTCATGACGCCCACGGCGAGCAATGGATTGGCAAAAGCGAAGTAGCCTGCAACCACGTACAATACACCGGCTAGCAGCCACCAGATAAAGCTGCCCCAGCTTTTGACCCCGAAAGCGTGGATAATTTCCACGAAGCCGGCGGCGATCATCATTACGCCGACGAAAAACACGGAGATGGCAGTGGCGACAAACAGGTTGCCGGCCGCAATGATACCGAACGCAAGCAGGACGACGCCAAGCAACACGAACCAACCGGACTTGGTGCGTGGCGCTTCGTGGGATTGGTCAGTTGTGGTCATGGTCTCTCTCACATGCTGGAGGGAAGTTCAGATCATACGATTGGCGGAAGCGGCCGGCCGTTGCTCGGACCGGAAAGAGCTTTCTTGAAGAGGAAGATTGGCAGGACGATTGCCGCGATCACGCCGCACAGCCAAACGATGAGCGTGGACAAGACCCAGGTTGAAACGCCCGATATTGCAAGGTGATCTGTCAGCCACGAGGTGACGAGAAGGCCCACGAAGGTTGTCACGAGGGCCACGCCGCCGTTGAGAGCGCGCACATATTTAAATGAAAGCTTGAACATCAGCGGACCGAGGATGAATTTGGCGAGTGTGAACAGCGCCACCACAAGCACAAATCCTATCACGTCCATTCTGAAGTTGGGCAAAAGCCAGGCTGCAACCAGGAGCCCGACGGCATTCGCAGCCAGTTCGAGTATTGTGAAGGCAAAAAGTCGAACCATCGGCCAGCACCTGTATGTACTCAGCTAGGTTATTGTCATTTTTACCCGGCTTGGCAAGTCGCTTAATACTTGGAAAAATAACCGCGGATCATCCCATTCAAGAATGGGTTAGCAAAAAGATTCGAGTATTTTCGCGGATTTTTTCCGGAACCGAGCCCCGGGGCAAAATCGACTGTATGGACTTAAAGGAGTGGTGCCAGGGGCGGAATCGAAGCACAGACGATTGTGCTTAAAATTCAGTTTGTTAGCAGAATGCTATTCTCTTCGGTACCAACAAAAATACCAACAAAATAATTCTGTGGACTGGTTCGGTTCCTCTTACAAGTTGGCACGCGGTCTGACTAACGAAGGCCCTGCCTAGCCTCAGGCAACGCCGATGAGTAGCGCGCCGGGACCGGCCCACAGCAACCAAGGTCAGTCTTTTAGTTTGATAGCCACGATGGACTTGAGCTTGTCGGCGTCTGGTTCGTCCTGCGGCCCGTTGGGGTAAAACTCGACACGAGAGACAAAATGGTCGCCGTCCGCATCTGAATGCTTGTCGAATTCCAAACCACGCTGGCGCGACCAATCGATAAGGGCGCCATTTACGTTCGTGAGATAGCTGTACGGCCCAACAAATGTCAGCTCCGCATAGCGCCCCGCCGGCAAGATGCCGCTCAACAGCTCACCGGTCGTCGCTTGTGCAAACTGGATTTCGATACCGAACTCCATCTCGAGCTCTGGCATCTTCACGATGTTGTACTTGAATATCGCGGCACCCGTTCCCTGGACCCCTTGCGTTTCGATTTCCCTAATGAGCCGGTCCATGGTTTCGGTCGCTTCTTTGCCGATTGGCATCACAACCTGACGCCGCAGCGCGACGTAAGGTTTAGCGGCGTACTCCACGACTAACGGTGTGCCGAAGTTCATTTGCTTTTTCCTTCATCTCTTGCTGGTGGCGTTCCTTCGCCGCGGCGAAATCCTCCGCCACTCCGTCTATGCGCGGGCGTCCCTTTGGTCCCCCGTCGAGATCTACCAGCGCGATATAGCTGGTGAGCAGATCGAAACTGCTGTTCCAGCCTCGGCCGTGACCATCCCGCTCCTCGCGGCTAATGAACGGTGTCTGCCTGAAGAGCATCCGCGTGGTGCCGTCGGGCTGCTCAAGGAAGTCCATGGTCACGATGGTCTCGAAGCCGTCGCGCTCGTTGGTGTAGGTGAAGCTCAACCGGCACGGCTTATCGACCTCAATAAATTCTCCAAAAATCACGTGGGCATGCCCCGGTCCGGCTGTCATGGTGCGTCGCCAACTCCCGCCGACGCGAAAATCCTGCTCGCACTGACTTAGCGCGCAGCCCTTGGGACCATGCCAGCGCACCAGATGTTCGGGATCGCTCCATAACCTCCAGACGAGCTCTCGCGGCGCAGCGAACACCCTGTCGATGTCGAGCGCAAGCGCCAGTTGCTCGGTTGTCCCGCTATTGTTTGGCATCGGAATCTCCTTTCTGAAGCTCGGCCAAGTACGCATCCATGCGTTCGAAAGCCCCCTCCCAGTGCCGTCGATAACTTTCCACCCAATGCACGACCTCGGCCAAAGGCGTCGCGTTGAGTTGTACCGGCCGCCACTGGGCATTCCGACTACGCACGACGAGACCGGCGTGCTCCAGCACCTTGAGGTGTCGCGAAATGGCTGGCATGGAGATAGCAAAGGGCGCAGTAAGCTCCCCCACCGACGCCTGACCCTGGCTCAGACGCTGCAGGATGGCCCTGCGGGTTGGGTCGGCAAGTGCGGAAAACGTGAGGGACAGGTGATCAGACTGCATTTAACGTACCTGTTAAATAACAAGTACGTTAAGCATCAATTTCCATTAGCGGTCAAGATGGGATGACACCCTACCACTCGGTCCGCGGCGCCGTGCCAGCACGTGAGGCACGACCTGCAGCATTACCGGATAGGCTTCCACCGAGGACGGGCGGGCCCCGCCTCGCGCTGCGAGCCGCACGTTTACTCGGCGAGGCTCACGCGTACCCGAACTGATCCGAGCGAATGGGGACATTTTCGGCACGGAGGCCGGACACCGTCGGAGCTCCGCCGCCATAGGTGAATACCTAGCCGACAATCGCCGAACAGACAGCCGCAAGTTATCCAACAGCGTCATGATGTGTGCCCGGCGCGAAGCAGGCGAGCGGCATTCTGGAGCAAGGGAATGGCTTCGTCCGGTGCCAGCATTCCGGCGCTGACGAAAGCTCCATTGATCAGTAGTGCAAGCTGCCCCGCCAGTTCATCGGGTCGATCGGAGTTCAGCCGAACCGCAATCGTTTTCAACCGCCGCCGCATCTCTGCCTTGTGGGTCGCCGCGATCTGCCGTGCCGGGTGCTTCGGGTCAGAGAACTCCGCTACCGCGTTTATCTGCGGACAGCCTCGGTAATTTGGTCGCGCCAGCCTCGATCCGATCCATTCCAGATGCGCGTTGAGCTCCGCCCAAGCATCGTCCGCATTGCGGTCCGCAACCTCCTGCCAGGTCTGCCAGAACTGCTCGTCCTCACACGTGAGAAACGCCGCGACAAGATCGTCCTTGGTTCGAAAGTGACGGTAAAGACTGGTCTTCGCCACTCCGGCTTCCGCAACGATGAGATCGACGCCGACAGCGCGTATTCCGTGGGCGTAAAACAGCGAAGAGGCGATATTGAGAACGTGGTCTCGGAGGGCGGTCTGTTCATTTCTTAACATAAAGCTTGCGATATCACGTTTGGGTTGACGGCGTACAGACAGGTTTGTAGATGGAAACAGACAGTTCTGTATCGGTGCTATGCAATGACACAACTCGCCGGCAAGAAGATTGCCGTTTTCGGCGCTGCGGGCCATACAGGTCGCTTCGTGGTCGCCGAACTCCTCCGTCGCGGTGCCTCGCCAGTCGCTATTGGGAGAGATAGGAATCGGCTCAACTCTGCCGGCTTCTCAGAGCAGCACGTTGAGCTTCGGGAACTATCAGCAGTTGCCCAACTATCGCTAGAGCTCGTCTTCAACGGCGCCGACGCAGTGATCAACTGCGCTGGACCATTTCTGGACACGGCCAGGCAGGTCGCTTCGGCCGCACTGCGAACGGGCATCCACTATCTGGACCTAAGCGCCGAGCAGGCGAGCACTGCCGATATCTATGAAGAGTTTGACGCCGCCGCTCGGGAAGCCGCACTGGTGTTTCTGCCCGCCACGGCTTTCTTCGGCGGCTTCCCGGATCTGCTGCTATCGGCACTTGTCGAGGAGGAGCCGGGCATCACCGATGTAACCATTGCCATCGCCCTGGATCATTGGCACCCCACGGAAGGCACGAGGCTGACCGGCCGCAGGAACGTAATACCACGGCTTGAAATATCTGGGGGACAGCTCGTCCCTCTGCCCCAGCCCTTGGAAGAAGCGCAATGGGATTTTCCGGATCCGTTTTTGAGGCAGAACGTCGTGGCGCTGCCATTCTCCGAGGTGCCAGTCATCTCTCAGCATCTTCGCTTGTCCCGCCTCAGAACCTATCTCACGAGCAACGCTCTGGCCGACATCCGCGATCCCACAACCCCACCTCCTGCTCCGGCCGATCAGACTGGAGCCTCAGCGCAAAAATTCCTCGTGGACATTGTCGGGCGCAGCGGTTCAGCTACGCGGCGGTTGTCGGCATCCGGACAAGACATTTACGCCTTCACCGCCCCGCTCGTTTGCGAAGCGGTCGAGCGGATCTTGGACGGTCGCATACGCGCCTTTGGGGCCCAAGCGCCGGGTGCGGTCTTTGATGCGGCGTCCTTCCTGAAATCCCTTGCCATCCATGGCCACGTCATCCGCACTGAGATCGTTCACGATGTCTGACCTGAGACCCTCTTCTCCTCCGAGGCTCCCTGACTTTTTCGGAGCACCCGCTCGTATCGACGCCATCATTGATAAGGCGCTGGACGAGAAGCGCATCGTTGGCGCCTTGGTGCTCGTCGCCGCCGACGGGGCGATCGTCTACCATCGCTCGGCTGGCTTGTTAGATCGCGCAACCCGAACAGCAATGCGGGAAGAAGCAATTTTCAGGCTTGCCTCCGTCACAAAGCCTATTGTGACGGCCGCAGCCATGGCACTTGTCGAAGAGGGCAAGCTGAAACTTCATGCGCCAGTTACGCAATGGCTACCGGACTTTCGACCCGCTTTGCTGGACGGCACCAGACCGGAAATCACGATCCACCATCTGCTCACCCACACATCCGGCCTAGGATACAGTTTTCTGGAGCCCGCCGATGGACCTTACCACAAGTTGGGCGTTTCCGATGGGCTCGATCAGCCAGGCCTTCCTTTGGAGGAGAACCTGTTTCGGCTGAAATCCGCACCGCTGGCGTTCGCACCTGGCAACGGGTGGCGCTACTCCTTGGGCCTGGACGTCCTCGGCGGCATACTCGAGCAAGTACAGGGTCTAACCCTGCCAGAGATCGTTCGTGACAAAGTAACGGGCCCGCTTGGGCTTGTCGACACGGATTTTTTCGTTCGTGACAGGTTTCGGCTGGCGCAGGCCTATGCCGATGCTGATCCCGAACCAGTAGCGATGACTGATGGTATTGAGGTGCCAATTTACGGCACGACAGCATGTTTTGCACCGTCTCGCATATTCAATTCCAAATCTTATCCATCAGGTGGAGCCGGTATGGTGGGCACGGCAGGCGACATCCTGCGCTTTTTAGAAGCGATCCGCACCGGGGGCAGCCCTATTCTTCGCGCTAATACAGTCGAGACAATGGCGGTCGATCATGTCGGCACACAAGCCGAGACGCAGGGCCCTGGCTGGGGCTTCGGCTATGGATGGGCGGTTTTGGTGGATCCCGCATCGACCGGCACGCCGCAGGCCCCGGGCACCCTGCAATGGGGCGGCGCCTATGGTCACAACTGGTTCATCGACCGCATCAACCGCCTTTCTGTTGTTGCACTTACCAATACAGCCTTCGAGGGAATGTCAGGTGCCTTTCCGACTGAAATTAGGAACGCCGTCTACGGATAGGACAGTATTTTTTTTGAGCAGTCAGCGAAGAAAGATGCAAGTCGTCGAAAGGCATAAGGCGCTATTTGTAGTGGTCGAATCGCTATGTGCGGTCTGATTCAAACGCTCGCCATTGTGGATTACTTTAGCTTGCATCGCTCCCTGCTAGCGGTGGCCATCAGCCAGTCGAGCGCGAGCATCCCGACTAAAACGCTGGAAGAACTTGGTGTTGAGCCTGAACATGCTTGATTTGCCCTATAGAACGATCATTGAAGGAAACACGGTCCGTTGGGGAAAGGCCGGGAATGGGCCGCCGCTCGTGGCGATTCATGGCACACCATTTTCCTCACAGGTCTGGCGCAGGATCGTGCCGCAGCTCTCCGACCGAAGGACCGTCTACTACTTCGATCTTGTGGGTTATGGCCTTTCGGAAATGCGCGAGGGGCAAGACGTGTCCTTATCTGTGCAGAACAAGGCCCTAGCCGCTCTCTTTGCGGAGTGGGGCCTGGACCGTCCCGACGTGTTGGCGCACGACTTCGGCGGCGCCACAGCTCTACGTGCCTACTACCTGAACGGCTTGCGCTACAGCTCTATGACGATCTTTGACGCTGTTGCTCTCGCACCTTGGGGGTCCGCGTTAGTGCGACATGTCCGAAAGCATGAATCCGCTTTCTCCGGTATGCCGGACTACATGCATCGGGCGCTGCTCAGAGCTTATTTGCAAACGGCGGCTCACAACCCGCTCTCTGAAGAAGCCTTGGAAATTTACAGTGCCCCATGGCTCGGGCCGACCGGCCAAGCCGCGTTCTATCGGCAAATTGCACAGATGGACCAGAAGTTCACCGACGAGATTGAAGGAAGATATGGGCAGATGGAGTGCCCCGTAACAGTCCTCTGGGGACGCAATGATGAGTGGATACCCTTTGAGCATGGCGTGACCCTAGCCGCGTTGATATCAGACGCCGAGTGCATCCCTGTACCACATTGCGGACATCTGGTTCAGGAGGATCGGCCCGAGGCTATCGTAGCGGCAGTGCTGAAGCGGTTCGCGTGAGGGTA
>JAHBYU010000010.1 GCA_019635775.1 Rhizobiaceae bacterium | reverse complement strand
TTTGGTCGACTTTGCGATCCCAGATCAATAAGTGTTGACTAATCAATTAGTGTTCGCTATTGTGTCGGAATGATTGAACCCGCACCCGTCACAGCCGTCATGCGCGCCCTTGCCGATCCGACGAGGCGCGCGGTCTACGAACGGATCGCCGGCACCGAGGAGATCACGGTCGTCGAACTCACGCGGGGAAGCGGCGTCACGCAGGGCGCTGTGTCGCAGCACCTCAAATCGCTGAAACAGGCCGGCCTCGTCGCCGAGCGACCCGAAGGACGAAACGTTTTCTATCGAGCCGATCCGCGCGGGCTCGCGCCACTTGCCGATTGGATGAGCCATTATGAAGCCTTCTGGCGAGAGCGCTTCGCAAACCTGCGCGCATTGCTCGCGGACATCGACCCGCCGAAGGGCAAGGCAGGAAGGCCGGATCAATGAACGATGCAGCATCGACGATCGACACGCAGAAGATCGTCGTCGACGAAATCTTCCCGCATGCGCCTGAAACCATATGGAAGGCATTGACCACGGGCGAGTTGATCGGCCGCTGGCTAATGGAGGCGCACGGCTTCGAGCCTGTGGTCGGCAACAGGTTCACTTACCGCACGACACCGGCCGGCGAGTGGGACGGTACGATCCGCTGTGAGGTGCTGGAGGTCGTTGCAAACGAGCGTCTCGTCTACTCGTGGAAGGGCGGGCACGAGGGGAATGTCGGCTATGGTTCGCGTCTCGACACGATCGTCACATGGACGCTGGTCCGCGTGCCGGATGGGACTCGCGTCCGCGTCGTCCATTCGGGCTTCGTCCTGCCTAGGAACGAGTCCGCCTATCGAAACATGAGCGATGGCTGGAAGACAGTCGTGCGACGGTTGGACGCCACAACCGCCGGGCTCGGCCCGTCCGGCAAACCGCACTGACCGTATCTGGAACCCGGCTGGCAGAGAGGAGATCAGGATGCAGAAGGAAAACCCCCGCATGGCAAAGCCTCCCGTCGTCCCGGCGTCGGAATGGCAGGCCGCGCGCGAAAAGCTGCTTGTCAGGGAAAAGGAAATGACGCGCATGCGAGACGCGCTGGCCGCCGAACGCCGGCGCATGCCTTGGCTGGCCGTCGAGAAGGACTATGCCTTCGAAGGGCCGGCCGGAATGCTGACGCTGACCGACCTGTTCGATGGTCGCCGCCAGCTCATCGTCTATCGCGCCTTTTACGAGCCGGGTGTCGAGGGTTGGCCCGATCGTGGTTGCAAGGGCTGTTCGATGGTCGCCGACCAGGTCGCCAAGGTCGTGCACCTGAACGCCCGCGACACGACGCTCGTCTTTGCAAGCCGTGCGCCGCAGGAGCACATCGCGCAACTTAAGGCGCGGATGGGCTGGGATATTCCTTGGGTCACCGTCACGGACAGCTTCGACAGCGATTTCGATGTCGGCGAATGGCACGGGACCAATGTGTTCTACCGCGATGACGAGGGTGGCATCTTCCGCACCTACTTCATCGACAATCGCGGCGACGAGCAGATGGGAGGCACCTGGAACTATCTCGACATCACGCCGCTCGGCCGACAGGAGACATGGGAAGATTCGCCCCGGGACTACCCGCAGACGGCCCCCTACCGGTGGTGGAACTGGAATGACAGCTACCAGCATGTCGAAGCCGCGTTTCGCAGGGGTTGCTGCTGAACGCTGCAGGTCCGGACAATCAGATGCAAGGAGAGAAACAGATGGGAAAGACCTATACGGGCGGCTGCGCGTGCGGAAAAATACGCTACGAGGTGGAGGGCGAGCCGATCGTCATGGTCGACTGCCAGTGCCGACAGTGCCAGCGCGAAAGCGGCACCGGCCACACCTCGAACCTCACCTTCCACAAGGCTCAGGTCAGGATCGAAGGGCGGCCGTCGACATGGGACACCGCCGGCGACGGCGGCACGAGAAAGCGCTCTGCCTTCTGCCCGACCTGCGGGTCTCCCGTCTACATGACTTTTCCGGACATGCCGGACCTTCTGGTCATCCGCGCCGCCAGCCTTGACGAACCCGAGCGCTACCAGCCGCAAATCGTTACGTGGGCTGCGGCTGCGCAGGGATGGGATCGCATCGATCCGACGCTGACCGTCTTCGAGAAGATGCCGCCCGGCTGAAGCCGGCTAAGGCCTCTATCCCTTTTTCTCCAGGTGGCCGCCAAACGCATAGCGCATCGCGGAGAGCATCTTGTCGGCAAATTCGGATTCGCCGCGCGACGAGAACCGGTCGAAAAGCGCCGTGGACAGCACGGGCGCTGGAACGCCGGTGTCTATCGCCGCCTTCAGCGTCCACCGTCCCTCGCCCGAATCGGAAACCCTTCCGCCGAAATTGGCGAGTTCCGGGTCCTGCGCCAGAGCGCCGGCGGTCAGGTCGAGCAGCCAGGAACCGATGACGGAGCCGTGCCGCCACACCTCGGCCACGGCCGGAAGGTCGATATCGAACTGGTAATATTGCGGCTGGTCGAGCGGCGTCGTCTCCGCGTCCGCTGCGCGTCTTTCTTTGCCCGCATCGGCTGCCTTGAGAATGTTGAAGCCTTCGGCATAAGCGGCCATCAGTCCGTACTCGATGCCATTGTGGACCATCTTGACGAAGTGCCCCGCTCCGCTCGGTCCGCAATGCAGGTAGCCGTGCGCGGCGGTGTCGGCCTTGGCCGGAGTCGCGACGTTGTCCGCGCCCTTTTCAGCGCCCGGCGCAAGCGTGGCGAAGATCGGGTCGAGGCGCTTCACCGCCTCATCGGGTCCGCCGATCATCAGGCAGTAGCCGCGGTCAAGGCCCCAGACGCCGCCCGACGTGCCGACATCGATGAAATTCAGTCCGCGCGCGCCCAGTTCGGCACCGAGATCGACTGCAGCGCGATAGTTCGAATTGCCGCCATCGATGATCGTGTCGCCGGGTTCCAGCAGGGCCGCGACCTGATGCACCACATTTCCGGTGATGGCGGCTGGCAGCATGAGCCATACCGCGCGCGGCTTGGCGAGCTTGGCGATGAAATCCTCGAGCGAGGAAGCGCCGATACCGCCCTCCTTCGCGAGATCGGCAACGGCTGCGGCATTGATGTCATAGACAACGCATTCGTGGCCGTCCTTCATCAGGCGGCGCACCATATTGGCGCCCATCCTTCCCAGTCCCATCATGCCAAGCTGCATCGTTTGCGATCCCTGTCTGGTCCATGTTCGATTTCGTCTGTTAACAGACGCCGCCGACGCCCGTTTGACAAGTGCGTGACGAAGCCTGCGTCAGGCCGCCGCCGGCGCGGGGGTTCCGCCCCAGCTCCGTTCGATCTCCTCCAGCGACCTTCCCTTGGTCTCGGGCACCGCCCGGTAGATCCACACCCAGCCGACGGCGCAGAAAAAGGCGAACAGCCAGAATGTCGTCGATTTGCCGATCTCATCGATCAGGGTGAGGAACAACTGGCTGACGAGGAAGGCCGAGCCCCAGTTGACAGCCGTGGCGACCGCCACGGCGCGGCCGCGCACCTGACCCGGGAATATCTCGTTGATCACGGTCCACACGACCGGGCCGAGCGAGAAGGCAAAGGAGACGATGAACACGACAAGGGCGACAAGCGTCACGATTCCGGCCGTCGTGGGTCCGTCCCCGGCAGGGCTGCCGTCGATCGACAGGAATGCGAAGCCGACGACAAGCAGGGCCGCGCCCATCCCCACCAGCCCGGCAAGCAGCAGCGGCCGGCGGCCAAGCCTGTCGATGAACGCGATGGCAATGAAGGTCGCAGCCACGTTAACCCCGCCGACTGCCCAAGTCGTCGCCATCGTCTGCTCCGCCGGCGTGGAGAACCCCGCGGCGGCGAATATCTGGTTGGCGTAATAGATGATGGCGTTGATGCCTGTGATCTGCTGGAAGACCGCAAGGCCAAGCGCGATGACCAGCGGCCTGCGCCATGCCGGGTTGAATACCTCGCGCCAGGACGCCTGCCCTCTCTCCTCGTCCAGAGTGTGCTCGATGGCAGCAAGCCGCGCGGCGTTATCCTCGCCCGGCCAGACCTTGCCCAGCACCGCTTGGGCTTCGTCGCGCCGGCCCGCCTTAACCAGCCAGCGCGGAGATTCCACGCCCAGCATTCCGACCAGAACCAGCAGCACGCCGGGGATCACCGAAACACCGAGCATGAGCCGCCATTGTCCGTCGGCCGCCAGTCCGGCATTGACGAGGTAGGCGAGGAATATGCCGATGGTGATGGCAAGCTGATAGGCCGCGACGAACCGTCCGCGATGCGCCGCGGGGGCAAGCTCGGCGCCATAGAGCGGCGCGGCGACAGCCGCGACGCCAACGCTTGCTCCCACGACCAAACGTCCGAGAACAAGAAGCGAGACATCCGGCGCGACCGCCTGCAACACGGCACCCATGACGAACAGCATGCCGGCGATAAGCACAGCGCGGCGGCGGCCGTAATGATCCGCAAGATAGCCGCCCGCCAGCGACCCGACCAGCGCACCGAGCGTCACCCAGCTCGTGACAACCTCGACCAGCAGCGCGCTCAGGCTGAACTGGCGCTTGATGCCGTCGAGCGCCCCGGAGATGACGCCCTGGTCGTAGCCGAAAAGCAGGCCCGCGACGACCACAACGCCAAGCACCACCAGCAGCGGCCCCGTCAGCGTCTCGCTGCCTGCCTTGTGCCCGCCGAAAGACGATTGCGTGTTCGACATGCTTCCCCCTCACCGGCAGCCAAACTGCGATCCCCGATCGGGAAACCGCCGCCGCAACTCGTGCCACGCGGACAAACGCTTGTCCATTCGGAGGAGCCGGCGCACCAGCGGTCAGAGCCAGAGGCTCGACCGCGTTCTTGCTAGCGCCTGCTCCTGATGAAAGCGGCAACTGCCGAAGCGGCCTGGCGGCCCGCGACAATCGCGCCCTCAATATAGCCCGGGAAGGATGGCGAAAGCTCCGATGAGTCGAAGAAAAGCGGCGGATCGCCTGCCCGGATCACATCCTCTGCATCCCGGGCCTCCATGTCGACAATGACATCGCTGTAGGCGCCGCCGCTCCAGCGGTCATCGGTCCAGTCTCGAATCGCCATGTCCATCGGCGATGCCGCCTCCTCGCCAAGCGCTTCGACCAGTTTGACCAGCAGCGTTTCGCGCAGGCTCGTTTCGCCACCGACCCGCCACTCCCGCGCTATGCGCCCCCCGATAAACGCAACCAGCGCGGGATGCTCGTCGTCCATGCTGACATCGGTGGCGTAGAGGCCGGGCGTATCGATGTAGAAGGCCTGCCCGCTCATGCCGCTGTCTCGCCAGAATGCCTTTTCGTAGCGGATGAGCACCTTGACGACAGCGCCGCTACGCCAGACGGAAAGCGCATTAGAAAGACGTTCCGGCAGAGCCGGATCGTGAACGATCCGGCTTGCCGCCATCGGCGGCACAGCGACGAGAACGGCATCGCCGCGCACCGCGTCATCCCCTGTACGCACAGTCACGCCGCCCGCGTCACGCTCGATCAGGGAAACGGCAGCGTCGAGCCTGACATTCTCCCCGAGGCCCGCGGCGAGGTCGCCCGCAAGGGCCGACATCGTATCCTTGAGGAAGTACTGGAGTTCCGAAACGCTGTTGGTGATGCGTCGATCGTTCTCGATCAGATACCAGAGCGGCATTTCCTCGGGCGACTGGCACCAGAGGCCTTCGATCGTCGAGAGGAACGCACGCTTGGCATCTTCGCCATCGGGCTGCTCAGCCGCCCAGCGGGCGACGGTCAGTCTTGTCGCGGCGGCGGCATCGGGGTCGACTCCGGCGAGACGTTCTCGCAAGGCCGCGAACCTCGCAAACATCTGCCCGGTATCCTCCGGGCCTTCCGGATTCGGCACCACCGCCATGCGTCCCTCGACGGGAGCTTTCACAAGCGCACGACGGTGCCGGCGCGCCAGGCGCATGACTTCGGGCATGTCGTCGCAGATGAACTGTCCGCCGGTATCGACAGTCTCGCCCAGTCCGTTCGGCCGGGCTTCCACCCGGCCGCCGACACGGCTGCGTGCCTCAAGCACGGTAACCTCGAAGCCGTCACCGGCGAGTTGGCCGGCCGCCGCAAGGCCACAGAAACCGGCACCGACCACAATGACACATGCCATCAGGCCGGCCTCCTGCCTTTGTTAGTAGCCGGCTTTGATCTTCTCGAACTCCTCGATCATCCTCTGCTTCAGCTCGGCCGGGACCGGCGACTGGAACAGCGTCTTCTCGACGAACTTGTCGACATCGCCGTAACCCTGCGCCTGGACCACGGCGGGATCGATCGTCGACATGCTCTTGGCGTCGGCATGCCCGTAGCCCCAGTCGGACAACAGGAAGCTCGCCACTTCGGGTGAGTTGATCGAGTTCAGGAAGTCATACACCTTACCCTTGCTGCCCGGCGCGTCCTTCAGCATCACATAACCGCAAACCCAGGTGGACTGTCCCTCCTCGGTATCGCGCGTGTTCTTGATCGGGGCGCCGGCAAGCGCGGACTGCACCGCCGCGTCGTTCCAGGCCCAGGCCAGGTCGACCTCGCCTCCGCTGAGGGCCTGAACGATGTCGGTGCTATCCGTCCAGTAGAGGCGTACATTCTTGTGCACCTCACGCAGGAAATCCGACGCCTGCTTGAACTGCTCGTCGGTCATCTGCGTCCAGTCCTTGAGCCCGATCGCAAGCGAGCCGAGCGCATAGGCGTCGTCGACATTGTCAGGAAGCGACACGCGATCCTTGTACTTTGGATCGGCAAGGATCTTGAGCGACGTGATGTCCTCCGCCGGAACCGTCTCTGTGTTGTAGGTCAGGAGCGTGTTGCCCCAGTCCCAGGGCATGAACCAGGCCGTGCCGCTTTCGTCGGTGGCGAGGTTCTTCATCGCCATGATACCGGGATTCAGGTTCTTCCAGCCTTCGATCCGCGACGTATCCAGCGGCTCCAGCAGTCCCGCCTCGCGCCACTTGACCACGCTCTGCGAGCATGGATGGGCGAGGTCCGTCTTGAACCCGGCGCGAAGCTTCTCGAATGCCTCGTCCTCGTCGCCGAAGAAGGTGAATGTCGGCGACTGCCCGTGTTTGGCAGTATAGCCGGGATGGAACTCGGGCGCCTCGTAGCCCGACCAGTCGAACACTGTCAGTTCACCGTCCTCGGCGCTTGTTATCGCCGTTGTCGAACCGAGCAAGGCCGCCACAAGCGCCAGCCTTATTCCGATACGGTGCTTTGCTGATTTCATCTCCATTTCCCCTGTTTTCGTTTATCGGTCGGCCTTGTGGACGCGCTGGCCATCGCGCGAGAAGTGCTTCGGAAAGATCGTGACGAGAAAATCTGCCGCGGCGCGATGGGCGCTTTCCCGGGTCAGGTCTTCCGCGCCCATCATCAGGCGCAGCCACAGGCCTTCCAGCATGGCGGACAGGCAAAGCGCCGTATCGCGCGGATCGAAATCGTAGTCGCCGTCCGCCTTCAGCCTTTGGCAGAGATCGACAAAGACATCCTGATAGGCCTGATCGCGCGCCCCGCAGAGAGCCTGGTAGGTCGGTCGCGATTTCGCCTCACCCCAGAAGGCGCACCAGGCGGCGAGCTTGCGCCGGTTGCATATGGAGCGTTCGAAGTCGGCCGCCACCAGGACCGCAAGCTGGCGCGCCGGATCCTCGCCGGCCTTCTGCAACGCCGAACGCCAATGCGCCGCATACTCGTCGGCCATGTACTGCAGCGTCGCAACGAGCAGCTTCTCCTTGCTCTCGAAATGAAAATTCACGATGCCGCGCGACAGTCCCGCGCCATCGGCGACATCGGCCATCGTGGTTTCCGAATAGCCATATTTGGCAAGCGAATCGATCGTCGCCTCTATCAACTGCTGGCGCCGAGTCTCCTTGGAGGCCTTGCGGCCGCGTCTTTCCGGCTCTGCGGATGGTTTGGCGATGTCGATGTTCATCGAGGGGTTTGCCTGTTCATGGGCTGGAATCTGGCTTCCAGCCGCGTAGGTGGGTCGGACGATGCTCACCGGAGTCGAGCACCTTCTGCATCGCTTCCCACGTGTGGATATTCTTGTCCACATAAGGTGCGCCCACCACCGCCGCCACCTTCTGGTAAAGCGGCCCTCGCAACTGCTCCAGTTCCCTGCGGGCCACCTCTCGGTACCATGGATTGCGGTCTCGGGTTTCAACCTTTTCGAAGCCTGCCCCGCGCATGGCCGCAGCGTAGCGCGCCGGTGACGCCATCGCGAAAGACAGTCCCTCCGCCGCCACATAGGCCTTCATGTCCGGCGACGGTTCCCCGTCATGCCCGATCATCCAGTTCGATGCCGCGAACACGCCGCCGGGCTTTAGCACCCGAAAGATTTCGGCAAAAAGAGCATCCTTGTCCGGCACGTGCAGCAACGCATCCTTCGAGAAGACCACCTCGAACGACTGGTCGGCGAACGGCAACGGACCTGGAGCTGCATGAATGAACGTCGCGCGATCCGAAAGGCCGCGCTTCTGTGCCCGCATCCTTGCTGCTTCGACAACCGGCAGCTCGACGTCGAAGCCGGTCACATGGCCCGCGTCATGCCTCTCGACGAGATGCAGCGTTATGCCCCCTGCGCCGCACCCGACATCGAGGACGGTCTTGCCGCGCAGGTCGATGCCCTCCAGCACGCGATCGACCTCTTCGGGCCCTCCCGGCGAAAGATATCCATCGCCCCAGAGCGCCTCGAGAAAGCGCATGGCGTCGTCATCATATTCGGGCTCGGCATCTGCCGTATCGATCATTGATCGCTTCCCAACTGGCAACCCGGAACTATCTCGAAAGCCTAATACGGCTGCGGTAAATTGCAACCTCATTTGTTGAACATTCATTCAAAATGGCTGGACAAAATTGTTGACCCCGTGCCAGATTTGCGTCGCCGAAGGGACTTGGGACCGTCATGAAGACATGGGATGCGATTGTCATAGGCGGCGGCCACAACGGCCTTGTAAACGCCTGCTATCTTCAGAGGGCCGGCCTCAACGTCCTTGTGGTTGAGAAGAATGAGTGGGTCGGCGGCGCAGCTGTCAGCCGGTCGCTGACGCCGGGATTTCTCTATTCGAACTGCTCCTATGTCTGCTCGCTGTTCAGGCCCGAGACCATGCGCGATCTCGAACTGCCGCGCCATGGGCTTCAGGTCATCGCCTACGAGGGCGGCGCTGTTCTCACGCGCGATGGCGACTATCTCGCAAATTACCGCGATCATGACGCCCATCGCCGCGAGTTCGCGCGCTTCTCGAAACGGGATGCGGAAGCCTATGACCGCTATGCGCGCGACGTGACGCGCCAGTGCCGCTTCATACAGCCGCTCCTGATGCGAACCGCACCCGATCCGACGAGCCTGAAGCCGCGCGACGTAGGAGAACTGCTGTTCCTTGCCAGGAAGTTCCACGATCTCGGGCCGTCGCAGATGGCCGAAACGCTGCGGTTCTGGACCATGTCCATCTCGGAATTTCTCGACGAGTATTTCGAGACTGACGTGATCAAGGCGAACTTCTCGATCTCCGGGATCATCGGCACCGCGCTCGGCCCGATGTCACCCGGCACCGCCTACGTCCTGCTGCACCACTATATGGGCGAGGTCGATGGATCGGTCGGCGCCTGGGGTTACGCGCGCGGCGGCATGGGCGCCATCACCAAGGCGCTTTCCTCGAGCTTTCAGGCTTCCGGCGGCACGATCCGCACCGGTGCTGAGGTCGACAAAGTCCTTGTCAGCAACGGCAAGGCCACCGGCATCGTGCTCGCCAACGGAGAGGAAATCGCAGGCAGGCTCGTCATCTCCAACGCCGACGTCAAGCGCACCTTCCTGAAACTCGTCGAGGAAAAGGAATTGCCCGACGTGTTCCTGCGGCGGGTCAGGAACTTCAAGATCCGCGGCTCGTCCGGCAAGGTCAACATCGCGCTCGATTCCCTGCCTGAATTTCCGGCCCTTCCCAAGGATTCGCCCTGCTATCGTGGCGACCTGCACTTCACCGATTCCGTCGAGCGCATGGAGCGCGCCTATGATGACTGGAAGGCTGGTCGCTGGTCGGCCGATCCCTTCCTCGACATGATGATACCGACCACGCTCGATCCGACCATGACGCCGCCGGGCAAGCACTTCATGAGCTGCTTCGTGCAATATTGCCCGCCGAAGGTGGAAGGGCGCGACTGGACCGACGCCGATCGCGATGCCTTTGCCGAGACGGTGATCTCGCAGATTGCGGACTATTCGCCGGGCTTCCGCGATCGGATCGTCCACATGGAAGTGCGCACCCCGCGCGAGTTGGAAGCCGAAGTCGGCCTTACCGAAGGCAACATCTTCCAGGGCGAACTGACATTCGACCAGCTCCTGTTCAACCGCCCGGTCCCCGGCTACGCGCAATACCGATCGCCGATCGGCGGGCTCTACATCTGTGGCTCCTCCACCCATCCGGGCGGCGGGGTCATGGGCGCGCCCGGCCGCAACGCCGCCGCAGAGATCCTGCGTGACCTGTCCAAGTCGAACACACAGATGAGCCCTGCCCATGACGTCATCTGAAGCAGCCGCACCGCAGGCGTCCCGCTGGAACGCAAAATCCGACGTCATTGTCATCGGGGGCGGCCACAACGGGCTCGTCTGCGCCGCCCTGCTTGCCAGGTCCGGTCGCAAGGTTCTGGTCCTCGAGGCCGCCGTAGAGGCTGGTGGCGGCGCCAGAACGGAAGAATTCGCTCCCGGATTCCGGGTCTCGTCCGTCGCTCATATCCTCAATCGACTGCATCCTGATGTCGTGAAGGAACTGTCGCTGGAGGCCCACGGACTGAAACTCGAACCGGCGACGCACATATCGTCCGTGTCCCTGTCAACTGACGACGATCCGCTGGTCCTCACCGGAGCCTATGGCGAAGGGTTGTTGGGCGCATCTGATAAAGAGGCCGCTGCATGGAAGGACCTGCGCGCGCAACTGTTTCGTTATGCCGGCATCCTGAAGCCCTTTCTGTCGCGCCGTCCGCCCGACCTTGGCGGCAGGATGTCGATGGCTGAAACCTTTGCGCTTGGCCAGACCGCGCTCGCCCTCAAGAAGCTCGGCAAGGAAGACATGCGCGATTTCCTGCGCGTCATCCTCATGAACGTTGCGGACCTGCTGGACGAACAGCTCACTGACAACCGGCTCAAGGGACTCCTCGCCTTTGACGCGGTTCTCGGCAGTCATCTCGGCCCCCGTTCGCCAACGTCGCTTCTGGGTCTCTACTACCGGCTTGCCGGAGAGATTGGCGGCAGGGCCGGTGCGCAGACGGTACCGGCAGGCGGCATGGGCGCGGTGACGGCTGCAATCGTCGCCTCTGCTGAAAAAGCGGGCGTTGTGCTTCGCACCGACGCGGCCGTGCGCCGCATCGTGGTCGAGAACGGCCGCGCCGCTGGCGTGGTCCTTGAAAGCGGTGAGGAGATTTCGGGCTCGCTCGTCGTCTCGGCTGCCGATCCCTCCACCACGTTCCTCGAACTGGTGGGCCCACGCGAACTGAATACGGGCTTCGTGCGCAAGGTCGGCAACATCCGCAAGAACGGCGATGCGGCCAAGTTGCATCTTGCGCTCGACCGGCCGCCGCAATTCGCCGGGATAGACACGACCGGCCTTCGCGGACGCCTTGTCATCGCCCCGTCCACCGACCATGTCGAGCGTGCCTTCAATCCATCGAAATATGGCGAGTTCTCGCCCGAGCCGGTGATGGAGATCACGCTGCCAAGCCTTGC
Source organism: Rhizobiaceae bacterium (assembly GCA_019635775.1). Taxonomy (GTDB): domain Bacteria; phylum Pseudomonadota; class Alphaproteobacteria; order Rhizobiales; family Rhizobiaceae; genus Mesorhizobium_K. The sequence goes on along the minus strand of JAHBYU010000010.1, from coordinate 168,271 downwards.
AGATCCGTCGCTCGCGCCTTCAGGGGCCTGCGTCCTGTCCGCGGTGGTGCAATATGCGCCCTATCGGTTGCGCGAGGGCTGGGATGCCGGAAAGCCGAAATTCCTGAAGGCGATCATGAACATCCTGGAAAGATACGCGCCGGGGATCGGCAAGACCGTCCGCCATGCGGAACTGCTGACGCCGCGTGATATTGAACGACGCTACCGCATGCCGGGCGGGCACTGGCATCATGGCGAGTTACAGGCTGACCAGATGCTCATGTCGCGACCTGTCTTCGGCGCTGAAGGGTACGCGACCCCGATCGACGGCCTCTATCTTTGCGGCGCGGGCTCGCATCCGGGCGGAGGCGTATCGGGCGCACCCGGACTGAACGCCGCCCGCCGCATCATCGCTCTGGAGCGCTAGTCATGGGCAAGACAGCAAAGAAGACAAGCTCCCCCTACGCCGGACGCATCGCCGCGCGCAGCCATTTCCGCACACTGCGCCTCGATACGCCGTTCCAGCCGCGCATCGATGCGCTGATGAAACAGAACGACTGGTATTCCTGGGCCGGCTATCGCGCGCCGGCTTCGCTGTGGGACGAGGAACTGGAGTATTTCGCCATCCGCAGCACGGCCGCCCTCTTCGACATCTCGCCGATGGTGAAATACCTGATCCAGGGACCGGACAGCGAAGCCTATCTTGATAGGGTCACGCTGCGCGACGTGACCAGGCTGCGGCCGGGCCGTGTGCAATACACCGCGTGGTGCGACGACGAAGGGCACGTGCTCGACGACGGAACGCTGTTTCGCCTGACGGAGGATGCGTTCCGGCTATGCTGTCAGGAACGCCACCTGCCGTGGCTGCTGGACTCCGCCATCGGTTATGACGTGTCCATCGTGGAGGAAACGGAAGAGATCGCCGGTTTGGCGTTGCAAGGGCCGACTTCCTTCGCAGTGTTGCGCGAAGCGGATTTCGACGGCGTCGAACATCTCAAGGTGTTCGACCTCGCAGGCTTCGAACATCAGGGCGGTACGGTGACGATCTCGCGGACAGGCTTTACCGGCGACCTTGGCTACGAACTGTTCGTGCCGGCCAATCTTGCGCTTAGCCTCTGGGACCGGCTCATGGAAGCAGGCCAGGCGCGCGGCATCCGCGCGATAGGCTACACCGCGCTCAATCGCGCCCGCCTCGAAGCCGGGCTGATCGTGGCGAACGCGGACTTCTCCACCGCCGAACATGCGCTGCGGCCTGACCGGGTCCGCATGCCAGACGAGATCGGACTTGGCTTCATGGTCGATGCGAAGAAAGGCCATTTCAACGGCCGCCGCGCCATCATGGCGGCACGCGATGGCAAGAAGCTGCGCCATGTGCTGGTAGGGATCGAGATCGAAGGAAACATTCCGGCCGAACACGCCATCGTCTATCATGGCAAGAAGAAGGAGGTCGGGCTGGTGAGCGCTGCGGGCTGGTCGCCGCTTGCGAAGAGGAATATCGCAATCGCAAGCCTCGTCCGGCCCTACGGCCACACGGTGAACGATGACCTCTGGGTGGAGATCTATGCCATGCGCGAGCTGAAATACGAGCGTCTCATGAAGCGCGCCCGGATCGTGCCGCGTCCTTTCATCAAGCTCGACCGTCGCACGGCCAATCCCCCAGCGGACTTCTGACATGCACGATACCGATGCGGAAGCGCTGGAGCAGTGGACGCTGATCAATACGCCGCTCGGGGAAACCTGGTCCGGCCGGACCCGATATGCGGCGGCCATGTTTTTCTACAAGCGCGGAGAGCTTCCCGCCGAGGTGCTTGAGGTCTATCGGCTCTGCTCGCGGCTCGACAACGAGGATCCGTTGCCTATCATTCGCGACCGTGGCGTCGGCAAGGACTGGCTGAAGCGCGTCGAAGCCGGAAGGGTTGGCGGTTCCGATGGACGGTGAATTTCGATGGCTGAACGAGCCGGCGCACTGGCAGGGAGACGCCAGCCGCCTCGAATTCCGCACAGCCGATTCCACCGATTTCTGGCGCAAGACCTTCTATGGCTTCGTTCGCGACAATGGGCACGCATTCCTGCGGCCCGTCTCGGGTGACTTCACGATCTCCACCGTAGTGTTCGGCGAATATAGGGTACTTTACGACCAGGCCGGCATATTCCTGAGGCTCGACGAGACCCGATGGATCAAGGCGGGTATCGAGTTTACCGACGGCCTGATGCATTTCAGCGTGGTGGTTACCAACGGCGTCTCGGACTGGTCGGTCATTCCACTTGCCGACGCAAAGCCATCCGATCCGGTATCGGTGCGCCTAACGCGCCATGATGATGCTGTGCGCGTGCAATTCGCGGTTGACGGCGGTGAATGGCAGATGGCCCGGCTATGTCCCTTTCCTTCCGGCGAGGCACAGGTCGGCGTCATGGCCTGTTCGCCCCAGCGGGAAGGTTTCGTGGCGCGTTTCCGGGAGATTCTGGTCGGTCGGCCGATCTCCCGGCAACTTCACGCGGAACCGGACCCTACTCCGCAGCACCCCTGAAAGCGCTTGAACCGATCTCGAACTGCAGCTTTGCAAGCCGCGCGTAGATGCCGTCCTTGAGGACGAGACTCTCATGCGTACCCTGTTCGACGATGCGGCCGCGGTCGATCACGAGAATGCGGTCGGCGCCCAGCACCGTGGCAAGGCGATGCGCGATGACGATGGTGGTGCGGTCCCGCATCAGGCGTTCCAGTGCCATCTGCACAAGCGTTTCGCTGCCGGAATCGAGTGCCGACGTGGCCTCGTCAAGCAGCAGGATCGGAGCATCGCGCAGGATGGCGCGCGCGATCGCGATGCGCTGGCGCTGTCCGCCCGAAAGCGTGACGCCGCGCTCGCCGACTTCCGTGTCGAATCCCTTGTCGAGCCTGTCGATGAACTCGTCCGCCAGTGCGTCCCTGGCGGCCTGCTCTATCTCGGCATCGCTTGCGCCAGGCCGGCCGAAGGCAATGTTGTCCCGCACGCTGGCGGCAAAGATGGTGACATCCTGCGGGACAATGGCGACGCGACTGCGAAGCTCTACCGGATCGGCTTCGGTCAGGTCGACGCCATCGATGAGTACCTTGCCGCTCTCTGGATCGTAGAAACGCAGCAACAGCGAGAAGATGGTGCTCTTCCCCGCGCCGGAAGGACCGACGATGGCAACGGTTTCACCTGGCTTGATGGTGAAGCTGACATTATGAAGCGCCGGCAGGTCTGGTCTGGCGGGATAGGAGAAGGTGACGTCCGTGAAGGAAACCGAACCCTTGCCAGGCACAGGCAATGCCTTCGGATGGATCGGCGCGGCGATGGCCGGTTTCTCGGCCAGGATCTCGATCAGCCGCTCCGCTGCGCCCGCCGCCTGCGAAAGCTCGCCCCAGACTTCGGAGAGAGCGCCGAGCGCTCCCGCGGCGAACACCGAGTAAAGCAGGAACTGGCCAAGCGTGCCCGCCGACATGTTTCCTGTCAGCACATCATGGGAACCGAACCAGAGAACGGCCACCACGGAGGTGAAGATCGTGAAGATCGCGACGAAGGTCAGCGCCGCGCGGGCAAGCGTCGATGCGCGGGCAGCCTTGAACGCTGCTTCCACAGCCTGCCCGAACCTTGACGTGACGAGTTTTTCGTTGGTGAAGGATTGCAGCGTCCTCACCGACGAAATGTGCTCGCTGGCATAGGCCGTCGCACCGGCCAGCCTGTCCTGTGCCTGCCGCGATTTGCGCCGTACCGACCGGCCGAAAGCCATGAGAGGCAGCACGATGAAGGGAATGGCCACCAGGACAAGACCCGAAAGCTTCGGGCTCGTCACCACCATCATGCCGACGGCTCCGAGCCCAAGGATGATATTCCGCAGCGCAACGGATGCGGTGGCGCCAACCATCGACTTTATCTGTGTTGTGTCTGCCGACAGGCGCGAGACGATTTCGCCCGAAAGCGAGGCGTCGAAGAATGCCGGCGACAGCGTCGTAAGATGCGCGAAGACATCGCGACGCAGGTCCGCGACGACGCGCTCGCCAAGCGTGATGACGAAGAAATAGCGGCAGGCCGACGCCAACGCCAGCACGGCGGCGATCCCAACCAGCATGGAAAAGTAGTTTGCTACGAAGGTGGTGTCGGCGCTTGTGAAGCCGTTGTCGATCAGACGCCTGACGGCCAGCGGCAGCGTAAGCGTGGTGCCGGCCGCGAGCGCGAGCGAGATGATGGCGGCGGCGACAAGAAATCTGTAGCGCAGCACATATGGAACGATGCGACGCAGGGGCCGCAGGGTCGATCCTGAGCGATCAGCGGAGGTTTCCGCCGTCAATGCCATGTCCTGTCGTTCCTCTGTCCGGCCAACGCCACAAGCCTACGCATCGCAGCCTTGTGATTCAATTCAAGCTGATGTATAGGCCGGCCAACCGTTTTAGAAGCCGTGGCAGCCTGATAGCCGCGGCTTGACGTTTTTCAAAGAGACGCATCGACGCAGGCCGCACGGCCAGACGGGCGAGCCGGCAAAGGACGAGAGTGATGAAAGAGAAGATCCATCCCGACTACCACACCATCACGGTCGTGATGACCGACGGCACGAGCTACGAGACGCGTTCGACCTACGGCGCGGCTGGCGACACGCTCAACCTCGACATCGACCCCAACACGCATCCGGCCTGGACCGGCGGGCAGCAGAACCTGCTTGACCGCGGCGGACGCCTCTCCAAGTTCAAGAACCGCTACGCCGGCCTGTCGATCTGACAAGCCCGACTGTCGTTCAAAGGCCCCGCAAAGCGGGGCCTTTTTTTATTGTCCGCCGCCCCCCATGCAAAGAAAAAGGCCACGTCCGGGACGCGGCCTTTCAAAACGTTGCAATGGATGGCCGGCTTCCCGGTCAGGCAGCTTCTTCCTGCTCGGCTTCCTCGTTGTCAGCCTTGGCGCCACGCTTCGGGCCCTTGGCCAGGTTGACCTCGATCAGGCGAACCGCCTCGGTTTCCGACATCCGGTTGACCGCCGCGATCTCACGCGCCATGCGATCGAGCGCGGCTTCATAAAGCTGGCGCTCCGAATAGGACTGCTCCGGCTGGTTGTCGGCGCGGAAGAGATCGCGCACCACTTCCGCAATCGAGATCAGATCGCCGGAATTGATCTTGGCGTCGTATTCCTGCGCGCGACGCGACCACATCGTCCGCTTCACACGGGCGCGACCCTGGACCACCTTCAGCGCACGATCCACATAATCGGTCTCGGACAGCTTGCGCATGCCGATGGAGGTAGCCTTGGCGACCGGCACCTTCAGGCGCATCTTGTCTTTCTGGAAATCTATCACGAAGAGCTCAAGCTTGTGGCCGGCAACTTCCTGCTCGTCGATCGCCACGATCTGGCCGACGCCATGCGCGGGATAGACGATATACTCGCCGGTCTTGAAACCCTGCCGCTGCGCCGACTTCTTCTGCTGCGTGGTTGTTGCCATTACGCCCTGAACTCCTTGGTTGCGGTGTCCCACGCATGGGCCACCTAGTGCGGCCAGGCAGAATGACTACCGGGCCAAACCCACCAAATGACAAACGGCCAAGCCAGCAGAACAGTTTTCATGGCGGCGAGACATGGCAATACTACCAGCCTGGCCCAGAACATCTGGTCCGCAGTCAGTTTGGCCTTTCAATGATTAGGGCTTGCGCGCCTTGTTTGACGATTTGCCATTGGCATATTTGTTACAGATAGCACAAAAAGTGGCAAGAATCAACAATTTGCTGCATAGCGGTACGGCCATGCGTACCGTAGCGAGGCGCACTGGTTAATATTGGGTCTGCATCCTAAGCGCTGCGGCGCAGCCTTCCCCAACGGAACTCAGTCACCTTCCCCCGGCTCCGGAGAGAAGTATTTGTCGAACTTGCCTTCAACGCCGTCAAACTCCTTGGCGTCCGGCAACTCGGTCTTCTTCACCGTGAGATTGGGCCATTTCGAAGCATATTCGGTGTTGATTTCCAGCCACTTCTCCAGGCCGGGCTCCGTATCGGGCTTGATGGCATCAGCCGGGCATTCCGGCTCGCAGACGCCACAGTCGATGCATTCGTCCGGGTGGATGACGAGCATGTTCTCGCCTTCGTAGAAGCAGTCTACCGGGCAGACCTCCACGCAATCGGTGTACTTGCACTTGATGCAGTTGTCGGTGACGACGTAGGTCATGCTCGGCTCCGGGAATTTTCCCGCATTTACAGCTGTTTCGGGTGAGTTATCCCGTTTGCCGGGGCCTTGCAAGGTTCGCGGTTCCAACCACGCCCCCGCAGGAGAAAACCTGTCCCCTTCACTGAATGGCTCTGGTCACGAGAACGGGTCGTGCCCGCGCAGGCGATCCGTCTCCCTCCGGTCGCGTTTCGTGGGCCGTCCGCTTCCGGCGTCCCTCAGCGGAACCATGGCGTCGAGGGGCGCATCGCCCTTCGCCGCGGGGGGCGGCGACATGTCCTCGTAGAGCAGGCGCGCTTCTTCTGACGGTCCACGACGCTTGCCCGCATCGAGCACCTTGTAGACCAGTATGCGGCGTTCGAGCGTGATGGTCAGCACGTCGCCCGGCTTGACGAAATCGGATGGCTGCGACGCCTTGTCGCGATTTATGCGAACACGACCGGCGCTTGCAAGTTTGGCGGCGAGCGAGCGCGATTTCACCACGCGCGCGAAAAACAGCCACTTGTCTATGCGCTGGCGGGCCGCGCCTTCCATCTATTTCTTGAGCTGCTCGCGCAACACGGCAAGCTTTGCGAAGGGCGAGAGGGGATCGACCTTCGCCGGACGATCTTCGCGCTGCCTCGGGTTGAAGGGCTTGGCGACCCGCTCCTCCTCCCGCTTGCCCTTGCGGAAGTCGGGACGTCCACCCTCCCGTTCCGGTCGCCCCTTGTTCCGCTCCGGCTTCTGCCTGCTATCGCCATCCCGGTCGTCGCGGCGACCCTGATGCGGAGGCCTACCACCCTGGCGCTGGCGGTTCGCCTGGCCTTCACCATCGCCATGCGGCGCGCGTCCATGGCGCTGGTGGTTGTCGTGGCGGCGGCCACCCGCTGGCCTGTCGAAACGCCCCGGACGCCACAGAAGAACGGGCTTGGGTTCCTCGGCGGGCAGATCGGAGACGGGTTGCGCCTCGGTGTCAACCTGCGGCGCGACATTGTCGGCGTCCGATCCGGACTGCGCTGGCCCGGATACAGTCTCATCGGCCACCTCAACCGGGGCCGGCGCAACGGCCGCAGGCGCTTGCTCAACCTCGTCAGCCGACGGGGCGACATCAACAACCTCTTCCGCAGGCGCCGTCACGACGGAACTCTCGTCGGCGGCAGTAGCCTCGTTCTCCTCGGCAACCTCACCGTCAGCGGGCTCTGTCACCGACGCAGCAGCCTCGACCGCCGGCAATTCGGTTGCAACCTGCGCGGTGTCGCTCGCCTCTCGCTTCTCTTCTTCCTTGGCGGTATTCGCGGCGGCCTCCGCCTTTTCGGCTTCGGCCTTTGCAGCTGCCTCCTGCGCCGCCTGGTCGAGCGCTTCAAGCTTCGCCTTCACATCGGCGGCCGGCTTCGGTTCCGCGCGATAGCCCAGCCCCTTGAGAATCTCTTCCATATCCTCAGCATTTGCGCCGAGAATGGACATCATAGCGGGCGTGACCATGAATGCCTGCCCGTCATAGGCTCCATCCGGACGCGCGCCGGTGCCCGCCTTCCATGCCAGAGCTGGTCGGATGAGGTCGGCAAGACGCTCGAGTATGTCGACGCGCACGGCACGGCGGCCAAGCGGACGAAATCCCGCAAGCTTGTAGAACGTCTTGTCGAAGGCAGGGTCGATGACGACGGACGTGCGTCCCGTGGCGAGCGCATTGACCACGTCGCCGAAGCCCGGCTTGTCTTTTCCATCGTTCTGGAGCGCCCACAGCAGCGTTATCAGTCCGGCAGGCGCCGGTTTGATCAGCGCGGGCACGAAGACATGATAGGCGCCGAACCGGACCCCAAGCCGTCGCAACGCTGCGCGTCCCGGCTGGTCAAGCGACTTGACGTCTTCTGCGATGTCACGCCGGTTGATCAGGCCGAGCTCTTCTACGAGACGGAAGGCGATGCCTCTCCCGATCCCCGTCACATGCTCGGCCGATTTGAGGTCAACCAGCGGCTTCAGAAGCGACTCGATCTGATAGTTGACGAAGCGCTCGGCCCGTGCGGCGACCTTGTCACGCGCCGGGCCTGTCAGCTGTTCGTCGGCAAACAGGATGACGCGCGGCCTGAAGGCGTCCTCGCCCGCGGTAAGTGTGCCGATCGGCGCGCCGATCCAGCGCAAGACCCCATCGGAGCCGAGCGCGATATCGCCGTTCGCGCAAACCGCGAAACGCTCCGCACGGGCCTCGAACTCTGCGGCGAGAGCCTTCTGCGCGGCTGAGCGGATGGCCTTGCCATCTTCGCCATTGGCGCTCTGGTCGGCGGTGAAGCGGAACCCCTGGAGTTCCCCGACATGGTGGCCCTCTACAAGGACTGTCCCTGATGGGCTGATTTCGGCGTCGAGCATCGTGTTTTCCCGGAGGCGGCGGACAAGGACGGAAGTCCTGCGATCAACGAAGCGTTTCGTCAACCGTTCATGCAGGGCATCGGACAATCTGTCTTCGATTTCCCTCGTCTTTTCCTGCCAGTGTGTCGGATCGGCAAGCCAGCCGGGCCGGTTGGAGACAAAGGTCCATGTACGGATCTGCGCGATCCGTTGCGAAAGCGTGTCGATATCCCCTTCGGTCGAATCCGCCCTTCGCACCTGTTCGGCCATGTAGCTTTCGTCGACATGGCCCTTGCGGGCAAGGTCGTCATACATCGAGGCTATGAGATCGGCATGCTGGGCCGGCGCGATGCGGCGATAGTCCGGCAGGGCGCAGGCCTCCCAGAGCAGGGCGACGCGCTCGCTGCCGACAGCCAGGTCGCGCACAACCGGGTCACGCGACAGATGATCGAGCGCCTGCTGGTCGACGGCGGGCAGCGCCCGTGTCAGTCCCTCCACCGGGGCAGGCGTCTCGATCGAACGCTTCAACGCCTCGACGCTCGCGAAATCGAAGCCCACCGTGCGCCATTGCAGCACTTTCACGGGATCGAAGTCATGTCCCTCGATCTTCGCGATCAGCTCGTCGTCGAACGGGTCGACCTGCCCGGTAACGCCGAAAGTACCGTCGCGCAGATGCCGTCCGGCACGGCCGGCGATCTGTCCGAGTTCGGCGGCTGAAAGATTTCGGAACTGGTAGCCGTCGAACTTCCTGTCCTGCGCGAACGCGACATGGTCGAGATCGAGATTGAGGCCCATGCCGATCGCGTCCGTCGCGACCAGATATTCGACATCGCCCGACTGGAAGAGCTCCACCTGGGCGTTGCGGGTACGTGGAGAAAGCGCTCCCAGCACGACGGCCGCGCCGCCGCGCTGGCGTCGCACAAGTTCGGCGATCGCATAAACCTCGTCGGCCGAAAACGCGACGATCGCCGAGCGCGAGGGCAACCGGGTCAGCTTCTTCTGGCCGGCATAGGCAAGGTGCGAGAGGCGCGGCCTTGTTACGACCGAGATCCCCTTCAGCAACCTCTCGAGAATGCCGCGCATCGTGGCGGCGCCCAGGAGCAGCGTTTCCTGACGCCCGCGCAGATGCAGGATGCGGTCCGTGAATATGTGGCCGCGCTCGAAATCACCCGCAAGCTGAACCTCGTCTATGGCGACGAAGGCGGCATCCGTCTGCCGCGGCATGGCTTCGACCGTACAGACGGAATAGCGCGCGCCGGGGGGCACGATCTTTTCCTCGCCCGTTATGAGCGCCACCTTGTGCGCGCCCACCTTCTCGCAGACACGGCCATAGACTTCCCGCGCGAGCAGCCTCAGCGGCAGGCCGATCAACCCGCTTTCATGCGCCACCATCCGTTCGATGGCGAGATGCGTCTTGCCGGTGTTGGTCGGTCCCAGCACGGCGGTGACATCGCGGCCGGTTAGGATGAGCGGAACTGCCGCTGGCCCGTTCGTCTTGGGATGGATCGTCATCTGGTCGAGACTGGTCCTGGCTCTGCGTGGTGGGTTTGTCCGTGCTGACCTGTCCGTCCTGGTCGCCGGAGATGGCGAGGCATGGGGCCACACATAGGGATTTGGGACGGCAAGCGAAAGGGAAAACAGTGCGCCGTGAGGGTGTCTCGGGTCTGCGTCGTTAAGGCTTGGAACGAGTCTGGAACGAATCAGCTACGAATCAGTGACTCAGGCAGATTCAGGTTTTGTTCGTGGCTAGATGTAGCCGGAAGGCATTCGATTCAGACCATATGCTGAATCTTGAAAAGGGATCTTCTGCGAAATCCTCGTGATGGAGGGACAAAAGGTTAACGCGACGGCGGCACGTCTTCCCAGGCAAGGCCGAGTGTCTTGCAAGATTATGGAATTGTTCATCTTTCCTTTCATGAACTTAACGGAATGCCGGCACGGACGACCGCCGCGCGTTAACATTCAGGCCAAAGGCGGAACGAATCGGCGACGAATCACCCTCGGCGGCTATTTCCCGTTTTGTTCACCACCACATCTGGTGCCTGCCACGGTCGGGGAGGCTATCTTGAAAGAAGACTCAGACCGCATTCCGGCAAGGAAATAATCATCGTTAACCAATGTGTATTACTTTGGGACGATCAATCTGGCGCAAGAAAGCTGTGACTTAGTCGTCACCGGCTCGGTTCGCCCGACGATTCCCGATTGTCTGCACCTTGGCGAAGCGTATCACCTACCGTCAGCTTTATAAGGAGGGCTCACATGTCCAGAAAGCTGATTGCGGAATTCCTTGGTACGTTCTGGCTCGTATTTGGCGGTTGCGGAAGCGCGGTCCTCGCCGCGGCTTTTCCTGAACTTGGAATCGGCTTCGTCGGCGTGGCGTTGGCATTCGGCCTCACCGTACTGACGATGGCTTATGCGGTCGGCGGCATTTCCGGTGGACATTTCAACCCTGCCGTATCGGTCGGCCTGGCCGTCGCAGGGCGCTTCGACGCCAGGGACCTTGTTCCATACGTCATCGTTCAGGTTGTAGCCGCGATCATTGCGTCGGCGGTGCTCTATGTGATCGTCAGCGGCAAGGCTGATTTCGCCGGCATAGGCGGCTTCGCGACGAACGGCTATGGCGAGGCTTCGCCCGGCAAGTACGGCCTGAGTTCAGCGCTTATCATCGAGTTCGTGCTGACCTTCATGTTCCTGATCATCATCCTTGGGGCCACGCATGGGCGCGTTCCTGCAGGCTTTGCGCCAATCGCAATCGGCCTCGGCCTTACGCTGATCCATCTCATTTCGATCCCCGTCACCAACACGTCGGTCAACCCGGCGCGGTCGACCGGCCCGGCACTCTTTGTGGGCGGCATCGCTTTGCAGCAGCTGTGGCTGTTCTGGCTCGCGCCTGTCCTCGGCGCTGCGGTCGCCGGCTTCGTGCACAAGGCGGCGCTTGAAAAGGACTGACCCCGGCATCGCGCAAACGCTTCATAAAAAACGGCGCCTTCGGGCGCCGTTTTTTCAGGTACCTGCCGATGGTGTCAGGCGAAATACTGCCCGCCATTCGCGGTGATGGTCGAGCCGGTAATGAAACCCGCCTCATCCGAGGCAAGGAACACCACGCAGCGCGCGATTTCTTCCGGCTCACCCAGCCGTCCGACAGGTATCTGCGGGATGATGCGCTCGTTCAGCACCTTCTCATCGATGGCCTTCACCATCTCGGTGGCTATGTAGCCTGGCGCGATCACGTTGACGGTGATGCCCGCGCGCGCGCCTTCCTGCGCCAGCGCCTTGGTGAAGCCTATGTCTCCCGCCTTGGCGGCTGAATAGTTGGCCTGTCCTGCCTGGCCCTTCTGTCCGTTGATTGAGGAGATGGTGATCACCCTGCCGAACTTGCGGTCGCGCATGCCGCTCCACAACGGATGGGTCATGTTGAAGACGCCCGAGAGGTTTGTGTCGATCACCTCTTTCCACTGCTGGGGCGTCATCTTGTGGAACATGGCGTCGCGCGTGATGCCGGCATTGTTGACCAGCACGTCCACCGGCCCGAGGTCGGCCTCGACCTTTGCCACGCCGGCGGCGCACGCCTCATAGTCGGCCACCGACCATTTATAGACGGGAATACCGGTCTCGGCCTTGAACTTCTCCGCGGCTTCGTCATTTCCGGCATAGTTGGCGGCGACCTTGTATCCGGCATTCTTCAGGCCGACTGAAATCGCCGCGCCTATGCCGCGCGATCCTCCGGTAACGAGTGCGACGCGTGTCATGCAATTCTCCTCCGCTGGTTCACTGATGGCCTACATCGTTTCGACGCACATCGCGACGCCCATGCCGCCGCCGATGCAGAGCGTTGCGAGGCCCTTTTTCGCGTCGCGACGCTTCATCTCATAGACCAGGGTGTTGAATATGCGCGCGCCTGAGGCGCCGACCGGATGGCCGATGGCGATCGCGCCGCCATTGACGTTCACGATCTCCGGGTTCCAGCCCATGTCCTTGTTGACGGCGCAGGCCTGGGCGGCGAACGCCTCGTTGGCCTCGACGAGATCGAGGTCGGATACGGACCAGCCTGCTTTTTCCAGAGCCTTGCGCGATGCGGGTATCGGGCCGGTGCCCATGATGGCCGGGTCGACGCCGGCGGTTGCCCAGGAGACGATCCGCACCAGCGGAGTAATGCCACGTCGTGCGGCCTCTTCTTCCGTCATGAGGACAACGGCCGCTGCGCCGTCATTGATGCCAGAGGCATTGGCGGCAGTTACCGTGCCTTCCTTGTCGAAGGCAGGCCTCAGTTTGGAGACGCTGTCCATCGTGGTGCCGGCGCGGATATACTCGTCCTGGTCGACGATGGTGTCGCCCTTGCGTCCCTTTATGGTGACGGGGGCAATCTCGTCCTTGAACCTGCCGGCGTTCTGCGCAGCCTCGGCCTTGTTCTGGGAAGCAACCGCAAATCGGTCCTGCTCCTCGCGCGAAAGCTGCCACTTGCTCGCCACGTTCTCGGCGGTGATGCCCATGTGGTAACCGTGAAAGGCGTCGGTAAGTCCGTCCTTGATCATGGTATCGACGAGCTTGAGGTCGCCCATTTTCACGCCGGCACGCAGGTACTGCGCATGGGGCGCCATTGACATGGACTCCTGTCCGCCAGCCACGATGACCCTGGCGTCGCCGGACGTGATCTGCTGCATGCCGATCGCGATTGCCCTTAGGCCCGAGCCGCACAGCTGGTTGAGGCCCCAGGCGGTCGCCTCCTGCGGTATGCCGGCGGCCATGGCCGCCTGCCGTGCCGGGTTCTGACCCTGCGCCGCGGTCAGGATCTGGCCGAGAATCACCTCGTCCACCTCCGCGCCTTCGACCTTGGCGCGGGCAAGCGCTTCCCGGATCGCGACAGCGCCCAGTTCGTGCGCCGGCACATTCGCGAACGCACCATTGAAAGAGCCTACAGGAGTACGCGCGGCACTGGCGACGACGATCGAAGCGGACATGATGTTCTCCATGGCAAGGCAGCGGAAAGCCTGACTCTATGCATCTTTCTTCCGCGTTTCCTTGTCACGAGTCAAATCTCGGTCGATGCTGCAGGTTCATGCTGCAACAATGCTGCGCAGCATGAATTAACCGCAGCGCAGCATGAGAAATATTTCGCACTGCACAAAGCGCTTGGAATCGCGATGCTTTTGCGCATATCCTGACTTCTTGAGGTGCAATCGTAGCCGGAGCCTTGAGCACCGGCCTTCTGGGAGGATGTCGATGCCCGCCAAGAACGATCCGGTGGTGATCAAGAAATATGCCAACCGCCGCTTATACAACACGGGCACCAGCACCTATGTGACGCTGGAGGACCTTGCCGGCATGGTCAAGCGCGGCGAGGAATTCACCGTCCAGGACGCAAAGTCGGGAGAGGACATCACCCATCCCGTGCTGACGCAAATCATCTTCGAACTGGAGAACAAGGAGGGGCAGAACATGCTGCCGATCCCGTTCCTGCGCCAGTTGATAGCCTTTTACGGCGACCAGATGCAGATGGTCGTGCCGAGCTTCCTGGAACAGTCGATGATCGCCTTCGCCAAGGAGCAGGAGCGTTTTCGCGAGCAGATGAACTCGGCCATGGGCAAGGACCCGATGGAAATGATGCAGATGAGCGCGCCGATGAAGGCCATCGAGGAGCAGACGCGCCGCAATATCGAGATGTTCCAGAACGCGATGCGCATGTTCACGCCGTTCCCTACCGGTCCGCAGGCGGCTCCCGCCGAAACCCCGCGCAAGGATCAGGAAAAGTCCGACGAACTGTCCGAGCTGAAGCAGCAGATCGCCGCCATGCAGCGCAAGATCGACTCCATCGGCTGAGCAGCGAGCTCCTGCGACGGGTCAGTTGATGCTGATGTCGCGTCCGGCGGAGCGCAGGGACACCGAAAAGCCTGCCAGCACATCGATCAGCGCGATCGTCATCAAAACGAAGAAGACGGGATGCGCCGCGTCGCGCACGAGAAGGAATTCGACAAGGAAGGCGACGAACACGAAAGTGGACAGGAGATGGTCCACCAGAGAGGCGTTGGAGGTCCGGGTCGCCTTAACGATCTCGACGAAGAAAAGCAGCAGCGCGACGACGATCATGACAATGCCGAGCGTCATGGAGAAGTCTCCGCCCGACATCATGCGGATGGAAAACAGTTCGGTCTGCCAGGGGTCGCCGTTCGGTCCGTCTCCGAAAACTCCGGCCAGTCCCAGATTGAAGAGGATGAAGGGCACCACCAGAAGTGGGATACTCATCAGCATGCGTTTCTCCTGATTTCCTCGGCACGTCTTGAAGGTCGGTTACCCGGCGCGTCAAGCGCCATCTGCAAGCCGTCCCGCCTGTTGTGAGCCGGGTTCTGGCGGCATTTGGCATCGACAATGATTTCGAAGGTTTCGTAACATAAACTCACCAAATGTGATGCAGGGCGCAACGGGTTTTGTGGCAAAACCCGCGCCATGGGCGCTCATGCGCCAGGCTTTTCGGGGACAGGCAAAGATGGCCGGCAAATATTTCGGTACCGATGGAATCCGGGGAAAGGCCAATACTTTCCCCATGACTGCGGAAATAGCGATGAAGGTCGGCATGGCCGCCGGCCTTTCCTTCCAGCGCGGCAGTCACCGGCATCGCGTGGTTCTCGGCAAGGACACGCGCCTCTCCGGCTATATGATAGAGAACGCGATGGTGGCTGGCCTGACGGCCGCCGGCATGGACGTTTTCCTGCTCGGGCCGATCCCGACGCCTGCGGTCGCCATGCTGGCCCGCTCGCTTCGCGCCGATATGGGCGTCATGATCTCGGCATCGCACAATCCGTATCACGACAACGGCATCAAGCTGTTTGGCCCTGACGGCTACAAACTTTCCGACGAGATCGAGAACAGCATCGAGGCGATGCTGGAGGGCGGCGTCGACATGGCGCTTGCCGATTCCGAGAGCCTTGGGCGTGCCAAGCGCATTGACGGGGTACATGATCGCTACATCGAATTCGCCAAGCGGACGTTGCCGCGATCGATGTCGCTTGCCGGGCTGCGCGTCGTCGTCGATTGCGCAAACGGTGCCGCATACAAGGTGGCGCCGGAAGCGTTGTGGGAACTTGGAGCGGAAGTATTCCCCATCAATGTCGAGCCGAATGGCTTCAACATCAACCAGGAATGCGGCTCGACGCATCCCGCTGGCCTGTCGAAGAAGGTGCACGAAGTGCGCGCGGACATCGGCATAGCGCTCGATGGCGACGCCGACCGGGTGGTCATCGTGGATGAAAATGGCACCGTCATCGACGGTGACCAGATCATGGCGCTTGTCGCGGAATCCTGGCATCAGTCAGGACGCCTTGCCGGTGGTGGGGTTGTCGCAACGGTGATGTCGAACCTCGGGCTGGAGCGCTTCCTTTCCGGTATCGGCCTTGAGCTCCACCGCACCAAGGTCGGCGATCGTTACGTGGTCGAGCACATGCGCGCGCATGGCCTGAACGTCGGCGGCGAACAGTCAGGCCACATCGTGCTGTCTGACTTTTCGACCACCGGCGACGGGCTCGTGTCCGCGCTGCAGGTACTCGCCTGCGTCAAGCGCCAGAACAAGCCAGTGAGCGAAGTGGCCAGGAAATTCGAGCCGGTCCCGCAGCTCCTCAAGAATGTCCGCTTCTCCGGCGGCAGGCCGCTTGAGGAAGCGCCGGTCAAGGCAGCGATCGAAGAGGCGCGAAGCCGTCTTGGCCAGTCCGGCCGTCTGGTTATCCGTCCTTCGGGAACGGAGCCGCTGATCCGCGTGATGGCCGAAGGCGACGATCCGGGGCTCGTCCGCAGCGTGGTCGACGACATTGTCGGCGTGATCGCCGAGAGCCGCAGCGCGGCCTGACGCCGGGCGCTTCTTTGCAGAGCGCGTCACTCGGCCCTACATTATGGCCGAAGCGAACCTATTCGCGAGGAAACCCATATGGACGCGAAAACCTATCCCGTCAGCATGACCGATGCGCAGTGGCGCGAGAAACTGACCCCCGAACAGTATCAGGTCATGCGCCAGCACGGTACCGAGCGGCCCGGTAGCTGTGCCCTTCTCTACGAGAAGCGGGCCGGCACCTTCAGTTGCGCCGGGTGCGACCAGCCGCTGTTCGAATCCACGCTCAAGTTCGAGAGCGGCACCGGATGGCCGAGCTTCAACGATCCTGTTCCGGGATCGGTCGAGACGACCGAGGACCGCAGCTACGGGATGGTGCGCGTCGAAGTGCATTGCGCGCGTTGCGGCAGCCATCTCGGCCATGTCTTCCCCGACGGCCCGCCGCCCACCGGCTTGCGCTACTGCATCAATGGGGTTGCGCTGAACTTCCAGCCGGCCTGATCGCGGCGCTCAAACCGCGACAGCTCGATGGTGCCGATGCGAGAACGGCATTGATCGGAGGCAGCTTTCGTAAAGTCGCAAAAGTCATCATACAACTAGACTATTGTTGTATGTTGACATTCGGGCAACTCCCTCATTACCGTCATGGACAAGACAGGGAGGATGTCCGGAAAAGATGGGCGCGCTTATCGCTGACGATCTGTTGTTCCCGGCGCAGGCCGGACCACGCGGCATCGCGCGCGATCTCTACGCCGGCGTAAGGAACCTGCCGATTGTCAGCCCGCACGGCCATACGGATCCCCGCTGGTATGCGCTCGACCAGCCCTTCCCCGATCCGGCACAGCTTCTCGTGGTGCCGGACCACTACATCTTCCGAATGCTGTTCAGCCAGGGTGTCAGGTTGGAGGAGCTTGGAGTCCCCGCCCTGGACGGTTCACCGGTCGAGACGGACGGACGAGCGATCTGGCGGCGCTTCGCAGAGCATTATCATCTCTTCCGTGGCACGCCGACAAGGATCTGGCTCGACTATACGTTCCAGAACCTGTTCGGGCTGGAAATGCCCCTGTCCGCCCGGACCGCCGATGCGTACTACGACAGGATAGCCGCCTTGCTGGCCACCGACTCCTATCGTCCACGCGCCCTCTTCAAGCGCTTCAACATCGAGGTGATCGCGACGACCGAAGGGGCGCTCGACGACCTGAAATGGCACCGCGTGATCCGCGAAAGCGGCTGGGATGGGCGCGTCGTGACCGCCTATCGTCCCGACGCCGTGGTCGACCCCGACTTCGAGGGATTCGCTCAAAATCTCGACAGGTTGGGAGAGATCACAGGTTGCGACACCGGAAGCTGGAGCGGCTATCTCGACGCCCATCGCAGCCGCCGCGCCTACTTCCGGGAGTTCGGCGCGACATCGAGCGACCACGGACATGCGACCGCGCAGACCGCCAATCTCTCCACGACGGAAGCTGAAGCTCTTTTCGGCCGCATACGCATGGGACGGGCGGATGAAGGCGAGCGTCGCCTTTTCCGTGCGCAGATGCTTACCGAGATGGCGAGGATGAGTCTGGACGACGGGCTGGTTTTGCAGATCCATCCCGGATCGTGGCGCAATCACTCGCCCTTGATGATGGCGCGCTTCGGCCGTGACAAGGGCTTCGATATTCCGACCCGGACCGACTATGTCGCCGCCCTGAAACCGCTGCTGGATGCCTTCGGCACCCGCGCCGACCTTTCCATCATTGTCTTCACGCTGGACGAGACGAGTTACGCCCGCGAGCTGGCGCCGCTTGCCGGCGTCTATCCGGCGCTCAAGCTTGGCGCGGCCTGGTGGTTCCACGACAGCCCGGAGGGCATGCGCCGTTTCCGCGAGATGACCACGGAGACTGCCGGTTTCTACAACACCGTCGGTTTCAACGACGACACGCGCGCTTTTCCGTCCATACCGGCACGCCATGACGTGGCGCGCCGGGTCGATTGCGCATTCCTTGCGCACCTCGTCTCTGAGCACCGGCTGAGGGAAGACGAGGCGCACGAGCTTGCGCAGGAACTGGCCTATACGCTGGCGAAAAAGGCGTACCGGCTTTAGCGGGCTTCGGCCCGGTCCAACGGGAGGAAACCATGTTGCATCTTTCGAAACTGGCGGGCGCGACCTTGTTCGCGGCTGCCTTGATGACGGGCAGTGCTTTTGCCCAGACTGTCCTGCGCTCCTCGGATACGCATCCGGACGGCTATCCGACGGTCGAGGCCGTGAAGTATTTCGGCGATCTGGTGAAGGAGCGCACCGGCGGCCGCTACGAGGTCGAGGTCTATCATTCCGCGCAGCTCGGCCAGGAAGCGGATACGATCGAGCAGGTAAGGTCGGGCGTCATCGACCTGAACCGAGTCTCGATGGCTCCGTGGAACAGCCTCGTTCCGCTCACCATGATCCCCTCCCTGCCCTATCTGTTCACCTCGCCCGAACACGCCCGCAAGGTGATGGCAGGCGAGATCGGCGACGAGATCGCAAAGGGGTTCGAGGATCACGGGGTGGTGGTGATAGCCTTCTATGACGGCGGCGCGCGCTCCTTCTACAACTCGAAGAAGCCGGTCAATTCGCTCGACGACCTCAAGGGCCAGAAATACCGCGTCATCCAGTCGGACGTCTTCGTTGACATGGTGGCGGCTCTCGGGGCCACGGCAACCCCGATGCCCTATGGCGAAGTCTATTCGTCGATAGAGACGGGCGTCATCGACGGCGCTGAAAACAACTTCCCCAGTTACGAGTCCGCAAAGCATTTCGAGGTCGCCAAATACTATTCGCTCGATGAGCACACCATCGTCCCGGAAGTCTTCGTGATGTCGAAGACGGCATGGGACAAGCTCTCCGACGAGGACAAGGCCATCTTCCGGCAGGCCGGCAAGGAATCGATGGAAAAACAGTGGGAGCTCTGGGACGCACGCGTCGCGCAGTCGCGCAAGATCGTCGAGGATGCCGGCTCACAGATCACGACGCCGGAAAAGCAGCCCTTCATCGATGCGATGGTGCCTGTCTACGAGAAATACGTGAACACGCCCGAACTGAAGGATTTCGTCGCCCGCATACAGGCGGTGAAGTAGTTCGAACCTGACGGGCCGGGTCCTTGCGCCCGGTCCGGTTCGGTTTTTGCAGGAGGAAGAAAGGTGTCTGAACCGATCAGCGCTCGCGGTTCGCATGCGCATGGAAGCCCGCGTCTGGCGAAAGTCGCAAAGTGCCTTTCGTTCCTCTCCGACGGCGCGCTCTACATCGCCGGCGCGGGCCTTGCGGCGATGACGGCCATCGTCTTCTGGCAGGTTTTCCTGCGCTATGTGCTCAACCACAGCAATGCATGGACCGAGCTCACCGCGATCATGATCATGAGCTGGTTCATCTTCCTGGGGTCGGCGGTGGGCGTGCGCGAGAACTACCATCTCGGCTTCGATGTGCTGCTTTACGTGCTGCCGCCGGGATCGAAGCGGGTGCTGCGCACTGTATCGGATCTCGTTGTCCTGTCTTTCGCGGCGGGCATGATCTGGTACGGCCTGGCGCTGATGCGCCTCCAGTGGAACGAGGTGATGCCCTCGCTGGGTATCTCAGGCGCGTTTCGCTACCTGCCGCTGACTGCGGGCGGTGTCCTTATCGTCCTTTTCTCCCTTGAGCGCATCGTCCTGCGCTGGTCCGGCGTCGACGTCGACCGCGACATCCACGACGCGGATGAGATGCCGGCGGTCGCGGAGGCAAAGGAAGTCTGATGGCCGCGCTAATTCTCTTCGGCGTCTTCACGCTGCTTATGCTGATCGGCACGCCTATCGCGTTCTGCCTCGGCGCGGCGAGCTTCGCGGCCATCCTTTACATGGGGCTTCCCCCTCTCGTTATCTTCCAGCAGATGAACTCCGGCATGAGCGTCTTCACGCTGCTTGCCATTCCCTTTTTCATCTACGCCGGTGACCTGATGGTGCGCGGGGGCATAGCGCAGCGCATCGTCAATTTCGCCGGCTCGCTGGTCGGCCACGTGCGCGGCGGCCTCGGACAGGTCAACATCGCCGCATCGACGTTGTTCGGCGGTATCTCGGGTTCGGCCGTTGCGGAAGCGGCGGCGGTGGGCGGCCTCATGATCCCGCAGATGAAGGCGCGCGGCTACGGAGCCGACTACGCAGTCAACGTCACGTCGATGGCGGCGCTGATCGCGTTGCTGCTGCCGCCGTCTCACAACATGATCATCTATTCGATCTCGGCGGGCGGCAAGATTTCCATCGCCGACCTTTTCACCGCGGGCATCATCCCCGGCCTGCTCTTCGCGCTTACCCTGATGGTGACCGCCTACATCGTGGCGCGCCGCCGGGGCTATCCCACGGAACCCTTCCCCGGCTTGCGGCGTGTCGGCTGGTTCTTCGCCAATTCCTTGCCCGGGCTGCTCCTGATCGCCATCATCTTCGGCGGCGTGCGCTCCGGAATCTTCACCGCGACGGAAAGCTCGTGCATCGCCGTGGTCTATGCCTTGCTGGTGACGCTGTTCATATATCGCCAGCTCAACTGGAATGCCTTTGTCCAGGCGACTCTCGGAGCCGTCCGCACCACCGCGATGGTCCTGCTGATCATCGGCACTGCGGCGTCGTTCGCCTGGCTGATGGCCTATCTTCGCATTCCTGCCCAGATGATCGCCTGGATGGGCGCCGTCTCGGAGAACCCGATCGTCATCCTTCTGCTGATCAACCTGCTGCTGCTCCTTCTCGGCACCTTCATGGACATGGGGCCGACCATCATCATCGCAACGCCGATCTTTCTTCCCGTCGCCATGCACTATGGAGTCGACCCGGTGCATTTCGGCGTCATCATGATCCTCAATCTCGGCATCGGGCTGAACACGCCGCCGGTCGGCGCGGTGCAGTTCGTCGCTTGCGCAGTGGCGCGCATCAGCGTCTGGCAGGCGATGCGGTCCGTCTGGCCATTTTATGCCGCGAGCTTGATCGTCCTTGCCCTGGTGACCTATGTGCCGGCGCTGTCGCTCTGGCTTCCGGGCGTCTTCAAATAGGACGGGACATGGTCAGCAACACGGTGGAAACTTCTGGTGAACGCAGACCCAGGCCCAAGCTCTCGGAGCGGGTGGTGGCCGCGCTGCGCTCGCAGGTTTTCGCCGGAGAGATCCCGCCGGGTCGCAAGCTTCCGACCGAGAACCAGTTGACCGAGACGTTCGGCGTCAGCCGCACCGTCGTCAGGGAAGCGATCGCCACGCTCGCTGCGGACGGACTGGTTGAGTCCCGGCAGGGTGCCGGCGTATTCGTGCGCGATCATCCCACACTGGCGTTCGGCTCGATCAGCCTCGATGTCGGCAACAAGCTCTCCCAGGCGATCAATGTGCTTGAAGTTCGCATGGGCATCGAGATCGAGAGTGCTGGCCTCGCCGCGCTGAGGCGCAACAGCGCCCAGGAGGCGCAGATCCAGGAAGCGTTCTTCGAGTTCGAGCGCTTGCTCGCGCTCGATCAGGCAACCGGCAAGACCGATTTCGCCTTCCACCGGGCCATCGCCGCCGCCACCAACAATCCGTTCTACGTCGAGGTTCTTGACGCGCTCGGCGCACGAACCATCCCCTGCGATGTCACATCGCCCTGGGGCACGGAAAGCGTGCTCACGCGCGACTATCAGGAGGGCCTCCAGCGAGAGCATCTGGTCATCCTCAACGCCATTTCGGCGAGCGACCCGCAGGCGGCTCGCGACGCCATGCGCCAACATCTCTCCGCCAGCCAGGAGCGCTATCGACGCCGCCTGCGTGGTCAGCAGGCAGACTATCTCGCTGGAATGGGCAAGGCGCACGCTTCCAGAACCCCGCAAACCGGAAAGAAGACATGAACAACACCGACTACGCCATTCGCCACGCCATAGACCCGCAGGCCGCGGCCGCAATGGCGACGGATGAACTGCGCAGCCATTTTCATATCGGAGACCTGTTTTCATCCGGACGCGTCAATCTGGTCTACACGCACTACGACCGCATGGTGGTGGGCGGCATCGTTCCTGCCAGCGAACCGCTGGACCTCCCCGCCATAAAGCCGACGGGCACAAACAATTTCCTCGATCGCCGCGAGCTGATAGCCGTCAACATTGGCGGTTCGGGAAAGGTGGAAGTCGATGGGCAGTCGTACGATCTGGAACCCCGCGACATGATTTATGTGGGAATGGGCGCGACGACCGTCCGTTTCAGCTCATCGGACCCCTCTTCGCCGGCGAAGTTCTACGTGTTGAGCGCGCCCGCGCATCAGGCCCATCCCACGCAACTGATACGGATCGGCGACGCCAGGCGTATCGATCTCGGCAGCCAGAAGACATCAAACGAGCGCTCGATCTTCCAGTTCATCCATCCGGAAGGCGCTAAGACGTGCCAGCTGGTTGTGGGCATGACGCAACTGGCGGAGGGCTCCGTCTGGAATACCATGCCGTGCCACGTCCACGACCGGCGCATGGAAGTCTACCTCTATTTCGACCTCGCAGAAACGGCCCGTGTCTTCCACTTTCTCGGCGAGCCTGACGAGACACGGCACCTGGTCATGAAGAACGAGGAAGCGGCACTCTCGCCGCCGTGGTCCATTCACTCCGGCGCTGGAACGTCGAACTATGCTTTCATCTGGGCGATGGCAGGCGACAATGTTGACTACACGGATGTCGATCCCGTCGATCTGGAAACCTTGCGATGACCGACCTGTCCGCATTCAGCCTGGCCGGCAAGCGCATCCTCGTGACTGGCGCCAACACCGGCATCGGACAAGGCATAGCGCTTTCGGCAGCCAGGGCGGGCGCTCACGTGATCGGCGTCGGGCGATCCTCGATGAAGGATACAGCAGCTCTCATCGACGCAGAGGGCGGGTCGTTCGGGGAGGTCGAATGCGATCTCGCTGACCACGCCGCAGCCGCTGCGATGCTCTCAAGCGTCTGGGACGAAACGGGGCCGCTCGACGGGCTGGTCAACAATGCCGGGATCATCCGCCGGGCAGACGCGCTCGACTTTTCGGAGGCGGACTGGGACGCCGTGATCGACGTCAACCTCAAGTCGCTCTTCTTCCTGTGTCAGGCCTTTGCGCGGAAGCTGGTTGACGCGCGGCGTCAGGGCCGCATCGTCAACATCGGCTCCGTCCTGTCCTTTCAGGGCGGCATCCGCGTTGCCTCATACACTGCCTCCAAGCATGGCGTTCTCGGCGTCACGCGCTTGCTCGCCTGCGAATGGGCTCAAAAGGGCATCAACGTAAACGCCATTGCGCCTGGCTATATCGTCAGCAACAACACCGAGGCGTTGCGCAACGATCCGGACAGAAGCGTGGCAATACTGGACCGGATTCCCGCCAACCGCTGGGGCAAGCCGGAAGACATCGGCGGCGCGGCCGTATTCCTCCTTTCCCCAGCTTCGGCGTATATGCATGGAGCGATTGTTCCGGTGGATGGCGGATGGCTGGCCCGATAGGAGAAGAACCCAATGACCGACGCGCAACTGTTCGCATCGCCTGATGCGAAGGAATGGATCACGACGCCTGATGGCAATCGCAGACGCCTGATCCTGCACACGGACGAACTTATGATGGTGGAGTTTGGTTTCGACAGGGGCGGGGTTGGAGCGCTCCATTCCCATCCTCATGTCCAGTCGAGCTATGTCGCGGAAGGTCGCTTCGAAGTGACGATTGACGGCAGGACCAGCATCGTCGAGGCCGGCGGCGCCTTTATCGTGCCGTCGGGGCTCGTCCACGGCGTCAAGGCACTCGAAGCGGGGCGTCTCGTCGATACGTTCACCCCCCCCCCCCGGGCAGACTTTTTGTGACCGAGATGATCGAGCGTCTTTCCAGTACATCGCTGCGAGCATTGCCCGCATCGGTCGAAACGCCGCGCTATGACCGGGCGACCGTTACGCCGGGCATTGTCCATTTGGGCGTTGGCGCATTTCACCGCGCCCACCAGGCCGACTATGTCGAACAATGCCTGGCGGCTGGCGAAACAGGTTGGGGTATCATCGGCGCCTCCCTGCAAAGCGCATCGACCCGCGACGCTCTTGAACCGCAGGACGGGCTCTATACGCTCGCCATACGCGGCAGCGGCGGCGAGAAGCTGCGTGTCATCGGTTCTATCCTGTCCGTTTTCGTCGCACCCCAGGATCCTGCGCGATTGCTTAGGGCACTGACCGACCCGCGAGTACGCATCGTGACATTGACGATCACCGAGAAGGCCTACCTGCGCAATTCCGTAGGCGATCTCGACACCGCGCATTCCGCAATCGTCGCGGACCTGGCCAATCCGTCGACGCCGCGTTCGGCCCACGGCTATCTGGTCGAAGCGCTGGCGCGACGCCGGGCCGCCGGTACGCAACCTTTCACGATCCTGTCCTGCGACAATCTTCCCGCCAACGGCCAGACGCTGCATCGATTGCTGGTCCAGTTTGCAGGCCTGCGCGATCCCGACCTTGCCGCTCATGTAAAGAGCGTGTCCTGTCCCTCCAGCATGGTCGACCGCATTGTTCCAGCAACGACCGATGCGGATCGCGATCGCGTGTCTCAGACGCTTGGCCTTCGCGATGCCTGGCCCGTGATGACCGAACCGTTCAGCCAATGGGTGATCGAGGACGATTTCCCTGCCGGTCGCCCGCAATGGGAGAAGTTCGGTGTCGAGATGGTGCGCGACGTACGTCCGTTCGAGGAGATGAAGCTAAGGCTGCTCAACGGGGCCCATTCGTCGATAGCCTATCTGGGTCTGCTCGCCGGCCATGATACGGTGGCGAAGTCGTTCGGCGACCCGGCAATTCGCCGTTTCGTCACGGCGTTGTGGCGCGAAGCGGAAGCGACCCTGCCAAAGGATGCCGGCCTGGACACGCGCAGCTATGTCGCAGCGCTGACAGAGCGCTTCGACAACACGGCCCTTGCTCACCGCACGGCGCAGATCGCCAATGACGGCAGCCAGAAGCTGCCCCAGCGCATTGTCGGCTCGGCGCTCGACAGGCTGGATTCCGGCAAGGAAGCCAACCATCTCATGCTGGCGGTCGCGGCATGGATCCGTGCCGCCGAACTGCGCGGAAAAGAGCTTCCGACCGGGCTCTTCACCGATCCGCTGGATGCAGGGCTCGAAGCCATCGCTGCCTCCGGCCTGCCTGCGGCGGACACGACGGCGGCAGTCTTCGATGCGGCGGGTTTTGCCGGAAGAAGCGTTCACCGCGCAAGGCTGCAGGATCTTGTCGCCCGGCACCTTGAGATGCTGCGCCGGGAGGGCCTCGCTGCCGCACTCGCATCGCTAGACGGAGAAAACCTTTGAAGCAGACCTGGCGCTGGTTTGGTCCGGATGACTCCGTGCAGCTTTCGCATGTCCGCCAGGCGGGGGCGACCAGCGTGGTCACCGCGCTTCACCACCTCAACGACGGGCGCATCTGGCCGGAAGACGAGATATTCAAACGCAAGGCCGTCATCGAAAGCGCGGGCCTGACCTGGTCGGTGGTGGAAAGCGTCATCGTTCATGAGGACGTCAAGACGCGTACCGGACGTTTTCGGCAACTGATCGACAACTACAAGATGTCGATCCGCAATCTGGCGAAGGCCGGCATCACCACCATATGCTACAACTTCATGGCGATCACCGACTGGACCCGCACGGATCTCACTTATCCGATGTGGCATGGCGGCACGGCCCTGCGTTTCGATATCGTGGATTTCTGCGCCTACGACGTGCTTGTTCTCAAGCGGGCAGGTGCGGAAGCAGACCATCCGGCCGAGCGCATCGCGGCAGCCCGCGCGCGCCTTGCATCCATGAGCGAGAGCGACCTGGCCAGGCTGGAAACCAACCTGATCGGCTGGGTTCCCGCGCGTGAATTCATCCACGACCGTGAAAGCTTCCGCCGCGCGCTCGACATCTATCGCGACGTCTCGGCCGAAGGGTTTCGCGAGAACCTGTTTTCCTTCCTGCGCGAGATCGTTCCGGCGGCGGAAGAGGAAGGGGTGCGCATGGCCATTCATCCCGACGACCCACCCTTCCCGCTCTTCGGGCTCCCGCGCATCGTGAAGGACGCAGACGATGCGGCTGCCCTTCTTGCCGCCTGCCCTTCTCTGTCGAACGGATTGACGCTTTGCACCGGCTCCTACGGCGCGAGCCATCGCAATGACCTGCCTGAAATGGCTCGGCGCTTTGGGCCCGACATCCATTTCGCGCATCTGCGCAACGTCGCGAAGGAGCCCGACGGCTCGTTCCACGAGGCCGAGCACCTCGAGGGCGACACCGACATGGTTGCCGTTGTCGCAGCACTTCTCGACGAGGAGGCGCGGCGCAGGGCGGCAGGCAGGGCGGATTGGGAAATCCCGATGCGGCCCGATCACGGCCACGCCATCGTCGACGATATCGGCAAGCAGGTGAACCCGGGCTATTCGTGCATAGGCCGTCTGAAGGGCCTGGCCGAACTGCGCGGCATCATGCGCGCGCTGGAGCGGTGACAAGCCTCGGCCTTGGCAAAGGTCCTCCGGCTCAGCCCAGCGCTTCCGCCTGACGGCGAATGCCGTCGTCCAGCTCGATGGACTTTCGCGCCACCAGGTCGAAGCGCACCGATGTCACCGTCGCCTCGGCATGCAGTTGCCCGGTTTGCGTGTTGGACATGACATGCCGGTAGGTGACCGACGTACGCCCGGCCCGCACCACCTTCGACCTGATCGTCAGGAGCGTGCCTGCAGGCGTCTCGTGTCGGTATTCGATCTCGTGACGGACATCGGCCCATCCGACCGACTTGTCCTGTTCGACGCCGGTCAGCGCGCCGAGCAGATGGAAGCTCGCATCATCGAACATCCCCATGTAATGGCGCACGTTCATGTGCCCCATCGTGTCGCACATCCACGGATGCGCGACACCCACATAGCTGACCAGTCCGTCTTCGCCTGCACCGGTCAAAACGCCACCTCGTCGCCTCCCTTGAGCTTCAGCAGCTTACGCGCTTCGTCGGGCGTGGCAACCTCGAGCGACAGTTCGCCCAGGATACGCCTGATCTTGGCGACCTGCTCGGCATTGCTCTTGGCCAGTTGTCCCTTGCCAAGATAGAGGCTGTCCTCAAGGCCGACGCGTACGTTGCCGCCCATCACCGCGCCCATCGTGCAGAGGCCCATCTGGTGCTTTCCGGCCGCGAGGATCGACCACAGGTAGTCGTTTCCGAACAGGCGGTCGGCCGTGCGGCGCATGTGCATCATGTCCTCCGGATCCGCGCCGATGCCGCCCAGCAGGCCGAAGATCGTCTGCACGAAAAGCGGCGGCGTCAGCAGCTTGCGGTCGAGGAAATGCGCCAGCGCATAGAGATGGCTGACGTCGTAGCATTCGAACTCGAAGCGCGTCCCGTAGGCCTGCCCCACCTCCACGATGATGCGTTCGATCTGCTCGAACGTGTTCGAGACGATGCCCTGCTTCGTGCCTTCTAGGTAGGGTTTTTCCCACTCGTGCTTCCACTCGGAATATTTCGGCGCGACATGGCTGAGCACGAAGTTCATCGAGCCCATGTTAAGCGAGCAAAGCTCTGGTCTGGCTGCATGCGCGGCCTCAAGCCGCTCCTCGAGCGACATCTTGAGGCCGCCTCCGGTGGAGATGTTCATCACCGCGTCGGTCTGCTGCTTGATGCGCGGCAGGAAATCCATGAACAGGCGCGGATCGGGAGAAGGCTTGCCCGTCTCGGGATCGCGCGCATGCAGGTGGATGATCGACGCCCCGGCCTCGGCCGCGCCCACCGAGGCCTCGACGATCTCGTTCGGCGTGATCGGAAGGTAGGGGCTCATCGTCGGCGTGTGGATCGACCCCGTCACCGCGCAGGTGATGATTACCTTTTTTCCTCCAGACATGTTCTTCCTTCCTGCCTCCGGTTTTTTGCCTGCAGCCGATCAGGGATCGAGTGCAAGGCAGTCGTCGGCCTGCCAGCCGAGCATCACGCTTGATCCGGCCGCCAGTGTCTGGCCGGTTGAACGATTGGGTATCTTCACGATGAGTTCGCCGGCGCCTGCCGCGGCGCAGACGACGCGGATGTGATCGCCGACATAGACGACCTGGTTGACCGTGGCGGCATGCGTGTTGTCCGCAGCCGCATCCGCGCCGGCCAGCATCAGCCGCTCCGGCCGCAGCGAAAGCACGACGGAAGCGCCCGGCCGCGAAATGTCCTTGCCGATCGCAAGCGCCCGAACAGTCGAACCGGAAGCGAGGCGCACGCTGACATGTTGCCCCTCGACTGCTTCGACCGTTCCGTCGAGACGGTTGTTCTCGCCGATGAAGCCGGCGACGAAGCGTGTCTGCGGCCGTTCATAGAGCGTCGCGGGATCGGAAAGCTGCTGGATCGTGCCTGCATCGAAGACCGCGATGCGGTCTGACATTGTCAAAGCCTCGGTCTGGTCGTGCGTCACATAGACGAACGTCACGCCAAGGCGCGCATGGATGTCCTTTATCTCGTACTGCATCTGCTCGCGCAGTTGCTTGTCGAGCGCGCCGAGCGGTTCGTCCATCAGAACGAGCGCGGGCTGGAAAATCAGCGCGCGCGCCACGGCGACGCGCTGCTGCTGGCCGCCCGACAACTGGTCGGGACGCCGCCCGCCAAGACCCGGCAGGCGCACCATGTCCAGCACCGTCGAGACGCGCTGTTCGATTTCGGCGCGACCCAGATGCCTGACCTCCAGCGGAAATGCGAGATTCTCGGCCACCGTCATGTGCGGAAAGAGCGCATAGTTCTGGAAGACCATGCCGATGCCGCGGCGATTGGGTGGCACGTTGTCGATGCGCCGTCCGTCGACCGTTATTTCTCCGCCCGTCGGTTCTTCGAATCCGGCAAGCATCATCAGCGCCGTGGTCTTGCCTGAGCCCGAAGGCCCGAGCAGCGTCAGGAATTCGCCTCGCATGACGTCGAGGTCGAGGCTCCTCACCGCAAGGACGGAGGTTCCGTAGCGCTTCGACACATTCTCGAAACGCACATGGACATCCGGGTCCATTGCGGCTTCGGTCATCGGGATGCCTGCAGGACGGATGCCGGTAGCTGCGTGCGCGCCTGGCCCTTTCGGGCGGGCGTCGGCGACAGGGCGCTGGCTGCGCGCAACATGATGTCGGCGGCGTCGCTGATATCGGCCACGAGCGCACGTCGCGCCTTTACTCCGTCGCCGGCGCGCAAGGCCGCAATGATTTCGACGTGATAGTCCAGCCCCAGGCCGAGCGTCGCCTCGCCGCGCATGATGTTGAGCCAGGGACCCGCACGCAGCCAAAGCCTTTCGATGATCTGCTGGCTGACCGCGGATCGCGCGGCCGTGTAGATGCGAAAGTGGAATTCGCGGTTGAAGGCAAGGTATTTTCCGGAGCCATCCACTGTCGTGCAGGCTTTCATCCGTTCGTTGATCTGGTCGATCTCGTCCAGCTCGGCCTGCGTGATCGTCGAGGCCGCCCACTCGGTAGCGGCGCCCTCGAACATGCAGCGTACGCGCACGATGTCGGAGATCACCTCGACCGTTGCCTCCGGCACGATGACGCCCCGGTTCGGATGGTCGAAAAGCGCCTCCTCGCTGACCAGCCTGCGCAGCGCCTCGCGCACCGGCATCGGGCTTGTCTCGAAACGCTCCGCGATCTTGCGCACGACAAGCCTCTGGCCCGGAACGAAATCCCCGTTCATCAGCTCCTGCCGCAGTTCTGCATAGACACGCGCATGCGCGGTTTCCTGCCTGGTGCCTGCAGCCGAGGTCGACGACGCCACCATCAGGCTTTCCTGCGTGGCAGGATGGATTTGTGCGTCGCGAGGAAATCCTCGAACGCAGCGATGAAGGCATCGAGTTCGGCGTTGCCATAGGGTAGCGACAGCGCCATCATGCCGCGTGGAGCCGCATGGAAGCCGCGCAGCAGCATTTCCACGTGCCAGAGCGCAAGCAGGCGAGGGTCTCCTCTATCGAGCGGAGCAGGCGTCTCCACCGGGCCGGCGACGAAATGCAGGTTCATCAATGACCCGCGGCCGAGCACCACGCCCTCGATGTCGTGCGCTTCCAGCGCGGCATTCATGCGCTCGCGCATCCGGTCGCCGCGTGCGTTGAAATCGGCGCTTGCCTGCTCGGTCAGCACCTGCGTGAAACCTGTGAAGCCGCCTGCCATGCTGAGGATGTTGTTGTTGAAGGTGCCGCCGTGGGAGAAGGCGTTGGGTGAGGCCGGATCGAAGCGATCGATAAGGTCGGCCCTTCCCCCGAAGGCTCCGAAGCTTGCGCCGCCGCCGAGATATTTTCCGAGCGTCACGAAATCCGGATTGATGCCATGCACGCCATGCAACGCGCGATAGGCGAGACGCGACGTCATTACTTCGTCGAAGATGAGATACGCGCCTGCCTTTGTGGTTGCTTCCCGCAACGCGGCAAGGAAGGAGCGGTTCGCCGGGATGCATCCGCCGCCGCCCATCATGGGCTCGATGATGACGGCGGCCAGATCGTCCGCCAGTTCCTCGATAAGGCGTACGGTGCCTTCGGTGTCATTGTAGTCCGCAAACACGAACGGAAAGGGAAGGTTCAGCGGTGAGCCACCATGCGCGAAGGTCAGCACCCCGCCGTGATAGCCTTCCCGGAAGGCCAGTATCTTTGAGCGTCCGCTGATGGCGCGCGCGGCCGACAGCGCCATGATGTTGGCCTCGGTGCCGGAATTGCAGAACCGTATGCGCTCTATCGCGGGAAACCGCTCTACCAGCGCCTCCGCATAGCGCGCTTCGTAGCGATTTGGCGCGCCAAGCAGGAGCCCCTGGTCAATTGCCTCCTTCAGCGCCGCAGCGATGGTCCGGTCCGAATGGCCGTAAAGGCCGGCGCTGTATTCCGACACGAGGTCCACATAGTCGTGCCCGTCAAGATCGGTGACGCGACAGCCGTCGCCGGAAACCAGCGTCAGCGGGAAGGGTCTGTACCACAGCACGGCGCGCGTGTTTCCGCCCGGCAGCGCACGCGCCGCATCCCGGTGCCGCTCCAGGCTCCTTGGATTCGCGGCCGTGAAGCGCTGGCGCGCATCGGCCAGAACTGCATCAAGGCTCGCATTGCCAAGGTGGACGGAAGGCGCATCGTCAAACATTGATCAAATCCTGATATAACTTTCAGCGTGCGGCAACTTGTTTTCGAATTATCTCACACTTTCCCACTTGAATTTCAATCCATCTAGGATATCAAATTTGATCAATTCCAACAAAAAGGGGAACAGACATGCTGAAATTCAAGCACTCTCTCTGCCTCGCAGCCGCGCTTGCGGCTTCAGTGGCGACAGCCAGGGCCGCCGACACGATCACGGTCGTGGGCTGGGGCGGCAACTGGGACAAGGCCTACAAGGAAGGCGTCTGGGACAAGTACACCGAACTCACCGGCACCAAGATCGTTCAGGAGGAGTGGGGCGGCGAGCTTGCCAAGGTCCGCGCGCAGGTCCAGTCGGGCAGCGTAACATGGGATCTGATTTCGCCCGAGGCTCCTTCGGTCGAGATCGGATGCGCCGAAGGGCTGTTCGTGCCGCTGACGCCAGAGATCACGGGCGACCCGTCAAAGTATCTGCCCGGCACGATCATGGAATGCGGCGTGGCCTCGGACACATGGGCCACGATCCTCGCCTACAATGCAGACGCGATCCAGGGTGAAGGGCCAAAGAGCTGGGCCGACTATTTCGACGTGGAGAAATTCCCCGGCAAGCGCGGCATGCTTGCCCAGGCACAGTACACGCTTGAAAACGCCATGATGGCCGATGGCGTCGCGCCGGCGGATGTCTACACGGAACTGCGCAAGCCGGGTGGCGTCGACAGGGCGTTTGCGATGCTCGACAAGATCAAGCCGCATGTGGTGTGGTGGAGCAGTTCCACGCAGGCCATGCAGAATCTCGCCAGCGGCGAGGTCGTCATGACCGACCAGTACAATGCCCGCGTCACAAACGACATCGTCAACGAGAAGAAGAACTACAAGATCGTCTGGGATGCCGGCTTCTTCTACGGCACCGACATGTGGTCCGTGGTCAAGGGCTCCCCGAACGAAAAGGCGGCGCTGGAAATGCTGAAGTGGTTTTCCATCCCGGAGAACCAGGCAGGGTTCTCGAAGCTCTATGCCTACGGAACCGGCCGCGTCGAAGCTGCTGAATTCGTTCCTGAAGACTGGAGAAAGAACCTGCCCACCTCGCCCGAGCACGCCAAGTTCGGTGCGACCTACGACACCGCCTTCTGGGTAGAGAACAAGGAGGCGCTGGAGGCACGCTTCAAGGCCTGGCAGGCGCAGTAATCCATGTCGGGCGGCGCCACGGGAACAGGACAACGCGGTCGTCGGCAAAACATGCTGATGACCCTCCTGGTGGTGCCGCTCGTCCTTTTCATACTCGTCATCTTCCTCTGGCCCGTCGCCCGATTCCTTGCCTTGTCCGTCGACAATTCGGACATCAGTTCAAACCTCCCGCAGACATTCGCCGCGATCGGTGACTGGCAACCCTCGCAAGGTCCGCCGCCGGAAGCCGTTCTCGCCGCACTGGTCGGCGACCTTGCCAATGCGCGGCACGCCGGCAGCGACGGCGTTCTCGCCCAGCTCATTAACCAGCGTCTGGTGGGCACGCGCTTCCTGGTGATCAAGACCGCGCGGGACGCGGCCGAAGGCAGGCTGGACGAGCGTCCCGTAAAGGACGCCCTGCTCGCGGCGCATCCGGGCTGGGCCGAGCCGGCGCTGTGGACGGAAATCATTCGTGCCAGGGGCCCGCTCACCGACTACTACCTGCTCGGGAGCCTCGATCTCCAGCGCTCGCCCGCGGGCGGCGTAGAGGCCGTGCCGGCCGATCGCGCGCTGTTCTTGAACGCCTTGGGCAGAACCGTCTGGATCAGCTTCATCGTCACTGTCCTCTGCGCCGTGCTGTCGCTCCCCCTCGCCCAGGCGATCGTGAGCGCGCCGCCGCGCTGGTCGCGGGTTATGTTCGCGATGGTCCTGTTCCCGCTATGGACGTCGCTTCTGGTGCGAACCGTCATCTGGATCATCGTCCTGCAGAAGAACGGTCCGGTCAACGCCGCGCTTGTGGCGACCGGACTTTTAGGCGAGCCGCTGACGCTCATCTACACGCGCTTCTCGCTCTACGTCGCGATGGTTCAGGTGCTGTTGCCGCTGATGGTGCTCTCGCTGGTCTCGGTCATGCGGCGCGTGCCCACCAACTACATGAAGGCGGCGCTTTCCCTCGGCGCACCGTGGCTGACTGCCTGGAGACGCGTCCAGCTTCCGCTCATCATGCCCGGCATTCTTGCCGGTTCGGCGATCGTCTTCGTCTTTGCGCTCGGCTACTATATCACGCCGATGCTCGTCGGCGGGCCGACGGACCAGATGATCTCGTCCTACATAGCCTTCTACACCAACACCACCCTGAATTGGGGGCTTGCCGCCGCTCTCTCGGTCCAACTCCTGCTCATCCTCATGGTGAGCGCACTCCTGTTCTGGACCGCCCGGGCCTTCATGCGCAGTCCAGCGGAGGCTACGCAATGAAGGCGGCTACGATGCGAAGCGTTGCCATGTATGCCTATTCGGGCATCCTTCTGGCTTTCATACTGGTCCCGCTGCTCATCATCGTGCCCATGTCGCTGACCAGCGGCAATTCGCTGGCGTTTCCGACGCCGGGCTATTCGCTTCGCTGGTACCAGGAACTCATCGACGACCCGCGCTGGTTCTCCTCCTTCGTCAACTCGGTTGTCGTGGCGTCCGTATCGACCCTGCTGTCCTGCCTGCTCGGCATTCCCGCGGCGATCGGGCTCGCGTGGGGGCGTTTTCCCGGCAAGCGCGTCGTCTACGCAATTGTCGCAGCGCCGCTGGTCGCACCGATCGTGATCGTCGGCGTCGCGGCCTTCTCGTTCTTCGCCTCGATCGGCCTGACGGGGAGCCGCTGGGCGCTGATCCTTGCCCATACAGCGCTCGCGGTGCCCATCGTGCTGACGACCGTTACCGCGAGCCTCGCCGGTTTCGACCGCACGCTGGTGCGCGCGGCCGCCTCGCTCGGCGCCGGCTCGGCAACGACGTTCTTTCGCGTGATCCTCCCGATGATCGCCCCCTCCGTAATCAGCGGGGCGATCATGGCATTCATTATCTCGTTCGATGAAGTCGTCGTTGCCAGCTTTCTGACTACAGGCGAACAGAGGACCCTGCCGCGCATGATCTTCTCCGGTGTCCGGGAATCCATCAGCCCCGCCATCGCATCGGTCGCCGTGCTGCTGGTCCTCTTGTCTGCAATCCTCCTCGCTCTCATTGGCTGGCTTCAGGGTCGCGGAGCCCGCATGCGTTCACGGACCGCCCCATGAACATCCCGGCTCAAATCGGCGCGCTCAAGGCTGATATGACAGCGTGGCGCCGGCATCTTCATGCTCGACCGGAACTTGGCTTCGAAGAACTCGAAACGGCGCACTTCGTAGCCGAGAAGCTGCGCGGATTCGGCATGGAGGTGTACGAAAACATTGGTCGAACCGGCGTGGTCGGCACGCTGAAGGGCAGGCACGGCGGCGGACCGAGCATCGGCCTTCGTGCCGACATGGACGCGTTGCCGATGACGGAGGCGCGGGCATTGCCCCACGCGTCGCGCGTACAAGGCCGCATGCACGCCTGCGGCCATGACGGCCACATGGCGACGCTGCTGGGCGCGGCCGCCGTACTCTCGCTCGACAGGGCATTCGCGGGAACTTTGCATTTCATCTTCCAGCCCGCGGAGGAAGGGCGCGGCGGCGCACTTGCTATGCTGGAGGATGGCCTGTTCGAGCGCTTCCCATGCGACGAGATCTACGCCTATCACAATTCGGAACGACCATTCGGCCAGGTGGTCATCTATGACGATGTCGTTGCCGCGGCCGCCGACCGCTTCACCATCACGATACACGGCCGGGGCGGTCACGCGGCGACGCCGCATCTCGCGGTTGACCCGCTGCCGATCGCGGCCCGCATCCTGCTGGCCATAGAAGCGCTTCCGGGGCGGCTGACAAACGTGGCGTCACCGGCCGTCGTGACCGTAGGCAGCCTTCATGCGGGCGAAGCATTCAACACGATACCCGACAAGGCTACGCTGGTCGGTACCGTTCGTTGTTTCGATGATGAAATCCGGTCACAACTGGAAGCGACGATACGACGCGTCGCCGAGAGCGAAGCTTCGATGTGCGGAGCAAGAGCGGACATCGCCTATGAAACGCTGTTCGCCGCAACGGTGAACACAGCCGCGCATGCCGGTTTCGTGGAGAACGCGGCGAGTGAAATCGTCGGAGCAGGCGCGATCGTCCGCAATCCCGCACCGGAACTCGGTTCGGAAGACTTTTCCTTCATGTTGCAACGGAGGCCCGGCTGCTACTTCCTGATCGGCCAGGGCGACCCCGATCATCAGGCGGTCGCGCATGACGTCAACTACGACTTCAACGACGGGATACTTCCCATCGCAGCCGGCATCTTCGTAAGGCTGGTAGAGCAGCGGCTCGGCAGGAACCGCTGATCCCAGATTGGCGACCCTACGATCCGACCGTCACGACAAAGTGCTTCGTGACAGGCTCAACGATCTTCCATGTGCCTTTGAAATCGGCTTCGACGACGAAGGCATCGCCGGGTCCGACCTCGACAGGTTCGCCACCGTCAGGCGTGATGATGATGCGGCCGGCGATCATATGGACGAATTCATAGTCCGTGTAGGTTGCGTGATAGGTGCCCGGAGTGGCCTGCCACGTGCCTGAGAGAACTTTGCCGTCCGCCGTCGTGTGCTGGACGGCAGTCTTCATCGTGGGCTTGCCTTCCACAACGACCCAGCCCGGCAGGTCTCCGGCCTCAGCATTATCGATCTTCCCGAACTTCTGGATCGTCTTGCGCATCACCCTGGCTCCTCTTCGATGCCGCCGGCAACGACCCGATTGACGGCGACGTTGCCAACGCTCCCCTTATCGGGAGATACAGGCGCAATGTGTACGGGAAATGCGCCTGCCTCAAGGTCGATTTCGTGCCCGGCAGATCAGCCTGCGCGCTGAAATTCCTGCCGCTTCGGCAGCTTCCAGCCGGCACGCGGAAAATGACAGGTGTAGCCGTTGGGATAGCGCTCGAGATAATCCTGATGTTCAGGCTCGGCTTCCCAGAATTCGCCGACGGGCTCAACTTCCGTCACGACACGACCAGGCCAGAGGCCAGATGCATTCACATCGGCTATCGTGTCTTCAGCTAAGCGCTTCTGTTCGTCGCTCGTGTAGTAGATGGCCGAGCGATAGCTCGTTCCAATGTCGTTGCCTTGCCGGTTGCGTGTCGTCGGGTCATGGATCTGGAAGAAGAACTCCAGAATGTCCCGGTAGCTGGTGCGGGCCGGTTCGAAGATGATCTCGATCGCCTCGGCATGCCCTTCATGATTGCGATAGGTGGCATTGGGCACATGGCCACCCGTATATCCGACACGCGTGGACACCACGCCGGGCAGGCGTCGTATCAGGTCCTGCATTCCCCAGAAACAGCCACCCGCGAGTACGGCACGCTCAGTTGCGATGCTCATTTGGATTTCCTCTGTCTGATGTCTCGCTCAATATAGGAACCGGATAGGGAAAAGTCAGGTCGGCCGGACGCTAGCGTCTCTCAAGCCCGCACCATTCGGCGATGAAAAGCGCTGTGGTCTGGGTCACGCGGCGCATGGATTCCAGATCGACGCACTCGTCGAAACCGTGAATAGCCTTGGCCTCGGGGCCATAGACCAGCGCAGGAATGCCGGCGTAGAGACCAAAGAAGCGCGCATCCGTGGTGGCGGTGATGGCGCTCCTGTCGAGCGCATTGCCGGTCACCCTGCGATGCGCTCCTTCCAGCTCGGCAATAGCAAGCGTCGCGTTTTCGCTCGTGTCGTCGGCCAGCGCATAACCCTCGGCGAAAAAGCCATGAGAGACAATTTCGGGAGCGCTATCGCGCAGGAAGGGATGCTGGCTGGAAGCGTCCGCGATGACCTGCTCTACTTCGCGTCGGGCCGCGACCATGTCCTGTCCGGGAAACAGCCCCATCCGAACGTCGAAGACGCACCAGGCCGGAACGGAGCTTGTCCAGTCGCCACCGGCGATCCTGCCAATGTTCAGGTTCAGCGCGTGGCTGTGATCGTGATAGTGCCGCGAGCGCCTGGCCGGCTCGTTCCAGCGATCCTCCATCCGGTGCAACGCATCGATCAGCGGGATCGCCGCCTCGATCGCATTGGAGCCGCGTCCGGCATAGGCAACATGGACCGGCAATCCCTTCAGGTGGACCTGGAACCAGAGAACGCCGACCTGCGCGTCGACCAGCTTTTCGGCGAAGGGCTCCGGTATCAGGGCTGCATCGGCACGATAGCCGCGCTGAAGACAGGCAAGTGCTCCGTTGCCCGTGCATTCCTCCTCCACGACCGACTGCACATGTACATCCGCCGCCGGGCAGAAACCGGCTGCGGAAAGAGCGTCCAGCGCAAAAAGATTGGAGGCAAGACCGGCCTTCATGTCGCCAACGCCTCGTCCATACATCCAGCCCGCGTCGACCCTCGGCGAAAAGGGAGGGCTGCTCCACATGTCGAGTGGCCCTTCCGGCACGACATCGACATGGCCGTTGAGAATGAGGCTTTTCCCTTTCCGGACGCTGCTGCGGTGGGTGCCCACCACATTGACTGCATCCTCATAGTTGCCGATCACCGGCGAGAAGCCGGGCAGATCGGCTATGTCCTCAACCCTTATGGCCCAACGGTCGACCGTGTAGCCGCGCGCCGCCATCTCCGCCGCCATGAAATCCTGCGCGGATTGTTCGTGGCCGCGCGTTGAGGGATGGCTGCCCAGTTCCTTCAGAAACGCGACCTGACGGTCGAACAGGGCGTCGACCGCGTTCAGGATGGCATTGCTGATCTCGCTGTCCATGGAGATTTCCTTTCAGAAGGTAGCCAGCGGCCCGTCACCGACAAGCAAAACGGTACCGGTCGCCTGCCTGACCTCGCCGACCGACAGGCCTTCGGCTATCTCCACCAGACGCAGGCCCTCTGGTGTCACGTCGCATACAGCCATGTCGGTGAAGATGCGTGAGACACGGCCTTTGGCCGTCAGGGGCAGAGAGCATTTCTCCACGATCTTGGGCCTGCCGGCCTTGTCGACATGCGTCGTGATCACAGCCACGCGACGGGCCTTTTGCGCCAGTTCGATCGCGCCGCCCGCGCCGGGCGTGAACTTGCCCGGTATGATCCAGCTTGCAAGGTCTCCCGTGCCGGAAACTTCGAACGCGCCCAGCATCGTAAGGTCTATGCGCCCGCCGCGAACCATCGCGAAGCTGGTGGCACTGTCAAAGAACGCAGTCCCGGGCATGACGGAAACATAGGCGCCGCCGGCATCGATCAGGTTGCGGTCGGGATTCAGCGCGATCGGCCCGACACCGGCGATGCCGTTCTCCGAATGCATGCAGACTTCAAGATCGGGCGGCAGGTAGGCGAGGATCTGGGTCGGCAGGCCGATTCCCAGATTGACCGTCATGCCGGCCTGCACCTCCCGTGCCGCGCGACGCAGCATTCTCTCGCTAGAGCCTGATGACACCGTAAGCCTCCAGGAGTTCCGGCATGGCCACCACATCGTGCACGAAGGGACCGGGGGCGTGCACGGCATGCGGATCGATCGCCCCCTGCGGCACGATGGTCTCCGCCTCGGCGATGGTATGGCGCGCGGCCATGCACATAAGCGGATTGAAGTTGCGCGCCGACGCGGCGAAACACAGATTGCCGAACGTGTCGGCCCGCTCGGCATGGATCAGCGCAAAATCCGCCGTCAAGGCAGGCTCAAGATAGCCTCGCTTTCCCGCCACCTCGACCTGCGTCCTCCCTGCTCCGGCAGGCGTGTCGATCATAATGTCCGATACGACGCCAAGCAGCCCCGCCCCCGCCGCGCGAATGCGCTCAGCAAGCAGGCCCTGCGGCACGAATTCCACTTCGACCTCGCGGGCATTCATCATCCGCACGGCG
This sequence comes from Rhizobiaceae bacterium, assembly GCA_019635775.1. Classification (GTDB taxonomy): domain Bacteria; phylum Pseudomonadota; class Alphaproteobacteria; order Rhizobiales; family Rhizobiaceae; genus Mesorhizobium_K. The sequence continues at coordinate 129,093 of JAHBYU010000010.1, read as the reverse complement.
TTGGCGTTGAGGCCTATGTGGCTGACAACCAGCTTCCTGACCTGACCGCTGGCAAGTAGCCAGTCCACCCCCATGCCGGGCTTGTTGGCATCGTTCTTGACGATAGTAAGGTTCTTCGTTCCCTGCCGCACCAGTTCACGGATGAGGCAGAATGGCGTACCGGGCACGCCAAAGCCGCCGATCATGACCGTCGCGCCGTCGAAAATGCGCGAGACGGCGTCTTCCATGCCGCATGTCTTGTCGGGAAGCGGCATCAGCGTGCTTCGCCGGGAAAATCGCGAAGCGCGATGCAGGTGCGGGCTTTGCCCTGGCTACAAGAGACCAAGTGGAGGCTCCTCAAGCACTTAACGACGGCGGTCCAGCGAGGATTATAGCCCTCCAACCGGCGAGGCAATGGACGGATGCCTTGAATCTGGGTGCGTTCGGCCAAACGAAGGAAGATGTGAGTCGTCAAGCTCTCGCAGGGGCAACGCCGGAAAGCGTCGCAAAGGGTTTTCAAGCCGCACGGTTTTCGGCACTGTGCGTCCCAGAAAAAATGAAAACGGGAGATCAATCGTGAAAACCAGTCTGGCAAGAACCGCGTTGGCGATCAGCCTTTTGATGTGCGGCACCGCCTTCGCAGAACCGGTCAAGGTCGGAATGATCACGACACTGTCCGGCGGCGGGGCGGGCCTTGGCGTGGACGCGCGCGACGGCTTCATGCTCGCGCTCAAGCTTTCCGGCTCGAAAGACATCGAAGTGGTCACCGAGGACGACGCGATGAAGCCGGAACTGGCGGTCCAGATCGCCGACAAGATGATCCAGAGCGACAAGGTCGACGTGCTGACCGGCATCATCTGGTCCAACCTTGCGATGGCCGTGGTGCCGAATGCAGTGGGCCAGGGCAAGTTCTACATCTCCGTGAATGCCGGTCCTTCCCCGCTCGCCGGGGCGAAGTGCGACAAGAACTATTTCAACGTCGCGTATCAGAACGACAATTTCCATGAGGCGGCCGGCAACTATGCGCAGACCTCGGGCATCAAGAAGATGTTCATCCTCGCGCCGAACTATCCGGCGGGCACGGATTCGCTGAACGGCTTCAAGCGCTACTACAAGGGCGAACTCGTCGGCGAGGTCTACACCAAGCTCGGCCAGACCGACTATGCCGCCGAAATCGCGCAGATCCGTGCATCGGGCGCGGATTCGGTCTTCTTCTTCCTGCCGGGCGGCATGGGCATTGCGTTCATGAAGCAGTATGCCCAGTCGGGCGTCGACATTCCGGTCATGGGACCGGGCTTCTCCTTCAGCCAGGACGTGTTGGCGGCCATCGGCGACGCGGCGCTCGGCGCGAAGAACACAGCGTCATGGTCGCCCGACCTCGACAATCCCAAGAACAAGGAATTCGTCGAGGCGTTCAAGGCCGAATACAACCGGCTGCCGTCTATCTACGCAGCGCAGGCGTTCGACACGGGAACCCTGCTGGCGGCAGCGGCCGCGAAGGCCGACGTCAAGGACGCGGACGCCTTCAGGGCTGCCCTTGCAGCAGCCGAATTCGACTCGGTGCGCGGCAAGTTCAAGTTCAACACCAACCACCACCCGATCCAGGACTTCTATGTCCGTGAGGTCGTCAAGAACGACGAAGGCGTGCTGACCAACAGGATTGTCGCGACCAGCTTCACCGATCACAGTGACGCCTACGCCGCCGAGTGCAAGCTCTGATCGCTCTCAACTGAAAGGGACGGGCGACCCGTGTGCGCCCGTCCTGCATTGTCAGAGCCGAACAATCGCCGGCGGTAGCCTAACGTGCAGACAGCCCTCGTCATCGAGCAACTTCTGAACGGCCTGCAGTTCGGCGTGATGCTGTTTCTGATGGCCGCCGGGCTGACGCTGATCTTCGGCGTCATGGGCCTGATCAATCTCGCGCATGGTTCGTTCTACATGATCGGCGCATTCGCCTGCGCCGCAGTGGCTGCCGCCACCGGCTCCTTCTGGCTCGGCCTTGCCGCCAGCCTGGCGGCGGCGGCCGCACTCGGCGCGATCGTCGAAGTCACGGTCATCAGGCGGCTTTACGATCGCGACCATCTCGACCAGGTGCTGGCCACCTTCGCGCTCATCCTCATCCTGTCGGAAGCCACGCGATGGCTGTTCGGCGACTTTCCGCTCTACCTGAACATCCCCGCCCAACTGTCCGGCGCCATCGTGCTGCCCGCTGGAGTGCACTATCCCGTCTATCGCCTGGCCATCATCCTTGTGGGCCTGCTGGTGGGGCTTGGCCTCTATCTGCTGATCGCGAAGACGCGGCTTGGCATGCGCATCCGTGCAGGCGAATCGGATCGCGAGATGATCGGCGCGCTGGGCGTGGACATCAGAAGCCTGTACACGCTCGTCTTCGCGCTTGGAGCGGCGCTGGCGGGCCTCGCCGGAGCGATGGTCGGCGCGCTGCAATCGGTCCAGGTGGGCATGGGCGAGCCCGTGCTTATCCTGGCGTTCGTGGTTATCGTCATCGGCGGCATAGGCTCGATCAAGGGCGCGTTCGTGGGAGCCCTTCTGGTCGGCGTAACCGACACGATGGGGCGCGTCCTGCTGCCGCCGCTTCTCGCCGCCGTGATCGGGCCGGCGCAGGCTTCCGGGATCGGCGCGGCACTTGCGTCTATGTCGATCTACATCGTCATGGCGCTCATCCTCGCCTTCAGGCCGCGCGGCCTGTTTTCGGCCCAGGGCTGACGATGAACCGCGAGACAGCATTCAACCTCGTCCTCGCCGCCGTTCTGCTGGCTGCGCCGGTGATCGCCTTTGCCGCCAACGAACCCTTCTACGTCGCGCTCGCAACCCGCATCGCCATCCTCGCACTGGCGGCCGCCGGCCTGAACCTCGCGCTCGGCTTCGGCGGGCTCGTCTCGTTCGGCCATGCGGCCTTCTTCGGCATAGGAGGATATGTGGCCGGCATATTCGCCAGCCACGCCATGTATTCCGAGCCGCTTCCGTTCGGATTGCCGGCGACCGACCAGATGCCGGTGATCTGGCTGGTCGCCGCGCTGCTCTGCGCTCTGGCCGCCTTGCCGATCGGCGCGATCAGCCTGCGAACCACCGGCGTCTACTTCATCATGATCACGCTCGCGTTTGCGCAGATGATCTATTATTTCGCCATTTCCTGGCCGGCCTATGGTGGTGAAGACGGCCTGTCGATCCCCGTCAGAAACAGCTTCGTGGGCCTCAACACGGCCAACGCCCTGCACTTCTTCCTGATCTGCTACGCGGTCCTGATGGCCGCGCTGGCGCTGACATGGCGGATCAGGGACTCGCGTTTCGGCATGGCGCTTCAGGCTGCGCGCCAGAACGAGGTGAGACTGGCGGCGGTCGGCATTCGGCCATTTCGCATCCGACTGACCGCCTTCGTCCTGTCGGCCGTGCTGACCGGCCTGGCCGGCGCGCTGTTTGCTGACCTCAACCGCTTCGCCAGCCCTTCGATGATGTCGTGGCATATGTCCGGCGAGCTCATCGTTCTTGTCATTCTCGGCGGCACCGGCAGGCTCTTCGGGCCGGTTGCGGGCGCGATCCTGTACGTGCTCCTCGAATACGCTTTGGGCGGCATGACCGAACGCTGGCAGCTGTTCCTAGGGCTTATCCTGCTCGGCGTCGTGCTGTTCGCTCGCGGCGGCGTGGTCGGTCTCGTGGCGGGGAAGGCCCGCTATGACTGAACCGGTGATCGAGATCCACAACCTTGCAAAGAGCTTCGGTGGCCTCAGGGCCACGGACGATGTCAGCCTGACGCTGAGGCGAGGCGAAATCCACGCCCTGATCGGGCCGAACGGTGCAGGCAAGAGCACGCTGATCCACCAGATCTGCGGCACGCTCATGCCGGATTCCGGCTCCATTCGGCTACTGGGGCAGGATATCACCACGCTTGACGCCGCCGCCCGTGCTCAACTGGGTCTTGGGCGCACCTTTCAGATATCGTCACTCGCGCCGGACTTTTCGGTGCTGCGCAATGTCATGCTTGCCGTGCAGGGCCGGCAGCGTTCGAGCTTTCGCTTCTTTGGAAATGTCATGGCAGACCGCTCGCTGACCGATCCCGCCATGAAGGCGCTTTCGCAGGTCGGCCTCGAGACGCGCGCCGCGATCCCCGCGTCGGAACTTTCGCATGGTGAGCGCCGCCAGCTTGAAATCGCCATCGCGCTCGCGCTCGGATCGAAAGCGCTGCTGCTCGACGAACCGATGGCCGGAATGGGAAAGGATGGCTCCCGTGCGCTCACCGACCTGCTCGACGTGTTGCGGCGCGACACTCCCATTCTTCTGGTCGAACACGACATGGACGCGGTTTTTGCGCTCGCAGACCGTATCTCTGTACTCGTCTATGGGCGTATCGTTGCCAGCGGTTCTGTCGCCGAGATCAGGGAAAACCCCGAGGTGAGAGCCGCCTATCTCGGTGCAAGGCCATGACGCTTCTGGAAGTTTCCGGGATCGAGACCTTCTACGGCAAGAGCCAGGCGCTTTTCGGCGTCGAGCTTGAGGTCGAAGAAGGTGAGGTCGTGACCCTGATGGGCCGCAACGGCATGGGCAAAACCACCACGATCCGATCGATCTGCGGTTTGAACCGACCGCGTACAGGTCGCATCGCATTCGCGGGGACAGACCTGAGCCGACTTCCACCGCACCGGATCGCGCAACTAGGGATCGGCCTCGTTCCTGAAGGCCGCCGTTGCTTTCCCAATCTCACCGTCCGCGAAAACCTGATCGTTTCGGCCCGGCCGGGCAAGTGGACGCTCGATAGCGTCGAGGCGCTTTTCCCGCGTCTTGGAGAGCGTTTTGGACAGTACGCCAATACCCTTTCGGGTGGCGAGCAGCAGATGCTGGCGATCGGGCGGGCGCTGATGACCAATCCCCGGCTGGTGATCCTCGACGAGGCGACCGAAGGGCTGGCACCGGTCATTCGCGACGACATCTGGGCTGCCATCGCCAAGCTGAAGCGCGAAGGCGAAGCCATCCTCCTGGTCGACAAGACCATCGATGAAATTCTTGCTGTCGCAGACCGCTGCGTCGTCCTTGAGAAGGGAAAAACGGTTTGGCGCGGAAAGCCGGGCGAGTTTGCCGCCGATCTTCAGAACAGGTATCTGGGCCTTTAGGCTTTTTGTTGCGCGGCGCGTGATCCCGATGGAAAAACGCGCATGCGTGGATTAGATGCCGCAGGTGAAGTGCGGAACGACAGGGGTTACGATGAAGATCGCCATTGGAGCAGACAGCGCCGGCAAGCCACTTCTGGACGTCATTGCCAAACATCTGGCTGGCAAACCGGACATCACGGTGACAGATCTCAGCCAGAGCGGCTATTACGCCGACCTCTCCAGAACAGTCGCCCAGTCGGTGCTCGACGGAAAGCACGATCGCGCCATCTTGTTTTGTGGAACGGGTATCGGCGTGAGCATTTCAGCCAACAAGGTTCCGGGCATCCGTGCCGCCCTCACCCACGATACATATTCGGCTGAACGGGCTGCGAAATCGAACAATGCGCAGATCATAACGATGGGCGCGCGCGTCATCGGGCCAGAACTCGCAAAGGCCATCGTGGACACATGGCTCGCTTCGGAATTCGATCCCGAAGGCCCCTCGGCGGGCAATGTCGAGGCTATTAACAGGCTGGACACGGCCAAGGCCTGAATGCCGGCCGGAGCAGCGCGACGCACATGCAGGCCTCACCCCGTTGGATCGGCACCAGCTGGAAGATGAACAAGACGCTGTCTGAGGCGCTTGCATTCGCGCAGGCGCTTTCGGACGCCGTTCCGTCCATCGATCCGATCGTCCAGCCCTTTGTCATCCCGCCATTCACTGCCGCGCGCCAGGTCAAACATGCCCTTGCCGAGACCCGTGTGAAAGTCGGCGCACAAAACATGCACTGGGCAGACAGCGGTGCCTGGACGGGCGAAATCTCGCCCGCGATGCTCACCGATTGCTGTCTCGATCTGGTCGAGCTGGGGCATAGCGAGCGACGCGAGCATTTCGGTGAAACCGACCGCACGGTGGGTCTGAAGGTAGCTGCCGCGCTGCGGCACGGGCTGTTGCCGCTGGTGTGCATCGGGGAAACGCTGGCCGAGCGCGACGAAGGTCGCGCCGATCAGGTCCTGCGCCGGCAAGTGCTCGGGGCTCTCGAATTCGTGGATGCCGAACTTTCAGGCCAGCCGATCCTTCTTGCCTACGAACCGGTATGGGCGATCGGGGTCAACGGAAGACCGGCAACCGCCGACTATGCTGGCGCACGCCAGATCCTGATCGGGGACGTCGCCGCGTCGGTCCTGCCAGCACGGCCTCCCGTGCTTTACGGTGGCAGCGTCAACCGCGACAATGCCGCCGAACTCAGCGTCGAGCCCGGCATAGATGGGCTTTTCATAGGCAGGGCGGCGCTGCAGGCTAACGGATATCTGGAGATCGTCCGGATCGCCGAAGCGGCGATCCGGTCCTGGCGATCAAGCGGTAGCTGACGTCCTCAAGCTGTCGGCCATGGCACCAATGACGGTCGCCGCCGAAGCGGCACCGGGATCGACATGACCCACCGCCCGCTCGCCCAGACGTGAAGACCGTCCCTTGGCAGCGATCATTCCGCTGGTTGCCTCCGCGCCCTTTGCCGCAGCAGCCGCGGCCGCAGCAATTGCATCGGCTGCGTTCGCACCACCGGCGATCGCCTGACCCGCAGCTTCCGCCGCTGGCGCCCAGGCGTCCACCATGGTCTTTTCGCCCGGCTCGGCCTTGCCCCTGTCGCGAATGCCCTGCGCCATCGCTTGGAAGGCGGCCACGAAATCCGCGTCAGACAGGGATGGCTTGCCTTTCACGGCAGCGCCCGCACGCATGAAGGCGGTGGCGTAAAGCGGGCCGGACGAGGCTCCGACGGCGTTGAGGAACGATTTTGCAGCGGTATTGAAAATAAGCGTCGGGTCGGCATCCTCACCGAGCCCGGCAACTGCATCTCGCGCGGCATTGAAGCCCAGTTCCATAGCGATTCCATGATCGGCATCGCCGATCACGCCATCCAGCGCGCAAAGCCTGTCACGGTCGGCCGCAATCGCCGCGGCGACAGCCGCGAACATGGTTTTCAACGATAATGTCTCGATGGTCATGCTTTCTCACCCCGCCCGGAACATGGCGCAATCGCAGGGATGATCAAGCATCGCCTGCAGTTCCCCGTCGAGATGATGGAGCGTGATCGAAGCACCCGCCATTTCCAGCGATGTGCAGTAGTTGCCGACCCATGTTGCGTGGACGTCCACGCCGATGTCGGAGAGACGCTGCGCCAGACGCCTGTTCATGATGTAGAGTTCCATCAGCGGCGTGGATCCGAGCGAATTCACCAGAACCGCGACCTTGTCGCCGCGCGACGGCGACATCTCGACCAGGATGCGATCCAGCATTTCGTCGACGACCTCGTCGGCCGGCTGCAGCGTCCCACGCTGAACGCCAGGTTCGCCGTGTATGCCCATGCCGATCTCCATCTCGTCGGCGCCGATGTCGAAATTGGGCCTCAGCGTCTGTGGCAGCGAGCACGGCGCAAGCGCCACGCCCATCGTGTAGGTATGGTCGTTGGCCTTGCGGGCAATGCGTTCGCACTCGTCGAAGGAGAGCATGCGATCGCAGGCCGCTCCCGCCGCCTTGAATATGAAGAAGTTACCGGCGACACCACGGCGCTTCTGCTTCTGGTCGAGCGGCGCGGAAGCCACGTCATCCGTGGTCAGGACAGTTCGGGCCTCGATGTCGTCCATGGCAAGCATTTCGGCCGCCATGTCGAAGTTCATCACATCGCCGGCGTAGTTGCCGTACATGAAAAGCACACCGGCATCCCCACTTGCCGCCTTGGCGCATTCGATGATCGGGTCAGGTGGCGGGGAAGCGAACACATTGCCAACGGCACAAGCGTCCGCAAGTCCCTTGCCGACGAATCCGAGGAAGGCCGGTTCATGTCCCGAGCCGCCTCCGATGACCAGCCCTACCTTGCCCCGACGCGGCCCGTCCTTCGCGACGATGGCGCGCGGCGTGCCCTCCACCGCATACAGATGGCGTCCATGGGCGGCCAGTACGCCAACCAGCATTTCATCGACGGCGTGCGCGCCATCATTGATCAGTTTTTTGGTTTTCACTTTTCCTCCGGGGCTTCTCGACCGAGCCACTTTTCAACTCTAGCCACTGGCCACTGGCAGGCCAAGGGCCGGGTGGCGCATTCCGCCAATGCGGATTGCGGCGACGCAATCGAATCTAGCTGTGGAAAAGCCTGCACGCAGACCGGTTTGGTTAATGGTGTTGCCGCTCGGTTACATACCGTTGGGTACATGCGGAGCATTGTGGACGTTTAGTGTCTTGTAACCGTGGGAGCCCGGGTCGTGCAGCAGTATCCGAGTTATCGCCTCGAAGGAGGCAAGGTTATGGTTCAGGAGTACGAAGGCGGTCGGTGGAGTGTCGTGGACAGCGAAATCGCCAACGCCATGGTGTCGGTTTTCAACGGGCTCAGCCTGGACGCGATGCGAAATACGGTTCTAGCGGCAAGCGCAACCAAGCAAGCCGCGCCGCTGAGGCGGGTCGCCTAGCCGCAATTATCGCCTCAAGGCGAAGCCAGGCGACGCCGCCAAGGTCGCTGCCTTATGCAGGGACTCGCTTGAGCGCCTGCGCCATGCAGTGGATTCCGCCTCCGGTCTTCGAAATTTCGGCCGTGTCGACCTCGGCAACCTCGAAGCCACGAGCCTTCAACTGGCCAACCAGAGTCTTTGACGATGTCGGCGCAATGACGCGATCCTTGCCGAGAGACATGAAGTTGCAACCGAGTGCCATCGTGTCCTGGAACGGCACGTCTATGATCTCGTGGCCCTTGCCTTTCAGCCAGTCGACAATGCCAGGCTCGGTGCAGGCAAGGCAGACGGCTGTAAGCTTCGGCGCAATCGGCACGACCATCAGGTCGATGTGCACGTAGTATTCGTCGATGAAGGCGAGCCGCGTTTCCCAGCCTTCCTTGTCGAACCATTCCTTCACCTGCCTTGCACCTTCCTCCTGCGTGCGTGCTCCGCCGCAGCCGATCAGCACGACGCCTTCCTCGATGACGTTGAAGTCACCGCCCTCGAAGGTGCCGGCCGTCACCATGTCGTAGATCGGAATACCGAGTTTTTCGTACGTGCGGATGGCCGCGTAGTTCTCGCCGCGCCGCCACCACTGGCTCATTGCCGTGATGATCGCGCCGTAGGGCGTCATGACGCTGGAATCGCGCGAATAGACCTGCATCGGTAGTTCGGGCGTCGGCTCGTGCCAGTGGATGTTCACCCCGAAATTCTCATAGGCGGCGACGAGATCCTTGTGCTGCGCCTGCGCGGTCTGGATGTTGCAGGGATTCTCACGCAGATGCTTGCGCGACAGCGAGCTGGTCGCGAGGTGGCGCAGGAAAGCAGGGGAGCCGAGCAGCACGTCGGTCAGCGGATCGGTTTCGTTCTGGAAGCCCCAGCCGGCCAGGGGCGCTGTGCCGCCCGCCGGATTGCGGCGCTGAAGCGAAAACGGTTCGACGGAAATGGTTTCGTGGCGGGTCATGGCTTGCTCCTCGGTTCAGGCGGCAGGAACGGACGGAATCCACCAGTCGCGGCCTCGCGGCGTGGTGACGTATTCCGGCCAACGGAAATGGATGGGCGGTTCATAGTCGCAGAGCGGCGCGGTCCATTTTTCGCCGCCGACGCCGCCGCCGGTGCGCTCGACGAACTCACGCCGAGCCGCGTCTCGCGCGGCGGAATCCTCGATCAGGCGCAATGCAGCGGCCGCGATCGTCTTGGCCGCGCAGACGACCATCGGATCGATCGTTTCGGAAATGCCCCCGAGCGCATTCATCACCCATGATGGGTAGGTGAAGCCGGCCGCCGCCTTCAGTGCGGGACGGGCGACATAGATGCGCGCGGTCGGCGCATGCCACGTCATGTCGGTGTAGTCATCGGACGTCGAGTTGAGCTGGGATGGCGGCAGGTCGCGCCGCAGGATAGCCTCCGCCTGCTCCGGCGAGATCAGCCTCTCGCATTCGTCAAGGAACGGCTCGGGCATCGGTTCAAGGCCGAGGTTTTTCTGGATGTCGCGCGCGGTCGCCTTTGCGGCTTCGTTCCAGCGCGGCGGTCCGACACTCTGCAACGCCTCCCATGCGACGCGAGCCATCGCATGGTTTGCAAGCCCCGGCCGCGACTTGCAGACCCAGTGCCTCTCGTGCCGGCAGCCCGCCACGCGCGCCGCCGACTCGGCATTGGCGTCGAGAACCGCAGTCGCCTGTTCGGCCATCGCGACGGTCGGCACGCGGATCATGTACTGGATTTCAGCGAGCCCCGCGGGAAGATTGTCCGCGGTAGCCTGGCCCGCCGTGAGGATGGCCTCGCTGATCGACCAGCCGCCCTGGTGCGACAACATGGAATCGCGCAGCGCCTTCGACGCCATGTACATCATCATCAGCGCATCGTTGGCGCCGGGCGCCCGGACCGCAGAGTGCGATTGCGGGATCGGCGCGCCATCGCCGCTCGCCTTCAGCCAGTCCTGCGGGCTGTCGCAGACGAAACGATAGATCATCGAGTAGGCGGCGCCGCAATGCGTGTCCCAGCGCACCGTGTTGCAAAGCGGCAGCATGTAGAAGGGGTGGAACGAGATCATACCGTCCAACCCGTCATAGTAGCCTTTGGCCGCGTGGATCGGCTTGGAACCGCGAACCTTCTCGGCCGGCTCGCCGGTGAAGCGGAGCGTGCCGGCAAGGCCGTGCCTCTCCATCGCCGCCTTGGTGGCCAGCAAGGCGCCAAGACTTGAAATACCCAGGGCCGAATGCGGATCGGTATGGCCGCCGGCGTGCTCGTTCAATCCGGGTCGGGGCCGCTGGACGGTCGCGGCATCTTGGCAATTGCCGGGCACTGCATCATACTCGGCATAAAGGCCGATGGTCGGTCCGCTTCCGTTCGTCCAGTGAGCACAGAAGGCCGTCGCCATGCCGCCCGAGCCTTCCTCAACCGAGAAGCCCTCTCGCCGTAAGATATCCACGTACCAGGCGGCTGACTGGTATTCGCGCCAGGCCGTTTCTCCGAAATCGAATATGGTTCGGGTCCAGGCGGACAACGCGGGTCCGGCCTGATCGACATGAGCGAAAGCGGTTTCCTGCGCCAGCGTCATCGACATTTCCTTCCGCGGCAGGAAAGCAGTGAACCCGTGAGACAAAAAGTGATATGTTTTCCGACCTCATGCAAATTCCATTCACCTGAGGAGATCCCGAACTGCGAATACCTTCCACACAGGCTTTACGGGCACTCGACAGTTTCGCGCGTCACGGCAGTGTCTGGCGCGCAGCCGACGAACTCAACCTGACCCGAAGCGCCGTCAGCCACCAGCTAAGGCTGCTGGAACGCGACCTCGGCTTCGACCTGTTGCAGCGCATGGGCAAGGGCATAATGCTGACGCCGCGCGGCCGCCGCTATGCGTTGGACGTGCGCAAGGCGCTGACTCTCCTCGGCGACGCGGCGGACCAGCAGTCCGGCAACGGGCTTGGCGGAACGCTCAGCATCAGTTGCACGCCCGGATTTGCATCGCTCTGGCTTTGCACGCACATCGCCGGGTTCAAGGAGGCATATCCGGATGTCGCGCTTCACGTCGTGACGCCGCGCAGGCTGGATGACGTCTCCAGCGGCGATGCCGACATCTACATCTCCTTTGGCCTTGGCCACTGGCCCAACCATTCCGTCGAGCTTCTTTGCGACATCGAGTTCACACCGCTTTGCAGTCCGAGCCTGCTGAACAGGCTTGGAGGACTGGCAAGGCCGAGGGACGTGCTGCGCGCAAACCTGCTGCACCTTGGCGACCACGAGGACTGGTCGCGCTGGTTCGCGGCGACGGGAGTGGAGAACACCGATGCGGAATCCGGCATCATGTTCTCGGACATGAACCTTGTTTTTTCGTCCGCCATCGCCGGCCAGGGGATCGCCATGGGCGACGAACTGACAAGCCGCAAGGCTCTCGATGAAGGGCGGCTCGTCCGGCCGTTCGACATCGCGATCAAGTCGCCCCGGTCCTACTTCCTGGTTAAGGAATGGGCGAAGGCTGAGCACCCGGTCGCGCTGGCATTTTCCGCGTGGCTACGCGCACGCCTGGCCGACAGCAAAGCCGGCAAGGCTTACGCCCGCACATCCAGTGGTGAATAAAATTTGCCGGACGGGCGAAAACTATTCGGTTGCGATGGCCGGAAAGCCTGCCTACGATTTTGAGGGACAGTCAGGGATGGCCGGATGCATCAGCCTGGGCGGGCCGCGGAAATCAAGGCAATCGGAATCGGCCGGAACTTCGGAACGTTTCGGGCGCTACATGACCTGACGCTTGATATCGGCAGGGGCGAGTTCCTCGCGCTTCTTGGCCCTTCCGGTTCTGGCAAGACAACCTTCCTCATGATCCTGGCGGGCTTCCTGCCGCCAAGCGCAGGACGCCTGTTCAGCGATGGCGTGGACATCACCGACAGGCCGGCGGAGCTCCGGTCGGCCGGCATGGTTTTTCAGGGCTACGCACTCTTTCCGCACATGAGCGTGGAGGCGAACATCGCCTTTCCACTTAAAGTCAGGAAGATGGCGGGCGCCGACATAAAGCGACGCGTCACCGACATGGTGGAGCGGGTCGGCCTCAAGGGGCATGAACACAAGCTTCCCTCACAGTTGTCGGGCGGCCAGCAGCAGCGCGTCGCCCTGGCGAGGGCGCTGGTGTTTGAGCCCGGCGTGCTGCTGCTGGACGAACCCTTCTCGGCGCTCGACAAGAGCCTGCGCGGACAGATGCAGGATGAAGTGAAGCGCCTCCATGAGGAAACCGGCACGACCTTCGTCTTCGTCACCCACGACCAGAGCGAGGCGCTGGCGCTTGCATCGCGCATCGCCATCTTCAACCACGGCGAGCTGCTGCAGGTCGGCACGCCGCAGGATGTCTACGATCGCCCGGAGAGCCGCTTCGTCGCCGAGTTCCTCGGTGAGATCAACATGCTTCCTTTGACCAATGTCCGGCCGGACAACGGTTCGACGACAGGGGTCTACGAAGACCAGACGATAAGCCTGCGCGGCAGGCACGATGTGAGCGGAGACGCATTCCTGGCGGTGCGGCCGGAGCACATGACAATCAGAACAGAGTCGGCACCAGGCGAGAACGGCATTGCCGCGACCACTACGGCTGCGACCTATCTTGGTTCGATGACCAAGCTCGACCTTTCGACCAGGCAGGGCACGAGGCTCAGCGTTTCCGTGCCCAATGAGATGGCCGCCAGGGTTTCCGGCTCCGGCAATCAGGTCTGGCTCACATGGCCGGCTGAAAGGGGTATCCTGCTCGCACGATAGCGATGCTTATCAAATCAACTCCAACAACAAGGGGAACTGAAATGACAAACGATATGAAGAAACAGGAAATGCAGTCGCTGGTCGGCAGGACCGCACGTGGCGAGATTTCGCGCAGGCAGTTCACGCAACTTTCTGCGCTGCTGCTGGCCGGCACGCCGTTGCTGCTGCGCTCAGGCAACGCGTTCGCTCAGGCGAAGGAACTTGTCCTGGTCAACTGGGGTGGCGACGCCATAACCGCCTATGACGCTGCCTATGGCCAGCCCTTCACGAAGGAAACCGGCATCGTCGTGAAGATGGACGGTTCCGGCCCGACCGAGGGTGCGATCGAAGCCCAGTACAAGAGCGGTGCCCCGACATGGGATCTGGTCGACGTCGATCCCTTCTCCGCGATCACCCTTGGCGAGAAAGGCATGCTCGAGCCGATCGACTACACGATCGTCGACAAGTCGAAGTTCCGCCCAGGCTTCGGATGGGACTACGCTGCCTCGACCTACTTCTTCTCCTACGTCATCGCGTATGACTCGGAGAAATATGGAGACAACGCGCCGACCGGGATGAAGGATTTCTTCGATGTCGAGAAATTCCCTGGCAAACGGTCGCTTTACAAGTGGGGCGTATCGAGCTGGGAGGCGGCTCTGCTCGCAGACGGTGTTGCTCCGACCGAACTCTACCCGCTCGACCTGAAGCGCGCGCACGAAAAGATCGCCGCCTTCAAGGACAATGTCATCGCCTATTGGGGCGGTGGGGCGGAAAGCCAGAGCGTCCTGCTCGATGGCGAAGCCTCGATGGCGATCGTCTGGTCGACCCGTGCCTCGCTGATCGAACAGGATTCCGGCGGCAGGATCAAGTTCATCTGGGATCAGGGCCTCATTTCGCCCGGCGCGCTGGCTGTGCTGAAGGGCAATCCAGGCGGCAAGGAAGCCGCGATGAAGTTCATCGCCAGCGCCCAGGATCCGGAACGGCAGATCATCATGTTCGACAAGCTCGGACAGGGACCAGCGAACCCCGCAGCGGACGCGCTCATCCCTGACGACAGGAAGCGCATCAATCCGGTCGACCCTTCCAACATGGTCAAGCAGATCGCGCTGGACATGCCATGGTACGCAGAAAACTACGGCGCGGCCCTGGACGAATACACCAAGATCATCTCGGCCTGAGCAACGGCCGGGGATGACACGGCATCTCTCGAACAGGACAGGAGCGGCGCTGACGATTGCGCCACTCCTGCTTTTCCTTGCCGTCGCCTATGCGTGGCCGTTCCTGGGAGTCGTGAAATGGAGCTTCACGCTGCCCGAACCGGGTTTCGGGCAGTATCGAACGCTTGTTGCCGATCCGCTGGTGCAGTCGGTTTTCCTGCGCACGATGCGCATCTGCATAGCCGTGACCCTCGCCTCGGTCATCGGAGCCTATGCCATCGCGGTCGTCTGGGTTCGCGGCACGCCCACCCAGCGCATGCTGGCCGAATTCTGCATCCTCGTTCCATTCTGGATATCGGTTCTCACGCGCGCCTTCGGCTGGGTCGCGCTTTTGTCCAATCGGGGACTGATCAACACCTGGCTACAATCGGCGGGCATCATCTCAGAGCCGCTGGCGCTGGTGCGCAACGAACTCGGCGTCATCATCGGCATGACGCATTTCCTCATCCCCTTCGCGGTGTTCCCGCTGGCGTCGGCAATGCGCAGCCTTGACGACCGCGTGCTTCTTGCGGCGCGAGGGCTGGGAGCAAGCCGTACACGGACCTTCTGGACCGTTTTTGTGCCTATGACGGCTTCTGGCATCATCGGTTCCGCGCTGATCGTCTTCGTTTTCGCGCTCGGATTCTTCGTGACGCCCGCGATCCTCGGCGGCGGCCGCAGCGTGATGGTCGCGGAGCTCGTCTATCTGCGCATTTTCCAAAGTCCCGACTGGGGCTTGGGCGCAGCGATCAGCGTCGTTCTCGTCCTCTTCGTTGGCCTGCTGATGGCCTTGCTCTTCCGCTACGTGCGGCCGAAGCAACTGGTGTAGGGGGCCTTCTGATGCCGACCTACCGCCCCGGTCCTGTTTCGCTGATCGCCGCAACCCTGGTGGCGCTTTTCCTGCTCATGCCCCTGCTCGCGGTCGTGCCGGTTTCATTCACGCCGACCCGCATGCTGGCGATGCCGTCAGGCGAACTGTCGCTTCGCCACTACCGCGCATTGATCGAGGACCCGCGCTGGATCGACAGCATCCTGCTTTCCATTCGCATCGGTATCGTGAGCAGCGCATTCTCAACGCTGCTCGCCCTGTCGTTCAGTCTCGGCGTCTGGATGTTCCAGCCGCGGTTCACCGCCCTACTGATCGGCTTCGTCCTCCTGCCGATGGTCGTTCCGCCGGTCGTGTCGGCCATAACGATCTATTTTCTTCTGACCTCGCTTTCGGGTGTCATCCCCTGGTTCGGCTACGACACATGGCTTGGTGTCGCGATGGCGCATTCGATCATGACTGTGCCTTTCGCCACCGTGCTGATCCTTGTCGCGCTGAGCCAGGTCGACCGGCGCATCGATCTGGCCGCGCGGGGCCTGGGCGCCAGCGTGTGGGACCGTGCGACCAAGGTCATCATGCCCAATATCAAGTTCGGCATTGCGACTGCCGCGCTCCTTTCCTTCGTGCTGTCATGGGAGGAGATCGGCGTGACGCTCTTCATCACCAGCGTCAACGCGATCACCCTGCCGCGCCTCATGTGGATGGGCCTGCGCGACAACATCGACCCGTCTATCGCGGCGATTTCCGTGATCCTCATCCTGCTAACCGTGTGCATCCTCTTTACACGCCGGGTCGTCGGGCAAAACCCTAAGGGATAGCTCGACAGTTCAACGACCCCGGAGAACAAGTTACCGCTGGTTAACGCGTCATGCGTCACCTGCATTGCTGCAATGCAACATTCCCTGTTGCGAGGGACAGGCGACGCACTATCTTGGAAATGTCAGGGAGGAACCAACGATCAGCCGCCAATGGGGAGCGGCCAAAGAAGGAGCCTCACCATGATCCAGAACCTCATTTCCTATGCGCAAAACCGCATCGAGAAGCGTCGCGAATTCAACCGCGTCGCAAATGAGATCGCCAGCCTGAGCTCGCGTGATCTCGCCGATCTCCGCGCAGATCGCGGCGAAATGCTGCGCCACGCATACAAGAAGATTTACGGCTGACCTCGCTGGCTCAGTCCCTGAAATAGGGCGCTCCGGTCAACCGGCCGCAAGCGCCTTTTCTATTTCCGGAAGCAGTTTGTCCCGGACAGCCTGCTCGCTGAGCGGACCGACATGCTTGTAGAGGATGGTACCGTTCTTCCCGATGAGGAACGTCTCCGGTACTCCATAGACCCCCCAATCGATCGCCGCTCGTCCTGAACTGTCCACGCCGACTGCGCCGTACGGGTTGCCGAGGCTTCCGAGGAACCGGCGCGCATTTTCGGGCGAGTCCTTGTAGTTCAGTCCGGCGATGACGAAACGCTTGTCCTGCGACAGGGCAAGAAGCCGCGGATGCTCTTCCCTGCAGGGTGCGCACCAGGAAGCCCAGACGTTCAAAAGCGTCACTCGGCCGGCAAAGTCGGCGCTGTCCAGCGCCGGAACCTGCAGGCCTTCGAGCGCAGGCAGCTTCGTCTGCGGGGCCTGCTGGCCGATCAGCGCCGACGGTATCTCGGCAACGTCGCGTCCTGACAGGAGTTGCATCAGGAAAAGCGCCGCTAGCCCGAGAAAGATCACGAGCGGCAGGAGAAGCAGTAGACGACGAGGTCGTCGTGAAGGAACGTCGATCGTCATCCAGCGATATCCGAGCGCTCGGAACGCCGCCGAATGCCCCTTGCTTCCAGTTCGGCCATTTCGCGGCGGCGTCCGCGCAGGTCGATCAGAACCCATGCGACAAGCCCGGCAAGGGCGAGTGCTGAAACGCCGTAGGCGACGGTTACATAAAGGTCGTGCGTTGACATCGGCTGCCTGTTCTTCAGGGGCTAATATAGCTTGCCAATCCGGACGGCAATCAGGCGCTCTTCACATCGCCTCGATCACAGGCCTCGCTCATCAATCCGCCGGGTAGCGCAGGGCGAGAGCCGCCGCCGCCGGCCCGATTACGGCGAGGAAAAGTGTCAGCGCGGTCAGGATTAGGAAGGGCGGTAGAAATGGATCCGGCTCGTTGACGGCTGCATAGCTGGCGGAGACGCCAAAGACCAGAACCGGAATGACGAGCGGCAGTACGAGCACCGAAACGAGCACTCCGCCGCGCGGCAATCCCACCGCCACAGCCGCCCCCGCGGCGCCCACGAAGGCGATGGCGGGTGTGCCTATGAGAAGCGTCAGTGCGGTCGCACCGATCGCAAGGGGGTCCATGTTGAGGATGAGCCCGAGAAGGGGCGAGGCGATCACCAGAGGCAGGATACCCGCCGTCCAGTGAGCAAGGCATTTCACAAGGACGACGATGGGCAGCATGTGACGGTCACGCGCCATCACCAGAAGATCGAGCGAGCCGTCGTCTCGGTCGGCCTGGAAGAGGCGGTCGAGGCACAGGAGAGACGCCAGCAGGGCGCCGACCCACAGCACCGCGGGGCCGATGCGCGCCAGCAGACCGATATCCGGACCCAGTGCGAAGGGCATGGCGGCTACAACCGCCAGAAAGAACAGCACGCCAGTCAGTGCGCTTCCGCCGGCCCGGCTGGCCAGCTTCATCTCGCGCATATAAAGAGCCAGCATCAGGCCGACACCTCTGCCGCATCCATCGTGGACGCGGTCATGCGAAGTTCGGCGGCGTCACCCAGTCCGAGCGGCAGATGCGTGGCGGCAAGGATCATCCCGCCGCCTGCAAGATGCTCTTTCATCAGGATCGAAAACTGCCCGACCGAATCAGCATCCATCCCCGTGGTGGGCTCATCGAGAAGCCATAACGGCCGGCTTGAGACGAGCATCCTTGCGACGGATGCCCGACGGCGTTGCCCGGTTGAAAGGTAGCCGAACGGTAGATGGGCGACAGCCTGAAGGCCCACCCTTGCCAGAGCGGTTTCGACATCGTTGTCCGCGCCTTGGAACTGGGCCCAGAACGACAGGTTTTCAGCCACGGTGAGGACAGGCTTCATCGCGTTTAGGTGGGCCAGGAAATGAGCGGCTGCGGCGGGGGTCGGGAACGCTTCGCCTCCGTTTTCGAACCTCACCTGCCCGCTTGTGGCAGGAAGAAGTCCGGCGACGACACGCAGCAGCGTGGACTTGCCGGCTCCGTTCGGCCCGGTGATCACGGTGGCCTCGCCCTCCTGGACGGCGAAATCGATGCCGGAAAAGACGGTTCGTCCGCCGCGTTCGCCCCCAAGATTTTCGGCGACAAGCCGCATGAAACTCCCCAGACGCAATCCCGATGCCGCATGGGTGCGGCGCAACAAAATAGCTGTAAGTGTATCTAGAACTATTCCAGAAGTTTCTCTATATCCGGAATACCAACCCCAGCGGTCGGGGAAGGCAACCTTTATTGCGCCGGACTAGCGTTTGAGCCGTCCCAACGGCCCGGGCGCCGGGAGCGGACAGCGGAAATGGCCGTACCCGCACCTTTGCGCGTGATGAGCATGCCATCGGAGTCCGTTCCCACGAGGCCGAACAGACCAGGATGGGATCGCACGTGTCCAAATCTCCCGACAGTTTCAATTGCCGCCGCACGCTCAATGTCGGCAGCGCCGAATACATTTATTACGACCTGATTGAAGCCGAGAAGAACGGCCTTACCGGTATCAGCCAACTCCCCTACTCGATGAAGGTTCTGTTGGAGAACCTACTGCGCAACGAAGACGGCCGCTCCGTCACGAAAGAGTCCATCCAGGCCGTGGCTGGCTGGCTGACCGACAAGGGCAAGGCCGGCGTCGAGATCGCATACCGTCCCGCGCGCGTGCTGATGCAGGATTTCACCGGCGTGCCTGCGGTTGTCGACCTCGCGGCAATGCGCGACGCGATGGCGTCGCTTGGCGGCGACCCGCAAAAGATCAACCCGCTGGTTCCGGTCGATCTCGTCATCGACCATTCGGTCATCGTCGATGAATTCGGAACACCGCTCGCGTTCGCCCGCAACGTTGAACTGGAATACCAGCGCAACCAGGAGCGCTACAACTTCCTGAAATGGGGCCAGCAGGCCTTCCGCAATTTCCGCGTGGTACCACCCGGAACCGGCATCTGCCATCAGGTCAATCTCGAATATCTCGCGCAGACGGTCTGGACCCGGACTGGGGAGGACGGCGACATCATCGCCTATCCGGATACCTGCGTCGGCACCGACTCGCACACCACGATGGTGAACGGCCTGGGCGTACTCGGATGGGGCGTGGGCGGCATCGAAGCGGAGGCCGCCATGCTCGGCCAGCCCGTATCCATGCTCCTGCCCGAGGTGATCGGCTTCCGCCTCACCGGCAAACTGAAGGAAGGTGTGACGGCGACCGATCTCGTCCTGACCGTCACGCAGATGCTGCGCAAGAAGGGCGTGGTGGGCAAGTTCGTCGAGTTCTTCGGGCCCGGCCTTTCCAACATGACGTTGGCCGACCGCGCCACCATCGGCAACATGGCGCCCGAATACGGCGCGACCTGCGGCTTCTTCCCGGTCGACTCAGAGACGATCCGCTACCTCACCATGTCCGGCCGTGCCGAAAACCGCATTGCCCTGGTCGAGGCCTATTGCAGGGCGCAGGGCATGTGGCGCGACAAGGATTCGGCCGAACCCGTGTTCACCGACACGCTGGATCTCGACCTCTCGACCGTCGTTCCTTCGATGGCCGGCCCCAAGCGGCCCGAGGGACGCGTCGCCCTCGAGGACATTGCCTCCGGTTTCGCGACGGCGCTGGAGGGCGAATACAAGAAGACAGTCGATCTCGCCCGGCGCTACGCCGTCGAGGGAACCGATTTCGATATCGGCCACGGCGACGTCGTGATCGCGGCGATCACGTCCTGCACCAACACGTCCAACCCATCGGTCCTGATCGGGGCCGGCTTGCTCGCGCGCAACGCCAACAGGCGAGGCCTGAAGCAGAAGCCTTGGGTGAAGACGTCGCTTGCCCCGGGATCGCAGGTCGTTGCCGAATATCTGGAAAAATCGGGCCTGCAGAAGGAACTCGACCAGATCGGCTTCAATCTGGTCGGCTTCGGCTGCACGACCTGTATCGGCAACTCCGGACCGCTCCCGGCGCCGATTTCCAAGACCATCAACGACAAGGGTCTGATCGCGGCGGCTGTTCTCTCCGGAAACCGGAATTTTGAAGGGCGCGTCTCGCCCGATGTGCAGGCAAACTATCTCGCGTCTCCGCCGCTCGTCGTGGCCCATGCGCTCGCCGGAACGGTGACAAAGGACCTGACGACCGAGCCACTCGGCGAGGACAAGGACGGCAAGCCGGTGTTCCTGCGCGAAATCTGGCCTACCAGCCAGGAAATCGAGGAGTTCATCGCAGAGAACGTCACCCGCGAACTGTTTGCGCGCAAATATGCGGACGTGTTCAAGGGCGACGAGAACTGGCGCGCGGTGCAGGCTCCCGAAGGCCAAACCTACACCTGGAACGACAGCTCGACCTATGTGCAGAACCCGCCCTATTTCGTCGGCATGGGCCGCAAGCCCGGCGACGTCAGCGGCATAGAGAACGCACGCATCCTGGGTCTTTTCGGAGACAAGATCACCACCGACCACATCTCGCCGGCAGGCTCGATCAAGGCGGCTTCTCCCGCCGGCAAGTATCTCACCGACCACGGCGTCGGCGTTGCGGACTTCAACCAGTACGGCACCCGGCGCGGCAACCACGAGGTGATGATGCGCGGGACCTTCGCCAATATCCGCATCCGCAACCACATGCTGGGCGAGAACGGCAAGGAGGGCGGATACACGATCCACTATCCTTCGAAGGAGGAGATGTCGATCTACGACGCTGCGATGGAATACAAGAAGGAGGGCGTGCCGCTGGTCATCTTTGCAGGTGTCGAATACGGCAACGGCTCGTCGCGCGACTGGGCCGCAAAGGGAACCAACCTGCTTGGCGTGCGTGCTGTGATCGCACAGTCCTTCGAGCGCATCCATCGCTCGAACCTCGTGGGCATGGGCATCGTTCCCTTCGTCTTCGAGGAGGGCATGTCGTGGGCGTCGCTCGGTCTCAAGGGCGATGAGACCGTCACCATTGATGGCCTGGAGACGATCCGTCCGCGGCAGAAGATAGCTGCGACGATCACCTACGGCGACGGGACCGTGAAGAACGTGCCCATCCTTTGCAGGATCGATACCGTCGACGAACTGGAGTACTTCAAGAACGGCGGCATCCTGCAATACGTTCTGAGGGACCTTGCAGCCTGAGGCTTGCCTGAAAGGTTGCGTTGACAGGCCCACCCTCCTGGCGGACGGTGGGCCTGTCCTCTTGCGCTGATGTCTCACCGCAACGTGACTTCCTGTTGTAGGGTGGGTCTGGCAAGGATTTCGCGTGCCGGATGCGGGGGCAGTCGCTGGCGGGGAGGCAATACTCTTGATCGGACGACCATGAAACGACGAACGGTATTGCGCCTGGCAGCAGCGGCCGCGCTTTTCTATGTCGCGCCCGCATTTGCTGGCGAAATAGTCAAGCCCAAGGGCGTGGTAGAGCTGTTCACCAGCCAGGGCTGCAATTCGTGCCCCCCGGCCGATGACGTGCTGGCGGAGCTTGCCAGACAGGGTGAGGTGGTGGCGCTCGGGTACCACGTCGACTACTGGGATTATCTGGGCTGGAAAGACACGCTCGCCACGCCCGAGAACACCGAACGTCAAAAGCTCTATGGGAAAGCATTCGGGAAACGCGAAGTCTATACCCCACAGGCCGTGATCAACGGGCGCATCCACGTCAAGGGCGGCAAGCGGGGCGCCGTCAAGGCAGCGCTGTTCGAACTGGCACAAACCGGCCAGGGGCTCTCGGTGGATATCGACATCACGAAAACTGGCGAAAGCGTCGTGATAGAAGCGGACGGCGTGCCTGGCGGAGAAGGCGACGCGCATCTCGTCCTTGTCCATTTCGCGCCGATGCGCCCTGTCGTCATCGAACGTGGCGAAAATCGCGGCCGGACCATCACCTATGCCAATCCGGTCACGGCGGTGCAGACCGCGGGCATGTGGCATGGCAAGGCTGCGCGGTTCGAACTGCCGCGGAGTGAAATCGAGAAGAAGGGCGGATGCGCGGTGCTGCTTCAATCTGTGAGCAAGGATGGACTGCCCGGGCCAATTCTCGGTGCGGCTGTATTGTCGCCCGCAGAAAAGGCGCCTGCCAAATAAAAGACCGGCGCCAGCTTGCTTCTGGCACCGGTCCTGGGATTTTGGGATTGTCGCACCCGGCCCCTTGCCTGGGCCGAGGTTGGTTCGATCCGACGCAGACCCGTGGGCGGGGGGCTTGGGGTTTACGAGCCGGTGCCGGACCGAACCGTCTCAGGCAACGGGGCTAAGGTCGTTGGACATCGTGGCCTCAGCGCGGATAAAAAACGGCAGCAATGTGGCCGAACATCACCAATGGATACAGATTATTACAGCCTGTTACCCGAGTGTGATTAAAGTTGCTGGCTTGCCCGGATGATCTATCTCGGGCTTGCAATTGCTGCTCGAAAACGTCACGCTTCGGCAGTCTCGAACTGCAATGAGGACAGACGGCATGGAGCGTTCCGGCGGGACGGAGGAAACGGACGATTCCTCGATCTTGATCCCGTTGAACGAGGTGCGACGCGAACGGCTGGGCATGCCGGTAACGTTTCAGCGGCGCGAGCTCGATCAGATCCTGAGGATATACGGACGCATGGTGGCCGCCAACGAGTGGCGGGACTACGCCATCGACCATCTGGCGGACCGGGCTGTGTTCTCCGTCTTCAGGCGCACAAGCGAAACGCCTCTCTACAGAATCGCCAAGACCCCGGCGCTTGCCCGAAAGCAGGGCGTGTGGTCGGTGATCTCCTCCACCGGAACAATCCTGCGCCGTGGGCACGACCTGACGAAAGTGCTGACCGTGTTTGACAGCAAGCTCAGGCTGGTCAAGGCCTGAGCTGTCTGCCGCCGCCTACACCCTGCTCCGAACGAAAGTCAGGATCGGGATCGGACGCGTTACCGCCGTTGAGCGACCTTTGCATGAAGATGGTGTCAAGCCAGCGTCCGTGCTTGTAGCCTGATCCTTCCAAGCGGCCACTGAATCGGAAGCCGCATCTTCCGTGCAGCTTCACGGAAGCGCTGTCCGAACGGCCATCGCCTATCACGGCGACGATCTGTCGAAATCCCAGTCGCTCCACCTCGAGTACCAGTTGCTCTAGCAGCAGGCGCCCAATGCCTCGGCCCCTGGCGTCCGGTGACAGATAGATGGAATCCTCGACGATGAACCGGTAGGCGGGTCTGGTTCGGAACGGTCCGGCATAAGCATAGCCCAGTATCCGACCATCGCTCTCGGCAACGATGTAGGGAAAACCTCCCCGGTTCAGCGCAACAAACCTTGTTTCCATCTCCGCTCGGTCTGGCGGATCAAGTTCGTAACTCGCGGTGCCGTTCGAAACGGCGTCGGCGTAAATTGCTGTAATCGTGCCAATGTCGCCGACCGTTGCTGGCCGGATGCGTATGTCGTCCCTATTGCGTTCACTTGTCATGAAGTGATGAAAATCAGCAACCGGGGCAAAAGAAAAGGGCGATCCGCAGACCGCCCTTTTCAGTCATTTTCCATCCGGAGTGTGCCGGGCGGCTACTCGCGGTTGCCCAGGAAGGACAGCAGGAACGTGAACAGGTTGATGAAGTCGAGGTAGAGCGTCAGCGCGCCCATGATCGCCTTGCGGCCAGCAACGAGAACCTCGTCGCCCTCGAAATACATCTCCTTGATCTTCTGCGTGTCGTAAGCCGTCAGGCCGGCGAAGATCAGCACGCCGATCGCCGAGATGGCGAACTGCATGGCAGGCGACGCCAGGAAGATGTTCACCACCATCGCAATGATCAGGCCGATCAGGCCCATGAACAGGAACGTGCCCATTCCCGTCAGGTCGCGGCGCGTCGTGTATCCCCAAAGCGACAGGGAGCCAAAAGCCGCTGCCGTGATGAAGAACGTCTGCACAATGCTCTGCGTGGTGTAGACCAGGAAGATCGACGACAGCGACAGGCCCATCAGCGCGGCGAAGACCCAGAACATGGTCTGCGCGGCCGAAACCGACAGAGTGTGGATGCGTGCGCTCAGGAAAAACACCATGCCGAGCGGGGCGAGCATGACCACCCACTTGAGCGGCGAACCGAAGATCGCAACGCCAAAGCTCGTCAGCATCTTGCCATTGGCCAGTGTCGCGACGGCGCTGGCGGGATCGTTGGTCGTCGCCATCGTCACGGTGGCGAGCGCCGCCACGCCTGTAATGGCGAGGCCAAGCGCCATCAGGTTGTAGACTTTGATCATATAGGCGCGCAGGCCTTCGTCGATCGAAGTGTCGACGCGGCTGCCGGCGTTTGGCACGGCTCGCGTCTGATTGCGGAGTTCAGCCATTGGATTCCTCACATTGCTCCTGCCTCGTCGGGTGTCGGGCATACGCCCAGGCGCCGCTGGCGAGGCTCCAGCATGCCTGCCGGAAATATGATGTGTCCCGCAGAAAAGGACAAGAGCATAACGGGCTGCAACGTTTTGTGAGCGGATGAACTTTTTGTCATCACACGTCCGTTACCGGAGGGCCGGTTGGTCGGCTCGGTTAAAGGTTGCGCAGGACCGGAGCCGCTTTGTGACCAAGCACCCGCCACGTGCCCGCGAGTCCGAACCCGACTGTCAGGACCAACGCGGCCACAACCGTTCCAACCGCAACCTCGGGCAGGAAGACCGATGGCAGCCGCATCACCTGCGACACCACGTACCAGGCGGCGACACCACCCGCGAAAAGAGCAAAGATGGCCGTCGCCAGCCCGATCAGTGCGTATTCGAGCGAAAATGCGGTGATAAGCGTCCGTCGGGTCGCGCCGAGTGTCTTGAGGACAACGGCATCATGGACGCGCGCGCGGTTGCCCGCCGCCAGCGCTCCCGACAGAACGAGCACGGACGCGATCAGTGCGACGCTTGCGGCCGCCCGGATGGCGGTGCCCAGCTGCCCGACAATGCGGTTGACGACATCGAGGGCATCTTTGACCCGAACAGTCGTGACCGCAGGGAAATTGCGCGTCACCGCGTTCAGGATGCGGGCTTCGTCGGCGACGGCCGCATCAGGAACCGTCAGCGTGGCAAGCCAGCTGTGGGGCGCGCCAGCGAACGTATTCGGCGAGAACACCATGACGAAGTTGATGGACATCGATTCCCACTCTACATTGCGCAGATTGGCGATCCTCGCCGTAATGTCGCGGCCAAGCACGTTGACCGTTATCGTATCCCCGATTTTCAGCCCGATCTCGCCGGCCTCCTGCGCGGAGAAGGAGACCAGCGGCTCGCCCGAATAGTCTTCCGGCCACCATTCGCCCTCGGCCAGCGTCGAACTTTCGGGAACCCTGGCCGCATAGGTTATGCCGCGATCGCCCCGCAGGACCCAGGCTCCCTCCGGAGGTATCTGGATACTCTGAACGTCGACGCCGTTCAGCTGCACGATGCGCCCCCGCAGCATCGGAACGCGCACCAGTTTCGCACCTGGCGCCTCGGCGGTGGCGAAGGACGAAAAATCGTCTACCTCGCCACTCTGTATATCCACGAAGAAGAAGTTCGGGGCACGCTCCGGCAAGGTCCCGGCAATCTGCCGCCTGAGATTGCCGTCGATCAACGCAAGCGTTACCAGCAGGGTGAGGCCAAGGCCGAGCGACAGAACGACCGACGGCGTCAGCGCGCCGGTTCGATGGATGTTGCCAATCGCAAGACGGAGGGCAACCGAACGCACGCGCGGGCTTCTGCGCGCCAGCCACTGCACGAGATAGCCAACGCCGCGCAGAACGATAAACGAGAAGATGACTGCACCGACAAAAACGGTGGCGATTCGTCTGTCGTTTGCCATCCATATGGCAAGCGCTGCCAGCAGCGCCGCGATGACCAGCGCTGACAGGACATAGACACGCCGGGGCCAGGCGCGTCCCTCGAAGCCCATTTCCCGGAAAAGTGCCGTGGCGGGTATATCCCGCGCCCAACCGAGCGGCAGTATCGAGAATGCAAGCGTGACAAGAAGTCCGAAGAGCGCCGCCATCCCCAGAGCCGAAGGATAGAAGCCGACATTTGCCGGCACAGGAATGACGGACGCGAGAGCCGACTGGGCCGCGAAGGGCATCAACGCTCCAAGCGCCAGGCCAAGAACGATTCCGACGCCAGAAACCAGCAGCATCTGGATCAGGTACAGCGCAAATACGAAGCGGCCGGACGCGCCGAGGCTCTTCAAGGTGGCGATGACGCCGCGCTTGCTGTCCAGATAGGCGCGTACAGCGTTGGCGACGCCGACGCCGCCAACCACCAGCGCAGTCAGGCCGACCAGCGTCAGGAACTGCGAGAACCGTTCGATGTTGGCGGAAAGCGCCGGAGCGGCGTTCAGTCTGGTGCGGATCGACCAGCCAGCCTGCGGGAACTCCTGTGCGGCGCGCTCCCGGATAAGGGTCAGGTCTGCTTCGCTTGCCTGCTCCCCAAGGCGGATCTTGTAGGCATGTTCGACCAGACTGCCCGGCTGGATCAGTCCGGATGCCTGCAGCCCGTCGAGCGACAGGAGGAGGCGCGGCGCGAAGCCGAAACCGTCGGAGGCAGCATCCGGTTCGCTGACCAGCAGCGCGCGCAATTCGAAAGTAGCCGTGCCGAGCTTGATCCGCGCACCAGGCTTGATGCCAAGCCGTTCGAATAGCAATTCGGGAGCAACCGCGCCGAAAACCCCATCGCGCGCTTCGAATAGCTCCGATTGCGGGAGGGCCGGCTCGGTGATCAGTTCGCCATAGAGAGGGTAGGCCCTGTCCACGGCCTTCGCCTCGACCAGCGCCTGGTCCGAGCCGTCTTCCAGCCGCGCCATTGTGCGCATGTCCGCACTTTCCGCGACGGTACCCAGGCTGGCCAGGAACGCTTGCTCGGCCTCCGTGGCGACGCGCTGGTTCAGTTCGAAGCGCATGTCGCCGCCAAGCAGCGCCTGTCCTTCCTCGGCGACACCCGCTGTAATCGAGCGCGCGACGGAGTTGACACCGCCGATTGCTGCGACGCCAAGCGCGATGCACGTGATGAAGATCACAAAGCCTGAAAGCCCGCCGCGCATCTCACGCATGGAGAACCGCAGCGCAAGGCGCAGCGTTGTCAGCGCGGATCGGGACCCGCGCTCGCTTGGCGACCGCGTGAACATCGCCGTCCGGCCAGTTGAGGATGCGACGTCGTCGACCGCCATGTCAGGCGGCCTCCGACGCTGGTGGTTCCATGCGTCCGGAGCGCATCGAAACCTGACGCGTGCACCGCGCCGCCAGCGAAGGGTCGTGCGTGACGAGCACCAGCGTCATGCCACGTTCGGCAGCCTTGGCGAAGAGAAGGTCGGCGATCTGGCGTCCGGTAACCTGATCGAGGTTGCCTGTCGGCTCATCGGCGATGAGGATGTGCGGCTCGGGCGCGAGCGCCCGCGCGATTGCCACGCGTTGCTGTTCGCCGCCGGACAGTTCGCCGGGATAATGGGTGGTGCGCTCCGAAAGCCCCACCGAGGCAAGCTCGCGCGCGGCTGCCGCGAAAGGATCGGCGTGCCCGGCAAGCTCCAGCGGAACCGCAACGTTTTCAAGAGCCGTCATGTTGGGAATGAGGTGGAAAGACTGGAACACGATCCCGACGTTTCGTCCCCGGAACGCGGCGATCTGGTCTTCGCTCTTGTCGTTGATCAGGGTGCCGGCGATACGCACGACACCGGAATCCACGCGTTCAAGGCCGGCAAGAACCATCAGAAGGGTCGACTTCCCGGATCCTGACGGACCCACGATACCCGTTGCCTCGCCCTGTGCCACATCGAGGTTGATCCCCTTCAGCACATGCACCGATGAAGCGCCCTGTCCGAGCGTAAGCGAAACGTCCCTCAACTGGATGGCAGGTTCTGTCACCGGGAAATTATCCTATATGTCAGGCAGGAGACGAGGGTGTCCCTCGTCATATGGGCTTTACCACATGGGTTTCAATTTCTCTTTTCGTCCCATCTTGCTGGCCGCCATTGTGCTTGTGGGCTCCGCTGTCGCCGTCTTGGCCGATCCCTACAGAATCGTAGGTTTTGGCGACAGCCTGATGGCCGGTTACGGCCTGGATGCTGGGCACAGCTTTCCTGAAAAGCTGGAAAAGGCGCTGCGGGCAAAAGGTCACGATGTCGTGATTGCAAACGCAGGTGTGTCGGGAGACACAACCGCAGGCGGTCTGTCGCGGCTCGACTGGTCGGTGCCAGACGGCACCCGACTGGTGATTCTCGAACTTGGTGCGAACGACATGCTGCGCGGCATCGGTCCCGAAATCACCAGGAAGAATCTCGACGCGATCATCGCCCGTCTCAAGGAGCGCAACATCGGCGTGCTCCTCGCGGGCATGCTCGCAGCTCCCAATCTTGGACAGGATTACCGGGAGGCGTTCGACGCCATCTATCCCGACCTTGCCGAAAAATACGGCATTCCCCTCTACCCGTTCTTTCTCGACGGTGTTGCCGCCAATCCGGCATTCCTGCTTGAAGACGGCATGCATCCGAATGCGGCAGGCGTGGAGCGCATGGTCGAACTGGCGCTTCCAATGGTTGAAAAGGCCATCGCGGACAAACCCTCGGAAGCAAGCGCCGACAACGAAGAATAGGTCGAGCGACTGACGCAACGGCAGCGCACCTGATCCGTGTGCGGTTGCGAAAAACCGCTTGCTCGCCAGCCGGATCGATGATTCGCTGAGCTCAAGAGTACGATTCGAGGAAGGGAGCCTGGCCATGCCGCGACTTTTCACCGCCCTCGAAATTCCACGTGATGCCGCGCTTTCTCTGTCCCTCCTGCGGGGAGGTCTGCCTGGCGCACGCTGGATAGACGTTGAAAACTACCACCTGACACTGCGCTTCATCGGTGATGTCGAAGGACATGTCGCCGACGAGATAGCCAATGCGCTCGACCGTGTCCGCCGCCCATCCTTCTCGCTCACCCTGTCTGGGGTCGGCGCCTTCGGATCGAAGAAGCCGCACGCCATTTATGCCGGAACCAGGGCTTCGCCTGACCTCAATGCGCTGCAGGGCGAGATCGACCGCATCTGCCAGCGGCTCGGCATACCCTCCGATCCACGCAAGTTCACGCCGCATGTGACGCTCGCGCGCCTGCGCAATTCCAGCCCCAGCGAGGTCGCGCGATATCTGTCGGCGCGAGGAAACTTCTCCGCGGCCACGTTCCGGGTAGGAAGGTTCGTGCTGATGTCTTCCCGCGAATCGGTTGGCGGGGGTCCATACATCATCGAGGAAGCGTGGCCTCTGACCGGATCTGATGCGCGCCTCGCCAATTTCGTGACCGATACTACCGACTCCGCGCAGATCATGCGGTAGGCAGCGGTTGCAAGCTTGCCTCGAACAGGAGAGCAAATGGCACGGGAACGGCTGGACAGGCCGGCGATAGAAGAAGCCCTGGCTGAGCTGGACGGATGGGCACTGGCCGACGACGGCCTGTCGATCAGCAAACGCTTCACGTTCCGTAACTTCAGCGAGGCCTTTGCCTTCATGACTCGCGTAGCCTTGGCGGCGGAAAAGCTCGACCACCATCCCGACTGGAGCAATGTGTACAAGACCGTCGATGTCAGCCTGAACACCCATGACGCAGGCGGGGTGACGACGCTGGACTTTGAACTTGCAAAACGAATGAACCGCTATGCGGCAGGTTGATCGCCCCTTGCGGCGCGACCGCCATCTCACCACATCGTGTTGTGAGGAGAATGAGAGCAGATGGCAGACGCGTTTCGCGCAGAGACTGTAGACGCTCAAGAGGGCGAAGTCCGGGACAAGTTCTGGCGCACCGCAAAGCGCGCTGCCCGGCACATACCCTTCATGGACGAGGTGGTTGCGGGCTACTTCTGTGCGCTGGACAAGAAGACGCCCTTGCGTACCAAGGCCATCCTGTTGGCGGCTCTGGGCTACTTCGTGTTGCCCACCGATACCATTCCTGACTTCATCCTCGGCCTTGGGTTTACCGATGACATGGCGGTGCTGACCGCTGCCATAACCGCGGTACGGGCTCACATGACGCCCGCACACAGGCTTGCCGCGAGGGAAGCGCTCACTTCGGGCTAGCCTGAGGGCAGCGCGTGGGTATCACCGGCCTGGAGGTCAAACTCTTGCCGTTTTCATGGCTTTGAACCCTGACGAGGGACGAGTGCACAACTGTACCCTGTCGCGCGGGCAGCTTGGCTGGTGATAATCTTCCCTATATCGGCGGGATTCATCATTTGGTAACCCAGATTAAATCAAAATGAACCCAACTGAGCTTGGGTCGAAGTCCGAAGCACGGCATTTTGGCGCGACAGGTTCAAGGAAGGAAAACGGGAAGACGATGCGGGGTTTGATCTCGATTTTTGCCGGTCTGGCGATGGTTGCATTTGCCGGTCACGCTTATGCGCAGTCCGCGCGCAAGATGGCGGAACATGGTGACTGGGCGACTTACAGTTATCAGGCGCAGAGTGGCAGGGTTTGCTACGTCCTGACCGTGCCTAAGCCGAAATCGATGCAGCCCGCCAACGTCGATCACGGCCAGATGTTCTTCTTCGTCAGCCAGCGGCCTGGTCAGGCCGTTTCCTTCGAACCGCAGTTCATTGCAGGCTATGCCCTGCGCGAAGGCTCGAAAGTGTCGGTCACCGTCGGCAACAAGAAGTTTTCCATGTTCACCAAGGGCAAGTCCGCGTGGGTCGAGAATGCTGCAGAGGAACCTCAACTGATCGCCGCGATGAAGGGCGGATCGGACATGCAGGTTCAGGCGACCTCGGGACGCGGCACCAAGACGAGCTATTCTTTCTCGCTCAAGGGCATTACCGCTGCGCTCGATTCCATATCGGGCTGCAAGTAGCGCTCGAAAAGATGCGACACAGGCGTTGACTGAATCGAAGCGCGACCATTTTGGCCGCGTAGCCTAACGTGCCGCGAGGCATCGCTCCGTCGTCTTCAGCGTCTCCAGTCGATCTGCTCTTTCCAGCTTCCCGAGCTTGCGGACGGACGCATAGAACCGGGGATAATCGCCCGAACACAGCGTGAAAAGGCGCACGAAAGCCTCCACCTGATCGCTGTAGACCGAAACGGCTGCGAGCTTGGCGTTGTTGATTGGAGCATCGAACCAGGCGTCATAGCCGTCATATCCGCCCCAGTTGTTGTCGCGCATCCGCCGGTAGCGTGTCCTCATCTTGTCCATTGCCACCGTCTTGGCCGCGCGCTTTTCATCCATGCTGCCGGAACTCTCGTAAATCCGCGCCAGCTCGGCGCGCGTCATCGTGACCAGCGCAACGAACTGTTCCCGGCGTGCCCTTTCTGCTTCGTATCGGCGCAGTCCGGCAGTATCGCCGGAGAGCCGCAGCCATTTCCGAACGCCGGTTGTTTCGACCGCGACCGCGAACGCTTCGTTGAATTCCGAATCGCCCTGGATATAGACGCGCTGATGGGCCAGTTCGTGGAAGACGACGGCCGCGAGATCCGTCTCGCCTTGAGTGAACATGGTACTCAGCAACGGATCGCTCGACCAACCCAGCGTCGAATAGGCGGTGACGCCCGACACATGGACGTCCAGCCCCTGATCCCGAAGTTCCGAAGCGAACTCCACCGCCGCCTGCTTCGAAAAATATCCCCGGTATGGAACACAGCCATAGACCGGAAAGCACCAGGTGCGCAGGCTCAGCGAGAATTCCGGTGCCGCGAAAACAGCCCAGGTGACGGCCTCGTGACCGACATCGACATAGCTGCGATAGCTGCGATTGTCGGGCAAGGCCAGTTCATCGACGGCAAACTGCCGAATCGCCTGCGCATCCCGCATCTGCGCGCGCAGGGCTTCCGGCGCCGAAGGATCGTCCAGAAGCCTTGCCACGCTCTGTCGCGCCGTCATGATTTTGACATGACCCTCCAGCGACTGCGCATAGTAGGCCACCCCGGTGCATCCCGCGATGCCCGAAACAAGAACCGCCGCAAGGATAAGCCTGAGGAATGCCTTCACGGCTACTGCGCGTCCACGAAAATACCCCTCAGCCCGCCATTTTCCAGCTTCCCGGCTGTGATGCGACTTGCGAACGCGGACCGAAAGAGGCTGCCATTGATCTCTGTACCTTCTCTCGGGAATTCATGGCGAGTAGTCGCTTGCCTTTCGGGATCTTCATTTTGGTCCGGAATTTATCCAGGTCGGTGGCCTTACCGTGTGTACCCAACGCATCAAGGGATGAATAGTGTTTCCCGCCATATCGAGGCAACATCGCGGATTGGCAGCGTAAATCGGTGGCAGTTTCACGACTGGACAGTCGCGATGGCTCTCTATAGGCGCGGTCTGGGTTCCATAGGCGCCTTTCGTGTTGTGGCTCATCAACATGCGCCATCAAAGCCAGGCGCGAACGGTTCACGCTGATTTTTTCACACGAGTGATCCACTCCTGCGTTGGCCGCGTAATCTGTGGGCAACCGCCCAAACGGGCTAAACGCAAGGAAGCACAGAGATGAAGAAGCTGCTGACCGCAGCGGCGCTAAGCGCGTCGCTGTTCGGAACTACTGCTTATGCCGCAGACATTGTTGATACGGCTGCGTCGAATGGAAGCTTCAAGACGCTGGTCGCTGCCGTTGAGGCTGCCGGTCTCGTTGAGACGCTGAAGGGTGCCGGCCCATTCACGGTCTTCGCGCCTACCGACGATGCTTTTGCGGCTCTGCCGGCGGGTACTGTCGATGACCTGCTGAAACCCGAAAACAAGGCCAAGCTCGTCGAAATCCTGACCTACCATGTGGTGCCCGGCAAGGTGATGTCAGCCGATCTGAAAGACGGCATGAAAGCCGCCACCGTTGAGGGGGCCGAAGTCACCATCGACCTCGACAACGGCGCGATGGTCAACGAGTCAAAGATCGTCACTGCCGATGTGGCTGCGGACAATGGGGTGATCCATGTCATCGACAAGGTTCTGATGCCTCCAATGTAATCCTGCTTGCTACTGGCTTGATAGGCCGACGCGCAGCATCTTTGGAAAGATGCCACGCGTCGGCCCGATTTATTCGGATCTGCGCGTCGTCTCATTCGTGGCCCACCATGTGGGCCAGACGGGTTCTAACTAGAGTAAGCGCTCCGCTATATCGCTCGGAAGCCGCGCGTGAGCCTCTATTGCATGACTAGATCATCAATTCTCGACGTGTCCGGTGGCCAGGCAGCTTCTCCCGCGCAAGCCAACAGAAACTCGTCAGCGATCTTATCAAGTCGGGCCAGGCATTGATCGGCGTCGTGACCAGTATATTTCCCGCAGATGTTGTTGGCGGCTTCACGCTTGTGCCAGTCCGTTACCCGGCATTGACTCTTCATCGAATGATCGCCCATGGCCGCCACCAGCCACCCGTCCATCTTCGCCTTCATAGCCAACTTGCCGTCTGCATCCATGCCGTCGCTGGACTCGGATTTGCCGTCGGCGGACACATAGCCGGTATGGATCTCCGTGGGCGGCCAAGGTGCCTTGCTTCGACAGGCACTCTCCAAGGCTGCGGCATATGAATCGAGCCTGCCGGTACACGTGGAATAGCTGGTGCCCGCATATCTCGTGCAGACACGTCGGTGTACGGAAGACTTCAAACTGCCCACACCAGAACACGAGGACTCTTCCGGCAACCCCAGGGCAGATAGCAATTCATCGTTCATCCGAATTGACGCCAGCGTCGGGCCGTTGCCCGGCAGGCCTGCCGAATTTATGTCGGAGGATTCTTGGGTTTCCGCCGCCAGGCTGGCCTGCCTCACAGCTTCTTCCAGGCGAGCCACCCGTTCGGCTTCCAGTCTGGCTAGTTCCTCCAACAGAGCCTTTTCTCTCTCTGACGGTCCAGCCGAACCCTCGATGGGCACTGCCGAAAGTTCGACAGGGTTTGCGGCTGGCAGCAAGATTATAGGCTGTGAGAGATCGTCGCGCGCTATGTCTGGACGCTGAGCCAATTTGGTCTCTGACTGGACCTGAAGCCGAACTCTTGTGAATACATCGTCCACCCTTTCACCCGGCGCTACAATGTTGGCGGCAAACGCTCTTGCGAACGGGCTGCCTTTTCCGCGTTCACCATCCCTGGCCACCGAACCCAGCCTTGTCGAAAGACCGACGAACACGTTTTGCCCTATGGTTGGATCAATTGCGACAGCGCTGCGTCCGGTTCCACCTGTCGAGCGCGTCAGGCTCGGATCGTTTCGACACGCATCAACAAAAATCAGCGTGGCTTCTGCCTTTTCCGACATTGCCACGATCACATCGTCTAGCGGGAGACCGCCGGCTCGCAACGCCCGCTCCGAAGCGTTTGTCACGTCAGCGTCCACGCCCATCAGAAAATTCCTCGGCCCTCCCCGATCGCTCACGGCAAACCCGTGCCCGGCAAAATAGAACAGAGCAACGTCGGCGCGGGCAGAACCTTCGGCGAAGCTTGCCAGAGCTGCCTCCAACTGGTCGATGGTGCCGTCCAATAGAACGGTCACCTCAAAGCCGATCTGCACGAGAGCTGCCTCGACTATTGCCGCGTCTATTCTGGGATTGGATAGCGGGGCGGTTTCGTAGGCTTCATTGCCTATGACGAGCGCAACGCGCTTGGCCGCAAATGCCGATGCCAAGGGCATCAGCCCCCAGGCGATCGTGAGAAAACACAAGAAATATGCTCTGCCCGCAAATGCCATCAGCGCCCCGCTGTTGAGTCTAACTCCCTGTCGGTTTCACTAACATGCTTGAATTTGCGTTTGAATGCGGTCACAGGAATTTGCGGGACATTGGCGGACACGTGCGGACACCCACCAACAAACGATAACATACTGATTTTATTTCGTTTTATCCTCATATCAGACATCGATAGCGCTACATTGTTTCCAATTCCGGCGCAAAAGCGCATTTCTACAATGCGGGCAGGAGGACGCCGAAAACGACCTGTACGAAAGGTTGTCCCTGACGCCATTTGCGCAAGTACTCGCGACGGCCGGCCTTCTGTTCTGGCGTAAGGTGTTGAAGTGCCATGGATCAGTATGCCCTTGAACGCTGAGGGCTTCGGGTGACGCTCGTCGCCGACAGTTAATATCGTCCCACGCCGAGTTGACCATGCGCGTTTCGCGTCAACCTGCGTTGATCTGGCTCGGCATTTTCTTCGTACTTCTAGTCAGAAGATGAGTGTTCCCTGACAAACTCGCACCATGGCGCGCCTAATGATACATTTCACTGGATTGCTGGCGATCTTCTCAGTGTTGACGTTGGCCACATGGGCACAAGCGGAGCCCATCCAGATTGTGGCCTTGGGGGACAGCAACACCGCCGGTTTGTTTGTTGGAAAGAGAAATGCATTCCCGGCCTTGATCGAGAACTCCCTTCGTCAGTCCGGATACGACGTCAAAGTTGTAAACCGGGGGATCAGCGGCGATACGACAGCCGGCATGTTATCGCGAGCGAAGTCGGCCGTACCGCGCGGCACTTTGCTCGCTATCGTTCAAGGAGGATACAACGACAAGCGAAGGGACATTTCGCCCGCCGAGCGAGATGCAAACGTTGAAGCCATCCTGAAGCTTCTCCGCTCGCGCGGCGTAAAGGTGGTTCTCTGTGGCCTGGACGGAGCAAGCTGGAACCGCATCGCCATCGCCAACGGCGCGGTTCTCGTACCGGGAAGTGCCTGCTACGACATCAACAATCGCGGGTTCGACCGGCTGCACATGAACCGGGCAGGCCATCGTGTTGTGGCGCAACGCCTGCTTCCTGTTATCCAGAACCTGCTTCAATAGCAGCGCATATTTGAACGATATTTGTCGCGCACTGGATGAGCGCTATCTCGATATGACCGCCGTGTATGACCTGATTGATGATTGGGAGCCACATGTGCTGCCGTGAGGCATGCGCGCGACGGTAAAGTGGCGAAAGCGTAGCGCTGTTCCAATTCAAACTTAAATTTCAAATAGATACCGCCGACCGATGGTGGAGCTGAGGTCCACCAAACTATTGTTCGCCATTTTTCGTGAATGGCCTGTGAGGCCCAAAAAAATAAGACACTTGGCGCTGTTGTTGTCTTTCACTGTTCGTCATCGTCCGCTATCATCCCCATTTCGAAATGGGGATAGAAGTGGGGATGGCCAGAACCCTCCACAAAATGTCGGATGCTTCGGTTAAGGCCGAAAAAAAGCCCGGACGCCATTCGGACGGCGGCGGGCTCTACCTCAACGTTGGCCCGACCGGAAAGAAGTCCTGGCTGTTCATGTGGGTGCCAAAGGGTAGCAAGCGTCGTGAGATGGGCTTAGGCGCTTATCCTACCGTGAAGCTGGCTCAGGCTCGTGCCCGTGCCGCGGAATACCGCACCGCGATCGAGGAAGGCCGCGACCCAATAGCCGAGAAAGCCAAGCAGGCTGAGCCTACATTCGCCGAATGCGCCGACCTATACATCGCTTCCATCAAGTCGGAATGGCGCAACGCCAAGCATGAGTATCAGTGGAACCAGACTCTCTCGGATACATACTGCGCACAGATTCGCTCAAAGAAGGTCTCAACGATCGCCACCGAGGATGTGCTTTCAGTCCTCAAGCCGGTATGGCTGGACAAGAATGAAACAGCCTCCCGCCTCCGTGGACGGATCGAGCGTGTCCTTGAGTTCGCCAAGGTGAAGGGCTGGCGATCGGGTGAGAACCCGGCCGCGTGGCGTGGCAATCTTCGTAACCTGCTTCCGAAGCGCCAGAAGCTGCAGCGCGGCCACCAGCCGGCAATGCGCTATCAGGATGTTCCCACATTCTTGGGACGTCTTCGTGATTCAGAGGCGTTGGCAGCCCGGGCCCTTGAATTCGTCATTCTCACGGTCGGCCGCTCCGGGGAGGTGCTTGGTGCGAAATGGTCCGAGATCGACTTTGACGAGAAGCTGTGGAACGTGCCTCGGGAACGGATGAAGGCTGGCGCCGCGCATACCGTGCCGCTATCCACGGCGGCGATACAGCTGCTTAAAACCCTGCACGAGCATCGAACCAGTGAATACGTGTTCCCACGGACAGAGGACAAGCCGCTGTCGGACATGGCCATGCTGATGCTGCTCCGGCGCATGAAGCTGACCGATGTGACTGTTCATGGCTTCCGAAGCAGCTTCCGCGACTGGTGCGGCGACGCCACGGCATTCCCGCGCGAGGTCGCCGAGGCAGCACTCGCACACAAGGTCGGAGACGAGACCGAGCGCGCTTATCGTAGATCCGACGCTGTAGAGAAGCGGCGCAAGCTGATGCAGGCTTGGGCCGATTATATCGGTAGCGCGACCGCCAGTAATGTGACGCAGTTCAGCAAGAGGTCGATACCTAAGCCTCGAATGAGTTGAGTAGACGCCAACGCAAAACCTGGAGACGGATCTCCAGCGCTCCCAGCATGCTGCGTCTTGGGTCGTCGTCTCGAGGCCGTTGAGCAGCTGAAGGTTGAAGGACGCACATGCCCAGACCCGGCCCCCGAAGCAGCATTGTAGATGCCACCAACCGACCCAAGATCAATTTTGGTGATGAAGACTGGCAAATGTTCGAGAAGATTCTCGATCGCAAACTCAGCTTCGAAGATCGTGAGGCTTTATTGGTCATGTACATCGAGTTCGCTGCATCACAGTACGCGGCGAATAGGGCACCACTTCTGTCCGAAGTTAGGTCCCATTTAGTGGACTTGCACAAGCAGGCTTCCGACCTACGAGCCGGTTTCTTGTTTGAAAACGTTTCGAAGACGATGCGCGTCGTCTTAACCGACTTGCTCGGTCGAGCATACTGGCGACAGCCGTTCGACTGCACCTCGGCGCACTTTTTTTCGGATCAACGCAATGAATATGGCAGTCCTAAAGGAATGTTAAGTCCAGCACGCGGGGAAATTCCTCATCGCGTAATTCACTCGGACAGTTCCGTGGCTGAATTTCTTAGAAGCATTGCTGCCGCTGCAGAAGATGCGGTCCGGGAAGTCGACGATACCAGCAAAGATCCATCACGGTTCGGCTTTGATAAGATCGAACCTCAAAAGAAGCTGATCCGCTCTATGCGGGCTTGGGCAAAGCACGCGGGCATCCCCTATAGTGGCAAACGTGCCGACGGGTCCGTATCCGGTCTGGTCGAACTGATACTTTCGGGTCTCTCCCGTCTTCCAGCGGAATGCCAACCAGACAAGCCTTATAAGCCGAAAGCTATAGCTCGGCGGCTGCAAAGTTCTATTTGCGAGCCCAAATAGCCTAGTCGATAAATTTTCTATTCTGCGCATCACAGACCTGTGCTGGCCGCGTACGTATCTGCGCGAACGAAGCGGAGAGTGAGCGGTGACGCAGAACAATCGGATTGTAGGACTCGGCCACAACAATCCACCCGAGCCCGTCGAGAATGAGCTCCTGCGACCGGACAGCCGGGCTGAGATCCCGTCGAACAAGGCAGCCTTCACCATCCCCGAGTTTTGTTATTGGGCAGGTATCGGCCGTACCACATTTTACAAGCTTGTGGCTTGCGGTGAGATCCCGGTGAGAAAGGTTGGGAAACGAAGCATCGTCCTCATAAGAGATGCCGTTCCTTGGATCGAAAGTCTACCGCTCGGATCCGAAGCGATATGTAGATCCTCACCCGTGAACAATGAGAAAGCGATCCACTCGTTTGCTTCGACGGAAGCCGACCATGACTGATATCACCCAAACCAAACTTTTCGAGGAAGCTGCGGCGGCTGCCCGCCAAGCGTCCCGACGTTACTGGGCGCAGCCCGGCCACAAGTCATACCCGATGCCCTGGTGGCCGCTAACACCGCAGCCCCTAGACGATATAGCCACCCCTACACGCACGCCGCGGCTACGTACAGCGAACACATGGGTGGCTTCATGATCAACGCGAACGTCATCCCCTTCAGCAGCGATCAGGCCATCAAGCCACACACCGATGAAGCCCTGGCCCTTGCCTTCGCGTCCCGTCACGCTGGCCACGTTCGCTACGTTGCACAATGGGGCCGGTGGTTCCTTTATAACGGCTCGGCATGGGCGCCCGACCATACCTTGCAAGTCTTTAGTTTCGGTCGCGCCCTATGCCGCGACGAAGCCGCAGTTGCTCCAGACGGCGCTCGCAGTCGTATCCTTTCCGCTAAGACCTTCGCCGCTGTCGTCTCGATGGCTCGCTCCGATCCGTCCATTGCAGCAACCGTCGATCAATGGGACACAAACCTGTTTGCCTTGAACTGCAACGGCGAGGCGGTGATGCTGGATGGCGACACTCGCCGCCCCGCCATCGCCGGTGACTACTTCACGAAATCGACAACCGTGAGGCCGGACGGCGACTGTCCGCTCTGGCTTAAGTTCCTAAAGACTGTGACAGACGGAGATGATGCCCTCCTCGCTTACCTCCAGCGAGTCTGCGGCTATTGCCTGACCGGCTCGACTGCCGAACACGTCCTGTTTTTCCTTCATGGGACGGGCGCCAATGGAAAAAGCGTATTTCTATCGACCATCGCCGGCATCATGGGTGACTATGCCCGCACGGCACCCATAGAGACCTTCACGGCCACCAACATCGACCGCCATCCAACCGATCTCGCTGGACTTGCCGGGGCAAGATTGGTGACGGCGACCGAGACGCAAGAAGGGCGGCGATGGGATGAAACTCGCATAAAGACACTAACCGGCGGCGACATCATCTCGGCCCGCTTCATGCGGCAGGATTTCTTCGATTTCCTCCCTCAGTTCAAGTTGGTGATCGCAGGCAATCACAAGCCCTCCCTGCGCTCGATTGATGAGGCGATAAGCAGACGCTTTCACTTGATCCCATTCACCGTCACAATCCCTACCGAAGAGCGCGATCCTGACCTTGCGGACAAGCTTAAGGACGAATGGCCGGGCATCCTGCGCTGGATGATAGAGGGATGCCGCGACTGGCGCGTGCTTGGGCTTCACCCGCCCGCCGTCGTGCTCAACGCTACCACAGCCTATCTCGACGCGGAGGACTCCATCGCGACCTGGATGGAGGAATGTGTCGAATGCGTCAACGACGGCTTCGCAAGCCGCAGTTCCCTCTACGACTCATGGAAGTCTTGGTGCGAACGAAGTGGTGAAGTCGCCGGCACTCGCAAGCAGCTGGTGCAAATTCTCGACAGCCGCGAAGGCATTCAACCACTGAAGCGGGCAGGCATACGCGGCTACCTCGGGTTGCGGATCGTCTCCACTCAAAGCCAACCGGGAGACTCACAATGAGGGCGTCGGGGCACTTGGGGCACTTCCCCAAGATTGGTACGTATCACGCCCGCGCACGATACGTCCTTTACCAGCGGATGTGCCCCAAGTGCCCCGAAAGTGAGTTGCCAAGGACAACGACCCCCATGGGACACCAACGCGGCGAACGGAAAACGCGGCTTATTGGGAGAAACCCTTGAAGCTGAAACAGTCTCTTTTACGGCAACCTAAGTGCGGGACGAAATAGTGGCAGCTTTACCAAACGCACGCCATGAGCAGTTCGCCCAGCGACTTGTTGCAGGCGACACGACCGACAGAGCGTATCAATGTGCAGGGTTCAAGGCGCACCGTGGCAACGCTGCTCGTTTGAGTGCAAATGAGAGCATCAAGGCTCGGGTCGCCGAACTTCAGCAAATGCAAGTTCGGAAGGTCCACGAATTCGCAGCGATCAATGTCCGCGAGCAGATGCACAAGCTGATCGGTATTGTCGACGATGCCCGTGCAGCTGGCGACCTCACCACGGCGATGAAAGGCCAGATGTTCATCATGAAGATGTTCGGCTTCGAGGACATGCCTACGCTAACCCACGAAATGCTGGGCGAGCGTGGCCTGCAGAAGTCGGTGCCAGCGCAGTCCGGTGGACAGGACGAACCGCGTAACGTCCTGCAGTTCAGTCGCGTCCACCAGGAACTCGATCGGCTGATCGCCGCGCGCACAATCGAGCACGATCCGCAGAAGAATTAGCGCGTATTGCGCAATACGCACCTACTGTATTGCGCAATACAAGTGCTAAAGGCGATCGAGGCGTTCATCTCTCGCCTGAACAATTAGCCTCGGAGCGCGTCAGCATCTTAGAGGCCCAAGATGTGCTGTGAACCGCCCCGGGTTTGCCGGAGGCCGTTTCGTTTGAGTGACGCGGCCATGGCTGGTTCTTCCAGCATGGCGTAATAGCGTTCCTCGGCTTCGGCCGGCGGGATGTTGCCGATGGGCTCCAGCAGCCGGCGATTGTTGAACCCGTCGACCCATTCCAGTGTCGCGAACTCGACGGCCTCGAACGAGCGCCATGGTCCGCGTCGATGGATCACCTCGGCCTTGTAGAGGCCGTTGATCGTTTCGGCGAAAGCGTTGTCATAGCTATCGCCGACACTGCCCACCGAAGGCTCGACGCCGGCCTCCGCCAAGCGCTCGGTGTATCGAATGCTGACGTACTGGCTGCCGCTATCGCTATGCTGCACGAGCCCGCCGCGATGAACGGGTCGCCGTTCGTGCAGGGCCTGTTCCAGAGCGTCCAGGACGAAGCTCGCGTGCGCTGTCCGGCTCACCCGCCACCCGACGATCCTTCTCGCAAAGGTGTCGATGACGAAGGCGACATAGACGAAGCCCGTCCAAGTCGCGACGTAGGTGAAGTCGGAGACCCACAGCATGTTCGGCGCCGGGGCATGGAACTGGCGATTGACGTGATCGAGAGGGCATGGTGCCGTCTTGTCGCTCACCGTGGTGCGGAGCGGCTTGCCGCGGATGATGCCTTCGAGACCCATGGCCTTCATCAGGCGGGCAACCGTGCAGCGGGCGAAATCGAAGCCCTCGCGCTGCAACTGCCGCCAGACCTTGCGAACGCCGTAGACGCGGAAGTTCGCCTCGAACACGCGGCGGACATCATCCTTCAAGGCTTCGTCTCGCCTTGCCCGAACCGACAGCCGGGAGGGATCGACGCGCTTGGCGACATGATCGTGGTAGGTCGACGGGGCGATCGGCAGCACCTTGCAGATCGGCTCGACCCCATGCGCCTCGCGGTGATCGTCAATGAACGCGATCATCGTTTGTATGGGCGGTCGAGCTCCGCCTGGGCAAAATAAGCGCTCGCCTTGCGCAGGATCTCATTGGCTTGCCGGAGCTCGCGGTTCTCCCGCTCAAGAGCCTTTATCTTCTCGGCCGTGTCCGTCGGCAAACCGGCCCTCCTGCCGGCATCGATCTCGGCCCTCTTTACCCAATCCAGCAGCGTGTGCGCCGAGCAGCCGATCTTTGCCGATATCGACTGGCAGGCAGTCCAGCGTGAAGAGTGATCAGCCTCGTGATCGAATACCAGTCGCACCGCGCGCTCGCGCACCTCAGGGGAAAACTTGTTCGTCGTTTTGCTCGTCATGGCTCCATCCTATTTGGAAGTTGGAGCCTCCGGCAAACCCGGGGCGGTTCACTCTGGCCTCGTTACCGAGGATGGACCTCCCACCTGCTGGTCGAGCGTGAGATGGGAAAGCCCAATCTGAACGGACCACCAATGGCGGCAACCCCTTGAGCATACGCGCAGATGCGACATTTATTATATCAACTTGACATAATAAATTAGAACGGTATCGTTCAAGAGTGGAGGAGCACGAAATGGGAATTGTAGAAGCTCGTGCGCCGATTGGCGCCGAACCAAGGCTTTCGCTGCGCAATATCAGCAAGAGCTATGGTGCTGTCCAGGCACTGACGAGCGTCAGTGTCGACTTCTTCCGCGGCCGCGTTCACGGCATTGTCGGCGAGAACGGCGCCGGCAAGTCGACCCTGATGAAGGTATTAACCGGGGCTGTTTCGCCGGATGACGGCGAATGCATGCTGGATGGGCGCCGGATCGCCATGAACCATCCGCGCGAGGCGCAGGCGCACGGGATCAGCATCGTCCATCAGGAACTGAACCTGTTCCCGCACCGGACGATTGCGGAAAACATCTTCGCCGGGCGCGAGCTTGTCAAAGGCGGGCGGCTTCAGATCGACGCGATGTGGAGCCGCACGGCCGAGGTCCTGAAGCGGTTGGAGATCGATCTCGACCCGGACGCTCCCGTGAGCAGACTGAGCGTCGCAAGCCAGCAGATGATCGAGGTCGCACGGTCGGTTGCCTTCGACGCCAGCGTGCTGATCTTCGACGAGCCGACAGCGACACTTGCAGAAGACGACTGCCGCATTCTCTTCTCCCTGATCCGAAAGCTGCGCGCGAGCGGCCTCGTCATCATCTACATCTCACACCGGATGGCGGAAATCTTCGACCTCTGCGACGAGGTCACCGTCATCAAGGACGGGCGCAAGGCGCTGTCCGCCCCAACGGCCGATGTCGGCCCGGAGCAGCTCGTGTCCGCGATGATCGGTCGGAGGCTCGATGAATATTATCCGGCACGAAAGGGCGCAAAGCCGCACCCCAGGTGCGCCTTGAAGGTCGTCGGCGGCTCCGGCGAGAATCTTTCGGACGTAAACCTCGAGCTGCGGGGTGGCGAGATCACGGGAGTATTTGGCCTAAAGGGTTCAGGCCGGTCCGAGCTGGCTTATGCGCTCTGGGGCAGCCCCGGCTTCCGGGAAGGCTCGGTGACCCTCGACGGCCGCCCGCTGAATCTGGAGAGGCCCGGCCACGCGATGCGCGCCGGCATCGGCTTCGTTCCGGAAGATCGCAAAAGCGAAGGGCTGGCGCTGGAGCAGCCGATCCGCGAAAATTTCTTGCTTGCCAAGCGCGTTCTCGCTGGCTGGCTTGGCGGACCCGACCCTGCTGGAGCCCGCGACACTCAGGCGATATTTGACCGCGTCGCCTTCGTTCCGGCCGATCCGGAGGCGCCTGCGTCGAGCCTTTCCGGCGGCAACCAGCAAAAGGTGGTGCTGTCGAAATGGCTGCTTGCCGATGCTCAAGTTCTGATCCTTGCAGAGCCGACGCGCGGCGTTGACGTCGGCGCCAAGGCGGCGATCTACGGGCTTCT
This sequence comes from Rhizobiaceae bacterium, assembly GCA_019635775.1. Classification (GTDB taxonomy): domain Bacteria; phylum Pseudomonadota; class Alphaproteobacteria; order Rhizobiales; family Rhizobiaceae; genus Mesorhizobium_K. The sequence continues at coordinate 84,844 of JAHBYU010000010.1, read as the reverse complement.
GCGCAAGCTTGCCGACGAGGGTCGAGCAATTCTCGTTCTATCGTCGGAACTGCCCGAGGTGCTCGGGATCAGCGACCGCGTGCTCGTCATGCGGGACGGCACGCTCGTCGCGGAGTTCCCGCCCGACGCGGCGGAGGCGGAGGTTCTCCTCGAGGCTGGAGGCAAACTTCATGCATAGTTCGACAGCCCATCGGGCCTCGCGGGTCCGCTGGCGCGGCATGCTGCGGGCCGTGCCGCCGGTATTCTGGGTGTTTATGCTGATGCTGCTTGCGTCCGTTCCATTGCTCGGCGTCCATAGCCGTGCGGGCGGGATGTCATGGGCGTTCCTCTCGAATATGCTGGAGCGCTCGGTGACCCTCGGCATCGTCGCGGTCGGCCAGACCTTTGTCATTCTCGTCGCCTCGATCGACCTGTCCGTTGCCTTCGTCATCTCCCTGGCGGCAGTGCTCGCGTCCTTCATCATGCAGGGGAATCCGGCGATGATCGCAGTCGCCGTCCCGCTGATCCTGCTTCTCGGCATGGCCATCGGGCTGGTGAACGGATTGTTGGTGACGCGGCTGAAGGTCAATCCGCTTATAGCCACTCTGGGCGTAGGACTGATCATTCAGGGTGTTCTCAGCACGACCTTCCAGAACTTCGCGGGTTCGGTACCGGCCGAATACCAGCAGCTCGCCTATGGTAAGCTGTTCGGCATCCCCGCGCCGATTATCCTGCTGCTGTCGCTGGTGGGTGTCGCCAGCTACGTACTGCATCGCACTCGCTTCGGAGCCCACGTCTACGCTGTGGGCGGCAATCAGGAGGCCGCACGCCTTGCCGGCATCCGCACGGCGAAGGTCATCACCAGCGCGCACGTCATCGCCGGGTTGCTGGCGGCGGCCGCGGGTCTCTTTCTGGCCAGCCGTCTCGGCTCCGGCGCGCCTTGGGTCGGCCCGGATGGAATCTACGACCTGGAATCGATCGCGGCCGTCGTCGTTGGCGGAACGCTCCTAGCCGGCGGCAGGGGCGGCGTGTTCGGCACCCTGGCGGGCGTCTTGATCCTCGGCTTCATCGACAGCCTGTTCAACCAACTCGGCATTGACCCCTATCTCAAGCAGGTGCTGCGCGGGGCGATCATCATCGTTGCGGTAGCCGTCTACTCGGTCAGGTCCAGCGAGGAGGTCGCGTGATGAGCATCATCTCAACCAGAAACACGCTGCCCGGCCGCCTGCGCGGGCTGCGCTCAATCGAGCCGATCTATCTCATCCTGCTGGCAATCGTCGCCGCTATTGTGCTGTCGAACCCGATCTATCTCGACTACGGGCCAATGATGCAGCTGTTGCGTCGTTCGTCCCCGCTGATCGTGCTGGCGGTCGGTCAACTGTTCGTCATCGTCTCCGGCGGGTTCGACCTTTCAGTCGGGTCGTTAATGACGTTCCTGATCCTGATTTGCGCCCTGCTCCTGAACAGCAGCCCGGAACTCGTCTATCCGGCCATCGCGTTGTGCCTTGTTGTCGGTCTTGCATCCGGTGCCGTCAATGGGCTCGTCGTCTCGTTCTGGAAGGTGCCATCCATCATTGCGACGCTCGGGATGCTGCTCATGCTGCGGGGAGCCGGCCTCTTCTTGTCCGGTGGTTCGGCGCGCGGCAATCTGCCGGACACATTCCGCGCCCTGGGACGCGACAGTGTATTTGGTTTTCCGGTCGCGCTGATCGTTGCCATCGTGTTCGGCACCGCGGCATGGCTCGTCCTGCATCGCACCAGCTTCGGGCGTCAACTCTACATGGTCGGGGCCAACCCCCGCGCCGCCAGGCTTTCGGGCGTGAACGTCGCTGGCATCCGCATCGCGGCCTTCATGTTCTCCGGCCTGAGCGCCGCAATCTCCGCAATCCTGCTCAGCGGTTTTTCGGGCGTCTCAACCTCGGCGGGCAATGGCTACGAGCTGCAGGCCATTTCCGCTGCTGTGCTTGGGGGCGCGGTGCTCCTTGGCGGGCGAGGATCAGTAGTTCCGGTCATAGCGGGCGCGCTCGCGCTGCACGCGCTGTTCACTCTGCTGAACATCTGGGGCTTTCCCAAGCCGATGCGGGACGTCGTCCAGGGACTGATCATCATCTGCGCGGTGGCTTACTCCGCCCGTAGAAAGTGAGCGCAGCCAGAGCGCGTTCTGGCAATCGACCGGCGGATCATCCCGCCAAATAAAAGGAGGAGAAGGGTATGTCACTGAAACGCACGTTCAAAGGCGTCCTCGCCGCCGCTTTCGCGGCGTCGATGGCCATGTCTGCGCTCGCGCAGGACAATAAGTTCTTCGATCAGGCCGAACATGACCGCCAGATCGCCATGCTGGATGCGACGCCGATCGGCGATGGAGACCAGCCCTGGCTGCAATCTATGGCCGACAATTTCCGCGACACCTCGAAATACAAGAAGGACGGGCCGTGGACGGTGTGCTTCTCGAACGCGGGCATCTTTAACCCGTGGCAGGTCGTCGGTTACAAGACCATGCAGGAAGAGATCAAGCTGCATTCGAACATCAAGGATTTCATCGTCACTGACGGCGAAGGCAAGGACGACAAGCAGATCGCCGATATCGACGACCTCCTGGCCAGCAAGAAGTGCGACATCCTGCTTGTGACGCCGAACACGACGGCGGCACTGACACCCGCGGTGGAGCGTGCCTGTGCTCAGTTGCCGGTGATCGTGTTCTCGCGCGGCGTGGCGACTGAATGTCCCGTTACCTTCATCACGCCGATCGGTGGCTATGCCTATGGCGCCCAGGCGGCGCGCTTTATCGTCGACGCGCTGCCCGACGGCGGCAACGTACTGGCGCTTCGCATCTCGCCCGGCGTGGACGTCCTCGAAACGCGCTGGTCGGCGGCTGAGCGGATCTTCGCGGCCAACCCCAAGATCAAAGTCATCGGCTCCGAGTTCACCAACGACGACCGTGCTATCGCCAAGTCCATCGTCGAGGACTATCTACAGCGCTTCGGCCAGATTGACGCGGTCTGGATGGATGCTGGCGCAACCTCGGTGGCGGCCATCGAGGCGTTTGAAGACATCGGTGTCGAGATCCCAATCTTCACGGGAGAGGACCAACAGGACTTCCTCGCCAAGTGGCAGGAGAAGGACCTGACGGCGATCGCGCCCACCTACCCCACCTTCCAGTGGCGCACGGCGATCATCGCGGCCACCCAGATCCTCAGCGGAGAAAAAGTTCCAGGCCCGATCTGGTACCTGCCCCAGCCGACGATCACCGTCGAAACGCTCGACAAGTACACCCAAGCCAACATGCCTCCGCAGCATTATGCCCTCTGCGGCTGCGAGGATATGGCCGGCTACCCCGAGGTTTGGGGCGGCACGAAGTAAGCTCCTCCCGAGCAGAGCCGGGCGGCGCCTTCGGGGCCGCCTGGCTCAACCGAAAAATTGAAGCAGACGAGGCGGACAATCGTGCCCAATACACTCTACGAACTGAACACACTGCGCATCGGCCTGGTCGGCGCCGGCTTCATCGCCAATTTCCATCTGGAATCGCTCATCGCGGTGCGCAACGTCGAAGTGCGCGGAATCTATGGCCCGACCAAGGCGCGGCGCGAAGCGTTGGCCGCGAAGGCGAACCAGCTGAAGCTTGGCCCATGCGTCGCCTATCCTGATTTGAACGCGCTTCTGTCGTCCGGCGAAATCGACGCAGTCTGGATACTGGTGCCGAACCATGCTCGCCTGGAAACCATGCGCGCGATCCGCGATTTTGCTCTCGCCAATCCCGGCGTGCTGCGCGCGGTCGCGTGCGAGAAACCCCTCGCACGGACCGTACGGGAAGCGGAGGAAATGCTCGCGCTGGTCAAGGAAGCCGGGCTGCTACACGGCTATCTGGAGAACCAGCTCTTCGCGACCGCGGTCGCCCGTGGTAAGGCCATTCTTTGGGAGCGTGCCGCTTCCGTTTCGGGCGCGCCCTATATCGCAAGAGCGACCGAGGAACATTCCGGCCCGCACGAGCCCTGGTTCTGGCAAGGAGAGCGGCAAGGCGGTGGCGTGCTGCTCGACATGATGTGCCACAGCGTGGAGGTCGCCCGTTTCCTTCTGACGGCGCCGGGTGCCACCCGCGACACCCTCACGCCCAAATCCGCCAACGGCACCATCGCCACGCTCAAGTGGAACCGCCCGGACTATGCCCGTTCGCTGACGAAGAGCATGGGGGCGGATGTCGATTATCTCAAGCGCCCGACGGAAGATTTCGCTCGGGGAACCGTAATCATGACCCGCGAGGACGGAACCGACGTCGTCATCGAGTGCGCGACCTCCTGGGCCTATGTAGGCGCGGGCTTGCGCATCCAGCTCGAGGTTCTAGGTGCCGAGTACTCGATGGAATACAATTCGCTGGGGTCGGGACTCAAGCTCTTCCTCTCGCGCAATCTACAGGGTGATGCCGGCGAGGACCTTGTCGAGAAGCAGAACTCCGAACAGGGACTGATGCCTGTCCTGGAGGATGAACACGGCACCTACGGCTACACGAGCGAGAACCGCGCCATGGTGGAAGCGTTCCGAATGGGCGAGATGCCGTTCGAGACCTTCCGCGACGGCGTCGAAGTGGTGCGGATATTGATGGGGCTCTACAAATCCGCCGAAGAAGGCCGCACGGTGGAATTCGACAAGGAAGACCTGACCGATTTTGTACCGGCCGTAGCGCGGGGAGCCTCGTCTTGACGAGCCTCGTCGCCGACATCGGTGGAACCAAGGCCCGCATCGCCATTGTGGAGGGCCAGTTCCAATCGGAGCCGCAGGTGCTCCATTGCAGCGAATTCGGTTCACTTGAAGACGCGCTGCGCTTCGCGATCGACAATGCCGGCGTCAAGGTCGAGCGTGCCTGCATCGGCGTGGCGGCGCCGGTCATGGGGGATGAAGTCAAGATCACCAACAATGACTGGACCTTTTCCGTCAGCGCGACGAAGAACCGTCTGGGGCTGGACGAACTGCTCGCAGTCAACGATTTCGCCGCGCTGGCCTCGGCTCTTCCGCTGCTGGACGAAACCAGCCTCACACTCATCGGCGGAGCCCAGCGCCGTGCATCCATGCCTCAGCTCATCATCGGCCCGGGCACGGGACTTGGCGTCGCGACGGTGTTGTACAGCGATACTGACGCGCCGGTCGTGCTTGCGGGCGAAGGCGGCTATGTAACCCTGCCGGTGCATACCGACAGGGAGTTGGCGGTGTGGCAGGTCCTGCGCAGCCGGTTCGGCCGCGTGTCCGCCGAGCGGGTTTTGTGCGGCGGCGGACTGGTCGAACTATACAATGCGCTGGGCGTTGTCGACGGTGTCGATGGCATGCCGGAGGGCTCATCCTACGAGATCGTCAAACGCGGACTGGCGAATGCGTCGTCGCGCGAGCGGGAGGCGCTCGACATGTTCCTCAGCCTCCTGGGCGATGTTGCGGGAAACGCGTCGCTGACCTTGGGCGCCCGTGGCGGTGTCTTTCTGAACGGCGATTTGCTGAACGAGCTGGCCCCGCTTTTGCCGGGCAGCGCCTTGCACAGCCGCTTCGAAGGCAAGGGCCGCGGCAGGCCCTTCCTTGCAGACGTCGGCATCTTTCTGATCACCGACCGCTTTGCCGCCCTGAAGGGCTGCATGCGGCTGCTTGCAGGACGGGGCAGAAAAGTCGGCGAAAGGAGAGATAGCGATGCCGCCTGAGCCTGCCTTCCCCCGGGACACCCAGATGAAGCGTGAGGTCGCCGAAATCCCCAGTTCCATCGTACGCCAGATTGAGCAGTATAGTTCACTCTACAGGGAGGTCGGACGCCGCCTGCGCGCGCATTCGCCAAGCGTGATGATCACCGTCGCGCGCGGAAGCTCCGACTGCGCCGCCGCCTTCCTGAAACATTTGGTCGAAACGCGGCTGGGTATTCCCGTCGCCTCGGTCGGTCCGTCGCTGTCGTCGATCTACCGGCGATCGCTGCGGCTCGAACACGCCGTGTCCTGGGCGATCTCGCAATCCGGCGCCAGCGAGGACATCAACGCGCTCCACAGTAGCAACCGCGCTGCGGGCGCGCTTTCGCTCTCGCTCGTCAACAGCCCGGATTCCCGCTTGGCGCAGAATTCCGACATCGCCTTGCCGATAGGCGCCTGGCCGGAGCTCGCTCTGCCCGCGACCAAGAGCTTCGTTTGCAGCTTGGTCGCGATCGCCGCCGTCGTAGCCGAATGGACGGGCGACAGGGATCTTTTCGATTCCCTGCACGCGCTGCCCGAACTGGTGGAGCGCTCGTTTCGTTTGGATTGGAGCGTGGCCGAAGAAGCACTCGCCGGGTGCGAGAGCGCACTCATTCTCGGACGCGGTGCCGGCTATCCCATCGCCTGCGAGGCTGCGCTGAAGCTCAAGGAAACGAGCTATGTTTTCGCAGAGGCCTTCAGCGCGGCCGAGGTTTGGCACGGACCTGCCGCGCTGATCACGCCTGAGCGGCCTGTCATCCTGTTTGCTCCGTCCGACGAGGCGTCCGTCGGCGCCCTTGCCACCGCCGAAAAGGCTCGGGCTTTGGGCGCGCGCGTCTTCGTCGTTTCCCGCGATCCGTCGCGCAACTGCCTGCTTGTGCCGGACGCATCGAACAGCACAGTCGAGGCGATCACAATGATCGCGCGCTTCTACGCTCTCGCCGAACGTGTTTCGAGTAAGCGCGGTGTTGATGTGGATTCGCCGAGGGCATTGCAGAAGGTGACGGTGACAGTCTAGTGGCGGACTGGTCGCAGCAGGAAGGAACTCAGAAATTGAGGCCGATGGATCTGACCAACGCAGGAGTGTTTTCCGGCGCAAACCTCGAAAACGCCCGAGATCACAACAGGCGTGTGGCGATCGAGACCCTGCGGGTGCACGGGCCGCTGTCGCGTGCGGACGTAGCGCGGATCACCGGGCTTTCGGTGCAGACGACGTCCAATATAGCGGAGGAGTTGATCAGAGCCTCCCTGCTGCTGGAAAGCCCCGTCAGCACCGGTTTGCGGGGCAAGCCGCCGAAACTGCTCACGATAAATCCCGACGGTGCCTATTCGATTGGCCTGCAACTCGACCACAACTGGCTGATCGGCGTGCTCTTGGATCTTACGGGCGTGAGACGTGGCGAGATCATGGTCCAGGTCGACAGCCCCGCTCCGCCTACCGGACTTGCCGCACTTGAGGAAGCGGCGCGCAAGCTCGTCGCTGATGCCAATGTTCGGTTTGAGCAGATCTGCGGGGTCAGCGTCGTCATGCCGGGGCCTTTCGAAGTTGACCCGATCGCCAGCAACGGTCCGACCGTGCTGCCCGGTTGGGCCGACGTGGCGGTCGCCGACCGTCTCTCCGAGCGGCTGAATCTGCCGGTCTCGCTGGAGAACGACGCTACCGCCGCCGCGATGGGTGAGCATTACTTCGGAGTAGCACGCCAGCATCGGAATATCGTCGTCATCTTTGTCGGAACGGGCCTTGGCGGCGGCGTACTCATCAACGGTCAGCCCTATCGAGGCGCGTTCGGGAATGCCGGCGAGATTGGCCATATGACCGTCTATCCCGATGGAAGACGCTGCTATTGTGGCAACCAAGGTTGCGCCGAGACATATCTTTCCGTCCACGCGGCCTACGAGCATCTTGGCTATGCCAGGACCCCGCCGACATATGACGAACTCCTGCACCGCTTCCACACGGGGGAGCGGCAGTTCGACCTGTGGATGGACGAGGCCGCCACGGTCTTGCGGCTGCTCGTGATCAATCTCGAAAACCTGTTCGATCCGGAGACGGTGATCGTCAATGGTTTCATGCCGCATGCAATTCTTGCGGAGCTGGAGCGCCGCGCCCTGCCGCTGCCCTCTTCGGTGTCGTCGCGCCGGCGCCGCGAGGTTCCTCGCCTCATCCTCGGAGCTGCCGGACAGGAAGTGGCGGCGCTCGGCGCCGCCGTACTGCCGCTCTTCTACAGCTTCGGCCACCTGACACCTGTGAGTGCGGCAATGCCCGTGAAGACCTGACTGCAAACACCAAACGCGACGGAGGGGACCCAAATGCCGACACTCAGCTTGAACAACGGCTTTGCGATGAAGCGCTGGCCCGAGCCTGAGGTCTGGGCAGAGCTGATCGCAAATCAAATGCGCGTCGCCGATGTGCAGCTGTCGCTGGATCTCGTCGACCTCTCGGGTCCGGCCACGTGGGTCGAGGCTCAGGCGGCACGCATCCGCAAGGCCTGCGCAAATGAAGGTATCGTCATTTCCAGCGTCTTTTCGGGCCTGGTCGACTACTCCGCCAACATGCTCCTCCATCCCGACGGAGAGATGCGGCTGGCCGCACTGGAACGATACAAGCGCGGCATCGAATTCTGCGCTCTTGTCGGCGCTGACACCTTCGGTGGGCACATGGGCGCCTATAGCGTGGCCGATTATGGCAACCCCGCGCGCCGCCAAGCGCTGGCGGAGGAGCAGTTGGATCATGTCTCCGCGCTTTCAGACCATGCCGGGCGGGCGGGGCTGCGCTATGTTTTGTGGGAGCCAATGCCAGTGGCGCGGGAGTTTCCGAGCACCATTGCCGAATGCCTCGGCCATGCCGAGCGGTTCGCCGGCATGGGTGGAGCAACCGTCGCGTACTGCTACGATGTCGGTCATGCATGCCGGGCCGACCTGCCGGAAGCGGAGCAGGATCCATATCTTTGGCTCACCCGGCTGAGCCATCTCAGTCCAATCGTCCACCTGCAGCAAACCGATGGAAAGCGCGACTACCATTGGTGCTTTACCGAGGAGACCAATGCGATCGGGATCATCCATCCGAATGTCGTTCAAGACACCCTGGCAAAGGCAACTGGTTCAGTGGTTACGCACCTTACCCTAGAGGTTTTTCCGCCCTTTGAAGCTGAAGATGAAAAGGTGCTCGCCGATGTCATCAGTAGTTGCAACTATTGGCGCGGAAAGACCTAAGGCAGGAGGAATAAAAGCGCCGTGCGGCCGGCCAGTGCCACATCGAGCCCGTCAAGGGTCAGTTGCGCGCCGCCCCAAATGTAAATCACCGTAGCGGCCACCAAACCAGGGCCAAACCACCCCAGAATGAGCGTCTCGCTCCAGACCAAGCGCGGCGGTGATGCCGCAAGGAGGTGCTCTGGGATATCTGCTTCTCTGAATGATCAGCGGGTTGCCGCCGGGCGTTCCCAAACTCATCGTCTCGACCGCCGTTTCGGCCGATACCAGCGTCTATGTGAGAGAGACCGGCCTCGATCTGTCGGCGTCTTTCGGCACCCATGAGGTGGTGACTTCGAAAATGCTAAGGGTGGCCCTCGGCGTCTCCCCCATACCGTCCACGGAGGCAGAGGCATTGGAAAGAATGGAGGCGGAAGTGCGGTTGACCGCGGTGATGTGCACCACGCTGGGAATGATCACCAGGTCGGTGGCCTAGAGCTGTTGGCCTTTCACATGACGCAGCACGCTGGAGGCGCTGGTCGTCAACGGTACGGCGCCACCGCGATCTTTACGGCGATGCGTGGCGACGTGAAGTCGGTTGAGGAAGTGCTGGCGCAGCACGAGGACGTGATCAAGCGCATCCGCGATGCCTATGGCGTCGCCGGCAGCGCGGCGCGGGACTATGCCCGTGAGAGCGCCGAGGTGATACGCGCGGCGGCGTTCGGCAGCGTCGAGCAGACCGAAAAGAAGCTGCGGGAGGAAGTCTCCAAGGTCCGGGAAATCTATTCCGGCTTCTTCCGCAACCCCTTCGACAACAGCCCGGCTGTCGGCATAGCCGGAGCCGAACCGTTCCTTGCGGTGTTTGCACGTATCGAGGAAGAGGCCGCCAAGGCGCGGCCTTCGATCACCGGCATTCGCGAAGAGATTGCCCGCATCCGCAACGAGACAGAATCCGGTGCGGTCAAGCGTTTCGCGAACAACCTCCTAGAGGCGACGGACAAGGCCGACAAGCTGGAGCGCGCCATACCCAGAGCGCGGGCAATGGCTGGGCCTGTTTGGCGCTGCCGACGCATGTGCTCGATTGCTGCAATCCGATCAGCGGACAGACGGTGAGCTATGTGATGGGGCGCCGAGCTGCGGTCGGCCAGATGCCGGTCTGAACCGCGTAACGTCCTCCAGTTCAGTCGCGTCCACCAGGAACTCGATCGGCTGATAGCCGCGCGCACAATCGAGCACGATCCGCAGAAGAAGTAGCGCGTATTGCGCAATACAATATCGACGTATTGCGCAATACACCCTGCATTTGGGTTTCGCCCGCGACCGCTATGCGCCACATGCACGAACCCGCTGCGCGGGAAGGGCGCCTTGGCCTGAGATGGCGTAATCTTCATAGCCTTTGAGCAGGTGACGGCGGGCGAGCCGACCATGGAGTTCCCTTCAACGAGAGGAACTCGCCATGGCTGCCACGTCGACCGATGCACCCGTTTCGCCGCTTCGCCAGCGCATGCAGCACGACATGCTCATGCGGGGCCTCGGCTGGCGTGACCGCCGAGGGGAAGCGCGGTGTTGGATGCGGTCAGGCCGTTTCGATGTGACTTCGCGCAGTCCAGCCGATCCCATCGACGAACCCCAGGTGTGGAGCACGGCGGTGATGCCGATGCGCGCGCTCGGCCGGCAGCGTGAACACAACGTGGAAGTAGCCGACCGGCAAGAGGTCGGCTTCGCGCTCGGCCATCGCCGACATCGGCCGTAGATTGAAATCCCCATAGCCATCGACGGTGGCTCGCGGGTTCCTGCATGAGAGGCTTTCGTATGCCTGCCGGCACCCGAAACCCTTCACCATTTCAGCCGTTCAGGCTCACCCCGACTTTGCCCGAAAGCGGACTTCCATCCGCCGATGTACTCGCTAATTGGCTATGGGCTCACATCACCTTCTGGAACGGCAAAGTTGGAAGCCCAAGCTCCTGCAAGAATGTGTTGTGCTTCGCCGTCGCTTCGCGAACCTGCTTCTCCATGTCGACCAAGTCCGCATGGGCGGCCGCGAGATCGATTTCGAGTTCCTCTGCGGCCGTGCTGATGTAGCGAGAGATATTGAGGTTATAACCCTCCTCAGCGATCCGCTCGATGCTGACGCGCTTGGAGTAACGGTCCTCCTCCTTCCGGAACTGATAGGTATCGATGATCTTGCCGATATGCTCGTCCGTAAGCTGGTTCTGGCGCTTGCCCTTCGCGAATTGTTCGGCCGCATTGATGAACAGCACGTCGTCGGGCTTCTTGCACTTCTTTAGCACGAGGATGCAGACCGGGATGCCCGTCGAATAGAATAGGTTCGCAGGCAGGCCAATCACCGTGTCGATGTGACCGTCCTTCAGCAGCTTCGTGCGGATGCGTTCTTCCGCCCCGCCTCGGAACAGCACGCCGTGCGGAAGGATGATGGCCATAACGCCCTCATCCTTCAGATAGTGGAAGCCGTGCAGCAGGAAGGCAAAGTCCGCGGCCGACTTGGGCGCCAGCCCGTAATTCTTGAACCGCACATCGTCGCTCATAGCCTCGGTCGGCTCCCACCGAAGGCTGAAGGGCGGGTTGGCGACTATGGCATCGAAAGCGGGCTTCTTGGCGGGATTCAACTCGCGCAGGATGTCCCAGTCATTGGCCAGCGTGTCGCCGTGGTAGATTTCGAACTCGGTGTCCTTCACGCCGTGCAACAGCATGTTCATGCGGGCGAGGTTGTAGGTGGTGATGTTCTTTTCCTGACCGTAGATTTTTCCGATCCCGTGCGGCCCCACGCGTTTGCGCACGTTCAGGAGCAACGAGCCGGAGCCGCACGCGAAATCAAACACGCTGGCGAGCCGTTCTTTCTTTCCGGTTGCGGGCTCCTGGCTATCGAGCGTCACGATCGCGGAAAGGATGTCTGACACCTGTTGTGGGGTGTAGAACTCACCCGCCTTCTTGCCCGAACCGGCGGCGAATTGCCCGATCAGATATTCGTAGGCGTCGCCCAGCGCATCGACATCGGAGGAGAAGTCCGCGAGCCCCTTGGCGATCTCCGCGATGATGGCACACAGCTTGGCATTGCGGTCCGCATAGGTCCGTCCGAGTTTATCCGAGCCGAGGTTGATCTCGGAGAAAAGGCCATTGAAGGTGCTCTGGAAAGACTCGTTCTCGATATATTTGAAGCCCGCCTGCAGGGTGTTCAGCAGGTCGTCGTTCTGGGTGCGCGCCATATAGGCGATGCTGGTCCAGAGATGTTCGGGCTTGATGACGTAATGCGCCTTGAGGCGCATCTGCTTTTCAAAAGCCTCAACATCATCGGGGTTCTGCGCGTACCAAACAGATAGGGGCGAGCGCCCGCCATTGCCGATCGCGTTGGGATCGGGGTAGTCGCGCCCGAGCTCCTTCTTCGCGGCCATCTCGTAATTGTCAGAGAGATAGCGAAGGAACAGGAAAGACAGCATGTAATCGCGGAAGTCGTCCGCGTTCATCGCCCCGCGCAGCGTGTCGGCGATGTTCCAAAGCGTCTTGCCCAGCTGCTTTTGGTTTTGGTCGTTCATTGTGCGGGTGCCTCTTCTGGGGCGGGCGCGGGCGCCGGAGCTGCGGGTTGGGCGGCGACAACGCCAGGCAAGGCGAACTCGAACCGCGCAATGAATTCGCGCAGGATACGGCGGAAAAGTTCCTTGTTGTCCTCGCCCATTTCGGTGGGTTCGTGGATCGCATAAGCGCCGTGGCTCAGCAAGTTCAGGGCCCGGTTGAACAGCGCCCGATCCTCCTCGTTATCGAGCGCCTTCAGGCAGAAGGCTATGCTCGGATGCCCGAAGAAAGACGCCGTCTTCTCCATCACGCTGCGCAGGGCATTGAAGTGGAAGGTGTAGAGCTTTCCCCGCGCGGGATCGGCGGCGCGCTGCAATTCAGCCAAAGTGGCCACGTGATGGAAGAAGGGCTTATCGCCGGTAGCCTGTAGCGTGTAGGCACCGTCGCTGCCCGGACGGTGCAGAAAATAGCGATTGTGTGTGATTTTCGCTTCGCCTTCAGCCCGTCTGCCGACTTCGTTGCACATCACGTTGAAGAATAGCGAATGGTGCGACGAGAAGATCACCTTGATCGGTGCGGGCGCGCCATTGCCATCTTTCCGCGTGGCCGCCCGGCGAAGAAGCTTGGCAAGGTCGCAGGCAACGGAGATCGCGCTATTGTCATCCAGCGACGAAATCGGATCGTCGATATAAAGGTATCTCTTGCCCTGATAGGACTGATGGCCATCCAGCATGCGTTCGCAGATCGCCATGAACACGCACCAGATGAAGATGTTCTGCTCACCGCGCGACACCTTGATGTTGGTCTCTGCGCCTTTGCTGAAGCTCACATAGTCCGGTTTGGAAACGGTTTCCTTCCCCTGCTGAAACTCCTTGTAGGTAAAGTCGAAATCGAAGTCGGCGTATCGGGAAAGGTAGCCTGCAATCGTTTCGTCCAGCGCGAGTTCAGTCATCGCGTTGAAGAACGATGACTTCTCATTCAATTGGAGCCGGCGAACGCTGTCGCCTTCAAGGTCATTCTCCCAGACGAACAGATCCTCGGTGAAGGCGTTGAAATAGAGCGTGTCGGGAGTGCCGGTCGGGTTTTTCGTCTTATGCTTGCGCTTGCCAGCGTCCTTGAACTCCATCGACAGGCGCGTCTTGCCGGTTCGGTTGTAGGCGTAAAGCAACACCAGGTCGGAGGCGTTCAGATCGTCCCGCAACCGCGTCACAAGCGTGCCCAAGTTCTGATAGGTTCGGATGCCACTCATGCGTCAGCCTCACCGACCTGCGGAAAGAGCTGCTGCATCAGCGCGTTTTTGTGGACCTTGAGCGTCTCGAGCTTTCGGGCCTCGGCGGCGATAAACTTGTCGAGGGACGTCAGGCAATCGGCGATGCGTTGCTGTTCGGGAAGGGACGGGAGTCGAACGCGAAGCTTCTCGAGTTGGCTTGGATAAAGGTGAACAACGGTGTCGCCCTGCGCGACCTTGGCGATTTCCGGTCTCTTGGGGCCATTGAGGAAGTAGCTCAGGAAAACGCCATTCTGGCCGGTCCTGATGACATTCAAGTCGCCGCCCAGTGCGATATCATCACGCATCACGCATGACGCTTTCGCGATATCAGTCTTGGTTTCGCCTGAAGCCGGAATAATTACATCATTACGCTTACTCAAAAATAGATCAGATTCCTCGACGTTCGTTTTTGAGTAAACTTCGTCAATAACTTCATTATAGCGCGTGTATAGTTCTCCATATCGAATGCATGGGCGTTTGCCATCCGTTTGGATGTCAGCTTTTGAAATTCCCTTGCCCTTGAAAAATTTAGCTATGCGCCCTAGGAGGTCTTCCTTCCACTCCGCTTCCGTCTGAAACTCTGGAAATCGGAGGCGAGGTTGGGTTTCGGCAGGTATTTTGATGCCATTCTCAACACGCTCAGGGCGCGGAAAAAGCCGCTGCATCAGGCCCTTCTTGTGGGCCTTCAGAGCCTCCACCTTCCGCCTCTGCGCGGCAATAAGAGCGTCCGCCGAGTCCAGACATTCGGCGATCTTTTGTTGTTCGGGGAAGTGCGGCAGCGCCAATTGAAGCCGCGCTAGGTCCTTGTAATAGATGCGAACGCGAACGCTTCCGTCGCCCTTTTCCGAGACAAAATCTTCCCATGCATGGGAGCGCCGGAAGTGATCGAGGTAGGCAGGATCGAGCCTGTGAGGGCCTGCGCCCTTGCATTTGAATACGACATAGTCCGGGCTAACCAGAATCTCGTCGTGACCGCGCCAACGAGCGATTGAGCCGATGTTAAGCCGCATCGGATTGTAGGCGAACCAGTCTTTCCGAACCAATTTGTAACGTGCCGTGTCAGCCGCGACGATGCGTTCCTCCATGGGCACGATGCCTTCGACCTTGGACACCCCCATGACTTGCAATGTGGCCTGACCAGCGCCGTTTCGTTCAGTGCTTTCCGACGTAGCATCCGCCAACCGCACATCCTGCATCGGATGGCCGACAAACTCCGGAAAGCGCAGCCTGGGAACCAAGAGGGACTCCCGGAGCGTCGCAGTTGGCGATCTCTCCTTACTGTTCATAAGCGCTCAGCCCCGAAATCTCGCGCCCAGCGGCCCGCTTCAGCAGCAGCGGCAACAGGTCGGCCATCAGGTCCAGTTCCTTCACCCGCCGCGCCTTCCAATTCAGGCCAAGGGGTTCCATCAGGTCTGTGAGCGCCTCGCCGTCGAAGATCATGCGTTGCAGGATGGTATCGACAAAGCCTTGCAGCGCCTCGGACGCCAGCCCGTGCTTGCCAGCGATGCTCGCCAGTTCCTTCGCGTTCTTCTCTGTCTTGAAGCGGCTGTAGCCATCGCGGATGGCCTTTTCGCTTAAGCCTTCGCCAGCCTTCAGGGTGTTGATGTAGGCAGTGATATCCTCGCGCTCGTCCATGAACTTGGCATCGGACTGGATCAGGCCGATCAGCTCTGCGCGGCTCATCTTCTGCTTGCCGGGCACGCTTTCCGAATAGCGAGCGATCAGACCCATGATGTAGTCATAGTCGATGACGGCCGAGGCGAAGAGTACGAACTCGAAGTCCAGTTGGTCGGCGTCCTGGCTCGGCTTGCCGTCGCCCTGATCCTGGCCCTTGCCGTGCTGCGCTCGAAGGCGTTGGGCGGTTTCCAGATAGGCGCCGCGGAAGCCAAGCAGGTTGTCGCGCGGCAGGACCTGCTCGATGGCGGTGCGATTCTCGTCCGTCAGGTCGGTGTATTGGTCCAACTGGGTCTTGAGCCGCTGGACCTCCTTGAAATGCTCAATGAAGGCCGCGCGGGCCGCGTCCCCCTTGAGATTGGGCACGGCGTCCGGGGCGTAATCGAGGCCCTGCGACTTCATGAAGGTGTCGAGCTTCTGGACCGCCGTTTCCAGCTTCTGGATGACCACCGGGGCCTTGTCGACCAGCCAGATTTCGCGCGCCTTTTCGGCAGCGGCCTCGCCGGAGAAGAGAGCGATGGCGGCATCGACTGCGGCCTGCTGCTGGCGGAAGTCGAGGATGTTGCCATAGGGCTTGGTGGCGTTCAGCACGCGGTTGGTGCGCGAAAAGGCCTGGATGAGACCGTGATGCTTCAGGTTCTTGTCGACGTAGAGGGTGTTCAGGAACTTTGAGTCAAAGCCCGTCAGCAGCATGTCTACCACGATCGTGATGTCGATCTTGTGGTGCGGCTGATTGGGGTAAGCCTTGTTCAGGTCGGCATCAGGCCATTGCTGGTCTTTGATCCGCTTCTGCACGTCCTGATAGTACAGATCGAATTCACCGATCTTGTGATTGGTGCCGTACTGGGCGTTGTAGTCGGCGAGGATGGCCTTCAGCGCTTCCTTCTTTTTTTCAGGCTCGACCGCGTTGTCTTCCTTCTCCTGCGGCAGGTCTTCCTGAATCTGCTTCACATCAGGATCGCCGTCAGCCGGCGGGGAGAAGACGCATGCGACGTTCAGCGGCCGGAAGCCGGGATCGGCGGCCAATTTCTCGGCCTGCATGGTCTTGAAAAGGGAATGATATTCGATGGCGTCATTGATCGACGACGTGGCGAGCAGGGCGTTGAACCGGCGCTGACCGGTGGCGGCGTCGTGCTTGGCGAGAATAGCATCGATCACCGCCCGCTTGGCCAGCGGTTCGCCCGGCTTGGGCACCGTCTTGCCCTGCGGCTTGTAATAGTCGACATGGAACCGGAGGACGTTGCCGTCCTCAATGGCATGCGTGATCGTGTAGGTATGAAGACGCTGCTGGAAGAGGTCTTCCGTTGTCTTCATGCTGGCCTGGGTGTCTTCGATCTTCTGCTGGGCGGCGTTCTGCTCGAAGATGGGCGTTCCGGTGAAGCCGAAGAGCTGGGCGCGCGGGAAGAATTCCTTGATGGCCTTATGGTTCTCGCCGAACTGCGAGCGGTGGCATTCGTCGAAGATGAAGGCGATGCGCGTGTCGCGAAGGGGTTCGAGCTGTTCCTTGAAGCTCTTTTTGCCGTCTTTCTTCTGCTGCTTGTTGCGCTTGCTGTTCTCGTCAAGCGCGAGGCCGAGCTTCTGGATCGTGCAGACGATGACCTTATCGGCGTAGTCGTCCGACAAGAGGCGCCGAACGAGGGAAGCGGTGTTGGTATTTTCCTCGACGCAGCCTTCCTGGAATTTGTTGAACTCCTCGCGCGTCTGCCGATCCAGATCCTTCCGGTCAACGACGAAGAGACACTTCTCGATGTCCGGATTGTCCTTCAGCAGCGTTGACGCCTTGAAGGAAGTCAGTGTCTTGCCGCTGCCCGTCGTGTGCCAGACGTAGCCGTTGCCGCAGTCCTGCGCGATGGAGTCGACGATCGCCTTGACCGCGTAGACCTGATAGGGCCGCATCATCAGGAGCTTCTGCTCGCTTGCGACCAGAACCATGTAGCGGCTGATCGTCTGGCCGAGCGTGCACTTGACGAGGAAAGACTCTGCAAAGCTGTCGAGGTGGACAATCTTCTTGTTGTCGACATCCGCGAACTCGTAGACCGGCAGAAAACGCTCTTCGGCATTGAAGGCGAAATGGCGTGCATTGTTGTTTGCGAAGTAAAACGTCCTATCGCGATTGCTGACGATGAACAGCTGCAGGAAACACAAAATTGTCTTGGTGTAGCCGTTCCCGGGATCGTTCTTGTACTCGACGATCTGCTCCACGGCCCGGCGCGGGCTGATACCAAGGGTTTTCAGTTCGATCTGAACGACCGGCACACCATTGATCAGGAGTATGACGTCAAATCGGTGGTGGCTGTTGTCCGTGTTGATCCGGAGCTGGTTGACCACCTCGAAGGAATTCTTGCACCAGGCCCTGATGTTGACGAGCGTATAGTTGAGCGGAGTTCCGTCGTCACGAATGAAGCTGTTGCGTTCACGAAGGATTCGAGCGGCTGTGAAGACATCCGGCGTGACGATCTCGTCGAGAAGCCGAGAGAACTCCGCGTCTGTGAGGTGAACGCGGTTTAGTTCTTCGAACCTCTTCCGGAAGTTCAGCTCCAGCGAGGCGCGGTCGCGGATGTCCGGGCGATGCTCATATTTCAAGTCCTGCAGCTTTGTAACAAGTGACTTTTCGAGGCCGCTTTCAGTTGTGTTCATAGTGAGAATGCCGCTCCGCCGTCACAAAGCCATACAGGTCCCTTCCGAGGATTCGATACTTGTAGCGGTAGAGCGGCAAGAAGTGGAGCCCGCAAAGAAGCGCGATGGGGCTTGGCGCCCGATCACAAGCCAACCCGAGATGGGATGGGAGACCGAAAGTCGGCTTTGTCAGTTTCTTGACCGAACCGGACAGTCAGCATACGGCCCTATTGCTGCCTTTGCATGCGTCGGCAGCCCACCCCGCACGCTATCCCTCACAAACCCCACAGCGCGAGGGCCTTTTCCGCGCCGGCTCGATCCTGACGAATGCGCAGGATAGATTGCCGCGTCAGCCCGGTATCCGCCGAGATGGCTGAAGCACCTTCGCCCGCGTTCAGCATCGCAACGACCTTGTCGAACTGCGCGCGGGTGTAGCTCGGTTTGCGTCCCTTGTACGTTCGAGGGTCATTCCTGGCCAACGCGATACCTGCTCGTTGAGCTTCTTTGGTCGCCGTTGCCTGCGCTTCAAAGGCATTTGACCGCCGCGCGACACCAAATCGCTGGCTGGAGATTCCGGTTGCAGGCGTAGATTTGCGGAAGCGGACAATGCCCTGTCGCCCCGCTTCCGTCATTCGACCTCAAACGTTGGCTGGAACCAGGCCGGCGCCAAGCTATCGGCGACGCCGAAGCTGGAGATGCCGGATTGGTCGACGACGCGGATGGCAGGGCCGGCATGGCGCACGGTCAGAGAACCCTCCAGCGCGCGGACCGCTTGGTCGACGGCGATGCGCCCCTGCAGTACCGGAGAGTCTGTCGGCGCGGCCAGAACCTTGCCGCGTTTTATGGCGCGATAGGTGCCGTGGGTGAAATAGTCGGCGAGAATGCGGATCTCCCGCGACAGGCCCTTGGCACGCAAAAGGCTCACCGCAGCGTCTGCGGTGACTGCGCTGCCGATGATGTAGTCGATGTCCGGATGCTCCTCAAGCACCTCTTCGAGGAGCAGGAGTTGTGCCTCGAAGCCAGTATCGCCGAACCGCGTTGCGACGATATCGGCCGCGCTGTTATGGAGTTCCGGCAGCAGTCCTGCCTGAACGAAGCTGACCCAGCCGGCCGCCTCCGGCCCGGGAAACCAGGCAACCTTGACCGCCGGCAAGCCTCTTGGGTGCCGCTCGGCAAAATAGGCA
Organism: Rhizobiaceae bacterium; assembly: GCA_019635775.1. GTDB lineage: Bacteria > Pseudomonadota > Alphaproteobacteria > Rhizobiales > Rhizobiaceae > Mesorhizobium_K. The sequence continues at coordinate 65,714 of JAHBYU010000010.1, read as the reverse complement.
CCGATCGACCGGCCCATGGCCTTCCAGGACACGGCGGACTTTGCAGTGATGCCGGTGCTGTTGATATCGTTTACCGCCGCGACGACGGGGATGCGTTTCGAAATGTCGCCGATCGCCAGCGTCAGCCCGTCATAGGAAACCGCACCGACGATGAGCGCGTCGGAGGATCGGGAGCATTCGGTGATCTGGGCGATCTGGCGCTCCAGATTGGGATAACCACCCGCCTCGACAACTGAAAGCCTGACGCCGAGGCGACGGGCGTGCTCGACCATGCCGTAGTTCACCGAAAGCCAATACGGATCCTTGATGTGCGGATAGGCGGCACAAATCGTCCAGCGCTTCGCCGCCGCCGTAAGCGGCCGGTAATCGATACGGCCGGGCGGGCGGGAAAAGTCGAAGGGCGGCTCCCAGACGTCTACTGGCCAGTGCATCTGCGCCGAAGCTGGCGACGCCAGCACTAACGTCGCCAGCAAAACCAGCAGATGCCGGAAGGGGGACGACCACTTGACCCGGAACAAAGACTCGTCTTTCCGCTCGCGCTGACGCATTGTTCATCAGCCTATCAAACTCTGGGACTTGTCAATAGCGTGCGAAGCTTCTGGCAATTGGGAATCGGAACAAGGCTGCTTCTCGCCTTCATTGGCGTTACTGTGGTATCGCTGTCATCGGGGGTGGTCGGCTGGTTCGTGCTGCGCGAGGTCTCGCAGGCGCAGACGCGGCTGAGCGAGGTAGCACTTCCCGCAGTCGCGGCGACGCGACGAGCAGCCGATGCAAGCGCCAGGCTGGTGGCTGCCGCCCCGGCGCTGACCCACTCCGAGAGTGAGAACCAGCGTGCGATTCACGAGGCCGATCTTGCCGGGCTGACGCTGGAGATCGACCGCTCGGCAACAGCAATCGGCTCATCCCTGATTGACACGGCGACTGCCGAACGGCTGAACGGCGCGATGCGCCGGCTCATCTCCAATCTTGCGATCCAGAACCGGCTGGTGCGCGAGCGGCTGATGATAGAGGCGCGCTTTGGCAGCCGGTCTCGCCTGACGATCGAAGGCGGTACGGCAATCGTCGACCTCGCCGAGACTCTTGTGTCCAACGCGTCGGCCGGTACGTCGGCGGTCATCGCCAACCTCTACGGGTTGATCGAAGACCATACGCGTAACACCGAGACTTTCGACGCGCTCGACCGGCTTATAGAGCAGGATATCTATCTGCTCGACCGCATGTGGGAATTGCGGCTGCGCTCGTCGCAGATTGCGCTGCTGGTCAATCGGCTGACGCGCGCCCTCGGCCGGCAGGAGGTGTCCGAGATCGAGACCCGCGCCGTCGACCATCTGCGCGTTGTCCGGCGGCGCGTCGCCAGCATCAACGATCCGGTACGGCGGGCCGAGGCCTCGCGCCATCTCGAAGTGCTGGGCGCGGCTATCAGCGCCTCACCGCGTGGCCAGAGCCTGTTCGATGAAAAGAGGCGGCTGATAGACATCGCCGAGGAACTCGACCAAGTGGCGCGCAGCAACGGCGAACTCTCGGCCGAAATCGGCTCGATCGCTGGAGCCATGTTCGTCAATTCTGATGTCTTTGCCCAGGGTGCCGCCCGACAGGCCGACCAGGCCGTGTCATGGCTATATGCGCTGCTTTTGGGGTCGCTGGCGGCCATCCTCGCCGCAGTGTCGGTGATGTGGCTCTATGTGCAGCGTCGCATCGTCAGCAGGCTCGGGCGGCTGACCGACGCCATGGGGCGACTGACGCGTGGCGACCTGAATGTCGACGTCAAGGACGAAGGCGGCGTGCCGGAGCTAAAGGCCCTGTCGGACGCGGTACAAGCTTTCCGCGACGTATCACGCGAGCGTCGCGTGCTGGAGGTCGAGCGTGAACTGACCAACGAAGCGCTGCGCCGGCACCGCGAGGAACTGCAAACCTTGGTGGAGCAACGCACGCGGGAACTGAGCGAAACCAATACGTCGCTCCAGCGCGAGGTGATGCAGCATGCTAAGGCGCGCGAGCTCGCCGAAAGCGCGAGCCGTGCGAAGTCGGCTTTCCTGGCCACGATGAGCCACGAGATCCGCACACCGATGACCGGCATGCTGGGTATGCTGCGCGTCCTCAAGGACGCACAGCAGTCGCAACGACACCGGCGGCAACTGGACGTCGCCACCGGTGCAGGCCAGGCGTTGCTCGGCATCCTCGACAGCATCCTCGACTACTCCAAGGTTGAATCCGGTATGAGCCGACTCGATCCGGTCTGCTTCCGGTTGCGCGACACCCTTGCCGGCGTCATCGGTCTGATGGGCCCTTCGGCCGCCGAAAAAGGCCTGTGGATGGAACTGTCCTGGGACGCCAGACTCTGGTCACGGCATAAGGCCGACGCCGCGAAGCTCAGCCAGATCGTCTTCAACCTGGTGGGCAATGCGATCAAGTTCACGCAGCGTGGCCGCATCGATGTCGCGGTCAAGCTCACCGGCGCCGGACCCGACGCGCAGCACGTAGAGATCTCTGTCGCGGATACCGGTATCGGCATTTCCCGCCACGATTTCGAGCGCATATTCGAGGCGTTTACGCAAACCGAGACCTCGATCACCCGTCGGTTCGGTGGCACTGGCCTCGGCCTTTCGATCTCCCGCCGCTTTGCCGAGACGATGGGTGGCACCCTCACCGTGGCATCCGAGGCGGGACATGGCAGCGTCTTCACGCTGAAACTGCCGTTAGGTCGGGCAGAGGCGGAACGCGGCGGCAAGACGGGCAAGGTGTCGGGTCGTAAGGCACAGCCGAGCCTCGACGTCCTGGTGGTTGAGGACGACCAGGCGACGCGGCTGGTGGCACGATCCTTCCTCGAAGGCCTGGGCCATCGCGTGACCGAGGCGTGGGACGGCCATGCCGCGATCAATGCCATGACGTCAAAACTGCCCGATCTGGTGCTGATAGACATCGGCTTGCCCGAGATGGACGGGGTGGAAACGACGAAGCGCATGCGCATGGTGCCCGGCGCCGGCACACTTCCGGTCGTCGCCATGTCGGCGCATGTGTTCAAGGCTGATGCCGAGCATTACCTGGCTGCGGGCATGGACGGCTACGTCGCCAAACCGCTGACGCCGGAAGCACTCGATCGGGCATTGGCCAATGCCATGCCTAACAAGGCGGCCTCAGTGTCCCGTGCCACCATCGACCGCGAGGCCTTCGATGAGGATCTGCGTAAACTCGGCAGCCCAACCGTCCAAAAAATCCTTGACGCCGCGCAGAAGACCATCCCACAGCGCTTTGAACAGATACGCCTCAACCTCGACCGGGGGACCATCGAACCTATCGTCGCCCTAGCCCATGCGACGCGCAGTTCTGCGGCCGCGGCGGGCTTCGCAGCGCTGTTTCTCAGCGCCGGCAGACTCGAGGAGGCGGCGGCGGACCAAAAGCGCACGGAGATCGAACGGCATCTCGCAGAATGTCAGGCGCTGTATGCCGAGGCGATGCGCGAGGCGCTGCGGCTCGTTGCCGGATATCCCGGGGCTAAGGCCGATCATGACGGCTTGGTTGCGAACAGATAGCCCTCACCATGCGACGTGCCGATAATTTTTGGCCGGCGCGAATCGTCGTTCAGCTTGTGACGCAGGCGGCGGATCACGACATCAACCGTACGGTCAGCGAAATCCCAGTCGCGACCAGCGATTTCGTGCAGGAGGCGGTCACGCGACAATACCTGCCCGGGATTGGCCGACAACAGCGCCAGCGCCCTGAATTCGGCACGCGTCAGGTCGACGAAATTGCCTGATTTGTCCTGAAGCGTGCGGCTGCCGAGGTCCAGCGTCCAGCCGAGAAAACGCCGCACCGTCTTGGACTCTGCTTCGCTGCGGGCGCGCCGAACGCGGCGCAAAAGGTTCTTCACCCGGGCCAGAAGTTCGCGCTGGTTGAAGGGCTTCGTGATATAGTCGTCGGCGCCCATCTCCAGCCCGACGATGCGATCAATGCTGTCGGTGCGGCCCGTCACCAAGATGATGCCTATTTCGGAGCGTTCACGCTGCTCCCGAGTCAACACCAACCCGTCCTCGCCGGGCAGGTTTATGTCCAGTATCAGGAGGTCCGCAGGATCGGACGCTATGATATCGCGCATCTGGAAACCGTCCGCCGCCTCGCTGACCCGGTAGCCTTCCGTGCTGAAATAGGCTGAGAGCCGGGCGCGGCTGACAGGATCGTCTTCGACTATCAGGATATGAGACGGGGTAACAAGCATCCACATCTGTTAACAATTTTTCACAAATAGGTCCAATGCTTTCACCATTGACCGCCAAGCGATTCACTGCGCTCGGTTATCCTCGCTTGTATTCTCACGCTTCACCCCGGGTGCAATGCGGAGTGAGTGCAAATGATAGCCGCAGCCCGAAAATGGGAGTCTAATACATGAAGATCGTCAGCAGATTCATGCGTGCCGGCTTGCTAGGCGCGGCGTTCGCAAGCGCCGCGATCGGCGGCGCAAAGGCGGAGGACTCCGCCGATCCTATCAAAATCATCCTCAATAACTGGTCTAGTCAGGTGGTCTTCGCGAATGTCGTGGGCCAACTCTTGGAGAAGCAGGGCAAGGCGGTAGAATACGTGCCGTCCGACGGACAGCTCCAGTTCATGGCGCTTGCCAACAACGACATGGATTTCCAGATCGAGGTTTGGGAAGGCTCGCATCACGAATCGTTTGTCAAGTCCGTCGCCGCCGGCGCGCTCGACCTCGGCACGCATGACGCCGTGACCCGCGAGGACTGGTGGTATCCGAGCTACATGAACGAGATGTGCCCAGGTCTACCTGACTGGAAGGCGCTCGATGCCTGCGCCGAGAAGTTGGCGACCGCCGAAACCGGGACCAAGGGACGCTTCGTCGGGCCACCCGCTGACTGGGGCAAGCATTATTCGGAGCGCATCGAGGCTCTGGGGATGAACTTCCAGGAAGTGCCGGTCGGCCAGGCAGCGACGCTGTGGGCCGAACTGCAGGCTGCCTACGACCGCAAGGAGCCCATAGTTCTCTTCAACTGGACGCCGAATTTCATTGAGGCGAAGTTCGAAGGCCAGTTCATCGAGTTTCCGGTCTTCGAGCCGGAATGCTGGAGCGATCCCGCGTGGGGCCAGAACCCCGACAAGATCTACGATTGCGGCGCACCCGCGAAGGGCTACCTCAAAAAGGCAGGCTCCAAGCAACTCGTCGAGAAGTGGCCTGATGCCGCCGCCTTCCTCAAGAAGGTGAACCTCACCAACCCGCAATTCGCATCGGCGGCGGCTCTTGTGGATGTCGACGGACTGACTCCGGAAGATGCGGCCACCAAATGGATTGCCGACAACGAGGCAACCTGGAAGCCCTGGACCGAATAAGCCGACGAACCTGCAAGGGCCGGGCGAAAACTGTCCGACCGGCCTTTGCCTTCATCGCGCACAGAAGCAAGGATGTAGCCTCAAGGCCACATCCTTGGGACCGGCCTCAGCCCCGACTTCCGGAGTTAACATGACGCCAACGGCCAAGATCTCGTGCCGCAACCTGTGGAAGATATTCGGGCCCACCCCCGATGCGTTCCTCGCGCGCCACGGCGGCGCACCCAAGCTTGAGCATTTCAAGGCCGAGGGGATGATCGGCGCCGTCCGGGATGTCTCCTTCGACGTGCATCCGGGCGAGATACTCATCATCATGGGCCTGTCGGGCTCGGGCAAATCGACCCTTATCCGCGCCATCACCAGACTGAACGACCCAACTGCCGGTTCCATAATGTTCGAGGGCCAGGATCTGCTCAGGGTGTCAGAGGACGAACTGGTCGAGTTGCGCCGCCACAAGATGGGCATGGTGTTCCAGCATTTCGGTCTGCTGCCGCATCGCACCGTGCTTGCCAATGTCGCCTTTCCGCTTGAAGTCCGTGGCAGTCCGCGCGAGGAGCGCGAGCGGCGCGCCATGGAGATGCTCAAGCTGGTCGGTCTCGAAGGCCGTGAATCCTATTTTCCTCGCGAACTGTCCGGTGGCCAGCAGCAGCGCGTCGGCATTGCGCGATCGCTCGCGGTCGGTCCCGATATCTGGTTTCTCGACGAGCCATTTTCGGCTCTCGATCCACTGATCCGTCGCGAGATGCAGGACGAATTCATGCGCCTGCAGAAGATGCTGAAGAAGACCATCGTATTCATTACCCACGATTTCGAAGAGGCTGTGCGGCTGGGAGACCGCATTGGCATCATGAAGGAAGGACAGCTCGTCCAACTGGCCACGCCCGAGGAGATGATCTCGCAGCCGGCCGACGACTATGTCCGTCAGTTCACCAGCAACGCGCCACGCGATCGCGTGCTGTCGGTAGGGTCGATCGCCTCGCACATGGTCGTTCCACCTACCGGCGCGGGCGTGGCCGCATCCGCCAAGCTCGGCGATGCGGCGGCCCAGGTGCTCGCCTCCGATGCGCCGCTTGCCGTTCTCGACGACATGGGCCAGCCTATAGGATCCGTGACGCGTGAAATGATGATCGCGGCGATGTTTCCGAGCCGGGACGCGGACAAGCATCCGGAAAGGCAACCGTGACAGACACTACGATGAGAGCGACTGCGGATCGCCCTTCTGTCGGCATCTTTGGGCCGCATATCTTGGTGTTTGGGACATTTGTCGTCGCGACCGTCGCGCTCGCCGCGCTTTTCCCGCCGCTGGACACGTGGCCGGAGGAGTGGGTCTTGCCGGTACGCGAGTGGGTTACCGAGTTCTTCGCCTGGCTCGGCGCCGTAGCGAAGCCCGTGACCCGCACCATCGCCTGGCTGCTGGCGCAGCCGCTCGCCTTCGTGGAGGCCGTACTCTACCGCGGCGTGCCCGACTGGGGCCTTAAACCCCTGCCCTGGGTCGCGGTCGTCGCCGGCGCGGTGCTGATCGGCCACTGGTTGGCTGGCGCACGCCTGGCGCTCTTTGCCGGGAGTTGCACCGCATATCTCGCAGTCTTCGGGCTGTGGCAGGATTCCATGCAGACGCTGTCGATTGTGTTGGTGACGGTGCCGCTCGCGGCGGGGGCTGGCCTCGCGCTCGGTATCTGGGCGACACGCAGCGCACGTGCTGACAAAGTGCTGAACGCAGCGCTCGATTTGATGCAGGCAACGCCGCATATGGCATATCTCGCGCCGGTGGTCGTGCTGTTCGGCTTCGGCCAGGTGCCGGCCATGCTGGCAACCCTCATCTTCGCCGTACCGCCGATGGCGCGCTGCACGATCCTCGGTATCCGCACCGTACCATCGGACGTGATGGAAGCGGGACGTATGTCGGGCTGCACGACGCGCCAGTTGCTGTGGAAAGTGGAACTCCCCGCCGCGCAGCAGACGCTGCTGCTCGGGCTTAACCAGGTCGTCATGCAGACGCTGGCAATGGTCGTCATAGCCTCCCTCGTCGGCGCCTCCGGCCTTGGCCAGAAGCTGCTTTATTCGCTACAGCAACTGCAGATCGGCAAGGCTGTCGAACAGGGCATCGCCATCACGCTGATAGCCATTGTGCTCGACCGGCTCACCCGCGCGGCAATGCATCGCGCGCCGCAGCGGATTCCCGACGGCACGGCGTGGCATGTTCGCCACGTGCACCTTGTCGCTTTCCTTGCGATCACACTTGGGGCCGTGCTGCTGGCCCAGGTGCTGCCACAACTCTCGGTCCTGCCGCGCAACATGACGCTGTCCTTCGGCCAGCCCATCAACGACGTGGTGCGCTGGATATCGCGCAACCTGTACGCTTACATAAAGCCGGTTCGTGACACGATCACCATCTGGCTGCTGCTGCCCATCCGCGACTTCTATCTCTGGCTGCCATGGACAACATTCATCGGCTTCCTGGCGCTGATCGGCTGGTATCTCGGCGGCTTGCGGCTCGCGCTCGTGCCGGTCTGCCTGCTCGGGTTCATGATGGTCGCCGGCTTCTGGACACCGCTGATGCTAACCATTTATCTTGTCACCGGATGCACCATCCTCGCCATCATGATCGGTGTGCCCACCGGTATCTGGGCGTCCCGGCATCCGCGCGGGGCGAAAGTGACGCTGACGATCTGCGACACGCTGCAAACATTTCCGAGCTTCATCTACCTGATCCCGGTCATCATGCTGCTGCAGACCAGCGACCTTTCCAACGTTATCGCTATGCTGGCCTATGCCACCGTGCCGGCAGTGCGTTACACCTATCTGGGCATGATACTTGTGCCCAAAGCGACCGTCGAAGCCGCGACCGCATCCGGCGCCAACGCGCGCCAGCGGCTGTGGAAGGTCGAGTTGCCTATCGCGCTCCCGGAAATCCTCCTCGGCATCAACCAAACAATCATGATGGCACTATCCATGGTCGCGATTACCGCGCTAATCGGTTCGCGCGACCTCGGCCAGGAGATATACAAGGCACTGCCGGGCGCAGAGACGGGCCGCGGCTTGATCGCCGGCATCGGCATTGCGTTCATCGGCATAACCGCCGACCGCCTGATCGGCGCATGGGCGCGGCGTCGCAAGAAAGATCTGGGGCTGGCTTGATATGCTCTGTCCAGCCAGGTCTACGCGCAAAATCGCTGCAGGGAGGTAGCGGAATGGTGAGTCTTCGTTATCCCGAGGTCGTACCTGGCCCGCCGCGGGCGAGTTCGATTGTGTTGCCTGGCGTATTTTCGCTTGGTGCGGGCCACGAGCGGTATGTTGTTGTTGGCGGTGGCGCCTTGCTGATCGAGGTCGAGGCCGGCGACCGGGTGACTGTTGTGAACACCGAAGGCGGGCAGCCCTGCGAGCTTGTCGGGGTGGGATCTGACGGCAAGGCGGATGCCGGGCTTGTGGGGGTTGCGGCCAACAGCCATGCGGCGGGGCTGAAGGCGCTGCTCCTGTCGGGCGAGGAAAGCCTGTTGCAGTTCCGCAGGAAGATCGAGCGGCGCGGGATCGAGCTTGCGGGTGCGCAGGCGGTTCGGCTGTTCGGCGAGGCGACGCCTGCGGGGAGCGAGGAGAGCTTCGTCGTGCAGCGTGCGGGTTCGCTCATCGTGGCAGCGCCCGGCGGACCGATGGCGCCCGATGGACAGGACACGGCAACGCCGCTGACGGTTCTGGTGCGGCGTGCGGCCGTCAATCCGGTGCGTCGGTTCGAACTGCCCGACCCGCTTGCCGACCCGGTACTCGACCAGCGGGTGAAGTCGATGACGGCGCAGGCCTATTTCGTGAAGGCCGGCGACTACATCCAGATCATTGACGTGGACGGCCGGCAGTGCACGGACTTCCAGTGCTTCTCGGCGCGCAAGTTGGACAAGGGGCGCGACCTCCCGCTCGACGTGACGACGACGCGCACGCTGATGGGATCGAGTTACCCCATGCCGGGGCTGTTCTCGAAGTACTACGACCAGGACATGGAGCCGCTGGTAGAGGTTGTGCAGGACACATGCGGCCGGCACGACGCCTTCGCGCTTGCCTGCGCTGCCAAATATTACGACGACATCGGCTATCCCGGACATCCCAACTGCTCGACCAACTTCAACACGGTGCTGGCCGAGCACGGCGTGACGCCGCGCGCCGGCTGGATGGCGGCGAACTTCTTCTTCAACACCGCCATCGACGCGCATGGGCTCGTCGTGTCCGACGAGCCGTGGTCGCGGCCGGGCGACTATGTGCTGATGCGCGCGCTGACGGACCTCGTCTGCGTCTCGTCGGCCTGTCCCGACGATACCTCTCCGGCCAATGGCTGGAACCTGACCGACATCCACGTTCGCACCTATAGCGGGGCGGAGAAGTTCACACGAGCGATAGCCAGAAGAATGAGCCCGGACGCCGAACCCGTCATGACCCGCGAGACCGCCTTCCATTCACGCTTTGCGCGGCACACGCGCGACTTCATCGAATACAAGGGCTACTGGCTGGCCAACTCCTTCGCCAAGGCCGGACCGATCGAGGAATACTGGGCCTGCCGGGAGAAAGCGGTGGTGATGGATCTGTCGCCGCTCAGGAAGTTCGAGGTGACGGGACCGGATTCGCAGGCTCTGCTGCAATATGTGCTCACCCGCGACGTGAAGAAGCTGTCGGTCGGCCAGGTGGTCTATTCCTCGATGTGCTACAAGCATGGCGGCATGATCGACGACGGCACGCTACTGAGGCTTGGGCAGGACAATTTCCGGTGGATCGGCGGCGATGACTTCAGCGGCACATGGCTGCGCCAGCAGGCAGAGAAGCTCGGCCTGAAGGTCATGGTCCGTTCCTCCACGGACCAGATGCACAACATCGCGGTGCAGGGGCCGAAGAGCCGCGACATCCTGAAGGAGATCATCTGGACATCGCCGAAGCAGCCGTCGATGGACGAACTGGAATGGTTCCGCTTTGCGGTGGCGCGCATCGGCGACGCGCAAGGGGTACCGGTGGTCGTCTCGCGCACTGGTTACACGGGCGAACTCGGCTACGAGATCTTCTGCCACCCGCGCGACGCCGAGACGGTGTTCGACGCCGTGTGGGAGGCCGGCCAGCCCCACGGCCTGAAGCCGATGGGCATGGCTGCGCTCGACATGGTGCGCATCGAGGCGGGCCTTGCCTTCGCCGGCCATGAGTTCACCGACGACACCGATCCGTTCGAGGCAGGCGTCGGCTTCACCGTGCCGCTCAAGTCCAAGCCCGACGACTTCATCGGCCGCGACGCGCTGATCCGCCGCAAGGAACATCCCGCCCGCAAGCTCGTCGGGCTGGAGATCGATGGCAACGTCAATGTCGGCCACGGCGATTGCGTCCATGTCGGCCGGCCGCAGATCGGCGTCGTCACCTCATCCATGCGCTCGCCCGTGCTGGGCAAGAACATCGCGCTCGCCCGCGTCGACATCGCGCATTGCGAACCCGGCACAAAGGTCGAGATCGGAAAGCTCGACGGCCACCAGAAGCGCCTGCCCGCAACCATCGTAACGTTCCCACACTTCGATCCCCAAAAAACAAGGCCAAGATCGTAGGCGAATACCAAAGTGCGTTAGTCCGATGCATTGCCCCGAACATCAATCGGGTTCGCTCCATCGAATGGCATTTCGCACAGCGCACTCTTGTGCGACCATCGACAGACTCTCGGCTATCGCAGATCGGACAGTGGATGTTCAACGACAAATGGTACATTCTTAAGTCTGATCTCAGATTGCTTGGCTTCGACCGACGGGCTCCATGGCCCAGGTCGTCGGACGGGACACGCTCCTAAAACAATCGCAACCTGGCGCTCGCACCAGGTACTGCTAATGCTGCTCGTTTCGACCGATAACCTCTACATATACGATGCCAGCAGAGTTTAATTGGGGATGGAAGTGGGGATAGAACACCGGTCCGAAGATTTTCGGAACGATTTCATAGGTTTGTGAACCGCCGATGGTGGAGCTGAGGGGGATCGAACCCCTGACCTCGTCATTGCGAACGACGCGCTCTCCCAGCTGAGCTACAGCCCCGTTCGGCGGATGGCGCATTTATCGACCGGGCGCTTTGACTGTCAAGCCACCGCAACGCAACCATGGACCACGTCGCAGACCTTGCCGCTCCGCCAGCCAATGGCTAAATGTCGCAAGGCTCATAGGAGAACGGCATGCTGGCGCTTATCAGAACGATTGACCTGGCCCTCTATCTCTACTGGTGGATCATCATCGCCTCGGCAATCTTCTCCTGGCTCTACGCGTTCAACGTCGTCAACCCGCGAAACCAGTTCGTGGGCGCGGTGGGCAACATGCTGTTCCGGCTGACCGAGCCGGCGCTCCGCCCGATCCGCCGCTTCATGCCCGACCTTGGCGGCATCGATGTTTCTCCCATCGTTCTTCTGCTGATCATCTTCTTTATCCGACAGCTGCTTTGGGAAACGATCGCACCGCTCGTGATCTGACGCGATGGCTCCAGCCTGCTATCGGGTACAGCAGAACGGTGTCGATCTTTTCGTCTGGCTGACGCCCAAGTCATCATCCGACGCAATAGACGGACCGGGCGCGCAGGCGGACGGTTCCGTGCACCTGGCAGCGCGGGTTCGCGCGGTACCCGAGAAGGGTGCGGCAAACTCGGCTCTCGAACGTCTTCTTGCAGGCGCCTTTGGCCTGCCGAGGAGCTGCGTGTCCGTGGTCGGCGGCTCGACCTCCCGTTTGAAGACGGTCCGCCTGCTGGGCGATCCGGCCGATCTGGCCAAGGCGGTCGAAGAAGTGGTGGTGTTGGCCGGAAGGGATCGTTAGGCTGGCACAGGCCTCGACGAGGAGACACCCGATGAACAGAATGCTGACCGTGGCGGCTGCCCTGGTTCTATCCGGTGGGGCCGGTCATGCGGGCGAGATATCCAGCGCTTATACTGATGTCGATTTCGACCAGCATTGCTCGACTTTCGAATCCGGCCAGGACGGCGAGGAATTCGCCAATATGGTCTGCGACGGCTGGCGAGGCTATCCGGTGCTGGTCTCTGCCGGCGACCTGCGCGAGTCTCTTTTCTACGGCTACCCTCCAGAGGGCACGCTACCGTGGGAAAGCTTCTCCGCGTTCAACCGCACAGGTCCCAGAATCGAATGGCGCATCGAGGTTCAGGGAGCCACGTCGGCGCCCTTTGCGACAATCCATCGCTGGTTCGTGAACACCGATCCGGACAACGCCGAAAAGACGACCGAGGTGCTCGTCGTCTCGAAGGTCGGACAGGTCGAGGATCGACAGGGATGCGTCGTCGGGCTCGTGCGCGCGACGGGCAACCCGGATGCCAATGCCGAAGCCCGCAAGGTTGCGGACGAAAGCGCCCGCAATTTCGTCTGCGGACGCGACCAGACCATGAGAATCGGAAACGTTCCCGACTTCAACCGCAGCGAATGATCAGCCCTTGGACTTGCGCCCGCGCTCGATCGCCTCGACGATCATTTCCCGGGCCCGATCCGCGCCAAACCAGCCGCCGATCTTGACCCACTTGCCGGGCTCGAGGTCCTTGTAGTGCTCGAAAAAGTGCTGCACCTGCTGAAGCGTGATGTCAGGCAGATGCGTGTATTCGGTGACATGCTCGTAACGAAGCGTCAGCTTGGGCGACGGCACGGCTATGACCTTTTCGTCCTGCCCCGCATTGTCTTCCATGACCAGTACCCCGATCGGGCGCACATTGATCACGCAGCCCGGTACGAGCGCACGCGTGTTGCATACAAGGACGTCCACTGGATCGCCGTCGCCCGACAGCGTATGCGGGACAAAACCGTAATTGCCCGGATAGCGCATTGACGTGTGCAGGAAACGATCCACGAACAGTGTACCGGCATCCTTGTCCATTTCGTATTTGATCGGCTCGCCACCGATCGGCACTTCTATGATGACGTTGACGTCTTCCGGCGGCTTGTTGCCGACTGGTATCGCTTCAATGCGCATGCGCGTCCCTCTCGTGATGGCGGCATGGATATCCGCGCGGCCGCATGATCGCAACGCGCCGGTTGTCGCGGCCTGGTTAACCTAGCGGAAAGACGGCCGGACTCAATCCCAGACGAACGCGACTTTCTTCAGGGCCTTCTGGTCGAAGACCTCCACGCCCTCGGCGATGTCGCGGCCCCCGGCACCCTCGTAGAAGGAAAGTGCGCCGGCATTCTCCTCCAGCGCCCAGACCACCAGCCCGCGCAGCCCCGAAGCCGAAAGCTTCTTGCGCGCCTCGGCGAAAAGCCTGCTGCCGAGGCCTATGCCCTGATATTCGGGTCGTAGGTAAAGTTCGTAGATCTCGCCCTGCTGCGAAAGCTCGCGGGCGCGATTCTTGCCGATCGTGGCATATCCGGCCAGTTCACCGCCGATCTCGATGACGAGGACACTTGCCGCGCGACGGATCGCATTGGCCCACCAGTTTGGGCCGCGCCTGTTGATCATACCGGTCAACGCCCGATGTGGGATGATGCCGCTGTAGGCGCCCTGCCAGGCTTCCTGGTGAACGTCGGCGATCGCCGCCGCGTCGCGCAACTCGGCCTTCCGGATATCGATCGTAAGCGTCTTCATGATTTATTAACCATAAACGCAGCGTGGACTCGCTGGCAAGCGGCGAATGAGCGCGCGCTTCGAGACGTTCAGTCCAGAGGCTCAGATCTCGACGAGATGGTCGTCCAGTTCGTTCCGATCGTCCGCGCCGATCGGGAAATGTTCGTGCAAAAGCGCGCCGACGGCTTCGATGGCCGTCACGAACCCGTCGGCCAGCCTGCCGTGCCTCGCATCGTCGGTCAGGCCTGCCACGATGGAATCCCAGGTATCCTGCGGCACCTTGGCGTTGATCCCGGCATCGGCGATGATCTCGGCATAGCGTTCTGCCAGCGATACGAAGATCAGCACGCCGGTCCGCTCTTTCGTCAGATGAACGTTGCGTCCGAGAAACTGCTTCAGCGCATTGTCATGAGCGCGCATGTATTGCCACCGTCGCGGCGCAAGCCTGACGCGCAGCGAAGGCAGCGCGTAAATCAGCGTCAGCGCGGCCGCGACAGCCAGAAGCTGTGCTCCGACAAAGGCCGGAAGCCGTATGGTCAGCCACCACGCCTCGATCAGGAAAGCCAGTCCGAGGCTGATGGCCAGGATGGAGAGTGTCACCAGCAGCGAGGCGGAAAAGAAGTAGCCGTCGCTTTGTCTGGCGACCACGCAATATATTTCGCCCGATGTCGACGCCTCGGCCGTCCTGATGGCGGCGGCAATTCGCTGATGATCCGCTTCATCGATGGTGACGACTGTCATCTACCAACTCCCCGAAGAGCCGCCGCCACCCGACGAACCGCCTCCGCCCGAAAACCCGCCGCCTGACGATCCACTGGAGGATCCGCCAGACCACCCTCCGCCGGAGTAGCCGCCCGAGGATCGCCCGCCGCTGGAATTGTAGTTGAACGTCATGCCGAGCCATTCATACCGGCCGGGCGCGATCTTGCGACCATAGATGCGGGGCAGGATCGCCATGGCAAAGCCGCCGAAAAACAGCGTCGCCCAGACGAGGATGAACAGGACCGCGATGACCGCATCCGGATCCCAGCTCGTATCCTGGTTGCGCTTGGACCTCGCTTCCAGTTCCGCTGCATTGCCCTCGAGCACCATGATGATGTCGTCGACGGCTCTCGATATGCCGGCGGAAAAGTCTCCGGCACGGAAGGCCGGCACCATCGTGTTTTCGATGATCAGCTTGGAGTGAAGGTCGGTCAGCGTGCCTTCCAGCCCGTATCCGACCTCGATGCGCATCTTGCGGTCGTCCCGCGCCACGAGCAGCAATATGCCGTTGTCTTCGCCAGCCTGACCGAGGCCCCAGGCGCGAAACAGCCTGTTGGCATAAGGCTCGATCGCCTCGCCACCGAGGCTCGGCACGGTCGCGACGACGATCTGGTCCGACGACTTCTTTTCGAAGTCGGCCAGCTTCTGGACCAGCGCTGCTTCAGCTCCGGGATCTATGAGGCCGGCATCATCGACCACTCGTCCGGTCAGGGCCGGCAAGCTCTGCGCGAGGCTCGAATGTATGCCGGCTAAAAGAAGCAGGACGAGACAAAGCGTTCCAAGGGCGCCGCGGGCCAGGGCCGCGATGCGCGGATGGGATGCGAGCGAAATCACGTCGGTCGCGCTGCGCTGTGTATCACCCCCCCTGCTGCGTGCCGAAATCGACCTTCGGCGGTGCCATCGCATCGTCCGATACGGTGAAGTTCTGGAATGGCTTGTTGCCGAACCAGAGCGTGTTCCACAGCATCGACGGGAACGTGCGCAGCGACGTGTTGTAGACGCGAACGGCTTCTATGTAGTCGCGTCTGGCCACCGCGATGCGGTTCTCTGTTCCTTCAAGCTGCGCCTGCAAGGCGAGGAAATTCTGGTTTGCCTTGAGGTCCGGATAGTTTTCCACGACGGCCAGAAGGCGCGAAAGCGCGCTGGTGAGGCCCGCCTGGCTGTCCTGAAAGGCTTTGAAGGCTTCGGGATCGCTGAGCGTTTCTGGCGACACGGTGACCTGCGTGGCCTTGGCGCGCGCTTCCACCACGCTTTCCAGCACTTCGCGTTCATGCGACGCATAACCCTTTACCGTCTCGACGAGGTTGGGGATCAGGTCGGCACGCCGCTGGTACTGGTTCAGCACCTCGCTCCAGGCGGCCTTTGCTTGCTCTTCCTGTGTGGGAATGGTGTTGTAGCCGCATGCCGAGAGGAACGGCATCAGGACGAGAAAGGCAGAAAAAAAACGGGGCAAGGACGTGTTATGAGAACGGTGGGCAACCATGATCATCCCTCGGACGCAATCCAACCTGCCCAAGAACTAGCACGACCGGATCGGAAAAACACTCTGGTGCGGTCTCCCACCGGCGAGACCAGGCGATGACGCCTGAGAGCGACGACGAAAAAAGCAAGGAATCGCGCCGCATCCTCGAACGTGTCTCGCAGGAGGCAGAGGCTGGCGGACGAAACGCCATCGACCGCGCCGCCAGTCGCGCGCGTGATCACCTGGCTGCCGCAGACGTAGACCGGAGCGACTGGACGGAGTATTGGGGCACACGTATCGGACGATCGATCGGAGCGCTGTTTCTGGTCGGAATGATCCTCTGGCTGTTACTCTATCTTGCCCAAGGCGACTGAAATGAACCCGAGCAGCATCGAACCTCCCCACGCGGTGATCGTTATTTCAAGCCATGTTGCGCGCGGCTCGGTTGGAAACCGCGCTGCCGTATTCGCGCTCGAGACGCTCGGTTATCCGGTCTGGGCGGTTCCCACCGTGATCCTGCCCTGGCACACCGGCCACGGCCCATCCACGCGCATCGCCCCTGACCGCGCCCAGTTTTCTGCATTCATGAACGACATTGCACATTCGCCGTGGCTTGGTGAAGTCGGCGCGGTGCTCTCGGGCTATCTTGGCAATGCCGAACAGGCGGCGGACGTTGCGGCTATCGTGCGCAGCGTCAAGGCGCAGAACCCGAAGGCTCTATACGTGTGCGATCCGGTCATGGGTGACAAGGGCGGACTTTACGTGCCCGAGACCACGGCGGCGGCGATGCGCGACCTGCTGTTGCCGCTCGCCGATGTCGCCACGCCGAACCGCTACGAGCTCGAATGGATAGCAGGCCGCCCACTCGAGGGGCTTCAGGACATCATCGGCGCGGCGCGCAAGCTTGCTCCGAAACGTATGCTGGTGACCTCATCGCCGGGACGCTCTCCGGCCGACATCGGCAACCTTCTCGTAACTGAGGACCAGATCATGCTCGCCGAGCACCGCCAGATATCGGGGCCTCCCAGCGGCATGGGCGACCTGACGTCCTCGGTCTTTCTTGCGCGTCTGCTGGCCGGCAGTCCAGATGAAAAGGCGCTGCGCACGACTACCGCAACAGTCTACGAGGTTCTTGGCCGCGCGGCTGAGCGAGGCGGGGACGAGTTGCAACTCGAACGAGATGCCGCCAGCCTGTCGCGCCCGGCTGCCGCCGTCGACCTTCATCGGCTTACCGATCAGGGAGTACGCGTGGCGTAACCGCCGAATCCGGCACCCGCACGCATTGCAGTGCGCAAAATTTTCCCGTTAATGTCCTTCCCATGTCTCATCTTCCAGATCAGCTGCTCACCGGCTACCGCAACTTCATGAACGGACGCTATGCGTCCGAAAGCGGCCGATATCGCGCACTCGCGCGAGAGGGTCAGGCGCCCGAAACGATGGTCATCGCGTGCTGCGATTCCCGCGCGGCGCCCGAGGCGATTTTCGACGCGGGGCCCGGCGAGCTTTTCGTCGTGCGCAACGTCGCCAATCTTGTGCCGCCCTACGCGCCGGATGGCGAATTCCATTCCACGTCCGCCGCCCTGGAGTTCGCTGTTCAGAGCCTGAAGGTGAAGAACATCGTGGTGATGGGTCACGGGCGGTGCGGCGGCATCGGCGCCGCGCTCAACACATCGGCTCGACCGCTTTCGCCGGGTGACTTCATCGGAAAATGGATGAGCCTGATCGCGCCGTCGGCGGAAGCGGTGTCCAACTCCACGCTGATGACCGCCGGCGAGCGCCAGACGGCCCTGGAGCGTATCTCGATCAGATATTCGATTGCCAATCTGCGGACCTTTCCCTGCGTGAAGATCCTTGAGGACAAGGGGCGGCTTACGCTCTCGGGCGCATGGTTCGACATATCGACTGGCGAACTCTGGGTGATGAACCGCGAAACCGGCGATTTCGAGCGGCCCGAACCAACTGCCTGATACACTTGTGTCTCCCTTGACGTGTCTGCATGTTGCGGCCCTGCCCGGCTTGCGGGGGGCCTCGACCGTGACTACATCGCCGTTGCCGTGCGGCCAGCCGCTTGTCGCGCACTTCCTTGGAAAGATCGAATATCCATGACAAAGCCCGTTGATCTTGCACATCATCCGATGACCAACTGGAACGGCCCGCTCGGCCTCCCAGATTTCACCCGCCTGAACGATGCCGATTTCGGGCCGTTTTTCGAGGCTGCCCTTGCAGCACACATGGCCGAGATCGACGCAATCGCCAACAATCCGGAGCGGCCCACGGTCGAAAACACATTTGTCGCGATGGAGCTTTCCGGCGATCCGCTCGACCGCGTATCGGCGATCTTCTGGTGCAAGGCCGGCGCGAACACCAACGACCTGATCCAGGCCATGGAGCGCGAGATCGCGCCGAAGATGTCGCGCCACTATTCCGCGATCTCGATGAACCAGAAGCTGTTTGACCGGATTGATGATCTCTACCAGCGACGGGCGTCGCTTGCCCTTGATGCGCCAACTCTGCGGATGGTCGAGAAGAGCTGGAAGGGATTTGTGAAATCGGGCGCAAAGCTCGACCCGGCGGGCAAGGTAAGGCTCGCCGCCATAAACGAGGAACTGTCTTCGCTTGGCACCGCCTTCAGCCAGAACGTTCTTGCCGACGAAAAGGAGTGGGTGATGTTCCTCGGCGAGGAGGACCTCGCCGGCCTCCCCGAGTTTCTGAAGAGCGCAATGGCGAGCGCGGCGGCGTTGCGCGGCCGCAATGGCGAATATGCCGTCACGCTCTCACGCTCGATCTATGAGCCGTTCACGACCTTTTCCGAACGGCGTGATCTGCGAGAGAAAGCGTTCAGGGCTTTCATCGGACGCGGCGAGACGGCCGGGAGCAACGACAACGGGCCTCTGGTGCGGAAGATGCTGGCTCTGCGCGCCGAAAAGGCGAAGCTGCTTGGCTACGAGAGCTTCGCGGCGTTGAAGCTTGACGACACGATGGCCAAGACGCCCAAGGCGGTTTTCGAGCTTCTCGAACCGGTCTGGGAAAAGGCGCGCGACAAGGCAGCGGCCGATGAAGCCGAACTGCAAAGGCTCGCAGCCGAATCGGGCAGCAACGAAAAGATCGCGGCATGGGACTGGCGCTTCTACCAGGAAAAGCTGCGCGCCGAGAAATATGCCTTCGACGAGGCCGAGTTGAAGCCATATCTGCAACTCGACAAGGTTGTTGCGGCCTGCTTCGATGTCGCGACCCGCCTGTTCGGCATCACGTTTGCCGAGAAGAAGGGCATCGTTGCCTGGCACCCGGAGGTGCGAACCTTCGAGGTTCTCGACGCTGACGGCTCGCGGCGCGGCGTTTTCCTCGCGGACTATTTCGCACGACCCTCAAAGCGATCCGGCGCGTGGATGAGTTCGCTGCAATCGGGCTACCGGCTGGGCCACGGTTCCAGCCCCATCATCTACAACATCATGAATTTCGCCGAGCCGCCGGTCGGCGAGGCGGCTCTTCTTTCCCTGGATGAGGCCAAGACGCTGTTCCACGAGTTTGGCCACGCGCTGCACGGTCTCCTCACGCAAGCCTACTGGCCTTCCCAATCTGGCACCTCGGTCTCGCGCGATTTCGTCGAGCTGCCCTCGCAGCTCTATGAGCATTGGCTGACCGTACCGGCCGTGCTGGAGAAATTCGCGCGCCACTACAGGACTGGCGAGCAGATGCCGCAGGCGCTTCTGGACAAGTTGCTCGCGGCCAGCACCTTCGATTCGGGCTTCCGCACTGTCGAGTTCACCTCATCCGCGTTGATCGACATGGCCTACCATTCGCTGGCCGAGGCGCCGTCTGACCCGAAGCAGTTCGAGGCCGAAGCACTCAAGAAGATGGGCATGCCGGATGCCATTGCCATGCGCCATCGCACACCGCATTTCAGCCATGTATTCTCAGGCGACGGCTACTCGGCCGGCTATTATTCCTATCTTTGGTCGGAAGTGCTGGACGCCGATGCCTTTTCCGCTTTCGAGGAAACCGGCGATCCGTTCGACGCCGAACTGGCGGCGCGGCTCAGGCACAACATCTATGCCGCGGGCGGCACGGCAGACCCGGAAGCGCTCTACACGGCGTTTCGCGCCAAGATGCCGACGCCCGATGCCATGATGCAGAAAAGAGGCTTGGCCTGAAAAGGCCGAGCTTGAACGGGGTCAAAACTTATTTGGGATAGCAGCCGAGCGGAACGTCTGGCCAGACAGCGCTCCCGCATCCGAGACGCGACTGCTCCGCCTTGAAGGCTGCACTGGTTGGCCCCGTCACCGTCGGGTCGACGCCGAAGGGCGCATCGGCAAAGGCCTGTTCGGCTGCGGTATCGGGCATGATCGGCCCTTCGATCTGCCGCGAACCCGTCGAATGAGCTGCGCCTGCGGCAAGAAGAATCGCCACTGCAGACGTGACGATCGAACTGCGAAGTATGCCTGAAGGACCAGTGATCATGACCGTTAACCTTCTCGACGCTGAACGGTTCCGCGTCGGTCGAATTTAACTCGCATTTAAATTATCGACCCAGATCCCTAATTTTCGGTAACCATTCGCCCCTTTCGCAACTGCGAAAAAGCATGTATGAGCGCGGCAAGTAAAAACCGGTGGCGCCGTGCTTTGTGTGCTGCCCCCATTCCCGAGACACAAAAATGAAACTTCGCAACATCGCGATTATCGCGCATGTCGACCATGGCAAGACGACCCTCGTCGACCAGCTCCTGAAGCAGTCCGGCTCCTTTCGTGAGAACCAGCGCGTCGCCGAACGCGTCATGGATTCAAACGACCTCGAAAAGGAACGCGGCATCACCATTCTCGCCAAGGCGACGTCGATCGAGTGGAAGAACACCCGCATCAACATCGTCGACACCCCCGGCCACGCCGACTTCGGCGGCGAGGTCGAGCGCATCCTGTCCATGGTGGACGGGGCGATCGTGCTCGTCGACGCTTCCGAAGGCCCCATGCCCCAGACGAAGTTCGTCGTCGGCAAGGCGCTCAAGGTCGGCCTGAAGCCGATCGTGGCGATCAACAAGATCGACCGCCCTGATGGTCGCCATGTCGAGGTCATCAACGAGGTTTTCGATCTTTTCGCTAATCTGGATGCCACCGACGAACAGCTCGACTTCCCGATCCTCTACGGTTCGGGCCGCGACGGCTGGATGAACGTCAATCCGGAAGGCCCGAAGGATCAGGGTCTCGCGCCGCTGCTCGACCTCGTTCTGAAGCATGTGCCGGAGCCGACCGTCGAGGAAGGCCCGTTCCGGATGATCGGCACCATCCTGGAAGCCAATCCCTTCCTTGGCCGCATCATCACCGGCCGTATCGCGTCGGGTTCCGTCAAGCCGAACCAGGCCGTGAAGGTGCTTGGACAGGATGGCCGCACCATTGAAACAGGCCGTATCTCCAAGATCCTCGCTTTCCGCGGCATCGAGCGGCAGCCGATCGAGGACGCGCATGCGGGCGACATCATCGCCATTGCCGGCCTTTCCAAGGGCACAGTCGCCGACACCTTCTGCGACCCCTCCGTCACCGAGGCGATGACGGCGCAGCCGATCGACCCGCCGACGGTCACCATGTCCTTCATCGTCAATGACAGCCCGCTGGCCGGCACGGAAGGCGACAAGGTGACGAGCCGCGTCATCCGCGATCGCCTTCTCAAGGAAGCGGAAGGCAATGTGGCGCTGAAGATCGAGGAAGCCGAAGGCAAGGACTCCTTCTACGTCTCCGGCCGCGGCGAGTTGCAGCTTGCCGTCCTGATCGAGACCATGCGCCGCGAAGGCTTCGAACTCGCCGTTTCGCGGCCGCGTGTGGTCATGCACAAGGACGAGCATGGCACGCTGCTTGAGCCGATCGAGGAGGTCGTGATCGACGTCGACGAGGAACATTCCGGCGTCGTCGTGCAGAAGATGAGCGAGCGCAAGGCCGAGATGGTCGAGCTCCGTCCGTCCGGCGGCAACCGCCAGCGCCTGCGTTTCTATGCGCCGACGCGCGGCCTGATCGGCTACCAGTCGGAGCTTCTGACCGACACGCGCGGCACCGCCGTGATGAACCGCCTGTTCCACGACTACCAGCCCTACAAGGGCACGATCGCGGGTCGCACCAACGGCGTCCTGCTCTCCAACGCGTCGGGCGAAGCTGTCGCCTACGCCATGTTCAACCTGGAAGATCGCGGCCCGATGATCATCGAGCCGGGCGAAAAGGTCTATCAGGGCATGATCATCGGCATCCACTCCAGAGACAACGACCTCGAGGTCAATGTGCTCAAGGGCAAGCAGCTGACGAACATCCGCGCCGCCGGCAAGGATGAAGCGGTGAAGCTGACGACGCCGATCCGCATGACCCTCGACCGCGCTCTGTCCTGGATTCAGGATGACGAGCTGATGGAAGTGACCCCCAAGACGATCCGCCTGCGCAAGCTTCATCTGGATCCCAATGATCGCAAGCGCTTCGAGAAGCAGAAGCTCGCCGGCGCGGCCTGATCCTTTCAGAACCACTTTTCGATGAACTCCGTTCGGCCTCAAGCCGGGCGGAGTTTTTTTTCTATCATGATCGGTATGCTGCTTTTTTGCGCGCTCGCCTGTAGGATCGTCGCGCGCACGGGAAGGATACCGTAATGGATCTGACGTCACTCCTCATTTTCGCAGGCGCTCTTCTGGTTGCGGCCGGGTCGCCCGGGCCCTCGATCGCCGCGCTCGTCGCGCGTGTTATCTCTAAGGGATTTCGCGACGTCTTTCCGTTCCTTGCGGCCATGTGGATCGGCGAAGCCATCTGGCTTTCCATGGCCGTGTTCGGACTGGCCTTCGTCGCGCAGACGTTTCATCTCGCCTTTGTCATCGTGAAATGGGTTGGTGTCGCCTGTCTCCTGTGGCTCGCATGGAAGATGTGGTCGGCACCCGTCAGGGCTGAAGGCAGCGCCATTCCGCAGGAGGAATCCCCGGCCAGGCTGTTTCTTGCGGGCATGGCGGTCACGCTCGGCAATCCCAAGATCATGATGTTCTACCTCGCGCTGTTGCCGACCATCGTCGATCTCGGCTCGGTAACGCTGCTTGGCTGGTCGGAACTGACGCTCACCATGGCGGTGGTGCTGATCGCCATCGATCTCACCTGGGTGCTTGCGGCGGCGCAGGCGCGCAAGCTCCTGCGAAGCCAGCGCGCAATGCGCATCGCAAATCGCATCAGTGCTGGAACGATGACCGGGGCGGCGGTCGCCATTGCTGCGCGCAACTGAGGTCACAATCCGTTCACATCGAGACCGCATGCATAAAGTCGCACAAAGGTCGCCAAACGGCGGCCTTCTGCTAGATTGACGCAAAAGCATGCTTCGACGGGAGGGATTCGGCATCATGGCTGCGGTTCGTGCAAAAAGGGCCACGTCGGCGCGACAAAAGGCTTCCAGGCCTCCGAAATCGGGATCCCTGTCCGACCTTCTGATCGGGCGCGCGCCTGCCGAGGACGTCGCCGCATACGATCCGGCCGTACTCGCCCGGGCCAGCCAGCTGGCGGAGGCCCTGGTCCTGTCCCATCAAAGGGGCGAAAGCCTGGTCTCGGTGGTGACGGACCCCGAGCTGGTTGTCGGCGGCAAGCCTTTGACCGCGATCACCATCGTCAACGACAACATGCCGTTCCTTTTCGATTCGGTCATCGGTGAAATCTCGAATACCGCCGGCGAGCCTTCCTTCGTGGTCCACCCCGTCATCACGGTACGACACGACAAAAAGGGCATCAGCCATATTCTTTCCGACGGTGGCAGGGACGAAGGAGCTGACCGCCTTTCGGTGATCCATGTTCATGTGGACGCGCTTGCCGAGGACGACGCGGCCGCACTCGAAACCCGCCTGAACAACGTGCTGCTTCAGGTCCGCGCGGCGGTCGGCGACTGGAAGCCGATGCTCGAGCGACTCGACCGCGCCATAGCGGAGTACCGGCGACAGCCGATCGCACTCGACAAGCGTTCGGTCGCGGAGGCGATCGCGTTCCTGGAATGGTTGCGCGACGACAACTTTACCTTCCTGGGCATGCGCGAATTCCGCTACACCGGCAAGGAACCCAATGGCAGCCTGACGAGAACCCGCCATCCGGGCCTGGGAATTCTTGCCGACCCTGATGTAAGGGTGCTGCGCCGCAAGGACGGTGAACAGACCACCGCGGAAATCCACGCGTTCCTGCATAGTCCCGAACCCCTGATCGTCACGAAGGCCAACGCCAAGTCGATCGTCCATCGTCGGGCATATCTGGACTATGTCGGCATCAAGACCTTCGACGAGAAAGGCGCACTGGCGGGCGAACTTCGCGTCGTCGGACTCTTCACCTCCACCGCCTACACGCGTTCGGTCATGAATATCCCGTACCTGCGTTCCAAAGCCCAGACGGTGATACGGAAATCCGGCTTCGACGCCAATGACCATTCGGGCAAGGCGCTGATCAATGTGCTGGAAAGCTACCCGCGCGACGAACTCTTCCAGGTTTCGGTACCCACGCTGCGCAAGCACTGCGATACGATTCTCGGTCTTGTCGACCGTCCGCGCGTAAGGGTGCTTCATCGCGTCGACCAGTTCGACCGCTTCGTGTCGGCAATCGTTTTCGTGCCGCGCGACCGCTACGATTCCATCGTTCGCGAGAAGATCGGCGACTATCTGGCGACCGTCTTCGATGGTCATGTGTCGGCTTATTATCCGGCATTTCCCGAAGGAGGGCTGGCGCGCGTCCACTTCATCATCGGGCGTCCCAGCGGCAAGACGCCGAAGATCGATCAGGCCAAGCTTGAGAAGGATATCCGCGACATAGCGCGGACATGGGAGGATTCGTTACGCCAGGCAGCGGCCGACCTTGGTGCGGACTCGACGCTGCTCTCTGTGGCCGCCCGGTTTCCCCAAAGCTATCGCGGCTCCTTCACGGCCAGCAATGCCCTGCTGGACGCAAGGCGCGTTGCGGCGATCACGCCGCATGCTCCCATCGTGATCGATTATTATCGTGATCAAGGGCAAACGCCCGCACAGGCTTCGCTGAAGATTTTCCATCTCGGCAAGCCTGTCGAGCTTTCAAGGCGTGTTCCGGTTCTGGAGAACATGGGATTCAGGGTCGTCAGCGAGCGAACCTTCGAGATTTCCGGCGGCGTGGACGGTCCCGTCTTCATGCATGACATGGAACTCGAAAATGCCTCTTCCAGGCCGGTTGATCTGACGGACCGAGGCAGGCTTCTGGAGGAGGTATTCCTGTCTGTCTGGCGACGGGAGGCTGACAATGACTATTTCAACGCGCTGGCCCAGAATGCCGGTCTCGACGTGTCGGCAATCGGCGTCCTTCGCGCATACGGCCGATATCTGCAGCAGGCTGGAATCCCGCAGAGCCAGGGCTTTATCGCAGCGACGCTGAACCGCTACCCCGAGATTGCGCGCGCCCTGCACGAACTGTTCGTCCTGCGCCTCGGACTAGGGACCGGCAGGGCCGAGGCGGTGTCGGCAAGGCACCTCAGGGCGAAGATAAAGGACGCGCTGGAAGACGTTCCCAACATTGACGACGACACGATCATCCGCCGCTACCTCACACTGATCGAAGCGACGCTGCGCACCAACCATTTCGTGCCCGGCCTGTCTGAAAAAGGCTACTCGCTGGCGCTCAAATTCGATGCGCGGGCCATCGAATGGTTGCCGGAACCTCGCCCGTGGCGCGAGATCTTCGTCTATGGCCCCGAGGTCGAAGGCGTGCATCTTCGGTTCGGTCCCGTCGCGCGCGGCGGGCTGCGCTGGTCGGATCGCGGCCAAGACTATCGTACGGAAGTGCTGGGCCTTGTGAAAGCGCAACAGGTGAAGAATGCCGTCATTGTACCGGTTGGCGCGAAGGGCGGTTTCTACCCCAAGAGGCCGACTGACGGGTTTACGCGCGACCAGGTGTTCGAGGCAGGCAGGTCCGCCTACATCAATTTCATCTCCAGCATGCTTTCGATAACCGACAATATCGAAGGCGACCATGTGGTGCCGCCCGAGACTGTCGTGCGGCTCGACAAGGACGATCCGTATTTCGTCGTCGCGGCGGACAAGGGCACGGCCACCTTCTCCGACACCGCCAACGCCATAAGCCAGAAGCACGATTTCTGGCTCGATGACGCCTTCGCCTCGGGCGGGTCCGCCGGCTACGACCACAAGGGCATGGGCATAACGGCAAAAGGCGCATGGGAGGCGGTGAAGCGGCACTTCCGCGAGATGAACCGTGACATCCAGACGATGCCTTTCACCGCCGTCGGTGTCGGTGACATGTCGGGCGATGTCTTCGGCAACGGCATGATGCTGTCGGACCAGACCCGGCTGATCGCCGCCTTCGATCATCGGGACATCTTCATAGATCCCGACCCGGACCCGGCCGTTTCGATGGCCGAGCGAAAGCGGCTGTTCGATCTGCCGCGGTCGAGCTGGCAGGATTACGACAAGGGCAAGCTGTCGGCCGGCGGCATGGTGGTGTCGCGCAGCCAGAAGTCGATAACCCTGACCCCTGCGGCAGCTGCCGCCATCGGTCTGGACAAGACCACCGCAACGCCCGTCGAGATCATGAAAGCCATCCTTACCGCGCCGGTTGATCTGCTCTGGTTCGGTGGCATAGGCACCTATCTGCGCGCGACGGGCGAAACCAACCAGGAGGTCGGAGACAGGGCCAATGACGCCATCCGCGTCACCGCAGCCGAAGTCCGCGCCAAGGTCATCGGCGAAGGTGCGAATCTCGGCGTGACGCAACGCGCGCGTGTCGAGTTCAGCCTGCTTGGCGGAGCGTGTAACTCGGACGCCATCGACAATTCCGGGGGCGTCAACTGCTCGGACGTCGAGGTCAACATCAAGATCGCCCTGGCATCCGCCATGCGCGCAAAGGCCCTCACCCGCAAGGCGCGCGACAAATTGCTGGCAGACATGACCGGAGAGGTTTCCCGCCTGGTGCTCGCCAACAATTACGAGCAGACACTGGCGCTCTCCGTGGCGCGCAAGACCGGCATGACCGACTTTCCGCATCACGTGCGGTTCATTGCGGCTCTGGAGGCGCGCGGCCTGCTTGACCGCGCAGTTGAAAACCTGCCTTCCGCAGTGGCGCTCGCCGAGCGCGAAGCGAGGCATGAACCCCTCACCCGTCCCGAATTGGGCGTCCTGCTTGCCTATGCGAAGATCGTCCTTTTCTCGGACATCATTGCCAGCGACCTGCCGGACGATGCGCACTTCGAACACGACCTGCACGCTTATTTTCCGGACAGGATGGATCGCAAATACGCCGCCCAGATCGCCTCCCACCGTCTGCGGCGCGAGATCATCACACGCGTCGTGGTCAATGACGTCATCAACCGTGGCGGGCCGGCATTCGTTACGCGTTTGGGCGAGGCAACCGGGTGTCCGGCGGACGAGATCGTCCGTGCATTTGCCGTCGCGCGAGACGGCTTCGGCTTGCCGGAGCTCTATGACGAGATCGATGCGCTCGACAACCGCATCGACGGCCAGGTGCAACTGGATCTCTACGCATCAGTCGGACGTCTGCTTTACGATACGACAGCGTGGATCCTGAGGAACGTGACCGGCGATATGCCGCTTGTGCAGCAGATCGGCTTGCTTCGCGATGCCCGCATGGCCCTTGAGCCCAGGTTGGCGTCGCTGCTGCCCGAGTTTTCAAGCAGGCGGATGTCTGTACGCAAGGCGGGACTGGAGGACGCAGGCGTTCCGGAAAAGCTGACAGGCAGGCTGGCCCTGCTCGATGCGCTGGCGCTGATTCCCGATATTGCCCTTGTGGCCTCCAGAACAGGCGCGGGATTGCTCGACGCGGCCAAGGCATTTTTTGCCGTCACCGACGCCTTCCGCATCGGGCCGATGCAGGATGCAGCCGACTCGATTGCAGTCACGGACTACTATGAAGGACTGGCACTGTCGCGCGCAGCCGACATGATCGATGCGGCAAGGCGCGACATCGCCGTCGCATCGCTCACCTCACACGGCAAGGAAGCCGATTCCGTCGCGGCCTGGCTGGAAGCCGGCGGGGAAAGGATCGCCCGAACCAGGGACCGTCTCCAGACGCTGACTGAAAGCGGCGACATCTCGATCTCGCGCCTTTCCGTCGCAGCCGGGCTGATGAGTGATTTGACCGGCGCATGAGCGGCGGTCCTGAAAGGATAGAGCGTGGCTGACGCGGAACCGAATACCCCCAGGGGCGGCATCTGGGGCTGGATGCTCTTTGACTGGGCCGCGCAGCCATTCTTCACCGTCGTGACGACGTTCATCTTCGGGCCATACTTCGTCTCGCGCATGGCCAGTGACCCGGCGGCGGGGCAGGCCGCCTGGGGCTATGGGATCGCAGCGGCGGGCTTTGTGATCGCCATCCTCTCGCCTGTGCTTGGCTCCATCGCCGATCAGACCGGACCTCGAAAGCCCTGGATCGCCTTTTTCGCCGCCATCAAGATCGCAAGTCTTTGCGCGCTCTGGTTCGCGGCGCCGGGCTCAAGCTTGTTCTGGGTGGTGCTCGCCTTTTCCCTTGCTTCCGTGGCAGCGGAATTCTCCGTGGTTTTCAACGATTCCATGATGCCTCGGCTGGTATCCAAGGCCGACATCGGCCGGATATCCAATGTCGCCTGGGGTCTCGGCTACCTCGGCGGCATGATCGTGCTCATCTTCGTCGTGGCGTTCATGGCGGGTCTGCCAACGACAGGAAAGACCATCATCGGCGTCGAGCCGATTTTCGGCCTTGATCCGCAATCGGGCGAGGACGCGCGCGCCACCGGACCGCTCTCGGCGCTGTGGTATCTGGTCTTCATCCTGCCCATGTTCCTTTTCACGCCGGACGGGAAAAAGGGGCTCGCGATGGGTTCGGCGGTCCGCAAGGGGCTTTCCGAATTGGCCTCGACGATCCAGGAAGTCCGGCAACGCAGCGGGATCCTGCGCTTCCTCATCGCCCGCATGATCTACCAGGACGGCGTCGCCGCGCTGCTTGCGCTGGGCGGCGTCTTCGCTGCGGCAATGTTCGGCTGGTCGATCACCGAGATCGGTGTCTTCGGAATCATCCTGAATGTCGTTGCCATCTTTGGCTGCCTCGTCGCCAGCAGCCTGGACACGCGGCTCGGCTCGAAGACCGTGGTACTGACCTCGCTCGTGATGCTGACGGTTGCCACCATCGGCATCGTCTCGACCGGCCCGGGCTTTACGCTGTTCGGCGCGTGGCAGCTTCCTGGAGCGGACACAGGCGGTCTCTTCGGCACGCCTGCGGAAAAGGCCTATATCGTCTTCGGCCTGCTGATCGGCCTTGCCTTCGGGCCCGTGCAGGCCTCGTCACGCTCCTATCTTGCGCGCAGCGTCACCCCGCTGGAAGCCGGCCGTTATTTCGGCATTTACGCGCTGGCCGGCCGCGCCACAAGCTTCGTAGCGCCGTTCATGGTCGCCACCGTAACGGCGCTCAGCGGATCGCAGCGCCTTGGCATGGCGATGATCATCCTTTTCCTCGCCGGCGGAATGGCCGTTCTGTGGCCGACCCCCTATCCGGCAGACAAGGTCGAGGATTGAGGCGCGCCGTCCGGCTGGACGGACTTCAGATAAAAAGACGGCGGACGATCACTCGCCCGCCGTCTTCATTGAACCACCCGAAAAGATCAGGAAGCGGCTTCCTCGGCGGGCGCTGCGGCGGCGGCAATCGCTGCGGCGGCATCGTCCTGCGCCTTCTTCAGCGCGGCGGCGCGTTCCTGCGCCTTTTTGCCGGGAAGGGCCTTGGTCGGGTTGTTGCGCGCTTCGCGCTTGGTGATACCGGCCTCATCGAGGAAGCGGGCAACGCGGTCGGTCGGCAGCGCGCCGTGGCTGAGCCAGTGCTTGACGCGCTCCTCGTTGATCTTCACGCGCTCGCCATCCTTCGGCAAGAGCGGGTTCCACGAGCCGACCTGCTCGATGAACCGGCCGTCGCGCGGCGAACGCACGTCGGCGATGACGACGTGATAGTAGGGACGCTTCTTCGACCCTGCACGGGCCAGACGAATCTTCAACGACATTTCTTTGCTCCTTGGAATTCTGTCGATTGATGAATGGGTTCAGGTGTTTGTGTTCAGTGCGCCGTTTCCGGCGGCGATCTGCTCGTGATGGCGGATCACCTCCCTGACGACGAAGTTCAGGAATTTTTCGGCAAAGTCCGGATCCAGCTGGGAATCCTTCGCCAGGCGGCGCAACCGGGCGATCTGCTCGGCCTCGCGGGCCGGGTCGGCTGGCGGAAGCCCATGTTCCGCCTTCAGAACGCCAACCGCCTTGGTGCACCGGAAGCGTTCTGCAAGCATATGGATCAGCGCCGCGTCTATATTATCGATCGAGGCGCGATAGCCCGCGAGGATTTCCCTCGCCTTTCCTGCGTCGGCGTCGCTCATCTCCCCCTCACTTCTTCTTGCCCATGCCCGGAAGGCCGCCACCAAGGCCGGGCAGCTTCATGCCTCCGGGAAGGCCAGGAAGGCCTCCACCGCCGAGCCCCGGAAAACCACCCGGCATGCCCTTCGTTAGCCCGGCAGCCTCCGCCTGCTTCTGCAGGGCTTCGAGTTCCTTGGGATCCATCTTGGAGAGGTCGGGCATGCCGCCCATGCCGGGCATCATTCCGCCCCCGAGGCCACCAAGCCCCATCTTGTTGGCAAGCCCGCCCATCATGCCGCGCATCAGCCCGCCGCCTTTGCCCTTGCCGCCCATGGCTTTCATCATGTCGGCCATCTGGCGGTGCATCTTGAGCAGCTTGTTTATTTCGGCCGCGTCGGTGCCGGAACCGGCTGCTATACGCTTCTTGCGGCTATGCTTGAGCATGTCGGGGTTCGCCCGCTCCGCCTTTGTCATCGAGGAAATGATGGCGAGCTGGCGCTTGAACATGCGGTCGTCGAGACCGGCGTTTGCAAGCTGGTCCTTCATCTTGCCCATGCCGGGCATCATCGACATGATGCCGCCCATGCCGCCGAGCTTCGACATCTGCTCGATCTGACCGGCAAGGTCGTTCAGATCGAACTTGCCGGACTGCATCTTTTTGGCCATCGCCGCGGCCTTTTCCGCGTCGATGTTTTCGGCAGCCTTCTCGACAAGGCTGACAATGTCGCCCATGCCAAGGATGCGGTCGGCGATGCGTCGGGGATGGAACTCCTCCAGCGCGTCCATTTTCTCGCCGGTGCCGATGAGCTTGATCGGCTTACCTGTCACGGCACGCATCGAGAGCGCGGCGCCGCCGCGGCCGTCACCGTCCATGCGTGTAAGGACAAGGCCGGTGATCCCGACGCGCTCGTCGAAATTGCGCGCGAGGTTGACGGCGTCCTGGCCCGTCAGCGAGTCCGCGACAAGCAGGATTTCATGCGGCGCGGAGACGGCCTTGATCTCCGCCATTTCAGCCATCAGTGGCTCGTCGATATGGGTGCGTCCGGCAGTGTCGAGGATGACCACATCATGGCCGCCGAGTTTTGCCGCCTGCACCGCGCGCTTCGCGATATCCACGGGCGACTGGCCGGCGATGATCGGCAGCGTGGCGACGCCGGTCTGCTCGCCGAGCTGGCGCAACTGCTCCTGCGCCGCCGGTCGGCGCGTGTCGAGCGAGGCCATCAGAACCTTTTTGCCCTGCCGGTCCGTCAGCCGCCTTGCGATCTTGCCCGTGGTGGTCGTCTTGCCCGATCCCTGCAGACCGACCATCATGACCACGACCGGCGCCGGCGCGTTGAGATCGATCGCCACGCCTTCCGAGCCGAGCATCTCGACCAGCTCGTCATGGACGATCTTGACCACCATCTGGCCGGGCTTGATCGACTTCAGGACCTCCGCGCCGACAGCCTTGGCGCGCACCCTGTCGGTGAAGGAGCGGACCACTTCCAGGGCGACGTCGGCCTCGAGCAGCGCGCGGCGGACCTCGCGCAGCGCCGCTGACACATCGGCCTCGGACAGCGCTCCGCGTCCGGTCAGGCCGTTCAGTATCGAGCCAAGTCGTTCCTGTAGGTTCTCGAACATCTGCTTTCCTTGCTCCCGGCGGTAAAACCGGGAGGTAATGCGTCCGGCCGGACTATCCAAGCAATGCACAAAGCCAAAATGCACCCGGGGGCGCATCGCGCTGCCGGGTGTTGGCCTCCGGGATCGATTTAAGCCTTTAAGGCGTCCCGGTCGGCTTGCTCGGAGTTGTACTCGTCGCGGAATTGCGGCGGCTTAGACAGGAAAACGCTCACGGAGTCAAGGTTGCAGGGTCTTGTCCGACCCTCAGCGGCGAGCGTGGATGGAGCAGCAGCAGCCACGTCAGCAGAATGGAGACAACGCTGATCCCGGCAATCGTGGCGGTCTCGAAAGGAGTCCAGGCGAGGCTGTCGAGTGGCGGCGCCTGGAAAAGGGCAAGGCCGCCAAGGGTCTGGTCGTGGGATACCAGGCCAAATCCCACGAGATTGTTACCCAGATGCGCTCCCATCGCCGCGCCCAGATTACCGGTTGTGTAGACCAGAAGCGCAAGCAGGCTCGAGAAGGCACCGATTGCGATGAAGACGCCGATGTTCATTCCAAGCGGCGACGCCGGATTCCAGTGCAGCGCAGTAAACACAATCGTCGGGAAAACCGCCCACGCGAGTGGCGTACGAAACCGATAGGCAAGACCGCGCTGCAGATAACCGCGGAAGAGCAGCTCTTCCGCAGAGGTCTGGATGAAGGCAAAGAGTGCAAGCGGCACGATAAGAAGTGCCCAGCTGCCGAACGCGATCGGCCCTCTCGCGATGCCTGGCAGGACCGCGAGATAGGCAAGTTCGGTAACCAGCGATGTCACCACGACGGCGAGAAACCCCTTGGCCATTCCGGAACGGGAAATCCGGGCCCCGACGCCGAAAAGCCGCGAAAGCTTTTCCTTGTGCAGAAGGCGCATGGCTATCCAGAGCCCGATCCATATCCCGGAGAACGTAACCAGCGTTGCGAAGATGCCGCCCGAACTTCCAAGGAACCGCTGCACCGGGTCGCCTGCCGTCGCATCATCCAGCATTCCGGGCAGGAAGCCGTTTGTGCCGATCATGATCACGGCGAGCGTCATCCCGAACCAGAAAACGGCAACGACCACGACCCCGAGAAGCAGCCGGGGAAGCGTCGTTTTCTCGTTTGGGGTGCGCCTGTAACGCTCGAAGGCAGTGGGATCGAGTGCCATCTGGTTGATCCGATCATGATAAGCCGCTTCAGCGGATAGGCTCGATGAAAGGCGTCGCGTCAAGAGGAGCGACACGCCTTTGTCGCGCGATGGTGAAGATCAAGGTCGGGAACGTCATTTCTGCATTCTGGCCGGCAGGAATTTCAAATTGGCGTGTCCTGCCGATCACAACCGCGACAACATCAGCCATCCTTTACCGTTTGGTGCAACAAAGGCTTGATTGATGGCGGCTTTTTGGGCATTCGCAACGGATCACGGCTGTTTCGTCTGCACAGGTGACCGTGACGGGCATGCGTTTCGCCGGCACCCTCCATGGGGATTTCCGGCTCAGCAATCGGGAGAACGGCATGGCGTTTCTTGCCAAAGGAAGAATGATCGCAGCGACAGCCTTCGCCTTGTTCGGCGTGCTTACAGGTGTCGCACAGGCGCAGTCGTGCGGCGACAGCGCAGCGGGTTTCGAAGCGTGGAAGGCGGACTTTGCGAGCATGGCAAAGGCCAATGGCGTCAAGAGCAAGGGTCTCGCCGCACTGGACAACGCCACATACGCGTCCGCTACCATCAAGGCGGATCGCGCGGTCAAGAAGGCGTTCAGCGGCTCGGTCGAGGATTTCATGAAGCGTCGCGGGGCCGCGACGATCATTTCCAAGGGGAAGTCCCTCAAGAAGTCGAATGCCGCGCTCTTCAACAAGATCGAGCGCACCTATGGCGTGTCGCCCGGCGTCCTGCTGGCGATCTGGGGCATGGAAACCGGCTTCGGCTCCTTCATGGGCAAGCAGAACACCGTTTCGGCGATTGTGACGCTGGCATATGACTGCCGTCGCCCCGGCTTCTTTACGCCGCACGCCATCGCGGCTTTGAAGCTGGTCGACAGCGGCGCAATCAGCGCCAAATCGGTCGGAGCCATGCACGGCGAAATCGGCCATACGCAGTTCCTGCCCGGCAATGTCCTGACTTACGGCGTCGGCAACAAGAACCTGCGTGACAAGAACACGGCGCTCATGTCGACCGCCAACTTCCTGCGCGGACACGGCTGGCAGCCGGGCGTGAGCGCGGACGGCAACATGGGCGCGATTGCCGGATGGAATTCCGCTAAAGTCTATCAGCAGGCCATAGCGCGGATCGCGATGGCTATCGACGAATAGTCCACGAAATCGCTCCAAAAAAACCCGGCCTTGAGCCGGGTTTTTTTGTTTGCGGCATTCGTGGAAAATCAGCCTTTGCGCTTGCGCGCTGCCAGAGTCCTGAGCCTCAGGCCGTTGAGGCGAATAAAGCCTTCCGCATCCTTCTGGTCATACGCGCCGCGATCGTCCTCGAAGGTGACGAGTGCATCGGAATAGAGCGACTTCGACGACCGGCGGCCGCTGACGATCACATTGCCCTTGTAAAGCTTCAGACGAACGTCGCCTTCCACGTCTTCCTGGCTCTTGTCGATCAGCGCCTGCAGCATCTCGCGTTCCGGCGAGAACCAGAAGCCGTTGTAGATCAACTCGGCATAGCGCGGCATGATCTCGTCCTTGAGATGGGCAGCGCCACGATCAAGCGTGATCGACTCGATTGCCCTGTGCGCCTGCAGCAGGATGGTGCCGCCTGGCGTCTCGTAGACGCCACGCGATTTCATGCCTACGAAACGATTCTCGACCAGATCGAGCCTGCCGATGCCGTTGTCACGGCCGAGATCGTTGAGGCGCGCCAAAAGAGTGGCTGGCGACAGTTCTTCCCCGTTTATTGCAACCGGATCGCCTTTCTTGAAGGAGATCGTGATCTCCGTCACCTCATCCGGCGCATCCATTGGGGAAACGGTGCGCTGATGCACATATTCCGGTGGCTCGGTCCACGGATCTTCGAGAACCTTGCCTTCGGACGAGGAGTGCAGCAGGTTGGCGTCGACCGAGAAGGGCGCCTCGCCCTGCTTGTCCTTGGATACCTGGATCTGGTGATCGCGAGCGAAGTTGAGCAGGTCGGTCCGCGACTTGAACGACCAGTCGCGCCACGGCGCTATGACCTTGATGTCGGGATTGAGCGCATAGGCGGAAAGCTCGAAGCGAACCTGGTCGTTGCCCTTGCCCGTCGCGCCGTGGGCGATGGCGTCGGCGCCGGTTTCCTTGGCGATCTCCACGAGATGCTTGGAGATCAGCGGACGGGCAATGGAGGTTCCCAGCAGGTAAAGACCTTCATACTCCGCGTTCGCCCGGAACATCGGGAAAACGAAATCAGAGACGAATTCCTCCCGGACGTCGACGATCCGGATGTCCTTGATGCCGAGCAACTCGGCCTTTTTGCGCGCTGGCTCAAGTTCGCCACCCTGCCCCAGATCGGCGGTGAAGGTAACGACCTCCGCGCCGAGCTCGGTCTGAAGCCATTTCAGAATGATCGAGGTGTCGAGCCCGCCTGAATAGGCAAGCACCACCTTCTTGACGTCTTTCCACTTCGACATGCCTGTCCCCGGATTTTTCATGGTTCCAAAGGCCCCGCCTTCAGGAACGATCTTCAGGATACCGGAATTCGCTCTGGAGGCGGCTCCCGATTTTTCGCGCGCACTCATAGCAGGAAAGCCGGGCGGGACAAGCCGGGCGCTCAGGTTTTGCCTCCGGCTGGACCAAAAGCGGCGTCCTGCTGATATGCTGGTTTTGAATCGAGCACCGCGATATAGCTGTGGCTTCCGAGAGCCATCGCGCCATGTCCTTCATTCCCGAAACCACTGTCCTGATCCAGTTTGCCATCGCCTGCGTCATCCTGGCGATCACGCCGGGACCGGACATGACGCTGTTCGTCAGCCGGACGCTGAGCCAGGGGCGCGCCGCCGGGTTCGCATCTATGGCGGGGGCATTGACCGGCACCATCGTTCACACGACCCTTGTGGTAATCGGGGTCTCCGCGCTGATCGTCGCCTCGCCGGGCGCATTCTTCGTGCTCAAGGTCTTTGGCGCAGGATATCTGGTGTACCTGGCGTATCAGTCATTACGCTACGGTTCGGCCTTCTCACCCGAAACGAAGGTCGGGCCGCGCATATCCGTGACCCGGAGCTTTTCGATAGGCCTCGCCGTCAATCTGATGAACCCGAAGATCATCCTGTTCTTCATGACCTTTCTGCCGCAGTTCGTCTCGGCGAACGACCCGCATGCCGCCGGCAAGCTGTTCTTCCTCGGCGCGATGTTCGTACTGATCTCGATCCCGGTCACCGCGCCGATGGTGCTCGCGGCCGACCGCTTCGCGGCAGCGATGAAGGAAAGCCCACGGGTTACGCGTTTCGTGGACTATCTTTTCGCCGGGGTCTTTTCAGCCTTCGCGCTGAAGATCATTTCGGCGCAGGCGAAGTGATATCGCCCGGTCCACGTCGCGAACCTCCGCAACTGCGGCCCGCGACCAGCCAGTAGCCGAGACCGCCGCACATGCCAGCGCCGACAAGCGCCATCACGAAGAGGGGCTCCGTGGAAACCGGATGATCGCCCTCGGCCGCGGCCCGGAAGTAACCCGTCACAACCCCGCCGACGACGCCCCCGGCGATCGCATAGTATAGCCATTCACGCAGCTTAAGGACTTCCCCGGCCAGGATTGCAACGAGCGCGGGAAAAAAGGCGAAATAGGCTACGAACAGGGCGACGAACGGCACCGAGAATACAATCGAGCCCGCGGCAATTGCGGGTATTTCGGCAGCATTGAAGCCGAGCATCGGAAGCGCCACCAGATGCAGGAAGGCGCTCGCGCAGAGCGCGGCAAAGGCGTAGCCCGTCAGCACCAGGACGGAACGGACCAGCAGATCGACCACGCCGCTCATGCCGGGTTCACTCGCCGTGGCCCGCGATCATCATGGCCTCGAGGGCCAGCCGCTCCGTTTTCTTCAGCCGCTCCGATTCCGACTTGAGCTGGCCACAGGCGGCGAGGATGTCGCGCCCGCGCGGCGTGCGAATCGGTGAAGCGTAGCCGGCGTTGTTGATGTAGTCGGCAAACTTCTCGATCGTTTCCCAGTCAGAGCACTGATAGTTGGTGCCCGGCCAGGGATTGAACGGGATGAGGTTGATCTTGGCCGGAATGCCCTGCAGCAGACGCACCAGAGCCTTTGCGTCGTCCAGGCTGTCGTTGACGTCCTTGAGCATGACGTATTCGAAAGTTATCCGGCGCGCGTTGGACAAGCCCGGATAGGCGCGGCAGGCGGCTATCAGATCCTTCAGCGGGTACTTCTTGTTGATCGGCACCAGCATGTCGCGCAGGTCGTCATTGGTCGCGTGCAGCGAGATCGCCAGCATAACGCCGATTTCCTCGCCGGTGCGGACGATTTCCGGCACGACTCCGGAGGTCGACAGGGTGATGCGCCGCTTGGAAAGCGACAGTCCATCCCCATCCGACGCGATCAGCAACGCCTTCTTCACGGCTTCGAAATTGTAGAGCGGTTCGCCCATTCCCATCATGACGATGTTGGAAACCTTTCGACCTTCCGCTGGGACTATCGCTCCGGCCGGCGTATCCCGGTCGGGGAAATCGCCCAGCCGGTCTCGCGCCGTCATCAGCTGGGCGAGGATTTCCTCCGCCGTCAGGTTGCGCACGAGCTTCTGGGTGCCTGTGTGGCAGAAGGAGCAGGTCAGCGTGCAGCCCACCTGGCTGGAGATACACAGGGTGCCGCGCCCTTCCTCGGGAATATACACGGTCTCGATCTCGACGGGACGCCCCGCGCCGCGAGGCGGGAAGCGGAAAAGCCATTTGCGCGTACCGTCGGTGGAAATCTGCTCTTCCACGATTTCCGGCCGCGCAATGGAGAAGTGACGGGCAAGATCTGCCCGCAAATCCTTCGAGATATTGAACATCTCGGAGAAGTCGGAGACGCCGCGCACATAAAGCCAGTGCCAGAGTTGCTGTGCACGCATCCTGGCTTGCCTCGCCGGAATGATACCGGCGTCAACCAGCGCATCGCCGAGTTCCTCGCGGGTCAGGCCGATAAGCGGCGGCTTTCCGTCCGCGGCAGGGGCTTTCGCCGCGGCCGTTGTCGGACGAGTGGCATTATCGATCAGGTTTATCGAAACGGACATGACTTTGGTTTTCGGGAAAATGTTTTGGGCCGACTACCCGGCCGCTTGCAGGTGCACATAGCATAGGGAGGGTTGCACGTCACGTGGCTGGGGCAGACGCCAATTCGTAACGGCATGTGCCGGGGATTGTCTCGGTCTCAATCCGTTAATTGGCTATCGCGGCAATCGCGGTCCTGTGATGTCCCGCCTTTACCCGGTTCTTCCCGGTCCGCTTGGCTTCGTAGAGATGCTGGTCAGCCTGCCTGTATAGATCGTGGAAAAGCGCAGGGCCGGCAAAGGTGACAACACCGACGCTGACAGAGAGCGGACAAGACACGCTTTGTGGCCTGAATGGGATTTCGCATACGCAAGACCGAATACGCTCCGCCACCGCGATCGTACTTCCCCTTGGCAATCCCGGAAGGAAAACAGCAAATTCCTCCCCGCCCATGCGGCCTACAAGGTCGATATCGCGGACCTGCGACTGAATCTTTTGCACGATCAGTTGAAGTGCAACGTCGCCATTGTCATGACCGTACCGGTCATTCACCGACTTGAAGTTGTCGACATCGAGAACGATGAGGGCTCCTTCTGCGTGACCTTCCTTTCCGGCGACCCGCTCGAGATAGGCGTCAACCAGCGTGGTGAACGCCGCGCGGCTAAGGCAGTTGGTCAGGTTGTCCGTTGACGCGACTTGCAGCAGACGTGCGTTGGCGATGGCCAACTGACGGAGCTTGCTCAGCAGATAGAAGAAGAACGGCGGCGCAAGCAATAATGGTATGATGAGGTTATTGAGCGGCCTTGGACCCAATTGCCAACCGTTCTGAAATGAATAGCTGTCCACGGCAAATGCCACTGCAATGCAGCACGCTGTCCCGAGGATCGTAAGCACGATCACTCGCGGCCATTTTTCAGCCGAGAAATCCAGGCCGACCTTCATTTGGACAAGCTAGCCATACGTCCTTAACGATGAGTTTCCGTACTATAGCAGCCTGGAAGAGCGGAGCCGGCCGATACAATTCCTGCGCACCATCCCGGATCTAAGCTGTGGAGTCTGACGATGTCCGCAGCGCATCCAGGATTTCGGCGGCGGTTTGCGCGCCAAGCTGAACTCGCTGAAGCGCCAGCATCGCCAGACGGTCAATTTCGGTCTCGTCTATTCCACGACCGGATATGAATTCGGCCAACGCGACTTTGACCAGGGTGAGTTGCTCGGGGGTGAAGATTCCTGGAGACATTTGGGCTTTCTCCTTCCGGGGGCGAAAGCGTGGTCGTCTCTTCCAAGCGCCCGCACGCCATTGATCAATCGGGCGGCTGTTTCAATATAGTATATGCCCGCCTTTTTGTTAGGCGCTTTATTTTCGCTCGCTCCTAACATTTGTTGTTGCCAATGCATCGGGCATAAGCAGCGCAAGTCTTGTTAGTAGGCCATCAAGACGGCCACCCGAAGACGGCCGCTTTGGCGGAACATGGGAGCCTTGCGCCTCGTCTCTTGCTTTACAGCGATTGTAGCCTGGGGCGCGCAGACTGTACTCACGTCGATTGTGTCAACGACAACTGTCGAAGCTCGATGGAGAATGCGATCGGCTCTGCATAACCGAATATCCGCCGCTTATTCCAAAACGTAACTGTCGCGTTTTCAGGAGCCATGCAATCCTCATTTCAGGGTCCGTGCCGCCGTCGCGGCAAAGAAGATCAATTCCACCTGACTCCAGTGGAACCGCAAAAAGGGGAACATTCATGATCAAGGCATCGAAGAAGATTCTATCAGCCGCGGCGCTCGCGGTTGCAACCTCCCTGTCCACCGCCGGTGGCGCGTTTGCCGACAAGATCAGCTTCATGGTCATCGGCTACAACGAGCCCGGTCTGGGCGAGTGGTGGCAGAAACTGGTGGCCGAGTATGAGAAAACCACCGGCAACACGGTCGAGATCGTAAACACGCCGGCGGCAGAATATTATTCCCAGCTGACGCTGCTTGCAGCCACCGATTCCGCGCCCGACGTCATCGTCATCAACGCCAACAATGTGAGCGAATTGACTGCGAACGGCACCCTGCTCCCGATCGACGATTTCGTGGCTCGGCCCGGCAACAAGGACAAGCTTGTCGAAGGCGCTTGGGACAACCTCGCCGTCGACGGAAAGTTCTACGGCGTGCCCATAACCGGTCGTACGCTCGAGCTGATCTACAATTCCTGCTACCTCAAGGAAGCCGGCTTCCAGAACCCGCCGACGACCCCGGAAGAGTTCATGTCGATGGCTAAGGCGCTCACCGTTCGCGACGCCTCCAACAATGTCACCCGCTATGGCGCGAACATGGTGAACGCAAACGAGGATCCCACCTACGAGATGCTTCTCATGTGGACGCTGGCCTTCGGCGGCACCTTGACCGATGATGAGGGCAAGTTCCTCATGACGTCGGAGCCGGTTGTGAAGGCTCTGACCTATATGAAGACGCTCTATGACGAGGGCGTCGTTCCCCGCGGGCTGACGGAGACGGAGCAACGCTCGCTGTTTGCGACCGGCGCCACCGCCATGACGATCGACGGCCAGTGGCAGTTCCCCTTCATCGAGAAGAACAACGCCGCCAACTACGATTGCTACAAATCGGCGAGACACCCATGGTCCGGGCCGGCTACTGGCGGAACCAACCAGGGCCTTGGAATAAACGCCAAGGCAGCGAATCCGGAAGCGGCCTGGGCCTTCCTGGAGACGGCGATGTCACCCGCCATGCAGCAGATCTTCAGTGACTACTCGCCCTATATCCCCTACGGCGTAGGTGCGCTCACACCCGCCCAGCTCGAGGCGCGCCCCTACCTGACGCCCTGGGCCGAAAGCCTGCCGACCGCCAGCCCCATCGTTCCGCGCGGTCACGAAGACGAGTTCAACACGATCTGGCCGATTGTCGCGGAGGCTGTCATAGCTTCCCTGCACGACGGCAAGGCGCCGGCCGAGGCGCTTGCCGAAGCGCAGGCCCAGCTTGAGGAATGCTGCAGCGAATGAGGGCATTTCCCTGACATCGATGCACGACCATGGCTGACTTGAAAATCGCGGGCGCGCCAAAGCGCTCGCTCCTGGCATCGGTCCGCGAAAACCTGACCGACGGACCGGGTTTCCTTTGGCTCATGATGACGCCGCCGCTCCTGCTGCTCGCGCTTGTCGTGGGACTACCGGTCGCCAAGGCCGTAATGCTGAGCTTCGACCGGGTTGTCCTGACCCGGCCCAAGCTTGCCGGCGACTTTACCTTTCACAACTACATCCGGCTCTTCACGGACATTGATGCGTGGCTCGCCGTACTGCGCAGCTGCCTCTACATGTCCGGAACGGTCTTCGGCTCGATCGTGCTCGGGCTTGCGGCAGCGCTTCTGACGCGCAGGATTGTACGCTTCCGTGGCCTTTGGCGCAGTATCTTCATCCTTCCATGGACCATGCCGGCAATCGTCGCGGCGATGGTCTGGGGCGTCATGTACGACTCCAATTTCGGCATCCTCAACCAGTTGCTCAGGATGCTTCCCTTTGTCGACGCCAATGTGGAATGGCTGCTGAACAAATCTATCGTCTTGCCCGCGCTCATTGTCGTTCAGGTGTGGAACGAGTTTCCCGTCGCCTACATCTTCTTTCTCGCCGCGCTCCACGCGATACCGGAGGAACTCTACGAGGCTGCAAGCGTCGATGGCGCATCGCCCTTCCAGCAATTCCTGTTCGTCACGCTGCCCCAGATCAAATACGTTCTTGCAGTCATCGTGGTGCTGCTCCTGATCTTCGGCTTTCGCGCCTTTCCGGTCATCTATCTGCTCACGGGCGGGCGTACCGAAACGCTGACTGTCGCCACCTTCAACGCAGCGTTCCGCGCCTACGACTTCAGCTACGCCGCAACCCTCGGGGTCCTGGCCATGTTCGTCTCGCTGGCGCTCGTCCTGATCTATCTCCATCTGACCCTGCGCCGGGGCAAGGCGGATGCCGCATCATGAGCGCGACTCCTGCCTCAAGGCGATCGGCAATGGCGCGCATCCTGCACATGGCCGCGCTGGTCGCGCTGGCCATCGTCGTCGCCTTCCCCGTCTACTGGATGATCGTGATGGCGATGACACCGCTCGGCTTCAGCCGGCAGATCACCACGATCATCCCGACCAACCTCACCTTCGACAACTTCGCTTCCCTTGTCGTCGAGCGTCCCATGCTGCGCTGGCTCTGGAACAGTACGCTGGTCGCCACGCTGGCGTCCGGTATTTCGCTCGTGATCGGGCTGTCCTGCGGGTATGCGCTGAGCCGTCTGAACTTTCGCGGCTCCTATATCGTGCTGGTTCTCGTGCTGGCTTCCCAGATGATCCCGTCCACCAGCATCCTCGTGCCGCTCTATGCGCTGTTCAAGGATCTAGGATTGCTCAACACGATTCAGGGCGTCGTCATAGGCCACATTTCGCTTGTCCTGCCGCTCGCCATCTGGATGAGCAAGGGCTTCTTCGACAGCCTGCCGGAGGAACTGGAAGGAGCGGCCAGGCTCGACGGCTGCAGCCGCCTTGGCGCGCTCTGGTTCGTGGCGATGCCGCTTGTCACGCCTGGGCTGGCGGCGATCTTCGTCTACGGCTTCGTGACGAGCTGGAATGACTTTCTTTTCCCACGCCATTTCGTCCAGTCAGAAAACCTGTGGACCGCCGCGGCGGGTCTGACCTCGTTCCGTGGTGAGTATTTCACGCTGTTCGAGCCACAGATGGCCGCCTCGATCATCTTCGCGTTGCCGGTGGTGGTGCTCTTCTTTTTCCTTCAGCGGCGCATGGTCAGCGGCAGCCTGACCGGCGGCGTCAAATAGCTTCGGGAACACAATGGCCGAAATCAGGATCAACAGGCTCCGCAAGGCGTTCAACACCTTCGAGGTCGTGCACGGCATCGACATCCACATCCAGGACGGCGAGTTCTGCGTGTTCGTAGGGCCTTCAGGCTGCGGCAAGTCCACCGTTTTGCGGATGGTGGCTGGGCTCGAAAGCGTAACCTCCGGCGAGATCGTCCTGGGCGACCGGGTGATCAACGACCTGCCGCCGAAGGACCGGGACATCGCAATGGTGTTCCAGAACTATGCCCTCTACCCGCATCTGAGCGTCGCGGACAATATCGGGTTCCCGCTGCGCATGCGCGGCATTGACCGGACCATCATTCGCAAGGAGGTCGAGCGCGTAGCCGAGATTATCGGTCTCAGGGATCTGCTCGAACGTCATCCGCGTCAACTGTCGGGCGGGCAGCGTCAACGCGTGGCCATGGGCCGCGCCATCGTGCGCGATCCCCAGGCGTTCCTGTTCGACGAGCCCCTTTCGAACCTTGATGCACAGCTGCGGGTGGAGATGCGCACGCAGATACGCGAACTGCACCAGCGCATCCGCACGACGACAATCTACGTGACCCATGATCAGGTCGAGGCGATGACGATGGCGGACCGGATCGTCGTGTTGAAGGATGGTCGTGTCGAGCAATCAGGCTCTCCGCTGGAGATCTATGACCGCCCGGCAAACCCGTTCGTCGCGCGCTTCATCGGCTCACCGTCGATGAATCTGTTCACGGGCAGGCTTGGTGAACAGGGCCTCGTGCTGAAGGACGGGGCTGTTCTCCCGCTTGTGAGGCCTTTCGGATCCCACGACGAAGCAGTTTATGGCGTTCGCCCCGAACATCTGGACATCGTCGAGGTCGGCACACCGGGGAGCCTCGAAGCGGTCGTTGCGGTCGTGGAGCCAACTGGCGCGGAAACCATGATCTTCGCACGCCGCGACGGCCAGGAAATCACCGCGACTTTCCGCACCAGGCCGACCGTCAAGGCAGGCGAGCGCATTGCGCTGAAACCAGACACGTC
The DNA here is from genome assembly GCA_019635775.1 of Rhizobiaceae bacterium. GTDB lineage: Bacteria > Pseudomonadota > Alphaproteobacteria > Rhizobiales > Rhizobiaceae > Mesorhizobium_K. Next base: position 21,664 of record JAHBYU010000010.1, on the reverse strand, counting down.
GGCTGTTCATCTTTTCAGTGGGGACGCTCGCCTCAACTGAGCGGGGTATGCGCTGCCGGTTCGGCTAGCTACGCCACTCGCCTTCGCCGCCCTGCAGATGATAGCGAGCCTGATAGGCGAGGAATGCCTCGACTTCGCTGTCACGCTTTTCTTCGTCCCATCCGAGAACAGGCGCCACCGCATCCGCCGCGCGCCTTACCGCCTCCGGCGGAATGGCCGCATTCCAACCCGCGGATGTGCGCCTGAACAATATGTCCGCCAGGTGTTGCGGGTGCTCATGCTCGGCCGAGTAGACCAGATCTGCGATCTTGACCTCCGGATAGTGCGGAAGGAGCGGCGGCGAGTTCTGGTTCTCCGGGAACCGTCGTGCCGCAAAAGATGCCTCCTTCGGCGCCGTTGAAGGTTTGCATTTGCGACGCACGGCAGCCAGCACCTCCCGTGCCGCTGACCTGTGGAACATGATGGCCGCCCAGGTCGTCGTCAGGGCGTTGCGCATCCCGTCTTGGCGAAGATCCTGCATGACGCTGAAGGGAATTCGTCTCCCCTTTGGAAAAGCCGGATCGTAGGTGATTGGCCGCACACCGGCCCAGGCCTGCAACACGTTGCCACGCGACAGCTTGATGCCCGGCATGAAATGGTTCAGCTCGTCCAGCAGAAAGCGGATTTCGTCCTCGGTCGGCTCGACGTCGTCGAGGCTGCCCTCGTACACCGTCTCGGTCGGTCCGACATAGTGCAGGTCGCCCCAGGGCATGCACGTGATCGCCTCTCCCTCGCGGTTCGTGCCCATGATGCCATGTCCTTGGCATTCAGGTGGCAACCGGACCAGGAAATGCGACCCCTTGATGCCGATCACCTTTCGCGAGACCGGCCGACCGTCGCTGATCGTGGCGTTGACATGATCGATCCACGGACCAGCCATGTTGAGCAGGATGCGGCCCTGCACGGCCGCGGTTGTGCCTGATGCATTGTCGCGCAGCGCAACCGTCCAGGACCCGTCCGGGTTCTGATCCAGTCCGGTAGCCGTCGTGTAGTTCCGGACAACTGCGCCAAGCCGTTCGGCATCGAGCACGGCGTCGATGCAAATGCGCTCGGGCCAGTTGAAGTGATGATCCTCGAAGGTCACGACACTCTCTATCGCGTCAGCGTCGCGCACCCACCCGACGAACGGAACGGACTTTCTTGCTTCCTCAGGGGAATGGATTTTCACCTTGAGCTTTTGCCGACCGAAATTGCTCCATTCAAGCAACTTGGCGCCGAGTTTCACATGCCAGCCACGATACGGCATGGAGCGTGTGATGGCGAAGACCAGCGTCATGGGACGGGCCAGCTCCGGCGTCGTGCTGCGAAACTCCGTGCTGGCAGTTATGGAACGGTAGGCGGATCCAAGCGAAGCCTTGAAGCGTCTTGGATCGCGAAAGAAATCGAACAGCGAATAGGTCGGAGCGAGATAGCGCAACCCGCAATGCAGCAGGCGGCCGGAGCGCGAGGTCGCCGCGGAAGCGTAGTCGTCTTTCTCGACAAGCAGGACGGTATACCCCGCTGCGGCAAGGTGCTGGGCAGAGCTTGCTCCGCTTATCCCGCCTCCTATGACAACGACATCGAAGGTCCGGCCACTGAGTGACCGCAGATCGGTTTTCACGTCTTGTCCGTCCTGTGAGGTGTCGAGAATGTGCGTCGGGCAAGCGTGGGCAGCCTCACACTGAAGGCAACGCTGCGGACGCCATGGAAAATGAGAAGCGCAATCCACAGGCCGTGATTGGCCAACGATGGCGCAAGCACGGTCCAGGACACCAGGTATATGAGCAGGGACAACAGCATCATGTTGCGCATCTCCCGCGACCAGGTAGCCCCGATGAAAATTCCGTCCATCTGAAAAGCCACCACGCCGGTCAGAGGAAGAAGCACGACATAGGGCAAATAGATTGCGGAAAGATCGCGGATATCCTGCACGGGCGTCACCCATGCAACGACGAGTGGTCCTGCGAGATAGATCAGAAGGCTCGTGACGAAAGCAAACACGATGCCCCAGCCTGTCGTCAGCTTGACGACACGATCGAAAGTCGAGCGGGAGCGGGCCCCCACCGAACGCCCTGCAAGTTGTTCTGCGCCCATGGCAATGCCGTCCAGCAGCGCGATCGCGACGAAATAGAAGCGCAGCAGGATGGTGTTGGCGGCAAGCACATCGGGACCCAGGATTGCACTCTGGCGCGTGAAGAAGGAAAGACCGACAAGCAGCGCCAGCGATCGGATCATCATGTCGGTATTGACGCCGCCCAGCCTGCGCAGCCGCTTGCGGTTTCGAAGTTCGGAAAAGCGCCATCCCTCCCTCGGCATCCGCAGCAAAACGACCGCAAGACTGAGCACGGCGGTGAGAATCTCGGCGAGCGTGTTGGCCCACCCTGCTCCCGCAACCCCCAGATCTAGGTGAAGGACAAACAGCAGGCTAAGCAGTATGTTGGCGGCGTTGAGCACCGATTGGAGCAGCAAGGCGATCAAGGCCTCGCCTCGTCCCAGCACCCAGCCGAAGACGACGAAGTTTACGAATACGAAAGGTGCCGACCACACCCGGGCAAAGAAATAGTCGAGTGTGGGGACGGTCGTAATTTCGTCAGCGCCGAGAAGGCTTACGCCAAGATCCGCTATCGGCCATTGCAGCGCAAGGATGAGAACGCCGAGGACGACCGCGATTCCCAGGCCGGCAAGCAACATGTCCTGCTCTTCCTGGCGATTGCCGGCGCCCATCGCCTGTGCGGTGAAGCCCGTCGTGGCGCCACGCAAAAAGTTGAACGATGTGAACACGACATCGAAGATGACGGCGCCTATGGCCACGCCACCAATGAGGGCCGCGCTGCCCAGTTGCCCGACCACGCCTGTCGATACGAGACCGACCAGCGGCGTCGAAAGATAGGCGAGCATCATCGGCAGCGCGATACGCAGCACCGCCCAGTTGGTGACCTGGAAATCCCGGCCGACCGCCTGCGTCATTTGCCGCGCCGCACGGTCCCATGCCCTTCTGACGAAAGCATCACGGCTCCAGCCTCGCAAACAGGTGCGGCGCGATCGCCTCGCGGTCCAGTGTGACGCCAAGCCCCGGACCTGTCGGGACAGGCATCCTGCCATCGATGATGGTGCGTTCAAGCGGTGCGTCGACGAGCGGATTGTAGCCAGGCTCGTCTTCGAAGTCCGGAAACACCTCGAGCACCATGAAGTTCGGGATCGCAGCCGAGAACTGCGCGGCTATCGCGGTTGCGAGCGTGCTGCCGTAATTGTGCGGGGCCACGCGCATGTTGTGCAGTTCGGCGTCCGCTGCGATCTTCAGTCCCTCGGAGAACCCGCCGGTGTTGCAGATGTCGGGCTGCGCGATCGCCATGCCTCCGGCCATGAAGGCCTTCCTGAAACCCGCGCGGCCATAATAGCGTTCACCCGCGGCGAGCGGAATGCGGGTGGTTCGGGCGACCTGCGAGAACACATCCGGCAATCCCGGATCGACAGGTTCCTCTATGAAGCAGATGTCGAGCGGTTCCAACCGCGCGATCAGCGGGACCAGCAGGTCCATCGTCAGGCCGCCGCCGAAATCCAGCATGATCTCGACGTCCGGGCCGATCGCCTCTCGGATGGCTTCGCAGCGATCCACGATCAGCTGCTCGCGCGCACGTTCCACGCTGCGCCGCACGGGATGCTTGACCACCATGACCGAGTCGGCGACTCCCAGCGGGTACAGCTTCAGTCCGCGAAAGCCGCGCGTCGCGGTTCGGGCGGCCGCCACGGCATATTCCTGCGGCGTATCGCAGCCGATCCACCAGCCATTGGCGTATGTCTCCAGGCTGTCGGTGAACGGTCCTCCGAACAGCGAGTGCACCGGCACGCCGAGCGCCCTGCCCTTGATGTCCCATAGAGCATGGTCGATGGCGCTGAGGCCGGCATAGGAAATGGCTCCGCCACCCTTGGTCCAGAAGCCATTGTCGTAGATCGTATGCCAGATCAGTTCGACCGGGCCCGGATCATTTCCAAGCACGAAGCGCTGCACCATTTCGCGCACCATTTCGGCGGCAGCCATCGTGCCTGCGCCATAGCCGATGCCTGCCTCGCCAATGCCCGAAATCCCGGCGTCGGTTTCAAGTTCCAGGATGACACCACGCCGGTTGCCGCAAGGAACGACATAGATGTTTGCGGCAGTAACGATCATGCCAGGGTCCAGATTGAATCAACCGCGGGACTATGTTCGCCCGTCGACCCGCAAGCCAAGGGAATAATTCGCGTGAAGCCCGGCGTTTTTGGAATAGCCCGCAGGCCTGCCCGAGGAGTTCAGACTATGCCCCGCGCGACCAGTGCCCTCTCCTCCTCCAGCATCTGGTCGACCAGCCAGTCGCGCACGGCGACCACCAGTGGCCTGGGTTCGTTGCTGCCGGTTACGAGGTGATAGGCCCGGCCCGTTTCGATGATGAGGTCGCTGGCCTTCACCAACTGTCCGTCAAGCATCAGTTTCGAGATGACGGATGTCCAGCCCAGCGCCAGTCCCAGCCCCCGCAGCGCAGTGTCGATGACGACTGAATAGTCCGAGAAGACAAGCCGCCTGCAGGACGCGTCGAGCACCGCGCCGCCTGTAAAATCGGTCCAGTCGACCGGGTGCCCCGACAGGTTTGCCAGCGTATGCGGCTTTTTCGGATTCTCGAATGTGCCATACTCCTCCAGATAGCTCGGCGAACAGACGACCATGATGCGCTCGGGGGCGAACCGGCCGTCCAGTCGGCGCGACTCCTCCGGATCGGCCATCCGCAGCCCGAGGTCGCAGCCATTCAGCGGACCGTAGACCCGTATGGGCATCAACTGGAACTGGAGCGCGGCTTCGGGAAACCTCTCGAGGAACTGGGAATAGCGCGGCATCAGCCAATGCGTCGCCATGCCGGTCGAAACCGACAGCGTGACGATCTCGCTGCGCTGCGCGGTGCTCTCCATCTCGACGATGACGTTTTCGATCGAAGCGAACGCCCGTGTCGTGGCCTGGCCAAGGCGTTTGCCGTTCTCAGTCAGGCTGAGGCGCGGTCCGTTTCGGACGAAAAGCTGCTGGCCGAGATATTTTTCCAGCGTGGCGATGGCGTGGCTCACTGCCGGCTGGGTGATGTTCAGCTCTTCGGAGGCTCGCGAAAAACTCCCGAGTCGCGCCGCCGCCTCGACGACAAAAAGCGAGTTGGACGAGGGTATACGCCGACGCAGAACCATGAACTCAGCTTATAGTATCGATGAAACTAATCCAGCTTTTTGCAAACTGCGTTCGGTGCAATCGTTGGGCAATGGGAAGAGCGAACCACGCAGCGGTCATGCCGCACGCGGTGAAATGGGAATGATGGCCACCGAAAATCTGGATATTGCCCGGCTGCGCGCGGACACCCCGGGCTGCGCCGGAAAGCTGACGCACTTGAACAATGCCGGAGCATCTCTGAAGCCGCGCCCTGTTCTCGACGCCGTTGCGCGTCACCTTGCCTTGGAGGAGGAGGTTGGCGGGTATGAAGCCGCTGCTGCCGCCGCCGGCAGCGTCAGCGGTTTCTATGATTCCGTCGCAAAGCTGATCAATGCCGACCCTTCCGAAATTGCCTATGTGGACAGTGCGACCCGTGGCTGGCACATCGCCCTCATGTCGCTTGACCTGAAACCCGGCGACGAGATCCTGACCTCCCGTGCGGAATACAACGCGCACATGATCAGCTTCCGGCACGCCGAGGACAGGCTTGCCACCAAAACCATTCTCGTCCCGGACACGGCAGACGGCAGCATCGACTGCGAGGCGCTGGAGCGGCTGGTGACACGCCGCACACGTCTGATCTCCCTGTCGCACGTACCGACAAACGACGCGATCGTGCAGCCCGCCGCCGAGGTTGGCCGCATCGCTGCAGCGCATGGCATCGCCTACCTCCTGGACGCCTGTCAGTCAGCCGGACAGATGCCGATCGACGTTTCGGAAATCGGATGCACCATGCTGACTGCGACCGGCCGAAAATATCTGCGGGGCCCGCGCGGTACCGGGTTTCTTTGGGTGGACCGCCGATGGCACGACCGTCTGGTGCCACACACGCTGGACATTCGCTCGGCGCAATGGACCGAAGTCGACCGTTTCGAGATCGTCGAAGGGGCCGGCCGCTACGAACTTTGGGAAAGCAACGTCGCGGCCCAGATCGGTCTCGGAGCGGCGGCCGACTACGCGATACGCCAGTCGGTGGACCTTACCTGGGAAAGGATCGGAAACCTCGCGGCGTTGGCGAGGCAGCGTATTGCCGATCTGCCCGGTTTCACCGTGCACGACCGCGGCAGCGTCAAGAGCGGCATCATCACCTTTAGCTGGGCGAATGGAAGCGCGGCTGAAATCGTCGGCTGGTTGCGCCGGGAACATGCGATCAACACTTCGGTCTCCGCCGTTCAACTGACACGGACCGACCTTTTGAAGAAAGGCGTCACGCATCTCGTGCGCGTTTCCGTCCATGCGTTCAACACCGAACAGGAAGTCGAGCGACTGGCATCCGCATTGGAATTGCTGGCAACCGGTGATGGCGGGCAGCGACCGGACTCGCTCGCGCATGCTGAAGACATTCAGATAAAGCAATGGGAGAACTGAACATGACCACGACACGCCGCCGGATACTCAAGGGCATGGGAGCCACCACAGCAGGTGTGCTTGCAGCGCCATATTTGATCAGGACTGCCTTCGCCCAGTCGAAGGAACTCAACGTCTGGAGCTATTCCGGTTTCATCACCGATGACTTCAAGGGAAAGTTCGAGGCCGACACCGGAATCACCGTCAACATTCGTCCGGTCACGGACCAGGGCGAGCAGTTCAATCTGATGGTCGCGGAAAATGGCAATCACAGCGCCGATATTGTCTGCTGCGCCGGCCACCGCTTCTACCAGTTCGTGGACAAGGATCTGCTGGCGCCCATCGACCTCGGCAAGCTGAAGAACTGGAACAGGATCGACGATTCGATCGCCAATGCGAAATGGGTTTCGCGCCGCGATCAGGTTTGGGGCGTGCCGATTGTGCTCGTTTCAACCGGCCTGCTTTACAACAAGGACGCGACATCCTCGCCACCGGAAAGCTGGGACGTCATGTTCGACGAGGCCAATGTCGGCAAGACCACCTATCAGATCCAGGACTTCTACCAGATCGCGATGAACTATCTTGGTTTCGACGGATCGGCAGCGTCCTATATGGACGATCCGCAGAAGGCTCAGGAGGCCGTCGACAAGACGCGCGACTTCCTCATCCAGCACAAGGACAAGGTGCGCCGCTACTACGACGCCGCGACGGAAATCCAGCAGATGTTCGTGAATGGCGATGTGGACTTCGCGCAGGCCGGCTCCGGTCCCGCCGCGCAAATCATCCAGGAGGGATTCTCCGCCGGCTATACCATTCCCAAGGAAGGTGGCCTCGCCTATGCGTACGGTTTCAACATTACAAACGGCGCGAAGAATCCGGACAACGCCTATCTTTTCCTGGATGCCCTGCTTTCTTCTCCCGAAAACGGCGCGGCGATCGTCAAGTCGACTGGCTACAGTTCGACCATCAAGGGCACGGACGATCTCCTCGACGACGCGCAGCGCGAGGCGCTCGGGCTCACGCCGGAAGAGACCGCACGCCTGAGCTGGGTGGACGTCGAGACCGCACCGTTCATCTATGACCTGATCGACAAGGCCGCAGAGGAGATTCGCGCAGCCTGAGCCCGGCGCCTCGCCGGACTACGGCTTACGCGGTGTGGATTTTTGCATGACACGCTTTCTCGTACTCGCGAGACGCTTCGGCCCCTATCGCGCCTTCTCGGACGCACTCTCGATGCATCCGGGACTGCGCTATGGGCTGGTGGCTGTCTTGCCGGTTCTGTGGATTGTGGTCGCAAACATCGCGCCGCTCGCGCGAATGGTACTTATCAGCTTCTATGAGAGTTTCCCGCTGCCGCCCGGCGAGACGCCGACATTGACGCTTGCCCAGTATCAGGCCTTCTTCGAGAGGCCTTTGTACCTGACCGCCTTCGCCAGAACCTTCATCTTCGCCGCACTCGCGACCGCGCTGACGCTTTTTGTCATCTTCCCGATCGCCTACTACATTTCCAAGGTGGTACCGCGTGACAAGCGGTTGCGTTTGCTCCTGCTTGCCATCGCACCGTTCTGGATCAGCGAGATCATCAGGAGCTTCGCGTGGATCCTGATGCTGGCGAACCGTGGTGCCGTGAACTCCTTCCTGATGTGGATGGGCCTGACTGGCCGGCCGGTTGAACTTCTCTACAACAACATCTCGCTTACCATCGGCGTCCTGTACCTCACCTCGCTTTACATGCTGCTTCCGCTTTATGCGGCGTTGGAAAAGATTGACGATCGGCTGATCGAAGCGGCGTCCGATCTTGGCGCGCTGCGCTTTACGATCCTGCGGCGGATCATCATGCCCTTGTCGCGTGAAGGCATCATCACCGGCTGCGTTCTGGTGTTCCTGCTTGTCACTGGCCTTTACGCGCTGCCGCAACTCCTCGGCGGTCCCTCCAACACGCTCTTTGCCTCCATAGTCGGCCAGGTCTTTTCTCGGGCCGGAGATTCATGGCCGCTGGGCAGCGCCTTCAGCGTGATCCTCATGGGTGTGTCGTTGGCCTTCGTCGCAATTTTCATGGCGCTGTTCCAGTCGCGCAGGACACGCGCATGAAAACGCTCGGCCGCCTCACGCTCCCTGTCTATTTCTGGCTGTTCGTCGCCTATCTCTTCTTGCCGCTGCTGGTCATGGCGGCTGTCGGATTTCGCGATTCCAACTTCGTTGCCTTCCCCATTCAGGCCTGGACGACGCGCTGGTACCAGTCCGTCGTCTTCGAACGCGATATCATGTCGTCGATCTGGGTCTCGGTGAAGGTCGCGCTCGGCGCGACGGCTTTGTCTCTGATAATCGGCATTCCCATGGCTTTCTTCGTCGCCGGTCTGCGCGGTTTCCGGCGCGCCGCGATGATCGCCGTCATCATGCTGCCAGCCTTTCTCCCGGTCATCGTGGCGGCCATCTCGCTGCGCATGTTCATCGGCGTTCTCGGCCTGCAGACCGGCATCGGTGCGATCATCTTCGGCCACGCCGTTTCGACGATACCGTTCGTCGTCGTCATGATCCTGACCCGCCTTGGTGCGATGAGCCCGAACCTCGCCGACGCCGCACGCGATCTCGGGGCGGACGAATTCATCGTTTTCCTCAGGGTGACGCTTCCCTTTCTGATGCCGGCGATCTTTGGTGGAGCGGTGTTCTCGATGTTGCTTTCCTTCGAGGACTTTGTTCGCTCCTTCTTCCTCGGCGGATTCGAGCCGACGTTCCCGGTCTTGCTGTTCTCGAAGCTGCGCTTCGGCTTCGACCCCGGGCTTGCCGCCATCTCGACGATGGTGCTCGTCGCCAGCATCGTCATAGGCCTTTACGCGGAGCGCTTCAGCCGTCGCCGCCAACTTGGCAATTCCTCCAAGATCGTAGCACTGGACCAAAGATGACGCCCTCCTCAACCCCGGCCATCGAGGTCCGCAACATCATCAAGTCATTCGGCGACATGCGTGCGATCGACGATGTCTCTCTCTCGATCGCACCTGGTGTCTTCGTGACGCTGCTTGGCCCGTCCGGCTGCGGAAAGTCGACTCTGCTGCGCACGATGGCGGGGTTCATCACGGCCGATTCCGGACAGGTGCTGATTGGCGGGCGCGACGTTACAGGCCTGCCGCCAAATGCGCGCCCCGTAAACATGGTTTTTCAGGACTACGCCCTGTTTCCGCACATGACAGTGCGCGGGAACGTCGGCTTCGGTTGCGAAATGAAGGGGCTTTCGGCCCAAGCAAGGGAAAAGCGTGTCGATGAGTTGCTGGCACTCGTCCAGCTTCCGGAACTCGGCCATCGCTATCCCGACGAGTTGTCTGGCGGCCAGAGGCAACGCGTCGCTCTGGCGCGCGCCCTGGCGCCGGATCCGGTCTCCCTGCTCCTCGATGAGCCACTCGGCGCGCTGGACCTGAAACTCAGGCTCGACATGCAGCGCGAGTTGAAGTCCCTGCAGCGGACAACCGGCAAGACCTTTGTCTTCGTCACCCACGATCAGGAGGAGGCCATGTCCATGTCCGACCTCATCGCGGTCATGCGCGCTGGTCGCGTCGAACAGCTCGACCGGCCGGAAGTCATCTATGAACGGCCGGTCAGCCGCTATGTTGCCGGCTTCGTGGGAGCGGCCAACCTCCTCGACGCCACGGTCGAAAGCGTCGACGGGGACGAAATCCGGATCGTCTCGGGCGCCTTTTCGGCAGTGCTGCCCCGTTCTTCTGTCACCTCGCCGGGCAGCATCGATCGCGGAACGAATGTGACGCTGCTTGTTCGGCCGGAGCATCTTCGCTCGTCCGCGCAGGATGGCCACACGCTCGAACTCGGCGGCCGCATCACCGAGCTTACCTATCTCGGCAACCGCGTACATGTCCGTTTCCAGACCGATGACGGGCGGTCGCTGCTGGCCGACGCGCTTGCTGGCGACGTGGCGGAGATTGGCGAGCGGTTTACCGCGCACCTGCGTCCCGGCGCTTTGGCTCTCCTGCGCACTTCCGCGGAGGAACAATCATGAATTGCATGACATACAGGAAGGTTCACCTATGGAAATGATGGATGCGAAGCGGGTCCACGAACTCGCTGACTTTCCCGGTCTGATCGAGGCGCTGCGCACCGCGCACAAGGGAGGCATGCCGAAGCATTCCGACCGCCTGATCTACCAGGAGCCCAATCCTGCGGGACAGCCGGACATCTTCATCATCCTGCCTGCCTGGGAACCGCAGGAAGCCATACTCGCCAAGTTCGTCACGTCCTTCCCAAACAACCGGGAAAGGCATGGCGTGTCCAACGTGAATTCGATCTACTGCATGATCAACGGCCAGACTGGCGTCACCGAGGCGATCATGGATGGCGAGGCCATCATCTTTCGCAAGACCTCGTCGGACTCGGCCCTCGGCTCAAGCATCCTCTCGCGGCCCGACGCCGAAACGTTCCTCATGATAGGGGCGGGTGCACTGGCGCCTTATGCGGTCGAGGCGCACCTGACCGCGCGCCCGGGCATCAGGCGCGTGCTGATCTGGAATCGCACTGTTGCCAATGCGGAAAAGCTCGCGCGCACCTTGGGGGACAAGGGTATCGCGGCGGAGGTCGCTGGAAATCTCGACAACGCTGTCGCCGAGGCCGACATCATCTGCAGCGCCACCATGGCGACAACCCCGCATCTCAAGGGCAAGCTGCTCAAGCCGGGGTGCCATGTCGACCTGATCGGCTCCTTCACGCCCGAGATGCGCGAGGCGGACGACGATGTGCTCAAGCGCGCGAAAATCTTCGTCGATCACCGTCAGACCACGACCCGCTCGGGAGAGTTTCTGGGTCCGTTCGAGCGCGGCGTCATCACGCCGGGCGACGTCAGGGCCGATCTTTTCGAACTTGTCCAGGGCAAGGCGGAAGGTCGTCTCGGCAACGACGATATCACGATGATGAAGAACGGTGGTGGCAGCCACCTGGACTATTACGTTGCCAAATACCTGTTGGACAGAAATCAGGGGCGGGAGTTCTCGACGTCCTGCTCGAGCTGAATTCAGCATCAGACACGAGACGCGCCGCCTGCAACATCGGAACTGCACAGATGGACTATCCTCGCAGATCAATCCCTTCGGTTTCGGGCCTTATCGCATTCGAAGCGACTGCTCGGCATCTGAGTTTCAGCCGCGCGGCGGAAGAGCTGGCACTGACGCAGGGCGCAGTCAGCAAGCGCGTGCGCCAGCTGGAGGCGGTGCTCGGCTTCCAGCTTCTTCTGCGCAATACCAATCAGGTTTGCCTGACTGATATTGGGCAAAGATATCTTGGAGACGCCGTTGATCTGCTGCGGCAATTGCACAACTCGACAGAAGACATTCGCGCTTCGGCGCGCGGGATGGAGGCCATCAGGATCGCAGCGCCAACGGCCTTTGCGATACGCTGGCTTATGCCGAAGATGATTGGGTTCTCTCACGCCTTCCCAAACTGCCTGATCAACATCGTATCACTCTCTTCTCCGGACGACCCCAAGGTGGTGGACGCAGATTGCCTCGTGTTCGACGGACAAACGCCCTGGCGCGATTCGTACTCCACGACTTTGGTCTCGGGCTCCTACACGGTTGTGGCGTCAGCCAGCTACACAAGCAATGCGCGATCCCTATCGCCACGGCATCTTGCGAACAGCCCCCTGCTCGGCTGCAACCAGACCCCCGACCTTTGGCAAAGGTGGTTCTCCACGGCAGGCCTGTCGGAACCGCCGCAGGAATCTGCGCGTTTTGACGACTTGGCCGTCCTCATCGAGGCTACGCTCGTCGGACAAGGCGTGGCATTGTTGCCGGATTTCCTCATCGCTGACGACATCCGAACCGGAAGATTGCGGCGCCTTTTTCCAGACAGCACCTTCGGGCGGATAGAATACAACCTGGCTGTGCGACCAAGTCATCAGCGAGCATCCGTGCAGGCTTTCGTCGATTGGCTAGATAGTCCTGCATGTAACAGATTTTCTGGACAGGCGGTCAGAACGGCATAAGTTGATACGCTGGCGGTCGGACACGCGATGCCAGGCACCCATGCCGACCGGTTGCGATTTGCTTGTCATCCCGTGCCTGTGATGAAGTCGGGCTTCCGCATGCTGCGACCGCGCAGTAGCCCGCACTTCCGGCCCGCGCTCAGCAAATTTCGCCACCTCGGAAAACACGAAAGCCGCGGTTTCCCGCGGCTTTTCGATGTGGAGATAATTGGAGCGGGTGAAGCGATTCGAACGCTCGACCCGACCTTGGCAAGGCAAAAATTGAGTCGTCGACAGAGTGACTAGCAATTCACTGCAGTCGGTCGGAGTGCGCGAGAGAACGCACTCCTGGCATTGGCCGATTCTGAACGGCAGAGCAGTCGAGTGGACTCCTGCAAAATTTCGTGCACCATGAAGACGGTGACCGCGCGGTGACCCGCTCTCATACGCTCGTCGAACTCACCCAAATCCGAAGGTCGGGGTAGAGCTCACCACAACTCGTTCTGAAATCGTGTTTTGCACGCCGGCTTTGGCAAGGCAAAAATTGAGTCGTCGACAGAGTGACTAGCAATTCACTGCAGTCGGTCGGAGTGCGCGAGAGAACGCGCTTTTGGTTTCTTGCTAGTTTGAATTGCGTGGAACCAGAGTGAACTTGGGGGGAACACTGGCGTAGCCCGGAGATGGTGACCGCGCGGTGACCCGTCGCACAGCCGGGCAACTTACCCGCACGACAGATTATGGTGTTTAAACTTACCTCCAGAAAATTCCGCCTGAAATAAGCGGCACAGGGGTACCGCTTATTTCAGAAATGATCGGTCTGATTGCCGCGCTTGCGATGTTCAAACGATTAATACTACACCGAACAGGCGGACCGCCTTAGCCGACTAATCCCGGCACTCCGTTTCCTGCAAAGCCTGGGCAATGTCTGGATTGTCCAACGTGTCTTTGGTTATTGTGATTGTCGAGACCTTTATTGGCTCATTCGCAGTGGGTTCGCCTTTGGCGGCTTTGACACCCTGCTGAACTCCCAGCACGCCAATCTCGTTGGCTTTCTGGGAGACAATCGCCTGTATGTCATTGGCCTTGAGCTGTTCGACCATTACCGGCGAAGCATCGAAACCGACTACTTTAATCTCACCCAACCGGTTTGCCGCGCGCAAAGCGGCTACCGTACCCTGTGCACCAAAATCGGTCGTGGTAAACACACCCGAGAGATCGGAGGCTTGCTGCATAACCGCAGAAACGATCGACGTACTTTTCTGAATATCCGTTCCGCTGAACTGCTCGTCCAGCACGCGCAGACCCAGTTCCTTAGCCTTTTCCGTGAAGCCGCGCCCGCGCGCCTCGGTCGTGGAGACGCCCGGTTGAAAATTGAGCAGTAGCACCGAGCCTTTTCCACCAGTCAACTTATAAATCTCCTCTGCCGCAGCAACGCCCCCCTTATAGTCGTCAGTCGAAATCTGGGCCACGGTTGAGGAGATATTCTGCAAAGACGTGTCCACCAGCACGATCTTGGTTCCGCCTTCTGCCACTTGTTCAATGGGAATAATCATCGCACTGTCGTGGGTGGGCGCGATAAGCATTATATCTGGCTGTGCGGCAGCTACACCATTGACGATCGGAATCTGATCGGTCGGCGAAAATGATTCAGGAGCCTGAAAATCGAAGGTCGCTCCAAGGCGGGTCGCCTCCTTCTTCGCACCACACATCATGGTGATGTAAAACGGGTCACCCTTCACGCCGGCAACCATCGTGATCTTCAACGGCGCCTTGTCCTGCGAAATTGCTGTCGCACTCATGGACACGATCGAGCCTAGTGTAAGAGCCGTCGCCATCGACAGCTTCAGGATTTTACGGTTTTTCAAAATAGACATGGCCTTCCCTCTGTTTTTAGTTGGTCAACTTACTTCAATTGAAAGCACACCCCCGGTCAGCCCGTCGTGGCGCGTTTGCGGCTGTCGAGATAAACGGCGACAACCAGAACCAGACCGATGGCGAACTGCTGCCAGAAGGCCTGTATGCCGGTGATGACAAAACCGTTGAGCAGTACTACGGGTATCAAAGTCCCGATCACGGTGCCGGTTACGGTCCCTATACCGCCGAGCAGGCTTGCGCCGCCGAGAACGACTGCGGTGATGACCTTCAGATTGTCTTCAAGATGGCCGCTGATCGTGGTCGTTCCGAAACGTGCCAACGACATGACCGAAGCAAGGCCTGCCAGTCCGCCCGCAATCATGTAAACCCTGACGAGGTGCACGGTGACAGGAATGCCGGCACGCTCCGCTGCCGTTGCGCTTGCACCTATTGCAAATGTGTGACGCCCGAAGCGGGTCTGATTTAGCACCACTGCCATAACGACCGCAGCAATGCCTGCAACCAGAACGAGCCAGGGAATTATACCGAACGCACGCCCCACTCCGAGCGAGCGGACCAACGGAAGCGGTGCCATCAGATCTATTCCGTTGGCGATGACCAATGCGAGGCCCATCGCCATGCCGAAGGTCCCGAGCGTCGCGATCAAGGGCGATATCCTTGCCTTGGTTACCAGAAGTCCATTGATTGCGCCCCACGCACAGCCGCTTAGGATGCTGACACCAATCCCGCTGGCAATGCCCAAAGGCCCACCCACGGCATTCATAACTAGGCACCCCATCACGCCGGAAAAAACCAGAATGGCGCCGACAGAGAGGTCGATCCCGCCAGTGATAATTACGAACAACTGGCCCAATGCCATGACCATCAGGATGCAAGCATCGGTAGCGATGTTGCGCACATTGGCGACCGAGGCAAAAGCACCACTTGCGAGCAATGTGAACGCCCCCATCATTATAATGAGGATAAGGGCGATCCATGTGATCTGGCCGCCAAGCATGCGTGCTCCGAACGACGCCTGCGCCGGAGCGCCCTCCGTCTCGGCTGACGCCCTGCGGTTTGTCATGTTAGATTTCGTCATTTGTACCGCCTGTCGTTGGCGTAGCACCGGTCATAGCGGCCACCACTTCCTCAGCCTTGACGTTTCTCGTCGCCATACGGGCAACTCGCCTTCCGAGCCGCATCACCTCGATACGATCGGACACGGTCATCACATCAGGCATGCTGTGGCTGATGAGGACGACGCCAACCCCCGTGTCGCGGACCTTTCTGATCAGATCCAAAACGCTTCTGGTCTGCACCACACCAAGCGCCGCAGTCGGCTCATCGAGGAAGATTATCTTGCTAGCCCAGGCAGCAGCACGGCTGACCGCAACACCTTGGCGCTGCCCACCCGACATCGTGCTGATCGGCGAGCCTAAATCCTGAATGCGAACGCCTAGTTCGGTGAATTTGGTCTCTGCATGTGCGCGCATGCTGCGCTTGTCGAGAAAGCCAAAACGACCAAGAATGCCTCCACGCAGCAATTCTCTTCCAAGGAAGAGATTTGCCACCGGGTCCAGCGTCGGTGCCAGAGCAAGGTCCTGATATACTGTCTCGATTCCGAGCTGCCTTGCGCTGACGGCATGAAAATCACGGACTTCAACCCCGTCAACGAGAATTGAACCCGCGTCCGGCGCAAATACGCCGGACAATGTTTTTACCAATGTGCTCTTGCCAGCCCCATTGTCGCCGACCAGCGCTACGATTTCCCCCGCATAGACGCTGAAATCTGCGCCCCGCAGAGCCTGAACCTTGCCGAATGACTTAACCAACCCTTTTGCTTCAAGCAAAGGCATAGGTTCCTGCATCAGTTCGTTCCTGTCCGTTGTCAAAGACTGATCGCCTTAGAATAGCGTCGGGATGGCATGAGCCCGCATTCTGCGCGCCGCTTGATCGACGATAGACGGTGTCGCAGTGCACAGGTGTTGGACATCACGTATCCTTTGTTGATCACTCGTATTGTTGTTCGACAATGAAAATGCTGTCAATAGGGATCGCAGAGGAAAAATTTGTAATCTTCCGGTATTGTATATATTTCCGAGTTGAGCTAGTTGTCGGACAAGTGATCCACATATCGAACAAGCGGTGACAAGATGCTCAAATTCGATCGAACCCAATACCTCTCTATAGAAAATGGGGCGGCTCAGCTTGCCGCATCCATAGACGAAGCTATTGGTCGGGAACTCGACAATGGGATGCGCAATATTGCGTTCTGGGGTGTGGGAGGTGTCGCCTTTCTCAACATGCCGGCTGCGCGTCTTCTCCAGACGGCTTCCTCCTTCCCCGTCTATGTCGATATGGGCGCAGAAGCTGTGCTCACTGACAACGTAAACGTCGGCCCAGGCACATTGGTCGTGTTCACATCTGTCTCGGGTACGACAAAGGAGGCCATCACCGCCCTTAACTTTGCCAAAGCAAAGGGTGCGCGCATTCTGACCTTGACCGGGGCTAAAGATGTTCCCTTGTCGGAACTGGCCGATATCACCTTCCACAATCCCTGCGCGGATCCGACATCCAGCGAGAATTTCTATCTCCAGACACTTTTCATCGCGCTCTCCATTCTACGTAGAACAACCAGTTTTCCGCAGTATAGCCGTGTGATCTCCGAACTTCAGGAACTTCCGGAACTTCTAGTCGGCGTCAAAGAGCAGTTCGAGGCTCGCGCGTTAACTTTCGCCGATGAAATCAAGGATGAGCAGCATCACATCATCACCGGTCACGGCGGCACCTGGTATGAGGCTTGGTACTACGCAATGTGCATCCTTGAAGAAATGCAGTGGATCTGGACACGCCCGGTTCATGCATCCGACTTTTTCCACGGAACGCTTGAGTTGCTTGAGACAAATACCAGCGTTTGGATATTCAAGGGTGAAGATGCCACCCGGCCGCTTGCCGAGCGCGTCGAAAAGTTCGCCACTACTGTTTCGAGCAAGGTGCGCGTTTTCGACTCTCGCGAATTTAAGCTTCCGGGACTCTCCGACGATGTTCGCGCACTGGTCAGCCCGATCGTCTTTGCAGCTGCTCTCGAACGTCTCAGCACGCATCTGGAACGCGCGCGCAATCACGATCTAACTACGCGTCGCTACTACAAGAAGGGCAATTTTTGAATTTTGGATGGGCAAGGGGGGAATCGGCCTCCCCGACAACCCGGCGCGGCAGGATAGCTGTAAAACAATGCAAACACTCAACAAAGATGCACTAACCCTTTGCATTGCAGGCAATTTGAACATCGACCTAATGATATCGGGTGTGCCGTGCCTTCCCGGATGGGGCGAAGAGCAGTTTGGGACCAACCGTCGCTCCGTCGCAGCCGGTCAGGCTGGATATATGGGCATGGCTTCTTCGAATTTGGGCATGAGTGTTTCGATCATAGGTGCCGTTGGCGACGATTTAGATGGGCAAACCATCTGCGACAAGCTCAGAGATAGCAACATCGATTGTAGCGGGATTTCGACCATTCCGGACGTCGCTACGGGACTGACCATTGCTATCATTCGTGAAGATGGCGAACGATGCTTCGTATCAGAAGCGGGTGCATCAGCACATTTTTCCCTTCAACACATAGAATCCAGTTGGCCACTTGTTGAGGGATCGAGATTCTTTGCGGTCGTCGGCCTATTCAACACACCTGGATTGACTTTCAACGACGCCAAAGCATGTCTTCTGAAGGCGAGACAACACGGTATTGTTACGGTTTTTGATCCCGGCTGGGATTCCACGGGTTGGTCACAGTCAACCTGCAAAGAACTCATCGACTTGCTTACCCATGTCGATCTGTTCCTTCCCAATGAAGATGAGGCGCAGGCGATCACCGGTCTCACGGACATCGAAAAATCACTTGATTTCTTCTCAGCCGCAGGCGTGGGCACCACTATTATTAAGCGGGGGAGCAAGGGCGCAATCGCACGCCGAGGAGGGCAAACCTTCACTTCGGATGCCCGCCACGTCCCAAATGCAAACGCCGTCGGGGCAGGAGATGTCTACGACGCCGCTCTGGTGTCCGCACTAGCGCGGGGGATCGACTTTTCATCCGCCATGCAGTTCGCGGCACGCTCTGCGGAATATTACGTCGGCCGCCACGACGACCGTTTTCCTAGCCTCACCGATATCACACCGACTTAGTGAGAACATTTGAATGTTAGCAGGAGGCCCATTTGGCTGTCATTGATTTTCGGACCTACCCGGTCCAGGTTCAAGAACTCTACGATGAATCGCCGCAGTTGCACGCGCCGGTGCGTGACATCTTCGGCTTCTATTGTTCGGCGCAACCGCTTTCCACGCTGATCAGGCAACTTGATGTCGCCGGCGTAGATATTACTGTGCTTTCAACCCTCGACTGCACCACCGCACACGGTGCCGCAATTGTTCCGAACGAAACGCTCGCCAAACTGGTCGAAAAAAGTGATCGGCTTCTCGGCTTTGCCTCCGTGGATCCGAGCGATTCGAGCGCGCCGGCAAAGCTTGAACATGCCATCGAGAACCTGAAACTCCGTGGCTTGAATCTAGATCCCGCATTGCAACGCTTCCGCGTCAGCGATGATCGCTTGGCATTCCCTGTTTATGAGAAAGCTGCAAAGCTGGGCATCCCAATCACTTTCCAGATGGGCCTAAACTGGGCACCTCGCGCTCGTATTGCAGATGCCCGGCCGCTCGACCTCGAATGCGTAGCTGCAACCTTTCCCAATCTGCGTATCGTCATCGCTCATTGCGGCTGGCCGTTCACGATGGAATCACTCGCTCTGGCCATCAAATATCAAAACGTCTTTCTCGACACGGCAATCCTGTTTTCAGGCCGTCCCGAATCCTCGGTCGCCTCGGTCTTTACCAAGGAATACGGACTTGACGTCATCGAAGCGAGCCTGCGCGAAAGAATCGTCTTTGCCTCGGACTATCCACGTGTCGATCCAAAGCGCGTCGCACGCGCCGTCCGCATGCTAGGTCTCCGCCCGCTCACCGAAAAGATGATCTTTAGCACAAATGCCGAGTCCCTTTTGAACAGGACACCAAACGCATGAAGTCCGTTGTGAAACGCTTTTCCATCGACACCACGCAGGATGTCGAGCTGATCAATATCACTTCAATCGTCAAGGAAGCGGCGGCAGAGAGCGGCGTCAGCAACGGTATCGTCTATGTCACCACCATGCACACGACAAGCGGCATTACCGTGAACGAAGGCTTGCCAGACGTGGAAGCTGATCTGCTTTCGATGCTCGAAAGGACTGCGTCGGAATTTGGCGACTATCGCCATCAGCGCTTCCTGCCAAGCGACGGACAGATGGCCGTTAATTCTTGCTCGCATCAGCGCAGCCTGTTGACCGGCATGCAAGTGGCCTTCCCGGTCGAAAACGGCACTCTGGTTATGGGCGCGCGCCAAACGATCTATTTTGCGGAGTTCGACGGCCCACTTCATCGCGAATACATCATACACGTACTGGGCGTGTAAGCACACAGGACTGGAAGTAGCGCGCCATGCGGCGTATTCGTTCGAATAATCCGCCGCATGGTTGAATCGGCGTGATACTTTCGGAATGAGTGACATGAACATTAGGGCAGGAAACGGCAAGGAAAGCACGGCAGAACGACTGCGTGACGAGATTCTGCGCATGCTCGACGGCCTGGTGCCCGGCGACCAGTTGCCTACCGAACAGAAACTTGCGGAAACAATTGGAGTGTCCCGCTCCAACATTCGCGAAGCACTCAAACTTTTGGAAAATGAAGGTATCGTGCGGGCAGTGCAGGGCAAGGGCCGCTTTCTCTCTGCAATTGGCGGCCTTCGGGTTGAGCGCCCCGTTACTAAGTACGAGAGCATCACCGAAATGCTTGAGAACCTTGGGTACAAGGTTACCAATCTGGTACTTGAAATAGTGGAAGGCGAAGCTTCCGATACTGAGGCTCGCGCCTTGCATCTGGCACCCGGCGCTCCCGTCTTGCGTATCGTCCGCCTGCGCTGCGGCGATGATGAGCCGCTTGTGTTTGGCATAGACACGGTGCCTCGCGAAATGCTGCCCGGCCCCGTAGCCTATAGGGATTGGAGCGGTTCCCTAACAAAACAGTTGGAGTATCACGGCAACACCATAGAAAGCTCACTCGCACGGATCAGCGCTTCCAACTTGCCCAAGAACTATGCGCAGCGCTTTAATCTGACTGAGTTAGATCCGTGGCTTTTGGTCGAAGAGATTTGCATTTCCTCCAACGGAGAAAGGGCAATTTTCGCCGTGGACTACCATAGGGGCTCCGAAATTGGATTCAATGTTCTACGCCGTCGCAATGGCTAGCCAGCTGTCAGTCGTACCTGTCCGCGCGTCGAGGGCTCGGTAAACCGGCTTCGCTCTTCCTCGAAGGAAGCACCGGAACCGAGTACTATAGAAGTGACGCATGCGTGCTAAGCGCCACGAATTGACGTCCGCCAAAGTCGCGTACCGATGGGTTGCGGTGGTAATCTCCTAGCGGCAGAAGTTGCATCCAAAACTACGTATGGCATGCTGCCGTCAATCGTCGGACATGCAGTACCCGCATATTCGATCCTCGCCAAAACTATGAGCGAAGAGAGCTTGAAGCAGGTGGCGGCGGCGATTGCCGCCAAGCGAACCAGTCTGACACCGGAGGAAGCCAAGGAACTGGCGGTGCGAGCCGTCAGATTTAAGAAAGAGCGGGGACGGCTTCCGTCGATTAGCTCGACGGACGCATGGGAGAGGCGGATGGCTGAAGGCGCAGCCGCCTTTGTGCGCTTCAAGGACGAGGACCGCTATGAGTGACCTTGACCTTGATGAACTGCGGTCCGAACTCGACGAGTTTGCTCAGCCGGAGAAAAGGGGCGGGCGCACCGCGCGCGAGGAACGCATCATCGCCGGCTTCGACGAGATTCAGAGATTTGTCGAGAAGCACGGTCACGCCCCGCAGCATGGGGAAGAAGGTGACATCTTCGAGCGCCTCTACGCCGTACGCCTCGACCGCCTGCGCGCGCTTGAGGAGTGCCGCGAGCCTGATTAAAGTCAACACGAGCTCAAACTAGCACCGCTCGACCTCGGAGGGCTTGGTGAGATTATTTCGCAGAGCAAAGCCGCGCGTGCCAGCCCAGCACTTGCCGTTCTTCGAGGTTGAGGTCGCATCAAATGAGATGTGGACGGTGTGGAATCAAGAGCGGATGCCGCTCGTATTCCCGACGCACATGTTCTCCAGATTTGCCGAACTTGTCCTACCGCAAC
>JAHBYU010000001.1 GCA_019635775.1 Rhizobiaceae bacterium | reverse complement strand
TGAGGCTTGGTGCGCTCAAATTTACCTTTTGCCATTTGAGGTCTCCGTTCCTGCTGCCCAATCGTGGGCGTAAATTAAGTTACCGCGTCAAGCCTTTGGAATTACGCGTATTTCTTCTGGACTTCCTGGGCGACCGCAGTCGGCACAGGCTCATAGTGGTCGAACTGCATCGTGTACTGCGCACGTCCCTGGGACATCGAGCGAAGATTGTCCACGTACTTGAACATGTTCGCCAGAGGCACCATCGCGTTGACGACGACGGCGACGCCGCGTGCCTCCTGGCCCTGAATCTGGCCACGACGGCTGTTGAGGTCGCCAATGACGTTGCCGACGTAGTCTTCCGGCGTAACGACCTCGACCTTCATGATCGGCTCAAGCAGTTGCACGCCAAGCTTCGGAGCAGCTTCCTTGAAGCAGGCGCGGGACGCGATTTCGAACGCCAACACCGACGAGTCGACGTCGTGGAAAGCGCCGTCCACCAGCGTGGCCTTGACGCCGATCATCGGGAAGCCCGCAAACGGACCAGATCCCATGACGCTCTGAAGGCCCTTCTCGACGCCGGGGATGTATTCCTTCGGCACCGAGCCGCCGACGATCTTGGACTCGAAAGAAAAGTCCTCGCTCTCGGTGTTCGGCTCGAACTGGATCTTCACGCGGGCAAACTGACCAGTACCGCCGGTCTGCTTCTTGTGGGTGTAGTCCTGCTCAAACGCACGCGAAATGGTCTCGCGATAGGCCACCTGCGGTGCGCCCACATTTGCCTCGACCTTGAACTCGCGCTTCATGCGGTCAACGATGATGTCCAGATGCAACTCGCCCATGCCGGCGATGATTGTCTGGCCGCTTTCTTCGTCCGTCCGCACACGGAAGGACGGATCCTCAGCCGCAAGACGGTGAAGCGCCAGGCCCATCTTCTCCTGGTCATTCTTGGTCTTGGGCTCGATCGCGATCTGGATAACCGGATCAGGGAACTCCATGCGCTCGAGGATGACCGGGTTGAGCGGATCGCAAAGCGTATCGCCTGTGGTGGTATCCTTGAGACCCGCCAGAGCGACGATATCGCCGGCGAAAGCTTCCTCGATGTCCTCACGCGAGTTGGAATGCATCTGCAGCATGCGGCCGATGCGCTCCTTCTTGCCCTTCACTGTGTTGTCGAGCGACACGCCCTTGGTGAGCTTGCCAGAATAGATGCGCGCGAAGGTGAGCGAACCGACGAAAGGATCGTTCATGATCTTGAACGCGAGCATCGACAACGGCTCGCTGTCGTCTGCGTGACGCTCGATTTCCTTTTCCGTCTTGGCATCGAGACCCTTGATCGCAGGGACATCGACCGGCGACGGAAGGAAGTCGACAACACCATCCAGCAAAGGCTGAACGCCCTTGTTCTTGAATGCGGTACCGCAGAACACCGGGTGGAACTTGACCGCGATCGTACCCTTGCGGATCAGTTCACGGATTTTATCGTTGGAAGGCAGCGTGCCTTCCAGATAGGCCTCCATCGCGGCCTCGTCCATCTCGACAGCGGCCTCGATGAGCTTCTCGCGATACTCCTCGGCCTGCGCCTGCATGTCGGCCGGAATATCCAGCACGTCCCAGGCAGCGCCCAGCTCTTCGTTCTGCCAGACCAGAGCCTTCATCTCGATGAGGTCGATGACGCCCTTGAACTCGCTCTCGGCACCGATCGGAAGCTGCATGGCGACGGCGGTCGCACCAAGGCGCGACTTGATCATGTCCAGGCAACGGAAGAAGTCCGCGCCCATCTTGTCCATCTTGTTGCAGAAGATCATGCGCGGGACATGATACTTCTCAGCCTGACGCCAGACGGTTTCAGTCTGCGGCTCGACACCGGCGTTGGAATCCAGCAGCGCGATGGCGCCGTCAAGAACACGCAGCGAGCGCTCGACTTCAATGGTGAAGTCCACGTGGCCGGGGGTGTCGATGATGTTGAAGCGGCGCATCTTGCCGTCGCGACCCTTCCAGAAGGTCGTCGTGGCGGCCGACGTGATCGTGATGCCGCGCTCCTGCTCCTGCTCCATCCAGTCCATCGTGGCGGCGCCATCGTGGACCTCACCGATCTTGTGCGACTTGCCGGTGTAATAAAGGATACGCTCGGTTGTCGTCGTCTTGCCGGCGTCTATATGCGCCATAATGCCGAAGTTACGGTAGTCTTCGATCTTGTATTCGCGAGCCATGGTGATGCCTCTCAGTCTCTCGCCTGCGACTACCAGCGGTAGTGCGCGAAGGCGCGGTTGGCTTCCGCCATTTTATGGGTGTCTTCACGCTTCTTCACGGCGGTGCCACGGTTATTGGCGGCATCCATCAATTCGCCGGAGAGACGGTCGACCATGGTGGTCTCGTTGCGGTTGCGGGCAGCCGCGATCAGCCAGCGGATCGCAAGGGCCTGACGGCGCTCCGGACGAACGTCGACCGGCACCTGATAGGTTGCACCACCAACGCGGCGCGAACGGACCTCAACATGGGGCGCGACGTTGTCGAGCGCCTGATGGAAAACCGTTACCGGCTCCTGCTTGGTCTTGGCCTGAACCTGATCAAGGGCACCGTATACGATGGTTTCCGCGACCGACTTCTTGCCGTCATACATGACGGCGTTCATGAACTTGGTAACGACGAGATCGCCGAACTTCGGATCGGGGTTGATCTCGCGCTTTTCTGCACTGTGACGACGGGACATGCTTTTGTCTCTCTTGTCTCAAGCCCGGCGCACAAACAAAAAGCGCCGAAGCTGGGGGACCCTTACTTCGGACGCTTTGCGCCGTATTTCGAGCGGCGCTGCTTACGGTTCTTCACACCCTGGGTGTCGAGCACGCCTCGGATGATGTGATAGCGGACGCCCGGAAGATCCTTGACGCGGCCGCCACGGATCATGACCACGGAGTGCTCCTGGAGATTGTGGCCCTCACCCGGGATGTAGCCAATCACTTCGAAGCCATTGGTCAGGCGAATCTTGGCAACCTTTCGCAGCGCGGAGTTCGGCTTCTTAGGCGTCGTCGTGTAGACGCGCGTGCAAACGCCCCGCTTCTGCGGGTTCTGCTGCATGGCCGGGACCTTGTTGCGCGTCGCCGGCACCTGGCGCGGCTTGCGGATCAGCTGGTTGACGGTAGGCATTAAACCCTCTTGTCTCTCAATTCCGTATCTTAAGCCCGCTCGCGGACTCGCCTCGCTTCCGAACGGGACCTTGCTTCCCATACGCAAATTCGGGCAAAACACCGCTTTCAGCGGTCTTGCCCGAACAAAATGCAGAGGAAGCGTGACCGCTTCTTGCGTGCTGGAGATGTTCAGTCGCTCGTAAGACGAACCCTGTTTGAGGTAAACTCCTAGGCGTGACGCCCTGGAAAGCAAAACCTCACATCGGCTCAGATGGCGCGGCTTCTACTAGCAACGCTTGAAAGCGTCAACCCCGAACCCGCGATTTCTCGGCCAAAATAGGCAGACGGCGCGGCTACCGCAAGGCCACGACATTTTATTGCGCAATCTCGGGCCACGAACGCAGAAAGTAATCCGGTTGGCCCTGTCGGTATCGACGATCGAGTGTAGATAAAGATGTATCCCATCCGAATCGACGGCAGCCATGCTCCCCGTGCAAGGAATCACAATCATGAATGACAATGAGGAGAGGCCAGTCACCATCATCATTGGCCGGGTGCGGCGCGCAAAGCGTGGGCCCTGGGAACATGTGCATGTCCTGCTGACAGCCCCTGACGACGACACCGCGGTCCGCATGACGCTCACCGCACTCACGCGCGAAGGTTATGCCGAGGCGGAACTGGATCAGATCGGCGACATGCAGGGTGAACCTGACGAAGAACCCCACATATCGGCGTACCAAGGCGCACTTGAAGGCGAAGTCGCAATCGTAGTCGTCAAGAGCAATAGCTAAGCGCCCTAGACGGTCCGGCTCCCAAAGCCGCTGGCACCGCTTGGTTTGGAAGCAACCCTGTTTTGTTTGGGGGGTAGTCCAAACAAGATCCTGATCGAAGAGAACCTGCGGACAATCTCGTAACCCAAGGCACATCCAAGCGCCGTTGCCACGAAGATCGCCCCCGCCTCCATCCAGAGCGGAACCTCGTGGACGGTGAACCAGTAAGCGACCGTCACGATGATGCTCTGATGGAGGATATAGTAAGGGAATATCGCTGCGGTCAGATAGACGAGCCTCGGACTCGTCCTGTTGGCGAATTTTCTCGCCAGCCCCATTAGCGTAACGATAACTGCCCAAGCATAGAACACCCGGAGAAGTTCAAAGCCGCTGAACATCCACATGTCGCTGGCCACGGAAAATTCGTTGAGCCATGCAGCCATGACCATGACACCAAGGATCGCCGACAGGACGACCGCCGATGCAATCGATCGATCCACCGCACGCCAGAATTCCTCATCCTTCGCAGCCATGAAGCCGAACAGAAAGAATGTGAAGGTATGGGCAATATTGGCCCAGTCGCCCCAAAGGAAAAGGTTCGTGGGGAAATACGGGTCAAGGACGAGCGCATAAACCGCAAACGGGACCACCGGGACGATCAGGATGCGCCACGCCCGCCCTCGGCCCAACCAGCCGAAAAAGGGACCTGCCCAATATGTGCCCACAAGCCTTCGCAAAGGCATGCATGCTGCCACGACCACGGTGTACAAGAGCACGTAGGCTACGTACCACAAATGATACCAGGGAGGGATGACGAGCGCGAGATCTCCAAATCCCAGGTAGTTCCGATAGAATTGCAGAAAGCCGGGTTCGATCTCGTCAAGATAGAGTAATTCCACGTAAACCATCGGCGCACAAATGACGACCATGCCGAATGCAAGAGGCAACAGGAGCCTGGTGAACCGTTCAGGCAGGAACTTTTGCAGCGTCCTCTTATCGATGGCGAAACGCAGGGCGACGCCGGAGATGAAAAACAGTAGCGCCAGACGCCAGGGATTTATGAGCCCCAATACGGGCTCTATGGCAGGCGAACTGTAGCGGCTCGTCAGTTGCCAGTCCCATGTCGTGTAGAACAGCCCGATGTGGTAGAAGATCAGGACCGCGAACGCAAATATCCTCAGCCAATCAAGGTCATACCTGCGAACCTGCGCGGTTGAGGGCTGGCCCTGATTATCACCCCGCCCAGATCCCCGTTGAGACATCGATATCTGCTTCAGATGGCTGGTTGCGCGCTCGTCGTGCATGTCACGACGTGGTCCGGGAACGCGGCCAGCCTATCGCTTTTCGCCCCCGACTGCCAGTTGCGCCCGAAGCTCAACCGGCGCTCGCTTGCGCCCATTACCCGTTCTGCTAATCACCAGGGAAACGGAGGAGTGAGGAATGTCCCGGAGCGCACCAATTCGGCTCGCTATCGTCGGAGTCGGCAAGATCGTCCGCGACCAGCACCTGCCAGCACTCTCGAAGAACCCGGACTATCGCGTCGTGGCGGCGGCAAGCCGAAACGCAACGATCGACGGCGTCGCAAGTTTCCAGTCGATCGAGGAGATGCTGGCGTCAGGCGTCGAGATCGACGCTGTGTCGCTATGCCAGCCGCCACAGGTGCGCTACGTGGCGGCGCGGGCCGCCATTGAAGCCGGCAAGCATGTCTTCATGGAAAAGCCTCCGGGCGCGACCGTCAGCGAGGTCGAGGACCTCAAGGCGCTGGCAAACGCAAAAGGCGTTTCGCTGTTCGCGAGCTGGCACTCCCGCTATGCGCCGGCAGTCGAGTCCGCGCGCTCATTCCTCTCCGGAACAACCGCCAGAAAGGCACGCTTCATCTGGAAGGAGGACGTGCGGAAATGGCACCCTGGCCAAGCATGGATATGGCAGCCTGGCGGGTTCGGCGTGTTCGATCCCTTCATCAACTGCCTGTCGATCGTTACCCACATCCTTCCCCCGCTGCACATCACCCAGGCCGAACTGGACTTCCCTTCCAACAGGGACGCGCCCGTCGCAGCACGAATGAATTTTGCGGGAGCGGACAGTCTCACCGCAACGGCCGAAATCGACTGGCTGCAGACCGGACCCCAGAGCTGGGACATCATCGTCGAGACTGATGAAGGCGAGATGATCCTGTCGAGCGGCGGAGCAAAACTTACAATCGAAGGCAGGACAGTCCAAGAACAGGCCGAACGTGAGTATCCTGCCCTCTACGAGCGCTTCGCCGACATCGTGCGCGAGCAGAGGTCCGACGTCGATCTTGCTCCCCTGCAACACGTGGCGGACGCATTCATGCTCGGACGACGCAACGTCGTCGACGGATTCTTCGACTGAAGCACGACAGCCAAAGAAAAAAGGCCGCCGGACAACCCGGCGGCCTCTTTTTTGTTTTCAGCCTACGCCTTATTCGGCGGCGCTGGTCATATCTTCCAGCATCGGGCCGGCGACATCGGCACCGCTGGCCTTGCGCCGTTCGTCGAGGATCAGCTCGTCGCGATGGGTCGCGATGCGCCGGATCTGGCTCATCTGCCCACCGGTACCAGCCGGGATCAGACGCCCGACGATGACGTTTTCCTTCAGGCCTTGCAGCATGTCGGTCTTGCCGGCAACCGCAGCTTCCGTCAGCACCCGTGTCGTCTCCTGGAAGGAGGCGGCCGAGATGAAGGACGGCGTCTGCAGCGATGCCTTCGTGATGCCGAGCAGAACCGGCTGGCCTTCGGCGGGCTGCTTGCCCTCCTCGATCAGGCGATCGTTGATCTCCTCGAGTTCGATCACGTCGACATGGTCGCCCGGGATGTAGGTCGAGTCGCCCTGGACGGTGATCTCGACCTTCTGCAGCATCTGGCGAACGATGACCTCAATGTGCTTGTCGTTGATCAACACGCCCTGCAGCCGGTACACCTCCTGGATCTCGTTGACGAGGTACGAGGCTAGAGCCTCGACGCCCTTGATCGCCAAGATGTCATGCGGCGCCGGATTGCCGTCGAGGATGTAGTCGCCCTTCTCGATGGCATCCCCGTCCTGAAGATGGAACGGCTTGCCCTTCGGGATGAGATACTCCACGGGCTCCAGCGTCGAGTCGTGCGGCTCGATGATAATGCGGCGCTTGTTCTTGTAGTCGCGCCCGAAGCGGATCGTGCCATCGATTTCGGCGATGATCGCATGGTCCTTCGGACGACGGGCCTCGAACAGTTCGGCCACACGCGGCAGACCGCCGGTGATGTCCTTGGTCTTGGCACTTTCCATCGGAATACGCGCGATCACGTCGCCTGGCTTCACGGTCGAGCCAGGCTCCACCGAGAGGATCGCCTCGACCGATAGCTGGAAGCGAGCGTCACCGCCCTTGGCCAGCTTGCCGACCTTGCCCTTCGAATCAAGGATGGTGATCGCAGGCTTGAGGTCCGAACCACGCGGGGTCGACCGCCAGTCGATGACCTCGCGCTTGGTGATGCCAGTGGACTCGTCGGTCGTTTCCTGCACGGAAATGCCGTCGACCAGATCCTCGAACGCCACCTTGCCAGCCACTTCGGTCAGGACCGGACGGGTGTAGGGATCCCACTCGGCGACACGCTGGCCGCGCTTCACCTTGTCACCGTCGTCCACATAGATGCGGGCGCCGTAGGTGACGCGGTGCGTCGCACGCTCCTTGCCGGCCTCGTCGAGGATCAGGATCGCCATGTTGCGGCCCATCACCACGAGGTGACCGTCGGAGTTGCGAACCACGTTGCGGTTGCGGATCTGCACGGTGCCTTCATACGAGGCTTCCAGGAACGACGAGTCGACGACCTGCGCCGTGCCGCCCATATGGAAGGTACGCATGGTGAGCTGGGTACCCGGCTCGCCGATGGACTGAGCAGCAATGACGCCGACAGCCTCGCCCTGATTGACAGGAGTACCGCGCGCCAGATCGCGTCCGTAGCAGACCGCGCACACGCCGGTCCTGACCTCGCAGGTCAGAGCCGAACGGATGCGGACAGACTGCACGCCAGCCTTCTCGATCACCTCGATGTCGCGCTCATCCATCAGCGTCCCGCCCTTGACGAGCACGTCGCCGCTGACGGGATGGTTGATGTCCTCAAGGGCCGTGCGGCCCAAGATACGCTGTCCGAGCGAAGCAACCACCTGGCCCGCATCGACGATCGGCTGCATGGTGAGGCCCTTTTCGGTGCCGCAGTCGAGCGAATTGACGATGCAGTCCTGCGCGACGTCGACTAGGCGGCGCGTCAGATAGCCGGAATTGGCAGTCTTCAGAGCCGTATCGGCGAGACCCTTGCGGGCGCCGTGCGTGGAGTTGAAGTACTCGAGAACGGTGAGGCCTTCCTTGAAGTTGGATATGATCGGCGTCTCGATGATCTCGCCCGACGGCTTGGCCATCAGGCCGCGCATGCCGGCCAGCTGGCGCATCTGCGTGGGCGAACCACGCGCACCGGAGTGCGACATCATGTAGATCGAGTTCATCGGCTTCTGACGACCGTTGTCGTCGAACTCGACCGCCTTGATGCGGCTCATCATTTCGTCGGCGACCTTTTCCGAGCACTTGGCCCAGGCGTCGACAACCTTGTTGTACTTCTCGCCCTGAGTGATCAGGCCGTCATTGTACTGCTGTTCGTACTCCTTGGTCAGCGCCTCGGTTTCCGCAACCAGCTTCTCCTTCGCGGCCGGGATCAGCATGTCGTCCTTACCGAACGAGATACCGGCACGGCAGGCGTGGCTGAAGCCAAGCGCCATGATGCGATCGCAGAAGATCACGGTCTCCTTCTGGCCGCAGTGGCGATAGACGGTGTCGATCATCTTGGAGATGTTCTTCTTGGTCATCTCCTGATTGGCCGTCTCGAACGGAACGTTGACGTTCTTCGGCAACAGTTCGCCGAGGATCATGCGGCCAGGCGTTGTGTCGTAGATCTTGGATACTTCCTTGCCGTCCGCGTCGACGGTCTTGAAACGGCCCTTTATCTTCGCATGAAGCGTCACGGCCTTGGTTTCAAGAGCATGCTGAAGTTCGCCCATGTCGGCGAACATCATGCCCTGGCCAGGCTCGTTCTCGTTCACGATCGACAGGTAATACAGGCCGAGGACCATATCCTGCGATGGCACGATGATCGGCGCGCCGGAAGCCGGATGCAGGATGTTGTTGGTCGACATCATCAGCACGCGGGCTTCAAGCTGGGCCTCGAGCGACAGCGGAACGTGAACGGCCATCTGGTCGCCGTCGAAGTCGGCGTTGAACGCAGTGCAGACCAGCGGATGCAGCTGGATCGCCTTACCTTCGATCAGTGTCGGCTCGAACGCCTGGATGCCGAGCCTGTGGAGCGTCGGCGCACGGTTGAGCAGGACCGGATGCTCGCGGATCACCTCGTCGAGGATATCCCAGACTTCCGGCCTTTCCTTCTCCACCAGCTTCTTCGCCTGCTTGACGGTCGACGAGTAACCCTTGGCGTCGAGACGGGCGTAGATGAACGGCTTGAACAGTTCCAGCGCCATCTTCTTCGGCAAGCCGCACTGGTGCAGCTTGAGCTCCGGACCGGTCACGATGACCGAACGGCCCGAATAGTCGACGCGCTTGCCGAGCAGGTTCTGGCGGAAGCGACCCTGCTTGCCCTTCAGCATGTCGGAGAGCGACTTCAGCGGGCGCTTGTTGGCTCCCGTAATGACGCGGCCGCGACGACCGTTGTCGAACAGCGCATCGACCGCCTCCTGAAGCATGCGCTTCTCGTTGCGGATGATGATGCCCGGCGCACGAAGCTCGATAAGGCGCTTTAGACGGTTGTTGCGGTTGATGACGCGACGATAGAGGTCGTTCAGGTCAGACGTGGCGAAACGGCCGCCATCCAGCGGCACCAGCGGACGCAGGTCCGGCGGGATGACCGGCACAACCTTCAGGATCATCCACTCGGGACGGTTGCCCGACTCCATGAAATTCTCGACCACCTTCAGGCGCTTGAGATACTTCTTCTGCTTCAGTTCCGACGTGGTCGACGCCAGTTCCGAACGCAGTTCGCCCGCGATCTTCTCAAGGTCCATGCCGGCAAGCAGATCGTGGATCGCTTCGGCGCCGATCATGGCGGTGAAGCTGTCCTCGCCATATTCGTCGACGGCAAGCATGTACTCTTCCTCGCTGAGAAGCTGGTGCTCCTTCAGCGCGGTGAGGCCCGGCTCGGTAACGATATAGTTTTCGAAGTAGAGGACGCGCTCGATATCCTTCAACGTCATGTCGAGCAGCGTGCCGATGCGGCTCGGCAGCGACTTCAGGAACCAGATGTGAGCCACGGGAGCCGCCAGCTCGATATGACCCATACGCTCGCGGCGGACGCGCGAAAGCGTGACTTCCACGCCGCACTTCTCGCAGATGACGCCCTTGTACTTCATGCGCTTGTACTTGCCGCACAGGCATTCGTAGTCCTTGATCGGGCCAAAGATGCGTGCGCAGAACAGGCCGTCACGCTCTGGCTTGAACGTACGGTAGTTGATGGTCTCCGGCTTCTTGATCTCGCCGAACGACCAGGACAGAATCTTTTCGGGGCTCGCCAGCGATATCCGGATGGAATCGAACACCTGAGCGGGCGCCTGCGGGTTGAAGAGATTCATGACCTCTTGGTTCATGCCGTTCTCCTTCTCGGGGTCGGGGAACCCCATTTTCAGAACAATCCTGCGATCCGTTCGGACCGCTTCAAATTTCACTCCAGCCTGCCGGCCGGACAGCGCGCCGCCGCAAAGCGGCGCGCAACACCTTTACTCTGCCGCGTCGGGCAGCCGGCTCTGCGCCTCGTCGAGCTTGGTATTCTCCAACTCGACGTTGAGGCCCAGCGAACGCATCTCCTTGACGAGAACGTTGAAGCTCTCGGGAATGCCGGCCTCGAACGTATCGTCGCCACGGACGATCGCCTCGTAGACCTTGGTGCGGCCCGCTACGTCGTCCGACTTCACGGTCAGCATTTCCTGCAGCGTGTAGGCGGCGCCGTAGGCTTCGAGCGCCCAGACCTCCATTTCACCGAAGCGCTGGCCACCGAACTGCGCCTTGCCGCCCAGCGGTTGCTGGGTAACCAGGGAGTACGGACCAATCGAACGCGCGTGGATCTTGTCGTCCACCAGGTGGTGCAGCTTGAGCATGTAGATATAGCCCATCGTCACCTTGCGGTCGAACGGCTCGCCCGTGCGTCCATCGTAGAGCTGCGACTGGCCGCTGGTGTGCAGACCGGCTTCCTCCAGCATCTCGTTGATGTTGGCCTCATGCGCTCCGTCAAAGACTGGCGTGGCGATCGAAACACCGCGGCGCATCTGCTCGGCAAGCCTCAGCACCGACTCGTCATCGTACTGCTTGACCTGCTCGTTGCGGTCGTTGGCCGGAATGAGCCCCTCCAGCGTCTTGCGGAGCGGCTTGATGTCGCCGGCTGCCTTATAGGCATCGATCAACTCGCCGATCTTCTTGCCCATGCCCGCACACGCCCAGCCCAGATGCGTCTCCAGAATCTGGCCGACATTCATTCGCGAAGGCACGCCGAGCGGATTGAGCACGATATCGGCATGTGTTCCGTCTTCAAGGAACGGCATGTCCTCAACCGGCACAATACGCGACACGACACCCTTGTTGCCATGACGGCCGGCCATCTTGTCGCCGGGCTGCATCTTGCGCTTAACCGCGACGAAGACCTTGACCATCTTCATCACGCCCGGAGGCATTTCATCGCCGCGCTGGACCTTCTCGACCTTGTCCATGAACCGCTGCTCGAGCGCCTTCTTGGACTCGTCGTACTGGCCACGAAGAGCTTCGAGCTCGCTCTGGAGCTTCTCGTCGTCAACGGCGAACTGCCACCACTGCGAACGCGGGTAGTCGTCCAGAACTTCCTTGCCAAGCTTGCCGCCCTTCTTGAAGCCCTTGGGACCGGCGATGGCCTCCTTGTTCTTCAGCATGTCGGACAGGCGGCTGTAGACGTTACGGTCGAGAATCGCCTGCTCGTCATCACGGTCCTTGGCGAGACGCTCGATCTCCTCGCGCTCGATGGCCATCGCGCGCTCGTCTTTCTCCACACCGTGCCGGTTGAAGACGCGAACTTCGACGACGGTACCGAACGTGCCCGGAGGCATGCGCATGGAGGTGTCGCGAACGTCGGAGGCCTTTTCACCGAAGATGGCGCGCAGGAGCTTTTCCTCAGGCGTCATCGGGCTTTCGCCCTTCGGCGTGATCTTGCCAACCAGGATGTCGCCCGGCTGCACCTCCGCTCCGATGTAAACGATACCGGCCTCGTCCAGGTTCTTCAGCGCTTCTTCCGATACGTTCGGAATATCGCGGGTGATTTCTTCAGGACCAAGCTTGGTATCACGCGCCATGACCTCGAATTCCTCGATGTGGATCGAGGTGAAGACGTCATCGGCCACGATACGCTCGGAAAGCAGGATCGAGTCCTCGTAGTTGTAGCCGTTCCACGGCATGAACGCGACGAGCACGTTGCGGCCAAGCGCCAGATCGCCGAGGTCGGTCGAAGGACCGTCCGCGATGATATCGCCCTTGTTGACCCTGTCGCCCATGCGAACCAGCGGACGCTGGTTGATGCAGGTGTTCTGGTTCGAACGCTGGAACTTCATCAGGCGATAGATATCAACGCCTGACTTGCCCGGATCGAGATCTTCGGTTGCGCGAATAACGATACGGGTCGCGTCGACCTGGTCCACGATACCGCCACGGCGGGCGCCGATGGCAGCACCGGAGTCACGCGCAACGATCGGTTCCATGCCGGTACCGACGAACGGAGCCTCGGCACGCACCAGCGGCACGGCCTGACGCTGCATGTTGGAGCCCATCAGCGCGCGGTTCGCGTCGTCGTTCTCGAGGAACGGAATGAGCGCGGCTGCAACCGAAACGAGCTGCTTCGGCGACACGTCCATCAGGTCGACGTTTTCACGCGGTGCCATCATGACTTCGCCGGCATGACGGCAGATCACGAACTCGTCGACGAACTGACCCTTCTTGTCCAGCTCGGCGTTGGCCTGCGCGACGTAGTGCTTGGCCTCTTCCATTGCCGACAGATAGATTACGTCCTCGCTCACCTTGCCGTTCACGATCTTGCGGTAAGGTGTTTCGATGAAGCCGTACTTGTTGACGCGCGCAAACGTCGCCAGCGAGTTGATAAGACCGATGTTCGGGCCTTCCGGCGTCTCGATCGGGCAGATGCGGCCGTAGTGCGTCGGATGCACGTCACGAACCTCGAAGCCGGCGCGCTCGCGGGTCAGACCGCCCGGCCCAAGCGCCGAGAGACGACGCTTGTGGGTGATCTCCGACAGCGGGTTGGTCTGGTCCATGAACTGCGACAGCTGCGATGAACCGAAGAACTCGCGAACGGCTGCAGCAGCCGGCTTCGCGTTGATCAGGTCCTGCGGCATGACGGTATCGATTTCGATCGAGGACATGCGCTCCTTGATCGCGCGCTCCATGCGGAGCAGGCCAACGCGATACTGGTTCTCCATGAGCTCGCCCACCGAACGCACTCGGCGGTTGCCGAGATTGTCGATGTCGTCGATCTCGCCCTTGCCGTCGCGCAGTTCGACCAGCGTCTTGACGACCGCCAGGATATCCTCCTTGCGCAGCACGCGCACGGTGTCCTCTGCGTCCAGTTCAAGGCGCATGTTCATCTTCACGCGGCCAACAGCCGACAGATCGTAGCGATCCGCATCGAAGAACAGCGAGTTGAACATGGCTTCGGCCGTCTCAAGCGTCGGCGGCTCGCCCGGGCGCATGACACGGTAGATGTCGAACAACGCGTCCTGGCGGCTCTCGTTCTTGTCGATCGCCAGCGTGTTGCGGATGTAGCCGCCTACGTTGATATGGTCGATGTCGAGGATCTGGACTTCCTTGTCGCCAGCCTCGAGCAGGACCTTGAGCGTCTTTTCGTCGATCTCGTCACCAGCCTCGAGAAAGATCTCGCCGGTCCTGTAGTCGACGATGTCTTCCGCCAGGTAGCTGCCGAGCAGATCCTCATCGGTCGCCTTGATGGCCTTGAGCCCCTTTTCTGCGAGCTGCTTGGCCTGGCGGACAGTTATCTTCTTGCCCTGCTCGACCACGACCTCGCCAGTATCGGCATCAATCAGGTCGTTGACAGCCTTCAACCCCTTGAAGCGGTCCGCGGAGTACGGAATGCGCCAGTGGTCCTTGGAACGCTTGTAGGTGATCTTGTTGTAGAAGGTCGACAGAATCTCCTCGCCGTCCATGCCAAGCGCCATGAGAAGGCTGGTCACGGGAATCTTGCGGCGACGATCGATGCGCGCATGCACGACATCCTTGGAGTCGAATTCGATATCGAGCCAAGAGCCGCGATACGGGATGACGCGCGCGGCAAACAGCAGCTTGCCCGACGAATGCGACTTGCCCTTGTCATGGTCGAAGAACACGCCAGGCGAGCGATGCATCTGCGAGACGATCACGCGCTCGGTACCGTTGACGATGAACGTGCCGTTCAACGTCATGAGCGGCATGTCGCCCATGTAGACGTCCTGCTCCTTGATGTCCTTGATGGACTTCGCACCGGTATCTTCGTCGACATCGAACACGATCAGACGCAGCGTCACCTTGAGCGGCGCGGCATAGGTCAGGTCACGTTGACGGCACTCGTCGACGTCGAACTTAGGTGCCTCGAACTCGTATTTGACGAACTCCAGCATCGAGGAACCGGAAAAATCGGAGATCGGGAAGACCGACTTGAAGACGGCCTGCAATCCTTCGTCCGGGCGACCGCCCTTGGGCTCGTCGACCATGAGGAACTGGTCATAGGAAGCTTTCTGAACCTCGATAAGGTTCGGCATTTCCGCAACTTCGGGGATCTTTCCGAAGAATTTCCTTACGCGTCTGCGGCCATTGAATGAAAGGGTCTGGGCCATCGTCGCTCCTTGCTCTTCTCGGGCGCGGCCTCGGCCTGCACACGCCCTGCAAATTCCCGGGGTCGCCACCGCGACCCGCTAAAACGGTGAAAAACCCGTTTCCGGAAAGCCGACTTACGGCCTTCTGGAAAGAGGTTCTCCTACCCACTTGCCCGAACGCGGGCGCCCCGCAAATGCAGGGATTGGCGGACGGCCAAAGCCGCCCGCCAAAACGCAACGCTTACTTCAGGTCGACCTTGGCGCCAGCCGCTTCGAGCTGAGCCTTGAACTTCTCGGCATCAGCCTTGGAAACGGCTTCCTTGACCGGCTTCGGCGCACCCTCGACCAGATCCTTGGCTTCCTTGAGGCCCAGGCCCGTGATGGCGCGCACTTCCTTGATGACGTTGATCTTCTGAGCGCCGGCATCCGTCAGGACGACGTCGAACTCGGTCTTCTCCTCAGCCGGAGCAGCAGCGGCGGCAGCGCCGCCAGCAGCGGCAACCGCCACCGGAGCAGCAGCGGAAACGCCCCACTTCTCTTCCAGAAGCTTCGAAAGCTCTGCCGCCTCAAGGACGGTCAGCGCGGAGAGGTCTTCTACGATCTTCGCGAGATCAGCCATTGTAATATTCCTTCACTAGGTTTGAACGTGTTTCTGCAGCAGCGAGGAACGGCCTCATGCCGCCTCGTCCTTCCGGGCATAAGCGCCGATGACACGCGCGACCGAAGCCGCGGGCGCATTGACGACCTGGGCAATCCGGGTTGCCGGCGTGGCAATCATGCCAACCAGCTTGGCGCGCAACTCGTCGAGCGACGGCAGCGTGGCAAGTGCCTTCACGCCGTCGGCATTGAGAGCAGTCGTCCCCATAGCGCCGCCGAGAATGATGAGCTTCTCATTCCCCTTGGCGAACTCCGAGGCGACCTTTGGCGCCGTAACCGGATCTTCCGAATAGGCGATCAGCGTCTGTCCCTTGAACAGGTCGATGATGCTTTCGGAGCCCGTACCCTGAAGAGCGATTTTGGCGAGACGGTTCTTCGCGACTTTGACGGTGCCGCCGGCAGACCGCATCTTCGTACGAAGATCGTTCATCTGTGCGACGGTGATACCGGCATAGTGGGCCACGACCACCGAGCCGGCGCCCTTGAAGGCGTCGTTCAGGTCCGTGACGAGTTCGCGCTTTTCCGCTCTGTCCACTGCCTATCTCCAGTTGACCGCAACCCCATTTGCGGGTCTTGCGGCCGGTTGCCTTTTGCCGGCCGGGCTTTCCATTCCTGGATCTCCCGAACGGCGGTTCAGAGGATCCTGCCCCCTTTCGCCACATCGCCCCGCTTGTGACGGATCGATGCGCAGACAAAAGGCAAACACGGTTCAAACCATTCTTCGGAGCCGGAGCCCCTCTGTCGGGTCTGTACCCGTCTCATGCAGGCCATTCGATTAAGGCCGTGGCGAAAACGCTTCGGGCCGCCCACAATCTCGGACAGGATAACCGGAGCCATTTCTGCCTCCGGCATCCAGACCCTTTTCAGGATCTGGAATTCAGTAGAAGGACCAAGCCTTTAGGCCAGATCCTTGATGTCGCAATCAAGCCTCGGCGGTCAGGCTCGCAATGTCGAGCCGCAGGCCCGGACCCATTGTCGAGGTGACAGACACCTTCTTGATGTAGTTACCCTTGGCGCCAGCAGGCTTGGCCTTGCTAACGGCATCGGCGAAGGCACGCACGTTCTCTTCAAGCGCCTTGACGTCGAAAGAAGCCTTGCCGACGCCGGCATGCACTATGCCAGCCTTCTCGACGCGAAACTCGACGGCGCCGCCCTTGGAGGCCTTCACCGCACCAGCAACGTCTGTCGTAACCGTGCCGACCTTCGGGTTCGGCATCATGCCACGCGGTCCGAGAACCTTGCCCAGGCGACCGACAAGCGGCATCAGGTCCGGAGTGGCGATGCAGCGATCGAAATCGATCGTACCCTTCTGGACGATCTCCAACAGGTCCTCGGCGCCGACGATATCGGCTCCCGCTTCCCTTGCCTCATCGGCCTTGGCGCCCCTTGCGAACACGGCTACACGAACGGTACGGCCGGTGCCGTTCGGCAGGTTCACAACACCACGGACCATCTGGTCGGCATGGCGCGGATCGACACCGAGATTCATCGCCACCTCGACGGTCTCGTCGAACTTGGCGGTCGCGCGCTCCTTGAGCAACGCCAGAGCCTCACCGAGAGGATAGGCCTTGTTGCGGTCAATACCCTCACGGGCCTTAGCTATACGCTTTGCAATCTTTGCCATCGTATCAGCCCACCACTTCCAGACCCATCGAACGGGCAGAGCCCTCGACCATCTTGATGGCCGCATCGACGTCGTTTGCGTTCAGATCCTTCATTTTTGCCTCGGCAATCTCGCGCACCTTGGCAGCGCTGATCTGCCCGGCCTTGACCTTGCCCGGCTCCTTGGAGCCCGACTTCAGGTTCGCAGCCTTCTTGAGGAAGAAGCTCACCGGAGGCGTCTTCATGACGAAGGTGAACGACTTGTCCTGATAATAGGTGATGACGACGGGAATGGGCGAACCCTTCTCCATCTCCTGCGACTGCGCGTTGAACGCCTTGCAGAATTCCATGATGTTGATGCCGCGCTGACCAAGCGCCGGCCCGATCGGAGGCGACGGCGTGGCCGACCCTGCGGGAACCTGGAGCTTGAGCTGGCCTGCGATCTTCTTAGCCATTCTCTCTGCCTCTGTTTGGTGCCGGCCAATACTGGTCCGGCGGTTGCAGTGCGGTGGTCCGGTTTAGACAGCCGGCTAGAGCCGCCCTCACCTTCCACCTGTTCAAGTCGCGAAAGCATCGCGACTCCCATCCATCACCGCGCGTGCGGCGACAGACAGACCGGTCAGCCCTTTTCGACCTGACCGAATTCCAGATCCACGGGCACAGCCCGGCCGAAGATCGAAACTTCCACCTTGAGACGAGCGCGCTCCTCATCGACGTCCTGTACAACGCCGTTGAAGGACGCGAACGGACCATCCGAGACGCGCACCTGCTCACCAATCTCGAACGTCACGGAAGGCTTGGGCCGCTCCACGCCCTCCTGCACCTGATGCAGGATGCGCTCGGCCTCTTTCTCCGTGATGTGCATCGGCTTGGACGATTGCTTGTCCTCGCCGAGGAACCCGGTGACGCGCGGCGTATTTTTCACAAGGCTGATAACGGCATCGTTGAGGTCAGCCTTCATCAGCACGTAACCGGGGAAGAACTTGCGCTCGGCATCGACCTTCTTGCCGCGACGAACTTCAACAACCTTCTCGGTAGGAACCACGATCTGCTCTATGCGATCCCTGAGACCCTTCTGCTTGGCCTTGTTGTCGATGTCCTCCGCGACCTTCTTTTCGAAGTTCGAATAGGCGTGGACGATGTACCACCGCGCAGTCATTCCGATAGAGTCTCCCAAAAAACGAGCGGTCAGCGGCCAACGCCGAGGATCAATTCCACACCGAAAGCCATGATCTGGTCGGCGAGAAAGAAAAAGATCATTGCCAGAGCAGCAAAAGCCAACACCATTGCTGACGAAATCAGCGTCTCGCGCCGGGACGGCCACGTAACCTTGGCGGTTTCCGCCCTAACCTGTTGCAGGAAGGTAAAAGGGTTCGTGGTTTTCGACGCCATGCCGCTTGTCCTGCCGCCCCCGGTTCAACCCGGAGAGTTTTCTGTTAAGCTGGCCGGACCTGCTAGCGGCATTCGATTTGACCGCGAATCACAAAAGGTTTAGCCAAGCAATTTGGGCGCGCAAAGACGGTTTCCCCCTCAGCGCGCCGTAGGTATCTGCAGCCGATATATAACGTGCCATCGGTTTTAACAAGTGCCTATTGCGCGAAACGCCAGCGACCGCAACCCCCAGGCATTGTTTGCTGGCTCGGCTGCCAGCCGAGCCGATCCAGCCATTTGCGGTAGACGTTGGTATGGGCATACTTTGGGTAGGTCAGGCCTCGGAATGGGCCTGAAGCAGCTCGAACACCTCGATCTGCTCGTGACGCCCCTTTGCAGTCGCCGCGCCCAGGGGCCTGAAGCAAACCGTAGCGCCTGCGCGGTCCTTGACCGCGGCACTTGCAAGGATCGTGGTCCCAAACTGCTTGTTCATTCCCTCGAGACGCGAGGCAACGTTCACGGTGTCTCCCATCGCCGTGTACTGCTTGCGTTCTTCGGCCCCCACGCTGCCGACAACCGCGATTCCGGTATGCAGGCCAAAGCGTGTCACCAGTTCGGCACGACCGCTGCGCCTGCTCTTCTCATTCAACGCATCTATTGCGGCCTTCAATTCCAAGGCGCAACGGCATGCATCCACCACATGGTCCGGATTTTCGGTCGGCGCATTCCACATGGCGTAAATAGAGTCTCCCAGGTACTGGACGATGACGCCGCTGTGGCGTTCGACGATTACGTTCATCGTCTCGAAATATTCGCCAAGCATCTCCACCACTTCTTCAGGAGATCGCTGCTCTGAGATCGTCGTGAAGTCCCGGATGTCGGTGAACAGAACCGTCACCTCCCGCCTCTGGCCGGCACCCGCTGTCATGTTGGACGCGACGATCTGGCGAACGAGTTCGCGCGGTACGTAAATTGCAAAGGTGTGAATGGCGTCGCGCGCGGAAGAGATCGCCCGCCCGAGCATATTGATCTCGCTGATGTGAGAACTGGGGACCTGCCAGCCATGAAAATCGAGATTGCCGATCTGGTTTGCATCCTGTGCAAGCGAGAACAGCGCCCGACTTATGCGACGGGATATGAAGAGGGCCAGCAGCACACCGAAGATGACAAAAAGCCCCGCCACCATCAGCTTCTGCTTCAGGAGCTCCACGCTTGCAGCAGTAAAGTCATTGACCGGCGCGGCGATGACTACCTTGTAGCCACCAAGCAAATCCGAGCCCCCGACATTGACCGATCCCACATGTCCGAGCCAGGCGGACTT
The DNA here is from genome assembly GCA_019635775.1 of Rhizobiaceae bacterium. Classification (GTDB taxonomy): domain Bacteria; phylum Pseudomonadota; class Alphaproteobacteria; order Rhizobiales; family Rhizobiaceae; genus Mesorhizobium_K. The sequence goes on along the minus strand of JAHBYU010000001.1, from coordinate 1,015,036 downwards.
CCCAACCTGAAACTCGAACAGGTCCCCGCCCGCTTCGTCGAAAATGCCTTTCAGAAGGCCTTCGACGGCTGTGAGAACATGGTCATTCTCGACGGCACTCTCCTCTACGACGCCCCCCCGCGCGACGACCTGGGCTACAAGCTCTGCATCGTTGGATGCGAAGGCCCGGTTTCCGGCAGACGTGTTTGACAACTGGTCAACCAGTTCGGCCATGACGACAGGATCGGAATGGACGATAAGCTTTCCGTCGCGGTCAAAGACGTAACCGATGGAGTTTGCCGAAACAGCATGCTCGACGAGCATCTCTGCGATCGTCTCGAGCATGATATCGACACCGATGACGATCCTGCCGTCGGTTGTCATCGTACCGGCAAGGGTGAGGGTAAGCGCGTCTGTGCTTGCGGACGTATAGGGTCCGTAGGAGATGGGATCGCCTTTGCCGACGGCGGCCCTGTACCAGGGACGACGACGGGGATCGAAGTCCACCTCTCTGGCAGGCCCCGCGCCTAGTTGCCGGCCGTCCCCGTCAAGAAAATACCATGTTGAGACCGCGCGCTCGTCCGTGCTTCGCGTCACGACACGCAAACCGAACATCGCCTCGGCCGGCGCCCCGACTGCGTCGCGCCAGCGCTCGCTCCGCGCAACCCGGATGATGTGGACGAAAGCACCATCCGGATACCCGACATAGACGGCATCAAGATGTGGAGATCCCTTCAACGTCCGCACGAAAAACTCACGCTTCGCATCCATGTGGAACGCGGGATCGGCAGCGAGCGAAGGCAAAACGGCGCCAACCGTGATCGTTGAATAGCCATCGCGAAAAGCGCTACTGAAAAGATCGACCGTGTTGCGCGACAGGAGGCGCATCTGCTGCTCGGCCGAAGCGAGTGCCGCCTGCCGCCCCTCCTGGAACGTTATCCACATCAGTGGAACCGAAAGCGCGAGAAGCAGCAGGACTATGATGAAGCTCAGATGGACACGAAGTGGGCGCGACCATCGCCATCCTGACCCGGGAGATTCGCTTCGCTCCGGGGACATTTCTGTCCGGACTTCTTTATCCAATCCCCTGCCCCTCAATCCAGGAATCCGCTCGTACGATGCATCAAGTCAGAGGCTGAGGTAAACTCTCGCCTGCGAAACGCAAGCGGCCGCCAGCACCGATATGTTCTTCGAGCAATTTCGCCCAGCTCTCGATCGCCTTTTGGCGTGTAAGCCTTCGGCGCGCAAACTCCTGTGCTTCATTGATGATCTCGGCCTCGCGCCTGGGATTGGAACGAAGCCAGTCGATCCGCTCCAAGACGTCGGAACCATAGCGACCAACAGGTATATAGTGCCTGAAGGCTTCCATCTCGTCGTAGAAATACTCCTTGTAGGGACGATCCAGCATCAACAAGGCGCGATGGGCATGAAGGAAGAGCTTCAGGCGACCACTATAGCCCAGTCCTTCGACATCAATCATATAGCGATACTTTGCGACCTGATCCTCCATCGTCATAAATGAACCGTTATAGAGATGGATCGACTGATTGTAGTTCTTCGATGAATCGACAATCTCTACGTCAGATGCGCGCCCCTTGCAGAACTCTGCAAGCGACTCGCGAGCCGGAACAAAGACACGCCCCATCCAGAATGCACGGTCGAAAGCGGGCTCCGACAAAGACGCTTTCGCAAGCGATCGAGCCTTTGCATCGAAGTCCTCGAATTTGGCCTCAGGCCACCCGCTGTAGACAAAGTCCGGCGCTGCTACATCTGGATAGCCGTCGACAGAACAGTTGCTAAAAACCGTTGCCGGGCGGAACTCCGTATCGAGTGGCTTGTCGGCCGTATTAAGGTAGAACGGGGGAAGGTCTTTGAGACCCAGAAGGGCCAATGCTTCAGAGATAAGGCTGCACTGCTGTATGTGCCTTATCTTCCACGGCCGACGATAAACCAAACGCAGTTTGCCCCCGGAGAAAGTGCAGTATATTTCTCCATCCCGAAGCTTGTGGCGCATGATCAAACGGCTCAGACCATGTCGATGCTGCTTTCTAACCACGACCGGAATCGGCGACGCGGACAGCAATTCTGCGCCGAAGGTAAGCATACGTTCTTCTTCAGGGTAGTGAATCATGGATGTTCTCGTCGTCGGTGCAGGTATTTCGGGCGCTACTGTAGCACGCAACCTCGCTGATGCTGGCCATTCCACAAAGGTCGTCGAAGCCAGGGCTCATGTCGGAGGACATTGCCATACAGAGCGCGATCCCGAGACGGGCATCATGAAACATGTCCACGGCCCGCACATCTTTCATTCGGACGACGAGGAGGTGTGGCGTTTCGTGTCCCGTTTTTCCCAGTTCGAAACATTTGACTTCAAAGTCAACGCCCAGCGGGGTGAGCGTCTGTACCCCTTGCCGATCAATCTCGACACGCTAAGGCTCTTTTTCGGGAAAGATTTCACAGCTGCTGAGGCAGAAGATCACGTAAGAACCTGCACTGTACAGCTAGCGTATCCCCCAAGGAACTTCGAAGAACAGGCCCTTTCGACTGTCGGACCTAAACTCTATGAGGCGTTTTTCAAGGGTTATACACAGAAGCAATGGGGACGCGATCCAAAGGAGATTCCCGCATCGGTGTTCAGGCGGCTTCCACTGCGCTTCAGTCAGGACAGAACCTATTTTCATCATTCACGGGTGGGGATGCCTCGTGACGGCTACACCCAGATGATCTCCAGGATTCTCGACCATCCCTCCATTTCCGTTGAATTCAACTCGACCTTCAAGAGATCATCCGACCAACGGGAGTTCTCGCACATATTCTATACTGGAGAGCTCGACGCATTCTTCGAGTACGAATTCGGTCTTTTGCCCTATCGATCATTGCGCTTCGAGGATTTTCGCGTCGACGGTGATTTCCAAGCGAGCCCTACCGTCAACTTTCCAGACGTGGGCATACCCTACACGCGCATCACCGAGCACAAGAAATTCGCGCCATGGGAAAACCATGACCGTAGCCTTTGTTCGCGCGAGTACAGTTTCGAGTGCGGGCCGGGGGATACGCCCTATTATCCCGTAAACCTGGCTGGTGGCTCAGCCTTGCTCGATAGCTATCGCCAGGCGGCCAACAATGTCGCAGGCGTCAGCTTCATCGGTCGGCTTGCAACATTCCGGTACCTTGACATGGATGTGGCAATCTCAGAAGCGATGGGCGCGAGCAGCACCTTTCTCGAGACGGTTCAATCTGGCGGCACCATGCCAGCCTTTCCGCATGCACAAGCCTAGTGGCGACTAGACCAGCCGGCTCTGCTCCACAGCAGCCCCTATGAAGGATGCAAACAGGGGATGGGGCTCCTGTGGCCGGCTCTTCAGTTCGGGATGATACTGCACGCCTATGAACCAGGGGTGGTCCGGATATTCGACCGTTTCCGGCAAGACCCCGTCCGGCGACATTCCGGCAAAGACCAGACCGCATTCCTCAAGCCGCTGCTTGTAATCTATGTTCACTTCATACCGGTGGCGATGGCGCTCCGAGATATGGGTATTTCCGTAAATCTCCGCGATCTTGGAATCGGGCGCCAACGTGGCATCGTATGCGCCCAGACGCATTGTGCCCCCGAGATCGCCAGCCTCGCGACGCTTCTCCAGCATGTTTCCCTTCAGCCATTCCGTCATGAGGCCGACAACGGGCTCATCGGTATTGCCGAACTCCGTGGAAGATGCGTTGTCAATTCCTGCGAGCGATCGGGCAGCTTCGAGGCAGGCCATCTGCATACCGAAGCAAATACCGAAGTACGGCACCTTGCGCTCGCGAGCGAATTTGGCGGCGAGTATTTTGCCTTCGGAACCCCGCTCGCCGAAACCACCGGGCACGAGGATACCATGCACCTTCTCCAGCCATGGCGCAGGATCTTCCTTCTCGAAAATCTCGCTCTCTATCCAGTCGAGCTTCACCTTTACTCGATTGGCCATGCCGCCGTGCGCCAGCGCCTCGATCAGTGATTTGTAGGCATCCTTCAGGCCGGTGTATTTCCCTACCACCGCAATCGTCACCTCTCCTTCCGGATTGTGGATCAGCGACGAAACCCGCTGCCAAGCCTCCATGCGGGGCTTTGGCGCCGGCTCGATGCCGAACGCGGCAAGGACTTCGGAATCCAGCCCCTCCTTGTGATAGGCGACAGGGACGTCGTAAATGTGAGCCACATCCAGCGCTTGAATGACGGCCGACTCCCGAACATTGCAGAAAAGCGAGAGCTTCCTGCGCTCTTCCTTGGGAATGGCGCGATCTGCACGGACAAGCAGAATATCCGGTGCGATACCGATCGAACGCAATTCCTTGACCGAATGCTGCGTCGGCTTGGTCTTCAACTCGCCCGCCGCCGGAATGTAGGGCATCAAGGTCAGGTGAACATAGACCGCGTTGTTTCGCGGCAGATCATTACCGAGCTGCCGGATCGCCTCAAGGAACGGCATCGCCTCAATGTCACCGACGGTGCCGCCGATCTCGCAGAGCACGAAGTCGAAATCGTCGTTGCCGTCACGCACGAAATTCTTGATCTCGTCGGTGACGTGCGGAATGACCTGGACGGTCGCGCCGAGATAGTCTCCGCGACGCTCGCGCTCGATGATGTTCTTGTAGATGCGTCCGGTCGTGATGTTGTCGGCCTGGTTGGCCGAGCGATTCGTGAATCGCTCGTAATGGCCGAGATCGAGATCCGTCTCGGCCCCGTCATCGGTGACGAAGACCTCGCCGTGCTGGTACGGGCTCATCGTGCCCGGATCGACGTTCAGGTAAGGATCGAGCTTCTTGATCCGCACGCGATAACCGCGTGCCTGCAACAGGGCCCCGAGAGCCGCTGCAGCAATGCCTTTGCCAAGGGAGGAAACCACGCCGCCGGTGATGAAAACATATCGCGCCATGGGAGTCGGTGCTTAGCGTGGGCATTCTGATTCCGCCAGCGAAATCTTGGCGCGTGCCCAGCCATTTCAACATGGCTGACTGCACAAAAAGGAAGGGGCCGGCGCTAGACCGGCCCCTTCACCATTTTATTAGATATGTCTAAAGCACAACAACCTCGGTCCCGACCGGCACACGGCGGTAAAGATCGATCACATGCTCGTTGATCATGCGGAAGCAGCCGTTCGACGAGTCGGTGCCGATGGTCTCCGGCGCGATCGTGCCATGGATGCGCAGATGGGTATCGCGACCGTTCTGGTAGAGGTAGATCGCGCGCGCGCCTAGCGGATTCGCGCCGCCACCGGGCATGCCATCGGCATACTTGCCATATTTTGCGGGCTCGCGCGCCTGCATCTCCTTGGTGGGAATCCAGCGTGGCCATTCCTGCTTGTCGCCAACCTTGACCGTACCCTTGTACTGCAGGCCGTCCTTGCCGACGGCGATGGCGTAGCGACGGGCCTTGTTGGTGCCCTCCACGAGGTAGAGATAGTGCGCCGCCGTATCGATCACGATCGTGCCGCGCGGATATCCGCTGAACTCAACCGTAGTCGGCACGAATTCCGGCCGCACCTTGAATGGCTTCTTGGACGCCTTCAGTTCCATGGCGGCATCGAGCGCACGCGTCTCCGGCAACATCGACTGCTTCTGGATCGCCTGCTGGCCGCCGAAGATATTGGCGAACAAACCGGTCTGCTGCGGCGCCGCCTGCACGGCAGCCTCGCTGCGCAGTTCGGTGTTGTTTCCTGTCTGGACAACTTCCATGGAAACCAGCCGCGAGATCTCCGCCTGACGCGCCGCTTCGGCGGCAGCGGCGATCTGTGCCTGACGTTCCTGCTCGGCCTTGATCCTGGCAAGACGCTGTTCTTCGGCTGCCTTCGCCTTGGCTTCGGCTGCCATACGGCGTTCTTCCAGAGCCTTCTCACGTGCGATACGCCGCTCTTCGGCAGCCTTCTCACGCGCAATTTTCCGTTCTTCAGCCTCCTTGGCGAGACGGATCTTGCGTTCTTCCGCAGCCTTGGCGCGCTCAGCGGCCAGCTTTTCACGCTCGACCTTCTGGGCGGCAAGCTTCTTCTCGCGCTCCACCTTGGCCGCAGCCGCCTTCTTCTCTCTTTCCGCTTTCTGGGCAGCGAGCTTCTTTTCGCGCTCTGCCTTGGCCTTGGCGGCCTTTTCCTTTGCGGCGTTGGCCTTGGCCAGCTTCTCCTTTGCCGCCTTTTCCTTGTCAGCCTTCAGTTTGGCGGCCTTCTTCTCGGCCTCCGTCTGCGGCTTTGAAGCGGTCTTCTTGTTGGACTTTGTCTTGCTGTTCGTCGCGGTCTTTTTCTTCTTCTTTTTAGCGGCTTCCTGTTCCTTGGTTGCCACCTGCACGACGGAGGAAACGTCCGAAGCAGGAGCGGGCGCCACAGGCGGCGCCGAGAATGCTGAAGTGCTCAGAACGAGGCTTGCGCCGAATCCTAGCAGGAGAAGGCTGCGAAAATGCATGGTCAAAATCCCGATATGATGTCCCCAAACCGGCCCAAGGCGGGCTAGGACTGGACCCTTGGCTACCAAGGGCGCAGTTGACGGCCTTATAAATCAGGAACGATGACCCGCTCAAGCAGTTGGCCGCCTGGCCAGCGTTCGAATCTTCGTGATCCGTCGGCATTTGCCGCCAGTGTGTCCAAGGGAACACAGATACCGCACAAACCTGAGCGGGCTGGCGCGGGCTGAGCCTACTGGTTTGGAACCTGGGGTTCCGTCGAAGGAGCTGCACTGCCGGGTACTTCGGCTGCGGGAGCTTCTGGCGCGGCGGGCTGCGTGGCCGACGCATCCGGCTGGGCAGGTGCGACGACTTCAGGCGTTGCCGGCTGCGCAGGTGTTCCAGCTTCCGGCGTTGTAGCTTCGGGCGATGCAGGCTCGGCAGGAGCGGTAGCCGCATTATCGGACGCAGGAGGCGTGGTCGCAGGCGGCGCCGGGATATCAGACCCGCCGCCGAGCTGATCGAGAACCCCCTGCCCCTGTCCCTGTTCGACAGGCTGACGGTCAAGAATATCAAGCGGCTGCGCACCATAGCGTGCGATCAGCGAAAGGCCGAGCGAGGTTGCAAAGAAAGCTGCAGCCAGAATGGCTGTTGCGCGGGTCAGAACGTTCGCCGTTCCCCGCGCGGTCATGAAGCCGGATCCGCCGCCAATACCGAGTCCGCCTCCCTCGGAGCGCTGCAGAAGCACCACGCCGACAAGCGCAAGAACAATCATCAGATGGACGACGATGATGACGGTTTCCATTAAGAATCACCCGGCAAAGACGTATGGCGTCTGCCCGCCCACAGGCGGACTGCCCCTGAAAGAAGGCGGCTCAATACAATGCTTTCGTGGCATTTCCAAGCCCGTGCCGGAATATGGGGAAAGACAGCGATATTGCAATGGCGGCCGGGACGTATCGCAGCGCAAAAAGGTTTCTGCTTGCCAACGTCCGGCAATCTTCTACTGATCGACATCCTTTTCCGCATGCCACTCTCGAATCCGCGCACCCATGTCCTTCATACCTGCCACGGCCCGCGGGCCGTTGTTCATGCTCACCGCCACCTGCTCCTACGTCATCAATGACACGATGATGAAGCTGGCGACTGAAGGCCTGCCGCCCTACGAGGTTCTTTTCCTGCGCGGCGTCGCAGCCCTGCTGCTTGGCATGCCGATGCTCTACATGCTCGGCTACCAGCGGCAGATGCCATTGCTGTTCGAACGCCGCGTGCTTGCCCGCAACCTGTTGGAACTCGTCGCCATACTTTGCTACGTCGTAGCCTTGGCGAACATGCCGATCGGCGACGCTTCGGCGCTCGGGCAGATAACGCCATTGCTGGTGCTGCTCGGCGCCTCGATACTCTTCCGTGAAAAGATCGGCGGCGTACGCATGGCTCTGATCTGCCTTGGCTTCGCGGGAGCGCTGATGGTGGCGCAGCCGACCATGGAGGGAATCTCCATCTATGCCCTGCTGGCGCTGTCCAACGCACTGTTCAGCGCTGCCCGGGACATCGCCGGACGGCGCGTGGCAGGACATGTTCCCGGAATGATCGTTGCGATGTCCGCCGTTATCGTGGTGCTCTTGGGAGCCGCCGCCATGCACCTGTTGACCGAGGACTGGATCATGCCTGGCCCCCGCCACCTGACACTGTTGCTGGGAGCCGGCTTTTTCCTGATCTTCGGCCACTTCTTCATCTTCATGGCCTATCGCATAGGGCCGACCAGTGCGGTTGCCCCCTTCTTCTATACATTCACGCTTTGGGCCGTTCTGTCCGGCCTGTTTGTGTTCAACGAACTGCCCAACACGCTGGCGCTTTGCGGAATCGGGCTGGTCGTGGCCAGCGGCCTTACCATCGTGCTGCTCGATGAGCGCCGGCGCAGGCTGACGATCGTCGCCTGACACGCGTCTCCCGGCGCGGGCAAGGCTGCGGCGCGAAGCGCCGCGCTTATTCAAATTGAAAGATAGGCTTCGGCGATGCCCAGGAAATCCGAGGCCTTTAGACTGGCTCCCCCGACAAGCGCGCCATCGACGTTCTTGACCGAAAGCAGTTCAACGGCGTTGGAGGGTTTCACGGAACCGCCGTAGAGAATCCGGATTCGCGCGGCTTCGCCGCCCAGCAAGTCCTTCAGCTCTGCGCGGATGTGAGCATGCGCAGTCGCGACATCCTCGGCCGTGGGAGTAAGCCCGGTCCCGATCGCCCAAACCGGCTCATAGGCAATCACCGTGCTGGCAGACGTCGCGGAGGGAGAAACCGAGCCTGCAATCTGCCTTGTCAGCACGTCGAGCGTGGAACCCAGCTCGCGCTCCGCCCGCGTCTCGCCGATGCATATGATCGCCACGATGCCCGCACGCCAGGCGGCTTCAGCCTTGGCCCGCACGTCAGCGTCGGTTTCCCCGTGGTCCGTCCTCCGTTCGGAATGGCCCACGATGACATGGGTCGCGCCCGCATCCTTCAACATTTCGGCGGAAACATCGCCTGTGTGTGGGCCGCTCTCCTTGGCATGACAATCCTGACCGCCGACCTTTACCGGGGTGCTGTTCAGCACGTCCACCGCCCGCGTTATCAGCGTGGCCGGCGGGCAGATGAGAGCATCCGTCTCGGCGTCGAGCCCGCTCATGAAACCATGACCGATTGCCCGCAATTCGTTGAGTGAAGCGCCGGTTCCGTTCATCTTCCAGTTGCCGGCCACCAAGGGACGAATTCCGGGTGTCATCGCGCACGCTCCTTGAAAAAACCCTTTGACCGATATCGGCCAACGGACGCTTCCCTATCAAAATCAGGCCACAAAGCAATCGACACTGCCCTGGAAGGGCGCTATTGCGCTTCGTTAAGGTCTTAGAGCGTCCATGCTGACGCACAGGTTTAGGGTTTTATATGCTGACTGCACTCAGAAACGCTGCCGGCACTTGGGTAGCCAAACTTCTCCTCGTGCTTCTCGTCGTCAGCTTTGCCGTCTGGGGAATTTCCGGCCAGATCGCAACCGGTTTTGGCGGCAACGCGGTCGTCACCGCAGGCGACACGACCGTCTCGCCGATCGAATATCGGCTGACCTACGACCGGCAGCTTTCCGTGCTTTCACAGCAATTCGGCACGCGCCTCACGCGCGAGCAGGCGCGTGCTTTCGGCATCGAGGACCAGGTGCTCGCGCAGCTGGTGGCAGGCGCCGTGCTCGACGAGCAGGCAAGCCAGCTAGGCCTTGGCCTGTCGCAGGACAAGCTCGCGCAGCTGACCATGTCGGATCCGGCTTTCCAGGGCCCCGATGGCCGGTTCGATCGGCAACAGTTCGAATATGTCCTTCGCCAGATCGGGATGAGGCCGGAAGACTATCTCCAGAATCGCGGCCAAGTCGCCATCCGTCAACAGATCGTCGAGGCTGTTTCTGACGGGCTCAAGGCACCCGACACCTTCCTTCGCGCGGTCGCCCTCTATCGCGGCGAGGACCGCACCGCCGAATACATCGTGCTTTCGAAATCGCTTGTCGAGCCGATCGAGGACCCATCGGATGCGGTCGCTTCGGAATATTTCGAACAGAACAAGCAGCGCTACGCAGCGCCGGAATATCGCAAGATCGCCTATATCAGCCTTGTTCCCGAGGCGATCACGGATGAGGCAGCCATCACTGACGATCAGGTGAAGGAGGACTACGAAAAGAACATAGCGCGCTTCACCACGCCTGAAACGCGAACGATCGAGCAGATCGTTTTCCCGGACCGCGACGCTGCGCAGGCTGCGGTCGATTCGATCATGGCCGGTTCAACCTTTGATTCGGTCGTCACCGCACAGGGCAAGACCATCGCCGACACGCTGCTCGGCACCTTCACCAAGGACAACGTCCCGGATCCTGCCGTCGCCGAGGCGGCGTTCGCCTTGCAGGCCAACGAAGTGAGCCAGGTCATCGACGGCGCATTCGGGCCGGTTCTCGTGCGCGTCACCCAGATCACGCCCGAAGTCGTGAAGTCGCTGGCCGACGCCACGCCGGAGATCAGGAAGGACCTGGCGCTTGTCGAGGCAAACCGCGTGTTGCTCGACGTGCACGACAACTACGAGGACAGCCGCGCGGCCGGAGAGTCGATGCGTGAGGCAGCCTCGAAACTCGGCCTGACGGTCCAGACGGTGGATGCCATTGATCGTGCCGGACTTCGGCCCGACGGCACCGTCGTGAAGGACCTGCCCCAGTCGGCCGACCTGCTCGCCGCCGCGTTCGAGGCCGAAGCCGGCATGGAAAACGCGCCGATCAACGTCGGCACCACCGGTTACGTGTTCCACGAGGTCGAGGACGTCATCCCGGCGCGCGAGCGAACACTGGACGAGGTCAAGGACAAGGTGATAGCCGACTGGAAGGCCGCCGAAACCGAAAGCCGGCTCGCCACCAGGGCTGCGGAGTTCGAAAAGCGCGTGAAGGACGGAGCGCAGCTGGACACGCTCGCGACCGAACTCGGCGTCGAGAAGCAGACCAAGCGTGGATTGAAGCGGGAAGTCGAGGACGTGGACTTCGGCACGCCGGGCGTGCGCGCCGTCTTCGCCGTGGCTGAAGGCGGCACCGGCGTGGTGGTCGGTCCAACCGAGGACACCCAGATCGTGTTCAAGGTGACAGAGGTGTTCGAGCCCGCCGGGGCTGACGCGAACTCCGTCCCCGAGGACGCGCAGAAATCCTTTGCGTCGGGCATGGCCGACGACCTGCTCGACCAGCTCGTGGCCAAGCTTCAGGCCGAATACGGCGTAACGGTGAACCGCTCTGCCATCGAGCAGGCACTGGCTTTCTAGGCAGCGGGCGCGGGGCAATGGGCACGCTGAAGGAACACATCGCCAAGGCGGCAAACGGCCAGCCGCTCTCCTTCGAGGAGGCGCGCGAGGCGTTCGACATCATCATGTCCGGCGAAGCGACGCCTGGCCAGATCGGCGGCTTCCTGATGGCGCTGCGCGTGCGCGGCGAGACCGTCGACGAGATATCGGGCGCCGTGGCGACGATGCGCGACAAGATGCTGCGCGTGAAGGCACCCGCCGGCGCGATCGACATCGTGGGCACGGGCGGCGACGGCTCGCACAGCGTCAACATTTCTACGGCCTCCGCCTTCGTGATCGCAGGCGCGGGCGTTCCTGTGGCAAAGCACGGCAACCGGGGGCTTTCCTCGCAGACTGGCGCCGCCGACGTGCTGATGGCGCTGGGAGTGAAGATCGACCTTCCGCCCGAAGCGATCGGCTCTTGCATCGCCGAGGCCGGCGTCGGCTTCATGTTCGCGCCTGCGCACCATCCCGCCATGCGCCATGTCGGCCCGACGCGCGCGGAACTGGGAACACGCACGATCTTCAACCTGCTCGGTCCGCTTTCCAATCCCGCAGGCGTGACGCGCCAGATGGTTGGCGTCTTTGCGCCCGAATGGGTCGTTCCTGTCGCCGAAACCCTGAAAGCGCTCGGCACCGATCACGCCTGGGTGGCGCATGGCGACGGCTACGACGAGATAACGGCGACGGGCGAAACGCAGGTGGCTGAACTGGTCGGCGGCGATGTGCGCACCTTTACGCTGACGCCGGAAGGTGTCGGGCTCAAGCGTCATGGCCGTGAAGCGCTGCGTGGCGGCGACGCGGCCTACAACGCCTCGGCGCTGCGGCAGTTGCTCGGCGGCGCGCCGGGTGCCTACCGCGACACCGTCCTGATGAACGCCGGCGCGGGGCTGGTGGTTGCCGGCAAGGCAGCATCGCTCGACGAGGGCGTCAAGCTCGCCGCGGCGTCGATCGACGAAGGCAAGGCGGCTCAGGTTCTCGACCGGCTGGTCGCGGCATCGAACAGGTGAGCCGTGGCTGACATCCTGACAAAGATCGAGGCCTACAAGCGCGATGAGATCGCAGCGGCGAAGGCGCGTCTGCCGCTGGCAGAGCTGAAGGCAATGGCGCGTGACGCGGACAGGCCGCGCGGCTTCCAGAATGCGCTGGAGACAAGGCGCAAGGCCGGGGAATTCGCCCTGATCGCCGAGATCAAGAAGGCAAGCCCGTCCAAGGGGCTGATCCGTGCCGACTTCGACCCGCCGGCACTTGCGAGAGCCTATCAGGACGGCGGGGCAGCCTGCCTTTCGGTCCTGACCGACACGCCCTCCTTTCAGGGCGCGCCTGAATTCCTGACAAAGGCGCGCGCAGCAACCAATCTGCCCGCTTTGCGCAAGGATTTCATGTTCGAGCCATATCAGGTGTACGAGGCACGTGCCTGGGGCGCCGATGCGATCCTCATAATCATGGCGAGCGTTGGCGACGGCGACGCCAAGGCACTTGAAGAGACGGCGGCGGAACTCGGCATGGACTCGCTGATCGAGGTCCATGACGAGGCAGAAACCGAGCGCGCCCTGAAGCTTTCCTCTCGCCTTCTGGGCATAAACAATCGCAACCTGCGTACCTTCGAGACGACGCTCGATACCTCCGAAAGGCTGGCAGGCCTTGTGCCGGACGATCGACTGCTGGTCGGAGAAAGCGGCATCTTCACCCACGACGACTGCCAGCGGCTGGAACGCTCCGGCATCGGCATCTTTCTGGTCGGGGAAAGCCTGATGCGGCAAGCTGACGTCGCCGCCGCCACGCGACTGCTCCTGACCGGCGCACCCGCAGCGCTGACGGCCTGACGTTGAGCAAGCTCACCCACATCGGCGAAGACGGCAAGGCCGACATGGTGGATGTCGGATCGAAAGCGGAAACCGAGCGCGTGGCGATCGCCGAGGGCACGGTCACGATGCTTGCGGCAACGCTCAGGACCATCGTAGACGGCAACGCGAAGAAGGGCGACGTGCTTGGCGCCGCGCGCATCGCCGGCATCATGGCGGCCAAGAAAACGTCAGACCTGATTCCGCTGTGCCACCCGTTGCTTCTGACGAAGGTTTCCGTGGACATCGAACCGGACGAGGCGCTCCCAGGTCTGCGGGTCACCGCCCTCGCCCGCGTCACAGGCAAGACCGGCGTGGAAATGGAAGCGCTGACCGCCGCCTCCGTTGCCTGCCTGACCATCTACGACATGGCAAAGGCAATCGATCGCGGGATGGTCATTTCCGGCATAAGGGTCATCGAGAAATCCGGCGGCAAGTCCGGGGACTACAAGGCTTCCAGTGGAGCGGATGGTTGAGCGGGCTGCTGCCCATTGACGATGCGCTCGCGGGCCTGCTCGACGGAGCCGATCCTCTCGAGACGGAGTTTGCGCCGCTTGCCGACGCTGCAGGACGCGCTCTTGCAAAACCCGTAAAGGCGCTGCGGACGCAGCCCCCCTTCGACGCGTCTGCGATGGACGGTTATGCCGTTCGGGCCGCAGATGTCGCGACCGTACCATCCCGGCTCAGAGTCATAGGCGTTGCGGCAGCGGGAAAGCAGTTTCACGGCACGGTGAACGCTGGCGAAGCCGTGCGCATCTTCACCGGCGCTCCGGTTCCCGGAGGAGCCGACACCATCGCCATCCAGGAAAACGTCAGTGTGCTTGAAGACGACGCCATCGAGGTCTTCGAGACGGTCGCTTCGGGCCGCCATATCAGGAAGCGCGGCCTTGACTTCGAGGAAGGCGAAACGCTGCTGGAAACCGGCCGGGTGCTCGACCCCGCGGCCCTGTCGCTCGCAGCCTCGGCGAACCACCCTGCCCTCCCCGTCGTCAGGAAGCCACTCGTTGCGATCATCGCGACCGGCGACGAACTCCTGCCGCCCGGCAGCGCGCCCGGTCCCGACCAGATCATCGCGTCCAATGGCTACGGTGTATCTGCGATTGCCCGACAGGCCGGAGCCAATGTCCTCGATCTCGGCATAGCGCCCGACCGGGTCGACGCGATAGGCGCGTCTATTGGCAGGGCGCTCGACGCCAACGCCGACGTCATCGTGACGCTAGGCGGCGCTTCGGTCGGCGATCATGACCTCGTGCACAAGGCACTGACCGAAGCGGGCATGGACCTCGGCTTCTGGAAGATAGCAATGCGACCGGGAAAGCCGCTGATGTTCGGCAGGCTTGGCAAGACGCGGTGCATCGGTCTTCCCGGCAATCCCGTCGCCAGCCTCATCTGCTGCCACATCTTCCTCAAGCCTCTGCTGGCCCGACTTGGTGGCCGGGCGTATCGGCAACCGCTGGAGCAAGCCGTGCTTGGCGCTCCGATGAATGAAAACGATCTGCGTCAGGACTACGTTCGGGCGACGATAGAGCAGATGCCTTACGGTCTCGTCGCCACCCCCTTTGCCATTCAGGACTCTTCGATGCTCCGGTTTCTGGCGAAAGCGGGAGGATTGATCGTTCGCGAACCATTCGCGCGGCCGGCAAGAGCGGGCGATCCGTGCCGCGTCATGCTGCTGCGCTAAAACAGCCTTGGGAAGCCGATGCTGCCAGCCGCAATTCCACCTGCCAATCCTAAATGCCCCATCTGTAACGGGGTGATGTTCGGGCCGGGTCCGAAGGGGCGCATGGCGCCCAACGGCACCCTGCCACGTTGTGTTGAATGCCAGTCGCTGGAACGACACCGCATCTTCAGGGTCATGTTCGAAAAATTGGGAACAGAGAATTTCGCGAATTGGTCTGCCATCCAGTTCAGCCCGGATGCGACCGTCGATCCGTCATGGTTCGGATCGCACGAACTGTCCGTCTACGGCGAACCTTCAGGATTGGATATCCAGTCGATAGACCGGCCCGACGCGGCCTATGATATCGTTCTGTGTTCTCATGTCATCGAGCATGTCGGCAACGACCGCGGCGCGCTTCTCGAACTCCTTCGGATCACCAAGCCCGAAGGAATGCTCTATCTGGCGTTTCCGGACCCCTTTCGTGAGGATGTGACGCGCGACTGGGGTTTTCCCAAACCGGAAAAGCACGGCCATTGGCGCGTGTACGGGGGAGATGTGGTAAAGCGTTTTGCTGCCTATCTCCCCGATCAGCCGGTGCTTGCATATCGGGGCGAAGACCCCGTCACCGGTGAATGGGAAGGCGCATTCCTTTTGCCGAGATCGCCTGAACGCTATCGCTGGATCACAAACCGTCTGGGCTCTGGCGTCAGTCTGTATTCCGGCCCTGACATCAGCTAGGCCGTGACGACATCGGCCGAAAAGCGCAGCTCACGCAAAGGTTTGACCCTGGCGGTTGTCTCGGCATAGGTCGGATGCGCCTTGTAGGCGGCCAGCGACGCCTCGTCGGGAAACTCGGCGTAGACGACGACATCTATGGCGTTGTCGTACAGATCAACCTTCGAGTTCAGCGACACTTCGAAATGAGACGAGTGCGGTATGGTGCCGAGGGCCGTCAGCCCTTCGCGGACAGCCTCGACATCATTGCGATCCCTGACGCTGAAGAAGACGATGTGCCTGATCAATACGAGCCTCCAAACCCCATGAAGCTGCTGCCGATGTGGGCTTGAACCAACAGGCACCCACCTGCGCCCGGCCTTCTTGGGTCCGTAGCGGATGAAGGTCAACCGTGACGAATTTACGCGCCCACCATCGATGTAAGGCGCTTGAGTTCCATGACGGTGGAGTTGATGGCTCGTCCGTCATTATAACCGAGATCCCATATCAGGAACACGGTCACGATAACGACTCCAATGACGTAGCGCATGCTTCGCTCCGGTTACAAAGCCGAACATCGGTCTTTTTCGACGCAAGTGCAATGTTCGTTACGCACCCCCTTCGCGCGTTTGCGCGTATACGGGCAATCAGGCAAACCGATGTCGCGAACGTGCATCCCGGCGCGCAGCTATGCGACTAGGCTGACAATGGAGGAACTCATGCCCCAGGAATTGACCGACTGGCCGGACATCGCCCGCTGGCGCAAGGCCGAACGCGAACGCCTCATAACCGCTCGCCTTGCAACGCCGGCCGACCTGCGCGCCGAAAAGTCGATCGAAATCGCCAATCGTCTCGACGGCCTCGTCGGAGAGATATCGGGAAAGATCGTCAGCCTTTATTGGCCCTTTCGCGGCGAACCGGACCTGCGACCCTGGATGGCATCTCTGGTCGAACGCGGCGCAACGCCAGCCTTGCCGGTCGTGATCGAAAAAGCCCGGCCACTTATCTTTCGGGCCTACCGGCCTGGAGATCCGCTCGAAAAGGGCGTCTGGAATATCCCGATCCCGGCACAGGGCGAACCTGTCGTGCCCGATATCGTCATCTCGCCACTCGTCGGCGTCGATCCGCAAAACTACCGGCTCGGCTATGGCGGCGGCTTCTTTGACCGGACGCTTGCCTCGCTGCCCTCCAAGCCGCTTGTCATCGGCATCGGCTACGAGATGCAGCGCATCCCGACAATCCACCCGCAGGCGCACGACATCCCTATGGATCGCATCGTGGTGGTCTAGGCCAGTTCCGGCCTCATGCCGACCGCCGTCCGGTCCACGATCTCGCGCAACGCAAATGACGAATTGATCTTCGTCACATGCGGCATGGCCGTGAGCCATTCCTTATGGATACGCTCGTAGTCCTGCAGGTCCTTGGCGGCGATGCGCAGGATATAGTCGTATTCGCCGGACATCAGGTGACAGGAAAGGATGTTCGGACAGCGCTTCACCGCCGCCTCGAATTCCGACAACGTCTTCTCGAACTGACCTGACAGCGAGATATGCACGATCGCCGTCATCTGATGCCCGAGCGCCGCATTCGAAAGCTGTGCGTGGTAGCCCTTGATGACGCCCGACTTCTCCAGATTGTCCAACCTTCTGGAGCAGGCTGACTGCGATAGCCCGACCTTCTCCGCCAGCGCTGCATTCGGCAAGCGACCATCCTTCTGAAGCGCTTCAAGGATGGCGATATCAATCCTGTCCAATGGCAATTTTCGAATTTCCTTCGGAAGTATGGCTTTCTTACGCAAGAACTAACCTTCGCCGTGTTTTTACGCAACGCCATTTCGCAAGGATGTTCGACGCGTTTTCTGATTTAATCGGCGTACAGGGAGCATGGCTCGAGCGAAGCCAAACAGGAGATCACGATCATGCGCGTCGGATGCCCACGGGAAATCAAGAACCACGAATATCGCGTCGGCCTGACCCCAGGAGCGGTACGCGAGTACATCGCCCACGGCCATGAGGTTCTCGTTGAAACGGGCGCCGGCAGCGGCATTGGTGCTTCCGACGACACCTATCGCGCCGCAGGCGCCAGGATCGCCAAGACGGCTGCCGAGGTGTTCGAGAAGTCGGACATGATCGTGAAGGTCAAGGAGCCTCAGCCCGGCGAGTGGGTTCAGTTGCGCGACGGCCAGATTCTCTACACCTACCTGCACCTCGCTCCCGATCCGGAACAGACGAAGGGACTGCTCGCTTCGGGCGTGACGGCCGTTGCCTACGAGACGGTAACGGACGAGCGCGGCGGCCTGCCGCTGCTGGCTCCGATGTCGGAGGTTGCCGGCCGCCTTTCGATCCAGGCCGGCGCGACCGCTCTTCAGAAAGCAAATGGCGGACGGGGCGTGCTGCTCGGCGGTGTTCCCGGCGTTCTTCCCGGCAAGGTGGTTGTTCTCGGTGGCGGCGTCGTCGGCCTGAATGCCGCCAAGATCGCCGTGGGGTCCGGCGCGGACGTGACCATCATCGATCGTTCGATACCGCGCCTGCGCCAGCTCGACGACATCTTCAACGGCCGCGTACATACCCGTTACTCCAGCATCGAGGCGCTCGAAGAGGAATGCTTCTCGGCTGACATCGTGGTGGGCGCGGTGCTCATTCCCGGCGCGGCCGCTCCCAAGCTTGTGTCGCGCGAAATGCTGTCGGGCATGAAGAAGGGGGCCGTTCTGGTGGACGTGGCAATCGACCAGGGCGGTTGCTTCGAGACGTCTCATGCCACCACCCACGCCGACCCTACCTACGAGGTGGACGGTATCATCCACTATTGCGTTGCCAACATGCCGGGCGCGGTTCCGGTTACCTCGGCGCATGCGCTAAACAATGCAACGCTGCATTATGGCCTGGCGCTGGCGGACAAGGGCATCAAGGCCATCCTCGACGACCAGCATCTGCGCAACGGCCTCAACGTTCACAAGGGCCGGGTCACAAACCGCGCTGTGGCGGAAGCGCTCGGATACGAGACAGTGGAACCGAAGGTAGCGCTGGCTGCCTGATACGGCGACGCCATGCTTCCAGGGCCGGCCTTGCGCCGGCCCTTTTCGCTTCCGGACATAGTTTTGACGCAAGGGAACGCCACCCCACATCCGGGCAGATCGGAAGGGGGCGCGCCATGGATGCGGCAGAACTGGCGTTGCGAGCGGTTGGCGGATTCTATGCCTTTGCCGGCATAGTCGCGATCCGCGCCGGCGCGATGGGCGAATTCCTGACCAAGGCACTCATCGCCATCAAGGGAACCGTCACGGACGAGGATCGCGCCGATCGCGCGCGCACCAAAATACTCGCCGTGAATTCTGTCCTGATGGGAATTGGCGGGGTGTTGCTGGCGGGCCTTCTCGACATAGCGGCGCCCGTCTTCCTGCTCTCGGTGCTGATCTACGCAGCTTATATCCTTGTCATAGCGCCTCGTTTCCTCGATCCATATGACCCGCCGGATGAAAAGGGCCGTCGCCAAAGCCGCAACGCGATGTGGCTCTATCTCGCGGCATCAGCCTTTGTGGTTCTGGCTTGGTGGCATGGACTGCTGCGGCCTGTGGCGGAGGAATCCGCCGTCGTACTTGCGATCGCCGGTGTCGCCTGCGCTGGGATCATCGGCTATGCAATCAAAGCCTTTGCACCCTTGCGGGCAAAGGCGACGACGGCATTCGAGGAGGATGAAGAGCCATACAATCCCGAGAACGATGTCCCCGAGAAGCTTGTCGTTACACCGTCACACAGCGGCGGCCTGATCGACGCGGAGACAGAGGAAAACATCGGTTGGCTTCCGGTTGACGTCCTTCCGCAGGAAAAGGCCGAGATGGTCTATGCCTGGTCGGACCTGTTCAGGGAGCTTGCCGATCCAAACGACCCCCGCAGGGTCAACCTCAAGGACCCGGCGCGCCAGGCCGAGATCGAAGCAACAGGCAGGCCCATCTACGACTGGCTTGCCGCGCAGCTGGGCCCGGATCGCGTTGCTTTCGAACCCGTGGCAAGGCCACGCCTGCCGGAGGTTTTTCCCAAGGCGATCAAGGTCATGGCGGACTACGGAACGGACCCGCTCTGGTACATGGCTTCAGAGGAAGTCGGCGGCATCTACCAGCACGCGCTCGGCATCTCATGGTCCCTTGCTATGGATCTTGGCGACTGGGTTCATGAGTTCAATGACGCTCTCAATTGGGACGATCCCGGTGGTGAGCCGAGATGGAGCGAACAGCAGTTCGCCGAACACTCCGACCGAGGCCGCAAGCTGGCGGAACGACTGGTCGATGAATTGGCGCGGACCGGACGCGCGGACGTGCCCGTCTGGTTTCAGGGGCACGGGGTGGAACTTGTACGGATCTCGTGATTGCAGACGCGGCAATTGCCTTCTGGAAAATGCCGGCTGTCGCCACTAAAAGCGCGCCAGCATGAAAATACCGCAGCTTGTCCACCAGACATGGAAGACCTCCAGCCCGCCTTTACGCTGGCGGCACCTCATCCGGTCGGTGAAGCGCAACCATCCCGGCTGGACCTACCGCCTGTGGACGGATGACGAGATGGACGCGCTCGTGCGCGCCAACCACCCCGGGCTATATCCAGTCTACAGGGCGTTTGAGAAGAACATCATGCGCGCCGACGTATTCCGCTACGTGGTCATGCACGATCTGGGCGGGGTCTACTGCGACCTGGACTATGAATTCCTTCGCCCGTTTCCCTATGGCGATGCGCAGGTCGTGCTGGGCGAAGAGAAATCTCCGGCGCAAGGCGATAGCCGCCGCATCATCGCCAACTATGTCTTCGCTTCCGTGCCGGGTCATCCCCTCTGGAAAGACATGCTCGACGATCTTGTCCGCAATCCTCCGGTCGTCAGGGACCTCAACGATATCGTCATGGCGACGGGGCCGGGCTTCCTGACGCGCATCTTGATCGCGAACAGGGATCGGTACGAAGGAGTGGAAATCAAAGCCAAACCGGTCTTCAGCCCACAACGCGCCCGGGGCGGGGGCGAAGGCGCCAGGCAGGTGGCCGCCGGCGCCTACGGAATGCATCATGCATGGGGCAGCTGGAAAGAGCGGTTGAGCGCCTTCTACCTGCGCCAGAAAGTCCTACGGATGCTGCGGAAATAGGTCGCCTGCTATCTGAGGAAGTCGTCGAACCTGCGCAGCGTCACCCGGCGGTTGCGCCATTCAGGCTCCGGCGTCGGCACCAGAAGGAACTCCTTGCCGTAACCCACGGTTTCAAGGGAGCGACGGGGAATCCCGAATTCGCGCACCAGTGTCCATTTGAGTGACTCGGCGCGGCGCTCCGACAAGGCAAGATTGGACGCCTGCGGGCCCACCGCGTCCGTGTGTCCCTCGATAAGGAAAACGGCCCTTGCCCGGCGCCGCAACACACTTTCCAACGCGTCGGCGATGTTCTCGACCTTGCGATACTGCGAGCGCGGGATTTCCGCCGACGCGAAAGCGAAGTTGATAGACTGGATGTCGATGGACGGAGCCATGCGGCGAAGCTCAGGCCGACGCTTGAACTCGCGCACGGTCACCCGCTCCTCGGGGCGGACGCGACGGCGCGGCGCGGCGTCGAGTTGCTGCTCTATCTGTCTGGAGGACGGCATTGCGTCCTGAGCGCTGGCAATCGTCGGAAATGCCAGAAACGAGATTGCAGCCCCGGCAAATTGGCGGCGATTCAACATCTTTAGCCTCCTGGTACATGCGGTTCGCCCGCGCCAAACTCATTTCGAATGTGGCGCAGATAAACTGAACCCGCGCTGAACGCCCGGTTCAGTACAGCAGCGCTGTCAGGCCCGCATCACGCTGGCCGACCGTTCATTGAAGGGCAAGGGCAGCACCTCCTCGCGCTTCTGGCCAACCGGCGAAAAACCCAGCTTCTGGTAGAGCGGCAGCGCCGCCGGATGGTCCAGCGTGCACGTCTGAACCACGATCTGCTTCGGGTCTGTCGCCCATGCAGCCTCGATGGCGGCGCCGAGAAACCAGCGTCCCAACCCGAGCCCGGTCGCATGCTCCATCATGCCGAAATAGGCGATCTCTGTTTCGTCGGCGCTAATGGGGTTGATGTCGAAGAAGCCCGCAGGCGCACCGTCCAGATAGAGGACGCGGATATCGCGCTCGGGCTTGTGGATCTTTGCCTCGAGTTCCTCATCACCGAGCCGCAGTACGTTGACCCAATGCCATTTGCGGCCGACGCGATCCATTAGATAGCGATAGAAATGGAGCGGCATGTCGCGCGTTTTCATCAGTGCTATGTTCAGGTTCGACGGTGGATGCGGATAATGCGACGGCGGCCGCTGCATCTCCAGAAACGTCACCGTCACCGAAATGGGGGCCAGCCGTTCGGCGCCGTTTGCGGCTTCAACCTTCATCATTATTCCCTGCCCTTGACGACCGGCGTGTCCGGCCTGCTGCCCCACTCTGTCCATGAGCCGTCGTAGAGACGATTGGCGGAATGCCCGAGCGTCTCAAGCGCAAGCGTGATGACAGCGGCGGTTATGCCCGAACCGCACGTCGTGACGACGGGCTTTGACAGGTCTATGCCCGCCTCATCGAAGCGCTTCTTCAACTCGTCGGGGGGCAGCAGTCGGCCATCCTTGGACAACGAGGAGGCAGGCAGATTTTTCGCCCCCGGCATATGGCCTCCGCGGACCCCAGAACGAGGTTCAGGGTCGTCGCCGGTAAACCGGCCTGCGGGTCTTGCATCGGCTATCTGGCTTTCGCCCGTGCCAACGACTTTGAGCATGTCCTCGATGGAGGCCACACGGACCGCATCGAAATCGACATGGAAGAAGTTGGGCGCGATTTTCGTCTTCACCGACGTGACGGGTCTTCCCTCCGCCTTCCAGCGATCAAACCCGCCGTCGAGCACATAGACCTGGTACACTCCCATGATCCGGAACATCCACCAGACACGAGGCGCCGAGAACATCCCGGGACCGTCATAGACGATAATGGTGTCGTCGGCGGATATGCCCATCGATCCGGCATGACGCGCGAAGGTGGCGGGTTCCGGGAGCGTATGCGGTAGTACCGCATCCGTCGCCACGACTGCATCCTGATCGAAAAAGATCGCGCCCGGGATGTGAGCCAGATCATACTCGGCCCGGGCGTTCCGGCCCTGGGCGGGCAGGTACCACGACGCATCCACGATAGAGACACCTGGCGACCCAAGCTTCTCCTGCAGCCAGTCTGCATCGACAGTGAAGGCACCGGTCTCCGCCATCTCTTCCTCCGAAACGCTGAAAGCGTACTCAAATAGCGCGCCGCGCGTGAAACGGGAATGGCCGATCTATGCCCCGGGCGATCCGAACCGAATGCGGAAGCGACGGTTCTCGCGTCCCTTCTTCTCGATCTTGCCTATGTGAATCTCGCCCACCTCGCCCGTAGACATGACATGCGTACCTCCGCATGGCTGGCTGTCCACAGCGCCGTTCGCACCGATCAGCACCAGCCGGATGTGGCCTGTTCCGGTCGGCGGACGCACGTTCTTCGACTTGACCAGGGTCGGATTGGCCGCCAGTTCCTCATCAGTGATCAAGCGCGTCGATATCGGGTGGTCGGCACGGACCAGTTCCATAAGGCGGGCCGTCACGTCCTCTTTTGTGAATCCGGTGTCGGGTATGTCGAAGTCCACACGGGAGTCGTCTTCGGCAACCGCAGCGCCGGTAATCGGAAACGGGCAGACAACGGTCAGCAGATGGCAGGCCGTGTGCATCCGCATCAGCTTGTGTCGCCGTTCCCAGTCGATAGAAACTCCAACGCGATCGCCCGGGCGCAGCCCTGAAGCCGCAGACGGAACGTGGATGATCTCTTCCTTCGTTTCGCCAGTCACCGTGGCGGCAACCTCGATAATGCGTCCATCGGCAGTTGTCAGCCTCCCGGTATCCCCTGGCTGGCCACCTGAAGTGGCATAGAACACTGTGCGGTCGAGTATGATGCCGCCGCGCTCGTTGATGTGGACGACCTTCGCTTCCGACTCGGTTAGATAGCCATCCTCACGGAACAGAGCCTGCGTCACAAACGCCATCAGTCGACCTTTTCAAACGGGACAGCAATCTGCGAACGCAGGTCCATCCATACCGGCACAGGCAGGTGCTTTTCTCGCAGGAACTGAGGATTGAAGAGCTTTGACTGATAGCGCGTCCCATAGTCGCAAAGAATGGTGACGATGGTATGCCCGGGACCAAGGTCCTTTGCCAGGCGCACCGCGCCGGCAATGTTGATCCCGCTCGATCCACCGAGACACATGCCCTCCTCCTGCACGAGGTCGAACACGATCGGCAACGCCTCATCGTCGGGAACCTGATAGGAGAAGTCTGGTACAAAACCTTCCAGATTAGCCGTAATGCGCCCCTGGCCGATGCCTTCGGTGATCGAGGAGCCCTCAGACTTGAGAACCCCTTCCGTGTAGAAGCTGTAAAGGGCCGCACCAAGGGGGTCGGCAAGCGCAACCTTGACCCCCCGGTTCTTGTCCCGAAGCCCCATTGCGACGCCAGCGAGCGTTCCGCCAGTACCCACGGCCGAAACGAAGCCATCGACCTTGCCACCAGTCTGCTCCCAGATTTCCGTCGCCGTCGTGCGGATATGGCCTTCCCTGTTGGCCACGTTGTCGAACTGGTTGGCCCAGATGGCACCATCGGGTTCGGTTTTCGCAAGCTGTTCCGCCAGCCGTCCGGAAACCTTCACATAGTTGTTCGGATTCTTGTAGGGCACGGCCGGGACCTCTATCAGCTCCGCCCCCAGCACTCGAAGCGCGTCCTTCTTTTCCTGGCTTTGGGTGTCCGGGATGACAATGACCGTCCGGTAGCCCAATGCCTTTGCGACAACGGTCAGACCGATTCCCGTATTGCCGGCGGTGCCTTCCACGATCACACCGCCCGGCCGCAGCAGGCCTTTCGCTTCAGCATCCCGTATGATGAAAAGGCCTGCGCGATCCTTGACCGACTGGCCCGGGTTCATGAACTCGGCCTTGCCGAGAATTTCGCAGCCTGTTTCCTCTGATGCGCGCTTCAGCCGGATCAGCGGCGTGTTGCCTATGACATCAATCACGGAACGGTTCATGTGGCTTTCCTCGGCTTCGGGCAGGTGCCGCCCGGTTCTAGAAACCGCAATCATGCCTTTCAAGCAAAGAAATTTCCTGAACCGGACATATGACAGGAGCTTGTTTTTCGAAACCCGCCGCCTGACAATCACAGGTTGCGCCGGCAATCTTCAGCCTCTTGCCTTCCGAGGCCTATTCGGCGAAACGATGGCTGCAGCGCAAGGCAGGGGACGAATGGCGATCTACAGGGCCAACAGGCAACATGGCGTGGCGTGGATTACGGGCGGCGCTACCGGGATCGGCCGTCAGTTGGCGCTTGATCTTGCCGCGGAAGGCTGGACCGTCGCCATAACGTCGCGCGAACAGGATCGCATCGAACCCGTCATCGACGACGCGCGTAACCTGCCGGGAAAGATACTCGCGTTTTACTGCGACGTCACGGACGAAGCCGGGATGACAGCAACGGTTGGCGAAATCGAAAACCAGGCGGGGGCTATTGTCCTCGCGGTGCTCAATGCCGGCGTTTACCTCCCGGTGCATTCGGAAAACCTGACTGTCGAGACATTCCGCAAAACATACGACGTGAACCTCTTCGGGGTGCTGAATGCCCTGGTACCTCTGATCGAGCGCATGCGCTCTCGAGGCCGCGGCCAGATCGTGTTGATGGGTTCCGTGGCCGCCTATTTCGGATGGCCCACGCTGGCCGCCTATGGCGCCACCAAGGCGGCGCTGAACAACATGGCGGAAGCACTCCAATACGACCTTCCGAAAATGAACATCCGTATCCAGGTAGTGAACCCTGGCTTCGTGGATACCCCCCTTGCCGCCAAGAACAAAATCCTGATGCCGGCGCTCGTGCCGGTGGAAGAGGCTTCGCGCCGGATCCTGAAGGCGATCCGCTCAGGAGGTTTCGAAACCACCTTCCCGCGTCGGTTTACCTGGACGATCAAGTTCCTGAGCATCCTGCCGCATCGGGCAGTCTTCAGCTTCATAAACGCGGTGGCGCGGTGGCGCGGGCGTCCACTGATGCCCGGCCGTTTCCGCGATTGAGGCCTAAGGCGTGGCCGGCGCAGGCAATGCGTCGGCCTTATAGGCCAGCTCGCCGTCTATCAGGGTGAGCAGAACCTTCGAAGACGATATTTCGGTCGGCGCTATCCTGGTCAGGTCCTTGTCGAGAACGATGACATCGGCACGCTTGCCGACCGTCAGCGTTCCTGAGTTGGCTTCGTCGAACGCGGCATAAGCGCCGTTCACAGTGTAGGCCTCCAGCATATCCATGACGCCCAGCCGATGCTGCGGCGTCAGCACGCGCCCCTCAGGCGTGGCCGGATCCTGACGCGTCACCCCGATCTGGATCGCTTCCAGCGGATTCATCGACGATACGCTCCAGTCGCTGGCTCCCGCGATGGTCGCGCCTGCCTCGTTCAATGCACCGAAGGGGTAAAGCCATTCCGATCTCTCCGGCCCGATGACCGGCTCGGTGAGGTCCTCGATGTAGGTCTCCGGATAGGCCCACAGGGCCTGTATGTTGGCGATGACGCCAAGCTGCCCGAAACGGGCAATGTCCGCGGGATCGATGAGTTCCAGATGCGTGATCTGATGCCGGCTGTCGCGCTTTCCGTTAACCTTCTGAGCGGCTTCATAGACGTCCAGCGCGACGCGCACGGCACGGTCGCCAATCGCATGCGCATGCAGCTGCAGCCCGGCCTTGTCGCCCGCGACAGCAATCTCGTTGATCTGCTCGGGCGTGAAAAGAAGGTCGCCTGAAGAGTTCGAGCCGACATAGGCCGCCAGAAGCGCAGCAGTGCCAGTCTCGATCACACCATCCACGAAGAGCTTGACAGAATTGATCTGCAAATGTGGCGAAGCATACCGCTTCTGCAGGTCGAGCGTACGCTGCACGCCCGCAACGCCCTCGGCTGCATCGACCTGAACTGCCGCCTTGACGCGCAGTTTCATCCGGCCTTCGCCGTCTGCCCGCTGGTAGCCCTTCAGCATCCAGTCCTTTGCGCTTGGATCGATCATCGCGGCCACGCCGTAGCTGATAGCCTCGGCCTGGGCCTTGTCGAAACCTGTATCAACCTGACTGTCAGGATAGTCGGGCAGCAGGTCGGCGACCAATGCCATGGCATTCTCACGAAGCAGCCCGGTGGGATTGCCCTGCGAGTCCCTTTCGATCCGGCCACCTTCAGGATCCTTGGTGCTGGAATCGATGCCGGCAGCCTTCAGGGCCGCCGAGTTCGCCCAGCCGGAATGACCGTCGACGTCCTCGAAATAGGCGGGCCGGTCGCCGGTGATCTTGTCGAGAGCCGCGGCACTTGGCTCCTTGTAGACCGCGACGCTCCAGCCGCCCCCACGAAGCCATGCACCGTCAGGCAGCGTGCCCATCACCGGCTCAATGGCTGCCCTGAGGCCCGCCTCATCCGACACTTCGGACAGGCTGATGTCCTCGGCCTGCGCCGCACTCCAGATCAGATGGTTGTGAGAATCCTGGAAGGCCGGCATGACCAGCATCTCAGGCGGAAGATCATACACAGTGGCGCCTTCGAGATAGGGCTCCATGTCGGCGGCGGACCCGACGGCCGCGATCTTGCCGTCCACGAGAGCAATGGCTTGCGCGTAGGGCTTCCCTTCCTCCATCGTAAGCACGCGCGCACCGCGCAAAACGATCGTTTCGGCCAATGCAGCCTGAAGCGGAAGCAGGATCGCTACTGCCGCGACCATGCTGGATTTCCAGGTGAACCACGGCATGCGTTTCCTCCCGCACGGTTTCGCGACCAGTGCAGCCTACAGCCGGCCAAACGCCGGTCAAGCTGGGCGCGAAGGGTCTTGTCAAAAAAAGCCGGAGCATCATGTCGGATCGGACGAGCAGCATTCGTCATGGATACAATGCTGCAACACGAACACGAGTGAGGAAATTCCGATGCGATGCATGGTGATCGTCAAGGCTACGCAAGATAGTGAAGCCGGCTTCATGCCGAGCGAGGAATTGCTGACCGCGATGATGAACTACAACGAAGAACTGGTTAAGGCTGGGATCATGCTGGCGGGTGATGGCCTGCGTCCCAGCGCGCACGGCGTGCGCGTCAGCTTCGACGGCACGGACCGGACCGTCATTGATGGTCCGTTCGCGCAAACCAGTGAGCTCATAGCGGGATACTGGATCTGGCAGGTTGGCTCGCTGGAAGAAGCCATCGAATGGGTCAAGCGATGCCCCAACCCAATGCCAGGTCCGTCGGAAATCGAGATTCGACCGATCTTCGAGATGGATGATTTTGGCGACAACCTTACGCAGGAGGTTCGCGAGCAGGCTAACAGAGTGCAGGCCGAAGCCGACAGGCTTGCGACCAACGCCTGACGCCTATCGTGTGATCATTTCCGGCCTGGCGTCTTTCGAGAAGAGATATATCGCCAGCGTCAGGCCCACCATGATCGCATAGAAGGAGAACAGCGCGACATATCCCGACACCGGATCGCCGGGAACGGAGCGGGCAGTGAATACCGCGCCAGTTGCGAATTGCATGACCCCGACGCCGCCGATGGAGAAAAAGTTCATGAGCGTCACCCCGCGACCTGTCAGGTGATCGGGGAAGAAAGCGCGCGCATGCGCCATGATCAGCCCGAAACCACTGCCCGACAGCCCAATGACGATGAAGATGACGGTGACGAAGAAAACTTCCTGCACCGGATTCATAGCAAGAAAAAGCAGCGTCAGCAGGGTGATGGTGGTGCCGCCTGTGGCAACCCATTTGCGTGTCCGGAAAATCGTGTCGAGCGGACCGTATAGGAACGATCCCGCGACCATCGCAAGAGCCATGAAGGTTGTCACCTCGCCGATCGACAGCGCGTCCAACCCATAGACATCCTCAAGGTAGGGCCCGGCCCAGAGACCCCTTATGCCGTTCATCGGAGCGGCATTGATGGCAGCAAGCGGAATGATCGGCCACAGAACGCGCATGCGGAGAAGATCGACATAACCGGACAGGCCTGTCCTTTGACCTTCTCGGGTCGCCGGCCTTGCCGGATCGCGCGCGGCGAGCGCTATCATCACGGCCACCAGAACGGTGACGAGCCCGAGAAACGCCATCGCGTTTCGCCAGCCAACCATCTCGACGGCCGCTGCCATCGGTGCGGCGCCAATCACGTTTCCGGCCGTGCCGAAGGCTATGGTCCATGACGCAAGCACGGCGAAACGGGCTGCCGAGTAGGTCCGCGCAAAGATGAAAAGCATCGCCATGAGGACCGGGGCGCACCCCAACCCGATCAGGGCCATTGCCGCGATGACCATCCAGGGAGTCATGGCCACCGTGAAGAGGAAGGCGCCGGCGCCGCCGAATACACCCAGCATCACAGACGCGGTCATGCGAGGGCCGAACCTGTCGAGCGACACTCCCACGGCGAATTGTGCCAATGCAAAGACGGCGAACCATATTCCCGACGCCATCGAAAGATCGGCTTTCGTCATGCCGAGATCGGTCGACAACGCAGGCGTAAGAACGGCCAGAAACGAACGGTAGAATTGCGACAGAACATAGGCGACCGCGAGCGCTGCGATTCCCGCCATGCTGTTCCTCCCCGTGTGAGACGTCCGACATGAGATAGGGCGGCCGGGACATCATCCCGACCGCCCTATCTCATTGATCCCCAACAGGCAATTGGACCAGGTATGGTGGCCGATCGGCCACCCGCAGCGCTATGCGGCGCGCGCGGGCCTGCCTCCACCGAAGCTGCCGCTACGCCGCTTCTTGCGGAAAGGCTTCTTGCCGGCAGGCTTGCCCTGATTTGGGCGCCCGGCTTCGTGGCGGCCATCCTCGGCCTTTCCAGCGTGATTTTTATGGCCAAAGCCCGAACGCGGCGCAGGGCTGTTGCGGCCAGCACCGTTCACAGTCACGTCCTCGGCATTGCGCTGACCATGATTCCGCTTCTCGCCGTTGCGCTCGAGCTGCTGTCCCCGTTCATCCCGCTTCGGCCCCTGGCCGCGATGATGCGGCTTGCGTGGGCGGGCAGGCTGGCCGCGGTCATTCGCCGAAGCGAACGTTGCCTGGCGCTCGCCGGCCGGCCGCGGCGGGTCCGCCTCGCCGGTATGATCCGCCGAGACCGGCAGCTTCATGCGGATGATCCTCTCCACCTGACGCAACTTGCCGTTCTCGGAGGGGTCGACCAGCGTAATGGCAATGCCATCCGCTCCATTTCGTCCTGTGCGGCCAATCCGGTGCACGTAGCTTTCGGCCTCGTCTGGCAGGTCGAAATTCACGACATGGCTGATGCCGGGTACGTCGATGCCCCGCGCCGCGATGTCCGTCGCCACAAGAATCCGGACGGAACCGTCGCGAAAACCGTTCAGAGCCTTCTGGCGGGCGTTCTGGCTCTTGTTGCCGTGAATGACGGCTGCCTGGAAACCGTCGCGCTCCAGATCGCGGACAACGCGGTCAGCGCCATGCTTCGTACGTGCAAACACGATGACGGAGCTCATGTCGGGGTTGGCGAGCATATCCGAGAGGATCTTACGCTTCTGCTTGAGGCGGGCCAGCACGACACTCTGATGGATTTCGGAAGCCGTCGTACCCTGCGGAGAGACCTCGACATGCACCGGATCCTTCATGATCCCCCGCGCGAGCTCCTCGATCTCCGCAGGCATCGTCGCAGAGAAGAGAGCGGTCTGGCGATCACGATGCGTTGCCTTGGCGATCCGGCGGACATCGTTGATGAAACCCATGTCGAGCATGCGGTCTGCCTCATCAAGCACGAGCCAGCGCGTCTCCGACAGGTTTACGTCCCGCTCCCGCACAAGGTCGGTGAGCCTGCCGGGGGTCGCCACGAGCACGTCGACGCCCGGCGCGATCTTCTTGACCTGGCTGAAGCGGGAAACGCCGCCGAGCACCAGGGCTGTAGAAATATGCAGTCCCTTGGAGAGAACCTTGACGGTTTCCTCGATCTGGACTGCGAGTTCGCGCGTCGGGGCCAGGATCAGCGCACGCGCCGTCTTGGGCACACGCTTGCTGCCCAGCGCCACGATCTTCGTCAGGATCGGCAACGCGAAGGCAGCCGTCTTGCCTGAGCCGGTCTGGGCCACGCCGAGCACGTCATTGCCGGCCAGGAATGGCGGAATGGCCTGTTCCTGCACGGGCTTGGGATTGTCGAAGCCTGCCGAAGCAGTGGCCTTGAGAAGCGCGCCGGTGATGCCGAGTTTCGCGAAACCGGTCGGTCCCGCATTGAGTTCGTTGGTCAATTTTATTCTTCTTTCAGGCGGCTATGCCGCAAACGCCCACACGCAGGGCGCAACCTGCGTTGGTCGGTATTGTTTGTGAACGACAAGGCGACGGATGCTCTTCCATCCGTTCGGCTGCGCTGTCGCGCCTGCAGATTATCCGCAGGACTTTTCCGCCACGCTTCCAAAAACGGATTTGCAGGGAAACAGACGCAACCAGTCCCGTTCGATCGGGAAAGCCGGACAGCATGCCGGCCCACGCGCCTATGTGACGGCATATGGTCCAGTTCGCAGGAAATAGCAAGTGCCCTGCTGCATTGCAGCAATGCATTGGGTTGTGCTCGTCGCCGCGCTTGCGCGCCCCTTCTGTCGTGATACGACATTGGCGAGAGGGAGACACACGATGAAGGATGTGCTGAAGGAACTCGAGCGCAGGCGTGAGATCGCCAGACTTGGCGGCGGAACAGCGCGCATCAATGCACAGCATGCTCGCGGCAAGCTGACGGCGCGCGAACGTATAGACATCTTCCTCGACGAAGGCTCGTTCGAAGAGTTCGATATGTTCGTCGAGCATCGCTCGACCGATTTCGGGATGGAGAAACAGAAGATCGCCGGAGACGGGGTGGTGACCGGCTGGGGTACCATCAACGGGCGCACCGTCTTCCTGTTCGCCAAGGACTTCACCGTGTTCGGCGGCTCGCTCTCTGAGGCCCATGCGGAGAAAATCCAGAAGATCCAGGATATGGCGTTGCGCAACCGCGCACCAATCATCGGCATATACGATGCAGGCGGCGCGCGCATCCAGGAGGGGGTCGCGGCGCTTGGCGGCTATGCCGAAGTGTTCCAGCGCAACGTGCTTGCGTCTGGCGTCATCCCACAGATCTCGATCATCATGGGGCCATGCGCCGGCGGCGATGTCTATTCGCCCGCCATGACCGACTTCATCTTCATGGTTCGCGACACATCCTACATGTTCGTGACCGGGCCCGACGTCGTGAAGACCGTGACGAACGAGACCGTATCCGCGGAAGAACTGGGCGGCGCCGTCGTACACACGACGAAGTCTTCCATAGCCGACGGCGCCTACGAAAATGACGTCGAGGCCTTGCTCCAGATGCGGCGCCTGATCGACTTTCTGCCCGCATCCAACACGGCGGATATCCCGGAAATCGAATGCTACCAGTCGGCTTCCGACAACGACCTCTCGCTCGACCGGCTGGTGCCGGACAACGCAAACAAGCCCTATGACATCAAGGAACTTATCCTCAAGACCTGCGATGAAGGGGACTTCTTCGAAATCCAGCAGAACTTCGCCAAGAACATCGTCACCGGGTTCGGCAGGATCGAGGGGCGCACAGTCGGCTTCGTGGCCAACCAGCCGATGGTGTTGGCGGGTGTACTGGATTCCGACGCATCGCGAAAGGCAGCCCGCTTCGTGCGCTTCTGCGACTGCTTCAACATCCCGCTGGTCACCTTTGTCGACGTGCCGGGCTTTCTCCCGGGCACCGCGCAAGAATATGGCGGCCTCATCAAGCACGGCGCAAAATTGCTGTTCGCCTATGGCGAAGCGACAGTGCCAAAGGTGACGATCATTACCCGCAAGGCTTTTGGAGGAGCCTATGACGTCATGGCGTCAAAGCACCTGCGCGGCGACGTGAACTACGCCTGGCCCACCGCACAGATAGCGGTCATGGGTGCCAAGGGCGCGGTCGAGATCATTTACCGCAAGGACATCGGCGATGCGGACAAGATCGCCGGTCATACCAAGACCTATGAGGACCGCTTTCTTTCGCCCTTCGTGGCCGCCGAAAGGGGCTACATTGACGAGGTGATCATGCCGCATTCCACGCGGCGACGCGTTGCCCGCGCACTCAGGATGCTGCGCAACAAGAACCTCCAGAACCCCTGGAAGAAGCACGACAACATCCCCCTTTGAGGAGCGGCTGTAAGGCCGGGCCCTATCTCAGGCGGCCTTGCTGACGATGTCGTTGTACTCGTCAAGGTCGATGTAGAAAATGCGCGTGATTTCCTGGATCAGATCTTCATGGTCGTACCCCTGCCCGCGCAGGATGTTGATGGCCATGACTATATCCAGACGGTCCGTCAGACGTTGCTTCGTAATGTCTTCTGCATATTGGTCCATAAGTTGCCCCTCTTCGCTGGCTCACCGCTGCAACGAAAGATTTCAGGAACACTTTGGGGGGCTGCGCTTGCGTGAAACTTGCCGCCACACGACAGCCACACCCCGCTACGCGGAACGGCACCCGGGAATGCACGACAACCGACTCAACTCAACGGCTTCAAGTATATCAATTTGTGCTAAAATTATCTTAACCACGCCAGCAACTGTCTTTGCCAACGGACTCTATACTGGACACACAACAGTTATTCGGCCTCGAGTACTTCCTTCACTACCGTAGCCAATTGCTTGAGCGAAAAGGGCTTCGGCAGGAAACCGAACTTGGCGTCCGCGGGCAGGTTCTTGGCGAAGGCATCTTCAGCATATCCGGACACGAAGACAAACTTGATGTCGGGCTGCAGCTTACGCAACTCGCCAAGAAGCGTCGGGCCGTCCATCTCCGGCATGACCACATCCGAGACGACGATATCAACACGCCCCTCCAGCTCGTCGTAGATCTCGAGTGCTTCGACGCCCGACGAAGCCTCATGCACAGTATAGCCGCGCGAGGTAAGCGCCCTCATGCCACCCATGCGAACCGCGTCCTCGTCCTCGACAAGAAGGACCGTCGCGGATCCCGACAGGTCGCGAACCTGATCCGCAGGCTTTGGTGCACTTGCCTGCTGCACCGGCGCTTCTGCGGATGAAGGGATGGCGGGTTGAGGCTGAACTTCCGGAATGTGGCGTGGAAGGAATATTCGGAAGACGGTGCCCTGGCCAACCTCGGAATCGCAATAGATGAAGCCACCAGTCTGCTTGATGATGCCGTAGACCATCGACAGCCCAAGCCCGGTGCCCTTGCCGACTTCCTTGGTCGTGAAAAAGGGCTCGAAAATTTTCTTCAGTACATCTGGAGGAATTCCGGTGCCGGAATCCTCGACTTCGATCTCGACGTAGTCCGCCGGCACCAGTTCACGATATCCGAACGCCCTTGTCTCCTCGGCCGTTACGTTCGAGGTCCGGACAGTCAGTTCGCCGCCGTCGGGCATGGCGTCGCGCGCGTTCACCGCCAAATTGACGATGACCTGCTCGAACTGGCCAATATCGACCCTGACCGGCCAGAGGTCGCGCCCGTGATCCACCTTCAGTTTGATCTGGTTGCCCACGAGCCGCGCCAGAAGCATGCGCAGATCCGCCAGCACATCGGTCAGGTTCAGGACTTCGGGTCGCAGCGTCTGTTTGCGGGAGAAGGCCAGCAACTGCCTGACCAGCGAAGCTGCCCGATTGGCGTTCTGCTTGATGTTGATGATATCCGGGAAGGACGGGTCGGACGGCCGATGATTGGTCAGCAGCAGATCAGACGCCATGATGATGGCAGTCAGCACATTGTTGAAGTCA
This sequence comes from Rhizobiaceae bacterium, assembly GCA_019635775.1. Taxonomy (GTDB): domain Bacteria; phylum Pseudomonadota; class Alphaproteobacteria; order Rhizobiales; family Rhizobiaceae; genus Mesorhizobium_K. Next base: position 980,840 of record JAHBYU010000001.1, on the reverse strand, counting down.
TGCGCGATTCCGCCCGCCAACTGGCCAACCGCCTGCATCTTCTGGCTCTGCGCCATCTGCGCCTCGAGGGCCTTCTGCTCGGTCGTGTCCACGGCATAGACGATCGAAGCCTCCTCGGCCTCCTCGCCGCCGGTCCCTTCTGCAACCGCGTTCACATAGAAGCGGATATGGCGCTCCTCGTCATTGGGCAGGACCGTGTCGATCGGTTCGATGTCGGCTTGCCTCTGCCTCGCCTTCTCAAGGGCCGCGGCAAAGGCCGGGCGGTCGCGCTCGTGGATAACCGTGTCGAGGCGGATCTTGTGATCGATGGCATCGCGGTCGACCACGCCAGCGAACAGCGAAAGGAACGGCGCGTTGGTTCGGACGATTCGGCCCTGCAGATCGACGCCTGCGATTGCCATCGGCGTTGAATTGAAGAAGCGCGTGAAGCGGATTTCCGAAGCCCTCAGTTCCGCCGACGCGTCAGAACCCTGTGTCCTGTTGAGGACTATCGTTCGGCTGGGGCCCATCACGCCGTCGCGGCTTGCAGAAACCCGATGCATGAAGCGCACGGGAAGCACTTCGCCGGTGACTGTCGCCAGATCGAGATCGACGACCGCGTTTCTCGTGGTACCGGGATCGGCCTTCACGGAACGGATCAGCGCCATCCCATCGCCTGCAACGATCTCGGGCAGCGTCATGGCGCCCGGCGTAAAACTGGCGAGGTCTATGCCAAGCCATTCGGCGAGAGTGGCATTTATGTAGGTGACCCGACCTTCCTGATCCGCAGCCAGGAAGCCTGCGGGCGCATGATCCAGGTGATCAATCGCCTTCTGGAGATCAAGAAAGAAGCGCTCCTGTTCAGCACGTTCGCGCGAAATGTCCTCCAACTGCCAAGCAAGCAGCGGTTGACGCCTGCCAGGCGCCTTGAACGTGCGCGCGCTCACACGATACCAGCGGGCACCCGGTTCGCCTCCCGGTCGAAGCGCCTGAGACAGCCTGAACTCGCCATCGCCGGCGATACCGTCGCGCAACCCCATGCCGATACGGTAGACGATCCCGGAAGCCTCCGGCACGTCCGACAAGAGATTTTCGATCGATCGTATGTCCGCCGCCGACGATGCGCCTGTCATCTCGCCATAGGCCTTGTTCGCGTAAACGATCCGTCCCTTTGAATCGGTTACGACGAGCCCCTGCGGCGTCGAATCCACGAAGGATTTCGACAATTCGTCGGTCGTGGAACGGGGCGCTATCTGTACGAAGCCGATGGCCGTGGCGAAAAGATACCCGACCCCGATCATCGCCAGCACACCCAGCATGCCGAGCAGGAAAGGATCGCCGAGGCGCTCCCGGAAAATGCCGAAGACGATCGCCGAGCCCGTCAGCACCACAACGAAGATGATGAGCCGTGCGACGGCGCCAGGACGGGTGTTCTGGTCCACTATTGGAGAAGGATAGAAGTCGCCGCGCGGCTCTCGTGCCATCAAAAGTGATTCCCGAAAGACGGCTCCCCCGTCGCCGACCGGTTGAATCATATTCTCTCCGGCTGGAAAAGGTCTGCGGCCCAAAAGCACAAGGAAAAATGGCCTGCTAGGGGCTTGAGCGGAAAAAATGCTTTCAGAAAGGCAACTTGCGGACCTGTGCGGTCAAGGTTTACTCTAACGCATTGAATGCATCGGTCGGAAAGACGCAAATCTTCTTTCACGGCAACCCGATGTGCGGACAAATGAATGGAACGTAGCGGCGATTCCGGTGGAATCCTGCCGCTTTCGTTGTAGCTACGGGGTTGTCGATGAGCAATTGGTTCGCGGGCCTGGGCGGAGCGGAGTTCGCTACGGCAGTTATCTGGACGCTTGCGGCGCTGGTCCTCTTGGTGATCGTGCTTATCGTGGTCCGCCTTGTCCGCAACATGACGTCTGGCACCTTCGTGGCGGGTGGCCGCAATCGCAAGACGCGCCTCGCGGTCATGGACGCCACGGCGGTTGACAGCCACCGCCGCCTGGTTCTTGTCCGTCGCGACGACATCGAGCATCTTCTTCTGATAGGTGGCCCGACCGACGTGGTTGTTGAGCGCGAAATCCGGGTATCCGGTGCACGCAGGACACAATCGGTCTTCGGCGAGGACACCGACGCCGAGGCTCAGCAGGCCCAAATACCCGGCCTTCCAATCCAGCCACCGGCGCAGCAACCACCTCCTCGTCCCCGAGCGCCTGAACCGATGCAGTCGCAGCCAGCCGCGCGATCCACATTGCCACCGCAACCGGCGAGACAGCCGGAACGTCCCCTGCCCCAGCGTCAGCCGGAACGGACTTCGCCCCCGCCGAGGCCCATGCGCCAGACGGGATCGCGTCCGCCGACCCGTGATCCCATGCCTCAGCGAGTTGCCCCTTCACGGTTGCCACCCGCTTCACTGCCGCCGATCCCCGCAGCAATCTCGTCGGGTGGTTCCGGCAGGTCTCCTGCGATGGGACCCTCGCACAACCTCGACGACGACCTGCTTCACGAACTCGAAGTCACATTCGAAGCGAGTGCGTCGCCTCCCCCGTTCGACCCGAGTTCTTTTGATGAGAGTGTCTTCGACCCGCCGCCAGCAAAAACGCCGGCCAAGCCAGTGGAAATGACGCTCGACGACGAGATGACCAAGTTGCTTGGAGAGCTGTCCAGCAACCAGCGTTGAGGGAACATTCCAAAGGACGTTGCGTCAGCCAAATAAAAAAGCGGCCAATGGCCGCTTTTTGGTCACTTGCTTGCAGCCCGCTCAATCGTCCCGGTAAACCTTTTCGCGGCGTTCGTGGCGCTCCTGCGCTTCGATGGAGAGCGTCGCGATGGGACGCGCGTCAAGGCGCTTCAGGGCGATCGGTTCGCCGGTTTCCTCGCAATAGCCGTACGTCCCTTCCTCGATCCGCTGCAATGCCGAATCGATCTTCGCAATCAACTTGCGCTGCCTGTCGCGGGCGCGCAGTTCAATCGCGCGATCCGTTTCCGACGACGCCCGGTCGGCAAGGTCGGGATGATTGGCATTTTCCTGCTGCAGGATCTCAAGGGTTTCGCGGGCTTCTCTCAGAATGTCGTTTTTCCAGGCAATCAGCTTTGCCCGAAAGTATGACTTCTGCCGTTCATTCATGAACGGTTCGTCCTCGGAGGGCACGTAATCGGAAGTAACGAAATCGTTCATTCGACTCACCCACATTACCCACTTTTCGGCGCCTATATATTCGGGGTCAAAAAGCGGCACAAGCTTAATTGGTCAAGGTCTCACGCATTTGTCACAAGCAAGCCCCATGCCACTCCGGGTGTCCCGGAAAGGGTATCTGAATCCGTGATGGAGCCCATCCAGAGCGGTGGTTGCCCCTCCCCACCGTCAATGACTAAAAGCTTGCAAAGGGCAGGAAAGCAGCCGGGAGGAACCTCGTGAGCAGACTTTATCTGCTGCGGCACGCCAAGGCGCGCTGGGCATCACCGGGAATGCGCGACTTCGACCGTCCCCTCGATGACCGGGGACAGGACGATTCGGAAAAGGTCGGCAGCCAGATGACCTTCAGTGGATACGTTCCGGATGTGACGCTCTGCTCTAGCGCGCTGCGCGCGAGGCAGACTCTGCAGGGTGTCGCAAGCCAGGCGGACACAGGCCGAATCGTATTCTGCGAAAAGCTCTACAGCGAGGATGCCGCAGGCTATTTGAAAATGGTCCAGGATCATGGCCGCAGCGGGTCCATTCTTGTTGTCGGACACAATCCGATGATGGAGGATCTGGCCACCGCAGTCTCTGGCGATGGCGATCCTTCCGCGCTTGCGCTGCTCGGCCTGGGGTTTCCGACCGCCGGGCTCGCCGTCATATCGTTTCGCGACGGCCTTGCGACAGCCAAACCCGGCTCGGGCTATCTTGAGGCCTTTCTTGTTCCGGCAGCTGACTGACGCCGCCGCCATTTCAATGCCGGTCAGCGTCCCCTATATCCTGCCTCACATGCCGAGGGCAAAGCTTGTCGACTTCGATTACCACTTTTACGGACGAGGCACGGATCGCATTCGACACGCTGTCGGGGCGTGCAACGTCCATGTTTTCCTCCCCTTCGCTGCGGCTGGGCGTCACCGGCCTTTCGCGCGCAGGCAAGACGGTGTTCATCTCGGCGCTCGTCCACAACCTTATCCATGGCGGACGCCTGCCGCTTTTCGAGGCGCAGAAATCCGGGCGTATCGCGCGCGCCATCCTCGAAGAACAACCCGATGACGCGGTTCCACGCTTCCAGTACGAAGACCACATCGCAGCGCTTGTCGACGAAAGGGTATGGCCCGACTCGACGCGGGCGATTTCCGAGCTGCGGCTGACCATCGAGTTTGAGTCCGCTTCAGGCTGGAACCGCCTGTTTTCCAGTGGTCGGCTTTCCGTGGATATCGTGGACTATCCCGGCGAATGGCTGCTCGACCTGCCGCTCCTCGGCAAAGACTATGCGGAGTTCTCCGCCGACGCCTTCGAGCTGGCGTCCCTGCCGGTGCGGGCAAACCTGTCCGAAGAATGGCGACGGCTGGCCGATACGATCGACGCGCGCGACAGCGCTGACGAAATGACGGCGCGCAGACTGGCCGAATCCTTCTCGGCATATCTCAGGTCATGCAAGCATGACGATCGCGCGCTCTCAACGCTTCCCCCCGGCCGCTTTCTGATGCCGGGCGATCTCGACGGCTCGCCCGCCCTGACCTTCGCGCCGCTGCCCAAACTTTCGGGACGTGCACGTGGAGGCTCCCTTCACGCCATGATGGAGCGCCGGTACGAAGCCTACAAGACGCACGTCATCAAGCCGTTCTTTCGCGAGCATATCACGCGGCTGGACCGCCAGATTGTGCTCATAGACGCCATGCAAGCGATGAATGCCGGGCCAGGCGCCGTGGCTGACCTCGAGCGTGCCCTGACCGAAATCCTTGCCTGCTTCAGGCCAGGGCGGGGAAATTTCATGACCGACTTCTTCACGCGTCGCATCGACCGAATCCTTGTCGCCGCCACCAAGGCTGACCACCTGCACCATCAAAGCCACGACCGGCTTCAGTCCATCGTGCGCCGCCTCTCAGACAGGGCGATCAAGCGCGCCGACTTCTCTGGAGCTGCCGTAGAGGTGCTGGCAATGGCAGCCGTGCGGGCGACGCGCGAGGGGAGCGTCAAGCAGGGACGCGAGACGCTTCCGGTCATAATCGGCACCCCGCTCAAGGGCGAAACCATCGGTGGCGAGACCTTTGACGGAAAGACCGAAACCGCCGTGTTTCCGGGCGACTTGCCGGCAAGCATCGAGGGCATATTCAACGATGACGGAAAAGCGGACGACACACCTGCACCGGTTCGGTTCGTGCGCTTCCGCCCGCCGAAGCTGGAGCGCGATGCCGGCGGTCTCAAGCTCTCCCTGCCGCATATCCGGCTTGACCGGGCCGTGCAGTTTCTGATCGGAGATCGCCTCGCATGAAGGCCCCACGGCAGCCATCGGCGTTCCGGATTGATCCCGTCGACGCACAACCTGCCGAGCCGCAGGAGCCGCAACGTCGACCGCGCGCCCTGGACACGGCGACCGTTGTGGTCACGCCAGCGGAAATCGACGTGTTCGACAGCCCTGACAACGACATTCCGCCTCCACCCACAGCACCCAGGAGACGCTCCCTTGTCAGTGTCGTCTTCGTATCTGCCTTCGGCGCGCTCGTGTCGCTCGCGCTCGGGCTCTGGGTCGATCAGCTGGTGCGCGAATTGTTCAGCCGCGCGGAGTGGCTGGGCTGGCTGGCGGCGGGCCTGGCCGCGCTCGCAGCGCTCGCCCTGCTGATCATCCTGAGCCGGGAACTGCTGGCAATCATGCGTCTGGCCTCGGTCGAAAAGCTGCGCACATCAGCGCTGGAGGCGATCAGAACGGATGATCCCAAAAGCGCTCGCAAAGTCGTTGCCGAAGTGGTCGATTTCGTTTCCTCGAAGCCCGAAACCGCGGCGGGGCGCAGGTCTCTAAAGACATTGGAAAACGACATCATCGACGGCGCAAATCTTGTTCGTATCGCCGAGACGGAGCTCATGACGCCGCTCGATGCGCGCGCACGGCAGCTCATCCTGGACGCAGCCAAGCGTGTCTCTATCGTAACGGCTGTAAGCCCCCGCGCCCTCGTTGACCTTGCCTATGTCCTCTTCGAGTCGGGACGGCTCATCCGACGCCTGTCCGAACTCTATGGCGGTCGACCGGGGACGCTTGGTTTCTTCCGTCTGGCGCGTAGCGTGCTTGCCCACCTGGCTGTCACCGGCGCAATTGCCGCAGGAGACGACTTCGTCCATCAGATCGTCGGGCAAGGCCTCGCGGCGCGGCTTTCCGCCAAGCTTGGCGAAGGTGTCGTCAACGGGATGATGACCGCCCGGATCGGGGTCGCCGCGATGGAGGTCACGCGGCCCCTTCCCTTCAATGCACTGAAACGTCCGGGAATGACGGATTTCCTTGCGGCGCTGGCCAATTTCACACGTGAAAAGGCATCCGGAAAACCTGGCTGAAAGAGCTTCTAGCAGATTGATCGGAGCGCCGCGTAGACACTCCATTAACCATTTCTCGGCATGGTTCCGCCAGGTTCAATTCCACTTTCGCGTTGCCGGGTGCCTTGTAATGAAGCGTTCTATCTTCTCGAAAATCCTGGCGTTTGGCGCATCAGCGATGATCGCTTCGAGCGCCGTTGCGCCGGCGCTGTCGGCCGAGCGCGACAGCCTGTTCTTCAAATCGATAGAAGGCACGTGGACCGGTGCTGGCGAGATCGTCGCCGGCAAGTACAAGGGCACCAAGTTCAACTGCACCTTTGCGGGCTCAACGCCTACCAAGAAGCTCGGCATGGCGCTCGATGGCGGATGCCGTGTCGGCGTGTTCACACAGAAGATGTCTGCCAGCGTGATCCAGAGCAGTTCCGTTGGCTACAAGGGACAGTTTCAGGACGGCGCGGCAGGCTCCGGACTGGACATCGTCGCCGGCAACGTCGTCAATGACCGCAAGGTGGTCTTCTCGATCCACCGCAACGACCTGCGCGGCGTGATGCAGGCCCGCATGGCGAGTGACGACACTATGAACGTGACCATTTCCGTGCGAGTCGAAAACTCGATGGTCCCGGTTATCGGAATGAGCCTGCAGCGCGTCGACGACACCGCGGTTGGAGCGATCGCGCGTCAATAGCCCTTCCAGCTTCTGGCCCGTAAGCAGCCTCTTCTCGCAGGGGCTGGTGGACTAGCCAAGCAGAACCTATCTTGGCCGCTTCTCGACAGCGTGCCCGCTGTCGGACATGCATCGGGACAAGGTATGGCTGCAGAATCTTCAGGTGTGGAACTCGTCCAGGTCGTTGCGCTGCTGACAGCCGCCGTCGTTGCCGTACCAATCTTCAGACGGGCCGGACTGGGATCCATCCTTGGTTATCTGTCCGCTGGCCTGGTCATCGGCCCTTTCGGCCTTGGCATCTTCTCTGAACCAGAAGCCATCCTGCATGTCGCCGAACTCGGCGTCGTGATGTTCCTGTTCATCATAGGCCTCGAGATGCAGCCCTCGCGGCTTTGGGGGTTACGCAAGGAAATCTTCGGGCTCGGCGCTCTGCAGGTCGGCGTGTGTGCATTTCTGCTGACCTGTGTCGGCGTCCTAGGCGGCTTCCCAGTGGCGGTTTCCTTCGTGGCCGGCGCGGGCTTCGTCCTGACCTCGACAGCAGTGGTTATGCAGGTTCTGGAAGAACGCGGCGAGGTGTCCTCTACCCGTGGCCAGCGCATGGTTTCGATCCTTCTGCTCGAGGACCTTGCCATCGTTCCGCTGCTCGCGCTCGTTGTCTTCCTCGCCCCGACGGGTGAAGAGGTGACACTCTCAGAGCGTCTGACAGACGTAGCCATCGGAATGGCGTGCATCGTCGGCCTCATCGTTGCCGGGCGCTATCTGCTCAACCCGCTTTTCAGGGTTCTGGCGAACTCGCATGCCCGCGAGGTCATGACGGCCGCTGCCCTGCTCGTCGTCCTTGGGTCAGCACTCGTTATGCAGCTCGGCGGACTGTCAATGGCAATGGGTGCCTTCCTTGCGGGCGTCCTGCTCTCGGAATCCACCTTCCGTCATCAGCTCGAAGCGGACATAGAGCCGTTCCGTGGCATCCTGCTCGGCCTGTTTTTCATGGCCGTGGGTATGTCTCTGGATCTCTCCGTGGTCGCGGCAAATTGGCAGACGATCGCGATCTATGTGGTCCTCTACATGATTGCAAAAGGCATTGGCATTTACGCGGTCGCCCGGTTCCTCAAGGCAACGCATGCAGATGCACTGGAACGAGCCGTCATCATGGCTCAGGGTGGGGAGTTCGCTTTCGTCCTCTATGCCGCTGCGACGTCCGTCGGCATCATCAATGGCGCGGAGAATGCGACACTTACGGCAATCATCATCGTCTCGATGGTGCTAACGCCGTTCGCCATCATACTGCTTCGGGCGTTCATGCCTGAGGAACAGCAAACACTTGATGGCATCGAGGTAGCCGACGGTCTGAACGGCAGCGTGCTGATCATCGGGTTTGGCCGGTTCGGCCAGATCGCCAGCCAGCCACTGCTGCTGCGCGGCGTCGAGGTGTCCATCATCGACAATGACGTCGAGATGATCCAGGCGGCCGCCGATTTCGGCTTCAAGGTCTATTACGGCGACGGAACACGGCTGGATATCCTGCATGCGGCGGGTGCCGGACGCGCGCGCGCCGTTCTGATCTGCGTCGACAAGGCGGAAGCGGCCATACGCATCGCAGAAAACATGAAGGAGGAATTCCCGCTTGTTCCCGTACTGGCACGCGCCTACGACAGGGGCGCAGCCATCGGCCTGATCGACGCCGGGGTCGACTATCAGATACGCGAGACGTTCGAATCCGCTCTTGTCTTCGGCGGCCACACGCTCGAGCAACTGGGAATTCCCGGAGAAGAGGTGGCCGAGGTGATCGAAGACGTCCGCCGCAGGGACGACGAGCGGCTGCAATTGCAGATCGCCGGAGGGCTACAGGCCGGCCGCCGCCTCATGAAAGGCAACATACCCGAGCCCACCCCCACACCGCTCGCTCCGCCAAGGCGGGCGGGCCAGGCCATGAACGAGGAAGCTGCCGATGCCTTGAACAAGGCTTCACGCGACCACAACTGATCCGCTCACGGAGGAAACCATGTCCGATATCGATCCCCGCGCCGCAGAAGTGGTCAAGTTCTGGCATGATGCCGGCTATGAAGCGTGGTTCAGCAAGAACCCGGCCTTTGATGCCGAGTTTCATTCACGCTTCCTCGACCTGCACTATGCGGCCGCTGCGCGAGAACTCGATCACTGGATGGAACATCCGCAAAGCGCGCTGGCTTTGATGATCCTGCTCGACCAGTTTCCGCGAAACTGCTTTCGCAATACGGGGCACATGTTCGCGACCGATCCGCTGGCCCGGCATTTCGCCCGAGCCGCACTCGACGCCGGACATCTCGACAAAGTCGCAGATGCGCTCAAGATTTTCTTCCTGCTGCCCTTCGAGCATTCCGAGGACATGGCTGACCAGGAACTTTCCGTTGAACTGGCGCCGCCACACGGAGAAGAATATCTGCGCTACGCGGTCGTGCATCGCGACATCATCGCGAGATTTGGACGCTTCCCTCATCGCAACGCTGCGCTCGGTCGCGAGACGACGCTTGAGGAGCAGGAATTCCTTGACAGTGGCGGCTTTTCAGGCTGATCGCCTCACCCCCGCCACCAATCCCGACCGGAAGCTTGCCGCTCTATCCCCGTTGTATCCAGGAGTGACAACCAGTCATCAAGCCTTCTGCCCTTCATGATGAAGCCAGGCGCGATCTCTGCCAGCGGGGCCAGCACGAAGGCGCGCTCCAGCATGCGCGGATGAGGTATCTCCAGTCCTCTTTCGTGGACCTCAAATTCGCCGAAGACCAGAATATCCAGGTCGATTAGCCTCGGGCCCCACCGTTCCTGCCGAACCCGCTTCAATGTTCGCTCCGCCTCAAGGCAGGTATCCAGGAAAGCGCGAGGCGAGAGAGTGGTACGCAATTCTGCCGCCGCATTGAGGAAGTCCGGCTGGTCGGTCTTGCCCCACGGAGGCGTCCGGTAAAGCGACGAGACAGAGACGACCTCGATGCGGGCATCTTCATCCAGCATCCTCAGAGCCGCGCCCATCGCCTTGTCCGGCTCCCCCAGGTTGCCCCCGAGGCTTAGATAGGCGGTATCCTTAGGGCCGGTCTGCTTACTGGGGCCACGCAACGGTCACCTCTACATGATCAAGAACACCCGGCACCGGTGCGTTCGGCTTGCGTACAGTGATCTCCGCGCGCTTGATCTGCGGATAACGCTGCGTCAACGCCTTGCCGACCTCCAGCGCAAGCGCCTCGATCAGGAAGCGTCGCTGTCCGGTGATGATCTGCTCGATCACCTGGAAGGCGACGCCGTAGTCGACGGTACCCTCGATTGCGTCATCCTCAAGCGCACGCCCCGGATCGACGGTCAGCGTTGCGTCTACATAGAAGCGCTGGCCCAGCAACTCCTCTTCGTCGAACACGCCGTGACGCGCAAAAAAGGCGCAGTTCTTCATGCGTATCTGGTACATACTCATTCGACTTTCGATTGGTCGCGGGCAAGCATAGCATCCGCGAAGGCCAGCGCGTCCATGTTGATTGCGACGTCATGGACGCGGAACAGGTCGGCACCCTTCAGCCGCAGAATGACACTCGTGGCAGCGGTTCCGGCACCCCGGTTCTGCGCATCCCTGCCCGTAACGTGACCCACGAAGCGCTTTCTCGAGGTGCCTACCATGAGCGGCAACTGGAAGACGCGCAGTTCCTCGAACCTGGCCATGAGGTCGAGATTCTCGTCCGCCTCCTTGGCGAACCCGAATCCGGGGTCGAGCACGATGCGGTCGCGGCTGACGCCAGCGGCTTCTGCAATCTCAAGCGAGCGGGTAAGGAAGACGAGTTGGTCTGCGATAACGTCGCTCAACTTTTGACGATCTCGCCCTGTATGCATGATGACCAGACCAGCGCCGGTCTCCGCGGCCACGCGCGCTATTCCTGGCTCGCGCTGCAGTCCCCACACGTCATTGACGATGTGCGCACCTGCGGCCACTGCCATGCGCGCGGTTTCCTCGCGGTAAGTATCCACCGATAGAAGACACGCGTTTTCCGCAGACAGAACCTCAATGACAGGAAGAATGCGGCGCTGCTCTTCGAGCGCAGTTAGTGGTTCTGCTCCTGGCCGGGTCGATTCTCCCCCGACATCGACGATGACAGCACCATCGCCAATCATGCGATGCGCTTGCGCAACGGCCGATTCCAGCGCCTCGAACTTTCCACCATCGGAAAAGCTGTCGGGCGTTACGTTCAGCACGCCCATGACCTGAGCCTTCGTCCCGAGGGTCAGTTGGCAACCATGTGCCAGATTCCAGTATCGTTGCGTCATCGCCCATTACCGATTTGCCGCTGCATGCGACCAACGCAGTGGAAAATCAATGGAGTTTTCGCGAGGACGCCAACGCGACACGAAAACGTCAACCACGGAATTTGGCGTTGCACACCGGAGCGCCGTGGCGCAAGGTCGAGAAAACGGGGCCCATCGATGATCCGCGTCCTTCTGACAGCTTTCCTCATCAGCCAGTTCGCGCTGCCGGCGACGGCAGAGACCTTGAACAAAACCTACAGCTATTTCTCTGTTGGCGGCAGGACCCTCGAAGAGCTGGAAAGCCAGCTCAACAAACGCGGCCCGAAAGTGAAAACGACGGGCCAGCGCCACCCAGGCGCGACACGGATGCAGTTCAATACAAGGCTGGCCTATACGGAGAAAAATGGAAACTGCAGGGTCACCGAGGCCAAGGTAACCGTCAAGGCCAAGGTCATTCTTCCCAGATGGCGCCAGCGCAACGCGGCGGATGCCGACACGCGACTTGTCTGGGACACACTGTCAGGCGACATCAAGCGCCATGAGGAACAACACGTCGCCATCGCCCAGAAATATGCGCGCCAGCTTGAACGCAAGCTTATGCGCCTTGGACGTCAGAAGGATTGCAAGATCGCGGCGAGCAAGGCCGAAGCCACCGCCGATGCGGTGCTGCGCCGGCACGACGAAGCACAGGCTCAGTTCGATGTTGATGAAGCTGCCAATTTCGAAAGGCGCCTGCTCAAGCTGATGCGACAGCGCGTGAAGCTCATTGAGGCAGGCAAGATTGCCGGATAGTCGCTAGCGGCTTTAAGACTGGGGCTCAGGCAACGCCAAGCTTCTTCTGCAGGCTGGTCGAAGAGGTCGTGTACTGAAACACTACCCGCTCGGCAGGCGCGATGATTCGCTTGGCCGCCTGCGCCATAAGGGCCGCCTCGTGAAACCCGGAAAGGATCAGTTTGAGCTTGCCGGGATACCAGTTGATGTCACCGATGGCGAATATCCCGGGCACCGATGTTTCGAATTTCTCCGTGTCGACCGTTATCAGGTTCTCATGCAGGTTGAGGCCCCATTCCGCGATCGGCCCGAGCTTCATCGTAAGTCCGAAGAATGGGAGCATGCGCGTGCAGGCCACCTCGACGTCACCGTCCGGTCCCTTGACCGTAGCGGACCTGAGATACCCGCCCTCGCCTTTCACGCCGGTTACCTGGCCGATCTGGAACTCAAGCTCTCCCGTTTCCTGAAGCGCAAACATCTTGTTGACGCTATCGGGTGCGGCTCGAAATTCCGGTCTGCGATGCACGAGCGTGATGCTTCTGGCAATCGGTTGCAGGTTCAGCGTCCAGTCCAGCGCCGAATCTCCTCCTCCGATGACGACCACATCCTGATCGCGGAATTCCTCCATGCGCCGGACGGAGTAAAGGACGCTCTTGCCCTCAAAGTTTTCAATGCCGGGGATAGGAGGGCGTTTCGGCTGGAAAGAACCGCCACCGGCAGCAATGACCACGACCTTGGCCTCGAACAGCTCGTTTTCGTCCGTGGTGATACGGAATGAGCCGTCTTCCAGCTTTTCCAGTCCCGAAACCATGCGGTTGAAGGTGAAACCGGGCTGGAAGGGCGAAATCTGTTCCATGAGGCGATCGACCAGTTCCTGCGCTCCGACTTTCGGGAGCGCGGGAATGTCGTAGATCGGCTTCTCCGGATAGAGCTCGGTGCACTGGCCACCGGGCCGGTCGAGAATATCGATCAGGTGGCACTTCATGTCGAACAGGCCCAGTTCGAACACGGCGAAAAGCCCGACCGGACCCGCTCCGACGATCAGCACATCCGTTTTGACGACGCTGCTCATGGCAAGCCCTCCCGCAAATCAGCGAGTGCTATCCTAGCACGCGCTGGCGACATGGCATTCCCTTCGTTCAGCTTAAATGGGCAAACAGACGAAAGGCTGTTCAACCCTGACGCTCTGGTATGCTCACCACGAGGCCGTCGAGTTCGTCACGGACCCTGATCTGGCACGAAAGGCGTGAAGTCGGCCTGACGTCGTAGGCAAAATCCAGCATGTCCTCTTCCATCGCCTCAGGCTGCCCGACAACGCCGGTCCATGCCTCATCAACATAGACATGACAGGTTGCGCAGGCGCACGCGCCGCCGCACTCGGCCTCAATGCCCGGCACGGCATTGCGGATTGCGTTCTCCATGACGGTCGAGCCGTTTTCGGCCTCGACTTCGAAGCGCGTGCCATCAAATGCAATGTAGGTGAGCTTGGTCATATGCAGTCCCGGGCAGTGGAGCTTCCGAGATAATGACTCCGCGACATGAGTCAACTGCGGCGCAAAAGCGCCACCCTCCGGCATGAAACCGCCATATGCGACCTATCGATCGATCGAAGCGATGAAGTCACAGGCCTCGTCTATGAGCTTAGATAGACGTTTCAGCGTCAACGCGTCCGAGGGTTGCGCTTCGACCGCCTCCGCGCATTCCGCGATCGGAAAGGCCCCGATCCCCCGTGCAGACCCTTTCAGAGAATGGGCAAGGAAGAGACGCTCCTTGGCACCCGCATTGGCCATTTGCCTGCGCACCGTCTGTGCCTGCTCGACAAACATTCCCAGCACTTCGCGTTCGAGATCGCGGTCGCCCATTGTCTGCAATGAGAGGTGAGACAGATCCACCGGACGCGACCGCCGCGTCCCTGACGGCTCCCCTCCGGGCATGGAGAAGGCCACATTCTCGTAACCATTACGCAAAATAGCCAACAAACTTCTCCCCCGTCCTCGCAGTGCAGGAACGATAAGTGCCACGAGTGGACAAGGCGTTAACCGGGGAAACGCCTAAAAACCGGCATAAATTCGCCGCAAAGCCTCCCGGTATTAACCTTATGTTTAAACTTTTACATATCACCCGGATTGGATGTTTCCTTTACCAGTCTGTGTCACTACGATACGGCGGGTCCATAAAATGCCTCGTGTGCGATTATTATTGTGCCAGTACAAGGCATTCGCACGCTGTAAGTAGAGGGTAAAGGCGGCATGGCGAAACATACGACCACCACCAGGACAATCGAAAGCGACGTATCCCGGGAACTGGAAAACGCGCTCGACCTCGACTTCGCGGAAGCGCGCGTCACGGCGGAACCCACCGCAAGCATGGACGACCTGGAAGCCCAGATTTCCCAAGCCGCGGATGAGTTGGTTCGGGAAGGACGCGGCAACCAGCACGTTTCCTCCTCCCGCCGAAACGACGATCTGCGAGCCGTCGAACCTGTGGTTGAAAGGTCTGCCGATAGGCCAGCGGCCCTTGAGCGGCCGGTGGACCGTCCCGTCGAGCGTCCCGTCGTCGCCGCCCAACCGGCATCGTTCGCGCCCGCCAACGATGACCGGCAGAAAGATTTTCGCAGCGCGCTGAACAGCTTGAACAAGCGCGCTTCCGGTACTGTATACTGGATTGCTGCAGCCCTTTCAGTCGTCTGGCTCGGCGCATCCGCTTTCATCGCCGATCGCATGTTCCCGGGACTTTGGCAGTCCGGATCGAGCGCCTTGTCCCGCCCCGAACTCGTCATGTTCGGCATCGGCGTATTTTTGCCGGTCGTTTTGATCTGGGCTTTCGCCGCGATGGTTCGCAGGGCTCAGGAAATGCGGCTTGCAGCGCAGTCCATGACAGAGGTGGCGTTCCGGCTTGCCGAGCCGGAAAACCTTGCGCAGGACCGCGTCATGATGGTCGGCCAGGCCGTCCGCCGCGAGGTTGCGGCCATGGGCGAAGGCATTGAGCGGACGCTTGCGCGCGCCGTTGAGCTTGAGACCCTGGTCCACACCGAGGTCAATCAGATCGAGCGGTCCTATTCGGAAAATGCCGCCCGTATCAGGGCGCTCGTCGATGGCCTTGGCAGCGAGCGCGAAGCTGTTGTGACCCACGCAGAACGCGTCCGCGCCTCCATCACCGGAGCCCATGAGACGCTGCGTGACGAAATCGGACAGGCGTCCGACATCATCCGCGATTCCATCCTCAACGCATCGACCAACCTGTCGATGACGATAACGAATTCGGGCGACACGCTGATCGACCGCATCAACGAAAGCGGCATGAATCTCTTCGATTCGCTGGATTCGCGCGTCGATTCGATCACCGACCGGCTGACCACTTCCGGCGAGGCATTCGCCAGCCTGCTCGACACGCGCATCGCCAAGCTTACCGATTCGACCGACAACCTCACACGTTCGCTGACGGACCTCCTAGACGACCGCACGTCTGGAATGGTGTCGCTGCTGGGCGGCGCGGCACGTACTCTCAGCTCGGAATTCGAAGCGAGCCTGAACAGCATCGAACGCACTCTGTCCGAGCGCGGTCAGGGCCTTATCAGCGAGTTCGAGACACGGGCCCATGCGCTCGACACCGGTACGGCCAAGCTCAATGCCGCGCTTGAAGCGCGCGCACGCCAGATCAACGAAACGCTGGTCGAGCGCGCAAGGGAGATCGCCACCACCTTCATCGAAGGCAAGGAAACCCTGTTTGGCATGATCGACGAGGGCAAGTCCCGCATCGGGGCCGAGATGTCCGATATCGTCGAGTCAACCTCCTCCATGCTTGAAGGACGTGCGGCCGACTTTGCCGGGCGCCTCGATCATGCACGCCACGTGGTGTCGCGCGCTTTCGATGCTGATATCCAGCGGCTAACAGAGGCCCGCAGCGGCATCGAGCAGGCTGTCGAGAACCACACCCGCAAGCTTTCCGAAAGCCGCGACCGCATGGCGGCCGCACTGCAGTCGGATCTTCAGCGTTTCGCAGAAGGCCGGGCGTCCATTGATGCAGCGGTCGGATCTCAGGTCCAGAAGCTTGCCGAAGGCCGCAACATGCTCTCGCGCGCCCTTGAGGAAGACCTGCGCAAGATCAACGATCAGCGCGCGTCGATCGACGCGGCCCTGGGAAGCCAGTTGGAAAGGCTCTCGCAGAGCCGGGACAGCCTGTCGAAGATCCTGACCGAAGACTCGCAGAAGTTGGCACAAACCCGTATTACTATTGATGAAATGGTCGCCGGCCACGTTGGGAAACTCGCCGAAGGTCGCAATATCCTGTCTCGTGCCCTCGAAGCCGACCTCGGCAAGCTCTCCGAGGCTCGCAGCAGCATCGACGGCATCGTCGCTGCGCAGGTTGAGAAGCTTGCAGAAGGTCGCGACATTCTATCGCGTGCCCTGAAAGCCGATCTTTCAGCGATAGATAATCTCGTAGAGAGCCAGATCCAGAAGTTCGCGGACGGCCGCAACTCCATCGCCAAGGTGCTGGAGACAGATGTCGAGAAGCTCAAGGAAGGCCGTCAGGTCGTCGAGGATATGGTCGGTGAGCAGCTGAAGCGGCTGGATCGCGGCCGTGAAACCCTCGCTCAGGCGCTCGAGGCTGACATCGCGGGAATCAACGGCCTGCTCGAGACGCATGTGGAGAAGTTTGCAGAAGGACGCGCAGGGCTGACGAAGGCCCTTGAAACCGACCTCAGCAAGCTGGCTGAGAGCCGTGCCAACATCGATACGATCGTGGCCAGCCAGGTCGAGAAGCTAGCCGAAGGACGCGACATCCTGAAGCGCGCACTGGAGGTTGACCTCACCAAGATTTCCGAAGCGCGCGGCGAAGTCGATGCGCTGGTAGCCAGCCACGTCGAGAAGATCGCCGAGGGCCGCGGCGTCCTTTCCGAGGCGCTCAAATCCGACCTCGAAAAGCTAGACAACACACGCGCCACCATCGATGGCTTCATCTCGGGCCAGGTCCAGAAGTTCGCCGAAGGCCGCGACATGCTTACAAAGGCGCTTGAGGACGATCTTTCCAAGCTTGCCGAAAGCCGCTCCAACATTGACGGCCTTGTTGCCGGCCAGGTCGAGAAGCTTGCGCAGGGCCGCGACATCCTTACCCGTGCCCTGCAGGCAGACCTCGACAAGCTCACCGAGGCCCGCGACGTCGTGGATGGCCTCGTGGCCGCCCAGGTGCAAAAGATCGCCGATGGCCGCGAGACGCTGTCGAAGGCCCTTCAGGCAGACCTTGAGAAGGTCGCTGAAGGCCGCGCGGCATTCGACGATGTGGTCAATATTCACGTCGCCCGCCTCGCAGAAGGCCGCGATACGATGGCGCGTGCCCTTGATGAGGATCTCGGCAAGCTGGCAGAGGCCCGTCGTGAGATAGACGCAGCCATTGCCGCCCACATCGACACCATAGCCGGCAAGCGGGTCGACATCTCCCAGGCCGTGGCGGCAGATGTCGAGAAGATTGAGGAAGCCTTCCGCCGCCAGACCGGCGTCATCGAGGAGCGCACCAGCACAATGGAGCGCGCGCTGAACCTCGGCGTCGACAACGTACGCTCCGTTCTCGAAAAGAGCGCCGTGACGGTTGCCGGCGCCCTGCGGGACAAGGTTCTGGAAGTCACCAATACGCTGAACGAGGAAGCAGGAAACGCGTTCGCGGAAGCCGATAAGCGCATGGCTGAGCGTGCCGAACAGACGTCGAGCGCCCTTTTCGCTCGCGTCGAGGACATCGCCAAGGCGTTCGGTGAAGCCGACAGCAAGATTGCAGCCCGCACAGAGGCTACCTCCAGCGCGCTTCTGGCGCGCGGCGAAGAGGTTGCAAGCCTGATGACGGAACGTGCCGGCGAGATCGCGAAGGTCATGGACGAAGCAGACCAGCGTCTTGCCGCCCGTGCCAAGGAAACGTCTGTCGCGCTGGTCAATCACGGCGACGAGATCGCAAACCGGATGGCCAATAGGGCCGAGCAGATTTCGCAGGCCTTCGACGAAGCGGATGCCCGCCTCGCCGCCCGCGCTCAGGAAACGTCGGGCGCACTGCTCGGCCACACCGAAGAGATCGGCAACGTGCTCGCCAGAAAGGCCGATCAGATAGCCGAAGTCTTCAGCGAGGCCGATCAGAAACTGGTGGCGCGCGCAATGGAGACCGTCGGTTCACTGGCTGCGCGCGCCGGCGACATCGTCCGCAATTTCGATGATGCCGACCAGCGGCTCGGCATGCGTATCAGCGAGTCCGCCGATGCATTGGCATCCCGAGCGTCCGAGCTTGGCAGCATCTTCGACCGTGCCGACGAAAAGCTGGTTGCCCGTATAGCCGACGGCGCCGAAAAGCTGGAAGCGCGCGCTGGCGAACTGGGACGCATTTTTGACGAGGCCGACCAGCGCCTGGCCGATCGCGTCGCGGACAGCGCGGCCGCGCTTGGAACCAAGGCTGGCGAAATCATCTTCAATTTCGAGGAAGCCGACAAACGCCTTTCCAACCGCGTCGCAGAAACGGCCAGCACCCTTTCGGGCCGCGCGGCCGAGATCGGCAATATCTTTGCGACCGTCGACCGGCAGGTTGCGACCCGCGTGGACGACACGACGCAGGTCCTTTCGAACCGGGCACTGGAAGTTTCAAACCTCTTCGATGAGGCAGAACAGCGTCTCGCAGCGAAGATCGGCGAGAGCGCGATGGCAATTGGCGAACATGCCGAGGGTATCGTCAGCGCCTTCGCGGATACCGAAAAGCGGATCGCCGCGCGGACCCAGCAGACCTCGGCCGAACTGGACGAACGCGTACGCGCCATAGACGAGACGCTGGCCATTGCCGACGAAAGGTTGGCATCGGGAGCCCAGGCCGTGGCGGCCCGCGTCAACGCCCATGTCGAGGATGCCGAGAACCGCCTCGCGGCCGGAGCCGTCACGATGGGCGAAAAGCTCGGCGAGCAGGTAGCGCACGCCGAACAGCAGCTGATTGACCGTGCGAACGTCATTTCCGAGACCTTCGCTGCGGTGGGCCAGCACATCGGCCAGAGCACCAACGAAGCGGCGCGCACGATCGGGGTAAACACACGCGAACTCAACGCCATGCTGGCCGAACGCTCGGCGGAGATCACCCGTATTCTCGATGAGACGGCGCGTCCGCTGGTCGATCGGTTCGGCCAGACCGGCAATGAGCTCGCCCAGACGCTGGAAGACGTGACTGCCCGTTCGACCGAACGGATGCGCATGGAGAGCCAGACGCTTGTCGACGCGCTTGCAAACCGCACCGCCGAAACGCTGCAGGCTGTCGAGGAAGTAACCGCCCGTTCAACCGAGCGTCTGAACCTTGGAAGCCAGGAACTCGTCGACACGCTGGCAAGCCGCACCGCTCAGACCCTGCAGGCTGTCGAGGACGTCACTGCCCGCTCCACCGAGCGGCTGCATCTCGGTAGCCGGGAATTTGTTGATACTCTGGCAAGCCGCACTGCCGAGACGCTGCAGGCTGTCGAGGAAGTCACTGCCCGTTCGACCGAGCGTCTGAACCTTGGAAGCCAGGAACTCGTCGACACGCTTGCGCATCGCACCACCGAAACCGTCAACGCAGTGGAGGGAGTTTCGGCACGTACGGCCGAGCGGTTGCGTGCGGAAAACCAGACATTGGTCGAGGCCTTGGCAAACCGCACAGCCGAAACCCTGTCTGCCGTTCATGGAGCGCGCAACAGCCTGTCGGAAGGCGTAAGCGACCTGATCGGGCGTCTGGCCGAGTCGAGCAGCCAGCTCAACGGCCTGATCGAGGCGGCGGCAACAAACCTCACCAATGTCGACGAGCATCTCACCAGCAGCACGCAAAACTTTGCTGCGAGCACGGAGCGGGCGGCCCAGACCTTCGCGAGCAGCGCACGCCTTGTGGACCAGAACACCAACCGGCTCACCGAACTGTCCTCGAACACGCTGCGTGAGGTCGCCTCCATCGCGACCAAGTTCGAAGCCCACAGCAAGCTTCTTGCCAGTGCATCCGACCTGCTCAGCTCGGCCCAGAACAATCTGGAGCAGACGCTCGAGCGCCAGTCTTCGCTGGAGGACCTTGCTGTCGGACTGGTCAAGAAGTCGGAGGACCTCGAACGCGTCATGCGCTCCTTCGAGAACCTTGTCGGCAACGCGATGCAGAAGGCCGAAGGCCGGACGCTCGAATCGACAGAGAAGATGCGCAACGCATTCGCGGATCTCATCGAGTCGGCCACAACCCGCTTCAGCGGGGCAACGGAAGACATGCGCCGTGCTGCTCAGGGCATCCGTAGCGAGCTCGAGGAAACGCGCGCAGAGATCAAGAAGGGCGTTTTCGAGCTTCCTATGGAGGCAAAGGAATCGACCACGGCCATCCGCCGGGCCGTCAGCGAGCAGATCAACGCGCTCAAGGAACTGTCCGCGATCGTCGCGAAGTCCGGTCGCAACTCCGACGTGTCCGCTTCACGCGCCGCGCCGGCTGCTCCTCGTGCGGCAGCGCCAGCGCCTCAGGCTCCCCGTCCGGCAGCCCCCGCCCCGCAGCAGCCTGCAGCTCCGCAGGCAACTGCGCCGCGCCGTCCAGCCCCTGCTGCTCCGGCAGCACCGGCTCGGGCCGCAACGTTGACCACCGAGCGTCCGGCCGAGACTTCGACACAGGGCCGCGAGGGTGCAGCTACACCTCAGGGTGGCTGGGTGAGCGATCTGCTGCAGGGTGCCTCGCGCGAAGACACGCAGGCAAAGGTGGCAGACGCCCCTCGCCCGGCGCCGACCCAGCGTTCGCCTCTTCAGGTCGTGGAGTCGCTGAATTCGCTGTCCGTCGATATCGCCCGGGCGATTGACCACGATGCATCGATCGAGCTTTGGGACCGCTATCGGCGTGGTGAGCGTGACGTGTTTACACGGCGCCTCTACACGCTCAAGGGACAGCAGACTTTCGACGAGATCCGGCGCAAGTATCAGTCGGATTCCGAATTCCGGGCAGCGGTGAACCGCTACTGCGAGGATTTCGAAAAACTGCTGAACGATGTCGCGCGCAACGATCGGGACAAGACGATGACGCGCACCTACCTTACCTCGGACACCGGCAAGGTTTACACCATGCTGGCGCACGCGGCCGGTCGATTGCGCTAACGCAACGAGGCCGACACCGAAAAGGGCGGGAAATTCCCGCCCTTTTTCGCATTCGAGCCAAGGCCGAAGACGTTCACGTTATCGCGATTGGCGCGAATCGCCTGGCGCCGCTATCCACTCCCCGTACTCCCTTGAATGACATGAAGAATTTCTAATGCATGACTATACCGCCCGGCCACTGAGCCGCCGGGGCTTTATTTCCTTATCCGTTTCAGCCTCCCTCTTCGCAGCCGGCTGCACAACCACAAGCGGTTCGGATACTCCCAAAACACCGCGTCCAGTAGCGCCTCGCAAGCCGGTGGGCCTTGCCCCTGAAAGCGAGCTGGAAGCCCGCTATGCCGCGCTACAGGATGGGGGACATCTAATTCCCGCCGTGCCGTTCAGGCAGATGAACTCCAAGTTCTACCGCCAGAGGGTCATCGACCCGACCGGCGAGAAACCAGGCACCGTGGTGGTCGATACGGTCGGCAGGTTCCTGTATCTCACGGAGCCCGGAGGCACCGCGATGCGCTATGGCGTCGGCATCGGCCGCGACGGATTCGCCTGGCAGGGTCAGGGCATAATTCACTGGCGTCAGGCGTGGCCTCGCTGGAAGCCGCCGGCCGAGATGATCGCGCGCCAGCCCGAACTGGCCAAGTATTCAGTCGAGAACGGGGGAATGGAGCCCGGCATCAGGAACCCGCTCGGCGCGCGGGCGCTCTACATATTCCAGAACGGTCAGGATACGCTCTATCGCCTTCACGGCACGCCTGAATGGCAGTCCATCGGGAAGGCCGTTTCCTCCGGCTGCGTGAGGCTGGTCAATCAGGACGTGATCGATCTCTACAGGCGGGTTCCCTACCATGCGCCTATCGTCGTGCATCAGAAGTCTCTCGGACTTTCAACGACGGTCTGAGCGAAGCCGTCTGACTGCGCTCAAAGCAGCTTGCTGGTCCAGTCCACGATCTCGACTGCCGCCTGGCCGAAAGCGGCATCCAGCGCGCCGACATAGGCCGCGTTGCCGGTCCCGGCCACTGGCGCTGTCGTCGTGAATACCTTCTCGGCACGAACCACGCCGTTGCGATCATTCAGCAGCCGCACGAACAGTTCCACGTCGGCCCGCGCCGCGCCGTTTACGTCAACCTGGAAGGAGCGGATGTCGATGATCACCTGATAGTCGATCGCGAGCCCTTCGCCAGGCCTGCCGACGCCACGGAACTCGCCGGACCGCTGGAACGTCTCTGCCAGCCGTGCCTGCACGATCTTTGGCAGCCGATCCGCCCACTGCGCGCCCTTGAGGTACTGGATATTCCCCGGAGCCGGCGTGATCACGATGTTCTGCCCGTCCAGCGCCTTGAGCGCCGAAGGCTCGGCGATCAGTATCTGCCGATAGCTTCGTCCGCGTCCGTCGCCGGCGCTCGGAGCAGTCAGTTCATAGGTATCGAGAGGCTTCGAACCACCGAGCAGTGCACAGCCCGGCAGAAGAAGAGAAACAGCCAGAGCTGCCGATATCGCATTCACCAGTCTCAAGCCGCGTCCCCGCAACCACGCTGTGCCGTGGCAGGCCTTCCCTCATCCCAAGTCATGCGGACCCCAACCTCCAATGTCAACGCCGCATCCGCCCATCGTACTGTCGAACGCTGCCGTCTCCCCCGGTTATGATGCGCTGCGGATTACGTTCAAGATCGGTGACCGCCCGCTCGATGCGATTGATTGACCGTCGAGCATCCTGAACCAGCGAGTCAACATCCTGGAGGCCCGGTCCGGAAAAGCGCGCAAGCCCGTCCATGATCGTGCCGAGACGTGAGTTCAGCGTATCTGCAACCTGCTTGAAGGATTTCAGCGTTGAGCTCGCCTCAGCCATGACGCCCTCGGCCTCCCCGGATCCGAGAAGGCTGTCCACCTTGGCGAGAATGCCGTCAACGCGTGTCGATGCGGCGTTGAGCCGGTTGGAAATCTCCTTGGCGTCGCTGATGACCTTGTTGATGTCATCAGCGCGTGGACTGATCTTGCCCGTGAAGTTGGCGATATCGCTGGCCGCCTTGTCTGCGCTGGCGCTTGCCTTGGCGATATTGTCGATCGCAACGCGAACTGCCTCCTTGTTCACGCTGTCGAGGATGCCGTCCACTCGTGTGAGTGTGTCGTTGCCCTTCTTGGCGAAATCGGTGATCGTCGCGACTGCCTTGTCGACGCCGGTCACGATCCCGTCGAGGCGCGCGCCCTGCTCCTTGAGGTCGCCTGTGAAGGCTTCCACATTGCCAACAATCGTCTGGATCTTCTGCGTATCGATCGAATTCAGAAGATTCTCGGCAGCCTTGAGCGTGCCATCCAGCTTGCCGGACACGCCCTGCAATTCCTCGGCAAGCGCCGACACGCTGGACAGAAACTTGTCGATCCCTGCGGAATTGTCCGCCAGCGCCTGCGAGAATTTTTCGACGTTCTGGGCTGTCTGCGTGAGCGGCCCGCGAACATCCCGCGTGAAGGTTTCAAGGTCGTTCAGCACATTGTCGGCCCGCTTGAAGATATCCTGCGCGGTTTGCAACAGGTTGGTCACGGCCGAGGGATTGGCCGTTATCTCGGCCACGGTGCCGTTCTGCTCGGCTTCATCCAGAAGATTGGCTTCCGTGGGGCCAGCGCCGCGCAACTCGATGTTGGCCTGCCCGGTCAGGCCGGCAATGCCCACATCGGCCTGCGTGGACTTGGTGATCGGGGTCAATCGATCCACTTCAGCGTCTGCGATGGCGACAGTTGGGTTTAGCACGTCGATATAGACCCGCCGGACGTCGCCCACCTTGACGCCGTTGAAGAGCACCGCGCTTCCGCGGCCGAGGCCTGCCGCCGATCCCGGAATGCGGATGCGCAGCAAGGTCGTCTCGCCCCGGTCGCCTATCCCGGATGCCCAGTAGACGAAGAGGAACGCGGATACGATCGCTATCAGCGTGAAAATACCGACGATGACGTAGTTGGCTCTGGTTTCCATTCCGTCCCTGTCGTTAGTCTCTCGAAGCGAGGTCCAGTTGCCTCGCACGTTTGCCCCTGAAATACGATTTTACCCAGGGTTCTTCGCTGGCCAGCATTTCCTTGATCGTACCCTGCACCAGCACCCGCTTCTTGCCCAGAACGGCAACCCGATCGCAGATCGAGAAGAGGCTGTCGAGGTCGTGGGTCACCATGTAGACAGTCAGACCCATCGTGTCTCGCATCTTGGCGACGAGCTCGTCGAATTCGGCAGCGCCTATCGGGTCCAGCCCAGATGTGGGCTCGTCGAGGAAAACGATCTCCGGATCCAGCGCCAAGGCCCGGGCCAACGCGGCGCGCTTGATCATGCCGCCCGACAATTCGCTCGGAAATTTGCGGGCCGCGTCAGCCGGCAGACCCACGAGTTCGATCTTGAGCAGCGCCAGTTCGTCCATCAGCTTCTGCGGCAGATCGAGATACTCACGCATCGGAACCTGGATGTTTTCCATCACCGTCAGGGCGGAAAACAGCGCCCCGAACTGGAAAAGCACTCCGACGCGCATGTCGAGGCGCATGCGCTCTGCCTCGTTTGCCTTGTCGAGATCGACGCCGAACAGGCTGATCGATCCGTGCTGCTTCTTGTTGAGGCCGAGTACGGTGCGCAGCAGCACCGATTTGCCTGAGCCCGATGCGCCGACGAATCCCATTATTTCGCCCCGCTTCACATCGAGCGAGAGCTTGTCGAGGATAACCTTTTCACCGAACGCCACCGTCACGTCACGCACGGACAGCACGACCTCGGGCTGGTTCGAGGTTTCCGCGCGCGATTCTATCTCTGCTGCCTCGCCCATTTTGCCGATCCTAGAAGTCGATTGCCGCGTAAAATACGGCAAAGGCGCCGTCGAGAATGATGACGACGAAGATCGACTTGACGACGGAAGCCGTGACGCGCTGACCGAGCGACTCCGCACTGCCCCCGACCTTCAGTCCCTCAACCGCCCCGATTATCCCGATGATCAGCGCCATGAAGGGTGCCTTTATGAGACCGGCGAAAATTGTTGAAACGTCGACGGCAAGGCGGAGCCTGTCTATGAACTGGATCGGCGGTATGTCCGAATAGAACCAGGAAATCACGATGCCGCCGCCAAGCGCCGCAAAATTCGCAAGAATGGTGAGGCACGGCAATGCGACGACCAGAGCCACAAGCCGGGGAAACACGAGAACCCCCACCGGATTGAGCCCGATGACGGTCAGGGCATCCACCTCCTCGCGCATCTTCATCGAGCCTATCTCGGCGGTGATGGCGCTTCCTGATCGTCCGGCGATCATGATCGCGGTCATCAGCACGCCAAGTTCGCGAAGGACCAGGATGCCAACGAGATCGACGACGAAGATATCTGCGCCGAAATAGGAAAGCTGATAGGCGCCCTGCTGGGCAATGATTGCGCCAACGATCACTGACATCAGCACAACGACCGGGATAGCCCCTACGCCCATGCGATCGATCTGCGAGAATATCGCGGCAAGGTTGATTCCGTGCCCGCGTCCCAGCTTCATCTGGCCGCCGCGAATCGTGGCACCCAGTATGTTCATCGCCGCCAGGAAGTCGTCACGCATCTCATAGACGCCGATGCCGAACTTCTCGAGGAACGAGATGATCACATTCGGGCGCTTTTGCTTTCCGGATTCCCCCGGATGGTCGGTTGCGTCGGCCACCGCGGCCAGCAGGATGTCCGCCACGTCGGTCTGCCCCTGAACGCGTGCCTCCATTCCGTTCGCGCGGGCTTCCACCAGGAGACGCTGGATCAGCCAGGCGCCGGCCGTGTCGAGTCTGCCGATGCCGGACATGTCGAGCACCAGGCCTGACGCCCTCTTTTTGCCGGCAAGGCCCCGCATCTCCTTGTCTACCACCGCGACCCTTCGCGTCGTCCAGTTACCGGTGAGCCGGCAAACGTAAGCGCCGTCTTGCTCGATGGTTTCGATCCTGGGATCGAGACCATCGCCAGCGCTCGCTTTCCGTTTGGCGTTGATAAGCATGATGAATCGTCTTAACCGCTTGCGTAGCGACTGTCGATTTTGCAGCAGCGCGTAGAGGACAATCCGGAGCGTTTATACATGAACCGTGTCCTTTCGGTCGCCGAGGAACGTTTTCCCATTGCCGGCACATTCACGATCTCAAGGGGATCGAAAACCGAGGCTGAGGTCATCACCTGTACCATCTCCGCCGATGGCCATAACGGTCGAGGCGAATGCGTTCCCTACAAGCGTTATGGCGAAACCCTTGAGGGCGTCCGTAGCGAGATAGAAGCCATTTCTGATGCAATCACATCAGGAATTGGACGCAACCAGTTGATGGGACTCATGAAACCGGGCGCGGCGCGCAATGCCCTGGACTGCGCTCTTTGGGACCTTGATGCCAAACAGAGCGGAATTCGTGTTGCCGACAGGCTCGGGCTGAAATCGCCATCTGCTCTGGAAACGGCCTTCACCCTGTCCATGTCCACGCCGGAGGCCATGGCCGTGCAGGCGCTCGAGAACCGCATGCGGCCGCTTCTGAAGGTCAAGATTGGTGGCGAAGGAGATATGGAGCGCATACGGGCGGTGCGCAGCGCCGCTCCCGACAGCCGCCTGATTCTCGATGCCAATGAGGGGTGGAACGAAGACAACATCGCTGAAAACCTTACCGTTGCGGCAGAGCTCGGTGTGGCCTTGATCGAACAGCCCCTGCCCGCCGGCGGCGACGCGATACTGGCTGAAATCCCTCGCCCGGTTCCCATATGCGCCGACGAAAGCGTCCACACGGTCGACGGACTGGACAAGCTTGTTGGCCGCTACGATGCGATCAACATCAAGCTCGACAAGGCAGGCGGACTGACGGCAGCCCTCGATCTTCGCGACCGCGCCCTCGAACTTGGATTCTCCATCATGGTTGGCTGCATGGTCGGCACGTCGCTAGCCATGGCGCCCGCAGTGCTGCTCGCCCAAGGCGCCGAGTTCGTCGATCTTGACGGACCGCTTCTGCTTGCGCGCGATCGCCAACCGGGCCTCGTCTATCGTGGATCTATGGTTTCGCCGCCCGATCCCGCGCTATGGGGCTGATTTCGAAGATTGAGTGCAGCAACGCCGATAAGCGCCAGTCCCGTGGCCGCTATGAGCGCCATAACGTAGAAACCGTTGGTGCCCAGCCGCTCGTAGAGTTGGCCTGACAAAAGGGTGACGGTCGCCATCGTGAGGCCGACTGCAAAGAAGGCGACACCCTGGGCCGCGCCCGTTCGCTCCTCCGGCGCAGTTTCCGCGATCATCTTCTGCAGCCCGATCAAGAGAATGCCCGTCGAGAGCGCGTGCAGGCTTTGAACCGCGAAGAAGCCGGCGATCCCCAGCCCTGCAGGTTCGATCAGCGGGTAGGCAACCCAACGAACGATTGCGGCAACGCCTGCTATTCCCAGCACCTTGGTTGCAGAAGCCCTGCCCAGCACGCGGTTGAACATCATGAAAGCGATCACCTCCGCCACGACCGCCCAGGCCCAGAAGGCCCCGATGACGCTGTCGCTGATGCCTATGCTCTTCCAGTAGATCGAGACGAACCCGAACAGGAAACCGTGACTGGCGTTGATGATGCCGGTGCCGGCTACGAACAGCAGGAAATAGGCGTTGAAGAGCTTTGGCCCAGCCTCGATCAGGTTGGTTGCAGAAAGCGGTGAAGCCCTTCGCGGAGGCCCCAGGCGGGGAGCCAGGTAGACCGCGAAGGTCACGCCCGCCAGACCAATGGTGATCATCACCGGCACCGCATCCGTCCCGGTCTTCGAGAGGATCAAGCCGCAGGCGAAACTCGCCGAAAGAAACGAAAGCGACCCCCAGATCCGCATCCGGGGATAGCTTGAGCGAAACCGCCTGACCCCCGAAAGCGCGAGCGCGTCCGCAAGGGGCGACTGCGGCGTCCAGCAAATCGCCAAGAGGACTGACACGGCAAGCACACCAGCATAGCTCGGCGGGAGATAGTAGCCAAAGGACAGGACAAGTGCGGCAAGACTGGCTGCGATCAACACGTGGGTCCGGTCGCTGGCGCGGTCCGCCATGGAGGTGATGAGCGGTGTCGTGAAAACCCTCACGAACATGGGGACTGCCAGGATCACGCCAATCTGCTCGGCGTTGAACCCCTTGCCTTCCAGCCAGAGCGGAAAATAGGGAAGATGGACGCCAAGCGGCAGGAAAATGGCGCCGAACAGGAGTGACATTCTCAGTTCGAAACCGGGCGGTTTGGCGAACTGGTCAGTCTGCGGCGGTGTTGGGGACATGAGGGACAGGCGATCCGGCTTGGGCGCCTCGGATCGACCGCCGGGCAACAGCTGCCACTACCATGCCGGGGGCTGTGACGGAACTGTCTGGACCCAAGACTGCCTTTGTCACACCCAATTCAATGCAGCCCAGTATCCCGAGCCTTCCCGCTCGCCGGTCGGCGGGACGTGGCTCGCGCCCAGATTCGACGATGCGCCGCATCGCCCTTGAAGCCAGCTTGTGCATGCGATGGTCAGGCGGCCTCGAACGTCCGGCCCTTTCCCTGGTTCAGCAAGTGCCCGTTGATGACGAGGGGAACGAACACTTCAGGAGCCGGAGGTGTCGCCGACTTCGTGTGCGGCCAATGGATGATCTCCATGCGTCCATCGAAATGCTCGACCACGGCGGTGCAGCTTTCGACCCAATCGCCGGTGTTGATGTAATCGACCGTCCCGAAGCTCTCCATTGTCGCGTGATGGATGTGACCGCAGATGACGCCATCGACTTCCGACCGGCGCGCTTCTTCGGTCAGGACGTCCTGAAACGCACCGATGAAGTTGACCGCCTGCTTGACCTTGACCTTGGCCCAAGACGACAGCGACCAATAGGGCAGCCCCATCGCCTTCCTCGCGCGCGCAACCGCACGGTTGGCGAACATGGCCAGTTCGTAGGCGCGGTCCCCGAGATAGGCCAGCCAGCGCGCGTTCATGACAACCGTGTCGAACTGGTCGCCGTGGATGATGAGATAGCGCTTGCCGTCGGCGCCGACATGAATGGCCCTGTCGGCAACGACGATGCCACCGAAGTGCGTGCCCTGAAACATCCTCAAAAATTCGTCGTGGTTACCCGCGATGTAGGTGATTCTCGTGCCTTTGCGCGCCTGTCTCAACAGTTTCTGGACAACGTCGTTGTGGAGTTGCGGCCAATGCCAGGAACGGCGCAGCCTCCAGCCGTCGACGATATCGCCGACAAGAAAGATCGTTTCCGCCTCGTGGTGGCGAAGGAAATCGATGAGGAATTCGGCCTTTGCTGCCTTCGATCCGAGATGCACGTCGGAGATGAACAGCGTGCGGTACTGCTTGGCGGCGTGGCTCGGCATGGTCGGTCCATCCGTTGCGTCTACGCGACCCTATGCCCCGATTCATGCAACAGCAGTGTGACGGTTGCCCTGGTGGCCGCACCTGCCTCCCTTTGCGGAACCCATTTGCCCGTGTTACCCGTCACCCCGAAATGGATGCCCGGCAGAAACAATGAGCAAGCCTCGGAACAAACTCGCTTTCGTATCCTCGGAAACCGAAGATGCGCGAAACGCTGCGGCAACGCTTGTTGCCAGATACGGACAGGCCAGCGTGAGTGACGCCGACGTGGTGGTTGCGCTCGGCGGCGATGGCTTTCTGCTCGAGACGCTGCGCGAGACGATGAGCACTGGCAAGCTTGTATACGGCATGAACCGCGGCACGGTAGGCTTCCTGATGAACGAGTTTCGGGAAGAAGGCCTGCGCGAACGCGTCGCCGCCGCCGAATCGGAAACCATTCGTCCGCTGGAAATGGAAACAGAGACTCGCGACGGCAGGCAATCCACGGCGCTCGCCATCAACGAAGTCTCGCTTTGGCGCCAGTCCTACCAGACGGCCAAGATAAGAATTACAATCGACGGCAAGGTGCGGCTCGACGAATTGCACTGCGACGGCGTCATGGTGGCGACGCCGGCGGGCTCGACAGCATATAACCTCTCGGCCTATGGCCCCATTTTGCCCCTCGACGCCCCGCTGCTGGCCCTGACACCCGTCAGTCCTTTTCGTCCGCGTCGCTGGCGCGGAGCGCTGATCTCCAACAAGGCTACAGTCCGGTTCGATATGCTGGAACCCGAGAAGCGACCCGTGAACGCCGCTGCCGATCATGTGGAGGTCAAGTCGGTCGTCTCCGTAACAGTCCGGGAATCGAAGACGAAGACGGCAACCCTGCTTTTTGATCCTGGCTATTCCTGGAACGAGCGCATTCTGGCCGAGCAGTTCCGCTACTGAGCAATCTGCCCGATTAAGGTTATCCGATAATCATAAACGCCTCGAAATCCCAACATTACCGGCATTTAAGTTGACATTTCGCAGGGTTGGGCATATCGCAATGCACAAAATAGCAGGCGCGTGGCGCTTGCCGCTGTTCGCTGGGGAACGGCGTCGAACCATCCAAAAGCAGCCAGGCAATTGTCAGAAGACATCACGACCGCTCAAGACGCGTTGACA
This sequence comes from Rhizobiaceae bacterium, assembly GCA_019635775.1. Classification (GTDB taxonomy): domain Bacteria; phylum Pseudomonadota; class Alphaproteobacteria; order Rhizobiales; family Rhizobiaceae; genus Mesorhizobium_K. The sequence goes on along the minus strand of JAHBYU010000001.1, from coordinate 950,138 downwards.
TTCGCAGACCTAGGCCTCTCGCCCAAGGTTCTTTCAGCCGTAACCGACGCAGGCTATACGACGCCCACGCCGATCCAGGCGGGCGCCATTCCACATGCGCTCCAAGGAAAGGACGTTCTCGGGATCGCGCAAACGGGAACGGGAAAGACCGCCGCCTTCGTGCTTCCGATGATCACACGCCTGGAAAAGGGCCGTGCCAGGGCGCGCATGCCGCGCACGCTAATCCTCGAACCTACCCGCGAACTCGCTGCGCAGGTCGAGGAAAACTTCGTCAAGTATGGCAAGAACCTTCGCCTGACGGTCGCGCTCCTTATAGGGGGCGTGTCCTTCGATGAGCAGGAAAAGAAGCTCGAGCGCGGTGTCGACGTGCTTATCGCAACGCCCGGCCGCCTGCTTGACCATTTCGAGCGCGGCAAGCTGCTACTTACCGGTGTCGACATCCTCGTGATCGACGAAGCCGATCGCATGCTCGACATGGGTTTCATTCCCGACATCGAGCGCATCTGCAAGCTGATCCCATTCACCCGGCAGACCCTGTTCTTCTCGGCGACGATGCCGCCGGAGATCACCAAGCTGACGGAACAGTTCCTGCATGCGCCTGTTCGCATCGAGGTCTCGAAGGCTGCCAGCACCAACAGCAGCATAACGCAACGGCTGGTGAAGTCGGGCGCTAAGCCTTGGGACAAGCGCGATACGCTGCGCCGCCTGATCCGGGCCGAGGGTGACGCTCTGAAGAACGCCATCATCTTCTGTAACCGGAAGGTCGAAGTGTCCGACCTGTTCAAGTCCCTGCTGAAGCATGACTTCGAGGCTGGCGCGCTGCACGGCGATATGGATCAGCGAGCACGCATGGCCATGCTCGACAACTTCCGCGCAGGCCGTCTCAAGCTGCTTGTCGCATCCGACGTCGCAGCGCGTGGCCTGGACATTCCGGACGTCAGCCACGTCTTCAATTTCGACGTGCCCATTCACGCCGAAGACTATGTCCACCGCATCGGCCGTACGGGTCGAGCCGGCCGCTCCGGCAAGTCGTTCACCATCGTGACCCGCTCCGACGCCAAGCATCTCGACGCGATCGAAAAGCTGACCGGCCAGAAGATCGAGTGGCATGACGGCGACCTCACCACGCTGGCGCCCTCGACCGAGGAGGACGAGGCTCCGCGCCGTGGACGCGGTGCGCCGCGCCGTGCCGGCAAGGACGGCTCTGCGCGCAAGGGCGACCGCAAGCGGGAGCGCCCTGAGGTAGCCAGCACTACCCCGGCCAATGATGACAACGCGGCGAACAGCATCGTTCCCGATGTTCCGGACGAGCGTCGTTCGCGCAAGGATGCGATCAAATCGGACAATGCCAACCGCGGTTCCAACAACGCGAAACCGAAGCGCGAAGGCGACCAGAATCGGCGTGACGAAAAACGCCACAGCCGTCATGATGAAAATCTGAACGACGGCACTGTTGGTTTCGGCGATGATGTGCCGGCATTCATGAAGATAGCCGTGAAAGTCTGAACCTTATTCATGAACGAAAAATGGCCCCGATCGGGGCCATTTTCTTTTGTCTGCCAGCCGATCAGGTGAGCGGCGAAAGCTGGATCTCGACACGGCGGTTGAGCGCCCTGCCCTCCGCTGTGGAATTTGTTGCGATAGGCCTGGTGGCGCCAAAGCCTGTCACCGCAAAGCGACGCGAGTCGACCCCCTGCTGCGCCAGATAGTTTGCCACGGACAGGGCACGCCGCTGCGACAGGTCCATGTTGTGCGCTGCGCTTCCCGTGGAGTCGGTATGGCCGAACACATCGACGATGGTCTGCTGATAGCGATTGAGGACGATTGCCACCGAATTAAGCGTCTGGCGGAAGCCAGGCTTGATCGCATCCTTGTCGACGTCGAAAGTGATGTCGGACGGCATGTTCAACACGACCTGATCGCCGACGCGCGTAACGCTCACACCTGTACCCTGGAGCTGCCGACGAAGCTCCGCCTCGTTTCGGTCCATCGTCGCACCGATGGCGCCGCCTGTCAGGGCGCCGATACCTGCACCGATAAGGACCGCATTGCGCTGGGCATTGCTGCTGCCGCCGACGGCCATGCCAGCCAAAGCACCAAGGCCGGCGCCGAGAGCGGCGCCACCTGCGGTATTGGAAACCTTCTGCTGCCCAGTAAAAGGGTCCGTCGAGCAAGCGCTTAACAGCGCCAGGGCGGCTAATGTCGCTATCAGTTTTCTATTCACCCGGTGTCCCCTTCCAACTTGCAGCGAAACCCTCCGCTCGCCGTGTTTTTGTTGTAACACGAAATGAGGCAAAAAGCCGACCGCTGCCGCGGTCGAAAGCGATGAACTCCGGCTACCAGCAACCTTCTTGCGGCGCGATGCCGGATCGCCAGTTTGACGTCCACGCGGCAGAACGAACAAGTCTGGTGCCGCCAACCATCAGTCGATGTCGGAAATCGGCTGCCCAACCCCGCCTTCGATGCGCTGCGAGAGGGAAGCCTCCATGAATTCATCGAGGTCTCCGTCAAGCACGTCGGAAGGGCTCGTATTCTCCAGCCCTGTCCGCAAATCCTTCACAAGCTGATACGGCTGAAGGACATAGGACCGTATCTGATGCCCCCATCCGATGTCCGACTTGGCGGACTCCGTAGCGCTGGCCGCAGCCTCTCGCTTCTTGAGTTCCTCTTCGTAGAGACGTGAGCGCAACATCTCCCAAGCCTTTGCTCGGTTCTTGTGCTGCGACCGTTCCGCCTGACACGCGACGGCTATCCCGGTCGGTATGTGGGTGATGCGGACCGCCGAGTCGGTCGTATTGACGTGCTGTCCGCCCGCTCCCGAGGATCGATAGGTGTCTATGCGAACCTCCGACTCCGGGATCACGATTTCGATGGAGTCATCGATGACCGGATAAACCCATACACTGGCGAAAGAGGTGTGCCGCCGCGCATTGCTGTCGTAGGGCGAGATACGGACAAGCCGGTGAACGCCGGATTCGGTTTTCAGCCAGCCATAGCCATTGTGGCCCTTGATGAGCACGGTTGCGGACTTGATCCCTGCCTCTTCCCCGTCATGCACCTCAAGCACCTCGACCTTGAAGCGCTTGCGCTCTGCCCAGCGCGTGTACATACGCAGAAGCATCGACGCCCAATCCTGGCTCTCTGTGCCACCTGCGCCGGCGTGGATTTCAAGATAGGTGTCGTTCGAGTCCGCCTCGCCGGAAAGCATCGACTCTACCTGTCGGGCCTTCACTTCGCCCCCAAGCGACCGAAGGGCGGCCTCAGCCTCTTCGACAACGCCGCTGTCGCCTTCTTCCTCACCGAGCTCGATCAGGCCGATGTTGTCCTCAAGCGCCTGCGAGACGCCACGGACGGCGCTTACGCCGTCTTCCAGCATCTGACGCTCCCGCATCAGTTTCTGAGCTTCCTGCGCGTCGTTCCAGAGGGAGGAATCTTCCGCGCGCATGTTCAGGTAATCAAGTCGCTTCAGCGCCTGATCCCAGTCAAAGATGCCTCCTCAGCAGGCTTATGGCCTGCCTGATTTCATCGACGAGCTTTTCTGTTTCAGCGCGCATGGCTGCAGCCAACTTCCTCTTGGAGGGAATGGGGTAACGAGTCGGCGCGGAACATAGGGAGGAGGGATGAGGCTGTAAAGCGGCGAAACCGAGAAATGGGCTGAACGCGAGGCTCAGGCCAGAAATGGCCCGAACCGCGTCAGATCCGCTTTACGCCAGCTCGCGGATGGAGGGCGTCCGCATCAGTAAAGCCCACCGCCGCCGGTCTGAATCGCCCTGTTTGCCGATGGAGACAGCTCCTCGCCGACCGCACCGCCGGAATCCATGCCGATGACCCAGTAGCTGTCGGCCGGGCCCGTGCCAGGCTTGAACGCCTCCATGATCGTGCCTGCCTCGCCCTCGCTTGCGCGCATTCCAGTCTTGCGATTGATGGCAATCAGCGTCATGCCTTCGGGAACCTGAAACTCGGTCGGCGGCGTATCCTTCAGCGCTTCAGCCATGAACTCCTTGAAAATCGGAGCGGCTAACCCACCGCCCGTAGTTCCCTTACCGAGTGTCCGCGGCTGGTCGAAGCCTACATAGAGACCAACGACAAGGTTCGGCGTAAAGCCGATGAACCACGCGTCCTTTTCATCATTGGTCGTACCTGTCTTGCCGGCGATCGGCCGGCCGAGCTCCTGCAGGGTGGTTGCGGTACCGCGCTGGACGACGCCTTCCATCATCGAGGTGATCTGATAAGCGGTCATGGGATCGAGCACTTGGTCCGCATTGTCGATCAGTTCAGGCTCGGACTGGTTGTTCCACTCCGTCGCGACGCAACCCTCGCAACCGCGCTCGTCGTGCTTGTAAACGGTCTTGCCGTAACGATCCTGTATGCGGTCGATCATCGACGGCTTGATCTGCCGGCCCCCATTGGCCATCACCGAATAGGCCGAGACCATTCGCATGACGGTCGTTTCGCCTGAGCCGAGCGCCATGGGCAGATAAGGCGCCAGGCGATCGTAGACACCAAATCGTTCGGCATATTCGGCGACGATCTTCATGCCCATGTCGTGGGCGAGCCGAACCGTCATCAGGTTACGCGAACGCTCGATGCCTGCGCGCAGCGTCGAAGGACCTGCCGGCTTGCCATCGTAGTTCTTCGGCGACCATGTGGTGTTGCCCGAGGTGATCGTGATGGGACCATCCATGATGACCGAAGCAGGCGTATAACCGTTGTCCAACGCCGCGGCGTAGACGATTGGTTTGAACGACGAGCCCGGCTGTCTCATCGCCTGGGTCGCGCGGTTGAACTCCGACTGCGCGAATGAGAAACCGCCCACCATTGCCAGAACGCGGCCCGTGTGCGGGTCCATCGCTACCATGCCGCCGGAAACCGCAGGAACCTGCCGCAACTCGTAGGCGTCGCCACCCTTCGGCTCGACGTAGACGACATCCCCCGGCTTGAGGACATCGGCCGGTGACTTCGCGCGGACGCGCTCGCCATTCACGAAATGCCGCATGGCGAAGCTCATGTCTTCGGCTGACACCGTTCCTGTCTCCCGATCAGTCGACAGCGCGCCAGAAACCTCGCGCTTGGGCTGCACGCCAATCTTCAGGCCTTCCGCCGAGCTTTCGAGCACTACTGCAAGGCGCCATTCCGGGATGTCGTCCAATCCCTTGACCTCGCCGAGCGCCACGCCCCAGTCGTCACCCAAATCAATCTGCTTCACGGGACCACGATAGCCGCGCAGAGTGTCGTACTTGATCAGGCCGTTCTGCATCGCCTTGCGAGCGATGAGCTGGAGGTGCGGGTCGAGCGTGGTCCGGACGGAAAGGCCGCCTTCATAGAGCGCGTTCTCGCCATATCGAGAGATGATCTCGCGCCGCACCTCCTCGGTGAAGTATTCGCCGGCGAACAGGTAGTTACCGGATCGACGGGGCTTCACGCCGAGCGGCTCGGCCTTCGCCTTTTCGCCCTCTTCGCGCGAGACGTAGCCATTGTCGATCATCTGCTGGATGACCCAGTTGCGCCGCTCGATGGCGCGCTCGGTGTGCCGGAACGGATGGTAGTTCGAGGGCCCCTTGGGCAAGGCCGCAAGATAGGCGGCTTCCGAAACCGTCAACTCGTTGACCGACTTGTCGAAATAGGTCAACGCCGCGCCTGCCACGCCATAAGCGTTCAAGCCAAAGAAGATTTCGTTCAGATACAGTTCCAGGATTCGGTCCTTGGAGAACGCCTGCTCGATCCTGAAGGACAGGATCGCTTCCTTGATCTTGCGTTCGTAGGTCTGGTCCTTGCTCAGCAGAAAGTTCTTGGCGACCTGTTGGGTGATGGTGGACGCACCCTGCCGTCCGCCGGTCTGCAGGTTGTTCACGACCGCCCTGAAGAGGCCGGCGACATCAATGCCGGGATGCTTGTAGAAATTCTTGTCCTCGGCGGAGAGGAAAGCGGCCTTGACCCGATCAGGTACCGCCTGGATCGGGAGATAAAGCCTTCGCTGGCGCGCAAATTCACCCATCAACGCCCCGTCGGACGCGTGCACGCGCGTCGTCACCGGAGGCTCGTATTTCGACAGAACCTCGTAGTCAGGAAGATCCTTGGTAATGCCGCCGACGACGACCCACACGCCCGCTGCAACAAGCAGAGCAAGCGCGGTACCTATGCCGAAAAAATAGCCTATCAGTCGAATCATACCCGCTCCAATGCCAGATCGGAGGCCCTCCGCACAACAGCGCTGGCATGCACAAAACGCCGGGAACGGTCCATTCCGAATTGGCCAAGCCTTGATCCGGCGATGTGTGCAAATTGCGGCAGGCGGACGCTACATGTCTCGTTCTGGGAAATTATTACGATATTTGTGGTCGATGCGCCACTCGACAGCCTGAAACCCGAGCGCGCGGACGACCTCATCCGCCCGCATTGCCCGTGGAGGTGGCGAACATCTCGATCGCCTTGGATATGCTGCCCGCAGCCTTTTCACGCCATTCCGCGCTCTTTAGCTGTTCCTCGTCCTTGGCATTGGACAGATAGCCGAGTTCGAGCAACACTGACGGGACATCAGGCGCCTTGAGTACCTTGAAGCCCGCGAACCGGTGAGGATTGTTTATCAGGCCGATGGTCGGCGACAGCTCACCCACCAGAGTGCGAGCGAACCGGACCGAAAAACTGTGCGTTTCCCGCTTGATAAGATCGACAAGGATATCCGCGACTTCGTGGTTTTCTTCCTCGATGGCGATGCCGGACAATTGATCGGAGAGGTTTTCACGGTCCGCGAGAGCCTGCGCATCGGCATCGGAAGCCTTTTCCGACACCGTATAGACTGTCGCTCCCCTCACCCGCTTCAGCCGGATCGTGTCGGCATGGATTGAGATAAACAGGTCGGCATCGTGCTCGCGGGCGATCCTTACCCGCTCGTCCAGGCGAAGAAACTCGTCTTTCTCGCGTGTCATGAAGACGGTGTAGCGCCCGTCCGCAAGAAGTTTGTCACGCAATTCATTGGCAAAAGTGAGAGTGATATCCTTTTCGGCTACGCCGCTCGGGCCCGCTGCACCACCATCTATCCCGCCATGTCCAGGATCGATGACGATGGTAAAGCGCTGGCCCTCGCGCCCTGTCCGGAGCCCCAGGCGCTCATCCTTGGGCGTTGTCTGGGTAGATCCGGTTATTGCCGACTGCTCAGCCAGGGCGGCGTTGAAAGCCTTCTGGGACGAAGCTTCAAGATCGACTACAAGACGATACCCAGCCCCGCCTTCGTTCGGCAGTATCTCCAGCCGCTCAATCGTGAACGGCCCCTTTGCCTCAAGCATCAGGCGCGACGCCTTGTCGTTGAGTTGGCCATATCGGACATGCGAGACGAGGCCCGTTGCCTCCAAAGCCTTTGGATCTATGGCAAATTTTGTGGTCGGAAGGTCAATGACAAGTCGGTAGGGCGCCCGCAGCAAAAACCATCTGGGTTCCGGCTCGCGGTCGAAGTTCACGACGATGCGGGTACGGGTCGCATCGCCGGCCATCTTGTATCCGTGGGCTTCCAGGGCCAGTGCCAGGGTAGACGGAAAAAGAAGAAACGCACCGGCCAGAAAGAGGAAAATCCGGACGCTCATGGCGTGTCTGAGACGCCTTCCATCCCTTCCCACAATCGCAGTCACTGCGAAGCCTCTCCCATTTTCCTCTGCACCCAGGGCGATTGGCGAGTGGCCGTTAGGCCGCATATACCGTAAACGACTGGTATCCAGATAAGGTTAATCAAGCCTTTCTCAGTGGTGGGTCGGTTCAACGTCAATCACGAGGTTGAGAGCGAACGCTACGCTCTTGCCATTCGATTTCCTTTGGAAAGCAGGCTAGAATAGCAATCCGACTTTATGTTAGGAGCCGCGGTCCCCATATCGGGAGAGCGATGGAAGCCGGATCATGAAGACCCCGGCAAGTACTGGAACCAAAACGATGACGAAGTGGTCGCCGAATTCTTGGAGAGCAATGCCCATCCAGCAGGTCCCGGCTTATCCGGACGCCGCAGCGCTGAAGGATGTCGAGGCGAGGCTCGCTACCTTTCCGCCACTCGTTTTTGCAGGCGAGGCGCGCAAGCTGAAGAAGCAGCTCGCCCAGGTCGCCGCGGGCAACGCGTTTCTGCTTCAGGGCGGAGATTGCGCGGAAAGCTTCGCTGAACATGGAGCGGACAACATCCGCGACTTCTTCCGCGTTTTCCTCCAGATGGCCGTCGTGCTGACGTACGCTGGCGCACAACCGGTAGTGAAAGTCGGTCGAGTGGCCGGGCAGTTCGCCAAGCCGCGATCGTCCGACAGCGAGACGAAGAATGGCGTGACCTTGCCGTCCTATCGCGGCGACATCATCAACGGCATCGAGTTCGACGAAAAGTCACGTGTGCCAGACCCCGCGCGGCAGGAAATGGCCTACAGGCAGTCGGCCGCCACGCTGAACCTGCTGCGCGCCTTCGCTCAGGGTGGTTATGCCAGCCTCGAGAACGTGCACAAGTGGATGCTCGGCTTCGTTGCAGACAGCCCTCAGTCCGAGCGCTATGAGGCGTTGGCAAGCCGCATTTCCGAGACGATGGACTTCATGAAAGCCGTCGGCATCACCTCGGAATCCAACTACGCTCTGCGCGAAACCGATTTCTACACCAGCCACGAGGCGCTGCTCCTCGGCTACGAGGAAGCGCTGACCCGCATCGATTCCACTTCTGGCGACTGGTACGCAACGTCAGGCCACATGATCTGGATCGGCGACCGGACTCGTCAGCCCGATCACGCGCATATCGAATATTGCCGTGGCATCAAGAATCCGCTCGGCCTCAAATGCGGTCCGTCCCTTACGCCGGACGGTCTGCTTCAATTGATCGACGCGCTTAACCCGGAAAACGAGCCGGGTCGGCTGACCCTGATCGCGCGCTTTGGCTCCGACAAGGTCGCCGAGCACCTGCCCAAACTGGTTCGTGCCGTGAAGAAGGAAGGACGCGAGGTCGTATGGTCGTCCGATCCGATGCACGGCAACACTGTCACATCGCCGGCTGGTTACAAGACGCGACCGTTCGACCGCATCCTGAAGGAAGTCCAGACCTTCTTCGAGGTACACAGGGCCGAAGGGACCCATCCGGGCGGCATCCACATCGAGATGACCGGCAAGAACGTGACCGAATGCACAGGCGGCGCGCGAGCCATCCGTGATGACGAGCTGCAGGATCGCTATCACACGCATTGCGACCCGCGCCTCAACGCGGAGCAGGCTATCGAGCTTGCTTTCCTGGTGTCCGAGTTGCTGAAAAAGAGCTCCACGCAGGTCCATACGGTCGCTGCGGAATAAGGTAAGACCACAAAACAGCAATGGCGCCTTCGGGCGCCATTTTTTCGACCGCTGAAATCAGGCGACTAGTCTTTGCTGTAAAGCATCCAGCTCTTGCCGACACGCTCGGAGAGGGTGGAGAACCGTGTAACGCGGTTACGGCCTGAAACCTTCGATCGATAGAGAGCCCGATCGCATCTGGAGTACAGATCTTCCGGGCTTTCAGCCTCCGAAGCCATGCAGATGCCCATCGAAATGGTCACCGATCCATAGCTTGCCTTGGTCTTCGGATTCAGGAAAGGCGTCTGCTCGATCAGGAGCCGAATGCGGTCAGCTATCTCGAAAGTTGCTTCCTCGCTGGCGCCGTCGACGATCAAGGCGAACTCTTCACCTCCCGTGCGGGCGACAAACATGTCGGCCCGGATTGATGAGCGGAAGATATCCGCGATGCTCTGGAGTACCTTGTCGCCCACCGGATGTCCGAAGCGATCGTTGATTTCCTTGAACCTGTCGATATCTGCGAGAATCAACGCCTTGAACAGGATTCCACGATTGCTGTTGTAGATGTCGGCGATTTCGCGGTCGAACGCGCGCCTGTTCCACATCTGCGTCAGAGGATCGGTGTTGGCGAGCCGCTTGTACTCCTCAAGCTTGGATTTGACGCTCTCCAGTTCGTTAGACTTGTCCGACAGCACGTTCGCCACCTGCCTGCCGTGGTCGATCGTTGAAGATGTCGCCACCGACATGACCTCGACGATCTTCTGCAACAGGTCCTTGCTGACCAACCGCCCGCTTAGCCCCTCAGCCGTCTGGTCGAGGACACGGCCGAATTTCTCGACGTGGTTTCGCTCCTTGCGCAGGATCGAGGCGATCTCCTCCAACTCCCGAGCAACGGTTTCCCTGGCATGCTCGACGACAGCGTTTCCGGCGTGGCTGCCGAAAAACTTCCTTCCGATGCGATCAAGTTCATCCTGCGCGGGACGTTTGCCGAGCCCGACGACTTCCAGACTCAATTCATGATTTGACCCTGACAAGGCCTCGTAAAAGATCTCGTAGTTGCGCGGAAGCGCGACCACGCCAAGCTGCTTCATGGTAAGGAGAACCGAACTCGCCAAATCTGTCGCCCGATCAACCGGAGCACTTGCAGGCTGCATTCTCGTTCAACCTAAATCTTGCCGCAGCCTCACAGGTGCGGTCAGTGGTAAGGGCTTTGGATATCGGCAAAATGCAAACGAAGCAGAAATCGAGCCCGATAATGTCAACGGCGCCCCCAGCACACCGTCGCATGTTGTGACTATAGGGAAAGTCGCGCTAAATTTTCCTTAATTCCGCTGTCTCGCGCCGACACCAATTCGGTCTGGAATCGCTGCGCCACTAGCTGCCTGATTTTGGATCATCCAATTGCCCGGGATGAAGGTCAGGTTATCTCTTCGCAAGTCACCGCCGTGGCTTATGAAACCGTGAGGAGTATTTTTCATCGTGATACATTCCGGGTCCTGTCTTTGCGGCTCTGTCCGTTTCACCGCAACGGGACCGTTGCGTGGCGTTATTTATTGTCACTGCTCGCAATGCCGCAAGCAGAGCGGACACTATTATGCGGCCACCAATGTTTCGGATCAGGATCTATCGATCCACGGCTCCGAAAAAATCAGCTGGTACATGGCTTCGCAATACGCAAGGCGCGGTTTTTGCAGCACATGCGGCTCCGTTCTGTTCTGGAAACTTAATGACTCCAGCGAAATATCCGTGTTGGCGGGCGCTTTTGACACACCGAGCGACCTTAGGGGCGAAGCCCACATATTCGTCCCCGACAAGGGTGACTATTATGAAATCACCGACGGCCTACCCCAATACGAACGCTCGTCGCCTGACCTAAAGGTTGCCGGAGATTGATCGCTTTTTCGGGATTTCTCCTGTAAGCGTCACTCCTCTTTGATACTCTCGGTGACTCCATGGAACGCCTCATCAAGGCTTGGCAGAATTCGTTGCGCGCCTTCAAGCGTCTGGCCACGTCGGAAAAGGCCTTCCAGCAAGAGCTTGTTCTGCTGGCCGCATCGGTGCCCGTCGCGTGGTTCCTTTCCACGACGTGGCGAGGCTATTGGCTCCTCGTCGGCTCGATCTTGCTCCTGATGATTGTCGAGGTCCTGAATACCGGCATCGAGGCGGCATGCGATGCCGTTTCCCGCGAGTTCGATATCGATATCCAGCTTGCCAAGGACTGCGGTTCGCTCGCGGTTCTGATTTCCATCTTGCTGGCGCTGATCGTCTGGGGCCTGGCAATCGCAGAAACCTTCGGCGGAACTCCTCTCTAGCAAGGTCAGGCAATAGACTGTTAAGGTTGCGCCGGCTTTATGTGGAAGGCGCAAGGTACTGACGTTTGTAGGAGGAACACTTGAAGAAGACTTCTGTGCCTGCCTTGTTACTTGTGGCGATCGTAGCCGCCTGCTCGTCGAGCGGGCAGAGCCCACCCGGAGCCGCTGCGCCGGCCGCACGCGCGCCGAGTGGCGAAGTGAAGCTGACCGACGCCGACCGGGCCAGCGTTGAAACGGCAGTGCGCGCCAGTCTCGGACAGCCATCCACCTCCTTCAGAACGATGATTGGACATCGCGACCCGAATGGCGCCGTCACGGTGTGCGGATATTTCAACGCCGGTTCGGGAGACACGCCTTTCATAGGAACGCTTGGCGCCGGAACTTTTGTCGTTTCCGATCTTGGAGGAACCTCCGAGAGGACCATAGCCGTCCAGGGAGCATGCCACGGTCGAGGCATATACATCTGACGATCCACGCCTTGTCGTCTAAGGCTCCTGAGCCCTGCTCAACCGGTTCATCGATGCATTGAATCTGTTTTATAGGATTTGTCAGACAATAACAGATTGACTCCATTCTGGAGGTCCGCTTAGCTGCCGCCCGGAAACTGGATTTCTGGTCAATGCCGGCGACTACACGTTGGAGGGCGTGAAGCGGGTTTCAAAGGGCTCATCTGTTTATCCTTGCGATCCCTGCCCTGACATTGGCCGTGTTTCCTTAACTCAACACGTATGGGAGGAATTCATGAAACTAGGACTTGCGAGCGCCCTTCTGGTGACCGGCGCACTGCTTGCGACCGGTGCGATGGCGCAGGAAAAGAAGCAACTGGCCTTTGTCGTTAACGGCGCATCGGACTTCTGGAAACTCGCCGAAGCCGGCGTCAAGAAGGCTCAGGGCGAACTGCCGAACTACGACCTGTCCCTGAAATATCCTGAACAGGCCGCAGCCGCTGTGCAGCAGCGCCTGATGGAAGACCTCGTCGCCGGAGGTGTGTCGGCAATCATGGTCAGCGCGGTTGATCCAAAGTCTTCCACCGACTCGCTCAACAAGATCGGTTCGCAGGTCCCGCTGTTCACGACCGACTCCGACGCCCCCGATACGAACCGCATCGCCTACATCGGCTCCTCCAACACCGAAGCCGGGAAGCAGGCTGGCGAGATCGCGCTGAAGGCCCTGCCGGACGGAGGCAAGTGCATCGGGTTTGTCGGTCTGCCAGGTGCAGACAATGCGCGCGAGCGCATCGAAGGCATGAAATCGGTGATCGCCGGCTCAAAGGTCGAACTGATCGACGTGCGTGGCGACGACATCGACCAGACGCGCGCCAAGCGCAATGTCGAGGACGCGCTGGCTGCCAATCCCGACATCGACTGCATGGTTGGCTTCTACTCGTACAACCCGCCTCGCATTTACGAAGTGCTGAAAGAGTCGGGCAAGCTTGGGCAGGTCACCGTGATCGCCTTCGATGAAGACCCGATCACCCTTGGTGGCGTTCGCGAGGGCACGATAGCCGGCACCGTCGTACAGGACCCGTTCGAATGGGGCTATCAGGGCATGAAGCTGATGGCGAGCTATCTCGAAGGCGATAAGTCGGTCATTCCGGAAAACAAGCTCATCATCGTTCCTACGAAGATGATCGACAAGGGCAACGTCGACGCGTTCGAGGCGGAACTTAAGTCGCGCATCAGCGGCGGCTGACCCCTCGGAGCGGGACAGGCCGGCTAGATCTCCCAGCCGGCCTGTTCAGTACTGAACCCTTCCGACGAACCCTCAGCACAGTTCGCCGATGCAAAAGACTTTCCTGAAGGTGACGGGAATCTCCAAGGATTATCCCGGCATCAGGGCGTTGGACAATGTAAGTTTTTCCATCGACCACGGTGAGGTGGTCGGCCTCGTCGGCGAGAACGGCGCTGGAAAATCGACATTGATGAAAATACTTGGGGGCGTGATCGCGCCGAGCACGGGCTCGGTGGCGCTCGATGGCGTCGCCGCTGAACGATTGACCGTTGCCGGATCGCTGCGGGGCGGTATCGCTTTTGTTCACCAGGAGCTTAACCTCTTCGAAAATCTGAGTGTGGCCGCCAACATCTTTATCGGCCGCGAGCCGCTTAAAGGCGGCCCGCTGCGCCTTATCGACGAACAGGAACTGCATCGCCGAGCCCTGCCCTATCTGAACCAGCTTGGAGCAGATTTCGGACCGAATACGCTGGTCGGTGAACTCTCCTTGGCCCAGATGCAGCTGGTAGAGATCGCAAAGGCGCTTTCACTCAACGCAAGGCTTGTTATCATGGACGAGCCCACTTCGAGCCTGACGGCGTCGGAGACCGAGCGACTCCTCATAATCATCCGCAAACTCAAGGAGGATGGCGTTTCCGTCATCCTGATTTCCCATCGGCTGGCGGAGATTGAACATTCCGCTGACCGCGTGGTGGTTCTGCGTGACGGCAAACGAGTCGCAGAACTCGCAAAAGGGGAAATTCACGCCGAGACGATGATCCGGCACATGATCGGGCGCGACCTCAAGACGCTCTACCGCCCTCCCCGGCAAACCGCCGGCAGCGCCGTTCTTGAACTTGTGGACGTCAGGACATCCTATCACCCGGAACAGCAGGTCAATCTTGCCGTGATGCAAGGCGAGATCCTGGGACTTGCAGGCCTGGTAGGGTCTGGCCGAACAGAACTCGCTCGCACGATTTTTGGCCTTGATCAGCTAAAGGGCGGCGAGATCCGGATCAAGGGCGAAAGGGAAGATATCGCAGCCCCGGCGTCAGCCATCAGCAAGGGGCTCTATCTCGTGCCAGAGGACAGAAAGCGCTCTGGCCTGATCCTCGACTTCCCAATTCGCGACAACATCACGCTCCCGAATCTCGACGCATACTCCCGGCACGGCATCATAGACGTGCGCGGCGAAGAGGACGCGGCCCAGCAGCAACGGGAACAGCTCGATATTCGCGTTGGAAACCTCTCGACGCCTGCCGGCGCGCTATCGGGTGGGAATCAGCAGAAGGTCGTGCTCGCGAAGTGGCTTTCCATGTCTCCGAAGGTGCTCATTTTCGATGAGCCTACCCGGGGCGTGGATGTGGGAGCAAAGAGCGAGATTTATCGTTTGATGCGCGAGCTTTCCGACCAGGGTGTCGGAATACTGATGATCTCGTCCGACATGGAAGAGGTCATCGGTGTCAGCGACAGGGTTGCAGTCATGCACGAAGGGCGTATCTCAGGTTTCCTCGCGCGTGAGGAGCTAAGCGAGCAAGCGATATTGTCGCTGGCTGTAGGCAGGGTAGCGGCATGAAGCCTTTGCAGCGGAAGAAACATCGATGATCAATCGCAAGGATCTCTGGCTTCTCATACTGATCATCGTGGTGGGCACGGTGGTCGCGATCATAAATCCGCGGTTTCTGTCACCGATCAATCTCTCGAACACGGCAAATCTGATTGGACTGTTCGGCATATTCGCCGTGGCGCAGGCCTTTGTGATCATCTCCGGCGGCATTGAACTTTCGGTAGGGTCCGTAATCGCCCTGCTCGGCGTGATCTTCATCGATCTCGTGGCCGGCGAAACCATAAGCCCCGGCCTCGCCTGCATCATCGTCGTTGGGATCGGTTGCCTGATAGGCCTTCTGCATGGCGCCCTGATCGCCAAATTAGGGCTTCAACCTTTCGTGGTGACCCTTTGCGGCCTGCTCATATATCGCGGTATTGCCCGGTATTACACGGAAGACGCCACCGCAGGATTTCCTTTCGGGGCGAGCTTCCCGATGCTCGAATGGCTGACGGCCGGGCGCTTCTATGGCGTTCCACATAGCCTGATCGCCTTCATCATCATCACCATCATAATGGCGGTCGTGCTGCACAAGTCGGTGTTCGGCCGTTATCTTTTCGCGGTAGGAAAGAACGAAGAAGCGGCACGCTACAGCGGCATCAATACCTCTCGCGTCGTGATCGCGGCCTACGTCATATGCGCGGGGCTTACCGCCGTGGCGGCTATTTTCATCGCTATGTATACGCGCTCCATCTCGCCCTCCTCGCATGGCAACTTCTATGAGCTGTATGCCATCGCAGCTGCGGTTCTAGGCGGATGTTCGCTTCGTGGCGGTGAGGGTTCTATCCTCGGGGTCGTGCTCGGGACGGTTCTGCTTCAAGTCCTGCAAAACCTTGTGAATCTGCTCGGCATTCCGAGTTCCCTGAATTTCGCGGTGATGGGGTCGGTCATTCTGATCGGCGTGCTGGCCGACCAGCAGATATCTCGCCGTTCAATGCGAAAACGAACGCCGGCGACTCTGGCGTAAAGGCTAGGCAACGCGAACGCCATCCTTCACAAGGTAAGTCGGCTTGTACATCGTGACGAGTTCTTCGGCCGCCGTTGGATGTACGGCCATCGTGCGATCAAAGTCGTCCTTGGTCAGACCGGCCTTGAGGGAAATGCCGAGCAACTGAGCCATCTCACCAGCGTCCGGCCCAAGAACGTGAGCGCCAACAACCCGGCGGCTGTCACCATCGACAACCAGCTTGGTAAGCATCCTTTCCTGACGGCCGGACAGGGTATGCCGCATCGGCCTGAAGCTCGCGCTATAGATTTCGACATTGTTGAAGCGCTTGCCAGCCTCGTCCTCCGAGAGGCCAACGGTCCCAATCTCTGGCTGGGAAAAGACCGCCGTCGCAATGCAATCATGATCCGGCTGCGTCGGGTTGTCCTTGAACGCAGTCTCCACAAAACACATGGCCTCGTGGATCGCCACAGGCGTAAGCTGGACGCGATCCGTTACATCCCCGATTGCCCAGATGTTGTCGATGTTGGTGCGGGAATAGGCGTCGACGAGGATTTCTCCTCGCACGCCGGTCGCCACCCCGGCAGCCGCTAGCCCGAGTTCTTCCGTATTCGGTATGCGTCCGATGGCAAGGAGTATCTGATCGGTGATGAGGACGTCGCCACCTGTGATCACTGCCGCAAGCCGCCCATCCTGCCTCTTCTCGATCTCCTCCAATATCGTATGGCAACGGATACGGATCCCCTTGGCCGCCATTTCCTCGTGCAACCTGTGGCGCAGGTCCATGTCGAAGCGCTGTAGTATCTCCATTCCCCGGTACACCAGGGTCGTATCCACGCCCAGACCGTGGAAAATGTTGGCAAACTCCACAGCGATATATCCGCCCCCCGCGATCACGATCGACCGGGGCAGATCAGGAAGATCGAAAGCCTCGTTGGAGAAGATGCAATGTTCGTGGCCGGGCAGCGCCGCGTGCGGATTCGGACGTCCTCCAGTGGCGATCAATATGTGTTCGGCAGTGACGTGACGGCCTTCGGCCTCGATCCGTACCGTATGCGCATCGACCAGAGTGGCGCGGCTGTGGAAGGCTTCGCCGCCGGAACTCTCGACGCCACTTTGATACAGCCCGGAAAGCCTTGCGATCTCACGGTCCTTGTTTGCCACCAGCCTTGACCAGTCGAATTTGCTTTCCGGCACGGTCCAGCCATAGCCCGCCGCATCGGCAAAGTGCTCGGGAAACTGGGAGGCATACACAAACAGCTTCTTTGGGACACAGCCACGTATGACGCAAGTGCCGCCGTAGCGATACTCTTCAGCGACGGCGACCCGCTTGCCAAGTGCTGCGGAGACACGTGCCGCCCGTACGCCACCAGAGCCTCCACCGATGACGAACAGGTCGTAATCATAGTGAGGCATGCTTCAAAATCCCGATAACTTTGAATTTACACTTAGGAGCCGCGGAACCAAAAGAAAAGCCCGGCCGCTGGCCGGGCTTTAGCTCGATTCTATCCGGGCACCGTCACTCGATGGGTTGATCAAGCCCCTGCAACGCGGGTGCTTCGTCCTGCGGGGCAGCCTCTTCGGCCTGCGGCGCAGGGACAGCTTCGCCACCGCCCGCAGCCGGGTTGGCCTTGACCTGAGCGTCGACGATCTTGGAAAGTTGCTCGCCTACCGCCGTCGCCAGGTCGCGCTGGATGCCGCGCTGCCATATATCGGCAGCCCGGGTCACCTCGCGGGCGATCAGCGGCCCTTGAGACAGAAGCTTCTTGCCAGCCTCGCTGCCGTAAAAAGTGGAAATCGAATTCAGTTCGGGTTCGGAGAAGGCCCTCGCATAGATCATGGCAACCTCACGCTCCAGATCGGCGCGTCGCGCCGCCAGCGCCAGAGCCTTTTCATCAACCGTTGAACTGATCGCGTCGGTGAGGTCCGGATTCTGCTGGATGAGCTCCGTCTTCAGCATCTGCGCTGCGGCCGGCAGGAGCAGATCATAGGAATCGGTAGCCTTTACTGAGGCAACCGCCGCACGGGCTGCTTTCAGATGCGCTTCGGACACCTCCTGCGCAAACGCCTGCGAAGCCAAGGCTACGAAAGTGGAAGCAGCCAAGACCGCTACAGTCTGGCGAATGCGATTTCTAAACATGAGCAGAGGGACTCCCCTTAGATTTCCTGGTCTGCATGAACCGACTCGACACCATGCTGGCCGGCAACGATCACCAGCCTTGCCATATCCAGAAACAATCCATGCTCGACAACCCCTGGAATAGCGTGCAAGGCACTGGACAGCGCTCTTGTATCCGGAATGCGGCCAAAAGATGCATCCAAGATCAAATGCCCGCCGTCTGTAACAAAAGGATGTTCGTCCGTCATCCGCAATGTGACCGGCCCGGACAGGCCAAGCTGGTCAGCGGCCCGGCCGATCGCCAATACGGTCGCCTTAAACCCGAACCTGTTCACTTCAATGGGTAAGGGGAAGCGGCCAAGCGTATCGACACGCTTGCTCTCATCGGCAATCACGATCATCCGGGCAGATGCCGCGGCCACAATCTTTTCGCGCAGCAAGGCGCCGCCACCTCCCTTGATGAGATCGAGGTGACGATCGAACTCGTCTGCCCCGTCAATCGTCAGGTCGAGTTCGGGCGTCTCATCGAGCGTCGAAAGAGGTATCCCCAGTTCGAGGCACTGCGCTGCCGTACGCTCGGACGTCGGCACACCAATCACACGCATTCCAGCAGCCACCTTCTCGGCCAGGAGCTTGACGAACTCAGCAGCGGTGCTACCAGTCCCGATGCCAAGCCGCATCCCATCCTCGACGTGGCCCAGCGCGGCGCGCGCCGCCTCGATCTTGAGTGCTTTCTGTTCCATGCGTAAGTCCGTTGTCGAGCCGCGCTCCTAGCATCTTTGCAGCAAGAGGCAAACCGGGCTGCCTCGGTTGCATGTCGCCACTTAGCAGGATATCGGCAGCAGCAACGAAAGCATGAGGGCAGCAGGGCATGAGCCAGCCGACAATCGTTTTCGATCTCGACGGGACATTGGTCGATACCGCACCGGATCTGCTCGCCAGCCTGAATCACACGCTGCAGGCCGGCGGCGCAGCCCAAACGGACGGGGCGGGTTTCCGCAGCTTCGTCGGCCACGGCGGACGCGTCATGATCGAGCGCGCATACCAGGCGCAACGACAGCCCCTGTCTTCCGAAGAACACGACAGGCTTTTCGCGCTGTTCCTGGAACATTATGGAGCGAACATTCCGGGCTTGTCGAAACCCTATCCCGGCGTTGTCGAGGCGCTGGAACGGTTCCGCGCAGCCAACTTTCGTCTCGCGGTCTGCACGAACAAGACAGAGGAGCTTTCAAACCGTCTGCTTCAGGGCGTAGGTCTGAACACGTACTTCTCCGCGATATGCGGACAGGACACCTTCGCCTTCAGGAAACCGGACCCGCGACATCTCACGGAGACGATCGCTCTGGCTGGCGGCGATGCCTCTTCAGCGGTGATGATCGGCGACTCCCGAACGGACATAGACACGGCCAAGGCGGCGGGAATACCCGTTGTCGCAGTCGACTTTGGCTATACGGATAGGCACGTGCGCGAATTCGAACCGTCCCGGATCATCTCGCATTTCGACGAGCTGACCGTTTCGTTGGCGGTCGAACTCGTGGCCTCTGCCGGTGGTTTGCGTTCTTGACTTCAAAGACGGCTGCGGACTATATCGCGCTTCGCTTTGGCCAGAAGTCATATGCGGGCGATTAGCTCAGCGGGAGAGCACACCCTTCACACGGGTGGGGTCGCAGGTTCAATCCCTGCATCGCCCACCAAAGCGTTTGCCGTCCACATGAACAGGACGCAGAGCCCACCTGCCCTACCTGAATTCCAGCAGGCAAGGTATCAGGAGCCGACTACTGATCGCCCGGGTACGGCAAAGAACCACCGGCGTGACAACGCTTGGTCGCAGTTGACCCAAGCACGGCACCTGCTGCTTAGTCCGATTGTCTGAGATGATGGGGATCAGGATAGTTGATGGTCGGAGTGGCGGGATTCGAACCCACGACCCCTTGACCCCCAGTCAAGTGCGCTACCGGGCTGCGCTACACTCCGGACCGCGGAGAGCCTTAGAAGAGTGGGCGTTTGAGCGCAAGGGCGAAAATAACGGGTTTCGGTGAAAAGGGAACAAATGGGGTCTCGGTGTGCATTTCGTGACCCAAATGCACA
Source organism: Rhizobiaceae bacterium (assembly GCA_019635775.1). Classification (GTDB taxonomy): domain Bacteria; phylum Pseudomonadota; class Alphaproteobacteria; order Rhizobiales; family Rhizobiaceae; genus Mesorhizobium_K. Next base: position 930,087 of record JAHBYU010000001.1, on the reverse strand, counting down.
CCGAGATGCACACCGGATGTTCCGACTATGTTCGCATGCGAGATCGTGGGTTAAAGCGCTATTGGCCCCTAGTCAGAGGCATTCACCCTGAACAAAAGCTATGCCCAAGCGCCGCGCCGTCTGCTTTTGGGGCTGTCGACCCTACACCATCGCGTCTCATCATTTGCCGCCATGGCGTCATTGTCCCACCAGAGACGGGCTCTCCTTCTTCGCGCAACATATCCTGCAGATGCCGCGTCGTCTCCGGGGTCACCAAGCGGCCAAGGCGCGGACTGACCTGCTGCCGGTTTCGTGGACACCGAAATAAGGTGTTTAACGGAACTGGGGAGCGGGAATGCAGAGAAGGAAGTTCAGCAGCGATGATGGATTGCGGACGTCTGGTAGGCTCCAGCCAGGTAGATCGGGACCAATAGACGCTAGCTTGAGCTAGTGCACCAACTCACTACGACCAGCGCAGCGATGCATCATCGCTATTGCTCTCGTAACGCTCTCTGGAACTGATCGAGCAGTGGCTTGGCCAGATATGATATCGCGGTGCGGTCTTCAGTTGCGATAAAGACCTCCAGGGGCATTCCAGGCCGAAGGGCATTGCCTCCTAGCCTCGTCATTTCCTGTTCTGTCACCCTTATTTCAGCAAGGTAATGTGGTTGTCCGGTCTCAGGGTCCGTCGAGGTCGCGGCGGATACGTAAACAACCTTACCATCCAATTCAGGTGTCGTGCGCTGATTGAACGCCGAGAAGCGAAGTTTCGCAGCTTGACCGATATGGATCTGATCGATGTCTGTCGGCGCAAGCTTAGCTTCTATCTTCAGTTCGGCATTCTCCGGGACAATGGAAACAATCTTTTCTGCCGGCGTGATGACACCACCGAGCGTATTAACAGCGAGTTCGTTGATAACGCCGGCGATAGGTGCGCGTATGTCCGTCCTATGGAGCCGGTCTTCGATTGCGGCAGCGCGTTCCTTGAGCTCGGCAAGTTTTGGCTCAACCACGGACAATTCGCGTTGGGCCTCCGTCCTTGCTGCCTCGTCGACCGCTATGATCTGAAGCCTTATCTCGCTGATCCGAACCTTTGCGCGGGCAACGCCGGCTTCAATCTCGGCCTCTTCACCAGTCAGGCGGGCAAGCTCCCTGTTAGATGTGTAGAGGCGCGTTCCCTCGATCAGTCGCTGTTCCGCAAGGCCCTTGATCTTGTCATGCTCGCCTTGTACGAGCTCGATCTCGCGCGCTTTTGCGGCTTGCTGCTCCTGAAGGCCGCTGATCTCTTCCCCGAGCTGTTCAATGCTTAGCACCAGCTGATCGATCTGTGATTTTCTGTTGCGCCTGTTTCCCTCAAGAAGCCTGCTCTCTCCGCGGATCACATCGGCGATATGCGCGCCAGCGTCGTCGGGGAGAATGGGCAGTTCCAAGGATTCTATATCATCGCGCTCTGCAAGCAGCCTTGCCTTCTTGATCGACAGTTCGGCAAGTTGTGCGCGCACGATCGAGAGCTCTGCCTTCGTCTGTGCATCGTCAAGTCGCACCAAAATCTGGCCCGCCGCAACCGCATCGCCCTCTCGAACTGCGATCTCGCTGACAATACCACCATCGCGATGCTGGATGGTCTTGAGGTCGCGATCGACCTTGACTGCGCCGCTGGCGATAATTGCGCCTTTGAGCTCGGCAGTCGCAGCCCAGCCGCCCACGCCTGCAAGAAGCAGGATGCCGAACGCAAGCCCAACGACGACACGCCCACCGATGCGGAACCGACCGTCATCTTCTTGAAATTCGCTATTGGACCTAATGGGAGTCTGCCCTGCGTTCATATCACGGCCTCGCTCTGAGCAGTTTCTGTAACGCTGACCTGGTTGTCGCAATAAATGGTGATCGCCAGTTCGTAGTGATTGTCGTTGTTGAGATCCGCCTCGATCAGGGTTTCACGGATCTCGCCCGAACGCGTGTGGGTGATCAAGATTGGCAAGTCGTCATCATCGACATCATCGCCATAGATGTCCTCAAACTGATCCTCGAGGCTGTCGAGCACCTCTTCGAATATCTCGTAGCGAGACACCCGGATGCGGTCGCCAGCCATGAAATCGAGTATCTCGTAGGCTACGCGCTGACTATCAGCGGAAAGGACCGAAAATTCGAACAGATCATCGCCGCCGCCGCCATGAAACGCCGTGCCGCCTGGACCGTCGATCTTGAAATGGTCATTGCCCGACCCGCCGACGAACAGTTCGAAGTTTGTGAAATCGTCATCTCCAACCTCGATGCTGGAGGCCATTCCGGCTGTGAGATCGAAGATGATGCCATTCGTCGCAACGGAGTAGTCCAAGGTGTCGATGCCGATGCCACCGTCATAGAGGTCGTCTGCACCATCGGCATTGCCAAACACGGTATCGTTTCCACCATCGGCAAATACTTCGTCGGCACCAACTCCTCCGGAAAGCGTGTCGTTGCCATCGCCTCCGTGAAGAATGTCCTCTCCATCGTCACCCATCAGGATGTCTTCGCCAGCCCCGCCAAAAGCAACGTCGTCACCGTTTTCGCCAAACAGGCGATCGTGCCCCTCTTCACCGGCTAGCGTGTCGTTGCCGTTACCACCAAATAGAAGGTCACTCCCTTCGCCACCCGACAGCCGATCGTTACCCTCATCGCCACAGAGCGTGTCGTCGCCGGCCTCGCCGAATAGCCGATCATCCCCGACGCCACCGGAAATCCAGTCATTGCCGGCGCCGCCAAAGACGATGTCATCGCCATCCCCCGCGAAAACCGCATCGTCGCCAGGCCCTGCGACGATGTGATCTTTGCCCATGCCGGCTTCAATCGTGTCGTTGCCGGCGCGTGCGTCGATGTTGTCATCACCGTCGCCAGACGCGATATCGTCACCACATTCGCCGCCTGTAAGCAGATCGTTGCCCGGCGTGCCGGATACGCTGTTGCGGACCACTTCAAAATGGGCGGTCTGCGTAATCGCGATTTTTCCGTCCGTGATTTCGTAGGTAATGGTGATCGGACCAAGACCGGCGGCATCGAAAAGCCAGCCATCCCGTGACTGGCTTAAGGTTCCCGACGATACAGTCAGGTTGCGGATCGAAAGCGCATCGTCGTCAGGATCGACCGCATTTGCCAGCAGATCGGAAAGCGCAATCAGCGTGATCGCACAACCAGCTACGTCGGCAAGATAGACTGGACCATTGAGGCGCGGCGCGCGGTTGGGCTGGGTATGGTCATCGTCACCATCATCATCAGGGTCATGGCTCGGACCGCCATTGTCCGGATCGCCGGCTCCCACGCCAACGCCTCCGTCGCCACCTGTGCCGGAACCGGCCAATGCGGCATTGTCGTTCGCCGGCAAGAATACGCCCGAGAAATTGAATGGTCCCGCGACCATCGGACCGAAAGCGCTGAAGTCGAGCGACTCGAATTCAGGCCCCATGATGGCCTCGAACGATGCGGGCTGGCGCAGTTCGACAAATCGGCCACCGCCCGAGCCCTGCGGTGCCTGTTCGCCCTCACTAGCCTCATCGCCGTAGCCAACAGCCGCGCCACCTTGCTCGTTTACAAGATGTATCGGCTGGCTGGCTTCTTCCCCATCCCTTGGTCGCAAAGGTTCAGGACGCGCCTCAGCTTCGGCATCCGCGCCGCCAAGCATGGATTTCAGGTAGAGCAGAAAACCGGTCATTAGCGCGGCGAGCGCGAGCGGCCAACTAGATGGCTTGGGTTCGTTGCCAAACCGATACGGCTGATGCGGTAATTGCTCCGGATCGCTGCGGGTAGCCTTTACATCAATGATCATGCCGAAACCCTGGCTTTGATGCGCGAACGAGCAGGCCGATCGGTCTTCGCCGGGTTCTCCATCTCCTGCTGCGGTGGTGTCTGAACAATCGTGTTTTTGGGTCCAAACGCGGTCACCTTGCCGTTCTGCACGACAGCAACGAGGTCAACCGCTGACAGGGCGCTCGGGCGGTGTGCAACCACGACGGCGATCCCGCCACGAGCTCGGATCGCCACGATCGCCGTTGTCAGGGCGGCCTCCCCCTCTGCATCAAGGTTCGAGTTCGGCTCGTCCATGACTACAAGAAAGGGATTTCCATAGAGTGCTCGTGCCAATCCGACCCGTTGACGTTGGCCGGCCGAAAGCGCCATGCCCTGTGAGCCGAGCTGCGTGTGATATCCGTCCGGCAGGCGCACGATCATTTCGTGCACACCAGCCGCACGCGCAGCGTCCACGATGGCACGCGGTTCCGCGTCAGGATCGAAGCGGCAGATATTTTCGCCGATCGTTCCGTCTAGCAAGGCGACCTCCTGCGGCAGATAACCGATATGACAGCCAAGGAACTCGTCGCGCCACTGAGACAGTTCTGCATCATCGAGCCTTACGCTGCCGCGCAGCGATGGCCAGATGCCGGTGATCGCTCGCACCAGCGTCGTCTTGCCGCCGCCCGAAGGTCCGATGACGCCCAGCGCCTGTCCCGCCTCGAGCTGAAGGTCCGCTTCGCTCAGGAGAACGCGGCCCGACGCAGGAGCGGCAACGGTCAACTTCTCGACCTTCAGGCTGCGCGTAGGCGCAGGCAGTTCCATTGGCTCCGGCGCCTTGCCAAGCGCGATGGCAGTCTCCTTCAGCCTGCGCCAGGCACTGCGCGCCTGCACGACGTTCTTCCAGTTGCCGATCGCCAGGTCTACCGGGGCCAGCGCCCGCGTCGATGCAACAGAAGCCGCTATGATAGCGCCCGCCGAAAGGTCGCCATTTATCGTCAGGAAAGCACCCAACCCCAGGATCGCCGACTGAAGTAGCATCCGAAGCACCCGCGAAATCGCACCGAGCGTGCCGCTGACGTCACTGGTGCCCGTCTGCAGCGACAGGTGCTCCGCATTGGCTCGCGTGAAGCGAGCGACTGCGCGACCAGCGAATCCCATAGCCTTGATAACTTCAGCATTGCGGGCGTTGGAATCGGCGATCTGGTTGCGGACGATTGCGGCCTTGTGCGCCTCTGCCGCGCGCCCGCGCGTCATCAGTTCCGTCGCGATCGTCAAAAGCGTAAGGACGACCACACCACCAAGCGTCAATGCCCCCAGATACGGATGCAACATATAGACGAATAGCACGTAAAGCGGCATCCAGGGCAGATCGAAGAGTGCGACCGGCCCCTGACTTCCGAGAAAGCTTCGCACCGTGTCCACGTCGCGTCCGCGTTCAAGGGCTTCCGACGTCGAGAAGCCGAAGCGCGGCATGTCGATCGAAACGCGGTGCGCCATCGGCGCAATCTTTCGGTCGAGCCGTCCTCCGACGCGAACGAGAACTTGTGAGCGAATGATGTCGAAGATGCCCTGGAACAGGTAGAGCCCAACTGCCAGGAGCGAGAGCGCCAGCAATGTCGGAACGCTGCCGCTGGTCAGGGCCCGGTCGTAGATCTGCAGCATGTAGATCGACCCGGTCAGAGCCAGAACGTTGATCACGCCTGAAAGGGAAAACAGGAAGATCGCGATGCCCCGAAAGCCCTGCGTGATGTCGGTTGCCTGGCTTCTGCCAGACTTCCCCTTGAAGCCCTTGCCTGTAGCCATAATACGCACCACCCGTCGTTACCCTGGAGGCGCGCCGGCTGCGACCGGCGCGCGCCTTGCCTGCGAGAAGCGACCCCGGCCGCTCCTCAAGGCCGGTCAAAGGTCGAAGTCGTTCGCCGTCAGCGTATGATTACCCTTGATCCTGATGGTGAACTCGGCATCGCTACCTCCGTTCGTGTTGCCTTCAACCAGGGTAAAGTCCTCGCCAGCAACGTTTTCATGTGTGACCTTCAGAGCCCCGGCTGCATTGAAGCCGGTCCCGGTAACCAGCGTGAACTGATGGTTGGCCGAGCCGACATCCGCGTCGATCGCCGAGAGGTCGATCCGGTCACCTGGCTGGAAGCCCACGATGGTGTCGCCGTGGGCATCCGCGCTCGCCAGGAAACGGAACGTGTCATTGCCCGCACCACCGTCCATGACATTGATCGCTCGGCTGGCAGTGATCACGTCATTGCCGGAACCGGTGACGATATTCTCGACTCCCCACAACACGTCATTGCCTGACTGGCTCGACAAGGCGCTGCCGCGACCGCCGAGGCCCGTTCCAAGGTCGACAGTCGCGTTCGCTGTGATCGCCGACATGTCCAGTGTATCGGTGCCATCGTCGCAGGATGCCACCATACCGTCTCCCCGGAAAATGTCGTTGCCGTCTCCAGCAGCCGCAAGGAACGTGTCGTTGCCGGCGCCTCCCTGAACCTGATCGTTGCCCGTGCCGGCATCGATCAGATCGTCGCCGTCGTCGCCGAAGATGCGGTCGTCGCCGCCATCGCCATAAAGCATGTCGGCTCCAGCGCCGCCGAGGATGTCGTCGTTGCCAGCACCGCCGAACGCCATGTCGCGACCGTCACCGCCAGAGAGGAAATCATTGCCGTCCTCTCCGCGCAGCACGTCATCGCCGCCGAACGCGATGATGGAATCGCTGCCCGCGGCGCCGAGCAGCACATCGGCAATTGCAGTGCCCCCTACCGATCCTGAAGGTGCAGTTGGATCATCATCAAGGTCGTCGTCCTCTTGATCATCACCTTGCTCATCATCGTCTTCGGGCAAACTATCGTCGTCGTCCACAGGAGGCGTGTTGTCGACGGGCTCGTCATCGTCGTCTTCCTCACCTTGGTCGTCCAAGACAAACGTTGGCATTCCGTTATGCGACTGGAAAGTGATCGAATGTCCTTCTCTCGTCAGCTTGGTAAGCCCGTCTTCATCGATCGAAACCTCATAGTCCGCGATCGTAGTGCCGTTAGGGAGTTCGATCACATCCTGCGGTCGTAGCGCGCCAATTATGGTGTCATTGCCGCCGCCCGTCTTGAATACAATGCGGTGCGCAGAAAGCAGCGAGGTCACGTCGATGGTATCGTCTCCGCTGGTGCCCACCACAGTGATTGTATTGGGCCGCAGGCTGGTGGCGACCGAGAAGTCACCATACATCTCGAACGTGTCGTTGCCCGCGGCGCCGTTGCCACTGACGCCAGCACCATTGACGATGATCTCCTCGATCTCGGTCAGTTCGGCGATGATAGTCTCGTCGCCGCCGGTTACCTGGCGGGTGACTATGATCTCGGCTTCGTCACTGCCTGCAAAGCCGATCCGTGCCACTGCTTCGTCGTAAGTGTAGATGCGATAGGTTTCGGGTTCTTCATTGCCGATGATCTGGAAGAGGTCGCCATCGGCGCCTTCCATGCCACCGTTGATGGTGTCGGAGCCATCACCGACGGACCAGATGAACGTGTCATCGTCGGTTGTTCCGGGAGCCACGTTGTCGTCGCCATCGCCGACATCGCTGCCATTGAGGATATCGTCACCGGCGCCCCCGATAATGACGTCTTCACCCGGGCCGCCGACAATGGTTTCGCCATCGGCCGTGCCGAAGATGATCGACGATTCAGTCGGGATGATGCTCGGATCGGTCACGATGGTCAGGACCTGGCCACTGCCGAACTGTATTTTCTCGATGCCGATGAGCGTATCTACTTCACCCGTTTCCAGGTGCGTCACAATGCGGTTACCCAGCCCGTCGACGCCGAAAGCATAGTCGCCCGCTAAGCCGGCGAAGATTGCAGTGTCGTTGCCGGCACCGCCGTTAAGCGTATCCGCTCCGGCCCCGCCATCCAGGACGTCGTCATGGTTGCCTCCGTTGAGGGTATCGTCACCGTCGTTGCCGATCAGCGTGTCGTTGCCGTTGTTGCCGTTTAGCGTGTTGTTACCGGCATTGCCCGTGAGCACATTGTTCAGCGCGTTGCCCGTGGCGTTGATGTTCTCAGTTCCGTTTGCACCTATCAGCACCACGTTCTCGACTTCACCAACAGCATGCGCGGCGTTGTTAAGATTGCGGGTGACATCCGAATAGATCGTGTCGATGCCCTCACCGACCTCTTCGGTGACTAGGTCACCGCCCTGCTGCACTCGGTAGAGGTCATTGCCGGAGCCACCGAACATGGTGTCGGCTCCCGCACCCCCGACGAGGATGTCGTCGCCGTCGTTGCCGCGAAGCTCATCGACATTGTTGAAGCCGAGCAGCAGGTCCCTCCCGTTGCCGCCGATCACCGCGCCGGGTCCGACATTTGTCGCGTTGGTGCCGGGGACAATGGTGTAGTCCAGGCCATCTATGCGGGCCTGCTCGATGCTGATCAGTGTATCGGTTCCACCATCCACGCTGGTGACCGAGATGTTTCCGGCCAGCGCGAAGCTGTGATTGCCTATCGGACCGGTCAGAACGATTGTGTCGGTGCCACCAGCGCCATTCAGCGTATTGTTGGCAGAGTTTCCGGTGATCGCGTTGTCGAGACCATTGCCGATGCCGTTGATGGCCGCGTCGCCTGTCAGGACCAGGTTCTCGACATCCCCATCCAGCGCGTAGCCATCAAGTGCGGTGCGAACCGTATCAATGCCACTGGCATCAGCGATGGTGTCGCCGCCGTTGTCGACGACATAGGTGTCGTCGCCTGCGGCTCCGTCCATGGCATCGGCACCAGCCCCGCCATCGATGACATTGTCTCCCGCGTCGCCGGTCAGGGTATCGTCGAAGGCACTGCCGGTCAGGTTCTCGATGCTGATCAAGCGATCATCACCGGCCCCGCCAGTCTCCTGCTCCTCAAAGCTGGCGCGTGTCAGGGTCCCTGCCAGGGATACCGTCACGGCAGCGGCAGCGGCTGCATAGGATGCCGTGTCGCGTCCCACGCCACCGTCGATGCGGTCATTGCCGTCACCGCCTTCGAGGAGGTCGTCGCCCTCCTGGCCGTAGAGGCTGTCATTGCCACCGTCACCGTTCAGAGTGTCGTTGCCAAAACCGCCGCGGAGGTCGTCATCTCCCTCGCCGCCCGAGAAGGTGTTGGCCACGCTGTTGCCGAGGAGCGTGTCATTGCCGGCGCCGCTGGTGACGTTCTCGACGCCCCGGATGAATGAGAAGCCAGTCGCAGCACCGGACAGAAGATTTACCGAGACATCCTGGCTGGACTGATAGGTCAGCGTATCGTTGCCGCCATCAAGGTGAAGTTCGGCTCCTTCCACATTCTGGACCGTGGCGGCTCCGTTGACCGAGGAGATGACGCCCGAAGTGAACTCGACGGTCACGGCATCGTCGGCACCAAATACGCCTTCGACGATCCTCAGGGTATCCGAGCCATCGCCTCCGTCGATGGTATCCGAGCCTTCGCCGTTGCCATAGATGAGGATGTCGTTGCCGATCCCGCCCTGCAGCACGTCGTCGCCCACACCGCCATTCAGCGTGTCGTTGCCGGCCTCGCCGTTGAGCTCGTCGGCGCCAGCACCGCCATGCAGGCTGTCGTCACCCAGTCCACCGAAGATGGTATTTGGAGCGCCCCCGGCCAGGACGATATCGTCGCCAGCATTGGTGCCGCCCTCCAGATCTCCCGTTGCCCCGTCGATCAACGGCAGATCGACCTGGATAAGGTTGCCGACGACCCCGGTCTTGGCGGAGATTACCTGCTCGGGCGAGCCGCCATCGTCAGTGTAGTCGATCCGCATTCTCAGGATGGCATTGACCAGTTCCGGGCCCGGAACCAGTGTGCGGTTATTGCCGCCGTTCGCTGCCGGAACGCTGTCCCAATTGTCGCCATCGTCCGTGGAGTATTCCCACTGATAGGTGAGAAGCCCCTCTTCGAAGGCATCGGTGATGCCGTCCGGGTCGCTGAATGCAGCGGTCGCAGTCAACGGCCGGCCCTCAGTTGGCGTGAGGTCGCTTAGCAGAACATCGCCCACCGGGTCCCCATCGACGTTGTTGACAGGGTCCGTCGGATAGGACGAGACCACCTCTAGCACGCCGCCCCCATCGGTATAGGTGCCGAGGACGCGGATGCGCAGGCCGACATGTTCGTCGGTCGGGGTGAAGCTATCGCCCGACGCACCGGGGATATTGATGTAGTCACCGGTGCCGTCATTGCGTTCGATCTGCCAGCGATAGACGACCTGGCCTGGCAGCACAGTGCCATCGGGGTTGTTGATATCACTGATCCCGCTAGCGCTGACCGTGAGTTCGACGCCCTCTTTGGCTGGCAGGCCTGTGATCGTGAGGCGTCCCACCGGGTCGTGGTTGCCGGTCTGTCGTATGGTGTAGATGCCATCGGCAAACAGAATCCGTTCGATGCCAACGAGCGTGTCGACACCTTCGTCGATCTGCGGATCGACCTCCTCCATCTCGCGGCGCGCCACGAGCGTCTTGTCACCGACATGGGTGATCTCATACCAATCGCGGTTGCCAGCGAATATCGCCGTATCGGTGTCGTTGCTCGGATCCTCGTCGTATTTCACCTCCCGCACGATGTGGAGCTGATTCGGCCGGATAACCCGGGCCAGCAGCAGCTCACTGAGCGACTTATTGTGCCAGGCTTCAGGTATTGCCGTCCCGTCGCTGTCCACGTCACCTTCAACGAAGACGTGCTTGAGTGTATCGACAGTGGCGATCTCGTTCCCGGCTGTGTTGTCCTGCCCGTTGCCAGTGATGCGAATGCGCACGTTGAGCCAAGCATCGCCATGGATGAAGTCATAGCCCCCACGGCCTTCGATCAGGTCGCCGCCATCGCCGCCGATCAGCAGGTTGCCACCTGTCCAGGCTACGACCTTTTCGAGGTCAGTGTCGGGGCTGGGCGGCGTGTAGTCCGGCAGGTCGAGCAGTTCGCGCAGCCCGTCGATGCGGTTGAGTCCGGCCTGGGTCAGCTCGTGGTTCACGAGGCTGAGCTCAAGCTCAATCTCCTCTTGGCTACCGCGGTCATCGCCACGGATAACATCGTTATGGTCCGAACCTGAGATTGCCTCAGTCTGGTCGAAACGGTCGCGCAGGATGTCGTCGGCTACCGTGGTAAAGAACGGGATCCGCATGTCTGCATCGGCCGCAATGCCACTACCCTTGTAGATGGCCCAGTCGAAGCCATACATGCCTTCGTTGCGCATGACGCTCTCGCCCTGCACCATGATGTCGTCGCCAGACTCTGCGTCGAAATCGTTCTCGTTCTCGCCGGCGATCAGCACATCGTGTCCAAGGATGGTGGAGTTGAAGAACAGCTCCGAGTTGTCACCGTTGAGGACGTCGAAGCCGTCGCCGCCCTCCATCCAGTCATCGCCCTCGTTGCCGAGCAGGAAGTCGTGGTCGAGGCCACCAAGCATGAAGTCGTCGCCCTCGCCGCCGAATACTTCGGTAGCATCGACTCCGACCAGGAAGACGTCCTTGCCGTCGCCACCCATCATCACGTCCAGGCCATTGGAATTGGCCATGACGTCGTCGCCGCTCTCGCCCTTGAGGAAGTCGCCAGTGTCGCCGCTGTCGGTTATGATGTCGTCACCGGCACCGGCACTGACGAGGTCAACGCCGTGACCGCTCTCAATGCGGTCGTCGCCTGCGCCGCCCCAAATGCCATCGTCGCCGTCACCACCGATAATGGTGTCGGCCTGGTCCGTTCCGCCCATCACCATGTGCTCGCCGCCCGTAAAGCGGAGATAGTGGGTGTCGGGCCCGAGGGTGGTCGGATCGTTCCGGAGCACTTTGGCGCGGAGGGCCTCCAGGAATGGATCGTTGGTGCCCCAAGCATTGTCTGCCGCGATCTGCGCAAGCGGATCGACTTCGAGCACTCCGTCATAGCGGGCAAACGAATCGATGCCGATATGGTGCTTGATCACATCGTCGTCGGTCCCGCGAATCCCGTCCGCGCCAGGCTCGGCCAGGTCAGTATTGGCCATGATGAGTTTGGCGAACGCGTTGTTCTCGAGTTCGTTCAGGAGGTTCAGCCCTTGCGTCCGCGATAGGTAGTAGAAGCGGTCCCCCTCCTGCAGGTTTTCCATCTGCAGTTCGAAGACCGCGTTGAAGGTTGACCCGAGCATGCCGCCGAAAGGCATGACCCTTTCAGCCAGACCACCGATCCACAGATCAACGGTGTTGAGGCCGCTATTGGCGGCCGTCCACGTTCCGGAGCTGTTTAGGAAATCCACCCGATCGGTGTAGGTCTTGCCATTGATCGTCACGCCGTCGGAATCATCTCCGTCACCGAGCACGAGAAGCATCGCCGCCTCACGTTTTTCGGCGAGCGTGGTGGCCTCGGTGATGGCGTCGTGCAGCCCATAGGCCGCGATGAAGTTGACGATGGAGGCCGGCGTCTTGAGGTTGGCAGCGAAGTCTGCCCAGCTTTCGTATGGCTTCAGCCAGGTGGAGTTGCTGGCTGCATGAAGCTGGGCCCGTGCTTCGTTGAGGCTCGGAATGCCGGCATCGCGACCGCGGGCGATATTGATTGCCGCAAGGTCCAGCGGCAAGCCGAGCAGGTTGTTGCGGAGCGACTCGGTGACGAACTCATCGATCGCATTCCCGTGTACGTAAGTCATGCCACGGACGATCGCGCCTGCGGCCTGTTCGTGCGAGACCCCCAAACTGTCGTAGAGGACGGGATTGAGGAATGCCTCGATGAGCCCGACATCGATGGCGTCCCAAGCGGTGAGATCGACTGGGTTACCGTCGGCGTCAACCGGATTGCCGGCTGCATCCACCGGCAGCAGCTTGATCTGATCCGTCAGCATCGAGTGGCCGAAGCGATACACCGTGTGTGCGAACTCGGCGAAGATCGCTGGATTAACGTCGGTGATCGTGTTGAATACGAACAGGTCGATGTTTGGCTGAACCTTGCGGCCGAACTCCTCGAAGACGAGGTGCTGGTATTGCATTTCGGTCGCGAAACGTGCCGCCTGGAAGATGCGTTCACCGTCCCAGGGAAGGACCACGCCATCGAGCGTGTTGTTGCCGGCGAGCAAGTTGTAGAGGGCCGCCGTGTCCATTGCGAGCAGCGCGTCGAGCTGCGATTCTGTCAGGTTCTGGCCGGTAGCGGCCGGATCACCGTGGCCGCGCATCCACTCGTTTATGAAATCGAGATCTCCTGTCTGGAGAATCTCAAGCTTCTGCGTTGCAGTCTGGCGGTTGTGCTCGGAGTGGAAGACATGGTGGACAGTGGTAAGGGCAACATTCTCGTTGCCGCGGCCATCGCCGGTGATGAAGTGCCGGTCCAGGAGTTCGTTGTCGTAGGCAGGATTGAGATCCGGGTTTGCAGGGATTGGATTGCCGAGCGGGTCCGTCTCTGTGTTGATGTCGGGCTGCAGGATCGCGGGCTGGCCATTGATAGTGGCGAACGGATTGGCGTTGTGCGCGATGTCGTCGAGGAATTGGTGCGAGGTGCGAACCGGACCCAGTCCGCCGTTCAGCGTCGTGAGGTCGAGCGGCGCCGCGGACGTTCCGCTTGCCGTGAGGTCGTCGCTGGTATTCGGTATGCCGTCAGGCCCGACATTGTAGACAACCTGCGGATAGCCGTTCGCATCGCGGATGAACTCGCCATAGGCGTCGGTGCGCAGCAGGGGCACCCCGATGATGTCGTAGTCCGTGAGCGTGATGCCGAGCTTTTCACTGGCCTGCTGCTTGACGTCAGCCCAGGTAGCGAGCCCTTTTTCTCCTTCCAGCAGGCGGCCCGTCGCCATGGGCTTGTTGGCCACCATCTCGTATTCACGCAGGAAGACCTGATGCGACGGGTGCGACGTGTAAGTCTGATTCTGGTCGACAAAGGGCGTGGTCTTGTTCACCGCCTCTGGCGTTCCGTCCGGACCCTCCTCCGGCTTCAGGCGTGTAATCGCCATGAAGGCCAGGTGCGGTGGCACTTCGTCACCCGAACCGGCGATGCCGTCTGGCCCATGGGTCCTGAGCGGATCATCCGCTGCCAGGGGCACCCATACTGTTCCGTTCTCGCCCTTGTGAATGAGGTCGAGACCATGGTCAAAAAATTGGCCGAAGAAGGTCATCCAACCGTTAAAGGGCGCAGACAGTCCTTCGTCCGGAGCAACGTTCGGAATGAGGACGGTATTGCCGTCCACTTCGATACCATAGTCATCAAGGAGTGCCGCATCGAGAACGGCCTTGAAGGGCTCGCTGGCCGCGTTGGTCGCGGCCTGCTTCTCGGCAGCGGTGGCACCGGGTGGCAGATCTGCGAGCGCAGCGGCAACAGGCGCGGCGACGGCCGCCAAGTAGTCTTGATAGAGCGACTGAACCGCACTGACCGCATCAAGCATATCGCCGCCATATTCGGCGAACTTCAGCGCCGCCATGATGGCGGCTGGGTTCTTCAGCGTCTGGTCGACGATAAGGTTTGTGATGATGCGGGGATCGCTGTCGACCACATGAGTGGGCGTCCCGTAGTCGGTGTTCGTGATGTCATCGGCTGGGTCGTTGGGCGATCCCGGGGCGCCATCGGGTCCGTTGATGTCGACGCCATCCTCGTCGTTCTCGTTTGACCAGCTCACGCCCAGCATGCGCGGCATAATCTGGTCCGATGCACCCCAGAGTTCCCGCCCCTCGATCAGATTGTTGTAGCTACCGTCCACAGTCCGCAGGCCATATGGCAGGTGCGGCTGCGCGATAAGCTGTGTCAGTGGCGTTCCCGCAACATGTGCTTCAGCGATCTTGATTTGGTTGAGGACGAAATCGAGATCGTGTTTGTTAAGTTTGACAGCCATGGCGAAAATCCTCCAACTGGAAAGACATTTCTGTGATGTTGGATCATGGCTCGTGAATTCATTTGATGTAACGATAAGAAGTCGATCTATATTTGAGACGTTCTATCGGGCCGACCTTCAGACCTTCGGCACCTGTCCCACTTGCACTAAGGTCTCGAGATGAAGTGGCGTTACAATCTTAGCCTTTCCACCCAGTTTCTCATCGTTGCAGCCATTGTGCTTTGCATTTCCATGGCGGTTCTGGGAACTTGGGTAAATCACCAGATCACCCGTAGCGTTCTTGCAACCTCAGGCGCGGGTGGATCCGATTTCATGATGGGATTCCTTGAAGCCGAGGTGCAGAATCTCCGCCCCGATGGGACTATGCCTCAGGAAAACCAGAACCGGCTCGACAGCTTGTTTGTTGACACTCCGCTGGCCAAAAACATCGTTTCGGTCAAGATATGGCGACCGGACGGCGTGGTGATCTACAGCAGCATCGCCAAAGATGTCATCGGGCAGCATTTCGTCTCAACCGATGTCGCGAAGGCCGCGAGTGGCAAGATCGTTGCCGAGTTCGAGGACATGGTCAGTTCCGAAAGCGCATACGAACAAAGCTTGAACAAATCCCTGATCGAGGTCTACACACCTCTCCGCAAAAGCGGAACGGACGAAGTCATCGCCGTCGGCGAGATATACGAAGACGCTGAAACGCTCGATGCGCAGCTCAGATCCAGCATGTTTTTGACATGGCTCGTTGTTTGCCTGACGACCATGCTGATGCTTACTTTTCTGTATCTTATCGTTCGGCGCGGCAGCTTCATTATTGCTCGCCAGCGGTCCGAATTGAAGGAACGTATTGGCGAAGCTCAAAAGATGGCTACGCAAAACGAGCAACTACGACTGGACGCAACAGAGGCTAACGAAGAACTTCTCGGGCGCATCGGTTCCGATATTCACGATGGTCCGATACAAGTCCTGACGCTTGCACGGTTTCGTCTCGACGAGATCGCCGGCATGTGGAGACGAAAATCTGCGAGGACTGCTGCCTTGCAGGATCATCTGAATGAAGCAACGAAGACAATTTCGGAATCCATCGAGGAATTGCGTCATCTTTCGACGGGTCTTGTCCTGCCAGAGCTCAACGAACTGTCTCCGCGGCAAGTGATCGAGCTGGCCAAGGGTAGGCATGAGAACATGACAGGCACCGACGTCGAGTTGGTTTTGGGCGAACTTCCTCAACAACTCCCCGAAGCAATGAAGATATGTGTTTATCGGATATTGCAGGAGTCATTGACCAATGCCTTCCGTCATGCCGGTGGCGTCGGACAGAAGGTGCAGGCGCGCTTGAAAGGTGGCCATCTTTGGCTGCTCATCAGCGACCAAGGTGGTCAATTCTCTAAGGTGGAAAATGCGACAACGGACCATACGAAGCTGGGCCACCGTGGAATTCGCAATCGGGTGCAGGCCTTTGGTGGGACTGTCCGAATAACGTCAACCGAGACGGGAACCCTGGTGTCGATATCGCTACCCCTAGAGAGGGCAGACAGGCAGGTTCAGACCGATATCCATCACACCGGTCAAGCTGAGAGTGAGGGCCTCGGCGGACCAGCCAAACCAGATATGGCAAGTCAACGGAGCGAACGGGGAGCCGATTAACCAGACGTTAACAACGTTATTTACACAACCTGAGGTGTGAGGTAGCGTTCAATTTCTGGGTGGGAGTGTGTCAAATGAGCGCTGTGTCAGTTGCGTTCGTCGATGACCATCCGACTCTTCTGGAGGGATTGAAAGCAATCTTTGCCCGAAAGAGCGGATATAAAGTCGTAGCTACAGGAGGTTGCTGTGACGAGGCGCTGGATATTGCCTTGGTTCAAAACCCGGATGTAATGGTTCTAGATCTAAACATGCCTGGAAATGCTTTCGACTGCATTGGAAAGATACGGAAAGCAGTTCCAGAGACGAAGATCGTCGCGTTCACCGCATCTTCTGGGATAAATCACGCGATTGAAGCACTTCAAGCTGGAGCGAGTGGCTATGTCCTCAAAGGAAGCTCCCTTGACAGTTTGACTGACGCCATCGACGCTGTTCTCTTGGGCGAAACTTATATCACCCAAGGGTTTGCAACCAAGGTCATCGCCGCTCTGACCAATCCCGCTGGCGCCAGGATCAAGCTCAGCAAACGTGAGGAGCAAATCATCACCCTCCTGCTGGATAGCCGCACTAATCGGGAGATGGCGGAGCAGCTTCATATTAGTGAAAAGACCGTCAAACACTACATGACCCTTCTTATGCAGAAGCTGCAGGTCCGAAATCGGGTCGGTTTGGTGGTGGCTGCGAGAGGTATTCATCTGCCAGGGGTGAGAAACACCGAAATTGGGCGGATTGGATCGCTCAACTAAGGATGGAAATGATCAGCTGGTCTTGAGAATGAAGTCTGGAGCCCTGACGACCATCTCGGGAAGCAATTGCTGCCGCCTTTCCTCCTGCCGCCTGCTCGACGCCTCCTACTGAGAATACCAGTCGAAGCTGCTGCACTTTTTCAAGTGTTGGCTGAGTATCCGAATCCCCGCATGCGCGACGGATAAAGCTGATCGGTGCGTTCGCGCAGGCGATTCAGCTTGGAGCACAGCAACTTACTCATTTGCCCAACCCCCTTATCGCCGACCGCGATTTCGCTGTCAGACTGGGATCGTTGTGATCGGATGCATTTCTGATCTCATCCAGCCATGCAACTTCGTTTTCCATCACGAGGGTTCCGAAGATCTGTTGGATAGCCATTCGGTCGTATCACCGCCGATCTGCTCGATGGCTATCACGAACAGCAGCATAGGATCTGTTTCGAGCGCCTTGCAAGCGGGCACTCGGTCGAGTAGCAGCTTGTTCGCGCCCGTCTTGATCACATCGGAAGCATATGTCGCTGAAATACCATCGGTTGCGGTCACCAAGCCTGAACCGGAAATTCACCGATATAAGCTTGGGATGAAGCGTCTCCTCACCCCTGCCGAGCTTCTTTCGATCTGTCCCAAGCACATGCGTTGGCTACCGACCCGGGGCAGTTGGTCAACATCGGGCTGGACGGCCGTCGACCGACACGCCGGTATCGCCAGGATGACCTTCTTGAGTTCATCGAAGCGAAGAGTAAGCGCGCATGCCGCTATACCGCAAACACGGCAAACCAGAATACACCTATCACTTCAGGGTGGGGGGTAGTCGATTTCCGGTCCCACGGGCACGGCCAACCGGCGCCAAGCGGAACCGCTCCGTTCGTTGACATCTCGCGCGAAGAAGGTCTGGAAAGTGCCCGTAGCTGAAATCGACTGGCAGCAGCACATGCGAGTGGGCGTTTGAGCACAAGGGCGAAAATCGATTGTTTTGTTTCAAACGGTAAGAATGGGTCATGGAACGCCAGGGTGCAGTTCAACCGCCTCATGGCCGACAACATTTCCTCATGCCAGTCGGGCCCCGCCCGAGGAGCGTTATATACTCTAGGGCCTTAGAATACCTTGCTATGTCTTGGAGCGATAAAAGTCGGTAGGGTCACTGGCAATCGTTCCGACGCAAGGAGACGGCTCAGATGTCGCCCGCCCATCCCTTAGTGCCGGCACCCCTTCAGACTTCAGAAAGCGCCCGCAATACGATTGCGCGGGTCCGCCCACACTGGGGACGAATGGGGATTACCCGTGTCGCCAACATAACGGGACTGGATCGCGTGGGAATACCGGTGGTGATGGTCTGTCGACCAAATGCCCGTTCTCTGGCCGTGTCGCAGGGCAAGGGCATAGACCTGGATGCAGCCACAGCCTCTGGGCTAATGGAATGCGTGGAACTCTACCATGCAGAATACATAGAATGCCCGCTCAAGCTCGGAAGCATGGCTGAACTATCGCAAACGCATCGGTTTGCTGAGGTTGAAAGGCTGCCTCGCGTCAGCGGCCGGCAATTCAACAGGCACGTCGTTACCCTTTGGATTGAAGGCCGGGAGTTGCTTTCCGGCGGCATGCGATGGGTGCCCTTCGAGTCTGTGCGGGCAAACTTCACCGTCCCACCTCCCACCGGAAGCGGCTTCTTCGACTGCAGCAGCAATGGGCTCGGGTCGGGGAATACATTAGACGAAGCGATCCACCATGGAATTTGCGAGATTGTCGAACGTGACGCGACCGCCTTGTGGAACCGATTGCCGGCTGAACTCCGCCGACGCAGTGGCGTGAATCTCGCCAGCACGCCGGACGGCCCGTGTCGTGATGTTTTGAAGAAGCTCGAATGCGCCGACTTCGATGTGGCGGCGTGGGAAACAACATCGGATATCGGAGTGCCGGCCTTTTTCTGCTTGATCGTTGATCGCCGCAACAACAACAGCCATCACGGCATAGGTGCGGCGGCGCACCCGGTGCCGGAGGTCGCGCTGCTCAAGGCGCTCATCGAGGCCGCACAGGTTCGCACGACTTACGTATCTGGGGCGCGCGACGATTTGCGTCCCGAGGAGTACAGCGACCGCCATCGCCAGAATCGCCGCAAACTCGCTGAAAGATTGCTTTTGGAGCATGCTCCGGTCAGGCAGGTTGTTTCAGCCGAAACGAGAGCGACAGCGGGGACCGTTGCGAATCTGACCTGGCTGACCGTCCGATTGCAGGCGGCGGGCGTGAACGAGATTGTCTCCGTCGATCTTGGCAAACCCGAGATCGGAATTCCGGTTGTTCGGATTGTGATTCCGGGACTTGAAGGGCCTGACGATCATGACGGTTACGTGCCGGGCGAGCGGGTGCATCGCATCGAGAAGGCCGGTTTATGAACGCTGTCATCTTCTGCGGACCAAGCCTGAGCGCGCAGGACATAGCGCTATATGGCGGCTTCGAAGTCAGGCCACCGGTGCGCCAGGGAGAACTCTATGCCGCTGCCCTGAATGATCCCAAAGCAATCGGCGTCATAGACGGCTATTTCGACGGCCAGCCGGCGGTCCTGCACAAGGAAATCTTGTGGGCGATGACACTTGGCATCGCCGTGTTCGGAGCATCCAGCATGGGCGCGCTTCGCGCCGCGGAGTTGAATTCGTTCGGGATGCGCGGCGTCGGTCGCATTTTCGAGGCATACCGCGACGGCGTTCTCACCGACGACGACGAAGTCGCGCTTATCCATGGTCCCCCCGAAACCGGCTATGTTCGCCTGAGCGAGCCTATGGTCAACATTCGCGCGACACTCGAGCAGGCGGTGGCCGAACAGGTCATCGATCAAGCAACCGCTGCGGATCTCGTGGCTGCGGCCAAGGCGAGCTTCTATCAGTTGAGGAACTGGCCGGATCTGTTGACGGCTATCGGTGATCCGCGCAAAGCGGAAAAACTATCGGATTGGCTGCGCGCCGGAAAGGTCGATCGGAAGCGTGAGGATGCGCTTGAACTGCTGGAACAGATGGACGAGTTTATCCGCAGCAGCGCCGCTCAGGAGCAGGCCACCTTTCATTTCGAATGGACCGAAAATTGGCACTTTGCGCCTTGGCGAAACGAAACGCCGGTGAGCAATGGCGAGCAAACGGCTGAAGAGCAAGCGATCCTCGACGAACTGCGTTTGAGGGGCGATTATGCCCAGTTGCGCCGCGAGGCCCTGCTTCGTCTGCTCGCTCACGGGCAAGACGAGGCAGGACCCGATCGCTCTGCGGTCAGGCGCGCCTTGGGTGAATTCCGTTCGCGACGTGGACTTATCAGACAGGCGGACGTTTTGCAGTGGGCGACCCAGAACGGAACTGACATTGCCGGCCTGGAGCGCATGATTGCGGACGAAGCGGCTGTCGAAGCGCTCGCTAGAAGTCGCGATGCCGACTTGCATCGCGGCATACTAGACCGGCTCCGCGAGCTTGACCTCTATTCGGTCCGACGGGAGCGTGCCCTGGCGCGGCAACGTTTCCCGGCGCCACGGTCCCTCCCCCTGCCGCGCGGCCTGCTGGCCGCATGGTATTTCGAGCAGCACCTTGGCCTACCCGTTCCAAGAGATCTTGCAGATCATGCCGCATCAATCGGACTCCCCAGCATCGACAAGTTTTTCGAACTCCTGGCGCATGAATATACTTTCAGAACCAAGGACACCTTGCTGAAAGACTCTGGCGCGGCAGATGAAAACTCGATACCATGAATTTGCCTGCAGCCGATGTGTTGCGGCCAACATGACGTGCATGCCTCAGTCGATAGGCGAGGACGAGCGTGGCAGTTGGAGGGGAAGGCACCGTATTCCAGGACGGGACGCGCTTCAGGCTGTTTGCCCAGGCGCCATTCCTGAAGCCTTTTCGCAAACCTGAGACAGTCTTCGTGTCTTCACCCGCCGGTTCAGTCGGACCCGGCCCCGGCGACTATCGCATGTATGTTGTTGATCCCATCGGCAAGCAGCTTGCCTACGGCTTGGCCGAAGATTTTCGCGGCGATCCGATCTACCTGATGCCACCATGGCCGGGTGACAGATTCCCGCCCGCGCTGCCCGATATCGACGGGCATTTCGACCACATCGCGCCGGAAGCCCCGGAATTCGAGGCCGCGCATCTGTTCGGCTCGGTGCGCTTCACGCTGGACGTGTGGGAGAAATATTTCGGCCATCCGATCGAGTGGCACTTCCGGCGCGACCTTGATCGGCTGGAACTGGTCATCCAGCGTAACCTTCTGGAAAACGCCTTCATGGGCTACGGCTTTCTGGAGGTGGGCATCCACCGGGCTGCGGACGGCGCTGTCGAGCCCTTTAGCCTGAACTTCGACGTGGTTGCCCATGAAGTCGGGCATTGCATCGTCTATTCCGTCATCGGCGTGCCCGATGCCGGAACGGCCGGTGCGGAATATTACGGCTTCCACGAATCCGCAGCCGACCTGACCGCGCTGGTCGCCGCGCTGCATTTCGATTCCGTCATCGACGAATTGCTGGAGGCCAGCCATGGCAATCTCTACACGCGCAATCTCGTCAACCGGATCGCTGAACTGACCGGAAACAGCCAGATCAGGCTCGCCGCTAACCCGCTATCCCTTCTCGACTTCGCACACGGCTGGCAAGACGAGCATGCCCTCGCCCAGCCGCTCACCGGTGCGGTGTTCGATATTTTTGTCGACCTCTTCCACGAGGAGCTTGTGGCACGCGGCCAGATCACAGCGGACCAGGAGGACCTTTCCGACAGGGTCGAGGACAGCCCCGACTATTTCCGCATCATCCAGCCGATCTTCGACGAGGCCTATGCCGCCGCGCCGGAGGAATTTCGCGAGGCGTTGGTTGCCTCTCGCGACGAGCTCGGCATGCTCCTCGCCGAGACGTGGCGTCGGCTCTCGCCGGACAATTTGAGCTACGCCGCGGTTGGCGACACCCTACGCGCTGTCGACAGAATGATCACCGGCGGACGCTGGCGGACCATCATCGACGTCAATCTGAGGCGCCGGGCGATCGGCTCCGCGCGTGTCGGGCCAAGGTTGCATCCGCCGGGACGGCACAGCCACTTCGACTTGCCGAGGGTGTTCGTGCCGGATGACGACATGACGAATTGGTAAAATGAGCCACTGCCGTCAGGTAATTCAGAATATCTGGAGAAAAAAATGGCTGACAGTATCTTTAGTTACTCAAATATTCTTCTTTTTGGGGTCGAACTGGAAGATATAGCAATCCTAGATCGAGGCAGCAGCTGGAAAGTCAGATGTGTCTTGAATGATGCCCCGAAGAAACTTGAGGGCCTCCCAATCCTCAATGGCGTGGAATTGACTGAGAACGATTTCGTCCTCTTGAACGTGAAAAGGCGCAAAGCTGATGAGCACAAGGCGATCGTAGACGGCATCTACCGAGTGAAGAAGAACGATTGGACAAAGATCGATGCTGAGGTCGGCGACACAATTTCACTTTTGAACCAACGCGAATCTCTTGGCCAAGGTTTCGAAAGATGGACATATGAGGGAAATGACACGTTCAAACGTTCTCGCGACAGGCGCCGTGGAGCGCGCCGGCGGCGCGGCGAAAATAGACAGTTCGAAGAACAGCTCGGACCTGATGCTCGATTTGCCCGTATCTATGGCTTTAGCTTCGACGGAACCTACTATGATCTGCCACGACCGACGCTCTTTCTTGTTCACGGCCTCGGATTCTTTGCGTCGGAAGCAGGTGGAAGCGTCCCTAATCGTGCAAGAGCGCCGCGTACGCCTGAACTGACCGGCGTCGCAGCGCTGGACTTTGACTTCGGCGATGACCTTCGTGTTTGGTACTACGATAAGTCTGACTACACCGTTAGGATGGATGTCGATACCGGCATGTTCGAAGACGTGTTGCTTGGATACGAACTTGGTGGACCCAGTGGCATGGACGCCGCCGCCGGCATGAATGCCAGGGGCATGAACGCGCGCGGAATGAACGCCAGGGGAATGAATGCTCGCGGAATGAATGCCAGGGGAATGAACGCGCGCGGCATGAACGCCCGTGGCGGCGGCAATAGCGACTGAGACGAGGGTCACCCCTCGCCCCATACCATGTCGAGGATCGGTGTCGCTTCGGGGTCGACGATGCGGAAGCCCAGCCGCACGTAGAGGCCAATTGCGCGATTGACGCGAATGACCGACAGGGAGACGGTCCTTTTCTCGCTGGCGGCCTTATCGAGCAGTTCCCCGATGAGGCGCGTGCCGATGCCCAGGCCGCAATAGTCGTTGAGCAATTGCAACTGCGCCAAATTGTAATCGGTGTCGCGCTCGGTGACCTGCATCCAGCCGATGTCGCGCCCGTCGAGGATGATGATGTTGGTGTCGGCGGCCGTGAATGAGCGGCGTAGCGTAGCCCGGCGTTCCCCTTCGTTCCAGCGGGCCAACTGCAGCATGAGCGGCCGCATCGAGTCGATGTAGATCGACTCGGCGAACGGATAGTCCTCGGGTGTGGCCCCCCTCAACGCAAATCGCGGACATTGCTTCATGGAACTCGACTATACTTTCAATTCAGCTACCTCCAAATCCCCCTGCCACAATCCGCGCAATCTTTTCTTTCGGCTGCCGACAGCCGCGTTTGCATGGTATGCTGTGTTCTCCGGCCATTTGCTTGCGGCTGCGAAGGCCGGGATGAAGGGACCATGGTCATCGCCCGAACCGAGACGCTCAATCGAAAGCTGTCGGCTATCCTCTATGCCGACGTGCACGGTTACAGCCGCCTCATGGACCATGACGAAGCGGGAACCGTCGTCCGGATAACGCGCACGCTCAACCTTATCCGCAGCCTCGCCGGCGATTATGGCGGGTCGGTCGTGAACACAGCGGGCGACGGGCTGGTAGCCCTTTTTCCGAGTGCGGCGCAAGCGCTCGACTTTGCTGTCGAGATGCAGCGGGAAATGTCGCACGAGGCTGTCTGGT
Source organism: Rhizobiaceae bacterium (assembly GCA_019635775.1). Taxonomy (GTDB): domain Bacteria; phylum Pseudomonadota; class Alphaproteobacteria; order Rhizobiales; family Rhizobiaceae; genus Mesorhizobium_K. The sequence goes on along the minus strand of JAHBYU010000001.1, from coordinate 906,238 downwards.
CAGGCGGTCAGGAACCGGTCACTTACAGGATCGGAATCACGATCGGGGATACGATCGCGGGAGAGAGCGGCGTCTACGGCCATGGCATAAACATGGCCGCTCGCATTCAGAGCCTCGCTTCGCCAGGCGGCATATGCATCTCCGGTTCGGTCCAACAGTTCGTTCGCACCCAGCCGGAATATTCTCTCCGCTCGCTCGGCAAGCAGAAGCTGAAGAATATCGAAGATGAAATCGAGGTCTTCGTTGTCGATTTCGACCTCGCCCATCCTGACGTCCCCGCCTCGCCGGTGTCGGCTGTGCCCCTTACGCTCCTGAAGCAGTCGACACCAGACAGTTCTCTGGCAGTTCTTCCCCTCGAAAATGTCTCCGGCGATCCTGCGGACCTCCATCTATGCCAAGGCGTCGTTGCGGATCTCATTTCCAATCTGTGTCGCTTTCGCAATTTGATGGTGATCGCAAGGCATTCGAGTGTCGCTGTAACCGCATACACGAAATCGCTCCGCGAAATAGGCAATCAGCTTGGGGTGCGTTATCTCCTGTCTGGCAGTCTGCAGCGTGCCGGCAACAGGCTGCGCGTCGCCGTCGACCTGATCGAGGCGCAGACGGAGAACACGATCTGGTCGGAGCGCTACGACGGTGGCATCGAGGACATCTTCGCCTTTCAGGACGACGTCACGACGACGACCGCTTCGCGGCTGGCAGTGCATATCGACATGGCCGAGAAACGACGACTGACATCGCAAAACCACCCTAACGTGCATGCATACGGCTTGATCCTTCGTGGACAGGATCTCAGTTTCCGCTTCCGCCCGGAGAGCAACTGGCACGCCCGGCGCCTCTATGAACAGGCGCGTGATCTCGACCCGAACTACGGGCGCAGCTACGCAGCCATGTCACGAACATTCAACGTCGAATGGCGGTATGCCTGGACCAACGATCCAGAAAGTGCGTTGAACGAGGCGCTAAACCTGGCAAATCTGGCCGTTCAGCATGACGACCTCGACGCGCGCGGCTACTCCGAGATGGGTCTCGCCCACCTATACAAGAAGGAGCACGAACCAGCGATTGCTGCATACGAGCGCGCGCTGCAACTAAATCCTAACGACGCCGACCTGCTGGCGGAAATGGGCGATTGTCTCGTCTACGTTCGGCAGGCCGAACGCTCTGTCAAACTGATCGAGCAGGCGATGCGCCTCAACCCATATCATCCCGACCACTATCTCTGGTATTTGGGCGATGCCTATTTTCATCTCGGGGAATACGAGAAGACCATACAGACACTGAAGAAGATGCGCGACGCATCGGAAGGTCACAGGCTGATGGCTGCCAGCTATGCGTTACTCGGCAATGTTGCCGAAGCCAGGAAGCACGCCGATGCTCTTCTGCAGGTTCACCCGAACTTCACCATTGATCGGTGGAGAAAGGTCCCCCCGAACCAATACCCCGAGGACCTTGAGCTGTTTGTCGAAGGACTTCGGAAGGCCGGCCTACGATAGCGGTGGCCACTGGTCACCTTGCGAACAACCAGAGGCAAGGCAAGAACCAAGCCTCAACCGGCCATCAGTCCGCTCTCGCCTTTTCTCCAATATGCGGCAACGAGTGTCTGGTCCCGACCATAGGACAGTGTTTCGCGCCAATGGATCCGTAGCGAGCGCGCAGCCTCGGCCTCGGCCGCAAACCAGCCGAAGCAACTGCAATCCTGACCTGCCATTCAGCGAACATACCAACTGGTAACCGGATCAACGACCGGAGCGGAATTTATGGACGAACTGGTACGCCTCGTGATTTCGCTCACGGGCGAAATTGGGTCGGCCGTTCCGCGTCATCGAAACGCCTGAAGTGGAAGCCTATCTAACCTGATCCAGCAGACGCTTGCATTCGAGAAGGTCGAACAGCGCCTCCTGAAGCAGCGCCCGATTGTCGCGTGAAAGCTTGCCCTCGCCCGGCTGCACTGGACCATCGTCGTCCGGCTTTCCGAGTCCGAAAAAGCGTCTCGGCTTGGCCTTGGCTTCGCCAACCAGCATCTCGTCATCCCCCTGGCGGGGCTGGGCAGCGGGGGTAAGGGGCACAGCTTCCGCAACCTTGCGCTGCGCAATTGCATCGACCGCGGCGCGATCACCGCTGCCGATGGCGATCAGAAACTGATTGCCGTTCTCGCGCAAAAGCTTCTGCACGCCCTTGATCGTATAACCCTGATCGTAGAGCATGTGGCGTATGCCCTTGATAAGATCCACGTCCTGCGGCCTGTAATAGCGACGTCCGCCACCGCGCTTCATCGGCTTGATTTGCGAAAAGCGCGTTTCCCAAAAGCGCAACACATGTTGTGGCAGATCGAGATCCTCAGCCACTTCACTTATCGTACGAAATGCATCTGGACTCTTGTCCATGGCGTAGCCCTGTCAGTCGAAGTCCGAATCGTTACATATTCCAGCGGTTTATGTGTCCGCTTTCAAGGCACGACTGAGGCAGGTTCCGGCTTATTCACCGGCTGGCAGACGCTAACGTGCAGCCTTCTTGCTGTTTTGATGCGCTCTAAGGATACGATCCTTCAGCACATTCGATGCCTTGAAGGTCATAACGCGTCTGGGAAGGATAGGAACCTCCTCCCCCGTCTTGGGATTGCGACCCATGCGTTCATTCTTGGAGCGCACGTGAAAGGTGGCGAACGATGATAGCTTGACGGTCTCGCCGCGTACTATCGCCTCACAAATCTCATCGAGCACTGATTCCACCAGCGTCGCGGATTCGGTTCGCGAAAGGCCTACCTTCCGGTAAACAGCTTCGGCTAGGTCGGCGCGAGTAAGTGTCTTTCCTCCCATGCGACCGTCCAACCATCCCTCGGTACAAAAAACAAAAAAACTATTACAAACACGAGAACGTTAGGGAATTGACCACACTAGGTCAAGGACCGAACCCGTCACGTCAAGTCGCGATCACGCCGAGTGTGGCAGATATGCCGCCTAAGTTTCAGCTCGATCCTACCAGCGAAGCAGAACCGCACCCCAGGTAAAGCCCCCACCCATCGCCTCGAGGAGGACAAGATCGCCTTTCTTGATGCGACCGTCGGCCACCGCGACAGAAAGGGCCAATGGAACAGATGCTGCAGACGTGTTGCCATGCAGCTGAACCGTCGTCACGACCTTCTCCTCGGAAATGCCGAGTTTCTTCGCCGAGGCGTCTATGATCCGCTTGTTGGCCTGATGGGGCACGAACCAGTCGATGTCCGCAGCGGTCATGCCAGCCTTTGCGAACACGTCCTCGATGACATCCGTGACCATCCCGACGGCGTGCTTGAAAACCTCGCGACCTTCCATACGAAGGTGACCGACTGTCCCGGTGGTGCCTGGTCCTCCGTCGACGAACAGCTTGTCCTTGTGTGCCCCGTCAGAACGAAGACTCTCGGCAATGATCCCACGATCGGTTGCTTGCCCAGAACTCTCAACTGCCTCAAGCACCAAGGCGCCTGCGCCATCGCCAAAAAGCACGCAGGTGCTTCGGTCAGTCCAGTCCAGTATCCTGGAAAAGGTCTCCGCGCCGATCACCAGCACCCGCCGGGCAAGACCACCTTTGAGGTAAAGGTCCGCCGTCGTGATGGCATAGACAAACCCCGAGCAAACGGCCTGCATGTCAAAACCGAAACCATGCCTCATCCCCAGCCGGTTCTGGATGTCGACGGCGGTTGCAGGAAAGGTGTTGTTCGGCGTTGAGGTCGCGACCAGAACGAGATCGATGTCGTCGGGCGTCAAACCTGCGTTGCGCAAGGCAGCGCGAGCTGCTGCCTCACCCAGCGACGCGGTCGTCTCGTCTTCGGCAGCGATATGACGCTGACGAATACCTGTTCGCTGCGCGATCCATTCGTCTGAGGTTTCAACGATCCCCTCAAAATCCGTATTCTTCATGATGCGGCGAGGCAGGGCGGAGCCGATCCCGCGAACGACAGACCTGATCAAGATTGGTTATTCCTTGTCGTCTTCCTCGGCGGCCCGCGCCGCAATCTTCTTCGGATGCCGTGCGTGGAAAAGATCGAGGTCGGCCTCGATCCTGTCCAGCAAACCGTTCCTGACCATGTCGTACCCAAGTTCAACCGCAGCGGCAAAACCTTCATCGTCGGTCCCGCCGTGGCTCTTCACCACAATGCCGTTCAACCCGAGGAAAACGCCGCCATTGGCCTTTCGCACGTCCATTTTCTCGCGCAACCGATCGAACGCACCCTTTGCGAACACGTAGCCGATTTTCGCCATAGTCGTCCGTTCCATCGCGTCTTTCAGAAGGGCGCCGATGAAACGGGCAGTGCCCTCGGCAGTCTTCAGGGCGATGTTTCCGGCAAAGCCTTCGGTGACGAAGACATCGACGGTGCCTTTTCCAAAGTCGTCACCCTCCACGAAGCCGTGATAGCTCATGGACATCAGACCGGCCTCGCGCAACAGTTGGCCGGCTTCCTTGACCTCTTCCTGCCCCTTGATTTCCTCGACACCGACGTTCAGCAATCCGACGGTTGGCCGGTTGATACCAAAGAGCGCACGAGACATGGCCGCGCCAAGGATGGCGAAATCGATAAGCTGGTGTGCATCGGCGCCAATCGTAGCTCCGACATCGAGAACGATGCTCTCTCCCCGCATTGTTGGCCAGATGGAGGCGATCGCAGGCCGGTCGATTGTCGCCATCGTGCGCAGGCAGAACCTAGACATCGCCATCAGCGCGCCGGTGTTCCCGGCTGAGATGCAACAGTCTGCCTGCCCGGCCTTCACCGCTTCTATCGCCTTCCACATGGAAGACTTCCAGCGGCCGTGACGAAGCGCCTGGCTGGGCTTGTCGTCCATCCTGACCGCTATCTCGCAATGCACGAGTTCGCTGATCGCGGCGACCTTTGGATATTTTTCGAGGATCGGGCGGACCTCATCCACCTTGCCGTAAAGCAGGAAGCGGACGTCGGGACGCCTTTCGGCGACTTTCATCAAGCCGGGAATCACCACAGAAGGCCCGTGGTCGCCACCCATCGCATCGATTGAGATTCTGATCACGCAGCCTTAGTCCGTTTGAGTTTCGGTACTGTTGATGAGGTTAGAGGGACAATAGACGCATTCGCGGCATGCAACAGCTTACCGGCAGCCAAAAGCTGGCGCAAAATAGCGAGTTTCTTCTGCTACACAACCGCAAACATCTGGTCGGGTAGCGCTAGCCATTGCCAAGAAGGTGACGCAACTTTTCCTGCAGGGGTCCCTCCGGCTCTTCTGGCGTCTCCTCATCGCCGGGCAAGGGGAGCGCTACTCCCGGCTTTTTTGGGTAAGGGTCGATCGCCAGGCCAAAGAACTCTTCGGCAAGCGCGCCAACGTCGATGGTATCGCCAGAAAAAGTCTCGGGGCTGTCCGGGCCATCCGCATCGAGATGGATTTCGCCACCTTCCTCGAAGCCAAGCCTTCCAAGCTTGGAATCATCGGGCAGGAAAAGTCCCTGCACATCTTCGCGTATCTTGGCCTCGACCGGCTCCAGCGTCACCACGCATTGCTGGGTGATATCAGCATCTACCTTGCCGGACACCTTTACGCCGTTGCGCTTCCAGGGTGCGACATGAAGCTCCGCAGCAAAGCGCTCGACCGCCAGCAACCCATGCGCCTCCGCCAGCTTTTGTCTTTGATCCTGGTCGGCTTCGATCCTGATCTGCATTCCCTTCTGAGGCAGCCGCGAAACAAACGCCATGAAAGAAACCGGACTAGCTTCTTGTTTCCCGCTCATCGCTATTCCTTTCAGCTTGCCGACGGGGACGGGAAACGGAGGGTCCCCTCAAGGATCTTTTCCGTAACCTGGTCCGCCACCACCCTTTGCGCTTCCTGCGCATAGCGCGAGAGCTGGGCAGCTTCAGGCCAGACCGAAAGCTCGGGACGTATGTTGCGCGCCAGAGCGGCTGTCAGAGCGTCGCTGTCACCACGGTCGAGCGCGTCGGAATAAGCGGCTGTGCGGCCATAATACATTTTGGCAAGCTTCTTCATGCGCTTTGGTACGCCCATGTCCCCTACCCCCAGTTCCCGGAGCGAATGATCGACGTCGGTGAAAAAATCATCGATGAGTATTTGCGCGATGTCATAGGCGGCGGCGCCTTCGCCCCTGAGGCGATGTTGGAAAAGAAACATATGCAGTGAAACCATCTCGAAGCGACCGAGTGGGGTGTCAGGAACATTCCACTGAGAATAAAAGTGCTCCTGCCGCGCGGCCGCCACGATTGAGGCGTACAGCGCTTCCGTGATCACACGGTTCATACTGCGTTCGCGACGGAAAATGCGCTGAAACATGGGGACCTCCCGGCGGGTTCTTCGCCTGGCGGCAATGTTGCATCGTCGCCGAAGCTGGTTTACCGGTTTTGCCGTCTCGCGCAAGCGGCCTCGACCGGCCGAACGCCAGGCGCTTTCGAGGGAGTTGTAGTTGCAGGCGTCGAAATTCAAGTCCTTGTCGTTTCCGAAAACCGCAGGGTTTTCGCTGATTGCCGCCGTGGTGATGGTATCTGGCTGCAACAGTTCCAAGACTTTCGCAGGGCTTAAACCGGGCGAGACCCTTACTCAGGGCTATGTGATCGACCAGGAATCAATCGATCTCGTGCCGGTGGGCTCAAGCCGCGAGCAGGTACTCCTTGCCCTTGGCAGCCCCTCGACCACGGCCACATTTGACAATGAGGTGTTTTACTACATCTCGCAAACACGAAGGCGCCCGGTCGCGTTCATGAACGCCAAGCTGGTCGACCAGCGCATTCTTGCCGTCTACTTCAATCAGGAAGGCCGCGTGGACAACATAGCGAACTACGGTCTTAAGGACGGCAAGGTGTTCGATTTCATATCGCGCACAACCCCGACCGGCGGCCGCGACCTGAACTTCCTCGGGCAGATGCTTTCAGGCGCAAGCAACATGGGCGAGACAGCCGCAAAGAACATTCTGGGCGGCGGCCAGTAGCCACCCCTAAACATCCGGTCAAACAAAAGCCCCGCGGAATCTATTCCGCGGGGCTTTTTCAATTCGTCAGCCGATCAACCGTGGGCTAGGACTGCAAGCAGCAGCAATGCCACGATGTTGGTGATCTTGATGGCCGGGTTGACGGCAGGCCCAGCCGTATCCTTGTAGGGATCGCCAACCGTATCGCCGGTGACGGACGCCTTGTGGGCCTCCGAACCCTTGAGGTGCTTTACGCCGTCCTTGTCGACAAAGCCGTCCTCGAAGGACTTCTTGGCATTGTCCCAGGCGCCCCCACCCGATGTCATCGAGATCGCGACGAAGAGGCCGTTCACGATGACACCAAGCAGCGAAGCGCCGAGCGCTGCAAAGGCGGAAGCCTTTGAACCGGAGATCAACAACACGCCGAAATACACGACGAGCGGTGCGAGCACGGGCAGCAGCGAAGGAATGATCATTTCCTTGATCGCAGCCTTGGTGAGCAGGTCCACCGCACGGGCGTAGTTAGGCTTCGAAGTTCCCGCCATGATGCCGGGGTCTTCCCGGAATTGACGACGGACCTCCTCGACGATGGAACCTGCGGCACGTCCGACAGCCGTCATCGCGATACCGCCGAACAGATAGGGAATCAGGCCACCGAAGATCAGGCCCGCCACGACATAGGGGTTCGACAGGTCGAATGAGACTGTTCCTAGGTCGCTGAAGTAGGGGTACTCAGCCGCATTCGCGGCGAAGTACTGCAGATCGTAGCTATAAGCCGCGAACAGCACGAGTGCGCCTAGGCCTGCGGAACCAATCGCGTAACCCTTGGTAACAGCCTTGGTGGTGTTACCCACCGCATCGAGTGCATCGGTCGAGTGACGCACTTCGGGCGGCAGGCCGGACATCTCGGCGATACCGCCTGCATTGTCCGTAACAGGTCCGAAAGCGTCTAGGGCCACGATCATGCCGGCAAGACCGAGCATGGTGGTTACCGCGATCGCAGTTCCAAATAGGCCGGCTAGCTGGAACGTCGCGATGATGCCGCCAACGATGACGATCGCCGGCAGTGCGGTGGACTCCAGTGAGACCGCCAGGCCCTGAATTACGTTGGTGCCGTGACCGGTTACCGAAGCCTGCGCAATGGAGTTGACCGGACGCTTGTTCGTGCCTGTGTAGTATTCCGTGATCACCACGATCAACGCGGTGACCACAAGCCCAATCAGGCCGCAGGTGAACAGGTTTGCGCCGTTTATAATGCTCCCGTTGCCGAGCGTCAGATCGCCCCAGCCGATGGTCAACTGGTTGGCGATTGCAAGACCGCCGACTGTCAGGACGCCGGTCACGATCAGGCCCTTGTAGAGCGCTCCCATGATGGAGCCATTGGACCCCAGCTTGACGAAGAACGTTCCGATGATGGACGTGATGATGCAGGCTGCGCAAATCGCCAGCGGATAGAGCATGACGGAGCCAAGCACAGCCGTGCCGCCGAAGAAGATGGCGCCCAGAACCATAGTCGCAACGACCGTCACGGCGTAGGTCTCGAACAGATCCGCGGCCATGCCGGCACAGTCGCCAACATTGTCACCCACGTTGTCGGCAATCGTCGCGGGGTTGCGCGGATCGTCCTCGGGAATGCCTGCTTCAACCTTGCCGACAAGATCGCCGCCGACGTCTGCGCCTTTGGTGAAGATACCGCCACCGAGACGGGCAAAGATCGAGATCAGGGAAGCGCCGAAACCCAGCGCCACAAGCGCATCGATGACCACGCGATCATCCGGGGAATGCCCCATCGGGCCTATCAGAATCCAGTAGTACACGGCAACGCCAAGAAGGGCGAGACCGGCCACCAGCATGCCCGTGATAGCGCCGGATTTGAAGGCAATATCCAGCCCGGCCGAAAGGCTGTTGGATGCGGCCTGGGCGGTGCGCACGTTGGCGCGAACCGAGACATGCATGCCAATGAAGCCCGCGACGCCTGACAGCACCGCGCCAATGAGAAAGCCGAGCGCGGCCGTGAATGAAAGAAGCCACCATGCGAGCAACAGAACAACGATGCCGACGACGGCAATCGTCGTGTACTGGCGCGCGAGATAAGCTTGTGCACCCTCCCGGATGGCTGCGGATATTTCCTGCATGCGCGCATTGCCCTGGTCGGACGCAAGGACCGACTGTGTCGCCCAGAGGGCATACACGATTGAGAGCAGGCCGCAGGCTATGACGACGTAGAGCATGGTCATGCCAATTCCCTGATTTTAGCCCGAAAAATCCCCTCCCCGGGCAGACGGAAGGAGCCCGGCAAGCGCAAGCCTGAATCCGGTCTCTAGGACCGAGGCTTATGCGAAACACCCCCGCGCAGGTCAAGATAATGTTCGGTTTTTGCCCGGGTTTCAGCCTTGGCCGAACGTTTTTAGGATCGCCGGGAAACAAATATCGATTTAAATGGCGACTTATCCGGCTGAGATGCGCTTGCTGACCACAAGACGCAAGGCGATCAAGCTCAAAAGGCATATCCCCGTAACAGGGAGAACGATCCAGCTGAGCATTTCCCAACCCCAATGATTGTAAACGATACCGGCGGACAGAGAGCCCAAGGCTACGCTGCTGAACAATACCAGATCGTGAAAGCCTTGAACCTTGCCCTTCTCTGAAACACGGTAGCTCCCTGCAACCATCGCCGTTGCACCAATGAAGCCGAAGTTCCAACCCAGCCCAAGCAGGATCAGGGCCGTCCAGAAATTCCAAAGCTGGATGCCTGACAGCGCGACAATCGCGCATCCGACCAGCAGGACCAACCCCGCCGCGACAACCGTTTCCTTGCCGTAATGGGATATCAGGGCACCAGTGAAGAAGCTGGGGGCAAACATGGCCATCACATGCCACGAAATGCCAAGCGCGGCATCATCCGGCGTGAACCCGCAGCCGACCATTGCAAGTGGCGCACCCGTCATGACGAGGCTCATCAAGGCGTAGGAACCCACAGCGCAAAGCAACCCAACGGCGAACTGGGGTTGTCTGACGATCTCCCCAAGCGGCCGCGCCGGCATGTCAGCATCGACGGACGATTTTACGCTACCTGCCGGAACACGCAGGAACGACAACAAGACAGCGCCCACAAGCGCAAGCGGCAGGATGGCCGCGAACGAGCCGGCAAACATCACCGGGGCAAGCAGATCGCGGGTGAAGATCACGATCTGCGGTCCGATCACGGCTGTGAACACGCCGCCAGCCAGCACGAACGATATAGCTTTTGCCTTGAACTCGGGAGGGGCATTGTCCGCAGCAGCAAAACGGAACTGCTGGATAAATGCGCCACCGATTCCGATGCCGAGAAGCCCGCAGACGAACAACCAGAAGCCACTCTGAAACAGGCCCAGCGTCGCAATAAGTCCGCCAAGCGCGGTGGCGATCGTTCCGGTCATGAAACCGCCGCGTTGGCCCACACCGCGTATGATCGCCGCCGCCGGGACTGCTCCGACGGCCACGCCGACATTGAAGGCCGTGACCGGCAGCGTGGAAAGCGACTTGTCCGTGCCAAGCAGATAGAAACCTGCAAGCCCGCCGAGGGAAATGGCAATTGGAGCCGCAGAGCCGAGGACCGCCTGCGAAGAAGCGAGGATCAGCGCGGTGCGCCGGGCCTCACGTTCGGGGGCTGACCTCCTCGTCATGACGCATCGCGTCCCCGCCCCTCTCCGCGCACACGGCGCGATACGCGGTCCAGCACAGCGTTTACGAGTTTCGGCTCATCATCGGAATAGAATGCCTTCGCGATGTCCACATATTCCGAAACGATGACCGCAACCGGAACATCGTCCCGTCTCATCAACTCGTAGACACCCGCACGCAGGATGGCCCGCAACGTCGAGTCCAGGCGGGACAGGGGCCAATCCTCGGTCAGAGCCTGTCGGATGACCGGGTCGACGGTCTTCTGGTTTTCGACGACACCCGCGAGGATCGCGCGAAACCACTGCGGGTCTGCTTCCCGATATTGGGCGCCGTCTACTTCCTTGCCCAGTCGGAACGCTTCGTATTCGGCGGTGATTTCGAGCAGGCCGCTTCCAGCGACATCCATCTGATAAAGTGCCTGGACAGCCGCCAGTCGCGCCGCGCCACGCTTGTTTGCCTGTCGTACCTGAGAGCGTCCGTCAGCGGGATCCTGCACGATCAGGCTCCCAGCCGCTCGCGGATCGCGATCATGGTGAGCGCCGCGCGCGCGGCAAATCCACCCTTGTCGCCTTCAGTTCTGCGTGCGCGGCTCCACGCCTGCTCGAGATTCTCGGTCGTCAAAATTCCGTTGCCGATGGCCAGCGACTCCTCGATCGACAAATCCGTCAGGCCCCGCGCAGACTCATTGCAAACAATTTCGAAATGATAGGTATCGCCGCGAATTACGGTACCCAAGGCGACATAGCCGTCATATTCCGTCCCTCCCTGGTCCGCCGCGTCGAGCGCGAACGATATGACCGCCGGCACCTCAAGAGCGCCGGGAACGGTAACGACGTCGTAGGTTGCGCCAGCCTCATCCAACGCAGCCTTTGCCCCTTCGAGCAACGCGTCAGCGAGATCGTCGTAGAAGCGAGCCTCAACGATCAGAAGATGCGCCTTCTCCTTCGGCACGCTGAAGGCTTTTCGATGGTCTGAGGTGGCTGCCATTTCAATCTCCGGGTCGGCGGTGACTTAGGCCGATCCGCGTAGGACCGCAAGGGATACGTTGGCTGCCCCTGCGTGGGCCAAAGCTCCCTCGCTCAAGTGTCACAATCCCTGACTGGCTGCCTCGGATAGACGCGCGGCATATCGCGCCATCGTATCGATCTCGACGTTTACCTCATCGCCGGGCTGGCGCTCGCCCCATGTTGTGACCTCAAGGGAGTGATGTATCAGCAGCACGTCGAAAACAGCGCCATCGACCTTGTTGACGGTAAGCGACGTACCATCAAGCGCGACCGATCCCTTCGGGGCAATGAACCGGGCGAGATTGCGGGGCGCCTCGATCGAAAATCGGACCGCGTCACCCTCTTGTTTCCGGGAGACTATCTTCGCCCTGCCATCGACATGGCCGGACACGATGTGCCCGCCGAGTTCATCGCCGATCTTCAAGGCACGTTCCAGGTTGATCCGGCTGCCGACACGCCAGTCGTGTGCGGTCGTGAGCCGCAATGCCTCTTCCCAAGCCTCCACCTCGAACCAGCGGGCATTGCTTCCCTGATCGGGCAAGCGTGTCACAGTCAGGCATACGCCTGCGCAGGCAATGGAAGCACCTATGGCGATACCAGCGGGATCATAGGCGGTATCGATGCGAAACCTGAGGCCCTCCGGCAGTGGCTCCGCAGCCGAGACCTTCCCAACGTCGGTGACTATGCCGGTAAACATCAGCCTGATCTCGACCATTCCGATACGTGATCGTCTCCATATCGGACTTCACGTAAGAGACGGAATCCCGAAGGCATATGCATCTCGTCGATCGGCGCGGCGACGCCTCCGTCACCGATAACGATCGCTCCGCGAAACACGACAATCCTGTCAACGAGTCCCTCTTCAAGGAAGTGGGAAGCAGTGGCGGCACCACCTTCGACGAGCACCGTGGAGGTCCCCCTTGCAGCAAGGTCCTCCATAAGTTCAGGGAGCGCGATGCGCCCGGAAAATGTCTCCGCCGCCAGAAAGTTGATGCCCGCGCGCGCAAGCGATTCTTTCCGCTCCGGATTCGCGTCCTCGCAAACGGCGACAAAAACGGGCGTCGTCTTTGACGTCTGAACTAGCCTTGAATCCAGCGGCAACCGTGCGGAAGGGTCCAGGACAATCCGCTCCGGCGACCTGCCTGCCAGTCCCGGCAGCCGTACGGTCAGTTCCGGATCATCGGCGATCGCGGTTCCCACCCCGATGAGGATCGCGTCGCTTACCGCGCGCATCATGTGTACCTGCCGTCGGGAAACTTCGCCGGTTATTGCGATCTGCCCCTCACCGGACTTCCCGATCATGCCGTCCTGGGAAATCGCGAGCTTGAGAGTGACCTCCGGGCGCTTCTGAGTGGAGCGCATGAGGTAGCCAGCCATGACCATCGCTGCTTCTTCGGCTAGCACACGCTCGACGACTTCGATTCCCGCTTCTCGCAAAATGGCGTAGCCTTTGCCTGCTACCCTGCTGTCAGGGTCGCTGGCAGAGCCCACAACCCTTGAAACACCCGCCGAAACAAGAGCGTTGGCGCAGGGTGGCGTACGGCCGTGGTGAGCGCATGGTTCGAGGGTCACATAGGCGGTCGCGCCGCGAGCCAGTTGACCCGCCTCTACCAGCGCCTCGGTTTCGGCATGAGGCCTGCCGCCCCGGGCGGTTACGCCCCGGCCAACAATCACCGGGCCGCCGGCGGTGTCCCGCACAATCAGCGTCGCGACAGACGGGTTTGTCGACGTCAATCCCGAGTTCCTGTTAGAAAAACGGATAGCTGCCGCCATGAAACGACGATCGATCGCCGCCTGATCCGCCTGTGATCCGGTGGCCATTTCAGTCGTCCTCGTCGCCCTTCAGTTCTCCAAGCACCTCGTGAAAGTCCTTGGCCTCACGAAAATTCCTGTAGACCGAGGCAAAACGCACATATGCGACATCATCCAGTGATTTCAGCGCCTCCATCACCAGCCGTCCGACCTCGGCGGATGGAACTTCGGTTTCGCCCGAACTTTCCAGTTGTCGCACGATGCCGGTAACCGCGCGGTCGATCCGCTCGGGTTCAACGTTGCGCTTTCTGACCGCAATCTCGACAGAACGCAGCAGCTTGTCGCGGTCGAAAGGAGCCTTGCGACCTGACTTCTTGACGACGACCAGATCGCGCAACTGCACACGCTCGAATGTCGTGAAGCGTCCGCCGCATACCGAGCACACCCGCCTGCGCCGGATTGCGCCGCCATCTTCCGCGGGGCGCGAGTCTTTGACCTGCGTATCTTCAGACTGACAATAGGGACAGCGCATGACAAACCGAGCCTGAGAGAATCCGTTGCCTCAAGCCTTAGAGGCTTTCACAACCAGTGCAAAGCGCCGTTCCGCAAACGCGCCGTCCACAATTGACCGGACTTCACCCCAGATAGGAATAGAGGGGGAACTTTTCAGTAAGCGCGAGGACCTTCTGCTTGACGGCCGCCTCCACTGCCGCATTTCCTTCGTCGGAATTTGCGACATTCAACCCGTCCAGCACTTCGGCGATGAGCTTTCCGATCTCCCGGAATTCCGCCTCTCCGAAACCGCGTGTTGTTCCAGCAGGCGTTCCGAGGCGGACACCTGACGTGACAAACGGCTTTTCCGGATCAAAGGGAATGCCGTTCTTGTTGCAGGTGATGTTCGCGCGGCCCAGCGCCGCTTCCGCCCGCTTGCCCGTCGCGTTCTTGGGTCGCAGGTCCACCAGCATGAGGTGATTGTCCGTTCCACCGGACACGATGTCGAGGCCTGTCTCCTTGAGGCTTTCGGCGAGCGCCCGCGCGTTTGACACGACATTGGCGGCGTAGTCCTTGAACTCGGGCTTCAAGGCCTCCCCGAACGCGACTGCCTTGGCCGCAATCACGTGCATCAGCGGACCTCCCTGAAGACCGGGAAACACGGCCGAATTGATCTTCTTGGCAATCTCCTCGTCGTTGGTGAGGATCATTCCGCCGCGTGGCCCGCGAAGCGATTTGTGCGTTGTTGTCGTCACCACATGGGCATGCGGAAGCGGAGACGGGTGCTGGCCACCCGCAACAAGACCCGCAATATGCGCCATGTCCACCATCAGGTAGGCGCCAACGGCATCGGCGATCTCACGGAATCGCTTCCAGTCCCAGATGCGCGAATAGGCCGTACCCCCCGCTAGGATAAGCTTGGGCTTCGTTTCGTGAGCGGACTTCTCGATGGCATCCATGTCCAGCAGGTGATCGTCCTGCCGCACGCCGTACGACACCACCTTGAACCACTTGCCGCTCATGTTGACAGGCGACCCGTGCGTCAGGTGCCCACCCGAATTCAGGTCGAGCCCCATGAAGGTATCACCGGGCTGAAGAAGCGCCAGGAAGACTGCCTGGTTCATCTGGCTGCCGGAATTGGGCTGCACATTCGCGAACTTGCAGTCAAAAAGCTGCTTGGCGCGTTCAATCGCCAGGTTCTCCGCCACATCGACGAACTGGCATCCGCCGTAATAGCGCTTGCCGGGATACCCCTCAGCGTACTTGTTCGTCATGATCGAGCCCTGGGCTTCGAGAACAGCCCTGGAGACGATGTTTTCCGACGCGATCAGTTCGATCTCATGGCGCTGGCGACCGAGCTCGGATTGTATCGCGCCAAACAGATCAGGATCTGCATCTGCGAGAGACTTCCCGAAAAATGAAACCAAATGGTCCGCTGTTGCCGCTGCTGTTGCCATGGCCTCGATCCTCAATGAATGCATGGGAAGGATGTCGCGGCCAATTAACACAATCATATGCGCCCCGCCACGTTTGCAGATGCGAAATTTCGTCGCCGCTTTGCGTCATTTCAGAAAAGAAAAAGCCGCCGGAAGGCGGCGGCTTTTTCAGGTAGAAGTCATAGCGCCTGACTAAGCTGCAATTCGCTGACCCCATCCATCGCATAGATATCGTCGCGGAAATGGGCGACGCCATCGCCTGTCGACCACGCGGACACATAGGCGAAATAGATCGGAACCGGAACGGCGAGTTGGACCGGAGTGCTTTCGCCGCTCTTGATGGTGGCTTCGAACCGCTGACGATCCCAGCCCGGCGTGTCGCGCAAGAGCCATGTTACGAGATCGCGCACGTTCTGAACGCGCACGCAGCCCGATGAATCGAAGCGCATAAGCTTGTCGAACAACGTCTGCTGCGGCGTGTCGTGCATGTAGGTCGCATGCTCGTTCGGAAAATTGATCTTCACCGACGCCATCGCGTTGATCTTGCCAGGGTCCTGCCGGAACCGGAACTTTGCCGCATCCTCCGTCGACCAGTCGATCGTCGTCGGATCAATCTCACCGTTCGGTCCCAGGATGCGAATGTTGTTTTCAGCAAGATATTGCGGGTTCTTGCGCATCAGAGGGATGATGTCCTTGCGAACAATCGATTCCGGAGCGTTCCAGTAGGGATTGACGATGATTTCGTTGATCGCCGAGTTCAGGATCGGGGTCTGCCGGTCAATCTTGCCCACGATCGCCGTATGGCGCAGCACGACCCTGTCGTTCTCAACGGCCTCGATCTGAGCCGCCGGAATATTGACCATCACATAACGGCCGACAGGAAAGGTCATCGCCTGAAGGCGGGCAAGGTTTGTCTGAAGTTGACCAAGCCTGGTTTCGGCGGAAACATTCATAGCCGCGTAGCTGTATTTGCCCAGTACGCCGTCGACGGGTAAACCGTGGCGGGCCTGGAAGCGCTTCACACCCGCGTCGACGTAGGTATCGAACGATTGTGACATGCCCGCGCTGGTCGACAGGTCGCCCGCGATCATAAGGCGCTTGCGAAGGGCCGTGACGTCCGGATCAGTGACGCCGAGTTGCAATTTCTTCGTAGCTGGTACGACGGGCCATCCGCCCTGCGCCACGATGTTCGAATACTGGCCGATTGCCTGCTGTATGTAGCCGATCGTTTGGGGGGAGAAGATCGGCAGGTTGGTCGCCACCTTGTCGCCCTCGGTCGCGCGGGCATCAAACGTGTCGTCCCAGTTTCCACGGCGATTGGACTGGAGAATCTCCATGATAACGTCCTGCGCCATGGCCGGCGCCGCGAAAGCCGTCGCAGCGAGCGCACCTGCGCTGGAAAGGAAGAACCGCCGGTTTGTCTTGATAGTCATGCCGATATCAGTCCCATCTTCGTCGCATCGCCCATAACAAGGCGGATAAATCTATGGTGGCTATGCTTAACAATTAGCCAACCGCTATCCCGCCCCCAAACGCTTCAAGCGCCCCCACCGGCAATCTGGTTCAGTCTTCATGTCGCTTACCCATCGGATTATGGCGGCAGCATGGCCTTTGCCAGACACGACAACGTGAAAGGGACAAAAAAGCGAAGCGGCCGCTGCTTTCCAGCAACGGCCGCTGCGGCGTTTGGTCAGTGCAAATTACATGCGATACGCAATGGTATCGTTCCAGAAGCGGTCCAAGCGCTGCAGTGCACGATTCATCTGCATGAATTCTTCCTGGTTGATGCCGCCCACCTGCTCGATCGAGCCGATATGCCGTTCATAAAGACCGGCCACAACTTCAGCGACAGCCTGGCCCTTAGGCGTAAGGCTCACGCGTACCGAACGACGGTCAATGCGCGAACGCTGGTGGTTGATGAAGCCCAGATCGACCAGCTTCTTCAGGTTGTAGGAGACGTTCGACCCGAGGTAATAGCCGCGCGAGCGCAACTCACCGGCGGTGAGTTCCGCATTGCCGATATTGAAAAGCAGCAGCGCCTGTATCGCATTGATGTCTGAACGGCCGTTGCGGTCGAACTCATCCTTGATGACATCGAGCAGGCGGCGGTGCAGCCTCTCAACAAGCTGAAGCGATTCCATGTAAAGCGAACGGATCGCTTCACGGCGATCGTCGGATTCAGGAGCGGTCTTCGCCGCCGGACGCGAATTGATCATTGTCTTGCCTCTCGTTTGTCGCCCGGTGATTGTTTTTGTTTCTCACCTTGATCGCGACACTATCGAATGCGCATAAAATTCGACTTAAACGCCAAGACTAACAAGGGGTTAAGCCGAGCTGCTTTGACAAGACGATTAATGATCAGTCACCCGAGGAGCTAAAATTAACTGTATTGTTCGGCCCGGCGCCGCTGAACGTGAATAAGGACGCGGAAAGCCGTGTAGAGCAAAGCAACGACCAGATGGCTGGATACGATCAGAAGACGGTGGCCATAGAGATCGGGAAACGCCAGATACATAACAGTCTCGGTAACTGCGCAGATTGCCCAGATGACAGGTCCCCAAGATGCGAGCATCCACAAGCCGATTGCGGCGAACGGGAAGAACACAGCCAGCGTGACCGCTGCAATCTGCCAGTGAACCGGCATGAGATCGAAGCGCCAAAGGGACCCGTCATAGACCCCGATAAGGCGCACCCAGTATAATACCCCGAAGAGTAGGCAGTATCCCGCAATGATGCGCTGGAACCAGACAAAGCCGGTCTCGGCCAGTGTCGGATGCATTGAGGTGTGATCTGCAAGATCGCTGCTCACAGCACCAGATCCCCCTGTGGCGGAGGGGCGAAATAGGCATCGACGTCGCTTGGCCGGACGTCTTCAAGCCGTTCAGGCTGCCATTCTGGCACCTTGCCCTTCTCAACGAGCGCTGCCCTTATGCCCTCGTAGAGGTCATGGCTCTCCAGCATCCTGTTGAGGATACGAAACTCCATCTTCATGCAGTCCGAAAGAGACATGGTAGAGCCGGTCGATATCGCCCTGAACGTTACATGAAGGCTCATAGGCGAACGTTTTCTGATTGTCGCAAGCGTTTCCGCCGCGAATTCATCGCTGGCGGCAGCGCGCTCCAGACTTCTGACTATTTCCTGAAGCGAGCCGCGTGAAAAATGTTTCGCTATGGCCTGAACCTGCTCGTTCGACGCCTGTCGTGCAATGTTGCGGAAAAACTCGCGCAACTCGGTACCGGGGTCGCCACTGTCGGCGATTTCCTCGACCAGAGACGGCAGATGCGCGGACAACACAGTATGCGTGGCGACGCCCGACCAGAGCGCGTCTCCCTGCCCGATCCTGTTGCCGGTCAGGCCCAGATACATCCCCATGCTGCCGCCAAGGTTGGAAAGCAGGTAGCTCCCGCCCACATCGGGGAAAAATCCTATCCCGACCTCCGGCATGGCGAAGATCGCCTTATCCGTGGCAACCCGATGAGACCCGTGAATGGAAATGCCCATCCCGCCCCCCATGCAGATTCCGTCGATCAGCGACACGTAGGGCTTCCTGAAGCGGTCGATCTGAACATTCAGTCGGTATTCGTCGGCGAAGAACTCGACAAATCGCCTGCCCTCTTCCTTCCATGCCTTGTACACGGCGACCACATCCCCGCCGGCGCAGAAGGCACGTCCCTCGGCCTTGACGATCACAACCTGCACGGATGGATCGGATTCCCAGGCGAAGAGCGCGGCGCTCAGCGCCTTGACCATCTGGTGCGTCAACGCATTGAGGGCATCGGGGCGGGTCAGCGTGACGATGCCCGCCTTGCCTAGCCGCTCGAACCGGATCTGGTCTCCGCCGCCAAAGTCCATCCCTTTCGAATCCCCTCCAACCCCTGCAGGAAGGAAGTGCTAAGCGTGGGGTCCGGTTGCGTCAATGCCGCAGGCCCTGCTGCACATTGGTCATCGCCCTCTTTGCGTGCTAGAAGCCGCGCAATCGGAGCACCGTCATGAACAAGTTCAGCCTCCCCCGCCAGACACGCACGGTCGACGAGATCACCGGGTCGCGACGCCTGCGCCGGATGCGCAAGGCCGACTGGTCGCGGCGGCTCGTCCAGGAAAACCATCTGACCGTCGATGACCTGATCTGGCCGCTCTTCCTGACCGACGGCGAAAACCGGCGCGAGGAGATAGCCGCCATGCCGGGGGTATTCCGGCTTTCCGTGGATCTTGCCGTGAAGGAAGCCGAACGCGCGGCAAGGCTTGGCATTCCAGCCGTTGCCACGTTTCCTCAGGTCGACTTGTCGCTCAAGGATGATGCAGGCTCTGAGATCCTCAATTCCGACAATCTCATCAACCGGGCCACACGGGCCATTAAGGCGGCAGTCCCCGAAATCGGGATTATCACCGACGGCGCGCTGGACCCCTTTACCAGCCATGGCCACGACGGCATTTTGCGCGACGGCATCATCGTTAACGACGAAACGGTCGAGCAGGTTGCGGCGGCCGCCGTCCTTCAGGCAGCTGCTGGCTCCGACATCATCGCGCCATCCGACATGATGGACGGGCGCATCGGCGCGATCCGCGACGCGCTGGACGCGGCCGGCTTCCAGGATGTCGCCATCATGTCCTATGCGACCAAGTTCGCCTCCGCCTTCTACGGTCCGTACCGCGAAGCGATTGGAACGCAGGGCCTGCTCAAGGGCGACAAGAAGACATACTACATCGACCACGCCAACTCGGACGAGGCTATAAGGGAAACAGAACAGGATCTGTCGGAGGGTGCGGACATGATCATGGTCAAGCCGGGCCTGCCCTATCTCGACATCATCCGCAGGCTGAAGGACGAGTTCCAGATGCCGACCTTCGCCTACCAGGTGTCGGGCGAATACGCGATGATCATGGCCGCCGCGCAGAACGGCTGGATCGACGGCGACAAGGCGATGATGGAGTCGCTGCTCGCCTTCAAGCGCGCCGGCTGTGACGGCATACTCACCTACTTTGCGCCGAAGGTTGCCGAGATGCTGAAGGGCTGACCTTTCCGCTAACCCGGAATTGGCAGCAATCTGGAGACTTCGCGTTGACAGGGACGCCGTGTGCGAACACCCTTTCCGCCTGGAACGGAAAAAGATTCAGGTGACCATACCGGCATTTGCAACCAACGAAGTAGAGGCATTTTTTGAAGCGATGCCTGAAGGCCCGCGGCAGGGGGCGCTTGCCTTGCGGTCGCTGATATTCGAAGCGGCGGCGGCGAACGCCCGGATCGGCCGCATCGAGGAAACGATCAAGTGGGGCCAGCCTGCCTACATGACGCCGGATACCCGCAGCGGAAGCACGATCAGGATCGGCGTTCCGAAATCGGAGGATCATGATTTCGCGCTTTTCGTCCATTGCCAGACGGACCTGACGCGCAGGTTCGACGAAACCTATCCCGGTCTCTTTGCCTACGAAGGCACCCGCGCACTGCTCTTAAACTCTTCCGATACGGCGGACGTCGAAGCCCTGAGGCACTGCATAGGAATGGCGCTCACCTATCACACCCGCTAGGCCGCCGCCCTCACCCAGACCTTGTTGTCATGCACGGCCGCACCGCCATAGGGGGCCGACGCATCCGATCCTGTCAGCACGTTTATGCCCTCGCCACGCTCGTGGGCGTCGTTCGGCCACAGACCTTCCGCGATGACCACGCCGCGCTTCATCCCATCAAAAAACCTTGCATGGAGGACCACTTCGCCGCGCCGGTTGCCGATCTCGACACGACCGCCGTTCGCGACGCCAAGCTGCGCCGCGTCGTCGGGGTGGAGAAGGAGTTCCGGACGGCTGCCCTCCTTTGCCCTGGAGGCTGCGGTCTCCGCAAAGGTTGAATTGAGGAAACTGCGCGCCGGCGACGTCGCCAGGCGGAAAGGATGCTCGGTATCGGCTACCTCGATCAGATCAACGTGGTCGGGAAATTCAGGCAGGAGGTCGTAGGAACCGAAGGCTACGCCCATGTTGCGCGGCGGCTTGTTCGGCGCGGCTCCGCCAACCCACTGCGGCCTGAAGCGGAACTTTCCGTCCGGATGACCAAAGCCCTTGAGGAAGTGCGCCGTCTCGAAATCCGGCTGCACGTCCAGCCACTTGGCCTCCTTCAACGAGGCGAAGTCGCCATAGCCGCGCTTGCCGAGCATGATGTCGATGTGTTCGCGCTCGGTGAGCCCAAAGCCCGGCATGTGCGCGACACCGAGGCGCTTGGCCAGCTCCTCGACGACAAAGTGGTTGGTGCGCGGCCCCTCGGGCGGCTCGACAAGCTTCGGCCCGAGATTGACGTGCTGGTTGCCGCCGCCGCGATAGATGTCGTCGTGCTCAAGGAAGATCGTGGCTGGCAAGACCACATCGGCGAGTTTCGCCGTATCGGTCATGAACTGCTCGTGCACGCAGGTGAAAAGATCGTCGCGCATGAAGCCCTGCTTCACCAGTCGCTGCTCGGGCGCAACGTTCACGGGGTTCGTGTTCTGGATAAGCAGTGCCGTTACCGGCGGACCACCATAAAGCGCGTCTTCGTGGCCCATAAGGACAGGACCAATGCGGGAATGGTCGAGATAACGGATTGCCGGATCGCGCAGCTTCGTCCCTTCGAGCAGGCTCTTGTCGAACTTGAAGATTCCGGAATTGGTATGAAATGCGCCGCCGCCTTCAGATTGCCAGCAGCCGGTGACCGCCGGGATCGACAGCGCGGCATGCATGTTGACCGAACCGTTGCGCTGACGGGCAAAGCCGTAACCCAGGCGGAAGAAAGTGCGCTTCGTCGTACCGACGAGATGTGCGAACGCCTCGATCTCCGAAACCGAAAGACCGGTAATCGCCGACGCCCATTCGGGTGTCCTGTCGCGCAAATGCGCTTCGAGCCCCTTCGGATCGTCGGTATATTTCTCGAGATAAGGCCAATCTGCGAGGCCGTCGCGGAACAGCACGTGCATGACCGCACAGGCGAGCGCGCCGTCGGTGCCGGGCTTCAGAACGAGGCCGATGTCGGCCTGCTTCATGGTCGCGTTCTCGTAGATGTCGATAACCACGATCTTGGCACCGCGCTCCTTGCGAGCGCGGATGGCGTGGGTCATGACGTTGACCTGCGTGGCGACTGCGTTCGTGCCCCAGATGACGACGCAATCCGATTTCGCCATCTCGCGCGGGTCAGCGCCCTGCAGGGCGCCCGCGCCCATGTACCAGCCGGTCCAGGCCAGGTTGGTGCAGATGGAACCGAAGAAGCCGGAATACTTCTTCGCGTGCCGCAGCCGTTCGATCCCGTCGCGCTGCACGAGCCCCATCGTGCCGGCATAAAAGTATGGCCAGACCGTCTCGCTGCCGAGTTTTTCCTCCGCAGCGATGAACTTCTCGGCCACAAGGTCCAGCGCCGCATCCCAGCTTGCTTCCTTCCAGAGGCCTTCGCCTTTCAACCCGGAGCGAACAAGGGGCTTCAGTAGACGGTCGGGATGGTGGATCCGATCGGCGTAGCGCGCGACCTTCGCGCATATCACGCCGGCCGTGTAGCTGTTGGCCTTGTCGCCATGCACCCTGCCGATACGCGTGTCCGACAAAAGCTCGACGTCGAGTGCGCAGGTCGACGGGCAATCGTGCGGACAGGCCGAATGGCCTATCCTCACGGTCTGCTTGTCCGCACTGGCTTGCTTCATGCTGGCGTGATGGTTCATGCATCACATCTAACGCCAATTCGCCGCTGCGAACAGGGCCAGAATACCACCGTACGCGCTGTTGCTGGCGCAATCAGTTCTCGGCTTTACACCGGCCAGCGCCAGCTTTTACTCTTCCGCACAGCCAGCATTCCTTGGTTAGCATTCAAAGCTGGATAGTGCGCGAGCCGGTGTCATTGAGGTTGAAGCTGGGATCACGGTGCAGGATGTCGAACTTTGGGTTCGACCTCCTGCGCCAGTCCAGCCTGAACGCGGATGCCGCTGTGACTTAATATCGAACCATGCCGGCATCGACGTTGATTGTCTGGCCAGTAATCCAGCGGGCGTCGTCCGAAGCGAGGAACGACACGACGTCTGCGATGTGCTCTGGCTGCCCCTTGCCTTTAACTGCTTGCAGCATCTCTACGAAGTCGAAGGCCTGGTTATGGGGGCTGGCCTTCACGCCATCGCTCTCAATGAGTCCTGGCGTTACTGCATTGGCCGTGATGCCGTATTTGCCAAGTTCGGTTGCAAGTGCGCGAGTAAACCCGATCACGCCGCCCTTTGCCGCAACATATGCGGCCATGTTCGGCGTGCCGGCAAAGAAGGTATTGGAGGCGATCGAAATAACGCGTCCGGCCTTGTTTTTTGCCCGCATCTGGTCAGTCGCAGCACGCGTGACAATGAACGTCCCTGTAAGGTTGACGTCGATGATCTTGCGCCAATGAGCAAGATCGACCTCGTCCCATGCCACGAAAGGCACGATGGAAGCGTTGTTTACCAGAATATCGACTCCGCCCGTCTTTTTTTCGATCTCGTTTAAGAGGGATGCGACGGCGTTCGGATCGGAGATGTCGGCGGTGATCGCGAAGGCAGCATCGCCGATACCGGCGGCGGTGGCT
Source organism: Rhizobiaceae bacterium (assembly GCA_019635775.1). Lineage (GTDB taxonomy): Bacteria > Pseudomonadota > Alphaproteobacteria > Rhizobiales > Rhizobiaceae > Mesorhizobium_K. The sequence continues at coordinate 882,422 of JAHBYU010000001.1, read as the reverse complement.
GCCGCTCCAGCCGCGTTCATGTCGCTGACCACGACCGTAGCGCCATCGGCCGCAAGCCGACTGGCAATTGCCTTGCCAATGCCCTGCGCCGCGCCGGTGACCAGCGCGGTGCGCCCCGAAAGTTTTCCGCTCATGTTTTCTCTCCTGTCCTCAAATCGCTTCAGCATCTGCGTCGATTACAGCCAATGCAGCTCGGACCCCCGCGGCAGTGTCTGCCTTGAAGCCCAATGCGTTGAGCGCACCTCCAAGGGCCGCCAGCGCAGCAACTGCGTAGATGGGCTGGGCTGTCGGCCCCATGTGGCCGACACGTGTAAGCTTTCCGAGCGTCTCGCCGCGACCGGACGAAAAGACTACACCATAGCGGGCTCGTACCTCGCTTCGGAGAGTCGATTCGTCGATGCCTTTGGGTGTACGCACCGCCGTCGTCGTGGGAGAAGCAATCGCCTCGTTCGCCGCCCACAGATCGAGGCCCATGCCCTTGACGCCGGCTCTCATGGCCTTCGCGGTCAACGCGTGCCTGGCCCAAACTGCCTCAGGTCCCTCGTCAAGATATAGATCCAGCGCCACATCGAGACCGTTCATCTCGGAGACTGAAGGAGTAAACGGGAACGGCTCGTTGCGCGACCATGCCTTTTCCCAGTCCAGTATCGAGAGCATCGACGCCCTCGGTGCCGATGGGTTGGCCTTCATTTTCGTCCAGGCCCGATCGCTTATGCCAGCCATCGTCAGGCCGGGCGGTGCGCCGAGACACTTGTTCGGGCCGGTAATATATATGTCGGCGTGGCATTCCTCAGGATGCGTCTTCATACCACCGAACGACGATACCGCATCCACGATTAGGTAGGCACCGTGAGATGCTACCAGCGCGCCGATCTCGTCGATGGGGTTTATCGTGCCAGAGGGCGTGTCGTGGTGGCAGACCGAGACCACTGTTATCTCGGGATGCTTCGTCAGCATGTTTTGCACGGCCTGCGGGTCGATAGCCTCGTTGTAGGCCGTCTCTAACTCAAGCAGATTCGACGAATAACGCTTCGCCCAGTAGCCGAAACCCTTCCCGTAGACCCCGGATGCAAGATTGAGAACGACGTCCTGCGGCGTGATCAGAGACGCTGCTGCTGCCTCCAGGCCTAACACTGGCTCGCCATGAAGGATGACGGGCCGCGTCGATAGCCGCATCGCCTTTTGCGCCTTGTCGATCACTTGCTCGTAAAAGAGCTGAAATGCCGGGTCATAGTCGTAGAGCACTGTTCGGCCGAGACCGCGCAGTACGTCCGGATAAGCGTTTACGGGACCCGAAGTCAGGGTGATGACGGGTTCCACGCTGTCGCTGTAGCGCATGCCTTCGATCCCTTCCTGATCAGCTGTAGAAATCCGGACCGGTCTTATAGGTCTGGAACGCTTCCATATCGTGGGAGAAAAACAGCTCTGCGTCGTGCTTTTCGGCCATTTCCCGCACCTTAAGCATCGATTTGACTCCCGCCGCCGGATCCAGATGGAACGAGGCCTGACAGAGCGTCTCGAGGCTGCGCTTCGTATAGGCTGCGTCCAGTACGAGCATCATCGGTCTGTCATTCGCCCGCTCCACCATGCAGCTGTAGTGACCGACGGTATGGCCCGGCGTGAAGATCATGTGTACGCCCTTGGCGAGTTCGAAATCGCCTTCCACACCTTCGAATGTGGTGTTCTCGCGCGTCTGACCGTTGATGAGTTCGTGGCTACGCCCCCGCGCTTCGGCAGCTTCCACCGAAAAGCTGAGGTCCGAATAGCCGAGGTGCTCGAAGACTTCGGGTTTGCAGGCCTGCGGTACTTCAGCCATGTGGCAAACCTTCTTTGCATGAGGGAAGAATTTGTTGCCGCCGCAATGGTCGAAGTGGAAATGGGTGTTGAAGACGACATCGATGTCCTTCGGCTCCAGACCAAGCAGCTTCAATGCGCCCGGCATGGTCTGATCCTGCGTCTGCGTTGGCTTCTCGAATGCCAGATACTTCATTGTGTGGTCGTAGTCGAAGCCCGTGTCGATCAAGAACCGTCCTTCGGCGTGCTCGATCAGAATTGAGTAGGCGGGAATACGCACTTCACCCCCGGGACCCTGATTCCAGAAGACGTGAAAGCCATCGAGAAGCAGCGTTCCACCATCAAGAAAATAAACCTTGGTATCAGTCATTTTTTTCTCCTCACTTGTTGTCAGCGCACACCGCGCTCGTATGGAATGCCGAGCGCTGCAGGCAGGCTGGCGCGGCGTCCGAACAGGACAAGCATCGCCATCACGGCCAGGAACGGCAGCATCTGGATCACGTCGGTAGGGATATTCACCCCCGCCACCTGAGCCGCCGTGGTCATGGAGAGGCAAACGCCGAAGATCAGCGCGCCGGCCAGCACCCAGACGGGCCGTCCCCGCGCGAGCATCGCCAGAACGATACCGAGAAATCCTGCTCCGTTGGTGATGAACGGTATGAACAGCCCGGCGCCGACATTGGCAAGGAACGCACCACCAAGGCCCGCCATTCCGCCGGTGAACAAAACGGCGATCGTCCGTGTGCGGATGACGTCGATACCCGCAACATCAAGAGCGGCCGGTTTGTCGCCCGCAGCCTGCAGATTGAGACCGAGTTGCGTCCTTCGGTAGATCCAGACCATCAGGCCGACCATTGCGATGGAGAGGTAGACTATCAGGTGTTGCCGAAACAAGGCCGGCCCGATGATCGGAATGCTCTCCAGCAGCGGGATGGGCGTGACCTGAACGGCACCCAGGCGCGGATAGCTCTTGGAGAACTGGAAGTGATGCAGAAGGGCGGTTAGCCCCTCAAACCCAAGGGTGAGTGCGATACCGATTACGATCTGGTTCAGACCTATCCGCACGCACAGCAGCGCCATCAGAGCTGCCACCGCCACACCGCCCGCCGCACCGCTGAGAAATCCAAGCCAGAAGGATCCGGAATAATACGCACCGACAAAACCCAAATAGGCTCCGGTGATCATCATGCCTTCAATGCCGATGTTCAGTACCCCGGCCTTCTCGGACATCTGCTCGCCGAGGCCCGCCAGAAGCAGCGGGATCGCTGCCGTGACAGCACCAAAAAGCAATGCGGCGAGGAACGTTTCACTGAAAAAGCCGCTCATCGCCTAGGCCCTCCGAGCTTGCTGGTATCGGTGATCGAGATATTCCGCGACCGCCAAGGTGATCAGGACTATCGAAACGAGGACAAGCGTGAAGGTTTGAGGGACGCCCAGGCGGCGCGCCGCACTCTCGCCGCCGATCGATAGAACCGATAGCAGGAAGACGAATCCGATCGCCGCAAAACCGTTCATGCGTGCCAGAAACACCACAGGGATGACGGCCATGCCGTAGGCGGGGTTCCAATCCGCCCGGACGTTGCCCTGAACGCCAATGATGTCGATAGCGCCGCCCATGCCGATCAGCGCTGCCGAGATGGCAAAGACCGCCACAGTCAGTAATGGCACGCTAAGGCCCGCGTGAACCGCGGCACGTGGGTTGGCGCCAACAGTCCTAAGCTTCAGGCCAAAGGCTGTCCGCGTCATGACCAGGTGGACCGCAACGATGGCCACCAACCCGAAGACAAGACCGCTGGTGATCGTCGTGTCAAACAGCCGAGGCAGCCGGTCCGCCACTGGCAACGTGCGCGTCTGCGGGACCGTTGTGCCCGGGTCTAGGAAGACGAGCTTAACGAGCACGTTGGCAAGTGATACGCCGAGGAAAGACATCATCAGAGTCGTGATGATCTCGTTGACGCCCTGATATGCGCGCAGCAGCGCCGGCACGAGCGACCAGACCGTGGCAACGATAGTGGCCATTAGGAATGCGGTGAGCAAAGCAAGCCAACCCGGCAGTACCTGAACCAGAAGCGGTGCACTGGCAGCAGCCGTAACGGCGCCAAGCAGGAACTGGCCGTCGCCGCCGAGGTTCCACATGCCGGCGCGAAACGCGACGATCAGACCCGCTGCAATGAAGAGCAGAGGTGCCATACGCGTCAGCGTCTGCTGCAGCCCTAGCGGCGAGAGAAGGCCCCGCTCGATGACGAAGCCGTAATAGGCAACGGGGTTGACTCCAACCGCGAGCAAAACGCAACCGGCAAGCACCAGCGATACCAGAATGGGGCCCACGGTTATCGCCATGCGACGACCTATGTCCTGGCGGAGCGTCTGCCCCGCCGATGCGTCCAGCGTGGTGGCGCGCATGTGTGCGGCATCCTCGCTCATGCTGCAAGTCCGATCATGAGGCGGCCTACCCTCTCGGCGGCTCCCTCGCCGTTGGGTACGGTACCGACGAGACGCCCCTGCGAGATCACGGCGATGCGATGGCACATGCTAAGCAGTTCTTCCAGGTCTGTTGAAATGAGCAGCACCGCGAGGCCTTGGCTCGCGATGTCCCTGATGCGCTGGCGCGTAGCCAGCGTGTTGGCAAGGTCTAGCCCGTAGGTCGGCTTGTTGAAGATCACAGCACGAGCGCCTTCCGCCAGTTCGCGCGCGATCAGCACCTTCTGGATGTTACCACCCGAAAGCCGGCCGATCGGAGTCGCAATGGAGGGCGTGCGGACATCGTATTGCCGGTTTAGCTCTTCCGCTCGCTTCCCTATTTCTCCTCGCTGCTCGACGCCGGAGCGCCACAGTGGTGGCTCGCCAACCTGCTTGAGAAAATAGTTGATCGAGACAGGAAAGCTGCCGACTGTTCCCTCGCCCAGACGGTCATCCGTCAGGTAACGCAGCCCTTTTTGCCGCCGTCCGCCAACGTCCAGCCCATCCAATGTCTGCCCGGCCAGCACCACGCTGCCGCGTTCGGCTGCGCGCTGTCCGGCAAGAGCCTCGGCAAGCTGCTTCTGGCCATTGCCGTCGATGCCGGCGATACCGAGAATTTCGCCGTGTCCGATCGTAAAAGAGATTGCATCGAGCCCGGGCGCGTCGCCCGTAGGCGAAACATGCAGGTCGCGCACTTCCAGCAAAGCGTCGTCATTGGCCGCGCGTGGCGGAATCGAAACTGCGTCGTCGCCAGCCTCGCGGCCGAACATCATCGCCACGATTTCATCGACGAGCGCGGTTCGGTCGAGGGAGCGCAGGCGTTCAGGCGAAATTTCGCCTACCTTTCGGCCCAGCTTCAGGACAGAGACACGGTCGCCAAAATCGGCAGCCTCGCCTAGCTTGTGGGTGATGAACACGATAGCCAGCCCCCGTTCGACGAGGCGTCGCATCAGCGCGCCAAGTTCGGCGATGCCCTTCGGCGTTAGCATCGATGTCGCTTCATCGAGAATGAGCAGACGACTGTCACGCAGCAGTGCCCGCACGATCTCAACTTGCTGCTGCTCGCCCAGCGAAAGCTCCGATACTCTTGCGTCAAGATTGATGTCTATTCCGAGAGGCTGGGCAATCTGCGCTACGCGGTCCGCAAGCTCTGAAATCTTGGGACTCTCCCACCAGCGCCCCCCAAGTGCCAGGTTCTGCGCGACGGTGAGCGTTGGGACCAGCATGTTGTGCTGAAATACGGTGCCGATGCCCAGCGACAAGGCATGGCTCGGTGAACGGATCGCAACCTCTGCTCCATCTATCAGGATACGACCGCCATCCGGCTGCTGAAGACCCGACAGCATGCCGATCAAGGTCGACTTGCCGGCGCCGTTCTCTCCAAGCAGGACGTGAACCTCTCCAGGATGGATCTCAAGATCGACCCTGTCATTGGCGACGATGCCGGGAAAGCGCTTTGTCACGCCTTCTAGCTTCACAATCGCCGGACTGCCTTGCGGATGCTTGACTGTCGTTGCCATCTTCAATCCAACCTGAAAAAGAATGCGGAAGGGGCCAGTGCCCCTTCCGCCAAGGCAACGTTATTGAGGCGCCGCCGATACGTCGGTCATCAACGCGCGTACCGCTGTCGCCTCGAAGACCGGTTCTACCTTGATCTCGCCAGAGATCATCTGCTCCCGGATCTTCTGGATCTCGGCCCATACATCATCCGGAATCTGGTCCGTCTTCAGCAGTTTCACCGAATCGTCGGCGAGGCCGATGGCGTAGCGCTTGGTGCCAAAGGTATCGTCCTGCAGATCCTTGATCATTGCCGAGTAGACCGGAGTGATGTCCCAGACCACCGAGCTCAGCAGGAAGCCTTTCCCAACGGAGGTCTTGTCGCCGATCACGTCTATGAACAACACCTTGCCGCCATCTGCAGCCTTGGTGGTTTCCACCGCCTGCAACATGCCGAAGCTCGATCCGTTGCCCTGACCGAAGATGATGTCGGCGCCGGCTGCGATCACGCTTTCGGTGACGCGGCGGCCACCGGCTGCGTCGCTATAGGCGGCTGGTCCGATCACCGCGTAAGTGATCTTCACGTCCGGGTTCTCGGCCTTCACGCCTTCGGCGAACGCCGCTGACTGCGAGTTCCATGACGGAGGCTCGCCCGAAACGACGATGCCGACATGCTTGGACCGACTCATCTTCGCTGCCATTCGACCGGCGAGATATGCACCTTCATGGCCACTCAGCGTATAGTCGGCGACCAAGCCAGCCTTCAGCGCATTCGGAGAATCGACAATGGCAACCGGAACCTTCGTCTCTTCGGCGATTTCAGGCGCGGAAGTAGCGTAGCCGCTTGCATGAGCGATAATCAGACTCGCTCCGTCTGCGGCGATCTCACGCAATGCGGGACGAACGTCGCCGTAGCCGAGGCCCGACGCGACAATCACCTCAACGCCAGCAGCCTCTGCAGCAGCCTTGGCAGCATCGACGCCCTGCTGGTTCCAACCGAAATCGGTACCTTCTTCAGGCGTCATGATAGCGATCGACTTCACCTCTGCAGCTATCGATGCGCCAGCCATGAACGTCGCCGCCATAGCCGCCAGCATGCTGCGCTTTACCAAACCTTTCATTTTATTCTCCCTTTGTTTCATATTCCCAGTTTACCAGCATGTATATTTCTATATTCTTCAGCGTTAACTCACTCTGGAGGCATTTTTATGAGATCGCTCCTCCTTTTTACTGTTACAATATTTCAAATGCTGGCCACCCCCGCGACCGCAGGGAAGACCGTTGAGCGCGACGGCCTCGTTTCCGTCCCGGTAGAGATTCACAATTCCGGCGAAGCCCCGATCCTTTGCCAGGCCGAAATCGCGCATTGGTTCGCCACGGATCTCGCGCGAATTGAGCCCGGCGAAGGCGCGAACCTGGATCTGCACTTCGAACCGGCGACTGGCACATGGGCGGTGATTAACAGGCGCGGTGAAGCTCTGCCTGCGGAACGTGCATGGTGCGGCCTTGCGGGCCGGACCTACGAAACGCGTTGGGATGTCAGCCTTGCCCGCGACCAACCCCAGGCCCGACAGTTTGACTGCCGCGCCGAAGGTGACCGCCTGAACTGTTGGTAGTCGTGTGCTGGCCAACGCGATCACGGCTTGGCCTTTTCGTCAACCAGCGCGCGCAGTCTATCGTATTCGGCCTGGACGGCCGGCTCCGCGGCCAGCAGTTCAGCTGAAAGCTTCGAGAAGTCGGCTTCCATCTTGGCCTGGTCGGCGGCCGACAACTCGTTGACCTTACCGCCATTTTCGGTCCACACCTTATACGTCTTCTGGACGTTCTCGACGCCCCAAGGAAAGACTTGGTTCTCAGCCGCGCGACCAGCCTCGACGATGGCAGCCTTCACCTCTTGCGTCTGCATCTGGAACCAATCTTCATTCACGACCGTCATCGAGACAATCTCGGCGAAGCGCAGGTCGAGGATGTTCTTGCCTACGTCATAATATTTAAAGGCCGTAAGGATCGGCATGCCAACCAGCATGCCATCAAGGCCCCCCGATTCAAGCTGTGGAACAACCTCTGTCAGGGCTAGTGGAAGCGGTATTGCCCCCAGCATTTCCATCGGCTTTATCTGGAGCGGGGAAGCGAACGTCCGAATCTTGAGCCCCTTCAGGCCATCGAGCGCCGTCACGTCCTTCATCGTGAATACAACAGTTGGGCTGTTGTAGATCGCACCGATCACACGGAGGCCTTTATCGAGGAACAGTTCTTCGAGATGAGCACGGTAGTCCGGATCGTGGATCGCCGCATGGACGTCATCGGGAGTCTTGAAAAGGCCGGGGACATCAAAGGCCTGGAACCGAGGATCGACGTTGGTCATAAAGGAGGTCGGCGTGGTGAACGCCTCGATGGTGCCAAGCAGCACACCCTCGGCCATACGCGGGATCGCGCCAAGCTGGCTGGCCGGATAGATTTCTGTCTTGACCGCATCGCCGACGCGAGCCTGGAGTTCCTTGGCAAAGACTTTCTGCCATTCATGCTGCACGTCGTTGATCGTGGCAGAAGCCAGTTTCATCGTGCTCTGCGCCTGCGCGGCAACACACGGAGTCAACGCGATCGCGGTGGTGATTGCGGCGGCTTTGAAAAGTCTGGAAAGCATGCAAGTCCCCTTGAATTTCATAGGTTGGAACCGAGCGTCAGAGACAACGCCGGAACATAGGTGATTATCAGCAGCGCAAGCACGAGCAAGACAACGAAAGGTGCGACACCGCGATACAGCGAATGCGCAGGAATTCCAGTAACCGACTGCGCCACGAAGATGTTCAGGCCGAAGGGTGGTGTGAACATCCCGATTGCCAGGTTGACCGTCATCACGATGCCGAAATGGATCGGATCTATTCCCAGTGAGATCGCGATCGGCACCAGCAGAGGCGCGAAGACGAGGATGGCCGAAGTCGGATCGAGGAAGCAGCCTATCACCAGAAGCACGATGTTGACCGCGAGCAGGAAGGCGAGCGGATGAAGCTGAAGCGCGTTGATCCAGGCGATGATTGCCTGCGGGACACCCTGCGTGGTCACCACCCAGGTCATCACGCTGGCGGCCGCCACTATGATCATGATCTGGCCCGACAGGATCGCTGCATTGCCGGCCGCTCGCACAATTTCTCGCACGGTCATCGTGCGATAGACGAAAAGCGCGAGCGTGATCGCGTAGACGCAAGCAAAGCCACCCGCCTCGGTTGGCGAAAAGAGTCCGTAATAGATTCCGCCGAGAACAAAGACCGGCATGAGAAGCGCCCAGAACGCCTCTCTTGTCGCCTTCCAGGCGGCCGCAGGATCGAAGGATTGCTCGCTCGGGGGGATGCCGTTTCTCACTGCAACTATGACGACGAAGCTGGCCATCATCGCCGCCATCAACAGCCCGGGAATCACGCCGGCCATGAATAACCGTGGGATCGATTGTTCCGCCGCAAGGCCGTAGAGGATCATCGCGATGCTCGGAGGAATGACGATGTCAATGGCGCCGCCGGATGCGAGCAATCCGCCTGCCCTCTCCTTGCCGTAACCCGATGCAACGAGTTTGGGATAAAGTGTCTTGCCTAGAGCGGCGACCGCGGCAACGCTGGATCCGCTGATCGCGCCGATCGCTGTCGAGGCGCCGACCGTCGCAACGCCAAGGCTTCCCGGCACGCGACCGACCATCGCCATAGCCCAGTTGATCAACCGGTTCGCGATGCCGCTCGCGCTCATCAACTCGCCTGCAAAAACGAAGAAGGGGATCGCCAGGAGGGCGTAGTTGTCGAGTCCCCCAAACATAACCTGCTGGAGGGCCACAGGCGGCAGGGGTATGACGAATATCATCGTCACAGCGACAGCCGTAAGGAAGGCCAAGAATACCGGCGTTCCGATAACAAGCAGCAGGAGCGGCAGCACGGCAAGAGACAGGATCATGACCCCACCTCGGTATGCGGCGTGTTGCGGATCAGAGCCAGGCCGTCCCGGATCAGCATCGCGGCTCCGGTGACCGTGAGGCCGGCAAAGCCGATCAGCAATGCGGCGTGCGGGATGGTCATGGGCAGGCCAAGCCCCATGCTCTTGACGCCAAGCTGGGAAATCCTGGCAACAAAGAGCCATGCCGAATAGGTCGCGTAACCACAGGCAAACACGGCGGCTGCGCTATGGATCACATGAAGCAGATGACGAACCCGGCCTTTCGTATAGAGCGGCAACAGGTTGACATTGATGTGGGCACGCAGGATCAACGAAACGATCGCGGCGATCATGACAGCCCATATCACGAGATAGACCATCAGCTCGTCGGCGCCGACGGGCGAGAATCCGAACAGGTAGCGGCTGGTCGCGTTCACAACGTTGATGGCTACGACGAACAGCAAGGTCAGCCCCAAAAGCGTATGAAGCCAGCTCATCGCCGACTTGGCGAAACCGGCAAGTGCCGGTTGACGACCACTCCGCTCTTGAGACCTTCCGTCCATCGGCGCCATGATCAGTCGCTCCCCTCAAGGATGCGGCGGATCGCGACAAGCTTGCGTGCGCGCTCGCGCTGTAGGTGGGCTATGCGCTCAGGCGTGTAGGAATAGATGCCCTTGCCCGACTTGATGCCCAGCATACCTTCCTCGATCTTGCCGCCGATCAAGGGAGCTACATCCTTTCGGTCCGAAAGGTCCGAATTCAGGAATGTCGAAACCGAATTGTAGATATCGAGCCCAGCCATATCGAGCAAAGCCATGGGACCGACAACGGCCAGCTTGTAGCCGATGCCCCACGAAACGCAGGTATCGATATCCTCGGGCTCAATCACGCCGCGCTCGACCAGGTCGACCACCTCGCGAAGCAATGCGTAGAGCACCCGGTTCTCTACGAAGCCTGGTACGTCCTTCTTCACTACGACAGGCAACAAGCCGAGCGAACGGATGAAGTCCCTCACCGCATGTATCGTCTCCGGTGCGGTGTGCTCGCCTCCGATCACCTCGATCATCGGTATGATGTGGGGCGGGTTCGACCAGTGCATGCCAACCATGCGCGCCGGGTTGGAGATATGGGCCTGCAACTTGGTGATCGGAATTCCCGAAGTATCCGAAGCGACAATCGTGTCCGATGCAACAAGACCATCGATTGCGCGATATACGTCTGCCTTGATCGACAAATTTTCAGGAACGTTCTCGATGACAAGGTCAGCCCCAGTCACGGCATCGCCGATATCGTCCGTTAAACGAACCGTGCCGGCACCCGCTGCCGGTGGGGCAATGCCGAGGCTGTCGAGGACCGTCTCTGCCGAGCCCAGCATGGTTCGCGCCCGCTCGATTGCTGCCGGGGCAACGTCATACGCGGTGACTTGCAGGCCGCCCCTGGCGAGACGGGCTGCCATGCCTGGCCCCATGGTGCCCAGTCCAATGATGGCGATTTGACGGATCATCAGGCTGCCTCTCTTGCTTCTGTCGTGTTTGCAATCAGGTCGGAGGCTTTCTCAGCGATCATGATCACCGCTGCGTTGATGTTGCCGCAAACCAGATCGGGCATGACGGACGCGTCTACCACTCTCAACCCAGCCACCCCGCGCACGCGCAGTTCCGGGTCGACAACAGAGGCGGCATCTGCGCCCATGCGGCAGGTTCCGGCAGGATGATGCACTGTGATCGACGTTTTGCGGATGTGTTCGTCGATCTCTTCGTCGCTCTGGCATTTCGGTCCCGGAAAGAACTCCGCGGCAATGAAAGGCTCCATGGCGGGTTGCGCGGCGAGATTCCTTGCTACCCGAAAGCCCGCCCGCAATGATTCCCAATCCCTGGGAGAAGCCAGGAAGTTCTGGTGGATCAGCGGTGCGGCTGACGGGTCGCGAGAAGCCAGCTTGACCGCTCCCCGGCTCTCGGGTTGCGTCGCCACGATCCGCGTTGCGAACCCGTCAGCAAACGGCTCCTTGAACGGCTTGAAATAAGGCCATGCAGCCAGCGGCGCGGCGGTGAAGAGGAGTTGCACATCCGGTAAGGGACGTTCAGGATCGCTCTTCAGGAACGCGACGACGCCGCCCGGCACGTCACCCGAAAAGCCTTTTCCCGTCAGGTATGTCTTGATGAAGTCGAGGGCAATCCGATCCGCCCGCATGTTGCGCAGGAACGGGCCTTGGTTCTTGCGCCTGTACATCAGGATGACCGAGACGTGGTCCTGCAGATTCTTGCCGACGGCGGGGAGATTGACCCGTGCCTGAATCCCATGCGCCGCCAGTTCCTCAGGATCGCCGATACCCGAAAGCATCAGGAGCTGCGGTGTGTTTATTACTCCACCGGCAAGCAGGACCTCCTTCCGCGCCGTGATCGTCCGTTCGTCTCCGCGATGATTGATCGTTACGCCGGTAGCTTGCGTCCCGGAAAACACGACGCTTGTCGCCATGGCCTCGGTAAGGACGGTGAGGTTGGGACGCTTCATTGCGGGCCGCAGATACGCGGACGCCGTGGAGGCGCGCCTCCCATTGGCAATCGTCATCTGAAGGCGGCCAAAACCCTCCTGGTGTGCGCCGTTATAGTCGTCTGTCTGTCCGTAGCCTGCTTGTCTGCTTGCTTCAGCAAACGCGTCGATCAGAGTATCCTTGTAGCGGCAGAACTGGGTATTGACCGGCCCCGATCCGCCACGGTAGCGGCTCTCCCCGCCTTCCCAGCTTTCCTGTTTGCGGAAATAGGGAAGGACCTTCTCATAGGACCAGTCGCTCAGGCCATTGGCTGCCCAGCGATCATAGTCGCCCCGATTTCCACGAACATAAGCCATGGCGTTGGTCGACGAAGATCCGCCGATAACCTTGCCGCGCGCGCACTCGACTCTGCGCCCGCCGACATTCTCCTCCGGCTCGCAAAAATACATCCAGTCGTGACGGCGCTCGGTCAGGATCTTTCCCCAGCCAAGGGGGATGTGGATCATGGGGTCGCGATCCCAGCCGCCTGCCTCAAGCAAAAGCACCGAGCACTTGGGGTTCGCGCTCAACCGGTTGGCAAGTACGCAACCTGCCGATCCGGCCCCAACGATGACGTAGTCGTAGCTTTCTGCGTTAGGCATACTGGACTTCATCGCTTGCCTCTGGTGTTTCGACACCAGAGAACCATTGAAATTGAGGCTGGAAGATCATGGCAGACGCCACGTCCCTCCATGTAGTCGTCAAAGGCTAGGCCAGGCCTGCTTGGCGAAGCCGCATCGACCAGTGATCCCATCCCCTGTCGATCTGCTTGCCCACCAATTGCCCTGCCGTCTTCACCTCGCCCGGCGTGAGGTACTTGATCTTGCCGATCCGAAGGCCTGCCGTGAGCGCTTTCGCCTCCTGCTCGAGGTAGAAGGCACGGAACACCACCTCGCGAACGGAACTCCCGACATTTACTACGCCGTGCCGGGCCATGAGGACCACGGTCTGGTCTCCGAGGCTTTCGGCAATGTCCGCGCACACGCTTGGGCTGCCCCCGAAGAGATCCGTTTCGTCACCCTGCTTGTCCCGGATGTCGTAGACCGGAACAGCTTCGCCCATAAACGCGCCCATGTGGGTGACTGGTCGAAGCGGCTGATCGACAAAGCAATACGGCAGGACTGCCGGCGAATGGCTGTGCAGCACGCACTGGACGTCTGGTCGGGCCTTGTAGATTTCGCTGTGGATGTAGCGTTCCAGATAGGACGGTCGATTGTCGGACGTCTCGCCGTCAAGATTGAAACGCTGGATGTCGTCCGCCGTTATATGGCTCGGAGCGAGCTTCTGCGCCAAAAAGAAGCTGTTCGGATCTTGGGGATCACGGGCGCTTATGTGCCCGAAAGTATCCAGGATGCCCTCGTGCAGCAAGATCTTGGTTGCTGTTACAAGTTCCTCGAAAACCCGGCGCTCGGTATTGTTGTCTTTCACTATGAAGCTCCCATGAACGACGCCGCGACCGCTTCTTGTTGTTGTCGATGGCGGGCGCCGCAGATTTCACTTGTTCTCGTACAGACCCACGATGCGGTTCTGCTCGATGATGTTGTCTGCATATTTCTGCAGAAACTCTTCCCGGGTGGGCGTTCCTTCAACGTTCGTATCCAGCGCATAGACCCAGAAATAATAGTGATGCTCACCATGGCCGGCGGGCGGCTGCGGTCCGTAATATTGCTTGTCTCCTGCGCCATTGGGGCCGACGCGGAATTTTTCCTGGGCATCTGACAGGTCGGTTGTTGACGGCTCGATTCCATAGACCGTCCAGTGGGTGAAGCCATTCGCCAGCGGGGCATCCGGATCGTGGCAGATGACCGCGAGTTCCTTTGTCCCCGCCGGAACGCCGCTGATGGTCAGCTTTGGCAACACGTTACCTTTGTCACCCGCGTGTTCGTCCCGCAGCCTGCCGAGCGGCGGAAAATCCGAAGATGAGATCTTCAGGTCCTTGATGTTGAGGGGCATTCTACTGTCCTTTCTGTGATTGCCTTAGGAGGCAGCTTTGAGGTCCGCCACGGTCTTGCCACCGACGCGCTGATGCACTCGGGGACCAGACGCGACGGCGACGCAGATCAGTATCTCATCCGCGCGCGGGCCATCCGGAACCGCAAATGTGATCGCATCATAATGGGAGCGGATATACAGTTCGTCCTTGTGTGCAAGCGGGATATCGATGGCCGTTCCGGCCGCCGCGACCTTGCTGACGGAGGATATCCAGGCCTTGCCGCCGCCCACCTGCTCCCGCAGCGGATCGCCGAATACCGTGGTGATGCAGGCGACTACATGCTCCTGCTCGCCAGCGGTGCCGGCAATACCTCCCTTGCCATAGCTTTCGACGGGCCTGTTGCCCAGAAGGGCGACGGCACGCTGGCCTAGCGCATGACCGATGGCGGCGCTCGGCTTCGTCAATTCAGACAGATCAGCGACGAATTTGCCGACGAATGGGTTGCGTATGAGCACGCCGGTAGCGACTTTCACCAGAGCGTCGCCGGGCTCACCACCGTCATGGCGGATCTCCTGTATCGAGGAATGCCACCCCCTGACGTCATAGTCTCGCTCGACCTGGCTTGAATAGTCCATTCTCATCTCCTGAAGGCCCTTCTCATAGGACCGAATTGCGGCCCAGTGTCGTCGTCCGAACTTATTGCGGCCACGAATAGACGCCGCGGATTGGGTCGTAGCAAGCGGCCTTGAGTGCGTCCGGCGTGAACATGTTCCCTTTGGAGAGCGACCTGTTCGCCGCATACTCGCCCGACAGGGCCTGCGTGTGATCTGTGGTCGGGCGGATGCGCTTCTCCCAGGCAACCAGCGCGTCCTCGATGGACCCACCCGCCTCGACATCCTGGGACAAGCTGAAGGCATTGACCATCGCACAGCCAGCACCTTGGGCAAGGGCCGGACACATCGCATGGGCGGCGTCGCCTACAAGCGCGACCTTGCCCCGCGTCCAACTGTCCAGCTTGTTGGTCTGGTAAGTGTCGTATCGTGCGGTCTCGAGTTTCGCTGCCTCGACAAGGCAGGGCTCCAGGAACGGGAACATCTCGACCCAGACCTCGAGGTCCAGGGGAACGCGCGATCCGCGCGGATCGGCGGCAGGCGCCATCAGGCCCAGATACAGTTCATTCTCATTGCAGGGAGAATACAGAATCCTCTGGACGCGAGGCCAGAAGTTCCACATGTCAATGGTGTTGTCCCATTCCCCGTGGCCGAGTTCCTTCTTCTTGCGCGGAACAATCAGCCTGATGATGCCGTCCTTCGAGGTCCAGCGATCCTGCTTGAACCCAAGCGAATCCCTGACCTTCGAACCTACACCGTCGGCGCCAACGATCAGGTCAGCTTCCAATACCTCCCCCGTCTGGAGGGTCAACCGCCCGTCGGGGTCAGCGGAAACCGCCTCGGAATTCACCCGTACCTCAACACCGACTGCATGGGCACGAGTGACAAGCGCGTCATGCAGATGAGCTCTTGTCATGATGCGCCATGGCAGTCCGTTGAACGTCTCCTTGGAGACTGACTTGTTGTGCATCCAGGTCTCGTAGGTCGGAGGCGTGTGAGACCCACGCAGAACGTCGTCGAGCGCCCCGATACCTTCGAGAACCCGAAGGCCGTTGTGCCAGAGATAGATGCCTGCACCGAACGCCCGCAGTTCCGGGCTCTTCTCGTGCAACGTTACTTCCCAGCCATTCTGCCGGAGTGCAATCGCCGCCGTCAGGCCGGCGAAGCCGCCACCCGCCACCTGGGCTCGACGCACCTTGCCAGAAGTCTTGTTGATGTTGGTCATGCTCTGAATCCTGCTGCGTAAAGGAGACGGCGTGTCCTGCCGTCAGGCGTCTATGAAGTTTTTGATTGCCTTCAAGGTGACCTCGGGAGAAACCTCATTCACGTAGTGGTCGGCACCGGGAACCACGACGACCGGCAAGTCCGGCCGCAGCCGACTTGTTTTCGCCAGCGCTGACGCAGAAACCAGCTTGCTCTCCTCGCCCCGGATGATGAGAACAGGTCTGGTGACTTTGCGGTAGGCGGGCGTGAGGTCTGCGCGCAATCCCTTGGCGGTCTGTGCCATGGCCGCAGGCGACGCCAGCGGACGAAGCCCGCCCTCGACAGCGCGATAACCGCTCTCGGCCCTGATCCTGATGGCATCAGCCGGGATGTTGGGATAGCGATTCGAAAGATACGCCTCAACGGCCTTCGTGTCTGTGAAGAGCTGGTCGCCGGCATTCACGCGGGCTTCCAGCGCATCGAACACCTCGACCTCGATATAGGGCGTGAAGTCTATTGCGACCACCGACCTGACCAGGTCCGGATTGTTCGCCGCCGCCGTGACGGAGTTCCTTGAACCGAGGGAGTGGCCGACCAGGATGGCCGGACCCCGATCAATCGTCCGAATAAGGCTGGCGATGTCTTCCGCATAGTCATCAGCCTCGTAGCCGCTTTCCGGCTTGTCGCTCAGGCCATGCCCACGCTGATCGACCGCAATCGTCGTAAACCTGTCAGAAAGCCGCGCCATCATCGGCATAAAGACTGCCGAGTTGGACGTAATGCCATGGAAGAACAGGACCAGGGGACCGTCACCCGCCTCTCGCACATTCAAGGTGATGCGACCGGTGTCTATGCGGCGCGAGCGAAAGCGGCTGGAAAGATTGTCTACAGCCATTTGCTACGCTCCTCACCACTACTGCTCGTTGGCCGACAAAGGAACATATACGTCGAGCCTCGTCAACCAGATTGTCTGACATTATTGCAATCTTGAAAGTTGACAATCCACCTGTTGGCGCTGTCTTATTCGTCCGACGTCGCGTATAAATGCCGCAGCGTGATCGACAGCCCACGAGACGGAAGTGATGCAGCCAGATCTGAATTTGCGGATTTCACCACGGACGGTGCAACAGGAGACGGTCGACAAGCTGCGGCTTGCCATCTTCAGCGGCGTGTTCCTCCCTGGCAGCCGTCTGATAGAAAGTCAGTTGTGCTCGCAACTCGGCATTAGTCGCCCCTCGCTGAGAGAGGCTTTGCGCAGTCTGCAGGCCGAACGCCTGATCGAGATCGTTCCAAATCGCGGGCCTTCGGTACCTGCCCTTTCCTGGGAAGAGGCGACCGCGATATATGAGGTTCGCGAGCTTCTGGAGGTTGAGGCTGCGGGAAGATGCGCGGCCCGCATTTCTCCTGCTCAATTGCGTGAACTCGAAAGATCGCTTTCCGCCTTCGAAGAGGCCGCCTCCAGCAAGGACAGCGCGGCGCAGGTCATGACAGCTGCGGACTTCTACTCGATAATCCTGGCAAATTGCGGGAACCCGGTCCTCGAAGAAGTCCATCGCGGTCTCGTAGCCAGAATCAGCTTCTTTCGCGGACGCTCGATGTCTCTGGAAGGCAGGGCAAAAAGCAGTCTTTTGGAGATGAGGGAAATTTTCGAAGCCATCGCTGCCAGAGACGATAAGGCCGCCCGTAAGGCGTCTAGGAAACATGTCCTCAAGGCCAAGGCGGCCGCGAAATTGGCGATGGAAAACGGGATTTGATTTCTTTGGATGGTCTGGCACCGCAGGCCGTCGGACGGAACTCACAACAGTTATGCGCGCGGCTTCGCGGGAGGGCGGTCGGTATGGGTCCGCCGCCGGGAACGTGCGCCCATGGAGTGGTGGACACATGGCCTATAATGAACGCACTTCACACGCCGACGTGGTCATCGTTGGCGGTGGTTCCGCTGGCTCGTTGCTCGCGGCGCGGCTTAGCGAGAATACGGCGCGCTCCGTCCTGCTGATCGAAGCCGGCGAAGAGGCTTCCGATCCCGACATCTGGAATCCTCCTGCCTGGCCCTCACTTCAGGGCCGCAGCTACGATTGGGATTATCGCACTGAGCCACAACCGGGCACGGCAGGACGAGTGCACCATTGGGCACGCGGACGCCTGATCGGCGGTTCCAGTTGCCTGCACGCAATGGGCTACATGCGGGGCCATCCGCTGGATTTCCAGGCATGGGTTGAAGCCACCGGTGACCGTCGATGGAGTTGGGATGAACTGCTGCCAGTCTTCCAGGCCATTGAGGACCACCCGCTAGGCGGCGACGGCATCCATGGCAAGAACGGGCCGCTGCCAATCCATCTGCCTTCAGAAGAGGTCAGCCCGGTCGCGCGAGCCTTCATCGAGGCAGGCGCTTCCTTGGGCCTGCCTCGTCTTGCCGGACACAACAGCGGCGAAATGATCGGTGTTACACCGAACTCCCTGAACATTCGCGAAGGGCGCCGCGTCACCGTGGCCGACGCCTGGCTGACACCTGAGGTGCGCGGTCGTGCAAACCTGGAAATACGCACGGGCTCACGGGCGCTGCAACTTGCACTGGACGGCAATCGCGTGCGCGGTCTCGAAGTCCTGTCGCCTCGGGGCCCGGTTGAGATCACTGCGGACCGGGTGGTGCTGTGCGCAGGGTCACTCGAAACTCCGGCCTTGCTTATGCGTTCCGGGATCGGTCCGCAGGAAGTACTCGATGCCGCGGGCGTTAGCTGCCGGATTGACATGCCGGGAATCGGCCGCAACCTTCAGGATCACCTGCTTGGCGCAGGCAATGTCTACAAGGCAAGAAGGCCGGTGGCAGCCTCACGTCTTCAGCACTCCGAATCGATGGCCTACATGCGGGCGGCGGATTTCACCGCTGGCGGACAACCCGAAATCGTCGTCGGCTGCGGCGTTGCGCCGATCGTGTCGGAGCGCTTCGAGGCGCCGGGGGCTGGCACCGCCTACTCCCTGTTGTTCGGCGTCACTCATCCGACCAGCCGCGGCAGCATACGGATTAGCGGTCCCGAGATTGGCGACCGACTCATGGTCGATCCTGCCTATCTGCAAACCGGCCATGACCGCGCTCTCTTCCGCCAGGCTCTCGATGCAGCGCGCACAATCGGACACAGCCGCGAGCTTGAAGATTGGCGGGATCATGAGCTTCTTCCGGGTAATGTGAACAACGAAGCCGAGATGGATGACTTCGTGGCGAAGGCAGTCATCACCCACCACCACCCTTGCGGAACTTGCAGGATGGGAAAGGACGCGGATGCCGTCGTCGACCCCGATTTGCGATTGAAGTCACTGGACAACCTTTTCGTCGTTGACGCCTCAGTCATGCCTAGCCTCACGGCAGGCCCAATCCACGCTGCCGTTCTTGCTATCGCCGAAACATTCGCGCGATCCTGTGCCAATGGCGAATAAGCCAGACGGCTCGCCTCGTTTTGTCATCAGACCCCGCCGGAGACATTCGACGCGCTGGCCGTGAGCTCCATCGAACCCTGTCGGCGGTCGACTTTGCCGCAAAGGCGCACAGCCGAAGGGCAAAATGCTTACGCCTGTGGGATGCGACAGGCTCGCAGCCCATCACGCATCCCACGAACTCGTGGCAGACAGCTGTTACCCCCGCCCAGCAGCCAATGGTTTAGGCAAGAAACTGAAAATAAAGGGAAATCGCTCAAACATCTCGGGTGGGATGGAAACGGTCCACTGCTTGACCGCGATTGGCCCGTGTTTTTGCGAGATTTGGCAAGCATGTGCATGACGGAAGCAGGCGTCGAACCGGTTTCGTGTTAACCTGCCCACCAGGTCGCAGTTCGGGGAACACGCCTTGACAAATTTGCAACTGGCCGCCGAAGAGCCCGACCGCATGAAGAAGCGCCGCATATGGCCCGCCGTTCTGGCCGTGGCGCTTCTGCTTGCCGCCCTTCCCGTGGTCGTCATCCTTGACCTGCGCGACTTCTCGCACCGGCTTTCGGAGCGCCAGGCGAGTGACATCAGCAAGATCATCACCGATATCCGCACGCTATACGCCAACGACGTGGTGGCGCGCATCCTGCAAGCCGATCCACACACCAGGATAACCGCGACCGACAACTATCGCGATGTGGCGGGAGCGATCCCAATTCCCGCGACCTTCTCCCTGGAGATCGGCCGCCTGACCAGTTCCCGCGACAACACGGTCCGCTACGACTTCGTCTCCGACTATCCCTTTGCCGGACGCCCCTCGCACAATCTGGACGAGTTTCAGTTGATGGCGCTCGAGACGTTCCGATCCCACCCCGAGATGCAGACAATAGAGGATACCGAAGGCGACTGGAGTCCGACGGTGAGGCTGGCTTCGCCCATCCGCATGGGCGCGGCCTGCGTGTCCTGCCACAACAGCCATCCCGACAGTCCCAAGAAAGACTGGAAGGTCGGCGACGTCAGGGGCATACAGGCGGTTTCCGTGACCCAGCCGCTGGCTGAGGGGTCGACCGGCTTCCACTACCTGTTCGTCTATTTCGCGATCGCGCTTGCCACCGGCGTCACGTTCATCGTGCAGCAATGGCGTCAGTCGCGCGAGCTTGCCATGGTCAACGGCGAATTGAAGGAGGCCAACAACTTCCTGGCGACCGTTTCGTTCAAGATCGCCAAATACCTGTCGCCGGAGATCTACAAGAGCGTTTTCAGCGGCGAGCGCGACGTCAAGGTAACGGCCGAGCGCAAGAAGCTGACCATTTTCTTCTCCGACATCGTCGACTTCACCGCGACAACCGAACGCATGCAGCCCGAGGAACTGACCGCGCATCTCAACGAATACCTGACGGAAATGTCGCATATCGCCATTTCCCACGGCGCGACCGTGGACAAGTTCATCGGCGACGCGATCCTCGCCTTCTTCGGCGATCCGAATACGCTCGGCGTGCGCGAGGACGCGCGCGCCTGCCTGCGCATGGCGCTGGCCATGCAAAAAAGGCTCGAATACCTACAGGTGAAGTGGCGCGAACAGGGCATCGAGCACCCGTTTCGTGTCCGCATGGGCATAAACACCGGCTACTGCAATGTCGGCAATTTCGGCAGCGAAGACCGCATGGACTATACGATCATTGGCGCGGAGGCGAACCTGGCGGCTCGCCTCCAGAGCATCGCGCCGGCCGGTGGCATCATGATGAGCTACGAAACCTACGCGCACGTCCGCGACCTGATCGATGCCGAAGCCGGCGAGCCGATCAGCATGAAGGGCATCAGCCGGCCGGTCGTGCCCTATCTGGTCCGCGGTGTCCGCGGCGAGGCCGTGGTAGACACGGTCATCACGGAGCTGGACGAAGGCCTGCTGCTGACGCTCGACACGGCAGGCATGGACCCCGCGAAGGCCGAGCGCCTGCGCAACAAGCTTAAATCCGTCATGGACCAGCTCGAGTCGAGATTGACCCCGCCTACGGCAACGAGCAGCTAGCTGGAACACCAGCCGGCGCAGTTCGTTTCCAGTTCAAATCGCAGGAGAAGGCAGATGAAGAAGACGCTGTTGGCGACGATCTTTCTAGCAACGACGGCGCTGGCAAGCGCCCAGGACGCGGAGACGGTCTCCGTCGGCTTCGTGGACGACGCCGGGCGCGACAGCGGTACCGCCGAGCTGACCGCAACGCTAAAAGGCGTATTGATCGAACTCGAGGTGACCGGCCTGCCCGCCGGCCAGTGGGTGGCGTTCCACGTTCACGAAACCGGAAGCTGCGACCACGGCACCGGGCACGAATCCGCCGGCGGCCACTTCAATCCGACGGGCCGGACGCACGGCTTCCTTTCCAAGGACGGGCCGCATGCCGGCGACATGCCCAACCAGTTCGTCGCGGCCGACGGAATCCTGCGGGCGCAAGTCTACAACGATATGGTCGAACTCAACCGCGGCAAGACCGGCATCATCGGCCGCGCGCTGATGATCCATGCCAAAGCCGACGACTACGAGAGCCAGCCCTCGGGCAACGCGGGCAAGCGACTTGCCTGCGGCGTGATCGAATAGGCGACGGCCGCAGTCTATCCCGCGCGCAGAATCTTTTCCATCGGCCTGCCCTTGGCAAGTTCATCGACAAGCTTGTCCAGATAGCGGATTTCCCGCATGGTTGGCTCCTCGACATCCTCGACACGGACACCGCACACCACCCCTGTTATCGATGTCCGAAACGGATTGATCTGCGGTGCCATCCCGAAGAAGGTTTCGAAGTCGGTGCCGTTCGCCAGCAGGGCATCGAACTCCTTCTCGCTGTAGCCGGTAAGCCAGCGGATGATCTGGTCGACCTCCGCCTTCGTGCGGCCCTTCTTCTCTGCTTTTGCAACATAGTGCGGGTAAACACTGGCGACACTCGTCGTGTAGATGCGGTGCTTCTTTTCCACTGCCGTCCTCCCTGCCCGTAACATGTAGACAGGGTGAACGGCGAAGGCCACCTCCGAACCAATCGCGATCAGCACTGCTGGTTGAGACCAAATGCCCGGTGATGAATGAGTTCACCGCGAGGCTCGCTTCCGTCAAAAGGCAGAGCCTGAACGACCTCGGGCGGGCAATCGGCAACGCCAAGTCCGGCGAAGGCACGAAAGCCGAACCGGCTGCAATAGCCGGGATCGCCCACCAGCGCCGCGCCTCTAAAGGTTGATCGAAGGCGATTGATGGCTTCCTTCATCAGAGCGGTGCCTATGCCCTGCCCATGCCTTGACGGCAGGACGACCAATGGGCCGATAAGCACCCAGCCGCCCTGCGTGCCTACCCTGGCGGGCGAGGTGGCCAGATAGCCGACCACCTCGCCCTTGTCCTCTGCAACCAGCGAGAGAGTGAGCGGGCCGTCCGTTCGCAGCCGCTCGACAATTCCCGCCTCCGTTCCGGTCGATTGAGGAAGCAAGAGCAGCGCCTCCGAGATCAGCCTGCCGATGGAAGGAATATCGGCGGCCGTTTCGTTTCGGATCAACATGTCAGCCTCCTTGATTGTCGAATTGAGCGCGCACGCAGATGCGGCCACGCCTCGATATGCGGTAAGGGCTGCCTGACCGGGACTCGATCAGCCGTTTCTGCCGCAGGCGGCGGAAAACCGCCAGATTGAAGTCGGTGAGGATCATTCCGTCGCGCGTGACGCATGTCACGTCCGCGATCTTGGATCCATTGCCGCGCTCGTGAAGAATTCGGCCACCGAGGGCCAGCACGTGCAGCGCACGTTGTTCGTTTCGAGAGATGTTCATGGAAGTCTCGTATGACAGTCGTGAAAATACTCGCCGCATGCGCATGCATGCAGCGGGCGTTCAGTTCACGAGGCTCTCCGAAAGTTCAGAGAGCCTGGTCACACAATCTCGGACATCCAGTCTCCAACGATCGCGCGGTCGACTCCGTCGGCGCGCACCCAGCCAGATAGCGGCGCTTAAGGCTTCTGACAACCGAAAACGCCGCTCCTCACACCACGAGAGCGGTCGTCTGACTATTCCGCCGTCGCCTCTTCGTATTCCGCGCTCATCTCCAGCCATTTCTCCTCGTTGCGGGAGAGCTGCGAGGCAAGCTCCGAACGCTCACGGGCAAGCTGCGTCGCCCCGGTCGGATCCGTCTCGTAAAGCTTCGGATTGGCGAGCTGGTCCTCGATGGCGTCGATGCGCTTGCGCAACCGCTCCATCAGCGCTTCAGTGGCGCGGATTTCCTTGGCCAGCGGCTCGGCGGCTGCGCGACGCGCGGCCGCTTCTCGGCGGCGGTCGGCCTTTGAGGCCTTTTCGGCCTCGCGCTTCTCGCGGCGGTCTCCCGATACGCCTGTCACCAGCGTCTTGTAGTCGTCGAGATCGCCGTCATAGGGGTGGACTGCGCCGTCCTTGACGAGCCAGAGCCGGTCGACGGTTGCCTCCAGAAGATGGCGGTCGTGCGACACTAGGATGACCGCTCCGGGAAACTCGTTCAGCGCGTGCACCAGCGCCTCGCGGCTGTCGATGTCGAGGTGGTTGGTGGGCTCGTCGAGAATGAAGAGATTGGGACCCTCGAATGCAGCGAGGCCCATCAGCAGCCGTGCCTTCTCGCCGCCGGAAAGGTCCTTGGCGGCGGTGTTCATCTTCTCCGTGGCAAGGCCGAACTGCGCGACGCGGGCGCGCACCTTCGCTTCGGGTGCCTCCGGCATCAGCCGGCGAACATGCTCGTAAGCGTTCTCCTCCGGACGCAAATCGTCGAGCTGATGCTGGGCGAACATGGCGACCTTGAGCCCCGGCGCGACAGTGACGGTTCCGTTTTCGGGCTTGAGCCGGCCTGCCAGCATCTTGGCAAAGGTCGACTTGCCGTTGCCGTTGGCGCCAAGAAGGGCGATGCGATCGTCGGCATCTATCCGCAGCGTCATCTTCTTCAGCACCGGCTTGCCCGGCGCGTATCCGACATCGGCCCCGGAAACGGCGATAATGGGCGAGGCCACGGTCTTTATAGGCTCGGGGAAACTGAAGGGACGCACGGTATCGTCAACCAGCGCAGCGATGGGCTTCATCTTCTCCAGCGCCTTGATACGCGACTGGGCCTGCCTTGCCTTGGAGGCTTTGGCACGGAAGCGGTCGACGAAGGACTGGAGATGCTTGCGCGCGGCCTCCTGCTTGACCCGGCCCTTCTCCTGCAACTCGCGCTGCTCGGACCATTGGCGCTCGAACTGGTCGTAGCCGCCGCGCCAGAAGGTGAGCTTCTTCTGGTCGAGATGCACGATGGAGTTGACCGCCCGGTTCAGCAGGTCGCGGTCGTGGCTGATGAGAAGCACGGTGTGCGGATACTTCGACACGTAGTTCTCAAGCCACAGCGTGCCTTCGAGGTCGAGATAGTTGGTCGGTTCGTCCAGGAGCAGCAGATCGGGCTGCGAGAACAGCACGGCGGCGAGCGCCACGCGCATGCGCCAGCCGCCCGAGAAGGAAGACGCCGGACGGCGCTGTGCCGCGTCGTCGAAGCCCAGGCCGGCGAGAATGGTGGCCGCGCGCGATTCCGCTGAATGCGCGTCGATGTCGGCCAGCCGCATGTGGATTTCCGCGATGCGGTCGGGATCGGTGGCCGTGTGCTCTTCGGCGAGAAGCGCGGTGCGTTCGATGTCGGCCTTGAGCACGATTTCGAGCAGCGGTTCCTCCGTGCCCGGCGCTTCCTGCGCAACCTGTCCGATGCGCGTGTTCTTCGGGATGGAGACGGAGCCGGTTTCGGAGCCCAAATCCCCGGTGATCGCCCGGAAGAGCGTCGTCTTGCCGGTGCCGTTGCGTCCAACCAGTCCCGCCTTTGTGCCCGCCGGCAGCGTCAGCGAGGCGTGATCGAGAAGCAGGCGCCCCGCGATGCGGAGCGAAAGGTCGTTGATGATGAGCATGGTGGCGGGCTTTTGCACTGCAAAAGTGCCGACCGCAAGTCGTCTCAGCTGAATTGAACGGCCCGCCGGCGGACGGGCCGTTCCGGGATTCCGGTTTGCGCGATCAGCGGCTGGCCATCATCACCAGCTTGCAAAGCGCCGCGATATCCACGTCAAGCTGCAGACCGCTGCCCATCACGTGCTTGCAGCGCTTCTTGGTCCGGACCAGTTCCCTGTCAGACATGCTTGCAACAACGCTGCTCAGGCCTGGATTGTTTGCACCGGGATTGCTCGGGTTGGACGGGTTGGACGGGTTGGACGGGTTCGTTGTCGAGCCGATCCCGACACCCACGCCAACACCGACACCGCTGGTACCGCCCACAGTGGCGCCCACCCCTGCATTGACCCCGCTCGTGCCGCCGACACTGGCGCCAACGCCCGCGCTGACCCCGCTGGACCCGCCGATCGAGGCGCCGGCACCGGCATTGACCCCGCCCGACCCGCCGACAGAGGCGCCCGCTCCAACGCCAACTCCGCCACTCGACGTTCCACCGATCGATGCACCGGCACTTATGCCTCCCACGCTGGCGCCAACGTCGAGCGCCGCCGCGGGACCACAGAGCAGCGCCAATACCGCGCCGCCGGCGATAATTCTGGAAAACTTCGCATGGTTGCTCAAGGTACTCTCCTTTCGGTTGCTGCTTCGGCAGCCGACCCAGGTAAGCTGCCTGCGACAAGATGAAGTGTAGGTCGCAAGGAAAGGCAGGCCATTCCAAATGGATGTGATGGTTTTCCTTGTCCTCACGCCACCCGCCAAATTTGAGTAAAAGGCCGAAGGCCTAACGGCGGTGCAACCACGGGATGTGGCCGGAGCAACGCGAAAAGGCGTGTGAAACATCAACTTGGCCGCCTTGACGCATCCGGCTTGCGTGTTAACTGTCTTGCACGGAATGGTTCAATCATGAACGAAAAGACAGACCTTCCCTGGGATTCGCCGCGCTTCCGTAACTGGCTCGCCGTCACGCGCGTGTGTCATGCGGTCGAGCGAGCGTCGGCCGCCGCGTTGGCGCCGCTAGGGTTGAAACCGGCACAGCTCGATGTGCTGATGGCCCTCTATCGGCATCCCGGCATGTCGCAGCACGACCTCGCCCGGAAGCTTCTGATCGGGCGTTCCAACATCACGATGCTGCTGCCGCAATTGGAGACACGCAACCTCGTGCTCCGCTCGACGTGCAAGAAGGACAAGCGCGTATTGCGGCTGTGCCTGACAGGGGAAGGCGAAAGCCTGCTCATGAAAGCGCTCGACGTGCAAGCTGCCCTCATCGAGAAAGTGATGAGCCAATCAAGCCCTGGGGAATGCGACATGCTGGGCGACCAGATGCGCAAGGTCGCCGATATCCTCGATATAGAGTAGGTCAGGCGGTCCTGCCGGAAGCGAAGACGCGCGCGTCTTTGCGGCCACTTCTGCTGTGTCCGCGAGCGGCTCCTACCACCGCAAGAGCGAGGCCTGAGGCAAGAACCCACCATGCGGGGCGGATCGAAAAGGAGAACTGGAGGTTGGCGGCGAGTACCCTGCCCGGCGGTACGCCCGTTGCCAAACCGTACCATGCATATTCGATCGCAGCGGTTCCGAGGGCGGCCATCACGGCGATAGCCAGAAGAACGGGCACCGAGGCCAGAGAAAATCCAAACCGGCGAGACAGCCTGCAAAACATGAGCAGAAGGAGAAATCCGGCCATGAGAGTCGGTTCGTAGACATCCGCCTTGGACTGGATAAAGAAGTGGAACACCGCCAGCGGAGCGATCAGGTAGACCACGCTGTGCAAGCGATTCCAGTTGCGGCCAAGACGTTTGATCGCGCTGTCAGTGGAGGTAAGCGCCAGCACGCTCAGCCCCAGCACGGCGACAAACCCGATCGTGAGATAGAACCGCAAGGCGATTTCCGACGCAATGCGAACGATGTCGAACCGAAGGTCCGTCGCATAGAGCGTCAGGTGGGTTATCGCGTACAGCGCCGCCGTGACGCCCAGCATGCGCCTGACCAGGATGAGCTTCGGCCAGTTGGCTATGTAGCGCAAAGGCGTGACCGCCAGCGACAGCCACAGAAAGCGGATTGCCCAGTCTCCGGTTCGCAGGATCGCCTCGTCGAAGGGCCTCGGGTCGAGATCGCCGGTGATCGCCCGCCCGACAATCCAGACGGCAGGCATGCAGCAGCCGAGAAGCACAAAAGCCTTGAGGGCTGAAAACCTTCCGGCGCGATCGGTCCAGGGCATCATGCGGCAACTTCCTTCACGTCCGCCCTATACGAGGATTCCGGCGCGTTTGTTACATGCCTGTCATCACATACGGTACCGGGCGCCACATGGATCAACCGGCGCGGGACGAAAGAACAATGCTGCCTTCGCCTCACTGGGACAACTCAAACGCACCGTCAGCCCTTCAGGATATGGTCGGCCATGCGTTCGCCGATCATCATTGTGGTCAGGTTCAGGTTGGCGCAGGGGATGGTCGGCATGATTGACGCGTCTGCCACGCGAAGACCCTCGACGCCCACCACGCGGCCCTCGGGATCGATGACGGTCCTGCGGTCGTCGGGATCGCCCATGCGGCAGGTTCCGCAAGGGTGCCAGTCGCCCTGCACGCCTGCCCTGATCCAGCCTTCCATCACGGCCTCGTCGGACAGCACCCGGTCGAGGGGAAAGCGCTTGTCGATGGCGGCTCCCAGAACCATGTTTCGGCCAAAGCCACCCGCGTCCAGCATGGCGGCAGCGACACTGCCGATAACGTTGTTGATGACGGACTTCTGCGTCAGGTTGCGGATGGATGCGGCATAGATGCCTGGCCAGAAACTGCTGATATATCGCGAAACCGGCGACTCCTTCAGGATGCCGGCCACGAAGCGCGCCGTCGTCTTGAAGCGGTCGAGATCGCGTGAATCGGACAAATAGTTGAAGGCCACGAAGGGTTCGCGCCTGGGATCTGGCCCCTGCAACTCGATGTAGCCAGCCGAATAGGCCTTGTTGGGGCCGAAATTGACGGTCCCAAGCCGCTTTCCAAGCGGGGAAAAGGCAAAGCGCCCGGACACGGTAAGCTTCATGTCGACCGGCGAGCAGTCCTTGTGCCCCGAACTCCAGCGCATATGCATGAGGAAGCCATTGCGCACGTAGTCGGCAAGATGCGCCTCCGGCCTCAGATGGACGCCGAAGCCTATCAGCGGATGGTCCAGCAGATTGCGCCCGACGCCCCTTCTGTCGGCAACCACTGCAATCGAATTCTCCTGCAGGTGGTGTCCCTGCCCGATGCCCGAGTGCATGAGCAGCGCGGGCGAATGGATCGCGCCGGCGCTGACGATCACCTCACCCGCCTCCATGCACTCGGTCCTGCCGTCGCGGCTTATGTTCACGCCGACTGCCCGTTTGCCCTCGAAGGCAATGGAACTGACTGTCGTTTCGGCGAGGACGCGCAGATTTGCACGGCGTCTGGTCGATTCATCCAGATAACCCGCCGCCGCCGACACCCGGTGATCGTAAGCGTTGTTGCGCCCGAAGGGGAAGCACGCGTCGCCTTCCTGCTGGTGGCTGTCATCGATGTAGGGGATGCCACGCGCTGCCGCAGCCTCGCGGAAGGACAAACCGAAAGCGCTCCAATGCTCCGGAAAGGTTCGACGGATGGGGATGCGGCCAGACGTGCCGCTCAAGGGTGTTTCGAAATCGAGGTCCCGCTCGATGCGCTTGAAATAGGGCAGACAGTCCTGCCAGCCCCAGCCTCGCGCACCTTCCTGCTCCCACTCGTCATAATCCGCCGCCAGCCCGCGGATCAGAACCTGCGCATTGACGGTCGATCCGCCGCCCATGACACGCGCCTGTTCGTAGCGGCGCGGTCTCATCTTGCTCTTGATCTCGTCGGGCGTCGAAAGGTTTCCCAGCGGCTCGGTGTAAGCCTCCAGTTCCGTCCAGTAGCGGGTCGGCTGGAAGTAGTCCGGCAGGAACGCGTCGGAGTAGATCGACGCCGGCACCGTTTCCGGTGGGGTATCGGGGCCCGCCTCGATGAGGCAGACGGTGTTCTTCGGGTTGGCCGAAAGCCTGTTTGCGAGGACGCAGCCGGCCGAGCCGCCGCCCACGATGATGTAGTCGAAGCGCATAAAACTACCAACCTGACAATGAATGGCCCGCCGCATGGGCAGGCTTCTGGACCTGACTGCACGTCAGCTCACATTGGCCGCCCTGAAGCCGGCCGATATGAAGCTGACAAGTTGCTTGATGATCGTCTCGTTGTCCTTGTTCTTTTGCTTAAAGCCCAGATCGAGCACGTCGCGGGCAGCCGGATCGAGGTCGCCGAGTATCTGCATGATCGCGCCCCTGGCGAAGTCATAGCGGATGCCGACGACATCCGGCTTCAGATGCGGCAGGCAATCCGACAACGCATCGAGGAACCGGCGGTGGATCAGGTCGAACTGCTCGGCCAGGATCGTGTTGGTGAGCGGCTGGGGCAAGGACCTCACCTGCAGCAAAAGCCTTACCGTGGAGCGGCCGCCATATGAGTCGATCGACAGTTCCACCATCGGGCGCACCAGCGCCTCCACGATCTCCTCCAGCGCGGGTGTCGCGCCGCCATTCTTGTCGATGCAGGCCTTGAGGGCCTTGAGGCGTGCATCGTTGATCGGCCGCAGGCAGGTTTCTAGGACGGTGCGGGTCAGTTCCTCCTTTGAACGGAAGTAGTAGTTCACCGCCGCGACGTTCGCGTCTGCCTCTTCGGTTATCTCGCGCAGGGTCGCCGAGGCGATGCCACGATCGGCAAATATGCGCAGGGCCGCCGCCAGGAGCCGGTCGCGCGTATCCGCATCCTTTTCCGTGCGCTCTACACGTTTCTCCGTCACATTATCCACCAATGCTACCCTCCCCCTGCCGCCGTCCTCGCGAATGATCACCTGACGCCGCCGAGCGCAGGAACATCCCAAACACGAGCGCCTTCTGAAACACATATACTGACCATACGCATGTTGCCGAGGCCACTACTTCCATTCAATTTGTGCAATTTGCACACTAAACTTTCTCCACTTGCTGCAGGATGAGCGCACTCATGCGCTCTGCAATCATGATCGTGGGCAAATTGGTGTTGGCGCGCGGCGTGAACGGCATGACCGAAGCGTCGCAGACGCGCAAGCTATCGACGCCGATCACATTGCCATACGGATCGACGACAGCATCGGGATCGTCTACTGCGCCAATCTTGCATGTACCAGAAGCATGCCAGACGCCATGTGCCTTCTCGCGAACGAAAGCCTCGAGCAGATCGTCATTCTGCATCATCGTCTCGACTGGAGCATCCTCCGTGACGACATGCTTGAGCAGCATGCGTCGAAGCCATGAGGGTCCGTCCAGCATGGTGGCGAGCATCCTTGTCAGCACGTAGTTCTTGTTGCTGACGACACCGAGGTCGCGGATGCGTTCCGAGTAGCTTGTCGGGAACGGGTCGTTGGCCACCGCCTTCATGGCGTCGGTATCGTAAAGCCTGGCCAGAAGCCGCATCCCGACCTTCAGGCGCTCCACGTCGCGATGGTCGGACAGGAATCCAAACTCGACACGCGGTTCGACCGCCGGATCCGGGCTGTCGAGTGAGACGACGCCCCGGGAATGTGCCTTGTTGATCCACGTCAGCAACGAACCAATCTGTTCACCCACCGGATGCCAGCCCGTCTTCGACATGGCGACAAGATACATGTCGTTGGGCAAATCTCCGTCCGTGCGGGAGGAATAGCGGGCCCCGACATGGATGTGGCGGCGCTGGTTGGTGCGCGCCAGCCGCGCGTCGTGGTTGATGTGCGAGGAGATCGATATTGCCGGGTGTTCCTGAAGGTTGCGCCCCACGCCGGAGCGCGCGGCGACAACCTCGACGCCAGCCCGGCGCAGCATCCCTGCGGGACCGATGCCGGCGCGCAGCAGGATGGCGGGAGAATGCAATGCGCCTGCGGAAACGATGGTCTCGCCAGCCATGATGCTTGCGGGGCCATCCGGCGTATTGGCCTCGACACCGATGACCCTCGAACCATCCAGCACAAGACGCGTGACAACGCAGTTCGGCCAGATCTCCAGATTGCTGCGTTGACGAACGCTGTTTCCGAGATAGCCGATCGCGGTGGAGACACGGCGGTCATAGATGTTGTTGATGGCGACGGGAAAATAGCCGTCCTCGAACTGGCCGTTCTGGTCCTGCAATGCCTTGAAGCCGGTATCGGCCAGGGCCTGGGCGGCAGCCCTGGCGAATTTCGGCCAGCAATCCTCGTAGATGCGACGGATCGGGATCGGGCCGCTTTGACCGTGCAACGGGCCGTCAAAATCGATGTCGCGCTCGACCTTCCTGAAGAATGGCAGGACATCGTCCCAACCCCATCCCGAGGCCCCGTTGCGCGCCCAGTCGTCATAGTCGTCGGGCGTTCCGCGATTGGCCTGCATGTCGTTCAGGCTGGAACCGCCGCCCATGAGCCGAGCCTGCTCGTAGCGCCGCAACTGGCTCTTGCCCGCGTTGTTATGCGAAACCGGCTGCAGCGTGACGCGAAGGTCGGCCCAGACATTCTTCGCGTTGAAGTAGGCTACGCGTGGGTAGCTATCGAGGATCGCGGGCTCAACCCGATCAGGAGGCGTGTCGCGCCCCGCCTCCACAAGGATCACGCGATGCCTGCCGTTTTCCGACAGGCGATTGGCGAGAACGCATCCCGCCGAACCGCCGCCGACGATAACGAAGTCACATCGTGCGGTTCGTGTCATCCCTAGTGCTCGTGAACGAACTTGGTGACGAGATAAGAGTCCATCCCCTCAATACCGCCCTCAACACCGTAGCCGCTGTCCCTGATCCCGCCGAAGGGCGTTTCGGCGGAACTGGCCTGGAAGGTGTTGATGCCGACGACACCGGACCTCAATCCCTTTGCGATCCGATGCGAAGAGCGCGCATTGTCCGTCAACGCATAGGCAGCAAGCCCATAAGGCACGCTGTTTGCCGCGTTGATCGCCTCGTCGATATCGCTGAACGGCGCCACCAGTGCGAGCGGCCCGAACGGCTCTTCCTGCATCGCTGCAGCATTGGCTGGCACGTCTGCCAGAACGGTCGGTTGGAAGAAATAGCCCTGCCCCTCGATATCCGAGCCGCCGGCCGCGAGCCTGGCGCCGCAGGAGACGGCATCGTCGACAAGTCGCTGCATCGCGGCCGGACGACGCTTGTTGGAAAGCGGTCCCATCTGCGTGCCGGCGTCCATGCCGTCGCCGACGCGAATTTCGGCGGCCCGCCTTGCAAAACCCGTGACGAAGTCGTCGTAGACTTTCTTGTGCACGTAAAAGCGCGTGGCGGACGTGCAGACCTGGCCGGCGTTTCTGAGCTTGGCCGTGACCGACAGGTCAAGGGCGCGCTCCACGTCTACGTCATCCATGACAATCACCGGGGCATGACCGCCCAGCTCCATCGTCAGGCGCTTCAGCCCATCGGCAGCCTGTCTCGCGAGTTGACGGCCGACGGGAGTGGAGCCGGTGAAGGAAAGCTTGGAGACCTGAGGCGCAGCCATCAGCCTTGAAACGATGTCACGCGGACGCCCCGTGATGACGTTAAGCGCACCGGCCAGCAGGCCGGCTTCATGGAGATATCTTGCGATCGCCAGAACCGCACCGGGCGTTTCCTTGGCGGGAACGCTGATGACGGTGCATCCGGCGGCAAGTGCGGGCGCGATCTTCTTGACCGCCGTGACGATCGGGAAGTTCCAGGGCGACAGCGTCGCCACCACACCCACCGGCTCCTTCATCGCCAGCATTCTGGTGTTGACCGCACTTGGAATGATACGGCCATACGCGCGCCGCGCCTCACCCGAAAACCAGTCGAAGACATCGGCAGCCGCGCCCACCTCGCCCCTGGCCTCGGCAAGCGGCTTGCCGTTCTCCAGCGTCAGCATCCGGGCCAACTCATCCGAGTGTTGACGGATCAGATTTGCGGTATCGGCCAGAACCCGGGCGCGCTGAACGGGCGCAGTCTCGCTCCAGCCGGGGAAAGCAGCTTCAGCGGCTGCGATCGCGGCTTCCACATCGTCGGCGTCAGCAATCGGCAGCGTTGCAATCTGCACACCGGTTGCGGGATTCATGATGATGTCGGAGCCGTATTCGCGGGTTTCGCGCTCGCTCCCGCCGATAAATATCTGTGGTTGTGGGTACATGCCGCTCACAATCTTTGTATGAAATTACTGGGCGTTTATGAGTTTTTCCATCCGGGCAAGCTTGTCGCGCAAGACCTCCCCGGACGCACCGAAGTTCAGCCGGACAAAGCCCTCATGCCGCGCGCAGAAGGACTCGCCAGGGCTGAACGCTATGCCCGCCTCATCGAGAAAAACGGAAGCAGCAGGCCGATCCCAGCCGAGTTCGCGGCAGTCGATCCAGGCAAGGAAGCTTGCCTCAGGCATGAAGACATTCAGCTTCGGCATGCGCTCCCGGATTGTTTCGACCACGAGCCTGCGGTTGCGATCGAGCAGTGCCATGATGCGGTCGAGCCAGGGCTGGCACACCGTCCAGGCCGCGACTGCGGCATCGATCGAAACGGCCGACGGACGACCGAGCAGCAGGCGCGGGACTCGCTGATAGAAGCGGTCGCGCAACGCCGGCGTGCCGAAATGAATGACCCCGCATCGCAGTCCCGCAATGTTGAAGCTCTTGCCCGGCGAGTTGGCGGTGATCGTACGTGCGGCGATATCCTCGCCGAGCGAGGCGAACGGGATGTGTGTATGGCCGTCATAGACGAAATCCGCATGCACCTCGTCTGAGAAGACGATCAGGTCGCGCGCAATCGCGATCGAGCCGATCTCCTCCAGTTCGGCGCACGTGAAAACACGGCCGGTCGGATTCTGCGGATTGCAAAGGATCAGCATCCGCAGGTCGGCCGGAGCGTTTCGCAAGGCATCCATGTCGGGGACAAACCCTGCCTCTGCTTGCAGCATCGGAATCTCGACGATCTGACGACCCGATTCCTCGATCGCCTCACGAAACGGGCCATAGCACGGCGTATGCACCGCGATATGCTCGCCCGGTTTTGAAAAAGCGAGGATTGCAGCAATCGTGCCCTGCCGCAGGTCCGTCACCGCCTGCGTGGACGTCTCTTCGATCTCCCAGCCGAAGCGTTCCTTCATGCGGTGGGCAAAGGCGGCACCGACCTGCCGCTCGGCTGGCATCAGCGGGCGGCGCGCGTAACCGAAGTCCCGTTTCGCGACCAGACGCATGACCGCGTCCTGCACGCCATCAGGCGGGAGGAAGTCCATCTCCGCTATCCATGACGGGATCACCTCTGCGGGATAGCGACACCATTTCGAACCCGTGCGGGAGGCCAGAAACTCCCGCCCAACTTCCAGATCTGCGAAGTCGGCAACTTTCATCACAAAGACCCCCGGGAAAATGCCCGCAACACCAAACAAGGACGGCAACCGCCGTTGCCGAAGGAGTAAAACAACTGATTGAAACAGTCAATTGCTTGGATTGTTACTGACCGGGAAACCGCTGTAATGTGCCTTCGCCTAGCTGTCGGAGCCTGTATGGGAAATACCCTGATGGCTTTGCGCGAGTTCCGCCACCGTGATCGGGCGGGCCGGAAATCGCAGGCTTGGACGGGCAAACGAAGACCGCGGGCGATCATGCCCCAGCATACTTGCGAGCGACACCGTACATTGCCGTCCCTGGCACGGACCCATTCCGCAGCGCGTCGCGGCTTTTATGGCGCGCGTGCCGTCCACCCCCTGAGCAATCCTATCGCGAATTGCGCCGACACTCACCTCTTCGCAGCGGCATAGCAAAGCGTCGTCGGCGGCAGTCGCGGGCAGCAGCGTCGGAGCGTAGTAGGCATCGACGAAATGCCGCGCCACAAGCAGACGGCGGCGCTTGCTCGCCAGGGGTTCCCGGATCGAGCGATAATAAGCCGGAGACAGGAAGCCGAGGTCGAGACATGCGTCGAGCGCCGCCAGCCTTCCGGTAATCGATGCCTGATAGCCGCCATAGATCGCAACCATGTCGCCGGCCGCCCACACATTTTCCAGCGCCGCAACCTTCGTGTCGCTATCCATCAGCAACTGGTAGCAGGCGAGGTTCTCGTTCCAGCGCGCCTGCGCCCCGAAAGAAATCGCGAGATTGTCGTTCGGCACGACGCCGTCATGCAGGGCCACCATTTCGACCAGCAGTTCCGCTTTCCGGCCTTTCGACTCGAATCGAATTGTGGAAACGCGGTCGGCCCCCTCGATGCGAATGTTGCCAGCCTCGCCATAAACCGCAATGCCATGCCTGCGAATCCGCGCCATGAGACCGAGCCCTTTAACCAGCAGAGCCGGATCGAAGAGCAGGCCTGGAGCCTTCCACAGGGAGGATCGAAAGCGTGACCCTGGCGTAGTCTGCACAATCGCCGAGGCCTTAGCCCCGGCGTCCGCCAACTGCACCGCGCACAGCAGCAACAGCGGGCCGTTGCCTGCGAGCACGAAATCGCCCGCCGGCACACAGCCGCTTCCCTTCAGCAGCGACTGCAGCGCACCAACGGTGACGACACCCGGAAGCGTGTTGCCGGGGACGACGCAGGGCCGCTCCATCGAGCCTGTCGCGAGGATGACGCCGTCAGCTTCGATGCTCTCAGTCCTGCCTTGCCGGCTGTAGAGCAGCAGCGAGTCTTCCCGCCCCCAGACCGCAGCGCCTCTGATGTGTTCAGCGCCACAGGACTCGAACGCTTCCGCTAACGGCCCGCCCCATTTCTCATAGTCCGGGCGGCCCGACGTCGTGATGCCGCGCAGTATCTGTCCGCCCGCGGCGGGCTGATCGTCGAGCACCGCAACGGAAAGATTGTGCCGGCGGGCCTCGACGGCTGCCGCCATGCCCGCAGGTCCGGCACCGACAATCGCAAGGTTGAAATGGCGCAAACTCATGGCGTGCGCGTCCGCTCGACAACCATGCCGTCTTCGGCCAGCCGGAGGCAGGTCTGGACGTTGGTGCGACCGTCGACCGTCATGGTGCATTCAAAACATGCGCCCATCAGGCAGTAGGGAGCGCGCCTCGCGCCGCCCGGTGTGAGCCTCGTAAATGTAACGCCGTTGCTCAGCAGGCAGGCGGCAATCGTCTCGCCGGCGAAAGCCTGCAAAGGTCGATCGTCCACGGTGATGGTGAGCCGTGCGCGGCTTTCGTCAAGTTGCCGCAACAGCATCGAAGCGCTCGTCTGTGAGAGTGGAAACGTCCGCCGGAAGTTTGCCCGCGGCCATCGCGGCACCAATGACCTTCGCATGCACCGCGGTTAGCGTGATGCCGCTATGGCAGGCGACGGCATAGGCGCCAGGACAGGTCTTTGATGAGGCATAGACCGGCATTCCATCACGCGGCATGACACGTATGCCGCCCCAGCTTCGCAACACACGAACAGAAGCCAGGAAAGGAAACTCCGCGATAGCGCGCTGCGCATGCGATGCGATGACGGGCAGCGTCGTTCCCGGAGTTGCTATGTCCTCGTGGCTGTTCCCGAAGATCATGCTGCCGGCGCGCGCCTGACGGGTGGTCGTTGTGGCGATTTCCATCCGCGGGGCAATCCGCTCCGTCACGACGACCTGTCCGCGTATCGGCCGGATCGGCACCGTCATTCCCGCGGTGGCGGCAATCGCGCCGGTTGCAAGGCCGGCCGCCACCACGGCACGGTCGGCCCGCATCGCATATCCGTCGCCATAGACGGTCAGGTGCGAACCATCCATCCCGATGCGGGTCGCCTTGCGGTTAGTGATTATCGTCGCGCCCCTCGCCTGAGCGAGCTGGCGCAGCGCGCCCATAAGCAGAAGCGGGTTCACGTGGCCGTCGCTTGGGCACCAGCTGGCGCCTAGGACCGCAGGCCCGGCGTCAGGCATGCGCTCGCGGACGAATGAACCGTCGACGAACTCCACGTCGTTCTCTTCACCGAGGATCGCGGCGACCTTTGCCACCATGGCGCGCCGCGCCGCAACTTCGGCTTCGTCGAGGCAAAAGCTCATCCCACCCTGGCGGGTGTATTCGACATCTATGCCGGTGGCTTCCAGCAACTCGCCTGCAAACCCCGGCCAGAGCGCCGCCGACCACCGCGACAACCGGGCGTAGGGCAAGTGGTCCACGCCCTTGCTCTGCACCCAGATCAGGCCGGCGTTTCCATAGGAAGCACGGGTGTCGGCGTCGTCGCCATCGAGGACGGTCACCTCCAGCCC
Organism: Rhizobiaceae bacterium; assembly: GCA_019635775.1. Classification (GTDB taxonomy): domain Bacteria; phylum Pseudomonadota; class Alphaproteobacteria; order Rhizobiales; family Rhizobiaceae; genus Mesorhizobium_K. The sequence continues at coordinate 844,966 of JAHBYU010000001.1, read as the reverse complement.
GGCATCGGCCAGCCCGAGTGCGATCGAAATGCCGACGATGCCTCCTCCGATGACGATAGCGCGCGCCACCCGGCTTACCCCGCCGAGGCAAAGTCATGTGGAGCGATGGCTCCTGCAAGCCACTTCACCAGGCTCACGACATCGAACACCGGCAATCCGGACGCCTTTGCAAGCGCGGCCGAAAAGGGAGGCATGTTGGTGCATTCGAGAACGATCGAGCCGATGTTCGGCTGGCGGGCCAGAAGTCGCGCTCCAGCCTCGATAACCTCATCGCGCAACGCGATCGGGTCCGCTTTCGTGTCCTGCGTGACCATGCGCCAGAAGACGCCGTTGCGCGAAAGCCCTTCGAGCGTGACGTCACAATCCACACCCACCGCCTTCATGTGGCGGGGCGTCAATCGTGCGGCATCCATTGTGATTACACCGACCGTCTGTCCCCGGGGCATGAGCCGCTCGACCAACGGGATCTGCAGAAGGCTGGACGTGGCGACGGGTACGCTCAGCGCCGCGGAAAGCTGCTCCTGATAGAGCGAGAGGAAGCCGCATGTGGTCGCGATCGCTACACATCCCTGATCGACAAGCTGCTGCCCCGCCTCGATGAATGCGTCGAGCAACCCTTCCGCCTCTCCGTCTATGACGCGAAGAGGGTCGGCGCCCCGGACGATGCGGTAGACGACCGGAAAGTCCCAGGTTTGAGTGTTGCCGACGTCACCTGGAATCCGTTCGAAAGTGGTATCCAAGGCGAGTATGCCGACAGGGCGTCGCGACGTATCCATCATCATGCCTTGGGTTCAATTCGATCCGGCGCAAGCCACACACAAAAAAGCCGGGAGGAAAAACGACGCCCTCCCGGCGATGCTGGAAAACAGCATTGCTACTCGGCCGCGACCGGCAGATCCTGCTTGGACAGATTGTACTTCCCGAGCAGGCCGAGCTGGTTGACGATCTCCACGCCGCGGTCGAGCGCCGGGCCCTTGAGGGCCGTCAGCGGACGGCGCAGATCGCCGGACGGCAGACCCATGGCGCGCATCAGCGACTTCACCGCTACAGGGTTGATAGCCGAATAGGTGTAGTGCAGCAGCGGCAGAAGCCTCATGTAGCTCTCGCGGAACGCCATCATGTCTTCGCCGGTCTTGCAGGGCTTCGACATGGCGGCGATTTCGGCCGGCGCGATATTACCGGTCATGTTCGCCGTCCCGTGGCCGCCGAGCGTCATGGTCGGGACGACCAAGCCCAGATTGGGGGAATCGCAGCACATGACCGACACGTCGGGATTGCCGGCCAGAACCTGCGCAACCTGACCCACCCGGGCGGTCGATTCCTTGTGAACCACGTAGTTCGGATGATTGAAGAGCCGCAGCAGCGCCTCGTGCCCGAGATCCGTCTTCACGCGCGGAGGATTGTTGTAGATGCCCATCGGCATATCGATCGAGTCCGCAGCCTCCATGAAATAGGCTTCGATGTCCGATTCCGAAGCGCAGATATAGGACGGTGCGGTGAGGATCGCGCCATCGGCGCCCTCGCCCTTGGCGAAGCGCAGCATGTCGATCGTCGCGGCCGTGTCGCCGCCCGTGCAACCGTAGTAGAACTGCATGCTGCCGGTCTTCATCTTCGCGGTGCGCGTGATGATCTGGCGGCGCTCCTCGCCGCTGAGCATCGAGCTTTCGCCGGTGGAGCCCAGAAGAAATACCGCAGCAGTATCGTTGTCCTGCTGGAACTTGAACAGTTCCTCGAAGGCGGCATAGTCGACGCTCCCGTCCGAATTGAACGGCGTGATCATGGCAACAAAGGAGCCCTCAAGGCGCTTCCTGGTCATAGTCGACGATGTCCTTTGGTTTGCGGCAAGCTCGATTCATTGCCGCCTCTATCAGGTGATTTAAACATACATTTGAAATGGCCATTGGTCAACGCGATTCAGAGACCGCGCCAATAGGGAAAGCAGGTTTGGTGATGTCCGCTGATGCAATATGCATAAAAATGAAAGCGTATAATTTAAATTGAAACGCTTGCTTGAATCGTTCAAACCCTGCACCTCATCCTCAATCATTTGTGCAGGGTCCAGACTATGCCAGTTTATGAAGCAAGGCCGAACGCCCAAAGCTACGGCCATGAGATCGGCGTGTTGCTGATCGCCTGCCTCAATCCGTTCCCGCCGGGCGACGTGGGCAACGCCTCGACCTACAATTACCCGGTCCTCTACGAAACGATCTACGACGTGACGATCGACAAGCTGGTCAATGAGGGCGACAAGTCGATGGCGCCTGCCGTCATCGCGGCCGCGCGCAAACTGCGTGACTACGGGGTCAAGGCGATTACCAGCGATTGCGGCTACATGCTGCTGTTCCAGAAGGAAGTCGCGGCGGCGCTCGATATTCCGGTCATGCTGTCGAGCCTGCTGCAACTGCCGTTCATTGCATCGACGCTGGCTCCTAGTGCATCAATCGGCGTCATCTGCGCAAACAAGGCGAGACTGCTGCCTTCCCTGCTGGAAGAGGCCTATCCCGTCCCGTCCAGGCCCGTGCACATTGCGGGGATGGAGGATGCTCCCGCCTTCAGACACGGCATCCTCGATGAAAAGGGATCGCTGGATTCCGACGCTGTCGAGAAGGAAGTGGTCGAGCGCGCAATCAAGCTGGTGGAGGAGCATCCCGAGATCGGCGCGATCCTCCTCGAATGCTCCAACCTGCCGCCTTATGCCGCCGCCGTGCAGCGCGCGACCGGACGTCACGTCTTCGACTTCATCACGATGATCGACTACATGCAGGCCGCCGGGCGGCGCAGGGCCTATACTGGCGGCTACTAAGCCGCCCTAGCGCCGGACCGCCCTGGGTTTTGGCGCAGCAGACTGCGGCTCAAGGTCTATCGGCCGGTTCTGGGCAATTGCCTCCATCCCGAAGATGCCGGTCACCGTGGCAAGATCGAAGCTGGTGATCAGCTTCTGATAGAAGGCATCGTAGCCGGCCATGCCTCGTGTGACGACCTTGATCATGTAGTCCCAGTCGCCGCCGATGCGGTAGAAATCCGTCACTTCGCCCAAGCTGAGCACATGCTCGCGAAAGCCATCGGCCCACTCCCGGGAATGATGGCGTGTCTTGACCATCACGAAGACAGTCAGATCGAAGCCGAGCGCGGGAAGATCGATCCTCGTGCTTGTCCCCTCGATGATACCGTCCTGATTCAGCCGCTGCAGCCGACGCCAACAGGCGTTCTGCGATAGCCCCACCGAATCGGCGATCTCCCGCTGGCTGACGCCGGCGTTCTTTTGCAGGCAGCCGAGAATTTTCAAATCGAGTTCATCAATTTTGGACATTGTTCGATCATATGACACGATCTCGCGAACAAAACCCAAAAAAATGATGAAGCGTCCCAATGGGCATCTTCGCTACGATCCGGCGAACGAGATTCTCTGGAGCGCGCTTATGCAAATGCCTGCGATTATCCCTTCCGGCAGCATGTTGGCTGATTTCGCCGATGGCTTGCGGCGGGATGATCCCGTCATCGAACTTCGGCACGGCCTTGTCGGCTCCGACGCTATGGTCGATGGACCGTTTGGCCCCAAGCCGCTCCTGTACGCAGACTATGTGGCGTCGGGTCGCGCGCTGATGCAGGTTGAACGCTTCATGCTGGAGCGCGTGCTTCCCTTCTATGCCAACAGCCACACCGAAGCCTCCTATTGCGGGGGCCTGATAACCCGCCTGCGGCGCGACGCACGCGCGACGATCGGGGCCTGCTGTGGAGCCACATCCGATCACGCGGTTATCTTCGCAGGCTCCGGCGCGACTGCAGGCATCAACCGTCTGGTCAACCTCTTCGACGTCGGCCCACAGGCGCTCGTCATCATCGGACCGTATGAACACCATTCCAACATCCTGCCCTGGCGAGAGAGTGGCGCCGAACTGATCGAACTGCCGGAGGCAGCAGATGGCGGGCCAGACATCACCGCGTTCCAGGCGGCACTGGATGGCGCCGCGCCAGGGCGTCGCGTCGTTTGTGCCTTTTCCGCCGCATCGAACGTCACCGGCATTACCGCAGATGTGGCCAGGATCACCCGGATGGCCAATGCGGCCGGCGCGCGGGTGATATGGGACTATGCTGGTGGCGCACCATACCTGAAGATTTCCATACAGCCGGCTGCCGATGCAGCCATCGACGCCATCGTCGTCTCGCCGCACAAATTTCTGGGTGGGCCCGGCGCATCTGGCGTGCTCATCGTGCGCCGCGACGCTGTGCTCAGGGACGGCCCGAGTTGGCCCGGCGGCGGCACCGTCAGGTTCGTATCACCGACCGCCCACGACTACAGCACCTCGGTCGAAGCCCGCGAGGAAGCCGGCACACCGAATGTCGTCGGCGACATTCGCGCGGCGCTTGCCTTCATCGTCAAGGAGGCGATCGGCGAAGAACGTATGGCCAGACGCAACGACGAACTGGCGGCCCGCGCCTTCGCGGCATGGCTGCCCGTGCCGCAAATCGAATTGCTGGGTTCGCGCAGCGCTCACCGTCTGCCGATCTTCTCGTTCCGGGTTCGCGACGGCAGGGGCGGATACGTGCACCAGCAGCTCGTGACCCGCATGTTAAGCGACCGCTTCGGTATACAGGCGCGCGGGGGATGTGCCTGCGCCGGCCCTTACGTTCATCGCCTCCTGGGCATCGGCGACGACGAATCGGAAGCGATCCGCAAGGCGATCATCGCTGGCGAGGAAACGACCAAGCCCGGCTTCACGCGCCTGAACTTCAGCGTGCTGCTTTCCGATGACAAGGTCGAGTTCATTCTGAGAAGCGTTGCCGAACTCGCGTCCGATGCGGGCCATTTCATCGACCGATACGATTGCGACCGGTCACGCGCGATCTTCTTCCCGCGCGCTGCCTGACAAGAAAAAGCCCGCCTCGACCGGGGCGGGCTTTTTTTGCTACGCAGCCCTACTCGGCCGCGACTGCAGCCGGTACCGGCGAAAGGTTATATTTCTCGAGAAGTCCAAGCCGGCTGACGATGTCCACACCGCGATCGAGCGCCGGGCCCTTGAGGGCGGTCAGCGGACGGCGCAGATCGCCGGCGGGAAGCCCGACTGCCTTCATCAGCGACTTCACCGCTACAGGGTTGATAGCCGAATAGGTGTAGTGCAGCAGCGGCAGAAGCCTCATGTAGCTCTCGCGGAACGCCATCATGTCTTCGCCGGTCTTGCAGGGCTTCGACATGGCGGCGATTTCGGCCGGCGCGATATTACCGGTCATGTTCGCCGTCCCGTGGCCGCCAAGCGTCATGGTTGGTACCACGAGGCCGAGGTTGGGTGAATCGCAGCACATGACCGACACATCGGGATTGCCGGCCAGAACCTGCGCAACCTGACCCACCCGGGCGGTCGATTCCTTGTGAACCACGTAGTTCGGATGCTTGAAGAGCCGCAGCAGCGCCTCGTGACCGAGATCCGTCTTCACGCGCGGCGGATTGTTGTAGATGCCCATCGGCAGGTCCACCGCATCGGCCGCCTCTAGGAAGTAAGCTTCGATATCGGACTCTGACGCACAGATGTAGGGCGGGGCCGCGAGGATCGCGCCGTCGGCGCCCTCGCCCTTGGCGAAGCGCAGCATGTCGATCGTCGCGGCCGTATCGCCTCCCGTGCAGCCGTAGAAGAGCTTCATCGCGCCGCTCTTCATCCTGGCCGTGCGAGACACAATCTCGCGACGCTCTTCCTTGCTGAGCATGGAAATCTCGCCGGTCGAACCAAGGATGAGCACCGCGGACGTGCCGTTGTCCCGCTGGAACTTCAGCAGTTCCTCGAACGCCACGAAATCCACCGTGCCGTCCACATTGAACGGGGTGATGAGCGCAACGAACGATCCTTCAACACGCATTTTCGACATGATCCATCCTTTCAAAATCATAGGCAATTCGGCGGGAATTCCTGGCTATGCGCTCTCGAATCGAGGCTGTCCCAGTACCCGCACCGGCTCCAGAACGCCGGTGTAGAGTTCGACTTCGACAAGGCAGGTTTGCGCGCTCGGCCCCTGGCCCAGTCGTGACGTTCCGATGTCCCGGGTCAGGACGTTCGGATTGCCGTGATTTTCGAGCGGGCGGCCTTCGCCGTCGGTGATCGGTTCAAAGGTCGCCCCTGTCGGAAAACAGATCACGCCGGGCATCACGGCATCCGAAATGCACACGCCCGCCAGGCACGCCCCACGGTCGTTAAACACGCGCACGATATCGCCGTCGCTCAAGCCCCGCGCCTGCGCATCCGTTGCAGAGATGTAGAGAGCGCTGCGGCCATTGATCTTGCTGGCGCGCGAGATCGCGCTGGCATCCATCTGGCCGTGCAGCTTGTCGGGCGGCTGGTTGGAAATCATGTGTAGCGGGAATCGGCTTGCCAGCCCTGCCCCCAGCCATTCGGACGGCTCACGCCAGACAGCCATGCCGGGGCATTCGTCATAACCGAAATCGGCTACCGTCTGAGAGAACAACTCGATCTTGCCCGACGGCGTAGCCAGTGGATGAGCCGTCGGGTCATGCCTGAAATCGGAAAAGAGCGTGAAGCTCTGCTCCGGGTCCGGGATGCGGACGTAGCCGGCCTCCCAGAACGTTTCAAAGTCCGGCGGATTGAAACCGCGCGCCGCCATCCCGATACTGAACTTCTTGTAGATCGAACGCAGCCAGTCCATCTCGCTGCGGTTCTGGTGGAACGCCTCTCCGTTTCCAAGCCGGTCGGCAAGGTCGCTGAAGATGCGGAAATCGTCGCGCGCCTCGCCAACCGGCTCGACGACCTTGTGCATGGCGCGTAGCACCGGATCGCGCGACGAGCCGCCGATGTCGTTGCGCTCAAGCGTGGTCGTGGCGGGCAAGACGATGTCGGCGTGATGCGCGGTAGCGGTCCAGAACGGTTCGTGGACGACAATGGTCTCCGGCTTCTGGAAGGCTTCGCGAAGGCGAAAGAGGTCCATCTGGTGGTGGAACGGATTTCCACCGGCCCAATAGACCAGCTTGATGTCCGGATAGGTCATCCGCCGGCCATCAAACTCGACCTCCTCGCCCGGCGACATCAGCATGTCGCTCACGCGTGCCACCGGTATCTTCAGATCATTGGGCTGCGGGATGGAAGGCATGCCGGAGATCGGCATTTCATAGAGCGGGTTGCCCATGCCGTTCATCGAGCCATAGCCATAAGCCACACCCGCGCCGGGAAGACCGATCTGCCCGAGCATGGCGGCGAGCGTCGCCAACCCCCAGTATGGCTGCTCGCCGTGTTCGGCTCGCTGCAGCGACCATGCGGCGCTCAGCATCACGCGCTTGCCGATCAGCCGGTTGGCCAGATCCGTGATCGTCGCAGCAGGTATGCCGGTGATTTCGGCCGCCCATTGCGGTGTCTTGGCGACACCGTCCGTGCGGCCCATCAGATAGGCCTCGAAGCGGTCGAAGCCGACGCAGCAGCGATCGATGAACGCCATGTCCGTCTTGCCAGACGCATGCACGACATGGGCAAGCGCCAGAATGAGCGCCATGTCCGTGCCGGGCCGTATCGGCAGCCAGTCTGCGTTGATCACAGCCTCGGTGTCGCTGCGCAGAGGCGAGATATTGGTGAAACGGATGCCGCGCCGCGCCGCCTCTGCCATGAACTCATCAAAGGGATGCAGCCCGGCACCCCCCGATTGAATCTGCCAGTTCTTGGAGGCGATGCCGCCGAAGGCGAGAAACTCCTCGCAGTGCTCGAGGATTGCCCACCAGTCGGTCACCGGCCCGGCTACCGTGCGATCGTCGCCGAAAATATGCGGCAGAAGGCGCATGGCCGCGCCATAGCTGTAGTTCGTCACCTGTCCGGTGCAGCCACCGATCGCTCCCATGAAGCGGTGAACTAGCGTGCGCGTGTGATGCATGCGCCCCGCGCTCGACCAGCCATACGAGCCACCAAAAATGGAGGCGTTGCCGTGGTTCGTTCGCACGCGTTCCAGCTCTGCGGCCACATAGCCAAGCGCTTCGTCCCAGGGAACCCGCACGAATGCCTCCGAGCCGCGGCCATGGCCGGGATGCGGCTTGCCGTTGCCGACTGTATCGAGCCAGCCGCGGCGGATTGCCGGATGGCCGATGCGATTTCCGGCGTAGAGCATCTCGGGCCAGCTCTCGATGAGCTTGCTTGGGTTCGGATCCTCGGCAAAGGGCGTGACTTTGACCAGGCGCCCGTTTTCCACGTGCGCGTCAAAGGCTCCCCAATGGGAGAGATTTGGAAATACCGACCGACCTGCCGACATGTCCTGTCCTTCCCGGAGCGACCTACGCGGCTCTGGCCGTGTCGCCGCTCCACTCCGTGACGCGATGGCAGGCGACCTGATGTCGCGAGCCCTGGTCGTCCAGAAGTGGTTCGTCTTTGGCGCATCGCTCGATGGCAAGCGGGCAGCGTGTGCGGAAACGGCAACCGGATGGCGGCGAGAGCGGGTTCGGCAACTCGCTGTTGAGCTTGACCTCCGGTCCTGCCTCCATCTCCTTGTTGTCGGTCGTCTGCATCAGCGCGCGAGTGTAGGGGTGAAGCGGACGCTTCCAGATCTGCTCGGCCGGACCGATCTCGACAATCTTGCCGAGATACATGACCGCGATCCAGTTGGAGACGTAGCGCACCACTTCGAGATCATGCGAGATGAACAGGTAGGAAAGGTTCTGCTCGCGTTGCAGCTGAACCAGCAGGTTCAACACCTGCGCCTGCACCGACACGTCGAGCGCCGACACGGGTTCGTCGCAAACGATGATCTCGGGCTCTAGCGCAAGCGCGCGCGCAATGCCGACGCGCTGGCGCTGGCCACCCGAAAGCTGATGCGGGAGCCGCTGGTGCAGCGTATCGGGAATGCCGACGCGGTCGAGCAGCGCCGTGACGCGCTCGGCACGCTCGGCCTTGTTGCCGAGTCGATGCACCTTCAGCGGCTCCTCGACAAGTTCGCGCACGGTCAGACGTGGATTGAGCGAGCCATAAGGATCCTGGAAGATCATCTGGATTTCGCGTGCATGGGCGCCATGCCTGCTCGTGTTCATCGGCTCGCCGTTGATCGACAGCGTCCCGGCAGTCACCTTGTTCAGTCCGACGACCGCGCGTGCCAGACTGGACTTGCCGCAGCCGGATTCTCCGACGAGGCCAAGCGTCTCGCCTGCGTCGATCTCCAGGCTGATGCCTGCGACGGCATGCACTATTCCCTTGCGCGACTTGTGCTGGACCACGAGGTCCGAAATCTCGAGACGCTTCGTCATGCCGGGACCCCTTCCAAAGGATGGAAGCAGGCAAAGCCGGCCTTGCCCCATAATTCGAGAGGCGGCAGCGTTTCCTCGCATTCCGTCGTTTTGTGGCCGCAGCGCGGCGCGAAGGCACAGCCGGCAGGCCGGTCGGACGGGGTGGGAACGGTTCCCGGAATCTCGCGCAACCGGTGCCCGCCATCGACAAAGCTGCCATGCGGGCGCGCAGCAAGCAGACCTTCCGTGTAGGGATGGCGGGGTGCAGTGAAGACGGTATCGACGTCACCCGTCTCGACGATGCGGCCAGAATACATGACCGCCACACGCTGCGCGACAGTGCGCACTGCATGCAGGTCGTGCGTTATGAACAGCATGCCGACGCCGAGATTGGTCTGCAGTTCCCGCAGAAGGTCAAGGATCTGCGCCGAGATGGTCACGTCAAGTGCCGTGGTCGGCTCGTCCGCCAGGATCAGCTGCGGATTTCCCGCGAGCGCCATGGCGATCATCACGCGTTGGCGCATGCCGCCCGACAGCCTGTGCGAATATTCGCCCAGCCGTGACTTGGCCGCGGGGATCCGAACCATGTCGAGCAATTCCAGCGCCCTCTGACGTGCTCCCGCGCGCGACAGGTCGTTGTGCAGCAGGATGGACTCGACCAACTGGCGCTCCACCGTGAGGACGGGGTTCAAGGCAGTCAGCGGATCCTGGAAGATCATCGCGATCTTGGAACCACGGATCTGGCGAATCTCGCGGTCGTTCATGCGGGCGATGTCGCGCCCCTGAAGGTCGATGCGGTCGGCCACGACATCCATGAACTGCGTCTTGTGCAACCGCATGAGAGCCATGGCGGTCAAAGACTTGCCGGCGCCGGATTCCCCCACGAGCGCGAGCGTCTCCCCGACACCGACCGAAAAGCTCACCTTGTCGACGGCATCGACGCGCTCGCCCGACGCCAGCTTGACGCCAGCTTGACGATGACGGAGAGGTTTTCGACGTTCAGCAGCGGAGCGGTTTCCATCAGCGCCTCCTCAGATGAGGGTTGAGCGCATCGTTGATGGCATCGCCAAGGAGGTTGAGGGCAAGGACCGTCAGGATGATGAACACGCCGGGAATAATACAGATGAACCAGGTCGTGCGGATGGAAGGACGTCCGACATTGATCAGTGTCCCCCAGCTCATGACGTTCGGATCGCCGAGGCCAAGGAAGGCCAGGCCAGCTTCCGTAATGATCGCCATTGCAACGAGAACCGCTGCTGCAACGATGACCGGCGACAACGAGTTCGGCAGCACTTGCGTGAGGATGATGCGCGGCGCCGACATCCCGATGACCTTGCAGGACTGGACGAACTCACTCTCGCGAACCCGCAGCACCTCGGCGCGCGTCAACCTGGCGACCGGCGGCCAGGAGACCATGGCGATGGCGAAGATGATGGTGCTGATAGACGGCGAGAGTATCGACACAAGCACGACAGCAAAGAGGAAACCGGGAATGGTCTGGAAGGCATCGGTAATGCGCATCAGGATCGCATCGGCGGCCGAGCCGAAATAACCCGAGATTGCCCCCACGGTGATGCCAACCAGAAGGGCACACGTAGTGGCAACGACCCCGACGAGAAGGGAGATGCGCGATCCGTAGAATACCGCAGCAAGGATATCGCGGCCCAGCGCATCAGTGCCGAGAAGAATCCCGGGTTTTTGACCGGGCCAGAGATACGGACGCGCGACAAGCGCCCACGGCCCCTTCGGAAAGAAGTAGGGCGCGGAAATTGCCATCCCGACGATGATCGCAAGAACGACCAATCCTATCATTCCGGCTGGTGAGAGAACTACACGGCGTAACACGGCTGGCTCCTGGCTTACCGGCTGATTTCCACGCGCGGGTCGAGGAGCGTGTACAGGATGTCGATGATCAGATTGACCAGAATGATGATGAACGCGCAGACGATGAGCACGCCAAGGATCAGCGGATAATCGCGCTCGAACACCGCGTCATAGGCAAGCCGACCGACGCCCGGCAGGCTGAAGATCGTCTCTGTAAGCAGCGCGCCGCCGAACAGCTCGGCGATCTGGAGCCCGACCATCGTCACCACCGGCAGCAGCGCGTTGCGCAGCGCGTGACCGATAATGACGTTGTAGGTGCTGAGGCCCTTCGCGTAGGCCGTGCGAATGTAGTCCTGCTCAAGAACCTGCAGCATCGAGGCACGGGCCAGTCGGCAGTAGATCGCAATGTAGAAAAGGGACAGCGATACGACCGGCAGGATCAGATGCGTTGCCACGTCTGCGATGAGCTCGAGCCAACTTCCGGAGAAGCCTGCCGTCATGAGCCCTCCGACGGGAAGCAGCTTCAGCTTGACGGAGAAAACGATCATCAGGCCAAGGCCGGTCAGGAAGATCGGAGTAGCATAGAAGACGAGCACGACCATCGAGATGACGACATCGGCCAGCCTGTGTGAGTGGCGGGCTGCGAAAACGCCGGCCATCGTGCCGAAGAACACCGCGGTGATGACCGAACACACGACCAGAAGGATGGTCACGGGAAGACGCTGGAGGACGAGGTTAAGAACCTCGTTAGAGTTGCGGTAGGAATAACCGAGGTCGCCACGCAGGACATTGCCGACATATTCCAGGAGCTGGACGATAACGGGGCGGTCAAGCCCGTACTTCTCCCTCAGCGCCGCCATCAGCTCAGCATCCATGTCGCCGCGCTGGCCGCCAAGAACGTCGACCATGTCGCCGGGCACGAGATGCAGCAGCAGGAACGAACCGACGATGACAATCGCGATGATGATGAGGGACTGGACGGCGCGTCGTCCAAGATAGGTCCAGAACTGCCTGTCCAAGGTCGGGCCCTTCACCAAACTGGATTGGTCTGTATTCTGCTGTTGGCGGGACCGGCGGATTTGAATCCGCCGGTCCGAAGGTCACAACCCGTCAGGGAGCGGGCGTGAGGTACACATCAGCAAAGTTGCTGTAGGTGCCGTTTGCGTCGATCGTATGGTTCTTGAGACGCGTCGAGGCAACCGTGGTGCTCTCGACTGCCGCGAGCGGGAACACCGGCAGGTCTTCCATCGCGAGCTTCTGGAACTGGTGGTAAAGTTCCTTGCGCTTGGCTTCGTCCATCTCGGCGGCAGCAGCCACCAGGATCTCGTCCATCTTCGGATTCGAATAGTGCGATCCGTTGGAGAAGCCTACTCCGATCTTGAAGCTTGGCGTCCAGTAGGTGCGTTGCGTGCCGATCGTCGGATCCGAGCCGCCGGTCAGCAGGTTCACGGTGAACTGGAAGTCACGATCCGTGTAGACGCGCTTCACGAAGCCAGCGAAATCCTGGGCACGAACCTCGAGATCCACACCGATTTCGCGCATCGCTTCGCGCATATAGGCTGCGATGTGGTTCTGGTGGTCGCCGTAGGGAAGCGGGTCGACGATCAGCTTGAGGCGAATGCCATTCGCATCGGGCTTGTAGCCGGCTTCGTCGAGCAGCGCCTTGGCGGCTTCCGGATCATAGTCATACTGTGGAACATCCGTATCGTCGTGAAGCTCGACAAGCTGCTGGTGCAGCGGGGTCGTGGCAGGTTTGCCGTAGCCGAACAGCACATTCTCCACGATCCAGTTGCGGTCGATGGCATGCGCGATCGCCTTGCGAACCCGTATGTCCTTCATGACCGGATCGTCGAGGTTGAATTCCATCATCTCCATTTCGTTCTGGAATTCATAACCCTTGGTCGTGACCTCGAAGTCGCCAGACGCCTGGAGGCGCTCAAGGTCCGCCATCGGAATGAGGTTCTGCGGAGCGATGTGAGCCTCACCGGACTCGAGCGCGGCAGCGCGGGTCGCCGGATCAGGGATGAAACGGAAGATCAGCCTGTCGAGGTAGGGCTTGCCCTCGTTCCAGTAGTCGGGGTTGCGTTCCAGAACGAGGTTGTCGCCGGGAGCGAACGAAACGAACTTGAAAGGCCCCGTCCCGATCGGCTTGAGGTTGGCCGGGTTGGTGGTCGGGTCGGTACCCTTGTAGATATGAGCCGGAAGGATCTGCGCCTGCTGCGCCGCAAGGCTCTTGAGCATGCCCGGGGCGGGGCTGCTCATCACGAAGACCGCAGTGTACTTGTCCGGCGTCTCGACCTTTTCGACGTTGCCGAAAATCGTGCGGCCACGGCCATGCAGGACCTTCCACACTTCCATCGTGGTGTAGGCGACGTCTTCGGAGGTGAACTCGACGCCGTCATGCCACTTCACGCCCTTGCGCAGATGGAAGGTGACGGTCTTGCCGTCCTCGCTGACATCGTAGCTCTCGGCCAGAAGCGGCTGCGGATTGAGGTTGAAATCGTAGGTGAACAGGCTGTCCGAGATCTTGGACGACACCACCTGCTCCGCACCCGCCGTCGTCATCGCGGATGTGAGGATCTGCGGCGCCGGCGACATGATGAACGTCGCGGTCCCGCCCTTCACGGGCTCCTCTGCATGCAGGCCGGCCACTGGCGCCAGGGTCGCGCTGAGCGCGGCAGCAAGGGCAAATAGGTAGTTCCTAGGTCGCATTGATCAGTTCCTCTTAGCACAGGGCGAAGCGCACGGCTTGCTGTCCCTTATCCCCTTCTGTTCCGTCCAGGCGAACCTGATCCGGTTACGACCGCATTCCGAGCGTTGGTTGCTCTTGTTCAACTCGATCGACAAACCCCCATCCATCAGGAATGGTTGTTTGATACTGTCATTTGAAACATTTGTTTTCTTTCGTCAAGTGCGACGTTTGCCTTGGGCGTGAGCGCCTGCGGAAGATTTTTCCAAAGTTGGAAACCGGCGGTTGGCCGGCATGTCGTCCCTGCAGCGAAACTTGGAACGGCCCTGCGTCCGCGAAAGCGGCGACGTTGAAGCGTCAGTCGCGCGAAAGGCGCTTTTCCTCAAGCGACGCCAGATAAGCCGCCCACACCTCGTCCTTTTCGTGCCCCATCCGGTGCAGATAGTTCCAGGTGAAGATGCCCGTGCTGTGCCCGTCATCGAAGATGATGCGCACGGCGTAGTTTCCGACAGGCTCGATCCGGCTGATCGCCACGTTGCGCTTGCCCGGCACGGTCACGCGCTGTTCGGGCGAATGCCCCTGCACTTCAGCCGAGGGCGACGTCACGCGAAGCAGCTCGGCGGAAAGTTCGAACGGTTCATGGTCGTGGTACGTGACCGTCAGCGTCCTGCGGTCCTTTGAAACCCTCAGCTCCTTTGGCGCTGCCATCGCAATAGCTCCCGTTTTGCAGCTGCCTTCTATGCCGCTTTGGCCCTGTTCAGAAGCAGATTCGGGCCCGCTGGTCCAACTCATGCCCTTGATTGCGCCGCCAGATCGTATCACATGGCTGTATATAACGATCCCGGCGCCATGTTGGTCCGACGATCTGTGAATGGAAGCAAAAATGGACATGATCGACCCTTTCGGTCGCACCATCAGCTACCTGCGCGTATCGGTCACCGACCGGTGTGACTTCCGCTGCACCTATTGCATGGCGGAGGACATGACGTTCCTGCCGAAGCGCGACCTTCTCTCGCTCGAGGAACTGGACAGGCTCTGCTCGGTCTTCATCGAAAAGGGCGTCAGGAAGCTGCGCCTGACCGGCGGCGAACCGCTGGTCCGCAAGAACATCATGCATCTCGTGCGCGAGCTTTCGCGCCACCTGAAAAGCGGGGCGCTGGACGAGCTGACGCTGACGACGAACGGGTCTCAGCTCGCCAGGTTCGCCTCGGAACTCGCTGATGCCGGCGTGAGGCGCATCAATGTCTCGCTGGATACCCTCGACCCTGAGAAGTTCCGCGCAATCACGCGCTGGGGCAGTCTCGACAAGGTCCTGCAGGGCATCGACGCCGCGCAGGACGCAGGCCTCCATATCAAGATCAACGCGGTCGCGCTGAAGGACTTCAACGACGCCGAGATTCCGGGCCTGATGCGCTGGGCGCATGGACGCGGCATGGACCTGACCGTCATCGAAACAATGCCGATGGGCGAGATCGACGCCGACCGCACCGACCAGTACCTGCCGCTCTCGCTGCTTCGCGCGCGCCTGGAGCAGCAGTTCACGCTCGAACACATCCCCTACAAGACGGGTGGACCGGCCAGATATGTGACGGTCGCTGAAACCGGCGGCCGGCTGGGTTTCATTACGCCGATGACGCATAATTTCTGCGAAAGCTGCAACCGGGTGAGGCTTACCTGCACAGGCACGCTCTACATGTGCCTTGGACAGGAGGACGCTGCCGACCTTCGCGCGCCGCTACGCGCTTCCGAAGGCAACGAGCACTTGTCGCAGGCGATAGACGAGGCGATCGGGCGCAAGCCGAAGGGCCACGACTTCGTGATCGACCGCAGGACAAAACGTCCGGCGGTTTCGCGCCACATGAGCGTCACCGGGGGCTGAACCGGGGCTTTTGGCCCAAAGCTTTCCGTTTGCTCTTCTCCCGACGGCTGTTACATGCGGCTCGTCGGAGGATTCCTTCTTGCCGTTGTCGCCTAACCTGCAGGCCGCGCTGTTCATGACCGTTTCCATGGCGGGCTTCACGCTCAACGACGCCATTGCGAAATACGTGGCCGAATCGATCAACATGGGACAGGTGATGTTCCTCCGCGGCATCTTCGCGACCACCTTCATCGCAGCGCTGGCATGGCATCAGGGTGCGCTGGCCGACTTCAGCATGGCGCGCGATCCGCGTGTGCTCATACGGGCGGCTTGCGAGGTTCTGGGAACCGTCGCCTTTCTCATCGCCCTCGCGAACCTGCCCATTGCCAACGTTTCGGCGGTCTTTCAGGCGCTGCCGCTTGGCGTCACGATGGGCGCTGCGCTCATATACGGGGAGGCCGTTGGCTGGCGGCGCTGGCTCTCCATTCTCGTCGGTTTCGCAGGCGTTGCGATAATCGTCCGGCCGGGGCTGGATGGCTTCAGCGTATATTCCCTGATGGCGCTCGCCTGCGTGGCGGCGTGCGTCGTGCGCGACCTGGCGACAAGACGCATCCCTCAGCGCATTCCGACCCTGCTGGTGTCAACGGTGACCGCAGCCGCCGTCACGGTTGTGGGAGGCTTCCTGATCGTACCGATGGGAGGCTGGAAGCCGCTGCCGGTATTCGAGGTGATGTTGCTGGCGGCAGCCGCCGGCGTCCTCCTCATCGGCTACCAGTTCATCATCCACGCGTTGCGCGCTGGCGACATCTCCTTCGTCGCGCCCTTCCGTTACACCAGCCTGCTCTTCTCGATCGCCCTCGGCATGCTGGTCTTCGGCGACATACCCGACCTTCCGATGATCATCGGCTCGGTCATCATCGTGGGGTCCGGGCTCTACATGTTGCACCGCGAGCGTGTGGTGGGGCGCTCAAGGGCCGCTTCCGAAAGCGTCGGGCCAGGCATGACAGTGGACGGACTATAGTGAATCTGAGGGACCGCGCCGCGCCACATCTGCTTACGCTCGTGATGGCGGCAGCCATCGGGCCGCTCGCGATGAACATCTTCCTGCCGTCCCTGCCCGGCATGGCTCGCCATTTCGAGAGCGACTACGCCGTAATGCAGCTGGCCGTATCGTTCTACCTCGTGGCTACGGCGGGACTGCAGCTGTTCATCGGACCGGCTTCCGACCGCTTCGGCAGAAGACCCGTCCTGCTCGTCTGCATCGGCGTTTTTCTGGTCGGCACCGTGGCCGCTGTCTATGCCCCGACCGTAGAGTTCCTGCTGGCGTGCCGGCTGCTGCAGGCCTTTTCATCCGCCGGAATGGTGATTTCTCGCGCCGTGGTTCGCGACACGGTAAGTGCCGTCGAGGCCGCAGGCCAGATTGGCTACATCACGATGGGCATGAGCGTGGTCCCGATGATCGGGCCGCTGATCGGCGGCTATCTCGACGAGATATTCGGCTGGCAGGCAGGCTTCTGGCTGACATTCGCATTCGGCATCGCTGCTTTCCTGATCGTGCTGTTCGACCTTCCGGAAACCAACAGGCGGCGGTCTGAGAGTCTGGCGGCCCAGTTCCGGGCCTATCCCACGCTGCTGGGCTCGATGCTCTTCTGGTGCTATGCGCTGACGGCTGCTTTCGCCACAGGGGCCTTCTTTGCCTTTATCGGCGGAGGCCCTTACGTAGCGACCGAGATGCTGCATCTGTCGCCGTCGCAGTATGGCCTGTATTTTGGCGTGATCTCGGTCGGATACATGCTTGGCAATTTTCTGTCCGGCCGCTTTGCCAGGCGCATCGGCATCAACCGCATGATGCTCTCCGGCAATCTCGTCGCCTGTTTCGGCATGATCCTGGCGATCGTGCTCTTCAAGGCGGGCCTCTATCACCCGCTTTCCCTCTTTGGTCCGATGTTCTTCGCCGGCCTCGGAAACGGGCTGACGTTGCCCAGCGCGAACGCGGGCATAGTCAGCGTCAAGCCGCATTTGGCGGGATCCGCCTCCGGCCTTGGGGGCGCCCTGCAGATCGGAGGAGGCGCTGCGCTTTCGGTCTTCTCCGTCGCACTTATCACGCCAGACTCCGGCCCCTTCCCCCTGCTCTGGCTGATGTTCCTCTCGGCTGCCGCAGCCGGCTTGACCACGCTCGTTCTCATCTATCGCGAACGCGGCACGGGACCGGGACGATGAGCCCGAACCGGACGGTGGCGGTCATACTCGCCGGCGGACAAGCCAGCCGGCTTGGCGGCGGAGACAAGCCACTGCGACGTGTTGCAGGGCGCACCATCCTCGACCTCGTCATCGAGCGCCTCAGGCCACAGGTCGGCCAACTCGCCCTCAACGCCAACGGCGATGCGTCGCGCTTCGACGCCTTCGGGTTACCGGTCATCCCGGATAAGGGTCCTCAAGGGCAGGCAGGCCCGCTCACCGGCATCCTTGCAGCGATGGACTGGGCATCTGCCCTTAAAGCTGCAAACATCCTTACCGTAGCCGGGGATACACCGTTTTTTCCGCGCGACCTCGCGGAGCGGCTTGTGGCAGCAGTGGAGAATGCTCCCGAGGCAATCGCGGTGGCGAAGTCTGCGCAACGCAGTCACCCGGTTTTCGCACTCTGGCCAGTCTCTATGCGCGCAGACCTGCGAAGGTTTCTCTCGGAAAGCGACAATTTCAGCGTCGCCGGCTTTCAGGGCAGGTACCAGACCATAAGCGTTGACTTTCCGGTTCGGAGCACGAACGGAAGGGAAGTCGACCCGTTCTTCAACATAAACACGCAGGAGGATCTTTTGACGGCCGACCAATGGGCTCGGAGCGATCGAACATGAAACGGCGCGTGTTCGGAATCACAGGCTGGAAGAACTCAGGCAAGACGACGCTCACCGAGCGACTGGTGAGCGAACTCACCCGGCGCGGCTGGCGTATCTCAACCGTCAAGCATGCGCACCATGACTTCGACATCGACCAGACCGGCACCGACAGCTTCCGCCACCGGCAAGCGGGGGCCAGCGAGGTGGCGATCGTCTCAGGACGACGCTGGGCGCTGATGCACGAATTGCGTGGCGAGGACGAACCCGCCCTGGAGGCGGTCCTGTCGCGCCTGGAGCCCTGCGATCTTGTGCTCGTCGAGGGCTACAAGCGTGAGGGGCACAGTAAGATCGAGACGCGACGCCGCGGCACCAAGGACGCGAGCCCGCTGAGCAGCGGCGATCCAAATATTCTGGCCGTCGCTTCCGATCATCCCTTGCCCGATGAGGCCTTGCCGGTTTTCGACCTCGATGATGTGCGTTCGATTGCCGATTTCATCGAAATATCGACCGGTTTGACGAAAAAATAGCCCATTGCGGGCGTGGCCGACGCAATATCTTCCTCCGCTGACGCCGACGGGATTGCATTTTTACAAAAAAAGGGCGGATTATCACCCGCTGGCGAGGAAATGCCGCTGCCGTCGGCGCTTTTGCCGAACGCGCGTAGAGACAAGGGGTTTTCAATGTTTACGATCAAACGCTTGACGCTGGCGGCTTCCGTTGCCGCGGTGATGACGCTTGCTGCCTGCTCCGAGGAGAAAAAGCCTGCAGAGCCAGCGCCCGCGCCCGCCCCAGCAGAACCAGCACCGGCTCCGGCTGAACCCGCGCCTGCGCCTGCCGAGCCTGCACCGGCGCCTGCCGAGCCTGCACCGGCGCCTGCTGAACCCGCACCAGCGCCTGCCGAGCCCGCACCGGCGCCTGCCGAGCCTGCACCGGCGCCTGCTGAACCCGCACCAGCGCCTGCCGAGCCCGCACCGGCGCCTGCTGAACCCGCACCGGCGCCTGCCGAGCCTGCGCCTGCAGAACCTGCCGCTCCGGCCGCCTCGCCTGCCTCTCTGAAGATCGGCACCGAAGGCGCCTACCCTCCCTTCAACAACCTCACTGCGGATGGCCAGCTCGTTGGCTTCGACATCGACATAGCCAACGCGCTCTGCGCGGAGATGAAGGTTACCTGCGAATTCGTAACCCAGGACTGGGACGGCATCATCCCTGCCCTTCAGGCTGGCAAGTTCGACGCCATCATCGCATCGATGTCGATCACGCCGGAACGTTCGGAGAAGGTGGACTTCACCAACAAGTACTACAACACGCCGCCAGCCATCGTCGCGCCGAAGGACACCCCGATCACCGGAGTGACCAAGGAGGCCCTGGCCGGCAAAACCGTTGGCGTGCAGGGGTCCACGACGCACTTCAACTATTCGACCGCGACCTACACCGACAGCACGGTCAAATCCTACCCGACGGCGCAGGAATACCAGCTGGACCTCGCAAACGGCCGTCTTGATGCAGCCAATGACGACATCTCGGTCATCGAGGAATGGCTCAAAACGCCGGAAGGTGCGTGCTGCAAGATCGTCGGCGCCATAACGCCGGTGGACTCGATCCACGGCCCTGGAGCGGGCATCGCCGTACGCAAAGGCGAAACCGAACTGCGTGACAAGTTCAATGCCGCGATCGACGCCATCCGTGCGAACGGAAAGTACAAGGAAATCAACGACAAGTACTTCACGTTCGACGTTTACGGCGGCTAGCCCCCGCGTGAACACGGCACGGAAAATGATCAGCGGCGGGGAAAGGCTCCCGCCGCTAGTCTATAGACGCGATCCGGATCGCCGATGAACGACGTCTGGGTCCTGCTCAGCTTCGGCCCTCAGGGCTGGAGCGACGACATAGCCCGCGGCGCTCTCGTGACAATTTCCCTGGCCTTGGCCACGCTTCCGATCGGGCTGCTGATCGGCTTCATGGTCGCGCTGGCGAAACGGTCTGATGAGCCTTCTCTGAAGCTGGCCGGCAACGTCTACACCACCATTTTCCGCGGCCTGCCCGAACTCCTGACGCTCTTCGTCGTCTTCTATGGCGGCCAGATCGCCATCGGGCAGATCGTGCGGCTCTTCAACGCGGATGCCGCGATCGAGGTCAACAGCTTTGTCGCCGGGATGGTGGCGCTAGGCGTCGTATTTTCATCCTATTGCAGCGAGGTTTTCCTGTCCGCGTTCAGGGCAATCCCCCCAGGTCAGTATGAGGGCGCGTATGCGCTCGGACTGTCCCGGATGAAGACAATGCGCCTTGTCATCCTGCCGCAGCTCATCCGCGTTGCCCTTCCAGGCCTGTCAAATCTCTGGCTGAACCTGCTCAAGGACACCGCGCTCGTATCGGTTATCGGACTGTCGGACATTTTGAGGCAGGCTGGCATTGCGGCGCGTGTGACCAAGGAAGCCTTCCTGTTCTACGGATTGGCATGCCTCGTTTATCTGGCTCTGGCGATGATTTCCTCGGTCGGCCTCCACGCCATCGAGCGGTCAGTGCGCAGGCAGGACGCCGCACGATGAGCGCCGTTGCCGAAAGCACCCGGCCACCCGCACCGCCCCGCCGATGGACCGGCGCGCGGATAGCAGGGCATGTTCTGGTCGGCTTGTGGATTGCCGCTGGCCTCGGGCTTGTCGCCTACCTCGTATCCGCCTGGGACCCCGATCTCTTCGCACGCTACGTGCCGCTCTATCTGTCCGGTCTCGGCGTGACCCTGCTTCTCGTCGCGGTATCCATCGTCATCGGCGCGATCCTGTCCGTCCCGATCGCCTATGCGCGCATGTCCTCCAACAGGCTGCTCGGAACTTTGGCTTATGCCTACGTCTACTTTTTCCGCGGCACGCCGCTGATTGCCCAGACGTTCATGATCTATTACGGCGTCGGCTCCTTCAGGGCTGAACTGGACGCAGTCGGCCTTTGGGGGTTTTTCCGCGAGGCTTGGTATTGCGCCATCCTTGCCTTTTCCCTCAACACGGCCGCCTATCAGGCTGAAATCCTTCGCGGGGCGATCGAGAGCGTGCCCCGCGGGCAATGGGAGGGCGCGGCCTCGCTCGGCCTCCACAAGCTGCAGACCATGTGGAAGGTGGTGCTGCCCCAGGCGCTGATAGTCGCCTTGCGTCCATACGGCAACGAGATAATCCTGATGATCAAGGCTTCCGCGATCGTCGCGATCATCACCGTCTACGACCTGATGGGGGAAACGCGCCGCGCCTATGCGCAAACCTTTGATTTTCAGACATATATATGGGCTGGCGTCATCTATCTCGCGATTGTTGAGGCGCTGCGCCACTGCGTGGACTGGATCGAACGCCGCATCACGGTTCACCAGAACCGCTGACTTTGCTGACTCAATACCTTAGGAACATGAATCGATACTCCAGCAAGGCTGGGCTAGCGGACTGAAAGGATTCAGATAAATGGCATCGGTTGCATTTCTCGGACTGGGCGTGATGGGCTACCCGATGGCTGCCCATCTCAAGCACAAGGGCGGCCACGACGTAACGGTCTACAACCGCACGACGGCAAAGGCCGAGAAATGGGTGGCCGAACACGGCGGAAGCTTCGCAAAAACACCCGCCGAGGCGGCCGCCGGCAAGGATTTCGTCTTCACCTGCGTCGGCAACGACGATGATCTGCGCGAAGTCACCATCGGTGCCGCCGGCTGCTTCAAGGCGATGAACAAGGGCGCGATCTACATCGACAACACGACGGCCTCTGCGGAGGTGGCCCGCGAACTCGCTGGAGCAGCTGCCGAAAGGGGCTTTGCCGCACTGGATGCGCCTGTTTCAGGCGGTCAGGCCGGTGCGGACAACGGCGTGCTGACCGTGATGGTGGGAGGCGAAGAAAAGGCCTTTGAGAAGGCAAAACCAGTTATCGACTGCTATGCGCGGATGGTCGGACTGATGGGACCGGCGGGTGCTGGCCAGCTCACCAAGATGATCAACCAGATTGCGATTGCAGGGCTCGTCCAGGGGCTGGCGGAAGGACTGCATTTCGGGCGCAGGGCCGGCCTTGACCTCGAAAAGGTGGTTGAGGTGATTTCCAAGGGCGCGGCAGGCTCTTGGCAGATGGAAAACCGCCACAAGACCATGATCGCAGGCAAATACGATTTCGGTTTCGCGGTCGACTGGATGCGCAAGGACCTCGGCATCTGCCTTGACGAGGCAAACCGCAACGGGGCCAAGCTGCCGGTTACGGCGCTGGTCGACCAGTTCTACAAGGAAGTCCAGCAGATTGGCGGCAACAGGTGGGATACCTCATCGCTGATGGCCCGGCTGGAGCGCTGACTGAAGTCGCAGCCGCGCCGGGTAGACCTCAGGCCGCCGCCCCGGAACCGGAGTCCTTGTCCAGGACCATATAATCGAGGGGCATTTCGGTCGTGTACTTGATCTGCTCCATCGCGAAGGACGAAGACACGTCACGAATTTCGATCTTGGCGATTAGACGCTTGTAGAAGGCGTCATAGGCGCCGATGTCCGGGACCACAACGCGCAGAAGGTAGTCCACGTCACCGCTCATACGGTAGAACTCGATGACCTCCGGAAACTCCTGAATGACTTCTGAAAAGCGCCGCAGCCATTCGTGGCTGTGTGAATTTGTGCGAATGGAGACGAAGACGGTCACGCGCGCGTTGATCTTCGCGGGATCGAGAATGGCGACACGACGCCTGATGACGCCCTCCTCCTCGAGCTTCTGTATCCGCCTCCAGCAGGGCGTCGTCGACAGACCAACTTTCTTCGCAACGTCCGCGACGGCGAGTGTGGCGTCCTCCTGCAGGAGTCGCAGGATCTTGCGGTCAAGGCGGTCCATAAGGGGCTCCAAGGAAAATTTTGTGCATTCTCCGGGCTTTTGCCCAAAGTAACAAGAAAGAAATTCTTCCAGATCCCCCTTTGACGAGCATTACGTACCAGCTTGTCGGCCTATTCGAAGGCCAATTTCTTTGCGCAGGAACGGAAGCAATTCCGCCTCGAACCAGGGGTTCCTCTTCAGCCATCCCGTGTTGCGCCACGAAGGATGCGGAAGGGGCAGCACCACCGGACTGGATGTCGCCGCGAATATTTCGCGCCAGTTCCTGACGGTTTCGGTCAACGAGGCATGGCGCAGTTCGCCCATGTGCCACGCCTGTGCGTAAAGGCCGATGGTCAAAACAAGGTCGACCTGAGGCATGAGCGCCATAAGCTGGGATCGCCAAGAAGGTGCGCATTCGCGACGGGGCGGCAGATCGCCGCCCTTCGCATCCTGACCAGGAAAACAGAAGCCCATGGGAACGATAGCGAACCTGTCGGTGTCGTAGAACTCTTCCCTTTTGACGCCGAGCCAGCTTCGCAGCCTGTCCCCCGATGCATCTGTGAACGGCAAGCCGGACAGATGCACCTTCGTGCCAGGCGCCTGACTTGCGATCAGGATGCGGGCGACCGACGACGGCCTCAGCACCGGGTTGGGCTGGTGCGGGAGAGGCAGCCCTATCGGCTGTTCGACGCATATGCGGCAGGAACGAATGCGGTTCGTGAAATCCTCGAGACCACCCGTCCGGCTCGACATGACCTAGGCCGCAGCACTCGGCCGAGCCTTGAGCGCGCCATACCAGCGAAGGACGTTCGTCAGTTCTTCGGGAATGGTGATACGCGCAGGCTTCATGAAATCCAGCGCAACGAGACCAGTGATATCGGCGATCGAGAAGCCGTCGCCGGCAGCAAACTCGCGCTGGGCAAGCTCGGCGTCCATCAGGGCAAGGAAATCCAGCGCCTTGGGCTTGTTTACTTCGCCCCACTCCGGCACCTGCGGCACCTCCCATTCCTTCATGGCGGGGTGGATATGCCGGAAGGCCTGCGCAACAGGAAACAGGAAATTGAGTTCCAGGCGGCGTTGCCACATCTCTACCTGCGCCTTCCCGAGTGCGCTATTCCCGAAAAGAGCCGGCTCAGGCTGGAGCTCCTCGAAATAACGACATATCGCAACGGACTCGCAGAGGATTGTTCCGTCATCGAGTTCCAGGACAGGCAACCGCGCCAGTGGATTGCGGCTTATGAGGTCCTTGCCGCGATGCTCCATGGCGCCCATGTCGACGGGCACCAGCGGAACTGAGATACCTTTTTCTGCAAGGAATACGCGAACCCGGCGTGGATTTGGGGCTCTGCCCCCGTCAAACAGTTTCATGACCCTGATATAATCCCTGTCTCAGAAAAATCGAACCAAGCCGCTAAGCCAATCCAGAACTGCCGAAGAAGCGTGCTCGGTTTCAGCCATGCCGCCGTGCATGTCACGCCATTCGCGCGGACTGTCGAACGAACCCGCCCACATGCCGCGCGCCGCTATCCGCGCGGCATCCTCTTGCGCATGATAGTCGCCATAGGAAACGGCCCAGCCAGCCTCCACCTGGCGGCGATTCAGGTCAATGTCACCAACATGGCAGACAGCAAGCAAGCGGCCGAACTTGTCGTGTTCGCGACCAGAGCAATTGACCCTTCGCAGACCCACCAACGCCACAAGCGCATCCCTTGATCTACGGCCGCAAGCATATTCCTTTCCACCGGCTACGCAGACCTGGTTGAATTCCGGAGCGTCAATGCCCCTCAGCCGGATACGCTCTTCCCCAAGGGTAATCGTGTCGCCGTCATTGACTACCGCTGAACCGGAAAGTGTCTGGGGTTCCCCGCGATCGAGGCGTGCGGCAAGCAGGACAAGCAGACCGAGAAGGGCGACAGCCAGCAAGCCGTCTAAAAGCCGTCCAGTCCACCCCCTTCGACCCCTTCTGCGGACGCGTCCGGTCATTCGAAGCGACCGATAGCTACGGAGCATTCTCTGCATATGGCAAACAGAGTCTTAATCATTCCGTCTTAGCGTGAAGACCCTGAATTGGTTTGCGTTCAAGTAAGAAGTGTATGCCGTTGCCAGGGTCAAACACGGCTGACAAGATCATTGTGGACCGCAGGAAACCTCATCGCAACACCGATGTGGCGCGCGCGGTGCGCAAGACGCGTGACCAGCTCGCGAACCAGCCGGGCAACCTCACTTTCGACCGCGAACTTCTGAAGCTGCACGCACACGCGATGCTGCGCGTGGCGTTTGCTATACCAGTCATGGTAATTGTCATCGCCGCCGCCGGCTTCGCTGGCGGTGTTCGCGAGGAGGTGGCCACCTGGATGGCCGTGACGCTTTCCGGCTATGCGGTGCTGGCCCTGATCGCAAGGTCGGCGGCCAAAACGGAGACGTCACGACTGGACGTCGCCAGGACGCGACGCAACTTTCTCGCCGCCCACTTCCTGACCGGCATCGGCTGGATATATTTCGCCATGATCGGATGCGGCGCTTGCCGCATCGACCAGTTCACCACGGTCAAGGGCATCGTGCTGTTGCTGGCGATCGCCGCCACGGCCTTGATCGCGTCGCTCCTTCGCGGAGCGCTAGCCACCACCTTCGCACTGCCGGTCGCGGCCTATGTCGTACTTGCGATCCACAACTGGACACCGGTCGAGATTCTGGTCAGCGGATTGCTCGTCTCCTCGCTCCCGTTCTTTGCCCATGTGGCGGGCTCCATGAACCGGGCGGCTCTGACATTGCTGTCCTTTCGTTCGGAGAAAGACGCTCTGATCGCCGAACTTGACACAGCAAAGGCGATGTCGGACGAGGCGAGGCGACGCGCGGAAGAGGCTAACCTGGCCAAATCACGCTTTCTCGCCTCGATGAGCCACGAGTTGCGCACGCCACTCAACGCCATACTCGGTTTCTCCGAGGTGATGGGCAAGGAAGTGCTGGGTCCGATGGAGAACGATACCTATCGCGACTACGCCAAGGACATCCACACGTCAGGGCGGCACCTGCTCGATCTGATCAACGAGATACTAGACCTTTCTCGGATCGAGGCGGGCCGATACCAGCTCAACGAAGGGCCGGTGGATGCTGCTTCGGTTGTGGAGGACTGCTGTCATCTGATGGAGTTGAAGGCCCGCAACAAGGATCTTCGTATCGTGCAGCGCTTCGAGCCTCACCTGCCTCGGCTCTTCGCCGACGAGCGTGCCGTCCGTCAGATCGCGCTCAACCTGCTGTCCAACGCGGTTAAGTTCGCGACGCCGGGCACAGAAATCCTGGTTCGTGTCGGCTGGACGGCTGGCGGCGGCCAGTACATTTCCGTCAAGGACGGCGGGCCGGGAATCCCGGAGGACGAAATTCCGGTGGTGCTGTCGGCCTTCGGCCAGGGCTCCATCGCCATCAAGAGCGCCGAACAGGGAACCGGGCTTGGTCTGCCCATCGTGCAGGGCCTTCTCGCCCTGCATGGCGGCGACTTTTCGTTGCATTCAAGGTTGCGAGAGGGCACGGAAGCGGTCGCTGTCTTCCCGCCCGAGCGGGTCATGGAAGCGCTGCCTGCCGTCCCGACCGTGATGACCGCCGGCAAGCGGACTGCGTAGCGACCTCCAGGTCAGACATCGGCAAAGCCGTCAGGCCGTGCGCCCGACGGTAGCGGCGATCCCGGAACTGACCTGGGCGGCAGCCTTCAGGATTCCGGACGCAAATGCTGCGCCAATTCCCTCCCCGGCCGCCAACCGCAGGTCGAGCAGCGGATCGAGGCCTAGGCGCTCCACTGCTCTTGCGATCCCCGGGTCGGTCGGTCGAGAAGCAAGGAGGCAGTGGTCGAGGATCGCCGGATTGACCGCATGAATCACGCAGGCCGCCGCGATCGCCCCGAAGCCGTCGATGACCACGGGTACCTTTTCGGCGCGCGCGGCGATAATGGCACCCGCAATGGCCGCGAATTCGCGCCCACCGACCCGCCGCAACACCTCGAAAGGATCGCCGCGGTGCGATCCATGCAGGGCGACAGCGGCATCAACGGCAGACACCTTGCGGCTCATCATGGCGCTGTCTGCGCCGGAACCAAGACCAACCCATTCGGAGCCGGAGCCTCCATAGAGCATGCAGAGGATCGCTGCGGCGACGGTCGAATTGCCGACGCCGAGGTCCCCGAGGCAAAGCAGATCCGTGCCGCCGGCCACGGCCTCCATGCCGAACGCCATGGTGGCGGCGCAGCCGCGCTCGTCGAGAGCCGGCTCGCGCGTGATATCGCCGGTCGGCAGGTGAAGCGCGAGGTCAAAGACCTTCAGTCCCAGATCGTTTGCAAGGCAAACCTGATTGATCGCTGCTCCGCCGGCGGCACAGAGTTCGACGGCCAAGGCGGTATCCTCAACCGGACGGGGGGATACGCCATTGACCGCAACGCCGTGGTTTCCCGCGAAGATCGCGACCAGTGGACGGTTTATGGAGGGCGGCGCGCGCCCGCTCCATTCGGCAAGCCACGCAGCCAGATCGGCAACGCGACCAAGGGATTCGATGGGCTTGCCGGCCTTTGCGAACATAGCGCGCACGCGATCAGCAGCAGTTTTGTCGCCTGACGGCAAGCTGCTCATCAGAGCACGAAAATCATCGAAGGGAAGCGCAGTCGTCATTCTTTCGGGCTCTCGCACGGGACAGTGGCGGCATACCCGCCCAACCCGTTGGACACAATGCTGTAATCGACGCCTGAACATCCCATGTCGCGGGCAGGCTTGCATCGGGCCGCGGCTTGTCCCATGTGAAAAGAATGGCGGCAATTGAATCCCCCTGCATCCTTGTTTGTTCGGTCGATATGAAGACCGGCTATTGCTTTGGCTGCGGCAGGACGCGCGACGAAATCTCTGGCTGGCTGGAGATGACGCCCGAAGAGCGTCGCGAAGTCATGGCTCTGCTACCGGCCCGGCTCGAAACGGTAGAGCGCCGCCCCCGCCGTGAGACCCGTCGCGCCCGCATGGCGCGCGAGCGCGGAATGGCCTGAGCCGCATGCGCGTCCTGTGGATCGGCATCGGCATCCTGGCGATTGGCCTGATCCTTCTGGTCGCGTTCGACGACCGGGGTGAAGTGCTGGGCCTCAGCACCGACAGCTTCGGCAGGCTGGTCTACTTGTCCGCATTGGGTGCAGTGCTTTGTGCGGGCATTCTCGCATCAGGCCAGCGCTTCGGCCAGACCGTGCGTACGCTCGCCGTCTGGTTGCTGATCATACTGGCTCTGATGGTCGGCTACGAGTACCGATACGAACTACAGGATGTCGCAAGCCGGGTTACCGCCGGCGCCGTGCCGCCAAGCCCTCTCTCGATGACCGATGATGACGGCCGCGCGATCGTGACCCTGCAAAAGCGTATGGACGGGCATTTCGAGGCAAATGTCTCGATCAGTGGCACGACAATACGCGCGATGGTCGATACCGGCGCGACCACCACCGTGCTCACGGCTTCCGACGCCGCGCAAGTCGGCTTCGACCCGCAGGCTCTGGTGTTCAATATCCCGGTTTCGACAGCCAACGGCGTTGCCAATGCAGCGAGAGTCGTGGCCGACGAGATGGCAGTTGGCGCAATTGTCCGCACGAACGTGCCGCTGCTCGTTGCCGAATCCGGGCGACTCGGCCAGAGCCTCCTCGGTATGAATTTTATCGGCACCCTGTCGGGTTTCGACGTTCGTGGCGATCGCCTGGTGTTGCGGGATTAGGTTGCGGGATTAGGCTGCTGCGCGATCGGCGTTGGCGTGGACCGCGGAGAACGCCTGGCGCAGGACCGTGGATCCCGCGCCCAGCCGGTTTGCGTCGACCGACAACATCTGCCGGTAACGCCGCGCGCCGGGCAATCCGTGATATAGGCCGACCATGTGACGGGTTACATGCCCAAGCCTCCCGCCAGCCGCAATGTGGCGCTCTGCGTACTCGCACATCACCTCCAGAAGCGCTTCAGGAGAGAAAACCTGATCTGCCTCACCGTAAAGCCTAGCATCGGCCTGCGTGAGAATTCCCGGCGTATGGTAAGCGGCGCGGCCGAGCATCACGCCATCGACATGGCCCAGATGGGATTTTGCTTCCGACAGATCGGCAATACCGCCATTGATGCCGATGAAATGTTCGGGCAAGCGTTCCTTGAGCCGATAGACACGCCCATAATCCAGCGGCGGAATATCCCGGTTCTCCTTGGGAGACAGGCCTTCAAGCCAGGCCTTTCGTGCATGCACCCACAAAGCATCCGCACCGGCGGCAAAAACCGCGTCGGCCAGTTCGTCCAAGGCAATTTCGGGATCCTGTTCGTCAACACCGATCCGGCATTTGACCGTGACAGGTGTTTTTACCGCAGCCTTCATCGCCGACACGCAGTTCGCCACAAGGGCCGGCGTCTTCATAAGGCATGCCCCGAACGTGCCGGACTGAACACGATCCGACGGACAGCCGACATTCAGGTTGATCTCGTGATAACCGAGCCCCTCCCCGATCGACGCGGCCTCGGCCAGCTTCGAGGCATCTGAACCGCCCAGCTGCAGCGCCAGAGGCTGCTCCTGCGGGTCGAAACCCAGCAGCCGGTGGCGATTTCCGTGAATCGCCGCATCCGCCACAACCATCTCGGTGTAGAGCAACGCGCGCCCGGTTAGCTGGCGGTGGAAGAACCGGCAATGCCGATCCGTCCAATCCATCATAGGGGCGACTGCGAGCTTGTGGTCGTAGGCTTTCAAGGTGTTTCGTCCGTTTCTGGCAATCATCTAGTCCCGGCGAAAGACAGTGTCAAAAAACAACGCCTTGCGCGGTCGCCAATGCCGCGTGGAACAATCACCTTGGTCTTGCCGTTTTTTCGGGTATCCTTGGGCTCCCGATGAGGACAACGTCCATGAAAAAGCTAAAGACAGGTTTGACCACCGCAGTCATCGCAGCTTCCCTCTCCATCGCAGGCATCTCTCCCGCAAGCACCGCGCCGTTGGTTCGTGCGGACGCAATCCAGACCCGGACCGACGTCGTAAAGGTCCGCGACGGCTGGCATCGCGGCTATCGAGGTTACCGGAACTACCGTCCCGGATATCGCTACAACAACGGGTGGTGGTTCCCCGCAGGCGCATTTGTCGCCGGCGCGCTGATCGGCGGAGCCATAGCAAACAGCAATAGCTATTATGGTGGTGGATATTACGGCGGCTATTACCCGCGCTACGCAGAGCCACGCCACTACGCGCCGCGCTATTACGAGTCCGATCCGGTCTACTATCCGCCCCGGTCGTCGTACCGGCAGGGATATCGCGATGGATACCGCGACGGCTATTACGCTCGCCCGTACGGCAACAACATCACCTGTACCGATCGGCTCCAGTCAGCCGGAAAATGCTAAAGACAGGCGGATTCAATGCTTGTCGGCTTGGTTTTCGCCGATTGCAGCACTACGTTCGGGTAATGGATACGGCTAAGCGCATATCTTCCCTGACAGCCATCATGATCATGGCCGGAACATTGCCGGCCGTGTCGCAGGTAGCGCCCATCATCGTTCCACAAGTGACCAACGGCGACCTGCAGAACCTGCGCAACAAGCAGCAACGGGAAAACTTCCGACTCCAGCAGCAGTTCAATCGCGATCTCAACAATCTGGAGATGCGGCAGCGCCAGCCGCGCATAGAGGTGCCCGTGATGAAGCCCCGCTGCACTGCACAGAAGGTCGGGATCAGCTGCTAGAGAAAAGCGCCGGATTTTGCGATCTGGCGCTTTTGTGGTTCAGACGGCCACTCTCTGGTCACGCTTGCGCTTGATGTCCGGCGGGGTGGCCTCGTCGACAAGTGACGCGATCGCGGCCTCCAGCGACATCGACTGCTGATCGCGCGACCCGAGCCGACGCACGTTCACGCTGCCTTCCTCCGCCTCGCGCTTGCCACAGACGAGAATCACCGGAACCTTCGCAAGCGAATGTTCGCGGACCTTGTAGTTGATCTTCTCGTTGCGAAGATCGATTTCGACGCTCAAGCCGGCTTCCTTTAGCCTGGCCACGACCTGACGAACGTAGTCGTCCGCGTCGGACGTGATGGTGGTCACAACGACCTGCACGGGTGCGAACCAGAGCGGCATCTGGCCGGCATGGCTTTCGATAAGGATGCCGAGGAAGCGTTCCAGCGAGCCGGCGATGGCGCGATGCACCATGACGGGCTGCTTCTTCTCCGAATCCGAGCCGATATAGAACGCGCCAAAACGCTCCGGCAGGTTGAAATCCACTTGCGTGGTGCCGCACTGCCAGTCGCGGCCGATGGCATCCTTAAGCGTGTATTCGAACTTCGGGCCGTAAAAGGTGCCTTCGCCTTCGTTGATGCCGGTGCTGATGCGGTTATCCTCGCGCGCCATCCGGGCAAGCACGCGGCGTAGAATGTCTTCGGCGTGATCCCATGCCGCGTCTGTGCCGACACGCTTTTCCGGACGCGTGGCCAACTTGACCTCGACCGCCTCGAAGCCGAAGTCCGCGTAGACCGACATCATGAGATCGTTGATCTTGAGGATTTCGGCCTCGAGTTGCTCTTCCGTGCAGAACACGTGTGCGTCGTCCTGCGTGAAGCCGCGTACGCGCATCAGCCCATGCAAGGCGCCCGACGCTTCATAACGATGGACGCTGCCAAACTCTGCCAGCCGAAGCGGCAGGTCGCGGTAGGATTTCAGCCCGTGCTTGAAAATCTGCACGTGGCCGGGGCAGTTCATTGGCTTGAGCGCGAAGATGCGCTGGTCGGCCTCCGGATCCTCGGGATGCGTGAAGGCATGCGCGGACTTAACGGCGAACATGTTCTCCTGATACCAGCCCCAGTGGCCGGACGTCTCCCAGAGCGACTTGTCGAGGATCTGCGGCGCGTTGACCTCCTGATAGTCGTCGCCCAGCCGGCGGCGCATGTAGGAGATCAGGTTCTGGAACATCTTCCAGCCCTTGGCGTGCCAGAAGACGACGCCGGGTCCCTCCTCCTGGAAGTGGAACAGGTCCATCTCGCGGCCGAGCTTGCGGTGGTCGCGCTTCTCGGCCTCCTCCAGCATATGGAGATAGGTCTCGAGTTGCGCCTGATCGGCCCAGGCCGTGCCATATATGCGCGTCAGCATCGGATTGTTGGCGTCGCCGCGCCAGTAGGCGCCCGCCACCTTCATCAGCTTGAAGGCGTTGCCGACCTGCCCGGTGGAAGCCATGTGCGGACCGCGACAGAGATCGGTCCATTCGCCCTGCGAATAGAACTTGATGTCCTGCCCTTCAGGAATCGCGTCGACCAGCTCGACCTTGTAGTTCTCGCCCTTGTCGCGGAAGAACCTCTTCGCGTCCTCGCGGGAAACAAGCGTCTTGGTGAACGGCTTGTTGCGCCCGATGATCTCGCGCATCTTCTTCTCGATGGCGGGGAAATCCTCGGGCGTGAAAGGCTGGTTGCGCGCGAAATCGTAGTAGAAGCCGTTCTCGATCACGGGACCGATGGTCACCTGAGTGCCCGGCCACAGCTCCTGTACGGCCTCGGCAAGCACGTGCGCGGTATCGTGACGGATAAGCTCCAGCGCACGCGGGTCGTCGCGTGTCAGGATCTCGACCGCGCCCGAGTGACCGATCGGATCGGAAAGGTCCCTTATCGTGCCGTCCAGCGCGTAGGCGACGGCTTTCTTCGCGAGCGACTTCGATATCGATTCAGCAAGCGCGGCGCCAGTCGTGGCGGCATCGTACTCGCGCGCGGAACCATCGGGGAATTTGAGGGAAACGTTTGACAACTGCCTTCTCCTGTCCAGTCCCGCAAACGAGCGCGGGTGGTGTGGTCGAATGGCTGCGGCCAATGACAAAGCAAGAGCGGCAGCCGGCTGCTACATAAGCGCCATGCTGCCTCTGGTAAAGTCCCGTCGGACGTGCCCGAAGCGCGTCCGCTCGGGGCGTCGATCAGCTGTTGTCTTCTATCGGAGCCTCTGGGCCGTTCTTCTTGATGGACGCGATCGCCTTCTCCGCGCCCGACTTGGACGAATATCCCTCGGTCGAGAACATCACCTCTGAATTGTACTTGAAGCGGACGCGGTACTCCCCGGCCTTGTCCTTGTAGATCTCGAACTTGTGCGCCATATCGGCCTCCCTCATTGAACGTCAATCAACGAGTCGGAAGCCTGCCAGCCTAAACGCTCGTCTTCAACCCAAAGATGGCGGCATGACGCTCACGCTGGAGGGTCGCCGGCTTTCCGGCCGAAGCGCCAGTATCGCCACGGCGTGAACCAGCGATAACGGGAACCAAGCTTTTCTGGAACACGATCTATTCCGTGGGTGCCACCGGGTCCGCAACGGACAACGCGGAACAGCCCCATCCAACCCCCGGCCCACAGCCCATGACGGGCGATCGCTTCATAGGCATATTCTGAACATGTCGGCAGATGCCTGCACGTATTGCCGACAAAGCCCGACAAGGTCAGCTGGTAGGCGCGCACCAGCGACGTGCCGAGCAGCCTGCCCGGTGTCTTCCGCCAAGGACCTGGCCAGTTCCGGCCGATATGGTGGTGTGGTGCGTGCGGATGGCCTGTCACGACCGGTTACCTCAAGGTGCCTTTTGAACAGCTGCCGACAGTCTGTTCACCGATGGCGGTTTGATTGCGCGTCACCCCCAAACTAAGTATCGCCAGACAGACTCCCAAGAGCCCTTTCGCAAGGGCAATCGAAAAGTTGATCCCATGTCAGATACACCGCAGATTGAACTTGGACTGGATACCTTTGGCGATGTCACCGTCGATGCGCAAGGCAA
Source organism: Rhizobiaceae bacterium (assembly GCA_019635775.1). GTDB lineage: Bacteria > Pseudomonadota > Alphaproteobacteria > Rhizobiales > Rhizobiaceae > Mesorhizobium_K. The sequence goes on along the minus strand of JAHBYU010000001.1, from coordinate 811,004 downwards.
GCTTCTGCCGCAGGCGCAGGTGCTGCGCAACGTGGTGGAAGAAGGAATTCTGGCCGATGAGGTCGGAATCCACTTCATAGGCGTCGGCGAACATCACCGCGACGATTTTGCCGTGTCGGCCCCTGATGTCGTTCTGGCGGCAATCGCTTCGCGCACCAAGAACATCCATCTCGGCTCGGCTGTAACCGTACTGAGCTCCGACGATCCGATCCGCGTGTTCCAGCGCTTCTCGACGCTAGATGCATTGTCTGCTGGCCGAGCCGAGGTGATCCTTGGTCGAGGCTCGTTCACCGAATCCTTCCCGCTGTTCGGCTTTCCCCTGAGCGACTACGAAAGGCTGTTCACTGAGAAACTCGACCTTTTCTCGGCGCTGCTCAAACAGGAGCCGGTGACTTGGAAGGGCTCGATCCATCCCGGCTTGAAGGGCCAACTCGTCTATCCGCCGGTGGAGCACGGCAGGCTGAAGACCTGGATCGGCGTCGGAGGAAGTCCGGAATCGGTGGTTCGCGCCGTGCAATACGAACTGCCCATGATGCTGGCCATCATCGGTGGTGACCCCGTGCGTTTTCGCCAGTTCGTGGATCTGTACCACCGCGCAGCCGAGCAGCTTCAGAAGCCAGTTCTGCCGCTTGGCGTCCATTCGCCGGGTCACGTCGCCGAAACCGACGAGCAGGCGCGCGAGCAGCTATGGCCCGGCTACAAAGCGCTTCACGACCGGATCGGAGGTGAGCGAGGCTGGGGACCGACCAGTATCGCCCGCTTCAACGCAGAGGCGGACATGGGCTCGCTTTATGTCGGGTCGCCGGAGACGGTCGCGAAAAAGATAGCGAAGACCGTAAAGGCCCTCGGCGTGACGCGTTTCGACATGAAATATTCGTCGGGGACGATGGGACATGAACACATGATGAAAAGCATCGAACTCTACGGAACGAAGGTCATCCCGATGGTGCGGGACCTCGTCGCTTCAAATTAGCTTTCGTCGAAAACGTCGCCGAAAGCCCTCAGGCGGCCTTCTGCTTCTTCTCGATCTGGTCGATCGCGTCGACCACCGCGTCGAATGTCAGCATGGTCGAGGCGTGGCGCGCCTTGTAGTCGCGCACCGGCTCCAGATATTTTAGGTCCTCAAAACGCCCCTGCGGCGGCGGACCGTTCTCCTTGAGCATCCTGAGCATCGTCTCTCGCACTGACCGCAACTCTTGAGCGGTGGCGCCGACGACATGTTGCGCCATGATCGAGGACGAAGCCTGCCCAAGTGCGCATGCCTTTACCTCGTGAGCGAAATCCGTCACGACGCCGTCGCGCATGGCGAGGTCGATCAAAACCGTCGAGCCGCACAGCTTGGAATGGGCCTTGGCCGTCGCGTCAGGATGATCGAGCCGGCCGATGCGCTCGATATTCCCGGCAAAACCGAGAATTTTCGTGTTGTAGACGTCGTCGATCATTTCTTTCCAATCCGTCGCCGTTCAGCGAACGTTCGTCGCGCCCTGCGCATCTTTCATTCGCGCCGGCCCAGCATATATAATGGTCATGTTCCATGACCGACAAGGCATAAGGCATTGGCCGGCGGGAGCAGACTTCGCAGCTAGGGGCGCTTCCCATGCAAGGCTGTGATCCGTTCAACTCGTTCCTCCAGCGAGGGGAACTACGGGAGACACCTGATGGACGCCGTCATCAAGAAGATCGTGCCGGTTCCGGCCAACACGGAAAGCACTGCCAGACCCACCGAGGCCGAGGTTGAGAACGCGGTGCGCATCCTGTTACGCTGGACGGGCGACGACCCCAACCGCGAAGGACTGCTCGACACGCCCAAGCGCGTGACCAAGGCTTATCGCGAGCTGTTTTCGGGCTATGGCCAGTCGGCCGCCGAAGAACTCGGCCGGACCTTCGAGGAAATTGCGGGCTACGACGACCTCGTCATCGTACGGGATATCCAGTTTCACTCGCATTGCGAACATCACATGCTGCCGATCATCGGCAAGGCGCATGTCGGCTACCTGCCGGATGGCAAGGTCGTCGGCCTGTCGAAGATCGCGCGCGTGGTAGACATCTTCGCCCACCGGCTCCAGACGCAGGAGGCGCTGACGGCCCAGATCGCCAGCTCGATACAGGAAACGCTCAATCCGCGCGGCGTCGCGGTGATGATCGAGGGCGAGCACATGTGCATGGCCATGCGCGGCATCCGCAAGCAGGGCTCGACAACGCTGACCACGACGTTCACCGGCGCGTTCAAGGACAGCCCTGAGGAACAGGTGCGTTTCATAACCATGGTGCGCGCCGGCGCACCGGCAAGCTGACACAGGACCGATGACGATCGAATTCGCCTCGCCTCCGGCCGATAATAAAGTTCTGGAGGAGGGAACAGCCTTTTCGCCACGCTTCGACGCAAACGGGCTGATCACCGCAGTCGTGACCGATGCAAGCGACGGGACTGTGCTCATGCTTGCACACATGAACGCGCAGGCGCTGGCGCTGACGCTCGAAACCGGGATTGCACATTATTGGTCCCGCTCGCGAAACAGCCTTTGGAAGAAGGGCGAGACATCAGGCAATCTTCAGCATGTCGTCGAGATGCGCACGGATTGCGATCAGGATGCAGTCGTACTGAGCGTCAAGGTCTCGGGCCACGATGCAACCTGCCACACAGGTCGGCGTTCATGCTTCTATCGGACGGTCCGATTGGTCGACGGCAAGGCAATCCTTTTCAGCGACGGAAGCAAACCGCTCTTCGATGCCGCCGACGTTTATGGGCGGAACACGTGAACCTTCAGGGCCAGGACCGGCACAAAGATTCATGATTTCGATACGGGAGCCCCGTAGACTGGGCATACGTTAGGGAGTTGGTGATGCTCGAATGGGCGTCATTTGCTGGCAGAAACAACGTCCGGGAGGCAAACGGCCCGGCGTCAGCTGGTGGCTTTGCCGGCGCCACGAAAGCCAAGACCACTGGAATCGCGTTGGCGCTTGGCGGCGGCGCTGCACGAGGCTGGGCGCATATCGGCGTCTTGCGGGCACTTGACGAGGCCGGCGTTGAAATCTCGATGATCGCAGGAACCTCGATCGGCGCGCTGGTCGGCGGCTGCTATCTGGCCGGCAAGCTGGATACGCTGGAGGAATTCGCTCGCAGCCTGACAAAGCGCCGTATCTTCGGCCTGCTCGACCTCAATTTTGGCGGCAATGGGCTGTTCGGCGGCATGAAGCTCGATGCAAGGCTGCGCCAGCACCTGAACGGCATGCGCTTCGAGGATCTTCCCAAGCCATTCGTCTGCGTCGCATCCGAAATCCGCACCGGCCACGAAATATGGCTTTCAAGCGGGGCCCTCATCACAGCCATGCGGGCATCCTATGCGCTGCCCGGTGTGTTCGAGCCCGTTCCGACCAATGGCCGCGTGCTGGTCGACGGCGCGTTGGTGAACCCGGTTCCGGTTTCGGTTTGTCGGGCCTATGAACAACCGCTGGTGGTGGCGGTAAACCTGCATTACGACCTGTTCGGTCGCGCGGCCGTCATAAAACACAGCGCGGGCGAACTGCTTGTGGAACAGGATGCCTCGCCTGCTGAACGCTTCCGTGCCGATTCCCGGTCAAAAGAGGCACGGCTCGGCGTCACCGGCGTGATGGTCGAAGCGTTCAACATCATCCAGGACCGCATATCACGCGCAAGACTGGCCGGCGATCCGCCGGACCTGTCGCTTCAACCCAGGCTCGGGCATGTCGGCCTGACCGAATTCCACCGCGCCGACGAGGCGATCCGCGTAGGCTACGAAACAACGCGCGCCCAAGTCGCGGATCTGCAGAGGCTGCAAACAGTCCTGACCTGACGCTAGCTCGCCAGGGCGGCATCGGTCATGCGAAAGTCCACCTTGCGACTTCCGTTCCAGTAGCTGCCGGACAGCGATCCCGCCACATGGATCGTTTGCCCGCGGCTTGCGAACAAGAAATCGCCAAGCACAGTGCCGGCGGCGCGAAAAGCGATGGCCTGTACCCGTCCGCCACCATCCGAGCGAAGATCGGCGCGCACATGGTTGGCACCCACCAGCCTTGCATCCTCCAGCCTGTGGCGCGGCAGGACGAATACAGGCGCCGGGTGGCCCGCACCGAATGGTCCGGCCCTCTCGAGGGATTCGAGCAAGGCGAGCGTTGCACCTTCCGCCGCGAGCGCCGCGTCGACGTCAAGCACTTCCTCGTCCTGCAGGCGAAAGACCTCAAGCGCGGCCTGCTCCTCGAAGAAGGCGCGCAACGCGCCAAGCTTCTCGCGCTCGACAGTGATGCCGGCTGCCATCGCGTGGCCTCCACCTTTGACGATCAAGCCGGCCGCAGCCGCGTCTCGCACCAGACGGCCAAGGTTGAAACCGGCAATCGAGCGGCCGGACCCCGTCCCTACGCCATTTGCATTGAAGGCAATAGCGAAGGCCGGTCGTCGGGAATGTTCCTTAAGGCGTGAGGCAAGAAGGCCAACAATGCCAGGATGCCAGTCCCTGCTCGCCGTGACCACGATCGCCGGCCCGCTCCCTCCGGCAAGCTCGGCATCCGCCTCGGCGCGCGCTTCGGCCAGCATCTGTTGCTCCATCGCCTGCCGTTCCTGGTTCAGACGGTCCAGCGTTTCGGCGATCTGGCCAGCCTCGACCGGATCGTCGGTTGCAAGAAGCCGGCTGCCTAGCGCGGCATCACCGATCCGCCCGCCCGCATTGATGCGCGGCCCTATCAGGAAGGAAAGGTGGAAAGCGGCCACCGGCTCGCCGATGCGAGAAACCCGCGCCAGCGCAGCCAGCCCTTCATTCTGCAACTGACGCGCGACAACCAGTCCCTTCACCACGAATGCCCGATTGACGCCAATGAGCGGAACGACGTCGCAGACGGTCGCCAGCGCAACCAGATCGAGCATGGACAGCAGATCGGGCTGCGGTCGATCTGGCCGCTCAAGCCGCATGACGCGCGCCGTCTGGACGAGCGTGAGGAACACGACGCCGGCGGCACACAGATGACCCTGCCCGGAGAGGTCGTCTTCGCGGTTTGGGTTGACCACGGCAACCGCAACGGGGAGCGGTCCGCCGACCTGATGATGATCGAGCACCACTACCTCTGCGCCGGCCTGCAGCGCGGCGTCTATCGACGGTGCGCTGTTGGTGCCGCAATCCACCGTGACGATCAGCGTCGCCCCTCGCCCCACCAGTTCACGCATGGCGTCCGGATTCGGCCCGTAGCCCTCGAAGATGCGGTCGGGAATGTAGATTTCGCAATCCACGCCATAGAAGCTGAGGAAGCGCTTGAGAAGCGCGGAGGACGCAGCGCCGTCGACATCATAGTCACCGAAGATCGCCACCTTCTCGCGATGGCGGATGGCCTTCGCAATGCGGTCTGCGGCCCGCTCCATGTCGGTCAGCGAGGCGGGATTGGGGAGAAGATCCTTGATAGTGGGATCGAGGAAGCGTTCCGCATCCTCTGGCGCAACGCCCCGGCCCGCAAGCACACGCGCCACGATATCGGGCACGCCATGCGTCTGCGCGATTGTCAGTGCGGCCATCTCCTGCCGCTCCGTCAGGCGATGCTCCCAGCGAAGGCCCGTCGCCGAGCGCTTTACCCCGAGAAAAACCCGTTTCTCTGCCATTTATCGCCAAACCGCCATAAGCGGACGATAGGCCAAGCGCGGAGCAGCCGAAACAGCCGGAGGCGTCAATACCGACAACTGTCTCAGGCTGCCCGCTCTATCCGGATGACCTGGGGCTTGTCGATCAGGTGTCCGTCCTTCGTGATCCCATCGGTCGCCTTGCGGACGGCGGCTTCGGTGGTCTCATGCGTCACGAGGATGACGGTCTTCCTGTCTTTCGCCTCAGTGGAGCGCTGCACAATGGATTCCAGCGAGATATCGTTATCGGCCATGCGCTTGGCGATGGCGGCGAAGACCCCGGTGCGGTCTTGAACGCTCAGGCGTATGAAATAACCGCCGGCGTGGCTGCGCATCTGCGCCTTCTTGTAAGGCTTGAGCTGCTTGGCCGGCCAGCCGAACACTGGTCCGTGCTGGAAACCCGGCCGGCTCTTGGCGATGTCCGCAATGTCGCCTACGACAGCGGATGCCGTAGCGTTGCCGCCCGCGCCCGGGCCTGAAAGGAGCAGCTCGCCCAAAATATCGGTCTCGATAGCCACCGCGTTCGTCACGCCATGCACCTGCGCTATGACGGAGGCGGTCGGCACCATTGTGGGGTGGACGCGCTGTTCGATGCCGCTTTCGGTACGCTGAGCGACGCCGAGCAGCTTGATCCGGTAGCCGAGGTCTGCGGCTGCCTGTATGTCCGCCTGGCTGATGTTGGAAATTCCCTCCAGGTAGATGTCGCTGGCCGCGATCTTCGTCCCGAAGGCAAGCGCCGTGAGAATCGAGAGCTTGTGGGCCGTATCGTTGCCCTCGATATCGAATGTCGGATCGGCCTCAGCGTAACCGAGCCGCTGGGCGTCCGCCAGGCACGCCTCGAACGACAGTCCTTCCGCTTCCATGCGCGTCAGGATGTAGTTGCAGGTGCCGTTCAAAATGCCGAAGACGCGGCTGACGGAGTTGCCTGCCAGCGCCTCGCGCATGGTCTTGATGACCGGAATGCCGCCGGCAACAGCCGCCTCGTAGTTCAGGAGAACGCCATTCTTCTCCGCGATCTCGGCAAGCGCCACGCCATGCTTTGCGAGCAAGGCTTTGTTCGCCGTCACGACGTGCCTGCCAGCTTCGAGCGCGGCCTTGACCGAGGCCTTTGCCGGCCCTTCGTCGCCGCCGATAAGCTCGACGAAGACGTCGATCTCCGCATATGCGGCAAGCTTGACGGGATCGACAAACCAGGTCGAGCCGGAAAGGTCGACGCCGCGATCCTTGCTGGCGTCGCGCGCGGAGACAGCAGTGACCGAGATCGGCCGGCCGCACTGACGGGTGAGCTCCGCCGACTTTTCGGCAAGCACACGCGCCACCGAAGCGCCTACTGTACCAAGACCCGCAATTCCCACACGCAACGCATCAGCCATATGCCGAAAATTCCCTCAATTCAAAGACTTGCCTGGAAAACCTGAATCAGCGCCGCGTCGCCAGCGAGACAACGTTGTTGGGCTGTTTGGACGACGACGCGAGAAACCGCTTGATGTTGCGGGCCGCCTGCCGGATGCGATGCTCGTTTTCCACGAAGGCGAGCCGAACATAGTCGTCGCCATGTTCGCCGAAGCCGATGCCAGGGGCAACGGCAACGTCTGCGTGCTCGATGAGCAGCTTGGAGAATTCCAGCGAGCCGAGATGCCGAAACGCCTCTGGGATAGGCGCCCAGGCAAACATGGAGGCGGCCGGCGCTGGGATCGTCCAGCCTGCACGCCCGAATGAATCGACCATGATGTCGCGGCGCTTGTGGTAGACATCCCGAACTTCCGCGATGTCCGCACCATCACCGTTGAGGGCGGCTGTGGCGGCAACCTGGATGGGCGTGAACGCGCCGTAGTCGAGATAGGACTTCACGCGCGTCAGGGCCGAGATGAGGCGCTCGTTGCCGACCGCGAAGCCCATGCGCCAGCCCGGCATGGAGAAGGTCTTCGACATGGAGGTGAACTCGACGGTCACGTCGACCGCTCCCGGAACCTGCAAAACCGAGGGCGGCGGATTGCCGTCGAAATAGATCTCCGAATAGGCGAGGTCCGACAGGATGATGAGGTCGTTCTTCTTCGCGAAGGCGACAACGTCCTTGTAGAAATCGAGGCTGGCGACCAAAGCGGTCGGGTTCGACGGATAATTCAGGATCAGCGCCAGCGGCTTGGGAATCGAATGGCGGATGCCACGCTCAAGCGCCGGGATGAAGGCATCGTTGGGTTCGACCTGCAGCGAGCGGATGACGCCGCCCGACATGATGAAACCGAAGGCGTGGATCGGGTAGGTCGGATTGGGGCAAAGGATCACGTCGCCGGGAGCAGTGATCGCCTGCGCCATGTTGGCGAAGCCTTCCTTGGAGCCAAGCGTCGCCACCACTTGCGTGTCGGGATTGAGCTTCACGCCGAAACGGCGGGCATAGTAGTTCGCCTGCGCGCGGCGCAGGCCCGGAATGCCCCGGGAGGAAGAGTAGCGATGCGTGCGCGGGTCACGAACGACCTCGACCAGCTTGTCCACGATTGCCGTGGGCGTTGGCAGGTCTGGATTGCCCATGCCGAGATCGATGATGTCGGCCCCGGCGGAACGGGCGCTGGCCTTGAGCCGATTGACCTGCTCGAAGACATAAGGCGGAAGACGGCGAACCTTGTGAAATTCTTCCATGGCAAAGGAATCCGGGTGCTCAGGGGCGATGGTCGCGCCGTATATACGGATTTTGCGGCAGGGTCGAGGCTGCTACCGCACGGGCAGCGGATTTGCGTAATGTAGCTCCGACGGTAACGGGAGGAGCCGGGTGAGCCTCTGGGCCCAGCCTAGAAGCTTGGCTGCTGCCGGCGTTTCAGGGCTTCGAGTTGGCGAAGCTTCGCTTCGGTCTCCTCGTCGGTCAGTTGGGCTGTGGCCGCCTGCGGCGGGATGTTCAGGTTCGGGAACGTACCCGTATCTGTCGGCTGGCCGCTGCGCCCGGGCGCCTGTGCGACGTCCTCGGTGGGCGTGGTGCATGCGCCAAGGCCCAGCATGGCTACGAGCACCGCTGCGCCCGAAAGCGGGAAAAACCGGTTGTCTTTACCATATGCCATATCTTCGCCCATCGCTGCGACATAGAACGCATTGGACGTCCCGTGTTATTATGTCAAGAAAACGCCTAAGGAGGAAGGCTTCCAAATGTCGACGGCAGCCCAGAGGGGCAAGGCAGGCAAAAGCGACAAGGAGCCCGGCAAGGATGCAGCCGGTGAGCCTTCCGATGTCGAACAGTATCTGGTGAAAGATCCGGAGCGGTTCGCCATCAATGTCGCGCGCATGATCGAGCAGGCCGGCAAGGCCGCGTCCGCCTGGGTAGAGCCTCGGGAAAAGGGCGAACGGCGCGACACGGTTGCCGAGCCGATGGCCGACATGGTCAAGACCTTCTCGAAAGTCACCGAATACTGGCTGGCAGACCCCAGCCGCGCACTTGAGGCGCAGACGAGGCTCTTCGCGGGTTACCTGACCGTCTGGAGCAACGCGATAACCCATGTCCGCACAGGCGAACCGCCTTCCGATGCGATCAATCCCGACAAGGGCGACAAGCGTTTCCAGGACCCCGAATGGGGCAGAAACGCATTCTTCGACTTCCTGAAGCAGGCCTATCTGGTCACCTCGCGCTGGGCTGGCGACCTGGTCGACCGCGCCGAGGGGCTTGACGAACATACGCGGCACAAGGCCAGCTTCTACGTGAAGCAGATTGCCAACGCGATCTCGCCCTCCAACTTCATCCTCACCAATCCGGAGCTGTTCCGCGAAACGGTCGCCTCCAATGGCGAGAACCTCGTTCGCGGGATGAAGATGCTGGCGGAAGACATCGCCGCAGGACATGGCGACCTGAAGCTGCGCCAGGCCGACAATTCCAGCTTCGAAATCGGTCGGAACATAGCGATGAGCCCCGGCAAGGTTGTCGGGCGCAGCGACGTTGCGGAAATCATCCAGTACGATCCGTCAACCGATCGGGTGCTCAAACGCCCGCTCCTGATCTGCCCGCCGTGGATCAACAAGTTCTACATCCTCGACCTGAATCCGGAAAAATCCTTCATCAAATGGGCCGTCGAGCAGGGTCACACCGTGTTCGTCATCTCCTGGGTAAATCCCGACCAGCGACACGGCACGAAGGACTGGGAAGCGTATATCCGGGAAGGCCTGCAATACGCCCTGGACACGATCGAACGGGTCACCGGAGAACGCGAGGTCAACGCGGTCGGCTATTGCGTCGGCGGCACGCTGCTGGCAGCCGGCCTGGCGCTGATGGCGCAGGAAGGCGATGATCGCATCCGCTCGGCCACCTTCTTCGCCACGCAGGTCGATTTCACCTACGCCGGCGACCTTAAGGTCTTCGTCGACGAAGACCAGGTCACCGCAGTCGAGCGCTCTATGGACGAGAAGGGCTATCTCGACGGCACCCGCATGGCCACTGCCTTCAACATGCTGCGCTCGGGCGACCTGATCTGGCCTTATGTCGTCAACAACTACATGCGCGGCAAGGACCCCCTGCCCTTCGACCTCCTTTACTGGAATGCCGATTCAACACGCATGGCGGCCGCCAACCATTCCTACTATCTGCGCAATTGCTATCTCGACAACACATTGTCCCAAGGCAAGATGAAACTGGCCGGTAAAACCCTGTCGCTGTCTGACGTAAAGATTCCGGTCTACAATCTGGCAACCAAAGAAGATCACATCGCTCCGGCTCGGTCGGTCTTCCTGGGCAGCAGGTTCTTCGGCGGAGATGTCGAGTATGTCCTGACCGGATCGGGCCATATCGCAGGAGTGGTTAACCCGCCGAAGTCTGGAAAATACCAGTTCTGGACGGGCGGCAAGCCGGTCGGCGACATGGAAGACTGGTTTGCAACGGCAACCGAGACCCCCGGTTCATGGTGGCCACATTGGCAGAGTTGGATCCTGGCCCTCGACGACCGGAAGACAAAGGCGAGAAAGCCTGGAAAGGGCGTAAAGACACTGGGCGACGCGCCCGGCACCTATGTGAAGGTTCGAGTGTAACACTGTTTGAAGCGACGAGGATTGACCTCCGGGGCCGAAGCGGGCGAAAAGGTGGCCTGAGCATGGTGCGGATTTCCGCCCGCTTTGGGTTTGGACCACTGTTGGAAGCTGTCCCTGCCCTGAATTTGTATCCGTCACAGGATGCCGCGCGTGAGCTGGGGAAGGTTTTGATTCGAATAGAGCGCCCATCGAAAAGGGGAAGCGCCAGCCTCGCGATGGCGTTGCTCTTGGGTCTCGTTGCTTCATGCTCGTCAAACACCGAGCCGTCATTGCAGTTGGCCCAGACATCCGAGGCAGGCGCCCCAGCCGCCGATCTGGACACCGCCGTCACTGAGGCTACCGCAGCTCTGACCGCGAACGACAAGGCGTCCGAAAAGGAAGCGGCTCCTTCTGCCGCAAAGGCCGACAAGAACGAGCCGGCAGCGCCGACCGAATCGACCGCTGCCGAAGGCGTGCCACCGCAACAAGTTGCCGAGCTTGCGTCCGAAGGGAAAAACGGACGCAGCCAGCCCGCCAAGCAAGCGTCAGTGACTGACGAAACCCTGCCACCGTCCCCCACAGGTCAGATTCTGACCAATGGCGGCCCGATTCTCACCGCCGGCACGATGCCCACCGAAACGATCGAACCGAAGAAGAAGGGATTTCTCTCGTCTTTCTTCGGAACAACACCGGCCGAAGCGGCTACCCCTGCCATCGCCGCGCGGCAACCGAAGACCAAGCCCGTCATCGCCCTGCCCGATCAGAATGCCGAAAAGCGCAAGCAGGAAGCGGCAGTCCGTTTCGCCGCGCTCGGCGCCTCGGACAACGGGCTTGAGGATGGCCAGGGCGACTTTTCGTTGCCCGGGGTACGAACGACCAATCTGTTCGAGATCAAGCGCAAGTCGGGAATCGACGACGACAGCGATATCGACGTCTACGAGGATATCGGCTCCTATCAGGTCGCTTCCGCTGCGGGCATGGCACGTCTTGCTCCAAATGGTCTGCTGAAACAACGTGAGACAGTCGATACGGCCTGCCTGAAGCCGAAACTGGTGCGCATGCTCAAGCAGGTCGAAGCGCACTTTGGAAAACGCCTCATCGTGACATCCGGCTATCGTAGCCCGGCATACAACAAGAAGGTTCGAGGCGCGGAGAAATCGCAGCACATGTATTGCGCAGCGGTCGACGTGCAGATGCCCGGCGTCCACAAGTTCGAACTGGCGCGATATGTCCGCGCCATGCCGGGTCGAGGTGGCGTCGGCACATATTGTCACTCTTCCATCCATATCGACATCGGCCCGGAACGGGACTGGAACTGGAAGTGCGGCGGCCGCAAAAGCTGATCTCGGGCGACATTTCTGGATCCGGTCCCTTCAACCAGTTGCTGAGCCCGTCCATGAAAAAGTTTTCCATGGTCAGCGTTTGACGGGTTGCCCGCCGGCTACAACGCAATTATAAGGCGCTTCGTCCGGGGCGCCCATCGTCTAGCGGTTAGGACGGCGCCCTTTCACGGCGCAAACAGGGGTTCGATTCCCCTTGGGCGTACCAATCCCCGCCATAACCGAACCTGCCACAGAGCGCGGAACTCTGCGGTTCTGAGCCCTCAAGGCCCAGCATTTGCCGCATTTCGGTTCCCCAGGCATGTAGCTCGCAGTGTGCCGTGAAACAGATTGTTTTCGCCGCTGCTGCGTTTGGGTTGTCGTTAGTGGCAGCCAATGCCGCAGATGCAGTTGTCGATGAAGTCGTAGTTGTTGAGGCGCCGTCTGGTTGGTCAGGCTTATACCTAGGCGGTTTCGCCGGCTACGGTTGGGGAAGCACCGACGTCTCAAAGCAGGCATCTAATGATGGGACGGGGGCTAACGCCCCATGGCTCATTGATACAGATGCAGATGGATGGTTTGGAGGAATTCAGGTCGGCTATGATTACCAAATGGATAGGTGGCTGGTAGGGGCTGTGGCCGATATAGCCTGGACCCACATCAACGGGTCAGGATCGAAGGGGCCTCCTGGCCCACCTGCGGAGTATACGACTGAATTTGACTGGATAGCCACCCTTAGAGCTCGGGCGGGCTATATTCCAACCGACAACTTTCTCATCTATGCCCATGGAGGCGTGGCCTTTGCTGACATCAATCTGAACCCTGCAAACGACGGTCCTTGGAACGACTCGTCGTTCAGCGACACGGAAACCGGGTGGGTTGTAGGGTTCGGTGCGGAATACAAGGTTCAGCATAACATTTCGCTCTTTGCTGAGTACTCCTACATGGATTTTGGGGACGGATCATTCCCGGCTCAGGGAGGACCTACACCGAACATCGATTTCGATAACAGCCTGAGCCTTATTAAGATCGGCTTCAACGCACGCTTCAACTAGCTCCACAACTAAAGCTCGGTAGTTCTGAAACCCGCAACCGATAGGCTGCGGGTTTCTTGTATCGGCTGTTGAGGTGACCGGGACCAGATGTGTCTGTCCCAGCGACTGTCCGCCAAACCAGCCTCGACTACTATCGCGGGACACTGCGGCACAGCCGGGAAACCACCGCACGCCTTGGGCGTACCAACACTTTTCAAACCAGCCTTCCCTGCCCCGCGACGCGCAAGAAAGTTTGTCCCCCTCAGCAAGCGGACGCCCTACGCAGCCCGAAACGACCAATTTTTTCGGCGGCCTATCAAAGGTTATTGACCGTTTGTCGATCCCGGCCCCACTTCAAGAAAGTGAGTGAGGTCAATCTGAATGAAACACAATGGAATTGCCGACCCTGGACAGCTGGCGATGCTGACCAGGGTCTTAAACGATTATTGCGGTCAAAGAGGAATTTTGGCGAATTCACACGAACGCGAGCTTCTCGCCGCGTCGCTGATTGCACTTTATGAAAGCGGAATAGTGGACGACGTACAGCTGGCAGCCTCTTTGGAGGTACAGAATCTGGGCCGAAAACCACATTTACCCGGAAACCTTCAGGAGACCGACGGCGCAACCACTACCTCGACGACCACCGATACAGTCAGAAGATGATGGCTTGCGTCGTCCCTGATATCGATTGACAGTGAACGCCGTTCGTTTCCTGGAGGTATCTCGCGCGCCCGTTCAAGCAAGGATCGATAGGCCTCTGCCTGCGCTGACGCCAGATCAGGAAGGCTCACGCCTTCCTCATCGAGGTCCATTGAACCGTTGTCCCGCCAGTCGAAAAAGTAATGGGCCATTTGACGCCAAGAAAGGCACGAAGGATTAAGTTTCAGACTCAACGAATCGGGAGAGTATTGGTTCAACCAATAAGCGCCCGAAATTGCTCACCGAGACTCCGACCATGTCATCCAAGCCGTCTCTCGCAGAATACCTGCTTCGCAGATTGAACAGCATCTATGCGCTTGACGCCGACGACATCGCAGCAGTGGATCGACTTCCCGTGCAAGTGGCTGACCTGCGTGCCGACCAGGATCTCGTGCGAGAGGGTGAGCGGCCGACCCGATCCTGCTTCATCATCAGCGGAATGACCTGCTGGTTCAAGATCACCGGCAAGGGCCAGCGTCAGATATTGTCCTTTCACGTCGCGGGAGATCTTCCGGACCTGCAGAGCATCCACCTGACGAAAATGGATAGCACACTGTCCACGGTTAGCCCGTGCCGTATGGCCTTTGTCCAGCATGAAGCGCTGCATGCCGTTTGCGCTGAACGCCCCAAGGTGGCCAACGCACTTTGGAGAATGACACTGATTGACGCTGCCGTTTTCAGGGAATGGGTGGCCAATCTCGGCGGGCGGCAGGCATATGCAAGGCTTGCCCATTTGCTTTGCGAGATGACGATGCGCCTGGGCGCCGTGGGACTGGCCGAGAACCACGTCTGCCATCTGCCGATCACGCAAAGCGAACTCGCTGACGCTACAGGCATGTCTGCCGTTCATGTCAACCGGACGCTTCAGTCGCTACGCCGAAAGGGTCTCGTGGACTGGCGCGATTCGAAGCTTTCCGTCCTCGACTGGGATGGTCTTCAGGCAGCGGGCGATTTCGATCCGTCCTACCTGCATCTGCGCGTGCCGCCTGATTTCAGGGCCTGGCCGGCATAACAGCGATTCCGAGAGCATTGGCGGGAAAGCGACTTCAGCCTGCTCACCCTGCCCAATCTTGGCAACATCGGCCCAAGGGTAGCGCGTTGCGTTGACAGAAGCAGGCGTCACGAATTGTTTTTGTCTGACTTATCGGACTTGCACTTGCGCAAAAGGCGAGCAACTGTAAGCAGGACCCTGGAAATGCTCGTCGGCCGCCAACGCCGACGCAGGACGTGGTCCAGGCGAACGCCGGCAGGAGGTGCCGGCGTAATTGTGTAAGGTGATGGAGGAGTGGAATGAAGAAGCTGCTAGTTTTGGGTGCACTCGCGGCATTGCTGTCGTCGGGCACCGCGATGGCCGACACGAGTGACAAGAAAATTGCGTTTTCGAACAACTACGCGGGCAACTCCTGGCGCCAGGCTATGCTGAAGAGCTATGAGGCCGTGACCAAGAAGGCCGTCGCCGATGGAGTGGTTGCTGCTTCCGACGTCTTCACGACAGCCGACCAGGAAGTTCCGACCCAAGCCGCGCAGATCCAGAACCTGATCCTGCAGGGCTATGACGCAATCGTCATCAATGCTTCCTCGCCGGACGCGCTGAACGGCGCGGTCAAGCAGGCCTGCGATGCGGGCATCGTTGTCGTTTCCTTCGACGGCATCGTAACCGAGCCGTGCGCCTATCGCGTGGTGGTCGACTTCTTCGCGATGGGAAAGCAGCAAATCGAAGAACTGAAAAAGCTGCATCCGGAAGGCGGAAACCTGCTGGAAATCCGGGGTCTCGCCGGCACATCGATCGATGAGGAAATCCACAAGGGCATCCTCGCTGGCGTTGAAGAAAACCCGCAATTCAAGATCGTCAATTCGGTGACAGGTAACTGGGACCAGACGACCGCGCAGAAAGCGGTTGCGACGGTGCTCCCTTCGCTTCCCGACATCGTGGCCGTGGTGACGCAGGGCGGCGATGGCTACGGTACCGCGCAGGCCTTCGCGGCCGCAGGCAAGCCGCGCCCGACCATCATCATGGGCAACCGCCAGGACGAACTCGCCTGGTGGAAGGAGCAGAAGGAAAAGGACGGCTACAAGACCTGGTCCGCTTCCATCGCCCCGGGCGTGTCGTCGCTGGCCTTCTGGGTCGCACAACAGGTGCTCGACGGACGCACCGACGTGCCGCATGACCTGCTGGTTCCGTACCTTGCCTTCACGCAGGACGATTTCGAGGCGGCGCTGCCAAACATCGAGGTCGGTTCCGTTGCAAGCGCGGAATACACCCAGGAAGACGCGATCAAGGCCATCGAAGCCAACATCAAGAAATGATCGTGAAGGGCATGGCATTTTCGGGGTGCGGACGCTGATGTCCGTCCCCCGTTCCAATATTGTCAGGCTGGACGGCGTCGAAAAGCATTTCGGCGCCGTCCGTGCGCTCGATGGCGTCGACTTCCAGGTCGATACCGGCGAATGCATCGGACTCGTCGGTCACAACGGCGCGGGTAAGTCGACCCTGATGAACACCTTGGCCGGCACCCTAGCCCCGAGCCGGGGTCGAATCGCAATTCGCGGAACCGTCGAGGAAAACTATTCGGTCATCCGCGCCCAGCGCCTGGGCATACGCTGCGTCTTCCAGGAATTGTCGCTCTGTCCAAACCTCAGCGTTGCCGAGAACACGCGCGTTAACCACGCATCGCTAAAGGGTTTCGGCTGGCGCAGACGCTCCGCGGCGCTGATTTCGGCCAAGCTGGACGAGATCTTCCCCGGCCACGGAATAGACCCGTCCGACGTCGTAAGCGACCTTTCCATCGGTAAGCGCCAGATGGTCGAGGTCGCCCGTGCATTCACGGTTACCGAGGCTCCGCTCGACCTCGTCATCCTGGACGAGCCGACATCCTCGCTCGACGCACACACGGCAGGTCAACTGCTCGCCTTCGTCAGACGCTTTGTCGAGACTGGCAAAAGCTGCATCCTGATCTCCCATCTCCTCGGAGAAATCCTCGACAATGCCGACCGCATCGTGGTCATGCGCGACGGCAAGGTCGTGGCAATCGACAACGCATCCTCGTTCGACCGAACGCGTCTCGTAACCACCATGGGAGGCGGTAACCACGCTGAGAAGCCCGCCACACGGGCTGAAACAATCGCGAAACAGGCGGGACCGCAGCGCGTTCGCGCAAGATCTGGCCGGCAGACGGATAGCACCGAGCTCGTGGCGCACGAGGGCGAAATCATAGGGCTGGCCGGGCTGGCCGGTCACGGTCAAACGGAACTGCTTTTGTCGATTTTCGATGCCCGCGCCGCGGGACGCAACGTGGAAGTAACCGCACCCGTCGCGCTGGTAGCCGGCGACCGCCAGACCGATGGCATTTTTGCGCAATGGTCCATTGGCAAGAACATCGGCATCCGCTCGCTTACGCGTCTGCGCAACGGTCTACTCATTTCGCCCCGCAAGGAGAACGAAATGGCCGAGGCGTGGAAAAAAAAGATTGGCATCCGTACGCCCGACATGAACAACAACATCCTGTCCTTATCGGGCGGAAACCAGCAAAAGGCTCTCTTCGCGCGCGCTCTGGGGTCCGACGCGAGGATCATTCTGATGGACGATCCGATGCGCGGCGTCGACATCGGCACCAAGCTGGAGGTCTACGACCTGATCCGGGACGAGGCCAAGGCCGGGCGCACCTTCCTCTGGTACACGACAGAAACCGACGAACTCGAACATTGCGACCGCGTCTACGTGTTTCGCAGCGGCGTGATCGTCGCCAGCCTGAACAGAGGCGAAGTGACGGAAGAAAAGGTGATTCAGTCCTCTTTCAGCGAGGCGTCATGACCGACGCCGTCGTGGAACCATCCTCATCGCGCGCAGCAAATTCGGCAGCCCGGGCACGCATGCTGCGCGCCATGCTGCCAGCGCTTTCCTTCGCCTTGGTCGTAATCGCGATCGCCTGGCTAAATCCTCGGGCGATCAGCTATTTCGGATTCAGCCTCATGCTGAATCTCGCCATCCCCATCGCTCTGGCGACAATTGCCCAGATGTTCGTGATAGCCAGCAACGAACTCGACCTTTCGATTGGCACTTTCGTGGGTTTTGTTGGATGCGTCACCGCGACGTGGCTTCGTGACGCGCCGCTCGTCGGCGCGCTGATCCTATTGGGTTCGATCGGCGTCTACGCGCTTCTCGGAGCGCTGATCCACCTGCGCAACCTGCCTTCCATCGTCGTGACGCTGGGTATGAGCTTCGTCTGGCAAGGGCTTGCCATCCTGACCTTGCCGACCCCCGGCGGAAAAGCTCCCGACTGGTTGTCGGCGATAGTCGGCTTCAAGCCTCCCTTCATCCCCTTCCCTATCTTGGCGGCGATCGTCATCGCCCTCATCGTGCATTTCGGGCTGATGCGTACCTCCTATGGGGCGATCCTGCGCGGCTCAGGCGGAAACCCCGTCGCGCTCGGGCGCGCGGGCTGGTCGATCCTCAGGGTCAAGATGACGCTGTTTGCACTTGCCGGACTTTTCGGGGTGCTTTCGGGCATGACACTGGTCGGCATCACTACGGCAGGCGACGCAAACATCGGCAACGGCTACACGCTGCTTGCCATCGCTGGTGTCATCCTGGGTGGTGGTGAATTCGTCGGTGGGCGCGTCTCGCCCATCGGAGCCGTGCTCGGTGCGCTCACGCTGGCATTGGCCGCGTCACCGCTGCTCACATTCATGAAAATCCCGCCGGACTGGCAGGTTGCCGCCAATGGCGTCATCCTGATCGTCGTCCTTGCGGCGCGTGTCCTCATCAGCCGGCGGGAACGCTGAGATGACCCAGATTCGAGCCGTTTTCTCCACACCCTGGATCTGGTCGTTTGTCGGCGCGTTCGTTGTCTGGCTGGCCACCATAACCTTTACCGGAGGTGTGGGCGGCGGTGGCATGCTCACGGCGGCACTTTCGCTCGCCGTCTTCATGGTCATCGTGGGCGTGGGCCAGATGTTCGTCATCACGCTTGGGCCGGGCAACGTCGACCTGTCGCTGCCCGCCAATATCGGGCTGGCTAGTGCCGTGGCGATGACTGTCATGAACGGACAGGACTCACGCATCGCCCTTGGCATCCTGGCCGCCCTAGCCTCCGGCGCGGCGGTCGGAGCGGCAAACTACATGCTGATCTGGGCACTTCGGATCCCGCCGATCATCGCGACGCTGTCGGCAAGCTTCATCATCCACTCAATCGATATCGCTTTTGGACGCGGTCTGCAGATCAAGCCGCCGCCGGGTTTCGCGGACTTTACCAACGTCCAGTTTCTCGGCATCCCGGTCATGGCGATGCTGACGGTGCTGTTCACAATCGGCGCAGGCATTGCGCTCAACCGGATGATATATGGTCGCTCGGTGCTCGCCATAGGCCAGAACCTGCGTGCTGCTTGGCTTGCAGGCGTCAATGTTGGCTGGATACGCTTTTTCACCTATACGCTGTGCGGCATGCTCGGCGGCCTGAACGGCGCGCTGCTGGCTGGATACTTCCGCGGAGCCAATGTCGATATCGGCAATGAATATCTGCTGTCCTCCATTGCCGTCGTCGTCATCGGCGGTACGTCTGTGGCGGGCGGCAAGGCCAACATACCCGGCATCTGGGGAGCGTCTCTGTTCCTGGTACTGCTGTTAACGATGCTCAACACGTTCGGGGTCAGCGCCGGCGTGAGGCTTCTGCTGACGGGCCTGATCATCGTTGGAGTGATCACCGCAGCCGGAGGGGAAAAGTCGCTGCGCTGACGGCGATTGGCCCGCTCGGACTGTCGACTCTGGATCATACGCTGCCTATTATGCCTGAGAGGCCCACAGAGCGGCCATCTTTTAGAAATCGATTGGACGAAAGATGCGCAAGACATTGACACTTGTCATCCTCGGCATGGCGGCGTCCGCAACGATAGGCTGTCAGACCGTCTCTACCAAAGCGCCCTATCATCCCGAAAACTGCGCTATGGTGGGATCATCATGCTCGCGCAGCCATCACGGCTGACCGAGAAAAACCAACACCCGCTGTGTGAAATGGATTTGGTACACTAATATACCAATTTCCGTTGACTCCCTCCGCTTGACCGTAAAGATTGCCAACCTTGCATCTTTTCGGAGGAGGACTACCGGTGGACAGAAGCTTGAGGGTTGGGCTCGTCGGAACTGGTTTCATGGGCCGGACGCATTCCAATGCCTACCATCAGACGCGCCGTTTCTTTCCTGATAATGTAGGCGTTGAGCTCGTAGCGGTTTGCTCGCGAGATGGCGCCAAGGCACGTGACTTCGCGAAGCAATGGGGCTTCGCATCCCATGAGACGGACTGGCGCGACCTTGTCTCACGCGACGACATCGACCTGATCGACATCGCCAGCCCCAACGATACCCATGCCGAGATAGCTGTTGCCGCAGCGCAAAACGGCAAGATGGTGGCGAGCGAAAAGCCTCTGGGACGAACCCTGGAGGAATCCCGTCGCATGGTCGAAGCCGTCGAGACGGCGGGTGTCGCGAACATGGTCTGGTATAACTATCGTCGTGTCCCTGCCCTGACACTTGCCAGACAGATGATCGATGAGGGCCGCCTGGGGCGCATCTTCCACAGCCGATTCAAGTTCCTTCAAGACTGGACGATCTCGCCCGACCTCCCGCAGGGCGGGGCAGGAACCTGGCGACTGGACTCTGCCGTCGCGGGAAGCGGCGTTACCGGGGACCTGCTGGCCCATTGCATTGATGCCGCACTCTGGTTGGTTGGTCCTATGTCCGAAGTCTGCGGCACGACGGAGGTGTTCGTACCCGAGCGCCTCCACGCGTTAAGCGGAAAGCGCGAGCCGATCACGCTCGACGACGCCAGCCTTTTCATGGCGCGGTTCGACAATGGCTCCCTTGCGACATTCGAGGCAACGCGCTTTGCACGCGGTCACAAGGCTCTTTTCACACTTGAGATCAACGGAGAGAAGGGATCCATTGCATGGGACCTGCACGACCTGCATCGGCTGCAGTATTTCAGCTATGACGGCGACAGCGCAATGCGCGGATGGCGCTCCATACACGTCACCGACGGGGATCATCCATACATGAAGGCATGGTGGGTTCCCGGCCTCCAGATCGGCTACGAACACACCTTCATCCATCAGATGGCGGATTTTCTCGCCGAAATTCGCAGCGGCACGAAAACAGTACCCGACTTCAGGGACGGCCTTGCCGCCGACGCGGTGGTCGATGCTGTCCTCAAGTCGGCGAGGTCGAGAAGCTGGCAGACAGTCGAATCCACTGCGAAGTCTGCCGGGCTGGAAGGCGCGGCGTGAATGGGAAGCAGAACAGCATAGCAGCAAAGAATGATGTCGCGCCTCGCCGGAGGGCCAACGGCGGACATGGGGAGGAGCCGAATGCCACTTCTGGAAATCCGGAAGGTTTCGAAAAGTTTTGGAGCCATTCGGGCGCTGACGGACATCAGCTTTTCGGTGGAACCGGGCGAGGTCGTCGGGCTTATGGGCGACAACGGCGCGGGCAAGTCCACCATGGTCAAGATGATCGCCGGCAACTTCCGGCCCGATGAGGGCGAAGTGCGCGTCGACGGCGAGACATGCGAGTTCAACAAGCCGATAGAAGCCCGCGGCAAGGGCATTGAGGTCGTTTATCAGGACCTGGCGCTGGCCGACAATCTGACTGCGGCACAGAACGTTTTTCTCGGACGCGAGATCAAGAAGGGTTTCTGGCCTTTTCGTGTGCTCGACAAGCAGGCGATGATCGAGCGGTCCGCCGAACTGTTTGCAGAACTGAAATCAGAGACGCGCCCGCGCGATCTTGTGCGCAAGATGTCGGGCGGACAGCGTCAGGCCGTGGCTATCGCGCGCACTCGTCTGTCGAACGCCAAGCTGGTGATGATGGATGAGCCAACGGCCGCAATCTCGGTGCGGCAGGTGACTGAGGTTCTGGAACTGATACGCCGCCTGAAGGCGCAAGGCGTATCGGTCATGCTTATCAGCCACCGCATGCCGGACGTCTTCGCCGTGTGCGACCGCATAGTCGTCATGCGGCGTGGCACGAAGGTGGCGGACAAGTCCACCGCTTCGACATCGCCGGAAGAAATCACCGGATTGATTACGGGAGCCATACGTGCAGCCTGAGGCCTCTTCAATGGCAGCCACGCCGGCTGCCCCCGACCACGCAGCGCTTGACGAAGTCGCTGGCGTTCGAGAGCAGACCGCCCTTCAGAAGCTGTTGCGAGCCCAGTCGTTCTGGGTCGCCGTCGCGCTTGCCGTACTCATGCTTGTCATGACTGTCATCGAGCCGACCTTCGGCTCCGTCGAAAACATCGGCAACATCTCGCGCAACTTCGCACCGATCGGCATCATGGCGCTTGGGATGACCGTCGTGCTGATCACTGGCGGCATCGACCTTTCCGTCGGTTCGATCATGGCGCTTGTCGCAATCGTGGCCGGGCTGTTCCTGACCTGGCACCATACCTGGTATGTCGCCTTTGCTATGGGAATGCTTGCCGGGATCGCCTGTGGCGTCGTCAACGGCTTCTTCGTGGCGTATCTGAACATGCCATCGTTTGTCGTCACGCTCGGGATGATGTCGATTGCGCGGTCTCTGGCGATCGTGCTCTCCGGCAACCAGATGCTCTACCAGTTCGGACCGGATGCGCCGATCGTGAAGGCCATTGGACAAGCAAAATGGCCGTTGCGCGAACCGCTGGGATGGGCGCCACCCTGGATGCCTGAATTCTCGTCGCATTTCTGGGCGCTCATCATCCTGACGCTGATCGTGGGCTGGATCTTCAACTACACGGCATGGGCGCGCCACCTATTCGCCATTGGCGGCAATGAGCAGGCCGCACGCCTTACCGGCGTGCCGGTCGACCGGATCAAGTTCCAAGCCTATGTCTTTTCGGCCTTCACCGCATCCTTCGCATCGATCTTGCTGCTCGGCTACAACGGATCCGCCCTGAATGCTCTGGGCACAGGCTACGAACTGCGCGTCATCGCAGCCACGGTGATCGGGGGCGCCAGCCTCATGGGCGGCTACGGCACGGCGTTCGGAGCCTTCATCGGAGCCGCCTTCCTGGAGGTGATCCGAAACGCGCTTCTCATGGCCGGGGTCGATTCCAACTGGCAGGGCGCTTTCGTCGGCGTCTTCATTATCGTTGCGGTTCTGCTCGGCATGCAGACAAGCGGCACATCCATTCGTGCCCTGACCCACCATTGGCTGCCGATCCGCCGCCGCCCGTAACACATCGCAGGAGACGACCTGCGACCAACGCAGTCAACGTGGAGGACTAGATGAGAGCACTCTGATCGTTCGCGACCGCCAGCCCATCCCGGCAGGCGACGACCTGACGACCAATGGATGATGGGAGACATCCTCGAAACCGCCCTATCGGGCAGAGAATTCAAATCACGTGGAGGAATAGACAGTCATGAAGAAAGTTCTATTGGGCGCTGCCCTCGCCTTTACAGCGCTTGCTGGCGCTCAGGCATTCGCACAGGACAAGCCTGTATTCGCTCTGGTTCCGAAGGCGATGGACAATCCATTCTACGATCAGGCGCTTGCCGGCTGCAAAAAGGCCGTAGAGGACGCCGGCGGAGCGTTCGAATGCCAGTATATCGGACCGGGCGCGCATGGCGGCGGCGACGAGCAGGTTCAGATCGTGCAGGATCTGGTAGCCAAGCGTGTTGCAGGCATCGCCGTTTCGCCATCCAACGCGGTTGCGATCCTTCCCGCTCTGCAGGCGGCCAAAGAAGCCGGCATCCCGGTCATCACATTCGATTCCGACGTCCTGCCGGAAAACAAGGATCTGCGGGTCGCCTATATCGGAACGCACAATTACGAGATCGGCACCAACATTGCCAAGATCCTGCAGACGCTGAAGCCGCAGGGCGGCACGATCTGCATCCAGTCCGGCGGTGCCGCTGCCGCAAACCTCAACGAGCGCATGCAGGGTATTCGCGACGGCCTCGCCGGCAAGGAATCGGCTACCGCCCCCGGTGACCGGCTGGAAGGACAGAATGGCTGGACGGAAGTGGACGGCTGCCCGCTCTACACCAATGACGATTTCCCGCTGGCAGCCCAGCAGTTCCAGGACCTCCTGACCAAGATGCCGAACCTTGATGCATTCGCGGCAACCGGCGGCTTTGCGCAGTTCGTTCCGGACGCAAACCGCGCTGCGACCGAGCCGTTCAAGGACAAGATTGCCAAGAACGAACTCGCCGTGGTCTATGCCGACACCCTCCCCACCCAGATCGACCAGATGAAGGAAGGTCTGTCACAGGGCCAGGTTGGCCAGCGGCCGTATGAAATGGGCTACAAGTCGATGATGGCCTTGAAGGACATCGCCGACGGCAAGCCGGGGCCTGCGGACCCGACCTATACCGGTCTCGACGTCTGCACCCCCGACAATGCAGATACCTGCATTGCAAAATAGCCAGACCTCGTCGACAGGATCGAGGCGGGAGATACCCGCCTCGATTTCCCCGACGGCTGCGGCGACCGTCGGACCCGTTTTCCACGCCGGATGCAGAAAGATGGATGTCGAACCCACACCGCTGAAGCGTGGCGTCGCCCTGAGCGATCAGGTTTACCAGGTCGTGCGTGGCTTGATCGTGGCCGGCCGCATGCGCCCCGGCGAGGCTGTCGTGGAGGCGGCTATCGCAACGCGGCTTGCTGTTTCACGAACACCGGTGCGCGAGGCGCTGAAGCGTCTGAGCGACGAGGGGCTCATCCAGGTCTTCGCCCAAAGCGGAACATTCATTGCCCCGATCAGCCGCAAGGCACTCGAAGAAGCCTATATAATCCGGACCGCGCTTGAAGCGGAAAGCGCATCACGTGCAGCCGGCCGCCTTAAGGAAGCCGAAGCTGAGGCCTTCGAGGACAACATCGCGGCCCACGAACGCGCCATAAGCCGCCGGCATTTCGCCGACGCGATCCGGCTCGACGATACGTTTCACCGGATGATCGCGGAAGTGAACGGCCTGCACATGCTGTGGCGCGCCGTGGACGTATCGAAGGCGCAAATGGATCGCGGACGCCATCTTGCCATTCCCGAACCCGGACTGGGCGCCGTGACCATCAGGCAGCACAAATTGATCCTGGAGGCGATGCAGATCGGCGACAGCGAACTCGCTGCAAGTCATATGCGCGACCACCTCGCGACATCGCTGGGCAACACGCTGAAGATCGCGGCTGACATGATCGCCTGAATGTCGTTTCAGGAAATCGTGCGATCGTCGCTGAAAAGGGACCACACCGCGACAAACAGGGCTGCGATAAGCGGACCTATGACGAAGCCGTTGATACCAAAAAGCGATATGCCTCCGACTGTCGAGATAAGTATGACGAAGTCCGGCAAACGCAGATCCTTGCCGACGAGCTGGGGCCGAAGCAGGTTGTCGACCATACTGATAACCAGGATTCCGACCGCCAACAGCGCCAGTCCCTTGCCGTACTCTCCGGAAAGAAGCAGGTAGCAGGCGACAGGCGCCCAAACGATTGCTGCTCCAACTGCTGGCAGCAGCGAGAGCAGAGCCATCAGCACCCCCCACAAAAGCGCTGCCTCAATACCGATCAGCCAGAACATCACGCCACCGATGGTACCCTGAATGATCGCGATGATGACGTTGCCCTTGACGGTCGCCCTGACGACCGAAGCGAATTTTGCGAATATCTGGTCAGTATAGCGGTCTTTCAGCGGGCTCGCTCGGCGCATGGCGAGCGCAAGCGAATGCCCGTCCCGGAACAGGAAGAACAGCAGGTACAGCATCACACCCAGGCTAACCACGAACTGCATGGTGCCCTGGCCGATGATGACGGCGCGCGCGGCGAACGCTTGCGCCAGTTGTCCCATGAAAGAGGTCAGACCGCTTTGGACTTGGGATATGTCGCCTAGGCCCAGCGATTCCAAGCCGCCTGTAATGAAGCTTGGGAGGGAATCATAGACCTGCTGCAATACCTTGGAGACGTCGAACTCTCGCGTATCGATGCGCTCGTAAAGGCTGCTTGCCTCCTGCGCCAGCGAGGCAAGAACCACCGCTCCGGGTATTACGACGATGCAAACGCATGCCAGCAGACTCAGTCCGGCCGCCACGTTGGCTCGCCCTCCGAACCTGTTGAACAGCCGTCGGTACAGCGGCCGGAATAGGATGGCGAGGATCACGGCCCAAAGGATCGCGCCATAATAGGGTATCAGCAGCCAAACGAAGGCTGCAGTCACCAGTACGACCACGGTGACGAAACTTACACCCTCTATCGTGGCCTTGCGCATCGGCGCGGCTATTCCGGCACCGCTTGACGACCAGTCATGCTCTCAATGGACAGGCAATAGAAGATGTGATCAGACGGAATGGAAGCAGTCACGGGCTTCAGGCTCCCGGGCTCCCACCAGTTCGCATGGCTGCTGAGCAGGGACCAGGCGCGCTCTCTTTCGAGCTTGGAGCCGATCCTGTCAGGCAGTTCCTTGTAGATTCCCTGGATAACGACACTCTTCCAGCCATCGCCTTCGGGGTGGCCGACCTGAAGGCTGACTTTCGGGTTGTGTCGCATCCAGTCGATCTTCTGGCCGGACAGGGAAAAGCTGTAGATGGAACGCTGTGCGAACGCGATCGTGATCGGAACGACGTAAGGTTGGTCATCGCGCGCGCAAGCCAAGTGCCCCACCCGCGCGGCTGCCAGAATTTCGATGCATTCCTGTTCGGAAAGTTCCCTGATGATCATCGCTTTCCCGATCCTGTCGATGACAAGATAGCCTACGCGCGGTGAAAAGTCAGACTCCTTCCTTGCTCATGCTCAGTCGTCTTTCAGTAAGGGAGGGACGCGGCGTGGAGCGTGGTGCGGATGAAGGGACTCGAACCCCCACGCCTTTCGGCACTGGAACCTAAATCCAGGGCGTCTACCAATTCCGCCACATCCGCATTCAGCCGCAGATCACATGCAGACATCATTCTGTCAATCTCGCGGACCACATCAGTTGCCACCAATGTGACACTAAGAAGTGTTGAAAATCCGCGGCACGTATGACAAAAGGCGTGGCAATTGTGACGGGAGTGAAAGATCCGCGACCTACTGACGCGGTAAGATGCTTGATAAACAAGGACTTACCCGCAGAAATGCGTGTCGAGCGCCAAGGAATCCGGGCCGTGAGCGGCCTGTAGGACCGCGCGCTCCGCCCTCACGCCCAACTAGCCACTCCGGCACGGATACACCGGCAGGCTGAACGGCAAGGCCGTACAGAGTGCGCGGATTCTGGAAACGAAGGTTTTTGACGATGCAGGTAACCGAGACTCTGAATTCCGGCCTCAAGCGCGAGATTAAGGTGACCGTTCCGGCCGGGGACATGGAAGCCAAGCTGCTCGCCCGGCTGCACGAGATAAAGGACAAGGCCCGCCTCAACGGGTTCCGTCCCGGCAAGGTTCCGCTCCAGCACCTGCGCAAGCTCTACGGAAAGTCCTTCATGGCCGAGGTCGTGAACGACATTCTGTCGAACCAGACCAGGCACATCATCGCCGGCCGCGGCGAGAAGGCAGCCATGCAGCCCGAGGTCACCATGACCGAGGACGAGAAGGAAGCCGAGAAAATCCTCGCCGGAAACGCGGACTTCGAGTTCCAACTCGCCTACGAGGTCATCCCGGCGATCGAGATCAAGACATTCTCCGACATCTCCGTAACCCGCCCGATCTATGACGTGCCGGACAGCGAGATCGAGGAACAGGTAAGGCGCGTCGCGGAGTCCACCCGCAGCTACGAGCCCAAGGATGGCAAGGCCGCCGAAGGCGACCGCGTGACGATAGACTATGTCGGCAAGATCGACGGCGTGCCCTTCGACGGCGGCGCTGGCACCGACCAGCCTCTGGTGATTGGTTCCAAGGAATTCATCCCCGGCTTCGAGGATCAACTCATCGGAACGAAGGCTGGCGAGGAGAAAGTTGTCACCGTCACCTTCCCGGAGGCCTACACGGCCACTCACCTGGCAGGCAAGGAAGCCACCTTCGACGTTACCGTCAAGGAAGTAGCCAAGCCCGGCCCGCTTGAGTTGAACGACGAGACTGCCAAGGCGCTCGGCCTGGAATCGCTGGACAAGCTGCGTGAGATCGTCAAGGGCCAGATCGAAAACCAGTTCGGCTCGATGACCCGCCAGAAGGTCAAGCGCCAGCTGCTCGACCAGCTCGACACGAACTACAAGTTCGAGGCGCCCTCCAAGCTGGTCGAGGCTGAGTTCACGAACATCTGGAATCAGGTGAATCGCGATCTTCAGGCCGCTGGACGCACGTTCGCGGACGAGGAAACGACGGAGGACGAGGCTCGCGAGGAGTATATGCGCCTTGCCGAACGCCGTGTTCGTCTGGGCCTGGTGCTTGCCGAGATCGGCGAGAAGGCCGGCGTGACGGTCGCCGACGAGGAAGTTCAGCGTGCGCTTTTCGAAACGGTTCGCCGCTTCCCCGCCGACCAGCAGCAGCAGGCATTCGACTTCTACCGCAACAATCCGGAAGCCATCACGTCCATCAGGGCTCCGCTTTTCGAGGAAAAGGTCATCGACCATCTCCTCGGCCAGGTTTCCGTGACCGACAACAAGGTCACGAAAGAAGAATTGATGGCCGACGACGAGCCGGAAAGCGGCGCTGAGAAGCCCGCCAAGAAGGCGTCTGCAAAGAAGGCCAAGAAGGCCGACGACTCCGGCGCCGACGAGGCGAAGGCAGAGGCGCCGAAAAAGAAGGCTGCGCCAAAGAAGGCCAAGAAGGCCGACGACGCGGAATAGCATTCGCCCCATTGGGCAACATGACAAAGGCCGCCTCGTGCGGCCTTTTTCATTGCGCGATCAGATCAGCAGAAGACCCTTCATGCTGGCGAATCCCTTCCTGCCGATGATGATATGGTCATGCACCACGACACCGAGACGCTTGCCGGCCTCGATGATCTCCTTGGTCATCTCGATGTCGGCGCGTGAGGGCGTCGGGTCGCCGGACGGGTGGTTATGGGCAAGGATGATCGCGGTCGATGACAGTTCCAGTGCCCTGCGTATAACCTCACGCGGGTAGGCAGGCGTGTGATCTACCGTGCCGACCTGCTGTACCTCGTCGGCGATCAGCGCGTTCTTCTTGTCGAGAAAGAGTATCCGGAACTGCTCGCGCTCCTCAAAAGCCATCGCGGCGCGGCAATACTCCAGTACCTTCTCCCATGAAGAGAGGATTTCGCGCTTGTGGATTTCGCCGCGCGCCATGCGGCTGGCGGCAGACGCGATGACCTTGAGCTCAAGTGCGGCACTGGGGCCCACCCCCTTGACCTCCTGCAGCAGGTGCGGAGGCGCGCCAAGGACTTCTGCAAGCGTTCCGAAACGCTTCAGCAGCGCCTTGGCGACAGGCTTGGTATCGCCGCGCGGTATCGCCTTGTAGAGGAGAAGTTCCAGCAGTTCGTAGTCCGGCATCGTGTCGCCGGACACGGCAAAACGTTTCCTCAGGCGGTCTCGATGTCCCAGATAGTGGGGCTTCTCTTCTGCAGGCTGCCGTGGGGCGACTTCATCGTGAGCAACGCCCTCAAACGCCTTGTCGCTGCCGGATTTCGGCAAGGTGCGTACAGGTCGTTCGGCAAAGAACCCGCGCTCGTCGCTCTCCTCGTTCGCCATGACTTCCCCACCAGCGACGTAAAGCACCGCCCTCAGACAGCAATATTACGAAGGCAGGCCGGGGCGGTCGAGCCCTTTCGCAGACAAGGTGAAGACCTCGCAGCCGGTGGCTGTCACGCCGATAGCGTGTTCGTATTGCGCCGAAAGGGAACGATCCCGCGTGACAGCCGTCCAGCCATCGGAAAGCACTTTAACGTGCGGGCGACCGAGATTGATCATCGGCTCGATGGTGAAGATCATGCCTTCGCGCATCTCCACGCCCTCGCCCACGTTGCCGTAGTGAAGAATGTTCGGCGCATCGTGAAAGAGCTGGCCGACACCGTGCCCACAAAAGTCTCGCACCACCGAGCAGCGCTCCGCCTCGGCATAGGCCTGTATCGCCGCCCCGATCGCGCCTGTGCGGACGCCGGGTTTTACCGCGGCGATGCCGCGCATCAGGCATTCATGCGTCACCTCGAGCAATCGCTCGGCAGCTCGCTTGATCTGGCCGACAGGATACATCCGGCTGGAATCGCCGTGCCAACCGTCCAGGATGTAGGTCACGTCGATGTTTACGATGTCCCCCTCCCTCAGCGGTTTATCGTCAGGGATACCGTGGCAGACGACATGGTTTATCGATGTACAGGTCGATTTCGTGTAGCCGCGATAATTAAGGGTCGCCGGGATAGCTCCGTGGTCCATCCCGAATTCGAAAACGAACCGGTCGATTGCGTTAGTTGTCACGCCGGGCGCAACCATGCCGGCGAGTTCATCGAGGCAGGCGGCGGTGATTGCGCTTGCCTTGCGCATGCCCTCGAACCCGTCGGGTCCATAGAGCCTGATCTGCCCGGTGTTGCGAAGCGGCGCCGATGCGGCGTCAAGATAGGTGACCATGAAACGTCTCTGAGGGTGCCCTTGGAAAGGACCGGATTTCTTTCCCCTGATTTGGCACCGTATCGCTTTCGGTTCAACCCCGGCTTTCAGCCCACGCCATGGGTTGCGCAAAGACCTCATCTTCGGGCATGCCTCTCGACGCGGCGAAATGGCCGAAAAACCCGAGACCGCGCGGTTTCACGGAGGCTTGAACTTGCAGGACAGAATACGAGTAAGGTCGACCGAGCTGCTTTCTGACAACTGGGCGAGGCTGACGAAAACGACCTTTGACTACCGGCGAAACGACGGCGTCTGGGAGACCCAGACCCGCGAGACGTATGACTGACCGGGGCGACGGAGCCGCCGTGCTGCCTTATGACAGGGGGCGCTCCACGGTGCTGCTTATCAGCCAGTTTCGCTATCCAGCCTTCGTCACCGGCCATTCAGCCCCGCTCATCGAGGCTTGCGCCGGCCTGCTCGATGCCAACGATCCCGAGACCGCGATACGCAAGGAGGCGGAGGAGGAACTCGGATATCGCCTTAACGGCCTGAGGACAATCTTTTCCCCTTACATGAGCCCCGGCAGTGTCACTGAACGCATCACCTTGTTTATTGCCGAATACAGCCCGACTGACCGACTATCGGACGGCGGCGGAGCTGTCGAAGAAGGCGAGGATATCGAGATCATCGAGGTCCCGCTCGACGACACCATGAAGATGGTGCGCGATGGCCGGATCATCGACGCGAAGACGATCATCCTGCTGCAGCACCTGCAACTCGAACTTCTCGAAGGTACGCCCTGAAAGATAGCTACTGGACGTTGGCCAGTTCGGGGAAGCTGCTGATCGACTTCCCGTCGCATTGACCCGCGTCAATGACGCGCTGGGTGCAGGCCCGTCCCTTCGTGCTGGCAGAAGGCGGCGCGGACTGGCACGCCGCAATAAGGACAAGGGGAACAATCACAGCCGCCACGACACATCTCATAGTGCATCTCCCCGCTTTTTCAGACGCAATACCACATGCTGGCTCCCGCATGGAGTCACATCCCGCGCTTTCATCATTCAATATAAGGGCTCGGCATAGAGCCTTGTCTCGCCGTCCATGAGCGCCTTGATCTGCGCCTGCCCGTCAGGGCCTACCGCTGCGAGGATTGAGAAGGGCCGATCACGCATGTTGGTCTCGATTTCGCTCCCCTCGCCTTCCGGCACATAATATCGGTTGATCCCGTAACTTACGTTGTAGGTGCCGTCCGGACCACTCGACCACCCCGGACGGACCTCTCCGCGTATGTCCACTTCGCCTTCGGCAGGTATGCCGGCAGGGGCGCCGAGTGTCGCGGATCTTGCGCGCCAGTAGCCATCCTCATCCTTGCCCAGGCGAACGAAGATCGGACCGTCCTGCGAGGTGAACTCGCCTACAGGCGCGTTCGAGACGATGCTTACCGGAACAGCGCTGATCTCGTAGTTCAGAACCACATAGTCGCCGCGCAGAAGATCACGAGGATCGACAGGCTCGACCTTCAGGAGAACCTCCCGCCCGTCGCGCAATACTGCTGCACGCCCGGCAACAATCCATGACAGAAAACCTATCTGGACAAGAGCCAGTGCAATAGCCGCCAGAACCAGCTTCTTCCCGGTCATGACACGACTCCCGAGGCAGAGGCGGGGGCTGCCATGCGCTTCTCGATCCGTATGATCGCGATCGCCAGCACACCCAGAATGGTTCCGGCCGCCAGGAAGAACCCAGCGGTGCCCAGCATACCCTGGATCATGACCGCATAGATGAGGCAAAGCTCGAACGCGAAGCCTGTATAGGCGATCCAGCGCAGCCCCCTGCTATCGCGCCCGCCAAAGACAACTGCAGCGACAATGCCGGCAAGCGTGATCGCCGCGGCAATTGCAAATCCCGCCGCAAAATCGTCTCCGATGTCTATCTGGAGCATAACCATCCCGGTGAGGAAACCGATCAGGCCATGGACGGGCAGAAGGCCGTCGATCCGGGCGATTCTCTCCGTGTCCTCGGGAAGAAAGACCGCGAGGCCAAAGAGGATTGCCGACACTGCAGCCAGAACGGGGGCGACGTGCATCACTTCCGTTTCTGCAGCAAGCAATGCTGCATATAAGACCAGCGACAGCAGCAGCAAATGTCGCGCGCCAGCGCTTCTCGTCCAATAGGAGAGCAGCCACACCACGAACGCTAACACCATGAAAAGGTGTGGGAAATCTTCATTTCGCCAGAAGCTGACGCCGACGAGGAAAAGCCAAGCCGCCGACAGCGCAACCGCCGCCATTGTCAGAGGCCCGGACCTGAGCGCAGCCGCCGCAAGCGTCGTACCGGCGCACCAGATGAGGATGGCCTGCGCCTCGTCACCAGACAGATGATACATTTGGCTGATCAGCGCGATAGACCCGCCAAATGCGGCGGCCGCGATGAGCCAGAGCGCTTCGCCGATGGCCGCATGGTCCGCCAGCTTTAGCCCGGCGCCACCGACATAACCGCCGAAGATGATCGCGAACAGCATGCCGACGCGACCAAGCCTCGGAAATGCTTCCCAGTTTGCAGCCACGAATATCAGGATCGCCGCACCGAACAGCAGCGCCGCCATGATCGCCAGAATGGAGCCAAAGCTCAGCGATCGGCGGTCGTGAGCCTCCGCATCGGCAACGATTGCCTGCGCGGCCTTCTGGTCAATGAAGCCCCGCTCCACCCACCTGGCCGCATCACCACGCACGCGTGAGGAATAACTCGCCACACCTTTCTCCCGCCGCAGCGACCGCTCCAACCTTAGCGAGAGCAGTTTTAAACCCTACAACCGATTGAAACAAATGAGCTTTTGTGATTCCGTCGAATTTGTGTCCCGCTACCTAATCGATTTTGCTGCATTGCACAAATTGCATTGCTGCCATGCACCAAATGCGCTTTTAAACCGTTCCGACCATACGTATCTGTAGTGCGTACCAAAGAAACGAACGAACCAAAGACGACTCGAAAAGACCATGAACCTGATCCGCAACTATCGCAACTGGCGCCTCTATCGCGAAACCGTGACGGAGCTGAACCGCCTGACGAACCGCGAGCTGAACGATCTGGGTATTGCCCGCGCAAGCATTCGCGAAGTCGCCCGCAAGGCGATCTAAGGAATTCAATAGATTTCGCCAGGGTCGACCTCCTCCCCGACCCCGACGAATAGGCCAGCTTTCACCTCCTCCCGATTGCTGGCCAACGAAACGGCGCCCGCCGAACCTCCTCCCTCGGCGGGCGTTGTTCCCCACAGAAGGTTTCGCCCCTTCTCAAAAATCGGGCGAAAGGAATTTCGTCAGCGCCGACCTCCTCCCCGGCCATGACGGATAGGCCGGTTCCTCATCTCCTCCCGGGGAGCCGTCCACAAAAACGACACCCGCCGAACCTCCTCCCTCGGCGGGTGTTGTCTTTTTCAGACTGCCTTGGCGCTAGGACGAACTATTCTGTCCCGAGCTGCCCGCGCACTTTCCATTGGTCGTAAGGCATGATGTCCGGCGCGCCGCCCATCGGCTTGTACCAGGAATCCACCACCCACTTCGTCCCGGAAGGTTCGCTGATCAGCGCGGAAAAGTGCGGATAGCGCTTGTCCAGGAAATAGCCGCGCGAGACATTCCGCTCCACCTTGTGGAAGCGGATCAATCCGCGCTCTTTCAGATACAGAAGGAGGTTGCGTGTATTCGTCGCCTCGTCGACGCAGTCCATCTGGCCCCGCTCCGGCTTTCCGACTTGGGTCTTGGCCCGATCCTTGAACCCGGTGGCTTGACCCGCACGGCCTTCGTAATAGACGACGGCGCGCGACAAGGCCGCCCGCTCTGCGCGGGCGGAGCCGGACCCGGCCGCCATTATCGACCGAAATCTTGCGCCATCGGCCGCCGTAAGCGTCAGGCGGGAGCGGAAGGCGCACCCGTAACCGTGACAGATCTGTATTGTTTTCGGCTTCGTCGCAGGCGTGGCCGCGCTAGCAGTAGATATCCACGACAGGGACACAGTGAACACGTATCCTGCAAACAGTGCCAGAACCGCCAGCCCGACGGTTATCTGTCCAACGATCGTGCGTGTCCTATTGTGCTGATGAGACATGGGGAACGAGGGTCAGCAATTGCATTGACGAGGTCAAGGCCTTATTGCCACCGCGATGAACACAAGCATAGCACCCATTCATGTCATCGGCGGCGGTCTCGCCGGCTCGGAAGCAGCTTGGCAGATCGCGACGGCCGGCGTTCCAGTGATTTTGCACGAGATGCGACCCGTTCGCGGCACCGAGGCGCACAAGACGGAAGGGTTGGCGGAACTCGTCTGCTCCAACTCGTTCCGCTCCGATGACGCGGAAAACAACGCTGTTGGTCTTCTCCACGCGGAGATGCGGCTCGCCGGATCTGTGATCATGGATTCCGGCGATGCCAACCAGGTTCCGGCCGGCGGCGCGCTTGCGGTTGATCGAGACGGCTTTTCCGCCGCAGTGACGGCAAAGCTCGAAGCCAATCCGCTCATAACCATCGTGCGGGAGGAAGTGCCCGGACTCCCGCCGGCGCAGTGGGACCAGTCGATTATTGCCACCGGCCCTTTGACTGCCCCTTCGCTGGCGCAGGCAATCGCGGCGGAAACCGGATCGGATGCCCTCGCCTTCTTCGATGCGATCGCGCCGATTATCCATTTCGATACGATCGACATGGATGTCGCCTGGTTCCAGTCACGATATGACAAGGTTGGTCCCGGAGGCACAGGCAAGGACTACATCAACTGTCCGATGGACAAGGCGCAATATGACGCCTTCGTCGCCGCGCTGATCGATGGCCAGAAGACCGAATTCAAGGAATGGGAGGGCACCCCATATTTCGACGGCTGCCTGCCCATCGAGGTTATGTCGGAGCGTGGGCCCGAAACGCTGCGTCACGGCCCGATGAAGCCGATGGGCTTGACCAATGCGCACAACCCGACGGTCAAGGCCTATGCTGTCGTCCAGCTTCGGCAGGACAATGCGCTCGGTACGCTCTACAACATGGTCGGCTTCCAGACAAAGCTGAAGCATGCCGAACAGGTCCGCATCTTCCGAACGATCCCGGGTCTCGAAAACGCCGAATTCGCCCGCCTCGGCGGCCTGCACCGTAACACCTACATCAATTCGCCGACGCTTCTGGACGGCTCGCTCCAGCTGAAATCACGGCCGGGCTTGCGTTTTGCCGGGCAGATCACCGGTTGCGAAGGCTATGTCGAATCCGCCGCAATTGGCCTTCTGGCCGGTCGCTTCGCAGCCGCGGAACGGCTCGACCAGAGTGTTTGCCTGCCACCGGCGACCACCGCTTTCGGTGCGCTGCTCGGCCACATCACTGGCGGCCACATCGTCTCGGACGACGAGCCGGGCAAACGTTCGTTCCAGCCCATGAACATCAATTTCGGACTTTTCCCGCCCGCCGAAGCGGTGAAACCCGAAGGCAAGCGCCTGCGTGGCAAGGAAAAGACGATTGCCAAACGCCGCGCGATCACCGCGCGAGCGCTCGAGGATTGCCGCACATGGCTCAACCTTCCCCGCCTCACGGAAGCGGCTGAGTAGTCAACTCCAGCCTTTCGAGGCGCGGCGAAACATCAGCCATTGCTTTCGCCACGCAGCAATGTCCAGGCCGGTCGTCAACACCTCTCGTTCGCGGCCCTGCATCTTTGACAGTTGGGCGCCAACGGGCGCAACAGGCAAAAAGGCCGCCCTGAGCGCCTCCGGCAACATGCCCGCGTGCTTCTCAAAGGCCGACAGATGCTCGCGCGCCAGTGCTATCATGGCTGCAACGGCGCGTGGCCTGTTCTCGCCACCCTCGCCTGCAACGAATTCCTCAGGATTGCTTCCGACCGCAGCGAGAATGTCGCTCGGCACGTAGCATTGTCCTCGGCTGCGATGCAGAGGCAGCAACCTGAGCAAGCCACAGATCGCCATTGCACAACCCGCATGTCCTGCCAGCCCGGAAACACCCGCCGCTTCTCTCGAATCGAGGATGAGCGCCGAGAGCTGGATGATGGCGGCAGCCGTCTCACCACAATAGCCCTCCAGGTCTCCGCGCGACGGCATCGGATCGTCGTACAGGTCGAAGATGCGCGCATCGAGGTAGTTCTGGAATGCATGTATCGGCAACGCATTGCGTTCAATCGCTGTCAGCAGCGCCGAAGCGACAGGGTGCCCGGTCGCGGCATCCATGCTTCTCCCTTCAATGACATCGCGCCACCATTGGATACGCATTTCACCTGGCAGAGCCTGGCTGACACGATCCCGAATGCCTGCGATCTCCGCGTTGAAGGCGTAGAGTGCGAGCAGGTCGCCTCTCTTCTCTTCAGGCGCGTACAGTGCGGCAACGTAGCGATCGCGATCGACCGTTCGCACGACGTCGAGAAGCGGCGCGGTCGCGCCTGTTTCAGTCAACGGCGACAAGGGCAGCCGCCACGGCACGGTCTTCGGCGAGCAGCACGTTGTAGGTACGGACGGCAGCACCGGTAGACATGGGATCAGCGCCGATGCCGGCCTCGCGGAGAGCTTGCCGCAGGTCCTTCGGCAACGGTTTGAGGCTGAGCCCCGTGCCGACAAGCAGGATTTCGATCCGATCCGACTGTTGCAAGATCAGATCAAGATCACTAGCCCGCAGCGCCGACGCGTCTTCGGGCTCCCAGCCGTGAATGCCGGACGGCAGGCACAGTATCGAACCGCGATGAGACATATCGGCAAAGCGGAAACCACCATTGCCGTATGCGTCTATCGGCGCACGCCCAGGGAAATGGGCCTTCCGGATAACGATACCGTCGCCCATCTCATCACGTTTTCGACGGCTGCGCGGCAACCGCCGTTGAAACGCTGCCGTCATCCTTTTCCGAAGACGGCCGCAGATCGAACAGGATCAGCATCGGACCGGCGATGAACAGCGAGGAGTATGTGCCGATTAGGACGCCCAGGATGATGGCGAACACGAAGGAAGAAATGACCTCACCACCGAAGAAATACAGCGCGAACAAGGCCAGCAACACCGTCAGACCCGTCAGGATCGTACGCGACAGCGTCTGGTTGAGCGAGATGTTGATGATCTCTTCGATCGGCATCTTCTTGTATTTGCGCAATGTCTCCCGGATGCGGTCGTAGATGACCACCGTGTCGTTGATCGAGTAGCCTATCACGGTCAGGATCGCCGCGATGCTGGAGAGGTTGAACTCCAGACCCAGCACGACATAGACGCCGACAATAATGATCACGTCGTGAATCGTCGAAACAACCGCCCCTAAGCCGAACTGCCACTCGAAGCGGAACCAGATGTAGATGAGGAGCGCCAGCATGGAGAGCGCAATGCCGATCGTGCCGCTCATCGCCAGCTCGCTCGAGACAGTCGGTCCGACAACCTCGACACGCCGGAAGTCGTATTCGTCTGCCAGTTCTGACTGAACCATCTGCACGACGGACTGTTCGGCGTTGTCGCCGGTGCCCTGTGACTGCAACCTGATCAGCAACGAGCCTTCGGTACCGAATTCCTGTACCTGCACCTCGCCGATATTGAGATCCCCTAGGCGTGAGCGTACTTCGCCCGGGTCGGCACTGCCGTTCTTGGCCTGGACCTCGATCATCGAGCCTCCAAGGAAATCGATGCCGTAGTTGAAGTCCTTCACGAAAAACGCAACGACCACCAGAACCGACATGATGCCCGACACTGCAAAGCCGATATTGCGCCACTTCATGAACGGGATGCTCGGCTGAAGCGGGAGGTAGTGAACCAGCCCTTTTGGGAACTCGGTCGGTTTGTCGCGCCTCACCCAGACCGCGACGAGCCAGCGCGTGAGCGTAAAGGCTGTGAACACGGTCGTGATGATGCCTATGCCGAGCGTGACGGCAAATCCGCGAACCGGCCCGGTGCCCATGTAGAACAGGATGACCGCGACGATGAAGGTCGTCAGATTGGCGTCGACGACCGTTGCGAGCGCCCGCTGGAAACCCTGATCGAAAGACTGGACGATGGAGCGCCCCTGCGCCCTCTCCTCGCGAACGCGCTCGAAGATGATGACGTTGGAATCCACCGCCATGCCCATCGTCAGAACGATACCCGCAATACCGGGCAGCGTCAGCGTTGCGCCAAGCATCGTCAGCGCCGCAACGATCAGCGCGACGTTTGCCGCGAGCGCGATGTTGGCGATAATACCGAGCTTTCCATAGACCAGTATCATGCAGACGATGACCAGCAGGGCGCCGACAAGCGAGGCTTCCTGGCCGGCGGCGATCGAGTCGGCCCCGAGGCTCGGCCCTACCGTCCGTTCCTCCACTATCGTCAGGTCGGCTGGCAACGCACCCGCGCGCAGCAAAACCGCCAGATCGTTTGCCCCCTCCACGCTGAAGCTGCCGGAAATCTGTCCTGTTCCGCCAAGGATCGGCTCGCGGATCTGGGGAGCCGAGATCACCTGATTGTCGAGGATGATGGCGAAAAGCTTGCCGACGTTCTGCTGGGTGGCCTGCCCAAAGCGCTGAGCCCCTCTTGAATCGAAACGGAAGCTGACAACCGGCTCATTTGTCCGCTGGTCGAAAGAAGCCTGCGCGTCTACGAGGTTCTCACCCGATACGATAACGCGGTTCTCGATGAGGTACGGAACGGGCGGATCGTCGATCGAGTACATGACCGTTGACCCCGCTGGGGGGCGGCCTTCGATGGCCTCCTGAACCGGCATGGTCTGATCAACCATCTGGAAGGTCAGCTTGGCGGTCTGGCCGAGGATATCCTTGAGACGCTGTGGATCCTGCAGTCCCGGGACCTGTACGAGAATTCGGTCACTGCCTTGGCGCTGAATGATCGGCTCTGTCGTGCCGAGTTCGTTAACGCGGCGACCTACAACTTCAATCGACTGGTTGAGCGCCGTGCCGAGACGATAGTTGAGGCCATCCTCGGTCAGCGTGTAGCGCAGAACGCCGGGCTCCGGCTCGTCAAGCGCTAGCTCTGTGACACTGCCCGCACCGAAGAGGCTCGACGCAACAGGCTGTATCAGCGGCGCCAGTGCGGTCTTGGCTGCTTCCAGCTGTTCTGTATCCCTGATGCGAACCTGGACCGAGTTGCCGGTTCCCGTCAGGCCGGTATAGCCGATGCGGGCGTCGCGCAATGTGGTACGTATTTCGTCGCGAGTGCTGTTAAGCCTTTCGGTGGCGAGATCCTCGCGGTCAATTTGCAGGAGGATGTGCGAGCCGCCCTGGAGATCCAGTCCGAGCGTCATGGTGCGCTTCGGCATCCAGTCCGGCATCGCATTGAGCCAGGACTGTGGGTAAAGGTTTGGCAGCGCGACGATCACGCCCAGCGCAACGATCGCCCATATCAGGACTGTTTTCCAGCGAGAGAAATAGAGCATCGTCGGTCTTCCGTGTAAGGCGGAACAGGCGACCGGCAACTCCCCCGTTTCGCCCTGGAACTAATGGTTTCCGCTGCGATAGCGGTTATTTCTTGGCGTTCTCGTTGGCAACGGGCTCACCCTTGACCCGAACATCCATGATCGTGGAACGCAGTGCCGTGACCTTGGTGCCGCCGCCGAGATCCACCTCCAACTCCGTGTCCGAGGCCTTGGTCACCTTGCCAACCAAGCCGCCGCCGGTCACGACCGTGTCGCCACGCCTGATTGCTGCCAGCATCTCCCCACGCTTCTTGACCTGGGCGCGCTGCGGCCGAATGATCAGAAAATACATGATCACGAAGATCAGGACAAACGGCAAGATGCTGATCAGCATGTCGGGCCCGCCGGCCCCGGTACCCTGCGCGTATGCGGGCGTCACGAACATGGAAAACTCCTGATTGGGGCCCGTCGGGCCGAAAAGTTGCCGGAATATAGAGCCTGAAGCTGTGTTTGCAACCGGATATCCTCTGCTTTCCCGCCTCACTTCCGCGTGTTACAGCCGCACGGCCGCCAGGGCGCAGGGATTGCATGCAGAATGAACGACACGACGTTGGAAACGCTGACTGAAAAGCTAGACAGGCTGATAGAGGCAGTGGGGCGGCTGGCCCCTACCAAACCGGCACCCACCGACATCGCTGTCGCAGACTGCTTCATCTGGTCGGCCGAGCTTGGAATTCTCGAGCCGGTCCATCGGGTAAATCGCGTGGATATCGGCCTTATCCGTGGTGTGGACCGCGTCCGCGACATCCTTTCCGACAATACAGAGCGCTTCGCCACCGGCCTTCCGGCCAACAACGTGCTGCTGTGGGGCGCGCGCGGCATGGGCAAGTCCTCGCTGGTCAAGGCGGTGCACGCCTCCATAAACGCTGCGCGCAAAGCTGGCGAGCCACCTTTGAAACTGGTCGAAATCCACCGCGAGGACATCGACACCCTGCCGCGCCTCATGACGCAACTGAAGGCCGCACCCTACCGTTTCATCCTGTTCTGCGACGACCTTTCCTTCGACCACGACGACACCTCGTACAAGTCGCTGAAGGCCGCCCTCGAAGGCGGCGTGGAAGGAAGGCCCGCAAACGTCATCTTCTACGCGACCTCCAACCGGCGGCACCTTCTTCCGCGCGACATGATCGACAATGAACGCTCGACGGCCATCAATCCGGGAGAAGCGATCGAGGAAAAGGTCTCCCTGTCGGATAGGTTCGGGCTGTGGCTTGGCTTCCACAAATGCTCGCAGGACGATTACCTGGACATGATCAATGCCTATGCGACCTACCACGAGTTGGACATCGATCCTGACCAGCTACGCGCGGAAGCGCTGGAGTGGGCAACCACGCGCGGAGGGCGTTCGGGGCGTGTCGCCTGGCAGTTCACGCAGGACTTGGCGGGCAGACTGGGAAAGCCGCTGAAGGACTGATCGGTCCAGGCTAGCCGACGAACTCGGCGATCATACCCTGAAGTTGGGCAGGACGCTCGGCCACGCGGGCGGCACCCGCCTCCTCCAGTTCGGCCCGATCGCCAAACCCCCAGAGTACACCTATCGCCGGGAGTTCGTTTTTCGTCGCTCCCACCACATCGTGGAGCCGGTCGCCGATCATGACCGACCGACCAGCGGCGAGGCCTTCTGTCTCCAGGATATGGCGGATCAGTTCGCCCTTGTCCGCACGCGTTCCGTCCGGCTCGGAACCATGTACGCCGCGGAAAAAGCCGCTCAGGTTGAAATGCTCGATAATGTCGATGGCATGCGACTTCAGCTTTGACGTCGCCACGAAGAGCGTTTGCTCGGCTTCGACCGCAGCCTGGAGCGCCTCGACGATTCCCGGAATAAGTTCGTTCTCGAACTTGCCGACTTCACCGTAACGCTTTCGGTAGTGGCCGAGCGCCTGCGACGCCAGCGCCTCATCCCCGAAAATGGCTAGGAACGTCTGGTGGATCGGCGGCCCGATAAAGCGGCGCAGTTCATCGCGGGGCGGCGGTTCGCGCCCCATTTCCCCGATCGCATGTTGCAGCGAGCCTGTAATGCCTATGAACGGATCGGTTAGCGTGCCGTCCAGATCGAAGAGGACGGCTGGCGGGGCATGCTTCATCAGGCGAATTCCATGATGACGGCGTCGACAGCAAGGCTGTCACCCTGTTTTGCGACAATATTGGAAACGGTCAGGTCGCGTTCGGCCCGCAGCACGTTTTCCATCTTCATCGCCTCGACCACCGCCAGCGTTTCGCCCGCTTTCACCTCCTGGCCGGCGGTAACCGCGATGGAGACAACGAGGCCCGGCATTGGGCAAAGCAGAAGCCGGGACGTGTCGGGGGCCACCTTGACCGGCATCAGCCGATCGAGTTCCGCCGTGCGGGGCAACATCGTGCGCGCAACAACCGACATGCCTTGCCAGTCGATGCGGATACCGTTGAGGGCGGGGCGAATCTGGGCGGCGACCCGCCGCTCGCCCATCTTCCCGCGCCATACCGGTTCGCCCGGTCGCCAGTCGCTTGTCACCGTGCGAGGCGCCCCGCCAGAGACCGCAAGATCGATCTCCATCGGTATCGATACCATGCCCTCGCCGACCGATACGGGCAGATACTCGTCATCGAGGCGAACAACCCATTCGGACTTCAGAATACCTGAATGTGGCGCAAGCCGGCCCGAAAGACGGTCGAGCCTGTCCCGACGCAGCAACTCGATCGTGGTCGCCACGGCCGCGAGCACGGACTTTTCCTCGTCGTTGGGTTTAACCGGCGAAAATCCGTCCGGATACTCCTCCGCGATGAAACCGGTCGAAAGGCGCCCTTCCCGCCAGCGCGGATGACGCATAAGCGGCGCTAGGAAAGGCATGTTGTGCTGGATGCCATCGACGACGAAACCGTCGAGTGCTTCTGACATTGCATCGATCGCCTGCTCGCGAGTGGGCGCCCAGGTGCACAGCTTGGCGATCATGGGATCGTAGAAAATCGAGATTTCCGATCCCTCTGTAACACCTGTATCGTTGCGAACGATCACGTCCCCGGATCGTCCCTCTTGCGGCGGACGATAGCGGGTCAGCCGGCCAATGGAGGGCAGGAAGTTCCGATACGGATCTTCGGCGTAAAGACGGCTTTCGACCGCCCATCCATTCAGTTTAACCTCATCCTGAGTGACCGACAGCTTTTCTCCGGCTGCGACCTGGATCATCTGTTCGACCAGATCGATGCCAGTGATCAGTTCGGTCACCGGATGTTCGACCTGCAGGCGCGTGTTCATCTCGAGGAAATAGAAATTGCGGTCCTTGTCGACGATGAACTCGACCGTGCCGGCGCTCTGATAGTCAACGGCCTTTGCCAGAGCGACCGCCTGCTCCCCCATAGCGCGACGGGTCTTCTCATCCAGAAAGGGCGAAGGGGCTTCCTCCACGACCTTCTGGTTGCGGCGCTGGATCGAACATTCGCGTTCGCCGAGATAGATTACGTTGCCATGAGCGTCTCCCAGCACCTGAATCTCAATGTGTCGCGGGTCGACCACGAACTTTTCGATGAACACCCGGTCGTCACCAAAGGAGCTTTGGGCTTCCGAGCGGGCGCGGTCAAAGCCATCGCGCACTTCGGAGGCATCCCAGGCGATCCGCATCCCCTTGCCCCCGCCGCCGGCAGACGCCTTGATCATCACCGGATATCCTATTTCCGCGGCAATCTCCTCTGCATGTGCGGCGTCCTCGATGACGCCAAGAAAGCCGGGCACGGTCGATACCCTGGCCGCATTGGCGAATTTCTTCGACTCGATCTTGTCGCCCATTGCCTCGATTGCTCGCGGCTTGGGTCCGATAAACACGATCCCTTCCCTTTCCAGCGCCTCGCAGAAGGACGCGCGCTCGGAAAGGAAGCCGTAACCTGGATGAACCGCCTCGGCCCCACTGGCCTTGCACGCTTCGATGATACTCTCGCCCAAAAGATAGCTTTGCGAGGCAGGAGACGGCCCGATATGCATGGCCTCGTCGGCCATTTCCACATGCACCGCATCACGATCCGCGTCGGAATAGACAGCGACCGTAGCAATGCCCATCTTCCTCGCCGTCTTGATTACCCGGCAGGCAATTTCGCCGCGATTGGCGATCAGTAACTTCTTGAACATGCGTCCCTCGAACGTGCCTCAAACACGCTTATGCGCTTAGGCACGGCTGCTCAAGCTTGCCGAGCCGTCAGAAATGCTCGCCGGAACGGAAAGGGCCTACCCTAACCCCGGCCGCAACCAGATAGGCGGTAGACCACCCGATCAGAAGAAATCCGCTG
This sequence comes from Rhizobiaceae bacterium, assembly GCA_019635775.1. Lineage (GTDB taxonomy): Bacteria > Pseudomonadota > Alphaproteobacteria > Rhizobiales > Rhizobiaceae > Mesorhizobium_K. The sequence continues at coordinate 767,260 of JAHBYU010000001.1, read as the reverse complement.
ACGCCTTCAAGCGAGGTGAGCAGTCTCCACTTTCCGTCTGCGACGACATCGCCATACCCGACAGTCGCAAAGGTAGCCGTCGAAAAATAGAGTGCCGTTTCGAAATCCCCGACCACCCTCAACCCGTAGTACACAACCGCCCAGAGCCAAATCTCGACTGTGAGGACGCCGAAGACGCCAATCACCGCGACGAGCATTGCCACGATGTGGCTTCGCCTGCCTTGTAGGCGGAGGAAACTGGTCACGGGTCCTATGGCCCGCGTGATCGCCATAAGTCCGAAAGTATGGATGACCACAGTCCCCGATATCAGCAAGGTGCCTGCCAGAAGATTAGCGATCATTTTCCGCCCGCCTGAAACTTATGCATGCCGTGCCTGCGGCTGGATATCAAGGCGGGAGCGGCTTATCAGGACTTGAACAACCAGTAGATTCCTGAAACTTTCCCGCCGACCGTGAAGAGGAGAATACCCCATGAAAACCCGCGCCGCCGTTGCCGTTGCCGCCGGAAAACCTTTGGAAATCATGGAGGTCGACCTCGAAGGCCCGAAGGCTGGCGAAGTGCTGATCGAGGTCAAGGCGACAGGCATCTGCCACACGGACGAGTTTACGCTTTCCGGCGCCGATCCGGAAGGCATCTTCCCGGCCATTCTCGGCCATGAAGGCGCCGGCGTCGTGGTCGATGTAGGCCCGGGCGTGACGAGCCTGAAGAAGGGCGATCACGTCATACCGCTCTATACGCCGGAGTGCCGCCAGTGCCCGTCCTGCCTGTCGCGCAAGACCAATCTGTGCACCGCTATTCGTGCCACGCAGGGCCAGGGGCTTATGCCGGACGGGACCAGCCGATTCTCGATCGGCAAGGACAAGATCCACCATTACATGGGTTGCTCCACCTTCTCGAACTTCACCGTGCTTCCCGAAATCGCCGTTGCCAAGGTCAATCCCGACGCCCCCTTCGACATGATCTGCTACATCGGATGCGGTGTCACCACAGGCGTCGGCGCGGTGTTCAACACCGCGAAGGTCGAGTTCGGCGCCACGGCGGTCGTGTTCGGCCTTGGCGGCATAGGTCTGAACGTCATTCAGGGTCTCAAGCTTGCGGGTGCCGACATGATCATCGGCGTGGACCTCAACAACGACAAGAAAGAATGGGGCGAACGCTTTGGAATGACTCACTTCGTCAACCCGAAGGAGATCGACGGTGACATCGTTCCCCACCTTGTCAACATGACCAAGCGCGGTGCGGACCAGATCGGCGGGGCTGACTACACTTTCGATTGCACGGGCAACACCACAGTTATGCGCCAGGCGCTGGAAGCCTCGCACCGTGGTTGGGGACAGTCGATTGTCATCGGTGTGGCGGGCGCGGGTCAGGAAATCTCGACCCGTCCGTTCCAACTCGTCACCGGCCGCACGTGGAAGGGCACGGCCTTCGGCGGCGCGCGCGGCCGCACGGATGTGCCGAAGATCGTCGACTGGTACATGGACGGCAAGATCCAGATCGACCCGATGATCACGCACAAGCTCACCCTGGACGAGATCAACAAGGGCTTCGACCTGATGGATGAAGGCAAGTCCATCAGAAGCGTCGTCGTCTACTGACGGCAACGTCCGGAGGCGTCCGCGTGGCCACGCAGATCTATGTCGATGCGGACGCCTGCCCCGTGAAGGAGGAGGTTGTTCGCGTGGCCGAGCGCCACGGCCTCGTCGTCACCTTCGTTGCGAATGGTGGTCTTCGGCCATCCAGGGACCCCATGATCCGCAACGTGGTCGTGCCCAAGAGCGCCGATGCTGCCGACGACTGGATCGCGCAGCACGCCAAGGCGAACGACATCGTCGTCACGGCCGACATTCCACTTGCCGCTCGCACGGTGGCGCTCGGCGCGCATGTCATCGGCCCGACAGGCAAGCCCTTCACGACAGAAACCATTGGCATGGCGGTCGCAATGCGCGACCTTAAGCAGCACCTCCGCGAGACCGGGGAAAGCAAGGGATACAATGCCAGCTTCACGCCAAGGGACCGGTCTGCCTTCCTGAGCGCGCTCGACCATGCTGCCCGGCGTGCATTGAAGTCAGAACAATGACATCGCTTCGCAGGTATGCCGCGTTCTATGCGGCTCTCGCCTGTGGATTTGCCGCTCTGGTCGTTTCCCTGCGCCTGCAGCCGCATATGGCGATCCAGGTGGCGGCAAACGCCTTCTTTCTTGTCTATCTTCTGATCGAATACGCCAAGTTCCGGCACCTCACCCCAGCCTTCCTGAAAAAGCACGCGGCCAGCACAGACGAGCCGGCTTGGGTCATCGTCATCGTGACCTTCGGCGCTGTCATGGTCGCCGTGGGCTCGCTTTTTCTCTTGCTGAACACAGGCGGCGCACCCAAGGCACTTGATCTTGCTCTGTCTCTCGTTTCGGTGGCGCTTGGTTGGATAAGCATCCATACAATGACCGCCCTGCACTATGCCCATCTCTACTGGCGTCCCGATAAGGATTTGGATCGAGAGGAGAAGGAAGCGCTCCAAAAAGGGCTGGAGTTTCCCGGAGACGACGAGCCTGGAATCTATGACTTCCTTTATTACGCGCTGGTGATCGGAATGACGGCGCAGACCGCCGACGTGAACATCACTAGGACCGCCATGCGCAAGCTGACGATGATCCACAGCGTGGTGTCGTTCTTCTTCAACACCGTTCTCGTCGCCGCTGCGGTCAATGTCGCCGTGTCGCTCGCCGGGGGCTGAGCGAACCCCACGAGCTACCGGCCGACTCGCATGAGGCGGAGACGCACAAAAGCTGGAGCACGGGGTTAAATGATTGTTCCAAAAGGATTTATCCTCTTTGCTTGTATGTCCTCGGAATGCTCCTTAAAATATTGGGATCATCCGCCAAACATGCTGGCAATCCCAACACGAACATCCGGAGGTCTGTCTGGTGTCCGACACCATGAACATATTTGAAGAACTACCTGACGAGGATACCATCGGCGGACGCATAGGACGCGCCCGCGAAGCGGTCGGACTGAGCGTCAAGCAAGTTGCCTGGCGTCTGGGCGTCAAGGTCGCAACGATCAAGGCTTGGGAAAGCGACCGCTCCCAACCCGGATCTCATCGTCTGACCAATCTCGCCGGCCTCCTTCATGTAAGCCTTTCGTGGATCGTGCACGGCGTGGGAATCGGCCCGGCCGAAGACCTTGATGACGAGACGAATCAAGAGATGGCGCAGCAACTCGACAGGCTGAGGCTCCTGCACCTTGAGACCGGCCAGCTTATCGAAAAGCTCAAGGGCGAGGTCGAGCGTCTCTCCGCTGCGCGCTGACGCCTCGCCGAAAAGCGTATCAGGCCACCTTGGCCAATAGCGATTCCAGGGCAGGATGAACCGATGGCGACGTCTGTTTGATGAAGCGGACGAGAGCCAGTTCATTCTCCTGGATGCGCCCATCCCTGCCGATCCGTTCCGCCAGCCAGCGGGCTTCGGCGCTGTCACAGCGCTCGGCCTGTCGCTGGCGTGCGTCGTACCACTGGTTGCGCGCCTCCCACTCGACGTCGATGTCCACCGACTCACGATAGGCTGCCAGCAACTCCCTGCCGCCTGTCTTGGCGATGCGCGAGAGGAAGCCGCCGATGTCGGCATCCGCACGGTCAAGAAAGTTCTCCTGACGCAAAGCAACTTCGCGCGTCGGCGCCTGGTAGCCCGAAGCGCACATGAGGAAATTCGCGACAGCCTTTACGAACAGGTCGTTCCATGAAGCGTCGTTGCGGGCATCTGCGACGGCATCGTTGATGTCGAAGAGCACTTCCGCCTCGCACCTGGTAATCGCGATGTTTCCGTCGCCGCCGAACGCGTAGAGGATGCGGCGCAGCAGATCGACCTCGGGTTTATCGATGACGCCCGGGACAAGCCGGCTCCCATCCATAAGTGGCCCCTCGCCATAGACAACCGCGAGCTTCACCTGATTGAGCGCAAAGGCTGCCAAGCGCTCTGTCGAGAACTTCGCCTTCTCCAGTATCCTGATCAAAAGTTCCAGTTCCGTGGCCGTATCGACAACGCCGTCATGGGAGATCATGTCGATCAGCCAGTCCGCCTTCTGCGCGGAGACATAGCCGGCAGGCTTCTCCTGATGGACATAGTCGGTCAGCGCCTCAATGAAGAAAGCGCGCCACTCAGGACACGTTTGAGCGCATGAATGGTTCAGTTTGAAAAGCGCTTCCGCCTCCTCGCAAGCAACAAGGCCGTCACGGAAAACCACGTTCCTCAGTTCGAAGACGTCCAGTGGCGAGATGCCTTTTCCGGACGCAATCTGCGCCACCCGCGCAATTCCCTTTTCCACGCCCATGCCCTTGCCCCCTTCGGCCGCGCCGGATTGCTTCCGGCAGCTCAGACGATGACCCAAGGTAGCAGGACAGTTTTTAGGAACCGCAAAGGGGATTGGTTAGCGAATCCTTTCGCAACCCATGTACGGCCATCCCGTGGACAGGTGACAAGGCTTTTTGGATCGGCTATGCGTGTTGCCGTCCGGGGCATGGTTTCGCCCATCTGTTTGCGGGAGAGAGCAGCAACTGCTGCCGCCGAAGGGGAAATCGCCCGAAATCTCTCAGGCAAAAGAACCGTAGACGGGAAGGACGCTCTGGAAAGTCGGGGGAAACCCCGCGCCGAAGGTGTAAGCGCCGCCGACAGGGTTCCGGTTGCGCGAGTCTCTCAGGCTTCAGACAGAGGGGCACGGAGCGGTCGCACGCAGCGGCCGGGTACGTGTTGTTCTGGAGAAGTCATGGCGGACGGGCAATTCAAGTCACTACCACTCGAAGACATGCACAAGGGCGCCGGCGCGCGTTTCGGCGGCTTTGCCGGTTGGTCCATGCCGCTCACCTATCCGCCGGGTGTGATGAAGGAGCACCTTCACACACGTGAGCATGCAGGCCTTTTCGACATCTCGCACATGAAGCTGTTCGAGGTTTCGGGTCCGGGCAGCATCGGCCTGCTCAACCGGGCCTGCCCTCTCGATGCCGGCGCACTTTCGACGTCGCAGTCGAAGTATACCTTCCTGCTCACCGATACCGCCGGCGTCATCGACGACCTGATAGTCACGCGTCTCGGCGAAGATCGTTTCATGGTGGTCGCCAACGCGGGCAACGCCGCGATCGACGAAGCCCACTTGAGGGAAATCGCCAAGGGGCGCGACGCGACAGTCACGCCGCTGGATCGCGTTTTCCTGGCCCTGCAGGGACCTGAAGCGGCGGACATCCTGAGCAAGGCGGGCATCGAAACCGACAGCCTCACCTTCATGCACGGCATCGAGCCACACGCGAACTGGTTTCTGAGCCGCTCCGGCTACACCGGAGAGGATGGCTTCGAGATCGGGCTGCCGGAAGCAGACGCCCGAACGCTGGTCGGCAAGATACTCAGCGATCCCCGCGCCATGTGGATCGGCCTTGCAGCACGCGACAGTCTGCGGCTGGAGGCAGGGCTCTGCCTGCACGGGCAGGACATCACACCCGACACGGATCCGGGCTCGGCCGGCCTGATGTGGGCGATCTCCAAGGATGTTCGTTCCGAAGGTGACTTCATTGGAGCGGCCGCGCTGCGCAAGTTGGTCGCGAACGGTCCAGCCGAAAAACGTGTCGGCCTGAGGCCGGAGGGCCGCCAGCCGGTCCGGGCGGGATCTGCGCTTTTCGACAACGACGGCAACGCGATCGGACGCGTCACTTCCGGAGGCTTCGGACCTTCCGCCGGTACGCCGGTCGCAATGGGCTACGTCACCGCCGCGTCAGCGAAAGCCGGCACAAGGCTCTTTGCCGACGTGCGCGGCACAAAAATTCCTGTCGACGTCTCACCACTTCCATTCACGCCTCATCGCTACCGAAAGGGATAAGCTCCTATGGCAACGACCTATTTCACCGAAGACCACGAATGGATCCGCGTCGAGAGCGGTGTGGCAACCGTCGGCATCACCGACTACGCGCAGGAACAACTCGGCGATCTCGTGTTCGTTGAACTGCCGGAAGCGGGAAAATCGCTGAAGAAGGGCGACGTCGCCGTGGTCGTCGAGTCCGTCAAGGCGGCGTCGGACGTATATGCGCCCGTCGATGGGGAGATCGTGGAGGCGAACGCGGCGCTATCGGGGGACCCTTCTCTGGTCAACTCCGCTGCCACCGGCGACGGCTGGCTCTGGAAGATGAAGCTGGCCGACGAAGGCCAGCTTTCGGGCCTTCTTGATGAGGCCGGCTACAAAGCCCACATCGGCTGACCCGGAGTGATCCCATGACGGCCTCAACCGACAATTTTCCTGCCCGCCACATCGGCCCCCGCCTTTCCGACACACGCGCAATGCTTGCCGCCATTGGCCTGCCATCGCTCGAAACGCTGATCTCCCAGGCCGTCCCCAAGGCAATCCGCCTGGATCGCCCGCTAGACTTGCCTGAACCGGCGACCGAAGCGACTGCATTGGCGGAACTGGCTATGAAGCTTGGCGCCAACACGGTGATGAAAAGCTTCATCGGCGCAGGATATCACGGCACGGTCGTGCCACCGGTCATCCAGCGCAACATGTTCGAGAACCCTGCGTGGTACACGGCCTATACTCCCTATCAGGCTGAGATCAGCCAGGGTCGACTGGAGATGCTGTTCAATTTCCAGACGCTCGTGACCGAACTTACCGGCCTGCCCGTCGCTTCCGCATCCCTTCTTGATGAGGCAACTGCCGCCGCGGAGGCGGTTGGCATCGCCTTCCGGCATCATCGCGAGAAGCGTACCGGCGTTGCCCTTGCAGGCCCGCTCCACCAGCAGGTGCTCGACGTGCTTCGAACGCGCGCCGAACCGCTCGGCATCACGATCGAGGACGACACGATAAACGAAAGCACCGCGGCTTTGTTGGTACCGTGGCCGGATACTCTGGGTGTCTACGGAGAGTTTGGCACGTTGATCGAGAAGGCAAAGGCCGCCGGTGCGGTCGTGGTCTTCGTCGCAGACCCGCTGGCGCTTACGGTAACCGAGCCTGTCGCCGCGCTGGGTGCAGACATCGCGGTCGGATCGATGCAGCGTTTTGGGGTGCCGATGGGCTTCGGCGGACCACACGCCGCCTATTGCGCCGTGTCCGACAAGTTGACGCGCCTGATGCCGGGACGCCTAGTCGGCCAGTCCGTCGACGCGCATGGACGTCCCGGATACCGCCTGGCCTTGCAGACGCGCGAGCAGCACATCAGGCGCGACAAGGCGACGTCCAACATCTGCACCGCGCAGGCGCTGCTCGCTAATATGGCGGCCGCTTACGCCATCTGGCATGGACCGGAAGGACTGCAGGAAATCGCCGGGCGGGTGCACGCGCTTGCTTCGCGCCTGGCTGCCTCCCTCACGGCAAAAGGCTTGGCCGTATCGGGCGAACGCCGCTTCGACACGGTAACGGTCGAGGTGACGGGAAATGCTGCCAGTATCGCTGCTGCGGCAGAAAAGGATGGCCGCCTGCTTCGCGTCGTCGATGAGAACCTCGTTTCCATCGCTTTCGACGAGACCTCCATGGAGGCCGATCTCGAGGCGATAGCCGGACTCTTCGGCGCAAGCCCCCCGTCGCAGGCAAGCCCCACCCTGCCCGGCAAGTCGCGAAGCAAGGCGTTCCTCACGCAGCCGGTTTTCCATGAAAATCGCTCCGAGACCGAGATGATGCGGCTGCTTCGCCGCCTGTCTGACAAAGATCTCGCCCTCGATCGCACCATGATCCCCCTTGGCTCCTGCACGATGAAATTGAATGCGGCAGCCGAGATGATGCCGGTAAGCTGGGCAACCGTCGGCAACGTCCACCCATTCGCCCCGAACAAGCATTCTGCGGGCTATCGCGCCATGTTCGCGGATCTCGAGGCGTGGCTGGCCGAGATCACCGGTTTCGACGCCGTGTCGCTACAGCCGAATGCCGGCAGCCAGGGCGAATATGCCGGCCTGCTCGCGATCCGCCGCTATCACGCATCACGCGGCGATACACACCGCACGATATGCCTGATCCCTTCCTCCGCCCACGGCACAAACCCGGCGAGCGCGGCGATGGCGGGCATGCATGTGGTGGTGGTGAAGTGCACCGACGAGGGCGACATCGACATTGAGGACCTTAACGCGCGCGCCGCCGAGCACGCGGACAACCTCGCCGCCCTCATGATCACGTACCCGTCGACGCACGGTGTGTTCGAGGAAGGCGTAAAGGAGATCGTCGCAGCCATTCACGAATATGGCGGCCAGGTCTATCTCGACGGCGCCAACCTCAATGCTCTCGTCGGGCTGGCGCGTCCAGGCGACATTGGCGCCGACGTCTGCCATATGAACCTGCACAAGACTTTCTGCATCCCGCATGGCGGCGGCGGACCGGGAGTAGGGCCGATCGGGGTAAAGGCGCACCTTGCGCCATTTCTGCCGGGGCACGTTTCCGAAGGCAGCTCTCACGCGGTCGCCGCAGCAGCTTTCGGCAGCGCGTCGATCCTGCCAATCACCTGGATGTACATACGCATGATGGGAGCGGCCGGCCTGAAGCAGGCGACCGAGATGGCCATCCTCAATGCCAACTACATCGCGACGCGCCTCAGCCAGCACTATCCCGTGCTCTTCAAGGGAAAAAATGGCCGCGTCGCGCATGAATGCATCCTCGACACCCGTGTTCTGAAGGAGAGCGCCGGCGTCAGTGTCGAGGATATCGCGAAACGCCTGATCGACTACGGTTTCCATGCGCCAACCATGTCTTGGCCGGTGGCCGGCACGCTCATGGTGGAGCCGACCGAATCCGAGCCCAAGGCGGAACTCGACCGCTTCTGCGAGGCGATGACGCTGATCGCCGCGGAAGCCGGAAAGGTCGAAAAGGGCGAGTGGCCGCGAGACGACAACCCTCTGGCAAACGCCCCGCATACCGCCGCCGAGGCTTTGGCGGACGATTGGAAACACCCCTACTCACGGCTACAGGCCGCAAATCCGACCGGCGATGCGAATGGCGCGAAATACTGGCCACCCGTGTCACGAATCGACAACGTGGCGGGCGACCGAAACCTTGTCTGCTCGTGTCCGCCGCTCAGCGAATATGTGACGGCGGCCGAGTAGCGAGGCACCGCTTTCCTGTCTCGTTCCGGGGCATATCGTCCCGGAAGATCAGGTAAATCAGCCCACGAGCCTGAGTTCCACGGTTTCGACGCGGTTGCGTCCTGCGCGCTTTGCGGAATAGAGGGCGCTGTCAGTACGCGCCATGACGTGATCGATCGGAATGCCCTTGGCCTGCCCGAACGCGATTCCGGCACTGACCGTGCAGCATAGCGGCTCGGCATCCGAGGTAGCTATGCTCACCCCGGCAAAGGCAACCAGGATACGTTCGGCGATGCCACGGGCCTCCTGCAGGGAAACGCCCGACATGACCATTGCGAATTCTTCGCCGCCGAGACGTGCCTTCGGGTCCCCTTGCCTCCCATGCGCGCGCAGGGTGTCGGCAAAGCTGCGGATTACCTCATCGCCTACGGCATGACCGTGACGATCGTTGATACGCTTGAAATGATCGAGGTCGAACAGAATAATGGCCTCGTCTTCCCGCAGCACATCAGCGGCGGCGGAAGCCAGCCCGCGCCTGTTCAGCAGGCCGGTCAACGGGTCGCTCATAGCCGAGAGCTGGTTGCGCCTTGCCAGCCTCATCTGATCCACCGAAAGCGTTATTGCGCCCGCGCCGGTAAGGGACAGGATGGAGACGACCGTGTTCAGTTCCTCGGCCCAGTTCTGGGGAGGATAGCCAATGGTCCACTGGCCTGCGACGAGGACCAGGACACCGCAGAGGGCGAAGCTGATGGCCGTTATGCTGTAGAGGAAGGCTAGACTGCCGATCGCGAACGGCGAGTCCTTCCACCGTCGAAAATAGGTTACGCCTCCAAGGAACAGGAGGGTTGCCGTCAACGCATTTTGCAACACCAGGGCAATACCGTCATAACCGACTGCAAAAATCGGTGGTACGATCAGAAGATACGGTATCGAGACGGCAAGGACTGTCCTTAGTAGGCGGTATTTTTCATCGAAATACTGCCGAACGGATGCATAGAGGAAAGCTGCGCCAACCGGCTGAAATGCGCAAGCAAGGACGCCCGCAGCCACGAGCCCGCCTTGTGCGTAAAACCAGTATGCGAACACATGAAGAATGAGGAAGCCGACGCCGGCAGCCCAGCCCATTTTGTAGTAGGCATGCCGATCCATCAGCCACATGGAAACCATTGTCAGACTGATGCCGACGCCGGCCACCGCCGCACCCAGCAGCATCGAAGTCATGTCAAACATTGGTATTCCTGCAAACCCAGTCGATCCCGGACTAAATCTGCGCCTCCACTACATCAAGAGTATGGTTTGTTACCCCATCGGTTCAACGTTCTCCACATCGATAGCGTCGCACCTGCGCGAACGTGGTTGCCAAACCGTAAATCGCGGCGGCTGCGTCACTGCGTTGGCTGATATCGGAATGAGAGGACCGGCCTCGATCATTCCCTGTCCAGAAGCGCCAAGTTGGCGTCGACCACTGCGGGATCCGCCATGCCCTTCTTCGCCTCGTTCAGCAATTTGCGCGCCTTCTTCCGATCGCCACGCAGGAGCTGCGAATAACCCATGTTGTTGAGGACTTCTGGCCTGCGACCGGCAACCTTCAGCAGTTGGTCGTAGGCGCGATCCGCAAAATCGAAACGGCCAAGCTGGTCATAAGAGGCCGCAAGGCCCATCCACGCCTCGGAATTGTCGGCGCGCAATTCCACCGCCTTTCGGAAATGTCGCTCAGCCAGTCCGTAATTGGCCTGTCTGAACTGGCTCTTGCCAGCCGAAAGATCCGCAGCGCTGACATCCGCAGGCACCGGCGCGATTGCCTTCGTGGCAGTCTTGTCGACGCCCTGCGTGGTGCAGCCGCCGACCATCAATGCCGCAAGTATAGCGGCCATCCCCGTCGAGGTTAGCTTACCCATGGTCCCTGTCCCGCCCGCCCGGTTTCCCCGGGTCGTTTAACGGTCCGACTTTACTCAAAGGCTTTTAATCTTCGGTGCCCAAGCGCGCTTAAGATTAACTTACCGCGTCACGCTTCGTTTACTGACGAAACCGCTTCATTCGGCGGTCATCTTCACAAGGATGGGTATAATCGCCACCATCAGCACCACCGGCAGGATGCAGACGGTCACAGGCACGGACATCTTTGCCGGCAGGGCATGAGCCTTTTCCTCGGCGAGAGACATTCGCTTGTGCCGCATCTCGTCGGAAAATACCCGCAGAGCACCGGACAGGCTGGTTCCCAGTTCCTTCGACTGCTGCAAGAGGGTAGCGAAGGAGCGCACCTCATCGAGGCTCAGCCGGTCTGCGAGCGACTTCAGCGCATCGTCGAGGCTGCGGCCTGCTCTCAGCTCCAGCGACACCAGCGTGAGGTTCTGGCTGAGCGAGGGATAGGTTGTCGCCAGTTCCTTCGACACACGCTCGATGCCCGCTTCCATCGCCATTCCAGCATCGGAACACACGATCATGAGGTCCATGAAATCGGGGAATCCGTTGCGGTATTCGCGCTTCTTGCCCGCGATGAGCCGTGCAAGAACGAAATTGGGAACGAAATAGCCGATTGCGGCAGTGATCAGCACGAAAGACCAGCGGCTGAAGGCCGTCGCCTCTGCGCTTGCCATCCAGTTGTTTATGACCACGGCGCCGATGGCAGCAGCAAACAGGCATCCGAACCGGATCAGGAAAAAGGTGCCGACGGCACCAGGGTCCATGTAGCCGGCCTGGATGAGTTTCAGCCGCAGCCGGGCAACGTTCTCAGGATCGCTCTTCGCGTAGAAATCCTGCGCGGTCTTCGCAGCCTTTTCCCGCACGACGCCGACATTCTTCTTTTTTTCAGGCTCATCTGGCGAATGGCGAGTAAGCGCATCGACCTTCAGCCTGCGCTTCACATCGTTCTGCTCTCCCCGTTGCACCAGCGTCGACCAGCCGACCGCAACTCCGCCGCATGCCAGCAGCAGGATCGCCACCGGCATTAGCGAAGTCGGACGCAACGAGGCTATGGCAGCGACGACCTCCTCCATCTCAGAACTTGAAGCTCGCCATCTTGAACATCATCGCATTGCCCAGCATGAGCCAGGCCACCGATCCCCCCAGCAGGTACCAGGTCATCGGTTCATTCCAGACGTCGTTGTAGAAGCTGGGCATCAGCACCATGATGCCAACGCCCAGCAGGCAGGGAACGGCAGTCAGGATGTAGGCGGACATGCGCCCTTCGGTCGAGATCGCGCGCACCTTTCGCTTCAGCTTGCCGCGCTCGCGGATGGTCGTCGACAGACCGTCCAGTATCTCGCGCAGATTGCCGCCCGACGAGTTCTGGATCGACACCGCGGTCACGAAGAGGGGCAGGTCCTCATGGCCAACGCGCTCATAAAGATTGTGCAGCGCAGAAACGAGGTCTGACCCGTAGGTCACCTCGTCCGCTACGACGCCGAACTCGCTGCCGATCGGGTCTGGCATCTCGCGCGACACCATGCCGATCGCCACCGGCACGGGATGACCGGCCTTCAGGCTTCGCGTGATCAGTTCCAGCGCCTCGGGCAGCTGGATGCCGAACGCCTTGTGCCGCTGGCCCCGCCTGAATTTCAGCACCTGGACCGGCAGGACAAAGCAGAGGAATGGAAACACCAGAAACGCGAAAAGCAGCGGCAACCCATAGAGGGCCGCAGTGGCGACCATTGCCAGCGCGACGCCGGAAGTGATGGTGAGGAACCTCGGCATCGGCATGATGATACCGGACTGCACCCGCAATTTCTTCAGCGACTCCAGCGACAGGAAGGAGCGACCGTCAAGCCCACGTTCCTTGCGCAACTGGATAAGCACCTGCTCCTGGCTGATCTTTTTTTCCTGCAGCTTGACACGCCGGTTGATGGCGGCGCGGCGATCTTTCTGGCCCGCATAAAGCAGGTAGAGCGCCTCGGCTATCATGATGCCGAAGAGCGCAGCTCCTGCGTAAACGACGTAGAGCATACCGCTCATGGCTACTCCAACGGCCTGCCCGGCTCGAAATACTTACCAGGGAACTCGATGCCCATGGCGCGCATATCTTCGAGAAAGCGGGGCCTGATGCCGGTGGCTTCGAAATGACCGAGGATTTTGCCATCCGCTTCCATGCCGGTACGCACGAACCGGAAAATCTCCTGCATCTGGATGACATCGCCCTCCATGCCGGTGACTTCGGCGACGCTGGTCACCTTGCGGCGGCCATCGGAAAGCCGCGTCAGTTGAACGATCACGTCGATGGCGCTTGCAATCTGGCTGCGGATCGACTGCACCGTCATCGGCATACCGGTCATGCCGAGCATCTGCTCAAGGCGGCTGATCGCATCGCGCGGGGTGTTGGCGTGGATGGTCGCCATCGACCCTTCGTGGCCGGTGTTCATCGCCTGCAGCATGTCAAAGGCCTCCTCGCCACGACACTCGCCGAGAATGACGCGATCCGGGCGCATGCGAAGCGCGTTCTTCACAAGGTCGCGCTGCTTTAGCTCGCCGTGACCCTCGATGTTCGCGGGGCGCGTTTCCATGCGCGCCACATGCGGCTGCTGAAGCTGTAGTTCGGCCGCATCCTCGATGGTGATCAGGCGTTCGTCTTCGGGGATGAAGGCAGACAAGGCGTTCAGCATTGTCGTCTTGCCCGTGCCGGTGCCGCCTGAGATAATCGTGGTCTTGCGCGCATGGACTGCCGCCGCCAGCACTTCGGCAACGTTTTGCGGGATCGCACCGAACTCGACGAGCTTGTGCAGACCGAGCTTGTTCTTGGAAAACTTGCGGATCGAAACCAGTGGGCCATCGACGCCAACGGGACGGATCGCGGCGTTGAAGCGCGAACCGTCCAGCATGCGCGCGTCGACCATCGGCTGGCTTTCATCCACACGCCGTCCGACCGCCGAAACGATCTTGTTGATGATGCGCAGCAGATGCGCCTCGTCCTTGAATGGGATATGGACCTGCTGGAGCTTGCCCTTGCGCTCGACAAAGCAGTTCTGGTGTCCGTTGATCAGGATGTCGTTGATCTCGGGATCCTTGAGTAGCGGTTCAAGCGGTCCCAGACCCACCATCTCATCCACAATGTCATCGACCAGCGCCTCCAGTTCGGCAACGTTGATCGCCATGCGCTCGTGCCGGGTCTTCTCAGAGACGAACTCGTGAACCTGACGACGCATCTCGTCCTTCGGCAAACGCTCCAGCGCGACGAGATTGATCTCCTCTATCAGCATACGATGGAGACGCGCGCGCGCATCGACAACCTTGTTGGAGGCCTTTGGCGCGAGATCTGCCCGAGGCTGCGCCCTGCGTGTCGTCGGAATGACGACACCCTGATGAGCCACAGGAGCGACCTCGGAAAGAACGGTCGGCCTAGCGTCCCGATTCTTCAGCGCAGAGAAGCGGCTGACGCTCATGCCGATTTCCTCCACAGGCTACGTCCAAGGTCGAGGAAAGAGCGCTTCTTCGGGCCCGCAACGTCTTCCTCCGGCAAAATGATCCGCTTCAGGTCGTTGATGACGTTGGCGTTCGCGTCCACTTCATGCAGCGGCACGCCGCGGTCGACCGCCTCGCGCACCAGCCGGTAGTTGTTGGAAATTCCGCCCACGAAATGGTCGCCGAGAATCTCCTCGACGTCCGCCTGCTTCACCCCGTTATCGAACATGCGCTGCTCGAAGCGGTTGACGATGACGTTCGGCTTCACTTCCTTTCCGACCGTCTCGTAGATCGCCTGGATCAAGCGCTGCGTGTGCCGCAGGCAGGGCACTGTCATTTCGGTCACGATGTAGAGCTTGTTAGACCCGAGCAGAACGGTTTCCGTCCAGGGGAACCACGTGCGCGGCATGTCGATGACAACATTGTCGAAATAGGCGGAGACCAGATCGAGCATGCGCACGACCACATCGGCGTTGAAAGATCTCATTTCCGACGGGCGGGTCGGCGCCGCAAGAACGCAAAGGCCGCTGGCATGTTTCGACAACATCACGTCGAGAAGCTGCCGGTCGAGACGCTCAGGCTGGTTCTCGATTTCGGTGATGTCGAAGCGCGGCTCGAGATCGAGATATTCCGCGCATGCACCCTGCTGAAAATTCAAATCCACGACACAGGTCGACGCGCCACGCGTCACCGAATGATGAAGCTGGAACGCTGTCTGGAGCGCCAGCGTCGTGCAGCCCACGCCTCCGGCAGCCGGCATGAAGGTGTAGATTTGCGACTCCGAATTCTGCTCACGTCCCTTGCCTTGCAGGACACGGAGGCATGATCGGACCAGATCAGCGGTCGTGAGTGGCTTCACCAGGAAATCGGCGACCTGCAACTGCACGAGAATACGAACGGCGGCGGCGTTGAATTCCTGCGTCACCACGAGGATCGGCGCCCTGCCCTCCAGCCGGCGCGTGATACGCTGCAAGGCCTCGATCTCTTCGAGTTTCGCCGCGTCCATGTCGATGATGACGGCGTCGCAGTCGGCTTCCTGGATTTCGCCGCGCAACTCGACCACGTTCTTGTCGACGGTCGCGAGGCGGATAAGATCCGACGATGCAAAAGCCGCCTTGCTGTCCTGGACAAAGGTCTTGTCCGTAGAGACAAGAACGATCCTCTTGGTGGAATTTGCCATACTCGTTGTCCGCGATCAGTTGCTGCTGCTGCCGGTTGTCTGCGACGGCTTGGCGCTGGCAGACCCATCCGGGCTGCTGGCGCTCGTTCCCCGGTCTGCCGGAACCTGAAGCCGCGTGTCCTGCACGCCGTACGGCCAGGGATCGACCATCTGCATGACCGTGTTGGCGGCAATGGCGTCACCTGCGCCATCGGTCAGGCCGTCAGCCTGCCGCCGGGATTCCGTCATGCACCCGGAGCCAAGCCCGGCAAGGCCGGCAACAACTGCGAGTTTGAGAGCTGTACGCATCCTGACGTCCTTCACTGCAGGTCGAGGATATGGCCGGAACCGACCTGCGCCGCAGATCCGCCCCTGCGCGCCACCGGTGTGCCGGCATCCGAGACCCTGACCTCCTCGGCGTTGCCGAGGAAGTAATCGACGGCGCTAACCGGCACTGTCGCATCGGTCGGCTCGCGCATCTTCTTTGAAGGGTCGATCGGCTTGACCAGATAGGGCGTGATGATGATCACCAGATCGGTCTCGCGGCGCTGATAGGCTTTCGAGGAGAAAAGCGGCCCAAGTACCGGTAGTTTGCCGAGGCCCGGTACGCGCTGCTGGATCATGTCGTTTTCGGTTTGCAGAAGACCTGCCATCATGAAGCTCTGGCCGCTCTTCAGGTCTACTGACGTCTGCGCGCGGCGCACAACGAAGCCCGGCAACGAGATGTTGCCCACGCTGTAGGACTGCGAGCGGTCGACGGAAGAAACCTCCGGCGCGATATCCAGCGATATCAGTCCATCGGCGAGCACGGTGGGCGTGAAATCGAGCCCGACGCCGAACTTCTTGTAGTCGACCGTGATGACGCCATCGTCCTCCGCCACGGGGATCGGAACCTCGCCGCCCGCAAGAAAACTCGCCTTCTGGCCGGAACGCGCAATCAGGTTCGGCTCGGCAAGGCGGCGCGCCAGTCCACGATCCTCCAGCGCCTTGATCGCGACGTCGATCGTCCAGCCATTGGTCAGCAGCGCCCCGATGATCTGTCCTGCCGGCGCATTGGTCGAGGCGGCCGGATTCGAGTTGAAGGACACACCTCCCGACGAACCGAGATAGCGCACGCCGATCTTGGTGCCCAATTCCTGGCCAACCTCGCGATTGATCTCGACGAAACGGACGTTGAGCTGCACCTGTTGCGAAGACGAGATGTTGACCGAGTTGATGACGGTTTCCTCGCCTGAGAAGTTCGATGCGATCTTGGAAGCCTTGTCGGCTGCAACCTGATCATTGGCCGAGCCGGACAACACCACGCGCCCATTGGCCGAACTGACCTGGATGTCCTCGCCCCCCGGCACGCTGCTGCGGATCGTGGACGCCAGGCGGTCGGTGTCGAGCGTAACCTCGATATCGACTGTGCCGACAAGTTGCTTGTTCTCGTCGAAGAGTGCGATCCCGGTGGTACCGAGGTTGTTGCCCAGCACATAGAAGGAATCATCGGTCAGCGGATTGACGTTGGCTACCTCGGGATCGCCGAGAACGATCTCGTAGAACGGTACGCTGGTCTTGATCGTCCTGGGCTTGCCCTTGGCGATTTTCAGCGATGTCGTCTTGTTGGCCGAGATGCGGATGACGTCGCTCGCCATCGATGCCGACGTCGCCGCAATCAATCCTGCAAGAGCGATCGACGCGGCCATCAGCGATGCCACCATCGCATGCAGAATGCGTCGCTCTCTCTTTTGTGTCCCCTCAATCATGGTCTTTATCCCCAATCCCGGTGTCCCGCCGGGTTTCAGTTCAAGTCTTCGGTTTGCCTGATCGCACCGGGCGCAGCCTGCCGTTCCGGCTTGACCACCTGGTAGCTTTGCGGCTGCAGGCCGCGCGTCACGATTACCGTCTTGAATTTCGGCCCTTCCGGCTCGGCTGTAGCTGCATCGAAGATCGAACTGACAACGTCGGCAGCCCCACTGGCCACAGAGCCGCCAAACGAGGAAATGGTCGTCAATCCGTCGCCGGCAGCACCCACATCGGCTGCCGAGCGCAACGAGAGCGAAAGTTGGCCGATGTTGCGCGCGAGAGCGATTTTCTTCACCCCGTCGATGCCGACTTCCACCGTCACCGATCCCACGACCTGCGGACTGGTCTGGCGCTCATCCGCGCCCTGCCCGACGGTCAGCACCCTGGCGTTCTCAACCACAACCTCCGTAGCGATCGTGGAGCCCGCAGCGCCGGAAGCGTTGCCCGACACCTCCTGAATTGCGCCCGCATCGCGTGTAAGCAGGATGTCGACGCGATCACCTGGCGTGATGAAACCGCCAACGCCTGCGATTTCGTCGGTACGGATCGTGACGGCCCTCATGCCGGGTGAAAGAAGGTTGGAGAGTGTCGCACGTCCGTTCGCGCCGGACAGCTTCGCCAGCAGCACCGGCTCGCTCGTCTCGATCGGGGACAGGACGACCCGCGTACCGTCGGCGAACAGTTCCTCGATCGAACCGAAAGCGCCGTCCGGCAGGCTGTCCTGCGGCCAGGGGATTTCGCTGAGCTGCGTGCGGTCGAGCGCCATGCCGAAACGCAGCGGCGCGGACGCAACCACGATCCTGCCGAACGCCACCTTGGGCACATCCGGCACAGGAACGCTGACCTCGATCGGATCGATGCGCTGATTCCCGGCGCTCTTGATCCATAGATCCGCGGCAAAGATCGAGATCGCGCCGAAAACGGCGGCGATTCCGATCATGGTGACAGCCTTACCCCGCAACCTAAACCCCTGCATTCCTGTTCTTGTTATTGGCGTCAGGCTAGCGGGCTTTGTTAAAGATTCAGGAATCTGCGGGGCTGCGGGTGTTCCATTTCGGCTTTGTTGGTTATCGAATGGTTTGAACTGACGTGCTGCTTTAGGTTCAACTTACCAACCGTTTTGCATGATCGCGCGGATTGCCATTGCTGTCGGTCTTTCCTTCCTGGCGGGGTTCGTCGACGCGCTGGGGTTCATGCATCTTGGCGGCTATTTCGTCGCGTTCATGAGCGGAAACACCACCCAGATGGCGTCCGCGCTTCCGGATGGTCTGGCCGGCGCGGTGCTTCCAGCTTCGCTGATCGGACTTTTCGTGGCCGGCGTCGTCGCCGGGACGCTGATGGAACAGCGCTTTTCCAGTTCGCTTGGACTTCTCGTCCTCGCAGCGCTTCTGGGTCTCGCCGCAGCGGTTTCAGCCATGAAGCTGGAAAATGTCGCGGTTCTTGCCACACCGTTCGTCATGGGTGCCATGAACACCGTGCTTCGAACCGGCCAGGGCGGCATGGCCGTGACCTATATGACGGGCAATCTTGTGAAGCTGGGCCAGACGATCGTCGCCGCGTTCCAGGGTGGCGGCCCCTGGGGCTGGCTGCCTTTCCTGCTGCTTTGGATTGGGATGATCAGCGGTGTGGTCAGCGGGGTGATAGCCTATGGAGAAATCGGCCTTGTCGCCTTGTGGCTGCCTACAATCGGCCTTATTGCCCTGGCGTTCGTCCGGATGATCCCCCGACTGCGCTGACCGAACGGAACGTGAACCCTGTTCCTCGGCATAGCAGGCATGGCAGTATCTAGACTGATTCGCAGAGCCAAGCTGGTATTCAATGGACGACAGAGACGACCTCTTTTCCCGCTCGGACAAACCCGCGCCCCGTTCGGTATCCCGCCCGCTTGACCCGATCCTGCAGGCGGCGGCCAAGCGCAGCGCCCAATCCGGCGCTTCTGCCAAGGACGGCAGCGAAGGCTATTCGGCGGCTGACATCGAGGTTCTGGAAGGTCTTGAGCCTGTGCGGCGGCGTCCCGGCATGTATATCGGCGGCACCGACGAGAAAGCCCTGCACCACCTTTTCGCCGAGGTGATCGACAACTCGATGGACGAGGCGGTTGCGGGCCACGCGACGTTCATCGAGGTCGAGCTTTCAGCCGACGGGTTCCTGACCGTCACCGACAACGGACGCGGCATCCCGGTCGATCCGCATCCGAAATTCCCGAAGAAGTCGGCTCTCGAAGTCATCATGTGCACGCTGCATGCCGGCGGCAAGTTCGACTCGAAGGTCTATGAGACGTCCGGTGGACTTCATGGCGTCGGCGTATCCGTCGTGAACGCTTTGTCCGACACGCTCGAAGTCGAAGTGGCGCGCGCGCGCCAGCTCTACAGGATGCGTTTTGCGCGCGGCATCCCGCAGGGCAAGCTCGAACAGCTCGGGGATGTGCATAACCGGCGCGGTACACGCGTACGCTTCCACCCCGACCCCGAAATCTTTGGCAAGAACGCCCATTTCGAGCCCGCGCGCCTCTACCGCATGGCGCGATCGAAAGCATACCTCTTCGGTGGCGTCGAGATTCGCTGGAACTGCGACCCCAGGCTTCTAAAGGAGAAGGACGAGACCCCGGAAAAGGCGGTCTTCCACTTCCCCGGCGGGCTGAAGGACTATCTGGCCGCGCAACTGGGCTCCGATTTCCAGGTCACGCGCGAGATATTCTCCGGCAAGAGCGAGCGCCAGGGCGGCCACGGCTCGGTGGAATGGGCTGTGACGTGGTTCGGCGGCGACGGCTTCCTGAACTCCTACTGCAACACCATCCCCACGCATGAAGGCGGCACGCATGAGGCCGGCCTGCGCAACGTGCTGCTGCGAGGCCTGCGTTCCTATGCCGAACTGATCGGCAACAAACGGGCGTCCATCGTCACCAGCGACGACGTGATGATTTCGGCAGCCGGCATGCTCTCCGTCTTCATCCGCGAACCGGAATTCGTCGGCCAGACCAAGGACCGGCTGGCGACGATGGAGGCGATCCGCATCGTCGAGGCTGCCGTACGCGATCCGTTCGACCACTGGCTGGCGGACAACCCACAGGAAGCCTCCAAACTGCTCGACTGGGTGATTGCGCGCGCAGACGAGCGCGTCCGCCGCCGGCAGGAAAAGGAAATCAGCCGCAAGTCGGCGGTGCGCAAGCTGCGGCTGCCTGGCAAGCTTGCCGACTGCACGCAGAGCGCGGCGCAGGGCGCTGAACTCTTCATCGTCGAGGGCGATTCCGCCGGCGGCTCGGCCAAGCAGGCACGCGATCGCGCAAGCCAGGCGGTTCTGCCCCTGCGCGGCAAGATCCTCAACGTCGCCAGCGCCGGGAACGACAAGCTTGCCGCCAACCAGCAGATCTCGGATCTCGTTCAGGCGCTGGGCTGCGGCACGCGCACCAAATACCGCGACGAGGACTTGCGCTACGACCGCGTGATCATCATGACCGACGCTGACGTCGACGGCGCACACATCGCTTCGCTGCTCATCACCTTCTTCTATCAGGAGATGCCGAGTCTCGTCCGTGGTGGCCATCTGTTCATGGCGGTTCCGCCCCTTTACCGGATCAGCCAGGGTGGAAAGGTGCTCTATGCGCGCAACGATGCGCACAAGGATGAATTGCTGAAAACCGAGTTCACGGGACGCGGGAAGGTCGAGATCGGACGGTTCAAGGGCCTGGGCGAGATGATGGCCGCGCAGCTCAAGGAAACAACGATGGACCCGAAAAGGCGCACTCTGTTGCGCGTCGAAGTGGACGAGACGGATCCCGAGGGGACAAAGGCGTCGGTCGACGCGCTGATGGGTACGAAACCGGAGGCTCGCTTCCGCTTCATCCAGGAACGTGCGGAATTTGCCGACGCAGAAGTACTGGATATATAAGGATCGTCACAACAATTCCGGGCAGGGACGCTTAAATGGCCGACTTGACTGCACCGTCGAGCGACAACGATATCCCGACGCATCCTGAAGAGATCAAGGCCACCTATAATCTGAAGATAGGCAAAAGCATCTCGCTTCAGGGCAGCGCGCGCATCACGCCTGCCGGGATCGTGACTGTCGGCATTACCACCTTGCTGGTCGCCCTGGCCTTCACCGCGCTTGCAACGCCGCGCAGGCGGGACTGGCGCTGAATCCGCGCATGCTTCTTGGTAGCCGATTCTGCGATGCGGAATTTGGATTGCTCCAGCCGCTTTACTGACAGTACGCCGGCCAGAGCGTGGTCTATTGTACCTGCATGTCCGCAGACGCCTCGATTCTATCCAGCCCCACCCGCGAGCGAACCCTGGGTGTCAGCCTTGTGCTGGCCTCGGCTGCGTTCTTCGCCATGACCGGGATCTTCACAAAGTCGATCTCCACCGACCCCTGGACGATCGCTTGCTGGCGGGGCCTGGTCGGCGGGATTCTGGTGACCGGCTATGTGCTGTGGCGGTCCGGGCGAAGTGGGCTGAGGATCGACATCGGGTGGCAGGGCTGGTCGATGGTCGCAGTGGGATGTCTGGCCACCCTCGCCTTCATCTCGGCGTTCAAGAACACCTACGTCGCCAACGTCGCGATCATCTATGCAACAGCCCCTCTCGTCGCCGCCGCGCTCGAATGGCTCTTCCTGCGTGTCAGGCCAAGACCCATTACGCTGGCGATGGCTCTGGTGTGTCTCGGCGGCGTGGGTATCATCGTGTCCGGGGGACTGGGTCAGGGCAATCTCTTCGGCGACCTGATGGCGCTGGCAATGACCGCCCTGAGCGCGCTCTACATGGTCATGATTCGTGCGTTCCGCGACACCCCCGTCGTGTGGGTCGGCGCGATCGCGGCATTCATTCTTTTTGGCACCGGTTGGCTGATTGTCGACCCCCTCTCCGTTTCCATTCACGACGTCTGGCGCCTTCTGTGTTTCGGTTTCACCTTTGCGTGCGCGGTCATTCTCTGGACCGAGGGCACCCGCCTGATATCTGCCTCCGAGGCAGGCCTGCTCGGCTCGGCCGAGGTGCCCTTCGCCATTCTGTTCGCCTGGATATTTCTGTCCGAACTGCCGCCGGCCGCCAGCATTACCGGAGGAGCAGTCGTTGTGGCGGCGGTGGTCTTTCACGCATTGCGGGCACGGCCGCGCTAGGCTTCAGGCCGCTGCGATAGCCCGCGCGTGCTCACGCGCGTTGTCGCGCAAGGCGTCGAGGTGGATCGACCTGAGCAGGACGGCGAGATCGCCCTCCGCCTTCTCGCCGCCAATCTCCTTGAGCATCAGCCAGGAGACTTCCTGAGCACCTGCCAGTCGCTTGCCGTTGGCAACCTCACGCCACACCTTGAGTGCGCGGATCAGCGCGGCATGGACCGTTTCAGGCAGGCCTGCCTTGCGAAATGCTGCTGACAGGGCAACGTCGCTGCCTGACGAAAGCAGCGATCGTACCCGTTCCTCGGACTGACCGGAAAGCGCGCCGATGACCTCGCCGAAGAAATCGACCTTGCCGTGCGCGATCGCACGCACGATGAAAGACGCGGTAAGGTCGCCCCGTACACGCAGGTGCGAGACCAGCGCGGGATAGTCGGTCGCGTCCGTTCCATCGATCAGCGTCAATGAAGCTTTCACGCAGGCATCCTTCATCAGACGCTCGGCGCGTGCCTCTCCCATGATGGCAACCACCAGCGGCGAGCCCTTCAACGCCTCGCCCAGCTTGACCAGAAGCATGTGCCTGCAGTCGGCGGGCAAACGAGAATCCGCAATCAACGCCTCACGCAGGCTTGCCAGGTGCCCGAACCGTTCCGCCATGCGGCGAAACGAAAGGGATGCGATGTCAGCGCCATGATTTTCGATAAGCGCCCTGCACGCTTCAGCCTCGGCGATTTCCGCAATGGCGGCCGACAGCTCCATCGATACGTAAGGCCGGTCGGCAACCAGCATCTGCGTGGCCTTCGAGCCGTTGACGATACGCTCGACGAGGTCAGCATCCGAAAGCAGCGGAGAACGCGCCAGGATGACGGCAGCGACCTCAGGCTGGTCCGCAGCGAGCGCGGATACGACCTGCCGGGGCGCATGATGAGACAGCGAAAGTGTCTCCGCCATTGCCTTGCGCACACGGGCCGACGGATCATCCAGCAGCAGAGTCAGCGCGCCCTCTGCGGCGCAGCGATCCTCGAATGGGAGGTCGTGCTGGACATAGGCACGCGCCAGCGCCGCTGCTGCTGCTGCGCGCTCGGACACCTTTGCCGTGTTCACCCATCTCAGGAAATGAGAAACAACCATCGATTGTTGCCGTGCCTCTCGCCACACCCCTGGCTAGGAGTCGGACGCTAGCGCCTAATGGTTTACGATTGGTTCACCATGTTTCTTAACCGGGTTGCTGGGGCAGCACCGAGCGCCTATTGGTTTGCAAAGTCGGGAGGATCGAATGGCAGGGTTGCACCTGGAGGACTTTCAGGTCGGTTCCGTCTTCAGGCATGGCCTGACGAAGACCGTCACCGAAAGCGACAACATGCTCTTCTCGGTGATGACGCTGAACCCTCAGCCATTGCACATCGATTTCGATTTCGCCGCCAAAAGCGAATGGGGAAAGCCGATCGTCAACTCGCTTTTCACACTGGGACTCATGATCGGCATTTCCGTGCACGACACCACGCTCGGCACCACAATCGCCAATCTCGGCATGACCGAGACTGTCTTTCCCGCACCCGTCTTCCACGGGGACACCATACGGGTGGAGACGGAGGTCTTGTCGGTGCGCGAGTCCCGGTCCAGGCCTGACCGGGGCATCGTCGAGTTCGAGCATCGCGCCTACAACCAGCAGGGCACGCTCGTGGCCAGGTGCATCCGTCAGGCGATGATTGCCAAAAAGACCGAAAGCTGAGGTCGTCTCATGCGCTCCCTGCTTTTCGTGCCGGGCGACTCGTCCAGAAAACTGGAGAAGGGTCTTGCGGCAGGTGCCGACGTGGTGATCGTCGATCTCGAGGATTCAGTGGCACCTGCCAACAAGGCGTTGGCGCGTGACCTCGCGTCACAATTCATTCGGGAGCGCCCCGCAGGCCTGCAGATCTATGTCCGCGTAAACGACCTGAAGTCGGGAATGACTGACGGCGATCTCTCCGCAGTTGTCGCGGCAGGTCCCGACGGCATCATCCTGCCGAAATCGGAAGGCGGCAAGGATATCCAGCACCTTTCAGTCAAGCTGCGCGTCGCAGAGATCGAGGCCGGCCTCCCGGACGGCAGCATCCGCATCATACCCATCGTTACCGAAACCGGCCTGGCGACACTTTCGACCGCGAGCTATGCGGGTTGCAGTCCCCGCCTTGCGGGCCTGACATGGGGGGCCGAAGACCTCTCGGCCGAGATTGGCGCACGCTCGGTGCGCGACGAACATGGCCGATATACCGATGTCTTCCGGCTTGCACGGGCTGTCACGCTGCTCTCTGCATCGGCGGCGGCCGTCGCGGCCATCGATACGGTCCACGTCGATTTTCGCGATGTCGACCGTTTGCGCGATGAATGTATCGAGGCAGCGCGCGACGGTTTTACTGCAAAGCTTGCGATCCATCCCGCACAGGTTCCGATCATCAACGAGGTCTTCACGCCCGCGCCCGAAGCCGTGGAAGAGGCACGAACTCTCGTGGAGGCCTTCGCTGCGGCCGGCAGTCCCGGCGTTTTGGCGGTGAATGGGCGCATGTACGATATCCCCCACCTGAAACGCGCCGAGCGCCTGCTCGCGCGGGCAGCATCGATCGCACCAACAAGCTGATCGCCGCGGCCAAATGGCGCTGTCCTTGACAGCACCGGCGAATTTTCCCATGTCTCACGGCATGAGCTACACGGAACGCCACATCAAGCTTCTGAACAGGGTTTGCCCTATCGCGGGCAACTGACCCCCGGTCCGGTCGTGTCGCGCCCGGCCGAGGGGCGCGAAGGCCGAAAAAAATGCGGGCAACATGCCCGATAATGGCAACACGACGCCTTCAAAGCGACAGTCATCAAAGATCTGTTCGGCTCCGGTCCGCATCGCGGACGGATCGCAATGAGGCAAGATATGAACTCTGCAGCAACAACGCGGCGCAAGCCGCAAATTACGATCACCCAGCTCGACCACGAGAAGTTGTCGCGCCTCGCGCAATCCGTGGCCACAAGATCTCCGGACATTTCCGAAGAACTTCTGGGCGAACTCGACCGTGCTCGCATCGTTACCGAGGCCCGCCTCCCGAAGGATGTCGTGCGTATGGGCTCGTCGCTGAGCTATTCCACTGATACCGGGGAGGTTCGCCAGGTCACGCTGGTATTTCCCGCTGAAGCCGACATCGCAGCCGGCAAGATTTCCATCCTCACCCCGATCGGCACGGCATTGATCGGCCTTGCGCGGGGACAGTCGATGGAATGGGAGGCCCGTGATGGACGCGTCCGCCGCCTCAAGGTGGAGAGCGTCGAGGCCGGGCCGTCGGACACGCCTTTGCAGCGCGCGTCATGACGTCCCGTTGCCGCCTCGCACTTTACGGAGGTTCTCTCATCGCATGCATGTGACCCCTGCGCCGTAAACCACGGCACAGGGGGACTTCTCCAGATCAAACCACCGGCCCGCCAGTTGGCCGAAGGAGAAGCGCAATGCGTGACGATGCCTGCATATTGACGACCAAGGACTTCACCATCCTTGAGGTAATGCTCGAACGCTGTATGGAATCCGAAAGTCCGATTGCGTGGCTGCTGCGCCGCAAGATCGCTTCGGCGACCATCATGTTCCACGATGATGTGCCGGCCGGCGTTGCCACATTGAGCAGCCGGGTCACCTATCGCGTGAACGGAGGAGAACCGGACAGCCGCATCCTGAGCCATGACCGCATGAATTCGCCGACCGGGCTTTTTCTCCCGATCACGACACCCGTGGGCCTTGGCCTGCTTGGGCTGACCGAAGGGCAGTCCTTGATATTGGATGGCGAAAGGCGGATCCACCTTGAAGCAGTGCTCTACCAGCCGGAACAGGCGCGGCGCGAGCGTGAACTCCTTGCAAGGGCAGCGACCCCGGCCATGCGCCGCGCGGCATTGCGCGTCGTGCCCTGTGAAGAAAAAGGATGAGCCCTCTCAGCCCTTCCAGGGCCCGGCATAGTCTGACCAGAGCGCGGAAACGTCCGGGCGCGGACGTTCGAGCGGCGTGCCGTCAAACGTCCCGATGTGAACGAAGCCCACGACCCGTTCAGCTGGGGCAAGCCCGAGCAACGCACGTCCCTCTGGCGTATCCGAGTACCAGTTGGTGATCCAGTTGGTGGCGTAGCCGAGCGCATTGGCGGCGTGAACAAGATTCATCGCCGCAGCGCCGCCCGAGAGGAACATCTCCCACTCCGGGATTTTCGGATGCTCCTTGGGGCTGGAAATCACGCCGATCACGAGTGGAGCGCGCGAAAAGCGTGTCAACTCCTGCTGGCGGCGCCCTTCGGGCAGCGGCCCTTCACGCTTCTCCGCAAGCTGCAAAAGCTCTTCCCCCACCCGCGCGCGCGCATCGCCGCGATACAGGATGAATCGCCACGGCGCGAGCTTGCCATGGTCCGGCACGCGACTGGCGGCCGTCAGAATCGTCGTGATTTCCGAATCGGACGGCGCCGGCTCCTTCAGTTCATGAATTGGCGCCGAGCTGCGGGTCAAAAGGTGGTCGAGGACTGTCGAGGCCAACGTATCACTCCGGATTGTTTTGGCTTGAGCGCAGCGCGAAATTGCGGGCTTTGGCTGGGTTGAATTGGCGGCGCGACGGGAAACAGCCACGCCTTCCCGGCCGGGCCGGAGAATTGGCCTTGAAATTGCCACCGGGTTGGGGTTCAACGCAAGCATGATCGGAGGGATAAGACGTCTTTTCGTCGTTTGCGCAACGGCCGTATTCTTTACGGCCCTGCCCGCCCTCGTGAGCGCGCAGGAAGCAGGCGACCCCGCAACGGAACTGAACCTTCCTTCCATATCCAGTTTCGCGCCCGCCACCGATCCCTCCACATCCCTTGCGCTCGGCGGAGGCGGGGAAATCACCCTTTCCGCCAAGCTTACGGAAGACGGCAAGGACATTTCCCGAGGGCTTGTGTGGCGGGTCTTCGCGCAGGAAGCGGGCCCGGATGGAAAGCTGCCGCTCATCGCCTCGTCGCAAGGCGGCACCAGTTCGTTCCAGCTCGCGCCCGGCGGATACCTCGTGCATGCGTCCTACGGCCGCGCCGGCGCCACCAAGCGCATAACTGTCGGCCGCGAAAGCAAGAACGAAAATCTGGTCCTCGATGCAGGGGGACTGAAACTTGACGCAGTGCTGGCCGCTGGCGTTCGTATCCCGTCAGCCAAGCTCAAATTCTCCATTTACGAGGCGAGCGCGGATTCCAACGGTGAACGCGCGCTGATCATCCCCGATGTCAGCCCGAACACGGTCGTACGGCTGAACTCAGGCACCTACCACGTCGTATCAACCTACGGCACGGTCAACGCGGTCATTCGCTCGGACATCCATGTCGAGGCCGGTAAACTGACCGAGGCGACCGTCGAGCACAAGGCGGCCGAAATAACCTTCAAGCTGGTCCGGGAGGCTGGCGGCGAAGCGATTGCCGACACCTCATGGTCGATTCTGTCCGGCTCCGGCGATCCGGTCCGCGAGGTCGTGGGTGCCTTTGCATCTCTTGTTCTGGCCGAAGGCGACTACACTATCGTGGCGAAGAACAAGGAACGCATCTACCAGCGCGACTTTACCGTGCAGGGCGGACGCAATCAGGATGTCGAGGTGCTGGCTACTGATGCCAATGCGGTCAACGAGAGCCTGGAAACGGACTGAGCCCCGGCACCCTGCTCGTCCTCAGCATTCCACGACATTGACGGCCAACCCGCCGAGGCTGGTTTCCTTATACTTCTCGCTCATGTCGATGCCGGTCTGGCGCATCGTCTCGATTGCAGCATCAAGCGGCACGAAGTGCGTGCCATCGCCCTTGATGGCAAGCGACGCAGCCGTCACGGCCTTGACCGCACCAAGGGCGTTGCGCTCGATACAGGGAACCTGAACAAGTCCGCCGACCGGATCACAGGTCATGCCCAGATGGTGCTCCAGTGCTATCTCAGCTGCGTTTTCCACCTGTTCCGGGGTGCCACCCATGACTGCACAAAGGCCTGCTGCCGCCATCGCTGAGGCCGAGCCCACCTCCCCCTGGCACCCCACCTCCGCTCCGGAGATGGATGCGTTGTTCTTGATGATCCCGCCAATGGCTGCTGCGGTCAGCAGAAAATCGCGAACACTCTGCTCGTCGGCCTCGGGATAGAAATGCAGCCAGTATCGAAGCACTGCGGGAAGCGTGCCCGCCGCGCCGTTGGTTGGCGCCGTTACGACCCTGCCGCCTGCGGCGTTTTCTTCGTTGACCGCCATCGCGTAGACAGACAACCAGTCGTTTGCCAGCAGCGGGTTGGGCCTGTTGGTCTGCCAGTCGTCATTCAGCTTGTCGTGCAGTGCACGGGCGCGGCGGCGCACCTTCAGGCCTCCAGGCATGATCCCGTCCTGCGACAGTCCCCTTTCTATACAGCCCCGCATTGCACTCCAGATTGCATCCAGCCCCTCGTCAAGGCTTTCCCGACCTAGATGCACTTCCTCGTTGACCCGCTTCATCTCAGCTATCGAAAGTCCGCTCTTTTTCGCCATCGTGAGCATCTCGGCGGCATTCCTGAACGGATATGGAACGCGCTTCGAAGGCTTCTCCGGACCCTTTGCCTTCAGCTTCTGCAGTTCCTCGTCGGAAACGACGAAGCCGCCTCCAATCGAATAGTAAATCCGCTTCAGAAGAATGCGGTCGTCCGCGTCGTGGGCGCTGAATGCCATCCCGTTGGCATGGCCGGTCAGAGGGGTCTTCCTGTCGAGGAGAAGATCCGTTGCTGGATCGAAACGGTAAGGTGGATGGCCGGGCGGCGCCACGTGTCTGGAAGTCACAATGCCCGCAACGATTTCATCGCTCTTGTCCGGATCGACCGTCTGAGGGGTTTCTCCGGCCAGTCCAAGGATGACTGCCCTGTCTGTACCGTGGCCGACGCCGGTATAGGCGAGGGAACCATGCAGGCTCACCGAAAGCCGCGAGACCTTTGCTCCGGCAGGACGAGGCCAGTCGCCGGAACTGATCTCTTCCAGAAAACGGGCTGCCGCCGTCATCGGTCCCATCGTGTGCGAGCTTGATGGACCAATGCCAATCTTGAAGAGGTCGAATACCGAAAGAAACACTTCACAACCTCATGCCGCCAAGCCCAGACACATCTCTGTCTCGGCTGTTTTCACATCTGTCGCTTCGCGCCTGCCGACTTCGGATGATCCCGCCGCGACATTGCGTATATAGTGAGCGCTTCCGGATGCAGGAAACAAGCCTCGATGCTCTTGTCTACCGCCGACCTGACAGCACTCTTTTTCTTCATCGCCATGTGGGCGATCCACGGGCTGGCTGTCGCTGGCGTGATCGGCAACCGGGTTTCACTGTCCACCGCCATGAATGTTCAGCGGGAAGCCTGGATGCGCACGATGGCGCGGCGCGAGCTGCGCATGATCGATACGTCGATCATGCTTGGTCTCCAGCAGGGCACCGCATTTTTCGGCTCGAGTGCCCTGATCGCGATCGGCGGCTGCTTTGCACTGATCGGCTCGAGCGACCGGGTGCTTAACGTACTGGGCGACCTCCCGCTTTCAGCCGCGGCGAACCGGCCCGTTTTCGAGATCAAGGTCATGGGCCTGATTCTCATCCTCGCCTATTCCTTTTTCAAGTTCGGCTGGTCCTACCGTCTCTTCAACTATTGCTCGATCCTGATTGGCGCGGTCCCCACGCATAAGGACGAACACGAGCATGCCGGGGAAACCGAAAAAGCCGTACAGCGGGCCGCGCGCATGAACGTTCTGGCCGGCAAGCACTTTAATGCAGGCCTTCGCGGCATATTCTTTTCGATCGGCTATCTGGGCTGGTTCATCGGCCCGATCGTATTCGCGCTCACGACCCTGTTCATCTTCGCCGTTCTATTGCGCCGCCAGTTCTTCTCGGAAGCACGCAAGGCGGTTCTCAATGTCTGATAAGCTCAGTCCAAAGGTCCGGGAAACACCGAATCTATCCGCCCAGTGAACTTGTAACCGATAAGACCTAGCCACTCGCGGATCGCCATCGTGGTCGTGGCAAGCGCATCGGTCGGGTTGTCCCGCATGAAGCCGACGCCTTCGCGGCCGGAGGTACGGTAGTCCACCGGCCACGGCGTTACCGGGAACGCGGCCTTTCTAAAAAGACCCACCGAGCGCGGCATATGGAATGCTGACGTTACCAGAAGCCATGTCTCGTCAGGACCGGGCTCGATCATCTTCCGGATGTTTTCGACATTCTCGTAGGTATTGCGTGAATCGGGCTCAAGAACGAGACGGTCTTGGGGGATGCCAAGCGCGGTGAACAGTCTGACCGAAGTATCGGCGTCGCCCTCGCCCTCCAGCACGGCAGTCCCGGTCCCGCCCGACACCACGATTTTAGCATCGGGATAGCGCCGTGCGAGGACCGCCGCCTCTAGGTAGCGATCACCGCCGCTGTTGATGTCGTAGCCGCCACGGGCCAGGTTGATCGCCCCCTCCAGCCCCCCGCCGAGCACGATGATCCCGGCCACATTGTCAGGAGCGGTTTCAGGCCGCGAGAAGCGCTCCTCCAGCGGGTTCAGCATGAGCGCGCCGAGCGAGGTCCATGCTGCGAGCAGAAGGATAAGAAAGGTCAGGACGAGCGCCGAGCCACTCAGCCTGCGCCATCCGAACCATCCCATCAGGATCGATAGGACAAGCAGCACGAGCACGAGGTTGATTGGCTGGATCAGGAACCAGAAGACTTTGGAGGCATAAAAAAGAAAGGAGAAGTCGTTCATTCCAGCCTCGTCCGCCTGCCTGTCCCAACGCACCGGACTATAGGGCAGGCTGTTCCTTGCTGGCCAGTACCTCGTCGGCGAGAATGTCCCGGAAGTAGGGGATTGTCTTCTGCAATCCCTCACGCAATGGCACCTTCGGCTCCCAACCGAGCGTTTCGCGAGCCTTCGTGATGTCAGGTTGCCTCTGTCTGGGGTCGTCGCCCGGCAATGGTTTGCTCACAATCTGCGAGCGCGAGCCGGTTATCTCAATGACGAGACGAGCAAGGTCCAGAATGGCGAACTCGCGCGTGTTGCCTATGTTGATCGGGCCGATGACTTCCGCCGGGCTCGCCATAAGTCTCATCATACCGTCGAGAAGGTCGTCGACGTAGCAGAAGGACCGCGTCTGGCTGCCATCGCCATAGATCGTGATCGGCTCGCCCAGCAGTGCCTGTACGATGAAATTCGACACGACGCGACCGTCCTGGCGATGCATGCGCGGGCCATAGGTGTTGAATATGCGCATGACCTTGATCGGCACGCCCTGCTGGCGGTGATAGTCGAAGAACAGCGTCTCGGCTGCGCGCTTTCCCTCGTCGTAGCAGGCACGCGGTCCTATCGGATTGACGTTGCCCCAATACTCCTCGACCTGCGGATGAATGGTCGGGTCGCCGTAAACCTCGCTGGTGGATGCCTGCAGGATCTTGCACTTAAGCCGCTTGGCGAGCCCCAGCATATTGATTGCGCCATGCACCGAGGTCTTGAGGGTCTGGATCGGGTCGTGCTGGTAGTGGATCGGAGAAGCCGGACAGGCGAGATTGTAAATCTCGTCGACCTCCACATAGAGCGGGAAACACACATCGTGCCGCATGAATTCGAAGCGTGGATTAGCATGCAGATGGTCGATGTTGCGCTTGGTCGATGAGAATAAGTTGTCGACGCAGATGACCTCATGCCCCTGGGCCAGAAGACGGTCGATCAGATGAGAGCCTAGAAAACCCGCCCCGCCGGTTACCAGGATGCGCTTGCGGCTCTCGGATATCGGCGGCAAATCGTGGCTCCCCGCAGCGCTGACCGGTAGTGGGCCTATCCCTTAGTACGGGAGCTTTCCGGATTGCAACCCAACACAACCGGAAGGCAGATGCCCGGAACAACAGGCGCCAACGCTACGTCCCGCTGCGCTCGTGCTCGGCTTCCGCCTGACCGCGGATGAGGCTGGCCACAAATTCCGCTTCGTTGTGATCGAGGCCGCTGCCGATACGCATGGACTTTCCGGTCGTCTCCACCTTGATCGTGCCCAGACCCGCCACATCGCCCCCCGGGCCATCCACCTTCACCGACATGATTTCGCTGGCCATCACGACGCGTCGGCGTCCCTGGAAAAGAAGACGCCATTCCCGAACCAGAGCCCCGGCCGTGAAATAGAGATTTTCAGTCCCGAACAACTGCCAGAGAATGACCCATACGCAGCCCGCCCCGGCCAGGGTCCACGGGATCAGCCAGACAAGGATGAATATGCCGGGGAACCCAAAGCCACTGCTGGCCAGCTCGCCGATGGCAAAATACTCACCGACTGCCCAGCCACATAGCCAGAATATGATGAAAAGGATTGGCGCGACCTGGCGCGAAGGCGGGATATGGATGCCAAGGCCGTCAGTCGTCTGGCGCACCGAGATGCGCAACGGCCCCCGCAGGCGAACCATCTCAGACACAAGTCGGTCGACCAGCTCCCATCGCGTGGCAGGAAGATCGGTATCCCCTTCTCTGCCTACCACCACTTCGCCGGCTGGAACGTTCCCGCCGCTTGTTCGATCACATGGCCGGTCTGGAACAGCGTCTCTTCCTCAAAGGGTTTTCCTATGAGTTGGAGGCCAAGCGGAAGTCCATTCGCATCCAGACCAGCTGGAACGGCGATGCCTGGCAGGCCGGCCATGTTTACCGTCACCGTGAAGATGTCGTTGAGGTACATCTTAACCGGATCGGCAGCCATGTCCTGGTCGGCGATGCGGAAAGCCGCCGATGGCGTAGCCGGCGTCAGGATGACGTCCACGCCCGCATCGAACACCTGCTCGAAATCGCGCTTGATCAGCGTCCGCACCTTCTGCGCCTGCAGGTAGTAGGCGTCATAGTACCCTGCAGAAAGCACATACGTGCCGATCATGATGCGTCGCTTCACCTCGCGTCCGAAGCCGGCGGCGCGCGTGTTCTCGTACATCTCGACAATGTCCTTGCCCGGCACCCTGAGCCCGTAGCGTACACCGTCATACCGGGCGAGGTTGGACGACGCCTCCGCAGGCGCGACGATGTAATAGGCCGGAAGCGCGTATTTCGTGTGGGGCAGCGAGATATCGACGATTTCGGCGCCGGCGTCCTTGAGCCAGGCGATGCCCTTTTGCCAGAGCGCCTCGATTTCCTCCGGCATGCCTTCCACGCGGTACTCTTTCGGAATGCCGACCTTCATACCCCTGACGGAACGGCCGAGCGCTGCCTCATAGTCGGGTACCGGGCGGTCGACGGAGGTGGTGTCCTTGGGGTCCACCGACGCCATCGAACGCAGGAGGATCGCCGCATCGCGGACATCGCGAGCGATGGGACCGGCCTGGTCGAGCGAAGACGCGAAGGCCGCGATCCCCCAACGCGAGCAACGGCCATAGGTCGGCTTGATGCCGACAGTTCCGGTAAAAGCCGCAGGCTGGCGAATGGAGCCGCCAGTATCCGTCGCGGTCGCCCCCGCGCAAAGGAACGCGGAGACGGCGGCAGCCGAACCGCCGGACGAGCCGCCGGGTACCAGATCGGCGTTCGAGCCTCTCGCGCGCCACGGATTGACCACCGGGCCATAATGGGAAGTCTCGTTGGACGAGCCCATCGCGAACTCGTCCATATTGAGCTTGCCCAGCATGACTGCGCCGTCGGCCCACAAATTGGCCGTCACCGTCGACTCGTAGCGCGGCTTGAAACCGTCGAGCACATGGCTGCAAGCCTGGGTGTGCACGCCTTCCGTAGCGAACAGGTCCTTGATGCCGAGGGGAATGCCTTCCAGCGCCCCGCCCTCGCCCTTCGCGAGTTTCGCATCCGAGGCCTTGGCCATGTCCCGGGCCTTCTCGGGTGTCGTCACCACATAGGCGTTTATCGCAGGATTGGCTCGCTCGATCGCCGCGATATAGGCGTCGGCGATCTCGGTCGCCTTGATCTCCTTGGCACGCAGCTTTTCGCGTGCGGCTGCGATGGTCAGTCCGGTCAGGTCGCTCATGACACAATCTTCTTTTCGTAAAAGCGCGACCAGCCGGAATCCGGATAGTCGAGTACCGCGCCGCAGGTCGTGAACCCGCCACGCTCATAAACCCTGTACGCCGCCTCGAAGCCGGGGGCCTCGCCCGTCTCGAGCACCAGTCGCGACATCCGCTTCTCGCGCGCCAATTCCTCAATCCGCTGCAACAGCAGCGAGCCGACGCGCTGTCCGCGCACCTTTGGCAGCGTGAACATGCGCTTCACCTCGCCCAGCCCACCGCCATGGTCCTTGAGCGAACCCATTCCCACAGCCTGGCCTTCCTCGTCGCGCGCGACGAATACGGTCACCGACGGGTCTGCCATCTGCTCTGCCGTTAGCTGGAACTGGAACTCGCGCGGGGTAAGCGGGATCATCGTCGCGTTGAGTTCGGCGACCATGACGCGCACATCGTCCTGCAACGGGGTTTCTGCGGCTATCGTCACCGGCAAGGGCTACTCCACCACCTTCGGCACGAGGAAGAACCCTTCTTCTGTCGCCGGTGCGTTTGCAACGATGTCCGCCGCCTTGTTGCCATCCGTCACGCTATCCTGCCGCTTCTTCATCTCCATCGGTATGACGGAGGTCATCGGCTCCACCCCCGAAACGTCGACCTCGTTCAACTGCTCGACAAAACCGAGGATCGTGTTGAGCTCGCCGGCCATGCGGCCCGCGTCCTCCTCATCGACGGCGATGCGGGCAAGGCGCGCGACGCGCTTGACGGTGGCGATATCGACAGACATACAAAAACTCCGGCAAACCGGCTGGAAATCAGGACATCCGGGCTATAGCGGCGCTAAGCGCAAGGCGCAACAGACCAACGCTCTAAAGCGAGGCAACGAACGCGTCCCGGCGGAGAAGCGGCCCTCTCCCCCGACCTACAACTCCACCGCTTCCCCAATCCCCGGAACAACAACCTTTGTCCCGGATCCATCCATTCCCTCAATGAACTTGTCCGGCGACTGGTCGAGCAGGCCGAATGTCTTGTAGTGACAGGGGATCACAGTCTCGAATTTGAAAAAGCGCCGGCAAGCGAGTGCGGCGACTGCACCGCCCATCGTGAAGCGGTCACCGATCGGCACAAGCCCAATTTGCGGCTGGTGAAGCTCATTGATCAGCGCCATGTCGGAGAAGATGTCAGTGTCGCCCATGTGATAAAGCGTCTTGTCGTAAGGGAAATGCAGGACCAACCCGAGCGGATTGCCGAGATAGACATTTGAGCCGTCACCAACATTGAAGGACGACGAATGCAACGCCTGAACGAAAGTCGTCGTGAAGTCGCCGCAATCGACGGTGCCTCCGGTATTACCCGGATTGATCCTGTCGCCGGAGACGCCCTGGCTGACGAGATACATGCAGATCTCGAAATTCGCGACCAGTTGCGCTCCCGTCTTCTTCAGGATGTCGGCCGCATTGCCGATATGGTCATTGTGCCCGTGCGTGAGAAGGACGTGCGTAACGCCATCGGCCGGGCCCTCCCAGCCCCCGTCCCACAGCGGATTTTCAAGAAACGGATCGATCAGGATCGTCGCACCGGCGGCCTCCACGCGAAACGCCGATTGCCCATACCAGGTCAGTTTCATCAGATTCTCCTTGATTTCACCTGCGCTGGAGCGAAGCGCTCCTGGAATGTAGAAGGATTGCGTCTCGAATAAAGGAACGCCGCTTGGCCGTCATCAGCGTCACAGAACTATCCACCACCCTTGCCGGCGGCAAGTCGCTTGCGGGGCTGGACCTCGGCGAGAAAACCATTGGCGTCGCCGTCTCTGACCGTGGGCTGTCCTTCGCCCACCCGCGTCCGGTCATCATACGCCGGAAATTCTCTGCGGACGCCGCCGCTCTGCTGGACCTTCTGGCGAAGGAAAATGTCGGGGCCGTGGCGATGGGCCTGCCTATCAACATGGACGGCTCGGAAGGGCCCAGGGCTCAGGCGTCCCGCGCCTTCGTGCGCAACATTGCCCGCATGACAGACCTGCCTTTCGTCTTCTGGGACGAGCGGCTTTCAACGGTTGCGGCGGAAAGAACGCTGATAGAAATGGATTTCTCAAGAAAGAAACGAGCCGGGAAGATCGATTCCGCTGCCGCCGCCTTTATCCTTCAAGGTGTCCTGGATCGCCTTCACGCGCTGGGCGAAGGTTCAGCGCCTGCGTAACGCTCGCGTTTTGCGCGAAGCCAGGTTCCGATCGACTTGCGACGGCGGAACGCCCAGATGCCAAGGATCAGAAAGGTATCGAGGATGCACGCCCTCGCCACAAGCGGCGGTATCGAGGTCGGGTCGATGCCCAGTGCGTTGCCATAGAGCTGGAAGAGGATGTCATGCACATCCCGGGTGAGCATTACATAGCCGAAGTTCATGTCGTAATAGGACAGGAAATACCAGCCCCAGAAGAGGCCCATCGGGACTGCCCACGCCACAAAGACCCATCGCATCAGCCGGGAACTCCCAAGCTGTGGCGGGGTTCCCTCGCCGCGCTTCGGATCGCAAACAATTCGGAAAGGTCGTGCATGCGATTCCCTCGATCAGGTGCAGAGTGGGTTCTGAAAGACTCGTGCGCAACGTAAACCATTTGTTAAGGTTAACGAAACGTTTCGGTGGATCATCGACAACTGGCCGTTGACGTCTTTACAGCGCACCCGCCGGCAAATACCCGGCTCGCCATGATTGCCACCGCCGAAAGCATCCTTCCCGTCTTCCTGCTGATCTTCGCCGGCAATGTGCTTCGCCGGCTGCCGCTGGTCGATCAGACCGGCTGGCGGGGGCTCGAGCAACTCGGCTACTGGTTTCTCTACCCTGCCCTGCTGTTCATCACGATCCTCAGGGCGGACTTCTCGGCCCTCGCGCTCGACGCAATGATTGTGTCGTTGCTGGGAGCAGTGCTGCTGATGTGCGCCCTCACATATGCGACGTGGCCGCTGCTTCGGCGCACCGGCCTGGTGGCAGCTTCTGAATTTTCGTCAGTTTACCAGACCTCGGTTCGCTGGAATGCGTTCATCGCGCTTGCGATTGCCGCCAAGACGTTCCCGGCCGAAGCTCTCGGCGTCATAGCGCTGGCAATGGTCGTGATCATCATCCCGGTCAACGTCACGTCGGTCGCCGTGGTCACCCACTTTGCCGACCAGCGAATGAACTGGCCGAAGCTCACCCGCAACATCGTCCTAAATCCGATGATCCTGCCATGCATGCTCGCGCTCGCATTGAGATCCATGCCGTTCGGCCTGTACGGTCCAGTGCAGGAAGCCTTGCAGCTTGTCGGTCAGGCAGCGCTTGGCATGGGGCTGGTTGCGATCGGTGCGGGGCTGCAGCCAGCCGACATACTCCGCCCTCGCACGGCGATGGTTCTGCCAGTGGTTCTCAAGCTGGTGGTCTTTCCCATGGTGCTTATTGGTCTTGGCCTGGCGATGGGCCTGCGCGGCGACGATCTGCTCTATCTGTCGCTTTGCGCTGCTGTTCCAACCGCCATGAACGGATATCTGCTGGCTCGCCAGCTTGGCGGCGATGCTCAGCTCTACGCATCCGTCGTGACAATGCAGACGGTCGTATCCTTCGTCACCATCCCGCTCATGCTTGCGTTTGCACGCTTCGTCGGCGGATAGCTACTGCGTCGGCGGATAAAGCGTATCGATGATCAGCCGCGCGTCGTGGCGTGCGTCGAGCATGCCGTAGGTCGTGCGCCACTGTCCCGCGAGCCGTGTCTCGATGAAGGCATCGGCGATCCGCCCCGCCCCCATGCGCTTCAACTCCGCTGCGGCGGCAGACAGCGCCAGTTGCTCGGTCAATATTCGCGCGGATCCTTCGTCGGAGCCTGCAACCTGGATTGCCGCGCGCAGCACCGCGACCGTGCCCGGGCCGCCTGCCCCGAGATCCTTCTCGATTCCCGCGAGCACTTCGTCGAACAGAGCTGGTGCCCTGCTCATCACGCGCAGCACGTCAAGCGCCATGACGTTGCCTGACCCTTCCCAGATCGCGTTGACCGGCGCTTCGCGATAGTAGCGCGCGAGCGGCATCTCCTCGACATAGCCATTGCCGCCGACGCACTCCATCGCCTCGAAGAGGAGCGCCGGCGCGATCTTGCAAACCCAGTACTTCACCACAGGCGTCATCGCCCGCGCGAAGGAGGCCTCGCGCTGGTTGCTTGCCGCCTCATCGAAGGAACGCGCCAGCCGGAAGGACAGCGCGGCAGCACCGGCTGCATCCAGAGCCATGTCTGCCAGCACGCGCTGCATCAGGGGCTGGTCTACGAGCTTCTGGCCGAAAGCCATGCGATGGCGAGTGTGGTGGATGGCTTCCGCCAGGCCCGCGCGCATCAGGCCTGACGACGCGAGCGCACAATCGAGCCTCGTCAGCGTCACCATGTCCATGATGGTTTTCACGCCGCCGCCCGGCTCTCCTACCATCTGGCCGATGGCGTTGACGAACTCGACTTCCGACGACGCATTGGAGCGGTTGCCGAGCTTGTCCTTCAGCCGCTGGAAGCGGAAGCCGTTGCCTGTGCCATCGCCGAGCAGGCGCGGAACGAGGAAGCATGACAGTCCCTCGCTGGCCTGCGCCAGAACCAGGAACGCATCCGACATCGGAGCGGACATGAACCACTTGTGGCCCGTTATGCGGTAGAAGCCGCTTCCGGCGCGCTCGGCGCGCGTCGTATTGGCGCGAACGTCAGTGCCGCCCTGCTTCTCGGTCATGCCCATGCCGAGCGTCAGCCCCGTCTTTTCAACCGGCGGCTTGCTGGACTGGTCGTATTTGCGAGTCGTGATGCGGGGGGCCCACTCACGGAAAAGCTGCGGCGTGGCCATCAGCGCCGCAAGCGACGCGCTGGTCATCGTGATAGGACAAAGATGCCCCGTTTCCAGCTGCGATGTCAGGTAGAAGCGCGCGGCTCGCACCTGATGACGCCTTCCCGTCTCGGCGGCGCCGTTCTCCCAAATTGAAGAATGCAGGCCGCTGGCCACGGAGCGACGCATCAAGGCATGATAGGCGGGATGGAAATCGACCGTATCGATACGTCTCCCATGCCGATCATGCGTCCTGAGCACGGGGACGTCGACATTGGCGAGTCGCGCCGTATCCTGCGCCTCGGGCGACAGAACGAAACGTCCTATGTTGTCCAGGTCCTTGCGAACCGGCGCGGAGAAATCCTCCGCGATCTGGATCAGCAGCGGATCGCCGCGCCAGGCGTTGCCGCCGGCCAACGGGGGCGGCTGGTTGGTTACCTCGTCCGTCACGCGATGTCCTTACTTCCGGGCCGAATCCGGCTGCTCATGTGGTCTTATAGTGCCCAAGGTGGGGTTAACGCGATCAAAATGCGGGGGAGAAGGCGTTCTCCCGGGAAAAGCCCCGCTTGCGGGAGGCGAACCTGCGGCCTATAGCAGCGCCTTGACATGACCGAAGCGCTTTCCCTGCCGCTCTTTCCGCACCGCCACCTGCTTGGCATCAGCGAGCTGTCTCCTGCCGATATAAATTTGCTCCTTGATCGAGCAGATGCCGCAGTCTCGATTTCGCGCCGGCCAGACAAGAAGACCTCCGCCTTGCGCGGTCGTACGCAGATAAATCTGTTCTTCGAAGCATCGACCCGCACCCAGTCCTCGTTCGAACTGGCGGGGAAAAGGCTAGGCGCGGACGTTATGAACATGTCCGTGGCGTCATCCTCGGTAAAGAAGGGCGAGACGCTGATCGACACCGCGATCACGCTGAACGCCATGCGTCCCGACATCCTAATCATCCGCCACCAATCCGCCGGTGCGGCGGCCCTGCTGGCGCAAAAGGTTGGCTGCTCTGTCGTGAATGCCGGGGACGGAGCCCATGAGCACCCGACCCAGGCATTGCTGGACGCGCTGACTATCCGCCGCGCCAAGGGTCCGCTTTCGAAGCTGATCGTCGCCATTTGCGGCGACATCCTGCATTCGCGCGTTGCGCGCTCGAACATATTGCTACTGAACGCGCTCGGCGCGCAGGTGCGCGTCGTGGCGCCTTCCACCCTGCTGCCGTCTGGCATCGAGAAAATGGGCGTCATCGTCCACCGCGCCATGGCCGAAGGCCTGAAGGATGCGGATGTGGTGATGATGCTGCGTCTGCAACGCGAACGCATGGCCGGGGCGTTCGTGCCCTCCGTGCGTGAGTATTTCCGCTATTTCGGTCTCGACGCCGAAAAGCTGAAGGCGGCCAAGGAAGACGCGCTGGTCATGCATCCCGGCCCGATGAATCGTGGCGTCGAGATCGCCAGCGCCATCGCGGACGGGCCTCAGAGCGTCATCCAGGAACAGGTGGAGATGGGCGTGGCCGTGCGCATGGCCGTGATGGAAGCGCTTCTCGACCCGAGACGTGTCGAAGATGGAGGCGCACAATGAGCGTCACGGTCTTCCGCAATGCGCGTATCGTCGATCCGTCTCGTGGCATCGACGAAACCGGCGCTGTCATCATCGAAGGCAAAAAGATCGTCGCGGCCGGGGCTGCCGCGCACAATCAGGGCGCGCCGGAAGGCGCGATGGTGGTCGATTGCGCCGGAAAGGCCATTCTGCCCGGACTGGTGGATTCGCGCGTATTCATCGGCGAACCCGGTGCGGAATACAGGGAAACCATTGCGTCGGCGAGCGAAGCAGCTGCGGCGGGAGGCGTCACCTCCATCGTCATGATGCCGGACACCGCTCCTGTCATTGATGACATAGCACTTGTGGAGCATGTGCTGCGTGCGGCCCGTGATACCGCCTCGGTCCGCATCTGGCCGGCCGCCGCGATCAGCAAGGGGCTGGAAGGCCGCGAGATGACCGAGTTCGGCCTGCTTCGCGAGGCCGGCGCGGTTGGCTTCACCGACGGTCGCCATACGATTTCGAGCGCTCTTCTCATGCGTCGCGCGCTCACCTATGCCCGCGACTTTGGCGCGGTGATCGCTCATGAGACCCAGGACGCGGAACTGTCGTCCAATGGCGTCATGAACGAAGGCCTCTATGCGAGCTGGCTTGGCCTGGCCGGTATTCCGCGCGAGGCCGAGGCGATCCCGCTCGAACGCGACCTGATGCTTGCCCGGCTGACCGGTGGTGCGTACCATGCCGCCAAGATATCCACCGGCATGTCGGCATCATCCATCGCGCGCGCGAAGTCTGACGGCGCGGCGGTAACGGCTGGCGTGTCGATCAACAACCTCTCGCTCAACGAGAATGACGTTGGCGCATACCGGACCTTCTTCCGGCTTTCGCCGCCGCTTCGCGCGGAAGAAGACCGCCTTGCAATGATCGAGGCGGTCAAGGACGGCACGATAGACGCGATCGTCTCCTCTCACGACCCGCAGGATGTCGATACGAAACGACTTCCCTTTGCGGACGCTGCGGAAGGTGCGATCGGTCTCGAAACGCTGCTTGCCGCCGCGCTCCGCCTCTACCACAATGGCGATGTGCCCCTTTTGCGCCTTGCCGAAGTGCTCTCCACCGCTCCGGCGAGACTGTACGGGCTCCCGGGCGGCACGCTCAAGCCAGGAGCTCCTGCCGATCTCGTTGTCGTAGACCTTGACGAACCGTGGATCGTGCGCGAGGCGGAGATCCGCTCGCGTTCGAAGAATACGTGTTTTGAAGGAGCCAGGATGCAGGGCAAGGTCTTGCAAACGCTGGTTTCGGGACGCACAGTCTTCCAGTCTTGAGGCTCCCGCCCAGGCCGTCACCGGGGAGAAACGATGTCATACATGCCGTTGATCGCGCTCTTCCTGGGCTATCTTCTCGGCTCGATACCGTTCGGGCTGCTGCTCACGCGCGCAGCAGGTCTGGGTGACGTCCGCAACATCGGCTCCGGTAATATCGGCGCAACCAACGTGCTTCGCACCGGCAACAAGACGCTTGCGGCAGCCACCCTCCTGCTCGATGCGCTCAAGGGAACTGCGGCGGTCCTCATTGCGGGTCACTATGGGCAGGAAGCCGCCATGGTTGCGGGCTTTGGCGCGTTCATCGGCCACATCTTTCCGGTCTGGCTCGGC
Organism: Rhizobiaceae bacterium; assembly: GCA_019635775.1. GTDB lineage: Bacteria > Pseudomonadota > Alphaproteobacteria > Rhizobiales > Rhizobiaceae > Mesorhizobium_K. The sequence continues at coordinate 724,851 of JAHBYU010000001.1, read as the reverse complement.
TTCAAGGGAGGTAAGGGCGTAGCCACTTATGTCGGTGTGCTGTTCGGACTGGCGTGGCAAGCCGGGCTGCTGTTCGTCGTGACTTGGATCCTCGTGGCGCTTGCGTTGCGTTACTCGTCGCTATCGGCACTCACGGCCTGCATCGTGACGCCCTTCACCCTCTGGCTGATGGGACGCGGCGACCTTGCGCTGCTGTTCGCCGTCCTGAGCGCCATAACTTTCTTCACGCATCGCGCCAACATCGCAAGATTGATTGCGGGAACGGAAACACGGATCGGGGCCAAGGGTTGAACGATAAGACCGCCACCCCTCGCCTGAGCGACCGACAAAGGCTCTCCTGGCTTCGTCTCATCCGCACCTCCAATGTCGGCCCCGCCAGCTTCCGCGATCTGATCAATCGCTTCGGATCTGCTGACGCCGCGCTGGAGATGCTGCCTGAGCTGACACTGGCAGGCGGTGCGCAACGTAAGGCGCGGGTGCCGACGGTCGAGGAGATCGAGGCTGAACTGGAGGCAGCGGAAAAACACGGTGCCCGTTTCGTCGGCATCGGCGAACCGGACTATCCTCCTCTCCTGAAACGGATGGACCACCCGCCGCCGATGCTCGCGGTTAAGGGTGACCCGGCGGTCTTTGCGCTGCCTCCCGTCGCCATCGTCGGTGCCCGCAACGCATCCCTCGCCGGGATAAAGATGGCGCAGAGGCTGGCAAGCGAACTGGGCAGCCAAGGCTACGGGATAGTCTCGGGACTCGCGCGCGGCATCGACACTGCTGCGCATCAAGGAAGTGTCGTGACCGGCACGGTCGCCGTTCTCGCGGGCGGCCTCGACAGGCCCTACCCGCCAGAAAACATCCAGCTGCTGGAGCAGATTGTCTCCGGCGGCGGCGCGGCCGTTTCCGAATTGCCGTTCGGCTGGGAGCCGAGGGCGCAGGACTTTCCCCGTCGCAACCGCATCATAGCCGGCATGTCCTTCGGCCTTGTCGTCGTCGAGGCGGCCCAGCGTTCGGGCTCTCTGATCAGCGCACGGCTGGCCGGCGATATGGGACGACTTGTATTTGCCGTGCCCGGCTCACCGCTCGATCCGCGGGCGGCCGGCGCCAACGGACTGCTGAAGGAAGGAGCGATTCTCGTCACCGAGGCGTCGGATGTTTTGGGAGCGCTTAAGCCGCTGGTTGGGAATGCGATCCCGCTACCGCCAAAACTCTCGGAACCGGCGGAGTTTGGAACCTCGCCTCTGCCCGGCGAGAGCGAAAGAGGGCGCGTCATTGAAGCGCTCGGTCCGGCGCCGATAGGGCTCGATGAACTGATAAGACACACCGGACTGGAGCCCGCTCAAGTGTTCACGATCCTGCTCGAACTCGACTTGGCTGGCAGGATTGAACGCCATTCAGGGGGAAGCGTCTCGATTCTTTCGGGGGGACTCTGAGCCCACGATGTTGCGAAGCGCATCGCTGGCCTCGATATGAGCCATTTCGATCAGATAGGCCAGCATCTCATGGTTTTCGGCAGTTGCCATAGCACGCAACTGCCCAAGCATTGACTGAATATATTCCAGCGTCTCCGCACGCATCTTTCCCGGCTGTGCATCCATCGAACACTCCTTTGCCGCCGGCCTCACTCTCAAGCGGACAGCCGTCGCTCGGAACTCCATCTTGCTAAGGGTGTTGCACCCGCATCCCTAAGTACCAATGCTATATGATAAACTTAAAGTTTCAAGGAATTTTCCCCTAGCGCATAGGTTGTATCGCGCGAAAAACAGGTCGTGGACTTGACCAGACGGCAAAGCACGGCCATGTGACGGACAATTCCGGAATTTTGGGCGCGACAATTCTCCACAGCGCCGCAGGGAAAACTGAACCGCTCATGGATGTCGTCGTCGTCGAATCGCCTGCGAAGGCGAAAACGATCAACAAATATCTCGGCCGCAACTACAAGGTACTGGCATCCTACGGCCATGTACGCGATTTGCCGCCGAAAGACGGATCGGTGCGTCCCGACGATGACTTTTCCATGTCATGGGAGGTGGATGGCCCCTCCTCAAAGCGACTGACTGACATTGCGAATGCGCTCAAGGAGGCCGACGGGCTGATCCTCGCAACCGACCCGGATCGGGAAGGCGAGGCTATTTCGTGGCATGTCCTGGAAGTTCTGAAATCCAAGCGGGTATTGAAGGACAAGCCTGTCAGCCGCGTTGTATTCAATGCGATCACGAAGCAGTCCGTCCTCGACGCGATGGCCAATCCCCGGCAGATCGACGCTCCGCTTGTCGAAGCATACCTGGCGCGGCGCGCGCTCGACTATCTTGTCGGCTTCACTCTGTCGCCAGTCCTGTGGCGAAAGCTGCCGGGCTCGCGTTCGGCAGGACGCGTCCAGTCGGTGGCGTTGCGTCTCGTCTCGGATCGCGAGGTCGAGATCGAGAGGTTTGTTCGTGAAGACTACTGGCAGATCGCTGCCCACCTTGGGACCCCGCGGGCCGACAGTTTCGAAGCGCGACTGACCGCGTTTGAAGGCAAGCGGCTCCAGAAGCTGGATATCTCCAGCCAGGCGCAGGCCGACGACATCCGGGCGATGCTTGAGGGCGCGTCATTCAAGGCACTCTCGGTCGAGGCAAAGCCGACCAGACGCAACCCCGGCCCGCCTTTCACCACCTCCACGCTGCAACAGGCGGCTTCATCGCGGCTGGGTTTTTCCGCCACCCGCACCATGCAGATCGCGCAGCGCCTTTACGAAGGCATAGATATCGGCGGCGAGACTGCAGGCCTCATCACCTATATGCGAACGGACGGCGTGCAGATGGCGCCGGAGGCTGTCAGTGGCGCCCGTGATGCGATCGCCAAGGAGTTCGGCGAAAAGTACCTGCCGGAAAAGCCGCGCTACTATTCCACCAAGGCCAAGAACGCGCAGGAGGCCCACGAAGCGATCCGCCCGACCGACTTCTTCCGCACGCCGGGCGCCGTGCGCCAGTACCTCGACGCCGACCAGTTCCGACTCTACGACCTGATCTGGAAGCGTGCCATCGCCAGCCAGATGAATGCGGCGGAGATTGAAAGGACCACGGCAGAGATCGAGGCGGTGAATGGTTCGCGCACAGCCGGCCTTCGCGCCGTCGGGTCCGTGATCCGCTTCGACGGTTTCATCGCAGCTTACACCGATCAGAAGGAAGACGACGCCGAGGACGAGGAGGATCGCCGCCTGCCGGAAATCCGCTCCGGCGAGGCGCTCAAGCGTGAGAAGATCGACGTCACCCAGCACACGACGGAACCGCCGCCGCGCTACACCGAAGCGACGCTCATCAAGAAGATGGAAGAGTTGGGAATCGGCCGGCCTTCCACCTATACGGCGATCCTGAAGACACTCGAAGACCGCGAATACGTCAGCATCGACAAGCGCCGTCTCATCCCGCAGGCCAAGGGCCGGCTGCTGTCCGCCTTCCTGGAGAGCTTCTTCGAGCGATATGTCGAGTATGACTTCACCGCCTCCCTGGAGGAGAAGCTCGACGAAATTTCCGACGGAAAGCTTGCCTGGAAAGAAGTGCTTCGCGATTTCTGGCGCGACTTCTCCGCCGCAGTGGACGACATCAAGGATCTTCGCATCTCCGAAGTGCTCGATGCGCTGAACGAAGACCTCGCGCCCCTGCTCTTCCCGGCGCGCGCCGACGGCACGAACCCGCGCACCTGCCCGAAATGCGGTTCAGGCACCTTGTCGCTGAAGCTCGGCCGAAGCGGGGGCTTCATCGGCTGCTCAAACTACCCGGACTGCAATTATACGCGGCAGTTCGGCGCGGACGGCGCCGAAAGCGGTGAATCGGAAGGCCCCAAGGATCTCGGCAAGGATCCCTATACGTGCGAGGAGATCACCCTGCGCAGCGGCCGTTTCGGACCCTATATCCAGCGCGGCGAGGGCAAGGAGGCAAAGCGCTCCAGCCTTCCAAAGGGCTGGACGCCGGACTCTATTGACCACGAGAAGGCATTGGCCCTGCTTTCCCTGCCGCGCGACGTAGGCCAGCATCCCGAGACCGGAAAGATGATCTCCGCCGGCCTCGGCCGATACGGACCGTTCATCCTGCATGACGGCACGTACGCAAACGTCGAATCGATCGAGGACGTCTTCACGATCGGCATCAATCGCGCCGTATCCGTGCTGGCCGAGAAGATGTCCAAGGGGCGTTCCGCCCGCAACGGCGGCACGCCTGCGGCACTGAAGGAACTTGGCGACCATCCCGATGGCGGCAAAGTCACGGTTCGCGACGGCCGCTACGGGCCCTATGTGAACCATGAGAAGGTCAACGCGACGCTGCCAAATGGCAAGGACCCGATGTCGGTGACATTGGAGGAAGCCCTTGTCCTCATCGCGGAACGCGCGGCGAAGGGCGGGGGATCCCGGCGACCGGCGCGCAAGGCCGCTGCCAAGACCGGAGCAGCCAAGAAAAGCGCCGCAAAGAAACCTGCGGCGAAGAAGGCGGCCGCCAGAAAGAAGGCTTAGTTGGCCAGAAAGATATCCGGGTCCGGATCCAGCAGGTCCGCAAGGACCGCGAAGTCAGCTCGCGATTCGAAGGGCGATTTCCGCCCCTCGAAAGAAGACATACTCAAATACATCGCCGAGAACCCCGACCGCGCCGGCAAGCGCGAGATAGCCAAGGCCTTCTCGCTCAAGGGCGACGACCGGATCTGGCTGAAGGACATGCTGCGCGACCTGCAGGACGAAGGCCTGCTGACGAAGGAACGCAAGCGCCTCTCGCGCCTTGGTGCCCTGCCCCACGTGACAGTCCTCGAAATCTATGCGCGCGATGCCGACGGAGGGCTTCTCGCCCGCCCAAGCGAATGGAACACATCGGGTTTCGGCGAGCCTCCCGTCGTTTCGCTGAGACCGGCCCGGAACGGGCCCGCCCCTGGCATCGGAGACCGCGTCCTGGCCAAGACATTCGCGGCCGACGAGGATGGAGGACCGGCCTATACGGGCCGTGTGATGAAGGTTCTCGAACGGCGCGCGGAAGCGGTTCTGGGTGTGGTCAGGCAGATTGCCGACGGCAGCTTCCGCATCGAGCCCGTTGAAAGGCGGCAGCCGGAATTGACCATAGCGGCCGACGACCTCAACGGCGCCCAGAAGGGCGATCTGGTTGAAGTCGAGCAGGTTTCGTCCGCCCGGTACGGCCTGCCCCGCGGGCGGGTGCTGCAGCGGCTTGGCTCGCTGACATCGGAAAAGGCGGTTTCGATGATCGCCATACACGCACATGAAATCCCGCACATCTTTCCGCAGGAGGTTCTGGAGGAAGCCGAGAGCGTCAAGCCTGCCACGATGGCCGGCCGCGAAGATTTCCGCGACCTGCCGCTCATCACCATCGATCCGGCCGACGCCAAGGACCATGACGACGCGGTCCACGCGGAGCCGGACACCGACGAAAAAAACCCTGGCGGCGTCATTGTCACCGTCGCGATCGCCGACGTCGCTGCCTATGTCCGGCCGGGCTCCGCGCTCGACCGCGAGGCGTTGAAGCGCGGCAATTCCGTCTATTTTCCCGATCGGGTCGTGCCGATGCTGCCGGAGCGCATCTCGAACGACCTTTGTTCTCTAAGGCAAGGCGTCGACCGGCCCGCAATGTCCGTGCGCATGACGTTCACCGCCGAAGGCCGCAAGATCAGGCACAGTTTCCACCGCATCATGATGAAATCGGCCGCGCGCCTCGCCTATCCGCAGGCTCAGGCGGCTATCGATGGCGCTTCCGACGATGTCACCGGACCGATCCTCGACACGGTGCTTCGGCCGCTGTGGGATGCCTATGCGATTCTGAAGCGCGGCCGCGAATCCCGCCATCCGCTGGAACTCGATCTGCCGGAGCGCAAGATCTTGCTTAAACCGGACGGGACGGTGGACCGCGTCATCGTTCCGGATCGCCTCGACGCGCACAAACTCATCGAGGAATTCATGATTCAGGCGAATGTCGCCGCCGCCGAGACACTTGAAGCCAAACGCCAGGCGCTGGTCTACCGGGTCCATGACGCGCCGACGCTGGCCAAGCAGGAATCGCTTCGCGAGTTCCTCGCGACACTCGGCATATCCCTGGCAAGGGGGGCGGAGCTTTCTCCGCGCCAGTTCAACGGCATACTTTCGCAGGTCGAAGGTGCGGAGAACCAGGCGCTGGTCAACGAGGTCGTGCTTCGGACCCAGAGCCAGGCCATCTATTCGCCTGAAAATCTCGGACATTTCGGGCTCAACCTGCGCCGCTACGCCCACTTCACCTCGCCCATCAGGCGCTACGCCGACCTCATTGTTCACCGGGCGCTAATCTCCGTGCTCAAGCTTGGCGCGGACGGCATCACGCCCTCCCAAGAGGAACGACTGGAGGAGATTTCAGGCCTTATATCGGCAACTGAACGCCGGGCGATGGCTGCTGAACGCGAGACCGTGGACAGGCTGATCGCCGCGTTCCTCTCCGAACAGATCGATCAGACTTTCGAGGCAAGGATCTCCGGCGTGACGAAGGCGGGACTATTTGTCCAATTGCCGCAGTACGGCGCGGATGGTTTCGTACCTATATCTTCGCTTGGAGATGACTATTACCACTTCGATGAAGCCGCACGGGCCCTGTTTGGGAGCCAGACAGGCAAGGGATACCAGCTCGCCGATCGCGTGGAAGTGAAACTTGTAGAGGTTGCGCCGCTTGCCGGCGCGATGCGTTTCGAGATGCTGAGCGAGCCCAAGCCCCTGCCGGGGTCCAAGCGCTCGTTCCACAAGTCGAAATCGGGTAAAAGAGTACGCGAGCGCGCATCGCAGCCGGGACGCCGCAGAAGGAGATGAGAATGGAACGTCAGGTTTTCGGTGGAGAACATCATACCGGCCGTCCGGCGCGTCCATTGATGCAGGCGATGTGGAACGGCTTTCTCTGCAAGTGCCCGAATTGCGGTGAAGGCAAGCTGTTCAACGGCTTTCTCAAGGTCACGCCAAGCTGCAGTCATTGTGGCGAGGAATTCCATCATCACCGCGCCGACGACCTTCCTGCCTACCTGGTTGTGGTCATTGTCGGCCATGTCATCGTCGGGGCCTTCATGGGCTTCGAGGCCACCAGCACGCTTTCCACCTGGCAACACCTTGCGATCTGGGTTCCGCTGACCATCGCGATGGCGCTTGGTCTGCTGAGACCGACCAAGGGCGCCGTCGTCGGCCTGCAATGGGCTCTCTATATGCATGGCTTCGGAGGTGAGAAGGACGACGCGATCGACACGCACCCGGAGCTACAGGCACCCAATTGACCGGAAGCCAGAGCAAGGCCGAAGTTGACGCGGCCGATGCGCGCGAAGGCATTCTCGGCCCCGGCCCATCCCGCCCACGCGATGCGGGCACCCTTATCCTGATCGACCGCAAGGGCGGCGACTTCATGGTCCTCATGGGCCGTCGCCACACGCGCCACGTCTTCATGCCCGGCAAGTTCGTGTTCCCCGGTGGCCGCACCGATCCGACCGACAGCCGCGTTGCCGTCACATCCAGCCTTCACCCGAACGAGGAAGCGAAACTGCTTGCAGGCGCCGGACGCACAAGCCTTGCCCGCGCACGGGCAATCGCGCTGTCTGCTGTCCGGGAAACCTACGAGGAAGCCGGTTTGCTGATCGGCGAAAGGGGCCAGTTCACGTCAGGACGCGCGGAATGGCAGGCATTTGCCGAGCATGGCGTCTGTCCTTCGCTGGCGGGCCTGCGCATGATTGCACGGGCCATCACACCACCCGGCCGTGTGCGGCGCTTCGACACGCGCTTCCTTGCCGCGTGGCGCGATAGCGTTGTCGTCGAACTGCCGGACGGAGGTCCCACCAACGAGCTTCAGGAGCTTGTATGGCTGCCTGTCCGTCAGGCCAAGGAGGCGGACATTCCCGATATTACTCGCTCGATCCTAGGCGAACTCGAAAGCCGCCTTGCGGAAGACCCCGAGCTTTCTCCGGGTGGCCCTACCCCGTTCTACCGGATGGTGCGGAACACCTTCAGGCGGGAAATAATCTAGGCCCGCTCACTGGGATTCGGGCGTGAGCTCCCGCACCTCGAACCTGGACAGATTGAGCTGGGTCTTCGAGCGCCCCGTCTGCGCTGCCGCCAGTTCGAAGCCTACCAGCGAACCGCCCTCAGGCGCCATTGCATCGAACTCGATGACAGGCCTGTCATTGACCTTGAAGGTTACGACGTTGCCCTTCATCACCGCGGAAATTTCGAAAGTGTCACCTGCGGCAAACTTGCGGTTACCCGGCAGCGCGCTCCAGTTGACAGGCGTCAGCCACTTGTTGTTCTGCAGGCGCTGCACGCTGTAGATGCCGACCAGCGGCGCAACCTCGAAAGCATAGTAGTTTTCAAGGTCTACGCCCCACACGATCAGCCCGACATAGGGCTGCGTCTCGCAGCGGTCTGCGTCCGTGCAGTTATAGGTGACCTTGAACTTCGCGCACACCACGGCGTTGTCGAAGAAGCCCCACTGGCTGATGGCGCGCTTCACCGTGCCCGGCGGATAGTCAGTCGAAAGGCCCTCTCCGTCGATCCGCTCCAGCTTTGGATCGATCGACACGCCCCAGGCGCGGTTCAGCTTGTTGAAGTTGTCCTCCATCAACACCTTGCCGCCTTCGCAAGCGAAGGAAGCCGCCGGGATCAGTAGAACGCCAGCAATCACAGCCGCCGCATTCAAAAAAGCTCTCAACATTGCCGTCACCTTGCCATGCTGTCGACGCCCAAGGCACCTTCAGTGAGCACAATACCATCTCAAACGGGCTCGCATAGAGCAATTCACCGTCACCATACGTCAAAGGCGTCGAGGCGCACCTGCTGGACATTGATCGACATCAAGGAGCGACGATGGGTCCGGTCATAGGTTTCCGAAAAGGCGCCGACATTGTCGCGCGAAAAGTCACGGAACCACCGAGGGTTTGAGTAATGTATCACGACTGGACAGCACGGGCCGCTTCACTTTCCGGCCCGCTCAAGGAGCTGCGCGGCGGTGCGTCCGAAGTCATGAAGGCTTTTTCCGGCATGGCGCGCGAAGCGCTGAAGCCAGGCGCGCTCGATCCGAAGACCAAGGAACTTGTCGCGCTCGCCGTCGGCGTGGCGATTCGGTGTGACGACTGCATCGCCTTCCACGCCAAGGCGGCCGTCCAACAGGGTGCGACGCGCGAGGAAATTATGGAAGTGCTTGGCACCGTTATCTACATGGGCGCAGGCCCATCCGTCATGTATTCCAGCCATGCGGTTGAAGCCTTCGACCAGTTTGCAGCCGTAGCAGCGCCCCCCGCAGCGGCGGACTGACGCAGCGGAGCGTCGGATAAAGACCTCCACACCTCGCCGGACAGGTCATCTGCCGGTTTCCGGCCGGCTGGGGGCCGGGCACGCGGCAGCGCTGGCCGGGCAATCCGGTTCCGGTTCGCCAGCCCGCCATTGACATACGCGCCCGCGGGCGTCATTGGCGTTCGGATTGAACGTTGCCTTCGGATATCGGCCAATGCCTTTACCAGACCGCATACGGCCAGACCGCATACATGCATAGCCCCGCCAAGGACCCGGACAAACTGCATTGGCTGCCGATTTCGGCCGCCATCTCCTCGATAAGCGTGGTCGGCATAGCGATCGGGCTCGGCATGCCGCTGCTCAGCGTCATCCTCGAAGCGCGTGGCGTCTCTGCCACGATGATAGGCCTGAACACCGCCATCGCAGGCCTCGCTTCGATCGCGGCGGCGCCAATGGCCACGCCCCTCGCCGTGCGCTTCGGCGTCGTCTGGACCATGCTGTCCATGATCCTGCTCGGCGCCGTAGCCTTCATCGGCTTCTATTTCGTGCCCAGCTTCTGGATGTGGTTTCCGCTGCGCGCGGTCTTGCACATAGCCTTGACGGTGCTTTTCATCTTGTCCGAGTTCTGGATCAGTTCTTCCGCGCCGCCACGGAAACGCGGCTTTGTGCTCGGACTTTACGGCACGGTTCTCGCGCTTGGCTTTGCGGGCGGCCCGTGGCTTTTCGCGCAAATAGGCAGTCAGGGATTTTTACCCTTCGGCATAACTTTCGGGCTTGTTACGGTTGCCGCCATTCCCGTTCTCGCTGCATGGCGCGAGAGCCCGCCGATCCTGGCTGATGAACAGGATCAACCCACCTCCTTCGTTCGCTATATCTGGCTGGTACCCACGGCGACCGCTGCCGTTCTGGTGTTCGGCGCCGTCGAAACCGGCGGTTTTGCCCTGTTTCCGGTCTATGGCGCACGCATAGGCTATTCCGAAGCGAACGCTGCACTGCTTCTGAGCATGATCGGCCTTGGCAATGTGATGATGCAGATTCCGATGGGAATGCTTAGCGATCGTATGAAAGATCGCCGACACCTGCTGCTCGCCTGCGCCGTCGTTGGGCTGGCCGGCACCTTGCTGATGCCCCACCTGATGACCAACTGGCATGTGATGGCGATACTCCTGTTTGTCTGGGGCGGTGTCGTGGCCGCGCTCTATACCGTCGGGTTGGCGCATCTGGGGTCCCGCCTTTCGGGCCGCGATCTCGCCTCCGCCAATGCCGCGTTCGTCCTGTGCTACGGACTTGGCATGGTGCTCGGCCCTCAGGCTGTCGGCATCGGCATGGATCTTTTCGGAACGAACGGCTTCGGCTGGTCGCTCAGCCTGTTCTTTGCGGCCTACATCGCACTTGTCATTTGCCGTACCCTGCCCGGTCTACGCCGCCATATAGGCTGAAAGGCGTGAAACAGCCTGCAGGCTTGACTTTCGGCAAACGATCTTTATGTGTCGCGCCAAGTTTCCTGCGTCTGGACTCATAGTCTGGACCTGTCGCCTGCTGGCGGCGCGAACTCCAGACAATTGAACGAGCGAAAAAATGGCCAAGGCTGCAAAACTCAAGATCAAGCTTCTGTCGACCGCCGATACCGGTTTCTTTTACGTGACGAGCAAGAACAGCCGCACGAAAACGGACAAGCTGTCGTTCCGTAAATATGACCCGGTTGCCAAGAAGCACGTCGAATTCAAGGAAACCAAGATCAAGTAGTTCTGGGTTTCAAGACGATTTAACGAAACGCCGCCATTTTGGCGGCGTTTTTGTTTTTGACGCAATCCTAAGGAAAACAGCCACTTCGGCGCGAATCCGGTTTCTCTTCATGAGCAGATTGGCCGCCCGCAGGCAGGGGGCCGGTCGGCGATCTGGCAGCGGTACGAGGAGGCCACTGTGCGCCAGCGCCGGCCGGCCAACCCCACGGACCCAGGAGATGCGGCGGACCTGAGCATCATGGGGTATTCAAGAGATGTTACAGTCCGGCTTTCGCGCGTACGGCATCTCGGCAGTAGAGGCACATTCACTCACAGGTACTGGAAAATCAATACTTTCTTAACCAAGCGGTCCCGGATGCTTGGATTAAGGTAAATTCCGATCAGTTCTGGTCTTGACGAGGTGTTACTTGACCCAAGGTCAGGCAGCTTTTGCGACCACTCTGTTCCTACCGCCGCTTTTCGCCTCATAAAGCCCCAGGTCAGCCCGTTTGAGAAGGTCATGAGGCGAATCCGTCTCGCGCTTCAGCGCGGAAACGCCGACGCTTGCGGTCACGGTTATGGTCTGCTCACCGATCCGGAAAGGCTTGTCGGCGATCTCGGCCCGCACCCTTTCGGCCACCTTCTCGGCGATCCCGGCTTCGGTATCCGGCATCACTACCACGAACTCCTCCCCGCCGAACCGGCAGGCAAGGTCGATGCCGCGCACGTTCTTGCGCAACCGCTGGGCAAACTCGTGCAGGATCTTGTCACCGCCGTCATGGCCGTAGGTGTCGTTGATCGACTTGAAGCGGTCAATGTCCGTAATCAGCAGCGAAAGCGGACGGCGACGCGCAACCGCGCGGTCGAACAGGGTCTGGAGATGGCTGTCGAGATAGCGGCGGTTATGTAGCCCCGTCAGCGGATCGATCACGGCCATCTCGATGGTCTGGGTGACGCTGGACCGCAGATGGTCGTTGTAGCGCTTGCGACGCACCTGCGTCCGCAGCCGCGCCGTCAGTTCCTGCCGGTCGACAGGCCGTGTCAGGTAGTCGTTGATGCCAAGCTCGAGGCCCCGGACGACGCGCTCGTCCTCGCCCATCTCCGCCAGCAGGATGATCGGAACGAAGCGGGTCCGGTCAATCGAACGCAGCTGGGAACACAGGCGCAGCGGGTCGAACTCCGCGAAACCGGTCGAAACGATAATGCAGTCGAAGGATCCCTCCGCTGCGCGGAAGAAGCCAACGTGAGGATCGGACGCGACCTGGACATCCGCGATTTCGGCCAGCATTCCTGCAGCCTGACCGGCGGATTCAGCACTTTCGTCGATCAGAAGCACCTGCGGCCGGGCCTCGGCCGCCGGCTCTCGCCGCGCAAGCAGTTCCTCTATGCCGATGTTTCGTGTCGTCGACGCGCGCAGGCGCAATTCGTCCGTCAGCATCTTCAACCTGACGAGACTGCGCACACGTGTCATCAGCTGGAGATCGTTGACGGGCTTGGTCAGGAAATCGTCGGCGCCGGCCTCCAGCCCCCGCACACGATCCGAAACGTGATCGAGCGCCGTCACCATGACGACGGGAATGTGGGAGGTTGCCGGATCGCTCTTCAGCCTGCGGCAGACCTCGAAGCCGTCCATGTCCGGCATCATGACGTCGAGCAGCACCACGTCGATCTTGCCGTTTTCGCAAGTCTCGATCGCATCCATCCCGTTGGTTGCCGTCAGCACTTCGAAATATTCGGCCAACAGCCGGACTTCGAGCAGCTTGACGTTCGCGGGGATGTCATCGACGACGAGAATACGCGCGGTCATCAGGCGTCGCCCAGATACGATTTGATAGTCTCTATGAAACGAGGCACCGAAATCGGCTTGGAGATATATGCCTCGCATCCGCCCTGGCGAATGCGCTCCTCGTCACCTTTCATGGCAAACGCTGTAACTGCGATCACCGGAATCTTGTGCAGATCGTCATCCTCTTTCAGCCAGCGCGTGACATCGAGGCCGGAGACCTCGGGAAGCTGGATGTCCATAAGGATCAGGTCAGGGCGATGCTGCCGCGCCAGGTCGAGCGCTTCGAGGCCGTTGCGTGTACGCACGGTCTCATAGCCGCTGGCCTCGATCAGGTCGCGAAAGAGCTTCATATTGAGCTCATTGTCCTCGACGATCATGACTTTCTTCGGCATCGAACTCCCGCTCCAGCCCGTCGGATCGATCGGACGGGCATCGCCATGACGCATTGTCGTGCGCCGAAACCCGACCGGACATTACCGCAAGAACATTGACGAAACGCAAACCAACCTGTTCGAAGGCCAGTCTTCCGAGGTCCTGCATCTTCACTGCAGGATAGATGTCCAGGTCCCGATTCGAAAGGTCGCCCCAACCATGTCCGCCCACGACAACAGACGCGAAAACGCCGAGGCGCTGGCGATACAGGCGCTTGCTTTCATCGCGGCCGATCCTGAGCTTCTTCCGCGCTTCCTTGCCATCACGGGCATAGAGGCGTCCGCCATACGCCTTGCCGCCCGCGAGCCGGGCTTTCTGGCGGGCGTCGTTCAGTTCATTGCTGCGCACGAGCCAACCTTGCTCCGATTCTCGGAAGAAACCGGCATACCCCCCCAAAAATTGACCGGCGCATTGCGGGACCTCCCCTTCGGCGACGACGGGCACGAGCGATCCACCTGAACAGCCGGGCCTGCCGGGCGACGACACCTTGTTCGCCGCCCCATGCAGGCTTACTATGGCTGGTGTTCGCTTTATGTTCGCAGCGATGGGCATTACTGTCAACGACCCGGAACACGGCTTCTGCCGCGATTGTCTGGCGCTGCAAGGAGGCGGCGAACGTCGCTGCACGCGTTGCGGCAGCCCACGCATCGTCCGACACCGGGAACTCTACGGCCTCCAGCTTGCGCATATAGATTGCGACGCCTTCTACGCGGCTGTTGAAAAGCGCGATCGGCCGGAACTGAAGGACAAGCCCCTCATCATCGGCGGCGGCAAGCGCGGGGTCGTATCGACCGCCTGCTATATAGCCCGCATCAAGGGCGTGCGGTCTGCCATGCCGATGTTCAAGGCGCTTGAGGCCTGTCCGGAGGCAATTGTCCTGCCACCGGACATGGAGAAGTACGCGCGCGTTGGTCGGGACGTTCGCGCCATGATGCAGGCGCTCACCCCCTTGGTCGAGCCGCTCTCCATCGACGAAGCCTTTCTCGATCTTTCCGGCACCGAGCGCCTGCATGGGCGGCCGCCCGCACTCGTGCTGGCCGACTTTGCCAAGCGTGTCGAAAGCGAGGTGGGCATCACGGTTTCCGTCGGCCTTTCCTATTGCAAATTTCTCGCCAAGGTCGCCTCCGACCTGCGCAAGCCGAGGGGTTTCGCGGTCATCGGCGAGGGGGAGGCAGTCGAATTCCTCTCCGGGCAGCCGGTCACGATGATCTGGGGCGTCGGCAAGGCGTTCGCCGCGACGCTGGAGAGCGATGGCATCCGTCAGATCGGCCAGTTGCAAAAGCTTGAGCGCACCGAACTGATGAAGCGCTATGGAACGATGGGAGACAGGCTCTACCATCTTTCGCGCGGACAGGATGAACGCCGTGTCCATGCCGAACGCGACGCCAAGAGCGTCTCGGCCGAGACCACGTTCGAAATCGACCTTGCGTCGCCCGACGAGCTGGTCCCTGTGCTGCGCGCCCTTTCGGAAAAGGTTTCGGCCAGGCTCAAGAAGGCCGGCATCGCCGGTCGAACGGTCGTTCTGAAACTGAAGACCCAGGATTTCAGAATAAGGACGCGCAACCGCCAGCTTGGCGACCCGACCCAGCTCGCCGACAGGATTTTTCAGACCGGACTGCATCTTCTGGGTCGGGAAACGGACGGCACCCGATACCGCCTGCTTGGAATTGGCGTTTCGGACCTGACCGATTCCGGAAAGGCAGACCCACCTGATCTTGTCGATCTCAATGCGCGAAAGCGGGCGCTGGCCGAAAGCGCCATCGATAATCTTCGCGAAAAGTTTGGACGCAAGGCTGTCGAAACGGGCTACACGTTTGGCAAGGGCCGCAAGGCCGATCCGCCGGAAGCTCTCGATCGCGACGACGACTGAAGCGCGAGCGCATCATCCTCGGACTGGCACAGCAGATTTGCGTCCCTAGCGGTTGCTTGTTTCCGCTGGTGTTGGCAGTGAGCCTCGCATGGAGGCAAACCAATCGATTCTGAAGGCTGCGCTGTGGATGTGCGCGTCCATGGCCTCGTTCCTGACCATGACGGTTGCAGGGCGCGCCATCATCCCTGCCCTGGATGTGTTCCAGGTCATGGAGATGCGCTCGGTCATCGGCTGGTTCATCCTACTTCCGCTCGTCTTCGCCTCCGGCGGCTTCCACGCCATGCGCACGAAGCGGCCTTGGCTGCACATCAGCCGCAATGTCGTTCACTACACCGGGCAGTTTGCGTGGCTGATGGCTCTGACCATGATCCCGCTGGCGCAACTCATGTCGATCGAATTCACGTCACCGATCTGGGGCGCGCTTCTTGCCGTGATGTTTCTCGGCGAACGGATGACAGTCCGTAAGGTCGCGGCGATCCTGTTCGGCATAATAGGCGTCCTCATCATCGTGCGGCCCGGGATCAGCGCTGTCGAGCCCGGCCACCTGATCATGCTTGCCGGCGCGGTTTTCTTCGGGGTCTCGGTCGTTATGGTGAAGTCCCTGACGCGCACGGACGGCGTGGTGGTCATCATCTTCTGGATGCTGATCATCCAGTCCTTAATCGGTCTCATCCCCTCAATAATGGTCTGGCGCACGCCGGAGGCATGGATGTGGCCTTGGATACTGCTCGTCTCGTTTACCGGCATGTCCTCGCATTTCTGCATGGCGCGCGCCTTGTCTTACGCGGAAGCAACCGTTGTGATGCCTATGGATTTTCTGAGGCTGCCGCTAGCCGCGCTCATTGGATACATGATCTACAGCGAGCAGATCGACGCCTATACGGCGGTGGGCGCCGCACTCATCCTCGCAGGCAACCTTTTCAACCTCAGGCGCAGGGCGAAGGAGCCCGAAATCGCAACGTCCTGAGCGGAACCTGGCTATCTCTAGGTGCCTTCGTCAGGTATCTTCAGCAACTGCCCGCAGGCCTTGCAATGTACCGCATCCGGTTCATGCCGTCGCAGGCCGCAATCGGGCATTCGAAATACACTTTGGTCGGCCGGAAAACGGCCTGAGCCAGTTTCACGAACAGCGATATTCCAACTATCATGGTGACGATGGAGGTCAGCTTCCCGGCAATGCCAGGCAGCGTGATATCACCAAAGCCAGTGGTCGTGATGGTCGTTACAGTGAAGTAGAGCGCATCGACATAGCCCTCGATGCCTGCGCCATCGATGAAGAAGAACGTGTAGACGAAACCCGTCACGATGAAAAGGAAGGTCAGCAGGTTGACGACGGCCACGATCGGCTCACGCCATTTCAGCAAGCCGCGTTCCTCCAGCGGCGTGAGCAGCGCCCTGCTGTGGGCAAGCGACCAAAGCCGGAGAATGCGCAGGAAGCCGAGATTGGCAAGCGCCTGCGGAAAAAGAAGCGTGGCAAGAATGAATATGTCGACCCAGGAGGTCGGTCGTCGCAGCAGCCGGAGCATATCCTTCGACGCCAGCAGGCGCGCCACCATGTCAGCGGCTACAACGGCGGCAATGGAGTAGTCTATCCAGAGGAAGGAAGGTGTCTCGGCAAGCACCGGCGTGGCGATAAAGAACGCTATGATTGCCAGGTCGACGACGATCACCGCAAGCTGGAACCGGATCGCGACCGGTGTCCTACCATGATAGAGGCGGCGCAGCAGATCCCTGAGCCACGCCAGGCCGGTAAGCGGCTTATCGTCGGTTCCGGATGCAACCACTGCCTGGAGCCCTCCCCTCTCCAATAAACCACGTCTGCCGGGAATGGTCACGGTTTTGGGATCAAAACCTGCTTGCAAAGGGCTAAGCGCCGGAACGATCCGCGTTGTCAGAAGCAATGTTGCCGTCCGCCTCAGACCAGTTCCACCTCGACGACCCCGGGAACGGCGCGCATGGCCGATGCGATCTGGGGCGATATGCGGTACCGGTTCGGAAGCTCGATCTCAACCTCGCCAGTCGCATTGTCCTTCAGGACGATGAAACTCACCTGCCCCTCGCCCCGCACGGAAAGCTGCGTCGCCAGCGTGCCGATCGGCGCCGGGTCACGTACATAGATCCGCAGCGACTTTTGAACCTGGCTCGCCATATCCTCCAGCGAATGCACCGTCTGGATGCGCATATTGATGCCTTCCGGACGGTCCTCTGCCGAAACGGTTATCACCAGCGATTTTCCAGGCTCCAGCATGTCGCGATACTGCGCCAGCGTTTCTGAAAAGAGTACGGCCTCATACTGCCCGGACGTGTCGGAAAAGTTCACGACACCCATCTTGTTTCCGGTGCGTGTCTTGCGTTCCTGCTTCGAAGTCACCGTCCCGGCAAGCCGTCCGGCTGTCGCCCCCTGCTTCACGGATGCCGCAAACTCGGCGCTGCTCTGGACGCGCATCTTCTTGAGCGCGGCGCGATATTCGTCGAGTGGATGGGCCGAGAGGTAGAAGCCGACAACTTGGAATTCCCGGTGCAGGCGTTCGGCCGGAAGCCACGGCTCGATCACCGGCAGGTGCAATTTCTGCACGGGACCGGCGGCAGCAAGACCGAAGATGTCCCCCTGCCCCGAAGCGGCGTTCTCGCTGGATTGGGCCGACAGCCCCATCATACGGTCGAGACCCGCCATCATCGCCGCGCGATCATGCCCGAAGCAGTCGAGCGCCCCGGCCATGATCAAGGTCTCAAGCACCCGCTTCCCGACCACCTTGGGATCGACGCGTTCGCAGAAATCCTCGAGGCTTGCGAAGGGCTTTTCCTTCCGCTTGGCCACGATGTGCTCGACCGCAGCATCGCCGACGCCCTTCAAAGCGGCCAGCGAATAGAAGATCTTCTTCTCTCCCACTTCGAAGTCGCGGAAGCTCGTCTTCACCGAAGGCGGAACGACCTCGATCCCGAGCCGCATCGCATCCTGGCGGAAATCGGCGAGCTTGTCCGTATTTCCCATGTCGAGTGTCATCGACGCGGCGAGGAATTCGACCGGATAGTGTGCCTTCAGATAGGCCGTCTGATAGGAGACGACGGCATAGGCGGCCGCGTGGGATTTGTTGAAGCCATAGTCCGCAAACTTCGCAAGCAGGTCGAAGATGAAGTCCGACTGCGGCTTGGACAGGCCGTTCTTGGTTGCTCCCTCGACGAAACGCACCCGTTGGGCGTCCATCTCCGCACGGATCTTCTTGCCCATCGCGCGGCGCAGCAGGTCCGCTTCACCGAGCGAATAGCCGGACAATTCCTGCGCGATCTGCATCACCTGCTCCTGGTAGACGATGACGCCCTGCGTCTCCGCTACCAGATGATCGATTTTCGGATGGATCGAGGCGATCTCCTCCTCGCCGTGCTTGCGCGCGTTGTAGGTCGGAATATTCTCCATCGGACCGGGACGATAGAGCGCGACGAGCGCAATGATGTCTTCGATCCGGTCGGGCTTCATGCCGACAAGCGCCTTGCGCATACCGGCCGATTCCACCTGGAATATCCCGACGACCTCGCCGCGTGAAAGCATCGCGTAGGTGTCCGGATCGTCCAGCGGTATTTTGGACAGGTCGATCTCAATACCGCGCCTGCGTATCAGCTTGACCGCGCGATCGAGCGTCGTCAGCGTCTTCAGGCCGAGGAAGTCGAACTTGACCAGTCCGGCGTCCTCGACCTTCTTCATGTTGAACTGCGTGACCGGCATGTCGGAGCGTGGGTCACGGTACATCGGCACGAGTTCGTAAAGGGGCCTGTCCCCGATCACGATTCCGGCGGCATGGGTCGAGGCGTGGCGGTAAAGCCCCTCCAGCTTCTGCGCGATATCCAGCAGCGTCTGGACCGCGGGTTCCTTCTCCACCTCCTCGGCAAAACGAGGTTCGTTGGCGATCGCATCGGCCAGCTTGACCGGATTCGCCGGGTTTTGCGGCACCATCTTGCAGAGGCGATCGACCTGGCCGTAGGGCATCTGCAGTACGCGGCCAACGTCACGCAGCACGGCGCGCGCCTGCAGCGTTCCGAAGGTGATGATCTGGCCGACCTGGTCGCGGCCATATTTCTGCTGCACGTAGCGGATGACCTCCTCGCGGCGGTCCTGGCAGAAATCGATGTCGAAGTCCGGCATCGACACGCGATCCGGATTGAGGAAGCGCTCGAAGAGCAGAGAGAAGCGGAGCGGGTCGATATCCGTGATGGTCAGCGCATAGGCCACGAGCGAGCCCGCTCCCGAACCACGACCCGGCCCCACCGGAATGTCGTGCGCCTTTGCCCACTTGATGAAGTCAGAAACGATAAGGAAGTAAC
Organism: Rhizobiaceae bacterium; assembly: GCA_019635775.1. Taxonomy (GTDB): domain Bacteria; phylum Pseudomonadota; class Alphaproteobacteria; order Rhizobiales; family Rhizobiaceae; genus Mesorhizobium_K. The sequence continues at coordinate 705,475 of JAHBYU010000001.1, read as the reverse complement.
CCGGAAACTTCATCCGGGTGATGATCCCGATCTCGAATTCAAGCCGCTTCGAATAATCCTCCTCGGTGTAGCCCTCCGTGGGTCCATGCGCTTCGAGGCGGCGGCGCAGTCCTTCCCTGGCCTGGCGCGCGAGTTCGTCCGCTTCGGCCGAAAGGGCGGCCTCTGCGTCCGTCGCATCCGCTCCCGTGAAGCGGGGCAGGATCGGATTTCGGTTCTTCGGATAGTAGGAGCAGCGCCTCGCGATCTCGATCGTGTTGTCGATCGCTTCAGGCAGATCGGCGAAGAGCAGCGACATTTCCTCCTGGCTCTTGAGGAAGTGGTCTGGCGTCAGCCTGCGGCGATCGTCGACCGCGATCACCGATCCCTCCGCGATGGCGATCAAGGCGTCATGCGCTTCGTAATCGTCCCTTGACTGGAAGAACGCCTCGTTGGTCGCCACCAGTGGCAGCTCGTGTCCGTAGGCGAGGTCGATCGTCTTCGCCTCGATCGTGCGATCGTATCCGGTGACCCGTTCCAGCTCGACATAAAGGCGGTTGCCGAAGGCTCGTTTCAGGGAAAGAAGCCGATCCTGCGCGAGTTGGAGGTGATCCGTCTTCAGCGCGCAACCTATGGCGCCGCGTGGCCCTCCTGTGAGGCAGATCATGCCTTCCGCGAGTTCCGCCACCCAATCCAGCGAAACGTGTGTCGGGTCGCCCGGCCCGTTGTCCAGATAGGCGCGGCTGATCAGACGAACCAGATTGCCGTAACCCGTCTCGTTGGCGGCTATCAGCACCAGGGGAAAGAGTTCCAGTCCCTGCCGCTTCTGATGGCTGCGGCTCGCTTCGGCGCTTTCGTCCCCGAATGCGACGTCGAGCTGGCAGCCTATGATGGGCTGGATACCGTCCTTGACGGCTTTCTGAGCGAACTCCAGCGCACCGAACAGGTTGTTGGTATCCGTCACCGCGATCGCCGGAGCATGATCGTTCACGGCATGGGTGACGATCTTGGCAAGCGGAAGAGCACCTTCCAGAAGGGAATAGGCGGAATGAACGCGCAGATGCACGAAATGTCTGGCGTACGCATGGCCTGTCGTCGCCGTCATGCTCTCGCGCAATATCGGATCGCGCGGCTTGTCGCTGCTCATGTTCGCCACTCAAAGACTCAAGGGTTGCCCTTAGCCATTGTTCAGGAATGGGACCGTCAGGTCGAGTGCAAATGGGGCTCGGACACAGCCGTTTGCGGCAGCTACGCCAAAAAGCGGCTCGAAGTCGCAGGATTACTGGCTGCTGGTGCTGCCCTTGCCGAGAATATCCTGTGCAAGGGAAATGGCGGTGCGCCGGTCAGCTTCTCCGGCAAGCGAGAAGGCCTCTTCCTGCATGCCGCGAATCCAGATCTGGTCGGCAGGTGTCGCCCGCTCGAGCGCAGCCGTCATCATGGCCAGTCCACGAACAACCTTGCCGCTCTGGAAAAGCAGGTTGCCAAGGGTCGCCTGCGCGCCGGCATGGCCCTTTTCGGCCGCAAGCTGCAGCCAACGCCCGGCCTGCCGGACGCTCGCCTTCATGCCGCCCTCGCCCTTGAGGAACATCTTGCCCATTTCGTACTGGGCGCTGGGATTGCGATAGTTGGCCGCCGCACGCATGTAATATTCCTGCGCCGCGACCGGGTCGGCCTGGATGGGCGTCCCGGGAATGCCTGTCTTCATGTAGCCGGCCAGCGCGACCAGCGCGTCGGAGACGTAGCTTTCGTCGCGGCTACCCGGCTCGACGTCCTGCTCGACGATCTCGGAGAAGAACTTGAAGGCTTCGTAGTCGTCGCGCGTAACACCGTCGCCGGCCGCATACATCCGCGCCAGCTTCCAGGTCGCGCCGATCTGGCCCTTCTCCGCAGCGTAGCGATAAGCCTCCGCAGCCTGGTCCTTGTGCCCGCTCTGATAGGCAGAGTAGCCGAACTTGAAGACGTCCCAGGGGCTCGATTCGGCCTTTAGGCCGGTATTGTCGTCGAACACCTTCTCGTCGAACGCCATCGCATTTCCGGTTCCAGCGGCGACGCCGAAGCCGAATACGCAAACCCTGACAAACCCGAACAGTCGAATGACCATATTTCTCTTTCGTGCCGCGGATGTTCCAGAACACGCCGCCGTGGCGGAGTGCAATTCTCCATGCACCGGAACGGACCGACGCCCGGTCCGGCCCAGATGCCAAACTCTCACCCGCTCCGCCACTTGCGCCGGCTTCGTTTCGAAAACGTCCGCAGCATCGGGCCTGACGATGCCGCAACTTCCAGCGCGAGAAGAAACATGCCAGCCCATTTCGGCCAAACTGCGACCGGAGCAACGAGCTGGGCCCATGGCCCCCTTGCCGCTTGTCAAACCCGTCGTCGCGACTACCCTGGCGTCCATACTTTTCCTTGCCGTCCTACGCACGGCACACTTCCCGTTGACCCGTCTTTTCTTTCGGCGTCTTTCCGAAGAGGCTCTTCGGGTGCGCCGTGTTTATGGCGGGAACTGGGCAATTCTTCCGACGGGAACTTTACCCCAGAGGTTGTTCAGAAAGTGTTGCCGAAACACCACAGAGTGCGGATGGCCGGCAAGCGTAGCAAGTGTGCAACACTGGCTGGAACAAACAAAAAAGCCCGGCAGGGCCGGGCCGTTTCGATTGCGGTCGTGGATCAGGTCACCACTGGATTTTGTAGCCAGCTGACAGCGCATAAGTCCAGTCGCCGCCTACTGAATAGCCGAAACTTGCGCCCGGATCATAGACGCCGACGCCCGTCGGCTGGCTTTCGGCGGCCACGCTTGCCGCAGTGAGGTAGCTCAGCGCACCGCCGAAACGAACCTCTCCCCCAAGCTTGTCCTTCAGCGAGATGCCAGCAGCCACAGTGTACGTGTCGCTGAGCGTGTCCTCCGTGGTCGACACGCCACGATCCCACGTGAAGCCGAGGACACCGGAAATCTCCTCGTTGAAGGCGTGCCCTACGCCGCCCGTCACCGTCCAGCCGTCCTTGAAATAATATTCGAGTTCACGCGGCCCCGGGAGCGGACCACTTAGAATCGTGTAATCTAGCGTATCCAGCACACTCCAGTCCGTCCACTTGACCGACCCGAAGGCGAGCCAGCCGGGGGCTATTCCGGACTGGAGCTTAAGTTCAACGGACTGCGGGAGCGTTCCTTCAGCAATTGCCGCGCCGGGCCCCAAAGCTGGTATGAGTCCATAGCCATCATCGAGTGCAGTAACAAAGGTACCGTCGGGCTTATGGGTCACGGCCGATCTGTAGAGAATTTGCGCGCGAAGAGCTATTTCTGGAATTTCGTAAGCAGCGCCGATCCGGAAACCTGGCGCATAATCGCCTTTGAAGCGTAACGTGCCATCCGTGTTATTTAGCGCGTCGCCGTACAATCCTGCAACAAAAGCGCCAAGTTCAGGAGTTAAGGCCTGAGTGATAATCGTTCCGTTGAACCTGACGGTCTGACTGTAGGAGAAGTCCTGGAGAAAACCGCCTCCGATCAGCCAGGCACGTCCCTTCGCCAGTTCGAACTTGTACGCACAGGTGGCGCCAAACTCGTTCGTGTCGAAACCCTCGCGTATCGTGCCGGTGCCATCGGCCCAGCCCCCGAACTGAATGGCCTGAGGGCCATATTCTGAATCGGCGCCGAAAGGCTGCGTATATGTTCCGGCGCAACGCAGATCGTCGGTCAGGTTGAACTTCACCGCCATGCTCGGGATTGCATAGCTCTGGGTGTAGTCGTTGTCGGTCCCTTGATAAACTTCGCCAGGATCAAGTTCGCCACCAGACAAGGCCGCACCACTCGGCGCAGTCAGCGTCTTGAAGCCACGCTTCGGCATGACGATCGCCACGCCCGCGCGCATGTTGAAATTGCCTTCCTCAAACAGAAGGTCCGTGTCGGCAGTACCTCTCGAATACCCGCCCGCGGAGGCTTCCCCAATCGCGGTGAGGCCGACGCAAGCCGCAAGAAGCGCTGTGACGCGCAGGCTGTTCATGGCTTCCTCCCAGAAGTACCTGCACCAGCTAAGTTGATTTGGGCAGGTTCGCGCAACTGGCAAATTCGCAGGCGCAGGCCGACCGGACGCGAACGTTTCGCGTCGGAGTGTCGGGAAGGATGAAACAATCGACTCATTTGCGCCGATTTTGCCGCGTTCCCTTGATTAAAGCCCTAAAGACGCGGCGTCAGCATACTGGCTTTGAGACGATTTCAGGCTGGTGTGATATTTTTGCAACCAGCTCCTCAAAAACGCCACCGCAATCAACCTGACGCTGCGGCATTTCCGCCCGATCGCAGCGTCAGGTTGCGCTGCCTCTAGCTCTCGCTTCGGACCCGCGAAAGGGCGGTATCCAGCTTGGCCCGCGTCTCGCGGTATTCGTCAAGCTTTTCACGCTCCGCAGCCACCACATCCTCGGGAGCGTTCGCGACGAACTTCTCGTTCGACAGCTTCTTTTCCAGACGTCCGATTTCCTCGCTGGTCTTGGAGAGCTCCTTCTGCAGACGCGTGGCTTCTGCCTTCAGGTCGATCAACGCGCCGAGAGGCAGACATGCGGTTGCCTCGCCGAGCACGAACTGCGCGGATTGGGCAGGAGCTGTGTCTGCGTGGCTGATGTCGCCTATGCGGGCCAGTCGTCGGATCGCTGCGTCGTGGCGTGAAGCCCTCTCGCGCGTGGAGGCATCCGCGCCGACAAGAACCAGCGGCGCGATCGCAGAGGGCGGCACGTTCATCTCGGAGCGAACGGAACGCACGCCAGACACCAGGTCGATAAGCCAGTTCATCTCCGCAGCCGCCTCGCTGTCCTCGAATTCAGGCTCCGGCCAGGCTGCATGGCACAACAGGCTGGAGCGCTCGCGCCCCTCGCCGGCCGTCTGCGCCCAAAGCTCTTCGGTCATGAACGGCATCATGGGATGCAGAAGCTTGTAGATCTCGTCCAGGACGAAAGCCATCGTGGCCCGGCTTTCCGCCTTGGCGTCTTCGTCGTCGCCCATGAAGACCGGTTTCAGCAACTCGACGTACCAGTCGCAGACCTGGTTCCAGACAAAGCGGTAAGCCGCCGACGCCGCGTCGTTGAACCTGTAGGAGGTGATGGCATCCGCAATATCCCGGGCTGCACGCGTCAGTTCCGTCAGTATCCAGCGATTGACCGTCAGCTTGGCGTCGTTCAGCCAGAACGCGTCATTGCGCGCCACGCCATTCATCTCGGCGAAACGGGTGGCATTCCAGAGTTTGGTGCCGAAGTTGCGGTAGCCGGCGATGCGCGCGGGATCGAGCTTCACGTCCCTGCCCTGCGCAGCCATGATAGCAAGCGTGAAGCGCAGCGCGTCGGCGCCATATTCGTCGATCAGTTCCAGCGGGTCGATGACGTTGCCCTTCGACTTCGACATCTTGGCGCCGTTCTTGTCGCGCACCAGCGCGTGGACGTAGACCGTATGGAACGGCTCCTCCTTCATGAAATGCAGGCCCATCATCATCATCCGGGCAACCCAGAAGAAGATGATGTCGAAGCCGGTGACCAGCACGTCCGTCTGGTAGTAGGTCTTCAGTTCCGGCGTCTTGTCGGGCCAGCCGAGCGTCGAGAACGGCCAGAGCGCGGATGAGAACCACGTGTCCAGAACGTCCTCGTCACGGGTCAGGATTTCGCCTGGCTTGAAATTCTCCAGCTTGTCCTCGACCCAGGCCTTCCAGGGCCCTTCGAGCGCGATGTAGTGCTGGATCGCGGCCTCAAGCGCAGTCTCCTCGTCCTTTTCGACGAAGATCGCCCCATCTGGACCGTACCAGGCCGGAATTCGGTGTCCCCACCAGAGCTGGCGCGAGATACACCACGGCTCGATGTTCTCCATCCAGTCGAAATAGGTCTTTTCCCAGTTTTTCGGGACGAAATTGGTGCGGCCTTCGCGCACGCTCGCGATCGCCGGTTGGGCAAGCGTCTTCGCATCGGCGAACCACTGGTCGGTCAGCATCGGCTCGATGACGACGCCGGAGCGGTCGCCGAAGGGCTGCATGATCTTCTTGTTCTCGATATGGGGGACGGCGACGCCTTCCGCATCGAGCACAGTCACCGCCAGACCCTCGGCTACGATTGCCTCGACAATGCGCTTTCGCGCCTCGTAGCGGTCGAGCCCGCGATACTCATCGGGAACGAGATTGATGTCGTCGACCTCGCCTTCATTCGGCAGGTCGCCCGATTTTGCGATCTGCATCGCCTTCTCGGCATAGAATGCATAAGGCTCGCCGTCTTCGCGCATGCGCGCCTGATTGTCCATCACCCGGTAGAGAGGGATGTCGTTGCGCTTGGCCACTTCGTAGTCGTTGAAATCATGCGCGCCGGTGATCTTCACCGCACCAGAACCGAATGTGGGGTCCGGATACTCGTCGGTAATGATCGGGATCAGCCGGCGGTTCTCTTTCGGACCAACCGGGATTTCGCAAAGCTTGCCAACGATGGGCCGGTAGCGCTCGTCATCGGGATGGACCGCCACCGCACCGTCGCCGAGCATGGTTTCGGGACGCGTCGTGGCGATCGAGATGTAGTCCCGCTCCTCGCTGAACACGACCTCGCCATCGGCGTTCTTCTCGACATAGGTGTAGGTCTCACCGCCTGCCAGCGGATATTTGAAGTGCCACATATGGCCGTCGACTTCACGGTTCTCGACTTCGAGATCGGAAATCGCGGTCTCGAATTTCGGGTCCCAGTTGACCAGCCGCTTGCCGCGGTAAATCAGGCCTTCCTTGTAGAGCGTCACGAAAACTTCGAGCACGGCCTTGGACAGTCCTTCATCCATCGTGAAGCGTTCGCGCGACCAGTCACACGACGCACCGAGACGCTTCAGCTGGTTGAAGATCATCCCGCCGGATTCGGCCTTCCAATCCCAGACCTTTTCGATGAACTGCTCACGTGTCAGGTCGCGCCGATGGATCTGCTTTTCCATCAACTGGCGCTCGACGACCATCTGCGTGGCGATGCCCGCATGATCCATGCCGGGTTGCCAGAGCACGTTCTTCCCTCGCATGCGCTCGAAGCGCACGAGTATGTCCTGCAGCGTGTTGTTCAGCGCGTGGCCCATATGCAGGGAGCCGGTGACATTCGGCGGCGGGATGACGATGGCGAAAGGCTCCGCCCCCGGCTGCGCGCCTGCGCCCGCGGCAAACGCGTCTGCGTCCTCCCAGGCTTTTGCGATCTTCGGCTCGACCGCCTTTGCGTCGTAGGTCTTCTCAAGCATGGCATGAATGTCCGGATTTTTCGCGCCCGGTTAATCGGAACGCCGCCGGCAAGTCAACCACGGCGCCATTGTAGGGCCACTAAGCAAAACGCCGCCCGAAGGCGGCGGCGTCATGCAAGATGGGGTCGTTCAGGCAATCCGGAAGAGCCAGTGGACGACTCAGGCGCCGCGCGCCACCCTTTCTATTTCCTCGCGCACGAGCCGCTCGACGAGCGTCGGCAGGTTGTTTTCCATCCAGTCGCGCAGGAGCGGCGCGATCATCTCCTCCGCCATCTCGTCGAAGGTCCTGCGGCTGCGCGCCGCGAAAGCCTCGGAAAGTTCGCTGAAGGAGGCTGCGACCTGCCGCTCGACACGCTCGGACAGCAACGCCGGCTTGGCGTGGCTGGTGTCGCTGTCCTCGTGCCGGGCTTCTGCCGGCCGAGTCTCTGCAGGTCGAGAGTCCACGTATCGATTTTGCGCGGGCATTACGGGTGCAACCGGCTCGGCATGTGCTTCGGGCTCGACCGCGTGCTCAGGCTCATTGCGGAAAATCTCCGATGGACGCGCGGTATTCGCAGGTTCTGGCAGATCCAGCAGCGCCCGTGCACCTTCGCGCGCAGCTCGGGAATTCTCAATCGCCCGCCTTATGTCGTCCGCCGATCGATTATAGTCCGAACGCTCGGGCACGCGCTCTGCAAAGACAGGCATCTCTGGCTGCGGCTGCGGCTCGGCTTCCATCCAACGTTGGGGGATGGCCGCCGCCTCGCTTGCGATCTGGGCCTTGATTTCTGCAAGGCTTGGCTTTGGGCTCTCCGCCTCGCCCTGCAGGGGCGCACTTTCGATGGGAGGCTCCGGCTGTGCGCGCTGCCCGCCACGAAACTCCTCGACCTCGATCACCGTCCGCTCGACAGGTGCCTGACGGACGGGAGCTGGTTCGCTTGCCGGCCTGCGGCCAGCCGCGTCATTGTCCTCGATGATGCGCCGTATCGAGGCGAGAATCTCTTCCATGGAAGGTTCACGCTGCGCGCTGCTTGCCTGTGCCATCGTCACGTCCGCCGCCCCTTGTAATCCAGACTCATCAATTCGTGGACAATTCGAATCGTCGGCAAGACGGTAGCGGAGCGATTGCGTTTGGAGAATCCCCAAACGCAATCCATATGGGATTTCAACAGATTGCTGTTTAGACGTCAGCCGATGGAACGATCTGCACCCGACAGGGCCTAGCGGCCGTCAGGGGTCTTGAAGCCGCCGAGCTTGTTCTTAACGGCGTCGTAGTGTTCCTCGGGCCGGTGGATTTCTACATTGAGACCGAGGCGCTCGGCGGTCAGCGCACCCATCGCCGACACGATCGCATAGCTCGCCACAACGACGTCGCGTTGCGAACTGACGAGCTCGATCTGGGCGCTGATGACGTCGGCCTGAGAATCGAGGACGTCAAGCGTCGTGCGCTGGCCGACATTGCGCTCCTCGATAACGCCGTTGAGCGCCAGTTGCTGCGCTGCCACCTGTTCGCGATTGGCCGATACGCTCTCGCGCGCTGCAACATACTGCGTCCAGGCGGAGACGACGGCTTGGCGCACCTGATCGCGCGTGACATCGACCTGAATGCGGGCCTGCCCAAGCGATTCCTTGGACTGCCTCACTCTCGCCGATACCGCGCCACCCGTATAGATCGGGATCGTGAGCGTGGCGCCGATGCTCGCGGAATTGAAATTCCCATCATTGGCGCCCACGCCGGGAAGGCCGCTTGCTTCGGTGTTGCGATAGTTGTGATTCAGGCCCGCACTCGCCGTTACGCCCGGCAAGGCTTGACCTTCGGCGGACTTGACCGCGAAGGCGGACGAGTCGACGAGATGCTGTGTGGCGATGATCGCGGGATGCTCGACCGCAGCCATTCCCACAGCTGCGTCCATGCTCTTGGGAAGCATCTTGGCCAATGGCTGTCCCGGCTGCAGCGTGCCAGGCGCATTGCCGATCACCTGCTGGTAGGTCGCTTCGCTGGTCTGCGCCTGCGCGCGCGCGGCGGCAAGCTGTGCGATGGCAAGCAGGCGGCTTGCGTCAGCCTGCGCGACATCGGTGCGCGTACCTTCACCCACCTCAAAACGCGAGCGAGCCGCCCGGGCCTGCTCGGTCAGGAACTGAAGGTTCTGTTCCGTCAGAACTGCGATCTGGCGGTCCCGGATGACATCCATATAGGCGCTGGCGGCGTCGAACAGAGTGTTCTGTTCCTGGTTGCGCAGGCTCTCCTGCGAGGCACGAACCTGTGCTTCGGCGGCGCGCACGTTGTTCCGGGTCTGGAATCCGTCAAACAGCATCTGGTTGATCTGAACGCCGAAGGAACCGGTCGTCAGGCGCGTGCCGCCCTCGGTTGACGTGTAGTCGATGCTGCCGCTCGCGCCCACGGTCGGACGAAAGCCCGACTTGGCCAAGGGCACGTTTTCGTCCGTCACGCGAACGCCGGCCCTGTTGTAGTTTAGCGTCGAGTTATACTGGTAGGCCTTTGTCAGCGCGCCGAAAAGCGTTTCGGCGGACGCCACCGAAGGCACAAGTGCGGTCGCGGCGAGCATGGCGGCGACAAAAACGTTCCTGGCTACCAACGACACTTAACCCTCATTCCCATCGCGAGCCGGCCGATGATTCGGTCAGCCCCAGTCCCGCCGGTACCCGGCCACGCCTCCAGCCCTTTTCCCGCACCGGTTCCGGCCTGACGGCAAAAACACGGCAAAACCGTCCCGCGCATAAAGCATCATGGCTACGCGGATCGTGCAAGAGCCTCGCGTTTAGAATTCGAACACGGGGAGGCGTTCAAATCCCGGTAGTGGCTTTACTGCCGCATTGAACGCGCGACGTCCCGTCGCAACGCCCTCGGCTTTGGTATAGATTTTTGCCGCGGCGGCATTGCCGTGTCCCTCGACGACCACAAGCCTGCCCTTGTCTGCAAGCTGCTTCAAAAGCGCATCTGGCACCGAGTCGACGCTGCCCTCGACGACCACGACATCGTAGGGTGCGCCCGCCGCGTGACCTGCCGGCAGGTCGCCCTTCACGACAGAAACGTTCTGGCAGCCCAGGGCCGCAAGAGCGGATTCGGCTTTCTCCGCAAGCGTCGCATCGCTTTCCAGCGCCACGACCGAGCCTGCCATGTGGGAAAGAACCGCCGCCGAGTATCCGCAGCCCGCGCCGACAATAAGCACCTTGTCCTGAGGCATCACCTCGGCAAGCTGCACCAGTTTGGCAAACGGGGCAGGCTCCATCAGGTAGCGGGCGCCGGAGTGCGACTTTTCGGAAATCAGGATATCGTCATCGATGTAGGCGAGCGCCTTGCGAACATCGGGAACGAAGATTTCCCGCGGCACCTTCAGCATCGCGGACAGCAGAGGATGGCTGGTCACATCGGTCGTGCGCAACTGGCCATCGACCATCTTGATGCGGAGTTCGGAGAAATCGACGGTCATCTTTTCCGGTCATGCGCGCGCCGCGCGCCCCTCTTCTAAAGCTGTGCGCTGCGATCCTAATCGCCGGAACCGTGCGCGGGAAGTGGAGGCCTCGCCCGGAATCGAACCGGGGTGCAAGGATTTGCAGTCCTCTGCGTAACCACTCCGCCACGAGGCCAACCAGCGTTCGCACGCGAGGAGTTCCAATAGGTTGCGGCCTGAATTGCGTCAAGCGGGCGGATGGTCATTCTGAACGGTTTCATTTGCCGTTTCTCACGGAAGCCATGAAAATGGGCCGCCTGTTGACTCATTTGACCAGATCTTCCTTCATTGTGCCGGCCGAAGCGCTGGTCGAAAAACTGTCGCCAGCGCACGCATCCAGCAAGGTAACCGAGGATGTTGTTGATCGGATTCGCCGCCGCCGCCCTCTCTCTCGTCGTAGCGTCCGCACATGCGCAGGATCGCGTCTGGATCGGCGACACATATGAGGAAGGCGCGAGCCTCATCTATGGCACGCCGGACACCGGCGACATTGCCCTGTCGTTCAGTTGCGCGAGAGGCTCGGGCAAAGTCGCGTTCTCTTACATATTCGAGCCCATCAACCCCACCGAGGGTGCCCGTGTGGAGGTAACCCTGGAAGCTGGTGACATAATCATGCCTGTCCAGACGACAGGAACGCGGCTGGAGATGGACGACATCTTCGTGCTGGAGGGGCAGATCCCTTTCGACGCGCAGCTTGTCGACCTGCTCACGTCGCAGGGCGCACTGGAAGTTTTCGTGGAGGACGGCTCCGAGGAAATCCCCCTGGAGGGAGCACGGCAGGCCGGTCGCAAGCTCTTCGAGACGTGCCCGCTATCCCGATGATCCGGTGCCGTCTCAAATGTCGCCGATCGGATGATCCTTCAGGAACTCGACGACCTTCTGCTTGAAGCTTCTATCACCGGTCGCCAGCATATGGTCGCGTCCCTCGATCGCGAAGCTTTCGGCATTCGGCATCATCCCCGCAAGCTCCTCGGCTGAGCCTCCAATGTCGTCCCTTGTGCCGACTGCCACCAGCGTCGGCTGCGTGATGCGGGCAACTTCGGCCTCGCTGAGTTCCACGCGTGACGTGGCTATGCAGGCCGCCAGAGCGCGCTTGTCGCTTTTTGTCTGGTCCGCGAAGGCGCGAAACGCCTTGCCACGACGATGCGTGATTGCCGACGCGTCATCTGCCAGCAGCGCTGCGGCAATCGGATCCCAGTCCCCGACACCGTCGACAAGCCCGCTGCCAAGTCCGCCGAACACGAGCGTCGCCACGCGGTGCGGATCGGTCAGGGCAAGGAAGGCAGCAATGCGCGCGCCCATCGAATACCCCATCACATGGGCGCGATCGATGCCGAGGTGGCCGAGCAGCGCCGATGCGTCCGCAGCCATCGCCTGAGGCGTATAGTCCGACTGTTCGTAGCTTTTTGAAGATGCCCCATGCCCTCGATTGTCGAGTGCGATCGTACGGTAGCCGGCATCGTTCAGGGTCTTGATCCAGCCCGTCGCGACCCAGTTCACCGTGTAGGAGGACGCAAAGCCGTGAATAAGCAGCACCGGCTCGGCATCCTGAGAGGGTGCATGCTCGATGAAGGCAAGATCGAACCCGTCATGAGCAAACATCTGCATCGAGCCGGCAACCCCCTTCAGGATCGAGACCATCCCCCTTCAGCCCGGACTGCCGGGGCTTGGTGCCTCATTGACGGCGGGGTGGCGCATGAAATCTCCGTCCTTGATCCCGGCCTTCTCGGCCGTGCCCTGCTTCAGCTCAAGGACGAATCGGACAGGTTCCGAAGGCGCGATCAGCGCTTCCGAAAACGGTTCGCCGGGCAATATGTCACGCACCCGACCGTCCTGGCCAATGAAGATCAGGTCGAGAGGCATGGGTGTGTTCCGCATCCAGAAGCCGACGGGCTGGGTTTCGGGAAATACAAAGAGCATGCCGTGGTCGTCGGCCATCGCCTCGCGGAACATCAGCCCCCTTGACCGTTCGCTCTGGTCGTCCGCAATCTCGATAGTGAAATTGCGCTCGCCGGCGGCCGTCTCCACCACAAGCGGTACCGGATCCACCGGCAGCCGCATCGCCTGATCGGCCATGGTCGGCTGCGAGGAAAAATATACGAAATAAACGCCAAGCCCGGCCAGAATGACGACGATCGCCACCATGGCCAAAATCAGTTTGCGAATCATTCAGGCGGCTCCCCCGTACGGAACAGACCAGCCGCGACGACTGGCTTCAGTGCGCGACCGGCAACGTGCCGATATCGGGGTGAATTTCGGCAGCCATAAGGCCTTTGTCGCCACGACCGAACCGGACGAGCACGACCTGGCCGGGGCGCAACTCGGTCAGCCCGTAGCGCCTCAGCGTCTCCATGTGCACGAAGATATCCTCGGTGCCCTCGCCGCGCGTCAGGAAGCCAAATCCCTTGGTCCGATTGAACCACTTTACGAGCGCGCGCTCGAGGCCGCTCTCCGGCGTAACGACAACATGGGTGCGTTGCTCCTGCATCTCTGCCGGGTGCACCGCCGTGGAATTGTCCATCGAGATGACACGAAACGCCTGCAGGCCACGGTCACCGTGCTTGGCAAGGCAGACCACCCTCGACCCTTCCAGCGCGGTCTGGAAGCCATCGCGCCTCAGGCACGTCACATGGATCAGCACGTCGCCCATCCCACCGCCGTCGGGCAGCACGAAGCCGTAGCCCTTTGCGACATCGAACCACTTGATGGCGCCGGAGACTTCGATGACGCCCGCATCGCCGCCTTCGCCGCCGACAAAGGCTTCGTCGCTGGCATCGTCATGCCTCGTGATAGAGGCTTTTTCCCCCATCAGAACGCCCCCTGTCGTGGACTGTTGCTGCTGATTCTTGATGCAAGAATAACACTGTGCGGAAGCTTGTGTGCAAGGCCTGACGCAAGGTTTTTTCGATGTGTCCCAAGATTTGGGCGGCAGGCGGTAAATCGACACGACTGTCGGCAGCGATTGATTGCCGACGACCGTTCGCCGCCCTATGTTCCCCAACCTGCCGAAACTGCTGAGGAAAAATCATGCGCTATCTGCACACAATGGTCCGCGTCAGGAACATCGACGAGGCCCTCGACTTTTATGTGAAGAAATTCGGGCTCAAGGAAGTACGCCGGCTTGAGAACGAATCGGGCCGCTTCACGCTGATCTTTCTGGCCGCGCCCGAAGACGAGCAGACCGGCATCAACACCAAGGCGCCCCTTCTCGAACTCACCTACAACTGGGATCCGGAGGATTATCAGGGCGGGCGCAACTTCGGCCACCTCGCCTATGAGGTCGACAACATCTACGAGACCTGCCAGCGCCTGATGGATGCCGGCGTCACGATCAACCGGCCGCCGCGCGACGGCAACATGGCCTTCATCAAGTCGCCCGACGGCATCTCGATCGAGTTGCTGCAGAAGGGCCCGGCGCTGGAGAAGGCCGAGCCTTGGGCGTCGATGGCGAACACCGGAAGCTGGTGACCGCACGCCCGGCTTCGGGCCCGGGTGAACTCCCACCTTTACCCGATCGCGTCGGCGAGCTTCGCCAGCGCGGTCACGGTATTCCAGTTGCGCGCCGTATTGGGCACGCCGATTCCCTTGTCGAACTTCTCGGCAAGCTTCGACGTGCCGAAGCCGTCAGGCGTGTAGAGATAGGCGACCTTACCGACGACCTCGATTGCATCCTTGCCTTTGGCCACGGCGCGCAGCGCTTCCAGTTTTTCGGCTTCCGGCGAACCCGCCAGCACGGCCGCATGCAGGAACTTCGGTGCCTCCACAGCCTCCGGAAACGGGTTCTTCGCGATCAGTTCGGCCCATTGCTCGCGCGTCAGCACGTGGATGTCCTTCTCGAAGCCGAACTCCGCCTTTGTGATCTTCGCAATCTGCGTCGTCACGCCTTCGGCTGACTTTCTCGAGGACAGGACGGCATTGCCGCTGTTGATATAGGTGGCGACATCCTTGAAGCCCGCCTTGGTCAGCGCCTCGCGGAGCGACTTGACGGGCAGTTGTGTCGCCCCGCCCACGCCGCGAAAAAGCACGATGTAGATGGTCATATCACCAGGCCCGCGATCGTCTCGTTGTCGGTGATATCCTGATAGGCCCAACCCGCTTCGTTGAAGCGCCTTGCAAGGACGGCGAAATTCTTCCTGTCTTTCGTCTCAATGCCGATAAGCACCGAGCCGAAATTCCGGGCGGACTTCTTCAGATATTCGAAGCGCGCGATGTCGTCGTCGGGTCCGAGCAGGTCTAGGAAGTCGCGGAGCGCTCCCGGGCGCTGCGGAAAGCGGAAGATGAAGTATTTCTTCAATCCCTCGAAACGCAGCGCGCGCTCCTTCACGTCGGGCAACCGTTCGAAATCGAAATTGCCGCCCGAAACGACGCATACGATCGTCTTGCCGCGAATGTCCTTTCGCGCGAAGTCCTTGAGCGCATCGACGGCCAGTGCCCCGGCTGGCTCCAGCACCACACCCTCGATGTTCAGCATTTCGATCATCGTGGCGCACAAGCGGTTCTCGGGTATCCGCCGCACCGCCTCTGAGGGAAACTCCTTCAGATGCCTGAAAGGCTCGCGGCCGATCTCGGCGACCGCAGCGCCATCGACGAAGTTGTCGACCTGTTCCAGCTTCACGCGCCGCCCGGCCGCAAGGCTCGCCGCGAGGCTGGCGGCTCCTGCCGGTTCGGCGAAGACAAATCCTGCCTCGCGGCTCGTCTCGTGAAAATAGTGCGTCACGCCCGCGGACAACCCTCCGCCCCCCACGGGCAAAACGATCAGGTCCGGCGTCTTGCCGCCCGGCATCTGTTCTGCGATCTCCCAGCCGACTGTCGCCTGCCCTTCGATGATGTCCTTGTGGTCAAAAGGCGGCACCATGCGCGCGCCGCTCGCTTCCGCAAAATCCAGTGCGGCGCGATAGCAGTCGTCGAAGAAGTCTCCAAACAGCCTGATCTCGACGAATGCGCCGCCGAACAACTTTGTCTTGTCGATCTTCTGCTGCGGCGTGGTAACCGGCATGAAGACGACACCTTTCTTGCCGAGATGACGGCAGACGAAGGCGAAGCCCTGCGCGTGATTGCCCGCCGAAGCGCAGACGAAAAGCTCGGCGTCATTGCCGGCCGCGATCGCCTTGCGGAAGAAATTGAAGGCCCCGCGGATCTTGTAGGAGCGTACCGGCGTCAGGTCCTCGCGCTTCAGCAGGACACGGGCGCCGTATTTCTTCGAGAGATAGTCGTTCTCCTGAAGCGGCGTGGCGGCGAACAATTCCCGCATCGTGTGCGCCGCGCCGGCAACCCGCTCCACAAAACTGGTCATCGCCTGTGATCCGCCCCTGCAAACATCGACACCTGTCTGTCCGAACTCATGAAAATGCGTCGGCAATCTTCTGGATCGGCCCGCCCGCGCTATCGCACATCCGGGCGTCTGAAACCACCGGGCGATACGACTGCCAGCCATCCAGCCACGAGCGCTCGCATTGTCTTTCCCGCAACAGTATGGCGCAGTCAGCCTCGCGTTGACACTTTCGTCACCTTTGCGCCTTGCTAATGCCCTTTTTGCGGGTTGGTGAGGGTCGAGCCCAAAAAGAGCCGAACGGCCAAAAGGTTAACGCGTGTTGAGACCGAAATTCCTGATCCTCGCCCTGGCGCTTTTCAGCGCCGGCTGCATGACCAACGACACCTCAACCGACCTGATCGGCACAGGTTCGGTGGCAGTCCCGGTTACCGACATCGCCGGGAACCATTCAATCTTCGTCGCCACAACGCGCCAAGCCTCATCCGACGCAAAGGTCTTCACGAACTCGCGCTCCTCTGAGCTCAACTTCGCGCGCGTCAACGTCACCGTGCCCAAATACCACAAGGCCGGCCAGATCGAGCGCAAGAAGCCCGGTAAGCCAGACGATCCGACGCAATTCTTCACCGCCACCGACGTGGTCGCCTATAATGGCAAGCCGGAATTCTCCTCTGCCCTCAGCAAGGACATCGCCGCGCGAGGCGGCCGCGTGATGGTCTTCATCCACGGCTACAACACGTCCTTCGACAGCGCGGTCTACCGCGCCACGCAGATCGCTCACGACTCCGGCTATCCCGGAACGCCTGTTCTGTTTTCATGGGCATCGGGTGGCAGCACCAAGGACTATGTATATGACCGCGAGAGCGCGAGCGTGGCACGCGACCAGCTCGAGGTCACGTTGAGGGTGCTTGCCCGGTCCGGCGCGCGCCGCATCGACGTCGTCGCCCATTCCATGGGTACGTGGGTGACGATGGAGACGCTGCGCCAGCTTGCCATCACGGGTGACCGCGATCTTGGCGGCAAGCTCGGCGATGTCGTGCTCGCCTCTCCCGACATCGACGTTGACGTCTTTCGTAGTCAGATGCGTCGCTACGGAAAGCCAAATCGACCATTCTTCCTCATGCTGTCGGCCGACGACCGCGCCCTAAGGCTGTCCGGCATACTGGCAGGAAACAAACGCGTGGGCGATTACAAGAACGCGGCCGACCTTGCTGAACTTGGCGTCGTGGTTGTCGATCTCTCGAACGAAAAGAGCGGCGACAGCCTTAACCACACAAAGTTTGCGGACAATCCGGCGATGATCCGGCTGCTCGGGCAGCGCCTGCGCGAGGACGACGGCTATGCCAGCGACCGGGAGGTCACGGACCGGATTAAGTTGCTGAACCAGGGTTCCTAAGTGACGCGCGGCTCTCAGTAACTTACCCACGGACAGAGACTTTACTCTGGACCGGAAACGTTTCTCGCCGTATCGGTGCGACTACGGGCTCGAGAGGACCGGCTCGCCGGAGTTTTGTTTTGCGTTCGAAGATGCTGATGGTGATACTGCTGGCCCTGGCCGCTTCCGGCTGCGCCAGCGAGCGCAGGCATGAACTGCTCGCTGCAAATCCCGTCGGACCTCCTCCTGCCGGAGTTATGGCGAAACACGACATTTTCGTCGCCACGACACGTCTAAGGGATGAAGATCGCCGCATCGTCTTCAACGATAAGCGATCCGATGAACTTGCCTTCGGCCGCGTCGGCATGACCGTTCCGAAGAACCATGAGATCGGCAAGATCGAGCGGGCCAAGGGGGGAAAGCCCGGCGATCCCGCAAAGGAGTTCGCCGCGGTCGACCTGACGATCTTCGAGACCCAGTCGGCTTTCGTGTCGGCAGTGGGAAACCAGGGCGACAGGGTGCTGGTCTTTGTTCACGGCTACAATACGGGCTTCGACGATGGCGTCTACCGTCTGACACAGATCGCGCAGGACACGGAATATCCCGGTACTCCTGTTTTGTTTTCATGGGCATCAGGGGCACAGACCCGCGACTACGTATACGACAAGGACAGCAGCACAGCGGCGCGCGACGATCTCGAAATGACACTGGTCGCGCTATCCCGGTCGCCGCGCATCAAGAACATAGACATAATCGCCCACTCGATGGGCAACTGGCTGGCGATGGAAACCCTTCGCCAACTCGCCATCGCTGGCAATCGCGACCTTGATGGCAAACTCGGTTATGTCGTGCTCGCCTCTCCGGATATCGATGTCGATATCTTCAAGAAGCAGATGATGCGCTACGGAAAGCCCGACCGGCCGTTTGCCGTGCTGCTCTCCGCCGATGACAAGGCCCTGCGGTTTTCAAGCCTCATTGCCGGAAAGCAGGCCCGTGTCGGCGATGATGCCAATGCATCGGAACTGGCTGCGCTTGGGGTCACCGTCGTAGACCTCAGTTCCATCGAGTCTGGCGACCGCTTGAACCACGCCAAGTTCGCGGACAACCCCGTACTCGTCCAGCTTCTTGGTGAGCGCCTGCGCCTGCCGGAGAGTCTTGTTCCCACCCCGCAGCAGGCTGACGATCACGTCAACAACCTCGCCAGGGGAGTTGGTCAGGCTGCGAGCATCATCGTGACGACGCCGTTCAGGATCATGACGCTCGGTGCGGGAAGATAGCCTCGCCGCTATGAGTTCGGCGCTACCTCCACCGCTCAGGCCTCCCTATCTCGCCCAGCCCATCGGCGGCGACGATTGCTTCGTCGAACCGCAGGAAATGCTCGACGAGATTGCCGGGCTTGTTTCCGTCAGTCTTGATGTCGAGCCTGAATGGGCTGTAGCCGGATGGCGCGTTTCGGTTGCCGCGATGAACAGGGAAACTGGCGGCGCGCCGTTCCCGATCCGATTTTCCGCAATCAAGGACTGCATTCGACATGATGTCGTGCTGGATATGTCTGTCCATCCCTCCGGCTGGATTGAGGCGCGGGTGACGGTTGGCGACCATGCGGCGTACAGCTTCTTCATAGAGCGTATCTATGAAGAGTTCGAGATCTGGCCGGCAGGCTCTCCCTGCGAGGCGACGGACTCCGGCCGGATGGGCAAGCGATGCACCTGGGTGCAGCTGGAGGCAGCGCACTGGCCCGACCTTGCATTTCTCGCGGAGGGGTCGTTCATCACGGCCTCCCCGCTCTCCGGCGCCGGCGCCGCGTAGGAGATCAGCTTCGTTTCGCGGGGCTTAACCCCAATGGCGGCGCATCAAGCGCCACTCATCTGTCCGGCCGTCAGTGCCGGACGATGATGCGCGTGTTGCTCAACCCCTCGGCTTTCGCCAGCGAAAAGAGCTTGGCCGCATGCTGCGGAGAGAGGCGGACGCAACCGGCGGATGCGGGTCGTCCAAGCTTGTTGGTCTGGTACGTTCCGTGCACCGCGTAGTTTCCATTGTAGAAAATGGAGTACGGCATCGGCGCGTTGTTGTAGCGGCTGGACCTGTGATTGCGTGACAGCCACTTGGCCGACCAACTGCCGGTAGGCGTCACCTTGCCGCGCCGCGCCGTCGACACCGGCCAGCGGCCGATCACCTTGCCGCGATGCATGACGGTCATTGTCTGGGAAGAAAGGGAGACATTCGCGGTAAGCGTGGCTGCGAAGCCTTCACTTGCCTGGCCAAGCGTGAGCCCGGCAAACATCGCGAGGATGAGGGATAGTTTCTTCATGATGTGCGTTGCCCGTTGTCTGCTCACGCCATAAGTCCCGATAAACGTTGCAAGTTTATTGACGCCCTTCCTTAACGACAATCTAAGGTGGCGTTTTCAACCTTGGCGCGATCAGTCAACACACATTTGTGATGTTCAATCTGGTGCGGACGGCGGGAATCGAACCCGCATAGCCAGAGGCTGAGGGATTTTAAGTCCCTTGCGTCTACCAGTTCCGCCACGTCCGCGCGGTCCGTCTTTTCGGTCGCGGGAACATTTGCGTCAAGCGGCTTTACGCGAAAGGGAAAAAGGCTGAGCCCCGCTAGGCAACCCTGTCGGCAACGAGACGCAGGCGGCCGGCAGCAAGTGCCCTCCTCAGGCGCAGCACGCATTGCTCATTGGCAGCGGAGGCCATCTCGATCGCCTCCGCCTCCTCCAGACCGACCAGAACCACCCCGCCCACCTGTGCAGGCACGTCATCGAAAGTGTCGAAAACAGACCACGTGCAGGTAGGCTCCTGCACGGCGACAAATCTATTCATTGGACGCTACAAGCTCCCCAGCATGGCGCGACGGCGGAAGCTTAGCCTCCCGTATCGACATTTGCCAGACACCCGCAGGCATTTCTCCTCAATAAATGACCCAAAGGCAACGTCACGGCTGGATAGAGTTTAAGGCAAGCCCGGACAGTCAGCCGAAAGCTTTTTGCGCCGTCCGCCTTATCAGCGCCGCCACCTCGTCCCTTGCCATGAACGGCAGCATGTGCCCCTGACCCTCCAGCAGTTCGAAGTCGAGCCCGGCGATCCGCTCACGCATTGGCAGGCCGTGGTGCTGGTGATCGAGTACCCTGTCGGCGCTGCCGAACATCATCGCGGCAGGCATGGTTATGTCGCTGTAGCGCTTTTCGATCGCACCGAGATCCTGCTCGATCGCGACCATGTCGCTGCTCGTCGCGTAAAAATGGCTCGGCCTCAGCCCGAGCATGCCGCCGCCGGAAACGATATAGTCCGGCGGAAATTTCTGCGGCCCGAACACGAAATCAAGGGTTTGCGGCGCATACTTCAGCGAGGCCGGAATGGCAGTGGTCTGCGCAATCAGCCAGCGCATCAGCCGCGACTTGATGTAGAGCGCCTTGAACTCGGCCCTCAGCTCATCCTCCATATGGGTCAGTGGCGCGAGCGTCACCACACCCGAAATGCTATCTGGATGGTTGATCGCCACGGTCAGGGCCACCGCACCGCCAAGCGAATGCCCGACAAGGAGCGGCTTTTCGAGCCCAAGTGCGCCGATGAAATCCGACACAAGCTTTGCCTGTCCCGGCAGCCGGGCCGTCGCACCGCTTGCGCGAATGGAATAGCCCGACCCCGGCCGGTCCAGCGCAATCAGCCGGTATCCGGGGAGGGTCGGGAAGATGGGGTGGCGGAAGTGATGAAGCTGGCCGCCCAGCCCATGCACGAAGACGATCGGTCTGCCCACGCCGCTTTCCACGTAGTGGATACGGTTGCCTTCGATGTCGATGAAGCGTCCGCTTGGCGGAACTTGCCGCTCGGCGTTGGCCGCGATCCTGCGTGTGGCCAGCACAAAGTAGCCGACGATGAGGAACGCGACGAAAAAGAGTATGCTGGCAACCCAGCCGACGATCGAAGCCATGCCGTCCCCGTTATGCTTC
Organism: Rhizobiaceae bacterium; assembly: GCA_019635775.1. Taxonomy (GTDB): domain Bacteria; phylum Pseudomonadota; class Alphaproteobacteria; order Rhizobiales; family Rhizobiaceae; genus Mesorhizobium_K. The sequence goes on along the minus strand of JAHBYU010000001.1, from coordinate 684,220 downwards.
GACGCACATTAGCGCGACGGAAGGCTGCGACAAGCACCGCAAAGAGAAAGGCGGCCCGGAAAACCGGACCGCCTGACAATTGTCACGCGTTCGTTCGTCAGCCGTGCAGCTTGATCGCGATCTCTGCCACGCGCTTGCCCTGGAACTTCGCGCCGTCCAGTTCCTGCTCGGAAGGCTGGCGCGAGCCATCGGTGTTGGAAGTGGTCGTCATGCCGTAAGGCGCACCACCGCGCACGACATCGTTGCCCGACTGTCCCTCATAGGCATAGGAGAGCGGAACGATCAGCATGCCGTGGTGCTGCATGAACACCTGTGCGTTGATCAGCGCCAGTTCCGCGCCGCCGTGCTGGGTCGCGGTCGAGGCCATCACGGAGCCAACCTTGTTCAGGAGAGCGCCCTTTGCCCAGAGCGGACCGGTCTGGTCGAGGAAGTTCTTCATCTGGGCTGCCATTGCGCCGTAGCGCGTGGAAACGCCAAGAATGATGCCGTCATAGTCGGCAAGCTCAAGCGGGTCTGCAATAGGTGCGTCCTGATCGAGCTTGTAGTAGGCGGCCTTTGCAACCTCCTCCGGCACCAGTTCGGGCACGCGCTTGATCGTCACCTGCGCGCCGCCTTGCTTCACACCTTCGGCAGCCGCTTTCGCCATCTGCTCCATGTGGCCCCAGCTCGAATAGTAGAGGACCAGAATCTTCGCCATAATGTTTCTCCTGAAATCAATCTCGTCAGGCGCTTGTGCGCCGCACCACCTGAAGAACTAGCGTTCCAGTCGTTCAATGGAAGTGGCCTGATCGCGGACAGATCGTTCACAGATCGGACGACATTGCGATCCGGTGCGTTGCGCGCTAGTGACTGCGCCACGTTCCGGGGATACCACCATGTCAGACATCGTCACCGCCGCCATGATCGTTATCGGCGACGAGATTCTTTCCGGCCGCACGAAAGACCGCAACATCGGTCACCTCGCCGATGTCATGACCGCCATTGGCATCGACCTGAAGGAGGTTCGCATCGTCCCCGACGAGGAGGACGAGATCGTCGCGGCCGTAAATGCGCTACGTGCCCGCTACGGCTATGTCTTCACGACCGGCGGCATCGGCCCTACGCATGACGACATTACGGCGGACGCAATCTCGAAGGCCTTTGGAGTGCCTTGTGCGTATGACGACAAGGCGCTTGCCCTGCTTGGCGACAGCTATGCAAAGCGTGGCATAGAGTTCAACGACGCGCGCAAGCGCATGGCCCGCATGCCGGTCGGTGCGACCCACATCGACAATCCCGTTTCGATTGCGCCCGGCTTCCGGATCGGCAATGTGCATGTCATGGCGGGCGTGCCATCCATATTCCAGGCGATGCTCGACAATGTCGTTCCCACCTTGCGCACCGGCACCAGGCTGCTGTCTGCCACGATCCCCTGCCCGCATGGCGAAGGGATCATCGGTGGACCACTTTCCGAAATCCAGAAAGCGCATCCCGACACCATCATAGGTTCCTATCCGAAATATCTCGACGGGTCCTTCCATACCGAACTGGTGGTCCGCGCCCGATCGCAGGAAGCGCTGGACGCCGCCCGCAAGGCGGTAGCGGACATGGTGGCCGCGCTGCCGCCCAGATAGGATGTCAGAACGCAACGGCCTGCGGCAGCGGTTCGCTTCAGACACACCGCAGAGGTTTCGGCGCGCCTTGCATGTGACAGCGGATGCGATGCATCCTCTGTCCAGCGTCTTTCGCTAGGGAGGAAGCCATGCCGTTCAAGACCATCCTTGCAATCATCCAGAGTGAGCAGGACGCCGAGCGCGTGAGCGACTGTGCCGGCGCGCTTGCGTCCCGTTTCGAAGGCCATCTCATCGGACTTCATGCGGAGGCTTTGCCGGTCCCATATACATCGACCATCGGCTTCCCGGAGGCCGAGTTCATCCAGGCATCGACCGAGATAAACGCGGAGCGTTCCAAGGCCATCGAGGCCATCTTCCGCCGGCGTACGGGCGAGGCTGGCGTCAGCGCGGAGTGGCGAAGCCTGGAAAACTTCTCGGGCGACAGCGGCCATTCCGGCATCACCAGCGCCAGGAGTTGCGACCTCGTCGTCGCCTCCCAGGGTGGGGCCGATGGCGCCTCTCCAGATGTCGACGCCCTGCTTTACGAGGCAGGCAGGCCGGTTCTTGTCACGCCGCGCGACGCACCTGCCCTTGCGACGTTCCGCAGGGTGATCGTTGCATGGAACGGCAGTCGCGAGGCTTCGCGGGCCACTTTCGACGCCCTGCCCTTCATCCTCGAGGCCGAAGGAACGGAGATTCTGGTTATTGACCCGCCCGAAAGCCAGAATGCGCTGGCCGGCACGGATATCGCAGCCGCGCTCGAGCGGCACGGAGCCGTCGTGAGCGTCCATGCGACGGCCTCGGGCGGCCTTGCCACGGACGACGTGATACGCAACCGGCTGGCAGAGACTGGAGCCGACCTGCTCGTTCTCGGGGCCTACAGCCATTCCTGGCTCAAGCAGCTCCTGTTCGGCGGAGTGACGCGGACGGTACTCCAGTCCATGCCGGTAACGGCCTTCCTGTCGCGATAGCTGCGGACAATTGACCCCTGCCACGGGAGTGGGCTTGCCACAAACAGCGTTTCCCGGCTAATTCCGGCTGCATTCCACCGCCTTTGGAGTGCTGTCGCATGTCGCTGCCGGAAAAAGCCTTCCCTGTTTCATGGGACCAGTTCCATCGCGACGCGCGCGCGCTCGCCTGGCGTCTGTCCGGCCTCAATGGCCCGTGGAAGGCGATCGTCTGCATCACGCGCGGCGGTCTTGTGCCGGCGGCGATCATATCGCGGGAACTCGGCATCCGCGTGATCGAAACGGTCTGTGTCGCTTCTTACCACGACTACACGTCGCAGGGTGAACTCGCGGTTCTCAAGGAGATCACGCCTTCCTTGCTGGAGGGTGAAGGCGCAGGCGTGCTGATCGTGGACGATCTCACCGATACGGGAAAGACGGCCGGGGTGGTTCGCGCCATGTTGCCCAAGGCGCATTTTGCTACCGTTTACGCCAAGCCCAAGGGCCGGCCTCTTGTCGATACGTTCGTGACCGAGGTCAGCCAGGACACATGGATCTATTTTCCATGGGACCTTGGTTTCACCTATCAGAAGCCGATCGCTGACGACCACGTCGGATAGGGCTTGGCGCTGTTACACAGTCGGTGCCAGCCGTCACATTCCTGAAAACCGACTCATGTTTGTCTGTCCTCCAGCAACATAAGCTGGAGCGAGGCTGGATTTTGCCCGTTTTTGTTGGTTTTTTAGCTTCAAATTTCGGGAATTGCCCGTAGAAATAATAAGACGGCAAACGAATCAGGAGACTATGGGCTCTGCCCTACCGAATGTGATGAACGCGCAGACAGGCTACAATCTGGTCGAACGGGTCCGCCGGCTTTTCGGCAAGACCCCCTGCCGTATACAGGTTGCCGCGCTGCCTTGGCGCAAGGCCGACGCCGGCATCGAGATCCTGCTCATCACGAGCCGCGACACCGGACGTTGGGTTCTCCCGAAGGGTTGGCCGGAAGCGGGGGAAGATTTTGGTGAAGCCGCCGCGCGCGAAGCGGGGGAGGAAGCTGGCATTTCCGGCGCGATCTCGCGCCGGGAAGCGGGCCGGTACTTCTACTCCAAGATCCGCGCATCCGGCGAGGCGATTGCCTGTGAAGTTCTGGTTTACCCGCTCGAGGTAGATATCGTCGCCGAAAAGTGGAAGGAAAAGCGGCAGCGCAAGCGCAAATGGGTAAAGCCGTCCGACGCATCGCGCATGCTGAACGAGCCCGACCTCTGCAAGCTTATAAGCGCTTTCGGCGCGAACCCTCGCCGCTACGCGTGAGACCTCCCATACGCAGGTAGAAGCCTTTCAAAGGTACTCGCCAGCTAGACGCCGTAACGTTCAGTCGCGACCAGCCCCGGCGGGACGCCCGCGTCAACGACAAGCTGCGCTGCATTTTCGACAAACGGGTTCGAGCCGCACACATAGACGCGATGGAGGGCTGATGGCAGCCTGCCAATGGCCTCGGCGATCATCGCCGCGTCTATGCGCCCTTTCCGCACTCCGGCTGGCGGATCGGCGTCGCGTGTCAGCGTCGCCAGGAGATCGAAGCCGATGCGGCGGTCCACGATTTCCGCGAGCTCGTCCCGAAAGAGCAGGTCTTGGTGCGTCCGTGCGGAGAACAACAGCAGGACCGGCGTATCCAACCCGCTCAACAGCTTGTGCCGCGCCATCGAGATGAACGGTGCGACACCTGAGCCCCCGGCAATCAGCAGCAGCGGGCCTTCCTGCCCCGGCGGCCAGACGAAATAGCCGCCGATCGGTTCCGATACCTCGATCTCATCGTTGACCTCGACGACCTCGTGGAAGAAGGCCGAAACCTCGCCATCCACCAGCTTCTCGATCGCCAGTTCGATGTGCGCGGTCTCCTCCGGCGCCGAAGCGATCGAGTAGCTCCGCTGGGCACGGTAGCCGTCCGGCGCAGTGAGCCTGACGCTGACATGCTGGCCTGCGACGAAGGGGATGAACTCGGGCAGTTTGAAAAAGAAACTGGAGACGGTCGGCGAGCGCCGGACGATCCTTGTGACGGTCCCGTTCTGCCAGCGCATCAGGTGTCAGTCATTTGTATAGCGCTGCTCCTTCCACGGATCGCCATATCGGTGGTAGCCGCGCAGTTCCCAGAAGCCTAGTTCGTCCTTGGCGGTGAACTGCAGCCCGTTGATCCACTTGGCGGACTTCCAGAAATAGAGATGCGGGACCAATAGCCGCGCCGGCCCGCCATGGTCCGCCGTGATCGGCTTGCCCTCATAGCGCAGCGCTACCATCGCCCTGCCCCCGACCAGGTCCGGTGTCGGAACATTGGTGGTGTATCCATCGAAGGAATGCGCCAGAGTGAAGCCGGTCGGCGGCTCGATGAAGGCATCACCGAGAATGTCGTCGATCATGACGCCTTCCCATGCGGTATCGAACTTCGACCATGTCGTCACGCAATGGATGTCGCGTGTCATCTTTGACTGCGGAAGCGCGTTGAACTCCGCCCAGGTCCAGCTCTTCACCGGCCGCACGCCGTCCTTCAGCGTGAACATCCAGTCCTCCGTGCGGACACGCGGCGTCGGCCCCGCCGACAGCACGGGAAAACCGTGTTCGAGGAACTGACCGGGTGGCAGTCGGTCGCGAGTCTCGTCCGATCCGCTGCGTCTTCCGGTAAAGCCGCGAGTAGCCATGGTGTCAGTCCTTCGGGGGCTATGAACCTGATGTCGAGACGATCACACTCCGATCGCCGGGGATCAAGTATCCGGAGGTATGGATCGGCCCGAAACGCCCCACCAACCGGCATCGGATAGGCCGGGTACTCCCCGATATCCACATAGCCGGCATACAATATGTTGGGGTCACAAAACTTATAAAAACGAATCCTTGACGGTTCGAAACGAGTCGCCTTTTATAGCCCATGCGCTCGGGTTCAGAGCGTGGCCGGAAGAAATCCGGACTTGTAATAAGTTTCCAGATTTTAGCGGGTTTTCAGGCGTTTTGTCCGTTTGGGCAAGCGTGGCGAAGCCTCGGTTTTGCATGCGCATCAGGGACGGGATCGTACAAGTGTCGAAGTTTGAAAAATACTCTGTTAACACTATATTTAGTGTTTGCGGACATACTCGACGCTAGATAGTGTGACATTCCTCCGACAGGGGAATCATCGAGTTTTCAGTTTTGAGGGACCTTCGCGGGTCCGTCCGCAGGCCGGAAAGCAAGGCTCGGCAAGGGCTGGCAGGCAGGTAGCGGATGGGGGCGAAGAACGGGACGGTCGCTGTTTCCGGACGGCGGCGAAGGCGGATTTGCGTCGTGTTGATTTTGGGCAGGCAACCCCGGTCAAAAGACGCTATATATAGATAAAGGGACAAGGGACGATGCATATCGAGCGGCGCTTTACCAAGGCAGGCCAGTCGGCATACGCGGAGATCGAATTCCGCAAGGCGCTATCCGAGATCAAGAACCCGGACGGGTCCATCGTCTTCCGCCTGGACGACATCGACGTCCCCGCGCAGTTCAGCCAGGTCGCCGCGGACATCCTCGCCCAGAAGTATTTCCGCAAGGCAGGCGTTCCCGCGCGACTGAAGAAGGTCGAGGAGAATGATGTCCCCTCCTTCCTGTGGCGCTCCGTTGCCGACGAGGCTGCGCTGGCCGACCTGCCCGAGGCCGAACGTTACGGCTCCGAGCGCGACGCCCGTCAGGTCTTCACGCGGCTCGCAGGCACCTGGACCTACTGGGGCTGGAAGGGCGGCTACTTCAATTCAGAGGATGATGCGCAGGCCTTCATGGACGAGCTGTCCTACATGCTCGCCACGCAGCGCGTCGCGCCCAACTCGCCGCAGTGGTTCAACACGGGCCTCTACTGGGCCTATGGCATCGACGGTCCGGGACAGGGCCACTATTACGTCGATCCCTTCACCGGCAAGCTGACCAAGTCCAAGTCCGCCTACGAGCACCCGCAGCCGCACGCCTGCTTCATCCAGTCCGTTCAGGACGATCTCGTCAACGATGGCGGCATCATGGACCTGTGGGTGCGCGAGGCGCGCCTGTTCAAATACGGGTCCGGCACCGGCTCCAACTTCTCCATGCTGCGCGGCGAAGGCGAAAAGCTTTCCGGCGGCGGCCGTTCGTCCGGCCTGATGTCCTTCCTCAAGATCGGCGACCGCGCCGCCGGCGCCATCAAGTCGGGCGGCACGACCCGCCGCGCCGCCAAGATGGTCATCGTCGATTCCGACCATCCCGATATCGAGGCCTTCATCGACTGGAAGGTCAACGAGGAGCAGAAGGTCGCCTCGCTGGTCACCGGCTCGAAGATCGTCAAGAAGCACATGGCCGCCGTGATGAAGGCCTGCGTGGCCTGCGAAGGCCCCGGCGACGACTGCTACGACCCGCAGAAGAACCCTGCCTTGAAGCGCGCCATCAAGGACGCCAAGCGTGACGGCGTGCCCGAGAACTACGTCAAGCGCGTCATCCAGTTCGCCAGGCAGGGCTACACGGCCATCGATTTCAAGACCTACGACACCGACTGGGATTCGGAAGCCTACCTCACCGTCTCCGGCCAGAATTCCAACAACTCGATCTCGCTCAAGGACAACTTCCTGCGCGCCGTCGAGACGGATGGCGACTGGAAGCTCACCGCCCGCAAGGACGGCAAGGTGATGAAGACGCTGAAGGCCCGCGACCTGTGGGAGAAGATCGGCTACGCCGCCTGGGCGTCGGCCGATCCGGGCCTGCACTTCAACACCACCATGAACGACTGGCACACCTCGCCGGCCGGCGGCCCGATCCGCGGCTCCAACCCGTGCTCGGAATACATGTTCCTCGACGACACGGCCTGCAACCTCGCCTCCATCAACCTGCTGCCCTACCGCCAGCATGGCGGCGACATCGACATCGCCGCCTACGAGCACACCGTGCGCCTGTGGACGATGGTGCTCGAGATTTCCGTGATGATGGCGCAATTCCCGTCCAAGGAAATCGCCAAGCTGTCCTACGAATACCGCACGCTCGGGCTGGGCTACGCCAATATCGGCGGCCTGCTGATGACGAGCGGCATCCCCTATGACTCGGCCGAGGGCCGCGCTATCTGCGGCGCGCTTACCGCCATCATGACGGGCGTCTCCTATGCCACGTCGGCCGAGATGGCCGCCGAGCTCGGCGCGTTCCCGAACTACGACCGCAACGCCGACTCCATGCTGCGCGTCATGCGCAATCATCGTCGTGCGGCCTATGGCCAGAAGGATGGCTACGAGAAGCTCGCGGTCAATCCCGTGCCGCTCGTCCATTCCGACCTCAGGCAGGCAGCGCTTGGCGAGCACGCCAAGGCGGCGTGGGATCGCGCCATCGAGCTTGGCGAGGAGCACGGCTACCGCAACGCGCAGGCCACCGTCATCGCGCCGACCGGCACGATCGGCCTCGTCATGGACTGCGACACCACCGGCATCGAGCCCGATTTCGCGCTGGTGAAGTTCAAGAAGCTCGCCGGCGGCGGCTACTTCAAGATCATCAACCGCGCCGTTCCCGAGGCGCTTCGCACGCTCGGCTATTCGGAAGCCCAGATCGCCGAGATCGAGGCCTATGCGGTCGGCCACGGCAACCTGAACCAGGCTCCCGGCGTCAACCCCGGCTCGCTCAGGGTCAAGGGCTTCACCGACGAGAAGATCGCCGCCGTCAACGCCGCGCTTGGTTCGGCCTTCGACATCAAGTTCGTCTTCAACCAGTGGACGCTCGGCGCCGACTGGGTGAAGGAAACGTTCGGCATCACCGACGAGCAGCTTTCAGACTTCTCCTTCGAGATGCTGCCGGCGCTCGGCTTCTCCCGCAAGGAGATCGAGGCCGCCAACATCCATGTCTGCGGGGCGATGACGCTGGAAGGCGCGCCGCACCTCAAGGCCGAGCACCTGCCCGTCTTCGACTGCGCCAACCCCTGCGGCAAGATCGGCAAGCGCTACCTCTCGGTGGAGAGCCACATCCGCATGATGGCGGCCGCCCAGCCCTTTATTTCGGGCGCAATCTCCAAGACGATCAACATGCCCAACGAGGCGACCGTCGAGGATTGCAAGAACGCCTACATGCTATCCTGGAAGCTCGCGCTGAAGGCCAACGCGCTCTATCGCGACGGCTCCAAGCTTTCACAGCCGCTCAACGCCTCGCTCATCGCCGACGAGGAGGACGACGAGGACGATGCGGTCGAGGCGCTGGTCGCCGCACCCGCCGCCGCGCGCGCCGCGCAGGTCACGGAGAAGATCGTCGAGCGTGTCGTCGAGCGGCTCTACCGCGACCGCGAGAAGCTGCCGAACCGCCGCAAGGGCTACACCCAGAAGGCGATCGTCGGCGGCCACAAGGTCTACCTGCGCACCGGCGAGTTCGACGACGGGCGTCTGGGCGAGATCTTCATCGACATGCACAAGGAGGGCGCAGCCTTCCGTGCGATGATGAACAACTTCGCCATCGCCATCTCGCTTGGCCTGCAATACGGCGTGCCACTCGACGAGTATGTCGAGGCCTTCACCTTCACCAAGTTCGAGCCGGCGGGCATGGTCGTCGGCAACGACGCCATCAAGAACGCCACGTCGATCCTCGACTACGTGTTCCGCGAGCTTGCCGTCTCCTACCTGGAGCGTCACGACCTCGCCCATGTCGACCAGTCGGATTTCTCCAACACCGCGCTCGGCAAGGGCATCAACGAAGGCAAGGCGACGCCCTTCTCCAAGGGTCTGACGCGCGGCGTCTCGCCGGTCAAGCTGGTGTCCAGTGTCGGCCAGTCGACGGAGCCGAAGGGTTTTGGCGGCGGTTCCTCCACGCCCACCCGCTCCGCGCCGACCGCTTTCGCCGGCTCCAACGTGCGCGCGCTGCAGACGGCGGCCGCACACGCCGTGCGCCCCGAGACCGATGGCGCCGTGGCCTTCAAGCGCGACTATGAGGAGCGCGCCGCCGAGCTTGCGGAGGACATTGCCGAGGAAGAAACCGCTTCGGCGCTCTTCACCGACACCGCCGCGCAGGAAGCCGCCGATGCCAAGGCGCTCGCCAACGACCGCCGCGCAAAATCGCTGCTGCAGGGCTACACCGGCAACTCCTGCTCGGAATGCCAGAACTTCACGATGGTGCGCAACGGCACCTGCGAGAAGTGCGACACATGCGGGGCGACATCAGGGTGTAGCTAATTTAGCTGTGCATTAGTGAACTTTTGCGTGCAGGGCAGATTGCTTTGCACGCCAAAGTTAATATAGAACAAACCGGCAACAACAAGGAGTTGGCAATGGGTAAGACCCCAAAAACAGAGCGGAACTCTGGATCACCTTGGACGCCGGATGAAGTAAAGCAACTTAAGGCACTTGCAAAAGGTAATACCCCTACGCGGATCATTGGCCTTGAACTTGGTCGAACGCCGGGAGCGGTGCAAACAAAGGCTTCAGCAGAGGGCATATCGTTGAAGCCAACCAATCAATCTCCGTACAACCGGAAGAAGCGTTAGCAGCGCAAGTATGCCTCAGCGCTTATTCTTCTCTTGGCAGAGCGAACCTGAACTGCGAGCCAAAGAAAAACGCCGCTTAAGTTCCAACTTGGAGGCTGCCGTCCGCAGTATTATTTCCCAGTTTGACGCAAGCAACGTTAGCGACGAACAGGTTGGATATAGCCCCATTCCTCCGGGAGACGGCTTAGGTCGGATCCGGGGATTTAATGACTATCTTTGTATACGTCAGGATGGGGAAGCGGTTCATCTCCCAGCCACCGCATATGCGTTTTTACGATTCATACCTTCACAATCTATTCGTCAATTGACCAACATTGAGGCTCGCCAAATAGCTCAAGCCCATTTGCGTCCAATGACAGGCCTAATATCAGGTGGTTATAGCACCGGTCGGCATGAATCCGGCGCTGTGTCATTTTGGACGGCCTCGGCCGAACCCACAATAGCCCTGGATACGTCCGAAATATTTCTAACCGGGGAAATCTGGGGGAACTGCTTTTACCTATTAAACACGCCACGTTCGAAAGAGCGGGGCTTTAACTTTATTCCTACCGGAGCTTTAGAAGAAACGTTTATCGACGCATTTATAAACTATCGTGAGATAGCACACAATCAATTGAAACATACGTTGCCAATTGAAGTTAGAGCAGGCGTTGTGCTCGTCGATGGGTATAAGCTTGCAGTGGACCCCCGATACTTCGGCTATGAAGAATTTGTCGGTCCTATTTTAGGTAGCAATATATTATTTGAAGCAAAGTTAAGTGATTGGGATTCTGATCCTTTTGATATTTTGGAACCTTTTTTCTCGAAGATTTATGACATCGCTGGAGAACAAAGACCGGCGATTAGGCAGGCCGGCAGAAGCCAACGCTAGGCTCCTTGGATGGTAAGCCCCGACAATTCCTGAACATCACCTAGGCTGTCCGCGTCTTTCGGCATATCGTTGAGCGCCATAACGCGCCGCGTCTCTTCTACCTTTGGGGACGTTCGAATGAGGGGGAACCGGCTTGATGACTACCTCTCATCGAGAACGGCGTCCGCGCAATTCACCGCCACGGCTGCGAACTGTTGTCCCGCACATAGGCGACGTCCGCATGCTGGCTGCCGTCGATCTCGACGATCAGCATCGCTTCTGCGCACAGGAAATCGGCGATATAAGCGCCAACCGGTACCTGCCGGCGGAATTTTATGCGGTCGAGCCGCCGTCCGCTCACCGCACCCCACAGTCGATCCTCAGCCCCGGTCGGCTCGCGCCGCATGGAGCGGGCAAAGACACGGTTCTTCGACGGAACGGCTCGATGTGGCATGGCTCAAGGCTAGCGAAAACCCGAAAGCAGGCCAACCCGGTGCCCTTGAGACTGTCTACGCAGTCGGAGCAGGCACCTCGTAGGTCCAGACGCGAAACCCCTTCAGGACGTGCGGCCCGAACGAGTTGATGAGAGGGATGTCGGTCGCGTCGCGGCCTCGTGCGACCACGATGCGGCCGATCCTCGGAACATTGTTGCGCGGGTCGAATGTATGCCATTCGCCTTCCAGGAAGACCTCCATCCAGGCGCTGAAATCCATCGGATCGACAACCGGAACACCGATGTCGCCAAGATGGCCGTTGACGTAGCGGGCCGGGATGTTGAGGCAACGGCAGAACGCGACCGCGAGATGCGCGAAGTCGCGACAGACGCCGACGCCCTCGTTGAAGGCATCGAACGCCGTCCGCGTCGATCGCGCCTGCGCGTAGTCGAAGCGGATATGATTGTGGACGAAATCGCAGATTGCCTGCACGCGTCCCCAGCCGGGCGGTATGGCGCCGAACAGGTCCCATGCGGTCTGGCTCAAGAGGTCGGTTTCGCAGTAGCGGCTGCCCATGAGGTAGACGAGGCACTCGTCCGGCAGGTCCGGCACCGCCAGTTCGCGCGCATCGGGCAGCACCCTGTCCAGCTTGCCGTCATCCTCGATTGTCGCATCGCCCCACATCGTCAGGTCGCCGGCGGGCGCAACGAGCCGGCGGCACCTGTTGCCGAAAAGATCGCGATAGGTCGAGGTCGGGACGTCCGGTGTGGTGAAGACAGTCTCGGGAACACGGATATCCGCGGCGCGGTCCTCATGGACCGACAGCAGGCACACCAGTGCGACCGGCTGCTGGCAGGTAAGCGTAATCTCGTAACCGTAGCGGATCAGCATCGGGACCAACCTAGCAGAAGGATGCCGTAAGTATACAGGCGTCCCGGCCACCACCAGAGAGTCCCGCGACCGCGCATCGTCATCGCTCCTCAAAAGCCCCTCATGGTGAGCGCTTGTCCCAAGACTCCTCATGGTGAGCCTGTCGAACCACGGGGTTTTGGGCCTCCACGCTGGCAAGGATGCCAACGCCGGACAGGATTTCGGAAAAATGCGTGGAAATCCATCCACGCCGTTTCATCCTCACGCATACTCCCTCGCATCGCTCTTGCGGGAACCGGGTCCGGACCGGGGATCAGGTAGGGCGGCGGCGCCGGATCGGTCGCGCGACGGTAGCGCGGCTGGGTGATGAACCCCCAGATTCGGGCCCTGCTGGAGACCAGCGGCAACGGCCGTGTCCTCCTTCAGGGCAAGAACGCCGGCGGGGCGCGGGAGACCGGCCACGTACATACAATCACAAGAGGCAAGGCCTCGTGCCCCGCTTCCCGACTGCTCCCTGCCAGGGAGTGTTCTTTGAAATGGCCAGACTGCGAAAGCAGGGCGTGGCAACGGGAAGCCCTGCCCTTCGGCCAAGGGCCGCAAGCCCGAGTCCTGAGCTTGTCGAAGGGGCGTCGGCCGGTCAGGCCGCCCTCGCGGAGGCCAGCGAGCAAGGCGAGCGTTCGGCCGTGAGCGAAATGAAACTTCAGCCGTGGCAACGGGAAAGTGCATCCGGCCGCAGGCCGCAAGCCCGACCGGGCGTCGGCCGGTCAGGCCGCCCTCGCGGAGGCCAGCGAGCAAGGCGAGCGTTCGGCCGCGAGCGAAAAGAGCCTCCCCTATTCCCGCGCCGGATCGCCCTCCTTCATGCCAGCGGGCCATTCCGGCTTCGGTTCGTTGCGCGTCTTCCACAGCGAATAAAGGATGCCGCCTGCGATCAGCGCGATGGTCACGCCGAGGCTCAAGACAGGCGGGAACTTGCCGCCGTCCAGCACGAAGTCGGACACGAAGATTTTTGCGCCGATGAAGATCAGCACCGTGGCAAGCGCGTATTTCAGGTAGTGGAAGCGGTGCACCATGGCGGCGAGCGCGAAATAGAGCGCGCGCAGGCCGAGGATCGCCATGATGTTCGACGTGTAGACGATGAACGTATCGGTCGTGATGGCGAAGATCGCCGGCACGCTGTCCACCGCGAAGACGAGGTCGGCGATGTTGATCACCACCAGCGCCAGGAAAAGCGGCGTGGCGGCCGTCACCAGCCTGCCGGTCTTCGGGTCGGGCGTGCGCACGAAGAAGTGGTGCCCGTGGTGCTCCTGCGTCACCCGCATGCGCCTCGAGATGAACTTGATTGCCGCGTTGTCCTTGATGTCGATCGGCTCGTCGCCCGCGAAGAACATCTTGATGCCGGTGAAGACGAGGAAGGCGGCGAAGATGTAGAGCACCCAGTAGGCCTGCTGAACCAGTGCAGCGCCGCCGGCAATCATCAGGCCGCGCAGCACGATGACCGCAATGATGCCCCACAGGAGCGCCCGGTACTGGTATTTCGCGGGCACGGCGAAGTAGGTGAAGATCAGGCTGATGACGAAGACGTTGTCGATCGACAACGCCTTTTCGATGAAATAGCCGGTCAGATATTCCATGCCCGGCTCGGGTCCGCGCGCATACCAGACCCACGCGCCAAACAGCATGGCGATGGCGATGTAGAAGACGGAGAGTTTAAGGCTCTCGCCGATGCCCATTTCCCGGTCTTCCTTGTGCAGGAAGCCGAGGTCGAAGGCGGTCAGCACGACAACCAGCGTGATGAAGGCGAGCCAGAACCACACCGGGGTACCGAGCCAGTCGATGAACAGGAAATCCAAGGGATGCGCTCCTCTCGATGAAAACCGATCGATCGGAACGAGAGGACGGCGTGGTAGCTGAGAAGGACCCACGCGGCATCGGAACGTTCCGATGCGGTCCGACATCACGAGGCAAAAAAGCCTCGCCAGAGGGGCCCGGTCCGCGAATGCTTAACTAGGGCAGCGTGCGGACAAGTTCAACGGCAATTTCAAGGACGGAAAATCACGCTCTCGTCAATCCACCGAGCTTGTGACGGTTGTGTCGGTATGCGCCTGCCAAGTGTCTCCGATCGCGGGCGGCAGCGAGGTCATGGGCCGGTGATCGACCCTGACGATTTCCAGAAGCCCGGTACTGACGACAAAAACCGCAATCGCGGCCACAGCCAGCATGTTGCGCATCGAAATTCTCCGACCGTTACGCGACATGAAACGTACAGGAAGGAAATTGTTTCCCGCTTAAGCGACGTGGTTTCAATTTTGTTGCCGCAGGGCCTGCTGCTGCTGCGCCGGGCGGCGCTGGACGTAGCGGCGCGCGACACCGCGCCCGATCTCGATCAGCGGCACTTCGACCACCCGGTGGAGCACGAAGGACGCGACAATCGACGCCGCGTAGCACAGCGCAAACGCCACGAGCCACGGCATGGCGATGTTCAGTCGGTCCAGCACAAGCAGGATGACGTTCATCACCAGCACGTGGATCAGGTAGATCGCATAGGTCAGCCGTCCGAGCCCCGCCAGTGGGCGAACCGACAGCGCCCGTGCCAGATGCGTCCTGCCCTGTTGCAGCCAGAGGCTTCCGACAAGGCCCGCAGCAGAGAAGGATATGCAGACGTTCCACAGATAACGGTGCGGGAACGCGAGCGAGCAGATATAGGCTGCGACTATGCCCACCAGCGCCAGATAGGCGACGGCCCGATATTCCAGCACTGCGCCCAGCCCCTTCGATCCCGAGGCCGCCACGGCCAGCCCCGCGCCAAAGCTCAACCCTGCATAGCCCCTGATCAGGAGGTCCGTGTTCGGGCCGATGGATATCAGCAGCAGCAATGCCGCCACGGCCGCCGCTATGCCGATTGCGCGGACATCGAACAGGAAGATCATGATAAACGGCCAGATTATGTAGAACTTTTCCTCGATCCCGAGCGTCCAGGCATGGCCGAAGAGGGTGCCGTCCTCCATGTGCATGTATTCGGTGTTGAAGGTCGCGAAATAGGGAAAGCCGGTCCAGAAATTGTTGAATTCGGTGGGATCGCCGGTCATGGTCCAAAGCGCCGTCGCCGCCAGCCCGTAGAAGATGATCGTCAGCACATAGAGCGGCAGGATGCGGAACGCACGGCGGATATAGTAGGAAACGAGCTTCGATTGCCGGTTTTCGTTCCGGTCATGGATCAGCAGCCATGTGATCAGCCAGCCGCTCAGCGCGAAGAACACGTCTACGCCGACCGAGCCGTTGATCATCCAGGGCTTCCCCGGCAGGTGCTCCGCCACCGTGAATATGATGCAGATGGCCCGGATCCCGTCGAGTTCGGGGCGGTAAGGCCCCTGAAGCGCGCCTGCTGTAGCCATTCGGTCGTCTCCCAAAAAACCAACCCGAAGCCACCGCATGTGTGCAGGCCTGCGCTGCGCGGCGGTTCTCCCGGGCCGGAATAAAACCCCGGGACTGCCTTTAGTCGATTGCTGTTACGGCTCTCTTAGCCCGACCGGCAAAGGCAGTCGCATCGTCTGTCATGCTTATGCAAGGGTTAAGCCGCGCACGAAATTTGAAGCGAAGCCCGGCTGCGCGCACCTTTTCGAGTGCGCGCAAAGCGACCGCCAAGCCGGTTCTGGGGACGGAGACAGCGACGTTGGAGCTGATGGCCGGTCAGGCGATGGCGGCGATCGAGATACGCCGGAACGTCCGCGTCGACCTCCCGTCATCGTCCCGTCATGTTAGTAGCCGATAACTCGATTCATCGAGAAAGGCAGATGTATGGACAAGAAATCATCCCTCGCCGCTCTGGCTGCGCTCGGGCAGGAAACCCGGCTCGACATCTTCCGCCTCCTGGTACGCTCAGGCGCAGACGGTATCCCGGCGGGTGAAATCGCTACCCGCTTGGGTGCCGTCCAGAACACGACATCCTCGCATCTGAAGATCCTGTCCCATGCCGGCCTCATCCGTCCGGAACGTGACGGACGAATCGTTCGCTACGTGGCCGACATGACGGGCTTGCGCGACCTTCTCGCCTATCTGATGGAGGACTGCTGCAACGGCTCTCCCGAATTGTGCCGCCCCGTCATCAACGCCGTCACCTGCGATTGCTAGGAGCAACCCCGATGTCCGACACCGTCTACAACGTGCTCTTTCTCTGCACTGGAAATTCCGCTCGGTCGATCCTCGCCGAGGCAATCCTTCGCAACCTCGGCGCGGGCCGCTTCAATGCGTTCTCGGCGGGCTCGCAGCCGAAAGGAGAGGTTCATCCATTCGCCTTGGAGCTGCTGAAAAACCTGAAGCAAGACGTTTCATTTGCGCGATCCAAGAGCTGGGACGAGTTTGCGGGACCCAAAGCGCCGAGAATGGATTTCGTCTTTACTGTCTGCGACAACGCAGCGAACGAATCCTGCCCGGTTTGGCCCGGGCAGCCGATGACGGCGCATTGGGGGGTGCCGGATCCGGCGGCTGCCGAAGGTACGGACGCCGAAAAGCATCTCGCCTTTGCCGAGGCCTATCGGCAACTCTCGAACCGCCTCTCCGCGTTCTTGTCGCTACCGCTCGCCTCGATCGATCGGATGTCTTTAAACGCCAAGCTGCGCGAGATTGGGCAAGACCGGCCGATGGCCGGCTGAAGGAATTCGATCATGACGGATACGAGCCTGAATTCGGGCGCCGCCGCGCCGGGCGGCATCGGCTTCTCCGAGAAGTGGCTTTCGGTTTGGGTAGCGCTCTGCATCGTCGCGGGCATCGCGCTGGGCACGCTGATGCCGGGTGTGTTCGGCTTTCTTGCAAGCCTCGAAGTCGCCTCCGTTAACCTCGTCGTCGCCATGCTGATATGGGCGATGGTCTTCCCAATGATGGTCAATGTCGACTTCGCAAGCCTGCGCCACATCGGCGACCGGCCGAAGGGCCTGTTGCTGACCATTGTCGTCAACTGGCTGGTCAAGCCGTTTTCGATGGCCGCGCTTGGCGTGCTGTTCTTCGAATATGTCTTCGCGCCGTGGATCGAGCCCGCCGACGCGCAGCAATATATCGCCGGTCTGATCCTGCTGGGCGCGGCACCCTGCACCGCGATGGTGTTCGTGTGGAGCCAGATGACGAAGGGCGACGCGACCTACACCCTGGTGCAGGTGTCGGTGAACGACGTCATAATGATCTTCGCCTTCGCGCCAATCGTGGCGCTCCTGCTTGGCGTGACTGACATCTTCGTTCCCTGGTCGACGCTGATCCTGTCGACGGTGCTTTATGTGGTCATACCGTTGGTCGCCGGTGCGCTCACCCGAAGCTGGCTGATCGGCAGCGCCGGAGGCCGCGACAACGCCGAGGCGGCGGTTTCGGAGTTTACCGGAAGGCTCAAGCCATTGTCCGTCATCGGACTGCTGGCCACGGTCGTCCTGCTGTTCGGGTTTCAGGGCAACGTCATTCTCGGGAACCCGATGCTCATCGTGATGATCGCGGTGCCACTTGTGCTCCAGTCCTATGGCATCTTCGCCATCACCTATGCAGCGGCCAAGGCGTGGAAGGTGCCGTTCAACGTCGCGGCCCCTTGCGCGCTGATCGGCACATCCAACTTCTTCGAACTGGCGGTGGCAGTCGCGATCAGCCTGTTCGGGCTGCATTCCGGAGCTGCGCTTGCGACAGTCGTCGGCGTTCTTGTGGAGGTCCCGGTCATGCTCTCGCTGGTCGCCTTCGCAAACCGCACGCAGCACTGGTTCCCTAAAGGCTGATCATGACCATCACGATCTACCACAATCCCGACTGCGGCACCTCGCGCAACACCCTCGCCATGATCCGGCAGTCCGGCGAGGAGCCGGAGGTGATCGAATATCTGAAGACCTCGCCGTCACGGGAAAGGCTGGTCCAACTGATCCACGCCATGGGCATAACGCCCCGCGCGCTGCTGCGCGAGAATGGAACGCCCTACGCTGAACTCGGCCTCGGCAACCCCAAATGGACTGACGACGAACTCGTTGACTTCATGCTGGCGCACCCGATCCTGATCAACCGGCCGATCGTCGAGACGCCGCTCGGCACGAAACTCTGCCGGCCATCGGAAGCCGTGCTCGACATTCTGCCGAACCCGGACATAGGGCCGTTCACCAAGGATGACGGGGAGGTGGTGATAGACGCAGATGGAAGGCGCGTCCGATAGCTTACGGATGCACCCGGGATTGACATGCTCGAAGATCATCCATATTTCTAGTTTGATCGAAATATAGTGTTGGGAACACGCTGGGTAGGAACGACATGACTGACGACACCGCCAGGATCGATACGCTGCCCAATGTCGACGAAGATAGCTTCCTGCAGATCGACCCCACCGCACTGTTCCAAGCGCCCCGATCCTCGCACCCGGCACGGATCCTGATGCTCTACGGTTCGCTGCGCGAGCGCTCCTATTCGCGGCTCGCGACAGAGGAGGCGGCGCGCATCCTGCGCAGGCTGGGTGCCGAGGTTCGCATCTTCAATCCTGCGGGCCTGCCGCTTCCGGACTCGGTTACGGCGGATCATCCAAAGGTCAAGGAGCTGCGCGCCTTGTCGACCTGGTCGGAGGGACAGGTCTGGTGCTCGCCGGAACGGCACGGTTCGATGACCGGCATCATGAAGGCGCAGATCGACTGGCTGCCGCTGTCGCTCGGAGGCGTGCGGCCCACGCAAGGACGGACGCTGGCCCTCATGCAGGTCTGCGGTGGCTCGCAGAGTTTCAACGCGGTCAACCAGCTCCGCGTGCTCGGGCGCTGGATGCGCATGGTGACGATCCCCAACCAGTCGTCTGTGGCCAAGGCTTTCAACGAGTTCGACGCCGACGGGCGGATGCAACCGTCGCCCTACTACAACCGCATCGTCGACGTTATGGAGGAACTGATGAAGTTCACGCTGCTCCTGCGCGACCGGTCGGACTACCTGACCAACCGCTATTCCGAGCGCGTCGAGACCGCGGAGGAGGTGTCGACGCGGGTGAACCAGCGGTCGATCTGAGGACGCGTTCAAACTTTGCGGATCATCCGACCGGACAGCCTGGCTGCTGCGGAAACGGTGTTGAAGATCGTGCCGTATTTCCTGACATTGGTGTGCAGGAGTTCTATGCGGCGGTCGTCCTCGTCGGTGTCGACCGATATCTCGTAGTCGATCTCGGCCATTCTTGGTGGGCTGTCCTGCCTGACGCCATGAAGCCGGACCTCGACCCCCCGGAAGTCGAACTTCAGCATCGGCGCCGCGCGCTCGATGCCCTTGATCATGCAGGCTGCCAGCGATGCCAGCAGCATTTCCGCCGGGTTGAAGGCGTCGGGACGGCCCTTCACGTCCGTGTCGAGCCGCACCTCGGCATCCTTGCAATGCGCCACGCTTCCGTGCGCATCCACGCGTCTCGCTTCCACCCTGTACTCCAGCATCATTTCAACTCCGATTGTTCGAGTCCTGCATATCGTAGTCATTGCACGCGTGTGATGATCGAGATCAAAAATGAGCGCGGGCGTCCAACGACGGGCAATTGAATTTCGAAAACCGTCGAAATTCTATTGACCATCGGGTTCGCCATGGCTACGCTTTTCTTATGAAGCTCGAAAAGGCAGCATCGCAACTCGAAGCGCTCGGCAACCCGACGCGCCTGAACATCTACCGCATCCTTGTGCGCGCAGGCGATGAGGGGCTGCCGGTCGGCAGCGTGCAGGAAAAGCTCGGCATCCCGGCCTCCACCCTGTCGCACCATTGCAAGCGGCTGATCGAGACGGGCCTGGTGAGCCAGGAACGCCAGGCGACGACGCTGATCTGCCGCGCGCAATATCCGGCGATGCAGTCGCTGATCGGCTACCTCAGCGACGAGTGCTGCGCCGACGGAAGCTGCCCTCCGGAACCGCCACGCCGGACTGGCAGGGAGCGTGCATAACGTCCCTTTTTTTACTTCTAATTTCGAATATTCGGGAAGGATAGAATGATGGAAATGCAGCATATGCCCGTCGCCGTGATCGGAGCCGGTCCGGTCGGTCTCGCCGCCGCCGCGCGTCTGGTCGAGCGTGGCCTGCGCCCTGCCCTGTTCGAGAAGGGCGCCCGCGTCGGCGCCGCGATCCGCGACTGGGGTCATGTCCGCGTGTTCTCGCCCTGGGACTATAATGTCGATGCAGCCGCGCGGTCCCTCCTGGTCGAAGCTGGCGTAACGCCGCCTTCAGGCGAGTATCTGCCGACGGGGGAGGAAATCGTGACGCAATATCTTGAGCCGCTTTCCCGGGTGTCGGCCATTGCGGCGGGACTTCGTCTCGGCGCCGAGGTGACCGGGATCACGCGGCAAGGCCACGACCTGATGTCGAATGAAGGCCGCGCCGACGCCCCTTTCGTCGTGCGCTATCGCGACGCCAAAGGCGCACATCGCCTTCTCGCACGCGCGGTCATCGACGCGTCGGGAACCTGGGCGCGGCCGAACCCGATCGGCGCCGACGGCCACTCCGTGCCCGGTGAGGATGGAGCGGCGGACCTCATCGCCTACGGCATTCCCGACGTCGATGGCGCCGAGCGCGAATCCTATGCCGGCAAGCGCACACTGGTGTTGGGCAGTGGCCACTCGGCTATCAATGTGGCGCTCGCGTTGCTGGATCTGCAGGAGAAGGCGCCGGGAACGGAATTGCTCTGGGCGCTCCGGCGAGACAGCGTTGCGCGCCTGATCGGGGGTGGCCTGAACGACCAGTTGCCAGGCCGCGGCGCGCTCGGTCTTGCCGCAAAGCGGGCGATTGACGAAGGCAGGCTGCAGATGCTGGCCCCCTTCGTCGTCGATCACCTCGCGCACTCTGGCGGAGGTCTGCGGATCGAAGCGACACTCAGCGGCCGCGCCGTCGTCGAGCAGGTCGATCGCATTGTCGTCACGACCGGCTTCCGCCCCGATTTCTCGTTCCTGCGCGAACTCCGCCTCGGCCTCGATCCGGCCGTCGAGGCGACGCCAGCGCTGGCACCACTGATCGATCCGAATGTCCATTCCTGCGGCACCGTGCCGCCGCACGGGGTCGACGAACTGGCTCACCCGGAACCGGGCTTCTACATCGTCGGCTCAAAGTCCTATGGCCGCGCCCCGACCTTCCTGATGGCAACGGGCTACGAGCAGGTTCGCTCCATTGTTGCCGAGATTGCTGGCGACGATGTGGCGGCCCGTCAGGTGCAACTCATGCTTCCGGAGACGGGCGTTTGCGGCTTACCTTCCGCCAGTGTCGTCGCTTCGTCATGTTGCGGTGGTCCAGCCCCGACCGACGTCGACGCGTGCTGCGCCGACGATGCCTTGGCCAAGGCAAAGGGCGACGCCGGATGCGGTTGCGGTTCGAACACGACCGCGCCAGCCGTGACAAAGGCCCCTTGCTGCCAGGCTGCAGCGTGAAGGCTGCGCCGGCAGCCGGGGCACCCGGCTGGTTCATCAGCGCGCTCGGTGCGGCGCAGATTTGCTCGTGGGGGACGCTGTTCTACGGCTTCCCGCTGATCGCGGAGGCGATGCGGAGCGATCTCGGCTGGTCGAAGCCGACGCTCTATGGCGCGGCGACGCTCGGCATGCTGCTGGCGGGCCTTGCGGCCTATCCGGTCGGTGCTGCGATCGACCGCGGCCATGGACGGTTCTTGATGGCCGGCGCATCGGTGGTGGCTGGAATCCTTCTAGCCGCCTGGTCTCAGGTCGAAGGACTCTTCGCCTTCTACGTAGTCCTCGCCGGGCTGGGCTCCATGCAGGCCGCGACGCTCTATGAACCCGCCTTCGCCGTCATCGCGCGCCGCGTCGGTCCGCTCAACGCCCGTAAGGGCATCACGACTCTGACACTGTGGGGCGGGTTCGCCAGCACTGTCTTCATCCCTGTCATCCAGTTTCTGATCGAGACGCAGGGGTGGCGTGGGGCGCTGCTGGTCATGGCTGGTGTGAACATCGTCGTCTGCGGCGGTCTCTACCTCCTCGCCATCGACCCATCTCGGGACGCGCCCATTCGGACGGCCGAGCCGCGCGAGATCCCGCCAGCCGTCGGCCGCGCGGCAGTGGCCGCTGCCATGCGCAGGCCCTCCTACTGGGGCCTCATGCTGGGCTGGGTCTCCTATGCTTTCGCATTCTCCTCGCTGACCTACCACTTTTTCCCGCTGCTACTGGAGCGCGGCCTAGATTCGGCCGGAGCCGTGCTGGTACTCACCGTAATAGGGCCGGCGCAGGTGGCAGGCCGCATCCTGATCCGCGCCTTCGCCGCCGAAGCCCCGGCGAGGTTGCTCGGTTCGGCGATCGTCATCGTGTTTCCTCTGGCGGTCATCGGCTTCGCCCTCGCGCCGCCGGGGGTGTTCGTCATCGCCACAATCGCAGCTTTCTACGGCGCGGCGAACGGCATGATCACCATCGTGCGGGGGATTGCGGTGCCGGAGATGGTGACGCGGGACGGCTATGGCGCGGTCAACGGCTCGCTGGTCGCGCCGATGAACATCACCACCGCGCTGGCCCCGCTCGGTGCGGCGCTTCTGTGGGAGGCGCCGGGCGATTACGGCGAAGTCCTGGCAGCGATCTTCGTCGGTTCGCTGACGCTTTGCGCCGGCTTCTGGTTCGCGGCGGCGCGGAGTTGAAACAAACGAAACGTTCTCAACACAAGCGTGAGCCATGCTCACGCAATAAGGTCCAATGGGCGATCGCCTTCCACCGCTGCCCACTCGAAGCGGACGGGAGCAGCAACCGCCGGCGGGGTACAGACGCCGCGCCACCTCGGCCTACCAATTCTGAGGCCCGGCTCCGCGCCCCGCTTCCCGAACGACTTCGACCCGGATCCAGCGCCACCTAACGACAGTGACTGGAGGCAGGCGTGGCGAGGGTCACCTTCACCGTGTAAGGGGACTGCTGTTTCGCGCGACGACCGCTCGGAGCGGAACTCAGTTCGCGGCAGTTTCCGATGCCTGAGCTGCGCGCACCTCGGCGATCTTTTCCGCCAGGACCTCCTGGCCAAGCGCACCGAAGATCACCTCGTTGCCGACCACATAGGATGGCGTACCGGTGATGGCGAGCTTGTTGGCCAGCTCGTAGGTCTGGTTGAAGGCTTCGGCGATCGCCGGATTCTTCATTTCCTGGCGCAGCGCGGCTTCGTCGGCGCCCAGCGAAACGGCGATCTTGATCGCTGCGTCTTCCGTGGCGCGGCCCTGCCCGCCGATCAGCTGGTTGTGGAAGTCGCCATACTTCTCCGGCATCAGCGCACGAAACGCCATCGAGACGACATGCGCCTTGGTGGAATCTGGGCCCAGAATCGGAAACTCCTTCAGCACGAAGCGCAGGTCCGGATCAGCTGCCGTCAGCGCCAGCATGTCCTGCTGGGCGCGCTTGCAGTAGCCGCAATTGTAGTCGTAGAACTCCACGATCGTGGTCTTGCCGTCAGGGTTGCCGACGTAGCCGTCATAGGCGGCGTTGAAGATATCCGTCTTCGCCCCTTCGATGACCTCGAGATTGGCGACCCTTTGGGCCTCGCGCTGCTTGTCCTCGAGCGCCTGCTGCATGTCGATCAGCAGTTCGGGATTCTTGACCAGATAGTCGCGGATGATGTTCTCGATCTCGGTGCGGTCAACCGATCCGCCGGCCGAGGCCACTGTAACGGGACCGGTTGCGGCATCGCTGGCAATCGCAGATCCGGGTTTTCCGGCGACATAGCCGGCCGAGAGCACACCAGCGGCAACGGCGAGACCCGCCGCGCTTAACCAAATCGCCTTGCCCATCCTCGTATTATCCTCGTCCGGTTCGGTTTGAGTTCGCGGCTTTGTCGCAGCCTGCGCCCAAAAGGTTCATTTCTTCTTTTTAGGCGCGTTGTAGTTCACGATATCCTGCGCCCTTACCCAGGCAGGCTCCCCGCGCTTGAACTTCTGTTGCGCGCGCATGGCGAAGATCTTCGCCTGCTGGTAGTTGCCACTATAATAGTAGCCTTCGGCCGTGGCCAGTTCGGCCTGCCCCACGTCGCCAAGCAGGCCGTAGGCCTGGGCGAGATAGGTATAGCCGTTGAAGTTCTCCTTGTCGCGCGACAGCGCATCCTTGATCAGCGACGCTGCTTTCTTGATCTGCTCCGGCTTGCCCGTCGCGATCAGCGCCTGTCCGTAGGAAATCTGGATGATGCTCGACTTCGCCGGATCCAGCTGCGCGGCCTTTGCATACGCTGCGGCGGCCTTCGCCGGCTCATTCGCCTTGAGGAGGATGTCACCTCGCAACTCATGGAAATATGGGTTGTCCGGCTGCTGCTTCAGGAGCGCATCAGTCTTCTTGATAGCATTTCGCGGACTGCCGGTCCTATAGGCGGCTTGCGCTTCGCCATACTGCGCCGCGATGCTGCCGGGCATTTTCTTGAACAGCCGCGAGGCAGCCGCCTGTCCTTGGGTATAGACAGCGATTTTGGCGCGCATCATGTCGTGCCGCTGTTGCAGCGTCTCGGAATCCTTCTTTTCGAAATACGGGCTGGCCCTGACCAGCGTCTCGAGATTGGCAATTCGGTCGCGTGGAGCGGGATGGCTGGTGCGATATGGATCGATCTTCGTGCCAGACAGAGCAAGCGCGGTCTGGAAACGCTGGAACGTAACAAGCATTCCGTTGCCAGACTGACCCGTGGCCTCGAGATAACGGATGCCGGACTGATCCGCCGCCGCTTCCTCTGTTCGCTGGTAACTCATCAGGCTTCGACGCGCGGCTTCGTTGCCGCCGGCCATGATGCCCGCGCCGGCCTGCGCCAGTCCGCCGACATCGGCAGCGGCGCCGGCAGCCATGGCGCCAACGCCCAGAAGCGAAGCGATCACAGCCATTGTCTGGGCGCGCGCCACCTGCTCGCGCAGGCGCTCCTGGTGTCCGCCAGCGATGTGGCCCGCTTCGTGCGCTATCACGCCGATGATTTCGTTTGGCGTCTCCGACTGAAGCAGCGCGCCGGTATTGATGAACATGCGCCGTCCGGCGACGAAGGCGTTGAACCTCGGATCGTTGACCAGGATGATGTCGATTCCGGACTTGGAGAGGCCTGCCGCCTTGAAGATTGGCCTCGCATAGTCACGCACCAGCGCCTCGATCTCGGCGTCGCGTACGATCGGCACCCTGCCCTGCGCATAGCCGGCAACAGGAGCCGCCAAAACCACAACTGCGCCAAGAAGCAGCGTCACCGCCGCGCGGGCGGACTTGAACGAAAACGAATTCAGCCAGGCCATGATGGTCACGACAGGTAAACCAGCAGGCCGGACATGGAAAGATGGTGTCTCGAACATCATGAACTTGTGATGAGGTGATCAATCAGGCATTTGTGCGGCGCAATTGGCAACGAAAGCCGGAGCAAATGACGGTAGCGATTTCGAAAAGGGGCGATGTCGAGCCCTTCCACGCTATGGATATTCTAGCCGAGGCCAACAGACTCAGGGCGAACGGACAGGATGTCATTTCCATGGCCGTGGGGCAGCCCTCGGATCCCGCCCCCCGCGTTGTGCGCGAGGCTGCCTCGGCTGCGCTTGCAAACGGGCGCATAGGCTACACCGACGCGCTTGGCCTCATGCGGGTACGAGAGGCAATCGCGGTCCACTATAGGGAGCACTATTGTTTAGATGTTTCGCCTGACCGGATCGCCGTAACGACCGGTTCGTCAGCCGCTTTCAATCTGGCATTTCTTTCGATGTTCGATCCGGGGGACAGGGTCGCCATCGCAGCGCCCGGCTATCCCGCCTATCGCAACATCATGGCGGCACTCGGCATAGAGGTCGTCGAGATCGAACTTGAAGGCGCCGCTTACCTGAACGCGGAACATTTGCGCATAGCCCATTCGAGACGTTCGCTGAGTGGCCTGCTTTTCGCCAGTCCCGCCAACCCCACAGGCGCCGTCGTCCCGCGCACCGAACTGGAGAAACTTGTCGCGACGGCTGGAGAACTCGGCATTGCAGTGATTTCTGACGAAATCTACCACCGACTTGCATATTCCGCGCCGGATGAGACGGCGTTGGCCTATGATGCGGACGTCACCGTCATCAATTCGTTCTCGAAATACTACTGCATGACAGGCTGGCGAATCGGCTGGATGATCCTGCCGGAAAACCTTGTCCGCCCTGTCGAGCGGATTGCGCAAAGCCTCTACATTTCCGCTCCGGAACTCTCCCAGATCGCCGCGATCGAGGCATTCCGGGCTAGCCAGGAACTGGACGGTATCAAGGCTCGATATGCATTGAACCGAAAAATGCTCCAGCAACGCCTGCCGGAGCTCGGCTTCTCGCTCGCAGCGCCGATGGATGGCGCCTTCTATGCGTTCTGCGATGTAACGAAGCTCACAGATGACAGCATGGCTTTCGCACGAAAAATGCTGGCGGAAGCCCATGTTGCGGCCACGCCAGGGCGCGACTTCGATCCGCTTTCCGGACACCGGTACATGCGGTTCTCCTACGCCGGCAGCCACGCCGAGATGGTCGAAGCCATGAACCGAATCGAAAGCTGGCTCTCCGGAAGCTGAACGTTTTGTGGCTTCAGTGCTTGCGCGCCTGCACGAGATAGGCGTCTATTTCGTTCTCCCCAAGCCACTTTGCCGCTTCGAGGCGATGAAGGCCTTCGACAAGGATATACCGCTTGCCGTCATGGCGGACCTGGATGGGTGTTTTCAGCCCATTTTCCAGAATGTCTTCAGCCAACGCCCGTACGGTGTCGGGATGCAGCAGCTTGCGCCTCGCCGTGGGCACGTAAACCCCTTCAACCGGAACCTTGACCACACGCATCATGCCGCACCTCGCCTTGCCGACCAGCGGCCGATTAGTTCAGGGACAGGGATTACCTGTCCGCTGATGAATCGCATCGACCGCCTTCTGCATTTCATCTGTCCACGACACATCGGCGGCAGCCATTGCGGTTTCAAGATGCCACATTTTCGTGGCGCCGATGATGCTTGATGTCACGAAATTCCTGTTGAGTACGAACGCTGCCGCGAAAAGAGCCGGTTCCATTCCAAATGCGCGCGCAAGCGAGTTGTACTCGGCGATTGTCTCCGCAGCATTAGGCGTCTCATAACGCTGCCCACGATTGAAAAGGGTCGTCCGGCCATCTGGCGGCCGGGCCCCGCCATCGTACTTTCCTGTCAAATATCCCTGCGCCAGAGGTGAATAGGCAAGCAACGCCACATCCTCCCGATCACAAACCTCCGCAAGGTTTACCTCGAAGGTCCGGTTGACGAGATTATAGGCATTCTGGATCGATGCCACGCGAGGGCCTCGCCCCCTTTCGGCCTCTGCCACAAAGCGCATAACTCCCCATGAGCTCTCATTCGACACGCCGAAATGCCTTATCTTGCCGATCTTGACGAGGTCATCGAGGACACCAAGCGTCTCTTCGATCGGCGTTTCGTCTTCGACACGCTCAGAGGGCCACTTTCCAAATCGTGTGGGATTTGAACCCCAAACCATCTTTCTGTCCGGGAAATGCAGCTGGTATAGGTCGATGTAGTCAGTCTGGAGACGCGCGAGAGATTTTTCGATCGCATCCAAGATGTCGGCACGTACCAGTTTCGAAGGCCGTCCGCCCTGAAACCATTCCATTTGCGTGCGCCCGACAACCTTTGTCGCCAGTATGACCTTGTCTCGATTGCCACGGGCCTTAATCCAGCTTCCAACTATCCGCTCGGTGCTGCCCTGCGTGTCGGGCTTGGGCGGAATTGAATAAAGCTCTGCCGTATCGAGGAAATTTACCCCGCGCGAAAACGCAAAATCCATCTGTTCAAACCCTTCGGCCTCGCTGTTCTGCTGCCCCCAGGTCATCGTGCCCAGACAGATGCGCGAGACGTTTAGGTCGGTACGCCCCAGACGTCGGATTTCCATAGGCAAACTCCAGATCTGGGTGTGGCCGTTAGGGATCAAAGACCCCAATGGCTCTACCGCCTTCGCCCATGGAAGAAAAGAATGCCTCTGGTGATGTCCCAGCCGACTGCGACCTGCTCAGCCGCGTGCCTTTGCGAGCGCGCGCTGCTTGGCGGCGTCGATCAAGCCGTTTGCGATCTGCATCCTCTGCAGGGCGCGTTCTCGAAGATGGAGCGGCACGCGATCGGGATGGTTCTTGAGCGCAAAGAGGCGGCGAAGCCTGCCCAGGTCAGCCGGGACGGTACGATCGAGACCCAGTTCGGTCGCAATCGCTTCGGGCTCAAGAGACAGCATGTCGATCGAGATTTCAGCGGAAGCCGCTCCCGCCCCGCCTTGATTGATAGCGTGATCGGCCACGAAGTCGCTGAGGAGGGTCTTCAGCTCAGACTCGATGTCCTCGCTGGCCAGTCGATATTCGGCTGCGACCGCATCGGCTGAGACTTTTATTCGTCCCGAGTGAAGCTCCTCTGCAACGGCTATATAGTCGAACGGGATCGTCCGCCGTGAAGCCGGTTCCGGCGTTTTTTCCACTGTCGAGAAGAGATCATCGAGCAGCGAAGCAAAATCGCGGTTCCTGGCCGTGGGAGCCTCCCTACTGAACACTCAACGAAACAGCACTACAGATGCCAAGCTAGCTGGGCTCTGTTAAGATTCATCAAGCCGTGCTGTTAACAATTTAGCGGTTACGAACCGAATGCCTTGCGCATGGCTGCCATGCTCAATGTTGCGATGCACAATTCATACGAATCGTTTTAGATGGGTGAAGGATCGGGAGGACGATCGGAGCTGGACAGGTGTTCAGGATAAACCTTCTCGCTAACCGGCGTCCGACGCAGCAGGCGCATTTCTGCATGGCGCTGGTTCTTCTCAACGCGATGTGCAAGGCCGATCAAAAAGAACCTGGAGCATGCCCTTCTACCTTCCCCTGGTTTCCGCGCGAGCCGCGCCGCAGGTAATCTGCTTCAAAACCGCAGCCTGTCCCCTTGCTTGCCGCAATCACTGCTATGATGATCCAAAGCGGTGGAGATTCTTCAATGCGATCGATGCGGGCAGCAGTACCAAGCACGCTTCTTCTATCCGGTATGTTGGTGAACACGCCGGGATATGCTCAAGAGACGCGATACATTGATGATCGCTCCACCGCAGCATCGCTTATCCAGTCGTTCTACAATGCCGTCAACCGCAAGGAGTACGCACGGGCGTGGAGCTATTATGGCGACCAGAAGCCCGCCAAGGACCTGGATACATTCGCCAGGGGATACGAGGATACCACTCAGGTAAACGTCATTACGGGTGCAGTCTCGTCGGAAGGCGCGGCGGGCAGCACGTTCTACTACCTGCCTGTTTCGATCATCGCTTTCGCAGAAGACGGAAGCGACGCGGTTTTTGCCGGTTGCTACACCGTTCGACTGGCAAATCCCGGGATTCAGGGAGAACCCTTCCAACCGCTTCACATAGAAAAGGGCGGGTTGAAACCGTCTACCCAGAGCTACGATGAGGCGCTACCCGAGTCCTGCCCTGATGCGCCTCCGCCCGAGTCGACCGACACCGTGTTGTCGGAAGCAAAGACCCTGTTCTACACAACCCACAAAGAATGTGACCGCCACCTGCCGGGGGCGGATCCGGCCTCCGCGGAAGTCGAGCAATACAGGATCCCGTACCGTTATAGTTACGATACCGACAGCGACCCGGAGCGGGAGGCACGGCTGTTCCGGTTCTACTGCGGCGCAGGCGCCTATAATGAAAACCATGTCTACTACCAGCACGACGACGAGGATGGCCTGCGCGAACTGCAGTTCGCAACGCCGGACCTCGACATTCGCTATGCGGACGACAACAGCGACGAGAAAGTCGACAGCATCACGGTCATCGGCTACTCGGCGACGGCGAAGCTCGTCAACTCATTCTATGACGAGGCTAGTCATTCGATAACTTCGCAAGGAAAATGGCGCGGCGTTGGCGACGCGTCCGACTCCGGAACCTGGATATTCCGCAACGGTGCTTTCAGCCTCGTAAAATTCGAGGTCGACGCATCCTATGACGGGGAGATCAACCCGGAAACCGTGCTCGACTTCGACACGGCACCTTAAGCCGATCAGGACACCGAAAGCATCCAGTTGAGCGTGTCGCGCCAGTCGATCATACGGATGGGAGTACCGTGCGTCCCGCTCTCAAATCGGACGAACCGAGCTGGATATCCTGGCGATCGCGCGAGAATACTTCTGAAGAATGCCTCCTGTTTCTCGACCGGGAAAACCGTGTCACCGCTACCCTGCCCGAAAAAGACCGGCAGCTTCGCCTTGAAGCCCGGGCTCGTCAGAAAGCGCTCATCCCACAGCGAGCCGAGCAGCAACAGGCCTGAAAGACGATCCGCGACTGCACCGTTTGACGCAAGTTGCCAGCACAGCATGCCGCCCATCGACCCGCAGGCCACAAATACCTTCGCGCCGGGCGATTTCGCCAAATAGTAGTCGATGAGCGACGCGATCTGGGCCGCACCCCGATCGCCGAAATCGGCGAAGTCAGGCGACAGATAGAGCCCGCCATTGGCCGCCATCAGGTTCTTGATCCGGTTGAAATTACCCCCGAAAGTAAAGTCGTCGACGCCCTGCTTGCGGCTGCCGCCCTGCCCATGCAGATAAATGGTAATGATCCGCGCTCCCTCGGTCTTGCCGACCGCAAAATGCTTGATAGTCCCGGCATCGGTCTTGAGCGAGAGGTCCTTCTGTACCTTTCGCACGGAGGTGGACACATATGTGCCCTTCACACGGCGTTCCGGTATCTGGTCCCTGCGGTCTATGTCGCGCGCCTCGTTGTAGTCCACGATGAGATAGCTTCCACCGGCTTCTGACGAGAGGATGCCCGGATAACCGAAGAGCTCATCCTTGAATGGCTTCAGGATCTGTGCCGCTGACTGGTCCGCCAGCGCGAGCGAGAACAAAATTGCTGCGGCGAGCGTCGATCGAACGTTCATCTGTCAGTCCTGAAGCACGCCGCCGGCTCTTTCAAGGGCATCCTTCGTATCGACGTCGATTGAAGCACCCTCTCCGATCTCCACATCCACGACGGGAGCGATACCGCCTTCAACAAGATGGCGCGCACCCGTATCTCCCTCCAGTTCGAAAACCTTGCCGAACAGCGCCCTCGGCAGGATCACCGGATTGCCCCGCTTTCCCTCGTGGGTGGCGCGAACGATTGAGCGACCGCCTGCATTTCGAAACGCAAGCACGAGCCGGTCGATATGCACGGACGAGACCGCAGGCATGTCACCGAGCATGATCAACACGCCATCAGCATCTTCAGGAAGCGCCGCAACGCCAGTCTTCACGGAACTCGAAAGACCGGTTGCAAAATCGTCGTTCTGTACAATTGCAGCGTCGAGCCCGAGAAGGGTCTCGCCGATCCGGCTCGCCTGATGACCTGTCACGACGACTGTTCCGGCTATCCTGGAAGCGAGTACACGTTCAACGGTCTGCCGTATCAACGGATGCCCAGAGAACTGCGCCATCAACTTGTTTGGTCCTCCCATGCGGCTTGAACGGCCCGCAGCGAGAACGATGGCATAAACTTTTGCGGCAACGGCGAGAACGGCAACGTCCCTGGGTTGCGGGCGAGTCGGAATCTCCATCAAAAGTCCGCCCACACCAAGCCCGGCTATATCGGCATTCGTGACCTCAATACCTGCTATCAACCTGTCCAGAATCCAGTCAAAGCCGTTTTCCTTCGGACTGCGCGCGCATCCCGGGGCTCCGATCAAGGGTTTCTCGTTGATCCGACCAAGAACCAGCAGATTGCCGGGGTCGACGGGCATGCCTGTACGCAAAACTTCACCGCCAGCAAGCCTGATGGCGGCAGGGATGACATCGTCGAAGTCGCACAGCGCCGAGGCGCCGAAAACGACGACCATGTCGTGGCTTGTTGCAAGCGATGCGATCGCCTGGCTCAACGGTTCGGCGTCATGGGCAACCCTGATTTCTGCCCCTATCGAGCTGCCCGAGCGGGCAAGACGTCCAGCCATCACGCGCATTGTCTTGTCGAGTATGGAGGATTTGAGACGTGGCAGAAGGGTCTGGATGCATCCCACCACAACAGGTCGGAACGGATGAACGGAAAACACTTCGCACGAAGTCAATACCGAGGCGGCCCGTTCAACAAGGTTGCGATCAACGGCAAACGGTATGATCTTGATCGTAGCGACCATGTCGCCTCGCTCCACCGCGCTGAATGCGGCAACGGTAGCGAGCGTCATGGCCGGGTCGATCGAGTTCACCCGATCCACAACCGACTTCTCGACCGTGAAAACGCCGGCATGCAAGGCGTGAAGGTTGACCCGGCCTGTCGCAGCTGGCTTGGCTTCGATTCCGTTCAGCAGCATCGCTTCCGCCAATCTCGCTGCGGCGGCGTCTTCATCCAGATCTTCAGGCGCCAAGATGGCTGCCACGACCTCACTGATACCCTCCGCCTCCAGATGCGCAATATCTTCCGAGGTCAGACGGTGCGCCTTTCGGAACCGCCGGGTACCAGCAACGGTGGCGTGTGCGAGCATGGCGCCCACTGCGTCCTCGACCCGGACACGTCCGAACTTCATGCAGCTTCGCCCTTTGCTCGACGGTCGCCGCTGCTGCGCAGCCGCAAGGCGCGAACGATCTGCGCCAGGATGGCGACCGCGATCTCGGCGGGGCTGGCGGCGCCTATGTCCAGTCCGATCGGCGCGGCGATACGCCCGATGTCATCAGGCCGGGCCCCAAGCGCCAGAAGTCGTTCCACACGCGCGGCGTGCGTCTTGCGGCTTCCCAAGGCCCCCACATAGAAACATCCGGCCTCAAGAGCTGCCTTCAGCGCAAAATCGTCGATCTTCGGGTCATGGGTCACGGCGACCAACGCAGAATAGGCATCGAGCGGCCGTTCAGAGAGGATAGTTTCCGGCCAGTCCGGATAAAGCTTAACATCCGGAAACCGGTCAGCGCTGGCGAAGGCGGTCCGCGGATCGATGATCTCGACCTGAAAGCCGGCAATGCGGGCCATTGGCGCGAGCGCCTGGCTGATATGAACGGCGCCGATGACAACCAGTCGCGGCTGCGGCAAATGGATGTTCAGAAACAAGTGCCGGCCAGCAGCCTCGACGGTCGTCGAATTCCCTGTACGAAACGCCTTTGAAACCGCTTCGCCCAGTTCGCCACCAACCTCCTGGTTCTGGAGGATCAGCCGACTGCCGCCGTCGCCGAGATCGGTGACCACAACGACTGCCCTACGGGCACGCCGAGCATCGTTCACGGCTTTCAGCAGAGCGATGTCCATCGTCAGTTAAGCCGCTCGACATAGACCCTGATGCGACCGCCACACGACAAACCGACCCGCCAAGCCGTTTCATCGGCTACGCCGAACTCAAGCATCTTCGCCATTCCGTTATCGATGACGTCGATGGCCTCTGTCACGACAGCCCCCTCCACGCAGCCGCCGGACACCGAGCCGTGAAAATTGCCGTCTGCGTCTATTACCAGATGGCTGCCGACCGGACGAGGGGCGGAGCCCCATGTCTCGACCACGGTCGCAACGGCAACATTGCGACCTTCCTGTTTCCACGTTTCGGCGATGATCAGCGGATCGCGAACGTCGTCCAGATTGGCTTGGTTCTCCATTTTGATCCTCCGTTCTGATCTTATGCCGCAGTTCGCCTAAGCCACAAGCGAGGATCGCCGTTGCGCGCCAAAGACGGGTCAAGTGAGTCACAGAGATCAGATAACGCACCGAGATTGTGTACGGGCCGAAATTCGTCAACGAACGGAAGCATTGCCTTGACGCCGCGGGCGCGCGCCTCGAAACCGTCGAAGCGAAGCAGCGGGTTCAGCCAGACAAGCCTTCTGCTTGACTTCTGAAGCCGTTCCATCTCTCGCGACAACCCGTCCGTGTCGTCTCGTTCAAGGCCGTCCGTAATGAGAAGCACAACGGCGCCCTGCCCCAGCACCCGCCGGGACCATAGCCTGTTGAACTCGGCAAGCGCATCGCCGATACGCGTGCCGCCAGACCAGTCCTTAACTGCTGCAGAACAGTCGGCGAGAGCCGCGTCTGGATCCCGGTGACGCATCTGCCGCGTCAGATTGGTCAGCCGCGTACCGAACACGAACGTATGAACACGCCGACGCTTTTCGGTCAGCGCGTGCAGAAAATGCAGGAATATGCGCGTGTACTGACTCATCGAGCCGGAAATATCGGCAAGCACGACAAGAGGCGGGTGCACCTCGCGTGGCGTGCGGAAACGGGGCAGGATGAGTTCACCGCCTGTTCGTGCGGCAAGCCGCATCATCATACGGGGATCAATCCGCCGCCCTCCCGCATCGGCGCGATACCGACGCGTTCGAACCAGATCGACAGGTAGGCGCAGACTGTCTATCGCACGCTTGGCTTCGAGCAGTTCTTGTGCGGTCATCTGCGCGAAATCCTTGCCGCGCAAAAGCTCGTTTCCCGAAACGGTCAGCCTTGCATCGATCTCGATTTCGGGAACATCGCGCGGTGGCTGGCTGTTGCGATGCCCCTCGAAAAGCGCGTCGGCGACCCGATTTTCGGCAGGACGCGGTTTCTGCTGTTCCCTTGCATCGGGTGCCACAGGCGAAAACATCGCGAGCATCTTTTCGATCAGTTCACGCGACTTCCAGAACAGTCTAAAGGCCTCATCGAATGTCGCATGATCTTCATGGCGCGTTACGAGAACGGCGTGGAGGGTCCAGTAGAAGTCATCGCGCGTGCCAATTCCCGCGCAAAGAACCGCCTCTATTGCATCCTTGACCGATGCCGGCCCAACACGCATCCCGGCTTTACGCAGCGTACGCGCGAAATAGACGATGTTGTCGGCCATGCGGCCATCGGGATTGGCGGCAATCGGTATCGCCACAGCCTACTCCGCAGCGGAGGCAAGCTCCGCCTTGACATCCTTCAGGATACGCCTGCCCTCGCCTTGCTCTATGCGCGCTATGTCGTCCTGATATTTGAGAAGGACACCGATCGTATCGGAAACGGTCTCGGGATCGAGCGCGACCTTGTCGAGTTCCAGGAGGGCACCTGCCCAGTCGATGGTTTCGGCAACGCCGGGTGCCTTGAACAGCTCGATCTGTCGGAGCTTCTGGATGAATCCCACCACTTCCTCAGACAAACGCCTATTGGCCTCCGGCACCTTGCGTCGCACGATCTCAAGTTCGCGCTTCGCATCGGGATAGTCGACCCAATGATAGAGACAGCGTCGCTTCAGCGCGTCATGGATGTCGCGCGTTCGATTGGTGGTTATGATGACGATCGGCGGCTCTTCGGCCTTGATCGTTCCGAGTTCGGGCACGGTCACCTGAAAGTCCGAAAGTATTTCGAGAAGGAAAGCCTCGAATGCTTCATCCGTGCGGTCAAGTTCATCGATTAGGAATACGGGCGCTGCACCGGGTTTGCCGGTAAGCGCGTCCAGAACCGGGCGCCGGATCAGATAACGTTCGGAAAAGACATTCCGCTCCATGTCACCGCGATCGACCTTGCCAGCAGCTTCCTCCATGCGGATTTCGATCATCTGCGCCGCATAGTTCCATTCATAGACGGCCGACGAGACGTCGAGTCCCTCATAGCATTGGAGGCGGATGAGGCGCCGCCCCAGAGCGGCCGCGAGTACCTTGGCGATCTCCGTCTTGCCCACCCCTGCCTCACCTTCAAGGAAGAGCGGGCGCTTCATCCTGAGAGAAAGGAAGAGAACCGTCGCCAGTGCGCGGTCGGCGACGTAGTCCGCACCGGTCAGAAGGTCCAGCATTTCGTCTATTGTACCGGGCACCGGGCGCGGATTCAGGTGTGTCATCGCCATATCCCGACTACTCAGAAAGAACGATAGTTGCGGTTGAAATACATCAGTGGTTCGAGCGTATCGCCGATGCGGATAGCTGTCACCTTCCCGAAAAGAATGCGATGGGTAGCGTGATCAATCGTATCCGCAAGCTCGCAATCGAACACTGCAAGACCGCCAATCAGCGTAGGTGCACCGGTTGCAATTTGGTCCCATTCCGCAAGCGAGAAGCGTTCATCGGGCGGAAGACCCGTCTGACCCGAGAAGCCTTCCGCAACCGCCTGCTGCTCACTGGCAAGCGTATTCAGCGCAAATTTGCCGTTCTTGGCGAAGACATCGTTCCTGCTGTTTTCCCTGTTGAGGCAAACCAGAACGGTGGGCGGGGCGTCGGATACTGAACACGCCGCGATCACGGTGGTACCACGTTTGCCGGCAGGACCATCTGTGGTGACAACGTGAACGGCACCGGCAAACCTCGCCATTGCATCGCGATAGGTCTGCGGCCCGACATCGTTCTTCTTCAACACTTGTGAATTCCCACGCCATATCCTGTCGAGGGTATATAGGCTTCCGACGTGCACACCAACAAGCAGCCTAGTGCCTGCCAATGCCTATCAGTAGCTCTACAACGGTCTTGCGGGGCTTCCTCCAGAAGCCCCATGGTACCCGCGAGAGGAGAATCAGCAGGGAAAATGCGATTGTTCGCCCGAACATTTCTGGTCGTAGCAGCGCTCATGTCTGCTAGCGAAGCTTTGGCGCAGGTGCATATCGGCCTGGCTGCGCCGCTTTCCGGACCCAATGCGATACTGGGAGAACAGATGCGAACCGGGGCAACCGTCGCTGCGGAACGCCTTACGTCGCCTTCTGTCAGGCTGAGCATCGCGGACGACGGCTGTAGCGCTGAGGGCGGAGCCAGGGCTGCGCGCGAACTCATTTCCGCAGGTGTCCACGTCGTCGTGGGTTTCCTCTGCGGGGAGGCAATAGACGCGGCACTGCCAATCCTGAAGGAGGCAGGCATCCCTGCAATCACCGTTGGTGTACGCGCCGACGGCCTGACCGACCGCCGCAAACGCAACGGATGGCTTGTCTATCGCCTCGGACCGCGCACGGACAGCGAACGAGAAGCGGCTGGGAGGCTGCTATCACGACTTTGGCAGCGAGAACTTTTTGCAATTGTCGACGATGGTACAATCTACGGGCGGGAGTTGGCGGAAAGCGTCCGAACCGCAGCCGAGCAGGCTGGCCTTTCGCCCGTTTTTGTCGACACCTTCCGACCTCAACTGGACAATCAGGTCGCACTGGTTGGGCGGCTGCAGCGAGCGGGTGCGACAAAAGTCTTTGTTGGTGGCGATCGTGACGATGTCGCGGTCATCGGCAGGGATGCAGCCGGCATGGAGGCTGATCTCACAATCGCTTCGGGAGAATCCCTGCGTTCCACCGGTGATGTGGACTTGCCCCAGGGAACTTTGATGGTCGCCCTGCCGGAGTGGCCGCGGATAGCTTCAAGGGAGGTGACCGAGGCGTTCGCGGAGCGGCGCCTGCTGGCTGAAGGTTACGTCCTTCCTACCTACGCTGCCGTCGAGATCGCCCATGCGGCACTTGCCGAGGAGCAGCCGGCCGGGGCAATCCTCACGGAAAGCCTTTCTTCCCGGGCCTTTCAAACGGCAATCGGACCGATCCGCTTCAACGAAAAGGGTGATCTCGAACAGAATCCTTATCGCCTCTTCCGTTATGAGACGGAAGCCTTTGTAGACGTGCCTGTCCCCTGATGTTTCGTACCGGAAAACGTAACCTGATCACCGACGTGCCCGGCTTGCGCGTTGGCAATGTCTCGGATGCACGATTGAAATCCGGCGTCTCCGTGGTCGTCTGCGACGAACCGGCGGTGGCAGGCGTTCAGGTTTTGGGCGGCGCACCTGGCACCCGAGAGACAGACCTTCTAGAGCCGCACAACATCGTCGAAAGCGTCAATGCGGTGGTTCTTTCGGGAGGCTCGGCATTCGGCCTCGACGCAGCATCCGGGGCACAGGCTGCCTTGCGCGAAATGGGTGTCGGCTTTCGGGTGCGAGACAACAGGGTCCCTATTGTCCCGGCAGCGATCCTGTTCGATCTGGCCAATGGCGGAGACAAGGATTGGGGCCGCTACCCTCCCTATCGCGATATGGGCTACCAGGCCGTTCAGCTAGCTGCCCATGATTTCTCCATCGGGACGGTCGGCGCCGGCACCGGGGCACTGACTGCAGGCCTGAAGGGCGGACTTGGGTCGGCATCGACGGTGCTCGACAACGGGATCCATTTGGGCGCGCTCGCCGCGGTGAACGCCACAGGATCAGTCACCGTCGGGCGGGAACCGCACTTCTGGGCGGCTCCCTTTGAGATCGGTAGCGAGTTCGGTAAGCTCGGCTACCCATCCCCGCTACCCGAGGAAGCCCGCCGTATTAGATTGAAATTCCGCGACAAGCTGGCCAACACGACGATCGCGGTCGTGGCAACGGATGCGGTTCTGACACCGGCAGCGGCGAAGCGCCTTGCAATCTGCGCGCATGACGGCTTGGCGCGAGCCATATGGCCCGCACACACACCGGCAGACGGCGACCTCATCTTTGCGCTCTCCACCGGGACAAGCGGCAGGGTATTGTCATACGACGACTCCATCAACCTTTGTGCCGCAGCCGGCGCAACGATGGCGCGTGCGATAGCCCGCGGAGTTTATGCGGCAGAGCCTGCGGAAAACGATCTCCTCCCTGTCTGGTCAACCCGACTGGCGTGAAATCGAAACGTAGACGCAGGCCCGCGGGCGCGTTGAGCTATCGTCCCGCCTCTGTTAGGAGCGGCGGTAAATTCACCGACAGGACACCGGCCCCTCATGATACCCCGCTACTCAAGACCGGAAATGACCGCCATCTGGTCGCCTGAAACACGCTTCCGCATCTGGTTCGAGATCGAGGCGCATGCCTGCGATGCGCTGGCTGAAATCGGTGTCATCCCGAAGGATGCCGCCAAGACTATCTGGGAAAGAGGCGGGGGAGCCGAGTTCAACGTCGGTCGTATCGACGAGATAGAAAACGTGACCAAGCATGACGTCATCGCTTTTCTTACCCATCTGGCGGAATTCGTCGGCGAAGATTCCCGCTTCATCCACCAAGGAATGACTTCATCGGATGTGCTGGACACAACCTTCAACATTCAACTCGTTAGGGCAGCCGACATACTGATCGCGGATCTGGACCGTGTCCTCGCCGCGCTGAGGAAGCGCGCCTTCGAACACAAGGACACGATTCGCATTGGCCGCAGCCACGGTATCCATGCCGAACCAACGACGATGGGCCTGACGTTCGCCCGCTTCCACGCCGAGATGAGCCGCAACAGGGAACGCCTCGTTGCCGCCCGCTCGGAAGTTGCCACCGGAGCCATTTCAGGAGCCGTCGGCACCTTCGCAAATATCGATCCTTATGTGGAGGAACATGTCTGCGAAAAGCTGGGGCTGAAGCCGGAGCCAATCTCTACGCAGGTCATCCCGCGCGATCGCCACGCCATGTATTTCGCCACGCTTGGCGTTATCGCCTCGTCTATCGAGAACGTAGCGACTGAAATTAGGCACATGCAGCGAACGGAGGTGCTGGAAGCCGAGGAGTTCTTCTCACCGGGCCAGAAGGGCTCGTCTGCGATGCCGCACAAGCGAAATCCCGTTCTGACCGAAAACCTCACCGGCCTTGCCCGTCTTGTGCGCATGGCGGTAACCCCTGCTCTGGAAGATGTCGCACTCTGGCATGAACGCGACATCTCTCATTCAAGCGTGGAGCGAGGCATCGGCCCTGACACGACCGTCCATCTGGACTTTGCGCTCAACCGGCTGGCGGGGGTCATCGAAAAACTTGTGGTGTACCCCGAGAACATGATGAGGAATCTCAACAAGTTTCGTGGGCTGGTGCACTCACAACGCGTTCTTCTGGCACTCACTCAGGCTGGCGTCAGCCGCGAAGACGCCTACCGTCTCGTCCAGCGCAACGCCATGAAAGTCTGGGAACGCGGCGCGGATTTTCTGGGTGAGCTTCTGGCCGATCCCGAGGTTACCGCTGCCTTGTCCGAAGATGAAATCAGGGAGAAATTTGACCTTGGCTATCACACCAAGCATGTCGATACGATCTTCCGGCGCGTTTTCGGTGAGGGCTGATGATCGCGCTAAAGGGAAATTTCGACTTCCTTGCCGTTCCCGGTCGAGGTAACTCCGGTCCGGATCACTGGATATCCCACTGGTGCCGCGAGTTCCCCAATTCCTCCCGTGTGCTGCAGTCCAACTGAGACAACCCGGACCGTACTGATTGGATAGCGAGGCTCGACGGTGCGGTCGTTTCGGCACCGAGAGAGGTCGTGATCTGGGCGCACTCGCTTTCCGTCGCCACCACCGTCAAATGGGCCGCTGAGGCAAGCGACGATCGACTTCGCAAGGTAATCGGCGCGTTTCTCGTCGCTCCAACCAATGTCGATGACCCGGACCCGGCGTTTGACCTCGTCCGGCCATTTTCGCCCATGCCGTTGGAGCGGCTTCCGTTTCCCGCGCTGGTCGTGGCCAGCCGAACCGACCCCAGAGTAACTTTCGAAAAGGCCCGCGAATTCGCGTCGGCCTGGGGTGCCGAATTGGCCGACGCCGGCGATCTCGGGCATATGGGCAACGAGGCGAGGCTTGGACAATGGCCTGACGGCCTGCTGCTGCTTGGCCGACTCCTTGCCATGGTCAGCCCTAGTTTACGATCGTGATCCGGGTATTGCCCCGCCCGACCTGCTGCACGAGCGAATAGAACGCCGCAGCATTGCCGGTCTGCAAGCGGATGCAGCCATGGGATGCCGGGCGACCGAGGCTTTTCACATAGTTGGTGCCGTGGATCGCATAGCCACCATGGAAAAACACTGAATAGGGCATCGGAGACATGTCATATTTGCGGGAATACCACATGCGATGAAGGCGCTTGGGGCTGTAGGTTCCACGTGGCGTCCAATAGCCCGAGCGCGCAGTCGAAACCTTCCAGCGATAGATTACCCGACCGTTCTTGGAAACGGTCATGGTCTGGCTAGAGACGTCAACCTTTGCGACAACGCTGGCGGTCAATCCCTGACCGGTCGATGCGAACAGAGCCGCGGCAAATACGATTGCGATCCAGGTCAGCAGTCTCATCTGGTCCCCCTTAAAACCCCGGCAAACTAAAGTGAGGTTTCGTAACCGGCTTATGTCGCTTACATCACCCTTGCCAAAAGATTTCTTAAGCTGCTCAATTCAATTTATGGATGACAGGCTTGCCAAAGCAATAGAAGACCGAGCCGGGGAAATCGCCTCCCTTACTTGCGACCTCATACGCTTTCCCACCGTGAACCCGCCGGGCGATGCCTACCGACCTTGCGCGGAATACGTAGCCAGGCGGCTTGAGAGCAGCGGTTTCGCTGTCGAACTGATCCGAGCCGAAGGTACGCCGGGCGACAGCGACCGATATCCACGCATAAACGTCGTCGGGAGGCTCAACGGAGCTTCGCCGGGCCAAACTGTACATTTCAACTCGCATATCGACGTCGTTGAACCGGGACACGGGTGGACCATCGACCCATTTGCCGGTCTTATTGCCGACGGGCGGGTCTACGGTCGCGGAGCATGCGATATGAAGGGCGGACTCGCCGCATCGATCGTGGCTGTCGAGGCCTTTATCGAGGTTTATCCAGATTTTCCTGGCGCAATCGAGATTTCCGGAACGGTCGACGAGGAGTCAGGCGGTTTCGGAGGAGTCGCCTACCTTGCCCGCAAGGGCTATTTCTCGGCACCAAAAGTCGATCACGTCATCATTCCCGAACCATTGAACAAGGATCGCATCTGCCTTGGGCACCGTGGCGTTTGGTGGGCCGAAATCGAGACCAAGGGTGAGATCGCGCATGGCTCGATGCCCTTTCTAGGTGACTGCGCCGTTCGTCACATGGGTGCGGTGGTGCGCGCTTTCGAGGACGAGTTGTTTCCTGCGCTCGATCGCAAACAGACAAGAATGCCTGTCGTGCCCGAAGGCGCGCGCCGTTCCACTCTCAACATCAACGCCATTCACGGGGGACAAACCGATGACTTCACTGGTCTGCCCTCTCCGAATGTCCCGGATTCGTGCCGCATGGTGATCGACCGCCGCTTCCTGCTGGAGGAGTCGCTTGCCGAGGTGAAGGACGAGGTTATCGGGCTATTGGAAAACCTTCGCGCGAACCGACGTAAATTCGACTACTCGATCCGCGATCTCATGGAAGTTCTGCCAAACATGACTGATCGCGACGCGCCGGTGGTTAAGGCGGTAGCCCGGGGAATTCAGGAGGTTTTCGACCGCGAGCCGGAATATGTCATTTCTCCCGGCAGCTACGACCAGAAGCACATCGCGCGCATTGGACATCTCTACAACTGCATCGCCTATGGACCAGGCATTCTCGACCTGGCGCACCGACCCGACGAATGGGTTGGAATTGACGATATGGTGCAGTCCGTAAAGGTGATGGCAATCGGGCTCAATCAACTGCTGCGTGGGGGCGTGCAATAGCTTCAAGACAGGAACGATGCACCTAACCGATTGAAGTCGAAAAGTTTTTCTTCCTCTCCTTCGCCTTTGCCAGAAAAGCCGATTTACTCATCAGGCAATTCGCGCTTCTATCCCTGCGGCACGACAGACTGGAGAGCACCATGAAACTCTGGATACCAATGGCTGCGGCGGCTTTCATCGCAATCACAGCCGGTTCGGCTCATGCTGCCCGTACTGAACTGGTGCTCGGCATGCCTCTGGAACCCCCTCACCTCGACCCGACCGCAGGTGCCGCAGCTGCTATCGATGAAGTTCTTTACGCGAATGTGTTCGAGGGGCTCACACGCATAGGGGCGCGCGGCGAGGTGCTGCCGGCACTCGCCGAAAGCTGGACCGTCTCGGACGACGGAAAGACCTACACCTTCAAGCTGCGAACCGGCGTCAAATTCCATGACGGAACCGACTTCGATGCGCAGGACGTGAAGTTTTCCCTGGACCGTGCTCGCGGCGAGGATTCCACCAATGCCCAGAAAGGTCTGTTTACTGCCATAGATACCGTAGAGGTCGTGGATCCCTCGACCGTCAAGGTTACCCTGAAGCAGCCTCAGGGATCGTTCCTCTACAATATGGGATGGGGCGACGCGGTAATCGTCGCGCCAGAATCGGCGGAAACCAACAAGGAAAAGCCGGTGGGAACCGGTCCGTTCAAGTTGGAGAACTGGGCCAAGGGCTCGTCTATAACCCTCACCAAGGCCGACGGATATTGGGGCAATCCCGTAGCACTCGAAAAGGCAGAATTCCGCATAATCCCCGATGCCGCCGCTGCCGTGCCAGCGCTGCTTTCGGGT
Organism: Rhizobiaceae bacterium; assembly: GCA_019635775.1. Classification (GTDB taxonomy): domain Bacteria; phylum Pseudomonadota; class Alphaproteobacteria; order Rhizobiales; family Rhizobiaceae; genus Mesorhizobium_K. The sequence continues at coordinate 641,025 of JAHBYU010000001.1, read as the reverse complement.
GACGTGCAGGCGCTACCCAACTTCCAGCTTGGCGATGCACTGCCCCAGGTTCAGTCCGATCCTCGCTTCAAGGTTGTCATCGGGGCAACCGAAGGCGAAACGATCCTCGCCACCAACAACAAGAAGCCGCCTCTCGACCAGCTCAAGGTGAGGCAGGCGATCGCACATGTCATCGACCGGCAGGCGATCATCGATGGGGCTTCAGGCGGCTTTGGAGTGCCGATCGGTTCGCATTTTTCGCCTGCGAACGAAGCCTATGTCGATCTTACAGGCACCTATCCATACGATCTGGCAAAGGCCAAGGAATTGCTGGCGGAGGCGGGCTATCCCGATGGTTTCAAGACCACCTTGAAACTCCCCCCCGTCGCCTACGCACGCGACGGGGGCCAGATCGTCGCTTCTGAACTGCGCAAGATTGGCATAGAGGCGGAGATCATCCCTGTGGAGTGGGCCGACTGGCTGAAACAGGTCTTCACGGAGAAGGATTACGACCTCTCGATTGTTTCGCACACAGAGCCGAACGACATCGATATCTATGCGCGCAAGGACTACTACTTCAACTACGACAATCCGGCCTTCGACAAGGTGATCGAGGAATTGAATCTCACCTCGGACGAGGCAAAGCGGAAAGAACTCTACCAGCAGGGGCAGAAAATTCTGGCGGACGATGCGGTTAACGGGTTCCTGTTCGAACTCCCCAAGATCGGCATCTGGGACGCCAAGATAGACGGGTTGTGGGAGAACTCGCCCATCCAGGCAAACGACCTGACACGGGTTAAATGGGTCGATTGAGGACCTGCCTTTCCTGAAGATGACTTAGGCAGGTCAGAGATGCGATACTCTCTAGCCGAATTGGTCGAGCGCCTCGATGAGCATCTACCTTATCAGACGCCTTGCGTCAGGCCTGCTTACGCTGGTCGTTGCGTCGGTCGTTATATTCTTTGTTCTCGAGATACTTCCCGGCGATCCCGCACGTCTCATGCTGGGAATGAACGCTACCGAAGATGCCGTTCAGGCCCTGCGCGTCCAGATGGGACTGGATGAGGGTCTCTATGCAAGATACGTCCAATGGGCCTGCGGATTGCTCAGCCTCGATTTCGGTCGCTCCTACACTTATTCGGTGCCTGTTGCAGAGTTGATCCGGGAAAGGGCGGCGGTTTCCCTGCCGCTCGCGCTCATCGCACTGACCCTCTCGACAGTTATTGCGATCCCGGTCGGCCTGTTTGCTGCGGCCCGCCGCGGTCGCATGGGCGATACGATGGCCATGACCGTGTCGCAATTTGGCGTCGCGGTGCCGAACTTCTGGTTCGCGCTTATGCTGGTGTATGTTTTCTCGGTCTGGTTGCGTCTGGTTCCTGCCGGGGGATTTCCGGGCTGGCAGTCAGGCATATGGCCAGCGCTTAAGGCGCTGATCCTGCCTGCCTTGGCTCTTGCCTTGCCGCAGGCCGCGATCTTGGCGCGCGTAACGCGTTCGGCGCTGCTCGAAGTCCTCGGGGAGGATTTCATCCGCACGGCAAGGGCCAAGGGACTGACGCGCAAGGCGACACTGTGGCGGCACGCTCTGGGCAACGCCATGCTGCCGGTCCTGACTATCCTTGGCCTGCAATTCGCCTTCCTCCTTGCCGGCACGGTCATCATCGAAAACGTCTTCTATTTGCCCGGGCTCGGACGTCTTTTGGTGCAGGCGATCAACCAGCGAGACCTCATCGTCGTCGAAGGCGTGGTGATGCTGCTTGTCGCGGCTGTGGTCCTGATCAACCTGCTGGTAGACCTTTCCTATGCATTCGTTGATCCTCGGCTGAGGACACGAGCATGAGTGAGCTGGGGGCTGTCTCCGAAGACGGCTTTCTAAAGAAGGCGTTCGGCAACCGCTCCTTCGTGGCAGGGCTTGTCATCACATGCCTTGTCGCAGCGACTGCGCTGCTTTCATTTTTCTGGACGCCTTATGACGTCAACGTCCTGATCGTCTCCAATCGCATGCAGTCTCCCTCCTTGCAGCACCTGTTCGGCACAGATCAGTTCGGTCGCGACGTGCTTTCGATGATCATGGTCGGTGCCCGTAACTCGATAGCGGTGGCGCTCGTCGCGATCATCATAGGCATGGGTGTTGGAGTGCCTCTGGGGTGCTGGGCAGCCGCGCGTGGCGGGTATGTCGACGACGTCCTGATGCGTTTCAACGATGTGGTCTTCGCGTTCCCCGCCCTCCTCTCCGCGATAATGATCACCGCCATTTTCGGACCAGGCGCGATCAACGCGATCATCGCAATCGGCATCTTCAACATTCCGGTGTTTGCCCGGGTGGCGCGGGCAGGTGCACTGGGGCTTTGGCCGAGAGAGTTCGTGCTTGCGGCTCGCGCGGCGGGCAAGGGCAAGACGCTGATCACAATCGAACACATCCTCCCGAATATCGCGAACCTGCTTCTCGTGCAGGGAACCATACAGTTCGCACTCGGCATTCTGGCCGAGGCAAGCCTCTCGTACATCGGGCTCGGCGCGCAACCGCCCATGCCAAGCTGGGGGCGAATGCTCTTTGACGCGCAAACCCGCATGGTGGTTGCGCCATATCTCGCCATCTTTCCGGGCATGGCGATCGTCATAACCGTTCTTGGTCTCAATCTGCTTGGGGACGGCATCGCCGACACGCTGGATCCGAAGCTCAGGCGACAAAGATGAGCCTTCTGGAAATCGAAAATCTCTCGCTCGATATCGGCGCAACGCCGATCCTCAAGGGTATAGACCTGTCCATCGAGCAGGGCGAAGTGATGGGGCTCGTCGGAGAATCCGGATCCGGAAAGTCCCTGACGGCGCTTTCCATCATGAAATTGCTGCCGAGCGGTGCACGAACAAGCGGGCGCATCGATTTTGCCGGCATGAAGATCCTGTCGGCCAGCGAAGACGAGATGTGCGCCTTGCGTGGCGACGACATCGGCATGGTCTTCCAGGAACCAATGACCGCACTCAATCCGTTGAAAACCATCGGCGAACAGGTGGCCGAGGGTATCCGCCTCCACACTGGCGCGAGCCGCGCGGATGCTGAAGCGCGAGCCAGAAGCATGCTTGAACGCGTTGGGCTTCCGTCGACGAAATTTCCGCTCAGCCGCTATCCGCATCAGCTTTCCGGCGGCCAGCGACAGCGCGTCATCATCGCAATCGCATGCGCGCTGAAGCCCAAACTGCTGATCGCGGACGAGCCTACCACCGCTCTCGATGTGGTCCTGCAGGCGCAGATCCTGAAACTGTTGCGCGAGCTGGTAGATGAGAACCGCATGGGCTTGCTGCTCATCTCGCACGATCTGGCGGTCGTTGCCGAGATGTCCGACCGTATCACGATCCTGCGCGAAGGCGCTGTCATGGAAGCCGGTGAAACTGCCAGAACACTTTCGGCCCAGGTGCATCCCTACACCAGACAATTGGCGCAAGCGTCGATGCATGTTCCAGTGCGGCAAGTGCATCACTCTGTCCCCGCAGCAGATCGGAAAGCGCCTTTGCTCACGGTCGAAAACCTCACCAAGGACTATCACAGCCAACGAACCTTGCTCTTTGGCAGGCCTCAGCCCTTCCGAGCTGTGAGCAACGTCTCCTTTTCCCTCGATGCAGGACAGTCCGTTGCCCTCGTTGGACAGTCCGGCTGTGGCAAGTCAACGCTCTCACGCATGATCCTCGCGCTTGAAAAGCCGACCTCCGGGGCTGTTGCCATTGAAGGCAAAACGACGGTCGGCATGAACGATGCCGCCCTGCGCTCCGTGAGACGCAAAATGCAGGTCGTGTTCCAGGATCCTTACGGGTCATTCAACCCCCGCAAGACGGTCGAATGGCTTGTCGCGGAGCCCCTTCACCTGCTGGAGAAGCAACCCACAAAGGCCGAGCGACGTGAGCGCGTCGAGCAGTCTCTGCATGAAGTTGGGTTGAAGCCCGCCGATATGAAAAAATATCCGCATGAGTTTTCCGGCGGCCAGAGACAGCGGATTTCCATCGCGCGCGCTATCATTACCCGGCCCAGGCTGGTGGTGGCAGACGAGCCTGTCTCTGCGCTGGATGTTTCGATCCGTGCCCAGATCCTCGACCTGTTCGCCGACCTGAACCAGAAGCTTGGAATTGCCTATCTCTTCATCACACACGACCTGACTGTCGCGCGCGCGATCACAGACGAAGTCATGGTCATGCACGAAGGCAAGATCGTCGAGGCGGGAAAAACCGCGCAGGTGCTGTCCCAACCACAGTCGGACGCTGGAAGGATGCTGGTCGAGGCCGCGCCAGATCTGCATCGCGCACTCGCGAAGAAGATGCAGGAACAAGGCTAAGCGATTCAGAAGATTCGCGAACATGTCCTGAGCATAACGACACGTCGGGACCCGTGAATTGAAAATGCCCGCCCTGACGGGCGGGCAGAGCAGGCGAACCAGACTGGAGGTCAGGCGGTTCGCAGGCTTTTCTGGTAGTTATTCCAGATAGCTTGACGGATCGACCGGAGCCGAGTTCTTGCGCACCTCGAAGTGAAGCTTCGGTGCATCCGTCTGACCGCTCATGCCAGAGACAGCGATCTCCTGTCCACGCTTGACCCTGTCGCCCCGCTGCACCTTGAGCGCGCTGGCATGCCCATAAACGGTAACCAGCCCATCCTCGTGGCGGACGAGAACAGTGTTGCCGAATTCTTTGAGACCATCGCCTGCATAGATGACCACGCCGTTCTCGGCAGCCTTGACCGGCGTTCCTTCAGGAACGGAGATGTCGATGCCGTCGCTGGTCTTTCCGCCGCCCTTGCCGAACTGCGAGATGACGCGACCGCGGACCGGCCAGCGCATGCGGCCGATTCCGGTAGCGTCCGGTGCGGTTTCCTCAGCCTGCTCGATGACCTTCTCGGTCTTCTTCGGCGGCGTGTAGGATGCAACCTCATCGTTCTTGACCGGCTGCTTTTGCGTGGATGCAGGCTGCTCGGCCGGCTTGATCGTCTCAGTGGTCACCTTCTTTGGCGTCACGTCGACCGGCGCGGCAGAAGCGACCTGCGTCGAACCGGAGGCTCCCGGTATCTTCAGCGTCTGGCCGATGCGGATCGAACCGTCGGAAAGGCCATTCGCCTGTTTGATCGCCGTCACGCTTGCGCCAGTCCGGCTGGCGATCCGCGTGAGCGTGTCGCCTTCCTGGACCTTGTACGTGCCCGCTGCAGCGGATGCCGTTTCCTTGACCTTCGGAGCGGCAGGAACGGAAGCGGCAGTGCTCGCAACGCGCGACGCTGCCTCGCCGGACAGGCCGGGGATCATGATCCTGGATCCAGAGCGGAGATTGTCGGAAGGCGACATGCCGTTGGCGCGCATGATTGTGTCGGCCGGCACACCATAGCGGCGGGCCAGACCGTAGATCGTATCGCCGGACTGTACGGTGACATAGCCGCCCGAAGCATTTCCACTGACGCTGGCCGCCTGTTGCGACATCGTGCCGGAAGATGGCTCGGAAAGTGAAGCCGTTTGGATCGGCTGAGGGGCAGGCGCTGCGGAAACGGGTGCGAGTTCGCCGCGTGACACGCCTCCGGACGGAGCGGCCGCCTGCGCGCCGACATAATTCTGATTGTCATAGGTCTGCGTCGCGACCTGGCTGCCGGTCTCACCGCTCGGACGGATGATCTCGCGCGGATTGGGCGTGGAGGCGGTCATGAAATCGTCGACGCCGCCAAAGCGGGCGGACTGTGAACTGCAGCCCGCGGATAGTCCCGCGAGGAGGAGTACAGCAGCCCCCTGCGACAACCTCAGTCCGTTACGCTTCATCACACTCACCATGGTACCGACCCGCGCATACCCAACACAACTGAGCCAATAAAAGCGCGTTAATCTTACCGCCGGGTTAAACCCCTCCAATTTGATGCAGATTTTATTGGGAATGCCTCAGATCGCCGCCGCGACACCACGTATGATCGGCTGGAGGCGCACCGTGCCGACGTCCTCCCGCTCGAAGCGGCTGCCGATCTTCGTGAGCTTCGCCAGCGTCTGCGGCTGCTCCTCTGCGCCGATCGGAGCGATCATGACGCCGTTGGACGCCAGTTGCTCTGTGAAGTTGCGCGGAAGACTGTCGAAAGCGGCCCAGACGACGATCCGGTCAAACGGCCCTTCCGCCGGCAGACCCTGAGATCCGTCAGCCTGACGGGCGAAGGCATTGGTGATGCCAAGTGCTTCGAAGCGCTGGCGGGCAAGCTCTGTCAGCGTCTTGTAGCGCTCCAGTGTCAGAACGCGCGCCGACAGCCTGGACATGACCGCTGCCGTGAAACCCGACCCCGTTCCGACCTCGAGCACGCGATGGCCCGGTTCGATCGCAAGCGAGGCGATAATCTGCGCCTGGAGATCAGGGCCCTCGATCGCTTCGCCGCACTCGATGGGGATCATGCCCTCGCTCCAGGCGACGGATTGCCAACGGTCGGGCACAAAAAGATGTCGCGGCGTCGCTTCGAAAGCCGAAACGAGTTCCCTGGCGACGATACCCTTGCCACGCAGGCGCAGGAGGAAGGACGCAAAGGCCTCGCGGCTGTCGATGGTTTCGCTCATGCAAGCGCCTTGACGAGTTGGTCGTGAAGTTCATGCGCCGTGAAATCGAACTTCAGCGGCGTGACGGAGACAAAATCGTTTTTCACCGCATGAACGTCGCTGCCGTCGCGCAGTTCGCTCAGGTCCCGGCCGAAGCGCAGCCAGTAATAGGGGAATCCACGCCCGTCGGCGCGTTCCTCGATGTCGATATTGTAGCCGACCTTGCCCTGTCCCGTGACGCGGACGCCAGCGATGTCGTCGGGCTTGCAACTCGGGAAATTGAGGTTGAGGAAGGTGCCCTTGGGCAGATCGACCTCAAGCAGCTTCGTGATGAGCGCCGGCGCAAGCGCCTCGGCCGTCTCGTAAGGCACGAAACGCTGCGCCCCCTCCACAAGATAGGCCTGGCTGAGCGCAATCGCGGGAATGCCGAGAAGCGCGCCCTCCATCGCACCGGCAACAGTACCGGAATAGGTGATGTCGTCGGCAATGTTGGTGCCCGAGTTGATGCCTGACAGCACGAGGTCGGGCAATCCGGGAAGCAGGCGGCGCACTGCCATGATGACGCAATCGGTGGGCGTGCCTCGCACAGCGAAATGCTTGTCGGAAACCTTTCGGAGCCTAAGCGGCTCGGAAAGCGAAAGCGAATGCGAGTAGCCGGACTGGTCCGTCTCCGGGGCGACGACCCACACATCGTCGGAAAGCGAAAGCGCTACGCGTTCCAGAGTGGCGAGGCCCTCGGCGTTGATGCCGTCATCGTTGGTGAGCAGTATCCGCATGATCTATCGCACTTCTATCTTTTCGAGTCCGCCCATGTAGGGCCTGAGCACTTCAGGAACCGTTATGCTGCCGTCTGCCTGCTGATAATTCTCCATGACGGCTATCAGCGCGCGACCGACCGCGACACCCGACCCGTTCAGCGTGTGGACGAAAGCCGTGCCCTTGCCTTCGGTGGGGCGGTAGCGCGCATTCATCCGGCGCCCCTGAAAATCGCCGCAGACCGAGCACGACGAAATCTCGCGATAGGCCTTCTGGCCGGGCAGCCAGACCTCGATGTCGTAGGTCTTCTGCGCGCCGAAGCCCATATCGCCGGTGCAGAGCGCCACCGTGCGGAACGGCAGGTCGAGCTTCTTCAGCACCGTCTCGGCGCACTGGGTCATGCGCTCATGTTCGTCGCGCGAGGAATCCGCGTCTGTGATCGAGACCAGTTCGACCTTGTAGAACTGGTGCTGGCGCAGCATGCCGCGCGTGTCGCGGCCGGCCGAACCGGCCTCCGAGCGGAAGCAGGGGGTAAGCGCCGTGAAGCGCAGCGGCAGCTTGTCCTGCGCGAGGATTTCCTCCCGCACGAGGTTGGTCAGGGGAACCTCGGAGGTCGGGATGAGGCCAAGACGGCTTTCTCCATGCGGCGTGAAGAACAGGTCCTCGGCGAATTTCGGCAGCTGACCGGTTCCATAGAGCACGTCGTCCCGGACCAGAAGCGGCGGGATCACCTCGGTGTAACCGTGCTCGGTGGTGTGCAGGTCGAGCATGAACTGGCCGAGTGCGCGTTCGAGGCGGGCAAGCTGGCCCTTCAGCACGGTGAAGCGCGAACCCGAAAGCTTTGCGGCGCGCTCGAAATCCATCATGCCGAGCGTTTCGCCGATCTCGAAATGCTCGCGGGTCCAGTTGGAGTGCGGACGAACCTCACCCACCTTGCGGACTTCGACATTGTCGTGTTCGTCGGCACCCACCGGAACGTCGGGAAGCGGAATATTGGGGAGAACGGCAAGCGCATCCTCAAGAGCCTTGTCCAGCTCGCGCTCCATGGCTTCGGCACCCGACAGCCATTCCTTGATCGCCGTGACCTCGCCCTTCAGTTCCTCGGCCTTGGCCATGTTGCCCGAGCGCATGGCGTTGCCGATCTCCTTGGAGGCAGCGTTGCGGCGCTCCTGACGCTCCTGCAATCCGCCAAGATGGGCGCGGCGCGCTTCGTCCTTGGCAATCACCTCTTCAACGGTGGACTGCGCCTTTTCAGCCGACCACTGACGCTTCACCAGCGCTTCCACGAGCGCCTGCGGGTTTTCGCGAATCCATTTGATGTCGAGCATGGCTTGAACCGTTCATTGTAAGGCGGGACAGGGCCTAGCCCTTGTGACGTAAGGATGCAAGGTGGAGGTGCTATCCTGTGCTGTCGACGGCCTGAAGTCATTTCGCTCACGGGCCGTTTCGCAGCCTGCGGGCTGCTGGATATTCTTTTCGCTCACGGGCGGACGCTCGCCTCGCTCGCTGGCCTCCGCGAGGGCGCGCCGAAAGGCGCGACACCCGGTCGGGCTTGCGGCCTGCGGCCGGATGCACTTTCCCGTCGCCACGCCCTGCTGTTTCATTCGCTCACGGCCGGACGCTCGCCTCGCTCGCTGGCCTCCGCGAGGGCGGCCTGACGGCCGACGCCCGGTCGGGCTTACGGCATGCGTGGACGTTGCCACGCCTGCCGAAGCATCTGGCCATTTCAAAGAGCACACCCCTGAAGGTCGGGAAGCGGGGCACGAGGCCTTGCCTCTCATGAATGTATGTACGTGGCCGGTCTCCCGCGCCCCAGGCGTTCTTGCCCTGAAGGAGGACACGGCCGTTGCCGCTGGTCTCCATCAAGGCCCGGATCTGGGGGTTCATCACCCAGCCGCGCTACCGTTGGGACATGGTCTTTGCCGAAAGGCGGTGTCCACCTTTCGGGATCAGGCCCCGGCGCGACCGATCCGGCGTGTAGCGCGCAAAATCGGTTGGCACTCTGCGCAAGATCGGATGGCACCTGATCAGCTGCGATTATCGACCGCTTAAAGGCCCGTTGAAGGGTCGTTTCCGTGGGCTTCTAAATAGGTGCCGGACGCGGGATCGAAGCGCTTGCCCTCGGTTGCCCGAAACCAAGTGTCCTCGATCGCCTTGGCTGCCTCCCGAGGCGTAGCTTCAAAGCCCGATCGATGGATCTCTGCCCAGGGTAGACCGGGAAAGGATGCTTGATAGAGCCATATCCACTTGCCAGCATCGTTCCCGGCGGAGGAGACGTGAAAGCGACCGATGGTCTTCCCCGAGATCGGATCGACGCCGACGAAGTCGTTCTCTCGATCGGGCCATGTCCTACGCCACTTTAGGCGCAGCTCGATCTGATCTGGACCAGTCACCCTTCTTCCGGGCCCCCTGACTTCATCTTTGCCCATTCCTCGGCTGTTAGGGCCGCCTCCAGCGCGGCATCCGCCTCTGGCAGGTAGGAGCGCCACATCGGCTTCCCTTCGAACATTGTGTCCTCAGGGTTGCCTGCAAGACGGCACAGGGAGCGCGCCGCGCGTTCGCGAGGGCTTTTGACGATCGGGGCCATCTGGACTCCTGAAACCTACTGATCTTTTATGCACCATTCACGACGGGAGGGTAAGATGAGCAAGAAGAGTACCGGAACCGGTGGGCGGACGAGCGGCAACAGCAGGGTAGGAAGCTACAAGCCGAGGGTCACTACCATAGTTGGAGTTGGCGGCGTTCAGAACAACTACACCCCGACGACAAGCGAGGGGCCGAAGCCTACCCCGCCGCCCAGCCCCAAGAAAAAATAGCTATGGCTTCTGGCGGACATCGATCCGCGCGATCTGGTCGGCCGGCAGGTAGGTCATTTCGCAGCCCCAGTCCTTGTCAATGACCGATGGGCACTCCTCAAAGTCCTCATCAGCGACGCCTTTTACGTGGCTCACGTAAATCAGCAGGTCACCGGTCGCTCCAAAAGTGATCGGCCCGCCTGGGGCATCCTTGAAGCGGGAAAGATCATCGCATTTCAGCCAGGACCCGTCCTGCAGCTTGACGTGAACCTGCGTCATGCCGTTGTGCCGGATACGAAACAGGGAGGCCAGGGCGCTCGGCAGTTCATCTGTGTCGGCGACCTTCGTGAGCCTCAACACGGCATACATGCTGCTTCTGCCAATACGGCTCCAGAGGGCACCAAGAACGACTGCCCCGGCGAAGGCAACCAGCGACGCCAGTTGCCAGCGAGCTTCCGTCTCTCCGGCCACGAAGTCATATATCAACGCTGCGAAGAAGCCGAACACGAGCGTCGAGAAGACGACATCGATGCTCTTGTGGTGCTCTCTCACGCCGACATTCGCGACGAAGTAGCCTGCATAGCCCGAAGCCAGCATTAGCAGCGTCTTCCAGGGCAGACTGGAGAGCAGTTCGGCAATCTCTTTCATCGCAACACCTCCTGTTTCTTAAAGGTACATCAAATTTGCGAGCTGACGATGAGCTCCTTCGCCGGCTGGCCTTTTCCGCCGGACACGCTGTAGAGCAGCTCCACCGGCTCGATAGCGAAGGCGGCGAAGGTCTCGCGGATCTCCGGCACGTCGTTGATCGACAGGATGAAGCGACCCTTCAGACGGCCGAGGCGCTCGGCCAGGGCGGCGAACTGGTCACGGCCGAACAGATCGCGGCCATAGTCGTCCTCGCTGCCCCAGTAGGGCGGATCGAGGTAAAACAGCGTTTCCGGCCGGTCGTAGCGGTCGATGAAGGCCAGCCAGTCGAGGTTTTCGATGACGACGCCGGCGAGCCGTTCGTGGACTTCCTCCAGCATAGGGGCCAGCCGCGTCAGGTTGAAAGCGCCACCCTCGCGCGGGCTAACCCCGAAATTCTGCCCTCGGACCTTGCCCCCGAAGGCCGTCTTCTGGAGGTAGAGGAAGCGGCCGGCCCGTTCGAGATCGGTCAGCGTCGCCGGGTCGGAAGCTTTCAGGCGCTCAAATTCGCGCCTGGACGTGATCTGGAAGCGCAACGTGTCCATGAACTGCGGGTAGTGGCGCTGGAGGATGCGAAACAGGTTCGCCACCTCGCCGTTGCGGTCGTTGATCACCTCGGCCGGCGGATGGCTCCTGCGGCGGAAGAACACGCCGCCCATGCCCACGAAGGCCTCCGCATAGGTCCGGTGCGGCACGGCCGCGATCTTCGCGACCAGGCGCTCTGCGAGCCGCCTCTTGCCGCCGATATAGCCTGCCGGTGGTCTAACGGGCTCAATAGGTGTGAATTCACTTCCAAGGGTCATGTCTGTCTTTCGAGAATCAGTCACGGTCCCAGCGCCCGAAAGGGCGGGGTGCGACGGTTATCTCTTTTCACTGTCGGGCGGGTTTAGCTGTCACACTCGGCCCGCCGCTCGGGAGTTCACCCGAGCCGCTCCCACGTCATGCGGCCCTCGCGAACGCCGGCTCAGGCAGCCAGAACTTCTTTTTCGGCTTCAGGATTTCGCGCAGCCGGTCCTTGACGTTAAACAGCGCGAAGAAGGCCCCGGTGTTGCCGGCTGCTTCGGTGTAGTGGACTTTCAGTTGGATGTAAGGGACACGAATATTTACCGTTCCACCACTGCCTCCGACTCGTGCAGCCCGTACAGCCAGCCCGAAATTGACCGCGACGACATCAGACCGCGACAAAGAAAGTCCCCACAAATCGGACGCCCCGCCATAGTCGTAGCTGACGTTTGTTGATGACGGGCTGGCCCATGCCGCTCCCGCCGACTTGTTATCCCCACTTCGTGTACCGCCGACAATCAGTTGTATGGTGTGGTCAGTTGGACCCCCACCCGACCACTTTCTAACCCTGGCTTCGACCCCGTCTATTGTTGCTCCGGAAGGGATCGCAGAGAAGTCGCAGTTCGTTCCATGCAAATATTGTGATGTCGTGTCCTTCGCGAGGCCTACGATTGCATATGCAGCATCCGACGCCGTTGTGATGTTGCCGGGGTTGCTCCATGCCGTGTTACCGGCATCGGCATTGTTCGCACCCGTTCCGACTGTCACCCATCCTGTATCAGCCATCTTGCGGCTCCCCGATCTCGCGGGCGAGCTTTTCACGCATAACCGACATCGCAGGAGCAAATGCGTCCCACAGTATGCGCTTTTCGGGCTCGGTCAGGTGGTTGGTCATGCGTTCGTAGGTGAGTGCCGCCATCGGTGGTTCAATGCCGATAACGGCGAGCACCTCAGCCTTAAGAGCCTGTGGAACTTGGTCCCACGCAATCGTGACAGCCCATGTCCACGCCCTAGAGCCCTGCCAGTCTTGGCACGGCCCTCGGATCGCCTCAGCGAGAGTGATGTCACCTAGGCCTCTCGCCCATATGACAAGAGAGCAGTTCTCCTCGACAGGATCGAACCCCTCGCGGGTGCTATCCACTTCCCGACAGAAATCGACCCATTCCTGCCAGGAGGAGTTGGCGGTGAAGGTGGTCATGCCTGCTTATCCACTGCCAGCAGCCGCCAGCGATCTGCGGCGGCGTTGTAGACGAAGCCGAAATAGTCAGTTTCGCCGGAGGGGGTTGCCTCTATGGTCTTGCCGCGAAGGTCGAAGGCGCCAGCGCTTGTTGCAAAGCCGATCGTCCGCGCTCCACCAGAAGCGGTGTGCTCGATTATGAGCTTCTGGCCATCAGATGGGTTGGTTGGAGCGGCCAACGTCCGGTTTGCGGTCGCTGTGAGACGGGCGACCTGCGTGATGCCGGATTGAGCATTGAACGATGGGCTGGCGCTATCCGATATCGTCACGAGCCGATCGGATGCCGCTGGGCGCGACTTCACGAAGACGTTGACGCTCTGCTGCGTCGGGGCATGGTTTGCGCTGTTCGACGCCATGTCGTCTTCGTCGATCAGGTCGGTGACATCGAGAAGCATGTCGCCTTCGACGGCAAGACGCCCGGCCGATGCCCGCGTGACCGTCGTGTCGCTCGCATGACCGATGTTCAACCCGGTGAACTGCGGTGTGTTGCCCGTTCCCAGCCCGAGCGAGGTTCTGGCCGTCGCGCCGCTCTCAGCGACCCAACCCGTGGCGCTGCCGACAATGAAGTTGCCATCCGCCGATGACAGTCCGGCGATGGTCGAAAGCGCTGCCGATGCCACCTGATAGATGCCATCGAGCCACGTCTTCAGACGCCCTGAGAGCGAGACCTTGCGGGAGTTAGCGCCCTGTTTGACGTGGAATACCTCGTTACCGTCGAGCGCGCCGGCTTCCGTCAGATCGTCAATTTCCTTGTCGGCCATGACCCGAAATCCTCAGTAGTAGATGACCTGGACGACGCGGCGGGCGCGTTCGGTGCGGATGTCTGCGGTGACGATGGCGTTCCCGGCTTCGAGCGATCCCGAAGCGGACAGAGTGACGCTCACCTCGCCGGAGACATGACCGGCCTGAGCCTGCAGAGCACCTGCCGCAGAGACGATCGCCTTGACCGTCGCATCCACCTGGGCATCGCCAGCTTCCAGAAGGCCGGTAGCGGCAAGCTTCGCGCTGACATCGGCAGCGAGTGAAGCCGGGCCGGCCGCCAGATCGCCATAGACCAGGATCATGTCGCTGGTCAGCACGAAACCGTTGACGTCGGCTGGCCCGGCCGTGATGTCTCCCGATGCCGAGATCAGGACGGAAACAGTACCGCCGACCTGTCCTGGCTGCGATTGCAGATCGCCGGTCGCACCGATGATCGCCTTTGCTGCCGCCATCACGGCAGCATCGCCCGCCACAAGATCGCCGCTTGCCAAAACGATGGCCTTGATCGCGGCGGCAAGGGAGGCCTCACCTGAAACGAGATCCCCGCTGACGCTGATCAGAATGCCGGCTTCCGCCGAGACGGTTGCTGCCTGAGCCTGCAAATCTCCTGACGCGCCGATGATGGACAAGCCCGCTCCGTCAACCGCTCCCGCTCCGGCCTGCAGGTCGCCATAGGCGTAGATCGTCGGGTCGATGACGTCGATCGTGCCTGCGACATCGCCCGACTGAGAGACCAGTATCGCCGTCGCAGCGATCAGCGGACTGACCGAGCCGGCAACATCTGCAGGGCCAGACAGCAACGCGCCGAATACGTCGACGATCGACAGCAGTTCCGAGCCTGTCGCCATGTCCCCCGAAAGGGCGATGCCATCAGACCCCGACTGCATGTCGCCGGAGAGCAGGATACGGCTCATTTATGCCGGGGCCGTGTAGGTAAAGCTTTCCAGCGAGCAATCCTGCCCATTGGCGACGTTGGTATTCGTCACCTCGATGTCGCCACCCATGCCGACAGCGGTGATCGAGCCGGCAAGCACCTGGCCGTCATCCTTGTCGCGGGTGATGAAGTTGTCGAGTTCGGCGGCGTCGTCCCCCGCCGTTTCCTCGATCGGCGTCGAGGCGAGCGTCACGATCGCCGCTGCCGCTGCCCCAAAGGCAGTGCCGGCAAAGCGGAAGACAACGGCTGCGGTGGCACCGTCGCGCAGCACGAGCGAGCCGCCGCTTTCGGCGGAGCCGACGTCGTGGGCGTCTGCAACGAGATTTGCGATGGCATCCCTGATGCCGGAAGCGTGGGTAACAGACATATCAGTTTTCCTTTCCTGTTTTGGCAAAGCCGGACACGCGCCCGGTGCCGGCCTTCACATCCATGCCGCCCGTTGCGGCAGCGAGTTTTTCTTCCGGGGTCGTGGTGCCGATCTTGGCTTTACCGGCAGCGATCATCCCCGCGACGAGCTCAAGATTTCGGGGTGTCACGCGATAGTCGAAGCCCGGCAGGTAGCGGGCCAGCAGCCTGCCCTTCGACGTCCGGATTTCTTCCGTTGAGTTGACGACGAACCTGTCGCCGATCTTCAGATCAGTCATGTCCTTACTCCTGCGAGGGTGATGGATACGTCCGCCAGCGTGGCATCACGCGGGGATGGTGCGATGACGGTGAGAATGTCACCGGCGGCAAAGCCTGTGGGTGTTGCTGCCGCGAACGTGCCGGTATCCCCGGCCGCCGCGAAGGTGACCGTGCCGAACTCCGAACCGTTCTTTTCCAGCGAGACGACCGCCTCAGCCGTTGCAGCATCCCTGCCAGACGCCCTGCTGGCCGACAGATCGGCGGGAAATGTCACGCCAGTATCGGAAAACACATGCCGGAGCAGAAGTTCACCGGCTGCCGGCTTGCCCTGGGCGAACACGGCGACATCAAAGCGATCGCCGGTGCCCGGCGTTCCCGGATCGCCACCGTCTCCCTTCGGATCGAACGGCCCGATCCATTCCGTTCCCGTCCAGCGGTAGAAGCCGACGTAAAGAACACTTGCCAGCACTTCGAACCGCAGAAAGATGAACTGGTCATCCTCGACGCCGAGGGTCAGCGCGTCCCGCTCCGCGAGCGTGCCGATCTTGGAAGGTGGGATGCCCATCGCCACCATGCGGGCGATGATCTGCGCCAGGCGGTCGTTCAGGCTGACGATCAGCGCGGCCGTCGAACTGTCCCGCACGATCGCATAGACGCCCGTTCCACCAGATCCCGGCCACGGCAGGGCTAGCGTCAGTTCGTCCTCGTCGCCGACGCTTTCGATAGGCACGGAAAGGCCGTTCATTGTGAACAGTCCGCCTGTGACAAGCGCCGTCACCCATGCCGTGTCCGTCCCGGTCACGGTGACCAAGCCATTGGTGACGGTGGCCGTGCCGATCTTGTAGATCGCGGTCATTGTAGTTCCTTCGCGATAGGCTGCCCCGTCTCCGGATCGATGCGATGCGTATTGCCGTCGATCGCCTGATCGAGGATCAGCCCCTGACCGGCCTGCAGTTTGGCGTTGATGGACTTCGGAGATCCGGCCGTCCCCCACATCAGGATGTCGCCCGTTGCCCGGTCGTAGATCGTGTAAGGCATGTTGCGCAGACCAACCTGCGGATCATCGCTTGGCATGGGACACCGTAATGGATTGACTGTTGAGACTGTTGGCGGAGCCGAACAATGCACCAACCTTGATGCAGTAGTACCAATCACCAGGTCCTGGCGGGATGTCAGAAAAGGCAGTTCCCCAGTACCAAGTGCCGGACATGGTGGAGTCGACCTGCAGGACATTGCCGGCAACGACCGTAGGACTGGAGTTGAACGTAGGAACGCTGTCACGGACAACGAGAAGCTGGTGATTGTTGGTTCCAAATGCCGCAACGAGGTCGACGTTGACTGTGATCGCGCCCATGACGCCACCAGAGACATAGTCATCGACCAACACCATTTGGCGAATGCTGGTAGGCACACCGCTGTCTATGTTTGTTGGCGTCGAAGTGTTTGCGCTGTCGACGTAGGTGACGCTGTCGAGCTGCAGCTCATAGGTATCGATGCCGTACTGGACGACCCGGTCGCCCTCGATCGACCGGGTCTTGATGTTGACCGTTTCGAGGTCGCGGATCAGGGCATTGGCGAGAGTGACCCCGTCCTCGTCGAACAGCGCGACGACCTCGCCTTCGCCGTTCACGATCATCGTGCGGTCTGCGGCCAGGATAATGCGAGAGTCGCCGCTCGCCATCGCATCCAGAAGGATCGCGGCGGTCTTGGTCTCGCCGTTCGCAGTTGCTGCAACCGACAGTCCAATCCGTGCTTCTGCATCTTCAGGCGTCGCCTCGGCGCTGATCCGGAAGAGGCCCGACGCACCGGACGGGCCAACCTGAGCTGCCACCGATGCACTGAGTTCGGCCAGCGCGCGCAGCCCCGCGGCCGTTTCAGAGATGGTCGCCTTCTTGGAGAGCAGGGCAATCGCAAGTGCGTCCCGGAAGCGTCGCGAGACCGCACTTTCCCATGACACCGATCCCGCAACCTCTGCGCCGTTCATGGCGATCTGCTCCATTCGAGCATCGGACAGGTTCAGTCGGGCGATGACCTCCTGGATAGTCTGCCTCGCCCCTTCGCTAAGGCGCGCCATCTGGACCGCGATGTCCGTCGTGTCGGCGGCTGGTGTGGTGACCGTCAAAGGACCGACCCATGGGATATCGCGCTGCGGATCGGACCTCAGCCGATAGCGGACCTTGTATTCGGTGTTCGAGATGATGCCGACCGCAAGATATTTGACCGTGAAGTCGGCCAGGGCACTGTCTCGCTGGACTTCTTCCTCCTGCGCGCTCGGCCAGTATTCGAACTCGACATGCGTGATCGTCACATCCTCGATCGCGTCATAGGTCAGTTTGATGGCCGGGCGCTCGCCGACCGCCTCCGAGGTCAGCACCCACGGCAACACATTGAAATTGTCGAGTTCGCTTTGATAGTCCGGAGTGCCGGGAGGGGCCGGCGACGTTGGCACCGTCTCGTAGCCGGTGGCGTCAAAGATGCCGGACCCGACCTCCTGCAATGCTGGATAGACCTTTCGGACATTCGCCGTGCCGAAGGCTCCCAGCCGCTTCTGCATGACGAGATAGGTCCGGTCGCCATATTTTGCGGAGTTCCAGCGCACCCAACGGCCGGCCTGGATGCGCAGCCATTTCGGCTTCAGGCAGATATCGGCGTTCGCCTGGTAGCGGTTGGCGCGGAGCGCGATGTCGCAGAGCTCGTCGGCCTGGTCGGGCTTGGTGACAGCGGGGAACGGCAGTGAGACGGCCAGCCGCTCTCCGTCCACCGCCCGCGCGCCGGTCTCGACGCGCGTGGCCAGCGGGGCACGTTCATAGAAGCTGTTCGGATCGGTGTACGAACCGGCCGCCGTGTTGACGAGTTGGTCGCGCGGGCGCTTGGCGGTCCAGCGAAAAGGCTCGCCGAAATCGACGTCCTCGTCCGTGAAGGTGGCGACGACGGCCTGTACCGCGCCGACAATCGGATACCGGCCGCTCGGACCCTCGATCCACGAGGCTGCGCAGGCCTCCAGAAGCGGTCGCATGTTGGCTTCGTGCGTTACGCCTTCACCCGCCTCGGCGATGATCGAGGACGAGTATCGAGGGGTCAACGCTCCACCCTCGTCGCAGATATTGACCGCTACCGTCCATTCGGCGAGTGGCAGATCGGAGGCCGGTGAGCCGCGACCGACCATCAGCTCCGTGCCATTGTACAGGCCGCGCTCCAGCGCATACATCTGCAGCACCGGATTGTCGCGCCGGCCGGACCAGCTGTCCTGGTCGTTCCAGCGGTCGTCGCCGTCGCCTCCGACCGAGCTGTCCTTTCGCCAGTCGTAGAGATATGGCCCGATGACCTCAAAGAACGGGTCCCAGGGCTGTGTCATCTTCTCGCGATCGAGTTGCGTCAGCACGGCACAGTGCGCGATCCCTGCGCCTCTCGCGTCCGAAGTCCATCGCCCGCCGCCGTTGTTTACCGCAAGCGAGGCGGCCGTCTGATCCATGGTCCCGAGGCGCTTCTGGACGTAGACGTAGCCGTTGATGCCGGGCATCTGGCCAGCATTGCCGCCGATCGTTCGCCACTGCCCTTGCCCTCGAAACCTCGGGATCTCCGAGACCCTGAAATCGGAGAGCCTGTAAACATCGACAACGGTTCGATTGCCCTTGCCGCTGGCGTTGCGGAAGATGTGGTGCCCGGCATCGCCGCAGCGGCCGAGGATGGCCTTGCGAGCCATGTTGTCGCCATAGCGCGTCTGCAGCTGCGAAGCCTGCGCCATCGGCTTCTGCTGGCCGAACATCTGGCCCAGGACATAGTTGGCCGCCATGGAGAAACCGGCCTTGACGATGCCTTGCAGAACGCCCGCCTGGGCCAGCCAGCCGAAAAAGCCGATCGACTTGATCGCGGCTGCCGCCGTCGTCAGGGCTGTGACGAAGGGCGCGAGGAACGGCATCTAACGACCCACCCTGTAGGCCTTGCGGATGGCAAGCGACGTCTGCGGCCTGAAGGCGGAACCACGCGGCGTGGCGACGCAGACGCCGTATTCCGTGACGAAGCCGGCCGCGATCGCGCCGTCCTCCTCGATCGAGACGAGGTCGCCGCGCTGGGCCATCAGCCGGCCGACCGGCTCGAACATCTGGTCGAGCAGTTGCTCGACATTCTCGCAGCCACGCTGGCGCAGGATCTTCGCAGCACCGGTCTCGGTCGAATAGGCGCCCCGAAACTCGGCAGCGAGATCCACGCCTGTCACCGCTTCCACGGCGTCGGCTGCCTTGAGAATGCAGTCGGATGAGCCCCATTCGCTTGGCGTTTCCAGGCAGCGTGTGGTGACGGCCGCGAGACGGAGCTGCCAGTCGGGAAGACGGGTCAACGACGTCATCGTGGACCCCCAATGGACTCGCCGTCGCCTGCTGTGTTTTGATCGGCGCTATCGCAGGGAGGGGAAAATGCTTGAATTCCAGATTGGCTCGATAACGCGCTATGCAACGACTGAGACGGACGGTTTGACAGCGGGAACCGTCTCTCTTGATTTCTGGGCTGGCGAAGCAGATCCCGTTCAAGGTGTCGAAGTTCAGCTTCGGATACTGACCCGCGTCGATGCAACTCTAGAGCAAGTTCACGAAGCCCTTCTTGAAAAGGCAGTGGACGTGATGCGCCAAGCCGTCGCCGCCTGTGAAGGTAAGTCAGCAAGAGAGCTTCTCGAGCAGAGCGCGAAGGACGAGGCGGAGCGTTTTCGGACTGATCCATAACCCGCCTCAGTCGAACCTGATGTCGAAATATTCGTTCTTCACGCGCCCGGCATGCAGGAAGAACGTGTCGCCTGGAGAGACAAGCTGCTGGTCTTCGTGGTTGGCAGCGCGATAGCCGTCCCGGTGGTTGTCGATCGCCCGCGTCATGCAGTTGACGATGAGCGTGAAGGCACCGTTGTCGTCGACCGTGTGGTCGATCGTGTCGACATAGCCTGCCACCATCGGCTCGACATGGAGCAGCGCGCGGGTGTCCGGGTCGAAATAGGCATCCGAGATGACGACCGGCTTGTTCTTGTAGTCTTCGTTCTCAATGCCGGTCAGAAGGTCGGGCGTGATCTCGAAGTCCGGCTTTTCAGGCATTTCGATGGTGAAGACAGCGGCAGCACTCCCCGTTGCCTGTACTGGCTCGCTGATCGTCATGATGTGGTTCTGCACATAGTCGATCTCGCCGATGGTCAGCGTGCCGACGCCGGTCCAGAAGCCGTAGGTTCCCGAGCCGAGCTGATAGGTGACGAGCTGGCGGATGGCGACACGCCCCTCGTCAAGCAGATCTTCGAGTTCGGACGGAAAAGCCATCAGAACACCTGCAGCGCGGTAAATGAGATCGGGGAAAGCTTGGTGTCGGCCGTCTCCTCCCAGCTGTCGGGATCGAGGACGAACTTCGCCTTGGGGCGGTAGAGCACGGCCGTCGAACCGACCGTGAAGAGCGTCGGCGGCGCGTAGGGCGCGAACGCGATCGTCATTTCGTCACCGCCGGCCGTCGATGCCTCGGTCACCTCAAACCAGCCGTGCTTGCCGTCGAGCACGAGGCCGAGCGCATCGCCGGGCAGCATGACGAAACCTTCGGGTGCGCCCTCGACCGTCATCTCGTAGGCGGACAGTTCGGTGACAATCGCCTCGCCATTCCACGTCTCGGCGATGATCTCGGGAACGCCATGCGGATAGTTGAGGAGCCAGCTGCGCGCCTGATCGTAGGCAAGGAAGTGTTTCATGCCGCCGCGCAGCGAGTTCTTCCAGGCCGACCAGGCACGGCGCTCGGCATGGGTAAGCGGGCCGGTGCGGATGCGTGCCATCACCCAGGGGTCGAACTGGTCGATTGCGGTGATGGCGCGGCCCTTGCCGGCGCGGCTGAGCGCAACGCCCTCGACGATCAAGAAGGTGCATTCGGCCAGTTGGTAGGAGTTCAGCTCGCGCGGGAAATCCATCAACGCGCCCCCAGCCGTTTGGACATCTGGGCATCGCGGTTGAAGCGCGAGGTGGACGTCTTGTCATACTGCTTCACGGTCTCGACCGACACGCGCTGGGCCACGTCGCCGGAGACTTCCTCCATGCGAACGTCGAAGAGCTTGCTCGGCTCCAGGACAAGGCGCAGGACGCCGCCGAGCGGGCCGCCCATGCCACCAAGGGCAGAGGCTCCGCTCATCAGGTTCATGGCGCGCATGGTGGTCGAACGGTCGAGAACGGTCTCGCCCTTTTCAAGAACGGCCTTAAAGTGGCGCGGCCCGAGGCCGCTGTCGGCGAGGACAGCTCCATTGCCGAGGCGGCGGGTCTTTGGCCCGAAAGGCACGATATTGCCGTCGTCGAGGATCGTGCCGCCGCTGTCGAAAAGGCCGACACGGGCACCCGACAGAATGTCCCCTGTGAAGGCGGTTGTGCCACCGCCACCAAAGATCGAAGAGACAAAGCCGGACAGACCGCCCGGCGCGTTCATCAGCTGCTGGATGATCTTCAGCAGGATCTGCAGGAACTCCTCGCCTTCAAGCTTTCCGTCCGAAAACGCCTGCACGAGGCTGTTGCCGAGATCGTTCGCAAGATCACGGCCGAAGGAGAGCTGTTCATTGTAGCGGATCTGATCAGCGATCGCCTGGCCGCGTTCGGAAGCCGGATCGATCCCGGCCGAGCGCAGCGTCGAATAAACCCGCTGCTCTGTCGGAGAGCGGAAGATCTGGTCGCGCTCGAACATCAGGTCGCGTTCGAGCTGCGTCGCCGCGATCTTGTCGGCGTAGTTCCCGACCTCTGCGGCCTTCTTCCTGATCAGCTCGATTTCCTGCTGATCGACAGCTACGCCAGTGCGGGCAGCTTCCTCGCGCAGCTGGGCAGTGAGATCGTATTCCATGCGAAGGCGGGCCGCTTCTCCGGCCGTCGCGCCGATCAGGTCCAGTTCGAGCTGCTGGTCCGAAACGGCCTGATCAAGCGCACGCAAGCGATCGTTGCGCGCCTGGGTGAGTTCATGCTCGGCCGAGATGAGCGCCTGCATGCCGGCAAGCTCGATGCGCAGCGCCCGGTCACTCGCGCTCTCGTCCATGTTGTAGGTTGCGGAGGCCTCCGCGCGAGCGGCAGCGGCACGTTCGCCCGGCGAACGGGCACGGATGCCCATGACGTTGGCTTCGAACGCCTCGCGCTGGCGCTGCTGGGCGACGGCCTGCTCCGACTGGAAGAGGTCGTAGCTCCCCATGTTCTCGGTGCTGAGATTTCCACCGCGAAGTGGCAGCCCGCCCGTCCCCAGGCTGCGTCTCAATGTGTCGTTGGCGATGCCAAGCTGACCGAGCGCACGGGCAGCCGCCTCGGCATCTCTGGTCATCGCCAGAAGTTCGCTCGCCATTTTGGTGAGCGCCTGGTTGTTGGGGTCGAGCGCCCAGCGCTCCTCGATCATCTTGCGGAAGCCGAGCACGTCGGGTTCACCGTCCTCGGCGGACTTCCTCAGATGCTCGATCGCGTCAGCGAATTCGTAAAAATCGTCATAGAGGTGGAATTGTTGGTCGCCGAAACCGCCTTGGTAGAACAACTGCCCGATCGCATTCTGCGCGCTGCTGGCGACCTGAAGCCTAAGGCTGTTCTGGGTTTCAGTCGAAAGCAGCCTCAGGCCGGCGGTGGTTCTGCCGAACGCAGCTTCCGCCTTCTCCGCAATGCCATCGTAGATGTCGCCGATGCCCTCAAGGATATCCGCATGATCTTTGAGCAGATCGTCCAGCGACTTCGTCTCGCTGGTCAGCGTCATTGCGTATTGAACGACCGCAGCCGTCAGTCCGACCACCCCGATCGTGGCAAGCGAGATCGGGTTGACGATCTGCATGAAGGCCGCGCCCAGCCCGGCGACGACTTCGCGCGACCCACCCATGCTGTTCAACACGGCGGAAAGCTGGGTTCCCTGCTGGAGCGCAATTTGCGTTGGCGACATGCCCATCGCAGAAGTGACGCCGATGTCCTGGAACTGTGCCGCGATGTTGGCCGTGTTGAACGTCGAAGCGCCTGCGCCGCGCATGACCGGCGTGTCGGCGATCGCTGCGTTCCTGCCCTTGATCGCGGCGATCGAGGCGAGTGTGGCCTGCCGCTCACGCGACAGGGCCTCCGTCATCTCGTTGGCGCTGATCGCGCCGATGGCATGCGCCCGCCTAATCTCCTCCCGGCCCTGCAGGTACTGGCGCGTAACAGCGAAAAGCGGATTGTAGCGTGCGCGCAGACGGTCCAGCGCATCACCATAAGCCTGCACGTCGGCCGCGCGCTGGCGATATTCGTTGTCGTTCATCGGAGAGCGGATGCCGGCGAAGCTTGCGACCGCCGCGCGAAGATCCCGCTCGGCCGCACTCTGGCCTCGCAGGGCCTCGGTTGCGCGCCGGGCCGCAGCTGCGGCCTGGTCGTTGGCTGCGGCCTGCCGGCGCGATGCTTCCGACACCCCTTCGATCTCCCGGCGGGCCTCGGCCGTCGCCGGAGCGACGCCGGACGCATCGGCGGTGATGGCAAGCGACAGGCGCATCGGGCCGCTCATCCCTTCACCTCATCGAACGTCCTGAGTGCGACGAACTCCATCACGCGCAGATCCTCGAAGATGCGGCGACGTAGCGCACGATTGCGAAAGCGGCCGCGCAGGAAGGCATCGACGCCGGCATAGTCGAGACCGAGCCACCTGGCCGCACCGAAGCCGACCGCAAGGCGCCACTGCGTCTGGCAGTCGAGAAACGCTTCGACGCTCTTCCAGTTGGTGTCCCAGACGGCGATGGCACTGTCTTCCTCGTCTCCGGCTTCGACGCTGACGCCGAGTGCTGCGAAGTCGGCCGCGACGTCCTGGTCTATGGTTGCCGGCCGCGTCGGGTCATCCTTGCCGCTGGAATTCAGCGCCCAGGCCCGAGCGACCTCCTTCAGTTTTTTCGGCGGGCTTCCTCGCCGGCCGTCGAGGCAACCCACGCCTCGTAGATGCCGATCCGGAACCAGCTGAACTGCATGGCCTTTCGGAAAGCGTCCAGGCTGAAGGGAACCGCCTGGTTCTCGTCATCGACAACGCCCTCCCAGTTTTTGACCGCGCGCTCGATCAGCTCGTGCTCGCGCTTCTCACGCTCCTCCCTCGGAAGTCCGCGCAACTCGGCTGCGTGAGCGTTGCCGTCATCCTGGCTGATCGCCTCGAATTGCACTTTCAACTCGACGGTTTCGATCTTTGCGCCCTTCTTCGGGTCGGGATTGTCGATCGGCTGCCTGACCTTCACCGTCCACCAGTAGAGGCGCGTCGCAGAAAGCTTGAACGTCATTTCAAAGGCCCTTCAAATGCGGTTTTCGGTTGCCGTGAGGCGCTATTTCACCGTGATCAGCAGCTCGTCATCGCCTTCGTCCGGCAGGAACATCAGCGGCAGGGTGTTGTTCATGATCCCCTGCGTCTGACCCTCGGTGTACCGGCCGATCTGGACCTTCGGCGCGCCGATCTGGACGATGTTGCCGGCTGCCGTGCCGTGGACGACCGCCATCGTTCCTGTCGTGTGACCGCGCGCGATCGCGTCCCAGTTCTTGGTCGCCAGCAACGCCGCCTCCATCACGGCCGAGCCGGAGGAGCGGCGGTCGACAATGTGGCAGGCCTCGTAATTGATCAGCATGCGCGGCTCGACCTGGTTGCCGAGGTCGATCGAAAGGCGCTCGGTCGGACCGGTGGTCAGGCTGTGCAGCGCAAACGTGGTGTTCGCCTTGGAAACCGGGACCGGCGTGATGAAATCGCTGAAGTCGGTGGTCGGCAATGCGGTATCGGCAGCTGCGGTGCCGGTCAGGCCGATGAAGTTGAAGCGCCAGCGCGGGATGCCGGACGGCGTGAACTCGATCGTCACATTGCCGCGCGCCCCGACCAGGGCATGCTTGACGCCATCGCGGTTGTACCAGAGCGTGACGCTCTCGAATGCCGCCGAGACAGGCGCGTATTCGACGTCGACGCCGGCGTCCACCACTTCGGCGAAGCCACAGGCACGCAATAGCGGCCCGTAGGCCGGGGCAGTGCCGGCAGCGCCGGAGCCTGCGCATTCGACCGAGAATTCCAGCCGACCGTAGGTCCCGGTCAGGATGATACCCTGGTTGCCGAGATAGGGCGTCAGCAGATCGCGGCTGACTTCCTGCCCCTCGATCGGCGTGTAGGTCGCGTCGATCGCGAGGATGGCATTGTCGGCTCCGGTCGGCGTCGGGTCGGTGCCGTAGACGGTTTCGATCTTCGCCAGCAGGGCGAGCTTTCGCCAGAAACGGGCCATTCTACTGCTTCCCCTTCTTTGCCGGCTGGGCCGGCTTTGCGGTCTGGGTGGTTTCCGGCAACGCGGCCGGTTGTTCGTCAGCGCGGCGCAGCTTCCCGGTGTCCTTGTCCTTGATGAAGGACCCGGCCTTGCGGCCCTGATACGGCTGGTCGGTCATGGAGATTGCTCCTGCAGATAGAAGGCGGCGGCGAACAGCTCGCGGTGCCAGATGGTGCCGCCCTGCGCCTTGAGCAGCTCGCCGGAGATGTGCTCGACGGGATTGCCCTCGTCCGGGTCAGGCACGAGGCCGATCAATGCGGCGCGCACGGCGGCCTTCAGCGTCTCGATCTCGACTGCGGCCGCCGCGCCGACATGGTCGGACACATTGTCGGTCACGATCACCACGGCGACCTCGGCGATGGTCCGCTGCAGGACGGGGCCGGTCGAGCGCTGGTTTTCGGCGCTCTCCTCGCTTTCGACCAGGACGAAGGCCGCCGGCATCGCGGTCGGCACCGTGTCGATCGAGGCGAACTCGGCCGCGCCGCCAACCAGCCGGAAAACGGGCGGGTCGATCGCTTCCAGGGCGGCAATGAAGGCGGCAACGATGCTCATGGTCGCCTCCTGTCAAGGGCGACATTCTTCGCACCGACAAAGGCCTGCCATGCGCGTCCGCGCGGGCCGTTCTTTCCGCCGCGATCGGCGGGCATCGCTTCCCAAGCCTCGAACAGCAACAGCGCCCTTTCTGCCGGAGACAGCGGCGGCCTGATTGTGCACGTCACGGTGATGCTCATGGCAGATCCGCCTCCCGCCTGAAGCCATCGGCCACGATGCGCTCGATCTCCGCGAAATCCTTGCTGTCGAGATAGAGGAACGGCCGCGCCGGGATGCGGATCGTGTGCGCGCCGACCTGCACGGTCATGGAGCGCTTGCGCTTGGCCGAGGCCTTCACGAAGCGCTTGCGGCCCTTGGCCATCGACAGGTGAATGTCCTGCACGCGGGCGGCCTTCTTCACCTCGCCGCCGAGCTGGTGGATGGCGGCATAGATAACGTTGGTGCCGACCGTCGCTTCCTTCTCCGTGCTGTCGCCGGTGATCGACGAATAGAGCCTGTTGGTGACGCGCAGGATGTTGGCGGTACCGCGCCGGCGCGACCGGCCGATGCGACGGTTTGCGGTGCGTGGCGACAGCGCCGGCCACCTGCCGGCCGGGCCGGTTTCCGTCTCGAAATGGCGCTGCGTCGACTGGACCAGATAGCCGGCGATCGCGGCCATGATCTCGCCAGGGCCGGCGGCGGCGCGGTCGATACGGTCCAGCGTGGCAAGCACCTGGTCGTCGGTGACGGTGATGCGGATGCCTTCGACAGCCATCACATCCCCCGCAGGCTGTCGCGGGTCATTACCCGGTCGCCTTCCTTGGCGCGCACGGCTCCGCCGCCAGCCTGGGCGGGCGGCGTGCCGGCCTGCTCAAGCTGGACGAGGCCCCTGGCGACATCCTTCAGCCAGGCCAGCGCCTGCTTGTAGGCGTCCTCGACAAGGGTTTCCTTCGCCGCCTTGCCGTGCAGGAAGTAGCGCGCGAGATCCGCGCAGACCTTCGTAAGCACAGGCGGTGTGACCGAGAGCGGAAGCGTATAGACCTTACCCAGATAGCCGTCCGCCAGAGCGTCGGCGTCGGTAAGGGCGCGGGTCACGACGGTATCGTCGATCGTCGTCGGCACGGTGTTGGTGCGATCGGTGAGCTGCTTCAGCTCCTTTTCGCCGAACCGGTCGATCAGATCCTGCTTGGTTGCGTAGGTCACGGATCAGCGCCCCGCGATGAACAGCGCGATGAAGAAGAGCAGCCAGATCAGCAGCGTGCTGGTGAACGCCAGACACAGCCGCAGCGCGACCGAGATCGCGGCTCCGATGCCGTAGTCGCGCCCGCCGGTCGGCTCAGTCGGCCAGCAGAACGCGGCGACCCATACCAGAACCGTCAGAAGGATCGGGATCGCCCAGATGCTGATAAAGACCGTCATGGTCCCGTCCTAGAAAGGGTGGCCGGCCGCCCCGCCGCTGCAGCTGGCCTTCTCACTCGCGCCTGTCGGCGGGCGCGCTCGGTTATTCTGGTTGCGGGAGGCGGATTTGAACCGCCGACAACGGGATTATGAGACCCGTGCTCTGACCAGGCTGAGCTACCCCGCGAAACTCGTTCAGGCCGCCCTCGCGACCGACAGATCGGCGTCGCCGAGGATCTGCGCCAGTTCGTCTCTCGACGCCGGTGTGATCGTCACAGCTTCCCTGCCAAACTGGTGGCCGCCGCGACGGCGTCCCTTGGCCGGGCCGAGCACCTTGATGGCGATCGGCTTGCCCTGCATGTCGAGGAAATCGGCGACGTCCCGGCTGGAAGGCAAAGCACCCTCCGGGCCGGGATCGTCGACGACCGCCCCTCGCGTCACGGCAAGCGCCGGATCTGCCTCGATCGTCTTCAGCTCGCCGGTCGTGACCCGCACAACCTTCGGCGTGGCGTCGAACTGGTGGCCGCAGCGGCGCATGCCGCGCGCCGGTCCAATGACCGTGATCGCGATCAGCCCGTCAGTGGCGGCGGGACCGGCCGGATCGCCGGCCCCGCCTTCTGCGGTCTTCGCTTCAGGGTTATCCTTGGATTTCTTCCCCTGCGGCTCAACGGACGAGGTCTTGTCCGCAGGGGGTTCCGTCGAGGACGTCTTCACGGCCGCGCCGGCTCCGGAACCGGGCGGCGGCTCCGGGTTCTGAATTGGCTTGCCGCCATGGTCGCCAGGGTCAGCAGCGCCGCCTGCGTTTCCGGCTTCAGCGGTCTCCTTGCGCTGATCGTCAGCGCGATCGTCGGCCTTCTCGGCGGCCAGCTTCTTCCTGGCGGTCTTGGTCGCATTTTTCATGGTGCTCTCCGGGTCTTGCGGGAGGGGTCATTCGCGCCGGCCCCTCTCGAAAGACCCGCCGGCTATTGCGCCGGCGGTGTCTCGATCAGGCGGGTGGTCAGGCCAACCAGGCGCAGTTGACCGGCTCGGCGGTTCCCTTCCATTCGTTGGTCTCGCCGCCGGTCCCCTGTTCGTTGTTGAGCAGCTTGAGCGCGGCACTTTCGAGCGAAGGCGGGAAGACAAGAAGCGGCTTCGCTCCGGTCAGCAGCCCCAGCGGGCGGCCATAGTCGCCCTTCATGCCAGCAAGCGCGGCACGGGCCTCGGCATAGTTCTCGGCGTTCAACGTCTGTTTCGAACCCCAGGCGAACTGCCAGAACCCGAAACCGACATTGAAGCGGGCGTCCGTGCCGTAGACGAATTCCTTGTTCTTGAAGACGTTGTCGTCCTTCAGGTCATCCATCGCGACGAACTCGAAGTCCTTGCGCTTCTGGAAGATGATCGGCTTCAGCGCGCGGCTCGCGTCGATAAGGAACCAGGGAGCGCCCGAACCGCCATCGGTATTGGCGACCGAGGTGACAGCGCCGTTCGCGTCGAGCACCGGATGATCGGTGTCGAAGAAATACTGGCCGTCATAGCAGTTGGTGGAGAAGCCGTTCTTCAGGAGGCTGAAGACCAGGAGGTCGGGCTGCGCGGCGGCAGCCATGCCCATTTCCTGGAACATGGGCGTGTAGATGCCGAGATTGTCGGTCTCGATATCGTCTCGATCAACGCCGATCGTCAGCTCCCACGGCTTTTCCGTGATGGCGTAATCGTGCTGCTGGAGGTTCTGCACGGCGCGCGGGCCGATCCACTCGCGCACGTTCGGCACCTTGCCGAGCCAGCCGTACTTCTGTTCCTTGGTGGACGACGGCACGGTGGTGGCCACGCGCCCATACATGGACGGTGCCTGGCTGAGCGCGCCCTGGAAGGTGGTCTTGAAGCCGGCGCGCAGGGCATTCAGGTTGGCAGCGTTGACGAGCATGGGAGCGTGATCCTGTTGCGGATAAGGGTTGGACCGGTCAGGCCGGGTTGGCGACGCCGGCGAGGTAGCTCTGGACCGCCGCCTCGTCGAAGCGACACCAGACGCCCTGGGCGTCCACGCCGTCGATGAAGCCGCCGATCGAGCGGGTGTTGGTGCCCGACGTCTTGGCGACCGTTTCGTCGTCGACCACGTAGAAGGGCTTGCCGATGTCGGCGATCGTGATCTCGTCCGTCGAGGCCGAGTTCTTGTAGCGGTAGACACCGGGCCGATACCTGAGAGCCTCGTCACCGTTGCCGGAGCCGCCGGTCTTGCGCTCATCGGCGCGGCCGACGCCGACCATGGACGTCGCGGTCTGGCCCTTGGTCAGATAGCCGGACGAATTGCGCAGGACGATCGCGCCGGCAAAGACGACGACGGAGGCCAGCAGGCCGCCCTGGCGGAGATCGCCTTCCAGGCGGGGAGTGTTGCGGTCGGCGGAAAGCGCCATGATCAGGTCCTCGGGTTTCGGTTCTGGTTGCGGTCAGGAGCGCCTAAGCAGCGCTCTCGGCGGCGATGGTCTGCGCGTAGTCCTTCGGGTCGATGCCGAGCTGCCTGCAGACGACGAGCTGCGCATCGTCGAGCGCGTCCGCGCCTTCGCCCTTCTTCTTCGGCTGCGCGAGCTGCTGGCCGGTCAGGACGGGTGCGCTCGCGACATAGGTCTCGAACTTATCCTTGCCCGCCTTGTAGAGGTCGAGGCCCCACTGCTTCAGCGCAGGCGCCAGCTTGCCGTCCTTGATGGCGCTGGCGACTGCCTCCTCGGCCTTGTCGCCCACGAGTGTGTCCTGCAGGGTCTTCATGTCCTTCTGCAGCTGCGTCACCTGCTCGATCGGTACGAACTTCGTCGGATCGGGCGAACCCGTCTTCGACTTGAAGGCGGCGACGACCTGGTCGGTCGTGGCGCTCTCCTGGAAGCCGGCGGCCTCAAAGATCGTCTTCTTGTCGCTGCGGGCCGCCTTAACGGCGGCAACCACCTGCTCGGAGGTCGCATCCTTCGTCAGGCCTGCCGCCTCGGCGATCGCCGTAGAGGACGTCATCATCGCGTTGATGGCGGCGAGCACGCCGTCTTCGTTGGTTCCGGCGTCGAGGCCGAGGGCTGCAAGGATCTTGTCCATGCTGTCTCCTGTTGGGTTGTGCGAGGGGAAAAGCGTGCTGGCCGCGACGGGCGTCATGTCGAGCGCGGGCGTGTTGGTGAGCGCAGCCATACGGATCGCGCGCAGCCGTCCATTGGTCTTGTCGGCAAGAAAGACCGGCGAGATGTAGCGATACTCGCCAGCCCTGATGGCGGCCGTCGCTGCCTCGGTCCATTCGACCCGGGCGTAAAGACCATCGTCGCGGGCCTGCAGCTCCTTGATCCAGCCTGCGGCTTTCGCCGTGCCGCCGACGCCGGGGACCGCCGCAAAGACGCTCTGGTGGTCGTAGTCGATGACGATTTCGGTGGAGCCGGCAAGCTTCTTCGTGTTGGTGACGACCGTCTCCATCCAGGCACGATCACCGGCGTCGAACGGGCCGCGTCCGTCGCGGGCGGTCGTCTTGCCAGCGGGAAACAGCTGGACCCACGATCCGGGCGCAGCGTCGGCCGCCGTGACGGCGGTTGCGCAGCAGGCCAGCGAAGCGCCGGCAAGAAGCGAAGCAAGGAAGCGGTTCATGACCGGGACAGTGGCCGACAGCAGGCGGCCAAAACTAGTCACAACGGTCTGTGGCTATGAGGGGATGGCGGGTGTCGACGCTCAGTCGGGGGTGTGCGTCGAATTCATGGGCAGACGGTAGCTGACGACCGTCAGGGCGGCAAGAGCGTGAAATCGCATCTGGGGTTACGGATTAAAATCGCCGTTAAACGGGTTTTAAACGGGCTGTGAGCGCTGGAAGCCGGTTTCAGGTCGAATGGTAGCGCCGCCAAGCCGAATGACGCTCAGTTCGCGACGTATCGGACTCAAGATAGAAGTCAGCCTTCCGCCAAGGTGCCTAGGGCTGCAGCGGCCACGGACAACCCGAGTGCGAAAAGCATGGCAAGCCAACGCCTCAGTTTGCTGTCAGATAGCGCCAGCACGTTTGTTGAGCCTTCGTCGTAGCGAGTCTGCTTGCCGGCAGACACCCTGTTGAACGCCAGAACCAAGGTAACCAATGCCACTATCGGAAGACCAAGACCCAATCCCTGGACCCAGACTTTCAGCTCGCGCGCGATGTGCATCCCAAGGTCGAACGCCTGATTAGCGTCAGCCCGAAACGCTTTGATACCGAAGACCGTCTTGCCCAATGAATTTCCGAACAGTGAGACGATTACGGCGTTTGCGAGCAGCGCCAAAGGAAGCACGATCATGGAAAACAAAAATGGATTGATCTGAGAGAGCGCCAAATAAAGGTCATAGCTAGTTAGCGCTGCCGCAGTGAACAGAGCGAAGACCACAGCGTACGACAGGACGATAATATCAATGGAACGGGCAAAGTAGCGCGTCCAAGGTCCGGCCAATGGGTAAAGGTCTGCAAAACCCAGTTCAATGTCGGCAGACGGAACCTCATCAATATCCCGCCGCCTTGCACCTCCTCCCGGCAAGGGAGGCGGCATTGCCTTCCAAAGGTCGCTCAACTCAATGCATTGGGTCACTGGTGTCCAGTCTGGCATCCCCTCGGTCCAGACCAGCGTCTCCCTTCCAATACTTCCGGCTCGAACAAGAGATTCAAGATCGGCACTCGACACCGGACCAACGGCCCTGTTGTCAAGCTCGTAGAACCAGGTCATTGCCTACGATCCCCCCTGCAACAACTTGGTTGAAATAGGTACCAACTTTCAATGCAGGTCAAGCAACGGGGACATGTGACACGTTTTCTAGCCTGCAGGGTATTTGTTGTCAGCGAACCCCGCTGAAGCTTTTTCACGCGCCGCGCGCAGGATCTCCCGATAGCCCGCCTTGCCCGGATTGTAGCCCCAGCCCGGATCGATCCCGTCAGGCACGCGGATGATCTCGCCGGTTCGCTTGTTCAGGAAGTTCCTGAAGGTGTCCGGCGGCGGTTCGAAGAAGAGCGTCTCGCCTTCGTCCTGGAGCCGCTTCACGTCGCGCTCCGACAGGCTCTGGAGCGTGCAGCGGCAGTTCCAGCCGCACGGGGGTGCCCAGACGTCCCAGTAGGGATGGTCAACGGGCAGGACGAGATTGTGCCGCGCCAGATGCTCCGGCCGGGTCCGGTCGTCGCGGACGCAGACATAACGCAGGTACGGCCGCGCCGCCTTCGTGCGCTCGAAGCCCCGCCAGTGGCCGGCTGCGTAGGACACGCGCATGTTCACGTCGAAGATGAGCTGCAGCCGCCGAAGCGATCCGAGCTGTGCCGGCGTCGGCTGGCCGGTCAGCGGATCGAGCACAATCTGCCGGCCCCACCAGCCCTTCGCCTGGAGGATCGGCGTCAGCCGGCCCGAGAAGTCGCGGAACGTCTTTCCCTCCGACAGCATGGCGAGCAGCGCCTGGTAGATGTCGTCCAGAATGTCGAAGCCTGCCGACTTTGCCACGGTGAGCATCGCGGCATGATCTTCCTGCCATGCGTCCATCCAGGAGAAGGTCGGATCGAGGCGGCGTCCACGGTTCTCCAGCGCGGCGATCGCGGCGCGCGGCGGCAGCGGGAGAAGCTGGACCATGCGCTACAGCTTCTCGCCGGTTTCGCCGGCAAGCCGCGCGGCAAACGCCAACTGCGCGAGGATCTCGGTCAGCGCCGAGACGTCCATGCCCTCCAGGCGCGACGTGAGGATGGCGCGCACCTCGTCCAGTGACGTCGCCGCCGCGATCTGCGTCTCCAGTCCGTCAATGATCGGCACGACCAGCGGCTGCCAGTCCTCCATCATGTCATCGATCGAGCGGTCGATCGCGTCCCGGTCGCCGGTCGGCAGACCCTTGCGCGTCGAAAGCGCTTCCTGCCGCTGCGGCGGCTGTTCGGGATCGTCTTCAGGCTGTTCGGCCGGTGCGTGGCGCGGCGCTACCAGCAGCTCATCGTCGGCGGCAGGTTCCGGCACGCCGATCTTCTCGCGCATCGCCTTTGCGCCGACCTTCAGGCCGAGCGGCACGAGCTTGGCGACATTCTGGACCAGCTTCTCGACATCGACCTCCTCGGGCCGGCCGATGCGGATCTTCGGATATTTCTTCCGGGGGCCGTGATTGACCGACACGAGCGGGATGACCAGGTCGCGGTTCAGCGTGGCCGCAAGCTGGATGGCATCCGACTGCTCGATATCCTCGCGCACCTTGTCATGCGTCTTGCCGACAGCATGCCCGCCCGCGATCGCGTCCGTGGTCGCCGTCTGGCCGAGCACAACCTTGGAGACCTGACGGTCGAGCCAGTCGCCACGCTTCTCATAAATTTCGTGGCTGCCGTTCACCTCGGCGCGGATGATCTCGATCGCCATCGACTGCGGCACTATCGCCGCATAGTCGGTGCCGATGTTGGAGACAGCCTGCAGGAGCACGTCCTTGTCGGCCTCGGTCGCGCCAGCGTCGTACTTGCCCAGGCGAAGCGGCTGGCCATAGGCCTCGCAGAAGATCGCCCAGTCCTTGACTGTGAAGGCCTTGAACAGGAACGCCCAGGCGGCGGCCCGCGCGATGCCGCCCCGGATCGGCAGGCCGGACTTCACCTTGGCGGAATGGACGATCCACTTCGCAGGCGCCAGCGCCACGTTGCCGCCGATGTCGCGCAGAAGCGGCGTCTCGCCGTCGACAGGATCGAAGGTGAACCAGCGCGGATCGCGCCACGCCAGGCGCGCCGGCCGCCACTGGCTGGCGGACGTCTCCCAGATGATCTCCGTGCAGGAAAAGCCCTTGCCGATCGCGTCGAGGATGTCGAACAGCTCGGTCTGGAAGCCGTCGCGGCCGACGACCTCCCTCACCAGTTCCGCGTCGCGCACGCTTTCGGCATCGTCGCCGGCCGCCTCGACCACGATTTCCAGCCCGGCCACCTGCCGCTTGCGCACGGCGAGCACGCCGGAATAGTGGAGATCCCGCTCCTCCATGTCCTCGGCCAGCGCCAGATAGTCTTCCGGATCGCCGTCGACCGCCTCGCGCAGGATGCGGGCCAGCCGCTGCGGCGTCAGGCCGGCGGCCGGATGGTGAGCGTCATGTCGCCGGACCCCGGCAACGGTGGGCGCGGCCTGCTCAAGCTTCAGGGCGGACGTATCCACCCTGCGGCCATAGGCGTCGTACCAGGTGAACGCCATCAGAAGATCCTTCTCTCACGTCGAAGCCCGCCTTCGCGCAGGCGCACGCCCCGGTCGGCCTGATCGGCTGTCTCGAAATAGCCGCGCTCGGCGGGCGGCTCGCTGTAAGGGTTGGGCGGCAGCGGCACGCTCACATAGGCGTACTCGTGCCACTGGAGGCGGCTTGCCGCATGCGCGAGCGCCAGCGCGACCGCGAAGTCGCCGTGCCGCTTCTTTCCGGCTTCGCCGACGCGCTCGGGCGGGATGGACGGGACACCCCGGATCACCTTGACCAGGCGAAGATCCACGAGGTGCTCGGCGTCGGCGGTCAGCAGGATCGCCGCGTCCTCGAATGCCGCCTTCAATGGCGGCATGTGATCGTTGTACCAGACCGGCCCGAGCGACACCTGCCAGACGAGACCGTGGACGACCTTCTCCGGATCGTCGTTCGGAATATAGAAGCCGAACTCGCGGCCGAGATCCTCGGCGAGGTTCATGCCCATGCCGGTCGCGTCGATCGCCGCCCCGACGAGACGCGGCGCAGCCTGGAAGATGGCGCGCGTAATCGCCTTCTGCTCGGCAAAGGGCACGTTGCGCAGTTCGATCGTCAGCGCCGTCCTGCGCACAAGCACGCTGTCGATCGACAGCAGCGTCATGACGGCCGGGTCGGCGCGTCGGGCCGGATCGTAGCCGAAGGCATGCATCCATTTCGGGTTGAGCAGCTTCAGCGCATCGTCCAGGCCGTCGAGATGGGCGGCGAGCAGATGGGCACGCTCGACCTTTTCCCGCTGCAGATAATCCGGCGGCAGCGAGATACGCAGGATCGGTGCCTGCTCGGGCGTCAGCTTCATGCGCGCCTCGATCAGCGGTGCGGTCAGCCACGCGCCCGATCCCATGGTCGGAATGCAGAACAGCTCCTCGTCGGCAAGCTCGCCATAGTCATCAATGATCTCCTGCCGCCACTTCGCTTCTGCCTCGGGCGACCATTCCTCGCCGGTGACAAGGCAGATGCGCTGGTAGAGGCCGTCGAGCAGCGCCTGGTCGAAGTCGACCTTGAGATGCCGGTACTTCGATCGACCCGCCTGAATGTCCTGAATGTGGGTGTTGAACTCGTTTTCCGCTCCGTTGTGGGTCGAGCAGACGACGATCTTGCCGCCCCACATACGCATGGCGAGTGCGGCCTTCAGCAGTTCCTTCAGGCTGTCGACGAATGCCGCCTCGTCAATGATGACATCGCCCTGGTGGCCGCGCAGAGATCGCGGGGCCGACGAAAGCGCGATGATCTGGAAACCGGAGGCGAAGCGGATGCGGTATGCTTGGATTTTGCGGGTGTTGCCCGGATCAGCGAGATCTACATCCTCGAACAGGTATTCGTCGGCTTCTGCCGCAGCGACCGCAAAAGCACGTGCCCACATGCCGCAGACGTCTATGAACTCCTTGGCGATCTCCTGCTTGTAGGAAACATAAAGAACGTCCATGCCCTTCGCCTGCTTGGCACGTCCGGCACGCAACACTGCATATGATGCGATCCCCCACGTCTCGCCGACGCGACGGCTCTTTTCGACGAAAAGGACGCGAACCGCCGTACTGTCGAGAAGCTCGACCGTCTTCGCCTGATAGGGCAGCAGGACGTGCGGCAAGCCGACGCTGTCAATCACGTGACCAAGATTGGCGATGCTCTCCTGCCGAACCTTGATCCAGTCTTCCTCGCTGATCGGGCCGGTCACAGTCCGACCTCCGCAAGGAATGCGTCGAGACCTTCGGGCATGTCAGGCACCCGGAAATAGTCGCGCATCTTCTCCCAGTTTCGATGCAGATCCTCTTCGATCACGGCGATCAGACGTTGCGCCTGATCGGCACGATCGGGCTTGATCGCAAGCCGCTTCATGCTCCGGAGACGCTTGTTCAGCGAACGGTCGGTCTGACGGATCAACAAGGGCAGCGTGCGCCAACACTTCCCGCAGACAATCTCCGTGTCGGGCTCGTATTTCGAAGCCGGTGCGGTACGTCGGCATCGTTGGTTGATGCAGGGAATGCGATCGCTCATGCCGCTTTCACCCCGAGGATCTGCGCCTTGATCGCCTCGGCCGTTTCGGCCGTCATACCCTTGATCCTGGCCACGGTATCGACGGCCTTCTCGACGTCCTTCTTGAACTCCTTGTCGACCTTGACGCGGCGAGCCGTGGAAATGTGCTGCGCCTGCGATGCGGAACGCAGGGCGTCGGCCAGCTCCTTGGCTCCCTTCGGATCGTAACCGGCCTCGCCGGCGGCCATCGTCAGTTCGAACACAAGCGTCTTGATGGCCTCGGCTGCGATGAGCGTAAGATCGTCCGACTTCTCGGCGTCGAAGGTCTTGCCCAGCGCTGTCGCGATCCGGCTGGCGTCCTCGATCCGCCTGGTAAGGATTGCCTGCTTGATCGAATACCGGTTGAACGCCGTGAACGACGGGATGGAAAACTCCAGCTCACCCCGATGCTCTACCTGCAGAGCCTGCATCTTCTCGAAGAACTCGGCGTAGATCTCGGTCTGCGTCCGGTTGCGGTCGCGCAGCTCCGCGTCAGCCCACTGGATGATCGGGTCGCATTCGCGCGGCAGGCGTTCGATCGCCGAAAGGAGGCCACGACCTTTCCTGGCCATTTCAGCCTCCGATGCTCGGCCGCTTGACGCCGTCGATCGCGATCGTGCGCATGATGTGATCCATGCCGCGCTGCGTCAGGGCAGCGATGCGAACCGAGCCCATCTCCGAGAGCGTGACAGCGCCGACGTCCTGCAGGAACCCGAGTTCGGCATGAACCCAGTCGCGAGTGCGCGCGATGCCGAAGCTTTCGAGCGAAAGCCGCAGAAGCTCTGAATTGAGCCGGTTGTTCACCTCGGCCGCAAGCGCCTTCAGGATGATCAGCCGCGCTTCCTCGCGGACCTTGTTCTCGAAACTCATTTGCCCTTCCCACCCTGTTCGATCAGGAATTCCTGAAGCCGCGTCGAGATCGCCGCGATAGGCTTCAGCCGCTCGTCGAACATCGCCATCTGGCCGGTCAGCTTTTCGAGCCCGATCTCCAGGCGATGCGTCTGGTCACGATCGGGCAGATGCTTCAGCTCGTTTTCGAGATGCTGGATGCGCCGGTCGTGATCGGTCAGCTTGGTCTGGTTGGCTTTCGCGCCGGACGTCAGCATCGTGTAGAGCGATGCGCCGACCGAGATCAGCAGCGCCGCGAACGACACCCAGGGTACGAGTGGGGCAAGATCCATTGCTATGCGCGTCTCCGGTTTGGCTGGCGCTCCAGGAAGGTCGCGCAGTCGATGCATGTGTCGGTGTTGGGCATGGCGCGCCGGCGCAACTCGCCGATCGGATTGCCGCAGTCGCAGACGAGCCTCCCGGAGGTCCCAGCAAGCTTCGCGCGGATGCGAGCCACGCCGGCGTCACGCTCGGCCTCCACGCGCCGTTCGGCCAGTTCGATCGCGGCGTCGCCAATCTTCATGGTTTCGCTCCCCTGGCTTCGGAATAGCGGTCGGAAAGCGCGACGCAGTGGGCAAGCCGGTCGTTGGCGCGCGACAGCGCAAGGTCGGCCTTCTTCGCCACCACGTCGTAACCGTCGCCGGGTTTGGCTCCGATGCGGAAGCGCTGGCGGCATTCGGGACCGAGCTTCGGCACCTTGCGCGCGGCGGCGATCTCGGCCTCTGCGACGCCAAGCGCCGCACCGACCTGATCGGAGCGGGCCTTGTCGCCGTAGACGCCTGCCAGCGGGTTAGTTGTTCCA
Source organism: Rhizobiaceae bacterium (assembly GCA_019635775.1). Classification (GTDB taxonomy): domain Bacteria; phylum Pseudomonadota; class Alphaproteobacteria; order Rhizobiales; family Rhizobiaceae; genus Mesorhizobium_K. Next base: position 602,902 of record JAHBYU010000001.1, on the reverse strand, counting down.
CAGGCCGCCAATGAAAGCATCATCGGCAACACAGCCAGCAACGGGCTGCCGCTCCTGAAGCTTGGCGATTTCCTTCGCATAGTCTTCGCTCTCCTGTTCCGACAGCGCGAGCCTGTCGGAGAACTCCTGTCTGGCGGCCGCTTCCGCCGCCTGGATGCGACGTGCCTCGTCGCGCTGTCCTTCCGCCCAGGCGCGCAGCTGCCGCTCGGCGTCGACCTTCGCCTCAAGCGCCGCGATCTCAGCGCCGGCCACCATGTCCCGCACGGCGCGGTCGACGGCGGTACGGACGCGCGAGCCGCTGTCGATCCAGAGCCAGAGGCTGGCCGCCACGATCAGGGCGAGCGGGATCGGAATGATGATGGTCGCGATCGACCAGGCAGCCTTGCCGACCTTTGCGAGGGTGAGCCCAGCCAGCATCAGCGACCCACCATGAAATCGGGGTCCCACGCGCTATCGGGCTTCGTCGCTTCAGGCGGCGCGTTCGTGTCGATCGGCGCGCCGGACTCGGCGATGCTGCGCATGTCCATCGCGCCGGTGAAGCGGTGGATGCCGAGCAGCGCCGCGATCATCATGACCATGGAAGGCACCACGACCGGGACGATCTGCACCGCACCGTCGCGGCCGATGAGCGAGCCGATGACCAGCAGCAGGATGACAAGCCAGGCGAAGACGAAGGACGACCAGAAGGCCTGCCGCGTCAGCCGGTAGCCGGGCTTGCGCAGATCAGGTTTCATCGCCGCTCCCATCCGGCATAGCCTCCCAGCCGTAGCCGGAAATGATCAGGCATCCCACACCGTCCGGATAGACCCGGAAGACCGAGAAGGTGTCGCCGTCGCGTGACGCCAGCACTTCGACACGGGAACCGTCCCGGTTGTTGGTGACGCCGGTCGCGATGGTCGTCTCGCCATGCTTCTGCAGGAAGGCAACCCGCGTGGTTTCCCAGTCACGACAAATGATCGAGCCAGTGCGCTCCTGCGCCCAAGCCTGTCCGGCGGCGATCGAGACGAGTGCGACGAGAGACAGGCCGATCGCGGCCAATGCGAGAAGGAGCGGTAGTTTCCGGATCATGGCAGTACCACCCAGTCCACGGCCAGCAGGTCGACCTGAGAAGCGGTCCAGCCGGTGACAATCGACCCGTCAGCCGCGTCCAGGCACAAGCATGGCATCCGCGTGACGGTGCCCGTGTCACCGAGATCGAAAAGCCCGAACGAAACCCCGTTCATGGTGGAGGGATGGTTCGCGACAGGCGGCTCGGTGAAGCCGTACCTCCCTGCCTCTATGCTGCCCTTCTGGATAAAGACGAACATGCCTTTGCCGTTCCAGCCCAGGCGCCTGGCGCGGCACCCCTGCTTGACCGCCTCCAGTGCGGCGGCGAACGAAACCAGTCCTGTGTCGGTCATGCTGCTTTCTCCTCGAAGCGCTTGCGCAGATGCCCCGCCGTCTCACTGTCGAATGCGCCGGAAGCCTTCAGGCCGTTCCAGCTTTGATACTGTTCGATTGCCGCCCTGGTCCGCTTGCCGAGATGTCCGTCGATCGGGCCGAATGCGTAGCCGGCGCGCGCCAGAAGCCGCTGCAGATACGCAGTGCGCGCGTCGGGAGCGTGCAGCGTCTCGATCGCGGGTGCGCGCTGGTCCCAGTAGCCACGGATGTTTGCGGCGCGCAGGCCGTTCGCCCGCGCCCAGGGGATGGCGTCGAAGCACGGGCAGGCCTTGATATGCTCGTCGGGCGAAATCACGCCGTCGCGGTTCTTGTCCGGAGAAAGGTCGCGGTGTCCGCAGACCTCGGCATGCGGATAGGTTTTCTGGAGCTGGGTCAGCAGCTGGATCAGCGCGGCGGTCTGTTCGGGCGTCCGGTTGTCCTGCGGCCTGCCACTTTCGTCGACGCCGCCGACCAGGGCGACGCCGATCGAGACCGAGTTCCAGCCCTGTACATGCGCGCCGATCTGCCTGAGGTTGCGGCCGGTCTCGACCTTGCCGTTGCGACGGATGACGAAATGGTAGCCGATGCCAGACCAGCCCTTGGCCCTGTGCATGGCGTCAACCTCGCGCGCCCCGATATCCATGGCGGGCGGCGTTGCGGTGACGTGGACGACAAGAAGGTTGGTGCCTCGGCGGATGGCCATTGAGCCGGTCTCCGTTGTGAAAACCGGCCAGAGACGAGGCTCCGGCCGATGCGGAGACCATCGGTCGCTATAGGCGCACGCGCTAGTTACTAGCGCTTGCTACGGGCTTGTTCAGAGGAGGCGGAGCTGCCGGTCGTCGGCGTCTGCAAACCAGCTGCGCACGGTCACGTCGGTGACGTGCAGCCGTCTCGCGATTTCGGACGGCTTCATACCCTTGGCACGAAAGACCGCCGCGATAAAGGGCTTGCCCGTCGGCACCCGCATCGAGCCGGGACCGAACCGCTTGGCGATCGCCGCCGTTGCCTCCACGCCGATCTCGGCGGCGATGTTTGATTGCGGCTCTGGCGATAGGGAGAAGTAGGCATAGGCGCCGCCGAAGGTCAGCAGGAACTCCACCGCGCCATCTACGCCGAGCACGTCGACGAAATGACGAAGGTGAGCCGGGACGAATATCTCCGACTGATCCTGTGCTGGCTTCGGCGCGGCGGTCACGACTGCTCCCGCCCACGCATCAAGCGCACGAGTTCATCGTGGTTTGGCGCGCCGTCCGCCTCGGAGATCGCCGTGATGACCCGTCCGTCCTGGAGCAGGAAACGCGCGCCCAGGCTCCTGACGCACGGCGCGCCCTGGTGACGGGCGGTCGCGTCGGCCATGATGTCGCGCAGCTGCTCGACGTCGATGCCGAGCACCCGGTCCATGTAGCGAAGCACGGCATGATCGCTGACCCGCTTTCTCGTCATGCCGGCCTCCACTTGATCAGCACGCCTTCGAAGCGGCCGGCGTTGTGCGTGCGCATCCACCACCAGCCCATCCAGTAGCGCGCCGTCGCCGGCACAAGCGCCCCATCTCCTTTCGCCGGAAAACGATGCTCCCCGAAATGCTCCGGCGCGAAGCCATCCGCCCTGGCGAATGCCTCGATCCCGTCGCGGTCAAGGGGTACGCCGTCGATCGAGATCGCGGCGATGAACTCGTCGAGCAAGGGCGTGGTCGAGATCTCGATCGAATGCACCGAGACGCAGATCGGATCGGGATCGACCAGCTTGACGCAGTGCTTCGTGCGCATGCCGGCATAGAGCTGCACGGCTTCGCCTGGACGCGCATGCCGGCGGCGATCGGCGCGCACCGTCTGCAGCTTTGTCAGGGCCGCGACCTGTCCCCTGAATTGCGGCGCGAAGAAATAGGCTACCATCAACGCACCGCCTTCCGGATGCGACTGCCGAGCGTGTTCATCACGCCGGTCCATTCCTTCGGCGTCATGCGATCTATGGGATTGAAGGCATGGTCCTCGACGAACGCCTGGAACGTCTTGCCGCGCATGTCGACACGCGCGACCAGTATGTTCCACTGCGCAACGGCGATGCGGAAACCGGGTTGCCGCTGCCAGAGCGGCATCAGCCTGGTCACCGACCAGTCGACGCCGGCCTCACGGTTCATCCAGCTTTTCAGCGCCTCGATCGCCTTGTCGGCGTCCTCGGCGTCAAGCAGGAAGCGGGTGTGGTCGATGCCAGTCTGTCGCCTGATGAAGGCCAGCATCGCGCTGTCCTTTCGGTCCCTGACGATGCCGAGGTTCCAGGCGGCGATCCAGAGCGCCTGCAGCTTGCGCGCAAACGGCCCTTCAAGGCCCTTTTTACCGGGCTTGAAACCGCGACGGCGCAGCTCCTGGACGACGGCGTGCTGCTCGGCCGGCGTCATGTCGCGAGCGGAGGTCTTGCCGGTCACGACCTTCAGCATGGAGCGGTAGGTGTCGTCGTCCAGGCCGAGCTGCTTCTTGGCGACGTGAATGGCGGAGATCGCGCTCATCAGTTCGGCTTTCCGTGCGATGGATGCATGATCAGTGTCTTCATCCGCTCTTCGCTCTGTCGACGACGCTTGTGCGTTTCGGCAGCGCGGCTGGCAGCCAGTGCGATATCGGCGGGTTTGGTTGCTGTGACGAGATCAAACACTGTTTCGGGATCGATCAGCTGCAGCATTGCTTCACGGTCCGCAGACTTGCCGAGAACCCGATCGGCAAGCCGGTTCTGCTCTTCAAACCGTTCTTGCAGGTCGCGCATGCTGGTTTTTTTGCGCCTTGCCATCACACGCCGCCGATCTGCAGCGGTGTCGCGACGCCGCCGACGCCATGCGCCAGCGTCACCTTTTCGCCAGCCATCCAGCCATGCGCGGCCGCAGCTATGTGGCGAAGATCAACGCGCGGCGGCGGTGTGTCCGTGTTCCCCGCATAGCGAAGGTCAAGCTCACGCGCGGCTTCGTCGTAGGCCTCACGCGAGACCGATGGACCGAAGATCACCTGCAGGCGCTGGTTCAGCCGGCCCACCATGCCGGTCGTGAAGGCGTTCACGGCCGCACGCTTCGACGGCAGGCCGCGCCGTGCGCGATAGAACCGTCCCTTCTTGAAGTCTCGCACGGCACGATCGACGGCGCGCTCGCAGACGTCACGGAGGTATACAGCCAGCTCCGGACCCGGCGCGCGACCGACGAACGTCACGTCTGCGCCGTGCATTCGCTCGATGACGACGACGGCCGTACTTGTGCACCAGGCGATGACCGGCCAGAGCGCTGCCTTCGGCGAGCCGCCTTTCTGCGCGGAGCGGGAAGACTGTTCGTCGAAGGCGATGTCGCCCTCGCTCAAACCATAGTCGAGCATCAGCTGGGCAACCTTGCCTGCGGCAGCGAGCGCCTCCGCCTCGGTGCAGCCTCGCGCGGTGGTGCGTTCGCGCAGGAGCCGAATGCGCTCGCGGATCTTGTCGCGGTCGCTCATGGTGCGTCCCTCGCTTCGATCGGGGCCGGGCCGGAGCCCTGCAGGTTGATCACGTCGTCCTGTGCAGGTTCGGGCAGAAGCTTCAGCTGCGCGGCCGTCCGCCAGTTGCGAAGCGCCGAGGCGACACTGATTGTCGAGCTGGCCTTGATGCCGGCCATGCGAACCGAATGCCCGGAGCTGCTCTCGCGGAACCACGCATTCTCCTGATCGGTGAAGTGCTCGACCAGCGCGGCCTCGGCGACGTTGAGGCGCTGTTTCCAGCCGTGGTAGTCGCCGTTCATATCGCCGACGACCGCATGGGCAGAGGCCAGCTTCTCCTCGACGATCGGGACCAGGCGCTGCAGGTTTTCGTGCCAGAGGGTCATCGCGCCGCGTCCCTCACGCCTTCGCCAGATCGATGGTGACGGGCTCCCACGGCGCGTTGATCGACGCACGGCGGTGGCAGCGGACGTAGGTCTTGGAGCCGACGACGCGCATGGCGTCGCGTATCGCCGTCATGGCGCGCTGCCAGCGCTCGTCGTCGATGTCGAGGCGAAGCAGCATGAAGATCTCGGCGCGGTTGATCTGGCCGACCTTGTCGGTGTTGAAGGCGCGCGTGACGATGTCGCGGATCTCCGGCCGGCTGTCCGCCGCCCACTCGTTGAGGCATTCGTCGATCAGCCCCTTGGCGAGCTGCAGCTCCGGGCCGAAGTCGATCAGGTCGGCGACCTGCACGGAAACCTTCATCAGCCCGTCGAAGGTCATGAAGCTCTTGTTGCCCTTCGCCCCGCCGACCTTGGCGTCATACTGCTGCGCCAGCAGGGCCTCGAATGCGCCGAGGTCCTGGAAGGTGTGCTCTTTGAACCGGCTTATCTGCGCCGATAGTTCCTCGGCGTAGCCGATGATCTTGCGCACGGTCTCGTCTTCGAGCTTGTGCTGCGGCTTCACGAGTTCCACGGGCACGAGCTTGCCCTTGGCGTCGGGCATGTAGGCCTTGCCGGCCACGCTGATCTCGCCCGCGACGTTTGCGGTTGCTGCTTCCATGATGGTCACTCCGTTGGGGGTTGGGTGTTGTTGCGGATCGCGGCCATGAGGTCGCGGATGCGGCCGGCAGTGATCGCGACGCGCTCCTGATGTTCGGCGTCGGGCTCCTCGGACCAGGGCATCGTCATTTCGAGCGCGTTGGCGAGAATTTCGGCCTCAAGGGCGACTTCCCAAGCGCTCTCCAGAGCAAGGGCGAGCGCCAGCCCGCCCGCCGTGCTGATCGACGCACGGCGCGGGTTTGTGATGATGCGCCCGGCAAGGTCGAGCACGTCGACCTGCGCGACATGACTGGTGAGGTCAGCGGTCACGATGCTGCCTCCTGTTGCGCATCACGGTGCGCACCTTGCCTGCGGCGGCAAGCACGGCGCGCCGCGCGGCAATTTCGCCTGCGGTGAAGCGCACCTGGTCGAGCCGGTCGAGCGCCTTTGCCACGTCGCCGCAGGCGTCAAGCAGACGCTTGTCGATCGAGGCGAAGACAGGCGCGGGCTTTGGCTCGGACGCGAGATGCGTCTCGATCAGCGGCGCGAGCGCGTTGGCGAGCGCCGCTGCCCGTTCCCGCTGCTTTTCGGGGTTGATCTGCATGGGGTCAGGCTCCCGCCTCGTGCGGCACGAAGACGATGCGCCCCAGCGGCACCGAGCCGAGCTGCACAGCGCCCGGCTGCGGGCGCGGCGGCATGGGCGGGCGCGGCGGTACTGGAAACGCCGGGATCTGCTGGCTGCGCCTGGACGCTGCCGCGACACGATCCTCCAGGGCGGCTGCCTCGACGCCGATCGCGCGCAGCTCGGCGACGATCGAGGCGATCTCGTCCGACCCGAAACATTGCCCGCCATGCTCGAACTGGCGGAACTTCTCGCGGAGCCTTGCGACCCGAACGGATACAAGCTTGGTCATGGTGTCTCGCTTTCGGTTGTGAGCTTGGAAAAGGGGCATCCGCCCCGGCAGGCGTGGAACAGCTGCGCGCGATGCCGGGACGTGGCCCGGAAAGGCTCCTTCTGCTCCTGCAGGCAGCGGTCGCGGCCGATCTCGCCCAGGATCGGGCACTCGACTGTCGCGGCCATCAGTGCGCCGCGCACCATTTCGGCGACGCGGGCGGTATCGCCGGTGTATTTTCCGGCCAGGACGTTGGAGATCGCAGAGCGGCTGTAGCCGATCCGCTTCTCAGCGCCCGCCAGCCCTTGCTGGTCGGCGAAGGCGGCAAGCTCCAGCAGCCAGTCCTCGGCGTCACCGCCGTGAATGGCCTTCACCTTGGCGACGAAGCCGGGGCCGCTCGGCCGCTTTCCTGTGACGGGTCCGCGGTTCATGGCGACACCTCGCGGGCCTCGGCCTCGCCGAGCACAATGTTGGCGTTCGGGTCGAACACCACATGCGCCTGCAGGATCTTCGGCGCGCGTGCGCCCAGGTTGCGGACAAGGCGGTAGCGGATGGTACGGCCGCGTCCGGCCTGCGACAGGATGCCGACCTGAGCAAGGTCGCGAAGGTAGCGCCGGGTCGTTTCCGGACTGATCGGCCGCTCCCGCGTCGACGCCAGCTCGGCCAGTTCGTAGGCCGTGAAGGACTTGGCGAGTTTTATGGTGCGCCACAGCACCTCGATCGCGGTTTCGGGGCGCACTGTCCCGTCGAGGGTCAGGCGCGGTGTCGTCATCGGCCGGCGGGCCAGGCGGTAGGAAACCGCGCCGGGCAATCCCCGGTTCGGCGTTCCCTTGCCGACCTGACGTGCGATGCCGGCGGCGACGAGGCCCTGGATGAAGCCGCTGACGTTTCGCTTGTGGACGTTGGTGCGGTTGGCAACGTCGGTGATCGTCCAGGAGCCGGCCTCGTCCATCTCGCGGATGATCTTCCAGAAGCCGTCGATGCCGCGCGGAACGCGCAGGCTCAGCCTCACCATGTCGACAAGAGGCCTGCCGCTCATTTGTAGTGCCTCGGCGTGATCTTGGGATTGACGGCGATGGCGCTGGCCCCGCCGAAGGTTTCTAGGTCGATGATCGACTTGCCGGTCAGCTTCGCGGTTTCGGCGATGCGCGAGAGGTTGACGACGATGCGTCGCGTGTTGCCCCTCGTGCGCTCAAGGATGGCGGCGGCGAGGTCGGCGGCGATCTTGATACCCCGGCACCGATGCGCGGCAAGATGCGCGAAGTCCTCGGCATCGCAGGGCAGAGCCGGCAACCATTCCAGCACCCGGTTGTGCACGCGCTCGAACAGTTCGAGGTTCTGCGGCAGCATCTCCTCGCCGATCAGGATGACCGGTGCGCCGCTCTTGTCGGAGAGTTCGCGCAGCACGTCGACAAAGGCCTTCTTCGCCACGAAATGCGCCTCGTCCACGATCAGGGGGCGGGACGGTTCGGCTGCCATGATCTCGATGGCGAGCCGCTTCATGTCCTCGACGGTGCCGCGTGCCTTCTGGACATTGAGCTCGCGCAGAACGTCCGCCAAGAGGGATCGAGCCGTGGTGAACTGGCCGCACTCGATGTAAGCCGCGCGGTAGCGGTTCGCGCCGTAGACTGCCGACTTGCTCTTGCCCCAGCCGCTCGGTCCGAAAAAGCAGGCGAGGCCCGGCATGTCCGGGTCGCGTTCGGCCATCTTCTGCAGGAGCGTCGCGAACGCCGCGACGTTCTTCATTGGCGCTGCATTGACATTGTCGTATCTGCTCATCATTTTCCTCGTGTCATGTGCCGCTTCGAAAGCGGCCGGTTTGCTTCGAAGGCCTCGGCTGCAACCGGGGCCTTTCGCTTTACTCAGGACAGGTACGCGTCCCCGTGCTCCTCATGGAGTTTGGCGTGTGCCCGGTATTCGGCGGTGGTCTGGTAGCTGCCGAGCCACATCGCCTCGAACGTGTCGGTCGGTGCGCCGGTCTTAACTTGCCGGTCGATGCGCACCGCGCGGCGGTAGCGCTCCAGCGGCGTCTCGGGCAGCTTCGCGACATTTGCCGGCAGTCCGGCAACGCGCTCCTGGGCGACGCGCTCGTGGTAGTCGGCGACTTTCTGCTCGACGAAAGCGCGGTTTTCGGCAGCGTCCTCGGCCGTCATCTCCTCGATCATCCGGCGATGCTCTGCCGCCTCGCGTGGCGTCAGCTCGCGGCTTGGATTGATCCGCTCGCCCATGGCCTCGATCGCGGCGGAAATCTGCGGCGTCGAGTGCTCTTCGGTGCGCTTGGGCAGCGGGATGACGTTCGGCGCGTTGCGACGGGCAACTTCCAGCGCGCGCTCGATACGGGACGGGCCTTTGGCGAATTCCCTCATCTCCGCCTTGATCGGGCGGGTGCGCTCATCGAGGATTTCCTTGTGCTTTTCCTTCGTCGCCTGGACGAAGTGCTGCGGATGGATGCCGGCCAGCTCGGGACAGGTGGCTTCGCCGAGGAACGCGCCGCCGTCCTGGGCGAAGGCATAGGCCCGGCCCATGTCGTTCGGGTCCTGTCGCACGAGGACGGCCGTGCCCGGCAGGATCGTCGGCGTCATGTAGTAGTAGTGATCTATCTGGATGCCGCGTTTGCTGACGATGCGCTGGCCGTTGGACCCGGCGACCGGCATTAACAGGAGGTCGAGCGCGCGTTCGTCCACGGTGCGGATCGAACGCCTGGACGCCATCCACGCCTTGAAGGGCGTTTCGCCTTTCAGGCCCCCATGCGGCCTGTGCTGGTAAACAAGGTCCGCCCAATCGTCGACATGCTTCTGCAACTCGGGCGCAGTGAGTTCCACGCAGAAGGTATCGGCTTCGCTCTCGCCGAGGCGCTTGGCGAAGCTCTTGCGGCTTTCGATCGCCTTGCGGTCGGCAACGCTGTGCCCGATGAAGCCGGGAAGCAGCGGCCCCACCTTGTGCTGGAAAGTCTTGATGGCGCGCTCGACATGGCCCTTCTGCTCAGGCGAATAAGCAGCCGATCGCTCGATCTCGATGTCGAGCGACGCGAAAAGGCGTTGCGTGTCCTGGGCGACGAAGTCGGAACCATTGTCCGTCTTGATGAGGTCAGGCACGCCCCAGGCGAGTACCGCCTTGCGGATCAGCAGCGCCACCGCAGACGCGCGCGGCGTCCGCGACAGGAGAAAAACAGTGCGGCGGGTGGCGACATCGATGCAGGCGTAGATCGAGTGCCTACCGTCCGTGCAAAGCGCGTCCATGGGCGAGGCGTCGATCTGCCACATCTGGTTCGGCTCCGTGACGTGGCGCAGCATGCCGACGCCGGCAGGCGCCATCGTCGAACGGTAAAGGTCAGGATTGGCTATCTTGACGATCTCGACGCGCTTCTCGACCTTGAGGCGCTTGAGAGTGTGCTGGAAGGTGCGCACCGGCGGCATCGGAACGACCCGTTCAACGCCATTTGAAACGACCTTTAACGTGTCGCCGAACACGGAGAGGCACATCGTCCGGACATCGTCCGCGCACAGATGTTCGCGATCCGCTATCTGCGCCAGAATGAACGTCTGGACCCGCCCCCCGTTTGCTGTGTCGAGCACGCCGGTTCCCTTGCGGGCCTTTGAAGGATCGTAGGCCAGCCGGTCAGCCTGACCGTCGCGCTTGGCGGACTTCCAGCGGATCAGCGAGCGCTTCGAAATACTGGGCACGGCCTTCCGTACCCACGGATCGACCGCGATCGTGTTGGCGTTGTATTTGGCCGTAAACACCTGAACGTGCGTGGCGTGCCCGAGCCCGAGATCGCGCGTGAAGCGCTGGTAGGCGTTGACGATGGCGAGCCGTGCATCCCGCTCGCGGGCGGCGCGGTCGGACAGCGGCGTCGAGGAAGCCGGCTTTTCCGGAGCCTCTCTCAGATCTGGCTCCGGCTGCGCAACGACGAGGTGTCGCTGTGTGTAGGCGACTTGCGCCAGCACCGGCAGGATGCGGAGGTGATATTCCATGCCGCCGCCGCGACCGGCGCGCTTGCGTGCAAAGCTCGGATGAGTGTCCCAGCCGAGCCGCTCCGCCATCCGCCACACGCCGCTTACATCATTCGGCATGTCCGGCAACGCCTCGGCTGCGATCTCGCGGGCTGACAGCCACTCTTTCATGCAGGCACCATCGGGAATGCGTTATGCGTCCGGCCATCGAGCAGCCGGCCGGTTTCTTGTTTGCGCCGGCGGCGCATTGGCTCCCCCGTGAAGCGCCATGTGCGTCCCGCCTCAAGATCGGCGCGGTATGTCGCCGCCGCGTCGGCGATATCGTCTTCCGGTGCCCAGCAGCCCCATTGCTTGAAGTTGAAGGCGATGACATGGGCGCGACAGAAATCGCGGGCAGAACGGTGCCAGTCCGGGTTGGAAGGACGGGCGCTCTTCCCGTCCATGTCGCTCTCGCCGCCAGAAACCAGCCAGCGGATGAACTCCCAGCCTGACCAGTCGACCATGCCGAGCGCCGGCTCGTAACTGACCCATGTCAGCCAGCCGAGGTCGGAGATTGCCTTTAGGGACGCGCGACGTTTGTCGGCGCGCGGCTGATCTTCGACCGACGTGCCGATCCAGACATTCCTCAGCGGGAATTCCAGCCCGTCAGGTGGGACAGGCGTCCGACCCGGCCATGCCATGGCTAGGCGGCGGGCTGTTTCCTGCGACGTCTCGCTGTCGAGGCGCTGCAGGTAGTCTATCGCGCGCTCCGGCCTCTTCGTCAGCACCTGAAACGTGTGCTCCGGCGCGAGCGCCATGACCGCGAACACCCGGTCGATCCACTCGTCGGGGATAGCCTCGTAAAAGAGGTCGGCATGGGCGCAGACGAAGATCATGCGCGGTTTCGCCCAGCGCAGAGGCTGGTCGAGCCATTGATCGTTGAAGCGGACCTCGCCGTTCCAGACGGGTCCGGCCTTGCTGTCGATCGTCAGCCCGGCGCGGCTCGGATGGTTCTTCATCCGGGTGCCGGCGAGCTTCATCGCGTAGCAGACCTTGCAGCCGGGCGACTCGATCTGGCAGCCCGTGATCGGGTTCCAGGTGGCGTCCGTCCATTCGATGGAGGTTTTGTCCGCCATCTACATCGCCTCCAGCTGCAGCGGGACGTTGCGTTCATGCTCCTCGCGAAGCCAGTCGATGGCCGCGTGCATGGTCGAGAAGCAGGCCCGGTTTTCCTCGGTCGGCGATATGCGATGGATCGACCATGCGACCCAGCGCTCTGCCGGCCGGTTCCCCGCGAATGACGCGACCGTGCCCAGGCGGACGCCGTCGACGATGATCCCCGTCATGCCGAAGCCCTCCGGTCCTGTGGCAGCTTCGACATTGCCAGCCGGATGTAGGTTGGCAGACGCTCCTGCAGCTGGGCGCGGGCGTCGTCATCCGTCGTGTTGGCGCACTCGATCTTCATGCGCATGAGCGACCGCGTGTACTCGGCCGGGATCATGAAGTGATGGAACGCGCAGAAGCTGTTGAAGCGGCCCGGAATGGCGCGCTCGCAGCCTTCGACGGGACAGGTTCCGGCCGTCTTCATCGTCAGAGCACTCCCCGCTTGACGTGCTTGCGAACTCGATCGCGAAAGAGACGGTCGGCTGCGATCTGTGCGCGCCCCTTGCGGACGAACAGAAGGTGCAGCGGCAGGAGAACGAGGCCCCACCCAGCCGCGCCGATCAGGAAGGCGATCAGGCTCATTGTGCGGCCCTCCTGATCAGGATTTCTTCGGCAAGGCCGGACGCAAACAGATAGATTGCGATGACGAATGCAGTCATGGCGAACGCTGCCGCCCAGTCCTGCAGGTGCTGTTTCAGGTGTCGCATGCGAAGGCTCCCTTTCATCGTTTTCCGGCCTTCCACTCGGCGTCTGCCGCCTGTTCTTCCCTCTCGGCGCGTTCTTTGATCTCGCGCGCCTTCTCGCGGCGCAGGAGCGCCTCGTATTTCTTCGGAATGACGATCAGCCCGGCGTCTTCGAGCAGGACGTTCAGCGCCCGCGCATCGCCGGTGACGATGACCAGGGCGGCAAGCCTCACGGCCGAAATTGAATGCTGTTCACGCGCCTGGCTGGCGTAGCCATCGAGCATCGCCTTCGACACAGAGGCCTTGAGCACCTCCGACATGGCGGCAGCAATCTCGTCCCGGCCTCTGCCGGCCTCGTCCATTGTGAGTGCGACGGCCTTCGACAGGCGGGCCTGCATCGACCACGCCTGCACGGCCTCGGCGTCGAAACGTTCGACGACCGGAGCCGGCTGATAGTCGCGGAACAGGTCCGGTGTGGTGCTGTCGCGCCGGCGGCTCACGGTGCCCGCCCTTTCTGCCAGAGCGCGATCGCGTCGGCATGCAGGTCGAAAAAGGCGTGCTGGTCGCGCTGCGGAAGCTTCGAGAACCCCGTCGAGACCTTCATCCAGGCCGGGTCCTTTGCGACCGGCGGCGCATCGTCGAGCTTGGCGATTGCCTCTGCGACATTGGAGGCGACTGGCGGCTCCTGCGTCAGCATCCCGCAGATCGCTTCCTGCCGCTCCTCGCTTTGCGCGGAGAGCAAGAGCAGCTCGGACTGGTTGTCGGCGATCGGGTGAAGTGCGATCCAGCCGCGCAGGTCGGCCGGGATCGAGGCGATTTTCATGGCGCGGGAAATGGCGTCACGGTTCACGCCGAGGGCCCTGCGCGCGGCTTCGGAGAAGCTGGTCGCAAAGCGCTCCGCACCATCGTCGGCGGCGGTCCCGGAAATTGTCGCAACTTGCGACAATTTCGCCTTACGGCCCTTTGTGACCGTGCCATGGGTCGCCTCGTAGATTTCGCGCCATGCTGCGATGTCGACGCTGCGGTCGAGAACGGACAGCTCACGACGAAGCAGGTTCTCGCTGATCTCGCGCAGCCTGATCTGCGCCTCGCTGGTGAACTCGTCCGGCGTCTTGACGATCGCGCGGATCGTTTCCCATCCGGCATGCTTCGCTGCGGCGAGACGGTGTCCGCCGAAGATCAGGCGATAGGCCTCGCCTTCCTGCAGCACTTCGATGGCAGTCTGCTGGCCGGCTGTCTTGAACTGGTCCGCTAGCGCCTCGACCCAGTCGAGGTCGAGCCGACGGCGTCCCTGCGGGACTGTGATGGCGGAAACGGGGATTTGGCTCTCGGTGGACATCGGTCGGTCTCCTGGGGCTGTCAGCGCGGAAGGATTGCGTTGACGAAGCCCCTCAGGCGGGACCGGATACCGTGTCTAAATCGGCCGCTGTTTTTGCTCTGGCGTTGCCACTGCCGTTGCGGTTAGGTTTCCCCTCGTTGTGACGGCCACGGGTGTAGCTGTCCGGGAAGAGTTCGCGGAACGGAAGGTCCAGGGCTTTGGCGATTGCCTCTGCGCCTGGACGGCTCATGCCTATGATGCCCTGGCGGCATGCACTGGCGTACAGCCCCGCATCGAGGGCGATCCCGGTCAGTGTCATTCCACGGCGCCTGATTTCGGCGTTGATGGCGTGACGGTCCCACTTCTGGACGTTCATGGCGGCTCCACCGATCGACCGGACCTCTCGCAAAGGGCCGGTTGGTTAAAAGTTGAAACAACACAAGCTGCGGCAAATGTCGCACTATTTGACGAATAGCTCAACCCATTAGGCGAAAAATGTTCGCGCAAAAGTTTGAGTATTGGTCGGATTTGGAAATATATGGGCAAGCCATTGATAATGTTGGATAAGTCCGGGTGGCGTTGCCGGATAACGAACTTTTGCTGCACTCAAAAGTTCGCCGGAGGGGACAATGCCAGCTGAAACGCAGTTTGCACGCCGGCTTGAGCTCGCCATATCAGGCGAATCAGTTCACGCTTTTTCCAAAAGGGCAGGCATCCCGGATTCCACGGTGCGAAAGTATCTCGCAGGAACGATGCCGGGCCTCGATAACCTGATCGCCATGGCTACCGCAGCAGATGTCACCCTAGATTGGTTGGCGGCGGAACGTGGGCCTATGCGGATTAGCGGCAGCCTCATCGTAGGCGGGGAAGTGCCTGACGGGTTTGTACCTGTCCCCAAGCTTGACATCCGGCCTAGCGCCGGACCGGGTTCGCTTACAGTGTATGAAGAGGGTGAGCCCGATATTCTCGCGTTTCGCGAGAACTGGCTTCGCCGCATCGGCGTCAACCCCAAGAGCGCTCGCCTTATGATCGCCAAGGGCGACTCGATGCGCGAGACGGTGGACGACGGCGATCTGATGATCGTCGACGTGTCTATCCGCGAAGTGGTCAACGGAGCCATTCACGTCCTGGTCTACAACGGAATGGTGATACTCAAACGCCTGCAAATCCTGCGGAACGGCGTACTTTTGTTGAAGAGCGACAACCCGAAATACGACACCGAGGAGGTCCCGCTCAACGAACAGCCGGAGCTCATCATTGAAGGCCGTGTCCTCTGGGCTGGTGGTATGATCTGAGGGGTAAATGATGCGGGGTATGCTTGTTTCGCTTCTTGGCGCGTCGGTCGCGGCCTGTACAGCCGCTGGGGCGCCGCCACCGGTGCCCGCATCGGCCGCAGGTCAACCGTTTCCAACTGCGCCCACCGTGGCTGGCTACACCCTGACGGCCGAGGACATCGCGGCCGTGAAGAGAGACTTAGCGGCGAGCATGAAGGACCCCGAAAGCGCCCGCTTTGGTGAAACGATGATGGCTTCACCCGGCGGAGCCGGATTGATCAATGTCTGTGGGACGGTAAACGGCAAGAACAGCTTTGGTGGTTACACTGGCAGCAAGCCGTTCATGGGCAGCCTGACAACCAACAATGCCGGCAAGAGGGTATTCATCCCTGTTGGCATCGGCGGCACGGATTCTGAGACGTTCGCTGTCCGAACTATGTGCACTAAGTACGGTCTATCGAACGCCATCTGATCTTGCGCAAAGGCAAAGCTGGTGCCATCCGAAGTTGCGCGGCCAGTTTCGCCCGTCGCTGCTGATCCCGCCGTTCAACGCCCGTTAAAACCCCCGATTTCTGGGCTTCTCGCGGCAGTTCCCGGCTTTTCCCGCCTTTTCCCGGATATTGCCGGCCAGTGCCATCCGAACTTGCGTGTTACACGGCGCCGTCGTTTTTCGGATGAACCGCAAGGCATCTTCATGCTAACCATCGCGCCATGAAGATCGTGACATGGAACATCAACGGCGTTCGCGCCCGCATAGGCAACCTGCTGCACTGGCTGCAGGAGGCCAGCCCCGACATCGTCTGCCTGCAGGAGATCAAGACGGTGGACGAAGGCTTTTCGCGCATGGAAGTGGAAGCGCTGGGCTATCATGTCGAGACGCATGGCCAGAAGGGCTTCAACGGCGTTGCCATTCTCTCCAAGCTCCGCTTCGACGAAGTGAACCGGGGGCTGCCCGGCGACGACGGCGACGATCACGCCCGCTTCATGGAAGGCGTATTCTCCACCGATCGAGGCGTGCTGCGCGTGGTTTCGCTTTATCTGCCAAACGGCAACCCGGCCGACGACCCGGTGAAATTTCCCTACAAGCTCGCCTGGATGGCACGGCTTGAGCGCTGGGCACGGGAGAGGCTGGAACTGGAGGAGCCGCTCGTTCTGGCCGGAGACTACAATGTGATCCCCGAGCCGATCGACGCGCGGTTCCCGGAGAACTGGGTGAACGACGCACTGTTCCAGCCGGTTACCCGGCAAGCCTTTCGCCGCCTTGAGAATATCGGTTTCACGGAAGCCGTGCGCGCCACGACGGAGGCCGGCGGCGTCTACACATTCTGGGACTACCAGGCAGGCGCCTGGCAGAAGGACAACGGCATACGCATCGACCACCTTCTGCTTTCGCCGGAGGCGGCAAACTTGCTGGCGTCCACGTCAATAGACAAGCATGTCCGCGCCTGGGAAAAGCCTTCCGACCATGTGCCGGTCGCGGTGGAACTCAAGCTCGCCGCCGCCCAGGCGTAAGCTGGCGAAAATCAATCCGCAGGCTTGACCACATCGACAGGGCTGATCCCGAGCAGGTCGAGCGTGCGGCGCAGGAGGCGAACCTCGTTTTCGGCCAGATTGCTGTCGGCCTTGGCGATTTCGGCCATGTGCCGGGCAAGTTCCTTGCGACGATCGATATCGAGATCGCGGAACATCTCTATCGCCTGCGCGCCATTCGTCTCGTAGCCGAAGTCGTTCAGGTAATCGACGACGCCCTGCATGCTTTCCTCGCCAATGCCGAAGGAATCCTTGCAGATGCGACGGAACACGGCCATTTCGGCATCCGAAACCTGGCCGTCGGCCAGAATCATTCGGAAGAGAAGGAGAAGTTCGGCAGACAGCACCGGATCGTCCGCAACCTTGCGAACGCCCGGATCGCCTTCGAAAATTCCCCTTATCTGCGCCAGCAGTCCCCTAGCCATCGACAACCCCGTCACTCGATCTCGCTCACTCATGCCCTGAAGCTAGCGCGAAATGCAGCTTGCGCAAATGGGCTGCATGTGATGCAAGCGCCCTATTTTTCGGGCTCCCCCGCCTTGGCATCACAATGTCCGACATCGCAACCCACGTTCTCATCCTGCTCGCGCTTGCAGCCTTCGTGGCCGGCTTTATAGATTCGATCGCGGGCGGCGGCGGGCTGATCGCGGTTCCGGCCCTGCTGCTGGCGGGCTTTTCGCCGGCCGAGACGCTGGGAACCAACAAGCTGCAGGGCCTGTTCGGAACCGGTTCGGCGACCCTGCACTACGCCAGGAAGGGGCAGGTCGACGTCAGGAAGCAAATGCCCTGGGCAGCGCTGGCTTTCGTCACCTCCGCAATCGGCGCGCTGATCGCGACGAGCATTCCTGGCGACGTGCTGCGCATAGCGCTGCCCTTCGTGCTGATCGTCATCGCGCTTTATTTTGCCTTCAAGCCCAACCTCAGCGACGTGGACCGCGCCCAACGCGTCACCCCGAAGACCTTCGGCCTAACCGTGATACCCTTGATCGGCCTATATGACGGGATTTTCGGACCGGGCATGGGCTCGTTCCTCATGCTCGCATTCATATCGCTTGCGGGCTATGGCGTGCTGAAGGCGACCGCGCATACTAAGCTCATCAACTTCGCCACCAATGTCGGCGGGCTGGCGGCCTTCGCGGCCGTCGGCGTGGTGTCCTGGAAGGTTGGCCTGGTCATGGGTGCGGCGCAGTTCGCCGGCGCCCGGCTGGGTTCAGGCCTCGCCATCAAAAACGGCGCGAAACTGATAAAGCCGCTGCTTGTGGTGGTGTGCGTGGCCATGGCGCTGAGGCTGCTCGCGGACCCCGCGCACCCGCTGCGCGCCATGCTTGGCGTTTGAGGCAAAGCCCCGTAGGATCAGGTCATGCGATTCGCGAGCTGGACCTTGAGGTTCAGGGTAGCTCGGGCAACGGAGGCGCCCGGTCAGTAGACCGGGCGCCTTTCCTTCCAAGCGACTGCGGAGGACGAGCCATGCAAGCCGGACGTTCGCCTGTAGTCTGCCTGCCGGGACAGGGCCGCGCATATCGATTGCCGACCATGCTGGCGACCTTTCAGGCCGACGACGCCGAGGCAGGGAACGCCTACTCGATATCCGAATGGCGGCTGGAGCCGAATAGCGACGGGCCGGGAGCGCATTCGCACGAGGCCAATGACGAGATTTTCCGGATTGTGGAGGGAACGATGTCGGTGCTGGTCGGGGACAACTGGGTCGATGCTCCGGCGGGCAGCGTGATCGTGATACCCGCCGGCGTGACGCACGATTTCGCAAACCGCACCGACAAGCACGCCACGCTTTTCAACGTCTTCATTCCCGGCGGTTTCGAGAAGAACATGCCGGCGATCGTGGAGTGGTACGAGAAGAAC
Organism: Rhizobiaceae bacterium; assembly: GCA_019635775.1. Lineage (GTDB taxonomy): Bacteria > Pseudomonadota > Alphaproteobacteria > Rhizobiales > Rhizobiaceae > Mesorhizobium_K. The sequence continues at coordinate 584,367 of JAHBYU010000001.1, read as the reverse complement.
GGCTGACCCTCGCCCTAGCGGGCAGCAGTGAAGATCGCGTCGCAATCGAGATGCTTTTCGAGGTGTTTCGCAAGCTCGTCCAGCGCATGCTCGACCCTTGCGCGATAGTCGATGCCGCCTCCCCTGACACCCAGCCCTTCGAGGAATTTCTGGCGAAACGCATCTGCGCCGAAAATCCCGTGCAGATAGGTGCCGAAGACCCTGCCGTCCAGTGAGGTCGCGCCATCCTCGACGCCGTCTATGAGGGTGACGGGACGCAGGCAATCTGGCCCGGCGGTGTGGCCGAGATGAATCTCGTAGCCCTCAAGTGGGACATCGTGGCTGACTGACCACGCCTTCGAATTCCGCACGGTCTTCTCCGGCCTCATCGCGGTTTCGACGTCGAGCAGGCCCAGCCCCTCGATTTCCGTGACATTGCCTTCGATGCCATCGGGGTCACGCACGACCCGGCCGAGCATCTGGTAGCCTCCGCAGATACCCACCACATGACCGCCACGCCTGCGGTGCGCCTCCAGATCCTCGTGCCAGCCGTTGCGGCGAAAATCGACAAGATCGGCGATGGTCGATTTGGAGCCGGGAATGACGACCAGCCCCGCATCTTCCGGCAGAGAGCGGCCCGGCGTTACGAACACGACCTCGACCTCCGGTTCGGCCTTGAGCGGGTCGAGATCGTCGAAATTTGCGATTCGCGACAGCATCGGCACCGCAACCTTGAGCGGACGCGCGCTTCCCGATGTCAGCCGCTCCAGCACCACCGAATCCTCTGAAGGGAGCATCGCGGCCGCGTGCAGCCATGGAACGACCCCGAAGCAGCGCCAGCCGGTGAATTTGTGGATAGCCTCCAGCCCGTCATCGAACAGCGATGCATCGCCCCGGAACTTGTTGATGACATAGCCGACGATCATCCGGCGATCTTCTTCCGCGAGGATGACATGCGTTCCGGCGAGCGAGGCGATGACCCCGCCCCTGTCGATGTCGCCGACGAGGATGACGGGCACGTTCGCCGCCGTCGCAAAACCCATGTTTGCTATGTCGCGCGGGCGCAGGTTGATTTCGGCGGGAGAACCCGCGCCCTCGACAATCACGAGGTCAGCGCCCTCGCCGATGCGGCGCCAGGAATCGAGCACAGCCTCCATCAAACGCGGCTTGAGCAACTGGTAGTCGCGCGCCTTTGCCTGTCCGAAGACCTTGCCCTGCACCACGATCTGGCTGCCGACGTCGCTCTGCGGTTTGAGCAGGATCGGGTTCATGTGGATCGAAGGCGCGACGCCGGCCGCAATCGCCTGGAGCCACTGTCCCCGCCCGATCTCGCCGCCGGCCTTCTCGCCGGGAATGTCGGCCACCGCCGCATTGTTCGACATGTTCTGGGGCTTGAACGGCCGCACGCTCATGCCGCGGTTTCGCGCCACGCGGCAAAGTCCGGCGACAAGCACGGTCTTGCCGACGTCCGAACCGGTACCCTGAAGCATGATTGCCCGCGCCATGTGCCACTCCCCGCCTCGCGCGGTCCAAGTCAGAATCCAGATCGGCTGCCAGTCTGTATCTTTGGTGGAAACGGGCGGCGCGGCCTAGTGCAAAAGTGTCAGGATGCGGTAGCGCTAGCTAACCCAAGGGAAACCGTCCGCCCGAAAAAGAAAGCAAATTAATCAAAAAAATCGCAAATTTAGGTTTGCTTAAGCTCTCGATAACCACGCGGTAAGAATGTCCCTATAGAACGGATTGCGAGGCGGACATCGCAACCGCCCGACGCTCCGGATCAGGTCATGCGTACCGGAGCCGTTACCCTCGCAGCGTACAGTACGCGAGGGGCCATGCGTTGAATGGCAAGACCGCGCACTGCAGGCGCGGTTTTTGCCGTTTCCGGTGACGCGACCAGCGCCCAGAATCTGCCTCCCCAAAATGCTCGCAGCCGTCGCGCAACCAGTTGCCGCCAGCGTTGGCCGCCTGGCGCGCGTTTGGTCCGGAAGCACCCGCGAAAACTAAGCCGGAACCTCTTCCACGCCTCATGCATTTATGTCGCGAAACCAAAAGGAGAGCATCATGCTTCGTGGCGGACTTCTGTGGCTGATCGGCATTCCGATTCCGGCTATCATTATCCTCTGGCTGTTGGGATACCTCTGAGTTCACGACCAGCGTCAGAGTGCGCTAACAAAAAAGCCTGTCTACACGACAGGCTTTTTTGTTACCGACGATCGATCTTTGCTAACGTTTCGACAGCCTTCGATAATTCGCGCCGACCCGCCGACTTGCTGGCGCTACAGCAGCCTGCATGGACCGCTTCACCGCCGCGCCTGACAGCATCGACGGGGTTTTTCCAGCCAGAATCTCTGGCCAGAAAGAGAGCGCCGAACCCAGCAACGACAACTGGGCGGCAACGATCCCTTCAGCGACGGCTTCCATCTTTTCGGTCACCGCAAGGCCGGTCTCGGAGGCGAGCCTTCCCAAATTGCCTGCTTCCGCTGCGAGAAGCGGCATCCGCATGGCGGCGACAAGGGGCGCAAGCGCCAAATCCCCCGCGCCATTGCCAGTGGCGCGCTGCATTTTTAAACGACGATTTTTCATGATCCGACCAGTCTGTATCATTCAGCCATCATAACGACGGGTCCGCCACGCGGTTGCGCAACAGCTACGATTTAGCTTCCCGCATCTGGAGTACCGGTTACGACCGGTTCAGCAGGGACATCTCCGTCGGCGTGGCGAACAAGCGTGAAGGTCAGAACAATTGCCCCAGCGATGATCAGTATCGCTGCTGACGAAGAAATTAGCTTCTGGACGGCAGTCATCGCATTTCGCCTTTCGTTCGCCAAGAAATGCTTGCGCCCTCCGCCGGTTCCACGTGCACTTCGAGCCAGATTCCGGGTGACGCAGCCACCGATCCACAAAGGTGTGTTAAATCAGCCACTTCCGACAGCAATGCGCAGCAACAGCCGATACGGCCATTGCCACCTTGGTCATTGTTTGCGAACTACCGCGCCTGAGGGATTTGGGTGTGGAGAGTTACAAAATGAAAAAGATATCGGGCGCTTTCTGCGCCTTGCTCCTGTCGTTGTCTGGCGCTTACGCGGCTGACGCGGTTGTTGAGGAACAGGTTGTGGTGGTCGATGCGTCGCCTGTCTGGTCCGGGCTTTATGTTGGTGGTCACGGTGGTTATGCATGGGCCGACCGCGAGTGGAACGGCGAGTTTGCCGGTGTCCCACTCCAGCCGGGCCTCTACGACTACAATATGGATGGCGCCCTGCTCGGCGCGCAGATCGGCTACAATTGGCAAGTCGACAGCTTCGTCTTCGGCGTCGAAGCCGACGCATCCTGGTCGGATGCCTCCGACACCATCTTCGTTCCCGGATTTTGTCGACCGAGATCAAGTCGGACATGGACTGGATGGCGACAATTCGCGGACGCGCCGGATACGCCTGGGATCGCTTCCTCGTTTACGGAACGGGCGGCGTCGCCTTCGCCCGCGTCAACACGCACGCGGACGAGTATTTCCTCGGCAGTCTTATCGGCAGCGACAGCGCGTCGGCGACGCATACCGGCTGGACGCTTGGCGCAGGCGTCGAAGCCATGGTCACCGAAAAAGTCAGCGTGAAGCTTGAGTATCTCTATGCCGACTTCGGCAAGAAGGACTACAATTACGACCTGATCTCAGGACCGACGGGAGACGAAACGATCGGTACCGCTGATCTCAGCGTCAACTCGATCAAGCTGGGCGTCAATTTCCACTTCTAGGCTTTCAACGATAGATCGAAAAGGCCCGCCATTGGCGGGCCTTTTTTTGTGACTCTACGCAGGCGAAAAGTCGTCATCCGCCTCGCCCCGTCGGGCTATTTGTCTTTCAGATCGGCAGCAGCAAGGTCAAGCGCCTTGAGAATGATGCCGCAGCACTCGTCGATCGTATCGCGGGTCCAGATAAGCGGCGGCGACAGGATCATCGTGTCGCCCGTGGCGCGAAGCATCAAGCCGTTGGCGATGGCATGGTCGCGGATGACGACGGCGGCGCTGCCTGACGGCTTGTAGCGCTCACGGGTCTCCTTGTTACGCACGATCTCGATCGCGCCCATGAGGCCGATGGCGCGCGTCTCGCCGACAAGCGGGTGGCCGGAAATCCGGTCCTTCAGCGCCTGTTCGAAATAGGGTCCGGTATCGCTGCGGACGCGCTCGACAAGCCCTTCCCGTTCGATGATCTCGATATTTCGCAACCCGACGGCACAGGCGACCGGATGTCCGGAATAGGTGTAGCCGTGAAAGAACTCGCCCCCCTTTGCGACCAACGTCGAGGCAATACGGTCACCGACCAGAAGCGCAGACAGCGGCAGGTAGCCAGAGGTCAGCGCCTTGGCGGTCGTGATCGTATCGGCCTCGATGCCGTAGGTCTGGGCGGCGAACCACTCGCCGGTACGTCCATATCCTGTGATGACTTCGTCCAGCATGAGCAGAACATCGTGCTTGCGGCAGATGCGCTGTATCTCGGCCCAGTAGTTCCCCGGCGCGATCTTGACGCCGCCCGCCCCCATAACGGGTTCGCCGATGAAGGCGGCAACATTCTCGGGCCCCGCTTCAAGGATGGCATCCTCGACGGCCTTGGCGGCACGCAGGCCGAAGGCCTCGTCGCTCTCGCCCGGCTCGGCGTTCTCGAATGCGTAGGGCGGCATGACGTGAACGATGTTCGGCACTGCGCCGCCAAGCTGTCCGTGCATGTGCTTCATGCCGCCCAGCGAAACGCCGGCCACCGTCGATCCGTGATAGGCATCGCGACGCGAGATGATGATGTTCTTCTCAGGCTTGCCCTCCAGCGCCCAGTAATGCCGGACGAGCCGAAGCGCCGTATCGTTTGACTCCGAGCCGGATGAACCAAAGAAGACCTGGTTGATGTTCTTCGGCGCAAGCTGGGCAATCTTTTGCGCGAGCAGCACCGGCGTGGGCGTCGTGCATTTGAAGAAGGAATTGTAATAGGGCAGCTCGAGCATCTGGTCGTAGGCGACCTGCGCGAGTTCCTTGCGGCCATAGCCGACGGCAACGCACCACAGCCCGGCCATGCCGTCCAGAATGCGATTGTCCTCGGAATCGTAGATATAAGCGCCGTCGGCGCGCACGATCATGCGCGAACCGGCGGTGCGCAATTCATTGTGGTCGGTGAACGGGTGGAGGTGGTGCGCGGCGTCGATCGCCTGCAACTGCTTCAGCGAATAGTTCTGGTAAGTCATGATTTTGTGCCTCGACGTTGAATCAAGCCGGCAATCTGCCAGCGGCGGACTCAGAGGCTGGAAGGCGGCGAATATCCGATACGGGCGCAAAGCCGCAACAGCTCGGCGCGCAGCGTCCTCCGGGAGGGGCTGGCGGCGACATCGAGCGTCGAGAATGTGCGTCTGCGGCGGCTCATCAGCTAGTCATAGACGAGATCGAGGCAGCGCTTCAAGCGTCGCGCCAGCGCACCACCATCAGGACGCCAAGCAGAAGCACGATGCCTGCAAGCGACAAGGGCAAACCTGACTGGCCTAACACATCCATCGCGACGCCAGCGGCAGGCGGCACGACGATGCCTCCAAAACCCCACATCATCGCAAAAGCCGCGTTCCCCGCGATGAGCATCGGGCCGGTGAAGCGTTCGCCGAGCTCGACTATGCTCATCGTGTAGATGCCATAGGACACAGCGCCCCAGAAGAAGACCATTGGCCAGACGAAGGGCGTGTCTATCACCAGCGGAAGAAGGAGGCAGCCTGCGAGGGCCAGGATGACGCAGCCGAATTTCACCGAGCGGGCCGAGCCCTTGTCGGCAAGCAAGCCGAGCGGAACCTGAAGCGCAATGTTGCCCGCAATCAGAACGGTCAGAAGCGCGGACATCGTGACTTCCGTGATTCCGTATTGCGTGCCGTAGACCGGCAGCAGGGCAAGGACGGCCTGCTCGAACCCCGAAGCGACCAGAACGGAGACGCAAAGAAGCCACGCGATGGGAACGAAGCCAAGAACGGATGCACTTGCCCCCTCCTCACCCTTCATGTCTGGCAACCGGTGGGACACCGCAAGCAGACACAGGGCGCAGACAAGGAACGCCGAGACACCGACAAGGAATGGCGGCCAGCCTTCGGAGCCCACGAACAGCAGGCACAGCGGACCGGCGGCGAAGCCGGCCGAGATGATTGTCGTGTAGATGCCCATGATGCGCCCCCGGCGTGACGGCGGCGCAAGTGCTATGATCCAGACCTCCGACAGGACATAGAGCGGGTTTATCGCCAAGCCGAGGAGGAAGCGCAGGACAAACCAAGCATACAGATCCTGCGTCCAGCCGATCAGCAGCAGCAGGACCGCGCCAATCACCGCGCAGCTGAGAGCGGTGCGTTTGGCACCAACCCTACGCGACACGGCCGGTATGAATGGCGACGAAAGGATAAAGCCGATCGGGGACATGGCAGCCGACAAGCCGATCATGGCCGGCGAAACACCTTGCCGCGCCAGGATGAAGGAAAGCAGCGGATAGGTTAGGCCCTGCGCGATGGCAAAGACGGACACGGTGGCAATCACCCCGGCCAGCGCTGCCCAGGGCGTCTGCTCGACCGCCAGTTGTTGCTGCGCGATGGCCACTTTCTAAGTCTGTCCGGTTTTTCGGCCGGGAAGACATCAGCAGGCCTGCGAAAACGCAATCCATAAGCCTTCAGGACCAAGAAAAATGCCTGGGTGCCCTCATCGGTTGGCATGTCGCATTTTGACCGTTTATGCCCGTATCGAGTATTAGCTCTCTGTAACAAGCCGAAATCGGAGCATCATCGGGCGGTTACGTTGCATACCTATCTGGCCGGCATGGATGGCCGATGTGCCAGGAGCTTCAATATGGAACAAAGTTGGACAGTCGACAGATACGATGTGCCGGTGGGCGATCTTGAGTTCTGGGCGATCCGCCGTGGCAAGCTGCCTCAGGCCGCCAACAGGAACGGACGCGGGCGGCGGGGTCGTGTACTCACGCATGCCAGCCTCGCGATAATGGCAGCGGTTGCGGTCTGCATCGCACTTGGTTGAGCGAGGCCCGACAAGTATTTACCTGACGGCAATGTCGTTTCCCTCGCGATAGAAGTCGCCGCCTCCGCAATGGGCGGCATGCCGGCGGTCCATGATGCTGACCATATTCATGTCAGCATGAGGTACACATGACGGCCGCGCTCCATCCGGCAGACCCGACGCTCGCGACGGAAAGAGGACGACGTGGCGGTCGTGCGGGCAAGCGTACGGGCAATTCGACCGCGTTCGAACAGCCAGCCTTCCGTCAGCTGAAGAACCCCTTCGCGCCTGCCAAGCTGGTTTCCGACGACCAGCTTGAATCGATTCACCTCGCATCCCTGCGCGTACTCAAGGAAATAGGCGTCGACGTTCTTCACGACGAGGCGCGGCGCATCATGAAAAGGCATGGCGCGGACGTGCGCGAGGGCACAGAGCGGGTACGCTTCGACTCAGACGTCATCCTAGGGCTTATCGAATCCTGCCCAAGCGAATTCACCCTGCACGCGCGCAACCCGGCCTACAATGTCCGTTTCGGCGGCAACAACCTCATCTTCTCGCAGATGGCGTCGGCCCCGAACAGTTCCGACCTCGACAATGGCCGCCGGCCGGGCAACCAGGCGGACTTCCGGAACTTCCTGAAGCTTGCGCAGATGCACAACATACTGATGACGACCGGCGGCTACCCCGTGGAGCCCGTCGACATCCACCCGTCCATCAGGCATCTGGAATGCATACGCGACCTGTCGCTGCTGACCGACAAGGCCTTCCACATCTATTCGCTCGGCAAGGAGCGCAATGTCGACGGCATCGAGATTGCCCGCATCGCGCGCGGCATCAGCCGCGATCAGCTGCTGGAAGAGCCATCCGTCTACACGATCATCAACACGAACTCCCCGCTTAAGCTCGACGTGCCGATGATGGAGGGCATCATCCAGATGTCGGGCAATGGACAACTCGTCATCGTGACCCCCTTCACGCTGGCGGGAGCGATGGCGCCGGTCACTGTTGCAGGCGCATTGGTGCAGCAGAACGCGGAAGCACTGGCCGGCATCGCGTTCACCCAGATGGTGCGCAAGGGTGCGCCTGTCGGCTATGGCGGCTTCACCTCCAATGTGGACATGAAGTCGGGTGCGCCCGCCTTCGGCACGCCGGAATACATGAAGGCACAGATCGTCGGCGGGCAGCTCGCGCGGCGCTATGGAATTCCATACCGCAGCTCCAATGTCTGCGCGGCAAACACGGTGGACGCGCAGGCTGCCTATGAAAGCGTATTCTCGCTCTGGGGGCTCATACAGGGCGGTGCGAATTTCGTCCTGCATGCCGCCGGCTGGCTGGAGGGCGGACTGCGCTGCTCCTACGAAAAGATGATCATCGACATCGATCTCCTGCAGATGGTGGCGGAGTTCCTGGAGCCGCTCGATCTTTCGGAGGATGCGCTTGCCGTGGACGCCATCCGCGATGTCGGTCCGGGCGGGCATTTCTTCGGCACGCCGCATACCCAGTCGCGCTACAAGACCGCGTTCTATTCGCCCGTCATTTCCGATTGGCGCAATTTCGAGACATGGGCCGAAGCGGGCAGGCCGACGGCCATGGAGCGCGCCAACCGCGTCTGGAAGGAACGGCTCGCCACCTACGAGAAGCCGGCGATAGACCCCGCGATCGAAGAAGAAATCAACGCCTTCGTCGAGAAGCGCAAGGCCGAAGGCGGCGCGCCGACGGACTTCTGACCTCCATCCTCATCCACCCGAATCATTTTCGCTACTAACGGACCTAACCACATGAAATCCCACGCAAAGGCGGTTGTGATAGGCGGCGGCGTCGTCGGTTGCTCGGTGCTCTATCATCTGGCGCGCGCCGGTTGGACCGATGTCATGCTGATCGAGCGTTCCGAACTGACCTCGGGCTCGTCATGGCATGCCGCGGGCGGGTTCCACACGCTTAACGGCGATCCCAACGTCGCCAAGCTGCAGGCCTATACCGTGCAGCTCTACAAGGAGCTGGAGGAACTGTCCGGCCAGTCCTGTTCGCTGCACCTGACCGGCGGCGTGATGCTGGCCGACACGCCCGAACGCATGGACTTCCTGCGCCTTGCGCACGCCAAGGGCCGCTATCTCGGCATGGACACCGAACTGATCACGCCCTCGGAAGCGAAGGCGATGTTTCCGCTGATGGACGAGACGAACTTCGTCGGCGCGATGTGGGATCCGGTCGAGGGTCATCTCGACCCTTCGGGCACGACGCATGCCTATGCCAAGGCGGCCAGGAAGCTGGGCGCGGAGATCGTGCTGAGGAACCGCGTCATCGAACTGACGCAGGAGGCCGACGGCACCTGGAACGTGGTGACCGAACAGGGCACCGTGAAGGCGGAGCATGTCGTGAACTGCGGCGGGCTTTGGGCGCGCGAGGTCGGCCGCATGGTCGGCATCGAATTGCCGCTGCTCGCGATGGAGCACATGTACCTGCTGACCGAACCGATGCCGGAGGTCGAGGAGTTCAACAAGACGACAGGCCGCGAGATGGTCGGCGTGCTCGACTTCAAGGGCGAAATCTATACGCGCCAGGAACGCAACGGCGTGCTGCTCGGCACCTACGAGAAGGCATGCAAGCCCTGGTCTCCCGTCGAGACGCCATGGAATTTCGGCCACGAACTGCTTCAGCCCGACATAGACCGCATCGCGCCGTCGCTGGAAATCGGCTTCAAGCATTTCCCCGGTATCGAGAAGGCCGGCATCAAGCAGATCATCAACGGGCCGTTCACCTTCGCGCCTGACGGCAACCCGCTGGTCGGTCCGGTTCAGGGCCTGACGAATTACTGGGTGGCGTGCGCCGTGATGGCAGGCTTCAGCCAGGGCGGCGGCGTCGGGCTTGCGCTGTCCAACTGGATGGTGAACGGCGATCCAGGCTTCGACGTATGGGGCATGGATGTCGCGCGCTTCGGCGAATGGGCGACACTTCGCTATACAAACGCGAAGGTGCGCGAAAACTATTCGCGCCGGTTCTCGATCCGCTTCCCCAACGAGGAACTGCCGGCCGCGCGCCCGGCGCAGACGACGCCGCTCTATGACACGATGATCGCCCAGAACGCCGTGATGGGCGACAGCTGGGGACTGGAGACGCCACTCTGGTTCGCGCCTGAGGGCACGGAGCCGAAGGATGTTGTCTCCTATCGCCGTTCCAACGATTTCGAGCATGTCGGCGCCGAAGTCTGCGCCGTGCGCGAAAGGGTCGGCGTCACCGAGATCGCCAACTTCGCCAAATATGAAGTCAGCGGAACCGGTTCGGAGGATTTCCTGAATCGTCTCATGACCAACCGCATGCCGAAGAAGGGCCGCATCGTGCTGACCCCGATGCTGAACGAGCGCGGCAAGCTGATCGGCGACTTCACGATTGCCAAGACCGGCGACGAGCGGTTCATGATATGGGGATCCTCGGCGGCGCAGAAATACCACATGCGCTGGTTCGAGAAGCACCTGCCGAAGGATGGAAGCGTACGCATCCACCGCTTCGACCAGACGCTGGTTGGCCTTTCGATCGCCGGCCCGGACAGCCAGAAGCTGCTGGCGAAACTGGTCGATGTCGACGTTTCCTCAAAGGCCTTCCGGTTCATGGACTTCCGCGAGATGGCGGTCGGCGGCGCACCATGCATGGTCAACCGCATCACCTATACCGGCGACCTCGGCTACGAGATCTGGATGGAGCCGGCATATGAGCGCCTCGTCTACCGATCGATCAAGGAAGCTGGCGAGGAATTCGGCATTGTCGATTTCGGCATGCGCGCCCTGCTCTCCATGCGCCTGGAGAAGAACTTCCCGACATGGTTCCGCGAACTCAGGCCGATCTACGGCCCGTTCGAAGGCGCCATGGACCGCTTCATCAAGCTGGAAAAGAACGACTTCATCGGTCGCGAGGCAGCAGCCAAGGAGCAGGCCGGGGAAGGCAAACTTCGCCGGGTCTCGTTGATCGTCGATGCGCTGGACGCCGACGTGATGGGCGACGAGCCGATATGGGCGAAAGTTTCAACGGACTACGGCACGGTCGAAAAGCCGCACGGCTATGGAGCGCCGCGTTTCGATGCAACGGGCAAGGAAGCGCGCGGCTCTACCGCGGCGACTGGCGCGTCCGCCGTGCGCGGCATCACCGACGGCGAGTGGCGCGTGGTGGGCTGGGTCACTTCGGGCGGCTTTGCGCACTATGTCGGCAAGTCGATGGCGCAGGGCTATGTGCCGGCCGCGCTTGCCGAAAACGAGAGCGAGGGCATGTTCGAGATCGAGATCCTGGGCCATCGCCGTCCGGCGCGCATCAATGTCGAGCCGCCTTTCGACCCGAGCGGCGAGAAGATGCGCTCGTGACGTGACGCATGCATGGCTGGCATGTTAGCGTAAAGCATGCCCAGCGAACCCAGATCCCCTCGCCTCGCCGTCCTGATAGACGCCGACAACGTTGCGGCCAGCGTGGCCGAAAGCCTGTTCGAGGAGATCGCCAAGTACGGTATGGAGAGCGTGCGCCGTATCTATGGCGACTTCTCCAGCTCTCATTCCAAGGCATGGGAAAAGGTGCTGGCAAAACATGCCATAAACCCGCAGCAGCAATTCGCCTACACCAAGGGCAAGAACGCATCGGACATCACCATGGTGATCGATGCGATGGACCTGCTGCACAGCGGACGGTTCGAGGGCTTCTGCCTGGTGTCTTCCGACAGCGACTTCACCCGTCTTGCCTCGCGCATTCGCGAAGAAGGCATCGATGTCTACGGCTTCGGGGAGCAGAAAACGCCGGAAAGCTTCCGACAGGCATGCAGCCGCTTCACCTACATAGAAAACCTGCGACCGACAGTTCCAGGCAATGCCCAGGGGCCGCAAGCAGCGGCCAAACCATTGCAACAGCTCAGTGCCGCAGTGCCGATCATCAAGAAGGCGATCGACGAGATGGACACCGAGGATGGCTGGGTGCCTCTCGGCGCAGTCGGTAACCGACTAGCCAATCTCGCTTCGGATTTCGATTCCCGGACGTACGGCTTCCGCAAGCTCAGCGATCTGGTGATCAAAACCGGGGCGTTCGAGGTCGAGCAGCACGAAGGCAAGGCCATGCGCATCAGAGCCAGGCCCGAGGCCCAGCCCAAAAGGTCCCGCAGGTCGCGATGACCCGGGAACGACACCCGCTCACGAACCGGCCGACGCAAAAGGGGAAACGCAGATGGAAAAAACGGCGCTGAAAATTCCTGACCTGGCCGGCAAGTCGGTACTGATAACGGGGGCTTCGACCGGGATCGGCGCGGCGCTCACCCGTGCATTCGCAGACCAAGGCGCAACAGTGGCCGCGCACTACAATGCAAGCAAGGCTCCTGCCGAAGACCTCGCGGAGGAAATCCGCAACGCCGGCGGAACTGTGCATCTCGTGCAGGGCGACTTTTCCCGATCTGACGAAGTCAAGAGGGTCGTTGACGAGGCGGCAGATTTGCTGGGTGGGCTCGACGGGCTCATCAACAATGCGGGTGGCCTGCTGAAGCGGGTGCGCTGGGAGGACGCGACGGACGCCGACTATGACGCGATCATGGACCTCAACGCGCGTTCGGTATTTTCCGCCACGAAGGCTGCGGTTCCCCATCTGAAGGAAAATGGCGGGTTTATCATCAACACCACCTCGATCGCAGCGCGCAACGGCGGCGGACCGGGTGCCGGGTTTTACGCCTCGTCAAAGGCGTTCGTTTCGAATGCTACACGCGGCATGGCGAAAGAATTGATCGGGTCGCGCATTCGCGTCAACGCGGTTGCGCCCGGTGTCATCACCACTCCCTTCCACGAGCGCTACTCCACACCCGAAATGCTGGAGGCCATGCTTAAAACCGTGCCGCAAGGCCGGCTCGGCGTGGCGGAAGACTGCGTTGGCGCATATCTCTTCCTCGCTTCGGAAGCGATGTCCGGCTACGTGATCGGGCAGGTTCTGGAAGTCAATGGCGGACAGTTGATGCCCTGACCGGACGGAACCGCGATACGGATGGACAGTCCCGCAACTACCTTCGGCCGCCATCGCAAGATCATGCCCTTCGAGCCGGAGGGCGAGATCGATGTCGAAAGCCGGCGCAGGCAGGCGCGGGAAAAGGCGGCGGCGCTGAACCAGCACGTGCTCGGTTATGGCGAAACGGCCGAGGGAGAATGGGCCGCTGCCGGGATCGCCGCGCCTGATCTGCCAGCGATGCGACGGTATCGGCTGGAGCGCATCCGGGCCGAGCTCAAGCGCCGAGACTACGCGGGCGCCCTGCTCTACGATCCCGTCAACATCCGTTATGCGACCGACTCGACCAACATGCAGCTCTGGGTGGCGCATAACCCTACGCGCCATTGCTTCGTCGCGACCGAGGGACCGGTCGTGCTGTTCGATTATTTCTCCTGCGAGCCTATCGGATCACACGGGCGTAGTGGACGAAGTGCGACCCGCCGTCTCGTGGATGTATCTCTATGGCGGCGAGCTGACAGAGATGAAAGTTCGACGCTGGTCCGCCGGCATCGCAGACCTCGTGCATCAGCATGGCGGCGGCAACAAGCGCATCGCCGTGGATCACCTGAACCCGGAAGGCGTGGAGGCTCTTGCCACATACGGGATTGTGGTCGGCAATGGCGAAGCGGTCATTGAGAACGCGCGCTTGATCAAGTCGCCGGACGAGATTCTCGCGATGCGCCGCGCCATCGTGTCCTGCGAGGCGGCCATGGCCGAGATGGAAGCTGCGCTGAAACCCGGCATAAGCGAAAACGAACTGTGGGCCGAACTGCATCGCGCCAACATCGCGCGCGGCGGCGAGTGGATCGAGACGCGCCTGCTTTCGTCGGGCCCGCGCACCAATCCATGGTTCCAGGAATGCTCATCGCGGAAGATCGAGGTTGGCGAGCTCGTAGCGTTCGACACGGATCTGATCGGCCCTTACGGCTTCTGCGCCGACCTATCGCGTACGTGGCTGTGCGGCAACGGCGAGCCTTCCGACGAACAGCGCGACCTGTTTCGCATCGCCGCTGACCAGATCGCGCACAATACGGAATTGATGAAGCCAGGCACCGGATTTCGCGAGCTGGTCGAACGATCGAAGGTTCCCCCGCCGGACTGTTTCCCGACGCGCTACGGCGTTCTTTATCATGGTGTTGGGCTGGCGGACGAATATCCAACATTGCCGCATGCCGCCGACTGGACCGAAGACACTCCCGACGGGGCGCCGCAGCCGGGCATGGTGCTTTGCGTCGAAAGCTATATCGGCCGGCTTGGCGGGCATGAAGGCGTGAAGATCGAGGAGCAGATCCTCATCACCGAGGCCGGATACCAGCAGCTGTCGACCTATCCGCTCGACTCGCGCTTGCGCTAAAAACGAAGAACCGCCGGCCAGGGAAGCCGACGGCTCTTCAGGTCAGAAGACGGTTGCTGCTCAGAACCGATGATTCCCGCGCGTATGCGTGTCATCGCGGTTGAGCAGCAGATAAGCTGCAATGGTGGCCACGAATAGCGGGCCAAGAATGCCGACAATCGGCAAAAGTACCTGTTCGGGCATGACTACCTCCATACCCCTCTCCATTGCGCCATTAACGTACGGGACAAGCAATCGGTTGCATAATCGCGATCACGTGATGAGCGTGGGTGTCTTTGGTGCGTTTCCCAGCGCGAGATCGAACTCGGCATCGCGAACGATCTCCATGATCCAGTCCCACACACTGGAATGGTAACTGTCCAGCCACCTGAAGTCCTCGGTATAGGCCGAAACCGGGCAATCATCGCTGCCATCGGCGATGACAAAGCTCTCGTAGATGCGCTGCTGGCCGGAGATGAAAAAGGCGTTGTCTGGCAGCGGTTCGTGGTCCACCCCCGCCTGCAGAGAAGAAAAGTAACTGTCTCGCGAGCGGGCGTTGAGCGGACCGAGATCGGGCAGATAAAGCTCGGTATCATCGCGCACAAGCGTTCCGGCGCCGTTGCCAAGGAGGGCAAGGATCGACCGGTAGGAACGCGGCAGCGGGCCGATCCGCGCCTCGATTGCCGTGATCTGTGCCTCGGATGTGCCTAGCAGGTCCTCCGCGCGCGCTATGCCGCTGGCCAGCAGCCGCGCGCGCAGCGCCACAACGTCCCGCGGCGGCTTGAGCGCGCGCCGAATACGCGGGTGCAGCGAAAACAGCCCCTTGGACGAGATGTAGGGCAGGCCTGGCTGCAGCGCCGTCCATCCGACGACCTGAAGATCATCCGCAGCCGGCTCGAAGCGCCGCGCGAGGTCCCATGTCCGGCAGTCGATGGCGGCGAAGTCGGCAAGGCCTTCTGCAACTGCGCGGATGGAGAGACGGTGCCCGCCGGTTTGAAGCTGGTCGGCGAGGACAATGGCAGATTGCCCGGCCAGGCCGAGATCGCGCTGCAACCCGAGCACGCCCGACCAGGAGTGCGGCTCATTGTAGGCGAGGCGCTTGCCGGCCAACCTATCGAACGGCAGAAAGGCTGTCCCGTCTTCGGGGGGCGCGACATCTCCTGTTCGATCCGGCCCTGCTCTGTTCTGATCACGCCGCATGACGATGGCGCTGCGGTAGCGCGTGCCGGCCCCACCGAGGACGTCTGAGTAGTCGGGCTGGTCGAGTACGGCAACGTCAAGAAACAGCAGCTCCTGCATCATCGGCCCCCAGCATGTCTGGCCGAAAAGCAGTTTCGGATGACGCCAGAGGGTCGGCAGGTCCAGGTCATCGGGTGGCAGCGTGGCAGGGTCTGGCGCGATCACCTTGCCGGACCGGTCCAGAATTCCCCCCGGCACGGCGGGCATGTCTGCATTGCGGCGCACGAGATGTTGCGGCGCTTCAATGCCTTCAGCCAGCAAATTGGCACGGATTTTTGCCCATTGCGCGTCGACCGCTTCCCGCGTTTCGGGCCAATCATACATGGGAAGGGCGGCGATGAACTCGGTCATGGCGCCCTTATGCGCTGCTCACCATTGGTGCGGCAAGACGAAGGCGCCTATTCCTTCGGCGGCTCGGCGGGCACCGGCGCTGTCCCCATGCCCGACAGGTTGTGCGCCCGGATTCGCGGGGCGAAGGCGCGACCATGCTCTCGGGTGCGCCGCAGTACGGGGTGCACCACCGGCTCCTTCGCCTTGAGCGCATAGGCCCGGAATAGCGCGAAGTAGCCAGGAAAGACGTAGCCGTCGTTCATCGCCACCCACTGCTCGCGCTTCTCGCGGAACAGACCCGGCAGCTTGTACCATGCGACGTTCGGGCTTTTGTGGTGGACGAGATGCAGGTTGTTGTTGAGGAACAGCAAAGCGAAGGGCGACCGCTCTACGATGATCGTGCGACCGTCTGGCCGCTCGGACCACTGATGCTCCGCGAAGGTGCGCACCGATATCAGCGACTGCCCGAGCCACACCGGCCCAAGTACGTAGAGCCAGAGCGGAATTCCAAAGCCGAACTGGATGACGGGAAGCACAATCGCGAGGCCGGCGCCATGCAGAAGCCACGCCCTGCGAACGGCCTTGTCGCCTTCCAGCAGAAGCTTCGCATCCGTCGCGAGAAAGCCGGCGCTGCCAAGCCAAGGGCCGAGGATGAACCGGCCTGCCATCGTGTTGTTGACTGCAAGAACCCATTTGAGAGCAGCCGGAAGCTGCCGATGATGCCAGAGCGCCTTGTAGTAGCTCTCGGGGTCGTCGAAGGGATCCGTCAGCCGCTCGTCGGCATGATGGCGTAGATGCAACGACTTGAAGCGACGGTACGGATAGACCAGCCCGATCGGAAGACCGACCAGCAACTCGTTGACCCAGCATTTGCGCGTGGGGTGCCCGTGCGAAGCCTCATGCATCAGTGACGACTGCATGGCGAGCACGATGCCAAGCACGATGACCGCAAGCAGGGGATAGTCCGGCCAGAAAAAGATCGCTGCCCCCACCCAGGCAGCGTAACATGCCCCTATCAGAACAACTGTCGGCCACTCTACGACAGCTGATTTCCCGCTATTGACCCTTTTCTTCTTATGCATGCGCCCGACCACCCGAGTCAGGAACCTCGCGATTCCTGACAGCATTGTGTCAGGAGTGTTGCGCCGGCTCAACGCGACAATGTGAACAAAATGTAGAATTTGCGCACCAAAATCCGCATGTGCTATGAATTGTAAACACTGCGGAAGATTGACGTTCCGAGAAAACCGCTGATTTCGCTATGTTGGAGAATATGAATCCTGATGGATAAACGCGACCTGTCGGATGTCTTCCGCGAGCGCCTGAAGCTGCTGTTGCAGCGCTCGGAGCGAAACCAGTCGGAATTCGCAGCCGCGGTCGGGATCGATCGGTCTGCCCTGTCGCAACTGCTCTCGGGCGCTTCGACACGACTGCCGCGGGCGGAGACGCTGCTCAACATCGCAACCGAATGCAAAGTCTCGCTGGACTGGCTGATGGGCCTAAGCCAGGACGAGGGGCTGACGGGCGAGATACGGCAGAGCTTCGAAATCGAGGAAGGTTCCGGTGCCTTCGACAGGACGCTTCTTGCAAGGTGGCATGCGGAGGCTGCCGGCACGAAGATCAGATATGTGCCGGCGGGTATCCCGGACCTGCTGCGCACGCAAGCGCTGATCGACTACGAGGCGGATATCTCCAACCGCAGCCGCGAGCTTCAGGCCGACGAAACGCAATACCGCATCGACTACAACCGCCGGCCCGAGACCGACATGGAGGTCTGCATGCCGCGTCACACACTTGAGATCTTCGCGCGCGGCCTTGGAGTCTGGGCCGGCTTTCCCGACAATGACCGAAGGGCGCAACTTACCCATATGGCGGAACTGCTGGACGACCTCTACCCGACATTCCGGCTGTTTCTCTATGACGGCCGGCTCCGCTATTCGGTGCCGTATACGATCTTCGGACCGTTTCGCGCGGCAATCTATGTCGGCGACATGTATCTCGTGCTGAATGCCACCGAACCCGTGCGTACTCTGACGAGACATTTTGATAATCTGATCCGCGCCGCCGACATCAATCCGCATGAGGCGGCCAGCCATGCACGGCAACTCGCCGAAGGAAACTACAGCACCCTCTAGATTGACCGGACATAAAGACTTGCTTATATCCTTATCTAAAGAAACGCCTCGAAGGCCCCGCTCCCATGAAAAATCCGATTGACGATCTGCTGGCTGAAAAGGGCGTGCTCCTCGCCGATGGTGCGACAGGCACGAACCTTTTCAACATGGGGCTTGCCTCCGGCGAGGCGCCGGAACTGTGGAACGAAAGCGATCCGGAAAAGATCGCGGCGCTGCACCAGAATTTCGTCGACGCAGGCGCCGACATCATCCTGACCAATTCCTTCGGCGGGACGCGCCACCGGCTGAAGCTTCACCATGCGCAGGATCGCGTCCATGAATTGAACAAGCGCGCCGCCGAGATTGCCCGCAACGTTGCAGACAAGGCCGGCCGCAAGGTGATCGTCGCCGGCTCGGTCGGGCCCACGGGCGAACTGCTGCAACCGCTTGGCGCGATGACCTATGACGAGGCCGTCGAAGCCTTTGCCGAGCAGATCAGGGGCCTGAAGGACGGCGGCGCCGAAATTGCCTGGATCGAAACGATGTCCGCTCCGGACGAGGCAAAGGCTGCAGCCGAGGCTGCCATCAAGGTCGGCATGCCCTATACCTATACATTCTCCTTCGATACGGCCGGCCGCTCGATGATGGGGTTGGCGCCGAAGGACGTCCATCACGTCGCGGACGGGCTGGCAGAAAAGGCGGTTGCAGTCGGCGCGAATTGCGGCGTCGGCGCATCCGATATCCTGTCTTCCCTGCTCGACATGACGGTTGAGAAACCGGACGCGACAGTCATCGTGAAGGGAAATTGCGGCATTCCCGAATTTCGCGGAACGGAGATCCACTACTCCGGAACCCCTGAACTGATGTCGGACTATGTGCGGCTTGCCGTCGACTCCGGCGCGAAAATCATTGGCGGCTGCTGCGGCACATCCTTCGCCCACCTCGCCGCCATGAGGAAGGCGCTGGACAGCCACGTTAAGCAGGAACGTCCGACAGTGGAGACGATCGTCGGGCGCATCGGCCCTCTGCGCAACAAGACCGCCGACCAGAGCGGCTCGGGCCAGAATGCCGGCGAAGGACGGCGCAGGCGGCGCGGCTAGGCGTCACCGCTCGGCAATTCTGCGAGCGTGCGGTGGTAGTGCTCCTCGCGTTCGGCAAGCCATGCGTAGCCTTTCGGCCAGCTTGAGGGATCGGTCGCGGCAAGGGGATGGTTGCTGAGATAGCAGCAGCCTTTGTAGCCACGCAGGCTTGCCCCAAGAGCGATCCCGAGTCCGGGCTCGTAGGCCGACAGCCGTTCGACCGTTGTCCTGTAGCGCTCGCCCCGTTGTCCCCGCACGAACACGCCGACGCTTCGGTTCGTGAGATAGATCGATATGACCAGGTCGTCGGATACTGCACGCCAGCGCGACCAGAGGCTGCCATGCGCGATTTCGACGGGCTTGCGGAAGGCGACATAGCCGTCCCAGAACCGCTTGATCTCTCGCGACGAAAGCGAGCGCAGGCCCGTGCGCTCGATATCCCACTCGTCTGCCTGCCTGCTCATGGACGCGTTCTGCACGCAAAAAAGGCCGGCGGAAAGCCCCCGCCTCCGCCGGCCTGCCTCACCCGCCCATCGGCCGTGTCCCCGGTTCAGAACAATCCAATCTGAAAGGACACGACCGTCATCGCCACTACTGCTTTCCGCTGTCGAGCGCCGAGGCAAGGCGCACGAGCGAGAGGAATTCGGACCTGTACCCAAAGGGGTCCGATCCCCGGGCGGCAGTGGCAATCTTCATGATGTCGTCATAGCTGTAGGACGCAGTCTGGGCGGTACCGCGCAACTTCTGTCCAAACGCTGCGACGGCGACCGAGAAGCGCTGGTCGGCATCGGCAGCCTCGAAGGAGGCGACGTCGTTGACCTTGGTCACCGGCTTGGTGATCAGCTTCGAGACGTCTTCCGTCGGCAGCTTGTAGCGGATCTTCACGAACGCATACTCATCCGCATTGGCAATGCCGCCATTGTTGGTCGAGGCCTCGCCGTAGCGCAGGTCGTCAATGGTCTGCGCAGGGCTGCCCTTTGGCGTGATTTCGTAGATGGCGGTTACGGAATGGCCGGAACCGATCTCGCCGGCATCCACCCGATCGTTGTTGAAGTCCTCGCGGTTGAGCGCCCGGGTCTCGTAGCCGATCAACCGGTATTCCGAGATCGCAGCCGGATTGAACTCGACCTGAATCTTCACGTCCTTGGCGATGGGGAAGAGCGTCGAGGAAGATTCCTCGACCAGAACCTTCTCGGCTTCCGCCAACGTGTCGATATAGGCGGCGGTGCCGTTACCGTTCTGCGCGATCTCCTGCATCATCCGGTCGTTGAGGTTGCCACGACCGAAGCCGAAGACGGACAGGAACACACCCGACTTGCGTTCGCTTTCGATCAGGCGCTTGAGGTCGTCATCGTCGGTCTGGCCGACATTGAAGTCGCCATCGGTGGCAAGCATGACACGGTTGACGCCACCCTCCACGAAGGATTGCTGTGCGAGCCGATAGGCCTCCTTGATGCCCGCCTCGCCAGCCGTGGTGCCGCCAGGCCGCAGATTGTCGATGGCAGAAAGGATCTTCGCTCGTTCCGAAACCTTCGTCGGCTCGAGAACGGTGCCCGCCTCTCCGGCATAGGTAACGATGGACACGGTGTCGTCGGGCCTGAGTTTGGTCACCAGAAGGCGAAACGCCGACTGCAGGAGCGGCAGCTTGTCGGAGGCATTCATCGAGCCCGATACGTCGATCAGGAAAACGAGATTCGCCTGCGGCTGCTCGGCCGCCTGCACGTCGTAGCCCTTGATGGCGACATGCATGAGCTTCGTGTGCTGGTTCCAGGGCGTCGGCATGACGGTGACCGTCGAGTTGAACGGCGTTGCGGCGCTGGAAGGTCCCTGCCAGTCATAGGGGAAATAGTTGACCATCTCCTCGACGCGGACCGTGTCTGCCTGCGGCAGATAGCCTTCCTTCAGCGAACGGCGCACGAAGGAATAGGAAGCCGTATCGACGTCGATCGAGAACGTCGAAACCGGATCGGTTGCGGCCGAGCGAACCGGATTGGTCTTGAACTCGGCAAAGCGCTCGCGGTCTTCGGCCTCTGGCGGCGCGGCGTCCATCGACGGCGCGACACCACGCGAGGCCTCGTCGGCCATCAACTTGGAGCTTGCGGTTGAGCCGGGGACAACGCCGACGCGGCCCGGCGGTTCGGCAGCCGGCGCGGGCATCGCTATGCCGCGGCCAATCTCGGCCTCGCCCATCTGCTGGGGCGGGGTGGAGGATTCCGGTTTCGGAGCGGCCTGGAAGGTATCGCCTTCGACCTTGCTGCTTTCCTGGCGCACGGCTGTGCTCTCGGCAGGCGAATTGCCCGCGAAGCGGCCGGCATCCTGCATCAGGTAGAAAGCCGTGTAGCCGGCCACCGGCAGCGCGATCAGGCCGGTCAGCGCCGGCGCGGCGAGCATCTTCTTCTGCATCATCTCTCTCCAGATCTCCCTCAGACGATCCGTGAGACGATGGCCCGCTTCCGATCCTTTGGGCGCGAGTGACTCTTTTTCCTGGAAGGCCTGCATGGCGGCCGCAATCGCCCGGGCCTTGGCCTCGGCGCCCGGAGCGGGAGCCTTCAGTCCCGCCAGTCGCTTGAGTTCGTTGTCATCGACCATGGTCAATCTTCCTCAGCCGAAAGCATCAGTACCTTCAGCCGTTTCTTCGCTTCATGGATGTGCCAGGACACTGTCGCCTCGGCGCAGGACATCACGTCCGCTGCCTCCGAATGGCTCAGTCCCTCTCCGTAAACCAAAAGCACGGCATCGCGCTGCTTGTCGGACAGCTTGCGAACCTGCATCCAAAGCCGCTCCGCCTGGTCGTCCGGCTCCTGCGCGCCCTGCCCCTCTATCAGGGCATGAACGCCGAAAGCTTCGGCCTTGGCCGACTCCCGGGCAGACTTGCGCATCAGGTCGCGGGCGGCATTCATCGTCATGGCGTAAAGCCAGGTGGTGAAGGCGCCGCCACCGCGATAGGTGCGGATTGTGCGGCCAAGCCGAACGCAGACCTCCTGCGCGATGTCTTCCGCGTCGGCCTTTCGGCCCGACCAACGCCACGCAACGCGATGGATGAAATTGTAGTGCCTCTCGACAAGCTTGCCGAAAGCCTCTCCATCCCCGTTGCGGGCCTGGCCGATCAGATCGAGATCGGAAGGCTCGATTTCATCCAGCATCATCGGCATCATTTGACCTGTTGGACGAAGGCTTTTCGGCGATCCTTGGGGGTGTGTGAAGATTTTTCTGTCCGCTCCCCGCAAGCACAGCCCACCTCCAAAAGAAAACGGCCGCACGCAGCGGCCGTTTTCAACGTAACAGAGCGCGCTACGATCAATCCAGCGCAGCGGTCACGATGATCTCGACCTTGTATTTCGGCGCAGCGAGCTTTGCCTCGCCCGTGGCCCGCGCCGGCGTGTTGGCCGGATCGACCCAGCCATCCCAGACGGCGTTCATCTCGTCGAAAGTCGACATGTCCGAAAGCCAGATGATCGTCTGCAGTATCTTCGACTTGT
Source organism: Rhizobiaceae bacterium (assembly GCA_019635775.1). GTDB lineage: Bacteria > Pseudomonadota > Alphaproteobacteria > Rhizobiales > Rhizobiaceae > Mesorhizobium_K. The sequence continues at coordinate 561,812 of JAHBYU010000001.1, read as the reverse complement.
TCGTGCCGGCCTTTGCGAGCAGCGCGTCGACCTGAGCCAGGCAATCCTTCGTCTGCTCGGCGACGGTTTTACCTTCGCCGACCTGGCCTGCGAGATACACGGTGTTGTTGTGGATGACGATGGCGCTCATGCGAGCCCCGACATCGATGCGGCGAATGGTCATTTGGCATTCCCTTCCTGAGTTGCGGGCTCTCCATAAGGTCCCGCTGGAGCAAAAGGCAAGTCGCAGGCGTCAAAACATCGACGCGATCCCCCGAGACACACCACCAACAGGTGCAAACGCATTTTTCCCGACGCTCGCCAATTGACTAATGTAATAACATCACATACCCAAAAGCCCTTCACCGGAGCAGCCCACGACCATGGCGGAACCCGCCCTCACCTTTCGCGATCTAACGCTCGGCTATCACGATCATCCGGCGGTTCACCACCTCAACGGAACGGTGAAGCAGGGATCGCTGACGGCCATCGTCGGGTCGAACGGCTCGGGAAAGTCGACCCTGATGAAGGGAATCGTCGGCGTACTGAAGCCGATGGCAGGCCAGAGCGTCGTGGTTTCGGGGGCGACGGTTGCCTATCTTCCGCAGCAATCCGAACTGGACCGCAGCTTTCCGGCACGCGTGATCGATCTGATTTCGATGGGCTTGTGGCCGAAACGCGGGCTGCTTGGCCGCTTCACGTCCGAGGACAAGGCGCGCGTGAAACAGGCCCTGATGGGAGTTGGGCTCGAAGGCTTCGAAGGCCGGACGCTCGACACGCTTTCAGGAGGCCAGTTGCAACGCGCCCTTTTCGCGCGCGTTCTGGTTCAGGATGCCGATATCATCCTGCTCGACGAGCCGTTCAACGCGATCGACGCAAGGACTGTCAGGGATCTTGTCGCGCTGATCAAGCGCTGGCACGGCGAGGACCGCACCGTACTCGTGGTTGCCCACGATCTCGATCTGGTCCGGGACAATTTCCCCGAAACGCTGCTGCTGGCGCGCCGTCCGGTCGCGTGGGGTGCGACCACCGAAGTCCTGACGCCGGAAAACCTGCTGAAAGCCCGCCGCTTCGACGAGGCCTGGCATGACGATGCGCCGTGGTGCGAACCCATGCACGGCCAGGCTCATGATCACGGGGTAGGTCACGAGGGTCATGTCCATGCCGGCCATGATCATGACCATCATAGTCACGGCCCGAGGGCTGCGTGACCATGTACGATTTCTTCATCGCTCCCTTCGTTGAATTCGGGTTCATGCAGCGCGCACTCGCCGGTTCGCTCATGCTAGCGCTCTCCTCCTGTCCGGTCGGCGTTTTCCTGATGCTGCGGCGCATGAGTCTGGCCGGCGATGCAATGGCGCACGCGATCCTGCCGGGAGCCGCCGTCGGCTTCCTGCTCTACGGGCTTGAAATCATACCCATGACGGTTGGGGGGCTGATTGCCGGCGTCATCGTCGCAATGGGCGCGGGGGCTGTGTCGCGGTTCACGATCCAGAAGGAGGACGCGTCGATGGCCGCCTTCTATCTGATTTCGCTCGCGCTGGGCGTCATGATCGTTTCCCTGCGCGGATCGAGTGTCGACCTGATGCATGTGCTGTTCGGGACGGTACTCGCCCTGAACGACGAGGCTCTGCGCCTGATCGCCTCGATTGCCGCCGTGACTCTCCTGACATTGGCCGTCTTCTGGCGCGCGCTCGTGGCCGAATGCCTCGATCCGCTCTTCCTGCGCTCGGTGAGCCGACTTGGCACGCCGGTGCATTTCATTTTCCTGGGCCTGGTCGTGCTAAACCTTGTGGGCGGCTTCCAGGCGCTCGGGACGCTGCTTTCCGTCGGCCTCATGATGCTGCCCGCCGCGGCGGCGCGCTTCTGGACAAACCGCGTCTGGACGATGTGCCTGCTGGCGCTCGCCATAGGTTTCGCCGCATGCGTGGCTGGACTGCTGATCTCCTATCATGCAGCGCTACCATCCGGCCCGGCGATCATCCTGTCGGCCGGCGCCGCCTATCTCTTCTCGATCATCACCGGACCGCGCGGCGTGCTGCGCGCCCGCATCAACCGCCACCGACACCGCACAGCCTGAAAAGGAGAAACCATGAAACCGTACATTCGGCTCGCTTCGGCGTTTTCTGTTATAACATTAACAGGGCTGACCGCCCTGCCCGCCCATTCTGCAGAGCCGCTCAACGTGGTCGCCAGCTTTTCCATCATCGGCGATTTCGCCAGAAATGTCGGCGGCGACCGAATTGAACTGACCACGCTGGTCGGGCCGGATGGCGACGCTCACGTCTATGAACCCCGGCCGGCCGACGCGGCGTCTGTCTCCGCCGCGGATGTCGTTCTGGTGAACGGCCTGCACTTCGAGGGTTTCCTGAAGCGCCTGGTGGAAGCCAGCGGGACGAAGGCCGCAGTTGTCGAACTGACGAAAGGCGTGCAACCGCTCTCCACCGAAGAGGAGGAGGAAGCGCATGAGCATGAATCGCACGACGACCACGCGCACGAGGCGCAGGACGACCACGCGCACGAGGCGAATGACGCAGGCGATGACCACGGCCATGAAGGCCACGACCACGGCCCGATCGATCCGCACGCATTTCAGTCCATCGCCAACGCCAAGATCTACGTGAAAAACATCGCGGATGCCTTCTGCGCGGCAGACGCGGAGGACTGCGACACCTTTAAGACCAACGCGGCGGCGTATTCGGACAAGCTCGACGCTCTGGAAGCGGAGGTGAAGGATACCATCGCGGCGATACCCGCCGACAAGCGCACGATCATCAACTCGCACGACGCATTCGGCTATTTCGAGAATGCATACGGCATAACCTTCCTCGCACCGGAGGGCATTTCAACGGAAGCCGAAGCCTCTGCTGCGGACGTGGCGAAGCTCATCGAACAGGTGCGGCATGACAAGGCGTCGGCCATATTCGTCGAGAACATCACCAACCAGAGGCTGATCGAGCAGATCGCCAGCGAGACGGGGCTGAAGATTGGTGGCACGCTCTACTCGGACGCCCTGTCAGGCGCTGACGGTCCCGCGGCGACCTATATCGACCTGATGCGCCACAACATCGGTGCGATCAAGGGCGCTATCCTGGGAAGCTGAGGCCTCCTTTTGCGAAACCGCTTTGCTTGCTCCGGCGGCAAAGCGGTGGCAGAACCGTGGCTCAACGCCCCTGCCTACGAGGACAAGTCATGGAATTCCGTCAGATCAGCGAAGATTATTCGGTTAGCGGCCAGATCACGCCCGATGAGATCGAGGCGGTAAAGGCTGCAGGTTTCCGGAGTGTCATCTGCAACCGACCGGACGAAGAACAGCCCGGCCAGCCTTCCGCCGAAAGCGTAAGGCAGGCGGCGGAGGCGGCAGGCCTGGCGTTCCGCTATATTCCTGTGATCAGCGGCCAGATCACGGAACAGAACGTCGCCGAACAGGCGGAGGCTCTTGAGGAACTTGAAGGGCCGGTCTTCGCCTACTGCCGTTCCGGCGCGCGCTGCACCAATCTCTACGGACTGATCCAGGAGATGGACGAGTAAGCAGCACCACTCAGCGAATGAACGCGGCCATGTGGAACGCCTGCTCGTCGGCACGGTAACGATAGGCCGTTCCCTCTGGGCAGGCATTCCGGTCGAGGCAGCCGCCGCTCCGGCATGCCCCGCCAGCCGGCCCACGCACATGAGCGAGACAATCCTGATAGGCAAAGCCGGCATGCGAATAGGCACCGACCGGACAGGATTTCAGGCAGGGTTTTCCAATACATAGATCGCAAAGGTGAATCACCTCGCGAGGCGCCTGAATCGCAATTTCAACATCGAAGATCAGCGCGCCGCGATACGCGTGCCAAAGACCGTATTCGGGATGCATGAGGATACCAAGCGGCGACGGCCGCAACCCTTCGGCGCGCATCGCCCATTGCTGGAACGGGAGGTAGGGGCGATCCGAAGGGGAAACAGCGCGTGCTCCGAACCGTGCTGCGACCTCGCCGATGACCTCCTTTGACCAAGTGTCGAACGGATTGGCGAGATCGGCCGGCTGCCCTTGCCTCCAGCGCAGGTAGTGCGGCCACGGCGCATCACCGGCCTGTCCGACCAGAAGCACGGATTTTGCAGATAACCCTGAAGAGTTCACCGGCACGGCCTCGCCTGCCGCGAAGTTGAAACCGCCGCGCAGGATAAGGCCGTGGGCGGCGAGCGCGCTGGCGAGGTAAGCGATCATGTCGAAGCAGCGGCCAACTGGGCCGAGCCTCGACGCCTGCCGCTGGCGGATACCCTGGCAGCCTTCAGATAGGCGACACACATCATGACAAGCTGCCTCAGCACCGCGTCCGCTTCGGCTATCGGCAAATTGCGCTCGAACACACTGCGTACCACGCCAAAGATGGTGGTAAGCAGGGTGAGATTGACCGTCGCCAGATCCTCGAACGCGGCATCGGAAGCGGTGGCGAACATGGCGGCGGTCGCGGCATCGGCGCGGCGGGCGAAGGCCTCGATCAACGCCTCATTGTCGAGTTCGGCGACTGAGCGGTAAAGCGCCCGCGTCACGTTGGGCCGCTCCGTCTTGGCATTCCAGTAGGTCGTCACGAGCGCCTCCACCATCCGGTCGATGGGATCGCCGTGCCGCGCCCGGCAGGCATCTTCGACCTTACCGGCCAAGGCATCGAGATAGCGCTCGTTGAGAGCATAGAACAGCGCCTGCTTGTGCGGGAAATATTGGTACATCGTGCCGACCGAGACGCCTGCTCTCTCCGCGACCCGTGTCGTCGTCAGACGACGGGGACCGTCCACCAGCAAAACCTGAATGGTCGCTTCGAAAATGGCGTCGAGGGTCGCCGCCGCACGCGCCTGACGTGGCTGTTTCCGGGGTTTCAGATGGAGAGGCGCATTCGAAACCATATGCGAATCCAAAACCTGAATAATTCTTCATATCTTAGGCCATCGCTGATACCAACAGGGAATATCGCCATGACCACAAGCAACCGCATCGCCCTCGTCACTGGAGCCAACCGGGGCATTGGACTGGAGATCGCGCGCCAGCTTGCGCAGGTTGAAACGTTTGTCATCCTCGGCGCACGTGACCTCGAAAAGGGTAAGGCGGCGGCGCGGCAACTCGCCTCTGAGGGGCTTTCGGCACAGGCCATCAGGATTGATCTCAACGACGTAGCCAGCATCGCTGATGCCGCCGAACAGATCGACGCCGAGCACGGCAGGCTCGACATCCTCGTCAACAATGCGGGCATCGTCGATGCTGCCGACGGACCACCGAGCATCTCCTCGCCGGAGGCCGTCCGCCGTATCCTCGACACCAACTTCGTGGGGACACTCGCGGTGACGCAGGCGATGTTGCCGCTCCTGCGACGGTCTCCCGCGGCCCGCGTGGTCAATCTGTCGAGTTCACTTGGTTCCCTCTCGCTCAACGGCGATCCGGCGTCGCCCTACTATGCGGCACGATTGATCGGCTACAACGCCTCGAAGGCCGCGCTCAACATGCTGACCGTCCAGCTCAACGAGGAACTGCGCGATACCGCGATCGTCGTGAACTCCGTCAGCCCAGGTTACGTCAGGACGGACCTTACGGGACATACAGGATTTATGACCGCCGAAGAAGGCGCGAAGCTGCCAGTAGAATATGCGCTGCTCGGCGACAACGCGGTATCGGGGAAATTCGTAGAGGCAAGCGGCGAGACGCCTTGGTAGCAGCCGTTGAGCGCCGGGGCTTGCTCGATGCACGGTTCAACATTTTGTGGCTCAAGAAGCGGGCCCCTCCATGCTTGCAGCCTTGTCATCGGACCTGAAATCTGGAACATCGCTGCTCAACGTGAGTTCGAGCATGACCTTCAGACTGACGCCGGCGCTCAGCATAATTCTACTGGCCGGCTGCACTTCTTCAGAGCCGCAGAACGTTTCCTACGCACCGGTTGCCGCGCAGCCGACGCAGATGCAGCAGGCTCCCCTGCCCCCGCCTTCGATGCCGACGGTCACTTCAGAACCGGCGTCCGGCACAGTGCCTCTCGCCCCTGCGAGCGCCTTGATGACCGCCGCGCCAGCCGAGACTTCGCTGCCAGTGTCTCCCGAGGCTCCAGCGGCAAACACGCCGACCGTACCGGCAAGCGACGCAGACATTGCCGCTGGTGTCCCGGAAGGAGCAACCAATTGCAGCACTGTGGATGGCGTGACGCTCTGCGACGCACCGTTCGACCCGGTCGTGGACGCCACGCAGAACACGAACTGAGCAACGCCCGAACGAGACGAAAGACGTCAGTCCCGGAATGCGCTGCGCCAGACTTCCTTGTGAATGATGTTGGCCACTTTAGCCCGGCCTGAATCGGGCTCTCTTCAAGTGAAGGCGTCAGGCATCGAGTCCTTCTTCTCGCGAATGAACGCCAGCAGAGCCTCGTCGATGCCCTGATCGAGCGCGGGCGCCTCATAGGAATCCAGCCAGCGGCGGGCAAGCTCGTTGGCACGCTGCGGCGCGGTCTTCTCGCCCTCGGCCTGCCACTGCTCGAACGAGTTGTTGTCGGCGATATTCGAGCGATAGAAGGCTGTCTGGAAATTGGCCTGCGTGTGGTCGCAGCCGAGATAGTGACTGCCTGGTCCGACCTGCCGGATGGCGTCCATGGCCTGACCATTCTCCGAGAGATCGACGCCAGCCGCGAACTTCTGCTGCATGCCGAGTTGGTCAATGTCCATCATGAACTTCTCGTAGCAGGAGGCGAGGCCGCCCTCGAGCCAGCCGGCAGCATGAAGTACGAAATTGGCGCCGGCCAGCACGGTGGAATTCAGCGTGTTGGCGCTTTCATACGCCGCTTGCGCATCCGGAACCTTTGAGGCGCAGAGCGAACCGCCGGTGCGGAAAGGCAGACCAAGGCGGCGGGCAAGCTGCGCAGCGCCATAGGAAACCAGCGACGGCTCCGGGGTACCGAAGGTTGGAGCGCCGGACTGCATCGAGATTGAGGACGCAAACGTGCCGAACAGGACCGGCGCGCCGGGCCGTACGAGTTGCGTCACGGCAGCCCCGGCAAGCACCTCGGCCAGAACCTGCGTCAACGTGCCTGCAACGGTGACAGGGCTCATTGCCCCGGCAAGGATAAACGGCGTCACGATGCAGGCCTGGTTGTGACGCGCATAGACCTTGAGCGCGCCAAGCATGGTGTCGTCGAACACCATCGGCGAATTGGCGTTGATGAGCGATGTCAGGACGGTGTTGTTTTCGACGAAATCGTCGCCGAAGACGATCTTTGCCATCGCCACCGTGTCTTCCGCGCGCTCCGGGGCGGTGACCGAACCCATGAACGGTTTGTCGGAATACTTGATGTGGCTGTAGACCATGTCGAGGTGGCGCTTGTTCACCGGCACGTCAACTGGCTCGCAGACCGTGCCGCCCGAATGGTGAATGGACGGCGCCATGTAGGCGAGCTTCACGAAGTTGCGGAAATCCTCGATCGTGGCGTAGCGGCGGTTGCCGTCGAGGTCGCGCACGAAGGGGGGGCCATAGACCGGCGCGAAGACGGTGGCATTACCGCCGATCTGCACCGAACGCTCCGGATTGCGTGCGTGCTGGATGTACTGCTTCGGAGCGGTCTTGAGCAGCGAACGCGGCAACCCCTTCGGGAAATGGACACGGTCTCCCTGGACATCTGCGCCGGCAGCCTTCCACATCTCAAGCGCCTCGGGATCGTCACGGAAGATTATGCCGACTTCCTCCAGCACGGTGTCGGCATTCTTCTCTATGAGCGCCAGGCCGTCCTCGCTGAGCACTTCGTAAAGCGGGATTTCGCGCTTGATATAGGTCAGCTGCGGACCGGCTCCGCCTCCTGTGCGCGCGGCGCGGCGGGCCGCAGCGCCGCCGCCTGCTCCACGTCCACGACGCCCGGCAGGCGCTTCCTGTTCGGCTGCGAGATTTTCACTCATGTCATCTTCCCTGGGCAAAGTGGCGCAGCCGAACTGTTCCATTTACGGCGCAGCCATCGGGCCGGATCGTAGCCATGAAGCCTAGTGGAAACGGCTTGGCAACGCCACGGCCTGTCGCAAAATCGACAAGCAGGGAAACGACGGGCAAACGCCGCAGCAGGGCATCATCCCGCGCAAACAGGCAGGATGGCGCCGCTGCTGCCTAGCTGCTTACGCTCTGCCAGAAGCGGCGTCGACGCTCCAGGGCCCAGGACCGGCAGCAGCGATGTACAGGAATATGAAGCAGAACAGCATCGCTGCCTCGCCGCCGTTCAGGACGGGGAAGAAGCCTCCCCCGGCATGGCCGAGGAAATAGGCAAACGCCATCAGGCCGGAGAGGATGAACGCCACCGGCCGCGAAAACAGGCCTATGACGAGGAGAATGCCGCCGACGACCTCCAGGATGGCAGCCGTATAAAGCAACCCGTTCAGAGGATAGGGAAACGGTGCAGGCCAGCCGAACAGCTTCATCGTGCCGTGAGTAAGGAAGGTGGCGGCTGCAAGAATGCGAAGCAGGCTCAATATCTGCGGCGCCCATGGCTGCAGGAATGTCAGTTGCATGAAATGTGTCCCCTATTCAGACAGGTTTCCTCCGGTCGACCATACGTTGCAAAGGCCCGTATGCAAGTAGGCACATATTTGTGACCGTCCGAGATTCCGGCTGCATCACCAAGGTGTTATCGACAGCCTGCATTTTGCGCGAAAGTTCCGCTATTCCCGAGGCCGCCCTTGCCTTGGCATTGCCGCTTTCCTATTGCAGGAAGTCGCAAATCAGCTATGGCTTTGAATGCCTTGCAGGCTACGTATTGTGGCAATGACCCGCGCCGCGCCGGAATAGCCGGACGCGACCATCTGGAGCCCGACAATGTCCGACGACGAGATCATCCTCTCCGAGCTTTCCGACGACGAACTCGTTCAGCAGATGCACGACGACCTGTATGACGGGCTCAAGGAAGAGATCGAGGAAGGCACCAACATCCTGCTCGAGCGCGGCTGGGCCCCTTATGCCGTGCTGACAGAGGCGCTTGTCGAGGGCATGCGCATCGTCGGCGAGGATTTTCGTGACGGCATCCTGTTTGTGCCGGAGGTTCTGCTTTCAGCCAACGCGATGAAGGCCGGAATGGCGATCCTTCGCCCGTTGCTCGCCGCCACCGGCGCGCCGAAACAGGGCAAGATGGTCATCGGCACCGTAAAGGGCGACATCCACGACATCGGCAAGAACCTTGTCGGCATGATGATGGAAGGCGCAGGCTTCGATGTGATCGACCTCGGGATCAACAATCCTGTCGAGAAATATCTGGAGGCAATCGACGAGCATCAGCCCGACATCATTGGCATGTCGGCGCTGCTCACCACGACCATGCCCTACATGAAGGTCGTGATCGACACGATGAAGGAAAAGGGCATTCGGGACGACTTTGTCGTTCTGGTCGGCGGCGCGCCCCTGAACGAGGAGTTCGGCAAGGCGGTGGGCGCGGACGCCTATTGCCGCGACGCGGCAGTCGCCGTGGAAACCGCAAAGGACTTCATGAAGCGCAAGCACAACATTCGCGCTTCGGCCTGAGACACCGGTGATTGGGCCGCGTCAGCGCGACCCCACGCTGCCGAACGTTAGTTCTCGATAGCGTTGGCGGTCGCCTGGACGTCCCGCTTGGCGCCGCGAACCGTGTTGGCGCATGCCGAGACTGCGATGGCGCAGACAAGAATTGTGGCGAGTGTTGCGATACGCGACAGGTTCATCGACGATGTCTCCCTCAGTGACTACATTCAATGCGCGAAAAATAAATGCGCAGAATAACGAACCGGGGGACAATAAGTTCCATCGAGGCTTGACCTTCAAAAGCCCATAATACCGTGAACTGGCCGATGGCACATGATGCACCAGATGTAATCTCGCAAAGCGGCACAATCCCAGCCTCCGTGCCGGTTGCCGAACGGGTTCGGGTCATCGCGTGCGGCGCAATCGCCCGCGAGGTCATTGCGATCTGCAAGGCAAACGCCCTTCCTCATATCGACCTCGTCTGCCTGCCAGCCATCTGGCACGTCTTTCCCGAAAAGATTGCCCCGGCCATGCGTGAGGCAATCGCCGAGGCTCGCCGGGAAGGATATTCGCGCATCTTCATCGGCTACGCCGAATGCGGCACCCAGGGTGAACTCGACAAGATCTGCGCGCAGGAAGGCGTTGAGCGCATCGGCGGCCCGCATTGCTATTCGTTCTTTACAGGCAACGCTCAGTTTGCGGCGAATATGGACGAGGAGTTCACGGCGTTCTATCTGACAGACCTGCTGGCACGACAGTTCGAGGCATTCGTCATAGAACCCCTGAAGCTCGACACCCACCCTGAACTGCGCGACATGGTATTCGGCAACTACACGAAGATCGTCTACCTGGCCCAAACACACGATACGGAGCTTCAGAAGAAGGCCAGATGGGCGGCCGACTACCTGAAACTCGACTATGAATACCGGTTCACGGGTTATGGCGATCTAACGCAGGCCATCGTGAACGCGGGACGCTGACCCAAAAGCGCCAGATTCCCCTGCCCTTTCGGCTAATCTGACCAGGGAGAGCGCTGCATGCTTCGCATTTTCATCCTCATCGCCGGACTGACTGTTGCGGCCACCGCTGCATTGGCGGATGGCACAGTGCAAAAGCTGATGACGCCGGCCGACAAGGACAAGCTGGAACAGTATGGCGAGTCCCGAAAGACCGCGCTCGAAGAAGCGAAGGCCGGCGATCCCGCGGAGGTGAAGGAACTCGAGAGCCTGCTCGCCAAGCCGCTGTTGACGACATCCGACTTCGACCTTTCCGGAGACTGGCGTTGCCGCACGATAAAGGCAGGCGGCCTTGCGACGCTTGTCATCTACGACTGGTTCAAATGCCGGGTCACCGACGATGGGGCGGGTTGGAAGCTGGACAAGCTGAGCGGCTCCCAGCGCACAACGGGGCGATTCTACGACGACGGCGAAAAGCGTATGATTTATCTTGGATCGTTTTTCATCGCCGGAGACACACCAAAGCCTTATGCCAGCGGCAGGGAGACGGACCAGGTTGGCTACGCATTCCGGACTGGCCCTTCCGAGTGGCGTATCGAGTTCCCCGCCCCGAAATATGAGTCGAAGCTCGATATTCTGGAGTTCAGGCGTTAGGCCCGGATGCGAGGCGATCGGCAGCCTGTCCGTGGCGCGCTTTGCTGATTGCGCCATACGGCTACGTCGCTTTTAAATGCACGCGCGTCGTCGGATGAGAAGCGGCAGATTTGCGCTTCCGGCAATGCTTGCACCTGCGAGACAGCGAGATTTCAATGGCCGACCTTATCATCGTCTACTGGCGCGATATCCCCGCCCAGGTCATCGTCAAGAAGGGTAGGCAGAACGCCAAGCGCGAATTGCCGCTGCGCTTCACCGAGGCGATCGACATGGCTGCGATGCGGTCGGGCGCGGCTGAAACGGACGCCTATCTGGCTGAGTGGCGAAAATCCGCTCCCGTCAGCGTGAGCGATGACCTGGAAGCAGAAGTCGCGAAGGCGGCCGACGAACTCGACAGACAGTACGATCGGGAACGGCTTGTCGCCCTCGCCAAGGCAGGCGGCAAAGAAAATGGATAGGACGCAGCCGGTTTCCACCACCGCAAAGGGTCCGGCAAGTTCCGCGCCCGAGGTGCTGCCGCCAACGGCGAGCGGCGGCGTCACGCAGGCGACCGTGGTCAAGAAGACCGCTCCGAAATCGGACTACAAGCCAGCCGACGTGTCGCCGCAGCGGCGCGTGCAGCGCTCCTATTCCGTCCGGCTGTGGTCGATCAGGCATTCCCGGGCGCTCGAATGGTTCTACGCCCGGTTCGCGGATACTTTCCTTCTGCTGCATCCGCTCTGGAAAAGCATCGGCTACCGCCGTGTCGAAGGGCCGGTGAAATTCATCGAGAAGCGCGTGAAAGGATTCATGTTCGACTGCCGCATGTGTGGCCAGTGCGTTCTTTCATCGACGGGCATGTCCTGCCCGATGAACTGCCCCAAGCAATTGCGCAATGGGCCCTGCGGCGGAGTCCGCGCCAACGGCAATTGCGAGGTCGAGCCAGACATGCCCTGCGTCTGGGTGAAGGCATGGGAAGGTTCGCGAAACATGGTCAAGGGCGACGCGATCCTCAACGTGCAGAAGCCGGTGGACCAGTCGCTGCGGGAAACCTCGGCGTGGCTGCGCGTGACGGCGAATGCCGCAGCTGCCCGCGAGGCCGAAAAGGCTGGAACATCGGCATGAGCGAGAAGAGGCCGTTCCATCCCGACGAGAACCCTGCGGGCATCGACCTGCCGCTCGATCTCCTGCCCGGCCACAGCTCACGCGGCAGGCTCGAACGTGTCTTGAGGCGCGGCGAATTCGCGGTGACGACGGAACTCAACCCTCCCGACAGCGCCGACCCCGAAGACGTGTACAACCGCGCCAAGGTGTTCGACGGCTGGGTCGATGCGATCAACGCCGTCGATGCCTCGGGTGCAAACTGCCACATGTCGTCCGTTGGCATCTGCGCCCTGCTGACCCGCATGGGCTACGCGCCTGTGATGCAGATCGCCTGCCGTGACAAGAACCGCATAGCCATACAGGGCGATGTGCTGGGCGGCGCGGCGATGGGCGTGGCCAACATTCTCTGCCTGACGGGCGATGGCGTGCAGGCCGGGGACCAGCCGGGGGCAAAGCCTGTTTTCGACCTCGATTCCACCTCGCTGCTCGAAACGATCCGCATCATGCGCGACAACGGCAAGTTCCTGTCGGGCAGAAAGCTGACGACCTCACCGCAGGTGTTCCTAGGAGCGGCGATCAACCCTTTCGCGCCGCCCTATGACTTCCGGCCGATCCACCTCGGCAAGAAGATAGCCGCTGGCGCCCAATTCGTACAAAGCCAGTATTGTTTCGACGTGCCAATGCTCAAGACCTTCATGCAGAAGGCGCGCGACCTCGGCCATACCGAAAAGGTATTCATCCTGGTTGGAGTTGGGCCGCTGGCCTCTGCCAAGACCGCCAAGTGGATCCGCTCGAACGTACCGGGCATCCATATTCCCGATGCCGTGATAAAGCGGCTGGAAGGTGCGCAGGACCAGAAGAAGGAAGGCAAGCAGCTCTGCATCGACATCATCAACGAGGTGAAGGAAATCCCCGGCGTGTCTGGCGTTCACGTGATGGCCTACAGGCAGGAGGAATATGTCGCCGAGATCGTCGATGAATCAGGCGTCCTTAAAGGCAGACGCCCGTGGAAGCGGGAGGCCCGTGCAGACGACGCGACGGTCGCCGCGCGGCTGGAGCACCTTCTCAAGGACGATATAACCGAAACCCAGGTCGACATGGTGAAGTCCGCGCATTGACGCCACCCGTCGCTTGATAGAGAACAGATAACGATATAAAGAACTCTTTATATCAATACGGAGAGATTTATGACCCGAACGATCGTCGCCTCGGCGACCCGCGAAATCGTCATCGGCTTCGACCAGCCCTTCTGTGTCATCGGCGAACGCATCAACCCGACCGGCCGCAAGGTGCTCAACGAAGAACTGGAGCGAGACGATTTCTCGCGGGTCCAGGCAGACGCGATTGCCCAGACCGAAGCCGGCGCGACTGTCCTCGACATCAATTCGGGCGCGGTCTTCTCCAACAAGATGGCTCAGGATCCGCGCTACGCAGACAACAACTTCGTCGAACCCATCCTGATGCCGAAGCTGATCGAGACCGTGCAGTCGGTGGTCGATACGCCGCTCTGCATCGACTCTTCGGTTCCCGGCGCCCTCGAAGCCGGCCTTCAAACCGCCAAGGGCCGCCCGCTCGTGAACTCGGTGACCGGCGAGGAGGAGCGGCTGGAAAAGGTTCTGCCGCTCGTCAAGAAATACAACGTCGCCGTCGTCGCCATCTCCAACGACGACACCGGCATTTCGGAAGACCCGGATGTCCGCTTTGCAGTTGCAAAGAAGATCGTCGAACGCGCCGCCGACTTCGGAATTCCGGCGCATGACATTGTGGTCGATCCGCTGGTCATGCCGATCGGTGCGATGGCGACCGCCGGCCATCAGGTGTTTACACTCGTTCGCCGCCTACGCGAGGAACTGGGAGTGAACACGACCTGCGGCGCATCGAATATTTCGTTCGGCCTGCCGAACCGCCACGGCATCAACAACGCCTTCCTGCCGATGGCCTATGCTGCCGGCATGACAAGCGCGATCATGAACCCGGTCGCCCTGCCCGTCGGCCCGACCAAGATCGCCGAGAAGAAGGCCGAAGTGGAGGCTGCGGGAATCGCGCTGCCGCCGGACATGGACGACGAAACCTTCGTGAAGCTGTTCGGCCTCGGTTCGACAAAGCCGCGTCCGGGCAAGGAAATGGAGGCGATACGCGCCGCGAACTTCCTGCTCAACCAGGATACGGGCGGCGGCGCATGGATCGCGTTCAATCGCGACCCGGGCGCTGCCCCGCGCGGCCGCAACCGGGAAGGAAGGCGTTCGCGGAGCTAGCCACCGCTTACGGCAGTGCATAGTCATGGATAATCCCGTCACCGATCCCCTTGTGCTGTTCATGCCATCGGGCAAGCGCGGGCGCTTTCCGGTCGGTACGCCTGTGCTCGATGCAGCGCGCCAGCTTGGCGTCTATGTGGAGAGCGTGTGCGGCGGGCGCGCCACCTGCGGACGCTGCCAGATCGAGGTGCAGGAAGGCAATTTCGCAAAGCACAAGATCGTCTCGTCACTCGACCACATCTCCGCCAAGGGGCCAAAGGAAGAGCGCTACGAGCGCGTACGGGGCCTGCCGGACGGACGCCGCCTCTCCTGCTCGGCCACGATCCAGGGCGATCTGGTGGTGGACGTGCCGCAGGACACCGTCATCAACGCGCAGACCATCCGCAAGGCAGCGACCGATCGCGTGATCGAGCGCAACGCGGCAGTGCAGATGTGCTACGTCGAGGTCGACGAGCCGGACATGCACAAGCCGCTCGGCGATCTGGATCGGCTCAAGGTGATGCTTGCGAAAGACTGGGGCTGGAAGGACCTGCTGGTCGCGCCATACCTGGTGCCGCAGGTGCAGAAGATCCTGCGCAAGGAGAACTGGGCAGTCACGGCAGCTATCCATCGCGACATGGAATCGTCGCGCCCCTTCATCATCGCGCTATATCCCGGCCTGAAGAACGAAGCCTACGGCATCGCCTGCGACATCGGCTCGACCACCATAGCCATGCATCTGGTTTCGCTGCTTTCAGGCCGAATCGTTGCTTCAGCCGGCGCACCTAACCCGCAGATAAGATTCGGCGAAGACGTGATGAGCCGTGTCTCCTACGTGATGATGAACCCGGACGGCCAGCAGGCCATGACCAAGGCCGTGCGCGACGCGGTGAACGACCTGATCGGCAAGGTCTGCGTGGAAAGCGGGGTAGACCGGCACGACATTTTCGACTGCGTGTTCGTGGCAAACCCGATCATGCACCATCTGTTTCTCGGCATAGATCCGACTGAACTGGGCCAAGCCCCGTTCGCGCTGGCCGTGTCGGGATCGATGCAGTTCTGGGCGCATGAGATCGGCATCGAGGTCAGCCCCGGCGCACGGCTCTACACGCTTCCGTGCATAGCCGGCCATGTTGGAGCGGACGCGGCTGGGGCCACCCTGGCGGAAGGCCCCTACCGGCAGGACCGGATGATGCTTCTGGTCGATGTCGGCACCAACGCGGAAATCGTGCTGGCCAACCGCCAGCGCGTGGTGGCGGCTTCGTCTCCGACGGGGCCCGCCTTCGAGGGCGCGGAAATCTCTTCTGGCCAGCGCGCGGCACCCGGCGCGATCGAGCGCGTTCGCATCGATCCGGTGACGCTTGAGCCGAAATACCGCGTCATCGGCGTCGAAAAATGGTCGGACGAGCAAGGCTTCGAGGAAGCCGCGAAAGCTACCGGCGTGACAGGAATCTGCGGCTCGGCGATCATCGAGGTCGTCGCGGAGATGTACCTGTCCGGGATTATCTCCGAGGACGGGGTGATCGACGGGAACCTAGCTTCGCGCTCGCCCAGGATCTTCAGCAACGGCCGTACCTTCTCCTACCTTCTGCGCGACGGCGAACCGCGCATATCGGTGACCCAGAACGACATCCGCGCGATCCAGCTCGCCAAAGCCGCACTTTATGCAGGCATCAAGCTGTTGATGGACAAGCAGGGCGTCAGCCAGGTGGACACGATCCGCTTCGCAGGCGCGTTCGGTTCGTTCATCGACCCGAAATACGCGATGGTACTCGGACTGATCCCTGACTGCGACCTCACTGAGGTGAAGGCTGTCGGCAATGCAGCAGGGACTGGCGCGCTGATGGCGTTGCTCAACCGCGAGCATAGGCGCGAGATCGAGCAGGAAGTGTCAAAGATCGAGAAGATCGAGACCGCGCTCGAACCGGACTTCCAACAGCTTTTCATCAACGCAATGGCGCTGCCCAACAAGGTCGACGCCTTCCCGAAGCTGTCAGCGGAAGTGACGCTGCCCGCCCGCAAGGTGCTGGCCGAGGCGGAAGGCGGCGACGGAGCGCCCCGCAGGCGCTCGCGCGAGGAACGCGCCGCCAGACGGGCGCGGGACTAGAACCAGCGGCCGGTCTGGCTATAGACCTCGAACGTCGCGCGAATGTGGTCGGCGGCCGCCTTGACCGGCGCGCTGGCATCATGCGCCACGAACATGGCAAGGCTGTAAGTGCCCATCTCCGGCAATCCATCCTTGACCCCAAGCTCGACCATTTCGCTGTTCAGGAATGATTTGGGAAGCGGCGCAACGGCCAGGTCTGCCATGATCGCCGAGCGCTGGCCGGTGGCATGGGCGCTCATGTAGGCGATGCGGTAATTACGCCCTTCTCGGCCAAGCGCCTCGATCGCTCCCGCCCGCCAAGCGCAGCCTTCCTCCCAGATCGACACAGGCAGCGGCTCCTTCATGTGAGCGCAGCCACCTCTCGCACCCGCCCACACGATCTGCTCGGTCAGCAGGACCTCCGCGCCGTTCATGGGATTTTTAGGGGACTTGGTAACAAGCGTAAGATCCAGTTCCCGGTCGTCCATGCGGCGGCGAAGATTGATGCTCTGGTCCACGATAACGTCCACGGCGATGGACGGATGCGACTGGGCGAAACGCTTCAGGACATGCGGCAGTATACGTTCGCCATAATCATCTGGAGAACCGATACGCACGACCCCGGAAATGTCGGGGATTATGAACTTTGATACCGCCTCGCGGTTGATCGCCAGCATGCGCCGCGCATAGCCAAGCAGCATCTCGCCATCGGCGGTCAGGGTGACGGAACGCGCGTCCCGCGAGAAAACGGAACGGCCGAGAACATCCTCAAGCTTCTTGATCTGCATCGAAACCGCGGAAGGCGTCCGGAACACCGACGTGGCAGCCGTTGTGAAGCTGCCAGTTTCCGCGATGGCAACGAAAGTGCGCAGAACGTCAAGATCGAGCAACGGCAGAGGATGATTGAGAGGGGCGTTCATGGTTTCCGTTCCTTCAATTTATCTGATCCAAAACATCATTCCATTTCGTTTGATTGAACATGAGAATTTGCCGATAGTCAATGTCATCGAAGCGTCGCCATCCGGTAACAGCACCGAAACAGGCCGACACTAGATGCGGAGTAGAGCAGAAACCGAAACCGAATATCACCACAGCGCGGATCGACCCGAAAGGGAAGTCCAGCCAAGAAGGAGACCGTCATGTCCATTATCTCGACCTTGCAGCGCATTGCGGAAGAGTTCAGCGCAGCGCGTGTACGCCACCAGACCGAGCGCACGATCCGTTCGCTGCCCATCGAACTTCAGAAGGACATCGGCTGGCCCGACACCTTCCAGAAGGACGTCTATTATCGCCGGGGTGTCGGATCATGGCCCGGCAACGCATGAGGCGCAAAGCGAGTGACCATGAGTAGCGCAATCCCAGGGCCTGCCGGTGTATCTCTTCATCGTGCAGGCCCTTTTGACAAAGGGACTGCCGGATTAATCATGCAGTGGTTGCATGCCGCATATGAGCCAGCCGCACAACGATGGCTTCGCCATACAAATATTTGTAAATAAAACGAAATAAAGCGCGAGCCGCTGGTGGGACAGACAGGAATGTCGTTTTTCCGTCGTGTCGCTTCGCATTTGCCGCTTAAATCGCCGCAATGAGCGCCTATATCCGCGTCATCCGACGAGATGCCCCACTCCTGAGAATATCTGCGAAGGCACCCCGTGTAACTTTGATGCATGGAGAAGTGTCATGAAACTGTTTTCCCGCCTGTTCGGCAAAAACCGCTCGGTCAACCTCACCACAGCGCTTGAGCGTCAGAAGCTGGGTCGCACGATGCCTGGCCAGACCGGCGCAATGGCCGGCACACGCTACGGCACGCTGGTCTGATTTACTGTAGCGCAGGCTCGAGCTTCTTACGCTCGCCTGCAGTCAACCGCCGCATCGGCTTCGGCCAGCGGCGGTTTTTCTTTGGCTGCCCGCTGGTCCTCACACCTTGTCGGTTTGCGACCATGTCGCAAATTTAACCTCCGAAGCGCGTCCAGACCCATTGACAACAAAGGGATTCCGGAGCCCCTTTGCTGATAGCGACATTCTGTTCGCGTCATGACGCTGATGGAGAGAACTGTTGAGCGCCGCCAAACTGCCTTCGAAAAGGTCGTTCGTTTTCTTTCTTGTTCCCGATTTCACGATGATCGCCTTCGCGACGGCCCTCGATCCGTTGCGAATGGCCAACAGGATGCTCGGCTATGAGGCCTACAAATGGCGGCTGGCGAGTATGGACGGACGACCGGTCAAAGCCTCGAACGGCGTGGAATGTGCCGTAAACGATTCGCTGGAAGAAGAGCGCCGCAAAATGGCGGGGCCGGAAAGGCCCGACATGGTGATCGTTTGCAGTGGCCTCAACGTCGAGAGATACAACAACAAGACGACCTTCGCCTGGCTGCGAGAGGAGTATAATCGCGGTGTCGCACTGGGCGGCCTGTGCACCGGAGCGCACATACTGGCGGCTGCCGGATTGCTGTCCAACAAACGCTGCGCCATTCATTGGGAAAACCTGCCCGGCTTTTCGGAAGCGTTCCCGAAGGCGAATGTCTTCGCGGATCTCTTCGAGATCGACCAGAACATCTATACCTGCGCAGGTGGAACCGCCGCGCTCGACATGATGCTGAAGCTGATCGGCGAGGACTACGACGACAACCTGGTCAATCGCGTCTGCGAACAGGTTTTGACAGATCGTGTGCGCAGCCCTACGGACCGGCAGCGGCTGCCGCTGAGGGCGCGTCTGGGAGTCCAGAACGCCAAGGTTCTCTCCATCATCGAACTCATGGAAGCGAACCTTTCCGAACCGATGTCGCTTATCGAGATCGCCGACGACGTTGGCCTGTCCCGCAGACAGATCGAACGCCTGTTCCGGGGGGAAATGGGAAGATCGCCGGCGCGCTACTATCTCGAAATCAGGCTCGACCGCGCCCGCCACCTGCTGGTCCAATCGTCGATGCCGGTGGTGGAAGTGGCTGTCGCCTGCGGTTTCGTATCCGCTTCGCATTTCTCCAAATGCTATCGCGAACTCTACGCCCGATCGCCGCAACAGGAGCGGCTGGATCGCAAGCAGTTGCTGGCGGCCTGACGGCGTTACTTCTGACGGCGCTACTTCTGCTCCCAGTTCCAGCTTCGGTCGCGCCACATCTTTTCGCCCACCAGGCAGTCGGTAGCCGGAGTGGCCTGCGCCAAAACGAGTGGCCGCTTCCCGTCGGCCATCTCGGCCCGCCATAGGGGTGAGCGTTGGTCGGCAAGTTCCAGTACGAGCTTGCGACGGACCGCCTCGGGAAATTGCGACCAGTCGTTCACCGGGATCATGAAGGCGCCGGGGCCGCCTATGACGCAATCAGTGTAGTACCGGTCGAGGTCGACGACGTCGAAGGTGCTGGCAAAGCCCCCGGTCGTCATCAGGGGAAGGCCGTTGATGACGATGCCCTGCTCAACCACCGCATCGCGCGCCGTTTCGACCGGCGCCCCCTGATTGTTAGGGCCATCTCCCGAAATGTCGATCACCCGCTTGGTCCCGATGAACTCGCTTTCAGCGAAGAGGTCCGCGCCGAACTCAAGGGCCGAGGCAATCGAGGTACGCCTCGCGCTGTTCGGTGGCTGTGCCGATAACCGGGCCACGACGCGCTCTGCATCCGCCTTGTTGGCGATGATGGTCCAGGGCACGATGACATGCCGGGTATTGACGCCCGCCCACTCGAAATAGGTGACAGCGATCTTGCCGTAAGCGCCTTCAGCTATGGCCTGCAGTACGCGCTCGTGCGTCAGGGCGGCCGCATAACCGTCGCGCTGTATCTTGAGTTCGATCGGCGACATCGACAGCGACACATCCACTGCCAGCACCAGTTCGACATCGACCCGCTCGGCAGCCGAAACCGGTAAAACGTGCAGGGCGGCGGCCACCGCGATCAGCAAGCGAGTAAGGCGTGGCATGCTGCGATAGTGCGCCTGCTTCGCTGTTTTTGCGCCTCACAATCGTGTGAATCCCACGCCCGAAGCCGTCCCTGGTCGGTATCAGCTTCGAGGCTTGAGGTTTTCGGGATCGTAGAGCGGACGGTATCCGACCGCGACAACCTCGGCAGGGAAGGTCTCATTGAAGTAGTCGACGGCAAGCTTGCGCCCCTCCTGCGCATAGGCGTGGGGCAGATAGGCAAGCGCGATGTTCTTGCCGAGCGTCGGCCCGAAAGCAACGGAGGTCGTGTAGGATCGACGGCCAAGCTCGTCGACAAGCGTCTCCCCGGTCGCCGGATCAATAACGGGCATCACCCCGACCGGGTAACGTGTCACACCGGCGGCGTCGATCGTATCGGGCAGCACCAGCGTGCAGAGCATAGCCGGCTGATGGTCACGAGCCTTGTATTCGAGGTGCTTTTCCTTGCCGCGGAAATCGGCGTCCTTCACCTTTGGCCGAGCCAGGTCTGCCTCCAGCAGGTTGTATTGCGTCAGCAGGTCGGCGTTCTGCAGGCGCAGGCTCTTTTCCATCCGGCGGGAGTTCGCATAGGTTTCGACGCCGAAGGGCATGACGCCTGTTGCCCGCAGGGCATCCCAGACGGCAAGGCCATCCTCGTATTTCATGTGCAGTTCCCAACCCTGCTCGCCGACATAGGAGATGCGGAATGCCGTGACCGCCTTGCCGGCGATGTCGACCGGCTTGATCGCGGCAAACGGAAAATTCTCGGGATCAAGGCCAGCGGGATCAGAGACGACCTTCTTCAAGGTTTCACGCGCATTCGGGCCCCAGATGCCGATTGTGACGTATTTTTCGCTGACGTCGGTGACGGTCACGTCGAAGCCCTTGTCCGCCGCGACGCGCTTCACATAGTTGAAATCCCGCGGGCCTGCGTCCGCACCGTCGATGACCCGGCATCGATCGGCCATGCGGATCACCGTCAGGTCGGCGCGCACCATTCCCTCATCGTCCAGGAAGTGGGTGTAGATGCCCTTGCCGACATTGGCGTCCCCGCCGATCTTGGCGGCGCAGAGCCATTCCATCAGTTCGACGTGATCTGGTCCTTCCACATCGAAGATGTAGAAATGCGAGAGGTTCACGATGCCGCAATCCTCGCTCATCGCCAGATGCTCGGCATTGGAAACGCGCCAGAAATGCCTGGAATCCCACTCGTTGGCGCGCACGGGAACACGATCGCCGTATTTTTCAAGGAAATGCTCGTTGGCCTTATAGCCGTGCGCGCGCTCCCAGCCGCCGAGTTCCATGAAATAGCCGCCCAGTTCCTTCTCACGCTCATAGAAGGGCGAGCGCTTGACGTTGCGCCCCGTCGCATACGGCTCGCGGGGATGTACCGCCGGATAGTAGATCTTCTGGGCCGCCTCGCGGGTTCGCCCCTCGATGAAGGCTTCGTCCAACTGGTGCTGGTAGAAGCGGGAATAGTCGATCGAGTTGTGGTCGATCTCGGTGCGGCCGTCCGTCATCCAGTCGGCGATGAGCTTGCCGTAGCCGGGACCGTCCTTGACCCAGATCGCGACGCAGTACCAGAGCCCCCTCACCTTCTGGCTCTCTCCGCATGAAGGTCCGCCGGCTGCCGATACTTGCAGGAGCCCGTTGAAGGAGTGGCTTTCGTTGTAGCCTATCTCGCCGAGAATCGGCGTCAGTTCGATGGCGCGCTCCAGCGGCTCGATGATCTGCTCCATGTCCAGGTCGCGCTGGGAAGGGGACAGCCGCGCCTGGTGCTTCTCGAGGATGTCGCGCGGATGGCACAGACGCGGATTGTCCGTTTCGTAGTAGCCCCATTCGATCTGGCCGCCCTCGGTGGTCTTCGGGTCCCCGGTATCGCGCATGTAGGCCGAATTGCCCTGATCTCGCAGCAGCGGGTAGCCGATCTCCTTGCCAGTCCCTGCGAACTCGTTGAACGGTCCGAAGAAAGTCAACGGGTGGTCGACCGGCATGACGGGCAGATCCTCGCCAACCATCTCCGCGATGAGACGTCCCCATATGCCTGCGCACACAATCACGTGGTCGGCCTTGATGGTGCCACGGTGCGTCACGACACCCTTGATGCGGCCGTTCTCGACGATCAGCGACTTCGCAGCGGTGTTCGGGAACGCGCGCAGCTTGCCGGTCTTTTCCGCTGCATCAACCAGCTTGCCGGCAACGGTCTGCGAACGCGGGATAACTAGGCCGGCATCGGGATCGAACATCCCGCCCATGACCTTGTCTTCCTCGATGAGCGGGAAAAGCTTCTTGATCTCAGCGGGTGAAACGTAATGCGCGCGTGTGCCGAACGCCTTGGCCGAAGAGAGCTTGCGCTTGATCTCCTCCATCCAGCTGTCGTGTCCGGTGCGCGCCACCTCCAACCCGCCTATGCGGGCGTAATGTCCCATCTTTTCGTAGAAATCGATCGAATACTGGGTCGTCCATACAGACAGATAGTCGTGGCTGGTGGTGTAGCAGAAGTCCGAGGCATGGGCCGTCGACCCGATGTCGGTGGGAATGCCGGATTTGTCTATACCGACGATGTCGTCCCAGCCGCGCTCGATCAGATGATGCGCGATCGACGCGCCGACGATGCCGCCCAGCCCGATGATGACAACCTTCGCCTTTGACGGAAATTCTGCCATTGCCCACGACTCCGAAGGGGTTTCGCGGACGGACTATAGGGCCGAGCGGCGGCTCTGGCGAAGCCTGTTTGCGACATGACAGGAAGACCGCGCGACGAGCCGGGCAACAAAAAGGCCGGGCAAGCCCGGCCTTTGGAATTTGCCGCGAACAAACCCTATTTGATCCGGGCCACTCCGTTCGAAATTTCGATCGTCTCGCTGCCGGTCAGCGCCTCAATGTCACCATTGGGCAGGGTCACGAAACAACCCGCAGGGCAGAAGTCGACTGTCTCGTTTCCGCCGACCGCAAGCTCGGACTTGCTGCCACCTTCGGTGACGATCAGGGTCCGTGGCTCGCTGTCGCGGTTCACGGCGCTGGCAGCCTGCGCAGAAGCTGCAAAGGCAATCAGCGCAAGAGTAGCGACGAAGGTCTTCAACATTTCAGTTCCGGTGGTTCCACCGCCTCTGTTCACGGGGCTTCCGCCCTTTTCGCCGACCTTATAGGAGAACCAAGCTGAACGGCAACTGAATGCCATGTTCATGCCGCAAACCGGCCACTCATCAGTTCGGATCGGGTCTTTTCGTGCGCCGCTTCGGCTTGGACTTCTCCGTCGCCGCCGCTTTTGCATCGGCCTCCGCGATCAGCCCGGCTTCCGCAGCATCATCGTCAAGCGGCCATTTCATCAATGACGGCTCTTCGGGCTTCACGGTGATGACGCTCTGCGGGAACGGTATCTCTATGCCCTCGGCCTCGAATTTTTCGATGATGGCAAAGCGCAGATCGTTCTGAACAATGGCCCCGTTGTTTATGTCTCCCAGAAAGACCCGGATCTCAAAATCGAGAGAGGACGCGCCGAGTGCCGCAAACAGCACAAACGGTTCCGGGTTCTTCAGAACAAGCGGATGGCTGCGGGCAAGTTCCAGCAGCATCGCGTGCACCTTGCGCACATCGGAGCCATAGGCGACGCCAACCGGGATTTCTATGCGCCCGAGCTTGTTGCGATGCGTCCAGTTGCCGACAGCCGAATTGATCAGTTCGGAGTTCGGAAGGATGACGCTCTGGCGCTGGAAGGTTTCGATTTCGGTCGCGCGCACGCTGATCTTCTTGACCGTACCGGATACAGCGCCGGCAACGATCCAGTCGCCGGCCTTGAACGGGCGCTCGGCAAGCAGGATCAGGCCCGACACGAAGTTCGAGACGACGTTCTGAAGGCCAAAACCGATACCGAGCGAGAGACCGCCGGCGATCAGAGCGAAGTTGGAGAGGTCAAAGCCCGCCGAGGAAATGGCGATCAGCGCCGCAAGCGCGAGGCCCGCGTAGCCGACAACCGTCCGGATCGAGTTGCGCACACCCGTATCGAGCCTGCCACGTGCCATGACCGACCCGTCCAGCCAGCCCTGGAACCAGCGCGTGACGAAATAGCCGACGATGAAGACCACCACGCCGGTGAGAATGCCAACCGGCGAAAAGCGGAACGTACCGATGGTGAAGCCCGATCCCAGCTTGTAGGCCCATGCCTGGATGTCCCCTGGCTGGAATCCCCACATGAACAGGATGAGCGGCAGGAAGATCAGCAGGACCATGAGGTTGATGGCGAGGCTAACCACCAACCCGAACTGGTCCAGTGTCGTCGCGTCCGTGTTGCCCTTGGTCGCAAGCCATCGTCCTACCGACGTTTCGGCAAAGCCGCCTTCGGCGCCGATCGCCCGGGCGGACAGGAAGCCGATATAGGCCGTTATCAAGACAGAACCGGTGATGACGACCTGCTGGGCCGCGAATGTCGCAAGGCCGATATAGCCGAGAAGCGCCGTCAGGATAATGAAAAGGCCAAGACCGATGGCAGTGTAGCGTAACCAGCTATGCCAGGGCTTCCACTTGTCGGCCTCGTAGCGCATCAGACCGACCAGTATGAGCAGCAGGCCGACGACGACCGAAGAAAAGAAACTTCTCACTATGGTCAGCGACAGCGGCGACCCCATCGTGTTGTTCACGACGGTAAGCACGGTATTGAAGCCGATCACGACAGCCATCGCCGTCACCGCCAACACCAGCCGCTTGGAGGTACGCGTATCGATCGAAATAAGCCGCCAGTTCGGAAGGCGCGGCGTCAGCGCCGCATTGGCCAGCCGATTGACGCAAAAGACGACGCCTATGACGGTAAAGAGGGAGTTTATGTAGATCCCGATATCGCCACGCAGAACATTGAAGTAATTGAAGAAAAATATCGTAAGTAGCAAAAATACCGCTACTGCGACCGTCGGCAGAAGCGTCGACCAGAACGCGACGGAAAGGCGGCTGAGATAAGAGGGATCCTCAGCTGCGGGGTCGGCGTATATCAACCGCCTGAAAACACGCCGCCCTCCCACCAGCAAAACGGCAGCGGCAACGAGCGCGAAGAACGCAGCAGCAAGTACGGACTGGAACTTGTACTGGAAGACAAATTTCAGCCACGACGAGGTTGAGCGATAGAAATTATCGTACTCCGCCGAAACGTCCGCCAGCGTTTCGCCATCGAAGGCCTCGGTCAGCGAATAGCGCTTGGTCAGCACGTTGCGGAACAGTTCGCTGCGCATCAGGCCGATCTTTTCGATCAACCCGCTGACGCGGATCGAGAGAGATTCCGCCAAACCCAGAACGGCGTTGATCTCGCCCTTTTCTGTTAGGAGACCCTCGCGCTCGACCGAGACGATGTCGAGTTCCTGCTGACCTTCGGGCGGTGCCGGACCAAGCTGCTCCAGCCTTGCGTTGATCTCGGCCAGACGCGGACGAAACGCCACCGCGCTTGCAAAGAGTTCGCGCGACAGTGCTTCAAGTTTCAGCCTGATTTCTACAAGTTTGCCATCGTGGTCGCTATTGGCGGCAATTTCCTTTTCAAGGGCATCCGCGCGAGCGGTGTACTCCTGGATGAAGCCACGCTGCTGCTCGATCAGCGGGTTGGCCGTATTGCCCAATCCCTGCGCCGATGCGGTCGAGACGAGCATGGCAACGGCGACCAACGACAAGACAAACAAGCGCCAAAGGCGGTCGAATTCCATGAAACCCCTGCAAAACACTGCTTTCGGGCGTCAGGCCACCGCTAGGCAGCACGACGCGTTTCTTGATAAAGACCCCCATACCAGCGGGCAAGCCGCCTTGATACCGCCGGGTCGGCCATGCGAAAGGCAGTGGCGCAATCCTGGCCTTCGCCTCGACCGGCGGCCTGTACTGTCATCCGTTCCAGAGGATCAGGGCAAAAATGCGGGAATATTCGGCCTATACCCTTCTGAAGAACGCGCTGACCGGCAACCGGGACTGGAAGCAGGCATGGCGCAAGGCGGAACCGAGGCCGCATTATGATGTGATCGTGATCGGCGGCGGTGGACACGGCCTCTCGACGGCATACTATCTGGCAAAGGAACACGGCATCACCAACGTGGCCGTGCTGGAAAAGGGCTACCTGGGATCCGGCAATGTCGGACGCAACACGACCGCCGTGCGCTCGAACTATCTGCTGCCCGAAAACCACCGCTTCTACGAACACTCGATGGACCTTTGGGAGAACCTTTCACACGACCTGAACTACAACGTCATGTTCTCGCAGCGCGGCTGCCTGAACCTCGCACATACGCCCGGGCAGCTCGACGAATATATCCGGCGCGGCAATGCGTTGCGCCATTCGGGCATCGATTCCGAACTGATGACCGTCAAGCAGATCAAGCGGCTTGTACCGGCGCTTGACGTGTCTGGCTCGGCACGGTTCCCGATCATCGGCGGGGTCATGCAGTGGAGCGCAGGAACAGCGCGCCATGACGCTGTTGCATGGGGATACGCCCGTGGCGCCGATCGGCGCGGCGTCGACATAGTGGAAAACTGCGAGGTGACCGGCTTTCTGCGCGACGGAGACCGGGTGACAGGCGTGACGACGACGCGCGGCGAGATCAGAGCAGGAAAGATCGCCGTTGCGGTTGCCGGCAGCACCGGCAGCGTCATGAAGCTTGCCGGCATCGAGACGCTGCCGATCGAAAGCCAGGTGCTGCAGGCCTTCGTGTCCGAATCGCTCAAGCCTATCCTCAATACCGTGCTCACCTTCGGCATGGGCCATTTCTACGCGTCGCAGTCGGACAAGGGTGGGCTGGTCTATGGCGGCGCGCTGGACGGGTACAACAGCTACGCCCAGCGCGGCAGCCTGCCGCTGGTCGAGGAAGTGCACTCGGAGATGCTGGCGCTGTTTCCGTCACTTGCCAGCGTCCGCATGCTGCGTTCGTGGGGCGGACTTTGCGACATGTCGATGGACGGCTCGCCGATCATCACCACAGGACCCCTGCCCGGCATGTACCTCAACTGCGGCTGGAACTACGGAGGCTTCAAGGCCACGCCGGCCTCCGGCTGGTGCTTTGCCTGGACGATCGCCAGAGACGAACCGCATGCCCTGAACGCGCCCTTCACGCTCGATCGCTTCCATCGCGGCATCCTGATCGATGACAAGGGAATGGGCGCGACGCCGAACCTGCATTAGGACCGAGCAATGATCATCAAATGTCCCTGGTGCGGCCCACGCGACTCCTCCGAATTCGTCTATCAGGGCGAAGGCGGCCGCACACGCCCCGATCAGTCCTCGACGGACCAGTCCGCGTGGAACGCCTATGTCTATGACCGCGTCAACACGGCCGGAGATCATGACGAGATATGGCAGCATTCCGGCGGCTGCCGCTCGCACCTCAAGATCATACGTAACACAGTGACCCACAAGGTCCTCAGCGTGGTGTTCGCTTGCGACACACAGGACCAGGAGAAGCCGGCATGAGCCCGCGCCGCGCAGCCAGCGGCGGGCTGATCGATCGCTCGCGAACCATCCGCTTCACCTTCGACGGCCAGGAATTCACCGGCCATCCGGGCGACACAGTGGCCTCAGCGCTGCTCGCCAACGGCGTGTCTCTGTTCGGGCGCTCGTTCAAGTATCACCGCCCGCGCGGAATCCTCGCCGCCGGCGTGGACGAGCCTAATGCGCTGGTCACTGTGCTGCGGGGCGAGGCCCGCGAACCCAACATCCAGGCGACGATGCTGGAAATACATGATGGGCTGAAAGTCGTCAGCCAGAACCGCTTCCCTTCGCTCGGGCTCGACGTGGGCGCGCTCAACCAACTGGCAAGTAAGCTGCTCGGAGCAGGGTTCTACTACAAGACCTTCATGGGACCGGTAATCGGGCCGCTGAAAGGCACGCGCTTCTGGATGTTCTGCGAGCATTTGATCCGCCGCGCGGCAGGACTGGGCAAGGCCGGGCTGGCACCCGACCCTTCACGATATGAACGCATGAACGCCTTCTGCGACGTGCTGGTGGTCGGTTCGGGACCTGCCGGCCTGATGGCGGCAAAGGCTGCCGCCGAAAACGGTGCGCGCGTCATCCTCGCAGAACAGAGCGCTAGGCTCGGCGGATCGGCGAACTGGTCGGAAGACACGATCGACGCGATGCCGGCAAGGGACTGGGCCGCAGGCGTGGTCGCCGATCTGACGACGACGTCCAACGTCACAATGCTGCCGCGCACGAGCGTCTGGGGCTACTATGACGGCAACACGATCGCAGCACTCGAGCGCGTGACCGATCACAAGACTTCGCCGCGCATAGGCGAGCCGCGGCAACGCCACTGGACTATCCGCGCGGGTAAGGTCGTGCTGGCGACTGGCGCATTCGAGCGGCCGCTGGTTTTCCCCGGGAATGATCGTCCATGTGTCATGCTGGCGAGTGCGGCGGAGCGCTTTGCTGTCGAATACGGCATCCTGCCCGGAGAAAAGGTCGCCATATTCACCAACAATGACAGTGCCTACCGTTCCGCAATGACGATGCAGGAAGCAGGGTGCCGTATCGTTGCGATCGTTGACGTACGCACCGACATCTCGCCAGCCGCGCGTGCAATTGCCGTGCGAACCGGTGCGGAAATACTGACTTCACGCGCCGTCACCAGCACCGAGGGCGGCAAGAAGCTGCACTGCATCAAGGTTCAGGACTACGACATCCGTTCCGGTGCTGTGAGCGGCGATGCGCGCAGCATCGACGCCGACTGCCTCCTGGTGTCGGGTGGCTGGTCGCCAGTCATCAACCTTGCCAGCCAGGCAGGAGCCAGGGCCGAATGGAGCGAGCGCGTGCAGGCCTTCCTCCCGCCGAAAGATGCCGATGGATGGGTCGGCGCAGGCGCGTTCAACGGAACCTTTTCACTGGAGGCGGCGCTTGCGGAGGGTTTGGCGGCGGGCGGCGCGTCGGCCATCGACGTGCCGGCGGTGGTCGATGCCGCGCTGGATATCGCACCGGCCCCCGTTTTCGAGATCGAAGCCAAGGGAAAGGCTTTCGTGGATTTCCAGCACGACGTCACAGCGGACGATGTGCGCCTTGCCCATCGCGAAGGATTTCAGTCCGTCGAGCACCTCAAGCGCTATACGACGCTGGGCATGGCGACCGATCAGGGCAAGACCTCCAATGTTGCGGGATTGGCCATCATGGCCAATGCCCTGGGCAAGCAGATACCGGAAGTCGGAACCACGCGTTTCCGCCCGCCTTTCGCGCCGGTTACGATCGGCGCTCTGGCCGCCGAGCGTTTTGGCGAGATCAGGCCCGAGCGGCTGACGCCGATGCACGACTGGCACGTGGCGCATGGCGCAACCTTCTATTCGGCGGGGCTGTGGCATCGGCCGATGATCTATGGCCTGCCGGGCGAAACTGTCGAGCAGGCCTATGTACGCGAAGTGAAAACGACGCGCGAAGCGGCCGGGATCGCGGATGTTTCCACGCTCGGCAAGATCATGGTGCAGGGTCCGGATGCTGCCTACTTCCTCGACCGCGTCTACACCAACACCTTCTCGACATTGCCGGTCGGCAAGGCGCGCTATGGACTGATGCTGCGTGAAGACGGGCTGGTGCTCGACGACGGGACCACCTGGCGGCTGGGCCGACACGATTTCCTGATGACCACGACGACTGCGAATGCCGGCAAGGTGATGCAGCATCTGGAATTCCTGCTCGACGTGATCTGGCCGGAACTGAAGGTCACGCTCACTTCGGTGACTGACCAGTGGGCAGGCGCTTCCATCGCCGGACCACGGTCGCGCGAAGTCCTTGCTGCATGTGTGTCCGGAACAGCGGTCGACAACGAGACGCTGCCGTTCATGGGGATCGTCTACGGCGAGGTTGACGGCGCGCCGGTCATGATCTGCCGCCTCTCCTTCTCGGGCGAGCTTGCCTACGAGGTCTATTCCGGCGCCGGGCACGGAACCCATCTATGGCAGGCTTTGATCGAAGCCGGAAAACCCTTCGGTATGGTTGCCTATGGGCTTGAGGCACTTGGTACCATGCGCATCGAGAAGGGCCATGTTACGGGTGCGGAAATCGACGGACGCGTCACCGCACGCGACCTGCACCTCGACTGGATGCTGTCGAAGAAGAAGCCGTTTGTCGGGTCGATGATGATGGATCGCGAGGGCCTGGTCGGCCCGGACAGGTTGCAGCTTGTCGGGATCATGTCGCTCGACAACCTGCCGCTCAACGGCGGCGCGCATATCGTCGAGGAACTCGACCGGGAAAACCCGCACGATTCGATCGGCCACATGACAGCAGCCTGCTATTCGCCGATGCTTGGAAGGCATATTGGACTGGCGCTGGTGAAGGCAGGAAAGTCGAGACATGGCCAGCGCGTGTTCACGTCGGACCCCCTGCGCAAGCGTTTCGGTCCGGTCGAGATCGTCAGCCACCATTTCTACGACCCTGAAGGGAAACGCATGCATGGTTGACCAGCTTTCTCCCTTGCAGCCGGTTCTTGAGGCGGGCCGTCATCCTCTGGCCGACCACAGCGTCGGCGTGACGCTCGGCGAGACCCAGCCGGGTTCGATTGTCCAGCTTGCCGCGTGGCGAGGGCAGGAAGGTGCGGCCGTCGCGACGATAAGAGATGTAACAGGCCTTGCCCTGCCCGATGGCCCGGGAAGCGGTGCCTTTGCCGAGACAAAGGCGGCTTTCGGATTCGCCCCCGGAAAATTCCTGGTAATTGATCAGGATGAGGGCCTGGCCGCGATTTTTGCCGGCGCGGTCACTTCCGAGACCGGCAGTGTGACCGACCTTTCGCATGGTCGTACCGCGATCAGGGTTGGGGGTCCGAAGGCGCAATGGGTATTGGCGAAGTTTTTCGCAGTCGATTTCTCCTTGTCGGCCTTCCCTCTTGGCTCCGGTATCTCGACGGTTCACCACGACATCTTCGCGCAAATCCAGAGGACGGGGCTGGAACAGTTCGACCTCTATGTCTTCCGGTCATTCGCAAGGGCGTTCTGGACATCACTGCGCCATGCGAGCGAGGAAGTCGGCTACGAGGTGCAGTAGCCTCCAGAGACGGTGAACATTCACTTGATTTTTTCATGGCTACAGTTATTCCATGAAATTCAAGGCGAATTTTTCATGGACCGCCCATGCCCCAACCGGCACCAGCACGGCAGCCGTCGACAAGCACGACGCAAATGCTAGCCCATGACATAAGGGCACTCAGGAAGGCGCGTCGGTTGACGCTGGCTGAAATCGCCTTGCGCATGGGGCGTTCGGTTGGCTGGCTGAGCCAGGTGGAGCGCGGACTGTCCGTTCCCTCCCTTGCCGACCTGCGGGCCTTTGCAGAGATATTCTCGGTTCCGATCAGCCTGTTTTTTGGCCACGAGGCCGAATCCGAGCAGGAACACGGCGTGATCGTGCGCGCTGCGCGCCGACGCTCCCTTGGCACAAGCGAAACGGGTCTGGTGGAAGAACTTCTTTCACCCGATCTCGGCGGTAGCTTCGAGATGCTGCGTTCGGCTTTCGCACCCGGCGCAGAACTCGCGGAAGCAACGCTGCGACAGACGGAAGAAGCGGGTTACGTAATATCGGGGCGCTTCGACATAGAGATTGACGGTGTTTGGCATCATCTCGGCGAGGGCGACAGTTTCCGCTTCGCAAGCAAGCCGTTTCGCTGGCGAAATCCGGGTGAAGAACCGGCTGTGGTCATCTGGATCGTATCGCCACCCGTGTATTGAACAGAGATCGGAGGACGGAAAATGGCTGAAATTCCTTCGACCGCGCGCGTGGTCATCATCGGAGGCGGCGCTGTCGGTGTCTCGGCCCTCTATCATCTTGCGAAGGCTGGATGGACCGACTGTGTTCTGCTCGAAAAGAACGAGCTGACGTCCGGCTCGACATGGCATGCAGCCGGAAACGTGCCGACCTTCTCCTCGTCATGGTCGCTGATGAACATGCAGCGCTATTCGACCGAGCTTTATCGCGGACTGGCCAAGGCGGTCGACTACCCGATGAACTACCATGTCACCGGTTCGCTGCGGCTGGCCCATACGGACGAGCGCATGCTGGAGTTCCAGCGCGCCAAGGGCATGGGGCGCTACCAGGGGATGGATATCGACGTCGTCGGGCTCGATGAGGTCAAGAGGCGCTATCCCTTCATCGAGACGCACGAGTTGAAGGGTGCACTCTACGACCCGAACGACGGCGACATCGATCCCGCGCAGCTTACTCAGGCGCTCGCCAAGGGCGCGCGCGACATGGGCGCGAGGGTCATTCGCTTCTGCCCTGTTTCCGGTGCCCGGCGCGAGAACGGCGAATGGGTGATCTCGACGCCCAAGGGCGAAATACGCTGCGAATACGTCGTAAACGCGGGCGGTTATCGCGCGGCGGAAGTCGGCGCGATGTTCGGCCGCAAGGTCCCCATGATGGTGATGAGCCATCAGTACATTCTCTTCGAGGAAATCCCAGAACTGGCGGCGTGGAGCAAGGAGGTAGGCCACAAGCTGCCGCTGCTGCGGGACGTGGATACCTCCTACTATCTGCGGCAGGAAAAGAGCGGCATGAACCTCGGGCCGTATGAGCGAAACTGCCGGGCGCACTGGGCCACTCCCGAAGATCCGATGCCCGAGGATTTTTCCTTCCAGCTCTATCCCGACGACCTCGAACGGCTGGAATGGTATCTCAACGATGCCATCGCCCGCGTGCCGATCCTCGGCACGGCCGGGCTTTCCAAGGTGATTAACGGCCCGATCCCCTATGCGCCTGACGGCAACCCGCTGATCGGGCCGATGCCAGGTGTGCCAAACGCCTTCGAGGCCTGCGTCTTCACCTTCGGCATCGCGCAAGCGGGCGGTGCCGGCAAGGTGCTGGCGGAATGGGTAACCGAGGGCCAGACGGAGTGGGACATGTGGTCCTGCGACCCGCGTCGCTTCACGGACTTCGCTGCAGAGCTGGACTATGCGGTGGCCAAGGGAATGGAAATTTACGGCCACGAATATGCGATCCACTTCCCGCGCCACGCGTGGCCGGCAGTGCGCAATCGTAAGCTGTCGCCGATTCACGACCGGATCGCGGTGCTTGGTGGGCAGTTCAACGCATACAATGGCTGGGAGCGCGCGACTTGGTTTGCGCAGCCGGGTGACGACACGTCCGAAGAATCGACTCAGACTTTCCGCCGCGACGGACCCTGGCAGAAGCGCGTCCGCGAGGAATGCCTCGCCGTAAGGGATGCCGCAGGTATTTTGGACCTGCCGGGTTTTTCGCGGTTCCGACTGCAAGGCGAAGGCGCTCGCGACTGGCTGTCCACCATGATCACCGGCCTGGTGCCGAAACCCGGCAGGATCGGCCTCGGATATTTCTCCGACGATACCGGCCGGATCGTCACCGAAATGTCGATCATGGCCCTGGACGAGAACCTCTTCTTCCTGATCACGGCTGCTGTCGCACAGCTTCACGACTTCGAGTGGCTGCAGAAGCATCTGCCCCAAAACACGGAAATGACTCTGGAAGACGCGACGGAGCGTTTCACCTGCCAGATTCTCTCAGGCCCCAACTCGCGCGCAATCCTTGCCGACGTCTGCGATGCCGATCTGACGCTGCCGTGGCTTTCACATCAGTCGGTCCAGATCGCCGGCCGCTGGTGCCAACTCGTTCGTGTATCTTTCGCAGGTGAGCTCGGTTGGGAAATCCACACGAAGGTGGAAGACACGGCAACGATCTTCGACGCCGTCTGGGAGGTTGGCCAGAAGCACGGGCTGAAGCCGTTCGGCATGTTCGCACTGGATTCGCTGAGGCTGGAGAAGAGCTACCGTGCCTGGAAGCAGGACCTGTCGACGGACTACACCATTCTGCAAGGCGGCCTCGACCGGTTTGTGAAATGGAGCAAGCCGGACTTCAAGGGCAAGGCAGCGCTCCAGAACGAAAAGCAGCAGGGCATCAACAAGCGGTTCGTGACACTGGTCGTGGACAGCCCCGACTATGATGCGCCCTACATGTCCACCCTTTGGCATGATGGGAAGATCGTGGGAGAAACCACGTCAGGAGGCTTCGGCCACAGGGTGGACAAGTCGATCGCACTCGGCATGCTGCGCGCCGACCTCGCCGAACCGGGCACGGGAATCGAGGTCGAAATTTTCGGTAAGCGCTATCCGGCGACCGTCCAGAAAGACGAGCCGCTATGGGATCCAAACAACGAACGTCTGAGGGCATAGCCATGCCAAAACCATCGAACCGCATCAACGGCATCCTGCCGTCCGGCAAGGACGGCTGGGAGGTGCATTTCGCTGCCATGACCCGCAAGGAGGCCGGTGAACCGATCATTATGCTGTCGGTTGGCGACCACGATTTCGACACTCCGGAAGAGACGGTCGAAGCATGTGTGCGGGCAGTCAGGGGCGGATACCATCACTACACGCAGTTGCCCGGCATTCCACGGCTGCGAAAGGCGATGGCAAAGGCCTCGACACGCTGCACCGGCATCGAGACCAATTCCGATCAGATAATCGTGACGCCGGGCGGGCAGCTTGCGCTCTATGCCGCCGTACAGGGAACGCTGGACAAGGGCGACCACGCTGTTGTGGTGGCGCCATATTACGCGACCTACCCTGGAACCTTCCGCGCTGCGGAAGCCGAATTCACCGTAGTCGAGGCACAGGCCGCAGATGGCTTCCAGCCGCGGGCGGAGGCGATCGAAGCCGCACTGAAGCCAAATACCAGGGCGATACTGATCAATACCCCCAACAACCCCACCGGTGCGGTGTACTCGCGTGAGAGCATGGAGGCGTTGGCCGAGCTGTGTGTGCGCCACGACCTCTGGCTGCTCTCCGACGAGGTGTACTGGACACTTGCAGGCGAAAAGCACGTCTCGCCCCGCGCCCTACCCGGCATGGCCGAACGCACCTTGGTGATCAACTCCATGTCCAAGAGCCACGGCATGACCGGCTGGCGCATCGGCTGGCTGAGCGGCCCCGAAAACATGATCTCGCTGCTGGTCAGCCTCAACCTTGTCACCACCTATGGCCTGACCGACTTCGTTTCCCGCGCGGCAGCAGAGGCTCTCGAGAACGACTACGGCGTCAAGGTTATCGCCGATATCTACAACGGCCGCCGGACGCTGTTCCTCGACGCGGTTGCCGGCCTGAACGACATCGTCGTGCGCGGCTCCGAAGGCGGAATGTACGTCATGCTCGACGTCTCGGCCATCGAACCGGACGACGAGAAGTTCGCCTGGGCTCTCCTCGACGAGGAAAAAGTCGGAGTCATGCCAGGCTCGAGTTTCGGCGAAGCAGCCAAAGGGCACATCCGCATCAGTCTGTGCCAGCCGGACAACGTGCTTATGGACGCGGCCGGCCGTTTGCGCCGCTTCGCCTCCTCCTATCGCAAGGCAGCCTGATCATGGTGAACCTCCCGTCAAAGGCCCGTGCCGTCATCATCGGCGGCGGTGTTTCCGGCTGCTCGGTCGCCTATCACCTTGCGAAGCTGGGCTGGACTGACGTCGTTCTTCTCGAACGCAAGCAACTGACCTGCGGCACGACATGGCACGCGGCCGGTCTGATCGGCCAGTTGCGCGGCTCGCAGAACATGACCCGCCTGGCGAAATACTCTGCCGACCTTTACGTGAAGCTAGAGGAGGAGACGGGCGTCGCAACCGGAATGCGACAGGTCGGCTCGATCACCGTTGCGCTTTCGGAGGAGCGCAAACACGAAATCTACAGGCAGGCGACCGTAGCGCGCGCTTTCGATGTGGACGTACGCGAAATCTCACCCACCGAAGTCAAGCAGATGTACCCGCATCTCAACATCGACGGCGTTGTTGGCGCCGTGCATCTGCCGCTGGACGGCCAGTGCGATCCGGCCAACATCGCGATGGCGCTCGCCAAAGGAGCACGCCAACGCGGCGCACTGATCGCCGAGGGTGTCAAGGTGACGGCAGTCCATCGCACAGACGGACGCGTGAAAGGCGTATCGTGGTCGCAGGGAGGAGAACTGGGGACGATCGAGACGGACATCGTGATCAACTGCGCCGGCATGTGGGCGCGCGATCTCGGCGCGATGTCGGGCGTCAACATTCCGCTGCACGCGTGCGAACATTTCTACCTGATCACGGAACCGATCGCCGGTCTAACGCGACTGCCAGTGCTGCGCGTGCCCGACGAATGCGCCTACTACAAGGAGGACGCCGGCAAGATGATGCTCGGCGCCTTCGAGCCGGTCGCGAAGCCCTGGGGCATGGAGGGCATCCGCGAAGACTTCTGCTTCGACCAGTTGCCTGAAGACATGGATCATTTCGCGCCTATCCTCGAAATGGGCGTCAACCGCATGCCGATGCTGGAAACGGCAGGCATTCATACATTCTTCAACGGTCCGGAAAGTTTCACGCCGGACGACCGATACTATCTTGGAGAAGCTCCTGAACTGCGTGGCTATTGGGTAGCGGCCGGTTACAATTCCATCGGCATCGTCTCCTCAGGCGGAGCGGGCATGGCACTTGCGCAGTGGATCAACGACGGCGAAGCGCCGTTTGATCTCTGGGAAGTGGATATCCGCCGGACCCAGCCGTTCCAGAGGAATCGCAGCTATCTGAAGGCACGCGTCTCCGAGACGCTTGGCCTGCTCTACGCCGACCATTTTCCCTACCGGCAGATGGCGTCGGCGCGCGGCGTCAGACGTTCGCCGCTGCACGAGCATCTCAAGGCGCGCGGCGCTGTATTTGGCGAAGTGGCAGGGTGGGAGCGCGCCAACTGGTTTGCCAAGCCCGGGCAGGAGCAGGAGTACGAATACTCCTGGTGGCGGCAGAACTGGTTCGAGAACCAGCGCGACGAGCACCTTGCCGTCAGGAACGGCGTTGGCCTGTTCGACATGACCTCCTTCGGCAAGATCAGGATCGAGGGGCGCGATGCGCTCGCTTTCCTTCAACGGCTCTGCGCCAACGACCTGGACGTGCCGGTGGGACGCATCGTCTATACGCAGATGCTGAACCAGCGCGGCGGTGTCGAAAGCGATCTGACGATCACCCGGCTTTCCGAAACAACGTTCTTCCTCGTGGTGCCGGGTGCGACGCTGCAGCGCGATCTTGCCTGGCTTCGCAAGCATCTGTCCGACGACTTCGTAATCATCACCGACGTGACGGCTGCAGAGGCAGTGCTCTGTCTTATGGGGCCAAAGTCGCGCGACTTGATTCAAAGGGTGAGCCCGAACGATTTCTCGAACGAAAACAATCCGTTCGGGACGTCTCAGGATATCGAGGTCGGAATGGGCGTGGCGCGCGCGCACCGCGTCACCTATGTCGGCGAGCTCGGATGGGAGCTTTATGTTTCGACCGATCAGGCAGCGCATGTATTCGAAGCAATAGATGAGGCCGGCGCGGACCTGGGGTTGAAGCTATGCGGACTGCATACGCTGGATTCCTGCCGCATCGAAAAGGCGTTCCGGCATTTCGGCCACGACATCACCGACGAGGACCATGTTCTGGAAGCCGGTCTCGGCTTTGCGGTCAAAACCGGGAAAACCGATTTCATCGGCAGGGATGCCGTCCTCGCAAAACGTGAAGCCGGCCTGTCACGTCGCATGGTGCAGTTTCGTCTTTCTGACCCCAAACCACTGTTGTTCCACAACGAGGCGCTGGTACGCGACGGAAAGATCGTGGGAACGATCACATCGGGCAACTACGGACACTTCCTCGGCGGAGCAATCGGTATGGGCTACGTGCCTTGCGAAGGCGAAAGCGAAGCTGACATGCTTGCATCCTCCTACGAGATTGAGATTGCTGGAGAGCGCTTCGCGGCGGAAGCGAGCCTGAAACCCATGTACGATCCCAAGGCCGCACGGGTGCGCATGTAAACACGCAAAACAGATGGAGATCGCGGCTTAACATTCATCTCGATTGCGCCTAGAGCCGTTTGGTGGGCTTGAGGAAGTGATCGGGAGTGTGCGGGATGGACGGAACTGTAGCCGGTCTGCGGACGGGCAGGCTCTACGGCTTTCTATTCATCCCGATATTCTTTCTCGTTCTCCTCGGCATCCTCCGAAACATCTACATATACAATTTCGGCACCAGGGGCATTGGGCCATTGAATTGGGCCGACGTTGCCGGAGAGGCCACGGGCGTTATGTGGTGGTCTTCGCTGATGTGGGGTCTTGCCGCCCTGCTCTGCCTTCTGGAATTCGACAGAAACACGACGAGGCTACGCTCCTACTGGCTCGCGATCTCGATAGGATCGCTGCTGCTGTCGCTTGATGAATCCGTACAGATCCATGAACGCTTCAGCGCTCCTGCCGGTTGGCTTTTCAACAATCCGGGCGGGTTCTTCGCAGCGTGGTGGGTTCTCGCGGCAATACCGATCGTCGCCATCTGTTTCATCCTCCTCATCCCGTTCTTGCTGGCCTTGCCCCGCAAGACGGCAACAGGCCTGATCATGGCGGGTGCGATCTTCCTTCTCGGTGCAGTGGGATTTGAGATGGTTTTCGCACGCGTCATAACGAGCGACCCAGACGCGACGACGATGCTCTGGACGTTAATGACGATCGAAGAGACCCTCGAAATGATAGGCATCGCCCTCTTCTGCATAACCGTTCACGGCCACATCAATCGACAGCAGCAGGCCGGTACGTCGCAAAGCTGATGAAATCTGCATGAAGGCAGACTTCAGTTGCGCAACTGGTTGCGCAAAAGCCCGCCAATCGCCACAAAAAGGGCGCCCCCGATGAGGCCGGCGACACCGACGCCAACGAGCAGCTCTGAGGTCAGGACCGTCGGATCACCCGCTCCCGGCTCCACGAATTTTTCCAGTGCCGGAATTCGTCCCGTTATCCACGTCAGAGCGATGCCGCCGACCGCGCCGACCAGCACATTCATCAACCTTCCCAGCGAAAGCGGGGGCACAAGCCTAGCCAGCAGAGCCGCGCTCAACGCGCCGGCCACGACCTCGATTGCGATTGGAACCCAGAACTGTGCTGTGGACATGGGATGAAGCTTTGCCCGAGGAAAATTGCCCCTGGCAGTATGGCGCCATAATCAGAACGTCGCCAGCCTCTTCTTTACCCTGTCGATGAACGCCGCCCGACTTTGGGGCGTCGAGCTGTCCATGTTGTAGTGGGCGACATAGAGCGTACGGGCTGTGGGCGCACAAAGAGCGCGCATGCCGCGCAGGATGGTCTTGCGGCCAGGCTGGCCCATCAGGAAGGAAACCCATCGCGACGCACCGCAGGTCGTAACAACCCCAATTTTTCGAATATGCGAAACAAGCGAAACGATACGACCGCCGTCGGCGGGGAGTCTGAATGCAACGTCGGTTGCCCAGACGCGATCGAGCCAGCCTTTCAGCATGGCAGGGAGTCCGTACCACCAGGTCGGGTAGACGAACAGAATAGCCTCTGCCCACGCCAGATTGTCGATATGTGCTGCAAGCCTGGGGTCCGACGGAGCGCGTTCGTTGTAGGCACGCCTTTCATCCGCGCAGAGCACCGGATCAAAACCTTCAGCGTAAAGATCGACGAGGCGAACCTCCCAACCCCGCTCGTTCAGCGCAGCAATGGCAGCATCGCGGACGGAAGCGCCGAAACTCTCCGGAACCGGATGGCAGAATACGACGAGGCACT
Organism: Rhizobiaceae bacterium; assembly: GCA_019635775.1. Taxonomy (GTDB): domain Bacteria; phylum Pseudomonadota; class Alphaproteobacteria; order Rhizobiales; family Rhizobiaceae; genus Mesorhizobium_K. The sequence goes on along the minus strand of JAHBYU010000001.1, from coordinate 521,937 downwards.
TCACCGGTTGCGTCCCTTCAGAAGGCATCCATCCGCGCCGCAACCTTGGCCATGTATGCTTCGCGCGACTGCGGCGTGGACAGGTTCATCGAGTAGTGCGCAAGGTAGGTGACGGGCGCACCAGGCTTGACGGTCGCGCGCAACATGCGGGTGACGATCCTTTTCGGCGGATTGCCCATCAGGGCTGCCCGCAACCAGCTTCCGCCATAGGTGGTAACCGCCACGACTTTCCTGATGTTGTGCAGACTGGGTGTCGCCTTGCCGTTGATCATCCTGAAGGAAACATCGGGCAGGAATACGCGGTCGAAATACCCTTTTAGCATGGCCGGAAAGCCATAGTTCCAGACCGGGAAGGACAGCACCAGCGCCTCAGCAGCAAGAAGCCGCCGTACATAGGGAGCGGCGGGGTCATCCGGGGAGCGCGGGTCGTGATAGGCCAGCCGTTCCGCACGGCTAACACGCGGATCGAAGTCCTCCGCATAGAGATCGCAATCATCGACCTCATGCCCGCTCGCACGCAGTCGCTCGACGATCAGCCTGTGAAGAGACGCGTTGAAGCTGGTTTCAACCGGATGCGCGAATAGGACCAGAACCTTCATGAGAGCATTACGAAACCTGCGACAATCCCTTGAACAGGAAGGTCTTGCCCGAACGATAGTCGTAAGCGGGATCTTCCCACGCGATCATTTTGCCCGGATTGAGAAGACCCCGCGGGTCGGCTTCCCGCTTGAAGGCGAGTTGGACCTCGTCTGTCTGTTTCATCCCGCCCTCCTCCAGCGTGTATCGATGCGGATTGAAGATCGGGCATCCGTTCTGCTCGAAAGCGGCGACGATCTCGTCAAGCCTTTCTTCCGTGGTGAAGCGGACGAGATTGAGCCCGAAGCAGGTGACGTTGCCGTCGAGGCGCACGAATTCCAGGTGCGAGAAGACTTCGCCCGGAAAGAGTCCGTCGATCTTCTCGACCAGTTCGAGGTGATCTGGAAACGGATAGAGCGACTGGAGATAGGTAATGGAGGGGTCTACCCGTAGCGCCCGGAGCGTCGTGTGGTTCCAGGCAAGCTCATAGGCCGGCGGCAGCCCCTTCTTCTCCTCATCGGAAGCCGTGGCCGCGTTGTAGACAACCTGGCCACCAGCACGGCGGGTAAAGGCCAGGAAGGCGTCGAGGGAGTGCGGTGCGACCATGGCGACGCAGATGCTCATGTCCTCCCGCAAGAATTTCTGGTGGCGCTTGAAATAGAGCCAGGGCACTGGCGCTGCAATCGGCGTCACAAGCTTGGTGAGAATGCCGTCCTGGCAGGCAAGCGTGTTGCCGTAGCGGGCCGCCCCTGTGAAGCTGTCGAAACCGACAATCACGTCCACCCAATCGTAGGCGGCAGTTAGCGGCATCTCAACCTCGGTTATGATGCCGTTCGTGCCGTAGGCGTGCGTGACCTTGTGGATGTCTTCACCCGTCAGTTCTAATATCCGAGGTTCAGCCTCCATCGTGACGACACGAAGCCGCAATACATTTCCGAAATCGCGCAGGCCGCCGAAATTGATCGATCCGACACCGCCAGACCCGCCGGCGATAAAGCCTCCAATCGACGCGGTGGCGTAAGTCGAGGGGTGAAGACGAAGCTCCTGGTTGGAATGGGCCCGCGTTGCACGGTCGATATCGACTATGATGGCGCCCGGATGGGCGACAACGCGACCGGGCAGAATCGACGTGACGGCGTTCATTTCAGCCAGACTGAGGATCACGCCGCCGGAAAGCGGCATCGCCTGCCCGTAGTTCCCCGTGCCGGTTCCGCGCGGTGTTACCGGAACGCCAAGCCTGTGGCAGGCGGAGAGCACCCGGACTACCTCACCCTCATCTCTCGGCGAGACAACAAGGTCCCCGCTGACATGATCGAGCTGGCGCTTAAGGACAGGGCTGTACCAATAGAAATCGCGACTCTTCTGCTGAACGATCTTGGGATTGTCCTCGATCTTCAATCCTTCGAGTTCTGCTTTCAAAGCGGCAATGTCCATTACGCACCCATCAGGTCGTCGAGTTCGGAATAGTCCGGCAGGTCGCGCTCGATCGCCCGGCCACCCCGCACAACGATGCGATCCGATTCCGGTCGCGAAAGCAATTCCGTCCAGCTCCGGCCCCTGAAAACGATGAAATCGGCTGGGCCTCCCTCGGCAAGAATGCCAGTTTCGTCCAGACGCATGATCTCTGCCGGTGTTGCCGAGGCGGCGCGGGGCCAATCCGCAACCGGATGATCCAGATGCAGGATTCGCGTCGATTCCCGATAGACCTCCAGCATGTCCAGATCGCCATAGGCGTAGAACGGGTCGCGCGTGTTGTCGGATGCGACCGCTATGGGAATGCCGCGCGCCTTCATCTCATGCAGCAGCGTCACTCCTCGCCATCGCGGGGTCGTGCCATCCTGGCGCCGATCCTGTAGGTAGAGGTTGCACATTGGAAGCGACACAACGGAAATGCCAGCTTTCGCCACCTTGTCCAGCGTGGGCAACACGTCCTGTTCGGGCTGCCGCGCAAGCGAACAGCAATGGCCGACAAGGATGCGGCCATCAAAATTGTTCCACAAGGCCGCTTCCGCGATCTGTCGCAGCCCGGTGGCGGACGGATCCAGCGTTTCGTCGGCATGGAAGTCGAGATCGAGACCGTACTGCGTGGCCTTCGAGAATACGAAATCTAGCAACTCCACGACATCGGGCATTGGATAGAGAAACGCACCCAGAACACCGTCGGCCGCCGCCACTTGTTGAACCAGTTTAGAAAACACCTGCCTGTCGCGTGCCATCTCCAGCCCGACCAGACTGACTGCCTGCAGGTCGACCCTGCCTTTCCAGCGTTCGCGCATTTCCATGAAAACCGGCCAAGAAATGTCGTCCTGCGGCGCGATGCTGTCGATATGCGTTCGGACCGCACTGGTTCCGTGCGCATAGGCACAGCGTAGGGAGAAATCCATGCGCCGCGAGACATCCTCGCTGCTCCAGCGGGCGGTTCGATCCGCTTCATTGGCCGCAAGCGCACCGGGAAACGAACCGTCCGGGTTGGGACTGCGCTGCCAGATGTGTCCCTTGTCGATATGCGTGTGGCAATCGACAAAGCATGGCAGCACGATACGGCCTGCAAGATCGACGGCGTCAGAGGGGATGATATCTTGCGGCGATATGCGCCGTATCTTGCCATCGGCAATTTCCAGCTCGGCAAGTACAAAGCCGTCCGGATCTCCATCCAGCGAGAGGCCTGGTGTAAGGGACGTATGCAGACGGGCGCGGGCCAGCCTGTAGGAACCGGAAACCGGAATGACGAAGGCAGACATCGCTGGCTACCGATCCTGCTTCAAGGCACTTTCGTGCCAGCGGCGCAGGACCAGGTGGGAGATCAATGTCATCATGAGAAAAATCACGATACCGGTAAATGATATCAGGATAAGCGCAGCGAAGAGGCGCGGCGCGTTCAGCCTGTAGCCTGCCTCGATGATGCGCGAAGCGAGCCCGGACGACTGGCCCGACGAGCCGGCCACAAACTCGGCAACGACCGCGCCAATGAGCGACAGGCCGCCAGCGATCTTCAGGCCGCCAAGGAAGTACGGCATGGCAGCCGGCAGGCGAAGGTGCCAGAGTTCCTGCCATCGGGTTGCGCCGTTCAGCCTGAAAAGGTCAACCAGGTTTCGGTCGACGGAGTTGAGGCCGAGCGTGGTGTTGGACAGGATCGGGAAGAACGCGACGATCCACGCGCAAAGCAAAAGCTTGGCCGTCTGGTTGTCGACATAGATGTTGATCAGCGGAAAAACCGCGACGATCGGGGTTACCTGCAGGATCACCGCGAAGGGGAAGAAGGACATCTCCACCCATTTCGATTGGGCAAACAATACCGCAAGGCCCACACCGCCAAGGACTGCCAGCAGCAGCCCGAGGAAGGTGATGCGCAGCGTCGTCAGAAGCGAGCCGAACAGCAAGCCCGCATCGGTATAGAGTGTCTCCAGCACCTCGCCCGGGCGCGGAAGAATATAGCGCGGGATTTCGTTCCAGACGCAGATGCGATCCCAGAACCATACGGCTAGCAGCATGATGGCGACCGGCAGGATCCAACGGCCGACGCGCTCCGCTCTTATCGCACGGAGCCGGCGTGCTTCCTCCGGATCGAGGGGAACTGCCTTGGGTTCAGTGATCGCCATGAACACTACCACCAAGGGTTATCGCTTCGCCGAGCACACCCGATGCCTCGCGGCAGAGTGCTGCATAGGCGGACGATGTACGGAACACCTCGTCGCGCGGATAAGGCGCATCGACGGCGATCTCGCGGAACACGCGACCCGGACGTGCGGCCATGACGACGATCCTGTTCGACAGAAAGACGCTCTCGAACACGCTGTGAGTCACGAACACCACGGTAAACCGCTCATCCTGCCAGAGTTCCAGAAGATCGTTGTTCAGGCGGAAGCGTGTAATCTCGTCCAAAGCCGCGAATGGCTCGTCCATCAGAAGCAGGCGGGGTTTGGTGACCAGCCCCCGGGCGATAGAAACGCGCATCTTCATGCCGCCCGAAAGCTCGCGCGGCATTGCCTCTTCGAAGCCTGTCAGACGCACCCTTTCGATCATCTCCCGGATCACGGGCGAAGCCTTCGCACGTGAGACGCCACGCAGGCGCAGCGGAAGCCAGATATTGTCGAAGACGGAAGCCCATGGCAGCAACGTCGGCTCCTGAAAGACAAAGCCGATATCGGCGCTACCTTTCAGGCCAGTTCCGCGCCAGTCGATCACGCCGGTCGTCGGTGTCGACAGCCCGGCAATGAGACGCAACGCCGTCGACTTTCCGCACCCGGACGGGCCCAGAAGGCTGAGGAAGTCGCCTTCACGGATGGTGAGATTGACGGCGCGCAGCGCCGCAACGCCGTTGGAGAAGCTTTTGCCGACATCGCGCAGGACGAGCAGAGGCGAGGCACCTTCCCCCTGCCCCTGCGCAGTTTCGGCAGGCTTGTCCTGAAGCATCGGCAACCTGTCTGAAGCCTATTGCTTCAGGTCGAGGCCGACACCCTTGTTGACGAACTGGAGCGTGTAGGACTTCTTGATGTCGATACCTTCGGGCAGAACCTTCGCCTTGACCATCTTGTCATAGAAACTCTGGATCCGTTCGTCAGTCATCGCTCCGATGCCGAGCTTTTCCGTGTCGCCGGAGTCGACGATCCCGAACTTCTTCATCTGGGCGATAGAGAACGCGATCTGCTCGTCGGTGATGTCGGGGTTGTCCTTCTTGATGGCATCGTTGGCAGCCTTGTTGTCGCCGTAGAGGTAGTTGTACCAACCCTTGGCCGAACCATCGACAAAGCACTGAACCACCTCCGGACGCTTGTCGATCGTGTCCTGCATCGTCTCGATCGTGGTCGAATAGGTGTCGTAGCCGTAGTCCGCCAGAAGGAACTGGTTCGGAACGAAGCCCCCCTCCTTCTCGACGGCGTAAGGTTCGGAGGTGACATAGCCCTGCTGGATCGATTTCTTGTTGGCGATGAACGGCGCGGCATTGAAGGTGTAAGGAACGCGCTTGGCGAGATCGAAACCATACTCGGTCGCCATCCACAGAAGGAAGCTCTGCGCCCCTTCATCGCCGATGATGTACTGATCAGCCTTAGGCAGATCCTCCCAGGTATCGAGCCCTTCGCCGGGATGGGACATGACCACCTGGGGCTCTTTCTGGAAGGAAGCCGCAACCACACGCAGCGGGATGTCCTGGGCAACAGCGTCAAAAGCCTGCTGCATGTTGCCGCCCATGTAGAAATCGAGCTTGCCGGCAAGCAGAAGCGGCCGACCGGCGACCTGCGGACCGCCCTGCTGGATCGTGACCTCGAGGCCGCAGGCTTCGTAGGTGCCGTCGGCGACAGCCTGGTAGTAGCCGCCATGTTCTGCCTGCGCGAGCCAGTTGGTACCGAACGTCACGGGTACTGCAAAGGCGCTGGCAGTGCCTGCAGCGGCAAAGGCAACAGCGGCGGTCGAAATCTTGAGAAGCCTGTTCATTGACGTCACCCTCATCCTCTTCCGTCCGCACCGGCGAACGGCCATTGTTTTTCGAAGCAAAAGGCATGCCACGAGCATCCGCCTTCCTGCGCCACGGCAAGCCGCGGCAACCGGCTGCTTGATAGGCATGGTGCCGATTTTTCCGGCTCAAGTCCACGTTTGCGAATTGAGTTTCACCGATTGATGCACACCGGATTGTCGCCCTACGATGGCGGAGAGGAGATCACCGATGTTCAAGCACCTTACACCTGGATCGATGCGGCCGCCCTTCGCGAAATACAGTCACGGCGTCGAGGTGCCGGCCGGCAAGCGATTGGTCGTCTGCTCCGGCCAGCTGGGCATCGATGCCGACGATACCATTCCTGAGGACGCCGGCGCGCAGGCCGAACTCTGCTTTTCCAACATAGCGACCATACTGGCCGAGGCTGGACTGGGGCTGGGCGATATCGTTCGCATAAATGCCTACGTCACCGACCGGATCCACATGAAGCCCTACATGCAGGTACGCGACCGGCTGGTCAGCGATCCGCCACCTGCCTCGACGCTTGTCATCGTGTCGGGTTTCAGCCGTCCCGAGTTCAAGGTGGAAATCGAGGTGATCGCAGCAGGCTAGCAGGAGTTGCGGAGGGCTGGCGACGGCTCTACAACCCGGCAAACCAAGAAAGAGGCTGCAGTGGCTCAGAGAAAAGTCTGGTGGGGAGATTTCCCGACGACCGCCTACGCGGCAATCGATCCCGAAGCCACGATCGCGGTGCTTCCCGTGGCGGCCATCGAACAGCATGGACCGCACCTGCCGGTATCGACCGACACGACAATCATGAGCGGCATGCTGGAAACGGTTATCGGGCGACTGCCCGACAACCTCGATGTCCGCATCCTGCCGGTTCAGTCCGTCGGCAAGTCGAACGAGCACGTGCATGCGCCGGGAACACTGACGCTCACGCCCCTTGCGGCCATCCAGTCCTGGGCCGACCTCGGCGCGTCGGTCGCAAGGGCGGGTGTCCGGAAGCTCGTTTTCATGAATTCGCATGGCGGCAACGAAGAGATCATGGGCATCGTGGCGCGCGAGCTACGGGTGGCTTTCAGGATGCTGGTGGTGAAAACGAGCTGGTCGCGCTTCGGCAGGCCAGACGGTCTCTACAGCGAGATCGAGGATCGCTACGGCATCCATGGCGGCGACTTCGAGACGTCGGTAATGCTGCACTTCCGGCCCGATCTGGTGGACATGTCAAAGGCGCAGGACTTTTACTCCAGCGTGCAGCGGGCCGAGGAGGAGTTCGACCTGCTTAAGCCGACCGGCGCGCACGCCTTTGCCTGGATGGCCTCGGACCTCAATCCGCACGGCGTCGTCGGCGAAGCGTCGAAGGCTACGGCGCTAAAAGGTCGTCTTACAGCCGAACATCAGGCGGAAGGCTTCATCAGGCTGCTCCACGATGTCCGCAAGGCGAAGCTTGCCGACTGGATCAGGTAGAACCTAAGCCCCCATTTCCATCGAGAACGGGACACCCTCGAAAGCATCCACGCCGCGCCCGATCGCCTGTATCGCGGAAACCATGCGACCCTGACGCCCGAGCATCGCATCGGCCAGAGCCACAAGGCGCGGATTTGGGGTGGCGCTCGGCGAAGCCAGCCTAAGGTCCCATGCCAGCTCTGTTTCGTCGCGGGCGGGCTGCAGTGCTGCTGCGATGATATAGGCCGAGGCTGTCGAGCGGCTGATCCCGGCATAACAGTTGATCACCATCGGCCTGGCGCGATCCCAGGCCTCGGCGAAGTCGAGCAGCGTACGCATGTGCGCCTCCCCCGGGAGGGTCATGCCGTCGCGCGGTTCGGCGATGTCATGAAGCGAGAGGAACAGATGGTTCGCCTCGGAGATCGCCGGCGGCCTCGTCATCGCGGTGCCGGGTGCGAGCAGCGAAAGAAGGCGCTCCGCGCGGGTTGCGTTGACTGTCGCGTCGACCTTCGACAAGGGGCAGACCCATATCATCCCGATATCCCGTTCTTTCTCAGTGCTTCCTCAAGCCGTTGCCACGCAGGCTCATCGGCAGGCAGGCCGAAGCGCAGCGCATGTGGGCGGTCGGCGAAATTGCGCACCAGTATGCCAGCCTTGCCCAGAGTATCGAACAGCGTTGCGGCTGAGCCATGCGTGACGTGCCGGAACAGGCTCGTTCCGCCATCGACGACGATGCCAAAGCCGGCGAGGAGTGCATCGAGACGATTGGAATCAGCTTGAAGACCGACGCGCATCGCGTCCTGCCATGCGCGGTCTTCAAGTGCGCGGATGCCGTATTCAAGCGCCGGTCCAGACACCGACCAGGGGCCGAACTCGCCATCGAGGCGCGCGGCGATCTCAGGCGCGGCGACGGCAAATCCGAGTCGGACGCCCGCAAGACCGAAAAACTTGCCGAACGAGCGCAGCACCACAATGCCGCCCTGCTCCACATCGCCGCAAAGCGATTCGTCCTGAGGACCGACATCCATGAAGGCTTCGTCGACGACCAGAAGACCGCCGCGGCTGCGCAGCTTCCCGGCAAGCGCGAGCAAGTCCGCACGCGGAACGACGCGACCATCCGGATTGTTGGGATTGACGGCGACAGCGACATCGGCGTCTGCCAAGGCCGCGAAATCGCTCACCTCGACAGCCGCGTGCCCGCACAACGCTGCCGTTCTGGCATGTTCTGCGTAGGTTGGTCGCAGGATCGCGACGCGGCCCGGCATCACAAGCGAGAACACGCGCGGCAACAGGATCTGTGTGCCGGGTGCAAGCGCCACATGGGCTGCTGACGGAGCGCGATAGGCCCTCGCGGCCCCTGCCGCCAGTTCGAGCGCGCGCCCCGGTTCCGGCAACCTCGTCAGCGCGGTGGCGGGCAGGTCGAAAAGCGGATAGGAGTGCGGATTGATCCCGGTGGAAAGATCGACCCAGGGCTCCGGAGCGTGCGGGAAAAGCGACCGCGCGCAACCGAGGCTGCCTCCGTGATCGGCCACTGCCGCCCTTGCCTTTACCGGAACGTTCATGTCCGTCCTGATCGCTTTCCTGTCGCTCGCCCTTGAGGCCCGGATTGGCTACCCGGACCGTCTTTTTCGTGCGATCGGGCATCCGGTAACCTGGATAGGCCGCCTGATATCCTTTCTCGACAACAGGCTCAACCGCGCCACCGACAGCGACCGAACACGTCGCCTTTGCGGAATCCTGGCGCTGGTCTGCATCGTCGCCTTGCCCGCGCTGGTTGCCTACCTCGTGATGTCTCTGCCTGGCCATGGCGCCGCGAGCGTCCTGATCGGGGCGGTGCTCGGATCCACGCTGCTGGCGCAGAGAAGCCTGGCGGATCACGTCAGGGCCGTCGCCGACGCCCTCGATAAGGGCGGCCTGACTGCCGGCAGGCAGGCTGTATCCATGATCGTCGGCCGCGACCCTGAAACGCTCGATGAAGCCGCCGTATCGCGTGCCGCGATCGAAAGCCTTGCCGAGAATTTCTCCGACGGCGTGGTCGCACCTGCCTTCTGGATGGCGGTTGGAGGGCTCGCAGGTGGAGCCGCCTACAAGGCGGCCAACACCGCCGACTCGATGATTGGCCATCGAACCCCCCGACACGAAGCTTTCGGCTGGGCGGCGGCACGCTTCGATGACCTGGTGAACCTGCCTGCCTCGCGCCTGACAGCCCTGCTGATCGTCGCGGCGGCCGCGCTCATGCCAGGCATGGATGCCAGAACGGCATGGCATGCAGTGTGGCGAGACGCCGACAAACACCGCTCCCCCAATGCCGGCTGGCCCGAGGCCGCGATGGCCGGCGCGCTAGGCATCGCGCTGGCCGGACCGCGCAGCTACGGCGGCGTGATGGGAGACTACGCCTATATGGGCGAAGGGGGACGGCGTGAGGTGACATCCTCCGACATCAGGCGTGCACTGAGGCTGTTCTGGACAGCCGACATCCTGCTGATCGCGGGATTGGGTGTTGTCGGGCTGGCGCTCTTCATTTGACGATGCTTCCTCGTTGCCACGTACTCAGGACGCAGTTTGCGGCATGCATGGCCGTTGCCACGCCCTGCTTTTCGCAGTCTGGCCATTTCAAAGAACACTCCCTCGCAGGGAGCAGTCGGGAAGCGGGGCACGAGGCCTTGCCTCTCATTTTTATATTTACGTGGCCGGTCTCCCGTGCCCCGCCGACGCTTTCACCCCGAAGAGCGTGGGGTGGACTTGGCATTTGCGCCTCCACCGCTGACCCTCAAGGGGGCACGGGTCCTGGTGATCGACTCACTAAACTGCGCCACCGTCAGCGCAGCCGACCCGTACGTCGCCGCCTTTCCTGATACCCGGTGCGCACCAGGTTCCCGCAAGAGCGATGGGTGAACTATGCGGGAGGTTTCGAGGGCGTGGATAACGCGGGCAGATTTTCTTGCTCGTCCGATTGAAATCAATGGGTTAGGTGAAAGGTGTTTCCACGCAGCGCTGACGCCCTCCCTTCTCCCCTTGCGGGAGAAGGTGGCTGAGCGAAGCGAAGTCGGATGAGGGGTATCCTGGCGCCGACCTTACCCCTCATCCGTCTCGGCGCTCCGCGCCGATCCACCTTCTCCCTCAAGGGGAGAAGGGAGGGTGACCGTTCTGGACGATCGACGCGCGGCCGAAAGGTCACGGCATGAATCCTCGGGTCAAGCCCGAGGATGACGAAGCAAGGAAGGAGCAGACAAGGTGGAGCCCCAAAACCCGGTGGTTCGACAGGCTCACCATGAGGGGTTTTGGCCGGCGCGCACCATGAGCGGCGTCGCGCCAGAGTCTAAAACTCGATCCCCTTCTGGGCCTTCACGCCGGCTGCGAAATGGTGCTTCACCGCGCCCATCTCGGTGACGAGATCGGCCGCCTCGACCAGCGCCGGCTTGGCATTGCGGCCCGTAACGACGACATGAAGGTCCGGGCGGCGCGCCTGCAACGCAGCCACGACCTCGCCGAGGTCGAGATAGTCGTAGCGTAGCGCGATGTTGAGTTCGTCGAGCACGACAAGGCTGATCGTGGGATCGGCAAGCAGTTCCAGCGCCTTCGCCCACGCGGCCCGGGCCGCTGCGATGTCACGCTGCAAATCCTGCGTTTCCCACGTGAACCCCTCGCCCATCGTGTGCCACACGACCTTGTCGCCGAAGGCGGCGAAGGCGTCCTTTTCGCCCGTGTGCCATGCGCCCTTGACGAACTGCACGACGCCGACGCGGTGGCCATAGCCCAGCATCCGCAAGGCAAGTCCGAATGCCGCGGTCGTCTTGCCCTTGCCGGGGCCGGTGTTGACGATGAGAAGACCCTTTTCGGTTATCATCTTGCCCGCAACCTCGGCATCCTGAACCGCCTTGCGCTTTGCCATCTTGGCGCGGTGGCGTTCGGCGTCCTTTTCGTCAATCGAAGACATTATTTCACCTGCATGGGCAAACCTGCGACCATGAACAGGACACGGTCGGCAACGGCAGCCACGGATTGATTGAGACGCCCCTGCGCGTCGCGGAAACGTCTGCCGAGTGCATTGTCGGGCACGATACCCAGACCGACTTCGTTTGAAACCACGAACCAGGGGCCTCGCGGCGCCGACAGAACATGCGCCAGTTCAGCCGACAACGCATCGACGTCATGCCCGGCGAGCATGTGATTTGACAGCCAGAGCGTAAGGCAATCGACAAGCAGGGGTCGCTCGTCGGGAACTGCGCGCACTGCTTCTGCAAGGTCGAAGGGTGCATCGACCGTGGACCACCCCTCCGTTCGACGAGCCCGGTGGAGCGCTATGCGCTCCGCCATCTCGTCATCCCATGACTGCGCCGTGGCAATATAGGTCCACGGCGCGGGATGCGCCGTGGCGAGCTTCTCGGCATGTGCGCTCTTGCCGGAGCGCGCGCCGCCGAGAAGGAAGGTGAGGCTTCCGGCCGAGGTGTCAGGCAATGCTCGCGCCGAGCGTGTCCGGCTGGCCGAAAAAGCGCTGGCGCACCAGGCCGACTATTCCGCCAAGCGCCACCCAGAAGATCAGGTTCGTGACCGTGACGGCCACGACAAACTGATGGTGGAGGTCGGCAGGCACCGGCGATTCGTGGCTTTCGGGCTGCGGCGCACCGATGATGTGCGGCAGCACGATCAGCGCGACACCGAGAACCGAAAGCGGGATCGTGCCCCGGAAAGCGATCAGCGCCAGGCCCGCCGCTGTCGCAGCCACCGTTCCGATCCACCACACCTGACGCGCCAAAAGATCGGCGGCGGGCATGGCCGGAAGCTCGGGCGGAAGCCCGAGGCCAGGCGCGAGCGTGAATACGGCGAAGCCCGCAAACCCCCAGAGCGTGCCCTGCCGCCAGTTGCGGATGCCGCCAGCCAGTTCGGACGCGGCGACAAGAAGGAGAGCGAAGGCAAAGCCGCTGATGATGTTTGCGCCGGTGGTGTAGGCAAAGCGCTCGAAGCCGTCTTCCGGCCCCCAAGCTTCTTCCTCTTCTCCGGCCGATGCGGCCGCGACAGGTACAGAGGCGCTGGCGTCCGTCGACGCAGCCTCGGGCGCGCCGTGATGGTGCCCGCCCCCGTCGGCGTTTTCGAACGTCTCGGCCTTGAGGATCAGCGGAACGGTCGCATAGGTCTGCAGGGCGGCAAGCAAGATACCGGCAAGCAAGCCTGCAGCCGCCGCGGTGAACACGGCGCTACGAAAAATGCTCATGTTGAAAAATCCTCAGTGGCAGGGAAACGCCATCGAATGCCGGTAGTCGTGGCCGGCATTGTGGACGACATCCATGTGCGAGAAGCCGAGGAAGCCAATGACGAAGACGCCAAGCAGGGCGACGAGGCCGAGCTGGGCAGCGCGCGAGCCGGAGGCGGTTGCGCCGAGCGTTTTGGTAGCTGTGTTCATTTCCATTTCCTTTCACCCTCCACCCGAGGGCACAGAGAAGTCCTTGTCGCCGGCAGGTCTCCTGGCTCGCGTGTTGAACGCCATTTCCGCCTTCCCGGGCTGACACCCAGTGGCTTTCGGAAAAGGCTACCGCTTACAGTTGCGGGGGCAGCCGCGGATTCGGGCCAGAACCCTCACCGCATTCCCTCTCGGTCCTTCCGGAACCGTCGACGCCGGCAACTATAGTCGAGAACACCCCCTCCGGCAAACCAATTAACCGGCAGCTTTGGTCGCGAATTGACAAAAATCGCACCGGGGTATCCGCTGGCACAAAGGAGCCAGCCATGCAGCCAGACGCTACCGAAAAGGACCCGTACCACGGCCTTCGCACGCTCGAAGAGACCCTGCCCGCCGAGGCCTATTTCGACCAGGCGGAGTATCAGCGCGACCTCGACGCGATCTGGTACCGGCGGTGGATCATGGTGTGTCGCGCCGCCGACCTGGCCGAACCGCTTGCCTACCGGGTCTTCACAATCGGCACCCAGGAAATTCTGGTCGTGCACGACGAGACGGGAACGCTGCGCGCCTTCCACAACACCTGCCGGCATCGCGGCTCGCAGCTCTGCACGGCGGAAAGCGGGCGACTGAAAGCCCGGCTGCTGACCTGTCCTTATCACACCTGGTCGTATTCCCTGCGCGGCGATCTCGTCCGCGTGCCGTCCAAGTCGCTGCCTGAGGGCTTCCTGAAGTCGGACTATCCTCTTTATTCCGTCAGGCTCTCCGAATGGCGCGGCTTCGTCTTCGTCAATCTGGACGAGAACGGCAGCGATTCCGTCGAGCAGACTTTTGACGAGGCATCGGTGAGCCTCTCCAACTGGCCGCTGGAAGACCTTGTGAGCGGGCATGTCTTTACGAAGATGATGGACTGCAACTGGAAGATCTTCTGGGAGAACTTCAACGAATGCCTGCATTGCCCGGGCGTCCACAAGCACCTGTCGCATCTGGTGCCGATCTACGGGCGAGGCCTCATGGCGCGCCATGACGATCCGGAATGGGCCATGCACGCAGATAACGACGCCCCGGAGTTTTCAGGCGGGCTGCGCAACGGCGCCGAAACATGGTCGCAGGACGGACGATCCTACGGGCCGCAGTTCCAGGGTCTGACCGACGCAGAACGCGCCGCCGGACAGAGCTATGCGATGCACCTGCCCTCGATGTTCATCGTCGGCCATGTCGACTATGTGCGCACCGTCACGCTGACGCCATTGGGGCCGGAGAAGACGAAGCTGACGGCGGAATGGCTTTTCCCCCCGCAGGAGATGCCGCCCAAGGGCCTCGACAATATCGTTGGCTTCGGAATGCAGGTGCTGGAAGAGGACGCGGCCGTCTGCGAACTCAACCAGCGGGGCCTGCACGCGCGCCGGCACAAAACGGGCGTGCTCATGCCGGAGGAATACGATCTGGCGCGCTTCCACCGCTGGGTGCGCAAGCAGCACACGCTGCCGTAGGCGGCCGGCGGCCTACATCGACCGCGGAAGATAGCGCCAGGTGAGCCAGCCGCAGAAGGCCGAAAAAACACCCAGCGTGATGAACACCGCGCCAAGCCCGAAGAATGCCAGAACGATCGAATAGACCAAGGGCGGCAGCAGTTCCGAAAGGTCGAGATAAGTGCGGTATACGGCCGACATCTGCGGCCTTTCATAGGCGCGCACCGCCCGCAGGAAGGCCGTTGATCCCAGCGCATCGAGAGCTATGGCGAAAAGCGCCGCGGCAAGCAGGAAGAAGCCGGCAAGCAGGGGCAGGCTCTCGCCGCACAGGCCGGCGACGATAAGCATGGCGGTCATGGCGAGGAAGGCGAAAGTCATGACGTTTCGTGCGCCGTATTTCCTGCCGGCCTTGCCCCAGTAGAAGGCAAGGAACAGCAGCGCGTTTCCAGCCGAGACGAGCAGGCCGCCGGCAAGGCTGCCCTGCCCCGTGACGACCATCAGCAGCGGGGCGTAGACGAAGAACGTCGTCCAGAAGCAGGAGCGGCCGAATGCGATTATCCAGGCCAGCCGCAAGCGCGGCTGTGCGACGAACCGGCCTATGTTGGCAAGCGGATTGGACGCGCGGATTCGACCCGGCCGGATCAGCGCGTTGTCGCCAAGGCGATATCGCCAGAACATGACGAGCAGCACGCTGGAAAAGCCGATGACGACCAGATGCGGCGCGACGATTCCGTAGCGCGAGTAAAGGACGACGCCGAGCGTGGGGCCAGCCGTCCAGCCCAGCATCGACCACGCCATGCGCAGCGATTCGGCCTGCATCACCTCGGTCTTGCGGATGTGATCCATGATGTAGAGGTTGAGCGTGATTGCCAGCGCCGACGCCCCCATGACGCGCGCGAGCATGCCCAGAACCTGCCCCGTAAGCGTGTCGGTCACGAAGAACAGGGAGCCTACGGCCAGCGATACCACGCCAGCCGTATAGACCCAGCGGCGCGAAAAGCGCTCGATAAGCATAGGCATGAAGAGCGTGACCGACAGGCCGAGCATCGCGACGATCGTATAGAGGATCGAGACGCCTTGCTCGCTGTGCAGGATCTCGTAGGCCTGGATCGGGATGACGGAGGACACGAAGGCGCGCGCGAAGGATTCCAGGCCGTAGAGCGTGGCAAAGGTCCGCGCGCCGGCGGGGCCGACGGCAAAGAACCAGATGGGATGGCGGACCTGCGTGGCCATGAAACCGGAAGGATGTTGTTGGCCGCGAGTTTTCACCGGCTTCAAGCCGCTGATAGCAGGAAAGCGACACGGCACCATCCAAACTGCCGCTGGCCATCGTTTGTCCGCGTCTGGCCCAAATGGCCGAATGGACCAAAGGAGGATTGTTCCGCTTTGCCGTTGCTCGCCGGACCGTGCTAACGATCAACCCGGTACGGACAGAATCCAGTGACAGACCGACATACTTCGATCGATCTCCCGAAGGGACGGATAGAAGTCATCGACATCGCGCGCGGCACGGCGCTTGTCGCGATGGCGATCTACCATTTTGCGTGGGACCTCGAATTCTTCGGCTATGCGCCGGCAGGCATGGCGGGCTCCGGCGGCTGGAAACTGTTCGCGCGCTGCATAGCCTCGAGTTTCCTGTTCCTGGTCGGCGTCAGCCTCGTGCTCGGGCACGGCAAATCGATTCGCTGGAAATCGTTCTGGCGACGGTGGGTGATGGTGGCTGCCGCGGCGCTTGCCATAACGGTGGCGACGTATATCGCCATGCCGAACGGCTTCATCTTCTTCGGCATCCTCCACCAGATCGCGCTGGCCAGCGTGCTCGGGCTCGCATTCCTGAGGTTACCGGCAGTCGTTACGCTTTCCATAGCCGTGGTTGTGCTGGCAGCGCCGCACTACCTGCGCTCGGAATTCTTCGACGCGCCGTGGTGGTGGTGGAGCGGCCTTTCCATCAACTATCCGCGCTCCAACGACTACGTGCCGGTGTTTCCCTGGTTTGGCGCGGTGCTCATCGGCATCGCCGCAGCCAAGATCGCGGCGCAGACAGGTCTGCTGGCCAGCCTGTCGCGGATCAGGCCGCCGCGCTTTCTCTGGCCGCTCGATTTCGCCGGGCGCCACAGCCTCGCGGTATACCTCATCCATCAGCCTGTGTTGATCGCCTGCGTCTGGCTGTTCTCACAGGTCGTTCCGCCAAACCTCGAAAGCCTTGAGGTCCGGTTCCTGCAATCGTGTGAAAGAACCTGCGTCGAACAGCGCGACACCGAGTTCTGCGCGCGCTATTGTGTCTGCGTGCTCGACCGGCTGGAGAGTGCGGGTGTGATGCAGGACCTGTACGCCGGCAGGCAGAGCGACACGCTGCGCGCGACCACCGAGGAAACCGCGCGGCAGTGCACGATCGAGACGGACGATGCGATGCTCGGTGAGGAGGGAGGCCCATGAGCGAAGCCAAGGGAAAACATCCCAAACCCAGCGCGCCGCCGCCAGCGGCAGTCCGTACGGGACATATTCCGTGGCCGCCGGTCATCTATGTGCTGGGCATCGCGGCAAGCCTCGTCCTGCATGCGATCTATCCCCTGCCCTGGTTCGGCTCGCCGATGTCCGACATCCTCGTGGCCGTGGGCTGGCTGGCGCTGCTTGCAACCGCCGCGCTGCTTTTCACGGCCATCAGGACCATGAGAGCCGCCAAGACCACTCTGAACCCGAATGCCCAACCGGATCATCTGGTGACGACCGGCCCGTTCGGCGTCTCGCGCAACCCCATGTATCTCGGCAACACGCTGCTCCTGCTTGGCGTGGGACTGGTCACCGGCATCACATGGTTCCTGCCCGTGGCGATCCTCGCAGCCTTCGCCACGCAGAAGATTGCGATCGAAAAGGAAGAGCACTGGCTGGCCGAAAAGTTCGGCAAGCGCTATCGCGACTATGCAAAGCGCGTGAGGCGCTGGATCTGAGAACGCGTCAGGTCTTGACGCCAAGCTCCGCAAGGCGCTCGACGCAGGCATCCTCGGCATTGTCCAGTTCGCCGAGCGTCTCCTCCAGGTCGCGACGCTTCTGGCGCAGATCCTCGCGCTTTTCCTCGATGCGGCGGATCATAAGCTTGAGCTGGCCGACCTCGCCAGGCGGCTCCCTGTAGATCTGGATGATCTCCCGGATCTCGCTGATCGAGAAGCCAAGCCGCTTGCCACGCAATATCTGACGTATGAGATGTCGGTCGGAGGGGCGAAAAAGCCGCGTCCTGCCCCGCCGCACCGGCTGGATCAAACCTTCGTCCTCATAGAACCGCAGCGTGCGCGTCGAGATGTCGAACTCGCGGGTCAGTTCCGTGATGGTGTAATATTCCCGCATGGGATCTCCCGGCGGCCGAATCCGCTGCCGTGAATGTGACGGCATTTACGTAAAAGTCAATTTTAGGCTAGTCGGACGGGGCTGGCACATCAACTCCCTCAGCGGTTTGGCGCAGTTGGTTCACAGCCAACCAGATCGCAAGCGTAGACACTGCGCGCCGAAGTTCTAGGTGGGCGTGGCAAACTGGAAATCGTCCAGATCCGGCTGGGACAGCCCAGGCTGCAGGTCGGTGGTTTCCATCGGGCGCTTCCTGCTGTCAGGCCATTGAAGACCGATGCAACCGAAAAACTGCTTCAGAAGCATCTGGTCGAAATGCCCCTGCCATGTCGCCATCATAGCCGCGGCGGCTTCCGGAGTGGCTCCCCTCTTGTACGGCCGCACCGACGTCAACGCGTCGAAGACATCGCAGATGGCGACAATGCGAGCCGCAACGCTGATCTCCTCGCCCTTGAGGCCTGCCGGGTAGCCAGAACCGTCCACTTTCTCGTGATGATGCAGGCAGACTTTGGCGACGAGATCCGGCAGGCCGCTTCCTCGCGCCAGCATGTCGTAACCCTTGCGCGGATGGGTCTGCATGACCTCCACTTCCTCGGCTGTGAGCGTCCCGTTCTTGGTGAGGATGGCAGTCGGGATACGAACCTTGCCGATATCGTGGACAAGGCCCCCGAGACACAGCATCCGTACGAGCTTGCCGTCCAGCTTCAGATGCCGGGCAAACAGCCCGACCAGCGCGCAGACCGCGATCGAGTGCTGAAAACTCATCTCGTCCTTTGTCTTGAGTTTTGTGAGGTTCAGAATGGCTGTCGGACGCGTGCCGATGAGTTCGTCGACGACATCCACAACCGCCTCGACCTGCTGGCGGTCGATGCCTTTTGGCGAATTGGCACTGCTGAAGATGGACCGAACCATCCCCGTCGCCTGTGACAGAGCCGCAGCGCCGCCGCCTGACACAAGGTTCTGACGGGTTTTCGACGCTGCACTCGCCGAACCTCTCGGTCCCACGCCCCTGGAAAGATCTATGACCACGGTGGTCACCGAACTCTCGCGAAGCGCCTTCAACTCGTCATTGCTCGACAGCTTGAACTGGCTCAGCGCGAACGGGCTGTTCAGCCACTGCTTGCCGAATCCATGGATGAACATGCCAACGCAGGCTTCATTCTTGTCGATCTCAAGAAGCGTGGAATTCGACATGCGGTGCTTGCCTGGCTGGCGACAAGGGCGAGATGACTGAGGATGTCCAATCCTCCTCCCCGGAGGCAGAAGCAGCATAGGCTACAAGAATTAATAGCCGTTGAATGACAAAGTCCGGCAGCACGCTGGATTGTCCTCCGCAGGCGCAAACAGGCTCGCGCCCCCATTGCTGCTTGATCTCCAAGGCAGAATCCCCGACTATCGGTGCGTCTGAAACAGGTTAGGTCGGTGCGGTTGGCCCGGCCCCCGCCACAGCGGGTCCTTCTGTCGCGGCTGCGACGGCCCAAGACCTTGAACGCCCGGCGCAATGGTGCGCGGACGAAATATGGGACTTGGAACATGCAGCAACAGATTTCAGTGATCACGCTCGGCATTGCATCGCTCGCACGGTCGCGAGCGTTTTACAGTAGAGGCTTCGGCTGGACGCCGGTCTTCGAAAACGATGAGATCGCCTTCTATCAGATGAACGGCTTCATGCTCGGAACATGGGTCAATCCCGGGCTCGACGGAGACATGCAGCGGCGCAGCGAACAGGTGCCATCTGCATACTGTCTTGCGCACAATGTTGCCGACAAGGCTGACGTCGAGCCGGCCATGCAGCAGTTGCTCGAAGCCGGAGGAACGCTCCTGCGCAAGGCTGACGCGCCGCCGCATGGCGGTTTCCGCGGTTATGTCGCCGATCCTGACGGACACGCATGGGAGATTGCCTGGAATCCCGCATGGGCGATCGATGAACGCGGTCTCGTGACGTTCGGCGTGTAGCGAGACGCCGTAGCCCGCTAACCTTTCACGTGCCAGTCAGCGGAACATCAGGACCGGAACCTTGCAACGGCGCACCATTGCTTCGGTCGTCGAGCCGATGACAAGGCTGCGTATGCGCGAATGGCCGTAGGCGCCCATGACGAGCAATCCAATGCCGTTTGTCCCGACATGGGTGGCTATGACCTCGTCGGGATCGCCGGGCAAAAGCAACCCCTCGACATCAAGTCCTGCCTCGCGCAGCCGCCGCACGGGCGCATCGAGCCGTGAGCGATTCTCGGCGGTGTCGGCGCCGACCGAAAGCACGGTCGCCTTCATGCCCTCCAGCAGGCCGCTCGTCGCGATGAATTCGACGGCGCGGTTGGCGCTCCGGCCGCCGTCATACGCGATAAGGAACCGGTCGAACGGTAAATATTGCCTGGCCGCCACCAGAACCGGTCGGGTCGCCGTGCGAACGACACGCTCCAGGTTTGAGCCGAGATGGAGCCTGGCAAAGTCGGCAGCCTCGCCGCGCTTGCCGATGACGACGATCTGCGCATCCTTCTCCAGATCCGAGAGCGCATCGAGAAGATCGCCGTTGCGCAGCCGTGTCTCGGCCGCAGGACCTTCGTTGTTGACTATGGTCTTTGCCGTTTCGAGCAGCGCCCTGCCCTTGGCCTGCGCCAGCTTCGCGTGTTGCGCGTCCAGGCGGGCATATTCGTCGAGCAGCGCGGTCCGCTGGTCAACGTCCAGGCTACCGCTCAGGTCGAACGACCCGGCCATTCGGCGGCCGAGCACATGGGCGATTTCGACTGGCAGGCCCATGCGAGCGGCAGCCCATGCCGAGAGTCGGCAGACAGACTCGGCGTAGACCGACCCGTCGATGAAGGCGAGTATCTTGGCCATTGCATCCTCCCTCAGTGGCTCGTCAGGCTGTCGAGTGCGCCCGGCTTGTCATGGATGGCGAGCCGGTCGACCAACGTCGCGCTCGCTTCATTCAGCCCGATGACCTCGACGTCGGCGCCCTCGCGGCGGAACTTCAGGATGACTTTGTCGAGCGCGCCGACCCCGGTCAGGTCCCAGATATCGGAGCGGCTGACGTCGATGCGGACCTTCTCGACCGCCTCCTTGAAATCGAACGCCTTCAGAAAGTTGTCCGCCGAGGCGAAGAAGACCTGGCCTTCCACCACATAGGACCGCTCGCGGCCATCCTCGGAGACGGTCGAGATGACGCGGAAGATCTGTGCCACCTTCGAGGCGAAGAACAGCCCTGACAGCAGCACGCCGAGCAGAACGCCGATGGCGAGGTTGTGGGTCAGGACCACGGCCGCGACGGTGGCGAGCATGACGGTCGAGGACCGGCGCGGATGATCCCGCAGGTTCCAAAGCGAACTCCACGAAAAGGTGCCGATCGACACCATGATCATGATGGCGACCAGCGCCGCCATCGGGATGATCGACACCCAATCGCCTAGACCGACACAGAGGATCAGCAGGAAGACGCCCGCCGCGAAGCAGGAGAGCCGTCCGCGTCCGCCTGATTTCACGTTGATCACCGACTGGCCGATCATGGCGCAGCCCGCCATGCCGCCGAGAAAGCCGGTAACGATGTTGGCAGTGCCCTGGCCGACGCATTCGCGGTTCTTGTCGCTTCCGGTGTCGGTCAATTCATCGACGATCGACGCAGTCATGAGGGATTCGAGCAGGCCGACCACGGCGACGCCCGCCGAATAGGGCAGCACGATCATGAATGTCTCGAAAGTCAGCGGCACGTTGGGCAGGAGGAAGACGGGTAGCGTCGCCGGAAGCTCACCCATGTCGCCGACGGTTCGGATGTCCATTCCGAAATACAGGGCGATGGCCGTAAGAACCACGATGCAGACCAGAGGCGACGGGATTGCCTTGGTCAGGCGCGGGAAAAGATAGATGATGGCCAGCCCGCCAGCGACCATGACATAGGTCAGCCACGGTACGCCGACCAGTTCAGGCAGTTGCGCCATGAAGATGAGGATCGCCAGCGCATTGACGAAGCCGGTGATTACCGATCGCGAGACGAAGCGCATCAGATCTCCCAATCGGGAAAGGCCGGCGGCGATCTGGAGCACGCCGGCAAGGATCGTCGCGACCAGCAGGTACTGCAGGCCGTGCTCCTTCACCAGCGTGACCATCAGCACTGCCGTCGCGGCAGTCGCCGCCGAGATCATGCCGGGGCGGCCACCGGTGAAGGCGATGATCACGGCGATCGAAAAGGAAGCGTAGAGCCCGACCTTGGGATCGACGCCGGCGATGATGGAAAAGGCGATTGCTTCGGAAATGAGGGCAAGTGCGACGACGAGGCCCGCGAGGAGGTCGCCGCGGATATTGCCGAACCATTGCTGGCGGTAAGCGGAAAGAGAAGTCATCAATGTCCAGGAAATAACGGAACCGGCGCGGCCGGGTGACCGGCGGCAAACATTTGAATTGTCGGTTCAGTTGTCCGGCGGGTTGGCGGCCGGAAGAGCCACCCGGATTTTCACCGGGTCCGTGCGAATGACGCCAGATAGCGGCAATGCATGCTGCAACGCAATATTTTTCTGTTGTCGTGGCTGCCGCAAGCCGGGAACCAAGATTAAAGAGCGTTTGACTAGGTGACGCCGAACCACCACGCGGCGAGCCCCAGGAACGCAAAGAAGCCGACGACATCGGTCACCGACGTTACGAACACCGCCGAGGCAACGGCGGGGTCTGCCCCGAAGCGGTCGAGCAGGATCGGGATCATGATGCCCGCCAGCGCGGCGGCGAACATGTTGACCACCATGGCGGCGGCGATGATGCATCCGATCTCGACGCTCTGGAACCACAGGCCAGCCACGGTTCCGATCAGCGTGGCGAAGATGATGCCGTTGATGAAGCCGACCGCCATCTCGCGGCGTATGACGCGGCTGGCGTTGTAGACGTCGATGTCCTTCGTCGCGAGGCCCCGCACGGTGACGGTCATGGTCTGCGACCCCGCATTGCCGCCCATGCCCGCCACGATGGGCATGAGGATCGCCAGGGCCACGACATGCTCGATCGTGCCATCGAAAAGGCTGATCACCGAGGCCGCCACGAAGGCGGTAAGCAGGTTGACGGCAAGCCATGGAACGCGCGAACGGGAGGTCGCGGCGACGGTGTCGGAAAGCTCCTCGTCGCCGACGCCGCCCATGCGCATGAGGTCTTCCTCGGCCTCCTCCTGGATGACGTCGACGACGTCGTCGATTGTTAGCACGCCGACCAGTCGCTCGTTCTCGTCCACCACGGCAGCCGACAGAAGGTCGTACTGCTCGAATTCGCGCGCCGCCTCCTCCTGGTCCATCGTCGCCGGGATCGCGTAGCGCGTCTCGTGCATGATGTCCTCGATCTTCACGCCGCGCTTGGTGCGCAGGATCTGGTCGAGATCCACCGCGCCCAGCAGCTTGAAGGTCGGGTCTATGACGAAGATCTGCGTGAAGCGTTCCGGAAGGTCCTGATCCTCGCGCATGTAGTCGATGGTCTGGCCGACCGTCCAGAACGGGGGCACGGCCACGAACTCGGTCTGCATGCGCCGGCCGGCGGTTTCCTCGGGATAGGCCAGCGACCGTCGCAGGCGGACGCGCTCGGTGAATGGCAGCTGCGCCAGGATCTCTTCCTGGTCTTCCTGATCGAGGTCCTCGAGGATGTAGACCGCGTCGTCGGAATCCAGTTCCTGGAC
This sequence comes from Rhizobiaceae bacterium, assembly GCA_019635775.1. Lineage (GTDB taxonomy): Bacteria > Pseudomonadota > Alphaproteobacteria > Rhizobiales > Rhizobiaceae > Mesorhizobium_K. The sequence continues at coordinate 498,631 of JAHBYU010000001.1, read as the reverse complement.
GGCTTCGGCGATCTGCTGGTTGGGCAGGTTGTCGACGATGTAGAGGCGGATCGCCTCGTCCACTTCCGTCAGCGAGGAGAAGTCGAAGTCCTTGCCAAGCAGGCCGACCAGCGCACGGCGCTGTTCGGGCATGAGCGCCTCGAGCAGGTCGCCCAGCTCGGACTGGTGCAGGCCACTGACTTCCTGCTTGAGCGTAACCGTATCCCGGTCGGCGATGGCCGCGCCGATATGCGCGAGGAAAGGCGAGCGGATCACGCCGTCCTCGTCGTAGATTTCAGGCCCCTCCACGGCCGGACCCGACTCGGGCGGCGTCTCGTGCTGGTTTTCCAACGGCGCCTCCTCTTTTGTTTCGGTCGGGAACTGATGTGTTCGATGCGCTTCAGGTCTAGCGCGCAAAGCACGAAAACATCAAACGAAATACGCCTCGAAACGGCTGGTTCCGGTCATTGTACGCACCAATGCGCTGCGCGAAGAATAACGCCGCCTTTGCACTTGTTTCAGCATAAGCGATTTGCTACATGCCGCGAGCCGGTTCGGCCGGCCCATTCGTGACGTGCGGTCGTGGCGGAATTGGTAGACGCGCAGCGTTGAGGTCGCTGTGGGGCAACCCGTGGAAGTTCGAGTCTTCTCGACCGCACCATTCACCCCTCGCCAGTCAGGATTCCGAATCTACCGAAGACCAGTGTCTCTAGTCGCAGTCCGGTCCTGACGGAGCATCGTCGGACTTGGGACGCCGCAGCGCGCAGGCCGTCTCATGCAGAGCGGTGAAATTCTCTACCGTCCGTAAACCGTTGGCGACGAAAGCCGCGATTGCGTCTCCTTCCCGCTGCGCCTGTTCCATTGCCGTTTCTCTAACGCGATCCCCTTCAAAAACCAGCCATACGGCTCCAAGATTGCCTTCGAGCGCAATTACAGCTGTGTAGAAGCGCTCCTTTTCCGAACCGGAAACCTCAGCCTTGCAAAGAAGCGACGCCTTTCCAATTTGCAGGGTTAGAAGCCCAGTACGATCCTCGCCGTGAAGGCACCTACCCACGTTACCTTGAACTGGATCATGGAGAATCTGCAGGTCTATCAAGTCGAAGCTATTGCTCGGAAGAGCCTGCTGAAGCGCTGCCCAAGGATTGTCGCAAACAGATCTTGGCCATTGCCGCGTGAAACGATCGCAAAGCCGGTCCGCTCCGAACTCATTCCAGCCATACGTGCGCACGCTAACCTCAAGTCGAGGAATGGTCGGCGCGGTTCGTGGATCGAACGCTGATTGCCGAAACGTCGCCAATCGCTCGTTTGCGGCCTGACGATCTCTTTTAGAATTCAACGAAAACGACGACCCTCGACTGACATAGCCGGGCAGAGCCACAAAGGGTAGGACAAGAGGAATCTTGCCAACAACAACATGAGCATCGGAGGCCAGGAAGTTGATCTGATCTTCCGTGAGACCTTTCGAAGATGGCCCCCGGAAGTTAACGACAAAGATCACAACCACACCGATGAACAAGAAAACGTAGAGATACCGAACCATGCTACGCCTCTACACCCGTGCGCTGGCAAAAATAAAAAGTGTGGAGCCTATCGCGCGGCATCCGCAATCATCTTCAGCATCTCGATGAAATGACTTGTCCGCACACCTTGCGGATTGTCCTTGAGGTCGACCGTCTGCGCCACCACCAGCCTTTTTGACGGCACGAAGGCGATGATCTGGCCTCCATAACCCGATGCATAGGCGGCGTTCTGCCCCCATACATCTTCGGGAAGAGTCCACCACATGTAGCCATAGCCTTGGCGTATCCGTTTGGCTATGGAATAGGGCGTTGTGGATTCCCCGATCCAGTCTGCTGGCAAGACCTGTCGATCGCCCCAACGTCCGCCGTCCAGAAAAAGCTGGCCGAAGCGCGCAGCGTCACGGGCACTCAAGCTGAACGGATAAGCGGGATGCTCGGAAAATTCTTCGGTAACGTAGCGTCCATCCTTCGAGGAGAAGTCCTCCATTCCGATCGGGTCGGCAATCCGTCGCGCGAAGCTCTCGAATATGTCCTCACCGGTCTGATTCCGGTAGATCGTCCCAAGCGCATTGAAATCCCAGTTGTTGTAGAACCAGAAGGTTCCCGGCGCATGACTTCCGCGCGCGGGACGCTTGCGCTTGATGTCCTTGGTTTCATAAGCGGCCGGATGGTAAACCCCAGAACGTGACATAAGGAGGTCGCGAACCGTAGCGTTCTTCTCAGTCTCGGTCAGGGCGGGAGCCTTGTCGTCGATACCAAGCTCGGCGAGCGTGCTTGAAAGGTCTATACGCCCCTCGGACACGGCAATCCCGTAAAGCGCACTGAGCAGGCTCTTGCGGACCGAGGCGACATTGACCTTGTGCTTTACGTCGCCCCAAGTCGCGACAATCTTTCCGTCGTAAACAACCATCACGCCCTTGGGCCTGAGCGTCTTCGAATAGGTTCGGGCGACATCCAGCCTTTCAGCCGACCAACCCGATTGCGCCGGGTCCAGTTCCTGCCAAGGTTGCGCGCCAGCGGTCCCGCCGATCAGCGCTGCGACAGCCAGAGCAAACAGGAACCGAATTGCGACCATGATACCTCCACCGGCTGCAGGGGTATCGATGGAACGGTTCAACGTGGCGATTTTCGGGCGTCGGCTCGCCAGACTCAGGCGGTCCCCTGACGCCTGTTCAGCACCCAGACGAAACCTCCGCCGACGATATAGGCGATGACGCCATAGGCCGCCGGGGGAATGGCCATCTCTGGATTGGCCAGCATGTGCTCGCTCATGGCGAGCGCGATGACGAGCGCGGCATTGTGAATGCCGATCGACATCGACAGGGCAATCGCCTGTCGCCGCTCGACCTTGAGTAGCAGAGGCACGTAGTAGCCGACCAGGAGGCTGACTATGGCGAATATCAGCGCAATCAGTCCCACGCTGGGGCCCCACGTGATCAGCAGCCGCCACTGACCGATCAGCGCGGCCAGTATCAGCCCTACGAGAAAAACGGTCGTCATGATCTTGACCGGGCGCTCGAGCCTTTGCGCGAGATCGGGAAAGCGGCTGCGAACGAAAATGCCAATCAGGGCGGGAATGATCGCGACCACGAAAATCAGAAGCACCTGACGCAGATCGAGGCTGACTGCGCGCGCCTCGCCATAGAACAGCACCATGGAGAAATTGACGATGACAGGCAGGCTGAACAGCGCAATCAGGGACGTTACCGCGGCAAGCGTCAGGCTGAGCGCGAGGTCGCCACGCGCGAGATGGGTGAAGATGGCCGCCGACGTTCCCCCCGGACTGGCAGCCAGCAGCATCATGCCCACGCTGATCGCAGGCGGCAGACGGGCGACATAAACCAGCGCGAGGCACAGGGCCGGAAGGAGCACGATCTGGCACAAAAGACCGACGATGATGGGCCACGGTCGGGAAAAGCAGCGCGTGAAATCCTTAACCTGTAGCGACAGACCCAAGCCCAGCATGACAATTATCAGGCCGACCGGCAAGCCGATGCTGAGCGTCAGACTCTGTTGCATGATCATCCTCCAGAAGCACAAGGATGACGTTTCCGGCCAAAAAAGTCGTTAAAGCCTGCGTCGAGCAAGCAGGAACCGCGGCGCGGGCAGACTGGACCTCGACCTCGCTTGGGGCCATATGATGGTCAGCCACGGAACGACGATGACCGAACGAAGCCAGATCGCATCTCTCTTCCTGCCGGTGCCCGGAACCGCGCCTGTGGAATGGCGCGTCGAGCCTGGCCTTACGGACTATCAGGATGCGCTCGCATTCATGGAGGCGCGCGCCGACACCATCAGGCAGGGCAGCGCTCCCGAGACCGTCTGGCTGGTGGAGCATCCGCCACTCTACACGGCAGGCACAAGCGCGCGGGACGAGGACCTTGTCGAGCCTGGCAAGTTTCCGGTCTACGCGGCGGGACGCGGCGGCGAATATACCTATCACGGCCCCGGCCAGCGCGTGGCCTATGTCATGCTCGACCTCAAGCGGAGGCGCGAGGATGTGCGCGCTTTCGTGGCTGCGCTGGAGGAATGGATCATCCGCGCGCTCGGTCGTTTCAACGTGAAGGGCGAACGGCGAGAGGATCGCGTCGGCGTCTGGGTCGTGAGGCCGGACCGCGCGCCCATGCTTGACGGCACTCCTGCCGAGGACAAGATCGCCGCCATCGGCATCCGGCTGAGACGCTGGGTGAGCTTTCACGGCATCTCCATAAACGTCGAGCCGGACCTCGCGCACTTTTCCGGTATCGTGCCGTGCGGGGTGAGTGATCATGGGGTGACCAGTCTGGTGGATCTCGGTCTTCCAGTGACGATGCACGATCTGGATGTTGCGCTGAAGGCGTCTTTCGAGGACGTATTCGGACCTTCCGAAGCCTTGGGCAATGAGGTGAGAAGGGCAAGCTGATGCAAATTTCGCGCGCAATCGCATTGGCGACCTGGGCCGCCTTGCTCGTCATCCCAACCATGGCGCAGCAAGCTTCCGATGTCGTCGCCCCCGAAGCCCCGTCTGCAATCGACCTCAAACAGCCGGTTCAGGCGACGACGAGGATGGTCGTTGCCGCAAACCCGCTTGCCGCGCAGGCCGGGCTCGATGTCCTGAACGCCGGTGGCAACGCTGCCGATGCGCTGGTGACGGTCCAGGCTGTGCTCGGTCTGGTCGAGCCGCAATCCTCCGGGCTTGGCGGCGGCGCGTTCCTGACATGGTACGACGCTGCGACCGGCACGGTCACGACGTTCGACGGGCGCGAGACCGCCCCCGCGGCCGCGACACCGGATCTTTTCCTTGGCGAAGACAAGCAGCCGCTCGGCTTCTTCGACGCGGTGATCGGCGGCCGTTCGGTCGGGGTGCCGGGCGTGCCGCGTCTGCTCGAAACGGTCCATGAAAAATACGGCAAACGCCCGTGGGCCGACCTGTTGCAGCCGGCCATCGAACTCGCGGAGAAGGGTTTTGCCGTCTCGCCGCGCCTCAATGTGATGATCACGGAGGATGTCGGAAGGCTGGACACGCAATCTGCGGCGCGAGCCTACTTCTTCGATGAGGCCGGTGCGCCACTGGCGGTTGGCGCCGTCCTGAAGAACCCTGATTATGCCACGACGCTGCGGGCGCTTGCCGAAGGCGGCGCCAAGGCATTCTACACCGGCCCGATCGCGGAACAGATCGTGACGGCCGTCACCAGCCATCCGACCAACCCCGGCCGGCTGAGCATGCAGGACCTGGCAGACTACGCGGTGAAGGAAAGACCCGCCGTTTGCGCGCCCTATCGCGGGCTTTCGGTGTGCGGCATGGGACCGCCCTCGTCCGGTGCACTGACGATCGGACAGATACTCGGCCTAGTCCAGCCCTTCGACCTCGCCGCGCTCGGCCCGGACGATCCGGAAAGCTGGCGCATCATCGGAGACGCCACCCGGCTCGCCTTCGCCGACCGCGACCGCTACATCGCCGACAGCGATTTTGTCAGCATCCCGAAGGGGCTTCTGAACCCGGACTATCTCTTGCTGCGGTCCGACCTTATCCGCCGCCCAACTGCCTTGCCGGATGACGGCGTAAAGCCTGGCGAGCCGCCATGGGACAAGGCGGAACTGCGCCTCGACGGGCAGACCTTCGATGTGCCGGCGACGACACATTTCGTCATCGTGGACCAGCAGGGCAATGTCGCATCGATGACGAGTTCGGTCGAGAACGCCTTCGGATCGCGCCAGATGGTCGCCGGCTTCATCCTGAACAATCAGCTCACCGATTTCTCCTTCGCGCCCGAGAAGGACGGCCTTGCCGTGGCCAACCGTGTGGAGGCCGGAAAGCGGCCGCGCTCCTCGATGGCGCCGACAATCGTGCTGAAGGATGGCAAACCGGCCTACGCGCTCGGATCGCCGGGCGGCTCGAGCATCATTCCCTATGTCGCGACGACGCTGATCGCCCTGATCGACTGGAAGCTCGACATGCAGGCTGCAATCTCCAAGCCGCACATGCTGAACCGCTTCGGCACATATGAGCTGGAGGCGGGTACCGACGCGGAGAACTTCGCAGACGATCTCGAGGCGTTTGGTTACAAGACAAAGGTCGGGGACATGAATTCGGGGCTGCATGGCGTCGCGATCACGCCGGAAGGTTTGACTGGTGGCGCGGACCCGCGTCGCGAGGGCGTAGCGGTCGGCGACTGACCGACCGCACGGGCTTTCGTCAGCGCTGGAGAAGCACCACGGCTTCGCTTCGCTTCTGGTGCCTCTTCTCGAATTCCTTCCAGTCCGATAGCCGCGCCGAAGCCCAGAGGACGCCTGTCGCGTGGATGACGAAAACGGCCACGAGCGCGCAAGCCAGCGCTCCGCGCTCTGCTCCGCCCAGCGGGCGCAAGTCCCGGCGCGCCTTCACGCCGGTGCCGGCGGTGATGAGGCTCAGGATGGCGAAGACAGCACCGGTCACGACCAGCAGCGAACCGGGAAAACCCGCTGCGTGGCCAACTGCCAGCAATGACAGAAGCAGAACAAAGGAAGCCAACGCCAGCGTCAACGGCCCCGGACAGATCTGGCGCAGCATCTGTCCCCCGTCGAACTTCCAGACCGGCACGAGATTGGCGATGTTGAACAGGGCCATGATGCCCGCGAGCGTGGCGAAGATGCTTGCCGCGAAACGCCAGCCCTCGCCCGCCGAATAGACGCAGGCCGCGATGGCGAGCGGCACGAGGAAGGCCGAAAATCCGGCACCCATCAGCGCTACAAAGGCAACCTCGAACCGGCTGTCATACGGCCTGCCGCCGATGGCGATGCCGCCAAGCAGCGGCAGGAAGATCATACGAACCTTTCGGTGTCCCATCAACCTGAAGGCGGCCATGTGGCCGAGTTCATGCAGCGCCACGACCGCCGTCAGTACGCAGGCGAGTATGAAGCCGCCAACGTTCAAACCGAAGACAGGCCACATCACCAGGACGGACAACGCGGCAAAGCCGAATTGGCTGGCCGGATGCTCGAACAGTCCCCCAGCCTTGTAGCGCCCCGTCTCGGCCCATGTCTTCAACTTGCCGATTTCGCGTCGCATGGCGAAATAGCGAAAGACCAGGAACGCCGCGCCGCGATACCGGTCCGTGCGCGTCATGGTCACCCGCACCTCGCCATCATGGCCGGCGAGTTCGACATCTTCCCTGTAGTACTGCCAGAAGTTCGGGTGGAGCGAACTGTCGTCAACGACGCGCAACGTGTAGCGCTCATGCTCGACAACGTCGTCCAGCCGGACGATATGCTCGATCGGACGGTCGTCACGGCCGCTCCATCCAAGCCTGAGGCGCGCCAGTCCAGGCTCATCAAGAGCTTCGACGCCAAGGCGCTGCCCTGACCACCCTGCCTCAGCCCCGAAGGGCCAGAGCGCATTCCAGAGGCGCTGTCGCGAGGCGGCAATCGTTCTGCCCATCCGGATCGTACGATAGCCGAGCGGCCAGGCGAACAGCAGGAAGATCAGGCCCAGGTTGAGGGCCACAAGGACCAGCGCGAGGATCGGCGACAAAGGGCCACTCCGAAGAAGCGCCTGAACCGGGACGAGACGGGACAGGCGCTTGCCATTCGATTTCCGGCAACCTTAGCCTGTGCTGCGAGAACAAAGGCTTAACGCCACTTGGCCTGCCGGAAATGCGAATGGATTCGGAACGGATGAAGGCGGAAAAGCCGGCACCAAATGCCGGTTGCATCGTCGGAAATCAGAGAGCGCCGATCCACATGGCGGTGACGACGAGGAAGGTACTCATGCATACCAGGGACAGCACGTCCTGAAAAAGGTCAGCCATTGTTCTCTCCTGTTTTCTAAGTGTTTCTAATTTGTTCTATTTTTGTTCAAATCGTCAATACCTTTCCGCCACGCTCCTGACAAAGCGTGTCGCACGGGGTTAAGGGTGGGTTACCCGTCTGGAAGTGGGGACGCCGGCGAGTCTAGAAAGAAACGACCTTGCCTTCGGCAAGCGTGACGCGCCTGTCCATGCGGGCGGCCAGTTCGTGATTGTGGGTCGCGATCAGCGCAGCAAGGCCCGACTGCTTGACCAGGGCCGCGAGCGCGTCGAAGACATAGGACGCGGTATGGGGGTCGAGATTGCCGGTCGGTTCGTCCGCCAGCAGGACAAGCGGCGCGTTGGCGACAGCGCGCGCGATGGCGACGCGCTGCTGTTCGCCGCCGGAGAGTTCTGCTGGCCGATGATGCGCCCGCTTGCCGATCTGCATGTAGTCCAGCAACTGCTCCGCCCGCTTTGCGGCTTCCGCCCGGGGCAGCCCCTTGATGATCTGCGGCATCATGATGTTCTCGAGTGCGGAGAACTCCGGCAGCAGATGGTGGAACTGGTAGACGAAGCCGATGTCGTTGCGGCGGATGGCGGTGCGTTCGTCGTCCGACAGCCGCCCGCAGGCGACATCGCCGAGGATGACGTCGCCGGCATCCGGCCGTTCCAGTAGGCCGGCGGTATGCAGCAACGTCGACTTTCCAGCGCCGGATGGCGCCACGAGCGCCACCATTTCGCCGGGCACCAGAGAGAAATTCGCTCCGTTCAGGATGGTCAGCTTGCGCTGTCCCTGAACGTAGTGGCGCTCGACGCTCTTCAGTTCGATGACAGGAGCGCTCACTCGTACCTCAAGGCTTCGACAGGATCGAGCTTTGCCGCCCGCCATGCCGGAAACAGCGTGGCGATAAAGGATAGGATCAGCGCCATCAGGATGACCGACAGGGTCTCGCCGAATTCCATCTTTGCAGGCAACTGGCTCAGGAAATAAAGCTCGGGATTGAACAGGACGGTGCCCGACAGCCAGGAGAAGAACTGCCGGATACGCTCGACATTCAGGCAAAGCACGACGCCCAGAATGACGCCGGCAATCGTGCCCGTGACGCCGATCGCGGCGCCGGTCATCAGGAAGATGCGCATGATCGCGCCGCGTGTCGCGCCCATCGTGCGCAGGATGGCGATGTCGCGCCCTTTGTCCTTCACCAGCATGATAAGGCCGGAAATGATGTTCAGCGCTGCGACAAGCACGATCAGCGTCAGGATCATGAACATGACGTTGCGCTCGACCTGCAGAGCCGAAAAGAATGTCTCGTTACGCTGCCGCCAGTCGGTGATGTATACTTGGCGGGCGGCCGCGATCTCGACCAGTTCCCGAACAGAATCGACGTCATCGGGGTTTTCCATGAAGACCTCGACGGTCTGGGCGCGGCCTTCCATGTTGAAATAGAGCTGCGCCTCCTCGAACGGCATGAAGATGACGGAGGAATCGAACTCGGACATTCCCACCTCGAAGATGGCGACGACCGGATAGGACTTCACGCGCGGCGTGGTGCCCATAGGGGTAACGTCGCCATCCGGCGAGACCAGCGTCATGGAATCTCCGAGCACCAGGCCGAGATTGTTGGCCATGCGCTGGCCGATCGCCACGCCCTCGGACTGGTCGAAGCCGACCAGCGATCCGTGCTTGATATTGCTGGATACGATTGTGAGCTTGCCGAGATTTTCTCCGCTGATGCCGCGCACGAGCGCTCCGGTACCAGCGCCCACGGTGCCTGATGCAAGCACCTGGCCGTCGATCAGCGGAATCGCGAATTTCACCCCGGCAACGCCGTTGATGCGCTGCGCAACCGCATCATAGTCTTCCAGCGGTGTATCGATCGGCTGCACGACAAGATGCCCGTTGATGCCAAGGATGCGCGTGAGAAGTTCGGCGCGAAAACCGTTCATCACGGCCATCACGACGATAAGCGTCGCGACGCCCAGCATGATGCCCAGGAAGGAGATCGACGCGATCACCGAGATCACGGTTTCCTTCCGGCGCGACCGAAGGTAGCGCCACGCGACCATGCGTTCGAACACCGAGAACGGCCCAGCCCCGGCAGGCTTCGCGGCGACGGTGGAAGTCACCGTGCTCATCCCTTGGGCCCGAGCGAGGCCAGAAGGGCATCGATCGTCTTGGTGTCGCGGTCTCCGGTTGCCCGGTGCTTTACCTCGACCTCGCCCGCGGCCACGCCGCGCGGCCCGACAATGACCTGCCACGGAATGCCTATGAGATCGGCGGTGGCGAACTTGCCGCCAGCGCGCTGGTCGGTGTCGTCGTAGAGCACATCCAGTCCGGCAGCCTGATGCGCCGCGTAGAGCCGTTCGCACAGCCCGTCGCAGGCAGCGTCGCCGACCTTCATGTTGATGATAACGACATCGAACGGCGCGACCGATTCCGGCCAGATGATGCCGGCCTCGTCGTGGCTGGCCTCGATGATGGCAGCGATAAGACGGGTCGGACCGATGCCGTAGGAGCCCATCGACACGAAATGCTGCTTGCCGTCGGGGCCCTGCACCGCGGCGTTCATGGGCTTGGAATACTTCTCGCCAAAATGGAAGATGTGACCGACCTCGATGCCGCGCGCGGACACGCGGTCTGCATCGGGAATCCTGTCCCAGGCAGCCTCGTCGTGCATCTCGTCGGTTGCCGCGTAAGGCGTCGTCCAGTCCTTCACAATGCCGCCGATCTCGGCGTCGTTGGTGAAGTCCGTGGCTTCGCCCGGGACCGGCAGTTGCAGGAAGTCCTTGTGGCAATAGACCTGGCTCTCCCCGGTGTCGGCGAGGATGATGAATTCGTGGCTGAGGTCGCCGCCGATCGGGCCGGTGTCGGCCCGCATCGGGATCGCCTGAAGGCCCATGCGCGTGAAGGTGCGCAGGTAGGAAACGAACATGCGGTTGTAGGCCGCCTTGGCGCCCTCATAATCGAGGTCGAAGGAGTAGGCATCCTTCATCAGGAATTCGCGCCCGCGCATGACGCCGAAACGGGGGCGCACCTCGTCACGGAACTTCCACTGGATGTGGTAGAGATTGAGCGGCAGGTCCTTGTAGGACTTCACGTAGGTGCGGAAGATGTCCGTAACCATCTCCTCATTGGTCGGACCATAGAGCATGTCGCGCTCATGGCGATCCTTGATGCGCAGCATCTCCTTGCCGTAGTCGTCATAGCGACCGCTCTCGCGCCAGAGTTCGGCTGACTGGATCGTCGGCATCAGGATTTCAAGCGCGCCGGCGCGGTTCTGCTCCTCGCGGATGATCTGGCAGACCTTGTCGAGAACCTTCTTGCCAAGCGGCAGCATTGTGAAGGATCCCTGCCCCTGCTGGCGGATCATGCCCGCTCGCAACATCAGGCGATGCGAGACGATCTCGGCTTCACGAGGGTTCTCTTTGAGTATGGGCAGAAAGTAGCGCGAAAGCCGCATTGTGGGTCCGTGAAATGGCGATGAAGACTGGGCAGGAATCGGCCGTGATGCGAAACGCATGCATGCGCTTCATAACGATTTCATGGCGCAATTGGAACCCGATGACAAAGCACGCTCCACGGCTCAATCCGCCTCCTGTACGTTTGGCAGGCAGCCCCTGCCCCGCGATTGTGCATTGCAGCACATTTGTAACGTTCCGAACGGAAAATTGTGCGTGACAATTTGTCCGGCCTTAGTCTAGTGTGCGCCCATAACCGAGAGGGCAGAGCAAAATCTGTCTTCCCTACGCGGTCAAAGTCTTGGGAGGATGCGATCTAGGCGCGGTCTTCGCTGCCGCCGGACACCGGAAACGGATCGGACGCGTTTAAATTGCAAGGCCTCGCGCCTTGCTTTTTTTTTGTGCAGTTTTGGGAAGCGGCCGCGGAAACTATCCGGCCGAACCTGCGCCATTCTTGAAGTCGGGCACGATCCTGGGAAGGTCGTCGAACCCGTAACCTAGCCCCTTGGTGATCAGGTAGAACCCGCCGAGGATAAGCGCCGAGATGATGGTCGTGCGCAGAACTGCGCGGAGCATGTGCGGTCGTCCCGGCGCGCTCGGAACGGTTCCCAGCGTCACCTCGCCATGCTCTTCCTGGGTCTTCAGGCCGAAGGGCAGGGTCGCGAAGAGGACCAGCCACCAGAGAATGAAATAGAGCGCTGCCACAGATACCCAGGTCATGCCTGTTCCAGTTCCACCAATGTGCCGGCAAAGTCCTTGGGATGCAGGAAAAGCACGGGTTTGCCATGCGCGCCGATCTTCGGCGTGCCGTCGCCAAGGATACGCGCGCCTGACGCCGTCAGCCTATCGCGCGCAGCAATGATGTCGTCCACCTCGTAGCAGAGATGGTGCATGCCGCCGGACGGATTCCTTGCAAGGAAGGAAGCGATCGGCGACCCCTCCCCCAGAGGCTGAAGTAGTTCGATCTTCGTGTTGCCGGTATCCACAAATACGACCGTTACGCCGTGCTCTGGCAGCGCCTGCGGCGCGCTGACGCTTGCGCCGAGCGTATCGCGGTAGATGGCGGTCGCGGCAACGAGATCCGGCACCGCAATCGCGACATGATTCAATCGTCCGAGCATGAAGAGTGTTTAGCGCGTGACGAACACCGTCACCAGCGGCTTCTTGCCCCATGTCTCGTTTGCCGCACCGCGCACCGCGCGGCGCACGGCTTCCTGCACGAGGTCGAGATCCTTGCGGCGCTGGCGCGGAATGCTGTCGATCGCGCCGACCGCAGCGTCGAGCATCAGTTCCTCGACATCCTCGCCGCGCCCGTCGACCTTTGCGACACCGATTGCCACGATATCGGGATCGCCCGCCATCTCATAGCGCTCGTCGAGCACCACGTTGACCGCCACATGGCCGGCGAAGGAAAGCTTGCGGCGTTCCTTGATCCCCATCTGCTCGTCGTCGCCGACCAGCCTTCCGTCCTTGTAGATGCGGCCAAAGGGAACCTTGTCGATGATCTCGGCGGCGCCCGGAGCAAGCCGGATCATGTCGCCGTTTCTCACCTGAGCAACCTCCGGAATACCGGACTGGGCCATGAGCGATCCCTGCGCGACAAGATGCGCGGCCTCGCCATGCACCGGAATGCCGATGCGCGGGCGCGTCCATTCGTACATCTTGCGCAACTCGTTGCGGCGCGGATGGCCCGAAACATGGACGAGCGCGTCACCATCCTGGATGATCCTGATCCCCTGATCGATGAGCAGGTTCTGGATTTCGAGGATCGCCTTCTCGTTGCCGGGGATGGTGCGCGACGAGTAGACGACCGTGTCGCCAGGGGAAAGCGCGATGGTCTTCATCTCGTCACGCGCAAGCTTGGCCAGCGCGGCTCGCGCCTCGCCCTGGCTACCGGTGCAAATAATCACCAGGTTTTCGCGCGGGATGAAGCCATAGTCCTCCTCGGCAGTGAAGGGCGGGATGCCTTCCATGTAGCCGAGTTCGGATGCCACGCTGATCATGCGTTTCAGCGATCGACCCAATATGAGAACCTGACGTCCGGCGTCGCGCGCAGCCTCGGCAATGGAGCGCACGCGCCCGACATTGGACGAGAAGGTCGTGACCGCCACACGGCCCGGGGCCTTCTCGATGACCTCACGCAGGCCTGCGCCGACTTCCTGCTCTGTCGGGGAATCGCCTTCCCGCAAGGCATTGGTCGAATCGCAGATCAGCGCCAACACGCCGGCATCGCCAAGCGCGCGAAAGCGGGCCTCGTCCGTCAGCGGGCCTATCTCCGGCCCCTTGTCGATCTTCCAGTCTCCAGTGTGGACAACGGTTCCGAGCGGCGTTGTGATCGCAAGCGAGAACGGCTCGGGAATCGAGTGGGTGACGGGTATGGCCTCGACCTTGAACGGGCCGACCTCGAACACATCGCCGGCGCGATATATGGTCACCGGAATCTTCGGCGCGTCGGACTCTCCCTGCCGCTTTGCCTCGAGCAAGCCGGCGGAAAAGGGCGACATCCAGACCGGGGCCTTCAGGCGCGGCCACAGTTCATGCAGCGCACCATAGTGGTCCTCATGCGCATGCGTGATGACGATGCCGCGAAGGTTCTGCAACTGCTCCTCGATGAAGCGGATATCCGGCAGCACAAGATCGACGCCCGGCAGGGTCGCATCGGGAAAAGTGACGCCGACATCGACAATCATCCATTCGCGGGCATTCGCCGGACCAAAGCCGTATAGAGCGAAGTTCATCCCGATTTCGCCCACTCCGCCAAGCGGAACGAAGACGAGTTCAGGGCCAAGATATTTCACCATGCTCACTCCTCAGACCGCGGCGACCGATGCGACCGCGCCGAAATGCACATCCCCGGCCGCTATGGCAACCCTGCCTTCGCCCGTGCGGATGACGAAGCGGCAATCCTCGTCGATCGTTTCGAAAACACCGCGCACGATATTGCCATCAACCCGGACGGAAACCTCCGAGCCAAGGCCCGCTGCACGCGACAGCCAGCGACGGCGAATTTCCGCCAGCCCACCGGCCTCGCGCCAGGCCGACATGCTGTCAGACCACGCGTCAGACAGGGCTACGAACAACGTCTCCGCGCCACCCGCATATCCCAGCGCCTTCAGCGAAGTCGCCGGGTACGGCACATCCTGCGGATGCGCAACAACATTGACGCCGATGCCGATGGCAAGCGCGACGCGGTTTGCCGACAGCAGGGACGATTCCAGAAGAATGCCCGCGAGTTTCGCGCCGCCGGAAAGGACGTCATTCGGCCATTTCAGCTCGAACCGATCGTTTCGCGCACCCCTGCCCGCATTGCCGCCGTCAGTGGCGATGGCAATGCGTTGGCCGGGCACCACGGCATCGAGCGCATCGGCAAGCGCCAGCCCCGCCACGAAGCCCAGAGTGGCTGCAAGCTTGAGGTCGAAATCCTCGACGAGCAGCAAGGTCGCGGCAAGATTGCCTTCCGGCGTGGCCCAGACGCGGCCGCGCCGCCCTCGCCCGCTTTCCTGCTTTTTCGAGACGATCCAGAGCCTGCCGGCATCGCCGGCTGCCGCCCGCTCCAGCGCGAGCACATTTGTCGACCCGACGCTTTCATGCGCTTCCAGCCGATAGCCCGCGGCAAGCGCCGTCGGGGCGAGAGCGAATCCCACGGCTAGAAGAAGCTCCTGGCAGCAACCGCTGCAAGGCTTTCGACCGGTGCACCGACCAGCATGTAGAACAGGACAAATATGCCGGACAGGCCAAGCACCAGGCGCAGCGATCCCGCCATCGGCAGGAAGCCGCCAACGGATTCATCGAACCACATGATCTTGATGATGCGCAGATAGTAGAATGCGCCGACGACCGAGGTAAGAACGCCAATGATGGCAAGCGCGTAAAGACCGGAATTGATCGCAGCTAGGAAGACGTACCACTTGGCCCAGAAACCTGCGAGCGGCGGGATGCCGGCAAGCGAGAACATCAGGATGGTCAGGATCGTCGCCATGACAGGGTTGGTCGTGGAGAGGCCGGCGAGATCGCTGATCTGCTCGACATTCCCCTCCTTGCGGCGCATCGCCAGAATGAAGGCGAAGGTGCCGAGCGTCATCGCGAGGTAGATCAGCATGTAGATGACGACGCCACGCACACCGGCTTCCGAGTTGGCGGCCAGGCTGACCAGCGCAAATCCCATGTGGCCGATCGATGAGTATGCCATCAGTCGCTTGAAATTGCTCTGGCCGATGGCGGCGAACGAACCAAGCGCCATGGATGCAATGGCAATGAAGGCGACAATCTGCTGCCAGTCGGCGGCGATCGGCTCGAAGGCGCCCATGACCACACGCACAACCAGCGCCATCGCGGCCATCTTCGGCGCGGACGCGAAGAAGGCTGTCACCGGCGTCGGCGCGCCCTCATAGACGTCGGGCGTCCACATGTGGAACGGCACTGCGGAGATCTTGAAGCAGAGACCGGCAAGAACGAAGACGAGGCCGAAAACGACGCCAAGCTGGCGCTCTCCGTCGCCCAGCGCGGCCGCGATCTGCTCGAAGCCGGTGTTTCCGGTGTAGCCGTAGACGAGGCTGATGCCGTAGAGCAGCATGCCCGAAGACAGCGCGCCGAGAACGAAATATTTCAGGCCGGCTTCCGTGGAGCGGACGTTCTCACGGTTGATCGCGGCAACGACATAAAGCGCCAGGGACTGCAGTTCGAGCCCAAGATAGAGGGCGATCATGCTGTTGGCAGAGATCATCAGCATCATGCCGAGCGTGGCGAGCAGCACGAGCACAGGATATTCGAACTTGTCGAAGTTCTGCTCGCGCGCGAAGCCGGTGGACATGATCAGGGTCGCGGCGGAGCCCACCAGCGTCAGGATCTTCATAACGCGGGCGAACGAATCCGAGACGAATGCCCCACCGAACGCCTGACCCTCGCCGGTCGCAAAGAGCAGCCAGCCGCCCGATATGACGATGAGCAGCACGGCAAGGGCATTGACCAGGCCGTAGGAGCGTTCGCTCGAATAGGCGCCGATCATCAAGAGCGCCATCGCGCCGATCGCCAGGATCAGTTCCGGCGTGAGCAGCGAGAGGCTTGCGGTCAGTTCAGGCGTCATGGTCCCGCCCCTCAGTGCGATGCCGCGACAGGCGCGGTGTCGAGCGAAATGGAGATTGTGTTCACGAGCGCCTGCACGGAACTCGTGGTCGCGTCAAAGACCGGCGCCGGATAGACACCGAAGAAGATGACGAGCACGATCAGCGGATAGAGGATGATCTTTTCGCGCACCGACAGATCGAGCAAGCCTTCCAGGCTTTCCTTGGTCAGCGCGCCGAAGACCACCTTGCGATAGAGCCACAGCGCATAGGCGGCCGACAGGATCACGCCGGTCGCGGCGAAGAGCGCCACCCATGTGTTGACCTGGAAGACGCCGAGCAGCGTCAGGAACTCGCCGACGAAGCCGCTGGTGCCGGGCAGCCCGACATTGGCCATCGTGAAGATGAGGAAGGCCACCGCGTATTTCGGCATGTTGTTGACCAAGCCGCCATAGGCCGCGATCTCGCGGGTGTGCATGCGGTCGTAGACGACGCCGACACAAAGGAAGAGCGCGCCAGAGACGAGGCCGTGCGACAGCATCTGGAAGATGGCGCCCTGGATGCCGATCTGGTTCATCGCGAATATGCCCATCGTCACATAGCCCATGTGAGCGACGGACGAGTAGGCGATCAGCTTCTTCATGTCCTCCTGCATCAGCGCGACAAGCGAGGTGTAGATGATCGCGATGACCGAAAGGGCATAGACGAATGGGGCAAGGTCTGCCGACGCCAGCGGGAACATCGGCAGCGAGAAGCGCAGGAAGCCGTAGCCGCCCATCTTCAGCAGGATGCCCGCAAGGATGACGGAACCGGCTGTCGGCGCTTCCACGTGCGCGTCCGGCAACCATGTATGCACCGGCCACATCGGCATCTTCACCGCGAAGGATGCGAAGAAGGCAAGCCACAGCCATGTCTGCATGTTGGCCGGGAAGCTGTGCGTCAGCAGGGTCGGGATGTCGGACGTGCCTGCCTGATAGATCATGGCCATTATGGCCAGCAGCATCAGCACCGATCCGGCGAGCGTATAGAGGAAGAACTTGAACGAGGCATAGACGCGCCGCTTGCCACCCCACACGCCTATGATGATGAACATCGGGATCAGCCCGCCTTCGAAGAAGACGTAGAACAGGACGATGTCGAGGGCGCAGAAGACGCCGATCATCAAAGTTTCGAGCAGCAGGAAGGCGATCATGTAGGCCTTCACGCGCTTGTCGATCGCCTCCCAGCTCGCGAGTATCGCGAACGGCATCAGGAAGGTCGTGAGGATGACGAACAGCATCGAAATGCCGTCCACGCCCATATGGTAGGAAATGCCGGAATCGAGCCAGCCGACCTTCTCGACGAACTGGAAGCCGGGCACCGAATTGTCGAAATCGATCCAGATCAGCAGCGAGATCACGAAGGTGAAGATCGTGGTCCAGAGCGCGATCGCACGGATGTTGCGGCGCGCATTCTCGCTCTCATCCCGGATGAACAGGATAAGCAGCGCGCCTACCAGCGGCAGGAACGTGACCGTGGATAGAATAGGCCAGTCGGTCATCAATGGCTCCCGAACATCATCCAGGTGACCAGGGCGGCGACGCCGATCAGCATGGCAAATGCGTAGTGATAGAGGTATCCGGTCTGCAGCTTGACGACCCGGTTGGTCACGTCGATGACGCGCGCCGACACGCCGTCAGGCCCAAAACCGTCGATCAGCCAGCCGTCGCCCCTCTTCCAGAGGAACGTGCCCAGCCGCTTGGCGGGCCGAACGAACAGGAAGTCGTAGAGTTCGTCGAAATACCACTTGTTGAGCAGGAACGCGTAGAGCCCGCGATGGCGCTGCGCCAACACCTTGGGCGTCTCCGGCGAACGGATGTAGAACTGGTAGGCGAACAGGAAGCCCAGGATCATCGCGATAAACGGCGCGAGCTTCACCCAGAGCGGCACTTCGTGGAACGCATGCAGGATATGATTGTCCTCAAGCGTGAAGAGCGCCCCCTTCCAGAAATCGTCGTAATAGCCGCCGATGAAATATTCCTTGAAGGCGATGCCGGCGAAAAGCGCGCCGATCGCGAGGATGAGCAGAGGCACCAGCATGACTGGCGGCGACTCATGGACGTGGTGCATGACCTCGTGGCTTGCGCGCGGCTCGCCGTGGAACGTCATGAAGATCAGGCGCCATGAATAGAAGCTGGTGAAAACGGCAGCGATGACCAGCGCCCAGAAGGCATAGAGCGCGACCGGGCTGTGCGCCGCGAAGGAGCCCTCGATGATGGCGTCCTTCGAGAAGAAGCCGGCGGTGCCGATAACGGTGAGCGGTATGCCGACGCCGGTCAGCGCCAGCGTGCCGATGATCATCGCCCAGTACGTCTTCGGGATAAGCTTGCGCAAGCCGCCCATGTTGCGCATGTCCTGCTCGTCGGACACGGCGTGGATGACCGAGCCGGAACCCAGGAACAGAAGCGCCTTGAAGAAGGCGTGCGTGAACAGGTGGAAGATGGCAGCCGAGTAGAAGCCCATGCCCAGAGCCACGAACATGTAGCCGAGCTGCGAGCAGGTCGAGTAGGCGATGACGCGCTTGATGTCGTTCTGGACCAGGCCGACGGTCGCCGCGAAGAAGGCGGTGAGCGCCCCGATGCATGTCACCACCACGAGCGCGGTATGCGACAACTCGAAGATCGGCGACAGGCGCGCCAGCATGAACACACCCGCCGTCACCATCGTCGCGGCGTGGATGAGCGCGGATACCGGCGTCGGGCCTTCCATCGCGTCCGGCAGCCAGGTGTGCAGCGGCACCTGCGCCGACTTGCCCATCGCGCCCATGAAGAGCAGCAGGCAGATGACGGTAAGCGCGCCAGCCTTGTCGAAGTGATAGCCCAGGAACGTCAGCACCGTGTCGCCATGAGCGACCGCCTCGGCAGCAGCGCCTTCCGCGCCGTGAGCCGCCGCGGGAACGAAGGACGCGGTGTTGGCGAAGATCGTTGAGAAATTGACCGAGCCGAAAACGACGAACACGCCGAAAAGCCCGAGCAGGAAGCCGAAGTCGCCGACGCGGTTGACCACGAAGGCCTTGATCGAAGCGGCGTTGGCTGACGGCTTCTTGTACCAGAAGCCGATGAGCAGGTAGGAGGCGAGGCCGACGCCTTCCCAGCCGAAGAACATCTGCACGAGGTTGTCAGACGTCACCAGCATCAGCATGGCGAAGGTGAACAGCGACAGATAGGCGAAGAAGCGCGGCCGGTGCGGGTCGTGGTGCATGTAGCCGATCGAGTAGATGTGCACCAGGCATGACACGGTGTTGACGACGATCAGCATGACGACCGTCAGCGTGTCGATGCGCAGCGCCCAGTCGGCCTGCAGGCTGCCGGAATCGATGAAGCGAAGCAGCGGCACGGTGAAAGCCTGGCCGTCGCCCATGGCGACCGTGAAGAAGGCCACCCACGACAGCACGGCAACGACGACCATGAAGCCGGACGTGATGTATTCGGACGCCTTCGCGCCGATCGAATTGCCGAAAAGGCCGACGATCAGGAAGCCGAGAAGGGGAAGGAAGACGATTGCGTGGTACATGATCAGACCATCAGCCCTTCATCATGTTGACGTCTTCGACCGCGATCGAGCCGCGGTTGCGGAAGAATACGACGAGTATCGCAAGACCGATGGCGGCCTCGGCGGCGGCGACGGTAAGCACGAACAGCGCGAAGACCTGTCCGACCAGATCGTTCAGCGCGGCCGAGAACGCAACGAAATTCAGGTTCACGGCGAGCAGGATAAGCTCGACCGACATGAGGATGACGATCACGTTCTTGCGGTTCAGGAAGATGCCGAACACGCCGATCGTGAACAGGATCGCCGAAACGGTGAGGAAATGTCCGATGTCGACAGTCATCTCAGATGCCTTTTCCCGTCTCGACGTTCTTGACCTCGATAGCGTCCTTCCCGCGCGCCACCTGAGCGGCGATGGACTGGCGCTTGACGCCCGGCTTGTGGCGCAGAGTCAGCACGATTGCACCGATCATGGCGACCAGCAGCACAAGGCCCGCGATCTGGAAGTAGTAGACGTAGTCCGTATAGAGGATGTCGCCGAGAGCGGCGGTGTTGTGCCGGGTCTCGATTGGCGGCGTCGGCTGAGCGCCCGTGCCGGCAAGCTCCGGCGCCAAGGCGTAACCGCCAACCACGATGATAAGTTCGGCCGCAAGGATCAGCCCGATGAAAGCGCCGATCGGCGCGTATTGCAGCGCTCCACTCTTCAGCTCGGCGAAATCGACGTCGAGCATCATCACTACAAACAGGAACAGCACAGCGACCGCGCCGACATAGACGACGAGCAGGATCATGGCGAGGAATTCGGCGCCCGTCAGCAGGAACAGACCCGCAGCATTGACGAAGGTAAGAATCAGGAACAGCACCGAATGCACGGGGTTACGGGCCGACACGACCATGAAGGCCGATGCGACCGCGATGAAGGCGAAGAGGTAGAAAAATACCGCTTCAAGTCCGTTGAGCATTGGTAGTCCCCGGTTTACGTCCTGGCTCGCGCCCGCCTCCGGGTGCAAAGCCGCCTACTCCATGAAACAACAACGATTTGCACCGCTGCAGCTTCACACTCCGTTCAAGCATCGGATTTGGCCGATGCCTTAGACGAGCCTGTGCGGCGCGTCCATCTTTAGTCTTTCCTTCCCCCCTCTCCGGGAGAAGCGGGCCCTTGAGGCCCGGAGAAGAACAGCCGTTCTCCTCAGATCGTCGTCCCTGCCCTCACCGATAAGGTGCGTCGAGTTCGAGGTTGCGGGCGATTTCCCGCTCCCAGCGGTCGCCGTTGGCGAGCAGCTTTGCCTTGTCGTAATAGAGTTCCTCACGCGTTTCCGTGGCGAACTCGAAATTCGGTCCCTCGACGATGGCGTCCACCGGGCAGGCTTCCTGGCAGAAGCCGCAATAGATGCACTTCACCATGTCGATGTCGTAACGTACTGTGCGGCGCGTGCCGTCGTTGCGGCGCGGACCGGCCTCGATCGTGATGGCCTGCGCCGGGCAGATCGCCTCGCAAAGCTTGCAGGCAATGCAGCGTTCCTCGCCGTTCGGATAGCGGCGTAAAGCATGCTCGCCACGAAAGCGCGGCGACAGCGGCCCCTTCTCATGCGGATAGTTCACCGTCTCCTTCGGCGACACCAACTGGCGCATCGACAGGAAGAAGGCTCCCACGAAATCCTTCAGAAGCAGCGACTTGGCGGCCTGGGCTAGCGCTGACATTTCACTCTCCAGCTATGAGCGGGCCGGCGAACCAGCCCACGACCGGCAGCAGCACAAGCTGGCTGATGCCGGTGATTTTCAGAACGCGTTTCGTCTCATCCAGATCGACCCGCGTGGCAAGCAGGCGCAGCAGGAAGAAGTCCACGATGGCCACCGCCAGACCAGCCAATGCACCGATTGTCGCCGCGCCCATCAGCCCAGCCCCGTGATCTTGAGGAAGGCGGCGGTGGCGACAACCATGAACAGCGAGATCGGCAGGAACACCTTCCAGCCGAGTCGCATGAGCTGGTCGTAGCGGTAGCGCGGCACGAAGGCCTTCACCATCGCGAACATGAAGAAGACGAAGCAGAGCTTCAGCACGAACCAGATGACGCCCGGCACCCATGTGAAGGGCGCGAAATCGAACGGCGGCAGCCAGCCTCCAAGGAAAAGGATGGTGGTCAGCGCGCACATGAGGACGATGGCGACATATTCGCCGAGGAAGAACAGCAGGAACGGCGTCGAGGAATATTCGACCATGTGGCCGGCGACGAGTTCCGATTCGGCCTCGACGAGATCGAAGGGCGGGCGGTTCGTCTCGGCAAGCGCCGAGATGAAGAAGATGATGAACATCGGGAACAGCGCCAGCCAGTGCCAGTCGAGGAACGAGTTGGGCAGGCCTAGCATGGTGCCAAGCCCGTCGCGCTGCGAAAGCACGATGTCGGTCATGTTGAGGGAGCCGACGCAAAGCAGCACCGTGACGATGACGAAGCCGATCGAGACCTCGTAGGACACCATCTGCGCGGCCGAGCGCAAGGCGCCAAGGAACGGATATTTCGAGTTCGATGCCCAGCCGCCCATGATGACGCCATAGACCTCAAGCGACGAGATGGCGAAGACATAGAGGATGCCGACATTGATCGACGCGATCGCCCATCCCTCGCTGACCGGGATAACGGCCCAGGCAGAGATTGCGAGCACGGCCGAAACGAGCGGCGCGAGAAGGAAAACGCCCTTGTTGGCGCCCGACGGGATGACGGGTTCCTTGAACACGAACTTCAGAAGATCCGCGAAGGCCTGCAGCGTACCCCATGGGCCAACAACGTTCGGACCGCGCCGAAGCTGGACCGCCGCCCAGATCTTGCGGTCGGCATAGAGCAGGTAGGCGACGCCAACCAGCAGGATGACGATCAGCACGACCGACTTCAGCAGGATGATCAGCGCCGGCAGAACGTAGGTGAAGAAAAAGTCTTCCATGCGTCTATTCCGCCGCCTGCCTGAAGCCGTTCTTCGCGAGAGCCGAGCATTCGGCCATGACGGCCGAGGCGCGCGCGATCGGATTGGTGAGGTAGAAATCCGTCACCGGCGAGGTGAAGGTGTCCTTTGTCAGTTTGCCGCCCAGCCGCGCGACGCGGTCGAGTTCTGCGATGTCCCCGGCCTCGATCTGGTCGACTGCGGCCAGATGCGGATACTCGCCACAAAGCTGTTTGCGCAGTGCGGGAAGCGAATCGAAAGGCAGCTTCTTGCCAAGCACGTCCGAAAGCGCCCGCAGGATCGCCCAGTCATCCTTGGCTTGACCCGGCGCGAAGCCGGCGCGGCTTGTCATCTGTACACGGCCTTCCGTGTTGACGTAGGTGCCGGATTTCTCGGTGTAGGTCGCACCGGGCAGGATGACGTCGGCGCGATGCGCACCGGCGTCGCCATGCGTTCCGATGTAGACGACAAAGCTGTCGCCCATCGCCGCCGTATCGAGCTCGTCGGCGCCGAGCAGGAAGAGCACATCGACCCCGCCGCCAAGCATGCCAGAGACGCTTTTGCCGCTCAGACCAGGCACGAAACCGATGTCGAGACCGCCTACCCGAGCAGCCGCCGTATGCAGTACGTTGAATCCGTTCCAGTCGTCGCGCACCGCGTTTACGGCCTGCGCGAGCTTCACCGCCTGTGCAAGGACGGCCGCGCCGTCTGAACGGGCAAGTGCCCCCTGCCCGACGATGATCATCGGGTTCGTGGCGCCTTTAAGCACCTCGAAGAAGCTGCCTTCGCCATCGGCAAGCGCCTTGAGCGTGTCAGGGCCCGCCCCGAGTTGCTCGTAATCATAGCGGATGTCGCCAACATCGCCGATCACGCCGACCGGCAGGTTGCCCATCCGCCAGCGCTTGCGGATACGCGCGTTCAGCACGGAAGCCTCGAAGCGTGGATTGGAGCCGATGATGAGCACGGCGTCGGCCAGTTCGATGCCTTCGATCGTCGTGTTGAAGATGTAGCTGGCGCGGCCCATCGACGGATCGAGCGCGGCCCCATCCTGACGGCAGTCGATGGCTGGTGCGCCAAGTCCCTGCATGAGCTGCTTCAGCGCATACATCTCCTCGACGGTCGCGAGATCACCTGCGATCGCGCCGATGCGGTCCGGCGCGGCCTTGGCGACGGCATGCCTGACTGCCTCGAAGGCTTCCGGCCAGCTTGCCGCGACCAGACGACCGTCCTTGCGGATATAGGGGCGGTCGAGCCGTTGCGAACGCAGACCGTCCCAGATGAAGCGGCTCTTGTCGGAAATCCATTCCTCGTTCACCTGGTCGTTGACGCGCGGCATGATGCGCATCACTTCGCGACCGCGCGAATCCACGCGGATCGCGGAACCAACCGCATCCATCACGTCGATGGATTCGGTTTTGGTCAGTTCCCATGGGCGCGCGGTGAAGGCGAACGGCCTCGACGTCAGCGCGCCGACCGGGCAAAGGTCGATGACGTTGCCCTGCAACTCGGAAGTCATCGCCTGTTCGAGATAGGTGGTGATCTCGGCATCCTCGCCGCGACCGATCAGGCCAAGCTCGGAAATGCCGGCGACCTCTGTCGTGAAGCGGACGCAACGCGTGCAGTGGATGCAGCGGTTCATCACCGTCTTGACGAGCGGACCGATATACTTGTCCTCGACCGCGCGCTTGTTTTCCTTGTAGCGCGATGAATCGACACCGAAGGCCATCGCCTGGTCCTGCAGGTCGCATTCGCCGCCCTGGTCGCAGATCGGGCAGTCTAGCGGATGATTGATGAGCAGGAATTCCATCACCCCTTCGCGGGCCTTCTTGACCATCGGCGAATTGGTGAACATTTCCGGCGTCTCGCCGTTGGGGCCGGGGCGCAGGTCGCGCACACCCATGGCGCACGAGGCCTGCGGCTTGGGCGGCCCACCCTTCACCTCGACGAGGCACATGCGGCAGTTGCCGGCGATCGACAGCCGCTCGTGGAAGCAGAAGCGCGGCACCTCGGCGCCCGCCTCTTCCGCCGCCTGGAGCAGCGTGTAGTGGTCGGGTACCTCGATCTCTTTCCCGTCGACCTTGATCTTAGCCATTCTTCTCAAACCCCGGCGGCGCGAGCCGCTATTTCCTGCCGAACCGACGCCAGCAAGCCTAACGCTTCTTCCCCGAAAGTCCCGCCTTGTTCACAGACAGCTTGCCCGCCTGCCCGATCCAGTCGTCGCGCTGGATGCGACCCTTGAAGGAAAGGTAGTCGTCGATCCATGCGATCTCCTGCGGCGTCCACGCCGCGATCTGCGCATAGGTCCAGACGCCAAGCTCGTTCAACACCTTTTCCAGCTTCGGACCGACACCGGAGATTGCCTTCAGGTCGTCGACCTTCCTCGGCCGGGCGAGCGGCTTGGGCTGCCTGAAATCTTCCGGCTGCAAGTCCAGCGCCTTCTCGGCAATCGACGGCGCTTCCGCCTTGGCCGCAACGTCGCCTGCTATCTCCAGCGCGGCAGACTGCGTTTCCTCGATCAGTACCTTTGCAGTCGTCCTGGCGCGAGTGGATGCCGAAGGCGCTTTGCGAACATCCGCCGTGCCATCGGCCTTCCCGCCCACAGGCGCGAACATGCGCTGCGAGGCTTGCGCCATCCCGGAAACGGCGCCCATCCAGAAACCGAACATCTGGCTTGCCATGCCAATACCGACAGCCGACGCGGCGGCGGCTCCCGCAAACGGGTGGGCAAACAGATTGACGGCGCTTGCCATTTCGGCCGGCAGCGGAGTGACCAGTCCACCAGTCTCAGCAGCGGGACGCTTCGTCTCGACCATCGCTCTACTCCGCCGCGACCAGCACCGGCTCCACCCGGTGCGAATTGCGCGAGAACTCGTCGATGCGGCGCTCCACCTCGCCACGGAAATGCCGCATCAGACCCTGGATCGGCCATGCGGCTGCGTCGCCGAGCGCACAGATGGTGTGCCCCTCGATCTGCTTGGTGACGTCGAGCAGCATGTCGATCTCGCGCTTCTGCGCCTCTCCGCGCACCAGCCGCTCCATGACACGCCACATCCAGCCGGTGCCCTCGCGGCAAGGAGTGCACTGCCCGCAGCTTTCGTGCTTGTAGAAATAGGCCAGACGGGCGATCGCCTTCACCACGTCGGTGGACTTGTCCATGACGATCACCGCAGCGGTACCCAGGCCGGACTTGAGGTCGCGCAACGCGTCGAAATCCATCGGCGCGTCGATGATCTGCTCCGCCGGCACCATCGGCACGGAAGAACCGCCGGGAATAACGGCCAGCAGATTATCCCATCCGCCACGGATGCCGCCGCAATGCGTGTCGATGAGTTCGCGGAACGAGATCGACATCGCTTCCTCGACCGTGCACGGGGTGTTCACGTGACCGGAAACGCAGAAGAGCTTGGTGCCGACATTGTTGGGCCTGCCGAAGGATGAGAACCAGGCCGCGCCGCGCCGCAGGATGGTCGGCGCAACGGCAATGGACTCGACGTTGTTCACGGTCGTCGGGCAACCATAGAGGCCGACATTGGCCGGGAATGGCGGCTTCAGACGCGGCTGGCCCTTCTTGCCCTCGAGGCTCTCCAGAAGCGCCGTCTCCTCGCCGCAGATATAGGCGCCGGCGCCATGATGGACGATGATGTCGAAATCGTAGCCGTTCTTGTTGTCCTTGCCGATCAGCCCGGCGTCATAGGCCTCGTCCACGGCACGCTGCAGCGCCTCGCGCTCGCGGATGAACTCGCCGCGTACATAGATGTATGCCGCGACCGCGCCCATCGCGAAGCCGGCGACCAGGCAACCCTCGACCAGCGTGTGCGGGTCGTGGCGCAGGATCTCACGATCCTTGCAGGTGCCCGGCTCGGATTCATCAGCGTTCACAACGAGATAAGAGGGACGGCCGTCGCTCTGCTTGGGCATGAAAGACCATTTGAGGCCGGTCGGGAAACCCGCGCCGCCGCGCCCGCGGAGGCCGGAAGCCTTCATCTCGTTGACGATCCAGTCGCGCCCCTTGTCCAGCAGGCCCTTGGTATTGTCCCAGATGCCACGCGACATCGCACCCTTCAACGAGCGGTCGAATTGCCCGTAGATGTTGGTGAAGATGCGGTCTTTGTCCTGAAGCATGCTCTAGCCCTCAGACCGGTTTCTTGCCGAAAACGCGGACATATTCCTCGACGCCGCCCTTGTGCAGCGCCTCGGCCTGCTTGACCCAGTCGTCGCGATCGATGCGGCCCTTGAAATTCAGATAGTTGTCTACCCACTCGCGGTGTCCGGCGTTCCATTCGGCAATCTGCGCGAAAGTGTAGATGCCGAGCGAATGAAGGATACCTTCGATCTTCGGCCCGACGCCCGAGATCATCTTAAGATCGTCGGCGACGGGAGGTTTTTCGATGCCAGCCGGGCGATCCGGGTGGTCAAGCGACGGCTTTTCGGCCTTGGTGCGCGAATTGCGCTGCTTCGCCTCGCCTTCAACCGCCGGTTCGGCCGCGTTGGCAGCCGCGGCATTAACCGCAGGAGCCCCGGCGCTTGCCGCTTTCTCCTCTGCCGCGGACACCTTTTCGGGCGAAGGCGATTTCAGGGCAGCATTGGTCTCGGGCGCGTCCGTCTTTGGCTTGGCTGCATTGGAGGGCGCGATCTCGGCCGGGTCAGACGCGGCCTGTTCAGCGGCCCGTTCTTCCGCGATCAGCCTGTCGCGTGTGCTCTTCAATACGGCTTTTTCGTCAAGCAGGGTCTTCTGTCCGGTCAGCGGCGCGGAGAAGACGCGGCCATTCTGCGGGCCAACAGGCACATCCGCGCCCTTGCCCTGCTCAAATGCGTCGATGATCTCTTCCAGCCTCTCGGGCGTCAGGTCCTCATAGGTGTCCTTGAAGATCGCAACCATCGGCGCGTTGACACAGGCGCCAAGGCACTCGACCTCTTCCCACGAGAGCGTTCCGTCCGCGTTCGTGTGGAACTGGTCGTGATGGATCTTCTTTCGGCAGACATTCATCAGGTCTTCGGAGCCACGCAACATGCACGGCGTCGTGCCGCAGACCTGGATGTGGGCGCGCGTACCAACCGGCTTGAGCTGGAACTGCGTGTAGAACGTCGCGACCTCAAGGGCGCGGATGTAGGGCATGTCCAGCATGTCGGCGATGGACTCGATCGCCGCCTTGGTGACCCAGCCTTCCTGCTCCTGCGCGCGCATCATCAGCGGGATGACCGCCGACTGCTCGCGGCCCTTCGGGTATTTGGCAATCGTCTTCTGCGCCCATGCGCTGTTCTCGCTGTTGAAGGCGAAACCCGCGGGCTGCTCGGAAATATCTGCAAGACGACGAACGGACATCAGCGGTCAACCTCACCAAACACGATGTCGAGGGAGCCGAGTACTGCAGTAACGTCGGCAAGCATGTGGCCCCGGCACAGGAAGTCCATGGCTTGCAGATGCGCGAAACCGGGCGCGCGAAGCTTGCAGCGATAGGGTTTGTTGGTGCCGTCAGACACTAGATAGACGCCAAATTCGCCCTTGGGCGCCTCGACGGCGGCATAAACCTCGCCTTCGGGCACGTGGTAGCCCTCGGTGTAAAGCTTGAAGTGATGGATCAGCGCTTCCATCGAGCGCTTCATGGCGCCGCGCTTGGGCGGCACGATCTTGCCATCGGTGTTCGATACCGGTCCGCCACGTTCCTTGCCCAGAAGGCGTTCGAGGCACTGGCGGATGATCCTGATCGACTGGCGCATCTCTTCCATGCGGATGAGATAGCGGTCGTAGCAGTCGCCATTCTTGCCGATCGGCACGTCGAATTCCATTTCAGGGTAGCACTCGTAAGGCTGCGACTTGCGCAGATCCCATGCCGCGCCCGACCCGCGCACCATCACGCCCGAGAAACCCCAGGCCCACGCGTCTTCCAGCGAGATCACGCCTATATCGACGTTGCGCTGCTTGAAGATGCGGTTCGGCGTCAGGAGATTGTCCAGGTCGTCCATCGTCTTCATGAACTGGTCGGTCCAGCGTCCGATGTCTTCCAGAACCTGATCGGGAATATCCTGGTGGACGCCGCCCGGACGGATATAGGCCGCGTGCATGCGCGAACCGCTGATCCTCTCGTAGAACACCATGAGCTTTTCGCGATCCACGAAGCCCCAGAGCGGCGGCGTCAACGCGCCTACGTCCATGGCCTGTGTCGTGACGTTCAGGATGTGCGACAGGATGCGACCGAGTTCCGAGACGAGAACGCGGATCAACTGGCCGCGCTTCGGCAGTTCGATCGCCAGAAGCCGCTCGACAGCCAGCGCAAACGCATGCTCCTGGTTCATCGGCGCGCAGTAATCGAGGCGGTCGAGATAGGGTACGGCCTGGAGATAGGTCTTGTTCTCCATCAGCTTCTCGGTGCCGCGATGAAGCAGACCGATATGCGGATCGACGCGGTCGACCACCTCTCCGTCGAGCTCGAGAACGAGACGCAAAACGCCGTGCGCGGCGGGGTGCTGCGGGCCGAAGTTGATGTTGAAGTTGCGGACGGAAAGTTCAGCCATGTGTCAAACCACTATCGCCGCGTGTAGTAAATGATGGCGAGACCGATCACGACGCCGAGCACCAGATACCGACGCGGAACCCGCGATTCCGAGATGAGATAACCGGCTCGTTTCGTCGTTACGAGTATCTGCCAGAGAAAAAGCCCGAGCGCCGCCACCACGATGGCAATCGCCAGAACCAGCTGCCCGTTCGGCCAAGAGCTCACGACAGCTTCCCATCACTGCTTGGCCTTCTCATCGCCAGGCAGCACGTACTCGGTGCCCTCCCACGGCGAAAGGAAATCGAAATTGCGGAATTCCTGCTTGAGTTCGACTGGCTCGTAGACGACCCGCTTGACCTCGTCGTCGTAGCGGACTTCCACAAAGCCGGTCAGCGGGAAATCCTTTCGGAGAGGATGACCCTCGAAGCCGTAGTCGGTGAGGATTCGACGCAAATCCGGATGTCCGGAAAACAGGATGCCATAGAGGTCGTAGGTCTCACGCTCGTACCAGTCGGCGCCCGGATAGACCGGGGTCACGGAAGGTACGGGGGTGTCCTCGTCCGTCATGACTTTGACACGGATGCGAATGTTCTTTTGAGGCGACAGGAGGTGATAGACCACGTCGAAGCGCAAGACCCGCGAAGGGTAGTCCGCACCGGAAACGTCGATGATCGACACGAACCGGCAAGCCGGGTCGTCACGCAGGAAGGTGACGATGTCGATGAGATCGTCACCCGCGACAGTCACGGTCAACTCGCCAAAGGCAAGCTCCGTCGCCGCGATCCTGTCGCCGAACTTGCCGGCGACATGGTCCGAAAGTGCCTGAAGCGCTTCAGTCATGGCTCACCGCTCGATCGTGCCAGTGCGGCGAATCTTCTTCTGGAGGAGAAGAAGGCCGTACATCAGTGCCTCAGCCGTCGGCGGGCAGCCCGGGACATAGATATCCACCGGAACCACGCGGTCGCAGCCGCGAACCACGGCATAGGAGTAATGATAGTAGCCGCCGCCATTGGCGCAGGACCCCATCGAGATGACGTAGCGCGGCTCGGGCATCTGGTCATAGACCTTGCGCAGCGCGGGAGCCATCTTGTTGGTCAGCGTACCGGCGACGATCATCACGTCGGACTGGCGCGGCGAGGCGCGCGGCGCGATGCCGAAGCGCTCCGAATCGTAGCGCGGCATTGCCGAATGGATCATCTCGACCGCACAGCAGGCCAGGCCGAAGGTCATGTACATCAGCGAGCCGGTGCGCGCCCACGTGATGAGCGCCTCGGCAGACGTCACGAGAAAGCCCTTGTCGGACAGTTCCTCGTTGATCGCGCCGAAGAACGGATCGTCATGGCCGACCGGCTTGCCGGTCGACGGATCAAGTATGCCCTTGGGCCGGGGAGCAACGAGCGTTCCGTGGCCGGAAGCGGCAGACGGGGTCGCGGTAGGCGTCATGGTCGGGCTCAATCCCATTCCAGCGCTCCCTTCTTCCATTCATAGATGAAGCCGATGGTGAGCACGCCGAGGAAAACCATCATCGACCAGAAGCCGAACATGCCGATCTCGCCGAAGGACACGGCCCACGGAAACAGGAACGCCACCTCGAGGTCGAAGATGATGAACAGGATCGACACAAGGTAGAAGCGGACATCGAACTTCATGCGGGCGTCATCGAACGAGTTGAAGCCGCATTCGTAGGCCGACAGCTTCTCCGGGTCCGGGTTTCGGTAAGCGACAAGGAAAGGCGCCACAACCAGCGCGATGCCGACGATCAACGCAACGCCGATAAAGATCACGACGGGCAGGTAGGAGCCCAGGAGTTCGCTCATTGCCTCAGGTCCGCGGATAAGATCCAGTTTGGTTTACAGCACGGGACCCGAATGAGGAAGCGCGACAAAGCCTACACAGAACCGTTCCGGGTTCATGCTGCAACGCGGGAGGGTTAGCGCAGCAGTCCCGGTGAAGCAAGACAAACCTTGAGCATTTGGAGACAGTTCCAACGTTTCACATCCTCATGAATTCCTTACTATTTCACTCCACTTTAATCTCCTGACAGTTTTCCGCTCAACGGCTGTTACGATTGCCCGTAAAGATCCGGTTTTTTGCCTGTACATTCTACGAAAAACACCTTCCGCTAGGGTATCAGAAGTCGTGAAAGAGAAGCTCTCCCTTCCGGAGGCCCGTCGTATCGCGCTAGCCGCGCAGGGTTTCTCGGAGCAGCGCCCGACCAGCCCCATCGACAGACGCCATCTCAATCGCGTCGTCTCGCGCCTCGGCCTGCTTCAGATCGATTCGGTCAGCGCCGTCGTGCGCGCGCACTACATGCCGCTTTTTTCCCGCCTCGGCCCCTACCCGACCACCTTACTGGATACGGCAGCGTCGGGGAAAAAACGGCGCCTCTTCGAGTACTGGGCCCACGAGGCATCCTTTCTTCCTATCGAGAAATGGCCGCTTTTCCGCTGGCGGATGGATCGAGCGGCCGGCAACGATCGCAGCGAAATCTATGGTGGCCTTGCCCGCTGGGCGGAAAAGAACAATAGGCTGATCGATGCGATTTACGCCGAAGTGGCGTCTCGTGGCCCGATCGCGGCATCCGACATCGACGGCGCAAAGGGCAAGGGCGGTTGGTGGGGCTGGTCGGACGAAAAGCACGCTTTTGAATGGCTGTTCTGGGCAGGACGCATCACCACCCACTCCCGGCGTGGTTTCGAACGGCTCTACGACCTGCCGGAGCGTGTCATTCCCAAGGATATATTCGAGGCACCTCCCCTCACCCCCGAGGACGCCCACCGGGAACTGCTGCGGCATTCGGCCCGTGCGCTTGGCGTGGCTACCTATGGCGACCTGCGCGACTACTACCGACTGTCGCCGGCCGACACGAAGGCGCGGCTGGAGGAACTGGTCGAGGAGCGCGAACTCTTTCCCGTTACCGTGGAGAGCTGGAAGCAACCCGCATTTCTGCATGCCGGTGCTCGGATGCCTCGAAAGGTTCAGGCCCGCGCTCTTCTCGCTCCCTTCGATCCGCTGGTGTTCGAGCGCTCGCGAGCCGAGCGCCTGTTCGGCTTTCGCTACCGGATAGAAATCTACACACCGGCCGAGAAGCGCCAGTACGGCTATTATGTCCTGCCTTTCCTGCTTGGCGACACGATCGTGGCCCGCGCCGACGTGAAGGCCGATCGTCCGGCGGGTGTCCTTCGTGTGCTCGCTACCTATGCCGAACCGGGGGCACCACCCGAAACGGCGTCCCAATTGCTGGAAGAGTTTCGCCTTATGCAATCATGGCTTGGCCTTGAGAGGATGGAGGTGATGCCGAACGGCGACCTCGGCCCCGCCCTCAGGCGCGCCATGTAGCATCCGCGATCAGCCGCCCTTTCGCCACTCCATGACATGGAAGTAAGGCGCACGCCTGTAGCGCGTGCGGCGCGCCTCGTCGCCGCCAATCGGTTCGGGTTCGTCAAACCATCGCAGGCTGAGCCCCTGTCCGAGCAGGAGCTTCATGTAGGTGCTGAGCGGCCGGTGCCAGTTCTCTATCCTGATACCGCGCCAACTGACCCAGTCCGCGCGCTCATCCATATAGTTGTCGAAGCAATATCGGGTTTCGCCATCCGCGCATTCGTGCCAGCCGTCAGGCGATGCCGCCGTTATGAAGCTGTTCAGATTGGCGATAAGCAGCGTGCCGCCGGGACGCAGAACGCGCGACATCTCGGAAATCGCGCGTCCGGCATCGCGGATGTCGATCAGGCTGAGATAGCTGACCACCAGATCGAATTCCGCGTCACCAAACGGAAGTTCTTCGGCATAGCCGAACCGATAGCGCCCGTCTGGATCGCGACGACGGGCCTCGGCAAGCAACGCTTCCGTTGGATCGATACCCACGCAGGCGATCCCCCGCTGCGCCATCATGCGGCAAAACCGGCCCTCGCCGCATCCAACGTCGAGCGCATTGTGGAATTTGCCGGCGTCGACCCTGGCGAGCATCGGGCGGTCGAGGACAAACTCCCGACCGTAGTCACCCCGTTCACCCAGGCCGGTCACCCAGGCCACTGCAGATTCATTCCATCCGTTCGACATGGCTCATCCCGTTCAGACAACATCGGCGTCGGCAGAAACGGGGTTCTAGTTGCGCCGACGTTGACTTCAAACCTCCCAACAGCCTAAATCGTCGGGACGGTCCTCTTCCTGAACAGGGAGAGGCTAAGAGGGAATGCGGTGCGGGCTCGGGCCCAATGCCGCGGCTGTCCCCGCAACTGTAAGCGACGAGCCCCAGCCGAAAGCCACTGGACAGGTCCGGGAAGGCGGCAAGGGCAGCGACCCGCGAGCCAGGAGACCTGCCGTCAGAAACTGACCGACCGTCCGGCGGGTGTCCCGGACAGGGAGCCTGCTTTGGAAGCCAAGGACGTTTCGTCAACTGTCTCGGAGCCTGCCGGCCTGTCGGCGGTGACCGTCGTCGTCTGCGCAACCTGTCGCGACGAATCGGGTTCGGACGATCATCCCCGCGCCGGCATGGAGCTCGCCGCCGACGCCAACGCCGCTTCCGGGGGAAAAGTACGTGTCACGACGGTCGACTGCCTGGGCAACTGCAGCCGCCGGCTGTCAGCCGCCATCCTGCGGGATGGCTGCTGGAACTATGTTTTCGGCGACCTTAAGCCCGATAGCGGCTCGGACCTGATAGAAGGCGCCAAGCTTTTCGCCGGCTCGACGGACGGACGCATCCCGTGGCGCGGCCGGCCAGAATCCCTCAAGCGCGGCCTCGTGGCGCGCATTCCTCCCCTCCCGATTCTCAAGGACATGGCATGACCACCGCTTCGCTCTCGCGCGTTCCCTGCACCGTCGTTACCGGCTTCCTCGGCGCCGGCAAGACGACCCTGATCCGCAACCTGCTCGAAAACTCAAAGGGCAAGCGCCTTGCGCTGATCGTCAACGAATTCGGCGATGTCGGCGTCGACGGCGAAATATTGCGAAGCTGCGGCATCGAATCGTGCCCGGAGGAAAACATCGTCGAACTCGCCAATGGCTGCATTTGCTGCACGGTGGCCGACGATTTCGTCCCCGCGCTCGATCAGATCCTCGCGCGTTCCCCGAAAGTAGACCACATCATCATTGAAACCTCGGGGCTGGCCCTGCCCAAGCCGCTGGTTCAGGCCTTCCAGTGGCCGACGGTAAAGAGCCGCGTGACGGTCGACGGTGTTGTCGCCGTGGTCGACGGAGCCGCGCTGGCAGACGGCCAAGTCGCCTCCGACATGGACGCGCTCGCCGCCCAGCGTGCGGCCGACGACACGCTGGACCATGACGATCCGGTGGAGGAGGTTTTCGACGATCAGGTGGCCTGCGCGGACCTCATCATCCTGTCCAAGAACGACCTGATCGATTCGGATGGATCGGCGCGCGCCCACGTCGCGCTCGGTGAACATGTCCGCGCCGGCGTCAAGGTGGTGCCAGCCGCCAACGGCAAGATCGACAGTTCGCTTCTGCTTGGGCTCGGGCTGGCGGTCGAGGACGATATCGACAACCGCAAGACGCACCACGACGATGAACTCGACCACGAGCATGACGATTTCGATACGTTCGTGCTCGAGCTTCCCGCCATCGCCAGCCCCGAAGCGCTGGCGCAGCGGGTGGCTGCCGCTGCCGAGCAGGAGAACGTGCTGCGTGTGAAGGGCTTCGTCGAGGTCGAAGGCAAGCCGATGAGGCTGCTTCTGCAGGCGGTAGGCCCACGTGTGAATCACTATTATGATAGGGCATGGGTGTCGGACGACGACCGCCGCTCGCGGCTGGTGGTCATCGGCCTGAAGGGGCTGAACCGTCCGGCGATCGAGAAAATACTCGCCGGCTGAACGGGGCAAACCAGCGTGCATCTGCTGACGACATCGTCCGCCTCGCTCGACGACTTGGTCGAGCCGGTCGATCTGCGGCAGGCGCCGGCGGATGTCGTGGCGCTGTCCTTCACCGACAGCGATCTTGCTGGCATGGCGACAGCCTGGAAGGCCGAGGCTGCAGCTCTGCCTTCCTTGCGGCTGGCAGCGCTGCGCGACCTGCGCCACCCGATGTCCGTCGACCTATGGGTCGACAGCGTTGGCCAGAAGGCAAAGGTCGTGCTGGTGCGCATCCTGGGCGGCTACGACTGGTGGCGCTACGGCTGCGACCATCTGGCTGCGATGGCGCGGGCGCATGGCATAAAGCTGGCGTTGCTGCCAGGCGAATGCCGCGAGCGCGACGACCGCCTCATCGAATGCTCGACGCTGCCGCCAGCCGAACTCGATGCGCTGCTCTCCTATTTTCGCGAGGGAGGCCCGCAGAACATGACGGCGCTTGTGCGGCGTCTGTCGGCGCTTGCCGGACATGCCACGGAAGCACCCCCGGCGTCGGAAGTGCCCAAGGCCGGTTTCTACGACCATCGGATGAAGACCGTTGTCCCGCAGCCGGTTCCGGCCAGCGGCGCGGCGTTGCCCGCGATCCCGATCCTTTTTTACCGCTCCATGCTGCTCGCGGCCGACGTCGCGCCCATCGATGCGCTATGCAACGCGCTGAGTGAAAAGGGCCTGCGGCCAGTACCGATCTTCGTCGCCAGCCTCAAGGAAAAGCACTCCTCGGCCTTCGTTGAACAGGCCCTGCGCGACCTCGACCCGGCGTTGATCGTTACTGCGACCGCCTTCGCGGCGGGGGCCGAGCCGGGCGCCGAAACGCTTTTCGATCGTGTCGGCATTCCGGTGATGCAGGTCATCGTAGCGACGACAAGGCGCGAGGCCTGGGAGAAGAGCCCGCGCGGACTGGCTCCCGCCGACCTCGCCATGCATGTGGTCATGCCCGAACTCGACGGGCGCATCCTGGCCGGCGCGCTCTCCTTCAAGGGCGAAAGCGACCTCGACCCCGAACTCGGTTTCCGAGCCTTTTCCAACAAACCGGAAAGCGATCGCGTCGAACAGGTCGCATCGCGCATCGAGGCGATGATCCGCCTGCAGCGGACACCGCGTGAGGAACGCCGACTGGTCATCATCATGCCGGACTATCCGGGCGCGGCTGGCCGCACGGGCTACGCGGTCGGGCTCGACGTGCCTTCCTCCGTGCTCGCCATGCTGCATGACCTGAAGCAGGCCGGCTACCGCGTTGAAGCGATTCCGAAAACGCCTCGCGCACTGTTGGACATGGTCGAGACCGATGGCCCCGAAATGGGCCCGGAAGCGTATCTGAACCTGTGCGCGGACCTGCCGGTTGAAGCCAAGGCGACCGTTGAGGAAGCGTGGGGCAAGCCTGCCGCGACGCCGAACCGCTTCCGCGCTGCGACATTCGGCAACGTCACCGTCGCGCTTGCGCCCGATCGTGGCAAGTCGCAGGACCGCCGCGCCGACTATCATGACCCGACGTTGCCCCCGCGCCACGCGCTCATCGCGTTCGGACTGTGGATGCGCAAGGCGATCGGTTGCCACGCCATCATTCATGTGGGGGCGCATGGCACGTTGGAATGGCTGCCCGGGAAGGCTGTTGCACTGGGAAGGAACTGCTTCCCTGAAATCGTCACGGGACCCCTGCCCGTCATCTATCCATTCATCGTCTCCAACCCCGGCGAGGCAGCGCAGGCCAAGCGGCGCATTGCCGCCGTCACGCTCGGCCACCTGCCGCCACCCCTTGTGAATGCCGGACTGGATGAACAGAAGCAGAAGCTCGAACGGCTGGTCGACGAATATGCTCAGGCCGACGGGCTGGATCGACGCCGTCGCGACCGGCTGGCGCAGCTGATCGTCGAGACGGCGAGTGCGACAGGTCTCGCAGGCGAAGCAGGCGTCGCCGAAACCGACCAGCCCGACGAGGCTCTGCGCCGCATCGACGCCTGGCTTTGCGACCTGAAGGACTTTGCCATCAAGGATGGGCTGCACATCTATGGCCGCGCCGGACCGGACGACGAACCCGTCCGCAGGGAAAGCGCCGAGGCCGAGCGCGCCGCGCTGATCGCCGCGCTGGACGGTCGCCATGTTACGGCAGGCCCATCCGGCGCACCGGCGCGTGGTCGCAAGGATGTGCTTCCAACCGGACGCAATCTCTTCACCGCCGATCCGCGCACAATGCCGACGCCGACTGCCTTCGACATCGGCCAGTTGGCCGCAAGCGAGGTGCTGCGCCGCTACATGCAGGAAAACGGCGACTGGCCGCGCGCGCTCGTGGTCGATCTCTGGGGCTCGGCCTCGCTGCGCACCGGCGGCGAGGAGATCGCGCAAGGCCTGGCGCTTATGGGCTGCCGGCCGCAATGGGATGCAGCTACCGGCCGGGTTTCCGGCATAGAGGTCCTGCCGCCCGCAACGCTTGGCCGACCACGGATCGACGTGACGTGGCGCATATCGGGCCTGTTCCGGGACATGTTCCCGACCCAGATCGCGCTCATTGATGCGGCGACGAAAGCGGTCGCTGCTCGCGACGAGGATGGAACCGAAAACCCGCTGGCCGAAGCGAGAAGGCTGCAGAATGCCGAGCCGTTGCGCATATTCGGTTCGTCTCCCGGCACATATGGCGCGGGCACCGAGGAGCTTCTTGCCAGCGGGCGCTGGCAGGATCGGGAGGAAATCGGTCGCGCCTATCTCGACTCGGCCTCGCATGCCTATGGCGGACCAGAGGGAGAGGGTCAGCACCTGCCTGGCGCCTTTACAGGACGCGTGGCCGAGGCCGACCTCCTTGTACATACGGGCGACGATCCCGGCCGCGACATTCTCGAAGGCTCGTCCGACGTGGCTTTCGTGGGCGGCTTCTCGGCGGCGGTGGCAATGCTTGGCGGCAAGGCCGACGTGATCGTCCTCGACACGACCGATCCCGGCAAACCCAGGCCGCGTTCCGTCACCGAGGCGGTCAGCCGTGTGGTAAAAGCGCGTGCGATCAATCCACGTTTCATTGACGGCCAGATGCGGCACGGCCCGCGCGGCGCTTCCGAGTTCGCAGAGACCGTGGACCGGCTGGTCGGTTTTGCCGAAACGACGAACGCCGTGCCCGCTGCGCTGATCGAGGCGGTCCACGACGCCTATGTCGGCGACGACGAGGTTCGCGCCTTCATGTTGCGCGAGAATCCGAAGGCAGCCGCCTTTATCGCCGAGCGCTTCCTTTCGGCGCGTCGGCGTGGCCTGTGGAACCCGCTGCGCAACTCCATAGACAACGATCTGGAGGCACTGATCGCCGAAGCACGCGGAAAGGCTGCGGCATGAGCATGCCGGTCAAAGAACCCGTACTGGCGGGCGGCTTCACAAGACGCGGCGCGTGCCCTGCGCTTTCCGCGCCCATGAAAACCGGAGACGGCCTGCTAGTGCGGCTGAACCCGGTGGCTGGCGGCCTGTCGCCAGACGCGCTCACAGGGTTGTGCGAAGCCGCGCTGGCCCATGGAAACGGCATCATCGAGGTGACCGCGCGGGGAAGCATTCAGATACGCGGTCTGAGCGAGCATTCTGCCGTCCCATTTGCCGAGGCTGTTACCGAACTTGGCATTGCCGTCCATACCGGCGTTCCGGTTCAGACCGGCGTGCTGGCCGGCCTCGATCCGACTGAAGTGACCGATCCGACGCGGCTGGTCGAAAGCTTGAGGACCGCCATTGCAGGAGCTGGACTGGAAGGGCGGCTCGGCCCCAAGGTGTCGGTGGTCGTCGATGGCGGCGGAAGGACTGCGCTGGACGAGGTCGCGGCCGATGTGCGGCTCACCGCTGTATCAGGCGGCTGGCGGGTCGCTATCGCTGGCCACGCTCAAACGGCAAGACCGCTCGCCGTTGCTGGAAGCGATGACCTTGCCCGCGACCGCGCAATCACCTTGTTGTCCGGGATTGCGGAAATGGGCCGCCGAGCGCGCGGTCGAGACTTGAATGACGAAGAACTGGGTGCCGAGCCGTCCTCTGCGGAATACGGATCAAGGCCTTCGGCGCCGCGAACCCTGATCGGGAACTTCGATCTCCGTGACGGCCGCCTGGCGCTCGGCATAGGCCTGCCCTTCGGCCAGACGTTTGCGGACGTCCTGAAGACGTTCTGCGAGGCGGCCATTTCGCTCGGCATCGAAGACATCGGACCGGCCCCGGGGAGATCCCTCGTCGCCATCTGCGAATCTGTAAAGCAGATGCAGGAACTGCGCGAACGGGCACGGATGCTGGGTTTCATCACCGGCGCCGACGATCCGAGATGCGCGATATCGGCATGTCCGGGCGCGCCGGACTGCGCTTCCGGGCATATCGAGGCACGCAAGATGGCAACCGCGATCGCCCGCGAATACAGGCACCTGTTCGATGGCTCCCTGCACATGCACTTGTCGGGCTGCGCCAAGGGATGCGCGCATCCCGCCCCATCCGACATTACACTTGTGGGCACGGAAGGCGGTATGGCGCTTGTGTTGAATGGTACGGCGCGCGACGAAGCGGTCGCCTTTGCGGATCACGACGGCGCAGGACGCGCATTCGCCAGCATGGCAGCGTTGCTTGCGGCACAACGCAAGCCCAGGGAACCCACGGCGCAGGTTCTCGCAAGGATTGAGCCTGCCGAAATCCTTGAAGCCTTCAGAAAACACGGATCATGACAGCTTACGACTATATCCACGACGGCAACGCCATCTACGAGCGCTCTTTCGCGATAATCCGCGCGGAAGCGGACCTGTCGCGTTTCTCGGAGGAAGAAGCCGATGTCGCAGTGCGCATGATCCACGCCTGCGGCGTTGTCGAAGCCGCCCAACATTTTGTCTTCTCGAAAGATTTTGTGGCGGCGGCGCGTGGCGCTTTGCTGGCCGGCGCGCCGATCCTGTGCGACGCGGAAATGGTCTCGCGCGGAGTGACCGTCGCCAGATTGCCCGCGAAGAATGATGTGGTCTGCACCCTGCGCGATCCCCGTACGGCGGAGCTTGCAGGACAGATCGGCAACACCCGCTCGGCCGCGGCGCTGGAACTGTGGCGCGACAGGCTGGAGGGCTCGCTCGTGGCCATCGGCAACGCGCCGACCGCGCTTTTCTATCTGCTCGAGATGATCGGCAAGGGCGCGCCGAAGCCGGCCGCCATCATTGGCATGCCGGTAGGCTTCGTCGGAGCAGCGGAATCCAAGGAGGCCCTTGCCGAAAGCGGGCTGGGCATTCCCTACGCCATCGTGCGGGGCCGGATGGGCGGCAGCGCCATGACGGCGGCTGCGGTGAACGCACTTGCGAGGCCGGGGCTTTGACCATGCACGCCAACACAGGACGCCTGATCGGCGTCGGCACCGGCCCCGGCGATCCGGAACTGATGACCGTGAAGGCCGTCCGTGCGCTGGAGCAGGCCGATGTTGTCGCCTTCTTCGCCAAGCGTGGCAGCAACGGCAACGCGCGGACCATCGTCGGCCCGCACTGGCGCGACACATGGATCGAACTGCCACTGGTCTATCCGGTGACGACGGAACTGCACAAGGATTCCACTGATTACCGGACCGCGATAGCCGATTTCTACGAGCAATCCGTCCAGACGATCGAGAACCACCTTCGGGACGGACGGACCGTCGCGGTCCTGTCCGAGGGCGACCCTCTGTTCTACGGCTCATACATGCACCTGCATGTGCGGCTGTGCGACCGCTGGCCCGCCGAGGTCATCCCCGGCGTTACCGCGATGTCCGGCTGCTGGTCGCAGACGGGCATCCCGATCGTGCAGGGCGATGACATCCTGACCGTTCTGCCCGGAACCCTTTCCGAATACGAGCTGACACGCCGACTTGCCGACACCGATGCGGCGGTGATCATGAAGGTGGGCCGCAACCTGTCCAAGATCAGGAATGCGCTTGCCGCAACCGGGATGCTCGACCGCGCGATCTATGTCGAACGGGGAACGATGGCCAATACCCGTTCCGAGCGATTGGCCGACAAGCCGGACGACAACGCACCCTACTTTTCCATCGTGCTGGTTCCCGGCTGGGCCGGCAAGCCATGAGCGGCGTGAAAAGCGGCCATATCGCCGTGATCGGGCTCGGACCGGGTGGCGCTCACCAGGTAACACCTGAAGCCAGCACTGCGGTCGCCGGGGCAAAGTGGTTCTACGGCTACGGTCCTTATGTCGATCGGCTGGAGCTGCGCCCGGACCAGGTCAAGGTTGGGTCCGACAATCGCGAGGAGATCTCGCGCGCGAAGGCGGCACTGGAAAAAGCGGCGCTCGGGGAGCGGGTCGCGGTTGTATCGGGCGGCGATCCCGGTGTCTTCGCCATGGCTGCGGCGGTCTGCGAGGCGATCGAGGCGGGCCCCAAGGAATGGCGCGATATCGAGCTGTCGGTGGTGCCGGGCGTCACCGCCATGCTGGCGGTTGCCGCACGAACAGGCGCACCCCTGGGGCACGATTTCTGCGCGATCTCGCTGTCGGACAACCTGAAACCGTGGGAGACAATCGAAAAGCGTCTCGACGCCGCCGCCAGTGCCGGTTTCGTGATCGCGCTCTACAACCCCATCAGCAAGGCGCGGCCTTGGCAGCTGGGCAGAGCATTCGACCTGCTCCGGTCTCGATTGCCCGCCGCAACACCCGTGATCTTTGGCCGCGCCGCAGGAAGGCCCGACGAACGGATCGAGGTAACGCCGCTCGGCCAGGCCGACGCGGGACAAGCCGACATGGCGACCTGTGTCATCATTGGTTCGGCAGAAACGCGCATCATCGAGAGAGGTGAAAAGCCAGCGCTGGTCTATACGCCGCGTTTTTCGAATCCCGGCCCGGAAGCCAGCACTTGAGCTGCGAGCCCCACCACCTGCTCAACCGTTTCTCCCGACGGCATGTCGGGAAGCGCGGGGCGTTGGATGAGAACCACTTCGATCCCGAGTTCGCGGGCCGCTGCGATCTTGCCGTAGGTGGCAGCGCCACCGCTGTTCTTGGACACGATGGCATCGATGCCGTGCGCTTCAAGCAGCCTGCGATCGTCAGCTTCGGAAAAAGGACCCCTCGCAAGGATATAGGAAGCGTGCGGCACGGCGAGCGGCGGCTCTACCGGATCGACGCTTCGGATCACATAACCATGTATCGGGGCGTCTTCGAAAGCCGCGAGCTCCTGTCGGCCGAGAGCGAGGAAAACGCTCCGAGGCGTCCTGCCGAGTGCGGTGACCGCGCCCGCCGCGCTTCCTACAGGCGTCCATCGGTCGCCCGTCTGCTGCACCCAGGGCGGCCGACGCAGCGCAACAATCGGGACGCCGGCGAGGCCCGCGGCTTCGGCCGCGTTGTTCGAGATGCGCGCCGCGTAAGGGTGGGTCGCGTCGACCATCAGGTCGATGCGTTGTTCCTTGAGATGATCGGCAAGGCCCGCGGCACCGCCAAAACCGCCAATCCGAACCGGAAC
This sequence comes from Rhizobiaceae bacterium, assembly GCA_019635775.1. Classification (GTDB taxonomy): domain Bacteria; phylum Pseudomonadota; class Alphaproteobacteria; order Rhizobiales; family Rhizobiaceae; genus Mesorhizobium_K. The sequence goes on along the minus strand of JAHBYU010000001.1, from coordinate 456,149 downwards.
ACCCTGATCGACCGGATTTTGCGTACGACCGGCAAGCGAGAGCGTCACCTCTCCCAAGGCAGCGAGCCTCGAGGCAAGCTGACGGGCATCGGCAGTTCCGCCGAGAACAAGAATACGCGTCATGCGATACGATCCAGCATAATCATCGACCAATACCCCGCGCCTTTCCGCTTCTCCAGTCCACGAACGCCGGAGAAGCCGCGATGAACGTCGCTGCGGAGAAATGGCTTTCCGTTGTCGGAATCGGGGAGGATGGCGTCGCAGGACTGGGCGACGAGGCAAAACGCCTGATATCCGAAGCCGAGATCGTCTTCGGCGGGAGGCGGCATCTCGCCTTGGCCGAAAGCCTGATCTCCGGGGAAGCCCGACCGTGGCCAAGTCCGTTCGACACGGCGATGCGCGATGTCGTGGCGCTGCGCGGGAAAAAGGCCTGCGTGCTGGCGTCAGGCGACCCCTTCCTGCATGGCGTGGGCGTGACGCTTTCAAGGCATGTGCCGGTAGGCGAGATGCGTGTGATTCCCGCGCCGTCGGCTTTCTCGCTTGCTGCCTCGCGACTGGGTTGGGCCTTGCAGGATGTGGAAACCGTTTCGCTTCACGGCCGCGCAACCGACCTGATCCGTCCCCTCCTGCAACCGGGACGACGCATACTGGCGCTGACCTCGGACGGAGACGGACCGTCGGCTGTTTCGAGCCTGCTGGCAGCGCTCGGATACGGTACCTCACGCGTGACGGTGCTTGAGGCACTGGGGGGACCGGACGAACGCGTTCGGTCGACGACGGCGCAAGGTTTCGACCTGAAAGACATCAACGCTCTCAACGTGTTGGGGATCGTGCTTGAATCGGATCGCAAAGCACGCGTCATCCCCTTGTCGGCAGGGCTCTGCGAGGATTTTTTCGAGCACGACGGTCAGATCACCAAGCGCGAAGTGCGCGCCGTGACGCTTTCCGCACTCGCCCCCCGCCGCGGCGAGCTCCTGTGGGATATCGGTGCGGGTTCCGGATCGATCTGCATCGAATGGATGCTGGCCGATCCGTCGATGCGCGCCATCGCTATTGAGGAAGACCCCGATCGGGCGGCACGCATCCGGCGCAACGCTGCCTCTTTTGGCGTGCCGGGCCTTGCGATCGTTGAGGGAAAGGCGCCCGCCGCCCTTGCCGGGCTGCCGGCACCCAACGCCGTCTTCATTGGCGGCGGCGGTACGGATGACGGCGTGATGGATGCTGCGATCGAAGCCCTGCCATCTGGCGGCCGGCTTGTGGCAAACGCCGTTACGCTGGAGATGGAAGCGCTTCTTCTGTCCAGACATGCCGAACTTGGCGGCGAACTGCTCCGCATTGCAATCTCGCGCGAGACGGCCATCGGCTCGATGAGCGGATGGCGGCCTGCCATGCCGGTGACGCAATGGTCGTGGGTAAAGTCATGATTGTGGCGGGGATAGGCAGTCGCAGGGGCGTGAGCGCAGCGGAAGTGCTCGCTGCGATAGATGCCGCGCTGGCGGAACATGATCTGGACAGGAACAGGCTTTCGATGCTGGCGACGGCGAGTATCAAGAAGGACGAAGCCGGAATCATAGCGGCCAGCGCCTCGATGAACCTTCCACTCATCCTGGTGGACCAGCAGGCGCTGATGAACGCGTCGCCGGACACGCTGACGCGTTCGCAGGCATCCCTAGTTGCTTCAGGCACGCCATCGGTCTCGGAGGCAGCCGCATTGGCGGCAGCTGGCCTGGGTGCACGACTTGCCGGCCCAAGGACGGCAGTGGGCGCAGTGACGTGCGCCCTTGCTTTCGGAGACGAACGATGACGGTCCATTTCATCGGCGCGGGACCTGGAGCAGCGGACCTCATCACCGTACGCGGGCGCGACCTGCTGGCCGCCTGCCCCGTCTGTCTCTATGCCGGCTCCATCGTCTCGCCGGAACTGCTGCAATATTGCCCACCGGATGCGCGCATCGTGGACACTGCGCCGCTGTCGCTGGACGAGATCGAAGCAGAATACAGGCAGGCACATGCAGCCGGAAAGGACGTCGCGCGGCTTCATTCCGGAGACCTGTCGGTCTGGAGCGCAGTGGCCGAACAAATCAGGCGACTGGAAAAGCTGGCCATCCCCTACACGCTGACACCGGGCGTGCCATCCTTTGCAGCGGCGGCAGCAGCACTCGGCCGCGAACTGACGATTCCGGAAGTGGCACAATCACTGGTGCTGACGCGGGTCTCGGGGCGCGCCTCGCGAATGCCTCCCGGCGAGACGCTGTCAGGCTTCGGCAAGACAGGCGCTACGCTCGCGATTCATCTGGCGATCCACGCGATCGCAGACATCGTGAAGGAACTGACGCCGCTTTACGGCGCGGACTGTCCGGTCGCGGTGGTGTTTCGCGCGTCATGGCCCGAAGAACGCGTCATCCGCAGCACGCTTGGCGGCATCGAGGCGGAACTGGCCGCCGACCCGATAGAACGTACGGCGCTTGTCCTTGTCGGACGTGGGCTGGCAGCGGAAGGCTTTCGTGAAAGCTCTCTTTACGACGCCTACTACCAGCGCCGGTTTCGCGGACGGGAGACGCCATGACACCCTCACGCGACGGCGAACGGTTTCCTGCCCATCAGATTGCCCTCCCGGTCAAAGACCAGGACTTCAAGTTCTATCCCGGTTTTCCGCAGGACCGTCGCGGCAGCTTGCCAGGCCGCATCGGCAACGGCGTCACCGAGCGGAACGCCCTCCCCGGAGGCCAGCGAGAACGCTTCCGCAACCGTGTTAGCCGCACGGATGCGCTTCACGAGGGCGCGCGAACCGCCCGTCCTTTCGGCGACCGCCGCAAGCGCATCGAGATCGGCGGCGCCGCGCGCGGAATGGACGTCGAGCATGCCCTGCGCAAGCTTGGTCATCTTGGCCACCCCGCCGGCGATCGTCACGCGCGGCACGGGATGGTCGCGGATGTATTTGAGCATGCCCCCGACAAAGTCGCCCATGTCGATGAGCTGCACCTCGTGCAGTCCGTAAAGCTTCTGAGCGGCCTGCTCGGATGCATTGCCGGTCGCCCCGGAGACGTGGGTAAAGCCCATCGCGCGAGCGACGTCGATGCCGCGATGGATCGAGTGAATCCAGGACGAGCAGGAATACGGGATGACGATGCCAGTCGTGCCGAGGATCGAGATGCCGCCCATGATGCCGAGGCGCGGGTTGAGCGTGCGCTCGGCCATCGCCTCGCCGCCGGCCACGGAAATCTCGACGGCGATGTCCGCCTCCTCGCCTACCGCTTCCCGCACGGAGGCGGCGATCATCTTTCGCGGAACCGGATTGATGGCCGGCTCTCCGGGCGGGATCGGCAGTCCGGGTCGGGTGACAAGACCAACGCCCTCGCCGCGCAGATAGGTAATGCCGGAACCGGCTTCGCCAAAGCGGACCGTTGCTGTGACATGCGCGCCGTGGGTGACATCGGGGTCGTCACCGGCATCTTTTACGATGGTCGCGGATGCAAAACCGTCGCCGGACCGGTGACGGGCCAGCGCGAAGGCGACCTTGCGGCCGGAAGGCAGCGATATCTCGACGGGATCGGGAAAATCACCCGACACGAGAGCCGCACCGGCGGCCTTGGCGGCCGCAGCCGCGCAGGCGCCAGTCGTCCAGCCGCGCCGGAGGGGACGGTCTTCCTCGGTCATACATCGTTCTATAGGCCCGGCAACGCGCGGCGTCATGGGGGAAAAGGGTGAGCAGGGTTTTCCTCGAACAGGCCATTTCAAGGCTGCCCCATCAGGGACCGATGTTGAATGGCGGGGAGGTGTGGCTGGCTGGGGCCGGACCGGGCGATCCCGGGCTGCTCACGCTCGACGTGATGTCCGCGTTGGCTCAGGCGGATGCGCTCGTGCACGACGCACTCGTCTCCGAGACGGTCGTGGCGGTCGCGAGCCAGGCCGAAAAATTCTTCGTCGGAAAACGTGGCGGCAGGCTTTCGATCCCGCAAGGCGAAATCAATGCCCTTCTGGTGCGGCTTGCCAAGGAAGGTCGCAAGGTTGTTCGGCTGAAGGGTGGACATCCGCTTGTTTTCGCGCGCGGCGGCGAGGAGGCGTTGGCGCTTGCAGCCGAGAATATTCCTTTCCGCGTGCTGCCGGGCGTGACTTCGGCCTTTGGCGGGCTGGCCTCGGCGATGATCCCGGTCACCATGCGCGGCGTGAATGGAGCGGTCATCCTTGCGACTGGCTTCGCAGCGCAAAGCGACGACCGCCCTGACTGGGCGGCGCTCGCGCGCACCGGGCAGCCGATCGTCATCTATATGGGCCTGACGCACATGGCCGATACGGTCGCCTCCCTGCGGGAGGGAGGACTGGCCGGCAACACGCCCGCGGCCTTTGTCGAAAACGCCACACTTCCCGAGGAACGGGTGGTGATCGCCACGCTCGAAACGCTGGCCCAGGTAGCGGAGCGGGAACACGTCGTGTCGCCGTCCCTGATCGTGATCGGCCATATCGTTGCGCTCCGTAACAGGCTCAGGACCGCTCCATGAGCGCCAAGGCAATCGTCATCGGCGCCCCCCGATCCGGTTCCGGCAAGACGTCGGTGACGATAGGGTTGCTGCGCGCGCTGAAGCGGCGCGGCATCGCCGTGCGCGGCATGAAATCAGGACCCGACTATATCGATCCGGGTTTTCACGCAGCGGCGACCGGACAGGATGGCGTCAATCTCGACAGCTGGGCAATGCCTCCCGGCCTTCTGGCGGCACTTGCAGCCGGCACGACAGTTGACGCGGAAGCCGTCATCATCGAAAGCGCGATGGGGTTGTTTGACGGCATACCCGCAGGTCCCGGCCGATCCGGTTCGGCGGCGGACCTCGCGCGACTGTTCGGGTTGCCGGTTCTGCTGGTTCTTGACGTCTCCGGGCAGTCGCAGACGGCGGCGGCGATCGCCAAGGGTTTCGCGACTTACGATCCGGCGGTCAGAATCGCAGGCGTCGTGCTCAACCGGCTGGGCAGCGAGCGACACAGGAGACTGGCGGGAGAGGCAATCGAGTCGCTCGGAATTCCGGTTGTCGGCGCGGTCATGCGAGACCCGACGCTCACCCTGCCCGAACGGCATCTGGGACTGGTGCAGGCGGAGGAGCATTCCGACATCGACAGCCATATCGAACGGCTCGCCGACGTCATGGAACGTTCGATCGACATCGACCGTGTCATCGAACTTATGGGCGCCTTCGCGCCGGCTGGCGACGATGTATCGGCGGCGCTCGCCCCGCCGGGACAGAGGATCGCGCTGGCACAGGATGCCGCGTTCAGCTTTCTCTATCCCCATGTTGCGCGTCACTGGCGCAAGGCGGGGGCGGAGATCGTGCCGTTCTCGCCGCTTGCCGACGATCCTCCGGATCAAAGTTGCGATGTCTGCTGGTTACCTGGCGGCTACCCGGAACTTCACTCCGGCAGATTGGCAACGGCGGAAAAGTTCCGCCTCGGGATGCAGACTTTCGCGGCACAAAAGCCTGTTCACGGCGAGTGCGGAGGCTTCATGACGCTGGGCGAAGGGCTTGTCGATGCCGAAGGCACGCGGCATGCGATGCTGGGGCTTCTCGGTCATTCCACGAGCTTCGCCAGACGCAAGATGAACCTCGGCTACCGTCAGGCGCGACTGAAATCCGATTGCGCTCTCGGCCCCGCGGGAGCAGCCGTGCGCGGTCATGAATTCCACTATGCGCAGGTTGTCGAACCCGGCGCGGACGAGCCTCTGGTCGAGATTGCCGACGGACAGGGCAATCCACTCGGCGCCTCCGGCGGGCGACGCGGAAATGTAAGCGGAACGTTCTTCCATGCCATTGCGCGGGCAGACTCATGACGCCACGCGGGATCGCAGACGATATCGCCTTGTGCCTGGTTTTCTTCACACGCCTGCCGCTGCCCATGCTCGATTTTGGGCCGCGAACGCTGGGGTCGGCAATCTGGGCAGCACCGATTGCGGGTTTGGCCGTGGGGTTGGCGGGCGGCTTGGTCTACGTGATTACCACCGGTCTTGGCGTGCCCTTCATGATAGCCGGAGCACTCGCACTCTGCGCAACCATGCTGGTCAGTGGCTGCCTGCATGAGGATGGGCTTTCCGACGTGGCCGACGGCTTCGGAGGCGGAAAAACCCGAGAACGCAAGCTTGAGATCATGCGCGACAGCCGCATAGGGGCTTACGGTGCGTCGGCGCTTTTGATGTCGATGCTTCTGCGCTGGAGCGCAATTGTCTCCTTGGTCGAGCCGTCGCTCGTTTTCTGGAGCCTGCTCGCGGCTCACACCGCATCGCGGGCGCTCCTTCCCGCCTTCATGAACATCATGCCTCCGGCAAGGACGGACGGCCTCGCGAGCGGAGCAGGAAATGTCGAGGCGCGAAGCGCCATGACCGCACTCGCCATCGGGGCCGTCGTCATGTTCGTCGGCCTAGGCATAAGCGCCACGATCGTTGCAGCGGCCTGTCTGGCGCTTGTTTTCTTCGCCTTCCGCTTCCTCTGCAAGCGCCAGATAGGCGGCCAGACCGGCGACACTCTCGGAGCGCTGCAGCAGCTTGGCGAGATCACCGTTCTGATTGTCGCCGCCACCATCCTCGCCTGAATCGAACTCTGAACGTCCTGAAACGATCCCGGAGCACAACGGTCATGTCCTTCAAATCCCTTGATGAATTGCGCTCATCCTGCGCCGCGCTGCCTGCCGGCAACGAACAGGCGGCTGCAGCCGCCCTCGCCCGCCAGGCCATCCTGACCAAGCCGCAGGGCAGCCTCGGGCGACTTGAGGAAATCGCTGCCTGGCTGGCCAAATGGCAGGGTCGCGAGATGCCACGGCTGGACAAGGTGCAGGTCGTCATCTTCGCCGGATCGCACGGCGTGACCGCGCAGGGTGTCTCCGCCTTCCCCGCAGAGGTGACACATCAGATGGTGGCGAACTTCGCGGGCGGCGGCGCAGCGATCAATCAGCTGTCGCGAATTGCGGGTGCGGAGCTTTCTGTAGTGCCGCTGGAGGTCGAGCGGCCGACCGGCGACTTCACGCAGGAAGTCGCCATGAACGAAGCCGATTTCCTGTCAGCCGTTTCGGCCGGATACGAAGCCGTGCGCGAAGACACCGACCTTGCCTGCTTCGGAGAGATGGGCATCGGCAATACGACAACGGCGGCTGCCATCGCATCCGCCCTGTTCGGCGGCGAGCCGGCCAGCTGGGTGGGACGCGGAACGGGAGTTGACGACGCCGGGCTGCAGCGCAAGGCGGTAGCGGTCGAAAAGGGCCTTGTCCGCCACAAGGACGTTCTCGAACATCCGTTGCGGATCGCCGCGGCACTTGGCGGACGCGAACTTGCCGCGATCATGGGCGCAACGCTGGCCGCAAGGCACAGGAACGTCCCGGTTCTGCTGGACGGGTTCGTCTGCACGGCGGCAGCAGCCCCACTTCACAAGCTTGACCCGAACGGGCTTGCGCATGTGCTCGCCGCCCACGTATCTGCGGAAGCCGGTCATCACCGCCTGTTGGAAGCGCTTGGGCTCAAGCCGCTCCTCGATCTCGGCATGCGGCTGGGCGAAGGGTCGGGAGCATGCCTTGCGGTCAATGTCGTGCGCTCGGCGCTGGCTTGCCATGCAGGCATGGCAAGCTTCGCCGAAGCGGGTGTCTCGGACGGATAAATCTGCGAGGGCAAGCCGGCAACAAAAGTGCCGGTCTGCTCATACCGCGCGACTGCTAATTGCAAGCGTCGCAGCCCCCGTCGCCGCCATCGCCTCCACCGCCATTGCCGCCGCCATCGCCTCCACCGCCATTGCCGCCGCCACCGGGAGTGCCACGCGACGGCGTTCTGCCGTCACCGCGATCCTTCTGGCCCGGAGAATTTCCGAAGGCCGACAGTCCGCAACTTCCGGTCGTTGAGTAGAAGCTGCGGGAAAGCTGCTGCCTGCCGGTCAGGAACGGAAATGCGCGATCGTTGCCGACCTGCTGGAATATGCTTTGATCGACACGGGTCGCACCCGTGACCCCGCCTCCGGGCGTCGCCACCACGACATCGCACCGGCGACGCAACTCCTGGCAGCCGTTCGAGCCGCAGAACTGCGCCCTGCCCGACAGGAGAACGACGGATGTCGTGCCGTCAGGCCCGACATAGATGTCGAAGCGGGTGCCGCGCACGCCGATGGTGCCGGCAGGCGTGACGATCTTGTAGGCGTCCGATTTCGACTTGCCGCTGATCCACCTGAACGACCCGCGCGCCGCATTCAGCGTCAGGCTTTCGAACGTCTTGGATGAGTCATAGACAAAGCGATCGATGACCACCGACGAATTGCCGCCCACCGCAAACTTCGTCCCGTCCACGAACCGGAACTCGCCCAGCCCGCTTTTCGATGTACGGATACGCTCGTCCCGATAGACTGGCGATTTGACGGCAATCGTTCCGCTGTCGCCAGTGACGGCTGTGCGGATCAAAGTTGCCTGTCCGACCTGTTCCTTGGCAACCGACGGCAATGAAGTACAAGCAAGAGCGCCGGCGGCAACTGCCACCAGCCCGAATAGCGATCTCATGATTTCCTCCGAAGGGAGCAACACTTATGGATCGCTGTCTATTCCTGCAGGGTAACGCGCCGATGCTTCTCACACGTGGAAGCGTTACGTTGTTGAAACGCGGCCGACGTCGGCGTGATACATTGAGAAGAGGGGAGGCTCCCTCCCCCTTCTTTCTTCTTTGCTTTAAACGCGCGACGCTCAGCTCTGGATGAAGGCCAGCAGGTCCGCGTTGATCACGTCGGCATGCGTGGTCGCCATGCCATGCGGGAAACCCGGATAGGTCTTCAGGATGCCGTTCTTCAGGAGCTTGACGGAAAGCGGAGCGGAGTCGGCATAGGGAACGATCTGGTCGTCGTCGCCATGCATGACAAGCGTCGGAACCGAAATCGCCTTCAGGTCCTCGGTCTGGTCCGTTTCGGAGAACGCCTTGATGCCATCGTAGTGGGCCTTGGCGCCGCCCATCATGCCCTGCCGCCACCAGTTGTAGATGACGCCCTGGTCGGCCTTCGCGCCGGGCCGGTTGTAGCCATAGAACGGTCCTGCCGGAACATCGAGGAAGAACTGCGCGCGATTGGCCGCCAGCGCTGCCCTGAAACCGTCGAAGACTTCGATCGGCAACCCGCCAGGGTTCTTCTCGGTCTTGACCATCAGGGGGGCACCGCGCTCATCAGGACCGCCTTGGCGACACGCCCCTGCGGCTCTCCGAACTTCGCAACGTAGCGTGCGACCTGGCCCCCTCCAGTCGAATGGCCGATATGCACGGAATTCTTCAGGTCCAGATGCTCGACCACCGCCGAGGCGTCCGCGGCATAGTGGTCCATGTCATGTCCGCTGTCGCCCTGCGAGGAACGGCCATGCCCGCGACGGTCATGCGCGACGACGCGGTAGCCCTTATGGAGAAAGAACAGCATCTGGTTGTCCCAGTCGTCCGCCGAAAGCGGCCAGCCGTGGTGGAAATGGATCGGCTGGGCGTCCTTCGGGCCCCAGTCCTTGTAGAAAATCTCGACACCGTCCTTCGTTGTAATCGTACCCATCAGGCGCGTATCCTTTCGGTCAATCAGAAGTGAGTATCTTGGGAGTAAGGCAGCGACCGCTTGTTGCGCTGCCGCATTCGGAACATGTGCCAAAGTTCGGCTTGCCGCAAGGCAAGGTTTGCCGCTTCGGCCGGTCGGTTCAGAATTGAGGAGCCGCTATGCTGCGGTGCCGAAACGTTGTGTCACCTTACGGAATACGTTAAGTCAGTCGGCAGGGGAAATAACGGGGTATGGGGGGCGGCTTGAACAACGCCACCGCGCGTCCCGCCGACAGCGTCAGCATAATTGCGTCGATATTTGCGGCGGAACTAAAACAGGGCTCCGTAGGGCCGGACGACAACTTTTTCGATCTGGGAGGCGACTCCCTGATTGCGGAAAATCTCGTCCTTGCCCTGCAGCACCGGTTCAGCCGTGTCCTGCCGACGGCGATCCTTCTCGAAGCTCCGACTCCCGGCGAACTTGCGAGACTGATTGCATCGGAAGCTGACGAGGGCTCAAGCGATCTGGTCGTGTCGGTCCCGGGGTGCGGAGGCAGCGAGCCTCTTGTCTTTGTTCACGGTGTCGCCGGAACCGCCCTTTTTGCAGACCGTTTCGGAGATCGGCTGAAGCAACGGTATGCCGTGATGGCCCTGCGCGCTCGCGGCATTGAGCCGGGCGAATACCCGCACCGATCGCTGGCCGATATGGTGGATGACTATTACCACGCCATGGAAAGCGCCACCGGCCGGCCACCATCGACTGTTGGTGGCCTGTGCATGGGAGGCATCATAGCGATCGAGATCGGCCGAAAGGCCTATCTCGATCGAGGCATCAAACCGCGCCTCATCCTGCTGGACCCGCCACCGCTCGGTTCCCACTGGCTCCGGCCGAAGCCGGACAGGATGATACCCCTCCTGAAGCTCCGCCTGGAGTACCTTGCGTGGTATCGCAATCTTCTTCGCGTTCTCTTCGACAGGCTTGGACTGGATCGGACCCCGCGCGGGCGCATGGCGCGCCGCAAGTCGTTTGAGAAGATGATGTTTCGATCAATGGCGGGCTACACACCGCCGGTCTACCCTTGTGATGTCCTGCTGCTTGCGAGCGCTGAATGGGCGCCTCACACCGTCGAGCAATACAGGCAATGGCACGCAGGCTGCGGACGGATGCGAACGATGGTTCTCGACGGCGGACACCTGAATCTTAACAGCGCAAACAGCGACACGGTGGCGCGGGAAATCCTGGCGTTCCTGTCGCAAGACGATACGGAAACCTCCTCCCCGTCGCCCGAATGCTCACATCAGCCGGACCGGGCTGACGCGTAACTGGAAAGGCAGCCATGTTTTTCAGAAGGCTTTTATCCATCGCGACAATTGGCATGCTGGCTCTTGCGCTCTCCGGCAGTGCGCATGCTGCCGACCCCGTGACGATCCAGGTCGGCTATGGCGCAGGTGGCTCGTATGACATGGCAAGCAGGCTTGTCGCACGACATCTTGGACGCTTCCTGCCGGGGAACCCGGAAATCATTGTCCAGAACGTTCCGGGTGGCGGCAGTATCAAGCTCGCGCAACTTCTTGCAGGCGGTCTCGCCGCGGATGGAAGCATCGTGGGAGGCATTGGTCCGGGCGCAGCACTGGCTCCACTTCTGGACCCCGACAATGTCGACTACGATCCGCTGTCCTTCGGATGGCTGGCCTCGCTTGGCGCCGTGGAGTCTTTCTGCGCTGTGTCCAAGACGTCCGGCATAGAGACCCTCGGTGATTTTACATCGAAGGAATTCCTGATCGGAGCGTCCGGCAAAAGCAGCACAACCTATCTTTTTGCGGCCCTGGCCAGGAACGCTCTCGGTGCCCGTTTCAGGATCGTTACCGGTTTTGACGGGGTGGCGGATATCGAGCTTGCCATCGAGCGTGGCGAGATCGCGGGGCATTGCACCTTCTCCTACAAGGATCTCGTCGGCCGAGGCTTGCGCGACCGCTTGAACGTGATCGCGCGTTTCGGCCGCGCGGACGTCAAGGAATACAATTCGGTCCCGCGTGTTTCAGAGGCTGTTACAGATCCTTTGCAGCGCAATGCGGCAGACCTGATTGAATCGTTGCGGGACTACGATTTTCCCTTTGTCCTCCCTGCTGGTGCGTCGGCGCAAACCATTGCCGACATGCGCAAGGGCTTCGAAGCCATGATGAAGGATCCTGACTTCCTGGCGGACGCCCGAAAAACGGATGAGTTCAACGTCGACCCTACCGCTGGCGACAAGCTTGAGCTGATCGTCGCGGCGCGGTTGAAGAGCGATCCTACGGTCATTGCGGCCGCCCGCGACCTCGTCAGGTAGCGACACCGCAGGCAACACGACGGAATCCGGAGGTCGGACAAGTTGGATGTCGTCCTGACGGCGTTGGCCGAACTTGCTGAACCCTACAGGATGATGATGCTTTTCGCCGGCGTCTTCGTCGGCCTGGTCATTGGTGTCGTTCCGGGCATAGGCGGCATCTTCGGCATGGCGCTTCTGGTGCCCCTCACCTACCAGATGGATCCGTATTCCGCATTCGCACTGCTGCTCGGAATGGGATCGGTGACCACGACATCGGACACGATCCCGGCCGTCCTGTTCGGTGTTCCCGGCACCGTGGGCGCGGTGGCGACTGTCGTGGACGGACATGCCATGGCCAGGAACGGCGAGGCCGCGCGGGCGTTTGGCGCCGCCTACATGGCCTCGATGATCGGCGGCGTATTCGGTGCCGCGCTTCTGGCGCTGTCCATACCAGTCATGCGCCCCCTGGTGCTGGCCATGCAGACGCCGGACTTCTTCGCGGTCAGCGCATTCGGCCTTTCGATGGTAGCCATGCTGGCCGGCAGCCAGCCTTTGAAAGGCTTCGCAGCAGCCCTGCTCGGCCTGCTGGCGTCCTTCATCGGCATCGACGCCAATGCAGGGGTTCATCGGTGGACCTTCGGACAGGTGTATCTCTGGGAAGGCCTGCCAATCGTCGTGGTCTTCCTCGGATTGTTTGGAATTCCCGAAATGGCGGCCTTCCTGACGCGCGGCTCGGTGCAGGCGAACGCCTCGGCGCCCTCCTATGCAGGGATGTTCCAGGGCATGAGGGACACGCTACGGGAATGGCCGCTCGTTATCCGTTGCAGTTGGATAGGGACGGTCCTGGGCGCAGTGCCGGGCGTTGGCGTCGCCGCTCTCGACTGGATCGCTTACGGTCACGCTGCCAGCCTCAGGAACACCGGTCCCAAATTCGGCGAAGGCAATGTGCGTGGCGTGATCGCCCCCGAAAGCGCCAACAACGCCAAGGAAGGCGGTTCGTTGATCCCGACCGTCGCCTTCGGCGTTCCCGGCTCCGCCTCGATGAGCATCCTGCTTGGAGCGTTTCTGGTGCAGGGGCTCGTGCCGGGCCCGGACATGCTTGGCAAGCATGCGTCGCTGACCGTGTCGATGGTCCTCAGCATCGCGCTTGCCAACATCATCGGAGCCGTGGCTTGCCTCCTGCTTACAAGGCCCCTCGCGCGCGTTGCAGGGGTACCTTCGGCATTGCTCGTCCCCATGATCCTCACCTTCATGCTGGTCGGCTCCTACCAGACAAACATGAGCGCGCTGGACTTCGCGATGCTGGCCGGGATCGGCTTCCTTGGCATGGCCACGAAGCAGTTGAACTGGCCGCGCGCGGCTTTCTCGCTTGGTTTCGTCCTGGGGCCTTCGCTGGAAAGCCAGTTTTTCCTGGCCTATCAGATCCACGGTTGGGGCTGGCTTGGCCGGCCGGTGGTCATCGTGCTGCTCGCGTTGGCGGTCGCGGGTTTTGCCCGGCAGGCGCTCGTCTGGAAAAAGGCCGAAGGCAAACCGATCGCCCTGCCTGCTGCGTTGCCCGACGGCATTTTTTCGCTCGCCCTGCTTTTGACTGCGCTTGCTGCTTGCGCCACTTCGTTTCGCTTTCCTTTCGAAGCAAGCGTTTTTCCGCTCCTTACGGCCTCAATTCTGGCCCTGATCGTCGCCGTCATCTTTGTCCAGACTGGCGTCAGGCTGCGCAGCCATGCCAAGGGCCAGCCCGTCTCATCGTCTCCGGCCGGGGAGTGGCTGCCGGAGAGGGAGGCAGGCCTGCGCGGCAACATGCGGATAACCGTTCTGGTGGTCATACTCGCGATGCTGATCCTGTCCGTCGGTCACCTTGCGGCGAGCTTCCTTTTCGTGACGGCGGCACTCGCAATCAGCGGCGCAAAAAGCCTGCCGCGATCCGCCGTCTACGGGCTGGGTACGACGATTGCGATCTATGCCGTCTTCGATCTTCTTGTACCGCAGCCCTGGCCCGAGCCTTGGCTGATGCGTTTATTTTCGCTCTGAAGAGCGCTCCTGCGCCAGCGTGTCCGCCAATTTGCGGCGAAGCAGCTTGCCATTCTCGCTATAGGGAAGCGCCCTGATCATCCGCAATTCGCGCGGGCGGCGGTCAGGTGCGATGTTCGTGTTCAGGAATAAACGCAACTCGTCGAGCGTTACCTCGCCTTCCGGCACGATGAATGCCGCAATCTCCTGACCCATCGTGTCGTCCGGGAAGCCGACGACGGCAACATCGGCCACCTTGGGGTGCGCTCTAATCAGCTTTTCCAGCTCCTGCGGCGCGACATTCACGCCCCCCCGCACGATCATGTCGCCCTCGCGATCGACGATCGTCAGGAATCCGTCCGCGTCAACAAAGCCGATATCGCCTGGCATGCCCCAGCCGTCGCCCATGACGCTGGCGTCGACGAACGGTTGATTGCCGGGCAGCAGGACCGCCGAGGCCATCGTCTTCGTCCATGCCCTGATCGCCCCGCGTTCACCGATCGGCACGACCTGGCCGTTGCCATCCAGTATCTGGACCTTCACGCCCTCGACAGGCCGGCCCGAGCTTTCGGGCTTTGCAAGCACGTCCTCGCCCGCAAGCAGGCTCACCATCCCGGTCAGGCTCGAGGCGTAGCTGATGCGATAGCCTCGCGTCAGCCGTGTGAAGGCTGCGATCTTTTCGTCGGCAGTAGCAGGCCCGCCGATGCTGTAGAGAGACGCAAGTCTGGGAAACAGGACGCCGGCCCGATCACCGGCCTCGCGAGCGAGCCTTGCAATGATGGGCGGCGGCAATGCCGCGCCTGTGGCGCCGAATGCAAGCAGCGCCTCGGCCAGTTCCGAAGGGGCAAACAGCGGCGGAAAGAACGAGATGGTGCCGCCAAAGAAAAGGTAGCCCAGCACCTGATGACGCGAAGCGGAATAGGACAAGGTCATCGGCGTCAGGAATCGCATTTCCGAAGCATCCATGACCGCTTTTCTCTGGGTGATGCGCGCCGAAAGGGAGGCGTGGGTCTGGATATAGGCCTTCGCGTCGCCAGTCGTGCCGGAGGACAGCAGCAGGAACGCCGGGTTCGAGCAGTCCATCTCATCACTGGGGGGGTTGCCCGCGGCGGAGAGCCTCCACTGCTTGTCGAAGATCACGGCCGGATAGATGTCAGAACCCGGAGGCGTGCGCGTTTCCAGTGTCACGCGCACATCGAAGTCCCTGGCAATTCTGGCGCGCTGCGCCCGCGGCGCCCTGAAATCCACGATCACGGGCGTTGCCGACAGGCGCCAGCATGCAAGGATCGCGAGAACCACATCGAGCGTGTCCTGCATGGCAAGACCGACACGACTGCCCCGCTCGACCCCCAAAGTCCGGAGGTTGAACGCCAGTCGCTCGGATTGGACCAGGAGATCGGCATAGGTCAGTTTCTCGCGGCCCGAGACAACCGCGAGGCGATCACCGTGCCGCGCCATTGAAGAGAGAAGTGCGTTACCGAAACTCATCGTGGATTCTGGCGCCTGTCCATTTGCATATCGACGTGTGGGGCCGTTCCTTGAGGGAGACGCCGGCAGGCTAAGCGGCACCAGGCGGAGCAATATCCAACGGAACAGTCTTACGTTCTATCGGCAATCTTTTGCAGCGCTCGCGGCAGGAATCAATGATCCCCCTTGTGGTGGACGATCTACCCGATCAGCAGCTTGGCCAGAAAAAAAAGGGACCTACTCGCCACATGGCGCACAGCGGTTCCGACCACCGTGCCCCGGTGCAGAAATCTCAGAACCTGAAGACGGCACCGAATACTGGACCGGACTGAACGACGTCGTAGACAAAGCCGTCGTTTTCGTAGTCGACACCCAGCGCGCGATAGCCGCCGACGATCGAGGTTCGCTCAGTCAATTGATAGCCGACGGCGCCAAGCACGTCCCAGCTGACATCGGAACTGGCGCCAAAGCCGCCTACCATGCCCCAACCGGTCAGATACCAGGCCGGGTTAAGGTCAATCCGCCCCCTGATGCCGATCATGGGATCGACCCAGGTGTCGCCGTCGCTTCCGCTCAATCCAGCGACCACGTCTCCCGCAGAAAGTCTGAGCGTAATGTCGTTGTCGACACTCCAGATCCGGGCACCGGCCATCAGGTCTACGGTTGCCGTCGGCTCTGAGATTACCCGGTACTGGCCCATTACCGTGCCGGTAAAGCTGCTCGTCTGAACGTTGCCGGAAAGCGCGACCGTGCCAACATTCTCCACCGTTCGCTCGACCGTCTGTTCGACCTCGATCTTGACGTAGACGATGTCGGCGAGAACGCCCCAGGTACCATTGTGCGCTTCGCCCACCATCATGCCGCCAAAACGCAAATTATCGAAGATGTCCCCGAAGCTCATGTCGATATCGACAGGCTGAAGTCCAAACAGGCCGACATCGCCGTTCAGCCCCGCCGCCCACAGGTAGGGTGCAACGCTGAAGACCCACCGATCCTGCTGAGGGGCGACATCAACCGGCACGGGCTCTTCCACCACAAGATCGGCGGCATTCGCAGCCGACGATGTTGCCAAGGCAACGGCGAACGCCAACGGTGCGCTTTTCGCAAGAACGGACATGACGAGTCCCAATCTACAATCCGCAGCCAGGCTACGCGCTTCCTTGACGATTCGACATCCTGTATCCGTGCAGAAGAGCGCACCGATAGCAGTCATGCAGCAACTCCCCGGTCGCCGGGCCCTATTCCGCAATGGGCTTGCCCGGCACCGCCTGATAGGGATCGGCGTGTGCGGCCTGCGCGCCGGCTGCTTTGGTGCCGGGCATGATCTCGAAGCGCGGATCGAAGTCGACCAAAGTGGCCGCGAGCTTCGCAAGCAGGGTCACGTCCCCTTCGGCCTTCGCCGTTCCGTTGGCAAGCTGGGCGTCAAGGGTCGTCACCCCCATCATGGTCTGTTCGAGATCCGACCGGTTGATGGTAAGCGTCAGGTCAGGCTTCGCGGCCTGAAACCCCTTGATGTTGGTGAGTGTCGCATCTTCGAGTTCGACAATAAACTTCTCGCCATTGTCCGGCGTGACGAGATTCATTGTGAAGCGGAGCCCTTCGGCCTTGCGGCTGTCCATCCTGATTCCAAGGAAGTTCAGGAAAAGCTCGGTGCTCATTGCACGGATGATGTCGGGACTGGAGGAACTCGCGGCCTCGCCTTGCGGTATCCCGGTGCGCAGTTCATAGGCTCCGGCGAGGAAACTGTTGCGAAGCCCGGGATTTTCCTGCTGGTAGCCGAGTTGCTCGAAGACATCGGCAAGCAATTGCTTGGCCTCCGTGTTCTCCGGTTCAGCTTGGACAAGCTTGTTCAGGATCTCCGTTGCCAGCAGATAGTCTCCGGCGTCGTGCAGTTCGCGACCCCGCGCCATTATCTTTGCGCTGCCACCCATCATCTCGACGTAAAGCGGAGCCGAGTCAGTCGGCGACAGAGGGATCAGCGTCGCCGGGTTGCAGTCCCAGAATCCGAGATAGCGCTGAATAACCCCGCGCGAATTGTGCTCGGGCGAGCCGTGGTAGCCGCGACAATACCATTTCTGCTGGAGCCCCTTCGGCACTTCGTAGACGTTGTGGATCTGATTGATCGTGACGCCGCTGTTTGCGAGGTGCAGCACCTGGTTGTTCATGTTGGCATAGATGTCGCGCTGGCCGCGCATCACTTCCTGCACGCGCTCGTTGCCCCACCGTGGCCAATGGTGCGAGGCGAACATGACTTCTGCCTCGATCCCGAAGCGATACAGGGCCTCGGCGATGTATTTCGACTAGGCCAAAGGATCGCGCACCTGGGCACCACGCAAGGTATAGATGTTGTGCAGCGTCGCGTTGATGTTCTCGGCCATCCACAGCGCTTTTAGGTCCGGGAGATAGGTGTTCATCTCCCGTGGCGCTTCTGTGTTGGGCGTGTTCTGGAAAATCATCCGCACGCCGTCGACCTCGAACTCCTCGATCGGGTCCGAAACCAGCCGCGTTGGCGCTATAAGTCCGGTAGCACCGGCAGATACGCCCTGGCCCAACCCCTGGCCGACGTAGCCGTGCGGCCCCGCCGGGAGCAGCAATCCATATTGATAGAAGAGCCTCCGGTTCATCGCATTGCCTGCATAGACATTCTCGGAGACGGTGAAGTCCATGAAGTCGACCGGCGCGATGACTTCGATCTTGCCCGAGTGGACGTCGGCTTCATCGATGAGGCCACGCACGCCTCCCCAGTGATCGCCATGCGTATGTGAATAGATCACTGCCGAAACTGGCAAACCTTCGCCCTTGTGGGCCTGGAAAAGCTTCCAGGCGGCGCGCACCGGTTCCGAAGAAACCAGTGGGTCGAAGACGATCCAGCCGGTTTTGCCGCGAACGAAGGTGATGTTGGACAGGTCGAACCCGCGCACCTGATAGATGCCCGGAATTACCTCGTACAAGCCGTAATTGTTGTTGAGCCGGGAGATGCGGTGCAGCGAGGGGTGAATGCTGTCGAACTCATCCTGCTGATCGAGGAAAAGAAAACGCTCCATGTCCCATGCGACGTGCCCGGCGTCCGCCGGGATCGTCATTTCGGTCATCGATGCGATCAGACCACGCTTCTGCTCATCGAAGTCCCGCGTATCCGAGAACGGCAGGCCGGCGCGAGACTGCTTCAGGACCTCCTGGGTAAATTTTGACGGAGCCTTGCCCTCAGGGTGGAAATGGCTGGCAAGAGGAGCCTCCTGGGCACGGGCGGTTCCGCCCTCCACCAGAAAATCGCCCGCTACCGCGAAGGCCGCGCCTGCGATCGGCAGAGCCCCAAGAAACTCGCGTCGAGTGGTCATAAAAGACTCCTGATTTTTCGATGCCGGACGCGTTTCGAAGAACGTCCGTGCTCGCATCCCCGCAATAACTCAGCGGGAGACCCGCACTGTTTCTACGAGCGGATGCTTTGGTGAATTTCAAAAACCATAGTATATGAATATTTAGGGGTCCAATAACTCCAAGTCATAATTTAATAGTTCGGGTCTATCGTGAACTCGGTTCGCCATCTTGAAATTATTGCCGCGCTCGGCAAGCATCGACATTTCGGCAAGGCTGCTGAAGCGCTCGGCATTTCGCAACCAGCGCTCACCAAAGGGCTACACCACATAGAAGAAACACTCGGCGTGCGAATATTCGACCGTGGTGGCGTTGTTGAGCCTACCGTATTCGGCGGAATTATAATTGAACGCGCAGAGGCCATACTTGGTGCCTTTGCCGAACTGTTGCGCGAGATAGAGCTGACAAAAGGTGTCGACACAGGACGTCTGTTCCTCAGCGTCGGGGCTTATCCCGCCGAGATTTCCGGTCAGGACGCCGTGGGGATGCTGTCGCGGGTGCATCCTTCCATTCTCTGCGACTTCAGTGTGAAGGATTGGCCGGCAGTGCTGGACGACGTCCTGAACGCGCGATGCGACCTCGGGTTCGCCGACATAACCAAAGCGTGCACGCATCCGGAACTTGAGACCTCACTGGTGCGAAAATGTCAGCTTTTCGTCGTCTGCCGAGTAGGACATCCACTAGCCAAGCTGGAACGAGTAACCCTCGAAGATATTTGCGAATTCCCATGGGCGGGCGTCTATATACCCAACGCAGCGCTCGCGTTGCTTCCCAAGGAAAGCAAGCCATTCGGCATAGTCGATCCCGTTACCGGACACGGATTACCCCGCGTCAGAGTGGAAACCATTTCCGGCGTCAAACATATAGTGAGCCACAGTGATGCGCTGTCGGCACTTCCGCAGGTGCTGCTCGACCGCTATGAGCGAGAGCTGAACCTGAAAGCACTTCCTTTGGCACTGCCTTGGCTCACCCTGAATTACGGATTTATCTGGCGGCGCGGACGCAGTCTTTCACCAGCGGCGAAGAAATACAAAGCCATCGTCCAGCAAATTGAAAAGCAGGTGGACAAGGGCCGACCCCTGGCCTAGACCGCCCGGAAGGCGGATCTACCTGCCGTTGATGCAGGGAGGCTGTTCAACGAAAAGCGCTGCATCGAGCATCTCAGAGCATGGGCCGGGAGAAGCTGAGGGGGTAACCTATGTCCAAGTCCAATCGACTGTTTCTGGGGCTGATCTTCGGCGTCTTGCTGGGAGCCGCTACGGCGCTGGCGCTTGCCGTGGCAGGAACCTACATGCTTGACGCAGAGCCGGTCGACACAGCCTTCGTGAAGGGTGCGGCGTTCTACTTCGCTCCGATGGGCGCGATGGTCGGTGCGATTGTCTGGGCGATCTGGGCAAAACGGCGATAGAAAATCTTTCCGGCTGCCCTTTCCTTGTTCGCAAACAGGGTCTGGAGCGCCTCATCCGCCAAACAACTGCGGAACGATATCAATCGCTGACCACGGTCCATTTATCGTCCGGATTGAACCGATCGATGTAATTGACGATATCGCCGGTTGCGGGGCCGAGGTCGGTTTCGTAGACGATGCCGTGCTGATTGACCACGAAGGTATGGACGCCGCTCTCGCCATATTTCGCTGGCCATGCGATCAGCCCGTAGCCGGCGATCATGTTGCCGTTGATGATGTAGTCATAGGCGCCGCCTGCGATGTTGTCGCCCTGCCCCGTCAGGATCTTGTACTTGTAGCCGAAGTAGCCTTCGCCCCTGGCTGCGTCCTCAAGTTCCGACTGGTCGAGGTCGCCGGCCGGGCTCTCGCCGTTCACCTCATCGGCCGGCCAATAGAGGCCATCCGTCGTTCCTTCCGTGCTGACCAGTTTCTGCGCGAACTCCTCCACGCCGTCACCGTCGCGATCTTCCGAAGCGTACTCCTCCTGCGCATCGACATAGGCACGCAGGGTGGCGATTGTCTGCAACTCGTTCTCGCCGACGATGCGATTGACGATTTCCTGAAGTCCGGCATAGGTGTCGAAGGCCCATTTGCCGTCCTCCCACTTCACGATCGGGAAGGGCAGCGGCCAGAGCTTCTCGCCGATCAGCACGGTGCGCCGGTCGCCCTCGCCCTCAAGCGATAGCTGCTTTTCGGCGCCTTCCTTGATGAGCGCAAGCGCAGCGGCCGTGCTGTCGTCGCCCCTGATCTTCGCAGGATCGAGGCCCAGCACATCAGCGACCTTGCCGCCGCCATCAGCCTCAAGCGCCTTCTTGAACGCGTCAAGCGCGGCTTCCGGCGTATCAAAGGCCGGTGGTTCGCTCGCAGCAGCCATACCCGCGATGCCGGTCGGCTCAGCTTCCTGCGCCATGACCGGCGTTGCCGCCATCAAGCCTATGACAAGTGCGGCGGCACCGGTGGAGTGCAAAAGCTTTCTGATAAACATCTTCATCTCCTGCTCCCGCCGCTCAGCGCCTGCGTCCGCCGCCCTGACCGCCCGATGGGCGCTTGATCTGCTTGTGCGCGCCACCGCCTTGACCACCGCCCATCGACTTGCCACCCCGGTTCGAGCTGACCTTGGCTGATTTGCCGCGGCCGGGATTGCCCACCGCTGAAGGTTTCTTCGGCCGTTGATCGACCTTCTGGGCCGGCTTGGGCTTTCCGACGGAACGGTCGATCTTCGCAGCAGCCTGCCCGTCGCGGTTGACGGATGGCTTGCCGGCTGGGCGATCCACATTGGGACGGCTTACATCGGGCTTGCCGGCCGGACGGTCGAGCTTTGCCTGACCGCCGCCCTGCGCCTTGAGACCGTCCTGCATGCTCTTGCGGATATCCTTCGTCCCGGTCCCGTCCTTGCCGGGCCGGCTGGCGACCTTGTCACTCTTCTTGATCTCGCGCGCACGATCGCTGATTGCGTTGTCGCCATTGGCCTTAACGCGATCCTTGAACTCGTTGCGGTCGATATTGTTGAACTGGTCGCGATCGATCTTGATCTTGTCGCGGTCGACGTTCTTCCAGTCGACGTCGTTGAAGTTGATCTTGCCGTTGAAGTCGCGATTGTTGAAGCAGTTGTTGCAGTCGATGTCGATGTCGTTGCCGTTCCAGTGACCGCCCCATACGCCCCAGTCGTCCCAGTCGACTACCGCGCCCCACACAGCACCGGTGACCACACCGGCGAAGAAGGTCGCCCCGGGATACCAGTAGGGCGGATAGGGGTCGGGATAATAGCGGATTGGCTCCCACACATAGCCGGGCTGGTAGAGCATCTCCGGCGGATATTGCGGGACGTAGATCACCTCGGGATTCGAGGGCTTGATGACCACGTTGTCGTTATCCTGCGTCACCTGAACCTTGTCGTCGCTCTTCAGAACGCCGTTGGCGACCGCCTCATCACGCAACTGCTGGATTGCAATCAGCACGTCCTTCTGCTGCCACGCGACGGCTTCGCCAAACGCTTGCGTCCACTCCAGATCGTCGCTCATCATCCGCACGATCTCGGGGTAGTTCAGCAACGAAACGACGCTGCCGTCCCAGCTGTCCTTGGGCTTCAACGACTTGTCCTTCTCGTACCTGTCAAGGAAGCGCGAGGCCTCAACGATCTCAAGCGGATAGAGCGACGCCGCCGAAATCAGCGCAACGAGTTCATCGGGATAGAGCGCGATCCGCGCAACCAGGACTTCCAGTTCGTCCTCACTCAAAGGCGCAGGGGCCGAAGCATCGGACCCGCTATCCGCCGCGGCTGCCTGATCCTGAGCGTAAACGGAGGACGAGGTGATCGGGACCGAGAGCATCAACGCCAGCGCAAGCGTGCCGATACCCGAAATGTACATGCTCCTCATAGGTCTACCCCTCCATAGTCCCAGGCACGTGCTTGCCGACATTTATCGCGCGGCGCATGTGGCGCGGCAATAGCTCGGCCTACCTGGAGCGAAAATTAATGCCTCAAGCACTCCAGCACCTCGAAAAAGAATATTTCGGGGCGGATAAGAGAGGACTGAGAAAATCTTGTCGATTGCCAAGCTCGGCAAATGCGGATCAGGCCACATCAATGCTGCTTGGCGTCACTGCCCTCACCATGTCGATGAAACCGCGCGATGCAAGCGACAGGCGCCGCCGGGTCGGCACCAGAAGGTAGAGTGAACGCCAGAGATCGAGGTCGCCGACGGGTATGAAACGTAGCGATGGATCGGCAAAGACCATCAGCGCATCACGCGGCAGCAGGGCGACGCCCAATCCGGCACGTATCATCCCGATCTGGGCGATCGTCGAATGCGCCTCGATCGCCCCTGCCCGCAGGGCGGTCGGCACCGCAGCACTGCTGGACAGCAACTGCTGCGTGCCCGTTCCCGGGTCGAGCGAGATAACTTCAGCCGGATCGATGTCGTCAAGGCTGATCGCCGAGCGCGCGGCCAGGGGATGAGTGGCCGAGCAGGCGAATCCGAATGGGTCGCGCATGATCTCGGTCTGCCGCAGGTCGGGTGAGTGCAAGGCCCGCCCTGCCACGGCCAGGTCGAGTTCCCCATCGACCACAAGACGTGCCAACCGCTCGGCGATGTCGTCGTGGACACGGACTCGAACTGTCGGATGGGCTTTGCGAAACCGCGCCAGGGCCGGCGCAACCAGGGTGGAAATCGCCGATGGCGAACTGCCGACAGACAACATGCCGTACGTGCTCCCGCTTGCTACCTGAAGTCGAAGCACCGCACGTTCGATTCCTTCCAGCAGAGGCGCCGTCTCCTGCAGGAATGTCAGGGCCAGCGGCGTCGGCGCAGGCGGCCGCTGGTTGCGATCGAAGAGCGTATCGCCGACGGACTCCTCGAACTGGCGTACAGTCTCGCTCAAGGCCGAAGGCACGACGCCGAGCTCGGTCGCGGCACGCGCAAACGATCCGTGGACGTGGATCGCGTGCAGGGCCCGCAGGTGCCGCAGGTTAATGTTCGGCAAAACTGAATTTATCTTCATAATATTCTAATTCTATGAAGTTTGTGTCTGTGCTTCAAGCTACCGCTGTTCAGGCTGGGAGTAGCCCATGACGCTTTGTAGCCGGGAAGTTGACCTGTCGTTGCTCTATGCCGCGCTGCGAAACGCTGGCTTCAGGGGGGAAGTCGAGACTGACAGGGCGCTGCGCGCGGCCATGTCCACCGACAATTCCGTCTACCAGATAACCCCCGACTTCATCGCCGCGCCAATGGACGCCGGAGACGCCGTCCTCCTGATGTCCGTTCTGGCGCAACCCGAATTCGCTTCCTTCGCGGTGACCGCACGCGGCGGAGGCACCGGCACGAACGGGCAGAGCCTCAATCACGGGCTCATCGTGGACATGCGCAGGCACATGAACCGCCTGCTGGAGGTCAATCCCGCTCAGGCCTGGGCCGATGTCGAGCCCGGCATGGTTCTCGACGATCTCAACGAGCAGCTTCGCCCGCATGGTTTGTTCTTCGCACCGGAGACCTCCACCTCCAGCCGCTGCACGATCGGCGGCATGGTCAGCACAGACGCGTCGGGAAAGGGCTCGCGCATCTACGGCAAGACCAGCGACAACATACTCGGCCTTGACATGGCAAGGCCGCAGGGCGTGTTGTCGAGCCTTGCGCCAACGCCAGAATGGGCCGTTCCGATGCTTGAGAAAGCCGAGGCGGCCGCCCGTGCCGGACGCGCTGCCTTCGTGGCCCGGACGCCTCGCCTGAACCGCCGCTTCACCGGCTACGACCTGGAGCGCGCCTGTCCTCCCGGCGGCGGTTTCGAATGGTGGCGGCTGCTTCTTGGGGCGGAAGGCACACTCGGCCTGATCACCCGTATCCGCGTAAAGCTGCGCCGCATCGAACCGGAAAAGCGGCTGCTCGTGGTCGGCTTCGACAGTTTTCACGATGCGCTGGCGTCGGCCACACCCCTGCTCGGCGTCGATCCGACCGCCGTGGAAGTGATGGATGAGGCAGTGCAGGCGATTGCCCACAAGGCCGGCATCCTGAACAAGCTGCCGAAGGCTCTGCAGGCGCCTGAGGGAAAGCGCCTGGCTTATACCTTCATCGAATTTAACGGCGACGACGACGCGTCGATTTCGGACCGGATCGCAGCGTGCCGCAAGCTGCTGCGCGACCTTGCCGGCGTACAGGCCATTCACGAAGCGGCTGACCCTGCAGAAATCCGCAGCCTTTGGGCGATCCGCTCGGCGGGCGTGGGGCTGCTCGGCAAGGTCGATGGCCCGGCGCGCCCGGTCGCGTTCGTCGAGGACTGCGTCGTGCCGCCCCAAGCCCTGCCGGCTTTCGTTGCGGACTTTCTGGAGGTGCTGGCCCGCAACGGCCTGAGCTTTGGCATGTACGGCCATGTTGACGTGGGCTGCCTGCACATCCGCCCGGCCTTGAACATCGATGCACCTCAGGATCGGGAAAAACTCGTCGAGGTCTCGGACGCCATCTTCGCGCTGACCCGCAAACATGGCGGCATCTTCTGGGGAGAGCACGGCAAGGGAATTCGCGGTGCTTATCTTCGCGACTGGATCGGCGAGGAGGCGTATGCCGCGCTGCAGGGGGTCAAGGCAGCCTTCGACCCGGATGAACGCTACAACCCCGGCAAACTCGTCAGCAACCGCGCCGAGATCATGGGCATAGCATCGACGCCGTTTCGTGCATTCAATGCGCCCGATGCCGATCCGCTGCTTCGTGCCTTCCGTTGCAATGGCAATGCGCAATGCCTCAGCTATGCCGCGACCACGCCGATGTGTCCTTCATTCAAGGCAACGGCCGACCTTCGCCAAAGCCCCAAGGGCCGCGCCGATGCGCTACGCGAATGGCATCGCATGCGACAGTCGGGGGCGACCGATCCGGCGCTGGAAGCCGATCTGATGCAGACGCTGGACGGCTGCCTCGGCTGCAAGGCCTGCGCTTCGTCCTGTCCCGTCCAGGTGGATATTCCCTCGATGCGCACAGCCTTCTATTCCGCCTATTTCGAGCGGCATGCGCGGCCGCTCGCCGACCGCTTGACCCTGCTCGCAGAGCGATACAGCCCGCAGATCCTTGGCAGCGCCCGATTGCTGGCTCCGTTCTGGCCCCTCATGGCGCGCATCGGAGGCTGGCTGACCGACACGGTCGACCTGCCCGGGCGGCTGAGCAGAGGAGTATCACGCGAGTTGCGGATCGGCCGCAAGGAACTGACAGCCGGCGAAGTGCCGGAAAACACGGTGATCCTCGTCCAGGACTGGTTCACAGCCCTCTTCGATGAAGATGCGCTTAGCGATGTCGTGGCCGGACTTCGCGCGCTCGGCTACAGACCGCGTGTCCTGGACATGCGACCGGCCGGCAAGGCTGCGCAATCCCTCGGCGACACGGCTCATTTCCTGCCGATGGCAAAGGCCCTGGTGGCCCTGCTGGAAGAGGCTGCGAGCACAAGCGCGCCCTTGGTCGGGCTCGACCCGGCGCTCGTCATGCAGTTGCGCCAGGACTATCCGAAAGCGGGGCTGACCCCGCCGGCGGTTTTCCTGCCGCAGGAATTCCTTGCCGCCGAGCTTCGCGCCGGGCGTCGCTTTGCACGTACCGAGCGCACCGCCCCGGTGCTCCTGCTTTCACATTGCACCGAGGCGACCGCGCTGGCTGACGCGGGCCCTTTGTGGTCGACCGTCTTTTCGGCGGTTGGTGTTGCTGCGCAGACGCCGTCGACGGGCTGCTGCGGCATGGCCGGACTGTTCGGCCATCAAAAGCGCCACCAGAGCGTATCCAGAAAACTGTTCGATATGTCGTGGCGCGATAGGCTGACCGAAGGATCCGTTGTTGCCGCGAGCGGCTTTTCCTGTCGCTGCCAGTCGGAACGGCTTGCCGGACAGAAGCTGCGTCATCCCCTGGGTGTATTGGGGGACCTGCTGACACCTGCCGTGAACTGATCGCCAGCAGCTTTCCACCCAGCTATTTGACGAAGATCGTCACTGCCCCTGCCTCCTCCAACGCCGTAACGACACGATCGATATGCACGCCTTCGCGATCAAGGGCTTCAGATAGCGGCCCACTCTCCTGAATACGCGCCTTCAGGTTTGCCAGCGCGCTCTGATGTTGCGCAAGGGCGGTGTTGATCGATGCGGCGTTGGCGCCGGCCATCAAGGGGGTGATGTCCTGAATCTCTACACTGCCTGTGGTCGACTCTCCGAGCCGCCGCGCAGTTGCATCCGCGTTCCCGATGGCATCGACCAGTTCGCTGATGGAAAAGCTCGAAGGTGCCGAGCCGGTGCTATCCTGATCCTCCTGTGGTTCAATCTCGCCGGGTCGAATGACAGGGGTTTCGCCTACATCGGGTGCAGGCTCCACGATCTCTGAGTCGCCGACTTTTGGCGGCCTTAGCACACCGTTGCAATCATCAAGCTTCTCCGCAAGCGGAACGGTATCCGCTGCGTCTGGATTGACCCGACATTTGCCGGTTGTTCCTTCCGCTTCTTGAGCCATGGCCTGTAGCGGCAGGAGTGCCACGCATGCCATGGCCCCCAGGCTCCAATGTCGAAAATGATTCACGGTCGTTACTCCCAGATCCAAACAGAATGCTTCTCAGCCATAGGATGAGACCAACGTCAGTCCTGAAAGGTTGTTCCTGCCTATGTAGGGAACGCTGCTTTCCGATTGTCTGGTTTCAGCGATATAACGTCAGGTTTCAGCTATGGTGATCGACGTCGGATGCTTTGCGGTTTCGACGGAATTCAGCAGCCGGCCCGCGAGCAGCAATCCGCCGGCCAGATACACCACCGCCCCAACGAGAAGCATGACGACTCCGCCAAGCTGCTGGTCCTGTCCCCCGCTCAGGACGACGCCGAAACAGGACACATCGCCAAGTCCGTAGAGCGGCCGTGGGCTCAGGGCAAGGAGTGCGCCAAGCAGGGTCATGTGGATCGATGTCATCAGCAGTGCGAGCGCACCCGTGGCAGCATGCCGCCGCTCATGTGGCGCGGCAAAGCTCGTCGTCCAGAGCAGAACGCCGGCCAACAAAAAACTTGCCTGTTCCGCGACGGTGACAACGAGCGATGCCTCGGCCGCGGCGCGCATTGCAGGCGCATGCCAGCTCCACACCACGATCAGTTCGATCAGGGAAGCCACGATCGGCAGTGCGACCGGCATCGAGGCTCCCGGCTTGAAGCGGTCGGGCAAGCCGATCGCGATCATGGGCGCAGCGAACGCGACGACGCCCATATGCGCCAGCATGTGCGCGGAAAACGATGCGCGCCATGCGTCAAGAAGCGGACCGAACCAGATGAGCGCCAGCAGGCCGAGGCCAACGATCAGGGCGGCGCACCTCACCGGATGCAGTCCGTGATGAAAAGGACCGGAAGCGCGGTGTAGATCACGGCGACGAAGCTGAGACCCGACAGAAGAAGCGTCGCATAGCCCTGGAACAATTGCCGGTCGCGGCGCGTAGGGTCGCCATGCGGAGGATCGCCTGTGCCAAAGCCCCATTGCCGCCAGGCGAGCAAGGCTGAAATGACAATCATCGAAAGCGCCATCACCGTCAGCACGACAATTCCAACGCGCAACGTGTTGAAGTCCCCACCGAGGAGATGAGGCTTCTCGCAGAAGATCGCGGCGCCGACGTAGCAGGCAAGGAAGTGCACCGCCCACACGACCGGGGCGGTGAATAGCGTCCACATGGACTCGATCTGCCTGGGCAGTAGGCGCCACATCACAGCGCCTCGGGGAACAGACCCACCACACCGAACGTGATGAGGGCGGTGACCAGCATGAAGTGCCAGTAGAGGGTGACATTTTGCAATTCCATGTCGTGACGGGCAGTCAGCCGCCCCGCGATGCTTCGCGCCAGGCAATAGAGCTGCATGATGATGCCGACACCACCGTGAACGGCAGCCCATATGACCAGAACCCAGACCACGGCCGGATAGACGTGCTGCGTCGGATCCATGCCGTAGGACCACGGGCCGGCGAGACCAGCCGCGCAGCCCGCGATGGAAAGCGCGACACCCGCGCCAAGCAGAACGCGTGAAAGGCCGAGGCCGCCGCGTCTGTTGGTCTCGCGCGCAGCCACGGTGGCAGCCCACGCAGCGGCAAACAAGGCCAGGGCAACCAGCGGCCAGAACATCCCGGGCCCCTCAAGGCCGACCATGAAGTCCTCATGCCTCGTCCAGAAAAAGAAGTAGCCGAAGACAAGGCTTGCGAAAGCCGTTCCGTCGCCGCTCATCGTGATGAACATGGCCCACCAGCCAACCGATTTTACGCCTGATGCATAAAGCGGAAGGCTGATGCCGTGGCCGATGTCCTTCTCTTCCTTTTCAGGGATTTCGCCCGTGCCGGTCCACAGCCAGTAGATGACGCCGGCAAGGAAAGCAGCACCTGCAAGCAGCGACACGACCCAGAACTTGAAGGTGAGCGCTATGAAGACAGTGCCGAGCGTGGCGGCGCAGAAGATGGATACATAGGACGTGCCGCCAACCCGAAGAACCTGCTCCGGCTCGGCATCGAGCACGGAGGTGACCAGCGTTTCGCGCCTGCCCTCCTTCGCGTCGGGAAGATACCATTCGCCGGCGTGAACCTGCCGGGCCAGGTCTTTCTGGTCCCACAGAGGGTAACGGCTCTCGATGCGCGGGATCGAGCGTACCCCCCAGTTTTCCTCGGGCTCGCTGACCCATTCGAGCGTGCCCGCGTTCCAGGGGTTCTGCTCGCCCTTTGGCTTCCTGCGACGGTGCAGGGTTACGTCGACCACAACCGCGAACATGCCGATGCCGAGGACAACGGCACCCACGGTCGAGAGGAGGTTGAGCCAGTCCCAGCCGATATCCGCCGGATAGGTATAGACGCGGCGCGGCATGCCCCGCAGGCCCGTTATGTGCATCGGCAGGAAGGTGATGTTGAACCCGGTGAACATCAGCCAGAAGGCGAGGCGTCCAACCCGCTCGGACATGTGTTTTCCGTCGATCAGCGGGTAATAGTAGTAGAGGCCCGCGAAGATCGGAAACAGCATGCCGCCGATCAGCACGTAGTGCAGGTGCGCGACGATGAAATAGGTGTCGTGCGCCTGCCAGTCGAAAGGCACAAGCGCCACCATCACGCCGGTCAGCCCGCCCATGACGAAGATGGCGATGCCGCCCATGGCGAAAAGCATGGGAATGGAAAAGATGACACGGCCGGCCAGCATGGTCGCGATGAAAACGAAAATCTGCACCGCCGTCGGGATGGCGACAGCCTCGGATGCTGCCGAGAAGAAGGCCAGCGAAATTTGCGGCAGGCCGGTCGCGAACATGTGGTGGACCCACAGACCGAAGGAGAGGAAGCCGGTGCCTACGGCTGCCAGCACAATCCAGGAATAGCCGACGATCGGACGTCCGGCGAAGGTCGGGATTATCATCGCCAGAAGCGCTATGGCAGGAAGGAAGATGATGTAGACTTCCGGATGGCCGAAAATCCAGAAGAGGTGCTGCCAAAGCAATGGGTCTCCGCCTCGCGCCGCGTCGAAGAAGGGCCAGTCGAACATGCGCTGCATCTCGAACAGCAGGTCACCGGCAATCAGGGGCGGAAAAGCAAAAATGATCATGCCGGCCACGATCAGCAGATACCAGGCGAACAGCGGCATCAGGTTGACGCGCATGCCCGGCGCCCGGCATTTCATGATTCCGACGATGAGTTCGACCGCCGCCGCAAGCGACGCGACCTCGATGAACGAAAGGCCAAGCAGCCAGATGTCGGCGCCGATGCCCGCCTGCTCGGAAGTCGCGAGCGGCGGATACATGAACCAGCCGCTGTTCGGCGCTGCCCCGAAGAATATCGAGCCACAGACGAACACCCCGCCGATGAAGAAGCTCCAGAAACCGAATGCGCCAAGGCGCGGAAACGGCAGTTCCCTTGCGCCGAGCATCGGCGGCAGCAGGAAAATCGCGACCGCCTCGAAGATCGGCACCGCGAACAGGAACATCATGACCGTTCCATGCAGCGTATAGGCCTGGTTGTAGAGTTCGGCTGAGATCAGGTCGTTTTCGGGCACCGCGAGTTGGGCGCGCACGAGAAGCGCAAGAAGCCCGGCGAAGAGCATGAAGGCAAAGGCCGCGGAACCGTACCAGAGGCCGACCTGCGTATTGTTGACCGAAGTCCAGTAGCGCCATCCCGACGGATTTGCCCAGACGGCTCGAAGCTGCGCCTCCTGCGCCGCCCTGTCGCGGCCGGCTTCCGACACGTCGCTCATTGCAGGCCTTTCAGCCACGCGGCTATGGCGCGCAGTTCGTCGGGCGAGAGGCCGGGATAAGCCGGCATCTGGCTTCCTGGTTTGATCGAAGCGGAATGCGCAATGAAGCGCGCCAGCGCTTCCTCGTCATTGGCGAGCAGCCCGGCCCCGATGGTGAGCCGCGAACCGACATGGGAGAGGTCGGGACCGGCAATTCCCGCGGCGGGCGTTCGCCCCAGCGCAATGCCTGCTGGCTGTGTTCCCCCTGCTTCCGTACCGTCGACGCTGTGGCAGGTGCCGCAGCCCTCCCGCATGAAAAGATCGTGTCCTGCACTCGGCGCCCACACTCCGGCGGACGGCCGGCTGCGCTGCTCGAGCCACGCTTCGAAATCCGCAGGCTCCATCGCGATCGCTGGGAAGGCCATGTAGGCGTGAGAGATGCCGCAGAACTCTGCGCACTGGCCGCGATAGGTGCCGGGTCGCGTGGCAAGAAGCGAGAGCCGGTTGGTTCGCCCGGGTATCATGTCCATCTTCCCTCCCAAAGACGGGATCCAGAAGGAATGAATCATGTCCGCGCTCTCCAGAGAGAATTCCACGCGCTCGCCGACGGGCAGCCTGATCTCGTTGGCGGATACGACGCTTGTTCCGTCCGGCCTGCGATAGACGACATGCCACCAGAACTGGCTGCCGACGACTTCGACCCGTACGCCAGTCCCCTCCTCCGCACCGAACGGCCGCAGCCACGGCATAAGCCATAGCGCATAGGCCAGAAGCGCGGTCAGCACGGTGACCGGAAACACCACCCCGCCCCAGAAGATGATGCGACCTGCACCCCGCTCGGAGATGCTCTTGCGCTTCCATTGCGAGGCATAGAGCGAGAGCGCGACGACGAAGGCCCAGATAAGGAAGCCGCCTGCCGTCATCACCCAGAAAAGGGTCGCTATCTGCGTCGCTTCCGCGCCGCCGGGATCTAGCGTGGATTGGACGCCGCTGCACGACGCAAGCGCCGGCGCGGTCGCAGCCATCGGCAGGGCACGGGACCAGAAACGACAAGCCTCTGCTTGCCCGTTGGGGGGCATAAGGATCTTGATGCGCGTCTCCCTCGCAACGCGATAAGCACACCGTATCCGAAGCGGCCACGATGCAGCTGTTTGCAAGTAACTTCGCAGGTCGTACAAAGTTCCGGAAATTCACAAGGCAGAAATTCGTCAGGCAGGAACGCAGTTGCCGCATGCGCGTTTCCTGGATCGCAGAAGGGGGCAACCATGCCGGCACGGGAAGTCAAAGGCTATTCGACCACACAGATAGCCTTGCACTGGGCAGTTGTCGTGCTGGTTAGCTTCCAGTTCGTGGCCCATGACGGGATCGAGGATGCCTGGCGCGCGCTCGTGGGGGAGCGCCAGTCTGGCGCTGGAGTGGAGCCGGTTGCCTATCTGCACATAGCTGCGGGAACTCTCATCCTCGTCTTGGCGCTTGCCCGGATTTATCTGCGCTGGACGCGCGGCGCGCCCTCGCCGCCTTCGGATGAGCCGCGTATCCTGCAGATTGCCGCCGAGGGCATACACGGGTTGATCTACCTTCTTCTTCTGCTTCTGCCGGTCAGCGGATTGATCGCATGGTTTCTTGTGGTTGAGTCTGCTGCCGTGGTCCACGAGTGGATGCAGACAATCCTGCTGTTCGCCATCGCCCTCCATGTTGGCGGCGCCCTCTTCCAGCACTTCGTCCGGCGTTCGGATGTGCTGATGCGCATGTTCAGGCCCGAGCACACCTGAAAGCCGGCCTTGATCGGCTGTTATCGGGAACCAAAGCCGCTGCCACGCGTAATCGCCAGGAATGCATGCCGCCACGCGGCCATTCGCGCGCGATTCACAAAACGAAGGAACTGCGGCTCATGGCGAACACCTATCCGTTACCGAGACCAGTGGGCTTCCTGCACGGTCTCTACCTGGCTCTTCTTGCCTTTCCGGTCGTCTGCTTCAGCCTGACGGTCATCACAGACAGCGCCTACTGGCGCACCAGCAATCTGCTTTGGCTGCACTTCTCGGAGTGGCTTTTGCTTGCAGGCCTTGTTTTTGGGGCCCTTGCCTTGCTTGTGATGCTGATCGACTGGCTGTTCGTGCGCGCAAGGCCACCGTGGATGGCAATTCTGTGCGGCATCGTTGTGATGCTGCTCGCGACGATAAACAGCTTCGTCCACACATCGGACGGTTGGACTGCGGTCGTTCCGTGGGGGCTTGCCTTCTCCGTGCTGACCTTTGTCGCGATGCTCGTTACCGCATGGTTCGCTCATGAAGGAGACCATTATGAATAGAATAGTATCCTTCACCGGGGTTCTCATGGCGGGCTCCATGCTCGCGATTGCCGGCTGCAGCGACGACTTCGATATCTCCCAGCAATACGGTCCTGATCCTGTGCTGCCCGAGCCTTCGAGCAGCCTCATTCCCGACCTGAAAGTCGCGGAGGTGGTCGGCTGGCAGGATGGGCAAACGCCCACGGTTCCAGATGGCCTTGTCGTGACCCCCTATGCCACCGATCTGGCCAACCCCCGGACCGTGCACACCCTTCCGAACGGCGATGTTCTGGTGGTGCAGTCGAAAGCCCCGCAGGGCAAGCCGCTTGACCGTCCGAAGGACTATATTCGCGGCTGGATCATGGCCATGGCGGCCGGCAGCGGCGGCGAGTCCAAGGAGACGAACCTCATCACGCTGTTGCGCGACACAAACCGCGACGGCACGGTAGACTCGCGCAACGACCTGTTGACGGGCCTGACGTCTCCCTTCGGCGTGGCCTGGCATGACGGCACCCTCTATGTGGCAGCGGCCGACGCCGTGCTCGCCTATCCTTACGAGCTCAGCCAGACCTCGATCGACGCCGAGCCTGACGTTCTGACGCCGCTACCCGGCGGACCGATCAATCACCACTGGACGAAGGATCTTGCGCTGAGCCCCGATGGGCGATTCCTCTATGCGTCGGTCGGTTCCAACTCCAACGTTGGCGAGCGGGGTATGGAAGCGGAGAAAGGCCGGGCTGCGATATGGCGCATCGATCGCGAAACCGGAGCGGCCAAGGTTTTCGCGTCCGGCCTGCGCAATCCCAACGGGCTGAATTTCCACCCGCAGAGCGGCGTGCTCTGGACCGTGGTCAATGAACGCGACGAACTCGGCCCGAACCTGGTTCCAGACTACATGACCTCCGTGAAGGAAGACGCGTTTTATGGTTGGCCTTGGAGCTACTATGGCCCGCATGTCGATGAGCGGGTTCACCCGCCGCGTCCGGACCTTGTCGAGAAGGCGATATCTCCGGACTATGCGCTGACCAGTCACGTCGCAGCCCTCGGCCTTGCCTTCACCAACGACTCTGCCATGCCGGAGGCCTATGCGAACGGCGCCTTCGTCGGCAACCGGGGGAGCTGGAACAGGGACCGCTTCAACGGCTACAAGGTGATCTACGTGCCGTTCGTGGATGGAATGCCCTCGGGCATGCCCGTGGATGTCGTGACCGGCTTTCTCGATGGCGACAAGGCGCACGGCCGGCCCGTTGGGCTAGCGATCGACGGTACTGGCGCCTTGCTGATCGCCGATGACGCCGGCAACATGGTGTGGCGTGTCGCGGCAGCTGATGGCTCGGTCACGCCCGAGCCCATCGGTACGGACAGGGTAACGCAAACCGTGCCGGTCGAAAGCACCGCAACACCGCCGGAAACACAATCCGCAGCACCTGGTGCGGACACCTCGCCTGAGACCGGGCAATCTGCGCCGCAGACCGGGCAAGACACAACGGTCGAACCGTCACAGACCGAAATAGCGCCTGCCGTGTCTCCGCAGGACGGGCAGTAGGATCCACAGTATGACAGAGGCTTGCTGCCCAGCGTGCAGCAAGCCTTTTTATGTTCGGCCGGGCTCGCTGGCTGTATTGCGCCATCCGACAATCTGAAAACAGAGCGACTTTTTATGTGGAACGCAGCGCGCGCTTACACGTTGACTGCCGGAGCCGGTTGAACCGGCCCGCCGGTATCGTTCGGATGAGGGACGATCGGCCCGGTCTTCCCAGAACAGCAAGAAGAGAAAGGTGAAGCCATGGGCTTTTTCTCAAAAGACATCAAAACGCTGGACGACCTTTTCGTCCATACGCTCCGTGACATCTATTATGCCGAGAAGCAGATCGAAAAGGCGTTGCCGAAGATGATCGACAAGGCGACCGACCCGGCGCTGGTGGCGGGTTTCGAAAAGCACCTCAAGGAAACCAAGGGCCACATCGAGCGCGTTGAGCAGGTGTTCGAGATGCACGGCGTCAAGGCCAAGGCCGTGAACTGCCCGGCGATCGACGGCATCCTCAAGGAAGCCGACGAAGTGGCCGGCGACGTAGAAGACAAGCAGGTTCTGGACGCCGCGCTGATCGCATCGGCTCAAGCCGTCGAGCACTATGAGATGACGCGCTATGGCACCTTGGTGGCGTGGGCCAAGCAGCTTGGCAGGAGCGACTGCGCATCCGTCCTCGCCAAGAACCTCAAGGAGGAAGAGGCCACGGACAAGAAGCTGACCGAGCTTGGCGAAAACAACATCAACATGCAGGCCGCTGAATAGCGACCGCTTCCACCCGGCTCCACAAGGGGCCGGGTGTTTTTCTTCTGGAGAAGCCTATGCCCGGGACGATCGACAGGAAGCCGCGAGCCGCGAAAGCCGCGGCCACAAAACAGCGCCGAATACAGAAAGGCGTCGATGCCAGGGACACGGCTGCCCGCGAAGAAAAGCCGAAACCCGCGCAACTCGGTGCTCGACACTATCCCGTCCCGCCCTTCCCGAAACAGCACCATGCAAAACCGGGCCACGAGCATGAAATAGAGCCTGCGCCGCTCTACGACGCACCCTTCTACGTCGGCTCCAGGAAGCTGGATGGCAAGGTGGCTCTGATCACTGGCGGAGATTCCGGGATCGGTCGCGCGGTCGCCGTCCTGTTTGCTCGCGAGGGTGCCGATATCGCCATCAGTTATCTCAGCGAGCAGCGCGATGCGAATGAAACGAAGCGGGCAGTGGAGGCGGAAGGAAGACGTTGCATAACGATAGCGGGTGACGTCTCCAAGCGCGCCCATTGCATCAAGGCCGTCGCACGCACACTCAAGGAGTTTGGCCGGTTGGACGTTCTGGTCAACAACGCTGCGTTCCAGATTCACTCCAAAAAATTCGAGGACCTCACGCCCGAGCATTTCGACACGACGCTGAAGACGAACCTCTACGGCTACTTCCACATGGCGCAGGCTGCGGTCGCGCACATGAAGCCGGGCTCGGCGATCGTCAACACCGGGTCCATTACCGGCATCGACGGGTCGAAGGAACTCGTCGACTATTCGATGACCAAGGGTGGAATCCATGCCTTCACCCGTGCTCTCTCATCAAACCTTTTGGCGCGTGGCATCCGCGTGAATGCGGTTGCACCCGGACCGGTCTGGACTCCGCTCAATCCGTCCGAAAAAGAAGCGGGCGACGTGGCCGAGTTCGGCGCTAAAACGCCCATGAAGCGCCCTGCGCAGCCGGAGGAAATCGCACCGGCCTATGTGTTTCTCGCCTCGCCACACTGTTCAAGTTACATCACCGGGGAAATTCTGCCCATCATCGGGGGGTACTGAAGCACACGCTTGCGGTCTCGATCATGCCGCATGCAACCAGATACGGGACGTGATTGTTTTTTGTAATCTTCACGGAGCCGGCCACCGCCCATGAATGAACCGATCGCCGCATTCGATATCGGGCGCATGCTCTTCGGAGATGAACCGCCGCTGTTCCTCCTCGAAATCGCGGTTCGTACGGTCATCATCTATGTCTACACGCTCTTCCTTATCCGATGGATCGGCAGCCGTTCCATCGCGCAACTCTCACTCGTTGAATTCCTGCTCGTCATCGCGCTCGGTTCTGCGGTGGGCGATGGAATGTTCTATCCGGACGTTCCGCTTGTGCACTGCATGATCGTCATCGCCGTTGTCATTCTGCTCGACAAGGCGCTCAGCCATCTGCTGGCCCGCCATCCCAAATTCGAAGATATGATCGAAGGGCTGAGTGTCCAGGTCATTCGCGACGGCATAATCGACGTGAAAACGCTGAAGAAAATCCAGTTCGGCCATGACGAACTGTTCGAGCAGTTGCGTTTGAAAGATGTGTCCAATCTCAACGAGGTGCGCGCTGCATATCTGGAAACGAACGGAATGGTGTCCGTCTTCAAGTTCGATGATCCGGATCACGAGGCAGGTCTTTCGATAGAGCCACCCTGGGACGTTCGATCGCCCGTCGAGATTCGCGCGGGGGACCCTTTCAACGGGACTATCGCTTGCCCGGACTGCGCGACCGTCCTGAAGACTTCCGGTGAGGCGACACCGCGTTGTCCGCGTTGTGATTCGAAAGTGTGGCACCAGGCGGCCGCAGACTAGCGCAGAGCGCAACTGCGGAACCTTGTCCGCTTGGCGCGATTACCTTCTCATCAACCGTCAACTCAACAGGAGGCTGTCATGCTTAAGGTCGCGTATGAGCACGGCGCGCGGACACTGAAACCATTCAAGGGTTCCGACCCCAGCGACGACTTCTCGCAAAAGGCTGCCGAGAACCGGAAACCGCCGGGCGGTATCGGCCTAATTGACCCACGCAAAGAGCATAGCGAGCACGACAAGAGCGACTTGCAGGACGCCGCTGCAGGTGTGCCGAACCCTGACGCACAGAACTGATTGGCACGCGCAGCACTTGGAGTCGCCCCAAACTCGTTCGCTCGGCAACAGCGCGCAACTTGCATCCGGTCAGCGAAGCAGTTGCCCTGAATGCAAAAGCCCGGCACGACGGCCGGGCTTTTTCGCTCGGTGAAGGTATCAGAACTTGTAGTTCACGCCAATCTTCAAAGTATGAGCGTAAAGATCAGCGGTGTAGTTATACGGATCACCACCGCCGTCGAATCCCGTGACAGTTTCGCTGCCGAAGTCAAAGTAAGCGTATTCGAGCTTGAGGGTCCAGTTGTCGGTCACAGCATGCTCGATGCCACCGCCGATCTGGTAGCCCAGCTTTGAAGCCGGCCTGGTGCCTACCGCTGCAGACGGCTACCTTGCTCTCAAGGACGCTCTCGTGGAGGGGATCGCCACGTCTGATCAGCTTTCAGGGCAGAGCGTCGACGGAAATGGTGAACCAGACACCGCCTCGGGCGCCGCGATGATGGAACTGTCCGACGACGGGCAGGACTGCCTCGTTCTTTTCCGCAAATCCTACGAGCAGACGATTCGATGGGCTGGCAAGCCCGAAAAGGTCGGCACGCTTTCAGATGGCGGATCGATACGCTTGTCGCCGCGCGGGTCCTTCGCGGTTTGGGGCGAGGAGCGGCGCGGTCGCAGTATGCCGTTCACGGAGACCGACCGCGAAATTCTCCGGATCACGCGCCGCGCCTTGTTCGCGATGAACAGTCTCGATCGGGAACGCGGCGCCATGGCCGCGCAGGCTGCTGCGGAAGCGGAGGAGGCGCGCTTGCGGCTTGCTCTTCTGGATTCTGAACGAAACCGTTCGATGGGAGAACTCGCATCCGCACTGGCGCATGAACTCAACCAGCCATTGTCGGCGGTTACCAACTACGTTAACGCCTGTCGGCAGGAGCTTACGAACTACGGGCTCGAAGTCCCGCAAGAAGTCGACAGGCTGATGGACAGTGCCGTTTCGGAGTCGTTGAGAGCCGCCAATCTTGTCCGGCGATTGCGCAACTTTATCGACCAGGGTCAGATCTCGCCGGAACTCATCGACCTGCACGCAGTCATCCGGCAGGGCGTTGATCTCGCGCTGTTTGCGACGCCTGAGGACCAATGCGAAGTGAAATTTGAATTTGACCCGGGGCTCATGAAATTCCTCGCCGATCCCGTGCAGATCGGTCAGGTGATCCTGAACCTGGTTCGCAACAGCCTGACAGCGATGCATGGAGCCGAGAGACGGGTCCTGAGCATCGCCACCAGCTACAGCGACCAGATAGTGAGGGTATCGGTCAAGGATACCGGCAGCGGAATCTCCGCAGAGGTGTTGCCTACACTCTTCGAGCCGTTTCACAATTCGACAACGAGCGGAATGGGTATCGGCCTGTCGTTGTGTCGGTCGATTGTTGAGGCGCATGGTGGAAAGGTCTGGGCGGAGACTGGCGGGCCGGAAACCGAGTTTGTATTTACCTTGAAAGTCGATGGCAGAAGTGAGTCCTAACCTGAAGACAAGCAACCTGGTTTATGTCGTCGACGACGACGAAGCGGTGAGGTCGTCACTTTGCGCTCTGCTGAAAGCCCACGGCTTCGAAGCAGTTGGATTAGCAGACGCCGAGGCACTGCTGCAGCGAGTTGACGCAGAAGATGCCTTGTGTGCGTTTTTGGACCTCCGTATGCCGGGGCTGAGCGGCATCCAGTTGCAGAAGGTGCTCGCGGACAGAGGAAGCACTCTCCCGATCATTGTCCTCACGGCTTACGGTGACGTACCACTGGCCGTCGAAGCCATGAAGGCAGGCGCGATCGATTTCATCGAAAAGCCGGGGTCCGCGCAGCAAATGCTTTGCGCCATCGACGCGGCAAAAAAGCACCGCGCGAACCAGACGCAGCCACCCATAGCACAAAGCATCGTCACAGAGCGCATTGCGCGGCTGACGGGGCGCGAAAAGGAAGTCCTCAACTACCTCATTCTTGGCATGACGAACAAACATATCGCCGAAGAACTCGGCATCAGCCAGCGCACCGTCGAAATACACAGATCGAGAATTCGTGAGAAGATGGAAGCGCGCAGCCTTGCCGATCTGATCCGGATGATGAAATGACAGACATAGGCAAATTCTACGTAGTGGAATATCCGAAATAGCCGAATGATCTTCTTTTAAAGATATTCGTTCTTCGAGGAAGCGTGTGCAGTCAGAGTCCCAAGGACCGAGCTGCATCGGGGAGGAGAGCGCGGTGAAAACGAGCGAACTGCTCGACAAGAAGGCGGCGGGGAACGAGAAGACGGATCGCCGCTATAGCGTCATGGCCGCCTTGGGTCGCGAGCAGATGGCGGCGGCGGAGGGTTGGCGATCTGCCCATGGCATCACCGACCAGGCAGAGGCCATGGGCGAGCTGATCCGGCTTGGGCTACTCAGTGAAGTCGCCAAGATCTACCGACTGGTTTCGGAAGACCGAACGTCGAAGTCTCCCGGCGATTCATCCGAATAGCAGAGCCCGCATATCGCGGCGAGCGAACACAGGACGTCAAGCGGACTGTAGGCCCCCAAACGTTTGGAAACGAAAACAGGCCTCAAGAGACGGATGTCGGAATTCGGGTTTTAGCTGGGGGAATCAGGGACATTCTTCCAAGTGTTCCGAGCACGTAGCTTGTAAGCCCCGGAAAAGACAACACTTTCTATAGATCGTCGACGTGCCAGGGAGATGCCCGGACTGAATGGTGGGTGATGCAGGGATCGAACCTGCGACCCGCTGATTAAGAGTCAGCTGCTCTACCAACTGAGCTAATCACCCACGAGCCGGCGAACCGGAAGTCGCGGCGGGATATATCACAGCATCCTCACCTGTCCAGCCCCTAAACGATGCAATCTCCAAATGCCTCAACATGCGCCCTTATGCGTGGAGCAGGCCTTCGGCGACTTTGACCGCATGGCCGCCGATGCGGGCGCGTTCCACGCGTCCCTCTTCCACGTCCACCTCCAGCCTGATCCGCGACGGCCGGCCCATCTCGATGCCCTGCTCGATCCAGAATCGGTGCGCGCCGTCGACAGGCTGATCGAAATGATGGATGGCGCCCGCGAATGCGGCGGCAGCCGAGCCGGTTGCCGGATCCTCGGGTATACCGTCCCACGGCGCAAACATGCGAACGTGGAAGGCGCAATCATGCCCCACCGCCCTGCGACAGTAGACATAGGGCGCGGGCACTGACGCGCCGATGCGCGGGGCCAGTTCCATCCAGAGGACCGGATCGACCTCCGCCCGCCCTGCCGCCTCAAGCCCTTTGACCGGGACCGTCAGGTAAGGGACGCCAGCGGACCATAGGCCCGGCCGGTGGTTTTCGAAT
This sequence comes from Rhizobiaceae bacterium, assembly GCA_019635775.1. Classification (GTDB taxonomy): domain Bacteria; phylum Pseudomonadota; class Alphaproteobacteria; order Rhizobiales; family Rhizobiaceae; genus Mesorhizobium_K. The sequence continues at coordinate 415,326 of JAHBYU010000001.1, read as the reverse complement.
CCGATCTCATGCGGCCCCAGCCCAAGTGCTGCGGCGATCGCCGCCGGCTCGGCCGAAAGCTCGAGTTGCTGCGGACGCCTGGGAAGGTCGAACTCGGCAAAACTCGTCTTCTCGCCGCGCGACACCACGCAGCGCACATCGCCGACCTTTTCCTCAAGCACCAGGATGCTGTCTGCAGAACCATTGGCTTGGGCGAGCGCCACGGCCGTGCCCACGGTCGGGTGGCCGGCAAACGGCAGTTCCCCACGCGGCATGAAGATACGGATCGCTGCCGCGTGCGCCGGATTCCTCGCGGGCATCACGAAAACGGTTTCCGAAAGATTGAACTCGCGCGCGATGGCCTGCATGCGCTCCGTGTCGAGCCCTTCGCTGTCGATCACGATGGCCAGCGGATTGCCGGCCAGTACGGTCTCGCAGAACACGTCATAGACGAAATATTTGCGCGATTTCATTGGTTTGCCACCTTTGCGGAATGAAACATGAGCGAAATTTAACTTGTAATCGCGAGCAGACGGCACAACTTCCCCGTAGGAATACGTGTGTCGGCGCGTAGGTATTGAAATCACATGGACGCGCAATGGACCAGATTGTCGACAGGAAGCAGCCTGACCTGACCGATACGGGTGCGCCGCAGGGCGCGCCATCTGCCGCGGCGACACTCGGCATCGACACGAAATCGAAGCGCAGGCGCGGCAGAGGCTGGCTTTACGCCGTTGGCGCGCTTGCCCTGCTGGCGGCGGGCGCCGGCTACTGGCTGTCCGCCGGCGCGTCCTCCAGCGAACCGGGGTACGTCACGACGCCCGCGCAGCCCGGCGACATCACAGTTCAGGTGTCGGCCACCGGAACCCTCCAGCCGCTCATTCAGGTGGATATCTCCAGCGAATTGTCCGGTGTCATGCGGTCCGTCGCCGTGGACGAGAACCAGCGCGTCAAGCAGGGCGAGGTTCTGGCCGAACTTGATACCACGCGGCTGCTTGCCCAGATCGACGGCGCGAAGGCGTCAGTGAAATCGGCGGAGGCGAAAATCCTCGAGGCACGGACAACGCTCACCGAGAGCCAGCAGGCCTATACCCGCGCCGAGCAGCTCCTGAAGCGCGGCATGGCATCGCAACAGGTGTTGGACACCGCGACCGCCGCGCGTGACCGTGCCGACGCCAATGTGGCGATGGCCGAGGCCAACCTTGCAATCGCTGAGGCCACGCTCAAGCAGCAGGACGCCGATCTGGTAAAGAGCAAGATCTATGCTCCGATCGACGGTATCGTGCTGACACGCTCGGTAAACCCCGGCCAGACCGTCGCGTCCTCGATGCAGGCGCCCGTCCTTTTCGTGCTTGCCGCCAATCTCGAGAACATGGAACTGGAAGCTGCGATCGACGAGGCGGATATCGGCAGCGTGAAGGCCGGCCAGTCCGCGCGCTTCACCGTCGACGCCTTCCCCGACCGGTCCTTCAATGCGGATATTCGCGACATCTCTTTCGCCTCTGAAACCACTGAGGGTGTCGTCACCTACAATGCGCGGCTCGACGTGGATAACAGCGAACTGTTGCTGAGGCCTGGCATGACGGCCACGGTTTCCGTTGTGACGCGCGAGGCAAAGGGTGTGCTTACGGTTCCCGCCGCCGCCTTCCGCTACAGCCCGCCCGCCACCGAGCGCAGCAGCGGCTTCAGCCTGCGCGACATGTTCATGCCGCGCATGCGTTCCCGCGGCCAGCGCCAGCAGGGACAGAACGCCGATGCGAGCATGCGCACCATCTATGTCCTCAGGGACGACCAGCCCGAGGCGGTTCAGGTTAAGACAGGTGCAACCGACGGCGAGCTCGTCGAGATCGTTTCCGGATTGTCGCAAGGCGACGAGGTCATCACGGGCAACAGGACCGCTAACGCACGGACGCGAGGATGAACGCCATCGTCCGGCGGCAGCCGCTGATCACCTTTGATGATGTCTGGAAGACCTACGGCAAGGGCGAGGCGCAGGTTCACGCGCTGGCCGGCATAAACCTGACGATCGGCCAGGGCGAATTCGTCGCGATCATGGGTCCGTCCGGTTCCGGCAAATCAACCGCGATGAACATCGTCGGTTGCCTCGATACGCCGACCTCCGGACGCTACGGCTTTCTGGATGTCGACGCCGGCAGGCTTGACCGCTCAAGCCGCGCGACGCTCAGGAACCGCTATATCGGCTTCGTTTTTCAGGGCTACAACCTGCTGCCCCGCACCACTGCGGTGGAAAATGTCGAGCTACCGCTCATCTACCGCGGTGTCGCTTCCCGCGAACGCCGGGAGCTTGCCATGAACGCACTTGCGGACGTTGGACTGAAAGGCCGCGAAACGCATACGCCGGCGGAGCTTTCCGGTGGCCAGCAGCAACGCGTTGCCATCGCGCGCGCCATCGTCACCCGCCCCACGCTTCTGGTCGCCGACGAGCCGACCGGTAACCTCGATACCGCGCGCAGCCACGAGATCATGGACCTGCTGACCCGCCTGAACGCGGAACTCGGCCTTACCATAGTGATGGTGACGCACGAGCAGGACATCGCCGACTACGCAAGCCGCACGCTGCGTTTCGTCGACGGGCGCGTCGCCTCCGACACGATGGGACTGGAGACGGCCTGATGCTGTGGGAAACCATCCGTCTCGCACTGCTGTCTGTCTGGCGCAATGCGCTGCGCTCCTTCCTCACGCTGCTCGGCATCGTTATCGGCGTGGCGGCTGTGATCGCCATGATCACCATCGGTTCGGGAACCACCGAGAAGGTGCGTGGCGACATCTCCAAGCTGGGCAGCAACCTGCTCGTGGTGCAGGCCGCACGGCCGGACCGCTCGGGTTCCACATCCTTCACGCCCAAGCAACTCGACGGTCGCGATGTCGAGGCTCTCAGCAAGGGACTGACTACCGCCAAGGCAGTCGCGCCGGCAGCCCAGAAGACGGTGCGCGTGGTCTATGGCGCTCAGAACATATCCGCGCAGGTCACCGGCACCGAAAACGACTATTTCACGGCGCGTGACTGGAATGTTTCGGAGGGGCGCATCTTCTCCGAATCCGAGGCCCGCGGCGGCACGAATGTCTGCCTGATCGGCGCGACGGTGCGCGGCCAGTTCTTCGGAACGGGCGATCCGCTCGGCCAGTCAATCAGGGTGAGCCGGTCGAGCTGCCGGGTGATCGGCGTGCTGGAATCCAAGGGCACGTCCGGCTTTGGGCAGGCTCAGGACAATGTCGTGATGATGCCGCTTTCCGGATTCCAGCGCCGCATCGCTGGAAACCGCGACATCGGCGCCATCTACATAGCGGCTGCCGAAGGCATCGCGACGTCCGATGTGCAGACGGAGATCGAGACGATCCTGCGCGAAACGCGCCGAATCGCGCCCGGCGCGGACGACAATTTCGACATCCGCGACATGACCCAGATCGCCGACGCCATGGCGAGCGCCACGACAACCATGACCGGCATGCTGGGCGCCGTCGCAGGTGTCAGCCTGCTCGTTGGGGGCATCGGGATCATGAACATCATGCTCGTGTCGGTGACCGAACGCACCCGTGAGATCGGCATACGGCTGGCCATCGGCGCGCATGAGCGGCACATCCTCGTGCAGTTCCTCGTGGAAGCGACGGTGCTGTCGCTGCTTGGCGGCCTGATCGGGATAGCGCTCGGACTCTCACTTGCCGGGCTCGCGACTTCGGCGCTTTCGATCCCCTTCGCGCCCAGCCTCTCGATCATCCTGCTCGCCGTCGGCTTCTCGGCGCTGATCGGAATGGTGTTCGGGTTCTTCCCCGCGCTGCGCGGCGCGCGCCTCGACCCAATCGACGCCTTGCGGCACGAGTGACGCTACTCTGCCCCTGAAAAGTGCCAGTCGATCAGGGGCGGCATATGAGGCATCAGCCCCTCAGGAAGGTCATCGCCTGAACGGATGACGACCGGTCCGTCGATCTCCGGTTCATCTTCGGCGGCAACGAAGGCGCGGATGCGGGCGGCCACGGCATCCGCATCCTCTTCGAGGAAATAGCGACGGAAGATGACGGTTCCGCGTTCGGTCGCCAGCGCGTAGTGGCGCTTTCCGCGCCGCGCCGCCGAGATATCCAGTCCGGTTTCCTCGCCGACCTCGCGCACCATGTTGGCGTGCGGATCGACGACGCCTCCGGGAAAATCCTCCGGCTCGAACGAACCCGCTGCGAAGTAGACCCGTCCGGCATTGACCGTATGCGAGGCCATCCTGATGGCGATCAGCGCGTTGTCGCGCGACACGAGCATGGGGTGCGCAAAGGCATGGACGGCCGTCGAAACACGGTCCTTGCGCCAGTAGAGGAACGTCGAGTAGCGCACCGCGTGGCAACGCCCGAACAGGCGCCCGCGGTCGAAGCCCAGCCCGGAAAGCAGCACCACCGTGCCATCGAACAAAGCCGGCTTTTCAGAAATCTCGCTTTGCCAGTTCGCGGCGATCGCGCCCTGCCTGCCCGCCTCGAACGGATGCGGCGAAGGATCGAGCCGCACATCGATTTCGTCGACCGGCAGGATGACACCGAAAGGAAGATCGTGGCTCAAGCGCCGGCCTCTATGCGATATCCAGCGTCACCGCGACGGGGCAGTGATCCGAAGCCTTCGGCCGGTCCCAGCCTGTTCTCGGATAGCGCTCGACCTCCTGTCCGGGTGGAAACGGGGTGCGCCAGGGCTGCCCGCCCCGCACGATGTCGGGGATTGCCTTTGCGTTGCGCTCGGCCAGCGACGGCGAAAGCAGGATGTAGTCGAGCTGGCAGAGGTGCCGCTCCTGCGGGCCACGCGTGTGATAGAGCGTCCAGCGGTCAAGTTCGGGGCGGCGCTCCACGATGTTCTCCGCAAAGCCGCCTGCCAACAGCGTGTTGACGCTCGACGTCTCCTCAACGACAGGATCGAACTGGTAACCCGCATGCTCGTCCCCCTTCACGAGCACGCGCTCGCGGTAATCGTTGAGGTCACCGCAGATGATCCAGCGCTTTTTCCCTGCGTGATCCCTGCCGAACCGTTCCTCGATGATGTGGCGCACCGCCTGCGCTTCGGCATGGCGAACCGGCATCGTGGCCTCGCGACCATCGCGGCCGTTGCGAGGGCTGCCCATCGACTTGAAGTGAACGGAATAGATGGTCAGCGGACGCCCGGCGACCGTAACATCGATCTCAAGGCAGTCGCGCCGGAAGATGCGCTCCTGCGGCTCCTCGCCGAGCGCTGCCAGGTCCGGCGTATGAAGCCCGAGATCGGCGTAGGTCAGATGCGCGTGACTGGTCATGCGGCCAAATTCGATCGGCTGTCCGTGCGCCGTCTCGGAACGCAGCATGACAGCCACGTCAATGCCGCGTGCATCGTTGCCCGACGTTGTGTATTTTTGCCGGTATCCCTGCCCCACCATCTTGAAGAGGTAGCCATATTCGAAGGCGTTCAGCGCCTCCAGGTTGTCGACTTCCTGTAGGCACAGTATGTCGGCGCGCGTCGCGGCTATGGCCAGTGCCGTCAGCTGCCTCGTGTCATCGGCATGCGCGATGGTGCGCGCCTGCTCCAGCGCCCGATATTCCGTCTCGTTGGCGATCTCGAAAAGCGCCAGCGTACGGTCCTGGTAGAGCTGGTTGCGATAGCCCGAATAGTCGAACCTGTTCATCAGGTTCTCGACGTTGAAGGTGGCGATTCGAAGTGACATGGGCGCGACCATTGCCCACAAGCAACCAGGAAGACAAGTATTGCAACTCGGGATGCCTCGTCACAACGGCAGGCTCGTTTCGCGACGCACGCCTGTCTCTCTTTTCAAAACAGCCCGCTCATCGCCGGGAATGCCCACTTGCATTACGGCGTCACCTTTTCGTTGAGTGCCTCGCATCCGCTCCCGGATACCGTGTATCCACTGGATTTTGTGGGAGAAATTGCAACCTCGAAGCGCCCCATCCGTTTACCTCACCTGGTCGGAACGATAAGCGTATCCGCACCAGCAAATGGTATTGGTGGAGGACGCCGCAATCTCCGGATCTGACCACCCGGACAGGGAACACAGGCGCCGCGTTCTGAAGGGCGCGGCGATCATAACGGGCATCAACGATTCCATCGTCCAATGCACGATCCGGAACATGCACGAGCATGGCGCAGAACTCATCGTGCATGCGGAAGCGCGGGTACCCGCCAATTTCCTGCTCTTTGTCCCTACCGACGGCATCGGCTATCGCGCGGAACTCCGCTGGCGCAAGCTGGATCGTTGCGGGGTGCGTTTTAACGGCACCGCACCCAAGCCCCACTGGTATTACGGATAACAAAAAAGGCCGGCGGATTTCTCCGCCGACCACGCCTTGGGAGGCGAGTTCAGACCATCAGAGCCAGTTGGGCCCAAGCACGCCAGCCCGCAAGCCTTGACGGCTTAGTTCTTTGCCTTGCCGACCAGCTTGTTCCTGGCGATCACCGCGCGCCCGCAGGCTAGGCCGAGCACGCGCAGCGAAAAACGTGGATCGCTTCTAGTTCTTTGCCTTGTCGACCAGCTTGTTCTTGGCGATCCACGGCATCATGCCGCGCAGCTTCTCGCCGACTTCCTCGATCTGGTGACTGTCGTTCATGCGGCGGATGCCCTTGAAGCGGGCGGCGCCGGACTTGTACTCCTGCATCCATTCGGACGTGAACTTGCCGGTCTGGATGTCGTTCAGCACGCGCTTCATCTCGGCCTTGGTCTCGGCAGTGATGATACGCGGACCCGACACGTACTCGCCCCATTCGGCGGTGTTCGAGATCGAGTAGTTCATGTTCGCGATGCCGCCCTCATAGATCAGGTCGACGATGAGCTTCACTTCGTGCAGGCACTCGAAATACGCCATCTCGGGCGCGTAGCCGGCTTCCACCAGCGTCTCGAAGCCGGCCCGGATCAGTTCGACCAGACCGCCGCACAGCACGACCTGCTCGCCGAACAGGTCGGTCTCGCACTCTTCCTTGAAGTTGGTCTCGATGATGCCGGAACGGCCGCCACCGACGCCGCAGGCATAGGAGAGGCCCAGGTCGAGCGCGTTGCCCGAAGCATCCTGGTGTACGGCAACGAGGCAGGGCACGCCGCCGCCCTTCTGGTATTCGCCGCGCACCGTGTGGCCGGGGCCCTTCGGCGCGACCATCAGCACGTCGACCGAAGCCTTCGGCTCGATCAGGCCGAAATGGACGTTCAGGCCGTGCGCGAACGCGATCGCGGCCCCATCGCGGATGTTCGGCGCGATTTCGTTCTTGTAGATGTCGGCCTGAAGCTCGTCGGGCGTGGCCATCATCATCAGGTCGGCCCACCTGGCGGCTTCCGCGACCGACATGACCTTCAGACCGTCAGCCTCGACCTTCTTGGCCGTCGCCGAACCTTCCTTGAGGCCGATGGCGATGTCCTTGACGCCGGATTCCTTGAGGTTCAGCGCATGCGCGCGACCCTGGCTGCCATAGCCGATGATGGCGACCTTCTTGCCCTTGATGAGATTGAGATCGGCGTCGCGATCGTAATAGACACGCATGGGTACGTTTCCTTCCTTGTTGATTCAGTGCGAACGGATTTTCGGGCGCGGGCCAGCCCCGAAAAGGATGAAGAACTGGTCGACGGCCCGCCTGGCCTCTTGCTCTATGGCGGCTGCCGGCAATTTCAACGGATCGCCCAGAAGGACCCGGATTTGCACGTCGCGGCCGACGAGCCCGAAGAATGTTCGAAACGTGTCCTCGACGTCGTCGAACGCAAGAAGTCCGGCGGCCCTGCCCGCTTCCAGCAGGGGCTTCAGCCGCTCGCCGATTGCGAAACGGCCGTTTGCAAGCACGATCGCCCCAAGATTGCTCTTGCCGGAAGCGGCATGGCTGACGGCAACGCGGTTCAGCGCTATCGATGTGCGGCTCGAAATGACTTTCAGCCAGTTGGCCGCGAATGCCTCGAGGCTTTCGCGCAGGGCGTCCGCGTCGATCTTCTGGCGGTCATAGTTACCCGCGCGCACCTTCGATGCCTGCCAGCGCACCGTAGCGGCCAGCAATCCCTCGCGGTCGCCGAACCACTTGTACAGCGTTTCCTTTGAGCAGCTCGCACGGCGCGCCACCGCGGTCATGGTAAGCTGGTCGCCACCCTCGACCAGCAGGTCGAGCACAGCGTCCAGCACCGCCTGCTGGCGCTCCGTCGGAGGATCTTTTTCGACTGCCGTGGACACTGATTGAACCGTACCGTACGTTACGGTTCGGTGCGATACTATGGTTGGCCGTCACGCGCAAGGGCCGATTCGCTAAAGGTCAGGTCGCAAACGCGCGCCTGTCCCGCCATTTCCGAACGGGCTTTTCAACGAACAGGTGGATCAGATAAGCGCCACCGAACGAAACCGCAGCCCCTATCAGGAACACCAGACCGGGCTCCATATCCTCCCGCAGCAATCGCATCGCCGGGTAATGGATCAGATAGACAGCATAGGAAAGCACGCCGCAGACGACCAGCGGACGCCATGCAAGCATCCTGTAGAGCGCGCTGTCGCGGCAGTGCAACGCGCAGAGGATCAGCGCCGCCGAGGCAAGTTCCGCAGCGACCGTCCCGACCGAAAACTGAAACCAGGAAGGCAGCTTCATCGTCGCGCCAAGCACGGCAAGCAAAAACAGTCCTGCCCAGCCAAGCGCAGCGCCTGACGGTCTCCACGGAAGAAGCGCAAGTGCGGCGCCGAGCAACAGTCCGCTAAGCCGCGTGTCGAAGCGGAAATAGGTCCAGTGCCAGTCGGCGAACAGCCAGTAGTCGAGAATGCGCCATCCGGTCGCTACGGCGTAGCCGCAGAGGAAAATCGCCAGCAGCGTGCCAGCATCGATGCGGCGGCAGGCGATGAGGACAAGCGGCCAGAGAAGGTAGAAGTGCTCTTCCACCGAAAGCGACCAGGTGTGGCGGAGCAGTTCGGGCGTTCCCGCCAGCGGGTAGGTGTAGTCGGTCAGGTAGAACATTGCGAAGAATGTGTCCCGCTGCCAGCCGTTTTCCGGGGCGAAGGCCACCGACAGGCCGGCATAGACCGCAAGCACCACGAGCAGCGGTGGCCAGAGCCGGAGCAGCCTTCGCCACCAGAAGCGCGGGACATCGATAGTGCCGGTGACCGCGAGTTCGGCCCGCAGCAGACTGGTGATCAGCAGGCCGCTCAGCACGAAGAACAGGTCGACGCCGAGGAAACCGCCGCCCGCGAAGGGAAGCTGCGCATGGAATGCCAAGACGGCAAGCGCCGCCAGCCCTCGCAGGCCATCCAGCGCGGCATTGTAGGGCATCGAGGCGTCGCGGGGTGCAACGACCCGACGGACAGCTGTCCCTGTTGTTTCGCTTATATATGCCATGCGTTCTCCGGCGCACTTCGACGCCCCGCATAGCCCAATCCCGTAAACGAAGGATGTTCAGTTACCGGAAAGATAGCATCGATCCCGCCACGCAACCTCGGACAGGCCCGTGCCGCGAAAGGGATCCACGATGGTTCCGGCAACCATGGAGGCGAGGAGCTGCGGTGCGGGCGGAACCCTTGCGACCGTGGCCACGAGCCGGTCGCGCAGGAAGGGCAGGACCGTCGAGTCCGACTGGTAGAAGGGCGTGAACAGGTAGGAAAGCGCTTGGAATGTGCGCAGGTGACGGCGGCGTGCGGTTGCATAGAACTCCAGAGCCGCCTCGACGGTCGTGGAGACATTCACGGCATGGGCAAGCGCTGCGGCATCCAGAAGCGCCATATTGGCGCCCTGCCCCAGTTGCGGGCTGGTCGAGTGCGCGGCATCGCCGATAACCGCAAGGCTGCGCCCTGCGGGAACCTTCAGCGTGTGATGGCCGTATCGCGCAAGCGTGAGTTGCTCGAAACTCTCGATCTGGTCGAGATAAACGCTGCACTCCGGCCACAGGCCGGCAACGCGCGCTTTCCAGGCGTCCAGGCCTGCCGATCGCACGCTATCGGCCTCATCCGGCTTCAGGCTCCAAAAAAATGCGGCCATGCGCTCGGCTCCCGGCTGTGGCCGCCCGATCGGCAGAACGCCGATCATGACGCTCGCGCGATCATAGCGCTGCGTCAGTGCATTTGCCGCGAACCCCTTCCCATTCCATTGGAGCGACGCCCAGAACGCGCCATAGGCAAGCGGCTTGGGCTCCATGGGATAGAGGCAGGCATGGCGAAGGCGGGAGCGCGCGCCGCTGGCGTCCACCACCAGGTCGAAGGTTCCCACCGCAACGCCACCTGCACCGAATATCCGGGCGCCACCGGAGGACACATCCAGCCCCTCGACGTCGACGCCCGTCACGATGGGAACGGCCTCGTCCAGCACAGTCCGGTGGAGCACGCCGAACAACGCGGCGCGATGCACGGCGAGCCCGAAGCGGTCGCCACGCTGCGCGTCATATCGAACGTCGAGCACGGTACGTCCGCTGCCGGCGTCCGAGCCGTGGAGGCGGTCGATGCGGGCGCCGAGCGCCATGATCCTGTCGAGAAGCCCGAGCGCATCGAGAACCGTCAGGCCTGTCGGCTGGAGGATCAGCCCGGAGCCGACCGGCGCCGGTTTGTCGAACCGCTCGAAAATGGTGACGCGATGCCCGGCCCTGTGGAGAAACAGGGCAGCGGCAAGCCCTGCCGGTCCAGCGCCGACAATGGCGACATCAAGAGCCTTCACAAGAACACCATGCCGATCCCCCAAACCAGCCCTTTCTAACCCTGTCGATTTCCACGGGGAAGATCAGGTCAGGCCGACACCATCGCGGGCGCTTCGTCCAGCGTGAATATCTCGATCGGCTCGCTGACACCGCGCAACGCATGCGACCCCAGCGATTTTACCTTGCGGTCCAGCTTCCGCGCCACCTCCCCCGTCAGAAGGATCGAGTGGCCAAGCTGCTTGCTCATGCCTTCGACACGGCTGGCCGCGTTGACCGCACCGCCGATCACCGTGAAGTCCAGCCTCTCCGGCGCGCCGATGTTGCCGAAGAAGACGTCGCCAACGTGAAGCGCAATGCCTGAGCGAAGAGGCCGCCACCCTTCGACATCTGCAAGTTCGACGGGTGGCGTTCGATTGATCGAGGCCACCGCGATTTCGGCCGCAATCGCCGCCGCCACGGCGGCGGACGAGGCGCTGCCCTCCTGATAGCTGCGATAGAGCGGAAAGATCGCAAGCAGTCCGTCGCCGATGAACTTCAGCACCTCGCCATCATGCGCGATCACCGCACCGGCAAGCGCCTCGAAATACGCATTGAGAAGCGCCAGCATGTCGGAGGGCTTCAGCCTGTCCGACAGGTCGGTGAATCCGCGCAGGTCGGAAACCCACACAACCGCTTCGACACGGCTTCCCGCGCCGCGCTTGATCGACCCGGCGAGCACCCGTTCCCCGGCAAGCCTGCCGAGATAGGTCTCGACCACATTGTTGGCGATTCGCACGGCCGTGTGGCGCTCGACATGCAACGCGAGCAAACGGAGCAGCCGCTCGATCGCAGCGCGCTGGCCCTGGGTGAAACCGCCCTGCTGCCTCGTGGCCACCGTGGCGAGGTTGTGGTAGCCCGCGCCGCCCAGCGGAAAGGCGAGATAGTGGGTAATTCCGATGGCCTTGAGGTCCTCGGTAAGGGAGAAGCGCTCGCCAGCCGCCGCATCGTCCATGTGGAGATCGACGACCGCGCCGGTTTCCAGCACGACGGCAAGGGGGCTGCGGCGATAGGACGGCGTACTCAGCACGCTCTCCGCAACCTTGATTTCGTCGCAGAGGCCGTCCGCGATGTTCCAGTTCCAGGCAAAGCCGTAGAGTTGCGGGTGAAGCGTTCCCGCGTGCAGGCTGGCCCGGTCGAGCGGCAGACCCGCCACCACCATCCTCCAGACAAAGGCCTCGAAAAGGTCGATGAGGTCCGAAATCCTGGTCGCCTCGCCGAGAAGCCACGCCTCGACGTCTGCCGCCGTCAGGCGGTCGGGCGCGGATGAGCGGCCAGACGAAGAACGACGCATCAGGGTAACGCCGTCGGGATAGCGTCTCGGTGCGGGATCGATCGGCAACTGGCGCATGCGGTGGTCGGGGCTCGCCTCAGCGTTCGGTGGCGTCGAAACGTGCTCGCGCCGCGCGCACCCGCGCATCGTTGTTTTCCGCCCAGTGCAGGACATGCTGGAGGGAATCGTACATCTGGTGCCCCATTTCGGTCAGGCTGTATTCCACGCTTGGCGGCTTGGTGGGAAACACCTCGCGATGCACGTAGCCATCGCGTTGCAGGTCACGCAGCGTCTGGGTCAGCATGCGCTGAGAAATGTCGGGCACGAGGCGTCGCAGCTCGCCGAAACGATAGGGCTGCTCGGCAAGCGCCATCAGAAGCAGCGAACTCCACTTGTCGAATATGTTCTGCACGACATTGCGGATCGGGCAGTTGGCCAGACCTCCCTTGCGCACGTCGGCGCGGTAAATTTCGATCTTCTGTCTTGCCGATGAGATCCTGGCGTCCATAGCCGGTTCCTTTCCGGTAACTACCTGTCGGAAAACTGCCTTCTTTACGACGCCCCGACGATTACTAATCTAGAGATGGTCTCTTTTTGAGAGTTATATCCAGCCACCAGTCAAAGGACAATCGGGAATGACCGACACGATCTTCGTAACCGGCGCATCGGGCCATCTCGGCCGCGCCATCGTCGACAACCTCCTCGCAAGGGGAGTTGCGGCATCGCGCATCATCGCCGGCACGCGCTCGCCGAACAAGCTCTCCGACCTCGCCGCAAGGGGCATTTCAGTCGTGAAGGCCGATTTCGACGACGCGGCCGGCCTCGAAAAGGCATTCGCCGGCGCCGGCACCGTGCTGATCGTCTCGACCGACGCCCTTGACGGAGCGGGCACCCGCCTGCGCCAGCACAAGGTTGCCGTGGCGGCCGCCGCGAAGGCTGGCGTGAAGCGCCTCGCCTACACCTCCCTGCCCAAAGCGGAAAGTTCGCGGGTCAGCTTCGCGCCGGATCATCTCGGCACCGAGCAGGCGATCAAGGCGACGGGCCTTCCCTACCTCATCTTTCGCAACAGCTGGTATCAGGAGAACCTCTTCATGTCGCTGCCGCAGGCGCTCAAGACCGGCCAGTGGTTCACCTCGGCAGGCGATGGGCGCACCGCGTTCGCGGCGCGCGACGACATCGCCGCGGCGATTGCAGGAGCGCTGTCAAATCCTCCCGCCGGCAGCGCCACCTACACGCTGACCGGAACGGAAGCGCTGACCAACGCGCAGATCGCCGCGCTGGCGGGCGAAATCCTCGGAAAGCCTGTTCAGGTGGTCAATCTGACCGACGAGCAGCTTGCAGGCGGCATGAAGGCTGCCGGGCTGCCTGAAGCCATCATCCCAACCCTGGTGTCTTTCGACACGGCCGCGAGGGAGGGTGATCTCGCCGAAGTCACCAGCGATGTCGAAACGCTGTCCGGCCGCAAGCCGCGCTCGCTGAAAAGCTTCCTCGAATCGAGCAAGGCCGCATTGCTGGGCTGATTCTGTCCCGGCAGGTGCGGCAGACTCCGCGCCTGCCGGTTTTCAGATTGCAACCTGTGTGCCGATCTCGACCACGCGACCCGTCGGGATCTGGAAGTATTCGGTCGCGTCCGCTGCCGAGCGAGCGAGGCCGATATAGAGCTTGTCCTGCCAGAGCGGCAGACCCGAATTGGCGGCTGGCTTGAGCGAGCGGCGCGACAGGAAGAAGGACGTTGTCATGATGTCGAACTTCCACCCCTGCTTTCTGCACAGCGCCATCGCCTTCGGCACGTTCGGTTGTTCCATGTAGCCGAATTTCAGCGTCACGCGCATGAACAGTTCGTTGACCGTTTCCAGAGTGGCACGGTCGCTCTCGGGAACCGTTGGCTGAGGCGCGGTAACGACGGAAAGTATCACGTTCTGCTCATGCAGGACCTTGTAGTGCTTCAGGCTGTGCATCAGCGCCGTTGGTGCGCTGAGCGGATCGCTGGTCAGGAACACGGCAGTGCCCGGCACCAGTGAAGGAGGCTTCTTGGCAAGGTTTCCGGCAAGAAAATCGAGTGGAATCTCGTTCTTGCGCGTCTTTTCGAAAAGCTGCCGCGAGCCGCGAATCCAGGTCCACATGATCAGGACGACGGAGAAGGCGACCGCGAGAGAAGCCCAGCCTCCATCCAGTACCTTGATGATGTTGGATGCAAAGAATCCGAAGTCGATCAACCCGAAAAGGCCGATCACCGCGATCGCCACGCCGAGATGCCACTTCCATATCCTCGTCACCACGAAGAACAGCAGGATCGTGGTCATCATCATCGTGCCCGTTGCCGAAATGCCGTAGGCAGAGGCCAATGCCGCCGATTCCTGGAAACCCACGACCAGCAGCATGACGATGATGGCAAGCAGCATGTTGACGCGAGGTACGTAGATCTGTCCCGACTGCGTTTCGGAAGTATGCCTGATTGCGAAGCGCGGAAGCAGATTGAGTTGCACCGCCTGCCTTGTCAGCGAGTAGGCGCCAGTGATGACGGCTTGGCAGGCGATGACGGTTGCCGCGGTGGCAAGCAGCACCATCGGCAACAGCATCCATCCCTCGTTCATCTCAAAGAACGGATGCCCGACCTCGCCGCCGCGTGACAGCACGAACGCTCCCTGTCCGAAATAGTTCAGCAACAGGCAGGGAAACACGATGCAGAACCAGGCGAGCATGATCGGCTTGCGTCCGAAATGCCCGAGATCGGCATAGAGCCCCTCCGCGCCGGTGACGGCAAGGAAGACCGCGCCGACGGTCAGGAAAGCGACTTCGGGCGACGATTGCAGGAAATAGATGATGTAGATCGGGTTGATTGCGGCAAGAACGCCGGGATCGTCGGCGATGTGCATGAGGCCCGAGACGCCGATGCTGACGAACCAGACGGCGGTAACCGGACCGAAAACAACGGCAACGCCGCCAGTGCCGAAGCGCTGCACACTGAAGACGACAGCCAGGATCAACAAGGTCAGCGGAACGACATACGGGTCGAAAGCCGGCGTCACCACTTTCAGTCCTTCGACAGCGGAGAGCACCGAAATGGCCGGCGTTATCACCGCGTCGCCATAGAATAGAGCAGCTCCGAGAATGCCCACGACGAGAATGAGCGGCGAGCGCTTGGCGAAGGTGGCCTGCACCAGCGCCATCATCGAAAGGGTGCCGCCCTCTCCCCGGTTGTCTGCCCTCAGCACGAAGGTGACATACTTCACCGTGACGATAACGGTGAGCGACCAGATTATGAGCGAAAGCACCCCAAGAATATCTGTGCGGTCAGCGACGCCGGAACCTGATGCGGCGACAAGGGCACCCCGCAATGCATAGATTGGGCTGGTGCCTATGTCGCCATAGACGACGCCCAGCGCGCCCAGCATCAGGACACCGGTTTTGCCCGTATTGTGCCCATTGTGGGCACCGGCCTGGGCATCTCCACCGGTTGGTTGTTGCGTCATCAACCGCTACTCCGACAAACGGGCGCGGCTCTACACGAGCGGCCTGTCCTTGGCAAATGCTGCATTGCAATAGCCGCCTTTTCGCTTCGAGGCAATTCACGGAGCGGAAGGCGACTGGATCCTACGCGGCTGGGTGCCTCTGTCCGAAGTCGTTATGCAATGCATTGCGGGCGCTTCCTCCCCAATATAGATCGTTGCGAAGGGAGGGGCCGGCTTGCTTGCATTCTACATAAATCTCGACCGAAGAACGGACCGCCGCGCGTTCATGGAGCATCAGCTCGCCGAAATCGGACTGCCCGCCGAAAGATTGCCCGCGATCACTCCTGACATGTTGCGTGATGAAGACTTCGCTTCTACTTCCTTGCATGAAGCCAGGTGCGAGCTTTCGGAAGTCGAGATCGCCATTTCGCTGAGCCATTTTGCAGTCTGGAAGCGGATGCTGGCCAGGGGAGACCGCTATGTTCTGGTCCTGGAAGACGACCTGCGCCTTTCTCCCCTTCTTCCAAAGTTTCTCGCCGGCTTTGCCTCGAAAAACGTCGATCTCAGCGTGCTTCGGCTTGAAACCCAGCTTTCGCGGGTTGTCATTGCCCGCGGGGCACAGCCCGCTCCGGCCGGACTGTCTTTCCACGATCCGATCAGCTTCGAGGGCGGCGCCGGCGCCTATATCATCTCGGCGGAGCACGCCGCTCGCGTCCTGGCATCGCCACGGCGGTTCCTTCTGCCGCTGGATGACATGCTGTTTTCTCCAAAGACACCCGTTCGCGTGCCTTCGGGCCTTCTCAAGGTAGCGGTGCCCGCACTTGCGCTTTATCAGTTCGACGCTTCCGCGCAATTCGATGTCCCCGCGAATATCCTCGTGAGCGATGCCCATGCGGCGCGCGAGCAGCGCGACGCGCGACAATGGGCGGAACGACCGAAATTGAAAGGCTTCCCCCGGCTTCGGCGGGAAATTCGCAGGGTCTCGCGTCAAATCGCCAACCTGCCGACCCGCATGCTTGCGAGACGGATGATTGTGCCGTTTGCAGCCGACTTGTCTGGTGGCCTGATAGTGGCCGGCAGCCACCCGCACCCGAACGACAGGAAGAAATCGCCGTCTTTCTAACGGCTCAGCGCACCACAGTCAGCCGCTCGGCCGCGCGGGTAATGGCCGTATAAAGCCAGCGCTGGCGGGTATCCTTGAAGGCGAAACTTTCGTCGAACAGTACCAGTTCGTTCCACTGCGAGCCCTGCGCCTTGTGAACCGTCAGGGCGTAGCCATAGTCGAAATCGTCGAACCGCTTCTTCTGCTGCCAGGGTATCTCTTCATCGGGATTGTCGAAGGCTGCCTTCAGCAATTTGATCTTGGCCACGCCCCTGTCGGGATCATCCTCTTCGGGCGACACGAGCAGGTTGATGCCGGGCTTCACCGTCTCGCGCGACGACGTCATGACTTTCCACAACGACCCGTTCAGCAGGCCCTTGGCCGGATCGTTGCGCAGGCACACGAGCTTGTCGCCAGCCTGTGGGTAGCTGGCGGAAAATCCTTTCAGTTCGCGCAGGCGCGCATTGTAGCGTCGGCGCGTACGGTTTGTGCCTACGAGAACCTGATCGGCGTTCAGCACCAGATCCTGCGTCACCTCCTCGCGGCTGATCACCTGCGCCGTTCCATAGTCGCCGTGGATGAACTCGCGGCCCTCGCGAACATCCTGCGCCAACCGGATGATCGGATTGTCGCGTGCCTGCCGATGAATCTCCGTCAGCAACACGTCGGGGTCGTGCTCGGTGAAGAAGCCGCCACCCGAGATGGGCGGAAGTTGGGCGGGATCTCCAAGCACGAGGATCGGCGTACCGAACGACAGAAGATCGCGTCCAAGCTGCTCGTCGACCATCGAACATTCGTCCACCACGATCAGCTTGGCGCGCGCGACCGGGCTTTGACGGTTGAGAGAAAAGGTCGGCGACATCGATGTCTTGCCGGTCGTCTCGTCCTCCACGGCCTCCTCGCCGCGCGGCCGGTAGATCAGCGAATGGATGGTCCGGGCGTTCGTCGCGCCTTTCGAGCGCAGCACCTGGGCGGCCTTGCCCGTAAAGGCTGCGAACTGCACCTGCCCTTCGATATGCTCCGCGAAATACCGCGCAAGCGTCGTCTTGCCCGTTCCGGCATAGCCGAACAACCGGAAGACCTGCGGCTTGCCGGTTTTCAGCCATCGCGCCACGGCCTTCAGCGCATCGTCCTGTTGGGGAGAAAATTCCATGCGCCTGACTGGCAAGATTCGGACTTGGCGGCAAGAGACGGCTGGCGTCGCCTCACGGAACAAATAGTGAACAATGACCAGGCGCTGGTCAAGAGCTTTGCCGGTGTTCGGCAACAGGGTTAAAATCACGACGAATCTTGTTGGGGCGGTAATGCAAAGACGGGGCTCTCTGTCGCTTACGCCGGAACTCGTCGCCCTGTGCGAGCGCGACGTCGCCGATCCCGGTCCCGACCGGCGGCTGGTGCGGCTGACCGACGAGGACGTGACGGCCAAATCCGTCGCGCTCGACCGTGAATGCGGGGACCGACCGTTATGGCTGTTCGCCTACGGCTCCCTGATCTGGAAGCCGGAATTCGAAGCCGTCGAAGCAACCCGCGCCACCGCGCACGGATGGCACCGATCCTTCTCGATGGAATTGCCGCGATGGCGCGGCTCGCCGGAGCGGCCCGGCCAGATGATGGTGATCGAGCGCGGCGGCACATGCCACGGCGTGGCGTTCAGGATTCCCGACGCGGACAGGACGCGTCAGTTGCAAAACATGCTCTACCGCGAGACGGAATATGAAGGCGATCTGGACAATATGCGGTGGCTGAATGTTGTTACCGTACAGGGCCCCGTCAGGGCGCTCGCCTTCTGGGCCGCGCCGACCCCCAGCTTCCCGTTCCTAAAGCTTTCACCTGAAGAGACCGCCCGCCGGATAGCGCGTGCCTGCGGGCATCTCGGCTCCAACGCTGCCTACCTCTACAACACGATCACCAAGCTCGAGGAGTTCGGCATCCACGACCGCAACCTGTGGCACCTGCAAAGGTTGGTCGCCGAAGAGATCCTGAGGTTGAAGGACCAATGGCATTGGGCAGGGCCCAACGAGAGCCAAGCAGGCCGCCAATCCTAGGCCATGTCAGTTTGGGCAAAGTCGTTGCCTTTGTAGAGGATTCGCAACCCCGCAATCTTCGCCACCGCATAGGTGACGCAATCCCCCAGATTCAACGCAGCAGAATGACCACTTCCCTTACCGAAGCGATCGCGTGCAATGGCCTTTTCCAAAAGAACGTTGGAATCGAGTGGAGTGACTTCAATGTTCATCTCCTTCAGGAAGGCCATGATTTCCAAAGTCGCCGCTGCGGCGCTACCGGTGCGATTGGAGAAAGCGATGGCAGCTTCGAAAACGCTCACCGGATGCGTAACCAGGCCTGGCGACTTCCGCATCAAATCGAGAAAGGCGTCCCGCTCCGGCTCTCCAAACAAAACCGCAACCAAAGCCGAGGCGTCGACTACATACATCCATCACTCCCCCCATAAGTCGTCAAAAAATTCTTTATCCGGCACCACCGCGGTCTTCGGTAACCGGTCCCACCTTTGCAACATGGCTCTGACCCTGTCGTCTGAACCCCTTCCCGCGCGAGTATCGGCCTGAGCGTCGCGCGTCAAAGCTTCCTCGACAGCCTCCTTGATGGCCGAGGTGATCCCGATACCTCGCGATTCTGCCAACCGACGCACCAGCGCGTCGGTTTTCTCATCCTTAACGTGTATCACCATGGGATATGACCTAAAGTCTTTGTATAAGACACTCTATACCGTATACAAAATGGAACACAATAAGAACATTATCGAACGCCGCTAAAATGCGGATCGTTTTCCAGCACGATCGGCTGGCCGTGCGGCGTGGCGTGGGCGGCGCGCTCCCATGCGGCGGCGACCGCATCGACCTCAGGCCGCGCAGCGACATCCTTCGAGGCCAGCAGGCGCTCGAGCGCGGCAAGCCAGCGCTGGTAGTAGTCGCTGCCGTCGGCGGCTGCACCTGGCGACTTGACCTCAGCCGAGAGCGCGTCGGCCCATTCGCTCCAGGAAAAGAGGCCCCGTTCATGCAGGGCAAGCGTCAGCGCGAACGCCTGCGCCTGCCATGGTTCGGCAAACACCGGCGCATCCTCAGCCGTGGGGATGTCGCCGAGCGTGCCGTCACGCCGGCTCAAGATAGCTCTCCCAGGCGTCGATGGAGACCGTCAGCGTCGGATCGGCATCGTCGCCCCAGATCTCACGGCCGTCAAAAACCACCGTGTAGACCCATTGCGGATTCTCACCCTTGCCATGCGCATTGGTGTCCGGAAAAACGAACCCTTCGCGCACGGCCTCGATCGTGCCGCGCCTGCCCCGTGCATAGCGCGGCAGCCTTGTGTGCCCGGCCGGGCTGAAATTGCGCGTAAGAACCTTGTCGCCCGCCTTGAAGCGCGCCGGCGCGTTCACCGGACGGTCGCAGGGGCCGCCGCGCGCCAGCACACCGGCAACATCCTGAGCCTTCAGCACGCGTTTCGGCTGTGGCGCACCATCCACCGCCCTGCCCTGGGCAAGGTCGCGCTGGCTGACGAAGCCGTGGCGGAGGAGCAGCCGTTCCAGCCCCTTGATCCAGATTTCGTAATAGCTCGACGAGAGGTAGTCGACCGGGTGACGGTTTTCGCGCGCGTGCCGGCTTTCGTCGATGTTCCAGGCTCCGAAGGCTCCGGCGCAAAGCGTCAGGCCAAGCGCCCGTTTCTCCCAGCCGGCATGGAACACCGGCTCATCCACCTCCGGCGCGACCGGACCAAGGCCCATCTGGCCCCCGAGATCGTGCGGCCCGTTCATGCCGCAGGCCCTTTCTGATCCGGCGCCAGCGCAAAGCCCGTTCCGATCATGCTGTCGCGGGTCACGAGGCTCGCCAGATCGTCCTCGCTCCAGCCCTCGGTTCCGGAGGGACGTTGCGGCACGACGAGGTAGCGCAGTTCGGCGGTGGAATCCCACACGCGGATCTTCTTGTCCGCAGGCAGCGTCAGTCCGAATTCCGCCAGCACGCCGCGCGGATCGATGACGGCGCGGCTGCGATAGGGCGGCGCCTTGTACCACACAGGCGGCAGACCCAGCACGCTCCACGGATAGCAGGAACAGAGCGTGCAGACGACGAGGTTGTGCGTCTCGTCGGTGTTGAACGCGGCCTGCATGTGCTCGCCCTGCCGGCCGGTAAAGCCGAGCGAAGCGATCGCGGCGGTGGCGTCGCGTTTCAGCCACTCGGCGTAATCGGGGTCGTTCCAGGCCCGCGCGACGACCCGCGCGCCGTTTCTCGGCCCAACCTTCGTCTCATAGGTATCGACGATGGCGTCGATCGCCGCCGGATCGATCAGGCCCTTCTGGGTCAGGATCGTTTCCAGCGCGCGCACCCGCGCGGCCATCGGGTCGAGTTCGTTGTCATGGTCGTGGTCGTGATCGTGATCGTGTGACATGCCCGCAAGGCTAAGCCCACGCCGTCGCTCGCGCAAGCAAGCGCGCTGCCCGATCCGGTGGTCCAGGTAGGTGGTCCAGGCCCTGCGCAATCCTCGATTGCAGGGCCCGGATGCTGGCGACTATCCTTCGCTCATGCGGATTTTGATTCTGGGAGGCAACGGCTTCATCGGGACGGCGGTGGCAAGCCTTCTTGTCAAGCGCGGACACACCGTTGTGGCGACAACTCGGCCCGGCTCGGCGCGCCGAACCCTGCGGACCGAAATCACATGGGTGCAGGCCGACATCGCACGCCTGTCGACCGCGCAGCATTGGCGCCCGCTGCTCGCCGGTATCGATGCCGTGGTCAACTGCGCCGGAGCATTGCAGGACGGCTTGCGCGACGATGTAGCTGCGCTGCAGGATCGGGCCATGCACGCCCTTTACGAAGCCGCACCGCCTTTCGTGGTGCAGGTTTCGGCACGCACCGACGGCTCCGCGTCCGAAACCGAATTCCTCGCCACGAAGCGCCGGGCGGATACCGCGCTCATGTCCTCGGGACTGTCGTTCGTGATCCTGCGACCTGCTGTCGTCGTCGGCCGCAACGCCCATGGCGGCACGGCCCTGTTGCGAGCGCTGGCCGCCTGCCAGCTGGTAACTCCCCTCGCCCACGCAGACAGCCCGATGCAGTTCGTCGCCCTCGACGACGTTGCGCAAACCGTCGCTGACGCGATTGACGGTGAAATCCCCGACGGCAGCGATATCGATCTTGCCGCAGAGGGAACGACGACGCTCGCCGAGGCGGTCGCCATCCATCGCCGCTGGCTCGGACTTGCCCCGGCCCGCACCGTGCCCTTGCCTGACTTCGCGGCGCGCATCGTCTCCACGCTTGCCGATTTGCTCGGATATCTGGGCTGGCGCTCGCCGCTGCGCTCGACAGCGCTGGTAGCCGCGGCCGGTGGCGTTGCCGGACATTCCGCGCCAATGGCGCGTCCGCTTGCCACACTTCAGGAGACGCTCGCCGACAATCCGGCAGGCGTACAGGACCTGTGGTACGCCCGCCTCTATCTGTTTAAGCCAGTGCTTTTCGGCGTCATCAGCCTGTTCTGGATAACCTCGGGGCTGGTTGCGCTGATACGCTTCGACGCCTCTGCGGCCCATCTTGCCGCGGTGGGAGCGTCCTCCGCGACGGCTTTTCTGCTGACCGCGGCAACCGGATTGCTCGATATCGCGCTTGGCCTCGCCGTCGCGGTGCGCCGCTTCGCGGTGCCGGCACTGGTCGCCATGATTGGCGTTTCACTTGCCTATCTCGTTGCGGCAACAGTGCTTGCGCCTGCCCTTTGGGCTGATCCGCTCGGAGCCCTGGTCAAGGTGCTTCCATCAATTGTTCTGGCTGGGGTGGCTCTGGCCATTTTCGAAGAGCGATGAGCGTCGAGATACTACGCTTTCTGCATGTTATCGGCTCCACCGTTCTGTTCGGCACGGGCCTTGGCATCGCCTTTTTCATGGTGATGGCGCATCGCACGGGCGACCCGGTTCGTATCGCGCATGTGGCAGGCACTGTGGTCGTGGCAGACACGATCTTCACTGCGACAGCCGTGATCATCCAACCCATCACGGGGATCTTGCTCGCTCACCAGATCGGCTGGCCGCTGACGCAAGGCTGGATCGTGCTTTCGATGATCCTCTACCTACTGACCGGCATTTTCTGGCTGCCGGTGGTCGCGATACAGATAAGGCTGCGGAACCTTGCCCGCGCGGCGGCTGCTGGAAATCAGCAACTGCCCGATGAATATTACTGGCTTTACCGGGTGTGGTTCGTTTGTGGCTTTCCGGCTTTCTTTGCTGTGCTCGGTATCTTCTGGCTGATGCTCACGAAGCCGGAGGTCATCATATTCACCTGATCATCGGCCACAGGCTGGCAACGAGCAGCAGTCCCATTGCGATGTTGAACCATTTCAGCCGCACCGGATCGGCGAGGAAGCCGCGCAGCGCGGTGCCGAAGCCGGCCCAGGTCGAGACGCTCGGCACATTGACCGCCGCGAAAGCCAACGCGACCATCATCACGGATGCAAAGGGATTTGCGGGGTTGGTGTAGATCGCCATCGCGCTCACCGCCATCACCCATGCCTTGGGGTTGACCCACTGGAACGCGGCCGCTTCGAGGAACGTCATCGGCCTCGCCTTCGCATTCCCGGACGCCATCGCCCGCGACATCGCGATACGCCAGGCGAGATAGAGCAGATAGGCGCCGCCCGCGATCTTGAGCACCACGTGCAGGGCCGGCAACGCAGTCAGCAACGCGCCAAGGCCGAAACCCACTGCCAGCAGGAGCGTCAGGAAACCGCCGCCGATGCCCAGCGCATGGGGGATGGTGCGCACGAAGCCGAAATTCACGCCCGACGCGAGCAACATTACGTTGTTCGGGCCGGGCGTGATCGAGGTCACGAAGGCGTAAACGATGAGCGCCATGAACGCTTCTGAAGACATGATCGGGTCCAACCGGATTGCTACGCCAGCGCTATCGCTCCGTCGCTATCCAAGTCATCTGGATTGTTGTCGCGGTGACAATTTCCGATGCTTGCAGGCTACATGCCCTGCGGGCCGCGATTCATGGCGGCAACCCCCGTGCGGCAGATTTCGACAAGCCCCAGCGGCTTCATGATTGCGATGAACTGGTCCACCTTCGAGGCCTTGCCGGTTATCTCGAAGATGAAGTGCTCGGTGTTGGCGTCGATCACGCTGGCGCGGAACGCGTCGGCCAGCCGCAGCGCCTCCACGCGTTCCTCACCCTTGCCGGCGACCTTGACCAGTGCAAGCTCGCGCTCCAGCGGGCGCTCCTGCCCAAGTTCCTTGGCGCGCACGGTCAGGTCGACGACGCCATGCACCGGAACGATCCGCTCGAGCTGGTGCTTGATCTGCTCAAGCACATGCGCCGTTCCGCGCGTCACCACCGTGATGCGCGAAAGGTGCTTTTCATGTTCGGTTTCGGAGACCGTCAGGCTCTCGATGTTGTAGCCGCGACCGGAGAACAGGCCGATGACGCGTGCCAGCACGCCGGGCTCGTTGTCGACGAGCACCGACAGCGTGTGCGTCTCCGGTTGCTGCGTTTCCTTGGCGATGAAATAGGCGGAACCGGTAGGTTGTAGCTGGGCGTTCATGGCTCAATCTCTGGATCGGGAGTTCGTTCTAAGGGATTCGGTGAAAAGGGCTTTCGCCCCTACACCAGCTCCCGCCCCTTGGCGTCGATGGCGTTGGCCACCACTTCGTCGGTTGCCTCGTCGGGCAGCAGCATCTCGTTGTGCGCCTTGCCGGACGGGATCATCGGGAAGCAGTTGGCGAGCGCCGCGACACGGCAGTCGAACAGGACCGGCTTCTTCACGTCGATCATCTCCCTGATCGCATCGTCGAGATCACCCGGTTTTTCGCAGCGTATGCCGTGTCCGCCATAGGCCTGCGCCAGCATCACGAAGTCGGGCATCGCCTCCGTGTAGGAATGCGAAAGCCGGTTGCCGTGCAGAAGCTGTTGCCACTGCCTCACCATTCCCATGTACTGGTTGTTCAGGATGAAGATCTTGATGGGCGCCTCATACTGAACGGCGCAGCTCATCTCCTGGATCGTCATCTGCACAGAGGCGTCGCCGGCGATGTCGATGACAAGCGAATCCGGATGCGCGATCTGGACGCCCAGCGCCGCCGGCAGGCCATAACCCATCGTGCCGAGGCCGCCCGAGGTCATCCAGCGGTTCGGTTCGTCGAAGTGGAAATGCTGCGCCGCCCACATCTGGTGCTGGCCGACCTCGGTCGTGATGTAGGTGTCGTGCCCCCTCGTCAGTTCGTACAGCCGCTGGATGGCATATTGCGGCATGATGACATCGTCGTTCATCCGGTAGGCGAGCGAATCCCGCGCACGCCAGCGCGCGATCTGCTCCCACCACGGGTGCAACGTCTTCTTGTCGGTCTTGACGGTGGCGCGCCACAGCCGAACCATGTCTTCCAGCACATGGCCGACATCGCCAAGTATGCCGATATCAACGTGAACGTTCTTGTTGATCGAGGAAGGATCGATGTCGATGTGGATCTTTTTCGAGTTCGGCGAGAACGCGTTGAGGCGGCCGGTGATACGGTCGTCGAAGCGAGCGCCGATGCACAGCATCACGTCGCAATCGTGCATCGCCATGTTGGCTTCGTAGGTGCCGTGCATGCCCAGCATGCCCAGCCAGTTCTTGCCGCTCGCCGGATAGGCCCCAAGCCCCATCAGGGTTGACGTGATCGGAAATCCGCTCAGGTCGACAAGTTCGCGCAGCAACTGGCTGGCCTGCGGACCGGAATTGATGACGCCGCCACCCGAATAGATGATGGGCTTCTTCGCGCCGGCCATCAACTCGACTGCAGCCTTGATCTTCTCCAGGTCGCCCTGGACCTTCGGGTGATAGGACGTGCGCGGCGCGGTCTGCGGCGGCGTGTAGGTGCCCTTGGCGAACTGAACGTCCTTCGGGATGTCGACAACGACAGGACCGGGGCGGCCGGTCGTAGCCACGTGGAAGGCCTCATGGATCGTCGCGGCCAGCTCGTTCACGTCCTTCACCAGCCAGTTGTGCTTGGTGCAGGGGCGCGTGATGCCGACCGTGTCGCACTCCTGGAACGCGTCGGAGCCGATGAGCGAGGTCGGCACCTGACCGGTCAGGCAGACGAGGGGAATGGAGTCCATCAGCGCGTCCTGCAGCGCGGTGACTGCATTCGTCGCACCGGGGCCGGAGGTGACGAGCAGCACGCCGGGCTTTCCCGTCGAGCGGGCATAGCCCTCTGCCGCGTGTCCAGCCCCCTGCTCGTGCCGGACGAGAATGTGCTGGATCGAGTCCTGCTGGAAAAGCTCGTCATAGATCGGCAGGACAGCGCCGCCCGGATAGCCGAAGAGATGCTCGACGCCGTTGTCCTTCAGCGCCTGGACCACCATTTCCGCGCCCGTCATCTCGCGATTGGACGTTTCGCTTTGCTCGCTCTTTCCGTTGCTCATCGGCCTGGTTCCGTTTCCTCTCGCCGCCGGCGATCTATGCTGTTTCGAATAACAAAAAAGGCCCCCGAGGGAGCCTTCGTTCTGCGCATGGGGTGCTTTCGCCAGACGGCTACGCCGCCTTGCCCATACGCGATCCTACTACGAGAATGAGTTCGTTTTTCATCGGCGCGGACAATAAGTGCGGAAATCGGCCCAAGTCAACGACTTTTCGACGAAAATCGCCGGGTTAGCCAAAAGGGGCAATTTTCAGCTTTCCGTAAACACCTCCTCAACCATCCCGCAACACC
Source organism: Rhizobiaceae bacterium (assembly GCA_019635775.1). Classification (GTDB taxonomy): domain Bacteria; phylum Pseudomonadota; class Alphaproteobacteria; order Rhizobiales; family Rhizobiaceae; genus Mesorhizobium_K. Next base: position 389,201 of record JAHBYU010000001.1, on the reverse strand, counting down.
CGACCTTAACTGGCTCTAGCTACTATTATGCAAGGTCGGGCAAGGGGACACTCCATGTATGCTCAGGATATATCCCGAGGCGAAGACATTTCGCAGGAACGCAGGGACGCCGCGCAGGGTGACAAGCGCGTTCTCGGCCACGTCGTGCATTGCGACGGCGCCCGGGCGACGATTTCCGCATATGCAGACGAAGAAGACGGCACGGTATCCGCCCAGTGGACGGTTGGCCGCATGATATCCATCAATCTCGGCGAAGCCCGAACCGTCGGCCTCGTCTACGCAATCAACAAGGCAGACCTTTCCTGGCATGCGGAAAGCCGTAACGCCATCGAGGTCAGCGTGGAACTGGTTGGAGAGGTTCGCGATCGTCCCGCGCCGCAGGGGCCGGTTTTTGACCGCGGCATAACCGTCTATCCGCATATCGGTGCGATGGCGCACCGCATCCGGTCGCTTGACCTCCAGGCCGTCTACGATCTTGCGGGCCGGCGCGCCATCAAGATCGGCCAGCTTTCTCAGGACGAGTCGCTGGACGCGCGCATCGCCATCGACGATACGCTTGCCCGTCACTTCGCCGTGGTGGGCACAACCGGCGTCGGAAAGTCCACCGCCGTTTCCCTGCTCATGCGCAAGGCGATCGAAGCGCGGCCCGACCTGCGCATTCTGATCCTGGATCCACACAACGAATTTGCCGCCTCGCTGCCCGAACACAGCGTGCGCGTCGATGCGAACACGCTCGACCTGCCGTTCTGGATGTTCCGCCTGGAAGAACTCGCAGAGGTGCTGTTCCGGGGCCGCGAGGCGGTCCCCGAGGAGGTCGACGTGCTGCGCGACCTTATCCCCGTGGCCAAGAACCTCTACCGCAACCCGGCCTCCGGCGCCTTCGTGCGGCGCGGATCGGACGCGCTGACTGCCGATACGCCGGTCCCCTACCGCATGGCCGACCTCATCAAGCAGATCGACGAACGCATGGGCATGCTGGAGAGCAAGAACGATCGTCCGGTGCTCAAATCGTTGAGAACACGCATTGAATCGGCAGTAGCAGACCCGCGCTACAAGTTCATGTTCAACTCGCGCCTGATCGAGGACACGATCCACGAGACGATCGGCAACATCTTCCGCGTCCCGCATGAGGGCCGGCGCGTCACCTGCTTCGAAATGGCGGGGATGCCGTCGGAAGTGGTCAACTCGGTCTGCTCGGTTCTGGCCCGGCTGGCCTTCGACCTCGCGCTGTGGAGCGACGGGAAGCTGAAGCTTCTCGTGCTTTGCGAGGAAGCCCATCGCTATATGCCCACCGATCCGCGGCTCGGCTTCGCGCCGACGCGCCACGCTCTCTCGCGCATCGCCAAGGAAGGCCGCAAATATGGCTGCTATCTGGGCGTCGTGACGCAGAGGCCGGGCGAGCTCGACCCGACGATCCTGTCGCAGTGCTCGACCTTCTTCGCCATGCGGCTTGCCAACGAGCACGACCAGGCGATCATCCGCTCGGCGATCGCGGATTCCTCGGCTTCCAGCCTCGCCTTCCTGTCCTCGATGGGCCAGCGCGAGGCGATCGCCTTCGGCGAGGGCGTGGCGACCACGATGCGCCTGAAATTCGAGCGGCTGGCCGCCCATCTGATCCCGGGCAACGCGAAGAATCGCGAGGACGACGCCCGTCTCGGCAACGACGATGATGATGTCGACCTGATCCATATAGTCGACCGCCTCCGTAATGTGCCGAGGGCTCAGAACAACCTGCCCTTTGCCGAACCCGTAAGCGCGCAATTGCAGCCGGGTGATCCCGGCTATCGCAAGCCGGAGCCCAGTACCCAGCCGCGGAGGGTTCCAGACACGGACGATCTCGAATTCGGATACGGTTTGAAACCAGGCCGTTTCGGCTCTCGGAGCTAACGTTAGGCGCAGACGCGGTTACGACCGGTATTTTTCGCCTGATAGAGTTGTTGATCGGCCCGGCGATAGAGCGCGTCGGCAGTCTCTTTCCGATCCCAGATTGCGATGCCGACGCTGGCAGTGACCTTGAGCCGAACATTGCCGGACACGATTGCCATTCCCCCGATGGCCTTACGGATGCGTTCTGCGAAGCGCATCATGGTCTCCATCTCCATGTTGGGTGCGACAACCGCGAATTCCTCACCTCCAAGGCGGGCGACGACGTCATGGTATCGCGTCATGTCCCGCAGACAGTTGCCGACCGCCTTCAGAACCTCGTCCCCAACGTCGTGGCCGTGGGTGTCGTTGATCTGCTTGAAGTGATCGAGATCGACGATCATCAGGCCGACGGGTTTGTCGACGCGACGGAACTCGTCGAGATATTCCTTCAGGGCTTCGTCGAAGTAGCGGCGGTTCTGCATGCCGGTAAGCCCGTCGGTCAGCGCCGCGCGCTCAAGATTGCGCGAATGCACCGACAGGGTTTCGGTCATCGCTCGCAGCTTGTTTTCCTCCTTCACCTGCCGCCTGATGAGCGGGAATATGAAGAACAGCCCGAAAAAGAGACCGGTTGCAAGCAGTAGGCCGGCGCCAAAGAGCAACTTGGAAACATAGACTATATCGTCGAAGCGCCCGGACTGACCAAGCCCCTTGGCGATGGAAAAAAGAAGGTCATAGGCGTGAAAAATGACTATGCCGGCCGCAAGTATGACCGCGACGAATACGAAAAATGCGGCTTCTGACTTGTGGAGGCGCATGAATTCCCCGCTGACGGCACCGGGCGTTTATCGCACCGCCTGCCTTACGGAGCGTTAATCGCGCCCTACAGGCGAAGATCTGCGGCCCGCTCGACCCGCAGCCAATGGCTCCCGAGCTGGTTTCGAAACCATGTGGACTGCCGCCTGGAGTATTGACGCGTGGTAATCTTCGCCCGATCCAACGCCTGTTCAGTCGTGATGTCACCCGTCAGCGCGGCCCGGAATTCGCGAAAGCCGATGGCTTTGGTGGCTGGCAGCGCGGGGTCCAGGTCGAGTGCGTCAAGCGCCTTTACCTCATCCAGAGCCCCCTCATCGACCATGCCTTCAAGTCGTCGATCGATCCTGGCTGCCAGTTCGGCGCGGTCCGGTTCGATCACGACGAAGCGGGCGCTGTGGCGGTCGATCAGGGGCTTGCCGCGATCTGCCTGCCAGTCGAGGATGGAGCGGCCGGAAGCATCGATCACCTCGAGGGCGCGGGCGATGCGCTGGCTATCTCCTGGCTTGAGTATCCCGGCGGCGCGTGCGTCCATCCGGGAAAGAATCGAATGAAGTTCCTGCGGTCCCCGCTCTGCCAACATGGCTCGCCAGCGCTCTCGCACATCGTTGGGAATCGTCGGCATTCTTGAAATACCCTCTTCCAGCGCACGGAAATAGAGCCCCGTTCCACCCACGAAGATTGGACGTGTTCCCACAAACCTGCCTGCGGCGGTCAGGTCTGCCACGTCACGAACCCAAGCTCCGGCAGAATATGCGACGCTTGGATGCACATGCCCGTAGAGCAGATGCGGCACACGGTTGGTGTCTTCACGGCCAGGGCGTGCCGTCAGAATTTTCAGAACCGAATAGACCTGCATGGAGTCCGTGTTGACGATCGTCCCGCCAAGCCGCGCCGCGAGGTCTAGCGCCATCCGCGACTTGCCGCTCGCGGTCGGCCCCGCTATCAGGATCGCGTCCTTGATGCTCTCTCGTTCAGGTTTTTCGATGCCGCTTGTCGCCACGTTGCTTTCCGATCCAGCCAGGCGTTCATTGAGCCAGGCCCTCGCGACTAAGGCCATGAAGGGCATCGGCGCAAGTGAGATGTCGTGGCTTGGCAAGGATGTGGCCTGCGATATCGTTCTGCCGGAAGGCGGAGAACGCAACGGCATACATGAGCAGTTGCTCGCTCTGCTGGCCGGCGAACCTGTCGATGTTGCGATTCACGAAGCCGCAACACGCCGGAAGAAAATCCTGCTTGCAGACATGGATTCGACCATGATCGACCAGGAATGCATTGACGAACTCGCGGACGAAGTTGGCCTGAAAGACCTCGTGGCGACGATAACGGCACGCTCGATGAATGGAGAAATAGCCTTCGAGCCTGCGCTTCGCGAACGCGTCGCTTTGTTGAAGGACCTGGAGCTTTCGGTGGTTGACCGGATCATTGAAAACAGGCTGACGCTCGCCTCCGGCGGACGCACGCTCGTGCAGACGATGCGTCGCAACGGCGCCTGGACAGCGCTGGTATCTGGCGGGTTCGACGTCTTCACGTCGCGGATAGCCGCGATGCTCGGCTTCCACGAAAATCGCGCCAACCGCCTGCTCGAAGCGAACGGCAGACTGACCGGAGAGGTTGCAGATCCCATACTCGGCCGCGCGGCAAAGGCGGAAGCCTTGAGCGAGATTGCAATCGCCCACGATGCCGATGCCGACGACGTAATCGCCGTCGGCGATGGCGCAAACGATTTGGATATGATCAGCCTTGCCGGTATGGGCGTGGCGCTTCACGCCAAGCCTTCAGTGGCAGCGCAAGCGCAGATTCGCATTGACCATGGTGACCTGACGGCACTGCTTTATCTTCAGGGCTATCGCGAGGATGAGTTCGCTTGACGCCAATCGAGACAGGCCGGTTGATCCTGCGCAACTGGCAGGAACGCGACCGCGGCCTCTTCTACCGGATAAATTCAGATGACCGCGTCATGGAGTTTTTCGACTTCAAGCGCGACAAGGCATCGTCGGACGCCTTCATGGACCAGGTCAGGGACGAGAACGACCGGAACGGCTACGGCTGGACGGCAGCGGAAATCGCCGCCACCGGCGAATGCATAGGCTTCATAGGACTTCACGCTCTGGAGGTGCCCGAAATTGCCCCCAAAGGATCGTTTGAAATCGGCTGGCGTCTCGCACCGGAATATTGGGGCAAGGGCTACGCGACCGAGGGTGCCGGCGCGCTGCTAGCCTTCGGATTCACGGTCATGCACCTGAACGAGATCCTTTCTTTCGCGGTTCAGGGCAATCTCCGCTCGACAGCCGTGATGGAACGACTGGGCATGCGGCGCGACATGTCGGGCGATTTCGACCACCCGCAGGTCACCGAGCCCGATCTGAAGCGACATGTACTCTACAGGATCGGCCGCGAGGATTGGAAGAGACGGCATCGGCTTTAGGCGGAACCGTCCTTGGGACGACTCAGCCAGCCACTGGCCGCTCAATCCATCCGGATCGTGACGAATCGCAGCTCGCCGGTCTTCGAAGCCAGCATGAGCAGCGCGTTCTTGCGGCCTTGCTCCTTCAGCGCCGATATGCGGTCGACAACGTCCTTCGGGACAGACACCGACTCCTGTGCAATCTCCGTGATTACGTCGCCGGCGATCACTCCGCGCTCCGCTGCGATGGAATCGGGGGCGACTTCGGTGATGACAACACCTGATACATCCTGCTGAATGCCAAACTTGCTGCGGGCTTCATCGGTCAGTTCTCCGATAGTCATGCCCAGCACGGAAGCTGTAGCGACCGGACCACCGTCTTCTTCCGCGGCATCCTCAGAGGCTGCAAGCTTCTCGCCCTCCTCAAGCCTGCCGAGTGTGACCTTTACGGTCTTTTCCTCGCCCTTGCGGATCACCAGGACGTCTACTTCCTTGCCGACAGGACTCTCTGCCACAGCGAGAGGAAGTTCTCTGCTCTGCCGGATATCCTTGCCATCGAATTTGATGATGACATCACCGACCTCGATGCTTCCGTTGTCAACGGGACCGCCCTTTATGATGCCGGATACCAGCGCTCCCTGTGCAAGCTTCAGTCCGAGGCTCTCGGCAATTTCTTCGGTTACGGGCTGGATGCGGACGCCTAGCCAGCCACGTCGCGTCTCACCGAATTCGCGAAGCTGGTCGACAACCCCGACTGCAAGCTCCGACGGTATGGAGAAGCCTATTCCGATCGAGCCGCCTGATGGCGAGATTATGGCCGTGTTGATCCCGACTACCTCGCCATACATGTTGAACAGCGGACCCCCGGAATTGCCACGATTGATCGCGGCGTCCGTCTGGATGAAATCGTCATAGGGTCCTGCGTCGATATCGCGGTTGCGCGCAGAAACAATACCGACCGTCACCGATCCGCCAAGACCGAAAGGATTGCCGATCGCCATGACCCAGTCACCGATCCTCATCTTGTCCGAATCGCCGAAATTGACCTGCTTCAGTTTCTTGAGCGAAGGATCCACCTTCAAGACGGCTATGTCCGTTTTCGAATCCGTGCCGACAAGCTCGGCCTTCAGCTTGGAACCGTCGGCGAAATTTACCTCGATCTCGTCGGCGTCGGCGATGACGTGATTGTTGGTCACCACAATGCCCTGGGCTGCGTCGATAATGAAACCCGACCCCAGGGACTGCACCTGCCGCTGTCCGCCTCCCTCGCCCTGTCTGTCCTTGAAGAACTCGTCGAAGAAGTCCTGAAAAGGCGAACCTTCCGGAGCCTGAGGGGCAGGGACGCTATCAGGACCTTCCGTACCCTTGACGTTCTGCGAGGTGGAGATGTTGACCACCGCGTCAAGAAGGCCCTCGGCCAGGTCAGCGACCGATGCCGGTCCCGCCTGCGTGACACTAGGTGCAGGCGCAACTTCCGTCTGCGCATGGGAAGGAAGCACGGACGATCCGGCAAACAGCGCCACGGCCGCCACCGACAAAGTCTTGCGCAGCGAGCTCGTGTGACGTTGACGGTTCATGCGCCTGCTCCGATCATTGTGGAAACGCCCCGGCATTAGGGCATGTGACATTTCGCAAGAAATAAGGCCTGTTTGCGACTTTGGCCATGTGAGGAAGAATAAATCCTCCGTTATCCGCGGACCAGCCAGACGATGCCAACGCCGACCGCGATCGAAACCAGGCCTCCCACGCGCAGGATGTTCTCAGGCGTGGCAAGGACTTCCGTTGCCAGCCGCTTGGCCAACCCCGGAAATCCTCCATAGACAAGCCCCTCGATCACCAGAACGAGGCCGATAGCGGCAAGGAAATCCGACACTGCCAACCCTTTAAGGATTGGCCGTCGTTTCAGGCTGCGCCGGAACGGCCCCCTGGACAGCACCGGTCGCTGTGCCCGAAGGCGCCGGAGCGACCGGCGGAGCAGATGCCGCAGGCTGATTTCCTGTCGAGCTTTGGAAATAGCGGAAGAAATCCGAATCCGGCGAAAGGATCATCGTTGTTCCGGTACCCAGAAGCGCATTGGAATAGGCGATCATCGAGCGGTAAAACTCAAAGAAGCCCGGATCGCGCTGGAAGGCCTCGGCAAAGATCGAGTTTCGCTGCGCTTCGCCCTCGCCTCGCAGTATCTCCGATTCCTTGCGTGCCTCAGCCACGATCTCTACCACCTCGCGGTCGGCACGGGCACGGATGCGCTGTGCCGCTTCGCGGCCGCGCGCACGCAGTCGCTCAGCTTCGGCAAGACGCTCGGCCTTCATGCGGTCGTAGGTCTGCTGCGACACCTCCGCCGTGAGGTCTGTACGGCGGATGCGGACATCCTCGATCTCAAGCCCAAGAGACGTTGCATCCGGCCGCAGCTGATCGCGAACCTCACGCATCATTGAGGCGCGCTCTTCCGAAAGCGCGGATTCAAAGCCGCGTACACCATATACCCGGCGCAGAGCTGCATCGAGACGGGTGCGCAACCGGGCTTCCGCCTGCGAGATGCTGCCGGAAACCGCCTGACGGAAGGTCCGTGCATCCGAGATGCGATACGCGACGAAAGCATCGACCTCGTAGAACTTGCCGCCTGAGACCTGGACACGGATATCGTCCAGATCGAAACGCAGGATACGGCTTTCGATGATCTGGACATTGTCCGCCTCGAAGAACGGGAACGGCGCCTTGAAGTATATTCCCGGCTCCGTCTTGACGTCGACGATCTCGCCGAACCGCAGGACGATTGCCTGCTGGCCGGCGTTCACCACGAAAATCGAGGAGTAGACCAGGAAAAGTATGACCGCGCCGATGACGGCGATGAAGGGAAGACGGTTCGCCATCAGTTCGCTCCCTGGCCCTGGTTCTCGCTGCGCTTCTGAAGTTCCGGCAGCGGCAGATAGGGCACGACGCCCTGCCCGTCCTGGTTGATGATGACTTTGTTGGAGTCTTTAAAGACTTTTTCCATCGTCTCCAGGAATAGACGTTCCCGCGTGATATCCGGGGCCTTCGCATATTCATTGTAGACAGAGATGAAGCGCTGCGCCTCACCTTCAGCCTCTTGAACCACACGGTTCTTGTAGGCTGCCGCCTCTTCGCGTACCTGCGCCGCCTCGCCTCGGGCCTGACCGAGTTGCTGGTTGGAGTACTGGTTGGACTCCTCTACGAAGCGATCCTCGTCCTGCTCGGCGCGCTGGACTTCATCAAAGGCATCGGCAACCTCGCGTGGCGGTGCAGCGTCCTCGATCGAGATCGCGTTGATCGCGATGCCGGCGCCATAATCGTCGAGCGTCGTCTGAATGATACCGCGCACATTGTCCGCAATACCCTGTCGATCGTCGCGGAAGATGTCCTGTGCGGGACGGCGGCCGACGGCCTCGCGCATCGCGCTTTCGGCGATCTGGCGCACCATGTCGTCGGGATCGGCGACCTTGAAGAGATACTCCTCGGGATTGGCGACCTGATAGGCGACGGAAAACCGCACGTCGACGATGTTCTGGTCGCCCGATAGCATCAGGCCCGTCGACTGGCTGCCGCGCGTGTCGCCAACCTGAATGAGCTTTTCCGCCGTAGTGGCGTAGCGCACCGTCTCGATCGGCCACCAGTGGAAATGAAGACCTGGTTCAGAAATCTCTTCCTTGGGCTTCCCGAAACGCAGTTCCACCGCCAATTCGTCAGGCTGCACCGTGTAAACCGATTGCCAGAGCCAGAAGGCCACCAGCGCAAGACCGATAAGGCCGAAAAGGGCGGGGCTGGGGCCGGCGCCTCCGGGAAGCGCCTGCTTCAGCCTGTCCTGGCCGCGTCGGATGATGTCCTCCAGATCGGGCGGGCCTCCTTGCGGGCCACTCGGGCCACGCGGGCCCTGCCCCCATGGGCCACCACCTCCGTTACCGTTGCCATTGCCGCCGCCGCCCCATGGGCCGCCGCCGCCGCTCTTGTCGTTCCAGGGCATAAATGTCCTTTCGCTAAAACCCGACGCGCCGACCGGTGCCGACGTGCCTCCCTTTGTGACCCTCTATAGGGATCGGCGGCCTCGCTTTCAACGCACCGCTTTTCTTTGGATTTCAATGCACTGAAGCGCGGCGTTCGTAAACAACGTAGCGCGTCGCATGCGAATCCTTCTCTCCGGAAGGAAAGTCCGTGCTGCTCACGACGTGCCAGACTGCGCCATCTATAGGCGGAAAAACCGTGTCCCCGTCGATATTTGCAAGCACATGAGTAACATAAAGACGATCCGCCAGTGGCAGCGCCTGGGCATATATCTGCCCTCCGCCGATCACGCAGATTTCATCGACAGAAGCCATGCAACGGGCCCTGATGGTGGCCAGATGGATTGCATCATCGAGGGACTGCGCGGTTTCGCCGCCCTCCGCGCGATAGGTTTTGTCCCTCGTGACGACGATATTCAGCCGTCCCGGCAAAGGGCGCTTCGGAAAGCTCTCCCAGGTCTTGCGACCCATGATGATGGGTTTGCCCATCGTGCCTTCCTTGAAGCGCTTCAGGTCGGTCGAAAGCTTCCAGGGGAGACCGCCTTCCCGGCCGATCACGCCGTTCCCGGCGATGGCGACATGAATCGCGATATGCATCAGACCGCGATCGGCGCTTTTATGCTGGCGTCCGCGACATAGTTGTCCAGCCGGAAGTCCTCAAACTCGAATGCGAAGAGATCCCTCACCTTTGGATTGATCCACATCGTCGGCAGGGGCTTGGGCGTCCTGGTCAACTGCTCGCGCGCCTGCTCGAAATGGTTCGAGTACAGATGGGCGTCCCCAAGCGTGTGGACGAAATCCCCGAGAGCCAACCCGCGAACCTGCGCGATCATCATGGTAAGCAGCGCATAGGATGCAATGTTGAACGGCACGCCGAGGAAGATGTCGGCCGACCGCTGGTAGAGTTGGCAGGAAAGCTTGCCGTCGGCGACATAGAACTGGAAAAGGCAATGGCATGGCGGCAGCGCCATCGCGTCGACCTCGGCGGGATTCCAGGCCGAGACAATCAGCCGGCGCGAATAGGGATTCTGCTCCAGTTGCTGAAGCAGGTTCCGGATCTGGTCGATGGTTTTGCCGTCCTCGCCGCCAGGCCAAGACCGCCACTGCTTGCCGTAGACCGGCCCCAGATCGCCGTTCTCATCGGCCCACTCGTCCCAGATGGTGACGCCGTTGTCGTGCAGATATTTGATGTTGGTGTCGCCCTTCAGGAACCACAGCAACTCATGGATTATGGAGCGCAGGTGAAGCTTCTTCGTCGTCAGGACCGGGAAGCCTTCCGCGAGATCGAAGCGCATCTGGTAGCCGAACACGCCACGGGTGCCGGTTCCGGTGCGGTCGCTCCGGTCGACGCCGTGATCGAGCACGTGCTCTAGAAGATCAAGATATTGACGCATGGCACCATTCGATTCGTGATGCATGCAATATAGGACATTCCCTGCGCGCGCACACGGACTAGGTGCGTGTATTGCGGAGAAACAGCGGCGAAATGGTCAGATCGGCGCCATCACGCCCTTTTCGGCGGCGGTTATGGTGTTGGACAGGAGCATCGTCACTGTCATCGGGCCAACGCCACCCGGAACCGGCGTGATGTAGGACGCCTTTTTGGACACGCCCTCGAAGTCGACGTCACCGACGATTTTGCCGTTTGCCAGACGGTTGATGCCCACATCGACCACCACGCAACCGGTTTTCACCATCTGGGGAAGGATCAGCCCGGGTACGCCTGCAGCCACCACCAGAATGTCGGCCAGAATGGTGAATTGCGCCAGATCGCGCGTCTTGGCATGACAGACCGCGACGGTTGCCCCCGCCTGCATCATCATCAGCGCCATCGGCTTGCCGACGATGTTGCTGGCGCCGACGATCACGACATTCTGCCCCTCGATCGGAAGCTTCTCATATTCCAGCAGCTTCATGACACCAAAAGGCGTGCATGGCGGGAAGATGGTATCTCCGACGACCAGGCCACCTACATTGTAGAGATGGAAACCGTCGACATCCTTGTCGCGGGAAATACGGTGCAAGACCTCAAAAATGCCGAACTGTGGCGGCAGCGGAAGCTGCACGAGGATGCCGTGTATGCGCGGGTCGGCGTTCAGTTCGTCGATCCGGCTGAGAACCGTTTCCGGCGCGACGTCGCCGGCGAACTCGAAGAGGTGCGCGACAATGCCGACTTCCTGCGCGGCATGCAGCTTCTTGCGGACATAAACCTGAGAAGGCGCGCTGTCGCCCACCAGGATGACGGCGAGGCCCGGAATGACACCGGCGCGTCGAGCGACCGCGGCGATCCGATCCTTGCACTCTTGACGGATGCTCTTTGCAACATCACTGCCGCTGATGATTTTTGCCGTCATGTTTCACTCGGTTAAATTTTATTTCCCAAAATGAACACGCCCCTATGCAAACACAAGAGACACGTCGACGCACGGTCCTGCGACGGCCACACCTCGTGTTTTGCGCTTTCAATTGCGGGCTTGGCTCCCTATATAAGGGGCGTCAGTTCGCTGGCTATGGCGATAAACAGGCGATGAAATAAGCCGTTCGGACCCGGGGGCGGTACCCGGCGCCTCCACCACAAACCGCTGGCATGAACAGCGGCTTCTGATGGGGGCGAAATAGGATCGACGAAGGTGTAAAGATCGTTCTTTTGCCCGGCATTGTACCACCGTTATCGGGCTAAACTTATAGTTGCCAACGACAACTATGCTGAGGCACGTCTCGCTGCTTAATGCGGCGCGATAGTCTCGAATTAAGCCCTGTCGGTTAGCCCCGGCAGGCGGGGTTCGGAGGTACCTGGCAACAGAAACCTCCACCTTCCCCAGAAATCCATCATGTATCTGACGCTCATGCGTCATCGATCCGACTGTATTTGTTCGGAGGACACTTCATGGCAGCCGACGGCTTCTTCGTTCTCACCGGCGGACCGGGATCCGGCAAGACCACGCTGATAAACGCCCTTAAATCCCGCGGCTTTTCGACAACTGACGAGGCGGGACGCGGCGTGATCCGGGAAGAGCTGCAGAACGGCGGCGAAGCCCTGCCCTGGGTCAACCCGGCGGATTTCGCAGAACGGATGTTCGAGTGGGAACTGCGTTCGTTTCGTCTGGCCGAACGCATGGACGGGCCCGTCTTCTTCGATCGCGGCTTGCCGGATACGATTGGCTACCTGAAACTGGAGGGCCTTCCTGTCCCCTCCTCTATGGAGGAGGAGGCCTGGCGGCTACGCTACAACAGGCAGGTCGTCATCGCTCCGCCCTGGAAAGACATTTATGGTCGCGACGAGGAGCGTCGGCAGAGCTGGGACGTTGCGGTCAGGACGTGGGAGATCATGGCCGAAACCTACCAGGCGTTTGACTATCAACTGTTGGAACTGCCCCGTGGCAGCGTTGATGACCGCATCAACTTCATGCTCGGGCTGATCGAACCGGACCGGCAGCATCCGGCAAACCGGCAACAGGGTGAACGGTAGCCCGCTACTCTGCCGCGGCCGGTGCTTCGGCCTGCACGCCCCGCTTCAAGGTGACCAGCGTCAATCCGAAGGCCAGAGCGGCACAGATCGCAATGGCCGTCATCATAGGCAACGGATCGCCATTGGCGAAGAGGCTGGACACGGTCATGGCGACCACGCCGGTCACCATATGCAAGGTGCCCATCAGCGCGGCAGCCGTACCTGCGATCTCGCCGTGATCTTCCATCGCAAGGACTGACGTCGTCGGGATGACGAGGCCTAGAAAGCCGTAGCCCACAAACAGCGTGGCGGCCAGCACCCAAAGCGAATCCAGACCTAGCGCCATCACGATCCACCCCGACAGGATTACGAGCGCGAAGAAAAACACCGCAACGCGCACAACGCGGTTCAAGCCGTATTTCGCTGTCAGCCATCCACTCATCTGCGATACCGAGAAGAAGGAAATCGCATTGAGCGCAAAGAAGACGCTGTAACCGGTCGGCGTCAGGCCGTAATGGTCGATGATAACGAATGACGAATTCGCGAGGTACACGAAGAAACTCGATATAGCGAAGCCGCCTATCATCGACAGGCCCAGGAAGTTGCGATCGCGAAGCAGGAATCGATAGCCACCCCACGCCGCACCGAACGAGCTTCCGATACGCCGGTCAGCCGGACGAGTCTCATCAAGACCGAACATCAGCAGGAAGAAAGCCAGGACCGCAGCGACGGTGACGGTCCAGAAGACCGCCCGCCATCCAAAGGCCTCGATGATAAAGCTTCCCGTCAGAGGCGCGAGAATTGGCGACACGCTGAAGACAAGCATCAGAAGCGACATCAGCTTGGCCGCCTCGGGCCCGGTGTGCAGATCACGCACGACCGCCCTCGGCACGACCATGCCTGTCGACGAGCCGAGCCCCTGCAGAAGTCGAAAGACGATGAGCCATTCGACATTCGGCGCAAGGGCGGCACCCACGCTGGCCAAAGCGAAAACGATCAGCCCCCCATACATGACAGGCTTGCGGCCATACATATCCGCGAGCGGCCCAACCACCATCGGTCCGACGGCGAAAGACAGAAAGACGGCCACGAGGCTCATCTGCACCGCCATCGGCCCCGCATTGAGATCCGCGCCAATCGTCGGCAATGCCGGCAAATACATATCGATTGCGAAGGGCCCTATGGCTGAAACCAGCCCAAGCACGATTGCTATACGGAGGAATCCGGATGTCATGACCGTCAAACCTTGCAATTGGCCAGGCAGCCATGCCAGCCGCCTGTTCGCCCTATGACGCTTGACACCGACCCCAGCCGACTCCTCCGGAAGCCAGGTCGATATCGTCCATTTTTCTAGACAGCATTGTCCAAATCGTCAATTGGCGTTATAGGAACTGATGGCGTTCACCGACACCATTCCTGACAACTGCCCGCCACGTACCCATGCAGCCAAGCGGGTTTCCATACTCGAAGCTGCCACAGACGTGTTCTGTCGGGAGGGCTACGCCGGAGCCAACATCGACATGATTGCGGCAGAGGCGGGAGTCTCACGCCAGACCGTCTACAACCATCACGGCGACAAGGAAAAGCTTTTCATCGCAGTTGTCCGCGCTCTCACCGAGCGTACCAACGCTGGCATCTTTGCAACGCTGGCGCGATTTCCCGACCAGCCGCAGGATCTCGAATCCGATCTCACCGAGTTTGCCGTCAGATTGAACCGGAACTGCATATGCAACAGCGACGGCAAACATCTGCGCAAACTGATCGAGATGGAAGGACAGCGCTATCCCGAACTTTTCGCTGGCTGGCGCGAGGAGGGTCCAGGCAAAACGTGGACCGCGCTTGCCGCACGATTCGCACGCCTTGCCCATGCCGGCCACCTCGAACTCGACAATCCTGATATCGCGGCCCGACAGTTTCTTGGGCTTATCAATGCCGAGTTGGATGTATCGATGGCGCTTGGCGACAAAATAGACGAGCATCGTGCACGCAGTGCAGCCTCGAACGCGGTCAGGACGTTCCTGCGCGCATTCGGCCGGCACTAATGCCCTGCCCGGCTGCTGGCTGACCACATCGAGGCTATGACCGGGAGGTTCGACTTTGTCAGATCAGGCCGTTCCTGAGGTAGCCGCTCACGCGCCGGGTCGCAGATTGGCTTTTTTTCTGCTGGGCCTGCTTCTCGCCCTCGACCTGACCCTCATGTGGTTCCACGTCCTGCAAGCTGAGCATGACTGGCGCTGGAACATCGAGGCGGATGGCGGTTTTGGCGAGCGCTTCCAGTATATGAAATGGGCTGCCGCCACCCTCTTGCTGCTGCTTCTAACTTGGAAAAGGCGGGCGGCCATCTATGGCGTATGCGCGGTGCTATTTCTCTATTTCCTGATCGACGATTCTCAATCATTGCATGAAACCGCCGGATGGCGACTTGTACCGCTGCTGGGTCTGCAGGACTTTGAAGAGGTCTATCATCGGAATTTCGAGTTCTTCTTTCTCCGGGCCGAGGACTTTGGCCAGTTGATCGTCGCGCTTTCCGTCGCAACGGCCATTGCGATCGCGCTCTACTTGTTCTGGCCGGATGAAAAGGCCGCGCGTGACAGGTCCTTCGCGAAATGGTTGATCACTTGGCTGTTCATTTTTGCCTTCTTCGCCGTCGGCGTCGACATGCTTCATATCATGGCGTGGGAGGTTTACCCGCCCGCCATCGACGTGCTTACCGTCATCGAGGAAGGAGGCGAGATGGTCTGCGCAAGCCTGCTGGTCGGAGGGCTGGCCATGGAACTGTCTCGCACTTGAACAGATTCCATAACTTGTTTACGCCGGGCCCAAGCTTGATTACAGCTATTGGACGATTCAACAGGCGCCGGATCGCATGGCCGAAGACCACATCCGTTACGACATACTTGCCCAGGAGGCGTTGCGCGGAGTGATGCGCAAGGTTCTGGCCGAGGTCGCACGGACCGGCTTGCCCGGCAACCATCATTTTTTCATAACATTCCTGACCGGAGCGCCGGGTGTTCGTGTCTCACCCAGACTGCGAGAGAAATATCCGGAACAGATGACGATCGTGATTCAGTTCCAGTACTGGGACCTCAAGGTCACCGACACCGGCTTCGAGGTAGGCCTGTCGTTCTCCGACGTACCCGAAAGACTGGAAATCCCGTTCTCGGCCGTACGCGGTTTCTACGACCCGTCGGTTAACTTCGAGCTGGAGTTCGACGTCAAGACAGATCCCGTGGCCGATATCGAGACGGAAACGGTGAAGCCGATTGCCGAGGTCGCCAAGGCGCCTGCAGCCACGAAGAAGAACGAAGGCAAGAAAAAACCTTCGGAACCCAAAGCAGAAGAAACCGATGCCGAGGTTCCTGCCGCCAAGAGTGCCGACGTCGTATCGCTCGACGCATTTCGCAAAAAATAGATCCGGCCCCGATGTCCGACATCGTTAATCTCCGCATGGCCCGCAAGCGCAAGACGAGGGCTGACAAGGAGCGCATGGCATCGCAGAACCGTGCCCTGTTCGGCGTGCCGAAGGCTGAGAGAAAGCGAAGCCGGACCGAATCCGAGAAGGCTGTGAGGTTTGTCGACGCACACCGGCTTGAACGGGATGATGGCCACAAGGCCTGACTTTTGCCGTGACACTCGTCAAGAAACATTCCGTCAGCATTCGCGGCCACCGCACCAGTTTCTCGCTCGAAAAGCCTTTTTTCGATGAACTCAGGAAAATCGCCATCACGCGTGGACTGACGCTCGCCGCATTGATCGCATTCGTCGACGAAGCGCGCCCTCGCGAGGCAAATCTTTCGTCGGCGTTGAGGATTTTCGTGCTCCAGGAGATCAGGAACGCGAGGCCGTCCTCGTCGCTTGACGGTGCGCGAGAGGATAACGCCGCGCCCGACCGTTCTGCGTAAAGATCATCCGGGTGGACTTGTCTACTGGCCGAACAGCATTTCGATGAAACCATCTTTCTGGGATGGCGCTTCGGAACCACCGACATCGGCCTGCGGACGTCGTGGCGCTTCCTGGGCTGGAGGTGTCGGAATACTTGGCCCCTGCCCTACGGCATTCGCCTCTTCAGCGGCCTGCCTTGCCGCTTCCTCCAGTTTATGGCGCGAACGCTCTTCAGCGTCCCGGCGCGCGCGCTCTTCGGCCTCTATACGGGCTCGGGTCTCCCGCTCCGCCTGCGCGGCACGTTCCGCTTCCATTCGCGCGGCCTCGGCCGCCTGCCGCGCCCGTTCCTCTGCTTCGCGCTGCGCACGCGCTTCTGCTTCCAGGCGGGCCTTGTCCTGTTGATCGGCAAGGGCAGCGGCCTCGGCCTCCAGGCGGGCAGCTTCTGCGGCTTGCCGGGCGGCTTCCTCGGCCTGCACGCGGGCCCGCTCTGCAGCCTCCTCGCGCGCCTTGCGCTCGGCCTCCAGACGTGCCTTCTGCGCCTCCACCTGCCTTGCACGCTCCTCTGCTTCGGCTTTCAGCCGAGCCTCTTCCTCAGCCTGACGGCGTGCCTCTTTCTCCGCTTCCTCAGATTTGCGCGCTTCCTCCTGCTGCCGACGCCACTCCGCGACAACCTTGTCATGGCTGTCCTGCAAGGCGGCGTAATAACGCACCTCCCTCCTCAGTCGCTGCTTTTCGAGCAAGGCCGACTGCATGCCTTCAACCCGCGCCTGCTCGATCTCGAGCGCTCGTTGCGTGAGGAACTGCGCGAGAGGGCCGGTGTCGATCTCCGTTGCCGTCATCCCGAGCGGCCCACGCATCGTGAACCTAACGGCCGGCTCCGATCCAACCAGTTCCTCGACACCGGGGGCGTAGGTGATCGTTCCGCTGACGGCGACTTCTTCCGAGTTGAAATCCGATTGCAGGTTGGCGTCTATCGTCGCGGCGGTGTTGGTCAGTTTGAGCGGCGGTGCCCGCAGGACGCCGCCGGCGATCGTGAACGCAATCTCCCCCGGATCCGCCGCGAAGCTCTCTGACGAAACGATCTCGGGCGCGAAAGATGCGGTCTTGCTGGCGTCAATATCCTTTCCATACTGGTCAGCCCGGGCGATCAACTCCGGCAACGCCGACGTATTCACGCCTTGGACCACCAGCGAACGAAATGCCGCGGTGCCCGAGCCCGACAACGCCGACACCAGTCCCCCGACCGATTTGCCGCTTGCTGACAGGGCCGCCGAAACATCGGTTCTGCCGATGAGGCCAGCATCGCCAAGAACCGCTGGAATATCGGCGTCGACCAACCTCATCTGGCTTGAGAGAAGGCCGGTGCCGTCATTGTTCTTGAGCTCGAGCAGCCCAGTAACCTCGCCGTCAAAAAGTTTGCCAGCGAGATCGGACACGCGCAGGGCCTCGTCGTCGAGCTTGAGCGTAAAGCTGGAATCGTAGCTGGTCAGCCAGGGCCCCGCCGTCAGCGTCGCCGCCGAAATACCGATGTTCGCGGCGAATGGAGACGACACCTCCGGCGCGAAAGGCACGGACGACCAGCCGTCACCGGTGCTCTCCAGTGCGGTTTCACCCATGACCATGGCGAGCAAAGGCTCAAGGTTCATTTCGTCGAGCGTGAGCTGCCCGCTGATCTCGGGCTTTGCGCCATCGACTGCGACCTTGACGTCGCCTGACACCGCAGCCTGGTTGACCGTGCCGGTGAGCGAACTGAAGGCAAGAAGGCCTTTCGTGAATTCCGCGCCGGCTTCTAGTTCGACCGGCATGCCGGCACCCATTCCTGGCAAAGCTACGCCGGTTGTCATCAGCCAGGGCTCGAGATCAGTGGCATTGAGCCTTGCCTGCCCTTTGAGGCCGAGGCCATCAGAAAGATTGACCGTTCCGGTGAAGCCGGAGGAAAATCCATCTCCCCTCAAATCCAGGGTGGTGGCGAGATCGCCAGAGAGTTTGCCCTTCAGCGAAAAATCGGTTTCACCCGGTCCCGTCACCCCGAGCGGCAGCACCGAAAAACCGGAAAGCGCGAGGAGTTCGGTCGCATCATCGTTGCGCGCCGAAAGCACGAGCGAGATATCCGAGTTTGGCAGATCGGACGTCCCGCCTGTAGCCGAAAAAGTAGCAGACAATGCCGTGCCGCCGGTCTTGCCCTGCGCGCTGACAGCCAGTCCACTCGTTCCGTCACCATTGCTGGCGGCGGTGGCCACGATGTCCATCCGCGCGTCTTGGAAAAGCCCGGTGTAACCCCGGGCACGAGCATTCAACCATTGAACGGACGGATTGTCACCGAAGCGCTCGGCCGCCGCGGCAATGAGCGGCGACAGATCGACCGCCACCAGCGAAGCGTCGATATTTCCGGAGGGGTTCGCCGGGAAATCGCGCACCGTGCCCGTCGCACTGATCGTTGCGCCGGCCAGATCCGTGACAGACAGACGGTCGATCTCCAGCAGGCCTTCGCGGAGCCTTATCGCGGCGTCGACCGAACGGGCTGTGAGGCCAGTTGCGTCGACGGGCCCCGCCTTGACCTGGAGATCGAGGTCGCCCTCGGAAAAACGGCTGGCGCCCAGGTCGGTGATGAAAAGCGAGGCGAAAGCCGTCAGTCCCTCAAGGTCGAGAGCCCCGCCTTCCAGTTTCAACACGGTGGATGGCGCCTGTCCCTGCGGCTGGGTTCGAGAGGCCTGGCCACGAAAGACGGCGTCGCCAAGGCCCAGTTCGAGATCCGAGAAGCTCTGCCGGTCGCGGGTCAGGTCAACCGTGGCGCGGAAGCCGGCGGAGGGCAGTTTTCGGATCGCCTCGTCGACATCCCTCGCCACCCACGCGGCAAAGCCGGATGGCTGACCGACGGCAAGAAGGAGCGACCCTTTGAACCCGAACTGTTCATCCGTCCGGAGCAATCCGTCCGCTTCAAGCTTCGCACGGCCAGGCAAGGTCGCGGCGAGCGATTCGATCTTCCAGCCATTCGCCGCCGGCTCGGCGGAGAAGCGCACGTCGCGAATGGTCGTATCCCCTGCCACCACGGCGGGAAGATTGACCTCGAGCGTACCCGGGATCGAAGGTTTCGGCAGATCAAGAAATGCTTCCTGGAGTGCCGAAAGGCGATCTGCCAGCGTGAGGCCGGTACTGTCACCGGCGCCGATCGCCTCGTCGAAACGAACCTGAGCGCCGTCGAGCGTCAAGGAGAAACGTGGCTCAGCACCGAAGTCTACGTCCCCGCGACCTTCGGCATGATAGGGATTGTCCAGCGGCCCGCTTTCGAAGCGAAACGTGTCTAGCACCAGCCTCTGGTCATCCAGCTCGAACGTGCCTTTTGTGCGGAAACCGGGAGAACTCTCAGGCGCGGCCGCCCCATCCTGCTGGTCGCGCCTGGCCGACAGCCGGAAGTCGCCCGCGTATTTTGCCGACGCGCCGTCCTTGAAACGCAGCTCTCCGTCCAGGTCGAGGGCAATCTTCTGCACATCCGGCTCCGCCTGGATGCGCAGCCGCATGCCGCCATCGCCGGCACGTCCCGTATTCACAGTTATGGCCGAACGCATGCCGTCCACGCGCATGGATCCCTCCATCCGCCACGGCCCGGCCAGAGATCGGGCAGAAACCTCGGTATTGATCTCCGTAAGCCTGTGAATACGTCCGCTTCCGGCGTGATGGACATCCACCTGCCCTTCGGTGATCGTCAGCTTCTCGATGGATATCTGGCTTGCGTCGAATGGCGTCGACGGCCGCACCGCCCAGTCTATTGTGCCGTCGGCGGCAATCTCGATTGTCGCCTTCGGGCGGACCAGCCGCATGTCGAAGATACGAAATTCGCCGCTGAGCAGGGGCGCCAGTTCCGCATCCATGGAGAATGTCTCGGCTGTCATCGCCGGCTCGCCGGTGGTCCGCGCACCGACCTCGACATCGGAAAAGGTTACAGATGGAAACGGGAGCAGGGTGGCGGTCGCCTCGCCGTGAACGGTGACCTTGCGGCCGAGAATGGCCCCGGCCTCACGTTCGAAGTCGGCGCGGTAACTCGACCAGTCGACAAAATAAGGCACGACCAGCGCCGCCGTCAGCGCCAGCACAAAAAGCCCCCCGAAGATCACGAACAGTCGTGCCAGCATCGATCCGCAGCAAGTGCCTGAAACTACAGCTGCACTTTAACCGTTGCAGCGTGTCTATAAAGTGGCCATTTTGCCGGGATGGCCAACCATTAGCCGCGTATCGGCCAGATTTTTCCTGGGTTCATGATGTTGTCAGGGTCAAGCGCGCGCTTGATCGCGCGCATCGCATCGACACCCTCCTCACCGATTTCCCCCTCGATGAAGCCGATCTTGCCCTGTCCAATGCCATGTTCGCCCGTACAGGTTCCATCCATCCTTTGCGCGCGGGCATTAAGCCTTGCGCAAAATTCCTCGGCGCGTTCGATCTCGTTGGGGTCGTTCATATCCATAAGGATCATCGTGTGGAAGTTGCCGTCACCCGCATGTCCTACGATCGGTGCAATCAGGCCGAATTCGGCTATGTCCTGTTCTGTCTCGGCTATGCATTCCGCCAGCCGTGAAATAGGGACGCATACATCCGTGGAGAGCCCTTTTGCTCCCGGCCGAAGCGTCAGCGATGACCAGTATGCGTCATGGCGAGCCTTCCAGAGCTTTGCCCGCTCTTCCGCTACACTTGTCCATATGAATGGGCCGCCACCATACTCTGCTGCGATCTCCCCGAAGGATTCAGCCTGTTCCGCCACGCTGGCATCGCTGCCGTGAAACTCGACGAAAAGGCAGGGGCTCTCCGGGTAGTCGATCTTGGAATAATTCTTGAATGCGCGCATCTGCAACGCATTCACCAGTTCGATGCGCGCAACAGGTATCCCCATCTGGATCGTGCCTATCACTGCTTCGCTCGCCTGTTCCAGCGTGGGGAACGGGCAGACGCCTCCTGAAATGGCCTGAGGTATCCCGGCCAGCTTCAGCGTCAATGAGGTGATGATGCCCAGCGTCCCCTCAGCACCGACGAAAAGCCGTGTAAGGTCGTATCCTGCCGAACTTTTTCGCGCTCGCTTGCCGGTTGTGATCAGTCGGCCGTCAGCCAGCACCGCCTTCAGAGAGAGAACATTCTCGCGCATCGTCCCGTAGCGCACGGCGTTGGTACCCGAAGCGCGCGTCGATGCCATTCCCCCGAGACTGGCGTTTGCGCCTGGATCGATTGGAAAGAAGAGGCCGGTGTCGCGCAGATGGTCGTTCAACTGCTGTCTGGTGACACCCGGCTCTACTGTACAGTCCAGATCCTGTGGGTTGACCTCAAGGATGCGGTTCATCCGCGAGGTATCCAGCGAAATGCCGCCTCCCGGTGCATTGACTGCGCCCTCCAAGGACGTCCCGGTGCCAAAAGCGATGACCGGGACGCGATGATCGGCGCACACGCGTACAATGTCCTTTACTTCTTCCGCACTGTCAGGAAACGCCACCCCGTCGGGGGCCTGAACGGGTATGTAGGTTGTCGTGTGCGCATGCTGCTCGCGCAGTGCCTTGCCAGTCTGAAAGCGCTCGCCAAAGCGCTGTTTGAGTATGCCGACTGCTGCCGCGATACCCGCTTCGTTGCGTTCGATGACATTCAGGTCTCTGAGAGCCATGATTTCCTGCGCTTCCGGGCCAGCCACGCCCTTGTCCTCAGCCTAGGGATGCGTAGTGTCACCCGCGCCAACGCTTGTCCAGCGAGTCAAGGAAGTAGAAATGACGGAAAACGCCATCCCCTTCGTCTCCCGCACGATCGAAGTCGAAAAGGATTGGATCGACTACAACGGCCATCTCAACATGGCCTACTACAACGTGATCTTCGACAGGGGCGGCGATGATGCGTCAGAACGCCTTGGCCTGGGCGCGGCTTATGCCCGTGAGCGCCATCTGACGACCTATACTGCAGAGATTCATGTCTGTTACGTGCGCGAATTGCATCTCGGCGACCAGGTTACGGTCACCTTTCAGTTGCTCGACTACGATGAAAAGCGCCTTCACGCATATCAGGAGATCCGTCATTTGGATGGTTGGCTCGCCGCGACTTCGGAAAGCATGACGCTGCATGTCGACATGTCCGGTCCCAAGGTTACCCCCTTCCCTTCGGACATACTGGCCAACATCGAGGGCATGCGCGCTTTCCACGCCAAGCTCCCCATGCCGGAACGAGCAGGCCGGTCGATCGGCATCAAGCGCAAGGCGTGACAGAGTCCGAGGAAAGGCAGGTCGCTATTGCGGCCGTGCAACAGGTTGACGAAGAATTAACCTTTACGACGGGTTAACGGGCAAAACCGCCCTCACCGCAATTGAAAAGCAATATCGACTCGGCCGAGTTTCCCGCCGGGACGAGCATCGGCCGCCCCTGCGAACGCGGGAAATGGAATGAGACATGACATCGGGGCGGTCGCCCACCGACTGGCCGACGACCAGCGCATAAGCGACTATGATTTCTGGCGCGCTCTCAAAAATCTCGACAACGAGATTTACCGTTTCGCCGACGATCATCAGCCCATCCCTATGGAGATGATCCGCTGGCGCGCCATCATCAAGCAGGCCAGAAGCCGTCGCGGGGTTCCCTCCTGAAGGGAACGGCAACTGCAGCCTTCTGGGCGCTGGAAGGTGCCTCTGCAACGGAGCGTTGCCGGAAAAACATCATTATTGTATGCTTAACTTAGACTAATTAGTAGATTTCCTGATCGACCGTATCGTGGAGGGGTCACATGGAAGTAACTCGTCGTGAACTGATTGTGGGTGCGGCTGCGTCCGTGGCTGCCGCCAGTGTGGCTGGGTGGTCCGTCCCCGCCGAAGCAGCCAAGGCGTCGTGGTTCGCCGGCACCGCAGTAGACAATGGCGTGACGTTCAAGCTCACCAATTTCGCCGTGGTGGACAAGCGGCTGCACAAGCAGATGGTGAAGTACAAGTCTTCTGAACCGGCGGGAACGGTCGTCGTGGATACGCGCCATCACTTCCTCTATCTCATCATGGAAAACGGCACCGCCATCCGGTATGGCGTCGGTGTCGGGCGCGAGGGTTTCCAGTGGTTCGGTCGCGCCAACATCGACCGCAAGGCGCTCTGGCCGAAATGGACGCCGCCGGAAGAAATGAAGAAGCGCCAGCCAAATCTGCCAGATTTCGTTGAAGGCGGTGCCCCGACCAATCCGCTGAGCGCACGGGCTCTTTACTTGTTCAACAATGGCGACACCGGTTACCGCCTGCACGGCACGCTTGAGCCTGGCAGCATTGGTCGTGATGTCTCCTCGGGATGCATCCGCATGTTCCCGGAACACGTCATCGATCTCTATCAGCGATGCCCGCTGGGAACCGCCGTTCAGGTGCTTCCGCATATTGCAGACCGGGCTCCTCCGGCTGATGATGTCCAGAACGGATGAGCCTTTACCGATGAACACAGTGACGAAGATCGCTCAGGCCGGCGTATTTGCCGGCCTTTTGATGTTGGCGACCGCCTGCTCGACCACAAAGGGCGGCAGCGATATTGCAGGGGTCAATCCCGCCGACACCTTGCCTCCGCAGACTGGCGGCTACACCGACGATCCGGCTGCGGGGTTCGAGAATGTGCAGCCGGGTTCGGAGGAAGATTTCATCCTGACTGCGGGGCGACGGGTTTATTTCGCCCAAGGGTCTGCCGCGCTCGACGATACAACAAAGGCTACTCTCAACAATCAGATCGCCTTCCTGCAGAAATACCCGAAATGGTACGCCAAGCTGCAAGGCTTCGCCGACGATCCCGGCAACAACACGCAGATCTCCCAACAACGCGCCGACGCAGTCATGAACTACATGATCGCGGGTGGAGTAGCTCCGGGAAGACTCTGGGCAAAAGGTTACGGCAAGGACCGTGAAGTGCGTTCCTGCTCGGAGCGGGCCTGCAAAGTGCAAAACCGTCGCGTCGTCACCAATCTTCGGCTCCAGCGCGAAGACTAGTCGTTGCCGACTGCGCAAGGGCAACGAGCCTCCGAAACGCGCCAGACGGCGCGTTTTGCTTTTCCTGAACCGCAGCTAAACGGCGGCCACGGTCCTTTTTCTGAACCCCTATCCCTCACGACGCGGCGAGAACGCAGGCGCGCGTCATTCGGTTCAACGCATTGGACTTGCCCGTTAGGGACGGCTTCTTTAGGAAGCGCCGGGGAGCATCGGATGGGGCATGACAGAATTCATCTCGCAGACCGTGCTTAAGCGGGACCTGTTTTCCGCAACGCACAAGGGTTACACGACGGATGCACCGGACCGGGCCGCGATCCGCCGCATTGTCACGGCGTCTCCGATCTGGACTCGCCCGCTGGCATGGTGGCTGGCGCGTCGTGAAATCGCTGCGTTGCGCGCGGTAGCCGGAATTGATGGAACGCCCCAGCTTATCTCTGTTGACGCGCACGGTCTGGTGCGGACATGGACGGACGGCGCGCCCCTTCATCTCGCCCGCCCCAAGGATCGCCAGTGGTATGCAGACGCCTTCCGGCTTCTGCGGCAACTCCGCCAGGCAAACATTACGCACAACGATCTCGCCAAGGCGCCAAACTGGTTGATGACGCCAGACGGCCGGGCAGCCGTGATCGATTTTCAACTCGCTTCACGCCATCGCCGGCGAGGCAGGCTTTACAAGATGATGGCCTATGAGGATTTCCGGCATCTGTTGCGCCAGATGAATACGTTTGCCCCGGAACTGATGACCCCGACCGCCAGACGCTGGCGCGCCCGACGCTCCTGGCCGGCACAGCTCTGGATGTCGACTGTCAAGCCAGTTTACAACACGGTGACCCGTCGAATTTTCCATTGGTCCGACGGGGAAGGAACGTGGGACCGTCTGGAACATGAGGAATCCGCCATCCGAACCGCGCTGTTGTCGGTTCCCGGGGTGCGGGAAGTCGCGCTGATCGAGTTTCCGCTGCGCTCAAGAGGCGCCGGCATCTACGCCTTCGTGGAGACCGATGTCGAGAAACTGGATGATGCATTTCGGGCGGCGCAGGACAGGCTCGGAAAGGCGCGCGCAGATTTCATTCAGCCGGTCGCGCTGTTGCCCCGATCGAAAACCGGCGAACCACGGCGCGATCTGCTCAACCTGATCGCGCTGAACCAGATTCCCGAGCTGGAGATAATGATCGGAGACGATGCCGAGCTTGCAGCGCTTGTAGCTCCGATCGTGGCCAACAGGCTGAACTTCACCGATCGTCGCTTCAAATAGGATCGCCCGGAAACCACTCCCACATGGGTGCAGGTGGAAAGGACGCAACTTTTCTGGCCTTTCCGTCACGAATCACTACATTCGGAACAAATGGTGGACTTTCCCGACGACATGCCCTTTTTCGACGAGGAGCCGGTTCCTCGCGCGGGCGCTACACGCCCTCTCGATGCGCGAGCGCCCTCCGGCCTGGCTGCAAAGGCAATGGCGGCAAGGCAGGGCAACAGTCGCACACCGGACTATCTCTCCGGCCTCAACCCTGAGCAGCGACTTGCCGTCGAAACCACGGAAGGCCCGGTTCTTGTCCTTGCTGGCGCCGGCACAGGCAAGACACGCGTTCTTACAACACGCATCGCGCACATCCTGGCTACCGGCAGGGCCTACCCCTCACAGATTCTCGCTGTAACTTTCACCAACAAGGCAGCGCGCGAGATGAAGCAGCGCATCGGCATGCTGATCGGTGACGAGAATGTCGAAGGCATGCCGTGGCTCGGCACCTTCCACTCGATAGGCGTCAAGCTGTTGCGGCGCCATGCCGAGATGGCAGGACTGAAGAGCGACTTCACCATCCTCGACAACGACGACGTCATTCGTCTCGTCCGCCAGCTCATTCAGGCAGAAAACCTCGACGACAAGCGCTGGCCACCTCGCCAGTTTGCCATGATGATCGACGGCTGGAAGAACAAGGGGCTCGGGCCAGACCAGATTCCCGAAGGCGATGCCCGCAGCTTCGCCAACGGAAAGGGGCGCGAGCTTTATCGAGCTTATCAGGAACGCCTGAAGACGCTGAACGCCTGTGACTTCGGCGACCTTTTGTGTCACCCGATCAGGATCTTCCGTGAGAATCCGGATGTCCTGAGGGAATATCACAAGCGCTTCCGGTATATACTCGTCGACGAGTATCAGGACACCAACACCGCACAGTACCTCTGGCTGAGACTGCTCGCACAACGCCCAGGCGGAGAGCCAGTCAACATCTGCTGCGTCGGGGACGACGACCAGTCCATCTACGGCTGGCGAGGTGCCGAGGTCGATAATATCCTTCGCTTTGACAAGGATTTCCCTGGCGCCACCATTATCCGTCTGGAGCGCAACTATCGCTCCACGGCGCACATCCTCGGTGCAGCCTCGCATCTTATCGCCCACAACGAAGGGCGCTTCGGCAAGACCCTTTTCACCGACCGAAACGACCCCGAGGACGGCAAGGTGATGGTCCACGCCGCCTGGGATTCGGACGAAGAAGCGCGCGCCGTTGGCGACGAGATCGAGCAATCGCAGCGCCGTGGCCACAGCCTGAACGACATGGCCATCCTCGTGCGCGCTTCGTTCCAGACGCGTTCCTTCGAGGATCGCTTTATCGAGATCGGCCTTAATTACCGGGTCATAGGCGGCCCCCGCTTCTACGAACGGCAGGAAATTCGTGACGCGATGGCCTATTTCCGCGTTGTCGCGCAGGGTGCTGACGATCTCGCATTCGAACGCATCGTCAACGTTCCAAAGCGCGGGCTGGGCGAGGCGACAATCCGCCAGATCCACGATACGGCACGCGGCCTTGGCGTTCCGATGCTCGCCGCAGCCGGCATCCTTGCCGAAAGCGATGAACTGAAGCCCAAGCCTCGCGCGGCGCTGCGTGAAGTAGCGGCGAACTTTGCCCGCTGGCAGGCAGCCCTCGAAAACACCCCGCATACCGAGCTTGCCGAGACGATTCTCGAAGAGTCCGGCTACACCGATATGTGGAAGAACGACCGCTCCGCCGAGGCTCCAGGCCGGCTCGAGAACCTCAAGGAACTCATCCGCTCGATGGAGGAATACGAGTCCATGCGCTCCTTCCTCGAGCATGTGGCCCTCGTCATGGACGCAGAGCAGAACGCCGAACTGGATGCCGTCAACATCATGACGCTGCATTCGGCAAAGGGGCTTGAGTTCGACACTGTTTTTCTGCCCGGCTGGGAAGAAGGCCTGTTCCCGCACCAGCGCGCCCTCGACGAAGGCGGTCGCTCAGGGCTGGAGGAAGAGCGTCGTCTGGCCTATGTCGGGCTCACCCGAGCCAAGAAGCACCTGCACATCTGGTTCGTCTCGAACAGGCGCATTCATGGTCTTTGGCAGTCGACCATCGCGTCCCGTTTCCTTGACGAATTGCCCGAAACGCATGTCGAGGTGGCAGAGTCCGGCAGTTCATACGGCGGCTACGGCGGCAATGTCTACGGTGGCGGGGCCGGGCGAGGCGGGGGCCGCCAGAACCCCTATGGCGCGTCACGCTTTGACAATGTCGGCAGCGGTTCTTTCTCGAACACCTATGCGACGCCGGGCTGGGTACGCGCACAGGCGAACCGGACGGAAGCCACGGATCGCAACTGGGGCAACCGCTCGGGCCATCAGGTCGAGCGGATCGGCTACGGCGAAACCGACAGCGGATACGGCGCGGGCCGCACGTCGGTGAAGGCCCGAACCATTGAAGGCGAACTGGTAGCAAAGTCGGTGTCCGACACCCCCTCCCCCTTCAAGACCGGGGACCGCGTGTTCCACCAGAAGTTCGGCAACGGCAACGTCTCCGAAGTCGAAGGCAACAAGCTAACTGTCGATTTCGACAAGGCCGGCCAGAAAAAGGTGCTGGACAGCTTCGTTCATGCGGCGTGATCCGACTTTCCGGTGGACGAACCGGAAACCGCGGGCAGAGGCGTTTTTGCCGGGCTCATCAAGATCTCGCCCCAAAAACTCCTTGTTTGATTGACACCACTCGGTCGGGGCCGGGACGCGATCTCATCGCGAAAAGTGACGTCATGCGGGTATTGCCCGCACAATCGGGGACTGCGGTCAGGGTTGGTTAACCATCTTTGTCCACAATTCGTGCCGTCGGTAAAGCCTGCGGGGTCGATCAATTCGGCCGCGGTGGATGTAGCGACGGCGCGGCATGTGCTGCCGCGTCCGGTTTGCGTAGAGGGACACGGGTTGTATGGCGTATATGCGTAACGGGATGGGACATGCCCATCCGCTGGCTGGCTCCGGCCGGCGGGCAACAGCCCTGAAGAAAACCCTGCGATGGATTGCAGTGCCGTGCTTGGGGATTGCGATCATATCGTGGTCGGCAGCAACTTTGGCTGGCCTACATTCCGCAACAACCCTTTCGCGCGCTGCCGCTTTCGAACAGTCCAGCCTCCTGCAGCCGGCGCGCTCCCTGGCGAAGAGCCATATAATCTCCTCTGGCAAGGCGGTCATGCTTGCCGCCGTAGCCGCGCAGCCTGCCCAGCACTTCACCCGGAACCTGCCTGTTCAAACGAACGGCAAGCTGGCTGCCAAGGCAGATCCGTTTGCCAAAGTGATCGCAGAGACCGATCTGTCGCGCGCCAAACTGCTGGCTGCATTCGCAGGCGCCGGAATGCAGATTTCGGCGGACAAAGAAGTGCCTGTCGTGCTGGCCTCGCTATCAATGCCCAGCACGGAACGTTTTTATCGCGTGGACGGCGAAACACCCTCTGACGAGCCGACCCGCACTGCGGCCGACCAGTTGCCGCTTTTCGGCCAGACTGCCCTGGGACTGGAACTGGCATACGCTTCAGTAGAACCCAGCCCCGACGATCAGGTCCAGCTGGCGCTGGCATCGGTCGACCTCGACCTGTTCGGCATCGACGCAGGAGACGTCGTGGCGGATGTCCAACTGCCTGAAAACATGGACGCACCCGAGCTCAAGCCTGCGGCAAAGTCGGCCAGGGACAAGAACAAGCCGCGCACTCAAACGCCCGCCGGCATTGAGGATCGTGCGACCCCGGCTCGCAAGCCGCGCAACTCGGATCGCGGGGATTCCCAGCAAGCCCTCGCCTACGCGCGGCCAAACAAGCCTGCCGACGGTGTCTTCAAGAATCTCTTCAACACGCCGAAGGCGGGCAAGGGAGTGGCCATCTACGACATCTCGGCAGCTGTCGTGCACATGCCGGACGGTACCAAGCTCGAGGCGCATTCAGGCATAGGCAAGATGGCCGACAATCCCAAATTCGTCCATGTGAAGATGAACGGGCCTACGCCGCCGAACACCTACAAGCTATCGATGCGCGAGAAGCGCTTTCATGGCGTGGAAGCCGTCCGGATGACGCCGATCGGGAACCAGACCATGCACGGTCGGGATGGAATTTTGGCCCATTCCTATCTGCTTCGGGGGGGACGGCCGGAGTCACACGGTTGCGTCGCATTCAAGGATTACAATCGCTTCCTGAAGGCCTTCAAACAGGGCAAGGTTACCCACATCGTCGTGGTTCCAAGCATGTCCAAGGCGTCGAAGGTGCAACTGGCATCCATCGGCCGCGACAGCTGATTATCCACAATTTTGGGGCGCTACCCCTCCTAGGAAGCGTGCGCGAAGCATGCGCAATATCCGCCGCTCTCCAAAGGAACGGCTTCGGGGTTCAAGTGGCGCAAGACGAACGGAAACTGGCGATTCGCTGGCGGCTCTATCAGTTTTTCACGATCTGGCTCATGGCCAGGTTCGTCTGGGCAGCGGCAGTCGCAGGGGGCGAATGGCCGCTCCCTCCCTCCCACTACATTTCCATGGGTATTGACCTCGTCCTGGTCGGCGCGATCCTCGTCTTGCGTTCAAGGCTATTCGACTCGGCACAGGACCCACGCTTGACCTTCGCCAATCTGCTGCTTGTAGCAGGTCTCGTTTCTGGCCTGGGACTGATCGGCATCCGCTTTACAAGCGATGCCGCATGGTGGACAGGCCACTACCGAAACGATGCGTTCTTCTAGTCCCTCATCTCCTTGAGCTTTTCGGCCGCCGTGGCGGCGAGATCGGCATAGCGCGCTTCAAGGGCCGTCGCCTTATCGACGACCGGGAAGTCATGCCCCATCGCCTCGAGCGCGGCGCGAAGCTTTTCAACGAACTGAGCCTGTTGTTCGAGTTCGGCAAAGAGCGCCTTCACCTGGTCAACGCTGATATCGGGGTCTGCCAGAACCTTGGGCACGGCCTTGAGCATCTTGTCGCCGGAGGCAATTTCGTCGTCGAGTATTTTCAGCCAGTCGTTAGCCACGCCGTCCTCCTTTTGCCCTTCGGGCCGGTAACGCATAAATCGTCCTGAGGCACCGCGAAGACCTGCACCGAATACAGGCTTGCTCTCTCGGGGGCAAATCCTGTGGCCATGGACACGCACGACAACTAGATTGCAGGCGACTGAAAAAGGACGAATGACATGAACAAGGCGATCACGGATATCCCAGCGCTTGCAGGTGGACGCACCGCGGTCATCACGGGAGGCGCGAGCGGCATCGGACTTGCTGCCGCCACGCGCCTTGCAGGAGCAGGACTGAATGTCGTTGTCGCGGACCTTGGCGGTCCCGCGCTCGAATCGGCCAGAGACAAGATCGCGCAGATAGCAGAAGACAGCGGCAAGGTGCTTGCGGTTCCTTGCGACGTGGCGAAGGCGGAAGACCTGAAGGCCCTTGCCGACAGGGCCTATGCGGCTTTCGGCGAAGTATCCTTCCTGATGAACAACGCGGGCGTCGGCAACAATCCGGGCAAGCCATGGGAGAATCTTGTCGATTGGAAGAGGCTCCTGGAGGTCAATCTGTGGGGTGTTGTGCACGGCGTGCAAGCGTTTGGCGCGAGGATGCTTGCGCAAGACAAACCGGCAATGATCGTCAACACGGGTTCCAAGCAGGGCATCACCACACCGCCCGGAAACCTGGCCTACAATGTCTCGAAATCCGCGTTGAAAACCTACACAGAAGGGTTGGCGCACGCTCTGCGCAACGAGCCCGGC
This sequence comes from Rhizobiaceae bacterium, assembly GCA_019635775.1. Taxonomy (GTDB): domain Bacteria; phylum Pseudomonadota; class Alphaproteobacteria; order Rhizobiales; family Rhizobiaceae; genus Mesorhizobium_K. The sequence continues at coordinate 357,809 of JAHBYU010000001.1, read as the reverse complement.
GCCAGAATTTCCGCGCACCTTCTGATACCCGGATTCACCTTCACGGGCATGAGTGGAGGCACAACCACCAAGGCGCCGGCAGCATGGACGGCCGACCAGGTGGTCGATTTCATGCTGGCTTCGCTGAAGCGCGGCGATTTCTACATTCTTTGCCCCGACAACGAGACGGAGCGCAGTATCGACGAACGCCGTATGGCGTGGGCGGTCGGAGACATCATCGAGAACCGCCCTGCCCTGTCGCGCTGGCACCCGGACTTCGGAGAGGCCTTCGCGGAGTTCATGCAACGCTAGCGGCCCGGCAACTGGCTCAGGTCCAGCGGTCGAGGAACTCCCCGATCGGCAAAGTCTGCATATCGGGGATCGCGTCTGCCAGCTTTTCCACCGGCCAGTCCCACCACTTCAGGGCTTCAAGCCGGTCGGAAATCTCGCGCGGGAAACGCAGCCGCAGCCGCCCTGCCGGGACGCCGGTCACGATTTCGTACGGACCGACGTCTTTCGTCACCACCGCATTCGCACCGATAACAGCGCCGTTCCCGATCGAAACACCGGGCAGGATGACGGCGCCATGGCCAACCCACACGTCATGCCCTATGCGCACCTGTTTTGACTGCCGGCGCGCCCTGAAATCGCCATCGACCCCAAGCCAGCGGAAATACTCGTTGGGCCGATAGGTAACCTTGTGCTGGGTGACGCGCTCGATAGGATGTTCCAGTGCGTTGATGCGCGTGTTGGCCGCAATTGAGCAGAACTTGCCGATTTCCGTGTAAATCGCTTCGGCATTGCGCTCGAAATACGAAAAGTCGCCGACGACAACCTCGCGCAGGACCACTCGTTCGCCGATCGACGAATAGCGGCCCAACCGACAGGTCTTCAGCTCCGCTGTGGAGTGAATACGCGGTTCTGAATCCTTGAGGCGAAGGTCTTCTGGCCTGTCCATCGCCCGGCTTTACGCCGCGCCGTCGGTTGCGGCAAGCTATTGCGGCTTGCCGTTCTCCCAGACGACGTTCTGGTTGAACAGCGGCACAGTCGTCATCGACATCTTGGCCGAACCATCCTGCACCTGCCGGGAATGAGCCAAGTAGATCAGCGTGTCGTTGGACTTGTCGTAGATGCGGTTTACCACCTGTTCCTTCCAGATCAGGCTGATACCCTGCTTGAAGATCTCCTCGCCGCCCTCTCCAAGCGATATATCGCCGATCTTGATCGGACCGGTCTGCCGACATGATATGGCGGTATCGGATGGGTTCTCGAACCAGTTGCCCTTCTGCAGCCGATCTATGACGCCCCGGTCGAAATAGGACACGTGGCAGGTTACTCCCTCGACTTTCGGATCCTTGATTGCCTCGACGATAATGTCGTTACCCAGCCAGTCGACGCCTACCTCTCCAACTTGATTCGCGGAAGCAGGTGCCGCCAAGAGGACCGAGGCAAGAATAGTCGCTATGCCGACACGTTTCATCACTTTCTCCAAAGACCATTTGGCCATGCGAGCACGTGAGATGGTGCGGATGGACGGTCACGGCAAGCCCTTGTGCTGGTGCGCGGCATCATGGCTCTTTTTTGTCCCGACCGCTCGCGCTATATCACGGTCATGAAGCATTCCGTGCTGATGCCCAATGCTGCGATCGCGAAAATCGTGTTCGGCGTAGCCTTGTTCGCGGCGGCGACGGGCCTGGCATTCGCCTTATGGATAGATAAGGGCGCCAGTATCTTGATGGCAACGGTCGAGGCCGGTTTGGCCTGGTGTTTCTGATCGGCAAACCGAAATCCGGAACTTCTGAATGATGCGTTTCGTCATATCCGGCATTCTCGTCCTCATGGCGGTCGTCATGGGCGTGATCGCTTTCCAATGGTATCAGATGCAATACGCCAGCAAGGCCTATGGGGCGCCGTTCACGCTGGTGGACCAGAAGGGCCAGCCGATTACCGAAGCGGCATTCAGGGGACAGCCGAGTGCGGTGTTCTTCGGTTTTACGCACTGCCCCGAAGTTTGCCCCACCACCCTGTTCGAAATGGATGGATGGCTCAAGCAACTGGGCGATGAAGGCAAGAATATTCGTGCCTATTTCGTGAGCGTTGACCCCGAACGCGATACACCAGAGATCATGGACCGTTATGTCGGCAATGTCTCCGATCGGATAACCGGCATTACGGGCGAGCCGGCGAAGGTCCACGACATGGCGAAATCCTTCGGGATTTTCTGGCGCAAAGTCGATCTTGAAGGGGATGACTACACGATGGACCACACGGCCTCGATCCTCCTGCTCGACGCCAAAGGCGATTTCTTCGGCACGATTGCCTACGAGGAAAATCCTGAGACGGCGATTGCAAAACTCAAGCGACTGGCCAAGGGTTGATGTCGCAGACGCGCCTCCATCTTCTGACGGACGCAACTGAGGCCGACAGGCTGTTCTCGATGCTTGAAGCTACCTTCGAGGATGACGGCTTGCCGCTCTCTCTCTTCGACTTTGACGAGAACAAGGGCATCAAGGAAATTTCGCTGTACGCAGACGCTGATGTCGAAGGCGTCGAAGCCCGGTTACGAAGCCTTCTTGAGGAGGCGGGTGTCGACGCCGAGATCAACAGGGAACTGCTGGACGACATAGACTGGGTTGCCAAATCGCTGGAAGGCCTGCAGCCGGTGCGCGCAGGGCGCTTCCTTGTCCATGGCTCACACGACCGTGCCAGGACCAGGCCGGGCGATCTCGCGATAGAAATCGAGGCCGGGCTCGCCTTCGGAACCGGCCATCACGGCACGACCGCCGGTTGCCTAGAAATGATCGACATGGTCGTGCGCAGGGAGCAACCGAAGAACGCGCTCGACCTCGGAACGGGAAGCGCCGTTCTGGCAATCGCGCTCGCTAAACTCGCTCGCATTCCTGTGCTTGCCACCGACATCGATCCCGTTGCCGTCCGCGTCGCCTCCGCCAACACCAGGCTGAACGAGGTTTCACGCTACGTCGAAACGGTTACTGCACCGGGCTTCCACCATCTGATTCTCGCGAGCCGGGCTCCGTTCGATCTGATCGTCGCAAACATCCTTGCGCGACCGCTGATGCGAATGGCACCCGAGATGGCGAGGTCGGTGAGACTGGGCGGCTCACTGATCCTCTCAGGCATCCTGGAGCGGCAGCGCAACGCGGTGCTTGCAGCCTATGTTGGCCAGCAACTGCGCCATGTGAGAACGCTCTGGCGCGATGGCTGGGTCACCATTCACCTCAAGCGATAGGTCACAAGCAGAACCGGTTCGAGACGCCGCGCTTCGACAGGGCGGCACGCTCATAGCCGTGGCTCTTCAAGGTTGCATCATCAAGAGCGAGGAGTACGCCGTTCACGTAGAGCTCGGCCTGTCTCTGCCTGGACTCAACCAGTGAATTCAATACGCTGCGAAAGAAGCCGGGCTTCTTGGTGGATACAGTCATTGCTTTGCTCCTTCGGGATCAAGCCAACTCCTCCACGCCGTCAATGTAACGTCAGTGACTACTGAAGATAGTGACAAGAATGCATGGCTGATATCCGTTCGCGCGACGGCGTCGATGGGCCGGTCTCGTTGCATCGAGACGGGCTCAAAGCTAGATTTGCCCCCACACCCCACGGAAACCCGGCCTAATGTTCCAGGACTTCGACGAGCTGAACGATCCCTCGACCGGTAGCGAACGTGTGTCGCGGCTTCGCGCCTGGCTGCACGACAGGAACCTGGACGGATTCATTGTCCCCCGAGCCGACGAGCATCAGGGCGAGTATGTTCCGCCCCATTCCGAACGCCTGAAGTGGCTGACAGGCTTCACAGGGTCCGCCGGGGTTGCCATCGTGCTCGCCAGCAAGGCCGTCATCTTCGTCGACGGGCGTTACACCCTTCAGGTGCAGGATCAGACCGATCCAGCGATTTTCTCGATCGAGAGCCTCGTCGACAACCCGCCCCCAAAATGGGTCAAGGACAATCTGCGCGAGGGCACACGGCTCGCCTTCGATCCCTGGCTGCACACGATCGGTGAAATCAAGGCTCTGACCGAAGCCGCCCACAAGACGGGTGTGGAACTGGTGCCGCTGGCCGCCAACCCGATCGACGAGATCTGGATCGATCAACTGGACCCGCCGCTGAAACCGGTTGAAATCCAGCCGATCGAATTCGCCGGGGAACTGGCCAGGGACAAGCTTACACGTCTTGCCGAGGCAATCGCCCGGGAAGGTGCGACGCATGCGGTACTGACAGATCCTTCTTCGGTGGCATGGGCATTCAACATCCGTGGATCGGATGTTCCGCATACGCCGCTGGCGCTGGGATTCGCGATACTTGCAGCCGACGGCAAGCATCTGCTTTTCATGGACAAGCGCAAGCTGCCCATGAAAACCGAAGCCTATCTCACTCAACTTGCCGACCTGCATCCTCCGTCTACGCTAGCCACTCAACTCACAGGTCTGGCAGGCAGCGGCGCGAAGATTTCGCTTGATCCCGCGCTGGCAGCAGAACGCCTGCGGATGCTCGTTGCCGAGGACGGGGGTACTGTTGTTAGCGCGGCGGACCCGGCAAGGCTTCCCCGCGCGACCAAGAACAACACGGAAATAGCCGGCGCGCGGGCGGCACACCGGCGCGACGGCGCGGCCGTGGCCAAGCTTCTGTTCTGGCTCGATCAGCAGGAACCCGGCACGGTGGATGAGATTTCCGTCGTGCAGAAGCTCGAGCAGATGCGCCGGATTACCGGTAACGAGACGCAGATGCCATTGCGTGAAGTCTCGTTCGCGACAATCGCAGGCGCAGGACCCAACGGCGCGATCATCCACTACAGGGTGTCGACGCAGACCAATAGGGTGCTGGGAAAGGGTGAGCTGTTCCTTCTGGATTCGGGGGGCCAGTATCAGGACGGAACGACGGACATAACCCGCACCGTTCCGATCGGTAACCCTACGCAGGAAATGCGCACGCGATACACTCTTGTCCTCAAGGGTCTCATCGGCATCTCTCTCCTGCGGTTTCCTCCCGGGACGCGGGGGGCCGACATCGACGCGGTTGCGAGGCTGGCCCTGTGGCAGGAAGGCCTCGACTATCATCATGGCACCGGCCATGGCGTGGGGTCCTATCTTTCGGTTCATGAGGGCCCACAGCGGATTGCCAAGACGGGAACCGAAAAGCTGCTCGCAGGCATGATCCTGTCCAATGAGCCGGGTTACTACAAGCCCGGCGCCTATGGGATCAGGCTGGAAAACCTGATCCTCGTGACGCCGGCGGAGAACCTTCCGGAAGGCGATATCGCGATGCATGGGTTCGAGACGCTCACGCTTGCGCCATTCGACAAGCGAATGCTGAGGACAAGCCTGCTGACGCGTGACGAGTTGCACTGGCTTGACGAGTATCACGCGCGTGTCCTGCGCGAGATCGGACCGATGCTCAGCGGCGATGTTCTCGCCTGGCTGGAACAGGCGACGTCACCGCTGCCGCGAGATCACAAGGACTGAGCGATCAACCGACAAGCTGGCGACCGGCGATCAGCACCGCTGCCGAAACCAGAAACAGCGGCAGCATTCCAAACCGAAGCGACATCAGCCCCGCGACCAGCAGGGCCGTCCATTCCGCGGGGCCTGCGGTAAGTACCGCCGGAGCAACGATCGTTGTCAGCACGGCGGCCGGGACGGCATTGAGTGCAGCTTCCACGCGCGGATGGACGTGCTCGAAACGGGAGAGTACCAGATGCCCGCCAATCCGGGTCAGGTACGTTGCCACCGCCCCCCAGAAGATTATCCAGACCGTCGTGCTCATCGTTCAAACTCTCCGCCTTGCCGGACAGGCAGCAGGGCGACAAGAGCGACACCCGCAGCCGCTCCGATCGACACGTGCCAGGGAGAGCCGACAGTCTTGTAGGCAATAAGCGAGGCAATGCCGCTGACGATGACGACTGGCAACCAGTTGGGCCTGGCCCGGAAACTCAAGACGATCCCGAAAAAATAGATCGGAAGCAGGAAATCCATTCCGAGGGCGTGCGGATCTGGAATGAGATTGCCGAAATAGGCGCCGATGCCGCTCTGGATCACCCAAGATACATAGAGCGTTGCGCCGAAGCCGATATACCAGGGGAAAGCGATATGCCGACCAGCCTCCCCCTTGCGCTCTACCTCCGCGTACAGGGGATCCGTCAGGACGAAATATCCGAGCGCCTGCTGGATCGTCGGCCAGACCGAAAGCTTGCGGCCTATCGCGGCCGAGTAAAGCACATGACGGAAGTTTACCGCGAAAATGGACAGGACGATGAGCCACGGCTCGATGTGCTGGCCGAACAGGTCTATCCCGACCATCTGGCTGGCGCCTCCATAGATGGCGAAGCTCATCAGGGTCGCCTCGAAAACCGACAGGCCATTCTTCACCGCCATTGCGCCGAACAGGAACGCGAAGGGCGAAGCCGCCACGATGACCGGAAAGGAGAGTTTCGCCCCTGCCCAGAATTCGGTTGCGGCCGTCGGCTCGTCTTCCTGGGGGATGGCGTCTGCTGTCATTTCAATTTCCGATTGGCGCGTGACATATAGGTCAGCAGGCATGGCAAGTCAGGCCAATTCCCTTGAGCCAAGCGTCAATGCCGGTGATAGGCATGGCGGACAGCAAGCGACCATGTTTGGGAGACGAACGACATGAAGGGCATCGATCATCTGGTTCTTGCCGGCAACGACCTCGATGCGATGCGCGAGCGGTATGCTTCCCTGGGCTTCACCCTGACGCAACGCGCCCAGCATCCATTCGGTACCGGTAATACGGCGATCCAGTTGCACGGCAGCTACCTTGAATTGCTGGCGGTGACCAACCCGCAAGACGTGATCGAGGCTGGGCCCGGCCAGTTCTCCTTCTCCGCATTCAACCGCGACTATCTCGCCCGCCACGAAGGTTTCTCGATGCTGGTGCTGGCTACCCGCGATGCGGCAGCCGACATCGCAAACTGGCGCACCGCAGGCCTGCAAACTTACCAGCCCTTTGATTTTTCGCGCATGGCAAGCCTGCCCGGAGGCGGGGAAAAGCAGATCGGCTTCTCGCTTGCGTATACGTCCACGCCCGACGCACCGTGGCTCGGTCACTTCGCCTGCAAGCACCACGCGCCGGAATATTTCGCGCAGCCGCAATACCAGACGCATGCGAATACGGCACGATCCCTGCGCGATGTCTGGATCACCGGCGACGGAGCGCTCGAACTCGCCGCGCACATGAGCACGTTCATCGGTGGCGAAGGCCATGCCGAAAAGCCGGGGCTGTTCACCTTCGAAACGCCGAGAGGCAGAATCATTCTTGCGGATCGTCACAATTTTCATGGTGCGTTCGGCGTGGCCCCGCCCCATCCGGAGGATGGCCCGCATCTGGCTGGTTTCACCGTCGACTGCGCCTCGCTCGACTTCCTGCGCGACAAGGACCTTGTCGCGATTGGCGACCGGCTGGTTCTGCCGCCGAAAAGAGGCTTTGGAACGGCCATCGGTTTCGCAAGGCAAGTCTGACCGCCAGCTCAAACGCCACGGCCGACACGTTCGAACCATTGATCCTCGTCGATCACCTCAATCCCGAGTTCCGTCGCCGTCTTCAACTTGGAACCCGCACCCGGGCCCGCGACAACGAGATCGGTTTTCTTCGATACGGAACCCGCGACCTTGGCGCCAAGCCGCTCGGCCATCGCCTTGGCCTCGTCTCGCGACATCTTTTCGAGCGAGCCGGTGAACACGATCGTCTTTCCTGCGACGGGTGAGGAAACCTCGCCAACGGGCTCCTCGTCGGTGGGCGTGACTTCGGCGAGCAGCGCATCCACGGCTTCGCGGTTGTGCTCTTCCGCGAAGAAGTCGACAAGTGCCTCCGCAACGATGCCGCCAATGCCGTTGACGCCGACAATCTCCTGCCATTCAGCGTTGCCCGGATCGCCCTTGCCCTCCGGGATCTTCGCCAACTCGGCGGTTTCTCGAAGCTTCTGGAAGCTCAGGAAATGACGAGCGAGCCGCTTGGCATTGGTTTCGCCGATATGACGAATTCCCAGAGCGAAAAGAAAGCGCGAGAAGGAAACCTCGCGGCGCGCGTCGATCGCGTCGAAAAGCTTCCTGACCGAAACGGCCCCGAATCCCTCGATGTTCTCCAGTCTTTCGAGGGAGCCCTCAAGCGAGGCCGGCAGTTCCTCCTGACGACGCTTCAGGCTGAAGATGTCGGCGGGTGCGGCGATCTTCAGTGCAGGCTTGTCGCTGTTGAAGAAAAACTCGATCTGCTTTTCGCCGAGTCCCTCTATGTCGAGCGCGTTGCGCGACACGAAATGGCGGATGCGCTCGACCGCCTGCGCCGGGCAGATCAGCCCGCCGGTGCAGCGACGAACCGCCTCGCCCTCCTCGCGCACGGCATGACTGCCGCAGGCAGGACAGCGGTCCGGAAAGACATAAGGCTTCGATCCGGCCGGGCGCTTTTCAGGTACGATGTCGATAATCTGCGGAATCACGTCGCCCGCGCGCTGCACGATAACGGTGTCTCCGACGCGGATGTCCCTGCCCTCGCGGATCGGTTGCCCGCTGTTGCCGATACCCTTGATATAGTCCTCGTTATGGAGGGTCGCGTTTACGACAACCACGCCGCCAACCGTAACCGGCTCCAGCCGTGCAACAGGCGTCAGCGCGCCGGTGCGTCCCACCTGAATGTCGATTGCAGTAAGCACCGTCGTCGCCTTTTCGGCGGGGAACTTGTGCGCCGTCGCCCAGCGCGGACTGCGCGAACGGAAACCGAGACGCTCCTGAAAGTCGAGCCGGTCGACCTTGTAGACGACGCCGTCAATGTCATAGGGCAGTTCGGCGCGATCGGCCTCTATGGCGCGGTACTGCTCCAACATCTCATCCAGCGAGGCACAGCGAACCATGCGGTCATTTATGCGAAAGCCCCATGCGCCGAAGCGCTGGACGACTTCATATTGCGTCGCGCCAAGAGGTTCCGAAGACTCACCCCACGCATAGGCGAAGAATTTCAAAGGGCGCGACTTCGTGACTTCCGGGTTTTTCTGCCTGAGGCTTCCGGCAGCGGAGTTGCGCGGATTTGCGAAGGTCTGCCCGCTCTCGGCCATGCGCTTCTGGAGATCGAGAAAATCGTCCCGGCGCATATAGACCTCGCCGCGCACCTCGACGACGTCCGGCGCATCGGGTGGAAGCTGCTGCGGTATCTCGGCGATGGTGCGGATGTTGGCGGTGACGTTTTCGCCCGTCGTGCCATCGCCACGAGTGGCCGCCGTGACAAGGCGACCTTTCTCGTATCGCAAAGACATCGAAAGGCCATCGATCTTCGGTTCGGCGGTGAAGACCAGCGGAGCATCGGCTGCAAGGTTCAAAAAGCGCCGTACGCTGGCGACGAAATCCAAGACATCCTCGTCGGAAAAAACATTGTCCAGCGACAGCATGGGCACGGCATGCCGGACTTCCGCGAAGGCGGTTGAGGGTGCAGCGCCGACACGCCTCGAAGGGGAATCGTCGCGGATCAGTTCGGGGAAACGCGCTTCGATCTGGGCGTTGCGAAGTTTCAGGGCATCATATTCCGCATCCGAGACGGTTGGCGCGTCCTCGCCGTGATAGCGACGGTCGTGGGCGGCGATCTCGTCTGCAAGACGCTCCAGCTCGGCAGCAGCGTCTTCCTGTGTCAGTGTTTCGACAGGCGTTTGCGACTTTGACATGCGACGATTTCCGTATTCTGGGCGGACTATGAAGCGCAGTCTGCGCAAACGTTCAAGGCCAAGAGGCGCACTCCTGCCATCTGGTGACGGCTGTCGAAGTCCGCGCGCTCTGTCGTTGCCACGCCCTGCTTTTGCAGTCTGGCCACTGTCAAGGAACGCTGCCCGCCACGGGAGCAGAAGTCGGGAAGCGGGGCACGGGGCCGGGCCTCTTTGATTTGGTTATACGTGGCGCGACTTCCGCACCCCGCCGATGTTCTTGCCCCGAAGAAGGACACGGCCGTTGCCGCTGGTCTCCATCAAGGCCCGGATCTGGGGGTTCATCACCCAGCCAGCGCGACCGCAGCGCTGACCGATCCGGCACCGCCGCCCTCCCTGATACCCGGTGCGCACCAGGTTCCCGTGAGGACGATGGGGGAAATTATGCAGGTGACGGCAAGCGCGTGGAAAGACCGGGACGATTTTTCTTGCGACTGGCAATGAAATCAAGGGGTTGAGGCAAAAGCCTGTCCACACCCATATTTCCACACCGTCACCTGCCAGGATTGAAACGGGCTAGGCCCCAGCGCTTTCGCCAAGAAGCCTGGCGGCTGCCGCACGCGCCTCGTCGGTGATGGTCGCGCCAGCGAGCATGCGGGCAAGCTCCTCCTGACGCCCGGTCGCATCCATCTCGGCAACGCTGGTCGAAACGCTTTTCCGGCCCGACTTCGATATGAGAAGATGGGTTGCGGCGCGCGCAGCGACCTGAGGGGCATGTGTGACGGACAGGACCTGCACGCGGGAGGAAAGCCTCGCAAGGCGCTGGCCTATCGCATCAGCGACCGCGCCGCCGACGCCCGTGTCGATTTCATCGAAGACAAGGGTGGGGGCGGAGCCACGGTCGGCTAGCGCAACCTTGAGCGCGAGCAGGAAGCGCGAAAGCTCGCCGCCGGACGCGACCTTCATCATGGGGCCGGGCCTCGTGCCGGGATTGGTCCGAACCCAGAACTCGACCTGGTCCATACCGGCTTCCGTACGGTTGCCGTCATCGGTGGAAATCTCGACGATGAACTCGGCCCGGTCGAGCTTGAGCGCCGGAAGCTCGGCCATGACCGCCTTCTTGAGCGCCTGGGCGGCGCCCGCGCGCAATTCGGTCAGTCGCCTCGCGATCCGGTCATAGGCATCGCGCGCGGCGGCAGACTGCTTTTCCAGAACTGCCAGTTTCTCCTCGCCTGCGTCGAGATCCGCGAGGTCGGCGGCCATGGTGTCGCGCGCTCGGGCAAGATCGTCGACCTGTACGGAGAACTTGCGGGCGGCGGCGCGAAGGGCAAAAAGCCTTTCCTCTGCGCGCTCGAGTACCTGCGCGTCGAACTCGGTTGCGCGCAGCGCTGCATCGACGCCGGACTGCGCCGCATCAAGATGGATCAATGCCTCGTCAAGCGACTTCACCACCTCGTCCAGCAGGCCGGGGGCTTCGGCAGACTTGCGCTGCAAACGCCTCAACAGGCTTGCAAGCTGTGGCAGCGGCGAATTCTGCCCGGACAGGACGTCCTGCGCATCCTTGATTTCGGAAGCAACCTTTTCGGCCCGCATCATCGTCGTGCGGGTCTCGGCAAGCTCGGTTTCCTCGCCGGGCTGTGGGTCAAGGCGGACAAGCTCCGCAACCGAGGCTCTGAGATAGTCGGCCTCGCGCGCGGCCGCCTCGACACGCGCCCGATGGGTCGCCAACTGGTTCTCGCAATCACGCCAGACACGCCAGGCCTTCGCGCAATTCTCCACCTCGCCGACATGTCCGCCAAAGGCGTCGAGCAGGTCGCGGTGGGCTGCCGGGTCGACCAGAGCGCGCTCGTCATGCTGGCCGTGAATCTCGACCAGAGCCCGTCCGATATCGCGCATCAGCGTGACGCTGGAGGGCTGGTCATTGACGAAGACCCGCGTGCGGCCATCGGCCGTCTGCACCCTGCGCAGGATGATGTCGCCATCATCGTCTATTGCGTTCTCCGCAAGGATTGCGCGTGCCGGATGGTTGCGCGGAACATCGAAGACGGCGGTGACCTGTCCTTGCGCCGCCCCCTGGCGGACGAGGGAAGCATCGCCGCGCGCGCCCAGCGCCAGCGAAAGCGCATCGAGAAGGATGGACTTGCCCGCTCCCGTCTCGCCGGTGAGGACCGACAGGCCGGGCGCGAAATCAATGTCCAGCCTTTCGATCAGGACAATCTCGCGAATCGAGAGACGGGAAAGCATTCAGACGATGTCCAAGGCTTGAAGCGAGGGCCGGCCCGGCATCCGGAACCGATTCGCGACTTTCGCCCAGGCGACGCGGCGGTTCAAGACCGCGCCGGGGCGTCAGGCGTCGCTGCTACCGAATAGCTTGCCGGCCTTGGAGATCCAGGAACCGGCATTCTCACGCGGCTCCAGCCCGCCGGACTGAAGCAGCTTGTAGGAATCCTTGTACCACTGGCTGTCAGGATAGTTGTGGCCGAGCACGGCGGCAGCCGTCTGCGCCTCGGAGGTCAGGCCCATCGCGTAGTAGGTTTCGACCAGACGGGCGAGCGCCTCCTCGACATGGCGGGTGTTGGAGTAATTTTCCACGACGTAGCGGAAACGCTTCGCGGCGGCGATATATTCGCGCCGCTCCAGATAATAGCGGCCGATCTGCATTTCCTTGCCAGCAAGCTGGTCGCGGGCAAAGCGGATCTTGGTCTTGGCGTCCTCGACATATTCCGATTCGGGCCAGCGCGTGACGACCTCTTCCATCGCCTCGATGGCGCGGCGCGATTCCTTCTGATCCTGCGTGACGGACTTGATCTGGCGGAAATAGGAAAGGCCGACGATGTACTGGGCGTAGGCCGCGTCCGGCGACGACGGGTAGAGCTGCACATAGCGCTGCCCGGCATTGATGGCTTCCTGGTAGGCACCCTGCCGGTAGTTTGTGAAGGCGCTCATGACCAGCGACTTGCGGGCATATTCCGAATAGGGATGCTGACGGTCCAGCGCATCGAACTTGCGGCTGGCTTCCTTGACATTGCCAGCGTTGAGGTTGGCCAGAGCCTGATTGTAAAGCTGGTCGGCCGGTTCGGTCTGCTCGACGTAGGTGGCGAGGTTGATGTCCTCGTCCTTGGACATGCAGCCAGACGCCAGCACGGGCATGGCAGCCATCGCAGCTATCGTCAAAACGGTTCGCGCCGCGCTGGCCGCGTGAGCCTTCTTCACAAGATACATGACCGAATTAAGCCCTTCCCGGCGCATCGCAGCTTCCACTCCCGGCGTCCTCTCCCTCGGAGGACGTTAACCCGGCCCGGCGACCCGCGCACGATTGATCATAAACGCTTTTCAGCGGCAATGCCATCACCTGCCAATGGCGCATTTTTATGGCACGGATTTCGCTAACAAATCACTGGCTTGCAAACAGCAGCCGCGATCACGACTTTTCGGGGAAGCGATGCAGAAAGGTCACAGCACCCAAGGCGCATAGACGGCAGCACTGACGGCCACCATCTCGGCCGAACGACCGCGCTCGCGACGAGTCGTTTCCACGACCTCGAATGCCGAGCGGTCCGAAAGCAGGTGACGAAGCGCAGCGGCGTTAAGCCGGTGCCCGCCCCTGTGGGAACGGTAGCAGCCGATGAAACGCGCGCCGGCAAGCGCCAGATCACCCATGGCGTCGAGCATCTTGTGACGAACGAACTCGTTCTTGTAGCGCAGCCCCTCGACATTGATGACGCGGCTGTCATCGCCGATCACCACGGAATTCTCCAGCGAGGAGCCGAGCGCATGGCCGGCAGCCCAAAGCCGCTCGACATCCTTCATGAAGCCAAAGGTGCGGGCGCGGGAGATCTCGCGCCGGAATGTCGCGGCATCGATATCGGCTTCGAAGGACTGGCGGCCGATGGCCGGGCTCTCGAAATCGATCTCGACCTCGAAGCGCGTGCCTTCATACGGGCGGAACTCGGCAAAGGACGCCCCGCTGTCGATGCGGACGGGCTTCAGAACCCGGATATAGCGGCGCTTCACGTCGAGCGTTTCGATACCGGCCTGGTCGATCGCCTCGACGAAACCTGCCGCGCTGCCATCCAGTATGGGCATCTCGTCGCCATCGGTCTCGATGACGAGGTTGTCGATGCCGAGGCCGAACAGAGCAGCCATGACGTGCTCGACAGTCGCGACATGATGACCGGTGCCGCCAAGCGCGGTGCAAAGGTCGGTGCCGCCAATCTCGGAGACGAGCGCGCGAATCTCGCGGACCTCGCCGGCTGCATTGCTGTGATGGAAAACGATGCCGGTGTCGGGATCGGCCGGCAGGAAGCTTATGGAAACCGGCTTGCCGCTGTGGACGCCAAAACCATGAAGCGTCGCGCGCGATTTGATTGTCGTCTGATAGTCGTGCAACTTGATCCCCATGCCGCCCGTAAGCCCTGACGAAACTCCAGCGACTGCCTTGCCAGTCCCGAACCTTCGTCTGCCGGTCGACACGCTGCGCTGGACCTCATCCCCGAATCCGGCCGCGCGCTGACCTTTTTCACGGTCGGAAGATAGTCGGCGGGAAGGGCGACAACAAATCACGCTTTTTTACTCTGTGTTACCGCACACACATACTTAACGAATTGCAAGTCCCTGAATTTGCAGTCTTTTCAAAAACGGCGGGCGAAGGATGTTTCCGCCCGCCGAGAATCTTGAGCTTCGCGCCTCAGTTCGCCTGGCGGCGCAGGAAGGCGGGGATCTCCAGCTGGTCATCTTCCTGCACCGCGCGCGGCTGCGGCGACAGGCGACCATGCTCGTCGAGCTGGCCACGACGCGGCGCATAAAGCTGCGCGTCCTGCGATGCGATTCGGCGCGCCTCGGGCGCCGGCTGGCGCAGCTTCGGCTCGCGGGGCGCGGCAGGCTGCAGGCGAGCCGGCTCCTCGTCACGACGGGTCAGACCCGTTGTCAGGCGCTTGAGAAGGCCCATCGGACCATTGCTCTCATGATGCTCGGCAGGAGCCGCGTTGCGGCGTGCCTCGACCTCGGCGCGCACGACCGGCGGGAAGTCCTCGACCTTTGGCATGCGCGGAGCAGCCTGAGCCGGCTGCTGGACCGGGGCGGGCCTCATCTCCGGCGCGGGCGCGGCGGCTACCGGACGGGGCTGCTGCACCGGCACCGGCTGCGGCTGCTGGAAGATCCGGCTGGTCGGCTGGAAGTCGTCCACCGGCTGCGGAGCAGGCTGGAGCGCCGGGCGCGCGGCAGCCATGACGGCCGCGTTGATCTCGGCCTGACGAATGGCGTCGGCAACCGGATCGGCCGCGGCGGGAGCCTCGACCTGCACGACGGTCTGCTGCGTGGTGCGAAGCTCCGTGACAGGCGCGGCAACGGGACGTTGCGGCTGCGGCTGGGGCTGCTGCGGAGCCGACTTTGCAGGAGCCTGACGGATCTGGATCGGCGCGGCCGCGATCTGCTCGGCGGACTTGTCGATGCCGGTCGCCACGACCGACACGCGGATCACGCCTTCCAGTTCCTCGTCGAAGGTCGCGCCGAGGATGATGTTGGCGTCCTGGTCCACTTCCTCGCGGATGCGCGTCGCCGCCTCGTCAACCTCGAAGAGGGTGAGGTCACGACCGCCGGTGATCGAGATAAGCAGGCCCTTGGCGCCCTTCATAGAGGTCTCGTCAAGCAGCGGGTTGGCGATCGCGGCCTCGGCAGCGGCCATCGCCCTGCCCTCGCCGGAAGCCTCTCCGGTGCCCATCATCGCCTTGCCCATCTCGCGCATCACCGAACGGACGTCGGCGAAGTCGAGGTTGATCAGGCCTTCCTTGACCATCAGGTCGGTGATGCAGGCGACGCCGGAATAGAGCACCTGGTCAGCCATGGCGAAGGCATCGGCGAAGGTGGTCTTGTCGTTGGCGAGGCGGAACAGGTTCTGGTTTGGAATGACGATCAGGGTATCGACGCATTTCTGCAGTTCCTCGATACCGGTGTCAGCGGTCTTCATCCGGCGCTGGCCTTCGAAATGGAAGGGCTTGGTGACGACGCCGACGGTTAGGATGCCCTTCTCGCGGGCAGCACGCGCAACGACAGGCGCAGCGCCCGTGCCAGTGCCGCCGCCCATGCCGGCGGTGACGAAGCACATATGCGTGTTGGACAGGTGGTCCATGATCTCGTCGATGCATTCCTCGGCGGCGGCGCGACCGACCTCGGGCTGCGAGCCTGCACCGAGACCCTCGGTGACATGCGCGCCGAGCTGGATCAGCCGCTCGGACTTGGACATGGTCAACGCCTGCGCATCGGTATTGGCGACCACGAACTCGACGCCGCGAAGCCCGGCCGTGATCATGTTGTTGACGGCGTTACCGCCACCGCCACCGACGCCGAAGACGGTGATGCGTGGCTTCAATTCTGTGATGTCGGGCTTCTGCAGATTGATGGTCATGGTCCTGTCCTCGTCCTTTGCCTTTCCCGCCGTGTCGCCATCACGGCCGTTACGGGGCTATCCCCTGATTAAAAACTGTCTCTTATCCACTGACTCATGCGGTTGAACCGCCCACCGGTGCCGGTCATACGCAGCCTCGACGCAAGCCGTCCCTCACGGCTTTCGAAGCCCGCCACCTGCGGATAGATCATGAGGCCAACCGCCGCAGCGAAGGCCGGTCCCTTGGCAGCCTCGGGCAGACCCGCCACGCCAAGCGGCCGGCCGATGCGAACGTTGCGACCAAGAATCCTGCGTGCCGCCTCAGGCAGACCCTGAAGCTGGGACGCGCCGCCCGTGAGCACGACGCGCTTGCCGACGGCAGCGCCAAAACCGGATTTGCCAAGCCGATCGCGGACGATCTCGAGCGTTTCCTCGACGCGCGCGCGAATGATGCGCGTCATGACGGACCGCGGCACCTGAAGCGGGACCTCGCCATCGTCATTGCCCATCGGTTGTATGGTGATCGTCTCGCGGTCATCGGCGCTGCCGGGCAGCGCCGAACCGTGCATGACCTTGAGCCGCTCGGCATGCTCCAGCCGCGCCGAAAGCCCCTTGGCCATATCCATGGTGACATGATTGCCGCCAACGGGAACGGCGTCGCCGAAGACGAACTTGCCGTCGGCGAAAACCGAGATGGTTGTGGTGCCGCCGCCCATGTCGATGCAGGCCGCGCCCATTTCCAGTTCATCGTCGACGAGGGAAGAAAGCCCGCTGGCGTAAGGCGTGGCGACCATCCGCTCGACGGACAGATGAGCCCGGTTGATGGCAAGCTCCAGATTACGCAGTGGCGCGGTGTCTCCGGTCAGCACATGCATGTCGACGCCGAGCGTATCGCCCACCATGCCGCGCGGATCGCGCACGCCTCGCTCGCCATCGAGCGAGAAACTGACAGGAAGCGAATGCACCACCTCCCGCTCGGCCTTGAGCGCCTGCTTGGCGCCAGCGGCCAGGACACGCTTGATGTCGGCAGTCTCGACTTCATGGCCACCGAGATTGATCGTGGCCGAATAGGTCGCGCTCTTGAGACGGCCTGCCGTGAGATTGACGATAAGGGAATCGACGGTGAGGCCAGCCATGCGCTCGGCCGCATCGACAGCCAGCCGGATCGCATGCTCGGCGCGATTGAGATCGACCACCACGCCCGACTTCACGCCATGCGATTTCTGGTGACCGATGCCGATGATCCTGATCTCGTGGGTGCGGCCGCGCAACACCGGGCTCGCCTCGCGTGGGCTCAGCCGGGCGATGATGCAGCACACCTTGCTGGAACCGACGTCAAGAACGGTGAGTATGCCGGAACGCTGCGAAGAGGCCTTCTGTCCGCCAAGCCAGCTCATATGCTTTTCCCCGGCTTCTTCCTGGCGGCCTTTGCCTGCTCGGCAAGCTGAGCCGTGCGACGCTCCATCGCTTCGGGCGTCAGCCCGACCACCAGACGATCTTCAAGGCGAAGATCGACGACAGCGATGTCTCGAGACAGGAGGCCGTTCTCTCGGTCAAGCCGAAGAACCTCCTCCAGGGCCTTGTCTTCGCCACGCTCCGGAAGGCGGATGGTGATGCCGTTTTCCAGCCGGATGTCCCAGCGGCGATCGGCAACACGGACGAAACCCTTGACCCGCGATGAGAGTTCGGGATGCGCCTCAATTTTCGCGATGAAGGCGGCCCCCTTCTCCGCGCCGTCGCCGACCACCAGCGGAAGCACCGAATGCCGGTTGGCGTCAAAATCGGTGATGATGCGTCCATCGCGCTCGATGATCGCAAGCCGGCTGCCGCGCTGCCAGATCGCGAAGGGCTCGCGCTCCTCAATCCGCACTTCGATCTCATCCGGATAGACCTTCCGGACCGCAGCCACCTTGACCCAGGGAAGCGAAGCGATGCGCTCGCGCGCAGCTTCCGCATCGAACCCCACGAGGGATGTCCAGCCACTCAGATCGAGTTCCTGCAATATGTCGATCTCGGAGGTCTGGCTGTTGCCCGAGACGCGGACCTGATCGACGGCAAATCCGAGGCGCGCCGTAACCGCCTGGGCAGCAGCAGGGATCTGGCCACCAAGCCAGGCGCCGTAGACGACACTGCCCGAGAGAAAGACCGCACAAGCCGCAACGCCGAAATGGCGCGGCAGCTGATACTCGCCTTCGCAGAATCGGGTGATGAAGCGCGCAGGCCGACGCATGAAGCGCGGCAGCACGAAACGATCGACCGGCAGGGAAACGCCGAACAGCGCGGGCCGGACCGGGCCGGCGCCCCCGTCATGATCGGACCTCAACGCGAACACGAAGCGTCCTCCACCATCCAACTCAACAATTCACCAAACGAATGCCCCGCTTGCGCGGCTATTTCGGGCACGAGCGACGTCGGAGTCATGCCGGGCTGGGTGTTGACTTCGAGCCAGATGAGCTCGCCATTTTCCGAATGGCGATCGTCGTAACGGAAGTCCGATCGGGAAACGCCCCGGCAGCCGATTGCTTGGTGTGCCTTCAGGGCTAGTGTCTGTATCTTTTGGTAAATATTTAGTGAAATTTTAGCCGGTATCTCATGTTTTGATCCGCCGGGGACATATTTGGAGTCGTAGTCGTAGAAGGCATGACCGGTCGGGATGATCTCGCACACGCCAAGCGCGACATCGCCCATGACCGCGCAGGTCAGTTCGCGACCATAGACGTAACGCTCGACCATGACCGTATCGCCGTAGCGCCATTCGGACGACGAGATGACCTGAGGCGGATGCGAGCGATCCTCTTTCACGATCACGACGCCAAAGCTCGACCCCTCATTGACCGGCTTCACCACATAGGGCGCAGGCATCGGATGCTTGTCGGTGACATGAAAGCGGTTGACGATCTTCGATTCCGCTACCGGAATGCCGGCAGTCTTGGCGACCTTCTTGGCCTGGATCTTGTTCATGGCCAGAGCCGAGGCGAGCACCCCGGAATGGGTGTAGGGAATATCGAGATATTCGAGGACGCCCTGGATGGTACCGTCCTCGCCGTAGGGGCCATGCAGCGCGTTGAATGCCACATCGGGCCGGAGCTCAGCGAGCACCGAACCGACATTGCGATCGACATCGACACGGGTGACCCGATAGCCTTCAGCCTCGAGCGTGTCGGCGCAGGCTTTTCCCGACGAAAGCGACACCGGTCGCTCCGACGAAAACCCTCCCATCAACACCGCAACGTGCTTCGACTTCATTCGCCCTGCAAATCCCCTCGCAGCGCGCTCCCCGTCTTCGGGCAGAGTCCGAGTCCTCCGGCGAAACTGCCCGGACGAAACGACGCGGCCGACTCAAATCAGGAAACGCTGTTAACCGAAAGAATCAGAGAGTTGACTCAGGCGCAAGCACCTAAATCACAGGCCCGTAATTTCCCGATTCGGCTATGACTTTTTTGACTCAGGAAGCGCAGCAGGCGCGACTGTCGGTGCTTGCGGCATAGATTTGCGCAGGCCCCAAAGGGCCTGCGCAAATCATCACCATCAAAGGCCAGCAGCCGACAAAAACGGCTCCCCAACGCGAAGGATTCGGGAATTCGATTCAGGAACAGAGGCTTAGCGCGAAACCATGAATCAGCGTGCAAAGACGATGATTCAAGACATCAAAGAAGCTGACCCAGAAACTCCTGCACCTCGCGACCGGGCTTGAACAGACCGATGCGCTTGATCTCCCACTGGAGCCTTATCCCGGACGCCTCCAGCACGCGGGCCCGCACAGTCTCGCCGAGATATTCCAGATCGTAGCCGGTGGCATTGCCGGTATTGATCATGAAGTTGCAGTGCATGGGCGACATCTGCGCGCCGCCGATCATCAGACCGCGGCAACCGGCCTTGTCGATCTCCTTCCAGGCAGACGTGCCTTCGGGATTCTTGAAGGTAGAGCCACCGGTCTTCTCCCGGATCGGCTGGACCGTCTCTCGATGATGCTGCACGGCATCCATGTCAGCCTTGATCCTGTCCTTGTCCTCCGGATAGCCCTCGAAGATCGCGGACACGAAGATCAGCTCGGAAGGCGCGGAGGAATGGCGATACGCGTAGCCCATCTCCTCGTTGGAAAGGGTGTGCACGTTGCCCTGGCGATCGAGCGCGCGAACCTCGACGACACGCTCGCGCGTCTCCACGCCGTTTGCACCGGCATTCATGCGCAGCGCTCCGCCAATGCCGCCCGGTATGCCGTGATAGAAATGGAAGCCTCCCAGGCCGGCCTCATAGGCCAGCGCGGCGACACGCTTGTCGGGGATGGCGGCGCCAGCCCTGATGCGCGTCGGTGTGATCAGCTCGGCCTCGCCGAAGCCTTTGGCCGAAAGCCGGATGACGAAGCCCGGTATGCCACCCTCGCGCACGAGGAGGTTCGAGCCGATACCCACGACGGTCAGGGGTACATCTTGCGGAACGGCCTTCAGAAAGACGGCGAGATCGTCCTCGTCGGCAGGCTGGTAAAGCGCCTCGGCCGGCCCACCGGCGCGAAACCAGGTGATCTTGTCCATCTCCGCGTTCGGCGTGATGCGGCCGCGAATGTCTTTCAGCCGATCACCGAGGCGGGCAAGAAGCGCTTCGCCCCTGATCATGCAGTGTCCCCGCCGGCAGGGCCGCCGCCGGCGGCGAGTTCCTTGGGCAGCGCATAGGCCCACTGCGTGATGTTGCCCGCACCGAGGAAGACGACGAAATCGCCCGGCCGGGCAAGCTCGCGCACCATCGGCGCGATGGCGGAAGCGTCGGCCAGATAGCGTGCGTCGCGATGGCCGCCCGAGCGGATGCGATGCACGAGCTTTTCCGAATTGATGCCGTCGATCGGGTCCTCGCCGGCCGCATAGACCGGCGCGATGGCGACCGTGTTGGCATCGTTGAAGCAGGCGGAAAACTCGTCGAAGAGGTCGCGCAGACGGGTGTAGCGGTGCGGCTGGGCAATCGCGATGACGCGGCCAGCCGTTGCGTCGCGGGCCGCTTTCAGAACCGCCTTGATCTCGACCGGATGGTGGCCGTAATCGTCGAAGATCTCGACCCCGTTCCACGAGCCGGTGTGGGTGAAGCGGCGCTTGACGCCGCCGAAGGCGGACAGGCCGCGCCGGATGGCGTCAGCGGGTATTCCAAGCTCGTGCGCGACCGCGATGGCCGCCGTCGCGTTCGAGACGTTGTGACGGCCGGGCATGGGCAGGGCAAGGTCTGCGATCAGCGTGTCTTCGCCGGTCTTGCGGTTGCGGATCGAGACATCGAAGAGCGACGTTGCGCCTTGCATGCGGTGGTTGGTGAAGCGAACGTCGGCCTGGGCGTTCGCGCCATAGGTGATGATGCGGCGATCCTCGATGCGCGCGACCATCGCCTGCACTTCGGGATGATCGGTGCACATGACGCCGAAGCCGTAGAACGGCACGTTTTCGACAAACTGGCGGAAGGCATCGCGCACGTGGTCGAAGGTGCCGTAGTGGTCGAGATGCTCCGGGTCGATGTTGGTGACGACTGCGATATCGGCCGGAAGCTTGAGAAAGGTGCCGTCGCTTTCGTCGGCCTCGACGACCATCCACTCGCCAGCACCCATGCGCGCATTGGTGCCATAGGCGTTGATGATGCCGCCATTGACAACCGTGGGATCGAGCCCGCCGGCGTCGAGCAAGGTGGCGATCATCGATGTGGTGGTGGTCTTGCCGTGCGTCCCGCCGATGGCGACCGCGTTGCGGAAGCGCATGAGCTCGGCCAGCATCTCGGCACGGCGCACGATGGGCAGGAGCTTTTCGCGCGCGGCCTTCAGCTCGGGATTGGACTTCTTGATAGCCGTGGAAACAACCACGACTTCCGCCGCCCCGAGGTTTTCGGCGGCATGGCCGACAAAGCACTCGATGCCCTTTTCGCGCAGGCGCTGGATGTTGGCGCTTTCGGCCTGGTCGGAGCCCTGCACCTTGTAGCCGAGATTGTGCAACACCTCGGCAATGCCGCTCATGCCGATGCCGCCGATGCCAATGAAGTGCACCAGCCCGATGGTCTGCGGCATCTTCATGACCGTGATCCCTTCTTGAATTCCTCGACCGATTTGCCCGAGGCAATAGCCTCTGCAAGGTCGGCGAGCAACCGCGCGGCATCCGGTTTTCCCGCGGATTTGGCCGCCGAAGCCATCGATTCGAGCCTTTCGGGCTGCGAAATGGCATCGCCGATGAGGGAAGCCAGACGTTCGGTCGAAAGCGTGGATTGCGGATGCAGCTCCGCTCCCCCGGCAGCCGCAAGCGCCGCGGCATTGGCCGCCTGGTCGTGATCCAGCGCATAGGGATAGGGGACGAGGAAGGCAGGCCTGCCGATCACGGCGATCTCCGACACTGTCGAAGCGCCCGAGCGGGAAATGACCAGATTGGCGGCAGCGATGCGCGCGGCCATGTCGGTGAAGAAGGGCAATACCTCCGGCACCATGCCAAGTTCGGCATAGGCAGCCTTGACGCGCCCCACATCGTCGGCGCGGGCCTGTTGGGTGACGAGCAGGTGTGTGCGCAGCTCCGCCGGCAAAGCGGCGATCGCGGCCGGAATCGCATCGGAAAAGAACTGCGCGCCCTGGCTTCCGCCGAACACAAGCAGCCGGAACATCTCACCGGGACGTGCCGGCGCGTATGGCGTCGCGGCTGCCTGCAACACCGCTGGCCGGACCGGATTGCCCGTGATGAAGGTCTTGGACGCGTATGCACCCTTGTCTTCGGGCAGGAAGCCGCCTGCGACCGCCGTGACCCTTGCGGCAAGCGCCTTGTTGGCGCGCCCCATGACGGCGTTCTGTTCATGGATGATGGTCGGGACGCCACGCCTGGTGGCGGCATAGAGCGGAGGCACAGTCGGATAGCCGCCGAACCCTACGACCACCTCGGGCCTGATGCGGTTGATCACCTGCGAGGACTGGCGGACACCGCGCCAGATGGTGAGGAAGGATTTCGCCAGGGCGATGGGATTCTTCGAACCGAACGTGGCGGATGCGACGGGATGCACCTCAGCGGCGGGAAAATGACCGGCGAAGCGTTCCGCGCGATCATCGGTCGCCAGATGCACCTTCCAGCCGCGCCCGATCATCTCGTGCGCCAGCGCCTCCGCCGGAAACAGATGTCCGCCGGTGCCGCCAGCTGCGAGAAGGATTGTCCCTTTCGGCATGATCGTCTGGCTACTCCGCCGGGATCATGTTGCCGCGTGTGCGCTCGAAAGCGACGGTCTTGCGCCTTTCGGGTTTGCGACGCGTCAGCGCCAGGACCATGCCCATCGAGATGGCGATGGCGATGAGCGAGGAGCCGCCATAGGAGATGAAAGGAAGCGTCATGCCCTTGGCGGGCATGAGCTGAAGGTTCACGCCCATGTTGATGACCGACTGGAAGCCGAACACCACGACGAGGCCGGCAACGGCAAAGCGGGTAAAATCGTCCTCCTCCTTGAGGGCGGTCATCAGCCCGCGCAGTACGATGAAGGCAAACAGCGACATGATGAGGAGGCAGAGCACAATGCCGAACTCCTCGCCGGCGACCGAAAAGACGAAGTCGGCATGGCTGTCCGGGATGAGGCGCTTGATCGTGCCCTCACCCGGCCCGACGCCGAACCAGCCGCCGTTGATGACCGCATCGCGCCCCATGTCGACCTGGAAGGTGTCGCCCTCACCGGTCATGAAACGGTCGATGCGGCCTGCCACATGCGGGAAGATCGTGTAGGCGCCGACAGCGCCCGCAACAGCCATCCCGCCGATGATGACGATCCAAAGCCACGGCATTCCGGCCATGAAGAACATCACGCCCCATGTGCCGAGCACGAGCGTGGTCTGCCCGACGTCGGGCTGTGCAAGAAGAAGCGCTATCACGACGCCGAGAAGCATCACGGCAAAGAGATTGCCCGGAATGTCGGGCTGCCGGCGATGCTCGGCAAAGAGCCATGCACAGATGACAACGAAAGCCGGCTTCAGGAACTCGGAAGGCTGAATGGACACGCCCGCGATGGAGAGCCAGCGGTGCGCGCCCTTGACCTCGACACCGATGAACAGGACCGCGATCATCAGCAGCAGCATCAGGCCGAGCATAAGCAGGGAGAAGCGGCGTATCTGCCGGGGACTCAGGAAGGAGACGGCCAGCAGCGCGATAACGGCCGGGATCATGTAGACGATCTGGCGCGTCGCGAAATGGAAGCTGTCGAGACCGATGCGCTCGGCGACCGCCGGGCTGGCGGCGAAGGAAAGCACGATGCCAAGCCCCATCAGCGACAGGAATGCCGCAAGAAACCAGCGATCGACGGTCCACCACCAGGTGGCGACGGGGCTTGTGTCGAGGCGGCTTTTCATCGGAGCATCCTGTATCCGGGTTGCGGCGCGGGGCAGCCAGATCGAATCATAGCGTTTTCCCACCGATGGATTCTACGCCGGCAATGTTACCGACAGCTTGCCGGAACGCTTCGCCCCGAACCTCGAAATTCTTGAACTGGTCGAAACTGGCGCAGGCTGGCGAAAGCAGAACGACCGCCTCGCCGGCGGTATCCGCAGCCGCATCGGCGGCCGCATGTTCGACAGCGGCGTCCAGCGTCCCGGAAATCTCATAGGGGACGGATTCGCCAAGCGTGACCGAGAAGGCCGGAGCGCCCTCGCCAATCAGATATGCCTTGGCGATGCGCGGGAAATAGCCGCGAAGGGATTCAATGCCGCCTTCCTTGGGAAGGCCGCCGGCAATCCAGTATATGCGCGGGAACGACGACAACGCGGGCGCGGCCGCATCCGCATTGGTGGCCTTGGAGTCGTTGACGAAAAGCACGTGGCCCTTCCTGCCGACCTGTTCCATGCGGTGGGCAAGGCCGGGAAAGCTCTCCAGCCCAGACTGGATCTCGCCGAGGTCCAGCCTGACCTTGAGGCAGGCCGCGACGGCGGCAAGTGCGTTTTGCGCGTTGTGCTGGCCGCGCAGCGACCCGATGCCCTCGAGGAAGCCGACACGGTTGTAGCGGCCGTGTTCGGCCTCCATCAGGTCCGTGCCATCGGCGAAATAGCCGTCCGTGATCTGCAATCGCTTGGAGATGCGGACGACATGGCGTCCGGCGCGTTCCAGCCGGTCAGCGATCTGCACGCAATAGCTGTCGTCGACGCCTATGATGGCCGTGTCGCTGCCGGCGACCAGGCGCTCCTTGATGGCCGCGTAATGCTGCATCGTGCCGTGGCGGTCGAGATGATCAGGCGTCAGGTTGAGGAGGATACCCGCAGTCGGATTGATAGAGGGCGCAAGGTCGATCTGGTAAGACGAACACTCGACCACATAGAAGCGGTCGGGCCTGATCGGATCGAGGGTCATCACGGCGCGCCCGATATTGCCGCCCATCTGGGCGTCGCGGCCGGCGGCCTTCAGGATATGCGCGGTCAGCGCGGTGGTCGTCGACTTGCCGTTGGTGCCGGTGATCGCGATGAAAGGCGCGTCGGGAGCCTGAAGCGCACGCTCGCGGCAAAACAGCTCGACATCGCCTATGATCTCCACGCCTGCGCCCCGCGCGAGTTCAACGGTCCAGTGCGGCTTGGGGTGGGTGAGCGGCACGCCGGGCGACAGAACGAAGGAAGCAAAGCCGCTCCAGTCGGCAGACCTGAGGTCTGCCGTCGGAATACCCTCGCCGGCAGCCTTCGCCACGCTGTCAGGATTGTCGTCCCATGCAAGGACGTCAGCACCGCCCGCCTTGAGTGCGAGTGCCGTTGCCATGCCCGAGCCCCCGAGGCCGAAAAGTGCGACACGCTTGCCGCCGAAGGAACGGGCCGGGATCATGGCTGACTTTTCCTATCGCAACTTGAGGCTCGATAGGCCGATGAGCGCCAGAATGACGGCGATGATCCAGAAACGGATCACGACCTGGCTCTCGGTCCAGCCGAGCTTCTCGAAATGGTGGTGTATGGGCGCCATCAGGAAGACGCGCTTGCCGGTCATCTTGAAGAAGCCGACCTGGATAATGACGGACAGCGCCTCCATGACAAAGAGGCCGCCGATGATGGCGAGCACGATCTCGTGCTTGGTGGCCACGGCGATCGTACCGATCAGGCCGCCCATTGCCAGCGAGCCGGTGTCGCCCATGAAGATGGCGGCGGGCGGCGCGTTGAACCAGAGGAAGCCAAGGCCCGCGCCTATCACCGCGCCGAGAACGACCGCAAGCTCGCCCGTGCCGGGAACGAAGTGGATCTGGAGATATTCGGCGAAGACGGCGTTGCCCGACAGATAGGCGATGACGCCGAAAGACGCCGCAGCGATCATGATGGGCACAATTGCCAGACCGTCGAGACCGTCGGTCAGGTTGACCGCATTGCCCGCACCGACAATGACCACACAGGCGAAGGGGATGAAGAACCAGCCCAGATTGATGATCAGGTCTTTCACGAAGGGAAATGTCAGCGAGGACGAGAACGGCTCCTGTCCGGCGTTCATGATGATGTAGGCGGCAACGGCGGCGATGACGAATTCGGTGGCGAGGCGTGCCTTGCCGGAAAAGCCGAGATGCGACTGCTTGGTCACCTTGAGATAATCGTCATAGAAGCCGATCGCGCCGAAGCCGACCGTCACCATCAGCACGACCCAGACATAGACGCTGTATATGTTCGCCCACAAAAGGCTCGACCCGAGAATGCCGGTGAGGATCATCAGTCCGCCCATGGTGGGCGTGCCGGCCTTCTTGAAATGGGTCTGCGGACCGTCGGCACGGATGGGCTGTCCCTTGCCCTGCCTGACGCGCAGCGACGAGATGATGGCCGGCCCGAATATAAAGACGATCAGCGCGGACGTGATGAGCGCGCCGCCTGTCCGGAACGTGATGTAGCGGAAGACGTTGAACGCCGAGACGTCATCGGCGAAAGCAACGAGAAGCGTGAGCATGCTTGAAGTCCCCCCGGACGATCAGGACGGCGTGGCGCTGCCCGCGCCGGCCGGAAACTGGCGGATAAGCGCGTCGACGAGCTTTGAGAAGCCAATCCCCTTGGACGACTTGATCATGACCACGTCGCCCGGACGGACGATATCGATCAGGACGGGCTTCAGCTCATCGGCACCTCTGCGATACTCGAAAGACATGCCCTCGGGAAGCGCCTCGGCAAGCGACTTCATCTCCGGTCCCGCGAGCAGGGTCACATCGGTGCGGGTCCCCGCGATGAGGTCCGCAAGGCCGGCATGTAGCGCCGCAGAATGCACGCCCAGCTCCAGCATGTCGCCCAATACAGCGATGCGACGTCCCTTGCCGTTTACAGGCGTGGCGTCTAGCAGCGAGAGCGCCGCCTTCATCGAAGCCGGGTTGGCGTTATAGCTTTCGTCGATCAGGGTGATCGGGCCGTCAGGATGCCTCAGCGTGTGACGCTTGCCGCGACCAGGTTCCGCCGAAAGGGTTGCGAGCGCCAGCGCGACCTTCTCGACATCCGCGCCAACCAGATCGGCGGCACCCAGAACCGCAAGCGCATTCTGGACGACGTGACGACCGGGAGCGCCTATGCGGGCAGCAACTTCCCTGCCAGCGACCAGAGCGGAAATGAGTGAGTGGTCGGCATGCAGCGAAAGGTTGGTCAGGCGGTAGTCCGCCGCCTCGCTTTCGCCAAAACCTGCAATCCTGCCGACCGCGAGTTGACCAGCGATCTTGGCAAGCAGGCCCCAACGCTCGTCATCCCGGTTGATCAGCGCCGCGCCACCCGGTTCGATACCCTCGAATATCTCCGCCTTGGCGCGCGCGATGTCGTCAAGCGACCGAAAATGTCCGAGATGGGCTGCCGCGATGAGCGTGACAATCGCGACGTGCGGCCTGACCATGTTCACCAGCGGGCGAATCTCGCCCTCATGGTTCATGCCGATCTCGAAGATCGCGTAGTCGCAATCCGCATGCATGCGCGCCAGCGTCAGCGGCACGCCCCAATGATTGTTGAACGAGGCCGCCGATGCATGGACCTTGCCGACAGCAGAAAGGCAATGGCGCAGCGCCTCCTTGGTGGAGGTCTTCCCAGCCGAACCCGTGACCGCGATGATCCTGGCGCGGGCGCGGGCGCGCGCAGCAGCACCTGCCCGTTCCAGCGCGACAAGCACATCCGGCACGACGATCATGGGCGCGGTCAGCCGGCCGAGTGCAGGAAGCTTGCCTTCCGCCACCACCAGCAGGCTGGCGCCAGCCTTGACGGCAGCGGTGGCGAAGTCGTGCCCGTCCATAGCCTCGCCACGGATGGCAAAGAATGCGTCGCCGGGCACGAGACTGCGCGTGTCGATGGAGACACCGGTGATCGCCCGCGGCATTGTCCCGAGCGGACGGCCGCCAGTCGCGCTAACCAGTTCGTCGGGCAGCCAGAGCGCGGTCATGTCGCGAATTCCTTCAATGCCTTGCGGACTTCCTCATGATCGGAGAACGGCAAGGTGACATCGCCGACGGTCTGGCCCTCCTCATGTCCCTTTCCGGCAACGATGAGTGTGTCGCCCGGCCTGAGCACAGCCACGCCTTGCCGGATCGCCTCGTGGCGATCGCCGATTTCGATCGCGCGAGGGGCAGCAGCGAGGATCGCACTGCGGATCGTGGCCGGGTCCTCCGAGCGCGGGTTGTCGTCGGTGACGATGACGACGTCCGCGAGACGGGTTGCGATCTCCCCCATGATCGGGCGCTTGCCGCGATCACGGTCGCCACCGCAGCCAAAAACGACCACAACGCGACCGGTCGTGAAGGGCCTGACGGAAGACAACACATTCTCCAGGGCGTCAGGCTTGTGGGCATAGTCGACATAGGCGGGCGCGCCGCCCGGCGTGGTGCCGACAAGATCAAGGCGACCCGGCGCGCCCTTGAGGTCTTCCAGCGCGGCGAGCGCCTTGCCGACCGGCGTTCCGGTGGCGGCAGCAAGGCCGGCGGCGACCAGTGCGTTGAATATCTGGAAATCGCCTGCCAGCGGCAGGTCGATCTCGTGCACAACACCGTCAGCGACGATCTCCGCGCGCTGACGATAGCGCTCGTGTTCGACGCGCTTGAGCGTGAGAAAATCGCCGCGCCGGCCGACGGTGAGAACCTTCAGGCCGGCAGCCTTCGCAGCGTCTATCGTCGCCTGCGACCACTGGTCGTCCGCGAAGATGACGGCGGGCGCGCCCTTCGGCAGGAGCGTATCGAACAGCCGCAGCTTGGCGCGGTGATAGTCCTCGACCGTCGGATGATAATCCATGTGGTCGCGGCCGAGATTGGTGAAACCGCCAGCCGAAAGACGCACGCCGTCGAGCCGGCGCTGGTCCAGCCCGTGGCTTGAAGCTTCCATCGCCGCATGGCTGACGCCCGCGTCGGCAAGCTCCGTCAGGAGCTGGTGCAGGGCAACAGGATCGGGCGTGGTGAGCGAGCCGTATTCGTTGCGTCCCGGAGCCACGACGCCCGTGGTGCCGATGCTGGCGGCGGCATGGCCTTCATGCTCCCAGATCTGGCGGGTGAAGGCGGCAACCGAGGTCTTGCCGCTGGTGCCCGTCACCGCCACCATCGTTTCGGGCTGGCGCGGGTAGATCTTCGCGGCGAGCCGGGCCAGGGCCAGCCGGGGATCGTCAACGTGAAAGACCGGGATCGCGCCTGAATCGACGGAGGCACCGCTGGCGGCGACAATTGCAGCCGCGCCGCGCCGAGCCGCATCCGCGGCATAGGCCGAGCCGTCGGCCTTCGTTCCCACGACGGCGACGAAGACCGTGCCGGGCGTGACTTTGCGCGAATCAGAAGTCACCGCAGTGACCTCGGCGGCAGATGTGCCGCCTTGGGCACCAAGCAGGCCGGCAAGGTCGTCGAGCTTCATCTAGCGCAATGTCCGATCAAAAATTGTCAAAACAGGCTTTCCCCAGAATCACTGATAGGAAACGACCGTCGCGGCGCTTTCATGGCCGAACTCCGGCGTAACGCCAAGCAGGACGCCCGAACGGCGGATGATGTTGGCTACGATCGGGGCCGCATTCAGGCCGGATGTCGCCGCCATTCCAGGCTTTTCCGGCTTCGGCTCGTCGATAACGGACAGCACGATATATTGCGGGTTGTCCATTGGAAAGGCGGCGAGGAAGGCGTTGAACCGCTTGTCGCTGGAATAGCGGCCATTGACGACCTTCTCGGCGGTTCCAGTCTTGCCGCCGACGCGGAAACCGGGAACCTCGGCCCTCTTTCCGGAACCCTTTTCGGCATTCAGCCGGTAAAGATAACGCATCTGCTCGACGGTGCTCTCCTTGACGACCTGCTCGCCGATCTCCGCAGCCTCGGCTTCCGTTCGCGGCAGGAAGGTCGGCGGAAGAAGTCGACCGTTCATCAGGGCGGCGGCGCCGACAGCCGTCTGCAACGGCGTGGTGGACATGCCGTGGCCGAAGGAGATCGTGATCGAATGGACCTTCTTCCATTCCTTCGGCTCGGTCGGGCTGGCGACCTCCGGCAGTTCGGTGCGCAGGCGGTCGAGCAGGCCCAGACGCTTAAGGAATTCCCGGTGTCCCTCTATGCCTACCATGTCGGCTTCCTTGGCGGAGCCGATGTTGGAGGAATAGATGAACACTTCCGGCAGGGTCAGCACACGGCCCTTGCCGTGAAAGTCCTTGATGGTGAAGCGCCCGATTCTCAGCGGGCGCGAGGCGTCGAAGCGGCTTTCGAGATTGGCGAGGCCGGAATCAAGCGCCATCGCGGTGGTGAAGCTCTTGATGGTCGAGCCCATTTCGTAGACGCCGGCCGACATGCGGTTGAGCCGATCCTTCTCATGGGCATTGTAGGGGTTGTTGGGATCGTAGTCCGGCACGGACGCCATCGCGACGACCTCGCCGGTCTTGGCGTTCAGGACGACAGCGCCGGCGGCTATGGCGTGATAACGCTCCAGCGCCTGGGAGATCTCGTCGTGCACGATATGCTGGACGCGCAAATCGACCGACAGCTTGACCGGCTTCAAATCCTTGGCGATCGCCAGGCCGGACGCCTGCAGGTCGGCCAGCCCCTGATCGTCGATGTACTTCTCGAGCCCCGAAATGCCCTGGTTGTCGATGTTGGTCAGGCCGATGATGTGCGAAATCGTTTCGCCGGCCGGATAGAAGCGGCGCTTCTCGGTGCGGAAGCCGATGCCAGGAAGACCGAGCTGGAAAATTTCCGCCTGCTGGCGCGGCGTCAGCTGTCGCTTCAGCCAGACGAAACCCGCCCCACTCTTCAGCTTGTGATAGGTCTGCTCCACATTGATGTCTGGCAGCACGGTCGACAGCTTCTCGATGACCTCGTCGGCATCGACGATGCGGCGCGGCTCGGCAAAGAGAGAAGCCGTCTTGATATCGGTGGCGAGTACCTCGCCATTGCGATCCACGATGTCTGGCCGCGAGGCAGTGACCCTGCTTTCCGGCGGACCACCGCTCTCGGGGTCCAGAAGTCCGAGATAGACAAGCCGGCCCGCGATCGCACCGTAGATGGCGAAGAATACCGCCATCGTCATGATGACGCGGTTCTTCTGCTTGCCGCCAGTCGACTTGCGTGAACCATCGACTACTATGGACGACGCCTCGTCAGCGGATTTACGACGTTTGCGCAAGAACGGGATCACTGCACGATGCCCCCGGTGACTATGTTGTCTTTTCCGGTCGGCTGGGCGCTTTCAGCCATGCCGCCGAGAGTCTGGCTGGAAAGGTCCTCGATGGTGAGCGGCTTGGCGGGCAACTCGTCGAGCCCGACGATCTGGCGCGCCTCGAGAGGCTGGAGGGCCAGTTCGTCCTTGTAGGTTTCGGTCAGCTTCTGCAATCGAGACGGCTGGGTGAGCAGGCTCCAGTCTGCCTTGAGAAGGTCGAGCGTGTCTTCCTCGAAGCGTATCTGCTGCTCGATCTTGCGCAGCGCCACCTGACGGTCCTCCGCCTCGTGCTTGGTCTTGTAGGTAAACGCCGCAGCCGCGACCATCGCGGCGATGAGGACTATGTCGGTGGTACGAAACACGGGAAATTACCTCTCCACCGGGACGCTGACATCGGGAAGTTTCGGCAGGCCGAAGATCGAAAGATCGCTAACGCGCGCCGCGACGTCGGTGCGGACGGCGACACGAAGCTTGGCGGAACGCGCTCGCGGATTGGCCTCGGTCTCGGCCTCTCCCGGCCCGATCGCGCCACCGCGCTTCTCGAACGTGGCGGCCTTCTCCTGCGTCTGCGGCAGGTAGCGCGAACCGGCGGGGTTGCCGGAACGGTCGGCAATGAAGCGCTTGACGATACGGTCCTCCAGCGAATGGAACGTGACGACCGCAAGCCTGCCGCCCGGCCTAAGCACGCGTTCGGCGGCAAAGAGAGCGCGAGCCAGTTCACCGAGTTCGTCGTTGACGAAGATGCGCAACGCCTGGAAGACCCGCGTGGCCGGGTGAATCCTGTCGCCGGGCTTGCGCCCGACATGCGTCTCGATGGCGTCGGCCAGATCGAGGGTCCGCTCGAAGGGATGCTTTTCGCGGCGCTTCTCGATCATCCGGGCGATTCGTCCGGCGTGGCGTTCCTCGCCAAGCAGGCCGAAGATGCGGGCCAGATCGCCGGGCTTGAAACGGTTCACGATGTCCGCGGCGCTCGGGCCTGCCTGCGCCATGCGCATGTCGAGCGGCCCATCGGCACGAAACGAGAAGCCGCGTCCGGCTTCGTCGAGCTGCATCGAGGAGACGCCGATGTCGAGCACCACGCCGTCGGCTTCGTCAACGGCCTCGTCGAGCGCGGAGAACGGCCCCTGAACAAGGCGAAGTTTGCCCGCCCACTCCTTTTCGAGCGCACGCCCCGCCTCAATGGCATCCGGGTCGCGGTCGATCGCAACAACCGAAGCTCCCCCGGCGAGCAGCGCCCTGGTGTAGCCGCCCGCCCCGAACGTGCCGTCCACGATCGTCTGCCCCTCAAGCGGTTGCAGCGCCTCGACAACCTCGGCGAGGAGAACCGGAATGTGGCGGGCCGGTCCGCCAACCGCGGGGTCACCCCCGCCGTGGCCCGCCATCATTCCGGCTGCTCCCCGGTTTCCCCTCCGGGCTTCATCCCCTGCCGAAGTCGCAAAAGCCTCGCCCTCGCCTGCGCGCCATAGGCAGCGAGCTTCGAGGGCTCCCACATCTGAAAGAAATCGCCGCGACCGACAAAAGCCACTTCGGTCGTGATGCCGGTGTGCTCGCGGATGAAATCGGTTACTGAAATGCGCCCATCCTGATCGAATTTCAGGAAGGCCCCATCGCCGTGCACGAAGAAAGACATGTCGTCCGCAGTCTGCATGAACGGATCCTCCAGGCCGATACGCGCCTCGTAGCGGTCCAGCAGATCCAGACCGCCGACATCCAGAGCCGGTATGTCCAGCTGTCGGATGGCGTAGAGTTCCGCGTAGCCCCTGCTCTGCACGACGGACCGGAAATGCGCCGGCACGGACACCCGCCCCTTGGCGTCGATCCTGTTCACCGCACTGGACAGAAACCGGTTCATCACGCGCTACAGCCGTCTCCTCAAGGGCCCATGTGGTCATCGCGCCCGCGCCTCCGAGGCGCCGCCGCTGCCGCAAAACCTGTTCCGGTCACGGCCATGCCAAAGCACGTCACGCGACCCGACAGCCGCACGACTGGCGCTCAATCGACCTTCACCGGAAACAGGAACTGGATTGTTTGTGTGGGATAACATGGGGCTATATGGGCGTCAACGGGAACAGTAGGTACGAAGACCCCTAACCGCCCGCAAAGGGCGGAATCCGGGCATCAACGCCTTTATGCTCCATTAAGCCTAATGAAGGGTTATCGGGGCCTGACCCGTACTTGCGGACAAGCAGCACGCCGCATAGCGTCCGGCCCCAACGGACAGACAGCAGTGAAAGCGACAGACATGACCGAAAATCCTTCGGCGCGAGCAGCCAACCTTCTACATCTGCGCCAGCGCAAGCTGGCAAAAGGCGATCCGGTCGCGCTGCCCCTTACCATGTCCTCGATGTTCCACCTGCCAGGCAGCCCGGCCGGCTATGCGCAGTATGGCCGCTTCGACAACCCGACATGGGACGCAGTGGAAGAAGTGCTCTCCCATCTGGAAGGAGCGGATTCGGTCGCCTTTCCATCCGGCATGGCGGCGATTTCAGCGGTGTTCTTCAGCCAGTTGAAGAGCGGCGACCATATCCTGTTGCCGTCCGACGGATATTACACGCCTCGCGTGCTGGCCGAGCGATTCCTCAAGCCGATGGGCGTGACATATGACCTGAGGGCGACTGGCGCGTTCCTCGATGGCGGCTTCGAAGGCTACCGCCTCGTCTTTCTCGAGACACCGTCCAATCCCGGCCTGGACCTGTGCGACATCGCCGCCGTGTCCGCTGCCGCACATGCCGCGGGGGCAACGGTCGTCGCCGACAACACGACGATGACGCCTTACGGGCAGCAGCCGCTGGAGCTTGGCGTGGACATCCTCGTTGCAGCCGACACCAAGGCGCCCAACGGCCACTCGGACGCGCTGTTCGGCCATGTATCAAGCCGTGACGAGGGCATCGTCGCGGCGGTCAGGGACTGGCGCAAGCTTTCAGGCGCGATCCCCGGCCCGTTCGAGGCATGGCTGGTCCATCGCGGACTGGAGACACTGGAAGTGCGCTTTGACCGGATGTGCTCTTCGGCTGAGACGATCGCACCCCGCCTAGCCGGGCATCCAAAGGTAAAGGCATTGCGATTCCCCGGCCTTGCCGACGATCCCTCGCACAACCTCGCCCGTATCCAGATGCAGCGTTTCGGCTTGCTGATCGGGCTCACGCTGGAAAGCGAGGAGGCTGCGGAGACTTTCATAAACAGATGCGCAATGATCCAGCCGGCCACGTCCTTCGGTGGCGTCCACACATCGGCCGAACGGCGCGCGCGCTGGGGAGACGCGGTGGCGCCCGGCTTTGTCAGGCTTTCGGTCGGCTGCGAGCCGGTCGAGGAACTATGGGCGGCTCTTGAAGCAGCGCTCGAACTGGCCTGAATCGAAATCTCCGCAAGCTACCGTAAGCACTGCGAAGATTCCAGATTTTGGAAAAATTGCCAGCCGGCCTGTAAGCCGGGTTCTGTACGGCCCTTCCCGCCTTTCAGCGGAAAGAACGTGGCGGCCATTCATCTTGGACCGGCGTTGCCGCCGGCCTCACGCAACCTACCCGGACGGTGGGCCGGAAACAGCCCTGAGGGTTTCCCCTCGACCGCCCCTATTCGGTTTTGCTCCCGGTGGGGTTTGCCTTGCCGCTCCCGTTGCCGGTCGCGCGGTGGGCTCTTACCCCACCCTTTCACCCTTACCGCACATGACCCCGAAGGACCCGCGCGGCGGTTTGCTTTCTGTGGCACTTTCCCTGGGGTCGCCCCCGCCGGCCGTTAGCCGGCACCGTGTCTCCATGGAGCCCGGACTTTCCTCACCCGCAGCCTTTCGACTCTTGCTGGTGCGGCCGCCCGGCCGGCTGGCATCGCGTATAAAGGCGTTCGCCAGCCGAAAGGCAATATCAACCGGCAAGTAAAGTTTACGCGCCGCGGTGGAATTTCGGCTCAGTGGTG
Source organism: Rhizobiaceae bacterium (assembly GCA_019635775.1). GTDB lineage: Bacteria > Pseudomonadota > Alphaproteobacteria > Rhizobiales > Rhizobiaceae > Mesorhizobium_K. The sequence continues at coordinate 322,339 of JAHBYU010000001.1, read as the reverse complement.
AGGCTGGCCGAGATGTTCGATCCCGCGAGATGCTGCTTCACCTTCTCGCAGTAGTTGCGCGACGTGGAATTCATGCGCTTGGCCGCATGACCGGCATTGTATTTCAGAATCGTCCCGCAAGTGGTGCCGTCGCCGAGTTTGCGGGCCTTGCCGAGATATTTCATGCCGAACTTTATATTGGTCTCGGGATCGAACAGGCCGGTCGTCGTGCCTTCGTATCCCATCATCTTCGCGGTAGCCGGCTTGATCTGCATCAGCCCGACCTCGCCCGCCCTGCCCAGCGAATAGGGCTTGTAGTTGCTTTCCACGGTGATCACTGCGTGCGCCAGTTCAATCGGCACGCCGTTTTCAAAAGCGTACTTCTCCACAATGGGCTTGTAGCGCTCCTCCGGCTTCAGCGCTGCGGCTTGCGCCTTGGCCTTGTGGAACATCTCCTCCGATGTCAGGCCGCGTGAACTCGAAACGCCTTTTTCGGGCAAAGCCACCTGCCTTTGTGAGGCGGCAATCCCGCTTGTGATCGGCGTCATGATGGGCAGCATGGCAACCCGCGTGAATCCCCCCTCCTGGGCATTCGCGGCAAAAGTCATCAGCCCGGCAGCCAGCGCTGCCGCTAAAACGGTCAAATTTTTCATGAGTCCCTTTTGTTATCCGGCCGCGCAAAGGGGGGAAGCGCGCGACGCTTTGAAGATTACACCGGGACCGCGGATACCAGTCGCCGGCAAGCTCGACTGGGCAGATGGACACCAACCTTGGGGCAAAAAAGGCGGCTCAAGTAACAAAGAGTTACGGCCGGAAACAAGCTGGTGAAGCTCTGAGGCTGCCCTAAACCGGCCTGGCAGGCAAAGCGTGCAACAGGCGTCGAAGCGTCTCGACGGTTGACCGGTCGGCCACACCATCGACGCGGCGCGGGCGGAAATGTCTTTGAAAAGCAGATACTAATACGCCGGTAGCAGGATCAAACGCGCCGGTGATCTCGGCGCCGTAACCGTACAGCGACAGCATGGATTGCAACTCCTCGACGGCCTCTCCGGCGTCTCCCTGCTGTAGCAGAGGCCTGCCACCTGCCCGTACCGGCGCGACAAAATGACCAACACCTTCCTGAGCAAGCTGACGCCACGGAAACTTCTCGCCGGGGTCCACTTTTCGTCCCGGCGCGACATCGGAATGTGCGAGAACCCGCTCGGGGACGACTTCATGGCGGGCAGCTATGCCCCGGCACAGGTCTATTGTCGCCGCTATCTGCCTTGCGGGGAAACGCCTGTAGCCGAACTCGTGACCCGGATTGACGATCTCGATGCCTATGGAGTGAGAATTGACATCCGTGATCCCGCTCCAGAAGCTCTTTCCGGCATGCCAGGCCCGATCGCTTTCGCGCACCATCTGCACGATGCGGCCATCCTCATGAACCAGATAATGGGATGAAACCTCCGATTCCGGCGCGCAGAGCCAGGCTTCGGCGCTCTCGCCGGTTTTCATGCCGGTGTAATGCAGGATGATCATATCCGGACGCGACACGCCCACACGGGGACCGAAATTGGGCGAAACCCTTACCTCGGCGCCGGCGTGGTCTGGCGAGAAGCCGCTCATATCGCCCTGAGGCCTCGTTCGATCATCTCGTAGGCGGCATTGATCGCCGCGATGCGGGTCGTGGCGATCTTGATGAATTCTTCCGGCAGTCCGCGCGCGACGAGCTTGTCGGGATGGTTCGCAGCGACAAGGGAACGGTACCGCTTCTTGACGTCAGCAAAGGAACTGCCCCGGTCGATACCCAGGACCAGCCAGGGATCCGCTTCGCCCAGACTGGCATGGCGCGCCAGTATGCTCTGGTAATGACTTTCCTCGATGTGGAAAATCTCGGCGACGCGATGGAGATAGAACCCTTCGCGCTCGTGCAACACACCATCAGCCTTGGCGATATGAAACAGCCCGTCGAGAATGTCCTCGAGCATTGCGCAGTTTTTCTTCCCCGAACCGCACAGGCCGGCCATCCGCTCCGCATAGGCTTCGAAACCTGCAACGTCCTGCCTGGCGAGATCGTATAGCCGGTAGACGTTCCTCCGCTCGGATGATGGTATCTCGAAGATCTGCTGGAACGCCCTGACCTCGTCCTGCGTCACGATGCCGTCCGCCTTGGCCATCTTCGCCGAAAGGGCAATCATTGCCACCGAAAATGCAACGCGCCGACGCAGGTCAGGATCGCCGCCGAACACGGCACGCACGGACTCGACAACGCCGCCGATGCCGGACGCGGTGGAAGCGGTAACTCGCTTGACGAACTGCCAGATGGACATGCCGTTTCCTTAAGGGGAAACGACCTGTTTGGCGAGGGAAGCATTGACGCAACCCGCTATGCTCGACGGACGAGAGCCGGGCAAAACCCGGCCCTGTCCAAGCATGGATAATGCTTACTCTGCCGGAGCAGGAACCGCCGGGGCGGAATCCATCGGGACCGGCTCGACCGCGTGCGGATCGCTATCGACGCTCGGTGCAGGCTCGATGCTCTGCGTGGTCGAGTTGTCGACCTCCGGTGCCGCAGGCGTCGCCGGATCAGCCGGCATCGGCGCGGGTTCGTTCATCTGCGTTTCCGGCACGCTTTGCGTGGTCGTGTTGTCGGTGGCGTCGCTGCAGGCGGCCACGCCGAACAGGGCCAGGGCCGATACAGAAGCAAGAACAAGCTTTTTCATGACACATCTCCTTCATGGGACGCCCCCAGTCGAGAACGGGCGTTCGCAAGGACAATGCCGGCGACGTGATTGCGTTTCGTCACATCGGGTTGCGCAGGGCAACAATTTGTCAGCCCCTTGCGGGAACCATCACAGGCTTACCGCCGCGCGCGCCGCCTGATCATATTGGCCGGAAAGGGCGTGCAGCAGGCCTGCAACCCGACTGAGTTCCATTTCGTCCATGGCCAAGCCCTTGACCCCCGAAGCCAGAAGCCCTTCCCGCACCTCGCGGTAACGCCGGCATGCATCGGCCCCTGCCCCGGTGACCTTCACGGTCTTCTCCTTGCCGCGCCGACCGGTGGAAATGAGCTTCATGCTCTCAAGTTTCTTCATCGCATAGGCGACGACATGGGTGTCTTCGATGTTGTACATCATGCAAATGTCGGAGAGCGTCTTTTCCCGGTCGCGATGGTTCGAGGCGTGGAGCACGAGCACATCGATGGGCGAAAGGCCCGGCACGCCGGCTGCGCTCATGCCGCGAACCATCCAGCGCTGAAAGGCATTGTGCAGGACCGTCAGCGCAAATTCGATTTCGGAAAGCGCAGGCACCTGTCCATCGGCAAGATGAGCGGCCGAGACGACTGGACCGAGCGGAGAAGCGGATTTGGTCATAAGCTACAATCGCATTTTATCGGCAAAATGTTGACGAATTATCCTCGTTCTGGTTTGTACGACACTTCTCGATGAAGTCAAACCGGGTTTCGGAGCACGCTGATGCCGACGGGAAACTGGGATTTCTGGATCGATCGCGGCGGCACGTTCACCGATATCGTCGGGCGTGACCCGAATGGCGACCTTCATGCCCGAAAGCTGCTTTCGGAAAATCCCGAGGCCTATCGTGACGCCGCGATACAGGGCATCCGCGACCTGCTGGGGCTTGAGGCCGGAGACACCATCCCGGCGGGAACGGTCGGCGAGATCAAGATGGGAACGACCGTCGCCACCAATGCGCTTCTGGAGCGCAAGGGCGACCGGGTGCTCCTGCTCATCACCAAAGGTTTTCGAGACGCCCTGCGCATCGCCTATCAGGCGAGGCCCGACATCTTCGCCAAGGAGATCGTTCTCCCCGAACAGCTCTATGAGCGCGTCGTGGAGGTCGAGGAGCGCGTCCGTGCCGACGGCACGGTGGAACGACTGCTCGACATCGAGGCCGTTAAGCCGGCAATCGACCAGGCGCGCAAGGACGGCATCGATGCTGTCGCAATCGTCTTCATGCATGCCTGGAAGTTTCCACAGCACGAGCAGGCCATCGCGAAGGTCTGCGCCAAGGCCGGCTTCTCCCAGATTTCCGTCAGCCATGAGGTCTCGCCGCTGGTGAAGCTGGTCGGGCGCGGCGACACGACCGTGGTGGACGCCTACCTGTCGCCGATCCTGCGGCGCTATGTGAGCCAGGTGGCAGGGGAACTCGGCGTTTCGAACTCGGTCGACACGCCCCGCCTGATGTTCATGATGTCTTCGGGCGGACTGACCGCCGCCGACATGTTCCAGGGCAAGGACGCGCTGCTGTCCGGCCCGGCCGGCGGCGTCGTCGGAATGGTGGAGACCGCAAGGCTTGCCGGCTTCGACCAGGTGATCGGCTTCGACATGGGTGGCACGTCCACGGACGTGGCGCACTACGACGGCGAATACGAGCGCGCTTTCGACACTGAGGTGGCGGGGGTGCGTGTGCGCGCGCCGATGATGCGCATCCACACGGTTGCCGCCGGCGGTGGCTCCATCCTGCATTTCGACGCGGGACGCTTCCGCGTCGGTCCGGATTCGGCAGGCGCCAATCCCGGTCCAGCCTGCTACCGTCGCGGCGGACCGCTGGCTGTCACCGACGCGAACGTGATGCTTGGCAAGCTGCAGCCCGACTTTTTCCCCGCCATCTTCGGCCCTGACCAAAACCAGCCGCTCGACGCCGACACCGTGCGCAGCAGGTTCGCTGCCCTTGCGGCAGAGATCGGCGACCACCGCTCGCCCGAAGCGGTCGCCGAAGGCTTCGTCACCATCGCGGTCGAGAACATGGCGAATGCCATCAAGAAAATCTCCGTGCAGCGCGGCTATGATGTGACGGGCTACCTGCTGAACTGCTTCGGCGGCGCCGGCGGCCAGCATGCCTGCCTCGTGGCCGACGCGCTTGGCATGCAGTCTGTGCTGATACACCCCTTTTCCGGATTGCTGTCGGCCTACGGCATCGGCATGTCGGGCGTATTCGCCTCGCGCCAGCAGGGCTTCATCAGGCCGCTCGCCGACGAGACAGAAGGTGAGATCGCAGAAGCGATCGAGGCGTTGCGCGCGCCCGTCTTCGCCGAACTGGCGGCACAGGGCGTGCCGGAAGATTTCGTGTCATGGCGGCCAATCCTTCATGTGCGCTATGACGGCACTGATACCGCGCTGCCGGTCAGCTACGCGGGGCTTTCGGTAGCGGAGGCGCGCAAGGCCTTCGAGACGGCGCACAAGGCGCAGTTTGGCTTCACCTATCCCGACCGGAAGCTGGTGATCGAGACGGTCGAGATCCAGGGGTCGGACGGCCGCGTATCCGGCAGGGACGAAACGGATCGCCCGCTCGATGCATCGGCGCCGCGGGTTTTGGAGACGCGAAAGATGTTCTGCGTCGGCGAATGGCACGACGCGTCAGTGTTCGGGCGCGAGACGCTGAAGCCCGGCCACAAGGTCGCCGGCCCGGCCCTCATCATAGAAAGCCATCAGACCATCGTGGTCGAACCCGGCTGGGGTGCGCAGATCACCGCAAAGGATCACGTCCTGCTGTCGCGCATCGAACGGAAGAAGCGGCATGCCGCACTCGGCACCGAAGCCGATCCGGTGATGCTGGAGGTGTTCAACAACCTTTTCATGTCGATTGCCGAGCAGATGGGGGTGACGCTGCAGAACACCGCGTCTTCGGTCAACATCAAGGAAAGGCTGGACTTTTCCTGCGCGGTCTTCGACCGAAACGGCGCGCTTGTCGCAAACGCACCGCACATGCCGGTGCATCTCGGCTCGATGGATCGCTCCGTGGAGACGATTATCCGGCTGAACGAGGGCGATATCCATCCCGGGGACGTGTTCGCGCTGAACGCGCCCTACAATGGCGGCACGCACCTGCCCGATATCACGGTGGTCACGCCAGTCTTCGACGACGCCGGCGAGGAAATCCTGTTCTACGCCGCGTCGCGTGGCCACCATGCCGATGTTGGCGGCAGCGCGCCGGGTTCCATGACGCCGCTTGCGACGACAGTGGACGAGGAAGGCGTGCTGATCGACAATTTCCGCATCGTGAAGCGCGGCACCTTCATGGAGAAGGAACTGCACGCCATCCTGACCGACCATCCCTATCCATGCCGCAACCCGGCACAGAACATAGCCGACTTGAAGGCGCAGATCGCCGCCAACGAGAAGGGCGTGGCGGAGTTGCGCAAGATGGTCGCGCATTTCGGGCTGGAGGTGGTCGAGGCCTATATGGGCCACGTGCAGGACAACGCCGCCGAAAGCGTGCGCCGCGTGCTGGAGCGCCTGCCCGACACGTCCGAATACGAATATGCGACAGACACCGGCCAGGCGATCCGGGTAAAAATTACCGTCGACCGGGAAAAGCGCGAGGCGACCGTGGACTTCACGGGCACGTCGCCGGTGATGAACAACAACTTCAACGCGCCCGAACCGGTGGCGCGCGCGGCAGTGCTCTACGCCTTCCGTGTGATGGTCGAGAACAACATTCCGATGAATGCGGGGTGCCTGCGGCCCATCAACATCATCATCCCGGAGGGCTGCATGCTGAGGCCTACCTATCCTGCAGCCGTGGTGGCCGGCAACGTCGAGACCTCGCAGCATGTGACCAACGCCATGTTCGGCGCCATGGGAGCGCTGGCGAACGCACAGGGCACGATGAACAACCTGACCTACGGCAATGCGAAGTATCAGTACTACGAGACGATATGCTCAGGCTCCCCCGCCGGCCGGATGAACGACGGAAGGGGCTTCAACGGCACCTCGGGGGTGCACACGCACATGACGAACTCGCGCCTCACCGATCCGGAAGTTCTCGAACTGCGTTTCCCCGTCCTGCTGGAGGACTTCCACATCCGCGAAGGCTCTGGCGGCAAGGGCAAGTGGCACGCCGGCGACGGCACGAAGCGCACAATCCGGTTCCTTGAGAAAATGGAATGCGCGATCTTGTCATCGCATCGCAACCGTCCGCCGGAAGGCATCGAAGGCGGCGAAAACGGGATGGTCGGCAGGACGGAGGTGCGTCGCTCCGACGGTCGCGTCGAAACGCTCAAGGCCTGCGACCAGACCGTTCTGGAGGCCGGCGAAGCTGTCATCGTGACGACACCGACGGCCGGCGGCTTTGGGCGCAAATAGAGCTGGCGCGCCTATTCCAGATCAGTCTGGATCCAGCGAGGCGACAGATGGATGTCGATCGTCTGCAACCGGCCCGGGCCCAGATTGACGAATTTGTGCGGCAGACCGGCCGGACCCAGCACGGTTTCGCCGGCTGCCGCATCGATCACCTGATCGCCGACGAAAAAGCGCGCGCGACCCTCCCGGACCACGAAGATTTCGTCGTAGGGATGGACGTGAAGTCTGGGCCCCGTGCCCGGCTCATCATTGCCGTAGGCGAGCACAGTGACGCTTGTCCCGAGGATCTCGCCGTTCACCGAACCCCGCGCCGGCGCCGCCGACATGCCATCGAAAAGTGTTGCCTTGGCTGGCTGTCGACCGTCCGGCGTGACCGTTGCCGGGTCGAAGTCATGTCGAGCCATTCCATCACCTCCAGTTGCAGGCAAAGGAAAATGACGAAGCTGCACCGGCAGGACAAGGCCAAGCGTTTTTCCTGCTGACAGTCAGTAACTCCTGCGCCTGTCATTCACCTGTCATCGGCCCGCGATACCCGCTTGAAAAATTTACAACGGGATTCGGCGGACATGACCGATGTTTCAACCGAGCTGCGATTTCGCGGAAACAGCCAGCTCGGCAAGGCCGTGTACCAGAACCCCGCCCTGTCGCGTGCCGGCCTGTCGGAGCGGCTGTTCGCCTTCCTTTTCACCGGGCTGGTCTATCCGCAGATATGGGAAGACCCGGATGTGGACATGGACGCGATGGACCTGCGGGAGGGCCACCGCATCGTCACCATCGCCTCCGGCGGCTGCAACATCCTTGCCTATCTGACCCGCTCGCCGGCCCAGATCCACGCGGTCGACCTCAACGCGGCACACATTGCGCTGAACCGACTGAAACTTGTTGCGATCAAGCACCTGCCGGCACAGGCCGATCTCTTCCGTTTCTTCGGCGAAGCAGAGGTCAGGACAAACTCAGTGGCCTACGACAAGTTCCTGGCCCGGCATCTCGATGCCGGCACGCGGCGCTACTGGGAAAAACGCAACTGGCGCGGCCGGCGACACATCGAAACGTTCGACCGGAATTTCTACCATACGGGCCTGCTCGGACTTTTCATCGCCGCCGGCCATCGCGCGTCAAAACTCTACGGTGTCGATCCGGCAGACATACTGAAGGCCCGCGACCTGGACGCTCAGCGCCGGTTCTTCAACGAAACCCTCGCGCCGGTTTTCGACAAACGCCTCATGCGCATGGTCCTGTCGCGAAAATCCTCGCTTTTCGGGCTGGGCATACCTCCGGCGCAATACGATTCGCTGATCACCTCAGGCGACGGGACGATGGCGAGCGTGTTGAAGGCGCGGCTGAAAAAGCTGGCGTGCGACTTCCCGCTGAGGGACAACTATTTCGCCTGGCAGGCCTTCGCGCGGCGCTACCCCGGAGCGGGTGAAGGCGCACTACCGGCCTATCTCGACAAGGCAAACTACGAGACTGTGAAGGCCAATGCGGACCGGGTGAAGCTCCATCATGTCAACTTCACCGAACTGCTGGCCAGGAAAGCAGCCGGAACAGTGGACCGCTACGTGCTGCTGGACGCGCAGGACTGGATGACCGACGCCCAGCTCAATGCGCTGTGGACGGAGATCACGCGAACAGCCGCATCCGGCGCGCGCGTCATCTTCCGCACCGCCGCGGAAGAAAGCGTCCTGCCCGGCCGCATCTCCCCGACGCTGCTGGCACAATGGCGCTACAACGAGGAAGCCTCACGAAACGGCCACGCGCGTGACCGCTCCGCAATCTACGGCGGCTTCCACCTCTATGAGAAGATCGACCGATGAGCGTTGCCGAGCCTTCCCACGCCGAACTGATGGACGGCGTCTATCGCTACCAGCGCCACTTCTACGATCTGAGCCGCAAGTATTACCTGCTCGGCCGCGACCGTATGATCCGCGGCCTCGCCGTTCCGCCGGGCGGCAGGGTGCTGGAGCTTGGCTGCGGGACGGGACGCAATCTCATCAAGGCGGCGCGGACCTATTCAGACGCCGAATTCTGCGGACTGGACATCTCCGACGAGATGCTGGAGACGGCGCGCGTGTCGATTGGCAGGCATGGCCTTTCTTCGCGCGTCAGCCTTGCACGCGGCGACGCTGCGCACTTCGACCCGGCTGCGCTCTTCGGATGCGACGGGTTCGATCGCATATTCATCTCCTACTCGCTTTCCATGATCCCGGAATGGCGACGCACAATCGATGCGGCGCTCTGCGCCCTGAAGCAAGGTGGCTCACTGCATGTCGTGGACTTTGGCAGGCAAGAGCGTTTGCCACCCTGGTTCAAGAGCGCGTTGCGCGCTTGGCTTGTCAAATTCCACGTGGCGCCACGCGATTCGCTGCGCGAAGTCCTTGAATCGGAATCTCGACGCGTAGGCAAAAGCCTCAGATATGATTCGCTTTATCGCGGTTACGCGGTCCATTCGGTCCTGACGAAACCGTGACCCCACGCGGATCACGGCCGCCATTCTTCCGCCATTGATTTGCCGATATTGACCTTGCAGTTTCGTGCCTCCGGACCGCCGTCAACGGAAAATCAACCATGATGAGCGACGACTGGAGCTGAACGCGGGTTGCGCACGCAGCCCGCAAAACGGTCGGGGGAAGATGCCGGAGAAGCGGTTCGACAGCGCATTGGTTTCGGCCGGCAGGCGGGCCTTGCGTTCGCGTGCACGGCGCCTAGGTGCGGCTTTTCTTCTGCTGGCGCTTGCCGGCTGCTCGGCCATGGATTCGCTGGATCCGTCCGTCGCGCCGACGAGCGGCGGCTCCGTCGCAACGCAAGCCTCGGTCAGCCATCCCCGCTTTGGCGACACCGACCCCCATGAGTGGGAGGGCGGCGCACCCTGGCACTACGCCGTCCACGGCACGGACGTCTCGAAATACCAGACGTCGGTCGACTGGCCGAAAGCGCGGGCGAGCGGCATCTCCTTCGCCTTCATCAAGGCCACCGAGGGCGGCGACCGGGTCGACGATTATTTTGACGAACACTGGCGCATGACGAAAGCCGCAGGCATTCCGCGCGCTGCCTATCACTTCTATTATTTCTGTCGCCCGGCAGCCGAGCAGGCGCGATGGTTCATCCGTAACGTGCCGAAGGAAAAGGGCGCGCTGCCCCCTGTGCTCGACATGGAATGGAACCACAAATCGCCAAGCTGCAAGCTGAGGCCGGATGCCGCGACCGTGCGCAGCGAGATGAAAATCTTCCTGGATATCGTCGAGCGGCACTACGGCAAGAAGCCGATCATCTACACCTCGATCGATTTCTTCGACGACAACGAACTCTCGAAGTTCCGGGGCTATCCTTACTGGCTGCGCTCGGTGGCCGGCCACCCCACCGAAAAATATGGCGAGCACCCCTTCACCTTCTGGCAGTATACCGGGACGGGTGTCATCCCCGGCATAAGAGGCAATGCAGACATCAACGTCTTCAACGGCGACCAGGCAGCCTGGAAACGCTGGCTGAAAGCGCATTCGACATAGCAGTCGGCCGATTGCCCGATCGTTAGGCTAGTCAGCCATTGTCTCGAGACTGGCGAAGCCCTGCGGAGCATCCCCCTCGTCGAAGGGCGTCGTGACCTCGACGAAGGTATCGGGATAGAAGCCGTTGAAACGTGTCCTCAAAGACAGCGAATAGGCACCGATATGGCCGATCTCGATCCAGTCGCCGGTGTCGACCGTTTCCGGCAGCCAGAATGGCCGCGACAGGATGTCGACGGAATCGCAGGTTGCCCCGCAGACCTTGAAGGGCACGATGTTCTTCTCGCTGCCGTTGCGCGACCGGATCGCGGGGTCGGGAATGAAGCGCGCCGGCAGCGTGATCTTGCCGGTCCATGAGTCCGACAGCGACGCCCAGATCCCGTCGTTGATGTAGAGCCGCCGCCCCTTCCTTAGCAGCACCCTGACAATCAGCGACAGGCAGCGCGCGACGACGACCCGCCCCGGCTCTGCGACAAGCGGCATCCGGTCGAAGCCGTATTCCTTCAGGTCCCCGGAAAGCCGCGACATGATCTGCCCGAGCGACGGCATCTCGACCTGCTTGCGGTTCGGGTCGTGGCCATATTCGGCCGGAAAGCCGCCCCCGACATCAAGCCCGGCAAGCTCGAAGGAAAGCCGGTTGCGAACCCAGTCCGCCGAGGCAAGCGCCCGCTCGTACGTGTCGGGGTCCTCGATCTGGCTGCCGACGTGAAAGCACAGACCGACCTTGTATCCGGTGCGCTGCAGCCTCTCGGCAAGCTCGACGGCATTGGCCGGGCCTGCGCCGAACTTCTTCGAGAGCTCGTAGGCCGCGTGGCCCTTGGTCTGTATACGGACGAAGACGGTGATCGATCCCGGGTCGATATCGAGGGCGCGCACGACACGCGTCAGCTTGACGATCTCGTCCTCATGATCAACCGCGATGACCCTGATGCCGTATTTCTCCAGGGCAAGCCTTATGTCCGACTGCGCCTTGACCGGATGCATGTAGAGCATCTCGGCATCCAGCGAGACGGCGCGCACGGCGGCGAATTCGCCCGGCGAAGCGACGTCGAAAGCCGTTACCCCGGCCTCCACCAGCGCCCTGAGCACGATCTGCTCGCCATTGGTTTTCACGGCATAGGCGGTCTTGCCCGGAAACGACTCCATGAATTGCCGTGCGTCGGCCTTCAGCACTTCCGGACGAAAGCAGTATACCGGCTCGTCCGGGCGGAGCGTGCGGGCGGCCTCGCGGGCATTTTCGAATCGCTGCAATTGCCACTCCTGACTCGATCGGACGAAATCTAATGCAAGGCACAAGACAATGGAAGGAAACGCGTGACCGGCAAGGCGAGGGCGGCTGGATCAACCGTCATCCCGCCGAACCCGCTACGAAAGCATGAACCGGGTGGCGACGCAGCGGCTTTCTGCCGATAGCTCGCCGGACTGGAGACAATCATGGCCGAAGCGTCGACGCCGAAAAGCATAGAACGAAAAATGTCCGCGCTCGACTGGGGCAGGCTGCTGCTGCTTGGCGCGATCTGGGGCGGGTCATTCTTCTTCGCGCGGATCGCCGTTGCTGAGATGCACCCGCTGACGCTGGTGTTTTTCCGGGTTGGCATCGCGGCCGCAGCGCTCCACGTCTATCTGCTCGCGCGGGGGCAGTCCTTCAGGCAGGCGGTACCACTTGCGGGGAGTTTCCTTCTGCTCGGCCTGATCAACAACGTGATTCCTTTCTCACTGATCTTCGCGGGGCAGACCGCGATGGGAGCCGGCCTCGCCTCGGTTCTCAATGCCACCACGCCATTCTGGACGATCCTTCTCGCCAACACCTTCACGGCAGACGAGAAGCTGTCATGGAACAAGGTTGCCGGCGTGATGCTGGGCATCGCGGGCGTCGCGGTCATGGTCGGCCCGGGCCTAGTCGCCAGCCTTGGCGGTCCGGTCTGGGCGAAGTTCGCCATGATCGGGGCGTCGCTATCCTACGCTGTCGCACTGATTTACGCGCGCAGGTTCAAAGGGTTGCCACCGGTGATCGTGGCCACCGGCCAGCTCACGGCGTCGGCCCTCCTCATGCTGCCGGTTGTGCTTTTCTGGAACGGCGCTGATGGGCTGTTTGTCGCCAGCGCACCGGTATGGACCGCCGTTCTTGCTCTTTCGCTCCTTTCCACGGCCTTCGCCTACATCCTCTATTTCAGCCTGCTCGGCTCGGCCGGCTCGACCAATGCTTCCCTTGTGACGCTTGTCGTTCCGGTCAGCGCCATACTGCTGGGATTCGTCTTTCTCGGCGAAAGGCTGGAAGCATTCGAGGTCGCCGGAATGCTGCTGATTGGCGTCGGGCTGGTGACCATCGATGGCAGGGTTTTTCGGAGGCGATGAATCAGTTTCCCCGTCGCAGGGCATGCTTCCCCGGAGGCAACCGCCCTACCGGCCATATGGCAGCCACATTTTTTCCACAACTGACGCGGAAACAATTGTCTATGGATTTCGTAGACTTATGCCGGTGCACAGGTCGCTTTTTCCATAATCGTGTCGCAATGCAGCAAAATTTGCGCTTGCCTGTCGCCCGATCTCCCCTAGACTCCAGCCATAGTTCTCTAATGAGGAGGCTAGAGCATGGGACTGACACGGCCAATCAATGCACTCATGATTTGCGCTGCGTTTGCTTTTATAGGCGCCCTCATAATGGGATTTCTTCCGTGATCTGACGCTTCGGAAGAAGCACCTGAAAGAAGAAGGCCGGGCCACAAGCCCGGCCTTCCTCTTTTTGGAACAGTGTCAGGCTGCGGCAGAGGCCCCATCGGTATGCGGAGCGCGTATGCCGATCATATGGCACACGGCGAAGGCAAGGTCGGCACGGTTCATCGTGTAGAAGTGGAAGTCGGACACGCCGCGCTCCACCAGATCCATGACCTGTTCGGCCGCGACGGCCGAGGCAACCAGCGCATGGGTCTGTGCATCCCCCTGCAGACCGTCGAATCGCTCGGCAAGCCAGGCGGGGACATGCGCGCCGCAACGCGCCGAGAAATTGGCGACCTGCGTGAAATTGTGCACCGGCAGGATGCCGGGCACGATCGGGATATATATTCCGGCCCTGCGCACGCGCTCCACGTAGCGTTCGTAGAGATCGTTGTCGAAGAAGAACTGGGTGATCGCGCGGGTCGCGCCATTGTCGACCTTGCGCTTCAGCATTTCGATGTCGGTTGCGAAGTCCGGGCTTTCCGGATGCTTTTCCGGATAGGCCGAAACCGAGATGTCGAAATCACCCGCGCGCTTCAGCGCGCCGACCAGCTCGGCCGCATTGACATAGCCACCCTCGTGCGGAAGGTAGCGCTCCCCCACTCCCGCAGCCGGATCGCCGCGCAGGGCTACAAAACGCTTCACGCCCATAGCGGCGAACTCTGCGATCACGCGGTCAACTTCCTCCCCAGTCGCATCGACGCAGGTCAGATGCGCGGCCGGCACGAGGTTCGATTCTTCCAGAATCCGCCTGACGGTGCGCTGGGTTCGCTCACGCGTCGATCCGCCCGCGCCATAGGTCACCGAGACAAAGTCCGGCGACAACGGTTCGAGCCGCTGCACCGTGTCCCACAGACGCGCCTCCATCTCGTCGGTCTTCGGCGGAAAGAACTCGAAGGAAACCCTTATCTTCGCGCCAATATCGGAGCGTCGGGACAGGCGTGACTCGTTCATCAGACTGTTTCCCTTTCGACATGCGCGGGCTCCGCGACTAGCAGACGACGGTCGCGAGCAAGCCAGAGCTTCACGGTAAGCCTGTCGGCAGCGGAACCGCGCGGCTCGAATTCCTCGGTCGCCTCAAGATCGAGACCTGCCTCGGAGACCCATTCGGCAATCTGCCTCTCGGAAAAACCGAGGCGCAGATGCGCGTGGTGCTCGCGCAGGAACTCCAGGGCGTGCTGGGCGAAATCGACGATGACGAGGCGTCCGGAGGGACGAAGCAGCCGCGCCGCCTCGCGGATCGCAAGCGCGGGGTCTTCAAGATAATGGAGCACCTGGTGGATGGTGATGAGGTCGAACGAATCGCGCTCGAAGGGAGGCGCATAGATGTCGCCCTGTCTCACTTGCGCATGCGCTACGTTCGCCTTGTCCAGATTGGCCCGCGCGACGGCGAGCATCTCGCGCGACATATCGATGCCGACCCCCCTGCGGTAGAGCGGGGCGAAGATTTCGAGCAATCGGCCGGTGCCCGTGCCGAGGTCGAGCATCGACTGGAACGGCCGCTTGCCGACCAGCTTCAGCAGCGCGGACTCCACCGCGCGGTCTGACGCATGGAGCGAGCGAATTTCGTCCCAACTCGCGGCGTTGGCGGAGAAATATTCAGCCGCCCTCGCCTGCCGGCGATTTTTCACGGCGGCCAGCCGCTCCAGATCCCGCTCCACCTGGGGATCTCCGCTTTTGATGCGGCCAACGATGCCCTGCACGAAATCGTGCGCCGTATCGCCATCGGCAATGCGGAAAAACGCCCACGATCCCTCCTGATAGCGGCCGATGAGGCCGGCTTCGAGCAGAAGCTTGAGGTGACGGGAAACACGTGGCTGCGACTGGCCGAGTATTTCGGTAAGGTCGGAAACGGTGAGATCGCCGCGCGACAGGAGGGCGAGAATGCGCAGGCGGCTTGTTTCGGCCGCCGCCTTGAGGGTATCGACCAGTCCGTCGAGTGTTGCGGTCATGTTGCGTGGCTCGCAATTGAGATATAAACATATCTTTATGTCAAATATGCCAGCCTGACAACCTTGAATGTCGCTGGCAGGCAAGAAAATGGCGCGACTGCCGAAGAGGTACACGCATGTTCGAACCCCGTGAGGGAGAGGTTCCCCTGGCAGACGATCCAAGCAGGATGCCCGGAGACGCCGGCATCGTTTTCATCGGACATATCCGCTCGCCCTGGAAAACGCGGCAGGACTGCCCGAAAAACATGGCGGCTGCCCGCGCCACCGGCCAACAGGCCACGCTGGAGATCGAGGGGCCTTATCGACCCGGTCTGGAAGGACTGCGCGGGACGAGCCATGTCGTTGTTCTTTCCTGGCTGGGGCATGCCGCCCGCAACCTGATCGTCCAGAAGCCGCGACACGCAACAAGCGCAAAGGGCGTTTTCGCCCTGCGGTCGCCGGCGCGACCAAATCCGATCGGCCTGCATGTGGCGCAAGTCGTCGCGCTGGACGAGGCGGCGGGGCTGCTGACGCTCGACGCGATCGACGTATTGGATGGTACGCCCGTCATCGACCTGAAACCCTATTTTGCCTCGATAGACAGCTTTCCAGACGCCCTGCCGCCCCGGGACAGGAACGCGCCGTGATCGCGACGACCAGACGCCGCAAGGCGATTGCCGAAGCATTGACGCTGTTGCTTCCGGGCGCGCCCTATTCCGAGATCGAGGCGATCAGGAACGAGGCGGGGTCGAAGCACATGCGCGAGCTTCCGCCTTCGATTGCGGTTTGGCTGTCGACGATCGCGCATATCCGCCATCAGCACACAGACTACGATCAGCTTCTAGGCGAAGGATATGACCGCGATTCGGCGCGCTTTTTCGTGGTCGACCGCACGAACGAGGTGCTGACCTCCTGGCGGGCGACGCGCCTGCTCGATCCTGACGATGAGGAAGTATAAGGCCTATCGGCCTTGCCGACGCAACTAGCCATAGATCCATTGCTCAGGCAAGCGCACTGACACGTCCTCGCCTGCTGTGATCGTTCCCGGTTTCTCGACCCAGCCGACCAGACCGCGCAGACGCTTTGCCGCTTTCACGAACAGCAATGAGCCAGCCTCCCGGTCAGCCATGCCGGAATGTTCGGCCACGGACCGCCCGGCAAGCCGGCAGGGATGGTTTTGCCCGTCGATCTTGAGCGTGACCCCGCCAGCGAAGAACAACATCGTGCCGGCGGGCAGCATGGATAGATGCGGCACCCCTTCGAGCGCGAGATTGGCTCCGATCCATTCTGGTTTCAATCCGGTCAGGCCCATGCGCTCGGCGATCATCGAAAGCTCGTCAGGCGCGACGATCGAAAGCTGCCGCTCGTTGCGGATTTCAGTGCCCCGTGGATACCAGGGTTCGCGACCGCCCGAGCGACGCGTCTGGCCCGCATGGACATCACCGGTAATTCCATCGAACCCCAAGGCCAGCGAGTTGACGGGCTCGGTCTGGAACGTGCCTTTCAAGGCCGCATAGAGCGTGTTCGCCCTCGCCGTGAGCTTGCGCGCGGGAACGATCTGCGCGGCTTCGGAAAAAGTTTGGTCGACCATCTATGCCTCGTCTTTTCGGCACAATTGGTGCCAATGGCGAGGCGCGTCCAGTCAAAAGATAAATGTTGCGATTGACGCAAATCATGGTTTGAGCGTGCGAACCGTTGAAACGGGGCTTCGCTTTACGCCCGAGGGGTTTGGACGTAGGCTTTCGGCGGGGCCTGGATGTCGTCGAGGAGAAACGTCATGCCCGATTTTGTTAGAATGGCGCTGCTTTCGACAGCGCTGGTCGCTGCTTTTTCAGCCCACGCCGTTGCCGACGAATACGCCTGCGAAGGACTGGTGCCGCAAGGCAAAAAAATGATCTGCTCGGGTTTCGAACCGAACTGGGCGGTCGAGTTGAGATGCGCCGAAAGCGGCATGGCAGCGAACTTCATAGACGCCTTTTCCGGAAACGACATCGAGACGACGCCGGGCACCGTGACATTCTCGTCGACGGCCCCGTGGGCGTTCGAGACCAGTCACGGCATCAAGGGAACGATCGCCTCGACACCCGGCGGCTGCGTCGACCCGAGCGACGCAGTCCGCGACTACACGATCACACCCACCGCAGTGCCGGGGCTCGGCGGGCAGTTCTTCCCGTTCTGTTGCCGGATTCAGTGAGGGCGAAAAAAGGCCGGGTGAACACCCGGCCTTTTGAACCTACCGCGTCAGCCGCTTGTGCGTCATGCGGTGGGGGACCATCGCTTCCGGACCGAGGCGGCGGGCCTTGTCCTTTTCGTAGTCCTCGAAGTTGCCTTCGAACCACTCGACATGCGCGTCGCCTTCGAAGGCGAGCATGTGGGTCGCCATGCGGTCGAGGAACATGCGATCATGGCTGATGATGACGGCGCAGCCGGCATAGGCTTCGAGTGCGTCTTCCAGCGCGCCGAGCGTTTCCGTGTCGAGGTCGTTGGTCGGCTCGTCGAGCAGCAGGACGTTGCCGCCGTTCTTGAGCATCTTGGCCAGGTGCACGCGGTTGCGCTGGCCGCCTGAAAGGTTGCCGACCTTCTGCTGCTGATCGCCGCCGCGGAAGTTGAAGGACGAGCAGTAGGCGCGTGAATTGACCTCGTGCTTGCCGAGCTTGATGATCTCGGCCCCACCCGAGATTTCCTCCCAGACGGTCTTGTTGGGATCAAGCGCGTCACGGCTCTGGTCGACATACCCCATCTTCACGGTCTCGCCGATGGAGACCTTACCGGCATCGGGCTTCTCATGTCCGGTGAACATCTTGAACAGGGTGGTCTTGCCCGCGCCGTTCGGACCGATCACGCCGACGATACCGCCCGGCGGGAGCCGGAAAGACAGGTCCTCGATCAGAAGTTCGTCGCCGAAGCCCTTGCTCAGCCCCTCAACCTCTATGACGCGGTTGCCGAGGCGCTCGCTGAGCGGAATAACGATCTGCGTGTCGCTCGGCTTGCGGTTCTGCGCCTGTTCCAGCAGGTCTTCATACGCGCTGATACGCGCCTTCGACTTGGTCTGGCGGGCTTTCGGCGAAGATGCGATCCACTCGCGCTCGCGCCAGATCGCCTTCTGGCGGGCGTCGTCCTCGCGGCCCTCCTGAATGAGACGCTTGGCCTTGGCGTCGAGATATTTGGTGTAGTTGCCCTCGTAGGGGATGCCGCGGCCGCGGTCGAGCTCGAGAATCCAGCCCGTGACGTTGTCGAGGAAGTAGCGGTCGTGGGTGATGATGAGCACGGAACCGGGATAGTCGCGCAGATGCTTTTCCAGCCACTGCGTCGTCTCCGCGTCGAGATGGTTGGTCGGCTCGTCGAGCAGCAGCAGGTCCGGCTGTTCGAGCAGGAGGCGGCACAACGCGACGCGGCGGCGCTCACCGCCCGACAGGTTGGTGACCTCGGAGTCGCCCGGCGGGCACTGCAACGCCTCCATCGCCATCTCGACCTGCTGTTCGAGGTCCCAGAGGTTCAGGCGGTCCATGTCGTCCTGCAGCTTGGCGGACTCTTCGGCCGTCTCGTCGGAGTAGTTCATCATCAACTCGTTGTAGCGGTCGATGATCGCGGTCTTCTTGGCAACGCCGTCCATGACGTTCTGGAATACCGTCTTTGAGGGATCGAGTTGCGGCTCCTGCGCGAGGTAGCCGACGGTAGCGCCCTCGGCGAGCCATGCCTCGCCCTGGAAGTCCTTGTCCAGTCCGGCCATGATGCGCAGGATCGTCGACTTGCCCGAGCCGTTGGGCCCGAGGATGCCGATCTTGGCGTCCGGGTAGAAGGACAGATGAACATTGTCGAGCACCTTCTTGGTGCCGTAGGCCTTGTTGAGCCCGGACATATGGTAGATGAACTGGCGTGCCACGCGCGCGATATCCTTGATCTGAACGGAGAGTTGCGCGCTATTTAGGCGATGGCGGGCAGAACGGCAATGGTTGACGCGTGCCCGGTATCCTTTGTCAGTTCTTGATCCGCCAGCCTGTCCGGAAGATCCACCAGACGAAGGTCATGCAGGCGAGGAGGAAGAACAGCGTCATGCCAAGGCTGACCGGCACGCTGACATCGGACTCGCCGAAGAAACTCCAGCGGAAGCCCGAGACCAGATAAAGCACGGGATTGAAAAGGCTGATGGTGCGCCAGGCCGGCGGCAGCATGTCGATGGAGTAGAAGCTGCCGCCGAGGAACGTAAGCGGCGTCACGACAAGCAGCGGGATCAGTTGCAACCTTTCGAAACTGTCCGCCCATATGCCGATGATGAAGCCGAAAAGACTGAAGGTCACCGACGTCAGCAAGAGAAACAGAAGCATGAAGCCCGGGTGCTCGATATGCAACGGCACGAACAGAAACGCCGTCGCAAGGATGATCAGGCCGATCATGACGGATTTGGTGGCGGCCGCCCCGACATAGGCGAGCACGATCTCGATAAAGGAGATCGGTGCTGAGAGATGCTCGTAGATCGTGCCCGTGAACTTCGGGAAATAGATGCCGAAGGCCGCATTCGAGATGCTCTGCGTCAGAAGCGTAAGCATGATCAGGCCGGGCACGATGAATGCGCCATAGCTGACGCCGCCGACTTCGCTGATATGCGAGCCGATTGCCGCCCCGAACACGACGAAATAAAGCGAGGTGGAGACGACCGGCGATACAACGCTCTGGAACAGCGTGCGTCCGGTGCGCGCCATCTCGAACCTGTAGATTGCCTTTACCGCATGGAAATTCATGATTTGCGGCTCACAAGATTGACGAAAATCTCTTCAAGCGAACTCTGCTTGGTCGCCAGGTCGCGGAACCTTATGCCCTCCGCTTCCAGCGCCTTGAAGAGCCGCGTAATGCCGGTGCGCTCGCCCTGCGTGTCGTAGACATAGGTGAGTTCCTCGCCGTTTTCGGAGAGGTCGAGCGAAAAGTCCGCAAGGCTTACCGGCAGGCGCTCGATCGGGTTTTGCAGTTGCAGCGTCAGTTCCTTGCGTCCGAGCTTGCGCATCAACTCGCTCTTTTCCTCGACGAGGACCAGGCTGCCCTTGTTGATGACGCCCACCCGATCGGCCATCTCTTCGGCTTCCTCGATGTAGTGCGTTGTCAGGATGATGGTGACGCCCGACTCGCGCAGTCGGCGTACCACCTCCCACATGTCCCGTCGAAGCTCGACGTCGACGCCTGCCGACGGCTCGTCGAGGAACAGAATGCGAGGCTCGTGCGAAAGCGCCTTGGCGATCATCACCCGACGCTTCATGCCCCCCGAGAGTGTGATGATCTTGCTGTCCTTCTTGTCCCATAGAGACAGGTCGCGCAGGATCCGCTCGATATAGGCTGGGTTCTTCGGCTTGCCGAACAGGCCGCGGCTGAAGCTCACCGTCGCCCAGACCGTTTCGAACGCATCGGTGGTCAGTTCCTGTGGAACAAGCCCGATCAGCGACCGGGCGGCGCGAAAATCGGTCTCGATGTCGTGGCCGTCAGCGAGCACCCTGCCCTCGCCGGGCCTGACGATTCCGCACACGATGTTTATCAGCGTAGACTTGCCTGCACCATTCGGCCCAAGCAGGGCGAATATCTCGCCATGCCGGATCTCCAGGTCAATGTTCTTCAGCGCTTCGAAACCCGAGGCATACGTCTTCGACAGGTTGGCGATGGAGATTGCGGATTGCATGGGACCGGCTCGTTTTGCGGCTTGCGCGCACCCGAACGAAAGCCATCGGGAACGCCGGGAGGTGAAAGCCTATATAAGCCGGCAGAACCAGCCTGCAAGACGCGCTCCGTTGGCTGCTGACAGAAATGCCGGAAACCTCTAGCGTATAATTGTGAAGCTGCACTTGCTTCATCGTTTCTGCAGGCACGCCCTGGGGAAGCGTCCGTCCAGCAGCAAGGAGAGGGTAACATGCGCTGGTTCCACTTGGCCGTGATCGCCGTGATCGCAATCGCGTTCCTGATCTTCGCGTTTCAGAATCTGCAGGTCGTGACCGTCGCCTTTCTGGGCTTCAGCATCAGATCGCCGCTGACGATCCTCTTCATCGTGGTCTATGTGCTCGGGATGGCAACCGGGGGCAGCGTCTGGGCAATGCTGCGGCGGTCCTGGAAGGAATCCCGCGTCACCCAGTTGATCAAGTAGCCGCGAACCGACCCGATGGGGTTTGACGCGCCAAGACCGGTCGGCTCGCCGACCGGTGCGACGCTCAACCTGTATGTCCGGCGCGCCGAGGGTCGGCCCCGCGCGGCGCTGCAGATCAATCACGGGCTGGCGGAGCATGCGGCCCGCTACGAGAGGTTTGCGGATTTCCTCGCCGGCTACGGCATCCACAGCTACGCCCACGACCATCGAGGCCACGGCTTCACCACGGCGCCGGACGCGCCGCCGGGGCGTTTCGGCACCCCGACGGGCAAGGAGAAGGTAGTTGCGGACGTCGCCGCCATCCACGACCTGATCCGCGCCGAAAATCCCGGCTTGCCGATTGTCGTTTTCGGTCATTCGATGGGTGGACTCATCGCGGCAAACTATCTGCTGCGCCACCCACAGGACGTTCACGCTGCGGCGATATGGAACGCCAATTTCTCCGCTGGCCTGCTCGGACGGGTGGCGCAGACCATCCTTGCCTGGGAAAGGTTCCGTCTCGGCTCCGATGTGCCGTCACGCCTGTTGCCTCGCCTCACCTTCCAGGCATGGGGAAAGCAGATAACCGGCCATGCGACCCCTTTCGACTGGCTGTCACGCGATCCGGCGGAAGTTCGCAAATATATCGACGACCCGCTGTGCGGATGGGATGCGTCCGTATCGCTCTGGCAGGACCTGTTCGATTTTGTCTTCTCGGGCGCCGACGACCGCAACTTCGCGGCTGTGCCGCGCAGCCTGCCGTTAAATCTCGTCGGCGGCGAGATGGACCCCGCCACCGGGGGCGGAAAGGCCGTGAAGCAGTTGGAGCGCAGGCTCAGACGAATGGGCTTTTCGAATCTCGTTTCAACGGTTTATGCCGAAACGCGTCACGAGAGCCTGAACGAGTTGAATCGGGACATCATCATGGCAGGATTCAGAGACTGGCTGGAGAGCACGCTCCCTGTATAGGAGCCCTGAATAGGAACAGCCTGCGGCGGGCTGGCGCAGCCCATTCCGGTTACATCGGAACGGCAGACCTGATAAACGGCTCCCAACCGAACAAATCGTGGCTCAAATGTCTCAACCACCACTGAACGGCATACGCGTTATCGAACTTGCCCGCATTCTCGCGGGACCCTGGGCGGGCCAATTGCTGGCCGACCTCGGTGCTGATGTCATCAAGGTCGAGAGCCCGGATGGCGGCGACGACACACGCAAATGGGGTCCACCCTTCGTGACCGGACAGGATGGCGAGAACCTGTCCGCCGCCTACTATCACGCATGCAACCGGGGCAAGCGCTCGATCGCCGTCGACTTCTCGACCCAGCAAGGCGCCGAAACCGTCCGGAAACTCGTGGCCTCGGCGGACGTACTGATCGAGAACTTCAAGCTCGGCGGATTGAAGAAATACGGTCTCGACTTCGACAGCCTGCAGAAGATCAATCCGAAGCTCGTCTATTGCTCGATAACGGGCTTTGGACAGGATGGCCCGTATGCGCCGCGCGCGGGCTACGATTTCATCATCCAGGGCATGTCCGGCCTGATGTCGATCACCGGCCCGGCCGGCGGCGAGCCGCAAAAGGTCGGCGTCGCCGTGACCGATATCTTCACCGGGCTCTATTCGGTGATCGCCATCCAGGCAGCGCTGCGCCACGCGCAGGCGTCTGGGCAGGGCCAGCACATCGACATGGCGCTGTTCGACACGCAGATATCCGTGCTCGCCAACCAGAACCTGAACTATCTCGTCTCTGGAAAGTCACCCGTGCAGATGGGCAACGCCCATCCGAACATTGCTCCTTATGAGGTCCTGCCGGTTGCCGACGGCCACTTCATTCTCGCGGTCGGCAATGACGGACAGTTCCAGAAATTCTGCAGGGTCGTCGGGCTCGACGCACTGGCGCAGGCCCCCGACTTCGCAACCAACGCCGCGCGCGTCGCCAACCGCGTTTCCCTGCGCGAGAAAATCGTCGGCGCGCTTGCGGCATTCGAACGAGATGCTCTGCTGGCGCAGCTGGATGCGGCAGGCGTTCCGGCAAGCCCGATCAACACGATCGGCGAAATGTTCGCTGACCCGCAGGTGATGGCGCGCGGCATGCGCATGGACCTCGCCGACGACCACGGAAATCGATTGCCCTCGGTGCGTTCCCCAATGGTGATGACGGCAACGCCGCTCGCCTACGGGCGTCCGTCACCACGTCTGGGCGAGCATACCGCCGAGATCCTGGCGGAACTGGAGGACAAGGACTGATGAGAACAGGCGGACAGTTGATCGTCGACACGCTGGAGGCCAACGGCGTCGAGCGCATCTTCAGCGTACCCGGGGAAAGCTATCTTGCCGTTCTCGATGCCTTGCACGATTCCAAGATAAGGAATGTCGTCTGCCGACAGGAAGGCGGGGCCGCCATGATGGCGGACTGCGAAGGCCGGCTTACGGGTCGCCCAGGCATCTGCTTCGTCACGCGTGGTCCAGGTGCGACCAACGCTTCGGCCGGATTGCACATAGCGCGCCAGGATTCCAACCCGATGATCCTGTTCATCGGGCAGATTGCGCGTGGCATCAAGGAACGTGAGGCGTTTCAGGAGGTCGACTACAAGCGCTTCTATGGCGACATCGCCAAATGGGTGGTCGAGATAGACGACGCTGCCCGAATCCCCGAACTGGTAACCCGCGCCTTTGCCGTCGCCACTTCCGGACGTCCCGGCCCCGTGGTGATCTCGCTGCCGGAGGACATGCTGAGGGATGAGGTCGAAGCGCCCTTGCCGCTACCCTTCACGCCAGTCGCCACGCGGCCCGGCGAGCCCGAAATGGAGGCGCTGCGCTCCTTGCTTGAGAAGGCGGAGCGTCCTTTCGTCATCATCGGCGGAACGCGCTGGACGCAGGACGCCGTGAAACAGATGTGCGCTTCGCTGGAACGCTGGGCACTGCCCGTAGGGTGCAGCTTCCGCCGGCAGGCTCTCTGCGACCAGCTACATCCAAGCTACGCCGGCGACGTGGGGATCGGCATCAACCCGAAGCTTGGTGACTATATAAAGAAGGCCGACCTCGTGCTCCTCGTCGGCTGTCGTTTTGGCGAGATGCCTTCTTCGGACTATACCTTGCTGAAGAGCCCCTACCCCGACCAGATGCTGGTGCACGTTTATCCCGACCCGGAAGAACTGGGGCGCGTCTTTCGGCCCACAGTTGCGATCAACGCCACCCCCGCCTCCTTCGCCGAAGCGCTGTCTGCAATCGCACCGACGAAGACGCCGATCTGGGCGAACCGGACGGAACAACTGCACCAGAGCTATCTGGAGTGGTCCACGCCACCTGCCACGGGACCGGGCAAGGTGCATATGGGCCCTATCATGAATTACCTCGAAGGGGTTCTGCCGGAGGATGCCATCATCTGCAACGGCGCGGGCAATTTCGCGACGTGGATGCATCGCTTCCACCGCTATCGCCGCTTCAACACGCAAGCTGCACCGACCTCCGGCTCGATGGGCTACGGCCTGCCGGCAGGCGTCGCGGCAAAGAGCGTGTTTCCGGAGCGTGAAATCATCGTCTGGGCTGGCGATGGCGATTTCCTGATGCACGGCCAAGAGTTCGCAACCGCGGTTCAGTACGACCTGCCGATCATCGTGGTGATCCTCAACAACGGCATCTTCGGCACCATCCGCATGCATCAGGAGCGGGACTATCCGGGCCGCGTGTCGGGAACGACATTGAAAAACCCGGACTTCGCCGCCTATGCACGTGCCTTTGGCGGCCACGGCGAGACGGTGGAAGAAACGTCGGATTTCGCTCCGGCCTTCGAACGCGCCCGGGCAAGCGGCCAGCCCTCGATCATCGAGGTCAGGCTCGATCCAGAGGCCATCACGCCGACAAGGACGCTGACCCAGATCAGGGAGGGAAAATAACGCGAGGAAACGGGCGTCTGAGCACCCTTGGTATCGCTGGGCGGACTGAACGGAGGCCGCGTCCTCGCCTTAGCTTCGCTTTCGATAGTCCTTCAAGACACGCAGAATGGCGCCCACGGCATCATGCGGCATCTGGGCGAGTATGAATCCCTGCGATCGCGTTCGGGCGCAAAAGGAAATGTCCGGCCCGCCGCCAAACGCGTTGATCTCGACGCTGACGTCGACTGGCGGCTGGACGTCGATCGGCGACTTGAGGTCGTAGCGTCCATAATGACGTCGCCGGATCAATCGGTCGAACATACGCCCGAGCGGACCTCGCCTGTCTTGCAGCGAAACGGCAGGCGGGAATTTGGCCAGCAGTTCGAATTCTTCGATAGTCGCCGCAAGATCGTGCGGTCCTTCCAGGCTGTAGGCCCACTTTACCACGCGGGTACGTCGAAAACTTCGCCCCCGGCTGTGAATCGCCATGATCCGCAAATACCAGGCGTCCTGCCACGTTTCGATGGACAGTCTGACCTCGCAATCCGTGTACCCGATCTTCCCGGTGTGAACCGATCCGAAATCGTGGCACGGGATGATGCCAGCTCTGGCGCTGGCGGCACGCGCGACCTCTTCGAGCAAGGGACGTCTCCGGATGGGTGTTCCAGGCAGTTTTCCCTACAGTACTTAAGAAATGAAAAAGGGGCGGTTGCCCGCCCCTTTCCCCCGATATGTCAGACGCTTACTGCATCGCCTTGTCGGTGATCGCGGTCGTGTAACCGCCCTCGGCCGGCTTGGAGATGATCTTCTGGTCCAGCAGGGCCTTGGCCGTACGGTCATAGGCCTCGGGGATCAGCTTTCCGTCGGCGTTGTCGATCAGCTTGGCCACCTCGCCGACCATGCGCTTCTGGTGGTTTTCGTCCTGGCCACCGTTTTCAACGACGATTTCGGCTGCCTCGTCAGGATTCTCGGTGGCGTATTTCCAGCCCTTCATCGAGGCACGGACGAACTTGACCATCTTTTCCTCGAAGGCCGGATCCTTGAGGTTCTCCTCAAGCACATAAAGGCCGTCTTCGAGAAGGTCGTTGCCCATCGCGGTGTAGTTGAAGACGATCAGATCCTCAGGCTTGTAGCCGGCGTCGATAAGCTGCCAGTACTCGTTGTAGGTCATGACCGAAATGCAGTCCGCCTGCTTCTGGATCAGCGGCTGAACGTCGAAGCTCTGCTTCAGGACGGTGACGCCATCGGGGCCACCTTCGGTAGGCATGCCGATCTTGTTCATCCACGCATAGAACGGATATTCGTTGCCGAAGAACCAGACGCCCAGCGTCTTGCCCTTGAAATCCGCCTCGGTCTTCACCGGTCCGTCGGCCGGGCACACAAGCTGCATGCCTGCCTTCTTGAACGGCTGGGCTATGTTGATCAGGTTGACACCCTTGTCGCGCGCGGCAAGGCCAGCCGCCATCCAGGTGACGATGACATCCGCGCCGCCGCCGGCGATCACCTGCTCCGGCGCGATGTCGGGGCCGCCCGGCTTGATCTCCACGTCAAGGCCCTCTTCCTCGTAGAAGCCCTTGTCCTTGGCGACGTAGTAGCCCGCGAACTGGCCCTGCGTGACCCATTTCAGCTGGAGCGTAACCTTGTCGGCGGCCATAGCCTGAGCCGCGGCGAGCGACATCACGCCCGCGAGCATGGAAACAATCGTTTTTTTCATTGCGTTTACCCTCTGAAGTGCGCCTATCCACCACGGACAGACGGATGCCAAAACGTTGCAGCCCTTTCCGCAAGGGCGATTACCCCATAGAAGACCGAACCGATCAGCGCCGCAACCGCGATTTCGGCCCACACCATGTCGATATTCATGCGTCCGACCTCGGTTGAGATGCGGAACCCCATGCCAACAACAGGCGTGCCGAAGAACTCCGCGACGATGGCCCCGATCAACGCCAGGGTGGAGTTTATCTTCAGCGCGTTGAAGATGAAGGGGGCAGCGGCCGGGAGCCTGAGCTTGAACAATGTCTGCCAGTAGCTGGAGGCATAGGTGCGCATGAGATCGCGCTCCATGTGACCGGAGGCGGCAAGACCGGCGACCGTGTTCACCAGCATCGGAAAGAAGGTCATGACTATGACGACAGCCGCCTTCGATTCCCAGTTGAAACCGAACAGGATGACCATGATGGGTGCCACCCCGATGATCGGCAGGGCTGAGACCATGTTGCCGATCGGCAGCAGCCCACGGCGCAGGAAATCGAACCGGTCGGCCAGCACGG
This sequence comes from Rhizobiaceae bacterium, assembly GCA_019635775.1. Classification (GTDB taxonomy): domain Bacteria; phylum Pseudomonadota; class Alphaproteobacteria; order Rhizobiales; family Rhizobiaceae; genus Mesorhizobium_K. Next base: position 294,883 of record JAHBYU010000001.1, on the reverse strand, counting down.
CAGCAGCAAAACCCGTTCCGCAACCCACGACATAGCCGAACAGGACTGCCTTGAAGATGGTCTGGTTGACATCGGCCGCGAGGATTGGAAGCGAGTTCGCGATCCGTGCGCCGATGGCCGAGGGCGGCGGGAGCAGGATGAACGGAATGCCGGCGCCGCGCACGACCGCTTCCCAGATGATCAGGATCCAGACGCCGAAGATCAAGGGAATGGCAACACGCAGCACCGCGCCTGCAAACCGCTTTGCCGGCCTCAAGGCGGACAGGACCGTCACGCACCGCCACGCTAGAAGCCAGGCTGCAGCCAGAAGCAGATAGTAGGGCGCAAGCGCGGTCCCCTCGAAACCGACGATCCCCGAAAGAAGCAGCCACGCAACGCCGTGCGACACGACAAGCAAGAGAATGGCTTCCACACTGCGCGGCAGGCTCAGGGACGACCCGAGCGCCCCGAGCCCGATTAGACCGATCATGAGGGCGTAAGTGCCCTGATAAGGATAGGCTGACGCAGAAGCGGCTTGCGCTCCGAGCCGCGTCATCGGTCCGAGAAGCACGGTCAAAAAGACGAGGAGCAGCGCGATTACGGCCTGCCATGAGGGATGGAAGCGCGTCATGCCGGTCTAGCACCCATGGATCGGTCCACAAGGCGGCCGACTATTCCGACCGCGGTGACCAGAATGGCCGCTACGATCGAGCCAGCGACAAGCGCCGACCACATCTCGATCGTCTGGCTGTAATAGGATGCCTGCAGCAGCTTCGAGCCAATTCCGGCAACTGCTCCGGTCGGCAATTCGGCGACGATGGCTCCGACGAGACTGGCCGCGACCGCGACTTTCATCGACGCAAAGAGGAATGGCACCGACGCGGGTACGCGCAACTTCCAGAACACCTGCGACTGGCTGGCATTGTAGGTGTGCATCAGGTCCAGATGCATGAGCTCAGGCGAGCGAAGGCCCTTCACCATGCCGACCGCTACCGGGAAAAACGACAGATAGGTCGAGATCAACGATTTCGGTATCAATCCCGTGATGCCGATCGCGGCCAGGACGACAATGACCATCGGCGCGACTGCCAGGATCGGCACGGTCTGCGACGCAATGATCCACGGCATCAGGCTCCTGTCGAGAGCCAGAACATGCACGATGCCAACCGCAATCAGAATACCAAGCGCGGTCCCGAAGAGAAATCCGAGAAGGGTTGAGGAGAGCGTTACCCACGCATGGTAGACCAGACTTCGGTTGCTCGTGATCTTCCTTAGAAAGGTGTTCTTGAAGAAGTCCTGCGCCACCTGATGCGGGGCGGGCATGGTGGGCTTGGGCTGCGACAAGGTCTTGCCGATGAACTCGACGGTGCCGGGTGTCTCGCCGGCACGTCGGTCGAGGTCACGCTGGAACGGCGCGTTGAGCAGGATCGCTGCGACATACCAGACCACAACCAGCCCGACCAGGATGGTCAGTACCGGCACGATGCTGTCGCGGACGCGGTTCATCGAACCTCAATCCTCATAGGAGTGGCCGGCATGCAGCCCTTCACGGACACGGTGCGCGATGGCAAGAAACTCGGGCGTCTCACGGATGTCCAGCGGCCGCTCCTTCGGCAGGGTTGACTCGATCACGTCGGTGACCCGGCCCGGGCGCGGTGACATCACCACGATGCGCGTCGAGAGGTAGACGGCTTCCGGGATCGAATGCGTCACGAAGCAGATCGTCTTGTCGGTACGCGCCCATAGTTCCAGCAACTGCTTGTTGAGATGGTCGCGCACAATCTCGTCCAGCGCGCCGAAAGGCTCGTCCATCAGCAGAAGATCGGCATCGAAGGCGAGCGCACGGGCGATGGATGCGCGCTGCTGCATGCCCCCGGAAAGTTGCCAGGGATACTTGTTCTCGAAACCGGTCAGATTGACGAGGTCCATGACGCGAGCGATCCGTTGCTTCTGCTCTGCCGCGGTCACGCCCATGATCTCGAGCGGCAGCGCCACGTTCTTGGCGATGTTGCGCCATGGAAACAACGCAGCCGCCTGGAACACGTAGCCGTAGGCGCGCTTTTCGCGCGCCTGCTGCGGCGTCATGCCGTTTATGGAGATCGAGCCTTCGGTCGGCTGCTCAAGGTCCGCTATGACACGAAGAAAGGTGGTCTTGCCGCAGCCGGAGGGGCCGATGAAGGAAACGAACTCACCCTTGCCTATCGTCAGGTTGACGTCGGTAAGGGCCTGAACGGGCCCGTCATTGGTCCGGAACGTCAGTCCGAGATTCTTCGCGTCGACGACAGACGTTCCTGCCTGCGCCTTGGCTTCCGCAACCGTCATGAGCACCGCCCGGCCTTGCCCCACATTGTCCCAGTTTCGTCGAATATCAGGTAGGCGTCCATGCCGTCCTGGCTCTTTTGCACACGCATGAGCCCGAGCGTCGTTTCTGCCTCTCCCTCATGGCCGCAGGTCACGATCATGACCTGGCTGTCCGCCTCGGCAGGGAAAATCTGGACGAAACTGCAGGAGGTGACAAAGGTCATGACTTCTTTGCGCTTGAGAAGCAGGAGGTCGTCTCCCGCGAAGTCCCCGGTCTTTGCATAATTACATCCCGCTTCATTTCCGTAGTCGCCGGGGATGTCGAGTTCTGCCGCTGCGACGGGAAGGAGTAGTGCAGCCGTCACAGCAGCAGCAAAGAGGACGACGTCTCGCAACCTGCTCATCGTTCCTCGCGCAGCCGCTTCAGTTGCTTCATGCGCCGCCAGCGCCGCCAGTCGGCGATCAACGCGTCGAGCGTCCCGTAGACGGGCACGAGCACTGCAAAGGTAGCAGGCTTCAGGTCGCGTGATGGCGTGCAGGCGTCGGCGATCTGCTTCTGGTACTCGTCGGCCGCCCAGATTCGTGCAAACCCGGTAAACTGGTAGATCACGTCGTCGCGCAGATTGGTGATCCGCGAACGGTTGTTCCTGAAGATTGCAAAGGCCGTGTAGAGCGCAGTCAGGATCGACAGCGTGAGAATGATGAGCAGGATGTTCTTGTCGCCGGTATAGGTCCCGGCCAGCATCGCGTAGATCCACACACCCAGCGAAAAGACTATGAAGGTCTTCGAGATGCGGAAGGCCGTCTCCTCGCCGGCCAGTTCGCTGCTGTAGCGCGCGTCTATTTCCTGCTCGATCTCCTTGAGCTTCTTCTTGAACTCGTAAAGTCGCTGGTTCTCTTCCTCCGTGTGCTCCTCGCCCCGTGCGGCGCGCAGGATATCGAAGGCGCTGAGCGTCACGTCGTCGATCGCCGTCCAGCCCGCCAGCGGCACGATCGCGGGCGGGATATAGCTCCCGACCCGTTCGAAGGCGACGTAGATGAGATGGATCGTCGTGAGGAAGACGAACAGGATCAGAAGCAGCGCGAAATCCGAAACGCCCAGCACGTCGAAGATGTTCTGGTAGTTCTCCACCACATTGTTGATCAGTTCCATGTCGGGCAGGAAGCCTTCCGTCGAGCTCCCGATGTCGGTGAAACCCGACGCGACATAGAACACGACGCCCGCCACGATCAGGCGCGACGTCATGAAGTTCGAAAAGCGGATGACGCTCTGAAGGAGGCCTTCGACGTCCATCCGCGGCCGCCGTCAGTCGACGATGACGGCTGTCTCGACGACAGCGTGGAAGAGAACGTCGCAACCGGCTGCAGCCCATTCGGGCGATATCTCCTCGGCCTCGTTGTGAGAAAGGCCGTCGACGCACGGGCACATGATCATGGTGGCGGGCGCCACCTTCGCCGCCCAGCAGGCGTCGTGGCCGGCGCCGGAAATGATGTTCTTGTGAGAATAGCCGAGCTTTTCGGCTGCTGCCCGGACACGTCCGACAAGGGTAGGATCGAAGGTCACCGGATCGAAATGCCCGACCGCCTCCACCGAACACCCGACACCGAGGTCGGAAGCGATCTTCGCCGCCTCGGCTTCAATGGTTGCGCGCATGCGGTCGAGCTTGGCCTGGTCGGGCGAACGGATATCGACGGTGAAGACGACCTTGCCCGGAAGCACGTTGCGCGAATTCGGCGAGAAGCGAACCTGCCCTACCCCGCCGACGGCTCCCGGCTGGTTGTCCATCGCAACCTTCTGAACCAGCTCAAAGATGCGCGACATCGCAAGGCCGGCGTTGATCCGCATGTTCATCGGAGTGGAGCCGGTATGCGCTTCCTTGCCCGTCAGCGTGAACTCGAGCCACCACAGGCCCTGGCCGTGCGTGACCACGCCGATCAGCTTGTCCTCGGCCTCGAGTATGGGGCCCTGCTCGATATGGTATTCGAAATAGGCGTGCATCTTGCGCTCGCCGACCGGTTCGTCGCCCAGCCATCCGATGCGCTTCAACTCTTCGCCGAAGACCTTCCCTTCGCCGTCCGTGCGCGCATAGGCGTAGTCCAGCGTATGCACGCCGGCAAAGACCCCCGAGGCAAGCATTGCGGGAGCAAAGCGCGCGCCCTCCTCATTCGTCCAGTTGGTGATGACGATCGGATGCTTCGTGCGGATATCGAGATCGTTCAGCGTCCGAACGACCTCAAGCGCGCCCAGCACGCCGAGCACGCCGTCATACTTGCCGCCGGTCGGCTGGGTGTCGAGATGGCTGCCGACATAAACCGGCAGCGCGTCCGGGTCGGTGCCCTCGCGGCGCGCGAACATGTTGCCGATCTGGTCCACGCCCATCGTCAGGCCGGCCTCGTCGCACCATTTCTTGAAAAGATGCCGGCCCTCGCCATCCTCGTCGGTCAGCGTCTGGCGATTGTTGCCGCCGGCGATGCCGGGGCCGATCTTCGCCATCTCCATCAGCGAATCCCATAAGCGGTCTGAATTGATTCGCAGATTCTCGCCGGGGGCGGCCATTCCGTTTCCTTCCATTCCAGTTCATCGCCGGGGCAACGGTTCCTGTCGCCACCCCGGCGGTCGTCAAGCTCAGTCTATCGTGCGCAGCACATCGCGAACATGGTCGATCAGTTCGTTGATCTGTCCCTTGGTGATGATGAGCGGCGGCGAAAGGGCGATGATGTCGCCTGTCGTGCGGATCAGTGCGCCCTTCTCGAACGCGTTGACGAAAGCCGAGAAGGCGCGCTTGGTCGGGCTGCCTGCGATCGGCTCCAGCTCGATCGCACCGATCAGGCCGATGTTGCGGATGTCGATGACGTGCGGCTCGCCCTTGAGCGAGTGCAGCGCGTCTTCCCAATAAGGACCTAGCTCCTCGCCGCGCGTCAGCAGGCCCTCTTCCTTGTAGGTGTCGAGCGTGCCGAGAGCCGCCGCGCAGGCAATCGGATTGCCCGAATAGGTATAGCCGTGGAAGAATTCGATCAGGTGCTCCGGCCCGGTCATGAAGGCGTCGTGTATCTCCTTGGTGACGAAGACCGCGCCCATCGGCACCACGCCGTTGGTGACGCCCTTGGCCGTGGTGATCATGTCGGGAGTGACGCCGAAATAGTCGGTCGCGAAGGGAGCGCCGAGGCGGCCAAACCCGGTGATGACCTCATCGAAGATCAGCAGGATGCCGTGCTTGGTGCAGATGTCACGCAGCCGCTTGAGATAGCCTTTCGGCGGAATGAGCACGCCGGTCGAACCCGCGACGGGCTCCACGATCACGGCAGCAACGGTGGATGCATCATGCAGGGTAACGATCCGCTCGAGTTCGTCGGCAAGGTCGCCGCCATGCTCGGGCTCGCCCTTGGTGAAGGCGTTCTTGGCCAGGTTGTGTGTATGCGGCATGTGATCGACACCGGTCAGCAGCGTGCCGAACATCTTGCGGTTTGCCACAATGCCGCCGACCGAGATGCCGCCGAAATTGACTCCGTGATAGCCGCGCTCGCGACCGATGAGACGGAACTTCGAGCCGTTGCCCTTCGCGCGGTGATAGGCGAGCGCGATCTTCAGCGCCGTTTCCACCGATTCCGATCCGGAATTGGTGTAGAAGACGTGCTCCATTCCGGCCGGCGCGATGTCGATTAGGCGGTTGGAGAGTTCAAAAACGATCGGATGGCCCATCTGGAAGGCTGGCGCGTAGTCGAGCTCGGCGGCCTGCTTCTGGATGGCCTCGGTGATGAGCGGGCGGCAATGGCCGGCATTCACGCACCACAGACCGGCCGTTCCGTCGAGGATCTTGCGGCCGTCAGTGGTCGTGTAGTGCATGTCCTTGGCCGCAGCCAGCATGCGCGGCGCCTGCTTGAACTGGCGGTTGGCGGTAAACGGCATCCAGAACGCGTTGAGATCGTTCGGCGTAACTCTGAGCCTGTTCGACATGACCAAGCTATCCTTTCAATAAATCCGTTGCGGTGATGCCAACGCTTGGTCCGTCCGGCGTTTTCGTGATACGCAAATTTTGACCGAATGGACAAAGGTTAGCACCGCCAAAGAGGCGGTCAAGGGGACTGATAACGAAATGAGTTTCACCGGGCGCGTTCCACAGATCAACATAAACTGGTCCAGCGGATTGGGCCAGAGAAGTGGATCGTACGTGGCGTGACCACTGCTGCCTCAGCCCCGAGACGCACCCGGATACAGCGGGAAAAGCGCGAACTGATTCTCGAAGCTGCGCTCGATGTCTTTTCGACAAATGGGTTTCGCGGATCGACCATCGACCAGATCGCCGAGGCCGCCGGCATGTCGAAGCCCAATCTTCTCTATTACTTCCGGAACAAGGAAGACATCCACGAGACCGTGCTTCATCGGCTCCTGGACACATGGCTGGCCCCGCTTCGCGAACTTGACGATGTAGGCGACCCGCTGACGGAGCTCCGCGGCTACATACGCCGCAAGCTGGAGATGGCGCGTGACTATCCGCGCGAGAGCCGACTTTTCGCCAACGAGATGCTTCAGGGCGCGCCCCGCATCATGCCTCTGCTGGAGGGCGAGTTGAAAAAACTGGTCGACGAGAAGGCGGAAATAATTCGCGGCTGGATGCGCGACGGCAAGATCGCGCGCGCCGACCCCTGGCACCTGATATTCTCCATCTGGGCGACGACCCAGCACTATGCCGATTTCGACGTGCAGGTGCGTGCGGTATTGGGTCCCGACCGTGGCGGCGAAGGGCGTTTCGAGGATGCCGCGCGATATCTGGAGCAGCTTTTCCTCGAAGGCCTGAAGCCGAGACCGTCTTCCTGACGCGAGATCAGTGATCCACGGCCGAGGCGCCGCGATCCACCCTGTCCTCGGTGTGATGGTCCGATACCGTTTCGGCCGCCCTGTTCATGGCCAGGCGTTCCTCCGCCATCGCCTGGACCGCCGCGCGCACAGCAGGGTGGCGCGCGGTAAACTGCCGGAAATCGCGCTGCGAGAGGACGAGGAAGTTGCAGTAGTCGACAGCGGTCACGTCGGCAGTGCGAGGCGCGCCGGTCAACAGCGCCATCTCTCCGAAGAATGAGCCGGCTTTCAACTGAAGTGCCGTGCCGTTGACGTCCACCTCGACCGTCCCCGATACGACGAAATACATGGCGTCGCCTTTTTCGCCCCTTCGCACGACACGGTCACCGGGCGAAGCCGCCCTGGGTACGAAAAGCAGAAGAAGTTCCTCCTGATCGTCCGCGTTGATGGCCTTGAAGAGCGGAAATGTCTCGACAAACTCGGTGATCTTTCGCGCCTGCTCGTGTTCGCGCGCTTCTGCCTGGCCGCGGATGCGTTCGAGTTCTACCGCGAGCACGCGTTCACGCCGCGTGCCGAAACTCCGGGTCCAGACCGGAAAGCGTCGTTCGGCCCAAGCTCCGATCCGGTCCGCAGCCGAGAAGGCAAGCGGATTGAGGGTTATGGAGAGGATCGCCGCCGCCAGGATGAGGCTTTGGCCCTCGTTGGTCATAAGGCCGTAGTTGGTGCCAAGCGCAGCGAGAATGAAGGAAAACTCCCCGATCTGCGCCAGGCTGGCCGCCACGCCGACACCCAGCCTGAGCGGGTAGCGCAGCAGAATGACGAGAAGAAGAGCCGCAATGGGCTTCCCCACGACGATAAGAAAGACCACCGCCAGCACTTCGAGAGGACTTTGCACGATAACGGTCGGATCAAACAGCATGCCGATTGACACGAAGAACAGGACCGAGAATGCGTCCTGGAGTGGCAGCGAGTTCGTCGAGGCGCGATGGCTGAGCGGCGACTCGCCCATGATGACGCCGGCAAAGAAAGCGCCCAGCGCGAAGGAAACGCCGAATGCTGCCGCGGAACCGAAGGCAATGCCAAGCGCCAGCGCCAAGACGGAGAGCGTGAACAGCTCGCGCGAACCGGTGCGCGCGACCTTGATAAGGATCCACGGTACAACGCGCGGACCGATCAATGCGGCAACCAGCACGAAACCGCCAACCTTCGCCAAGGTAAGCAGCAGGACAAGCCATACGGAGCCGTCCGGGGCCGCGCCATGTCCGCCGTCAGCATGACCGCCCATTGTCGTGGCAAAGGCGGGCAGCAGGACCAGCGCCAGCACCATCGCCAGATCCTCGACGATCAGCCATCCGATGGCGACGCGTCCCGTTATCGTCTGAACGAGGTTTCGTTCCTCCAGTGCCTTCAGGAGCACGACGGTACTGGCGACCGAAATGCAGAGCCCGAACACGATGCCGTGACCGATGCTCCAGCCCCAGAAATGCGTAAGCGCCATGCCCATGAGGGTGGCCAGCAGGATTTGCCCGACCGCACCGACGATCGCCACATTCCTGACCGCAAGCAAATCCTTGGCAGAGAAATGCAGGCCGACGCCGAACATCAGGAGAATGACGCCGATTTCCGCGAGCTGGCTGGCCATGCCGGGATCGGCGACGTAGCCGGGCGTAACCGGGCCCATGAAGATGCCCGCGACGAGATAGCCTACCAAGGCAGGCAGACGCAGGCGGTCGGCCAGATAGCCGAATACCGACGCCAGCACGAAGCCAACGGCAATCGTCGCGATTAGATTTACATCATGCGGCAATGTTCGACCCTGGGATGTCGCCTTCCGTTCTGTCGGCGCAGACCGACATAGTCAAACGATTTTCGCCGCTACCCAAGGCATTCAGCGACAGGTTCGGGGAATCCCGATGACCCCGCCGCTTGCGGGACGAGCCTGAAGAACCTCATGCCGCGTTCGCCATGACCATCAGCAAGCCTGCGGCGAGCGTGATGTTGACGAGCGTCAGATAGAGATGCGGATCGCGCTCCTTGCCCCTGAACAGGAACGGATTGTGATAGAGCGACGTCGCAATGATCAGAAAGCCGATCAGCAGGACGGCCGCAGGCATGACCCATACGCCGGCCATCAGGGCAAGGCCGCCCGCAAGCTGCACAACGAAACCGGCCGCCATGATCGATGCAGGGAGCTTCCAGCCGTAATTCGTGCTCAGTTTGCGACGATCCCCGAACGCGACGAGATTGCGAACGCCCGCTATTGCAAAGAACGCACCGAACACGAGGCGTCCGATCGTCATCAAAACTACGGCCGTCATCATTCTCTCGCCTTCATGCCGGTTATCAGAGACCGGTAGCCGCTACGCAGGCCAAACGAAAGCTTGGTAGCGGCCGCAACCCACTGATTTCTGGGGACTGGCAGCTGCGAGACAGCCGCGCAGGAGCATGAAATATCAAGCAGGCGACAGCGATGGTCGCAATATCGACAGTGCCGTTAACTTACCTGCCGGCTTGGGCTTCCCATTTTTGACGCAAACCCGTAATAGGGCCGCGCGGCACAATTAACAGATGGTGCAAGAAACCTTTCAGGTTTTAGGCCTATCTAGGGTTAATGGGTCGTTCGCGTTTGAGTATCATTGTCTCGATGTTCACGCTGGTCTTCGCGCTGCTGTCCGCTTGCGCGTCGCCGCCTCGTCATATCAACGACGTCTGCCGCGTCTTCGACCAGAAGAACGGGTGGTTCGAGAACTGGCGCTCGGAAGCCAACAAGGCGGAGCGCAAATACGGCGTTCCCGTCCCCGTGATGATGGCGACGCTGCGCAAGGAATCCGGCTTCCAGCACAACGCCAAACCGCCAAGAACGATGGTCCTTGGATTCATTCCGTGGAAACGCGTTTCCTCCGCCTATGGCTACTCGCAGGCGCTGGACGGCACATGGTCGCAATACCAGAAGGAAACCGGCAACCGGTTGGCCAAGCGCAACAACTTCTCGGACGCTATCGATTTTGTTGGCTGGTACCACGCCAAGACATCTGATCAGTTCGGCGTCGCGAAGACCGATGCCTACAATCTTTACCTGGCCTACTATTTCGGCTGGACGGGCTATCGGCGTGGCGACTGGCAGGAGAAGCCGGGATTGCAGCGCTACGCGCGCGACACGGAGAAGATGGCCAACGACTATGCCCAGCAACTGCAGGAATGCAATTGACGGTGCGGACCGTGACGCCCCGCATTCATTAAGCGGGGAAGCGAGAAAACCTATTTCCTCTTGTCATCGCCATCAAACGCTGACGGAACGTCTTCGTCCTCGCTTTGACGTCCCTCGCCTACGGTGCGCGGCGAGAACGGCGCGACCCTGGAATGGTTATCGGCCGCATGCGGCTCCGAGGTTTCGTCACCGCGTTCGTGCCGGCGGGCGTGGGCTGCCGCCTCATCTTCCTCGGCGTGTGCGCCCAATTCGCCTGCTCCTTCCGTCGATGTCTTGCCGTGCGGGCGTTGCGGCGCGTCACCGACAAAACCGGGTCCTGAACCGTGCGGCGCATCTTCCGGGATGCCCTCATGGGCCGCGTGGTCGACGTCGAACCTGATCACCGGTTCCATTTTCGCCAGCACCTCGTCGGAAAGCCAGCAAAGGCTCCTGTGACCGTTGCCCAGTTCTTTCGCGGGGGGAACCTGCTTTTCGCAAAGGCCATCGGCAACGAGATGCTTGTAGCCGCAACGCGTCTGGAACGGGCAGCCGCTCGGCGGATTCATCGCAGAAGGAATGTCGCCTTCCAGGACGATGTGCTTCTTGACCACCGACGTGTCCGCAATCGGAATCGCCGACAGAAGCGCCTCCGTATAGGGATGGTATGGCGGCGAGAAAATCTGGTCGGTCGTGCCCTGCTCCACGATATAGCCGAGATACATGACGACGACGCGATCGGCGATGTAGCGCACAACCGAAAGGTCGTGGCTGATGAAGAGCATCGTTGTCTTGTTCTTGCGCTGGATGTCCATCAGCAGCTCGGTCACGGCGGCCTGAACCGACACGTCGAGCGCGGACACGGGTTCGTCGGCAACGACGACCTTGGCGGTACCTGCAAAGGCGCGCGCCACCCCGATTCGCTGCTTCTGCCCGCCCGATAGCTGGCGCGGCATACGGGTGGCGAAGGCTCTTGGCAACTTCACGAGGTCGAGAAGTTCAAGCATGCGCTGGTGCCGTTCGGCGGCGGTCTTGCCATAGCCGAATTTCTCCAGCGTACGGATGATCTGCGACCCCACCGAATGGCTGGGATTGAGCGTGTCGAACGGATTCTGGAAGACCATCTGGATGGACGAGATCGTTCCCACGTCGCGATTCTCGATCGCGGTCGACTGGATATCCTTGTTGTCGAGCGTCACCGTTCCCGACGAGGCGGTCTCAAGGCCAAGCAGCACCTTCGCGAGCGTCGACTTGCCGCAACCGGACTCGCCGACGATCGCAACCGTCTCGCTTTCGCGCGCCATGAAGCTGATCGTCTCGTTGGCCTTGACCGTGCGAGCTTCGCCGCCGCCGAAAATCTCGTTGGCTGCAACCTTGTAGTACTTCCTGAGGTCATCGATCTTGAGGACGGGCGCACCCGGCTTGACGGGCTCCTTCTTTTCCTTGGCGTCCTCGGGCACCTTCGTCCAGTCGATCTCGTTGAAGCGCACGCAGCGCGAGAAATGGTTCTCGTGCCCCTCCACCGCGATCATGGGGATTTCATCCGCGTTGCAGACGCCATCCACGAAATGAAGGCAGCGCGGCCCGAAATTGCAGCCCTTTGGCCGTTCATGTGGCAACGGCAGCTGGCCGGGAATCGCAATCAGGGGCCTTGAGTTCTTGTCGGCGCCAGGAAGCGGGATCGAGCGGAAAAGGCCTTGCGTGTAAGGATGGCGCATCCGGTCGAAGACGTCCTCGATGTTGCCGGTCTCGACCGCCTCACCCGAATACATCACCGTGATCTTGTCGCAGGTTTCCAGGATGAGTCCGAGATTGTGCGACACGAAGATCATCGACGTGCCGAATTCCTTGCCGAGCCCCTTCACGAGTTCGACGATGCCGGCTTCCACCGTCACGTCCAGCGCCGTCGTCGGTTCGTCCAGCAGCAGCAGCGCCGGCTTCGACAGCAGCGCCATCGCGATGACGATGCGCTGTTGCTGTCCGCCCGAAAGCTGGTGCGGATAGGAGCGCATCATGCGCTCAGGGTCGGGAAGGCGCACAGCACGCACCATCTCCAGCGCCCGATTGTAGGCCTCTTCCTTGGACACCTTGTCGTGCAGAAGCGGCACCTCCATGAGCTGCTGCCCGACCTTCATGGCAGGATTCAATGAGGCCATTGGCTCCTGGTAGATCATGGCGATCTCATTGCCACGGATGGCGCGCAGTTCCTCGTCGGACATGTCGCCCATGTCCTTGCCCTTGAAGCGGATGCGTCCGCCGACGATCTTTCCGACATTGGACAGGTCGCGCATGATGCCAAGCGACACCGTCGACTTGCCGCAGCCGGATTCGCCGACGATGCCCATCGCCTCTCCTGGCATGACCTGGCAGGAGAAATCCATGACGGCCGGAATCTCGCCCTTCTTGGTGAAGAACGAGATGGACAGGTGTTCGATGTCGATGATCGGTTCCGCTTTGTCGATGTTCGTGGCTTTGACCGCTTCGTTCATCATCCGATCTCCTTATCGCATGGCCTGTGCCGGAAACCGGCGACCACTTTCCGGGACCATCCGCGTCAATCTTTCAGTGACTGCTCGCGCAACGCGTCGGCAAGCAGGTTGAGCCCGAGCACGAAACTCATCAACGCCACGACAGGCGGCAGCGCTGGGTGAATGAAGGAGCGCAGAAGCCTGCTTGAGTCCTTGATGGCCGTTCCCCAATCCGGGCTCTCCGGAGCGAGGCCCAAGCCGAAATAGCCGAGCGTGCCGAGCAGGATCGTCGTGTAGCCGATCCTGAGGCAGGCATCGACGATCAGCGGGCCACGCGCGTTGGGCAGCACCTCCCACAGCATGATGTACCAGGGTGACTCGCCGCGCGTTTGCGCAGCAGCCACATAGTCGCGCGTCTTGATATCCATGACGAGGCCGCGAACGATGCGGAACACGCCGGGCGACGAGGCGAACACGACCGCGACGAAGATGTTCAGTTCGTTTGGATCGATGCGGATGACACCGAAGGGATCCGCGTTGAACACCAGCCCGAGATAAACCCATCCTCCGAGAAGCAGGGTGATCGGCAACAACACGTACAGCCGCTCGGGCCGGTTCTTGAACCGGGTGTAGAAAAGCGTGACGAAGAACACCACGGGAAAGATGAAGAAGACAGCGGCAAGCGACCTCGGTATCGAGACGCCTATGCCGGTCAGTCGACTGAACCAGCTGTCGAAGGACAGTTCGCGGATCTCCGGCGTGACCAGCAGGTAGAAAAGCAGGATCACCGGGAAGGCCAGAACGAGATTGGCAAGGAACGACAGGAAGCTGTCGATACGCCCGCCGTAATAGCCCGCCGGAAGGCCAAGCGTGATTCCAACCATCAACGCAAAGAGCGTAGCGAAAGGCGCGATGATCATGACAATGCGGCTGCCATAGACCATGCGGCTGAACACATCGCGCGCCAGCTTGTCCCCGCCGAAGAGATAGATGCCCGCATCATCCGGTACGACCGCTCCGGGAAGCGCGTCCTTCATCACCGCGACCTGGGCTAGCGGATCAAATGGCGCGATGATGCTGGAGAAGATCGCGGTGAAAAGCCAGAAGAGGCAGATCACAACGCCGGCTATGCCCACGCCGGAACTGAACAGGTCGCCATAGAGGCCGAGACGCTTGCGGTAGCGCAGGCTGAGGCCGACGACGATGATCAGGCCGAGCCACACCGGCCAGAAACGGGCGACCACATGGAGCAGTATCTGGAAACCGCTGATGAATTCGAGTTGCATGCGCGGCGGCTCCTATTGGACGCGAATGCGCGGGTTGAGATAGGCGTAGCCGATGTCTGAAATCAGCTGCGTGAAAAGAACGACGAAGACGGACACGAGCGAACAGCCAAGAAGCAGGTCGATGTCGTTGTTTCCGGCAGCCTCGACCAGCGTGAAGCCGAAGCCCTGGTAGCGGAACATCGTCTCGACGATCACGACGCCGGTCAGCAGCCACGGGAACTGCAGCATGATGACGGTGAAAGGCGCGATGAGCGCATTCCTGAGCGCGTGCTTGACCACCACGGACGAGAAGCTCAACCCCTTGAGGCGCGCCGTGCGGATATACTGCTGCGTCATCACCTCGACCATGGAGGCACGCGTCATGCGGGCGATGTAACCGGTGGCGTAGATCGCCATCGTCATTACCGGCAGCGTGAAATTGTAGAAGTTGACGCCCTGGCTGGTCGCCGACGCGGCCGAGCCGTTAAGCCAGCCAAGCCAGGATGCAAAGACGACGGTGAAGATGACACCGGAGACATATTCAGGCGTGGCCGTCGTTGTGATCGAGGCGACCGACAGCGTCCGGTCCGTGCGCGAGCCTTCCCGCATGCCCGCAAGTATGCCGATCAGCAAGGCGATGGGTACCATCGTCACCATCACCCAGAACATCAGTATGCCTGTCGCGCCCAGCGCCGGCCACAGCTTTTCCTCGACCGGCACCTTGAACTTTGTCGAGCAACCGAACTGCCCCTGGAGCACGCCGCCGAAATATGGCTCGTTGGGCTGCGGACACGCCTTGAAGCGCATCTCCGCCTCACCGGTCTCGGGATTTATGTTCGGAACCCGCTTCACGACGCCGAGCCATTGGCCGTAGCGCACGAAGAAATTTTCGCGGAAACCGTTCTTGACCAGCCATTGCTCGATGTGCTCGTCGGACGAGCGCATGTCGAGCTGGCTGATCGACAACTTTCTCAGGTTCGGCTCCAGATTGACCATGTAGAAAACCACGATGGTCAGGCACAGCATGGTCAGGACCATCGTGCCAAGTCGCCGCAAAATGAATGCAAGCATGCTCGCCCCCTGCCTGGACGGGTTGGGGTTAGAAGTGCCCAGTTTTCATTTTAATCGGGAGAGGGGCAAGACCCTCTCCCGCAAGAAAGGCGATCAAGCTTCGCCGAGCCACACCTTGCCGAAATCATGCTCGAAGGTGGGGTGCATGCCGTGGTTCTTCACCACTGGCATGGAGTGGTTGTAGAGTTTGCGCCAGTAAGGCTGGATGATGATGCCGGAACTCTGGATCATCTCCTCGATATCCTTCATCACGACCTTGCGCTTCTCGGCGTCTGCGATGGCGAGAGCCTCGCCGATCTTGGCATCGAGGTCGGGATTCGAGTAACCCGCCTCGTTCCATGCCTCGCCAGTGCGATAGGCAATGGCCACCACCTGGATGCCCAGCGGGCGCATGTTCCAGTTGGTCATCGAATAAGGATACTTCGTCCAGTCGTTCCAGAACGTCGAGCCCGGAAGCACGGTACGCTTCACCTTGATGCCGGCCTCACGAAGCTGTGCGGCGATGGCGTCGCCTGTATTCTTGTGCCAGTCCTCGTCCACGGTGATCAGCTCATGCTCGAAATCGGCCTGACCTGCCTCGGCCATGAGTGCCTTCGCCTTCTCCGGATCACGAGCGATCTTCGGAAGTGCGACATACTCGGGATGGATCGGAGCGACGTGATGGTTTTCCGCGGCCTCACCGGCATTGCCATAGCCCAGCTGCAAGACGACGGCGTTGTCGACGGCAAGCTGGAGCGCGTTGCGCACCTTCTGGTCTTCATATGGCTTGTTGTTGACGTTGGTACGCGCAACGATGGTCGATGCGGTAACCGCTTCGGAAGTGACGGCACCAACGCCCTCGAGGATCGTCACATAGTCTGCCGACGTTTCGTGGTTGGTGTGCACTTCACCGGCCTCGAACGCGGAGACCATCGCCGACGGGTCCGTGCCGTAGTCGATGAACTCGACGCCGTCGAGATAGATCTCGCCGTTCCACCACTTGCCGTCCTCGCGGCGCTTGTACACCACCTTCTGGCCGACGTCGTAGGAGACCAACTCGAAAGGTCCAGTTCCGATCGGGTTCTGGACGAAGTTCGCGCCGGTTTCGTCAAAGGTACGGTGCACGACAAGCGCCGGGTAGTCGCAGAGGCTCGGGATTAGCGCGATGTCGGGCTTTGTCAGGGAAATCTTGACGGTGTTGTCATCGACCTTCGTCACGGCGCCGTCGCGAATCTTGCCCGTTGCTTCGTCGACGATGGTGCCGAGACGACCGGGCATGGAATTGCCTTCCGCGCTCTTGTCGGCCCAGCGCGTGAAATTGAAGATCACGTCGTCGGCAGTGAAGGTGTCGCCGTTGTTCCACGTGACGCCCGGACGGACCTTGAGCATGTACTCGGTAGCATCGTCATTCACTTCCCAGCCCTCAAGAAGGTAGGGCTCGAAGGTGTAATCCCGTGTGTATTTCACCAGCGGCTCGAGCGCCTGGCGCTCTGCATTGGCGATTTCGGACCAGTCAGCGGTGCGCGGATCCTTGGGATCCTTCACCCACATCGCAACCTTCAGAACACCGCCGACCTTCGGGGTCTCCTGCGCCATGGCGGGCGTCGGCGCGGCTATGCCAAGCATGCCGTAAGCCATCGCCGTCGAGGCACCAAACACGCTAGCCATTGCCAGGAATTCGCGCCGGTCAACCCCACCCGTCCTGGCGCTTTCGGCCATGTGACGGATGTGATCCGGAACGCGATTTCCGTTACTCTTGTAGAACGTCATGACGAACTCCCGTTGTTGTATTTCTGCCGCGTAGCATTTCTTATCCGGCCAGCGTTGTCAAAAAACAGCTGGCCGGTCCCCAAAACCAAATGTGCAATTTTGAGAGGGAGCCGGTATGCGCGAATGCGACAATCTTGGCGCAAATTTGGTATTGCCCGAGATTTAACGGGACAGTTCGCCACGCTTCGACCCTACGCCGCCCGAGCCGAATTCACAGACCCACAAAGGTCGAGGCATGATGCCAGTTGTGTGCGCCAGAGGTGAAGATCAGTATTCGCGCTCGAAGAAGATTCCGCCCTTCGCCTGCCCGCCATCGCCGGCCTCACCACGCAGCGTGACACCACGCCCGATATCGAGATCGATCTTGGCCCTTCCGGACCCTGCTTTTCCGCCCTGCTCGAGCGAGAAATAGGTTCGGTCGTTCAGGTATTTTCCAGCCGAGATAGACGTGCTGCCGTCGTCATTGGTCTGGATGTCGAGATCGTCGACGCCGAGCTGGCTTCGCAACGACGAAAGGAGCGACGTACTGCCCCCGCCAGCCAGCGAGGCGGCGGCATCCGCAAGCTGCGCGATCTGTAACGGCGACAGATTTGACAGCGAGCGGCCGAAAATCAGTCGCGCAAGAACTTCGTCCTGAGGCAGCGACGGAACGGACGTGAAATCGAAACGCGGATTGTTGGCGGGACCGCTCACCGTGATCGTTACGCGTGTGCTGCCGACATCCGAATCGGCTGCAAGATCGAGATTCGGAATCAGCGAGCCGGAGAAATTGATCGTCCCGCGCGTAAAGGTGAGGCGCCGGCCAATGATCAGCAGGCGTCCGCGCCTCAGCGTGAAGTCGCCAACGGTTTGCGGCGACGCCGTGGACCCGGTCAGCCGAAGAGATCCACCGAGTTCTACGTCGAGCCCCCTGCCCGTAACGAATATCTCGTTGCCAGCGTTCACCGTGACGTCGAGCAGCAGAGCACCTGACCCCTGGCCACTGGCCGACGACGGGTTGAGCGCCTGGGCCTGTGCGATGACCGCTGCCGTCGCATTCCGGTGCTGGACGTCCAGAGCCGAAAGCGACGAAGGCAGTTGGCTCGGAATGGTTATGACGGTTCGGTTGAGATTGATCGTACCCGACAGCGTGGGCTGCGACACGAGGGGGCCTCGGATTGCCAGGTCGCCGTTCAGCGTGGTCGTGACGATGCGTCCGTCGGTGTAGCGGCCGTCGTCGATCCTCAGCCTGATATCCGCCGGAAAACCGCTTCCAGCAGCAATGCCCACCGTGCCCGAGCCGGAAATCGTGCCGCCGGTGGAAAGGCTGCCGGTAAGGGTGCGGATCGTGGCGATATCGTTCGCCATGGCTATCTCTGCACGAATATCGTTGACGGCGATGCCCGTCGCCGCCGCCACGAAACGCGCGCCCGATGTGGTCAGGGAACCGCTGATGGAAGGCGAAGCTGTCGTGCCGCGAACCTGCAGGTTGACATTCGACGTGCCGGTCAGGGACAGGCCTGAGGCTGCCAGGCGCGGCTGCAAAACCGCGAAGGGTACACCGCCTGAAAAATCGAGCGACAGTGCGCGCGAGCTGGTGTCGACGGTGCCGCCGCCGCGAAGCGCCAGCCCGCTACCCTCGGACGCGGTTGCCTGGAAATTCAGACGCGCGCCAGCAAAATCGCCCGTGGATGAGACGTTCAGGGGCCCGACACCTGCGGCCCGCGTCTGTGCGGTCTGCGCCCCGCGCCAGTCGAGCGAATAGCGAACCGACGGACTGGAGGCCGCGCCCGTCACCCGGGCCGTTCCCGAAACCGTGCCGCCTGCATCGAGGCCGGGCGCAAAATTGTTGACGACCGATGCAGGGACCGCGTTGAGGGTTACGTCGAGCGCAAGGGTCGAACCTGCCGAACCGGACACGACCGCCGTGCCTCCGCCGAGGCCGACGGTCACCTGATCGAGCGTCGTCGTACCGTCAACGATCACGACGCGCGACGGACCCGCAAGCGCAGCCTGAAGCCCACGCACGGTCG
Source organism: Rhizobiaceae bacterium (assembly GCA_019635775.1). Classification (GTDB taxonomy): domain Bacteria; phylum Pseudomonadota; class Alphaproteobacteria; order Rhizobiales; family Rhizobiaceae; genus Mesorhizobium_K. The sequence continues at coordinate 276,059 of JAHBYU010000001.1, read as the reverse complement.
CCTGCCCCGTGCTCAGTTCAATGACGGTCCTGCCATCGGCGACCTGTACACGGCCTTTTGCGCGAGCCGGAATGTCAGAGACGGTCGCGCCGCCGTCGAAGCCGGTCCAGCCAGCCTGCGGCGTGAGCGTGACGTCGACGTCGCTTACCACAGTGCTGCCCGACGTCACCGTGTCCGCTTGAACCCGACCAGACACGGTCGGGGACGCGACATAGTCGCTGATGGTCGCATCGATGGCGACGTTGGCGGCCGTAACGTCGCCGCGAACCAGCGATTTCGTCGTTGCATTTAGAGCGAGCTGCGGCGTTCCCGCCTGATCGGTGAAGCTGATCGTGCCGTTAAGGTCGCCCTTCACCGTTTCCAGCGCCAGGGCGGCCAGCGCACCGACATCGGGAAGGTGGAAGTCCACTGTGCCGAGCGGCAGGAATTCCTCGTTCAACACCAGGTCGCCGGAGATGCGATTTTGCCCGAGGGAGAGATTGAGCCCCTTGATCTCGCGCGTTCCTCCGGCCGTAGACAAGGTCGCGCGCCCATCAAGCGTCTCGCCACCGACTGTGCCCGTCAGCTGGACGTCGGCAGCGGGATTGTCGATATCTGCCCTGCCCTTCGCTTCCAGCCGCAGGCCGGCAATCTCACGGCCAGCCGCCTCGATGCGGTCGCTCGTGACGGTCAGCGAAACATCAGGCTTGAGCAACGCGCCTGTTGCGGTGACGGCGAGGTCGACCGCGCCGGTGGCGCCTGGCGCCAGCAGCCCGACATCACCGAGCTTGCCGGTGATGTCGGCATCGATCTCCTGGTTGGCCGTCCTGATGCGGCCCGAGGCCGACAAATCACCGGACGCGATCGTGAATGGGTCGGCTGAAACCAGGCCTTCATAGTTACGGGAAATGTCGGCATCGAGCTTCACGCGTTCTGCCAGAACCGGCCGGATAGCGGCCGGCAGCGCGGAGGAGGCAACATCGGCGTCTATGTTGACCGTCACGGAGCCATCGACCAACGACACACTGCCTGTGAATTTTCCGGTAAGCGCATCGCTTGCCAGATTGCCGTCACTGACCGTGAGCGAATCTGTTGACAGCACGCCGGAAAGCCCCGCGCTGATCTTGCCTGCCACAAGCGGCGCGATCGTAGGATTGTCGATGATCAGCGCGGCTGCTGCTGCGGTGCCGGTCACCGGCCCTGTGCGCTGCTGGATGTTGAAGGCATCGGAGTGAAGCGCGAGCTTGAGTTCCCTCAACTCCACGCTCTCCGTCTTGACGCTGGCTAGCGAGGCGGCGATGTCAAGATTTGGTTCTCGCCCGTCACCGAGCGCGCGGATGGACGCTTGCTGCACCACCATGTCGATCGGGCTGTCCTCCGTGCCGAAGGAAAGGGCCACGCCGCCTTCCCTGGCCTCGACCTGGAGCGCGAAATCACTGGCCCCCGAAGGGTCCAGCGAGCCTGTGGCCGTCCCGGTGATGGCGCTGCTCGAGATGGTTCCCCGCTCGATCTGCAGGCCACCTTCCGAGGTCAACACGCCTGCGAAATCGAAGCTTGTGCTGCCGGCAAGCAGCGGGCGCAGACGCTCGGGCATGAAGCGCTCGAATTCGCCCTGCCCCGTCGCCTCGACCGCGCTGCCCCGATCGGTGAATTGGTGGCGCGCATCGACGCGGGTGACCACGCTCCCGTCAACCGCGAAGGTTCCGCTGCCAGCCCAGTCCGCGGCCGGACCGCTGCCGGTTACGTTGATCTCCACCGGCGGCTCGCCGGGAAGCTGAAGCAGATTGGCGATGATGCCTCCCTGCGGTTCGGCGGCGTTTATGTTTATATTGAGAACATTGTTTGCGGGCGCGAACTCGATCTGGGCGTCGATGTTCCCCGCGCGGCCGTCGCTGCGCGCAACGTTGATCCTGGACATGACCTGCAAGGGAGCGGCCTCGACCTGCGCGGACCCGCTTGCGGCGACAGAAGCCACGCCTCCCGCCAGCGCCGGGCCGAGCGCGATATCAGGCAGGTCGATCTGCCGAAGGTCAAGCGAAACGGGCAGCGAAAACGAGCCTTGCTCCTCCTTCGGCTGGCTGACGGGCAGAGGCCGTCTTGCAACCTCTATACGTTCGGCGGAGATACGCTCCGCCCGCAAGGTCCTGGACAGCAGGGCAAGGGGTGACCAGTCAACGGCAATCTCGCGCCCGACAAGCCAAGGCCCTTCCTTGTCCTCGAGAACAAGGCTGGCAACGGTCAGATTACCGGACCAGATGCCATTCAGACCAGAGATCTTGACCACCTGTCCTGGCGACGAGGCAAGATCCGAGATGATGCCGGCCAGGCTTTCCCGGCCCCGCTCTGTCAATGTCAGGACGGCGGTTGCGCCGACGACAAGCGCGAGCGCGGCATAAATGCCGTACCGCACGATCCGCAGGACGATTTTGATCCAGCGCATCATCTCAGAACGCCTGACCGACACCGGCGTAGATCGCAAAGCTCGGATCGCCGGGCTCCCGGTTCAACGGAACGGCAGCGTCGATGCGCAGCGGACCAAACGGCGTCAGATATCGCAACCCGAGGCCAGCACCCATCTGGAAGCGCGCCGACTCGAGGAACTCGCCTTCGGAAACCGTGCCCGCGTCGAGGAAAGGAACGATTCCGATCGTGTCAGTGACCTGTATGCGCAACTCTCCCGACAGTTCCATGTAGGACAGGCCGCCGATTGGATTTCCTTCCGGATCCTTGGGGCCGATGCCCTGATAGTTGTAACCGCGCACCGATCCTCCGCCGCCCGCATAGAAGCGCATGTCCGCAGGCACTTCTTCCACCGATGCGCCAAGGATCGATCCGGTCGCGACCCGTCCGGCCAGCACGAAACGTTGTGCGTCGTCGATTGCCCTGTAGGCCGACACTTCGCCCCTTATCTTCACAAAAGTCGCGCCTGTAAGGAAATCATGAGCAGGCTGCGCGAAGGCCAGCGCCCTGAACCCGCGCTTTGGGTCCAGCTTGTTGTCCCGGTTGTCGAACACATATTGCGTCGGCAAGCTGGCCAGAAGATGACGCTGTCCGTCCGGATTGTAGTAGTCTTCCACGTCCTCATATTCGAGGGAGAGCTCAACCGAGGCGCTTTGTGCCCGCGTGAACTGGTAGGACAGGCCCACCGATTGGCCGACAGCGAACCGATCATACGCATCCGGGTGCTCATAGACGGAGCTGAAGCGGGAATAGAACTTGGAATCTGGTCCTATGACGCCGGGCTTCTCGAACAGGATCGAGGCGCGGTAATTGAGCTGGTCGAAGTCCTGTATGTCCTCCTGGCCGATCTGGCCTATCGAACCCTCGATGCGCAAGGTTTCCGCGTTTCCGAACAAGTTGCGGTGGCCCCAATAGCCTTCGACGCCCAGTCCCTCGGTGTTGGACAGCGTCGCACCGAAGCCGAAATAGCGAAGCTTGCGCTCGCTGACCTCCACTTCGATGGGAATCTGGCCGTTCGCATCGAGTTGCTCGCCCTGCCTCACCGTCACGCTGGAAAAGACGCCCAGAGCAAGCAGCCGATCGCGTGCCTCCTCGATCTCCCTGGGGGAGTAGGTCCTCCCTTCCTTCAGGTCGGCAACATAGGCTGTGAACCCGGGATTCATGCTGTCGGTCCCGGTCACGGTCGTCGGACCATAGCCAGCCACGGGTCCGGCCGATACCGCCAGTGAAACGTCCAGGGTGGCGGTGTCATGATCCGCCACCACCTCGCGGCCGGTGATCGTGGCCAGCGGACGGCCCTCTTCCTTCAAACGCCTCACTATGTCAGCCTCGGCGCGCAACACGGCGCGCGAGCTCGCATTGCCGCCGGGTATCAGGCCGAATTCGGCCGGGACAAGATCCGCGGCATCGCCATTGAGACTGATATCCCCGAGCGTAAAGACCAGACCTGGATCGATCACGATGGCGACCGGGACCGGCCCCGCGCCGAACTGGGCATCGGGCTCGATATCGTCGAGCGCCCGCCCGTCTATCGTGATGTTCACCACCCCGTCATACCGCGCCTCGGTGAAAAGCGCGGCAACAAGCTGCTCGCGATCGGCCCGCGCCCTGGCAAGAAGTCCGAGCGAGCCAGAGACCGGGCGTTCGACATCCTGCACGAGGGAGGAGGCACGCTCGAGCGTCTCCTGAAGCCTCTCGTCATCACCTTCCACGGTGAAGCTCACTGTATAATTCAGCGGATCGACGATGTCTGAATCCTCATCGTCGCCAATACCCCAGAGCCGGAAGCCAAAGAGTTCGAAGGCGCTGGCGGAGGGGCTGTGCGTCATGGCCGCCGTGCCGGCCAATAGAAGCACGAGCAGGGCGCGCATCCCGCGTCCCGTCATACTTCTGCCAGCACTTGCCGCGACCCGGACCGTCATTTCCTACAAAGTAGCCCGCAAACCTAAAATTGGAATGAAGTTTTGAAGCACTCGTAAAGGGGCCACAATCGAAGTGTCAGAAATTGCGGCTGGACTTTGCTGCGTCACGTCCTTGCCTTGACCGCGCGGGAAAGCTTTGGCGACATAGCACGCTGGGCGGCGTGCGCAAACCGTGGCAGGCGGCACTTCCTGCCCCCGAAACCTGTGCCGGAAGTCCGGCGGGTGACGGTGGACGCATATGGCCATTTTGGGGGAGATGCGCATGTACGCACGCGTTCTATCGGTTCTGGCTCTCGTTTTCCTTGTTTTTTCCGGTGGCGCAAACGCGCTTGAAGCGCGGCAGGTCGTGACGACCGAAAACGCCGACTATTTCGGCTTCGATCTGCGCTCCGAACAGAACGTGACTCTCGACCAGTGCAAGACCTCATGCCTGGGCGACAGCCAGTGCCGGGCCTTCACCTACAACACCAAGGCAAAATGGTGCTTCCTGAAGTCCGATTTCGCAACGATCAAGCCTTTCAACGGGGCAGTGGCTGGAAAGGTCGTGCGGGTCAGCGGCGATCCCGATATCGGTGCGCCGCCCGCGCTCTCCTTCTTCCCGGCTTGGATGACCGACGAATCGGTGTCCCTGCGGCAGCGCCTGACGAACGGCAGCATCGCCGTTGGCGAACAGGGTCTCGCGGGGCTGGCCGACGCGGGCGACAGCGCCTTCCTGACGGGCGATCCGCGAACCGCCGTTCAGCGCTTCACCGCGGCCATCGCCATCTCGCCGGACGACAGCTCGCTCTGGTCGAGGCTTGCGAGAGCCACCCTCGCCGTCAAGGGCATCAACTATCAGGAAACGGCACAGCTCAAGACGGACGCGAGTTCTGCCGCCTACAATGCCTATCTGGTTTCGCGCACCGCTCCGGCTCGCGCCGATGCCTTGGCCGTGCTCGCTTCCGCGCTCGACAATCGCGACCTCTTCAGGCCCGCCTTGCAGGCTTACGAGGCCAGTCTGGCCCTGCTGAATTCCGCTTCGGTTCGCGCGGAGTATGAAGACCTGAAGGCGCGCAAGGGATTCCGCGTCATCCAGCACACGGTTGAGGCCGACAGCGCCTCGCCGCGCGTCTGCGCCCAGTTTTCCGAGGATCTCGTCAAGGCCGGCGTCGACTATACGCCGTTTGTGACGCTGGACGACGCAGCGCCGAAGAGCATCGAGGCCGAAGGTCGCCAGATCTGCGTCGAGGGTCTGCAACATGGCCACCAGTATCGCATCGCCTTCCGTCCCGGCCTGCCGGCGGCCATTGGCGAAGTGCTCGAGAGCCCCGTCGTTCTCTCGGTCTATGTGCAGGACCGCGCGGCGACGGCCCGCTTCACCGGCGACGCCTTCGTTCTGCCTTCCACGGCGCGGCGGGGCATCCCTGTCGTGACCGTCAACATGGACGTCGCGGACATGAAGCTTTTCCGCGTCGGCGACCGTTCGCTTGCCCAGCTTCTCTCCGGCTACCAGTTCCTGCGTCAGCTCGACAGCTACGACCTCGACACCGTGTCGTCGCAACTTGGAACGCCCGTTTGGGAAGGCGAGCTTGTCATCGCCAACGAGCTTAACAAGGAAGTCACCACCAGCTTCCCCGTCGACGAAGCGCTGCCGAACCGCAAGCCAGGCGTCTATGTCCTGACCGCGCAGCCGAAGGACGACCGCTCCGATTCCTGGCTTCCGCGGGCCACGCAGTGGTTCGTCGTCTCCGACATTGGTCTTTCCACCTATACGGGGGAGGATGGCCTCAACGTTTTTGCCCGGTCGCTCGCTACGGCAAAGCCGATCGCGAATGCCGATCTGACGCTGCTTGCCCGCAACAACGAAATACTCGGGACGGCAACGACTGACGCGGAAGGCCGCGCAACCCTCAATCCCGGCCTCGTGCGCGGTGACGGCGGCATGGCGCCTGCTGTGCTTATGGCTTCCAGCGGCGACCAGGACTTCGTCTTCCTCGACATGACGAAGGCCGGCTTCGACCTTTCCGATCGGGGTGTAGAGGGCAGGTCTCCATCAGGCGCTATCGACGTTTATGCGTGGACCGAGCGTGGCATATACCGCGCGGGCGAAACCGTTCATGTGGCCGCACTTGCGCGTGACGGAGCCGCCGACGCTGTCGACAACCTGCCGCTCACCTTCATCTTCAGCCGGCCCGACGGCGTGGAGGATCGCCGCATCGTCTCCGAAAGCGCTTCTGCCGGTGGCCATGCCGTCGATCTCGGCCTTTCGTCCGCTGCGATGCGCGGAACCTGGACGGTCGCGATCTACACCGATCCGAAGGAAGCCGCTCTGGCAAGCCAGAACTTCCTTGTCGAGGACTTCGTGCCCGATCGCGTCGAGTTCGACATGACGTCCGACAAGTCGCAGATCGCGCAGGGCGAGCAGGCGAATATCACCGTCGACGGCCGCTTCCTGTATGGCGCGCCTGCGGCCGGCCTGGCGCTCGAGGGCGAACTGACCCTGAGCACCACCCGTGAGTGGGATTCGTTCAAGGGATATAATTTCGGCCTCGCCGACGAGCAGGACGTGCAAGCAAACCGCACGCCGCTTACCGGCCTGCCCTTCATAGGCGATGACGGCAAGGCAAATTTCCCTGTTTCGGTCGACCAGCTTCCCTCGACCACGCGCCTTGTCAGCGCAGCCGTCACCTTGCGCATGCGCGAGGCAGGCGGACGCGCGGTTGAACGCTCCCTTGATATTGCTGTGAAGCCGACAGCCGACATGATCGGCATCCGCCCCGATTTCGCGGGCGACGAGGTCCCGCAGGGCGGCACAGCAAAATTCTCGCTGATCGCCGCCGATTCGTCGGGGCAGCGAAAGGCAATACCGGGCGCGCTCTGGAAACTGGTCAAGATCGAACGGAACTACCAATGGTACCGGTCCGGCAATTACTGGAACTATGAGCCGGTGACCTTCACCGAGGTGGTCGCCAGCGGCACGATCGACATTGCCGCCGATACGGAGGCTTCCATCTCGCAGACGGTCGACTGGGGCCGCTATCGCCTTGAGATCGAGACGCCGGAACCCGATGGGCCGATCACCAGCTACGAGTTCGACGCAGGCTGGTTCGTCACGGCGACCTCCACCGAAACACCCGACGGGCTTGAGATCGCGCTCGACAAGGAAAGCTATGTTCCAGGCGAAGTGGCCAAGCTCAAGGTTTCGCCGCGTTTTGGCGGCGAACTTCTGGTCGCGATCGGTTCGGAAAAGCTCATCTCCACCATATCCGCCACCGTTCCGGAGGGCGGCGCGACGATCGACATTCCTGTCGGGACGGACTGGGGCGCTGGAGCCTATGTCACGGCCACCCTTTTCCGGCCCGGCGACGCGCAGGAATCGCGCATGCCGGCGCGTGCCATCGGCCTGAAATGGCTGAAGGTCGACCCGGGCCAGCGAAAGCTTTCGGTTTCCACCGCCGCGCCGGAAAAATCGACGCCGCGCTCCACGCTTTCCATTCCCGTCTCCGTCACCGGAGCAGCTCCCGGCAGCGATGCCTATGTTATGGTCGCCGCCGTTGACGTTGGCATTCTCAACCTGACCCGCTACGAAGCACCCGACCCGGAAGACTGGTATTTCGGCCAGCGTCGGCTCGGACTTGAACTGCGCGACCTCTATGGCCGCCTGATCGACGGCTCGCTTGGCGCTACAGGACGAATCCGCACCGGCGGCGACGGCGCAGGCCTCGTTGCGCAGGGCAGCCCGTCAGTCGAGAAGCTTGTGGCCTTCTTCTCCGGCCCCGTCCGTCTCGACATGGACGGCAAGGCGACCGTCGATTTCGACATTCCGCAGTTCAACGGCACGGTGCGCATCATGACCGTTGCCTGGACAAAGGAAGCTGTCGGTCACGCTGTGCAGGATGTGATCGTACGCGACCCCGTCGTCGTCACGGCCGCCCTGCCCCGCTTCCTCGCTCCCGGGGACGAAGCCGTGATGCGGCTCGATGTGGCCAACACGGATGGGCCGGACGGCGACTATACGCTCGCCATCGACACGAACGGCGACGTCTCTGTCGGCCCGATACCGGAGAGCCTGACGCTGACGGGTGGAAAGCGGGTCACCATGACCGTTCCCCTGACCGCCGAAACAGTGGGCAACGCCGGGCTTACCGTCCGGCTCGCCCACCCCGATGGACTCGCGGTCGAACAGGTACTATCGCTGCCGGTTCGCCCTGCATCGACCCCCGTCACCACGCGCATGGTGGTCGATCTCGGCCCGAACGGCTCCAGCCTGCGCGTCGACCGCGAACTTCTGGCGGCAAGCCTGCTGGAGGGCGGGACCGTCAGTGTCGGCGTTTCGCAATCGGCCGCGTTCGACGTGCCATCCATGCTGATGACGCTCGACAAATATCCCTATGGCTGCGCCGAGCAGACCACCAGCCGCGCGCTTCCGCTGCTCTATGTCAGCGAGCTTGCAGCCGGCGCCGGCATGAACGAGGAGCCTGAACTCAAGGAGCGCATACAGGGAGCGATCTGGCGGGTGCTCAACTACCAGTCCTCATCCGGCAGCTTCGGCCTTTGGGGACCGGGCTCCGGCGACCTCTGGCTCGATGCCTATGTGTCGGACTTCCTGACCCGCGCCCGCGAGAAGGGTTACGAGGTTCCCGCTCAGGCGATGAGCCAGGCTCTGTCGAACCTCCAGAACTCGCTGTCCTACGACATCGACCTTGAGGATCGTGGCTCCGAGATCTCCTACGCACTCTACGTTCTGGCCCGCAACAAGCGCGCCTCGGTAGGCGACCTTCGCTACTATGCCGACACGAAGCTGGAGGCTTTCTCCAGCCCCATGGCGGTGGCTCAACTTGGCGCGAGCCTGGCGCTTTATGGCGATGCGCAGCGCTCTGAAGCTGCCTTCAGCGCGGCGCTCCAGCTTGCGATGAACACGCCCGAGCATGACTGGAGCCGGTCGGACTATGGCTCGCGGTTGCGCGACGGCGCGGCCATGCTTGCCCTTGCGGCCGAGAGCAAACCCATGCCTTCGGTTGTCCCCGAACTGATCAAGCTGGTGACAGCCGAGCGGGCCGCAACCCGCTGGACCAGTACGCAGGACGAGGCCTGGATGTTGCTTGCCGCAAGAGCCCTGCAGGCTGGAAACGCCGCGCTGCAGCTCACGGTCAACAGCGCACCTTATACAGGCGCGTTTTCGAGCACGGTGACGGGCCAGGAGCTTCTTGCCGAGCCGATCGTGATCGGCAATGCCGGCACGACACCGATACAGGCTGTGGTCACCACTGTAGCGGCGCCCGTTCAACCTCTGCCTGCAGGCGGCGACGGCTTCACAATCGAGCGTACCTACTACCGGATGGACGGTAGCGAGGCGAACGTCACGCAGGTCACGCAAAATGAGCGCTTTGTCGTGGTACTGCGCATCGGTGAGTCCAACAGCTGGCCTTCGCGGGTGCTGGTAAACGACCTGCTCCCGGCAGGTTTCGAGATTGACAACCCGCGCCTTGTCTCCAGCGCCGACCTGGCGAATTTCGGATGGCTGCAACGCACGGATGCCGCGCATCTCGAATTCCGCGACGACCGTTTCATCGCCGCCTTCGACCAGAATGAAGACAGCAACCGCAACATCACGCTAGCCTATGTCGTGCGCGCGGTTACGCCCGGCGTCTTCGCCCATCCGGCGGCCGGCGTCGAGGACATGTATCGTCCGCAATACTCTGCGCGCACCTCGACGGGCATGATGGAGGTGAAGGCGCCGTAGGCGAGAGAGACGCGTGAAGGGTCGCGCCATGCGCACAGGAAAATGGCTCAGGCGCACGGTCATCACCGCTGGTTCGTTCGCGGTGCTGGCCGGCCTCTCCTGGGGTGCGTTCTGGTCGCTTGACCGCGCCTTCCCGCCGCCCCTGCCGGAAAAGCTCGCGGTTTCGCCCGAAGTGGTGGATCGCGACGGCGCGCTGTTGCGCGCCTATTCGACAGCAGACGGCCGCTGGCGTCTGGCGACGACGCTGGATCAGGTCGATCCGCAATTCGTGAACATGCTGGTCGCTTATGAGGACAAGCGTTTCCACGAGCATGCCGGCGTCGATCTTTTTGCGCTTAGCCGCGCGGCGACCCAATTCGTCGCCAATGGCCGTATCGTGTCGGGCGGTTCGACGCTTTCCATGCAGCTTGCCCGCCTTCTCGAGCCACGCGAAAGCCGCAGCTTTGGCCGAAAGATCCGCCAGATATTCCGCGCTGTTCAGATCGAGCGGCGGCTTTCCAAGCAGGAAATACTGGAGCGCTACCTTACGCTCGCGCCTTATGGCGGAAACATCGAAGGCGTACGCGCCGCCTCGCTGGCCTGGTTCGGCAAGGAGCCCAAGCGTCTCGAACTGGCGGAAGCCGCCCTCCTCGTGGCTCTGCCGCAACTGCCGGAGCTTCGACGGCCGGACCGCAATCCCGGTGGAGCGCGAACCGCTCGCGACAGGGTTCTGGAAAGGATGGTATCGGCCGGCCTGCTCGACCAGAGGGAGGCTGCGCGCGCGGCACTGGACGAGGTGTCTGCCAGGAGAATACCTCTGCCAACGCTGGCGGCGCATGCATCCGACACGGCGCTGCGCAATCGTCCCAACGAAGGCCGCTACCAGCTCACGGTTCGCAAAGGCGTGCAGGAGGCTTTGGAGGCCGTGGCCCGCGAAGCAGCGCAACGCACCGGGCCGCGCGTGTCGGTCGCCATGGTGCTTGCCGATGCAATGACAGGTGAAATCCTCGGCGAGGTCGGGTCTGCCAGCTATTTCGATACCAGCCGGTCGGGCTGGATCGACATGACGCGTACCCTTCGTTCGCCGGGTTCCACGCTGAAGCCGTTCATCTACGGTCTTGCCATGGAGGAGGGCCTGGTCGCGCAGGAAACGCTGATCGAGGATCGGCCGGCCGACTTTGCGGGTTACCGTCCGAAGAACTTCGACATGACCTATCAGGGCGACGTTACGATCCGCCAGGCGCTGCAACTGTCGCTGAACGTGCCGGCGATCCGCCTGCTCGATGCCGTCGGCCCGCAGCGCCTCGTTTCCCGCTTCCGCCAGGCCGGCGTCACACCGACGCTGCCACCGGGCGAAGTGCCGGGGCTGGCAATCGGACTTGGCGGCGTCGGCATAACATTGCGAGACCTCGTCCAGCTTTACACAGGCCTCTCGAACGGCGGGAAGGCCAAGGTGCTGCGCGATGGCGCGGAAGCGGCAACCCCTGTGCCGCTTGCCAACGGCATGGTGCTCGAGCCGCAAGCGTCATGGCAGGTGACCGACATGCTCGCAGGGGTCCGGCGGCCCCTGAACGCGGCCCCGCGCGCCATCGCCTACAAGACCGGCACATCCTACGGAAATCGTGACGCATGGTCGGTCGGCTATGACGGACGCTATGTGCTGGGCGTCTGGGTCGGGCGGCCGGATTCGGGTTCCGTGCCGGGCATTTCGGGCTATGAGTCCGCTGCCCCGGTTCTTTTCGAAGGCTTCGTCCGTTCCGGCCTTGCGGCGGTGCCGCTGCGCCGACCGCCTGCCGGAGCGTTCCGCCCCGCAGTCGGTGACCTGCCCGTCACGCTGGAGCGGTTCGTCTCCGCCCAGGGTGAGCTTGCGCTGGCGTCCCGTTCGGTGACCGAGCCTGCTCCGCGAATCGTCTTCCCGCCCGATGGCGCGCGTGTCGAACTTGGAACCGCCAGCGATTCAGCCATGCCGCTGGCCCTCAAACTACAGGGCGGACGAGCACCATTCCGCTGGCTTGCCAACGGGAAGCCCCTCTCCGCAATCGGACGCCGGCGCGAAGCGACATGGAAGCCGGACGGCGCGGGGTACTCGACGCTGACCGTGATCGACGCAGCCGGACGGGCGGCCAGCATCAAGGTTTTCGTCGAGTGAATTGCATGCGAAACGGCATCTTCGGCGCGGTCCTTGCCTCTCTTCTTGTTCCCCTGCCCGCCACTGCGTCCGAACTCCCCGCCGGCTTTGTAAGGTTGCGCGACGTCGATCCTGAAATCAGGCAGGACATACGTTATGCCGGTTCGGCGAATTTTCTGAAGCGGCCTGCAAAGGGATACGACGCGCCGGTCTGTATCCTCACAAGAAAAGCCGCGGAGGCCCTGTCCCGCGTCCAGAAGTCTTTGGATCCAGGCTTCACGCTCGTCGTCTTCGATTGCTATCGCCCAGACCGGGCGGTGAAGGACTTCGCTAACTGGGTCGGACAATCGAAGCAGAAGGACCCGCTCTGGCATCCCAATGTCCGCCGCCGGGACCTCATCAGGCAGGGCTACATCGCCAGTCGTTCCGGCCATTCGCGGGGCTCTACCGTGGACCTCGCAATCGTCCCGCTGGACCCTGCGGGCAAAACTGCAAACCCCTCATGCGGCGCGCAGGATACAGGCAGCCTGGACTTTGCGACAGGCTTCGATTGTCTCGACCCGAAAAGCCGGACCGCCTATTCGCCGCTGCCGAAGGAAGCAGCGGCCAACCGCAGGCTTCTGGTCGAAGCCATGAAGGCAGAGGGATTTCGCAACTACAGCAAGGAATGGTGGCACTTCACGCTGAACGAAGAGCCGTTTCCCAAGCGCTATTTCGATTTTCCCGTAACCGACTGAAGCGTCTCAGTCGGCGAAGATCGGATAGAGCTCGCTTATCGCGGTATCGCTGTATTTCACTCCCGGGTAGACCTCGCTGATCTGGAGCTGGAGATACGACGTCGTCAGTGGCGGATCGAAGTCGACGCGCCGCGAGCCACGCACATCCCGCAACTCGATTGAGAGCGGCCTGCTGTTCTCTGCGGTCGCCTCCAGCATCCGTACCCGCGAATTGTTGGACCATGTGCGTTGGTCCTTGTCATAGCCGTTGATCACCTCGAAGCCCGCAAGTTTGCGCTCCCGCCCGAAATGCAGCGTCAGCGTCTCGCCGGTGCCGTCACCCTCCCGGCCCTCGACCCAAGCCGTCTCGCGTGTCCCGTCGAACATCATGCCTGGATTGTAGTGGTTGTTCTTGATCGGCTTGAGGAAGGAACTGACGCAGTAGTCCACCTCGAAAGGTCCGGTTTCGCAGTCGCCGGTCCTTTCGATAGCCCGGCTCTGCGTCGTATTGAGTGCCGCCGTTTGCTGGATCGACTGGGACGCCGCGGCACAGGCCGTCGCAGCGCGCTCCTTTGCAAGTTCCGCGTAGAAACTGTCGGGAAAGCGCCGCTGGAATGCCTCATACGCGCCGCAGCTCCCGACCTCGACGGCCTGGCCGTAAGCCTCCTTCTCGATCGCTACAGATTGCGGAGCCTCGTTGGTAGGCGAAGCCGCGACCGCGTCTGGAGCGAAAGAGAAGCGCCCTGTCAGCGATGATGAATCCCAGGGAATCTGCGCGCCGTTTGTGGAAGCGATGACGTCATTGCGGACTTCGATCATCATGTCCGAGATGGACTGCCCGGGCGTTGCGATGTGCGAAAGAAGCGCCGTCGTGAATGGCGAATTCCGGCCGTTGCCATCAGCGGCCACTGCATCGGGCTGCGTGGCGAAGGCTATGAACGCACCCGAGCCGGACTGGATGCGCCCGAGGCCCTTGTTGAGCGCAACTGCCGAGCGATTGCCCATGGAGCGGGCAAGTTGCTTTTCGAAGGGATTGTCGCGACAGGCATCGAGAAAGACGATGTTGGTGCGGCTGCCGCGCTCCAGTTGCTGCATCACGCCGGACAACGATACCAGCGAAAGGTCAATCTCGGATTCGAATTCGACCTGCGCGTCGACCGGAACCAGATAGTTCTGTCCATTCACCTGCAGCCCATGGCCCGCGTAGAAGAAAAGGCCGACTTCTGCCCTTTCCGCCGCGCGGCCGAACTGAATCAGCGCCTGAACCAGTGCTCGTCGGTCAAGATCTGTCCCGCCGAAGACCTCGAAACCCAGGCCCTCGAGCTTGGCCGTGAGGTCGGAAGCGTCGTTCTTTGGATTCCTGAGCGGAGAGACGTGCTCATAGGCCGAGTTGCCGACGACGAGTGCAACCCGCTCCTGCGTTTGGGCCGATGCAACCGACCATGCGCTTATAAGTCCCGCGAACGCAAAGACACGAATCGCCAGCCAAACCACCTTGCTCTCCGACATGGACAAGTGGCGGCGATCTAAGGAAGACTCCATCGCATTGTCAATTTTCGACGCATCCGAGTGCCCGGCGAAAGCGCATGCTGCGGCACACTGGTCATTCACCGCGTCGACGCATCAAAGCATCCGTGCAGGCGAAATCCATCCTAATGGAATGTCCTGATTCACGCTGAATTTGTCACGGCCGGGCAGAAAAGGGGAAAACCAGAACAATCCTAATTCTATAAATTCCCTAAAGTTACGCCTGCAACTTCCACGGAGGCAGACATGACCGTAAACCGAAGAATCCTCGTGTTGAGCGCGGTCGTTGGGGTGGCGATGTCCCTCGGCGCATCCGGATCGGCGCTGGCCCAGGATTCGCTCAACAACGTTTCGTATGACCCGACGCGCGAACTTTATCGCGAATATTCCGATCACTTCGCCAAGGTATGGAAAGAGAAGACCGGCCGGACGGTCGCCATTAGCAACAGCCACGGCGGATCCGGCGCGCAGGTCCGCTCGGTCAACGAAGGCGTTCCCGCCGATGTCGTGACCTTCCCACTTGAGGGCGACATACTCGGCATACAGGCCGCCGGTCTTATCGAGCCGGGCTGGCAGTCGGAGTTTCCGGCGCAATCCTCCCCGTACACCTCAACCATCGTTTTTCTCGTGCGCGCGGGAAATCCGAAGGGCATCAAGGATTGGGACGACCTCATCAGGCAGGACGTCCAGGTGATCACGCCAAATCCGAAGACGTCAGGCGGCGCACGGTGGAATTATCTTGCGGCCTGGGCCTACGAACTGGAGCGCTCGGGCGGCGACGAACAGAAGGCGCGCGACTTCGTGGCCGAGATATACAAGCACGTTCCCGTGCTCGATACCGGTGCTCGCGGCTCTACCAATACCTTCGTTCAGAACAAGGTGGGCGATGTCCTTATCGCTTGGGAAAACGAGGCGCTGCTGTCGGTCAAGGAGTTCGGCGCAGCCGAATACGAGATAGTCGTTCCTTCCGTATCGATCCTGGCGGAGGTCAAGGTCGCCATCGTCGACAAGAATGTCGATGCGAACGGAAAGCGCGAGCTGGCGCATGCTTTCCTGGAAGAACTTTATTCGCCGGAGTCTCAGCAAATCTTCGCCCGGAACTTCTATCGTCCTCTCTATCCGGACCAGGTCGATCCAGAAGCCTTGAAGGCATTTCCGGAGTTGAAGCTCGTCAAGGTCGGCGATGTCTTTGGCGGCTGGGAAAAGGCCCAGCCAACCCACTTCGACGAAGGCGGCGTCTTTGACCAGATTTACTCCAACGACTGAACAGGCCGGTTCCCGTCGGAGCGACGGGTCGCGAGAAGTTTCTCGCGGCCCGTCAATCTTGAAAGCATTTCGAGGCTAGCTGATGACGCGTATTCGTTTCCGGGAGCCGAGCATCATTCCAGGTTTCCGGCTGACCTTCGGATTCACGATCTTATATCTGTTCCTGATCGTCATTGTCCCGATTGTCGGCCTCTATATGAAGACATTCGAGCTCGACTGGCCGTCGTTCTGGAGGATCCTCACCGGCTCACGCTTTCAGGCCGCACTTAAACTCTCTTTCGGAGCATCGCTGTTGGCGGCGCTTTTCAACGTCGTGATCGGCTTGCTTATCGCCTGGGTGATTGTGCGCTATCGCTTCTTTGCACGACGTCTGGTCGACGCCATCATCGACCTGCCCTTCGCGCTGCCCACCGCCGTCGCCGGCATCGCGCTGACTGCGCTCTATGTACCGCAGGGCTGGATAGGCAGGCTATTCTCGCCGTACGGAATAACCATTGCCTACACGCCGCTTGGCATCTGGATCGCGCTGGTGTTCATCGGCCTCCCCTTCGTGGTTCGCACGGTCCAGCCCGTTCTTGAGGATTTTAATGCGGAAGTGGAAGAGGCAGCTGCAACGCTCGGCGCGTCGCGCCTCACCACCATCGTCAGGGTGATCCTGCCAGCCCTCTTACCGGCGATCCTCACCGGCTTTTCGCTAGCATTCGCTCGCGCCGTTGGCGAGTACGGCTCGGTCATCTTCATCGCGGGCAATATTCCGAGACAGACGGAGATCTTGCCGTTGCTGATCGTCTTCCGGCTGGAGGAGCGCGACTACGCCGCAGCATCAGCGATCGCCGCCATCATGCTCACTGTTTCCTTCCTCATCCTGCTGCTCGTCAACCTGATCCAGAGCTGGAGCAACAGGAGGTTTGGCAATGTCTAAGGGGGTCTTCAAAAAGTCGGTCTCCCCGGTTACCGAGCCGCCAGCCGTCAGATACCTGCTCATCGGCCTTTCGATCCTTGTGCTGGCGGTGTTTCTGGTCCTTCCGCTCGTCACGGTTTTCGTGCAGGCGCTGCAAATGGGCTTGTGGCAGGCGCTGGCTACCTTCAGCGATCCTGATGCGATCTCCGCCATCCTGCTTACCCTTCTGGTGGCCGCAATCGCCGTACCCTGCAATCTCGTCTTCGGCATCGCGGCGGCATGGGCGATCGCCAAGTATCGCTTTCCGGGCCGATCATTCCTGATAACGCTGATCGACCTGCCCTTCTCGGTGTCCCCGGTGGTGGCAGGCCTCGTCTACATCCTGCTCCTTGGACCGTTCACCCCGGTTGGCGCATGGTTCCTGCAGGATTTCGGAGTGCGGATCATCTTCGCGGTGCCCGGCATTGTGCTGGCAACCATCTTCGTCACGTTCCCCTTCATTGCGCGCGAACTCATCCCGCTGATGCAGGACCAGGGCACCGGCGACGAGGAGGCCGCTCTCTCGCTGGGTGCGAGCGGATGGCAGACTTTCTGGCACGTCACGCTGCCGAATGTGAAATGGGCCCTCCTTTATGGCGTGCTGCTTTGCAACGCACGCGCCATGGGCGAGTTCGGCGCGGTCGCGGTTATATCGGGAAAGCTCCGGGGCGAGACCGTCACCATGCCGCTGCAGATCGAGCTTTACTATCAGGAGTTTCGCGCGCTCGCACAGGTATCGGCATTCAGCCTCGCCGCTGTTCTCGCAGGACTGGCGCTGGTCACGCTTGTTCTGAAATCCTGGCTGGAATGGCGCTACGCGGACCAGCTCGCCGCCGGCAACAGGGGACACTGAGGAATCAATATGGAACTCGGCATCAGGGACGTCCGCAAGGAGTTCAACCAATATCCGGCGCTTCACGGCGTTTCGCTGGACATCCGGCCGGGCGAGCTCATCGCGCTGCTGGGGCCGTCCGGATCGGGCAAGACCACGCTTCTTCGGCTTATCGCGGGCCTCGACTTTCCGACGTCCGGGCAGATCCTCTTCGGAGACGAGGACGCGTCCAACAAGACAGTACAGGAGCGCAATGTCGGCTTCGTGTTCCAGCACTACGCACTGTTCCGTCATATGAACGTTGCCGACAACATCGGTTTCGGCCTCAAGGTACGGCCCGGAGCGAGCCGCCCCGCCAAGGCGGAAATTCGCCGCCGCGCTTCCGAATTGCTTGATCTCGTTCAGCTTTCAGGGCTCGAAAAGCGCTACCCCGCGCAGCTTTCGGGCGGACAGAGGCAACGCGTGGCATTGGCACGCGCGCTGGCAATCGAGCCCAAAATCCTGCTTCTTGATGAGCCGTTCGGCGCGCTCGATGCGCAAGTCCGGCGCGAATTGCGGCGTTGGCTGCGTGAAATCCACGATACGACGGGCCACACTACGGTTTTCGTGACCCACGACCAGGAGGAAGCGCTGGAACTCGCCGACCGCGTTGTGGTCATGAGCCAAGGGCGCATAGAGCAGGTCGGCACTGCGGACGAGGTTTACGACCAGCCGAATTCACCCTTCGTGTATGGGTTTATCGGCGAATCAAGTTCCTTGCCAGTCAGGGTTGCCAATGGCGAATTGTGGCTTGCCGATCGCGCAATCGGTCTCGGGGCCCAGGATGTGCCAGACGGCGACGCCATCCTCTACTTCCGCCCTCAGGAAATCGAGCTGCTGGACGGTTGCGGCGGCTGCATCGCTGGAACGGTGGCCGCCTCACGCCGGGTCGCCGGGTCGCGCAGGGTGGAGCTTAAGATCGGCGGGCAACGTGAACAGGTGGAAATCGAATTGCCTGTCGGCCATCCTGCCGCGCAGCAAAGCCGTGTTGCGTTCCGGCCGCGCCGCTACAAGGTGTTCCCGGCAAAGGCAACATAAGGCATATCATTAGCGGTATCGATCACACGACAGCCCTCCCCCTTGGGCCGCACGAGCGCTACATATCGGCCCATGCCGTTACTCCCCGGCCGGAGCCGCAGATGCCCTTAACGAAGAACTTCCGTCCGTCTTCCGCGCATTCCACGCTTGGCGAAGCCTTCTTCGACGAAGTTTCCCCCGCAGAGTTTCCAAAGCACATCCTGCGCTTTCGCAACGACCGCTGGGCGCAACGCGTCGGGCTGGACACTTTGACCGACGCGGAATGGATCGAGCATTTCGGTCGGTTCGCGCCGCTGCCAGATAGCCTGCCCGAGCCACTCGCGCTTAGGTATCACGGCCACCAGTTTCGCGTTTACAATCCGGACCTCGGCGATGGACGCGGCTTTCTGTTCGCCCAGTTGCACGATCTTCAGGACGGCCGTCTGCTTGATCTGGCAACCAAGGGAAGCGGCCGCACGCCATGGTCTCGCACCGCCGACGGCCGGCTTACGCTGAAAGGAGGCGTGCGCGAGGTGCTGGCGACCGAGATGCTGGAGGCGCTGGGCGTCGACACATCGAAAAGCTTCAGCCTCATCGAAACCGGCGAAGAACTAATGCGCGGGGACGAACCTTCGCCAACGCGCTCCTCCGTACTGGTCAGGCTTAGCCATTCGCACATCCGTATCGGCAGCTTTCAGCGTCTCCTTTACCTCGACCAGTACGACAACATTCGCAGGCTGCTCGACCACACCATAAGCACCTACATGCCGCACCTCTCGCGCGATGCCGGCGACGACCGGGCACTTGCCTTCTTTGAGGAAGTCTGCCGGCTTGTGGCGACGACCGGCGCAAACTGGATGTTGGCCGGCTTTGTCCACGGCGTCCTGAACACAGACAACATCAACGTGACTGGAGAGAGTTTCGACTACGGACCGTGGCGTTTTTTGCCAGTTCTCGATCCAGCCTTCACGGCAGCCTATTTCGACGAGACCGGGCTATATGCCTATGGCCGCCAACCAGACACGCTGCTCTGGAACCTGACGCGGCTTGCCGAATGCCTGCTTCCCATCGCCGAGAAATCGAAGCTGGAAGACATCCTGCGCGGCTTCGAGGTTGCCTTCCAGCAAGCGTTCAACGCCGCCATGCTGCGCAGGCTTGGGTTGGCGCCGCAAAGCGAGGAAGCGACGCTGGCGCTGGTGCGCTCGGTCTGGAAATTCCTGATCGAAAGCAAGATGCCCTTCGAGCAGTTCTTCTTCGACTGGCATGGCGGCCGGGCAAGCGAGAGCCGCGCGGCAGCGAGTCCTGCGGCGGAATTCTATGCGGCAGAATCATTTGAACCGGTCTTCGCAACCATCGCCGCCCACCGGCCGTTTGATGGCCTCGCCCTAGACCATCGGTATTTTGCGCGCTCCACACCTTGCACGATGCTGATCGACGAGGTCGAGGCACTGTGGAAGCCTATTGCCGACAGCGACGACTGGTCGGCTTTCCATGCGAAATTGACGGACATCGCCCTGATGCGCGAGGCTTATTCCGGCGGCGTCTAGACCCGGTCGGCCTGCCGTGCCGCCATCTGACGCATGGCGATGATCCGCCGCCGGTAGATCTCCGTGCGCATGGAGACGATGTGCAGCGTGAGAAAAAGCAAGGTGAAGCCCACTGCCATGACCATCAGCGGCCACAGCATAGACGGATCAATCGTCGGCCCATCAAGCCGGAAAACAGATGCGGGCTGATGAAGCGTGTTCCACCAGTCGACCGAGAACTTGATAATCGGGATGTTGATGAAGCCGACAAGGGTTATGACGGCAGCCGCCCGTGCAGAGCGGGATGGATCATCCAGCGCACGTGTGAGCGCCAGTATTCCCAGATACATCAGGAAAAGCACGAAAACCGATGTGAGGCGGGCGTCCCAGACCCACCAGGTACCCCACATGGGCTTGCCCCAGATCGAGCCGGTAGCCAGCGCCAGCGCCGTGAAGACGGCCCCGATCGGCGCCGCAGACTTGAGCGAGACATCGGCGAGAGGATGTCGCCAGACGAGCGTTCCGAGCGCCGATATCGCCATCAGCGTGTAGCAGAACATCGAGAGCCAGGCGAAAGGCACGTGGATATACATAATCCGCACCGTGCTGCCCTGCTGGTAGTCCTCCGGCGCGGCGAAACCGAGATAGAGGCCGATAGCCAGCACAAGAGCGCTCAGGCCAGCAAGCCAGGGCAGGACGGCGTCGGCCAAGGCCACGAACCGGGTCGGGTTGGCGAGATCGTAGAGGCGCCGTGCTGTCTGGCTGGTTTCGCTCATGCGGATTCAATAGACCTCCGGCCTTTCCTCCGCAATCGCGCCAAGCGTCGCACGACTGTCGATCCGGCGGGACACACTATCCACCCGTGGGCGCACGCCTGGATCAGGCTGCTGCTTCGACCGCTATGCGCGAGACGCGACGCACTTCCTCGTCCGTGAGCAGGCCACCCGCACGCAGCAGGCCTGCGAAGCGGCCATTGTGCGCGGCAAGTTCCGCAAAGCCGCCCATCTCCACGATACGTCCCTTGTCGAGGAAGATGACGATGTCGGCATCGCGAACGGTGGTAAGGCGGTGCGCGATTATAAAGGTCGTGCGATTCGCCCGCAGACGATCGATCGCTTCCTTGACCCGGCCCTCGGTCTCGACGTCCAGCGCGCTTGTCGCTTCGTCGAGCACGAGGATAGGCGCGTCCTTCAGTATGGCGCGCGCAATCGCAATGCGCTGGCGCTCGCCGCCGGAAAGCTGGCTTCCACGCTCGCCCGCCGGCGTCTCGTATCCTTCGGTCTTCGCGAGAATGAAATCATGGGCGGCCGCGGCCTGCGCCGCCGCATGGATCTCGTCATTCACCGCGCCGTCACGCCCGATGCGGATGTTCTCCTCGATCGAACGGTTGAACAGGCCCGCGTCCTGGAACACCGTCGCGATCTGGTGACGCAGCGACTTGCGCGTCACGCCAGCGACGTCGACCCCGTCGATCAGGATGCGTCCACGCTGTGGCGAATGCACTCGCTGCAGGAGGTTGATGAGAGTGGTCTTGCCGGCCCCCGTAGGGCCCACGATCGCAACGGTCTGGCCTGCCTTTACCTCGAACGAGATGTCGGAGACGCCCTGGTGGGAATTCGCGAACTCGAAACTGACATTCTCGAAACGCACGTTTCCGGCAACGCGATCCAGTTCGCGAAGGTCGGCAGGCTCCTGCGCGGCTGCCGCCGCGTCCTCGAGCTTGTAGAACTCCTCAAGCTTCACACGTGCCTCGAAGACCTGGTTTACGAAGTTGGAAATCTGCTCGAGGCGACTGATGAGCAGCGTGGCGAAGCCGGTGAAGGCGACAATATCGCCGATCCTCAACTCTCCACGCGAGACCAAAAGGGCCCCTATGAGCAGAACCACCATCATGGAGATCGTGGACGACAGCCGGTGCAGCGCGCTTGCCAGCGCCCACCAGTCGAGAACGGGGTTCTGGACGGAAAGTAGCGATCGGACATGCTCGCGCAGTTCCTGCGCTTCCTGCCCCATCCGGTTATAGCTCTGCAGGACAGCCACGTTGCCGACGGAATCGGTTACATGGCCGAACACCTTATGATGATGCTGCTCGACAGACTTCTGTCCGGCGCTCGTCTTGCGCATCACGAGCCGGCCGATCACCAGATAAAGCGCGCCGAGAGCCACGAGAACCATCGACATGCGAACGTCGAGCGACAACGCGGTCGGAACCAGCAGGACAAGAGCAACAGCGGTGGCGAGGTGCTGGCGCATGAATTCGAGCCAGAGCGACGAAAGTGCGTCGATGGCGCGAAGCATGGTGTGCAGCGTGTTCGAGGTACCGCGCTCGTGGTGCCATGAGAGCGGCATCGAGATAACCCGCTCGAAAGAGTCGCACAGGACACCCGCCCGCAGCGCATGCGCCAGACGGTCGGCGCCGCGCGCCACAAGCACGAAGGCCACGATATTGAAAACGCCCAGCCCTGCCCAGAGTGCCAGCGTAGGCACGAGGTCGCCCTTGTCGGAAATGGCGTCGATGATGCGGCCGAAGAGGATAGGCTCGGCAATCGTCACCATCGCCAGAATGACGTTCGCGGCGCAGATGAAGGCGACACGCCTCCTGTCTGCCGCCAGATACCGGAGCGCCCTCCAGTAAATCTCGAACAAAGACAACGCAATTACCTCGTCATCGAAAAATTGTGCATCGCACCATCAGCAATTCACTACTCTCAGGAGGCCCGCAACACAATGCACCCTCACAGGTTCCGTTCCGTCTTTCTGAACAACAAAGAAAAACCGGACGTAACGTCTCGTGATCGCCTAACGGTTTGAGAATTAAGAAAAAAAGGCAGCCTTGCGGCGAAATGATGGCAAGGCCTGCCTCGTCCGTGATAAATTTCGCAAGTCTATTTCGGGATGATTACAGAGACGTCAATCTCTCCGCTTTCTCGCAACGGCATCTCGGAGCCAGGCTGGCGAATTCCATCGACTTCGATTGTCGTCTCCGTGCCTTCTTCGCGCCGCACAATGATCCGGTAAACCGCTCCCGAGAGCCGCAATGTTGCGCTGAAACCGCCCCACTCACTGGGCAGTGCGGGCTTTATCCCGATCCGGTCACCCTGCTTGCGGATGCCCAGAATGCTCTCCACGGCCGCCCGGTACATCCAGCCCGCCGAACCGGTATACCATGTCCAGCCGCCGCGACCTCCCTTGTCGGGAGCCGAATAGATGTCTGCCGCCACGACATAGGGCTCGGTGCGATACTGCTCGGCCGACTGCTCATCCAGCGAGTGGTTGACCGGGTTGAGCAACGAGTAACAGCGCCACGCCTCATCGACCTTGCCCATTTCGGCAAGTGCGATCACGAACCACGTCGCGGCGTGAGTATATTGGCCGCCATTTTCGCGAACGCCGGGCGGATAGGCCTTGATGTAGCCGGGTTCCTTGGGCGTATCGTGAAAAGCGGGGGTGAATAGCCTGATGAGCTTCAGGTCCTCGTCCACCAGCCGCGCCGTGGCCGCTTCCATCGCGGTACGCGAGCGAACGGGGTCGCCGCCCTCCGACATGACGCTCCATGACTGCGCGATGGAATCGATCTGGCACTCATCCGACTGGCGAGAGCCCAGCGGCGTGCCATCGTCATAGCTCCCCCGCCGATACCATTCGCCGTCCCAGGCGGCGGTTTCGAGCGCCTGTTTCAGCCGGCGCGCATGCGTGTCCCAGGCCTTGGCATGCTTCTTGTCGCCGCGCGCCTTGGCGATGCTCGTGAAGTTGCCAAGCGTCTTCAGCAGGAACCAGCCTAGCCAGACGCTGTCGCCCCTGCCTCCCTCGCCGACACGGTTCATGCCGTCGTTCCAGTCGCCACCGAGGATGAGCGGCAGGCCATTGGCCGCAGATCGCTGGATGGCGAGGTCAAGCGCCTTGGCGCAATGGTCGTAGACGCTGGCCGTCTCTTCCGTAGTTTCGGGCGTATAGAAGGAATCGTGCTGCCCCGGTTGCAGAGCCTCGCCGGTGATGTATGGCAATTGCTCATCAAGAAGGCTTTCGTCGCCGGTGACCCGCAAATAGCGATGCACGGCATAGGCCAGCCAGACGACATCGTCCGAGATCATTGTGCGCACGCCCGCGCCTGTGCGCGGCAGCCACCAGTGCTGCACGTCGCCCTCCTTGAACTGGCGCCGGGCGGCGTTGAGTATCTGTTCGCGTGCCAGCGATGGATCGTGCAGCAACAACGCAAGCGTGTCCTGCAACTGGTCGCGGAAACCAAAGGCGCCACTTGCCTGATAGAAGGCGGAACGCGCGCGGATGCGGCAGGCAAGGCTTTGGTAGGGCAGCCAGTGGTTGACCATGGCGTTGAAGGCTGGATCGGGCGTTTCGACCTGCAGCGTGTCAAGGAAACCGCGCCACTGGCTTTCGGTTTCGGCCAGTCTTTCGGCAAAGTCGCGTGCCTTGTGCTTTTCGACCAGCGCGGATGCTTCCTCCGCGGAACCGGCGTCGCCCAGCAGCCACAACAGGCTGACTTCGCCCCCCGGCGGAACGTCAATGTCACGCGCCATCGCCGCGCAAGGGTCAACGCCCGCCTCCACCTTGCCGGACAGGGTTGCGCCGCTGGCAGCCGCCTTGGGCATCTCGACAGACCCGCCCAGGCCGATGAACTCCGACCGATCCGCAGTAACCGACTGTGTCGCCGCATCAGTCGCCAGGAACGCGACACGGTCGCCGAAGTCCAGGCTGTAGGGATTCTGCGCCAGCATTGCGCCGGTCCTTGCATCGAGGAAAGGTACGATCGTAGGAGCGGACTTTGCCCTGTTGTTGCCGAGCACCCATTCGACATAGCCGTAGACGCGCAGGCGCGCAGCAAGCGAACCGGCGTTCCTGACGGTCAGGCGCGACAGCTTCACCGGATCGGCCGGATCGACGAGTTGGGTCAGTTCGAGCGACAGGGACCCGCGCTTGGCGGTGAAGACAGAAAAACCTTGCCCGTGCCGAGCTTCATAGCTGGTTGAGGCGTCCCTCGCCACAGCCGCGAACGGCGAGAAAAGCCGTCCGCTGGCCTGGTCGTGGACATAGAAAGCTTCGCCCGGCCGGTTGGTGACGGGATCGTTGGTCCACGGCGTCAACTGGAAGTCTCGGCTGTTGCGGCTCCAGGTGAAGGAGGCGCCCTCCGCCGAGGTGTGGAATCCGAATGCCTGGTTGGAGATCACGTTGATCCACGGATGGGGCGTCGAGCGCGCGCCCGAAAGCCGCACCACATAGTCGCGCCCGTCATTATCGAAGCCGCCATAGCCATTCCACAGGGCAAGGCCTTCGCCAGTCGTGGACGGGACGGAGCGGATCACTGGCGCGGGCGTTTCGGTCGTCTCGACAGCGCCGGCAAACTCGACCCTTATCTGATCGCGCGCGGCAAGCGCGGCGGCTTCCGCGCGTTCGATCTGGTCGAAGATCAGGCCGTTGCGCGTATGGATCGCAACGCGCGCAACGGCAAGCAGCGTCTTGTAGGAAGCCTCGTCCATGAGATCGCGCCTAACGGCGAAGATGTGCTGGCGTGGCCCCAGTTCGGAACCACGCATCCGGCTGTTCTCGCAAAGCTGTTCGATCGCCTGCTGGAGATCCTGAACATAGGAGGAAGCCTGCTCGTTGACGATAACGAGGTCTGCAACAAGACCGCGTCCACGCATGTATTCCTGGTATCGCAGCGCGCTCGCGACGATCTCAAGATCCGCAACGTCTCCGATCCGCAGCACGAAAATCGGAAAATCGCCCGAGATGCTCATCGGCCAGAGCGCGCCCTGCGGTCCGAGCCCGGAAGCTATCGTCTCCGCCGGCTGGCGCAGGAAGGCGTCCGGGTAAATGAGATAGGACGCAAGCTTCTGGACATTGGCCGCGTCGGCAAGGCTGAGGCCTATGTGGCGCGCCTGCACCTGGCTTCTCGTCCAGGCCAGCATGGCCTGCCGCTCAAAGCTTTCCGTATGATCGAGCCGGCCTGCAGTCTTCTCGACTTCGGCCCGGTTCGCCCCCACCACGGTCCAGAAGGTCAGAGACACCTTCTTGTTGGCCCGCACCCTTACGCGGCGCCTGAGCGCCATGACGGGATCGAGTGTAAAACCGTGATTGCCAGCCAGCCGCGCTTCCGGATCGAAGGCAGCCGGGTCGGCGATCGTGCGCCCCCGGCCGATGAAGGCCCGGCGATCGGTTTCCGCCTCCGCCTCGCGCACCCCGGTCGGGTCGGTTACGAAATGTGCGGCGGCAACGTCGGCATCACCTGGGGCGCGCTTGCGGCGCTCGGCGAAGATGATGTTCCGCTCGGGCCCGATCTCCGTCTCGACGAACATCTTGGAGAAGGCCGGATGGGCGTTGTCGCTTGCCTCTGGCGCAAGCACCAGCTCTGCGAACGAGGTCACCTCGATCATGCGGTCGCTCGGGCCGTCATTGAATATTGTGACGCGGCGCGCCTCCCCGTTGCCTTCCGAGACGACAATGCACTCAACCTCGCTGCGCAACGTACCGACAGACTTTATGAAGGTGGCCTTGTCGTCGCTGAAATGGGTCTGGCAGATTTCGGACGGCACGCTCTTCGGTTCCGTCGTGGCCGACCACCAGTCATTGGTCGCGATGTCGCGCAGGAAGACATAGGTTCCGAGCCTGTCCTCGGTAGGGTCGGCCTGCCAACGCGTCACGGCCTGCTCGCCCCAACGGCTGTAGCCGGACCCGGTCGCGGTGACCATGACCGAATAGCGGCCGTTCGACATGAGGCTGGTCGAACGCAATGCCAGCGCGGGGTCAAGGATAATGCGCGTGTCTGGGCTCTCTTCGACGACCGGACCCTTGACCCGCTCATTCGCCTCTGTACGCACCGGCGCAACCGGGATGTCGCGCGGCGCCTTTTCCTGCAACAGGAGTTCCGCGGCCTCGATCACCGGGTCGCTATGGAACCGGTCACGCATCCGGCCCTCGAACACAGCGTTTGCAACCGCCACGATCGTCATGCCGGAATGGTGCGCCATGTAATTGTAGACAACCTGATGGTCCGTTCCTTCCGGAACCCGCTCGGGTGTGTAGTCAACGGCGTCGTGATAGCCGTATCGGCCGAGCGCGCCGACATCGCGGAGCCAATCGAGGTTTGCGACGGCCTCACGCGGCATGAACTGCGCTGCCAGCACGGTGGCATATGGTGCGATCACCGTATTCAGGCCGAGCCCCCGCTTCAAGCCAAGGCCGGGCACGCCGAAGTTCGTGTACTGGTAGGTGAGCTCGCGGTCGCGAGCGTTGTAGGCAGCCTCAGATATGCCCCACGGAATATCCTTCTGCCTACCGTACTGGATCTGCCGCTTTATGATGAGATGGCTGGTCTGGTTGAGGATGCCGCCTTGCGGTTCCTTCATGACCAGGGGCGGCATCAGGTACTCGAACATCGAGCCCGACCACGACATCAGCGCGCCTCGGAAACCGATCTCGACAAGGGGACGCCCGAGCCGGAACCAGTGTTCGGTCGGCAAGTCACCCTTTGCAATGCCGAACAGGCTGGTCAGACGCGCTTCTGATGCGAGAAGGTCGTAACAGCTCTCGTCGAGCTGATGTGCTTCCACACGATAGCCGATGGAAAGAAGCTTGCGCTCCATCCGCATAAGGAAGGAGAAGTCCATCTCGAACGCATATTGCCGGCACCGCTGGCTGAGCGCGAGAAGCGATTTGCGCAGGGCGGCGACCGCGCGGTCGTCACCATGGGCGTCCTGGACATGGGCTTCGCAGGTTGCCTCGAGCCGGGCTGCCCAGTCCGAGAGCACTGCGCTGCGCGCCGATTTCGCCTCTGTATCGATCGCCACTGCAAGCTTGCGGATCTCGCTCGCCTGCACGGTCAGGTTGATCGTGCGTATCGATGCGATCTCGGGCTGCGTCTTGATCGTGCCCACCGCGCGGCGCATGCCGACGATCCGGTCAAGAAGCCTTTGGCGCAGCGGCCTGAGCTGCCTGCGGTCATCCGGCAGTTCGGCAAGGCTTTCTTCCAGGATCGTCACGCAATCCAGTATGCCGTCGAAGTCGCCCTGAAGGTGCACCGAAGGCGCTTCCGCCCATTGCGAGCAAGCCGCAGCGACCGCGACAAGATGACCGGCAAGGTTTCCGCTGTCCACGCTGGAGACGTAGAGCGGGTAAAGCGGGCGTAGCGTCGTGGTATCGTACCAGTTGAAAAGATGGCCACGGTGGCGCTCCATCTTCTCCACGGTGTTCATCGTCGCCTCGATGCGCCTGGCGGCGTCTGTCAGGCTGATCCAGCCAAAGTCGCGCGCCGACACGATGGACAGCAGATAGACGCCGATATTCGTCGGAGATGTGCGTGGGGCAACGACCGGCTGTGGACGCTCCTGGAAATTGTCCGGAGGCAGGTGATTGTGCTCCGCCGTCACGAACGTTTCGAAATAGGCCCATGTACGCCTCGCAACCGTGCGCAGCGTGGCCTTGTCCGAGGCCGATATGATCAACCGGTCCTCGGTTTCGGCCGAGCGGCTGATCAGCCAGGCAAAGGCGGGCGAGCCAGCCCAGAACAGAAAGAAGAAGAACCCGACAAACGTGCCGGTTGAATCGGCGATGATCGGAATGACAAGCCCGACGACAGCGATAACGACGGCACCATACATCAGCCGGTAGTAGAACCCGATGCTGTTGTCGCCATATCTGGCTGCCTGGGAGGCGGTGCGCCACTCCAGCAGGTTCTGGTGGCTCACGAACATGCGATAAAGCGTTCGCACGATCGCGTCGCCCATCATCCAGGCGCTGTGCGCCATCAGCACCACGCGCAAGGCGACCAGTGCGGTCCCGAAGGCAACGTCGCGGGCGAGCGCCGTGAAATGACCGCGCGCCGTGGCTTCCGTGCTCTTGGGCAGGATGGAGTCCACGATATCGAAGGTCGGCGCCATGAACAGCGCAAGGATGAGCAACGCCTGCCATTGCGCGGCCTGGGTGAAGGGCAGGAGCGTCCAGCCGGCGATCGCGGCCATGACCCAGAAGATCGGCGTCAGCGAACGGCGTAGGTTGTCGATCATCTTCCATCGCGAAAGGCCCGGAATCCCGGACTTCGGATCAAAGATGTAGCCGAGCAGTTGCCAGTCGCCACGCGCCCAGCGGTGCTGGCGCGAGGCATCGACCGAGTATCGGGTCGGATAGTCCTCAACAACCTCGACATCGGTGACAAGCGCCGAGCGGGCGAGCGCGCCTTCCAGGAGGTCATGGCTCAGCACCGCGTTCTCGGCGATGCGCCCTTCCAGCGCCGCCTCCATCGCGTCGACATGGTAGAGGCCCTTGCCTGTGAACGTGCCCTCGCCGAACACATCCTGGTAGAGGTCGGACACGGCGAAAACATAAGGGTCTATGCCGCGATTGGATGAAAAGACGCGCTGCAGGAACGACGCCTCGTTGCCTGTCGTCAGCGAAGGCGTCACGCGCGGCTGCAGGATGGAGTAGCCAGCCGTAACCTTCCCGGTTGCCGGGTCGGTGACCGGGCGGTTGAGTGGATGACAAAGCTTTCCGACGAGGCGGTCGACGGCGTCGCGCATGGTGCGCGTGTCGGCGTCTAGCGTCATCACATAGACGATGTCGTCGGGAAGCGGTTTCGTGGTCGGCAGGAAGGTCGTGTCCGGATCGCCGCGCAGCAGGAGGTTCAACTCGTGCAACTTGCCGCGTTTGCGCTCCCAGCCCATCCAGGCTTTCTGCGAGGGATTGTAGAGCCGGCGCCGGTGCAGGAGGTAGAAGCGCGGCGCGGCGCTTCCCCCAACGGGATAGCGCTCGTTCAGCTTGTCGATCTCGCTCTGCGCGAAAGCGAGGATTTCGTCATCGGCGGTGTCCTGCTCGACCTTGCTGTCCAGCCAGTCAGACAGCAGGGCGAAATGGACTTCGCCCGTCATGTTGGCGAGGTGATGCACCTCCAGTTTCCTGACGGCATCCTCGACATCGTCACGCGAGCCGATAAGGGTCGGCACGACCACCAGGGTGCGGGCCTCGGCAGGCACACCCTCCTTGAACTCGTAGCCGACAAGGCGCGTCGGCTGCAGGAATTGCAGGACCACCGTGTTGAAGAAGCCGAGAGCGCCTTCACTGGCCGGAACCGCAAACAGCACGAGCAGAAGCGCTATCGCCCAGTCCGGCAGCCCGATCGTTGCCAGCGCCATGCCCGTCATCGTCATGAGAAGCAAGGTCAGCAGGAAGACCGGCACGACTATGCCTGCCCAGCCGGTGGAGCGGAAAGCCCTTAAAAGCCGCGTCCCAAAAGGCGGCCTGTATCCAATCTCGCGCTCAAGTTCCTCACGTCGTGACCCGACGAGAAAAAACCCGATATTGGTTTCCGCAGGATCGGCAATGTCGCCAGCGCCGTGGCCTGCCATCTCGGTTGCCTTCTCGGCGACCTCGTATTCGCTGCGATCAGACCGTCGCGCCAGTTCCTCGATTGCCTGCCGATACTGATCCCGGGATGCGAAATCCAGCGCGGCCACGTCGGTTCGCTCGCGCAGCAGCGCATCGATACGGCTGACCTCTTCGAACCAGCCCGTCCATTCGACGTCATTGATGAGGCGCAGGCCGCGCACGATGTTGCCGGTCGTCACGTTGCCTGCCGAGAGCGTCTGGTGCTCCCGGATGATGATCTCTTCTGCGTCAGAACCGGAAGCCTCGAGCTCCCGCTCCAGCCAGTTCAGCGCCTTGCTGGAATTCTGGGACCCGTCACGGAGCCGGTAGAGAAGCTGCGTGGCGAATGTCGTGTCGCGCGCATGCGCCGCGTAAGGCGCGAGAATCTTCAGGTCTTCATCGTTGTCCGGTGTCGCCAGCACCCTGTCGGCAACGTCATTGGCGATCTGGCGCATGCGCCGGGCACGCTCCACCCGAACCGCAATGCGCCGAAGGTTCTCCACCAGCACGAAACGCAACAGCGAAGGCAGCGCCCACAACTCGCCGATCTTCATCGGCTCGACGGACTGGAAGCCGTCAACGACGGCCTTGAACGTATGGGCCGAGACCTGGCTGTCGCTGTGCGCGACATAGACCCACGCAAGCGCGAGCGCGCGCGGAATCTTCGTGCCGTCGGGCAGCTTCATCGTCGGCAATTCGCGATAGAAGCGCCGCGGTAGGTCCCGCTTGATCTGGTAGATGGTCTCCTCGACCAGATAGTTGTTGTCCAGCAGCCATTGCGCCGCCGGCGTCACCATCTCTCCTCGTGCCTGAGCGACATTGGTGGAGCGGTACACGTCGAGTATCTTGGCGGCATCTTCGCGAATGCGCCTCTGGAACTCGAACGGCTCCATACCGGACAGCGAGCCGATCTCGTTGCGCGCAAGGCTCTCGCCGAGGACGCGCAAGTGGTCCTCGTGTAGGAACTGGCTCCTTATGGCCTCTTCGGCAGGAGCCGGAAATTGAAGTGCGGTTGATTTGAACCGCTCGGCATCATTCTGAATATTCATGCAAAAACCAATAAAACCCTGGACCGCATATCGGCAGCCCCGAGACTAAACCGTTTTAGAGACATTTGGTTGCAATGCAGCATTGTTCGCTTCTGCCCTGATCGGAAAGGGCAAAGACAGTTCTCGGGACCAGTTAGCACACCGTCGCTGAAAAAGCGCGGGAAAGCTGACAATGAAGGGATTAAGGCATTTTCGCGGCCACGGCGCCGCCTCCCCGTCAAATTGAAGCTACGATGCATCTGATATAGGACATGCAAGGGAAGCTACACGGAAAGATCGGCCATGGATCGCCTTCTGACTGCATTCATTGTTCTGGTTGCTGCCACGCCCATCGCGGGGGTTTCATCCGCCCAATCCAACGGCGGATGCCAGGCAACTGCGCTCGAAAATCCTCCTCGTACTCAGCTGACGTGTCCGAACGGCGTCACGATCGTCGCCGAGGACGGCACCACCTTCAGCCTCGAGGATCGCGATCCATCCGCGCCCGGACCGGAAGCGATCCACCTCGACGGCCAGGCCGTGATGGTCGAAGTGCAACCGGGTGGCGCAGGCTTCGAGGTCAACACGCCTCAGGCGATCGCAGCAGTGCGCGGCACAAGGTGGGTCGTCGATGTCAATGGAGGCAGCACGTCAGTGTTGGTTATGGAAGGACAGGTGGCCGTGAAGCGGGCGACTGACGACCCCGCGATCATGCTCGGCCCCGGCGAGGGTGTCGATGTGGAAGAAGGTGCCCGTTCCGCTTTATCTGCCCGCCGCTGGAGCGAGGAACGCAAGGACGCCATGCTTGCCCGTTTCGGGGAATAATCCGGCATGAAGGGTCGGCGGCTGCATATCATCGTCGCCGTCCTTCTGGCGGGTCTTTGGGGGTCGTTTCTGGGTCTGCTCCAGACCAGGGGCGACGTATGGTTCCTGGAGCGTGTCGAGACGGTACTGGTCGACCTTCGCACGCTCATCCGGGGTGAGCGCCAGCCGCCGGCCGCCGTGCTGATCGTCGCCATAGACGACGAGACGGTCATGCAGGAGGGGAGGTTCCCTGTAAGCCGCTCAACGCTCGCGCGTCTGGTGGACGAAATTTCCGCTCTCGGGCCTGCCGTGATCGGGCTGGATATTCTGCTTCTTGACGCAGGCAACGACGCGGACGACCGGGCCCTGGCCGCCGCGCTGGCGCGCAACAATGCGGTCATTGCCGGCGCCGCCGTGTTCGGAGCGGGAAAAAGCGGAGCGCCAAGCCTTGCCGATCCGGCGTTCAGCGACATACCCGTGGCGACAACCTTCGTTCTGCCGCGCGAAACCTTTTCGCAGGCGGCAGCAACCGGCATCGTCAACCTGGCGACCGACAATGGCGGCACACCGCGCTTCGCGCCGCTGATCTTCCGGACGAGCGACCGCATCGAGATTTCCTTTCCCCTGCAGGCGACCTCGCTGGCGCTTGGGGCAGCCCCGGCTTTCACGCAAGGTGAGGTCGCGTTGGCGGACAAACGGATCGTCACCGACATCGGCCAGCGCCTGCCGATCAGCTACTATGGCCCACGCGGAACGATCGAAACCGTCAGCGCGGCCTCAGCCCTGTCCGGCAAGCTGACAGAAGCGCAGGTCAGGGGCCGCATTGTGATAATTGGAGCCACGGTAATAGGCAGCGGAGACGTTTTTCCCACACCCTTCGATCCGGTCCTGCCCGGTGTCGAGGTCGTTTCCACCGTCATCTCCAACATGGTTGGCGCAGACGGCTTGGTGCGCGACCGGCAGACGCGACGGGTGGACACCGGAATCGCCGTGTTGCTCCCGATCGCCGTCGTTGCGCTGCTGGCATGGCGCGCCAGCCTGCTGGGGATCATCGCAGGCGCAGCCAT
This sequence comes from Rhizobiaceae bacterium, assembly GCA_019635775.1. Taxonomy (GTDB): domain Bacteria; phylum Pseudomonadota; class Alphaproteobacteria; order Rhizobiales; family Rhizobiaceae; genus Mesorhizobium_K. The sequence continues at coordinate 242,736 of JAHBYU010000001.1, read as the reverse complement.
GCTGCTGGGCTATCTAGTCGCAAACGCGGTGCTGTTCTCCAGGGGCATTTGGCTTAGCGCCGCGCTACCGCTCGCCGCCGTGCTGCCTCCGGCTGTCCTGTTCGGAGCCACGCAGATGTGGGTCGACCGCCGAAACGCTAAAGGACTTGCTCGGCTCAACGATTCCCTGCAGCGCCTGCAATCGCCGGTTCTGCGCGAATGGCTGGCCCGCGATCCCGATTTTCTTGCCAGTCCCGTCAGGCAGGAGGCGTCCATCGTCTTCATCGACCTTTCGGGATTTACCGGTCTCAGCGAGACGACGAGCGCCGCGACGATGCGCGCGTTGCTCGATGACTTCTACCGTCTGGTCGAGCAGGAGACGTCATCGCGCGGCGGCGTGATAACGAGCTTCATGGGCGACGGAGCCATGATCCTGTTCGGCTTGCCCGAGGCGACACCGCAGGATCCGGCCAATGCGCTATCGTGCGCGACGAGCCTTGCATCCATCTCACGCGGCTGGCTCAACGAACAGCCAATCACACGCGAGCGGCGCACGGGAATCAAGCTTGGCGCGCATTGCGGCTCCATCATCGCTTCCCGGCTTGGTGGCGGCAGCCAGCAGACCATCACGGCGACGGGCGATGCGGTCAATGTCGCCAGCCGACTGATGGACATCGCCGCGCAAAACGGCGCGGAACTCGCGATCAGCGGGGATCTCTATCGCGCGGCCGTGGAATCCTTGCCGGATGGTGGAAAGCTGGAGGGCCCGATCGAGTCCACGGTGCGCGGCCGCACGGGCACCATTGCGGTGTGGTTGTGGCGGCTTGCTCGCCGCGTCAATCACCCTCCTGATCCAGCCATACCGCAAGTACCCTCCCCCGTCCTTCCACCCTGATGAAGCTGTCGAAATCATCGACCAGCACGCTGTCGTGAAGGCCAAGGTCCCCGCCCTTCCAAAGCGACAGTTGTCCCGCCAACGCGAAGACGACGCCGTGCGTCATGTCTAGTTGCAGGGTCCCGTCGACCTCGAAGCGCCGGACCTGATGGCTGAACCGGCCCCGGCGCGTCATCACGTTGAAGTCCGTGACCGGGCCACCAACGAGCGTTGCACTTGCTGAAACGTCCGCCGGGAAGGCCAGAGGTGGAGAGAGCGGCGTCAATGTCACCGGCCCCTGCTCGTCGACAGCAAGCGCTAGACCTTCGCCCTCAAGCACAGTCAGCGTTCGATCGACACCGGGGAATGAGGAAAAGGGCCCGTCGGATGCAACTGTCGCCATCGAGACGCGCCAGTCGAAATCGTCAACGGTTGCACCCGGCGGGAAGGCGGCAATTTCGGCCGTTTCGCCGCCACCGTTTTTCCACGGCATGCGTCGGTATTCACCCGCCCTCAGAACCCTCATTTCCTCCCCACCACTCCCCGGGCACCCTACCCCTCGAACTCGAAAACGAGGTAGCGGGCTTCGACACCGTCTGCATTCCGCAGCCCGTGCGGCTCTCCGGCCGGGCTGAAGGCCGTGCCCTTTGGCCCTAGCTTTGTGCCCAGCGTTTCGACCTGCCCCTCGAAAACGATGATTGCGACATCGTGGCCGTCAGAGTGCGCCGGATAGCCGCCGCCGGGTTTCATACGTGTCACATGCGCATGGAGCCGCGACAGGTATCCGGTCGGGGATTCCAGAAGAACCGCCAGCGACTGCGCCGCTCCCGACGGGGCGGATTTCGCGTCTTCGATGTGAAAGATGGTGGTTCCAAGTTGCCCTGACGTCTCTTTGGGAGCGGCCCGCCACTTGTACATCAGATAGGTAGCCGGGCGTTGCGAAACGTTGCGGATCGTATGGAACTGGTAGGCCGGATAGTAGACCACCCCGCCGGCGGTCAGCCGTTCGGTCCGCGGCTGAGGCTGATCGGCAGGATCGGGAATCACGATTTCCGCTTCCCCATCCAGCACGATCAGGAGTTCTTCCTCGACATGTGCGTGCGGAGGATGAGGCGATTGGCCTGGATCAAGGACCGACACATGCGATTCCATGTCCGGTACATTTGGGGTCGCTCCACGCAGCAGGTGATAGGGAACGAAGCCCTTTGGACCTGGAACGTAGCCCGCCCCATCGCGGGATATTGAAGGCAATGGTAGCTGGGCTTGCAGGTTCAGGGCCTTGCCCTCCGCAATGACAGGCAGCACCGGGGCATGCTTTCCTGTCATGCGGAACGGCCATCCCGACGCCCCGAATTCCTGGATGGGCACTGTGACCCCGGTGCGCGCATACTGGAGAAGCAGGGCCGCGCGGCTTTCGTTTCCTGTATTGGCGGAGCCGTGCCACAACCGGCCGTCGAAGAAGAGCGCATCACCATCGGTCATATCCGGTGAAATGAACGACGCGGCCGGTTCATGTTCCTTGACCCAGCCCAGTATCGTCTCGTTGGTGGCATCGTCACGCGATACCCCTCGTTCATGGAACTCCTGCTGAACAGATCGCCCTGTTCTATGGGACCGGCTGAATACATTCAGCGCCGAATGCTGTGACGTTCCCTCAAGCCCCACCCAGACGGAAACAAAACCGCCATCCGGCGAGGAACTCTCGATGTCCGTGTGAACGCGGTGAACTTGTCCCGGACGCCGCTCCACGACGCTTGCACCCCATAGGACAACCTCGTCACCCAGAAGGGCTCGCAAAGTCCCGAGAATGGAGGGTCGGGTCGCCAGATCGTGATGGAATGGATCCTTTATAGCAAGGTCTTTCGGCCATTCGCGCGAACCTCGTATCGGGCTCGACCTGTGATGCCGCAAGATCAGATCGCACTGTTCCGGCGTGAAAAGCCGTTGAGGACCAAGATATCCTTCGCGGTTGAAATCGTCCGCCTTTACATCTGCCAGCGGAGGAAGGCTGCCTACCTGCCGATGTCGATACGCGGTCGGCACGGGGACAGCCTCGTTTTCCGCCAGCGGCTTCATGCCCAGATTGCGTGCTTTGAAAACCAATGCACGCAATGGCGCGGTAATGCGCCAACTCGTCGAAGACCGCAACGCATGCACCTCCGCCTCAGCCGCCTCCAGCCTTGCCCGCAGGTAGCCGGCGGCGACGTTATCTCGACCAGCCAGTGTCCGCCATGACCCTTCCTGAGAAGGCTTGGCGACATCTTTCCTTTCGGTGGCATGGGGCCAGGAATGAAACCAGCTCGCGTGATTATCCGCTTCGATAACTTGGGGGCAGAGCCCTGACTGCAGAAACGCGAGGTTCAACGACAACTGGTCCCGCCGGGAATACCGCAGCATGTGATCGCGCCACAACCGCGCCATTCGCAACAGATCGGGGTCGTTGTGGCGGCGGAACAGCATTCCTGTCCAGTAGGGACGCTGCGCCATCATGTTAGGATGGGCCCGAGAGTAGTGTTCCAACTGCTCCTGCACTCTTGCCACGTCGTCGCGGCCGGAGCTTTGCACGGCCATGAACTCGTGAGCCAACGACGTGCGAAATGAGTGCGAGAACAATGCGATCGAAGAGGCGCCAGGATAGGTTTCCAGCAGCTTTTCGGGTACAATCTTCAGGATGACAGTATTGTCCACATAGAGGGACGTATCGAAGTCAGGCAGCACGCTGTGTGGCAGGATTTTCAACAGCCGCTGGCTGCGAACCGCATCTTCGGCAAAGCGCGGCTCGACGAGCCGGATCTCCCAGGTCTTGCTTCTGAGTTCCGGGTCGTCGGTAAAGCAGATGAAGGGTATATCGGAATGGGCCGCGACCGGCTGCTCGTTGAGGCCCTCATACCGACCGAACAGGACGGTGTAGACGCAACGAACAGCTTCATGCGCAGCCATGCTCGGGCCCCCAGCCGACGCGCGGACTGTAGAGAATGTCCAATCAAAGGCAACAGCAGCATCGGTCCGACCAAGAGGAATACACCGTTGCGTCAATCACGCAATATGTATATACATATGAAAACCACTTAGTGAGGTAACGAGCTTTGTCCCCATCCTCCCGGCATGCACGCGTCTGGCGAAACGCGCGGATCGTGGCGATGGCGGATAATTCGAAGATCACCTTCGAACGGGGCGCGATCGTAGCCGAGCATGGCCGTATCGTGTTCGCGGGTGTGGAGGCCGATCTTCCCACAACGCCGGGCGCCGAAACGGTCGACTGCGAGGGGCGGCTTGTCACGCCGGGCCTGATCGACTGTCACACGCACCTTGTCCACGCCGGAAATCGCGCCAACGAATTCGAGATGCGGCTTGGCGGCGCGACCTATGAGGAAGTCGCAAGGGCTGGCGGCGGGATCGTATCGTCCGTTCGGGCGCTGCGCGCAGCAACTGAGGACCATCTCGTGAGGCAGTCGCTGCCGCGTCTCGACGCGCTGCTGTCAGAAGGCGTCACGACGGTCGAGATCAAGTCTGGCTACGGGCTCGATCTTCAGAATGAAACCAAATCCCTCGTCGCGGCGCGGAGGCTCGCGGCCGAACGGGACGTTACCGTACGCACGACTTTCCTCGGGGCCCATGCGCTGCCGTCCGAGGCGAACGGCGACAAGAACGCCTACATCGAAAAGGTGGTGGAGATGCTGCCGGAAGTTGCCCGGCGCGGCCTTGCCGATGCCGTCGACGGGTTTTGCGAGGGGATCGCCTTTTCTCCCGAACAGATCGCTCGCGTCTTCGACAAGGCGAAGGCGCTCGGCCTGCCGGTCAAGCTGCATGCCGACCAGTTGTCAAACCTGCATGGCGCAGCCCTTGCCGCGCGCTACGGCGCGCTTTCGGCGGATCACCTCGAACATACCGATAAGGAAGGCGCCGCCGCTATGGCGGAAGCGGGCACGGTCGCGGTCATCCTGCCGGGTGCCTTCTACTTCATCCGCGAGACGAAGAAGCCGCCGGTGGCGTTTTTCCGCAAGCACGGCGTGAAGATGGCGCTGGCGACCGACTGCAATCCCGGCACGTCGCCCCTGACCTCCCTGCTGCTGACGATGAACATGGGCGCGACCCTGTTCCACATGACCGTGGACGAATGCCTCGCCGGCGTGACGCGGGAGGCTGCGCGCGCGCTTGGCCTGCTGGCCGACACCGGCACCGTCGAAACGGGCAAGTGGGCCGACCTCGCCATCTGGAATGTCGAAAGCCCCGCCGAACTCGTCTACCGCATCGGGTTCAATCCGCTTCATAGCCGCGTCTGGAGAGGCAAATGAAAAAGCTCGTGTTGAAGCCCGGACAGGTCAGTCTCGCCGAACTGCGAGGCATATACGAAGGTGCCCTTCCCTCCCTGGACGAAGGTTGTCGCACCGGAATCGAGAGAGCGGCCGCCGTCATCAGGACGATCGTCGACAAGGGCGAGCCGGTCTATGGCATCAACACCGGCTTCGGAAAGCTTGCCAGCGTGCGCATCGACGCCGGGGATGTCGAGACCCTGCAGCGCAATCTCATCCTGTCGCATTGCTGCGGCGTGGGGCAGCCGCTGCCGGCGGAAATCGTCCGGCTGGTCATGGCGCTGAAGCTGATTTCTCTTGGCCGCGGCGCATCGGGTTGCCAGCCGTCGACGGTACGCATGATCGAGGCGATGCTGGCGAACGACGTTCTTCCGCTGATCCCCGAGAAAGGCTCTGTCGGCGCATCCGGAGACCTCGCGCCGCTCGCGCATATGACGGCGGCGATGCTGGGCGTTGGCGAGGTCTTTTATCGCGGCGAAAGGATGGACGCAGCGCAGGGCCTTGAAAAAGCGGGGCTGAAGCCAATCATTTTGGCGGCAAAGGAAGGACTGGCGCTGATCAACGGAACGCAGGTCTCGACCGCGCTTGCGCTGGCAGGACTGTTTCGCGCGCACCGCGCGGCAAACGCGGCGCTGATCACAGGCGCGCTGTCGACCGACGCCGCGATGGGCTCGTCAGCCCCATTTCAGGAAGAAATCCACACGCTGCGCGGGCACAGGGGCCAGATCGACACGGCGGCCGCGCTGCGTGCTCTTCTGAAAGGCTCCGAAATCCGCGACAGCCATCTGGAAGGCGACGAGCGCGTACAGGACCCTTACTGCATCCGCTGCCAGCCCCAGGTGGACGGGGCATGCCTCGATCTTCTGCGCATGGCGGCGCGCACGCTGGAGACCGAGGCAAACGCCGTCACCGACAATCCGCTCGTCTTCTCCGATGGCTCGGTGGTGTCAGGCGGCAATTTCCACGCCGAGCCGGTCGCCTTCGCAGCAGACCAGATCGCACTGGCTGTCTGCGAGATCGGCGCGATCGCGCAGCGCCGCATAGCGCTTCTGGTCGATCCGGCGCTATCGTTTGGCTTGCCCGCCTTCCTCGCAAGGAAACCCGGCCTGAACTCTGGCCTGATGATCGCCGAGGTCACAAGCGCCGCGCTCATGAGCGAGAACAAGCAGATGGCGCATCCGGCCTCGGTCGACTCCACGCCCACCTCCGCAAACCAGGAAGATCATGTTTCGATGGCTTGCCACGGCGCGCGCCGTCTTCTCCAGATGACCGAGAACCTGAGCGGAATCATTGGCATAGAGGCCATCACCGCGGCTCAGGGCGTGGATTTCCGCGCACCGCTGAAAACCGGACAGGAACTGCTCAAGGCACACAGTGCCATCCGCGCTGCAGTTCCCGATCTCGAGACCGACCGCTTCATGGCCAACGATCTCAAGGCGGGTGCAGACCTTGTGCTGTCCGGCGAACTGAACGCCAGCATCTCCGCAGGCCTGCTTCCCGAACTGGAGACAGGGACATGAGTTTCGTCGAGTTCAGCCCCGGTACCTCGCCTGTCATCCTCGCTTTCCCGCACACGGGAACGCTGGTTCCGGACGACATCGCGGATCGGTTGAACGGCGAGGGCAAGAAGCTTCGTGACACCGACTGGCACATCCACCTGCTCTACGGCGGCCTGCTGCCAAACGCGACAACCGTACGCGCGACCTTCCATCGCTATTGCATCGACGCAAATCGGGACCCGACCGGAGCGAGCCTCTATCCGGGGCAGAACACCACCTCGCTGGTGCCGCTGACCGATTTCGACAACCAGCCGATATGGAAGGACGGACGGCAGCCAACCGAAGCGGAGACTAGCGAACGCATCGCCTTCTACCACCGACCCTACCATGCCGCGCTGGAGGCTGAGATCGCCCGGGTAAAGGCATTGCATGGCATTGCCGTGGTCTATGACTGCCATTCGATCCGCTCGCGCTGCCCGTTCCTGTTCGACGGCGTGCTGCCCGACTTCAACATTGGCACCGACAACGGCCGGACCTGCGCACCTGAAATCCAGCGCGCCGTTGTCGACATCTGCTCGAACGCGCAAGGCTACAGTTCCGTTTTGAACGGTCGCTTTCGCGGCGGATGGACGACGCGCCACTATGGGCGTCCCGAAACCGGCGTCCATGCCATCCAGATGGAGTTGGCGCAAATCAGCCACCTGCAAAGCGAAGAAGCGCCCTTTGAACTGGACCAGGCCAAATCGCGCCGTCTCTCGAAAATACTCGCCGGCGTTCTGGCCGCCGTGGAACGCACCGCCCTCGAACTCGTCGGAGCAAACAAATGACCGATCCCCGTCACAATGTTCGCACCGTGCGCGCGCCGCGCGGCAACGAACTCAATACGCTGTCGTGGACGACGGAAGCGCCGCTGCGCATGCTGATGAACAATCTCGACCCCGAGGTCGCGGAAAACCCGAACGAATTGGTCGTCTATGGCGGGATCGGGCGCGCCGCCCGCACATGGAACGACTTCGACGCCATTGTCGATACTCTGAAGACACTGAAGGAAGACGAGACGCTGCTGGTTCAGTCCGGCAAGCCGGTTGGCGTGTTTCGCACGCATGAGAACGCGCCGCGGGTTCTCATAGCCAATTCCAACATCGTGCCACAATGGGCGAATTGGGAGAAGTTCAACGAACTCGATAAGAAGGGCTTGATGATGTACGGCCAGATGACGGCCGGTTCATGGATCTACATCGGCACGCAAGGCATCGTGCAGGGCACTTACGAAACCTTCGTGGAAGCGGGACGCCAGCACTATGGCGGCAACCTGAAGGGAAAATGGATTTTGACTGCCGGCCTGGGCGGCATGGGCGGAGCGCAGCCGCTGGCCGCGGTCATGGCCGGGGCGTCCTGCCTCGCCATCGAGTGCAATCCCGACTCCATCGATTTCCGCCTGCGCACCCGTTACCTCGACGAGAAGGCCGAGACGATCGAGGAAGCGCTCGAAAAGATCGAACGCTGGACGAAGGCCGGGGAGGCGAAGTCGGTCGGCCTGCTCGGCAACGCGGCGGAGATCGTCCCGGAGCTTTTCCGGCGCGGCGTCAGGCCTGATATGCTGACCGACCAGACCTCGGCGCACGATCCGCTGAACGGCTATCTGCCGAAGGGCTGGTCGATGGCCGAATGGCGCGAGAAGCGCGTCAGCGATCCTAAGGCGGTGGAGAAGGCAGCCCGCGCCTCCATGCGCGAGCATGTCGAGGCGATGGTCGCCTACTGGAATGCCGGCGTCCCGACGCTGGACTACGGCAACAACATCCGCCAGGTCGCCAGGGATGAGGGTTTCGAGAACGCCTTCGCATTCCCAGGCTTCGTTCCGGCCTACATCCGCCCGCTCTTCTGCCGGGGTATCGGACCGTTCCGCTGGGCGGCACTTTCAGGCGATCCAGAAGACATTTATCGCACCGACGCGAAGGTGAAGGAGCTTACGCCCGGCAACACGCATCTGCACAACTGGCTCGACATGGCGCGCGAGCGCATCTCGTTCCAGGGCCTGCCGGCGCGCATCTGCTGGGTGGGGCTCGGCGATCGCCACAGGCTCGGCCTTGCCTTCAACGAGATGGTGGCGAAAGGCGAACTGAAGGCCCCCGTTGTCATCGGCCGCGATCATCTGGATTCCGGCTCGGTCGCCTCGCCAAACCGCGAGACGGAAGCAATGAAGGACGGCTCGGACGCGATTTCCGACTGGCCGTTGCTCAATGCGCTGTTGAACACCGCGTCAGGCGCGACATGGGTTTCACTGCACCACGGCGGCGGCGTCGGCATGGGCTTTTCGCAGCATGCCGGCATGGTGATTGTCGCTGACGGCACGGATGAGGCTGCCAGACGACTGGAGCGTGTGCTGTGGAACGACCCGGCGACAGGCGTGATGCGCCACGCGGATGCGGGCTACGATATCGCGATCGATTGCGCAAAGGAAAAGGGACTGAACCTGCCGGGGATACTGGGCTAAAATCCCGCCTACTCCGCCACCCGCGCGCTTTTCAAGAGGTCGACCAGGACATCTTGGGACACGTTCGATGTGGAACTTCGGCAACTGGAAGCGCCAGATGTCGAAAGGTGATATGAACGGCCGTTGTGAACCGTGCAGGCCGCAAAGCGCGGCGGCACGTAATTTCGGCAGCCAAGCCAGAACTCCGCGGTGATGAAATCGAGGCCGTCGGGCCTCTCCTTCTGGATCGTTCCGAGTTTCGGCGCCCCGCCATCGTCATTCTCGCTGCCTATCGGCGCGGATGGACAGGGTGTGTCAGCTGGATGGACTGAAAGCACGGCTTTGAGACCCGGTTCCTTGAAGGTGACCTCGCCGACGCGAAGCTGCGGCACGGGCGCCTCCGGCGCAGTCGCGCGGCTGACGAGATATATAAGCGCGCCGCCGATCGAGGACTGGTTCCCGACCGTTTCCGGTCGCATGGCGAAACGGTATTCGTCGCCCTGCCACGCAAGGCATCCATAGGCGTATTCCGGTGATGAGAGGTCGGGACCGGCATGACGAATCGCCAGCGCCAGGGCAAAGCGGCCCAACGGTATCGCGTTCTCATAGAAACGGTCTTCAACCGGGAAAAGGCGCGCCGCTTCGGCGCCCATCGCCTCCTTCGTGCAGCCGGACTCCCTGTCCCGACGGCTGATGTCCACTACCGCACCGCGGCAATCCTCCTGAACGCAGGTTGCGATCAGCCCATCCCCGCTGCTTTCGATACGCCATGCCTCGGGACTGTAGTTGAAGGTGATGTCTCCGATCGTCGCCCTCGCTGACGGCATCTCGGCACGCGCCACCGAGAAAGGAGCGGTCACCGCGCCCGCAAGCAGGACGATCCTGCTCAGCTTGCCCATCAAGATATTCTCCCATGCCCGACGCGACGATTATCCGCGATTGTGGCAAGATTTGCGGGCAGCCTTGCGAAGCCCTGCCAACTAGCCCCTGCGTTCCAACGCTTCCAGCTTGCGGTCGAGATCGGAAAGCTCTCGGTAGAGTCCGTCCAGCATGTCGTCCACGGCGTTCATCTTCTCCGCTGCGAGCGTGAAAATCTCCTGTGACGCGCCGCGTACCTTGTCATCGGAAACCTGCTCGAGGATCAGGTCGAGCCCGTCATATCGGTAGCGCGCATGCGCCAGTGCGTCCTTGAGGTCGATTACCTGTTTGCGGACCGGATCGAGAATTTCGCCAAGGTCATCCATGCTTGCATCTCCCGGAATGCGTCGAACCAACGACACATAGCATCGGTCTTCGATAGCAACAGCAGTCGTTGTTCATCTGTGCCGTATGCCCTCAGGCCACGCCCCTCAGCGCTTGGCCCGGCCGAAACGGGCACAGAAAGGACACCACAGGTACAACGGCTGCTTGATGCCGCCCCTATTTCGTTCCACATCAGTCTGGATGGATGCAACGAAGAACAGCCGCTTCATGGCGGGGTGGGGCCTGCCCGCCTCCGTGGTCGTGCATCTGTTCGCCCTGATTCTGGTTATTTTCGGCTTGCCGGTAGACCTCCTGCAGACCGAGGAGCAGCAGGCAATCGACGTGAGCCTCGTTCCTCCGCCCGCCCAGGAGCAAAAGGCCCAGGCCGAACCGCCCCCGCCCCCACCTCCCCCTGCCGAACCACCCGAAAAGCCGAAGCAAACTGAAGCGCAGAGCGCACCACCGCAAGGCACCGAAACGCCACAACAGACGCCGTCCGACCCCATCATCAATCCCGTCTTCCAGTTCGGAGAGGAAGACAGCGGGCCAAGGGAATCGCTGGATGGCAATGCTGCGGAGGAAGGAAGCGAGACCGCCGAGCCGACCGAACAGCCGGCGGAAACCGAAAACACCGCTCAGGAGGAACAGGAAACGGCAACCGAACAGCGGGCCGACGATGCGCCAGAAACCGTAGAGCAGGCCAGTTCGGAAGCAGCCCAGTCGGAAGCAGACAGGGAATCGGAGGAAAAGAGCGCCGAAGCGCAGTCCATTCTCTCCGCATCCCGCTCCAACGATCAGGCGAGCCTGGTCGAGGAACCGGCCAAGCCGGCAGAGAAGCCATCCGAGAAACCAGAGCCGCCCGAAAAACCCAAGCCGAAGGCCGAAAAGCAAGCGCCGGGGAAGGCCACGAAGCTGCAAAAGGCAACGACACTCTATTCTCGCGCTGTGACCCGCAATCCGGCCGCCATGACGGCCATGCGCAACATGCCGCGCGATATCCGCGCAGGCCGCTTGTGTGTGACCGAACTGCGTGAGCAGTTGCTCAATGCCTGGCCGCCCTATGCGCCCGACCTCCTTCCTACGGAGCGCCTCAAGAGCGGCACTGTTCTCGATGGTTCGGGAGCGGCATTCCGTCAGGCGGGCGAATGGTACGAACTGAATTTTCGCTGCGAGGTGGACAAGGATGCCATGCGTGTCGTCTCGTTTGCCTTCAGCGTCGGCGACCGGCTTTCGCAAAGCGAGAGGATGCGTCGAGGCCTTCCCCTGCAATGACGTTCCAGCTTTCCGGCAGCGATATTTGGCGCTGGAAAAAGGTTTACGCTCCGCTGGCCCGTCCTGATGCGCTATCCGTTTGTTTGGGCGTGCTTTTTCCGAAACCGGTTTCCACTTTTCGGGATATTGTTCTAGGGTCGGCGAAACGCGAGCGGGGCCGCCAATGACGCATGACGTCGTCTTTCTGCTGGATGTCGACAACACCCTGTTGGACAACGACTCGATCGCGGACGATCTGCGCGCTCACCTCAACCAGCAATTCGGCTCAGCCGGCGAACGCTACTGGTCCCATTTCGAGGATATCCGCCGGGAACTTGGCTACGCGGACTATCTTGGCGCTTTGCAGCGCTACCGGGCAGACCTGGAGAATGACGGCGAAGCCGCCCACCGCCTGCTGTCGGTGTCAGGCTTTCTCGTCGATTACCCATTCGCTGAAAGAGTTTATCCCGGAGCAGTCGATGTCATCGGCATGCTGGGCGGGTTTGGTCCAACAGTGATCCTGTCGGACGGCGACGTGGTGTTCCAGCCGCGCAAGGTCAGCCGCTCGGGTATATGGGAAGCCGTCGAGGGACGCGTGCTCATCTTCATCCACAAGGAGCAGATGCTGGCGACGGTCGAACGCGAATACCCGGCGAAGCGCTACGTCATGATCGACGACAAGGTTCGCATTCTCGACGCCATGAAACGCATCTGGGAAGACCGGCTTGTCACGGTGTTTCCGCGCCAGGGACACTATGCCAACGATCCTGCCAATATCGGAAAGTACCGGACGCCGGACGTCACGGTCGACAGGATCGGCGACCTGCTCGACATGGATATAGGCAAGATGATCGCAGCGCCCTGATGCGCCGGCGGTCAGGAGACGGACAATGACGACCTTATTCGCGGAAACGGCGCTGCTGCCGACAGGGTGGGCGAGCGACGTGCGCATCGAAACAGCCGACGGCCGGATCGCCTTCGTGCAAGCTGGCACCAAACCCGGCGCGGATGACGTACGAGCCGCGATCGTACTTCCCGGCATGCCCAACCTGCACAGCCACGCATTCCAGCGGGGCATGGCCGGCCTTGCCGAAACGCGAGGCCCGGGACATGACAGCTTCTGGTCGTGGCGCGAGGTCATGTACCGCTTCGCCCTTTCCATGACGCCGGATCATGTCGAAGCCGTCGCCTCTCAACTCTATGTCGAGATGCTGGAAGCGGGGTTCACCCGCGTCGGCGAATTCCATTATCTGCATCACGATACGGACGGACGTCCCTATGCCGACATCGCTGAAATGGCGGCAAGGATCGCCGCTGCGGCGATTCAGACCGGCATAGGCCTGACCCTGCTGCCGGTCTTTTACGCCCATTCGGGTTTCGGAGGGCAGAAGCCAACCGAGGGGCAGCGCCGCTTTATCAACGATCTCGACGGATTTACAAAGCTCATCGAGTCGACCCGAAAGGCAATCGCACCTGTTCCAGAATCTGTTCTGGGCGTAGCGCCCCACAGCCTGCGCGCCGTGATGCCGGACGAACTGAAAGCCGTGACTGCGCTGGTCCCGGATGGCCCGATCCACATCCATGTCGCCGAGCAGATGCGCGAGGTTGAGGATTGCATTGCATGGTCGGGCGCGAGGCCGGTTGAATGGCTAATGCGTCACGCAAATGTGGACGGGCGCTGGTGCCTGATCCATGCCACCCATATGACCGAGGACGAAACCGCTGGCATGGCAAGTACAGGGGCAGTCGCTGGGTTGTGCCCGATCACGGAAGCCAATCTTGGTGACGGCACCTTCCCCGCCCCGCTGTTCCTGGCCGGTGGCGGACGCTTCGGCGTGGGTTCCGATTCCAACGTTTTGATCGGCGTTGCAGACGAATTGCGCCAGCTCGAATATTCCCAGCGCCTACACCGGCAGGCACGCAACGTGATGGTTGCGCCTGGCCAGTCAAACGGTCGTGCGCTTTTCGACGCTGCGTTCAGCGGGGGCGGCTTTGCGCTTGGGGCCGCATCGACGGGCATCCAGGCAGGCGGCCCGGCGGACTTCGTTTCGCTTGACGCCACGCACCCCTCGCTCGCGGGCAAACGTGGCGATGCGGTGCTCGACTCCTGGATCTTCGCAAACGGCAGCCGTCCGGATGGAGTATGGGTACGCGGGAGCAAAGTGGTGGAGGGAGGCCGGCACAAAAACCGGGACGAAATTGCCCGACGATTCAGAAAGGTCATGGTGGAACTGTCAGCATAGGAAGGCAATGGACAAGCGAAAGGACGAGGGCAAGGCCGCCCTCTATCAACGCATCCTGTCGGACATCCGCGACCACATAGTTTCGGGAGAATGGCCTCCCGGATATCGCATTCCCTTCGAGCATGAGCTTTCGGCGCAATACGCATGCTCGCGAATGACCGTGAACAAGGCGATGTCGGAGCTGGCCCGTGCGGGTCTCATCGAGCGACGCCGCCATTCGGGCAGTTTCGTCAGCCGGCCGCAAAGTCAGGCGGCGATTCTCGAAATCCATGATATCCGGACCGAAATCGAGGCCATGGGCCTGCCCTACCGCTACGAACTCCTGTCGCGGCGCGAGCGCACAGCCACACGGCAGGACGAAAAGGATACCGGTTTCGCGGAAGGCAGTGGTCTCGTTGATCTGGTGTGCCGGCACCACGCCGGTGCGGCGCCATTTTGCCTCGAGGAGCGGACGATCAGCCTGGCGGCAGTGCCCGATGCGGTCGGGCAGGATTTCGAGACGACCGCGCCAGGGGCGTGGCTGGTCGGGCACGTACCGTGGAACGCGGCCGAACATAAGATCCGTGCTGTTTCGGCGAGCGAGCAGCATGCGAGGATGCTTGCCGTGCCCCGCAACAGCGCGTGTCTCGTCATCCTCCGACGAACATGGAGCGGCGACGTTCCCGTTACGCATGTAACGCTCACCTATCCGGGTGACACCCACTCTCTCGTCGCGAAATTTGCGCCGCAGAACGTCTAGACCCGGGGCAGAAGCCTTTCGCCCTCCGGATTCCGCACTGCAATAAACGCTTTGAGAATGCCGGAAAATCGTGAAAAACTGCCGGGCATCAAACATCCGGAGCCTAGATGGCAATTCTTGCAGCAGTCCGTCACCTGACGCACTACAAATACGATCGGCCCGTCGTCCTCGGTCCGCAGGTGATCCGGCTTCAGCCGGCGCCGCATTCGCGAACGAAAGTACTCAGCCATTCGCTGAAAGTCGGGCCTGCAAACCATTTCGTGAACGTGCAGCAGGACCCCTACGGAAACTTCCTCGCCCGTTTCGTCTTCCCGGAGCCGGTGACCGAACTGCGTGTCGAAGTCGACATGATCGCCGATATGACGGTCTACAACCCCTTCGACTTCTTCGTCGAGGAAAGCGCGGAGACATGGCCTTTCGACTACCCGGAGGAACTGCGCGATGATCTCCGTATCTATCGTGATCCGGAACCTGTCGGGCCGGAACTGCAGGCATTTCTTGCCACCATCGACCGCAAGCCCAGAAACACGGTCAACTTTCTCGTCGATCTGAACGCCACTATCCAGCGGACAGTGGGCTACATCGTAAGAATGGAAACCGGTGTTCAGACGCCAGAGGAGACGCTGTCCTTGGCCAGGGGCTCCTGCCGTGATTCGAGCTGGCTTCTGGTACAGACGCTGCGCAACCTCGGCTTCGCCGCGCGCTTCGTTTCCGGCTATCTGATCCAGTTGAAGCCTGACCTTGTGTCGCTCGACGGCCCGCCCGGCACCGACCACGACTTTACGGACCTGCACGCATGGTGCGAGGTCTACATTCCCGGCGCCGGCTGGATCGGACTCGACCCCACCTCCGGTTTGCTCACCGGCGAAAGCCATGTCCCGCTTGCCGCGACACCGCATTACCGCAACGCTGCGCCGATCAGCGGCGGCTATAGCGGTTCGCCTGACACGCGCACCGACTTCGAGTTCGATATGCGGGTGGACCGCGTCGCCGAGCATCCGCGCATCACCAAGCCGTTCTCCGACGAGAGTTGGCAGGCTCTCGACCAACTTGGCGAAGAAGTCGATGCCAGGTTGAAGGCCGGGGATATCCGGCTCACGATGGGCGGTGAGCCGACTTTCGTGTCGATCGACGATTTCGAGAGCGAGGAGTGGAACACCGCTGCGGTCGGCCCGACCAAGCGCGAAAAGGCTGACACGCTGATCCGCAAACTGCGCGAACGCTTCGCGCCGGATGGGTTCCTCCACTACGGGCAGGGCAAATGGTATCCCGGCGAAAGCCTGCCGCGATGGACGTTCTCGCTCTACTGGCGCATGGATGGCGAGCCGGTCTGGTCAGATCCCGACCTGATCGCCCGGGAAAACTCCGACCGCAAGGTAACCGCAGCAGACGCCAGCACTCTGCTGACTTCGATGGCGGAGGAACTCGGCATCGAAACGGAGATGGTCGCCGAGGCATATGAAGATCCGGCCGAATGGCTGCTCAAGGAAGGCAAGCTGCCCGACAATGTCGACCCGTCCAACTCCCGGCTGGAAGACCCGGAGGAACGCAGCCGCATGGCCCATGTGTTCGAGCGGGGCCTGACCAAGCCATCAGGCTATGTCCTGCCTGTTCAGCGCTGGCAAAGCCGCGCAGGCGGGCATCGCTGGCGTTCCGAGAAATGGACGACGCGGCGCGGCAGATTGTTTCTCGTGCCGGGCGATTCGCCAGTCGGATATCGTCTTCCGCTGGGCTCCCTGCCCTACGTCCCGCCTGCCCGCTATCCCTATGTCGTACCGCTCGACCCCTCCGTGCCGCGCGGCAACCTGCCGCCAAGAGCGGAAATCCTAGCAGGCCCGGCGGCGCAAACGTCGGAAACTGCGGAGGACATGGCTCACAGGCAGGCAACCGCATCGTTCACGGCGGCGACCGCTGGCCAGGAAAGGGTGGAGCAGGAACTGACCGAGATCGGCGGCGCGATCCGCACCGCGCTTTCGGTCGAGCCTCGCGAAGGGCGGCTTTGCGTCTTCATGCCGCCGGTCGAGGCGCTGGAAGACTATCTCGAACTGATCGCGGCAGCGGAAAACGCGGCGAGAAAGACCGGACTTCCCGTCCATATCGAAGGGTATGCGCCCCCGCATGATCCCCGCCTCAACGTTATTCGCGTCGCGCCGGACCCCGGCGTGATCGAGGTGAACATCCATCCGGCCTCAAGCTGGAAGGATTGCATCGCGACAACCGAAGCCATCTACGAGGAAGCCCGCCTGTCGCGCCTCGGCGCCGACAAGTTCATGATCGACGGCCGGCATACGGGCACGGGTGGCGGCAACCATGTCGTGGTGGGTGGGGCAACCCCCGCTGACAGCCCGTTCCTCCGGCGGCCGGATCTTCTCAAGAGCCTCGTACTCTACTGGCAGCGTCATCCCTCGCTCTCCTACCTGTTCTCCGGCCTGTTCATCGGCCCGACAAGCCAGGCCCCGCGCATCGACGAGGCCCGCCACGACGGCCTTTATGAACTGGAAATCGCGCTGGCGCAGGTGCCCATGCCCGGACAGGGCAACGCCCCCCTGCCCTGGCTGGTAGACCGGCTGTTCCGCAACCTGCTGGTGGATGTGACCGGCAACACCCATCGCTCCGAAATCTGCATCGACAAGCTGTTTTCGCCCGAAGGTCCTACGGGCAGGCTCGGCCTGGTCGAATTCCGCGGTTTCGAGATGCCGCCCAACGCTCGCATGAGCCTTGCGCAGCAGTTGCTGGTCCGCGCGATCATCGCGCGGCTTTGGAACGCACCCATCGACGGGCGTTTTGTGCGCTGGGGCACGACCCTGCACGACCGCTTCATGCTGCCGCATTACGTCTGGTCCGATTTCATGGACGTACTGGAAGACCTTCGGCAGAACGGCTTCGCTTTCCGGCCCGAATGGTTCGACGCGCAACTCGAATTCCGCTTCCCCTTCTGCGGCGAGGTGCGCACGCAAGGCATGAAGATGGAGATCCGGCAGGCACTCGAACCCTGGCACGTTATGGGCGAGCAGGGCGCGATCGGCGGAACGGTAAGATTTGTGGATTCTTCCGTCGAACGCCTTCAGGTGAAGGCGGAAGGCTTTAACCTCGAGCGCCACACCGTAGCCTGCAACGGTCGGCCCGTGCCGCTTCGGCAGACCGACGACCGCGAGGTCGCGGTGGCCGGGGTGCGCTACAAGGCATGGCAGCCATCCTCTGGCCTCCACCCCGCCCTGCCCGTCAACACGCCCCTGGTTTTCGACATCTATGACCGATGGTCGGGCCGCGCGGTTGGCGGCTGCGTCTATCACGTCGCGCATCCCGGCGGCCGCAACTACGACACCTTCCCGGTCAACGCCAACGAGGCCGAGGCGCGCAGACTTGCCCGTTTCCTGCCTGACGGCTACACGCCGGGCAGCTACGAGTTGCGGGCGGAACAAGCATCGGGAGAATTCCCGCTGACGCTTGACCTCAGAAGACCGGCGGGCTTGTGATCGGCCATGACATTGCGATTCAAACCCCCGGGGCCTGCCTTGCGATGAAGGCCTCACGCCGAAAACCGCCAGCGAAATTGCTGCTCGACTCCTATCGTCCGATCGAGGGCGTTCTGGACGAGATGGTCGATGCGCATGGCGAGCCGCGTCCGGCGTGGCGGCAGTTCATCGCGGCAATCGAGGAACTCGGTGCCGAAGAGCTGCAGGCGCGTTTTGCCCGCGCGGATCAGTATCTGCGCGACTCCGGTGTCTACTATCGCGTCTACGATCGCGATGGCGCCAACGAGCGCGAATGGCCTCTGGCGCATGTCCCCCTTCTGGTTGAGGACGCAGAATGGACAGAAATCAGCGCCGGTTTGACGGAGCGCGCAAACCTGTTCGAGGCAATCTGCGCCGACATCTACGGGGAAAACCGGCTGATTGGCGACGGACTGCTGCCGCCGGGCCTCATCGCATCCAGTCCGGAATATCTGCGGCCCTTCGCCGGCGTGAAGCCGGCGGGCGGGCACTTCCTGCACTTCTGCGCATTCGATCTGGGCCGCGGCCCCGATGGCCGCTGGTGGGTGCTGGGCGATCGCATGCAGGCGCCTTCAGGCGCTGGCTTCGCGCTGGAAAACCGTGTCGCGACGACACGTGCCCTCTCCGACATCTATGGCGACATGCATGTTCACAGGCTGGCGGGCTTCTTCCGCCGCTTCCGTGATGCTCTCACAGGGATGGCAGGTGAGCCGGCCGGACGCGCCGCGATCCTCACGCCCGGCCCGCTCAACGAGACCTATTACGAACACGCCTATATCGCCCGCTACCTCGGCATCATGCTGCTGGAAGGCGAGGATCTGACGGTAACCAACGGCCGGCTGATGGTGCGTACGGTCTCGGGTCTGAAACCGGTGACGGTCCTTTGGCGAAGGCTCGACGCTGCCTTTGCAGACCCGCTTGAAATGCGCGCGGAATCGCGCATCGGAACGCCGGGCCTTTCCGAGGCCATCCGCGCCGGCACCGTCACGGCGGTCAATGCGCTTGGCTCCGGAATATTGGAAACACGTGCGCTTGCTGCCTTCCTTCCCGGCATCGCGCAGGCCCTTGTCGGCAAGCCGCTGGATCTTCCTTCCGTTGCCACATGGTGGTGCGGCAACGAGGCAGACCGCCGACAGGTGCTCGAGAATTTCGACCGCATGATGATCGGTCCCTCTCTGTCGACGCGACTGCCTTTCGAGGATGACGGGAAGACCGTCCTTGGATCGAGCCTGGACGCCGAAGCGCGCGCAAAGCTGGTCGCAAGTGTCAAGGCAGACGGCGCGGCCTTTGTCGGACAGGAAGCCGTAACGCTGTCGACGGCGCCCGTTTTCATTGGCGGCTTCCTTGAACCCCGGCCAGCCAGCCTGCGCGTCTATCTGGCGCGCACGCCTGACGGATGGGTTATCATGCCCGGCGGTTTCGCCCGCATCGGCTCCTCGCACGACAACACTGCGATCGCCATGCAGCGAGGCGGACAGGCGGCGGACGTCTGGGTCGTCAGCCAGTCCCCGGTCAGGCACGAGACCTTGCTTCCCGACGATCGGGACGGCTTCAAGCGAAACCTGCCTGGAACGCTGCCAAGCCGGGCTGCCGAAAACCTGATGTGGCTGGGCCGCTATATCGAGCGCTCGGAGGACACCACAAGAATCCTGCGCGCCTATCACGTCCGCTTGGCCGAAACTTCGGACCCGGACATGCCGCTGCTCGCGGACACAAGACGTTACCTTGAGCCTTATGGCATCGATGCCGAAACGGCGATTCCGGCCGCACTGATCGGCTCGGTGGACAGCGCGATATACAGCGCGAGCCAGATACGCGACCGCTTCTCTCCGGACGGATGGCTGGCGCTGCGCGACCTTTCGAAGACGGTTCATCGCTTTTCGAGGCAGGTCAAGGAAGGCGACGACGCCACGCGTGCCATGACCGTGATCCTGCGCAAGATCGCTGGCTTCTCCGGACTGCTTGGCGAGAACATGTACCGCTTCACGGGCTGGCGTTTCCTTGAAATCGGTCGCCGCATCGAACGCGGCATCCAGATGGCGCGTTCGCTGGCGTGGCTGACGCGAGAAGATGCGCCGGATGGCGCGCTCGACATGATGCTGGAGATCGGCGACAGCGTCATGACCCATCGCCGGCAATATGCACGCGCTAGCCAGAGCAGCCTGGTCGACCTGCTCGCGCTTGATCCGCTGAACCCCCGCTCGGTGATCTTCCAGTTGGACCGCCTGAAGCACGAGGTAGCGCATTTGCCGGAAACCGGGGAAAGGGGCCACCTTTCGCCTGCAGCAAAGGATGTGCTGCGCATCCACACCGCATTGGCGACGGAGGAGCCCGGAGACCTGACGCCGGATGCCCTGAACATGCTCGGCGATGACATGGCCGGGCTCTACAGCAGCCTTGCCCGGTCGTATTTCGGCTGATCCATGCTTTACGACATCAGGCTCAATCTGCATTACGACTACAACCGCGCGGCAGGCGGCAGCAGGCATCATGTGCATGTCGTGCCGCAGACCATTCCCGGCATACAGCGCGTCATAGCGTCATCGCTTGCCTTCTCGCCGTCGCCGTCGGAACGTTCCGATTTCGTCGATTTTTTCGGCAACGCGGTCACATCGGTCGCTTTCCGGGAGATCTATGACGAACTGGATATCCGGATGAGCGCGCGCGTCTCGGTGTCGCGGCCCGAAATCCGCCTCGACGTGTCGCCGGCCCTTGTCGACCTCGCCGAAGAGGTCGCCTCCGTGCGCTCGCTCGATCCGCAGGCCCCGCACCATTTCCTTGCCGCGAGTGACTTCGTCGATCTGGATCCCGCGATCGGCGCTTATGCGAGGGAAAACCTTTCTGCGGCAGCTTCGGTCACCGGCATCGCATACGATCTTTGCAATCGCATCCATGCCGAGTTCATCTATGACGGCGACGCAACGACGGTTGCGACAAAGGCTGCCGACGCTTTCGCCATGAAACGAGGCGTTTGCCAGGATTTCTCGCATGTCATGATTGCCGGTCTCAGGAGTCTCGGAATCCCGGCGGGCTATGTGAGCGGGTTCCTGCGCACCATACCGCCGCCCGGCAAGGAGAGGCTGGAGGGTGCCGACGCCATGCATGCCTGGGTCAAGGTCTGGTGCGGCCGTGAGGCGGGTTGGCAGGAATTCGACCCCACCAACGGAATGCGCGCCTCCAACGATCACATAACCGTTGGCTATGGACGCGACTATTCGGATATAGCTCCAATCGTAGGCGTCCTGAAGACCACGGGCAGCCAGACAGGTGAGCAGGCCGTCGATGTCATTCCCGTGGGATAGGACGTCATCTTGCCGCATGGCCCGGACGGGCGGTATGCCTTGAGCACGGCGCGTGCTAGCTGTCCTGCCGTGATGGCACGGAAAGCGGACAGGATCGGGATCTTTCGCCTCGCGACTTTCCTCGCGGCGTTGGTGCTCGTCCTGCAATCCACGCTGGTCATGGCCGCGCCTCCCGTCGAGCGTGACATCTTCGGCAATGTCATCTGCGCTCAGGGAAGCGCGCAGATGCCCTCCGGCCAGAGCAAGCATGAGCAGGATTGCTGTCTTCTATCCTGCAGCATGTCGCCGTCCGTCGCGGCCGGGCCGCCTGCGGCCATCTTCATCGCAGCGTTCGAGGCCTTGCCACAGCCCCTGGTCTTTCCTCCGCAGAAGACGCTCGCTCGTCACCATCGGCGAACGCCGGCAAATCCTCGCGCTCCCCCGCTCGCAGCCTGACGCACGGCGCGCCTCACCACCGGCACGCTGGAACGACAGGATTTCGTGGCGCGCGATGCGACACGAAGGCGATCACAGGAGTAAACGATGTTTTTTTCAGCATATACGCGGCGCGCCGCGCTGGCCATGGCGCTCGGGCTCGCTTTCGCGGGCGGCGCAGTGGCACATGAATTCACCCTCGGCACGCTCGAAATCGACCACCCGTGGTCGAGGGCAACCCTGCCCGGGGCAAAGGTTGCAGCCGGCTATCTGACGGTGAAGAACAACGGGGCGGAAGCAGATCGCCTTGTAGCGGTCACCGGCGCGATCGCGGAGAAGACCGAAATCCACGAGATGGCGGTGAACGACGGCGTGATGACAATGCGCCCGCTGGCGGGCGGTCTGGAAATCCCTGCTGGTGGCGAGGTCAAGCTCGTGCCAGGTTCCTTCCACATCATGTTCATGGGCCTCAAGGAGCCTGCTGTCGAAGGCCAGAAATTCAAGGGCACGCTGACCTTCGAAAAGGCTGGCACAGTCGAGGTTGAGTTCGCCGTCGACAAGGCCGGCGGTGGCGATCATTCGGCTCATGGCGGGTGACTAGGCCGGTCGCTTCGTTTCCAACGTGCATTCGCAGGCCGTTAAACGGGGCGACCCCGAAGGCGGCCATCATCTCTTTCCCCGGAAAACAGGGCTTTTCCACCCTGCTTTCGTGGACAAGATTTCGAAACATGCTTAGGTTGCCCGTCTTTCAGCCGACAGCCAAAGAATGCGTATGGTGAGCAGTATCGAAATCGCGGTTTTTTGCGGGTTTGCGCGCTGCTGCGCCGATATCCGGCGGGACTGAGCGATGGCCAGGGGGGCAAAAGATAAAGCGACACGGTCCGGAGGGCGGCTGAGAATTCCGCTCTCCGTCAGGTTCGCCACGGTGATCGTCGCCCTGGTCGGGCTTCTGCTTGTCGCTGGCGGCGCGCTCAGCCTCTGGCGCAGCTATGCTGAAGCGGAAAAGTCGGCCCTTGCGGTCGAACAGCAGAAGGCTGCTGCTGTCGCCGGCGAAATAAGCGCCATGATGGCGAACCTGGAAAGCCAGCTCGCCTGGACGGCGCAGCCGGACTGGAAGAGCGCCGGCATCGCTCAGCAACGCGCCGACTTCACCCGCATGCTGCGCCAGTTTCCTGCGGTCACGGAGCTCTTCTACATAGACAGCAAGGGTCTCGAGCAGCTGAAGATTTCGAGGCTGGCGCCCGACTCCATCTCCAGCCAGACCAGCCGCGCCAACGAGCAGCGCTTCAGGGAAACCGTGGAGGCAGGCACGTGGTTCGGTCCGGTCTACGTGCGCAACGGCGCGGACCTGTCGGGAACAGTCGGCGTGGCGCACACCGATGGCGGGGTAACGGTCGCGGAACTTGACCTCTCCTTCCTCACCGATCTCGTGAAGACGGGAACTGAAGGCGGCCAGGTCTTTGTCGTCGACGACAAGGGACGCCTGGTGGCTCACCCGGAGCTCCATCCGGTCACGGGCGACAACGACTTTTCAGGCTTGCGCCAGGTGGCGACCGCACTGGCGGTAGGCGGAAACGGCACCGTTACGGATGCTGTCGACGAGAAGGGACGGCCGGTTTTCGCAGCCTACACGCAACTGCCTCGCCTGGGCTGGATCGCCTTTGCCCAGAAACCTGAGGCTGAGGCGCTCGCGCCATTCAACCTGCTGCTCTGGCAAACGCTCGCACTGCTCGGCGCGGGAATGCTGATTGCCGCCATCGTCGGCTTCTGGCTGGCGCGAAGGGTTGCCAGCCCCATCGATACAATCCGGGCAAGCACCGAGCGGCTTGGTGAGGGAGACCTGACCCAGCGCGTCAAAATCTACAGACGTGACGAAATCGGCGCTCTTGCCGAGAAATTCAACATGATGGCAAGCCGGCTCCAGCAGAGCCAGCGAGGACTGGAAGCAAAAGTCGACGAACGCGCACACGGCCTCGACGTGGCGCTGCAGCAGCAGACGCTGACGGCGGGTGTCCTGAAGGCGATCGGTCGTTCGGGCGAGGATCTGGACACGGTGCTGGAGACGCTTGTCTCCTCGGCCATTGAGTTGTGCGAGGCGGCGCACGGCTCGATCTGGCTTATGCGTGACGGAAAGCTCAGGCTTGCCGCCCATGCCGGATACACGGACGAATGGGTGGCCGTCGCGAAGTCAGCGACTCTCGATGTCGTAATCGACGCCGATACGCCACAGGGACTCGCAGCCTATCTGGGACAGCCGATCACCGTGGAAGACATGCCCGGCGACCAGCGCTTCTCCGTCGATGCTCCTCCTGGATATGCCGGCGACCGGGCCGGGCTGGCTGTTCCTCTGCAGCGCGACAACCTTGTGGAAGGCGTCATCTGGCTTTCTCATCAGGAACTGTCGCCGTTCTCCGACCGCCAGGCCGGTCTTATCCAGGGATTTGCCGACCAGGGGCTGATCGCAATCGAGAATGCACGGCTTTCCGAAAACGTCGACGAGCGGGACCAGAAGATCAGGGACATGCGCGCCGAACAGGCCGCGATCGCCGAAGCCGTACGCGTGGCGTCTGCGGCGCCGTCCGACGACTCGGCCATCTTCGCCGCGATAGCGGAAGCGGCCGCGAAAGCCACCGGAGGCGCGGCCTACCTCTGTCTGTTCGAGGACGGCATGCTCAGGCTGCGGGCACACAATGGGCTGCCTGCCGAAACAACCGACAAGCTGGCCACGCTGGCAGCCGACTCCGAAATGATCCCGGCCCGCGCCTTCGCCGCCTCCGAGCGCATCGAAATGAAGGAGATCGCCGAGGGCTCAGGGGTGAGCGCCCTCCCCAACGCCAAAAGCGCAATCGCCCTGCCGATCGTCAAGGACGGCACTGCTGTCGGCGTCATCGCCGTGGAGCGCAGCCAGACCGGCTCCCTGCCGGAGCGCCACGAAGCGTTGCTGCAGGCGCTTGGCGATCAGGTTGTCGTCGCATTGGAAAATCTCAGGCTGGCAGACAATGTCGCCCAGCGGGATCGCAGGATCTCGGACATGCGCGCGGAACAGGCCGCAGTCGCCGAAACGGTTCGCATCGCGTCGGTTTCACCCGCGAACGCGGCAGCCGTGTTCGAGGCGCTCGTGGAAGCTGCGGCAAGCAGCACAGGCTCTGTTTCCTACCTTTGCCTGCTCGAGGGCGACGAACTGAAGGTGCAGGCGCATCGCGGATTGGGGGCCGGTTCTTCCGAGGCCGACGTGTCGCTTTCCCCGTCCTCCCTCGCAATCGCGACGCAGGCGATGGCCGACAGGCAGCCAGTCGAGATTTCGGCTGCGGGGGATGGCATCGAAGCAGAATCGTCGCAGGCGACGAAAAGCGCGCTTGCCGTTCCGCTGGTCAAGGACGGCGTTGCGCTCGGCGTGATCGGTGTCGAGCGGCAGGAAACCCGGGCATTCGCCGAGCGTCACGCCGCGCTGCTGAAAGCGCTTGGCGACCAGGCGCTGATCGCGATCGAAAACATGCGCCTTGCGGGAGATGTCGAACAACGCGATCTCACGATATCGGACATGCGCGCCGAGCAGACCGCGGTTGCAGATGTCGTCCGGGCGGCCGCGCAATCCCCGGCCAACGCACAGCCTGTCTTCAATGCGGTTGTGGGCGCGGCGCTGAAATCCCTCGGCGGATCCCGCGCTCATCTCAACATCTTCGACGGGGAAGCCCTGCTCTTGCAAGCGCACGAGGGGCTGACCGACGAAGCGGCGGAGCGCATGGCGATTGTCACGCCCGATTCTGGCGATATCGACGCATTGGCTTTCACGTCCGGCGAACCTGTCGAATCCGGAGCCACTATAGCCGTTCCGCTGGCAAGGAACGGTTCGTCGGTAGGCGTTCTTGTCGTCGAGCGGGCGCCAGGCATGCAACTGCCGGAACGCCACCTGGAGCTTGTCAGCGCGCTTGCCGACGAGGCGGTTGCAGCAATGGAGACGACGCGTCTGTGGGCCGACCTCGACACCCGGACAGCCGAACTCGCCCATGCCCTGGAAAGGCGCGATTTCGCAGCCGGACTTGTCCGCAATATTGTCGCGCCGTCGCTCGATGCCGACGGGTTGGCCGCGGCGCTTTGCCAGGACATCGCCTCCTGGTGTCGTGCGGATGTCCGGATCTTCCGGCAGTCAGGCGAGACGTTCATCCCGATCACCGGCGAAGAAGTTTCCCCGGCGCTGGAAAACCTCGTGGCGCGCGTGGTCGAAAGCGGCGCATCTGCGGATGTGCTCCAGCAAAAGCATGAAGACGGTGACAACCAGGCCTCTCTGCTCGGGCTTCCGCTTGTAGCAGGCGGTCAGTTGGTCGGCGTGCTTGCGCTTTCCCGACCGCAGGCCGATCCATACTCGGATCGAGACATTGCGACAGCCTCGGCGCATGTCGAGATTGCCGCGATTGCGATTGAAAAGACGATCCTGCTTGAGCAGGCCGAAGCGCGTCGGCGCGAGATCGAAGCCGCGCTGGAACAGAAATCCGCATCTGCCGGGATGCTGAAGATCGTGGCGCGCACGCCGTTCGACCTGCAGCGCACCGTCCAGGCCATTGCGTCGACAGCTGCCCACACCTGTCACGCAGCAAAGGTTCTGGTCCTCAGGTCGTCGGATGACGGTCTCGATCCGATGGCCGCCTACGGGGTATCGGACGACGAATGGAACGAACGTATCGGTGGTCTCGCCACCGCGATAACTCGTCACATGGAGGCAAAGGCCGGAACCGTCCTGCTGGACGATCCTGCAATGTTTTCGGGCCCGGACGGGAGCGCGCCTGCCGGACCTGTGCTTGCGGTTCCCATGCTCTACGACGGGCTCCGTACTGGTGCCTTCCTGCTGCTGCGTGAAGACGATCACACCTTCAGCAGCGGCGAAATCGAGCTTGCCGAAAGTCTTGCCGACGAGGCTGCGATTGCAATCGGAAAGACCGACCTCGAAGACCGGCTGGCGGACAAGGCCGGCAAGCTCGAAGAAGCTTTGTCGCACAACCAGGCAACCAGCGACGTCATAGCCCTGGTGGGCGGTTCGGCGGCCTTGCCGCAGCCCGTCTTCGACGCTGTTGTTGCCGCTGCGGCGCGTGAGTGCGATGCCGATGCCGTCGTGTTGCTGCGGATCGACGACGGCGTCGCCCGCCGGTTATCGGCCCGGGGTGATACCGATCCCGCGCTGTTCGATCCGGTCGTCAGGCGTATTTCGGAAACCGGTCAACTGCTCCACGTTGCCGAGCTTGCCGCAGAGCCGGATTTTTCAGGACTCGACAGGCACACGCCAGCAGGCGCGGCGCTTGGCGTGCCGCTGATGCACGAAGGGCTCACTGTCGGCGTTCTCCTGCTGCTGCGGTGGACGACCGGCCTTTTCGGTGAACGTCAGGTTGAACTCGCCCGCATGCTCGCAGGTCAGGCGCAGGTCGTCATCGAAGGAGCGATGCTGCACAGTGCACTTTCAAACCGCACCCAGGAGCTGTCCGACGCGATCGAACGCCAGGCGGCGACCTGCGAGATTGCGGAAGCGGCAAACGAGTCCGGCATCCGGCCGGATTTCGACCTTGCAGGCCTGCTTCAGGCGATGGCTGCCTCCGCAAGGAGATTGGGCGGCGGCGATTCCGCCGCGATCTATCTGCGCGGCGAAGAGGGCTACACACTTGCCGCCTCGGACGGGTTGTCGCCGGAACGCCGCTCCGAGGAAAGCGGGAATGTCTATCCCGCCTCGCAGGACACGATCGTTGGCCGTGCGGCCTTGCAGAAGGACATCGTTCGGCTGCCCGAGTCCGGCGACGAATCCGGGGCGGAAAAACTGACAGGGCAGACAGGAGTTTCTCTTGCTGTTCCGCTGAAGCGAGCTGGTGAAGCGCTCGGCGTGTTCCTGCTCGAACGCGCAACGCCCGGTGAATTCGGCGAACGGCAGGTGGAACTCGTCAGGACCTTCGCCGATCAGGCTGCGGTCGCCATCGACAACACGCGGCTTGTCGCCACGGTCCACGACCTTGGTATCGAGCTTTCGGCTTCCCGGCTTTATCGGGACGCGACCGCTGACATCGCGCGCACGACCAGTGGCCTCGCTTACGATCTCAACAGTCTGCTCCAGGCGCTTGCCTCTTCCGCCATGCAGCTCTGCGGCGCGACGACCGCACGCGTCTATCTGAAGGACGAAGAAGGGTTCCCGCTGGCGGCAGCGACGGGCCTTCCGCCGGACCAGCGCGCTTTCGAGCAGGCCAACCCACCGGTTGCCGGTGATGGAACATGGATCGGACAGGCCGCGCACGACGGCGCAATGATCCATCACTCCGACATTCCGTTGGACCAGGATCGGGAGGCCGAACGCTTTGGGCCGGTTGGCAGTGTACTGTGCATGCCGTTGCTTCGTCAGCACGAGACGATCGGCGTTATCGCTCTGGCGCGCGCCGAAACCGCGCCCTTCCGCCCGTCTCAGGTGGAACTGGTGACCACCTTCGCCGACCAGGCCGTCATCGCGATCGAGAACACCCGCCTGTTCGACGAAACGCGCCGCAAATCCGATGAAGCAGCTATTCTGCTGGAGGAACTGAACTCGGCGCGCAAGCGGCTTTCCGAGACTGAACGGCTGGCAGCGCTCGGCGAGTTCACCGCCGGCGTCATGCACGAGATGCGGGCGCCTCTTAACTTCGTGAAGGAATTCACCGCCCGTTCGCAGGAGATGATCGACGACATACGCCGCGTCCTTGAGGCTGCCGTCATCGATATGGACACGCGCGAGGAAGTGGAGGCGCTTGCCGACACGCTTGCCGACAACATCAAGGAAGGTGCCGAGTCTGCCCGGCGCGCCGACTCCATTATCCGCAACATGCTGGCGCATGCCCGCGAGGGTATTGGCGAGCATCGCATTGTCGACATCAACACGATGGTGGAAGAAAGCCTGGGGCTCGCGTATCACGGCGCCCGCGCCGAGCGGCGGGGCTTCGACGTGACGCTGGAGAAGGCGTTCGACCCAAAGGCCGGCGCGGTCGACCTCTACCCGCAAGATATCACGCGTGTGCTGCTGAACCTGTTCACCAACGGCTTCGACGCCACGGCGGAGCGCACCGCCGCCACCAACGGCAGCGGATATGAGCCGGTGTTGGCGGCCTCGACAAGAAATCTCGGCGATGCGGTGGAGATCAGGATCCGCGACAACGGGACAGGCATTTCGCCCGAGTTCCGCGACAGGATATTCGACCCATTCTTCACCACCAAGCCTGCCGGACAGGGAACCGGGCTCGGGCTCTCCCTCAGTCGCGACATCATCGTCAAGCAGCATGCCGGAACGATCGAGGTTGAGACGGAGGCTGGCGCGTTCACGGAGTTCCGCATCGTGCTGCCGCGCCAGGCGGCCCTGCTCACGAAGGATGAAGAGCAGATGGAGCCCGCTCCGGAGTCAGCGGGAGCCGAAACCGAACAGGTCGCGACTCAGTCGAGCTGAAGCAGTCTCGCGATGGTCGCGTCGCGCCCTTGCGTGTCTCGCCGGAAATGCACCGTCCCGTCGCGGTTCGCCCATGCGGTGACAAAGGTGACAAAGAGCGGCACGGGCTTTTCAAAGCTGACGCTCGCTGGCTCCCCCGCGGCAAGAAGGGCATCCAGCGTTATCCCCTCCGGCATGTGGCCGACTGCGATATCGCCCGCCAGACTGTCAATTTCTGACACGGCTATCGTGCGATCACCCTCCTCTCCGGCCAGCCGGTCAACAAATGGCGAGGCAACCGTCAGCGCCACTTTCGAAGAGCCCGCCGGGTCGACTTCCAGTCCCGAAATCTCGCCGAAGAATGTCGGCAAGTCGGGTGACCCGATCACATGGAGGAACTGCTCCGAACGGCCGTCGCGGACCACCTTGACCTCGCCGGCGGCCAGATTGATGTAGACGTTGTCCGGGCCAAGGTCGCGGTTCTGCCAGCGCCTCCGTTCCAGGTTGACCTTGATCTGCCGGATGCGCTCCGAAACCGGGACGGCCATCTCGCCGAGCGTCGGGCTGTCGATCGCGCCGGTCGGTTCCAGTCCGTGGCGTGTCTGGAAGGACCGCACTGCGTCCTGCATGCTTTCGTCGAGTGTTTCGCCACCAAGGTCGGTGATCGGCAGGTCGCCCGAGAGCATCAGCAGTGTGCGGATATTCCCGATGCGCGGATCGCGCTTGCCCGGGGCGATCCCGGGACCGTTCGCGTCTATCGCCGGCCAGCGTCCGGATTCCTCGATGCGGGTGAATTCGCCAAGCTTGGCGATCAGGCGGACATAGCGATAGTCCTCATTGAGCAGCGCGCCGGCGAAGTCTCGCAGGTTCTCGGCCGCCTCGGCCCCGGCGACGAACCGGGCAGGCGTCATCATGACGGGCTCGACGGCGTTTTCGGCAGGCGCAATCGAACGCCCTACGCGTCCATTGGCAAGATCGCCGCCATACTCGACGACGGCGCCGGACAGCAGCATGTCGAGCCGCGCCAGTTCGTCGGGGTCGTCCGCGCCCATCAGCGCCTCGATGTCTGCTACATGGTAGAAGGATGGCGAAAGGCCATGGACGCCGGATATCTTCAACTCGGCAAGCAGCGCCTTCGCCTTGGTCTTGGGGCCGCTGTCACGCACCCAGATCGGCTTGAAGTCGCGCACGACATAGATGTCGCGGATTGCCTGGAGATCCTCATTCGCCTCGGCGGAGCCCGTATCCGCCTGCCCGGCTGCAAAAATGGCACGCAGCGATTCCGCGACGATGGCGTTGTCCTCGACGGCGTGGATTGGACCCACGACGACGAGCGACAGAAGCACAGCAAGCAACAAACCTGTCAGCTTTCGCACCATGCCGTTGTGTCGCATCATCGGCTGCCAGCCCGAAAGCTCATACGTAGGTCATTGCCACTACATGCTGTTGTTCGACTGCATCGTATTCAAACGAAACGAAGGAAGAATCGAACTCAACCCCAGAAAGAAATGCGATGACCTGCGTATCCAACATCAGGTTGCTGTCACCACTCCCGGGCGCCGTCTCAGCTAAATGGAACACATCACCGGCGTCATAACCACGCAGGAAGATTGCGTTGTTGTCCGCACCGAAATCGAGAATCTGGTCGATACCAGTATCACCAGCGTACAGGATGAACTCATCTTCGCCTGCGCCGCCAGTCAATTGGTCGCTGCCATTGCCGCCCAGCAGTTGGTCAGCACCGTCGCCGCCAAAAAGCTGATCAGCGCCGTCTCCACCGAACAGCCAGTCGTCACCAATTCCACCTAGAAGCGTGTCGGTACCCTCACCGCCATCAAGAACATCGTGCCCTTCGCCGCCGTCCAGCGTGTCGTCGCCTTCATTTCCCCAGAACTCGTTCTCGAACTCGTTTCCGATCATGCTGTCGCCGTGCTGCGAACCAGAGACGACCTCGATATCTGTCAGCGTATCCGTGTCCCCAAATCCGTCATCGGTCACCTGCCCCGTGGTCAGGCTCAGATCGACCTGGATCCCGTTCGGGGAGTTGTTGTAGTCGGCGATGTCCTGCCCACCGGCTCCATTAATCAAGTCATCGCCAGCGTTGCCCCTGAAACGGTTGTCTCCGTCGTTCCCCGTCAGCGTGTCGTCGAACTCCGAGCCGCTCACATGGTTCACATTGATGAGTGTGTCGGTCCCGATATCATCTCCCGCAGGATGCAGGGGGTCGGTATTAGTGTCGGCGTCGACCGCCGTCCCGGCCACCAGGTCCACGATGACGCCATCGGCCGCATCACGATAGGTGACACGTGCCTGTAGGCCGGCGCCCGTGAAATCGACCGTGTCGTCTCCGCCGGTCAGCCTAACCTCGAAATACTCGCCGCCATTGGCGTTGCTATAGTCGCCGTCGAGCCTGATGAAGTCATTGCCCGCGCTGTCGGCAATGGCGTGTATGCCTTCGACCGTATCGGTCGTCCCGTAGCCGTCAGCGATCTGCATCGAGGCGACGCTCATGTAGGTAACTGCGCTGAGGTTCGCGACGATGCCCACATTCTGCGGCGAATTTCGGTAGTCCGCGCGGGCATGGTCCCACCATTCGCTTGCTGGCGTCGCGCGAAGCTCGTCATTGCCCTGTCCGCCGACCATATTGACGAAACCGCCCTGCGCGATCAGCAGGTCATTGCCATCGCCGCCTTCGAGATAGTCGAAGCTTTGATCGGAATATTGCTGGCCACCGCTTCTGAGCTCATCATCGCCTTCATTCCCGACGAGTTCATTGTCGGTATCGTCGCCGATCAGAAGGTCGTCAAATTCGGAGCCCCAAACGCCTTCGATGTTGGAGAGCGTGTCGCTGTCGCCAAATCCATCTGTCGCGGTGCCGTCCGAAAGATCGACGGTAACACCGCTGTCGCCGCCACCCCGTATGTCGCGATCGTAGCGCGCGATGTCCCAGCCACCCCCGCCATTTATCTGATCATCGCCCTCACCGCCAGAAAACACCTCGTTGCCAGCGCCCCCGGTCAGGGTGTCGGCGCCGGCATCGCCATTGTAATCCCTGTCCTGCCCGTCGCCGGAGATCGTATCGGCATGTTGCGAGCCGAAGATCTCCTCAATGTCGATCAGGGTATCGGTGCCTCCCATGCCGTCATTGGTGACCTGGCCGGAAGGGAGCGCCATGTCCACGACGATGCCTGATCCGGCGTACCAATAGCCTGCCCAGTCCCAGCCGCCCGCGCCGTCGATGGTGTCGTTACCACCCAGCCCGACAAACTCGTTTTCGCCCGCGTTGCCGATCAGCGTGTCGTTCAGTTGCGTGCCGACAGCGCCGTCGATGTTGATCAGCGTGTCGGTATCTTCAAACCCGTCTGTCGCCGTCCCGGCAGCCAGATTGACGGTAACTCCGTTCGTGCCGCCGAACCGGTAATCCCTATCGTAACGGACGAGGTCGAGACCGTCGGCACCGCCGTTCAGGGTATCGTTGCCCTCCAGGCCGAAGAAAACGTTATCGCCGCTGTCGCCCTTGAAGTTGTCGGCCCATTGCGACCCGCGCAGAACCTCGATGTTGGCGAAGGCTTCGCCGCTGTTCCCGTAGGTGTCGGTGCCGGTTCCAAGCGAGAGATCGACGACCGCGCCTTGCCCACCTGTCTCGTTGTGAAACGAAACCTGGTCCCAGCCGCCGGCGCCGCCGTCATAGCTGTCGGTTCCGTCCCCGCCGAGCAGGAAGTTGTCTCCGGCGTTTCCGATCAGCGTGTCGTCATGCGCTGAGCCCTCAATGTCCTCGATGCTGTCCAGTGTCTCAACCACACCGCCGGCCAGCGTCGCAGTCCCGGCCGAAAGGTTTACGGTAACCCCGGCGTTCTCGTCACGGAAGCTGGCCATGTCCCAGCCGGCACCACCGAAATAGGTGTCCTTGCCCGCGCCGCCGAGCAGATAGTCGTCGCCATCGCCACCGAACAGCCAGTCGTCCCCATTCCTGCCTTCCATATCATCGTTGCCGGCAAGGCCCAGGATGAGATCGGCGCCGGCGGTTCCCGCGATCACGCTGCCGTTTGCATAGGTGTCGTCACCCGCGGTGCCCAAAATCGCAGCAGCGTTGTTGAGAATGATGACGTCAGAAACCTCAGAATCCCCTTCAGTCCCGGAGATCGTCACGGCAAAGTTCTGCAAGGCGCTACCGCCCTGCCCGTCCGCTATCTGGACAGTATAAATCAGGGTTAGCGTTTCGCCCTCGGCTAGATAGCCGAAGTCACTCTTCAGCGCCGAGAATTCGATCGTTGCCTGTCCAGCCAAGACGTCGGAAGGTTCGTCGAGAAGGCCGATCAGGAAGTTGGCGTCATGTGCGCCGGTGGGCCCATCGGCCCAAACCTCGATCACGCTCACCGAGTGCGTATCCGTCAGATCAGGATCGCTGACATCGATGGTGACCGTCGCGAGAAGCGCCGAGTTGTCCTCGGTGATCTCTTCTGCAGCACCAGTGATCTCTGGCGCATCGTTCGTCCCTGTGATCGTGACGGTCACCGTCTGCGTATCGGTCAGCCCGTCCGTTGCCCGGTCGGCCACCGTGATCGTGTAGACCAGAGCCACGCTCTGATCGGCGGCAAGGTAGTCGAACTGGTCCTCGGTGCCATCGAAGGCCCAGGCGATCGTGCCTTCAGTGGTCGCAGCCGTTGGTAATGTGGAGCCGGTAAGGGTAAGCAACGCCTGCAGGCCGTCGTTGTCGAGACCGGGATGCGTCGGCGTTCCTGGGGATGGCGTCTCGACCACCGAGACAGACAGCACGTGCGAAGCATCGGAAATATCGACGTCATGGAACGCAAGCGTTCCCGACAGCACCGGCGCGGCGCCGCCAATCGTTTCCGTAAACGCATTCGTCCCGACATTTCCGGCGGCCTGCGGCGATTCGCTGATCGCGATCGTTACCGGCCCTGAGGTGATCTCAGGCGCGTCGTTCGTCCCGGTGATGGTGATTACCAGCGGCTGCGAACCGACATTGCCGTGGCCATCGGTCACCTGCGCCGCATAGATCAGCGTCAGCGTGTCGCCTGCGCCCAGCCAGTCGAGGTTGACAGCAGCGGGGTCGTAGGTCCAGTCGACCGTCTGGCTCTCGCCGTTCGAGGTGAACGCATCAAAGCCGATCGCCGTGCTCGCGACCAGCGCCGCGATGCTACTCGCGCCGGCAGGCAACGCGCCGGCCTCGGTCGCACCGTAGGGCGTGTAGCTCGCTGTCGCATCGCCCGTCACGCTCAGCGTCAGCGTATCGCCGACATCCTGATCCGACACCGTGATCGTCCCGGTCACCACCGCGATGTCCTGTGCCGAACTGTCGCCGACCACCTCGGTCAAGCCAGCCGGGTTCGTCACCGCCTCGATCACAGGCGCGTCGTTCGTCCCTGTGATCGTGATCACCAGCGGATGGGTGTGCGTCCCGCCCTGGCCGTCGCTCACCTGCGCAGTGTAGGTCAGCGTCAGCGTGTCGCCCGCGCGAAGCCAGTCAAGATCGGCAGCAGCGGGGTCGTAAGTCCAGTTAACGGTTTGATCCTCGCCGTTCGAGAGGCCGATCGGAGCAAAGCTGATTGCGCCCGACGCGATCAGTGCGGCGACATTGATGGAATCCTCCGTCGGAACAGTGCCGCCATTGTATTCGGCAACCGCATCGCCCGTGACGCTCAGCGTCAGCGTATCGGTGTAGTCAGAGTCGTAAACCGTGATCGTTCCGTTTACGGGCGCAATGTTCTGATTGGAGCTGTCCCCAACGATTTCCGGGATCGACGCCGGATTCGTCACGGCCTGGATGACAGGAACGTCATTGGGGCCGCCGTCGCTGGCGCCCTTGAGAGTGATCTTTACGATCTGTGTGGCAACGCCCCCTTTGCCGTCGGAGATGGTGACCTCGAATTCAGCTTCGACCTCCTCGCCGGCAGCGAGGAAATCCACGAAGCGTTCTTCTATCTTGTACGTCCAGTCGATCACGCCGTTGTTCGTGTTGTCGTCACTTGTACCGGCGGTGTCGCTGCCATGCGCCTTGATGGTGAACGCCGTGAGCATCGCCTCCAATTCGGCTTCCGGAATATCCAGGCCCCCGGCACCATTCTGTTTGGTCCACTCTGCCGATCGTGACGTGATTTCCGCAGTCGGTCTGTCCGTGAGGTCGACGTCAGCGAATCCGATCGAACCCTCTGCGGTGAGTTCGTCAAAGTCTGAACCTCCGTGATCCTCGGCATCCTCCGCGATGTCGAGAATGGTGCCGGTCGCGTCAGCAAAGGTGATGACAGGAACGTCGTTTGTCCCGGTGATCGTGATCTTAATAGTCTGCGTGATGCTGTCGGACTCGTTGCCTTGGCCGTCGATGCCATCGCCGAGGTCGCCGACGCCGCTGTCGTCCTGAATGGTGATCGTATAGGTGATTTCGAGTTTCTCGCCGGCCGCGAGGAAGTCGATCTTGTTATCAGCAATGGAGTAGGTCCACGCGACCGATCCGACGACAGGCTGCGGCACGGATTGAACGCTACCGCCGCTCCATTGAAGCACCGGGTTTGCAGTTGCCTGTGCCTCGGTCAGCGTAAGCTGGATTTCGCCTATCGCGCCAGCCGGGACGGGAATGGAAATCGCGCCGCCCGTCCCTGTCGTCCAGTTCACCGCGGGAGCAACCGTCGACGTGACATGCGTATCGGACGCATCAATATCCTGGAAGGTGACGACGCCCGACGCGGAGCGGATGCCCGCGTTGCCGGTACCGGCGAGTTCGGTAAAGTCATCCGCCAGTTTGGTAACATTTGCAACAGTGGTGATGTCCGGACGGTCGTTTCTGCCCTCAACGGTCACCGAAACTATAGCGGTCCCGGTGAAGCCGCCGGGATCACGCACAGTGTATGAAAATCTGTCGATATCGGTGTCGTTGCGACCAAGAAACTCATAGGCATCATTAGGGCTATAGGTGATGCCGCCATTCTGGTTGATGGCCAGCAGCGCACCTGAAGGGAGCAGTCCCGTATAGGTGCCTGCACTGTTAAAAGACAGATTGCCGTCGTTGACCTGAATTACCCTGATAGTGAACCCGTCAGGATCATAGTCGATCCCAGAGCCATTGTTGGCAAACACGTTTCCGGTAAGTGCGCTCGGCCCGTCGTTTTCCTCATGGGTGGAAAACGCATCATTTCGCACGATCGGCGCGTCATCCACGTCGGGTCTGGGATCAACAACGCCGCCACCACTGTCGCCGCCCGGCCTGCCATTGTTGTAGCCATCGCCGTTCTGCGTGTCGTTCCCGCCTGTCGAAGCGGAGGAATCGAACGCAACCTGCCGGTAGCTGTTGTTGCCGATATCGCCACGGTCCCCGAGCGCGCGCGACACCGCAGCCCGGATGTCGGACATCGCGGCTTCGTCCTCGAGCAGGTCGATGCCGGACTTCGCGACCTTCACCGCTTCGCCGGAAAGCGAGGTGATAACCCACTTGTCGCCAACCGATTCCACCGTACCCATGATTTCGCCGGTGGTCTTGTCGAGCAGGATGTAGCTGCCGATCTTGCCGCTGTCCGGATCGGGCAGGATGGAGAATTCTGTGACCCCCATGTCGCTGTTGATCAGCACCTTGGGTGTGGTCCCGCGGATGCCCATCGTGGCGACGGGCGTCTCGACCTTCATGTCGCCGGCGGGCGCGACCTGCCCGGTCACGAAAACGAAGGAACCCTGGACGAGATTGACGACCATCGAGCTGTCGGCGGCCTTTGCCGGATCGAAGATCAGTTCGTTCAGCACCATGCGGGCGTTGGCCGACATGGAGAAAACGGAATCGTCGATGAAGGATATGCCGAGCTTGGCGCTATCGCCGGTCTGCACGACATCGCCCTGGTAGACCGGATCGCCATCGGCGAGATCGACCTTCACCCCGTCGCTGTGGGTGGCGCTTGCCGATCCCTCGATCGAGATGACCTTGCCGATCTGGACAAGTCCCGTCGCTTCCGGCTCTCCGGCAGCCTGGGCATATTGTCCCGGCGCGACGGGGCCTGCGAGAGCCTCCACCACCGACGGCGTCAGGAACGCGCCGTTCGGTCCGGCGAGATTGGCCGTGCCCCCGACGAAATAGTCGTGGACGAGGACCGATGATCCGTCATGTTCTATGAGAAGATCGTGGCCCTGTCGGGAGTAGTCGCCGAGGAACAGCACTGCGGGATCCGCGACCTGCACGGTTCCGTCACGGCCCTCAAATAGAACGACCGGAGCGACGGACGGCCCGTCGCCGAATGCTCCCTGCGCTGCCATGCATGCGTTCCCCTGACGTCAAAGCGTCAGCCCATTCGCACCTGCAGCATATCGCCTTCAGTTCATGAAGTCCACAAGGTTGCCGCAAGGTAAAATTTGCTTGATCTCGCCTTGGAGATTGCCGTTTTCTGACCGTCAGCGAGATATTACCGTGCTTCCCGCAGGGCCTGGTCGCGTATCTTCAAGACCGGCTTGAGCAGGTATTCAAGAACGGTTCTTTCACCGTTCGATATGTCCACTGTGGCCACCATGCCGGGTATTACGTGTATGTCGTCGCGAATGTTGTCGGCGGCATCGGTACTGACGATCACCTGATAGAAGGTGTCACCGTTTTCATCCGCGATTGTGTCGGCGCTGATCCGTTCCACCGTCCCCTTCAGCGTTCCGTATTTGGTGTAGTCGTAGGCACTGAGCCGGATGGTGGCCTCCGCGCCGGAACGGATGAAGGCGACATCCTGCGGACGGATTCGTGTTTCCACAAGCAGACGGTCGCCGACGGGAACGATCTCGACGACGTTTGCGCCGGCAGCGATCACCTCGCCGATCGTGGCCACGTTCACCGCGTTGACCACGCCCGAAACCGGCGATTTCAGCATGGCCCGGCGGACGCGGTCGTCCGCCCCGCGCAGGCTTTCCTGAACCACCGACATCTCGGCGTTCACCTTGGAAATCCGCGCCTGGACCTCCGCCAGAAACGCCGATTTTTCTGTGTCCACCTGCGCCTCGGCCTCCGAAACCTCGGCCTCGAGACGAAGCTTCTGCGCCTCCCATATGGTCAGGTCTCCACGCAGGTCGGCGACCTCGCGCTGGATGCGCAGAAACTCCAGTTCCGGTATCGCCTTGCGTTCGAAAAGCGCCCGCGTAAGTTCCAGTTCGCGTTCGGCCAGTTCCAGCGCCGCCGCCTGCTTGGCTGCCGTGGCCTCGGCTTCCCGAAGCGCTTGCCGCCGTTGCACCAGTTGCTGCTGGCGGATCAGCACGGCTTCATCAAGCTTGCGGCGATCGGCAAGGAAGATCGCCTGCTGGTCGCGATAGAATGGTTCGGCATCCGCATCGACGCTCGGCGGCGGCTCGTAGGCATCCGCTCCGCTCGCCTGCGCGTTCAGCCGGTCGAGTTCGGCGGCGAGCGCAAGCTGTTGCTGGCGCAGTTCGCCGAGGCGCGAAGCAACGCCCGTATCGTCGATGCGGATGAGGTTCTGGCCAGCCTCGACGCGATCGCCTGCCCGCACGAGAATTTCGGCAACGATGCCGGGCTCCAGACTTTGCACCACCTGCACCTGGCTCGAAGGGATCACGCGGCCAATACCGGAGGCCATCTGGTCCACATGGGCGAACGATGCCCAGAGGACAAGGAGTCCGAACGTCGAGGCGATGACGATCAGAAGCCGCCACGCTCCTGGCGTCACCGAGGATTCGATGACGGCGCGCGGATCGTTGGCGAAATTCAGGTCGACGTCAGCCATCGCCGCCATCCTGTTCTTCGGATGCCAGCACGCTGCGCTTCTGGAGCGACGCCAGGACCCTGTCCTTCGGTCCGTCCGCCACCACGCGGCCGTTCTCGAGGACGATCAGGCGATCCACCAGCTCGAGCATCGACACCCGATGTGTCGCGAGCACGAGCGTTGTGTCCGGTTTCAGCCATGCGCGAAACCCCCGGATGAAGGCGGCCTCGGTCAGGTTGTCCATCGCGCTGGTCGGTTCATCCAGAAAGAGGACGCGCGGATTGGCCAGAATGGCGCGCGCGATGACGGCGGCCTGCCTCTGCCCGCCGGAAATGGCGCGGCCCCGCTCGCCGACCGGCAGCGCGTAGCCAAGCGGCTGTGACTGCGCCAATACAGCTATGCCTGACGCGCGCGCGGCTTCCTCGAACGCCCTCTCGTCCTCGCGCCAGCCAAACAGGATGTTTTCCTTCAGCGTGCCGGCGAACAACTCGGGCTCCTGTCCCACATAGGCGACAGCCCTGCGCAGATCGGCCATCCAGCAATGGCGGATGTCGGTGCCGTCGACGATGACCGCGCCGGCGGCAGGCTCGTAAAGCCCGCAAAGCAATTTGCCGAGAGTGGACTTGCCAGACGCCACGCGCCCGATGACACCGACCCGCTCGCCAGGCGAAATCCGCAACGACAGGCCGTCGAGGGCCTTCCTTGGCTGACCCGGATAGGAGAAGTCGACATCGCGCAGTTCCAGCCTCCCCTGGTCGATCCGCCCGCCTCCAGCCGGCGGCATCTTGTGGTCGCGGTCGAGCTTCATCATCAGGTTGAGCTGCCTCAGCGCCGAAAAGGAGGTCTGCGCACGCGCCAGTGTCATGGCGATGCCGCTCAGCGGCGCGAGCACGCGTCCAGCCAGTATGTTGGAGGCGATCAGCGCGCCGATCGTGATATTTCCCGCCGCGACCAGATAGACGCCCCAGACGATGAGGATGACGCTCACGCCCTGCTGCACCAGCAGGCTGAAATACATGGCGAGCGAAGACCAGAAGCGCAGCGACGAACTGGCGCGCACGGAGCCTGCGACCGCATCCTCCCACTTCTTCTGCATGACGCCTTCGCCGGTAACCGCCTTGATGGTTTCGACGCCGACCATAGACTCCACGAGAATCGTGTGCCGGTTGGTCTTGGTGAGCTGGGCGGCGTTTACCGATCGCGCCAGAGGAATCTGAATAAGCAGCGTGACGACGAGGACCAGTGGCACTGCGAACAGCGGCACCAGCGCGAGCTCGCCAACGATAACGTAGAGAAGGCCCAGAAACACGCCGATAAAAAGCAGGTCGATCACAGAGACGATGCTCGACGACGTGAAGAAGTCGCGCACCCCTTCGAACTCGCGGATGTGATTGGCGAATTCGCCCGCGCGCGTCGACCGGCTGGCCATCGATGCGTCGAGCGCCTGCTCGAACAGCACCGACGAGACCCGCATGTCCACTCGCCTGCCCGAGCTTTCGATGACGCCGGCCCGCAGCATGCGCAGCAGGAAGTCCGCGCCAAGCGCGATCACGACACCGGACGCCAGCGCCCAAAGCGTCGGCACGGAGTTGTTCGGGATCACCCGGTCGTAGACGTTCATGACGAACAGCGGAAGCGCCAGGCCGAGCAGGTTGATCACAAGCGCGGCGAGGATGACGTAAAGCCAGGTCGGCCAGAGCCGGAACACGACCGACCACAGCCAGTGCCCTCTCATGCGCCGCGTCATCGCAGAGCTTGAGGCGACGGCATCCTGTTGCTTGCGGTCGGCGACATAGATCACCGTATCGAGTGCTTCGCGGTCGAGATCGGACAGGCGCATCCGTTTGGGATCGCCACCCGGAACGACGACCAGGGCCTTGCGTCCCCGGTGGCGTTTTTCAAGGACAATCGCCACGTCGCCGCTCTTGAGCGGCACCACGAAGGGGCACACGAGACCTGACACGTCAGACGGGCGGCGGTTCAGTATCCTGCTCTCGAAGCCCAGCCGTTCGGCGGCCCGTCCGAAAAGGTCGAGCGTCAGGCTCCTGCCGGTCAGCGGCAAGCCTTGCAGCACGGCGGATCGCGAAAAGGGTTTTCCATGATGGATAGCCAGATATTCGAGCGCGCCGATCAGCGGATCATGCGCCGCATGGAGATCCGCCTCGGGGCCGATGCTTTCGCTGAATGATGCGTGCCTCTGTTCCACTCGTCATCCTGTCGCATGCGCGCGGCACAGAGGGATATCACAAAACCGCTTCACTCGCTTGTCAGCGAAGGAATTTCGAAGGGTTTCTGCGCCGGGCCGCGCATGAGCGTCGGAAGCGGATTGGCGGGAACGTCGGGAACATGCTGTCCGTCGACGCCGAGCGTCTTGAGCAGAATGCCCATCAGCGCGAGCAGTTCATAGCTGGAGAACTTGTGCAGCGCGATGACGTTGGACAGCTCGAACTGGCTGGCGAAAAGCGAATTCTCGGCGTCGAGCAGGTCCAGCAGGCTGCGGCGATTGGCGTCGTACTCGTCCTTGTAGGACGCCACCACCTTCTTGTTCTGGGCAACCTCGGTCCTGACGGCGTCAACCTGCGCGCGACCGTCCACCAGACGTGCCCACGCCACCTCCGACTCCTCGGTGATCTGGCGGATCAGGATCATCTGCTCGGCGACCTTTTCGGAGTAGCGTTCTCCAAGCTCGGCTTCACGGTTACGCCGCACGCCGCCGTCGAACAGCTTCCAGCGCAGGACCACGCGTCCGCCGACTTCATCGTTGCGTCCGGGCGTACCGTCGAGGTCCTCGCCGCGCGTGGCATTCCCCTCCAGATAAACCTGCGGATAGAGCGTCGAGCGGAACTGTTGCTTGTCGTAGTAGGACACCTGGGTCTCGGCGAGCGCTTCCTTGACGCGTGGATTGTTGCGCACGGCGCGATCCGTGACTTCCCCTATCGCCTTGGGAATTCCGACAGCATATTTGACCGGCTGCAACTTGATCGGCGGCACGCCGACGGCGTTCTTGTACTTCGCATTTGCCGTCTCGCGAGCGACGGTGATCTGCGCAACCAGGGCCTTCGCCGCCTCGACGCGCTCGATCGTCTGCTGGAGATCGCCTATCGGGGAGCGTCCACCGTCATATCGTTCCTGCACGATGCGCAGAAGCGTCTGGTGACGCCTCAGGTTTTCCTGGGCCAACCCCAGCAACTCGTTGTGCCGGACGACATCGATATAGGCTTCGATGCTGTTCAGGCCCACCGCCTCGGAACGGACCAGAACGCGAAAGGACGCCGCCGAAATGCCGGCCTGTGTGCGGTAGATGTCGTTGGCGCGGTCCCAGCCGTCGAACAGCACCTGCCTGATGCTGACAGTCGCCTGCCGCCGGTCCATCCACTGGTCATTGTTGTCTGGCGCTATGCCCTGCGGCCGATCGATCCGCTGCTGGCCTGCGTCCGCATTGACCTCGACCTCGGGCAGGAACCGGCCCTTCGCCTGCTTGAACGTGTATTCGGTGGCGCGGCGGTTGGCTTGGGCGGCATCGATCCTGGGATTGGTCAGGACGGCCTGCTGTACGGCCTCCTTAAGGGACGTGGCTTGCGCCTGAATCGTCGTTCCGGCCAATAGAATGGCAGCCGAAATCACTCCGATGCGCAACCCCACCATACGCACGCGTCCCCTACACAGGAGGAGCAATATATACCTTTTTGCACGACAAGGACAGTATCCATGCTGCTCTGCAAAAAACCGCCGTTTTCCACCTTTTCACAGAATGGTTTTGCGCAGCGCTGCAAGCTACTTTGAAACGGCCACGTAGACGCCGTCCCAGCCTTCTTCCGGCGGATTGTCCCGGAAGAAATCCAAACGGCCCTCATAGAGCGCCAGATAGCCTTCAAGACTCAGGCCGCAACGTTCTGCCAGACCGCGCATCCGGCCGACACCCTCGGCTGCCTTGTCCCATCGCTGTGCCCTGTAGTCTTCCAGCATGGTGCGGTTGGCTGATTGGAGCGCCTTGAACGCTTCGCTGCCGGCAAGCTCCTCGACGCCCAGCAATGTGTGGATGCGTTCCGGCTCGTTCTTGCCCTTGACCCTGATCAGGTCGATCTCGAGCACGGCAAGCGTATCGGCAACCGTCGCTGCGGTATTGTCGCCGAGGATGATCGTCAGGCCGTAGGCTTTCGACTGGCCTTCCAGCCGGGACGCTAGGTTCACCGTGTCGCCAAGCGCGGTGTAGTCGAAGCGCATGTCGCTGCCCATGTTGCCGACCACGCACTGACCCGTATTGATGCCGACGCCGATCTTGATCTCGTGCATGGCCTCGCCTGGATTTGAGGCGACATCCGCTCGCCGCGCGGCGTTGACGGCCTCGGCCTGCTTCACCATGTCGAGCGCCGCGCGACAGGCGCGCATCGCATGGTCCGGCAGATCGACCGGCGCGTTCCAGAACGCCATGATCGCGTCGCCCATATATTTGTCTATCGTTCCGTCCCGGTCGAGAATCGCCTTTGACAGCGCGGTGAGGAACTGGTTCATCAGCCGCGTCAGTCCCTGCGGATTGGACTTGAAGCTTTCCGAAATGGTGGTGAAGCCGCGAACGTCGGTGAACAGTAGCGTAAGTTCGCGCGTTTCGCCGCCCAGCACGAGCTGCTCGGG
The DNA here is from genome assembly GCA_019635775.1 of Rhizobiaceae bacterium. Taxonomy (GTDB): domain Bacteria; phylum Pseudomonadota; class Alphaproteobacteria; order Rhizobiales; family Rhizobiaceae; genus Mesorhizobium_K. The sequence goes on along the minus strand of JAHBYU010000001.1, from coordinate 199,166 downwards.
ATGGTCGGCCAGCCTGTCGACGAGAGCCGGTGAAAGATATTGCCCGAACGCGCTCCGGATTTGCCGCTTCTGCCGCTCCTCGCGCATGTAGTTCGAGGTTGCCATCAGCATGAACACGGCCGCAAGCGCGCCGCCTGGGAAGGTCGCATCCATCAGCATGCGCTGCGAGTAGAACGCCCAGACCACGCCTGTGGCGACGAGCCCCAGCACCGACACCGCCGCGAAGAAGGAGTAGAAGGCGCCAACCTTCGGCACCAGCCAGATCACGAAAAGCCCGACAACGAGCGTCAGCACCAGTTCCATCCCGATGGCATAGGCCGGTCTGTGGAGGAATTGCTGCGTGAGAATGTTCTCCACGATCTGCGCGTGGATCTCCACGCCCGGCATGAAGTTGGCGACAGGCGTTGCGCGAAAATCCTCGAGCCCGACAGCCGACGTGCCGACGACCACGAGATGGCCGGCGATCTTTTCGGGAGCCGCCTCGCCGGACATCACGCTGGCGGCCGACACGTAGCGCTCGCGCGACGAGCCGTTGAACCAGGGCCATACGCGGCCGCTGCCATCCGTCGGCACAAAGACGCCGCCAACCACGATCCCCTCGATCCCCGCCTCGTTGCTGCGTATGGCGACCGCCTGTCCGCCGGTTGCGATACGCAGCATTTCCGCCGAAAGGCCGAGGCGCAGGTGGTCCTGCACCATCATGACGAGCGGCACGCGGCGGAAAATCCCGTCCGGGTCGGGCTCGACCGTGAACAGGCCGTGGCCCGCCGCCGCTTCCGAGAGAACCGGCAGGTTCTGCACCAGCCTGGGGAATTTCAGCAGGAAGGGCGCCGGGTCTCGCCCGAGTATGGCGTGAGGTACGTCGACAATGGGCTGGTCGCCGCCCGCCAGCGTCTCGTCGTCGACGCGTATGCTTGTCTCGCCAACCACCACGCGCGAACGGCGGATCGCGTCGGCCAGGACCACCTCGTTGGAGGGAAGGTTGAGCAGATCGGCCCTCGCCTGTTCAGGCAGATCGGGATTGTCCTCCGCGATCCGATCGGGCGAGAGGCGATCCGGCTCCGCAAACACGATGTCGAAGCCGACGACCACCGCCCCCATGCGTGTCAGGCTGTCGACCAGGCGGCCGACCTCGGAGCGAGGCCACGGCCATTGCCCGACCTGTTCGAGGCTCTTTTCGTCGATGTCGACGATAACGATGGGCTGCTTGACTTCCGGCCTGGGATGGAGCCGCTGCAGGATATCGAAACCCTGGTTCCGAATTGAAGAGACAAGCAGCGGATCGGCGATACGCAGGCCAAGCAGCAGAAGGAGAAGCGCGAGCCCAGCAAGACGGGCCAACGCAACGCCGATCGATCCTGCCGATTGAAACAACCGCATTCGAAAGCCGCCTCCCCCTCGCACATTGATCGGCAGTCGAGGCAAACCTGTCAATCCGCCGCTGCCCGACTTGACCGATCGGAACAATTTTTCTATTTTTCAATCATTTGGAAATCGAGTTGCACGATCATGAACCTGTCCCTTTCAGGCGCCACTCTCATCGTCACAGGCTCGACGCAAGGCGTCGGTAGAGCGGTAGCCCTTGAAGCGGCGCGCAATGGTGTGGGCTCAATCCTCATCACCGGCAGGAATGCCGCGCGCGGTGCAGCCGTCGTCGCCGAGATAGAGGCGCTTGGCGCGCAGGCGCACTTTGTGTCGGCCGATCTGGCCGCCGCCAACGCCTCCGACCTCATTGCGGACGCTGCGCTTGAAAAGTTCGGCCGCATAGACGCGTTGGTCAATGCCGCCGGCATGACCGACCGCGGTTCGATGATTTCTGGAACGCCGGAGCTTTGGGACCGGATGCATGCGGTCAATGCGAGGACGCCCTTCTTCCTGATGCAGCGCGCGATCGCCGACATGCGCGAACGGAAGAAGCCGGGGGCGATCGTCAACATACTGTCTATCAACGTGCATGGTGGTGCGACCGATCTAACGGTCTATTCGGCCAGCAAGGCAGCACTGGCCCTGGTCACCAAAAACGCCGCGCATGCCCATCGCTTCGACCGCATCCGCATAAACGGCATCAACATGGGCTGGGCCGACACCCCGGCCGAACGGGTGATGCACGCCGAGACGCTCGGCAAGGGGCCGGACTGGCTGCCGGAGCAGGCCGCGCAGCAGCCCTTTGGCAGGCTGCTTGTCGCCGAGGATGTCGCGAGGCTCGCCCACTTCCTGCTGTCGCCCGCCTCCGAGCCGATGACCGGCGCGCTGATCGACCAGGAGCAGGCGGCCGTCGGGCCGCGCGACGCATGAAGCGCCTGGGCAGAGACACGCTGTCGTCGGTTCGCGCCTTCACCAAGACACCTGCCTACGATCGTGCTGCGACACGCATCGGCTTTGCCCATATCGGCGTCGGCGCATTCCACCGCTGCCATCAGGCGGAATACAACGAGGACGCGCTGGAGGCCGGCGCGGACGACCGCACGGAGATCGGCGTCAATCTGAGGCCACCCTCAATCGAGAACCAGCTTACACCGCAAGACGGGCTCTACACGCGCCTGCTGGTGGAGGGCGAAGAGACAGAGGCGCGCGTCATCGGTTCGATCCGCAACGTGCTCGATGCCGAACGCGACCACGCTGCTGCGGTAACGGCCCTTGCCGACCCCGGCATCGATGTCGTGACCATGACCGTGACCGAAAAGGGCTACTGTCACATTCCCTCGACTGGCGCGCTGGATTGGCAGCGTCCGGAAATCGAGGAAGATGTGCGGCGTTCTGCAGGCCGCCTGTCCCTGCCCGGCTTTCTGGCCGAAGTGCTGGCGCGAAGGATGGCGTCCAACGCACCAGTCACGCTCGTCTCCTGCGACAACATCCCCGGCAACGGCCACATCCTGAAGACGGTCGTTTCCGACTTCGTCGAGGCGGACGATCGGGCGCTCCACGCCTGGGTGGCGGACAATGTGCGCTTTCCATCCACGATGGTCGACCGCATCGTGCCGGCAACCCGGCCCGAAGACCTCAAGCGCGCAGAGGAATTGACCGGGTTGCGAGACGAAGGCGTGGTCGTCGGCGAAACATTCCGCCAATGGGTGGTCGAGGACGATTTCAATCGTCCGCCGCCGCGCTGGGATTTTGCCGGCGCTGAATTCGTGGGCGACGTCGAGCCCTATGAATTCATCAAGATGCGCGTGTTGAACGCCTGCCAGTCTGCGCTTTCCTATCTCGGAGCGCTGGCGGGGCTTGGCACGACCTATGACGACGTCAGCGATCCGCTGCTGCGTGGTTTCGTCGAGCGCATGATCCTGTCTGAATCGGCCGCCGTATTGCCCGACGTGTCGGACATGCAGGTCGCCCCGTACCTGAAGCTGACGCTCCAGAGGCTCGCCAATCCGGCGATCCGTCACACCAACCACCAGATCGCGACGGACGGCTCCCAGAAGATCAACCAGCGCATTCTCCAGCCTCTGCGCGAGCGTATGGCGAAGGGCCTTGCCTCGCCGCTTCTTGAAGCTGCAATCGGCGGATGGGTCGCCTATCTGGCAAAGTCGCAACCCGCCTTCGGCGCTGCGTGGCAGGCGCACGACCAGATCATGCCATTCGTGGTCGAAACCGCGCGCCGTGCGTCCGGCGATCTCGACGCGTTCGTTCGTCTCTTCGTCGGCAACCGCGCGATCTTCGGCGACACGCTGGCGGACGATCCGCGGTTTGCGGCCCGCATCGTCACGGCCGCGCGCGCCATGGCCGCCGACGACGTGAGGAAGGCGCTTGGCGCGGCGATGGACGAAACGGCGCCCGGCGTTATGGTATGAATGAAAGCGAGGGGGAGCGGCTTGAGCGACGAGACGGACAGCACGCGTGACTATGGCGAGTTCGTCGAGACGCTCCTGACGCGCCAGTCGTCGCTCAGTCGACGGCTGCAGCAGGTCGCCCAATACCTGCTCAACAATCCGGAAGACGCCGCGATCTTCACCATCATCGAGATCGCCAGGCGCGCCGGCGTGCCTCCTTCCGCGATCACGCGCTTCGCCAAGGAACTCGGCTTCGACGGCTTCGCTGCTCTTCAGGCCATGTTCAAGCAACGCCTGCTCGGGCCGCGCATGTCCTATGCCGACCGGATTCAGGCGGTGAACCGCGAACTGTCGCCCCCAGCGAAAGGAAGCCGACCGAACGACCCCCATCAGGTCGCCGACACCTTCATCCAGGCCGCTTTCGATGCGCTGCTGCGCCTGAGGGAAGACGTCGCCAAGGCCGACCTTGTCCCGTTCGTGGATGCCCTCCAGAGCGCCAAGGCGGTTCATATCGCGGCCGCGCGCGGCGCCTTCGGCGTCGGCAGCTACACCTATTACGGCCTGTCGAGGATCGGCAAGCGCGCCTTCCTTGTCGACAATCTCGGCGCCATGCGCGCCGAGCAGCTCGCGGCAATGGATCAGGATGACGTCCTGCTCGTCATCACCTTCGACGACTACACGCCCGAGACGGTCGACCTCGCCCGCAAGGCACATGCTTCCGGCCGCACCGTTCTCGCCATTACCGACAATGAACTCAGCCCTGTCGCGCCGCTCGCCAGCCATGCGCTCTATGTCAAGGAAGGCCGGCTCGGCCACTTCCGCAGCCAGGTGCCTGCGATGGTGCTTTGTCAGACGCTGGTGATGTGCCTCGGCTACCGAAATCCCGAGACTGCGCCGGCACACTGACGCGCGGCGGCACAGCCGGGGTGGGCTACTGCGGCAGGCACTGCAAGAGGCGGAATGTCTTTCGTCGGGCCCACGATCCCCTCCCTGCACCCTCTGCCTGCGCATATACGACCGCTTCGGGCGAAACGAGCATTTTGCCCAGCCGGACGGAAGGCCCCGCAGGAAACCGCTCCGCGAGTTCCGCCACTGCATCATCGCGGAAAAGCCGTGCCACGACCGAAAGGCAGACCGCGCATTCGAGATCCAGCCGCAACGCCGTCAGGGCTGTGACGGCGCGGTCGAAATCCTCGCGAGGGAGATTGCGCACGGCCTGAAGTACATCGACCAGCATCACCAGCCGGTCGAGCTTGTGCCCAAGCGTGCCGTGCACGATGGCCGTGGCGAGCAGCGCCGTCGGGGCCTCGCCGTCGCCATCCCCGGCAGCCAGCAATTCGGGCAGGCCGAAGGTCGCGCGTCTTCGCAACTGCGGATAGTGGACCAGGTTGCCGTGAAGCTCGATCAGCGCCGTCGGATGACGCGGATGACCGAACTTGTATTCCATGTCACGCTGGGAATTGTCCCAGCTCTTGCTCGGGCGAACATAGCCAAGTCCCTCTATCACCCGGATTGCGTCTTCGATGGCCCCGACATCGACAAGCAGGTCGATGTCGCTGAACAGGCGGTCGCCGCGCACCGCATAGAGCTTCTCGGCAAAGACAGGCCCCTTGACGACATGGGCGGCCACACCTTCCGCCGCGAGGGCGGCTGAAAGTTCCCGCCGGAGCCCGTCAAGCAGCATCGCCTGCCCGATGCGATGCAGCGTACTCGCGCCGCCCGGCGCGTCTATGTCGGCCCCGAATTTCCGCCAGAGGATGTTCTCCACGCCATGCGGCCGAGCCAGCTCCAGAAGCGCTTCGCGATCCGCCACCGGCGTTGCGGGCGCCGGTGCCTGCGGATCGGCCAGGTTGGCCAACCTCGCTCCCTGCGTCACCGGTGTCGCACCCCGGCGCTTCGCCAAACACGTGCCTGTGGTCATGTCTCGGCCTTGTCGCGCTGCCTGGCGAGCAGTGCTGCGAAGCTGGCGACGGTTTCAAGCGAGCCGATCTCCTCCGAGGTCAGTTGCCGTGCCAGGTGCTGCTCGAAGGCAAGGATAATGGACATGTGGTTGATGCTGTCCCATTGCGGCAGGGAGCCGACGCGCACATCAGCGGTCACCTCCTCGACCCGGCAGCCCAGCACGTTGGCGATGATACCCAAGACAGCGCCGAGTTCGTCCTCACGCATTGGCGTCCCTCGCCATCCATTGCTCGCGAAACATTTCGAAGATCAGCATGTCCTGTACCTGCCCGTTGGCCTTGTCGATCCGGCAGCGATGGAGTGTTCCGACATGGGCGAAGCCGAGCTTGCGGTAGTTGAAGATCGAGGGGAAATTCCGCGCCACCACCTGCGCATAAAGCCTTTCAACATCGGAATGCTCGAACACGTGCTCGATGGCGCGCGTCCGCACCTCCTGGACGACACCTTTGCCCCACCAGTTCCGGTCGTGAATGCCGACGGCCAGCAGACACGATTTGTAAGGCTTGATCGCTACCGTATGGACCCCGATCGGTTCGGTCTGTCCGTGCGGCACGATGGCGTGGACAAACTTGGTCCGATTGTTCGGTCGGATCATCTCGCGATACCATTTCCAGGGCGAACGCGGCTCGCCGGAGCCGCAATAGCTGGACATGAACGCGCTGTCTTTCGTCCAGCGGTAGGTCAGCTTGAAAGCCCCCCAGCGGCTGAGCGGAACGAGACGGAAACGTTCGCTTTCGATCGGCGCCCCCAACCCGGACTTTGCCATGCGGGTCAGGCTCCCGGCCCGGAGGCCAACGCGGCCTCGCGTACGCGGTCGCGCACCACCTTGCCGCGGTCGTTGCGTGGAATGGCCTCCAGCACGAAAAGACGGGACGGAACGGCTTCTGCCCGGCACCGCTCGCGGCACCAGGCGCGGATCGCCGGAATGTCAGCCTCCTTGCCCGACAGCACGATTGCCGCGGCCACGACCTCGCCGGCGGCCGGGTCAGGCAACCCGAATGCGCATGCCTCGCTGATGGCGGGGTGGCGCTCGAGCAGCATGTCGATCTCCTCGGCCGGCACCTTTACCCCGCCGCGGTTGATCTCGTGCTTGATGCGACCAACAAGGGTCAGCCGCCCTTCGGCGTCGAGCCGGCCGATGTCGCCGGTGCGCAGCCATGCCCCGTGGAAGGCTGCCTTGGTTTCCGCCTCCATGTCGAGATAACCCGTCATCATCGATGGCGTCGAGATAAGCACCTCGCCCGAACCTTCCCGCTTGAGTTTGCCATCGTCACCCAGAAGCGCTGCCGTTCCGCCCCATGGAAAGCCGACCGCGCCGTCCGCCGCACCGTCGTCGTCGAGGCACGCGCCGCCGATCCAGTTCGCCGTCTCCGTCATGCCGTACATGTTGAACACACGGCGCGTCCCCGTCCACTCGGCAACGGCCCGCCAGTGTTCGATGGAAAGGGGGGCTGAACCGATATGGACCCTCTGCATGGCGTGGGTTGGGCGCTGCGACAATCGCATGGCCACGTTCCAGAACGCAGGCGTCGAACTCATGAAGCTAATGCGCTGCGAATCAACCAGCGATCCGAAGCCGCGCATTTCGTCGATCGACGGTTGCGGCCACAGATAGAGGGTGCCTCCGGCGGCCAGCACCGTAAGAATATTGCCGATCAGACCGTGACCAAAATGCAACGGCAACACACAAAGTGATCGCTCAAGATCTGTTCTGCCGATCGCTCCGACGTTGAGCGCCAGCCGCGCAGCGAGGCTGCGCTGCGTGTGGACGATGCCTTTCGGCCGGCCAGTGGTGCCCGAGGTCATCAGCGTCAAAGCGGGCGAATCCGGTCCAAGTCGGGCCGATTCGGGCACCGCTCCGGCATGAGCAACGAGCGGAGCCTCATCAAGCAGCGCCACAGCGCGAGTCGCCCTCATTACATTGTCGCGTTCTTCCTGCGTAATGGCCGGATTTACCGCGATTGCCATGGCGCCAACCTCCCAGAGCGCAAGGAGATCGCGCAGATAGTCGAGCGGCGCGCGCTGGGCAATGACCGCACATTGTCCCCGGCCGATTCCTGCCCCCGACAACTCTCCGGAACGCATCGCCACACGGCCTGCGAAAGCGTCCATATCCAGCTCTGCGCCACTGCGCGCGTCGACGAGTCTGGACCGGCTATCAAGAAGAGAGAGAAGCATTGATTGACCTCGGACTGAACGCAGCTGCTAGCGCCAGAATCAGGTTGGCGGCAAGAGAGTTGCCGCCCGTGACGCCTGCCCGCGTCAGGGTTGACCAAAACGGCCACACGGGCAAGATGCAAGAGGTTGTATCATCGGATTGGCGAGGTTGGCGGTGAAGAAGGCATATAGCAAGCCCACGCTCGAAAGGCGTGAGAAATTGTCGTCGGTTGCGGCAGGCAACGGCAGCCCGCCGCCTGCGACTGTGCCCTGACGCGGCATACCGCGTAGTATCTTTCGAAGCCGGCCACCATCTGAGATGATTTGATGAGGTTCGCTGTGAAAAAGGCATACATCAAGCCTACCATTCAGAAGCGGGATAAACTTTCGGTTGTGACCGCGAACGGCAACGGAACGCCGCCGGAAATCGACCCGGGCTGAAGCGTCTTGCGCTTCGTATCCGGGCTTTTCGTTACGGGATTAATTTTTTTGCATTGGGAGTGATGATGAAGAAGACATACAGCAAGCCAACGCTCGACAAGCGCGAGAAATTGTCGTCGGTTGCGGCAGGGAACGGCAGCCCGCCGCCTGCGACTGTGACCTGATACGGTATCCCTTCGTAGTATCCTCGTGGAAGCCGGGCCACTAGTGTCCGAAGACCGTGCTTCGCGAGGTGAGGTTTTTGTCCTATGGGAGTGAACATGAAGAAGGCTTACAACAAGCCCACGCTCGATAAGCGTGAGAAACTGTCTTTGGTAACGGCAGGGCCGGGCGGGACTGAGCCGGACATAAGGCCTCAATAGTCCAGTGACCCTTGATGCAACGCTGGTTTAGGCGCGTGGGTTCGTGCGATCAGTTGCACGTATGGAATTTCGGGTGGTCGTGAAATGAAGAAGTACAACAAGCCCAAGCTTGAGAAACGCGAGAAGCTGTCGCTTGTAACTGCGACTGGAGGTGCATCTGCGCCGGAAACCGGTCAGAAGAATCCTTTCTAGGTCCAATCGCCGTGAGGCTCCGCTTGCTTTGAGGCTGAGTGGCTTTCGTGATCTATCGATGAAGACTGGATTGAGTTGAGTGGCTATGAAGAAGACATACAGCAAGCCAATTCTGCAAAAGCGTGAGAAGTTGTCGCTCGTTACGGCGGGAACAGGTGGGACGGCGCCGGATATTTCGGCAGGCGGTTAACCCGCCTCCTGACACTTTGGCGCTATGTTCCCGTCTTTGACGTGGGTCGCGGCTGGCTTGAAGTAGGGCCAAAGCAGGATTATCATTGGACAACATGAAATTGTCGCTGCTCATAGCAGATAGCTTTTGTGCGCCATCGGATGGCGATGTGAAAGCTGGATGCACTTTGTCCCTTTTTGGGATGGGCAACGTTTCGGTGCCAGGTAATCTTTGAGAGTGCACATGAAGAAGACGTACATCAAGCCAACATTTGCCAGGCGCGAAAAGCTGTCGCTGGTTGCGGCAGGTGGTGGCAGTGCGCCAGGGGGTGACGGGCCAAAGGCGGGCTGATGCGCGATATTCCGATTGGCGGGGATCAGGTTTTGTGCTTTTTTCGGCACGGGCGATATCTGAGGGGAGTGTGAACCTGTGAAGAAGACATACAGCAAGCCCACGCTTGAGAAGCGCGACAAACTGTCGGCGGTAACTGCAATCAACGTTGGAACTGAGGTCCGGTAGAATCTTCTTTTTGATCCGCCGTACATGCCATCGCTGCAGGTTGGATTTGGATCGGATTGGCTGCTGGTTATGAAATAGGAGCTATTATGAGAAAGACATACAGCAGGCCTACGCTTGAGAAGCGCGAGAAACTGTCTGTGGTGACCGCACAGACGAGCGGAACTACCGAGATAAATGGCCAGCAGCAATCTGGCACGTGACGCGATGGTCACAGTCCACGCTGGCAGCTTTCTGCAGTGGCGCGAATTAGGGTTTGATTGATCGCTGAGAGAGCGGCCATGAAAAAGGCATACAACAAGCCCACGCTTGGAAAGCGCGAGAAGCTGTCTCTGGTGACAGCATCCAACGGTAGCCCGACCCCGGACCGCTGATTGGGCCGGTAGGCGACCGATTTAAGAGGCGCCCCACGGCGCCTTTTTTGTTTTTGAGGACGGCCCCGGGCAGCCTGTTATTTGGCGAGTTCGCTTGCGATGACCTCGATGTCCGACAGGCCGGCAGCCATCGTCACCTTGTAGGCAGGCACCGCGCGGACGAGATCCGCCAGCATGGCAAAGCGGCGTCCCTGCAGCGGCGTCAGTCCGGATGTGGAGTTGCGCACATTGTCGGCCGCCAGTGCCGCCAGCATATCCGTGGGCGCAAGCGGTTCCATCTTGGTGCGCTCTCCCCGTTGAAGCAGAACCAGCCGGGTCACCGGCAGTTCCCTGTCCTCGAGTTGAACGCCGGAGGCAAGATTTCGCCGTGGCACCGCCTGTTCACCCTCGGCATTCCATTGCGGTTGAAGGTTCAGCCAGGGCTGCATCGCTGCGGTGTTGCGATGCACATTGAGCGCCCGCGGCAATCCCCATGCGACGATGGAGCCGGGCTCGCGCCGCAGCACCATGATGTCGTCGGCTGCGAAAGACAGACCAGAACGGGCCAGTGCCAGCGCGGTGGTTGTCTTGCCGGTGCCGCTGGGGGCTGAAACGAGCACCATCCCGCCCTCTGCCGGAAGCGACAGGCCTGCTGCGTGAACGACCTGCTGATCCTCGAGGTCCAGCGCGAACTCGACCGCGATCGGAACAACGCTTCCTCGCGCACGCTGGGGGCGGTCGCGCGCAACAACTATATCCGCCCGACGGGCTTGTGGATCGATGACCATGCGCGCCTCTTCGGGAAAGGACATGAAATAGGTCTGTCCGATGCGCGCGAAGTCGCAAGTACCCTCTTTCGGCAGCGGTCCGCTGTAAAGCAGTTCGGCGTCGGCCGGCGCCGGTTCGGGCTCGCTCACCCGTATCGATACCAGGAACGTCGACGCTGCGACGCCCGGCTGGCCCCGTTCACCGAGGAATCGCTCGAAACCGCCCAGCAGGCCGTCGTTCTCGGCCTCGACGGTCAGTTGCGTGGGGCCGAGATCGAAATGCCGGACCACTTTTCCTTGCTGCTCCGATGTCATCCCCGCAAGGCTTCGGCAGCCGGATGCACCAGGATCTCAACGTAGGGAACGTCCGATTCTCCGATCATCGTTCTACCGTCCAGCGTCACCCAGCAATGGGCGGCCACACGTGGGCTGGTCACGGCCCCGCGCTCCACGCCGAAATGTAGCCGTGGCCGCAGGCCCGTCTCCGCCAGCAGACGATAAGCCAGGAGGCCCTCGCGCAGGCAGCGCCGGTCACGCATGACCCAGGGGTGCCTCGTGACGCGTCGCACCGTCCGCACGACAAAGGCTGCGGATACGCCTTCGCGACGCGACCCTCCCAAAGGCGGTTCGGCGAGTTCAAGCATCTCTCTCAGCGATCGTCCCCTGATCTGGAGCGGCAGCAGCCTGGCGCGCAGCCAGACTTCCGCACGGAACAGGAGGCGGGTCAACACGGCGGGCCTGTCCTCCTTGTTGGCCTTCGCATGATCGGAATGCGTCAGTGAACGCATGGACGGCGCGCATCCCACCACAGGAGCCCGAAGCGCTTTGTCGCTGCGTGCCTATCCGACGACATCAAGCACGCCTTCATCGATCAGCGTTCCGGCAATCTCGATGACATCGGCGGTTGCCGCCTCCGGGTCGATGTCGAATTCCGAGCAGAGCGCGGTCGCCAGATCGCTGATGCGGCGTTTCCCGTCGACATGTCGCAGGATCGCCTCGGTCGTTCCGTTGCCCGTATAGAGCTGGCCACTGTCGGCAAGCAGGATAACCGCCCCATCGGCAACGGGTTGCATGCTGGCGACTTGCCGGAATGCAAGCACCGTGTTTTCCGTGATCGTGCTCATCTGCAAGTCTCCTTTCCCTTCTGTAGGGCCGGCAGGTTGCATTTCCAATACCCGCTAGGCAAGTCAACACAATGGCAAAACGCGCCGGAAACAAGAAGAATTGGTGCCTTTCCGCACCACCGTCCCGTTCCCTCGCCGCACCTGGGGCAACGCCCCGCAAGCCGATTTACTACCGGTCTTCGATGATCCGCAGATACGCCGCCGTCACCAGCAGGATGATCGCGCCGAACAGGATGCGGCGTGCGCCCTCGGGCATCTGCAGGATGGTCAGCAGCGTGGTCAGCACCGTCAGGATGAGCGCACCGACGATGGTGCCGGTGTAGCTGCCCCTTCCACCGAAGATCGACGTGCCGCCAATGACCGCGGCGGCCACCGAAGGCAGCACAAGCGGCTCGGCGAGCGACAGCGACGGCGCGCGGATCAGGCCCATGTAGAGCAGGCCCATGATGCCGGCCAGAACGCTGGAGAACATGTAGAGCGCAAGGATCACCTGCCAGTATTTCACGCCGGCCAGCCGCGTCGCGCGCTCGTTGTCGCCAATCGCATAGAGCAGCCGCCCGAAGCCCGTGCGCTTCTGGATGAACAGGAGCAGCGCGGCCACCGGGATGAAGAGCAGCAGCGCGTTCGGAAAGCCGCCCGTCACCCCCGTGCCAAGCCATATCAGGAAGTCCGGCACCTTCGCGCCGGACGCGATCACGGTGCGCTGGTAAACCTGCAGGCAGCCGACGCCGATGAGGCTCGTTCCAAGCGTCATGATCAGAGGATGGACGCGGAACACGCCGACCCCGATACCGTTGGCAAAGCCGATCAGAACGGCCGGAATGAGCGCGATCATCATCGCCACGGGAGCGGGATTGTCGACCGCCTGGGTGGCGACGATGAAGGCCGCCATCGTCGCGGCCGTTCCCACCGAGAGATCGATGCCTCCGGTCAGCATGGTCATGGTCTGGCAGCCCGCCAGCAATGCCAGCGGGATGGCGAACTTCACCGTATTGGCGATCCAGCGCTGGTTGACGATGCCGGGGCTCAGCATCTGCAGGACCAGAATCAGGATCGCAAGAAGGATCAGCAGCGGCACCAGCGGATAGTCGCTCATGAAGCGCTTCATGCGCTGGCCGAGCGGTGCCCGTTCGGCTGTCGAAGTGATGCTCATCGTGACCGGCTCCGCATGGCGATGAAGGCGCCGAACATGACGACCGCGACGAGGATGGTCCCCTCGACGATCGCCGTGACGTTGGGATCGATGGCGAGCAGCGTGAGAATGGTGCGCGCCAGCCGCAGGACGAACACGGCGATGATCGGGCCAAGCAGCCCGCCCTTGCCGCCGCCGAGGACGACGCCGCCGAGCACCACGGCGGCCACGCTCGCCATCAAATATGGGCCGGGAATCGGTGCGCCGATGCCCGTGCTCATGGTGAGCGACAGGCCGCCCATTGCGCCGAAAAGACCGCCAAACGCGTAGGCGAGGATTTTCGTGCGCGCCACAGGCACGCCGGAGCGGAACGCCGCGAGCTGGTTGGACCCGATCGCATAGATGGAAAGGCCGAGCCGCGAGCGCTTGAGCGGGATCCACACAACGCAAAGCAGCACGACCAGCAGCAGCAGCGCCTTGGGGAACCAGGACGTGACGTCATCGGGCAGGCCCGGTATCGGCACCGTTCCGATGATCAGGTTGCGCAGCCATTCGGCGGAGCCGCCGCCCGGTGCGTTCAGGACGAGAAGGGCTGCCCCCTGCAGCATGAAAAGCGTGGCCAGCGTCACCACGATGTCGGGCACCCGGCTGAAGACGATAAGCGCCCCGTTCAGGGCGCCGAGCCCGAAGCCCAGCGCAAGCACGAACGGCACGACCAGCAAGGCGTATTCCTCGCTTGCACCATGCATCATCGACGCGGCCGTCACGCTGGTCAGGGCCATCATGGCCGCCACGGAAAGGTCGATGCCGCCGGCGATCACCACGACGGTCTGCGCCGCAACGGCAAACGCATAGGGCAGCACGGCCCGCACGAGCGAGCCGAAGTCGCCGGCGCCATAGCTTGGCTGGATCAGCTTCGCGACGACCAGAAGCACGACGAAGAGAGCGAGCAGTCCAACCACCCACCCTTGCTGGCGCAGCAGGCGCATCATGGGCGGGCCTCCGGCGCGGCATGCGGGCCGGCAAGGACGCCAACCTCGTCATGGCTTTCGCGGGCCAGCCCGTAGGCGGCGCGCGTCAGCGCTGCCTCGTCGGCGATCTCGACCGGTAATATGTCGACGACCTTGCCGCCGAAGATGACGATCGCCCGATCGCAGACAAGCTGCACTTCCTCCAGTTCGGACGTATAGAACAGGACCGACTTGCCCTGCTCGGCCAGTTGTCTGAGCAGCTTGTAGATTTCCTGCTTGGTGCCGACATCGATGCCGCGTGTCGGGTCGAAGCACAGAAGCGTGCGGGCGTCCGCCGCGATCCAGCGCGCGATGGTCACCTTCTGCTGGTTTCCGCCCGAAAGGCGCTGCACCTCGCGTTGCGCGCGCGTGTCGATCTGCAACCGCTCGATGGCGTTCTGCACGGTCGCGCCCTCGCGGGCCATGCGGATCGGACCCCAGTTGCGGAAGGCAGCAGAAAACGGCAGGGCGATGTTCTCGCGCACCGACTGCTGCATGGCGAGCGCTTCGGTGCGGTCGCCCGGCACATAGGCGATCCCCATCTCAACCGCGTCGACCGGATGATGGAAGCTCACCTGCTTGCCGTCGACCTCGATGGTCCCTCCGTCGGGCGCGATCGAGCCGGCCAGTGCCGCGAACAGTTCGTCCTGCCCCTGCCCCTCGAGCGCGACCACCCCGGCAACCTCGCCGTCCTTCAGGTCGAAGGAGACGTCATGCAGCTTGGTGCCGACCTTGAGGTTGCGCACCGCGACCCTCGTCTTGCCGCTGCCCTCGGCCTCGCCTTCCGTCTGTTTGCGGGCGACGCGCTTTTTCTCGACCTTGGCGCCGAGCATCAGCTCGACGATCCTTTCCTCGATACCCGGCTCGATATCCACGACACCGACCGTCTCGCCGTCGCGCAACACGGTCGCGCGGTCGCAAAGCGCGGCGATCTCGACAAAGCGATGCGAGATGAAGATGACGGAGCGGCCCGTCTGGCTCTGGCGCTTGACGACGTCCAGGACGCGCTCGGCAAGATTTGCCGGCAACGCCGCCGTCATCTCGTCGAGCAGCATCACGTCAGGCTCGACGGCAAGCGCGCGCGCAAGGTCGAGCACGCGCTGGATCGCCAGCGGCACGTCACGCGCCATGTCGCGCAGGTCCAGATCGGGAACGCCGAGTTCCCTGATCCATTCGCGGAACGGCTCGACGGGCGTCTGCGTCAGGCGCAGGTTGGACAGCACGTCGAGATCGGGGATCAGCGACGGCTCCTGGTAGACCGGCACGAGACCGGCAAGCCTTGCCTTGGCCGGCGAGCGGATGTCGCGTTCCTGCCCACGCACGAGAATGCGTCCGGCGTTGGAGGAAATTGCGCCGGTGAGGATTTTGACCAGCGTCGACTTGCCCGCGCCGTTCGCCCCCATCAGCGCATGCACTTCGCCGGGCAGCACCGTCAGCGACGCATTTTTCAATGCGGCGACTGCCCCGTAACGCTTTGCCACCCCGGTGGCTTCGAGAAGCGGTTGCCCGGTCAAGTTCTGCCCTGTTCCAGTTAAGTGTCGGGGACGGCGGGCGAGCGCCCGTCGTCCCCGCTTTTCAGTTCAGTTGTGGTGATTATTCACCGGGGCCCTTGCAGGCGACGATCTGGTCCTTGGTGTAGGTGGTCCACTCGGGGATCGAGATCGAAACCGGCCATTCGGGCGACAGCGACGGATCGGCGGCGGCCTTGAGCTTCGCCTTGCCTTCTTCCGTCACGTTTTCCCAAAGCTCCGGCTGCACCAGCACCGTCTGCTCGGCCGGCTTCTGGCCGTCGAGGATCTGGATCGCCAGCGTCACGCCAGCGCCACCGATCGAGCCCGGGTTGGTGACCGCCGCGCCCTTCAGCCCTTCGACCGAGTTGAGCTGGCCGACGAAGCCGGCATTGTCCGCGCCGACGACCGGAACCAGCGTGGCCTGGCTCTCGACCAGCGCATCGACGATCACGTTGTCGATGCCCGAGGTCCAGATGCCGTCGAACGGAACGCCGGTTGCGATGTAGTCGAGGATCTGCTGCTTGCCCTGGTCCTGCTGCCAGCCGGTGAAGACTTCCTGCGCGACCTTCACGTCGGGGAATTCGGCCAATGCGCGCTTGAAGCCCTTGTCGCGATCGCTGTCGGCCGATGCGCCGGCTGCGCCGCGCATGTAGACCACGCTGCCCTTGCCGCCGATCGTCTCGAACAGCCACTTCGCGCCGAGATAGGCGTATTCTTCCTGGTTGTTGGAGATGATGTAGGCAGACGGTTCGGTCACCGCCTGGTCCACGGCCACGACCGGGATGCCGGCAGCGGCGGCTTCCGCGAGCGCGGCCTGGATGCCTGCCGGATCCGCCGGGTTGACGACGATGGCGTCCACCTTGGCGGAGATCAGGTTGCGCAGGTCTTCGAGCTGGCCGGCAGCGTCGGTGTTGCGGTGGGCGATGTTGAGCGACTTCACCTTGCCCGAAGCGAGTGCCTGCGCCTTGATCGCGCAGATCATCTCTTCGCGCCAGCCATTGCCCTGCACGGTGTTGGAAACGCCGATCGTATAGTCCTGCGCGGCGGCCGCGCCGGCGAGCATCGTGGCGCCCAGCGCCGCAAGCCCCATGGTCTTCAGAATTCTCATTGTCTTCTCCCTGTAGCGATACTCATGCGCCTGGTCCTCGATACGAGCCGTCAGGCGCCCCCCGGTCGTGTGTAAAGCTCTTCTACAGTTGCGTTGCGATCGGTGTCCAGACGCCTCCCGCCTCGTGACTATCCACGGATGCCTCGATGAAGCGCATGCCGACAAGACCGTCCCTTACGGAAGGCACCAGCGCGGCCAGCCGCGCATCTTCGGGCTCGCCGTTTCGCCGCGCCGAAATCAGCGCGATGACGTCGCGGTAGAGGTTGCCGAAGCCCTCGACATAGCCTTCGGGATGTTCGGCCGGCATGCGCGAGACGCGCGCCGCCTCGCCGCCCACTTCCGCGCCGCCCCTGGTCAAAATCACGTGAGCTTTGCCGAATTCGCAGAAACGCAGATATTCGGGCTCATGGCCGTGCCACTCCAGCCCGGCCTTGTCGCCATACACCTTCACCGAAAGGCGGTTGTAGTTGCCCGGCGAAACCTGGCTGGCGACGAGCACGCCGCGAGCGCCCGAAGCGTAGCGCATCAGCACATGGGCGTTGTCGTCGAGCCTGCGGCCCGGCACGAATGTGGTCAGATCGGCAGCAACTGCCGCCGGCACCATGCCCGACACGAACTGGGCGAGGCTGAAGGCATGAACCCCGATGTCGGCCAGGCACGCGGAGCGCCCTGCCCGCGCGGGATCGGTGCGCCATTCGGCCTGCTTCTGGCCGTCGGCGTCGATCGGCAGCGTCAACCAATCCTGAATGTATTCGGCGCGCACGATGCGGATATTCCCAAGCGCGCCCGAAGCCACCAGCTCGCGCGCATGGCGCACCATGGCGTAGCCGGTGTTGTTCAGCGTCACCGCGAATACCAGGCCCGACTTTTCCGCGATCGCGGCAAGCTCCTCGGCTTCCTTCAGCGTGGCCGACAGGGGCTTGTCGCAGATGACGTCTATGCCCGCTTCAAGGAATGCGCGCGCGACAGGCGCATGCAGATGGTTCGGCGTGACGATGACGACCGCCTCGATACCGTCAGCGCGTTTCGCCTCGGCCTCGGCCATCACGCGATAATCCGAATAGGCGCGATCCTCGGCGATACCGATGTCGACGCCGGAAATCTTCGCGTTTTCGGGGTCCGACGAAAGCGCGCCGGCCACCAGTTCGGCACGGTCGTCGAGGCGCAGCGCCATGCGGTGCACGGCTCCGATGAATGCGTTGCGCCCGCCGCCCACCATTCCGACGCGCAAGCGGCGCGGACCGATCCCGTCACCGGTAGCGTAAACCATATCGACCCTTCATTTGTGGGAAAGGACATGCAGGGAGCCGCACCGGCACCCACGCAAAACCTCCCAACCTCATCCTCTGGAAATACCGCACAAAAATTTCCAATAGTCAATAAATGAAACTTTAGTTCCAAAATCGACTTCAACAGCTTTGCCAGGAGGCTTGCATCGCGCTAGGGAATCGAACGGTCTTCGTGCCTGTCCAGGAGGAGCTTTTTAATGGGCCATGTAGAGATCGAGGCTGAGGGCATCCGGGTTCGGATGGAACTTCTTTACGGCATGATCGGCGAAATGACCGTCACCCGCGACGCCGCAACTGTCTCCATGTTGCACAAGGCGCCATGGCTGGGCGAAACGATGCCCCCGGACGCCGCACCTCATCTTGCCGGGCTAGCGGGCGATTTCTTCTGCGCGCCGTTCGGCGATGCGTCTGCCGACGATGCTCCCACGCATGGCTGGCCGGCCAACACGACATGGACGCATCTTGGCACACAGCGCGGCGGAGGAGAGACGGTCACCCGTTTCCGTCTCGACCGGAAGGCGATGGGCGCCGAACTGGTCAAGGAATTGCGACTGGTTGACGGCCACCCGTTCCTCTACCAGCGCCACATCTTCAATGGCGGACAGGCACAGGAAATGTCTGTCGCCAACCATGCGATGGTGTCGCTGCCAAACGGGGGACGGCTCAGCTTCTCGCCCAAGCGCTGGTGGGAAACGCCAACCGTTCCGCTTGAAACCGATCCCGCACGGGGCCGCTCGTTGCTTGCCTCGCCCGCAAGGTCCGACAGCCCCGAACACTTCCCGCTCGCCGATGGCGGCGAGGCCGATCTGACCCGCTATCCCTTCGCCTCGCGCCACGAGGATTTCGTCATAGGCATCGAGGCACAGGGCCGCAGCCTTGGCTGGACGACAGTGGCGAGAGAAAAGGAAGGCGATATCTTCATCAGCCTACGCAATGCAGCGCGCCTGCCGATGACCCAGCTCTGGTTCTCTAACGGCGGACGCGACTACGCCCCGTGGAGCGGAAGGCATGTCGGCTGCCTCGGCGTCGAGGAAGGGTTGCAACGAAGGATGCTCGGCGTCTCCATGAACCAGAAACCGAACCCGCTCGACGTCGCGGGCGTGCCGACCGGCCTGACGCTCACTCCCGGCGGCACGGCTGAGGTGCGCCATGTCATCGGGTCGATGCCTTGGCGCGGCGAGGCAGAGATTGCTTCCATCAAGAGGACGTCAGGCGGCATCGAGGTGCAAGCAACAGATGGAAAGGTGCAAGCCATCCCTTGCGACCTCGCCTTCCTACAGCTTTGACGCCGGCCAGAAAAAGATTCGTGGAAATCCATCCACGCCATTTCTTCGTCCCGCATACTCCTGCGCATCGCTCTTGCGGGAACCTGGTGCGCACCGGGTATCAGGAAGGGCGACGGCGCCGGATCGGTCGCGCCGGGGCATGATCCCGAAGGGCGGAAACAGCCTTTCGGAAAAGGTCATCTCCCATCGGTAGCAAGGCTGGGTGATGAACCCCCAGGTCCGGGCCTTGATGGAGACCAGCGGCAACGGCCGTGTCCTCCTTCAGGGCAAGAACGCCGGCGGGGCGCGGGAGACCGGCCACGTACATACAATCAATAGAGGCAAGGCCTCGTGCCCCGCTTCCCGACCCGTCCTCATGGTGAGCCTGTCGAACCACGAGGACGAGAAACGTGCTCTTTGAAATGGCCAGACTGCAGAAGCAGGGCGTGGCAACGATTAAGTGCGAACTCCCTTCTCCCCTTGAGGGAGAAGGTGGCCGAGCGAAGCGAGGTCGGATGAGGGGTATCGCCAAGCACCCCTGCCTTCCGGCCAAAGGCCGAGCCCGCGTCCTGAGCGAAAAGAACATCCAGCAGCCGGCGGGCTGCGAAACGGCCCGCGAGCGAGATGAGCACTCGGAGGCCAGCGACCAATGCGAGCGTTCGGCCGTGAGCTAAAGAACAACTACCTTGAGATTCCGGGCACCTTCCTCACCGTGCCGGGCTTCACCGCTTGCCCCGTATGCGCCGACTGGATCGCCGCGAAGCAGAGGGCAAGACTGTCGAGATTGCCGCGTGCGCCGTTCAGCGGCTCACGCTTTTCCTCGACCGCCACGAGCAGTTCGCCCATTGTGCCTGCAAAGCCGTCATTGAACCACGCGCCCTCGAGCTTCGGCCTTGCAATCCCCTCGTCGGTCGTCAGCGTCACCGACTGTTCGCCGAGATTGGGGCCGGTGCTGGCGAGGCTGCCCTTGGTGCCTCCCACGAATGTGGTGTCGAGCGGACCATGCTTGATCGCCGCATCGAAAACCAGCGACGCCTGCCCGCCATCGAAGGTCACCATCGCCTGCGCCAGCAACGGTGGCTTGGCATGCTGTCCGAAAGCATGGTTGCGTGTCGCAAATACGCTCGTTGCGCGCGCGCCGATCAGGCTCGACAGGAAGTCGAACCAGTGCACGGCGAAGTCGAAGAAGATCAGGTCGTCGATCTTCTCGAAGGGCGTACCCACGATCCAGCTATGATCCCAGTGGACGGCCGTATGCGAAGCGACGACATCGCCGACCACGCCAGCCCGCACCGCCTCGCGGATATAGGCGAAATGCGGAGCCCAGCGGCCATTCTGGTTGACGGCGAGTTTCACCTTGTGCCTGTCCGCAAGCTCGACCAATCGTTCGCCGGTGTCGAGATCGGTCACGAACGGCTTTTGCGACAGCACGTGCTTGCCGGCTTTCAGCGCGGCCTCGACCAGCGGCACCCGTTCGGCCGGATGCGGCGTGATGTCGAACACCTCGATGTCGTCGCGTTTAAGCAGGCTGCCGAAATCATCCGTGGCGATTGCGTCGGGATAGAACTCGTCGCGCCGCGTCTCGGCGCGGGCCTGCGTCCTCGACATGATCGCCGCGACGTCAAATCCCGCGCGGCGATAGGCGTCGAGATGGGCAAAGGAAATGCCACCTGCCCCCACCAGCGCGATCTTGGGCCGATAGCTCTTTGGCACCGGCGGCCGGTAGGGCAATTCCGGCGCAACGATCTCGGACAGCACCTTGCCGACCAGCGCATAGTCGGATTCGGAAGGAAGATCGTCCTTGCTCATGGCAGCAGCCTAACCGTTCGCTTCTCGCGCGCTGAAAGAACCGCGCTGTCGGTGATCTGCTGGCCGATGCGCGCAAGCTTCGGGTCGAGCGGCCCCGAGATTGCCTCTCCCGAGGCGATCAGGTGAAGCATGTATTCCACCGGCGCGCGGCGCGGCGCTTCGAGAACGTCGGCCGGCACCACATGCTGCTCGCGATTGGCGCGGGTCTGCACGGTGACGAAGTCGTCATAATCGTAGGAGGCGATAGTGCCACCTGTGCCGACAATCACGAAACCGCATTTCGGCTGCGGCTGCGTGGTCCACGGATCGGTGAAGGTTCCCCACCGCGTCTCGAACTTGGACAGGCCCTTCGCATAGCGGCAGACGGTAATCGAATGCTCGTCCACCTCCAGCCCCTGCGGCTCGTCAACCACGCAGGTCACCTCGACCGGCGCTTCGCCGTTCATGAACCAGCTCCCGAGCGTCACGCCGTAGCCGACATAGTCGAGCAGGCTGCCGCCACCGGCTGCCTTCTTGTAGAACCACGAATGCGGCTTGCCGGCCTGCACTTCCTCGTCGCTCACCTCAACCTTGTCGGCAAGGTGATAGAGCGGGCCGCGATTGCCGTCGTAGAAATGCACCTCGATCACGTCGCCGATCGTGCCCTCGTCTATCAGGCGCTTGGTCGTGTTGTGTGAGCGATACCACGCAAGCGGCCAGTTGATGGCGAGCAACTTGCCCGTCTTCTGGACGGCGGCGATCATGCGGTCGGCGTCCGCGATCGAGGCTGCGAACGGCTTCTCCATCAGGATGTTCACGCCGGCCGGCGCAACCCGCTCCACCCACACCGCATGCTCGGCGGTCGCCGGACAAAGAATGACGAGATCGGGTTTCGTTTCGGCCAGGCATTTCTCCGGATCGGTGAAAACACGATCGGCCGGAATGCCGAAATTGTCGATCGCCCCCTGCATGCGCTTCGCATCGAGGTCGCATATGCCCACGATCTCGGCGTCGGGATGGTTGAAAGCCTCCCTGAGCAGATCGCCCATGTGGAAATGGTCGAAATTGATGCCTGCTACCTTCCATTTCGCCATGCGATTTCCTCCCGGCATGCACGTTCACGAAAGCCCGTTCAAACCATGCCGCAGCCAACTCCGCAATGGTGTCGGCCCGATGGCGTGCAAGGCAGCCCAGGCCGTGGATGGAAAATTCGAACTGTCTCGGGCGGATGTGCTAGATTTTCCTTCCTCGTGGACAAAGGGCGGATTTGCCATATCTCCATCACAACAGGCGAGGATCATGTTTGGAGCCAGTCATGATAGGCACCACGGAAAAAGGCGCGGCAACAAGCCGCTTGCAGCCACCTTACTCCTCGGTACTTGACCTGATCGGCCAGACGCCGATCGTCGAACTGCGCAATTTCGACACCGGGCCCTGCCGTCTCTTCATCAAGCTGGAGAGCCAGAATCCGGGCGGCTCGATCAAGGACCGCATCGCGCTGTCGATGATCGCCGACGCCGAAAAGAGCGGAAAGCTGCAAAAAGGCGGCACGATCGTCGAGGCAACGGCCGGTAACACGGGCCTCGGTCTCGCCCAGGTCGGCATCCCGAAAGGCTATCGGATCATTCTGGTTGTGCCCGACAAGATGTCGCGCGAGAAGGTTCAGCATCTGCGGGCCCTCGGCGCGGAGGTACGGCTGACGCGCTCCGACGTCGGCAAGGGACACGCCGAATACTATCAGGACATGGCCGAACGGATCGCTGCCGAAACGCCCGGCTCGTTCTATGTCAATCAGTTCGCCAATCCGGCCAATCCGCTGGCGCACGAAACGACGACCGGCCCGGAGATATGGAAGCAACTGGGAGGTGACGTGGACGCTGTGGTCGTCGGCGTCGGTTCCGGCGGCACACTTACCGGGCTCGGACGCTACTTCGCAAAGGTCTCGCCCAAAACGGAGATGGTTCTGGCCGACCCTATCGGCTCGGTTCTTGCGCCGCTGATCAAGACCGGGGAGATGATCGAGGCCGGCAGCTGGACTGTCGAGGGCATCGGCGAGGATTTCGTGCCGCCCAACGCCGACCTTTCGCTGGTCAGGAAGGCCTATTCGATCCCCGACAGGCTCAGCATGGCAACGGCGCGCGACCTTCTTGCGAAGGAGGGTATCCTGGCCGGCTCTTCGTCGGGCACCTTGCTTGCCGCCGCCCTGAAATACTGCAGGGAGCAGAAGACGCCGAAGCGGGTCGTGTCCTTCGTCTGCGATTCCGGGAACAAGTACCTCTCGAAGGTTTTTGACGATTACTGGCTGGCCGAGCAGGGCCTGTCCGAGCGCGTTCAGCACGGCGATCTCCGAGATCTCGTCGCCCGCTCGCATCGTGAGGGCGGGACGGTGACGGTGGGTCCCGAAGACAGCCTGATCAACGCCTATGGCCGCATGCGTCGGGCCGATGTCTCGCAGCTTCCCGTCATCAGCGACGGCAGGCTTATCGGCATCATAGATGAGAGCGACATCCTCTCGCGGGTGGAAGGTTCACACGAAGGGCGCTGGGAGCGTTTCAACGCGCCTGTACGCACCGCCATGACGGCCGAACTGCATACGCTTCAGGCCGACCAGACGCTCGACGCGCTGCTGCCGGTCTTTGATCGCAACGAGGTCGCGATCATCTTCGACCGCGACGAATTCTTTGGCCTGATCACCCGCATCGATCTCATCAATCATCTGAGGCGTTCCAAGACATGAGCTCATCCGGAGAGAACCGCCCCGGCGCCAACCGCCTCGCCTTTGCCACCCGCACCATTCACGGCGGCCAGAGCCACGATCCGACCACCGGCGCCGTTATGGTGCCGATCTACGCAACGTCGACCTATGCGCAAGAGAGCCCGGCCGTTCACAAGGGCTTTGAATATGCGCGCAGCCAGAACCCGACGCGCTTTGCTTTCGAACGAGCCGTCGCGGATCTCGAAAGCGGCGCGGCGGCTTTTGCATTTGCGTCCGGACTGGCCGCGATTTCGACGGTCCTCGAGCTTCTCGACACCGGCGCGCATGTCGTGGCGACAGACGACATCTACGGCGGCAGCTATCGTCTGATGCATCGCGTCCGCCAGCGCAGCGCCGGACTGAAGGTCTCCCTGGCGGACTTCACCGATCTGGCCGCGGTCGAAGCTGCCATTACGCCGGACACGCGCATGCTGTGGGTTGAGACGCCGACAAACCCGCTTCTCAAGATCGTGGACCTTGAAGGCATTGCTGAAATTGGCAGGCGCAAGGGTCTGCTCACCGTCGCGGACAATACGTTCAGCAGCCCATACCTTCAGCGACCGCTGGAGCTCGGAATAGATATCGTCCTGCATTCCACGACCAAGTATCTCAATGGCCATTCCGACATGGTCGGTGGCGTAGCCGTGGTGCGCCAGGAAGGCGATATCCTCGACCAGTTGAAATTCCTGCAGAACGCCGTCGGCGCGATTTCAGGCCCGTTCGACAGCTTCCTTGCGTTGCGCGGCATCAAGACCCTCGCACTCCGGATGCAGCGACACTCCGAAAACGGCCAGAAGATCGCAACATGGCTGCAAAGCCGCAAAGACATCCGCCGTGTCATCTACCCTGGCTTGCCAAGCCACCCACAGCACGCCATCGCCCGAAAGCAGATGTCGGCCTTCGGGGGCATGATCTCTGTCGACCTAGACCGCGACCTCGCCGGCACGAAACGTTTCCTTGAACGCACCCAACTCTTCACGCTGGCGGAAAGTCTGGGCGGCGTGGAGAGCCTCATCGAGCATCCCGCTTTGATGACGCATGGCTCCATCCCCGCCGAACAGCGCGCCGCGCTCGGAATCTCGGACTCACTGGTGCGGCTTTCCTGCGGCATCGAGGATTGCGATGATCTGATCGCCGATCTGGAACAGGCGCTGGTTTAAGGAAGGTCTGCCACGTTTCCCGGTGGCGATCCGCCCGCTCCCGACTTATTCCTGGCGCATTCGCGAGGAGGTATCGATGTCGAAGGCGACGCGTGCGACCAAAATTCTCGATGAGGCCGGGATTGCATTTACGGTGCACGGCTATGACTACGATCCTGACGCGGACCACGTTGGCCTGCAGGCAGCCCAGGCCCTCGGCGAGGCGCCGGAGCGTGTTCTCAAGACGTTGATGACGAAAGTCGACGGCAAGCCGGTTTGTGTCATCCTGCCCTCGGACCGAGAAGTCTCGATGAAAAAGCTGGCATCCGCATCCGGGGGCAAGTCGGCGGAGATGATGAAGCCGGCCGACGCCGAGCGCATGACAGGCTACAAGGTCGGCGGCATCAGCCCGTTCGGACAGATGCGCAAGGTTCCGACCATTATCGAAGCGACGGCGCTCGCCCAGGAACGGGTATACGTGAACGCAGGCCAGCGCGGATTGCAGGTTCGGCTCTCTCCCGGGAATCTGGTTTCGCTTCTCGGCGCAATAGCGGCCCCGATAGTGGCGTCCGCTTGACGTCGCCGGTGGCAAAAACCTTCTGACAGGTCAGGTTTCCGCGCTATCATCGATAGGATTCGCAGCAAACGCCTCAACTGGTGAGGCAGGAGTTTGAAATGGGTAGGCTCACACGCTTTTCTGTCCAACCGCTGTCGACCATGACGCGCAGGCTTGCTTCTGTGGCCATGGGCTCGACGGAGCCGGATCTTGTCATCACCGGCGCGCGCGCCCTGTCTACCTATTCCGAGCGGATTCAGCCCGACCGCGAAATCTGGGTGTCGGGTGGACGCATTGCTGCTGTTAAGCCAGCGGGCACATATCGCGGCGGCAAAAACGTTTATGACGCAGGCGGCGGCATCGTGGCGCCGGGGCTTGTCGATCCGCACATCCACATCGAGTCCAGCATGGTCACGGCCTGCGCTTACGCCGAAGCCGCGCTCCTGAATGGCACGACGACCATTTTCTGCGACAGCCACGAAATCGGCAATGTGATGGACGTTGCCGGCGTGGAGGCCATGCTGGAGGATGCGCGCGAAGCCCCTCTTTCGATCTTCCTCACCGTACCCAGCACGGTGCCTGCGACATCTCCAAAACTGGAAACCGCGGGCGGCGACCTGACTGCGGAAAAGATTGGCGCGCTATTCGACAAGTGGCCGGAGGCAGTGGCCTTGGGCGAGAAAATGGACTTTGTGCAGGTCGCGATGGGTGATGAACGCAGTCATGCGATCCTGGCGGCGGCGCTTCAGCGGGGCCGACCTGTCTCCGGCCACGTTTATGGCCGGGAGTTCGTGTCGGCCTACGCGGCCGCAGGCGTTACCGACACGCATGAGGCCATCGATCGCGAGATCGCCGACGATCTGCTGGAGGCCGGAATCTGGATCTTCCTGCGCGGCGGTCCGCCGACCACGCCGTGGCACAGCCTGCCCCACGCGATCAAGACGATCACTGAATTGGGTGCTTCCCACAAGCGCGTCGCGCTCTGCACCGACGACCGGGATGCCGACGATCTCCTGCTATTCGGCCTCGACTGGGTCGTACGCGAGGCGATCAAGGCCGGCATGCGCCCTGAAAAGGCGTGGAGCATGGGCTCCCTTCATGGCGCAACGCGTTTTGGCGCCGAAGGCGAGATCGGAGGTTTGGGTGGAGGCCGGCGCGCCGACCTCGTGCTGCTGAACGACGACATGAAGCCGGTCAACACCTGGTACGGCGGCGAACTTGTTGTGGAAAGCGGCAAGGTCACCCCATTGCTCGACAGGGAACTTTCCACGCGATACCGCTACCCGGAAGCCTCCTACCATACCGTGAAACTGCCCCGGGAACTGAAGCTGACGCCCGATCTTCCGACGGGCCCGGTCACGGTCAACGCAATCAGGACGGAACTCCCCGGGATCACACTTGGCCACGACAAGATCAGGCTGGAGCCCGCAAACGACTGGCAGAGCCATTTCGACCGGCACGGTCTGTGCTTCGTCACCGTTGTCGAACGCCACGGCAAGTCAAACGGAAACGTCGGGCACGGCCTGCTTTCGAACTTCGCGTTGAAGCGCGGCGCGGTCGCTTCCTCAGTCGGCCATGACAGTCACAACATCATCGTGGCCGGGGTGAACGAGGCGGACATGAAGGTGGCGCTGGAGGCGCTGGAGAAGACGCAAGGCGGCGTCTGCGTTGTCGCGGACGGCAAGGTGATCGCGATGGTCGAACTACCGATAGCTGGCCTGCTTTCAGACAAGCGCGTCACTGCGGTGGCCGACGAGATGAAGGTCCTGAAGAAGGAATGGGAAGCCGCGGGATGCTCAATCCCCTATATGGGCTTCAACCTTATTCCTCTGTCGGTAATCCCGGAAATCCGCATCACCGACAAGGGCCTGGTGCTGGTCCCGCAAATGGAAATCGCGCCGCTGTTCGAGGCAAACTAGCGCCGTCATTTTCCAATTAACCGGCTCGCCTGCGGGGAGCCGGTGTCATCATCATTGTCGCGGTTCTCAACTGCGCGCTACAGCTGTTTGGCGTTTCTCGATTCCTGCCGAAACCACAGATCGCGCCCGTCCGTCTCTTGCTCGGCAGATGGGTCGGCAAGTCTTGCAAAAGAAATCCATATGTGAACATAGTATTCACAAGAGAATTTGGGATTCGTCCAGCTTTGTACTGCGTGCTCGGCGGGCGTGTCCGAGGGTTGGGCTTGGTCAGACCAACTGCGTCAACGCCTTCTCCTACGGGTACAACAGTCCCGTCGACTACGCCGGCAAGCCAGAGAATGACCGCCATGATTGACGACACAGCACCACCACTGTCCGGGCTTGTCGTGCTGGACATGAGCCAGTTCCTGTCCGGTCCATATTGCTCGCTTCGCCTGCTCGATCTTGGAGCGCGCGTCATCAAGGTGGAGCGGCCAGATGGCGGCGACCTGTCGCGCAGGCTCTATCTCAGCGATACGGAGATCGGGGGCGACTCGACGATTTTCCACGCCATCAATCGCGGCAAGGAAAGCTTTGCCGTTGACCTGAAGGACCCTGCCGACATGGCAGCGCTGAAGGCGCTGATCAAAAAGGCCGACGTGCTTATCCAGAACTTCCGGCCGGGCGTCATCGAGCGACTAGGTCTCGATCATCAGAAGGCGAAGGAGATCAACCCCCGCCTTGTCTATGCTTCGATCAGTGGCTATGGCGACGACGGGCCATGGGTAAGGCGGCCCGGTCAGGACCTGCTGGCGCAGGCGCGATCCGGCGTTATGTGGCTGAACGGCGACGACGAACAGGGGCCTGTTCCTTTCGGACTGGCCGTAGCCGACATGCTTGCAGGCGCGGCGGCCTGTCAGGGCATTCTTGCTGCACTTGTGAGGCGCGGCATTACCGGAAAGGGCGGGCTTGTCGAAACGAGCCTTCTCGAAGCGCTCGTGGACTTCCAGTGCGAGGTCCTTACGACACATCTGAACGACAATCGCCGCCTTCCCAGGCGATCGAACTTCCGCAGCGCACACGCCTACCTGTCCGCTCCTTATGGCGTGTATCCGGCAAGCGATGGCTTCCTTGCTCTGGCAATGACACCTGTCCCCAAACTCGCATCGCTGCTGGGCCTTGAAAAGGAACTCTCGGAATACGCTGGCAAGCCCGCGACGTGGTTCAGTGCCCGTGACGCGATCAAGGCCGTCATCGCGCAAAGGATCGCGACGCAGAACGTGGAACACTGGCTATCGATCCTTGAGCCGGCTGACATCTGGTGCGCCCGTGTCCTGAACTGGAATGAGCTTCTGGAGCACGAAGGCTTCAAGCTGCTGGACATGCTCCAGACTGTTACGCGCGAGGACGACGTCTCCATCGGCACCACTCGTTCGCCCCTGCGGATAGACGGAAAGCGCAGCAAGGGCGTGAATGCGGCACCCCGGATCGGCGAGCACAGCGACCGGATTCGCCAAGAGTTCAACTTGTGACCAAATTGACGGGCATGACCTGGAGCCATCCGCGCGGCTACGACCCGATGGTCGCGTGCTCGGCAATCTGGGCCGGGAAGACAGGAATTACCATAGAGTGGGACAAGCGCTCCTTGCAGGGCTTCGAGTCCTTTCCTGTCGAGGAGCTTGCGCGAGCTTACGACCTCATCGTGATTGATCATCCACATGTCGGCCAGATCACACACGAGGGCTGTCTGGAACCACTGGACATTCCTGGTCGGGAAGCGGAACCGGCATAGCTGTCTCTGCTTTCTCCGAGGCGAAGAAAGCGGCCATCGATTTCGCGTATTGGATCGCAGGGGGTGACTTGCAAACTAGCCCCTACGCCGCATCAGGAGGCCAACCCGGCCATAATGCCGGCTGGGCGGATGGCAATGTCAACGAGGCGACCGCCGACTTTCACCGCAATACCCGCAAGACCCTCGAGAGCGCCTGGGTGCGGCCGCGCCACGACGGTTACATGGCCTTCCAGCAGGAAGCCTCGGATCGCATCAACGAAGCGCTGAAGCAAAACGAAAAGAGTTCCCGGCTCATCGCCGACCTGAACGTGCTGTTCCAGAAAAGCTTTTCACAGTCGCCCCTGCTTCACGTCTGAGCCGGCGAGTTGGGACAGCTTCTCCGCAGTCGCCAGCAGAAGTTGGATCGTGTGTGTGATGTCCGGGGCTTCGGGAGCGTTTACAAGCGTTATGTAGGGCACGGTGAGGGCCGCGATCGAACGTCCGTCGGCACCCAGCACAGGCGCGGACAGGTTGTAGACTCCTGCAGTCTGCAGGCTGGACATCATTTCGTAGCCACGCTCACGCACCTGATCCAGCCGCGCGAAAAACTCGGCGGACTGACCCTGCCGATCGTCGCGTTGCGCCTGTTCGGCAATCATCATCAGTCGCTCGGCCTGCGGACGGAATGCAAGCAACACATGTCCTGAACCCGTGTCGAAAAGGCTAATGTGCGAACCGACCCGTATCGAGATGCCCCAGTAGCCGGGAGCCTCCTGCTGCGCGATCACCACGGCAGAACCACGATCGAAAACCACCAGTTGATTTGCCTGGAACGACCTGTCGGCAAGTTCTCGCATCAACGGCGTCGCATAGGATACCAGCCGGCGCACCGGCGCATGGAGCTGGGCAAGCCCAAAGAGCTTCAACGTCAGCGAATACCGGTCGCCCTCCAGCCTCGTGACATAGCCCCGCCGGACAAGACGGTCGAGCATGCGATAGAATTCATTCGGGCTTCGCTGAAGCCCCTTTGCAATCTCTGCCTGAGTCAGGCCGCCGTCTACTCCCGCCAACAGCTCGAGGATATCCAGCCCCTTGTCGAGCGCAGGCGCACGATAGCGATCCACCTCCGAATCGGCATCCGTCTCCGCCAATTCCCCCTCCCCATGAATTTTCTTCTGCAACTATGCATAGTCCAAAATTGTCGAAGGGAACAATCCGACTGCTTAACGCCAGGATAAAAGTATGTTTTACAAATGAAAGATTCACCCAGCCGTTGAGCGTGGAGGGCTATGTAGGGATTGCGATCCGGCGTTTGCCCCGGTGCAAGGGTGCTGGCATTGGGAACCGGTGGCACATAACAATGAGCATGGACCTGTCGCAGGCACACCTATTCGCGACCGATACGGGCACGTCCTTGCTAACGGAACAAAGGGAAGAAAACGCGATGGCCAGAATCGAAAAAGTCGAGTTGCGGATGGTGGACCTGAAGCCGAAGGTCTTGCGCACCGACGCGATCCAGAGCTTCGTGTCGCAGGAGACGCCGATCGTCACCATCACCGACGCCGACGGCGCGGTGGGAACGGGTTATTCCTACACCATCGGTACAGGCGGTTCCTCGGTGATGCGTCTGCTGGCGGACCACCTGGCGCCCCGCATCATCGGCGATGACGCCGACATGATCGAAGCGATCTGGCACAAGCTCGAATTCGCCACCCACGCCACGACTATCGGCGCCATCACCTCTATCGCCCTTGCTGCGATCGACACGGCGCTGTGGGATCTGCGGGCAAAGAAGCAGGGTCTGCCGATGTGGAAACTGGCAGGCGGCGCGAAGGAAAAGGCTCCGCTCTACACAACCGAGGGTGGCTGGCTTCACATTGAGGCGCAGGCTCTGGTTGACGACGCGCTTCAGGCCAGGGACAAAGGCTTTCGTGGCTCCAAGGTGAAGATCGGCAAGCCGACCGGAGCGGAAGACTTCGCCCGGCTTTCCGCCGTTCGCGAAGCACTCGGCGACTCCTACGAGATCATGACCGACTGCAATCAGGGATTTTCGATTGATGAAGCCATCCGCCGCGCCGAACGCCTGCGCGAGCTCGACCTCGCGTGGATCGAGGAGCCCCTTCCCGCAGACGACATAGACGGCCATGTCCGGCTGTCACGCTCGACGTCAACGCCGATCGCTATTGGCGAATCCCTGTATTCCATCCGCCATTTCCGCGAATACATGCAGAAGGGCGGCTG
This sequence comes from Rhizobiaceae bacterium, assembly GCA_019635775.1. Taxonomy (GTDB): domain Bacteria; phylum Pseudomonadota; class Alphaproteobacteria; order Rhizobiales; family Rhizobiaceae; genus Mesorhizobium_K. Next base: position 167,890 of record JAHBYU010000001.1, on the reverse strand, counting down.
CAACATCGTGCAGGTGGATGTCGGCCGTATCGGTGGCATCACGCCCTGGCTGAAAGTCGCACATGCGGCTGAGGCATTCGATATTCCGGTCTGCCCCCACTTCCTGATGGAACTGCACGTAAGCCTGGTTTGCGCCGTCCAAAACGGAAAATACGTCGAGTACATTCCACAGATCGACGACCTGACAGGCAAGCAGATGCGGATCGAGAACGGATACGGCTATGCACCAATAGAACCTGGCATTGGCATCGACTGGGACTGGGACAAGGTGAAAAGCCTCAGCATCCCCGAATTCGACAAGACGGTCGTCGCATAAAGGAGGAACATATGCAGCGAATGGGAAGCGTGCTCGGCATCAGGCCGGAAGCAATAGACGAGTACAAGCGCATACACGCGGACGTCTGGCCGGAGGTATTGGCCACGATCGAAGCCTGCAACATCAGGAACTACACGATCTTCCTGAAAGAGCCGGAGAACCTGCTCTTCGCCTATTTCGAGTATCACGGCACCGACTGGGCAGCCGATACAGCAAAGATGGCCGCCGACCCCAAGACGCAGGAATGGTGGGCGATCTGCGAACCCATGCAGGCTCCGCTGCCCACCCGCAAGGAAGGTGAATGGTGGGCGCAAATGGAAAATGTCTTCCACGTAGACTGAGCCGTGACAACCTTCGATCCTTCATCACTCGCACAGTCATGGCCGGCACCGTCAAAGCCGCGTCCGGTCGTGACCTTTGGTGCGGGCTCGATCGTCAGCGACGCGCACTATCCTGCATACCGGAAAGGCGGAACACCAATCGCCGGCCTCTATGATCCCGACATGGACAAGTCAAAGAGGCTTGCCCACGCCTGGAACACTGTCGCCTTCAGATCGGTCGAAGAGGCTACGGCGGTGGAAGGCGTGATCTTCGATCTTGCCACGCCACCCGCAGCCCATGCCACGGTACTCGAAGCGCTGCCAGATGGGGCCGCCGTACTCATCCAGAAACCGATGGGAGGCAATCTGGCTGCGGCGACCGAATTGCTGCAGATCTGCCGCTGAAAGAACCTCATTGCAGCCGTGAATTTCCAGCTTCGCTTTGCGCCGATGATGCTGGCCCAAGGACGCCATCGCAAAGGGTTGGCTCGGCGACGTTGTGGACTTCGACGTCTTCGTAGCCCTTTCCACACCTTGGAGCCTATGGGATTTCGTTGCGCGGGAGCCGCGCGTCGAGATCGCCCTTCACTCCATCCATTATCTCGACCTGATCCGGCAGGTACTCGGCGACCCTGCCGGCGTACACGCAAAGACGGTGGGGCATCCGAACCACAAAATCGCCCAGACCCGAACAAGCGCCATCCTCGACTACGGCGACCTGGTCCGCTGCAACCTGTCGATCAATCACGACCACGCCTTTGGTCGCAAACACCAGGCCTGCGAATTCCGCGTCTGCGGCACTGAGGGCGCGGCCTACCTGAAACTGGGCGTCAATCTCGCCTACCCGCGGGGCGAACCGGATATCCTAGAAATATACCCAAGAGGTGGAAGCACTTGGATTGATGTCCCGCTCAAGGGCACATGGTTCCCAGACGGCTTCGTCGGGCGCATGGCCAACCTGCAGCGTTTCGTCTCCGGCGAGGATAGCATACTCATCGGCTCGGTCGAAGACGCCTGGAATACCATGGCGCTTGTCGAGGCAGCGTATCAATCGAGCGCGGCGCCAGCCACGCCTTTAGCGAAGAAGCCCTGATGGAACAGACCACCTACTTCGAGGAATATGAAATCGGGGATGGCCGAACCACATTTGGCCGCACCATCACTGAAACCGACTTCGTCGTCCATGCAGGGCACACCGGCGACTTCTTTCCGCACCACATGGATGCCGAGTTCATGAAGGGAACGGAGTTTGGCCAACGCATCGCACATGGCACGATGGTGTTCTCCATCGGCGTCGGACTGACGGCAAGCGTGGTCAATCCGGTCGCCTTCTCCTACGGCTACGACCGGTTGCGCTTCATCAAGCCCGTTTTCATAGGTGACACGATCAAGACCCGCACCACCATTGCCTCAAAAGAGGACGATCCGAAGCGGCCAAATCATGGTCGCGTCGTCGAGCGGGTGGAAGTTATCAACCAGCGCGGCAACGTCGTTCTCGCAGCAGACCACATCTACATTGTCGAACGGCGAGAAAAGAAATAGGGCCTGACTGCCTGCCGCATCAGTGAAGGCAGCCAACGCGAATTGAACATCAGGAATGGACCAGAGATGAGTGACCTCGCCGGAAAAACCGTACTTGTCACAGCAGCAGCGCAGGGCATTGGCCGAGCGACTGCGATAGCCTTCGCACGAGCCGGCGCCGTGGTCCATGCCACTGACGTCAACACCGAACGGCTGGCGGAGATCGCCTCGGACCCGAACATCACCACAGGCAGGCTCGACGTGCTTTCCGACGAGGCCGTTAAGAGCTTCGTCGACGGCATCGGCAAGGTCGACGTGCTGGCGAATTGCGCAGGCTTCGTGCATGCCGGCAATATCCTCGAAATGCAGGACAAGGATTTCGACTTCGCAGTCGACCTCAACGTCCGCTCGATGATCCGCACCATCCGGGCGGTCCTGCCCGGCATGCTGGAGCGCGGGGACGGCGCCATCGTCAACATCGCGTCTGTTGCCGGCAGCGTAAAAGGTGTGCCGAACCGCTTCGCCTACGGCGTGACCAAGGCGGCTGTCATCGGCCTGACGAAGGCCGTTGCAGCGGACTTCGTCGGCAAGGGCATTCGATGCAACTGTATCTGCCCCGGCACAGTCGAAAGCCCGTCGCTGGATGACCGTCTGCGCGCGCAGGGCGATTACGAGGCAGCGAAGAAGGCCTTTGTGGCCCGCCAGCCGATCGGGCGCATCGGTACCCCGGAAGAGATCGCCGATCTCGTGGTCTATCTCGCTGGCGCCACCTACACGACGGGACAGGCCTACAACATCGACGGCGGCTGGACGATCTGACGACCGCCCCAGCATCAACACGCCAATCGGGATAACCGACATGACACGCGTAACCGGACTTCGCGTTTTCGACCTCCGTTTTCCGACGTCGCAGCATCTCGACGGTTCGGACGCGATGAATCCGGATCCCGATTATTCGGCGGCCTATGTGATCCTCGACACCGACAGGCCCGGCCTTGCCGGGCACGGGCTGACCTTCACCATCGGGCGCGGCAACGAGATTTGCTACGCCGCGATCGAGGCGATGCGCCATCTCGTCGTCGGGCAGGACCTCGACCGGATGAAGGAAAATCCAGGCGAGTTCTGGCACTACCTCACCGGCGACAGCCAGTTGCGCTGGATCGGTCCCGACAAAGGCGCCATGCATCTCGCCGTTGGGGCGGTCGTCAACGCGTTCTGGGATCTCTGGGCCAAGGAAGCCGGCAAGCCCGTGTGGCAACTGGTGGGCGAGATGACGCCCGAACAGATCGTCGACATCGTCGACTTCCGCTACCTGACCGATGCGATAACCCGTGACGAAGCACTGGCTATCCTAAAAAAGGCCGAAGCCGGCAAGGCCGAACGGACCTCCACCTTGGAGCGCGAAGGCTATGCCTGCTACACGACCTCGGCCGGCTGGCTCGGATACGACGACGACAAGCTGCGCCGTCTCTGTCAGGAAGCCATCGACGCCGGTTTCAATCATGTGAAGATGAAGGTTGGCCGCGATCTGGCCGATGACATCCGCCGGCTAACCATCGCTTGCGAGGTGATCGGTCCGGATCGGTACCTGATGATCGACGCCAATCAGGTATGGGAGGTCGGTCAGGCGGTGGATTGGCTGAGGGAACTGGCATTCTCAAGGCCGTTCTTCATCGAAGAGCCGACCAGCCCGGACGATGTGGCAGGCCACAGGAAGATCCGCGACGCCGTCGCACCTATGAAAGTGGCTACAGGCGAGATGTGCCAGAACCGCATCATGTTCAAGCAGTTCATCGCCGGGGGCGCCATCGACATCGTGCAGATCGATTCCTGCCGGATGGGCGGGTTGAACGAGGTGCTGGCCGTGCTGCTTCTCGCAGCGAAATACGAGCTTCCCGTATGGCCTCATGCGGGCGGCGTTGGCCTTTGCGAATACGTCCAGCATCTGTCGATGATCGACTATATCGCCGTGTCGGGTACGAAAGAGGGGCGGGTGATCGAGTATGTCGACCACCTGCACGAGCATTTTCTGGAGCCCTGCGTCATCAGGAGCGCGGCCTACATGCCGCCGAAGGCACCCGGCTTTTCAATCGAGATGAAGCCGGACTCCATCGCTGAAAACACTTTCCGGGGCTGAAGCGCCCCGATCTCCGGAACTGGCTACAGTGGCTTGTAGGCGATAGCCTCGATCTCGACGAGGATGTCGATCATCAGCCGCGACTCGGCCGTGGAACGCGCCGGCGGATTTGTCGGAAAGAACTTTGCATAGGCCGCATTGAAGCCTGCGAAATCCTCCGCATGCTTCAGCCATGCGGTCGTCTTGACCACATCCGACATCTCGCAACCCGCAAGCTTGAGAACAGAGGAGATGTTTTCCAGCACCTTCGTTGTCTGCTCGGCTATCCCTCCTTCGATGATCTTGCCATCCACAACCGGAACCTGTCCGGAGACATAAACGAAATCGCCTGCCCTCACAGCCGGCGAAAGCGGGACATGAGAGGTTCCAAAATGCTGTCTGGTCATCGTTTTTCCTTTCAGTTCGACTTGCCGCGCGCATCGACCGGCAATGCGCCGACGAGCTTGCCGCCACTCACCAGGACCGTGCGGTCGAAAAGATTCGAGACCACGCATGTGTGGTTGGGCAATATGTGGATACGGTCGCCAACTTGCGGCGGGACGGCACATTTCGACACGTCGATCAGACCATGCTCCTCATTGAGCTGGTAGATGATCGCTTCGGGATGCTCCTGCACCATGCCATATCCGTTCAGTCCGAGCAGGTCGGAGGTCAGCGCCTTGGAACCCGCGTCAATGATTGCGCGATCGGGTGTGGGGCGGCTGACGACCGTGGCAAGCACCGTCATCGCGCATTGGTCAAGGCTGGCCGTATGTCGCGACAGCAGGGCCCGGTCGTTGTAGATATAGGTACCTGCGCGATACTCCGTGATGGGGGCGAGACCCTCATCCAGCCACATGTCGGGACTGCCGCCCGAGGACACGACTGGCACCTCGAGCCCGGCTGCCTTGCAGGCGGCGATAGCGCCCTGCAGCAATTGCTCGCCCTGCAGTCTCTTGCCGGCGGCCGGGTAGGTCATCAATCCGCCGAAGGACAATCCATCCTTGCCGGCAATGTATTTCGCCAGTTCGGCGATCTCGTCGGGGTGAGCAAGCCCGCAGCGCCCTGCTCCCGTCTCGCATTCAACCAGGACACGGATCTGGGCTGCTGCATCTTTCGCAACGCCGGCTATAGCATCGACGGCCGGCCTGTTGTCGGCCACCACGGACAAATTTGCCCGCCGCGCAACTGCCCCCAGTCGGGCAAGCTTGGCCTCGCCGAATGTCATGGTGGTCAGGAACAGGTCGGCAATGCCGGCGTCGACCATAACCTCGGCCTCTCCGACTGTCTGGACAGTGATGCCCTTTGCCCCAAGCTCGACCTGGCGCAACGCCCAGGCAACAGAGCGATGCGTCTTGATATGCGGCCTGTTGGCGAGGCCAGCCTCGTCGCAACGTTCCTGCCAGCGTCGAAGATTCGCGTCGGCCACATCTGCGTCGATCAGAACGGAAGGCGTCTCAAGCGTCTCGAGGGTTCGGTCGAGGGGTTCAAGCCGAATTCTCACGGCTTCCGGCAATTCCGTCATGGCTGTCATTCCTCAGCTATCGAGGGGCGGTTCTAGTTTCCGAACCAGCCCTCCTTAAGATAGCGCATATACTCGAAAACCATGCCGTGTTTGCGTACAAAAACCACTTCGAGAAAATCGCCCACGACGAAGGGAGGAATCAGTATCTCCACGCCGTCAGCCTCAATGTGCGGCTTGAGGTCCTTCACGCGATAGGCGACGTGCGGATTGTAGCGTACGGCGTCCGGGACCGTGCTGTCCTCCCTGTAGCGCAGGAACTCGATATGCTCCGGGTGATTGCGTGGGTTGGTGACCCAGATCTTGCTCGCCTCGACCCAATCCTCTTGCGGCTGCGGCTCGGTCGTGGTTATGCCGACGTGGTCGAAGACGTATTCGAGCGTCATTATATCCTCACAACATTCCCAGTGCGCGCGGACTGTTCGGCGGCGAGCGTCGCTTCAAGTGCTGCTGTCGCGTCTTCCGGCGTACCGATCGTCACCGGCTTTCCGTTCAGCGCGCAATCGGCGAAGTAGCTGAACTCGTCGCGCAAAGCCCCACCACGCACGCCGTTGAACATCGGCCAGTAGGTCGTGTCGGGCGAATGCAGCCGGTTGCCATCCACTATTCCGAGGTTGGGGAACGTATCCTGTACGTGGATGATGCCATCGGTTCCGATGATGGACATGCGTTCGTCAATGTCGAACGGCGTCTTTTCGGGCATGCACCAGACCGTTTCGAGGGTAGCGGTGGCGCCGCCCGCAAAGCGATACATGGTCTGGCCGATGTCGGGAAACTTCAGGCCGCGGACATCGGTCGTCTGGGCATAGGTCGACACCACCCGATCACCCGTGAACCACAGCATGATGTCGGTGTCGTGGATGGCATCGCCGACGATCGGCCCGATCTTGTTGAGAATGGTTGGCGTCCAGGCAGCCGGAATGTTGCGTCGTGACGACATCGCCACGATCTTGCCGATACGTCCCTCGTCGATCGCCTGTTTCGCCATGCGATAGCGTGGATTGAAACGCACGACATGACCGATGAAGAGAATACCCTTCGACCCCTTTGAGGCTGCGGTGATGGCCTTCGCGTCCTCCACCGTCGAAGCGATCGGTTTTTCGAGGAACACGTGCTTGCCGGCGTTCAGTGCGGCAATGGCCGGCTCGCGATGATGGTCCCACATGGTGCACACCGACACCGCATCGATCTCGGGATCGGCGAGCATGTCGTTGTAGTCGCGATAAAGCTTTGTCACGCCGAACTTCTCGCCCATCGCCTCCAGCCTGTCAGGCGTGCGCGTACACAGCGCCTTCAGTTCGAAATTCGGAATCCCCGCGATGGTCTCCGCATGGATCTCACCAAACCATCCAAGGCCGATCACTCCGATACGCAAACGGTTCATCTTCATGCTCCCTCAGAAATCCTCGAGCGTCAGTTCACGTGCCATGACGATGTTGCCGGCGGTCAGGCCGCAATCCACCGGCAGGGCAACCCCGGTAATGGCGCTGGCAGCATCCGACGCCAGGAAGGCTATGACGCGTGCCACTTCGTCCGGCTCGACGATGCGACCGAGCGGATACCAGCGTTCCAGCTGTTTGAGCACATTCGGGTCCTTTGCCTTGCGCTCGTCCCAGATCGGCGTGCGCACCGTACCCGGCAGGACGCAGTTGGCGCGGATCCCGTAGCGCCCGTATTCCATTGCGATCGCCTTCGTCATTGCGATCATTCCGGCCTTAGCCGCGCTGTAGGCCGGATCGCCGAGCGCGGACAAACCGTTGACCGAGCCCACATTGACGATGGAACCCGCGCGGCGCTCCATCATCTGGGGGAGGACCGCGTGGGAACAGGTATAGGCGCCGTTTAGGTTCGATGCCATGTCGGCCTCCCAGCCTGCCGGATCGGTAACCGCAAGCGTGGGATGGCGCGAAACGCCTGCGTTGTTGATCAGCAGGTGCACATCACCAAACGACGCGAATGCCTTCTGCACCTGTTCCGTCGATGCGATGTCGGCAAGGGCGGCCTTCGCCTGGATACCCTCGCCGGACAGCTCCCGGACAAGCGCTTCCACCTTGTCGCTGCGGTCGAGCGCAGCGATTGTTGCTCCGTCGCGACCGAAGAAACGGCAAAGCCATTGGCCGATACCGCCCGCCGCACCGGTGATAGCGACTGTCTTGCCGGAAAACTGTCCGCTCATGCCGAACCTCGCAGGGCATCGCCAATCCAGGCGAGGTTCGCCCGGCGCAAATGTCCCCAGTTGTAGAATGCGAGTTCCTCCACTCCGCCCGCGCGCAGCGCGGATACGGCTTCGAGGAACTCGCCCTTGTTCGAAATATCGGGATGAGAGGGCCGCAGGATGCCACGTAACGTGCCCTTCCCTTTTGTGCGCCGCCTGATGTCGAACAGGTCCGCCTTAACGCGCTCTGCTGCCGGCTCATAGAAACAGGCTTCGATGATACCGGCATTGTCGGCGAAGGCGGCCAGATCGCTGCCCTCATACCAGCACCCGCCTGTCGGCCGGGCTACCGACGGAATAACGGCCACCTCGGCATCCCTGCGGACGCTGGCCCGGATTTCCGCGATCAGGGATGTGACAACGCCTCTTCGGAAATCCAGATAGCGCCGCAGATCGTCATGCGTCGCGATGTCGGCGCGCCAGAACGCCTGCGCCATGTCGTCGGGATAGTCGATATCGCTGTCCAGATAGACTGCCAAATCGCCTGCGACCTCTGCCTTGAAGCGGCGCGCATCGATGCCGGCCTTTTCTGCGCCGGAAATGCAATGCTCGCAGAAGCAAAGTCCGAGCATATTCTCCAGCCACGCATTTGACTTCATAAGCGCGAATTCGTGGTGATACCCATGCGCGTAAGGGGTGAAACCGGGAGCCTCGACGGAAATTCCCCGTACCGGATAGTTTTCCGTGACGTCCTTGGCGAGGCCGATCGCATAGGCACGCGCTTCCGGCGCGGACGGACAGAGATTGTAGTAGTAAGGATCGCCGAAAGCGTTGCGGACCACCGAAGCCGGATGGGCCATGCCAAGCCGCGTGTTGTGCAGCAGTACGAGCCAGACGTTGACGGACATGCTCCCGTTGTCAATGAGTTCACGCAGCATGTCGCGATCACCGAGTGGGCCGTTCGGAACCGGCTTGATCGCGCCATAGCGCGACGGGTCGGCCTTGAAATAGACGGTGCCGTCATCCGGGAAATAGACTTTTCCGGCCTCGCCATGCGGACGCATGAACTTGCCGGCATGGTAGCTTCCCGCGATCGTCACGGTATCCAGGCCAAGAGTGCGAAACTCTTCCGTAGCTGCAGCAACGCCGGTTTCCGCCAGATCCCATGCGTAGGTGTAGATGGCCTTGTAACTCACGCTTCCATCCCCCGTCAGTGGCTGTGTCCGCAACAGGAACCGCTCAGGATGAACGGTTCCTCGAAAGGTCGGTGCGCCAACTCCATCGACTTGCCCGCGATGTAGACCGAGACGGGTTGCAACAGGGTCGTTCCCTGTCTTCTCGCCCCGACCACGTCTTCGAATACATAGTTGCTTTCAACCTGCTTCAGGACGGTGATATCGGCTGGTGCCCCCACGCCCAGATGACCAATCTCGGGCTTGCGGATCGCCAGCGCCGGACGGCTCGTGGACATGCCGATCACATCGGGCAACGACAGGCCGCAATTCAACAGCTTGCTCATCGTATGCAGCAGGTCGTAGCCCGGCCCTTCGACTGCGATCACATGCACGTCCGATGAGATGAGGTCGGGCAGGAAGTTGTCGGCAAGCGCACCTTCCGCCGTTTCATAGCCAAACGCGCCCATGCCGTGTGCGATGTCGAACAGCACGCCACGCTCGCGTGCTGCGCGCACTTCGGGCAGGACACGCCCGTCGTCGCCGAGCGCGCTGTTGGGAGCCGGGCGGAAACAGTGTGTAAGAATATCGCCCGGCCGCAGCATCGACACGACATCGGCATAGCTTGGCGGCGCCGTGCCTATATGCGTCATCAGCGGCAGGTTGACGGCGTTCGCTGCCTCAAGCGCCAGTTCCAGCGCTCCCAACCCGAGTTCGCCGGTGACGGGTCCGCCAATGCGCACCTTCACACCGATGATGCGATCCCGGTTCGCCTCGATCTTGGCGACGCAGCGATCGACCGGCAGCATGTGGCGCAGCGTCGCTTCGCCGATCGAGACGCCCTTGTCGAAGCCGAAGATTCCTGGAAACGAGATGTTGAGAAAAGCGAAGATGCGATAGGGACAATGCGTCATCACATAGTCGCGGAATCCGTCGTAATTTCCTGCCCCCGCGCTGCCTGCATCGACCAGCGTTGTGGTCGCCGAGCGTCGCGATATGAAGCCCGGATCAACGCTGAGGGAGGTAGCCTTGTGATAGACATGGGTGTGGATGTCGATCAGGCCGGGCGCAACAATGGCGCCACTGACATCCTGCACATTTCGGCCACGTACCGACAGGTTCGTGCCCACTGCGGCGATACGGCCGGATATGACGGCCACGTCCAGCACATCGTCCACGCCGTTGCGCTCGTCGAGAACACGGCCACCCGTGAGAACGAGATCGAAATCTCGTTCGGCTGCCGATTCACTCATCGAATTTCTCCGGTTGGTTCGACCGGCATCGGGCGGACCAGCGGCCCGCTCCGCATGTCGATGCAATAGTGCGGATCAGGCCAGTTCGACGACCCGCTTCTCGTTTATGGATTGCTCTGCCGCGAGCACAATGCGCAGGCTGTTTACCGCTGCATCCATCGACTCGCTGAGATCGAGGTCTTCCTGGATGGCCTTGAGGAAGAAGGCCTGTTCCCGGTCGCACAGTTCCTGATGCCCAGGCTCGTCCGTCATGTTGAACATCTCGTCCTTCTTGACGAAGTTCTTGTCAGGACCGACCTCAGCGTGATGGTAGCGGATCGCATCCGTCTTGGTGTGACGGTCGATGTCCGCCGAGTCGGAAACATCGGCAAGCTGGTCCTTGCCTTCGGAGTGGCCCGGAACGATCGAGACGGCGCCCTTCGGTCCGACGACATCCTTCACGAAGAAAGCCTCTTCGCTCATCATCGGCCCCCAGCCCGCCTCATACCAGCCGACCGAACCGTCGTCGAAAGTCACATGGAGGTGGCCGTAATTCTGCTTTGCCGCGTCCTCCCACAGTTTGGCGCCGATGCCGTGAACGCGCACCGGCTTGGCATCCGTGAGCTGGCACATCACGTCCACATAATGCACACCGCAATCCACGATCGGGATCAGGCTGTCGATCAGGTTCTTGTGCCAGGCCCAGGCCGGCCCGTTGCTCTGCTGGTTGAGGTTGAGCCGCATCACGAGTGGCTTGCCGAGCGTCTTGCCCAACTCGATGAATTTCACCCAGCTGGGATGAACCCGCAGGATGTAGCCGAGCACCAGTTTCTTGTTCTTCTCGCGGGCGAGTTTGACGACCGCTTCCGCATCCTCGATGTTGGTGGCAAGCGGCTTTTCCATGAACACATGCGCGCCGGCGTTCAACGCCTTCATGGCATATTCCGCATGCGTATTCGGCCATGTGTTGATGGACACGGCATCCGGCTTCGTGGCTGCGAGCGCTTCCTCGTAGTTCTCGAAAAGCGGGTAACCCTTCAATTCATCGGGTATCGGCTTCGACTTGATCGTCCGGCTGACGAGACCGACAATCTCGAAGCCCGGATTGCGATGATATGCGCTGGCATGGGACGCGCCCATATTGCCAAGCCCCACGACGAGAACTCTTACCTTGTCAGCCATACGGCCCTCCCGATGCAATGGTCATACTGGCAGGCGGCTATCGCCGCCCGCCTTGTTGCGGTCTACGATCAGCCCGGAACGGCCTGGTCGTAGAGATGCGCCTTGATCTTCTCCACATCGATCGCCGCGAACGCATCGCTGAGCTTGTAGCCGTCCGCATCGGCCTTGACTTTCGCATGATCGAAGTCGTTAGCCGCCGCGATGCAGTCGTTAGAGCAGACGTCCTCGGCCTTGATCGGATTGGAGACCTGCTTGAGCTTGTAGATCTCGTCGAAGAAGGTCTGCCACTGGGCCATGTCGTGATCGCCCCAGCCCTTGCGCTTGTCCATGTCGCCGCGGAAGACCGCGATCTGCTGCAGGATGGATGTCACGCCCAGCTCCGGACCAATGTTGGAGGCAAGCGTCGGGAACTGCTCGAATACGGCTTCGACGGCCGCACGCGGGTTCTGGTAGCCGAACTCAAGGCCCATCGCCCATCCACGCAGATACTTGTCCAGAAATGCCTTCTTGTCCGGATCGTCGAGGTCGGCGGCGCGCACGACAAACGTGTTCGCGAAGAGCGGCGAGCGCTGCACGCCAAGCCAGTACTCGAAGTCCAGCCCGCTGCCGATCCATTCGGCGCGCAGGCCTTCCCACGACAGGGCCGCGTCGCCCTGTCCGGCCTTCAAGGCGGTCGCCCAAGTCGGCCAGCCAGCCTCGACATACTTCACCTTGGTGATGTCGACGCCCTGGACGCCGAGCATCGGGTCGACGATCGACTGCCACGCCGCCGAGCCGAGAAGGATGGTCTTGCCTTCCAGCGTCTTGAGGTCGTTCGTGCCCTCTCCCTTGCGGAAGGCGAGGCTGAAGGTGTCCTTCGCGCCCATGTGGAATGCGGATTTCAGCTTCATGCCGTTCTCGAGGGCAAACGAGAACACGCCGGGAGAAGGGAAGCCCATGTCGGCCTGGCCCACATCCACGAACTTGACCGTGGCGGTGCCGTCCGACGGACCGGGCTGCATATCCACGTCGATGCCAAGCTCGTCCTTGGAGAAGTAGCCCATCTTCTTGCCTATCCAGAACGGATAGTCGTCGAGCACTTCGAGCGTGCCGCGCGGCGAGATCCACGTGAATTTGGAATAAGCCTCCGCCTGGGCGAGGCGCGGACGCCCAAGCGTGGTGGCTGTCACCACGCCCGCTGCGGAGACCTGAAGGAATATACGGCGATTCATCATTTCAGTTACCCCTACGAGTTCGTTTCTCTGGACTACTCCTGTCGCCACTTCCTCCCGGCGACAGGCATGACTCAGGCTTCCCAGCTCGCGAACTTCTTCCCGAGCAGGAAGAACGTCACGTAGATGAGAATGCCCAGTATGGAGAGGATCAGGACCACCGCGAAGAATTGCGGCATCTGGATCATGGACGAATAGGATGTGAGGCGGTTGCCGAGGCCGAAGCCGCCACCCACCATTTCGGCGCCAACTGCGGTGAGCAGGCCGAAGATCGAACCGACCATCAGGCCGACAAAGATCATGGGCAACGCCATCGGCGCGCGAACCTTCCAGAAAATCTGGAAGGTGGACGCACCATAGGAACGGGCAAGCGCGATCTTGCCGGCGTCGACGCGGCGAAAACCCGTCGCGGCGTTGATCATCACCATCGGGCCGGCCGCCAGCGCGACCGCGATGATGCGCGGCTCATACCCAAAGCCGAAGCGCAGGATGAGCAGAGGAACAAGGGCCAGCATCGGCGTCGTGACCAGAAGCAGGATATAGGGCGTCACGATCTTCTCGGCGAAGGGAAACTGGGTGATGACGCCTGCAAGGATCAGGCCGACGGTCGCGCCGATCGCAAAGCCCGCGAAAAGCTCCACCAGCGTATGTCCCAGATGAGGAGCGATCAGCGGAAACTCCGTTACAAGCGCAACAGCTATCTCGCTCGGCTTCGGCAGGACGTATTGCGGAACCTGGAAAATGTTCAGCAGCAGTTCGGTGCCGCCGATGATGATGACGGCGACGAGCAGGATGGCCAGCACCTCGCGGACCGATTTGATGCCAGGCCCCGAAGTCAGGGCCGACATGTTCGTGATGCCAACATCGCCGCCGGCGCCGGCCCTGCCCTTGAATTCGGGAATTGCGTCGGTTTCGCTCACGGGATCCTCACTCCGCCGCCGGCTGGACTGCTGCCGGTTGCGCAAAACGGCTCTGCTGCTTACCGACGATTTCTCTCTTGATCGCGTTGGTCAGGTCGAACACCTCCTTGGTCGACATGATCTCCAGCGATCGCGGACGCGGAAAGTTCACGTCGTAGATGTTTGCCACCCGGCCCGGGCGCGAACTCAGCACCACGATCCGATCCGACAGGAAAATGGCTTCCTCGATCGAATGGGTGATGAGGACGATGGTCGTCGGCGTATCCAGCCATATCTCCTCGACCAACCTGTTCATTTCCTCGCGCGTGAAAGCGTCGAGCGCCCCGAAAGGCTCATCCATCAGCAGCACCGAAGGCTTGTAGGAAAGTGCCCGCACAAGCGCCGCGCGCTGCTGCATTCCGCCTGAAAGTTCGCGCGGGAACCGGCCGCCGAATCCCTCGAGACCGACCCGATTCAACAACTCGTCGATCCAGACGCGATCAGGCCTGGTGCCCTTTATCTCGAACGGAAAATTGATGTTGGCGTCAAGGTTGCGCCAAGGCAGCAGATTGGCCTCCTGAAAGACCATGCCGATTTCAGGATTGGGCCCGGTCACGGGCTTCCCGCCGAGAAGAACTTCACCCGCCGTCAGCCCGTGCAGCCCCGACATTGACCATAGCAGCGTGGTCTTCCCGCATCCGGACGGACCGACGATAGAGACGATCTCGCCGGCCCTGATATCGACCGAGCAACGGTCGATTGCGAGCAGGTCGCCCGAACGCGTCTGGTACACCTTCGTGGCGTTCTTGACCCGCAGTTTCGGCTGATCGGTATTCTCGCCTGTCATTCCACCGCCGTCCCCTGATCGACGCAGCGATCTCGTTGTCCGGATCGCAATTTCCCCAGTTTGTAACTATCCGACTAAATGAGTCAAGCCTGCCGCGATGCAAAAGCCAAGAATCCAAATTCCAGCAGATTATAACGCTTTTCTGTCTTGTCATGCCTGTAAGTTTCCTACATCATCCGCGTAAGTTTCGGCTTAGTCTATTTGGGAGAGGTCACGAGCGGACGCGATGACAGAAGCTGGATTCGATGCATCTGCGACAAGGGCCGATCACGTCGCCGGACGAGGCGGCGACACGCGGGACCATGCTGCCAAGCCGATCCCGGACATCCTTTCACAGATAAGGGATTCTTACAGCGAACTGCGGCCAGCCGAGCGCCGCGTCGCGGATGTCGTTCTGGCTGACGTCACGTTTTCCGTTGACGCTTCCAATGCCGAGATCGCGAAGCGCGCGGATGTAAGCGAGCCGACTGTGACGCGTTTTTGCCGCGCCATCGGCTGCGATGGCGTTCGCGACTTCAAGCTGAAGCTCGCCCAAAGCGTTGTCGTCGGGCGGCTTTACCTTTCTCCCCTTCCGCCGCCTGAACCGAGCGAGGACGGCTCTCCGCTCTGGAACGTCGTGTTCGGCGAGGCCAGGAAGGCGTTGACGCTCGTCGAGCGCAGCGTCAACCCGGCCGACGTGTTGCGCAGCGCCGAGCTCCTTGCAAGCGCCCATCAGGTGGTTGTGTTTGGCCTTGGTGGAAGCTCGACTGCGCTGGCGCAGGAGACGCAGAATCGTCTTTTTCGCTACGGTATCGTCGTCTCGGCACATTCGGACCCGTACTTTATGAAGATGATGGCCTCGACGCTGAAGCCGAACGACGTCGTGATCGCCATTTCAAGCACGGGGCGTACGCGGGAGGTCGTTGAATCCGTGACGCTTGCCAAGCACTACCGGGCCAAGGCGATCGCGATCACCGCGCCGGATTCCGATCTCGCGGCAGAGGCTGACGTCGCGCTGACAGTCGACATTCCTGAATTCCCTGACCCCTTGAAACCCACTGCTTCTCGCTATGCGTTTCTTGCAATCATCGATCTCGTATCCACCGCGATAGGTTATCGGCTCGACCCGGCATCACGCGAGACACTGCGACGCATCAAGTACACGGTTCTGAACCACCGAAAGGGACGGGTTCTCGAGCCGCTTGGCGACTGAGATTGCTTTGCGCCACGACCTGCGGCCAAGCCTGGAGTTCAGACTGAATGCACGAAACATCACCATCAGCAAAGGCTGCCGCATGGCTGTCCGACCTCGCAGAAGCACTGGCGAAAAACGATCTGGACAGCGTGTTGGCTCTGTTTGCCGACGATTGTTACTGGCGCGACTTCCTTGCCCTTACCTGGAACATCAAGACCATGGAGGGCAAGGACGCCATAAGGGCGATGCTCGCCGCCACGCTTGGCGCGACAAAGCCGTCCGGATGGCAAGTGACATTGGCGTCTGGCTCTGGTTCGGAGCCAGTCGAGGCTTGGTTCAGCTTCAAGACTGGTGCTGGCAAGGGCAGCGGCATCTTCACGCTTGAAGGTGGCAAATGCCGAACGATCCTCACAACCCTGCAATCGCTGGACGGGCATGAGGAAAAGATCGGCTTCACGCGCCCGATGGGCGTACGCCACGGTGCCGACCGCAAGCGCAAGACATGGACGGAACGCCGCGTCGAGGAGGAAGAGGCATTTGAAAGCGGCACGGATCCCTATTGCCTGATCATCGGCGGCGGCCAGGGCGGCATCATGCTGGGCGCGCGCCTCAGGCAGCTTGGCGTTCCCACGGTCATCGTCGAGAAGAATGCAAAGGCAGGCGATTCGTGGCGCAACCGCTACCGCTCGCTCGTCCTGCACGATCCCGTTTGGTACGATCACCTCCCCTATCTCCCCTTCCCCGGCAACTGGCCGGTCTTCACGCCCAAGGACAAGATGGGCGATTGGCTGGAGATGTATGTGAAGGTGATGGAGCTCACCTATTGGGGCGGCACCGAATGCGTCTCGGCGCGGTTCGACGATGTCGGCAAACGCTGGACCGTCGACCTTGTACGCGACGGGAAGCCCATGACGCTAAGGCCGACGCAGCTTGTCTTCGCGACAGGCGCGTATGGTCCGCCAAAGATGATCGATCTTCCCGGCGCTGCCGCATTCGACGGGCAGCTCCTGCACTCAAGCCAGTACTTCGATGGGTCGAAATTCAAGGACCGGAAAGTCGCGGTCATTGGCGCCGCAAGTTCGGCCCACGACGTCGCTGTCGACCTCTGGGAGGCGGGTGCCGACGTCACCATGGTGCAGCGCTCTCCAACCACGGTGGTTCGTTCCGAAACGCTGATGGAAATGGCCTTCGACATCTACTCCGAACAGGCCGTTGCCGATGGCATCGATGTCGACAAGGCCGACATGATAGCCGCCGCTACGCCCTTTGCGCTGCAGCCTCAGAAGCAGAAGGCACTGTACGACAGGATACGCGCAAAGGACGCCGACTTTTACAGGCAGTTGCAGGACACGGGTTTCCTTCTCGACTTCGGCCCTGATGAAACAGGCCTGATGATGAAGGCGTATCGCACAGGTTCCGGCTACTATGTCGATGTCGGCGCGTCACAATTGATCATTGATGGCGAAATCGGCATCAAGGCGGGACAGGAAATCGAGGCCTTGACGCAGAACGGCATCCGTTTCGCTGACGGTTCCCTGATCGAGGCGGACACGATCATCCTGTCGACCGGCTTCCAGTCGATGCACGAGGTCGTGGCATCCATCGTGTCGCGCGAGGTAGCCGACGCCATAGGCACTTGCTGGGGGCTTGGCTCGGGCACACGCCACGATCCGGGTCCCTGGCACGGCGAACTACGCAACATGTACAAGCCTGTCGCGCAGGAGAACCTCTGGTTCCAAGGCGGAAATCTGGCGCTGCAGCGCTTCTTCTCGAAATTCGTCGCGATGCAGATCAAGGCACGCATGGAAGGAATTCCGACGCCGGTCTACGCGACCCCGCTGGTCTGAGCGCCGGCAGCCTCAGACATCGGACAAGCCATTGATGAGCCCACGGGTGATACTGCCATCCGGAGGCAGCAATGGGATCAGGCACGCCTGGAGCGCGTGATAGAGATCCGGCTTGCCGCGAAAGACGTTGCTGATCGGCTTCAACGCACCATCGAGTTCCGGGAACCATCCGCCATTCCCCCTGTCGACAAGGTGGTTTGCCGTAAAGTCCCAGATGCGGCGGTACCATTCTTCGAACCGGGGATCCGGATCGACAGCGCCAAGCACGGCGGCGGCGCCAATCCCCTCCGCGCACGGCCACCAGAAACGATCGGGGCGTGAAGGCTGGTCCTGCCAGTCGAGCGTGTAGTAGAAGCCGCCGGTCCTGCGGTCCCATCCGATATCGACCGTCTTTAAAAAGAGGTTGCGCGCCGCTTCGATCTGCCAGGCGGCGTTGCGATCCGAAAGCTCCCATAGCTGGACCAGCAACCGGCTCCATTCCAGCGCGTGTCCTGGCGTTGTGCCGGCGGGCCGGAAGGTCGGATCGCCCTCATAATTGCGGTCGACCTGCCAGTCACGGGTAAAATGTTCTGCGACGCGCCACCCCTGCTCGCGCGCATGCCTGTCGATAATGAGCGATGCTATGCTGCCGGCCATGTCGAGATAGGTCGCGTCACCGGTCGCCTCGAAAGCGGCCATGAGCGCCTCGGTAAGGTGCATGTTCGAGTTCTGGCCGCGATAGTCGCTGATCGTTGCCCAGTCGGCTGCGTACTCTTCGGTCGTCGCGCCGGCGCTCTTGTCCCAGAACCGGTTGAACAGGACTTCCGTGACATCTGCGAGCAGTCGGTCGGCGTCGGGGTGGCCCACCACCTTGGCGGACGATGCAGCAAGAAGGACGAACGCATGCCATAGGCCTGCTTCTTGGGATCGGTGGCGCCCGCATCGTCGACACCCCAGAAATAACCGCCATGGACTTCGTCGCGATGACGCTCCAGCAGAAAGCGCATTCCGTGGTCGATGACACGATCCGCACCCGGAACACCCATGAGATGGGCTATCGCAAAACAGTGAACCGTCCGCGTCGTATCGTGAATTTGCCGTACGCTTCCTGTGCTGCCTTCCGGCCCATAAGGGCGGCCCTCCTCGTCCAGCGTGAAGAAGCCGCCGGCGGGATTGAAGCTTGCGGGATGGAAAAAATCGAGAAGGCCGATCGCCTGATCAAACAGCCAGCGCCTGTGACTAATGCGCTCCGCAAAGCGTCCGCCTTCGATGCCCACCCAAGCCGGCTTGCCCTGCCGATGATCCATCCTGATCCTCCCACGCACTGGCAGAGCGCATCGGCGCTCCGAGCCGGACCATAGCGGGCCACGACCGGGCGAGGAAGACAACCTGCCGCTACTTCAGCCGCTGCCGTAGCAGAAAAATCGTCCAGCCGGCGAGCATTCCAGCCAGTCCGAACCAGGTGAGCGCGTAAATGAGGTGGTGATTGCGGAACGTTACCACGGTGAGCCCGCCAACCGGAACATCAGCTCGTTCCGAAGAAGCATCTGCGTCGATGAAATAGGGAGCGACGTCGTCCAGGCCACGGGCTGCGGCAATCGCGGCGACATCCCTGGAATACCAGCGATCCGCACCGGGATCGTTTCTCCTGAGAAATCCGCCACCATGCTCTGTAATGCGAAGCAACCCGGTCATCGTCACCTCTGCCCGACTGGTCTTCGGCAGGCCCTTGGCCTCTTCGCCGGTCACGAAGCCACGATTGACCAGCACGATGAAACCACGGTCAGTCCGGAACGGCTCCAAAACCCAGAAACCGGGGCCGAGCCGAGTGACAGCCTGCGCGAATGCGGGCGGCGCACCAGTGAATTGCCCGGTTACCCGTACGTGGCGATAGGCATCACCTGCAGCTCTCAGTTCCGGCCAGGCCGATGGTCCGGGCGCATCGACAGCTTCGGCATGAACGCGTTCGTTGACGGTCTGGATTAGATCGAGCTTCCACGCAAGCCTGTGCAACTGCCAGACACCGAGTGCGATAAAGAGGCAAAATCCGGCGGCGACGAGCGCCCAGAAAGCGAACTGCTTGATTCTGCCTGATCGACCATTGGCACGTCCATCGTCCGACGTGCCGGCAGCCGTGGTCACGGCACCTGACTCATCTCATGCAGGCCGGGCATCATGTTGCTGTTGAGGTGGTACATGACCCATATTGAACCCGCCAGCGTGATGACCACGACGATTACGGTGAAGGCGAGCGCCAGAAGCATCCACCCTCCTTCGGAGCGTGGATTCATGTGCAGAAAGAAGACCATGTGAACAACGATCTGCACCATGGCGAATGCCATGATGATGAGCGCGGTTACCGTTCTGCTTTCGAACACCTCACCCATGACAAGCCAGAACGGGATGGCTGTCAGGACAGCTGCAAGCGCAAAACCCGTCAGGTATCCGC
Source organism: Rhizobiaceae bacterium (assembly GCA_019635775.1). GTDB lineage: Bacteria > Pseudomonadota > Alphaproteobacteria > Rhizobiales > Rhizobiaceae > Mesorhizobium_K. Next base: position 147,948 of record JAHBYU010000001.1, on the reverse strand, counting down.
CAAGCGTACCCTCCGGATGTCCAGCCCCTGTGTGTTGGTCAAGATTTGGGCGGCTCATCGCAGCATCCCCATCAGATATACGAATGTGAAAACGCCGATCCAGATTACATCGAGGAAGTGCCAGAACATGGCCAGGCAGGTCATGCGCCGCCGGTTGGCCTCGATCAATCCGCGCTGACCGAGTTGCACCATCAGCGTCACCATCCAGATCATACCGAAGGTGACGTGCAACCCATGCGTTCCGACCAGCGTGAAGAAGGAAGACAGGAAGGCGCTGCGTTGCGGCGTGGCCCCTTCCGCGATCATGTGATGGAATTCGTAGACCTCGATGCTGACGAAGGCGATACCGAACAGGACCGTGACCGCAAGCCAGAACTGCGTTGCCTGAACCTTTCCCTTTGCCATGGCCAGCATCGCAAAGCCGTTGGTTAGCGACGACAGCAACAGCATGGATGTGTTCAGCGCAATCAGGTTCAGGTCGAACAGATCGCGCGGCGAAGGTCCTGCTGCATAGCTTCCGCCCAGCACGCCGAAGGTGGCGAACAGCATCGCGAAGATGAGGCAGTCGCTCATCAGGTAGATCCAGAAGCCCAGCATGGTGCTGCCGCCTTCGGCATGTGCATGCTCGTCCTCTAGGAAGAATATCGGCTTGCCGGTTGACCGATCCGCGGAGAACTCGCTCATGAGGCAACTCCCGCATCGGCGAGAAGGCGGGTACGCTCGGCTTCAGTATCGGCGATTGTCTTGGCCGGGAAATCCGCCGTGCGATTGTAGTTGAACGTGTGCCCGATCGCGACGATGAGCAGGCTCACAAAGCATAGCGCAGCAAGCCACCAGATATACCACACCAGCGCGAAACCGAGCACGAGGCTCAGGCCGGCGAGCACGACGCCGGCACCCGTGTTGCGCGGCATTACGATCGGCCTGAACCCTTCCAGCGGCCTGGCGTATCCATTCCGCTTCATATCCCACCACGCATCATTGTCGCGAACGACAGGCGTGAAAGCGAAGTTGTATGCGGGCGGCGGTGACGACGTCGACCATTCCAGCGTACGCCCGTCCCACGGATCGCCGGTGAGGTCGGCCAGGGCCTTGCGGTTGCGGATGGAGACAAAAATCTGCACCAGAAAGGCCGCGATGCCGATTGCGATCAGGAACGCGCCGAACCCGGCGATCACGAACCAGATCTGAAGCGACGGATCGTCGAACTGGCGCAGCCGACGCGTTACGCCCATGAAGCCAAGCAGATAGAGCGGCATGAAGGCGACGTAGAAGCCGACAACCCAGAACCAGAACGAAACCTTGCCCCAAAACGGGTCGAGCTTGAAGCCGAAAGCCTTAGGGAACCAGTAGCTGATGCCGGCGAACATGCCGAACACAACTCCACCTATGATGACGTTGTGGAAATGCGCGACGAGGAAAAGGCTGTTGTGCAGCACGAAATCGGCGGGCGGCACCGCCAGCATGACACCGGTCATCCCGCCGATCACAAAGGTCAGCATGAAGGCGACCGTCCACATCATCGGTTCCTCGAAACGGATGCGCCCGCGATACATCGTAAACAGCCAGTTGAAGAGCTTCGCGCCCGTCGGGATCGAGATGATCATCGTCGTGATGCCGAAGAACGAGTTCACGCTGGCCCCAGAACCCATCGTGAAGAAGTGATGCAACCAGACGAGGTAGGAGAGGATGGTGATGACGATGGTGGCGTAGACCATCGAAGTGTAGCCGAACAGCCGCTTTCCCGAGAAGGTCGCGGCGACCTCGGAGAAGACGCCAAATGCCGGCAGGATCAGTATGTAGACCTCGGGATGTCCCCATATCCAGATCAAGTTCACATACATCATCGGGTTGCCGCCAAACCCGCTGGTGAAGAAGTTCATGCCGAGGTAGCGGTCCAGAGTCAGCAGCACCAGAACGGCCGTCAGCACTGGGAAGGCGGCGACGATCAGGACGTTGGTACAGAGCGACGTCCATGTGAAGACGGGCATCTTCATCATCGTCATGCCGGGCGCGCGCATCTTCACGATGGTGGCGATCAGATTGATGCCCGAAAGGGTCGTCCCGACGCCCGCAATCTGCAGGCCCCATATCCAGTAGTCGACGCCGACATCGGGACTGTATTCAATACCGGAAAGCGGCGGATATGCGAGCCAGCCGGTCTTCGCGAACTCACCGATGAACAGCGACGCCATGATCAGCAGCGCGCCCGCCGTCGTCATCCAGAAGCTGAAATTGTTGAGGAACGGAAACGCCACGTCGCGCGCCCCGATCTGTAGCGGAACGACGAAGTTCATCAACCCGGTGACCAGCGGCATCGCCACGAAAAAGATCATGATGACGCCGTGCGCCGTGAATATCTGGTCATAGTGATGCGGCGGCAGGTAGCCTTCCGAGCCATTGAAGGCGAGGGCTTGCTGCAGACGCATCATGATCGCATCGGCAAAGCCGCGCAGAAGCATGACGATGCCGAGCACCATGTACATCACGCCGATGCGCTTGTGATCGACGCTGGTGAACCACTCATGCCAGAGATAGCCCCACCAGCGGAACCAGGTGATCGCAGCGAGCAGGGCTGTACCCAGCACTGCGACGACGATGAAAGTCACGACAAGGATTGGCTCGTGGATCGGCAACGACTCCAGCGTCAACCTGCCGAAAACGATCTGGGAGAATGAGGAATCGAACATGATCCGGAAGGGTCTCAGGAATCGGATTGGTCGGCGGACGCTGCAGTTGATGTCTGCAGCAGCGGGCGATTGAACTCGGCGTCGATCGGCGGCACGCCGGGCCTCGGCAGATCCGACGCAACGAGGCCGCTCGGGTTGTCGGTCGTGCAGATGATGCTGCCGACATATGACGGCTGCGGCCCGAATACGGCGCCGGGGCCACGCCTGCTGTCGGCCGAGACCGGCAGCGTATTGCGTGCGCCAGCTATGCCGAGGCCACCGTCGGCGTCGATGGCCATCATGTCGTTCATGCACATCTTGCTCGAATCCACGCACATGTTCACGATGGCTTCGAACAGATCGGGGTCGACGCTGGAGAAATGGCGAACCGGCACGTTCTCGCTTGGCCGCTCGAGGTCGAGGTAGGTTGCGCGGTCGAGCGTGTCCGAACCTTGTCTTGCCGCATCGACCCACTTGTCGAAATCACCGTCGCTCGTCCCGTGGAATGCGAAGCGCATTCCGGAGAAACCTGCTCCGCTGTAGTTCGCGGAAAATCCCTTGTAGGCGCCGGGCTTGTTGATCACGGCATGCAGTTGCGTCTGCATGCCTGGCATTGCGTAGATCATTCCGGCTAGCGCCGGAACGTAGAACGAATTCATGACCGCCGAGGACGTGATCCGGAAATCGATCGGCCGGTCCACGGGTGCAACCAGCTCATTGACGGACGCGACGCCGTATTCGGGGTAAATGAACAGCCATTTCCAGTCGAGCGCGACGACGTTGACGACGAGCGGCTTGTGCTCCTCCGTGACCCTCGTATGCCTGGATATCCTGTCCAGCGGGCGGAAGGGATCGAGCAGGTGTGTCCCCGCCCAGGTGATCGCGCCAAGGCACACGATGATCAGCAGCGGCGCCGACCAGATCATCAGTTCCAGATGCATGGAGTGATCCCAGTCGGGCTCGTAACGCGCCTTCCTTGCCTTCCGGTAGCGCCAGGCAAAAATTACTGTGGCGACCATGACCGGAACGATGATCAGAAGCATGAGAACAACGGATTGCAGAAGGATGTCGCGCTGCTGCATGGCGATGTCGCCTGCCGGTGCAAGCACGACCGGATCGCATCCGCCGATTAGGAGCAATGCCGGCAGCCCGAGAAAAGGAAGGCGAAAACGGCTCAATGTCCCGACCTCGCTGAAAACGGGCCTGACATCCAGGCCTCCGCTTCTGTTCCTCCACCCCAACGACATTGCGCAATTTTCTTCCGCGACGACATAGGACGGCATGTCGCGGGGCGGGATGTCGCGGCAGAGATACCTTTTATCGGCAAGCAGCTTCATATAGCATTTTGCATGAATAGGCGATGGCAGGATGGTTTCCAAGATGGCAGCGCAGGCAGCTTCCGGCTTGTCCGATCCGCGCAAACAAACGCTCAACCCCGGTGATATTGCCATCGGCGTCATCATCGGGCGGACTTCGGAATATTTCGACTTCTTCGTCTATGCGATTGCCTCGGTGGTCGTGTTCCCGAAGCTGATCTTCCCGCACCATGATCCGGTAGCGGGGACGCTGTACTCGTTTGCGATCTTCTCTCTTGCTTTCATAGCACGACCGATCGGCACGACGATCTTCATGTCGGTGGACAGGGTCTTCGGAAGAGGCGTGAAGATGACGATTGCGCTCTTCATGCTCGGCACCTCGACGGTGCTGATCGGGTTCCTGCCCGGCTACGACACGATCGGCCCCACGGCCATTGTCGTCTTGTGCGTGCTGCGCATTGGCCAGGGCCTGGCGCTCGGCGGAACGTGGGACGGGCTGGCGCCGCTGCTGTCGCTCAATGTCCCCGAGAAGCGGCGCGGATGGTACGCCATGATACCGCAGCTTGGCGCGCCTCTTGGCCTCATGATCGCAAGCGCGCTTTTTGCCTATTTCATCTCGATTCTCTCGCCGGAGGATTTCCTGAGCTGGGGCTGGCGCTACCCGTTCTTCGTCGCCTTCGCCGTCAATGTGGTCGCCTTGTTCGCAAGACTGCGTATCGTCGTCGCCAAGGAATTCATGGAATCATTCGCCGGCCGCTACCTCGAGCCTCAGCCGGTCTTTCGCACCTTGCGAGCGGAAGGCGGCAACGTTGTCGTCGGGACATTCGCCCCGCTGGCGAGCCTGGCCCTCTTTCACATGGTTACGGTCTTCCCGCTGTCCTGGGTTTTCATCTTCACAACCCAAGACACGTCACGTTTTCTTGTGATCACCCTGATTGCGGCTGCGTTCGGCGTCGCCGCGATCCTCGCTTCGGGTCCCCTCGCGGATCGATATGGCCGGCGCACGCTGCTGGGAGCGGGCGCGGTTGCGATTGCCGCCTTCAGCGGTTTCGCGCCTCAACTGCTGGATGGCGGAGACGTCGGCGAGGCAATCTTCATGATCCTCGGCTTCGTCCTGCTGGGCATTTCGTTCGGCCAGTCATCCGGATCGGTCGCATCCAATTTCGCGCCGCAGAACCGCTACACGGCCTCGGCGATCACGTCCGATCTGGCGTGGCTCTTCGGCGCAGGCTTTGCGCCCTTCGTCGCGCTCTTCCTGTCGAGCAATTTCGGGCTGCTTTCCACCGGCGCCTATCTGCTGTCCGGCGCGGCCTGCACGCTGATCGCGCTTTTGACCAGCAGCCGGCTGGACCGCGCGGAACGTTGATCCGGGCGGCCTGAACCCTTTGCGGGCAAGAAAGCCTACTTCTTGCGGCGTACGGGCTTCTTTGCCTTGCGGCCGAGACCCATCTTCTTGGCAAGCTCCGAGCGCTGCGCCGCGTAATTCGGCGCGACCATCGGATAATCGTGAGGCAAGCCCCACTTCACCCGGTATTCCTCGGGCGACAACCCGTAATGGGTCATCAGGTGGCGCTTGAGAGACTTGAACCGCTTTCCATCTTCCAGACAGACGATGTAGTCCGCATGCACCGATTTCTTCGGGTTCACAGCTGGCGTCTGAGCTTCAACGCTCGGAGTTGATGGCTTGCCCAGGCCACTCACGGCTTGATGCACCGTAGCGATCAGTTCGGACAGGTTGCTCGCGGGTACCGGATTGTTCGCAACGTAGGCCGCCACGATCTCTGCAGTAAGCTCGGTATAATTCGGGGTCGAAAGAACTGTTTCGGCGTCTGTCATTTCCTAACCTCAATTTCAGTTGTTCAAATAGCGAGGTTGACTATTTGCCGCAAGTCCAATCAACGCATGGAAAAGCCAATTAGTTCTGTGCAGCGATAACAATAAAGTTCATCATTTTTTTCGAACCGCAGAATAAGCCGGCTAGCAGCCTCCAGTCCGCGCGACGGTAGACAAAGCCGGTAACGATCGCCAATCCACCCGCTCATGTACGGTAATCGGAAAACTCCGTGGCTGACGGCTTGTGCAGCGGAGCAAAAGCAACTAATCAGCCCCGCGTGGGGCCTGTAGCTCAATGGTTAGAGCCGGCGGCTCATAACCGCTTGGTTGGGGGTTCGAGTCCCTCCGGGCCCACCAAAACTCCCGTTGCTGCTGCGCCACCTGCAGCCAGACGCTTGGGGAAGCTGTCAAGGTCGGCTGCTCCGTCTTGTTGGAGCATCCGCTCCGGTCGCGCCTCGCCCTCGCGGAGCGCCTCTGCTGGAAGAGGAGAGACTGCGGCCAAGGGCGATCAGGTAATCTCCGGGCCGGGGAGGCTAAAACAGGTCCGTCAAAGGATCGGATTTTCCTCGACAGGCTGCGCCGCCATCGGCCATCAGGCAAGAACCTCGTCCAGATGAGGCCTTCGGCCGGATGCAGGCGTTTCGTCGAAACTTGCTATTCTTGGTTCTTTTCGAGCCAGGCCTGCATCTCGGCAATCTCGCGCTCCTGCGCGGCAATGATTGCCTCGGCAAGTGCCTTCGTCTCGGGATCGGCTCCGTGTTCAAGGGCGACCTTCGCCATGTCGATCGCTCCCTGGTGATGCGGGATCATCTTGAGCCGGAAGTCCACGTCGGCGTTGCCCGTATATTCGACGGCCATGCCCTGCATCATGTCAATATCGGCTTGCTTGAAAGCCTTCGTGGATTCGGAATCTCCGTCGGCGGGCATCATCGAATTCATCATGGATTGCATCTGACCCATATCCATCATCATGCCGCCGCCATGAGCGCCATGGTTCATCTGGGCCCAGGCGACGGCTGCCACGGTGGTCAGCGCGGCAGCCACCGCGATCGTCTTCAACATCTTCATGATCATCTCCATCAACATCGTGCCGGAAACCATCGGCGATACGCTCTGGCGGCCCGGCTCCGTCTGGTGGACGGTATGTGACAGACCTTCCACCTTCCAGCAGGTGGAAGGTCAAGTGGAAGATAGTGCTTGACCTTCCAGCTACTGGAAGTGCGATCCATGATCATCCGGTAATGGAGTCGACCACGATGACCACCCATGATCACCATTCCCATCAAAAGCAGACCCGGGCCGCGGAAGAAGAGATCGTGCGGGATCCGGTTTGTGGAATGATTGTCGATCCGACGTTGGGCAAGCCGAGCGCGGAGCATGACGGACGCGTTTTTCACTTCTGCAGCGCAGGCTGCCATTCGAAATTCATCGCCCAGCCAGATGCCTATCTGACCGCCACCGATCTCGTCTGCGGAATGGCGGTTGATCGCGCATCCGCAAGGCATTTCCACCGCCATGAAGACGAGAAGGTCTACTTCTGCTCGAAGCTCTGCAAGGGCAAGTTCGAGGCCGACCCCGCGCTATATCTCGGCGACCGGCCCGCCCCGGAACCGATGCCGAAGGGCACCCGGTATACTTGCCCGATGCATCCCGAGATCGTGCGCGACAAGCCCGGCTCCTGCCCGCTCTGTGGCATGGCGCTCGAATCGATGGGCGTGCCGACGGGCGAAGAGGGTCCGAATCCGGAGCTGGTAGACTTCACACGCAGATTCTGGATTTCTGCAACTCTATCGCTGCCGCTGCTCGTCATCGCCATGGGACCGATGGTGGGCTTTGCCGTGCGCGACTGGATCGGCGAGCCGTTGGCCACGTGGCTGGAGCTGGCGCTTGCCACACCCGTCGTGCTTTGGGCCGCGCTCCCGTTCTTCCACCGTGGCTACGAATCCTTGGTCAACCGCAGCCCGAACATGTGGACACTGATCTCCATCGGCGTCGGCGCCGCCTATCTCTACAGCGTCGTCGCCACCTTTTTTCCCGGCCTGTTCCCTCATCAGTTTCGCGGCCATGGCGGCTCGGTCCCCGTTTATTTTGAGGCCGCCGCCGTCATTGTAGCGCTCGTCTTTCTCGGTCAGGTGCTTGAACTCAGGGCGCGAGAGCGAACAGGGTCGGCAATCCGAGCCCTTCTCGACCTTGCTCCAAAGACCGCGCGCCGGATCGCCGCTGATGGTTCCGAGGCCGATGTGCCGCTGGACGCGGTTAAGCGGGGAGATCGGCTGCGCGTGCGTCCAGGCGACAGCATCCCCGTCGACGGCACTGTCATAGAGGGCCGGACCTCCATCGACGAGTCCATGATAACCGGCGAATCTCTGCCCGTGGAGAAGACGCCTGGCGATGTCGTCACTGGCGGAACGTTGAACCGCAACGGCACGCTCGTCATCACCGCCGAGCGAGTTGGATCCGAAACCATGCTGTCGCGCATCGTGGAGATGGTGGCCAAGGCGCAGCGCTCCCGTGCACCGATTCAGGGGCTGGCGGATCAAGTGTCCTACTATTTTGTGCCAACCGTCGTGCTGGTAGCGGTGTTGGCCTTCGTCGTATGGGGTGTGTTCGGACCCGAACCCAGCATGGTGTTCGCGATCGTGTCGGCCGTTTCGGTTCTCATCATCGCATGTCCCTGTGCGCTTGGGCTTGCCACGCCGATGTCGATCATGACCGCGACCGGGCGCGGGGCCCAGGCTGGCGTACTGATCAAGGACGCGGAAGCGCTTGAACGCTTCGCCAGCGTCGACACGCTCATCGTCGACAAGACGGGCACGCTGACAGAAGGGCGCCCCAAGCTTACCGACGTTGTGCCGGCCGAAGGATTCGATGAGGATCGACTTCTGACGCTGGCGGCCTCACTGGAGCGCGGATCGGAGCATCCGCTGGCGGAGGCGATCGTCGACGGTGCCGCGGAGCGGGGCATGGCGCTCCGGACTGCATCCGACTTCGAGGCGGTCACCGGCAAGGGCGTGAGTGGATGTGTCGACGGCAAGCAGGTGGCTCTCGGTAACTCGACCATGATGGAAGAACTCGGCGTTGGTATCAACAACCTCGCCGAACAGGCCGACGCCATGCGCGCCGAAGGCAAGACAGCGATGTTCGTCGCGGTCGACGGCGCGGCAGCAGGCTTCGTCGCAGTCGCCGACCCAGTGAAGGCAACGACCGCCGAGGCGATCGGCGCCCTGCACGATACGGGCCTTCGCATCATCATGGCTACCGGCGACAATGAGCGCACCGCGAGAGCGGTGGCAGCGAAACTGGGCATCGACGAGGTGCGCGCCGACATGCTGCCGGACGGCAAGCAGAAGTTGATCGAAGAGCTCAGGGCCACCGGAGCCAAGGTCGCGATGGCGGGCGACGGCGTGAACGACGCGCCCGCACTTGCCGCCGCAGATGTTGGTATCGCCATGGGCACCGGCGCGGACGTCGCGGTCGAAAGCGCGGGCATTACGCTCGTGAAGGGCGATCTCAACGGAATCGTTCGGGCGCGCAAGCTCGCCCAGGCCACAATCAGAAACATAAAGCAGAACCTGTTCTTCGCCTTCGTGTACAACGCGCTCGGCGTACCCGTGGCGGCGGGCGTGCTCTATCCTGTCCTCGGCATGCTGCTCTCGCCCATGATCGCGGCCGCCGCGATGAGCCTGTCATCCGTCTCCGTCATCGCCAACGCGCTAAGGCTGCGGACCGTCCGGCTCGGCTGAACCCATAGGGAGTAACCGCCATGAACATCGGCGTCGTATCGCAAAGATCCGGCCGCCCGGCCAGGACGATCCGCTACTATGAGGATATCGGGCCGATCAGGCCGGATCGCCGCGAAAACGGCTGACTCCATCCAGCGCCCACGCAGCCTGGGCTTTTCGGTTGAGCAGTGCCGACACCTTCTGTCACACTGCTGCAACCGTGATCGCGAGGCAGCGGACGTCAAGGCGATCGTCTCGACCAGGCTCGGCGATGTGGAACGCAAGACCGTCGAACTTGAGGACCTGCGCGACATGCTGAAGCATTTCGTCGCCAACTGTAACGGAGACCGTCGCCCGGAGTGCCCGATCATCGAGGGATTGTGAGGCAGGACTCCAGTCAACTAGCCTTGCCCGGCCAGAAACCCGGCTTTGCTAGATCGATGGAGCCATGTCGATGACAAAATCTTGCAGGCATGAGCTCCTGCCGATTCTTGCGGTCTCCAGACGGTGTCGCCACCTGTGACAATGCCACGAGCGCGGCAGGCTTCACGCGGCAGCAGGCGATAGCTGCCTGCCGCGGTTCAGGTCGCTTTCTGTTCCATCCCTGCTCCCGGCTTTTCGCGTCCCCCGAACAGGTGACCCATCTTTTCGAAAAGAACAAAGAGCGCCGGAATGAGCAGTATGCCGATGGCAGTTGCCGCAAGCATGCCTGCGACAACGGTCGCGCCGATCGAAGCGCGGCTTGCCGCGCCGGCGCCGTGCGTCAGCAAAAGCGGGACCGAGCCGAGGATGAAGGCGATCGCGGTCATCAGGACGGCGCGAAAACGCATGTGCCCGCCCTCGACAGCGGCGTCCACGAGGGACTTTCCGGCTTCGAACTGCTCCTTGGCGAACTCCACGATCAGGATGGCGTTCTTGGCGGCAAGGCCGATCAGCAACACGAGGCCGATCTGTGCATAGATGTTGAGGCCGAGCCCGATCAGGCGAATGCCCACAATCGCGCCCAGCACCGCTACCACGACGGAACTCATGACCGCGAAGGGTATGGTCCAGCTTTCGTATTGCGCCACAAGGAAGAGGTATCCGAAGACGATGGCGAGCACGAACACCACGATGGTTGCGCTGCTCGCGAGCGCCTCCTGATAGGAGAGGCCCGACCATTCGAAAGCATAGCCCTGGGGCAGGTTTTCCTTGGCAAGCGCCGCCAGCGCGGTCATCGCCGCTCCCGAAGAAGAGCCCGCCGCCGGGGTACCGTTGATGGTCGCGGCAGTGAACTGGTTATAGCGGGAAAGCAGCGTTGGCTGCAGGTCGTCCCTGACGGTCGCGACCGCCCGCAGGGGAACCATGGCGCCCGTGGTGCTGCGCACGAAGATCTTCAGTATGTCGTCCGGGGTACGACGGAATTGCTGGTCGGCCTGGACGTTGACCTGATAGACCTGCCCGAGAAGCGTGAAGTTGTTGACGAAGGATGATCCCAGTTGCGTCTGCAAGGTGTTGAAGATGGTCGAGACCGGCACGTTGAGCCGTTGCGCACTGACGCGATCGATGTCGACATAGAGGCCGGGCACCTCCGCGGAGAAGGTTGAATATGCCTGTCCGATGGCCGGGTCCGAGTTCGCGGCCACGATGAACGAGCGCATCACCTGCGCCAGTTCTTCAGGAGATTGTCCGCCGAGCGCCTCCAGCCTGAAGTCGAAGCCTTCGGCGTTGCCGACGCCTGGAATGGCCGGGGGCGGAAAGACTATGATATTGGCTGCGCCAAGCGCGGCGAACTCCTGGTTCAGCTTCATGTAGATGCCGCGCAGTCCGGTTTCTGGCGTCGTGCGCTCGTCCCATGGCTTCAGGACCACAAGGCCGAGGCCGCTGTTGGGTTGTATGGCCCCTGAAAGAAGGCTGTAGCCCGACACTGTAACCACGTTGGCCACGCCATCGACGCTGCGCGCAATCTCCTCGAGTTTTCCCAGCACCGCTTGTGTGCGCGGCAATGCCGCCGCGTCGGGAAGCTGCACGTTGACGAACAGCACGCCCTGGTCCTCGGTGGGGATGAATGCGGTCGGCGTACGCGAGAACTGCCAGTAGGCGATGCCCGCGAAGGCGACGATGATCAGGCCGGCGACGTAAGATCTGCGGGCAAGCATTCGGTTCAGGGAGGAATAGCCGTTACGCGTCTTGTCCAGTCCCTTGTTGAAATAGCGGAAGAGTCCCCTGCCCTCACGTGGCGGCTTGAGCAGAACGGCGCAAAGAGCCGGGCTGAGCGTCAGGGCGTTGATCGCCGAAATGGTGACCGAGGCGGTGATGGTGATTGCGAACTGGCGGTAGAGCTGCCCGGTGATTCCGGGCAGGAAGGCAACAGGTAGGAAGACGGCGAGCAGCACGAGCGTCGTGGAGATGATCGGCCCGGTCACCTGCGCCATGGCCTTGTGCGTCGCCTCGGCTGGATGGATTCCCGGTTCCTCCTCCATGACGCGCTGCACGTTCTCGACAACGACAATGGCATCATCTACCACGAGCCCGATCGCCAGGATGAGCGCGAACAGCGTGACCGTGTTGGCCGAAAAACCGAAGGCGAGCAGCACGGCGAAAACGCCGATCAGCGAAACGGGAATAGTCAGCGCCGGTATCAGCGTGGCCCGCCAGTCCTGCAGGAATATGAAGACGACCGCGAGGACGATGATGCCTGTCAGAGCGAGCGTAAAGACGATTTCGTGGATCGTGGCGCGCACGAAATCGGTCGAGTCGTAGATGACTTCATAGGCAACGTCTTCCGGAAAGCGATCCTTCAGCATCTCCAGTTGAGCCTTGACGGCCTCTGTCACGCCAAGCGCGTTTGAACCGGGTGACTGGTAGATCGCCATGGTGGCGGCAGGCTTGCCGTTGAGCTGCGATACGGACGAATAGGACTGCGACCCAAGCTCCACGCGTCCTATGTCGCGCACGCGCACGATGCCGCCGTCGGCTCCCGTACGGACAATGATGCCGGCGAACTGGTCGACGCTGTCGAGACGGCCGAGCGCGGTGATCGAGTACTGCAGCACCTGGTCGTCCGGAATGGGTGCGGCGCCGATGAGGCCGGCGCCGGCCTGGACGTTCTGCTGCTGGATGGCGTTGGTCACGTCGTCGGCGGTGATGCCCAGCGCAGCCATGCGCTGCGGATCGAGCCACACGCGCATCGAATAGCTGAGCCCACCCATAAGCGTCGCGGAACCGACGCCCGCCACGCGCGAGATCGGGTTGACCACGTTGATCTGCGCATAGTTCGAGAGGAACAGTCCGTCATGCGTCCCGTTCGGCGAGAAGATGTTCGCGATGATGAGGAAGTTCGGCTGCTGCGCGCGCACGTTGACGCCAAGGCGCGTCACCGCGTCAGGGAGCAGCGGGGTGGCTAGCGCGACGCGGTTCTGCACGTTGACCTGCGCGATGTCGGCATCGGTCCCCACGGCAAACGTCACCGTCAGCGTGTAGAGGCCGCTCGAACTTGTCGTCGAGGCCATGTACAGCATGCCTTCGACGCCGTTGACCTGCTGCTCGATGGGAGCCGCGACGGTTTCGGCCAGCGTCTGCGCATCGGCGCCCGGATAGCTCGCGCTCACCTGCACCGTGGGCGGAGTGATGTCAGGATACTGCGCCACCGGAATGTTCACCAGCGCAATCGTGCCCGCAAGCGTGATGATGATGGCGATCACCATCGCCAGGCGGGGACGGTGAATGAAGATGTCTGCGAACATGGATCAGGTCCCCGCGGGCTGCGGAGTAACGACGATGCCGGGCCTGACCTTCTGGATGCCGGACACGATGACCATCTCGCCCTGTACAAGGCCACCGGTTACGGCCCAGTCGGTACCGACACGCTGGCCGAGGGTCACGCGACGTATCTGCGCGCGGTTCTGGTCGTCGATGCCAAAGACGTAGGGGCCTTCCTGGTCCTGCAGGATGGCCGATGCCGGCACGACGGGCATGTCGACGCTCTGACCGGCCTGCACCACGACCTGCACGAACTGACCGGGCACCAGCTTCAGTTGGGGATTGGCGAATTCGGCGTAAACCGCGATCGTGCCCGTCGAGGGATCGATCGTATTGTCGATGAAGGCAATCCGGCCGGACTGGTCGTATTCGGTGCCGTCGGACAGCCTCAGCCTGGGGCTGTATGCCGAGGCGTCCGCTTCTAGCCCCTTGTTGTCCGGCTGCAGCGTCCGGACGACCTGCAGGTACTCGCGGTCCGAGATTGAGAACACGACGCGGATCGGGTCGTTCTGCACGACGATCGCCAGTGTGCCGCTGGAGGGCGAAACGAGGTTTCCTTCGGTTATGATGGCCTTGCCGATACGGCCCGTGATCGGCGACTTGATGTCGGTGAAAGAGAGATTGAGCTGCGCCGTGGCCAGTTGCGATTGCGTCAGCAGAACCTGCGCCTTTGCCTGGTCGACCTGCGCCGCGGCGCTGTCTCGATTGGCCTGCGCCTGGTCCACGACCGATTGCGATACGGCGTTGGTTTTCAGCAATTCCTGCTGGCGCAGGAGATTGATGTCCTGCAGCTTCAGGTTCGCTTCCGCGCCCGAAACGCCGGCCCTGGCCGATTCCAGTTGCGCCTGCGCGCCCTCGACTGCCGCCTGGTAGGTGTCCTTTTCAATGACGAACGCGGTGCTGCCGGCCTGGACGAAGCCGCCTTCCTGGAAGTTCACCGAATCCAGGAAGCCCTCCACACGCGTCGTTAACGCCACCTGCTGGGCGGCAACCACCGAGCCCACGAACTCCGTCTGGTTTGTCACGGATTGCAGTTTTACCGCCGCCGTCTCGACTATGGGCGGGGTGGTGGGCGCGGCTTCCTGCGCGTGCGCCAAGTGTGCCAGGGCCACATTGGAAAGGAGAAAAAGGGCGAAAAGCAGCGAAGCGCTTCTTTCGAGTGATTTCAAGACCCCGATCTCCCTGATCAACTGTCGGATACGCAACGGAAACTGTTCTAAAGAATCTCCGCCAGCCCTGCCAGACCCATCCAGGTCTTTTGAAGCGATTATGAACCGCCCGATGCCTGAACCGTGCCCGCCGCAATGCACCCACAATCACGCACTACCTCCGGTCAACGATAACCTCCGAGGAAACCCGATGAACAGAAGAATGATGGCACTTGGTCTTGCAGCTGCAATTGCGCTTCCAGCGGCAGCTTCAGCCTCCGAAACCGCGATCCAGCCGCGCATAGTGGTAACTGGCGAAGGCCAGGCGAGCGTCGCCCCGGACATGGCGGTGCTGTCGCTGAGCGTCATGCGCGAGGCCACGACAGCGCGAGAGGCACTCGACGCCAACAATGCCGCAATGGGAGAAGTGACCAAAGCCGTCAAGGCGATGGGCGTGGAAGACCGAGACATACAGACGGCCGGCCTGCAGATCATGCCGCGCTACAATTTCACGAACAAGCCGGACGGCACGCAGGAAGCGGAGCTGGTCGCCTATCAGGTTACGAACACACTGACCGTGCGGGTCCGCGACATATCCAAAACGGGCGAGATACTCGACAAGGCGGTCTCGCTTGGTGTCAACCAGGGTGGCAACATCAGCTTCACCAATGATGACTCGTCCGCCACGGTCACAGAAGCGCGCAAGCGCGCGGTCGAGAACGCCACAGACAAGGCTCGAACTCTCGCCGAAGCCGCAGGCGTGAAGCTTGGACGCGTGGTTGAAATATCGGACCAGTCGTTCTCGGTACAACCCATGGCGATCCAGGCTCAGGCAAAATCTTTCGACCGTTCGTTCTCGGCCGTGCCCATTGAGGATGGAGAAAATTCTTACAGCGTCCAGGTCAACATGACCTTTGAACTTGAATGAGGCTCAACGTTCCGCTTGACGCCAGTTTCTCAAAGATGATCTATGGATATCATCTTTGATCTATAGCGTGTCTGGAGGATTTGAATGCGTCGCTGGTCCCTTCTTGTCTTTCCCGTCGCGCTCCTTGTCGGCGCATGCACGGCAAATCCGCCCCCGAGCGGCCCGTCCGGTGGCGGAGCCCGTCCTCCAGCCGACGTACCGCTTTTTGGGGGTGGCTATCGCGGTTCGGGCGACCAGTGCCGCCGTGCCGGGGAAAGTGCCTTCACGAACCAGTTCCTGAGCGACTCGGCTGATCTCGTCGCATGCCCGCCGGGCACGGATCCAAGGCTGTTTGCCTTCGAGACGGGAGGCAAGGAAGTTGGAAGGCGCGAAGGCTGGATCCTCTTCACGGTCCCCCGCCGCTGATCTTCGACGTAAAGACACAAGGAAAAACCCCGGAGGTCGAACCTCCGGGGTTTCTTTTTGGAACGCCTGTCCGTGTCGGCGAACAGCGGTTTCCTGCTACCGTTACCAGCGCACCACCGGGCAGTTCGGCGCACGGCTGAAGGTCATGCGGACGCGTTCACCCCATTTGCGACCAACAACCGTGATGGTCCGGCGGTCAACATCGACAACGCGCGCACGGCGAACGCCATAGCGTTCGGCCTTGTTAAGCGCGCGCTGCGGCGAGCAGCGCCGTTCGTCGCGGCGGTCGTATCGGTGACCGTGGCGATAATCGACCCGGTCATAGGCGTCGTACTGAAAACCAACGCCCGAATTGCCATAGTTGAGATAGATGCCTTCCGCCTGAGCGGTTGCGGGAAGGGCGGCGATCGCACCCAGGCCAATCAGTGCGGAAAGGGCGCCAGCCCGGAGCTTGGTGATCATCTCGATGTCTCCTTTGCTCTCGCCGAAGCGATTGACCGGAGATTGCGCCAGCCAAGCTGAACGCCCCGGGAACCCCGCGTTCATTTGCCGTTCATGTCGAAACACCGCGTTGGGGTATCAGGGCTCGCCGTCGAGCATGTGGTCGAAATAATCTTCGACTTCCGCCATGTCGTCCTCGGACGCCGTGACGCGTCCGACAACCGAAACGCCTTCTCGATGGACAGTTCCCCGATCACCGGAAATCAGATGGTGCCAAGTATAAAGATCACGCCCTTGCGCGACCAACCTGTAGGCGCAGGTGCTCGGGAGCCAGCTTATCGTCCGCACGTTTTCCGGAGACAGCTTCACGCAGTCGGGAACCGATGCCAATCTGTTCATGTAGTCCTTGCAGAGGCAGGTCGTCGGGTTGAACAGCCGGCATCCGATGCTTGTGAAATATATCTCCCCGGTATCCTCGTCCTCGAGTTTGGACAGGCAGCACTTTCCACAGCCATCGCAGAGCGATTCCCATTCGCTGACGCTCATCTCCTCAAGCGTCTTTTCCTTCCAGAAAGGCTTTGCCATTCCCGTGCATGTGAGCCTTCGCTGGCGCCAGGTCAAGTGACGAAAGCCGTCATCGAGCGCCACGAATCCGCCATGGCTTCATGTGCCTGTCGGCGTCGTAGAGCGGAACCAAAACCACAGTTCACGGTTTCAAAGGCGCTAGGGACATCCGACAATCCAAGGAGACGACCGACTATGAAACGCCAAACCCGGATTCTGGCAGGGACCGCTATCGGCCTGCTGATGGCATCCGCGCCGTTGGGTGCATACCCTCTTTGGGGCGAACGCATGGACCCTGTTGCAGGTACGCAGGCGCTCCCGCTTCTGCTTGCCCAGGCACAGGCCGAGTGCGAGGGCGAGGACTGCCCTCCGCAGGAAGAACAGCAGCAACCAGCCGAGGAAGCAGCCCCGACTCCCGAAGCCGCGCCGACGCCAGAGCGAGCGCCTGAGCCAGAAGCTTCGCCCGAAGCCGCGCCTGAACCTGAAGTTGAGCCCGAAACAGCTCCGGAGCCAGTCCCGGAACCAGAGCCACAAGCAGCTCCCGAAGCTCAGCCCGAGCAGGCGCCTGCGGTTGAGGAAACAACGCCTGAAGCCGAACCCGAACAGCCTGCGGCTCAGCCCGATCAACCTGCAGCTCAGGAAGAAGCGCCCGCTCAGCCTCCTGTCGAGGACCAAACGCCTTCCGAGCAGTCTGCGCCCGAACAGCCTCCGGCACAGGAGGCCCCTGCGGAAACACAGCAGCAGCAGATGGAGCAGGAGCCTTCCCAACAGACTCCCGCTGAACAGCCTGCCGCAGAACAACCAGCCGCACCGCAGCCCGCCGAGACACAGCCCACTACCCCGGACGGACAGCCGGCCCAGTCGGCCGAACCCTCTGGCGGCGATACCACTGCCCAGCCCTTGGATACCAATGAGGCACCTCTGCTCGACAGCCAGAAGGAGGAAGCGCCCGCGCAGGAATCCGGTCAGCCACAGGGTGAGGAAGACGGCCAGCAGGCCGCACCGGCCCCTACCGACTCTGGCCCTCCGCCGGAAAGCGACGCCGCAGCGACTGAAGCCGCACAGCCCAGCCGCATTGAGGCGGTGACCGAGGAGCGCGGAACACGTCGTGAGCGCGCACCGGATGACAACCGTCGCCGTGAAGAGCGTCCCGACGGGGTCGATGTTCTCAGGGAGATCGGCGACCGCATCATCCTCCAGCTCGGCGGTCAGACCTTCGTCGAGAGCAATGAGCGGCCGCGCCTGACGCGCGGTGCGCGCGACGTATACTACGAGGACCTGCCGCGTGGCCGGACGCGCGAGACGATCGTGCGCGATAATGGCGTGCAGATCGTGACCATCCGCAACCGCTACGGCGACGTCATCCGACGCTCGCGCATCACGCCGGACGGTCGCGAATATGTCCTCGTCTACGTAGAGGAGGACAATTATGGCCGCCTCCGCGAATGGCGTGATCCGGGCCTCGATCTGCCACCGATGCGCCTCAACATACCGCGCAGGGACTACATCCTTGAATCCGAATATGTCGATGACCCGAACGACTATTACGAATTCCTTGAACAGCCTCCCGTCGAGCGCGTTCAGCGGCTCTATTCGGTGGACGAAGTGAAGCGTTCGGCTCGTGTTCGCGACATCGCTCGCCGAGTCGATCTCGATACGCTGACCTTTGAGTTCGGGTCAGCCTCCATCCCTGAAAGCGAGATTACGCGTCTGGAAGGGGTCGCCGGCGCAATGGAAAAGCTGCTTGACCGAAATCCGGCTGAGACCTTCCTGATTGAAGGTCATACGGACGCAGTCGGCTCGGACGTGGCGAACCTCGCCCTGTCCGATCGACGCGCCGAAGCAGTCGCGGAAGCTCTGACCAGCGTGTTCGGTATTCCGCCTGAAAACCTTGCCACTCAGGGTTACGGCGAGCGCTACCTGAAGGTGAAGACCGAGTCGCCGGAAAGGGAGAACCGTCGCGTAGCGATACGCCGCATCACGCCGCTTGTGGCCCCTGTCGCAAGCGCAAACTGATCTCTCGGTGTCGATTTTTCGTGATCGCGGCAAAAGCCATTGAATCGCGGCTAATCGACACCCAGATTCCGGGACAAGGCTTCCCTGCCCTGTCCCGTGACGTCCCCTCCTCGCGGGACTGAAACCCGGCCGGTCCCCTCCCCGGCCGGGTTTCTGCTTGGAACCAAAAAATTCCGGCTGCTGGACATCGGCCTCTTGCATTGCATATTTGCGAAGCCGAAATAGCGACGAGATCTCGGATCAGCACCCATGAAGCGCATCGAACTCGCCATCGAATCCATCATCCTCGCCTCCCGCTGGCTGCTGGTGGCCTTCTATCTCGGGCTTGCGGCAGCGCTTGCGATCTATGCGCTCTCGTTCGCCAAGAAACTTTTCCTATTTACCACAGAGGTTATGACGCTGAACGATACCGACACGATCCTGCGCATGCTCGGCCTCATCGATGCCGCGCTGGTCGCCAGCCTGTTGGTCATGGTCATCATCTCGGGATACGAGAACTTCGTCAGCCGCTTCGACGGGCATTCGGGAGACGTCCGCTGGCTCGGCACCATCGATGTCGGTTCGCTCAAGGTGAAGGTCGCCTCGACGATCGTCGCGATCTCGTCCATTCACCTGCTGCAGGTTTTTCTGAACAGCTCCACCTACACGAACGCCCAGTTGATGTGGCTGACCATCATGCACATGGCCTTCGTGCTGTCCGCGCTTTTGCTTGCGTATATAGACCGCCTGGGCGGTAAGAAGTCGAAGGGGGAACCGGATGTCTAAGACAATCGGAACCGATGCCTAGACTTTTGTCGCGATGACGCGACACGCGACAGGTGCCAAGATGCTCCGATGGAGTACGTTCCAGAAAGGCTGACCAGCGGGGCAACCCCGCTCGCCGCCCTCGACGCGGTGGCGGTGGACACCGAAACGACGGGGCTCGACGTCACGCGCGCCCGCGTCGTGCAACTGGCTGCGGTCGCAATCAAGCTCGGCAAGGCTGCCTGTGATGAAGCGTATCAAACGCTGGTTGATCCGGGCGAACCGATCCCGGCGGCCTCGACTGCCATTCACGGAATAACGGATGACGCCGTCCGGGGCGCTCCGGGTTTTGCCTCGATGCTGTCAGCGTTCCAGCAATTCCGGGCCGGACGGCTGCTGATAGGCCATTCGATCGGCTTCGACCTTGCGGTTATCGAGCACGAGGCGCGACGGGCGCGAGTCACCTGGAGCAAGCCGCGATCGCTTTGCCTGCGGCTTCTCGGCTCCATCGTCAATCCGAACCTGCCTGAAGGGTCGCTGGATGCATTGGCGTCGTGGCTTGGCGTTTCTATTGCCGGACGGCACACCGCGCCGGGTGACGCCGCCGCGGCGGCGGAGATATATTCCGCCCTCCTCCCACATCTCGCTGGTAAGGGCATCACCACCCTGGCCGGGGCCGAAGTGTCCTGCTTGCGACGAACCGAGCTACTCGAATCAGGCTACAGGGCCGGCTGGAGCGAACCGGTCTCCCGGCCACAACCCTCGCAGGCCGGTGCGCTGGACCCATACGCCTACAGCCACCGCGTACAGGAACTGATGAGCCACCCGGCCGCTGTCGTCGCCGAAACCACCACGGCGAGGCAGGCCGTCGACCTGATGGTGGAACGACGAATTTCGTCGATTTTCGTCTCGACGAACGGAGAGCCCGGAGGGCCGCTCTCCGACTACGGCATCGTGACCGAGCGCGACATCATGCGCCTCGTATCGCAGCACGGCGCCGAAGCTCTTCAGAAGCAGGTCGCCGACTTTTCCTCACGACCGCTCGCCAGCATTGCCGGTGGCGCCTTCGTGTACCGGGCAATATCCCGCATGAACCGGCTCAAACTCCGGCACCTGGCTGTCCGGGACGAACACGAAAGGCTGGCGGGCATCATTTCTGCCCGCGACCTTCTTCGTCTGCGGGCGGACGCCGCGATCAGCCTCGACGATCAGATAGGCGCAGCGACCAGTGCGACTGAAATGGCGCAGGCCTGGGCAAATCTCCCAGCCGTGGCGCGGGCGCTGCTCGCGGAAAAGCTCGACTCCTATCTTGTCGCGGGTATCGTCAGCGAGGAAATACGCGTCATGTCCCGGCGCGCCGCGGAACTGGCCGAAAAGTCGATGATTGAGGACGGTCACGGCGAGCCTCCATGTTCCTATGCGCTTATGGTCCTCGGCTCGGGCGGCAGGGGTGAAAGCCTGCTTGCGCCGGACCAGGACAACGCAATTGTCTATGCCGAAGGGAAACCGGACGGCGCGGCGGATCGTTGGTTTGCAGAATTGGGGGCGCGTATCGCCGACGCGCTGGATGTCGCAGGGATCCCCTATTGCAAGGGTGGCGTCATGGCCCGAAATGAGCCCTGGCGCGGTTCGGTCGCCACTTGGAAAGCCCGGATCGACCATTGGGTCGGGCGCGCAAGGGGCGAGGACCTGCTGAACGTCGACATCTTCTTCGACGAACGTCCGACCCACGGAAATCTGGCCCTTGGGTCGGAGCTGTTCGACTATGCATTCTCCTCGGCTTCCGGGAATACCGCGTTCGCCAAGATGATGGGAGAGACGCTCTTTGCCCGCCCGAGCCCGTTCGGGCTGTTCGGCGCGCTGCAGACAGAGCAGGGTCGCATCGATCTGAAATTGCACGGACTTTTCCCGGTCGTGACGGCGGCCCGCACCATGGCTATCCGCCGCAACATCGCGCGGCGCTCGACCCGAGACCGGCTCGAGGGCCTTGCCAAACTCGGGCTTGGAAATTCGGAAGAGATCGCCGGCCTGATCGCGGCGCACCGGTTGTTCATGGCGCTAATGCTCGACCAGCAGGCGCACGACCTGGAGACCGGGAATGCGGTGTCAAACTGGGTCGATGTCGGAGCGCTTGACCGCAGCCGGCAGTCAGAACTCAAGTCCGCGCTCAGAGCCGTGCAGGCAGCGCCGGAACTCGTGCGTTCGACGATGTTCGGTTGATCTCAACCGAATGTCTTTGCAACTTTGGTCGGGCTGCGCGCGAAAACGTCATCCGGGACGAAGAAATCGCCGGCGAGCGGCCCTTTTGCGGCGGGCGCATAGGCCGAAAAATCGTTGACTCCTTCCGCGCGCAGTACCTCCTCATCGATATAGAAGTTGCCGGTTGCCTCACGCGACGGGCGATTCAGGATCGCATAGGCGGCGTCGGCCAGAATCTGAGGCGATCTGCTCATTGCCGCGACCTGTTCGCCACCCAGCAGATTGCGCACTGCTGCCGTATCGATCGCGGTCAGCGGCCAGAGCGAGTTCACTGCGATGCCGTCCTTAGCGAACTCCGCGCTCATTCCAAGTGTGCACATCGACATGCCGAATTTCGCCATGGTGTAGGCAACGTGGCCCTTAAACCATTTCGAGGCCATGTCGAGCGGCGGCGCGAGGTTGAGAATATGTGGGTTCTGCGCCTTCTTCAGATGCGGGATGCAGAGCTTGGAAACGAGGAATGTGCCTCGCGTGTTGATCTGGTGCATCAGGTCGTAGCGCTTCATCTCTGTCTCAAGTGTCCCTGTCAGGCTGATGGCGCTGGCGTTGTTGATGCAGATGTCGATACCGCCGAATGTCTCGACCGTCCTTGCCACGGCATCCGCAACCTGCGCTTCGTCGCGGATATCGCAGAGCGCGGGCAACGCCCGGCCACCTGCCTTCTCGATTTCCCCGGCAGCGGTATGGATGGTTCCGGGAAGTTTCGGATGCGGTTCGGCGGTCTTCGCGGCGATCGTCACATTGGCGCCGTCCCTTGCGGCCCGCAGCGCAATCGCAAGTCCAATGCCACGCGACCCACCGGAGATGAAAAGCGTCTTGTCTTTCAGCGACATGGTGGTCCTCCTCGTGTCGCTTCGATCCTTGCCCTCCCCGCAAGGCAGTTGCAAGGGAACGCACCGGCAGCGAATGCGGAAAATTTCCGTGTCCCCCGCGCACAAAATTCCAGACTGCGCTATTTCATAACAGCTTTTCTCAACAAGCCTGCGATTCCCTGCCATGACCACGCTGTCCGTCGTCGTTTTCCTGCTGGTCTATCTGGGCATGGCCCTGGGACGTGTGCCGGGGCTCGCCATCGACCGTACCGGTGTGGCGCTGCTGGGCCTCATAGTATTGCTTGCCACCGAGGACCTGTCGCTCGCGGAAGCGGGTGCGGCAGTGGACATGCCCACCATCACGCTTCTTTTCGCGCTGATGATCCTGTCGGCCCAGTTCGAACATTCGGGTTTCTACGGATGGGTCGCTCACTGGGTCGTGCATGCCGCACACAATCCCAGGCGTCTGCTTGCAATCCTGATCGCTGTAACTGGCACACTTGCCGCCATCTTCACGAACGATGTCATCGTGTTCGCCCTGACACCACTTGTTGCCGCTGGCTTGATATCCGAAAAGCTCGATCCTCGCCCCTACCTGATCGGCCTCGCAGGGGCAGCGAACGCAGGCTCCGCCGCCACCCTTATCGGCAATCCGCAAAACATCCTGATCGGACAGGCAGGCGGCCTGGATTTCTGGACATACCTACTGCACGCCTTGCCCCCGACGATCGCTACTCTCGCTATCGTCTATGTTACGATCTTGGCCACGTGGCGTCTGACACCAGGGACGGGAAAGGCTCCTGGTGAGCTACCCACGCCGCCGATCGACCGCTTCCAGTTGGCGAAAGGACTGGCCGCGATCTTCATCCTAATTGCGCTTTTCCTTACTCCATTGCCGCGAGAGCTCTCGGCCCTGGCAGTCGCCGGTGTGCTGCTCATGTCGCGCAAGCTGTCGTCGCGTGCGATGATTAGCGCCGTCGATTGGCAGTTGTTGCTGCTTTTCGTCTGCCTGTTCGGGGTTACGGCCTCATTCGGCAAGACCGGTCTTTCCCAGGACGGACTCGCCTGGCTTGCCGAGCAGGGATTATTGCCCGACCAACTGTCCGTGCTCGCGCCGCTGACGCTCATCGCTTCGAACACCATCGGCAATGTGCCGGCTGTAATCCTCTTGATAAAGCTCGTTCCAGACCTTTCTGATGGCGCACTTACCGCGCTCGCGCTCCTGTCAACCTTTGCGGGGAATCTGCTGCTGACGGGCTCGCTTTGCAACATCATCGTTGCCGAGCGGGCGGAGGCGACCGGCGTGAGGCTGGGCTTCGTGGATTTCGCGCGATCCGGAATCCCCATGACACTTGCCAGCATGGCCGTAACGGTCGTGTGGCTCTGGGCGATCGGGCTCATCCCGTTGTGACCGGGGGCGACAGTTTGCATCCTACGCCGCATTTTGCTTACTTTCGGTCAGGATATGGAGCGTGGCCGTGCGAAAGATCGAAGAGCCGGTATGGGACCTGACCATTGCACCAGACACGGTGCGCCTGATCGTCGACAAGGCGCGCACTGTAAGCGCTGCCGTCAACGGGGATTATGACGACGGCTCCGAGCATGAGGTCGAGCTGGACGGGGACGCGCACGATCCACATCACCATGACGGTCTCGCCGAAGAGGAGACCGAGGACCAGACGGAGCGCGAACTGCGCCAGATCGTGCGCGAACTCAACATAGACGAGGCGGCTGAGTTGATCGCGCTGACCTGGATCGGTCGCGGCGACTACGAAGCCGGGGAATTCGCAGATGCCGTGGTGGAGGCCAGAGACAGGCGTTACAACGCAGTTCGCTACCTGCTTGGCATGCCCATGCTGGCAGACTGGCTAGAGGAAGGGCTCGAGGCGATTGGCGTTTCAGCCCCGCAATGATTTGTGAGCGGGCAAGGTGCATCCCTCATGCAACCGCCGTGCGCCATCGACGTTTTGCAGCCATGCTCGGCGCTACGCTTTCAAGGTTGCTTCTCGCTGTCGCGATCTCTGGAATGATTTTTTCTTCACCCCCGGAAGCTGTCGCGGCACCGAACTGGCTCGAAAAAATGTTCTCTGCGCCGCAGCATAAGGTGCAAAAACAGCGAAAAAAGACGCGCAAGACCAAAAAAGCGACCACCGGCAACCAGATCCGCCTGCCGGCCACAGCCCCCGTGCCGGAATTTGCTGACCGCAACCTGCTTCACGCAGAAGCACCAATTCCCGAAGAGCTCCCTGTTTCCCAAGAGAAACCATCAGTGAATGCGTCGGACGAAGACCGGCCTGCCCGCGTGCAGACGCCCTCCGGCGAACCCCTCGACGTCGTTCCGGATGAGCCGCCAAAGCCGGAGGCTCGACCTGATGACCCACCAGATGCCCAAGAAGCGATCGAGCCGCCGAAGCCCGAATTCCGTCCCGACAGGCCGGATCCCCAGACGCTCGAAGCTGAAAAGGGCGACAAACCACAAGAACCACTACCCCCTCCCGATCCCAGATCGGCGGTCATGGCAGACCCTTCCGGAAGGCTGCCTGACGAAGAACTGGCATGCCGACGCCGCCTGACCGAACTGGGCGTGAAGTTCAAGGAAGCGAAGAGCCAAAGCGACCCGTCCGGTTGCTCTATGCCTTATCCGATCGTCCTTCAGTCGCTCGGCGGCAATTTCGACATCACTCCGGATGCAGAGATGAACTGCGCGACGGCCGAGGCAACAGCAACATTTGCCCGCGACGTGATCTCGCCAACCGCAAAAACCGTGT
Organism: Rhizobiaceae bacterium; assembly: GCA_019635775.1. Lineage (GTDB taxonomy): Bacteria > Pseudomonadota > Alphaproteobacteria > Rhizobiales > Rhizobiaceae > Mesorhizobium_K. The sequence goes on along the minus strand of JAHBYU010000001.1, from coordinate 122,582 downwards.
TCGACACCACCCTTGAATCGATCTCCCACGCCTCTGCCTACGTCTGCAGACCTCGCAACGGCACGCAAAAGCTTTCCGAACACGCGTTCGGCAACGCGCTGGATATCGCAGGCTTCACCCTGTCCAACGGAACAAGCATCCCGGTCGAACTCGACCCGCCGGAAAAGAACGGCCGATTTCTTGACAAGGTTCGCGAAGAGGCATGCGGGCCCTTCAAGACCGTCCTGGGTCCTGGAAGCAATGCGGATCACGCAGAACATCTGCATTTCGACCTTGCACCGCGCCGCCATGGCGGAACCGTCTGCGAGTAGCCGCCGCAATGTCGCCGCAGGTGTAAATCTCGGCGCTGAGCTTTCCTTTACAATTGTTGCCTAATCTCAAAGTTTCTCCAGAGCACCGCGCGACTGCATGTCGAAGACGCTCTTTGTATCGAGTTCGGAGCAGCAACGATGGCGAAGCATCGCCCGACCGCCCTGCCTGCGGCAAATCTCGCAGCTTCGCGTCTGGCGTTCGGGGCGTTGGTCCTTTCGCTCGCGACGACGATTGCTGCCTGCACGACGGGCAGCGTCCTGTCGCTTCAGCCGGCAGTGGACGTAGGGTCTCCGACCGCCTCCGTTCCCCGCATCGCGGAACCATTGACGCGCGGCGAAGCCTTGGCGGACGTGCAGCCTCCGGACTTTTCATCCTCCGAAACACAGGTACCTGAACCAGTCGAGGTGCAGACGGCCGCAATCGTTCGGCCTCGTGAGGGTACAGGCCTACAGACGCTGGTCCCATCGGACCCGTATCTTGCTGGCTATCCGCGGATAGACCCGCCCCTCGCTCCGAAGGGGAATTATCTGCCCGCCGACGAAGTGGACTGTCGACGCGAACTGAAGCGCCTGAAAGTGGAATTCGTCGACCTTGCGCCCATACAGGACGGTCAGTGCGGCATCGACCACCCGGTAAAAGTCTCGGCCATTGGCAGCGTGAAGATGAAGCCCGCTGCAACGCTGACCTGCGCCATGGCGCTCACCTTTTCGCAATGGACTAAGAACGAACTCGTGCCATCCGCGCGACGGCGCTATTTCTCGGGCGTCCGGACGATCAAGCAGGGATCCAGCTATTCCTGCCGCAAGATTGCCGGCAGCCGCACCCTGTCCGAGCACGGCAAGGGCAATGCGCTCGACATCATGAGCATCGAGCTGGCCAACGGCAAGGACATCGACGTCAGGAAGCCCGGCTTCTTCGCATTTCGCCAGAAAGGCCTGCTGAACACAGTTCGCGCGGACGGATGCCAGTATTTCAGCACTGTGCTGGGCCCCGGCTACAACTATGACCACCGGAACCACTTCCATTTCGACATCAAGGAACGCCGGAACAACCGCGTTGCATGCCACTGACTCCGTAAGCGCCCGTTAACCGGAACATGCTTGGCAGCGGGTCAGGTCGTCGCCTATAGATTCCGTATGGCAGCACAACCTGCAGAAACGGGAAGGCATCATCCAACGCGTTCGCGTCGGGCAGCGACCGCGAGCCTCGTGGTGCTGCTTGCCTATCTGGCCGTCGCCTATCTCGCAGCGCCTGAGTTCTGGTGGATTCGCGACGGGCGCGTAGACCCGCTTGTCATGCGCACGACAACGACCGACGGCATTCCGGGCGACCCGATCAATGTTGGTCTTGTGGGAACGAAGAATGACGTGCTCCAGGCTTTTGCGGCGGCAGGTTGGCGGCCGGCGGACGCCATTACCTTTTCGACCAGCATCGAGATCGGCATCAGCGTCGTCCTGCACCGTCCCGATCCGGATGCACCGGTAAGCACGCTGCTCTATGACGGTCGACGCCAGGACTTCGCCTTCGAAAAGCCTGTGGGCGGCAGCGCCGACCAGCGTCATCATGTCCGCTTCTGGCAGACGGATCCCCTGACCCCCGGTGGGCAAGGTCCGCTATGGCTCGGTTCGGCAAGCTTCGACCGCGGCGTAGGCGTAAGCCACGACACCGGACAGATCACGCACCATATCGGACCCGATGTCGATGCCGAGCGCAATCTCGTCATTGAGGACCTGACAACCGCTGGATGGATCGCGTCGACCCACGAAATCGAGGGGTCGGGAGCGACACAGGACGGGCGCAACGGAGGTGGAGACCGTTTCTATACCGACGGAATGGTTCTTATAGGCGTACTGCGCACGCCCGATTGAAGGCTGCCGCCATTGTATTAATCGGGCAAGCCACTATAGTTTTCAGTCCCTTGGGATTTTTTTGACCTCGAATGTACCTAGAAATAGCGATTGTTGTCGTTCTTATCTGCGTGAACGGCCTCTTGGCCATGTCGGAACTGGCGGTGGTTTCCGCCCGGCCAGGCCGCCTCAAGGCAATGATCGAGCGCAATGTGCGGGGTGCCGCAACCGCGCTGGAACTCGGTTCGAATCCAGGTCGATTCTTGTCGACCGTGCAGATCGGCATCACGCTCGTCGGCGTTCTCTCGGGCGCGTTTTCAGGGGCAACGCTCGGCCAGCGGCTTAGCGAGACGCTGCTTGCTTCGGGTCTTTCGGTTACTGCCGCCAACACGCTTGGCGTGGGCATCGTTGTGGCGGTGATAACCTATGCTTCCCTGATTATCGGCGAACTCGTGCCAAAACAGATCGCTTTGCGCGATCCCGAACGTATCGCTGTGATGGTCGCACCGGCGATGACATTGCTGTCCAAGGTCGCGCTACCTCTTGTTTTCCTGCTCGATATCTCCGGGAAGGCTGTGCTGCGGCTGCTCGGCCAGTCTGGCGCGTCGGATGAAAAGGTCACCGACGACGAGATCAAGATGCTGGTCGCGGAGGCCGAGCATCACGGGACCATCGAGTCCGATGAGCGACGCATGATCGCCGGCGTCATGCGTCTGGGTGACCGCGCCGTCCGTGCTGTCATGACCCCGCGCACCGACATAGACTGGCTTAATATGGAGTCGGACGAAGCGACTTCGCGCAAACTGCTGATGGAAACGCAGCACTCTAGGTTGCCTGTCGGCGAGGGCGTGGTCGACAACATGATCGGCGTGGTCCAGACGCGCGACCTGCTGGCGTCGCTGCTCGCAGGCGAACCTTTCGACGCCCGCAGGCACCTTCGCGAAGCGCCAATCGTGCACGATCAGGCCGATGCGCTGGACGTGCTTACGACACTGCGAGAATCGGAAGTGCCGGTCGCGCTGGTGCACGACGAATACGGCCACTTCGAAGGCATCGTCACCCCTGCCGACATACTCGAAGCCATTACAGGCGTTTTCCGATCCGACCTCGACGAGGAGGACGAACCGCCGGCCGTCAAGCGGGAAGACGGGTCATGGCTGCTCGCCGGCTACATGCAGGCAGACGAACTGGCCGAACTTCTGGGTATCGAGATTGCCGAGAACCGTGACTACGAGACCGTGGCAGGATTCGTTCTTGGCCACCTGCATCGACTGCCAGCGACCGGCGAGTGCTTCGACGCGCAGGGCTGGCGCTTCGAGGTGGTTGATCTCGACGGCCGTCGGATCGACAAGATCATCGCATCACGCATCCCGGACGTTCACCGGGCAGCAAACATCTGAAGGCGTAATCGCAATGGCGCCAGGGCGGCATGGTGCCGCCCCGCGCCCTCTACTGCTATTCGGCCGCCTGCTTGGCCTGAATGTCTTCCGAGCGCGCCTCCTTTAGCACCCTTGCCCACCACGCCAGATCATCGAGAGCCGTTTCGGCCGCTTGGTGAAGGTGTTCGAAATCCTCGAGTTTCTTGCCCTGCTGCAGGATCTGGATGAAATCGCCCCAGGTCACGTGAACCGCGTAGCGACTGGGCACCATCTGAAGTTCGACGGCATGGAGGCGCAACTGCTCGACGGCGCGAGCGCCTCCGACACCGCCATAGCCAACGAAGGTCACAGGCTTGCGGTTCCATTCGGTGTAGGCGTAGTCGAGCGCGTTCTTGAGAACTGCCGTCGGGCCGCGATTATACTCGGCCGCAGTAATGATGTAGCCATCGAACTCTGCCACCTTCCTCTGCCAGCGCAGCGCGACCTCGTTCTTTGACGGGGCCCATAGCGACGAGGCGGCCTCGTCGAAGAACGGCATCGGATAATCACGCAGATCAACGATCTCGACGTCGAAATCGCCCCGCGCCTTTGCTATGTTGGCAATCCACTCGGCTGGCTTGTCGCCGAAACGGGTGGCGCGTGTCGAGCCGATGATGACGGCGATCTTTGGTTTTGACATTACAGTCTCCTATAAAGCTCTAGTATCCATTGGATACCAGCACTACATAGGAAACTTACAAGAGACCTCACAAGGAGGCACTTTTTTGAAACCTAGGCACATGCACCTCACCGAGGACTGCCGGGCCGTCAGTGACATTCTCCAGCGGGTCGGTGACAAGTGGACCGTTCTCGTCGTCGGCAAACTTGGCGAGGGTCCGATGCGGTTCAACGAATTGCGAACGACAGTCGGCGGCATCTCCCAGAAGATGCTCACCACGACTTTGCGTGGACTGGAACGCGACGGCTTCGTCACGCGCACGGTCTACCCGACCATACCGCCACGCGTGGACTATGAGTTGACCGAACTGGGCTTCGAACTTCTCGAGCCCGTTAACGCGCTTGGCGAATGGGCGAGGATGAACACGGCGCGCGTGAAAGCCGCTCGGGCCAGGTTTGACGCGGCGGCGGACGCCGCAAGATAAGCTCTATTCCGCAGGAACCGGCGTCGGCTTTCCCTCAGCATCCAGCGCAACCATAACAAATTCAGCGTCCGTGACCCTTTCCTTCACGTGACTGAGATAGCGCTGCGCCCATGCCTCGACCTTGAGCGTCATCGACGTTCGGCCGACTCGCGTCACCGCCGTGTAGACGCTTAGCGTGTCCCCGATCTTCATCGGTGCTGCGAAGGACATCTCCCTGACCGCCGCCGTTACGACGCGACCATGCGCACGCTCCGCGGCGCGTATGCCGCAGGCCAGGTCCATCTGCGCCATGACCCAGCCTCCGAAAATGTCCCCTGCGGCATTGGTGTCGCCGGGCAGGGCCTGTGTCCTCAACGTCAACTCGCCGATGGGTTTTGCCTTCTCGCCTGTCAACTGCCGCCTCCTGTTCGAACCGTCACCATCCTCATGCCGCAGCCGACCGCATATGCCAAGCACCAAGCGCGGTCGCATTTTTCACAGGTCATGCCGGAAGCCCCGTGACGAAAACGGCCTCCACGACATAGCTTCAGCGAACTTCAGGCTGAAAAGTGGTTCATGGACACCTACGACTTCATTATCGTCGGCGCGGGTTCGGCAGGATCGGTGCTCGCGGAGCGGCTATCGGCAAACGGTCGCCACTCGGTACTCATACTGGAAGCAGGCGGCACCGACCGACGCTTCTACGTCCAGATGCCGCTCGGCTACGGCAAGACATTCTACGACCCGGCGGTCAACTGGAACTATCGCGCCGAGCCCGATCCCGGCCTTGCTGGCAACGCCGATCACTGGCCGCGCGGCAAGCTGTTGGGGGGATCGAGCTCCATCAACGCAATGGTGTGGATCAGGGGTCAGCGCGAGGATTTCGACGCCTGGGCTGCGGCAGGCAATCCCGGCTGGTCCTATGATGACCTCCTGCCGATCTTCAAGGCGATCGAGGACAATGAAGCCGGGGAAGACGAATGGCGCGGATCCGGGGGGCCGGTGCATGTCAAGGACTGCCGGCCGCTCGTGCATCCCCTGACGAAACGCTATCTTCAAGCCGGCCAACAGGCCGGGCTGCCGCTAAACCCGGACTTCAACGGCAAAAGCCAGGAAGGAGTCGGGGTCTACCAGATCACCGCCAGGGACGGCAGGCGCATGTCCGCCGCGCGCGCGTTTCTGCGGCCTGCAATGAAGCGCGGAAATGTCCGCGTCGTGACACATGCATTGGTCACACGAATACTGTTCGAGGGTACACACGCCGTCGGCATCGAATACGAGCAGCGCGGTCAGAAGAAGCAGGCGCACGCTGGCCGCGAGGTGATCCTTTCCGGTGGCTCGGTCAATTCTCCGCAATTGCTGCAACTGTCCGGCATTGGCCCCGCATCGCTGCTGCAGGGTCTGGGCATTCCCGTCATCCATGCCAACGACAATGTCGGCGCCAATCTGCAGGACCATCTGGGTATCAACTACAGTTTCAAGGGCAGGCTGCCGACGCTGAACCAGATCCTGAGACCCTGGTGGGGCAAAATGCTTGTGGGGATGCAGTATCTGCTGCTGCGCAATGGTCCGCTGTCGCTGTCCATGAACGCTGCAGGCGGATTCTTCCGCACCGATCCGTCCATAACGCGGTCGAACATGCAGCTCTATTTCCAGGCCTTCTCGACCGTGATCCCCAAGACCGGCGAGCGCCCGATCCTCACGCCTGATCCGTGGCCGGGCTTTTCGATCGGGCTGTCCAACTGCCGGCCGTCGAGCCGGGGCGAGATCATGATCCGTTCGGCAGACCCGCACGACCATCCAAGGATCGTGCCCAACGCGTACTCGACAGAGCAGGATGTGGCCGAGATGCTGGCCGCCGTGAAGTTCGTGCGGAAAATCGCGGCGCAGCCCGCCCTTGCCGAAATCATCGAGGAAGAGGTGCTGCCCGGCCCGTCGATCACCTCGGACGATGACCTGATCCTCGATTTTCGCAAGCGCTCCGGCACGGTCTACCATCCAGTCTCGACCTGTCGGATGGGCCGCGATGCGTTGCGCAATGTCGTGGACCCGCGCCTTCGTGTGCATGGCGTCAGCGGCCTGCGCGTCATCGACGCCTCGATATTTCCGGATAATATCTCCGGCAACACAAATGCCGCATCCATCATGACAGGGTGGAAAGGCGCGCAGATGGTTCTGGAGGATCAGTCATGAAAATCACCGACGTAAAGACATGGGTGGTCGGCAATCCGCCGCCGGGCATTGGCGGCAAGTATTTCATCTTCGTGAAGCTCACGACCAATTCAGGCGTGGTCGGCTATGGGGAGGCCTACAACGCGACCTTCTCGGCGCATGTGACCGCCCGCATGATCGAGGACATGGCGGAGCGCTATTTCGTCGGGCATGACCCGCACGACATCGAAATCTTCTTCCGCCGCTGTTATTCGTCGGGCTTCACCCAGCGACCGGACGTTTCCGGCATGGGCTGCTTCTCGGCGCTTGAAATGGCGTGCTGGGATATTATCGGCAAGGAAGCCGGCAAGCCAATCTACAAGCTCCTTGGCGGGCAGGTACACGAGACGCTGCGCTCCTACACCTACCTCTACCCGCATTCGGGCAGCGTCCACACCGAGGATGTCGGACCGAAGAATGTCTACAACGACCAGGACATGGCTGCTGAGTGCGCCGCGCTCTATGTCGAGCAGGGCTTTGATGCGGTGAAGCTCGATCCGGCGGGCCCCTACACCGTCTTCGACGGCCACCAGCCGCGCCTGATAGACATCGACCTGTCGGTGCGCATGCTGAAGGCGATCCGCGAGGCCGTCGGCACCAGGGCCGACATCCTGTTTGGCACGCACGGCCAATTCACGGCATCCGGCGCGCTGCGGATGGCCAAGGCCATCGAACCCTACGACCCGCTCTGGTTCGAGGAACCGGTGCCGCCGGATATGCCCGAGGTCATGGCCGAGGTCGCGCGCGGTACGTCTATTCCTATCGCCACCGGCGAACGGCTGACGACGAAATTCGAGTTCGCGCGCGTCATCGAAACACGCGCCGCGACGACCCTGCAACCGGACCTCGGACGCTCGGGCGGCATCCTCGAAACCAAGAAGATCGCGGCCATGGCCGAGGCCTACCACATCCAGATCGCGCCACACTGCTATTGCGGGCCGATCGTCGGCGCGGCCAACATCCAGCTTGCGGTGACGCTGCCGAACTTCCTGATTCTGGAATCGCTGAAACAGTGGGACGGCTTCCACGAAAAGCTCCTGAGGAGGAAGATCGACTGGCAGGACGGTCATGTCATTCCGTCGAAGGAGCCAGGGCTTGGCGTCGAACTTGATGAGGCCGTTTGCGAGGCACATCCCTATGATGGCAAGGCGCTGCATCTGGAGATGCGGCAGACGCCTCTGACATGACAAAGCAAGCCTACGCCTTCATCGGCCTCGGCCATCTCGGCGGCAATCTTGCCGCCTCGCTTCTGCGCACCGGCTTCGAGGTGATCGTACATGATCGCGATCCGGCTGCAGTTGTACGGCTTGTGGAGATGGGCGCGGTCGCTGCATCCAGCCCTGCCGAGGCTGCTGCCCGCGCGGGCAATGCCATTACCTGCCTGCCCTCTCCTGCCGTGAGCGAGGCCGTGCTGGCTGGCTCGGGCGGTCTTCTCGAAGGCCTGCCCCAAGGCGGAACATGGATCGAGATGTCGACCAACGGCCGCGACGAGATACTGCGGCTGGCAGCCATCGCAACCGCGCGAGGCGTCGAGACTCTGGAATGCCCCGTTACCGGCGGGGTGCATCTCGCGGCAGTTGGAAAGATCACGGCGCTGGTCGGCGGCGATGCCGCGCTCTACGAAAGCCACCGCGCTGCGATCGAGGCGATGTGTGCGAAAAGCTTCCTGATGGGGCCGATCGGCTCGGCGGCCGTCATCAAGGTCATTACCAACATGCTGGCCTTCATCCACCTCGTGGCGGCCGGCGAAGCGCTGATGCTGGCGAAGCGCGGCGGGCTCGACCTTGCGCAGGCCTATCACGCCATTGTCGCTTCTTCAGGCAACAGCTTCGTCCACGAGACGGAGAGCCAACTCGTGCTGAGCGGCTCCTACGACATCGGCTTCACCATGGACCTCGCGCTGAAAGACCTTGGCTTTGCGCTCGCCATGGGAGAGGAATTCGGTGCGCCGCTCGACCTCGCAACGCGCGTCAATGCCATCTTCGAAGAAGGCAAGAAGGCATATGGCGGCGGCGCGTGGTCGACGCAGATCGTCAAGCTTCTGGAGGACGCCACCGGGACGGACCTTCGTGCTCCGGGCTTTCCAGAAAAGCTCGACGCGTAGAGAAATTCAATTACATATCAAATCCTTACGTTCCTTTTCGGAATCAGACCAACAAGCAATTGAATCAACTCATGAGTTCTTCGGGTATTTAGCCGGCACTCCCCGATAATCCCGTTTTCCACAGGGTTAGAGGCATTCCCCAGACGGCTCCTCTGACGTACCGTCAACCCATCTCAGGCCCCCACGGAAACGGAGCCGCAAGGCGAAGGGAAAGTGAGGGAGCAACCTGGGGACCCGGAAACGGGACAGGAAGGCGGCGGGTTCTCCCGTCACGCGCCCGTCGAACGACCGGGGACCGCGGGAAGCGTGCAAACGCCTACGGCGGGCCGATGCTGCCATGAAGGACCGGGAAAGTCTTTCGATGGTGCGTCAGCAAACCCTTCGGGAGATGCGGGCGTTGGTCGGGCAGAAGCGAATCTTTCGGGAAGCGCCATGCCAGGCCGTCAAGACAAAGACCAGCGCGGCGCCGTACCCTTCGGGCATCGGATGCGAGCGAAGGCCAAAGTCTGACAGGGAGGCGCTGGGAGCAATCCCGGCGCCTACTCTTTTTGGCCGGTTGAAAGGCCTTCGTCGTTGACCTTGCGCACCAGCGACGCCGTTGCCAGCAGCGCCGCCATGTCGGCGACCATCGGCTCGACATGTGTCTTATAGTCGAGCGGCTGCGAGATACCCGGCAGCTCGAAGAACTCCTTCGTCTGCGGAATGAGCAGGAAGCCGTCTCCATGCGCCAGCGCCACGCGTGACGGACTTTCCGGCCAGGTCTCGACCAGCCACTCCAGAGCCTGCGCCAGCCTGCCGCTCACCAGCGGCCGGGCCGCCTCGAGATTGTCGGTACGGAACTCGTAGATTTCGTCCAGCGCGGCGTTGCCGCTCTCCAATGCCTTGAGCTTTTCGCCAAAAAAGCCGCGGAAGAACCCCGCGACCTTGCCGGCCTTGCGGGCGGCGACGAGCACTCCCGGGAAGCCGATAGCCGGCTGGAAGGCGATGATGATTCCCTTGAACACCTCCACGCTCGATTTGCCTGACCCTTTGCGTAGGGTCGCTTCGTATAGCTCGAAAGGAAAGCCGTCGTAGCGGCCGCTGACGACGTCGTCAAAAATCTGTCTGTCGAAATCGCCAACGGTTTCCTTTGGCAGGCGCCCGAAGGAGCGCGGCGTGATCTCATGGCCGTACTGGATGTCCTCGATGAACCCCAAGATGAGCGGAATGGCCCGATCCCGCACCGATTGCTGGAGTTTCTTCGCCGGCTTCACTGCCTGCGCATGCATGAACAGCAGGGCGACAAAGCCGACCAGATAGATGAAGAGATGCGGTGTCGAGAACCACAGCTCCTGGGGGTGGGCAAGCCCGTTGGCCAGCCATGCCAGCCCGAAGATGACGATAAGCGTCAGCCCGTCAAACAGCGGCACGCGCCAAAGGAGCGACCTGTGCACACGGGTGCGTTCGGCCTCATAGCGGGCCATGTCCGCCTTGATGCCAGCGATCACATCCTCGCCCGGCAGAAAATCGTCCGCCTTCATCGCCCCCTCCGATTGACCCCGGCCTCTATAGCGGTTTTTGGCGCCGGTGTCCGCTCCTGACAACCTCCTGTCAGGAATGGCGTCCCACGGTGTCCCGAGCGCTACCCGGCACTTTTCATTCCGCATGACTCGCCCCATATTCGGGACATGGCCAAAACCCCCGACAAGAAGCAGCCGGCGACCGACGGCGAGGCGCCCTATCGCAAGCGCGGCAATCCGCTGACCGACTATCTCGACGCGGCGGTTCCGCTGGAGCGCAAGGGTTTCGCAGAAGCGCCGCAAACCGAGTTCTCAGGTCGCCCGCTGTCCGGCTCGATTGCGGACTGGGCCGACGAGATCGCGCGCGAGGCCGAGAAAGCACCGTCAAGGCCAAAGAAAAAAATCCCCGAGCGCTCGTCAGCGCCGACACGTAGCGGACGCGGTACGTCGATGGGTGGCGCGGCCTCTCCAAAGGAGCGTGCTGCCGCCGGCCTCAATCCCGTGCCCGGCCTCGACATCGCGCTTGAGGACGTCGACAAGCTTTCCAACTCTGGCGTGACAGCCACCGTGCAGGCGCTCGCCGACCTCATCGAGAGCGGCAACCCGCTGCACAAGAACGGCGAGTTGTGGGTGCCGCATCGCCCCGCCCGCCCCGAGAAGTCCGAAGGCGGCGTCCCGATCACGATGGTCTCCGACTTCGAGCCTGCCGGCGACCAGCCGCAGGCGATCAGGGATCTCGTATCAGGCGTGAACGAAGCGGAACGCACACAGGTCCTTCTCGGTGTCACCGGCTCCGGCAAGACCTTCACGATGGCAAAGGTGATCGAGGAGACGCAGCGCCCTGCCCTCATTCTCGCGCCGAACAAGACGCTTGCCGCGCAGCTTTACGCCGAGTTCAAGAAGTTCTTCCCGGACAACGCAGTCGAGTATTTCGTCTCCTACTACGACTACTACCAGCCGGAGGCTTACGTCCCGCGCACGGACACCTTCATCGAGAAAGAAAGCTCGATTAACGAACAGATCGACCGCATGCGCCACTCGGCGACTCGATCCCTTCTGGAACGTGACGACGTGATCATCGTCGCTTCTGTCTCCTGCATTTACGGTATCGGTTCCGTCGAGACCTACACGGCGATGACCTTCCAGATGACGGTGGGCGACCGGCTCGACCAGCGCCAGTTGCTCGCAGACCTCGTTGCGCAGCAATACAAGCGGCAGGACATCAACTTCGTGCGCGGCTCGTTCCGGGTGCGCGGCGACACGATCGAGATTTTCCCGGCCCACCTGGAAGATTCCGCATGGCGCGTCTCGCTGTTCGGCGACGAGATCGAAAGCATCACCGAGTTCGACCCGCTGACCGGGCAGAAGACGGGTGATCTGAAGTCCGTGAAGATTTACGCAAACTCGCACTATGTGACGCCGCGCCCGACGTTGAATCAGGCCATCAAGTCCATCAAGGAAGAACTGCAGGGCCGCCTGCAAGAGCTTGAAAAGGCTGGAAGACTTCTGGAAGCCCAGCGACTTGAACAACGCACCCGGTTCGACATCGAGATGCTGGAAGCCACCGGCTCCTGCGCCGGCATCGAGAACTATTCGCGTTATCTTACGGGTCGCAAGCCCGGCGAACCGCCGCCCACCCTTTTCGAATATGTGCCCGACAACGCGCTCATATTCATCGACGAGAGCCACGTCACCATCCCGCAGATCGGCGGCATGTATCGCGGCGACTTCCGCCGCAAGGCGACACTGGCCGAATATGGCTTTCGCCTGCCGTCCTGTATGGACAACCGTCCGCTGCGTTTCGAGGAGTGGGACGCCATGCGCCCACTGTCGGTCGCCGTGTCGGCTACGCCCGGCGGCTGGGAAATGGAGCAGGCGGGCGGCGTCTTCGCCGAGCAGGTCATTCGCCCCACCGGGTTGATCGACCCGCCGGTCGAGGTGCGGCCAGCCAAGACTCAGGTCGACGATGTTGTTGGCGAAATCCGCGAGACCACGAAAAAGGGGTACCGCACGCTGGTGACCGTTCTCACCAAGCGCATGGCTGAAGATCTCACGGAATATCTGCACGAGAACGGCGTGCGTGTGCGGTACATGCACTCCGATATCGACACGCTGGAGCGGATCGAAATCCTGCGCGACCTACGGCTGGGCGCGTTTGACGTCCTGGTCGGCATCAACCTTCTGCGCGAGGGGCTCGACATTCCGGAATGCGGCTTCGTCGCCATTCTGGACGCCGACAAGGAAGGATTCCTGCGCTCCGAGACATCTCTCATCCAGACCATCGGCCGCGCCGCGCGCAACGTCGACGGCAAGGTCATCCTTTACGCTGACAACATCACCGGCTCGATGGAGCGGGCGATGGCGGAAACCAACCGCCGCCGCGAGAAGCAACTCGCGTGGAACGAGGAGCACGGGATCACGCCGGAGAGCGTCAAGTCGCGCATCGCCGACATACTCGACAGTGTATACGAGAAGGACCACGTCCGCGCCGATATCTCGCAGTTCACCGACGATGCCGGCCAGATGATGGGCAACAATTTCAAGGCGCATCTCGATTTCCTGCAAAAGAAGATGCGTGACGCGGCCGCGGACCTCAATTTCGAGGAAGCAGCGCGCTTGCGTGACGAGATTAAGCGCCTGACCGAACTGGAACTTACGCTTTCCGACGATCCCCTCGCGAGGCAGCCAGAAACCGAGAGCCCGGTATCAGGAAGGGAAAAAGGCAAGCACAACAAGGGCCGGGCATTGCACAGGGCGGTGGACGACGGGGTTCAGGCGAAGAACCTGTTCGCGAAGCCTTCGCTTGACGACATGGGACCGGGAACTGACTCCGTCACACCGGCCGGTGCGGTTTCCCGTTCGCTTTTCAAGAAGCAGTCCGCCAAGGAAGCACACGGTTCCGACTATGGCATTCGCGACGATGGAACATCGCTCTTCCGCAAGAACTCCCTCGATGAGATGACAGTACGGCGTACCGAGAAGCCGGTAGAGGGTGCAAAGCCCCTCAAGCGGGCGAAGATCGGTGCCGGCTCCTACGAGGACCCTGCTGACGAGGCAAACCGCAAGAAGCGCAGTGGCAAGACAGGACGTCCAGGACAGTAGCGAGAAGGCATCAGGAATTTGAGGCCACGCGGTTTGGCCGCTGTTCGCCTTCCCTGATGGGACTGAAATTCAGGACTCGCCGCAAAAAGCTGCAACCGCATGTCGGATTTGCATCGGCTGGCACGTCCTTGGGGAAACGCAACAATGGAGAGACCAATGACCTATGTCGACGGATTCCTGCTCGCAGTACCTAAGGCCAAGGTAGATGAGTACAAAAGCCTGGCTCAAAAAGCTAGCAAGGTATGGATGGAATACGGTGCCTTGAGCTATGTCGAGACGGTCGCCGACGACGTGCCATATGGCGAACTGACATCATTCCCGCGTGCCGTTCATGCCAAGGAAGACGAGATCGTCGTTTTCTCCTGGATTACCTACAAGTCGCGTGAGGACAGGGATCGCATCATGGCCAAGGTGATGGAAGACCCGCGCCTGAAGGACGAGATGGAGAATACGCCCTTCGACGGAAAGCGCATGATCTTCGGCGGGTTCAAGGCCATCGTTGAGGCTTGACGCGCGGCCAGGCCCGGTTCGCGGCCATTAACCACAGATCCGCAAACGGTGGGAAACCATCGCTGCGGACTTATATAGACGGGATGTCCTCTTCCGGAGCCCGTTGCCCGATGCGTTTCCATTCTTGCGCCGTGGCGTTAGCGCTCGCCCTTTCAGGGGCTGGCGCGGCATATGCCGACAACATGCCCCCGACGATGGGCCAGCCCCCAGCAATGCAACTGCCTTCTACCGCCAATCCCAATCAGCGGGCTGGGAAAAACGAACGGCGCAAGGGACGGAAACCGGCTTACGATTGCCACCGGGACGTTCGCACCCATCGCCTGTACGGCGAGAAGGTCAGGCACCGCCATGTCGGTGACAACTGTGAGGTCCGCGAGGTACGGCGCGTCAACTGAAGCTGTGCGTTGGCTGCGCTGGTTCGGCCTGCAGCGGAAAACCACCAGCCGCTCCGTGCGATGGAAGCAGCTGGCGCTTTCCGGACGCAAGCCCGTATCAGCTTTTCAAAACGCGCCGGTCAGGGCCGGCGCATCAACAGCGGCCCGGAGCGATGACGCGCCAGCCTGCGGCATTTGCCTCGCAGGAATTTCCGAAAGTGCGTATCCGGTTTCCCTGCCTTGCGCAGACGGGACGATATTCGCGGGTGCAGAACTGGGGTTGCCCTCCCCCGCTTCCAGGAGCCCGGCACTGGCCTTCGCGGATCACACGGAAGCCGGATGTGCGGGCGAGGCAGGCATTGGAGAACGTACGTCGTTCATCGCCGCGCCGGGCGCAAACTGGCTGGAATTCCCGAGTGCAAAGGGCCGAACCGGGGCCGGGTCCAGGCGGTGGGCGAAACGGGCCCGATTCCACGACGCAAGCCGACAGGAAAACAAGGCTCGCAAACAGCGCCGCAAGACCTCTCAACAAAGCGGTGTAACGCATCGAATCCTCCTCTGTCCCTCATCTCCAATCATCACAGATGAGCGGCAGTGCGCAAGTCGAACGACGCCACCGGAATTCGAGTGAGACATAACGTTTCCGAAATATCGGAATCCGTATCCGCCAGGGGGTGCGTCATCTTGTCAAAATGCGGGTTTTATGAGACATTTGGGCGTTCGGGCGTTTGCTGACCCGGAGACTGGAACGTTTTGATCGGCCCTTTCCCCGAAGCTGTGAATATCTGACGGCCCCGTTTGGGCGGGGGGTTTTGACGTGCGCGAATGCATGACCGCCAAGAAAAAATGCACCTAGCCCGCCGGGCGAAGCGGCGGACCAGGTACTGACCAAGCAACGGGTGAAGGAGTTCTCCCATGTCTCAGACAGGTACCGTAAAGTTTTTCAACGCCACCAAAGGTTTCGGTTTCATCACGCCTGACGGCGGCGCAAAGGATGTGTTCGTGCACATCTCTGCCATCGAGAAGTCGGGATTGCGCACGCTGGTTGACGGCCAGAAGGTGACGTTCGATGTAGAGCCGGACCGGATGGGCAAGGGTCCCAAGGCCGTTAATCTGCGCGCAGACTGAAGCCGCAAATTGTCCTTCTGCAGATGAAGGGGCATGGCATCCAGAGCCATGCCCTTTTCGTTCCGACTACCGTGAACGCAAATCCAGGAAGATGGCTGGCAACGCAAATTCCGCTCCCAGGGCCTTAATAGACGGAGTCCAGATGTACCCGGTCAGTCGATTGATGGTCGCCATGGGAAACCTCGCGCCGCGCTCAAAAATACAGTTTCGGTCTGTACAGGCTGAAGCGGCTATTGCATTGGAATAAGTTTCTTCTTGCCCGTGGCCCAAAAATAAAGGAAAAATTTGGCTCGGGCATTTTGCCGGCCCGGAAATGGCAGGGGATTGCGCCCACTGGCCGATAGCCGCGTGGGCGTACCGCAACGAGAAGACGCAAAGTCTCCGGCGGATAGCTGTCGCTTTCTTCCGGCGAGAGCCGAGCCAGTGGGATGAGGGTGTCCGCTGGCAAGCAGGAGAATGGGATAGAGGAGTTTCCCATGCCGCAGACCGGCACAGTAAAGTTCTTCAACCACGCAAAGGGTTTCGGGTTCATCACACCGGAAGGCGGGGACAAAGACGTATTCGTCCACATCTCGGCTGTACAGGCCTCCGGCCTGCCAGGCCTTGAAGATGGGCAAAAGGTCAGCTTTGAAACCGAACCGGACAAGCGCGGCAAGGGACCCAAGGCAGTTAACCTTACCATCATCTGACGAAGCCGCGGACACGCTCCTTCTTTCCGATGTGTCGCCTTAGCCGCTTCCGCGACGGTGACGTGGTCTTGTTGTGATTTGATGCCCCTGACGGCATGTTGAGTGACGTTCAGCAGGGGTTCAGCTTCGCACCACTAGCTTGCCTCCAGACAGCCGGCGCTTTCCCAACCGGCCAAAGGAGACGAGGATGAACTACCTGTTCAAGGCCGCCATACTTTCCGTTGCGGTGTCGGCGACGACGCTGGCTGCTCTTCCGGCCAGCGCCGGCGAGCGCTACCGGCGCCATCATGGCGGGGGTCACGACAGCTACGACCGCCACTATTCGGGAGACAATGATCTTGTCGTCGCTGGCATACTTGGATTGGCTGCCGGTGCACTTGCCGTTGGCCTTGCTTCCCAGCAACAATCGGCGCCTGTCTCCGATAATCCTTATCGCAAGCCACGCCCCCGCCCGATCCGCGAATATCCCCAATCCGCCTACTACTACGAAGGTGGATTGGAGCCCTGGAGTCGTGGCTGGTACGAATACTGTTCCGACCGTTATCGCAGCTTCGATCCGGAAAGTGGCACGTTCGTGGGGTATGACGGCCGCGAGCACTTCTGTATCGCGGATTGACCGGAAGACCAGGCGGGGCACTTGTGGTGACCGGGCCCCGGCCAAGGGATGGCCATAGCTAGACCAGAAACGGGTTGTTTCTGCGTTCTTCGCCAAAACGTCCGCCGGGACCGTGTCCACAGATGAAGCCCACGTCGTCGCCGAGAGGCAGCAGCTTATCCTTGATCGAACGGATCAGGGCATCGTGGTCGCCACCGGGCAGGTCCGTCCGACCGATGGAACCGTGGAAAAGCACATCCCCCACATGGGCGAAGCGTGCAGCAGGGTTGAAGTAGACCACATGTCCCGGCGCATGACCGGGACAGTGCAGCACTTCGAACGCATGAGATCCGAACGAAACCTTGTCCCCTTCGACGAGAAACCTGTCTGGAACGCAGTTCCGTACCGCACCATCGATGCCAAAACGGACAGCCTGGTTTTCGATGTTCTCCAGCAGGAACCTGTCGTCTTCATGGGGCCCGAGGATGTCGACCCCCAGAGCTTCCTTCAGTTCCATCGCCCCACCGGCATGGTCGATATGGCCGTGTGTCAGCCAGATCGCCCCGATACGTATTCCATTGTCGCTGAGTGCGGCCATGATGCGGTCCACATCGCCACCCGGGTCGACCACGACACCAGTCTTGTCGTCCATATCGAACAGGATCGTACAGTTCTGCTGGAACGGAGTGACCGGGACGATCCCGGCATTGAGCTGACCCAAGAAGAAGACCCTTTAACCTATTTATCCCTGCCTGCGCTCGACAAGTGAGGCATGTGTCCGGCATCGAACGCATCGTTCAGCCCGAAACGGGCGGCCCTCTTCCGGCACCCGTTTCGGACTGTGACGACCTACTTTTTCATGGCTCCCATGACCGCACCGACGATCGCGGTCAGGATGGCGCCGCCGCCGGCGCCACCAACCGCATCGCCAAGCATGCCGCCAAGCGCGCCAGCCGTTGCCGGATCGCCAAGCAGGCTGCCAAGTATCTGACCGCCAGCGACACCTCCGATCGCGCCGCTGAGAATCTTGGGAAGTTGTGTCATCGCCGCCTGCTTGAACGCGGCGCCGACAGCCTGACCACCGATAATACCCGTCACCACTTGCACAATGATCGGAAGAAGCGATTCCATGTGTTTCCCTCCAAGCAAGCCGATCCGATACGAATCGACACTCGAATCAGACCCTCAATACGACGAAAGTCAAATGGGTCTGTTCCAAAGCAAACGGGCGGGCCACAGACCCGCCCGTTGAACTTGAAGGCTTTAGCTGCTTATTCGGCCGCGATCGCCTGCTTGGGCTGCACCTCGGCCATGTAGTCGTTCATCAGCGTCTCGGTGATCTTGCCGACCGTGAATCTGTAGGGACCAATCTCGGCAACAGGCGTAACCTCTGCCGCCGTGCCAGTCAGGAAGCACTGCTCCATTCCCTCAAGCTCCTCGGGCATGATGACACGCTCGACAACCTCGTATCCACGACGCTTGGCAAGGCCGATCACAGTGCGGCGTGTGATGCCATCGAGGAAGCAGTCCGGCTTTGGCGTATGAAGTTTTCCGTCCTTCACGAAGAAGACGTTCGCGCCAGTCGCCTCGGCCACCTGTCCGCGCCAGTCCAGCATCAGGGCATCAGCGTAACCCTTTGCCTCCGCAGCATGCTTCGAGATCGTACAGATCATGTAGAGGCCGGCGGCCTTGGACTTCGACGGTGCGGTGCGGGGATCGGGGCGGCGGAATTCCGCCATGTCGAGGCGGATGCCCTTCAGCTTCTGCGCCGGATCGAAGTAGCTCGGCCACTGCCAGATCGCGATTGCGCAGTTGATGCGGTTGTTCTGCGCAGAAACACCCATCTGTTCGCTGCCGCGGAAGGCGATCGGCCGCACATAGGCATCCTTGAAGCCCTGCTTCTTCAACAGTTCACGGCAGGCATCGTCGATTTCTGTCACGCTGTAGGGAATCTTGAAGCCCAGGATGCGCGCGGATTCGTGAAGCCTTTCGGTATGTTCGGTCAGCTTGAAGATCTCGCCGCCATAGGCGCGCTCACCTTCGAACACCGCGCTGGCATAATGCAGTCCGTGCGTCAGCACATGAATTTTTGCATCCTCCCATTTGACGAACTCACCATTCATCCAGATGAAGCCGTCAAGTTTGTCGAAGGAAACGGTCATTGAAGTAACCTCCCGCGGGCCAACGCCCACGTTGTCGTTGATCAATTGAAACGAGCCGGGCAAATAGGGTTGCGAGGCCAAACCTTGGCGGATTTGCAACGGGAAAGCAAATACAGGAAGTTCCGGAAAAACGGACGCTGACTTGCCTTTTCGTTCGCATTCCACCGAAAAGCTTGGCAAAAATTACCAGTCAGGCAAAAATATGTCAATGGTACTGACGTATTTTTCCCGAGAGCGAGTGAAACATGGACGAGGGCTCGGCCGTAAAACCGATCAGGACCGCCATCACGAGCGAAGATGGCGTGGACTTTACGATCATCGAGCTTCTGTTCTTCGCCTACCGGGACTTCACTTCTGACCCGGACAAGATCCTCGCGGAATACGAGTTCGGGCGCGCGCATCACCGCATCGTCCATTTTGTGAACCGGATGCCCGGCCTGACCGTCGCCGAGCTCCTCGACGTTCTCAAGATCACCAAGCAGAGCCTTGCGCGTGTCCTCAAGCAATTGATCGATACGGGCCATATCGTACAGGTGCAGGGACTGCGCGACCGCCGGCAGCGCGAACTCTATCCCACGGCCAAGGGCAGGGCTTTGGCGCTTGCCTTGGCCAAGCCACAGTCGCGCCGTATCGAGAACGCGTTGCAGGAGGCTGGCGCTTTGGACAGGGAAGTCGTTGAGCGCTTCCTGAAGGCGCTGGTCAATCCCGAACTGAGACCGCAGATCGACAAGCTTCCGATCAGCGGTGCGGGTAAAACCGAGGGGCTGAACGATGGAGAAAGGTGACAGGACGACGGGGACGGCTCCTGGCGACGATGCGCCACACCTTCTGGTCGTCGACGACGATACGCGCATCCGCAACCTGCTGAAGCAGTATCTCTCCGAGAATGGTTTCCGGATCACTGTGGCGGGCAACGCCGCCGAGGCGCGCCGAAAGCTGGACGGTCTCGATTTCGACCTTCTCATCGTTGACGTCATGATGCCCGGAGAAAGTGGCGTGGAACTCACGCGGTCGCTTCGGGCGCAGAAGGATGTGCCCATCCTGATGCTCACGGCCCTGTCGGAAACCGACAGCCGCATAGCGGGTCTGGAGGCGGGTGCGGACGACTACCTGCCGAAACCGTTCGACCCAAGAGAGCTCATTCTTCGGATCAACAACATCCTGCGAAGGGGTGGGCCACAGGCGGCGCCCAAGGTCGAACAATTGGTCTTCGGCCCCTACACATTCCAGATCGCACGCCGTGAACTGAAACGCGGCGGCGAGTCGCTGAAGCTTACCGACCGTGAGCAGGAGATAATGGCCATCTTCGCCAGCCGGGCGGGCGAGACTATCCCGCGACATGAACTGGTCGCCGGCGAGGCCGACGTTGGGGAACGCACCATTGACGTTCAGATCAACAGGCTGCGTCGCAAGATCGAACGCGATCCTTCCAACCCGGTCTGGTTGCAGACGGTGCGCGGCATCGGCTACCGGCTGAGCATCGAATAGTTCGACCCCTCAGAACAGCGGGCCCAGGATCGCGACGGTGTTGTTGAGCAGCCGGCGAGGCATGGACCACCGGGCCACCTCGCCTCGGGTCACCTCGCGAGAACGCTCGAGATAGCTGCGCTGCCGTTCTCGCAGCGCTTCGGTCAGCTCTCGGTCGTAGACGAGGATGTTGTTTTCGTAATTCAGTTCGAGGCTACGTCTGTCCATGTTCGCCGAGCCGATAAGCATGATCTCGCCATCTACCGCCAGCGATTTTGTATGCAGCAGCCCGCCCTCATATTCATGGATTTTCACGCCAGCCGCGAGCAGGTCTGCGTAGTAGCTGCGGCTCGCCGCTCCGACGACCCATGAATCGTTGCGGGCCGGAAAGATGATCGTTGTGTCGACGCCGCGATAGGCGCAGGCGCAGATCGCGGTCTGCAGCGCATCGTCGGGAATGTAGTAGGGCGTCGTGATGACCAGTTCTCGTCGGGCCGCGAAGACGAGCGACTGGAACATCTCCTGCATCGCCGAATAGCGGACGGTCGGGCCGGTGCCGATCACCTGTGCGGGCGTTGAAACTTCGTCGGGAGAGATTTCCGGGGGCGTCAGGAGGTCGCCAAGGTCCTCCTTCACGCCCGCCATCCAGTCTCCCGCGAAGAGCAACTGGTTTTGATACGCTATCGGACCTTCAAAACGCACCATGGCATCGACCCAGGGGGCATAGCGCGGTTTGACCCGGAATTCCGGATCGGCGCAGTTCTGGCTTCCGCAATAGGTTATCGTGCCATCGATGACGACGATCTTGCGGTGGTTGCGCAGGTCGATACGGCTGGTCATCAGCCGGAAAAGCGGATTGCCGACCGCCAGTCCGCTCGCGACCTTTATGCCGGCCAGTCGCATGTCCTCCCAGTGGTGGGAGCGAACCAGGGCGCGCGAACCAAGGTCATCGACCATGGCCCTGCATGTCACGCCACGCGCGGATGCCCGCTTCAGCGCCTCTATCACCTTGCGGCCGTTGTTGTCGGCAAGCCAGATATAGAAGAGCAGGTGCACATGGTTCTTGGCGTTGTCGATATCGGTCACCAGCGCATCGACAGTCGCGTTTGAATCCGCCAGCAGGTCCGCCTTGTTGCCGCCAACGGGCCTGAAGCCGCTGATGGACCTGCCAAGGCGGAAAAGGTTGCGATAGCGTTCAGGG
This sequence comes from Rhizobiaceae bacterium, assembly GCA_019635775.1. GTDB lineage: Bacteria > Pseudomonadota > Alphaproteobacteria > Rhizobiales > Rhizobiaceae > Mesorhizobium_K. The sequence continues at coordinate 100,881 of JAHBYU010000001.1, read as the reverse complement.
ATGACTTCGTCATTGCCCTCCGCATATCTGGGAATGCGCGCCAGAGCTTCGCGCACCCGCGCGACGCGGCGGCGACCGATGTTCACCTCGCCAAGCAGAAGATAGGCGATGATGCCGATTTCCGGCACCGCGCCCACCACGACGAGCCATGCTATGCGAGAAGAAGGCGTGCGGTTAGGCCTGAGCAGGATGCGGGCCATGACCGCCAGCCTTACGGCGATGCTCACCAGCGGATAGATGCTGAGCAGCTCGTATTTCAGCTCCGACGTCATGCATGTTTCCGAGCAGGTCTCAAAACGACCGGCATTTGCGCACAATTCACGCCTGAAGGCACTACCGAATATCTTTTCAAGCTTGGCGGTGACGGTTCCAGAACCACGTCCGGTACCCTAGGATGCAGACCGGTCGTGCTGGACGACCACATAGCGGACGACGATGGCAGGCACAGAGACGGAAAGCAGCAACCGATCAGCGCATCGCGGAGCTTCAGCGCGCCTGAAGCGCGCGCTTGCCGCGGTCCGGACAAGTTGGAATGAGATGTGGAAGACCGTCTGGAGCCATCTTCCCGCACCGCTTTCGACCCGTGCGGAGCAGGCCCAGGAAGCCGTAGCGGCACGTTGGAACCGTTTCTGGCGGCGAGTCGGCCTCTATCTGCCAAAGCGCCTGTATGCGCGCTCGCTGCTCATCGTCATAACACCGATGATTCTCCTGCAGTCCGTCGTCACGCTGGTGTTCATGGAGCGCCATTGGCAGACCGTGACCCAGCGCCTTTCTACTGCGACCACGCGCGACCTCGCTGCCATCATCGACATGATCGAGACCTACCCTAACGACGACGACTACGCGAATGTCATCCGCATCGCGCAGGAACGGCTCTCGATGAAGATCGACATCCTGCCGCCTGCTCCCCTGCCCCCGCCGGGCCGCAAGCCATTCTTCTCCATACTGGACCAGATCCTGTCGGCGGAGATCACGAGCCAGATCAATAGGCCCTTCTGGATCGATACGGTCGGCGACTCCCGCGTCCTCGAGGTCCGCATCCAGTTGGAGGACAAGGTGCTTCGCGCCTTCATCCGACGTAACCAGGCCTATGCATCGAACACGCATATTTTCCTCGTCTGGATGGTTGGCACATCGCTCGTGCTTCTCATGATCGCCATCCCCTTCCTGCGCAACCAGATCAGGCCGATCCTGAAGCTGGCCGAGGCAGCCGAAAGCTTCGGCAAGGGACGGCCGATGCCGGAGGACTTCCGGCCACGGGGAGCCGACGAGGTACGACGGGCAGGCCTGGCGTTCATACAGATGCGGGAACGTATCGAGCGACAGATCGAGCAGCGCACCGCCATGCTTTCGGGCGTGAGCCACGACCTCCGAACGATCCTGACGCGCTTCAAGCTGCAACTTGCCTTGTCCGGCTCGCGATCGGACCTGACGGAACTCAACCGCGATATCGATGACATGCAGTCCATGCTGGAAGGCTACCTCGAATTTGCCCGAGGCAAGGCAGGAGAAGACCCCGGCCGCTTTGATCTCGCAGCCTTTTTCGACGCACAGGCCAAGGAGGCGAGACTGCTCGGACGCAAGCTCTCGACCTCGCTGGCCGGCGACCCTGAAATCCGCGTCCGTCCGAATGCATTCGACAGGCTTCTGTCAAACGTGATCGGGAACGCTTTCCGTTACGCGCAGACAGTGCGCGTCGAGGCTGTCCATACGAAGGGATCCCTCACGGTCATTGTCGACGATGACGGTCCGGGCATACCGGCGCAAAGCCGCGAGGACGTATTCAAGCCGTTCGTCCGGCTTGACGAAGCGCGAAATCTGGATGCCAGTGGCACCGGCCTTGGCCTTTCCATAGCCCGCGACATCGCTCGCAGCCACGGTGGCGACATTTCACTGGACGACAGTCCGCTCGGCGGCCTGAGGGCCATCATCAGGGTCCCTGCCTAGTCCAGAAACCCGCTTCATGCGCCTGTCATGAAACGGTGTTCAAAGGCGCGCCATGCGTCACGCTCGAATCAGCACCGATACGCTTCTCTTAGAGAAGTCCCGGGACGACCTCGCGATGTCGCGTTGGGAGGGCCCAAAACGCATCCTGATGGTCACGGACGCTTGGAGACCCCAGGTCAACGGCGTGGTCCACACGCTCGAACGGCTGGCTGAAACACTCAAGACATTCGGCGTCGAAGTGACGTTTCTGACGCCAAATCTGTTCCGCACCCTGCCGATGCCAACATATCCGGACATACGCTTGGCGCTGACGACACCGGGTCGCGTCCGCAAGCTGATCAGGGACAGCAGAACCGACCACATACACATCGTGACCGAGGGGCCGCTCGGCTTGATGGCCCGTCGGTATTGCCTCGCCGAAAAGCAGCCCTTTACCACCAGCTACCACACGCGCTTCCCGGAATATGTGACCGCGCGACTGCCGTTTGTCTCGGAAGAATGGACCTATCGCTGGCTGAAGGATTTCCATAATTCGGGCCAGGGTACGATGGTGGCGACACCCTCAATGGCTTGCGACCTTGAGGCACGCGGCTTCAACCGTTTGCAGCCCTGGACGCGCGGTGTGGATATCGAGCATTTCACGCCGGAAAAGCGCGGTGACCTTGAGTTCCCTCGCCCCATATTCCTGTGCGTTGGCCGCGTCGCCGTTGAAAAGAACCTGCCGGCATTCCTCGATCTCGATCTTCCTGGCAGCAAGGTCGTGGTGGGTGAAGGCCCGGAACTTCAATGGCTGAAGACGAGATATCCGGGCGCGCATTTCCTCGGACATCGGCCCAACAGCGAGCTTGCCCGCATTTACGCGTCCGCAGACGTCTTCGTCTTTCCGAGCCGTACCGACACGTTCGGCAACGTGATCATCGAGGCGCTGGCCAGCGGAACGCCTGTCGCCGGTTTTCCTGTCACGGGACCGATCGATATCGTCGGCGACGGTTTCGGCGGTATCGTGTCCGAGGACTTGCGACTTGCCGCCCTCACGGCACTCGATGTCGACCGGGCTGCCGCGCGCGAACGTGCCATGCGCTACACTTGGAAGGCGTGCGCCGAGATGTACATGGACAACATTCGCGCCGCGAGAGAGCTTCGGGTGGAAAAAGCCTGACCTATTTGGTCAGCGTAAATTTCCACGGTGGCGGATGAATCTCGAACTCCATCACCGTCCCCGGCGGTGACGCTTCGAAAGCCCGCGCACGCTCGGCAAAGTCGGTTGCCGGCAGATTGAGGAGATCGCCCCAGTCACGCGGCACGGCAACCAGCAACGTCAACGCAAGCAGCAGGCGCGCAGCGCTTTTCAACAGCCATTGTTGCGATCCCGCGAGCACGAACAGCGCTCCCCACCACGCAATCATCGGGAAGAAAAAATAGCGGGTGGCGGCGGGTGGCGTCGCCAGTATCGGCCACTGCGGTTGGGTCAGTGAAACGAGTGGCTTCGCTAGAGCGAGAGCAAAGACGCCAGTGGCAAAGATGACGAATTGAGCAAGTATTCTCGGCCCTCTCGCCACCGCCACCGCAATCAGATGCATGCTCAGGACTGCCGCCAGATATGGCAGCGGTGAGACCCTGAGAAGTTTGCCGCCAGACAACTCTTTGAGACTTCGGTATCCCAGTTCCGCGCCAAGACTGATCAGGCTGACGATCCGCACCAGGAGGTCGAAGGTGGCGCCAAGCGGCGCGTTGTTGCGCCCCCCTCCCGCAAGCAAGAGTATCAACGCAATCTGGACCATGGCAGCCGCGCCGAGCGCAGCAAGGCGCCGCTGGGCATCCGGACGGTTCTCTCGATTGGAGACTAAAGTCTCCCATAAGGCGGCAGGCAAGATCAGGATACCGAACGGGCCGCTGAAACCCGCAATAATCAGAACGAGGGTCTCAATTGATCGCCCCCAAACTCCCTTGGGAGGAGAACTGACGATGATCAGAAAGGCGACCAGCGCCAGATACCATTGGCTGTTGGTAAGCCCTGCGGCCGTCTCCACCGCGTTGGGCATGACAAGATAGAGCAGCGCGAAAAGACAGCGCGACCGTCGGTCGGGCCATGCACGATCCAGACGGGTGCTGACGAGAAGGATGGCCGGCGCGGCCTGGATCAGTATGGCGGTCAACTGGAAAAGAAAGGGCACCCAATCAAGTGGAAGGGGTTGCACGGCGATGGCTACCAGCCGCTGGACTGAATTGAGATAGCCGCCGGCAGGAATCAGTAGCGATTGAACGCCATACTCGTACGCTTGGGCGTACCAGTATGGGCCGTCTTCGCCCCACATTTCCGGTCGCAAAAGGCGCACCGGATTATGTAGGAAGACCAGAAGGGGAAACAGCCAGAGCGCCACGCGGACCGTGACGTGGTCCAGCGGTTCCAGAGCCCGATCCAGGATCTGTCTCAAGCGCTGATTTCCTTGTCGGATACGGAACGCGTCGGCAGCGCGGGGAATAACGGCGAACCCAGTACTCCCATCCGATTGAGTCTGTAACGCACGGCCGTCTCGAGGACACCGAGGCCATATACGACGCTGCGCGAGAAATTGATCGAAGACGCTTCGGCGAAATAGCGCGCAGGGCAGGACAACTCGCCGATGCGGAAGCCATGGTGGATCATCTGCGCAATCATCTGGTTGTCGAAAACGAAATCATCCGAGCAGGCATCAAGCGGCAATGTTTCCAGAACCTCCCGGGTCCACGCCCTGTAGCCGGTATGGAATTCCGAGAGCTTCACGCCAAGAAGGAGGTTTTCCGTTGCGGTCAATGCCCGATTGGCCAAGTACTTGTAGAGCGGCATGCCACCCGAAAGCGCGCTCTTTCCCAGAATTCTCGATCCGAGCACGCCGTCGAAATGACCGGACGACAGCATTGCCGCCATCGCCGTGACCAGTCTGGGTGAATACTGGTAGTCTGGGTGGAGCATCACCACGATATCCGCGCCGCGTTCGAGCGCGGCCCGGTAGCATGTCTTCTGATTACCGCCGTAACCGCGGTTCCGTTCATGCCTGATAGTATGGATGCCCAACTCGAGCGCGACCTCGACCGTGCCGTCTGAACTGGCGTCATCCGTCAGGATGATGTCGTCGACCACATCTCTTGGGATTTCATCATATGTGATGCGCAGGGTCCTGGCGGCATTATATGCCGGCAGCACCACCGCAACTCTCTTGTCCCCGATCATTTACTCCCCACCCACGTCCCAGCATCGCCTTTTTGCAGGCAATGCAACCGGGATCAACGCGTGGTGGTAAAATTGCGAGAAGAAAGTATCAAAAACGACTGGTCCGCCTAGAACAGGCCTCCGCCGTCCGGCACCTTTCGTTCGATGGCGCCCAGCACGACCTCTCCGGTTTCATCCGGGAACCCGAGCGTCAGCACCTCCGACATGAATGGTCCGATCTGGCGCGGCGCGAAATTAACCACCGCGAAGACCTGGCGTCCCACCAGCGTGTCAGGCGAATAGTATTTGGTGATTTGCGCAGACGATTTCTTCACCCCGATCGGCGGCCCGAAATCGATCTTCAGCTTGAAGGCGGGCTTGCGCGCCTCCGGAAACGGCTCGGCCGCGATAATCGTCCCGGCCCGGATATCGACCTTTTCGAAATCGGCATAGCCGATCTCCGCTTTCCTGTCCTTGCCGGTCACCATCAGAACTCAGGCGTTACCGTGCGTTTCAAAAAGCACGCAGGAAAGCGCATCCTTCGCCGACGTTCCCGACCAGACCACGAACTGGAAGGACTGGAAATAGCATTCGCAGGCCTCCAACGCCGACGACAACAGCACTTCAACCTGCTGGCTCGTCGGCTCAGCCCCTCCGGCCAGCAGCAGGGACTGCCGGAACATGATCGCGCCTTCCTGCTCCCAAAGGTCGAAATGACCGAAGAGCATCTGCTCGTTGATCAGCGAAAGAAGCCGCATGACCTCCAGCGCACGATTTTCCGGCACCTTGATGTCGAAGGCACAGGCCAGGTGGAGCGCCTCGAAATCCTCCATCCAGGAAAAGGACACATGATAGTCGGTCCAGCTTCCGGCCACCGAGATGGAAATCTCGTCATCGCCTGTTCGCTCGAAAGCCCAGTCATTGCTGTGCGCCACCTGCTCGATGACATCCACCGGATGGATCTCACGGGCAATATCGAGTTCGATCAATTCCATCAAATTCTTCCTGTCGTTGCGGGAGCGCCCGGGCGCTCCGCCAGAGGGCACACACGACGAACAAATCTTTTTCGAACTCGCTGCAGACAGAAGCTCCGGACACGAAGCTCCTCTGCCGGACCCCTTACCCCGGCGCATGACCCGGTTCCGAATCATGCAACAAATTCAGTCTATTGATGCAGAGTCGCGTGACCAGCCCCTTTTTGGCGAGGAGCCCCCTTCGGGTGTGGACAGCCACTGTCACAAAATTTCAAGCAAGCCGGATAAGCGATTCAGCAACAATCGCTTTTTCCCGTCGCGCATTGTGGAAAAGTTCAGGAAATTATTTTTTCGAGCGAGGCTTGGAAGTCGCTTCGGTGCCCTCTTCGGAGCCCTTTTCACCGGTTAGCTCGGCAATTTTCGCTTCCAGCGCCGCAATTCGCGCGGTCAGCGCCTTGTTTTCGGCCCTTGCCTTTACAGCCATCTCGCGCGCAGCCTCGAACTCTTCGCGCTGAACGATATCCATCGAATTGAGCATCTTTTCGGCTTGCGCCCTGAAGGCAGTCTCGACCTCGCGTCGCACGCCCTGAGCCGCACCGGCAGCATCTGTCATCAGCTTGGCGAATTCGTCGAGAATACGGTTCGGTCCGGTTTGCATGGCAAATCTCCTGACGCTTTTTCCTGACCTAGTGCCGTGGCGGCCGGAATGCAAGACATGCGGACGAAAGCCCCTCGCCCGCCTTGACCCTGCCAAGACGCTGCCGCATGGTCCGCCGCGTTTACCCCGAAGCTTCGTAACCGGTCCCCTGATGCTGCCGCTTGCCACTCTACCCTTTCCGGAAATCGACCCGGTCATCGTCCAGATGGGTCCGCTCGCCATTCATTGGTATGGCGTCGGCTATGTTGTCGGCATCCTGTTTGCATGGTGGTATGCAAGACGGATCGTGACCAATCCCCGTCTGTGGCCGCCCGGCGTGAAGCCCATGCGGCCGGAAGACATCGACGATTTCCTCGTCTGGGCGGCAATTGGCGTCGTGCTGGGCGGACGCGTCGGCTATATTCTTTTCTACGACTTGGCGAGGTATCTTGCCAATCCGCTCGACATCTTCGCAGTCTGGCAGGGCGGCATGTCCTTTCATGGCGGCTTCGCCGGCGTCACCATCGCGATGATCCTGTTTGCGCGCTCACGCGGCATCGGTATCTGGACATTCTTCGACGTCATATCGGCAGGCGTCCCAGTCGGACTTGGGCTGGTGCGGGTCACCAACTTCATCAACTCCGAGCTATGGGGCCGTCCGACTGACGTACCGTGGGCCTTCGTCTTCCCCAATGGCGGTCCCGAACCGCGTCATCCCAGTCAGCTTTACGAAGCGGCCTTGGAGGGCCTTGTTCTTTTCATAGTGCTGCGCCTGCTGACTCATACCTTCCTGAACCTCAAGAACCCCGGCACCGTCTCGGGCGCGTTTCTGGCCGGCTACGGCCTGTCACGCATCGTGGTGGAATTCTTCCGCGAACCCGATGCACAAATCGGCTACCTGGCCGGCGGCTGGCTGACGATGGGCATGATCCTGTCGACGCCGATGGTTCTGTTCGGCCTTTGGGCGATCTTGCGCGCAAGGACGCAGACTGCGGTAAGCGCCGAGCCCAAGGCAGGATGACACCGCTCGGCGAAAGAATCGCCGGGCTGATCCAGGCTGCCGGCCCGATTTCCATCGCCGACTACATGTCGATGTGCCTCTTCGATACGGAGGCCGGCTACTACATGACGCGTGAGCCGTTCGGCGTGCATGGCGATTTCACGACAGCGCCGGAGATAAGCCAGATGTTCGGCGAACTCGTCGCGGTCTGGCTTGCACAGGCATGGCAGGTTGCCGACCGACCAGCGTCCCTGGCGATCGTGGAGATTGGGCCCGGTCGCGGCACGTTGATGAAGGACATTGTCCGAACCATCAGGCGCATTGCACCGGACCTCGCATCGGCAGCCGAATTCGTACTTGTCGAGACAAGTCCACGTCTCGTCGACATTCAGGCAACGACATTGAAGGACAGCGGCCCGGCCTTCACATGGCTGAAGGAAATCGACGGTCTTCAGCGAAAGGCCGCTCTTTTTGTCGCAAACGAGATCTTCGACGCAATTCCCTTCCGGCAGTTCGTGCGCGTCTCGGACCGATGGCTTGAGCGCGTCGTCGCGCTCGATGACGAGAGGTTCCGCTTTGCAGTTGGTACGGCGTCCCTGGCGCGAGATGCGCTGGCCGCCGACCTTTGGCATGCCCCCGAGGGCAGTGTCCTCGAGATCGCGCCGGCCCGCGAGGCGCTGATGGCGCTGGTCGCGTCGCGCATTAGACGTGATGGCGGCGCAGCGATCTTCTTCGACTACGGTCATCTGCAGCCGGGTTTCGGCGACACCTTCCAGGCATTGCGGAACCATCGATACGAAGATGTCTTCGATAATCCGGGAAAAGCCGACCTCACCTCCCATGTGGATTTTTCAGCACTTGATCGCGTGGCGAGATCGCGTGGCCTCGTCACAAGAGCCATGACGCAGGGCGATTTTCTGCTTGGCATGGGCCTGCTCGAGCGCGCCGGCAGGCTCGGCCAGAATGCCGACGCGCAAATGCGGGAAGCCATTTCGGAGGCTGTCGAACGGCTTGCCGGGCCAGATGAGATGGGACAGCTGTTCAAGGTTCTGCAGGTCGCGCAAAGATTGCCCTAGATCTCGCGAATGCAGGGTCCTAAGGCTCGACCAGCCGGTGAGATCTTCCGCCCAGATACGTATCCCAGATGTGGTCGGACAACAGACGGCGATAGTCCGCCTTGCTGAAACTGGTGCCATAGGACGCGCGGCCGAGATGCAGGAACGCGTCATCGAACACGTCGCACTCCTGGCTGGCGCCTGCGATCGGAAGTACGAATTCGTGATGTTTGGCGGGAACCACGTCCTCCGCGTTCAGCGTCCGGTAAAGCACCTTCCAGTTTCCGCCGCCCGTATCGAGCCCGAATTCGATCCTTGGGTTGAAATCGAGCTTTAGCCCATCGACCCTGGGAAATCGGAAAAAGCAGAATCCCGCCCACGGCGCCCAAGGGGCATCTGCTTTCGCCACAGCACGATGCCCATAGACGGTTTTCCCCGCCATGCGCTGCACGATGTCAACGGGTTTGACCGGAAAACAGTCATGGTCGACGAAGCCGAAAACGTCGGGCCGCACATGCTGGATCAAATTGTAATATGCCCAGTTAAGCGCGATTCCATGCGACCGGTTCGGGCTCCATTCCGGGTTTCGGGGAAGCCCGAGATAGGGTACGTTTCTCTTGCGACAGATTTGCATGATTTCTTCGCGCGCCGCGTCCCTCGACGAATTGTCGAGGACGACCAGCGGCATATCCGTCGAAAACTGCCGCCAGGCTTCGGTCAGGATGTCGATCGCCCAGGGGATGTTGAACGCGATGGAAACGCAAACGGCATGATTGGCCGCTTCCGGCAGGGTCTTCGCGAACGACCGCCCCTGCTCTCTTCCACGCGCTCGGAAACTGCCGTCAATCAAGGCATTTCGGAGATTCTTGGCGCCTCTGGAAAGCGGATTGTGATTGAGGAAATCGATGACGGCCGTGCCAGCTGGTCGCGTCATTGCCTGATCCGTTGCGCTTCTGAAGCTGCACTGCCCTATAGCCCTTGAGGATGGAGATCGGCAAGCCGCCCTTCCCGACGGGCAGGCAGAACGCGCCTTGACGAAACCGCCTGCGGGGACAACAAAGCAGCGATGCTCAACCAGACCAGACCGGCGCCTCTGCGCTCCCCCCTGCTCGACAGACTTGCGCCGGAAGGCATCCGGCACGGCTATTTCACGCGTCCCGGCGGGGTCTCCAGCGGGCTCTATGGCAGCCTCAACACGGGTACGGGGTCGGCTGACGACCAGGCCCTCGTCGCCGAAAACCGCCGTCGTATCGCGGAATGGATGGGGGTTGCGCCGGATCGTCTTCTGACTGCATGGCAGATTCATTCGCCTGACGTCGTCGTGGTCCGGGAGCCATTCGCAGGCGAGCGCCCGAAGGTAGACGCCCTTGTGACCGACCGGCCAGGCATCGCGGTCGGTGCATCGTCCGCCGACTGCGGCCCGGTGCTTTTCGCCGATCCGAATGCGCGTGTCGTGGGTGCCGCGCATGCAGGGTGGAAGGGCGCGTTTACCGGCATCCTCGAGAACACGATCTCTGCGATGGAAGGGCTTGGCGCGCGCCGGGAAAATATCGTAGCCGTACTGGGTCCCTCGATCAGCGCTGCAAACTACGAGGTCGGCCCCGAGTTCATCGACCGCTTCATGGTCGCGAATCCTGCCAATGAGCGCTACTTTCAGCCTTCCGAAAAATCCGGACATGCCATGTTCGACCTCAACCGCTATACTGTCGACCGTTTGTCCGCGGCTGGCGTGGAGGCTGATGCGCTTTATCGCTGTACCTATGCCGAGGAAGACCTGTTCTTTTCCTATCGCCGGGCCACGCACAGGTCCGAGCCGGACTATGGCCGGCATGTTTCAGCGATCGTCCTGGAGCGCAATTGATGGCCCTGCATTTTGAACGTTCGGAGTTTGACGCACGCCGCGACAGGCTTCTCATCGAGATGGCCGAGAAGAAGCTCGACGCCATACTGCTCTTCGCGCAGGAGAGCATGTACTGGCTGACCGGCTACGATACGTTCGGCTTCTGCTTCTTCCAGTCGCTGGTGGTCACGTCCGATGGATCGATGGTGCTGCTGACGCGATCCGCCGACACGCGGCAGGCGCGCAACACCTCGATCATCGACAACATCGTCGTCTGGACGGATCGCGACGGCGCCAATCCGGCGGTCGACCTTCGCAATCTTCTCAATGACCTCGATCTTCTCGGCAAACGCATCGGTGTCGAGTACGACACGCATGGGCTGACGGCTTTCAATGGCCGCCGGCTGGATGAACAGCTACAGACCTTCGGGCAGATTGCCGACGCGTCGGGCATCGTCAGCCGCCTTCGCCTGTTCAAGAGCCCTGCGGAAGTCGCCAAGGCGGAAAAGGCTGCCGTGCTCTCAGACGACGCGCTGGATTCGGCACTGCCTCTCATCAAGCAGGGTGGCGACGAAGCCGCCATCCTCGCAGCCATGCAGGGAACGATCTTCGCCGGCGGAGGTGACTATCCCGCCAACGAATTCATCATCGGCTCCGGCCCCGATGCGCTCCTGTGCCGGTACAAGGCCGGCCGCCGCAAGCTGAACAAGAACGATCAGCTCACGCTCGAATGGGCAGGCGTGTTCCATCACTATCATGCGCCGATGATGCGCACGGTGCTGACCGGCAAGCCCTCCAGGCGGCATCTCGAGCTTTTCGAGGCCTCGCGTGACGCGATCCTGGCGGTGGAGAAGGCCATGGTGCCGGGCAACACCTTCGGCGACGTCTTCGACGCCCATGCCCGTACAATGGAGGCACACGGCCTGACCAAGCACAGGCTGAATGCGTGCGGCTATTCGGTCGGCGCGCGCTTCACCCCGTCCTGGATGGACATGCCAATGTTCTATCAGGGAAATCCCGAGCCGATCGCCCCCAACATGACGCTCTTTGCCCATATGATCATCATGGATTCCGAAACCGAGACGGCGATGACTCTCGGACGGACATATCTGACGACCGATTCGCAGCCTAAGCCGCTGTCACGCCATGATCTCGACTTGATCGTGAAGTGACGATAGCCGTCGGCGTCGGGTTGTGGAGCAGGAGTTCTGGGCCGTTTGCATGAAGCGTATAACGTGTCAGGGTTTGTTCTTGCGTAAGCGGACCACTGCAGCATGAGATTTCTGCTGGCCTTCGCCGGACCGTGCGTTGCCGCGACGGTCCTGTCGGCCTGTTCCAACACTCAGGACGTGCTGGAACCCTCCGCGGTTGCCGCCTCCCCGCCGGCGCAGGGAGTGCTTCAGGCCGAAACGCCGCAGGGTCTGCCTGTCGAAACGGCATCGACATCCGCGTCTGCGCCGCTCAATCCAGGTATCGCTGCGCGCACAAGATTGCGTTTCGACCCGATTGTGGGCGCGACGGCCGAAACCGCCGCGCCGCTGACACAACGCCTTGCGCTGCGGGCCCGCGCAAGTGGCATCACGCTTGCCAGTGCCGATTCGCCAGCGACGCATGTCCTGAAAGGATATTTTTCGACGATCACCGAAGGTGGTCAGACCACGGTCATCTACGTCTGGGATGTTTACGACACTACCGGCAATCGGCTGCATCGCATCAACGGCCAGCAGAAGGCGCCGGCTGGGCAGGGCGAAGGGTGGGCGTCGGTCCCGCCCGCGACCATGCAGGCGATAGCCGATTCCACGGTCGGGCAGCTCACATCATGGCTCGCTGGCGGTACAGGCTGAGCGTTCGGGAAACCGAATCTTTGGATTAATTCGACGCTGGCGCTTGCAATGACGGCGCTTGCCGCTAAAAGCCCGAACATCATCCAGGCAACGCTGCCGAGACGCGCTACATGAAACTTTTCGCCGGCAATTCCAACCGGGTTCTGGCCGGGGGCGTAGCCCGATACCTGAACGTGCCAATCGGCAAGGCCAGCGTCCGGCGCTTTGCGGATCAGGAGATTTTCGTCGAAATCCAGGAAAACGTGCGCGGCGAGGATGTCTTCATCCTGCAGTCGACGTCCTTTCCGACCAACGATCACCTGATGGAACTGCTCATCATGATCGATGCGTTCATGCGCTCCTCGGCGCGGCGCATCACGGCGGTGATACCTTACTTCGGTTATGCCCGGCAGGATCGTCGAGCTTCGGGCCGGACGCCGATCTCGGCCAAGCTTGTCGCCAACATGATCGCCCGCGCCGGGGCAAACCGTGTTCTCACGCTCGACCTGCATGCCGGACAGATCCAGGGTTTCTTCGACATTCCGACGGACAACCTCTTCTCCGTCCCGGTCATGTCGCGTGACATCAAGGCCAAGTACAAGCAGTTGGGCAACGTCATGGTCGTTTCGCCGGACGTAGGCGGCGTGGTTCGCGCCCGTGCGCTTGCCAAGCGCCTCGACGCCCAGCTTGCGATCGTCGACAAGCGCCGCGAGCGGCCGGGCGAATCCGAGGTGATGAACATCATCGGCGACGTACACGGCAAGGACTGCATCCTGATCGACGACATCGTGGATTCCGGTGGTACGCTCTGCAACGCCGCGGACGCGCTACTGGCCAACGGAGCCACCAGCGTTACCGCCTATATCACGCACGGAGTACTGTCTGGTGGCGCGGTAGCCCGCATCGCCGGTTCCAAGCTTCAGGAACTCGTCATCACGGACTCCATACAGCCCACTTCCGGTGTCGATGCTACGGCGAATATCCGCGTCGTGTCGATCGCCGACCTCATTGGAGAGGCCATCTCCCGCACGGCGACGGAAGAATCGGTTTCCAGCCTCTTCGACTGACGGCCGCAAGGCACTCTGCGTCCATATTGCGCTCCACAACGCCTTCCGCTATAGGACCGCCACCCGCGTAGACACCCTTGGAGGCAACGCGGATGAGAGCTGCGGCTCGCATGATCCAGAACCACAGGACCGCGCAGGCGAACAGTGGAATCCGGTTTTCGGATTAGATCATGCGGAAATCGCGGCTTTCGACATTTTCGGCATTCGCACGGCGAAAACCGGAAATGCTCCAGCAACGCGAAAGGAAATGCCATGAGCAACACTTACGAGCTCAAGGCCGAAGCGCGCGAACAGGTCGGTAAGGGGTCCGCCCGTGCAGTTCGCCGCAATGGCCAGATACCAGCCGTCATCTACGGCGACAAACAGCCTCCCCTGGCAATAGCCCTGTCCTGGAAGGATATCTACTACAAGATCCACGGAGGCGGCTTCCTGACAACGATCGCGACGATCGATGTCGGCGGCAAGAAGATTCAGGTCCTCCCGAAGGATTTCCAGCTCGATCCGGTCAGCGACAGCCCGATGCATGTCGACTTCCTCCGTGTCGGCAAGGACACCGAGGTCAACGTCAACGTGCCGGTGCACTTCATCAACGAAGACAAGTCGCCGGGCATCAAGCGCGGCGGGGTGCTCAACATCGTTCGTCACGAGGTCGAGTTCCACTGCCCGGCCAATGCGATTCCGGACTCGATCACGGTCGATCTGGAAGGAACGGAAATCGGTGAATCGATCCATATCTCCGCGGTGAAGCTCCCGGCTGGTGCGCGTCCCGTAATCTCCGACCGTGACTTCACCATCGCCACCATTGCCGGTTCGGCGGCAGCGAAGTCCGAAGACGATGCAGCTTCGACGGCTGCTCCGGAAGCCGAAGAAACCAAGTAGTTCCGGGCCCGGAGGCCATACCGATGCTGCTCTTTGCAGGTCTCGGCAATCCGGGCGCGAAATACCAGAACAACCGGCACAATGTCGGCTTCATGGCGGCGGACGCAATTGCCCGCCGCCATTCCTTTTCGCCCTGGACAAGGAAGTTCCAGGCTGAAATCGCGGAAGGCCGCATCGGCAACAACAAGGTTCTGCTGGTCAAGCCGCAGACCTTCATGAACCTCTCCGGCCAGTCTGTCGGCGAGGCTCTGCGCTTCTACAAGCTTGATCCGTCCGCCGTCACGGTCTTCTACGACGAGATTGAACTGCCTGGCGGCAAAGTCCGGGTAAAGGTCGGTGGCGGTTCTGCCGGCCACAACGGCATCCGTTCGCTCGACCAGCACATCGGCAAGGAATACCGCCGCGTGCGCATCGGCGTGGGCCATCCCGGAGCAAGGGAAATGGTGCATGGCCATGTTCTCGGGGATTTCTCCAAATCCGACCGTGAGTGGCTCGACGTGCTGCTCTACGCCATCGCCGACAACGCGGATTTGGTGGCAGCGGGCGATGACAACGGGTTTATGAACCGGATAACGCTCACGCTGCGCGATAAGCTTCAGCCAACCGGCGACGATGATCGTCCACCCCCCAAAAGCCCGAAGCCTAAAGGTCAGAGCCACATCCGCCAGGCGAGGCCGCAGCAGCCTTCAGTTAAGGTGCCCGAAGCCAGCCCCATGGCCGCGATGTTGAAGAAACTTCTCGGAAAAGGCGAAACCTGAGGGCGTCGGGCTCCGAGCCCGCCCCATGCGCGGGCACAAGGGCTTGACGATCGTTGATCCTTTCGCCCATAGCCCTGAGCAAATTCTGATCTCCCGATAGGACCGTTATCATGGGTTTCAAATGCGGCATCGTTGGGCTGCCCAACGTTGGCAAGTCGACGCTTTTCAATGCGCTGACGCGCACCGCCGCCGCGCAGGCGGCCAACTATCCGTTCTGCACCATCGAGCCGAACACGGGCGAGGTCGCCGTTCCTGATCCGCGCATGAAGAAGATTGCGGAGATCGCCGGCTCCAAGGAGATCATCCCGACCCGTATCTCCTTCGTCGATATCGCCGGCCTCGTGCGCGGCGCTTCGAAGGGCGAGGGACTGGGCAATCAGTTTCTGGCCAACATCCGCGAGGTGGATGCTATCGTGCATGTTCTGCGCTGCTTCGAGGATGACGATATCACCCATGTCGAGGGCCGGATCGATCCTGTCGCCGACGCAGACACGGTCGAAACCGAACTGATGCTGTCCGACCTGGAGAGCCTGGAGCGTCGCATCGTCAACGTTCGCAAGCGCGCACAGGCGAAGGACAAGGAGTCGCTGACTGTCCTCCCCATGATGGAACAGGCGCTGGCCCTGCTGCAGGACGGCAAGCCGGCGCGCGTTTTGCTGAAAGGGATAGCTGCCGAAGACCTGCGCATCCTTCAGGGACTGAACCTGCTCACCGCTCACCCGGTGCTCTACGTATGCAACGTCGCGGAAAAGGACGCGGCAACCGGCAACGAGCACACGAAGGCGGTCGAGAAAATGGCCGAGGCGCAAGGCGCGAGCGTGGTCGTGATATCGGCCGCCATCGAAGCCGAGGTTGCACAGCTTCCCGATGACGAGGAGATGGAGTTCCTGGCGTCGATGGGGCTTGACGAGCCCGGCTTGGACAAGCTCATCCGCGCCGGCTACGAACTTCTCCACCTCATAACCTACTTCACTGCGGGACCAAAGGAGACGCGCGCCTGGACGATCGTGAAGGGTACGAAGGCTCCACAGGCAGCCGGCGTCATCCACACCGATTTCGAGCGGGGGTTCATCCGGGCGCAGACGATCGCCTACAACGACTTCGTCACCCTGGGCGGCGAAGTGGCCGCCAAGGAAGCCGGCAAGGCGCGTGACGAAGGCAAGGAATATATCGTGCAGGACGGTGACGTCATGCTTTTCAAGTTCAACACCTGATTCCGAGCTGCCCCCGGCATCGGTGCGTCACCCTGTGAGCCGCACCGTCCCATCAGGCGATCTCGATGACCGCCTTGATCAATCCGGTCTTTTGCGTAGCCCAACGCGGCAGGTCGGTGACCGCTCCAGCGAGATCCGTGCGATGGGTGATCAGCCTGTCGACGGGGGCAGTGCCATCCTTGATCGCGGCCACCACGGTCTCGAAGTCCTGGGCGGTCGCATTGCGGCTTCCCAGAAGCGTCATCTCCTTGCGATGGAAATCCGGATCCATGAAGGTGATCGGTTCCTTTACAACGCTGACGAGCACGTAGCGTCCGCCGTGCGCGACATGGTCGAAGCCCTTCTCCATCGCGGGAGGGCTTCCCGTGGCATCGAAGACGACATCGTAGCCCTCGTTCGCCGCGAAGGCGGCCATGTTCGTGAGGCCGGCTTCGTCGCCGGTGAACGCCTGTAAGCCGACAATCGCGCCTGCCGACTGCGCTCGCTCGGCTTCACGGTCGAGAACTGCGACCGTGCCTCCTGCCCGCTTGGCGAATATCGCGACTCCAAGCCCGATGGGACCGCCGCCCACGACCAGAACGCGGTCTCCCGCCATCACGCCGCCGCGCCTCACCGCGTGAGCGCCGATGGCCAGGAACTCGACCGCCGCACACTGGTCCAGCGTCAGTCCGTCAGCGGCGATCAGGTTGCCCGGCGGAATGCTGAGCAGGTTGCCCATGCCGCCATCCTGATGCACGCCGAGTACCGATATCTTGACGCAACAGTTGGGTTTGCCCCGCCGGCAGGCGATACACTCGCCACACGAAAGATAGGGGTTCACCGCGAAAATCTGGCCCGGCAGTATGTTTGAACCGGCGGGCGCTTCAAGCACCTCCACGCTGAGTTCATGGCCCATTACGCGTGGATACTGCAGGAACGGATGCTTGCCCTCGTAGATATGATAGTCGGTGCCGCATATGCCGACCCTGCGGGGACGAACCAGAACTTTGGCAGGATCCGTGCGCTCCGCATGCCGCTGTTCCAGCCGCAGCTTTCCCGGTTCGACGCATACGAGGGCTTCAAAGGAATGCACGCCTGATCCTTCATTCTGGAAAGGGCTGCTCAGCCCGCACAGGACCGGGCCGGCATGACGCCGGCCCTGTCTCAATGCGTTGTCTTACTGAAATTCGGCCATGTTGTCCTTGGTCACAAGTGCCGCACCGGAATCGATAAGAGACTCTACCTTCTCACCCTTGATTGCCTTCACCAGCGCATCGACGCCGAGCGAAGCCATCTTGGTAGGGAACTGCGCCACCGTCGCATTCTCGATGCCGGCTTCCAGCGCCTCGGCCTCGCCGCAGCAGAAGTCGAAGCCGACGAGGATGACCTCACCGGCCTTGCCGGCATTCTTGATCGCCTGCGCCGCGCCGGCCGCCGGCGGCCCGCAAGCCGAGTAGATCGCCTTCAGGTCGGGGTTGGCGGTGAGAATATCCTCCGCAACGCTGATTCCCTTTTCCTCGGTGCAGTCCGTCGCGCCCTGCCCGACGACCTGCACATCCACGCCGGCTAGACCCTCCTGCATTCCCTTGACGCGATCATCCAGCGACGGAACGCCAGGCACCCCTTCCAGAATGCCCATCTTGTCGCCGCTCTTGAGCACGCTCTTCAGATAGCCGCCCGCGATCTTTCCGGCAGCGAAGTTGTCCGTCGTGGCAAGCGCCGTCCGGCCGGTCCAGCCGGGGATGTCGTTGTCCATCAAGACCACCTTGACACCGCTGGCCACCGCTTTGTCGAGCGCCGTTGCAACGGTGGGATCGACGGGTGTGATGGCGATGCCCTGGACGCCTTGCGTCACCATGGACTCGATATGGGCAATCTGCCCCTCGATATCTGTGGCGGAAGTGCCCTGCCCGAACACGAGCTCAATGCCCGGATTGGCGGCTGCATACTCCTTTGCCGCGTTCTCCATGGTTGCGAAGAACGGGACCGGGAACTTGGTTATGAAGCCGATCTTGACGGCATCGGCTGCGGATGCGGGCATCGTGATCGCAAAGGCAAAACCCGCTCCCGCGAATAGTTTGAGCAACCTCACTGCACTCTCCTCCCTCTGTTTGCAGTCGCTCCCCTTGAGCGACCTCCCTCCGCCTTCCTGGTGGGAAGACGAAACCTTCAGCCTTCCGCGCCCACGATCATCGACACCAGTTCCTGCTGGTTGGCGCGATCGGGCTTGAGCTCTCCGACCTTTTGCCCCTGCCGCAGGACGACCGCGCGATCGGCCAGCTCAATGACGTGTTCCATGTTGTGGGTGATGAGGATCACCGCGTTGCCCTCGTCGCGAAGCTGGTGGACAAGATCGAGCACCTTGCGAGACTCCCGCAGGCCGAGCGCAGCCGTCGGCTCGTCGAGGATCACCACGTTGCGCGCGAAGACGGTCGCGCGGGCAACGGCGATGGCCTGCCGCTGGCCGCCCGACATGAGCGCCACGGGCGCGTCGAACTTTGGAAGCCTGACCTTCAGCCTGTCGATGACCGACGCCGCCTCCCGATCCATCGCGGGCGCGTTCAGGAACCGCAGGGGACGCGGCAACCATTTTGGAAAGGATATCTCCCTGCCACAGTAGAAGTTCTGCGCAGGCGTCAGATTGTCGAACAGCGCGAGGTCCTGGTAGACGGTCTCGATCCCGGCACGGCGCGCCTGTGCCGGCGTCGAGAGCGAAACGGCCTCTCCATCGAGCAGTAGTTCGCCTTCGTCCAGCGCATGCACCCCGCTGATGCAACGCACAAGGGTCGACTTGCCCGCGCCGTTGTCGCCCAGCAGCGCCAGAACCTGGCCGCGAAAGGCGTCCAGGCTGACACCCTTGAGGGCATGCACTGCGCCAAAACGCTTGTGCGCGTCGCGCACCGATAGTGCGGGGATCGCCGCCGCGCTCATTGCGCCCTCGCTGCCTGGTTGCGCGCGCGCCCTTCCAGATAGCTGCGCAGAACGTCGGCCTCCACGGCAACGACAATGATAACGCCGATGGCAATCATCTGATAAAAAACCCCGACGTTGAGCAGGTTCAGCGCGTTGCGGATGACGCCGATCATCAGTGCGCCGATCAGCGCGTGCCCTATGTGCCCGCGTCCACCGAGAAAGCTTGCCCCGCCGATGATGACGGCGGCGATCGTGTCCAGTTCGAGCAGAGTTCCGTAGAGCGGCGAGCTCGCCCCTGTGCGTCCCGACAGCACCACCGCCCCGATCCCGGCGCAAAGGCCGGCAAAGGCGTAGGTCGACACGAGGACCCATTTGACGGAAACGCCCATTTCGACGGCCGCCTTCGGATTGCCTCCGACCGCGTAGGTCCAGCGTCCCCAGACCATGTATTTCGTCATCACGAGGACGATGAGCGCCATGCCGAGAACGACGTAGAACGAGTTTGGGACGCCGAACGCCGAGGTCTGGCCGAGTACCAGAACCACGTCTGGCATGCCGCGCATCGTCGTGTTGTTGATCGAGAACTGGAGAGCTAGACCGCGGCAGATGCTGAGCGTCGCCAGCGTGATGATGAAAGGATGCGGCAAGCGTCCAAAGACGAAAACCAGACCGTTGATTAGGCCCACCACCGTCCCCGCTAGAAGCATCGCCAGGATGACCATGAAGCCGGAGCCATCGGTAGCGCGGAAGACAAGTCCACCCACCACCGTCGCAAGGGCGAGGTTTGCGCCCACCGACAGGTCGATCCCCCGGGTGAGGATGACCAGTTGCTGCCCCATCGCGACAATGGCGATCACCGCTGTCTGGGCAAGGATGTTGCTCAGGTTTCCCGGCTTCAGGAAATTTGGTGTCAGCAGGGCGAAAACCGCCACCAGCACCGCGAGGATCAGCAATGGTCCGAAATTGAGCATTTTCAGGCCAACGGTCACGGCGGATATCTTCGCCCCCGAAGGCGTGCGACCCGACGCCGGGGCGCCGGACGAAACGTCCCGCTGCCTCGCAGTATCAAGCACCCGGATAGCCTCCCTTGGTTCTGTTGATTGTTTCTTATAGAGAAAGATCAATCTATGCCGTTGCGTCAAATTGTATTTTATGGATTAAAGGACAGGTTTTTTTGTATTCTGAGGGCGCTATGAAAACGGATACTGTCTTCAAGCGGGCATTCAACGATGCGCTGGATCTGGTGTCGCGCATTCCCTGCGGTGCCCCGCTGCCTTCGGAAAACACGCTTGGAGCGCGGCTTGGTGTGAGCCGCACGACCGTCAGGAAAGTGATCTCGGCGCTGGAGACGCAGGGGATCGTTTCCGGCTCGGGCCGCGAGCGCATGGTCACCGCGGCCCGCGAGACGATGCGGCCCTTTCCTCATTCCGAGACGATCCCAATGGCCGCGCAGGTCGAGGAGCGTTTCATGGAATGGTTGCTGCGCGACAATGCGCGCCCCGGCACGGCTATCAACGAACTCGAGCTTGCACGGAAGTTTGGCGTGGCGACCACCGGCATCCGCGAATTCCTGAACCGCTTTCAGCGTTTCGGGCTTATCGAGAAGCGCCCGAACTCCGGCTGGGTCTTCAAGGGCTTCACCACCAGCTTCGCCCTGGAACTGTTCGAGATCAGGGAGATGTTCGAGTTGCGCTCCGCTCGGGCGCTTGCCGCGCTGCCCGACGATTCACCACACTGGGCACAGCTCGAGGCCATCCAGCGTGAGCACCTGCAACTGCTGGACGATATCGAGACGCGCTTTCACGATTTCTCCGATCTCGACAGCCGTTTTCACAGGCTCGTCAGTTCGGCCGCACCGAACCGCTTCATCGACAGCTTCTACGATATCATCACCGTGATCTTCCATTTCCATTATCAGTGGAACAAGCAGGACGAGCGGCAACGTAACGAAGTCGCGATTCGCGAACACCTGACCTATATCGACGCGCTTTTCAGCCGCAATATTTCCATCGTCGAACTCGCCTGTCGGGCGCATCTCGGATCCGCGCGGGAGACGCTGTTGCGTTCCACGTTGCAGCAGTAGCGTTCCGGCCGCGGGTTCGCACAGCGCAGCCTTGACGCGGCTGGCTCCGGAGTCTAAGCGCGACCCATATCCGGTTAATTTGTCCATCCAATCGGCCAGCGGAGAACGGCAATGATCAAGGCCTTCGTTGTCGATCACGACCGCCTGCACCCGGTCGACCATCTGATCGCCAACAGTGCCGACGTCGTCTGGGTCGACCTTGTCAACCCGACACGCGAAGAAGAAAAGGCGGTCGAGCTCTGGATTGGCGTGAGCGTGCCAACGCGCGAGGAGATGGAGGAGATCGAGATATCCTCACGTCTCTACGCTGAGAACGGCGCCTATGTCATGACCGCGACGCTGCCTGCTCAGGCCGACGATGACCGGCCCGAGATGCTGCCCGTCACCTTCATGCTGGCCGGGGAACGCCTCATCACCATCCGCTATCACGAGCCACGGGCCTTCAAAACCTTTCCGTTGCGCGCCGAGAAGACAGACATTGGATGCACGAATGGCGAGACGATCCTCGTTTCGCTGCTCGAAGCGATCGTCGACCGTCTTGCCGACGTCCTGGAGCGCGCCAGCCGCGACGTTATCGCGATTTCGCAAGACATGTTCGGTTCTACGGAAAAGAAGGCGTCGAAGCGCGATCGCGACTTCCGCAGGATCATCCACCGGATCGGGAGCAAGGAAGACCTCGTTTCGAAGGTCCAGGACAGCCTGCTGACCCTGCAGCGTCTCTCTGGCTTCCTGGCAAATATCGTCGCGCAGGACAATCAGGCCAAGGTCATGCGCGCACGGGTGAAGACGATTGCCCGCGACGTTTCATCGCTGTCAGACCACGCGTCCTTCCAGACCCAGAAGATCAACTTCCTGCTCGACGCCACGCTTGGCATGATCAACATCGAGCAGAGCGGCATCATAAAGATATTCTCGGTCGCGGCGGTTGTTTTCCTTCCCCCCACGCTCGTTGCCTCGATCTACGGAATGAACTTCGACGTCATGCCGGAATTGCAGTGGACCTGGGGATATCCGATCGCGCTCGGCGTGATGGTCCTGTCGGCAGTGCTGCCGTTCTGGTTCTTCCGCCGCAAGGGTTGGCTCTGATCGAGCGATCCCTTATCAGCAATACGGAAGAAGCGGGCGCTGCGGGGAGAGAATGAATGACCGGAAAGAAGTGGGCCTTCGAGGATTTCGTTCCCGGCAGTTCGATTGACCTTGGCCATAAGGATGTGACCGCGAACGAGATCATCGAGTTCGCCAGCGAATACGACCCGCAACCCATGCATCTCGATGAAGAGGCGGGTCGTTCGAGCATCCTCGGCGGGTTGTCGGCCTCGGGCTGGCACACCTGCTCGATGTATATGCGGCTTCTCTGCGATGCCTTCCTGCTTGACTCCACCTCGCAGGGCGCGCCGGGCATCGACCGTATCAAGTGGAAGAAGCCTGTCCTGGCGGGCGATCGGCTGGGTGGTCACGTCACGGTTCTCTCGGCGAGGCCGTCGCAGTCACGCCCCACCATCGGCATCGTCGCCTTCAGGTCGGAGCTTTTCAACCAGCGCGGAGAGCAGGTTCTGGAACTTGAAAACTCCGTCATGTTCCTCAAGCGGGCCGCTGGATGACCCTCGACGAATTCTTCGAGATCGGCGTGACCATACCGATCGGTACGCATCACTTCGACGCTGAAAGCATCAAGGCTTTCGCCCGCAAGTATGATCCTCAGCCCTTCCACACGGACGAGGATTTGGCCAGAAGCAGCGTCTTCGGCGGGCTATGCGCATCGGGATGGCAGACGGCTGCCGCATGGATGAAACGCAACCTCTCCACTCTGCCTAGGTCGTGGACCGGAACCGGCCCGGCGCCGGTTTTTGGCCCATCACCAGGCATCACGAACCTGAAATGGCTGAAACCGGTCTATGCCGGCGAGACGGTCAGCTACAGCCGCACCGCGTTGTCCTACCGCCCGATTGCGTCGCGTCCGGGTTGGCTGGTGCTGAATGTCGGTGCCGAAGGTATCGACTCGACAGGTGACAAGGTGATCGAGTTTGAAAGCGCCGTGCTCGTAAAGGTCGAGTAAGCCGCTGCGCAGCAAGGGTTTCCCTGGTCGCGATGACAGTCCTGGTAGGGCCAAGGTGCCGCGGCGGCCTCCTCAGTGTCCCTCGAACGCGATAAGCGTCCTGACCGTGACGCCAAGCTCTTCCAGCCTCCTCCTTCCGCCGAGGTCCGGCAGGTCGATGACGAAGCAGGCCGCCACGAGGTCGGCTCCCATCTGCGAAAGGAGCTTGACGGCAGCCTCCGCCGTGCCGCCCGTCGCAATCAGGTCATCGACCAGAATGACCTTCTCGCCTGGCTCTATGGCGTCCTTGTGCATCTCCATCTCGTCGATGCCGTATTCGAGACTGTACGCCACCCGCACGGTCTCGTGCGGCAGCTTGCCCTTCTTGCGTATTGGTACGAAGCCGGCCGAAAGCTGATGTGCGATCGCGCCTCCGAGTATAAAGCCGCGGGCCTCTATCCCGGCGATCTTGTCCATCTTCATGCCCGCGTAGGGGTGCACGAGTTCGTCGATGGCGCGGCGAAAAGCGCGCGCGTCGCCGAGCAGGGTCGTGATGTCGCGAAACAGGATGCCGGGCTTGGGATAATCGGGAATCGTGCGGATCGACGCCAGGAGCGTGTCTTCGAGTGTAGATTTCATCTGACAGGCCCCGCTCCAGTTCACAAAAGAAAAGGGCGCTGATCGCGCCCTTTCTGTCAATCGGTTTCAGTCCGTTCAGTGCGCGACGTTCGACCAGACCCTGCGCTTGGTCGCATAGACCAGTCCGGCGAAGATCACGAGGAAGACAAGCACGCTGAAGCCGGTCTTCTTGCGAGCCTCCATATGCGGTTCGGCAGCCCACATCAGGAACGCCGAAACATCCCGCGCATACTGGTCGACGGTTTCCGGGCTGCCATCGTCGTAAGTGACCTGGCCGTCGGAAAGCGGCTTTGCCATTGCGAGCGATGGACCACCTATGAAAAACGGATTGTAGTGCGTCCCCTCGGCGATCTGAAGGTTGGCCGGCGGCACATGGTCATAGCCGGTCAAAAGTGAATGAATATAGTCCGGGCCGCCTTCCGCATACTGCGTGAAGATATCGAACACGAAGGTCGGGAACCCGCGCGTCACGCCGCGCGCCTTGGCTATCAGCGAGAAATCCGGCGGCGCCGCGCCATTGTTCGACGCAGCCGCAGCGGCCGAATTTGCGTATGGCGACGGGAAATGGTCGGAAGGAATGGCCGGGCGATCAAACATGTCGCCATCGGCATTCGGACCGTCCGTCACTGTATATTCGGCCGCCAGCGCCTTGATCTGGGCTTCGGAATAGCCAAGGTCGGAAAGTGTGCGGAAAGCCACGAGTTCCATGGAGTGGCATGCCGAGCAGACTTCCTTGTAGACCTTCAACCCGCGCTGAAGCTGCACCCTGTCGTAGGTCCCGAAGGGGCCGGCGAACGACCAATCTTCCTCGGTGGGATGCATGATCGGGTAGTGCGGCGTACCGCCCTCGCCTTCCTCGGCTGCGACGGCGTAACCCGCCACAGTGCCAAGAACCACGCCCGCTACGGCCAGAACGCCGAGAATCCTGTTCATAGGAAATATCCCTCTCAAGCTTCCGGCCCGCTCAGCCTTTGGTTTCCGGCGCAGCGGCTGCCCCGGCGGGATGACCCGCCCCGCCCTTGTTTTTCTCAAGCACCGCTTCCGTGATCGAATTCGGCAGCCGGCGTGGTGTCTCGAGGAGACCCAGCAGCGGCATGATCACCAGGAAGAAGGCGAAGTAGAACAGCGCCGACACCTGCATCGCCGGGATATACCAGCCTTCTGCCGGCTTGGATCCGAGCCAGCCGAGGAAGATGGCGTTCGCGGCAAACAGCCAGAAGAAAAACTTGTACCATGGACGATAAACGGCCGAGCGCACCTTCGAGGTATCGAGCCAAGGCACCACGAAAAGCACGGCGATCGCACCGAACATCGCCAGAACGCCACCAAGCTTGGAGTCGATCGGACCGATGTTGAAGGTGACGGCCCGCAGGATCGCGTAGAAGGGAAGGAAGTACCATTCCGGAACGATATGCGCAGGCGTCTTCAGCGGGTCGGCTACAATGTAGTTGTCCGGATGTCCCAGATAGTTCGGGATATAGAACACGAACCAGGCGAACATGATGAAGAACACCACCATCGCCAGCGCGTCCTTGACCGTCGCATAAGGCGTGAACGCAACCGTATCGGTCTTCGTCTTCACCTCGATGCCGGTCGGGTTGGTCTGACCCACGACATGCAGCGCCCAGACATGCAGGATCACGACACCTGCGATCATGAACGGAAGCAGATAGTGAAGCGCGAAGAAGCGGTTCAGCGTCGGGTTGTCAACCGCAAACCCGCCCAGCAGGAGCTGCTGAATCCACTCGCCAACCAGCGGGATGGCGGTGAAGAAGCCGGTGATCACGGTCGCGCCCCAGAAGCTCATCTGGCCCCAGGGCAGCACGTAGCCCATGAAGCCGGTTGCCATCATCAGCAGGTAGATGATGCAGCCGAGGATCCAGAGCAGCTCTCGCGGAGCCTTGTAGGAGCCGTAATAGAGGCCACGGAAGATGTGGATGTAGACGGCAATGAAGAACATCGACGCGCCGTTCGAATGCAGGTAGCGCAGCAGCCAGCCCGAATTCACGTCACGCATGATCTTCTCGACCGACTGGAACGCCAGGCCGGTGTCGGAGACATAGTGCATGGCGAGCACGACGCCGGTCAGGATCTGAGACACCAGCATGATCGCCAGAATGCCGCCGAACGCGTAGGCGTAGTTCAGGTTGCGCGGCACCGGATAGGAAACGAATGAATCATGCATCAGCCGCGGCAGCGGCATGCGCGAATCGAACCAGCGCTCGATGCCGGTCTTGGGGGTATAGGTCGAATGTCCACCACTCATGGTAAATGTCCCCTCAGCCGATCCGGACGCGCGTATCGGATATGAACGCAAAGGTCGGCACCGCCATGTTCTCGGGCGCCGGTCCCTTCCTGATGCGTCCTGCCGTGTCGTAGTGCGAACCATGGCACGGGCAGAACCAGCCGCCAAAGTCGCCCGCCTGGCCAAGCGGCACGCAGCCAAGATGCGTGCATACGCCGATCATGACCAGCCAGTTTTCCTTGCCTTCGCCTGCGGAACGGTCGATGTCGGTAGCAGGAGCGCCGGACGGAAGATTCGCGTTGCGCGCCTCCGGGTCCTTCAGTTCCGAGACCGGAACTTCCTTCGCTGCCTCGATTTCCTCAGGCGTACGGTTGCGGATGAAAACCGGCTTGCCACGCCACTTCACCGTCAACGACATGCCCGGCTGCAACTGCGAAACGTCCACCTCCACGGAAGCCAGCGCCAGTGTCGACGCATCGGGACGCATCTGGTCGATAAAGGGCCAGGCAAAAGCCGCAGCCCCCACCGCGCCGGCCGTGGCGGTTGCGACGTAAAGGAAATCGCGTCGTGTGGGATCGTGGGTTTCGGTCGCGCTCACGGGACTCCGTCCTTTCGTCTCATGATCGCCGAAGTCGGAGCTTTCCCCTCGCTCACCACACGCCGGCCCGTCAGCGCATGGCAACGAGCTAGCGAGATTCCTCCGGCATTTTCGAGTTTGGTTTATGCGTGAAGGCCAGCTTTGTCCAGACTGCTGCGGGAGACAGGGCAGATTGTCGCGGGGGATGTCGAATACGCCTGATGAACCACTGCAAATCTGCCAGAACGCCATGAAATTCGGGGAAATCACGCACGGTCGGTTTTGTCGCCTCAGGTCGCTCCCATTCGAACCAGAACGGCCTTTGGGATGTCGTATTCACGGATGATCGCGTCGTGGCGGCGAAAACCGCAAAGTTCGCGCTGGATGAAATAGGCATGCACCGCGCCCGCGGCTGCCTTGAGCAGCGCTTCCCGGCCTCCGGCGTCCACAGGATTCTCCTTGAGCCGGGCGAGCGCCAGACGCGCCTTTTCCCCAGCCTTGCCAAGGGCGACCGCTTTTTCCGCAAGGATTTCGTGGCCCAGGAGATCAAGCCCGGATTCCGCCGGGAGGCCCGGATACATGGACGACATGCGCTGAGACAAAGCGCTTTCTCCGTTACTCCGCCGCCAGCCTGTCGCCCAGGAAGCCACCCGACTGGCGCTTCCACAATTGGGCATAAAGGCCGTTCTTCGCAAGCAGGCTCTCGTGGGTTCCCTCCTCCACGATCCGGCCCTCGTCCAGCACGATGAGCCGGTCGAGCGCGGCGATGGTGGAGAGACGGTGCGCCACGGCTATGACCGTCTTGCCCTCCATCAGCCGATAGAGATTGTCCTGAATGGCAGCCTCGACCTCCGAATCGAGTGCCGATGTAGCCTCGTCGAGGATCAGGATCGGAGCGTCCTTCAGCATCATGCGGGCGATCGCTATGCGCTGCCGCTGGCCGCCGGAAAGCTTCACGCCACGCTCGCCCACATGCGCCTCATAGCCTTCGCGTCCCCTCGGATCGACCACATCGACAATGAAGTCGTGTGCGGCGGCGCGACGAGCCGCATCCTCGATCTCCGCCTTGGTCGCAGCCGGCTTTCCGTAGGCGATATTGTCGCGGATCGCCCGGTGCATCAGAACCGCATCCTGGCTGACTACGCCGAATTGAGCACGCAGGGAGGCCTGGGTAAGCGTCCGGATATCCTGGCCGTCTATCAGGATGCGTCCGCTCTCCACGTCGAACAGACGAAGCATCAGGTTTACGACCGTCGTCTTGCCTGCGCCCGACGGACCTATCAGCGCGATCCTCTCGCCCGGCTGAATGTGCAGGTTGAGGTTTTCGATCACACCCTCCCCCTTGCCGTAGTGGAAGGTGACGTTCTCAAACCGGATATCGCCCATCGAGCGCGCCATCACCCTCGCGTCGGCTGCATCGCGGATTTCAGGCCTGACCGAAATCGTGCGGGTCGCATCCTGCACTGTGCCGTAGTTGCGCACCAAGCCGTTTATGTTGAACATCATCCAGCCCGACATCTGGTTGAGCCGGAACACCAGCGCCAGCGACGCGGCGATAGCGCCGGTGGATATGCCGCCGCCCGTCCATTTCAGCACGCAGATGACGGCGATGGTGCTCATCATGATGCCGTTCAGCAAGGCAATCGCCGAGCGAACAGTGGTAATGGCCCTCGTCAGCCGGATTACCGCGAAGAAAAGGCTCTCCAGGCCGTCGCGAATATAGGCATGCTCGCGTCGGCCGCTGTCGAAAAGTTTCACCGACATGATGTTGGTGAAGGCATCGACCAGCCGGCCGTTGAACACCGAGCGCTCGTCCGCCGCGGCACGTCCGGCCCTGCGCATCTCCGGCATCAGGAACCAGATGATGCCGACATAACCGACGAACCAGACCGCCACGACGAGCCCCATCCACGGATCGACGGAAGCCAGGATCGTGATCGCCAACAGCATGAAGGTGACGAACGACCACATGGTCTGCAGCACATTGACGATAAAGTCGCCAACCGCCTCGCCGCCCTGCATGATCTTCGTTGCGATGCGCCCGGCAAAATCGTTCTGGTAGAATGAATAGGGTTGCTCGATGACGCGCCGGAAGGACTGCCAGCGCACCATCGAGAAGAAGCCCGGGACGATCACCTGCTGCTCGACGATGGCCGAACCGATCATCACGGCCGTGCGCACGACGAGGAGCAGGACAAGAAGCCCGAGAAGCTCCGGCCAATGGTCGGCAAGGAGCCTCTCGGGGCTTGAACTGTCGAGCAAGTCGATCAGCCAACCGACCGACCAGTAGAGCGAGGCGTCGATCGCCCCCGCCAGTCCGCCGACAAGGAGCAGCAGCAGGAAAGGCCCCTTCGCCTGATTGGCGAAGTAGAGGATGAACTGCCAGGCGGTGTCCGGCAGCACCTCCCGGTCAGTGTCCTGGAACGGATCGATCGCGCCCTCGAACCGCCCCCAAAGCCTTTCCCTGAAATCGCGTTCGCTCATTCAGCCGCAATGTCCTCGGCGCTTGCTGGTTCCACGGGCGCGTCATCGATAAGGAAGCCGCCCGACTGCCGGCTCCATAGCTGGGCATAGAGCCCGCGCTTGGCAACCAGTTCCTCGTGCGATCCCTCTTCCACGATCCGACCGCCATCCATCACCACCAGCCGGTCCATCGCCGCGATGGTGGAAAGCCGGTGGGCGATTGCGATCACCGTCTTGCCTTCCATCAGCCGATAAAGGTTCTCCTGTATCGCCGCCTCGACTTCCGAGTCGAGCGCGGACGTCGCTTCGTCGAGTATGAGGATCGGCGCGTCCTTCAGCATGACACGCGCGATGGCGATGCGCTGCCGCTGTCCGCCGGATAGCTTCACGCCGCGCTCGCCGACATGGGCATCGAATCCCCTGCGGCCTTTTGGGTCGGTGAGGCCCGCGATGAAGTCGGTCGCCTCGGCGCGCCGCGCCGCTTCCAGCATCATCTCCTCGCCTGCGTCCGGCCGGCCGTAGAGGATGTTGTCGCGTACCGAGCGATGCAGCAGGGACGTATCCTGCGTGACCATGCCGATCGAGGCGCGCAGGCTGTCCTGCGTCACCGCGCCGATATCCTGTCCGTCGATCAGGATCTCGCCCTTCTCGAGGTCGTAGAAACGCAGCAGCAGGTTGACGAGCGTCGATTTTCCCGCGCCCGAGCGGCCCACGATGCCGACCTTCTCGCCGGGACGGATCGTCAGCGACAGCTTCTCGATGATGCCCTTGCCCTTGCCGTAGTGGAAGCCGATGCCGCGATACTCGATCTCGCCCTTGCTGACGACGAGTTCCTTCGCATCGGGCTTGTCCTCGACAAGCCTTGGCAGCGAAATCGATCCTATGCCGTCCTGCACCGTGCCGATGTTCTCGAAAAGCGCGGACATTTCCCACATGATCCATTGCGACATGCCCCAGAGCCGCAGCACCAGTCCGATCACGACGGCGACGGCGCCGATCGACACGGCGTCGCCGAGCCACAGCCAGATCGACATGGATGCGACCGAAAACAGCAGCAGCGAATTCATCAGGTAGAGAAGACCGTAGAGGCTGGTCACCAGTCGCATCGAGCGATGCACTGTTTGGAGGAATTCGCTCATTCCGTCCCGCGCGTAAGTCGCCTCACGCCGGGCATGGCTGAACAGTTTCACGGTCTGGATGTTGGTGTAGCTGTCGACCACGCGCCCGGTCATCATGGAGCGGGCGTCGGCCTGCTCTTCCGCGACTTTGCCGAGGCGCGGAATGAAGTGTCGCAGCAGCAGCACGTAGGCCACAACCCACGCGACCAGCGGCGTTGCCAGACGCCAGTCGGACGACCCGACGATCCACAGCATGCCCAGGAAGTAGACGATCACATAGTTGAGGACGTCGATCAGCTTGATGACGCATTCGCGCACTGCAAGCGCCGTCTGCATCAGCTTGGTGGCGATGCGACCCGCGAACTCGTCCTGGTAGAAGGTCATGGACTGCTTCAGAAGATAGCGGTGCACATCCCAGCGAATGCGCATCGGGTAGTTGCCCATCAGCGTCTGCTGGTGGAACAGCGACTGCAGGAACGCCATGCCGGGCAGGAGCACGAGCACGACGAAGGCCATGCCGGCGAGTTTCCAGCTCTCGGTCTGCAGGAAAGTCTCGCGGTTCTGCACCGAAAGCCAGTCTACGATAGAGCCGAGAAAGCCGAACATCCACACCTCGGCAATCGCGATCGCCGAGATCAGCAGGCCGGCCGCCGCGATATAGGGCCATGAGCCCTTCGTGTAGTGCAGGCAGAAGGCCACCAGTGTCTTCGGCGGCTCCACAGGCTCCTGTGAAGGAAACGGATTCAGTCGATTTTCAAACCAGCGAAACATGCATTCGGTCTTTCAAATTTGTCATTGGACCAGACCGCCGCTCAGGCGGCCCGGTTGCCGTTCAGCTTGCTGTTGTAGGACTTCGGCTCCTTGGGCCGGATAGCATCCGCATCGGTCTCGACGAGCCATACATAGGGTTTCCGCCTGCCCTCGCCGAGGGCCGCATCGGCTCCAGCCGTTGCACCAGCGGCATCGTCGTCCGCGTTGTCACCGAGCAGCCAGCGGAAGAAGCCTGCGATCAGGCCAGCCCGACGGACCCGGACGACCTGCGAAAAGTCCACGTCGGGCAATTGCCCGCGATGCGGCCTGAACGCGGGACGGCGCGTTTCACGTCGCTGTCCGAGCGCCAGCGCCCAGGCTTCCAGACGTGCTTCGTCCAGCCGGATCGGCTTGTCGGCTTCGGATAGGTCTATTCTGTATGGATCGCGCCGAATGCGCTTGGAAAAGAAAAACATCGCGAAAAACCTTGAAGAACCGTGACTGGGTTCCGGTGGAAATCGCGATCGGCTTTCGGGATATGTCTAAAGCGTCGAACCGATTCCGCCCTCAGGCGAAACCCCATCGGGTGGGGCGGTGGATATCTACGGCCATCATGAATTCCATATCCGCCTCCGCTGGTTCGAGTTGACAGTTGCGCGCCTATAGGCCCATTCGCCTATGAAAGCCACCGCGAATGTTCGTCAGGGACCGCTCTCCTGACAACTGTGGCCAAGTTGCAACGCAGATTTGGGGTGCGCCGCTTGGCAACCTTCCGCATAGCGCTCTACCAGCCCGACATCGCCGGAAACACGGGGACCATCCTGCGCATGGCGGCCTGTCTCGGGGCCGGCGTAGACATCATCGAGCCCGCCGGCTTCGATCTCTCCGACCGCAATCTCAGGCGCGCCGGCATGGATTATCTGGAGATGGCTGCGCTGACCCGGCACGTCGACTTCGACCGCTTCAATGACTGGAGGCGCATTGACCGGCGGCGGCTTGTGCTGCTTTCGACGAAGGCAACCCAGCCCTATACGAAGTTTTCGTTCACCGACGACGACGTCCTGCTGTTCGGGCGCGAATCGGCAGGCGTGCCCGATCACGTGCACGAAATGGCTGATGCCCGTCTGCTGATTCCGATGCCCGGTGGAGGTCGCAGCCTCAATCTCGCGCTTGCGGCCGCGATGGTCGCGGGCGAAGCGATGCGGCAACTGGGGTGAGCTTTCAATCCGCCGCCGGCAGCCTGCGGATGGTGAACTCTATGACGTCGCCGGGCCGCTCGAACCAGCTTTCGATCTCTGTCCAGTAGGCCTGTTTCGGCCATCGGTCGAACCATTCGCGCGCCTTGTCGCGCGCCTCCGGGCGGGGAAGCACGAAGGTTTCCCGCAGGAAGCCGTCCCTGGGCAGCCTTTCACGTTCCGCGCGGGAGCGCTCCAGCCGCCTTTTCAGGCCATCGAGCGATGGTCTTGCCGGCGTACGCATGCACGGACTCCTTGACCCTTGCGGCAAACAGATTAGGGAACGCCCACGAAAATACGAGTCATTTGTCCAATTGGCGGGCTGAACGATGGAACGTCCAGACATACCGGCCGGATTGCCTGCCGACATCGAAGACCGCAAGCAGCGCGCCCGTGAATGGTTCGAGACGCTGCAGGATACGATCTGCACCGCCTTCGAGCGCATGGAAGACGACGTCGCCGGCCCGCACGTCCACCTCTCTCCCGGCCGCTTCGAACGCACTCCCTGGCAGCGCGATGAAGGAAAGGGCGGTGGCGGCACGATGTCGATGCTGCATGGCCGCGTCTTCGAAAAGGCCGGCGTCCATACATCGACCGTTCACGGCGAGTTCTCGCCCGAGTTTCGCAAGCAGATCCCCGGCGCGGAGGAGGACCCGCGTTTCTGGGCTTCCGGCATCTCTTTGATCGTCCATCCCTGGAACCCGAATGTACCTGCCGTGCACATGAACACGCGCATGGTGGTCACGTCGCGCTGGTGGTTCGGCGGCGGCGCGGACCTGACACCCGTGCTCGACCGCCGCCGCGTTCAGACCGATCCCGATACGATCGCATTCCATGACGCGATGCGCGAAAGCTGCGAGCGCCATTCGACCGTCGTGGACTATCCGCGCCTGAAGAAGTGGTGCGACGAATATTTCTTCCTGCCCCACCGCAACGAACCGCGCGGCATCGGCGGCACGTTCTTCGACTGGCAACATTCACCGGAAGAGAAGGGTGGATGGGAAGCCGATTTCGCCTTCGTGCAGGACGTCGGCCGTTCGTTTCTTTCCATCTATGACCAGATCGTCCGCCTGAACTTCAACGAACCGTGGACCGAGGCAGATCGCGAGGAGCAACTCGTCCGCCGTGGCCGCTACGCCGAATTCAACCTGCTCCACGATCGTGGCACCATCTTCGGGTTGAAAACCGGCGGCAACGTCGTTTCCATTCTGTCCAGCCTGCCACCGACGGTGAAGTGGCCGTGATTCAGATTCTGAAGAGAAATCACCTTTTGTCCGCATTTCGTGCTATGGTCGCGGCCTCGGCAACGAGTAAGAAACTTAGAAAACGGAGGAAGCGATGAAGGAATTCCATTGCGGCTCGCTGGTGCCAGGTTGCGATTGGCATACGCGCCACGAAGAGGAAGCCGAGATCATCCGCCGCGCCGCCGAACACATGCGCCAGACGCATGGCGAGACGGTCATTCGTGAGACGATGGTCGAGGCCATTCGCTCGCGTATCGAGAAGGTCCGCAGCGCGGCCTGACCAACAGCACGATGGAGCCGGCTCCGTGCCAGCGAAAAATTGGCTGCCGGTTTCGGCTATTTCGAAAAATACGCCGCGGCGCGTTCGAGGAGCGCGCCGCCATCTAGCCGGAAACCGGATTCGATCCACTCGTCCTCGAGGCGTTTCAGCAGCTTTCCCATTTCCGGCCCCGGCTGCATGCCGATTGCCTGCATATCCGAGCCCTTAAGCGGAAATACAGGCGTTTCCCACGCCTGCGCGAATTTGAAAAGCCTCGCATAGCCGCCCGCTTCGACCAATGCGTCGTCTTCCGTGACCGCGCGTGCTCTGGCAGATGCCATGGCCAGCCTGATCCGGTCGAGCAGCGGCTCCCGTCCTTCACGATACAGTCTTTTCGCAAGCTCGCTTTCCGTTGCTTTCGAACCGATCTTCGCCGAACCGGCCCAATCCGCCAGCCTCGAGGCCTCCGCGTTGGATAGTCTCAATCGTTCGGCCAGTCCTTTCAGGCGCTCGCCGTCGGGCGGCACCATTGCCTCAAGCCTCAGCAGCGGATCTGCACTCCAGCCGAGATCGCCTTCGGCCTTGACCAGCCCGTGGATGGCGTCGATGCCCCATTTCTCGCTTTCCGGCAAAACCTTCGTCAGCACGCCGGCCTGTCGCATCCAGAGCAGCGAGCGGGACGGATCAGGAGCCGAAAGCAGTTTCCTCAGTTCCGTCCAGACACGCTCCGCCGACAGCCTATCCAGCCCGTCCTTCAGGCGCGCGCAGGCCTTCAGCCCTTCTGAGTCGGGCCGCCCCCTGCCGTACCATGCGAAGAAGCGGAAAAACCTCAGGATGCGCAGGTAATCTTCCCTGATCCTCGCCTCGGCATCGCCGATGAAGCGCAGAGTTCGGCTCTCAAGGTCGGCAAGCCCGCCGACAAGATCCACGATGCTCCCGTCCGCGTTCGCATAGAGCGCGTTTATGGTGAAATCCCGCCGCTCGGCATCCGCCTTCCAGTCGCGTCCGAACACCACCTTCGCGCGCCGGCCATCCGTTTCGACGTCCGCGCGCAGCGTTGTGACCTCATGCCCCACACCCTCGGCGACAATGGTCAACGTGCCGTGCTCGATCCCGGTCGGAGCGACCCTGAATCCTGCCGTTTCCGCACGGCGTCTTGTCTCGTCGGGCACGCATGTCGTTGCGATGTCTACGTCGGCCACCGCCTCCCCCAGCAACGCGTTGCGCACTGCGCCGCCAGCGATACGTGCCTCTTCGCCGTCCGTGTTGAGTATGCCCAGCAGTTTCTGCAAAGCTGGCTCCTGCAGCCATTCGGCACCGGCAATCGATGCTCCGCTCACAGGTAAAGCCTTTCATAGAGCGTCCGGATGATGCCCGCCGTCACGCCCCAAATGCGTTGTCCGCCAAAGGGCATGTCGTAGTAGGTCCAGAGCTGCTTGTTGAATTCCCGGCTTTCACGCGCGTGGTTTGCCGGATTCATCAGGAAACTCAGCGGCACCTCGAAAGCGGCGTCGACCTCGTGCGGATTGATCGTCAGTTGAAAGCCGGGGCGCACGATCGAAAGCACTGGCGCTATCCGGTAGCCGCTGCCGGAGACGTAGTCGGGCATGCGCGTGATCACTTCGACATGGCCGGGGTCGAGACCGATCTCCTCCTCGGCCTCGCGCAGCGCTGCCGCCTCCGGCGACACGTCGGTTGGGTCGATCCGCCCGCCTGGAAAGGCCACCTGACCTTTGTGGTCGGAAAGCGTCTCAGCCCGCTTGGTCAAGATGACACTTGCCTCGGTCCCGTGATCGACGACGGGAATCAGCACGGCCGCATCGCGCAGCGTCCTTTGTCCCGTCACGCGCGGATGGCCGGGATTGAAGCTGTGGTCGCCATAATCGAAATTCTCATGCGGTCCGCGCTCGATCAGCGCGCGACGGCGGAAATCCTCGGCGGAAAAGGGTCGCACTATTGTGTCCGGCCTCATGCAGTCAGCCGCTCCAGCCTTGCCGCCGGCATGATCGGAAACGTCACCCCGTTGGAGCGCACGGCGAACATGACCTCTCCATTCACCTCGATTTCCTCGCCATGCCCGACCAGTTCGTACATCACCG
This sequence comes from Rhizobiaceae bacterium, assembly GCA_019635775.1. Lineage (GTDB taxonomy): Bacteria > Pseudomonadota > Alphaproteobacteria > Rhizobiales > Rhizobiaceae > Mesorhizobium_K. Next base: position 64,858 of record JAHBYU010000001.1, on the reverse strand, counting down.
GTCGCGCCAGCAGCGCTTCCAGCCTGCCCCTGACCAGCACATAGGGCTTCAGCCCGCCTGTTTCGTCCTCGTCCACGAACCGCAGCGGATTGGCCGGCCCTGCCTCCACGACATCGCCTACATTGGTGCGGAACGTGATGACCTGTGCCGCGCCTTGCCCTGAAACGTCCATCTCCACGGCAACGAACGGCGCATCGACGACCCTTATGCCCACCTTCTCGACGGGCGTCACCAGATAGGTCTTGCCATCGGCATCCTTCCGCAGCACCGTGGAAAACAGTTGCACCAGCGGCATGCGTCCGATCGGCGTGCCCAGATAGAACCACGTTCCGTCGGCCCTGATTTCCATGTCGAGGTCGCCGCAGAAGTCCGGATTCCATCTCTCGACCGGCGGCAGTCCCTTGCCCGCGCGGGTCGCGCGTGAGATGAGCGCGGTAAGTCCGGCCGCGTCCGTGGCTGCGGCAAGACCGGTGTCGGTAGAATTGTTGTGATCAGTCATGGTCACGAAATAGTCACTGTTGTTTCGCTTGTCAGCCGCAGGGCGTGATTTAAGTTCACCCAAACCTGCCGCAAAAGGTCGATTTTACCGCCCATTTGCGGAATACTGCCGGGAGGTCGCCTCCATGAGGATGACCGCACCGGGTTAGGACTTTCAGGAGTTCCGCATGAGCATCATGATCAAGCAGGCCCCGCTCAGCGAGCAGGAGATGGTGGCACAGGCCGAAAAGGCGCTCGCCGACATCTCCCGCGTGAGGGATGGGGTGGGCAAGGTCATCTTCGGTCAGGAAAGCGTGGTTGAGCGTACCCTCGTGGCCCTTCTGGCCGGTGGGCACGCCCTTCTCGTCGGTGTTCCAGGCCTTGCAAAGACGAAGCTTGTCGAGACGCTCGGCGTGGTGCTCGGGCTGGACTCCCGCCGCATCCAGTTCACTCCCGACCTTATGCCGTCCGACATCATCGGCTCCGAGGTGATGGAGCAGGACGATCACGGCAAGCGCTCATTCCGCTTCATTCCCGGACCGATCTTCGCCCAGCTCCTGATGGCCGACGAAATCAACCGCGCCAGCCCGCGTACGCAGTCGGCGCTGCTTCAGTCCATGCAGGAGTACCATGTTACGGTTGCGGGCGCGCGGCACGACCTGCCGTCCCCGTTCCACGTGCTGGCGACCCAGAACCCGCTGGAGCAGGAAGGCACATACCCGCTGCCCGAAGCTCAGTTGGACCGTTTCCTGATGCAGATCGACATTCTCTATCCCGAGATCGATGCCGAACGCCGCATCCTCGTCGAGACCACCGGCGTGGACGAGGCGAAGGCCGAGAACGTCCTTACGCCGGCCCGCCTCAAGGAAATCCAGACGCTTATCCGCCGCATGCCGGTGCCCGAAAGCGTGGTCGAGGCAATCCTCGGCCTTGTTCGCTCGGCCCGTCCCGGCCAGGGCAGCGCCGACACCGACAAGCATGTCGCGTGGGGTCCGGGTCCCCGTGCGAGCCAGGCGCTCACGCTCTGCGCACGCGCCCGCGCCCTTTACGATGGTCGCCTCGCCCCGTCGATCGATGACGTGCATGCGCTTGCCGAACCGGTTCTCCAGCATCGCATGGCGCTCACCTTTGCGGCGCGGGCCGAGGGCATGACCGTGCGTGACGTGATAGCCGGGCTGGTGAAGGCGCAAGGCTAAGGATGGCGCTGGACATGGCCGTTCGCGCCGCGAGGAGCCCCTGATGGCGCGCATCGGCGAAGCCACCGCCCCCGTCGTCACCAGCGAAGCGCTGGCGCGTGGCCGTATGCGCGCATCCCTGGTGCCCGACCTGCTCGTCGAGGCACGGCGCATCGTCAACACCGTCATCAGTGGTTGGCACGGCCGGCGCAAACGCGGCATTGGCGAGAATTTCTGGCAGTTCCGTCCCTTCGTCGAGGGGGATGCCATGGCGCGCATCGATTGGCGGCGTTCGGCCCGCGACGACCATACCTATGTGCGGGACCGCGAATGGGAAGCCGCCCACACGGTCTGGCTCTGGGCCGATCCCTCGCCGTCGATGCTCTACAAGTCAGCCGGCGCGACTGTATCGAAGGAGTCGCGCGCACTGGTCCTGATCCTCGCGCTTGCCGAACTCCTGTCGCGCAGCGGCGAGCGCATCGCATGGCCGGGCCTCACCGATCCGTTCACCGCCCGCAATGGTGCGGAAAGGCTGGCATCCCGCCTCTCGCATAGCACCGGACTGCCAACCCGCCCCGACCTCTCGAGCATCCGCCGCTTCTCGGACATCATCCTTTGCAGCGATTTCCTCGATCCGCCCGAGGAGATCATGGCCTGGCTCGACGTTCTCGCACGTCACGGCGTGCGCGCCCATCTCATTGAAGTGGCCGATCCGGCCGAGGAAGCGTTCCCCTATGCCGGCCGTACCGAGTTCGCCGATCCAGAGACTGGCGAGCGGCTGACGGCGGGTCGCGCCGAGTCGATCCGTGACGACTATCGCCTCGCCTATTCGGCGCGTCGCGAGGAGCTGATGCGCTGGTGCAAGCGCCTCGGCTGGAGCTACACGGTCAATCACACCGACCGCCTGGCCTCCGAGGCGCTGGTGCGCGTTCACATGGCAATGGCGTCCGAAGCCGGCGGTTATTCCGCGGGAGCGCGCCGATGAGCTGGCTGCCGCTTAGCTTCGGCTTTCCAGCGATCCTTTGGGGTCTGGTCGCGCTGCCAGTCATCTGGTGGCTGCTGCGCCTGACGCCCCCGAAGCCACAGACGGAAGTGTTTCCGCCGCTGAGGATTCTTGCCCGTGTCCTGCGCAAGGAGGAGACGCCCCACCAGAGCCCGTGGTGGCTCACGCTGTTGCGGCTTCTGATGGCCGCGCTGATTGTATTTGCGCTCGCACAACCGGTCTGGAACCCGCGTGAGCGGCTGCCCACGGGCGGCTCTGCGCTGGCGCTTGTCATCGACAACGGATGGGCAAGCGAGACGGGCTGGAGCGAGCGCGTGGCGACGGCCGCCAGGCTGATCGCGGATGCGGAGGCAACGAACGCGCCCGTCATACTCGCCTTTACCGCCGAGCGTGCGAATGCCGACATCGGCCCCTTCGACGCCGCGGCGGCTCTTGAGAAGCTGAATGTCGCTCAACCCCGCCCGGTCCCGGTCGAACGGCAGGCTGTCTATGCCCGCGTTGCTGGGGCCCTTGCCCAGCTTCCCGGAGCCTCCGTCGCCATCCTGGCCGATGGACTTGCCACGGTCGGCGACGAAAGCGCGTTTGCCGAACTGCTTGGCACCAACCCTGCCAACGTCGTGTGGGCCGTACCGGACCGTCTCGACATGATCGGCCTCACGGCAACCGGAAACGAAGCCTCCGGCTTCACCCTGTCCGCCATTCGCGCGGCCGGAGACATCGCGCCGCGTCAGGCGACGGCAGGCGCCTTCGACGATCGTGGCCGGCGCATCGCCGACGCTGTCATCAGCTTCGGCGCGGGCCAGTCGGCGGGCAGCGGAACGATGGCGGTGCCCTTCGAACTGCGCAACGATTTCGCCTCCGTCGCGATCGACGGCGAGCGGCAGGCGGCGTCCGTGCGCGTGCTCGACGAGAGCTCGAAGCGCCGTCGCGTCGGTCTGCTCTCGCAGGCCGAGGCTGACCAGGCGCAGCCCTTGCTTTCACCGCTCTACTATATAACGCGAGCCCTTCAGCCCTTCGCGGATCTCGTCGAACCCGCAAGCCAGGATCTAGCGGAAGCCATTCCGCAGTTGCTTGAGCAGAAGCCCGCCATGATTGTGATGGCCGATGTCGGCACCATCCCCGACGCCGCGCGTGAACAACTCATCGAGTGGGTGCATGATGGCGGCACGCTCGTGCGTTTCGCCGGGTCGCGCCTGGCCGCCGCCGGCAACGATGAGGAACTTCTCCCCGTGCGGTTGCGGCTTGGTGAGCGGTCGCTCGGCGGCTCGCTGTCCTGGACGACGCCGCAACCAGTCAGCGATTTCCCCGCCACTGGCCCCTTCGCGGACCTCGCGCCGCCCGCCGAGGTTACGGTTACGCGGCAGGTCCTCGCCGAACCCACCTCCGACATCGTGGAGCGCACCTGGGCGAACCTCGCTGACGGCACGCCGCTTGTCACCGGTGCGCCGCGCGAAAGAGGCACCGTCGTGCTCTTCCACGTCACGCCAGAGGCTACGTGGTCGAACCTGCCCATCTCGGGGTCCTTCGTGGAGATGCTGCGTCGCATCGTGCAGCTTTCGCGCAATCAGGGTGCGGCCACGAGCGACGCCGATGGCCAGCCGGCCTCGCTGCCTCCCTATCGCATGATCGCGGCGGACGGACAGCTTGGTCCGCCCTCACCCGATGCGCGGCCGCTCACGGCAGGCTCCACACTGGTCAATCTGGAGAATCCGCCAGGTCTTTACGGGTCGGAAGAAGGCGTCGTCGCGCACAACCTGCTCGCGGCCGACGCGGCCTTCACGCCGCTCGTGCGTCCCGCCATCGCTGCGCCGGTCACCGAAGTACGCTATGCTTTCGACGAATCGCGTGATCTGAAAGGCCCGCTTGTGGCTGCCGCACTCGCGCTCATGGTGCTCGATACGCTCGCCGTATTCTGGATGGGCGGGTTGTTTTCGCGCCGTTCCCGCACCTTGCGGCGCGCCTCCGGCTCTTCGGTCATGGCCGCAATTCTCGTCGCAGGTATCGCGTTCTCACCCGATTCTTCCCGCGCGCAAGACCTGAAGTCCGGCGACGACGAGGCGATGGCGGCCGTCGCCACGACCCGGCTCGCCTATGTCGTCACCGGCGACTCATCGGTCGACGCCATATCCCGTGCCGGCCTTACCGGGCTGTCGCGTTTCCTGATCGAGAAGACCGCATTGGAGCCCGGCGAGCCGGCGGGCGTTGATATCGCAACGGACGAACTCTCCTTCTACCCGATCATCTACTGGCCGGTGGATGCCAACGCCGCCATGCCCTCGCAGGATGCCATTGCCCGCATCGACGCCTACATGCAGGGTGGCGGCACAGTGCTCTTCGACACCCGGGACCAGTACGCGACGGGCATCGACGCGAGTTCGGCAAGCCCCGCAACGCAGCGCCTGCGCGACATCCTCGGAAACCTCAACGTGCCGCCGCTCGAACCGGTGCCCGGCGACCACGTGCTGACGAAGTCCTTCTTCATCCTTCCGGAGTTCCCCGGCCGCTTCAACGGCAGCCCGCTCTGGGTGGAGGCGTCGCTTGAGGCACAGAATCTCGACAACCGGCCGGTCCGCACCGGCGACGGTGTTACACCGATCATGATCACCGCGAATGATTTCGCCGGCGCATGGGCGGTCGATGCGCAGGGCAACCCGATGCTGCCTACCGTTCCGTCCGACCCGATGCAGCGCGTCTATGCGCTGCGCTCCGGCGTCAACATCATGATGTACATGCTCACCGGCAACTACAAGTCGGACCAGGTGCACGTGCCGGTGCTGCTTGAAAGGCTCGGACAGTAATGAACTGGTCCCTCTCCTTCGAACCGCTTCTGTCGTGGACATGGATTGCCCTCATCCTCATCCCGATTGCGCTTCTGGCATTCGCCGGCCTGTTCTTCCGCCAGCGTGGCGCCTGGGTTCGCCTGATCGCGCTGGCCGCGCTCGCGCTGGCGCTCGTCAATCCGGTGCTTCTGGATGAAGAGCGCGAACCCCTGAAAAGCGTCGTCGCGGTCGTTGTCGACCGCAGCCAGAGCCAGGATATTGCCGACAGGCAGGCGGAAACGTCGGCAGCGCTCGAAGGCCTGCAGCAACGTCTGGCGCGTTTCCCGCAATTCGAGGTCCGCGTAGTCGAGGCGGGTCGTGCCGATGCCGCGGACGAGCGCACCGAGACACGCCTTTTCGGCGCGCTGGAGGGCGCCTTGCGCGACGTGCCGCCTTCGCGGGTCGCCGGCGCGATCATGATCACCGACGGGCAGGTCCATGACGTGCCCAACGGAGCCGAGCCGTTCAACGCGCCGCTTCACGCCCTCATCACTGGCGATGAGGGCGAACGCGATCGCCGCATCCGGTTCGAAAACGCACCGCGCTTCGGCATAGTCGGCAAGCCGCTCCAGATGACCTATCGCGTGCTCTCGTCCAACGCAGGCCAGGGTCAGGCAGGCGAGAGAGAGGTGGATGTCCGCGTCCTCATCAACGGTGAATGGGTTTCCACCGAGCGCGCCGTGATCGGCCAGCCGATGCTGCTTGACCTTGTCGTCCCGAATGCCGGCCGCAACATCGTCGAACTGGCCATTCCGGCGGAGGACGGCGAAATCACCGACACCAACAACCGGGCCATCGCGATCCTCGATGGAATCCGTGAAAACCTGCGTGTCCTACTTGTCTCGGGCGAGCCGCATGCGGGCGAGCGCACATGGCGCAACCTGCTCAAGTCGGACGCCTCCGTCGACCTGGTTCATTTCACCATCCTGCGCCCGCCAGAAAAACAGGACGGCACGCCGATCAATGAATTGTCGTTGATCGCCTTCCCGACGCGCGAACTTTTCGTCGAGAAGATCGACGACTTCGACCTGATCATCTTCGACCGGTACCAGCACCGCGACGTGCTCCCGATCCTCTACTACGACTACATCGCCGAATATGTTGAAAAGGGCGGCGCACTTTTGATTGCGGCCGGGCCCGAATATGCCGGCGATCAGTCGATCGCGCGCACGCCATTGATGTCGGCGCTGCCCGCCTTGCCATCCGGTCAGGTCATCGACCAGCCCTTCTACCCCAGGCTCACCGACCTCGGACAGCGCCATCCGGTGACGCGCGGCCTCGAAGGCTCCGGCACCGAGCCACCGCACTGGAGCCGCTGGTTCCGCCTTGTCGGCATCGACAATCCTGAAGGCGAGGTCGTCATGAAGGGGCCGGACGACCGTCCGCTTCTTCTGCTCGACCGGAAGGGCGAAGGCCGGGTGGGCATGCTGCTTTCTGATCAGGGTTGGCTGTGGGCGCGTGGTTTCGAGGGCGGCGGACCGCACGTGCAGCTCTACCGCCGCATGGCCCACTGGCTGATGAAGGAACCTGAACTGGAGGAAGAGCGCCTCCTCGCCAACGGTCGCGGCATGACGCTCGACGTGATCAGGCAGACGATGTCAGATGATCCCGGGCCGGCAACCGTCATTTCGCCGTCCGGCAACGCGATCACGGTTCCCCTCGCCTCCTCGCAACCCGGCGTGTTCACCGGCTCGCAGCAGGTGGATGAGATCGGCCTCTACCAGGTGGGCAACGGCGATTTGACCGCGCTCGCCCATGTCGGCCCCGTCAACGCCCCCGAATTCGCCGACACCATCTCCACGCAGGACGTTCTGCGTCCCGTTGCCGAAGCCTCTGGGGGCTCGGTTCACCGCGTTGCTTCCGTTACAGGCGTTTCGGTGCCCGGCATCGTGCCAGTGCGCAGTTCGGCCAATGCGGCCGGCAATGACTGGATCGGGCTGCGAACCACCGACGACAGCGTTCTGACTTCGGTCAGCCGGGTCCCGCTGTTTGGCGGCTTCTTCGGCCTCGGCGTCCTGCTTCTGGCGCTAGGCTCGATGTGGTACCGGGAAGGTCGCTGACCCCTTCCCGTCCATCCCTTGAAAGCGCCATGACTTGACGCAGCTTGCACTCCACAGGAAGTGTGGAGCATCCATGATGTCCGCAATCCTCGCCCCTTCATTCGAGCCTCGCATGACGCGTCCCAACATCCTCATCCTGATGGTCGACCAGTTGAACGGAACGCTGTTTCCGGATGGTCCCGCCGATTTTCTCCATGCCCCCAACCTCAGGAAGCTCGCCGCGCGCTCGACCCGTTTCGCCAATGCCTACACGGCAAGCCCGCTCTGCGCCCCGGCCCGTGCATCCTTCATGTCGGGGCAGCTTCCGTCACGCACGCGCGTCTACGACAATGCCGCCGAATTCGCCTCGGACATCCCTACCTATGCGCATCATCTTCGCCGGGCCGGCTATCAGACCGCGCTTTCGGGGAAGATGCATTTCGTCGGGCCTGACCAGTTGCACGGCTATGAGGAGCGGTTGACCACCGACATCTATCCGGCCGATTTCGGCTGGACGCCGGACTACGCTCGTCCAGGTGAGCGCATCGACTGGTGGTACCACAACCTCGGTTCCGTCAAGGGTGCCGGCGTCGCAGAGATCACCAACCAGCTCGAATATGACGACGAGGTCGCCTACCATGCGACCCGCAAGATTTACGATCTTGCGCGCGGCCACGACACGAGACCCTGGTGCCTTACCGTTTCGTTCACCCACCCGCACGATCCCTATGTGGCGCGAAAGCGCTTCTGGGACCTCTACGAGGGCTGCGCCGAACTGGAACCTTCCGTCCCTCCCATCGCCTTCGCGGATCAGGATGCGCATTCGCAACGGCTCATGCTGGCCAGCGACTACCAAAACTATCTGATTTCGGACGAGGACGTACGCCGCTCGCGCCGCGCCTATTTCGCCAACATCTCCTACATCGACGAGAAGATCGGCGAGATACTCGACGTCCTGGAAACGACGCGCCAGCATGAGGACACGGTGGTCGTTTTCCTGTCGGATCATGGCGACATGCTCGGCGAACGCGGCATGTGGTTCAAGATGAGCTTTCTCGAAGGTTCCGCCCGCGTCCCGCTGATGATCTCGGCTCCGCAAATGCCCGCAGGCCGGATCGACATGCCGGTTTCAACGCTCGACGTGCTGCCAACACTTGCACAACTCGCAGGGCTCGACCTTGGCGAAATATTGCCCTGGACCGATGGCGAGAGCCTCGTCGATGTCGCGGCTGGCAATCGTTCGCGCAGCCCGGTACCGATGGAGTATGCGGCGGAAGGCTCGATCGCTCCGATGATCGGCTTGCGTCAGGGCAGCTACAAGCTCATCCTGTGCGAGGCCGACGTGCCACAGCTTTTCGATCTCGAAACCGACCCCGATGAACTAAACAATCTGGCACTTGACCCTACACACCAGAAGGTTCTCGAAGCGATGAAGCAGACCGCCTTGGAGCGCTGGGACCTGCAGCGTTTCGATGCAGAGGTGCGAGCAAGCCAGGCGCGCCGCCACGTCACCTATGAGGCGCTTCGCAACGGTGCCTACTATCCTTGGGATCATCAGCCGCTGCAGCGTGCATCCGAGCGCTACATGCGCAATCACATGGACCTCAACGTACTCGAAGAGGCCCAGCGCTTTCCGCGCGGAGAGTGATCATTCCTCGGGTTCGGTCGTGAACATCAGCGGATAACCCTTGGCCTTGCCGGCTTCCGTGGCGCGGGTCGCCTTTGTCTCGGCTATGTCCTTCGGGAACACCGCGACCACGCACACGCCGCGGCGGTGCGCAGTGATCATGATCTTGTGAGCCAGATCCTCGCCGACATGGAACTCGGCCTTCAGCACGGCAACGACGAATTCTCGTGGCGTGAAATCGTCATTGAGAAGTATGACCTTGTGCAGCCTCGGCCGCTCGACCTTGGGCTTCGTCTTCACGCGTGGTTTTGCAAGGCTGTCGTCGGACATCGGCGTACGCTCGCATCGGCTGTCGCAATTTCATTGTGACACGGGATTGCGGCATTCGCGAGCGGGAAGGTTACAGACAGGAGACAGGGCGTCACAGCGCCGAAACGCAATGCAGGGAAGGTGCGCGCCTCGCCACGGGGTACCACATGATTTCACAGACCGGCGCGCCGCGTAAATCCGGCAACCTTCACACGTCGACAGAAGGTCCCGACCTTCTCAGCTTGTCCAATCGCGACGTGCCGGAGCGTGACCGTCTTTCCTATCTGCACGATTTCGTCGCGCGCAGCGTGGCTGGCCTTCAATTCACGCCCGGCAACACGGCGGATTTTGAATTCGATGTCTCATACCGCAGGCTGTTCGGCGACACGATCGTCGGCTCGGCGCGCTATTCGACCGTCCGTGGCGAGCGCACCCGCGAACTCACCGCCGACGGGCGTCAGAACTACATGCTGACCATTCATGACGCCGACTATCGGATCACGCCATCCCATTCCGCTGAATTCAACGTCTCGCGCGGCGACATCGTGATCGTCGAGGAAAGCTTTCGCCAGTCCTTCGATCTGCCGCCCACGCGCCTCAAGGCAATCGTGCTGGACCATCGGAAGATGGCGGAGATCGCGCCCTTCATAAGGACAAGGCCGATCCACCATGTGTCCGCGCTGGCGCCGGGCGCGGCCGTGTTGTCCGGATATGCGGACCTCCTTCTTGGCGCTCAGCGGATTGAAGCGTCCACCGCACGGCTGGCGGCCTGCCAGCTCCATCAGCTTGCCGCGCTCGCTCTCGAAGGCACGCAAAGCGCCGACCGCCCGGATCTTGCTGGGGTCGGTAGCGCTCGCCTTTCCCTTATCCGTCATGATGTCCTGCATCACCTTACGGATCCCGAGCTGGACATCGTTTCGGTCGCCCGTCGTCAGGGTGTAACGCCGCGCTACATCCAGCGCCTCTTTGAGCGTGAAGGCCTGACCTTCGGCCAGTTCCTGCACGATTCGCGACTCGACCTGGCCCGCCGCGCCATCGAGACGGGCGACGGTCGAACGATCTCGGCAATCGCCTATGACTGCGGCTTCGGCGACCTGTCGCATTTCAACCGGATGTTCCGCCAGCGCTTCGCCGCCACGCCGCGCGAAATCAAGGCTGCGGCACTGCGCAAGCTGCAATAGCGGCCCGTTCGCCTCCGCCCGCGTCCGTTCGTCCTGCGCCAAGACGCCGGTCACGGCACCCCCTAGACCGACCCATTCAGGTGGCCGGCGCAACATGCCGGCCCGGAACGTGTTCGGGGAGAACGATGAGAATAATTGCAGTGCTTTTCTGCGGTGCGCTTGCCGCCTGTAGCCAGACCAACACCAGCCAGACCACCACCAGCGATACCGGATCGATGGCGATGAGCAGTACGCCAGGCCGGAAAGCGGCGTCCACCGCGTCTGCGGACCGCTGCCAGCAGGCAGTCGCCAAGGCCCAGCAACAGGCCACTGGCAGCGCCGTTCTGGGCAGCGCGCTGTCGATGGCAGGCGGGCTCGGCGGCTTTGCAGGTCGCGGCGGCGCGATTGCCGCGCAGGCCGTGTCGATGGGCGGTTCCGTCATCCAGGCCAAGGCCCGCAACGACGCACAGGATGCTGTCGAGAAGGAGTGCCTGTCATGAAGCATCCTTCCTTTATCCAGCGCATCCTCATAGCCGCGATTTCCGGCATCGGGCTGGCGCTCGGCCTCACTTTCCCTGCAAAAAGCCTTTCCCCGGACGAGGTCGAGAAAGTAACGATCCTCATGGTCAGTCTCGCGCCGGAGCTCGGTCCCTTCGCATGGGACGAGGAAGAGGCCGACCGTCTTTTTGACGAGGATTCGTCATGGAACGGCGAAATCGCCGCCGCAGGCTTCAGCCGCGACAACTGGAGGCATGCGCTCGACGCCACCTTCAAGGGCTATCTGGCGACAATACCCAACGATGTGTTTTCACGCAGGCTGACCGAAGCGCTCGATGGCTTCGACAACGCCTCTCACCTGTCCGATGCGCAGAAACAGGAGCTGCGCGGGCTGATCGAAGAGAAGATCGCGGAGATCCAGCTCCTTCGCGCCGAAGGCGCACGCTATGCCGACTTGGTCAGGCCCCACGCGGCAAAGCTCGAATCCGCATTCGACCTGGCGCTCGGTGCAGACCGATAAGGCCTATCTCCTCAGCACCGCGCTCAGCACGTCTCTCACGCCGATAGAGCCGACGAAGCGCGACTGGTCGTCGAACAGCGCCACCGGCGCCGTCTGCGAACGGTGCATGGCAAGCATCACGGTCTTCAGCGACGTACCGGGGCGCGCCCAGAAGACATGCGGCGCGTCCTGCGGCAGACCCTCGATGTCGTCACATGACACCCAGACCATCGGATTGCCTTCCCTTTCCGCCGCCGTCACCATGCCATGCTCGTCGAGCTTGAATCGTGTGGTCTGGCGGCGGTCGAGCCACAGCCACCCTTCGCCGGCCGGTTCGAGGTCGCGTCGGTCGCGCATGACGTTCCACGCCGTCAGCACCGAAAGCGGGTTCACGTTGGCGATGAAGTCGCGCACATAGTCGTTGGCGGGCCGCAGCACGATGTCCTCGGGCGCGCCGGTCTGCACGATGCGCCCGCCTTCCATGATCGTGATGTGGCTGCCGATCTTCAAAGCCTCTTCCAGATCGTGGCTGACGAAGACGATCGTCTTCTTCAGTTCGGCCTGGAGCTGCAGCAATTCGTCCTGCAGCTTGGTACGGATCAGCGGATCGAGCGCCGAGAACGGCTCGTCCATCAGCAGGATCGGCGCCTCGGTGGCGAAGGCGCGCGCCAGCCCTACGCGCTGCTGCATGCCGCCCGAAAGCTCATGGGCATATTTCTTGGACCACTGGTCGAGGCCGACCAGCTTGAGCTGCTTTGCCACCCGGGCCTTGCGCTCGGCTTCCGGCACGCCGGCAAGTTCCAGACCCAGGCCCACATTCTGTTCCACGGTGCGCCAGGGCAGCAGCGCGAACTGCTGGAACACCATCGCGACATTTCGCTGGCGGACCTTTCGCAGGGTCTCCTCGTCGCATGTCGCGACATCGACGATCTTGTCGTCGGCCTTGACGAGCACGTGGCCCCGCGCCGGAATGTTGAGCCGGTTCACGGCCCGCAGCAGCGTGGACTTGCCCGAACCAGACAGGCCCATCAGAACCGATATCTCGCCTTCGTGAACGGTCAGGTTCGCGCCCGCGCAGCCAAGCACGGCGCCCGTCTTTTCGAGTATCTCGGCGCGGCTTGCGCCCTTGTCGATCATCGCCAGCGCGGCCTTCTGGTTGTCCCCGAAGACGATATCGACATCCTTGAAATCGACCGCGACGCTCATCGTGCGCCTCCCATGCGCACGCGGCTCATCCGGTCAAGGATGATGGCGAGGATGACGATGGCGAGGCCAGCTTCAAGTCCCTGCGGGATGTTGACCGTGTTGAGCGCGCGCACGACGGGTTTGCCGAGCCCGTTGGCGCCGATAAGCGCCGCGATCACCACCATCGAAAGACACAGCATGATGCACTGCGTCAGCCCGGCCATGATCGTCGGCAGCGCGGCCGGCAGTTCCACTTTCCAGAGCAGTTGCCGCTTGGTCGCGCCGAACGCCTCGCCGGCCTCGATCATAGGCTTTGGAACCGACGTGATGCCGAGATAGGTAAGGCGGATGGGTGCTGGCGCGGCGAAGATCACGGTCACGATAAGGCCTGGCGCGATACCAAGCCCGAACAGGATCAGGACAGGAATGAGATAAACGAAGGTCGGCATCGTCTGCATCAGGTCCAGAACCGGGTTGAGCCATGACCAGACGCTCGCCTTGTGCGCCGCCCAGATGCCGATCGGCACGCCGATCGCCATGGACGCGGCCGCTGCCGCGACCACGAGGACGATTGTCTCCACAGTCTCTTTCCAGAGGTTCTGGTTGACGATGAACAGCAGGCCGAGCGCCACGAACAGCGCGATCCTCCACGAGCGTTGCAGCCACCATGCAAGCGCGGCGAGTGCGGCGATCACCACGATGGGCGGGAACCACAGGAATATGTTGATCAAGCCTTGAAGGAAGAAGGTAAGGCCGCCGGCAATGGAATCGAAAAGCCATTCGAAATTGCTGGTCAGGAAGTCGAAGAAGGACTTCCCCCAGCGCCCGATGGGAATCTTGGCGCTTCGGATAAGTTCGCTTATCGGATCCAAGCCGGCCCCTCCTGTCGTTCTTGGCTATGATAAAGGCGGCCATCCTGCTCGGACAGCCGCCTTCGAGGTCATGTCAACAACGGATTAGGCCGTTTCACAGGCCGAGCGCCGTTTTTACGGCTGCCGAAGCATCGCCGCCGTCAAATGTGGTGACGCCCTCGAGCCAGGGGCCGATCACGTCGGGATTGGCCTTCAGCCATGTGGTGGCCGCCACCTTCGGGTCGGCGCCGTCGTTCAGGATCGCGCCCATGATCTCGTTTTCCATCTTCAGGGTGAAGACGAGGTTGGACACGAACTTGCCGGCATTCGGGCAATCGTTCAGGTAGCCTGCGCGTACATTGGTATGCACGGTCGCGCCGCCGAAATTCGGCCCGAACACATCGTCGCCACCCGAAAGGTACGCCATCTCGATGTTCGCGTTCATCGGATGCGGTTCCCAGCCGAGGAAGACCACGTCTTCCTTGGAACCGGCAGCCTTCTGCACGGCCGACAGCATGCCGGCCTCCGAGCTTTCGACGAGTTCGAAGCCGCCGAGGTCGAACTGGTTGGCCGAGATCATGTCGAGGATCAGGCGGTTTCCGTCATTGCCGGCCTCGATGCCGTAGATCTTCCCGCCAAGCTTGTCCTTGAACTTGGCGATGTCGGAGAAATCCTTGAGGCCTGCCTCATAGGTGTATTTCGGCACGGCCAGCGTGTATTTCGCGCCTTCGAGGTTGACCTTGATGTCCTCGACCGACTTGTCTTCCAGATAGGGCTTGATGTCGGCTTCCATCGTCGGCATCCAGTTCCCGAGGAACACGTCGATGTCCTTGGACGACAGCGAGGTGTAGGTCACCGGCACGGACAGAACCTGAACTTCCGGCGTGTAACCAAGCGCTTCGAGGATCACCGAGGCCGTCGCCGTGGTAGCGGTGATATCGGTCCAGCCCACATCCGCGAACTTGACCGTCTTGCAGCTTTCGGCGTCCGCGGCCAGCGCACCCGTCGATAGCAACGTCGCCAGCGCGATGCCGGCAACCAATGGCTTAATACGCAACATTGAGGTCATTCTCCCATTTAAAATGCTTGTGCCCAAGAGCGGCCCGGACAATCCGGGCAGTTCCGCCCCGCCTCAGTGAACCAAGCCAAACACCATTTTCATGCCGTTTCAAGCAGGATAACACCGCGAGTCGCGCCGCCAGCTTATCAGCATGCGACATCGACCGGCACCGGGACGGGTTACGAATTGCTGACGTCGCGTCTTTCTTTCGATGCGCGCGGTCAATATATTCCGGCCCACATGACCTTTCAGAGGAGCGGGATCAGGATGGCGACATTGCAGAACTTCGATGCCGAGATTGCGAAGACAAAGCAGGTCGTGGAGGAAATGCGCTCCAGGATCGAGCAGTCCGGCACCGTGCTCGACAAGATCGCCCGAACCGACGAGAAGATCGGCGCTGCCG
This sequence comes from Rhizobiaceae bacterium, assembly GCA_019635775.1. Taxonomy (GTDB): domain Bacteria; phylum Pseudomonadota; class Alphaproteobacteria; order Rhizobiales; family Rhizobiaceae; genus Mesorhizobium_K. Next base: position 49,753 of record JAHBYU010000001.1, on the reverse strand, counting down.
ACTTCGACATCGAGAATGCCCGGATCGAGGATGTCCTCAAGCAGCAGAAGATCATGGAAGGCAACATTGCCGACCTGATCATCGGCCTGGAAGACGCCACAAACGTCTTCGGAACCGAATTCGAGAGCATGAAGAGCTTCACCGGATGGGAAACCTTCATCGGCATCTTCTCGCCGCAGTCAAAGCAGCGCATGCGCACAGAGCGCGTGCGCAACATGTCGCTTGCCGGCAACCTGCAGGAGCTGCTGGCCAAATCCGATACGATCGTCGGCATCCTCAAGGCCCAGAAGCAAGTCCTCGAACAGCGTTATTCCACGTCGGAAGCCAGCCTTGCGCAGGTCATCGAACGTCGCAAGTCCACGATCGAAAACCTGACAGCCACGCAAAAGCGCATCGAGGAACTGAACCCGCTCCTGCTCGACATCGAGAACAAGATCGCCGCCTCGACCGACCAGACGCAGCGCACGCAGCTCGAGGGCGAGCGCTCGAAGCTCGCCACCGAATACAATGAGAGGCAGGCCAAGGAGCAGGAACTGCTGGCCGAGAGCCAGACGCTCGAGCGCTACACATCCATGTTCCAGACCTTCGTGGACTCGCTCAACAACCAGATCGCGGCGCAGAACACGCTGATCAACAAGCTGACCATAGATACCGAACAGCGCATCGTCCTCTACAAGGCGCTTGAGGATTCGCTGAAAACCGCTGCCCAGCAGGACGTCGCGCACAAGATCAACACGCTGGGCTCCAAGGTTGACAACACGGCCGAGGAGACGATGGCGGGCATAGGCGCCGCTGCCCAGAAGCATATCGGCGACCTGCTGGAGCTTCACGAAAAGAATATGGTCACGACAGCCGACATCCAGCGCCGCAAGAAGCTGGCCGACGACGCTTTCGCGCGCCGTTTCGAGGAGGTCCTCAGGAAGCACAATTCCGCAGACTATGTGCGGTCCTGACAAGACCCGCCCTTTCGGATAGCCGCGCATGAACCCACAGAACGACGCAGCGGCGCAGTATTTCGCAGCGATCGAGGCCGCCCTGCATGGCCTCGAGATCTTCATGCGCGATGACCGTTCCCCGCTCTACAGGCACGGGATCGTCGCAAGGATCGTGGCGGAGTACATCGCGCGGCTGGAGACGTCCTTCGCCTGCTGGAAGAACCGGCTGGGTTTCATGGACAGCTTCCGGATCAGCCGGGCTGAAAGCGGCTTTCCCGTCTTCCAGAATCTTCTCGAACTGGAAAATGACAGGCGTCAGGCCGGCGAACGCCTCATGAACATTCCCGCCCCGGAGGAACTGCGCGGCGAAATGGCGGACTTCATCCTCCGACGGAAGGAGTTCCCGGCCGCACTCCAGAGGTCCATGGCCGAGAGGCTCTACCTGGAAGCCGTGAAGGAGGGTGACATCTTCGGTCCGTTCACCCTGGCGAAAACCGTGAAGGTTTCGGTTAACCCGAAGACAGGCAGGCCCTTTTATCTCGTTCACTGGGCCACGTTCGACGGCACTTCCAACCTTCCGCTGATCTACATGGTCACGGTGGAGGATTCGTCGGAACCGATGCTGCGCCAGCTCGTCACGCGCGACGGCAAGCTGAACGATAAGGTCGAGATACCGCTCCCCGTGGACGGTCTGCTCAATCCCGAACTGGCCCACCGCTTCGACGACTTCACCGAGAAGAATTCGGCCTATACCCTGTCGCCGACAACCATAGCGACCAATCTCGACAAGGATTTCGAGACCCTTCACCCGACGCAGTTCAGGCGCGTCGTCCTTGGCCCGTTCTATTCCGCCGGCATCACCGAGCACAATTCGGCTGTCTCCGAGGTGCTGTCCAAGGTACGCAAGGCCGAGAACGCCTGGCTGCTGACGTGGACGGTGCAGGAGGTGTATTCCAAGGGCGAGCGTGCCGGGCGCAAGGGGCTGTGGTCGAAGGAGCCGGACACTCAGGAGTTCTACATCAACACCGACGACCTCGAGGCGACACGGCAGGGCGTGTCCAGCTATGAAAACCACGCGTTGATCCCCCACGAGGCCTATCAGGCCCTCTATGCTGCCGGCGAGGCGCAGAAGGTCTTCTCCGGCTACAAGGTCCACATCCTCTCGAAGGGACAGGTGATCAGCGATGTCTGAGCCCTTCCCCGCCGGCGCCGGGTCTGAGTCATGACGCTCGCCGATGTCGTGCTCGCGAAGAAATGGGAACTGGACGCATTGCGCCAGAGCCTGCCTGCCGACGCCCTTGCCAACCTCGAAAACGATCACCGCATAGGCGTCACCTATGCATCCAACGCAATCGACGGAAACGCTCTGACCGCCGGCGAGACCGCGCTTATCCTTGAGAATGGCGTGACCTTTCCGGGCAAATCGCTGAAGGACCATCTCGAAGTCGCCGAGCATGCCGGTGCGCTCGCATGGGTTCTCGATACGGCAAGTCGGACGGAAACGCCGATCACCGACGGCGACATCCGCTATCTCCATCGGCTTGTCGTGGGGCAATCCATCCCCGAGATATCCGGTCGATACGCCGATCGGGCGCGCAGGCTGGAGTTCAACGGGAACGGCTTCGAATTTCCTTCACCGGAGGGCGTTCCTGGGCTGATGGCGTCGCTGCGCGACTGGTTTTCGGGTGCGCCCAACGAACCGGCCGCCGCTTTCGAGGCGCAATTCCTGCTCCTGGCCATCCACCCCTTCAACGACGGCAACGGCCGGACGGCGCGGCTCGTGACCAACTGGATGCTCGCTCGAAGCGGATTCCCCCTGATCGCAATTCACCCTGAGAACAAGTCAGATTACCTGGCAGCCATAGCAGCAGGTCTCCCGGACAATGACGCTTCGGCCTTGAGCGAGTTTCTTTTCGAGCGGCTCGACCGTACGCTCGACACCTTTCTCGCCGCCGCGCGGCAGGCCCGCGACACCTCCGCCTCGACAACACAGACAAGGACGTGATCATGGACACTGGCCTGACCACCATCCCCGAAAGCGATATCGAGAAGCATCGCGCCACCGCGCAGTCGATGATCACCCGAGTCGTGGTCCTGGAGGATTCGTCCGGACAGTCCTCGACGCCGCTTGCCGGAACCGGACGGCGCTTCGTTTCCACCGTCTCGACCGGCTCGGTGCGGCGCACGCGCGAGGTCGAACTGGCGAAAACCGTCGCTTCAGTTCGGCCCGACGACCAGTTGATGTCGATCACGCAGCACACCCTTCTCTACCGCGCCAGACGCGGCATCGCCGTCTCGCTGGCCGTTGCGGATGTCTTTTCCAGAACCGGCGAGCTTGAAAGCCTGCAGGCCAGGAATGCCCGCGCGCCGCTGGAAGGCGAGGAAGCGACGCGCTTCAGGAAACTGCTGGCGGCCTCGGCATACGTCTCGGCGTTCACCTTCGCGTCCTATCTCTCCCAGTTGGTCGAAGCCGATGGCGAAGCCCCCAACGACATCAGGGAACCCGACTTCCTGTTCGACACGCCGCAGGACGCGCTGAAGGCCATGATCGCCGGCCTTGACGCAGCGCTGGCGGGCGCGAAGGCAGACACGGAGCTTGCGCTGCGCGCCAGGACCTTCGCGCGCGTTGCGATTGACGGGCTTTTGACGCGCAAGGGCCGCTTCGACGGATTGGGAAGCTTCGAGGACACGCATATGCGTGTCGACAACGACGATTTCACGATCGACGGTTTCGATGTCGCCCCCGGCAAGCGCTCCAGGCCGCTGGTCATGACCTTCAAAAAGCCCGAGGAGGTCGTCGGCAACCACATCGCCAAATACCAGTCCGTCAAGCTCGCCAAGATGCTGATGGCCTACGACTTCGACCGCCAGTCCAATCCCTTCGTTGAACTTGGCGGGTTCCTCTTCACCTTTATCGGCGACGGCGCACCGGGCACCGGCAAGACCACGCTGATCCAGATGATCACGGGTCTCGTCAACGATTACTGCCAGGTTGCCGGCTGGCCATTCCACTACGAGAATTTCGGCGTCGACCAGATCTCGTCCTATCAGGGCAAGTCGGGCCAGAACTGCCGCGCCTTCATCGACAACGTGCTGAACCCTCGCGCCATCGGCTTCGGCACTATCGACGACATCGATCAGGTTGCGGCAAAGCGCTCCGACGACCGCGCATCCGCAGGCCAGCACGAAATAACCGGTGTGCTGATGTCGGCCTTCTCCGGAGCGATGACCGTGATCCGCGGCAACTGCTCTTTCGGCATGTTCTCCAACTATCCGGAGAATGTCGACGACGCGCTGCGCCAGCGCGCCGGCGCGCGCTGGCTGGTCGACGGCCCGCAGACGCGCGAGGACTACATCGACATCTTCGTCCTGCTCGCCGGCAAGAACCACAAGATCCCGCTCGGCGAACACGAGCTCTATGCCGCTCAGGAAATCCAGCGCGCGGTGGACACCGCTTACGAGAGCCATTCCAAACCGCATGAGGACGGCCTCATTAAGGTCTACGAGCGCTTCATGAAGGAAAACGGCCAGCCCAGGACGATGGCCGATGTCGGAGAATACCTGCACCTGATCAAGGAAGCCGAACCGCGCTTCACGGGCCGTGCGATCAAGAACGTCACCGATGCAATCAAGATGCGCGCCATGGACATCGAGCTTCCCGACGACTGGTTCGAGAAGCCCGAGACCTTCATGCACAAGTCATACGACGACAAGAAGGCCATGATCGAGGAACTGCGCGGGCCCTTCGACATGGCGATGGTCATGCAGGAGATCAACCGATACGCCGACAGCGAATTCCGCTACTCCGACCGCGCCGACGATTCTGCCGTCGAGAAGCTGTTGCGCGACCAGCGCCTGCGCGAACGGGCTGCCCGCGAGATGGAGGAACTCAAGCAGAAAGGCCTCTGGAAGGCCTGATCATGGACCTGCTGCGCGACAACGACCTCATTTACGGACGGCTCCTTCCCGTCGAGGAGCCGCATCTCATCGAGCGCTACAATAAAGCTCTCGTTGCCTTCGGGCTGCCCGCTACCAAGCTGACCTCGTTCGAGATCGACCGCACCGGGTTTTCCCCACAGGTCGCCGAAGAACTTGGCGACTATCAGTATCTCGATCCGAACGAGGTCAACCGGCGTTTCATCATTCTCACGCCCTCGCAGCAGGACCTGCCGGTCGTCCACACGGCGTTCTCCAACACGTCGCAGCTTCTCTACGAATTTTTCGAGAAGAACGCCCGCGCCATCGACGCGCTTACCATTAAGGATGTCATCTACGGCGAAATCGACGATTCGGTTTCCAGGGTCGAGGACATAGAAGATTTGCTTTCGATCAGCCAGGTCGAGTTCCGTGTCCTCTCTGCTGAGGACGTGCTTGGCAAAGCTGCAGAGCTTGGCCGTCTCGTCGATCGTCTCAAGCAGGAGCCCGAGGCATGGCGCGACGACCGCATGCTGAACCGGATGGTCGAGCTTGCAAAGGTCACCGGCGATATCCGTGAGAACGCGCTGGTGCCCGATCAGGTGATCTTCCGGCACAACGCCTACTGGACGAGCCACTTCGGCGGACTGTACGTATTTGTCGACCCGGATATGACGACAGTCATTTCCGACCCCACCGCGCCCGGTTTCCGGCGCTCGCGGCCCTGGCAGGTCAGCTATCTTTCGATCCGCGACGCCGATCGTGTCTTTCGCTTTCTCGCATCCACCGGCCGCATCGAGCTTCCGCGCGCGTCGTGGCTGGAGAACTCCGGCTATCTCGAGCACCGGGCGGACATGGCGATACGCAGCCTCATCCGCGACAGCGAACCGGACCGGGACCTGCGTCAGGTCGACAAGGTCTGGCTGCAGACATGGATACACCAGCACGCGCAGACCATCGCCAGCGAAGGTACGTTCCCCTTCCTCAACGCGGCCAAGCGGGAGATCGCGCAATACGGCCAACTCAAGCTGGACGAGATTTTCCCGCTGCATCGGTTTCTTGTCGTACGTGCAAAACCCGACCATCCGGACGCATGGCTGACCAACCGGTTGATCTCGGACTTCGTGCCCTCCGACTTTGTGTCGCGCTACATTTTCAACAAACAGGGCTTTTACACAGACTACCAGCAGTGGCCGGCGCCTTGGCGGGCGCATGTTGTCGAGACGCTGAAAACCACATATCTGAAGGACAAGGCCGGCTATCGTGAACGGTTGTACGGCCTCGTCGATTAGCCCTGGCGCAATCGCCGCCAATGGAGGGGACGCATGCTTGATCCGATCGTGAACTTCTTCACCCGGGTCTTCCAGTGGATCGGACGCGGCATCGGCCTCGTCATCGGCATCATCTTGTGGCCCTTCATGTGGGCCGGCCGCTGGTACACCGAGCGCGGCTGGATACTCAAGACGATCCTGGGCGCTATCATGGCCGGCATCCTGGTGGCCTATGGCTACTTCTTCTACGTCACCCAGTTCTGGAAGAATTTCGACCCGGATTATCCCGGCCCCATCCTCGCGGACACGGCCCAGCAGACCGCCAATCTCCTCGCTGGCGAGCGTATTGAAACGGCGCAGGCGACGATGAGCGGCACGCAGGGGTCGGGCGACGGCTCTGCCACGCAGCCCCCCACGACCGCCGAGCAGACATGCAAGCCTTCCGAAATCGCCCACATGAGCGCCTTTCTGGTCGACTTCAACGTCAATCAGAATGCCTGGATCTCCTCAATGCTTGCGTCCAAGCTCGGACTGTTCGGCATTCCGTGGCGCAACACGCCCTGGTTCGACAACAAGGCGGCCTTCCAGCTTGGCATCAATCAGGTGATGCGGCGCACCACGACGGAACTGGTGGATACGCTTGGTCGCGCGCGGGGCACGTCCCGCATCGACCAGAACCTTCAGGACGCCCGCACCGCGCTCGCATGGGATGAGGACGCCTGGTACATCGGCATGCGTGGCCCGACCCGCCCGACGCCAAGCGTCTATCGCGACGCGATCGAAAAGCTGAATGCTTTCAACGCGAGCCTTGAGAAGTGCCAGGCGACCTTTGACGCGCGCGCAGACAACCTCATGCAGTTCCTCGACCGCATCGCCGGCGACATGGGCTCGACCTCGGATATCCTGCGCGGCCAGATCGAGGCGTCGAATGCCGGCTGGTTCGATCCGCGCGCCGACGACCGCTTCTGGTTCGCCTACGGGCAGCTCTATGCCTATTACGGCATCCTGCACGCCGCGCGTGCGGATTTCTCCAAGGTGATCCAGGAAAGGAACATCGGGACGCTTTGGGATACGATGATGGTCCAGATGCGTGATGCGCTGAACATGCAGCCATGGATCATTTCCAACGGGAATGAATCGAGCGCCTTCTTCCCCTCGCATCTCGCGACGATGGGGTTCAACCTGTTGCGTGCCCGTTCGCAGATCGTCGAGATTCGCGCGGTGCTTGACCGCTAGACGAGGCGGAAGCCCTTGCACAGGCCGGCTCCGGTCAGCCTGTCGTTTTTCGCTCATTGGGCGACTGTTTTGGGACGGCGCGCCACACCGCGCTGAGGCTCTATGCGCACACATCCGGGCCTTGACCGGCACGTTCGAGGTCTCGGAAGAAGTTTCTCTATGGGAAACAATTTTGCATGCTGGTTGACGAGGCCGCTGTTGAAAGCTTAGATCGCGACGCAAGCTTTGCGCGCCGGCTTTCCGCCGCGTGACCTGAACCGCTACCGCCAAAGAACTGACAATCCGAGGGAACGCCGTCATGGCCGAAGTGAAGTCCGACATCGCAATCGCCCGCGCCGCCAAAAAGAAGCCGATCATGGAAATTGGCGAGAAGCTCGGCATTCCTGCCGAACATCTGCTCCCCTACGGCCACGACAAGGCGAAGATTTCCGCTGAGTTCATCGCCTCCAAAAAGGGTGGCAAGGACGGCAAGCTTATTCTCGTCACCGCCATCAACCCGACGCCTGCAGGCGAGGGCAAGACGACCACCACTGTCGGTCTCGGCGACGGATTGAACCGCATCGGCAAAAAGGCAGTGGTTTGCATCCGCGAGGCGTCACTCGGGCCAAACTTCGGCGTCAAGGGCGGCGCGGCCGGCGGCGGTTACGCTCAGGTCGTGCCGATGGAGGACATGAACCTCCACTTCACCGGCGATTTCCACGCCATCACCACGGCCCACAACCTGCTTTCGGCACTGATCGACAATCACATCTACTGGGGTAACGAACTGGGCATCGACACCCGCCGCGTTGCGTGGCGTCGCGTCATGGACATGAACGATCGCGCACTGCGCTCCATCGTCTGCTCGCTCGGTGGCGTTGCTAACGGCTATCCCCGCGAGGCCGGGTTCGACATCACGGTCGCGTCGGAAGTGATGGCTATCCTCTGCCTCGCATCCGACCTCAAGGATCTGCAGAAGCGTATCGGCGATATCATCGTTGCCTATCGGCGCGACAAGAGCCCGGTCTATGCCCGTGACCTCAAGGCAGACGGCGCGATGGCCGTCGTCCTGAAGGACGCGATGCAGCCCAATCTGGTTCAGACGCTCGAGAACAACCCCGCCTTCGTGCATGGCGGCCCGTTCGCCAACATCGCGCATGGGTGCAACTCGGTCGTCGCGACCACCACCGCCCTCAAGCTTGCCGACTATGTCGTCACCGAAGCCGGCTTCGGCGCGGACCTCGGCGCTGAGAAGTTCTTCGACATCAAGTGCCGCAAGGCTGGCCTCAAGCCGGCCGCGGCCGTCATCGTCGCCACGGTCCGCGCGATGAAGATGAACGGCGGCGTCAAGAAGGAAGATCTCGGCACCGAGAACGTCGAGGCCGTCAAGAAGGGCTGCGCCAATCTCGGCCGTCACATCGAGAACGTGAAGCAGTTCGGCGTACCGGTCGTGGTTGCCATGAACCACTTCATTTCCGACACCGATGCCGAGATCGCCGCGATGAAGGAGTTCGTCAAGGCCCAAGGGTCGGAAGCGATACTCTGCAAGCACTGGGCGCAGGGCTCGGCCGGCATCGAGGAGCTTGCAAACAAGGTTGTCGAGCTCGCCGAATCCGGAAGCGCGCAGTTCGCGCCGCTCTATCCCGACGAGATGCCACTCTTCGAGAAGATCAATACGATCGTGAAGCGCATCTATCGCGGCTCGGAAGCAATCGCCGACAAGTCTGTCCGCGACCAGTTGAAGGCTTGGGAGGAAGCAGGCTACGGCAATCTTCCGGTCTGCATGGCCAAGACGCAGTATTCCTTCTCGACCGATCCCAACCTTCGTGGCGCGCCAACCGGCCACACGGTCCCGGTCCGCGAAGTACGCCTGTCAGCGGGTGCCGGCTTCGTCGTGGCGATATGCGGTGAGATCATGACGATGCCCGGCCTGCCGAAGGTTCCGTCGTCCGAAAAGATCTATCTCAACGACCAAGGCCAGATCGAAGGCCTGTTCTGAGGAAATCATGTTTTTTGGACCCGGCGTGACATGCCGCGCCGGGTCCATGACATCTCTCGCAAACGTTGCGTCGTTCCGATCCTGCCTGCATAAACGGACAGGAGGTGCCGCCACATGACGTCACGCTGGAGATGGCTGCTCGGTCTGCTCACCCGCAGGCTGTGGTTTCGCGCCACGCTCATCTCGCTGCTTGCGGTCGCCGCCGCCCTGCTCTCGCTGTTGATCTCTCCCTTCCTGCCCGACGGCCTCTCGGCGGGCACGGGTGCGGATTCGGTAGACCGCATCCTAAACATCCTGGCCACGAGCATGCTGGCCGTCACCACCTTCTCCCTGTCGACGATGGTTTCGGCATATTCCGCCGCCACCAGCAATGTGACACCCCGCGCCACCAAGCTTCTTATCGAGGACACGACAACCCAGAACACGCTGGCGACCTTTGTCGGCTCGTTCTTGTTCAGCCTCGTCGCCATCATAACCCTGTCGACCGGAGCATATGGCGAACGCGGCCGCGTCGTCCTTTTCGTCATGACCGTGCTCGTGGTCATCCTGATCGTGGTGACCCTGCTGCGCTGGATCGACTATCTGTTGCGGCTCGGCAGGGTCGGGGAGACGACCGAGCAGGTCGAACGCGTGACAACCGAGGCCATGAAGGCGAGGCGACGCAGGCCGAACCTGGGCGGGGTTACCATGTCGCCCGACGAGGCGATGCCGGCCGGCGCCACGGCGGTTTTCCCCAACAAGGTCGGATATGTGCAGCACATAGACATGGGGGCGTTGGAAAACTTCGCAAAGCGGACCGAGGCATCGGTGTTCGTTGCCGCGCTTCCGGGCACCTTCGTTCATGCAAGCCGGCCCATCGCCCATTTCGTTGGCGATACCGAGGAAGATTTCGAGTCCGCCCTGCGCGAGGCTTTTTCCGTGGGTGACGAGCGCTCCTTCGATCAGGATCCCCGCTTCGGCCTGTGCGTTATGGCGGAGATCGCCTCGCGTGCATTGTCGCCTGCCATCAACGATCCGGGCACCGCCATCGATGTGCTGGGACGAGCAGTGCGTATCCTTGCGGTATGGGCTGAGGAAGAAGACGTGGATGTCGAGTATTCGCACGTCCATGTACCGGGATTGCGCCTTTCCGATCTCTTCGATGACGTCTTCACGCCCATCGCCCGCGACGGCGCTTCCATCGCTGAAGTGCAGATAAGACTCCAGAAATCGCTCGACGCCCTTGCAGCGTTCGAGGGACAGGAACGCTACGTGGAAAACGCCACGCGCCATTCCCGCGATGCCCTGGCGCGCGCAGAGGCGGCTATGACCTTCCCGCCCGACATCGAGCGCGTCAGACAAGCCGCCGCGCTCTGCTGCGCGGCGACCTGAAGACACATTCAGGGAATGGAAGCCCCGTTGACGATGGCCCTGGTCCAGTAGCGATGCAAGCCCAGGACGTCGCCGCTGGTCAGCAGCGGCATCGCCGGCGACAACACTGCGTCGGGCCATTCCCACCACTTCATTTCTAGCAGCAGGTCGATCTGAGCGTCATCGAAACGCTTGCGGATCGTCCTGGCTGGATTGCCGCCGACGATGGCGTAGGGCTCCACATCGCGCGTAACGAGCGCGCGTGTGCCGATCAAGGCGCCGTCGCCAACTCTCACGCCCGGCATGATCACCGCTTCCGAACCGATCCAGACATCGTTGCCGATCACGGTGTCGCCCGCCGGCTGGTAGCCGTTTGCTGCTCCGGCGAACGCTCCGACTTCGCTCATGAAGTGGAAGGGAAACGTACTGATCCAGTCGTGCCTGTGACCCTGGTTTCCTGCCATGATGAACGCCGCCCCAGACCCGATCGAGCAGAAGCTGCCGATGACGAGCCGGTCTGCACCCTCATCGGGGAGGAGATACCGGGCGCAATCATCGAAGCTGTGGCCGTGGTAATAGCCGGAATAGTAACTGTAGCGGCCGACGACGATATTCGGGTTCTTGACCTGACGGTCGAGCGTGATGCCCTTGAACGGGCTTTCGAAGAAATTTTCCATTTGACGACTTTCTGAATGGATTGCTGCTTGCCACGGACAAGCGAAATTTGCGCGTGAACCTTCGGTTGCGCGCGTTCGGCCCGCATCATGCGCGGGCTGCCATTCAGAGGGTTCGTCGGGTTGCCTTCATGGGGGTCAGGTCAAGGACGGCAATCAGTCCTTGGCGCGCTCCACATAAGAGCCGTCGGCCGTCATGACGACAATGCGCGTACCGGTGACGATATGCGGCGGCACCGAGGTCTTCACGCCATTGGAAAGCAGCGCCGGCTTGTAGGAAGACGATGCTGTCTGGCCCTTGGTGACCGGCTCCGTCTCGACCACCTCGAACACGGCGCGCTGCGGCAGGACGATCGCGATGCCGACGCCCTCGTGCACGGAGAGCGAAACGCTCATGCCTTCGATGAGATAAGGCGCCGCGTCGCCGATAACGTCTTCCGCGACCGCGATCTGGTCGTAGGTCTCCGGGTTCATGAAATGGAAGCCTTCACCGTCCGCGTAGAGGAATGTGTGTTCGCGGTCCTCGACATGGGCGCGCTCCACTTGCTCGGTCGTGCGGTAGCGCTCGGAAATCTTCACGCCGTCCGAGATGCGACGCATGTCGAGCTGGGTCACCGGAGTGCCCTTGCCGGGGTGGATGTTCTCGGCGAACAATATGACGTAGAGCTTGCCGTCCTTGTCGACGACATTGCCCTTGCGGAGCGAGCTGGCGATAACCTTCACGGGTGGTTCCTGAGTGCTGGAATGGTCTGTTTCAAGGCCAACGGCCTCCGGCCGCCGGTGAACTGTTGGAGCCGCTTACCCTATCTTTCCCGTCGCCGCCAGCCCCTTGCCTTGTTCTCAGCCAAGCTCGGGCAGCAGTTTCGGCCCTCTGTTGCGCCGACGGTCAAACGGGATAAGGAGAGGGCTGCAACCACGACCGGAGCCTGCATGACCGCCGCCTCGCCCTGGTGGGCACCCCACCGCCATGCCGACCGCAGGCCGCGCCTCCTCCAGCGCAACGCCATCGCAGCCGCCATCCGCCAATGGTTCGCAAGCCGCGATTTCATTGAGGTCCAGACCGCGGCCCTTCAGGTTTCCCCGGGCAACGAGACACATCTGTCGGCCTTTGCTACGGAAGCAATCCTTCCTGATGCCACCCGCCAGCCGCTCTACCTGCACACGTCGCCTGAATTTTCTTGCAAGAAGCTGCTTGCCGCTGGCGAGGAGCGCATCTTCAGTTTCGGACCGGTCTGGCGAAACCGCGAGCGCGGACCGCTGCATCATCCGGAATTCACCATGCTGGAGTGGTACCGGGTCGGCCAGACCTACGAAGACCTGATGTCCGACTGCGCCGCCCTGCTTGCCCTGGCGGCGGAGACCGCAGGCGCGAAAGCCCTTTCCTTCCGCAATCGCGTCGCGGATCCCTTCGCCGAACCGGAACGACTGACCGTTGCCGACGCGTTTTCCCGATATGCCGGCATAGACCTCCTCGCTACCGTCGATGTCGACGGCACGACCGACCGCGATGGCCTCCATGCTACCGTCGCCGGAGCCGGCATGCGCACCGCGCCGGACGATACATGGACCGATCTCTTCAGCCGCGTCATGGTCGAACGCATCGAGCCGACGCTTGGGCTCGGCCGCGCGACCGTTCTTTACGAATATCCGGTTTCGGAGGCGGCCCTTGCCCGCCCCAGCCCGCGCGATCCGCGTGTTGCCGAGCGTTTCGAACTCTATTGCTGTGGCGTCGAACTTGCCAATGCGTTCGGTGAACTCACCGATCCGATCGAACAACGCCGCCGTTTCGAGGCCGATATGGACGAAAAGCAGAAGATCTACGCCGAGCGCTACCCTATCGACGAAGACTTCCTGTCCGCGCTCGCGATCATGCCTGAAGCATGCGGGTCGGCACTCGGCTTCGACCGCCTCGTCATGCTTGCGACCGGCGCGCAGGCGATCGACGATGTGATCTGGACACCCGTCGCAGGCGGCGACTGAAGCCTACTTTTCCACGCTTGCCGTTGCATCTGGCGCTGAAAAATCTTCTCGGTTACCGTGGCGTCAGCCGGTTTTCCGGCAGCAACTTCACCAGCGCCGGTTCCTCCCAGCCCGCGCCGACCTTGAGGTGACATAGTGCTTTATCTTCTCGCCTTGTTGATCGGCGTGGTCGCCGGTCTTCGTGCCATGATCCCACCGGCCGCGATTGCATGGGGCGTCTATCTCGGCTGGCTGCCGCTCGCTGGCACATGGGCCGGTTTCATGGGCCACTGGATCGCCGTGGCAATCTTCAGCGTGCTCGCACTTGCCGAATTGGTAACCGACCAGCTTCCATCCACGCCTAGCCGGAAAGTGCCGCAACAGTTCGGCGCGCGCATCATCAGCGGCGCCTTCACCGGCGCGATCATCGGTGAAGTGGCAGGTGCCCTTCCCATCGGCCTGATCGCCGGCGTTATCGGAGCGGTCATAGGCACCTATGTCGGCGCTGAAGTCCGTGGACGGCTCGCTTCATCCTTTGGCAAGGATCTGCCCGCTGCCCTCATTGAGGACATTGTCGCCATCGCGCTTGCCCTCTGGATCGTGTCGGCAGCGGCATGACCGACACGAAATTCGACACCATAGTCATCGGAGCAGGCCAGGCCGGTCCTTCCCTTGTCGGTCGCCTGACCGAAGCCGGCCAGACCGTCGCCATGATCGAACGAAAATTCTTTGGCGGCACATGCGTGAATACCGGCTGCAAGCCGACCAAGACGATGGTTGCCAGCGCCTACGCCATGCACATGGCGCGCCGCGCGGCTGAATACGGCTTCTCCGTCGGTGGCGAGATCGTGCCCGACATGAAAGCGATCAAGGCGCGCAAGGACAAGGTCACGCTCGATTCCCGGTCAGGAAACGAAACATGGCTGGAGGGCATGGAACGCTGCACGATCTTTCGCGGCCACGCCTCCTTCATTTCCCCAAACGAGGTGAGTGTTAACGGGCAGACCCTCTCTGCAGAGCGCATCTTCATCAATGTCGGCGGCCGCGCCAACGTGCCCGCCATGCCCGGCTTGGGAGAGGTCAATTATCTCACCAACTCCTCGATGATGGACATCGATTTCCTGCCGGAACATCTCGTGGTCGTGGGCGGCTCCTATATCGGCTTGGAATTCGCCCAGATGTATCGCCGCTTCGGCTCGAAGGTCACTGTCGTGGAAAGGAGCCCTCGCCTTATCTCCCGGGAGGATCCCGATATTTCCGATGCCATCAGGGCAATTCTGGAGGACGAGGGCATCGCTTTCCGGCTCAATGCAGAATGCATCAGCTTCTCGCCGCGCCCCGGCGGCGTCTGCGTGCATGTCGACTGCGACAGCGGAGACCGCGACGTGCCTGGAACGCATGTTCTTCTCGCAATCGGACGCCGCCCCAACACCGATGACCTTGGCCTCGACAAGGCCGGAGTTGTCATGGACAAGCGGGGCTATATCACCGTCGACGACGAGTTGCGCACCAGCCAGCCGCATATTTATGCGCTCGGCGACTGCAACGGACGCGGCGCATTCACGCACACCGCCTACAACGATTTCGAGATCGTCGCTGCAAACCTGCTGGACGGCGACAAACGCCGCGTCAGCGACCGGATTTCGGGCTATGCGCTTTACATCGACCCGCCACTGGGTCGCGCCGGCATGACGGAAGAGGAAGCGCGAAAATCCGGCCGGAAACTTCTTGTCGGCACACGCCCGATGACCCAGGTCGGTCGTGCCGTCGAACGTGGCGAGACGAAGGGCTTCATGAAGATTGTGGCCGACGCCGATACGAAGGAACTGCTGGGCGCGGCGCTCCTTGGCGCAAGCGGCGACGAGGCCGTGCACGGTATTCTCGACATCATGTATGCGCACGCGCCTTACACCGTCATGCAGCGTATGGTTCCCATCCACCCGACCGTCTCGGAACTGTTGCCCACCGTTCTGGCCGGCATGAAGCACGTCAATTGATCCGCAATTGGCCTGCCTGAGATAGGGACAGGGTGCCGCCACGTTCTGGCCGCCCTGCAAGAGGACCCCCGCGAAAAAACTGGATAGAACTCCGGGAGCGTCCCAAAACTGAGCGCACCGCCCCCGATTCCACTGACAGCGTCAACCCTTTTGGCATTCGTCCTTAGAAGGGGTTTACATGCAACTCGGGGTAGCGCTACCATTCAAGGTTCGAGACCTGCAAAAGCAGGCGAAACCTAGAGAATGGCGCGTTTCTCTTTGAAGGGCGTCGCGGAAGCAACCGTTCGGGAGGAACGATGGCGTCTGTCGGAATCCGTGACGTCTACAAATCTTTTGGTTCAACTGAAATCCTGCATGGCGTGAGCATCGACATCGTCGATGGCGAATTCGTCACTCTCGTCGGTCCGTCCGGCTGTGGAAAGTCGACCCTGCTGCGCATGATAGCCGGGCTTGAGAACATCACGGGCGGGGAAATTTCCATCGGCGACCGCGTGGTCAATCGCGTCGCGCCGAAGGAGCGCGACATCGCGATGGTGTTCCAGAACTATGCGCTCTATCCGCACATGACCGTCGCCGAGAACATGGCCTTCTCGTTGATGCTGAAGAGTGCGCCGAAGTCGGAGATCGACACGCGCGTCAACAGGGCGGCCGAGATACTTGGTCTTGTGCCGCTGCTCTCGCGTTATCCACGCCAGCTTTCCGGCGGTCAGCGCCAGCGCGTTGCAATGGGCCGCGCCATCGTGCGCAGCCCGCAGGTCTTCCTTTTCGACGAGCCGCTCTCCAACCTGGATGCCAAGCTGCGCGTGGCCATGCGCGCGGAGATCAAGGAACTGCATCAGCGCCTCAAGACGACCACCATCTATGTCACGCACGACCAGATCGAGGCCATGACGATGGCCGACAAGATCGTTGTCATGCACGACGGACTGGTCGAGCAGATCGGCAAGCCGCTGGAGCTTTACGATCGGCCGGACAATCTCTTCGTTGCAAGTTTCATCGGATCGCCGGCCATGAACTTCCTGCGTGGCTCGATCGGCGGCGACGCTGCTCCCGTATTCAGGGGGAAAGGAGACGTTACCATCCCGTTGCCGGCCGATATTTCGGCAACTGCGGGCAGTTCCGTCGTGTCGGGCATCCGACCCGAACATTTGATGATTTCGGATGGTGGCTTTCCGGTCGAGATCGTCGTCGTCGAGCCAACCGGCTCCGAACTTCAGGTCATAGGCCGCACGCCAGGCGGCGAGGAGATCGTCGCCAATTTCCGCGAGCGCCACGCTTTCGAACCGGGCCAGACGATCCGCCTTTCGGCGGACCCGTCCCTGTTCCACCTCTTCAACGCAGAAACCGGAAAGCGGCTCTAGGAGGAAGGGCCACCGACCGGACAACGTCCCCGAGGGAAAAACCGTTTCATGGAAACAAGGAGGAAGTGACTATGAAATTTACCAGACGCGATTTGATGCGCACGACGGCGGGTCTTGCCGCCGGTGTCGCAGGCAGCCGACTTATTGGCGGCACGCCCGCCTTCGCCCAGGCGGCTGAACCGAACTACACGCCGGAAGACGGCGCAAGCCTGCGCGTCCTGCGTTGGTCACCCTTCGTGCAGGGCGACGAGGATGCCTGGATCGCCAACACCAAGAAGTTCACCGACGCCACCGGCGTGCAGGTCCGCATCGACAAGGAAAGCTGGGAAGACATCCGGCCGAAGGCTGCGGTCGCGGCGAATGTCGGCTCGGGCCCGGACATCATGTGGGTCTGGTTCGACGACGCCCACCAGTATCCAGAAAAGCTGCACGACGTCACCGAGCTCGCTGACTATCTCGGCAACAAGTATGGCGGCTGGTACGAAGGCGGCAAGGACTACGCGACCAAAGATGGCAAGTTCATCGGCCTGCCGCTGGCCGCCATCGGCAACGCCATCGTCTACCGTGACTCCTGGGTCAAGGAAGCCGGTTTCTCCGAATTCCCGAAAGACACCGAGGGCTTCCTGGAACTGTGCAAGGCTCTGCAGAAGATCGGTCATCCGGCCGGCTTCACCCACGGCCACGGCGTCGGCGATGGCAACAACTACGCGCACTGGCTGCTCTGGAGCCATGGCGGCCGCATGGTCGATGACAGCGGCACGGTCGTCATCAACAGCCCGGAGACCTTGAAGTCCATCCAGTACGCGATGGAGCTCTACAAGACCTTCATCCCGGGCACCGAGAGCTGGCTCGACGTCAACAACAACCGCGCCTTCCTGGCCGGCGAACTGGGCGTCATCGCCAACGGCATCTCCGCCTACCGTACGGCGCAGATCAACAAGGACAACGATCCCAAACTCGCGGAGATCGCCAAGGATATCCGCACGACGAACCTGCCGATCGGCCCGGTCGGGAAGTCCGTCGAGTTGCACCAGACGACCACGGCGGTCATCTTCGACTACACGCCATACCCGAACGCCGCCAAGGCCTATCTCAAGTTCATGTTCGAACAGGAGCAGATGGCCGACTGGATCGAGAAGTCACTCGGCTATTGCTGCCAGTCGCTCAAGGCCTTTGCGGACAATCCCGTCTGGACCTCGGATCCGGTCGCAGCACCTTACTCCAAGGCGTCCGAGACGCTTCGTCCGAACGGCTATTCCGGCCCGCTCGGCTATGCGTCCGCCGCCACCATGGCCGACTACGTGCTGGTCGACATGTATGCGCGCGCCGTCACCGGCCAGGCAACGCCCGAAGAGGCGATCGCCGAAGCCGAGAAGCGCGCCAACCGCTACTACCGCGTCTGATTGCAGATACCCCCTCCGCCAAGGCGGAGGGGGCCTTTGGAAAAGATGATGGCCAGTTCACAGACCGCAGCCGCACCAAAGACCTCCATGCTCGCCGGCCTCACGGAAAGCCGGGGCTGGCTTTCGCTCTGGTTCATGCTGCCGGCGGCGCTGCTGTTGCTCATCTTCCTCACCTATCCGCTCGGCCTCGGTGTCTGGCTCGGCTTCACAGATGCGCGCATCGGCCGTCCTGGTGTCTTCATCGGCCTAGAGAACTACCAGTATCTCTGGGACGACAGCGTCTTTCGCCTGTCCATCTTCAACACGCTGCTCTACACGACTGCCGCGTCGATCCTGAAATTCGTGCTCGGCCTGTGGCTGGCGCTTCTCCTCAACGAGAACCTGCCGTTCAAGTCCTTCTTCCGGGCAATTGTGCTTCTGCCTTGGGTGGTGCCCACCGTTCTTTCGGCCATCGCCTTCTGGTGGATATTCGACTCCCAGTTCTCGATTATCTCGTGGGCGTTGATCGAGATGGGCCTCATCGACGAGCGTATCAATTTCCTCGGAGACCCTACCAATGCGCGGCTCTCCGTGATCGCGGCCAATGTCTGGCGCGGCATCCCCTTCGTGGCGATCACGCTGCTCGCCGGCCTTCAGACCATCCCGCAGTCGCTCTACGAGGCAGCCACGCTCGACGGCGCGAGCCGCTGGCAGCTTTTCCGTTATGTGACGCTGCCGCTGCTCACCCCCATCATCGCCATCACCATGACCTTCTCGGTGCTGTTCACATTCACCGACTTCCAGCTCATCTACGTGCTGACGCGCGGCGGGCCGGTCAACGCGACGCATCTGATGGCGACGCTCTCCTTCCAGCGCGGCATCTCGGGCGGCCAGCTCGGCGAGGGCGCGGCCATCGCTGTTGCCATGATCCCCTTCCTGCTCGGCGCGATCCTGTTCTCCTATTTCGGACTGCAGCGCCGCAAATGGCAGCAGGGCGGAGGCGACTGAGATGAGCGTCACCGAAACCCGCAACAGCGCTGCCGGCGACGAAGGCGGCATGGGCTACCTGCAAAGCCTTCCGCGCCGCATCGTCACCATATGGCTGCCGCTGCTGATCTTCGTCTTCGTGTTGCTCTTCCCGTTCTACTGGATGGCGATCACCTCGGTGAAACCCAACGAGCAGATGACCAACTTCAACGATTACAGCCCGTTCTGGGTGATCGGACCGACGCTGGAGCACTTCCGCTACCTGCTCTTCGAGACCTCGTATCCGGGCTGGTTGTGGAACACGATCCTGATCTCCGTAGGCTCGACCTTCCTGTCGCTGCTTGCGGCCGTCTTCGCCGCCTATGCCATCGAGCGTCTGCGCTTTTCCGGCTCCCGCCAGGTGGGGCTGGGCATTTTCCTGGCCTATCTCGTGCCGCCGTCGATCCTGTTCATCCCACTGTCGGTGATGGTTTTCCGGCTTGGCCTTTACGACACGCCGTTCGCGCTCATCCTCACCTACCCCACCTTCCTTGTTCCGTTCTGCACGTGGCTCCTGATGGGGTACTTCCGCTCCATCCCCTTCGAACTTGAGGAATGCGCGCTGATCGACGGAGCAAGCCGCTGGCAGATCCTGACCAAGATCATCCTGCCACTTTCGGTTCCGGGCCTCATCTCGGCCGGGATCTTTGCCTTCACCCTGTCCTGGAACGAGTTCATCTACGCACTGACGTTCATCCAGTCGTCGGAGAACAAGACGGTACCGGTCGGCGTGCTCACCGAACTCGTCCGCTCCGACGTCTATGAATGGGGGGCGCTGATGGCCGGCGCGCTGATCGGCTCGCTGCCGGTCGTCATCCTCTATTCCTTCTTCGTCGAGCACTACGTCTCGTCGATGACCGGCGCCGTGAAGGAGTAACCTCGGAGCCCTCCCTTCTCCCCTTGAGGGAGAAGGTGGATCGGCGCGCAGCGCCGAGACGGATGAGGGGTAAGTCGGCGCCGGGATACCCCTCATCCGACTTCGCTTTGCTCAGCCATCTTCTCCCTCAAGGGGAGAAGGAAGGGCTCTGTCGCTACCCCAGATTCCGCTTCACCGCAGCGCGCACCAGCGCCTTGAGCGCCGCCGCGTCCACTCTGTCCCCCTCGAACACATCGATCGCGCGGCGCGTCCCCGCATCGAGGCTTGCGTTGAACAGCCCCTTCGGGTCAGGCAGCGCCGCGCCCTGCGCGAAGGTCAGCTTCACCTTGTCCTTGTAGGTCTCGCCTGTGCATATGATTCCACCGCGCTCCCACACGGGCACGCCGGAGGGGTTGGTCGGCTTCCTCCATTTCACCGTTTCAACGATCTCCGGGTCGGCTTCCCTGATCAACGCCCGCAACTGCGCCAGCGTCTCACTTCGCCAGCCGCCAAGTCCGGCGATCTTTGCGTCGATGAGAGCAGACGCGTCCTCCTTGTCATCATCGGTCTTCTTTCCAAACTTTGTCACCATGTCCTCCTACAACTCTTGCGCAGGGCGACATGGTTCGTCACCCTTCACACTTCACCCACCGCTTCAGATGGAATCCGGAATGTTGAAAGTCTATGGCCATCCCTTCGCTGCGTTCTACTGGAAAGTGCTGATTGCGCTCCGTGAGCGAGACATCCCTTTCCAGTTCCTGATGGTCGATCCCGATCATCCTGAAAACGCCGCCGCGATTGGCAGGCTTGCACCCACCGGCCAGTTCCCTGTTCTGGTCGATGGAGATCGCGTGGTGATTGAATCCGCCGCCATCATCGAATATCTCGACCTGTACCACGGCGACGCCCCTCCCCTTGTGCCGGCTGACCGCAAGGCGGCCATTGAGGCGCGGCAGATGGACAGCATCTTCGACGACTATGTGCAAGCGCCACTCACACGCATGGTTCTCAACGCCATACGCGATGAGGACAAGCGCGATGCGCTTGCTGTCACGGAAGCGAAGTCCACGCTCGACAGGAGTTATGTCTGGCTGGAACGCTGGATGAACGGCCGGGAATGGGCAGCGAATGACACATTCACAATCGCCGACATAGCCGCCGCCCCGGCACTGTTCTATTCACACTGGGGTTATCCGATCCCGCGTAACCTGAACGCGCTGCACGCCTACCGAAAGCGGTTGCTTGAACGTCCTTCCATTGCCCGCGTCATCGAAGAAGCGCGCCCCATGCGCCATCTGTTTCCATTGAAGGAATTCGATCCGGAGGGGTGAGCGCTACATCTTCTCGCCCGGCAGCTTGCTCGCCTGCTTCACCCAGTCGGCAAACCGCTCCTTATCCAGTTCGTCGTCTTCGTGGATGTGGAAATAGCGCACGTCTTTCTGCTTCGACGTAACGGGCGGCTCAGGCTCCAGTTGCGCGCCACGAAAGAACGCGACCTTGATGTACTTTGCGAAGACGTGGAAGCTCAGGAACCAGTCGCCCTTCGCGACGCCATAGAAAGGCGAGTTCCATTTCACCGCCTTCTCCACGCCGGGCACGGCCTTTTCGATAATGGCATCCAGCCTTTTGCCGACCGCGCTTTTCCAGCCCGGCATGGCGGCGATATAGGCCTGCACCGGCTCATCGCCATAACCCTTGGCGATCTGTGGATTGCCGCCGGACAAGAGCACCCCGGTCCTCTTGTTTCCGGAACCGCCGGCGTCGGCGTTAGTGCCGTCTTTGGTCACACGGGATTTCTTGGTGGCCATCGAATCCTCCATCAGCAGGGATAGCTAGTGCTTCGTGGTGGCTTGCCGGTGGTTTTCCCGCCGCGCATGCGCCTCTTGGCAGGTGGATGAAAATTTCTGCTGCCGTCGCAATTGGTTTCCTTTCTTTCTACTGAAAAAGAACGCGACATCAAAGGCTTGTCTATATCGAGCAGACATCCGACGGCGGATAATCGAAAACGACATGGATCTTTTCTTACTCGATTTTTTCACCCTCCCTTGATGTCCCGCATACTTCCTCGCATCGCTCTTGCGGGAACCGGGTCCGGACCGGGGATCAGGGAGGGCGACGGCGCCGGATCGGTCGCGCCGGGGCTGATGGCGAAAACGGGCTACCGGTTTTGCGATCATGCTCCAACGGTAGCGCGGCTGGGTGATGAACCCCCAGATCCGGGCCTTGAGGGAGACCAGCGGCAACGGCCGTGTCCTCCTTCAGGGCAAGAACGCCGGCGGGGCGCGGGAAACCGGCCACGTACAAACAATCAAAAGAGGCAAGGCCTCGTGCCCCGCTTCCCGACCCGTCCTCATGGCGAACCTGTCGAACCACGAGGACGAGAAACGTGCTGTTTGAAATGGCCAGATGCTTCGGCAGGCGTGGCAACGAGAATGGCTGCCCTTCGGCCGCAGGCCGCAAGCCCGACCGGGCGTCGCGCCTTTCGGCGCGCCCTCGCGGAGGCCAGCGAGCGAGGCGAGCGTCGGGCCGTGAGCGGAAAGAACATCCAGCAGCCGGCAGGCTGCGTTACGGCCCGTGAGCGAAGAGAACACCCAGCCGCCGTCAGGCGGTTGAAGCGGCAGGTGAGCGAATAAACCATCCCCATTGCACAAGACACAGGACACAAGGCATCTTCCAGACGATCAGGAGACTCCCATGAAGAAGACAATCGAAAAGCTTGCAGGCGACACGGAAGGCGTGTCCTACGAACTCACCGTGTTCCGTTTCAAGGGAACGTCGAAGACAGCCCCCACCGCCTACATCCAGGCGGCGCTCCATGCCGGCGAGCTTCCCGGCGTAGTGGCCGTCCACGCCTTGATGCCGCTGTTGCGCAAGGCCGAAGCCGAGGGACGTATTTTGGGTGACATCACGGTTGTGCCGGCCGCAAACCCTGTCGGTCGGGCACAATATTTCTTCGGCGAGCTGGAAGGCCGCTTCCACCTCGGCACCCGGACCAACTTCAACCGCGACTTCCCACTGATCGACCGGCCGGACGCGGGCGCCCTTCCTCCGGCGGATGAAGCCATGACGACGGATGTACGCCTGAAGCATCTGCTCGTCCGGCTTTCGATGGGACACGACATCGTGCTCGACCTGCACTGCGATTTCGAGGCGGTTCCGTATCTCTACGTCCCGGCTCAGCTATGGCCGGCCATGCAGGACTGCGCCGCCGCGATGGGGGTCGAGGCAGTCATTCTCTGGGAAGGCGCTTCAGGCGCCGCCTTCGAGGAAGCGTCGATCCATCCCTATCTACAGATGCCGCCGGAAAAGGCAGGCCTCGACAAGCGCGTCGTCACCACGGTCGAATATCGCGGTATCGGTGATGTCTACGAAAAATATGCGAAGTCCGATGCGATGGGCCTCTACCGGCTGCTCGCGACGCGCGGCGTGATCTCCGACGAAAAGACGGCGCGCCCACGGAAGTTCACCGGTCCTACCGTTCCGATCGATCATGTCGAGATGATCGACATGCCGCGCTCAGGCGCGATCTTGTTTCATGTGGAGCCCGGCCAGCGTGTCCGCAAAGGCGCGAAGGTGGCGACGATCGTTCACACGCCGGGTGAGCCGGACGGCGCGCTGGACATCCTCGCGCCCCAGTCAGGCTATGTGCTGACACGCGTATGGCAGCGCTGGGGCCGTGCCGGCGACAACATGATCAAGCTGCTCGGCGAAAGACGAAGCAACGACGCCAGACAGGGAGCACTGGAGGATTGAAAAAAGGCCCGGCGATCGACGCCGGGCCTTGGATACAAGTCGCAGCGAAAGCTCTCAGATCACGAAGATCCAGTTCGCGATGAGCACGACCGCAACGCCGGCAACCAGCGTCAGGTAGGGCAACATGCCCGCCTTGCGCACGGCCAAGTCGCTTTCACTGATGCCAAGGTCATCCAGCATGTGCGGCGGGAACTTGCCGCCATCCTGAATGTAGTGCCGGTAGCAGAAGACCGGGATGATCAATGCCGCGGCGATGACACCGGCCCAGAGCGCCCACGGATTCCAGACCTTGGCGCCCGCCCCCATGAACATGGCGTTGACGAAGGAGAGGAAGCAGCCTGCGGCGATGAAGATGGTCGGCGCCCGCCAAGGCCGCGGGATGTGGCCATTGTCGATGCGGTGGATCCAGCCCGCATTGAGGTTGAGGAAGTTGAAGATGATGTAGCCGCAGTTGGACACCGCGAGGATGAAGAAATAGCTCGTCGCATCCGCCGCAGCGATCGCCAGCAGGAACAGGTTGAAGACGAGGTCCGTCCACATCGCCGCCGTCGGCGCGCCGTGCGGGTTCACGCGGCTGAGGTACTTCGGCAGCCAGCCATCGACCGAGCCCTGGTAGAGCGTGCGCGACGATCCCGCCATCGCCGTCATGATGGCCAGCATCAGCGCCAGGATCATCAGCATGATCATGATGGACGTTATGATGCCGGTGCCGCCGACCATCGCCGCCATCGCGTGGCCCACGCCCGATCCGTCGACGATCGGCCCCGCCAGCATGCCCTCAAGGCCGAGAACTCCCTGGAAGGTGAAAGGCACGAGCGTGTAGAGGACAAGGCAGAGCAGGCCCGAATAGAGGATTGCCCTGACCGTATCGCGCTGCGGGTTCTTGAACTCGCTGGTGAAGCAGATCGAGGTCTCGAACGCATAGGCAGACCATGCGGCGATGAACATGCCGCCGAACACCAGTGTCCAGCCCGCGATGTTCCACTCGCCCGGTGCCGGCGAGTAGGCCTCAGCCAGCGGAACGAAGGGCGTGTAGTTGTCCCAGTTTATCTGTCCGGTGAGGATCGGGACGATGCCGACGATCAGCATCGGGATGATGACCACCAGTCCGATAATCTTCTGGACATTGGCTGTTCCAAGGATGCCGCGGTGCTGGATCGAGAAAACGATCAGCATGAGGATCACGCCGATCCAGAAGACGGCGTTGAGCGAGAAGCTGACAGGACCGAGCGAGCCGCTGTAAAGTGTCCAGTCACGGATCGCCGGAGTACCGGCAGCCGTCAACGCGGCAATGGCGTCGGCGGCCGCTTTGCCGGCATTGGCCGGGTCGGCAAGCCATGCGGCAACTTCCGGGGAGGCCTCGGAGAAGCCGGGTATCGGCGCGAGAGCGCTGAGAATGTAGGCGGCTGCGATGGAACAGCCGAGCGAAAGCACCGGCGTCCAGGCGAGCCAGTTGCACCATACCGAAAGCGGCGCGATGAACTTGGAGTACCGAAGCCATGCCGTTGCGCCGTATACCGAGGCGCCACCCGACTTGGACGGAAAGAGCCCTGCAATTTCGGCGTAGGTAAAGGACTGTATCAGCCCGAGTATGACCGATGTTGTCCAAATGACGAATGCGAGATTGCCTGTAGTCCCGGCGATGCCCCCGATGGAGAAGAGGACCAGCGCCGGCACGCCGCTGGCGACCCAGAATGCGCCCTGCCAGTTGATCGTTCTGTGCAATTGACTACCAGGCGCACCAACGCCTTGCGTCGTTATAGATGTCATGAGGTTCCCTCCCTCGCGCGCCAAGGGCACGCTCATGTAACTTGCCAGTCTATCAAGGCTTCATATCCTCGAAGCCTTTCCGCTCAGTTTTCTTTTTTTCTTCGCAGTGAACATTCACCGAGGAATTTTTGCGCGTCAAGTGGTCGCATCCGGTCGTCAACCATCCTTTTGCGGACAGCCGAATCCGGTTGCGCGTCGCCGCTTTCACGGATATGGAAACGCTCATGAAGATGTTTTCGAACGCGACGAACTGGTGGTGGGCCTGCTGACAGCGGCCTTGCAGCGCGTGCGCGCGGGAATGTGGTGGCCGCAACGGAGAATCCGGGCGGCCATTTGTTTTTCAGGCGCTTTCCGGATCCCGGACTGGATAACGGAGACGGGGAAATGACCATCGAAGTGCTTGAGAACGGAGCGGAAAAATTGGTCACCGCCGGTGGTGTGACAATTGTCCGCGAAAGACACGACACACCCTATGCCGGTGCCATTGAGGCCTATATCGACGGGCTGAACAGCCGACGCGGTGCAGTCTTCTCCTCCAACTACGAGTATCCGGGCCGCTACACCCGTTGGGACACGGCCATCATCGACCCTCCGGTTGCTATCTCGGCTCGCGGCCGCGCGATGCGCATCGAAGCGCTGAACACACGTGGCGAGGTGCTCTTGCCCGTTATCGGCAAGGCCATTGCCGCGCTGAAAGACGTGAAGCTGACGCAGACCTCGAAACAGCGCCTCGCTTTGTCCATCGCCGAACCGGGTCGGGTTTTCACGGAAGAAGAACGCAGCCGCGTGCCATCCGTGTTCACCGTTCTCCGCGCCGTAACCGCACTGTTCAGAACAGACCAGGACGCGAATCTCGGCCTCTACGGAGCATTTGGCTACGATCTCGCCTTCCAGTTTGACCCGGTCGATTATTCGCTGAAGCGCGCCGAGAGCCAGCGCGACCTTGTGCTTTATCTGCCTGATGAAATCCTTGTCGTGGACCACCATCAGGCAAAGGCCTGGCATGATCGCTACGACTACTCCGGGAACGGTTTCTCCACCACAGGCCTGCCGCGTGACGGCGAACGGCTACCGTTCAAGCCATCAGATCGCATTCCCCCTCGGGGCGACCATGATCCGGGCGAGTATGCGCAGCTCGTCAAGCGCGCCATGGAAAGCTTCAGGCGCGGCGACCTCTTCGAAGTGGTTCCGGGCCAGATGTTCTACGAGCGTTGCGAGTCAACGCCAGCTGACATTTCCCGTCGCCTCAAGCAGATCAATCCATCCCCCTACTCCTTCTTCATCAATCTCGGCGAGCACGAATATCTGATCGGCGCATCTCCGGAAATGTTCGTCCGGGTGAACGGCCGTCGTGTCGAAACCTGCCCGATCTCAGGGACCATCAAGCGCGGCGACGACGCGATTTCGGATTCCGAGCAGATTCTGAAGCTGCTGAACTCCAAGAAAGACGAGTCGGAGCTGACCATGTGCTCGGACGTCGATCGCAATGACAAAAGCCGTGTCTGCGAACCGGGTTCCGTGCGCGTCATTGGCCGTCGACAGATCGAGATGTATTCTCGCCTTATCCATACAGTCGACCACATCGAAGGCCGTCTTCGAGAAGGCATGGACGCCTTTGACGCATTCCTGTCGCACGCATGGGCAGTGACCGTCACCGGCGCGCCAAAGTTGTGGGCGATGCGCTTTATCGAACAGAATGAGAAAAGCCCCCGCGCCTGGTACGGTGGGGCAATCGGAATGGTGCACTTCAACGGTGACCTGAATACAGGACTTACGCTGCGCACCATCCGGGTGAAGGACGGAATTGCCGAAGTACGCGCCGGCGCCACCTTGTTGTTTGATAGCGTTCCCGAGGAAGAAGAAGCTGAAACCGAACTGAAGGCATCCGCCATGCTCTCCGCAATTCGCGACGCCAAGCCGGGAAACGCGACCGCCACGGAAAAGAGTACCGCCAGGGTCGGCGACGGCGTCAACATCCTCTTGGTCGACCACGAGGACAGCTTCGTCCATACATTGGCAAATTACTTTCGCCAGACCGGCGCCAACGTTTCGACAGTACGCTCACCTGTGGCCGATGAGGTGTTCGACAGGCTGAAACCTGATCTTGTCGTGCTTTCGCCTGGACCGGGCATGCCGAAGGATTTCGATTGCGCCGCCACGATCCGGAAGGCTCGTACGCGCGCCTTGCCAATCTTTGGCGTGTGTCTCGGCCTGCAGGCGCTTGCAGAGGCTTACGGCGGGGAATTGCGCCAGTTGCACATTCCAATGCATGGCAAGCCTTCACGCATCAGGGTGTCGAAGCCCGGAGTGATCTTCTCGGGGCTCCCGAAAGAAGTCACGGTCGGACGCTATCATTCGATCTTTGCCGATCCGGTACGCCTGCCCGACGAGTTCGTCGTGACAGCAGAGACGGAAGACGGTGTCATCATGGCCTTCGAACACCGCAAGGAACCGGTGGCGGCTGTGCAGTTCCATCCAGAATCCATCATGACGCTCGGCCAGAACGCAGGCATGCGCATGATCGAGAACGTCGTCGCCCATCTGCCACGCAAGGCGAAGGTAAAGGCCGCCTGAGTCGAGCATGCTTTCATCTACGGTCTCCCCTTCCTCTTCAGCGAGCGTAAAGCAGCGAATCGCACGGTTGGCTCTGTGGTCAATCGTGGTGGCGCTGCTCGTATTCTGCCTGAAAATGCTTGCGTGGTGGATCACGGGCTCTGTCGCCCTCTATTCGGACGCGCTTGAATCCATCGTCAATGTGGTGACGGCAATCGCAGCCTTGTGGGCAATCCGCGTCAGCTACATGCCTGCGGATCGCGATCACCAGCACGGGCATCACAAGGCTGAATATTTCTCGGCTGTCCTCGAAGGGGTGATGATCATCGTTGCCGCCCTGCTCATCATGTCGCAGGTCGTTCAGACTCTGGCTAACCCTCGCCCATTGGAGCAGCCGTGGCAGGGGCTTGCGATTAATGGCGTTGCGGCCGTAGCCAACGCGATCTGGGCCACGGTCCTGATCCGCCAGGGGCGCCGCGCCAAGTCGCCAGCGCTGGAAGCGGACGGCCACCACCTGATGACGGACGTCTTGACCTCAGTCGGTGTGATTGTTGGCCTCATCCTCGCCGTGCTGACCGGATGGACTGTGCTTGACCCGCTGCTTGCTGCGCTTGTTGCCGTCAACATCCTCGTGCAGGGCTGGCGGATAATGAGCGAGTCGCTGAGCGGTTTGATGGATAAGGCGGTCAGCACAGACGAACACATTCGCATCCGCGACATCATCTCGGCCCACTCGAAAGGAGCGCTTGAGGTTCATGACCTGAAGACCCGCATAGCAGGCCGTGCAACTTTCATAGAGTTTCATCTCATCGTCGATGGCGACATGACCGTGCGCGAAAGCCACGTCATCTGCGATCGCATCGAAGAGGCGCTAAAAGCCGATATCCCGAGCGTTCGAATAACCATTCACGTCGAGCCCGACGACGAAGCGAAACTTCCACCGGGGACAAGCGCGGTACCGTTCGCCTAGAGATTGCCGCCAACCGCCCACCACAGACTGAAGGGCCGGCGATCTGGTCCTAAGAAAGAGCATGATCCCGCCCGCACCGATTCCCGGCAAGCACCGTGTCGATACATGGCCCAGAACCGCGCAATGGGTTGCGCTGCTCTTTCTTTCGGCGCTTCTCGCAGCAGGGCTAGATTATGCCGGCCTGCCGGCTGCCTTCCTTATCGGGCCCATGATTGCTGCGATCATCGCCGGCACAAGCGGAGCCACGGTGCGCGTTCCGAAGGTCCTTTTCGGCTCCGCTCAGGGTGTCATCGGATGCCTCATCGCAGCCTCGATTTCCTTCGAAATCCTTGTCACTTTCTCCGATGAATGGTTGCTGGTGACCTTGATCGTCTCTGCAACTCTTGCTGCTTCAAGTTTCCTTGGTTGGTTCATCAGCCGCTTTAGGTCCCTGCCGGGAACAACGGCGGTTTGGGGATCGGCCCCCGGTGGCTCAACGGCCATGGTGCTTATGGCGGGGGCCTTTGGGGCCGATGTCCGCCTTGTCGCCTTCATGCAGTATCTCCGGGTCATCATTGTTTCCCTGGCTGCGGCGCTGATCGCAAGGCTTTGGGTCGACACGGGAAGCGCGGAAATCCCGCCGCACATATGGTTTCCCGCAATAGACTGGCCTGCGTTCGGCTCCATGATCGCCACTGCCTCGGCCGGCGGGTTGCTTGGGCGGCTGCTGAGGTTGCCTTCGCCTTATTTTCTAGGTGCGGCAATACTTGGAGGATTGCTACACATCGGTTTCGATGTTCCTCTTCAACTGCCTCATTGGGTCCTGGTCAGTTCCTATGCGTTGATCGGCTGGTCGATCGGACTGAATTTCACCGGGGCGCTGTTGTCCCATGCCGCCCGCGCCTTGCCGCAGATCGTCGGCTCGATCCTTGCTCTTATGGCATTCTGCGGCGGTCTTGCCTGGATTCTCAGCCATGAACTCGGGATCGATCCGCTGACGGCCTATCTCGCGACGAGCCCCGGCGGACTTGATTCGGTGGCCATCATCGCGGCCGCCTCCAACGGAGTAGACATGTCCTTCGTCATGGCTTTGCAAGGTTGTCGACTTGTGTTCGTACTCGCGTTCGGCCCCTACCTTGCCCGATTGATATCGCGCTGGGTGCGCCAGTAACGCATGCTTGCCAGTAACTCGGCCCTCCTGTATTAGGTTGCCATGTTCACGCGCCAGACACCTTCCGGCTTTCGGCAGTCCGCTTTCGCGGTCGAGACCTTGCGCGCATTTTCTTCGACGCTTCTTCTTCTCGGCCTTATCGGCGATCGCCGGGTCCGTTGAGGAGCGCCCGGCGGTCGATCGAGCCGCCTGTGCGTTGCCAGCTCCTTGAAGTCAAAATTCCGGAACAATAATCGTCAGGCGTTGCTTGCGCATGGTGTTCGCAGCCGCCGGGAAGAGATCTGAAATGGACGCAAAGACCGAAGCTCCTGCGCGCAAGGGTATGCCCGACGCCGCGCGGAAATACGAACCCTACCCCATGGTCGGCCTGACCGACCGGACATGGCCCAACAAACGCATCGAAAAGGCACCGATCTGGTGTTCCGTCGACCTGCGGGACGGCAATCAGGCGCTGATTGACCCGATGGGGCACGAGCGCAAGGCGCGCATGTTCCGGCTTTTGCTCGATATGGGGTTCAAGGAAATCGAGATCGGCTTTCCTTCTGCCTCGCAGACGGATTTCGATTTCGCGCGCTGGGCGATCGAGGGCGGCGTGCCTGACGACGTTTCTCTTCAGGTCCTCGTGCAGTGTCGGCCGGAACTGATCGCACGAACCTTCGAGTCGCTGCAGGGTGCCACAAACCCGATCGTCCATTTCTATAACTCGACCAGCGAGTTGCAACGTCGTGTGGTCTTCGGCAAGGACGTTGCTGGCGTCAAGCAGATCGCCACGGACGCAGCCAAGATGATCACTGACATGGCAGCGAAAGCAGGCGGCGGCTACCGCTTTGAGTATTCACCGGAGAGCTTCACCGGCACGGAACTCGAGGTCGCCCTGGAAATATGCGACGCAGTCACGGAAATCATGAAGCCCACGCCAGAAAACAAGCTCATCCTGAACCTGCCGGCGACCGTCGAAATGTCTACGCCGAACATACACGCCGACCAGATCGAGTGGATGTGCCGCCAGCTCGACAATCGCGAAAGCATTATCGTGTCGCTGCACCCGCACAACGACCGCGGCACCGGCATAGCTGCCACCGAACTCGGTCTCATGGCAGGCGCCGATCGCGTCGAGGGTACGCTGTTCGGCAATGGCGAACGCACCGGCAATGTCGATATCGTAACGTTGGCGCTCAATATGTATACGCAGGGCGTCGACCCTGAACTCGACTGCTCGGACATCAACCGCATCAAGGATGTCTATGAGTATTCCAACCAGCTGCGCATTCCCGAACGCCACCCCTATGTTGGTGAGTTGGTTTACACGGCTTTCTCGGGCTCCCACCAGGACGCAATCAACAAGGGGATGAAGTCGATCAAGGTCGCCAACAAATCTCTATGGGAAGTCCCCTACCTGCCAATAGATCCGCAGGATGTGGGCCGCACATACGAGGCGATCATTCGCATCAACTCGCAGTCCGGCAAGGGGGGCATCGCCTATGTCCTGCAGGCGGACTATGGCCTCAACCTGCCGCGAAACCTTCAGATCGAGTTCTCCAAGGATATCCAGGCGATCACCGATGCCGAGGGCAAGGAACTTTCCTCGAAGCGCATCTACGAGCGCTTTCGGGAAGTCTACGTCGATCAACCGGGAGGACGCCTCAAGTTCCTCGACCATCAGACGGTGCCGGATCCCTCAGCCAAGGGACGCCGCCTTGTTGAAGCGACAATCGTTGATGACGGCAAGGAAAAGGTCATCGAAGGGCACGGCAACGGCCCCATCGACGGATTTGTCGATGCGCTGTCCCGCCACGTCGGCGTACAACTCTCGGTCCGGGACTATTCCGAACACTCCATCCAGCACGGATCGAATGCGGCCGCGATCTGCTATGTTGAAATGGAGTTCCCCGGGGGCACGATGTTCGGCGCCGGCATCAATACCAACATTGTCGCTGCTTCTCTCGAGGCGGTGACATCGGCAGCGAACCGGATATTGGCTTCCAGATAGCCTCTACGGAAGGCTCGGGCGCTTTCGCGCTTGAGCCTTTCCGAAAAAAGCCCAAATTAGCTGTTGGTTAACCACGTTTCGGGTCGGGACCATGAGCGACAGGGCTGACAGCAAGGAAGTGACGACAGTCCGCCGCCTGAACGATGTCGTTCGGGAGGTCAAGAACGCGATGGCAGATCGCGACGACGTCGTTGTCGAGTTGCGCGAGGCAAGCCGCACACGGCTGGAACTGATGGCTCAGGAGCTTGAACCGCTTTTCGCGGAAATTCCGGCGGACATCGATCTTTTCGATTTCAGCATTTCATCAGGCCTGAAGCCGCGCCTGTGGATCGATGCGATCAGTCACGTTGCGATGGCGCGCGACCGCCGGACCTATCGTTTCGTCAAGGATACGCGGGCGGGCCGCATCGTTGTGGCGGAAGACACGGCGATCAAGCCTGTCGCCGACATGGTGGCGCGCTACGTTGCCGAACGCCTTGTGGAACGCGAGCGCCTTATGGAAGGCGGCCCCGAAGTTCTGCGAACCGGGTCGCACGCCACTCTTTCGGCAGGCGAGCCCGACACAATCGTGCGACGCGCCGGCTGGCCGGCCTTTTTGTCAGGCTTGGGACTCGTAGCAGCTGGCGCGCTGGTTGGCTTGATCGCGACGGTCATGACGCTCTGGGACCGTCTCATGACGACTTTCACGGCCGCACCGTAAAGCCATCTGGCATGATGGTAGCGTCGTCAGGGTTCCCGATCAGCGCAACCCGAGCCAATTCGCTTACCGGTATTGTCGGCCCTGCCGATCCACGACGGACCAGTTGCAACGTCCAGGCATCGCGGCCACCTGCGATCTCAAGCAGATTCCATTGTCCGGGCGGGTGCGAGCCGCCAAAGGACTGTCCGGCGGCGGCGACACCAACCACCGGCACCCATCGGTCACCTTTTCCTCTTATCCAGTTGAGCGTGGGCTCGTGCGAGTGGCCATGCAGCACGAGTTCCGCGCCGTGTCTCAAGATGGTCTTTTGAAAATTGCCAATACCGAACAGCCGCTTGTGTTGGGCAACGGCACCGCGCACAGGCGGATGGTGGATCATGATCACCCGGAAAAGCCCCTTCGCTGCGGTCTTGTCCAGAAGAGCGCCCAATCGATGAGATTGGTCGTCACGGAAGAACCCGTTTGCCATGAACGGTGCCGTCGCGCGGGCTGAAGACACTCCGATCAGCGCCACCTCTTCCCTGATCCTCAAATAAGGAAAGGAATGCCGGTCAACATGTGCCAAATGGCCATCGCCAGTCATCCAGGCCGCCCAGAAGCGACAGACCTTGTCGAATGCGCCCGGCACATAGGCGTCGTGGTTACCCGGAACGACCGACACGTTTTCAGGCGGACCCAAGGTTTCCAGCCATAATTTGGCCAGTTCGATCTCGGCGTCGAGCGCTAGGTTGACGAGATCGCCGGTGACGGCAAGGTGATCCACCTCATGTGCCTTGATGTCCGCGACAAGGTGCCCGATTACGCTGTCGTGGAGGATGTGACGGCGATTGCGTTGCCAGTTCACGTAGCCGACCATGCGCTTTGACGCTAGGTCGCGATAAGTTACATCCGGCAAGGGACCAAGATGGACGTCGGAAATATGGGCAAGCCTGAACATGCTAGCGTTTTAAGTTACGAGGCGGTGGCTTTCTACCCGGCGATTTTCCGCGAAGGAAATTACCTGTGACCCGCGAACAGGAAGAAGCATTTCGACAAACCGGTTGGCCTGGCTTCAGAGCTAGGCTCTTTCATCTCTATTTCCGCCTGAAAAGACCGGTCACATTCGGAGTAAGGGGCCTCGTCCATGACCGCGAGAACAACTCTGTCTTCCTGATACGGCACACATATGTACCGGGTTGGCAATTGCCCGGTGGCGGCGTTGAAGTCGGCGAAACAGCGATGGAGGCGCTTGAACGGGAATTGTTCGAGGAGGGCGTCATAGAGATCACAGGCAAACCCGTCCTGAGATCCATTCACTTCAATCGCCGCGCAAGCCGGCGCGATCACGTGGCATTCTACCTCATCGACACCTTTCGTCAGGCTGGCCCTAAGCTCCCGGACAGGGAAATCGCAGAAGCCGGGTTCTTCCCGCTCGACCGGCTGCCTGTCGGCACAACGCCAGCAACCCTGCGTCGCATAGAGGAAGTGTTCCGCGCTGTTCCGGCCTCGTCAGACTGGTAGGATATTGCAGGCGTTTGGCCTTCAAAAGCGGCCGCGATCATGCGGCTTTGAGTAGTCGATCTCCGGCCCGACCGGCACGATTCCGGTCGGATTGATAGTCGCGTGACTCCCATAGTAGTGCGCTTTTATGTGATGCAGGTTGACGGTGCCGGCAACGCCCGGCACCTGATAAAGATCGCGAACATAGTTCGACAGATTGGGATAGTCTGCGATCCGTCTCAAATTGCATTTGAAGTGCCCGACATAGACGGGATCGAAGCGTACCAACGTCGTAAAGAGCCGCCAGTCGGCCTCGGTCTGACGATCGCCGGTCAAATAACGTCTTGTCGACAACCTCTCTTCCGTTGAGTCCAGGGCGTCAAAAAGCTCAGTGAACGCCTCCTCATAGGCCTGCTGACTCGTCGCGAAACCTGCCCGATACACGCCATTGTTTATGGACGGATAGACCAGCGCATTGATCTGCTCGATCTCGTCCCGCAACGTCTTGGGGTAAAGGTCGATGGATGCATCGCCCCATTCGTCAAAGGCCGAATTCAACATGCGTATGATTTCAGAAGACTCGTTGGAGACAATGGTCTGCTCCTGCTTGTCCCAAAGAACCGGCACGGTGACACGCCCCGAATAGGCCGGATCCGCCTTGGTGTAGATCTGATGCAGGAAAGCCAGACCGTAAAGCGTATCGCCGGTTGCGCCATCTTCAGCCAGGAACGTCCAGCCATCCTTGCCCATGTAGTGGTGGACGATGGAAACGGAGATTATCTCTTCCAGCTTCTTCAGCTTGCGAAAGATCAGCGTGCGATGCGCCCAGGGACAGGCAAGCGAGACATAGAGGTGATAACGCCCCGGCTCTGCCTTGAAGCCCCGTGTGCGCCCCTCGGCAGGTGCACCGTCCCGGGTGATCCAATCGCGCCACTTGGAATCCTGACGCACGAACTTGCCGCCGGTTTCCTTGGTGTCGTACCACTTGTCGACCCATTTTCCGTCAACCAGAAGTCCCATCAAATCCGTTCCCTGTGTTCAAGCCTCACTATCTAGGGTGCGGGCCGGGAAATGCACAGGATCACTTTGTTGGACACTCTGTTACCCGACGAAGAAAGGCCATAGACGCATCCCGGAAATGATGGTAGCGGGCGCCATGCTCGTAATCTGGATCAACCGACGACGAATGGAAGCCCGCGCCTGAAGCGCCGATGGCCCGCCGCGCCTTCGCGGCATTCCCTTCCTCCTCGACCGGACGAGACCATGATCACGGATGTAACCTACCTGCCGGAATCCCCGGCCCACGATGTCGAAATAGAACACATAAACGAGGAGGCGTTCGGACCTGGACGCTTCGTCCGGGCGGCATACAAGATCCGCGAAGGCGGACCTCACGAACGCGCATTGTCTTTTGTCGCCCTTCATGACGCAGCCGTCATCGCCTCTGTGCGCATGACCAGGGTCGCGGCTGGAAAGGGAACAGGGCTGCTCCTCGGACCGCTTGCCGTGCGGCCTGCGTTCAAGAACCTTGGTATCGGGCGCAAGCTCGTCCGACTGGCAGTGCAGGCTTCGGAACAGGCCGCGATGCCGCTGATCCTGTTGGTAGGCGACGAGCCTTACTATGGGCCTTTGGGCTTCCGGCGAGTGCCGCGCGGCCACCTCACCATGCCACGCCCCGTCGATCCAGCGCGTATCCTTGCAATCGAGATTGTCCCAGGCTCGCTTTCTGACTTCCAGGGAGACGTTCAACACGCCGACCGCTTCACGATTTCTGGTACAGCGACGGCCTGTATCTGAGGGACAGGTTCACTCCAGATCCTCCTTGCCAGGAATTCAGGGCAAGGCGATAACCGGACAGAAATTGTCCGGTTCGGTGTAGGGATGAACGACAAACCCAAGGATGTGATCCGGGAAACCGACGCAGAAGCGATAGGGCTGGCGAAGAGACTCGTCCGGACCGCACGTTTTGGAGCGCTGGCGGCGCTTGAAGCAGAGACTGGTGTTCCACTCGCCAGTCGCGTGGGAGTCGCGACGGATTCGGACGGGACGCCTACTATCCTGATCTCCGGCCTTTCCGCCCACACGAAGGCGATCCAGTCTGACCCGCGCTGCTCGCTTCTCCTCGGCGAGCCAGGCAAGGGCGATCCGCTTGCTCATCCGCGCATCACGCTCTTCTGCCGCGCAGTTCACTTGGAGCGAGGCACGACTGAACATGCCCGTGTCGAGTGGCGCTATCTGAGCCGCAATCCCAAAGCCAGACTATATGCAGGTCTTGGCGACTTTTCCTTGTTTCGACTCGAAGTCCAGCGTGCGAGCCTGAACGGTGGATTTGGCAAGACGTATCTTCTTGCACGCCAGGATCTCATTTTGAGCGGCCAGGTGGTAGACGATCTGGCGGCTGCGGAACAACGTGCTGTCGACCACATGAACGTTGACCATCTGGATGCTATCGCGAACTATGCCCGCCATTTCGCCAGAGCGGACGGGCTCGGCTGGATCATGACAGGCATCGATGCGGATGGCTTCGACATCATGGCAGGGGATGAGACCCGGCGCGTCTTCTTCCCGTCACCCCTCAAGGATGTTGCCGAGATGCGTCAGATTCTTGTGGCGATGGCCAAACAGGCGCGCGGCGAAGCTTAGGCCAGGTGATCACGTTTTCTAATCACGCCATCACGTATCTTGCGAATCTGACTTGTTGCGATAGCCTTTCGATCTGGGCGCGGGAACCGGTAGGGCGCGCCTGCATTAATGCCAGGAATTCGGAAGTGTCGCCTCGGCGTCCGCACGAAAACGGCGCAGGGGACTGGATGGTGACGAAAAATCTGATGGTGAATACCGAGGCCGCCGCCGAGCTTTTATCACTCATTGGCAATGAGAAGAGGTTGGCGATACTGAGCCATTTGCTGGAGGGCGAGGTAACGGTTGGCGTATTGGCCGACAAGGTTTCGTTGAGCCAGTCCGCGCTTTCCCAGCATCTCGCCAAGCTGCGCGGATCAAATCTGGTAGAGACTCGTCGCGAGCGCCAGATGATCTACTATTCCTGCAGTTCCGAGCCCGTGCGGCAGGTGCTTCAGACGCTCGACCAGATTTTCGACCAACCCTAACCCACCTGACCTTCCACGTGCCTGAAGTGCCGGCGTCGCCATTGCCTTCTCGTCCTTTCGGTGGTTGCTAACCCCTGCGGCTCGACGCTGGAAACCCAGGGATAAATCGTGGACCACAATATCATTCGGATTGAGACGCCAGATGACCCGCGCGTCGCCCCTTATGTCGCGATCAGAGAGCGCGATCTGGCGGGACGGGAAGGTCGTTTCATCGCCGAGGGCAAGGTAGTTCTAAACGTTCTGTTTTCGGCCAGACGCTTCGACGCCGAATCCGTGCTCGTGCTGGAAAACCGCCTTGCAGGCCTGACGGACACGCTCGGTCAGGCTCCAGCGGCGATGCCGGTCTACGTCGCTTCGCAGCAGGTGATGGACGCCATCGCGGGTTTCCACATCCACCGGGGTATTCTCGCGATCGGACGCAAGCGCGCAGCAGAAACGCCTTCGCAAATCCTGGCTGCCCTTCCCCGCAACGCGTTGGTCGTCGTGCTGGTTGGTCTGTCCAACCACGACAATGTCGGTGCGATCTTTCGAAACGCCGCAGCTTTCGGCGCGGATGCGATCCTGCTCGACAAAGGCTGTTGCGATCCTCTTTATCGAAAGGCGATCCGTGTATCGGTAGGTGCTGCGCTGAAGATTCCTTTCGCTGTCGCGTTGGAAACCGACATGCTTGTCCAATTGCTGGAAGCGGAAGCCTTCGATCAGGTCGCGCTTTCTCCAGCCGGCGTCACGGAAATCCGCTCAACTTCGCGGTCGGCAAGGGTCGCGATCTATCTCGGCGCGGAAGGTCCGGGACTGCCTGACACAATCATGTGCCGCCTTCGCACCGTCCGTATCGACATGGCCGACGGCTTCGACAGCCTGAATGTTGCGGCGGCATCGGCAATTGCGCTCCACCACTTCCGGACCGTCGAAAGCCATTAGCTGGTTGCAGCAGCCTTCTGCAGCTCGCGCACCTTCTCCGCCAGGCTGGACGCCTTTCGTCCGTTGTCATGATGCGTTTCATCGACCGGCCCAAGAGCTTTTTCGATCGGCGAGTCAGGCCCCTCCAAAGCAGCCGTCAGGCGAATGACTTCCGCGGCAAGTTCATTCATCTTCTCGCGCAGCCGGGCGCTTTCCTTTTTCTCGCCGCTCCACTCGTCTGATTTGGTCCGCTCGTGGACTGCCACGTCTACTTTCAGTTTGCGGTTCTCACGCGTCAGAGCCTTCACGCGCTCCTCGAGAAGTTCACGGTCAGCCGACACCTTTGCGATAAGGCGCTCCATCTCCTTGCTTTTCGCACCGGAGACATAGCTTGCAAGTTGCTCGGACAGTTCCGCATTTTCGCTTTCCAGACGGGCCTTTTCCGCTTGGACTTCCGCGATCTGCGACTGCAATCCCTCTTCGGCATCGGAGGTCGCCCTTACGGTCTCACGCATCCGGCCTGCCTCGCGCTCTCGGCGGTCAAGTTTTTCGTCTCTGTCAGCGATGGTCGCAAGCAGCCTCTCGATCCGGGCCTCAAGTGCAAGGGCCCGTTCCTGTTCGGCTTTGAGCGCTTCATGCGCGCCGCGATTCTGCGCGATCGTCTCCTGGTTCTTGCGGTCCGCATCCCGTCTTTCGCTGCGCAGCGCCGCCATCTCGCTGTTCAGTTTCTCGATCTCACTTTCACGCGCAGCCACTTCAACTTGCCGATTCGAGGCCGCGAAGCTGGCCTCGTCATACATGCGCCCTAGTTTCTCGATCTCGGCCGCCCGCTGCTCCAGAAGCCCTTCAGCCTGGTCTAGCCTGTCGGTGAGGATCTGCAACTCGTCTTCCCGCTTGCGCAATTCGGCACGTATCTCACCCGACTGCAACTCAAGACGCGTCAATGCTTCATGGCGCTCCGTACGCTCAGCCATGAGCGTCTTCAGCTCTTCGCGATTGCGATTGATCTCAACGATCTGGGCGGCGGCCTTCTCGCGGAAATTCTTGAAGTTGATCTCCAGGCGGCGGGTAGCCATGGCGAATTCCGCGCGCATCCGATCCTTGTCGGCCTCGATCTCCGCCTGCGTCAACGGAACGGACGCCTCTATCCGCCTGCGCGTCAGCTCGACAGCTCTGCGCCACGCCACGGGCGCGACGATCAGCGCAATCAGGCCGGCGGAAAGGAATCCGAGGATAAAGATGAGGCTGGACTGCATGGTTCTTCCGTTCGCGGCGGTAATGCGAGCCTGAACCGCTTGTGCCAGCGGCTGAACCTGAAATCCAGTGCCTGGAACGAACTTCAGAAAATAATACGGTTGGCTTGCGCCTGCCTAAAACGGAATACGGCGGCCAACGCCGCCATATTCTCGATGATAGTAGCGTAGGGCTATTTCAGAAAGGATTCCAGGTGGGTCGGTCGGTCAACTTCAGATAGCCGACATTGACACCGAGGCGCGCCCCAACTCCCGTCCTGACGGGGACCAGCAGGATATTGCCGTTCTTCAGGACGTTGAAGCCAAGGCCCGCGACGACATAGGCCGACCCTGCGACGCCTGCGAAGCGGTTGTAAAGATTGGGAACGTCATCAAGATTGTAGACCAGCATCATCGTACGCGAGCCTTGCCCGCCGAAATCCCATCCTAGCGAAGGACCCTGCCAGAACACTTTGTGGTCCCCGGCGTTCTTCGTGTAGAGCGTTCCTTCGCCATAGGTCAGGCCCCCGACGATCGCCCCGGACCCTTCTTCGCCCAGAACATAGCCGTTGGGGAGGCCATACGACGAGAAGACATGCTCGACCACGCTGGCGAGCCCTCCCGATGTCGAGCCGAAGAAACGATGGCCCGATTCGACGATTTCCTCGGCGGTATATTCCTGCGCGCGCGAAGGCGAAGCCGAGAAAGCCAGCATACAAGCCAACGCAAACAGCGATGCCAAAATCCGGAAAGGTATCCGGTGTTTCAGTCGGGAAAACATGCTTCCAAATCTCCGTCCGGGAGCGATTCCGCCGACGCCTTTACCCTTTTGCGACTCTTCCGGCCGCCTGATGAATACGGACAAACTATGCCCCATTCCTTTTCCAACTGTTAAGCATGGCGAAGATGGCGGATCGAAGGCACGGGATGCGTCTTGACCCCCAGAATCCTTGCCGCTGATGGAGAGCCTGTATACCAATTGCGCTTGGGGGAATGCATCTGATTCGCGCTGGGAGAAGACCGGGACTATTTTTCGACAGGGGATCAACGTTTAATGTCTGACCTTTTCACGCTTTCGGCGCCCGATTTGGCGGCGCTTCTTTGCAGCCGCGTCTGCCACGACATCATTTCGCCGGTCGGTGCCATCAACAACGGGCTTGAGTTGCTCGACGA
This sequence comes from Rhizobiaceae bacterium, assembly GCA_019635775.1. GTDB lineage: Bacteria > Pseudomonadota > Alphaproteobacteria > Rhizobiales > Rhizobiaceae > Mesorhizobium_K. The sequence continues at coordinate 9,036 of JAHBYU010000001.1, read as the reverse complement.
GGGTGGCGCGGATGAAGACGCCATGAACCTTATCCGCCAGAGTGCGAAAAATGCCTCGGCAAGGCTGCAATTTGCCCGCATCGCATTCGGTGCTGCCGGGTCGGCTGGCATGCAAATCGATACCGGAGACGCAGAAGCTGTCACAGCCGCCTTCCTCAAAAACGAAAAGCCCGAATTGGTATGGAACGGCGCACGCGCACTTTTGCCGAAAAATCAGGTCAAGCTGCTTCTGAACCTCGTTCTCGTCGCGCTTGCAGCTATCCCGCGTGGTGGCAAGATAACTGTCACCCTTGAGGATGTTGACACGCAACCGAAGTTTTCGCTGGCCTCCAGCGGGCCCATGCTGCGCGTTCCTCCGAAATTCCTGGAGTTGCATTCCGGTCACAAGCCGGAAGAGCCAATCGACGCGCATTCCGTTCAGCCATATTACACGCTGCTTCTAGCCCGCGAGGCGAACATGAAAATTTCGATCCACGCCACGGCCGAAGAAATCGTCCTGACGGCCTCGCAAAACTGACGTTTTTCGAAATCTTTACCTAACCGTTTCGCAGGTTGTTTACGCAAGCGTCCTATCGTCCCTGCATTGTGCCGGACCTGATCCTCCGGCGGCCAAAAAGCAGAGGTCACGGGAAATGAAACGCTGCCTTTTCGTCGATGATTCGTCTGTCATCCGGAAGGTGGCCAAACGTATCCTTGGCGGGCCGGACCTTCAGATACTGGAAGCTTCTACCGGCTTCGACGCCATCGCGATGTGTGCCGCTGACATGCCCGAGATAATCGTTGTCGACGGCGCCCTTCCCGACATGACCACCGTGGAATTCATTCGCAGGGTGCGCGGCATAGAAAGTGCGCTGAAACCGCAGATCGCCGTCTGCCTCACCGAGGTAGATATAGCCGCGATCATGCGCGCCAAGCGCGCAGGCGCGCAGGGCTATCTGCTCAAGCCGTTCAACCGGCCTCAATTGCTGGATCGTTTTCGCGTTCTGGAAAACGCCGCCTGACCTGAAAACCCTTTTATTTGAACGGCTTGAAATGCAAAGACCCGGCACCAGGGCCGGGTCTTGGAAGGCGATCTGCGTGTAGGTCAGGCGCTTTCGCGAATATCTTCCGGTTCGCGCAAGACGTAGCCGCGGCCCCAAACCGTTTCAATGTAGTTCTGGCCGCCGGATGCTGCGTCGAGCTTCTTGCGCAGCTTGCAGATAAACACGTCGATGATCTTCAGTTCCGGTTCGTCCATGCCACCGTAAAGATGGTTGAGGAACATTTCCTTGGTGAGGGTCGTGCCTTTGCGAAGCGAAAGCAGTTCCAGCATCTGGTATTCCTTGCCGGTCAGGTGCACGCGTTGACCGCCGACCTCAACCGTCTTGGCGTCGAGATTGACGATCAGGTCGCCTGTCTGGATCACCGACTGGGCATGCCCTTTGGAACGACGCACGATCGCATGAATGCGGGCAACGAGCTCGTCCTTATGGAAGGGCTTCGTCATATAGTCGTCGGCGCCAAAGCCGAGGCCGCGAACCTTATCCTCGATGCCGGCCATACCGGAGAGGATCAGAATAGGGGTTTTCACCTTCGAGAGCCGAAGGGTTCTCAGGACTTCATAGCCCGACATGTCGGGGAGGTTCAGGTCCAACAGTATGATGTCGTAGTCATAAAGCTTGCCCAGATCCACGCCTTCCTCGCCGAGGTCGGTCGTGTAAACATTGAAGCTTTCCGACTTGAGCATCAGTTCGATGCTCTGGGCGGTCGCACTGTCATCTTCTATCAGCAGAACACGCATTCTATTCCCCTTTTCTGCTGCCGGACCGTCTCAGGAGGCACCCGGTATCGGAGCAGTTCATGCCTGAATCAGAAGCTGCCATTGAATGGTTAACAAAACCTAATTCAGTTTGGCAAGCGGAAACCAATAATTTAGCAGCCTGATACACCATCTTGAATCTAAAGTTGAATCTAACGCTACGACTGCTCATGCGTTACATTAACGAAGTTCCATAAGCGGAGAGATCCGAAGCGTTGAATTCGAAGTGTTTGCGAACCCGGATTTTTACCCCGCCTTAAGTCCTGACACGTATGATTAACAATGCGCGTAAACGAATGGTTACCGTCGGCAAAATATCTTAGGATTCTGTTTCCTATGATACCCGGTCGGAACCGTCGCCGACGCGAGACGGTAGTTTTAGAATGCGTCAGCGTAGCCGGGAGTTTCGGACGATGAAGACACGTGACAACCTTGTTCGGCTGAAGCAGTTTCAGGTGAACGAAAAGCGCAGGCAATTGTCGCAGCTCGACATGATGATCGCGGAGTTCGAGCGCATGGCAAGCGAACTCGATCTGCAGATCGCCGCCGAAGAAAAGAAAGCCGGCATCACCGACACCAATCATTTCGCCTATCCGACCTTCGCCAAGGCTGCGCGCCAGCGCAGGGACAATTTGTACAACTCCCAGCAGGACCTCCTCCAGCAGAAGAACCTGGCTGAAACCATACTCTCCGAAGCTGAAGCGGAGCTTTCCAAGGCGGAGGCCCTGGAATCGCGGGATGCCAAGAATCGCGACGGCGATGCTGGCCTGCGCAGCGCGATGATCGGCTGAATCACCGGTTTGAATAAGCGGGTCACCGACCTTGATCGGTGCGTGCCGCAGGCACGGCTCATAAGCGGGGATAGCGTCCGAACGAAATAACGGGCCTAGTTCCCCAGGTCCACTTTATCCCCCTGCCCGCTTGCGATATTCGAAGCGGATGCGCTTTGCAGTTCCCCTCGTATTGCTGGCCGCAACCCTGTCGCTCGGCTTCGGGCTTGTCCTGCCTCTTGTCAGGGTTGAAAGGCTTTATTTCCTTACGGATGAGCCTTCCCTGCTACGCATTGTAGGCGATCTGTGGGCAAACGAGGAAATGCTGCTGGCGGCGATCATCGCGCTTTTCTCGATGGCCTTGCCCTGCGTGAAACTCGCACTACTGCATGTCATTGCATATGGCGGTCCAGGAAATACCGAGCGGATCCCGGCATGGCTGGGAGCTCTGTCGAACTGGTCGATGCTGGACGTGATGCTTGTCGCGCTTGTCATATTTGCCGCAAAGACCAGTGGCCTGGCGACCGCGATCACGCAACCCGGGCTCTGGTTTTTCGCGGCTTCCGCCCTGCTTACCGCGACAGCATTAACGCTGCTGAAACGGAGCCGGGAAACAAGCAGCTAGTGTCGATATTGCTGTATGCGCGTCGTGCGCAGGCCTGCAAGGCCATATTCATCAATGGAGGCCTGCCATGACAGGAACTCCTCGGTGGTCAGCTTGTAGCGCTGGCAGGCCTCCTCCAGGCTGAGCAGACCCCCTCGCACGGCGGCAACAACCTCGGCCTTCCTGCGGATGACCCAACGCCTTGTGTTGGAAGGCGGGAGATCCGCAATCGTAAGCGGACTTCCGTCCGGGCCAATCACGTATTTGACGCGCGGTCTAATAAGATCGGTCATCTCAACTCTCTACGCAACTACAACGCTACAGACGCAACGCTTGTCACATTACGGCCACAGCTTTAAAAATTGCCTAAGCGTTTCCTAATGCGTAAGTAAGGTTCCTGAATCCCGCGTTAGGGATTTCATTAAGACTTGAGGCACCGGCCCATTTCTCTCAGTTGCAGGTCCGGTTGGCGTAAAGACCCGGGTTGACCTATATTCCGGCAAGCGGCATTGGCCGCCAGCAATGGACACCATGTTGATGAACAGCCTCGACCTTCCCGGAAGGCCGGAAGATACCCGTGTCGTCGTCGCGATGTCGGGCGGCGTCGATTCGTCCGTCGTGGCCGGCTTGCTAAAGCGGGAAGGCTACGATGTCGTTGGCATGACACTTCAGCTCTACGATCACGGCGCTGCAGTTCATCGGACCGGTTCATGCTGCGCGGGACAGGACATTGCCGACGCGCGAAGAGTCGCCGAGACCCTGGGCATTCCTCATTACGTGCTGAACTACGAGCAGCGCTTCCGCGAGGCAGTGATAGACCCCTTCGCCGCAAGCTATGTCGCGGGTGAAACGCCTATTCCCTGCGTATCCTGCAACCAGACCGTCAAGTTTGCCGACCTGCTAACCACGGCGAAGGAACTGGGCGCTGACGCGCTCGCCACCGGCCACTATATTCGTAGCCGCCCGAACGGCATGCACCGTGCCCTCTACCGTCCGGTCGACGCCGACCGCGACCAGAGCTACTTCCTCTTCGCCACGACACAGGCGCAGGTCGATTATCTGCGTTTTCCGTTGGGCGGCATGTCCAAGCCCGCGGTGCGCGCGATCGCCGAGGAGATGGGGCTGGTCGTGGCTGCCAAGGCCGATAGCCAGGACATCTGCTTCGTGCCGCAGGGAAAGTATTCCGACATCATCGAAAAGCTCAGGCCTGCTGCCGCGAATCCCGGCGACATCGTCCATATCGACGGGCGGATCCTCGGGCGGCATGACGGCATACTGCGCTACACGGTCGGCCAGAGGCGTGGCATCGGCATCGCGTCGGGCGAGCCTCTATACGTCATCCACATCGACGCCGGGCGCAGTCGGGTTGTCGTGGGACCGCGCGAAGCGCTAGAAACGCGCCGCGTCTTTCTTCGTGACACGAATTGGCTCGGTGACGTTCCGCTCACAGACATGCCTGCGGAGGGCGTGGAGCTTTACGCCAAGGTTCGCTCGACTCGTCCTCCTCGTCCGGCGGTTCTGCATGCCGACGGCTCGTCCGTCTGGGTGGAGCTTGGCGAGGGCGAGTCAGGAATTGCCCGCGGACAGGCATGTGTGCTCTACGAGAGCGACGGCAACGACGCACGCGTACTCGGTGGCGGCTTCATTGACAGGTCAGAGCGCGGCCAGGAGGCAGAGGCCATGCTCGCGAGGCTGGAAGGGCTTCGTAACGGCGTTCCAGCGCAATAGTCAGACGTGCACGACGGTGCCGGCCGTAAGTATCTTCAGAACGGTTATCGCCTCTTCGCCGCCTGTGCGGGGTTCAGCCCTCGTCACCACGCAATCGATGAAGTGCTCGAGTTCACGCGTCAACGGCATGCCTTGTTCGACTTCGACATAAGAAGGCTCGTTGGCTGTGAACGCCCAGTGCCCGCTATCCTGCCAGACAGCATGCCGATAAACGGCCAGCTTGCGCTCCCAGGGCTCCACATCATCAAACACGACCATCGCCTTCGTCCCCACCACGGTCAACTTCCTCTCGCGGTAGGGATTCAGGCGAGACGTAAAAAGGTGGCTGCGAATGCCGTTTGGAAAGCGCATGTGGACATGAGCGAAATCAGAGAGGTGGTCGAGCAGGGCGGCGCCCTCTCCCCGAACCTCCAAGGGAGGCACCCCGGTGATCGCAAGGATCATCGAAAGGTCGTGCGGCGCTAGATCCCAGAGCGCGTCGTTCTCCGTATGGAATTTGCCCAGTCCGAGGCGATGGGAGTGGATATACTTCACCTCTCCGATGTCACCCGCATCGATCAGGGCCTTGAGCTGCTCGAAAGCCGGATGAAAGCGAAGCACATGTCCAACCATGAAGATGCGGGATCGATTCCTGGCCGCGGCAACGGCCCGCTCTCCGTCAGCAACAGTCAGCGCGATCGGCTTCTCGACCAGAACGTCTTTTCCGGCTTCGACGGCGCGCACAGCCAGCTCGGAGTGGAATTGCGGCGGAAGGGCCATGACAATGGCGTCCACGTCCTCGCGATCGAACAACTCGTCGGGATCAATCGCAAGGCAGCCCTGTTCGGAGGCAAACCCTTCAGCGCGCGCGCGGTTCATGTCGGACACGGCATGCAGCGCGCCGAGACCTTTCAGAGTGCGGATGTGGTTTGAGCCCCAGTAGCCGCAACCGAGGACTGCTATGCGCGGTTTCATCAAAGCCAACTCAGGAAATTGTGGCGGACACATAGCGGTGCTGCCCCCCGAACTCAAGTCGTATGGCTGCAAAGCAGCTCCTGGTGATAAATCGGCGCAATTGAATGTCGCGTGTGGCGTTATGAGTTCGGGCGTCAGGCAGCCCCGCGGCATAACCGGCATCTCATGCAGATGGGGTGGCAGAAAGCCAAGGCCGCATATCGTCTTGCGAGCTTGACAGGTTCGGTACTCGAACCGTATATCCGCCCGACCTTGGCGGGAGCGTCGCTACAGCGACCCTTCCGGTATGGCGGAGTAGCTCAGTTGGTTAGAGCAGAGGAATCATAATCCTTGTGTCGGGGGTTCAAATCCCTCCTCCGCTACCAGTCACCTCCTAAAGGACTGATAAGCCTACAAAAGCTTGGTTTTGAACGGCTTTCTTCTCGCAACCGGTACCTTTGTCTGGTACCTTTCGAGGATGGAAGACGTGGCCAAACCAAAGTATCTTGTCGGCAAGCCGGGCGATCAGAAGTTCAAGCGGAACATCCCTGCCAAGCTCCAAAAACTGGCGGGCAAGACTGCGTTCGTTGAGCGGGTGCGGTACTCAACTGCTAGCGAACTAAAGCAGAAAGCAAACCAGTTTGCGTTTAAGACCGATGCTGAGTTGACGCGGCTTGGAGTTAGTCGGCAACAACCGCAAGCCTCTGCCACGTTGACGGCAGAGGCTGCTCAGCACTTTGCGCTTATATACTTCAATTCACGTCATACCGATAACCTGCAAGGTGGAGCCTACTTCGCCGATCCCGATGAACCCGGGTACACTGAGCTACTTGCCGATGCAGGCGATGCGGTGACATGGGCGATCCGCGCCGCTTCCGGAGAGGTTCGTATGACCCAGCAGCGCGCCTTGAGGTTGCTCCAAGAACACGGCGTCTTGTCCCGTCTGAAGCACGACGAAGATGACAGGGAGCTGCTGGTGCGCTTCGCCGACCTCAGGTCTGATCGCTCTTTTCAACTGCTGTGCAGACTGATGGAGCGGGCCGATCTTGTGCTGGCTGAACGCCGGTATGAAGCTTTGTGGAGTGGCGAACTTCCTGCTTCCAGAGACGAGCTATTTGGCAGCCCCGCTCCGCACAAGCTTGGTCATACGTCCGCCAAGCCGCTGAAGTCCATCCGTGACCTGAAGACGCTCTTCATGGAACAGCGCGGTTCCAGCGTCACGCAATCACGGCAAGCTCAGTACAAGCTACCCTTCCGATGCCTGGAGGAAGAGTGGGGAAGTGACTTTGGCTTGACCTCAGTGACCCGTGAGCTCTGCCGGGAAGTCGTTGCGCTCCTGCCGACCATCCCCTCGCACGCGACCCAGCACTACAAGAACCTAACGCTTCGACAGGCCGCTGAGCGTCATGAACTTAAGGTTGGGTGCAAAGCGGCTCGCTTTGACGAAGCGCAGAAGCATATTCAAGTGTTCAACAGCGCGTTCAACCTCGCTGTCCAAGAAGGTTGGCTTGACAAGAACCCTTGGCAGGGTCTCTCGGTGGCCGTTCCTAAAGGCTTCCGAAAGAAGCATGAAGCTCGTGAGCAAACCTACGAGCCCTTCACAGTCGCGCATCTGAACGCGATCTTTGGCCTGCCTCTATTCCACGGTTGCGTCGACGATGAACATGGATGCCATACGCCGGGTCCTCACATCGTCCGCCGACATCGGTACTGGGCACCTATCATCGCGTTGTGGACTGGCATGAGGATGAACGAGATACTCCAATTGGAGCGTGCGGATGTTGCTGTCTCGGCCGATGGCATCGACTTCATCCGGGTAACTGATCAGGATCATGCGGACTACACCGGCACAGGGTTCTCGAAGAGGGTGAAGACCAAGAACGCGGTACGCAGCATCCCCGTGCACAACATGCTGAAGCGGATCGGGTTCTTGAAGTGGGCCGCAGAGCAGCCCGACGGTCGTCTCTTCCCTGAGGCAACAGTAGGAAGCGCAGGCGAGAAACCATCAGACACCTACTCCAAGCGCTTCGCTAGCAACCTAAGAAAGGCGGGGGTCTGGAAGCCGCGCAGGCTTGTCTTCCATAGCTTCCGTAACTCGTTCAACGACGCGTTACGAGACGCTGATGCGCCGTTAGAACTACGCGAGGCCATCAATGGTTGGAGAGCACAGCGGTCCATGGACGAGCGCTATGGAGCGGGTCAAGCTCTGGCCAAGCTTGATCTGGCTCTGCAGCGTCTGAGTTACCCGGGTCTGAAAACGGAACATTTGCTGGACCCTGATGCGCAGTCGTAGCATCTTCGCTCGCCGGAGACGTTACAGTGGGCCTACATGGTATACCCTTTATTGGTTGGTACTCTCGGGGATGCTTTCACAGATCATGAGTTCACCCCGCAAGCTGCAAAGCAGGACAAGATCGACATAGACTGGGATGGTTTGCGCCTGTACGGCAACGACCTCGACGGTCTCGGACTGCTGAACGCCCTTGCCCGATACAGAGGCGAAGAGGAGGCCTCCACCCGCTTCAGAGAGCTACCTGACGGACGCGGCGCATTCTTCAACGTGCCGCAGACGCGAGGAGCTACAAGCAGCGTGCGGTTCCGCTCCAAGTCTAACGTAAAGTACCGAACACCTGCTGGGCTGTCCCTGATCGCGGGCCGGCTCTCCATCCATCGACGTGTTAACGATCGCGGTCAAACAGCTTTTACTGTAGGTGGGAACCTATCGTTCAATCCAACTAGGTTCTTCAGGCATAGTTTTATGCGCGACCTTGTGGGTTACGACGTCCCCGTTGAGAGGCTGTTGACGGCCCCTTTAGCCCGGAACAACGGGGTGGAATACATCCTCGACGACAACGACAACTGCATCATCGAAACATCGAAGCTCCGACACGCTCGACATGCAACGTACGCCGCACATCGTGATGCCTACATCGTGTCGTCATTCAACTTCTTGAGGGAGCGTATGAGGGGAGCATTGTTGCTCCCGGGTACATCACCGCTTTTCGGTACTGAGACCTTCAACCTGAAGCGGGTCGAGACGTATTGGGAGAGAGCTTGCCAGTCGCCGCTTGAGTACATGCGGGCAGTTGCCGATCGCTTGATGTCTTACAAGTCTGGAGTGCGGGTTGCAGCTCACATGCCACCTTCCTCCTACCGGAGAGACGGTAACGCGCTATCCGTGGAACTGCCCCTCCGTGACGGAG